>CAWGDH010000026.1:0-179883 GCA_963821215.1 uncultured Acidobacteriaceae bacterium | reverse complement strand
TCAACGTTTGATGAGCTCCATGGTCCGGCCACCCGGGTCGTAGACAGGAAAGACCATTCGCTCCCCAGGCTTGAGGTTATTAAAACGCTCGACGTCCGCGCTAAAGTGATTCTCGGGCCATGACGGGTAGGTCCATTTCCGAAGGACGCCAACCGTTGAGAGCAGCAGAACAGCCGTCCCTGCATAGCGAAGTACCTTGACTGGCGCCCTTGACGCACACCACACGGCAGACCACAGAAACATCAGGGAAGGAAAAAACCAGTAGCGGATCCCAGCGGCATTCGCGAGTACCTCCCAGCGAGGAGTGTTGCCCGGCAGCAGGAGAGGATCTCGCAAAGACGCCATGAGAACCAGAAGGGCGAAGACGAAGTAAAGACGCACCGGTAGAGGCGCGTTGCGCCAGCCGAAATAGAGAATCACCAGTCCACCGATAGCCGCGAGAATAAGTAAGGGAATAGCCAGGTTTGGCCCACCGGTGCCCACCGTACTGTCGATAAATATGCTGCCGGCAACGATCCGCAATAGACGGAGAGGCGTCACCCCAAGAGAGGCACCAGGCCTTTTGACCGCGTGCAGGATACTCACCACCTGAATGAGAGCGCCCAAAGACATCACACCCAGCACGACGAGCGTCCAGCGCTGACGGCGAAACCACCAGTAGGCGGCGACCGCGGGCAGCAGGAGAATGCAGAACGGGCCGCTGATGCCTCCGATGCCGAATAGAATGAGGTCCGACATGCGCCCACGCCAGCTCAGTGGCGGGACTGAAAAGGCAAGGAGCACCTGCAACAGGGCAAGATGCCACATAGCATTGGTGAGCACAACGTGGATCTCGGGCGCATCCGGAATGGCGATGTAAAGCGCAGCCATCAACATGCGCACGGGAAGCGGCCCCCAGGAAGTGCAGCGGCGCGACAACAACGCAGTGACGGGAAGAACCTGGATCACGGTGCCGGCAAGGTTCATGATCAAGGGCGCCCACCGCATAGGAAAGAGCAGGGTCAAGCCTGCCACAAGCCGGGGTAGCGTCCCCAAGTAGCCCGCCTGGGCGATTCCCAGGGATCGCAACCAATGCAGGTTATAAGCCTGCTGGTACCAGACCCAACCGTCCTCGGCAAAGAACTGCGGGTGCAGCAGAGCGCCCGGCAAACGGCTGAAGACAGCGATAAAAACCGCGACAAACGCTACCAACTGCCAGGCGAAGCTGAGCCCCTCCAGGGCCTCTACCTTTTGCCAAACGCGCATGCCGCTGGAAGCATATCGCTCATCACTTCGCAAATTCTCGCTCGTCGTATTCGTCATTTCGGTTATCGATGGAGCGGTATTGCAGGCTCATAAACGGAATCAGATTTCAGCGCCGGAAAGCTCGAAAAGCGAATAGAGGACATAGCAAGCAGATACAGACAGAAGAGAATCAGCAGCTCCAAATTCTGCTGCCGCAGCAGAAGGATGAAGAGCAATTTGTTCTGTAGTACGTGTTTCCATTCATCGTGCTGCAAAAGCAATATTTGCAACCGATACTGCACGGAAATGACAGCGAGGGCAGTCATAACGCCAATCGTGGCGCCCAGCAAGCGGCGCTTTTCGAAAACTATCAGCACCGCCGGAACGGAAAGCAGGAGCAGACGGGTGTCGTAAAAGCGATGATAGACCGGCATAAGCGAAAGGATCGACAAGGCTCCCAGGGCAAGAAGATGCAAATCCGAGCCCGCATTCGCGCGCCAGACAACCAGAACCCACGCCGCGAAGAGAACCATGAAGACGGTGTAGGCGGCCAGGTTAAATCCGCGGGCGGTGGGGAAGAAAATGCTGGTAAGGGATTGCAGATTGGTATCGCCGATGGCTTGGGGATTCGCAGGCCTGGGGTCGGCGCTGCCGCCTGTATCCAAGGTTGAGGTGAGGTTCGCGCGGAGAGTGGAAGCCCAACCAACACTGCGCGGATGAAGCTGGAGAATCAAGGCCGCGGACAAAAGCAGCGCGAGAGCGCCCGCCAGAGCCAGGGCGGCGGAGCGCCAATGGACTCTCCGGACAACCAGGTAGAGCACGATCAAGCCGCCGACCTGAGGTTTCACGGCGAGACTGAGCATGAGCAGCCAGGTTCCCAGACCGAGTAAGCGGCCGCGTAGAAAGAGATAAATACCAATCCCCAACAGCGAGATGGCGAAGATTGCCGGCTGACCAAGTACCAGCAGAATTGCACTGCTCACCAGGAGGAGCGAGCCAAGAGCTGTGGCGAGCCAACGGTGCGACGGTGGACACATGGCCAGGACGAGTCCGGTAGCGGTGACGAAGAGGCAGCCATTCAGCAGGAACCAGATCAAGCGAGCTGCGGGAAACGGAAAGAGAGCCAGCGGGGAGAGGACCAGAAAGGTTGAAGGTGGGTAGACGGGAACATCGATATTCCATGACGGTAGTTCGGCGGCGTGGCCGCCTGCCTGGTAGAACTGCTGTTCGAGTTGGGAGGTGTCGTAGGGGTTGCAACCATGGAGCAAACAGCGGGCGCCGTCGTAGACGGGAACGAAGTCATTGGAAGAGTGGAAGACCCTGGCACCCCCGGCCACAAACAATACGATTGCGGAGACACTAAGGACCAGCAAGTGCAGGTCTGGCTTTTTAAAGCTCATCACTTATCTGCGATCTGATGCGAGCGCACTTGCGCAATCCACTTGAGATCGCTAAAGGCTTACCCTTCTCCCACAGAAACAGCAGGTCAGATTGGTAGGGCTTTTCTCAACGCCTCGCCAAAAGCATCATAACGGCGTGGACCGTGGATGCATAGTGAACGCTATTGTTCGCACGGCGTCTAGAAGATCCGGCAGAAGAGCAGAGAGCCATATCTTGATCCAGGACTCATACTGTTCGTCCGACGCTCACGAACTGACCTTTTTCTGGCTGGCCGCCCCCTGTTTTTGTCCATAAGCGGTCACGAAGCCGCTGGGAGGGCCGCTCTACGGCCCAGTAAGACAACTCGGCGCAAACCAGAATGGCCACAAGATTGAAGGGGAAGAAGCGGCCGGCTCCGGCAGTCAGGATGCTCTGCCAGAGATAGAGGCTGTAGGAAATAACACCAATGTGGCGCAGGACGGGCGTGTTCAACACCCGACCCGGGAGCGTATCCGGACGCTTGACCACATAGAGCGTGATCAGAGAAATGGTGATTCCTTCCAGGGTCATTCCGAAGAGCAGACTGTATCTTCCGTAGAAGTGCGATTCAAGAAGTGGATTGAGAAGGACAAGAAAGAAGACCGATCCGGCCATCAACCACGAACTGGTGAGAATCGGCAGCAGGCGCTGGAAGCGATCATTCTTCCACAGAAGTGCGAGCAGGCAACCGAACATGATGGTATCCATGCTCGAATGAAACATGCGATTGATCATCGCCCGATGCTGCGGTTCGAGGATCATGTAGGAGACGCCGCGAAGGAAAGGGGAGATCAGGATGAGAACCCCCGCCAGGTAAGCAGCTTTGCGTTTCCCCAGCAAACGCAGGGCCGCGGGCCAGAGCAAGTAGAATTGCTCTTCCACGCTCAGCGACCAGGTGTGTTGCAGACCTACGAAACCGGCTCCCGGGCCAAAGTAGTAGTCGGTGCAATAAATCGCTGCGAAAAAGAAGGCGCGCAGCGGTGTGTGGAAGACGCCAGCCAGGACCAACACCAGGATGATCGCAAGGTACAGGTAGAAGGGAGGGAAGATTCTGAAGGCCCGCCGTAGATAAAAGCGCTTAAGGCGGATGGTACCGGTCGCGTCCCATTCTTTCAGCAGCAGGCCGGTGATCAGGAAGCCGCTGATGACGAAAAAGACAGAAACGCCGAGATGTGCAAAGAGCAGGTAGGTGCCCAGGGGAAGTTTGATCCAGCGCGAAAAGTTCAGGCTCGAATGCGCAATCACCACCAGAAGAATCGAAATGGCCCGCATGCCGTCAAGGGATGGGATATTCCTGGCTTTGTCGGTGACCTCTATGCCGCTAATCAAACTCCGCATTTCGTTGCTGCGCGGATCCGGATCCATCAGCAATTCCAAAAACCTCTATTTCTGTGAGATCTACAATCACGCGCACTCCACCTTGCCGATATGGTAGAGACACTGCACCGGTTGCACAACTGCTTTGACGAGCGTCCGGAGTACACCTCATGGTGCTCAGGGATCGCGTGTGTTCAGCGCGTGGCAACGACACTAATCATGAAGCGGGTTCAGACGTTAAGAAGGAACCGCAGATCTCTCTGCTCCGGTTGAAGAGATAGCCGGGTGCCACTTCCGCGCTCCCCCCTAACGCCAATGGGTGTTACCTGAGGTGGTTCTTCTTCGCACTTGCGCATGAAGACTGCCAACAATTTTCTGTAACACCACATTCACCTATTTGTAATCTGCAACATATCGCTTAGTCTTCGTGTCATACGTAAGTAATAGACGCGGCTGCGGAGTGCGCCAGTAAGCCAGCTCCTCAGCCTTAGCAAGGAACAAACCCCGACCTTCCCTGGAGGTGGACTTTGATTCCGCTAGAGAATTCCTTACGCCAGCTCTTCCACGAAGTTGTCTCCGAGTGCTACGACTCACGCCTGGGTTTGCGGGACGCGGAGATATCCAGTTACGTCGCCGACCTGCTTACCGAATTTTGCCGGGCCGAGAACATCTACCGCATCCGCGATGCCGCGGGCAATCCCGTGCGCGAAGTGGGCGAGATGCTGCTCGCTTCCGATCCTGTTCACGGCACCGCGTCCTCCTTCGGAGAAGAGCGCGAACTCCGGAAACATATCGGCGACTACACGCTGTTTTTTGCCGGCATGTATCCGGAGTCAACCCATCGCTGGGGGCAGCTACAGCGCGACAGCTTTTTCCAAATGGTCCAGGCGGGCAAAGAGAGCTACTACATCGTGTCTCAGTTCGACCTTTTTGAGTACGCACAGGAGGCGCCATTTTTTGGCCGGCTTTCCGGTTCCTTCGAAGCCTGCATTTATGGGCTGAACATGGTGCGGGGGGAACTGGACCGGCGCAAGGCGATTTCTCCACCACGTTCCTTCTCGTCTGGACCGTCGACAAAAATCATGTAAGCGTCCCGGATTAGAACGATCCGCTCCCCGGATTTCCTGCCACGCTGCACTGGACAGAGCCGCGTTCGCCAACGCCACCCGGTTCTACAGGAAATCTTGGTCTGGTGTAGCATGGCGCGAACGCGAGTTGTGGGTTTCGAGTTGCCGCGAAGATCAGAGACGAGGAGAAAGACAACCATGACGCTAAAAGGAAACTTCAGGGGCCGGTCACAAAAGAGTCTGACAATCTTGCTTGCATTGGGTCTGTTGGGCGGCGCTGCCTGGGCTCGATTGAGCGCCATGCCATCCAGCGTCCACGCCATGATGGCGCAGACCACCCCGCCGGCTGCGTCCGGCCTGGTCGATATCAATTCAGCCAGTAAAGCGGACCTGAGTGCGCTGCCGGGAATTGGCGACGTCTATTCCCAGAAGATCATTGCCGGCAGGCCCTATAAAACCAAGACGGACCTGGTAAATCGCAAGATCATTCCTTCCGCGACCTACTCCAAGATTCGAGACAAAATCATCGCTACTCAACCCAAGAAGTAGGCAAAAAAAAGGGAGGCGCGGCAAAGCCGCGCTTCCCTTTGTCGTTAGCCTAGACAGCTTGCGGTAGCGCTTCCTTTACCCGGAAGCGCTGCATGTTGATACGCAAAGCGCGCTCAATCTTCCGCAGATCGCCCTTCTCTTCCGGAGAAGCAAAGGTCGAGGCCACGCCGCTGCGAGAAGCACGGCCAGTGCGGCCGACTCGGTGCACGAAGTCTTCCGCAACCTTGGGCATATCGTAGTTCACGACATGGGCTACGTGGTCTACATCGATTCCACGGGCAGCTACATCGGTAGCGACCAGGACGCGGTGTCCACCCTGGGCAAAACTGCGCAAGGCAGCATTGCGCTGGGACTGGCTGCGGTCGCCATGAATGCTGGTTGCCTTCCAGCCGGCATGGGCGAGCTTCTTGGCTACACGCTCCGCGCCGTGCTTGGTGCGGACAAAGACCAGAAAGCTTCCATTTTCAGAACGGAGCAGGTGCTCCAATAGCGGCAGCTTACGATCCGCGCTGACTTCAAAGGTTTGCAGCTTGACGTTTTCCGCGGGCTTGAGCACTGAGCCGATTTCAATCCGTACCGGGTTGCGGAGGTAGTCGCCGGCCACTTCGCGCACCGCGCCCTCAAGAGTTGCCGAGTAGCAGAGCGTCTGATGCACTGGCGGGATGGCGGCTACGATGCGGCGAATGGCTGGTTTGAAGCCCATATCGAGCATGCGATCGACCTCGTCCAGGACCAGGATCTCTACCTGGTTAAGCTTGACCAGCTTGCGGCCGAGAAAATCTTCCAGACGGCCGGGGGTGGCCACGATCAGCCGCGCGCCGCGACGGATACTCTCCAGTTGCGGACCCTCGGCCATGCCGCCGACTACCAAGGCAGTGGGAAGGCCGACGAGTTGAGCGCATGCCTGTTGCACCTGCATCGCGAGTTCGCGGGTGGGCAGCAGGATCAGGGCGCCGGCAGTCTTGACTTGGGTTTTCTGTAGCCGCTCGATGATGGGGATAAGGAAGCTGAGCGTCTTGCCGGTGCCGGTTTGCGCCGTTGCCAATACATCCCGGCCCTCAAGCGCCGGAGGAATCGCTCCCACCTGTACCGGGGTGAGCGTAACAAAATTTGCTTTGGCCAAGCGCTGCTTGAGCGTCGCCGAAATAGGTAATGCTGAAAATTCGTTCAAAATAAGTCCCTTGCTTCCGGTCTTTTGTGAGACCTGGAGTGCTGTTCATCGCCTTACGGCTTCGTCCGTGCGGCGATACGATAAATGGCCCGATTGGCTGGCCACGGTCGTTCAAGTACTTCCGACCCGTGCGCCGACACGAAGATCACCGTCGGCTTCGGCCTTCAGGCTGCAGAAAATGAATCTGACATTGTTGACTGCACCACGCAGTATGCGGTTCGTCGCGCTGTAGAGGAGGGGTCCTGGCGTTTTCAGCCAAGCATCGCTCGTACACCGCACCATGCCAGGGAAGCGCGTGCTTCCTATCGTCGCCGCGAGCTTCCGTGGCGACTACGCTGAAGGGCTTGGGCGGTATCCGACCGGCTTGCTCCTCGCCAACAGGCAGGAAGGAAGAGGTCTAGTGGGGACAGCCTGGCTTGTGACAGCTAAAAGGCTGATGACCAAACAATTAAGCGCAGGTTAAGAATAACATAAGCCGCGTGCAAGGCGTACCTGTCGCAGCCAAAGCTAGGGTCCTGCGGACCTTTGCAGGGGCATGATGGCGTTCTTGTTGTCCGGCCCCTGGGGGTCGATGCGGAAGTCCCACACGGAAAGGTTCACTTCGCCCGGCCCCAGAACCTCCATTAGAGCGTAGTCGCCAATCGTCAGTGGCTGCGCCGGCGTTACTTTCATCCATCGATTTCCCGGCAGCGTCTGAACCGTGGTCGGAATTACGTCCTCGGTCTGCGTCACCTTGCCCGCCACCCCAATCTTGACATCGCTCACCACGCGATAATCCTTCTTGAAATTGCTGCGCACGCGCACGATGGCGTACTGGCTGTTTGCCGAACTGAGAGAATTCTTGTCCTTATCCGACCCCAAGCCGTGTGTATCCACCGTGACTGCTGAGGAATCGGCCTCGTTGTCGTCCGCCCCGAGAATGCTTATATAGAATGCGGGATCGTTGACGTGTAGCTTTACCTTGGACTCGGCACCGGGAATATGAACGCTCTGCTTGATGCCACCGATGGGGTTGAGCGTCGCCCGCAACACGTTGTGCCCGGTCTGGCGATCCACGCTGCCTGAATTCTGGGCAAGCGCCACCAACTCCGGCTGATCCTGAAAAGTATCCAGCGCCCATACTCCATCCTGATCGGGCAGCCTCAAACCAGGGGATACGTCCGGAGTACGGGCCCGCGCATGCTGCTCTTCTTTATCAATTTCGGCGGCTTCTGGAATGGCCGGTGAAGCAGGCGGCGGCGGGGCGGCCTGGGCCCCCGGTGCATGATCCTTGGCCCATTGCGCGGTTGCCGCCCAATCCACCAGAGCCGCCGGTACCTCTTCCCATTGCCCCCGCTCGGCGCTGAAGTAGCGCACCCGGTCACCTAACCTCTGGTACTTGGTCACTACCTGGTAGGACCCGTCCTTGAGGATCAGGCGCTGGTTTGCCACCTGCGCCAAGCCTGGAAGGCTGGCGGCCACACTCGAGAACAACAGCACGATAAGAAGCAAAATGCGCGACATAACCGTGTGAATACTTTAGACGAATCTGCGAGGGCGACGTTGCCTTGATGCCGGCTTGCGAATAACAAAGCTTTGGTGGGGTTCAAAAGAGGTTCCGGCCGAGTCCGTTCCCTTACAAAACCAAAAAGGGAATAGAGCGGGCCCACATTTCTGTCTTTCCTTCGTTTTCACTTCCTGCGATACTTATATGTGCCCACCCGGTACGCCAATTCCAACCACAATAAAAAGGTGAAGAAGCAATGTCAGCAAAGTACATCTTTGTGACAGGCGGAGTCGTGTCCAGCCTGGGTAAAGGCCTGGCCGCAGCCTCGATCGGCTGCCTGCTGGAAAGCCGCGGTTTGCGCGTTAACCTGATGAAGTTCGATCCCTACCTCAACGTCGACCCAGGTACGCTCTCCCCTTTCCAGCATGGTGAGGTTTTCGTGACCGACGACGGGGCGGAAACCGATCTAGACCTCGGGCATTACGAGCGCTTCACCCATGCCCGGTTGAGCCGGGACAACAATTTGACCACCGGCCGGATCTACGAGCAGATCATCACCAAGGAGCGCCGGGGCGACTACCTGGGAAAGACGGTGCAGGTCATTCCCCACGTGACCAATGAGATCAAGAATGCCATGCGCAAGGTGGCCACCGATGCCGATGTAACCATTATCGAGATCGGTGGAACAGTGGGCGACATCGAATCCCTTCCCTTTCTTGAAGCGATCCGGCAGATGCGCCAGGAGTATGGCCGGGAGAATACGGTCTTCGTGCACGTTACCCTGGTGCCGTGGATCGGCGCCGCCCAGGAATTGAAGACCAAACCGACGCAACACTCGGTCAAAGAACTGCTCTCCATCGGAATCCAGCCTGATATTCTGCTCTGCCGCACCGATCGCTTCCTCTCCCATGAAATCAAGAGCAAGATCGCCCTTTTCTGCAATCTCGAAGAACGGGCTGTTATTGCCGCCAAAGACGTTGCGTCCATCTACGAGGTGCCGCTGACTTTCGCGCAGGAGGGCGTCGACAAACTGGCGCTGAAATATCTCCATATCGAGGCCAGGGAACCCGATCTGACGCGCTGGAAGCACCTGGTGGAACGTTGCTACCATCCGCGCGACGAGGTTTCTATCGGGATCGTGGGCAAATATGTCGAATACGAGGACAGTTACAAATCTCTGAAAGAGGCGCTGGTGCACGGCGCCCTGGCCTACGACCTGAAGCTGCACGTCACCTGGATCGAGGCCGAGGGCCTGGAGAGCAAGCACCCGGGTGACCGGCAGTACGAAGAGCAACTGGCAGGATTTGACGGCATCCTGGTGCCGGGCGGATTCGGGAAACGGGGCATTGAAGGAATGCTCAACGCTATCCGCTATGCGCGGGAGAACGGCGTTCCCTACTTCGGCATATGCCTGGGCATGCAAACGGCCTGCATCGAGTATGCCCGCAATGTCTGCGGACTGGCAGGCGCCAGCTCGAGCGAATTCGACCCGGCCACTCCCCACCGTGTGATCTTCAAGCTTCGGGAACTTACGGGCGTCGAAGAGATGGGCGGCACCATGCGCCTGGGAGCATGGCCGTGCGTGCTGGCGGAGGACTCGATCGCGGCTAATGCTTATGAAGCGACGCAGATCAGTGAACGGCACCGTCATCGTTACGAGTTCAACCGGGAATACGAGGCGCTGCTGACCGGAGCCGGCCTGCGCATCACCGGCACCACGCCGGACGCGACCTACGTGGAGATTGTCGAGATCCCCGGTCACCCGTTCTTCCTGGGATGCCAATTCCACCCTGAGTTCAAATCCAAGCCCCTGGAACCGCATCCACTGTTTCGCGCTTTTATCGCGGCTTCATACGAAAACCGGCTGCGATCGCACATTCCGTCCGAGTCCGCGACGCAGGAAAGCGATCTGACCCAGACCCTGCCATGAACGACTTTGAAATCGGCACAGTGCGGGTCGGATCTCCCTCGCTATTCCTGATCGCCGGACCATGCGTTATTGAGACTGAGGGGCACGCGCGCTTCATGGCGGAGGCTATCCAGCGAATCACCAGCGATCTGAAAGTCCCCTACATTTTCAAGGCCTCGTACGACAAAGCCAATCGCACTTCGGCCGCTGGCTTTCGCGGGCCAGGATTGGAGCAGGGTGCGCGAATCCTGCGCCAGATCGCGGAATCAACCGGCCTACCTGTCATCACCGATGTGCACCAGGCGGCCGATTGCGAACGGGTGGCCGAGGCAGTGGACGTGTTGCAGATTCCCGCGTTCCTTTGCCGGCAGACCGACCTCCTGCTCGCGGCAGCCAAGACCGGACGCGCAGTCAACATAAAGAAGGGCCAGTTCGTTGCCCCGTGGGATATGAGCTACGCGGTCGAAAAGGTGACGGGGGCGGGCAATCCGCGGGTTTTCCTCACCGAGCGTGGCTTCAGCTTCGGCTACAACAACCTGGTGGTCGACATGCGCTCGTTAGCCATCATGCGCAAGATTGCTCCGGTGGTCTTCGATGGGACACATTCGGTGCAGACGCCATCCTCTGCGGGTGGCAAGTCGGGCGGCCAACCAGAATTCATTCCGGTTCTGGCCCGGGCGGCGGTCGCGGCCGGAGTGGACGGCATCTTCCTTGAGGTACATGACGATCCGGCCAATGCCAAATCCGATGGCGCCAACGCGCTGAATTTAAAGGACCTTTCGCCCCTACTGGAGAGTTTGCTGGCCATCCAGCAGGCCGCTCACAAGAGCCGGTAGGAACTCTGTCTTCGTGGATGGCGCAATATGGCCTGCACTGCCAGGCGGGAATCGGCCTAGACTGAGTCAGATTTGCCTTGGGGCTCCCGATACCAAAAAAAGGGCCCCTCGGGTGAGGGGCCAATCTGCCTTGGTTCTCTCGTTGTGTGAGAGCTTTTGTGCGGCCTTTAGTTCTGGGGCTGCGACGCAGCATTCCGGGGGGAGGGCTGCGGGTTCGACTGCTGCGTCGCGCCTATTGGTGAACCGCCAGATGGCGAGTTCAACGCCGCAAGACTGTTGTGCATCAGCGTTACGTGGACGACCGTACCGCTTTTGCCCGATTCTGTGGTCTCCTCGCGAGGAGCGTTGCCCATCGCAAGGCGATAAATCCTGTACACCGGCACATGATGGTCGACTACCAGATAGCGTACGACCGCATCTGCCATACCTTCGGACTTCTGTATTCCTACCTGCCCTCGCGCGTGCGAGTATCCCTGAACTTCAACGATGTAGCCCTTTTGTCCCTGCAACTGGGTAGCTACTTGATCCAGAGCTTCTTTGGCTTTCTCGTTCAGAGCTGTCTGGGTCGAGCGAAAGTGAAGTTCTGTATCCGTAATCTGCTGGTACTGGTCGAGATTGCTGACCGTCGTATTGAGTTGGCTGGTCTGCGTAGTGGCCTGCTGGGCCATTTGCTGCGCTTGACCGGCTTGAGTCGAGGCCTGCAGGGCTTGCTGGTTTGCCTGGTCTGCGGTGGTCTGCGCCTGGTGGATACCAGCTTGTGCGCGGGCATCGACGTCCTTGATATCGTTCGCGTTCTTGGCCGTGAGCTGATCGAGCTCGTTCAACCTATCTTTCACGGGAGCAACCTGACGATTGACCCACTTCTTCCGAGCCAACGGATTCAACTTGCCCCAGAAACCTTCGTTCGACTTCGTGGGCAACGGCTGACCGGTAGCGTAAGTGGTAGAATCGCTGGCGCTGCCAGATGTACTTGCGGAAGCAGGTGCTGCGGTGGGGGCGCTGGTCTGCGGAGCGCCACTCCCCGCCGCCGGGGCACTCTGCGCCATTACCGGCACGCCCAAACTGGCGGCCAGCAAGATGGCTGCAATAGAACCCGGGGTTACCGTACTCTTATTCACGCTTGTCCCTTTTCGGCCCAAAACCCGTTTAGAAGATGGCACACACAGCTCGCTTCTATACTTGTTCTCGACTATTGCAACTCACTGGCCAAAGCCGAGCGATTGCGGAATAATATTTATATCTCATTCATTGTATGGCGCTTAGCACGAAGACCAGCGAGCGGTGTGGATATTTTAGCGACCCACTCCAGCAGCGTAAAACGTGCACTTTTCTCTAGTTGGTACGAAAAAAATGCTCGACAGCAGCCCAGCTTTATTACTTAGGTATCCCAAAGCTTATTTGCTGTGCACGCTGATCACACGAATCTCGGGATACTGCTGGTTCCAGTCCGCGGGGACTGTGTCAAATATCAGGCGAAAATCGCGTTGCTGCCCCGGTTCGATCGGAGCAGCTGACACCGGTTCGATATCAACATAGGGTTGGCGGGTGCGGATAAGGCTGAGGGGTAGGGCCAACCTTTGAGCATATTGTCCAACATCGCTGTGGAAGCCCACCTGAACGGTGATTGCGGTGAGAGTGCGATTGCCGGTATTAGTGATCTGGCCATCGATATACGTGACTTTAGCCCCGGAGAAGGTATCTGCTTCGCTCATCTGCAGACCGCTGATGGGCAGGCTGGCGGCATAAGGGTCGGCAGGAGCCATGCCGGTCCCCGTGGAAGGCACGTCCCTGTTTGTGCGCGCGCCAACCACGATCCAGACCCCAAGGCCGAGGATGACCACAGCGGCCGCGATGATCCACGGAAGCCGAGAGGTAACTTCGCGGGTTTGCTGCGAAGCAAGAAAGCCCGGCTCATCATCGGGGTTTGGGGTGGGTCCGCCTTTTTGTTCTTGCGCCGGCATCACCGAGATTGTACCTGCGTTGGCACGGAGAAATTTTCGCTCGAGGCAGGTTCAACCGAAGTTGGCCTTCTTGACGGATTGGCGCATATCGTTGCCGCGCATCTGGACTTCCACGCACATTTCCACCAGGCGCGAGCGCATGCGCTCGGTGATCCGGTCGCCTAGAGTCTCTTCGCGAATTGTTCGGTCGGCATTGCGGGCCAAGGCTGCCGGCGCATTGGGGTAGTTGGTGGTTATCAGGGTGGTCCGTTTGTCGTTGTAGCGCGTGTTTAAAATCAGGGCCACAGTATCCCATACCCAGTCTGTTGGCTTTTGCGCACCTAACTCATCCAGAACCAGCACTTCGGCTTCAAAAACCGGGGCCAGAATCTGCAGCTCCGTGGTCGCTACGAGAGGGTTATAGGACTCCTGAATGCGCTTCAGCAGTTCGCGATAATCGCAGAAGAGGCCGCGAACTCCTTTTTCCAAAATCAAGGCCTGCAGCACGCCCACTGCCAGGTGCGTTTTGCCAACACCCACATTTCCGGTAAGCAAGAGACCCTTTCCCTCAGTTGTTACCGGATAGCCGGCGACGAAACTGCGAGCGATCATATGTGCGGCCGCCAGCGATTGATCGGCCTGCCTATAGCCGTTGAGGGGACTGTCAAAGCTCTCCAGACTGCAGTGCTCGTATCGCTTAGGGATGGCAGCGCGTTTGAGCAGACGGGCCGCTTGCAGCTGCAATCGACATTCGCAGGGCTGAGCGTAACGTTCCCCATCAGGTTGGATAATCAGACGCAGGCCGGAGTCTTCACAAAAGGGACAGGTTTCGCTCATGGGGACTATGCCCAAAAATACTCCAAGCAGGGAACGCTTGCCAGGGAGATAGCCATGTGGAATGGCCGGCGTTCTGTGGAAAGAAAGCGAAAAATGACTTAAACTGAAGATTCGAGCCTTGGGTTGTGGGCTTGCAGGAAAGGTTTTTCAGATGCCAAAACAGGGAATACATCCAAATTATAAGCAAATCCGGGTGCAGTGCGCGTGCGGTACAGCCTTTGAAACACGTTCCACCCACAAGGGCGATATCCACGTGGAAATTTGCTCCGCCTGCCACCCTTTCTTCACTGGCAAGCAGAAGCTGGTCGATACTGCCGGCCGTGTGGAGCGGTTCCGCCGCAAGTACGCCAAGTCTGATGCGGGTAAGTCCGACGCCGCCAAGGCTCCTGCAGCCAAGTAGAAGCGCTGGTCTCAGGAAAAAGGCCTCCGTGCGCGGAGGCCTTTTTCGCGTAGGCAGCTGATGAAAAAAGTGTCCATGAAAAAGAGCTGGGATAACCCGCGGGAGAACAGCATGCCGGCTTCGGCCCGGGTGCCGGCTTCGGTCGTGATTGGCGAGGTGCCGGTGGCTCCAGCCACCGTGCTGGCGCCGATGGCCGGGGTCACGGACACGGTGTTTCGCCGTTTCATCCGCAATGCCAGCATCTTCAGCGGGCAGGGTAACGGGGGAGGCGAACCGGCAGCCGTCAGGCACCTGGTAGAGACGCCGATCAGCAACCAGCAATCTGGTTGCGGATTGATCATGACCGAGTTCACTTCGGCCGACGGCCTGTCGCGCATGCGCGAATCGAAGCGCAAGCGGTATCTCTCCTACGATGAGGACGAGCACCCGATCTCTGCCCAGCTCTTCGGCTCCGATCCCAACACCCTGGCGGAGGCGGCCAGAATCGTTGAAGATGCTGGTTTCGACATGGTTGATCTCAATCTGGGGTGCCCCGCCAAGCGCGTAGTCAGCTGCAATGGCGGCAGCGGTCTGTTGCGCGACCTTCCCCAGATTGCGATTATCTTTGAGCGTGTCCGGTCCGCAGTGCGGATTCCCTTCACGGTAAAGTTCCGCATGGGGTGGAGTGACCAGCACATTGTTTGCGTCGAGCTGGCTCGTCTCGCCCAGGAGAGCGGTCTGAATGCGGTCGCATTGCACGCGCGCACACGGGAGCAGGGCTATTCAGGCCAAGCGCGCTGGGAATATATCGCTGCCGTGAAAGACGCCGTCCATATTCCGGTGATCGGTAACGGAGATATCCGGTCTCCGGAAGATGCCTGCACCATGGTCGCGGAGACGGGATGCGATGCGGTGATGATCGGCCGGGCCGCGCCTGCCAATCCGTGGATCTTCCGTCAGATTGCGCAATACACAGCCTTCGGCAGCTATGACCAGCCAACTCCGATGGATCGCTACCATATGATTCGGGATTACTTCCTCATGCTGATGGAGGAAGATGAGCCGGCCGCGATCAGCGGCAGGATGAAGCAATTTGCCTCCTGGTTCACTCATGGCGTGCCCGGCGGGGCGATTTTGCGCAAGAACATCTACGAGGCGAAGAGCGGCGAGGCCGTGCTCGCCGCAGTGGATTTGTTCTTCGCTGCTCAACCCGAAGAGCTGGTCGCCTTGGCTTAGGGAAAGAAACCGCAGGTCCCTCCACTACGCTTACCCGGATTTCCTACTACGCGGCACTCATCAACATCCACTATGCGGCTTTCCTTAGAGAAAGCCGCACTAACTTCGCCAACGCCACCAGTCTCAACAGGAAATCCGGGGGCGCGTAGTGGAGCGCTGTTTCCCTCGGCTATGCGGACCCGCCGCGCTTGCGAAAAATGACCTTCCGTTCGCTACGCCAGCCTTCGTTCAGTGCTACCAGCGTCCAGGCAATTGCGGGTGACAGGTGCTCCAACACGGTGTCCATGGAAGGATGCACGCGTAGTGCGGGCACGATGTAATACAGGAGCGGCGAGGAGGGCTGCAGCAGAACGCCAGGGAAATATCCGTTCTGTTCGAGCTCTCCCTTTGCACCAGAATTTCGCTGCTGCTGCAGCCAATGCACGCGAATCCAATAGTCCAATCCCTGGAGGGGAAAATGCAGATCCTCGTCCGCTTTTAGTTCCAGAATTGCCAGCCGTCCGTGGCGCGTAACCGTGAGCAGATCGAGCATGGCGCGATCCGCCGCGGCAAAAGCGGGGACCTGGCGATAAATCGTATGCGCGCCCAGACTGTCATCAATCTGCGTTAGGTCGCCCTCTAGTGTCGACTGCAGCCACGCTTCCGGCTGCAAACGAAACAACGGATCGCGCGCGCTACCCTCCGGATATCGACTGGCAAAGAGCCGTTGCATCAGATCCGCGAAAATGGCTTCCGTGTCTTCCTGCAGCGGTGTTTCATTGCTGCCGGCGCCGAAGGTCAGGTTGCACTGGCGAGCAAAAGAGTCAGTGACGAACCCCTGGCGCACGCGGGCGAACTCCAGTCCGTAGAGGGAAAGTGTTACCTCGTGGGGGCTCCGTGCGCCAATGGTGACGCGGCTCCGCATATCTGCGGGTAACAAGCGGAAGACGCGGTCCAATCCATCGTGGGCTCGCTCAATTGCTGCCTCAGGATTGAAGGCATGCACGAGGCGCATTTTCAGGTTGCCCTGGTCGGCTGTATCGATCCCCACCAGGTCCTCGTCTGCGCCCACCTCGTAGAGTTCCCATTGCGCCAGCTCGCGATTTAACCAAGCCATGCGCGCCCGCGTGGTGGCCGCGCACCCGGCAGGTAAAAGAACTTTGAGTCCCTGGCACACTCTCTTGCCGGCGCCGTGTTCCCTGCAATAGGCGAGCCAGAGAATTCCCAAGGTGAGCACGCCATCGATGGTCGCCTGGCTCTCCTCAGCATTTACGCCGATGAGAGCCCAGCATTGTTGCCCACGTACCAGCAAGCCGCGGGCATAGGCAGGGCCAAAGCTGTGCTCCAGGTCCATCGCCGAGCGCAGGCTCTCTACCTTGTATTCATTGAAGTAGCGGGCAAGCAATCGCTCCAGCAGATGCAGATACCTGGTCCTGCTGAGGGCACGGGTTGCGGGCGTTCTCTGGTCGCGATCTCTTAACACCTCGAGCGATTGCGGGCGTTGGGTCCCAAGGCGCCGCACCCGGATGCGCAGCGTCTCTTTGCGCGCTTCCATTCCCACCACGGTGCGGACCATATTCCGTTCTTCGGACCACAGGTGCAGAACGCAGCGGCCATATTCGGCCGAAATCGAATAGTGCGCGGCCGTCATCTCGAAGAGCACACGGCCATCCTCGAGCAGTGCGGCGCGGGGATGGTCGGCGAAAAATTGTTCCAGCAAACGGGCCAGTTCCGTTGGGGGAAATTCAGGTTTGTCGCGCATTTCCGCTGCCGATACTACCAGCCCGTGCGCGCAGACAAGCGGGTGATGTGGGCCGTGTGGTGGCGGCCGTGCCAATCATAGAGGACGACCACCTGTTCGAGAGTTTCCCGGCCGTTTTCAGGGTGCACATAGCCGCGCTTCCAATCCTGCTTATCGAGCGAAGCGAAGAGCTGTGCCCAGCGGGCATGGAGCGCCTGCAATAGGTCGAGCGAGGTCGACACTGCCGCCGTGCGGGCGTCTTTAAGCTCTGCCCAGCGCGTCTCCTGATAGGGAACGACCGTTGGCCAGTCTTCCGTCAGGGCGAGACGCACCCGGATATAAGCGTTCATGTGGCTGTCGGCGACGTGGTGGACCAGCTGCCGCACCGTCCAGCCGCCCGGACGATAGCGAGTCTCAAGCTGCTCCTCGGACAACGCCGCAACCGCAGATCGCAGGCTTTGGGGTAGCTGGCTTATGCCTTCGATGGCGGCGGTTCGCTCCTGCGCGGTAAACAACTCAGCGCGCCTGGGGCCACCGATGGGGTAGCGAAGCAGCGCGAGCTCAGCGGCTTCAGGGCTCATGGGAGACACACGAAGATGTTAGAGCATTCTCAAGAGTGAAGAGTGTCAATCTGAGGGTGCGATGGCATAGTACCCCTTGCGCGCCAGCGCCTTAAGACCATCTCCCTTGCAATCGATGTCGATCTTGCGGTAACTCCCGTCGAGCTTGGCGTTGGTTGGGGTATAGCTGGCAACATACTGGGTTCGCAGTTCTTCTTCGATCTGGGCAAAAGCACCGTCCAGCTTCTTGCCGTTATTGCCTACGTCAATGACCCGGCCGCCGGTTGCTTCCGCCATTTTCTTCATGGCCACGTCGCCGCCGTAGCCCATGGTATACATCCCCCGCCCGTAGAAAGCGCGATCGGCGCAGAGCAGGACGTAGACGATGGTATTGGCCTTCTGGGCGGCTTCGATGGCGCCCTCAAGCTTCTGAACGCTGCCTTGGTCTTCGCCATCGGTGAGAATAATGATGGCTTTCCGGCCGGTCTCCTGTTGCAACTTCTCGTGCGTGGCACTGTAAACGGCATCGTAGAGCAGTGTCCCCCTGGGAGTGCCCGACGGCATGCCGCCCATGCCGCCGGTTCCCACATTAATCTGCGCCTGATCCATAGCGCGAGCCAGCGCGTGAGCGTTGCTGGTGTAGTCGGAGAGAAGATCAAGATTCACATCGAAAGAGATTAAGAACGCTTCATCTTTCGATCGCAGAACGCGGCTGAGAAAAGCGGCGCCCGCCTGTTGCTCCAGAGGGAGAACATTCTGCTGGCTCCCGCTAGTATCGAGCAGAATGCCCAAGGTGAGGGGCTGATCAGTCTCGGCAGTGAAGTTCTTGATCTTTTGTGGAACTTTATCTTCCAGAATGTTGAAGTCATCCTTGGTAAGGTGGGGGATGAGCGCGCCGTGTTTATCGTGCACGGTGAAGTACAGGCTCACCAGGTTGACATTGACCTTTAGGGTCTCTAACGGTTGCGTCTGGTCGTCCTGGTTGGGATCACCTGCCGGCCCTTGGGGTGGCGCGTCGGGAGAGGGCGCAACCTGCGCCGCGGCGTTCATCACCGCTACGCAAAGCAAGACCGACCATAACCAGGACGCCCAACGGAGACGACGGAAATTCATGGAGGTTAGACGGAGGAACATGGCGAACGACACCTCGGAAGTTGGACCTCGGAACAGGACCAAACCTTACAACGCCGGCAGCGTGTCTGGTAATCTTATGCCTAGTGACTGGCTAATAGCTCTATTCTAATAGTAAGTCACGTACGACTGAGGATGGCCATGAACCGAGTCGTCCGCCTGGGGGATCTTTTGGTGAGGCAGGGTGTCTTGGGAATCGTGCTGTTGATGCCGTGCCTGCTGGCCGGCCAGCAGCAAAAGGCGCAGGATCAGAGCGTACCGGATGCGCCGACACCGCAACAACCTGACAATCTGGGCAACCTCACCCAAGGTATGGCGCCGGGTAAAGGAACGCAGGAGACACCGCAAGACGGGGGAACAAATACCACCCAGGTCCCACCCGCCACGGGGAGCCAGGCCCCTGCTCCGGACCAGGGGCCGCCGCCAGTGATTCTCAGTTCGGGGCTAGGCCATAAGGACATCACGACCTTCAGCACCAGAGTCGACTACGTCACCGTGCCGGTAACCGTGCTGGACAAGAAGCATCAACAGGTCGCGGGGCTGACCCCGCGGGACTTTCAGATTTTTGAGAACGGCGTGCGCCAGCGTATCGCTGTTTTCAGTGCCGATCCTGTGGCGCTCTCCGTCGCTCTGGTGATCGATCAGAGCCTGCCCCGAGACACCATGCAAAAGGTGAACGAGAGCTTGGCTGCGATCCAGGGCGCCTTCACCCCGTACGATGAGATTGCCGTATTCACCTACGCTGATGGAGTCAACAATCCTTCCGACTTCACTGCGGCGCAGAGCGCGCGCGTACCGGCCGTGCTGGCTTCTTCCAAGAAGGCGGGCGACTATATGGGGGTTCCCATCAATGGCGGTCCCCTCTACGGTGGACCCACCATCAATGGAATGCCGGTGGATCCGAATCTCGAGCCGCAACGGGAAAACTCCGGGTTTGGCGTCATTCCTAAGGAAATTCATACCCTGAACGATGCCATCCTGGCTGCCGGTAAGGCTCTTTCGACGCGGCCACAGGGAAGCCGCCGTATCATTTACGTGATCAGCGACGGCAAGGAATCGCGCAGCAAAGCCAACTTCCACGAGGTAGTGCATTACCTGGAAGGAAACCAGATCGCGGTGTATGGAACCCTGGTAGGCGATTCCGCCACCTGGGGTCTGGATTACCTGGACAGGCACAAAATACCCCTTCTGCCGCTTTCCCCGGATAACATCCTGCCCAGGTACACGGATGCGACCGGCGGCCACCTCTACTCCGAGTTTTCCGAGAATGGAATCCAGCGCAGCTTTGCCGAACTCGCAGCTTTGGCGCGTACCCAGTACACCATCGGCTACTACACTCACCTTTCGCCACTGGACGCGAAATTCCGCATCCTGGACGTTCGCGTGCTGCGGCCAAATCTCGATGTCGTGGCCAAGAAAGGGTATTACCCGACGGCTACAAACATGTCGCGATGATCGCCGCTGCAGCCGTCAACCCGGGCTTGAGCTTCATCGGCCTGGGGCTGGCGGCATCGGCTTTCTGGGGCGCCAGTGATTTTCTCGGCGGCGTCGCTACCCGCAAAGCTCACGTGGTGGGCGTCGTGGCAACGGCCCACTGCCTCAGCCTGGGGCTGCTTCTTCTGGCTGCGTTCGCCACACATTCTCCGCTTCCGCCGCAACGCTTCGCGCTCCTCGGCCTCTGTGCCGGGACCTTCGGCGGCGTGGCTCTCATCCTCTATTACCAGGCTTTGTCGCTGGGCGAGATGGGGATCGTTACCGCGCTCACAGGCCTGCTCACGGCGCTGGTTCCGGTGGTATTTTCATTTGTCACACAAGGCTCCCCTAAAACCACCCAGGTCGCCGGCTTCGTGCTTGCGGCCGCCGCCATCGCGCTCATTGCCTACGCGCCGGCAGGTCTGCCTCGTCCCCTCGCCCTCGGCCTGGCGACCATAGCCGGTCTTGCCTTTGGCGTATTTCTCGTGGTTTTGAAAGTTGGCAGCGCGCATAGCCTGTTATGGCAGCTGATTTATTCCCGCGCCGCGAGCGCCACGCTGGCCGGAGGGATAGTGATCGCGGTGCAGCTGCGCGCGGGCGAGAATGCCGCCCTCTGGCGAAAACAGGCCAGGGAGAATCGGTTTCTATGGATTGCCGGATCAGCCGGTGTGCTGGAGGCCACAGGGAGCTTGCTGTATATGCAAGCCGCCCGCGAAGGCCGCCTGGATGTGGCCGCAGTGCTAGCCTCACTTTACCCGGTGGTCACGATTATTTTGGCGGCTTGGTTCTTGAAGGAACGAGCGACGTCGAGTCAGACCCTGGGAATGGCGCTGGCTTTAGGCGCCGTGGTGCTGGTTTCCATATAGACGCGAGGCGGGTTAGGCCCTACTTGACCTCGGTCGTAACCTCCGGTTTGGTTGCAGGAGCATCCTGCTTGACCGGGTCCGGCGTACCCTTGATCGCGTCTTTGAAGCCTCGCAGCCCCTCGCCCAAGCCTTTGCCAAGTTCAGGAAGCTTGCGCGGGCCGAAGATCAAGAGTGCGACCACTAAAACAACTATGAGATGAGTCGGCGTAAGTAGTTCGCCCATGGAATTTCTCCTGACGTTGCCGTACCGGATCGCGGGTTCCGGCACGCCCCGGAATGTCGTCCGGTTATCTTTATTGTCGCACAGCAGGCCGGTGGTCCGCGCTGAGCGTGCCCACTAATAGTACGCCTTCATCACCCTATTCGGATGCCCGCGCCACGGCTTTCAGTGAGCAGGAGACGGCCCGTCCAGGCGGGCCGAAACCATCTTGTAAAAGGCGGAGAGATTTTCCGCGCCGCCCAGCGTCAGACGGCGGTAGACCTTCATGAGCGGATAAAGCCGGGAGCCGCGGACCAGCAGGGTAGGAACTGCGGCAACACCTCCGCCGGGATACTGCGTAAACTCCCATTCGCCGGCGAAGCGTCTGCGGATCACCTCACCAAAATAGCTGCCCCACAAACGCGTTTGGAAATCCAGGTCGTCGGCCGACTGGCCATCCAGGATCCGCTCCAGCAGATCAATCGAGGCTTCACTCAGGTCAAGCCGCTGGCGATGGTCATTCCATGCGACGCGAATGGCCTCCTCTGCATAAGCATTCATCATCGCAGCGAGGGATGCGAAGTTGCCCTCGGCCAACTTCGTTTTTGCTGTCATTGCGTCAGCCTACCGCATTGCAATCCAGGTGAGGAAGGTGGAGAGCCGTCTGACAGGAAGCAAAGTGCAATGTATCTTAGGGATTAACGCATGATGCGGGATCTGTGGAGGTTTGGTTGAAGGCAATTGGTGTTGCTGCACGGAAGTGGGGGACCGCCGTCCTTTTGAGTGTAGGTTTGTTGAGTATGGGCAGGATCGCCGCGGCGCAGGTAGTTCCGCCTGCGCAGACGATCCCCGAAACACCCTCCCTCCAGAACGAGACCCTGAAACCTCTGGATTATCGCAACAAGTACGATATTTATGGGGGCTTTGCGTCGTCGCATTTCAACGCGGGGCCGGCCCTGATCCCGGGTGCAAATCTGGGCGGCTTTGACATTCAAGGCACGATGTGGCCGAAGATGCGTATCGGCCTGACGCTTAATGCCCGGGGCTACTACGGAACCACAGGCGTTGTTCCCAACCCGTACAACATCCACGGTCCGTTCGTTTACGAGCATCTGTTTATGGGTGGAGCATCGTTCCGCGGCCCCAAGAACGAACACGCCGCCCTGACTTTCCATGCCCTGGTGGGAGGGTCCTATGGAGTCTTTAACTCCGCCATAAACCCGGGGCTCACTGGACCAAATCTGGGGCTCTTCAACAACGGCTTTACGCTGGCCACGGCGCTGGGTGGATCCCTTGACCTGAATCGCTCGCCGAAGCTATCCCTGCGAATCTCTCCGGATTACCTCCTGACGCGCTTTGGGGGAGTATCGCAGAATGAATTTGCCATCTCTGTGGGAGTTCTGTATCGCCTGAGCAAAATGCGCAAGTAAGCCGGACCAGCGCCAAAGCGGGGCCGCGGATCTGTCGACCGGCTGCAGATTGTAGCTGTAGCGGTTGCTTAAACCGGGAGGGCTACATGCAAGAACTGGCTGCTCAGGGTCTTCCGTGGGCGAGCCACTGCGGCTTCCACGCCGTCTGGGCAAGCCACTCGATTGGTTCCACCATCGACCCGATGGCTCGTGTCATATGAGGAAAGTCGATGCGGCTGATTTCGTCGCTGGGCTCGTGGTAGTCGGCATGGAGGCCGAAGCTGGAGATAGTGTGGGCAATGATGCCCCGGCGGGCAAGACTGTAGTTGTCAGAGCGACGAAAGAAATCTTGCTTAGGATGAGGATCGGGCGCCAGGGCGGCGCCGTGGCGCACCAGCTCCGGGCCCAGGTTGCTGCGGTTGAAGCCGGTGAGCCATAGACCGTCCCGGGGTAAAGCCGGGTCACGGCGGCCGATCATTTCGAACTCCAGGTTGGCAACGATCCGGCTAAGCGGCACCGGCGGATGGTCAAGAAAATATCGATTGCCATAACCTCCAATCTCTTCTGAACCAAAGAGGACGAAGAGCATGGTGCGCGCGGGGCGGCGACGAGCGGCAAACACGCGCGCCAGTTCGATCACCGCGGTCGTTCCGGAAGCATCGTCATCGGCCCCGTTGTAAATCCGGTCGCCGTTTATCCTGGGCCCAATTCCGAGGTGATCAAGATGGGCGGTCAGCAGGATGGCATCTTTGCCGGCAACGGGGTTGGAGCCACGAAGAACACCCACCACATTCCAGGTCTCCGTCCTTGGCCCCGGAGCAAAGCCCGCCAAGGAGGCTACGACGTTGGGCGGCAAAGGATTGGGGAGCGGCGCCTTTTGCAGGAAGCTGCCGTTGTCGCCGCCCGGCTCCAACCCGAAGCCCGCGAACAGCGAGGCGGCATAGAGGGCGGCCAGATGCTCGTCGCGGGTGCCACTGCCTCGTCCCTGAAGTTCGTCGGCGGCAAGGAAGCTCATGTCGCCGCGGATGCAAGGGATGCAGAGCCCTGGATGGGGCGGCTTCACCGTCTGGCTATAGCATGCGATTACGCCGAGCAACGTGGCACACAGAAATGCACCGGAAAAGAACCGCATCGGGAAAGTATAATGGAGCTCTTCCGGATACTCCTGACCCGAGCGAATGCCGGCGCCCGATCGTCTAATGGTTGGAAACTATCCCAAGCGAAAATTACTTTGCGGGTAAGGAAATCGCATGCGCCGAATACCGGCTCTGTTTTGTTTGTTGCTCCTTGGCGTGACGACCGGCTGTGATTTTTTTGTTTCTCAGAACAATTGCACCGACTGCACCACCACCGGCGACTATCTTTACGTCGCCAATGGAAACAACACGTACCTTGCCGGATTCGGCGTCAGCACCACCGGAGCCCTCTCGGTTCTTACCAACTCGCCCTACAACAACGGGGTGGCTGCGCAATCGCTAGCCATAACGCCCAACAACTCCTTTTTGTATGTCGCAACCACCGCCGGCATCTTCTGCTACCTGATCAACAGCGATGGATCGATTACTGTTCAGAATAGCGGCAGCGTCGTCGCGTCGGATGTGGTGGCCACGTCCATGCAGGTGGACAGCACCGGAAACTACCTGCTTGCAGCCGGAATTGGGATTGCGAGAGCGGCCCAAGCGATTGGCATTTACCAGATCAATACCTCCACTGGCCTGTTGACCGCGCTCACCGGTTCTCCTCTCGCTCTCTATACCGGCAACGCCACCACCGCAACGGTGGTGACTCCAACGGCAATGCTGATCACGCCCAACAACTCGTACGTCTACGTCTCGCTCCAGTCGCTGGGCGTGCAGGTGCTGACGCTCGGCACCGGAGGCGCTCTCAGCACCGGCACCACACCGACCTTTCTGCCCCCCCTAAGCACTTCGTCCACACCGGCGGATTATGGGCTGGCAAGTAATCCGACTTCCACATTTTTATTTGTAGCTGAATACAACACCGGACTCCGCGTCTTTAGCATTGGCACCAACGGCAAGCTCAGTGAAGTTTCCGGTTCGCCCTACGCCACCGGGACAGGACCGACAGGGGTCACGCTGGACCCCACGGGAAGCTACGTTTACGTTGCCAACAAGGGCAGCAACAACATCAGCGCTTTCACCCTCACTGTGGCCTCGGGTAAGCTGGCCGTGATTGCCGGCTCACCTTTCACTTCGGGTGGGCAGCTGCCCATCGCTCTGGTGAATGACAACCAGAAGAAATATTTGGCCGTGATCAATTCCGGATCGAACGGTACCTCGGGCAATAGCGACCTGCAGCTTTTTAAATTCGACGCCACCGTAGACGGCAAGCTGGACCCGATCGCAACCGCGACTACAGGCACTGATCCAACCTATCCTAGCGGCATCGTAGCCACGTTCTAACTTAGCCGGTGGCGGAGCGAACAAGGACCAGAGGCGTGCGGCAACGCAACAAAACGTCCCACCTTGGGGTGGGACGCTCGTCGACCTTCAACAACGGCAGAGCTCCTTCTAACTGAAGAGTCCGTTCAGACCGTTGGGAAAGAAGACTCCGGTGTATTTAGCACCGGATGCCGGGATATTCACATCGCCTGTAACAATGTTGAGAACTTGCGTGGTGCTGCGGCTGTAGGTCTTGGAGTAGTTGGGTGAACCGGTTTGCGCGTCGACGATGGTTGAAGCTTGGGTGCTGGTCGGCTGCACGTTGACGGTCTGGAAGCCAACCCCGATGTCATCCACGGTGGAGCTTCCATCCAGCTTCATACGGGTAGCGGAGATCTGCTGGGTATAACCTTGGAGTCCAACTTTTCCGGTTGGATCTGCGGTGAAGATTGAGGTGCGAATCAAGCCGGCGTGGTACGCCTCGACGCCCAGGATGCCCGCTGCCGCCGCCAGGTTGGCCGACACCGTAAGCAGGGGGGCAGCCCCGCTGTATGCGGTGACGCCGACATCCTCGAAGATGTATGCGCCCACCAGGAAGTCAAGATCGTTAGCGAAGGGATCGAAACTGCTGGCGATCCCCGCCGCGGTTGCTAGCGTGTTGAAGCTGTTGTAGAGGTCGAGATTTGGCTGGGCTACAGCAGCACTTCCTAGCGCACCGCGCAGGAAGGTTACGTGGTTGCGCTCCTCCTGGGCCGTTTCAGTGGCATAGGCCTGAATGGCAGGAAGTGTCCAGGGAACCAGACAACTGGTTGGGCCACCGCTCTTGGTGACCACGGCGCCGCCCCCCGTTGTTGCTGTGCCGGCGCCAATTCCGATGCCGACTTGATCAATCGTCTTGCCCGCCGTAGCCAAGGTATAGAACTGTGACTCGAGATATTCCAGATTGAGCGCGAAGTTGAGAATGTCGGAATCAGTGTAAGCAGGAGCGGACTGAGCTTCTGCCAGTTTGACGCCCGCAAAGGCAAGACCGGCCAGAGCTGCACCACCAAGGGCGAGCATCTTCCGGCGACTGTTGACGATCACTTCATCTATCTGCTGCGTTTCAAAAGTTGCCATGGTTCTCCATCCTTAGCTAGCTGTTACGCTGATGTTGCCGGTCATTCCATTGGGGAAGAATCCGCCCCCCTTGACGCCCGCGCCTGGAGCAGCGGCATAGACAATATGGAGAACCTGGTCCGTGGTGCGCGAGTACGCAATCGAGTTTGTCGCATCGCAGGCAACGATGCTGCTTGCCGGCGTATAGGCGGTGGGAACAAACGGGATAGCATAAGGTGGAAGTGGGGTGAGAGGTGTTTCGTTTCCCCCGCCGAGGGTCGCGCGTAGCTTACTTATCTGGTTGGCATAACCCACGTACGTCGGGTTAGGTGTGACCAGCGTCGATGTCATGGTCGCCGTCGCCACTGAGTCGGCGATCAACAGCGTACGTATTTCGCCCGCATGGTAGGCTTCCACCGCGAGGATGGACGCTGCGGCCGCAAGGTAGGTCTTCCCCGTAGTGGTGTTGCTGAGAAGCCCTGCTGCACCGTGGTATGCGGTTACGCCGACATCTTCAAACACAAAAGCACCCACCAGAAACGCCTCATAGCTGGCAAACGGATTGAAGCTTGAGCCAATGCCCGCTGCCGAGGCGGCGGCGTTGAAGCTGTTCATCAGGTCGAGATCTGGGCGGGTGGCAGCTTCCGTGCCCAGCGCTGAGCGAAGGAAGCGGACGTGGTCGAGTTCATTCTGCGCAATCTCGTAGATATAATTCTGCTGCGCCGTGGTCAAATTTGGAACCAGGGTTGTCGAAGGAACAACGACGGTAGTTGTGGCGTTGCCCGTATCGGCGGCTGAGAGCCCGTTGCCGGTCGACGCTCGAAGGTAAAATTCAGCTTCCAGATACTCGAGGTTAAGGGCAAAATTCAGATAATCAGTGTCGCCGAGAACAACCGGGGCCGGGGTGGGCGTCGGGGTGGGAGTCGGGGCCGGGGTCGAGCTGCCACCGCATCCGGCAATTACCGCGACCGCAGCTGCTGCGCTTGAACGGGCCATGAAGCTTCGACGCGTGAGAGCCTTATCGATGAGTTCAGTCAATTTTTTATCCACAAAACACCTTTCCTACCGAAGGATCAAGTGACACCAGCCCAGTCGACCCGCATCACCCGCTACTTGTTAACGCAGAGGGTTACGGTTCGGATTGCCACATTCCCATTTCCTTGGGAATGTTCCGTACAACGAAAGTGGCATATTGGTTCGATCGCCGCCCCTTCCGCTGACCGAACAACACCTGCCGAGCGCGACTGGATTTTGGAGATTGCCCAGTGACCTACTTTGGGACATGTACAACCCCAGGGCTATTTGCCGTTGAGCTCATGAGTGATGAGGATAGGGACAGGGGGTTTCACTTAACGCTGCAGGAAAGCGGCCTTTTCATGAAGAAAAGCCGCTCCCCGGTGATCTCGGTGGTGCATCGCGATAGGAAATCCGGTCTAATGGTGACAGGGAGACTTCACCTCTCATATGTTTGCTGCTTTGTCGCTCTTCCGCCGCACTGGCCTCCGTCTCCTTTTTGGCTCCGCAATATGCGTCACTCTGATGGCCTCGCTGGCTGGTTGCAATCGTTTGCGCGAGCGCGCCAAGCCGGAGATGGTCTACGTAGTGGCCAAGCAGACCTATCTCAGGGACCGGGTTGCCGCCGTATCGAATCGCGTCGCTCTGGTTACGAACGGAGAGCCGCTTGAGGTCGTCGAGCATGGGCGCCGTTTCTTAAGAACCAAGACCAGCAAGGGGGAAGTGGGCTGGATCGAAGATCATATGGTCATCGACCAGGCCACGTATGATCAGTTCGCCGCGCTCCAGCAACAGCATGCGCATGATCCGGTGGTAGCCACTGGTGTTCTGCGCGACGATCTTTACCTGCACGTCAAGCCTGGCCGCGAAACCGACCGCTTTTACTTGTTGCCGGAAAATCAAAAGCTACAGTTGTTGATACGTGCCTCCGTGCCCAAGCCGATACCACCCCAAGGCTTTCTCACTGCACCCCGACCGGCGGCAACCGGCAATAAGAAGCTGCCGCCGGGAAAGCCCGCCTTGCCGGGAGAGCCCGCTGTCCCAATGGAAGATTGGTGGCTGGTGCGAGACAGCCGAGGCCAGGTAGGTTGGTTGCTCGCGCGCCGACTGGATGTGGACGTTCCCGACGAGATTGCCGGATATTCCGAGGGGCAGAAGATCGTGGGCGCCTATGTCCTGACCAAGGTTAACGACCCGGACTCCTCGTTGCCGGAAAAGCAGGTGCCTGAATATGTCTCGGTGACGAATGCCTACAAGGACGGCCTTCCCTACGACTTCGACCAGGTGAGGGTTTTTACCTGGAACGTGAAAAAGCATCGCTATGAGACAGCCTACCGGCAGCGCAACATCGAGGGTTATCTTCCGGTCACGATAAGCCAGGGCAAGACTGGCCAAGGGCAGCCGGTTCCAGAATTTTCCATCACGGTTGCCACCAGTGACGCGGTAAAGGTGGATCCGCTCACCGGGGCGGCACGCCCGGTCGACACCGAGACTCTGAGCTATCAATTGGAAGGCGGCATGGTGAAGCGGATCACACCCGCTGGGCCGCCGGGATCGGCTCCGATAGCCGCCAAGCCAAAGCCGGCCGAAGCACATCCCCGTCGCCATCACGGCAAGGGAAAAGGCGGGGGAGGATAGCCTGGATTGGTTGCTCCCATCAGCGTAGTGGAGGGACCTGCTGTTCCGGTTCCATTCAGCTGAAGAAATCTGCGATGGAAGCGACGACGATCTCCTGTTCCTGAAAGGTGAGTTGGGGAAAGATGGGGACCGCCAATACCTCAGCTGCGGCACGCTCACTCTCTGGAAAACTCCCGGCAGAGTATCCCAGGCTGCGCAGGGCCGGCTGCTGGTGCAGAGCGAGGGGGTAGTAAACCTCCGATTCCACTCCCCTATCACGGAGAAACGCCTTCAGTTGGTCGCGCCGGCGCACCCGGATGACGTACTGGTGGAAGACGTGCATGGCCTTGGATTTGGTTTTGGGAAGCACCAATCCCTTTTGCGGATAGGGCCCAGGCTCAACCAAGCCCGCCTGCTCGAAAAGCACCCGATAGTTTTCAGCTAGGACGCGGCGCTCAGCGTTCCATTGGTCGATAAAGCCCAGCTTCACCAACAAAACCGCGGCCTGTAGTGTGTCCATGCGGCTGTTCCAACCGACTTCATCGTGCTGGTAGCGCTGGCCCATGCCGTGGGCCCGGAAGAGGCGGGCGCGTTGGTCGATTCCTTCTGCCACCGTGGTGACCATACCAGCGTCGCCGCTGGCGCTGAGATTTTTGGTGGGATAAAAGCTGAAGGCGGCCGCGTCTCCCAATGCCCCGGCCATGCGCCCATTCCACGAGGCTCCGAATGCCTGGGCCGCATCTTCAATCAGCAGCACGTCGTATTCCTGTTTCAGGAGTGCGAAGCTGTCCCAATCGGCGGTCTGGCCATAGAGGTGAACCGGCAGAAGTGCACCAACGGCGGAGCCTTTTGCTGATTCGAGGCATGCCTTGGCAGCAGCGGGGTCCAAGTTGAACGTCTCCGGATCAATATCCACAAGCAGCGGCTGGGCCCCAGCTCGCAAAATGGCGCTGACTGTGGCGAAGAAGCTGAAGCAGGTAGTGATGACCGCGTCACCCGGGCCAACCCCCGCCCCTTCCAGCGCCAACCACAGAGCATCCGTGCCCGAAGAGCAGCCGATGGCGTGGGCCACGCCACATTTTTCCGCGGCGGCGCGCTCAAATTCCGCTACCTGGGGGCCCATGATGAATTTTTGCGAAGAGAAGACAGCTTCCACCGCCTTGAGCAGCGCAGGACCGATGAGGCGATATTCCCGCGAAAGGTCGAGAATGGGCACTCTGACCGGCACGTGCAAGGCGCTCGCTGCAGAAGGGAGATTGGCCGCACCTGCGCTCCCGGCAGTCCCGGAGGGGGCGGTTTCCATGCTGTCTCCCACGTTCGTAATGTTAGCATCGCCCATTCGCATAGACCGCAGGCAGCCAAGTTGCATCTAAGCGAAGGTTGCCGCTGAGCAAATGGCGGCGCTGGTGCCTTTTACCCTTTAGGCCTTGGTTGGGTTCGGGCGCAACCCGGTAAGGCGTGTAAACTTCGAGTAGCAGGTTTTGAGCGCGTTCCGGCTCAGAACCCAACTTTGCAGTAGCTGCAAGAGCTTGAGCATTTTCCATAACGTAATTCGACATCGTAGAAATTGGAGATCGGCACATGGACAATAAGCCGGCACAGAACATCCAGGACACGTTTCTCAATACGGTCCGCAAAGATAAGACTCCGATCACGATATACCTGGTCAGCGGAGTCAAACTCACAGGCAAAATACGCTCGTTCGACAAGTACTCCGTGTTGCTTGAAAACAACAGTCAAGAACAATTGATTTTCAAGCATGCCATCTCAACCGTGGTAAGCACGCGGTCTGTGCTGCATAGCGATCATCGTCCGAGTACTGGCGTAGGTCATCCTCCTGCGAGCGCCCCCGGCCCCGGCGGTTTATCCGTTCGCCCCGACAGCGCTGTGGCAGAAGGCTAGCCACCCGGCGGGAAAATGGGCAGAAGCATCACCTGCGGTCCGGTTCCGCGGCTCCAGCGGAGGCGTGTGCCGCGCGGCCGTGTAGGCGTGGATTGACCCTTGGTCAGTGCCCCACGAATGAGGATTTTCTGAAAAACACTGGCGTTCAGGCGGATCGAGCTCTCCTCGTCGGGGTCGAGTTCGTCTCCCGGCCGCAGGCGTTGCCGCGCTCTGCTGCCCTCGCGCGGGAGGCAGCCAAACTCGCCAGCACCACTGCGGACGCCGATGCTACGGGCCGGGAGCATCGCGCTGTGGACGGGAATGCAGCCTTCGCAGAATTTCGAGAGCTGGTGGCCGGCGCTGGAGCGGAAGTGGTCGCTGAAGTGCTCCAACGAAGGCCGAGACCTGATCCGGCCACGTTGGTAGGCAAGGGCAAGGTGGAAGAGATCGCCGCCGTTGCGGAGTCGGCTGGGGCCACGCTGATCCTCTTCGATCACGACCTCACCCCAACGCAGCTCAGGAATCTTGAACGCGAGTTGCCGGTCCGCGTAGTGGATCGCACCCAGCTTATTCTGGACATTTTCGCCCGCCACGCGCGCAGTCGCGAGGGCCAGCTTCAGGTAGAGCTGGCGCAGCTGGAGTACATGTTACCCAGGCTCGCTGGACGGGGGGCTGCGATGTCTCAGCTGGGCGGCGGGATAGGCAGCCGGGGGCCAGGCGAAACCCAGCTCGAGACTGATCGGCGCAAGATCCAACGGCGGCTGCTGCAGCTTAAGCGGGAACTGGAGGACGTCCGCCGAGTGCGCACCCAGCAACGGCACCGTCGCGCGGCGGTGCCGGTGCCTACCATCGCCCTGGTCGGATACACCAACGCGGGCAAGAGCACTCTCTTCAATCGCCTCACCGACGCCGGCGTCCTGGCTTCATCGCGAATGTTTTCCACCCTGGACCCGAAGCTCCGGTCCTTAGTGCTGCCTTCACGAAGAAAAGTTCTTTTATCCGACACGGTTGGCTTCATTCGTAATCTGCCGCACACCCTTGTTACTTCATTCCGAGCCACTCTGGAAGAGGTAGAGAAGGCAGAAGTGCTGCTGCACGTGCAGGATTGTTCGAGCCCCGACCGCGAGCTACAGAAGGAGGAAGTGGAAAAGGTACTCGCCGAATTGGGCTCGATGGGCAAGCCGATCATTTCGGTACTGAACAAAATCGATTTATTGCCCCCAGCAGAGCGCTCTGCCTGCGCAAGCGGCGAGTGGGCGGCGGCTGTCTCAGCGCAAACGGGCGAAGGAATTTCTCACTTGCTGCAGCTGATGGATCGAGCTCTGACGGTGGACCCGATTGTCGAGGAGGAGTTTCTGGTACCGCAGCGGGAAGGGGCGGTGTTGGCGGCGCTCGATGCGGGAGCTTTGATCTTCAAGCGGGAGTTCTCAGGCGACCTGGTTGACTTGGCCGTCGCCGGCCCAGCATCGTTGCTGGCGCGCTATCGACAGTACAGGCAGCCGCAAACAGAGCCTAAAGCAGGGACGGGCCGGGGAAGTGGGAGCGGAGCGATTTCCCACGAGACCGGCCCCGTCTGACCCTGATCTGGGTCGAGGAAGTAACCAAAGTATACGCTTTAGTGGGACGCGTCACAATTAGAAATTGTGCCGGAAGACGCTGACCTTTTGGTCGAAAGGGCCTTTTTTCGCGCGACAGAGGTCCCTATTTTGGTACCTTGATATTGCTTTTTTCGCTTTCATCCCAACCGGCAGCCCGGCTAGCTCTGCTTTAGTTAGCCGGCCGACGGGCATTCCGGCGTCATTATGGATGAGGTTTGACAGCCAAATTTCGCCTCTGTTAAAAACAAAGATCCCGGCTGTCACTACCGACTCTCCGCCCACAATCTACCCATATACTGAATATTTGGCATGGACGAGACCTTACACCAACTCGAAGGACTACTGCTCGGCTCTGTACCGACCATCTTTCTATTCCTTTTGCTCGTTATTCTTTACCGGTTACTGGTTTACGGCCCCCTGACGCGGGTGCTGAGCGAGCGGCGGGAGCGTACCGAAGGGGCGATCGAGCAGGCCAACGCAGCGATGGCTGCCGTCGCCGCCAAGACCCAGGAGTACGAGGCGCAACTGCGGGCTGCGCGCTCCAGGATCTTTCATGCGCGGCAACTGAAACAACAACAGTGGAATCGTGAACGAGATAGCGCGGTCGCGGATGCCCAGGCAGCTGCCCAGCGCCAGGTCGAAGAGGTCAAATCGGCCTTGCAGGCAGAAACCAATGCCGGCCGCCGCACCATCGAAGACTCGATCGACGAGCTTGCCAGTGAGATTCTTGCGGCCGTCCTCCCGAAAAGCCGTGCAACGGTGGGGAGAGTCCGTTGAACGTCTCCCGTTTCCCCTTCTTTTTAGTTTTTCTGCTGTGCTTAGGTGGCGCGCTCTGCTTACCCGGAACGGCCTCGTGGGCCTTGCAGGCGGCCGATGCTGCCCCGGCCGCGCAACCGGATAGCCACCCGGCAAGCACCCCGCATACCGACGCACCGGAACAGGAATCAGGCAAAGATGTTTATCGCCATTCGGCCTCAGTACAGTTCATCGGGAGCCGGTTGCATCTGGACAAGGAGTCTGCAGCGCGTCTATTTGAATACTTGAACTTCGCCATCCTCGCGGGCGCCATTGCCTATGCACTGTCGAAATACCTGCCGAAGACCTTCCGGGAAAACCGGAAAAGCATCCAGCAACGGCTGCTGGATGCGCGGACGGCGACCGAGCTGGCCCATGAACGCCTGGCTGCCATTGAACAGAGACTGGGGCATTTGGACGAGGAGATCGCGGCCATCAGCAAGCAGGCGGAGAAGGATACCGTCGAGGACGAAGCCCGTATTAAAGCCTCGATCGAAGAGGAACGGCGGCGGATCGTCGCATCGGCAAGCAAAGATATTGCCGCAGCAGCCAGCGCCGCCCAGAGGGATCTCAAGCGGTTTGCCGCGGGGTTAGCCGTGGATCGTGCGGCCCAGAGAATGGTGCTGACAGAGGACGATGATCGCGGCCTGCTGCAGGAGTTCGCGGAAAGCCTCGGCCGGCACGCCCAGGGCAGAGGGGAAAGCTGATGGCTGTCTTCGCTGCTCGCTATGCCCGAGCCTTGGCCGATGTAGTGTTGGACGCGAAATTGAACCCCGCCGAGGTTGAGCAGCAGCTGGATGATTTTGCCGCCACATTCGCCGGCAGCAAGGATCTTGGGGAGCTTCTGCTGAATCCTTCTCTCCCTGCACAGAAGAGGGTGGCGATCCTTGACAAGGTCAACGGCCGAATTGGCGTCGGGCCAAAGGTGAGAAATTTCCTGGCAGTTCTGATCAGGCACGAACGGCTTGGCGCGCTGGCTGAAATTCTTGAGGAGTACCGGGTGGAGATGAACCGGCGTTTGGCGATCTCCGATGCCGAGGTGGTGACCGCGCGCCCACTCGAAGATCAGGAACGTTCACAGCTGGAAAGGCAGATTTCCGTGCTGGCCGGCAACAACCGGGTCAACGCAACCTTCCGCGAGGACAAATCGCTGATCGGCGGAGCGGTTGTGCGCATTGGAAGCACCATCTATGACGGCTCGGTGCGGGGCCGTCTAGAACGCTTGAAAGAGCGGCTGGTTTCCAGCTAGCGCCGATAATAAACGTACCGGAGCGGCAGAACGGTGCGATCACAAGCAATCGAGAATTGACGGAAGAACGGTATGGCTCAGATCAACGCAGACGAGATCACGCAGCTCCTGAGGGAGCAGATTCAAAACTACGACGCAGAGATTAGCGTCGATCAGGTAGGAACCATCATTACCCTGGGCGACGGAATCGCCCGCCTCCACGGCTTGGATAAGGCCATGGCTGGAGAGATGCTCAAGTTTCCCCACGGGGTAGAAGGCCTGGCGATGAACCTCGACGAGGATCAGGTCGGCTGCGTCATCTTGGGCGATTACACCATCCTGCGCGAGGGAGACGAGGTCAAGCGCAGCGGCGAGATTATGAGTGTGCCGGTGGGCAACGGGATGATTGGCCGCGTCGTCAACGCTATTGGCCAGCCGATCGATGACCGTGGTCCCATCGAGGGAACAGAGCTGGCGCCTATCGAGCGTATCGCTCCCGGGGTGGTCGACCGCAAAGGCGTGAGCGAGCCCATGTCCACGGGCCTCAAGGCCATCGACAGCATGATCCCCATCGGCCGCGGGCAGCGCGAACTGATTATCGGCGACCGCCAAACGGGAAAGACGGCCATAGCGCTCGATACCATTATCAATAGCGCCAAGAACAACCTGATCTGCATTTACTGCGCCATCGGGCAAAAGCGATCCTCCGTAGCCCAGGTAGTGCAAACACTCTCCGAACACGGGGCCATGGACTACACCATTGTGGTTGCGGCAACCGCGTCAGAACCTGCGCCGATGCAGTACCTGGCCCCGTATGCCGCTACCGCTATGGGCGAGTTCTTCCGGGATAACGGCCGCCATGCGCTCATCATCTATGACGACCTCTCCAAGCACGCGGTTGCGTATCGTGAGATTTCCTTGCTGCTGCGTCGTCCTCCCGGTCGCGAAGCCTATCCCGGGGATGTGTTTTACCTTCACTCGCGCCTGTTGGAGCGCTCGGCCAAGCTGAGCGACGCCAAGGGCGGCGGCTCGCTGACCGCGCTGCCTATCATCGAGACCCAGGCGGGAGACGTCTCCGCTTACATTCCGACCAACGTCATCTCCATCACCGATGGACAAATCTACCTGGAAGGGGACTTGTTCAATTCCGGTGTTCGACCAGCGGTGAACGTCGGCCTTTCCGTAAGCCGTGTGGGTGGCAGTGCACAGATCAAGGCCATGCGCCAGGTGGCGGGAACTTTGAAACTCGATCTGGCGCAATTTCGCGAGCTGGCCGCCTTTGCCCAATTCGGCAGCGACCTGGACAAGGTCACACTCAATCAGCTCAACCGCGGCCAACGGCTCACAGAAATTCTCAAACAACCGCAGTTCTCGCCTCTATCGACGGAGAAGCAGATCATCATTATCTTCGCCGGCACTAATGGCTTTCTCGATGACCTGAAGGTGGAGGAGATCCACGCCTTTGAGGCTGGGCTTTATCCCTATCTGGATTCGGCACAGTCTGGATTGCTGAAGGACATCGTAAGCAAGAAGGCTTTGGACGATGACCTGAGAAACCGGATCAAACAGGCGTTGACGGAATACAAACAAGAGTTCCTCTCCGAGCATCGTGATGCGGCCCTCAAGGAGTCGTCGGTTAAGCCCCTTTCTGAGGAAGAGAAGAAGAAGCAGGAAGAAACCAAGAAGGCCTGACCGCGCATGGCAAACGTTCTCGATTTAAAACGGCGCATTCGTAGTGTGAAAAGCACGCGCCAGATCACCAAAGCGATGAAGATGATCGCTGCCGCCAAGCTTCGCCGGGCGCAGGAGCGCGCCATATCGGGGCGCCCCTATGCGAGCATGCTGGCCAGTGTCATCGGCTCGCTGCTGCGCCATATCGAGCTGTATGATCCCCAGACCGGAGATGTGCGTCACCCGTTGTTGCTCGCCCGGGAGGAGAAGGAAGCGCTCCTTATTGTTGTTTCCGGGGATAAAGGATTTGCCGGCGGCTTTAATGGAAACATAACCAAGGCGGCTTTTCGTTTCATCAGTGAGCACGGCGAAGAGCAGATCGACATTGCTCCCATTGGACGCAAAGGCCGGGATCTTTTTCGCCGCCGCTACGGGATGGCTACGTTTGTCGAGAAGCAGGGCGGCCAGGACAAACCCAACGACCCTGCCGCGGACACAGACGATCGCGATCCCGGAGCGCCCCCGCCGGCGCCGGAAGAGAAGAGCCGGGGTGAACGCAAAAACCAAATTGAAGTGGCGGGCGAGTACCCCGGCATGCTGGATAAACCGAGCTTTGACCAGGTGGCGTTAATGGCCCGTGAAGTGGTTCACCGGTACATCGAAGAAGAGCTGGACGCGGTCTACCTGGTTTTCAACGAGTTCAAATCGGTGATGGCTCAGCGAGTAGTGGTAGAGCGCATCTTACCCATCATCGAACCGGGGCAGCGGGACATCAAGCAGGTTGAAGAAATGAGCCTGGAGGAGCGCGAAGAGATGGCGCTCGCGGCCGCTCACTCGGGGGTGAGCGTCAGAGAGGCCGACAGTAGCGAAGCCGAGCGGGAGGCGAAGAAGTTCGGCACCGCGGAAGTCGACTACATCTATGACCAGCCGCCGCGGGAGCTCTTGGATGGTTTACTGCGCCAGTACGTCGCCTCGCAGATCTATCACGCGTTAATTGAATCCAGCGCCGCTGAGCAGGCCGCGCGCATGACCGCTATGGATGCAGCCACAAGTAACGCCTCGGAGATGATCGACTCGCTTACGCTCACCATGAACCGTGTGCGCCAGGCTGCCATCACCAAAGAGATTATCGAGATTGTCAGCGGCGCGGCGGCGCTCTAGGACACGAATTAGGCCGGCCCTTGAAGGGAACCATCGCAGGATGAGTGCGGCTTTAGCCGCTGAGGGAAGCAAAAAGTTATGAACGAAAACATAGGAAAAGTGATTCAAGTTTCCGGGCCGGCAGTCGACGTGCAATTTGAAGAGGCGACGATGCCCCCGATCTACCAGGCACTGCGGGTGACCAGCGAAGGCTTCGATGTGCCGCTGCCCATCAACGTTGTACTGGAGGTGGAACAGCACATTGGGGAAGGCCGCGTTCGTTGCGTGGCGATGGAGTCTACCGAGGGGATGGTGCGCGGCATGCAGTGCCTCGACTTGGGCTCGCAGATTTCCGTCCCGGTGGGAGTTGCGACGCTGGGCCGCATCCTTAACGTCATTGGGGAACCGGTGGACGAGCTGGGGCCAGTTAACGCCAAGGAAAAATGGCCCATCCATCGCGCCGCCCCGTCTTTCGAAGAGCAAGCCACCGGGGAAGAGATGTTTGAGACCGGGGTCAAGGTCATCGATCTGATCCAACCGTTCTTGAAGGGCGGCAAGATCGGCTTGTTCGGGGGCGCCGGCGTAGGCAAGACGGTCATCATTCAGGAATTGATTAACAACGTTGCCAGCAAACACGGCGGCGTTTCCGTCTTCGCGGGAGTCGGCGAACGCACCCGTGAAGGCACTGACCTTTGGAATGAGTTTGAAGAGTCCGGCGTCATCAATTCAAAAGACCGCGAGAAATCGAAGGCGGCGCTGGTTTACGGCCAGATGACGGAGCCGCCCGGAGCACGCTTGCGCGTGGCTCTTACCGCGTTGACCATCGCCGAGTATTTTCGCGATGAGCAAGGCGGTGATACGCTCCTGTTCATCGATAACATCTTTCGCTTCACGCAGGCGGGCTCCGAGGTTTCGACCTTGCTCGGACGCATGCCGTCGGCCGTCGGCTATCAACCCAACCTGGCAACGGAGATGGGTGAACTGCAGGAGAGAATCACCTCTACCAAGAAGGGTTCTGTAACTTCGGTGCAGGCGATCTATGTGCCTGCTGATGACTTCACCGATCCGGCGCCGGCGACTACCTTTGCCCACCTGGATGCGACCACCGTGCTTTCCCGCGCCTTGACGGAGATCGGTATCTACCCGGCGGTGGATCCGCTAGCGTCCACTTCGCGCATCCTCACCCCGCGCGTGGTCGGCGAAGAACATTACGCAGTTGCCGAGGGCGTTAAGCGCATCCTGCAGCGGTTCAAAGATCTGCAGGATATTATCGCCATCCTGGGCATTGACGAACTCTCCGAAGACGACAAGCTCACCGTGAGCCGTGCACGAAAAGTACAGCGTTTCCTCTCCCAGCCCTTCCATGTTGCCGAGGTATTTACTGGGGCGCCTGGAAAGTACGTCAAGGTGCAGGATACGGTGCGTAGTTTCAAGGAGATCATTGAGGGCAAGCACGACGATATTCCGGAACAGGCCTTTTACATGAAGGGCACGATCGAGGAAGTGCTTGAGGCAGCGAAGAGCATGCAGAGTAAGTAACCATGGCAGATTCAGAGAATCAACTACAAGTCCGGCTGGTGACGCCGGATAAGGTTTTGCTCGACCAGGAGGCGGACGCGGTCGAACTTCCGTCGAAGTCCGGCTATATGGAGGTGCTGTACGGGCACGCTCCATTACTGGCTGAGCTCGGTGTGGGCGAAGTGAGATTGCATGGCGGCAGCGGTGGCGATCAGAAGTATTTCGTGGTGTGGGGTTTTGTGGAAGTGCTACCCGACCGAGTAACGATCCTGGCGCAAAACGCGATTAAACCGGAAGAGATCAATGCCGGCGAAGCACAGCGACAACTCGAAAGCGGCCAGAAAATGTGGAACGAAGCGGGCGAGGATGCAGAAAAGTACGCCCAGGCCAACGAAGTGATCCACGAAGCGCAGGTCAAATTGGCCAGCGCGCACAAGGGGTAGTTTGACCCCCTTATGCACGGTGCAGTTTTCGTTGTTGTTGTCGCAGACCGCGCAGTAAAGCAGATGGTTGCCGAGGATGACATCCATGGCTTCGAGCTGCGCCTGGCGGGCAACCGGGAACTCGGTGACCACGTTCAAACCAGGATGCACCGCGGTGGAACAGGCACGCGTGAGTTTGCCATTGACTCGACCATGCATGTATCGCAAGTCTGAATGGGCCCAAGGTGGGGTGGTAGCAAATGTGGGGAAAGTCCTTTTCCCGGGTGATGGCATCCACCAAGCACTCGCCTTCGTAGGCTTTGTTCCGTTGAGGGAAATCTCTATGGGAACGCTGCTTCCGTTTGCTGGGGAACTACTGGTGCCCATGTCTACCCTGGGATGGCCGTTCACTCAATTGAGATGCGAAGCAGTGCATAATCTTTCTGCGGCTCTATGAGACGCCGCAGGAGGTGTAATGGAATACGTCAACCTTGGTTCGACCGGACTAAAGGTTTCCCGGATTTGCCTTGGAACCATGACCTACGGCTCGAAGAAGTGGCGCGAGTGGGTGCTGGAGGATCAGGAGTCACGGCCGTTCTACCGCCGTGCGATCGAAGCCGGCATCAATTTTTTTGATACAGCGGATGTGTATTCGCTGGGGGTCAGCGAAGAGATCACCGGGCGGGCGCTCAAAGAATATGGGCCCTCGCGGGACAAGCTGGTGATCGCTACCAAAGTCTTTAACGCCATGGGAAACGATCCGAACCAACAGGGTCTTTCGCGCAAGCATATTATGCACGCAATCGACGATAGTCTGCGGCGCTTGCAGACCGACTATGTCGATCTTTACCAGATCCACCGTTTTGATCCACATACTCCCATTGAGGAGACGCTCGAGGCACTGGACCAGGTGGTGCGGTCAGGCAAGGCCCTCTACATCGGCGCGTCGTCGATGTATGCGTGGCAATTCCTCAAAATGCTGCAAACTTCAGACGTGATGGGACTCGCTCGCTTTGTGACCATGCAGAACCACTACAACTTGGTCTACCGGGAAGAAGAGCGGGAGATGATTCCGCTTTGTCTGGAGGAGGGCGTAGGGCTCATCCCCTGGAGCCCTCTGGCGCGTGGCTTTCTGGCCGGGAACCGGAACCCTGAAAGCCGTGGAGAAACGATTCGTGCAAAGACCGACGATTTTGCACAAAAGCTTTACTACCGTCCGTCAGATTTCACTGTGGTGGACCGGCTGACCGAAATTGCGACCAAGCGAGGGGTACAGAATTCGCAGGTAGCTTTGGCATGGATCCTGGCGAAGCCTGGGGTGAGCGCACCGATCATCGGGGCGAGCAAGATGGCTCATCTGGATCAGGCAATCGAGGCGCTGAATATCCATCTGGACGAGAGCGAGATGAAGGCGCTCGAAGAGCCTTACGAGCCGCATCCTGTTTTGGGGTTTTGATCTTCTGCGAGGTGGAGTGGGACTGCAGCTCCACTCCGCTACCCCGGATTTCCGGAAAAGGCCGATGTTAGATAGGTCCGGGTTTTAGCTAGACTAGTGTCTGCTGAAACTACCGGCTCAGAATTGAGTCCCGAAGGGACGGCTGAGAGTAGCGAGGACGTAGATGCAACCCAGCACTACGTGCTGGGCTACTCTCAGCCGTCCCTTCGGGACTCAATTCTGAGCCGACAGTACTCAGCAGACACTCGAGCCGGACGTAACCCAGCGAACTTTTCTTTCTTTCTTTCTTTCTCTGTGGCTGGCAGAAGATCAAGCGATCGTTTCTTCCAGCATCTGCAGATCAAATGGCGGTGCCTGCATACAATCCATCTGCGCGATTTTGGTCAGCGCCGCCTTTAACGCTGAGCTGCGGCAGGGTTCGACGGTCACCACAAAGGGCAGACGATCCTTCGGATAGCCTGGCTTTTGCAGGATGGCGTTGATATTGATGCCCTCCCCAGCAAGATCCCCCGCGATCGCTGCCACGATGCCGGGTTGGTCGTCGACCACAAACCTGATGTAGTGCGGCACGACAAAATCGCCGTCGACACGGGCCCGGGTACTGGCAATGGTCACGGGACAGCCGCCATGCGCGATGGCCAGCACATCCGAGATGACGGCGACCGCCGTGGGATGCCCTCCGGCCCCGTGGCCGGAGAAGACAGTTTCGCCTCCGTACTGGCCACCCGAAATAACCATGTTTTCCGTTCCCCGCGACCACGACAAGGGCGAACTGCGCGGGACCAGCATCGGCCCAACCGTGGCTAACAGTTCCTGATTTCTGACCTCGGCCCGGGCAATCTGCCGAATGGTGCAGTTCAGTTCCTTGGCATAGGCGAAGTCAATGGCGGAAACATCGCGGATGGTGCGGCACGCGACTTCCTCCGGCAAGACCTCCACGCGCAGTCCAATACGGGAAAGGATGACCAGCTTGGCTCGAGCATCGAAACCGTCCACATCTTCTGTGGGGTTGGCCTCGGCGTAGCCACGCTCCTGCGCTTCGCGCAGCGTGGGATCAAATTCGGCTCCATCCTCCATATTGCTGAGAATGAAATTGCAGGTGCCGTTCAAAATGCCGTGGAAGCGGTTGATGCGATCTCCGGCGAGCCCCTGCTGCACTGCGGGGATGACCGGAACACCACCCGCCACCGCGGCGCCGTAGAGCAGCTGGCAGCCATGCCGCCGGGCCAACTCTTCCAGCGCCGGACCCTGTTCGGCAATCAGTTTCTTGTTGGCCGTGACCACCGACTTGCCTGCCGCCAGCGATCGCCGTACCCAGTCGCCGGCAGGATTAAGCCCCCCCGCCAACTCCACGACGATATCGGCATTGGAGGCGAGGACCTCGTCGAAATTCTCTGTCCACAGCACGGAAGAGGGGATCCAGGGGACGCGTTTACGATCGATTCCCCGGTTGAAAATGCAGCTAAGCGCTACTCCCTGGGGCGGGTGCTCACATAAGATACGAGCCGCTGACGTGCCCACCGTGCCAAAACCCAAAATGGCGACCTTCACCGACGCCCCTGCTCCTACACTCTTTCTGTCCATTGATACAACCTTCTCACAGATAGGGACAGAGCTAGAAGTGACGGAACTGCTCTTCGGGCATGGTCTCTGCCGCAGGCCGCGCCGCTTCCCGTTCGAGCGAGCGGCTCACCAAGTCGCGCGAACCCAGCCCCACTGCCAATGCCAACGCCAGAACGATGCCGCCGAAGAGAATGCCAAAGGCCAGATCCACAATCGCAGCCCCGATCGATAGATGATCGAGCACCATCGCGGCGGTCAGCACCAACACTAGCCACTTGATCCCCAGGCTCAACAACCGCGCATAATGCAGATTCATGTTCACTGCGCCAATGAGCACACTGCGGGAAAGAAAGCGCGCGATGACGTTACCCAGGATGAGCAGCACCACCGCGCCCACAACATTGGGGATATAACCGAGTAGCCGCGCGGTGAGCAGATTGTCTGAGGACGCACCAAAGGCTTCGAGGCCAACCAGGAAACCGACCAGGACCACACACCAGAAAACAACCCGCGTGATCAGAGTGGTGGGTGTATAAGTGGGCGACCATTCGGCAATGGTATTGGTTCCGCGCGCTAGGCGCTCGTCGATGCGGATTGCAGTCAACAGCGCGCGCACCACCCAGGCCAGCAGCCAGGCGATCGCGGCAAAAAACAGGACGGCGACGATAAGCGCCAGAATCCCAGGAAGCAACGTGGCAATGCGGCTGATGACCCGAGCCATCGATTCGTGCAGTGACTGTGACACCTGAGTCCACATAATCTTCTCCTCCTGCCCTATGGGTTGAAGCGGTCTGGCCAACGCCACCGCGATAATAAGTAGGGCTTGCCATCTTCATAGGCGCGAGCCAGCTTTTCCAACCTTTGCTCTGCCTCCGCAGGGCTGGCGCTGCCTACTTCCAGCGCATAAGAGGCTACCCACCCCAGGTACAGCGGCGTGAGCGCCCCTAACAAATGCGTGCGGCTGAGCGTACGCAGCCGGTGGGCCAAGGCGAAGTCGTAGACGATGCGAACCCAGAGCTCGTCGGGCATGTGGAAGCGGTCCACACTCGCTCGGGACAGCCGCTTCAGCTCCAACAGCGTGACCGGTGGCAGCACCAAAGACCAGACCTCCTGCAGATTGCGGAAGCCGAGCTGGAATGTCTCCAACATAGGCGTGGTATCCGCGGGGTGCCCGTCGGCCGGAGGGGCCACAGCAACCCCCGCGGTTTCCACCGGCTGCGAGCCGCGAATCCGCTGCCATAGCGCCGCGTTGGTTGCCATCTCCGCAAACAGAGGGCCCACGGTCTGGGCCAATATTGTGCTTAGATCAATCCCATCCGCGGCCGGCAAATGCCTGGTATCCACATGGATCTGGCATATGCCGCACTCGCGCATGGCGGCCTCGGTCGCCGGCCAAAAAAGATCCTGCCCTTGCGCGGTGGTTCGCTGCAAGGCCACTTCCAGGTCGGGAAGCATCTTGCCTGAAATGCAGAAGTCCGGTGCTAAAGGGAAGCGCACCCGCTTGCCATAAAGAGCCCGGGTGAGCGGAGCCAGAATGCTGGAGTTCAGCAGGCCGTCGAACTTTCCCATGGCATAGAAAGGCATGGCGAGTTCGCATCGCTTCTCCAGGACCGGCGCAAGCATGGGTCCGAGAAAATTTGACTCCAGCGCGGCAAGATCGAAGCCGATCACCGCGCATGCACTCACCCCCAGCTCCCGCGCAATGCCAAAAAGTGCCTGATAGGTGCTTGACGGAGCCAGCCAGGGAATCCTCGAGGCAGAGCCGGAAGGAAGCGAATAGGGTAGGAAGCTCAAATTTGTGTCCGTAACCGCCCGATCTTGCTCGACCTCGCCCTTATCCGCAGTCTCCACCTTGCTGACGCCCGGAAACGCCACCACCGTGCGCAAACCTGACGTATGATCGGCCCCATTCATCGCCAGGACGCTCTGCGTGGCCGCGGCCCGGAGTTGCTCGGCATCCACCTGCACTGCGACTGCGATGAGCAGGTCGGCAGCCCCTACCGCTTCCATGCCAGTTTTCGTCTCTTCCGAAAGCTCTAACTTCGCCATGCTTGTACCTTCGGTTCCTCTATCGGATCTTACCTGTAACCCACCCGCAATTGTCCCCCGCGCATGATCACTACAGCGGCAACCCCAATATCCCCGTCAACGGGATCAATACCCAATTGGGCCGGTTATTCAGTTCGTAGGCCAGCTCATAGAGCGCTTTGTCGATTACGTAGGCTTCCAGCAGTTGCTGGAAGAGCAGCGGGTCCGATGGAATCACCGGAACGCCCCTGGCAAACTCGCAATAGGTTCGCAGAAAGGCCGACGACACCGATTGCTCCCACAGACGCGCCCAGGGCTCCAGTCGATGAAAGTCTTCCGGACGCCGCGAGGAATACTTCATCAGGGCCGAAAAGGCGGCGTAGCTGAAGGAACGCAGCATACCCGCGACGTCTTTGAGCGGGGACTGCTTGGTTCGACGCTCGGCAAGCGACCGTGCCGGCTCGCCCTCAAAGTCCAAAATGACGAAGTCGCCTTTGGATCGCAGCACCTGTCCCAGATGATAGTCCCCGTGAATCCGGGTGCGCAGGGCATCGATCTCTCTTGTTTTCAATTGGCGGAAGCGGTCGAGCACCAGGCTCCTGCGGCTAAGCGCCAGGCCGGCCCTTTCCAGAACGCCATCGGGCAAGCGAGCTACGTTTGCCTTGAGCGCATCGAAGGCGCTGCCGGCGTGCTGGATCAGATCCTCGCGTAACCGGTCGATGTCCTGGGAAGTGAGCGGTTCGGGCATAAACGCGGGGTTTTGCGTCGGCGAAGCCAGAGCCAAGTGCAACTCGGCAGTTCGTCTACCCAGCAACGCAGCCGCGTCGAGATAGGGACCGACGTGCTCGCGCGCGAATTTTGTCTCCGGGGCCTCACTCAACTGACCCAGACTGGATGGCCCGTCCGTGACTCCGCCCTGGGCAAAACTCTGCGCCGCGCTGGCTTCGTAGTAGCGGTCCAACTCTTCCAGGGTCCAGCTCCATCCATCGCCTTCGTTACTGACTAGGCCTTGCAACATAGCCAGCGTTGATGGCTCCTGCCCTTTGCGCGTGTATTGGATAGACCCGCCGAAGGGCGCGATATGGGTGAAGTGGGTCGACTCAGTGAGGTAGCTCCCGATCTCGGTGTCGGGATTGGGACCGGCCTGCTGTCTGCGGAATAGCTTCATGATCAGCTTGTCGCCGAAGATAATCGAGGTGTTGCTTTGCTCCGCCGATCCGCGCCGCGGCACTTCTCTCGATGGGCCCTTCAACTGAGCCAGCGCGCTGCTGGGCACGCCGAGGATGGCGCCATCTCGCGACGAAATCTGGCCGCCTCCGTTGATCAGCGCCAGGAGCGCTTCGCAGGCGCTGTCGTTGAAGACTGCTTCGTGGAGCACGCCTTCGTCTGCAACAGTAATCACCCGCGCCAGCAGGGCGTTGGGCGACTCTTCGCGTAGCGCGTCCGCAGCCTTGCCGAAAAGCAGTCCCAGGGTGACCAGGTAGGTGTCGCACTCCCCTTCAGAGTATTGGACCTCGACCAGCGCCAGAGCGCTGATGCCCTGATTGAAGACGGCCCAGTCTTCAATTCTGGTGCTGGTGATGGGGCGTGACTTGCCGCCAAACCAACGTTGGCGAGCCAGATAACCCCGCAGCACCGACTCCTCCAGCTCCCTGCGGCCGTTGCCTTCAAGAATGCTCATCCAGTCCGTGGCTCCGCTGATCTCGAGTTCGGGCTCCCCGGCTTCGTCGAGGTTGGCCACGGGCTCCGGCGAGGGCTGCAATTCCAGCCACAGAAAGCCGTACGGCCCGACCGTCAAAGGATAGGCTGCGGTGCGGATGCGAGGGAACTCAACATAGCCCAGCATCTCGACCGGCACCATGCCGGCATACGGGGCCAAATCCAGCTCGACCGGTTGAGCGAAGCGGGAGAGGTTGGCCACGCAGAGGACTCTTTCGTTCTGATGCTCGCGGATGTAGGCGAGAATCTTGCGATTCGTGGGGTTGAGGAATTTCAAGGTGCCGCGGCCAAACACCTGGAAGAGCTTGCGCAAGGCGATCATGTTGCGCATCCAGCTCAGGAGCGAAGATGGGTCGCTCTGCTGCGCCTCCACGTTGATTGCCTCGTAACCCCAGACCGGGTCCATGACTACGGGGCTGTACAGCTTCGCAGGCGTGGCGCGGGAAAAGCCCGCGTTGCGATCCCCGCTCCACTGCATTGGGGTGCGCACACCGTTGCGGTCGCCAAGGTAGATGTTATCGCCCATGCCGATCTCATCGCCGTAGTAGACGATCGGCGTGCCGGGAAAGGAGAAGAGGAGGCTATTCAGCAGTTCGATCCGGCGCCGGCTGTTATCGACCAAGGGGGCCAGTCGCCGCCGGATGCCGACGTTGATACGCATGCGCGGATCCGCGCTGTAAGCCAAATACATGTAGTCCCGCTCTTCATCGCTGACCATCTCCAGCGTCAGCTCGTCATGATTGCGCAGGAACAGCCCCCACTGGCAGTTGTGGGGGATCTCAGGTGTTTGCGCCATGATGTCGGTGATGGGCAGGCGATCTTCCTGACGGAGCGCCATATACATCCGGGGCATAAGAGGAAAATGAAATGCCATGTGGCATTCATCGCCGTCGCCATAGTAGATACGGACATCATCCGGCCACTGGTTGGCTTCGGCCAGGATTGTCCTGGCAGCATAATCCTTGTCGATCTCGGCGCGAATGCGTTTCATCACCAGGTGGGTTTCGAGAAGATTCTCGCAGTTGGTGCCTTCGCGCTCCACCAGGTAGGGAATGGCATCGACCCGCAGCCCATCCACGCCCATGTCAAGCCAGTAGCGCATGATCTTTAGTACTTCTTCGATCACGGCGGGATTGTCATAGTTCAGATCTGGTTGATGGGAGAAGAAGCGATGCCAGTAGTACTGCTGGGCCTCAGGATCCCAGGTCCAATTGGATTTCTCGGTGTCGGTAAAAATGATGCGCGCGCCGGTATATTTTTGATCGGTGTCGCTCCACACGTAGAAGTCGCGTTCGGGAGAACCCTTAGGGGCATGGCGAGCGCGCTGGAACCAGGGATGCTGGTCGGAGGTGTGATTGATGACCAGCTCAATCATCACCTGCAGGCCGCGGTTATGCGCCTGGGTCAGGAACTCCCGGAAGTCCTCCATGGTGCCATAGTTGGGGTGCACGCTGAGGTAGTCGGCGATATCGTAGCCGTCATCGCGCAAGGGCGACGGGAAGAACGGAAGCAGCCATAGGCAAGTAACGCCCAGATCCTGCACGTAGTCGAGCCTACTGAGTAATCCCTGGAAGTCGCCAATGCCATCGTTGTTGCTGTCCATGAATGCCTTGACATGCAACTCGTAAATGATCGCGTCCTTGTACCAGAGCGGGTCCGCCGCGCTTCCCGGTTGCTTCAATCGTGCCTCCCCGGCTTGGTGTCTGGGTAATTCGTAACCATTACAGTTATGTGATCAGCGCTACCGCCCTAGGGCTGCACGCGGAAGAGATGCGCCGGCGCCTCCGCCGGCCCCAGAGCAACGTAGTTTCTCGACCCCTGCCAGCGATAGGAGTGATCCGCCAGCAGATCGTAAACTTCAAATGTATCGCCAGCAGCGAGCCCGAGCACGCTCAAATCCAGATAAACCCAGCCGGTCTGAACCAGGAAAGGATCGAGGTTGACCACCACCAGGATGGTATTGCTGCCATCTGCGGTGCGCTTGGAATAGCAGATGAGCTCCGGGTTGTCCGTGGGATGGAAATGCAGCCGCTCATTGCTCTGCAGCGCCTTGTTTTGCCCGCGGATCTGGTTCACCCTGGTCAGCAGCGGCTTCAGGCTGGTGGGCTTTTGCAAATCCCAGGTCTTGATCTCGTATTTCTCTGAGTGCAAGTATTCTTCGCTACCCGGCTTAAAGGGGATGCTTTCTCCCAACTCGAAAGCTGGTCCATAGATCCCGTAATTGCTCACCATGGTAGCCGCCAGTATCAGGCGGCTGCGAAAGGCCGGCAAACCCCCAGTCTGCAGGCTTTTCGCCAGGATATCGGGAGTGTTGGGCCAGAAGTTGGGGCGGAAATATTCCCGCACCGGCGTAGCGGTGAGTTCGATCAGGTACTGCGTGAGCTCATCCTTGGTATCACGCCAGGTGAAGTAGGTGTAGGACTGAGAAAAACCGAGCTTAGCCAGCCGTTCCATCACGCGCGGCCGGGTAAAGGCCTCAGCCAGAAACAAAACGCCGGGGTCTTTTGCCTTCAACTCGGGGATAACCCACTCCCAGAAAGGAAAAGCCTTGGTATGCGGATTGTCTACGCGGAAGATGCGCACACCCCGATCCATCCAGAAGCTGAAGACCCCTTTGAGGGCATCCCAAAGCCCCTGCCAGTTTGAAGATTCAAAGTCCAGGGGATAAATGTCCTGATACTTCTTGGGCGGGTTCTCGGCATACTGAATCGATCCGTCGGGCCGCTTCTTAAAGAACTCCGGATGTTCCGTCACCCAGGGATGATCCGGTGAGCATTGAAAAGCAATATCGAGGGCGACTTCCATTTTCAGCTGGATAGCCTTCCGCACCAGGTCCTCGAAGTCGGCCATGGTGCCGAGCGCGGGATGGATCGCGGTGTGACCCCCTTCCGCCGAACCGATGGCCCAAGGGCTGCCCTCGTCTCCCGGCGCGGCCTCGACTGTGTTGTTCTTGCCCTTGCGGAAGCTCTTCCCGATAGGGGAGATGGGAGGCAGGTAGAGAACGTCAAATCCCATTTCAGAGACGTAATCCATCCGTGCGGTTACGTCGCGCAGGGTTCCATGTTTACCGGGGGTGGTTGACCAGGATCGCGGAAAGAGCTCATACCAACTGGAAAACCGCGCCCTTTCCCGGTCTACGACAATTTCCAGTTCATGGTCGTAACGGGTCTCGAGCGCAGTATTCGGGTAGCGCTTGACCGTCTCCGCGAGCTCGTCCTGCAATGCCAGCTCAGCAGTTGCCGAGTCATCCTGCCCGGATCTAAGAGCCTTGGCCCAAGCTGCCAGTTTTGCGCTGTCTTGCTTCGATGCCCGCGCCTGCACCTGTTCGAGAAGGATCGCACCCGTGGCAAACGGTAGCTTGAGATCCTGTTGCGCCGTGATGCGCTTCTTGAGGTCACTGCGCCAGGTTCCGAAATGATCGACGTCACCCACAATCGTGTAGCGATAGCGGCCCACTTGCCCGACGGCAAATTCTCCCTGCCACCGGTCGTTTCCCAAGGGCAGCATTTCCGTCTCCAGCCAGTCCGGCTCCCCTTCCCACCTCCAAAGGAGCCGCGCCCGGACCTCGTCATGCCCATCACCAAAAACATCCGCTTCTATGGAGACCGTGTCGTCGACGATCCGTTTGATGGGAAAGCGCCCACAGTCCAGTTCAGGCTCTACGTTCTCAATTACAACCCGGCTTCGTCCCTCGTTCGGCTTCGCCATTACACCCCCAAGAGTCCATTGTAGGCAGATGCAGTTTTCTGCGGTCGCGTTCCGGCCGTCTTGAGCTGACCACAGCGAGGAACTCAGCTTCTACAGCCCACAGATGAAATTCGCTGTGTGGCGATTGCCGGAGCGAAGCTGCCGGCGCTGCCGGTGTGGTGATTAACAGGTCGAACCCTGCATTCGACAGAATCTTTTCCGCAGACTGCCAGGCGCCCAATTGCACATTTTTTTACCTATTCCTTTCGCTGGCGGTGGACAATCGATGGATGCGCCTAATCACGTATCGTCGCGATGCAACCACTGGGCCGGCACTCCTCAAGGACGGCCATGTCTTCCCTCTCAATCCGCTCGGATATCAAGACACTGTAGCCTTCATCGCCGCGGGAGCTAAGAGGTGGGCTGGGGTCAATCTGCAATTAGAAGAGACCGGCCTGAATTTGCTAGCGCCCCTGTCATCCGTCACCCTGGAGGCTCCCGTACTGCGGCCTTCCAAGATTCTCTGTATTGGCCTGAATTACCGCGACCACGCCGTGGAATCGAAGATGGAGCCACCCAAGTTTCCTACCGTTTTCACCAAGTACCCGCTGACCCTTATCGGCAACGGGCAGCCAATTCTGCTGCCGCGCGCCAGCCAGCAACCTGACTATGAAGCGGAGCTCGCGGTCGTGATCGGTCAGGGTGGGCGCAATATACCAGAGGCGGACTGGGAGAATCACGTCTTCGGCTATACCATCTTTCATGACGTAAGCGCTCGCGACGTGCAGTTGGCTACTTCTCAATGGACGTTGGGCAAGAATTTCCCCACCTTCGGCCCGATGGGACCGTGGATCGTTTCCAAGGATGAAGTGCCCGATCCTCATCAATTGGACATCTCGCTTTCCATCAACGGAGAAACCCTGCAGAAATCCAATACCCGCGAGCTCATCTTCAAGCTGCCTCGCCTGATCTCGTACATTTCGACCATGATGCCCCTGGTTCCGGGGGACATTATCAGCACGGGTACGCCTGCGGGCGTGGGCATGGGCCGCACCCCGCAGCGCTGGCTCAGACCCGGGGACGAGGTGGTGATCGAGATTGCCGGGATTGGCAGTTTGCGCAACCCTGTTCTCGCTGAGCCTTAGGTGACCCCGTAAGCCCCCTGTAAGCCCTGGCACATCCGGTCCCCTTACTCGGGGTGGAGGGCTGCTCGCCTCTGGATTATTCGGTCCGCCGGTGCTAGCATCACGCCACCGGCGTGTCCGGCATACATTTCGCGAGAGATACTCTCCATGGTCCGGGTCATTACCGTTGAACGGGAGTACGGCAGCCAGGGAGCGGAATTTGCGCACCGCCTGGCTGACAGGCTGCACTGGAAACTCATCGACCGCTGCCTGATCGATGAAATTGCCCATAAGGCGGGCGTTCCGCAGAGCATGGCGGAGCAATGCGACGAGCGTCTTGACCCCTGGTACTACCGGATGGGCAAGTCCTTCTGGCACGGCAGCGTGGACCGGCTGCCGGCGCCGCCCAAAGATCAGGTTTTTGACAGCGAGCGCATGGTCGAGTTTGTGCGCAACTACCTGAAGCAATGCCTGGCTGACGGCAATTGTGTGATTGTGGGCCGCGGCGCCGCTTGCGCGTTAGCTGCCCTCCCAGGGGTCTTCAACATCTTCGTCTACGCTTCACTGTCGAGGAAGATTCGCTGGTTTGAACAACACTTCCCGGAGCACCCAGGACGCGCCAGGGCCGAGCTTGAGGCCACCGACAGCCGGCGAGAGGAATACATCCGCCGCTACTACGACCGCGACTGGACCGACCGGCGCTTGTACCACATGATGATCAACTCATGCATGGGTTGTGACGCCATGATTGAAGCGGTGCTCGACGGAGCGGGGATGTCCGCAGTCCGGCAACATTTAGCGGTGGGCAGCAGGTAGGAACTTGGGGGCGCCCCGCTGAACTTTACCTTGGCTTTCGTCGCTCAACGGACCCGGAGCGATCTGCTCGGACCGGCCACAAACTTATACCTCGAGCGCATAACCCCTTACGCAGCCATCGAAGCGGTTGCTTTCCGTAACGAGGAGGCGTTGTTCGATTTTGTGGTCCGCCAACGAGCGCGGACACCAGCCTGGCTCGTGCTGCTAGATAGCCGGGGTGAAGCTTTTTCTTCAGAACAGCTGGCCAAGTGGCTAGGGAGCCGCCGGGATTCAGGCCAGCAGATGATCGTTTTCGCCATAGGGCCGCCGAGTGGCTGGTCAGGTCATGCGTCCCGGCAGGCGCAGACAGTGCTGTCTTTAGGACCAATGACGCTACCCCACGAACTCGCCCGCCTGGTGTTAACCGAACAGCTCTACCGGGCATTTACAATACTTGCTGGGCATCCGTACCACATTGGGCACTGACGCGGGCCGCCGCCAACCCGGATTTCCTGTGGAGATGGTTGGCGTTGGCAACTTCATGCGGCTTTCCTTAATGAAAGCCGCACACGCGGTCGCATCCAGCGCGGGGTACAGGAAATCCGGGGGGCGACCCTGGCGCGTTCAGGCCGGCACTTCGGCCAGAGCATTTCTCGCGGTTACTGCCGACCCGAGAAAGAGTATTCAGGCAGCTTCTTCAGCGGAAGAAGCTGCACAAATTCAGAGGCAGAAAGATCGCACCAGCTGTAAGAATGCTCCAGGGACTGGAGCAGCGATGGGAACCACTGGGGGCGCGTGGCGAAAGGGAATACATGTCCTGGTTCAAGCGGCAGGAAAATGAGATTGAAGCCAATACAGCAAAGAGCGTTCGCACCGAGGGACTTTGGCAGAAGTGCGAGGGTTGTGGCCAATACGTCTTTAAAGCCGATCTGGAAGCCAACCTCCAGGTCTGCCCAAAGTGTGGGCACCATCTCCGTCTGGATGCGCGAAGCCGCATAGCCAGCCTGCTCGAGCCGGGGTACGAGTTGGTTGATCTGGAACTTGTATCCACCGACCCGCTCGAGTTTGTCGATATCAAACCCTACCGGGACCGCCTGGAGAAAGCCCGGCGTGAAACCGGCCTCAATGACGCGGTGATGAATGCCCTGGGTGACCTGGGCCCCCATAGCGTCGTTCTGAGTGTCATGGAATTCGCGTTTATCGGCGGGAGTATGGGCTGCGTGGTAGGGGAAACTATCGCGCGCGCTATCGACCGGGCGCTGGCCGGCAGCCGGCCGCTGATCATCGTTGCCGCTTCAGGCGGCGCGCGCATGATGGAGGGGGTCGCCAGCTTAATGCAATTGGCTAAAGTCTCTGCCGGGCTGGCACAGCTGGACGATGCGGGACTGCCCTATATATCCGTGCTTACCAACCCGACTACGGGCGGCGTAACCGCGAGCTTTGGCATGCTGGGCGATCTCAATATTGCCGAGCCGGGCGCCCTGATTGGCTTCGCCGGTCCACGAGTCATCGAGCAGACGATTCGACAGAAGCTTCCGGAGGGATTCCAACGCTCAGAGTTCCTACTCGAACACGGTATGCTGGACGCGATCGTAGCCCGCCGCGACCTCAAAGGCTACCTTATCCGCGCCCTCGACTTCATGTCCCCTGCGGCAAGCTGAAGCAAAATCAGAATAGGTGCACTCTAGAATAGAAATATGTCTTACGCTTCGGCCCTTGACCGCTTATACGCACTGGGTCAGGAATTGCACACCGCGCCCGGCACGCCCCGCCGAAAATTTGAGCTGGCTCACATGCGCACCCTTATGGCAGCGCTGGGCAATGCCGAGCGTAACTTCGCCTCAGTACTGGTGGCCGGCACTAACGGTAAAGGATCGACCTCTTCAACATTAGCCAGCATTCTTGCCCACGCTGGCTATAAGACCGGGCTTTATACATCGCCTCACCTGAGCACCGTCAATGAACGCATCCAGGTGGACGGGGCCATGATCGGCGACGATGATTTGGCGTCCCTCTTCTTTCATGTCGAGGAGATCGCCTCAATGTTGGTGCGGGATGGGCAGCTACCTGCTCTGCCGAGCTTTTTCGAGACCCTCACCGCCATGGGCTTTCTGTATTTTGCTTCCTGCAAGGTGCATACGGCGGTGGTTGAAGTGGGCATGGGCGGCCGGCTGGACGCGACCAATATTGTGGAACCGGTGGTGTCGGTGATTACCGACATCTCGCTGGATCACACTGAATGGCTGGGCTCGACAGTCGACCAGATAGCGCGGGAAAAGGCCGGTATCCTGCGCAGGGATGGCGTCATGATCACACTGCCGCAGCACCCTGAGGCTAACCAGGCATTGGGAGAAGTGGCAGTGGGGCTGCAGGTACGGGGAGTGAATGCGGCCAGTTACATGCCGGTGCACAATCATCCCGAACAGTACACGCGCAATCGCTATCCGCTTTCCGTGATGGGCGAGCTGATCGGGATTGATTCCCCGCTGGCGGGAGCACACCAACAACGTAATCTGGCGCTGGCCATTGCCACGGCGGTAGAGTTAAGAAACAACCACGGTTACAATATCACTCCCATCGATATCCAGGCCGGCATTCGCGACACTGTCTGGGCGGCGCGGCTGGAATTTATTGCGGGCAACGGCAGCAGCGCCGATGTGCTGCTGGACGTGGGCCACAATCCCGCCGGGGCCTGGGCGCTGCGGGCGGCAGTCTCGCAGCTGGATAAAGGCCAACCTTTGACACTGGTTTTTGGCTGCCTTAAAGACAAGCCGGTCGCGGAGCTGGCGCAGATACTTTTTCCACTCTTCGGACGCGTGGTGGTGACGCCGGTTGACTCGCCGCGGAGTGCGTCGCTTGAAGATCTGCTGGCTGCAGCGCGCACAACCGGCAGCGAGGTAGAGGCCGCACTTGGGGCTGTGAGGGCACTGGAGTCTGCGCTGCGCCTCACCCCAGCGAACGGCCTGGTTGTCGTAACCGGCTCCGTTTACCTGGTTGGACAAGTGCGCCCGCTGGTGATGGCTTCGCGGCCGGCGCCGACGGAGCCGCTCGAGGTATGAGCCCTACGCCTGCTACCCCGTCAGCCCCCTCACTGGTGAGCCGGCTAAGTTCCAACCTCGTCCGGGGTCCCCTATTCTTTTTCTTCACCGGATTTTTCGGATGCATTTCGCTGGCCGCCTCTTGCGTCGAGGAGGACGGCCGGCTGCAGCATAACATCGCCAGGCAATGGGCACGGACTTCGTTGCGGATCGCCGGCGCCCCTGTGACTGTTATCGGCAGTGAGAATTTTCTGCCGCTCGCCATTTACACCTCGAACCATACGTCGTTCATGGACACGCCCGTGGTCTTCAGCAGCCTTCCCTTCCAATTCAGGATCCTGGCCAAGCAGAGCTTGTGGAAGTGGCCGTTCATCGGTTGGCACTTGAATCGGTCCGGCCAGATACCGGTGGACGAGGAAAGCGGAAGCGGCTCGATAGCCGGGCTTAATCGTGCTATCCGCGCGCTTAAGGACGGCTTGCCGCTCTTCATCTTCCCCGAAGGCGGCCGAACCCACGATGGCAGGATGCAGTCCTTCATGCGGGGACCAGCTTATATATCCATACGGGCGCGGGTGCCGCTGGTGCCGATGGCGCTGATCGGCACCTACGAGTTGTTGCCAATTCACACCCACCACTTTCGTCCCCGGCCGGTCAAACTGGTCATCGGTAAACCGATCGACCCGTCGGGATACTCCATCCGTCAAGCGGACGAGCTTACCGCCAGACTACAGAGCGAAATCCAACAACTCTACGCGAGCCATGCTGGACCGGGTGACTTTGACTCGAATCTGGTGGCAGCAGTCGGTAGCTAAGGAGGATTCATGAGTGCCCCCGTTCCCCGCATCGCGATCCCTGAACCCACATCTACAGATACGGCCTACAATGAGCGGAGCCTGCCGCAATACATCCGCGCGGTAGAGGCGGCCGGAGGAACGGCTATTCCTATTTCTCTGCATGAATCGCCGGCTTCGCAGGCGAGCAAGCTCGCTTCGTGCTCAGCCGTACTGCTACCAGGAAGCCCGGCAGATATTGATCCCACGCGATACGGGCAGGAACCATTGAAAGCGTGCGCAGCCAAGGATGCAGCGCGCGAGGCTGCGGATAATGTTCTTTTGCGGGATGCATTCGCTCAAGACAAGCCGATCCTGGGCATTTGCTACGGATTGCAGTCGCTTAACGTGTGGCGCCGGGGCAGCCTGATTCAAGACTTGCCTCACGCGCCGGAGAACGCAGCTCCCGTAACTGGGGCGGTCGTGAACCATCAGCCGGGCCGCGAAGTGCAGAATGCGCACCCGGTGCTGGTAACGCCCGGCTCTCGCCTCTCGCACCTAACCCCCAGCACGGGAGAACACGAGCTGAAGCTATCTGTGAACTCGAGCCATCATCAAGCTATCGACCGTCCTGGGGAGCAACTACTGGTCGCCGCGATTAGTCCGGAGGATGGGGTCATCGAAGCATTGGAAGGAGCCGACACACAGCAATTCGTGGTTGCTGTGCAATGGCATCCGGAACGGAGCTACGAGAGCAGTGATGCGTCGCGAGCCCTCTTCGCGGCGTTCCTGGAGGCAGCTCGTAACTGGGCCTCCTCTCAGAGGACCTCGGTCGCCGCTAGCCAGTCATGAGCACTCGTTGGGCCGGGACGGTGCAAGAGATAAAAGAGGCCTTTGCTGAGGCCGGCATCGGCACACTCCCCGCAAACTGCTATGACCAGTTCTTTGCTTATTTCGGCCTCCTACAGCGGTGGAACGCGCGCTTGAATCTGACCGCGATTCGGGAACCGGGGCAAATCGTTCGGCGTCACTTCGTGGAGTGTGCCTTTGCAGCCCAGCATCTCCCCTCGGATATAGAAAACCTACTGGACTACGGCTCTGGGGCGGGGTTCCCTGGAATCCCCTTCGCGATCTGCCGGCCGGAGATCCATGTGACTTTGGCCGAGGCGCAGGGAAAGAAGGCCTCCTTTCTGCGGGAAGCGGTCCGGACGGTCGGTACGCGAACAGGAGTCTACGACGGACGTGTGGAGGAGATGCCGAAGGGTCGCTCCTTTCATGCAGTTTCCTTGCGCGCGGTGGAGAAAATGGACTTGGCCATACCAATTGCCTTACGCGTGGCGGAGCGGTATTTGGTGCTGCTCACCACCGAACGCCTTGCGCCCACATACCGCAAGCTGACTCCTGAGCTCCAATGGATCGATCCGGTTCCTCTGCCCAACGCCGATCAGATCATCCTAGCCATAGGAAAGCGGCTATAGCGCGTTGACCGACAGCACTTCGTTTGACGCGACGTCCCTGTTCCACGTGGAACAAATGGCTGTTATCCGCCCCATTTACTAGCGTTTCCAGTCGCTTGTTCCACGTGGAACATCAACGTTTTCCACCGCTCTCATTTAGTATTCATATTCTCCCCACCCCCACAGCGCCACCTCTATCTCCTTCTAAATGCAGCAGTTGGAGATGCCGCCGACCGACCCCTTTTCGGGTTCTCCACAATTTACGCCCACTTCTGCACATCGCGCCTTTCTTGCTCTAGTCGCCTGCACTCGATACTCTTCCATTACGCATGGGTAAAGTGATCGCGGTCGTGAATCAGAAAGGCGGGGTTGGCAAAACCACTACCGCAATTAATCTCTCAGCGGCATTAGCCCTTGAGGGCCTCACCTGTCTACTCGTCGATTGCGACCCCCAAGCCAATTCCTCCGGCGGATTTGGCATAGCGCGTGACGAGAATCGCAACTCGACCTACGACATTCTGATGGGGCAAGCAACCATCGCCGAGACAACCTTGCCTACAGAAATCGATGGCCTGAAAATCGTTCCCGGCAGCAACCATCTCATAGGTGCCACGGTCGAGCTAATCCAGGCTGAGCGTCGCGAATACCGCCTCCGCCAAGCTTTGGAACCCGTACGCAATCAGTACAACTTCATTATTCTGGATTGCCCGCCGGCCCTCGACCTCCTTACCTTGAATGCACTCGTGGCTGCCGATCGGCTGCTCGTCCCCATGCAAGCCGAATACTTCGCCCTGGAGGGCATCTCTGAGTTGCTCACCACCCTTGGACGTATTCAAGCCGCGTTCAACCCAACGCTTGATATCGAGGGTGTGATTCTCACCATGTATGACGAGCGTACGAACCTGGCACAGCAAGTCACAGAGAACTTGCGCAGGTTTTTTGGGGCCAAGCTGCTCAAGACCGCGATCCCCCGCAACATCCGTCTGGCGGAAGCTCCGAGCTATGGGAAACCAGTTGCACTGTATGATCCGCGATCCCGCGGCGCCGAGAGCTATCGAGAACTGGCCGAGGAAATTCTTGCCCGTAATCACATAGATAGTCCCAAGGCTCTAGAGCGAAAGGCTGCTCTGCAAGCGCAATCGCGACAGGAGACGAAAGTACGTTTCTGGCCCTATGCTTGATCACCATCGTCGCTGAGGACGATTTCCTCAGAATCGCCGGCCAGCCAGGCCGCCTAGTTTCGCAGTTCTCAACCTCGGAGGCTTTAGGAAGATCAATGACCGCTGCTGTTGAAGTCCCCAAGCGCCGCGCACTCGGCAAGGGTCTCGAATCCCTGCTTCCAGGACGATCCGGGTTCAACTCTACCCCTGTGCCTGCCGCGCCACCAACTCCAGACGAGGGCAGGCCAAGGGAAATACCCGTCGACCAAATCGAAAGAAATCCCTTCCAAACGCGCGGCAGCATCGACGAGAACGCTCTCAAAGAACTCTCTGCTTCAATTGCAGCGACCGGTGTAGTGCAACCTGTGCTGGTCAGGCCGCTGGCTGAGAACCGCTTCCAGCTGATTGCCGGCGAACGCCGCTGGCTCGCCTCCAAGATGGCAGGCAAAATTACAGTGCCGGCGATCCTGCGCCATGTCTCCGATGAGCAAGCAATGGAGATGACGATCGTTGAGAACCTGCAGCGAGCCGACCTGAACCCGATGGAACAGGCGCGGGCTTACGATCGCCTGGGCCAGCAATTCAAAATGACCCAAGAACAAATGGCCCAACGGACCGGCAAGGATAGAGCCTCCGTCGCAAATTTCCTCCGGCTCCTTCGTCTTCCGCTCGAAGTCCAGCAAAAAGTGGAAAGTGGCAACCTTAGCTTCGGCCATGCCCGCACGCTTCTGTCGCTGGAGTCGCCGGAGGCAATCCTTAAGGCCGCGCAAAAAGTGACTGCGCTTTCCATGTCTGTTCGGCAAACGGAAAGTTATGTGCAGGGATTACTGAATCCGGAGAAAAAAACCAAGCGTGAAGAGAAGGAGAAGCCTCCGCTCGACCCCAACGTTCGCGAGGCACGGGATCTACTGCAGAGAGCCCTTGGCCTCAAAGTTTCCATCGAAGACAAGAACGGCCGCGGACGCGTGATCATTGAATACTCCCGCCTGGAAGACTTTGACGCCCTGCTCGAAACGATCGCCGGTAAATAAGGTGGGCAGGCAAAAACGCCGTGGCGACTGCCTGAAGCGCACTGCCATATATGGCACTATGACAGTTACATGTTCCGCATCGGCCAGCAGCTCACAGACCTACCTCTCTCTACCCGTAACAAATGAAGGGTGCCCCATATCTGCCTGGTTTTGGCAGATGTGGGATTCCGCTACACTCGACGGGCCGCTTTCTCTATTGCAACGGATCCCGAGGTCCATGATCATCTACACCCTCCACAGTCAGAGATCGAGGTTCGTGGAATCCCACATCTGCCAAGACCGGGCAGATATGGGGCACCCTTCATTTGTTACGGGTAGAGATCTCAGTTGTCGCAAAATCTGCGAGAAATTCAGGTTATGAATACGGCGGCACTGGCATTTCGCTTCCGGGTTGTCATTTTTGTGTTGCTCTACGTACTTGGCTTTCTGCCGCCGTGGGGAGCTATCGTTCGCGGTGGCAATGACGGCACGCTCTGGCTCGCGGTATCCACGTTGGCCGCGCGCAGCGGCTGGATCGGCTTGGCAGCAGCAACTCTAACCGTGACGTTTATAGCCCTGGCCTGTCTTGCGATAGGAGCCGTTCTGCGAGTGTGGGGCACCGCCTACCTCGGTTCCGGCGTCATGCGTGGCGCCCTGATGCAGGGTAACCGGCTGGTCGCTGCAGGACCCTATCGCTATCTTCGCAATCCGCTCTATCTAGGGTCCTGGCTGTTTGGATTGGCTACCTCAATTCTCATGCCCCCCAGCGGCGCCGCGTTTTTCCTGCTTACCTTCAGCCTGTTCATGCTGATTCTCATCTCCGCGGAAGAGCGCTTCCTCACCGCCCAGTTGGGCGATGTCTACCAGGAGTATTGTCGGAGCGTTCCCCGTTTATGGCCTGGTTTCGGCGCTGGCGCTGCCCCCTCATCCGGGCATCCCCATTGGCTACAAGCTGTTCTTGCCGAAACTCATCAGATCGCCTTCACGCTTTGCTTCGCGATCTTCGCCTGGCGCTACAACGCACGCATCCTGATCCGGTGCCTCCTGATTTGCTACGGCCTGTCACTGATCATCCGCGCGTTTACCAAGCGGCCCATAGTACGGGCGGCCGCAGGCGCATAACGACGCCGATTTCCCTTCGCAGGGCAAGAAGCAAGCGCAGAGATTTAGTACGGCATTTTCACTTCTGGTGCATACAGAGCAACCGCTCCCGGCGTGGCTTTTCCTCAAGGAAAGCCACACTTCGCTGAACCTGACTGTGCAGAGTAGAAGTGAAAATCTCTAGAAAGGGATCGACGATGTGCCTGGAGACTTGTGGTCTCCCACCCTTGCCGGGAAGTCGTCAAGGATGGGATGCCTGGATTTCTGTTCCATTGTTCTGCAAAGGCTAACAGGACCCAGGTACAGAGGGCGCGGCGCGTGTCGCCTGGCCCTCCTCGCGTGCTTCTTCCTTCACCCTGGGACTTGCGTTGATGGCGGCCCATCCGGCCATAGCTTGGCAACTTAGGCCGGCGTCATCTGGTCCAGATCACCACCACCGTTCAGCCTGTTACTACTTCCTTGGCGGCGCGATGCTATCTTTAGCAGCCTTGGCCACGCGGAACTTGACCACGGTCTTGGCTTTGATCTTGATGGTTTCGCCAGTTTGGGGATTGCGACCCAAACGGGCCTTGCGCTCGGCCTTCACCAACCGGCCAAGACCGGGGATGACGAATACGCCATTCTTCTTGGTTTCCTTCACCGCCGTCTCTGCGAGCAGGTCAAGAAATGCTGCCGATTGCTTGTTGGTCAACTCAAGCTTTTCTGCAAGGGTGCGAACCAGTGCTGTCTTGGTCATGCCTGTTGCCATATTGTGTGTCCTTCTTTCTCCTGTTATTTCATGGGCCCATGGTGGCGTTGCTTTCGCCACTGGAGAATCCATGTCCTGCTTGACGCTTCACCCGGTACCTTCGGATGCCCGTGCTGAACCTGCATCGATCGTCAGGAAACCCAGTGTTTATGCGGGTAAAAACGAACCCACCGCCGTTTACGATGCGGCTTTGTCCAGCGTTTGTCAATCGAAAAACCGCTATTTGTTCCGTTTTTGGCTTGTTTTTCCAAGATTTCCCCCAATTCCCTGGGTTTTCCCTTGATTTGTGGCCTTTTCCTATAAACCGAACAGCGGCCGCCGCTTCTTTTCAAGGCCCGCGCACAGAGGCGTGTTGAGCGCATCCACTAGCGGAGCTGCGAGACGGAAGCACCGGATCACTTCGCTTGCGAAATCCTTCTGCAGAGACACCTTGGCCTCGAGGGTAGCCTCCACGCCCCATTGCCGGCACAAGAGCAGATCCATCGCCGGGTGGTCCTTAGGAAAGCCCTTTGGGGCTCGCGTCAGCGGCACGCCGCTAAAGGACGCCATAGTGCGCCGCAGCTTGCGGTCTGCGAGGAGTCGCCGCACTTCCTCATGATGCACCAGCAGATATTCCCTTATCGCCCGCAACTGCTCCCGCTCCGGCATATACACGCCGGCGGCAATCAGCACCTCGTCTGGGGAGATATGCATGTAGTAGCCGCCCCCTGAGGTCTTCTCCAGACCCGCACGCGCCCACCATGCAGAGATATGGCTTTTGTACGGTCGCTTGTCAGAAGAAAATCGAATGTCGCGATAGATGCGCATCATGCATTTTTGCGGCGGCCGCACATGCGCGGCAGCAAAGCCTTCCATGGCGCCGTTCACTGTTTCGATCAAGGCCAGCATCGGCTGCTTCAACTCACGCTCGAACTCCTGCTTGTGGGCCTCAAACCAGTCCCGCCGGTTATTTCGCCGCAGGCTCCGCAAGAACCGGAGCCCGGCCTCACGGAAGTACGGTTCCCCGGATTTCCTGTTGGTGTTGGTGGCGCCGGCTAGCTCCATGCGGCTTTCCTCGCTGAAAGCCGCACACGCGACGGCGTCCAGTTTCGCAAGGCAGGAAATCCGGATTCATCGGCGACGTGTGCGTGTTGAGAAGTCATGATTGGATAGCGAAATGAGATGTGGCAAGCGGAAGCCGCAATTTGCCGTTGCCGTAAGCTGATCGCTGCACCGCGTTCAGAGTTGGTAACCTCGAAGGTACTCAAAATCCTCTTTTGCAGTACAAAGGTAATGGCCGTGTCGCGCCACGCTTGATCGCGTTTATATTGATCTGCAATAGACTTTGCTTGCCTCCCTCAATCCAACAAGGCTGTCCGGCTGCCCACATAATGAGACAACTTGCCCTTTTTTCCTTTTTCCTAGCTGCATCTACGCTGTGCGCGCATGCGCGTGGACACGAGATGGAGTTTGACCAAGCTCGCCAAGTGGCACTCATCGTTGCTCGATTCGACAACATCACGGTGGATGATCGCACGATCGTGATGAACTCGATGGACACTCGGACGGATGCCGGCTTCATCCCCGGCTACTATAGCTTTTCCATCATTCGAGAGAGCGATTCGCCGGCGCGCCCGGACGAAACCATTCGCATGTACGTTGTTTCCAAGAAGACGGCCGACACCTGGGAACTGAATCTTTGCACTCACTATTCGTTCCCAGAACTGCAGAAGTTCCAACAAGACCTTTTGCATAAGACCGGTGCAAGTTCCGCTGACGATCCTGACATGCCCAAAGCAATCGGTTGTGCCAATCAGGCTCGTATGAAACCTGCATCGGAGTAGGCTAAGCACAAAAGAAGATGCCCACACCTCCCTGGTATGGGCATCTTCTCCGCGGCATCACCGAAGTGAGCCACAAACTTTGCGACTGCCCCTGCGAGACAGAAAACAGCGCTCGCAGGAACGTTGTCCTGCTTGTCCTCAGTGCAAGTGGCGTGCCAAATAGACAGAACCTCGTAGCGCAGTCAATTCAGCGGTTTATCTTCTTGGGCAGTGAGGAGGCCCCAGCGAAGCGGGCTCAATCTACTCTGCACTGGGAAAAATCTACCTGCTAAGTTGAACCGTCTTCGAAGCAATTTAATTGCGCATTCCCGCCAAAGCGGCTCGGAAAAGAGCCTCGAAGCTTTCGCCCACAGTCTTGTCCTTAGCCACTGCGGCAGCAATTGCTTTTTGCGCCAGCGGACGTTGATAGCCCAGATTGACCAAGGCTGAAAGCACGTCCTCGGTCGAAGGGCCGGTCTCAACCGGATGGGGCGCAGCAGCCATATCCTCGAGCTTGTCTTTGAGATCCACCACCAGGCGTTCGGCCAGGCGTTTACCGATGCCGGGAATCTGGGAGAGAGTGGCATGGTCCTGGCCGCGGATCGCGCCCACCAGCCGCTCTGTGCTTAGGCCGCTCTGAATGGTGACGGCAAGCTTTGGACCCACTCCGCTCACCGTGATAAGCCGCTCGAAGACCCGCTTCTCTTCCCGATTGAGAAAGCCGTACAGCGCCAAGGTGTCTTCGCGCACATGGGTGTGGATGAAGAGAGCCACCTCAGTACCCTCGGGCGGTAGCGCACTAAACGTTGGCACGCTGATCACGACGTCGTAGCCAACTCCACCCGCCTCGATGATCGCCTGCTGTGGATGTTTCGCCAGGAGCCGCCCGCGCAGGTGCCCAATCATGCGCTGATTGTACAGAGGGAGAGGCTAGCATTTTCACTTCTGCTGTAAACAAGGCGACTGCTCCAACCTAGCTGTGCAGAGTAAAGGTGAAAATGCTCTAAAACTTGTGACGATAGGAGATTTGAAAGTCGTATCCGGGGTTGGGGGGAAAGAGCGCGGCCACATGGCGCAGACGCTCAGCCAGCGCTGGCGCGGCGAGTAGTGGATATTCGCGCTCGCGCAGATCGGTGTAGTTGAAGTCGAGGGTGAGGGAGAGCATGTAGATGGCGAGAGCATCGGAAAAGGCCGATTCAAAAAAGCTGTTCTTTGCTTTTTCGTCGATCCGGCCCTTTTCGATCACGCGGGCCGCGGCTAGCTGGTCCCCGCGTGAGAACGTTCTCTCCGCCATGCGCGCACCGGGACTTTCGTTGCGGCCCCGGTCCAGTGCCCGGCGCCGGCTTTCGTAGCTGTCCTGACTCGTTTCTCCGCGCACCTCTGCCAGGGCTTGCGACCAAGCCAGGTCGCAAAAACTCTGGGGCACTCCAGCGGCTTCGACAAAGTGATGGCCAACATTGATAAAAAATTCGAAGGCCAGCGCAAACCTGTCCTGCATGAGCCGGGTGGAGATGAAGATGCAATCGGCGCCGTCAAACTGCACATTGCGGTGACACATGGCGCGATCGCCCAAGTCGATGGTGTACCCGGGTGCGACCATCGTTTCCTCCGTCTCACCGATGGTGAGGGGTACAAAATAGTAGGCATGCCGGGTAAGCGCCGCGGCTACTGCATTTGGCACTGCCTGCACGATCGGCTCGAGTTCCTGGGCGGTGATGTGCGTATCGGCAAAGATCGCGTAGCACAAGCGGTTTTCGGACTGACGCACGGGCGTTTGCTGGGCCACGAGCGATGCCGGTAACAACTCCATTTGGGCGACTTCAGCCATAACCTAGTATTCTAGCTGAGTGGACGGTCCGCACCGTCCCCATTCTGAGGCCAATCGTGAATGCACAGCAGCAAAACCTGCACCCGGGGGCGAATCCTCAGGCAGAGGTCAAGGTCTTCGGCATACCCATGGGGGATCTCGGCTTCTTTACCAGTGTTCTGATGGCGTTTGCGGTGGGTTTTCTTAGCTTCTTCCTGTTCACCTTCCTGGCCATCGTCGGCATCATGATCTGCAACGGTCTGGGCCACCGCTTCAACTACGCCGACAGCTACAAATACATCTCCTTTCCCGCCGGCTGTGTCGTTCTGGCGATCAGTCTCATCTTCTTTGGCACGCTGTGGCTGCGCCGCAAGTTCTCGAGAGGCTAGGAATTCTGCTCTCATGGCGCTCATCACCATTGCTTTCGAATCAACGCAGCCAGACGCCTTGGAAAATGCACCTGCACCTCCAACAGATCAGGCGCGGGCATGGTGCAAGCGGCTGGAAGCCGGGGACATTCTGTACTTCCCGCAAACGCCCATTTCGTTTCGGCCCCAGGACCTTTCTTTCCTGCTAGGCCAGCAGCAGACAGGCAGCACTCTGCACAAGAACATCGCGTACAAGCCGAATCTGGATAGCGTGAGCGGCCTTGATGCCGGCACCGCTGGCGCCGCGGAGCTGAAGCAGCTGCAGGCGATCATGCGCCAATACTCACAGGACGTGACCCGCTTTCTCACCCGTTTTCTTTCGCCCTACCAGGGGCGCTGGCAGCTGGACTACGCCAGCTTTCGGCCGCAAGAGGAAGAGGGCCGGAACTTGCCACTACGCCGCCGCAACGACCTGCTGCACACCGATGCTTTCCCTACGCGCCCTACGCGGGGAGCACGCATCCTACGCTTCTTCAACAATATTCACCCGTCGCGCACGCGCGACTGGGTGGTCAGCGATGCATTTCCCGCGCTCGCACCCCGCTATGCGCCCCAGCAGATCGCCCTTCCGTCGGCGGGCAATTCCGCCAGCCGGGCGCTGCGTTCCCTAGCCAATGCAGCAGGACTTGGTTACGCGGTCCCCAGTCTGAAGCGATCACCCTATGACGACTTCATGATGCGCTTCCACAACTTCCTTAAAGAGAACACCTCGTTCCAGGCGGAGTGCCGCAAGGAGTATGTGCAGTTTCCCGCAGGCTCCAGTTGGATGGTTTACACCGACATGGTTCCGCACGCGGTGCTCTCAGGCCAGTACGCGCTGGAGCAAACGTTCCTGGTGAATCACGAGGCCATGGTCTCTCCGGAGTCATCGCCACTGTCCGTATTGCAGGCTATGACCCACTCTACGCTGGTTTAGAGCTTCCTCCGGCAAGCTTAGGTCGTACGCAGGGGTCGGTCCCTGGTTCCCTCACGAAGGACCGGGTGCCCAAGCCAACCGCCGCCCCTCGACGAATGAGGGTACGGACACATATCCTTTAGATCTAACGCTCCCAGGAAAATGACAGCGATCGCAGACTCGATAAAGGTTCATCTCCCCGACGGCACAATCAAGGAATTCCCCGCCGGAACAACTCCCTACGACGTTGCCCAGAGCATCTCACCGCGACTGGCTGCCGCGGCGGTGGTGGCGCGCATTCGCCCCACAGCCGCCGCCCAACCTCCGGCAGCGAGTGGCACTCCGTCTGAGGGTGGCGAAGCGACGCCTGAAGCCAGCATGTATAGCGCCGAGGAAGAGAGCGCCGAACGCCTGGTGGACCTGAGCACTCCGCTTACCGAAGATGTATCGTTGCAGCTGCTCACTGAGAAGGATGCGGACGCTCTGAAGGTGGTGCGCCACTCCGCCGCGCACGTGATGGCGACTGCCGTGCTCGAGCTATTTCCCGAGACCAAGCTCGGACACGGCCCGGCGACGGATGCCGGCTTCTTTTACGATTTCTACCGGCCCACGCCCTTTACCCCCGAGGACCTTAAGGCGATCGAAGCCAGGATGGCGGAGGTAGTCACGCGCAATGAGCCGTTCGTTAGGGAATGGGAGTCGCGCGACCAGAGTCTGGAACGTTTTAAGGCCAGCAACGATTTTATGAAGGCCCACTTCGTCGAGCGCTTCACCAAGCCGGGCGAGGAGATTTCGTTCTACCGCAATGGCTCCTTTGAAGATTTCTGCCGCGGGCCGCACGTGCCTTCGACCGGCCGGGTCAAATCCTTCAAGGTGACGAACCTGGCCGGCGCTTATTGGCTGGGGGACGAAGAAAATCCCCAACTGCAGCGCATTTACGGCACGGCGTTTTTTTCCAGCAAGGAAATGGAACAGCACTTTGCCCGGCTGGAGGAGGCGCAACGCCGGGACCATCGCGTGCTGGGCAAGCAGTTGGACCTTTTTTCCATTCAAGAGGTCGCCGGCGCGGGACTGATCTTCTGGCATCCCAAAGGCGCCATGGTACGCAAGATCATGGAAGAGTGGATGCGCGACGAGTGTCTCAGGCGAGGCTACTCGCTGGTCTACACGCCCCACGTGGCGCGTGTGCATCTGTGGCAGATCAGCGGTCATGAGGGCTTTTACGCGCAGAACATGTTTACTCCGATGGAGCTGGACGACGCAGATTACCGCATGAAGCCGATGAACTGCCCGTTCCACATTCTTATCTACAAGAACTCGCCCAAGAGCTACCGTGATCTGCCTGTGCGCTATGCCGAATTGGGAAATGTCTATCGCTACGAGCGCTCGGGGACCATGCATGGCTTGCTGCGCGTTCGCGGCTTTACCCAGGATGACGCTCACATCTTCTGCGAGCCGTCGCAGATTGAAGACGAGATCGTGGGCTGCATTGAGTTTGCACAGGTCGTGCTCAGGACCTTTGGCTTCATGGAATTCAAGGTTGAGCTTTCCACGTGGGATCCCAAAGACCGCAAGAATTATGCCGGTTCGGACGAGAACTGGAAACTGGCGATCCATTCGCTTGAGAACGCTTTGGCGCGGAAGGAGATTCCCTACAAGACCATCCGTGGTGAAGCTGCTTTCTACGGACCCAAGATCGACATCAAGCTGGTAGATGTGCTTGGCCGCTTATGGCAGCTGTCGACGGTGCAGTTCGACTTCAACATGCCGGCGCGCTTTGAGATGGAGTATGTAGGTGAAGACGGCGAGCGTCATCAACCGGTGATGGTGCACCGGGCTCTCTATGGGTCGGTAGAACGCTTTTTCGGCGTGCTGATAGAGCACTATGCCGGCGCCTTTCCGCTCTGGCTTGCGCCGGTGCAGGCCGGCATCGTGCCCATCAGCGAACGTCATATTGCTTACGCGGAAAAGATACAGGCAACGTTACAGAATGCCGGTCTGCGCGTAGAGGTCGATCACCGCAATGAGAAGATGGGCGCCAAGATTCGCGATTTTACCCTGCAGAAGCTGCCTTACATACTCATCGTAGGCGACAAGGAAGCAGAAACAGGCGGGATCAGCCTACGCGTCCGCGGCCAGGGCGATCAGGGTGGGATGCCGCTGGAAGACTTTGTTAACCGGGCACGCTCGCTGGTAGAGAGTAAATCAACTGGCTTGTAACAGCTGGAGAACTGATGGTCGGCTTGACACGAAGCATCACTCTTTCAGCCGCCAGACAGACATGAGCCCAAAGTCGCGGACCGGTTGATACTTACTGTGAAGGTAGTCGTCGAGCAACGTGACACCGCTGCTCTTGGAACTGTCATTCGGCTCGCGGAGTTGATCAAATTCTGAGTCCAGCACGATATATGGGGGACGTTTTACTTCAAGCTCGTGAACCATTTCTGTCTGGATGTCGTAGCGACTCTGCAAGTCTGGATCGAAGTGCGACCACTTGGTTGCCGGCAAACGCTGAGTTGCGAAATAAGTGAAGTCATCGTTAGCAAAGATGCGGTCGTGTTTTGCCAACCCCACATAAAGCAGCTGACCCGGCTTGGTATGCTCAGCGATAAACTCGATCGTTTGCACACGATAATCCTCAGGTAGGAAGCAAAGACCCCTGGTAGCAGGATTCTTGCTTTTGCACCACGCAGCCTCTTCCGGGGACGAGGTTCCCTTCAACGAAGACCATATTCTTTCCGGAACGGATAAATGGTATACCTGCAATCTCCTCTCTTCGTGGAGAGCAGACCACATAGCCGTCAAGACAGAGAACACGGCCACACCCATGATGGCAATTTGCAGCGGGCGGGGCAGGATCCACCTCTGGTCGAAAAGTACAGCTGTTAGCAGCACCAATGGGAGAATACAGAGATACATCTGTCCGACATCCATCCGTACAAAAGCCTTGCAGTACATCGCAAAGGCGAGGAGGCCAAACGTGATGAAGAAGCCTAGCAATCTCAGCTCCTGAGCACTGTCTCGGAGGCCGGACGCGGTCTTACTGCGTGCTCGTAAACCAAGGCGGACAACCGCATAAACCGCAATGCCGATCACGGCGAATGGCAGGTAGACCTCGAGGTTCTCGAGATACTTCAGGGAAATCTCTGGAAACGGCAGCCTGCGGCCCAGGAGATAATATCGCGCGGGATAAAGAATCACGTCGTTGATCATGGAATCAAGACGCGCGACAGACAGGTAATAGAGGGCACACGGCAGGATGACGACTGCGAAGCCAATCAAGCATGCCCCCCACAAAGTGACAAAGTTGCGGAGCTTTCCTGGCTTGTTTCGGAGGAATATCGCGCTTGCGATAACGCACGCCTGCATCCCAAGCAGGGCCACACCAATGTCATAGCGAAACAACGCCACCAACGCCGCCAACGCGCCGGCAACAAGCATTTGCCAGCTCGAGACGCTGCGCACAAAGACAGGCAGGATCAAGACCAAAGCAATCAGATTCAGCAGAGACACCGGTACTACCGCCGTGTCCACCGGGCAATATATGCCGATGAGCCACAGCATCGTGACCACATAGGTTGCAACAGCCACGGACCGACGGCAATAGCGGGATGCGATCGCATAAACGAGGAGGACCAGAACTGCTTTAATCAGAAGATCCAAGAGGCGAGCAGCCAACACGGATTGTCCGAATATCTTGAACAGGCCTGCGAGCATATAAAACTGCCCCGGTCCGTAGATGGCATAAAAGTCCCGGTGGGGCAGCTCGCCTGCCAGAACCTGCATGGCTCCGGTCAATGAGATCCCCTCGTCATACATATTTGGGCGCAGAGACATGCCCAGAAAGAGAATGACGTAGGAGAGCAGGAAAAGCGACGAGAACTCTATGAGGGTCCGGTGGAGAGGTTCACGGCGCCGATCGACAAATTGTTCTTCGCTTGCTGCTTTCATTCTTCCGAGATCCTTTTCGGACCTATCAAACTAAATCGAGTCTCACCCCTGGTGCGAGCTCTCCTGAGGGCTTGTCGTCATCTCTGAGGAGCAGGGACTGGTAGACGGTTCACAATTCCATTCCCGCATCTATCGTCCCAGCACCCACGGATAGCTTATGATAGGTACTGATTTTCAGATCGAAAAGGCTCCGTTAGCAAGAATCAAAATATCTTGACCGGGCATGCAATTGGGATTCCAGGGTCTTGCCAGTCTATCGCGACAAGCCTGAGACCAACTTGCGAGAACATCAGAGAGTATCATGGAAAGTACTCGCAGCTCCGATACGCCAGTCCACTCCGCCGCCGATCTGGATGCTATTTACAGCGTCCGCTTTCAAAATCAAGAAACGTACCGGAGAAAAGTATGGTCGGTCCTGGCCCGATATTTTTCGCGCTGGATCCCATCGGACGCAGTGGTTCTGGACCTGGGATGCGGATATTGCGAATTCATTAACCAGGCGCAATGCGCGGCTAAATATGCCATGGATCTCAATCCCGAGGCGCGAAAGCGTGCCACAGCGGATGTGCGCATACTTGAGCAGGACTGCTCTTTACCCTGGTCTATTCCCGCCGCCAGCTTAACCACGGTTTTTACCAGCAACTTCCTGGAACATTTACCTACAAAAGCACATGTAGAGGAAACTTTGCTGCACGCACACCACGCACTTCAATCAGGGGGGCGTTTAATCGCCATGGGGCCCAATATCAAGTGCGTTCCAGGCGCGTACTGGGATTTCTATGATCATTATGTTGCCCTGACGGAACTCTCGATGAAAGAAATACTCATCAAATGCGGCTTCCATGTGGAAGTGTGCAAGGAAAGATTTCTGCCATATTCCATGTCCCAGGGACGTACCTATCCTATTTGGCTGCTACGGAGTTATCTTGCATTCCCGCCTATTTGGCGCGGCTTTGGTAAGCAGTTCCTTTTGGTCGCCAGCAAAGCCTGAAGGTGCATACCCACTCTCGTACAAGCGATTTTTGAGCTTTGACGTGCTAGTAAGCCGGCGGTTGATCCCGCGCGCTTTGCTCGAACAACATTTTATCGGAGCAGGCTACGTGGCCTGTAGTTCCTTCCCGGCTCTGCGGCTCCTTGATTTGGGCTGAAAGGCCATAAAATACCACTTCAGATAATGCGGTAACCACTTCCAGAGCCTGAAGCGGGAAGTTCCCGCGGTTCGATCTCGCCAAGTGGCGGGAGTTTCGGAGATCGTATAACCGGCCAGGAAGGCCTTCACCGTTATCTCCAGACTCAATTCAAATCCGCCCTTGCTTTCGATGCGGATAGAGCTCAGCATGGCGCGATCGTAGATCTTGAAGGCGTTGGTCGCGTCATGGGTGGGTATGCCACGAAACCAGCACAAGGTAAGTCCAGAGAGGCGTGAGAGTAGCTGTTTGAACCAGGGCCCTCCGATGAGCCGGCCGCCCCTCATATAGCGGCTGCCCACAACAATGTGGCTGCCGCGCCTATATAGTTCGAGCATCTTGCGAACCTGCGCCAAGTCGTCCGACAGGTCGGCCATAACTACCAGCACAGGGCCGGAAGGTGCGGCATCGAATCCAGTTCGGATGGCGCCCACCACGCCACGCCCGTAGGTGTTCTTGATCAACCTTAGTCGAGTCTCACCCTGGGCAATAATCTGCTGCACCACCGGCAGCGTGTCGTCTCCCTCAAAGTCATAGGCGACCAACGCGGTGAAGGAAAAGTCGAGGTGCTCCGTCATCTCTGACCAGAGCGCGGGGAAATTAGCGCCCTCGTTGAAGACCGGGATAACTATGGTTAGCGGCCTCTCCATTGCATCTTCTGTCGAAACTGGTGCGGTCGAGACTGCGCTCACATTTGGCCTATTTCCACCTGCTCAGCGATCCATGGAATAACCTCGTCCAGGATATCCGACAGAGGCGTCGTTGCCTCGAACCCCAGCAACTCCCGCGCTTTTCCAACCGCCGGCGCTCTCTCCTTGACATCGTACTCGTAAGCGGGGTCGCTGACGTAGCGGAATGGCTTGCTGGAGCCGTGGACCTTTCTCCAGATCAACTCGGCCAGTTCGAGTACCGTGGTGCGTACCGGAGTGGAAAGGTTGAAGTCCTGGTTCCATGCGGCCGGGTGCTCGATACAGATGCGGATTCCACGCGCCAGATCTCCGCCATAGGTGTAATGGCGCACCTGTTTGCCGTCTCCCAGAATATGCAGCGGATCCTGCCCCTTGATCAGCTTTTGCACCAGGTCAGGAACGACGTGAGACATGGCTAAACGTACATTGCCACTCATGATGTCGCGATCAGACAAGGCGCGCTTTTCCCCGATGCCGACGCAATTGAAGGGTCGCACAATTGTGTAGGGAAGCTTGTACTGCTCGTAGGCGCCCTGAACAAAGTACTCGGTAGCGAGCTTTTGGAAACCGTAGGTTGAGCGCGGCGGTGGGCTGCGCCGCTCCGCCCCTTCTGGTGTGGGGTATTCGGTCGTGCTCTCGAACACCATGCTGGAGGAGAGCACCGCGATCTTCTTGAGCTTACGCTCCTTGTGCGCCCAGATGGCAGCATCAAACGAAGATGCGATGATGCGCTCGTTTTCCGCCAACAGGTCATAGGCAAATTCGTGGAAGTAGGAGATACCTCCAATCATGGCCGCGGCCGCGATGAAATGGTCACAGTCGGAGAGAAGTTCCTTCATGAGAGCGACATCTTTTGCATTGCCCTCAACCAGCCTGTAGCGGGGATGGGAATCGTAGGACTTCTGCAGCCGCCCGTACTTGCTGAAGTTGTCAAGGCCAACTACGTCGTACCCGTGTTCCAGAAGTTCCTGGATCAGATACCCACAGATAAAGCCGGAAGCGCCAGTTACCAAAACTTTCACGGTGCGGAAGATCCTCCTGTTACGAGTTGCTGTTGGGCCAAAATCCCCACACATCCACAACTACCTTGTTGTCGGACAGGTGAACGTCCCGGTAGACGGAGTGGGGGGCTCCTAGAATAACGATGTCAGCCCGATCGACAGCCTCTTCAAGCGAAACCAGCTTCTCGTCGACTACGTAGGGGTCGGTGCAAAGAACCTCTTTCGCTTCCACCATAAGCAATTTGCGAAGCTTGTAGGATAGACTCTCACGCTTGTCGTCCGACTCGGATTTGAAGGCCATGCCTAGCACTGCTACGACTTTATCGCGAAGTTTTTGCTGCTGTCGCAATTGGCCGACGATGAAGTTGGGTAAACCTTCGTTCACCAGCATGGCAGCATGCCCCAGGAAGAAGTTATTTCCCGAAAACGCCGAGAGCTGCAGGGTATCTTTCAAGAGGCAGGGTCCCGCCGCGAAGCCGGCCTTGGCGAAACTCCTCATACGTGGGTAGCGATGGGTGACCGCGTTGTAAATGCGCTGGTAATCCAAGCCGTATGTCTCAGCCAACATGTAAAACTGGTTGGAGATCGCGAAGTTCATATAGCGCCAGCTATTGGAGAAGAGCTTCGCCAGCTCTGCTTCGAGCGGGGATAGCTCCACGAGATCGTCGTTGATGATGGAGAACAATTCGCGTACGCGTGCCAACGAAACCGGATCAAATGCGGAAATGATTTGCGGAAGGGTGCGAATCTCCTCCATCGCCTTGCCCTCTGCGATCCTTTCCGGGCAAAACGATAAAAGTATATTGCGCCCGGAGGCTTGCAACCGCTCGAAGACTAGCTTCGTGACCCCGGGATAGACGGTGCTGCGCAGGACCAGAAGTGCGTTCTCTGGCATGAGGGCGATCACCTCGTCAATGCTGCGATAAAGATCGGTCACGGTTGGATTGAGGTGCTCATCAACCGGCGTACCGAGGACCGCAATGGCGGCGTCCGAATCGCGCAGGCAGGAAGGATCTGCGGTGGCCATCAACTTCTTGCCCACAACGCGCTTTAGCTGGTCCAGGGCATTGGTCTCCATGAACGGCATTTGCCCCCCATTGACCGTATCTATCTTGGCTTGATCCCGATCGAGGAGAACTACATCCAGACCGCAGTTGGCGAAGACGATTCCCAGGGGAAGACCCACATGACCACACCCGCCGATAATGACAATCTTTTTCGGTTTTTGCATGAACTCCTGATTTTCACTTCTACTTTAGCGATCGCGGCTCGTCCCGATGAAAAACCGCGACAAGATTGATCACATTATCTCGAGCTGAGGCGAATATGCTAATGGTCGAATTGTAAACCGCAGCCCCTTGGGACCCCAAGCCGGTTCCTCTTCAAGCAACATCAGCTCGTCCGCGGTCCGCCTACGCGCGGGATGAAGAATCGCCGATTTCAAAGATTCAGGCGCGCGAAAGTTGAACTGGAATCACGTCAGTGGTTAGGAATTTTGCTTAGATCACGTTCGTTCCGGACAAGAAAAACAAAGTTACCCATCGAGCCAACCGGCTTGAACTTATCGTGGATGTAGCGAACGAGTGGTAATCCGCTAATATCGCGATGATTGTGGGTCCAAAATGCTAAAATTGCCGGATTGTAAATGGCACACGCGTTGGGGTGTTTCGATAGCGCGACTATAACCTCCAATTGTTCTTTGTCGGTGAGAACCAACATCCACGCGTCGATGTTCAGCCGTGCCGGCGGATTCATCGCAGTCCAAAAATTCAAGCTGGGAAGGTTTGGAAGCCCAACCAAGATGTCGCAATACTTGACGCTGCTGCGCGTGAGCCACTGATATTCTCTTGCCTGCTGATCGCTAAGATGAATTCTGCTCGCCCCGGCAAGATTTAGAGCTGGCAATGAATTGTAGATTTCGCGCTGAACGTGCGAAATGTACATATAATCCAGAATCAAACAGAATAAGGCAACCGAACCAGCGACACGGAGAAGCCTCGGTTGCCGCACCCCAAAGTCGCATTTAGCCGCGAACCACAAGCAAAAGTCATCGATACAGATTACCCCGACAACGATCATTAGTATTCGAATGAAGAGGACTTGGCTGCCCGCCACAGGGTAGGCGTAGAGGGTCTGTATCACGGCGGTTGTACACAATAAGGTTCGCGAGAAAACCAGTTGCGAAACGCCACTTTCGGGGAGCGGGTAGAGCAGGAGCCAGCAGAAAGGAGTGGCAAACGCGAGCAGCTGAGAGCGATTGGTTGAGAAAAGTGCGGCGATGATCCCAAGGCCGAACAGGAGCTTGATGGGAAAGAAGTATTCTGAGCTCCAATGCCCCTTATTCTTCATCGAGAACGCGACCCATCCTGCGGCAGCCATTCCACTGAGCGCCCAGTATAGCCATTTCGCGCTCAAAGACACTGGAGCGTACCACAGCCCTCCGACACTAATCCTCAAGTGAAGTAAGACCAGACGGTCCAACATGCTCTGGAGTGAACTCCCCTGCGCAATCAAAACCAGCACGATCGTAGCGAATGTGACTACGAAAGAGGTAACGACAATCCCAAAGTCTCTGTAGGTAATCGATGTAGTTTTATCGACACGGAAAAGAACTTGGCTGAGCGCCGCTACGGACGCGATTAACAGAACGCAATAGACCACCGCCTGAGGATCTCCCAACTGATGCCTCATCAGTGCAAACGGCAGAAATAGGCTTGCGGCTACAAAGGAGGCGCGGAAGATCTTCGAGAGCTGATTCTCTCCTGCATGGAAGCTTAAAGACAGGCCCGTCGCAAGAGCCGCAAAAATGCCTATATTCACTTTGACCAACAGAAGCGCAGCGGGTAAAACCCCTAACAGAATAATTCCTAGAAAGTGGCGTCGCTGACCAATCAATGTGCCGCTCGCGACAAGACACACCAGCAACAGAATGCATAGCTCCTGCGGGTGCCCTGGTTCAAAAGCAAAAAACTGCAACGAATACAAGGTGAGTAAGTGGCCCAGAGTTGCGAGGACTAGCGAGTCAGTGGCCCGTAAAATGATCCAGGCACAAACTAAGGCAGTCACTAACCAAGGTAAAAGCGAACTGATTCGGACAACATCGTGGGTTACCGGCGTTCCTGTGCTGGATCGCAGCAGCCAGTTGTAGAAGTAATATACAGGCCCGTAGCCGCTCCAAACCTGGTTATATAATCTCAGGCCGCCAAGATACTGTTTGACAGAGGCCATCATCGAGCCTTCATCGTCCCAAAAGCTGAAGCCGGTTAAAGCACGGTAATAGGCCCAAATCCCGCCCAAAACAGTAAGCAAGGCAAACCAGAGGAGACGAAGAAAGCGAGGAACGCTTATTGGCTCGAGCCGGCTCGAGGGAGCGGCCGTAATTAAGGGGGAAGTGTTAACTGCCACTAAGAGCTCTTTTCAACCGGACTGCTAGCATCTGAAGTAAGTATTCCGCACGCGTAGCGCCTTTAAACTTGAAAAATCCAACTGCCAGCCTGCACTTATACCATTCTCAGCCGGAATCGTTTCTGGCCAACAAGACCAGAGCTACTTGCATAAGGAGCAGCTTGTTCGCCCATCCCAACTCTAAGAATGTCCTATCGGCGGCTAACCGCTGGGAGGAGACGCGGTAAACCTTGAGTCTCCCATTTCCAGGCCGTGCGCAGGATGCACTCCAGATCCAATTCCGGCGCCCAATCAAGCACCCGCCGCGCGAGGCTGGGGTCGGCATAGAGCGCGGGAGGATCCCCTCGCCGGCCGGCCACAAGTTCGTGAGGGACTTCTTGACCGGTAACTTTTTTGATGGCAGCGAGTAAAGAGCCGATGGAGGTTCCAGTACCCGTTCCCAGGTTCAAAGCGATAGACTCTCCTCCCCTTGCCAGATACTCCAGTGCTTTGACGTGCGCCTTGGCCAGGTCGGAAACATGGATGTAGTCGCGAATGCAGGTTCCATCGGGAGTGGGCAGGTCTTTGCCGAAGACTTTGAGGCCGGGAGAAGTGCCCAGGACAGCCTTCAACGCCAGCGGGATCAGGTGTGTTTCCGGATCGTGGTATTCGCCGATTTCACCACTGGGATGAGCACCAGCGGCATTGAAATACCGAAGGCACACATGTTGCAGCCCATAGGAGTACTGGTAGGCGGAAAGAACCTGTTCCAGGAACAGCTTGGTTGCGCCATAGGGGTTGATTGGGTTCTTGGGAAAAGACTCCTCGATCGGCAGGCGCTGGGGCACTCCATAAGTTGCGCAGCTGGAGGAAAAGACGAAGAGCCGCGCGTCGCTGTCCAGCACCGTATCCGCCAGCTTGAGAGCAGACTGCACGTTGTTTTGAAAGTATTTGCGCGGATTCTCGATCGACTCCCCCACATAGGCGGAGGCCGCGAAATGCATCACCGCGTCGATCCCCCGAAGAGCCCTGCGCAGCGGGGCGGAGTCCGCGACGTCTGCGACAATCAGGGGCACCCCATCGACGAGTTCGCGGTGACCGGTGGAAAGGTTGTCATAAACGAGTACGTCGTGGCCCACCGCGAGGAGCTCTCGCACCGCATGAGATCCGACGTATCCAGCGCCCCCGGTCACCAAAACCTTCATTTTCGGATCCTCTTAAGCTCGGTTACGATCGCTATAAGGGCATTTTGTTATCGCGAAAGGCTTTTCAAACATCACCTCGATTCGCTTGATCGCCAAGCGAGGCACGAGCGTAGTCCAAACCCCAACCACAACGGAACAAAACCTACACAGCAAGATCGCTTGCTCTTAATCAGTCAGCCGCCGGCCAGATACCCGGGCCGATTACGCGGTTCTTCCTTTGCACCCTACTACCATGAGAGAGCTGCCAAACGGCATGGGCAAACCACTTAGGATTTTTTGTTCTAAACGTGACGCCCAAAAAAGGAAGTCGTTCGTCCAGCCGGCGGGGATCTTGGGTGACTCAGGTTCTGAACGAACCACGCTCTCCATCAACCGCACCCCCATCTTCACGGGGAACGTCCAGTGATAAAGGTAACGCTCTTCCTGGGTCTGCAAACCGGCCTGCCGGGCAACTGCGCGAAAGTCCCGCTTGGTGTAGCGGATAAAGTGGTGGTTCAACACATCATGGTTAGTCCAGAGCGCCATAAAGGCAGGCACGGTGATGATCACAAGACCATCCGCAGCGAGAAGGTCCAGCGCACGGGTCAGCGCGTCGACGGGTTTCTCCAGATGCTCTAGCACATCCAACATCAGAATCAGCGAATATTGCTTACCGGGACGGAAGTTTTCGTCAAAGGGACAGACGTATATGCGGTCTCGATGCGGGTTACCTGGACTGATCAGGTCCAGGCATGGCTCTACACCTTCCACTTCTCCAAATTCAGCGAGTCGGTCGAAAAACAACGCATCCCCGCAGCCAATATCCAGGATGCGTTCGCGCCGGCTTGCTGGTCGCATTTCCCGAAGCCTGTCAACAATCAGCTCGGTGCGAGAACGCCACCACCAGTGTTTCTTAAAAAGTTCACGATATGCTTCGCCGTAATCTGCGTCCACGAGGAGTCAGCCCTTTCCATCACCACTCGAATCAGTCTGTTCCGCTAGCGGTAGGCCACGACCTCGGGCAGCGAATCACCACCTCTCTCCGGGCTGCTGCTGACGTCGTGTCTTACTATTTTGAGCACGACGTAGTGCGGACGGCCCTTCGTTTCCTCATATACACGGCCAACATACTCCCCGATGATCCCGAGGAAGAAAAGATTTAGCCCGGAGAAAAACGTGATTGCCAAGATCAACGCAGTAAAACCCTGGGGTGAGTGCATCCAGAATTTTGCGTAGACAGAATAGAGGGCAAAAAGTAAGGATAGGAATATTGCACCCCCCCCCAGTAAGGCAGCTGCGCGAAGCGGCGCGATGGAAAAAGCAAAAATGCCGTCGGATGCCAGCCTGAGCAACTTAAGCGGACTGTACTTGGTCCGGCCGGCATGACGGGCGGAGCGCTCCATGGGTATCCCGATCTGGCGAAACCCCACCCAGGTGCGCAACCCGCGAAGATAGCGGTGCTGTTCCGGCATCCTGCGAATCTCTGTGATCACCCGGCGCGACATCAGGCCGAAATCGCCTGCATCCAACGGCAATTGAACGGAAGAGAGCGCAGCCAGCAATCGGTAGAAAAGGTAGTAGCAACTGCGCAGCCACCACGATTCTTTGCGGTTAACACGTCGCACGTAAACTACATCGTAGCCCTGCTGGTACCAATCCAGCAGAGTGGGCACGGCTTCCGGCGGATCTTGCAAATCTCCGTCAAGAAGAACCGCCACGTCTCCGGAAACCTGGTCCAGAGCTGCCCCCAACGCTGTTTGATGGCCGAAGTTGCGAGAAAGGGAGACCACTACGATCCTGCTGTCTTTCTCCGCAGCTTTTTCCAGGAATTCCAACGTACGATCGGAGCTACCGTCATCCACCAAAACAATTTCATGTGGACCACCGGGGATGTCATCCAGAACCGCCGTCGTCCGACGAACAAGCTCAGGTACGACCGCTTCCTCGTTGAAAACCGGGATGGCCAATGAAACCCGGGGCGGTGTGTTCATACCCGCGACCTTTCCTTGGAGCGCGCGAGGGTGGGCAGCCTGCGCACGCAACCAAAAAAGCTTATGCCCAAGCGCCCGCGGGAACTTCGGATCGGCAGATGGCGTCTGCCCGGACCGATATACCGATCTGCGCTCAAGCAGGCCGGCAGACTTATGGCCGCCACCAGTTCACCTCAAACCCTTGGGGTACCGGCATGCTGGGAGACTCCGGTTCTGGGATTCATTCTACGGTCACCCGGCACCCGAACGGAGAAGGGGGCGTTCTTGAGTACAACGTAAGTTAACATTGTGCCCGCGGAAGAGCGAGAAGAATTCTCTATCTACGAACTCCAGGCCTCTCAAAAGAACTTGACCGGGCCTTCGCAACCCGAACGAAAATCGCCGCGCGTATCGACGATCATTTCGAGTATTCGTACATGATGCCACCAAAGTCGCTTCGCGCTTGTCTAAGTATCGCCGCCACATACTATGGCTTGCGCTGAATCCAATCCTGCTCCGTTCCCGCCTGCATCGACCGGAAATCTTTTATGGGCAGCGAGACATGAAGCGACCCAGTGTAGACGTGAGCGAAGTCATTCCATTCCTCCCTTACCTTGAGAGGAACCACACGAACGGTCAGGAGGGAATTCGCTCGATTCGAGACGGGAGCGATGCTAATCTGAGGTTACCTGCATCGCCTAAGAGAAGATGAGCTGAGGCATCGGTTCCAATGATTTCTATTCCAGTCTCTACGCCTCCAGTTGGACAGAAATCCGAGGCGCGAGCGCGATCAGAACCGAGTTACGAGCTTTGGATTGTGCTCGCAGCCTTGACTCTCCTGTACGTGGTTGCAGTGCTCAAAGCTAATCACCGATTCGTGTGGTTCGATGAACTGTACACGCTAGACATTGCCAGAGCAAGAACGATACCGCTAATTTGGCACCTAATCGGCAGATTTGACTTCCAGCCTCCTACTGGGTATCTGTTCAGTCGCTTTTCCATGGCCCTTTTTGGACAAAGCCCGTTTGGCCTCCGCCTTCCTTCAATGTTGGAATTCTATGTTGGGAGCATGGCGCTCTTCTTTTTTGTGCGCCGCAAAGTGGGAATGTCATATGCCGCCGCCGCAGTGCTCATCCTGTGGTTAGGAGCAACGTTCCGATATGCCACGGAGGCCAGACCTTACGCCCTCTTAATGATGTCGTTTTCTACTCTCTTGCTTTTCTGGGACATTGCAACCACCTCAGAGAAGCGTCGTCTTGCACTATGGGGCGTCGCTATTTCGAATTTCGTGATGCTGAGCGCGCACATTTTCGCCCCACTCTCTCTATTTCCCTTTCTCGCCGCGGAGTTGGTCCGATTTTCGCGCACGCGCAAAGCGGATTTTGCTTTATGGGCTGCGCTGTTGCTACCGATAAGTGCGATGATCCTCTACATTCCGCTCCTCCGAGGGTCCGGGTCGCTTTACTTCCCTCCTGAGTTCCAAGCCTCCTTGGGCAAGATCCTCTACTTTTACCTCGGTTCCATTAACATCATCAGCGTAGCTCTGTTGGCAGCCGTCTGTGCGGCGTTGATAGTGCCTCAAGGGAAGCCTTGGATTGGTTCGCCAGGCAGCTGGCGCTCCGAAGAGATGGTTCTTCTTGGCTTAGTTCTGCTCAATCCAATTCTGTTGAATATTGTCCTGCGCTGGAGGCACGGAGCATTTTGGGATCGCTACGCCATCACCACAAGAGCCGTTATCTGCGTCGGCATGGCCATCTTGCTCGGTCTTCGACTGGCCCACAATCGCTATGCAGGATATGCCGCGGCAGCGGTTCTATTAGTCTTCTGTGTCAGAACTGATGTGCTGGGAACTGCATCTAACCCCGCTGTTAAAGACGCATCTGCCCTCGCCGCAGTTCGGTCTGACCTACCCTTAGTGGATGCCGGCGGCGTCACTTTCTTTGAGATGAACCACCACGAAAAGCCGGACATTCTCTCGCGTCTTTATTTTCTCAAAGACCGTTCTTTAGCCATGAGCTACACGCATACCAATCTCTTCGAGGATCGGGGATGGGGCGATGGAATGAAGCCCTACTTCCCAATCTCTGCCAGCGTTCGTTCCTACACCGACTTTATTCACCAGCACCGCGAGTTCCTGGTTTTGGGCACGTATGATGCCCCTGAAGAATGGGTATTGCGCAAACTGCATGATGACGGCGCTCGGCTCACCTGGCTAGGTTCCTACCCGCTCCCATACGTGGACTCCAACTTATACCTGGTCACCCTGACTGACACCAAATAGTGGCAAAGCCACCACTCCGCATTATGATCGGCGTGCTGGCCAATTAGCCTGAGGTGCCCGCCTGAATGCGCGGTCTGAATTCCAATACCTTGACTCCGTCGAATTGCCCCAGCTCGTGGACATCGTACGTTCCCGCAGCCGTCTTGGCCAGCCAATCGAGTGTGTCGTAAGACTGCGCAAAGCCCATGGCCAGAAAACGCTGATGGCGCTGGGCTGCCTGTTGCACGAACCGCGAACCATCCCGCATCGCCTCGTCATTCAGTGCCCGTGGCAGCGGCCTCACCGGTACGCTGAGCTTGTAATAACTAAGTGGTGGCAAAATGCCGCTTTCCATGATCGCCGGACCGACGGGCATCGCCATGTGGTCCGCCTCCGGAATATCGCTGCAGATCAACACCGGAGCATCATCCACAGAGGCGTTCTTTTCTACAAATTCCAGGGCGTATTTCCATGAGTATTGGTGCTGCCTAAAGAAAGGAGTCGTCAAGTAGATGATAGCGGTCGCCGCTACGATGGTTGTGCAGACCAGCAATCGCAGGGCCCGGGAATCAATCCGGCCGGCGACCCATGCCCAGCAGAGCGCAATCCCTGGAACAGCGACCAGCCGGTAGCGGGGCACAAAGACGTGGATCGATGTTCCCACGCTTAAACCAAAGAGAAGCAAAATCGGAACCAGCGCCAAGGAAGTGCAGAGCAGAATTGTCCAGCCCTCCGGATGCCTGCCCAGAGCAAGCCTCCGCGATCCGGCGGCGATAAGAACCCCAACCACGAAGATTGCCGCCAAACCTTTTAAGGTGAGCGTCGAGCCCAGTTCAAACAGACGGGGAGCTGGAGAGAAAACATGCGTGCCGCTGGTGTGAACCATGTACTGCAACCTGGGAATCGCCGGCAGGAACGCGAGCGTAAAGAAGACGAGCGCAACCCCCAGCTGTCGCCATAAGGTCTTGCGGTCGCTAATTTTGAGCGCAACAAAGCAAACGGCAAGCGTCGGCAGGATGACCGCAAAGAGCAACTGGAATTGAACGATGCATGCTGCCGAAAAGCCGAAGAGGGCGGCCAGCCAATTGGAGTTGTTATGCCGCAAATTAACCAGGGCCAGAATCGACGAGTTGATGGCCAAAGCTGCAAATGCATAGGGACGAATGTCAATCGACGCGAAAATGATGATGGGGTGGAGGCAAAAGACGATCGCAGCGATCAGGGCAACATCCCGGTCGAATAGCTCGCGTGCAGCGCGATACAGCAGATACACGGCTCCCAGCATGGGAAGAATGGAAGAGATTCTAAGTGCGATCTCGCCCATACCCATCGCTTTGGTCCACACCCAAAGCAAACACGAATACGTCGGGGCGTCGGGCCACACGTGGCGCGACATGATCCCTGCGAAGCCACCCTGGATCAGGTAGATTGACACCGTCTCATCCAGCCAAAGTGGCGCACGGATGGCAATGAACCAGATAGAGATAGAGATGGCAAGAGCCAGAGCGTATATGGTGTACTGCACCCGGTCTGGAATTGCTCGGAGTCTTTGAGACTGCAGCCGGGATACATCGATCGGAGCGTTTGAAACAAGGTCGGAAGCTTGCAATCGATTGCTCCTGCAGATGGATCGTTCAGCCGAGACTAATCGACTGCGAATGGGTCGCCGTACTATCGCTGTGCAGCCGCTCATAAGGAGCATCTGCGAGGAACCCGGGCTTGGCCAGACCCCAGCGTTTCAACCGTAGACTCGCCGCAGTGGCCAGTACGCCAAATCCGTAGGTGACGCTGCGCTGGAAGTTGATGGAGGAGGCTTCTTCGAAGTACTTGGTCGGACAGGAAATCTCGCCGATGCGAAAGCCGAAGTAAACCGCCTGCACAACCATCTGATTATCGAAGACAAAATCGTCGGAGCAGCCGAGCAGCGGCAGACGCTCAAGCAACTCCCGGCTCCATGCGCGATAGCCGGTGTGATACTCCGACATCTTCTCCCAGATCAGGAGGTTCTCGATAAACGTTAGCCCGCGGTTTGCAATGTACTTATAGAGAGGCATTCCGCCCTTGAGCGCGCCTCGGCCGAGAATCCGCGAAGCTAGCACGCCGTCGTATTCCCCATAAGCGATCATCGAGGCCATGGCAGAAACCAGCTTGGGTGTGTATTGGTAGTCGGGGTGCAGCATCACCACGATATCCGCGCCCCGCGCGAGCGCAGCCCGGTAGCAGGTCTTCTGGTTGCCGCCGTAGCCGCGGTTGTGGTCGTGCCGGATGGTGATCAGTCCCATCTCCCGGGCCAGGTCAGAGGTGTTATCGCGGCTGGCATCATCGGTCAGGATCACCTCATCGACGATCTCGTGGGGAATCTCGTCGACGGTGCGGCGCAAAGTCCGGGCCGCATTGTAGGCGGGTAACACCACGACGACTTTTTTATTGTTTAGCATCGGCTCTACCCCGGCGGCAGCACCTCTGATTATAAGGATAGGACGCTGATCGGATAGTTCGGGGAGATTTGCCGTGCCGCTTCTCTTCTACGTTTACCACTTGGGCACCCGGGACGGTGTCGCCCAAGCGACCCGTACACCGCCTCTGCTTCCCATGTAACGATTCTTGAGAATGAAGCCAAGGAACATCCCCTCGCTCGATGGCCTGAGAGCCGTATCCGTCGGCATGGTTCTCGCAGCCCATATGAACGACGTCATCGCGCAAAAGATCCCCTACATTCCATTTTGGCTTTATATATTTTGGGGATCTTTGGGAGTACAAACCTTTTTTGTCATCAGCGGATTTCTGATCACGCTTCTCTTGTTGAAGGAGTTGAACGCAACCGGGACCATCAGCCTGGGGCGCTTCTATCTTAGAAGGGCGCTCCGCATCTTTCCCCCGTTTTACGCCTACCTGGCCGTCGCCCTTGCTCTCACGCTGGGCGGTTTCTTTGCCGGCGAACTAAGAGCCTTCCTCGTCGCCGGCACCTATACATCGAACTACCTGGGCGGGGGCAGTGAGCTGCTGGAACACACCTGGTCGCTTAGCCTTGAGGAGCAGTTCTATCTGTTCTGGCCGGCGGCGCTGTTGTTGCTGGGCACAAAAAAAAGTATCAAGGTGGCCATTTGGTTAATCCTGCTCTCTCCCCTTTCACGGATTGCCACATATTACCTGGCTCCCAGCCACCGCGCACTCGTAGGTGGGATGTTGCATTCGGGCCTCGACAGCATCATGTTCGGTTGCCTTTTGGCATTGCTCTGGCATGACTCGCGGTTTAAACAATTCGTTCAGCCGCTGCTTCGTGGATGGGTTGCAGCCCTGGCCGGTCTGTTCGTTCTTATCCTTAGTCCCATTCTGCAATCCCATTTCCGGGGCTCTTACAGCCTGGTCATCGGCTTTACTCTTAATGCCATTTGTATATCGCAGATCCTTGTCTATGTGGTGCGGGTTCCCAACTCCGCTTTGGGCCAGCTGCTGAATACTGGTGTACTGCGCCACCTGGGGATGATCTCGTATGGCCTTTACCTGTGGCAACACATGTTCACGCGCCCAAATTCTGTGCTGCGCTTTGTCCCCTGGAACCTGGTCGCAATTCTGGTATGCGCTGAGCTCTCACACTGGCTGATCGAACGGCCATCCTTTTGGCTGCGGGATCAATTGGAACAGGCTGTGCCTTGGAAGCGGACGATCGCCGTCGAACCGCTTAAGGGATAGACCGCGGCGAGAAGGGGTGGCACGTTGAAGCGCAGCAAGATCAAGGCCTTGATCGGCATTGCCATTATCGTCTCGTGTCTGGCGTCGATCTTCTACGTCTACTCCCGTCCCTCCAGAAATGGCTTCGGCGCCGAACACGATTTTGTGACCGTCGTTACCGGTGCACACTGTCTGGTGGACGGGTGCGACCCTTACGACGCGCCCACCCTGGAGCGCGAATTCCCGAAGATGGGCGGTTACACCCCGACCTCACATTTCAAGCCCGAGTGGCCTGTCTATCCGCCCAGCACATTTCTTCTCCTACTTCCATTTTCGCTCTTGCCCTGGTCTGTACTTTCCGTGGTATGGCTGCTTCTTTCCTTTGGGTTTTTGTCTGCAGCCATGATCGTCCTTCTGCTGAGATTCAAAGCCTATCGCGATCTGCTTTCGTTTGTGCCCTTCGTGATTCTGCTTGCCGACGGATCTATCGGCTGGGCCGTGCAATTAGGGCAACCTGTGCTTATCGCCGCCTCCTCATTGACCCTCGCCATCGTCGCCCTGGAGTCTGGCTCCATGCCCATCGTGGGTGGTTTGCTATTGGCGATCAGCCTCTGTCTTAAGCCCCAGGGAGCGTATCTCTGCGCCGTCTACTTCCTGCTTAGAACCAGCACCCGCATGCCAGCCTTGGCGGCCTGCTTATTCACTGCGGCCGCTGGCGCCGCCGGCACACTGCTTTTCTATTTCCGGCTCTCTTCGTTCGCTTACCTTGGGCATCTGTCTTCCAATCTCAAGCTGGCAATGCAGCCGGGAAGAGACGCAGACTTTTCGCGGCTAAACGACGCAAACTCGTCGAGCTTTCTCAACCTTCAGGCATTTCTCGCTCGCTTGATTCAGAATCCGCACCTATGCAACGGCCTTACCTATGCCGTGTTCCTCACGATCGCCGCACTGCTGGTTTTCGTCTGTTGGCGCAAAAAAAACCTGGCCACCCGGCCCTTCACCATCCTCGCAGTCCTGGTTATGCTCGAACTGCTGGTGAGCTACCATCGCCTCTACGATCACGCCCTGATGTTGGCTGCCATCCCGGGCTTGTATGAAATCAAGCAACGAGGCAGATCCGCATATCTGCTCTTTATCGGCGGCTTGTTCGTTTATCACTTCAGCCAGTTCCACGGAATGACGATTCACGGACTGGGGCCGTTTCCCTCCGGAGCACCGGTGGAACTCTTTATCGCAGGGCTCTGTATCTACAGTCTTTGGAAAAATCAACCAGCTACGGCTTAAGAGCTAAGCACACTAAGTACCAGGCGTGGCTGGTACACGCGTAGTGAGCAGCAACGCTTTTGCCGGTCAGCGGCTCCAGTCCTTGCTCCACGTCCGCTGGAGTCCCAACCAACACCACCAGACCCGTGGAGGCGAGCAGCGTAGAACGCATCGCCGGTGGAAGCGACGGCAAATCGACGTTGCCGTTGATGATGCGTTCTGCCTCCTCGGGAGAACTCATTCGGTCAATCAGGAGATCGCCTCCAGGAGCTGGCATCAGCGGAGTAATCTTCTGGTCCATAAACGGACTATTGAGCATCACGTCATCTGTACGCAGGAAGGGAAGGGCGCCGCCCCACAGATAGGGGTTGAAGCCCAGCTGGTGTTGCACCCGCACGGCCTTGAGCATCGCAGGATCTAAGAGCGCGAGTCCGCGGGCATGTTCCGGCAGCGCTTGGTTCTCGAGAGCAAACAGTTGCTGGGCTACGGGTCGGAAGAAAATCTCGGCTGGCAGCAGGGTGGTAAGCGCCAAGGCAACAGCAAACGGAGGAGCAATGCGCGCCAACAGCTGTGGCGTGGCATAACCGCCGGCGGCGGCAATCGCCCCCAGCCAAGGCAGAATCATAAGCCGCTGCGAAAAATAGTCGGAGCCGTTCATCGATTGGGGAAGAATCGGAATCGCCACCAAAATGGCGATGGCTAGAATGAGCATGCTGTCGCTTGATCGCAGCTGGCGCGCCTGCCAACGCCTGAGAAAACCCGCGGCTGCAAGCGCCAGGCAGCTCAGCAAAAGCGCGTATAGTTCCAGGCGATAGCAGTTGATAAAGAGGTTCTTCGCTCGCGTGTCAAAGGGAGATATACCGAATAGCGCCAGGCTGCTGATCAGGGCGTCTTTGTGCAGGCCGGTGCCGAGAAGATTTTCGACCGAACGCGACCGATCCACGCTGGCGAGCGGGAAGAGAAAACTGAGGCCCGCCACAGCCAACCCAAAAAACATCCAGCGATAATCCTTGAGTGAGAAGCGGCTCTGGATAAGACGGATGAGCAGGTCCAGCGAGCAGAAGAGTACGAGTAGCAGCAGCGGTATGGGATGGGTCAAAGCCAGAAGAAAACTGACCAGCACAAAAAACAACCAGAGCCGTAATCGGCCTGCTGCGGCCCGGCACCACAAGCCCGCGGCCAGGAAGAACAATCCCACCGCGAGCGAATAATTCAGAAAGCCCATCACCAATGACCAATGAAGAACCAGGGGGATCGCGCAGAGCGAAAGCAAATCTCCACTCGGGCCCAGCGATCGAGCGCAATACCGAAGGCCATATGCGGTGCAAACAAAAATCAGGCAGATGAGGATCTTCTCGGCGAGGTCGAAGGACAAGAACCTGGTTAAGCCCAGTAATACCGCGTAGTGCGTCGCATAGGGCGGAAAAGGGTGCCGAATGACGTAGGCAGCGTAGGAGTGCGCGCCCGAGAGCAAGGACGCGAGCACATGCACGTAATACTTGTGCATGGGACCGTCCTGGGTGGGGAAGAGCGGTAAGGAAAGCGCCCAGACGCAAAAGATGAAGAGGAGACCCGCAAAGAGGAGGGAGATGAGCTTCGGGGGTACCCATCCTTGCGGATTTTCGGCAGGCGGATGCAGGCGGGGTAATCCTGTAAATGATTGATTTTGATGGTCGGGACGGGCAGATTTGAACTGCCGACCCCTCGCACCCCAAGCGAGTGCTCTACCAGGCTGAGCCACGTCCCGACAGGAAAAACAACCTCTTGAGTGTACACGAGCCGCGTCCTCAGTGAGCGGGCGGAACGTATTCCTTGGGCAGGGCTGATCCTTCGCCGAAAAAGTACTCCTGCATCTGCTCCACCAGAAATTCCTGTGCTTCCCGTGTCCAGGGCTGCAGGCGGTACTCATTCAGCAGCATCTTCTGCCGCTCGATCCACTCCGACCACGCCTTCTTCGAGACATGGTCATAAATCTTCTGGCCAAAATCACTGTCAAACGGAAGCTCGTCGAGGCCCTCCATCTCCTGCTTGTATCGCGCACAAACGACCATGTGTGGCATGGGGATCTCTCCAAAATGATGACTTGCCTCATTGTAAATTGCTGTTTGTCGGTCTAGCCACGCTTCCTGCCCGCACCCTTCCTTTTTGCTTTCTGCTTGCCCTTGCGCAGCACCTTGTTTTTCGGGGGAATGTAGGGATGGGCTTTGCCGCTGCCGGACTTGACCTTCGCCTTGGCCTTGGCGGGTCGGCTCAAGCGGACAGGGGCCACTTCTTCCAGGATGGAAAACTGTAACCGACGCTGAACGGAATCCACGCGGTCGAGAACCACCCGAACCCGGTCACCCATGGAGTAACGCCGGCCCGAGTGCTCTCCAATGATCTGCCGCGTGTTCTCGCGGAAGGTGTAGTAATCGCCCTGCAGGCTCATGATGGGAACCAGGCCTTCGATGAAGAGGTTATCGAGTTCGACAAAGCAACCGTACTTGGTCACGCTGAGGATCATGGCGTCGAAGTCGTCGCCGATGCGATCCTGCATGAATTTAACTTTCTTCCACTCCATCAGCTCACGCTCGGCATCTTCAGCGCGGCGCTCGGCCTGGCTTGATTCATAAGCAATGCCGGCCAGCTCAACTTCGCTGATCGGGGCCAGCTCATGGCCCATCTCTTCGCTATGCCGCAAGGCCTTGGTGGTCCGCTTCGCCAGTACTCCCATTCCGCTTGCGCCGGAGGCCAGGACCGCCTTGGCAATCCGGTGAACAATAAGGTCCGGATAGCGGCGGATGGGCGAAGTGAAGTGGGTGTAACAGGGCGCGGCCAGGGCGAAGTGACCCTCATTTTTTTCGCTGTAGCGCGCCTGGCGCAGAGAACGGAGCATGAGATGGGCGAGGATGCGCTCCTCCGGCTTGCCCGCGATCTTGAGCGCCAGCTGCTGATACATGCGCGGGGTCACAGGGATATCCTCCGGCACCTCGTATTGGCGAGGCTGGCGCCCGTGGGCCGTCCCGCGGCCTCCTCCACGGCTTCTCAATTCGCGCCGTTCCGACTTCATCGTCATGCGCTTCACTGGTAGTGGGCCCAGGCCAAGCGAGTAGCCAAAACCGGCAGCCACGTCCTCAAATTCCACCACGCGGCGAGCCTCCGGTTTTTCGTGAATGCGATACAGCGACGGTACGTCGAGGTTCTCCAGCCAGGAGGCCACGCATTCGTTGGCGGAGAGCATAAATTCTTCGATCAAGCGGTTGGCCCAGCTGCGCTCGGAGCGAACGATGCTCTGCATGGCGCCCTGGGAATCGAACTCGATGACCGGCTCCGGCAGATCGAAGTCGATGGAACCGCGGCGTTGGCGCTTCTTATGCAGCAGGCGTGCCAACTCATACATGCGTTCGAATTCCGCAACCAGAGGGCCGAATTGCTCCCGTGTTTGCTGGTCGCCGCTGATAACCGCGTGCACCTGGGTGTAGGTCATACGGCGCACCGAACGAATGACTCCCGGCGTCACCTCGTAGCTGAGAATCTCGCCGTCCGGGTCAATCATCATGATGCAGGAAAGCACCAGGCGGTCTTCCCCTGGGCGCAGGCTGCAGATATCGCTCGAAAGCTCCTGCGGAAGCATGGGGACCGCACGATCGGGAAAGTAAACGGAAGTGCCGCGCAGGCGCGCTTCGAGATCAAGCGCTGTACCGGGGGTTACATACTGGGCGACATCGGCGATGTGAACCTGCAGCTCCCAGGTGCCGCCATGCTGGCGGACAAAGACCGCGTCGTCGAAGTCCTTGGCCGTCTCGCCGTCGATGGTAACGATGGGCAGCTCACGAAAATCCCGGCGCCGGGAGGCTTCCCCCTCATCCAGGTGAGCGACGGCACGCGCCTCATCGAGCACATTGGGCGGGAAAACATGGGGCAGATGATGCTTGCGGATAACAATTTCGACGTCTACACCAAAGTCATCTTCCCTGCCTAGGACCTCGATCAGCCGGCCGCGTGCGGCCCGGGAAGGGGTGGGCCAGTCAGTGATTTCCACATCGACCACCATGCCCTCTAGCCCGGAGCTGGTTGGCGCGGCAAAGCCCGGTTCTGAGCGTCCGGTTGTCTCGCTGACCACGCGATGGGGAGTTCCGTCAACCGTCGCCGGCGCCTGTTCCAGACCGAAGGGAATGAGGATGGGCTGGGTCATCCGCTCATCGAGAGGCGTAACCATATTGCCCTGCGCATGCTCGTGAAGCGCATAATGGAAGACGCCCACGACGGTGGGGTTACGCCGGGTGAGCACCCTGACGACTCGCCCGCTCTGCCGGCCGTCTGCCCGGGGCGGAGCCAGTTCTACCAGCACCTGATCGCCTTGCATGGCGCCGTTCATCTCGTTCTGAGGAATAAAGATATCGTCATCGCCGCTGGCTTGGCGGGCCTCCGGCCGTACAAATCCAAAACCGTCGCGATGCACATCCAGACGACCGGCTACGAGATTATTGCGCAAGGCGGCCTGAGGCACGGCCCAGTGATCGCGGTCAGATTTAACCAGTTCGCCCCGCGCAGTCATGCGGTCGAGCTGCTCCAGCAGCATGCGACGTTCTCGCCCGCCACCGAGGCCCAGTTCGCGAACCAGTTGCTTGTAGCCCGCCCGCTGGCCGACAGAACGTTCGATACGGTGGAGGAGTTCGCGGTCGGTCATTCCAGGTACTGGTTTGCAGATTTAGTGCTGAAGACCATGTCTTTGTTGATACTAATGGGTCAGCTCCCCTGGAACCCTGAAAGATTCGGAATGGGGGATTTCAATTTTGCGCCAAGCGTGGTTAAGATGCAGAGAAGCGCAAGGATTTCGCGTCTTGCACGGTTTTTGGCCGAGCAGGCAAAGTGAGACGGAAACGAACAGCTCCACCTGATTTGCCCTTAAGCGCGGAAATGCATTCCGCAGGGTGGTTTCGGGGGCCTGTATCCAAGAAGTAAACGAAAGGAAGTATAAGAGAGATGTGGAAACCGAACCAGCCGGGAAGTCCTTCGATGTCCCCTAGCACGGAACCAACGCGTCCGTCCGCACCCACGACCACAAGCCACGAACCAACCACCACCCGCACCTCCAGCACTTCCCCCGCATCGCCGGCAGCCGCCGATCAGGCCACGATTGGCAAGAGCCTGGTAGTGAAGGGTGAAGTCACTGGTTCCGAGTCGTTGTACATCGACGGCAAGGTCGAGGGCGCCATCAACTTACCTGGCAACCGGGTCACGGTTGGCCGCAATGGACAGGTGTCCGCCAATATCTCTGCCCGTGAAGTAGTAGTTCTGGGCAAGGTACGCGGCAACATCAATGCCAGCGACCGGGTGGATATCCGCAGCGAAGGTTCCTTGACTGGTGATGTGATTGCACAACGCATCAGCATTGAGGATGGAGCCTTCTTCAAGGGCGGCATCGATATCCGCAAGCCGGGCCAGGGAAAAGAAGGCGTGCCGGCTTCGGCAGTTTCCAACTCCGAGAAGGCCGTCGCCGTTCAGGCCTAGGCAGACGCTTCGCACGGGCAGCGCTGGCCCTCCGCTGGTGCTACCCGTGTTGTGCCTGTACTTGGCGCAAATTCCCAAACTGGGTTTCACTGGACGCTACGAGCGTGTAGCACAGTGAAACTTCGCGTCTTTCCCTCAGACCAAGGCGTAGCAACGCCTTTGCGGGAATCGCTCCGCCGCGCTCGCCAGCCCCGCAACCGATCTATTGGAAATCGCAGATCTCCTGCACCCCCGCTACGCATTGTCCAAAACGTCGCTCTCGGGCTAGGGTGTCCCAGCGAGGACCCACTTACAAACCCAGCCCAGCAGGTGTCTGTGTCATAGCAGAACCGTCCTATCCCTATGGGATTCTGCTATGACACAGACTCCGCAGGGACGGCTGAGAGTCATAGCTGTCCAAATTAGGGGGAGAGATGAGGATTTGGCTATGTAATTTGCTGAAAAGATTGGAGAGGAGTCAGAGCGAACGAAAGCGGGTTGCCAAGTCATCACGAAGCATATTGCGATCTGCTGTTTCTTTCCCTCGCCAGGAAGCGTCATTGCTGATAAAGGCAAAACAGTAGCTCCCCGAAAGCTAATTTGGACAAGTGTGGCTGAGATTAGCCCAGCACGCAGTGCTGGGTTTAGTTAGGGTTGAAACGACTAACCGGCCCCGCCAGGCACTGGATCTGTAAGTGGGTTCTCACGCAGCCCCCCTGAGGGCGACGATTTTGGACAAAGCGTAGCGGGGGACTGGAGAGACCTGCGTTTTCCAATTCATATTGAGGCTTGGCGTCCACCATAAAAGCATCCGGTTAGAATTGAATCAGGCATGATCCTCCCCTTCGTCCGCGAGCTGCTCACGGACCTGGAACACTGTGAACCATTTGAGCGCGTACGAAGGCATCTAGCCCTCGCTGCGGGGCGCAAACGTGTCTCCGGGCTCACTGCCACCGCCCGCGCCCTCTATCTGCCGTTCTTCGCTAAGGCAGCTCAGTCACCCGTGGTGGTGATCGTCGCCGACAACAAGGCCGCAGACACGCTCCAGCTCACATTGCGGGCTGCATGCGAACTCTCCGGGGCAATCGAACCCGGGCGCGTGCTGCGTTTTCCGGCACACGATGTTTTGCCCTTCGAGAATATGTCGCCTCACCCGGACGTACAGGAGCAGCGCGCTTCCGTGCTGTGGAAGATCGCGACCGGCGCCGCTTCTATCGTCATAGTTCCAGTAGAAGCCGCTTGCATGCGCGTCTTCCCCGCGGGCTACTACGCGCAGCTAGGGCGGGTCCTGCGCCGCGAAGAAGAAATCGACATGGATGAGCTCACCGCCCATCTGGCGAGTGTGGGCTACACCCCCATGGACATTGTCGAAATGCCAGGCCAATTCACCCGCCGTGGCGGCATATTCGATGTCTACTCCCCGGAAGCCGACCGCCCGGTGCGCATGGAGCTCTTCGGGGACGAGATCGAATCGCTGCGCAAGTTCGAACCGGACTCGCAACGCTCCTCCACCGCCATCGACGAGACTTGGCTGTTGCCGCTGACCGAAACCCCAATCTCAGAGGATCTACTGGCTGCAGTGCACAAGCGCCTGAGCGGAAGCCGTCTCGATGCCGGAGACGACCAGGAACTCCTGGACCGGGCACTGGTCGCCGGCGGCGTAAGCGTCTTTCCCGGATGGGAGTTTTTCTGCCCGGTGGCGGGCGCCGATCGTACTGTCTTCGATTTGTTCCCCAAAGTGCATGTCTTTCAGGAAGAGCCGGCCATGATCCGCAACCAGGCGGACCGATGGTGGAACAAGGTCGAGCAGCGGCATGAGCGCAGCGGTATCGGTTCGCTCATCACCCCGGGCGACATCTATCTTTCGCCGGACGAACTTCTGGCCAAAATCTCGGCTCTGCCCGGCCTGGAGATGGATCAGCTCGGCGCCGTGGATGTTCTGGACGATGATGTCAACCCCATGGACGAGGTCACTTTTTCCTCCCGTCCCACCTTGCGCTTTCACGGTTCGATTCCGGCGTTTCTACAGCAGATCAAGTCCCTGGCGGAACAGCAAACCCGCATGCTGCTGGTGGCGCCGAACCATGGGGAGGTAGAGCGGTTAGCCGGCCTGCTGCGGGAGTACGGCCAGCCCTACCGGCTAGGCAGCCGCGCCCAGGCGCCGGGCAGCGAGCACGCCTACGACGAATCCAGCCACCTGGCAGGCGATTTCCGCACCCCTGTACTGGTGCAAAGCGCAATTTCGAGCGGCGTCAGCCTGCCGGAAAGCAACCTGGTGCTCTTCGGCGCCAACGACTTCTCCGATGAAGCCGACGTGGCGGCTCGCCCCCTGCCCCGCAAATCCAAATCAAAAACGGCTGCCTTCGTCTCTGATTTTCGCGACCTGACGGTAAGCGATTACGTAGTGCACGTGGAGCATGGTATCGCCCGCTATATGGGGCTGCGGGAGATTGAGCAGGACGGCATCAAGGTGGAGTTCATGGTGCTGGAGTTTGCTGAGCAGGCGCGGCTCTACGTCCCGCTCACCCGGCTGGACCTCATTCAGAAGTACCGCTCTACCGATGCCGGTCCGGCCCCGGTGTTGAACCGTTTGGGCAGCCAGCAATGGGCCAAGACCAAGGCCCGGGTGCGCAAGGCCATGCAAGACATGGCCGATGAACTGCTCAAGCTCTACGCCCAGCGCAAGGCAGCCCACGGGCATGCCTTTCCCGCGGACAACGATTTTCAACGCGAATTTGAAGACGCCTTCGATTACAACGAAACCGAGGACCAGATTTCAGCCATCGCAGACATCAAGCGCGACATGGAATCGACCCTCCCCATGGACCGCCTGCTGGTCGGCGACGTGGGCTACGGCAAAACCGAAGTAGCCATGCGCGCCGCCTTCAAGTCAGTGCAGGATGGCCGCCAGGTGGCGGTCCTGACGCCCACCACGGTACTCAGCTTTCAGCATTTCGAGACCTTCAAGAGCCGCTTCAGCAAGTTTCCCATCACCGTGGAGATGATCTCCCGTTTCCGCTCTCCCAAAGAACAGAAGCTGATCCTGGAGCGTGTAGAGGCGGGCAAGGTCGACATCCTTATCGGGACCCATCGCCTGCTGTCAAAAGATCTGCACTTCCACAACCTTGGCTTGCTTGTGGTGGATGAAGAGCAGCGCTTCGGTGTGCGCCATAAAGAGCGCCTGAAGCAGATGCGCCGCGAAATCGATGTGCTGGCTATGTCGGCCACGCCGATTCCCCGCACCCTCCATATGTCATTGGTGGGGTTGCGCGATATGAGCGTCATTGAAACCCCGCCCAAGGATCGCATGGCCATTCAGACGGTGGTGGCCAGGTTCGACGAGAAGCTGATTCGCTCGGCGCTGGAACTCGAATTGGAGCGAGGTGGCCAGGTCTACTTTGTGCACAACCGGGTAGAGACAATCTACGAGATCGCCGCCAAGATTCAAGAGTTGGTGCCCCAGGCTCGCGTTGCTGTCGGTCATGGCCAGATGAGCGAGTCCGAACTGGAGCGGGTGATGCTGGCCTTCATGCACGGGGAATACGACGTGCTGGTCGCCACCACGATCATCGAGAACGGACTCGACATTCCGCTGGCGAACACTATCCTGATCAGCCGTGCCGACCGCCACGGGCTCTCTGAGCTCTACCAGCTGCGGGGCCGGGTTGGCCGGTCCAACCGCCGCGCCTATGCCTACCTGCTGATTCCTCCTGAGCAGGAGCTCACCGAAATCGCTCGCCGCAGGCTGGCCGCGCTGAAAGAGTTCTCCGACCTCGGCGCCGGCTTCAAGATCGCCGCACTCGATCTCGAGCTGCGTGGTGCAGGCAACATGCTGGGCGGCGAGCAGAGTGGCCATATCGAGGCCGTGGGATTCGAAATGTATACCAGCATGCTGGAACATGCGGTCAACGAATTGAAAGGTGAGGAGCACCCGCAACGGGCCAGCGCACAGCTCAACCTCGGAATCAGCCTGCGCATCGATGAAAGCTATATCGAAGAAGAAAACCAGCGGCTGCGCATCTACAAGAAAATCGCCGGCGCGCAGGATGACGGCAGCCTGAGCGAAGTCCGCGCCGAGCTGGAAGACCGCTATGGCGAGTTACCGGCCAGCGTGCATCATTTAATGGATGCGGCCAGCCTTCGTCTGCTCTGCGAGCGGACCGGGGTAGCCCAAGTGGATCGCAAGCGCGACCAGATCCACATCCGCTTCACCGGCCAGGCCAACATCGATCCCGGCCGCCTGATGAAGATGGTGGCGCAAAACGCCAAGAAGGGGGCGCAGTTCACGCCCCAGGGTGTGCTTCGTTTTCCGCTCAAGGCCTCTGAGCCCCTGGATGTACTGAATGAGATACGGGCCCTGCTGGAAGAGCTGACGGCAGACGAAGTCGCCGAGGTGGCTGTCCCACATCATCGCCGTTAGTCGGTAGAGTCGAGATTCGTGATCGGAGAAACCATCGATTGCTTGTGAAACGAATTGCACTGCTCCTCGCGGGAACCGCGGTCATCACCGGCTCGGGATGTGCCAAAAAGGAAACTCAACCGGCCGCTACGCAGCCACTCGCAGCGGCAAACCTTCGCCAGCTCGCCGATCAATACTTCGACCAGGTCTATTTCCATTACGCCCCGTCAGCGGGCACGGAGGCAGGCCTGCACCAGTACGACGCGCAGCTTGAGGATTATTCGCGCGACGCGATCGATCGGGAGACGGCTGACCTGCAGCGGTTCGAAGTCAAATTTGCTGCCATTCCAGCTGACCAGCTAGATCTGACCAGCCAGGGTGATCTGGAGCTGCTGCTGGCGAATATTCACAGCACACTGCTTTCGCTCAACACCATTCGCTTGTGGGAGAAGGACCCCGACCAGTATTCGAGCGGAATTTCCAACAGCGCCTTCGTGCTGATGGAGCGCACCTTCGCCCCGCCCGACGACCGGTTGCGCTCCCTGATTGCCCGGGAAAAGCTGATGCCCGCAGCGCTCGAGACCGCCCATCAGAATCTCAAAAACCCGCCGCAAATCTACACCGAAATTGCCCTGGAACAACTCCCCGACATCATCAGCTTTTTCCAATCGGACGTGCCCGCGGCCTTTAAGGAGGCTCGGGACGAACAGCTCAAGCATGAGTTTTCCCAGGTAAACGGAGCGGTCATCGCCGCGCTCCAGAGCTACCAGACGTGGCTCAAGAAGGACGTTCTTCCCCGCTCCCACGGCGACTTTAGATATGGCGCGGAGACCTTTTCGAAACTACTTCTGTACAACGAAATGGTCGACACGCCGCTCCCCAAGCTTCTGGACATTGGTTATGCGGACCTGCACAAGAACCAGGCAGAGTTCAACCGCATTGCCAGGGAAATCGATCCCAACCGCCAGCCGCGCGAGGTCCTGGCGGAGTTGGGCCAGGACCATCCTGCGCCTGATCATCTACTGCAGAGTTTTCGCGATACCTTCCAGGGCCTGATCCAGTTCATTCAAGCCCGGCATATCGTCGATATTCCCTCGCAAGTGCGTCCCATTGTGGAAGAGTCGCCGCCGTTTATGCGCGCCACCACCACGGCGTCCATGGACACCCCGGGCCCCTTTGAAAAAGTCGCCACCCAGGCCTACTTCAACGTGACCCTGCCCGGGCCGCACGATACGCCCGAGCAAATCGAAGAGCGCATGGCCGAGTTCAACCGGGGAACCATCATCAGCACCGCGATTCACGAAGCTTATCCCGGACACTACGTACAATTCCTGTGGGTGCCACAGGCGCCAAGCAAGGTGCGGAAGATTCTGGGAGCTTCCTCCAATGCCGAAGGCTGGGCTCACTATTGTGAACAGATGATGCTTGACGAGGGTTATGGGCAGCCCGGCACTGGGGCACGCGATGCGCGGGATGCCAAGATGATTCGCCTGGGACAATTGCAGGATGCACTGCTGCGGAATGCCCGGTTTATCGTAGGCATCAAGATGCATACCGGGCAGATGACGTTCGATCAGGCGGTAGACTTTTTTGTAACTGAAGGGTATCAAACGCACGAGAGCGGCCTGATCGAAACCAAGCGTGGGACGACCGATGCAACGTATCTTTACTACACGTTGGGTAAGCTACAGATTATGAAATTGCGTGCTGATATGGAGAAAAAGGAGGGCGCGCAGTTTTCTCTGGAACGGTTCCACGACGACTTTCTCAAACAGGGGTTCGCCCCCATAAAAATAGTCCGCCGGGCGCTTCTGGGGGACGCGTCACCTACACTCTAATGATTCCTGCATCCTAAATACGCTGAGGGTGCACCACGGGCCATTCACGATGAACATTTCACACAGAAAAGCCTAACGGGCGTGAAGGATCGCTAAGACATGAAAGATAGAGTGCGCAAAGCAGTTTTTCCGGCTGCCGGCCTCGGAACACGCTTTTTACCGGCGACCAAAGCGCTGCCCAAGGAAATGTTGGCGCTGGTAGACAAGCCGCTGATTCAATACGGCGTGGAAGAGGCCATTGCGGCGGGTTGCGAACAAATCATCATTGTTACAGGCAGAAACAAGGCAGAGATCGAAGACCATTTCGACATCAGTTTTGAGTTGGAACAATTGCTGGAGAAGCGAGGTAAGACCGAGCTGCTCGCCATGACGCGACAGATATCGCATATGGCCCGCATCGCGTATGTCCGCCAGAAGGAGGCCATGGGTCTGGGACACGCCGTTCTGATGGCGCGCGACCTGGTGGGCGACGAGCCCTTTGCGGTGATTCTGCCCGACGACATCATCGAAGCCAAAGTGCCGTGCCTGCAGCAGATGATAGAAGTCTACGAGCGGACGCAGTCTACCATTCTGGCCACCCAGGTCGTCGACGGTCCTTCCATCTCATCCTACGGAGTACTCGATTGCACCGAACATGAAGGGAGCGACCGCATCTTCGACGTGAAGGGTTTGGTGGAAAAACCAAAACCGGAGGAGGCGCCCTCGCGACACGCGATCATCGGGCGTTACATTCTCACTCCCAGGATCTTTGATGTGCTGGAAAAGACGCCGCTCGGCGCAGGCGGCGAACTGCAATTGACGGATGGCATCCGAGGGCTGCTGCAACACGAAAAAGTCTACGGGTACAGTTTCGACGGGCTGCGCTTCGACGCCGGCGACAAGCTGGGTATGCTCAAGGCCACGGTGGAGTTTGCCCTCAATCACAACGAACTGGGAACAGTCTTTCGCGAATATCTGAAATCGATACAGCTTTGATTGGTAAGATCCGCAAAGTTAACCAGGTCGACGATTACCATGGCACCAAGGTCGCCGATCCCTATCGCTGGCTCGAAGATGACAATTCGGCCGAGACCCTGGCATGGGTCAAGGCGGAAAACCAGGTAACCCACGATTACCTGCAAAGGATTCCCTACCGGTCGCAGCTTAAGCGGCGCCTGGAAGAGCTTTACAACTACCCCAAGTACGGCATTCCCAGCCGGAGCGGAGCCTATTACCTCTGGTCAAAAAATGACGGGCTGCAAAATCAGAGTGTGCTCTATGTGCAGAAAGGGCTGGAGGGTACGCCTCGCGTTCTGATTGACCCCAACCAGCTATCCACCGACGGCACCGTACGCCTCATGGGCGGGAAACCTTCCCGGGATGCCCGCTACTATGCCTACTACCTCTCCAGCGGCGGCTCAGACTGGCTGGAAGGTCACGTTCTCGAAATAGAAACCGGGGCTGTTCTCAAAGACGACCTCAGGTGGCTGAAGGTGACCGGTCTTGCCTGGTTTGGCGATGGTTTCTTTTACAGCCGCTATGACGCGCCTGAGGACGGGCATGATCTTTCTTCCCGCAACGAAGGGCACAAGGTCTACTACCATCGCCTGGGCAGCACGCAATCAGACGATCAGCTCATCTACCAGGACAAAGCGCATCCGCAGCGTTTCCATTTCGTCCAGACGACGGAGGACGAAAGCTTCGCAATCCTCACCGTTTCCGAGCGCGGCCAGGGAAAGGACGGCAATGCGCTCTTCTTTTCTGACCTTTCCAAATTCGTTTCGGGGCGCGAAACGGCTTTCACTCCCATTGTTGCCGATGTGACGCATGACCGCTTTCACGTGATCGACAATGTTGCCGACCGCTTCCTGATCCTGACCAACAAAAACGCTCCTCACGGACGAGTCGCACTCTACGATCCAGTGCACGATAAGGAACACCCCGAGTCTGCGTGGAAAGACTTAGTGCCGGAAACGAAGGAGACATTAAGCGATGTGTCCACCCAAGGGGGCAAACTCTTTGTTACCTATTCCCGGGATGTCACCTCGCACCCTTACGTCTATTCGCTCGACGGCAAAATGGAGAACGCGGTCGCCCTGCCGGGACCGGGGACCTCGAGCGGCTTTGCAGGAAGGCGCGAAGATACAGATGCCTTTTACGCTTACTCGTCATTCAACTATCCCAGCACAACTTTTCGATACGACATTGCTAGCGGGAAATCCACCATCTTTCGCGAGTCAGCGATCAAAGGCTTCAAGGCAGAAGACTATGAGACGAAGCAGGTCTTCTACACCAGCAAAGATGGCACCAGGGTGCCCATGTTTCTCGTTTTCAAACGAGGATTGAAGCTGGACGGAAACAACCCTGCACTCCTCTATGCCTACGGCGGCTTCAACGTCACCGTTCCTCCCGAATTCAACCCTTTGCGTCTGGCCTTGCTGGAGCAGGGCTTTGTCTATGCCTCGGCCAACATACGGGGCGGCGGCGAGTATGGCGAAAAGTGGCACCAGGCGGGGATGAAGTTGGAGAAGCAGAATGTCTTCGACGACTTTATTGCCGCCGCAGAATGGTTGCTTGCAAACCAGTACACTTCGCCAGCCAAACTGGCCATCACCGGAGGATCGAATGGCGGCCTCCTGGTTGGGGTAGTCATTAATCAGCGGCCGGATCTCTTTCGCGCTGCCGTGCCCCAGGTTGGGGTCATGGACATGCTTCGCTTTCAAAAGTTCACCATCGGATGGAACTGGATTGCGGACTATGGCTCAAGCGACAACTTGGAAGAGTTTCAGACACTGTATCGATATTCGCCCCTGCACAATATTCATGAGGGCGTAAAGTACCCGGCGACGCTCATCACTACTGCAGATCACGATGACCGGGTGGTACCGGCACACTCCTTCAAGTACGCCGCCACGCTCCAGGAGAAGGCGAGTGACGCCAATCCGGTACTGATCCGCATCGATACACAATCCGGCCACGGCGCCAGCAATACCAGCAAAGCGCTCGATACGGCAGCCGACATTTACTCATTTCTTATGTACAACCTTGGAGTGACGCCCCGGTTGCCCTAGGATCCAAAATTCTGCTTTTTAACCTTGGGTCCAATCATTCCTGGGTTGTTTCCGTCTATTACTAGAGGTGTTTACGTCCCGCTCGAACCATGGCTGTGTCGTGGACGCCGGGTTGCATGTGGTACCTTAAATCGTTTCACTCTTCTCTGCACGAGCAAGAGGAGCGGGAAGCGGGCTTTTCTCGAAAGTAGTCGCGACGGCATGAGTTACTTGGTATACATCAGAAGCCAAAACGTTGTACCGGCGGAAAATGGCATCTCCCAGCCAGTCGGCCGAATCTACTAAGTAGTTGGGGTAGCGATGAAAACCATGGTCGAGCGCAAGAGCGCGGTTCTGCTCAAAATGCAGTCGCTGGGAACACTAGTCGGCGAGTCTGCGTTCAGGCCAATGACCGGAGAATCGAAGAAGCCCGTCCTGGTGTCGCCGGACGAGCTGGGTATCACCTTCATTGGTCACTCGTCGTTCCTGATCCAGATTGGTGGGCGAAAGCTGCTCATGGACCCGGTATTCGCCGAGCGGCTCATCGCGTTACGGCGCTTGCGCCGGCCCGGAGTCAGGATCAAGGAACTGCCTGCCATCGACATGGTGTTACTCTCCCACGCGCATATGGACCACCTCAATCGGCCATCCTTGCGGCGGATCGTCGCCCACACCAGGAAGATGACCGGGCGCGCGCCCATTGTCGTGATCCCATGGGGAGTCGAAGATCTGGTCTGCGATCTGGGCTTTGCCCGGGTAGTGACGCTCGAGTGGTGGCAAACCAAGTCAATCAGCGGCCTTGAGATCACCATGACCCCGTGCAAGCACTGGGGAGCGCGCCTCTTCAAGGACACGCATCGGGGATTCGGCGGCTACGTGATCCGGGGCGGCGGTCACGCCGTCTACCACTCCGGCGACACCGCGTATTTTGACGGCTTTTCCAAGATTGGCCAACGGCTGAAACCGGAGATCGCATTGTTGCCGATCGGGGCTTATAGCCCGGATAGCTATCGCGGTGTGCATACCTGCCCCGAGGAGGCGCTGCAGGCGTTTCTGGATTTGGGCGCGCGGCAGATGATCCCCATGCACTATGGGACCTTCCGGCTTTCACAGGAGCCGATGGAAGAGCCGGTGGAGCGCTTGTTGGCGGCAGCGAGGCGCGCTGGAGTCGCCGGGTCCGTTTGTGTGCTCCCGGAGGGAGATACCCAGGTGATTCGGCCGGTCCCTATCCCGGCACACACCCGCCGGGCCGCCGCAGCCCAGGGTTAGGCTGCAGCATCTTCTGGGGGGCGTGCAGCAGCGGGTCGCAGTTTCCTCCACAGCCCACGCAGTCCCTTCACCACCCACCGCATCATCAAAACGGTGACCATTAGTAGTGCCAGCGTTATGCTGGCGGCGACCCAGGGATGCTGCGTAGCCAGCCAGGTGATGCCCACCGCGGCGACATCTTCGCTGCTGCTCAAGGCAATGTTGGACACCGGCTCCGGACTGGGAGTAACCAACGCCCGCGCCGCTGTCTTGGAACCATGTGCGGCCAGAGCAATCGCAGCCCCCATTGCGGTAGCCAGCAGTTGCATACCGGGGGTTAGCTGAGTGGTGGCCCGGTAAGCCAGAAGCGCGGCAATAGGGACGCGGATAAAGGTGTGCAGTCCATTCCACAGCAAATCGAGTCCGGGGATTTTGTCGGCGACGAACTCTGCCGCAAAGAGTGTTGCGCTCACACCTATAATCCACCAATTGGATAGCGCTTCAAGACCAGGTGGCAAAGCTACCCAATGTACATGCGCCAGCAGGCCAAGCGTCAGGACGGTCGCGTACACATTAAGCCCGGCGGCGAAGCTCGCGGCGATGACCAGCGCGGCAATGTTACTTGGCGTAAAAGGCATGATCGGGAGAATTCTAGACCCTTTCTGTGCACCTGCTTAGGAGAAATCACAGGCGTGGATCTACAGCCAGCCAAACCTCTTGAGCATCCAGAGCACCATCGCGGTGGAAGCAAACATCGCACCCACCACGATCTCCGTTCCGTGATCGGACTCGAGGAAGGGTAGCCCCTTCAGGTTCATTCCGTAGATGCCGGAGATGACCAGGGCTGGAAGCGCGACAGTGCTCAGCACCGTAAGCACTTTCATTACCTGGTTGGTGCGATTGGCAACGCTCGACAGGTACACATCAAAGGTGTTGTTGAGCAGATCCCGTAACGTCTCGACCATATCCAGCAGGCGCAAAGAGTGATCGTAGACATCGCGAAAAAATGGATAGAGCTCGGGGTTGAGGATGGAACCGGATTCACGCTGCAGCGACATGCAGGCGTCGCGGAGATTGACCAGGACCCGGCGCAGCTCAATCAACTTGCGCTTCTGCTCGAAGAGGTTTTCCAGGATCTGAGGCGATGGATTGTCGAGAACGCTGTCCTGCAGGTCATCGATACGGTCATCGCTGTGATCAATCGAGACAAAGTATGAGTCGACAATGCTATCCATGATCAGATAAAGAAGCCGCGATGGTTTCTCTTCCGTTCCCGCCTTGATGGCGCGCTGCAGAATCTCGCCGCTCTTGCAGGAGGCGTCGCGAACGGTGATGAGGTAGTCGCGGCCGACAAAAAGAAAAATATTCCCAAAGCTCAGGTCCCCGTCCTCGACCGCCTGGATAAATTTCAGGATCAGGAAAAGATATTGGTCCGTTCCCTCTGCCTTCAGTCGCTCGTTGTTGCTGCGGCAATCCTCAATATGCAGGGGATGGAGCTGGAACTGCGTGGCCAGATCGTCGAGTTGCGGGTCATTGGGATCATCAAGGGCGTACCAGGACACGAAGACCTCCTCCGATCATCGACTACATATCGAGGAGAACATGGTTACGCAGCGTTCTGGTTAAGAAAACTGGGCGAATCGCTCCGCGAGGGGGCAGAGGTATGCCCTATTCCTTGCCAAAAAGCAATGCGGCTGCCTATCAAGGCCAGCCGCATCGGATGTGGTTTTGGAAAGTCTATCGAGCGGCTACTGCCTCTTGCTTGCCGGCGCCCATCTGGGCCAGACGGTCGGCCAATAGCTTTTCCAGCTTCTCCAGCGCCTCGCTGAAGCCTTCGATGCCTTCCTTCAGCTTGTCGTGAGCCATTCGGTCGGCAGCGTGCATTTTTTCAAACGTGGCCTCATCGATCGAGATCTTCTCAATTTGCAAGCCCTGGGAATTCTTCGGATCCAACTTGCGGGGCAGGTCGCCCTCGGTGGACTCAAGCTCTTCCAGCAGCTTGGGAGCAATGGTAAGCAAATCGCAGCCCGCCAGCTCGCGAATCTCCCCAATATTGCGGAAGCTTGCCCCCATCACCACTGTCTTGTAGCCAAATTTCTTGAAGTAGTTATAAATCTTGGTCACCGACTGCACACCCGGATCGTCTGCTCCCTGATAATCCTTGCCCGTGTCCTTCTTGTACCAGTCGAGGATGCGGCCTACGAAGGGCGAGATCAACGTTACCTTAGCCTCGGCACATGCGATGGCTTGATGAATGCCAAAAAGCAGCGTCAGGTTGCAATGGATGCCTTCCTTCTCCAGTTGCTCCGCAGCTTTGATGCCCGGCCACGTGGAGGCGATCTTGATCAGCACGCGCTCCCGCGAAATGCCCGCCTCGTCATACTGCTTGATGATTTCCCGCGCTTGCTTCATGGTGGCGGCGGTGTCAAAAGACAACCGTGCGTCGACTTCGGTCGAAACCCGGCCGGGAACAATAGCCAGAATCTTTTTCCCGAAGGCTACCGCCAGGTGACGGAAGGCGAGATTGGCTACGTCGCTGTCCTTGGCTTGGGGACCGAGCTGTTTTCTAGCCTCGAGGAGCACTCCATCCACGATGGGCTGATACTGTGGCATCCCGGCGGCTGCGGTGAGAAGTGAGGGATTGGTCGTAGTGTCCTGGGGCTTGAATTTCTCGATCGATTCAAAATCCCCGCTATCGGCGACGACTACCGTAACTTCCTTAAGCTGTTCGAGCAGTGTCTTGGCCATGCGATATCTCTCCTTGCGTACACCTTGAGTGTAAGGCTTCCCACTGTTGAGATTCTTAAAATCCCGATAGGTTTCATGCGCCGCGGGAATTGTCCGAATGTCAGACGATTGGATTAGTCAGCGTTCCAATCCCCTCTACAGTAACGGCTACGCGGTCGCCGGGCTGCATGGGAGCCACTCCGGCCGGTGTGCCAGTTAGGACTAAGTCTCCTGGAAACAGCGTCATGACTGCGGTGATATAGCGCAGCAGATGGGCGATCGAAAAGATCAGGTCGCGCGTATTGCCGTCCTGGCGCAGCTCTCCATTCAGACGGGTGGTAATGCCGATGCCCAGAGATGGATCCACCTCGTCCGTGACCAGCGGCCCGACGGGACAGAAAGTGTCGAAGCCCTTGGCGCGGGACCACTGGCCGTCTTTCTTCTGCAGGTCTCTGGCTGTCACGTCGTTGGCGACGGTGTATCCGCGAATATAGTCGCCTGGATCCTCATCGGTACCGATCCTGCTGCAACGGTGGCCGATCACCACCGCGATCTCACCTTCAAAATCAACCCGCTTGGAAAGCGCCGGAATGCAAATCGCCTCTCCCGGGGCGAGAATCGCGGAGGGCGGCTTGAGGAATAGCAGCGGTTCGGCCGGAACCTCATTGCCGAGCTCTGCCGCGTGCTCGCGATAGTTGCGTCCAACGCAGACAATCTTTGAGGGGACAACAGGGGCGAGCGTTCGCGCTTCATCGAGTGGAAGTGGATCAAAGGGATTGATCGCAGGGTCAACGAAATCGCTGGCGGGACCTTCTTCGAAGGGTGGAATCAGGCGCTCGATCCACATCCGCCCATCGCGGTCAACAACCTCAGCGTATTGGGCTCCATACGTTGTTTGCAGGCGGCAGTATTTCATGGGGCTCCTGTGTCTGGTTTGAGATGCGGGTTTACTTTACCGGCTGGCTAAACTCTCCTCCACCTCGGGGGAACGCTTGCTCTCATTGCCACTTTGATCGACGGCCGACACGGAATAAGCATACGTGTGGCCGGGTTGTGCTCCCGCATCCCGATACGAGGTTTCAACCCCCACCGAAGCGATTCGCTGAGCCGGCAAGTCTCCATGCACATCACGGCGGTAGACATGGTAAGCGGCCAGATCGCTATCGGTATCTGGATACCAGGAGAGATCGATGGCCCCGGCCGCCGCATCGGCCACGGCAACCAATCCCTGGGGAACCGCAGGGGGGAAAGTGTCGGTGGTCGCAACCACAATCGCCTCGCTCGGCAGACCCTGTATTTCTACGGATTGCCGGGAGAGAGTCGCTGTCGCAACCCGTTCCAGCGTGTAGCGATAGCGCTGATTGAACAAGGCGGAGTTGTCGATCGCGTGACCCGGGTCTTCGCCGTCCTTCCCCCGGACGACAAGCGTCTGAGCGGCAGCGGGTGCGGCCGGCGTCAGAGGAGACTTGGGTGCCTCGTGGGGCGTTGCGACGTCCAGTTGCAGGCGTTCGATGCGAAATGATACCGCTTGCCCGGTCTCGGCAGCCGGCTGCCAGCTAAGCAGGACACCGTCCGCCCTTACCTGCCCGGTCAGTCCGGTGACGGCGGGTGGGCTGACGCCAGCTGCACTGTAAGCGGTATTCGAGGGGCCGGCGGATTTACCTGCGTGGTTATTCAAGGCGACCTCATAACGCAGCAGGCGGTCTGGTCGCTGGGAGAGATCGGCAGGCAATTCGTCTGTGTATGCCCCTTCCTTACCTGGCGTAAGCGATAGGCTGGCGATGTTGGCGCAGGGGCCGTTCTCTACCGTGCGGCAGATCCGAACTGGGACCGGGTGCTGCAGAGCTCTGTGGTCCGTGGTGTGCGTCGGCATGGTCCAGGCCAGGTGGACAGAATTACCAATCCGAACTGCAGAGAGATTTAACACCGGCGTTGGCAAGTTGAGGCTCGGGGGCTGAGGCGCTCCAGGTGCTCCGCATCCAATCGTCGAGCTGGCAATCCAAATCGCAAGCAAGACAACCAAGGCTGGATTCTTGATGTGGGGAGCGAAAACCAGGAGCTTCCGATTCATGCTCTCCCAACGTAAACCATCATGGTCTTCGGCAATTTCTGGCAAAAGGCCTCTATCCGCCTCCCGTTACGACTTTCGCAGAACCGCGCGAAGACCGGCGTCGAGTTCAGGATATTCGAAGTCGAATCCCAAGGCACTCAAGCGAGCCGGCAAGACTCGCTCACTCGCCAGGATGGTGGCCTCCGCCATTTGGCCGAATGCCAGCCGCAGTGCAAAGGCGGGAACTCGAAGCAGGGCTGGGCGGTGAAGGGCGCGCCCCAGCGAGCGAGTCAAGTCCAAATTCGTCACCGGGTTCGGCGCCACCACATTCACTGGACCGGCCAAGCTGGCTGTCTCCAATGCAAACTCGATAGCCCGAACCACATCGGGCAGCGCCACCCAACTGATCCATTGCCGGCCGCTGCCTAACCGGCCACCCAAGCCGGCGCGAAAGACTGGCAGCAACTGCGCCAAGGTACCCCCCTCCGGGGAAAGCACGACACCAAAGCGAAGATGCACGACGCGGATTCCAGCATCCGACGCCGGCTGCGTTGCTCCTTCCCAGGCAAGGCACACCTCTGGGAGAAATCCATTTCCCGGAGAAGATGCTTCCGTGAGCAGCTCATCTCCGCGGCTGCCGTAGATGCCGATCGCCGATGCACACACCAGCACTGCCGGCTTGGGCCGCAACCCGGCCAGCAACGTGGCCAGTGCACGGGTAGGCTTTACCCGGCTCTCCAGGATTTCCTGTTTGTAGGACTCGGTCCATCGCCGGCCGGCCAAATTAGCCCCGGAAAGATGGACTGCGGCGGTTGTTCCTTCAATCTGCCGGGGAGGGCTTATGGGCGTTGCCGCGTAGGGGTCCCATAGCCCCGGAACCTCCTCGTTGAGAACACGGGCCCCGTGCAGAGCACGTCGATGGAGAGAAACTGTGGAGATCCGTTTGCGCCGCAGAACACGTACTAAAGAAGTACCGATAAGTCCCGATGATCCAGTCAACAAAATTTGATCTGCTGTCATCTCATGTATGCATCCTTGCGATGCTGGCCTCCCGTCGGTAGTTCTGAGATAATGTTGATAGAAAGGAAAACTATTTTCCTCTTAGCAACATTTTAAGTGCGAATCTCATCTCAAGTGTGAAAACAGATACTTCAAGGAGCCCGCGCCGTGGAAACGAAAGACACAGCGACAAATTCGCAGATTGACCCCGCCAGTGCGGAATCGTTTATCGCAGAGAAGCGCATTGGCGAACGCATCAAGCGGCTCCGCTTGAAGAAATCCATGGGCTTGGTCGAGCTGGGCCGTCATACCGGCTTATCCGCCAGCTTTCTGTCACAACTCGAGACTGGCCGCGTGGTGCCGACTTTACGCAACCTGGCCCGGGTAGCGATGGTTTTCAGCAAGGACCTTTCCTACTTCTTCGAAACCGAACCTCACACCCTCTTCCGCATTCATCGAAAAAAAGAGCGCGTTCGTCTGCCCCAGACTGGCGTGGACGATCCAACCTATTACTTCGAGAGCTTGGGATACATGGTTCCCGACCGGCAATTGGATCCCTACTACGCGGAGTTCGTTCCGCTGAAGAAGAACATTGAAATCCGCCCGCACGTACACCCGGGATATGAGTTCCTCTACATCCTGGAGGGTGAACTGGAGATCCGGCATGCAGACAAGACGCATGTCCTTACCGCGGGCGATGGGGTGTATTTCGATGCCAGCACGCCCCATGGGTATCGATGTGCAGGCAAGGTGGCGGCCCACGCCATCATTGTGACCATGCATCAACTGCAATCGCCACAACCGGCTATGAACTTGCGGCCTCTCGGGGCGGCCATGGGAGCGAAGAACTCCGCCCTGAACCTGCCTTCGGGCAGGCCGGCGTCGACTACTATTCCCACCCCATCCCGCTCCAAGGAGAACCTCCAGGCAGAGCCTTAAATTAAGCCCTCCCCACGGGCAGAAAGAAATCCTCAACCTCTCGCCAGCTGGCGACCCGGCGAAACCCGGTGACCGTCGCATTATGGGGTGCGGAGAAGAGGATTCCCTTACCCCTGAATCGCTCGAAGTGCCGGAAGGTGTCGTCAATCAGGTAGTCGGCCAGCAGGATGCTTTTGTCTCCGCAGAAAACGAAGTTGGTCGGGGGGATGAAGGGGAAGTGCCGCCGCAACCACCGATATTTGGGGCCGAAGGAATTAGGGAACTCCATAGCCGCGGTGGCGATAAAAATTTCGTAGTGTTGGCTGAGCTTGGCCAGAACTTCCTGACTGTCCTCAAGAACCGGGAGATCCTCAAAAAAGTCTTCACTGCGGAGGTAAGCTTCCAATCGCTCGTGTCGGTCGGCGGCGACAATATCCCAGAGCCACTTGCCTTCCAACTGGTCTTTGGTGATGGCCTCGCCGTGGTCACGGTTGTAGCGCGCAAGATGTTCGCTCAGCGCATCTGCCAGCACCTCGTCCATGTCGACAGCAATACGTTTCATTCCTAAATGTTAAGCCCTGTCCGGGCTCTAGACCCTTTACCAGCTGTTTCCCTTACGAGGCCTGCGTAGTGAGCTGAGCGGGATCGAAATATAGCAATCGTCCACAACTCTCGCAGTTCAGCAGCGTACCTTCCCGCACCTGGTTCCAAAACTGCGGACGCAATTGCATTTGGCAGGAGAGGCAGCGCTGTCCCGCGGCGCGCGCCAGCGCTGTCTTACGAGAAGAAGAAGCGATGCGGTCGTACTGGGAAAGCAGGGCCTCGTTCACGTTTTTGCGTAGTTTCTCCCGTTCGCTCTGGATTGAAGCGAGCTCCTCCTGATGTCCCTGCGAGGTAATGCGAGCCCGCTCTTTTTCTTCATCGAGCAACTTCACTTGTTGGGCCAACGTCTTGCGCGCCTCGAAGCGTTGACTCTCCAACGACTCGCTCTTGATCATGCTGATGAGTTCCTCGTCTTCAATGCGGCGAATCTCCGCCTCAACGAATCCGATCTCATGCTGCAAGGCATGGAATTGCTCGTTGGTCTTGACGCTGCTTGACTGGTCGCGATACTTAGCCAGTTTCTGCTGCTGGTCCTTGCGATCGCTTTCCAGCCTTCGGCGCCGCGCCTCTTCCACCGGCACGGCCTTGTCTGCCTGCTCCACCGCCAGCTTCAGTTGCTGAAGTTTTTCTTCGATGGATTGCAAATGCCGGGGAACGGCAGCGATGGTTTCCAGCAGTTGGGCGTTCTTAATATCGACCTGCTGTAAACGGATAAGCGACTGCAGTTGAACATCCATGCGTGGTCTGGAGTCTACAGCATTTTCACTTCCGGTGCATACCAGGCGGCCACTTCCGGCGTCGGTTCTCCTCAAGCAAAGCCGCACTTCGCTCCATTTGACCGTGCAGCGCAGAAGTGAAAATGCTCAAGCACGCTGGCCCGTCCACGTACGATACACTTCAGGCTCAGGGACCTGCTGGAGCCATTCGTTGACACGCCTTCGATTCGCCCTGGTGCTTGCATTTTGCTGTCGCATTTGCGCCTCCGCAGCTGATACCAAGCCGGTCACGGTCGACCAGATCTACCCCCAGGCGCAGGCAACCCAGCCGCCGCAGGGCATTGCCTGGAGTCCCGACGGAACCCGGCTCAGCTATATTGCCGACAATGGCGACCTGGTGGCTGTCGAAGGTGGCACAGGCTCTACGCAGGTGCTGGTCGACCACGATAGGATGCAGGCCCTGAATCCGCCCGTCACCTCAGAGCATGACCTCAACAATCGCACGCGCTATAAGCAAGCCAGTTACAGTTGGGTCCCCGACTCGAAACACCTCCTCTTCGACTCCAGTGGCCAGCTGTGGTTCTTCGATCTGGCAACCAAGACCGGCCTGCAGATAGCATCAACCGGCGCGGGCAGTGGAGATGATCCCAAGTTTTCTCCGGACGGAACCTACCTGTCCTACGTTCGTGACCACAATCTCTATGTACGCAAATTGAAGGACAGCAACACGGCGTCCCGGCTCACGGACTCGCAAGCAGACACTATGCTCGATGGCGAAGTGGACTGGGTGTATGAGGAAGAGCTCGACGTGCGCAGCAACTATTTCTGGTCGCCAGACTCGCGGCGGATTGCGTACCTGCAGATGAATGAAACTCCGGTACCCGAATACCCTATCGAAGACTGGATCCCGACCCACGCAACAGTCGACCGCCAGCGTTACCCGCAGCCCGGTGATCCGAACCCAGTGGTGCGTGTAGGAGTGGTGGGCGCCAATGGCGGCCGGACCAAGTGGATCAACCTGCCCATCGACAACGGAAGCGATTACATCCCGCGCTTTGGATGGCTCAATGCCAAGACGTTATGGATTGAGACTTTGAAGCGCGATCACAAGACGATGACGCTGTATTTCGCCGATCTTTCAACGAACGAGCTAAAGCCGGTGCTCGCCAGGACGGACGACAAGTTCCTGGACGCCTCCTATGACCTGACTTTCTTTGCCTCAAACTTCTTACTCACCAGTTGGCGGGATGGGCACAACCATATCTACCTCTATGCTTTCGATGGAGCCAATCCCCTGGCGGCCCAAGCCAGCCTGGTCAAGCAACTGACCGGCGGCGATTGGGAAGTGGGAGATATCGTGGGTGTGAACGAGGTGGCGCGCACGGTCTACTATCTTTCCAACGAGGGGGACCCACGCCAGCAGCAGCTTTGGGTGATCGGACTGGACGGACGAGGCAAGCGCCGGGTGAGCCGGTACGGAGAGTGGCACGAGCCAATCTTCTCCCCCAACACGAATTTCTTTGCCGATACCATCTCTTCCACCACGACGCCGCCCGTGGTGGATCTGTGCCGCCACGATAGCGACTGCCAGACGATATGGAAATCGCCGGCGCTCGATACGGTAATAACACCGCCGCTCAGCGTCGAATGGAAGGCTGCCGATGGCGCTACTACGCTGTATGGCCAATTGGTGTTGCCTGTAGGCAAGACCGAGCCAGCAAGCGTGCCTCTCATTCTGAATCCGTACGGCGGCCCGCACGCGCAGATGGTCACCGGAAAATGGTCGGCCGAAGATCGTCTCTTTGATCAAGTGCTGGTGCAGAGTGGTTTTGCCGTGCTGCATGTGGACAACCGCGGAATGGGCGGTAGAGGCCGCGATTTCGCGCAGGCAGCCTATCATGACTTTGGGCCAGTGCAGCTGGGCGACCAGATCGCGGCGCTTGACCAAACCCTACGTGCGTACCCTCAGCTTGACCCCAAGCGGCTCGGCTGGTGGGGCTGGAGCTGGGGCGGCACCTTCACCCTCTACGCCTTGACTCATAGCGACCGCTTTCGCGCCGGAGTTGCCGGAGCCCCGGTTACCGACTGGCAGGACTATGACAGCATCTACACCGAGCGCTATCTTGGAACGCCGTCAGCGAACGAAGATATCTATCGCGACGACTCCGTGCTGAACAGCGCGCCAAACCTCAAGGGACGCCTGCTGTTGATTCAAGGCACTGGGGATGACAACGTACACCTGGAGAATTCGATCCAGTTCATTCAGCGATTGATCGATGCTGATCTGCCCTATGATTTGCAGCTCTATCCGCGCAAGACGCACGACGTCGACGGCGCTGAGGCCACCACTCACTTATATGGCCGAATACGTGAGCATTTCGAGCGTTATCTCATGACCCCGGTGTTGCCGTGATGCACCCTGCGGAGACTGAAACTACACACGACCTGGTGCGCGGCCACACGACGTTTGGCGAACTCGACCTGACCATCCTGACCGACGGTACTTATCTCCTGGATGGGGGCGCCATGTTCGGGGTGGTGCCGAAGCCCCTGTGGGAGAAGCGCACGCCAGCCAATGAGCGAAACCAGATTCTGCTCGGAACCAACACCGTCGTGGTGCGCACCGGCAAACACACGGTGGTGATCGAGACCGGCATCGGCAACAAGCTGCCGGAAAAACTGCGCGCCATCTTCGACGCCAGGCAGCTCTTGCTCCGGAGCTTTGACGCGGCTCACATCAAACCGGAGGAGGTGGACATCGTGATCAATACCCACCTGCACTTCGATCACTGCGGGTGGAATACGACGCAAAGAGAAGATGGCCGCATTGTGCCAACCTTTCCCAATGCCCGCTACTTCGCGCATCGCAGAGAAGTGGAGCATGGCCATCTGCAGCTGGAGCGCGATGCCGTCAGCTATATCAGCGAGAATTACGATCCCCTCATCGCCAGCGGACAGATGACTTTGCTTGACCCTCCCCGCGGCGGCCACGCAGAGATTGTTCCCGGAGTAAGTGTGGAGGTTTATCCGGGGCATACTGCGCAGATGATGGCGGTGATGCTCGATTCAGGCGGAAGGAGGGCTTGCTACGTCTCTGACCTGATGCCCACCAGCGCGCACCTGGACGTGACCTGGGTGACCGGGTACGACCTAGACCCGCTCACCAGCATCGAGCAGCGCAAGCGCTTCCTGGGCCGCGCGATTCCCGAGCGATGGCTGGTTTTGTTTACCCACGACCATCATCATCCAATGGGCTACGTGGAATGGGGCGCGAAGGGAAAACCCGAATTCGTGAAACCTGGAGAGCCGCTCTGATGCTTTGTTGAGAAGGTGCCCCCCGCAGAGTCTGTGTGGTGCCAGAACCAAAAAGAATAGGACGATTTATCCCTTTTTCCCGGACGTATGGCGGGTGCCCCATATCTCGCTCGTTTTTCGCGAGATGTGGGATACCAATGCTCTCTCCCTCTGACCCTCGATTCCTCCGATGCACTCAGCGGTCAGCATCAGTGGTATCCCACATCTCGCAAAAAACGAGCGAGATATGGGGCACCCGCCATACGTCCGGGAAGAAGAGGCAGACTTCTGCGTGCGGGATTGGGCATTGCTTCGTGCCGACTGCAGAGTTTTCGCAAAGGAAGAGCGGAAGAGCTGGAAGAATGCAAAAAAAGAGTGGGGAACGCCGAACACCTACGGGCCCGACGGCAAGCGGAGGAACCCAACGTCTCTAGAACACCTGGCGGTGAAAGACTTCGTCCTTTTCCTTACAAGGTGAGCAAGCTGCTCCGATACCACAAGCCATAAGCAAGGCCGCGCCGATGGTGACGAGAATTGCCGGGCCAAACGACTCAAACTGGAAAAACCAGCGTGCGAAGGTGTGTAAATGGAGAGAATGCATCTTGGTACTCCACGCTTTATGAAACCCTAAACCCAGGGGATGGTTTTCTGGGATGCAAAATATTTTTCGGGATGGCTTCCCTTTGTGGGACCGGTACGTCCACTTCCCGAAAAGTACCGATGGCACAAAGATTAGCATCGCAATAGAAAATCCGATATGGCCAAAAAGAGTGCGACATGACCGGCGCGACACACAATACGTTCCCAATGGGGGATCCCCGGTTGAAGTGGCTCTTTCTGGATCTCAATTCCTACTTTGCGTCCGTGGAGCAGGAGCTGCGCCCGGAGTTGCGCCACCGCCCCATGGCCGTGGTGCCGCTGGTGGCGGATACAACCTGCTGTATCGCCGCCAGCTATGAGGCCAAACAATACGGAGTGCGCACCGGAACCCAGGTCGGCGAGGCCAAGCGTCTCTGCCCTGGCATCCTGCTCGTGGAGGCACGGCACGAGTTGTACGTCGACTACCACCACCGGGTCGTGGAAGCCGTCGAATCCTGCCTTCCGGTCACCTCGGTTATGTCAATCGACGAAATGGCTTGCCGGCTCTTAGGCCGGGAGCAGCCTCTGTTGGCTGCGCTGGAGCTGGCGCGCGAGGTCAAAGCCGCTGTTCGTCGCAAGGCCGGGGCGACTCTTCGCTGCTCGGTTGGGCTGGCGACCAACCGGTATCTCTCCAAAGTGGCCTCGGATATGGAGAAACCGGACGGCTTGGTAGCCCTGACGCCTGATCTGCTGCATGATGCCTTGTCCGCGTTGACGCCGCGCGACCTGCCGGGGGTGGGTGCACGAATGGAGAAGCGTCTACACCAGGCTGGCATTCGCACGATGGAACAGCTGCTGGCGCTCGATCGGGAGCAGTTGCACGTAGCTTGGGGCGGGGTGGGCGGCGAAAAGCTTTGGCATTGGCTTCGAGGCGAGGATTTTGGCGATGCTGAGCTCGAGCACGCGAAGTCGATCGGCCACTCCCACGTTCTGTCGCCGGAACTGCGCACCCCGGAAGGCGCCTATGCCGTGGCCAACAAGCTTCTGCACAAGGCCGCGATGCGCCTGCGGAAAGCCCGCCTTTGGGCCTCGCATATGACCTTGACCATTCGTTTCGCGGTGCCCAGCGTGGCCGCCTCTTCCAAGCATTCTTCCGGCATCCACCAGCAGCCCTGGACGCAAAGCTGCCCGCTGCTCGAATGCCAGGACAACCAGACGCTTCTGGAGGGATTGCAGCACCTATGGAGCCAAAGCCCGGCCGGCCAGACCCATCAAAAACCCTTTTTCGTGGGCGTTTCCCTGGGCAACCTGGTTCCCGACCACCTGCACACGCTAAGCCTCTTCTCCGGCCTCGAAGAAGAGGGAAAGCGAACTCGGCTTTCGAGCACCATGGATCGGGTGAACTACAAGTACGGGACGAACACCCTATGCTTCGCCAGCATGCTGCTGGCAGGTGCGGCTGCGCCTACGCGCATCGCCTTTTCCAGCATCCCGGATCTATTTTGAAGCTTATGCCCTCTTCCTCTCGGCCGAGTCTATCCCGTGGCAAAGAAGAATCCTGAAGTGACTTCCTCTACCTACCGAGGCCGCTTGGCGCCCTCTCCCACCGGTTTCTTGCACCTGGGCCATGCGCGCACTTTCTGGATCGCCCAGCAGCGCGCCCTAGCAGCCCAAGGGACGCTGATCCTGCGCGACGAGGATCTTGATCCTGATCGTTCGCAGCCGCATTTCCGGAGCGCCATGATGGAAGACCTGCGTTGGCTTGGCCTGCGGTGGCAGGAGGGACCCGACGCCGGCGGCCCCTTCGGGCCCTACACGCAAAGCCAACGGCACGACCTCTATCGTGACGCCTGGCGCCGCCTGCTGGCCGGCGGATGGCTCTACCCCTGTCGCTGTTCGCGCAAGGACTTGGCGCAGGCAATGCAGGCTCCCCATGATGACGAGGGCATCTATCCCGGCACCTGCCGCCCCGCCACCATGCCGTCTGCTGGGGTCGAATCGTCCAGCGGCGCCAATTGGCGCTTTCGCGTGCCCGATGGAGAAGCCGTGGTCTTCGAGGATGGGCACTTTGGCCCCCAGCGGTTCGTCGCCGGACGGGACTTTGGTGATTTCCTGGTTTGGCGCCGGGACGATCTTGCCGCTTATCAGCTGGCCGTGGTGGTCGATGACGCAGCGATGGGGATTACCGAAGTGGTTCGCGGCGCCGACTTGCTGAAGTCGACAGCGCGCCAGATTCTTTTGGCGCAGGCGCTGGGCATCTCCTCGCCAGCCTGGTATCACTGCGATCTGGTAGTCGATGAACAGGGGCAGAGGCTCGCCAAACGCCATGACGCGCTGAGTCTACGCCGCCTGCGGGAGCAGGGGAAGCAACCGGAGCAGCTGTTGTCGGCCTTCCACATAACCGGGGGATTTTCCAGCGCTCACGATGTACGACAATAAAGCGTGGCTTCAGACTTCGCCCAACTCGTAAAGCAGCAGGCGGACATCGTTCGGATCATCGGCGAATACATCACGCTGAAAAAATCCGGAGCTGGAACCATGAAGGGTCTGTGCCCCTTTCACGGGGAAAAGACGGCATCGTTCTCGGTGCATGCGGTGCGCCAGTTCTACCATTGCTTCGGTTGCAACGAATCGGGCGACGTTTTCTCCTTCGTGCAGAAGATTGAGAACGTCAGCTTCCCTGAAGCCGTTAAACTCGTTGCCCAAAAATGCGGCATCGTCCTGCCCAAACGGGAATTCTCTTCGCCAGAAGAAGCCCAGGAGAGCCGCCAGCGCGGTAAGCTGCTCGAATTGCACGAGTTGGCCACAACCTGGTTTGAGGAGCAATTGCGGTCGGCGGAAGGCGCCCGGGCGCGCGAGTATCTCACCACCCGCGGTCTCACGGCGGAGGCCATTGCCAAGTTCCGCATCGGCTATGCTCCCGATTCATTCAATGCGCTACGTGACCGCCTCCAGGGAACTGCCCCGCCCGATCTTTTGCGGCTGTCCGGCCTGTTTTCTTCAAAAGAGCAGCCGGATGGCTCTGCCGGACCGCTCTATGCCCGCTTTCGCAAGCGAATCACCTTTCCTATCCACAACGAGTCAGGGCGGGTGATTGCCTTTACCGCGCGGGCACTCGATAGTGAGGAGAAGTCCGGGCCCAAGTACATGAATTCGCCCGAGACCCCGCTCTATTCCAAAGGGCAAGTGCTTTTTAATCTCGATAAGGCGCGACAGGCGATCCGCGAGCGGAATTTTGCCCTGCTGGTGGAAGGGCAGATGGATTGCATCACCGCCTACATGGCCGGATTTCACAATGTGCTGGCCACCAGCGGAACGGCTTTTACCGAGATGCAGGTGCGGTTGCTCAGCCGCTACACCAAGCGTCTCCTCGTGAATTTCGATCCCGATACCGCCGGCGCCAACGCCGCCGAAAAGTCGATCGCCTTGCTCACCGAGGAGGATTTTGAGGTTATGGTCGTCACCCTTGAAGGTGGGCTCGATCCCGACCGGTTTATCCGCGAGCGAGGCATCAAAGCCTATGTGGGCGCCGTGGAAGCGGCAAGGCGCCATTCAGACTACCTGATCGACCGCGCGATGCAGCTTTTCCCTTCCCGGACGGCCGACGGTAAGACCAAGGCACTCAACTACCTGCTGCCGCACATCCGGCGCATGCCCAACCGCATCGCGCGGGACGAGTTCGCATCCGACGCCGCCCAGAAGCTGGGTATTGATTCAGCCCTGGTACGGGAGGAACTGCACCAGGCGGCGCGCAAACGCCGGGACCAGGTGAATTCCTCCAGCCTGGACAACCTCAACGAGGCGGAAAGGGTACTGCTGCGGGCCATGGCCGCCAATCCTGAAAGCCGCATCTTCCTCCGCGTTTGCCAGGCCTTACACAGCCAACCTCAGTCGTTCGAAGGGCTTGCGGTAGCTACGATGCTGGGGCTGTTGCGCGATCGCGGTACGCTGGAGCCCCTGGCAGCGCTGCCCGATCCCGGCCAGCGCGCGCTGCTGGCCCAGGCTCTGCTGCGGGAATCCAGCGAGGTGGAGATGGAGCAGGTGGAAGCCGCCCTGGAGTCGCTCGAAGTATCGCCACCTGGAAGCCCTACAGCGCCGGGTACGCGCGGACATAGCCGAGGCCGAGCGGCGCGGCGATTGGGCTCAGTTGGCCGTTTTCATGGCTGAAAAACTCAAAGTTGACCGGCAGATGCGGGATGTGGACGCTTAGTTCCAAAGATGTACGCTATACCCCGACCGCGGTAGAAACCAAATCGTTGGTTTTCCATCTAACAAAGTAGGCTTCAGGTGAGATCGGGCGGGGGTGTCGTTCTGGGAGCTGCTGAGGGGCACACTCCATTCCATGATATTCTATAACTCTTTGAAGGACGTGCGTCTACTTGCCCAAACGGTTCATCAACCGTCCGGAATATGCCCTTAGCGGCTCGCATAGCACCCTGTCCTTTCTGAGCACGGACCGATCCGAAAAAAATTAGGCACGGGATAGGATTTGCTTGGCTATCGAAGACAAGTACGAAGAAGACATTCAGAAACTGATTGATGCGGGTAAGGAAAAAGGTTACTTGACCTACAACGAGGTCAACGACCTGATTCCTGGCGACCTGCATTCACCGGACGATCTCGACGATCTGCTGACCACCATCGGGACCCAGGGCATTGATGTGCTCGAAGGCGGTCCCAAGTTTGGCGCAGACAAGTTCGAGAGCGAGGGTGAGGAGGGCGAGGACGTTGAACTCGACCTTACACCGGGCACACTCGAGAAAACCAATGACCCCGTTCGCATGTACCTGCGCGAAATGGGCACTGTTCCACTGCTGACCAGAGAAGGCGAAGTTGAGATTGCCAAGCGCATCGAGCGCGGGCAGTTGCGGGTACTCAAGGCCATTTCCCGTTCGCCGATCGTCATTCGCGAGATCGTCGCCCTGGGCGAAGACCTCAAGCGTGGCGTGCGCAACATCAAGGAAGTGGTGATCTTCGACGAAGAAGAGATCACCGAAGAAATCCTGCAGGCGCGTATCCGCGTAACCATCGGTCGCGTCGACACTCTGCTCAAGCACCAGAAGAAGGCGTCTCTTTTCTTCGAAAAACTGGAGACGATCAACGTCAAGGCCAAGGCCAGGGAACATCGCAAGACGCGATGGATGATGAACCGCGAGCGGGTAGAAGTCTCGCGCATCGTCCGCGAGCTGAAGTACACCAACGCGGAACGCAAGCGCCTGCTGGACAAGGTCAACAAGACTGTCGACGCCATGCGCATGCTCGAGCGGCAGATCAAGTCACTCGAACAGAAGCACGACCAGTCGAAGAGCGAAGAGCTGCGCAAGGAGTATCGCCGCCAGCAGAAGAACTGCAAGACCGACCTGGAAAAGCTGGAGCAGGAGGCCGGTGTCTCCATCGCCGAACTCAAGCGCACCCAGCGCGAGATGATCCAGGGCGACATGGATGCCGAGCAGGCCAAGCGCGAGCTGATTGAGGCCAACCTGCGCCTGGTGGTTTCTATCGCCAAGAAGTACACCAACCGCGGTCTGCAATTCCTCGATTTGATCCAGGAAGGCAACATCGGTTTGATGAAGGCGGTCGATAAATTCGAGTACCGGCGTGGCTATAAGTTCTCCACGTATGCCACGTGGTGGATTCGTCAGGCGATCACCCGCGCCATTGCCGATCAGGCCCGCACCATCCGTATTCCGGTGCACATGATCGAGACCATCAACAAGCTGATCCGTACTTCGCGCCAATTGGTGCAGGAGCTGGGCCGCGAGCCCACCTCCGAGGAGATCGCCCGCCGGATGGACATCCCGGTGGCCAAGGTTCGCAAAGTGCTCAAGATCGCACAGGAACCGATCTCGCTCGAGACTCCCATCGGGGAAGAAGAAGATTCTCACCTGGGCGACTTCATCGAAGATCGCCAGGCGGTCTCGCCTTCTGAAGCGGTGATCAGCGTCAACCTGAAGGAATATACCTCGCAGGTCCTGCGTACTTTGACTCCGCGCGAAGAGCGTGTGATCAAGATGCGCTTCGGCCTGGAGGACGGCTCCGAGCATACGCTGGAGGAAGTAGGTCAGAGCTTCCAGGTAACCCGGGAACGCATCCGGCAAATCGAAGCCAAGGCGCTGCGCAAGTTGCGGCATCCTTCTCGCTCACGCAAACTAAAGGCCTTCGTCGAGGGCGTCCGCGAATAACGCGGATGGAATAGCACCAATAGAAGACTCGCCTGCTCCTCCCCCGGATTTCCTGTCCGCTGCACAGGATATGGCCGCGTGTGCGGCTTTCATTACGGAAAGCCGCATGAAGTTCGCCAACGCCAACATGCTTCACAGGAAATCCGGGTCGGAGCAGGCGATTTTGCGTCCTTCCTGCCCTCTATTTATCTAAGTACTGAAGCTGGATTCATTCAGGAGCTATCCCGTGCCCCCGACATCATCATCCGAAGTCGAGAAGTTAAAGCATGCACCCGATGTACACGGTGTTGACGATCTGATCCGCCGCCGCTGGAGTCCCCGTACCTATGCCGACAAAGAGGTACCGGCCGCGGAGTTGAAGAGACTATTTGAAGCGGCTCGCTGGGCCGCCTCGTCTTCGAACGAGCAGCCCTGGCGGTTTCTGGTGGGCCGGCGAGGCGACGAAACCTATCAGAAGATCTTCAACGCGCTGGTTGAGTTCAACCAGTCATGGGCCAAGAGCGCACCGGTGTTGGTCCTCGCCGTGGCCAAGAAAACCTTCACGCAAAAGGGCACGCCCAATCGTTACGGGCTGCATGACACGGGCGCTGCCATGGCGAATCTGGCTCTGCAGGCGACCGCCGACGGGCTGCACACCCATTCGATGGCGGGCTTTGACAACGAGCTGATGCGGGCATCGTTTGCGATACCCTCTGACTATGAGATGGGCGCGGTCACGGCAATCGGGTATCTCGGCGACCCAGCCAGCTTGCCCGAGCATCTGCATAAGATGGAAGTATCTGCACGGCAGCGGAAGCCTTTGGAAGAAATCGTGTTCTCCGATTGGGAGAAGCCGGCGCACTTCTGAAGCGCCATGAAAAAGATCCTGCTCTTCGTTAACCCGGTGCTGCAGCAAACAGGAGCAAGACGCAGAGACATTGCTCGCGTTCACCATGCATTCCGCGAAGCAGGCGCAGCAGTCGATACTCTGGAGACAGGCGAAAACCGAGCTGCCGGGCCCAAGGCAGCGCTGGCCGTAGCAGAAGGCTACGAGGCCGTCGTTGTCTGCGGCGGCGATGGCACCATCTTTGACGTCATTCAGGGGATCGCCGGCTCGAGCGTGCCCCTGGGCATTATTCCCTTTGGTACAGGGAACGTGCTGGCGCAAAATCTCCAGGTACCCAGGGATCCGGTTGCCGCCGCGCATTGCATCCTACGCAGCCGTCCCGTTCCGGTGCCCCTGGGCAAGGTTACCTGCTGCGTTCCTGCAGGCCGGCGAAGCTGGCTGTTCGCGATGGCCGCCGGAATGGGTATGCATGCAACCCTGATGTCTGAGGCGCGCCGTTCCGGAAAGAGCAGAGTGGGGCGGGCAGCTTATTTCGCTGCCGGGGGCAGGTTGCTGTTCAACCATCCGGTCCAACCCTTCGACATCGCCATCACTACCCTCAGCGGGTCTGTTGTCCACCAACAGGTAAGCGAGGCCATCGCGCTGCGAGTGGCGGAGTTGAACCGTTGGCGCCCAGGCGGTGGCTTAACCTTTCCCTTCTTGCGGCTCGCGACGGTGGCGGGTTACTCGCGTTCCCGCTTGGCGCGTGCCACCTACGAGGCCCTCTTTCGTTCCGGCGGTGCACGCAATCGTGCGCAGGAAGAAGATGCCGCGGCCTACTACCAGGATGTCGTGCGTGTGGTCTGCCGCCCCACGCCCAACCACAATTACAACCCGGCAATCGCGGTCGAAGCCGACGGAGAAGTACTGGGCGCCTCCTGCGCCGAGATTGAAATGGCCGGAACGGAAGTATTGCTGCTCTCAGCAAGCGAGTCTCGACCTATATAGCACAGTGTTTGTTCCCCGTTGGGCCCCTGTATCCTGGCAAGGCCAGAAGGAATAGGACGGGTGCCCCAGGTTCGCCAACCTGCCCCGGCTAGCGTGGGAGCGTACCTGGTGACTTTCTCGAAGGCGCCCCCACTACGCTAAACTTTGCTGTCTCCAGTCCGGACGTGGGCGGTACGGCGACCCAATTCAGCGTCTTCGCGCAAGACGAGTATCAGGTCAATAGCCGCTTGACGCTTAGCTACGGCTTACGCTGGCAGATTCTTCCCGGCTTCCAGGAGGATGGCGGAAACTTGGCCAACTTCGATCAGCGAAACAACTCAATCGTGGTTGCGAATGCGTTAACGGGATAACTCGTGCAGCAAGATATCACCCCGTCGAACGTTGCTCTCAATATGCGATCGGAGAGGGCTTCGGCCCCTGAGGTACGGCTCTCCAAAGGTTCATTGTCGAATGTGACCACCATGTTTCGGCTGCCCAAGCCGACTCATTTCGGCTTGGGTGGCTTGAAAACGTACCACCCTCTTTAGCCCCCTCCCATCTCATTTACTGGGCTTTAGCCCTGGGTGAGAACCCGCCGGTCAAAAGTAATTCCTGGGTTTCCGCTTTCACGGCAGGATCAAGGATCTAGATAGCCCTGGTTTAAACCGCACTCCGAGTGTTCTTGGAAATCGCGTCGCCGTCTGTTGCGCACACCAGACGAGCCTGGGAAGGTATAGAACGAAGCTCGACGGTTGGCTCCTGCTAACATTCTCGCGTTGCAAGCTAAAGGGATAGGACGGAGCAATCACCGCTCGAAATTTGAAATCCTAACGCGCCGTTGACGCTATAGTGCTCCATCCCTGCAATACCCTCGAGTGAACGCGACAAATCGCCTGCTAATGGACGCGCCTGGTTACCAAAAAAATCTTCTCCCGCTCAGTCAGTATTTGACAAAACGTGCTTCCCACTGCATGATCTGAAGCAGCGGAGTTATACCAAGTCCTATGCGAACCTCCCGGTTCAAGAACATTTCGCCTCTTCTTTGTTGTTGCCCCACTCTCGGGTAACCAGGCGGATGTGTTTGGGCCAGGTTCTTCGGAACTGACCCTCCCGTTTTAACCCAGTCCCAGCCAATTATTTCAGGTCTGCAAATACTGTCTTCAGACTATTTGCCGCCTTGTGCGGTCGCCGAACTGTTTATGCGGATAGCGGATTTTACTTTGTTGGCGAAAAAAATTGCCGTCGGCTTCGCGGTAACCCTGGCTCCCCTGCTGATCCTGGTGGGGGGACTGTGGGCCACCAGACGACTGCTGGTTCATTAGCTTCAGGGGAATGAGCCTGATATTTATGCATTCATGCGAGCGAACGATGAAGATGGATCCAGATATTCAACGCAGGATGATTAGGAATGCAGCTCTCAGCTCATTCATCTATGCGTTGCCCGTTCTCCTTATGCTTCTCACGCTGTATCTCCGCCACAGTAGGCCCTGGGAGAACGTCGCTGGAAGCTTAAGCATCCACCATGCTGCAGCGGATCATGCGCATGGTTATGGTTTCATGCTCTTCATCATCGTTCTGGGAGTGGTCGAGTTTTCCCTCGGTCTCTACGGCCGGGAGTGGAATCGGAATGAAAAAGCGCTCGATCTCGCGTGCTTTGCTATCCCCAAGCTTGTCTTCGCACCATTCTTTGCCTGGTTCAGCGTCAAGGTGCTTCCCGTTCTGTTTCCGCATCAACACAACATGTTTTACTGGGTCCCGTTCTTCTGGGGCGTCCTGATTCTCTGCATTGCCGATGACCTGACGCAATATTGGTATCACCGGGTGCACCATGAGATTCCGTGGCTATGGAGATTTCATCGCACGCACCACTCTGCGCCTTACATGGGAATGTCAATGGCCGGGCGCCAAAATGCCATCTACACCATATTCTTCTCGCAGACTTATCTCACCAGCATCCTGGTATACCTTGGCTTTGGCCCCGCAGCAGTGGTGGTACTGGGAGTGAAGTCCACGATTACTACGTTGGCCCACTCCAGTATTCCCTGGGACAAACCTCTCTATCGCTATAAGGCTCTCCACCCGATTGCCTGGATCGTTGAGCGAGTCATCTCAACTCCTGCGACCCATCATGCCCACCATGCAGCCAGCACGCACGATGGCGTCGGCTTCTATAAGGGTAACTTCGGCAACATGTTTTTCCTGTGGGACGTTATTTTCGGAACGGGCCACATTTCCCGCCAATATCCCAGGGAATATGGCATCTCGCACTATGAAGGTGATCCCTGGTACTCCCAGCTTCTGTGGCCGGTCTTCAAGTCGAATATCCCGGGCAGTGAGCTTGCCGCAGATGGTCCGGTAGTAAGGACCGATGCTGAACCAAGGAAAGCTGTTGAGGAATTCCAACTCGGCAACCTGCCGGTAGAGGCATAACCGTCAACATGGAACGCAGCGCACAATCCGCAAGACAGTACGCCGTTGCAGCACGATGTTGTCCGCAGATAAGGCGGCGGTGTCGTGGTGCGCGATATGTATGACTAGCAGTTGAGCGGATCCGCTGGATCTCTTCTGCAACCCCCACGACTCCCATCCTGGTTTTTACTCTTACCGGAAAAGTTTAAGGAGGCTACGTGAATACCCTACACATACGTGGGTCTGTCGCCGTGTCTATGCGCGCCCTCATTGCAGTGCTTTTAATTCTTGGCGGTTTCGGCGCTGTGACTGCATCTGCCCAGAATACGGGTTCTCTCTCCGGAGCTGTGCAGGATGTGCAGAAGGCACAGATTCCCGGGGCAAAGGTAACGGCAACACGCACCGCGACCGGCGAGGCGCGTGAAACTTCGACTGACGGTTCCGGATTTTATTCCTTTCCGGTGCTCGTTCCCGGCCTCTATAACATCACCGTTCAGAAGGATGGGTTCAGTCCCCAAACCAAGGAAGGAGTCGAGATCTTTACCGGCCAGGCGACTGCCTTGAACTTTTCATTGGCGGTAGGGCAGCTTGAGGAAAGGATCCAGGTCAGCAGCGATGTTGCCCAGTTGGAGACCACGACATCGTCTGTGACTGACGAGGTTGAAAACAAGACCATCACAAACTTTCCTCTGATAGACCGCCGCGCGACGCAGTTGCAGCGCTTGAATGGTTTCGTCATTGGCGCCGGGACCGGATCGAACTCTACATTTGCCATCGCCGGTGGACGCGGCGGTAATGCCAATTACACCGTGGACGGCGGCACGACGCAGAACCTGCTACAGGGTGTCCCGACGCAAATGTTCGATCTGCCCATCGACTCGCTACAGGAGTTCAGCCTCAGCGTCACCAACTATGCGGCGGAGCTCGGGCGCTCCGGCGGTGGCTATATTCAGATGACCACCAAGTCAGGCACAAACCGTTTCCACGGAAGCGGATATCTCTATTATCGCAGCCAGGATTTACAGGCCACTCCGGAGTTTACGGGCATTAGTCCAATAACACACCAGCCTCTTATCCCTCCGCTGGCGTATAAGCTCTTCGGCGCCAGCATCGGCGGGCCAATCAAGCGTGACAAAACCTTCTTCTTTTTCAGCTATGAAGGCAAGCTGGAGACTGTGAACAACCAGGTAACGATCAGCGTGCCTGACGCTCTGGAGAGGACGGGAAATTTCTCGGAGATCTCCACGCCAGTTCTCGATCCCAACACTGGCAAGCAGGCGGTTTACAACGGGCAGCGAAACGTGCTGCCGCCCTCCGAGCTCGATCCATACGGTGTCAAGCTGGCTGCTTACTATCCGCTGCCGAACGTGCCCGGCGCGGCGATCAACACCAACAACTTCTCGGCCAACGACCCGGAACCAGAAGTCTACAACGACTACGTTGTTCGCATCGATCAAAAATTCTCCGACAAGGATTCAGTCTACGGGCGTTTTCTAGCCCAGCCGGACCACGAAAACCAGGCGGATGTTTATCCGACGGCCGGAACCGATGGCTACGGCGTACTTTCGCACAACTACTATTACAATCCCTCAGGGACGTGGACCCATACTTTCAGCCCAACCCTGTTGAATGAGGCCCGCGCCACTTTTTCATTCCGCCAGGCGCTCTCCATCGGCCATGGAGTCAATTCCGCGGCGGCCACGGACCTTTCCCTGCCGGGTACTAACCCAATCTTCTTCCCCGGCGTCACGGTCACTGGTCTAGCGGGCATCGGCAACACCTCGCAACAGCGGCGACTACAGACACCGATTCTAAGCAACGAGTACACGGATAATCTCTCCTGGCAGGTGGGCAATCACCAGTTAAAGTTCGGCGCTGACTACCGTACATCGGCTGATGGTGATCTCTACTCTCCCTCCGGCGGAGGATTCTTCACTTTCACGCCGCAGGGCGCCAGCACGAATACGGCCGCAGGCAGTCTTGCCAACCTGCTGTTCGGCGTGGTTGACAGTGCCTCCCGCCTCGAAACGGAGGCGCTCTACTCGCTGGCCTGGAGTTGGGGCCTCTACGCCCAAGACGACTGGCACGTTAACAACAGGCTGACGATCAACTATGGGCTGCGCTACGACCTTGATTCACCGCGCTACCTGTCCAACAACCGCCAGAATTCTTTCGACCCGACGGCGATCAACCCGGTCTCGGGTACACCCGGCGTCATCACTTTCTCGGGCATTAACGGCCAGAGCAAATACTCCAACGACTTCGACGATGCGCTCTTTGGGCCGCGCTTTGGCCTCGCTTGGACTCCGCGTGATCGTACGGTGTTCCACATCGGCTCCGGGATTCTCTATCCGGGCGAATTCGATCAGGCAACGCCAATCGTGCTCACCACCGGATTCTCAAATGCTGTGACGCTCAACTCGCCGAATTCGGTGAAGGGAACGCCAGCCTTTCTGCTGAAAAACAATGGAACCCAGGGGACTGGTCTCGCCGCATTTCCCACTCTCGCCCAACTGACTCCCGGTTACGGCGCGGTTCCCGTAGGCAAAACGCCTTATATCGCGCCGCAATTCATTCAACCGCGTCGCCTTACCGGCTATTTCTACCAGGTGCACACGGATCTCCAGCAGGAAATCGGCAATAACATGCTATTCGACATTGCTTATGCCGGAACCTTCGGGCATCATCTGCCGGGCCCGTTTGCCGAGAGCATCAACCAGATTACGCCCGCCAACCAGGCGCTGCTGGCAGCCGATCCTACGCATTACAACGCGCAGACCCTGCGTCCGTTTCCGCAGTTCAGTAACGTACAGATCCTATATCCCGATATCGGTCAATCTGGTTATAACGCCCTCAACGTTGAGGTGCAGAAACGCTATAGCCGTGGCTTGCAGTACGAAGTCAATTACACCTGGTCCAAGTTTCGCGACAACGAATTGTCCCGCAGCGAACTGGCGGGGTATCCCGGTACCAGTACCTATACGAACTACTATGATCCGAAGGATCGTTGGGGGCTCTCCGGCAATGACGTTCGCAATCGCCTGATTGCCAGCGGCCTCTATGAGCTTCCCTTCGGCCGCGGCAAGCTGGTTCAGTCGGACTCAAATCTGGTGAATCAGGTTATCGGCGGCTGGACCATTAGCGGACTGGAAGAAATTCACTCCGGCACGGCTCTGAGTCCGCTTGATGCAACCAACAACACCGGAACTTATTCGGATGGTGTGCGTCCAAACTTGACGGGCAATCCGAGTGATCTATCACAAAGCCGTCCCAAGTCGGCGAAGGTTACCGAATGGTTCGATACCAGAGCCTTTGCGCAGAATGCGGCCTACACCTTCGGCAATGCGCCACGTACCTTTGGCCGTGGTCCTGCCTTGGTCACAACCGATCTCACTCTGCTGAAGAGCGTGAATGTGCATGAAGAACAGAGGATCGAATTCCGTTTGGAGGCGTTCAACGCATTCAATCATGCGAACCTTGGCAATCCGATAACCACCTTCGGTAGCTCCAATTTCGGCAAAATCAGCACGCTGCAGTCAGGCACAACCCCCTCTCGGACGCTGCAACTGGCGGCTCATTATGTTTTCTAGCCGAAACATAAAAGAGAGGCGCAGGCAAATTGCCCGCGCCTCTCTTTTGACAAGCGCGGCAGGGGCCTTTCGGCCCAACATCAACAGGCTCCACGGCCTCACGGGAGCTCCAGCTGGCAGCTCACTACACGTTTTGACAGCGGAACAGAGGCGAAAGAAGGACGCAGGTGCACGATCGTATAGGGACTTGAACTCCAGCCCTTATCGGTCGTGCGCCTCTGCGCGTGTGCCTCTGCGGAGGATGAGTGCAGAGGAAGCGTTCACATGCCATTTCATCCGCAGCGATCTTCGCTTCTCTCGTTCACTTCGCGAGATGCTTCACGAAGAAGTCTGCCATCATGTGGTTGGCTTCAATCGCTTCGGGCAGCTTCGGATCGTACCAGAAGGCGTGGGTGAGTGCGTCGAAGACCACCAGGTGCGCGTCGACCCCCGCCTCGAGATACGCGCGCTGCAGGTTGACCGTGCCGCTCAGCAGCATGTCTCGGGTACTGGTGACGAAGAGCGTAGGTGGCAGGCCGTGCAGATCGGAGTAGACCGGCGAGAGCACGGGATCGTGTGGGTCTGTGCTGCCCGCGTACCCGGAGTCGTGCGTGCCGGGCGAGGGCGGGTCGAGATGGCCAGAAAAGCCGCCTAGCGCGTAGATGGCGATCGAGTCGCCCGTGCGGGCAAAGTCGCCGATGCCGCTGAAGATGCCGAGAGCGGCCGGCATCGGCAGGCCAAGCTGCTTGATCTTCGCGGCCACCTCCCCGGTCAGGATGGCTCCGGCCGATGTGCCATAGATGACGATGTGATCCGGCTTGTAAGTCTTGAGCAGCTCTTTGTACACGGCGATAGCATCATCGACCGCAGCGGGAAACGGATGCTCGGGCGCCAGCCGGTAGAGCGCGGCAACTACCTTGATCCCGGTGTAGTAAGCGATGGGAATCGATTCGGTGTAGGAGCCGGAGTCGGAGTTGAAGCCGCCACCGTGCAGGTTGAGCAGCACCTTGTCCCGATTCACATCGCGCAGGCCGTCGGGCGTGACAATGCGGACGGGAACGCCGGCCATGGTGGTCTCGACGATCTGGTTGGGGCAGATCTTCGTCCAAGCAATGCGTGCGCCAGCCGTGTAGGCATCTGTGTGTGCGCGGCGGTCGGCCAGCGATTCGGGCGGACCTTGGTCCGGAACGGCGTGGGCCAGCGACGCACGGGCTTCGGGGCTGATCGTATCCGGCAGCGGGACCACGCGCGTGACGTGCGCCGTGCCTTCCGCATCAATGTAGCTGGTGTCGGAGTTGGGCGCGGTGGCCGCGGTGGTGGGAGCGGGCTGTTGCGCGGCTAACGAAGACGCCGTGAAAAGTAAAACGAAGGTAACGAATTGCTTTGTACGCATCATGAAGTGCTCCAGAACGCAGCATTCTGCAACCAGGTGTCGCGGTCCATTATATTTGCAGCAACTATAGGTTTGACGCCAGAAGTACCTAGGGCAGCTAGTCGTTGTCCAGGCAAGCTAGGACAAAGCAGCAAACACTAGACGTTCTAAAATAAACTCACCGCTGCGGCCTACCTGGACGGGACGCCGGCAGCCGCTGAAGTGTCCCCGGAGTTGATTTCCGCGATGCCAAGAGAATTGAACCAGAACTCTGCAGTGTCAAGGCGCACATTCCTGCACGGTATGGTTGCCGCAGGTGTTTCCCTGCAAACCAGACCCTCCCCCACCGATGCGCAGCCTTCGGACCAGTTCCGGCCGAATATCGTTTACATTCATTCGCACGATTCCGGGCGTTACCTGTCGCCTTACGGCCAGTCAGTGCCTACCCCGAACTTGCAACGACTGGCGCAGGAAGGCATCCTGTTCCGGAAAGCATTCAGCGCAGCGCCCACCTGCTCGCCGAGCCGCGCTGCTCTGCTCACCGGACTCTGTCCGCACAGCAGCGGCATGCTTGGCCTGGCGCATCGCGGCTTCTCGCTGAACGACTACCAACAGCACATAATTCATACGCTGAAGCCGGCAGGCTACACTTCGGTACTTGCCGGGTTGCAACATGTCGCGAAGGACCCGGCGACGATTGGTTACGACAAGATACTTCCCCATAAGGATACGCATGCGATCAATGTAGCGCCCGCCGCCGTTGCGTTCCTGGACAGCCGCCCGAGCTCTCCGTTCTTTCTCAATGTGGGTTTTTTCGAAACCCATCGGGAGTATCCGGAGGCAACCCCTGAAGACAAGGCCAACTTCGCGCCGCTGCCCAGGCCTATTCCGGATACAGCGGCCACCAGGGGCGACTTCGCACGCTATCGGGCGAGCGCAAGGGTCATGGACGAAGGCGTCGGAAAGGTTCTCGAGGCGATCGACCGAAACGGCTATGGTGAAAATACGCTGATCATCAGTACAACAGACCACGGTATCGCGTTTCCGCGTATGAAGTGCAATCTTACCGACGATGGATGGGGAGTTTCGTTGATCGTGCGCGGCCCGAAGCTTCCCCGCGCAGCTGTTTGCGACGCTCTGATTTCGCAGATAGATGTCTTCCCAACCATCTGTGACTACATAGGAATTGAGCAACCTACCTGGCTACAAGGCAAGTCCTTCCTGCCCGTGCTATCGGGGCAAGTGCCGGAGATACACGAAGAAGTTTTCGCCGAGGTAAATTATCACGCCTCCTATGAGCCAAAACGTGCGGTACGAACGTCGCGCTGGAAGTACATTCGCCGCTTCGGAGACCGGCGCACACCAGTTCTGCCTAACTGCGACGATAGTCCAAGCAAAGATCTTTGGTTAGCCACTGGATGGGGTTCGCAGATTCTGGATCAGGAGAGCCTTTACGATCTCCTTTTTGACCCCACGGAGCATGCAAACCTGGTGAACGATCCGGCCCACCTGGCCACCGCCCGCGATATGCGCGCCCGGTTGCATGCCTGGATGGTTTCCACCAGCGACCCTTTGCTTCGCGGGCCGGTGGCAGCGCCGCCAGGAGCGGTCGTGAATGATCCCAACGGCATATCTCCAAAAGAACCAACCATCGTAGCCCGGCCGTCGTGATGAGTTCAAACAGCCAACCTACGCTAGTTAGCCAAACGAATTTTCTTCGCTCATTGCTTCCGCTCTCGGTGGCTAGATGATGAATCGCAGATCCGTACTGCAGGGGCTGGCGTTCAGTCCTCTTGCTTTGGCAAACAAATTCGCTTCTTCACAAACGAGCCTGCCTAAGCTGACGGTCCAGGGTCTGGAAGTATTCCAGGTGAAAGTGAATCGCCGCGGTAACTGGACCATTGCCCGCCTCAACAGCAGTGGAGGAATCAGCGGGCTAGGCGACGCATCGCAAAGCGGCAAAGACGATCAGACGCTGCTCTATCTCAAGCAGTTTTCCGATCTCTTAAAAGGGCGAAGCATTTTCGACGTGGAATGGCTGCGCAAAGTCACCGCTCCGGTCATCGTCCAGAATGGCCGACCGGCTGCGGTCGCGGCGAGCGCGCTCGAACAATGCCTCTGGGATATTCAAGGGAGTGCATTTTCCGTTCCTGCCTATGACTTATTTGGCGGCCGTATTCAGGACAGGATCCGCATCTACGCCAACATCAATCGCTCGACAGAAGAGAGAACCCCTGATGGCTTTGCCCACATGGCGGAAAAGGCGCTGGCGGCAAGCTTCGATGCAGTAAAGCTCGCTCCCTTTGACGAGATGCCGCGTGGATTGACCGATAAACAGGCAATCGAGCATTTTATGCAACGCGGCATTGACTGCGCTCAGGCAGTCCGGCAAACGATCGGTCCGCAACGCGACTTGCTCATCGACGGCCACAGCCATTTCACTCGCGACGATGGCCTGGAACTGGCCCGCCGCTTTGAACCGTTGCATCTGTTCTGGCTGGAGGAGGTAACCCCCGCCGAGCCCGTGGAAAACCTCGCCGCCATCAACAAAGCTGAGACCATGCCGACTGCGGGCGGCGAATCCATCCATGGCGTGACCGGCTTCTACCCTTACATCAAGGCGGAAGCGGTAGACATCGTTATGCCTGATGTGAAGGTGTGCGGCGGCATGCTGGAAATGAAGAAGATTGCAGCCCTCGCCGAGGGCGCGGGCTTGATTGCTTCCCCGCACGGGCCAGCTAGCCCTGTGGGCAACGTGACCGCCGCGCATGTAATTGCCACCATCCCAAATTTCAACATCCTGGAATTCTCATATGGTGAGGTGCCTTGGCGCGCGGAACTCGTCGATCCACCAGAGCAGATTGTTGATAGCGCTCTCGTGCTATCGAAACGGCCTGGGCTGGGCATTAAGTTGAACGAGAAGACTGCGGCGAAATATGCCGTATGAGAAAATCGGAGAGGAAGTGAACAACTCCAGCGCTGCTAAGCGAACTCCACAATGTGCTGGCTGTGGCGGCGATGCGCCGGTCAATCTCCCCAGGAGACTCTGGACGGTTGCCGTTGCTCTGCTGCTCACGATGGTCCTGGTCCACTTGGCATCGTCGCATCGCGCATCCGGTGCCAGGGCTAGTGTCTCCTCCCCGGCCCACGAGGGCTTCGCCCCGACCATACAAAACGCAGCGGCGCCTCCGCAAAAGGGCCGGGCGGGCATGAAGTGGATCCCGGGCGGTGAGTTTTCCATGGGCTGCAAGGACCCTCGCATGCTTCCAGAAGGTGGCGGCGAGCCGATGGCAGATGCACGCCCGATTCACCGCGTATATGTGGATGGCTTCTGGATGGATAAGACGGATGTCACTAATGCCGAGTATGCGCGTTTCGTGAAGGCAACCGGTTATGTAACCGTCGCGGAGCGGAAGCCACGGGCGGAAGACTTTCCCGGTGCCCCGCTTGAGAAGCTGGTTCCCGGGTCGCTGGTCTTTACGCCCCCGTCGCATCCCGTACCGCTGGACGATTACTCGCAATGGTGGAGCTATGTTCCCGGGGCGAATTGGCGTCATCCTCTTGGCCCTAGGAGCAATATTCAAGCGCATGACAGTGACCCGGTGGTGCAGATCGCCTACGAGGATGCAACTGCTTATGCCAAATGGGCCGGGAAGCGCCTGCCGACGGAGAGCGAGTGGGAATTTGCCGCGAGGGGTGGTCTCGCCGGCAAGACCTATCCCTGGGGAGACCAAATGCGGCCGGGCGGCAAATGGATGGCCAATACGAATCAAGGCCATTTCCCCGACAAGGATACGGCAGACGATGGATACGCTGGGATTGCGCCTGTCGCTAAGTTCCCTCCCAATCCGTACGGTCTTTATGACATGACGGGAAACGTATGGCAATGGACCAGCGACTGGTATCGTGCGGATTACTATAAGCAGCTCGCCTCTTCGGGCCAAATTGCACGGAACCCGCGGGGGCCTGCCAACTCACTCGATCCAGACGATCCGAGCGCAGCCAAGAAGGTCCAGCGCGGAGGCTCATTTCTTTGCACGGCGCAATACTGCTCGCGCTACATCCTCGGGACAAGAGGCAAGGGGGAGGTCAGCAGCGCGACGAATCACGCCGGATTTCGCTGCGTAGCAGACCGCTCGTAGAGGCCTCCAGCCGAAGGGGTTAAGATTCGTGGAATCCCACATCTCGCGAAAAACGAGCGAGATGTGGGGCACGGCATCGTTTGCACGAACGGCTTTTTAAGGGATATGCCTCAAGACCGGTCGGAGGACTGGCAGTCAGTATTCCGACAGAATTATCATCCCGAGGAGCCGACTTGCCTGTGGCAAGGAAGCAATTACAAAGGCGAAAGCTCTGGGTGCCCCATTCAAGCCGCACTTTGGCTTGAGTGGGCTACGATGCCGCCCCCACCCTTTTGTCATTAAGAGAGTCTGTGACTTATTGATTCACGCGAGCCCTCGAGTTTAACAAAATTGTCATCCCGACCGGAGCGTACCCGGATTTACTGTTGCGCTGCCTTCATCAACGCCACCACGCTCGACAGGAAATCCGGGGTAGCGCAGTGGACCTGCTGTTTCTCTTCCGGTTCTCATTCAGGCCTTTTAGGGGATAGGTCTTATCTGAATTGGATAGTTACCTCGTCGATCTTGCCTGTGAAGCGATTTGGCACTTGATAGGCCGAACTTACCGGCGAACCGAGGTCGCTGCCGACATCCAACGTCTCTGTATAGGAGCTTCCGTTCAGATTGGTGAAGCTTGCCTTGCCTTCCGCCTGCCCGTTGATAGACAGGGAAGCGGTGCCCGGCTTTGGCGGAGGCACCGATAACAGCGTGGCATTGTTTGGCGATGCTGAATCAGGATCGACTTCAAGCACAATGTGCGCCTTGCCCGGCTTCAGAGTCCTTTGCGAAACCAGCTGTCCGGCACGATTGCCGAAGGCGTTCACTTCGTAGACGACGTGCTTGTCCTTTACGTAGAGCGTGAACCCGCCGTAACGGCTGCCCTGCGCGATGATCACCCCATTCGATCCTTGAGTAGGCACCTCGATATCCGCCGTGATGGTGTGCTTACGGCCGGCGATGTGGGGCACAACCGCGTTCGCCAAGCGGTCCACTCCATCGCGATACACGACTAACTCATTGCCGCCGGCCCGCGGCGGCTGATTGCCGCCAGACTGGAATAATGGGTAAGCCTGACTGCGAGCGGCCTCCTGATCGAACAGTTGTTGTAGCTCCTTAAGCTTGTCAGGATATTTTGCCGCGACATCGTGCGCCTGGCTGTAATCCTCGTTGAGGTTATACAGCTCCCATGGATGCTGCCCAGAAGCCGGTGCCTTGCTCCACGGCGACCCTTGCTCCCAAGGCGAATAGTAGTGGCGTCCTGCCCACCATCCATCCTTGTAGATCGCTAGGTTGCCAACCATGGCGAAATACTGCACGTGGTGGTGGCTGGGCTCATCCGGATGATCGAAGGTGTACAAGAAGCTCGAACCTTCAAGAGGAAGTTGTTTTGTACCATTCACCACGTCAGGCGCCTGCACTCCTGCGGCTTCATAGATGGTAGGAGCAACATCGTTCACGTGCTGGAATTGCGTGCGCAGGCCACCACCATGCTGGATCCTGGCCGGCCACGAAACAACCATGGGATCGGTTGTGCCCCCAAGATGCGCTGCGTCCATCTTGGTTCCCTGGAAGGGAGAGCTGAGGGCCCAGGCCCACGCCGCAGCAAAGTGGTTCATATAGAGTTCGCTGCCGTCGCCGTCGCTCAGCGCGAGGCGCTGCTGAATCGACAAGGGTTTGCCCAGGACGTCCCGGGCGTCGTAACCGTAAGGACTACCTTCCGCGCTGGCCCCGTTGTCGCCAAAGATCTCTATCACCAGGGTATTGTTGCCCTTGCCCGTGTCGTTGATCTCCTGGAGCAGGCGGCCAATCTCGTAATCGGTCTGCTCGGTGAAAGCAGCATAGACTTCGGCCTGGTGTGCCAGCAGCTTTTTCTCATCGGGTGAAAGGCTGTTCCAGGCGGGCAGGCCGGCGGGCCGCGGCGTCAATTCCGCATTCGCGGGAATCACGCCCAGCTTCTTCTGACGTTCGAAGGTCTCCTCACGAATCTGATCCCAACCGGCGTCGAATTTTCCCTTATACTTTTTGATCCACGACGCGGGTACCTGATGCGGCATATGTGTCGCGCCCGGCGCGTAGTAAACAAAGAAAGGCGCATCCGGCGCCACTGCTTCCTGCTGATGCAGCCAGCGAATCGCCTCGTCCGTCATGTCGGTAGTAAGGCTATAACCTTGTTTCGGCGTGGCCGGCGGCTCAACCGGTACTGTGTCGCGAAAGAGGCGCGGAAAATACTGGTTGTCGTAGCCGGCCAGAAAGCCGTAGAAGTGCTGAAAGCCAAGGCCGGTAGGCCAGCGATCAAACGGGCCGGCCGGACTTACTTGCCAGGTCGGCGTATTGTGCCACTTGCCGAAGGCGGCCGTTTTGTAACCGTTATCTTTCAAGACCTCGGCGATCGACGCAGTGCTCTTCGGCCACAGGCTGTTGTACCCCGGAAAGCCGGTTGCCGCTTCCGCGACCGTGCCGAATCCTACCTGATGATTGTTTCTTCCCGTAAGAAGCGAGGCCCGCGTGGGCGAGCAAAGAGAGTTGACGTGGAAGTTGTTGTAACGAAGACCAATCGTCGTCAGCTTTTCAAAGTTAGGTGTCTGAATAACGCCGCCAAATGGAGTGGTCGCACTGAAGCCCACGTCATCTACCAGGATAAGAACCACGTTAGGGGCGCCCTTCCCAGGTTTAACCTCCGCCGGCCATGCCGGTTTGGCCTTTGCTGGATCAGCACTGATCACGCCCTGGAATTGGGGATCAGGAGCAGGCAGCACCTGCGATGCTTCCGGCGCGCTTTTCGTTTCTTTGCAACCTACGCTGAAGAGCGCCCATCCGGCCAGAGCGACCGCGGCGCAGCGTGCAAACCGTTTCATCATCCAATGCTCCCGTGAAGGCCTGGCTTAGATATCGCGTCCACACATAAAGACAAGGGGAGTCTCACATGTGCTGAGATAGAAAGGAAGATTTATCTGGAGGGGCAACAACAGCAGCGCCTGACAGGCTTCGCCTTGGCGGCATTTTCGTAGAGTGCGAAGGGGTGCATCGGCAATCCGCGTTTCCTGTCGTGTAAGTAAAGAATAGAGTATTCCTCAAGTAAGTGCTGAAGAATTTATGGAAAGCTCTCTAGAGGCAGTCAATTGCTTGACACAGGTTCTTGCCAACATTACGATCGTGGCAATCATGCAGAAGTTTGCTTCTCTAGCCAGGCGTTCCATGCATGATCTCGGGCAGGTGCTCTGTCTCTCGTGTTGTTGATCCTCTCCTAGGTTTCTCCGCAGACAACGCAAATTCTGCCCAGCTGGGCCCTTCAGGGCCTAACTACACCCCGCTTGCCGGAAGAAGGATGAAAAAATGAGTAACCCGACACGAAGAGATTTATTGAAGGGCGGAGCCCTCGCTGGTCTTGCGGGCGTCGTGGGCTGCAAAGCCCCCAGTGCCGCCCAGCCCGGCGCTACCCCGCAAAAGGCCCAGGCGCACTGGGAGGCTCCTCCGAGCCAAAAGGGAAACGATCTCAACCTGATCGTGCTGGTCTCCGATTCTTTCCGCGCCGATAATCTGTCGGCTTACGGCAGCACCTGGGTAGATACTCCAAACCTCAACGATTTTGCCAAGGAATCGATTGTCTTTGACAGCTACTATTCGGAGGGGCTGCCTACCATACCTTTGCGGCGCCAGCTTTACACCGGACGGCGCATCTTTCCCACCCACCAGTACTTCCAGCAGGATTCGGTGAAGCTGCCGGGATGGCATGAGTTGTTCATCGAGGACGTGACGCTTGCCGAGACGCTGCTGGCGGCCGGCTACCAGACCGCCCTCATCGCTGACCTGCCCCACTTGTTCAAACCGGGCCGCAATTTTCAGCGGGGCTTCCACTACTTCGAGTGGGTGCGCGGCCAGGAGATCGATTACTACGCGCAAGCGCCACGCACAACCGCGGACTTCAGCGCTTTATATCCCGAGGACTACCTGCAACTGGTGGGTGCCACCCCAGGCGGGAAGGGAGAAAGCTTTGCTGACTTCTTGAACCAGTACCTGGCCAACCGCAAACGCTGGCTAAAGCGGGCGCCTTCGATTGCGGAAGCTACCGCAACCAGCACCATCGATTGGCTCAAACAAAATCACGATCAAGGCCCCTTCTATTTGCAGGTAGAGATCTTTGATCCCCACGAGCCATGGGATCCGCCTGCCCCCTTCCTGGAAAAGTATCTCAAGGATCCCGGCCCCCATAGCTGGCCGGAGCCACCTTACGGCAACGTCAAGGTCCCGGAAGAGGGCGTTAAACGGCTGCGCGCCAACTACGCGGGAGAAGCGTCGAATGTGGATCATTGGTATGGGGAAGTGCTGAAAACAATCAAGGGTCTCGGCCTGTACGACAACTCCGTGGTCGTATTTCTGGCCGATCATGGAGTACTCCTCAACGAGCAGGGCCAGTGGGCGAAAGGACCTGAGCGGCTGCGCAAGCAGGTCACGCATGTGCCCCTCATCGTGCATCTTCCCGGACAGCAATACGCCGGCACGCGGGTTTCCGGCTTTGCGCAAGCCCCGGATGTTGTGCCCACCGTACTCGGCCGGCTGACGATCAAGCCCCCGGCACGGGCAACCGGAGAAGATTTGTGGCCCTACATTACGAACGAGAAGACGAACCAGCGGAAAGCCGCAATCTCGTCCTACGGATACATCGCGTCGGTGCGCACCCCGGAATGGAATTACTCAGTAGTCTGGAACAAAGACAAGTACCAGGGAAACTACAAGCCTCAGCTCTACGACCTGAAGAATGATCCCGAAGAGCTGAAGAGTGTCGCTGACCAACATCCACAGGTGCAGACCGAACTTCAGGCAATCCTTGATGACTACATCGCATCGGGCAAGGACCTGACAGACGGCAGTTTTTCTCAAGAATTGTCGTAGGCATGGGCATTCTCAAGCGCTGAGTCTGCCCGAGCCCAGCTAAGCAGCCCGCCTTATCGCGCGTCAACTCCGCCTGAAAGGCCCTCATTATTTCCCGAGTCGGGAAAACCGCCACGGTCTGGCGAGGACCTATAGTTTTAATTATCATCCATAAGACAGCCTAGGCAACCACGGGATTAGAATGTGTATCAAATTCCTGTGCGGGGAGTCTCTGCCCGTGATGTTAAACTTTATCTGCTAAGGCTTCGTGAAGCTTTCTGACACATTTCGTCCCCGTCTTTGTAGACTCAGCTTTGTTTTCATCGGGCTGGGCATTTTTGTCTTTACGTGGGGACTGCAATATAAGCTCTCTCTGTACTATCCAAAACACTCCACATACCACCAGCTCCCCGAAGCAAAACTACTCTCGAAGAATGAGCAGCCCGCGGCGACCAAGGGTCTCCTGATGACCAGCGCGAAGCCTCCGCAGGATATCGTGCGCGGTGCGCTCTTCTCCCTGATGCTTTTTGTGTGGGTCCTGGGGCTCCTTCCCATTTCGGGAGCCGTCCAAACGAGATCAGAGCGCAAGCGGCCGTGGCTGCAATCGTTAAGTGCGAGTCTTAACGCGTTTTTCTTCAGACCTCCTCCGACCTTCGTCTTAGCTTCAAACTCCTAGAAATCGGCAACTTAGTCGCGGGTGGGTCTACGCTATCGGTTATCGACCGGTGCGCACGCTCACCTCCAGAGTCGTCCCCGTCTTGCTGGGGAACCTCTGCAAACTCGACGAAACGGGTGTATTTCATCTATGCGAAAGCGAACGTTCTCCATTCTTGTAGCGACCGTGGTCCTGATCGCTTCGAATATGACGGTTGCCTGCAAGAGCAGCGACCCCGACGCGAAAGCTGCAGAAATTTCATCGGCCGCTGTGGCTACTGTCAAGCGTGGATCGATCACTCATGCGCTCTCGTTAGCCGGCCAATTCCAGGCCTACCAGGTGGTCGACGTCCATCCCAAGGTCTCTGGATTTATCAAGCACATCTACGTGGATATCGGAGACAAGGTCCGGGCAGGACAGACGATTGCCGTCCTTGAAGTCCCCGAGTTAAAGGCGCAGGTGGAGGGGACCGTCGCCGAAGTAGGCCAGAGGAAGGACGAGATCGTTCGTGCCCAGCACGATGTGGCCAGGGCGGAGGCTGAATATGCTGCTCTCCACGCGAACAACACTCGTATGCAAGAGGCAGCGAAAGCCCAGCCCGGCTTGATCGCTCAACAGGAGCTGGATGACACCCAGTCGAAAGATCTTTCCGCAGCTGCCCAGGTGGACGCAGCAAAAGCAGCGCTGGCGGCGGCGCGCGGGGCCTCTCAGGTGGCGGTTGCAGATAGCGACCGGGTCATGGCTATACAGGACTACACCAACGTCATCGCTCCCTTGGATGGAGTCATCACCTGGCGCTACGCCGATACCGGAGCGCTGATTCAGTCAGGCAGGGATTCAAACGATCAGGCTCTTCCGATCGTAAAGCTCTCTCAGAGTGGTCTGCTGCGTTTGCGCATGCCGGTGCCGGAAGACGCGGTGAAATACATCAAGGTTGGCGACGAATTGCAGATTCGCGTGGATGCCCTGGGTCGTTCTTTTACAGGAAAAATCGTCCGCTTCACCCGCAGCGTAAATTTCGAAACCAGAACCATGGAAACCGAGGTCGACGTCCCCAATAAGGATTTGTCGATCGACCCCGGGATGTATGCGAATACCCAGCTGCAACTCGGGCACGTTGAGAACGTGCTTACCATCCCGGTGGAGGCGCTCGTCCTACGCGGTGCGAAGCAAGTCGTTTACGTCGTTGACAGCGAGAACCATGTCCGTGAGCGAACCGTCCAGGTGGGCCTCGAGGGATCGGAACTGGCTGAGATCAAGACTGGCCTTGAGGAAGGAGAGCACGTCATTGTTGGGGGTCAAGGAAAGTACCAGGAAGGGGAGCTGGTTCGCCCGGTCCTGACTTCCACGCCTGCCAGCGACGTTACCCGCGCACCCAACAGCATGATCGACCTGCACGACGATCAGGGCGGAGAACAATAATGCCGAAGTTTGCCCTCAAATATCCCTATTTCATCATCATGCTGTGCCTGATGGTCATGCTGGTCGGCGTCTTCAATATGTTCCGCATGCCGGTCGATCTTTTTCCCAAGATCGATATCCCTGTGGTGGTGGTTGCGACCTTCTACAGCGGTATGCCGCCGCAACAGATCGAGGCGGATATCACAAATACGTTTGAGCGTTTTTTCACTCTCGGGGCGAACATCGATCACTCCGAGTCGCGCTCTCTGACCGGCGTCAGCTTGATCAAAATCTATTTCAAACCGGGAACCGACCCGAATGCCGCGCTCAGCAACATCGCCAACCTTGCTATGGCCGACTTGCGCCGCCTGCCGCCAGGCACGTTGCCACCTGTTGTGCTGGGAATGGATGCCTCGAGCCAGCCGGTTTGCCTGGTTACGCTGAAAGGCCAGGGCCTTAACGAAACGCAGCTCAAAGACATCGCGCAGTTTCAAGTGCGCAACCAGATATCCAACGTCCAAGGCGCGTCGGTGCCGCAGCCTTACGGGGGCACTTACCGCCAGATTCAGATATACGTCGATCCCCTCAAACTCGAGGCCCATAATATGAGCCTCAACGACGTTGTCAACGCGGTCAACAGCTCGAACCTTATCCTGCCCGCAGGCGATGTGCGCATTGGCAGCAAAGACTACAACATCTATGCCAATAGCCAGTTCCCCAGTGCAAAGCAGATGAACTCCATGCCGCTCAAATCTTATGGAAACTCATCCGTCTTAGTCGCCGATATCGGCCACGCCGAAGACGCGGGATCGCTGCAGTACAACATCGTTCGCATCGATGGGCAGCGGTCGGTGTACGTTCCCATCTTCAAGCAGGGAGGCGACAGCAACACCATCACCATTGTGAATGGCATGAAGGCGGCGATCAAACACCTGGTCGATATCCCTGACAGCCTGAAGACGGCCGTGGTTTTCGATCAGTCAATCTTCGTCAAACTCGCGATCAAAAATCTGGTGAAGGAGGCGTCGATTGGACTGGTCCTGACGGGGCTCATGATTCTAGTCTTCTTGGGCAGCCCGCGGGCTACCTTTGCGGTGCTGCTATCGATTCCGCTCTCCGCCCTGGTATGTCTTCTCTTGACCGATGCCATGGGTGGTTCCATCAACACCATGCTGTTAGGTGGCCTGGCACTGGCCTTCTCGCGTTTGATCGACGATTCCGTGGTGGTGCTGGAAAATATCTTCCGCTTTATGGAGATGGGTGTGCCGCCTCGGACCGCGGCAGAGCAGGGGGGCATGGAAGTTTCCCTTGCCGTGCTGGCTGCGACTTCGACTACCTCCATCGTCTTTTTCCCGGTAACTTTTCTCTCCGGCGTCAGCAAATATATCTTCACGCCGCTGGCCCTGGGGGTCGTGCTTTCCATTTTTGCGTCGTATTTCTTCGCCATGACCGTGGTGCCGCTCTTCTGCGCGACGTTTATCAATATTTCCCATGAAGAAACTGGCGCGGGGCATGGAAAGGTGTCGTTCTTCCGTAGGGTCGTTGACCGCTTCAATCTGCACTTTCAGCGCATGCTGGAGCGCTATGAGACGTTGGCCAAGCGGGTCCTGGTAAGGCCAGGGTTTACGGCCTTGGCCATCCTCGCCGGAGTAGCCCTGGTCATTCTGGTTCTCTTCCCCTTCCTTGGGCGTGCCTACTTCCCGCGCACCGATCCGGGACAGTTTGTCATCGATGTCCGAATGCCCAGCGGCAGCCGCCTGGAGGTCAGCGATCAGTACATCGCCCGGGTAGAGAAGATTATCCGTGAGACTGTAAAGCCGGACGATCTGGGCATGATCGTTTCCAATATCGGCGTCTATCCCGATCTCTCCGCCATCTACACCACCAATGCATCTATGGATACTGCGTTTGTTCAGACCAGCCTGAAGGAAGGTCACAGCGTGGGAAGCTACGAATACATGTCGCGGGTACGACGAAGGCTTTCTCAGGAGATGCCGGAACTGACAACTTACTTCCAGGTCGGGGGTCTGGTCGACGCGGTCATTAACCAAGGTCTCCCGGCTCCGATCGACGTACAGGTAAGTTCCATGAACCTTCGGGGCGCCTACGATCTGGCACAGCAATTGTCCCTCAAGATCAAGGCCCTCCCCAATGTGAGCGACGTCTACATTCCTCAGGATCTCAATTATCCAGGACTGTTACTGAATATCGACCGCGAACGCGCCAGCCTGATTGGTCTCTCAGCACGAGATGTTGTGGATAACGTAATCACGGCTCTTACCTCGGACGGCCAGGTCGCACCGAGCTACTGGATTGACCCCAAGAGCGGCAACAACTATATGGTTACGGTCCAGTATGCCAACCGCGTTATCAACCACATGAGCATGGAGGACTTCAAGAACATACCACTACGCGGAGTACGCCCCGTAGGTTACTCTCCATCCGAGGAGGGCAGAGGTGCGGGCGACAATGCGGGCAACCTCTGGGTTGGCGCCCACACTACGGGTTACACACCCCTGGGATCGGTGGCAGACATCAAGGAGATCAACACCCCAACTGAAGTGGACCATTACCAGATCCGGCGCGTAATCGACATCTATGTCGCCACGCGAGGCGAAGCGCTGCAAACGGTCGGAAAGGACATCAACAAGCTAGTAGCGAATACAAAGACCGACAAGAATACGAGACTCAGGGTACGCGGGGCAGCGGTGAGCATGAACCAGTCCTTCAAAGAGTTCGGCTTAGGGCTGCTCATCTCCATTGCGCTTGTCTACCTCATCCTGATGGCGCAATTTACGTCGTTTATCGATCCCTTCATCATCCTGATGGCGATCCCTCCCGGGTTGGCCGGTGTAGTCATGATCCTGGTGTTCACCGGAAGCACCCTGAACATCATGTCCTTGATGGGGATCATCATGATGACCGGTATTGTCGTCTCCAACAGCATCCTCATTGTTGAATTCTCCGGCATCCTGCACGCAACAGGGCTGCCTTTACTGGAAGCTACGGTTGAAGCATGCAAGGTGCGGCTACGTCCGATTCTGATGACCTCTCTGGCAACGCTATTGGGAATGATTCCCATGGCTTTAGGCTTTGAGGCGGGTAGCGAACAGTACGCACCGCTCGCGCGTGCGATCATCGGCGGGCTTGGCGTCTCCGTCGTGGTTACCGTGTTTTTGGTTCCCGCGGTGTACCTGGTGATCCACACTCGCCGTGAGCGAAAAGCGGGAGTTCAGGGGGAGGCGCAGGCATGAACGGCCTCGGCGCAGTCATCACTGCCTTCTTGCTCTGCGCACCAGCCATGGCACAGTCACCCGCACTGGTGGCCGAATTGCCCAACGCTCCGGCCGCTAACAACCTTAATCTGTCGGCACAGAATGTACAGGCCGGAGCCGCATCAGTCGCAACGACGAAGGACCAGCTGACACGGGCGCAAGCCGAACAGATGGCACTTAAAAATAACCCGCGCATTAGCGTAAGCAAGCTGTTGGCCATGGCACAACATCAAGTGGTGCGCGAAGCCCGTTCGGCCGAACTCCCCACGGCGAACGGCAACGTAACCGCAGAGAAGGCAGCGGACGCAAGCCGCCTCTCCGCCGGATCGCTCACCGCCTCAAGACTCTTGACGCACGCCGGGGCGGGAGCCGGCGTAACGCAACTTATCACGGACTTTGGACGAACGCACAATTTAGTGCTGACGCAAAAACTGCAGGAGAGGGCAGCCAATGCTGACGCACTGGCGACCCAGGAAGAGATTGTTCTGGCTACGGACCAGGCTTTCTACGACGCGCTGACAGCACAGGCTGTTCTTCAAGTCGCCAAACAAACCGTAGCCACTCGCCAGGCAACGGAATCCCAAGTCAACCAGATGACGCAAAACAAACTAAGGTCTACGCTCGACCTTAGTTTTGCGGATGTAAACCTATCCCAATCTCAACTGCTTCAGCTCGATGCGCAAAACAACGCGGATGCCACCATGGCTACGCTCGACGCCGTGCTCGGTTTGGATCACGAAACTACGTATGAGCTGGTCGATGACTCTGCGCAGGCCAATGCTCCTCCCGCTGACTATGATCGGCTCGTTCAATCTGCATTGGCCCAGCGTCCGGATCTGCAGGCGCGTATTTTAGGGCAACAATCGGCAGAAAAATTCGCACGTGCCCAGTGGGATCAACTTCTACCTTCGATCAGCGCGATCAGCACGATCGGATCGGTGCCCGTCCGCACGGATCAGTACTTCATCTCGAACTGGTGGGGCGCAGTTGGCGTCAACCTGAACATTCCTATATTCAACGGGTTTCTCTACTCTTCAGAAGCTAAAGAGGCGGTCTATCGTTCGCGCGCGGATGCGGAGCGCGCCAGGGATTTGCGCGATCAGATCGTTCGCGACGTACGCACTGCCTGGCTGCAAGCGAACAATGCCTATCAAAGAATCGGAGTAACTGCACAATTGCTCAAGGAAGCGAATCTGGCCCTGCAGCTGGCGCAGACCCGTTACCAGCTTGGACTCAGTTCGATTGTGGAACTCAGCCAGGCGCAACTGCAGCAGACCAGCGCTGCCATTGACAACACCAACGCGCAGTATCAGTACAGGTTGAGCCTTGCGACTCTGAATTACCAGATCGGAACCAGCCCGTGATCGAGAATTTCAAACTGAAGGTTTTTCGGGTGGTCGCGGATACTCTTAGCTTCCGCCGGGCAGCGGAAGAGCTGCATCTGACTCAGCCCGCAATCACCTCACAGGTCAAGACGTTAGAGGACGGCCTGGGCATTGCGCTCTTTGACCGGATCGGGCGTGACATCAACCTGACGCCCGCGGGCAGCACTCTGTTGCAGTATGTCCGGCAGATCGAAGCGATCAGTAACGAGGCAGTCGCGGCACTGGCATCCTTTGGCGGCCTGGAGGGGGTCGAGCTGAGCATTGGAGCGTCCCATACAATCGCCGTTTATCTGCTTCCGCCATTGCTTGCTCAAGTTTTAAAGGAGTGGCCGCGACTCAAGATCCACGTATCGGGTAGTAGCAGTAATGAAGTGTTGCAGGCGCTTGTCACTCGGCAAATCAGCATGGGGCTGATAGAAGCTCCTGCATTTCGACCCGATCTAAGATGCGAGGTATTTGACAAGGACGAACTGACACTTATCGTGCGCCCTGATCATCGCTGGGCGAAGAAGAGCGTGTTGACTGCCGGCGAACTGGTGCATGAGCCAATCCTGCTCAGAGAGGTCGGGTCTGGGATGCGCCGCTTCGTTGAGGAATATCTGGAGCGAAACGGAATATTGCGACAACAACTGCGAACGACGGTGGACCTTAGCTCTACGGAGGCCATCATTTCCGCGGTTGAGGCCGGCATCGGTATTGGCTTCGTACCTTGCCTGGCCCTCGAGAAGGCATTAAAACTGGGCAGCGTAAAAGCTATTCCGCTCGAGAACGGTCCGATCGAGCGCGAATTGAGCATTGTTCTTCTGAATGGCCCGGAGCCGAAGGGTCCCCTTGGCCAGGTGGTGCAGTATCTTCGAGCGCGTGCCATGCTGCGGCGGACAAGTGGCGCGATCAAACCCGGGAATCAACATGCGAGGGGGGGCAAAGCAAGGGCGATCTGCGGTGCGCACGACTAGCTGCGCGGAGCTCTCGATCGCGTTTGAACGTTGTTTTGGCGAGTCATCCCATGCGGAGGTAGAGGGTTGGTGCAAGCAGAGAAAGAAGCTGTGGAGTTGAAGGTGAAAACGGTAATATACGCAACGGATCTTTCTCTCTGCTGCCAAAATGTTGGCTTTTACGCGGCGTTCCTGGCACGGTTCTACTCGGCTGAACTTCTGGTCGCCCATGCCTTTATTCTTTCGCAGGCTGCGATGGAGGTAGAGTTCGATCCAGGGCTCATCAGCGAACAGAGGAAGGACCTTGAATTTCTCCTCTCCAGGAAAGCTGCAAAACTGTCCCATGCCGGGGTACACGCGAGACCAGCCCTGGTGGAGGGCGATCCTAAGAAGGCGCTGGTGGAACTTGCGGATAAGCACGGACCCTCTTTGATGATCCTGGGAACTCATGGCGGAGGCTGGATCGAGCGGGAAATCATTGGATCGGTGGCGGAGAAGATTCTTCGGTCAACTTCCTGGCCCGTTTTAACCGTGGGCCCCCAGGTGAAGTCTGCCGCCAATCGAGACTTGCGGTTCAGACGCATCCTCTACGCGACGGACTTCACCCCTGCGGCTGCTCGAGCGGCGACATACGCAGTGTGCTTCGCAGAAGCATTTGGAGCAAGGATCGATGTGCTGAACGTCATTGAGCGAGAGTCCCTGGATCGACCAGACCGGCTGCGCGAACTTACGAGTAGCTTCGCCCAGGCGATCGACCAGCATCTGCCCAAGCGCACTAAGGAATTCTCAACCCCCCGGGCCTTTGTCGAGATTGGTAATGCCCACCATCAGATCTTGCGACACATTAAAGAACATGACGTTGATCTTTTGGTGCTGGGAATAAAGAAGGCCTCTCATCTCGGCATCACGTCCAGGACTTCGGGTGCATTTCAGCTTATTGTTGGCGCGACATGCCCCGTGCTCACTATCGTTGATTAGGCCCTGCAATACCTTGGTTAGCGAGTACAGATGATGCGCGAACAACTGTGACCGTTGTTAAAGTGGATCGGTCTTGTTACCGGGGATGTTCCCTGATAGCGGGCGGGCCGCGTATCCCGCTCGTTTCGGTCAAGCAAACTTCTTTATCGATGATCAACTCCGTTGCAACACGAAGGGCCATCCGGAACCTATGGCTCATCATTTCATTTTCTGATTGGGCCCGCTAATTAGTCATATACTGCGGTGTTCTGGCTAGATGTAAATCTGGGGAACAATCGGTTGGGCGGATTGCGCTTCGGGCACTACGCCCATTTATCTGCTTGGGAACAACTCTGCTCATTCGAAGGCGGGCTGACGCCGCTGTTTCCACGCGGGACAATTTGGGTCCTGTTCCCGTTGCTGTTCACTAAGGAGCGATCAGATGAAATCAACTTATCAAGTCTTATCTATCGGCGCAGAGGATGCTCCATACAGAACATATCGCGCATTGTCAGGGAACCAATACGAATTCATCACGGCCAAAGCATATCGGGAGCTCTTAGCTGTCGCCGCAAATGCCAGCATTCGGGTGGCGGTGCTGAACCAAACGCTGTCGCCAGACGAGCTTGTGCGCGCTGGGCGAGTAGTCCGGTGGCGTTGGCCCGGAGCCAGGATCCTGGTGGTGCGATCCGGCGATCCGCACATCGACGACGCTTTGTACGATGATCGCGTTGAGCCGGGGCTTCCTCCAGAGTTGCTTCTCGCATCGATCGACCGGGCCGCGGACAGGCAGTGGCGTGAGACCGGAAGGATGCGTTTGTGGGAATGCTGACAACTTGACGTGGTGCGCATGATAAGCCGGCTGGGCACAACCCAAGCGGAAAACGATTCAAAACTTTGCGTTGATGGACACGTCGAATCGTCCGACGATTTCGCCGATAGCGGCTCTTCTGTCAAAATGTCGTAGCCTTATCCAGTGAGTCTGCTTGATTATGGCTTTAATCCAGCGATGTCATCGGGGCGGAAGCGTGGATATGGATCGACGAAAATTCATAGCGGTCGCCGCAGGGACAGCCGCTGCGCTGGGGTTGCGGCAGGGTACAGTTCAGGAGGCAGAAAGTGCGACGCGCCCACCGAATGTGTTGTTCATCATGCCGGACGAGTGGAGAGGGCAGGCGCTGCGATGCATGGGCAATCCCGATGTCCAGACCCCGCATCTCGACCAGCTTGCCTCAGAGGGCATTCTGTTCCGGCAGACGTTTGCCAACACGCCCGTTTGCTGCCCGGCAAGGGCCACAATCCTCACCGGTACGTATACCAGTCGCAACGGAATGGTGGCCAACGATCTCCGACTGAAGGAGAGCGTAGTCACGATGGCCGACATCTATGGAAAAGCTGGATACCATACCGGCTTTATCGGAAAGTGGCATCTCGATGGTGGACCGCGAGTGCCCGGCTTTGTTCCTCCGGGGCCTAGGCGGCATGGCTTTCAGTATTGGGCTGCTAACGAATGTAACCATAACTATTTCTATAACTGGTACTTTCGCGACGAAAATATTCCCATTGTGAGCCAGAAGTATGAGCCCGAGTTCTGGACCGACCTGGCCATCGAGTTTCTTCATGAAGCGCAGGACAAGCCCTTCTTCCTGATGCTGGCGCCGGGCGCTCCGCACGATCCCTATCTGGCGCCCGAGAAATACATGAATCTGTATGACCCCAAAAAAGTGACACTGGAACCTAATTGGGTGGAGGGAATCCGGGGGGGAGGCCGCAAAGAGATTGCAGGATACTATGCAGCGATCACCGCGGTGGATGAGCAGGTGGGGAGGGTGCTGAGCACGCTCCGGGAGCTGAAGCTGGAGGAGAACACGATTGTGCTCTTCTCCTCCGACCACGGAGACATGCTCGGCTCCCAGGGCAAGATCCTCAAGCGTAAGCCGTGGGAGGAGTCGATTCGGGTTCCCGGGATCATGCGCTATCCGGGGGTGGTTCCCCCGGGGCGCAAGACGGACGCATTGTTTTCGCATGTGGATTTTGCGCCCACACTGCTTTCGCTTTGCGGCTTGCCCATTTCGGCGGAGATGCAAGGCGCCGACTTGTCCAGGGTCGCTAGCGGAAAAGCGGGAAAAGGGCCGGACTCTGTGCTCTTCCAGATCTTTGGTCCCTATCAGGGTGACGGCACTGAGCGTGCATGGCGCGGCTTGAGAACAGAGCGTTTTATGTACGCACGATGGGAATCGGGCCCGTGGCTTCTATACGACCTGCAGCAGGATCCCTACGAATTGCACAACCTGGTCAACGACGCTGCTCACTTGTCCGACCTACATGAATTGGACAAGCAGTTGCTGGACTGGATGACGAGCGTGGGCGATTCCTGGAGCCTGGACTGGACAGCCCCAGTCGAGGACGAGGAGAGGCTCGACAGGTACAGAGCGTTTTATACGGTTCAGGACTATCTTGCGTGGGCGAAAAGCCATCCTTCCCTCACCCCGGGGATTCCTTAATTCTTCAAGCTGGTGGCCAACGCTTTTGTCTTACGCAAATGATCAATTGATTAATTTTTTGATTATCGTGCCTCCTATTTGCCGTTCCGGGTGTGGGGGCGCCACTCCGAGATTGGAACACCCCTGTTTAGGCAAATTAAAGTTTTTTTGACTGAGGCCGATTCACGGTTAAGCCGGATTCGGACAACCTCACATTCTGTGACAGCGATCACAGACGCTTCATCCGGCCGGAATCCAGAATAGCGGCTGAAGATGACCGGATGCCCAACGAATGCCTGCAGAAGCCTCACGACTCTATCTACCAATCCATGTCTGGTCCATCCCGTCCACACCCTGGTGACAACAGGCGTACTGGCAGAGGAGATTGTGAAAGCAGCGGACCAAATCAATGCTGACTGGATCGTCCTAGGCGCAGACGGAGGGTACCGAGGCTCGGCATTGAATGAGCATGCTGCCTATCAGGTGCTTACAAGAGCGACGTGTCCCGTGCTCACGCTTCGGCACGAGCCTTATCGCGCTACCCCGATGAAGCGGGAGGAAGTACACTTCACTTCCCCTATGTAAAACCAGTTCTAACGGGGTCCAATGGGTTTGCCATTTCCCAAGCTGACGGCAGAAGAAGCGGCTGCCCAATTAAGACACGGACAGACGGTTGCGTTTAGTGGCTTCACATCGGCTGGCTCACCAAAGGCTATACCTCTTGCTGTTGCGGCGAAGGCCGAGGCTGCGCATGAGCGCGGGGAACCATTCAAGATAGGCGTTCTCACCGGCGCGTCCTCCGGCCCTTCGCTTGATGGTGCGCTCGCCAAGGCAAACGCGATTAGCTTTCGCACCCCTTATCAGTCCAACGCGGATCTTCGCGCCCGCATCAACGCCGGCGACACGCGTTTTTTCGATATGCACCTTTCGATGTTGCCACAGGCCGTTCGCTGTGGGTTTCTAGGACCTATAGACTGGGCAATCCTTGAAGCAAGCGACGTTACCTGCGGAGGAGGTATAGTTCTGACCTCATCCGTAGGGGCAGCACCAACCTTCGGTAGTCAGGCCCGTCGCGTGTTTATCGAACTGAACCGGAGACATCCTCCGGCGCTGCTCGGTATGCATGACATCTATGAGTCTGCCGATCCACCGCATCGTGGCGCAATAGCTATTTTTCACGCCTCCGACCGAATCGGTTCCCCCATCATGCTGGTCGACCCATCGCGCATCGCCGGTATTGTCGAAACAGATCGGGACGATGAAACGTGTGGCTACGATGAACCAACGCCGGCCACGGAAGCCATTGGCAATCACGTCGCCGAGTTTCTTGTTGGGGAACTCGGCGCCGGGCGCCTGCCCGCCTTTGTGCCCATCCAATCCGGCGTGGGAAATGTTGGCAACGCGGTCCTGGTAGCGCTGGGACGCCACACCGGTATGCTGCAGTTCGAAATGTACACCGAGGTCCTGCAGGATTCAGTGGTCGATCTCATTTGTGCCGGGCGAGTCAAGTTCGCCAGCACCTGTGCGCTCGCACTCAGTCCGCCGGCGTTGCATAGAGTCTACAGCGATCTCAACTTCTTCCGTTCCCGCATCCTGATGCGTCCCCAGGAGATCAGCAACCATCCTGAGGTCATCCGGCGCCTCGGAGTCATCTCGATCAATACTGCCATCGAAGTTGATCTCTTCGGCAACGTGAATAGTACTCATATCATGGGACGCCAAATGATGAACGGTATCGGAGGCTCAGGCGACTTCACGCGCAACGCCTATTTGTCGATTTTCATCTGCCCGTCGTCCGCCAAAGGCGGCAAGATCAGTACGGTAGTGCCTTTGGTCAGCCATGTCGATCATAGCGAACACTCTGTTCAAGTCATCGTCACCGAACATGGTATCGCCGATCTTCGCGGAAGGTCACCGCACGAACGCGCGGAATTAATCATCGAGCACTGCGCCCATCCCGAATTCCGATCTGGATTACACGGGTATTTGCGCTTAGTCCGGGGCGGTCATACTCCGCAGACCCTTCAGGCGGCGTTCGCGTTCCATTGCCGCTTCCTTGACACTGGAGACATGCATGGAGTCGATTGGAACTCGTAAGGTCTCTGCATCATCCTCGACCTCACGATCCAGTTTCGAGCACTTTCCAAGGGCTCAGATGCGACCAAGGATGCCCATACTTCACGCGAAACGCTGAATCCCCCGAACACCTATCACTACCTGCTCCCAGTTCTTCTCTCTCGCCGCGAACTGCTTCCCGCCTGCCGCGATAAGGGTGTAGAACTTCGAGCGCTTACCCTGGCTGTCAACGGAGAATGAAACTGCCATTGAGGAACTCCGGGCAACTTTGGCCCTAAGAAGAGACTCTCACTTGTTGTCGGTGCCTGCATTTCAGCTCCAGCCACGGAAATCGCCAATCAAACGAACCTTCAACCTGACCCAGAGGGGGCCTTATGTATCACCATGTCAAAAAGCTTATGTATACCGTAACCATCGGTGAGCCAGATCCCAAATTCGGCAAGATGCTGCTGGAACAATTCGGCGGCGCAAACGGAGAGCTGGCGGCAGCGATGCAGTATTCCATTCAGGGATTCAACTGCGAAGACGCCGCGCGGAAGGATCTTCTCATGGACATTGGCACCGAAGAGCTCAGCCATTTGGAAGTGGTAGGGGCGCTGATTCGAATGCACTTGAAGCCTATGAAGAGCAGCCGTGAAGCAGCCGAAGCGGACCCGTTGGTGGCGATCGCCGGCGGTGGTGGCGTCGCCCTCTTCGATTCCATGGGCAATGCGTGGACGGGAGATTATCTGAAGATCACCGGCGATCTGGCGGTTGATCTGCGAAGCAACATCGCGGCTGAGGCACGTGCCAAGATCGTGTATGAACGGCTGATCAGCTTTACCGAAGACCAGGGTTCGAAACAGGCGCTGCAATTCCTGATGACGCGCGAGATCACTCATATGCGCGCCTTTACCGCGGCTCTCGAGAGTATGGAGAAGCCGCAATTCGCGGTGGGGATTATTGAACCGACTCCGCAGCTTGTCGATCAATTCTTCAACGCGTCGACCGGCGAGAGCCAGTACGGCGAGAACGACTTCACCGGTCCCTGGAACCATAGCCACGGCTTGACTCTGGTTGAGTCGGAGATAAAGGGCGGCCAAGGGCTTGATGTAACCCCCTACGATCCCAAGCCGGGGACGGAAAAGACCTCTCCGATCGACTCGACTCCCGTCGGGGAGTACACAAACGGGGTGGGAAAGAAACAGTCCGCTATGCACGAGAAGGCCAACGCGAAGGCAGCGAAGAGAGCCAACGTCGAGGTGTAGTTTGCTTTGGAGATTGAAGTAAGCCGGCTGGCTCGCGCCAGCCGGCTTTTCCCAGCAGTCATTTCCCTATTTTGGTTCGGCGATCAGAAGGACGATCTTCCCCACACCGCCCTTCTCACCCAGCACATGGGCTTCAGCCGCGCTGCGCAGCGGCAAACGGCGACCGATCGGCAATACGAACTTCCCATCACGGACATCGTCCGCAAACTCACGGACCTTGGCTGGATCAGGTTTCGCGAAGACCCGGGTGATGGTCACCGTCGGGTTCAGCGCGGCCATGTTCTCCGGCACCACAGATGCGTACCCGAAGGAGCCTCCAGGCTTTATCTTCTTGAATAGCTTCGCGGCCACCTCGCCGCCCACTGTATCGGCAATTGCATCCACAGGGCCGAGCGATGCGATGGCATCGTCGTCATCGATCGCAACCACGCCCGCGACGCCGAGGGATTCCGCATCCTTGAGCGACTTCTGGCGAACGCCTGCAATCACCTGTGCGCCCATCTTCTTCGCCGTGTGCACCGCAGCTCGCCCCACGCTCCCCACCGCGCCTGTTACGAGCACCGTCTGCCCCTTCTGAAACTTCGTGGCAAGCCTCACCAGTTGCTCTCCGGTTAATGCAATCAGCGGAATCGCTGCTGCATCCGCCAGATCTAAACCATCCGGCAGATGAGTTAGATCCGAATCGCCCACGGCTACCAGCTCGGCGTAGGTTCTATTCGATAAGGCAAGGACGCGGTCACCCGGCTTGAAGTGCTTTACGTTGGCGCCTACGGCGCGCACGACGCCGCTCACATCGCGCCCCAGGATGGCAGGAAACGTCAACGGAAAATCCTTCTGGCGCGCCCCGGAACGAACCTTCCAGTCGATTGGATTCACGCTTGCCGCGGCCGCCGCGACTAATACGGTATCTCCACTCACTTGCGGTTCAGGAACACGGTCTTCAAACTGCAGTTTCTCAGGACCGCCGTACTCATGCAGAACTACTGCCTTCATCGGTTATCTCCCACGGTGATACTCCAGGTCTAGAGTCCAGGCTCTGTGCGGTTAATGGTTGCGGCGTCGGCCTTCAGATCCGCCGGAATCTGCATTGGGATAAGGAAGTTGCTGGCCAGAACATAGTGGTAAAGGTGATCGAGCGGCGGTGGGGGATGAAGCTGCTGGGCTGAGACCCATCCATCCGTATCGGTCCAATGCCAGTCGCTCGCGGAGATGCCTTCCATCGATTGCTGAAGGTCGCTTGCGTTCATCGGATAGGCGTAGATGCGGGCGTTTTGCGCAAAGAGGCGAGACAATGCCTCAAGGAAGCTGCCCGCGAGCTTACCGTAGCGATATTCCCACACGCGAACCAGGAGAGATAGACCCATGACGAAGCGGAGAGGCTCCTTGGTGAAGCGGTTGACGAGAGCCGTCATACTGTAGAGTTCCCGGTCACGGAAGAGCAATACGGCGCCCCGCCCGCGAAGGGCATCGATACGTTCCAGCAGGTCTGAAATTTCCGGAGGCGGATCGGCCTCCGTGAGCGGCATCGCGGAGAGGCAGAAGAAGCCGGTAGGTGCCGGGTCTTTTTCGTCTAGCTCTCCGCGCAGCTGCTGGATCGCCGAGGTCAAGATTCGTTCATGGATTGCGGCATGAGTGGGATCCAGGTGTTGAAAGGTTCCCGGCGCGAGCACCACCGCTTTTTTGTGAAGAACCTCGATAGGTGGCTCAGGTGACCCGCTGGACAGGAAACAGACACCTTCAGCAAGTCCCGCGGACACCATATGGACAAGGATCGCGCGCTGGTCCCAACCCTCGAAGGCTGTCCCACGCAGGTCCACATAGTCGATTTCCAGACGTTTCTCGAGGCCCTGAGCAATATTCTCGAAGAAAGACTCTTTCGTCTGAAATTGATAAAACACAGCGTAGATCAGGTTTACACCCAGGATACCGATAGCCTCTTGCTCCAGCGGGTTGGAAGGATCACGCAAGTTGATATGCAACACTATGTCGTTCGCAGGCCCACCGGGGAGCAGTTGGAATCGCAGGCCAACCCAGCCGTGAGGTTCGTTTGTTCCGGCATAGTTGCGGGCGGAGATGGTATCAACAAAGGAAAAGAAGCGAGTTCCCGACCCACGGCTCTTGTCCAGTTGGTGGACGAGCTGGGTCCATTCGCTGTCCACCATGGCCTCCAGGCGTTCTTTGGAAACGTAACGGGCGCCGGAACCATACAAATCGTCGCTGACTTCCTTGTCATACGCTGAGATCGATTTAGCAACTGTGCCGGAGGCTCCTCCAACAACCAAAAACCACCGCACGACTTCCTGGCCGGCGCCAATTTCGGCAAAGGACCCATAGTTGGTTGGATCCAGGTTGATGCTGAGGGCTTTCTGATGACTGCTAAGCTTTTCCGCGGATGGCATAGACTTGGACTCCCAGCTTCCTTAAGAATTTCCGCAATGCAAAACGCAACGCCAGCATACCAACGTTCGATTCAGTACCTATCTAAGGAGAGTTTATCCCCGTGGCTGCGGTCCGCTTGGAAGCCCAGATTTTCGGTCGTCAAATTGAAGATAAGTTATTGCTTATAAATTAGTTGGTGGGGAAAGAGGATGCGAATGGGCTGGGAACCGTGGCTTCCGGGCGTTTCACGGCAATGCCCTCTGCGGGGTTAGGGCTTTCCCATCGCGGGGGAGACGGATGATAAAAGTTGTGCCCTTCCCCTCCTCAGTTTCGAAGTGAATGGTTCCCCCGTGTTTGTCGACGATCACTGAGCGGGCGATAGCCAGTCCCTGCCCGGTTCCCTTGCCGATTTCTTTGGTGGTAAAGAAAGGATCAAAGATCCTGGCCCGTATATTTGCCGGGATTCCCGAGCCCGTGTCCTGGATTCTGACCTCGTCCCACTCCGGACAATTCCGGGTTTGTACCTTGATTTTTCCCTTCTGCGGACCGCCTTTACCGATCACATCAGCGATTGCATGCGCGGCGTTGATAATCAAGATCAGGATTGCCTGACTGAACTCGCCGGGCAGGCAGGAGACCATGGGCAAAGAGGCGTCGTAGTCGGTTTCCATGTCGGCCACGTACTTCCACTCGTTGCGCGCCATTGTAAGAGTGCTCTCGATGGCGCGATTCAGATCCAGCTCGATTTTCTCTTTCGCATCAGGATGGGAGAAATCTTTCATCGCGCCCACCAGCGTGGATACTCGGGTCACGCCCTCCAGGGTCTGCTCGATGGCCTTGGGAATCTCTTCGAGCAGGTAGCCAAGGTCAGCGTCTGCAACTGCCGCCGAGACTGCTTGCACTGTCTCGCCACAGAGGACGTTGCCTTTAGCCGCTGCCAACAGCAGGTCGTAGTTTTCCAGCACAGGCTTCAGGTCGTGGAAAGCAGCTTTCAGGAATTGAACATTGTCTCCGATATACTGCATCGGCGTATTGATCTCGTGCGCGATTCCTGCCGCAAGTTGCCCGATGGACTCGAGTTTCTGCGCTTGGCGATGGTATTCTTCAAGCCTCATTCGTTCGGTGATATCGGCGCCAATGATGAGAATCCCTGTGGCACTCTTTGTTTTGACCTGAATTGCTCTAAGACCGAGAAACCGGACGGTTCCGTTCCTATCGAGCATGATGCTCTCGAGGCTGTCCCCGGTTGGCTCGTGGATGTAAGCTGCGACTCGCAAGCCTATTTCAGGTGTGAGCCACTTGACTCCACACTCATCCAGGGTCTTGCCGAGTACTTCGGTTTCCTGCCATCCCAGAATCATCGTTGCCGCTTTGTTCCATTGTTGGATGCAGGCATTCGCGTCCAGTCCTACCAACAGAGATGGAACGGAATTCAGAAGGACTTCGGTGTCTATGAGCATGATGTATAGCTACAGAGAGATCGGCACTAAAGGTGGTTTGCTTCAGTTTTGTGCTACGGCCTACCCCTTAACTGGTGACCGGAAGGTAGCGATCCACGAGGCGTCTGAGGCAATTGGAGGCAGCCCGGCGCGTATATACCGGCGGCAAAGATGAACCAGCACTCGCGAGCGAGTTGGGTTCTGCCGATGTAATTACTGACAGCAGCGCGCGCCGCTGTCTTAGGTCGTGAATATCAAGTCGTTCGAGAAACTATGCCGGCAAAGATCCTATTCGTAGATGACGAGTCCGCGGTCCTGGCGGGTTACGAAAGAGCGCTCCATCGCGATTTCGAAGTCGACACAGCCGTCGGAGGAGAACAGGGGCTGCAAGCAATTCTGGAGAACGGTCCCTACGCCGTAGTCATCTCAGATATGCGAATGCCTGGCATGAACGGGGCGCAGTTTCTGGCCAAGGCGCGAAAGTCAGCCCCGGACACGGTGAGGATGTTGTTGACCGGTTATACCGACCTGGGCGCTGCAATGGAAGCGGTGAACGAGGGAAACATTTTTCGTTTTCTCACCAAGCCTTGCGGCAAAGAGATTTTGGTTCCGGCGATTAACTCCGGAGTGGAACAGAACCAACTCATCCGGGCGGAGAAGGAACTTCTCGAACAGACTCTCCTCGGCAGCATCAAGGTGCTGGCGGAGGTGCTGGGAGCCGCTAGCCCGGAAGCGTTTGGACGGTCGCAGCGGATCGTGCATTTCGTTCGCCATATCGCCAGCAAGTTCAGCTTCGATTTCCGTTGGCGCTTAGACGCGGCAGCTACCCTCTCCCAGCTTGGGTTCGTTACTCTTGACGCGGAGCTAATCCACAAGTGCTTTAGCGGGGGGAAACTTTCCCAGGAAGATCAAGCTCAGTTCGAGACTCATCCCAGAGCAGGTGAGCGCCTTCTCGCTGGCATCCCAAGACTAGAGGCGACTGCATGGATGATCGGTCAGCAACTTCGGCCGGAGATTCCGGCACAGATTCCCACACTACCCGAGGCCTGGGTCAAAGAGACTGTCCTCGGCGCAAGGGTTCTTAAACTTGCGGTGGCCTTCGATCACCTGCGGATCAATCGCTCCGATGAAGAAACCATCGATATTCTGGGCACCCGAAGGAGTGAATTTGGTGACGAACTGGTCGATGCTTTGAGCGGCATCAAAACAGTGGTTGGAAGCATGGAATCGCGCCGGGTTTCCGTGCTGAAACTGGCAACGGGCATGTTTCTTGACGAGGATGTTCGCAACAAGCATGGTATGTTGCTGATTCCAAAAGGCCAGGAGATTTCTGGCGCGGTGCTCCTCAAGCTCGACAATTTTGCCAAGTCGGGCGTGATTGACAAGGAATTGCTGGCCCTGGTTCCAGGGTAGGCTGGAGCTACCGTTGGCGGAAAAGTCAGCGATTGAAAAGACTTCGCTTGCTATGGGCGCGTCAACGGCCCGCCTTCTTCTTGCCGCCGCTCGGGGCCCCACTATTGCTCCCTCTCCAACAGGAAAATCCTCGCGTAAACCCGCTCGTAGGCCTCAACCATTGTTGCGATGGAAAACCGTTCCTGAACCCTCTTTCTGCAGGCTTTGTCTTCAATCCCAGGCACCTCTTCGAGTGCTCTCACCGCCCCGGACACATCGGACACTAGAAACCCGGTCACGCCCTGCTCAATCACCTCTCTACAGGAGCCGAGATCCATCGCGATCACCGGAACACCCGCCGCATTGGCCTCTGCCAGCACCAGGCCAAATCGCTCTGGGATGGTGTTCAAGTGGAGCAGAGCGAAGGCGCTCGCGAACAAATCGTTCTTTTGCTTCACGTCCACTGGTCCTACATAGCAGATCTGCTGGTTATCAACGTGTGGTTGCACTTCGTCGCGGAAGTAGCACGCATCCTGCACAATGCCGGCAATCAGCAGCCGCCGTCCGCTCTGCTTCGCCACCTGGATCGCAAGATGAACGCCTTTGTCGGGATGGATGCGGCCAATGAAGATGAGATCTTCCCCGCGCCGCGTTCGTTGGGGGTAGAGCGCGAGATCGATTCCGTTGTAGACCGTTGCCAGGTAATTCAGAGCGGGCGAGCGATCCGCATCGCTGATGGAAACGAAGTAGCCCGCACGATACTTCTCAAAGACCGGCATGATCTGAGGCGAGGAGAAGCCGTGGATCGTGGTCAATACCGGCGTCTTCACCAACCTGGTGTAGCCCAGCGCCATAAAGTCGTAGTGGCTGTGGATCAGGTCGAACTCCCCGGCATGCTCAAAGGCTTCCGCGATGTGCAGGTATTCGGCTACCTTGGGATCGATGGAACGATCCTCCTCGTAACCCTTATCGACCACAGAATGGAGCCGGGCGCGGGTGATGGAGTCACCAGTGGCGAAGAGCGTCACCTCCCAGCCTCGAGCCACCAGCCCCTCGGCGATGTTGCCGGCCACGGTCTCCCAGGCGCCATACTGTCGCGGTGGGGTACGCCATGCAACCGGAGATAGGATAGCGATTCTCTTGTTCGAGCTCATCAGCAAACTGCTCTAAGACATTGCCGCCAACACATCGTCCAGGGCAACGCTGGCGAAGCCGGTGGCTAGATCGGCGAGTCCGTAAGGAATGATCAGCTGGCCCTGGTGCAACAAGGCGCCGCAGGAATAAACCACATTGGGCACGTAGCCTTCGCGCTCGCTCGGCTCCGGCGTCATGATCGGTTCACGCAGCCGGCCGAGGACTTTCCATGGTTGCTCGAGATCGAGCAGGAAGGCTCCAATGCAGTACTGACGCATCGGCCCCACTCCGTGGCTCAACACCAGCCAACCGGCCTTGGTCTCAATGGGCGACCCACAGTTGCCAATCTGTATCAGCTCCCAGGGAAACTCCGGCTTGAGCAGTAGCTGGCGCTCATTCCAGAAGTGGACATTGTCCGAACGCATAAGGAAGATGTTCTCGTTGTCCTGGCGCGAAATCATTGCGTACGCCCCATTCACCTTCCGCGGAAAGAGCGCCATACCCTTGTTCTCCGCTTCCGGGCCGTTTAGAGAAATGAACCGGAAACGGAGAAAGTCAGAGGTCTCGAGTAGTTCCGGCATAATGACCCTGCCGTCGTAGGCAGTAAAGGTCGCAAAGTAGATGTGCTCGCCATCGTCCTGTCGGAAGCGCACAAACCGGGCGTCCTCAATGCCGTTTCGTTGCGAGGGTGTGGAGGGGAAGATGATCCGCTCAGAAAGGTCCTGCTCCGGCTCAAATTGCACTTCGTAGTTGGAGCGGGCAAGCATCCAGATGCTTCGCGCCAGGATCTGATTGTCGCCCGCTTCCCCGTGGGTTTGATCGGAGTTCTCGAGTTCTGCGGCCAGGGCGTCTCGCAAGGCGGCCTGACTAAACGAACTACCCAGCCTTTCGAGAACCCGGCCGGCAAACCCACTTTCCAGTCCCAGTTCCCAGAGTTTTCGCTGGAACAGAGGTCCTTCATAAAGGGTGTTGGCGATCTGCCGTGGCTCGGTAAGCAAATTGCCGGCCGGATCCACCTCAATGCGAAGATCGCGATGAATGATTCCGCTGCGGAAGGTGATCGAGGAGATGTGACCCTCCCCGGTAGCGCGCAGACTGATGATAAAGCGCACAGCGCCCGTCGGCACCCCGGTCTGGTCAGGGTGCTCCACCATCGAGGGGCTGAACAGGGCCGCCGATTCGAGCGAGTATTCCGATAAAAAGTAGGAGCCGATCAGAAGCCGCCGTTGCTCGGAGATGATTGCGGTTCCCGGTATGAGTTCCCGTAGCTGTTCGAAGCGATTCAGGAACCGTAGCCACAGGTACAGGTGGCGCTGGGAAAAGCCTGCCGTAACCTGCTCCAGCAGCAGGCCAACCGTCGGATCCGGAATGGCCATGATTCGGTCGATGATCCCTCTCATGCGTTGCGTATTCCCAGGGTCAAATCGGCGCAGAAGAACGCGTGACGGATCTGGTCTCAGAACAGTCTTTGAGCGCTTCAGAGGAATTGCCAGTGCAGTCCCATTACCCATCGGGGGATCCCATTTCTCCTGCTGCTCATGCAACAGCTGCTCTTAGTGGATCACAGGCTATGTGGCGTTTCTGCTGTATTCGCTGTCTCTAAATAGAGCAAGCCCCGTAGGCGTGCTGTTACGGTACACATCGGGGCGGCCATTCCTTCCACCCCGGCTTTCGTGGAATGGCCGCGCGCCGGGTTCAGTTTCCTGCTCTCCACCATTAGCAAAAACGCTTTAGCGCATCGAAATAGGCAAAGAAGGGTAATCCTCGGTCGTGATTGGCTGCCTGAAGCTGGTCAGCATGTTCTGTGCCTGACGCATCCCCACCAGCGAAAGCAGAAAAGCCAGGGTGGACTCGGCTCCCTGGTTCCCATTCACCCGGTCCACGTGCAATCCATCGCGGCAGCCGCCGGTCTCGGGGACGTAGAGCTCAAGGCCAAGATCGTTGCCCCCAATGAACCAGTCAAAGGCGTGTTCGGCCTGTTCGTACCAGCGCAGATCCCCGGTGGCCCGATGGGCCTCGAGACACGCGGCGACGGTTGCCTGGGCCTCAATCGGCTGCTGGTCGAAGTTGGCCCGTGCACCGCCGCGGTGATAGAAGCCGTTGCTGCCGATCGGCCGCAGATGACCCTGGGCGGTGGTTTGCTGCTCGGTTAGCCAACGCAGGGTTTCCAGGCCGCGGTTCAACACTGCTTGCTGCCCCGTGGCTCGGCCACTCACAATCAAAGCGTGGGACAATCTTGCGTTGTCGTAGGAAAGCTCTTCCTCAAACCATTGCCAGTCGGCATGCGCGTGCCGGTTGTACAGCTCCATCAACCGCGTCGTCAAGACTTCGCGCGCCTGGTTCACCTGGCTGTCACCACTGAGCCGGCGGAGATACTCATGAATACCCAGCAGCCCAAATGCCCAGGCTCGGGGCGAGCTGAATTCGGTCAACGCCGGCAGCGCCCTGGCGAAGAGCTGGCCGGCCATCATCTGGAAGGTTCGCAGCTGTGAACGTCCCACGCCGACCCCAAGCGCCCACAGTGCGCGGCCGTGGCTATCCTCCGACCCCTGCTCGTCCAGCCAGTGGCGATCGAAGCTCATGTGGTTATGAAAGCGCCCGCTGGCCGGATCGAAGGCATGGTGCAGAAAGGCTGCACTGGTGCTGGCCAGGCTCCGTTCCAGCTCCGCGTCGTCGCACAACTCGCCCATCAGCACGGCAAGAATAAAGGCTCGTGCATTATCGTCGGTGCAGTAGCCTTCGCTGAAATTGGGCACGCTGAAGATGGCGTGCTGGAACACGCCTGTGGAATCCGTCATTCGTGAGAGATGCGTCAACTTCAACTCCGGCAGCTGACGATGCTTCTGATCGAGTGTCTTCAGGGCGAGTGGCTTCCGCGACAACGGCGCGCCTTCCAGGCGAGCCAGTTCAAAAGTGCGCATGTACATCTGGGCTACGTTCGACCAGATCATCTCCCGTCCCAACCGATAGGCGTTTTTGCGCATGTTATTCCGTCGCGTGTCGTCGCGCAGCAAGGCGAGAATCTCATCTGCCATGGCGGAGGAATCGGCAAACGGCACCAGTGCGCCCTGGCCGTCCGCCAGCAAATCCGCCGCGTGCCAATAAGGTGTCGAAACCACGGCCTTGCCGGAGCCGAAGGCGAATGAGAGTGTCCCGGAAGTGATCTGCGTCGCATTAAGATATGGCGTAATGTACAGATCCGCGGCCCCCATAAACTCCTTCAGGTTCTCCGGGTCCACAAATTGGTTGCAGAAAATCACATGTTTCTCCAGCTTGTTCTGCTTGGCGAGGATCTCCAGGCTCAGGCGATACGCCTCGCCATGATGGCGCAATTCATTCGGGTGGGTCGCACCCAACACGATATACACCACATCAGGAAACTCGGCCAGAACCGCCGGTAGTGCATTGAGCACGTACTCGATGCCCTTGTTGGGTGAGAGCAGTCCGAAGGTAAGCAAAACGGTGCGCCCTTCCACCTGGAACTGATCTTTGAAATAGGTAGGATCAACAAATCCTACGTCGGCAATGCCGTGCGGGATCAGATCGATTTTGTTTAGCGGCGCCCCGTAAATCTCATGCAGCATCTGCCGTCCACGATCGGCCATCACCACCAGCCGGGTCGAGAGCGCTACCAGCTCTTCGGTAGCGCGCCGCTGATCGATCCTCGGTTCGTGCAGAATGGTATGAAAGGTGGTCACCACCGGCATCTTCAACTCACGCAGCATGGCCAGGATGTGGCCTCCAGCGGGACCGCCAAAGATGCCAAACTCATGCTGTAGGCACACGATGTCGACATCGCTGATGTTCAGAAAATCCGCAGCACGCAGGTAGGAGGGCAGATCCTGTTCTTCAATCTCGAAGCGAACCACTTCCGGATAGTCGTATCCGGCCTCGATGTCATTGACGGAAACGCACAGGCACTGGCTCTCCGGATACACGCTCTGTACCGCCGACAGCAGATCGGTGGTGAAGGTCGCAATGCCGCACTTGCGCGGCAGGTGGTCACCCACAAAGGCAATCTTGCGGATCTTCGCAGTCTCTCTTAAGTGGAATCCGTTGCCCATACGCGGGACCTCTTCCCTCGTTCGATGGTTGTCAGCATATAAATCGTGGAGGCCCGGCTCACGATCGAACACGTTTGCCAGGCTTCTTGAGGGTCGGCTGAACAGGCGGCATGGTCATAATGGGTGGTTTTTCTGCGTTCTGGTCCGGTAGTTGGTCATGCAGGATCACATTGAGCAGGGACTTGTGCACCCGGATGCGGCCATCGTATGCGATGAACCCCATTTTGCGGAATCGGTTCATGAAGAAGCTGACGCGGGACCGCGTGGTGCCGATCATTTCCGCCAAGGTCTCCTGCGTAATCTGCGGGATCATCGTTTCCGGTTCACCCGGCTCGCCGAACTCTGCCATCAACAAAAGGATCCGGGCAAGGCGTTTTTCGCTGGAGTTGAAAAGCTGATCGACGAGATCAGCCTGAGTTCGCATGCTGCGGGCGAGCAGAAATTTCAAGAACAGATCGGAAAAGGCATGCTCTTCGTGCATAACACGAACCATCTCCGCCCGCTCGATCTTGAGCGCTTTACAGGCAGTAATGGCGGTGGCCGTGGCCAGTCGAAGCCCAACGGCTCCGGCGATTGATTCCTCACCGATGAAGTCACCGGCGGAGAGCAGCGTGATGGTAGCTTCTTTCCCTCTTTCCGATACTACGGTGATCCTTGCGCGGCCCTTTTGAAGATAGAAAACAGAGTCAGCGTTACTCCCCTGCGCAAAGAAGAGTTGCTTTGCTTTCACTGCGATGATCCGCCGTCCAAGGCCGGCCTTGGCGAGAAAGGTGGCAGTATTAAATTCGGTTGGTTCTGATTCAGTCATCTGGATAGCCTCTCCGGTATCCGATCTGTACCGACGGAGGGACGCCTGACCATCCGATTCGTGGGCCATCTCTGAGTCGGCGCAATGGTTGACGGCGCACTCGAACGCCGCTATCCACAGGGGCAGAAACTCCCTTTCGTGGAACGTGCCAGGAACGCTGCCATATTGGGTTCACAGCGCCCACTCACAGTATCGGGCCGCGCGGACGCAAAAAGATGTGCAGTTTTGCTCAGAAATGACCGGACCGCCTCTTTATAAGGCGACCGCCGCCGAGCCGGATCTCTCTTTTTCGCGAAATTGATACTATTGAGGGTGTTCCCCCCTGGCTACTTCAGCTTGTACGCGGTCGCATACCCCCGCCGATGGCCGCGCCTGGGAAAGGGTGGCATACATGGCCGAGGCAAAAAACACTTCGTTTGACCCGGCTGCGTTTCTGGCGAATGCTGGACTTGGACGGCGGATCGTCCGATTGCGGGCAAAGCAGGCATTCTTTTCACAGGGAAGTCCCGCTGACTCCATCTTCTATCTTCAGTCCGGGCACGCGAAACTCACGGCCATTTCGAGAAACGGCAAAGAGGCTACGATCACGCTGCTCTCCGCCGGTGACTTCATTGGTGAGGAGTCAATCGCCGGAGCGGTTGGGCTTCGACTGGCGAGGGCCACTGCGATTTCCAGCTGTACGGCGCTCAAAATCGATAGGGTGGAGATGCTCCGCGTGCTACACGAGGAGCATGCCTTCTCCGATCTGTTCTTGAAGTTTCTGCTCGCCCGCAGCATGCGAACTCAGGCCGATCTCGTCGATCAGCTTTTCAACTCCAGCGAGAAGCGCCTGGCACGGGTTCTGCTGTTGATGGCGGAATTCGGTAAACCGGGGCAAGTACAAACACCCATTCCGAAGATAACGCAGGAATCTCTAGCGGAGATGATCGGCACCACGCGGTCCCGCGTCAGCTTCTTTATGAATCGATTTCGCATGCTCGGCTTTATTGAATACAACGGCCGCATCCTGGTTCACAAATCGCTGCTCAATGTGATTCTGCATGACTAAGTCAAACCAAGGCCCTGAGTGTTCTGTGGACCTCGGCGAGGCGAAGCAAGCATAACTTGCAATCGTGGGCGCACGATTAGCCGATGTCCTCTCAATAAAGCTGTAAACCGGGTTGAAGGCATACTTGGGGAGCCGCCAGGTCTCTGGATCTGAACTCTGCCCTGGTACCCGTCAGCCCCTCTCGTCATGCAATCGGTTATCGCTTCCTCGGGCCGGCTCGGTCCTGCGCCTGCATGCCGTGTCGTATTTGTTTTGTGGCGCTTGTCTTTTGCCCGGTTTCCTTGGCGTTATTCCTCAGGTACCAACGTGGATCCGCGCCAGGGAATGAAAGAGTCCAAAAATATTCAGTAACCATAGAACGACAGCAATGACCACTACGCCGTTCAGAATCGACTTGATCGAAGACTGCATAGGGATGAAGCGATTGACGAGCCACAGAAGGACACCTACTACGATGAGAACTTCCAAAACTTGAATCAGGGGCATGACCTTCCTCCTTTTCTCTTTATGCGAGTTAATTTTCTGGCCCATGCCGATTCTGTAGCGGGGAGTTTTCGACCTTTTCGGCTGAACTCTTATCTACAAAATGGTTTTGCGGAACACACGGATAGGATTGTCAATCGACTTGCCGCCTGATGTGACTAGTGGAGTCTCCCCCACAGCAACCTTAGAATGGCTGCTGGAAGCTAGTACCGTCGGTCTCTCAAAAACACTCCGCAAAATGAAGAATGACAGATGCAGGTTCCCATTTCTGAGCAAGATAGCTCATGTGGGAGGAATTATGTTTTGCATGCTTGCACGGCACTTAGCTGCTGTCGGTGCAGACCGCTGGCCAGCCTACGCGGGACGCCCTCCAAGGGCCGCGGGGGCGGCGGCCGAACTCTAACCTGGTGATTCGCCTGCTCTGAGCGGTTTTGACCAGTATCCGGACTGAGCGAAGCGCACACTGTCTTTACTGACCCAAAGTGTTAGCGTCCCGCTAAGACTCGAAGTGCCAGCTTGAACTCCCCGCCTCGCTGGTGCTTTGCCGTTCATGAAAAGGGTACTCGAAAGAGGCAGCATGTGCCTTCCACCTCAGATCCACATATCTTTGTCGTTGACGATGAACCCATCATCGCCTCCACTCTCGTCGCCATATTGCAAATGAACGGGTTCTCGGCGAAGTTCTTCACCTGCCCGCAGGAGGCCTTGAAGGCAGCCCGGTTGAAAGCTCCTGATCTGGTCATATCTGACGTCTCGATGCCAGGCATTTCCGGAGTTGATCTTGCGATCCAGATGAGAGCGCAATACCCGACGTGCAAAATACTGCTCTTTTCGGGACAGGCAGCCAGCATGGATTTACTGGAAGATGCCCGCGCCCAAGGTCATGACTTCGATTTGCTCCTAAAACCTGTTCCTCCGACTGAGTTGCTATTCGAGATTGAGAAAATGGTCAACGGCACCGTCCGAGCAATTTAAGGAGGAGTAAAGTGAACGGAAATATGGTGATGCCAAGATCACCTGTTGGGCGAAATCGCACCGCTGCACATCGTACTTCAATGCTCCGTCTTGATTCTCCTGGCCAGACCTAGCTGGCCCATTATCCAGATGCCGTAGTAGTTGAGATCAAACTCATACCAGACGAGGCCATGACGGGCAGAAACGGGGTGCGCGTGGTGATTGTTGTGCCAGCCTTCGCCGCCAGTAAGTAGAGCCACCCACCAATTGTTCCGCGAGTCATCGCGCGTAGCGAAGCGCCTGGATCCCCACATATGGGTCGCAGAGTTAACCAACCATGTGGCATGAAGGCCCAGCGTCACTCGCAGGAAGATGCACCATAGAACCAACGGCCATCCCCCAACTGCGAGCAGCACAAAGGAAAGCAGTGTGAGCGGAACCCAGTGATACTGATTCAGCCGACGATAGAAAGCGTCCTTCATCAAATCGGGGGCATACTTGGCGAGCAGCAGAGGTTGAGCGTTGGCGCCTGCTCCATGGATAACCCACCCCGCATGTGACCACCAGCTGCCTTCCCGAGGAGAATGCGGGTCTCCCGCCCGGTCGCTGTGCTGATGGTGAAGCCGGTGGGTCGCAACCCACGTCAGTGGTCCACCTTCCAGACTCAACGTGGCGCATACCGCTAGAAGATATTCCATCCATCTCGGCACCTGGTAGCCGCGGTGCGTGAGCAGGCGATGATAACCCATGCCGATTCCGACATTGATGGCAACGACATGAAGAATGACAGCGACAACCAGCGCGGGCCAGGTGAAGAAAAAGAGCGCTGCGATGGCTCCCAGATGGAAAAGGAGCATAAATCCAAAAACCAGCCAGTTTATTGCCGATCTTTGTGCATCCCGCGAGAGCGCGATTATCCCGGGTTTTGACTTCACCGGAGCCAGCACGGCCGGCTGCTCTTGATCGGTAGACAGGAAGGTGGCCTCGCGATGGGCGCTATGGTTTTCAATTGGAAGAGAGTACTGGGCGTTATTCACAATTCCAATTCAACGCGTGTTTGTGCAGTTTCACTCGTCATAGTTTTGTAATTGAAATGATAGGCAGCAAAGAGTGACCCAAAACGACCCCAGGTCGTGGGAGAGCGGCAATCGTGTTTACATCCCGAACCAGATTCGTGCCGACGATCTGCGCGCGAACTTTTCTTGCCTCCGCAAGCGGCGACAAGTTATTGATTTGATGCGAAAGACAATTGACCTACAAAGAAGAACCTTGCCTATGTCCGCGGCGTCCACATCGATTTCATTTCGTAGATTTCCAGCCGATTGATGACGCTTGCCTTCTGGCTCAGACTCAACTCCAGGCCGTGACCGCCGGTGGATAGGGGTAGCTCTCGAGTGATGTAGCGCGCGCCCCCATCGACAAAGATTTCCGCTATGCCTTTGTCTATCAATACCTCCACTTCGCCGCGGCCATTCTCGAGATCTTCCGATGCGATGGTGGTGAGGTCATTTCCATCGTAGCGAATCACCAGTCGATCGCCGCTCCCGAGCGAGGCCTGGAGTTTTACATCGAGAGGCCCTGATCCGGCTGAACCTAACTTCTGGTTGGCGCCGGTAACTGTCAATGCGGACCAGGTGCGTGCTTTGGTCCGCAACTGTGCTATTTCATGAATCGGCGCGGCTTGCATTCTCAGACCGTCTTTGGTCGTTTTCAGTTTGAATTCTGTAGGAAACAAGATCATCTGAGTGAAGGGCATGCCCTCAAGCTGGATCCTTCCCCATGCCATTTGAATCCGCCTGCCATCCGGCATCTCGCCGAAGGATTGTGCCGCGTACAAAACATCGTCTCCACGCAGATTTTTGCCTTCGGCGTAATGCAGGACAGGCGATTCGGCAGTGAACTTCTCGCCGTCGAAGGTGCCGATCTCGTAGCTGGACGATCCGCCGTGAAGAATCCATTTCTTACGGTTGCTATCTCCGTCAATGGGGAGCTCAAAAAAATCCGGGCATTCATGGAAGCCTTTGTGATGACTTCGACGGGTCCATGTTTTGAGATCTGTAGAGTTGAAGAAGGACATACCATCCTTCTCAAACAAAACCATTACCCATCGCTTGCCTGGTTCATACCAGAAGACCTTGGGATCCCTGGTGTCGTTCGAGCCTACCTCGCGATTGGTGTCCAGGACAGGATTTGCGGCTGCACGTTTGAAGGTAGCTCCATTGTCTATGCTGTATGCGAGGCACTGCACCTGTTTGTGCGTGGTGCGGTCGAAAGCCGTATAGACCAACACCAGCGCATCTTTCCCCCATCCTCCGGTGTTGTGGTGGTCGACGAAACTTGTCCCAGACCACGGCGATCCAAGCTTGTCGACCATGAGTGCAGGCGCCAGCTCCCGCCAGTGAATCAAGTCCTTACTGACAGCGTGGCCCCAGTACATGAAATCGGTGTCCCACTTGACCCCGAAAGGGAAGGCCTGCCAGAAGAGATGATACTGACCCTTGTAAAAGATGGGACCGTTGACGTCATTGCTCCAGCCACGTTTGACGGTAAAGTGAAACTGCGGCCGATTGCTCTCCTTGTATAAGGTGGCCGCGCCCTCGATCTGGTTTGCTTGATAAATGTGACTCAGAGCGGCCTGAGCGGAGGAACTGGGGACTCCATTTAAGGCAGTCAGGGTAATGGTGCTGCCCTTGAATTCGCTAACGTCCAGGAATATCCAATAGTCAATGGCATGCTCTGCCAGCTGCACCGGAAATTCACGCTTTTGCACCCCACCAACGCTGATCTGAAACAGCCCCATATCGCTTGTGCGTTCCACTGGGATATTCAAGTAACGCTGCGTGATGTGAAATGTTCTGCTTTGCGCGCACAAAGAGGTTATCGGACAAACAACGACGGCCAGCAAGCAGCTCATGGCTTGAAGTCGCAGTCGAGCCCCGGTAAGGTGCAGCGAATCACCGGTTGTATAGGGGGCACCCTGGCGAAGCATCCGCAACAGGTGCACGAACGTAAACGGCAGCGCTGCCAGCGCCAGGTTCGCTTGCATCATGAGGTTTTCTTGCGTCCCGTCTTCTTGTTTCAGGATTCTACTCGGCAGTTGGGATCGTCAAATCGGTTGCCGAAGGTGTGCGCTAGGGAGGATGGGTCTGTGCCCGCTCTCTTCCAATCCGGGTACTCCCAGGGTTCCGCGGCCCATGCAATCCGATATAGCGGGCCCGTGGGAGTTCGTGTGTTCAACAATGGAGCTAGCCTCCAGCAATAAAGGCACGCACTGCTCCTAGCAACTCAGGCCCAACAACCTCCAGATCCTGTTCACGAAGGAGTCGAATTGGCGTCCGATCCTTTAGTTCGGGATTAAGACCCGTAAGCCACGCCTGTACGACGGCCGGCTTATCGTGATCAGCCAGTGGAACGATTACCTGGTATGTGAAGCGCAAACGGGCCTCTCCATCCCCGTAGGGGTTCGACCCCTTCACCCAGCGGTCGACGGTACGCACATCCACTCCGGCAATATAGGCTGTAAGTTTGCGACCAATAATCGCGGTCACGCGGGTTACGAGATCCTGAAAGGATAGTCTCGTTGAGTCAACGTGCGCGCGGAGACCAGGACGGGCTGATGAGGTGGTCGACATGAAGAGATCCTCCGAAAACCATTTCCTCTACATCACTGATGCTGGGAGAGCCTCAGGCGTTACAGTCGTATGACGAGGTTTCAGTACAATGTCCTGCAATTGTACACTCAACTGTCTTGTAGTTGCTGTCCACTTTCGCAGCTTTCGGAAAAGGTAACAAGTAGCGCTTGATATTCCTAAGCCATTTTGGAACTGGCGTTTAGGTTAGGTTTGGCATCGCCGGTTATCGCTATGGTGGGAACTGGGTAATTTCCACCGGCGGGGCTTACACCCGCCAGAATGGCAGCTGGTATCTCTGCACGCTGAAGCCGTGCCCTTCCTGCAGAGAGTGCTTCGACAGCCCGTTCGGCTATTTGTAAAATTCGATATTTTTCGATCCTTTTTAGGATTAATAGCTCAGCGGGGGCGGACGAAGGGGTTAGATGGGTTCTTTTTTATAGAGAAAGGAACTTTCAGGTCTGGAACAGAATTGAACAGGGGGACATAAGGCGGCGGTGCATCCGAGGTGGTAAATCGGTTGGCGAAGGTGGACTGGCCGGGTCCTGGAGAAACAGCAGGTCCCTCCACTTCGCTTCCACGGCTCGCCGGGACAGGTCGCTCCGGTCCCACGGCAGGCCGGGGCAGGCGGGATGACAATTCTATCGGGTCCGGAGACGCCTCTGCGGCTAAGTTGGCGGCGGGCGAATCTTCTTGATGGTCGGGGGCAGGGCTTGTTTGCGGGTCATTCGTTGTGGCCTGCTGCCGGCGAAGCCATTCGGCGGTATAGATTTGCGCGTGGGGAGGCGCAGGGGCGGATTTCTTCTCGGAGGAAATGGCGCGACGGTCGGGGATGAAGTTTTGCATGGCCACGATCATGGAGAGGGCCTTGACTTGGCCGGTAACGCTGCCTCGGGTCATGTCGGGGCTGAGGTTGGCGATTTCCCAGAGGCGGTCCAGTACTTGTTCGCGGTCCGGGCTCAGGCGGCGGATTCCGTCGGCCTCTTGCTGGACGAGCTGTTGCTGTGCGGCGGCGCGGTGCTCGAGCATGTAGGCGCGGACACGGGGCTTGGCTTTGGTGTAGGCGGCGGAGTCGGGGTTGAGGCCGACGGCTTCGGCGGCATGACGGTCGGTCATGGCGCCAGAGAGGACCAGGTGGGCAAAGGCTATTTCCTGATCGGTGATAAGGTCGCTGACTTTATTTTCGGGCATAGTGGGCTCCTGGAGTTTGTGAGAGAGGGAATTTGAGAAAAGCTATGGGAAGCGGGGAAGCAGGTTGGGACGCATAAAAAATCCCGCTCCACGGCATGCCCCACCGCACGCCGGGGCAGGCGGGACAGGACGCTTGGATTGCCTTATTTTTTGACAGGGATCGGGTGTGCCACCGGACAGCGATAAAACTGTCCTTCGCTCGGGCTTAGTCCGTAAATTACCGGAAACTGCCGGTCAGGTGGCGTCCGCCGAGAAGCTGCTCCTGCCGAAATCGTCTGCTAACACGATATACGGTTCCGGAAGCGGGTTTGGCCGCCGAGACTCTTTTCTTGATCCGACGGTTATCGTTTCCGCGGTTACTTTTGGTCTACACTTGGCGGCGAGGGCTCGCAATGCCGCCAGGCGAAAGCTCGCAGGAGCTGTTGGGTTCACGCAAATTCCATCCATCCTCAGCGCGAAACGAGGCGAATTGACTCTCTCGGCCGGCAGCTCTACAGATCGTGCAAAGATATGCGTTTGTTGTGCATGATTATTCATGATATTTCTTGTTTATGCACGATTCGCTGCCGACATCAAGACGAGAATTGATCGCGCACAGGCTGGATGCGGGGATCTCGGTTGTCGCCTCCGAGCTGGCGGAAGAGTTCCAGATTTCTGAAGATGCGATACGGCGCGATCTCCGCGCGCTGGCTACGGAAGGCCGCTGCAAGCGGGTATACGGCGGTGCTCTCCCGGTGTCGTCTGCCTCAGGATCTCTAGCAGAACGCGTCCCGATTCAACCAAGAGAAAAGATTCTGCTCGCACGCGCTGGGGCGCGGCTAGTTCAACCGAAGAGTCTGATCTTTCTGGACGGGGGCAGCACGAATCTGGCACTCGCAGCAGAATTGCCCGAGAACAAGCTCCTGACTATCGCGACCAATTCGCTTCCGGTAGCCAACGCTGTCCTTAACCGGAAGGGGCTCAAACTCCTTATGGTCGGCGGCACTGTAGACGTTGATCTGGGCGCGTGCGTTGATGCCGACGCGGTTCTCGCCGTGCAGAGAATGAATGTCGATCACTGCTTTCTTGGCGCCTGCGCAGTTTCTTCCGAGCTGGGGCTTGGAGGATTCAATCCTGCAGACACACTTTTCAAACGTGTCCTGTTGTCCCGCAGCCACAAAGTAACTGCTCTGGTTACGTTCGACAAGCTTGAGACCCGAGCACCGCACGTCATCGGCCCGCTGGAGCTTGTCCATGAGTTGGTTGTTCCGCACGGTACCCCCTCGCATCTCTTAGCAACACTCGGGAAGACCGGCACCACCGTTCTAACAGCCGACGAGCACCCTCAAGCCGCGGCGACGGGAGTAAGGCATGCCGCCCGTCGCTAACTACTCCAAAGCACGTCTAGCCACGCGGCTCTGTTTCGCCGCGGCTGGCTTCGGGGTGGCCTGTTGGGCTCCTCTGGTCCCCTTCGCCAAGATCCGACTCGGGATTGGAGATGGAGGCCTGGGGTTCCTGCTCCTTTGCCTTGGGGCCGGCTCGGTCGCCGCAATGCCAATTACCGGGATCCTCGCGGGGAGACTCGGGAGCAGGCCGATCATGCTTGCCGGAGGCTATGGTATATCGCTCTTCCTCCCGCTTCTGGCGATCATGGATCGTCCAGTCTCCCTTGCAGCAGCACTTCTAGCGTTCGGCGCGTCACTGGGTTCTTTGGACGTCGCCATGAATCTTCATGCGGTTGAAGTGGAGCGCGCTCTCTTGCGCCCGCTGATGTCGGGATTCCATGCTCTGTTTAGTATCGGTGGATTCGCGGGGGCGGGGTGTATGACGCTCATGCTATCCAACCATATCTCCCCGTTCCACGGCGCCGTTATTGGTTCCATGGTGGTGGTGGCGGCCGTGAGCGCCGCGGCTCCACATCTGCTGCGAACAAGCGATAAAACCCCAGGTCCCTTGTTCGTCATGCCCCGCGGTATTGTTCTGGTGATTGCTCTGCTTGCGTTTGTCTCGTTTTTGGTGGAGGGAGCACTGCTCGACTGGAGTGCTTTATTGCTGATAACCACCAGGATGGTCGCGGCCGCCAGAGGCGGAGTTGGCTACATGCTGTTTTCGATAGCCATGACAGCAGGACGACTCACAGGAGATCGCACGATAACGCGGCTGGGCAACCGTAGGGTGTTCCTGCTAAGTGGGGTGACGGCGGTCTCAGGCTTTGTGCTCTTGCTTGCTTCGCGATACACTGCCCTCGCTCTGGCCGGGTTCGTCCTTATCGGGCTTGGAGCAGCAAACATTGTGCCAATCCTGTTTCGGCGAGCGGGAAATCAGCGGCAAATGCCGGCCCCGCTTGCTCTCGCTGCCGCAACGTGTGCGGGATATGCAGGCATACTTGCGGGGCCGGCGTTGGTGGGCTTTATAGCCCATTCCGTTGGATTGCGGGGAGCGTTTGTCGTTCTTGGACTTCTTATGTGCCTCGTCCCAGCTCTGAACAAAAGTGTGAATGAATCATAGAGGCAACACCGCGCGCCGAATGGAGGGAGCGTGGGGATCATTGGGCATCCAGCCGCGCGCCAACCATCCGACTCTGCAGGTCAGAACGATGGAATTACTTCTCCCCCGAAGTTTTGAGAATGGGTACTCTCACCCAAACTTCTCGAGTTGTTGCGTCTCTATTGTCAGCGGCGCAGCTTTTAGTGCGTGGCTCGGCATAATGTCTTGCTGCTTCCTGTGTATATAGCGGTCGAGAACCTCGTCCAGTTGGAGCTTACTAATCGGCTTGGAAATATAGCCGTCCATCTGGGCTGCCTCGCAGCGTTCTCGATCACCCGCCGTCACAAGCGCCGTCATGGCGACGACCGGCTGATGCCCTCCAGTCTCTCGCTCGCGTTCGCGAATGATGGTAGTCGCCGTGATGCCGTCCATCTCCGGCATTTGCACGTCCATCAGCACAAGGTCGAACGTCTGCCGCTTCAGCAGGTCTACCGCCTCGCGTCCGTTATCTGCGACGGCAACGCTGTGCCCCCGCTTCTCGAGCAAGCGCACCGCCAGCCTTTGATTCACAATATTATCTTCCGCTAGCAGAATGCTGAGGAATTGGCTGGCCGATCGCTCTTCACGAAGCTTCTTCTGCGTAATCATGCTCGTCGCCCCGGGAACGGAAATCGTTCCGATTGCACGGGCGATCGCTTCGCGAAGCTCGGTCTGACGAACCGGCTTCAGAAGGTAAGCAGCCACGCCAAGCCTCTGGCATTTCGCCGCATCTCCACCATATCCGCCGGACGAAAGCATCATGATAGTCGCGGCGGAAAGGGCAGGATTCTGCTTAATGAGCTCAACCACCTCGAAGCCATCCATGTTCGGCATGTGCATGTCGGTGAGGATCAGTCTGTAGGGCTCGCAGCGCTCATGCGCCGCGGTAAGATGTGCAAGCGCGCTTGGACCATCACTGGCAACCGCCGGTTCCATACCCCACGCTTTCAGCAAACCTTGCAGGATGCGCCGGTTCGTCTTGTTATCGTCAATCACCAAGACCTTCGTACCGACGAGAATCTGGTATGCGGTATCCAACTCCGGCGCCCTCTCGAACCTCTCCGCCTCCCTCAGCGGGATCGTGAAGTGGAAGTGAGATCCTTTTCCAAGTTCGCTCTCAATCCAGATCTTTCCTCTGAGCAGCTCGATAAGGCGCTTGGAAATCGTGAGTCCCAGGCCCGAGCCGCCGTAGACACGCGTCGTAGATGTATCCGCCTGGCTGAAGCTGTCGAAGATCGTCTTGAGCTTCCCGGGCGCGATCCCAATTCCGGTATCAGACACCGTGAAATGGAGTTCCTGACCCCCGGCAGCCGACGCCCAAGCGGATACGTGCAGGGAGACCTCCCCTTCCGCGGTGAACTTGATTGCGTTGCCCAGCAGATTGGCTGTAATTTGCCGCAACCGGCCGGGATCTCCAAGCAACGTATCCGGAATCGCGGGGTTGATGTCGCAAAGGAGCTCAAGACCCTTCTCGTCGGCTTGTAATGCAAGGGTCTTTACGGTGGAACTCGAGACATTCGCGCAGGTCATAGCGAATTTCTTCAAGATCCATCTTCCCGGCTTCGATCTTCGAAAAATCTAGAATGTCGTTGATGACTCTCAGCAGCGAATCCGCCGAGAGCTTCACCGTCTCCAGGTATTCGCGCTGCTCTCGTGTCAACTCGGTCTCGAGCGCCAGATCCGTCATTCCGATCACGCCGTTCAATGGTGTGCGGATCTCATGGCTCATGTTCGCCAGAAATTCACTCTTGGCCCGGTTGGCAGCTTCTGCTTCCTCTTTGGCCTGGCGCAGCGCAGCCTCCACTCGCTTCAGGTCGGTGATGTCCTGAATAACTCCCCCAACGTAACGTGTGACACCGTCGGCGGACTTGACAGGATAATAGCTCACAAGCCAGTCGCGCTCGTCGGCCAGGTTCGCGGACGTAACCCCGTGCATCGGGAGATCCAAAACCGGCTCCCCCGAAGCGAACACACGACCAACGACGGGGGCGATTTGAGCGGCGAGCTCGGGAACGAGATCCATCACAGTGCGCCCCAGCTGTTCCTGGATAGGTGTGCGAATGCTGGCGGCCAGCCGCTCGTTGATGCGCACAATACGTAAGTCTCTATCGAGGAGTTCAAGGCCAACCGGAGCCATCTTGTACAGCTGGTCCATCTCCTCAAGCTGCTCCACTAATTGACTGCGAGCTCGCCGCAATTCATCTTCCTGCTGCTTGCGCTCTGTAATGTTCCGGCTGATCGTCGCCAGGCAGAGGGGCTCGCCACTTTGAGGATGACGAACAGCGAAGACGTTGGAAGCGGTAGGAATCGCGTCGCCGGTGGCCAGATTCCGCAGCTCCATCTCTCCGTTCCACTGTCCAGTCGCTCTCACGGCCGGCTGGATGGTGTCGTGTAGGTAACGCTTGCCCGCTTCCGTGTGGTAGTCGTCGACGTGGGTCGCGGCTCGATGCAGCACCGGGTCGAACCCGACCATCTTGCGGCCGGCGGGGTTGATGTAGGTGATCTCGCCGGACAGGGAGGCCATAGCAATGAAGTCGGCCGAGTTCTCGATTAGGGAGACGAGCTTCTGCCGCTCGCTATCCGCAAGCGACTCCCGATGCTCGGTGATATCGATGTGCGCGCCGATCCACTGGACGATTGCGCCATCCTCGCCCATGACCGGCATGGCCCGCGCCCGCATGTACCTGTATTCGCCATTCGGCCGACGCACCCGGTGTTCGATCCTGAAGACCGACTTGGTTGCAACCGCGGTGGCCCATGCGCTGGCCGTGCGCGCTCGATCGTCGGGGTGAACGGCGCTAAGCCATCCCCAACCCTGCATTTCTTTATAGTTTTGGCCAGTAAAGTCAGACCAACCTGGCAGCTCGGATTCAACTTCTCCGGAACCAGCTGTCTTCCACGCGATGTCTGTTGTCAGCTCCAACAGCATGCGGTAATGGCACTCGTTCAAACCCTCAGCGATCGGCTTCAGTTCATCCACGCGGCCCCCGGCCGTCGTCATAGCAGCCTCGTGAGTGGGATATATCTACATCTGACAGTTCCCCAGATCGCACTATCCGTCCCGCACCACTTATCCCATGTCTAGTACATATTTAGCGTCATGGTGTGGTATTCGGGAGTGAATGAGCCCAATTTGGACCAAAGATTGGGGCTCGGAGTGCTGTTGATACAAACCGGAGGGCGCGCGGTGACGTTCAGATCCGAGCACTCAGCTCTCAGCGGCTCGGGCGCAAATTCCTTCCTCTGTTATGTAGACATAACTCTATAGTTGCTTTGCATGTAACCAGAGAGCCGTTGTTTAATAGTGACGGCTCAATGCTGGCGCATTGACCCAGTTGTGGGGTCCAAGATGCCGACAATCCGGTTGCGCTTGTTGGTCTTGGTTTGCACATGGCTGTGCCTCGTGGGGACCTGTTCGTGCTGGGCGGGAAGTCACTCGACGCTGGAGGCACAGATACCAACGTATAGCGAATCGGTGGTGTACCACTTCTGCGAGGCGACGGGCTGCGCGGACGGGGCTATGCCATCCTACGGCAACCTCATACGAGGCAGCGACGGGAATTTATATGGCGTCACCGCGTCCGGGGGCAACTCCGCAGCGCAGTGTGGAACATACGGATGTGGAACGGTCTTCCGGCTCTCTCCCACAGGCGTCTTTGCAACATTATATGCGTTTTGCAACAGCAAGCCTAATTGTAGCGACGGCCTTTTCCCCTCATCCCTAATTGAGGGGTCAGACGGCAACTTCTATGGAGTAACGGAGCAAGGCGGAACCAACACCTATCAAGCCTGCGGGGGTGGTTCGGGTTGCGGCGCAGGGACGGTCTTTCGTTTGACACCTGCGGGCGTTTTAACGACGCTGTATTCCTTTTGCAACCAGGCCGACTGTACCGACGGCGCCAATCCGAACGCCCCACCGCTCCAAGGGTCAGATGGCAATTTCTACGGCACCACTTTATCTGGCGGGCTATCCGGGTGCGATGGTTACGGGTGTGGCACCGTCTACAAAATTACGTCCTCAGGCACCCTGACTACTCTGTACCGGTTTTGCAACACCGCGAACTGCGCGGATGGTGTAGGACCCTTTGCAGCGCTCGTCGAAGGTCCGGATGGGGATTTCTATGGAACGACGTCGGGACAATATGCCGGATCTAGCGTCGGCGCCGGCGATCCTGGTCAGACTGCGTTCAAGATCACGCCCACTGGAACGCTGACCACCCTATACACGTTCTGTAGCCAGAGCAATTGCACCGACGGTGATGGTCACATCAAACTCTACTGCTGGCATCCGACGGCAATTTCTATGGCACCACCGGCGGTGGTGGAGCGGACAGCTCAGATTGCAACGGTTACGGTTGCGGTACGGTTTTTAAGATCAGTTCGTCCGGAGCTTTTAGCACCATTTATAGCTTTTGCGGCGCAGCCTACACCGGACGCTGGGAAATCAGCCCCAGGCTGGATTGATTCAGGCGAGTGATGGTTCTTTCTATGGAGTCGCTCTTGCGAGCGCAAATCTCGGTCCCGGAGGAACGGTTTACAAAGTCAATTCCTCTGGCAACGCATCGCTTGTCTATAGCTTCTGCAGCCTGTCGAACAACCAGGCGAGTTGCATCGACGGCCGAGCTCCGAGCACCCTTCCAATACAGGCGGCAGATGGTAACCTTTACGGAATGACAGGGCTTGGCGGGTTTAATGCCGCGCTCAATGGAGCGTCTACGCCCCCTTGTCAGAACACCCCGGGCAACTCTCCCGACCTGGGCGGCTGCGGTACGGTGTTCAAGATCAGTTCCTCGCCGGCACCTAACATCCGCCACACAACCGCCCCAGTCCAGATGTCGCTATCTGAGGCCGCCATCGACTTGGGCAGTTCCGCTACACTGAAGTGGGCCGCCAGCAACGCGTTTTCGCTAACGATGCAGCAGTGCAATGCTTTTGTGCAGGGCGGGGCGAGTGAGGCAGGGTGTGGACGGGAATCCAGAGCGGAACATTGAGCGGGGGACTTTATTCAGGGGAGGCAACTCTTACTCCGTCTGCCGGAGGTACCTACACTTATGCACTTACTTGCGGGGGAATCTGAGTCGGGATTTGTGACCTTGACAGTCGGGGCACCCGCTGCACTTTCTATAACGACTACAACATTGCCGAACGGCGCCGAGGGACAGAGCTATTCAACAATTTTGGCCGCCACAGGCGGCGTGCCTCCATATAGGTGGAGCATTACTTCAGGTAGTTTGCCCACGGGGCTGTCATTGAACGGGAGCACGGGCGCCATATCTGGAACACCCTCGGCAACCAGGCACAGCAAACTTTGTGGTGCAAGTTGCCGACTCGGGAGGGTACGCCGACGACAGCGACTGCTGGCCTGGCGATCACCATTCCAACGCCGATCTGTGTCGTGGCCCCGGACGCAAATTCGGCAACCATCAACGTGGCTGGCCCAGGTCAGAGCGGCACGGCCCAGCTTATGGTCAGCAATTTCTCATCCAGCAGCATCAGCTTCTCCTGTAGTGGACTCCCGTCCGGAGCGTCGTGCAGCTTTTCAGTCTCTACAGGTTCTGGGGCAGCTCAGGTACCGTGACGATGACAGTGACATGACCACAGCGCCCTCGGCTCACACGACAGGGCAGGCTGTAAGAGTTCAAGCCGGGCTTCCCTTACCAGCATCCTCGTGATCGCGGCCTTGTCTCAAAAAGAAAGGCGCGGTCTCTACTTATTTGCTCAGCTCGACGACGGATTCGTACCGATGGATGCGGCGGTGGCGGTGACGGAAGCGATACCGGCGGCGGGGGTGCAAGTCCAGGCACGCCGGCTGGCACGGCGACCCTAACGGTAACGGCGGTGTCAAACAGCCAGTCTGCACAAACGACCTTGATATTGTCTGTGCGATAAGCGACGAACACATTTCTGCCCTGCGTGATGAATGGCCGTTTTCCGGCGCACGGCCGCGAGCGTGAGCCTCGTCTATGGTCCCCAGACAACCAGCTGAGACCAGGGTGAAG
>CAWGDH010000025.1:0-280954 GCA_963821215.1 uncultured Acidobacteriaceae bacterium | reverse complement strand
GTTCAAGTCCTGGTGGGCCCATCTAATAGCGCACTTTGCGCTGTGAGGGATTACACCGCCAACAAAAGGTTTGAGGGAGTTTAGTGGACGGAGCTGGCACTTTGATTGTCGCCGGAAGGCAAAAGTGGCAGCCCACTAAACTTCGGGGAAAGTGTGCGCCTTAAGCGCCCTATGCGCCATAAGTCTCCGGGCCGTTGGGTTTCGGGTTTTCGAGTTTGGCCCAGAGGGTTGCGGGCCGTCCCCGTCCGGCAGAGGTTTTGCAATTGATGAGGCCGAGGGTCATCAGTTGTTCGAGAGCGAGGTCGATGCGCTCCTTGCTTACATGGCGATTGAAGAGGGCCCTGATTTGAACCCTGGATAGGCCTTGCGGGGTGACGTCGAGGGCCTGGCTGATGCGCCGGGCGGTGGGATCGATGGGAGCGGTGTCGAAAAGGAGACAGGCACTGGCGCAGCAGTATTCCCATACAGCCAAGGCGGCTTGAAGATGGCAAGCGTCGATAAGCGGGCTGCTGTCGAGGGCGGCATAGATGGCGCTAAGGCGCAGGACCTGGGCTTCGGCGCGGCTCGTTGCGGCGCCGAATGCATCCTCGCGACCCTGGCTCAACGCAGCATAGCAATCGTTCCACAGCTCTCGCGCGGCTGAGGTACGCGAGAAAAGGATTTCATTTTGAGCGTTCACCCAGTCGAGGGCGCGGCGCAGCTCGGCGGCCAGGGCGGTCTGCTGTTCGGAGGGGAGGCTGCCGCCATCGGGTAAAGATTTGCCGCGACGCACGCTGGTCCACAGACAGCGATTGGCGAAGCCGTTGGCTGATTCGGTGCGGCTGAGATGATGGGCGAGCTCGGCTTGTGTGACGTGACCGACCAGACTGATATGAGCCGCAGCGGCTTGAACGGGGCGGCGGCCGTCGTGGGCGCAAAGATCGCCGCCGTCCCAGGCACAGCGGAGCAGCGGGGAGAGTTGGCTGGTTTCACGGCCGAGGGCATGGAGCACAGACGCGAACTCCTCCGAGAGCAGGAACAAACGGGAATCGGCGACCGCTTGTTGAGCGCACAGTGCATGGAGGATGGCGCCCGGTGTGGGGCGAGCACTGGTGACGTTGCGCGCAGACCAGAGCGGGTCTGCCTCGGCGAGGAGGCTGGAGACCTGGCGCCAGCTGGTCCCTTTGCGGGCCTTGCTCGATTCGCCAACGAGGACAACGAAGAGATTGAGACCGTGGCGCGTGGCGCCGACACGGCAGTGAGGGGCTGGGCCGACGAGGTTGCCGAAGGCGGCCAGGAACTGGAGGAGGACGGCCGCAGGGTCGGCTTCTGTGTGCGGGGCGAGGCTGGAAACGACGCGACCAGCGATACCGTAGAGAGCCGGGACGGCTATTGCAGGTGGAGGGGGCGCGGTGGATCCGGGTGGAAACGGCGATGGCTCGGAATCTTCATCCCAGTCCGGGGCGTGGGGTTCCTGAGGTTCTTCCTGGTCGTAAAAAGGACGGGGTTGTTCCGGAAGGTAAGCCGGGTCCTCGGCGGGAAGATCGCCATGTGCGGTAGCTGGTTTCTTCGCCGTCTGGAGGGCTTGGTAAGCAAGGAGTTCCCCGCTCCGGCGGTTTATGTCGGCGAGTGTTGGCAGCGAGAGAGAAAGCTTGAAGGGGTTTTGTCCGAGTGTCATGATATGGAACTCTCACGGTTTTGATTTAACGCTCGAGCTTTGGTTCGCTCGGGAAGCGAGGTGTTTCTTTCAGGACTCATGTATTGGGTAACTGTAGATCTGTGTGTCTCTGTAACGATTGCTGATGGGTTCAGGATGGAACCCGCTTCCGATCTGATATGACGCTACCCCGCCGCACCGCTCGCGTCCATAGTGCTCACTTAAAAAGATGAGGAAGAAGGGGAGGTTAACTGGAAGTAAACACTTTCCGCTTAAAGGATAGTTACCGCGCGGGGATGTTTGCAGGGTACGGAAGTTTGCGGGATAGACAAAGCAAGCTGCGAACTCCATCGACGCTGAGGTGGCGAAGTGGGGAAGATTTTGCAAGTTGCGGCGATTTTTTCTGCAAGCCTCCCGTTTTTCGCCGTTCCCATGCATATAAGGAGAAACGATCATGACAATTCTGGCACCTTGGTGCATCGCACGGACCGCACCATGCAAGCGTCACCTCGGTCAAACCGGAAGGGCATTGGTTCGGGCGGAGGCGCTTGGCAAGAATCCTCCCCGTACTAGATATCGGACGTCGATGGGCGCAAACGCACGACTGGCTATGGCCGTGCTGATTACATTGGGGTCAGTTTACGCAGCACCCGGCGTTGCGCAGTCGCAAACCGGAAAATTGACATTCGATGTGGCCGCGATCCATGCCTCAAAACCTGGGGTAAGCGGGGGCGGGATTAAACCCCTTCCGAATGGAACCGGATACATCGTGCAAAACATGACCGTGGAATCGATGATGACCGTCATCTATCGCATCCCTCCCGGACGGATTCAGGGTGGCCCGGATTGGTTCAGCACCGCAGTGTTCGACTTAGAGGCGAAGACGGATCGAGCATACGGGCTCGACGACCTGCACACCATGTTTAAGAACTTGCTGGCAGACCGCTTCGGATTGAAGTTTCACACCGACATTAGACAAGGCCCGGTTTACGAACTGATGGTGGACAGGTCTGGCGTGAAGATGAAGGCGGAGGGCGACGTGGGTAACCTGAATATCCCGATCATCCCGAGCGGACCCGCCGAATTCGTCGGAACGAAGGTTCCGATAGCGTACCTTTGCTGGTTTCTTGGGCAACAAATGCGAAACGATCCGCGGCCTGTGATCGACAAAACGGGATTGACTCAGGTTTACGACTTCACGCTCGATTTTTTACCCGAGTTGCCCCCGGACGTTTCGGTCGACGCATTGCCCCCGGAGATGCAGAACCGCCCGACACTCCAGGATGCGCTCCGGGAACAGCTCGGCCTGCGGTTGGAGTCAGGGAAGGGGTCCGTGCAAAATTATGTGATCGACCATGTGGACAAGCCGTCGGAGAATTAGCGGACGATTCAGCCCATTCGGGAAAATTCCGGTCCAGGTGCCTCTGGCGGAATACGCTGGCTGGCCGCTGAGGTTTGAGGAAGTTACGGAAAAGCCCGACTTTGCGGGTACTACGTGGTAATCATCCTCTTCGGCGTATACTCGTTTCGCAGTTCAGGTGCGCGGGCCACTCGACCTTTGGAGGTGTTTGATGGATGTTTCCTCTGCGACGCTCGCAGCCATGCGCAAGACCAACGACCTATTCTGCGCAACGGTGGTAAGGCTGCGCAATATGAGTGCCCTCGACCACGTCTACACACCCGAGGCTCACATCCTGCCTCCCGGCGCGGAGATGATCCACGGCGTTCCCGGCATTAAGAATTTTTGGCTTCAGGCTATTAGGAGCCTCGATGTCAAGGATGCATCCCTCACCACCGTCTCCGCGGAAATGGCAGGCGACACCGTAGTCGAGATTGGTCGCGCCGCGCTTACCTTGGCAGATGGCCAGATTGTTCCAGTGAAGTACGTCGTTCACTGGAAACGCCAAGAGGAAGCCTGGAAATGGCACACCGACATCTGGAATTTGAACCAGTAGCGTCGTAGGGATCCTTCATCCACCCCGGATCAGTCCTTCCGCACCGCGCCTACGGGCACGAGGTGCTCACAAGAACTCGGTCCTGCCTAACCAGACAAATCACCTGCTACCCGTGACAGCCACTGGCCTCAACCACGCTAAACGACCTTCGCCTTGTCGTAGTTTCTTGAGAAAGAATCACCTGCGTTTTCACAGATCGGCACGCCCCGCACAGAGTAGGATTCGTAGCGCAGAATGGAGTTGCTTATGAAAGCTGCGGTCTGGTATGGCAGGCAGGATGTCCGGGTGGAGGATGTGGCGAACCCACCGCAACCACCCCCGGGACAAGTTCAGGTTGAGGTCGCCTGGTGCGGCATCTGCGGCACGGATCTTCACGAGTACATGGGCGGTCCTGTCTATATCCCGCAGCACGCCCCTCATCCCCTCACCTCGGTACTCGCGCCGGTCATCATCGGGCACGAGATGTCAGGGCGGGTTACCGCTGTAGGCGACGGTGTGCAGAACTTTGCCGTGGGCGATCGGGTGGTCGCCTGCCCCATCATCGGTTGTCAACAATGCCGTTGGTGCCGGTCCGGTTCCATGGCGCAATGCGATAAGGTTGCATTCCTGGGAACGAGTTGGTGGGGAGGGGCGCTCTCAGAACGTCTGAACTTGTATGCCTACCAGTGCTATCACTTGCCGGATTCTATTTCGGACGAAGTGGGTGCGCTGGTGGAGCCGTTTTCAGCAACGGTGCGCGCCGTGACCGCGGGCAACGTTGGACCCGATGACAAGGTGGCGATTGTGGGCGCAGGGCCGATCGGGCTGATGGCGCTGCTGGCCGCAACTCTCCGGGGGGCCAGGCAGATTGTCGCCGTGGAAGTTGCCGAGCGGCGGAAGGAGACCGCAAAAAGGCTGGGTGCGACCGACGTTATTGATCCGGCAAAGGAAGACCCGGAGAAACGCGCGCTGGAGATAACCGGCGGGCAGGGGTTCGATGTGGTGCTTGAGTGTGCCGGGCAGCCGATGACTGCGCAGCTTGCCGGGAAGCTGACGAGGACACGCGGCCGGTTGATCGTCATGGGTGTCTTTGAAAAACCAGCGCCGCTTGACTTCACTGACCTGGTCTTTCGCGAGAAGACCGTGACCGGGAGCATGAGTGGTTATGGACTCTATGACGAAACGATTCGCCTCATGACCGACCCAAGATTCAAGGGCGAGGAGCTGATCACCGCCCGCATTCCTTTAGACGATCTGGTCGGGAAGGGCTATCAAGGGCTGCTCTACGAGAAGGAAACGAACGTGAAGACGCTGGTATCAACGCACTAAGGCGTGGCCCGGTATGGTTGCATATACAATCATGAAGATCAGGTCGTTGGGCGACAACATCGATGCGCACCCGCATGGTCAATCTCTGGACGCTCGGCGGTCTCTCCCTACCCGACCTGCTTCGTCGAACAGCTCGCGAATCCTGGCAGGATGAAGTTTTCGGTCAGGGTGGTCGAATGGCCTTCTATCACTTCCTGGCAATATTTCCGTCTCTGCTCCTCTTTTTCCTCTTCAGTGCGCGCGTTCCTCATCTCGGCGATCACATGAAGAATGCGCTCCAGGAGATGTCTAGCCAGGTATTGCCCGATCAAGTCTCGCAACTCTTACAGAACGTGATGGAGGAGCTCAACCAGCGAGCTCGTTCGGGCGTGCAACTTATTTCCGTTTGTGCCGGGGCATTATGGGCTGCTCTTAACGGTACCTGGGCAATGATCTACGGGCTCAACAAGGCCTACGAAGTGGAAGAAGATCGCTCCTGGTGGGAATTGGCGATTACGATTGTAGGCCTGACGGTTTCTCTGGCCGTCACCGGTTCCATCGCCGTGTTGCTGATTTTCTGCAGTGCCTACCTTCAAGCACGCTTTCAGGGAGGCGCAATCGGCTTACGCGTGCTGGAATGGTTGGTCCTGATCGCGACGCTTTCCTTCTCGTTTGCGGTGCTCTATCGCTTCGCGCCCAATCTCCGCGATTGTGCATGGCGGTGGAGCACACCGGGCGCGTTCTGTGCGCTCCTCCTCTGGATAGGCTCCACGTTTGCCGCCCGCGTCTATTTCGCTCATGTGAACTACGCCCGCAGCTATGGTCACCTGAGCGGCGTGGTCATGCTCCTGCTATGGCTCTACGTCACCAACGGAGCCATCCTGATCGGCGGCGAAATGAATTCTGAGATCGAAAAAACGGTTACGGGCCGTCGCGATACACCCGTGGAGAATCGTCATCCGCAGGATCACTCCGACTCTGCAAAGAGCGACTTGTCAGCGGTTAAGAGGTGACATCTTCGCTTCCGGCTGGCCGCCAGGGAGCAAGTTCGTGGCGTCTGAGAAATGCGAAGCTCAGGGGCTTCAGAGTCTGCGTGAGAACTCCATTCACGAACTCAGTCCCGCAAGTGCATCGGATGAATCGAGAGTCAGAGGGAAAGAGCAGTGGTATCCCACATCTCGCGAAAAACGAGCGAGATATGGGGCACCCTCCCTTTGTCAGGGAACGAGATGCAAAGCATAGCTACATTAACTCTTCGATGAACCCTCGCGCCACATCGGGCGGGATGCGCCAAGTCTGCTTGACCAGCGGTTCCTTGGCCAGCACCGGCTCTGACTCATCCAGAGTAGGAACGTCGGTACGCTCGAAGAATTTGCCTATGGGGATTTCATCGCCCCACAACAGCGACTTCTCCATCGCGGCCATCCAGTTGGTCGAGTCATACTCAGGATTATCTTCTAGCTTCTTCACCCGCGGGCGGAACCACTGGAACGTGTTGTCGTGGTTATAGGTCACACAGGGACTGAAGACATCGATGAAAGAGAAACCCTTGTGCTGAATTCCCAGTTTGATCAGTTCGGTAAGATGCTTCTGCTCCGCACTAAAACCACGGGCGATGAACGTGGCTCCTGCCGACAGCGCCAGCGAAATGGGATTGATCGGCCCTTCCACGTTGCCAAAGGGCATGCTCTTGGTCTTCATGCCCTTGCGGCTGGTGGGTGAGGTTTGCCCGGTGGTGAGGCCGTAGATCTGGTTGTCCATCACGATGTAGAGCAGATCCACGTTGCGCCGCATGGTGTGCATGAAATGGTTGCCGCCGATGCCGAAACCGTCCCCATCCCCCCCGGTAACCAGCACCGTCATGCCATGGTTCGCCATCTTGAAACCGGTGGCCACGGCCAGAGAGCGCCCATGCAGGGTATGCATTCCATAGGTATTGATAAACCCGGGAAAGTTCGAGGAGCAGCCGATACCGCTGATGGTGGCGACGTCATGATTCGGAATCTGCAGCTCAACCAACGCCTTCTGCACGGCGGCGAGCACGCCAAAATCACCACACCCGGGGCACCAGTCTGGATCGACCTTGCCCTTCAGGTCTGCCATGGTGGTCAGTTTTGGAGCTACTGTATCTGTTGCCATCGTTTAATCTCCTTGGACCGTTTCACAATTGTTGTAGGCCGAAGCAAAAGCCTTTCTCGCGATTTTTTATGAGCCCATAGTCATTGTGAAAGCGGTTTAGACCATGATCTCGTGCGTTGGAACAGAAAGGGTGGTGTTTCCACTCAGCTGCTCCTTTACCGCCTCCACAATGTGGTGCGGCATAAAGGGTTCGCCATCGTATTTGCGAATGTGGCCATTGGCCACAAAGCTGGTTTCGCTGCGCAGGTAGCGGGCGAACTGGCCACTATAGTTGTTTTCAATAATGATGGTGTGGCGTGAGCGCTTCAACAGGTCGACAATGGCATCGCCATTCAGCGGTACGAGCCAGCGGATCTGCAATTGATTGGCCGTAATCCCCTGCTCGGCAAGCAGCTCGCGCGCTTCCTCGATCACGCCCTGGGTCGACCCCCAGCCAATCAGGGTTACGTCGGCATCCGCCGGCCCTTGCATGGTGGGCGGCGGAACCGAGGCTTCAATGCCCGCAACCTTGCGCATCCGCTTTTCCATCATGGCGCGGCGCTTCACTGTATTGGTGTATTCGTCGCTGATGAGCACTCCATCTTCATCGTGCTCGTCGCTGGAGACGACGTGGGTGTGGCCGGGAACGCCAGGAATCGCGCGGGGCGAAACGCCGCTCTCGGTGATGAGGTAGCGCTTGTAGGATCCATGGCCGTTGCCGTTGGCGGAAGTAATCATCTCCCCGCGATCGATCTTGGGGTTGAAGTCCAAAATATTGGGGTCAACACTAAGCCGGCCCTCGGACAACAGTAGATCGCAAAGCACGATACCAGGACATTGGAAGCGTTCCGCGATGTTGAAGATCTCAGGGATGAGGGTAAAGCAGTCGCCAATATCCAGAGGAGCGGCAATTACCCGGGGATAGTCCCCAAAGGCCGCGCCCAACATCTGCCACAGATCGCCCTGCTCGGTCTTGGTGGGAACCCCGGTGGACGGACCCGCACGCTGGCAGTCGATCACAACGACGGGAATTTCGGCCTGGGCAGAGAGCCCGAGCGCTTCGCTCATGAGAGCAAAGCCGCCTCCTGAAGTGGCGCACATGGCGCGGACGCCGGCGTGCGCCGCGCCGATCGCCATATTGATCACGCCAATCTCGTCTTCCACCTGGCGGACCATGATGTTGGCTTTGCGGGCGTGCTCGGCCATCCAGTGCAGTACGCCGGTCGATGGGCTCATGGGGTAGGCGCAGTAGAACTTGACGCCCGCTGCGGCTCCGCCCATAGCCATGGCGGCGTTGCCGCCCAGCACGGCGTAGCGGTTGTCGGTCATGGGCAGCGGATTGGCGAAGGCTTTGAAGTTTTGCGTGGCGTAGTCATAACCCACGCGCGCCAGGCCGACGTTCTCGTCGATGACGGCCTGTTCCTTTTTGCGGAATTGCTCGCTGAGCACACCCTCCAGGGCTTGAAAGCCGACGCCGGTCATGCTGAGTGCAGCGCCGATCGCCAGCGTATTCTGGGCGATCTTGTTGCGGCTGATGTCTGCCAGCTTGGAGACCGGGAGCGGGCACAACTGTACTCCGTCGGCTGCCTGGCCTGGCTTGATGGTGTCGGAGTTGTAGATACAGGCACCTCCGCTGCTCAGCAGGCTAAGGTGCCGGTTCATGGTGTCCTGGTTGAGGGGGATCAACAGGTCGATGCGATCGCCCATGTTGCTGATCTTGTCCGGACCGGTGCGGATAGTAAGGAAAGTATGGCCGCCGCGAATAATGGATTGGTAGGCGTTGTAGACGTTCAGGTGCAGCCCACGCCGGCTGAAAATTTTCGCGAAAATGTCACCCGGGGTGGCAACGCCCTGACCCGCGGCGCCGCCAATACCGATAGCGAAGGACTGCCTCATAGATTCATCTCCAGGCTACGGGAGGCGCCCGCCATAGGACTTTGTGCGCTTCCGTCTGCGCTGGACATGCTTCGGGGGGCCTCCGGATCTCATTTCATCCAACAAAATCAGGACGCTTTTGCTGGCGCATTCTTCGAACGCCGATAAGGATACACCTAGCTCCTATGGTCTGGCACCTGCCTTGTTTTTCCCCGATGCAGCCTTTCCAAAAGGGCATCACACAAAAGCGGTAGATGTTCGCAATCTCATGATTCCACGCGGGATTTGCATATGGGCGTGGTGGAGAAGATGGTTCGCCCGCGCTTCGCCCTCCGGATCGGATCATGCAGCCCGGCGAAGAAGGCGTAGTCTGGAATGTTCAGGAGATATCGAAATGTACAGCGATATCTCAAACCACCCAGGCACCAGACCGGGGGAAAATTTGCGAGAATAATTGTTCCTGGGAAACGTCGAAATGTTAGCGGTAAACCACGGAGGCGATTTGGCTTACTGCATATTTCAACCAACAACCATGGTGAGGAATGGGTAACAGTCTTCCGCTAGCTCCGGTCGAGCACCCCTGGGCCACTATCGTCGTGCTCCTGGCCGCAGCGGTTGTTTTTGGAGCAATTCCGCTGTCGCTGGCCTGGTTGTGGGCGAAATTGGTCTCGCCGGCCAAGCCGGGTTTACAGAAGAATGCAACCTATGAATGCGGCCTCGAAGCCAAGGGCGACGCGTGGATCCGGTTGGACGTCTCCTATTATCTGTACGCCATTGTTTTCTTGATTTTCGATGTGGAGGCCGTCTTTCTGCTGCCCTTTGCCGCGGCCTTCTCCGGCCTTTCCCTGGCGGCGTGTCTGGCTATGCTGGTTTTCCTGCTCTTGCTGGTGGAGGGTCTGGTCTGGGCCTGCCAAAAGGGCGTGTTGACGTGGGCATGATGAGGTTTCTATGGAACAGGATTTAAAAACCGAGTTAAGCAAGCACGGGATCTTCGCTACCTCTTTCGAAGAGCTCTATAACTGGGGCCGCAGGAATTCCGTTTGGCCGCTCACCTTCGGGCTGGCCTGCTGCGCCATTGAAATGATCGCGACCACTATGGCGCGCTACGATCTGGCTCGCTTCGGCGCCGAGGTCTTCCGCCCGTCGCCCCGGCAGGCCGACCTGATGATCGTCTCCGGAACGGTGACCAAGAAGATGGCTCCCCAGGTGGTTCGTCTCTACAACCAGATGCCGGAACCGAAATACGTGATCGCCATGGGAGCGTGCGCCATTTCCGGCGGCCCATTTCGCGACGGCTACAACGTGCTCAAGGGGATCGACCGCTACATCCCGGTCGATGTGCACATTCCCGGTTGTCCCCCGCGGCCTGAGGCCCTGATTCACGCCTTCATGACCCTGCAAGATAAGATCAGCGCCCAACACCTTACCGGGGAGTCGAGACCAAGGCATCTGCAGCAAGACCTGCCCAGTGAGTTTCCCATACCGGAGTTTGGCGAGCATGGACTCGAGCCACCGCAGAACAACGAGATCTTCCCTAATCCGCTGAAGGTGCTGCAGGGATGACTTTGGAAGCAATCAGCAGCCGGTTGCAGGCGGTCCTTACGGGTTGCCACGTGGAGATGGTCATCAATGGCAGCCCTTCCGCCCAGAATTCGCTGCTCATCGATCGCCAACACGGACTGGAAGCAGCCAAGCTGCTGCGCGACGATTTTCAACTCGATTTTTGCTCCAACGTAACGGCTGTGGACTGGCCGGATCGCGAGAAGACGGAGAAGGTCAAGACTAAGCAAATGGTCGACGGAGTCGAAAAAGAGATAGAGGAGACAAGAAAGACCACCATTCCGGGATATCTGGAAGTGGTTTATCACCTCTTTTCCGTGACCAGAAAAGAAGGCCCGGTGGTGATACGGATGCGCACACCTAACCGGACCGACGACGTATCGCTGCCGTCTTTTACACCCATTTGGAGGAGCGCCGAATTCCAGGAGCGAGAGGCTTTCGACCTGTATGGCATTGTCTTTGAAGGGCATCCGGATTTGCGGCGCATCCTGATGTGGGAGGGCTTTACCGATCATCCCATGCGCAAAGACTATGTACCTCCACCCGACGATGACTTGGAGGAATTGAGGGAGCGATGACCCAGGTAGTGCCCTCCGAGGCCGAGCAGAGCGAGCTAATGGAGATATCGATGGGGCCGCAGCACCCATCGACCCACGGCGTCTTCCGCATGGATGTTCGCCTGGATGGGGAGCGCGTCATGCGCCTCAAGCCGGTCTTCGGCTACCTGCACCGGAACCACGAAAAGATCGCCGAGGCCGGCAGCTACCTGGCCGCCATTCCTTACACCGATCGGCTGGATTATCTCTGCTCCATGACCAACAACTGGGGATATGCCCTGGCAGTGGAAAAGCTGGCCGGCATTACGGTGCCGGAGCGCGCCGAGTATATCCGGGTGATTGTCTCCGAGCTGACCCGGCTGCAGAACCATGCCGGCATGGCGGGCTTTCTGCTGCAGGATATGGGAGCCAGCGGCACGCCGCTGATGTACGCCTTTCGCGAACGGGAAAAGGTGTTGGATCTGTTCGAGTCCTTGAGCGGCGCACGCATGATGTGCAACTACATGCGCTTCGGCGGGGTGCGCGTGGATTGCTCCGCAGAGTGGCTTGGCCAGGCTGCGAAGCTGGTGGCTGGGTTCACCGGCTTCCTGGATGAGTTCGAGCAGCTGCTGACGGGAAACGAGATCCTCATGGCGCGCACCCAGGGAGTGGGTGTGCTGCCCCGCGAGCTGGCGATCAATGCCGGCGTTACCGGCCCGGGCCTGCGCGCCAGCGGGGTGAATTATGACATTCGCAAAGTCGACCACTATGGCATCTACGACCGCTTCGCATTTCGCGTGCCGCTGGGCAAGCATGGAGACGTCTTCGACCGCTATATGATGCGCGTGCTGGAAATTCGGGAGTCACTCAAGATTCTCGAGCAGGCTCTGCGTGACATCCCCGCAGGGCCGATTATGGATCCTAAGACAAAGGTGCGTGGCTTACGGCCGAAGGTGGGCGAAGCCTATGCACGGATTGAGTCGCCTAAGGGGGAGCTGGGTTTCTATCTGATCAGTGACGGCACGCCTAATCCGTATCGTTACCGGGTGCGGCCGCCGAGCCTGATTAACCTCACGGTGCTCGAGGATATGTGCCTCGGTCACAACATCGCGGATGTGGTGGTGATTCTGGGGAGCATTGATATCGTCATGGGAGAAGTCGACCGTTGAGCTTGCCTTAAGTACGCAGAGCGAGGGCACAAGATTATGTTGGGCGTTGGGATTGTCAAAGGGTTAGCGGAAAGCGCGCGGAACTTTTTCGGGAGCTTTGTCGACAAGGACAGGCTGGTAACGGTGCAGTTTCCTGAAGAGCGGCTGCCGGTGGCGGAGGCTGCGCGCAACTTCCCTTTCCTCATTTACGATGGCACGGACGCAGAACAAGGGCTGCGCTGCGTGGCCTGCCAGATTTGCGAGAAAGAGTGCCCGCCACGATGCATCACCATCGAAAAGAGCAAAGACAAAAAGCCGGACTTTGTCGGCAAGCAGCAGTTTTATCCCGCGGTCTTCGATATCGATGTATCGGTTTGCATGAGCTGCCAGATCTGCGTGGAGGTATGCCCCTTCGACGCCATCCGCATGGATAACGAATTCGAGCTGAGCACCGATGACCGCTTTGGCGGCCTCTTATGGACGAAGGAAAAACTGGCGCGGCCCAATGAGCACTACCTGGCTATCCACCCCGCAGAGGCAGCCGAGGTCGAGGCCAGGCGCGCGGAAGAAAAAGCGCAAGCCGAGGCCAAGAAGCAGCAAACCGCGGTGACCAAATAATGCTGGACCAGGTCTTCGTCCTGCTAAAGCAATGGATCCTGGGCTACTCACCGGCAGTGATCAGGCCGGGGGTCTCGATTCTGCTGACGATTATTCCCATCCTGCTGGTTTTTCCCGTGTTGTTTGCGTTGACCACGGTTCTGGAGCGCAAGGGCTTAGGCAGAATTCAGAATCGCTACGGCCCTAACCGGGTGGGGTTCTGCGGTATCCTGCAGCCCATGGCGGATGCCGTGAAGTCGCTGACCAAGGAAGATATTGTTCCCGCTTCGGCTGACCACACGGTTCATTTTCTGGCGCCCCTGGTCTTGTTGGCCGTTGCCTTCCTGCCCTATGCGGTTCTGCCCATCGGGCGGAACATGATCGCCGCCAACCTGGATGCGGGGGTGCTGTTCTTCTTCGCCATCGGGGCCATTTCCGAACTGTCTGTTTTTATGGCCGGGTGGTCAAGCCGCAACAAGTATTCCCTGCTCGGCGCCATGCGCGCCGTGGCCCAGATGATCAGCTACGAGGTACCGCTGCTGCTCTCCTCCATTGCCGTCATCATGGCGGCCGGCTCGCTGTCGACGGTGGAGATCGTGCAGAAGCAAGCCGGCTTTTCAGGAATTTTTCCCCACTGGTATGTGCTTACGCCTTGGGGCTTCGCCGGATTCATCCTCTTCATGATCGCGGCTACGGCTGAGACCAATCGCTCTCCCTTCGACCTGCCGGAGGGAGAGTCCGAGATCATTGCCGGATATTACCTTGAGTACTCCGGCTTCAAGTTCGCCCTCTTCTTCCTGGGGGAATACCTGGGGATGTTCGCCATCAGCGGTCTGGGAATCACCCTGTTTCTGGGTGGATGGTCGGCGCCCCTGCCCTTTCTGACGTTCGTCCCTTCCTGGATATGGTTCTTCGCTAAGCTGCTGGGTCTCATCATCGGGTTCATCTGGGTGCGCGGCACGTTGCCTCGCCTGCGCATGGATCAGTTGATGAACTTTGCCTGGAAGTTTATGTTGCCCATGGCGTTGGTGGTTGTGGTGTCGGCCGGGGCATGGCGTTTTCTTCCCCAGGGCGTGATCCGTTGGCTGGTTAGCGTGGTGTTTATCGCAGTTGCTTATGTATTGTTGGCTCGTGGTGTGGAGACCAGAAACAAGATCGCGAAACGGACTTATCGTTTTGCCGAATGAGGGAAATGATCGTACCGTTCCTTATTCTTGCCGCGGTAACCTTGGTGGGCGCGTCCGCCGCAATGCTGTTCCGCGGGCTGGTGCATTGCGCGCTGGCGCTGGCGGTTGCATTTGCCGGAATCGGCACCCTCTACCTTAGCCTGGGCGCGCAATTCCTGGGTCTCGCCCAGTTGCTGGTCTACGTGGGCGCTATCGCCGTGCTGATCGTGTTTGTCATCCTGCTCACGCGCGGTGGTGATAGCGACTCGCCACCGTTATCCGCGGCGCGGTGGCCGATTACCGGCCTGCTGGTGGCATTCGCAGTGTTCGCCGTCCTTGCCTGGGCAGTTCTGCATAGCTTTGCGATCCATTCGGCCGCCGCGCCTGCGCCCCAGGCCACTATCCGGCAGTTGGGAACTGCTTTAATGGGTATCTATGTGCTGCCCCTGGAAGTGATCGGGCTGATGCTCACGGCGGCGCTTATAGGAGCAGTGATCGTTGCCATGAAGGAGAACCCGCAATGACGGGTTTGGCTGGATGTTTGCTGGTTTCCTCCATGCTGTTCGCGATTGGTCTTGCGGGGGCATTGACCCGCAGGAACACTATCCTGGTGCTGGTTGGCATTGAGCTGATGCTCAACGCGGCCAACCTCAACTTCGTTGCCTTTTGGCGTTTTGGCCCTCACGCTGGAGCGATCACGGGCATGATCTTCGTGCTCTTCTCGATCGGCGTCGCGGCAGCGGAAGCGGCGGTTGGGCTTGCTCTCATTCTTGCTGTCTACCGGCATGCGAAAACTACGGATCTAAGCCAGCTCACTGGGAGCGGACGGTGACGATTTCCACGCGCCAGCAGGGCCTGGGTGCCCCATATCTCGCTCGTTTTTCGCGAGATGTGGGATACCACTGCTTTCAACCGTCAACTCTTCCCCTCAATCAGCAACGAACGCTGAGGTTCGTGGTATCCGACATCTCGCGAAAAACGAGCGAGATATGGGGCACCCAGGCCCTGCTGCGGGGAGAGAACCAAGAGTGGAGGGCGCGGTAAGTCTGCCTATGGCCTCCTCCGTCTGGATCGTTCGCTATCTTTGGCTGATTCCAGTGTTACCTCTTCTGGCAGCCGGTATCGGTGCGCTCCTCAAAAGAGAACAGCGCAGATTCGCTGCAGGCATCGCGATCACTTCCATCAGTCTTTCTTTTGTGCTTGCGATGGTTGCCTTTTTCCATCTGCTGGAGCAGCCGGCGCGGCTGTTCGTCAACTTCCCCTGGATGCAATTCGGATCGGAATGGGTGAAGCTGGGATGGATGTTGGACCCGCTGGCAGCCGTCATGCTGGTGATGGTGAGCTTCGTCGGCCTGCTGATTTTCATTTACAGCGTGGCGTATATGCACCACGACGAAAACTTTACCCGGTTCTTCTGCTTCCTCTCTCTTTTTGCCGGGGCCATGCTTGGGCTGCTTATTGCCAATAGCCTGCTGCTGCTGTTTATGTGCTGGGAGGTGGTGGGGCTCACGTCGTATCTGCTGATCGGCTTCTGGTACGAGAGGCCCGCAGCGGCGGCCGCGGCCAAGAAGGCCTTCATTACCACCCGGATCGGGGACTTGGGCCTGCTGCTAGGCATGGTGTGGCTCTACGGCCAAACGGGCACGTTGCTCTTTTACGACCACGGCGCAGGATGCATGGAGCACACCGCGCTGTCGTCGCTGGCGACACAAGCGACCGGTATTGCGCTCTTGATCTTCTGCGGAGCGGTTGGTAAATCGGGCCAGTTGCCGTTGCATGTCTGGCTCCCGGATGCGATGGAAGGCCCGACGCCGGTGAGCGCCCTGATTCACGCTGCGACCATGGTTGCGGCGGGCGTCTACCTGGTGGCGCGCGTGTATCCGCTGATGAGTGTGCCGGGGAGCGCGGCACTGCAGGTGGTCGCCTGGGTTGGCGCCCTGACGGCGATCTTTGCCGCCGTGGTGGCCGTGGCACAGGAAGATATCAAACGCATTCTGGCCTACTCGACCGTCTCGCAGCTCGGCTACATGATGATCGGTCTCGGCGTGGGCGGGGTCGCAGTTGGCGTCTTTCACCTGATTGCTCATGCATTTTTCAAAGCGCTCCTCTTTCTCGGCGCAGGGTCGGTGATCCACGGTTGCATGGGAGAGCAGGACATTCGCGAGATGGGCGGCCTGCGCAAATGGATGCCGGTGACCTTTGCTACCTACGCGGTCGGCACCCTGGCATTGTGCGGCTTTCCTTTATTCTTCTCCGGATTTTGGAGCAAAGACGCGATCCTGCATGCTGCCTATGGGTGGAACAGCTCACGTGTGCCCTTTTATCTTGGCTCGATTGGGGCATTGCTTACAGCGTTCTACATGACCCGCCAGGTCTGCTACGTCTTTTTCGGCAAGCGGCGCAAGGGTGCGGTACCAGACCCGGTTGTACCAGCAGAGACTGCTGTCTCCGACCCCCATGATGCCGCTCACGAAAGCCCGGCGGCCATGACGACGCCGCTGGTGCTGCTGGCGCTGTTTGCGGTCCTGCTGGGCTTTGTCGGAACTCCAGCATGGCCATGGTTGCAAGCCTTTCTGGAGCTGCGGTCTGCCGGCCTGGATTTTCGGCAGCTGATGGAGGACGGATTGCCGCAGTTAATGCTGGCTTCGTCGTTGCTTGTCTTCGCCGGCTTAGGGTTGGGTTGGTGGATCTATGGGCGCAGGCCGATCAAGCGAGCGGCCGACGCGGATGCTTTGGAGCGGCTGCAGCCGACAGTCTTCCGCGCGCTGCGGCAAGGCCTGTACGTGGATCAACTTTACGCGCTAACGATTCAGCGGCCGGCATGGTGGATTGCGAGCGCCGCCGGGTGGCTCGATCGATGGGTTTGGAGCGGCATCCCGATCGCTGTGGCGGCCTTGACCAAGGGGCTTGGCTGGATCGATTTCTCCCTCGACCGCTGGGTAGTGAACAAGGGATTCGATGAGGGATGCAACGGCGTGGCCGATGGCGGCCGGCTGCTGGCACGGTTGCAAGATGGACGCATTCAAAGCTATCTGCGGTTGTTAGGGGCCGCGGTGGCAGCACTGGCCCTCTTTCTGCTGCTGGGACACAGGGGATGAATAGCGCCATTCATTTCCCATGCATTAGCCTGTTGACCCTGCTTCCCTTCGCCGGAGCGCTTGCCGTGCTCCTCCTGGGACGGGCCAGCCGCTCGGCGGCGCGCGTTATAGCTGCGATCTTTGCCACCGCCGCGGTTGCATACACGTGCGTGCTGTGGCACTTCTTCCAGCCTGCCGTGCGAGGGATGCAGCTTCAGGAATGGCATGCGTGGGAGCCGTCGATTGGCCTTCAGTACCACGTCGGCCTCGACGGCCTTAGCCTGGTGATGTTGGCCGTCTCCTCTATTGTCGTGCTGATGTCGATCGCCGCTTCGTGGAGTAACTCGAAGCAAGGGCCGGTCTATTTTTCTCTGCTGCTCTTCCTGGAGACGGGTCTATTCGGTACTTACACTGCGCTCAATTTTCTTCACTGGTTTCTTTATTGGGAGCTGAGCCTGATCCCGGCGTTCTTTCTGATCCGCCTGTGGGGCGGCTCGGGACGCGCGCGCGCAGCCACGCAGTTCTTTGTGTACACCATGGTGGGCAGCATCACCTTGCTGCTGGCCTTCCTGGCTATCTTTCTCGCCAGCGGCAGCTTCGACTTCATCGAGCTGGCCCAGATGGCGCAGAGCGGCCAGCTTGCCACGGCCATAGGGCAAAACCTGCATTGGTACCAGTGGGACAGCGGTCACATCACCATGTTCCTGTTTTGCGGCGCCTTCCTGGGCTTCGCGGTCAAGACGCCGATCGTTCCCTTTCACGGTTGGCTGCCCTCGGCCTATGCGGAAGCCCCACCAGAAACGACCATGGTGCTGACCGGCGCGCTTTCAAAGATGGGCGTTTACGGCTTCCTCAGGATCCTGCTCCCCATCTTCCCCGCGCAGATGGGGAGCGCCCGCACCATTCTTCTGTGGTTGGCGTTAGCCACCGTGGTATTGTCCGCGTTCACCGCCTGGGCCCAAACTGACTTGCGGAAGACGTTTGCTTACTCCTCGATCAATCACCTGGGATACTGCATCCTTGGCATCATGGCCGTTGCCGGCTCGGCCGGCGCGGATGCACGCCTGGTGAGCGATAAGGCGGCAGCGCTCACCGGGGTGATGCTGCAACTGTTCAGCCACGGACTCGTGGCAGCGACCCTCTTCTGGTTCCTGGCTCTGCTCGAAAGGCGCTGTGGCGGACTGCTCGGCCTGAACGATTTCGGCGGACTGCGGCGCGCCATGCCGGTATTCAGCGGGCTCATGGGAATCGCTCTCTTCGCTTCGCTGGGGTTGCCCGGGCTGATCGGCTTTCCCGGAGAGTTTCTCATCTTTAAGGGAGTGTTCCCACTGACCTGGTGGGCCGCTGCGCTTGCCTTACTCGGCCTGCTGATGACCGCCGTTTTCCTACTCACCCTTCTGCAGCGCGTTTTCTCGGGCCCGCTGCGTGAGCGTTGGGCAGGGATGCCGGATCTTACGCTGGGCCAACGCTGTATGCTCGCTCCCGCGATTGTGCTGATGTTCGTGGTCGGGCTCTATCCGCAACTGATCAGCGGCATGCTGCAAGGCACGGTGATGCAGTTTGTCGGGCAGGTGAGGTACTGACCATGCTTGCCTGGACGATCTACCTCTCCTTTATTGGCGCAATCGCGGTTACACTCACGCCGGCGAAAAGTCCGGCCGCTGCCCGCCTCACCGCTCTGCTCACGGGGCTGGCGGGGTTGGGGATTGCGATCGCGGCTATACTGCAGAATCAATCGGGCCAACTGATCACCATAGTGAAAACGCCGTGGATCCCACAGCTGGGCATTGAATATCATCTGGCCGCCGATGGCATCAGTCTTACGCTGGTTCTGCTGACCGGGATCGCGGCGGTTGCGGGCATACTTTTTTCCTGGAATGTCGAACGGCGGGTGAAGGACTTTTTCGCGCTCTACCTGGTGCTGATTGGCGCCGTGTATGGAGTCTTTCTCAGCTTCGATCTTTTTCAGCTCTTCGTGTTTTATGAGATCGCGATTATTCCCAAATATTTTCTGATCGCCATCTGGGGATCGACGCGCCGGGAATATGCCGCCATGAAGTTGGTGCTCTACTCCTTTGCCGGCAGCGCCCTGGTGCTGGGCGGGATGGCTGCTGCATACGTGGTCGCCGGCCAGCGCACGCTGAACCTTGAGGCGCTGGCGCACTTCCCCTTCCCCGTACATTTTCAGATGTGGGCCTTCCCCATGGTCTTCGTGGGCTTCGCCGTGCTCGCGGGTATGTGGCCCTTCCATACCTGGGCGCCTACCGGTCACGCAGCTGCCCCAACCGCAGCTTCGATGTTGCTGGCCGGCGTGGTGATGAAGCTCGGCGCCTACGGATGCCTGCGGGTAGCCATGATGCTGTTTCCGCGCGGACTTGATCCGTGGGGTTTTCATGTGCTTGGCTTCGGATCGTGGCAACAGGTCTTCGCTGTGCTGGCGCTGGTCGGTATCGTCTACGGCGCGACCATTGCCCTGGTGCAGAAGGACCTGAAGTTTGTCGTCGGCTACTCCAGTGTTAGCCACATGGGCTTTGTGCTACTGGGTCTGATGACGCTGAACCAGATTGGCCTCTCGGGCGCGGTTTACCAGATGTTCTCCCACGGGATCGTCGCCGGGCTGCTGTTTGCGGTGGTGGGGCGCATGGTCTATGACCGCACCCACACGCGTGACTTGGCGGAACTGTCGCGTATTCCGCTCGCCCGGCTGATTCCCTTTGCGGCGGTGACGTTTGTTCTTGCCTTTATGGCCTCCGTCGGCCTCCCCGGATTCAGCGGCTTCATTGCTGAGCTGCAAGTGCTGATCGGCAGCTGGCGCGCGTTTCCGTGGATGTGCTGCGTCGCCGGGCTGGGCATCCTGATCGGCATTGCCTTTTCGTGGCGCGCGCTGCAGGCTACGTTCTTTGGCGGCACCGAGGAGAGTAAGGAGCATGCGATGCCTCCGATCACCATGCCCGAACGGCTTGGAGCCTGCCTGCTGCTGGCCAGCACGATTGTGCTGGGTCTTTATCCCAAACTGCTGATGGATCTGATTCTGCCTAGCCTCAACGGGCCGTTATTCGAGCAGCTTCGCCAGGGTGCGTGGAGATGACAGAACTTCTGCGCCTGACGGCGCCCGAGATCGTGGTCGCGCTGGCGGGGCTGCTGGTCCTGATACTGGATCTCGGCGTCCTGCGCCGGGCCACGCTTGCGGTCCGCTTTCGTGCCGCGGTGGTTTTGTCTTGCATCGGATGCGCACTGGCGGTGCTGGTGGAATTCCCCGTAGAAGGCGCCCTCCCGGCGGCGATGTTGGTGGTGAATCCGCTGACCCAACTGGTGCAGGTAGCGCTCGTCGTACTGGCGATTCTGGTTCTTCTTCTGGTCAGCTCCGCGCGCTTCACCACCCATGTGGGCGAATATTGTGCCCTGATTTTGTTTGCCACCACCGCCATGATGCTGCTGGTGAGCACGCAGAACCTGTTGGTCATCTTCATCACCATTGAGTTCCTGAGTCTGTCGCTTTATATCCTTACCGCGTTTGACAAGGAGAGCCGGCCTTCGGCGGAAGCTGGACTCAAGTACTTTCTCTTTGGCGGCATGTCGGCGGGGATCCTCCTCTTCGGCTTCAGCCTGCTCTACGGCCTCTCCGGCTCGCTCGCGTTCCAACCCATCGCCGCCGCGGTCAGCGCTTCGCCGGGCGATCCGCTGTTGACGATTGCCATCGTCATGGTAGTGGCGGGATTGGGCTTCAAGATTGCAGCCGCGCCCTTCCATATGTGGGCTCCTGAGGTGTACCAGGGCGCGCCGACATGGAGCGCCGCGCTGGTCGCATCGAGTTCGAAGGTGGCCAGTTTCTTCGTCTTGTTTGTGCTCTTCTATCTGGCGCTCATGGGAGCGGCGGGCAGCGCCGCCTGGGGCGGTTACACCGCGGGATGGGCGCCCTTGATCGCGATCCTCGCCGTGGTATCGATGCTTTGGGGCAACCTGGCGGCCATTGCACAAACCAGCGTGAGGCGACTGCTAGCCTATTCCGCCATCGGGCATGCGGGATATATGTTGATTGCGCTGGTAGTGCACAGCCGGCAAAGTTTTGTGGCGCTGGTCTATTACGTCATCACCTACGCCTTGGCGACCGTAGGAGCGTTTGGCGTGCTCGCTGCCTTGGAGGATGAAAAGGTGGACAGCATCGCGGACTTCGCCGGCCTGGGTAAGCGTGCTCCGGACGTCGCTTTTTGCCTGCTGATCTTTTTGCTCTCTCTGGCCGGCATTCCTCCGCTGGCAGGTTTCTTCGCCAAGTTCTATGTCTTTGTTTCGGCTCTGGACATAGCAGACCACTTTGCTTTGTTGTGGCTGGTGCTGCTGGCGCTCGCTATGAGTGTGGTTTCGTTTTACTACTATCTGAAGGTTCTCAAACAAGCCTACGTCGCCGAGCCGGTGGCTGCCGCCGGAGCCATCCGAGTGCCGGTGACGACTCGTATCGCTTTGTGGGCGACTGCCGCGCTGGTGGTGATCCTGGGCTGTCTGCCGGATCTGCTGATGAACCGGATTGCAGCCGCGTTGCCCGCTGCGTTCCGCTGAGACCGGTTCCCGGCGTGCTTACAATTGTGCTAACATCTGTGTCGAGGAACAAATGCCGACGCCGAAGAAGAGAAAGCCGCCCGCCAGGCAGACTGCCGGAACGGAATATCGCGGGAAGCAAACCAAGACGGGCAACTCATCTGGATTCCGTTTCGAGGGAGCTCTGTTCAAAAGTCATCCGGAGTTCAACGGCGAAGTGAGAGCTCACGTCATCGCTCCGGGACGGATGCTGGTTCTTGCAGAGACTCAGGCGCATGAGACAACAGATCCTGTGATGGCGTCGTTTCTCGCCTTTCTTGCGCAAGACATGGCTCGCGCGCCTCAGGACATCCGTCCGCTGGATACGAAGCTAGCGAAACGCGCGGACAAATTAACCAAAGGGATTGCCGTGTCGCCCGACGAAGATCTGGGCGATGAAGTGTCGATGTAGATGGTCGTAAACGGCTGGAGGCTATATGTCCACCCTTTGTTCGAGCAGCAGTTCCGGCAATTGGTGGAACAGGTGGAAGCTCTAGCGGCGAAGAGCCCCACGGGTTATAAGGAACTACCCGCCGCGAAGTTGTTGGCCACAATCAATCGTCACATTCGAGAGACGATTCCGAGAAATCCCGGTGCGGTAGAGTTTCGCCAGGGAAATACCCTTGGCTCGGACAACCGGCACTGGTTCCGGGCAAAGTTCCATGAGCGTTACCGGCTCTTTTATCGCTTCTCTACTAAGGAAAAGGTCATTATTTACGCGTGGGTGAATGATGAACGCACACTGCGTAAGTCGGGATCCAGGACTGACCCCTATCGCGTCTTCCGCGCCATGCTGGAGGCGGGTGACCCTCCCAATACGATGGAGCAGTTGCTGCTGCGCGCCAAGGAAGTGAAAGACGGATAAAGGCTCCCGCGCATGAAGCGTGCCAATGGACAAGCCGAGAACTATCTGGCTCGCGGTTTCCGCGATGTGGACGCGGCCGCCGGGGGCAAGATGACGCGTTGCCTGGCGTACATGGATGGGCTGCCTGAATTTCAGCAATACAAGACCACAATCCTGGAGATGATGAAGCCGCAGCCCGGCTCCATTACCGCAGACCTTGGCTGCGGACTCGGCTTCGATGTCCGGCGCCTGGCAAAATTGGTGGATCCCGCAGGGCGGGCTATTGGCGTGGACGCGAGCCTGAGGCTGATTGAATCTGCGCGTGCTGCGAGCGAGGGCTTTCCGGCCATCGAGTTCATTCAAGCAGATATCCAGAACCTGCCTTTTACGAGCGGACTTCTCCACTCCTGCAAGGTAGACCGGACACTGCAGCATGTGGAGCGGCCGGACGCGGTCCTCAGCGAGATCTTCCGCACGGTGAGGCCGGGCGGCAGGGTGGTATGCGCCGAGCCCGACTGGGGGACGTTTGCCATCGAGGCCTCCTCGCTGGGCGACGCCGAACACCCGGTCGCCCGGCAAGTCGCTCAACTGTGGAGTCAAGATATCCGCAACCCCCGGATCGGCCGTGATCTAAGAAAACTCTTAGAAGAAGCCGGCTTCCTCGATCTACAGGTCAAGGAGACGGTATTATCAACAGCGACCTTTGAGAGTTCCGACATCGTATTCGATATCACGCAGAGTGCCTTACGCCTGGCGGCGAGCAGTGGCAGCGAGGAACCCCGTGCCTGGCTGGCAAAATTGCGCGAGGGCGTGAATCCAGTTGGCTGCTCCGTCAAGCTTGTGATTAACTTCGCCAGGAGACCCTGACTTTCCTGCACACTGCTCACCTAAGGAGAAATCGGTGAAGACGAGAGATGTCGGTCTGGCTGCGGCGTTCGCAATCGCATTGCTGGCAGCGAGGGCGCAAGACACAAAGTACCCACCCAAAGGGCAGCAGATCCCGTCTCCGGAATGTCTGACCATGCGCGGCGCGTGGCTGGGCGGATACACGCCGTGCACTGAGAGCACGCACCAGCAATGGTTGAACGATGTTACGCACTGGCGGGCGGAACGCCGCATCCGCATAGGCTACGACGATGCTCGCTACCAGATGCCACAACTGCTGTGGACGCAATCGAGCTTTATCCAACCGCAGATGATGGTGCAGGACCGCTACTTCTATGATCCTGTGGCGGGAAAGTACACGGTGGATCGCTATCTCGATGACCTGGAGAAGCGTTATGGAGGCATCGATGCGGTACTCATCTGGCCGACCTATCCCAACATGGGCATTGATGACCGCAACCAGCACGACATGATCCGCTCCATGCCGGGCGGCCTGGAAGGCGTGCGCAAGATGGTGGGCGACTTTCATCGCCGCGGCGTGCGCGTCTTATTCCCTATGATGATGTGGGATCAAGGCACCCATGATCCCGGCATGCCCTGGCCACAGGCCATAGCAGAGACCATGAAAGCCATCGACGCCGACGGCGTCAATGGCGACACCCAGGATGGAGTGCCGCTGGCGTTCTCGCTGGCTTCGGACCGCGTGGGCCACACGTTGGCCTTCGAGCCCGAAGGGGGACCTGCGGATGAGGCTCTGGCCTGGAACGTGATGACGTGGGGGCAATATCAATTCCCCTTTGTTCCCGAGGTCGATAAATACAAGTGGCTGGAGACCCGGCACATGGTGAACATCTCCCATCGCTGGGCGCGGAACAAAACCGATGATCTGCAGTTCGCCTTCTTCAACGGAGTGGGCTGGGAAAGCTGGGAGAACGTCTGGGGCATCTGGAACGGCATCACGGAGCGCGACGGAGAAGCGACGCGCCGCATGGCCACGCTGGAGCGAGGCGTAGCGCCCTTTCTTACCAGCCCTGGCTGGGAGCCCTATTACCCAACCCATCGCTACGGCGTTTTTGCCAGCCGCTGGCCGTTGAACGGTCAGACAGTGTGGACCATGGTGAACCGCAACGAGTACGACGTGAGCGGGCGCGAGATCTCTATTCCCGCGGAAGACGGCGTTCGTTACTTTGACCTCTACCACGGCGTTGAGCTCACGCCGGAAAAAGAAGGGAGCGAGGCGATGCTGACCTTCTCCATCGAAGCGCATGGCTTCGCGGCGGTGCTCGCCACCCATGGTGCTCCGGATGCGAAGATGCAGGATCTGATGACGCGCATGAAAACGATGACTGCAAAGCCGCTGTCGTCGTATGCGGACCAGTGGAAGACGCTGGGGCAGCAGATGGTTGCGATTGCGCCGGCCAAGGCGGCGGGGCCTGCTCCGGAAGGGATGGTTGCGATTCCAGGCGGCGACTATGTTTTCAAAGTGCAGGGAATCGAAATTGAAGGCGACAACGACATTGGTGTCGATGTGCAATATCCGTGGGAGGACATGCCGCGACGCTTTCACGAGCACCGGATGACGATCCCGCGCTTCTACATGGACAAGTACCCGGTAACCAACGCGGAGTTCAAGAAATTCCTCGGTGCGACGCACTACCAACCAGCAGACGCTCTGAACTTTCTCCGCGACTGGAAGGATGGCGCCTATCCCCAGGGATGGGCTAACAAGCCCGTGACCTGGGTGTCGCTTGAAGATGCGCGCGCGTATGCCAAGTGGGCCGGCAAACGACTGCCGCATGAGTGGGAATGGCAGTATGCGGCGCAGGGCGGCAACCCGGCACGCATCTATCCCTGGGGAGATACCTGGGAGGCCAACGCTGTGCCGATTCCAGTGAAGGGCCGGTCGCTGACGCAGCCCGATGACGTCGATGCACACCCCGCAGGAGCGAGTGCTTTCGGAGTCATGGATATGGTGGGCAACGTCTGGCAATGGACGGATGAATTTGTGGATGACCATACGCGGGGCGGCATTCTAAGAGGCGGAAGCTACTACCAGCCGCAGGGCTCGATCTGGTATTTCCCGCAGGCCTACCGCAACGATCAGCATGGCAAGCTGTTGCTGATGGCGCCCAGCTATGATCGCTCAGGAACACTGGGATTTCGCTGCGTCAGCGATGGTACGGTCTCAATCCGTAACTAATGCCGGGTGCCCCATATCTGCCCGATTTTGGCAGATGGGGATTCCACGGCTGTCCACCGGTCACTCTCTACTGGCAACAGGTCTTCATGTCCATGGTCAGCTACACCCTGTACACTCAGGGGCCGAAGTTTGTGGAATCCCACATCTGCCAAAATCGGGCAGATATGGGGCACCCGGCATTTGTTACGGATTAGGCCCTGAGAGATTGAGCTTAATCAGGCGCGGAGAACGAAGCGGAAGCGCATGTCCTCACCGAACCACATAATGTAGTTTGTTCCCCAGGCGTTGTTGAAGAGATTGCAATACACGCCACCGGAAAGGTCTGGTTGCGATTTGGAAAAATTCAGCGGCGATTTTTCCCCGAAAGCAATGAGCGGCGAATCCAGCGTCTCCACAAAGATGGACTGCTCTTCATCCTTATAGCCGAATCCGGTGGAGACGGCGTGCATGTGGCGATTGCCGGCGGAGACCACGTCGAACGGTGATACCTGCTCGCCCGATTTATCCATCATCCAGCCCTGCTGATTAGAAACGATCGGATGAAAGCTCAGCCAAATCGCTTCGGGCAAACGCGTGGGCGGCTTCTGAAACCAATAGAAATTCAGCTGGATCACAGGTTCTGCTTTGGGCAGCGTCAGCTCTAAATACATCTTCTCCGGGAAAGCGGCTCGTCCTGATTGCAGCGCTTCACGGTCACGGATCTCCAGACGTGCAAGCACGCGGTGCGATTCTGCATCTTCCTCCACGTCGAGCTGCGTCAAAGATGGCAACCAGTCACGGCTTTCCGCTCCAAATCGCTCGATGTTGGGTTTTCCAAAATCTTTCTTCGCCCAATCGGCGTTGCTGATTACGTAATTGGAAAAGAATCGTGCGTAATCCTGGGGTGAAAGTGTCTGGTAGGAAAGGAGGGCAAGAGGATGATCGGGGGAGGCCCATTCCCGCCCCGATCTCTTGCTCCGCAGACGACTCATCGCTCCCGTATTCGAATCCAGCGTGAGGATGAAATGTGCCGTCTCGATTTCCTTGCCGCCGGGGTGACTGGAGGGATGCGACAACTGCGGCGGCTTTGCTTCGAGCTGGCGTACGGCGTCCAGTGCCTGATCACGTAGCGGCGCAGGCAGCGTGGCAATTCCATCGAAAAGATCCTGACGCTTTTCCACCCAGCTATGTTGCACCACCTCGTAGTTCCTGGTGTGCAGCATCTCGGCCAGATCGTGCGGGGTGTAGTGGTCGAAGTCGAGCCACGTTTTGGTATCGGTACCCCAGGTGTGCTCGGGTTCAAGAAGAATGTGGCGAAGCAGGGCCAGATCCGTAGCGTCACCGATGTGGAACTTCTGTTGCGCGAGCCAGGTCTGACGCAGCCGCGCAACTTCACGGTATCGGGCGACCTTCAGGGGATCACTGGCAATACCGTAGATCCATGTATCCCCGATCTCCTGCTTCACCACGGGCAAGTTACCCCGATGAACTTCGACGGCATTCGCAATCTCAGTGAGGTTGGTGGGGATCACCTGAGCATTGGGGAATTGGCGGTGCAAATCAGAGCAGATCTGCCGAATTTCTTCAGGCTTGTGGGGGCCGCTGTTGTCGTTTCGCACCACGATGGCGATCGCCAGGTCCGAACCCGGCACGCGCGAAACAGCGCCATACTCGTGGTGGTACATAACCACCAGGGAGGCCCCCTTCAGATCTGTCCACACAAACAGGGGAGGCACCTCGGCGGGTGTGCTCGCACCATTGACGCCGATGTCAATAAACTTCACTCCCTGAGCGGCCAAGGGACCGATGAGCCCCCGCGTGTGGCCAGGTACATCGGTCATCTTGGCTCCGGTCGTGGTTCGGCCAAAGCGGCGGTCCAGATTCTTTGACAAGGCGATGCTTCCGGAAATCATCGACGGATCGATCAGCTCGGTTTGCCAATTAAAGGGAAGCGCGTGCCACGCGATGTCTCCGCTGGAGATGGCATGCTCCATCCGCCGGCGATCGTCGGCTGTCGCCTGCTCGAGATACTCGTAGAGCAACCACGAACCGGTGGTCCAAACGTAGCGGCAAGAACCAGACTGGCGCATCTCCTCGGCCACCCGGATCGCCTGGGGAAAAAACTCGGCGAAGTACCGGTGAACCACCGCGGCCTGCGTGTCAATGAAGCCGGCATCGAAATGGCACTTGTACATGACCAGGACACGCTTGACCTCCCCATCAGGCGGGGGCGTCTGCATGGAGAAGGATCTGCGTTGCCCGGCAACGAGCCCGCCTCCCAGCGCAACAACAGACTTGATGAATTCACGACGCTGCATAGTAGGCCTCGTGCTACACCGCCTGGCGGATGCAACACCCAACTCCCAAGAATATTACACGGATGAATCGAGATGTAACGTGACCCAGCGATTGCGCGCTTCTACAGCGCGGAGAGGAAGTGTCAGGAAGGCTTTCTGTACACCCGGGTCGCAACCACGCTGGCTTGTGGCGAATCCGACCCGAAGCTCTTGGTCTCAATCAGGATCTCGAATGGGTTAAGAGAACCGTCCGCCTTCCTGAACTGACTGAGAAGCGGGCCCATCACGCTCTGGTTGAAGAGAGTGTCCACCGCCGCCTGCGTTCCGGCCATCGTCAGCCCTTCCGCCAGAAGGACCCATCCCGTGTTGTTGAGATTGGGAACAAATCCGATGACCGCATAAGTGCGATGGGATGGCCCGGTTGCGTCATTCTCGTAGACCGGAAGCTCTCCGGCCTGAGGGTGCCTGTTCACGATGTGCGAGGCATTCGGATGGGGCTGATATTCGAACTCGAAATTGAGCGTTTTCTCGAACAGCTCTGCCCAAGGGTTGGAAAAACTGGATCCGAGAAGAATGACGTTCGCACCTTTGAGGTCACCCATGTGAAGCTCGCGTGAATAGCGCACAAGAAGCTGGCCGGAGTTTGCCTCGGGAAGATGCGAGAACCTCATGACCGCATTCAGATCTGTAACATTGGTGTAACGCTGAGCGTCCAGGTCTCTCATGTTTTGCTCATCAATGTTGTAAGGGCTTTTGAGAGACAGGTAATCGCGATTGATGTATTCCGACAACGGAACCAGATGACCGGTCAGGTTCTGAATCATAACGATTCCATCGTCGGACGGGACAATCAGCGTCTGGTGGCTTTTGTCGAAAAGCCGCGCCCACAAGGGATGCGTCGCACCCGAGGAATGCGCGGCAATGCGATGCGAGACGGTCCAGGCTGCCAGACATGCGAGCAACAACAATACGCCGAGACCAGGCGCAAGCCAGGGACGACGCCGCGCGGGCTGCACAAGAACCGCGGCTGGTGCAGTTGGCGCCGCGGTTTCCAAAACGCCGCCGCTATCCGTTTCGCTTTCCGTTACCACCAGCAACGGGCGCTCCTGAAAGTGATTGGGGGAAAAGACCGGCACATATTTGCCGCGAGGAATGCTGAGGCGAAGTTCTTCCTCTCTTCCCTCCTCCAGGAAATATTGGTCCAAACGATGGCGAAGTTGGCGGGCGTAGTTCCTTACGATGTTGTCCTCTCCAGGGTGGTAGCCCGGACGCCGCCCGAAGACATGAACACCAATCTGATGTTCGCTGATTTCGGCAGTCTTTCCGGTAATTTCGCGCTCACAGACATAGAGAAGAAAGCGAGACAGCAAAGCCGACTTGGCGAAGCTCCGGCTGGCCACGATGCGCTGAGCCAACTGCCAACGCGGCTCGGTAGCCAGATGAAAAACAGACTTCCACGCGGAGGCACCTGGCTCATTGGGATTGAAGGCGCCATTTTTCGAGACGGCCTCGAAGTCTGGAAGTGAGACGTCGCTCTGGTTCATAGCGTCCACGGACGGAAGGGTAACAGATCCAAGGACAACAAACGGTAAAAGTTCCTAAGTTATTCTCCCGCTGAAATTAATTTAAAATCTACGGAATTTTCTAGCTCGGATACATATTCCGGAAGAAGTGCGGCTCGCATGTTCGCACCCGTCAAACTCTCGGTGTAAACACAGGGTAGACCCCTTCCAAATGGTGCGGTGGAAGCGCAAACATTGGCCCACTGCAGTTTTTGAGAGAGGCCTGTCATGTCAGCGAATCGAATCCTTCCAGTTACAGATGCGAGCCATGCGGCATTGTCACGATTTATTCATCCGGTAACAGACAAAGTATCTCCGCAAAATTGGATCCTCAGGAGGTCATCCGGGCCAAGAGCTTTGGGTGGCATTAGCGCAAACACCTCTTACCTTTGTGCCGTTCTAGCCATTTTCTTGTGGATATTCTTTTCTGTGACGGCATTGGCGCAAAATGACGTCGGTTCCATCGTCGGATTCGTGACGGACTCCACCGGGGCGGTCGTGCCCGGTGCAAAAGTAATCATCAAGAATGAGGGTACGGGCGAAAGCCGTACGGTCTCCACGGACTCGTCAGGCCATTACGCTGTTCCGAACCTGCCGCCCACGTCGTACACCATGACGGCTGAGGCCACCGGCTTTCAGAAGTTCGAGAGCACACACAATGTGCTGGCGTCGAACAGCACCATCTCGATCGATGCGAAACTCAGCCTGGGAGCGGCTACCCAGACGGTCGAAGTATCGGCCACCGCTGCGCTGTTACAGACCCAGTCCGCTGCGGTACAAAGCGAGATCACGGGACAACAGATTCAAAAGCAGGAGCTGAACGGCCGCAATCCGATCTACATGACGCAGCTCCTCCCCGGCTCCGTTAGTACAGCAACCCTGGGCGATTTCAATTTCGCATTCAACAGTGGAGATTCATTTAATATCAACGGGGCGCGCACGCAAGATACGTTGTATACGATCGATGGCGCTCCGGCGGTTCGTACACGCGACGACGGAGAGATCATCGCCGGCGTGAAGCCCGACTCGGTACAGGAAATGCAGGTGCTTACAGCCGCCTACTCGGCGGAGTACGGCGGTGCTTCGGGTGCACAGGTCCGCATTGTGACCAAGAGCGGCACCACGAATTTCCACGGCAGCGCATACGAATACCTGCGCAATTCGGCGATGAACGCCAATACCTGGTCGCGCAACCTGAACCCCCAAACCCAGTTCCCTTCTCCCTTTGTTTACAATAATTTCGGATTTTCTGTTGGCGGCCCCGTCTGGGCCCCAAAAGTGCCCTTCTTAGATAGCCTGCGGAACAAGTTCTTCTTCTTCATCAACGAGGACTGGATCCGCTACCGCTTTGCAAACACAATAAATATGATCGTACCGACCGCGCTGATGCGCCAAGGCAACTTCAGTGAGCTGCTCAGCCCGAGCAACCCCTGGTATGCCGGGAAACAAATCTATGTACCCGGAACCTGCCCGGTAGCCGGGGCCTCAACCTGCGTTGCGTATCCAGGCAATGTCATTCCGCCGTCCCAACTGAGTCCGAACGGCATTGGGATCATGAACTCCTATCCTCTGCCCACTCCCGGGTTTACAAACGGGCAGCAGAACTTTGCCGGCTCGGCCCCAAACCCGGAAAATCAGCGTCAAGGCCAAATCAACGGCGACCTTCTGATCACGGCCAACCAGCACATCCTGTTTCGCCGCTCCGATAACTCGTTTTACGAGCTCAACCCTTACAATCAGACCAATCCGCTGGTTCCGATCACTTACGAGCGCCCCAACCAAGTGAACGCCCTGGGGTGGGTCTGGACGATCAGCCCGACCATGATCAACGAGGCGCATGGCAGCGTCAGCATCGACGACGTTTACATCGACGCTGCGTCTGGAGGGGCTGGCTATGATCGGTCAACATTCGGGATCAATTTTCCCTACATTATCCCTGGCGCGAAAGCTTCTGAAAATAAAATCCCCACTGCCAGCCTGCCCACGTTCTCCAGCATTGCCGGTGGCCCGTATCCGTCCCATTCATCCGGGATTATCTATGCGGCGTCTGACAGCTTGACCAAGGTGTGGTCGAACCACACGATCAAGGGGGGCTTTTTCTACTCCTACGCGGGCGAAAACGACAACGACCAGATCAACGTCTCGACGGTTCCCGGGGGGGCCAGCAACCAGAACGGCACGTTCTTTTTCACTGACACCCGGACCGGCTACGGCGGTACGTCTGGTGTAGGCCTGGCCAACCTGGCGCTGGGCTTGGCAGACAGCTATACCGAGATTGGGCCAAAGGCATTCACTGAATGGCGCGGAACGCTGTTTGAGGAGTTCATCCAGGATAACTGGCAGCTCACGCACAAATTGAATATCGATTATGGTCTTCGCTTCACCACGGTCATTCCTTACAGCGCGCAGTGGGGCAATGCGGTCTACTTCGATCCCGCTTCGTACAATCCGGCAAGTGCTCCACAGGTGGATCCGAAAAATGGAAACGTCATCGTGGGCACCGGCAATCCCTATAACGGCATCGTGATCCCCGGGAGAAGCCAATTTCCGAGCTCTGCCCTCGCAGGAGGCCGCGTGCCGGCTGCGAACCCGGCAAATAATGCCTGCGCGGGCAAACCCTGCAATGGCCTGTTTGCCCCGAACCTGCCGAAAAGCTACGTGCACACAACCACCGATGTTTTGCCACGTCTCGGAATCGCTTATCAGCTATATCCAAATACGGTGATCCGCGCGGGCGGCGGCAGGTTCGTAGAGTATAAGGGGATCATCGACAACATATTCCCTGGCGGCAACTCTCCATTTCAGCCAACGGTATCAGTCAACAATGTGTCGGTCGACAATCCGGGCGCTGCGCTCAACTCTACTGAAGAAGCCTCTCTCCAGATCACTACGATGAACACCCACTTGAAGCCTCCAACCAGGTGGAACTGGAACGTGACCCTCCAGCAGCAGCTTCCAGGGAGGCACTCGTCATTGTCGATCGCTTATGTGGGGGCTCGCGGTTTGCACAATTGGGATGTGTTTGACATCAACCAGGCGCCAGCGGGTTCTCTGACCAATAATCCCGGCGTCAACATCAACTATCTCCGGCCATATAAGGGTTTCGCCTTCATTCAGCAAGCGCAAAGCGGGGTCAGCGAGTTTTACAATGCGTTACAAGTCGGTTGGAATTGGCAATTCGGCAGCGGTACCACATTCGGAGTCGCCTATACGTGGTCCAAGGACATGGATAACGGTTCCAACTACCATACGATCGTTCCCGACGCTTACAACACATCGAATCTTTGGGGGCCTTCGGAGTTCGACGTGCGTCAAGTTTTCATCGCCAACTACTTGTATGTGCTGCCTTTCTTTAATGGACAGCACAACCTGTTAGGCAAGGTGGCAGGTGGATGGCAGATCAGCGGCAACACTCAATTGCAAACCGGCTTTCCCTGCTCCGTCGGGGTCGCCAACGACTACGCCGGAGTCGGAGAGTTTGGCAGTTTCAACTGCGAACCTCCCAGTATTCCATCGGGATCCGTGGGGCAATTCTGGGTGCAGCACGGAGGGGTAAGGCATCTGGGCCATTTTGCCGGCTCCAAGGGTGCTGCCGGCAGCCCTCAGTGGTTCGCCACGACAACTCCGGCTGGAACTCCTCTCTGGACCCCGCCCCCTGCCGGGACATTTAATCTGCAGCATGGCATTCGTGACAATATTTACGCGCCAGGCCTGGTGAACTGGAATGTCGCGCTGATCAAGGCCTTCCCGTTCTTTAAGGAAAACGGCTTCGAGTTCCGTGCCGAGGCCTATAACTTCCCCAATCATCCCAACCTGGCTTCGCCGAACTATACCCCGACTGCAGCGACGTTCGGAGAAGTGACTGGCAAGACCACCAGTAATCCTCGAACGCTTCAAGTCGGTTTGCGTTATCAGTTCTAGCTACATGACGCGCGCAGGAAAACTCCCGTACAGGCAGCACTGTACGGGAGTTTCCTTTGTGCAAGTGCCCTAATGCCATCCAGTGGAACGCAGGTAGTTAAGAAGTGAGTACATCCTGATCAACAGGTTTTAGAATCGTCCTGCCTGGATTGGTCTTGCTTCCGGGCTGGTGAAAGTTCGAGTAGAGCTTTGCCGAAACCCGGGGGAGGGCCAAATGTTACAAACCATTAGCGAATTGGGCAGGCGAATCGGAGGCACGCGCTATCGCAATTTAATCGTAACAATCATAGGGCCTGTTCGGCTGCGAGCCATGACGGGATGGCTCTTGCCTATTCTTGCCGCCTACGCGCTGCTGCCCTCGCTCGAGGGGCAAACGATGAAGGCCCCGGATATCACCAAAGACCCGACTCTGTTTGTCGTGCCATACGCTCACCTCGACACGCAATGGCGCTGGGAAATGCCGCAGACCATCAGCGAATATCTGCTCAAGACCATGCGGGTGAACTTTGACTACATCGACAAATATCCGCACTACGTCTTCAACTGGACCGGCTCGAACCGTTACCGTCTGATGAAGGAGTACTTCCCAGACGATTATGCCAGGCTGACGCGATATGTGGCCGCAGGCCGCTGGTTTCCAGCCGGCTCCTCGGTTGAGGAAGGCGATGTGAATCTCCCCAGCGCCGAAGGGATCTTTCGCCAGATTCTTTACGGCAACGATTACTTCCGCAAGGATTTCGGCAAGGCGAGCACGGAGTTCATGCTGCCGGACTGCTTTGGATTCCCCGCCTCGTTGCCCAGCATCCTCGCTCACGCGGGCCTGAAGGGATTCTCCACCCAGAAGCTCAGCGCAGCCTGGCAACCGGCCCCGAAAGTCGGCGGCCCTGACTCGCCCGAACACACGCCGGAAGGGATCCCGTTCAATGTTGGTCTATGGATTGGCCCGGACGGAAAAAGTGTGATCGCAGCATTGAACCCAGGCGGATATGGCAGCAGCGTTTTTACTGATCTTAGCAAGGACCCCGGTCCACCGCCGCCACCGCCCCAATTGACCAGCGAGGAGAAGGCGCGGCTCACGCCGGCGCAGCTGCGTGCCCTGGAAAGGCCTCGGCCCTGGGAACAGGATTGGGTGAAGCGTATCGATCTGGATGGGGAAGTCACCGGCGTGTTCGCCGACTACCACTATGTCGGCACCGGAGACATTGGCGGCGCCGCCCGGGAATCGACAGTCAAACTACTGGAAGCCATCGTCGACAAGAGCGAGACGGTACTGCCTCCCCCTCCCGGGGGATTCGGTCAGCAGGATCAGCCAGGCTTTGAACCCAAGGGGCCGGAGGTGCGCGTTGGCGAAGGCCCGGTCCACGTGATCGAGGCGACTGCGGATCAAATGTTCAACGACATCAAGCCCGATATGACCTCGCGCATGCCACAGTACAAAGGCGATCTGGAGTTGATCAACCACTCCGCCGGATCGCTGACGTCTGAGGCTTACCACAAGCGCATGATCCTCAAGAATGAGCTCCTGGCCGACGCTGCAGAAAAAGCCTCGGTGGCCGCAGCATGGATGGGCGGACGGCCCTATCCCCAGCAACGGTTAAACGATGCCTGGACGTTGGAACTCGCTGGACATTTTCACGACCTTGCCGCCGGCACCGCCACTCCGCGCGCCTATCAGTACTCCTGGAATGACGACAATATCGCGGCCAACCAGTTCGCCGGAGTGCTCACCAGCGCCACCGAGTCGATCGCCTCTGGAATGGATACGCAGGGCAAGGGAATACCGATAGTGGTGTATAACCCGCTAAACATTGCGCGCGAGGATGTGGTCGAAGCAAACATCGAGTTTCCGGGCGGCGTTCCAAAAACTGTACGGGTCTATGCTCCCGACGGTAACGAGGCGCCGGCCCAACTCGAAGACGGGAAGGTGCTTTTCCTGGCCCATGCACCGTCTGTGGGATATGCCGTCTATCACGTGATGCCGGGGGAGAACCCCACTTCACATGCAACCGTAAGAGTGACGGAATCATCGCTGGAGAACGCCCGCTATCGCGTGCAGCTCAACCAGGATGGAGATGTCTCCAGCATTTATGACAAAGCGTTAGGTAAGGAGCTGCTCTCAGCGCCTATCCGGCTCGCCATCTCCACCGATCGACCCAAGCAATATCCGGCTTGGAACATGGATTTCGATCAGGAGCAGGCGCCGCCCCGCGCCTACGTGAGTGGCCCGGCGCAGATCCGGGTGGTTGAGCGCGGGCCTGTGCGGGTGGCGTTGGAAGTAACGCGCCAGGCCGAAAACTCTAAATTCGTTCAGACAATTCAACTTTCAGCAGGCGATGCCGGCAATCGGGTGGAATTCGGCAACGCCATCGATTGGCGAACCCTGGCGGCCAATCTCAAAGTAGCTTTCCCGCTCAGCGCAGGGAATGAAGATGCCACGTACAACTGGGATGTGGGCACCGTTGAGCGGCCCAATGCGCAAGAGCGGCAATTCGAAGTCGCCTCTCATCGCTGGATCGATCTCACGGACAAGAGCGGGAGTTTCGGAGCGACTATCCTGACTGAATTCAAGAACGGCTCCGACAAGCCGAATGACCATACCATCCGCTTGACGCTTCTGCGCTCGCCCGGAATGCAGCCTCCCACCAATGGACATCCCCAGGGATACACCGACCAGGCAAACCAGGACTGGGGCCATCACGAATTCTTATTCGGCTTGGCAGGACACGCCGGCGGGTGGCGCGAAGCGCAGACGGATTGGCAAGCGTATCGTCTTAGCGATCCGCTCATCGCCTTCCAAACGACAGAACATCCCGGGTCGCTGGGGAAGACCTTTTCCCTGCTTCAGCTCAACAACTCCAGAATTCGTGTGTTTGCTCTCAAGAAGGCGGAAGCAGATGACGAAGTCATTCTCCGCATGGTTGAGCTCGACGGTCATCCCGCCCAGGATGTGCGCGTCTCCTTCGCCGGACCTATCGTCGGCGCACGCGAGGTCAATGCCCAAGAACAACAGGAACAACAGGAGCCGGCAAGCCTGAACAGCGGAACGCTGGTTACATCTTTCACCGCCTATCAGCCGCGCACCTATGCTTTCCGCCTCGGTCCGCCAACGGTAAAGCTGTCTGTTATTCGTTCGCAGCCGGTAGCTCTTAAGTACGACCTTGCCGTAGCCAGTAATGATGACACCAGGACCGAGGGCGGTGGCTTCGACGGGAAAGGCAATGCAATCCCGGCAGAAATGCTGCCAGCTGCCATCGCTTATCACGGAGTGGAGTTCAAGTTGGCGCCCGCCAAAACCGGCACACCCGATGCGGTGGTTGCCCAGGGTCAAGCCATTCCTCTCCCGTCTGGGCACTACAACCGGGTTTACCTTCTGGCTGCTTCCGCCGATGGAGACCAGACCGCGGCATTCCGGGTGGGCGCCAAGACGGTGAATCTGAACATCGAGGATTGGGGCGGATTCATCGGTCAGTGGGATACACGCATCTTCAGGAACCAGGACGACCGCAATTGGGCTATCTCAGCGCATCACGCGCCATGGCCTCCGGCTGATGAGCAAGAGCGTGAGCAGCGGGTTCCGTCGCCTCGTTATCCCGAGGACTACGTGGGACTCGAACCGGGTTACGTCAAGCCAGCCAGTCTGGCATGGTACGCGTCTCATCACCACACCGCCGAAGGGCTTAACCAGCCTTATCAATACTCTTATCTCTTCGCGTACTCGATCGAGATGGCACCAGGCACACGGACGCTCACTTTGCCCAACAACGACAAGATCCGCATTCTCGCGGTCTCGGTCGCAGAAGAAAACCCCGAGCTGAACCAGGTGCAACCGCTCTACGACACACTGAATCGCACCGAACCGCCCAGCGCCCCGGCGTCGGGTGCTTCCGCCAGATAGCCCTGGACAGCTGTGACCCTTTGCATGCGCCCGTAGCCTACACTGATTTTGACCAGCTATTGCGCCGGCACACTTACCAAAGGAGACAGCATGCCTCTCGTTCGAATCGATCTTCTGGAAGGCAAATCAGCAGAGTATGGCAAACAGGTTGGCCAGATCGTCAACCGAGCCTTAACCGAGGTGATGAACGCCCCCAAGGATGACCTCTTCCAGATCATCACCGAGCATCCGCAAGCCGGCTTGCAGTTTGACCGGGAATTTCTTGGCATTCATCGATCCGATGACTGCATCTTTGTACAGATCACGCTGAATAGCGGCCGAACCGTGGAGATGAAACAGCGCTTCTATAAGGCCGTCGCCGATGGACTGCATGAAAATCTGAAGCTGCGCAAAGAAGATATCTTCATCAGCCTGGTGGAAGTGGCAAAAGAGAACTGGTCCTTTGGTAATGGAGAGGCCCAGTACGCGCCCAAGACGTCGTAGCTCACCTCTCAGGACTGGATCATCCTTTTGACGAGTGATATGACTAGTCGGAAGGTGCAGTTATGGCTTGGGAGGTGCAGGACGCGAAAGCGCGATTCAGTGAGTTTCTCGATGCAACCCTCCGGGATGGGCCGCAGGTTGTGACCCGACGCGGGGTTGAAGCTGCAGTATTTGTGCCGATCGATGAGTGGCGCCGCCTGAAGCAGGCAGCCCGTCCGACGCTGAAGGAACTCCTGCTAGACCCTGGGTCCGGTTCGATATTCCGGTTCCCCAGCGCGGTGGACTTCGCCGCCGCCAACCTCGTGAGTCTGCATAGATGTACTTGTTGGATGCGAATGTCGTATCAGAGGGCCGTAAGCCGAAACCGCATGGCGCCGCACTCGCTTGGATTCAAGGCGTCACAGACGATCAGCTTTTTGTTTCGGCCCTGACTTTGGGAGGGCTGCAAGCGGGGGCGGAGCACACTTGTCCAAATTAGCTTTCGGGGAGCTGCTGTTTTGCCCTTTTCAGCAACGACGCTTCGTGCCGAGGGGGAGAGAAACCGCTTTCCTTCGCTCTGACTCCTCTCCAATCATTTTAACGAATTACATAGTTCATCGTCGCCACGCGCAATGTTCGTGACTTCAAAGGTCCGGCAGTAGAGGTTTTCAATCCCTTTGCACTTAAGACCTAGGATCAAGCCTGTCCGGGTTGAAGCTGAACCTGGGCGCCCAGCGCTTGGGTATGGGCTGCGTAGGTTGCGCGAATGTCCTCATATAAAGGGGCAAGGATCGTTGCCAGACTATCTGCCAACCCCAACACGTCGGAAGCCGCATCAGGGATCGGAACGCTGAGGTTGCCATAGTGCTGCTCGAACGCCTGCCGCGTGCGGGCTGCAGACAGCCGGATATCCGGGACACCCTCGACAGGCTTCCCGTTCACTTCACTGGCCATGGCGCGCATTACTTGGGCGATGTCCTTTTCGAACGCGACACCAGCCTGAGCAACTGGTTCGGGTAAATTGCTGAGCGGTTTGTTCGCGAGGTATTGCACAGAGGCGATTTGCACCTGCAGCAGCGTGCGGATCGAAGGCTGCCATCGCCGGATGTCCTCGCGGATCTGCAGCTTCCGCTGACGCGAGGGGCCAAACTCGAACAGGACGGCGTCGGCTTGCGCCGTCACTGCCGCAAAACCGGCGTTGAGCTGATCGCGCAACTGGCGAATCCGCCTGATTGCTTTGGTCTGGTCCTTCTCCAGCAACTGCTCGGTAAGCTCGGCAAACATCTCCAGATTGCGGGCAAAAACCGTTTGCATTTCATCCACGGCATTCTTCACCCATAAGCGATCGTAGATAAGCCACATCGACATTAAACCAAGCAGAACCCCGCAGACACGGTCGCGAGCAATGGCGAGCGAAGTCTGGATGGTGAACTCCTGAAGATTAATCAGGTAAAAGGCCAGGGCGAGCTGCACCCCAAGATAGGAAAGTCTTCCGGAAGCAGTCGCAATCCATGCGGAGAGTGCGGTGACCGCCATAAACAAGAGCGTGAAGCCGGTAATCGAGTCGAGGTATGGCAGCACAAAAACCTGCGCTCCCATGCCAAAGATAAAACCGCCAATGATGGCCCCTCCGAGCCGCAGAATTTGCTTCTGCCGCGATGAGCCGATAGTGGAGAGCGCAGTGATGATGCAAGTCGCTATGGAAGTGCTGAGCCCCGGCCAGTCGATCGCCGTGTATATGATGTAACCGGCCATAGAAGCGAGCGTGCCGCGCAAAGCGAATTGCACGTGGGCGGGGTTAGAGAATGCATCGGGAGCGAAGAAGTGCGTGGGTTGCTCTTCGTCCAAAGGCGCTGGCACGAACTCGCTTATAGCCGTTGACCCCGAAAATGCTTCCGGAATAAGCGCAACGATCCTTTCCATCGTCGACAAGAAGGGCAGCTGCGACGGCTCCTCTTGCGACGGCCGCCGAATCTTTTCCGGCATTCGCCTCAGCACCAGATCTTTGCCGAGTATTTCAACCTCGTCTGCCAGGCGCCGGCAGCGGATCTTGTCGGCCTCGTCGATGTTCGGCGCGAGGGCTTCCGTCGGCTTCGCGCGGTCGGTGAGAGCGCGCTGGAAATTGGCGGCGACGTCTATCAATTGCCCCACCAGGGCGACCGCGGTGCCCAACTGTGCTTTGAAGTGCGAGCTATATCGAGATCGAAAGATAAGCCTTCGCAGCCTCGACACACCGACGCTGGCATAAAGAGAAAGCCTTTTCTCCGCCACACTATCCAAAGGCCGCCCGGCCGCAGCGCAGCGAAAAACACTCGCAACCGTCTGCAGGCGGGCTTCGATTCCCTCGGTGAGGTCAGTGGCGGGATGAACCCTGCGGAAAACATACTCAACGACGACGGTCACCACCACGCCCAAGGCGACCACACCGGCCAACCATAATGTTCCCTCGACCCGGTCGTTTACGTTAAGAGTGGCTCGATCCCAAAGCGGAATGGCGCCGGCAATGGTGAAGCCAAAGGCAACCGCTGTTCCGTAATCGTTGGTGATGCTTATCAGGAAAAACGATACGAACAGGCTGAAGGCGGCCCCCAGGAAGTGGGTCAGCGGTTCAGAGACGAACATTGCGGCGCCGATCAAGGTGTAGACAGTGGCCAACAGGAAAGCCGCAATCGTCCGCAGCCCGGCTACGAAGGTGGCCGTGGGATTTTCCCGGCTGAGGAATAGAGTGAAAATTGCGCCCAGAAAGCCGTTGGGAATCTGGAACGTCATGACCAGCAGCATCACGAGGGTCGCGGAGATAGTAACGCGGGCTACGACCCAGGCTCTTCCCGGATAAGGGGCGAGCTCATTCTTCAGGAAGCTCCAAAACCATTTCCCTGCCTCATCGATGGCGTTCGGCTGGAAGACAGCCGGCAACGCTTTGCCTTGGGCGGCCATGGCTATTTCTCGTCTCCACGGATAACCACGACCGCTGACTCGCTCAGGCGAAAAGGCTCCGTTTCCGGCGCGTTGATGCGCACGCGCACCGGGTAGCGCGTGGCCAGGTGGACCCAGTTCAACGAGCGCTGTACATCCGGCAATCCAGTGGAGGTAAAGGTTCCCACCAATGTGCTGTCGGGCCGCACGCCAAAGCCGACACTGTCGACAACGCCGTCATATCTCAAATTCGGTCTGGAGAGTACGTAGACATAGGCACGCATCCCGGGATGGATGTGGTGCAACTGGGTCTCGCGAAAGTTTGCCACTGCCCACCAGACTCGGGTATCGATGAGCGTAAAGACCTGCTGGCCGGTGTGCGCGTAGGCGCCTCGCGAGATTGTCAGGTTGGTCACGCGGGCATCAAAGGGCGCATAGACCCGGCAGTTGTTCAGGTTGTACTCCGCCGTGCGAATGGCTGAGGCTCGGCCCTCACGCTGGGCTACGAGTGGGTCTAGCGTAAGTACGCTATGTTGCGATTGGTCGAGTTGCGCGTGGCTTTGCTCCATCGCGGCCTTTGTCTGCTCGTATTGGGCCTGCGCGGATACCACCTGCGCCTGGGCCAAAAGCAGTTGCGAGCGGAGCTGCTGCACCGTCTGTTGCCTTGCAGTCACCGCGGTTCTCACCTGGTCCACCTGGTCTACGGTGACGAATTGCTTGGCCAGCAGCGGCTCGATGCGATGAAAGTTATTGGTCTGATAGGCCAGTTCGGCATTGGCGCTGTCGAGGGCCGCCTGCGCAGCCGCCACATTTGCCTTGGCTTCATTCACCGCGGCGGCGGCGCGATCCACGTTCGCGGACGCGCTGTCGGTATTCGCCCGGGCAGCTCCGACAGCGCTTACCTGGGAGGCGATCGTCCTTCGCTCGTCAACAATCTGACCCTCCAGCGTGTTCAGGTCGGACCTTGCTTTTTCCAGCGCATATTCGTATGGCCGCGGGTCTATTTGAAACAGCAGCTCTCCCTGTTTGCGAAATTGGTTGTCCTGCACCGCAAGCTCGGTGATGGGGCCGTCCACCTGGGGAGCAATGCCGATGAAGTTGGCGAATACCTCGGCATCATCCGTACGCGGATAGTTGTTGGTGCGGATGATCACCAATGCACCGGTAATCACGGCGGCGGCGACGATGAGAATGCTGACAATCCTGCCGAGACGCTGGCGCTGCGCATCTGTGTCGTTTTCAGGCATCGGTTCTCCTTTCGGATTAACTGAAAAACAGAAGCCAAAGGGTGAAGGTGAAAAACGCCGTCAAGCAGGGATAGACCAGGATGAGGGGGAACAACAGCTTATCCTCTAGCTTGATGCGCACAAAGAAAATGCGAACGGCAACGGCGAGCAGGATGCCGATCACGCCGCAGACGATCCATGCAGGGAAAAACGATCCCAGGATATTGAACGAAGGCGCGCGGGAACATCCGGCAGCTAACAGCGTAGGAGCGGATGAAGCTCCGACTGCAGCGGCCCGCTTAACTCCTCGCTCGAGGGGCGATCGCAATCTTCCGGACAATTTCACAAGGTTCACGGCCCTTTCGTATGCAGCAGGTCGCCCGTCTGAAAGGCTAACGCAGCTATCCCAGTCAACAACTGTGTGCGCGCAGTCACGTCGGCCGTGCGCGCCGCGGCAAGAGCGCGCTGGGCCGAGACTACATCGATCTGGCTGCGCACCCCGTAGGTGTAGGACTGCAGCGCCGCGTTGTAGGAAGAAGACGCCGCTTCCAGCAATGCCGCGGCCGCCTTCTGCTGGCGGAGCGCAGTGCGCGCGGTGGAGTACGCCGACCAGACCTGGTTCTCCACCTGATCGCGGATCGCATCCACGTCAGCGGCGGCCTGCTTCTGCTCGGCCTTTGCGCGTGCCAGCCGCTGTTCGCGTGCGAATCCGTCAAAGAGTGTCCAGGTCAGACTAAAGTGCGCATTCCAGAACTCCTGGTTGGGGGAATAAACACCAGGGCCCTGATTCTGTTGGGAGTAGTCCTTGGCCAGCCCGGCTGTACCGCTAAGGCTCAAAGTTGGCAGGTACGCCGTCTTTGCTTCCTTCACTTCTGCGTACGCGGCGCGCAGCTCGGCGACGCGCTGCATAAGGTCAGGCCGCTGCGCGAGTGCCTTGTCGATCGACGTCTCGACCGTGACGTTCAGGTCTTGCGGAATGGTCAACGATTGAATACTTTCCACCTGCAACGGGATGACCGGCGAGAGGCCGAGAGCTGTGGCGAGATCGCCGTGCGCGATCTCAGATGCCCCGATCGCCGCCTGCAAATCGTAGTCGGCCTGCGCAGCCGCACTGCGGGCCTCGAGCACGTCGGGCAGCGTCGCCAGCCCGAGTTGGAGACGTGCTTCCGCAGCCTCCTGGTCGGTCTGCGCATTCTTCAGGTTGGCTTCGGCCACATCCTCCTGCCCTTTGGTGTCGAGCACGTGATAATAGGCGGCCATCACCTGGAAGATAACCTTGCGGTGGGTGTCGTTGAAGAGGAAATTGGCGGCCAGCAGATTGGCCCGGCTGACGGCGATCTCCTGCAAGCGCCGGCCGAAGTCGAAGATGATGTAGTCCACCTCTAACGCGGGGGAGAATGTCTCTATCGTCTGGCGGTAATAGTCCGGCGCAAAGTAGAGGTTGTCACGCGTGCTCTGGGCAATTGCCAGCGCGGCCACCGTTGGGTAGAGAGTCGCTTTGCTGATTCCCAAGTCGGCAGCACGCGCCTTCGCGTTCTCCCACGCTACGCGGGTATCCGGGTTGTTCTGCTCGGCGAGGTTGATCAATTCAGGCAAGGTATAAGTCTTGGCTGGATCAGGAACGAAGGCTGGGGCAGAGCGCGGCGGGGGCGCCGGCAGAGTGGTCGTTCCCTTCCAGGGCTGCTGGGGAGAGAGCGGCGCGCTTTGGGCGCAAGCCATTGCTCCCCCCAGGAACGCCACGAGCATGGTCGCCAATTTTCGAAGAGATCGCTTCATTTACGACGCGTCCGCAACCCAGACCCAAGTTTCTTATAGATGTATACCGCAGGCGGTGGTCGTACACATCTTAGGAAATTTGGTCCAAGCAACGCATGATAGCATTCTGCTTTTTTTAGAGGGGCGTGCGGGGTCGGGATGGCAAAGCTCAGGTTGGTTCTTCAGGCCGGGTAGTTGTTTGGGGAAGCAGAACGCCGCCGCGCTTCGGTGCTAAGGCGGGAAAGAATTGCGGGGTGGAACAAAAAGCAAACGGGCGGAGTTTTTTAGATCCGCCCGTTTCGTTTGGCTTGAGGCAGTAACTTACCGGTAGGAGGTGGCGATAACTACTTCCAGGTTGAGAGGGCTGGCAATGGGCTGGTTGCTTACCATTCCAGGCGTGAAGCGGTACTGGCTTACGGCAGCGAGGACGCTCGCGTCCAGTTCCGCACCAGCCGACTTGATGATCTTCAGGTCAGTTGGCTTGCCAGTCTTATCGACGATCATTCCCACAACAACTTTGGTGTCATCATTGATCAGGCGAGCCGCTCCGGTTGAATCGGCTACGACGTCAACTTTATAGATCAACTTGGGAGCGATTACTCCGGTCGAAATACGCTTTACTTGCGGCGCAGATCCATTGGAGGCGACCTGGGTTTGAGCAGGCGTGTTTACCTGGGCGTGAAGCATAAAAGAGGACAGAGAGAGTATGGCCACTGCTACTTTACGCATATAAATGATCTCCTAAGTTAGAGGTGCCCGTCACCAATCTATATTCGCTATAAGACGATTGTCAACATATTTTTTAAACATGTTGTTTTTATTAGGGATTCTTAACATTTGTTTACCAGCAAGTGACCAGCTTAAGAAAAGTCTTCCCAAAAACCACGGTCATGTGAGCGCAACACAAAACGCCCGCGAAACTCTGCGGGCGCCGGCGTTTTGGGAGGGATTGATTTAACTTACTGCGGAGGTGTCGCGATGCGCGGAAATGACTTGGCTAAGTAGTTCGTGATCTCATCGAGTTCATCGTCGCTGGCGACGGCTCCGCGTGCCGCCATTGTTTGCACCAGGCTATTCCATTCCTGCGCGCTCAGGTGCTGATTGGCGGCTACATCTGGTGAGTGGCAACCGGAACAAACTCTCACCGTAAGATCATGCCCCGGCCCGGGCGGCAAATGAGTTTGCGGGGAAGGAACGGAAGCAACGACGTTCCCCGCAGGCGCAGCGCTCTGCGGTTGAGGCAGCGATTCGGTTAACGTGCTGGTGCTCTCGCCCGTTAAGCTGAAGACCACGAGAGAGTCGCTCGCCAGCGCGGCACCGATGAGCCCACCGCCGGTAGCCACTACGGCGACGTACTGCTGGCCTTTCGCGTCAGCGTAAGTGATGGGAGTGGATTCGGCCGAAGCGGGAAGCTTGACCGTCCAAAGCTCCTTACCTGTCTTGGTATCGAAGGCGCGGAAGCGTACATCGTCGGTGGCGCCAACGAAGGTCAATCCGCTGGCGGTGACAATCGCCCCGCCAAGGCCAGGCCGTCCCGTATCCTGCTTGCCGAGAGGCAGACTATCGGTCACACCGAGCGTCGTTCGCCAGGCGACCTTGCCGGTATTCACATTGACGGCGACTAACTGACCCCACGGCGTTGGCGTGCAGGGCAGATGGTCGCTGGGATTCCAGAACCGAACCAAACCGGCAAGCGGCCCGGAATTGGAATAGCTACCGTCTGGGTTACGAACTATGCGCATCGGTTGACCCAGGTTGTTCACATTGACGACGAACAAACCCAACTTGGGATCGAAGGCCCCGCCGTAGTAGTTGACGCCACCCTGGGTGCCCGGCAAGCTGACCGTGTAGCGGTCGAGCGCGGTCGGCGTGTACGGTACCTCACCCAGCAGCATGTTGTTGCTGTCGACATATTGCTCGCACCACGCCTTGTGGTCAGGCGTGTCGTGGTACAGGTTGTCGCGGCTGAGGGTGTTTTGCGAGAGTGGTTCAGTCACCACCGGGAAGGGCTGGCTGGGTGAGGTCTGCTCCCCGGGAACATTGCTCTGGGGAACGGGGCGTTCCTCAACGCCGTAGATCGGCTTGCCAGTGACGCGATTGAAAATGAACATGAGCGCATTCTTGTTCACGGTGGCTACCGCCGGAATCGTCTTGCCATCATGTTTTACATCAAACAGTGTTGGTGGCGTTTCCAGGTCAAGATCCCAGATGTCGTGGTGAACCACCTGGAAGTACCACAGCAACTTACCCGTGTTCGCGTTCACGGCAACCAGCGAATTAGCGAAGAGGTTATTGCCCGGACGATCGATTCCGACGCGGTCATTGTTGGGAGCACCAAAGGGCATATAAAGAATGCCGCGCGCCACATCGACCGTCATGTAGCCCCACACATTCACTCCCGAACGATCTTTCCAACTGTCGCCGGCCCATGTATCGTGGCCCACTTCCCCCGGGCGGGGCACGGAATGAAAAGTCCACACCAGCTTGCCGGTGCGCGCATCCCATGCGCGGGTATCGCCGGCGGGACCGAGGCCTCCGTGCAAGCCGCCCGGCCCTTCGCCTGGACCCGCACCGGTGATCACCAGGTTCTTGTAGATGGCAGGCGGGCTGGGCAGGATATAGCTTTTATTTTTGCCGGTCGTCATCACCTCCGGCGTCTTCAGATCGACCATGCCGTGGTCGCCAAACTCCTGGTTAAGCTGGCCGGTCGCTGCGCTGATGGAATACATGCGGCCATGGCGGGTGCCGAAGATGATGGCCGGACCCGCGCCCTCTCCGCCAGGCCAGTAGGCGGCGCCGCGAATCGAAGCCTGATCGCCATCGGGAATTGGAAACACCCATTGTTCGCGGCCGGTAGAGGAATCGAGCGCGACGACACGGCTGTACGGGGTGACCACGTACATAGTTGGACCAATCACCAGAGGCTGGTCCTCCGACGGGTGCAAGGCGGGACTGGCTGTCCCAGCCGGCTTCATGTGGTAGACCCAAGCCACCTTCAGCTGGCTCACATTGGCTGGAGTAATTTGCGTTAGCGTGGAGTAGCGCGTGCCCCCAGGGTCATGGCCGGGCATAGGCCAGTTTCCCGCTGCTGCGGGATCGGCGAGGGCAAAAGTAAGAAAAGGCAGCAGCAACAACAGGCCAAGCACGCTGCATGCAATAGCCAGGTCGGATTTCTTGTTCAAAGCGATGCACCCTCCGCGTTGAGCTGGGCGTTCAGTCTCTCTATTCCGCGTTCGCGTTCCCGCTGGCGGCCGGCCCGTTCGGGGTTCAGGTAAAGCCAGCATAAGGCAGCAATCACGTTGGAGCCAATCATCAGATGAATCAAAGCCGCCCAATTGCCAGCGGTCTTCTGCAGAATCAATCCGCCAACCACCGGCATGACAAAGCCTGCCAAGTTGCCCAGCATATTCATCGTTGCCGCAACCGTTGCTGTGTAAGAACCCCCGATGTCAACACATGCGTCCCAGGAAATCGGCATGGTCAGGTCGCTGCACAGGCTGGCCGCCCCCATGCACAGCATGGCGATCAACACTGTCTGGGTGTGGAGGAAGACGAACAGCAGAACCGCAGTACTAAGAAGGCCGAAGAAAGCGATGCGGCGGCGCGGTAAGCGCACCGGAGCGAGGCCGGTGAGCATTGCACCAAAGCCGCCGAAGAGCAGGGGCAACACGGACAAAGCGGCCGCATGTCCCGCTGTCTGGCCTCGCCCCTCACGCAGATACGTCGGCAGCCAGGTGATGTAGAAGTACCAGGTAAAGGAAACACAAAAGTACTGCAGGCAAAGAATCATCACTTCGGGCGTAAGCAGCAATGATAACCATTTCTTCTGCCCGGTATGGTGCGTCATCAGCACCCGCGAGGTTTCGAGCAGTTCCCTTTCGGCATCATTTACGGATGTGTGCTGCCGGGGATTGTCCTTGTACCAGAACCAGAAGATCGTGCACCAGACTAAGCCCAAACAGGCGAAGGCGACGAAAGAATATCTCCAGCCGATTAGCCCGATGGCGGCCAGCACCAGTGGCGGAGTGAAAGCTCCGCCCCAGCGCGCAAATGCCCACAGCAACCCCTGCGCGGTAACCCGTTCGCGCGCCGGGAGCCACATGCTGAGCATGCGGGTGAGGATGGGGAAACAACCTGCTTCGCCGGCGCCGAAGAGAAAGCGAATAACCCACAGGGAGATGAAGCTCCAGGCTGCTCCGGTAAACGCGGTAAAAAACGACCAGCCCAGAACGATCTGCAGCAAGACCCGCCGCACCCCGATCTTATCGCCCAGCAGGCCAACGGGAACTTCGAACAAGGCGTAGGAGAGGCCAAAGGCGCCGAAGACCAGCCCCATCTGCGCCTTGTCCAGGTGGAGATCATGGGAGATGGGCCCTGCGGCTTGCGAGATAGCGACCCGCTGCACGTAGGAGAGGATGGCCAGCCCGATTGCCAGCCCAACGATGCTGTACCGCGTTCGGCTTGCCTTCATCCCAGGCCCTCGGTTCGCAAAGAAATCCGCCCGGTCAGGGTACCAGCAAAAACCCATGCAGAGCGAGAGGTATGATCTTGGATGTGGCTATGAAAATCGATCTTTCTGGCAGGACGGCCGTGGTCACCGGTGCAAGCCGCGGACTCGGCGAGGCGATGGCCAAGGCGCTATCGGATGCGGGAGCCCAGGTCGCCCTGGTGGCTCGTGATGTTAAGCGGCTGGAATCGGTACGCGATGCGATCACCGAGCGGGGTGGAACAGCGGCTCTCTTTGCCGGCGACGTGACGCGGGAAGACGACGTCGCCGCAGTGGCGCGAGGCGTCCAGGAGCGCTTTGGCCATGCGCAGATTTTGATCAACAACGCAGGAACGAATCTCCGTAAGGACCTGGTGGATTTTTCGCTGGAGGAGTTTCGCGGCGTCGTGGACTCGAGTTTGATTTCTACCTTTCTTATGTGCCGCGCCTTCGTGCCGGGAATGAAGGGCACCGGGTACGGCCGCATTTTGAACATGGCCTCCATCATGGGTCACATCTCATTGCCGGGCCGCACACCCTATTCCTCCGGCAAAGCAGCGCTGCTCGGGCTCACGCGATCCCTTGCACTGGAATTGGCGGCAGAAGGGATTACCGTCAACACCATCAGCCCGGGCCCATTCGCCACGGACATGAACGCGGTTCTCTTTAACAATCCGGAGATAAATGCGACCTTCCTGGCCAACATGCCGGTGGGACGCTGGGGCAAGGTAGAAGAGATCGGCGCCCTGGCATGTTATCTCTGCTCAGAATTCGCCGGCTTCATGACCGGGTCCGACCTTATCATCGATGGCGGTTGGACGGCCAGGTAGTCTAGCGATCCACCTTTACCAGCACCTGCTCTGGTAAGTAAGATCCTGTGTGTGCAGGCCAGTCTTAAGTGGAGAGCGGATGCCGACTTTTATTAGATTGCTACAGAGGATTCCGCTAAAAGAGGCTAAAGAATTTTGATTGAAGAATAAGTACCGCGACTCCAATGAAAACCTGCAGCAACGAGGAGATTGCAAGTGTGCGCGTCACTACCCTTGTCGAAGTCCTGATAGTTGGGCGCAGCCCGGCAATCCTTCGTTGAGATGCATTGTGCGGATGCGAGGACACGAGGTGTGTGGTCCTGGCGGGTAGGCACTGAGGTGGGATTTCTCGTGCCACGGACAAATCCCCGGCGACCTAGTGTCCTGAGTTAAAAGTTCGTTCTAACTCAGGACACTAGGTATACATGCTGGCGCGCTTATCTCTCGGATCGTATTCCGATGCGTCGTTTGCCGCCAACACCGCAGCCGTCAGCTTCGACGGCTGGGGTGTAGAGATCACTACCTGGGGCCTGTGGAGCACGTCGATCACGCGCTCGTACAACCGATTGCGCACTTCGAGGCGGTCTGATGCGCGGGTGACATAACGTACCAGGATGTCGACTCCCGAGCCGGCGGGGCGCATATTCACCGATGAGCTCGCACTGACGTGGCTCAAGCCGTTCTTCCGGGGGACGCGCTTCCACTCCTCTTCGGCAAGCCTGGCGTCCTGTTGCGTCTCTTCCATGACGGCCTGGTTAATGAGTGCCACCTTGGCATAGGTTTCTGCCGACGCGGGAATGCTAATCGACATTTCATCCCACATCCATTGGCCCACGGTCGAGAAGTTGAAAAACTGCCCGGTGACAGCAAAGTTATTGATAAAGGTTGCGCGCCGTCCCGTCGGATGTCCTTTATCAGCCCACTCGCTGTTTTCAAGGATGGTGGTGCGGAAGAGATTAATCTCAACCACCTCGCCTGCCACGCCATTGATCTGTACCCAGTCGCCGACACGGATTCCGTTCTTACCCATCAGAATGAACCAGCCGAAGAAGGCGAGGATGAAACTTTGCAAGGCCACGGTGAGCCCGGCGGTGGCAAGACCGAGTATGGTAGAGATCTGACTGGGCACCCCGAACGTGACCAGTAAGACACAGAGGATGCCCACCAGCTGCACGCTGAGGCGCAGGATGGTGCGCAGCGTTTGCAAGCGCCGCCGATCAAGCTTGCGACGCTCCAGCAGGTTTGTTCCTACCGCTTCAAAAACAATGGCGCAAATCAGAATGAAAGCCACCGTGGCCAGTGACCGCAGGGTCATGTGGGTCACGATGCGGTGCTGCAGCATTACCTGGGCCGCCCATTTGCCGTAAACCCCTGCGAGCTGTTGCTGAGTTTGGATGCGGTCGTCGTAGATACTGAGAAGCTGGCGCTGTTCCCTCCTCTGCTGCAAGCTGGCGAGCCTTGCTGCTTCGGACGAAGCACTCCCTGCTTCGGGCTTTGACAGACTGGCGGCCGCGGCAGCCGAGCTGGCATTGGCCTGCGCTTCCAGGGTATTGTGCTGCAGGGTGAGGTTGGCTGCGTCGGCTTGTGCCTGCTGCCTGGCTTGCTGGATCAATTCATAACGGCTGCGTTGACTGCTCCACGCCTCGAGCCGGCCGGCAAGCGTGCCATATCGCCGGGTAGAGAGAACAGCCAGCTGGCTCTCGCTGCCGGACTGGGCGTTCATCTTGCTCATGGCCGCCTCGTGCGCGGTCAGCTCCTGCTGGATCTGAGTTCGCACGTCTCCCGATGCTCGCGCCAGGTCTTGCTGCGCATCATTCAGTTCATCCTGATCGAGGTCCAGCTGCGCCTGGGCGATTTTCAGATCATCCCCGCTGCTCGTATTCGCGGTGCTGCCGGGGGCGGGTGTCAAACTCCGCACCCGCGCCTGATCCTCCTTGGCCATCTCCTGTAACTGCGCTACCTTTTGCGAAAGTTCGAGGGCTTCGCCCGTCGGCGTCAGACGCCGGGCACTGGCTTGCCGTAACGCTGCGGCAAAGGTCTGGTTTACCTCGTGATCGGCCAGCCGTTCCGCCTCGTGGGCAAACTCCTCCTCTTCCTTGCTGACGGCAAGGGGTGCGAGTGCTTGGGCAATTTGCCAGGGGTGCAGGTCTACCAGCGTGGTCTGGCTGGCAGCTCCCGGATCGTGCTGTGTTTTTTGCCCGTTGAGGAAGGGCAGGTGGGCCATCGCGTCGCGCGTCGTCCAGGAAAACGCGAGGCACAGGATCAGCACACCGAATAGGATCAGAAGAGAAAGAAACCTACCCCGGCCAAGCATGCGTTGCAGTGCTGTATGCTCCTGCATTCGGGGAGCCGCCAGGTTGGTTGCCATGGCACATTCTGGCAGGTTACGCATGGCCCGGGGTAGACCCCGGTAGTTGTAGCGTCTCTACTTATGAAACAACTTCCTGTTATCATGGGCGCGCAGCAAACAATGACTATGCCTCTGACAATCAAAGAGCCGATATGTGTCGCCGCCACTGGAGACGTGTGTGGCGAAGGAGTGCTGTGGGAGCAGGACACCCAAAGCATCTATTGGACGGACATCAATCGATTTCTCGTCCATCGCTACAAGTTGAAGGATGGCGCTCTGCAGACCTGGTTCTTTTCTGAACCCGTCACCTGCGTGATGGACACCAGCCGCGAGGATACGCTGGCCCTTTCTTTCGGCTCCGGCATCGCACTGTGGAAGCCGGATAGTGATGCGTCGCCTGCACCGCTATTTGCTCTTCCCGGCTGGCCGCTTGTGCGCTGCAACGATGCGGCTGTCGATCCGGGTGGTGCCTTGTGGGTAGGCTCGATGCGCAACAACGTGAAAGCGAATGGCGACGCCGCGCCGGCGGGTGGCACTGACGGAGTGCTCTATCGTGTCGACGGAACCGGCACTGCGACGGAATGGCGCCGTGACCTGGGCATTTCGAATACCCTGCTTTGGAGTCCGGATAAGTCCAGGTTCTATTTCGGAGATACCTTGAAGAATTGTATCTGGTCTTATGAATATGACTTAGCCGCCAAGTCCATTCGCGCGGAGCAGCCCTTCTTCCAGGGTTTCGAGCGCGGCGGCCCCGATGGCTCCGCCATCGATACAGATGGCTATGTTTGGAATTGCCGTTATGGCGGGAGCTGTATCGTCCGGGTTGCGCCAGACGGAAAGGTTGATCGCGTAATTGAGCTGCCAGTGAGCAGACCGACGAACTGTACCTTTGGTGGTCCACACGGCAATGTGCTTTACATTACCTCCGCCTCGGCGGAAGCCGGACACTGGGAACGATTTGGAGGTTGCCTCTTCGCCATGGAAACCAACGTTACCGGCATGGCTGAGAATAAGTTTCAGCTGCCCTAACGGCTTCGACCCTGAGAACATAAGTGGCGGTGCAAGTGAACGAGCCGTGCTCTCGATCTGAGCACGGCTCGTTTGCTTCAGTGAAGCAGGTTGGTTCTTACTTGTGGGTGAGCTGAATCGTAACCCCGCTGGCAGAGAACGCGTTGCTCGTTATGGTGAGCGTATCCGTCTTCGGCCCCGATTGCGAGTACGTAACAGTTATAGTGCAGCTGCCGCCCGGTGCAATCGATCCGGTGCAGGTGTTGGTTTGCGTGAAGGCGCTGCTCGATCCATTGGCGAACGTCAGGCCAGAAATAGTCAGATTCAAGTTGCCCGTGTTGGTGAGCGTGGTGGTAAGCGAGGAGCCGAGAGTGGTTAACTTGAGCGCCCCAGTGTTCACCAGCAACTTAACAACATTGGTGTTGAGGTCGGTCACATAGATATTGCCCGAGCCGTCCAGAGTGATGCCGGTGGGGTTGGTAAGCCCCGTCAGCGGTACCTGGGTGGTTGGGGCGGTTGTGGGCGAATGCGCAGCCGGCACCATGAGAACGCGTTGATTGCTGTCGGTGATGAACATATCCCCGTTGGGATCGAAGGCAATCCCGGCAGGCGAGTTAAGAGCGCAGGTCGTCACACTGGCATCGCAGGGCGCAATGTTCACCGGTGTAGCGCCTGAGCCGCTAAGAGCGATCTGCAATATCTGGTTGAGGTTTCCGTCGCCGACATACAGATTGGCGCCGGCGTTATCGACAGCGAGCGCTTGCGGGAAGCTTACGCTCTGACTGCCGAGATTCACCAGGCTGGGGGTATACGATGCATAGGTTTCCCCGGGAACCTCGATGATACGCGGAGTGCTGCCTGCATCGGCGATGTAGATGTTGCCACCAAAGTCGAGCCTGGCCGCGGTGGGAAGGCCGAGAGTATAGGTCCCGGTGTTCACCGTCGACTCAGCCAATGCGGAGTTGAAACTGACCACCATGGCTGCATCAGCATCCGACACGATGAGGTCGTCGAAGGCGTCAAAAACCAGGTCGCTGGGATAAACCAGGTTCTTGGTGTGGGCAGCGTTCCATTGCGTCAACGAGCCACCCGATGAAGGGAGTGTGTCAATCTTGGCCGCGTTGCTATTGGCCACGTACAGCGTAGAGTTCGTAAGGTCCGTGGGATTAAAGGTCAGACTCTGCGGTTGATTAAGCTTGGAATTTAGTACCAACTGCGTGGCACTGCTCAGCGAAATCTGGGCCGCACTGCCCAATCCGGAGAGGAAGAGGTAGAGCGTGGGTTCGGCTTGGCCTGCGGAGGGAGTGAAGTTTACCTGCACCACTCCCTTGCGAATGCCGGGCAAGGCTGGCTTGAATGCGATGCTGAGGACGCAAACCGTGCCCGCGGGTTCCTGTGCTCCAGACGTGCAGGTCGTCGCTCCCGTTTTGCTGAAGTCGGAGTGGGCGCCGCCTCCCGGGTTGAAGTTGAAGGTCATGGCCCCGGCCACAGGGAAGGCGTAGGGCACTTCAATCGTACTGGTGCCACCCTTTACCGTCGCCGGGTCCGTTCCGATTGCCGGATTACGCAAGGGAATCACTGCCGAGCTGCTGTTAGGGATGTAGTTATCGTCTCCAAGGTAGTTCAGCGTCACGGTGTTGTTACCAGGCGTGAAGTAGCTGCTGATCAGGTACAAGGTCGCGGTGGAACTCATCCCCGACCCGGGTGTGAGCGTACTACTTGCGAGCGTATGACCATTGAAGACCACGTTTACGGTTCCGGTCGGAGCGGCGGTGGATCCTGACACCGTCACTGCATACGGGGTTGGCTGACTAAAGAAGCAGCAGTCGCCGCTGGAGAACACGGGCGATCCGCTGACGCCGCTGGAGCCTGTGGTGCCGACCACGATCTGTACCGTTGCCGTCGCAGTAGTAAAGTCTGTGGTATCGGTGGGTGTAAACAGCACACTCAGCGTATGTGTACCGGCCGCGAGTACCCTGCCGGCCTTCGGTGTGTAAGTAAATTTCCCGGGGAGAGTCGCGCCCTGGAACGTGGCGGTGGCATCAAGCTGCGTGCTGCTCAGCGGCGTCCCAACCGCAATCGCTGCCGGCGTCGGCCAGGTGAGGATGGGCGTCGCCTTGGTCACGACGATCGAGTTGGTCGCCGTCGCGCCTTTATAGGCCGACGTGTTGCTTGGAGTGAATTTTACCGACAGGGGATTCGTTCCCACCGGCAGCACAGTGCCGGAAGGCGGCGTGTAGGCATAGGTGCCAGGCACGACCACCTGAGTACTGGCGCCAAAGCCGAGCGCCATGATCACTACATTCCGGGTACTCGGGAGAGTGACGCTCACCAGGGTTCGGGTCGGATCGGCTGCAATTTGATACCCATAGAGATCATAGGTTCCCGAGATTTCGCCGCCGCTTGAGGTGTTCGCGTAGGGCGTGGAAGCGATAATAGTCTCGCCCGCGTTGCCTGCCGATGCGTCCCATGAGCTCATGCTCACAGTCTCCGTCACCGGACCATTGGTATCGTCGTAGGTCAGGATGAAGGGTTGGTTCTTCTCCCCCCTTTTGGTCGCGGCCCCAATCAAGTAGACAGAGGAATAGTTTCCCGGCGTCGGGAGCGTGTAGACCGCTCCATTGGTGATGGCGTTGGGAACTGTCGGTTGCCCGAGAGTAAAGGTCGTGCCCTGATAAACGACCGAGCCATTGCCCAACTGTTTGTAGGAATAGGAATTACCATTACCGTCGAAACCCGACAGAATATAGCCGATACCGTCGGTAGAAGTTGAGAGTACCTCCAACTGACTCTCAGGCGTAACCGGGGTCGGTCGTGCCCCTGCCATGGCTACGGCATCGAGTTGCACTGAGCTCAACGGCGTTCCGTAGGTGATGGACGCCGGCGTTGGCCATTGAATTATGGGTTTTTCGATAGGATTGTCGGGCTCTTCGACCACCAGCTGCACGGTTCCCGTGGCCGTCGTGTAGTCCGTAGTGTTGGTCGGAGTGAAGGTCACCGACAGGGTATCTGTACCCACCGGCTCGATCGTGCCTGCAGGTGGGTTGTAGACAAATGTTCCCGGAATCGGGGGCGTGGTGAGGTCCATGGAGAGCATCACAATGTTCCGCGTATTTGGCAGGGTGACGCTCTTCACCGTCTTGGTATCGTCGAGGGCAATATCGTATCCATAGACACATACTGAATCTGCCTGGGTCGTGCCGTCGTCGTAGTTACGGTCATAATTGCAGTTGATAACGGACTCCCCTGTCCACCCCGCCGCGTAGACCCAGTCGCTCATATTCTGCGTCACCTGGGTCGTCGTGCCATCGGTGTAAGTCACGGTAAAGACTTGACTTGCTCCAATGTCATTGACCATCGCGCCAAGCATAAAGAGATTGGTATATTTGCCTGCCGGCAGGGTAATTTTCTTGTTGGCGACGGCGTCTGGAGCGTTGGGCGGACCTATGTTGAAGGTCATCCCGTTCCAAGCAATCGTCGCGCCGATCTTATCGGTGGAGTAGGAGTAACCGTCGTTGTCAAAGCCGCCGGTGTTGTATCTGGAGCCAGGAGTATAGATACCGTAGACGTTGTAGTAGTTAGAGAGCGGTACAGATACAGTGCCGGATGTTGCCGTTGCATCGAGTTGAAATCCGCTCAGCGGAGTTCCGTAGCTTATCGGTGTAGGTGTCGGCCAGGTAATGACCGACTTATCCTGGGTCACGGTGAGCTGCACCGTCGCCGTCTCCACTGCGTATGCCGGGTTGTTCGGAGTAAAGGTTACAGAGAGAGTATTTGTTCCAGCATTAAGAACAGCGCCGGCGGCCGGGGTATAGACGAAGGTCCCGCGCTTATTATCTGTCGCATCTAACTGCGTGGCGCTCAGCGGAGTGCCGTAGGAAATTGCTGCGGGCGTCGCCCAACTGAGATCTGATGCCAACAAGGTCGAACCGGTCACAATGTTGCTGGAGATGGCATCGAAGGCACAGTCGCCTGCATAAGCCGCCTGGTAGCTGTCGGCGCCGCCGGGCGGTGTATACACCAGCGTTGCGATACCGTTTGCCAGTCGCGCGTTGCCAATCCTCTTTCCGTTATTGGTAAAGATGATCCTTTCTCCATTCGTTGTGGTCGTACCGTAATTGTAGGGAGAGAGCGTGGCCACCAGGGTGACTTGTTGGCCTACAGCACCACCCACCGGGTTGGCGCTTAGAACCAGAGCAGTTGCCTGCTGCGCGGGAGTGAAGGTCAAAGCTGATGAGGTGCTTGACCCATAGTTTCCATCCCCGCCGTAGGTGGCGGTGACGGATTGCGTGTTGCATCCGTAGAAGGCGACGTTGGCAATGGAGGCTGACTCTGTCTGACCCGAGAGAAGGACGCTAAGCCCACTGCTGGTAATTGTGGTGATATCTATCCGATCATCGCCGTTGATATCTCCCACGTCGGCAAAGATGGCGTCGGCACCGACTTGATAGTAAGTCGCCGCGCCAAACGTACCGGTGCCCGTGCCCAGTAGAATAGCTACCGTGGCATTGCCGTTATTGGCCGAGATGATGTCGGGGTTGCCATCGCGATTGGAATCTCCAATCGTCAGGTAGTAGGGGCTCGAGGCCGGGGTGCCGTCGTTCAAGACATAGGGCACCGGTGCCTGGAAGCTGGGAACCGTCGTGCCCTTGCTGAGCAGAATATAGACAGAATTGTCGGGAGCGCTGGTGGTGGCCAGGTCCGGGTATCCATCCCCGTTAAAGTCGCCGATCGCTACCGAACCTACCTGGCTGGCTCCTGTGTTGACGGTGATATAGGGCTGGAAGGTACCATCGCCGTTGCCTTGAAGGATGCTAACGTAACTACTGCTGTCCGATGAAACAGCCAGATCGAGGAAGCCATCTTTGTTGATATCACCCACCACAACATTCCAGGGTGCATTGCCAACCGCGTAATACGACGGCGCTTGAAACGAGCCATCGCCATTGCCCAGGAGAATAGCCACGTTGTTCAGGCCGGAATTTGTGGCTGCCAGATCCTGAATGCCATCGCGGTTGAAGTCGCCGACGGCGAGGAGCCTGGATGCTGAAGGGGTCGCTGCTACTGGATAGTTCTTGGCTGCCTGGAAAGTTCCGTTTCCGTTGCCGAGGTAAATGTTGACCGAGCCTGTGCCGGCGGCGCTGAGCACGGCAAGATCCTGCTCACCATCGCCATTGAAATCCCCCACGACGACGGAAGTTGGCTCGAAAGGAGAAGTGGTGTTAATGGTCGTGCCGTTGGTAAAGGTGCCGTTGCCAGCGCCCAGCAGAATATCTATGGGGCCGGCGTTGGTGGGAACTGCGTAATCGGGACGGCCATCGCCATTGAAGTCGCCAACCGCCGGTCCGATCGTGCCTCCGGTATTGCCGTTGTTCATGTTGGCGATGGGATACAGGGTATAGGGAGTGAAACCATTTTGCAGTGTCGAGGCGTTCAGCGCGGTGGTGCCTAGAGTTAAATTCGAGGTTGTATCGGTAAAAGTGACACTTCCCGTAGGCGTTACCGGACCAAATGCGGAGACTGTTCCGGTAAGCGTGTAATTCCCGGCCGTACCAGAGCTAGCCAGCGCGGTTGAGGTCAAATACGGACCAGCGAAAGTCACTGATTGCGGCGAGGACGAACTGGTTGCGAACACCGCGGTGCCGCCATAGCTGGCGACGAATTGATGGACTCCTACCCCGCCGACCTCAACCTCGAAAACTGCCATCCCAGGGTTACCGTTAGTCGATTGAACCTGGACCGTGCCCAGTACTTCGGTGACACTGTTATAAGTGTCAGTGAAGGTCATAGTACCGCCGGAAACAGTTGCTTCCGTCGACGATACCTGGGCTGTCATAGTGATGACCGCCCCGCTCGATGGGTTATCGGGGGTGGTAAAAAGCGTAGCGGTAGTTGCCGTGGATGCCCATGCGGCTGGGGCACCACTCACCAACGCGAGAGCGCTCAACAGCACTGGCATCCATCGGCCAAGAGATACCTGTCGGGTAGTCATACGGCGTCTAAATGGAAGGCAGGGGGAGTGCGTCATGGTTTCAGAGCTCCGATTCGTAGGTTTACTTCGCAAGCGTCACCTCTCGGAAGACGAACGCCTGGCAAGAAGGCAGTAAAGCATCGCAGTTGCGCTGTTGGCGCACTACGGTAATGGGGTCGCATCAGTTTCCAGCGAGCGCCTGGAGAATAACGCCCATTTTGGGCACTTTGTTATTACCCTAATGGGGGATTGGACGATCGGCCTATAACCACTACGGAACAACAATTTGTTGGCGACTTATCAATTGTGAGCGGAAATAACTTCGGGGCTACGCTTACCTGGCGGCGGGTAACACGGTCACAGTAACCGATCCGGCAATATGGTTGCGCCAGGCGCAGGAGACCCATCGGTAATAGGTATCCGTGAAAGTAAACGAGCCGTGCTCGGATTGAGCACGGCTCGTTTACTTCAGTGAAGCTGGTTGGGTTTTAGTTGTGGGTGAGCTGAATCGTAACCCCGCTGGCGGAGAACGCATTGCTCGTTATGGTGAGCGTATCCGTTGCCGGCCCCGCTTGCGAGTACGTAACAGTTACAGTGCAGCTGGCGCCCGGCGCAATCGATCCGGTGCAGGTGTTGGTTTGGGTGAAGGCGCTGCCCGATCCATTGGCGAACGTCAGGCCAGAAATAGTCAGATTCAAGTTGCCCGTGTTGGTGAGCGTGGTGGTGAGTGAGGAGTTGAGAGTGGTTAACTTAAGCGCTCCGGTGTTCACCAACAACTTGACGACGTCGGTGTTGAGGTCGGTCACATAGATGTTGCCCGAGCCGTCCAGGGTGATGCCGGTCGGGTTGTTAAGCCCCGTCAGCGGTACCTCTGTGGTGGGGGCGGTTGTGGGTGAATGCGCCGCCGGCACCATGAGAACGCGTTGATTGCTATCGGTAATGAACATATCCCCGTTGGGATCGAAGGCAATCCCGGCAGGCGAGTTAAGAGCGCAGGTCGTCACGGTGGCATCGCAGGGCGCAATGTTCACCGGTGTAGCGCCTGAGCCGCTAAGAGCGATCTGCAATATCTGGTTGAGGTTTCCGTCGCCGACATAAAGATTGGCGCCGGCGTTATCGACAGCGAGCGCTTGCGGGAAGCTTACGGTCTGACTACCGAGGCTCACCAGGCTGGGGGTATACGGTGCATAGGTTTCCCCAGGAATCTCGATGATACGCGGGGTGCTGCCTGCATCAGCGATGTACATGTTGCCGCCAAAGTCGATCCTGGCCGCGGTGGGAAGTCCGAGGGTATATGTCCCGGTGCTCACCGTCGACTCGGTTAATGACGGATTGAAACTGAACACCTTGGCTGCATCGGCATCCGGCACTACGAGGTCGCCGAAGGCGTTAAAGACCAGGTCGCTGGGATAAACCAGGTTCTTGGTGTGGTTACGGTTCCATTGTGTTAACGAGCCACCCGATGAAGGGAGTGTGTCAATCCGGGCCGCGTTGCTATTGGCCACGTACAGCGTGGTGTTGGTGAGGTCCGTGGGATTAAAGGTCAGGCTCTGCGGTTGGTTAAGGCTGGAGTTCAGCATCAACTGCGTGGCACTGCTCAGCGAAATCTGGGCCGCACTGCCCAATCCGGAGAGGAAGAGGTAAAGCGTGGGTTCGGCCGGGCCCGCGGAGGGAGTGAAGTTCACCTGCACCACTCCCTTGCGGATGCCGGGCAAGGCTGGATTGAATGCGATGCTGAGGATGCAAACCGAACCGGCCGTTTCCTGTGCTCCAGACGTGCAGGTACTCGCACCGGTGATGCTGAAGTCAGCGATTCCCCCGTTTCCCGGGTTGGCGTTGAAGGTCATGGCCCCTGCCACAGGGTAGGCGTAGGGCACTTCAATCGTACTGATGCCACCGCTCACCGCCGCCGGGTCCGCCCCGATCGCCGGATTGCGCAAGGGAATCACTGCCGAGCTGCTGTTGGGCACATAGTTGTCGTCCCCAAGGTAGTTCAGCGTCACGGTGTTGTTACCAGGCGTGAAGTAGCTGCTGGTCAGGTTCAGAGTCGCCGTCGAACTCGAACCTGATCCGGGCGTCAGCGTACCACTTCCGAGAGTCTGACCATTGAAGACCACGTTTACGGTTCCGGTCGGAGCGGCCGTAGATCCCGACACCGTTATGGCGTAAGGGGTCGGTTGACTGAAGAAGCAGCAATCGCCGCTGGGGAACAAGGGTGATCCGCTGATGCCGCTGGAGCCTGTGCTGCCGACCACGATCTGTACTGTTGCCGTCGCGGTGGTGAAGTCGGTGGTATTGCTGGGCGTAAAGACCACCTGCAATGTCCATGTTCCGGCCGCCAGGACCGCGCCCTGCGCCGGAGTATTGGCCGGTAAGACAGTGTAAGCAAAATTTCCGGGGAGAGACGCGCCCTGGAACGTGGCGGTAGCATCAAGCTGCGTGCTGCCCAGCGCGGTGCCGGCCGGGATAGCTGCCGGGGTTGGCCAGGTGAGGATGGGCGTCGCCTGGGTCACGAGAATCGAGTTCGTCCCCGTCACGCTTGTATAGGCCGACGTGTTGCTTGGAGTGAATTTTACCGACAGGGGATTGGTTCCGACCGGCAGCAGAGCGCCGGAAGCCGGAGAGTAGGCATAAGTGCCAGGCACGACCGCCTGGTTATTGGTGTCGAAACCGAGCGCCATGATCACTACATTCCGGGTACTCGGGAGAGTGACACTCACCAGCGTTCGAGTGGGATCGGCAGTAATTTGATACCCGTAGAGATCGTAGGTTCCCGAGGTTTCGCCGCCACCTTGCGTGTTCGCGTAGGGCGTGGAAGCGACAATCGTCTCGCCTGCATAGCCTGCCGATGAGCTCCATGAGCTCATGTTTACGGTCTCCGTCACGGGACCATTGGTATCGTTGTAGGTCAGGATGAAGGGCTGGTTCGTTTCCCCGCTTGTGGTTGCGGCCCCAATCAAGTAGACAGAAGAATAGTTGCCCGGCACCGGGAGCGTGTAGACCGCTCCGTTGGTAATAGCGTTGGGAACAGTTGGCTGTCCGAGGGTAAACGTCGTGCCCTGATAAACGACCGAGCCATTGCCCAACTGCTTGTAGGAATAGGTATTCCCGTTACCATCAAATCCCGACAACAGATAACCGGTGCCGTCGGTAGAAGTTGAAAGTACCTGCAATTGACTCTGCGGGACTACAGGAGTCGGCCGAGACAGTGCCGTAGCTACCGCGTCCAGTTGGGTGGAGCTCAACAGCGTTCCGTAGGTGATGGGCGCCGGCGTTGGCCACTGGATTGTGGGTGTTTCGATCGGGTTGTCAGGCTTGTCGACCACCAGCTGCACGGTGGCCGTGGAGGTCGTGTAGTCCGTAGTGTTGGTCGGAGTGAAGGTCACCGACAGGGTATTTGTGCCCACCGGTTCGATCGTACCCGCCGGAGGATTGTAGACAAATGTTCCCGGAATCGGGGGCGTGGTGAGATCCATGGACAGGAACACAATGTTCCGTGTGGCCGGCAGGGTGATGCTCTGCACCGTTTTGGTATCGTCGAGGGGAATATCGTATCCGTAGACACATACTGAATCTGCCTGGGTCGAGCCGTCGTCGTAGTTCCGATCAAAGTTGCAATTGACAACCGACTCGCCTGGCCACCCCGCTGCGTAGACCCAATCGCTCATATTCTGGGTCACCTGGGCAGTCGTGCCATCGCTGTAAGTCACGGTAAACGTCTGACTTGCTGCGATGTTATTAACCATCGCCCCGAGCATAAACAGGTTTGTATATTGTCCCGCAGGCAGGGTAATCGTCTGGTTGGCGACAGCGTCTTGTGCGTTGGGCGGACCTATGTTGAAGGTCATCCCATTCCAGACTATAGTCGAGCCGATCGTACTGGTGGAGTAAGAGTACCCATCGTTATCAAAGCCGCCTGTGCTGTACTTGGAGCCAGGTTTGTAGATACCGTAGACGTTGTAGTAGCTGGAGAGCGGAACCGACACGTTGCCGGACGACGCCGTTGCATCGAGTTGGAAGCTGCTCAGCGCTGTGCCATAGGTGATAGGCGTGGGCGTAGGCCACGTAATGACCGTTGGATCCTTGGTCACGGTAAGCTGCACCGTCGTCGTCTCCACTCCATAGGCATTGTTGGTAGGAGTGAAAGTTACGGATAGAGTATTTGTGCCGGCGTTAAGAACTGTGCCGGCCGCCGGGGTATAGGCAAAGGTGCCCGCGACTGAATCCGTGGCATTTAATTGCGTAGAGCTTAGCGGAGTGCCATAGGCGATCGGCGCAGGTGTTGCCCAGCTTAGGGTCGATGCTTGCAAGACCGTAGCGGTCAAGGAACCGCTGGTGCTGCCGCTGAAGGTGCAATCCCCGGCATAGGTTGCATAAACAGTGTAGCTGCCGGTAACGGCGGGAGTGATAACGAGTGTAGCGACGCCGCCGGAGAGCGTGGCCGTGCCAATGTTCACGCCATTGGCGTAGAAGGTCACTGGTTCTCCGTTGGTCGTGATCGAACCGTAGAGATAGGGCGAGAGTGTCGCCTGCAGCGCGAACTGCTGCCCGACCACGCCAATCGCCGGCGTGACCGCGAGCGCCAGGGCGGTGTTGTCCTTGGCCGGAGTAAAGGTCGAAGCTGCCGAAGTGCTTGACCCATAGTTTCCATCCCCACCGTAGGTGGCGGTAACGGATTGCGTGTTGCATCCGTAGAAGGCGACGTTGGAGATGGAAGCCGTCTCTGTCTGACCCGACAGCAGCACGCTAAGCCCACTGCTGGTAACTGTGGTGATATCCACCCGATCATCGCCGTTGATATCTCCCACGTTGGCGAAGATGGCGTCGGCACCGACTTGATAATAAGTCGCCGCGCCAAACGTACCGGTACCCGTGCCCAGCAGAACAGCTACCGTGGCATTGCCGTCATTGGCAGAGATGATGTCGAGGTCGCCGTCGCGATTGAAATCTCCAATCGTCAGGTAGTAGGGGCTGGAGGTCGGGGTGCCGTCGTTCAAGACGTAGGGCACCGGCGCCTGGAAGCTGGGGACCGTCGTGCCATTGCTGAGCAGAATATAGACAGAATTGTCGGGAGCGCTGGTGGTGGCCAGGTCCGGGTATCCATCCCCGTTAAAGTCGCCGATCGCTACCGAACCTACCTGGCTGGCTCCTGTGTTGACGGTGATATAGGGCTGGAAGGTACCATCGCCGTTGCCTTGCAGGATGCTAACGTAACCACTGCTGTCCGACGATACAACCAGATCGAGGAAGCCATCCTTGTTGATGTCACCCACCACGACATTCCAGGGTGCATTGCCAACCGCGTAATACGACGGCGCTTGAAACGAGCCATCGCCATTGCCCAGGAGAATAGCTACGTTGTTCATGTAGGAATTTGTGGCTGCCAGATCCTGAATGCCGTCGCGGTTGAAGTCGCCGATGGCAAGGAGCCTCGACCCTGAAGTGCTCGGTGCTACTGGATAGTTCTTGGCTGCCTGGAAAGTTCCGTTTCCGTTGCCGAGGTAGATGTTGACCGAGCCTGCGCCGGCGGCGCTGAGCACGGCAAGATCCTGCTTACCATCGCCATTGAAATCCCCCACGACGACGGAAGTTGGCTCGAAAGGAGAAGTGGTGTTAATGGTCGTGCCGTTAGTAAAGGTGCCGTTGCCAGCGCCCAGCAGAATATCTATGGGGCCGGCGTTGGTGGGAACTGCGTAATCGGGACGGCCATCGCCATTGAAGTCGCCGACCGCCGGTCCGATCGTGCCTCCGGTATTGCCATTGTTCATGTTAGCGATGGGATACAGGGTATAGGGGGTGAAACCATTTTGCAGTGTCGAGGCGTTCAGCGCGGCGGTGCCTAGAGTTAAATTCGAGGTTGTATCGGTAAAAGTGACACTTCCCGTAGGCGTTACCGGACCAAATGCGGAGACTGTTCCGGTAAGCGTCGCATTGGGCGAAGCGCCGGAGCTTGCCAGCGCGGTCGCGGACAAGTAAGGAGCAGCGAAAGTTACTGATTGTGGGGAGGACGAACTGGTTGCGAACACCGCGGTGCCACCATAGCTGGCGACGAATTGGTGGACTCCCACCCCGCCGACCTCAACCTCGAGAACCGCTGTGCCAGGGTTACCGTTCGTCGATTGAACCTGAACTGTGCCCAGCACTTCGGAGACGCTGTTATAAGTATCAGTAAATGTAACAGTTCCACCCGCGACGGTAAATTCCGTGGCCGACACTTGTGCGGTCATAGTGATAACCGATCCGCTCGATGGACTCTCCGGGGTCGTAAAAAGCGTCGTGGTAGTTGCAGCAGATGCCCATGCAGCCGGCCCGGCAGCCACCAACACGAAAGCGCTCAACAGCGCTGGCATCCATCGGCCAGGAGATAGCGGTCGGGAAGTCATGCGGCGCCTGAATGCAACGATGGGGGACTGGGTCATGGGTTTCAAAACTCCAATTAGTACGCACGTTTAGTTCGCAAGCGTGAGCCTTGGAAAACGAACGCCTGACAAGAAAGCAGTAATAGATCGCAGTTGTCCTGTTACCGCACCTGCGGTAATAGGTGTGTACCCGTTGGCATCAACTGCTGGAGGATACCCTCAGTTTTGGAACATTGTTATTACTCGTAGGTGGGAGTTATGGGGCTGGTTCGGGCATTCGCAGGACTAAAGAGTGATTACCGGCTGGTTCGCTGGGTACTGCCTCGCGTGGATCCGGCACCGGACTCTGCCGGGCTAGCCGGGATAACTCCGCCGCAGTCTACTAATCTCTTATGCCGATTCGAGTCCCGGGATACGCAGATGCATGGGCTTACGGAACACGCGCGGAGCATTTCTCCACTGCTGTATCCTTCCTCAGGGTGGTCAAGTGCGGCTTTTCCGGGGCGTCTTTGGCTGCAGAAGAAAGCTCAAAGGGGCATACATATGGATAAGAGAGAGTTTTTGAAATCCTCGGGGGCCTTCCTTGCCGGCACCATGCTGTCGCCCTTGGCCTCGGCCGAGCAGACCGCCGGGCGCACCAATTGGTCAGGAAATTACACCTACAGCACCGACCGGCTGCACCAGCCGCAAACTCTCGAGGAAGTGCAGCAGGTGGTGAAGAGCTGCAGCAAGCTCAGGGCGTTGGGGGCTCGCCACTCCTTCAACGGGATTGCCGATAGCACGGAGAATCAGATCTCTCTGACCCACCTCAACCAGATGGTCCTGGATCGCGCGGCAGGCACGGTCACTGTAGGAGGAGGCGTCACCTATAGCCAACTGGCTCCGTACCTTGACAGGGAAGGGTATGCACTCCACAACCTGGCCTCCCTACCCCAAATATCGGTCGCCGGCGCCATCGCTACGGCAACCCACGGCTCGGGCAACAAGAATGGCAACCTGGCCACCCCTGTCACCGGGCTGCAGGTGGTCACGGCCGACGGTGAGGTGCTGGCTCTCTCCCGGAAGCAGGATGGCGAACGATTCCAGGGGGCGGTCGTGAACCTGGGTGCGATCGGCATTGTCACCAAGGTCACATTGGAGGTGCAACCGGCCTACCAGGTCAGCCAGGTGGTTTACGAGAACCTCTCTATGGATCAACTGGAGCACCACCTGGACGAAATCTTCGCCAGCGGCTACAGCGTCAGTCTGTTCACTGACTGGCAGCATCACAGGATCGGCCAGGTGTGGGTTAAACGGCGGCTTACGGGGGAAAGCGCACCACACTTCGCCCCGGAATTACTGGGAGCAAAGCAGGCAACCAGGAAACTCCACCCAATACCGGGGCACTCGGCGGAAAGTTGTACCGAACAACTGGGTATTCCTGGCCCGTGGTATGACCGGCTACCTCACTTCCGTATAAACTTCACGCCCAGCAGCGGGGCCGAATTGCAGTCCGAGTATTTAATCCCCCGGGAGCACGGATACGAGGCCATCCTGGCGGTCGAACAGCTTCGAGACCACGTGACTCCCCATTTGTTTATCACGGAATTGCGGACCGTCGAGCAAGACGACCTTTGGATGAGCACCGCTTATCAACGGCCCACCATGGCCATCCACTTCACCTGGAAACCGGAGTGGCCGGCGGTCAAGAATGTGCTGCCGATGATTGAAGAGAAACTGGCTCCCTTCCAGGCCCGCCCCCACTGGGCCAAGCTGTTCACCATGGCGCCCTCGCGGATAATGCCCCTCTACCCAAAACTGTCGAGCTACCAGGGGCTTTTGGCACACTACGACCCCCAGGGCAAATTCCGCAATCGCTTCATAAATACAAATATTTATGGAGCTTGAGGGGACGGAGAGAGCCCTCAACTGCACGCGAATCCCACGGTAGGGGGATGACCAAGGTCATATGCTTGACGCAAGAACCCGCGGGGTCGACGGCCCTGGGAGCGTAACCGGCACATCGTATGGCGCGCTACTTAATGTCTTCTTCTGGTTCCTGAAACACTTCTTCCTCGATTTCCATGTCTCGGAACTCGTTGGAGTCGAATACCTGGCCACAATCCAGACATTCGACGTATTCAACGTCCTCTTCACGCGCTACGACGCGGACTTTTGGGTGTTTGCAGGTGGTGTCCATCTGGGAGATTTGAGTGTGTAACCTATTCTTCTGGGCAAGATTGTACCCGCCGGATTCAGCCTGTCAAATCTGTTTCTGTGTATTCCGTGCCGGGCCATCGAATTTAACCAAAATCAAGCTTCACCAGGACACTCCCCGGAGGTGTAGCAAACACGACTTGGAGGCTCTTTTTAAGGGATGCTGCTGACCTTGGTTCAGGTTGACACAGTTTAGCTGGAGAGCTCGCTGATGGTCCGAACCTGCTCCGGTTTGAGGGCAACCTCCTCAAGCTTGCCGAAGATCATCTTGCCCGATGCGGTCTGCAACACACTGGTGACCGTGATTTCGACGGCGCGGCCGATCATGCGCCGGGCATGGTCCACCACCACCATGGTGCCGTCATCCAGGTAACCGACCCCCTGGTTGTACTCCTTGCCCTCTTTGAGCACCACGATGTTCATTTTTTCGCCAGGCAATACCAGTGGCTTCAATGAGTTGGCGAGGTCGTTGAGATTAAGTACCCGTACGTGGCGCAGCTGGGCCACTTTACTGAGGTTGAAATCGTTGGTCAGGATGGGAGCACCCATCTTTTTGGCCAGCTCAATCAGCTTCAGATCGACCTCGCGCAGCTGAGGAAAGTCATCCTCGACAATTTGCACGCCGAGCAAGGGATGGGCCTGCATCTTTTGCAGAATATCCAGCCCGCGCCGTCCGCGCTGCCGCCGGGAACTGTCAGAGGAATCGGCTACCACCTGCAGCTCGCGCAACACAAACTCCGGAACCACCAGCGTTCCTTCCAGGAAGCCGGTCTCCATCACGTCGGCGATACGGCCATCGATAATGGCGCTGGTATCGAGGATCTTCAGGTTGCGCTTTCCGGCGGCAGCCCGCTCGCCGGCAAAGAGCTCAGCCAGGCCCCCGGTAAAGTTCAGCAGGTCGCCCTTGCTGGCGCCCACCATCAGCCCTATGTAAGACATAAGCATGAGCACAAAAAGCTGCAGCAAGGCCCGGGTTCCCCCCGGCGGCAAGCTTCCGCTCAGCACCATACCGAAAATCGCCGCGCCTGCGATGCCGAGTACGCTCCCTAAGACTGCGCCCAGGAGCCGTTTTATGCTCAAGGCGCGAACGCGCAGCTCAAAGACGATTACAGCAGCGGCGGCGACGGCGCCCAGGACCGCCGCAGCCCAGGGCTGCAGGTCGAAGGGGCGGAGAAAGAAGCAGGCGGCCGTAAGAACGAGGATGAATAGTGTTCGGATAATAACAAGGTCCATGCGGGCTCCCTGCCTGTGCCAAGAGTCGGCAATAGCAGGCAGAAAAAAGTGCGAAATACAAACCCCCGGAGTATACCGACGGCACGGGTCTTCGGGCAAAAAGAGATCCCGAAGCCGCGGCTAGGGCAGTTTCGGGATCTCTAGTTCCCTGATGACAATCCCTGCTAGTACTTGGGTACCCGGGGATCGATTTGCTCGCTCCAGGCCTGAATTCCGCCGGCAAGATTCTTGACCTTGAACCCGGCCTGCTGCAGGAACTCCGCCGCTTTCTGGCTGCGGCCACCCATCTTGCAGTGGGCCACAATCTCCCGGCTCTTATCCAATTCGCCCACGCGTTTCTGCAGGTCGCCCAGTGGAATGAGATACCCGCCGATCTCCGCGATCTTGTATTCATGCGGTTCCCGCACATCGAGTAGAAAGTAGTCCTTGCCCGCGTCGCGCTGCTGCTTGAACGTGGTCACTGAAATCTGCTCGATACCGTTTATCAGCGGCGCGTCGGCTGCGGGCGCAGGCTGGATGCCGCAAAACTGCTCGTAGTCGATCAACTTGGTTACCGTCGGATGCGTGCCGCATACCGGGCAATCCGGGTTCTTGCGCAGCTTCAGCTCGCGGAAACGCATGTTCAACGAATCCACCAGCAGCAGGCGCCCGATCAAAGGCTCGCCTTGGCCCAGGATCAGCTTGATGACCTCGGTTGCCTGGATCACCCCTACCAGCCCGGGCAGGATTCCAAGCACTCCGCCTTCCGCGCAGGAAGGAACCAAACCAGGCGGCGGCGGCTCGGGATAGAGGCAGCGGTAGCAGGGACCCTGCTCCGTGGCAAAGACACTGGCTTGCCCTTCGAAGCGGAAAATCGAGCCGTAGACGTTGGGCTTTCCGCTCAACACGCAGGCGTCGTTCACCAGGTACCGGGTGGGAAAGTTATCGGTGCCGTCGGCCACGATATCAAAATCCTTGAAGATCTCCATGGCGTTCTCACTCAACAGCATGGTGTTGTACTTGACGATCTTCATGAATGGGTTCAGCGCCTTCAGCTTCTCTTCGGCCGAGTCCAGTTTCAGCCGGCCCACGTCTTTGGTGCTGTGAATGATCTGACGCTGAAGATTGCTTGAGTCAACTACGTCGAAGTCGACCAATCCCAGCGTTCCAATGCCCGCCGCGGCCAGGTAGAACGCTAAGGGCGAACCCAAGCCGCCTGTGCCTACACAGAGCACCTTAGCTGCTTTGAGTTTCTGCTGTCCCTCCATGCCAACCTCGGGCAAGATCAGGTGGCGGGAGTAACGCGCAATTTCTTCGTTGCTGAGCGACGGCATCGCCATCGTAGGTGTTTCGGCAATCGTAGCCATTCTTGATCCTCTTTCAGCGTGCGCTCGCACGCCTGGTTAAATCGATTCTTATTTGTTCAGCGCGCTGCATCCGCCTGCAATCGAAGGAATGATCGACAGGCTGTCGCTCTCCTTGACCGCCGTGTTTTCCTTCTCGCTCAGGTAGCGAATGTCCTCATCGTTGAGATAGATATTCACGAAGGCGCGCAGCTTGCCTTCCTCCGAGTACAGATGCTTCTTCAATTCGGGATGATTGCTGGTAAGTTCATCCAGCGCCTCGCCCACGGTCGCGGCCGAAACCGTCACCGTAGCCTGCTTGGCGGCGAACTGACGCAGGGGGGTGGGGATGTGAATCTTCACTCGTCGACTCTCTTTCTGATCTCGTTGATAGGCGGCTGACGGCGCAGATGGCAATTGCCTCACACTGCGCCCGGGCATGGGTAAGGGGCCGGCGGTCAACAGCGTTCGGGCCGCACGAGAATTTCTTCATCCTCAAACCGCTTGTCATCCTCGCCCGTCCCTGCCAGGAAGAACGAGTTGGTCTGCACTGCTACACCTTTTTCGACGCTGGTGATCACGTAGGAGCAGCCCAGCCAGTGGGCTTCGTTGAAATCGGTCTGCGACCAACGCGCAGGATGATCGGGATGGGAGTGGTAGAAGCCGACTATGTCCAGGCTGCGCTCCCGGGCCTGGCGTTGAATGCTGATCAGTTCCTGGGGCGCGATGTGATAGCGGTTATGGGCCGAATCGGTGCGCGTGTTGCCGGCGCGGATGGCCGCGTTCACCTCATTGATTCCGTCGAGGGCATGACCGAGCAGCACCCCGCAACACTCATGGGGATAGGTCTCCTCACCATGCTGACGCAGCTGGCTGTAGACCGTATCGCTGATACGGAGCGTCAGCTTCTTCTGCTCGACACTCTCAGTCATACTGCCCATCATTGCTCCCAAAAGCGCTCACTCAGGTACTTGTCGGCCGAATCGCACAGAATCGTGACAATGACAGCGTTTTTGCCTGCGCGCGATACTTCTTCCCCCACCCTGAGACTCGCCGCTACCGCAGCCGCAGCGGAGATGCCCAATAGCAAACCCTCCGTCCGGCCCAGATGCTTGGCCATCTCGTAGGCCCCTTCGGTTGACTGCTCAACCTGGCGGTCTGCCAGGTGGGCATCGTAGATAGGAGGCACAATCGCAGTGGCCATATGCTTCAAGCCTTCCAGCCCATGAAACGGTGAATCAGGCTGCATGGCAATACATTCGATCGCGGGATTCAGCTCCTTCAGCCGGCGGGTGACGCCCATGAACGTGCCGCTGGTGCCTAACCCAGCCAGGAAGTGCGTAATCCGCCCCTCGGTCTGCTGCCAAATCTCGTTCGCCGTACCATGATAGTGCGCCTTCCAGTTAGCCTCGTTGCTGTACTGATCAGCGTAATAATACCGGCTTGTGTCCCGCGCCAGCTCGCGCGCCTTCAAAATTGCCCCGTCGGACCCATCCGCCGGATCGGTCCAGACTATGTTCGCCCCGTACGCGGCCAGAATCCGCTTCCGCTCCGGGGAGACATTCGACGGCATGCACAGCGTAACCCCAAAACCACTGGCTGCACCCAGCATGGCATACGCAATGCCGGTATTTCCGCTGGTCGCATCCAGCAAGTGCTTTCCCGCCAGCAACCCCTTCTCGTTGGCCGCGGCCACGATCGAGGAGGCTGCGCGGTCCTTAACCGATCCTCCTGGGTTCGCCCATTCGGCCTTGCCCAGCAGGACGACCCCTGGCAAATGCGCCGTCAAACGGTCGAATCGCAGGAGCGGAGTATTCCCGATCCGCTCCAAGATGCTAACGCCCAGGGCGCGGGGCGTCGAGCTGACTTCAGTTTGCACTTCAGTTTGCATGTTTCCCGTTCAAAGTCCTTGTTTTCCAGCGGTCTCGGCTCGTTGCAGCCAGGAGCGCGAGTGTGCGAAAGTTAGAGTGAAGCACCCTTAGTGTAGCGTCCACCGGAAAATCGAAGCAATCCATAGGTCAGTCGCAAACCATGCGAACAAAAGTACACTTCCTCAGTTTCGACGAAGTCCTAAGTACCCTGCGCACATTAGGTTTTGATGTTCAACAGGCGCCCGCGGTCGCAAACCAGATTCTGGTGCGCAAATACGGCGCAGGGGCGATCCTGGCCCATGCTACCGGTGGCGATAATAAGCTTCCCCACACGGCCGTGACGTGGGTGGAGCGCCCCGGCTTCCTGGTGGGCGGAGAAGTGGCGACGCTCCTTGACCGTGGATTTCAGAAATTCTGGAAGTCGAGCCGCCTTGAGGTTCCGGCAACCGCGGATTCGCTGCAGGCAGTACACCGCTTTGCGGAGGAGTTGCGGCAGGTTATCGGCGAGCCAAGCCTGTACAACGAGTCCCTGGGCACCACCAGCGATAGCTACTTGTACGACCGCGTCAAGGGCCGCGATCTGCCGCTTGCCCAGCGTCCCACGCCGGCCTGGCAGTTGCCTGCGAAGGATAGCTAACCTGAATTTCTCACAGCCTCCCCGGGTAAGCGATGGTCCGGTAGTGAGATCTCAAGCCGTAACGAAAGCCGGGTGCCCCATACACCATGTACACTAGGGGCCGAAGTTTGTGGAATCCCACATCTGCCAAAACCGGGTTACAGATGAGATGATCATGGACATGAAGACCTGTTGCCAGTAGAGAGTGACCGGTGGACAGCCGTGGAATCCCACATCTGCCAAAACCGGGCAGATATGAGGCACCCGGCTTTCGTTACGGACCGGGCCGTGAGAAATGAGGCTAATCCTACCTTTTGGAGCGTTCTCGCTGTAGTTCCCGGTACACCTCGCTCTTGGAGACGCCTCGCTCACGCGCGACCCGCTTGAGGGCGTCTTTCTCATCCAAACCCTCGGCCTCCATCAGCTGCGACACCTGCTGCGCTACGCTGCCGCCGGCGTTGGCCGACTGAGCCAGGGGAGCGGCGATCAAGAGCACGATCTCGCCCCGTATACGCTCGCGAGCCGCCAGAACCTTGCGGACTTCCCGCACGGTGCCGCGCAGAAACTCCTCGTGGAGTTTTGTCAGTTCGCGGGCTACCACCACGCGCACGGACTCTCCCCACACTGCCTCCACGTCGGCCAAGGTCTCCAGAATGCGGTGCGGAGCTTCATAGACGACCAGGGTGAGGCCCGCCATGCGAGCGGCCAATGCTTCCAGCTCCGTCCGGCGGGTGCCTGGTTTCGCCGCTAGAAATCCCACATAGAGGAAGCGATCTGTATCCAGGCCGGAGGCGATCAGCGCGGTGAGTGCGGCATTGGCTCCGGGGATAGGAATGACGGGGATCCCTGCTGCCACAGCGGCGCGCACCAGGTCCAATCCCGGATCAGAGAAAGCAGGTGTTCCCGCATCGCTGACCACGGCGACGCGGCCCCCCTGCTGCAAGAGGGCTATCAGCTCCAGCGTTCGCGATTGTTCGTTGTGCTCGTGGTAACTGATGGTCGAGGTGGAAATGTCGAAGTGATTCAGCAGCTTCTGCGTCTGCCGCGTGTCCTCGCAGGCGATGCGGTCGACCTCTTTCAACACCCGCAGCGCGCGAAGTGTGATGTCTTCCAGATTGCCGATGGGCGTGGCGACCAGATATAGCCCGGGCTCGAGCCCTGGTTTAGGGGACAACGATTATTCCTGGCTCTGGCGACGAAGTTTCCGGCTCTCCGCCAGCAGGCTCATGGAGTGCATCAGGTTCTGCAGGGTCACAATGCCGACAATGCGTTCGCCCTCGGTCACCGGCACCAGTGATAGTCCACGGCCGGCGAAGCGGCTGATCGTGGTCCCCAGCGAGTCCTCGGGTTGGGCCACGTGGAAGCTGCGCGACATCACTGCCTGCACGTAGCCGTTGCCCTCGCTGCGCAGCGCGGAAAGAATGCTCTGGCGGGAGATAATGCCCACCAGGCTGTCGCCGCGCACCACCGGAAAATCATCCTGCAGGCTGTGAATCGACTTGTGCAGCGCGTCTTCCAGCGTGTCCGATGGGGCAAGCATGGAGAACTCAGTCAGCATAATGTCTTGCATGTTGACGGTATCCACCACGCTCTGGAAGAGCACGCCCTGATCTTCCAACTGAGCGCCAATGAGAATAAAAAATCCCGCCATCAGCAACCACGCGTTCATCAGCACCAGGCCGGCGATGATGGCCGTCATAGCAAGGATCTGGCCAAGACCAGTGGCAACGCGCGAACCCTGCGCCCTGCCCTGGGTCCGGGAGACGCCTCCACGAACCACTCTGCCGCCATCCAGAGGATAGGCGGGCAGCAGATTCAAGACACCGAGAAACACATTGAGCCACACGATGCTGCGAATCAGGTGCGCCGGCGTGATCCAGGGCCGATCCAATAGGTTGAGCGTGGGCGACATGCCGAGCACCAGCATGGCGACCACCAAAGCAAAACTCAGGTTTGCCAGGGGGCCGGTTAGCGCCATGCGCCACTGCACTTTAGGCGCGCCCGCGTTCTCCGCGCTCTCCGCGTTGGCATAGGCCAAGAGGCCGCCAATGGGCAGAAGCAAAATGTTTCTCAGTTGCAAACCGTGGTAGGCAGCTACGATCATGCGCGCCACTTCGCGCACCGCCACTGCGCTGAGCAAAACTAACCATAGACCAATGCCGCGAAACACGGAGAGATGTGCGCTCTCGGTGTAGGCCATACAGATGCCGAGCAGCAGGATGAAGAAAGTGTGAATGCGTAACTCGACACCCATCCATCTTCCTAAAGGGAACGACCATCCACGCATTACTTCCGTCCTTATTGCTGCCGCTTTGCTGCTCCCTGCATTGTAGAGCCTTACCCCGGGGGCGACACTGAGGATTCCTTCAGCGGCAAAGGATTCATTTACCATCAAACCCAATGCGGGTGATTGCCGGCACATACCGTTCGCGGCGGCTGATTGCGCCCCGCGGGCTGGCCACCCGGCCCACCAGCGACCGCCTGCGCGAGACGCTCTTCAACGTCCTTGCTCCGCGCATCGAGGGCGCTGTCTTTGCCGACCTTTACGCCGGCTCCGGAGCGGTGGGTATAGAGGCTCTGAGCCGGGGCGCACGCTTGGTCTATTTCGTGGACAACGCGGCGCCCGCAGTGGCTGCAATCCGCGAAAACCTGGCTACGCTTGAGATTCGCTCCGGCTTCAAGATTGAGTCCGCGGGCGTCTCGGCTGCCTTGCGACGGCTTTCCGAATCCAGCCCGGATGAGCGCTGTGCGATCGTCTTTCTGGATCCGCCCTACGTGGCCGCAGATGCTTATGCCCACACCCTAACCAGCGTCGGGCAGCAGGCGGATTCCCTGCTCACACCCAGCGGCATCGTGGTCGCCGAACACGCGCGCAAAACGCAACCGCCGCTAGCGGAGAGCTACGGCCCACTGCGGCGCTACCGCGTGCTGGAGCAGGGCGACGCGGGTTTGAGCTTCTATGGCAGGTAGCCTCCGCCCTTGTGCTCACCGGTCTTGAGATCCACCTCGAACTCCAGTTCCCGATCCGTTCTCATCTCCCAACCCAGCCCGAATAGAGTCGCACCACGAACAGCGGTAATGCGCAGCCCATCCCAGCTGAGCCGTCCCGTTTGCCAAGCCTTCCCTTCCCTTCCCCAAGCGAGCAGCGAATGAAAGCTGGCAAATAGCAGGAGGTTCTGCTCCGCCAACGCCCGGATTTCTGTGACCGGCCGGTACTCTACCTGCTCCCAGCGGGCTGGATCACTGGTGTCGATGAGATAAGCGTAGCCGCCTGCTGCCAGGCAAATCCATGCCGGGTCAGGACAAGCCCACACGCCAGTAGGCACCCCAGGCCCGGCGAAACCCAGGGCACAGGTGGCGAGGAACTGCCTCGCGCCATTGGGAGGCCGGATCATGACTTCGAGGGCTCCCCGCTCCACTTCCTCGACTTGCGTGGGGTAAACAAATTGCCGCCCGGGCAGGATCAATGGCCGCGCGGCGAGGACCTCTGCCTGCCAGGCGTGAACAAAGGTGGAATCGATCATAGGTTTCGAGCCAAAAGCAGTGGTGGGGGCTGCGCCCCTTCTTTTCGGCCCATGTACGCTCCCACGGCAAGCCGGGGCAGGTAGGCGAACATGGGGTACCCGTCCCTGTCTTGTGGGGAGCGGTGGTCGATAGTAAGCCCCACAGGCTAGCTGCCGACGCTGGAGGCGATAAAGGCTTCGACTCGCTCCCGCACGCTCGAGACGTGAGTCGGTAAATCGAGCCGGCTGCCGTCTTCAAGCAGCGGAATCAGTTTGTCGAACTCCGGGCCGGAGTGAGCTCCTGTCAGGATGATGCGTACGGGATGGAAGAGGTCTTTTCCCTTGACGCCGGTCTCCACCTTCACCTCGTTCATCAGCTCCTTAAAGCGCTGGGACGTGAGAGCGCCCGGTTCTGCCAGGACCTTTGCGGTAAAGGAGCGCACTACGCGCTCCCCTGCTTCCGAGGCCAACAATGCTCCATCCTCGTGGGTGACCGGAGCAGGGTTCCAAAGCGCTGCCGCCTTTTCCGGCAACTGCTGGAGCTGGTCCACGGCAGGAAGAAAGAGCTCCAACACCCGGTCAAACCAAGCTTCGGCGCTGGTGGCGCCAAGCGGCGGCAGCCAGCGTCGGGCTGCGAAGTAGGGCCAGGAGAGCGCTCGCAGCTCCGGCAGCGGAGTTTGCTTGATGACATGCCGGTTAAGCCAGTGCAGCTTGTCCCAATCGAAGACCGCGGGTGAGGGCGTGACCCGCTCCAGCTTGAACTCCGCTATCAGCTCTTCGCGGGTGAAGGTCTCGCGCGTTCCGCCCTCGGCGCCCCAGCCGAGCAGAGCGAGATAGTTGGCCAGCGCCTGGGGCAGAATTCCCATTTCGCGAAAGGTGGCAACCGACGTTGCGCCATGACGCTTCGACAGCCGCTCGCGATCGCTGCCCAGGATGGTCGAAAGGTGGGCAAACTGCGGCAGATGCCAACCGAAGGCCTGGTAAATGGCAACCTGCCGGGGCGTGTTGGAGATGTGGTCGTCGCCGCGGATGACGTGCGTGATCTGCATGAGCGCATCGTCGATGGTCACCACGTAGTTGTAGACGGGCACGCCGGAAGAACGCACCAGGATAAAGTCACTCACCGTTTCGCTCAAAAACTCAACGTCCCCGCGCACGATGTCGTGGAAGCGCAGAGGCGCATCGGGCACTGCCAGGCGCACGGCGAAGCTCTCACCCGCGGCAACCCGGGTTTCGGCATCGCCGGCCGCCAAAGTGCGGCATTTGCCGGAATACATCTGCGGGCGGTGCTCGCGCAGAGCCAGCTGGCGCTCCTGCTCCAGCTCCTCTGCTGTGCAGAAGCAGCGGTAGGCTTTGCCTTCCGCGAGCAGACGATCGGTGTGCTGCTGATAGATTTCCATGCGCTCGCTTTGCCGGTAGGGCGCGTAGGGGCCGCCGACCAGGGGCCCTTCGGTCCAGTCCAGCCCCAGCCAGCGCAGATCTTCAATCAGCTGGGTTTCGTAACGAGCTTCGCTCCGCTCCACGTCGGTGTCTTCAATGCGCAGCACAAAGTCTCCGCCGTTGTGGCGGGCAAAGAGCCAGTTGTAAAGAGCGGTGCGGGCATTGCCCACATGCAACATTCCGGTGGGGGAGGGCGCGAAGCGCACCCGTGGGATTGGGTTCTGCATAGGTCTGCTCTGATGCTATCAAGCCTGACGAAAGTGCTCCCAGCCGCCGGCCGCGAGCGCCGTGCGCTTGCCGGTGCGGTAGCTCATCTGCACCAGTGGCCCTCGTCCGCGTTTCTTCATCCGGCCTATGGCGTTTACGAGCACTCCCCCCAACTGGCTCGGCATCACCGTCTGCGGGCGGGCAGTGAAAAGGAGCTCGTAGTCTTCTCCGCCGTGCAGTGCCTGCTCCAGGGTGGCGCGGGCGTCGATGGGTAGGGCTTCGGCGTCGATTTCCGCGGACAACCCACTCTCTTCACACAGGTGTACGAGATCGGTCGAGAGTCCGTCACTCAGGTCTATGGCAGCAGTGGCGAGGCCGCCGCGCATGAGCTTGCGCCCGGCGGCCAAACGGGGCTCCGGATATAAATGCGGATGGCCTTGGCTGCGCTTGTCCTTTTTGCGAAATGCGGCTGGATGGCGTTCGAGCGCGAGTAGCTCGGCGGCGGATCCCCCCAAGGCTCCGGTGACATAAATCAGGTCCCCAGGACGGGCTCCTGAGCGGAGGAGTGATCTCCCCTCGGGCACGCTACCCAGCAAAACGATGTCGGCAATCACCAGGCCGCCGGCATGGCTCAATCCCGAGGGCGACTTGGCCAGATCCCCACCCGCCAGCGGAACCCGATATCGTTCAGCCAAAGCCATCAACCCATCGAAAAAGGCTTGCATCCAAGATTTATATGCAGACCCGTGCTGGTGTCCGGTCAATTCCGCAGGAAGAGCAAGGGAAAGAAAGGCCGCCTCTGGGCGAGCTCCCATGGCTGCCAGGTCGCTCAAGCCGCGCGCCAGGCAGCGATGACCCACGCTCTGCGGTGGATGCCAATCGCGGCGGAAATGAATATTTTCAAGGGAGAGGTCCGTAGTAACGACCAACTCTTCTCCGCGCCGCGGCCTTAACAGAGCACAATCGTCGCCGATGCCGAGATGGAGAATGCTGTTTGACTGCAGCTGGGCGGCGCGTTTGCGAATAGTTGCAATCAGCTCCCGCTCGCCCGCTTTCTTCGACCGACCTATCTTGCGCTCGGCAGCCATGGCGTCAGCATACCTCGCCGGCTTCCGATCCCCCCCGTATGGCGGGTTAGTAATACCACTTCCGCGTTTGACCCTATAGATTCCGTCTGTTAGGGTCAAGATTCGGCTTATGAACGAGAAAGCTACAAGACACCGCAAGGTGCGGTTGGGCTAGTACGTGCAAGACCATATCCCCTTTTAGAGTGAGTCATTTGCGCAAACGCTACTACATCATCTTTGTAGCCCGCCAGGAAAATGGCGATTTGCGCAAGATCCCAATCCCCCTCCACTACGCCTATATCTTTGTAGCGGCTGCGGTTATCGGCCTCTTTACCATCACCGGGATGGCCGGCTCCTATAGCCGCATGCTGCTCAAGACGGCGCGCTTCAACCAGGTTCGGACGGAGCGGGAGACGATACGGCATGACTACCTGCAAATGGAGCAGGTGGCGCATGAGAAGGATGTTCAGGCAGCGTCGCTGGGCTCTCTGGCCAGCGAAGTGAGTGCTCTTTACGGTTTGCGGCAAAACAAGCTGGTCAAGTCCTCTATGAGGCGCGCTTCAGCGACGATTAGCCCCGGGGCAGGCGACGGCATCAGCGATCAGCAATACGGTCAATCATTGGATCAGCTTCTCGCGCTGCGCTCCTCTGCCATGTCAGGCGAGATTACGCACGGGCTCGACTTCTCGCATCGTTTTCCGGCGGCCTTTAGCGGCTTCGTGAACTTGGCGAACGCGCCATCGGAATGGCCGGTGCAGGGGATCGTAACCAGTTCCTTCGGCGCCCGGCTGGATCCCTTCAACGGGGAAGGCGCTTTCCACACCGGAATTGACATCGCCACCGCCAGGGGTGAGGCGGTTCGAGCGCCCGCGGACGGTACCGTCGTGAAGGCTGGAATGGGCAACGGGTACGGACGCGAGGTTGTGCTCGACCACGGCCATGGCATTGAGACGGTTTACGCTCATCTCTCGGGGTTCGCAGTCACTGAAGGACAAGATGTAAGCCGGGGGGATATCCTTGGCTACGTTGGTTCTTCGGGGCACAGCACCGGTCCTCACCTGCACTACGAGGTGCGGATTCACGACACCCCCGTCAATCCGTCCAAGTATCTGCGTGCCGCTCCGCGGCAACTAGCGAGCACTCCATCCACGCCACCTCCCACACTCGCACCGAGGTCCACCCCCCCGCCCGCCGTCACCGGTGGCGGCGCAGACTAAGGCTGGATTTTCCCCAAGCGGCCCTGCTATGCCTGGCGATCCTTTGCTGGATGCCGGCTTTGGGGCAGACTTCGAAGGGCGTCTATTTCGGCTTCGACAAGAATGAGTATCCCGGCGACAATCTCCTACCGGCGCTGCACCGCAGCTTTTCCTATGCCGGCTATTGGCTGAACATCCCGCCTGGCGCCAGGAGCAATGGCTGGGTGGGCAAGCGCGCCACCCTCAAGGCGAACGGTTTCGGCTTCATGATCCTCTACAACGGACGGCTGGATGCCCAGCTTACCGGCAAGGACGCGGCCGCACTCGGCCGGTCTGACGCCGCTGCCGCGATCTCCGCAGCTAAGAGGGAGGGATTTGCCCGAGGGGCGATCCTGTTTCTCGATCAGGAGGAAGGCGGCCGCCTGCTGCCGGAGCAGAGCGCTTACCTGTTCGCGTGGGTAGAGGCGGTGCGCGCGTCGCGGTACAAGCCGGGCGTCTATTGCTCCGGCATACCGGTGCCGGACGGATCGAGCACAATCAGCACCGCGCGCGACATTTTGAGCCATGAAGGCGACCGGCCACTGGCTTTGTGGGTGCTTAACGACGCGTGCCCGCCAGCTCCCGGCTGCGTGATCCCGAAGAAGCCTCTGGCGCCGGCGACGAGCGGGATTTCGCAAGCGCTGGTTTGGCAATACGCGCAATCGCCCCGCAGCCAGTTTGCCCGCCAATGTGCAGCGGCGACCTATGCCCCTGATAACAACTGTTACGCGCCCGGCACGCCGCACAGTCCTGAGACCTTCCTGGACTTAGATGTGTCTTCGTCTCCGGATCCATCCGCTACGCCGTAGGGCGGGCACGCTGGGGAAATTTGCTCAAAAAAGAGCGCCAGTCTGTGTGAGAACTCCTCGTATGACTCAGTCCCACACGGGTCGTCGGACTCTGGTTCCCTCACAAAGAACGGGTGCCCCATATCTCGCTTGTTTTTCGCGAGATGTGGGATTCCACCGATGTTGACCGCTAAGTGCGTCGGATGAATCGAGAGTCAGAGGGTAAGAGCAGTGGTATCCCATATCTCGCGAAAAACAAGCGAGATATGGGGCACCCGTCCTTTGTGAGGGAACCAGAGTCCGACCCGTGTGGAACTGGCGGGACGGCCCTTACGAGCCTGGGGACTTGCTGTTTCTTTTTTAGGTTCTCAGGCGGACCCCGCCTTCAGCCTTCTTGCAGCATGCTGGGTTCTTCAGGGGCGCGCAGTCGGACCAGGCGATCGATGGCGTAGGGCGCGCGATGCGAAGAGGTGTGATAATGCCGGACCTGCAGCTCGCCCAGCAAGCCGATGGCAAGCATCTGAATGCCGGCAAGAATCAAGACGCCCGCAACTACAAATAGGGGCCCATGGGTGTCCATCACGTCTTGACGGGTAAAGACCTTCAGACCGGCCAAAAACAACGAAATGCCGGAGCCGAAGAAAATACCCAGCGCGCCAAAGGTGCCGAAGAAATGCAGCGGACGGGTCATGTACTTCAACAGGAAGCGAATAGTCAGCAGGTCGAAGAAGACACGCACGGTGCGCGAAATACCGTAGTGGGACTTGCCCCGCTCGCGATTTACATTCCTGATGGGAATCTCGCAAATGCTGGCGCCATACCAGGAGGCAAGCGCCGGAATAAAGCGATGCATCTCGCCGTATAGCGGGATATTGTGGATCACTTCGCGACGATAGGCCTTGAAGGTGGTCCCGAAGTCGTGGATATCCACGCCGGAAAGTTTGGCCATCAGCCAGTTGGCACAACGGGAAGGAATCCGGCGCATGACGAAGTTGTCGATGCGCTCCTTGCGCCATCCACTGACCACGTCGTAACCCTCTTCCAGCTTGGCGACAAACTCAGGAATCTCGGAGGGGTCGTGCTGCAAGTCGCCGTCCATGGCGAGGATGTAGTCACCCTGGGAATGGTCGAAGCCCGCGGCTAACGCAGAGGTCTGGCCAAAATTGCGCCTCAGTTTGACCACCAGGACGCGGCTATCGACGGCTGCAATCTCTTCCAGAAGCTTGTAGGTGCGGTCACTCGAGCCGTCGTCTACCAGCACGAGCTCAAAGCTGTCGCCAATTTGCTCCATCACCGCCTTCAGGCGATCGTACAGAGCCGTAACGTTCTCTTCCTCGTTGTGGAAGGGCACGACAATCGAATACTTCGGCATCAAATCAGTATAAATCCCAAAAAAGCGATCTTTGGGCGGGAGTTCTGTCTTTTTAAGCGATCTTGTGTATCTCCTCGGCAAGGATCCTGGCGGCGCACTCGCATGCGGCGCGATCCACGTCATGGTGGGTCACCAGGCGTACGAAATTGGGACCAACGGTGGAGGCGAGAACACCGCGCGAGGCAAGGGCTCTGACTAGCGCTTTCGCATCTCCCTCCCCGCGCAGAGAGAAGATCAGGATGTTGGTCTGGACCAGCCTTGGATCGAGCATAACCTGCGGGAGTTCTGCCAAGGCATCGGCCAGCAGCCTGGCGCTGTCGTGGTCCTCCTGAAGGCGCCCAGTCATTTCGTTCAGCGCGATCAAGCCCGCGGCGGCGAGAACGCCCGCCTGACGCATTCCTCCGCCAAGCGCCTTGCGGAAATTTCGCGCGCGCTCGATGTGGGCGCGGCTGCTCACCAGCATGGAGCCGACCGGGGCGCACAAGCCCTTGGAAAGACAGAACATGACCGAAGCAAAGCCGGCGGTCAGACGCTCCACCGGCGTATCCAACGCTGTGGCGGCATTGAAGATGCGCGCGCCATCCAGATGCACAGGTAAGCCGGCATCGGCGGCTCCGGCCCATATTTCCTGGGTTACTTCGAACGGCATCACTGTTCCGCCGGCGAGGTTGTGCGTGTTTTCGAGCGAGATCAGGCCAGTTCGGGAACGGAAATGAAGGCCGGGTGAGACCACTGTCTTGATGAGCGGCCAGGTAAGGATCCCGCGATCGGCGTAAACCGTGCGCAACTGGCAGCCGGAAAAGGCCGAGACCATGGCCATTTCCCAATCCACCACGTGGCCGCGGGATTCGCAGATGACCTCCTGGCCGTGCTCGGTGTGCATGCGGATGGCGATCTGGTTGCCCATGGTGCCGGTGGGAACAAACAACGCAGCCTCGCGGCCGAAGATCTCCGCGGCGCGGGCTTCCAGACGGTTGACGGTGGGGTCTTCTCCATAGACGTCGTCGCCCACCTCGGCTGCAGCCATGGCGGCGCGCATGGCGGGCGTGGGGCGGGTGACGGTGTCGCTGCGCAGGTCGATGGTCATTGGACTTGGAATTCTTCTTTCACGCCGAGGAAGCGGGCAAAGACTTCGTTGGAAAAGAGCACTCCCCGGGAGGTCAGACGCACTACGCCCGCTGCATCGGTAAGCAGATCCAGAGCGCATAGCTCGCGGATCACGGGGAGGAAGATTTCGACGTGATCGCGGCCAAATTCCGCCGCCAGAGCCTGCCATGCGACCCCCTCGTGCAAGCGCAGGCCCAGGAACCAGGCCTCCTCCAACTCCTCCGGCGGGCTAAGTTCATGCACTTCCTCGGCGGCTTCGGGGCTGCGCAGGTATTCGGCCAGCACCGCGGTATTGCTGAAGCGCAACGCGGAGCCCCGCGGGGTGCGGAGCATGGAATGCGCGTCCAGGCCGAAACCGAGGTAGGGCTGGCGCTGCCAGTACTTCAAGTTGTGGCGCGACTGGCAGTCGATGCGGGCAAAGTTTGAGATCTCATATTGGTGCAGTCCATTCTGTCCCAGAAATGCGATGGCGCTCTGGTAGAGATCAGCAGTCAGGTCTTCGCTGGGCACTGTTGCAGCGTGATAGCGGGAACCGCCGGCGAGCAGTTCGCGGCCCAGGCGGGAATCCTCATCAATCTCCAGCATGTAGATACTGGCATGCTCTACGCCGGTGGCGGCGAGAACCTCGAGCGACTCCTGCCAACTGGCCGCGGTCTGATGAGGCATGCCGGCGATCAGATCGATACTCAAATTGCGCAGTCCGGCGGCGCGGACCCGTTCGAGGTCCTGGAGCACCACTGCGCGGGTATGAAAGCGCCCCGTGGCAGCCGCCTCACGGTCCACGAGCGATTGCACACCGAAGCTGATGCGGTTGACGCCCAGGGCAAGCATGGCGGCTAACGCAGGGTCGTCCAGCTGGCCCGGCGCGCATTCGAGCGTGATCTCGGCTCCAGGTGCGACCGCGAACTCCTGGCGGAGGGTGTGGGCCAACTCCCCCACCAGGGCCGGGGAGAGGACGCTGGGGGTGCCTCCTCCCAGGTAGAGGCTGTCTACCTGCCCAGGAATGAGGGCGCCGGCAAGACGGCGGCGCACGCTGCGGATTTCGCCACAGAGGCGGACGACATACTGCTCATGAGCGCTAGTCGACGAAACGCCGGAGGCAAAGTTGCAGTAGGTGCATTTGGCCCGGCAAAACGGGACCGAGATGTAAATACCGAGAGAATTCATCCGCCGCCGGCACCGTCCTGCTATCTATTCTGACATCCTCGTTTGCAACTGCATTTGGCGTCTCCACGTAAAATGAAAGCGGTAACCCATGGCCAAAACAGTCACCGCGAAAGACGGCACGGAGAAGGACCGGAAACCCCAGCAGCACGACGACGACGTTGTGGGCAAGGCTTATGACAGCCGGCTGATGGGGAGACTGATGACCTACCTTCGGCCCTACAAGCTGCAGGCGGGTATTTCGCTGGTGGCGATCCTGCTCAAGGCCGGCTCGGATGTGCTTGGCCCCTATCTGACCAAAGTCGCCGTGGATCGCTACATGACCGCACGGCCGAACCTTCATCCGTCGGTGCTGAGCCGGTGGCTGAGTTCCAATGCCGTGGTTGGCGTGACCCAGATTGCAACCATCTACCTGGCCACCCTGGTGTTGAGCTACTTGCTGGAGTTCGTGCAGACCTACCTGATGCAGTGGACCGGACAGAAGGTCATGTTCGACATGCGCAGCCAGATTTTCCGCCACATCCAGGGGATGCATGTAAGCTTCTTCGACCGCAATCCGGTAGGACGCCTGGTCACCCGCCTGACCAGCGATGTGGACGCTCTGAACGAGATGTTTACCTCGGGGGTTTTTGCCATCTTCGAGGACGTTTTCGTGCTGCTTCTGATTGTCACCATCATGCTGCGCATGAACTGGTGGCTGGCGCTGGTCGCCTTTGCCGTGCTGCCCCTCATCCTGTTAGTGACGCGAGTCTTTCGCAAACACGTGCGCGACTCCTACCGGCGTATCCGTTCTGCGATTGCGCGCATCAACGCGTCCACCCAGGAGCATGTAAGCGGGATGAGCGTGGTGCAGCTGTTCAATCGCGAGCAGCGCTCCTACGAGGAGTTCGAAGAGGTCAACCGGCAGCACATGGTGGCCTTTAAAGACGCCATCCTGGCCTATGCCCTGTATTACCCGGTGGTGGAGTTGCTGAGTTCGGTGGCGATTGCGCTGGTGATCTGGCTGGGCGGGTACGGGGTGCTGCGGAACGCGGTCTCGATCGGAGTGCTGGTAGCGTTTATTCAGTATTCCCAGCGCTTCTTCCGCCCCATTCAGGATCTCAGCGAAAAATACAACATCCTGCAAGCGGCGATGGCCGCCAGCGAGCGGGTCTTCAAGCTGTTAGACACGCCGGCGGAGTTGCAAAGCCCGGCTGCGCCGCGCGCCTGCGACGGTTCCGGCAGCATCGAGTTCCGCCATGTGTGGTTCACCTATCAAAAACTGGACACGCAGCAACTGGCGCGGATTCAGCAAGCCGAGGGAGCGGAACAGATCGCCGCAGTGTCCCAAGACGTGGAGTGGATTCTGAAAGATGTGTCGTTCGTGATCGAGCCTGATCAGACGGCGGCAATCGTGGGCCACACCGGCGCGGGCAAGACCACCATCATCGGCCTGATGATGCGCTTCTACGAGGTCCAGAGCGGCAGTGTGTTGATCAACGGCGTGGATGTGCGCGAACAGGATGTGACCGAGCTGCGACGCCATTTCGGGGTGGTGCTGCAGGATCCATTCCTGTTCACCGGAACCATCGCGGAGAATATACGCCTGGGTTCGGATTGGATTTCAGATGAACGGATGAAAGCGGCGGCAGATGAAGTGAACGTGGGTGATTTTATCCGCGCACTGCCCCAGGGCTTCGATGAGCCGCTGCGCGAGCGCGGCAATAGTCTTTCGACGGGGCAGAAGCAGCTGATCAATTTTGCCCGGGCGCTGGCGCACGATCCGCGCATCCTGGTACTCGATGAAGCCACCTCGAGCGTGGATACCGATACCGAAATGCGGGTGCGGTCCGCTCTGGAGCGCATGGTCCAGGGGCGGACTTCGGTCATCGTCGCCCATCGCCTCTCCACGGTGCAGCAGGCGGACAGAATCCTGGTCATGCACAAGGGGCAGTTGCGCGAGTTGGGCACGCACCAGGAGCTGCTGGGACAGCGTGGCATCTATTGGAAGCTCTACCAGCTTCAGTACAAGGATCAGGAAGTGCAGAGTTCGCGAGCAGCGGACGGGTTGCTGGACGCGAAATTGGCTGTGGGCACGGATTAGGGTCGGTTGTCCTTCGGGGCTTTAGAGGTCAGGATTTGTTAGATCCCACATCTGGCGCAAAGTGCGCGCTCAGATATGGGGCACCCCTCGATTCGTTGCTGGGACAGAAAAAGAGAGGGGTCGTTGTGAAACCGAAAGGAAAACCGCAGGTCCCTCCACTCCGCTGCGCTCCGGTCGGGATGACAAATCTGTGTGGGTGCGAGCATCCCAGCACTCAAACAGATTTGTCATCCCGACCGGAGCGTACCCGAATTTCCTGCCACGCTACTCCGGATACATCCGCGTGTGCGGTTTTCCGTAAGAGAAAACCGCATGCACCGTACCAACGCCACCAAGATCAACAGGAAATTCGGGGTAGCGGAGTGGAGGGACCTGCGGTTCAATGCCAATGACGGCGATCAATCATAGTCCGAAGATCTTTTTGTCTGCCGGCGAGGCCAGTGGCGAACAGTACGGTGCGCTGCTGATGACGGAGATCCGCCGGCTGGCGCCGGAGGTGGAGTTTTTCGGGCTGGGAGGCACGCGCATGGCAAGCCTGGGGTTGAGGCGAGTGGTGCGCGCCGAAGATGTAGCGGTGATGGGCATTACGGAAGTGATCCTTCACATGCCTCGTATCTACGGCGAATACCGGAAGCTTAAGGCCAGCTTGCGGGCGGAACGGCCCGATATCGCCATCCTGATCGATTTCCCGGACGTAAACCTGAGCCTGGCGGCCGAGCTGCGCCGTTTGCATATCCCGGTGGTCTATTTCGTGAGCCCGCAGATCTGGGCGTGGAAGAAGTGGCGGATACGAGGAGTGAGGCGCAACGTCACCCGCATGCTGGTGATCTTTCCTTTCGAAGAGGCCTTCTACCGCAGCCACGGCATTGCGGCTGATTTTGTCGGCCATCCGCTGGCAGACCTTGATCGGCCCAAAGTTACCCGGGAGGCGTTCGCTAGCGAAAATGGCCTGGATGCGTCAAAATTCTGGGTTGGCTTGCTCCCCGGAAGCCGCACCAGGGAACTGCTCGCCAACGTGCCGCCAATGTTCGAAGCCGCTCGACTGCTGGGCCCGGAATACGAATACCTCTTGCCCGTGGCCCCCACGCTCAAGGATGCGCAGGTGCAGGCCTTGGCCAGCCAGGCCAAAGGGGTGACCGTGCGCGTGGTTCACGATGCCCGGGCAGTGTTGCAGCACGCGCGCGCCAGCGTCGTAGCCAGTGGCACAGCCACGGTCGAGGCCGCGCTGATCGGCAATCCCTTCGTGGTGGTTTACCGCGTCTCTCGCATCACCTATGCCGTGGCCCAGAGGGTCATCCGCGTGGCCCATGTGGCCATGGTCAACCTGATCGCAGGACGCCGGGTGGTGCCAGAGCTAATCCAGCATGATTTCACCGCATCCAAAGTGGTGGAACAGCTCCGCCCCCTGCTCGAAAATGAAGAAGCTCGTGCAACAATGCAGTCAGGCTTGCGCACGGTTGGGGCGTTACTCAAAGTGAGCAAAGTGGGCAACGACGGGGGGACAAGACAGACTGCGATTGAGCATGCCGCCCGGATTGCGTTGCAACTGATCCCCGCAGCGCAGCAGCCGCAGTTGCAAACTGCTTTGGTTTCACCATGGCCCGTTGAATGACTCCGATGAAGCTTTGTTCCCGCACTAAAGTCCTGTTTCTATCGCTGTTGGTGGTGATGGCTGTCCCGCATCTCTTGGCGGCGGAGCGGCCCAATATCAACATCACGGGCTATGTGATCGATGCCCAGCTCGAACCTTCTGACCACACCCTGAAAGCGACCGCACGGGTTACCTTCACCGCTACCGAGACGATCAGCGCCGCAGTCTTCGAATTGCACAACGCGCTTAAGGTGGATAGCGTCACCGATAGTCAGAACCATCAACTCAATGGAGAGCGGGGGCCGAACGCAACCATCAGCATCGCTTTGCCGAATCCCATGAGGAAGGGTGCGAGCGCCACCCTCACGTTTGTCTACGGGGGAACGCTCAGCGGCAGCGAGGAAAGTCCGGTCGAAGGACTCAAGTTGGTGTCGATCGGCGATCCCATCACTTATCTGTTGTATGCCGCCCGCTGGTTCCCCATGGTCGGCTATCTGACGGACCGGTTTACGGCGGAGATCCATGTACAGATACCCGAGGGTTACCGGGTGGTGGGCAGCGGCAATACGGGTAGTCCCAAGCAGGTCGCCGGGGGCATGGAATACTCGTTCAACTGGACCAGGCCGAGCTTTCCCGGCACCATCATCGCGGGCAAGTTCAATGAGCCCATGGTGGTCGCAGGTTCCCCCAACGTGCGCGTGTACCTGACCGACGCGCACAAGCAGAGCGGACCGGAATATGCGCAGACGGCCAACAAGGAATTCGATTTCTTCGGGGAGACGTTTGGGGAAACGCCTACCCGTCTGCTGAATGTAGTCGAACTGCCGGACGACACGGTGCCCGCCTACTGGGCTCCGGAGATCGCGGCGGTCGCCGGCGCCCGGATCGCGGACCGCAGCAACTATCGCCTGCTAGCCAACACGATAGCGCACCAGTGGTGGAGCTGCATGGTCAGCCCAGCCACGCTCAATGACGCCTGGATCACCAATGGCATGTCCCGCTATGGAGAGCTGATGTACGTGGAGCATGTGGCCGGGCAGACGGCGTTGCAGGCAGCCGTGATCGATATCTCCGCCGGCGCGCTGGCCTACGACACCATCCCGCTGACCTCGGCAGGACGCCTGGATGTCTTTTCGACGCAATTCCAGTCCATGACCCTGGAGAAGGGGGCCATGGTCTTTCACATGCTTCGTTGGGAGATCGGCGACGATAACTTCGACAAGACTCTGCGCGCCCTGATCACGCAGTACGGCGACAAGCCCACGCGAACCAGAGACGTGGAGAAAGTCGCCGAGGAGCAATCGCAACAGCAGCTCACAGCTTTCTTTGCGCAATGGCTGGATGGAACCGGGGCGCCGGCGTTCGTGGATAAGTACACCGTGTACCGCCTGGGCAACAACAAGGGCTTTCGCACCATCGGAGAGATTGGCCAGGACCTCGACCTGTTCAATATGCCGGTCGAGTTGCGGGTGGAGACCGAAGGCAAGACGGAAGTCAAACGAGTGGATGTGGTGGGCACCAACTCGGAGTATGTCGTGGACACCTTTGGCCGCCCCCGTCACATTTCCATCGACCCGGATGATTGGGTGCTCAAGAATACTCCTGATATGCAGGTGCGGGTTTCGATTTTACGGGGCCAGGAACTGGTGGCGCAGGGCGACACTACGGCTGCGTTGGGGGAGTATCAGAAAGCGCTCACGTCCAATCCCAACAGCTCGCTGGCCAGTTACCGCATCGGCGAGGTTTTGTTCAACCAGAAGAACTACCAGGCGGCCGCAAATGCCTATCGGGATGCGCTGCGCGGGGACGACGAGCCCAAATGGACCGAGGTCTGGAGCCATATCGCGCTGGGAAAGATATTCGATGTCACCGGCCAGCGGGACCGTGCGGTGAACGAATACCGGCAGGCAGTGCAGACGAACGATAACACGCAGGGTGCGGTCAACGAGGCGCGGAAGTATCTGCAACAGCCTTATAAGCGGCCGGATACGGATTAAGGGAAAACTGCAGATCGTCGCCCTTAGCCTGAATTTCTCACAGACCTGCCTCTCTCTACCGGTAACAAATGACGGGTGCCCGGAATATCGAGCCGAACATCCGCCGCATTCAGTGGAAAAGCGATCGTGGGGGGGACTTCGCCCCTCTTTTTCGGCCCACGGACGCTCCACGGCACGCCGGTACAGGCCGGGCGGGTGAGGCAAACGTGGGGCGTTTAGCAGAAGAAGCCTGATTGGAAAGGGCCTTATTTGAGGTTGAGGGCGGTCATTGCCTCGTCGGCACTGGGTGAGCTGGCCTTCAGGTACTCGCCCACCCGCTTGCGCTCTTCGGCTGAAAGCGTGGGGCTTAAGGCGAGAATGCGCCGCAGAGTGGTCGCAATGTCGTCGATGTAGTTCATCATTCGGATAGCTTCGCCGGAAAGTGGCATGGTTCTTCCCTCGTTACAATGGAGTCTCTGTACTCCATTTTCCGTGCTGGGAACGGATTCGTAAAGCGGCCCTGGAATTTGGCAGGGCCGATTGCTGGACCGGGACTGCCGGAGAGCGCATCCAATGCATCATGTCCGTCGCCAGCCACTCCCCGTTCGCGAGCGTAGCCGTGCCTGAGGCGACCCCGGTTAAGGCCAACTCGCGCCAAGAAGCCGCCAACGACATGAAGGAATGCGTCGACCGGGTGCTGCACACCGATGCCCGGGTTCCAGTCTCGACCTATCGGGTGCAAATGCATAAAGACTTTGCTTTTGCCCAGGCTCAGGCCATTGTGGGCTACCTCAAGCAGCTGGGCATCGGCGACTTCTACTCCTCGCCCATCTTCGAAGCCCGCCCCAACAGCATGCACGGCTACGACGTGACGCGCCACGACCGTCTGAATCCCGAGCTGGGCGGAGCCGAAGGCTTTGCCAGTTTCTCGGCGGAACTGGAGCGGCAGGGCCTGGGTCTTCTGCTGGATATCGTCCCTAACCATATGGGAGTGGGCAACGACTCCATCTGGTGGCAGGACGTGCTGGAGAATGGCCACGCCTCGCAGTACTCCGAATATTTCGACATCGATTGGAAGCCGCTCAAGGCGGCGATGCGCAACAAGCTTCTGCTGCCGATTCTGGGCGGCCAATATGGCGCCGAACTGGAAGCCAAGCACATCCAGGTATCGATTGAGGACGGGCGCGCGCTGATCCACTATTACGACCACACCATGCCTGTGGCGCCACGTACCCTGCCCATTGTCTTCGACCAGCTCAACGCGGCCCCGCCCCTGCCGGAGCCAGTGCGCGAAGTGCTGACGCAGCTGCGCGACATTCCGCCCCATGAAACCAGCGACGAGAGCCTGCGGGAAAAGCGCCGGGCATTGCTGTCGGAGCTGCTCCCACGGTTGCAGGACGCGCTGCGCTCCCCGGAAATGAAGCCGGCTATAGAACAGGCGCTGACCGCCATCAATGGCATCGAGGGGGATCCCCACAGCTTCGACCGCCTGCACCTGCTGCTGGATGCGCAGCCTTACCGGCTGGCTTCCTGGCGGACCTCCGCGGAGGAAATCAACTATCGCCGCTTCTTCGACGTGAACGATCTGGTTGGCCTGCGCATGGAAAACCCCGCGGTTTTCGCCGAGACCCATTGCCTGACCCGGCGGCTGATCGCATCGCAGCAAGTGACTGGGCTGCGCATCGACCACTGCGATGGCATGTTCAATCCGCGCCAGTACCTGATCCGGCTGCAGCTCTTGTATCTCGCCAGCCAATGCGCGGGGGCGGTACCGAAACAGGAGACCGCCGCCAACGGCATCGAGCGCAGCATTCTCGATCCGGTACGCGGATACGACTGGTCGCAAAGCCAAGGGCCGCTCTACACAGTAGTGGAAAAGATTCTGGAGCCGCGCGAATACCTGCCGCCGGAGTGGCCGGTGCGCGGGACCTCCGGCTACGATTTCATCTACCTGGCCAACAACATCTTTATCCAAAGCGCCAACGAAAAGCGCTTCAACGCGATCTACGCGCAGGTTCTCGGGCACCCCGCCGATCCGGACGAAATTATTTATCGATCCAAACTGCAGGTGATGCAAACGGCACTGGCCAGCGAAGTGTACGTGCTTGCCAACCTCCTCAGCCGGATTGCGGCTTCGAACCGGCGGGCGCGCGACTTCACCGACAATATTCTGGAGACGGTGATCCGAGAGACCATCGCCAGCTTTCCTGTCTACCGCACTTACATTGACGATCGCGGCGAATATAGTGAGCGCGATGTGGCCTTCCTGCGCAGTGGGATTGCCCGCGCCAAACGCCTGAACCCGGATATCAACGCCTCGGCCTTCGATTTCCTGCGTGAGACGCTGCTACTCAAGAGCGGCTCTTCAGCGGCCGCCAAGCAGCAAAGGCCGGACCAGGAGGTGCTCTACTTCGCGCTCAAGTTCCAGCAACTCACCGGACCAGTGATGGCCAAGGGTGTTGAGGACACGGCGTTCTATGTCTACACCCGCTTTCTTTCCTCCAATGAGGTGGGGGGATCGTTAAAATCTTTCGGCATCTCGCTCGAGTCACTGCACCAGAGCAACCAGGGGCGGCTGAAGCACTCGCCGGATTCCATGCTGACGACCTCAACCCACGACACCAAGCGCAGCGAAGATGTGCGCAATCGGCTCAACGTGCTCTCGGAACTTCCCCAGCCCTGGTCGGCAGCGGTGCGCCGCTGGCAACGCATGAATGTCAAATTCAAGCGCACCCTGGAAGATGGGCGCACGGCCCCGGATCACAACGAGGAATACCTGCTCTATCAAACGATCCTGGGCGCGTGGCCGTGGCAGATGGAGAGCAGGCAGGATCGCGAAGGCTACCTGGAACGGCTAAAGCAGTACGCGTCGAAGGCTTTGAGCGAAGCCAAAGTTAACCTTAGCTGGATCAATCCTGACCCCGAATACGTCGCCGCAGTGCACGCATTCCTCGACTCTATTCTCATGCCCACTGCCCGGGGTAAAGAAAACCCATTCGTCGCCTCGCTGGACGCGTTGTTGCCACAGCTGCGCTTGTTTGGAGCGGTGAATTCGCTGGCCCAGGTGGTGCTCAAGACTGCCTCTCCCGGGGTCCCCGACTTTTACCAGGGCAGCGAGCTCTGGGACCTCAGCCTGGTGGACCCGGATAACCGGCGGCCGGTGGATTTCGACGTGCGCGCGGCTCATCTCGAGGCCCTCCATGCACTGGCAGAGAGGGAGGGCGCAGGCGCCGTGTGCCGCGATGTGCTGGGCAACCTGGCGGATGGAAGGGTGAAGCTGTGGACCACGCATCGCGCCCTTGCGTTGCGCCGGCAGGAACATGCGCTGTTTCGCCGGGGTGAGTACCTCGCGCTGGAGGTTTCGGGGGAGCGCAAGGAGCACGTGATTGCGTTTCTGCGCCGTGACCAGGCGACTGGCCGAAGTATTGTGGCTGTGATATCGCGCTTTGCCTGCACGCTCATGCGGAGTAAGGTGCAATTGCCGCTCGGCGAGGCGTGGGGAAAGGATCAGCTTCTTTTCCCGGGGTCAACCGGGACGCGTTATCGCAATGTGTTCACTGAGGAAACAGTGACTGTGGCAGAAGACGGATTAGCGTTGAGTACTATCTTCGCCAGCTATCCTGTGGCTCTTTTGGTCAGCGAGGGGTAGCGTATTGGGCCAAACAGCCGCGCACGAAAAAAGCAGTACCTCAGGGGCTAAACAGGCTGCGGAAAAAAGGCTTGATTTTCCAGCTTGGGCCATCTCCCAGGGCTAGCAGCCCAGTCATTGCAAGATGAAGTGTTCACGCGGGTTTGAAAACCCGCTCCCCTGGACTGATGCTCGCTGCAACGCTTCGCAGATAATTCCGCGGCCCAGACTCAAGCGTTGGCTGGTAAGGCCGATATCCGAAGTGGAAAACCGATGCAGAAACTCGCGGCAAAGCTGTCGGGCCGCTCATTTACGTGGATTCGGTCCAGTATTTCCAGGGTAGCCGCATGCGCAGCCCGTTTTGCTCCACCCAGCGCCTTTCCTCCGCTAACGACCCCTTGTCAAGGAGCGCGCGCGATGATCCACCGTTCTGACCCTGACGTCGAGGAGACCGAAGAACAGGAGACGGAAGCCCGGCTACGGCGGTGGGCTGGCGCGGCGTTTGCAGTGGCGGTGCTGCTGACGGTGCTTTTGAGTGTTCTTTCCTGGCGCGGTGCGCAACAAGCGACAGAGACCGCCGATTGGGTCGCCCACACCCAGGAAGTGATGACTGCGCTGGAGAGCGAACTCAGACACTCGCTCGACGTGGAAACCGGAGGACGCGGTTTTGCCGAAACCGGAAGCGCGCCCTTCCTGGAGCCTTATGAGTCGGGAAGGACGGCGGTGGTTCAGGACCTGCATACGTTGCGCCTTCTCCTGGTAACCGGGGATCAACTGCAGCGCTTGAACGTACTGGAAGAGCAGACCAAGAACCACGTCGAGGACGTAGAAGCGATCGTGGCTGCACGACAGAACACGGGGAAGATCCCGGCCATGGCAGCGTTTGAACAAGGGAAACACGTCATGGATGCGGTGCGCATGACGGTCGAAGAGATGAAAGTGGTGGAAAGAGGGCTGCTGGCGCTGCGTACGCAGCGCGCCCGCGCGGCGCAGCATTCCTCGACTGTTGTGATCGCGTTGGGCTCATCGCTGGGTGTGATCTTTCTGTTCATCGCCGGGATGACGGTGAGCCGGGAGATCGGCGTCAGCGGCAGAGCGCGGGCAGAGGTCAAGGCCCTCAACGCCGGTCTGGAACGGCGGGTGGAGCAACGATCGGCAGCGCTGCAATCCGAGATCGCGGTGCGCAAGCGGATCGAGGAAACACGGGAACGGCTGGCCGCCGTGGTGGAGTCATCCGATGACGCCATTATCAGCAAGACGCTGGATGGGATCATCACCGCCTGGAATCGTGGCGCGCAAAGCATTTTCGGGTACACAGCGGAAGAGGCTATCGGCAAACCGATGTTGATCCTGTTGCCGCCGGAACGGGTCGTCGAGGAAACGGACATTCTGGCCCGCATCGGTCAAGGGGAGAGCGTGGAACATTTCGAGACCGTCCGGGTGTGTAAGGATGACACAAAAATAGACGTTTCGGTGACCATTTCACCGATTCGAGACGGCGAGGGCGCGATTGTCGGCGCCTCGAACGTGGCCCGCGAAATCACCGAGCGCAAGCGGGCGGAAGACGCACTGCGGGAGAGCGAGGAAAGGTTGCGTCTGGCCCTGGAGGGAGGGCGGCTGGGCACCTGGCAGTGGAAACTTGAGAACGATGAACTGGATGGCTCTCCGCTGTCCTTCGCGCTGTCCGGCTTGCCTGCGGACACAAAACTCAACTTCGCGGGGTTTCGCGCCACGCTGCATCCCGAGGACCGCATCCTGGCCGATGAATCCATGCGGCGGTGCCTCGGCGGCGAGGCGGAATACGACGTGGAATACCGCGCCATCTGGCCGGACGGAACGGAGCGCTGGATCGCTGCCAGGGGGCAGGCATACAAGAATGCCGGCGGCGAAATTACGCATGTGCGGGGCGTTGTTTCCGACGTCACGGATCGGCGCCAGGCGCAGGAGGCGTTGCGGGAGAGTGAAGAGCGATTCCAGGTGATGGCCAATGGCATCCAGCAACTTGCCTGGATGGCAGAGGCGGATGGATCGATCTTCTGGTACAACCAGCGCTGGTATGACTACACGGGCACAACGCTGGCGCAGACGGAGGGATGGACCTGGGAGAAGATCCATGATCCCGCGGTGCTGCCTGAGGTGCTCCGTGGATGGAGAAACGCGATTGCCACCGGCATGCCTTTCGACATGGAATTCCCGCTGCGCGGAGGGGACGGAAGTTTTCGCATGTTCCTCACCCGGGTCATGCCGGTGAGAAATGCGCAAGGGGCCGTGGTCCGCTGGTTGGGGACCAATACAGATATAAGCGAGCGAAAGAAGGCGGAAGAAGACTTAGCGCGCCTGGCAGTGGAACTGGGTCAACAAGCTCAAGACCTGGCCCGCTCCCGCAAGGATATGGAGGAGCAGAGCTCCATGCTCAAGCTCATCCTGGAGAGCATGGGCGAGGGACTTATCGCGGCTGACGCGGAAGGCCATTTTCTGCTCTGGAACGACGCTGCGAACAAGCTGATGGGCCGTGGGGCCGCCGACCTGCCCCCCCAACAATGGACCCCGCACTATGCGGTCTTTCTGGCCGACGGGATCACGGCCTGCCCGGCGGATCGCCTTCCCCTGGTGCAGGCTCTGCGCGGGGAGTCGGTCCACGTGGAATTGATGATTCAGCCGCCGGAACCGGGGGCGGCGAAGTTCATAGAAGTGACGGCACGGCCGCTGAACGACGCTCGAGGCACTCTGCGCGGAGGGGTGGCCGTGCTGCACGACATTACCGAACGGAAGCAGAGCGAGGCCGAACTGACTCAGCAAGCATCAGAACTGGCGCTCTCACGGCAGGCCCTGGAAGCCCAGAAGCTCATGCTCCAGTCAGTGCTGAACAGCATGGTCGAGGGCCTGGTGGCGGCCGACGAGCAGGGAAAGTTCATTCTGTGGAACCCGGCGGCAGACAAAATCATGGGTCTTGGGCCGACTGACCTCCCCTCCACGGACTGGGGCGCACATTACGGCCTCTTCTTGCCCGACACGATCACGCCGATACCACCTGGGGAGACTCCTCTGGAACGCACCCTTCGCGGGGAGACTGGCACCACCGAGATATTTTTGCGTCACGCCGGACTCGACCGGGGACTCTGGCTTGAGACTACCGGTTCCCCTTTGAGAGATAAGGACGGAGTGATGCGTGGTGGGGTGCTCGCGTTCCGGGATATCACCAGGAGAAAGACAGATGAACTTGAGATTCGCAAACTCAATGAGGGGCTGGAAGAAAGGATAGTCAAACGTACCGCACAGCTGGAAACCGCCAACCACGAGCTGGAGGCTTTTTCGTACTCTGTTTCCCATGATCTGCGCGCGCCCCTACGCCACATCGGTGGGTTCTCGCGAATTCTTATGAATGATTTTGGTTGCGGGATGGCGCCGGAAGCGAAAGATCTTTTGCGGCACATCAACGACGCCGTTCTCCGCATGGGGATGCTGGTGGATGGCTTGCTCAGCCTGGCGAAGCTGGGGCGGCAATCCTTGAAGCTGCGCCCCACGGACTTGAATGCCATTGTCGCTGAGACCATCTCGGTGCTGCAGCCGGACTGCGAAGGCCGCAACGTAGAGTGGCGCATTGCACAACTGCCCGCGCTAGAGTGCGACGGGGTGTTAATGGGGCAGGTATTTCAGAATCTTCTGGGCAATGCGCTCAAGTATTCCCGCGGGCGGAACAAAGCTGTGATTGAAGTGGATAGCATCCAGCAAGCTGGCAAACCGGCGGTCGTGTTGGTACGTGACAACGGAGCCGGCTTCAACATGCAGTATGCGGAAAAGCTCTTCGGCGTGTTTCAACGCATGCATACGGATGAGGAATTTGAAGGCACCGGCGTGGGCCTGGCGACGGTGCAACGAATCGTTCAAAAGCATGGGGGAAGGATTTGGGCCGAGGCGGAGACAGATCACGGGGCCACCTTCTATTTCACCCTGGGAGCGAACGGGGAAACGAAAACAGCGCCAAGCATAGCCGCCGCGGCACGATGAGACCGGTTCGCTAACGATCCGATATTCTCTCGCGCCTACTAAAGCCGGAGACCGCGTCGCCGATAGCGGAATTGGGAAAACCAGATGGGTGCGCGGCCCGTGAATTTCGATTCCATATTTCCATCGACCGAAGGGTGTGTTGGAGGTGTTTCGCGAGCGTCCAGGTGCAAATGAGAAAGCTATTCGCCTCGGCGACCATCGGCATTCTCATGCTGGTTATCCTTGCCCGTACGCGCGCATTGCCGTTCCTGTTCTCTGCCAATTACCTGCCGCACCGCTATTGCTATCTGGCCCAGCCCGATCTGATCTGGACAAACGTCATCATGGATGGTCTGATCGCGGCCTCCTATGTGGTGATCTTCGCCTGTCTATTTTGGATCGTGGCTCAGCTGCGCAGCACTCCTCAGACCCGGGCTTACCTTTGGGTCTTTGTTGCTTTCGGGGTGTTTATCGTCGCTTGCGCAGCGACGCACTTGATGGAAGTAGTGACCATCTGGTGGCCAGTGTACCGGCTATCGGTGGCATTCAAGCTGGCCTGCGCCGCGGCATCGATCATCACCGCCGTCCTTTTCGCGCGTGCGGCGCCGAAGATCATCGCCAGCATTGGGCAATTCCTGGAAACGCTTTCGCAAAGCCAACGCGCTCACGCCGCTGACGTGACGGAGCGGGTCAAGGTTGAGGGCCGCGCCAGGAACACTGAGGCCCGGCTGCAGGCCATCCTGGATGGAGTCGCGGAATGCATCGTTACCATCGATGCCGAGGGGATCATCATCTCGGTGAATCCCGCGGTGGTGAAGACCTTCGAGTACGATGCGGCGGAATTGGTGGGATGCAATGTAAAGCTGCTGATGCCCGAACCCAACCGCAGCGGCCATGATGGCCACCTGGCACGCTACCACTCGACCGGCATGACCAAGGCGATTGGGGTTGGCCGCGAACTGGAGGGGCTGACGAAAACGGGACAGGTCTTTCCCATCGAACTGATCATCACCGAGTTGCGGCTCGACGGCCAGCGGCTGTTCGTGGGGTTGATTCGTGATATTAGCGAGCGCGTCCGGTCGGAAGCAGCCGGCGCTGAGCAAGCCGCGGAACTGGCCCGGCAAGGCCGCGAACTGGTGCGTTCGCAGCACGAGCTGGAGGAACAGAAGGTAATGCTCCGGTCGGTGCTGGATAGCGTGACGGAGGGGCTGGTGGCCGCGGATGAGCGGGGGAAGTTCATTCTCTGGAACCCGGCCGCGGAAAAGATCGTTGGCCTAAGTGCAGCTGACCAGTCGCTCGAGGACTGGATGGCCCACTACGGCGCCTATCTACCGGACACGGTCACGCCCTTTCCTAAGGAGAGACATCCTCTGCTGCGTGCAGTAAGCGGGGAGGCGAGCAGCGCGGAGATATTTGTCCGCTATCCCGGCGACCGAGGGGCATGGATCGAGTCCAATGGCGCCCCTTTACGAGACAAGGATGGAGTGGTGCGAGGCGGAGTGATCGCATTCCGTGACATCACGCAGCGGAAAGCGGATGAGATAGAGATCCGCGGGCTCAATGAGGAGCTGGAAAAGAGAATCGCGCAACGCACTGCGCAACTGGAGACCGCCAACCAGGAGCTGGAGTCTTTTTCGTACTCCGTTTCCCACCATCTGCGCGCACCTCTTCGCCACATCAGTGGTTTCTCGCGGATCCTGGTCAAGGATTTTGGTTCCGAATTGGCGCCGGAAGCGAGAGACCATTTGCAGCGCATCGAAGACGCCATCATCCGCATGGGACTGCTGGTTGACGGCTTGCTCGGTCTGCAAGCTCGGGCGGCAGTCCTTGCAGCTGCGCTGCACGGAATTGAATGGCATCTGGTCGACAAGTGATTGGAGTTCTGCAACCGGAGTGCGAAGGGCGCGGGTGGAATGGCGGATAGCGCACCTGCCGGCGTTGCCGTGCGATCCAATCCTGGTAGGGCAGGTGTTTCAGAATCTTCTCGGCAATGCGCTCAAGTACTCGCGTGGGCCGTTCGCAGGCCGTGATCGAGATTGACAGCATCCTGAGACCAGGGGAACCGGTGGTTATATTCGTGCGCGATAACGGCGCAGGATTCAATATGCAGTATGCGGAGAAGCTTTTCGGCGTATTCCAACGCATGCACACGGAGTCTGAATTTGAAGGCACCGGTGTGGGCCTGGCCACCGTCCATCGCATCATTCAAAAGCACGGGGGAAGAGTGTGGGCTGAGGCCGAAACCGGACGCGGCGCTACTTTTTATTTCACTTTGGGAGCGCACGAGCAAGCCAAGTTGGCTATGAGCCACTGGCCTTAGAAGGAAGACGGGCTGCGTGAGAACTTCACGTACTCAATCCCCCTCGCGAAGGACGGGTGCCCCACATCTCGCTGGTGCTGGACTTGCCCAAATTTGCATCAAGACGTGGAAGAAACCCATTTCAAGTAATCGACAGCCTGGCCGATGCAGGGGATAGATCTTGTTGTGGACGGGAGCCTTTGCACACATGATTCTGAGGACGAGTCATTTCGGACGTGACTGGGAGAAATCCTGATGATGTTTGGGGAGATGACGATTTTCCTGGTCGAGGACAACGACTTCGATGCTCAACTGGCTCTGAGCGCGTTCCAGCGCGCAAAAGTGCCCCATAAAGTAGTGCGCGCCCGCGATGGCCTGGATGCGCTGGATTATCTTTTTGGGCGTGGCGAATATGCGGGTAGAGATGTTCGCGACGCGCCGGCGGTTACGTTCCTCGACCTCAACATTCCCAAGATCAGCGGTCTGGAAGTCCTCAAGGCGATTCGCGCAGATGAGCGCACCAAGCATCTTCCGGTGGTTATTCTTACGACCTCAGACGAGGATCGCGATCGGCTGAACGCCTACGATCACCACGCCAACAGTTACGTGCTGAAGCCGGTTGATTACGATAAATTTGTGGCGGCCACTTCTTCCCTGAGCCTTTACTGGACAGAGTTGAATGAGCCTCCACCGCGGAAGGAAGCCTGTTCGGAGCTCCAGGCCCCCCGAAGACCCTAGCCGGCACGCCCGCTGGCGGCTCTTGCGCGCACACCTGGATCAGGCCTTCGGAGGCTCAATCCAGCCGTCCCGATCTGTCAGCTCAGCAAGCTGCGCTAGCCCCTTCGCCTGTTCAGGGGTGAGAGCATCGGGCGCCATGCGCCAGGTCCAGTTATTTTCCGGCGTAGCGGGGGTGTTCATGCGTGCTTCCGAACCAAGCACCAAGATGTCCTGTACCGGAAAGAGACAAACATCGGCCACCGAAGTGGAGGCAGCGCGAATCAAGGTCCACACCACGTCGTTGGGCGCCGGGTTGAGATAGGCGTAGACCGATTTCTTCTCCTGCTCCGTGGTGCCGTGTTGCCACCAGCCCAGGGTGGTGTCGTTGTCGTGAGTACCCGTGTAGACGACCGTGTTAGTTACATAACGATGAGGCAGGTAGTTGTGCGCACCGCGGCCGGTGAAGGCGAATTGCAACACGCGCATACCCGGGAGATCGAACTGCTCGCGCAGCGCATCAACTTCGCGGGTGATGAGGCCGAGATCCTCGGCGATCAGGGGCAGCGTCCCCAACTGGTCGCGCAGCACGGTGAAGAGAGCGGCGCCTGGAGCCTTGACCCATTCGCCATGAATGGCAGTCTCATCCTCGGCGGGAATAGCCCAGAAGGCTTCAAATCCGCGAAAGTGATCGAGACGGATGATGTCGTAGAGTGCATGCGCCCGGCGCATGCGATCCACCCACCAGTCGAAGCCCCGTTTTTCCAGCACTTCCCACTTGTAGATCGGATTGCCCCAGCGCTGGCCAGTCACGCTGAAATAGTCCGGCGGGACGCCCGCGACGCGGATGGGAGTGAGGTCCTGGTGGAACTCGAAGATTTCCGGGTGGGTCCACACGTCGGCGCTGTCGTAATTGACGAAGATCGCCACGTCCCCAATGAAGCGAATGTCGCGCTCTGCGCAGTAGGCGCGCAGAGCTTTCCACTGCTCGTCGAAGGCGAATTGGATGGCCTGCCGGACTTCGAGATCGTCCCGGCTCTCCTGCTGCAACTGGAGTAGCGCCTTGGCCTCGCGGTGCGCCAGATCCTTGGGCCATGACAACCAGGAGTTGGAGTGGAATCTATGCCGCAATACGCTGTAGCGCGCGTAATCCAGCAGCCAGAAGGCGTTTTCTTCACGGAAGCGCTGGAAGCGGACCCACTGCTGGTCATCGTGGTGGGCGAGAAAGTTCCGTGCAGCCTCCACCAGGAGCGGCCATTTACGCTGCTCCACCTCGTCGAAGCGCACGTTCCCGGAATGGCCGGGCAGCCCGGCAATGCGGTCGGCCGCAATCCATCCTGCTTCTACCAGCTTCTCGAGACTAATAAGCAGCGGGTTGCCGGCGAAAGCGGAAAGGGCGGCGTAGGGCGAATTGCCATAGCCGGTAGGGCTCAGCGGCAATACCTGCCACAGCCGCTGTTTAGCGGCGGCGAGAAAGTCGGCAAAGGCATAGGCGGCGGGGCCGAAATCTCCGATGCCCCCGTACGAGGGTAAAGAGGTGATGTGCAGAAGCAGTCCAGACGATCGCTCGAGGGCCATTTAATACCTGTATGGGAGGGCAAGAAAAACCATGGCCTTCGTCTGAGAAAGATTCCAAAGCGGCGGTTCCGGTTGCTTGCGAGGTTATCGACTCCGGAAGCTGACTTGAGCTAAACAGTCATCATTGCCGGAACGATTGAGCGTAACCCGAGACGCGGTGCCGCGCGGGTTTAGAAAGCGTTGAGATTTCCCTTTGGGACTATTTGTAGTCAACAGATCCTCACCCAGAACTGGCGTCCTGAGCTGCTGACAGTGACCCTTGTCGAAATTAGATTTTCGACACCTCTGACCGTCAGTCGTCCCTTCGGGCTCTTCCCTCGGTTGCCGCTGCGGGGAGAGAAGGCTAGGCTAGCTTTGTACTCCCATAGGTAAGCCAGATTGCGCACGCTTGTTCATGCGGATGCCACCCTGCTTTTCATAGCGCTCTGTTAGGGAGGTCACGAAGACTTCAAACATCTGCTCTCGCTTTTCACTGAGCAGCTGCTCGCGCGTGGCGTCGAAGTTCTTGGCTATCTCATCCGCACTCGGCTCCTGCTTGTCATCAATCTTGGCCACGACGCCGCTGTGCCCGGTGTTGATCGCCTTGCTGAGTTGGCCAACATTCAAATTAAACAAGTCGGGCGCCGCGGTGGCCAGCTCCCCGATATCCGGTACCTGTGCGGTGCGGGCTACCAGGTCGCTGGTTTTGACGGTTGCGCCGAGCTCCTTGGCAGCCTGAGCGAGACTGTTTTCCGCGTGCGCTTTGTCCGCCAGCTCGTTGGTCTTGCGCGCCAGGAGCTGGGGCAACTGCTGCTCCCGGAAATCGTCCAGCAGATGCGACTTGTATTCGTCAAAGGTCGGCGCGTGCGCAGGCTTTACGTCTTCCACCTGGAAGACGGCGAAGCCTTCGCCGGTTCCACTGACCTGCGGCGCAGCTCCCGGCTTGGCGCTGAAGGCCAACCCGAGCAATTTGGATCCGTCGGGAAGTCCATTGAGCACTGCGCTCTGCGGTACGTAGTCGGTGGTCACCAGCTGCAGGTGGTGCGCCTCCGCAGTCTTGGCCAGGCTTGACTTGGCTGCTTCTGTCGCCAACTGCTGGGCATAGCGGGCTTGCTCGTCTGCTTCCTCCTGGCGGGTCAAGGTGGCCACGATTTGGGGCTTCACCTCATCCAGAGGTTTCAGATGCGCGGTCTGCTTCTCTTCCACCTTGATGATGTGGTAACCGAACTGGGTCTTGATTACATTGGAAATCTGTCCAGGCTGTAGGGAAAAGGCTGCTGCTTCAAACGCCGGCACGGTGACGCCGCGTTGAATCATGCCCAACTCGCCGCCCGCATCCTTGCTGCCCGGGTCGTCGGAATTGGCCTTGGCCAGGGCGGCAAAGTCAGCGCCGGCTCTGATCTGCTTCAACAGGTTCTCGGCCTTTTGCTTGGCCGCAGCATCGGTCTTGGCGTCGGCGCCGGGCGCCACCTTGATCAGGATGTGCCGTACCTTGACCTCCTCGGGCACTTGAAAGTCTTTTTGATGGGCCTGGTAATACTGCTCCACCTGCTGGTTGGTCACCGGGGGCGCGCCGTTCGGTATGTCGGTCTGGTTGAGGGCGATGTAGGCAAGCTTGCGGGTCTCAGGCACGGCGTCCTTGTAGCGGGCTGCACTCTGCTTGAAAAATGCCTGCAGCTCGGCGTCCGTCGGATTGATCTGCTTGCGCAGGTCTTCGGCGTTGAGCACCGCGTAGTCGAACTTGATCTTGGTTCCCTGCTGGCGATAGTCGTCGCGCACTTCCTGGTCAGAGACGGTGATGCCGCCGGTGACCATGGCTTGCAGGCGGTTGATCTCGATTTCCTTCTTCACCTGGTTTTCGAAATCCTGAACCGAGATGTTGAAGTTGCGCTGCACGAAGTCGGCGTAGCGGTCGTCGCCGATGAATTGACCACCGGGGAAGAGCGCCTGGGCGAAAGGCCCGGTTTGCATAGCCCGGCGCAGATCCGCATCACTTACCTCCAGGCCCAGGCGATTTGCTTCCTGGAGCAGAACTTCGCGCTGAATCAGGGCCTGCGCCGCTTGCGGCATGATGTAGGGCAAAACCATGTCCGGGTAGTGCTTTTGCTGCAGAATTCTTTCCGCAACCTGCTGCACTTCGGGGGTAGTGATGGCCGTGGTAGTGCCGAAGAAGCGGCCGAAGAGGCCTCCGCTGTGCACGGTTGCATAGTTATCGGAAGAGGTCGCTTCGTCGGCAAAAATGCCCGGCACCAGGGTGATGACCATGGTGACTACAGCAACGGCAATAATCACGATGAAGATGATCTTGACGACGCGATTGTCTTTCTGCAGAAAACGAATCATGGGTTTGCGGGGGCTTTCTAGAGCGAATTACAGGGACTCTGCAAGTATAGATCAGTGCAGCGGCCGTCCCATTTCTGTTCCGGATTTCCTATCGAGGGTTGCGGAAGAACTCTTGATTTCCCAGCTTGGGGGGTTCTCGCCAGGGCTAAAGCCCAGTCATTGCGAGATAAAGCGTTTACGCGGGTTTGAAAACCCGCTCCCCCGGACTGAAAGTCCGGGGCTGGCACAGCTTAGCCCCGGTGAAGCTGTAGCCAGCTAATTTAGAAGCTCCTTTGCCGGGCTTAAATAGGCTGCGGAGTGTCTCCGCAGCCTATTCAGGTTACCTCCAGCGGCGGTAGTAGTACGGATAGCCGTATACGTAGGGGCGGGGATAGGCGTAGACATACGGGTATGGATACCCATAGGCGTAGGGATAGGGCGCGTAGCCCGGAGGGGGCGGCGCGTAGCCTGGAGCATACGCTGCCGGCCCGTAGCCATAGCCATAGGGTCCCGGCGCGTAGCGGCGAGCCGGTGGGGCAGAACTCGCCTCGAGCGCGTTAGCCTCCTGGTAGGAGACCGGCTGTACGGTTGCCTCACTGGTCAGATGGAAGGTGAGGACCGACTCCGGAGGAACCACGCTGCGCGGGCCTGGGGTAGCTGCCGAAGCACCTAACCCAACACCGGCGCCAGCGACGGCGCCGATCGCAGCCCCTGGGCCGCCCCCGGCAATGGCTCCAATAGCAGCACCCAGCGCGGTAGAGCCAACTGTGTTGGCGGCAGTGTAACCGCCCTTACCCGGGCTCCGGGTGTCAAAGACATCGGTTGCCAGGGAATAGGAGTTGCCGCCCAGATTCAGGGTGGTCAGTTGGAGTGCGATGCTTGCGCCGCCCTTCAACTCGCCCGGCTTCTTGACATCCACTACCCGCCCGGTGACTTGGGCGCCACGGGGAATCGCCAGCACGTTGCCGACATATACGCTCTGGGCGACCGTACCCTGGAAATAGTCTCCGGGTTTCACTTTCTTCGAATCCAGGGGTTCACTGGTGCGGATCGCCAGCAGCATGCCCTTGGTCAAGGTGACTGGACCGGAAGGCGGCGGCGCCGACGCTGAGGCCTGCGGAGCCTGGTATCCGTTGTACCCGTTGGGTTGGTTCTGGCCAGGCTGATAGGCCGGCCGCGGAGGCTGTCCGTAGCCCACTCCTGCCCCGGCAGCCGGGGCGGGTGGCGCCTGGCCAGGATACTGGGGCGGTCCCTGGTCCTGATCCTGCCCCGCATCGGGCGGGGGAATCTGCCCATTCTGCGCATCGGGCGGCGGGCCTGCCTGACCCCAGTTACCCTGCTGGCCCGGGGTCGGAGTCTGTTGGGCCGTCCCGTCCTGCTGCTGTGCCACCAAGGCCGGAGCCAAAACGAGGCTTGCACTCAGCGCCCCGGAAAGCAGCCACGGCAAACGATTTGTTCTTATTAGATTCATTTCCTTGTAACCCCCTTGCCTAGGTTGGACGCCCGATCTGTCGGCCAAGGCATACTGCATAGACGGTGTCGCGCACAGTCCGTCACTGGTCTTAACCCAGCCGCGCGGGAAAAGTTACTCTCACCGCCGCGCCAAGACATCGGCTGAAGGTTACAACAAGATAGATAGAGCCCGCTATTCATCTTTCGGTGCACAATTCTTGGGACATTACCCGCATCGGCGAGGCTAGTGTCCGAGGTGATTTGCACGCTTCCCTCTTTACACGGTCCCCGGTATTCGGGTAGACATGCTTCCATGCCTGCCACCACAGAAAATCGCCTGCACCTGAGCGAGATCGCTCCCCATATCATCCAGTCCGAAATCCGCTCCATGACGGTAGAGTGCGACGCCGTTGGAGGCGTGAACCTGGCCCAAGGGGTGTGCGATACCCCCCTTCCCGCAGTCGTGGAAGAAGCTGCCATACAAGCCATCCGGGATGGTCACAACATCTATACCCGAATGGATGGGATTGCCGTGCTGCGGCAGGCCATCGCGGAGAAATTCGAGCGCCATAATGGGTTGGTTGTCGATCCGGAGAAGGAGGTCCTGGTGGCCTCAGGAGCGACCGGGGCCCTGTCCTCTGCCTGCCTGGCGCTGTTCGATCCGGGCGACGAGGTGATCCTATTCGAACCGTTTTATGGATACCACTACAGCACCTTGCAATCCATTCGAGCGGTGCCGGTGGTGGTGCCGCTGGCCCCGACGACCTGGGAGATCGACTTCGATCACCTGCGCGCGGCGATTACTCCGCGGACCCGGGGGGTGGTGATCAATAGTCCCGGCAACCCTTGTGGCAAGGTGTTCAACCGCGCCGAACTGGAAGGAATTGCAGCCTTGGCTATCGAACATGACCTGTTCGTGCTGACCGACGAGATCTATGAGTACTTCATCTACGAGGGTCAGTCGCACATCAGCCCGGCAACGATTCCGGGCATGGCGGAACGCACGATCACGATTAACGGGTTTTCAAAGACCTTCAGCATGACCGGGTGGCGGGTGGGGTATCTGGCCGCCAGCAGCAAGTGGATGCCTGCCATCGGATACTTCCACGATCTGCAATACGTGTGCACTCCCTCGCCGTTCCAGTACGCCGCGGCCGCCGGACTGCGTGCCTTGCCGGACAGCTTCTACCAAGGACTGGCTACTGAGTACCAGGAGAAGCGAGACCAAATCTGCGATGCGCTGGCGGCTGCGGGCATGACTCCTGCAGTGCCCGCCGGGGCTTACTACGTGCTGGCCGATGCCAGCCGGGTTGAAGGAGAGCTGGCCAGCGTCAAGGCTCGCAACCTGCTTCGCGCCACTGGGGTGGGGGCGGTCGCGGGATCGGCGTTCTATGATGGCGGCCGGGGGCAAAAGATTCTCCGGTTCTGCTTTGCCAAGCAGGCTGCGGAGCTGGATAGAGCATGCACGGCGTTGCGAGCCTTCGGCGTGTAGCAGCGTGGCGATATTGAATTCATGGACAGAGCCAGGAATACCCAGGACCGCGTCGTGGGTAAATCTCAGCCGTCCCTCACGGATTCGGCCCAGGTGCGCCCACCTGCCCCGGCCTGCCGTGGAAGCGTACCTGGGGCACCCGTCCTGTTCCTATGGGATTCTGCTATGACACAGACCCCTCCGGGACAGAGCCACCCGAATGCCGACTGCCTAGTCAAACTTTCCTCGCCCAGCGTGGGGGAAACCTCCGTCTTCGCCTGCTGATTCTATATATCTGACTGGAAATGAAGCAGATACGCCAGCATTTGCCTTTCTAGCATGCAAAATGCTACGGAGTGAATCTATTTGGTGAATCCAAGCATCAGATAGCTTGACAACAATAGACTCAAGTGCGAGTCTAAGTCCACAAACCAGCACACGAGAACTGTGCACTGCAGGAGCAACGAAGCGATGGCAAAGATTATAGGAATTGATTTAGGCACTACCAACTCCGTGGTGGCGGTGATGGAGGGTGGGGAGCCTAAGGTTATACCCAACGAAGAAGGTGGCCGCACAACCCCGTCGGTCGTCGCCTTTACCAAGAGCGGTGAGCGCTTGGTGGGCCAAGTGGCGAAGCGCCAGGCGATTACCAATCCCGAGAATACGATTTATTCGATCAAGCGTTTCATGGGCCGCCGCGCCAACGAGGTGACCGATGAGATGAAGATGGTGCCTTACAAAGTGAAGGCACAAGGCGACCATGTAGTGGTCGTGGCGCAGGGGAAGGATTATACCCCGCCCGAAATCTCGGCAATGATTTTGCAGAAGTTGAAGAAAGCGGCCGAGGACTATCTGGGCACGACGGTTACGGAGGCAGTCATCACCGTGCCTGCGTATTTCAATGATGCGCAGCGCCAGGCGACCAAAGACGCGGGCAAGATTGCCGGTCTGGATGTAAAGCGTATCGTCAACGAGCCTACCGCGGCGGCGTTGGCTTACGGGCTGGATAAGAAGAAGGACGAGACGATTATCGTCTATGACTTCGGCGGCGGAACCTTTGATGTTTCCGTGCTCGAAGTAGGCGAAGGCGTGATTGAGGTGAAGTCGACCAATGGCGACACCCACCTAGGCGGCGACAACCTCGACCAGCGCATCGTGGATTGGTTGATCGACGAGTTCAAGAAAGACGAGCAACTGGATCTGCGGGCGAAGGGCAACGAGATGGCCCTGCAGCGCCTGAAAGATGCGGCAGAGAAAGCAAAGATCGAGCTCTCGACAACCGTCGAGACGGAGATCAATCTGCCTTTCATCACGGCGGACGCGACCGGACCGAAGCACCTGGTAAAGAAGCTGACCCGGGCCAAGCTGGAGCAGCTGGTGGAAGATCTGTTGCAGCGCTCCATCGAGCCTTGCAAGAAGGCTATGGCCGATGCGCAGGTCGACTCCAGCAAGATCGACGAAGTAGTGCTGGTGGGTGGGCAGACACGCATGCCGCGTATCCAGCAGATCGTGAAGGACCTCTTTGGCAAGGAACCGCATAAGGGTGTGAATCCGGACGAGGTGGTGGCCATTGGCGCTGCGGTCCAGGCGGGCGTACTGGCCGGCGAAGTGACCGACCTGTTGCTGCTGGATGTGACGCCGTTGACCCTGGCCATTGAAACTCTGGGCGGAGTGGCGACCAAGATGATTGGGCGCAACACGACGATCCCGACCAAGAAGACGGAGACGTTTTCGACGGCGGCCGACAACCAGACGGAAGTGGAAGTCCATGTGTTGCAGGGCGAGCGTCCGATGGCAGCGCAGAACCGGACGTTGGGCAAGTTCAAGCTGAGCGGGATTCCTCCGGCTCCGCGTGGAGTGCCCCAGGTCGAGGTGACGTTCGATATCGATGCCAACGGCATCCTGAACGTAACCGCGAAGGATAACGCAACGGGCAAGGACCAGAAGATCACCATCACTTCTTCTTCGGGTCTGAGCAAGGAAGAGGTGGATCGCATGGCGAAAGAAGCCGAAGCGCACGCCTCTGAGGACCAGACGAAGCGCGAGGAGGTTGAGGCGCGCAACTCGCTCGACAACATGACTTACAACGTCGAGAAGATGCTGAAGGACAACGGCGACAAGGTTTCCGGCAGCGAGAAGAGCGACGTTGAGGCAGCGCTGACCCAGGCTCGTACAACGCTGCAAGGCAGCTCCAGCGCAGCGGAATTGAATGCCGCGCGGGAAAAATTGACCGCGGCTTCGCATAAGCTGGCCGAGGCCATGTACAAAGCGAACGCTTCCGGAACCCCGCCGGCTGACGCCGCTTCGGGTACCGCAGGGGACGCTGGAGAAAAGAAAGAAGAAGGCGTAATCGACGCCGAATACGTAGATGTTGCAGACAAGAAGTAACGACGCAGGAAAAGCAACGGAAGGGTCCGTTGCCGCTCTCAGTCATTACATGGCGTGGGGTACTCAACCGCTGAGAGCGCCCCACGCTTTTCAGCACAAAGCAGCGGAAGGCAGGGCGATATGACTGAGACGATGTGGAAATATGAACAACTGCGGGCAGGACAGATCTACAACCAGGTCATGTTCAATACTCGCGAGGAAGCAGAGAGCTTCGCTGCACAGATGAACCGGGTGGAACCCGATCTCTTCTGGCGAATCGAGCCGGTAGAAGCCCGGTTGTGGTGGAACTAACCTAAAGCCGGGTCGCCGCATGGCGACCCGGCACTATTTTCAAACCTTGGATTGAACGAACCAACTAAGACATGGCGACTACACCGACCAAAGATTATTACGCGATTCTGGGAATCAAGAAGACCGCGACCACGGATGATATTCGCAAAGCCTTCCGCAAGCTCGCCCGCAAGCACCATCCTGACGTGAATCCCGGGGATAAGAGGGCAGAAGAAAAGTTCAAGGAAATCTCGGAAGCCAATGATGTATTGAGTGACGAGAAGAAGCGCAAAGTTTACGATGCGTTGGGCTACTACTCCGATCAGATTGATCCTGCAGCCGCGGAAGCGGCGGCGCGCGGTGGCTACGGCTTTGCCGGAGGAGGACCTGGGGGAGGCTCAACCCGGCAGCCAGGCGGGGGGCGTGGAGTTCCCGACTTCGGAGGCTTCGACTTCTCCGATTACGTGACCAGCCATCCGGGTGAACCTGCGGGCGGAAGCGGTTCCAGTTGGGGTAGCTTTCGGGACATCTTCTCCGGAGTCTTTTCCCAGGGTCACAAGCAACAGGGGCCGCAGGCGGGAACCGATCTCGAATACCAGATCACCGTTGAATTCTGGACTGCGATCCGCGGTGGCATAGCGAGGCTGCAGGTGGTGCGGCAGGAAGTCTGCCCGACCTGTAAAGGGAAGCCCTCCACTGGTGGCGGTACATGCCAGGAGTGCCAGGGCACCGGACAAGTGACGCAGATGGGCGGCCGCATGAAATTCAAGATTGACTGCCCACGCTGTGGGGGCACCGGCAAGCTGGATAACGAATGCGCGACCTGTGGGGGCGAGGGGACGGTAAGCCGGAGTGAGGTGGTCGAGGTCCGTATCAAACCCGGCACCCGCGACGGCCAACGGATTAGGCTGGCTGGCAAAGGGAATGCTGGGATTCACGGCGGACCGGCAGGCGATCTTTACCTCATTATCAAGATCGATAGCCATCCTGTGTTCTCCCGGGTGGGCGATGATATTCAGATCGTGATCCCGGTAACCGTGCCGGAAGCGGCCCTGGGAGCCAAGATTGAGGTGCCCACTATTGACGGCCGCGCCCAGTTGAAGATTCCGCCGGGAACGCAGAGCGGGCAGAAGCTGCGCATGCGCGGCAAGGGAGTTCCTTCGGCCACCCACGACGGGGTGCGCGGTGACCAGATTGTCACCGTGGAGATGGTTGTGCCGCCACTCCGGGATGAACGATCGAAAGAGATTTTGCGGGAGTTTGCCAAGCTGAACCCGGAAGACCCCAGGGAGGCAACTTTCGCGGAAGTATGACTGACCTGATGCAGAGGCACGAGAAACAAAATGCCCACGAAACGTAAGTCCAAAGGCGCGTATATGATCTCGGCGGTCGCCGAGATGTACGAGATTCACCCGCAGACACTGCGGCTTTATGAGCGCGAAGGGCTGTTGCAGCCCTCGCGCACAGTAGGCAACACGCGTCTGTACACGGACGAAGACCTGGAACGGCTGGAGTTCATTCTCAACCTGGCGCGCGAGCTAGGCGTCAACATTGCCGGAATCGCCATTATTCTGCAGATGCGGGAGCGCATGGAAGAGATGAATCGCCAGATGCAGGATTTCGTTGACTACGTGCGTACAGAGATGCTCACCAAGATGCAGCAGGGCATGCCGGGCAGCGAAGGGGCAATTGTCGCCCTGCGGCGTCCGATGGTCGTCCCCGCGGTCACGCGCAAGCAGAAGTGAAAATGCTCTGCGGACCACGAATATGCTTCTTTCAAGACTCTAGGGAGCAAAGTGTACTCTAAGGAGGGCAGTGGAGATGGTTCCTAATGGCCCGGCCCGGCAATACGGAAATTACCCTGAGTCCAGAGTCGGCTGCAAGGCATGATGAATTTTCTGCTGGTAGTCTGCATCATCGGCATTTTGACCTCCACGGTGTATGCCGTTTTAGTGGTTGCCGCCGCAGTGCGCCTGGCCGCGCGCCGACGGTTAATGGCGATCGCGTTTACCCCGCCCGTAAGCCTGCTCAAGCCCCTACACGGATCGGAACCCGACCTCGAATCTCATCTGCAAGGCTTCTTCGAACAGGATTATCCCAAGTTCGAGATCATTTTTTGTGCCCGTAGCGAACAGGACCCCGGCCTGGAAATCGCCCGCCGAGTCGCGGCCCGCTACCCGGCGATTCGGTCCAAGTTCCTGTACAGCGGCAATGCTCCGTATGCCAACGCCAAAGTCTGGTCGCTGGAACGGATGCAAAGCGCGGCGGCATTCAGCTTTTTCGTGATCAGCGACAGCGATGTTTCGGTGACTCCGGACTATCTGCGGGCAGTGATGGCGCCGTTCACAGATGAGCGTGTGGGCATGGTGACCTGCCTGTACCGGGGAGTCGCGGGCAGCAGTTTCTGGTCGCAGCTGGAGGCCGTTGGGATGTCGGTTGAAATGTCCGCCGGCGTGCTGGTAGCGGAGATGCTGGAAGGCATGAAGTTCGCCCTGGGACCGACGATGGTGGTGCGGCGGGATTGCCTGGATGGAACCGGCGGCTTTCGCGCCCTGGGGCCCTATCACGCGGACGACTTTATGCTGGGGAACCGGATCTCCGCGGGTGGACACCGGGTTGTGTTGTCCACCCACACGATCGAGCATCACGTGCTGAATTCGTCTTTCCTGTCTTCTGTGATGCACCAGATCCGCTGGATGAAGAGCACCCGCTTCTCCCGGCCCAAAGGACATTTCGGGACCGCGTTGACCTTCAGCATGCCTTACGGGCTGCTGGCGGCGGGGGTCGCGTTGGCCTTCCACCGGCCGCTGCTGGGCGTAGTGCTTCTGTTGTGGAGTTGGACCTCGCGGGTGGCGATGGGTGCAGTGGTGGGCCGCCTGGTGGTCGCGGAGCCCAGACCCTTAAGGACAGCGCTGCTGTACCCTCTGCGCGACCTGCTGGGCTTTTGCTATTGGGTCGCAAGCTACGCCAGCAACGAGGTGAGTTGGCGCGGAGAGGTCTATAACCTACAGCAGGATGGGTACATGAGGAACGACTCTCAAGGCCGCGAGCGCGAGCCCGAAGCCATTCTTACCGCGTAATTCCTTCCCCACTACCAGGACTCTGAGGATGCCGAGGATTGGCATCCTGGGTAATTTCCAGCCGTCCCTGCGGAGTCTGTGTCACAGCAGAACCCCATAGGAACAGGTTCATCTCTGGAATCTCTCCCCAGGACTGACCGTCCTGGGGCTACTCTCAGCCGTTCCGGCGGGACTAAGTTTGTTAGGGTTTGGCCATTCAGCAGACTCGCCTACTCAGGCATCTTCAAAGACTAGAGTGGGCGATCGGTGTAGAGGGCTTTGTCGGAGAGCTCCTGCAGAAGATAGGCTCTCGTTCCCAGGAGGCCGGCCACGTGAGTTCGGGCGTCCCCCGGTACAAAGAGAAATCTGCGCGGCCCGTTCCCCCACAGCGCGAGCAGATCGGCGTCGCTTATCAGCACGTGCGGCGCGTCAGGATAATTCGAGCCCCAAAGCACGGAGCTCACCCTCCCATTCACCAGTAGGGCCTGCCGCTGGGTGTAGAAAAGCAGCGAAGAACCGTCGGCCACATCCCCGTAGAGAATGAGGGTGGCATCGCCGCCTTTGGTGATGCGGTTGATGGTGTCCGCCATGGCACGGGAGGAGAGCATGGGCTCAAAACGCACAAGGGCAATGTGCGCGGCAATGAGAAAGACAGCGGAGGTGAAGGCAACGCTGACCGTAGCCTCGAAATGGTGCCGCTGCCGGCGCAGCACCCAGGCGACCACAGGGCCCAGCAAAAGGCCGATAGCGGCCAGGCTGGCGGGCAAGCGCAGCGCGGCAAAGGATGGCCCGGTGAGATCGAACAGGTGAGACATGGAAAGCGTATAGCCAGCCACATCGCGATGTGCCAGGAGCGCGCCAATGTCGCTGCCCGAAGGAATGGCGCGTGAGGACCATAGACCGTAGCCAAGCGCGACCGCGGCGACAATGCCAATCAGGGCAAGGGCCGCGTGGGCTCCGGTAAGCCATTTACTCACCGGGCCAGGTTCGTTTTCCGCGCTTGCCAGAACCCCGGCGGTAAGCAGGAGCAAGGGGAAATAAACGGGATACGTGTAGTACTCCTGATTGGTGGAAAGGGAGAAAAAAACCAGGATGATGGCAGCGTAGATGGCGAGCAGCCAGTTGGTTTTGCTACGGAAGCGAGCGGAGCGCGTAGCAACTGAATAGGGAGCCGGCCGCACGCCGCGCAACCAACGGGCTCGGGCGTTCCACGCCTGGCGAACAGCCAGCGGCAAAAAAATGCTCCAGGGAAAGAGCCAGACCAGGTGCAGGCTCCAGTAGAGAACAAAGGGAAGTTTGTTGTAATCGACGGGATAACGCCGGCCAAGAAAGCGCAGCACTTGCTCGTTGATGAAGTAGAAATAGAAGAAGCCGTGCACATTGCCCGGAGTGGGGACGTTGCCCACGGGGTGACCGGCACCGGGATTGCGCAGTCCGGCGAGGATGTGCCAGGGCGCGGCGATGGCGAGGAAGAGCAGAATGCCGGAGAACAGGCGGAGTTGACGCCAACGGCGCCACTCGCCGGTGAGCAAAAGGTACGTGCTGGCGGCTGCGACAAAGAAGACCGGGGCAACCAACCCTTTGGCCAGCATGGCCAACCCCAGAGCAGCCCAGCTTAGATAGAAGCAGATCGGTTTATCATCTTCCAGTCCGATGAGAAAATTGTAGAGAGCCAAGGCCAGCAGGAGGGTCAGCAGAATTTCCGGAATGAAGATACGCGTGAACAGAAACACTCCCACGCTGGTCAGAATGCTGAGGGCGGCATAGAACGCCGCACGGTCGCCATAGGCACGACGGCCCCATACCCAAGCCAAAATGGCCAGGCCAAGCACTCCCAGGGTCAAAGGCAGATGGGTGGCAAATACGTTGTATCCGAAAAGGTGGTAATCGGCGGCAGCCAACCAATAGGGCAGCGGCGGCTTTTCCAGGTAGCGGATGCCGTCCACCTTCAAGGTGACCCAGTCGCCGCTGCGTGCCATATGCTGGGCAGCGCCGGCGTGGGTAGCGTCGGCGTCATCCAACAAAGAAGGAGCGAAGAGCGCAGCCACGTGGACCGCGGCAAAGACCAGCAGCAGCAGCGTCCAGGCTCGCACCGGAGTGAGATTAAAGGTATTCTCGGGAGGCGCCTCGAGGGAAAGAGCGAAGTGATTCGACATGGTTGCTAAACGCGCGGTACGCAAGCAGCAGGATAGCAGCCGCCCGGCTCAGGACCGGCTGGCTCACTTGCTGCCGGCAGCTGATGCTTTCAACGCCGCGGTCGCGCAGGCCATCGAGGACGCGGATCCGGACGCGGTGCATCGAGTGAGGACGGGCTCGCGCCGGCTGCAGGCGATGCTCGAAGCCATGCTACGCGAAGCCGGCCCGGCGGCCGATGCGCTGGAGCGGCCTGCCCGCGGGTGGCTGCGCGAACTCAAGCAGGTTCGACGCGCTGCCGGGGGGGTGCGCGATCTCGATGTGCAGCGCAAGCTACTGGAGAACTGGGTGGGTAAACAGGCGCCTGCTGAGGACGCAGAGCCTGGCGGCAGCGAGGCGATCCCGCTCCCGATGCGGGCAGAAATGAAGCAGGCGGAAATGCTCGATGCGTGGCTCAAAGGGGAGCGCAAACACCTGGCGCATGGGATGCAGAAGCAGATCGCGAAGCGGCAGCAGGGGCTGGCGAAGAGGCAAGGCGAATTCTTTACTGCCCTCACCCGTATACCTTTGGGAAGACCGATCGCTGTGCGTCCGGCCGATGCCGTGGCATTGGAGGACTTTGTGCGCGCAGCCGATGCCGTGCCGTTGTTGCACTCGGAGAATCTGCATGACTTTCGCAAGGCAACCAAGAAGGCACGCTACGTGGCCGAAGCGGGCGCAGAGGGGCAGAGATTCAGCAGCGTGGCCAAGGCGCTGAAGCAGGTGCAGGATGCCATCGGCGAATGGCACGACTGGTTATGCCTGGGAGAAGAAGCCAAGGCGGCCCTGGGCCAGGATGCACCGGAATTAACGGCCGCTTTCAGAGACGAGATCGATCGCCATTTTGCAGCGGCGGTGAAGACCACGCAAAGCATCCGCGGCCGCCTGTTGGGAGAGTGGATGGCAGGCAAGCCGGCTGGTAAACGCCCACTTGCCACAGTGACGCTGGGCGACCGCAGCATCCCTTCCGGCCAAAGATCCGCTTGAAGATAATGTAAGAGAAGTGGTGTATCTTGCATTGCAGACATCATCCCGTTGCCAGGTAAAACTCCCCCCAAGATGCAGACGTACGCGGCGATCGACATTGGTTCCAACTCCTGCCGGTTGAAGATCGCGCGAGTCCAACAACACGAGCTGAAAGTGCTGCACGAGGACCGCGAGGTAACGCGGCTGGGAGCGAGCGTCTTTGAAAGCGGAGTGGTTTCTCCCGAAGCCATGGCAAGCACATTGCTGGCGCTGAAGCGTTTCTATCGAACGGTCAAGATGCACGGCGCCGACCGGGTGCGCGCCGTAGCTACCTCGGCGTTACGCGACGCGCGCAATGCGCAGGCCTTTACCGCCTGGGTCAAATCCGAGACAGGTTGGGAAGTGGAGATCATCTCCGGACTGGAAGAGGCGCGCCTGATCCATCGTGGAGTGATGGGTGAATCGGGCACCCAAGGGCGATGCCTTCTGGTCGACGTCGGCGGCGGGAGTTGCGAGATCACCCTCTCGGAACGGAAACGGATTCGGGAAACGATCAGCCTGCCCCTGGGCGCGGTCCGCCTGACCAAGGAATTTCTTCCCGGCGATCCACCGACGGAGGAAGAGCTGGCGCGCTTGAAGCAATTTATTGCGCGCGAGCTGCGTAAAGCGGAGAGGCGTTTGGGCGCCTTGCGCGTTTCGCTGGTGATTGCCACCTCGGGGACAGCAGCAGCGCTGGCAGAGGCCAGCCAGGCGATGCGCAAGAGCAAGCCGGCGGGAGCGGGCCGCGTGGCCAGAGGCAAACCGCAAGCGGAGACACGCAATGTACGCCACCTGACCACCAAGCTGACGGGGATGACCAACGCCCAGCGCAGCAGCGTTCCCGGCATTGGGCCCAAACGGACGGAGATCGTGGTCGCCGGCGCCCACGTCTACGCCGAGCTGCTGGAGCGTTTCGCCCTGCCCGGATTCATCTACTCAGCGCTGGGGCTGCGGGACGGCATTCTGACCCAGATGCTGGCGGAGCAGGATCCCAAGACGACGGCCCATCAGCAGTTCGAACGGGAGCGCTGGCAGGGCGTGCTGGCTACCTGCAAGCTCTATGGCGTCGACCCCAGGCAAGCCGACGCGGTACGCCAGCACGCACTGCAACTCTTCCGCGATCTGCAGGCGGTGCATGAATTGCCTCCGGAGTACGGGTCGTGGCTGGAAGCGGCGGCCATGATGCGCGACGTGGGCAAGTTTATGAACTACCAGGGACACCATCGCCACGCGCAATACATAATCGCCAACTCTGAGCTATTTGGATTCACGCCGCCGCAAAGGGCGATCATGTCGGCGATTGCGCGCTACCTGGGCAAGTCCCGCCCGGACGTGGCGGACCGCACCATGCGTTATATTCCCCCGGAGGATTTCGCGCGGGTGCAGCGGGCGGTAGTGCTGTTGCGCCTGGCGGTGGCGCTCAACCAGGACCGGGCCAGCGACGTGCTCAAAGTAACTTTGCGCGTCTATCCCAAGCGGGTGCTGATGGAGCTGAGCCCAGGACGCACGGGCGCGGAGCTGGAACTCTGGTCGCTGCGCAAGGAAGCAGACTACTTCTTCGAAGTCTTTCGCCGCGAGCTCTTCGCGGCACTGGCATAGATCTGGCGCAGGATCCGCGAGTCCAGTAGGGAGATTAATTGTCCCGGCCGGCGGGTGCAGTCGACGCGCGCAATCGCGCCCTTGCGCATCCGTATGCTGGCGGCCCTGGGTGAGCAGATAAGGGAGCCAAGAAACTCCGGCAGGTTGGGGTTGTGGCCCACGATCAAAACGTTCTCATAGGCAGAGAGCGGTGCGATCAAGGTCTGGAAGCCGGCGACGGTACCGGAAGGCGAGACTGCGTCCGTGATTTGAATTTTGCTGTCGTAAGCCACCTCCGTTCCCACCAGCGACGCGGTCTGCAAGGCGCGCTTGAGTGGGCTGGAGAGGATCAAGTCGAATTGAATCCTCAAGGCGTTCAAGTACCTGGCAATCAGCATGCACTGCTCTTTGCCTTCTTTATCGAGAGGACGCTTGGCGTCAATGGAAGGGTCTACGCGGCGGACACCCGCGCTCGCATGTCTAAGAATATAAAGGTTCATCGGGTTGGGATTTTCTTTCTCACGTCGCGCAGCCGGACTCCGGACCTTGCTGCGCACAATGTCCCTGAAGAGGATAGCGTGCCTATCCAGATCATCAAATTAATACGATTGTAACAATTCCCCGAAGGTAAAAGAAGGCCTGCGGCTCCCCTCAATAGACAGGAGCGGGCGTGGGCAGCGGATCGAGAGGGCGGCCGGGATCGGGATCGGGTGGCGGGAGAGGTACCGGGTTCGGCTCCGGATCGGGGCTAGGGTCGGGTCCCGGTCGAGGGAAAATATCGGGATCCGGGGCGGAAACAGAGGAAAGCAAGCTCAAGTCCATTACGGTGTGAGTGCGGCGGACGGCAGCCAGTTGCCTCGCACGCTAGGGTAGGGACTTTCCAGTCCGCGGAGGTCGCAACGGATCGTCGGGCACATTCTCGTTTTCAACCGGCTTCTCTGCTTGCTTGTCCGGGGTCAAGCCCTCAGGGGTCGCGCCACCCAAGGGGAACTTGGTTGTGTGCCGGTCGAGTATCGAGACCTGGGGCTGGTCCACCTTGGCTGGATCGACCGTCAGGGCGGGTATGGCCTCGGGTGAAGGGCGCGGTGGCAGGAGTGCTGCAGCCTCCGGATTACCCCAGGGCTCATCGCGCAGCTTTTGCACCAGGTCGCGCAAAGTGGGTTCAGTCAAGCTGGCGAATACATCGGGTTCGGTGGTAACCGGCAACTCTTCCTCCACCATGGCGGCAATCTCTTCCGCGGCCACGATTGGTGGATCGGCAGCCATGACCAGGGTGGCCTCGATTCCCCGCTGCCAGAACCGGCTGGCCAGCAGGAGAAAGAGCCCAAGCTGGGCCAGAAAACAAGCGAGCCAGACTTGATGCGCCGGGACTAGGGTCCACACATAGAGGCAGAGGGCGAGCGCGCTCACGCCGAGAAAGCCGCTGAGAAAGAAGCTGCCCACGGTGCGGAAGAAATATTTCCCCAGCAAGCGGAGCGCCGGCAGCAGCGCCTGGCGCACCCTGCGCTCGCCATCCATCACATTGCGAACGACGTAGACCTCGACAAGATCCCACCAGAGACGCACCAGCAAGGCGGCGAGCAGAACCACGGCTCCGCTTATGGCGGTGTAAAGGAACATCTTGCGCTCGACATAAATTGCGCCGGCCCAAGTCAGCAGGAATACCCGTGCAGTGTACAGAACCCCGAGGATGACCGCGGCAATACACCCGGCCATGATCGCAGCACGCACAAAGCGCCAGAAATAAGCGACTCCACCGCGCAGCAGCACCGAAAGCCGTGGCGGCTCAGCCGACACGAAGACAAAGATGGTACCCGCGAAAAGAAGGAAGAGCACCAGGAGTTGCACCAGGTTAAGCCAGACAGCAGTGTGGATTGCGGTAGGGATAGCGCTGGTCTCGTGGACGTGCACGAACAGCTCGGTCAGATAAGTGAAGTCGATGGTGCCGGCAATCCTTTGCGCGGCCAGGCTGTGGTCCAGGTAAGGGGCAAGTCCGGTTGCGAACGGTATGCCGGCGAGCAGGCCAAAAGCAAGGTTGACCGCGTAAACCCAAAGCACAAGAGGCCAGTTGCGCAGGGCAAGCTGAAAGCCCTGAACAAAGAGGTTGGGTAGGGGGCGGTTGATCCGAGGTTGTTCTTCCCCTGGAGAGTGTAATTCGATCGTCGTGTTCACGCAGCCATGCCCTTCCGGAGTGTGGTCACACCAGGAACGATAACCATTGCGCCAGCAGCTGCTGAGCGAAGACCCAGTAATTGGTCAATTTCAAACGCGCCGTGTGGTCAGATCGCAGCGTGTAACTATTATTGAACGAATTGACGTCCAGCTGGACATTCCGGTCCGGGTCGATCTGGGCATACACCGCCCGCGAAGGTTTGTCCCAGGAGAAGCGGGTCCAGCGATTTTTGCCGTCCCAGGTGGCTTGCTCCTTTGAACCATCTTCAAATCCTACTTCCAGTTTCACCGGGAAGACGAAGGTACCTTTGCGGCGCACCATGACACTGGTATGGTATGGCCCCTCTGTCCCGTTCCCTTCCCACCAATCGGCGGGATCGGAATGGAGCGAGTCCACAGAGTAATCAAGCACATCGGTGCCATAGATGGCCTGAGCCAGGTAAGGCTCCAGATCGGCGCGGCCGGATACCTCGATCAGGGTTTGAACAAAATCGGTCCCGGTGGGGTGCTTAAAGCGGTAGCGCAGGAAGTAGACGCGGAGAGCCTGACGGAGAGTGTCCTGCCCCAGCACCCCCTCCAGGGTGGCAAGCGCGGTGGCAGTTTTGCCATAGACGATGGAGCCGTAGCTCATATCGCTCGAGAATTTCCAGCCCTCGCGCACGATCGGGTCTTCGTCAGGACGACTGAGATAAAACAGCCGGAGGGTTTCGGCGTCGCTGCCATACATTCTGCGCGCGTTCACCGCCGAAGTATTCTGACCGAAAAGCGAACCCATCACTTTCTCTTCGCTGTAGCTGTTGATGCCTTCATCCAGCCAGGGTTCTTCAAATTCATTCGTGGCGACCATGCCATACCAATATTGATGGCCGAACTCGTGGGCAACCGTCACCTCCAGGCCGTAGTAAATCCATGACGGCTCCCACCAGTCGGTTCCACCCGTGATCAACGTCGGGTATTCCATCCCTCCGAACTCCGAGTCCGGCTCGGGATCGATGAGCGTGATTTGCTTGTAGGGATAGGGTCCATACCACTCATCGAACTTCTGCATGGTCTGTTTCAAGACGGAGAGATAGCGATCAGTCTGATCAGCATGGGAAGCAAGGATCAGCGCATGCAGTTTCACCGAGCCAAGACTGTTAACGAAGGTATCGTCAGCGACCTGGAAATGTGGAGAAGCGGCCCAGGCGAAGTCGTGAATATCTTCGCCGCGAAAACTGAGCGTCTTGGTGCCATCGGAGTTGGCCACTTCGCCGGTCTGGATGCCGCTGGCGCCGACAACATAACGGTCGGGAAGGGTGAGGTTGACGTTGTAGGTGCCAAAGTCAGAGAAGAATTCAGTATCTTCGTGGTACTGATGGCAGTTCCATGCTCCGTTCCAAAGGACGCCGACTTTGGGAAACCACTGGCCGCCCATGATGAAGTCTCGTTTGTATCCGTTTCTAGCAATGGAGATGGGGAATTTATCGTGAAAGGCGATATGGAAGCGAATCGCCACAGTGGGCAGAAGCGGCTTGGGGAGAGTGATCTCCATCACCGTGTGATCGTCTTTATTGCCATCGTCGGGCGCAGTGAAGCGCATGTTCTGGGAGAGGTCCCCATAGCCCTCGGCGGAGATGCTCTCGATTTCGATGGCGCCTTGCTCTGCCTTGGCGTGGGGGATGTCCCGGCCGTCCTGATGCGATTCCCTGGCAAAGGTCGATTGGGGCCGGAAAGCGTTGAGGTAGAGGTGAAAAGGAATGGTGGACACGGGCTGGTCGGAGGGGTTGCGATACTCGAGGATCTCGCTCGCCTCCAGGGTTTTTGCACCGGTGTCGAGTTTGGCATCGATCCAGTAGGCCACCACACGCTGCGATAGTGGCTTGCCGTCGGGCGAATTCACCGCGGTCACCTGTGCCGGCGCGGACAGGGCAAGCAACAAGAATCCGACGGCCCCAGGAATTAGCGACAGCATGCGCAATTGCGGGGAGGGCATGCGGCATTCTAGATCATTTTTGCGAGCGAATGCTGGGCAGCGACCAGAGCTGGGAGCACAGGAGCCCAGCAAGATAACGGTGGTCTTGACTGGGTAGAAAGCCGCGGCGGAGCAGCGCGGCAGGATAATCCGGCAAGGCACGCACAGGAAGCCCGGTAAGCAGGCCGAAGGCGCGATAGAGCAAGCCGATGAGGCCGCGGGCGAGATAAGCAGTGAAGGCATTGTGGGGAATGGCGAACTCCGAGATCACCCATTGCGCACCCGGGCGAAGGTGGGGAAGAATGCGATCGAAGAGTTGCTCCAGTTGCTGAGGGAAAAAGCAGTCGAGGAAGAAGTGGGAAACGACCAGATCATAGCTTCCGCTGGGATTCCATTCGAGGGCATCGGCCTGATGCAGACAAATGCGCTGGCGGGCCCGGGGGCCGGCGCGCCGAATGCGGCGATCGAGAATCGTCAGCATGGAGGGGCTGGAATCGACGACGTCGGCGATGAGGGTGGTATTCAACGCCAACAGGCGCGCCAGGAAGCGTCCATCTCCATCCCCTAAGACCAGGGCGCGATGCGCGCTGGTCAGATGTACGAGTTGGGCGCTACGGCAACGGCCGAGCCAGGGTCCAAAGCTCAGGTATTCGAGCCATCGGTAGGGGCGGGCGATGAGATCGAAATTAATGTACGGCATGCACTAATGGGAAGAAGGCCAACGGCGTCAGCAAGGCCGCGTCGGCGGCGATGCGCAGGTGCAGCCGGGAAAAGTGAGCGCTGCGCGCGTCGAGTGCCAAGAGCAGTCCACTGCTGAGCAGGGCCGCGAGATAAACCGCCATCAAGCCGGGAGAAGGCGCGAGCAAGGCGGCAGCCAGGGAAAACAGCGCAATCATGGTTACGATCGGACGCAAGTGCAGGCTGGCCCAGCGGGTGGAGGAGTGAGGATTGCCATCCTCCCACTTTTCGATGCTCACACAATTGATCCAGCAAAGCAGGGCGAAGAAGACGACGGCGGGCGCCAGCTGCTCTTTCCCCAAGCCGGCGCCGTCCCTTGCCCCGAGGCGCGACCACGCAGGCACGGCGGTGGCGGTGGCAAAGAGAATAGCCACGGCGAGTTCCTTAGGCAGCCAGCTCACGTTGGTGCGTTTGGTCCTGCGGTGAACGGCGAAGAGATACAGAAGGGCGAAGACCCCGATCCAGGAATCGTCGCGGAGTGCTTCGGGGCGCATGCGGGTGAGGACGAACCAGGCAAGAAGGACAAGCAGCAGCGAGGCGGCCCAGAGAAAGGCCGTGCGATGACGGACGTGAAAGAGATGGCGCTCGCGCAGTTCACTCTGCCGCGGGCGGAGTCCGTCGAGAATGCGGTCCGCGACGTAGAGCAACCAGGTGCCAAGGGCGAGAAGCAGCGCCGCCAGAAGGGGCATGTGAAGATGCATGGCGCTGGCGAAGAACCAGGACCAGAGAGCGGCGACAGTCGGCGCATCCAGGCTGAGAAGGTGCCACCATTCGGCAAGATTGGAGAGGCGCTGGGCCAAGTTTCATTTTACTGCGGGCGGAGATATGGGATACCACCGATGTCGGCGGAGCCGTGCAGGCCCATTGCCGTCCCCCGGCCGCTCAGGACGCGGCGGGCTCGGCGTGCTTGCGGGCGGCTCTGCGGCGCTGCGGCTTGGCCGAGCTTGCGGGCGCCAGAACTGGCGCAATCACCGTCTCTGGATCCCACGCCGGTTCGGGAATAGAGTCGATGCTGTCTCGACCTTCGGCCAAGCGGATAAAGAAGTCCTGGGCGCTGAAAGACTTACCCTCGGGTGCGCGGACGCGCGGGTAGACCCCGGCAGCCGTCTCCATGCGGGACTTGGCCGTGTCGGCTAGATAAGCGCCCAGAATTTCGTGGCGGATGCGATTGCGAATCTGGGCATCGCGGATGGGGAAGACAACCTCACAGCGCTCGAAGAGGTTGCGTGGCATCCAGTCGGCGCTGCCGCAGTAGACCTCATCCTCGCCACCGTTGGCAAAGTAAAAGATGCGGCTGTGCTCGAGAAAACGGCCAACCAGCGAGCGCACGCGGATATTTTCGCTGATCCCAGGGATTCCGGGGCGAATGGAACTGATGCCGCGCACGATCAGGTCGACCTGCACTCCGGCCTTCGATGCTTCGTAAAGTGCTTCAATCACTGCCTGTTCGAGCAGCGAATTCATTTTGGCGATAATGTGCGCCGGCCGGCCGGCCAAGGCGTGCTCGGCTTCACGATGGATCATGCGGATGGTGCTCTCCGCCAGGGTCAGCGGGGCCACCAGCAGAGGAGCGTAATCGTCCGATTCTGAATGGGCGGTGAGGTAATTGAAGACGCTATGCACGCTGGCCGTGATCTCCGGGTCGGCCGTCAGCAGGCTGAGATCGGTGTAGAAGCGAGCCGTATTGGGATTGTAGTTGCCGGTGCCGAGGTGGACATAACGGCGGGTAACGCCGTCAGGATCGTGGCGAATGAGCATGGCCAATTTGCAATGCGTCTTGAGGCCAACGATGCCATGGAAGACCTGCACGCCGGCGTCTTCCAAATTGCGTGCCCAGCGAATGTTCGATGCCTCGTCGAAACGAGCCATCAGCTCCACCACGACGGTGACTTCTTTGCTTTGCGCGGCCTCGGTAAGGGCGTGGAACATGGGCGAGTCGGAACTGGTGCGATAGAGCGTCTGCTTCATGGAGACGACGCGCGGATCCTGCGAACCCAACTGCACGAAATTGACCACGGCGTCATAGGAATCGTAGGGGTGGTGCAGCAGCAGATCACGGTGACGGAGTTCGTCGAAAAGATCTTCGGAACGACGGTTCAGGCGTAGTTCGCGGGGAAGAAAGTCTTTAAATTTGAGGTCCGGGCGGGGAGTGTCGCTGTACAGATTCATCAGGCGCGATAAATTGACCGGCCCGTCGGTGGGGAAGACCTGGGAATCCTCCAGCTCGAAATTCATGCGCAGGCGGTCGACGATTTCGTTATCCGCTCCCTCTTCAATTTCCAGGCGCACCGCGTCGCCTTTGCGGCGATTGTGCAACTCGGAACGCACACTGTCCAGGAGACTTCGCGATTCTTCCTCCTGGAAATAGAGGTTGCTGTTACGAGTGACGCGAAAAGCGGCGGTAGAGAGGATTTCGTAACCGCGGTACATGCCCGCGGCGTTGTGCTCAATCAGGTGGTGGAGAAAGATGAAGTCGCGGGTTCCGGAACTGGAGGGCACGGGCACCAGCCGGGGGAGAGCGCGGGGCACGGTGAGCACGCCCAGCAATGCCCCGGTGGCGCCCTTGCGCTTGCGGCGGAGCAGGAGGGCCAGGCAAAGCGCCTTGTTCAAGACCCGGGGGAAAGGGTGCGCCGGGTCGATGGTGATGGGCGTCAACAGGGGATCAACTTCGCGCTGGTAGTATTCGAGGGCGTGCGCCCGGGCTGCCGCGTCGACGTCGTCCCACTCCAGCACGCGAACGCCATTCGCATAGAGCGACGGGCGCAGGTCTTCCGTCCAGCAGCGGTACTGATCGCGGACAAAGGTGTGCATATCGCGAACTACGTTATCCAGGGTCTGCCGGGGGGACAGGCCATCAAAACCCGGCTCGGTGTACCCGTCTTCAATGCGCTGCATGATGCCGGCCACACGAATTTCGACAAATTCGTCCAGGTTACTGGCGGTAATGGCCAGAAATTTGACCCTTTCGAGCAAAGGGTTACTCGGATCCTGGGCTTCCTCAAGGACACGGCGGTTGAAGCTCAACCACGATTCGTCGCGGCCGATAAAGAGACTCTGTGGATCTTTGCTCACAATGTCCATGGTGAGGGTTGGGACGCTGGTTGTCTCTCTCTACCTTACTAAAGGGTGTCGCAAAATGAATGGGCGTTGAAAGTGACAGTTTATGGGTAATTTCTTCGCCGGGCCAGCACTCGATTTGACGCCCGGAGATGGGTTGCGGGAGGATGGAAGATGACAAAGCTATCGAACGACCGAAGGTTTGCAAGGAGAAGCGCATGATCGACCAGGATTGTAGCCAGGCGCCAGGGGCCAGCCTTCTCATGGCCGAGGACACTGCTGTGCAGCTTTTTCAGATCGCGGCCCTGATGCTGGGGAATGAGCAAGAGGCGGTTTCCCTGGTAGAGGAAACGGTGGCCAAGGTAGAAACCGATCCTTGTGCCGAGGCCACGGTGGCCTACGCCGAGGCCCGCAGTTTGCTGGTCCACACCGCCATGCAGCGGATGGCCGGGATGTACCCTGAAGCGTTTGCTGTGCCGGCTCCGGAGCCGGCCGAGGCTGCCTCGTGCATTGAAACTGATGACCTTGGAGCGGCCGGTCTGACCGGCGAGCAGTTCGGGGCGCTGTTTTCGGGCGCCGGGCGGGCGGGAATGCGGGAATGGCTGGACCGGCTGGCGCCCGCCTTGCGCGCAGTTTTTGTGCTGCGCGCTGTTGCCGGACAAGACGGTGAGCAGACCGCAGAAAGCCTTCGCCGCAGTGGAGCAAGGGGAGCACAAGCATGGCGGCGAGACCAGGTGGGTACCGCGTATCGCCAGGCGCTGTGCTCGCTGGCCACCTGCCTGATCAGTTCGCGTACTGCGCTCATGCCGGCCTGAGCAGAGCAATCGAAGCCACAGGTCCAGACTTTTGGGGCCGGCGGCATGGCGACCGCGTCCGTCATGCCCAGCGTCTCTCCCGAAACCGGTGTGTTCGCGGTCGCCGCTGGGCCTTCTTTTTGAATAATTAACAGGTTATTTTGCATCGAACTGCATGCTGTTGATTTTTCTGGGCCCCAGGTTGCATGCCGAGGTTGACTTAAGGATGAGACGTTTCCGGGGTGAATTGCAGGGCATGAAGTGGCGATCGCTCGGGATCCTCTTCAGCTTATCCCTCAGCCCGGTCGCCCTGCTGGGGCAATTCTCCGGTCAATCCTCGACCTCCGGGGGTGGTGGTTCGTCCAGCAGCACTGTTCAGGCGATGCCGGCGCAGGTGAATAGCGGCACCTACCAGGGCAGCATCGTAAAGCAAGCGCCGGTCCCGGGGGTTCTGCCGCTTTCGCTCGATCAAGCGATTACCATGGGGCTCAAATACAACCTGGGCCTGGTGCTCTCCGGCGTGAACGCGGGTTCGGCCAGCGCGCAGCGGTTGCAGCAATTGCAGGCATTGCTGCCTACGGTGAATGCTACGGCCAAAGAATCGGACCAACAGGTGAACCTGCGGGCAGAAGGGCTCAACATTCCCGGCTTTCCTGCGGTGATCGGGCCCTACGCGTATACAGACATCCGGGGATCGGTGCAATGGTCGCTCTTGAACGTGTCGTCGCTGCGGAACTATCTGGCCTCTAAACATAACTTCGAAGGATCGAAACTCTCGATCGAGGATGCAAAGGACATGGTGGTGCTGACCGTCGGGAATGCGTATCTGCTCTGCATTTCCGACGCGTCGCGGGTGCAATCGGCGCAGGCCCAGGTAAACACCTCGAAGGTATCGCTCGACCAGGCGATGGCCAACCACCAGGCGGGCACGGCTCCCCTGCTCGACGAGCTGCGCGCCCGGGTGGATTACCAGACGCAGCAGCAGACTTTGATCACGGCGCAAAATCAATATGAGAAAGACAAGATTGCTTTGGCGCGCACGATTGGGCTGTCGCTGGAACAAAGCTTCGAATTGACCGACCAGGCGCCGTTTCAGGGGCTGGACAACGTGGACCCCAACGCCGCGGTTCAGCAAGGGCTCGCCCACCGTCGTGACTTGCAGGCGTTGCAGCAGCAAGTGGAGGCGGCAAAAGCTTCGCGGTCCGCAGCTACTGCCGAACGTTATCCCACCGTAAGCTTCTCTGGGGACTACGGGCTCATCGGGCCGACCCTGGGCCATTCCAATGGAACCTTCGACGCCGTGGGCACGGCCACCGTGCCGCTCTATGAAGAGGCCAAATTACGGGGCGATGCCCAGGCGGCGCAGGCCCAACTGGAACAGAAACAGGCACAGTTGAACGACCTGCGGGGTCAGATCAGCGCTGACGTGCGCGACAGCATTCTCGACATACAGGCAGCCGCCAAGCAGGTTGCCGTGGCGCGCAGCAACGTGGCACTGGCGACCGAAGCTCTGAGCGAGGCGCAACAGCGATATGCGGCAGGCGTCTCCGACAATCTTGCGGTGTCGCAAGCCCAGGCATCGATGGCGCAGGCGGATGACCAGTACGTCTCCAGCCTTTACGAGCACAATGTGGCAAAGCTCTCTCTGGCCCGGGCGCTGGGCATTGCGCAAACGAATTACAAGGATTACGTGGGAGGAAAGTAGCGGTGGCGGAACAGAATCCGGAATCAGGGCGTGCAAGTACCGTCGAAGAGGGTCCCGAGGCTGGCAACAACGACCAGCAGGATCTGGACAGTCCTCCGCGGAAAAAAGGACAGCGCCGATTCATCGTGATCGGCGTGGTCGCGGTTCTCATTGTGGGCGCGCTGCTGTTTTGGTGGCACTCCACTTACTACGAAGACACCGACGACGCAGAGGTGGACGGTCACCTGATACAGATCAGCGCCCGCGTTGCCGGGCAGGTCATTAAAGTCAACGTAGATCAGAATCAATATGTTCAAGCGGGTACGTTGATTGCCGAGATTGATCCCAAAGATTTCGAGGTCGCGGTGCAGCAGGATGAGGCCAGCCTGGAGAGCGCCGAGGCCAACTATGAAGCCGTGCGGGTGAACGTACCCGTGATCGGAATTAACACCAGCTCCAATCTGCAATCGGCCTCCTCCACTGTGCGAAGTTCCGACGCGACGGTGCAGCAGGCGCAGCGTCAGTTGGAAGCCGCCCAGGCCCAGGTACAGCAGGCGGACGCAAACAACATCAAAGCCCAATTGGATCTGAAGCGGTACACACCCCTGGTGGAAAAAGACGTCATCTCCAAGCAGCAGTTCGACGCCACCGTGGCCACGGCGGATGCTGCCAAGGCAGCGTTGCTGGGGGCAAAGGCCACCGAGATTGCCGCCGAGGACGCGGTGCGTATCGCCCGCGACCGGGTAGTGCAGTCCCAGGCGGAATTAAAGTTTGCGCAAACCGCTCCGGACCAGGTGAAGATTCAAAAAGCCAAGGCGGACCAGGCGGCCGCGCAGGTAGAACAGGCACGCGCGGAACTGGCGCAAGCCAAATTGAACCTTAGCTACACCAAGATTGTCGCGCCGGTCAGTGGCATCATCACCAAGAAGAGCCTGGAAGTAATGCAAAACGTCAGCGTAGGACAGAACCTGATGACCCTGGTTTCCCTGGACGATATCTGGATCACGGCTAACTTCAAGGAGACGCAGTTAAGGTTGATGCGTCCCGGTCAGGCGGTCAAGATCCACGTGGATGCTTATGGGCGTGACTACGACGGGAAGGTGACGCAGATCGGGGGCGCCACCGGCTCGATGCTAAGCCTGTTTCCGCCGGAGAACGCCACTGGAAATTACGTCAAGGTGGTGCAACGGATCCCGGTCCGGATCGACCTGACCGATCGGAACGAGGACAGCGACCACCTGTTGCGTCCTGGCTTGTCGGTGGAGCCTACGGTTCGGGTGAAGAACTAGGGGCTGCGTCAGAACAGGGGAGAAAAAACAGATTTCTCCACTACACTCTGTCGAAAAGATATCGGTGCCTCAGGGGCTCAACAGGCTGCGTGAGAACTACCTCAGCTTTCGGGAGCTGCTATTTTGCCTTTATCAGCAACGAGGCTTCCTGCCGAAGGAAAGAAACCGCAGGTCCCTCCACTGCGCTGCGCTCCGGTCGGGATGACAATTTTGTTGTGGGAATTGGCCCTGGCCCCGGTCAACGGAACCAGCAGCCGGTGGCACAACAAAATTGTCATCCCGACCGGAGCGCAGCGCAGTGGAGGGACCTGCGGTTTCTTTCCTTCGGCAGGAAGCCTCGTTGCTGATAAAGGCGCGGATAGCAATATGCCTCGTGATGACTTGGCAACCCGCTTTCGTTCGCTCTGACTCCTCTCGAATCTCTTCAATGAATTACATAGCCCAACCCTCATCGCTTCCCCTAATTTGGACACCCGTCCTATTCCTACTCCTCCGGGGCTCGATTTGGGGAAGGTAGTTCTCACGCAGACTCTAAAGGCCGCCGTATTCATTTACGGCCCAACTAAAGTGGTGTCCTGATACAAAGCATGAGTTTTTCCGCAACCTGTAAAGGCCTGCCCTTCGTTCAGTGAGCTTTCCCCAACCTGCAAAGAAATTCGCCACGAATGCGTGAGGACTCCACCTGCGCACTCAGTTCCGCAACCTGTAAAGCGCGGACCCTTCAGCCCATTTCATCACCTTGGGCGAGCCGAGCCCTTAGCAGAACATAGACCGCGACGATGGCGGCAGCAACTCCCGATGAAGCACCCAGACCGAGTGCCCAACGTGGGCCAAAACGGTTTGCCACCCAGCCTACGATCGGCGCTCCTACCGGAGTGCCACCGAGCGCAACAGCGACGCGAAGTGCCATGACCCGGCCTCTCATCGCAGGCTCGGTCGAAAGCTGCATCATGCTGTTGGTTGCATTGGTGAAGGTCAAGGTGGCTACGCCAGTGACTACGAGAGCGGCGGCAAACCACCAGTAGCCGGGGGCCAGGGCGGCTAAGGTGCACCCGATGCCGAAAACAGCGGAGCCGATCACCAGGGATGAGAATCCTGGCTTCTCCTGAACTGCAGCAAACAACCCACCCGAGATGGTGCCCACCGCCATGAAGGAGGACAACAGCCCAAAGCCACGCGCATCGGTATGAAAGACCTTGACGGCCATGGTGGAGATGAAGATGGGGAAGTTCAAGCCGAAGGTGCCGATCAGGAACAACATAATCAGGATGGCTCTGAGGTCAGGACGGTTGCGAACGTAGCGCAGACCTTCCATGAATCCGCCTGCGGCACGGTGAGCCCTGGTGCTTGGACGCAGCTCCGAGACGCGGAAGAGAAACATTGAGATCAGGACCGCGGCGAACGATATGCCATTGGCCACAAATGCCCAACCCGTGCCCACCTTGGCGATGACCAGACCCGCCACCGCGGGACCGACCATGCGCCCAGCGTTGAACGACGTAGAGTTAAGAGCGACTGCATTGGGTAAATGATGGTCGCCTACCAATTCTGCAACGAAGGTTTGGCGCACCGGAGCGTCGAGCGCCGCAGCCGAACCAAAGAGAATCGCAAACACATAGACATGCCAGAGCCGGATGCTACCGGCAATCGTGAGCACTCCCAGCGCCAGAGCCAGCACGCCCATAGACGCCTGGGTGAGCACCAGGAGTTTGCGCTGATTGAAGTGATCCGCCGCAAACCCTGTCCACGGCAACAGAAAAAGCTGCGGCGCAAACTGGAGGCCCATGACAATGCCGACCGCGGACGCATCGTGATGCGTGAGTTGAGTGAGTACGAGCCAGTCCTGCGCGACACTCTGCATCCATGTGCCGATGTTGGAGACCAGAGAGCCCGCTGTCCACATCCGGTAGTTGAAGCTGCCCAAGGCACGGAAGGCGCCCGCCGCGGGACTCTTCATGAACGCCCCGGTGCGTTGCCTCCGTGGAATTTGCCGAAATGCCGCGCCATACTGAGGCTGATGACAAGCGCGCCGGTTGCAAGCGAAGCCATATGGATCATCGATCGGACATCGAACCGTCCGACATGCATTACCAGCAGGTAGCCGATAACGAGGTTGAGAAAGCCCCAGAGCACATTCACAGTCGAGGAAGAAAGTCCTTCTCCTGGCGGCTTTGCGAAGGGGCTTTGGAAGGGACGGCCCATGATGCCGCTGACAAAATGCGGGACGGCATTGGCCAGGAAAACACCACCGAAGAAGTAAGACACGAGTGGGAGCCAGTGCATGTTCAGGCCCTCCTTACCGCGAGCAGGTCGATGATCTGCTGAGTCGAGCCCGTCTCTCCCAGCCTGGGGAAGACATGCGTGACGCTGTATTCATGCGCTTCAGGGCGCACATCGGTCATGGCGTCGATGGCGAGCGTGACATGAAACCCCTGCTCGTAGGCCTGGCGCGCAGTCGCCTCAACACCGGTCCCGGTGGCAACACCGGTGACGACGACCTGCGTTACGCCCTTGGCCTTCAACTGGTCTTCGAGGTCGGTGCCGGCGAAAGCGCCCCACGTCCGTTTTGTAACGACAATGTCGCTGGGCTCTTGACCCAATTCCGGTAGAAGGTCAGTCCATCCTTCCGCGTAGGTTACGTTGCGCGGCTGCTCGGTGCGGCCCGGTGCGCGTCCAGCCACATTAACCAGCACGACCGGAAGGTTCTGCCGGCGAAAGGCATCAAGCAACGCGCGGGATCGCTCGATTACGCCCGAGATGGGATGGACAAAGGGTGCGTTGAGGAGCCCCTTCTGAAGGTCTACAACGATCAGGGCGGTTTTCGGGTCAAGTACCGTAAGAGACATCGGGTATTTCTCCTTGGGTTTTGTATAAGAGTGGGGTAGTTGCTCAGGAAGACATCAGTCCTCAGCGAGCCGCATAAGCAATTTGAGCGCTGCCGCGAGCTTTTCCTGCTCCTGCGCGGAGAGCTTTTCCTGAATCGCCGTGGTCAGCCAATCCTGTTTTGCCGCACGGCCCTCCTGAATCCACTTCTGGCATCGCCGGGTGAGTGCCATCATGGTTTGCCGTCCGTCGTTCGGGTCGGGGGAGCCACTGATCAGGCCCGCCTCCTGCAACGGATTGATGATGGCGCTCATGGACTGCGGGCGCATGCCTTCGGCCCGGGCCAGGGCCGACACCGTGGCGGGACCATCCTTCTCCAGGCTAAGAAGCACGGAGACTTGGGAAGGGGTCAGATCGCTCCCTCCCCCATGTTTTCGCAGGCGCCGCTTCAGCTTGCCAAGGACCGTGTGAAGTTCCGCCGCCAGAGTTGAGGCAGACCCCACCTGAGCAACGCGGGTTTGATTCCTCATGATCTCCAGTGTGCCATATATACAGTCTATCTGTACAGGTAAACTGTATATTAACCAGGCGCGCGCAGCAAGAAATAGCGAACAGGATTCGGCTGTAGACGCCCTACTCCATATGGGAGTAGAGTGGCTACATCTATGACCGCCATCAAGGAAAAGCGCAATCCATATCAGAACCGGGTCGAGTTGCTTCAGGGCACGCTGGACATGCTGATTCTGCAGACACTGCAGTGGGGCCCGCAGCACGGATACGGGATCAGCCAGGCGATTCGCATCCGGTCAGGCGAGGTCCTGCAAGTGGAGACAGGGTCGCTGTATCCCGCGCTGCACCGGCTGGAGCGGCAGGGGTGGGTGCGGTCGGAGTGGAAGCTGACGGAGAGCAACCAGCGGGCGAAGTATTACCGCATGACCGCGACCGGAAAGAAGCAGCTTGCGTCCGATCACGGCCGCTGGCAGCAGATGGTTGCGGCGATCGGCGCGATTATGAGCGGCGAGCCGGCGGGTGGTGAGCCATGAGCTGGTGGCGGTTCTTCGCGCGCCGTAAGCGCGATCTCCATGAGGAGATCGAGGTGCATCTGCGGATGGCTGTGCGTGACCGCGTGGAGCGGGGCGAGACTCTGGGCGAGGCTAGGGCGGCGGCAGCGAAGGAGTTCGGCAATGTGCCGCTGGTGAAGGACGTGACCCGCGAGACCTGGGGTTGGGAGTGGCTGGAGCGCACGGTGCAGGATCTGAAATACGCGCTGCGGCGGCTGCTGAAGTCTCCGGGGTTCACGATTGCGGCAATTGCCACTCTGGCCCTGGGCATCGGCGCCAACACGGCGATCTTCGAGCTTCTGGATGCCGTGCTGCTGCAGGCGCTACCGGTGAAGAATCCGCAGGAATTGGCGGAGGTGCGGGTTGTCGATATGGATAAAGCGCGCGGGGGCTTCGTCGGCGGATATTCGGTGGTAACGAACCCGATCTGGGAGAAGCTGCGCGAGGATCACCAGGGCTTCTCGGAGATTGCCGCATGGAGGAATACCGGTTTCAGCCGGGACTCGGGCGGCGACGCGCGCTTTCTAAGGGGTCTGTGGGTGAGCGGGGACTTCTTCCGGATGCTCGGGGTCAGGGCGATCCAGGGGCGGGTGTTTACCGCGGAGGACGACCGCCGCGGGTGCGGGTTGCCGGGCGCGGTGATCAGCTATGGCTTCTGGCAGCAGGAGTACGGCGGCGGCCCAGCCCTGGGCCGCAAGCTGATGCTCAATGACAAGCCCGTAGAGGTAATCGGCGTGACCCCGGCGAGCTTCTTCGGCGTGGATGTGGGGCAGAGCTTCGATGTAGCAGTGCCGGTGTGCTCGCAGCCATTCCTGGAAACAACGAACAGGCTGGATTCGAGTACCAAGTGGTGGCTTTCGGTGATCGGAAGGCTCGATCCTTCGTGGCCGGTCGAACGAGTGGCAGCGCACCTTGGAGCGGCCTCGCCCGCGATTTTTCGAGCGACGCTGCGGCCGGATTATCCGAAGGAGAGCATCAAAGATTATCTGGCGATGAAGCTGACGGCCGCACCTTCGGCGGCCGGTGTCTCCATGCTGCGGGAGACCTATTCAGATCCGCTGCGGATTTTGCTGGGAATCTCCGGGCTGGTGCTGCTGATTACGTGCGCGAACCTGGCCAGCCTGATGCTGGCGCGGACCAGCGCGCGTGAGCGGGAGATGGCAGTGCGGCTGGCCATCGGCGCGGGGCGATCGAGGTTGATCCGGCAGGTGTTGTCGGAGAGCCTGCTGCTCTCGCTGGCGGGCGCGGTGGCCGGCGCAGTGCTGGCGCGCACCCTCAGCCGGGGATTGGTGGCGTTTCTCAATACTGCGAATAATCCGGTTTCGCTGGACTTTAAACAGGATTGGCGGCTGTTCGCGTTTCTGCTCGCGGTATCGCTGGTGACGTGCCTGCTGTTCGGGCTTGCTCCGGCGCTGCGTGCATCGCGCACCGCTCCCAGCGCGGCGATGAAGACGGGCGGGCACGGAATGACGGCGAGCCGCGGGCGGCTGGGATTTCGCGGCGCGCTGGTGGTGTCACAGGTGGCGTTTTCGCTGGTGCTGCTGTTCGGTGCGCTATTGTTCGCCGAGAGCCTGCGGAATCTGCTGACGGATGATCCTGGGTTTCAGGCCAAGGGTGTGCTGATCGCAGGGTTGGACTTTACCCGTCTGCAGATTCCGCCGGACCGGCGCGCAGCCTTCCAGCGGGAGTTGCTCGACAGGATACGAGCGATTCCCGGCGTGGATGTGGCAGCCGAAACGAATATCGTCCCGCTCAGCGGCAATGGCTGGGGCAATACGGTGTGGATTGACGGCCGCACGCAGCGGCAAGATTCGAATTTCAGCGGAGTCAGTCCGCAGTATTTCAAAACGCTGGACATTCCGATGCTGGCCGGACGCGACTTCAACGACAGCGACAAGGCTCAGTCGCCGCGTGCGGCGATTGTCAACCAGGCGTTCGCGCGCTTGCTGGGGATGGGTGAGAATCCTATCGGCATGAGGTTCCGCCGGGAAGCGACTCCGAACAGTCCGGAGGAACTGAACGAGATTGTCGGCCTGGTGAAGGACACAAAATACAATCGTATCCGGCGGCCGGCTGTGGCGATTGCGTATCTTGATATCGCGCAGGACAAGGACGCGGATACCTCAATGTCGGTGCTGGTACGTTCGAAGCTGCCGATGGAGCCGGTCGAGTCGGCGATCCGGCGCACGATGCAGCAGGTGAGCTCAGGGATCAGCTTCGACTTTGCAGGGCTGCAGGATCAGATTCGGCAGTCGCTGCAGTCCGACCGGCTGCTGGCTACGCTCTCGGGATTTTTCGGCGCGCTGGCAGTGGTGCTGGCGATGATCGGGCTGTACGGGGTGATGTCGTACACGGTGGCGGAACGTACAAGCGAAATCGGCATCCGCATGGCGCTGGGTGCGCAGCGCACGGATGTGACGGCGATGATTCTGCGCAAGGCTGCGACGCTGCTGGTCGCGGGTCTGGCTCTAGGCGTGGTGTTCTCCCTCGCTGCCGCAAGCGCGGCGAGCGCGCTGCTGTTCGGGTTAAAGCCGCGTGACCCATTGACCCTGGCGATAGCAGCTGCGGTCTTGGCAGCGGTCGCTCTGGGGGCAAGCTATCTGCCGGCCCGGCGAGCCGCTGCTCTGGACCCGATAGCCTCTCTCAAGAACGAATGACCGCATTGCGCTTGCCTCTTAGCATCGGGATCGGTTTCCAGCCCTTCCGAGTTTGTGTGAGTACGAGGGAAAAGAAACAGCAGGTCCCACTGCGCTTCGCTCCGGTCGGAGGCTGTGACTTTTTTGATTTCTGTTAGGTCTTGGTGGCCGGAAAGCTCGGAAGAGCATCGGCTGACAAGCATCGTCGGGGTCCTTCGACTGCGCGCGATAAACCCTCTGTTAAGCGATAGATCTGCGAGGCGCTTCGCTCAGGATGACGCCTTGTTGGAGTTTTAAACAACAATCTGGTTGGGCGTGACAAAAACGCGGAAAATCAAAAAAATCACAACCTCTCTTAATGACAAAGTGTCGGGGAGGCATCCTAGCCCACTCAAAGCTCCTGTTGCCGGTGTAATTTCTCCCTCAACTCGCCTCCGCGAGTCCACTGCTCGGGATGACAATTCTACTGCAGGGGCGGGTACCTCTTGCTGAAGCTATTGCGGACGCAACAGAATTGTCATCCCGACCGGAGCGTACCCGGATTTCCTACTGCGCGGCACTCATCAACAACCACGTATGCGGCTTTCCGTAGAGAAAGCCGCATGAACTCCGCCAACGCCACCACTCTCAACAGGAAATCCGGGGCAGCGTAGTGGAGGGACCTGCTGTTTCTTTTCCCTCGTACTCACACAGACTCGGAAGGGCTGGGCTGACGTTTCGCGGTCGGCCCTCCGGGCCTGGCATCCATGGCGATTTTTGCCGTCACGCCGGCTGTTGCGCGATATTTCCGGCGAAGGATGATTGGGCCCACATACTCTTCACTTGGCTGAATAGACGAATTGCCTGACTTCCGCTCGTTCCTTGTCGAGATCGGCCATATGCTGCGCCCGAAGGCGCTGATAGACCGCAAATTCTTCCTGCGCGCGCTCCTTTTGCCCGGTGTGCACATAATCTTGGCCGAGACGGTAATGGGCGTCGGGAAGATTCGCATTCAATTCCAACGCGCGCTGGTACTCGGGGATGGACTTCGCGTACTCGTGCTGGTCAGCGTAGAGATTGCCCAGCTGCACATGCGCTTCGGGCATTGCCGGGTCGAGCGTTACCGCCTTCTGCAGCAGCGACTCGATCTGGCCCAGGTCGAAGCTGGGGTCTTCTGCCCGCTTCCCCTTCCACAAACTCATCGCGTAATAGTAAATCGCCCGCGCATTGGTGGGCTGCAGTTCGGCAAAACGGCGGAATCGCTGAATGACGGCGTCCGCCTGATTCGGCGAGCTGTCGTAGGCCTTGGACAGAAAGAGATAGGGCCGCGGATCGGCCGGGTTCAGATCAGCCGCTGTCAGCAGGGCCTTGACCGCCTCATCGTATTTACCCCGAGAATAGAGAGCCATTCCCAGTCCGGTGAAGAGGCGAGGTGAGTTTGGGTAGCGCAGGGTGGCTTTTTGAAAGACGTCGATGGCTGGTTCATAGGTACGGTGGAGAAGGAACTCGCTCCCCCAATCAAATAGGTTTTGCTCGCTCGGATCCATATGGGCGGCGGTCGCATACTCGTTCGCCGCGGGTACGAACTCTCCATTCTTTTCCTCGATCTGGCCCAGCAGGTTATGCAACTCGGCGGTGTCCTTTTGGTGCAGGAGAGTTTGTACCTGCTGCTTGGCCTGGCTCAGCTGGCCAGTGAGCGAATAAGCGAGCGCCAGATCGTAACCGTTATCGTACGAGGTGGGATTTACCCGCTGCGCTTGCTCAAGAAGGGGCGTGGCTTCGGCAATCTTGCCGGTTTGGATGTAGAGCTCTGCCAGGTTGTGATTGGCGTCAAAGTCCTTTGGCTCCAGCTCGAGGGCCTTGCGAAATTGTTCAACGGCCAAGGCGGGCTTTCCAGCACGAACCAGGCCTGCAGCCAGGTTTGTTCTGGCGGCCGGAGAATCCGGTTTTAAATCCGCTGCGATCTGTAGCTGCTCAATGGACTTCGTGTTCTGTGACTCGGCAGCGTAGACCAGTCCTAAAAGCTCGTGAGCTTCAAAACTTTTGGGAACTTGGGGTAGAAGGTCCTCGAGTTGGGATGCAGCGTCGGCGAACTGTCCCGCGTGGTAGTGAGCTAATGCGGACTGGAACTGCTGGTCCAGTTTCTGAGCAGGTTTCTCCTGGGCTCCCGCAAAGGCCGCACAGAGCAGGATGAAACCAAAAATCGCTGGCCGAAAGCGGGGCCTGTTACTCACCGTCCACCTCTAACCAGGGCGGATACGCAAAAAGACGCCCCGGAAGGCACCCAGGCCCGGATTTCCTGTCAAGGTTGGTGCCGTTGGCGAACCTGATGCGCCTTTCTTTGCGGAAAGGCGCACACGTGGCTCTGTCTAGTGCAGCGTAGCAGGAAATCCGGGGTTTGGCGTGCCTTCCCGGGGCGTCTCCATCTTAGCCTAGTAGTACAGCTTCAAAGCGAACTGAATCTGCCTCGGATCATAGGGAGCAAAGCGAGTGGATCCAATCTCGCCGAAGTTGGTACTGGTAAAGTTGCCCGAGTTCGAAACCGCGGTAACCCCGTTACCGCCGAAATTAGGAGCATTGAAGCTCGGGTGATTGAGAATGTTAAAGAACTCAGCCCGGAACTGCATGGAGAAGCGCTCGTTGATCGGGATGGCTTTGAACGCCGAGAAGTCGAACTTAGCCAGCCCCGGTGTTGTGCTCGTGCCTTGACTGCCGCCCAGGATCGGCACATTCGTTTCGCAACCGGGGGTCGCAGCAGCTCCCAGCGGACAAGGTTGTTGGAAGGCCGCCGGGTTGCCAATCCAATTCAGCTTTCCGTTGGAGTCAGTGTGCAGCCCCAGCTTCTGGCTCTGGCCCGGAACTTTCACGTCGTAACAGCTTGTTCCCGAGGTGGTGCTGGTTGGACAGGAGTACGTAATCGGCTGGCCGTCTTGAAGCCCGCTGATCACGTTGGCGCTCCAGCCTCCTACGATCCCATTCTCGAGTTTGTTTGCGCTGGCAAAGTATTTCTTGCCTGTACCGAAGGGGAGTAGGTACCCGCCACTGGCGTGAAATACGTTGCGGATATCGTAGTTGATCGGACCGTAATCGTACTCGACTCCGTAACCCGGCACTTGCGGCGCACGATATCCCGCCACGCTGCCTCCATTCAGCTGGTCTTGATCATCGCCAAGGGTCTTTGACCAGGTGTAGGTGACAAGGAATTGCAACCCATTCCCGAACTGCTGTTCCAGCTTGGTTTGCAATGAGTTGTAGTTCGTGGTTCCGGCGGTGGTGACATAACTCGAACCATGCCCGAAGTCTGGAAATGCAACGGCATTTGCAGTACTTGCGCCGGCCGGCAAGATCGCCGTCACGTTATTGGTGCCAGGACCTATCTGAATATGGTTGGCACGCGTATACACGTATGCGGCCTGCGCAGACAACGTACGCGTAAGCGAGTATTGCAAAGTGAGATTGGCGCTTATGGTCGTGGGGGTGTGGTAGTTGAACTGCATTCCCTGGAACCCTAAGCCCTGCGCGTTCACATCCAGAGGCGAAAATGCAACGCAGGAGAGACCGGAACTGAGGGTTGCAGTTCCCCCCGGACCGGCCGTGGCGCACCCGGCCCACGGCGAGCCCGTACTGATGGGTGTAACACTCGGAGTGCCCAGGTTCTGTTGTTGATAGTTGAAGTTAAAGACAAAGGGATAATTCTCGCCGATATTCGGTCCATATCCCTGATTGTCAAATGAGTTGTAAAAGAGGCCAAAGCCGGCTCGCGCCACCAGTTTCGGGCTGGCTTGATAGGCGAAGCCTATGCGCGGCGCAAAATTGGTCTTTTGCGTTTGCACCAAACCCTGCCCGTATTTATTTGTCTCCTCCAGCGCGATGCCGTCCTTAGCCAGCAGATCGAGAAAACCGTGGCCTGCAAGGGCGGGATTATTAGCCGTCGAAGACAATTGCCGGTTGTCCTTGCCGGTTGCGTCGAGCAAGAAGGCAGGACCGGAGAAAGGATTGGGACCGGGAATGAAGTTCGCCTGTCCGCCATTTGTCTCGTTAATGGGCCCGAAGTAGTCATAACGCAGGCCCAGGTTGAGGGTCAGGTTGGGAAGTATCTTCCAGTCGTCCTGGAAATACGCCGCGAAATACTTCTTCTCGTCGTAGGTCTTGTTGATGTTAGAGGCCTCTACCTGGTCGGCGCCTCCCACGTAATTCACTCCACCCGCAACCGTCGCCACGGTCGGATCAAGCAAAAACTGTGCTCGGCCCGTCGCGCCCCCACCTACATTGGGAATGTCTGTGTAACTGACGGAACTGCTGTTGCTGTTGTAACCGAACTGACCGCGTGAATAGGCCGGCTGCAAGGTGGAAAACTTTACGTTCTGGTATTCAATGCCCATCTTGAAGCTGTGAGCGCCGTACACTTTGGTTAAGTCGTCGGTGATCTGGAGAGTGTCGCTCACCTCGTCTGAGGGTAGAAAAGAGTTGCTGCCGAGTTGATTCAGTCCACTGATATTGATGGTGGGAAGTCCGCCGTTTTCAGCGCTTTGGGGAATACCAGCAATTCCGTATTGCGAGGGAAGGCCGGAAGTGGTGCCCTCCGGACCGTAGCGCGAGGTAAGAAGGTGGTTCACCCCTACGCGCGCCACGTTGACCAGGCTGGGCGAAAATACGTGCGTATAAGCCGAGGCGGATTGATAGGATTTCGCACTCTGGTCGCCCTGCTCGAAGCCGCCACCGTCCGCTACGCCTCCAAAGGGACCTGGGATAAATTGCGGGTCATCTACCCAACTAAAGCGGGAGAATATCTGGTCTTTCTGGCTGATATCGTAGTCGACTCGCACGTCAAAGGCGTTGCGATGCTCAAAGAGAGCGGGACTCGAGGCAAAGTTTGAGCTGAGGCTGCCGCTGGTCGGCAATGGATACAGGTTCAAGAGCTTGATGGCATTTGCATCGAGGCGGCCCGCGGGAAGTTGATTCAGGCCGCAGCCGGCGAGCGTGAAGACGGTGGTGGAAGGTGCACAAGTGCCGAAGGGATCGCGAACATAGACGGTGTTGGCAGAGGTGTTGACAATCCCGGAAACAGGATCCAACGCGCCCGCTCCTACGGCGCGGGTGGTAGCTGGATCGAGGATAGTCCCCAGCGGTATTTGCCGTCCCAGGGCGTCGGCCCGGGAACTTGTGCCTTGGCCGGTAATGATGTCAGTGAGATTGGTGAAACCACTGTTGCGCTCCGCCACCGTGGGCACGGAAACGCCGGATTGGGTGTTGCCCTGCACTCGCCGCCACCCCTCGTAGTCGCCAAAATAGAAGAGTTTATTTTTGACGATCGGGCCGCCAATAGCACCGCCAAACTGATTCCAGCGCAACTCTCCCTTTTGGATGCCGGCATTGTCTTCAAACCAGTCCGCAGCGTCGAGCTTATCGTTGCGGAAAAATTCCCAGACCGCGCCGTGGATGCCGTTTGTACCGGACTTGACCGTGGCGTTCAGGACGGCGCCCGCAGCACGACCGAGCTCGGCGCTGAAGTCAGCGGTCTGCACTTTGAATTCCGCAATCGCGTCCAGCGGGGGAAGAACGATGTAGTTTGTTCCGTTCAGGAAGTCGACGGCGTTGGAATTGTTGTCAATGCCATCGAGCAGATAATTGTTTTGCGCGGGCTTCAGACCGTTCGCAGTAAAAGCGCCGGAGGCCGCATTGCCCCGGGTATCTGCCTGGGGTGTATTCGCGCCCGCACCCAGCTGTGCCAGAAAGGTAAAGTTACGTCCATTGAGAGGCAGGTTGTTAATGGTTTGACCGGTGATCGTTTGTCCGACCGACGACTCTGAGGTTTGCAGCTCCGGCGGTGCGGTGGTTACCTGGACAGTCTCAGAGGTGGCGCCGGTCTTAAGCTGCACGTTAACCTGCAAGGCCAGTCCCACCGTCACCACCAAATTCTGCTGAGTGGTGGTGGAGAAACCGGGAGCAGAGGCGGATATGGAGTAGTGCCCGATTCTGACCGGGGAGAAAGTGTAGTTCCCCGACCCGCTCGTGGTGGTGGTCAGGGTTGTACCCTGGTCGGTATTGAGGAGGGTCACCTGGGCGTTGGGAACCACGGCGCCGGTGGGATCAGAAACAACCCCGTTAATGGACCCTTCGTCGACTTGGCCGAAGACCGATTGACCGGGAAGAAAAAGCAGGAGCAATGCGGTGAGAATTATGTACCAAAAGGACTTAAACAGACTGGTTGCGTTGCATTCACGGCCCATTCCAAAACCCTCCATTGGCGCCATGGTCATGTGCGCTGCTTGGGCGCTGACTCAATTGGTGTAACCGGTTTCTGACTGGCTGAGTAACCGGTTACATCGCCGGAAAGCAATCTAGTCCACGCAAATAACGTTTGTCAACCAAAAGTTGGAGATGGACGCCCACCCCATGGCTCGGGATTGTGGATTTCCCGGCTGCCGATCCCTCGGTATACACACGAAGGAGAAATGCTCTAGCATGCAGACATCTGCAGGCTCTGCGGAAACCTTACGGATGTCGCGTCACAAAAACGAAGATTCATTCCTGACCCGACGGTCACTCCTCAAGACCATGGGGTTGGCTCCTCTGGTTCTCCGCCCTGCACCTTTCCGCGGATCCTCATTATTGCTTGGGCCTTCCTGGCCATTGGGGTATGAGAAGTCCGCCTTCCCTTTCTCCGAAGTTCGTCTGGCTCCTCACTATCCAGCAAAATCTCCCCTGGAAGATGTTCTTCGCCTGGTTGCTCCTGGTTCGGATGAATATGTAACCGAGAAGTATGCGTTTGAAATTGGGACAGTTCTTCAGCAATGGAGCGAGGCCTTGAGGGCTTCCGTGCCCGACCTTGCGAGCATGGCAAAGTCGCTGGACCCGGCGATAGAAGCCACTTCGATGGTTCCCGAAAAGGAACTTGCACTGCGCTCGGGAAACGGGATCGACTGCCGCAAAAGGCGCTTTTCCGGCAATACAGTTTCCGGGCGGGAGCGATTTCTCAAGGACTTCCGGCTCTGGTTGGGGCAAGCGGCGCGGGTCGAAACCGCGGAATTCGAAATCACCAGTATCGAAGAGATTGGCAGTGCCCCTTTGGCGCTCCGGCTGGAGATTCGCTATGACCTGGTCTCCGCCCACAGCGATGACGTGCGTGAGGAGCGGAGCGGATCCTGGAATACCGAATGGGCGCGCGACGAGGCTGAGGGATGGAAGGCGCGGCGGTGGGAAGCCGGCGAAGAAACAGTGAGCGTTGCCCACGAACCCGCATTTGTCGACATCACACCCAGGGCCTTCGGCCACGCGGAGTCGTACTCCAGCCAATTGCTGCGAGGGTCGGATTATTGGCGGACGGTGCTCGATGGCGCCTGCGGTATCGACGTTTATGGCAACAACGGGGTGGCGGCGGGTGATTACGACAACGACGGCTTTGATGATCTCTATGTGTGCCAGCCCTCTGGATTGCCCAACCGGCTCTACCGTAACCGGGGCGACGGGACGCTGGAGGACGTAACCGAAAAGGCCGGGGTGGGTGTACTGGATAACACCGCGTGCGCGCTCTTCGCCGACTTTGAAAACAAGGGGCGTCAAGACCTTCTGGTGGTTTGCGGCAGCGGCCCGCTGCTGTTTCTCAATCAGGGGGATGGAACCTTCTCGCTCAAGCACGATGCCTTCAAGTTTGAACATCCCCCGCAGGGCACGTTCACCCATGCGGCCTTAGCTGACTACGATCGCGACGGGCGTCTCGATGTTTACTTCTGTTTGTACAGCTACTATCTCGGGCTCGATCAGTATCACTACCCAGTTCCCTATTTCGATGCCCGGAACGGGCCGCCCAATTTCCTGCTGCACAACGAAGGCGATGGGACGTTTGTGGACAAAACCAAGGCGGCAGGCTTGGACGCGGAGAACGACCGCTACAGTTTCGCCTGCGCGTGGGGCCACTCCAGCTCCAGCGGATTGCCCGATCTGTATGTGGCCAATGATTTTGGCCGCGCCAATCTGTACCGCAACAACGGTGATGGAACCTTCACCGCAGTTTCGAGCGAGGCCCACGTTGACGATGTGGGTGCGGGGATGAGCGCATCCTGGTCTGATTTCAATAACGATGGAAATCAGGACATCTACGCCGCCAATATGTGGTCATCCGCGGGGCAAAGAGTCTCGCAGCAAAAACGCTTTCAGGAGAAAGCGCCGGATGAGATTCGCGCCCTTTACCAGCAGCACGCACGGGGCAACTCGCTCTATCGAAATCAAGGGGACGCAAAGTTTCAAAATGTGAGCCGGCAAGCCGGGGTGGAGATGGGACGCTGGTCCTGGTGCTCTGACTTCTGGGACTTCGACCATGATGGCTTCCCTGACCTCTACGTTGCCAATGGATACATTTCTGCGCCGCAGCGCAACGACCTGGCAAGCTTTTTCTGGCGGCAAGTGGTCGCCAAGTCCCCCGCGGACGCAACTCCGTCCCTGGCTTATGAGCACGGATGGAATGCCCTGAACGAATTGATCCGGTCTGACGGCTCATGGAACGGTTACGAACGAAATGTCATGTTCGCGAACAATCGTGACGGCACGTTCAGCGAGGTTTCGGGCGTAGTGGGATTGGATTTTCCCGAGGACAGCCGTTCCTTTGCTCTGGCTGATATCGATCATGATGGACGGTTAGAGCTGATCCTGAAAAACAGGAATGCCCCGCAAATAAGGATTTTGCACAACGTGATGAAGGAGCTTGGCTCTTCGATCGCGTTCCGCTTGAAGGGGCAGAAAAGCAATCGCGATGGTATCGGAACGGCCATCACTCTCGAAGTGGGAAGCCTTCGCCAGACCCGGTATCTGCAGGCCGGATGCGGGTTTCTTGCTCAGCATTCCAAGGAAGTTTTCTTCGGCATTGGAAAGCCGGAAGGCGCGGTGCGAGCTATCGTGCGCTGGCCCAGCGGTCTTGCGCAAACATTTGAAAATATACCGGTCAACCACCGCATCGAAATTGTGGAGGGCTCGGCGCAAATTGTGGCCAAACCCTTCGCTGCGGCAAGCCAGGCTTGGGCGCAGGCAGGCCCGCCGCGGAAACTAGAACCGCTGCCTTCCGGGATAGAGACGTGGCTGATTGAGCCGTTAAAGGCGCCGGAGTTTTCCCTGCCTGATCTCACAGGCAATTTGCGCCCACTGCGTGGCTCGCGCGGCAGCTTCGTATTGCTTAATTTCTGGACCACCACGGCGCCACTCTGCGGTGACCAGCTAAGACTTCTCCAGCAGCACCGTTCTGCGCTGGCTGCAAGCCACGTGGAGGTTTTGGCGCTCAATGTCGACGATGCGGGCGATGTGCAAAAGGCACGGTCGTTTGCGGCGCAGCAGGGGTTTTCTTTTCCGGTGCTGCTGGCAACGCAGGATGTGGCGGGCGTTTATAACATCATTTACCGTTACCTATTCGACCGCCGCAGAGACCTTGCCATTCCGACATCTTTTCTTCTGGACAAGGATGGCATGATCGTCAAGGTGTACCAGGGCCCCATCGATCCCCAACGACTGCTTGAAGATGTGAAGTCGGTGCCGGCCACAGCAGCCGATCGCAGGCGAAAAGCGCTTCCGTTCGCCGGAGAAGCCTACCAGGATGCATTTCTGCGCAACGACTTTACCTATGGGGTTGCCATGTTCCAGCATGGCTATCTGGAGCAGGCGGCGGAGTCATTTCAACAGGTCATCGCCGCCAAGCCGGATGATCCTGAGGGGTATTACAATCTGGGCACGCTCAACCTGAGAAGAAACGATTTTCAGCAGGCACGTTATTATCTGCAGCAAACTTTGAAGCTGCGTCCGAACTACCCCGAGGCGTGGAACAATCTGGGAATGATCGCCGCCCAGCAAGGGCACGCAGAGGAGGCTGTACAGAATTTCCAGCAGTCGTTGCTGCTGAGACCAGGCTACGCCACGGCCCTGCTGAACCTGGGGAATGTGTATCGGCGGCAGAAGTCTTATGCCCAGGCACAGGACTTTCTCGAGCAGGCGCTCGCTATTCAACCCGATGATCCTGAAATCAACTACAGTCTCGGAATGCTCTATGCCCAGCAAGGCCAGATGCAGCGCGCCTCGGACTATTGGCAGAAGGCGGTTGCTCTGCGTCCAGATTATCCCGAAGCGCTGAACAATCTTGGCGTTCTTTTCGTCCGGGAGCAGGATTATGCGAAGGCGGAGGAGCAGTTCAAAACTTGCATTCGTGTTGCCCCGAACTTTGACCAATCATACCTAAACCTCGCCCGTCTTTACGTACTGCGCAGCGACAAGGAACAGGCCAGAGAAGTGTTGCAGGAGCTGCTCCATCTTCAACCCCAGAATACAGTCGCCAAGCAGGCCCTGGACACGCTGCAATGAGTGCCCTGATGACCGCCCGAAGCTTTATATGCTGGTTTAGAGGACAGCAGGTCCCTCGGCTACGCTGCGAAGGTGTGAAGAAATCTTTGATCGGTGCGCTGTACGTGCCACGGGAGCAAGGGGTGCGCCATATCTCGCTCGTTTTTCGCGAGATGTGGGAGACGCGGCGCTACACCGGTAGGCTTTCCACCCAACTGGCAAAGAACATTAAGGCTCGCGTCTCCCACATCTCGCGAAAAACGAGCGAGATGTGGGGCACCCCTTGCTCCGTGGCACGTACATGGTTGAAGAATCTGGCGCGGCTGTCATTGCTCATTTTTCTTGTCTGCCTGGGATACGCGGCTGCGCAGCAGTCCTCCGGAGGATTCACGCAAGTGGAAACCCTGATTCAGCAAGGCCATCTTGAGGAAGCCGAGACAGAGATACGGGAGCAGCTGCAGCGGAATCCCAGCATCGAAGGGTACAACCTTCTGGGGATCATCGAAAGCGATAAACACGACTACCAAAGCGCCGTCTCGGCGTTCCAACAAGCCTTGCAGCTCTCACCCAATTCCGCCAAGACTCACAATAATTTGGGCAACGTCTACGTCGCGCAGAAGAAATTCGATTTAGCAGAAAAGGAATTTCGAACCGTCTTGCGCCTTGACCCAACCAACCGGGATGGAAACTACAACCTGGGTGTGCTGCTGATGGCGAAGGGATCATCCGCCGAAGCCATTGCTTACTTTGAACGTGTGCGCCCGGCCAACCCCGCGACCAGTCTCAACCTTGTCCACGCTTTATTTGAGAGCAAGCGAACCGCAGAAGCGTTGCGGATGGCGACGGAGCTCTCCGAACAGCATAAGAACGACCTCCAGGTGCATTTCTCGCTGGGCATATTGCTGGCGTCCGAAAAGCAATACAAACCTGCTCAGGTGGAACTGGAAAAGGCCGAGGTCCTGCAGCCGGGTACCTTCGAGATTCCTTACAACCTGGGGCAAGTGTTTCTGCGCAGCAGCGCATTTCCCCAGGCGGAGCTGGCATTGAACCGGGCGCTCAAACAGAAGCCCGATTCCCCAGAGGCTCTCTCTCTGCTGGCACAGGTTCTGGCGGATGAATCGCGTCCCATGGACGCGTTGGCCCTGCTCGTTCGAGCGCACAAGCTAGTTCCGGACAATACGGATGTCATCCTCCTGATGGCCCAGATCAGCATGTCTCAGCACTATTACGAGGATGCAATACCACTGTTGGAGTCGGGGGTTGCAATCGCGCCGCAGCGGACCGATCTACATGCCGCCCTGGGCGAAAGCTACCTCATGTCGGGCAGGATGGATAAGGCCATCGAAGAGTTCAAGAAAGTCATTGAGGCCGAACCTTCGGCGCGCTCTTACGTCGCTCTGGGACTTTCTTACCTGTGGTTGGGAAGGTTCGATGAGGCGAAGCAATCCTTTGTGGAAGGACTGAAGCTCGATCCCCGCAACACTGCCTGCGTGTTCAACCTGGGTTATATCGCGGAGCGGCAGGGAGATGCAGCGGTTGCGGAATCAAGGTTTCAAGAGGCCTTGCGCTTAAATCCTGACTTTGCCGACGCGCTGTTGGAACTTGCTAACCTGCGGATCGCCGGCAAGAAATTTGCTGAGGCGGCAGAGCTGCTTAAACGATACGTGAAGGTGAGCCGCAGCCCAGCAACCGGATATTACAAGCTCGCGATGGTGGAAAGAAGTCTGCATGAAACGGCAGCCGCTGATCGGGACCTGGGCCTGTTTCAAACCATCTCTAAAAATGCTTCGGACGGTGAATTTCCCAACGAACACCTCTTCGACTACCTCGATAATCGTTCCAAGCTGGATCCTCGAGCTCGCAATCAAATGGACATCTCGGAGATCACTGATCAACTCAAAGATCATCCCGATCAACCCGAGGGCCTATACCTGCTGGCTCAGGCTTATTTGAAATCAGGCAAAGCCGATGAGGCGAAAAGCACGATCGCGCAGCTTGACAGGATAAGTTCTAACGACTATCGGACCTTGACCGGAACCGGGGTACTGCTCGCCCGCTACCATCTGTATGACGATGCGATCCAGCATTTCCAGGCAGCGCTGCAGGTGAATCCCAACTCGGACGAAGTGAAATTCGATCTTGCGGATGCGTACTTTCACAAGCGTCTTTACTCCCAGGCGCTCGAGGCCGCAGAGCAGGTCTCAGAACAAGGCAGAAAAGACGACGCCTACCTGGCCCTGCTCGGAGATATTTACGTGCACCTGGGCGATGCCGCGCGCGCCGCGGAGATTTATCGCGATGCCATCCGCCGTAACCCAGACAATGATCAGGGCTACCTCGCGCTTGCGCTGCTTGAATTTCGCGGGAGGGACATCGCAGGCGCGAAACAAACGCTCCTCCAAGGGCAGGCCCGTATTCCCGGCTCGGGGAAAATTCTGTGGGGCTTAGGCCTCGCTTCGGCTCTCGAAGGAAACACCGCAAAGGCCGAAGAGCAGTTTGAACGTGCCGTGGACCTACTCCCCGAATGGCCCGGCAGCTATTCCACACTGGGAGTTTTTTATTTCCAGACGGGACAGATCGCCAAGGCCAAAGAAGTCCTGAACCGCTTCAAGAACAGCAACGAGAGCGCCGCCCTGGATATCAATCGGATCGAACAAGTTCTGGCCCAGGCGCCGGCTACGTCCCCGGCTGCGGATGAACCGTTGACGATGGCTAACCGGGCGCAACTGCTGCAACTCGCGCTGGCGCTCGCAGATAGGACTCTCTGAGCAGATGCCGGTCAGCTGCTATCTCTATAATCATCGCAATCTATGATTTTTCCGCGACGGCGCTTTCTAGGCTCTTCTCTTTTTGTGCTGGGCAGCACGCTGACAGATGCTCTTACGACTCCTCTGTGGAAGTGGAGAGAGCCGGCCCTGGTCGAAGCCGCAGTGTCGAGTCCCGCAACCACATCTCCGGTCCAGTTTGTCGATGTGGCGCAGCAAGCAGGGCTGACCATCCCTAACGTGTGGGGAGGCATCGATCACAAACGGTCCATTATTGAGGCCAAGGGAAGCGGACTGGCCTTCTTCGACTATGACAACGACGGCTGGCTGGACATCTACCTAACGAATGGAGATCGGCTCGATAGCCATTGGCCGCCTGGAAAGGCCCCGATCTCTCATCTGTACAAGAACAACCGCGATGGCACCTTTACCGATGTCACGGAGAAATCGGGATTGGGCCGCACCGGCTGGCAGACGGGCGTTTGTGTCGGTGACTACGACAATGATGGTTGGGACGACCTGTTTTGCTGCTTCTGGGGACACAACATTCTTTTCCATAACAACGGAGACGGCACGTTTACCGATGTCACGGGCAAAGCCGGGCTTAGCCAGGCGCAGGTTCGCTGGGGCGCGGGTTGCACCTTTCTCGATTACGACCGGGACAGCCACCTCGATCTCTTCGTCTGCAACTACCTCAAATTGGATCCGGCCACCATTCCTCCACCTGGCACCCCGAACAACTGCCAGTGGAAAGGCGTTCCCATCATGTGCGGGCCGCGCGGTCTTCCGGGAGATACGAACATTCTTTACCACAACAACGGAGACGGCACGTTTACCGATGTTTCGGAGAAATCGGGAATTCTGAAGCCGGGCCCGCGATACTCCATCACCGCGGTCTCTTACGACTTCGACAACGACGGTTGGCCGGATATTTACATCGCCGTGGACTCCGAGCCCAGCATTCTATTCAAGAACAACCACGATGGCACATTCACCGATATCGCCGTCATGGCCGGCTGCGCGTACAGCGACAATGGGCACGAGCAGGCGGGCATGGGAGTAGGCGTGGCCGACTATGACTGTGACGGCTGGTTCGATATATTCAAGACCAATTTCGCCGATGACACCTGCAACCTGTACCACAACAACGGCGATGGAACCTTTACCGATGTCACGTTTGATTCAGGCGTCGGGGTCAACAACCGTTATGTGGCCTGGGGCTGCGGATTTGTCGATTACGACAATGACGGCTGGCCTGACATCATCCAGATCAACGGACACGTCTACCCGGAGATAGACAAGTACAATTTCGGCCAGACCTTCAAGAATCCGCGCCTGGTTTACAGAAATCTCGGCAATGGCCGTTTCAAAGACGTGTCATCGGAGATGGGACCTGGCATCAGCGAGCATTTCTCGAGCCGGGGCGCCGCATTCGGAGACTATAACAACGACGGTGACATGGATGTGCTGGTTTTGAATATGAACGATTTGCCATCGCTGCTTCGAAATGAGGGAGGCAACAAGCAGAACTGGATCAAGATCAAGCTGGTGGGAACCAAGTGCAATCGCACCGCGATTGGAGCGCGGGTACGGGTCATCACGGGCAAGCACGTCCAGATGGATGAGGTCCACAGCGGGACCAGCGTCATGTCGCAATCGGATCTGCGCCTTCACTTCGGTTTGGGAAAGGTTGAGACGGTGGATTCGATCGAAGTGAAATGGCCGACCACGCAGAAGGTTGAAAAAATTTCGCAGGTCAAAGCAAATCAGATAATCACGATCCGCGAGGGCAGTGGGATTGTTTCGATATCCAAGCCACGCTAAGTGCGGATCGACAATTTGGAGAAGGGGTTTGGAGACCCAGGACCGCGTCCTGGTTATTTCAGCCGCACTTGTCCAAATTAGCTTTCGGGGAGCCGCTGTTTTGCCTTTATCAGCAACGATGCTTCGTGATGACTTGGCAACCCGCTTTCCTTCGCTCTGACTCCTCTCCAATCTTTTCAACGAATTCCATAGCCCAACCGTCATCTCTCCCCCCAATTTGGACAGCCACGACTCTGAGCCGTCCCCGCGGGACCCAGTACGCAACTGGGGACAGGCTCTTCAGCTCCGCGCTAATTCTCCGGCCGAATGGCCGCGGTGGATTGACGAATTACCAGTTCCGCACGAACGATGTGGGTAACGCCCTGCGTTTCTCCGCGCTGGCTGGCGGCGTAGAGCGAGGTGAAGGCAAACTCCGCAATCTCGGCCCGCGACAGGCGGATGGTCGTCAGCGGCGGCGGCATGAAGCTACTGAGTGCGATGTCATCAAAGCCTACTACCGAAATGTCTTCCGGAACCCTTAGCCCGGCCGCATAGACGGCGCCCATGATTCCGATGGCAGTAAGATCATTCGAGGCCAACACCGCCGTCGGCCGCACCCGCAGCTTCAATATCTCCAACATCGCCGCGTAGCCGCCATCGAATCGATGGTTGCCGACACGAATGTATTCATCGCTACATTCAAGCTTCTTGCGTTGCAGCGATGCTAGAAAAGCTTCATGCCGCGTTCTGGCAGAAGCCAGATTGTCCGGCCCGCTGACAAAGGCGATCCTGCGGTGGCCCAGCGAGGTCAAGTGGTCGATTGCCTGATCGACACCACTGTCATAATCGAGCGAGATATTGCTGATTCTGTCTCCGACCGCCCCGGTGTCCAGAAAAACAATGGGGATACCCCTGCCGCTCAGCATCTGGATGAGTGCGGGAGCCATCTCCGAGGTCATGATGGCAACCCCGTCCACTTTGCGCTCCAGCATCCGGCGCACGCAAACCTCCATGCGCTCCGCCTGGTAGTCCGTATTGGCGATCAGAACTTCGTGGCCATGCTCTACCGCCATGCGCTCGAAGCATTTCACCAGTTCAGGAAAGAAGGGATTCTCAATATCGGAGATGATCAAGCCATAGATGTGGCTCTTGCCTGTACCCAGGGTGCGTGCATGGGTGTTGGGATAATAGCCACTTCGTTGGATCGCGGCCCGGACACGCTTTTCCGTACGCGCGTCTACAGGCGCCGTGCCGTTCACCACACGCGACACTGTGGCTGTGGAAACCCCGGCTCTCTTTGCCACTTCCCTGATGTTCATGCGCTGCGCTTCACTTAGGGTGAACGTACGGGTCGGCCGAACCCGCCTGCTACCGTTGGGATTGAAGCGTCGCTTTTAGAATCGCGATCTACTTTTTGGTGTTTATAATACACCGCCGCTTTCAGAGTGTGCAGCGGCACTGTATCCGGAGACTACGACAAAGGATGCACTGGCTATTTTTTTAGCAATGCATCAATCCCCGCTTGTGCAATCTGTTCGTCAATCTCAGACTTTGCGCCGCTGGCGGCAATGCCGCCGAGGAGCTGACCGTCCACGCGAATTGGCAGGCCTCCCTGGTTAGGGAAAAAATTGGGAAACGCCATTTCGTCCACATGGCCGTTCTTGACCGCCTCGGCTGCTTCTCGTGAAGGGGCGCCAAAGGCGGCAGCATCCCGGGCCTTCTTCTGGGCAAACTGCAGGGTGTTCAGCGAGGCGCCGTCTTCCTTCTCCAGAAAGAGCAAATTGCCGCTCTCATCTACGATGCAGATGGTCACTTCCACGTTCAGCTCCTTGGCTTTTGCTTCCGAAGCGGCGACCATCGTCTTGATGGCGGCCAGGTTCAAATATTTCCGGCTGGGCAGGTCAGTGGCATATGTGGTCAGCACCGGGAGCAGCAATACGGCCAATAGCTTGAACATTCGAAGGCCTCCTAGCTCATATTTCACTGGGCAGGCGGAGTCGCCGGCTGCCCTTGTAGAACCACCAGGAACTGCTTAACCTCACGCCGCTGGCGTTCAACAGCAGCTGCCTGCAGCTTTTCAATCTCGTCATGCAGCTGAAATTCCTGCTTGGCTTTTTCCCGCGATCCGATTCGATCATAAGCCACACCCAGCCGATAATGCGCCTCGCCGAGCTGTGGGTCCACCTCGATTGCCTTGGTGTAAAAGCCAATCGCCTTTTCAAAATTATGTTGGGAAGAAGAGAGGATGCCAAGCTGCAGGTAGGCGTCCCCGCATTTAGGATCGATGGCCACCGCTTTAGTAAGCAGGGTTTCCACTTGCTGCAAAGCCCCTTGGTCGTTCGGCTGTTGCTCCCTTTTCCAGATGGCCATGGCATAAAAGTAGTTGGCGAGCGAATTTTCCGGCTGCTGCCGTACAAATCGCGCCAGTCTCGGCTCAATGCAGGCCAAAGGCTCGGGTGCGGCCATCTCTACCCGGCCCATGAAAATGTAGGGTTCAGTAGCGGACGGATTCAAGTCGGAAGCCTGACAGAGACTGTCCGCCGCCTGGTCGTAGAGGGCGCCGGCAAAGCGCGCCGTGCCCAGCGCAGTTAACATGCGGGCCGATTTCGGATACGCTTTGCTTCCATTCTTGAAAACTTCGGCGGCCTGCCACACTGCCCGGTGCAGTAACAACTCCGAGCCCCACGCAAAGTAATTCTGCTCGCTGGGATCAAGGCGGACGGCCTGCTCATCTTCGTGAACAGCAGCCAAAGGATCGCCCATTTTCTCGTCCAACTCACCCAACATGCGATGCAGGCCAGCGTCTTCCCGAGGCGCCAGCAATTTCTGGATGTGGTTACGCGACTGTGGGAGATCGCCAGTTTCTTCATAGGCCCGGGCCAGGTCGTATTCATTGCCACGATTCTCCGGATCGATGCGGTACGCGGCCTGCAAGAGCGGAACCGACTCGCGATAACGCCCGGCGCGGAAATAGAATTCGCCCAGCTGGTGGTTGGCGTCAAAACTCCCGGGAGCGCCGGCAAGAGCCGCGCGCAGATCGCTTTCTGATTCGCTCGCTTCCCTTGCCCCGCCTGGAGAACCCGGCACGCTGGGGGCCGCGCCTTGGGGCTTGAGGGCAATGGTTTCACGGGCCAGAGCTTCGCTGGTGCGCAGGGTGGCATCCGATCCATGGCCGCCCACGGCGGTCCAATCGGTCACGCCCGCGACGGTGAAATTCGGCTTATCGGCGAATTCCATGGCCGGCGTGGAAGGCGGCGCAGCGGAATCCGCTCCCAGGACCAGGTCGACTTGATTCTGGTTTTTGCCAGCAGAGGCAATGATGATGGTGGAACGAGTGTGCAGCCCCGACTTCTCCGCGCTGAGGGTATACGTCCCAGGCGCAAGGGCCGAAAACGCGAAGCCACCGGTTGCGCTCGTCCTGGCTTCCACTACGCTTGGGGCGACCTTGCCTTCGAGTCTTACTAAGGCATCACCGACCGGCTTGCCGTCCGGGCCGAGGACCGTGCCCTTGATTGTGCTTTGGCTGATGGTGCGGCCGGCGGGTTGCTGAGAGCCTTGCTGCGCGACCGCCACGTTCATCGACAACGCTAGACCGACAAGAAGGGACCGAAGGCCTGCAAAGCAACACGGCGATCCGAAAGAACGATTCACGAGGCGACCCGACTTTTGCTATCTGGGGAATTTTACTAGTTGCCTCTTTATAAACGGCGCGGGCGGCCGGGGACCTTTCTCCACCCGGGGAGGCTCGCAGGGTCTGGTCCGGCTGCACTCTTCCGCTACAAGTTACTGATTTGCATCGTGTTACCGGCGTTAACGTGCGATCTATGGCGGATGAGCCGATTGGGTTCTGGCCGGGGATATGTCTCTTGGCACGGTTTGGGACAATCCCTAATCCGCTGGGCTAGGACCCGCACCGGTTAAGTTACACTGAGCGAAAGCGTCCACCTTCTGTGGACCGGCATCTGCACGTGCCCGCGCATAAGTTGAGAACGCTTGCTTAGCATCGCACCGTTTCCCTGCTCGTCGACATCTATCTATAGGAAAAGACTTAAGAGGCAGACGCGTTATGCCGTTAGCGTACGATTTTTTCCTGCATTTCGCTTACGTCATCCTCTTTCTGTGGGTGATGGGGGAGCAGCTTGGCGTACCTGTGCCCAGCCTACCCCTGCTGCTGGCCGCAGGCACCTTGACTGCGACCCATAAGCTATCGTTTCTGCTGGTTCTGCTTGCTGTCGTCGCCGGCTGCTTTGTCAGCGATACCCTCTGGTACCTGTTGGGCAAGCGTTTTGGCGGCACCATGGTGAAACTGGTCTGCCGGCTCTCTTTTGAGCGGTCAACCTGCGTGCGCAAGACAGAAGACTATTTCACCAAGTACGGCGAGCAGGCATTGCTGGTGGCCAAGTTTGTACCCGGGTTGGGCACAGTGGCAGCGCCCATCGCCGGGCAGACGGGCATGAGGTATCGCGTCTTCCTGGCTTACGATCTTGCCGGAGCCCTGTTTTGGGCGGCGACGATTACCCTGGTCGGGCGTTTCTTTGGTGATGTTCTGCGCGTCCATCCAGGGGCGCTTTCCTGGATGGAACATTTCGCGGGCGCGCTCTTCCTCCTCGCCGTCGTTGGCTTGCTGGGCTATCGGGTGTGGAAACAGAAGGCCTTTTTGCAACAGGTAAGGACCTCACGTCTGGATCCGGTGGAGCTGAAGCGCATGTTGGACGGGGGGCAGAACCCGTTTATCGTGGACTTGCGCCATCCGCTCGACTATCTGCCGGATCCGCGGGTGCTACCAGGCGCGATCCGGCTCTCACCCGAGACCCTGATGCAGCGCAGCGGAGAGATTCCGCGGGACCGCGACGTGATCCTCTACTGCACCTGTCCCAGCGAAGCTACGGCCGCCAAGATGGCGATGAAGCTGCGGCAGAACGGAATCTATCGCGTCCGTCCGCTGCTTGGGGGCTTTGATCAGTGGAAAAAACTCGGCTTTCCATTGGAGCAGTACGAGGAACAGCCGGCAAGCATCGCCTGATATCGCGGCGGCCAAACACTCTGGTCTCCACCGGATGTAACGAAGTCGGTACGCCCGTGAAGAGAACTCCGCCCAAGGCGGGGACTTTTTCGCAAAGGATCGATGACAATTCGGCCAGGACACACATTGCGCCAAAGCCGGATCTAGAGTCCCTTGACATCAATCCCGGGGCCTAAGTCACAGATAGTACGGCTCGTACGGGCGCACGAACGGAAAAGCAAGATCACAGCTTCCGGGGATTGGCCCCCGGAGATGCTCGTGGTAGTTTGCCTTTGTTCCAGGTATCGCCTGGGGGCCAAGCCTTCCATGCGAACCCGGACCAGATCGGGAGATGTTTGTATGGCGTTCACAGAGACTTACCACTGCGATGTTTGCGGTAATCCAAGGGGCGAGGCGGAGGACTGGTGGCTGGCGTTGACCGAGCCGGCGGCCCTCATTCCCAAGGCTCCCGAGCAGCCGATGCTGAAACTGACACCTTGGAATGTCCTGCTCTCCCACGCCGCCAAGGTCCGCCACTTATGTGGTGCGCGTTGCGCCCAGACACTCATGGACCGGTGGATGCGCGGGGAGTAGCCTCGCAGCCGATTCTTCCCCACTGGGCGAAAGCTGTTCCAGCCACCCTTGGTTCCCTCCCACCGATAGTATGGTGATGTGGCGCTCCCGTGATTCGGGGGCGTGGAGACCGCATTGGCATACGACGACCTCAGGGGTTGGATCAAGGCGCTCGACAAAGCAGGCGAGTTGAAGCACATCCACGAACCCGTGGACCCCATTCTCGAGATGGCCGAGATTACCGACCGGGTGTCGAAATGGGGCAGGCCAGGTACTGTAGGTGCTGGAGCCAAAAGTGGTCCAGGTGGGCCGGCGCTACTGTTTGAGAACGTAAAAGGATATCCAGGCAGCCGGGTGTTGATGAACCAGTTCGGCAGCGAGCGGCGCATGAAGATGGCGCTCAATGTGGATAGCCTTGATGACGTGGCGGCACGCATCGAGGCCCTGCTCCAGATCAAATCACCCGAAGGTCTTTTGGGGAAGTTGAAGATGCTTCCCACGCTGGCGGAGGTAGGGCGGTTTTTCCCCCGCACCGTTGCGGCCAAAGACGCGCCCTGCAAGCAGGTTATCCTGCGGGAAAATTTCAGCGTCCTGGACTTTCCCGTGCTCCAGTGCTGGCCCCTCGATGGCGGACGCTTCATTACCTTGCCCTGCGTCGTTACCCGTGACCCGAGGAGCGGCAAACGCAACCTGGGCATGTACCGCATGCAGGTCTACGACGGGCAAACCACCGGCATGCACTGGCAACGGCAGAAGGTGGCCGCGGAGCACCTGCGGGAACGGCTGCGAGCGGCTGCTGCGGCCGCGGATGCTTCCGGAGATGCAAGCGCCGCGCGGGTGCGCGTGATGGCGGAGACGGCAGGAGGAACTACGGCTGCTCTACCCGCAATCGATCTAGCCCAGAGCAAGGACCGGCGACTGGAAGTAGCGGTGGTCATCGGCACCGATCCGGCACTCACCTTCTCCGCCATCGTGCCTGCGCCGCCCGAAGTCGAAGAGTTCGTCATTGCGGGATTTCTGCGCCAGCAGGCAGTCGAGCTGGTCAAATGCGAAACCGTGGATCTGGAAGTGCCGGCGAACGCGGAGATCGTTCTCGAAGGCTACGTGGAGCTGGACGAACTGCGCATGGAAGGGCCATTTGGCGATCACACGGGCTTCTATACCATGGAGGAGGAGTACCCGGTTTTTCACATCACCTGCATTACCCATCGCAAAGAGCCGGTCTATGCAGCGACCATCGTGGGCAAGCCGCCGATGGAAGATGCCTGGATGGGCAAAGCGGTGGAACGTATTTTCCTACCGCTGATGAAGCTGACCATCCCGGAAATTGTGGATGTGAACCTACCCGTGGAGGGCGTGTTTCACAACCTGATGATCGTGGCCATCCGCAAGAGTTATGCCGGGCAGGCGCGCAAAGTAATGCACGGCATCTGGTCGCTGGGCCAGGCGATGTTTACCAAGTGCATCATAGTAGTTGACGAGGATTGCGATGTTCAGGACCTGGGCGAAGTGACGCTACGCGTAGCCAACAATATCGACCCCGAGCGGGACATCCAGTTCACCCTGGGGCCGGTCGATTCTCTCGACCATGCCTCCCGCCTGCCCAACTACGGCAGCAAGATGGGGATTGACGCCACCCGCAAATGGAAAGCTGAAGGCTTCACCCGGGCATGGCCGGAAATGATCGCCATGGATGCAGCCACCAAGGGGCGGGTGGACGAGATCTGGAAGAAGCTGGGACTGGACTAAAGCGCTACCAGTTGTGAGAGGAGATCGGGCTATTGTCGCGTGAACTGGGCCAGAGGAAGAAAGCCGCGTGGCCGCGCATGGAGCAGGGCCAATACCGCAGCTTTCGAGCGGTGCATCCCTTCGATGAGCGCTTCGGCGTGGAGACCAGCGGGCTGATCTACGAACTGCCTTCCGGCCATCAGCATGATCTCCACAACAATGGTTACTTTGCCGTCGCACCGTCGGTATTTCACACGATCATGAGCGTCATGGCGGAGCGGCTGCATCTGGACTATGGACGCTTCCGCTTCGTCGATGTGGGATCGGGTAAAGGCCGCGCGCTGCTGCTGGCCTCCGATTATCCGTTTCGCGAGGTCATTGGCGTCGAACTCTCTCCGGAACTCGAGCGTGTCGCCAGGTCCAACATCGCGCGTTACTCCCGGGCAAAGGGCAGTTTCGTTCCTCAACCGCCGGTGATCTCCATGCAGGGCGATGCGACCGAGTTCTCCTGGCCGCCAGGGCCGTTAATCGTCTACATGTGGAATGCGTTTACCGGACCGGTCATGGAGCGTGTCTTTCGTAATCTGGAACTTTCGCTCAAGGAACAGCCGCGGGAGTTGTACCTGGTCTACATCCACCCGGAGCTGGAGTCGATGCTGGCGGAGGTTCCGTGGCTCATCAGGCTTTGGCAGGAGGAGTTCCTTATGAGCGACGAGGACTATGAGGCGTGGGCTTTTCCCACCCGGTCAGAGGTCTGCGCCGTCTACCAGGCAGTGCCCGTGCAGGCTGCGGAGGTTCAAGAAACCCCTTACTCAGGCCCTGAAGGCCAAAGGTTCTAGCCGGTTATTGTCCGGGCTAAGCAGACTGCGGAAAAACTCACTGCACGTGCGAACGAAGGCACGGATCCAGCCGTGCCGCATTGAGCCTAAGACCAAATGATCCTCTTTTCCGCAGTCGGTTTAGCCCGAACCTGCCTCAAATCGGCTGCACGATGCTTCGTCTACAACAAAGGTGAAAATCTCCGACCGGCGGCCCACACCAAAGTTTCCAAAAGCAGGTGACTATTACCCGCAGAGCAAGCGATTGGCGGACCAAAAGGGTGTGCCCGCAATGCTAGGATTGCCTTGAATCGTGGGTATGGAGGAACTGTTTTTTCCCGTCCCCGGTAACAGGCAAATAAAATCGGTCGCAGCTTCCTATAAGAAAAGCTGAACGGAACCGATATTGAAACTGCCACTGTATTTTAGACATTCTCTCGATACGAGTCCCCTTCCCCCCCGGAGGGCAGATCGAGAAGTCCAGGAATCGATTGTCATCCCGTCTTCTTCTGTACGGGTCCAAAACAGCAGAATGCCCGGTCCCCCCGCCGCGCGATTTCGTGAACACGGACATAGCGCTCGGGAAAAGGATCAGATGTTTTCAATGAAACTCCTCCAAAGATGGTTACGGAAGACTGGCTTGTGCCTGCTGATAGGATCGACTGCTTGCGCCGCGACCTGGGCACAGGATGTGGGTGGGTATTATTCCAATCGCACGGTTTTCAGTGGATTTGTGGAGTACTCCAACGACTCCAGTCACATGCTGCTGGGCTACGCCGATGGGCGCAAGATAAGCGCCATCGGGGCCAGCATGGAACGGCGGAGTTTTCTGAACTCCCACCTGTCGGGCGCGTGGGTGGCCGAGGTGCGGCCGTTCATGATCGAAACCGATCCTACAATGACTGGCCTTAAGCTACAGTTTCCGCAACAGCCTACGTATTCGGGCGTCGTCAGCTTCACTTCGCCGGTCCCGGTGGATACGCCGGTGACCAGCAAACCCTTGAATGTAATTCTGGTAACCCAGAACCAGGTCTTCGCAGGCACCGCAACCTACATGGGTGGAACGCGCTCGACCTACGTGAGCGCCCTTAGTCCGCTGGGATACAAGCTCAGTGCCTTCCCAGGCAGGCGCATACAGCCCTTCGTGACCGGTCTGAGCGGCTTCGCGGTGGCTACCCGGGACATACCGGTATTCAATAGCTCAGCCTTCAACTACACCTTCGAATTCGGGGGTGGGGTGGAGTGGTTTCAGACGCATACGCGCTCATGCCGCTTCGAGTATCGCTACCATCATCTTGCCAACATCGGCAATGGCGCGGAGAACCCGGGCATCGATTCAGGCGTGCTCAAAGTGACTTATTCCTTCGGACGGTAACCTTCTCTCGGAGCAGTCGCCTCCTAAACCACCTCTCTCATCGCCGAAATCACGCACCGCTGTCCGTTGCATTGCCTATACTGCTCCAATCCGTTAGAGCTGCAAGAGCGGAACTGGTTTCCATCTGGAGAGGGTAGCTACGAATGGCTTCAGTCGAACGAGATGTGCGTCTCCTCATCCTCGCCGCTTCTGCGGGATCGGCGGATGGATGGAGCTATTTCGGACTTGGGCACGCCTTTGTCGCGAATATGACCGGCAACACTGTCTTGCTAGGTATTGCCGTGTTTCAGAATCATGGCGACCTTCTTCATCCAGCAATCTCTCTTGCGTGTTATGCCGCCGGAGCGGTACTCGGTACGCTTTTGATAGGGAAAGTACAACCCGGCACGCTTTGGCCGAAGGCGATCTCCTGGACCCTGATGCTGGAGGCTCTGTTGCTGTTGGCCGCCGAGGCCGGATGGATAGCGGTTCACCTGCACATCGGCCACTCACTCAACCTTGACCTCTTGCTAGCTGCAGTAGCCCTCGCGATCGGGATGCAAAGCGGCGCCATGGTGCAGTTGAAAATCCCCGGTATTGTCACCACGTACATCACCGGCACCTGGACGACGATGCTAAGCGGCTTGGTGGGGCTGGCGAGACACGAGGAGCAGCAGACACCTGGAAAAGAAGCACAATTCGAGAAGCGGCTGGCGATGCAGGCCGCCGTCTTGTGCGTCTATTTTCTCTCCGCCGTGCTGACCGGGTGGCTCTTCCGGCATCTGCCTCTGGCGGTCGGCGTACTACCCGGGCTGAGTGTACTTCTGGTTGCCCTTCACGGCCTGATCTACAACGACTGAGTGCGCTCTCGACGCCGCCATGAGATACGGCTGTCAGATTCGACAATGAACGTTGGAGAGCCTAGAACCGATGAGGGGCTAAAGAGGGTGTGTGGGAGGCGCCCGTTTCGATCCAATCTGACCGGCGAGTTCTCATTCCCGCAACATTATTCGGGGCTCTTGTCTTAGTGGCCGATATCCAGGCCGAACTTAGGAGCGGAGTTCGTTCCGGTTATTTTCACCGGGATTTGTGCCCCGGCCCCATCTTTGTGGAAGAACGGGTCGGCTATCTTCAAGGCCCAGCTCTTCCATCGCGAAGCCACCATCTGGGATAGCTCGGCTTTGGTCCTCACCTTGCCGGTGAAATCGAACTTCTTTCCGTCCAGCGTATAGACACCCGCCAGTTGGACCGTCGCTCCAGGCAGGGTGTAGATCAAGTCCCGCAAATCCAGCTTGCCATCGGCCATTTGGAATTTTCCCGTCATGTGGGAGTTCACATCTTCGGCTCCGGGCTTGGCTTCCTTTGGATGCCCTTGCGCCCGTAGGCTCAGCATGTCCACTTTGTCCTGCATCTGGGGGTTCGTAAAATGTATCTGCTTCAGCATGAACCCGCCGTTCAACGATAGCTTCTGGGTTACGCTCTCCTTGCCGGGACGGATGTGCAGCTTTGTTTTCATGGTGAGGACTCCCGTCATCACCACTGGCCGCGTCTTGACGGCGAGTTCAAGAAAATCCTGGATGCGGCCGGCGGGGACATCGACATCGAGATCGATAGCGTGTCCTTTGCCTTTCACATTAACCACCGCGCCCCGGCAGGAAAACTCCGACTCACCCAGCTTCGCGTCGACAGGCTGCAGATAGGTGTCGCCCGTCGTCCCGTCAACGATGGCCGAAAATTGAGTATGCAGGGGCACAGGGCGGTTTGCGGTATCCAGGGAAAAATTCGGCACGTCTGCCGTTCCATGCACCTCGATCCGGTCGAGCCGCCCGGTGAAGTCACCCACGGAATGCAACATACCGCCGATTCCCTTGATGGGGTTCAAGTCAGCATGCTCGAAGGTGTACTTGCCGGTCACCGTGGAGGTCCCCGGGTTCTCCGTATCCCACGGACCAAAGGTGCCGACGGCGTGGATTTCTCCCTTCGGCACCGCGTTGGTCAGGTTCGCGTCATAGGGCCACGGAGCGTTCGGACCCACGTCATGGAGGACGATGTGGCTGAGTTCAAATACCTTCGGATCCTTGTCCGGCTTATCGGTGTCAATCACCAGCCGCGAATTGTCGCAGACGATCTCGTCCACGACGATTTTGATCTTGCCATGATGCCGGGACTTTCCCGCGTTCTGTTGCCGCATGGATTTGGGCGGGATATTGATTACCAGGCCCTCCACGTGCACTGTCTGTACGTGCGTCGGCTTCAGGAATAAACCGATCAGCCCAGCATGAAAATCGAATTGCTGGACCGCGATCAGTGGAGCCTTTGCTCCCGCGGCCACCACATCGTCCGGGGCGTATATCCTCAGCCCCTTCCCGGAGACCGACAGCCCCTTGATCACCGATACGTCGAGGTCGTCCAACTCCACGTGGCTATTGAAGCGGGTGCTCAGGGTTTCGATCACCCGCCCCTTCAGGATCGGCTCGGCCCTCTTCAACATCACCTCGCCCACCACCAGAAGAACTACGACGGCGATCAGCCCGATCCAGATCGCCCATCGCCAGCCTTTATGCTTTCGCGGGCTCTGTGTCGCCCGATCTTCCGCAACGTCGTGTCTTACAATGCTCAAGATAGAATCCCAATACAGTCGATGCGGTTTTCGCCAGTTTAGTTTTCGCTCATGGACAGGTTCGGCCACTTTTTCGATGAGCATAGCGATCTATTGGGGTTACGGACCGGGGAACTTGCCGCTTGGCGGCGTCAGCTTACATGGACGATGGGCCGCAGGGCAGGGTCTTTAATGGCGCGGCGCAGGATCTCGTGGGTCAATGGGGCGGTATCCCCTTCGCCCAGGAAGACAAACCGCGTCAGATTAATGATGGGGTTAATGTCGGCCCAGTGAAAGTAGACGTGGGGGATGCATCCGGTCATTTGTTGCAGTCGAATGAGCAGAGCGGCGATGGCATTGGCAACGGCGGGACTCCTGGCATGGAGCACACGATTGGAACCCTCGCAGGACCCCTGGACGGCAACCGTTTCGGTAAATTCGGAGGTGTCTCCGCGCTCCACCTCAATAAAGTAGATGAATTCGTCGTGCAGGAGCCCGTGAAGTTCGCGCAGTTCCATCTTGGCCTGCTCGCGGTCCTTGATGAAGGTGTTACGCGGATTCCAGGCGATGAGGCGGATGGTCTTATCGGCGCTTTCAGCAATCAGGGCCTGGGCCTGCGCATCAAGTTCAACGGTGATGCGGAGTTCAGTGGAGCGAAAAGCCCGGGAAACCAGCGACAAAAAAACCATGGTGAAGATGAAGATGCAGGAGATTTTCAGTCCTTCGGGGCGCTCGTAGATATTCACCAGGGTGGTGTAGATGAAGATGAGGGATACGACGCCGAGAGCGAGGCGAGAGAGTACTGTGCGTGCCGCGATGGTGACCGCGAAGGAGGCGGAGGTGATAAGGACAAGCACGCCAGTGGCATAGGCCCCGCCCTGAGCATCCACATTGGCGTGAAAGAGACGCGTAACCATGAATGCAATGGACAGGAAGACGAGAACCAGCGGACGCGAGGCCCGGGCCCACTCGGGCGCCATACCGAAGCCGGGAAGATAGCGTGGGATGAGGTTCAGGAGGCCGGCCATGGCGGAAGCGCCGGCAAAGGCGAGAATAAGGATGGTGCTCAGATCATAGAGAGTGCCGAAGCCGTTACCGAGATATTGGTGGGCCAGGTAGGCCATAGCCCTGCCGTTGGCCGGCCCGCCTTGCTGGAAGTCGGCCGCAGGGATGAGCAGGGTGGTGACAATGCTGGTGCCTATGAGGAAGACACTCATGATCCCGGCCGCGGCGGCGAGCAGGCGCCTGGTGTTGCTTATGCGGGCGTCGAGGTCTTCAGATTCAATCAGCGGCATGACGGCGACGCCGGTCTCGAACCCTGAGAGGCCGAGGGCCAAGCGGGGAAAGAGCAGGGCTGAGATGCCGATGATCGAGAGCAGGCTCCCATGTTGGACAAAGATGGCGTTTTTCCAGTCGGACACTAAGTGGGGTTGCTGGAGCACATGGACGAAACTCACCAGCGTGACGATAAGGTTGAGCGCGAGATAGATACCCACAAGAACCACGGCAACATTGATGGCTTCCTTAAAGCCTTTGAGGAAAATGGCGCCCAGGATGGCGAGCAGGAAAAGAGTGACGTTCATCTGGTTCTGCAGGGAATGCGGAGTGTAGGGATTGTGCACAAAGTGGGCCGCTGCATCGGCGGCGGAGAGCGTCATGGTGATGATGAAGTCGGTGGTGGCAAAACCCAGAAGAACGAGCACGAAGACCTTGCCGGTCCAGCCCGGGAACAGCTTTTCCAGCATCGCAATGCTGCCCTGGCCGTAGGGGCTGGCTGCAGCGACGCGATTGTAAACCGGTAACGCGGCGAAGAGGGTCACCAGGACGAGGACAAGGGTTGCTACCGGCGAAATGAGACCGGCGGCGAGGAAAGCGATACCGGACTGGTATCCGAGGGTGGAGAAGTAGTCGACCCCGGTGAGGCACATGACGCGCCACCACGGATGTTTGCTCGTGTCGCCTTGCGCGTGAGCACTCTCGGGGCGTTCGAGATCAGAGAAAAACCAATCGGCGAAAGACAATGGTCTTCTTATCTCCTCAAGTTTTTATAAACCTGATACCGTGCTCTAGATGAAGACGCAAAACGAATTTGATGCGATTGTGATTGGCAGCGGGGCGGGTGGTGGAACGCTGGCGCTGCACCTGGCCCAAGCCGGCAAGAACATCCTCATCCTGGAGCGCGGCCCGTTCATGCCGCAGGAGAAGCTTAACTGGGATACGTCCGCCGTCTTTCTGGACAACCGCTATCACACCAAGGAAACCTGGCAGGATAAAGACGGCAAGCCGCTGCACCCCCAGCAGGCGTATTTCGTGGGGGGCCAGACCAAGGTATACGGCGCAGCGATGTTTCGCATGCGCGCCGAAGACTTTGGCGTCATTCAGCACAAGGGGGGCATCTCTCCTGCGTGGCCCATCACCTACGCGGATATGGAGCCGTTTTATTGCCGCGCCGAAGATCTTTTTCACGTCCACGGTGACCTGGGCACGGCACCCTCGGTTCCCGGCGGTTACGGGTCCTCTTTTGATCCCACGGAGCCTTTTCACTCCAGCAAGTACCCCTATCCCGCGTTCGTCAACGAACCGCGCATGCAGACCATTGAGGATGACGTGCGCAAGCTCGGCATCCATACGTTTCCCATCCCGCTTGGGCTCAAGCGTAACGAAGCGAACCCGCTGGCCTCGAAGTGCGTTCGCTGCGACACCTGCGATGGCTATCCTTGCCTGGTCCATGCCAAGTCTGATGCGGATATCAACTGCATCCGCCAGATCATGCATTGGCCTAACGTCACCCTGATGACGAACTCCCGCGTGACCCGCTTGCTGACCAATAGTAGTGGTACTGCGATAACCGCGGTGGAGGTCATCCACTCCGGATCGGACGCTGCTTCGAAAGACGGTAACGCCGCAACCTATCGCGCGGGGATCTTCGCCGTATGCGCCGGCGCCATCAACTCCGCGGTGATTCTGCTCGCGTCTGCGAACGACAAGCATCCTACCGGGCTTGCCAATAGCTCAGACCAAGTCGGACGAAACTTCATGTACCACCAGGCCGATGCCCTACTCGCGATTGGAATGAAGGGCAACGAGGACAGCTACACCAAGACGTGGGGCACCAACGATTTTTATTTCAAGGACTCCGACCCTGCTTACCCATTTCCTCTGGGCCAGGTCCAGCCAGTAGGCAGCTTCCATTACGAAATGATGAAAGGTGATGCGCCTCCGCTCACTCCGGCTTTTGTGCTGGAAAAGATGAAGCAGCACGCCGTGCCCTGGTGGCTCACGACGGAAGACCTCCCTGACCCGGATAATCGGGTCACCCTGCACAACGCGACGCCGCTAACAGTCGAGAACCGGCAGCCCGGTCTAGGCGGACCCCATCCCGCCGGAGACACTGGCCGCACCAACGAGTCCGAGCCGGTTACCGACTCAGCCCCCATGCGGATACAGCTTTCGTACACGCCCAACAACGTTGAGTCATTCAATCGCCTTAAGGACCGGTGGGTCGGCATTCTCAAGCAGGCCGGACATGCGACGACGTCGATCCCGTTGCACGCTTATTTCAAGAAGCGTATTCCGCTGGAGGGTGTCGGCCATCAGAACGGCACTTGTCGCATGGGGACCGATCCCGCAACCAGTGTGCTCGACCCACATTGCAAGGCTCATGATCTCGACAATCTTTATGTTGTGGATGCGTCGTGTTTCGTCTCGGCAAGTGCAGTCAATCCATCGCTGACCATCATTGCCAACGCGATCCGCATTGCGGACCATTTGCTGGGAGAACGGCTTAAGTGACCTGGGGTCTACGCCCCGAATCTGTTTGGGAGCCAGGAAAAGAAACAGCAGCACGCTAAGCGTAGCGAAACAATGCCTTAAAGCCGTAGTCCATATGCTGCTGAATATGGCAATGAAACAATGACAAGCCAGGCTGATCGGCAACGAAGTCCACGACTGCACGCCCATAATACGGAACCACAACCGTGTCTTTTATAATGCCGCCGGTCTTGGTGCCGTTCATTTCCACGAGTTCGAATCGGTGGCGATGCAGATGGAGGGGGTGGGCATCATCCGTGCGGTTGCGAAATACCAGCCGGTACCGAGTTCCCTGCTTTAGCACGAACTCCTTCTCGTGCGGATATGGCTTTCCGTTCACCAGCCAGGTGTTGAACTTGCCCGATCCTCCAGGAATCTTTTCGAAAATCATATCGATGGTTTGGTCCGGTGGAATAGGAGCAGCGCTTATCTTTCCGAAAACTGTGTAATCCCACGCTGCTCGCGATGGGACTACCCATTGCGGCTGCCGGTGCTGATTCTCGTATTCCACGATGATGCCCAAGCCGGTGTTGCGAATTCTCTCCTCCGTAGCGCCTAGGATCCACACCCCCGGCTGATTCATTTCGACAATTGCATCCACCCGTTCTCCCGCACCGAGCATGATGTTATCCACCTTTTGCGGAGACGGTACCGGGTTGCCATCCAACGCAATCACTTGAAATTGATGCCCCGGGAACGCAATGCGGCGGTTCTCAATCGCGCTCGCATTGAGCAAGTGCAGCAGTAACCGCTGGCCCTGCTTCACCCGAATCGGTTCCCCCGCGCCCAGCGACTTGTCGTTGATGGAGTAGGTCATCGAGTTGACCTCAAGGCCGTTGGGATCGGTGTTCAGAAGTGCCGGTTTTTCGGGCTGAGGTCCGCCATGGCTGTCATCATCGTCATCTTCCATACTGCTGGTGAAGAACGGTTCCCAGTCGCGCAGGGAGAGAAAAAGCTCCTGATCATACTGCCCGGGGTCATTGCCCGCATCCACGTAGACGAAGCCAAACTGGCCGGTATAGGTCCCGCGATGCAAGTCGGCTCCGGCCATGACATGCGAGTGGTACCAGCGCGATCCAGCCGGACGCGGCGTCAGCTGATAACGGCGCCTTCCACGAGCAGGAACCGGAGGCGTGCCCTGCTCCTCCACTCCATCCACGTCCGAAGGGATCAACATGCCGTGCCAATGCACCAACTCTGGTACATCCGTATCGTTGATCACATCCACGCTCACGGTTTTGCCTTCACGCATGCGCAGCACCGGCCCGGGAGAGCTGTCGTTGTACCCGATGGTGCTGAGAATGTGGTCGGGTGCAAGCTCCACGGTAACGGGAGCGATGCGGAGGGTGTAATCCGCTTTACTCGTTTCATTTGTGGGGGCAGCGCCGCCCATCTGCATCGGAGGGGCCTGGGCGAGCAGCCTGGCGCTTCCCGCATGGGCTATGGCCGCGCCGCCAATCTTCATAAAGTCGCGCCGCTTCAAAAACTGCCCCCTCGGCCTGACCTGAGCAAATCGTCTCACGCGGAAAGATGGCTTGCAAGCAGAGCGCAGGACATTTGCATGGGGCCACAAACTACTCGCTCTCCGGCTGCGTCTATCAGACGAGAGTTCCGGACATTCTGGTAATCTCAAGGCACGCGCTGATGGTATTTCGCTATCGGGCTTGACCCGCGAGCTAATCTCTACGCGACCGCCCCTCAAGGGATCGGCCGCACCTCGCAGATCTCCCCCCGATCCACGATAGAGCGAAATGCCTCTTAGGATTTCCGCCCATGAAGCTCCTGCAAGCCAGTTCGGCAGCGCTCGTCGGGATGGCGCTGTGCTCCGCGCTCTACGCTTACCAGCGGACGGCGGACTTCGGCCTCGGGGATGATGCGGAAACCAATGTAAAGGCGGAGTTTTACTGGTCCCGTCTAAGCTATAACGCAGCCGTCGGCAGCAGCTTCGCGGGTGGTTATGGAGGTTACGGTGGTTACGGCGGGTACGGCTGGCGCCGCTCGTGGTCCCGCGACTACCCCAAGGCGGACCGCCAGGTTCTACTGGCCATGAAACGCCTGACACTTATCGAGACACGTTCTACGGAGCAAGTCGTCAACCTCGACTCCAATGAGATATTTAACTACCCCTGGATCTATGCCGTACAGGTACAAACCTGGTCTTTTACCGACGAAGAAGCGAAGCGCCTGCGGGAATACCTGCTGAAAGGCGGCTTCCTGATGGTGGACGACTTCCACGGCACCGCAGATTGGGAAGATTTTATGAATGGCATGCGTGAGGTCTTTCCCAACCGGCCGATCGAAGACCTGGATGGCAAGGACGAAATTTTCCACGTCCTTTACGACGTGGATGAGCGCATGCAGATTCCCGGGGAACAATATATACAGACCGGCAGGACGTACGAAAAGGACGGCTTCGTGCCCAAGTACCGCGCTATTCGCGACGACAAGGGCCGTATCATGGTCGCCATCTGTCACAACATGCACCTGGGGGACGCCTGGGAGTGGGCAGACGATCCGGATTACCCCGAACCCTTCGCTTCGATGGCTTTCCGGGTGGCATTGAACTACATCGTTTACGGCATGACGCATTGAAGCTTTCGCCGCGTGTCGCATAGCACGACCAGCAGTTTTCAAGAATGATTCATCGACCGACGCGGGAAACTTCGGACCATGTTTCAATTTTTCTTTAAATACCCGATCCCGATGTTTTCCAAAGGCCAGTTTGTCCTGCTTGGCGTATGGCCTGGCTGGGTGCTACTGCTGCTGATCGTCGCGTCCACGGCCGGGCTGGCGCTACTCATTTGGTCGCGGCTGCCGCAGGCCGCGCCGAACATAAGTAAGTGGCGTGCAGGCGCTGTCTGGCTGCTGCAGTCTTTGCTCATCGCCACCGTGCTGGTGCTGCTTTGGCAGCCTGCGATCACCGTGGCCGAGCTGGCGCCCCAGCAGAACGTAATCGCGGTTGTGCTCGATGATTCGCGCAGCATGGCGATTGCCGACAGCGACGGCAAGCTTACGCGGGAAGCTGCGGCCGAAAAGGCCCTAGAGGACGGGGTGCTGGCAGGATTGCAAAAGAAGTTTCAGGTCCGGCTCTACCGGCTTGACAGCCGGGTAGCCCGGGCTGCGACGCTCGCGGAAATACAGCCCACTGCCCCCGCCACCCACATCAACGACGGACTGAAACAACTGGTGACCGAGACCTCCGATTTGCCGGTTGGAGCAGTGGTGCTGCTCAGCGATGGCTCAGAAAACTCCCTGGATGGCTCGGGAGATCTGGCCCTCGACACCATCCATGCGCTGCGCAATCGCCGCTTACCCGTTCATACCGTCGGCTTCGGCAAAGAGCAAGCGGCGCACGATATTGAGTTGGAAGACGTAAGAGTAGCCTCTCGCGCCATGGCCGGCTCGCGCATCCCCGCCACCGTTACCCTCCAGCAAAGAGGCTACGCCGGAAGCAAGGCCATTCTGGCCATTCGGGACGGAGGCAAAACGCTTGATTCCCGCGAGGTCACGCTCGGTCCTGACGGTGCGACCCAAGTGGAAACGATCTTTTTCAGCCCGGGAGATGCCGGGGTCAAGAGTTTGCAGTTCTCGCTCGGTCCGCTGGCCAACGAAGAGAACGTGGCCAACAACGCCGTGACCCGGCTGTTAGGTGTGAGCGACGATAAGCGGCGCATTCTCTATGTCGAGGGTGAGCCGCGATGGGAATACAAGTTCATCCGCCGGGCCGAGGACGACGACAAGATCGTGCAGCTGGCTTCCATGCTGCGCACAACCGAGAACAAAATTTACCGGCAAGGGATCAGCGATCCCACGGAACTGGCGAACGGTTTCCCGGTGCGCCCGGAAGATCTCTTTGGCTACCAGGGCATCATCCTGGGGTCGGTAGAGGCGGGATACTTTACCCCACTGCAACAGGAATTGCTGCGTGAGTTTGTTGACCGCCGCGGCGGCGGATTGCTCTTCCTCGGCGGGCGCTTTGCGCTTGGAGATGGAGGATGGGGCGGCTCAAGCCTGGTCGATCTGCTGCCGACCTATCTACCCAACAGCAGGAATACGTTCCACCGCGATCCGGCGACAGTCGAACTTACTGCCGCCGGGTCGGATAGTCCGATCACGCGTCTCATGGATGATCCGGCAAAGAACATCGACCGTTGGAAGAAGCTGACCTACCTGATGGACTACCAGGACGCCGGCACGCCCAAGCCGGGCGCCGCGGTACTAATCCAGATGAACGCCGGTGGGCGCAAACTGCCTTTGTTGATAACACAGAATTACGGACGCGGCCGCACCGCCGTGATGGCTACCTCGGGCACGTGGCGCTGGCAGATGAGCCAGCCCCTGGGGGATCCGGCGCATGATCTCTTCTGGCAGCAGTTGCTGCGCTGGCTGGTGCTGGATTCCCCGGGGCAAGTGGTGGTTACCGCTGCCAATCACACCTTGATGGATGACGGTCATATTGAGCTTTCGGCCAATGTGCGCGATAAGGAATACATCCCTGCTCCCGATGCCAAGGTGACGGCGCATCTCATGGGGCCGAACGGCATCTCGGTAATGTTGGACATGACGCCGGCCGCGGACAATCCCGGAGTCTTTCACGCTGCGTGGACTGCGGACAAACCTGGCTCCTACCTGGCTGAGGTTACGGCGGAAAAGGGATCGGAGGAGTTGGGCAGCGACACCTTCCCCTTTGAGCGAATCGATGGAGTGGCAGAGAACTTCCACACCGTGCAGAACCGCGAGCTACTGGAAAAGCTGGCGACAGAAACCGGCGGACGCTATTGGAAGCCGGACGAATTAAGCCGGCTGCCCAACGAAATTTCCTACTCGGACGCCGGCATCTCCACGCGAGACATCAAAGAGCTATGGAACATGCCGGTGGTGTTCCTGTGGCTGCTGTTGCTTATGGCGGCGGAGTGGCTGCTGCGGCGCAAGTGGGGTGTGGTATGAGACTAACCCTGCTGTGGCTGCTGATGGCGGTTCTCCCAGCGCAGGCGAGCGTCTATTACGTCACGGTTGCCGGACTTGGTGGCGAACCGGACTACGAGCAGCGATTTACCGCCAACGCCAAGGACCTGGATAAATTGTTCAAAGACGCCGGCAGCGGCGCGCACGTCTATACCCTGACTGGGAGCCAGGCTACGAAAGCGCAGCTAACCCAGACACTCACCTCGATCGCTCATGACGCGCGGCCTGAGGACGATTTCGTGCTTATCCTGATCGGCCACGGATCGTTCGATGGCGCCGACTACAAGTTCAACCTGGTTGGCCCGGACATCACCGCGCAAGACCTCGCCAGCCTGTGCGATCGCATTCCCGCCCGGCGGCAGCTGATTGTCAACACCACCAGCGCAAGCGGCGGATCGGTGGCCGCTCTGGAAAAACCAGGGCGGGGGGTGATTGCCGCCACCAAGAGCGGCACCGAGAAAAATGCTACGGTCTTCGCACGCTACTGGGTTGAGGCGTTGCAGGATCCCACCGCCGATTTAGATAAGAGCGACTCCATCAGCGCGATGGAGGCATTCGCCTACGCGCAACGGAAGACGGCCGCATTCTACGAATCGCAGAAGCGGCTGGCGACGGAGCATCCTATTTTTGAAGACACGGGCAAGAACGAACCGGTCCGCGAGCCGTCAAAGAGCGAAGGGATGCTGCTGTCGAGCTTCACCGTACTGCGCATTGGTGCGGCCCAGAAGCAAGCGAATGATCCCGCGAAGCAGGCGCTGCTGGCGAAGAAGGAAGATCTGGAACAGAAAATTGACGCGCTCAAATACCGGAAGGCTGCCATGGACCCCGCTGACTATAAGCAGCAGCTCACGGCGGCGCTGGTGCAGCTGGCGCAAGTGCAACAGGAACTGGACAAATGAACTGGCCAAACAAATCCGCTGCTTTGCTGGTGATGGTGCTCGGAGGCATGAGCCATTGCCTGGCCGCGACTCCGGATAGCTGTCAGACTCTGCGCAAGCACGGCCAGAAGACCGAAGCGCAGGCCTGCTATGAGTCGCTGGTGCGCAGCAACTCTGCCTATTACCGGGCGGAAGGCTACTGGGGGCTGGAACAGTATGACCAGGCAAACGAGCAGTTCAGGATCGCAACCGCCTCGCCTGAGAGTGACCCTCTCTATAAAGTTCGTTGGGGAATGCTGCTGCACCAGCGGTTCAATAACACCGATGCCGTGGGGCTCTTCCAGGAGGCATTGCAGAAAGATCCCAAGAACGCGCAAGCCTATTTAGGGCTCGCGATCGTCAGCGCGGACGGATTCGACGGTAAAGCCACGGAATATATCCACCAGGCCCTGGTGCTTGATCCCAAGCTGGTGGAAGCCCATGAATTCGCGGCCAACCTCGCCCTGGAAGACGCGGATACAGAACATGCCATTGCTGAGGCCGATGAGGCGCTCGCTTTGTCCCCTGACGCCCTGAACGCGATGGCGATCCATGCGGCAATCGAGTTGCTGGCGGACCGCTCTCCCGACGTTTGGCTGGACAAGATGCGGAAAGTGAACCCCGGTTACGCAGAGGGCTACGCCCATGTGGCTCATTATCTTGAGCTCAACTACCGCTTTCAAGACGCCATCACCTACGATCGCAAGGCAATCGAAGCTGACCCCAAATATTGGCCCGCGCGTTCTCAACTAGGTGTCGGCCTGATGCGGCTGGGGCAGGAAGATGAGCCCTTGCAGCAACTGGAGATGTGCTACAACAACGGCTACCGCGACGCTCAGACGGTGAACAGCTTGCGGCTCCTGGATAGTTACAAAAATTTCGTCACCTATAAAGAGAACGGAACCATCTTGCGGCTGCGCAAGAGCGAGGCGGATCTGCTGCATCCTTATTTTGAAGCGGAGCTGCAACGCATTCTTTCTACCTACGACAAGAAATATAAGATCAAGCTCTCGGGCCCGGTGCAGGTTGAGGTCTATCCCGATCATGAGGACTTTGCCGTGCGCACCATGGGAATGCCCGGCCTGGGCGCGCTCGGCGTCACCTTTGGGCAAGTGGTGGCCATGGATAGCCCCTCGGCGCGCAAGCCAGGCGACTTCAATTGGGGCAGCACGCTGTGGCACGAAATGAGCCACGTGTACATTCTCTCGGCCACCAACGGCCGGGTACCGCGGTGGTTTACGGAAGGCCTTGCCGTGCATGAGGAGACACAAGTGTCCCCGGAGTGGGGCGATCGCATATCGCCGGACATCCTGGTCGCAATCCGGGACAAGAAGTTGCTGCCGGTGGCCAAGCTGGACCGTGGCTTCATCTTCCCGGACTATCCGGCCCAGGTTGTCGTCTCTTATTTCGAGGCAGGGAGCATTTGCGACTACATCCAAAGTCAGTGGGGCGAGGGCAAGCTGCTGGATATGGTCCATTCTTATGCGGCACGCAAGACCACTCCGGAAGTGATTCAAGCCGATCTTGGCCTATCGCCGGAGGCGTTTGATAAGCAGTATCTTGCGTGGCTGAACGATCGCTATGGGAAGACAGCGGCGAACTTCGACGAATGGCGGAAGCTGCTGGAGCACCTGGTCGCGGTTGCGAAACAGAATCAATACGACGAGGTGGTGCGCGAGGGCGACGTGGTTCTGCGCATGTATCCCGAGTACATCGGGGACGCGAACGCCTACGAATTTGTTGCCGTGGCCGACTTGGCGAAAGGCGACAAGAAAGCGGCCGTGGCGGTGCTGACGGGCTACGAAAAGATGGGTGGCGAGGATCCGTCAATCCTCAAGAAGCTGGCTTCGCTCGAAGAAGAATTGGGCCAGCCGAAAGACGCTGCCGCGACGCTGGACCGCATCAACTATATTTACCCGGTCCACGACGAGGATTTGCATCGCCACCTGGGTGATCTATGGTTTGCGCAAGCCAACTACCCGGGAGCGATCCGCGAGTACACCGCCGTGGTGGCATTGAATCCGCTGGATAAAGCGGGAGCGCAGTTCAACCTTGCCCAGGCGTACTACGCATCAGGACAGCGGGACAAAGCCGAGGAAAGTGTACTCGCTGCGCTGGAAGCCGCGCCGGGGTATCGCCCGGCGCAAAAGTTGCTGTTGGAGATCGAGCACCCGGAACAGAAGGACACGCCTAAAACGAACTGACGGAGCGGAGAATTTTTTGCAGGTTCAGAGAAGAAACATCGGGCTTCGCGTTTTCGCTCTCGCCCTTCCACAAATCTGCGGGTGCCCCACATCTCGCTCGTTTTTCGCGAGATGTGGGATACCACAAACCTTTCCGCCTTTTTTGAAAACCGTGTAGCCGAGAGGAAATAGCCGATGGTCACGATCCCTGAACTTAGCCAGGACGCAGCCCAACTGCAACACCGCATCGAAAGGTTCTATGCGGTCCGTGATGGCATTCTCGCCCAGGTGCGCCAGGTAATTGTCGGCCAGGAGGATGTGCTGGACCAGATCCTTACCGCGCTCTTCGTCGGTGGGCATTGCCTGATCACCGGCCTGCCTGGCACCGCCAAGACGCTGATGGTGCGCACCATTGCGGAGACGCTCGGCCTGACGTTCCGGCGCATCCAGTTCACGCCTGACCTGATGCCCTCCGACATCACCGGCACAGACATCATTGAAGAAGACCTCACCACAGGGCACCGTAAGTGGACCTTCGTCCAGGGCCCGATCTTCGGCAACATCGTACTGGCCGACGAAATTAATCGCACCCCGCCAAAGACCCAGGCAGCATTGCTCGAAGCCATGCAGGAGCGCTCCTGCACCGTGCGTGGCCACGTTTATGCGCTACCAGCGCCGTTCTTCGTCTTGGCGACCCAGAACCCAATCGAGCTCGAAGGCACCTACCCGCTGCCCGAAGCGCAGCTCGACCGCTTCCTCTTCAACACCATCCTCGACTACCTCAGCGCCAGCGACGAACTCAAGGTAGTGGACCTCACGACAACGACCCATGTGGCCAAAGTAGAACCGGTTACGACCGCCCAGGAGTTGCTTGACTTCCAGCAGCTCGTCCGCATGGTGCCCATCGGCGAACCGGTGGCGAAGTATGTTGTCAACCTGGTGCGGGCGACAAGATACAAAAACGAGAACGCGCCCGATTTCGTAAAGAAGTATGTCAACTATGGCGGCAGCATTCGCGCCGCGCAGTTTATTGTGCTGGCGGCGAAAGCGCGTGCCCTCTCCCGCCGCCGCTACCACGTCACCTACGATGACGTCATCGCGCTTGCCATCCCGGTATTGCGCCATCGCATCCTGCTCAACTTTCATGCTGAGTCGGAGCGTGTGGATGCGGATGAGATTCTCCGCCGCCTGATCGAACATATGCCACCGCCGAAGGAGGCTTGATGCTGCAGCGCTTTCTCGATCCCGGTGTGCTGGCCAGTATCAGCAGCCTTGACCTGCTCGCCAGGACAGTGGTGGATGGCTTCGTCGCCGGTCTCCATCGCTCTCCGGATTTTGGCTTCAGTTCGGAGTTCGCCGAGTACCGCGCCTATACACCCGGGGACGACCTGCGCCATGTCGATTGGAACTTATTCGCCCGCACCGAGCGCTGCTACCTGAAGCGCTATCGCGGCGATACCAATAGCCAGCTCACCATCCTGCTCGACGCCAGCAATTCGATGGATTACACCTCCAGCCAAGCCAGGCCAAGCAAGATGGATTATGCCCGCTTCGCCGCCGCCTCGTTGTTCTATCTCGCCATCCACAATCAGCGGGATGCGGCCGGCCTCATCGTCTTTGACGATGAGGTGCGCAATTACATCCGGCCCTCCACGCGGCAAGGCCAGCTGCACCGGCTGTTAGCCGGCCTGGAGCAAGCGGAGCCGCGTGCTCGAACAGACTTTAACAAGCCCCTGCTTCACTTCCAGAATCTTCTGCACCGGCGCGGCATCGTGATCATGTTCTCCGACTTTTATGAAGACCCAGCCACCATCGTGCGAACCATTGAGCCATTGCGCTACCACGGCAATGAGGTGGTGCTGTTCCATGTGCTCGATCCGAAGGAAATACGACCGGATCTGCACGGACCGGCGATCCTCGTAGACCTGGAGACGGAACAAAGGATGGAAGTGATCCCGGAATACACGCGCACCGAGTACAGCCGGAAGATCGACGACCATATCGAGCAACTGCGCAACCGCACGCGCGGCGCCGGCATGGATTACCACCTGCTGGTGACAGACCAGCCACTCGACACCACGTTGCGTGAGTACCTCGCCATTCGCCAGGGAGGGCAATGATGGGATTTCTCAATCCATGGTTCTTGTCTGCCCTGGCGGCGATTGGCCTGCCCATCTATATTCACTTGCTACGCCGCCACATCGTTCCCCCGCAGCCATTCAGTTCCCTCATGTTCTTTGAGCGAGGCACGCAGAGCTCCACCCGCCATCGCCGGCTGCGCTACCTGCTGCTGTTTTCTCTGCGCACAGCACTGCTGCTGCTGCTGGTGCTTGCATTTGCCAATCCTTTTATCCGGCTGGCGAACGGTGGGGTGAACGGCAGACTGATGCTGATTGTGGTCGACAACTCCTTCAGCATGAAGGCCGGGTCACGCTTCGAAGACGCCAAGCAAGGCGCGTTGCAGTTGCTGGCATCGAGGCCCCGATCGCAGCGTGCTGAGGTCATGGCCCTGGGCGGACGAGTGGCAGTTTTGACCCAGCCCGTCCAGGACGCGGGGGCTCTGCGTTCCGCAGTGGAGAGCATTCAACCCGGAGATTCGCGCGCGAATTTAGGTGAGCTGGCACACGCAGTCCGCGCCCTGGTGGAGACGGTGCGAACGCCGGTGGAGCTGCACCTCTTCAGCGATATGCAGAAGACAGCCATGCCGGCAAACTTTGCCGACATCGAACTGCCGCCGAATGTGACAGTTGTTCTGCATCCGACTGGTTCACTCACGCCGAACTGGACGGTCGAAAGCGTCAATGCTCCAGCGCAGCTTGCGGATGCCAAGGATCCGAAGAAGTCGCACGTGCAGGCGGTGATTGCCGGCTACGGAACTCCGGCTGCTTCAAGAATGGTCTCTCTGGTAGTGAACGGCAATACCGTGGCTACCCGCAAAGTGGATATTCCGGCGAATGGCCGGGCCACGGTCGAGTTTCCGTCGCTCGACGTGCCCTACGGGCTCAACCATTGCGCGGTCAAGGTCGATTCCGCAGACGGCTTTCCTGCAGACGATATAAGCGTCTTCTCGGTCAAGCGGGCCGATCCGGAGCGAGCATTGTTCCTGCACCAAGCCAGCGATACGCGCTCCCCTCTCTACTTCGGCGCGGCTCTGGCGGCGGCGAGCCAGGCGTCCTTCACCTTGCAATCCATCGATAGCGAACAGGCCGCCGACATTGATCCCTCGAAGTACGCGTTCGTGGTGCTTTCCGATGCAGTTGCGTTACCTTCCATCTTTGAGAATGCCCTGACGCGGTACGTGCGCGGCGGCGGCAGTGTCCTGATTGCGGCTGGAACGTCGGCCGCGCACCATGCGCGCATTCCCATCTTCGGCGGAACCACCTCGGACCCGCATATTTATTCGCGCAATGGCTATGCCGTCGTCGGGCAGACCGACCTGACACACCCGGCGATGAATGACGCCGCGGGATGGAACGATCTCAAGATCTATTACGTCGCAGGCGTGGACCCGGAGGGAGCGCGCGTGATCGTGCGCCTCACCGATCAAACACCACTGCTGATGGAGAAGCAGATTGGAGAGGGGCACGTGCTGCTGTTTGCCTCCGGACTGGACAACCTCACCAACGACCTGCCGGTTCGTCCTGCGTTTGTAGCGTTTGTCGATCAGACTGCACGCTATCTTGCGGGAAGTGACAGCGTCAGCGGCAGCAGGCTGGTGGATTCGTATGTTCCGCTGCGCACTGCTGCGCCTCGAGCCGGCAATCCCTCGGTAGGAGTCGAGATCATCGGTCCTGATGGTCATCGTGCTTTGTCGCTGGCAGAGGCCGCTTCGGCGCAGTCGTTCCAGTTGACACGCGCGGGTTTCTACCAGATCCGTTTCGCCAATGGCCACACGGCGCTGATTGGGGTGAATCCCGACCGCCGCGAATCGGACTTGCAGCCCATTGCGAACGATCTGCTGCAGTTGTGGGGTAAAGGCTCAGCAACCGCTGCGCCCACAGCGGGTTACGTGCAGGAAAAATATACGCCCCGTAGCGTCTGGTGGTACGTTATGCTGCTTGTATTGGTGGTGGCGGTTGCCGAGTCCATCGTTGCCAGCCGCTACCTCGGCATACAGAGGGAGGAGGCATGAGCAATCAGGACAAGCTCAACCTCTATATCCGGCAATTGCACCAGCGGTTGCGTCTGGGTGTATCGCTGCGTGGTGTGGCCATACTCATGGCCACGGCACTGATCACAACCGTATTTCTTGTTCTCCTTCTGAATGTGTTCGCCTTTCCGGTGCGTGGGCTTACCGGCGCTCGCTCGCTGCTGCTGGTCATTCTTGGCTTGGCGGCGGCCTTCGGCCTTGCCATTCCCATGCGGCGCCTTACCCGTGGACGGGCCGCGGCGGTGGCCGAATCCGCCTACCCTGAATTTCAGCAGCGGTTGCTTACTTTCGATGACCGGGAAAAACGAGGAAGCGATCCTTTCCTTGAATTGCTGGCGGCCGACACACTCGCCGTAGCCAAAGACGTGCCCCCGGCGAACTTGGCGCCCAACAACCACCTCTACTTTCTGGCCGGTGCGGGCTTCGCGTGCCTGGCTGTGCTTGCATGGCTTATTGCGGCGGGTCCCGGCTACCTTGGCTACGGGGCGTCGCTGCTCTGGACCGGGCCCAAGGCTGGGCCTCTTTATGACATTCGAGTCACCCCGGGCGACGTTGCTGTGCGCCGCAACAGCGATCAACTAGTGACGGCGCAAGTCATTGGTTTGAAACCGGGTAAGGTGCAGCTTTTTGCGCACTACCAGAGCGCGCGCAGTAAAGCCTGGGAACCGGTCACCATGCAGCCTCAGCTTGATGCCTCGCCCGCTCCCGGCTCCTCCAATTATCAGTTCCTCTTCGCCGGCCTTCCTGAGGACGTCGAATACTACGTCCAGGCCGGTCACCTGACTTCGCGTCATTTCAAGGTCCGGGTGGTGGACCTGCCCACGGTCAAGCAAATGAAGGTGACCTACCACTACCCGAAATGGACGGGAATGCGTGAGGTTACGGAGGAGCGCGGTGGTGACTTGCGCGCCATCGAGGGAACAACCGCAGAGCTGGCAGTGCAGATGGACCACCCGTTGCGCAATGGCCAGCTCACGCTCGATGACGGAAAGCAGATTACCCTCAGCGGCGGCGAAGGCAATCTCTACAAGGGGTCCATCCTCATGCAAAAGGATGGCGCATACCATGTTTCGGCACTCGATCACGGCCAGCCGGTTCGCCTGTCGGAGGACTACTTCATCGCTACCGACAAAGCGAATCCGCCCCAGATCGCCATCGACCGGCCTACCGGCGATTACCGCGCCAGTCCCATTGAAGAAGTCACCGTCGGCGTGAAGGCCTCGGACGATTTTGGCCTGAACAAGATGAGCCTTCATTATTCGGTCAACGGCGGACCGGAGAAAACTATCGACCTGTTGCAGAAGCCGGGCGCCAAGAGTGCGGCGGGTACGGCGACTTTGAGCCTGGAAGATTTCAAGCTGGTTCCTGGAGATCTGGTCAGCATTTACGCCACGGCAAAGGATGGACACTCCGAAGCGCGCACCGACATTTCGTTTATCCAAGCCGATCCATTTGAGCGCGAGTTTTCGCAATCGCAGCAGATGGCCGGTGGTGGAGGCGGAGGTGGTGGAGCGGGAAGCCAGACGGACATCTCCAAACGCGAGAAGGAGCTGATCGCCGCGACCTGGAAACGGCAAAATGAAAAGACAGCCACGCCCAAGGACTCGGCGGAAGCTGGCAAGTTCCTCTCCGAAGTACAGACCAAGTTGCAGGAACAGGCATTGGCCTTGGCAGCGCGCATGGATAGCAGGGATTTGTCGTCCGCAAATGAGGAATTCAACAGCTTCGGGCACGACATGCAAGCGGCCGCCGCCGCCATGACGCCATCAGCCGACAAGCTTAAGCAAACGCAATGGCGCGACGCGATCCCCATGGAACAAAAAGCACTGCAATACCTGCTGCGCGCCGAGGCGACGTTCCGCCAGATAGAGGTTGCGTTCAGCCAGGGTGGCGGTGGTGGTGGAGGAGGCGGAGGCGCAGGTCGTGATCTCGCCAGCCTCTTCGACCTTGAACTGGACACCGAGAAAAACCAGTACGAGACCGCGCAAACCGGGTCCGCGGCGGAACAGCGCGCTAAAGCGGTCGACGATGCTTTGCAAAAGCTCGATGCCCTTGCACGTCGCCAGGAAGAGTTGGCGCAGCAGCAGCGGAACACCCCACAGACCATGCAGGAGCGCTGGCAGCAGGAGATGTTGCGCCGTGAAGCCGAGCAGCTGCAGAAGCAGATGGAACAACTGGCTCAAAACAGTCAGCCCAAGAGCGGTCAGCAAGGTCAGCAGGGTGGTCAGCAGCAGCAGGGGCAACAAGGCCAGCAAGGTCAGGCGAGTGAACAAGGACAACAAGGGCAGCAAAGCGCCGGTGGCTCATCGAGTGGATCATCTTCCGGTGGGCAGTCCTCCCAGTCTCGGGCCGGAGGGTCGAGAGCTCAATCGAATGCTGACGGAGGTGCGAGCGACCCTCGTGTAACCCAGGCACTGAACCGGCTGCGCGAGGCTGATCAGGCGATGAAGCGTAGCGGCGGCCAGCAGCAGAGTGCAGAAGCGGCGCGGCAGGCAGCTGACCAACTGCGCCAGGCTGCAAGCCTCATGAGTAGTACGCAGCAACAACAGGCCACGGGCCGGCTCGATTCGCTCTCCCGTGAAGCCGACCGCCTCAGCAAGCAAGAGCATGCGCAGGCGGATCGCATTCGTGGCTTGGCTGGCCGTCCGGACGCATCCAGCCACGCAGAGTACACAGCCAGGTTGCAGCAGCGCAACCAGCTGGCAGAGGATCGGCAGCAGCTTTCCGACGATCTTTCCGGGCTGGAAAAGAACATGCGCAATGCGGCCCGTGAGATGGCTCCAACGCAGCCGCAAGCATCTTCGAAGTTGCGCGACGCCTTGAGCGGCATGGACCAGACCGATCTGACCAACCGAGTACAGCGAACCGCCGACTGGCTGCGCCGGGGAATCAATCCCAATTCGAATGGGACAGAAGCCGGCATCAGCAAAGATCTCGATCAGTTGAGCCAGCAGGTACATCAGGCGCAACAAGGGCTGGGCCCAGGCAAACCGTCCGAAGGCCAGGGTCAGCAAACCGCTGCGCTCGACCACGTCGAACGCTTTCGCAGCCAGATCGAGTCTCTGACGGGGCGCGGGCAGAATCCATTGGGCCGCCAACCCGGACAACTGCAGGGACAAGCCGGACAACAGCAAGGACAAGCTGGACAACAGCAAGCACAAGCCGGACAACAGCAAGCACAAGCCGGACAGCAGCAAGGTCAGGGTGGACAGTTCGGTCAACGTCCAGGGAGTTGGAGCAGCCGCGGTGGCCCAGGCGCTCAGATTGCTCAGAACGGCGGCGGGAATCAGCGCGGGGGAAACCAGGTCGCTCAGGATAACTTAAGCAGCGACGTCGGCAATTGGCGCTCTGGCGGCGGGGCCGTAGGCACCGCCTGGAACAACATCAACACCGGCAATAACCATTTCGATCGGACTGGCAGGCCTGCTGCCCCTGATAATTCACCCGCAACAGCCGATCCGGAAGCCACTTACCAGCAGGGGCTTTCGGAGTTGAGCCAGCTACACCACCTGGCCCAGAATGACCCCACAGCGCTCAAGGAGATTCAGGACTTGGTGCGCGAGATGCAGCGCCTCGACCCGCGCCGCTTCCCGGGCAATCCAGCCATGGTCGAGCAGCTGCACACCGAGGTGCTCAGCGGAGTCGACAAACTGGAGCTTCAACTGCGCCACGATTCAGACGACCAAGCCCAAGGGCAGGTGCGTACCACGAAAGAGCCGCCGGTGCCGCCCGGGTACGAAGAAGCAGTGGCCGAATATTTCCGCCGGCTAGGCAAGGGCCAATAAGAAAAGACAGGTCTATCCAATACGCACGCCGGTCGGAAAAACACTCGACGCCGAGCACTGGTTGTGTGTTGAGGGAGACTGCAGAGCTCCGACGGCACGGCGGGCTGGCAGGTCATACTCGGGGTGAAAAGGGGAAGACAGCAGGTCGGGTGGCATGGTAGCCCACTCAAGCCAAAGTACGGCTTGAATGGGGCACCCAAAGCTTTTGTTGGCGTTGTAATTTCTCTCTTAGCTCGCCTCCGCGAGTCGACTGCTCGGGGTGACAAAGGCGGAGAGGCTCTTCCATCCGGAATTCGTTAGCGGCTGAAAGATCGTTGGCGACGGCATTGGCTTGAGGTGAAGTGAAACCGCAGGTCCCGAGAACTTCGCACGACAAATCAAAAAGTCACAGGCTCTCAGGATGACGATTTTGCGGGGGTTTGACGAAAAACATCCCAAACAAGCTAGCGCTTATGGGCTCCCCTCCCGTAGGACTCCTAAATTCTTAGTTGACAAGCCATGCCGCACAGGCATATTGTCCTAAGCTATTAGGAGACCGGATGGTGAAGACCTCGAACAAAGTCGGTTTGACCAAGCTGGAGCTGAAGATCATGCAGGTGATCTGGAAGTGCGGCAGTTGCACGGTGAGCGCCGTGCAGGAAGAACTGGAGCCACCCCTGGCCTATACCACCGTGCAGACCATGTTGAACATCCTTGAGCGTAAGGGAAAACTCAAACGTGAACTGCGGGGCCGCGCCTACATTTACAGTGCGGCCATCACTGAGGCCAAGGCGTTGGGTCAGGGGGTTAGAGATCTTATCGATCGCATGTTTGGCGGTTCCAGCGAAGACCTCGTGATGAGCCTGCTTAAGAATGGCCAGATCGATGCCAAAAAGTTGGCGGAACTTACCGAGCGATTTAACCAGAAAGGTGGCAAGCCATGAGAGGCTTCGAATCCTGGATTTTGGCCTATCTTCTGAATTCTTTGTGGCAGGTCCCACTGCTGTTTGCCGCCGGGTGGCTTGCGGCGCGAGCGCTTCGTCCCATCGGTCCCGCAGCTGAGCACCGCGTCTGGGTAACCGTCTTGCTACTCCAGAGTCTGCTCCCAGCCTGCTCTATTTTTCCCTCGGAGTGGCTGCATCGGCTCTCCACGTGGGGCTGGCACGCGACTAAGGCGGGTGGAGCGTATGTAGCAGTCGTGATGGGTGGGGGAACAGGAATCAGTGGACTTCGGTGGCCGGGTGTACTGCTGGCAACCATGGCGATCTTGTATGCCGCGGTGAGTGCATATTTTGCCGCCAGATTCGTGTGGAGGGGGATAACCCTCTCTGCCCTGCGGCGAGAAGCCGTAGCCGTGCTGCTCACCGGTGAAGCTGCGCGTTTCTGGGCACGATGCTCGAGCAGGTTTGCGATGGACGGCGTATCGATAGCGGCTTCGTCCCGAATCTTCTCCCCAGTGACGATGGGACTACACCGGAAGCTTCTGCTATTGCCCGTGAGCATGGTCGACGTCTTGCCGGAACTGGACCTCCACACCATCATTGCGCATGAGTTCGCGCATATGCACCGAAAAGACTTCATGAAGAACCTGCTGTATGAATTGGTCTCCCTACCCGTGGCTTATCATCCGCTGCTCTGGGTTACTCGCGCGCGCATCATGGAAAGTCGCGAAATCGTTTGCGACCAGATGGCAGCTGCAATGACTGGACGAAATGAATACGCACATTCTCTCTTGCGGCTGGCGTCCCTGATGGTAGTAGGAACGCTGGGCAGCCCACCTCATACCATCGGAATCTTCGATGCCAACGCGTTTGAAAGGAGACTTATGAACCTGACTGAGAAACACAAAGAGATACGAGGCATGCGCCGGGTGGCCGCGGTGACCATTTGTGCCGCATTGGGCCTGGTAGCGTGCGGGTCAGCGTTGGCGCTGGGCATGCACGCGGATGCCGGCTCACCAGCAGCAGACAACAACGCTCCGTCGAAGGCACCGAAGCAGCTTTCGGTCTCAGCTGACGTGATGGCCGAAAACCTCTTGAATAAGGTCATGCCCCAATATCCGGCGGCGGCAAAGAAAGCCAGGATTCAGGGAACCGTTGTGCTAAGTGCCTTGATTGGCAAAGATGGAAATGTACAAAGCCTGCGAGTCCTTTCAGGGCCGGCCGAGCTTCAGCAATCGTCGCTCGATGCCGTGCGGCAGTGGACGTACAAGCCCTATCTTCTGAATGGAGATCCTATTGAGGTCAAGACGACTGTGAACGTGGTCTACTCGCTCGGGAAGTAGCGTTGAAAAGGCCGGAGGGCGAGCAGCATTTATTCGCCCTCCGATGAATTCAACGCAAAAAATCTGGATTCACGGCGCCTTCGCATCATCCACGATCGTGTCCGTGAGTCTCATAACTTTTTGCGGTACTCTCGAAGATACGCCTCCAATTCATCAAGCTCTTTCTTCTTGATAGAACTGGTCTCCAGCAAATTGATGAGCAGGCCGGCAGCTGATCCGCGGAAGTTCCGGGACACAAGCGCCTGTACGGACAGGTTGTCTATGGTCTTTCGAGAGACCAGGGGCCTGAAGACGAAAACGCGGCCACGGGTCTCATGCGTGATAAAACCCTTTTGTTCCATGATACGGAGCAAAGTCTGAGTAGTCTTGTAATTTGGCCGCTCTTTTTCTGGATGAGCATTCACTACCTCATCGACGGTGGCCTCTTCCCGATCCCATAAAACCTGCAGAAGACGCATCTCCGCCGGGGTCGGTAAGGAAACCTGCTGCTTCCCTCGCGCAATCTTTAACAGCTTGTTTCGCATACGTGCCTTTCAAGCGTTATCTTAGCGACTCAAGATTGTGTTTTTATATTTCCTTAGATCCGATGAGACGTTCCAATTACCTTAAATCAAGTACCACCGCAACAAAAGGACTTGTCCTCACGGTTTTTCTGAATTCTGCTTAGCGAAACTCATCGCAAACCAACCGAAACCCATAATCAGCGTATTTGAATTCCGGCGGAATGCTGGAACGCGCCGAACATCGAGAGATCTTGATGTGATGCCGCCAGGAGCCTCCGCGCGAGGCTTTCCGCACGCCCTCTTCCGGCCCCTGCGGATTCCGATCCGGGGAAATCGTATAGTAGTCGGCGGCGAACCAATCGCTACACCACTCATGGACGTTCTCGCACATCTCAAATAAGCCGTAATCATTCGGCTCGGATTGCCCGGCCGGCTCGGGACCGGTCTTCCAACGGGCATAGTAGCCAGGACGGGACATTGGCGGATCGTTGCCCCAAGGGAACGCCAACCGCTCGGCGCGGCCTCGCGCAGCCTTTTCCCACTCGGCTTCTGTGGGTAGCCGATAATGCGAGCCGGTCACTGTAGAAAGCCATGCGCAATAGGCGACGGCGTCGAACCAGGAAACCGCCACTACAGGCTGCCGGGGATGACAGAAGTTGGCATCGCCCCAGTATGGAGGCGGCATGTTCCCGGTGGCGTCGAGAAACCCCGCGTATTCCTCAACCGTGACTTGCGTTGCCGCCATGGCAAAGGAATCTACCCAGACGCGATGAACAGGTCCTTCCACCGCCTGATCGGCGTCAGACCCCATGAAGAACCAGCCGCCGGCAATGTGAATGCGCGACGGCTCGCTGATCGGTATAAGGCAGGGCTCTGGACTCATGGCGGCGGGAATACCTGTCTATACGATGTTAGTGTGGCATAGGGGCGCAGCGAATGGAACTCGATTGGACCCAGGGCCCGCTTGCTGAGGGCCTGCGACTCTATGATGCCGGCGAGTTCTTTGCCGCTCATGAGGCATGGGAAAGTGTGTGGCTGCGTGCGCAGGAGCCGGAGAAGATGTTCCTGCAAGGGTTGATTCAGGTGACAGCCGCCTTCCATCACCTCCAACGCAATAATCCCCAGGGAACTACGCTATTGCTGCAAGCCGCCCTGGGCCGGCTCGAGCGTTATCCCGCGCGTTTTGCAGATATCTCCGTTACCGTGCTCTGCGACGAAATTCGCGCATGGTTACAAGCGCTCGAAGCGGATGCGCCGGCATCCCAGCCGGGTCCAGAGTCACGTAAGAGGCCTGCAATCAGACCGCCCGTGGCTGAAAACATTATGGATGGATCCACTAATGATTGATGCGCCCATCCTAGCCAGCAGTCCACGCTGTTGTTTCAAGTCCAGAAAATCCTGCGCCCCGGCTTTGACCTCCGAACCGCGAACTATGCTTCGACCGGATCTATAGCGATAGCAAAGGATTTTCGTTCCACTCCGGGCAGGTGGAGGGCCAGGGTAGTTGCCCGCAGAGCCATGAAAGCCAGCATGGCGCACCACAATCCATGGTTGCCGAAGCGAGCCGTGAGTACGATGGCCAGGCCGAGAAATCCGGCAAGCGAGATCACCATGCTGTTGCGCAGCTCCTGGGCGCGCGTCGCGCCGATGAAAACACCGTCGAGCAGGAAGCTCCACACCGCCACCAGGGGCAGCACGATCAACCAAGGAAGAAACTGTTCCGCCAGCGAGCGTATCGCTTCCTGATTGGTGAAGATGGCGATGATGCTGCGGCCGAAAACGAGATAGAGGAATGAGATCGCAGCCGCGACTGTGAAAGCCGAAACTGAGCTGGCCTTGAGCACGGCCCGGAAGTCTGCCACGCGCCGTGCGCCGATCGCCTCGCCGACCAGCGCCTCGGTGGCATTGGCAAATCCGTCGAGCCCATAGCCGGCGATCCAGAGAAAGTTGATGAGCACTGCATTCGCAGCCAGGATCGCATTTCCTGAGCGCGCTCCGGTGCGGGTGAACCAGGCGTAGGCTGCTACCAGGCTCAGTGTGCGCAGAAGGATGTCGCGGTTGAGGGCGAAGAGCCGGCGCAGCCTTCCCCCGTCGACCAGTTCGCTCCAGCGCACATGGCTAGGGCGAGCGCCGCTGGCCAGCATGAGGGCCAGGCCGAGAAAGCACCCAATCCATTCCGCGGTCATGGTCGCGCTGGCGATGCCGGCGACGCCCCAGTGCCACCGTAAGACCAGTGTGAGAGCCAGGATTACGTTGACGATGTTAATCGCCGCTTGCAGCAGCAACGCGGTTCGCGCACGCTGCTTGCCCAGAAGGTAGCCGAGGATGGTGTAGTTCGCCAACGCTGCTGGTGCTGACCAGATGCGAATACTGCAATACACAAGCGCGTTGCGATGCACCTCGGAACTGGCGCCAAGCAACGCCAGCGATCCGGAGATGAGCGGCTTCTGGATGGCCAGGATCAAGGCTCCAATCAGCAGTGCGCTGAGCAGCGCGCGGCCGAAGTGGTGCATTACCTGATCCTGATCTCCGGCCCCATGCGACTGCGCGACCAGGCCGGTGGTCGCCATGCGCAGGAAGCCAAACGTCCAGTAGACAGAGTTAAAAAAAATACCTCCCACGGCAACTCCGCCCAGCGCCGCCGGGCCGGGCAGATGGCCGGAGAGGATCGTGTCCACCATGGAGAGCAGGGGCTGGGTCAGGTTCGAAAGAATGAGCGGGATGGCGAGCAGAAAGACTCGCCGGTACCAGTAGGACATTGCCATGATGTCGTGGATCCAGGGTTTCACATCGGATGCTGTTTTGCTATCAGGGAGATGGGATACGCCTTCGCTTAATCAGGTACAGGCTGCGGGATGAAGAAGTGCCCTTGCTTCACTAACAGCAACTTATCTGAACCCACGCATCGTCCGGGTGGCATGCACTCTGTTTACGGAACGCGGGGATTAATAACGAATGCCCGGTCTCCATGATCCCCATAGCTCAGCTGTTTGGAAGTAAGATGGAAAGACGCTATTTGGTTGTAGGATTGATTCATGTTCAGAGATGCAAATCCCGAACACTGGAAGCTCCTCATCTTCTATCACGATCCCGGCAATCCGAACCTATTTGTTCCCAAGAGAACCGGGCTTCCATTCACCCTCAATTTCGCTAGACCAATGGCCTGGGTGCTGAGCGCTGGACTTCTAGCACTCGTCTTGCTTGCCGCAGGCGCAAATAATTGATCGTCCATCCCTGAATGCTTCGCCGGGTGACACCAGATCTGGGTCGCTGTCGCGTGTCTTTTTACAGGGCCACACGATTAGATCCCGCATCTAATCTGTCTTCGGCTGCTGGTTAAGAGGCCGCAAAAGAGACCACGTTGTGGAGAGAAGACCGGCATGGTAGTTTTCTTGACTCATGCCCGCGCAGACGCCTATGATCCAGCATTCATGGCACCCAAGTTTCTAGCGGCATGATCGGGACAACAGTTTCGCACTATCGCATTCTGGACAAGCTGGGAAGCGGAGGAATGGGGATAGTGTACAAAGCCGAGGACCTCAACCTCGGCCGCATGGTCGCGCTCAAGTTCTTGCCCCAGGAACTGGCTGAAGATCCTCAAGCTTTCGAGCGTTTCCGGCGAGAGGCCCGCGCCGCCTCCGCGCTCAACCATCCCAACATTTGCACCATTCATGAGGTAGGAGAATTCGGCCGGCAGCCGTTTATTGCCATGGAGTATCTGGAAGGGGAGACCCTTCGCCAGCGTCTGCTGGCCGGACCGCTGGGAATCGACGAGCTCCTGGATCTGGCTATCCAGATCGCAGACGGGCTGGATGCGGCGCATCAGCGGGGCATTATCCACCGCGACTTGAAACCTGCGAACATCTTCATCACGTCGCTCGGGCGGGCAAAAATTCTGGATTTTGGCCTGGCCAAATCGATCGGGCCGCCGCATGAAACCCAACCTCACGCGCCTCCCGGAGAGTCCGCCAACCTTGGCGTGATACATCTCGAGGACAAGCCCACCTTGGGAATCGATACCCATCGCTTGACCAGCCCCGGCATTGCTTTGGGTACGGCAGAATACATGTCACCCGAACAGGCTTGCGGAAGAAGAATCGATGCGCGAAGCGACCTATTTAGCCTGGGTGCGGTGCTCTATGAAATGGCAACAGGCAGAGTGCCTTTCCATGGCAACTCCTCGGCACAGATTTTTGCCGCGCTCTTGCACGAGAACCCCGAGCCCATCACAAGCCTGAATCCAGCCGCGCCACTCGCCCTGGAAGGAATCATCCACAAGGCCCTGGAGAAAGAGCGGGATCTGCGGGCCCAAAGTGCGGCTGAACTGAGAAGCGATCTCAAGCGATTGAAGCGGGACCTCAATTCAGACCGTTTGACCGCCGCGACCGCCTCCTTTTCCGGCGCGAGTGCCGCTGCTTCCGTGAGCGGCGCCATGCGGAGGCCTGCAGCTCGAATAAGCACCGCACCTGCTCAGCGCCGGCGATGGCTTGGCTTCGGCGCCCTCATCCTCGCCGGCTTGGCCGCGCTTGCCTTTGCCATGAGGCCGGTGCTGCCTCCGCCAAGAGTCGTCAGCTCGCTACAAGTCACCACGGACGGACAAGAAAAATCAGGAGCGGCCACGGATGGCGCCCGGCTTTATTTCTCCGAGAGCGGACAGCTTTACCAGGTTTCTACAGCCGGAGGGGAGATCGTTCCCATACATCAGTCGGTGGACGATATATTTCCCGTCGACATCTCAAAAGATCGCTCCCGGCTGCTTGTGTTGAATAAGAGCTTTGTCCCCGAGGGAAACGCCGCCTGGACTCTGCCGGTCCTGGGTGGCACTGCGCGCCGATTGGGCAATGTGGTAGCCACCGATGCATCCTGGTCTTCGGATGGTGATCGGTTGGCGTATACGTCAGGTAAGGATATTTACGTCGCAAACAGCGACGGCACTGAACCTCGCCGGCTCGTGACGGCGGATGGTACTGCCTCCTGGCCGCGTTGGTCGCCCGACGGAAGGCGGCTTCGGTTTACGGTAACCGGCGCTAATGGCTCCGCCCTCTGGGAAATCGCTTCCGATGGAAGCCACCTCCATCCCCTGCTGACGGGCTGGAATACACCACCGGCGGAATGTTGCGGAAGCTGGACGCCGGATGGAAGATATTTCATCTTCCAGTCATCGCGCGGTGGAGTAGCAAATATCTGGGCGATGCGTGAAGCCGACAGTCTGTTCCAGCGAGTGAACCACCAGCCGGTCCAGTTGACGTCTGGGCCCACCAGCACATTTGCTCCGTTGCCCAATACAGATGGGAACCAGATCTTTGTCCGAACCATCCAACCCCGCGGACAGTTGGTGCGCTTTGACGTGAAAACCGGCGAGTTTCACCCCCTCTTTCCTGGCGCGCCGCCCGGCATTCAGGCAACGGGTGTGGACTTCTCCAGGGACGGAAAATGGATCGCCTATATGAGCTACCCCGATGGGAGCTTGTGGCGGAGCCGGCCCGATGGCAGTGAACGATCGCAGCTGACCTATCCTCCGCTCCTGGCCTACATGCCGCGCTGGTCCCCCGATGGAAGCCAGATTGCGTTTATGGGCCAGATGCCGGGCAAACCGTGGCAGCTATATATCGTAAGCGCGCAGGGCGGTTCGCCACAGCACCTTATACCGGACCAACGCGACCAGGCCGATCCCACTTGGTCGCCTGACGGAAATTCACTGGCGTTTGGAGGCCAGGCAGTATCTGAAAAAGACGCAGCCAGCCTAAATGCCATTCGCCTGCTTGATCTGCGAACGCGCAGCGTCACCGTCGTACCCGGCTCACAGGGCCTGTGGTCTCCACGCTGGTCACCGGTGGGCGATCGTCTTGCGGCCATGTCGAACGACGGAGACGAACTATTCCTCTACAACTTCAGCACCCGGGCGTGGACCAAATTAGCGAACGCCTCCATTGGCTACCCGACCTGGTCGCATAACGGAGACTCCATCTTTTTCCTGAACCACTTGGACGGAGGGGACAAAGTCTTTCGCGTTTCCGTCACCAGTCGCAAGCTCGAAGAAGTGACGGACCTGAAGAACTTTCACGGGGCGCCATTTCTCATCGGCTACTGGCTTGGTCTGGCTCCCGATGATTCACCCTTGTTAATACGTGACGCAGGGATTTGGGACTTTTACTCTCTCAGTTTGATGCTTCCCTAATGCTCACGTCACATCGGCCGAACCGTTTCCATCTCAAGCATTCAAAGGGGTCGACTTCTCATGTCCGGAACGCGATTTTTTATCCGTACCATCCGCCTGCTGGCGTCGCTTTTTCTCGCCGGTAATCTTCTTGCTTTGACCTGCTCGGCTGCCGAGAACGATCCGGAAGTTGGCTCGCTGAATAAGCCGGATCGGCTGGAGTGGTTCCGCGATCAGGGTTTTGGCCTCTTCATCCACTGGAGTGTGGACAGTCAGCTTGGCGTGGTCATCAGCCACTCACTGGTCGGCGCATCTCCGGAATACACCGAGCGCTTCTTCGATGAACTGCCAAAAACCTTTGACCCGCACGACTTTGCTCCATTGGATTGGGCTCGCTTGGCGCGTCTGGCCGGCGTCCGCTACGTCATGTTCACGACCAAGCACCATTCCGGCTTCGCCATGTTCGATACCAAGACAACCCCCTTCGGCATTTTGAATACCCCCTTTCATCGCGATATCACTAAGGAGGTCTTCGACGCCTTCCGTTCCCAAGGTATCGCCGCGGGCGTTTATTATTCACCCGATGATTTTTGGTGGCTTCACCAGCATGGCAAGACCATCGAGCGCGCAGTGCCTGCTGTCCAGCCGAGCAATAACCCTGGGCTCCTTCAATACGACCAGACCCAGCTCCGCGAGCTGCTGACCCACTACGGCAAAATCGATGCGCTTTTTCTTGACGGAGAAGCGGCAGGTCTGCGCGATCTTGCCTGGAAGCTGGATCCCAACATCATTGTTACCAGGGGCGCCATTAAAACGCCTGAGCTCACCGTTCCGGGAATGCCCCTGCCGGGCGCGTGGGAAACCTGCATGACCATGGGCACCGCGTGGCAATACCAGCCGCAGAATGAGCATTACAAATCAGGAGGTGAGCTGATTCGCTTGCTGATCCAGACGCGCGCCAAGGGAGGAAACTTCCTGCTCAATGTGGGGCCTAAGCCGAACGGCGAGCTGCCGATCGAAGAAGAAGAGCGCCTGCGCGAAATAGCCCTCTGGATGTTCGTAAACTCTGACGCGATTTATGCTGTGCGGCCCTGGGTCATCACCAATGAAGGCAACATCTGGTTCACCCAAAAGAAAGACCACCAGGCGCTCTACGCGATCGTTGAATCCGACACCCCTTGGCCGCGTGCGACATGGAAGGAATTCACCCTGCATTCGGTTCGTGCGACCTCCAGGACAGAAGTGAGCGTGCTCGGCCAGAACGACCAGGTGGTCGAGTACCACCCTGAGATCAAGCCCAAATCCAGCTGGCACCAGGAAAAGGACGGCCTCCACGTGCGTGTGATGCAGACCCAGCGCCTGCAGGACAACTTTCGCTGGCCAAATCCGGCAGTGCTGAGGATTACCAATGTTGAGGCGGCGTTCACTCCGCCTCATGTGCAGACCATCGGGTCCATCACCGAATCATCCGGTCAGCAGGAGACGGTGCGGGGCGAGGTACTCGATATGGGCGACAGCTCATCGCTAAAGGTCGGCTTTGAGTACCGTCCGATTCTCGGTGAAGACGTCAACTCGCGTTCCGCAGTCTGGACGCCGACGCCAACGCAGACCCTATCCAAGCCCGGCCCTTTTGCCGCTCACATCGACGGCCTCTCCCCGAACGGCAAATACGAGTTTCGCGCCGTCATTTATCATCCGCTGCTGGCGCTCTACGGCGCCGAGATCGCCATGCAGCGTTAGTCTGCTTGGTCCTCCTGTTAGCCGAAAAACAGATCGAAGGGACGAAGATGACCAAATGATTTTGGTCATCTTCGTTAAACAAGGCGGGCAGTTACTTCACAGCGCCGGCGGAGGTTAGCACCTCATAGCTCAGTTCCCCTGCGCTGCCGTTCTTGACGAAGGGCAAACAGAGCACGGGGCATTTTACCTTCGAGATCACCTGCAACACCGTGCTGGTGGCGAAGTCCTCTTCCGCAAGCTCGTTTTCGGGTGAGCCGAGTACGACTAGATCCGCTGCAAACTTCTCCGCATAGTCAGCGATCAGTTTGCCGGCTGAACCGGAGGCGACAACGTGCTCTACAGGAACCGTGTGCGATTCGTTCATAGGAGCGAGAAAGCGTAGTCTCTCCAGGCAGCGCGAATGTTCGATGCCTTTCTCTCCTTGCGGAACATGGAGCAGTATCAATTGCCGCAAAGCCACCTGGTGCGCGCATTGCAGGGCCCGGATAGATGCCGGAGAAAAGTCGGTAGCCGCTAGAACACGCCGCCAACACCCGGCCCACGGTAAAGAGTTAAGAGCATCTGGTGAGATCGTCATGATAGGGCAGCGCGACCTGGCCAGAAGTTGCCGCGCGACCGTGCCTAGCGCAACTCGTCCTGCTTCCGTCTTCGCCCGTGTTCCTAATAAGAGTAGCTCCGCATGATGCTCAGTCAGCACCTGCAAAATGCGCTCGCAGACGATTCCACTTTCAATTACCGAGTGAACCGGAATTCCCAGGGCACTTGTCTCTTCCTCTATTCTCTTCAGTTCGGCGGTCGCCGCGGCATTTGCCCTGAGCAGAGCAGGTGCTCCATTCGGGAATGCGTAGGCGAGGGGATCGATGACATGCACCAGCACCAGTGTCGCGTTATACATGCGGGCCATCGCTTGCGCGTACCGCAGTGCCGGAGAGGCCGACTCAGTCAGGTCAATTGCTACGGCTATCGTTTTGAATTTCAGGGTGTTAGGACTCATCGCACTCTTCTCCTGTGGAGCTGATCTTTTTCTCTTCGTTAGGGACGACTATAAGCGGATAAGCACAGCTTGACCGTGATATCCATCACAGGAGGTGGGGCGAGAGACGCTTCAACCGCCGGAAATGGCCTGTGATGTCTATCACAGACGTAACCTCATTGTCGCGCGATCCTCACAGCAGGGAAGTCCGCTTAGTAGCGATGTGGACACGTTGCCGGAGAAAGAGGTCTGCCATGGTCACTGCTTCTAGTAGCTCACTACAAAAGACGCACGAGAGTTCTCGTTTGGGGCCGATGGGTCTACGCTTCCGATCGATTCTGGTGGCTACGGATTATTCTGCCGCCAGCGCAACGGCGGTAAAGTTGGCTGCGCGACTCGCAAAAGAATTTCACGCCCAGCTCTACGTGCTGCATGCCATTCAGCCTGACCCCTATGCGATCAACATGGCGGGACCGGTTCCCGAGCTCGGGCTGATGAATATGCGGATCGCGCACGAGAGCCTCCATAAGTACGCTGATCATATCCCTGAACTGCGAACCGTAAAGCATAAGGAACTGGTGTTCCTGGGTCCGCCGAGTGACGCGATTCAATCTGCCGCGCAAGAGAACAGCATAGACTTGCTTGTGCTTGGCTCCCATGGCCGACATGGACTGTCCAAGCTGGCCCTGGGATCTGTCGCCGAATGGGCTATCCGCCGCCTCGAGTATCCCGTTCTCGTGGCCGGACCCATGTGCGACAAGACCTTCCGCCCGATCAGGTCCATCATGCTGGCGACGGACTTTTCCGAGGAGGCTTTGCATTCCGTTCAAGACGCCAGCTCGTTGGCGCAGGATTACAACGCCAGTTTGACGGTAATGCATGTGCTGTCTCCAACCGGCACGCCAGAGGAGCAGCAACAAGTCGAGCTGAGGACGCTGGGAAAACTTCGAGAACTGTTGCCCGGCGACCGTGGAGGATGGTGCACCATGCAATATCAGGTGAAAACGGGCGATATTGCCGCGGCAGTCATTGGCTCGGCGCAAGAAAGCCAAGCGAATTTGATTATCCTGTGCGGGCGGCGCCGATCGACTTTGGCAGATCATCTACCGCGGACCAAACTATCGGCAATCATCCGCGGCGCACGCTGCCCCGTACTCGTGATTCCGGCTCACTGTTCTTAAAACCGTCTGTACCGCAAGGAGCGCGCGATGGATTCGCTGCATGTGTCCTCGATTAGCCAGCCCAGGTCCATACTGGTAGCTACCGCTTTGAACGATCTGGATTTCCTGCTTCCCGTGGCCATTGAGCAAGCCAAAGGGACGGGAGCCATGATATGGCTACTTCACGTAATCCCTCCGGATGCGTATGTCTCAACGGAATCGGGTGCATTTCCTATCACTAAGAAGGAAAAGGCATTTCGGGAAGCCGAGGCTGTCCTGGACAAAGTCACAAGCGAATTGAAAGCCCAGAATCTGGCTTGTGCGTATGAGATACGTCGCTGGCAGCCGGCTGAACGGGTCGTCGAGTTTATTCGCGAACGCGGAATCAAGCGCTTGATTATTGGTACCTCCAGCAGGGGAAAGTTGGGCAAGCTTCTGCTCGGATCCGTGGCAGAGGAATTGATACGGAGTTTAGATATTCCTGTTTGCACCGTGGGTCCGAATTTCAAGCCAATGCCAAAAAGCAACCCGCGCCGGGTTGTCTTAGCCACCTCTCTCCGCCATGACCCCGAAAAGAGCTTCCATTTTGCGGTTGAGCTTGCCGCCGGAATGGCAGCCGAGCTCACGGTGCTTTACGTACTGGAGCAGGATCATGTGGACGATGTGATCTATGCGGAAGCCATGTCCACCATCGACGAAATGTTAAAAGGGGCAAAACAGAAGAATCTGGTGTCCCGAATTCGGATTCGTTACGGTGAACCAGCGGAAGAGATTGTTTCGGAGTGCATGGCTCTAACACCGGAGCTGCTGATCCTGGGTGCCCTTCCAGCATCGACGCTGGCTAGAAACTTCCGTAACGGCGTTGTCTACCGCGTGATAGCCAAGGCACCCTGTCCCACATTCACCCTGCGGACGGGAGCCAAATCAGAGCAGCGACAGAATGGCCGCGAATCCTCCGCGGTGCAGAGTCGATGATCCCGGCAAGACCCTGACCTGTGACGAACATCACCGCATACTCAGGCGGATACTGCCAGACTGAAAGTTGGCAGGTGACGCATATGATTCGGTTGAATGAAAACACGCGGGTGAGGCTGATGGCTATTCACGGCTGGACCATGTTGGGACTGGGCCTGGCGCTCTTCTATATTCGTGCCACGATGACAAACCTCTTGTTCTACATCGTCGGCGGCGCCTTCGCATTATTATTGGTCGCGGCATCTTTGCTCTTCATCGCCGGCGTAGATTGGATCTGCGCTGTCGGCCTCGGCTGCCACCGGGTAAGCAGGCTCCGCGGTTTCCTGCTCGTGAGCACGCTCGCTGCCGCCTGCTGTGTCTTCCTGATTTTCTATCCGGCCGCAACTATGCAAATGCTCTGCTATATCCTCGCCGTTTATGCTCTTACCCTTAGTGTAGGTAAAGTTGCTCTTGCCAGGTCCTGGAAGGGTACCGCGCGAGAGCTGACAGTCATGTACATCCTGGCTGGTATCGGCTTTGCTTTTGCAGCCGCTTTGCTTGCTGTCGCAGGCCGGGACGAGCGAGACTCGCTGGCAGTGGTGGCTGGTTATTCATTATTTATGGGCGTTCAGATGCTGCTTTCGATGTACTTCCTGCAATGGCAGGTGCTGAAGTCGATCGAGTCGGCGGCAAGGCTGAGTCAGGTACGTGTCGACACCCTCCGATAAGATTGTGAACTCCAGGGACCCAACTAAAGTCCGGCCGTAAAAGGCACAACAAAGATCTGTGCTTTTAGTATCCGGCTGAGAACGCGCTTATGAATTCGGCCCCTGGGTCCCTTTGTAATGGAACCAGGAGCAGCGACACTCTCACCATAGCGAGAGTGTCGCTGTTCGTTAAAGGTCCGATGCGTCTACCACTCCAGCATGGTCATTACCGGGCAGGGAGCCTCGATCAGCACCTTCGCTGCGGTTCCAGGCGACAGATGTGTCGTCATCGCGGACGCTGGGTGTGCGCCCATCACGATCAGATCGCAACCACGTTGTTTGGCGAGATCCACGATGCTGGTTCCCGGTGCTGTACTGACCAGCCGGGTGCGCAAGCATGAGCAGGCTCCGGCACCTTCAGGAACGTAGTGGTGGAAGGCTTCTTCAAACGAAACCCAATCCGCGTCCGGGCTTTCCGGATTCTGCGCATGATAGAGAACCAGGTCCGCACCATGCTGCGCGGCGAGCTTATGCGCGAATGCAGCAACCTGGGCCGAGCGAGGATCGAGAGTTGTGGCACAGATCACTTCGCGCAGATGCCACGTCTTCTCCTGCAGAGCCGGCGCAGCTGGCCCCACCAAAAGCACGGGACAACGCACTTGCCTCAGGATCGCTTCCGCATCCGAGCCAAGAAGAAGCCGGTCGTAGCCTTTCCTGCCGTGGGTCCCCAGGACGATCAAGTCGACGTCGTTTTGCTTCACCGCCGAAAGGAGCTCATCGTAAAGTGCTCCCGTCAGCGAGATCGTCCGGGCTCGATATCCTTCGGAACGCAACGCGGCGCCACTCTGCTCCAAACGTTCCTCCTCTGCCGTCTCGAGCTCAGCCACATCGACCCAGGCTGCTTCGGGTGGGGTGATGATGTTCATCGGTGGACTTACATGAACCAGCAGTAATTGCGAATTGTCCTTCTTGGCGATTGCTTTGGCGTACTCTAACGCCCGTTCCGATGTTTCAGAGAAATCTGTCGGAACGAGGATTCGTTCAAATGTAACGGCGACGGGATTCATGGTAACCATAAGTGCTCCTCTTGCTGAGACGGTCGAACCTGCCCGGATATCTTAGGAGGCTTTAGTAGACAAGTTAGCGGGTCCCAAGGGCCGCTGGCTGTGACAGGAATCACACTGGGACGAACTCACTTGCTGTGTCCTGGATCACAGCCGGGAAACAGGAATATGGGAATACTTCTTCTTGGAGGCTCGTATGACCACCGCTGCAACGCATCGGCACCTTGGTACCCCGGCATTCATCGTTCCAGACAAGATTCTCGTCGCGAGCGATCTAACGGACATCGAATACCTTCTCCCGCATGCCATCTCGCAGTGCAAGGCATGTGCAGCATCGCTTGTTCTGAGTCACGTAATTCCACCGGTTGAATCCGAGTCTCTGGAACAGGCCGTGCTCCTCATCGCGGACGTTGCCAGACGAGAGGAGCAAAAGGTTCTTAACCAGGCGCGGCGCCTTCTGGGCGGTGCTGCGGAGCAGGTGCGTGCTGCCGGAATCGATTGCGAGGTTGTGATCCGGCGCGGCCATCCTCGTGATGAAATCGCCGAACTCGTCGGCCAGCTCCACGCCGGGCGAGTGATTCTGGGTACCCATGGGCGGCGTAATCTTAAGAAGTTCTTCCTCGGCTCAATCGCACACGAAATCCTAAAAAGCACCACCGTTCCCGTATGGACCGTGGGACCCCGCGCGCGGCCCTTTGCCCACGGTCAACCCATCAGAATCCTGCATCCTGTTTCCCTGTCATCCGGCTACCAGGAGACTGCAAAGTTCGCCGTGGGACTGGGACAGTTCTACAAAGCCGAAATAACGTTGTTGCACGTCCTGCCTCGCGACGTCCATGCCGAGTATGCATCCGAACGTCTTGTGCGATGGACGGCCTTCGAGCTGACGCGCCTTATACCCGATGAAGCTCCATTGTGGACCACAGCTACTGTGATGGTGGAAGCCGGCGAGATCGTGGAGCAGATTCTTCACGCGGCCGAGAAGCTCGGTGCGGATTTGATTGTTATGGGTTCTAACCCAGACACGGCCCTTTGGCCGGTCTACGGCGACAACACGGTATACAACGTGATCGCCGAGGCAAAGTGCCCGGTTCTCACCCTACGGCATTCCGTAAACAGTAGTGGTCTTTCGAATCAAGGAGTCCCGGCTAAGGACACTAAAAGTTCAGAGATCTTGTGACCCCAATCACAGATCGTGCTCATCCTCGGTTGATGCTCGCTTCGGCTCCATGAGAAGGAGGTGAAGAAATGCGTTATGTCATCGCGTCCCTGGCACTCGCTGGAATCGGGGTGTCATTCCTTGCTCTTGGTGAACACTATAGGCCGCCGGCGCAGGCACTCGATCTCTTGCATTCCCACTGGAACTCCGCATACGTCAACCAGAGTCCCTATGCAGAAATCTACGGCATCCCGGTGGCCGTGTTGGGAATTGTGGGCTACCTTCTGCTGGTCTTGCTCGCGTTGATGGGCCGCAGAGTGCTTATAGTCTGTTTCTCCGGTTTCGCACTGGCCTATGCCCTTTACCTGACAAATATTGAGGCCCACATCCTACGTGTCTGGTGCGTGTACTGCGTCACCTCCCTCATTCTTACCATACTGATAACGTTCCTGGCTTTTGGGTGGCTGATCTTCGATGGCACCCTGCAACAAGACCAGCCCTCCACAACCTGATTCCGGTCCTTGGGACGGTCCCAGGAGACGATGCCCTCGTCTGGGCGACGATATTTCGTCTCAATCCTCGTCATCCCGCCCAACTGCGCTCGCCCTTAGGGCGGCGCTCCTGTTCGTAAGTCCTGTGCTTTCAATACAACTCAACTCGACATCCCCGATACCAACCTTTGGTACTCAGTGTGCTCTATAGAGAACCAGTGAAGGGAAACAAATGCTCAGAATTTCCATGAACCACGAAACAGCCACGGCAACACTGAAGGTCGAGGGCAGACTAGTAGGCCCCTGGGCGGCCGAGTTGGGTAAGACATGGCGTGGTTTGTGGGCTTTGAGCCAAAAACCAACATTGCAGCTGGACCTCCGCGAAGTCACCTATGTTGACGAAAACGGAGCCCGAATTCTTCGTGAAATTGTCCAGGCGACCGGCGCGGAGGTCTTCGCCGACTCGCCCTTAACTCAATACTTTGCCAATCAAGCTAAGCGAGACACAGCGCTGGAGCCGATCGAGGAGAGCTAGCATGCCGACTACAATCCAACAGACGAAAACTTCCACTTGTGAGAACTGCCGACTGAAGGAGAACGGATTTCTCTGCCATCTCACCCCTGCGGCAGCGAAGGAATTTGAGTCGATCAAGCTTTCCTCCCATTATCCCGCGGGCTCCATTTTGTTTATGGAGAATGAATCAGCTCGGGGAGTCTTTCTTGTCTGCTCTGGAAAGGTCAAGCTTTCCGTAAGCTCAAAGGGAGGCAAGACGCTCATTCTTCAGATGGCGAAGCCGGGCGAGGTCATTGGCCTGAGCGCATCGATGGCTGGAGTTCCCTATGAGGCCACTGCGGAAATTCTTTATCCGTCGCAGGTCGTGTTCATTCGCAGAGAGGATTTCCTGCGCTTCGTTCACCGCTTTCCGGAAGCATACGAAGCAGTCACCCGTCAGCTAAATTTGCAGTATGGACGCGCTTGTGAGCAACTGCGCACCATTGGCCTCTCAACCACCGCCCATGAGAAGCTGGCCCGCCTTTTCCTGCACTGGTCTTCGGATGAAAAGCCGGTTAAGGAAGGAAATCAAATCAGAGTTCCCCTGACGCATGAGCAGATTGCCGCATGCCTCGGATCTACACGCGAGACGGTCACGCGGACGCTCAGCGATTTCAAGCACAAACACCTGGTCACCCTCAGAGGAGCCACCGTATTGATTCCTGATCGCTCGGCCCTGATGGCGATCAGCGGAGAATGAAGAGAGCCGCTGAATCGCCTGGCTCTTCTTACCATGCTTTCCAAACTTGGGAAATTAGGCATCGAAAGAAGCTGTTTCGCCTGCGTCATGAGCCTACTCGCGGATAGTTAGCACCGGGCATTTGCTGCCGCTGATCACCTGAAACGCTACGCCGGTTTTGAAGTTGTCGAACCAGTGCGATGTTCTACGCGTCCCCAGCACGACAAGATCGGCCTTTACGCGCTGAGCAAGCGACAGAATGCCGTCCGCCGCAACCCCATACTCCAGAACACACTCTGGCTCGCACCATTCTCTGGCTAGATCGGGACCCAACTGCTGTAATGCGCTGGTAAAGCGATCGTTCAGTTCCTGATCATTCATTTGATCAGAGCCCCCTGGGTCAGGAAGCACATGGCATAAGTAGAGGCGGGCGCCAAAATCCTGGGCGAACGATAAGGCAAGGACGCAAGCCTTCGCCGCTTCCGGAGAAAAATCCGTAGCGTAGACGATTTTCTGGAAGTTTACCGGCACTTTTGGCGGGAGCACTCCAGGTCCGATGGTGAGAATGGGACATTCGGCCCTGTGAATCAGCTCTTCCGCCGTCGATCCAAGAACCAGCCTGGCCAGCCCCTTGTGGCCGCGCGTGCCGATCACCAGCAGGTTGATGTGCTTGTCCTGGGACGTCCGCAAAATCTCAGTGGCTGGGTCTCTTCCTTCACATAAAACCGCCTCGGCGCGTATCTGCGCCGAGTTCAGTTCTGTCTTCAGGCGGCCTAAGGCTTCTTCTCCAAACCTGCGAAAGAAGTCAAGGCTCACTCCGGCGTCCGAGTTCTTGAAGGCCGAGATAAGGTCGACGACATGCATCAGGCGAACACTCGATTGATAGCGCTCAGCCAGGGCTTGCACATATATCCTGGCGATTTCTGCGCTGGGCGAGAAGTCCGTGGCCAACAGAATGGTGTCCAGGGTCACCGCTATCTGATTTCCAATAATCATCATACTGAGCCTCCGCTCAGAACTCTGCCTGTTGTATCGCCATCAGCCCGAGAAGTTGGAAGGCACTGTCATTACTGGACAGTGCACTTCACGAATCGTGGCGCTCACTACGCCGTCGGCACAGTCGGTCGCCTGGCTGCCACTCCGGTGAAGGCCGAAGAGGATGAGAGATGACTTCGACTTGGCGGCACGAGCGACAATTGCCTCGTCGGCTCGCCCATGGACGACGGCCACGCCGGCTTCGTGCGATCACTGGCGCTCATGCTTTGATCTGCCGGCGCGGCCTCCCCGCACGCAACTCCGTGCGTGCCAGGACCCAGTCTCTTAGTAGGTGACTTGAATGCGGTTCACGACCGACTCGATTCCTGGAGCGGCCCAGGCTGCGAGTTCCGCTCCTTCGCGTTCCGCAAAGGAATGCACTTTTCCCGTCAACTCGACGGTACTGCCATGAGAGGAAACCTGGATACTCTGCGCATCGAGCTCCGCGCTGCGGCGGAGGCCAGCTTCGATGGAGGCCTTAACGGAGGCGGGCGAAACCTGTGTCTTGACGGCAATCAGATTGATGATGCCCCGCACGCCGCGAACACTCTCGGCGGCGTCTACCGCGGAGGCCTTCTGATAGTTCCACTCCACGTCGCCTTCTAAAGTGACAAAGCCCTCGTGCACGGTTGCAGTGATTTTTGTCTCTGGAATCAGGGCGTGAGATCTAAGAACGTGTTGCACATCGCGGGCTATCTCAGGATCGGTACGCGTGCTGGGCCGCACCTCGATGTCGTTGGCAATGGAGACAACTCCGCGTACTGTCTTCGCCGCCTTCTCCGCGCTCGCCTTTTCGGCAAACGTATGCACGAACCCTGTTAGAGTAACGGTCGAGCCCGAGACCTTGGCGTTGATATCTTGCGACTGAATATCCGGCCGCCATTCCATCTCGCGCAGAACCGCGGTTCTTAACTCCTCATTGGTTTTGATGCTATCGGTGGTGGTAGTCATGATGTCCTCCTTTCAAGAGAAAGCCTACGACCGATTGGGCATACGATTCTGTGATGAGCATCACTTCGGTGGGTCGACGCGCAGTCATTGACCGGATGCCGGAGCTTTGGCAATCTCCGGCGCGTACCGCATGGCAATCACGATCAGCGCTGGGCAGCACCGATGTGACCTGCAATGCAGGCATCCCTTTTCAATGCTCTTGTAGATACAGGCGTAACTCTGCTTGATAGAGTCGTTTGGCATTCGGTCAGCTCCGATCCTCATTTTGCAGTCGGCGGAGTGAGCTGTCTGTGATCGTTGTCACGGTATTGGCTTGATGCTTGCAAGTGCCCTGTTTCAGTTACGATCAGCACATCTTGATGCCATTCTCCCCGATGTCCGCGAATACCTTCATGAGACCGGTCGTGCCAAGAAGCTGTCGAATCTGTTTGCCGAGATTGATGAGTTCTAAACTGCAGCCTCCCGACCGGGCGGAAACGTAAAGACGAACCAGTGTGCCTAAGCCCATGCTGTCTACACGGGTAAGGTTGGTCAAGTCCAGCACAATTCTCCGGGTCTCCGGCATCAACTGGTTGACCTTAACGTAGAGAATGTCGTGTACCCCTGCCACCAGCCTGCCGTTGCAATGCACAACGATCGCGTTGCCCGCTCGGACAACGTCAAACGTAAGGGGACTCGCGGTTGTTTTGTCAGACATGAAACCTGCCTTGTCGGAATTCCTGGATCTAAGCCGGAAACCGATTCTCGCATATCGCGGTAGCGATTGACACGGCGAATCCGGACCACCAGTGGCTCACGTTCCATGGGATCACGAGCTGCATCTGATGTATGATGCTTGATGCAGAAGGAGTGGTCATGCGTACTACCCTGTCCATTGATGATGACGTGTTGAGTGCAGCGAAGGAAATGGCCGCTGCCCAGGAAAAGACAGTCGGGGAGGTCATATCCTCGCTTGCCAGGCGCGGATTGAATCCACCCGAATCCCGGCGGAAGACGCGGAATGGTGTTCCCCTGTTGCCGGTACGTGCAGGCGCTCCGCGCGTGACATCCGAGCTGGTGCATCGGTTGCGCGAGGAACTGGGTTGAAACGGTTTCTGATCGATATCAACGTGCTCATCGCGTTGATCGACCCAGCTCATATCCAGCATGACCGGGCCCACGAGTGGTTTGCGGCCTCCGGGAAGAAGGCCTGGGCTACCTGCCCGCTCACGGAAAACGGTGTCCTGCGAATCGTCGGGCACGCCCGTTATCCGAATTCTCCCGCCACACCTGCGGTGGTTGCAGAACTACTGACAGCGCTGTGCAGGCTGCCCGGCCACGATTTTTGGCCCGACGATATCACCCTTCTTGATCCAGGACGCGTGGACGGCAGCAGGCTTCTGGATTCCGCGCAAGTGACGGACAGTTATCTGCTGGCACTCGCCAGAGCACACGGTGGACAGCTTGCCACTTTCGACCATCGCCTGGTCGCGGACGCCGTTGTGAACGGAGCGCACGCGCTCCATCTGATCCGCTGAAAGGCCGTTTTATCGGCCATATGAAACTTCAAATGCCGCCCGGCGACGTTCGAGGAAGCGGCGGACTGCGGGATCGCGCTCCAGGCCGATGGCAATCTCGTAAGCATGCCGAGCATCCTCGTACGCACCTGTATTAGCCAATAGCTCCGCGCGTGCCGCCCAGTAGGGCTGGTACTCGACCAGGCGGGTGTCGCAAGCGGGGTCGGGCATGGCATCGAGAGCTGCATGGGCGCCCTGTAGCTCGGCCAGAACCAGCGCGCGATTGATGGCCACCACCGGTGAGCCGGTGATGGCGAAGAGCGCGTCGTAGAGCAACAATACGGCTTCCCAGTTGGCGTGGCCCGTGCGGCAGCGATGCACGTGCGCCGACTGGACTGCTGCTTCGAGTTGATAGCGGCCGATAGCTCCGAAAGCTCGCGCCCGAAGCAGGAACGCTTCGGCCTCATCGATCATCCGCGAGTCCCAGCGCGCAGGATCCTGCTCGGCCAGGGGAATGTACTCGCCGTACTCGGCGCCTTCGCTGCGTCGCGCGCGGCGGCGGGCTTCCGCGTGCAGCATCAGTGCGAGCAGGCCGAGTGCCTCCGGCTCTGCAGGCAGCAACTCGGTCACCAGCCGAGCCAGAAAGAAGGCTTCGCCGGTGAGGTCGCGTCGCGCGGTGTCGGTGCCTGCCGCATCGCTCCACCCCTCGGAGAACGCGGCGTAGATAGCCGCCAGCACAGTATCGAGGCGTGCCGGTAATTCTTCGCGCTCGGGAATGCAAAAGGGAATCGCAGCCTCCCGGATCTTGCTCTTGGCGCGCCCCAGCCGCTTGCCCATGGCTGTCGGAGACATGAGGAATGCGGATGCGATGGTGGCTGCATCGAGTCCCAGAATGACTTGCAGAATCAAAGGTGCGCGGATGCCGGCGTCAATGGCGGGATGCGCGCAAGCAAACATCAACGCCAGGCGGCGGTCGGGAATCTCCCAATCTGCGGGAGTCGTGTCCACCACCGTGGCGATTTGCTCCAGGTCCTCGTCCACCAGATCGCTGGTGTGGTGGCGCCGGGCCATATCGATCAGCTTGCGCCGGGCCACGGTAAGCAGCCACGCTTCCGGATTCGCCGGGCATCCATTGTGTGGCCAATCTGCCAGTGCCGATGCAAAGGCCTCTGACAGCGCGTCCTCAGCGGCGGCTACGTCATGTGTGCGTGTGGAGAGAAAGGCGACGAGCTTGCCGTAGCTGCGGCGCGCAACCGCTTCTGCCGTGCTGCGCGCCTGCTCCTCGCCTTCGCATGAGTGCATGTATGGTTTCTCAAGCCGTAGCGTGTTGGAGATTCTGTGCCCGGCTGACTTCAGGCATGCTCCAGATCGGGCGAACTTCCACCACCCCATGGCCGGCGCAGGGGCAGCGGGCGGCCCAGGAGAGAGCGGCATCCAAATCGGGCACTTCGATCAAATAATAGCCGCCCAGCTGCTCTTTCGAGTCCACGTAGGGGCCATCCAGCACCTGCGTTTTGCCGTTGACGTTGCGCACCGTGGTTGCGGTTGAGATTGGCTGCAGCCGGTTCGAACCCTGCCAGGCGCCCGCTGCCCTGAGTGCTTCCCCATAGGCCATGTAAGCTGCCATGCCCTGTTCCTGCTCACTCTTCGACATGTTGGACCAGCCTGCCTCGTCCGCATAGAGCGTCAATAGATATTGCATAGAAACCCTCCGTGATCAATTTTAGGCGGACGTTGTCATCCGCTACTACCATGACGCGCGAGGGTCGGCGATTTGGACATCTCTGAGCAAATAGCAAAAAATCTCAGCGCCGAGCGGCGACGCGCTTGCTTACCTCCGCTCTCTCCTTCACCATGTCCTGCTTCAGGACTACTCCGTTCTGCACCAGCAAATCGCCGCCCACATAGACGCGTTCCAGGTCGCGCTCGCCGGCAACAAAGACCAGGGAAGCGTAAGGATCAAAAATCGTCCGAAAACGGGTTGGATCGATCACCAGGAAGTCGGCAAACTTCCCCGGCTCCAGGCTGCCCAGACGATCCGCCACGCCGAGCACGTCCGCGCTACCCATGGTTTGCAACCGCAGCACGTCATAGGGGCTCATGATCTTCGCATTCTCATACTTGTCGCGGATCGCGTAGAGCCCGGTGCGCATATTTTCAAATGGATCCGCCAGGTCGGCGCTGGCCGCCTTGGCCGGCCAGGCCAGCTTCAGGCAGGTGCCGGCCACGCCGTGGTTTGCCTTGGCACATCCACTGCTTTTCGGTCCGCCGCATTTCGTGTTGCTCCCGGCTTTGGTGATGAGTCTCTCCATGCTGGTGGTGATGACCGAAACCACCGGCAACTGTCTTGCGATCGGCGAGATTACCGGCCGCCCGATCGGCGCGACAACATTGACGGCGGCCTTCCGCGCCGACGGCCTTTCGACGGTCCTAGGTGGGGTGTTTAACAGCTTTCCTTACAACGTGTATTCGCAAAACACCGGTCTGCTTGCGCTCTCCAAGGTCAAGAGCCGCTATGCGGTCGCGGCCGGCGGCGGCTTGCTGGTCCTGCTTGGATTTCTGCCTAAACTGGCCGCCGTCATCGCCGGAATTCCGCGGCCAGTCCTGGGTGGGGCGTCAATCGTGATGTTCGGCATGACGACCATGGCCGGAATCGAGGAATTGACCCGCGTCCGCTACCAGGGCACCAGCAATGCGATCATCGTGGCCGTCTCCGTGAGCATGGGGGTGCTTCCCATCGCCTCGCCCCAACTCTTTGCCCACGCCCCAGATGCAGCGCGCCTCTTTTTGAACAGTGGCATTTTTCTGGCGGCCGCGACCGCGGTGCTTCTCAACCTTTTCTTTTCCTCGAAAACGGAGGCTTGAACAGTGGAACAAGTAACCGAGCAGGACCTGGCCTTCTTGAGGCAAGCGATCGATTTGGCGCGCAAGGCGCGCAACGACGGCCGCCACCCGTTTGGCTCGCTGGTCGTCAATGAACGGGGGGAGACGGTGGTTGCCGCGCGCAACAATGCCGTACGGCCCAAAGGCGACCCGACCCAGCATGCCGAGATGCTGGCTTGCGGCCAAGCTGCCCGGCTGCTGACCGAAGCCGAGCTCGCCAAGTGCACTCTTTACACCAGCACCGAACCGTGCGCCATGTGCGCCGGCGCGATCTACTGGACCGGCATCGGCCGCGTGGTCTTTGCGCTCGCTGAAACCGGCCTGCTGCGGTACACCGGGAGCCATACCGAAAATCCCACCCTCGATCTGCCCTGCCGCGAAGTCTTTGCCCGTGGGCAGAAGCCGATCGTCGTCGCCGGACCTTTACTGGAGGACGAGGCGGGCAAGGTGCATGAAGGTTTTTGGGTTTCTCAAGGGCCGGCGACTTAACTCCATTTACACTGTCTAGATGACGAAGCCCTCCAAGGTTGACCTTGTCGGTGTGGGCCTGAACGCGACCGACACGCTCATCGCCCTCGCGGATTACCCCGCACGCGGTTCCAAAGTTGAATATCGTTCTGCCAATGTGCTGCCCGGGGGCCAGGTCGCAACCGCAGTGGTGGCGTGTCAGCACTGGGGCATGGCGACGCGATACGTCGGAATCCTGGGCGACGACGCCGCGGCGACTCTTCATCGAGAAGCGTTCGCCCGCGCAGGCGTAGAGACCCAGATCGTCACAGTTCCGGGAGGAGCGAGCCCGCAGTCCCTCATCCTGGTTGACGGCGGGGGCGAGCGGACGGTACTTTGCCGGCGCGATGAGCGGGTTACCCTCACGTCTTCCGATCTCGATCGCCAATGGATTGTGACTGCGCAAGCCCTGCACGTGGATGGCTACGACACTGAGGCCGCGGCCGTGGCCGCTGGTTGGGCACATGCTGCCGGTATACCCGTAATCGCCGATCTGGACGAGCTCTATCCGGGTTTGGAGGAGCTGCTGGAGAATGTCGACTATCTCATCGTGAGCAGGGATATTCCTTCCCGCCTCATGAACGAACCCGATTTAGAAATGGCCTTGCGTCTCATGCAACACCGCTATGGATGCCGTCTCACCGCAGCCACGCTGGGCCACGACGGTGTGCTGGCTTGGGATGGGAGGCACTTACACCACGCTCCCGCTTATCGTGTTCCGGTGGTCGATACCACCGGCGCTGGAGATATCTTCCACGCCGGCTTTATCTACGGTCTTCTTCAGGATTGGCCCCTGGAGCGGCAACTCGATTTCGCTTGCGCCGCGGCTGCAATGAACTGCATGGCGGTCGGAGCCAGGGGCGGTATTCAACCGATCGAGACGATTGAAGAGTTCATGAAAACGGGCGTTCGGCACGATCCCGTCTATTGCGTTTCGGGGTCCGACTAACTGTTTCTTCTTTCGCATATCCTTTCTTGGCATCAGCTTTGCAGTGCTGGCGATAAGTCCGATCTTGTTAACCTAAGCGGCTTAGGTTATTCTGCTGAATGTGGGTTCGCTTAGTTTCCACGGCATCCGCTTCACTGTCTACTCAAACGACCATCTACCGAGGCACGTGCATGGCTTCTTCGGTGATACGGAGGTAGTGGTCGATTTGCTGGCTGATGGCAATGTTGGCCTTGCGAGTAGAGTCGATGCAATCCGGCCGGCGAACGCGAGACGAGCGGATGTCCGGAAGATCTTGAACGTAGCTGCCGAACGTTTTGAGGCGCTGGTCATACTCTGGGAAGGTATCCATGGCAACAAAGCATGAAGTCATCACAACCGATGAACAGATAGATCGAGCGATAGCCCGCGCTTCGCGGCTTGCGGCTCAGCCCCAAGCCTTGGCAATTGAGTACAATCCCAGCCTTGACCTGTTTATTTTGCAGCTGAGTAATGGAGAGCGAATGGTACTGCAGCGCGAGCTTCTCCAGGGGCTCGAGCGAGGGAGTGTAACCGAGCTCAGCCACGTTGAGATAACAGCAGCGGGCACAGGTCTTCATTGGCCGGACCTCGACGCAGACCTATACATCCCGAACCTTCGCGATCATGTTTACGGAAGCGAGAGCTGGATGGCTCAGATTGGCCGTCGAGGAGGAGTGGCTAAAAGCGCGGCTAAGGCATGGTCTTCGCGAGAAAATGGAAAACTTGGGGGGCGACCGAAGAGCCGCCCAAGCACCCATTCGTCTACAACAGTTTCGCGCGTGAAGAAGGGAACGGCCCATCAGAGGCCAGCTGAAAGCCGTGCGGGTGATGCATCCAGCGAGATCAAACGGAAGCGCAACGACAGCTCCGGCCCTTCGAGCGCTCGTAGGCGCCGGTCTTGAGACCACTATTTGGAATCGGGACCCAATTGCTCCAGCGCTCGTTGGGCAGCGCCACGCAAGGAAGGGTCGGGCTCCCCACCGCTTTCTGGCGCTGCGCTCTCGCTTCGGCAGTCTTCCTTCGTGCATAAGAATCATGCCCGGCCCAAGGTGAGGTTCGCCGGTGTTGGCGAGAAGGTTTCAGAAAACCCTTCTTCCGTTGCGACCGGTAAGCTAACCGATGCTCTAATAACACATGATTTCAGTAAGACGCAGGGCGGTTTTTTGCGTTCCTATTCTCGCGCTGTTCACGATTGCGCTTGGCTGCCATTCGCAAATCGCGCCTACTCCACCGCAGGCAGGCCCTACTGTAGACGCAGAGGCGGTGGCCGGGCAGTTGCGAACCATTGCTGCCGCGGGTACACTCGCGGACCTGACATTTCCAAATTTTCCGGACTACAGCCAGCAGGTTCAGGCGCTGTATCAGTCGGTGAACTACGCGCCGGTTTGGATCCGCGATGGACAAGCAAAACCCCAGGCCCTCGCGTTGATTACTGCGTTCCAAAGCAGCCGGCAAAAAGGACTCAACCCGGAAGACTACGACGCATCGCGTTGGCCTCAGCGCCTGGCCGCGTTGAAAAGCTCACCTGCAGATGCAAACACGGTTGCGCATTTCGATGCGGCGCTGACCGTGAGCGCGATGCGCTACATCTCTGACCTACACATAGGACGAGTGAATCCAAAGCACTTCAAAGTTGGCTTCGATGTGGAGCAGAAAGCGTATGATCTGCCACAGTTTCTGACACAGAAGCTCCTGGTGGCAAGCAACGTGCCGGAGGTACTGAACGGAGTAGAACCGCCTTACTACGGATATCAACGTACCGAGTTGGCCCTCCAGACCTACCTGGCGCTTGCGGATAAGGATCACACCCCGTCGCTGCCAGATGTGGCGAAGACGCTTGCCCCCGGCGACGCCTATCCGGGGGCGGAAGCTCTGGCCCAGCGTTTGCAGCTGGTAGGTGATCTGCCGCCGGGCCCGGTTCCCGATGCGAAGCCAGGAATCTACGAGGGTGCGTTGGTCGATGGGGTCAAGCATTTTCAAGTCCGGCATGGATTAGGAGCCGACGGCAGGCTCGGCAAAGACACGCTGGTTCAGCTGAACACACCTTTTAGCCTCCGGGTCCAGCAGCTGGACGACGCGTTGGAACGGTGGAGATGGCTGCCCGCGGACTTTTCGCCGCTGCCCGTCGCGGTCAACATCCCCGAGTTCGTCTTGCGTGTATTTTCACCCGACCACCGCATTGCCATGCGCATGAATGTCGTCGTAGGCAAAGCAGTGCGCAACGAGACCCCCGTCTTTGCCGAAGACATGAAATACATCATCTTCCGCCCTTACTGGAATGTTCCCTTGAGCATTACGCGCGGGGAGATCATTCCCGCGCTGCAAAAGGACGGCGGCTACCTGGCGAAGAAGAACTTCGAAGTGACGGACCAGAGCGGCAAGATTATTACCAGTGGAGCGGTGAGTGCTGACATTCTGGCGCAGTTGCGCTCAGGCAAGCTGCTGGTGCGCCAGAGGCCGGGACCGTCGAACTCGCTCGGTCTAGTCAAGTTCATATTTCCCAACGAGCACAATGTTTACCTCCATGACACACCGGCGCAGTCACTGTTCGCTCAATCGCGGCGTGATTTCAGTCACGGTTGCATACGCGTGGGGAAGCCGGCGGATCTGGCGGCATGGTTACTGCAAGACCAGCCCAAATGGACCCCGGACGCCGTAAAGGCGGCGATGCAGTCCGGCCCGGACAATCAGCAGGTAAATCTGATCCCGCCGGTTCCGGTGGTGATTATCTATCTGACTGCGGTGGTTGAGCAGAACGGCGAAGTTTATTTCTTTAACGACATCTATGGCCACGACCAGAGGCTCAATGCAGTGCTGGCCAAGGGGCCGCCTTATCCATAACTAAGGGAAGCTGTTACCAGCGGCGAACGCGGCCTACGTCTACGTGAACAAAATCGGATTGCGCGTAATAGCCCACTCCGCCACGCCCCAAAAACAATGCCGCATCGCGAACCTGCGCACTGGAGACTCCGGGAATGCGAATATCGATGGCCTTGGCTTCCATGTGCTGGCTATGTTCGGCAACCCCGTGACCATGTTGCCGCAGGTAGTTGTTACTCCAGGGGGTGCGGTAGCCGCAGACAATATCGATTTCCCCGTCGGGGTGCCCTAGCTTGACCAGCAGATCGTGCAGCAGATCGAATTCCTTGAGGTCATATGCCTTTACGTCACCGGTGCGGTGGTCACGCAGGAAATGGTCCAACTCCGCAATACTGTCAGGCAGGTAGTGATTCCCTATCCGGTAGACCACATCAATATGTTCGCCGGTATGCAGGTGATAGAGCCGCAGCCGGTAGGAAGGAGGAGCCGCCTGGGCGCTAAGGTTGCCAGCGCCGGATGGAAGGACACTCAACAATGTAAAGAAAACAAACAGCTTAACGATAACCGAGCCCTTAAGCGCCATGCCTCTTTCACCTGTGCAAGATACTCTTTGATTATAGCGGTCAGCAAGGGACGGCCGAGAGCTTTGCAGGATGGAAAGATCCAGCTTTTCGGTATCGGTCGTAACCTCTGTAGCATAAGTTCGTCTCAATACCGGACGGAGGTCTGTCATGTTCAGTTTTTTTGCAATGCGTAATACGTTGCTTGCTCTTGGGATAGCTTTGGCTGCCGGTACCGGGTGCAGCGCAGCTGCCCGGGCGCCGATACCCCCTCCGGCAAACGATAGTCCTCTTGCCCAAGCGCCGGGAAAGCAGACCGCTGTTTTTGCCGGCGGCTGTTTCTGGGGCACGCAGTCGGTGTTTGAGCGGGTCAAAGGCGTCATCTCTACTACAGCGGGGTATTCAGGAGGTTCGGCATCCACCGCGACCTACGACCAGGTGAGCGAAGAGAATACCGGGCATGCGGAGTCAGTGAAGGTCGTTTTCGATCCTTCGAAGATCACCTATGGCCAGCTCCTGCGCATCTTCTTCTCCGTCGCCCACGATCCTACTCAACTGAATCGCCAGGGACCGGACGTGGGCTCGTCTTACCGCTCGGTCATCTTCTACGCCAACGAGGAGCAGCAGAAGATCAGCAAAGCCTACATCGCGCAATTGGACGCGGCCAAAGTCTTTCCCAAACCAATCGTCACCGAAGTTGTTCCTCTGAAGGCTTTTTACGAGGCGGAGTCGTACCACCAGGACTACGCACTGCATAATCCGAACAATCCCTACATTATGGTGTGTGATCGCCCCAAGATCGAGGCCCTCAAGCAGCAATTCCCGGAGCTCTTCAAGAGCTACCACGGTGAGTAACCGCTCAGGTGCTCTTGGGCATCGCCGGTTTTTGTGCGGCGATGCCCAAGATGATCAATTTCAGTCCTTCTTCGAAATGTCGATCGAAGTTTGAGAACCAGTCTCCGGCTTGGAGGGCGAGCGGAAATTTCTCGCTATCGATTCGCTGGCTCCGCTGTTCCGGTCCGTAGAACTCGTCGCGTTCGCCGGGCCGCGGACAGACTGCCTGCTCCTCAATGACGAACCCCACTACGTAGCTGTAGATGGTCGAGAGCGCCACCATGGATACCTTGGGCGAAAATCCCGCGTCGACCAGAGTGCGCAAGGCCGACTCCATTCGCGCGTACAGGGAGTTGTCTGTCAGGCGGGTGCCGCTCACCATCTTGGCTCCGTCGCGATGGAGCAGCAACATCCGCCTCAGCGCCCTGCCGTAAGCCATCGCCCACTTGTTCCATTTCACGCCTGCGCTCATCGGCAACTGCTGAATGCCGGCCCGCAGAACTGTACTAGCCATCTCGTCCAGCAGTTCCTGCTTGTTTTTGAAGTGCCAATAGATAGCCGGCGCCTGCACATTCAACTTCGACGCTAGCCGGCGAAGCGTTAGGCCGTCGAGGCCGACCTCGTCCAGCAGTTCCAGGCCGGCGGCAATCATGCTGGGTCGATCCAGTGCCATAGGTGGTGACAAACTCTCCTTAACGATGTTAAATTACTTAACAACGTTAAGGAGGTTTTTTAATGAACGCAGCAGTTGTCCAAGCCTTTCATCTGCCACCCTGCTACACATCCTTCGCCGAACCCACTGCCGCGGAGGGAGAGGTGGTGGTGAACGTCAGCGCCGCCGGGTTACACCGGGTGGTCAAATCGCTGGCCGACGGAACCCACTATGCCAGCAGCGAGATGTTGCCCCTGATTCCTGGTGTCGACGGCGTAGGACGGCTCGAAGACGGCACGCGCGTATATTTCGGCATGTCGCGACCTCCCTTTGGGACCTTTGCTGAGCGCTCAGTCACCGCACGCTGCATGTGCATGCCCCTTCCCGGAGCGCTCGATGATGTTACCGTCGCCGCCATGATGAATCCCGGCATGTCGTCCTGGGCCGCGCTCCGGCGCCGGCAGGAGGGCAGCTGGGCGGCAAGCGTTTTCATTTTCCCCTTGACACTCGACAGGAGACTACATTAAGTCTCTTGTCTAACGGCTCTACGGCGGGGGTCTCCAGGGGTGTCTCCATGATGAACGAGTTTCTGACTCGCTTACGATTCCTTCTGTCGAAGAGGCGTGGCCATGAGCTGGACGCAGAGTTGGAGTTCCACATTGATCAGTCCGTCCAGGCAAAGATCGCAGGCGGGGTGCCACCTGAAGAGGCGCGGCGAAGGGCCTTGATCGAGTTTGGCGGGTTCGAGCGCACGCGCCAGCAATGCCACGAGCAGCGTCCTGGATGGTGGACGGGGACGGTGCTTCAGGATCTGCGCTATTCACTGCGCGGATTTCGGCGCAATCCCTTGTTCACGGCTACGATCATCGCTACCCTTGGCCTCGGTATTGGGGTAACGACGGCCGTCTTCAGCGTGGTAGATCCGATTCTGTTCCGAAGCCTCCCGTATGCGCATGCCGATCGCCTGGTTTCGGTTGGCCTGGTGGCGCCGATCATTCAACAGGAATTCATGCTCGGCGGCTCCTACTATGACTGGCGGGACCATCAAACGCCTTTCACTTCGCTGACATCTGAGATCGGCGCCAACTCCTGCGACCTGACCCAGGAGCAGCCGCTCCGGTTAAGCTGCGCCAGCGTGGAATCGAATTTCTTGCCGACACTCGGCATCAGCCCGGTCTTAGGCCGCAACTTTACCGCCGCTGAAGACCGCCCAAATGCGCCGAGAGTCGCCCTCATCTCTTACGGGTTGTGGAAACGCCGGTTCGGCGCGAGTACGAGCATCCTGGACAAAACGGTGAGCATCGATGGCCGCGAAACGCGTGTGATCGGCGTGCTGCCCCCTGATTTCGAGATGCCAACCCTTGAAGCCGCGGATGTAGTCATACCCCAAGCCCTCGATGAAGCCCGGGAGCGCAAAGTGGGTTCCGGGAGCGTGTTGTATGCCTTTGCGCGTCTCAAGCCAGGAATGAATATCGAGCAGGCCAAGTCTGCTTTGCAACCGTTGTTCAATTACTCTCTTAGCTTGGCTCCTCCGGCGTTCCGGAATGAGGTTCATCTCCGAGTTCGCTCCCTCCGCGATCGCCAAATGCACGACGTGCGTCTGATGGCGTGGGTCTTACTCGGGGCTGTTCTCGCCGTGCTGTTGATCTCATGCGCGAATGTAGCTGGTTTGTTGGTGGTCCGCGGTGCGAGCCGGGAACATGAGTTGGCAGTCCGTTCGGCGCTGGGAGCCAGCCGCGCCCGCCTGACACGTCAGTTCCTGACCGAGGCACTGGTTCTGTCTGCTGCCGGAGCAGCGGTAGGGTGCGCAGTCGCGGAAGTGCTGTTACGCTTCTTCATCGCGATGTCCCCGGAAGATCTTCCTTTCCTTAGGACAGTCCATCTCGATGGTCGCATTATCCTGGTCACCATCCTGGTTTCATTCTTCTGCGGAATCCTCTTTGGTGTTGCGTCCGCATGGCGAAGCCCTCGCGCACAATCCCTAGGCGGCCGGTCGCCGATGGCTGTCGCGAAAACCACTTTGCGGCGATGGCTGGTGGTATCCCAACTGTCCATCAGCACGGTTCTACTCGCCGCAGCCATGCTGCTGTCCCGGAGCTTCCTGAATCTTGAATCGCAGTCGCTGGGAATTCAGACACAGAGCCTACTGACCACCAGCATCACTTTGGGGCAGAAGAATTATCCCTCGCCGGAACGTCAGATGGCTTTCTTTCAGCAGGTGGAAGCGCGTTTGCGGCAGATACCCGGCGCCCCCGTGGTCGCGTTGAGCGATACGCTCCCGCCCGGAGGCAATCACCGGGACACTATCTATGCAGCAATGGCGGTCGCAGGAAAGCCGGTGCCCTCCGGGCCGACGGGAGGACGCGTTACCTGGCGCTGGGTCTCTCCAGAGTATTTTCGCGCCTTGGACATTCCCATTCTCAAGGGTCAATGCTTCAGTGAAGAAGAACTCAGTTCCTCGGGGCACTTCGTCGTCTTGAGTAAACTTCTTGCGGATCGCCTCTTTCCCGCAGAAGATCCCATCGGGCGGCAGCTCCAGCTACCGAAACTCACTGGGCCTTTGTATACCATCGTCGGCGTCGCCGAAAATGTAAAGAATGGCGGTCTCGCAGGGGAAGACGAACCCGAATATTACCGCCTGAGACGGAACCAGGCCGAAGATTGGGACGGCACGTCTGCCATTCTTCTGAAGACTTCGTTGCCGGCGCAGATGGCGTCTCAATGGATGCGTGCGGAGATATCCGCCGTGGATGCAACCACACCCTTCACCATAGAAACCATGCGCCAGCGCGTCGACGAGTTGGCTCAAGGCCCAAGGTTTGTTACCGCACTGGTCTTGTTTTTCGCGGCCTCCGGATTACTGCTCGCGGTCATTGGCCTCTACGGCATTACTTCGTTTGCCGCCGCCCAGCGCACACAGGAGATTGGCCTGCGCATGGCGCTGGGCGCGAGCAGACTCGACATACTATGGCTCATCACCTGGGAGGGAGCACGCCTCACGGTGTTGGGCGGGCTCATTGGAGTCTGCGCTGCCCTCGGAATATCGCAGCTCCTCAAGAGCTTGCTATTTAACGTCGGACCGCATGATCCGTTCAGCTTTCTCGCCGTCGCAGTGCTACTGGCATTTGTCGCTCTCGTCGCCTCGTGGCTGCCGGGACGAGCGGCCATGAAAGTTGATCCTGCCGTCGCTCTTCGTTCCGAATAGCGTAGGCCTTATTTCATGCAAGGCTACCAGGGCTGGGAACGGGCGACGGCAATGCCACGCACCTCGTTGGGATACTGGCCGCTGACAGCACAGTAAAAATGATAGAGTGCGCCTGCGTGAGTGATGACGGAAGGCTTGTGGGCGAAGGTTTCATCGATGGTGCCGGGAGCACCGGTATCGATGAGGATTTCAGAAGTCTTGACGAATGAGTAAGGCGTAGAGCCGAGGGCCAGCATCTCGCAAGCGCGGCCGGGGCGCTCATAGCGGAAGCCGTAGTAGAACATGGCGTAGTCACGACCGTTTTGCACGACGAAGGGATTGGAGGCGAACCGGCTGTCGCGGGCGTCCGGTGTGGGCGGCTGGGTTGAGGAGATAGGGTTAGCGGCAGGATAAGTGGCACTGCCTCGCGGACCGTTGGGTAGGATGGGATTTTGTTTGTAGCGGACCCAGGTTTTCAGGTCGCTCGAGGTCGCAACACCGGTCTGTTCACGCCAGCCTCCACCTTCGCTGGGTGGAAGTGTGTCAGTCTTGGCGTTGTAGTAGAGGTAGTAGGTTCCATGGTCGAGCATCAGGTCCGGACGGTAGAGACCTCCGTGCTCCCATGGGGCTCCGTCCTGCGGGTTGAGAATGGGATCGGTGAGCTGCCAGTGGAGAAGGTCCCCTGAGGTGGCAAGGCCGATGACGGCCGCGCCTTCTTCGTATCCGGCGCTGGGATAGGCGTTCCAGGCTCCGATGTATTTGCCGTTGACCTTGATGGCTTCGCCACGGGACCGGAGCTGCTTGTTGCGAAGAATGGAGCTCAGAGCGAGGTTGTACTTCGTATACTTTGACGCTGGGTCGCGCGGCGCTACAAGAGCGGTGCGCGTCCAGCGGAGGAGATCGGTGGAGGTGGCGAGGCCGGTTTGGTAGCCGACGCCGTCCCAACCGATGTAAAGCATCTGGAAGGCTCCGTTGGCGTAGAAGACGATGGGGTCATCGACGCTGCGCTGATCAAAATCGCCTTTGCGGCCGGTGGCTGAGAGAATGAGCTTGGGGTATTTATACGGCGTTCGATAGGGCGCCAATTCGTCCGTATCCGCCATGGCAAGATGCCGTGCGGTGGAGGCGGCGGCTCCGAGGACGGCAGCGTCACGCAGGAAGCGCCGACGAGTACTATTCATGGGATCGATTCACCAACTCCATTATTCCGTATGCAATAGCAGTTGTGGCTTGGCGAGTGAAATGTTGGATCGCCAGCCATCGTGGGTTCTCTACTGGCTTTTAGATATTTGGTCCCGTAGCCAGGACAATCGATCACGACGCGCATCGGGATTCAGCTTGGGGAAGATCGGAACAGACGTTGATGATCCTTTTCCATTGGGATTCATCCGGCCTGAAACTCGGCGGTTATGGATCCACTGTTGCCCATCTCTGGTTATGCCGCCTTGCGAAAGGTGAGATTGAAGCGGTATGCGCCCGCCAGCGGATGCAAACCGGTCTTGAGTGGCATAACTCCGTGATAGCGCAACCGCGCTGGTCCACCCCAGACCAGAACATCCCCGTGAACCACCGCGACACGTGTGGTCTTATCGGCGCGTTCTTCTCCTCCGAAGAGGAACACTGCAGGCAGACCAAGCGAGACCGACACAATCGGCTGGTCATAATCACGCTCGTTCTTGTCCTGATGCAGAGTGAGTCTCGCACCTGGCTCATAGCGATTGATGAGACATCCGTCGGGGACGAACTCCGGAAAGCCAGCCAGCTTTGCTGCATCGTGAGCCAACTCCAAGAACGGCTTCGGCATGGGCGGCCACGGCAACCGGGTTTCGGGATCGACGGAGTCATAGCGATAGCCCTTCCTGTCCGTGACCCAACCGAGAGAGCCGCAGTTGGTCATGGCAACAGACATGCGGAAGCCCCCCGGCGTCACCATGTGGCGGAAGGGCGATCGCGCAGCAACGGCGGACAGGGCATCCAGGAGCGGGACCTCCCGCTCCCGCGCGAAACCGCGCAGGATTGCCGTGCCCAGCCCCAAGCTATTGTCTACAGCCCCTTCTTCTGAAATGTTTTCGAAGAGACTGGGTGTCATGTTTCCCTCCTAGTTGGCGTCGTGGAAAATGATACCAACCGTGTGCCGTTGCCCTGACCGAAGGCGGCTTACGCCATGGCGAAGACTGACGCGATACGTTCCCCGCGTTCCCCGAACCGGGCGATGGTGCACCGCGAACGCAACTGCGTCGCCTTGGCGCAGCGGGACTACCTCCGGCCGTGATTGCATACGAGGCCGTTGCTCGGTGAGCACGAATTCGCCGCCGGTGAAATCTCTCTGCGGTTCAGAAAGCAGGATCGCTACCTGTATCGGGAAGACGTGCTCCCCATAAAGATCCTGATGCAGACAGTTGAAATCGCCCTCGCTGTACTGGAGCAGCAACGGCGTGGGCCGCTGCTGTCCCGCATCGTGGCATCGCCCAAGAAAATCCTGGTGATTTTCCGGGTAGCGAACCTCGATCCCCATGGCCGCGTTCCAGCGATTCGCCACCGGCGCGAGCCGAGTGTAGAGCGCTGTACGGAGATCCTGGATCAAGTTGGGCAATGGATAGCTGAAGTACTTGTACTCGCCGCGGCCGAAGCCGTGCCGTCCCATGACGACCCGGCTGCGGAAGATAGTCTCGTTCGGGTAGAGAGCAGCAAGTGCCTGGCATTCCTGGGCGGAGAGGACGGCGGGAAGCAAAGCGCTTCCCTGCTCGTCCAGATCCTTCCCGATTTGCTGCCAATCGAGTGCGTTGACACGAGCGACCGCCCGATCGGCGGAGATGGAGCCGCGAAGGCCGTTTTCCGTCACCGTGACTTCCTCTGCGAAAAAGGTATTCATGCCTGTGCCTCTCTTTCAAGCAATGCGCGTTTGCGTTCCACTCCGAAGCGATAGCCGGAAAGACCACCGTCATTTCTCACGACGCGATGGCACGGGATCACCACAGCAAGCGAGTTTGCTCCGCAAGCCTGTGCTACTGCGCGAAACGCCGTAGGCATGCCGATCCGCTTCGCGACCTCCCTGTAACTGGCCGTGGAGCCAACCGGAATCTGCTGCAGAGCCTTCCAGACCCTTTGTTGGAAGGCGGTGCCCCGGATGTCTAAAGGCAGGTCAAGACCCGCGCCGGGCTTTTCGATGAGACCAGCAACCTTTGCGACTAAATCGTCGCTCTCGTGGCCGATCAGGTCCGTCTTGGGGAACTGTGCTCGAAGATCGCTTACTAGCAGGCGCGGGTCGTCGCCGATGAGAACCGCGCAAATGCCGCGCTCGCTTTTGGCTACGAGGATCGAGCCCAGGGAGCACTCCCCAATTGCGAAGCATATGGGGTTGCTTGTGGTAACGGTTGCAAGCTGCTCTATTTCAATTGGCTTGTTCATCACGAATTCCTTTCTCACTCTCGATACTTCAAGCTATCGAGATTCGAGACAGGCGGCACTCCGCTTCTTGCCCTTGAATTCCCCTAGCCTGAGAGATAACTTCTCATCTGCCAGGTTTGCGGGTTGGTTTCACGCCGAGCGCACTGAGAAATGAATCGGCGACTGCTACTTCAAGGTCCTTGGGAGCTTTGCCCACAAGTTTTCGCAGGAAGACGTTGCGGTAAATGAGTGGGCCGAGGAGAAGGGCGAATCCTACTTCAGGGTCTAGATCGGGTCTAAGAATACCGCGCTCCTTGCCCCGCGCCATCATGTTGCCGAGAGCTTTGCGCGCGGGCTCAATCACTTGGGAACGCCAGGCAATTCCGAAGACCCGATTGTGGGACGCATAAGCAATCAGATGGGGCATAATCCGTTCTCGCATGACCCTGCGCTCAGCCGCCGGGTCATGCTGCAACTGCGCTATCAGATCGGCACGAAAGTCGCCTGAGTCAAAGACGGGCGGCTCCTTGTCCAGACCGTGCAGGTAGCCGAGCACCTCCAGGCATAACGAGTCCTTGTCCGGCCAGTGGCGGTAAATGGTAGCCTTGCTCACTCCTGAGGCCTTGGCGATCGCGTCCATACTGGTGGCTTCAAGGCCACGCTCGGCAAAAAGGGCCACCGCCGCCTCGATGACCTGACTGTGCGCTCGTGCACTTTTATGCTTCGCCATCGTTATGGAAATCTATACTTCGATTTTAGAAAAGAGGTACGCACCGGTGGTGACAAAGACGGCAGCGATCAGCGCCAGAACCGAGAGATCGAAGGCAGCGTTGAAATGCCATGCGTTGATCAACACGCCTCGAAGGCCGTCGACGCCGTAGGTTAAGGGATCGATCCGCGTGATCAGCGCCATGAATGCAGGGAGATTGGCCAACGGAAAGAGAGCGCCGGAAAGGAAGAAGATCGGCATTACCAGGAAATTCATGACCAGCTGAAAACCCTGCATGTCCTTGATGATGGACCCGATCGCCGTACCCAGGGCGGCAAAGACAACGGCAATCATGATGACGAAGAGAAAGGCAGCCGGAATGGCCACCCAACTGTGAGGGCGGAAGCCGGCAACGAGGCAGATGAGCAGAATGAGCGAGCCCTGAATGATCGCCACCGTGGCCCCGCCGAGCGTGCGGCCAAGCATGATTTGTATGCGCGGTACGGGAGCGACCAGGGTTTCTTTAAGGAATCCGAATTGGCGGTCCCACAACATCGCGATGCCGGAGAAGACCGAGCTGAAGAGCACGGTCATTCCTATCACTCCCGGAGCCATGAACTGCAGGTAGCTGCCATGGCCGGCCTGGCGGAAGACCGGACCCAGTCCAAAGCCCAAAGCGAGCAGATAAAGGCACGGTTGGCCCAGAGAGACGACTATCTGCACCCGCGAGCGCACGTATCGCTTTAATTCACGCAGCCAGAGAATGTAGATCGCGCCCATTTATCTCCTCCACATCTTTGCGACCTGTCGCATCGCGTCCGCGGAGTTTGCGGCCTCGTCGCGCAAGGTTGAGCCAGTGAGCGCGAGAAATGCGCCTTCGAGAGAGTCGGTTGCGGTTTGCTGCTTGAGCGCCGCGGGCGTCCCCTGGGCGACAATCGCGCCGTGGTCGATAATGGCGATGCGGTGGGCCACCCGTTCCGCTTCATCCATGTAATGCGTCGTAAGAAAAACGGTAGTCTGCTCCGTCTCGTTCAAGTGCTTCACATGATTCCAGAGCAGGTTACGGCTCTGCGGGTCGAGCCCGAGTGTCGGTTCATCGAGGAAGAGGATGCGCGGCGTGTGCAGCAACCCTCGGGCAATTTCAAGGCGGCGCTTCATGCCACCGGAGAAGCTCTTTACATAGCTATCGCGGCGGTCCCATAGCTCGAATAGCTTAAGCAGCTTCTCGGTTCGCGTTTCGCGCAACTGGCGAGGGACGTGGTAAAGGACGCCGTGCAGGGTCATGTTCTCGTAAGCTGTCTGTTCGTTATCGAGACTGGGATCCTGAAAGACGATGCCGAAGCGCTTGCGTGCTTCTTTCTGGTTGGTGCGCGGATCGAGGCCATCCAGCTCGATGCTTCCGCTGCTCGGCTGGAGGAGGGTCGTGAGCATTTTTATGGTGGTTGTCTTGCCCGCGCCGTTTGGTCCCAGGAAGGCGAAGATCTCGCCTTGAGCCACCTCAAAGGAGATGTCGCGGACGGCGGTGAAATCTCCAAAGCTTTTTACCAGGTGCTGAACCCTAATCATGCCGGCCTCGATGGTCTTCATAACGATACTGAACGGTATCGTTTTATAAGTCAAGGCGGAAGTGTTGGAAACCTCGTTCGACCAGGAATTCGATCGGATGTCTTGAACGGCCCCAGCCTACGGTCTGGGGCGTTCGTGAATGATCGTCCACGACACGCCAAATTTGTCCCGGAGCTGGCTGAAGCGTGTGGCAAAGAATGTTTCCGCCAGCGGCGTGTAGATTTCCCCGCCTTCAGCAAGCAGCTTGTAGACTCTCTCCGCCTCTTCCGTGGAATCGAGCGAAAGGTAAAGGTAGACGCTTCGGACTTTCTGAAACACTGTGGGAGGGACGTCGTTTGCGATCAATATCGTATCTCCGATTTTGATCCGCGCATGGATGATCGCTTTTCCTGCGCCCTCTGGAGCGCCTGGCGCCTGACTCTGATTCATCATCGTGATGATCTTTCCGCCTAGGTGCTTTTCGTAGAAGTGAAAGGCCTCTTCACAATTCCCGCCAAAGTTCAGGTGCGTATAGAGTTTCATCGTTATCTTTTCCTCGTGTTTAGTTTTTGTATGGAGGTCACCACGGACGAGAGCCAAACACTTCCGTCACTACCATGACGTTCGAGACCGGGCGATTCCGACATCCCCAAGGGTAAAACGCTGCAATACGACTTCAGGAATAGAAGAACCCATTGGCGTGCGCGAAATTTGGGGAGCCAGCCTGGAAGAGGCCCTATAGGATGAAAAGACCTGGAGGCTCGCGTGAAATCCGATCGCCGTGTTCCGCCGGTCTGGCTCATGGGCATCTCCAATTCTTCCTTTGGGCTCTATGGCGGCATAGCCTTTTTTGCGATACCCCAACTGCTGGCGACGCGCCACGTTTCGGAGGCAAGAATCGCCGGGATCACGGCGATGGCCTTGTCTCCTAATTTCTGGGCGGTCATCTTTGGCCCCATGCTCGACGTACGATTCAGCCGCCGCTGGTATGCTACTGCCTTCGCTGCCCTGGCATCCATCCTGGTCTTCATCGCGGTCATCAACCTGAGTCATCTGGTGGTGCTCGAAGTCGCGCTGGTCGCGGGCTCTGTGGCAGCCATACTCTCGACAACCGCGCTTGGCGGATGGCTTACGACGGTTTGCCCTAAATCCGACGAGAACAAGCTCAGCGCATGGTATAACCTCGCGTACATTTGTTCTTCAGGCTTCACCATGGTTGTTGGGGGTGAATTAGTTCGCCATCTGCCGTTATGGCTTGCGGCAGGAGTTCTGGCGGCACTCGTTTTTCTTCCCGCCACCATCTTCCTGATTATTCCTGCTCCTGGTCCGGACCGGCGGTTGGCCGGGGAAAGCTTCGCTCAGTTCAGCCGCGAGATCTTCGCGCTCTTACGCCGTCGTGAAGTGCTGATCACGCTGCTGCTCTTTATCACTCCTTGCGGTTCATTCGCGTTGACCAACCTGCTGGGAGGGGTCGGCAATGACTTCAGGGCCTCGCCGAGAATGGTGAGCCTGGCCGGCGGAGCGGGGGCAATCGTTCCCGGCATCCTCGGCTGCATACTCTTTCCTTTTCTCGCCAAACGGATGCCGCTGCGCTTTCTCTATCTCGCCAATGGAATATTAGGCGGACTTTTTACCCTGAGCCTGGTGATGCTGCCCCATGCTCCATGGACCTTCTCGCTTGCCCTCCTGGGCGAATTCCTTTTCCAGGCGATCTCCTACACCGGCACGGTTGCGCTTTCCTTTGAGGCGATAGGGCAGAACAACCCGCTGGCCGCAACCACCTTCACGTTTCTGATCGCTGCCACCAACGTTCCGGTTGCTTATATGTTGTACCTGGACGGCAGAGCGTACTCCTTCGGCGGAGTACGCGGCAGCTTCGCAGCAGATGCCATCATCAGCATTGTTGTATGCGTGCTCATCGGTTTGCTTCTGTCCCGCCTTCAGGGTGACGCATTTGGCTCAGGTATTCCGGCTGTCGACCCCGCCCACACCTTGCTGCGCGATGAATGAGCAATACGGCGGCGGCACTCAGCCTAAGCAGCCGAATCCGCGTTCCGGTTGCGCACTCGCCTTGGCATCAGGGGTTAAATTCAACCACGGGACAGCGCCGCGCCGGAGACAATCACTGTGGCAATCTCCATCAGGACCCAGCTTCCACTTATGGCCGGGCCAGATCCACCATTGCCACGTCCGAGCGATCCTCCACTCGTTCGAGGACAACTTCACGACCGTCCGGGGAGATGTCGAAATCGCGAATGTCAAAGTCTGGAGAGAGGTTGGTCAACTGCCGCTGGGCACCCGTCTCGAGGTCGATCAGCCAGAGATTCTTATGTTGAATCTCTCCTCGCAGGAGCACGAGCGCCTGTCCCCCAGGCACGAAGGCGAGATGTCGAGCCCCTCGAGTGAGGGTCAGGGGCGGCAAGGCGCGCGGTGCGGCATCGGCGGTGACCGCTTTCACAGAAAATGTGGTGCCAATATCAGGTCCCGAGTAGACAAGGAAGCGGCCGTCGGGCTCCCACGCAGGATCGACCGAATATTCCCGGACAAAGGAAGCGGGGGAGCGGCCATCCATGGGAACGCGGAATAGGTGTGGGACGCCGTGATCGTCGGCCGCCGAAGTGATCGATTGGCCGTCGGGGACCCATGCTGGAGCGCCTTGCAGCTCGAGCGAATCAGCCACAACGCGCGCGTTCGTGCCGTCGGCCTGCATCACGTATAAGAGTGTTTTGCCGTGTTGCCGGACGGAGAATGCGATGTTCCGTCCATCGGGCGCGATTGCCGGGCCGCCAAAGACTTGTGCGCCCTGTCCGCTCCACAACTCCGTGGCCGTTCCGTTGGTGAGCTTCCAGATACTCTCGCCGGTGCCGGTCGGAGAAACATATAGAAGATAATTTGGACCCAGGCGGGGGGAGAACCCGGTGCTCGTTGTCAGGGAGATTTGAGCAGGGACCGATGTCTGCGTGGGCGGGTTATCGATGGGCAAACGCCAGAGCGTTCTGCGCGGACTGGCAAGCGTGACCAACAGACGGCGGCCGTCAGCGCTGGCCGCCAGCGACGTGTACCGGTCAAGACCAGAGGTCAGCCGGTGGGGAATGCGGCGCTCGACGTCCATGCTATAAAGCCACGGCCCGGAACCATCCGCATCGCCGGCGAGGTACATCAGTGTCCGGCGATCCAATAGGACCGGATGACTGACACGCCCGTTGTGGGATGTGATCCGCTCAGGAGTTCCTCCGGCTGGACGGATGCGCCAGATATCCAATTTGTCCGGGAGCCTACCCTGAACGAAGTAGATGAATGCCCCGTCGAGTGCCCACAAGGGAAAGTGGCTGTGGAGCCCGGCGGGCGCAGTGAAGATTGGGCTGTCCCCGGATCGCCGGCTGCCGTTTGCCACGAACAGGGGGTCTCCGGGTCCGGGGGTGTGATACACGAGTCGGGAACCGTCGGGCGACCAGTCAAACTCGGCCACGCCTTCAAGGTATGGCCTCGGCTCGCCGCCCAGTGTAGGCACCGCCCAGATGCCAATGTCACCGCCGCTTGAGCCGGCCGGCCTGCGAATCCAAAAGGTGACGAGAGAGCCATCGGGCGAGAACCCCAGGGTTCGGATCGATGGATTGACGAGTTCCGGAACACTCCCGTGGGTCAGGTTGTGGAAGACACCCGAACCGGCTTGGGTAAGCCAGACGTCCATCTGTCCATCGCGGTCTGACAGAAACGCGACGAGATGACCGTCACGGGAGATCGCAGCGGCCTGCTCCGATCCACCGAAGTCCGAGACGGTCTGAAAGCGCGCGTTCGCGATGGGGTTTCGCCAGAAGTACTCCGTCTCGTGCAGCCAGAGGCTTGCCCCAATCGCCAGCACGGCCACCGCCGCCAGCGGCAAGGTGAAGGTCCATCGGGTAAGAAAGGTCCGTATCGCCGGGCGGGGCGGCGGGGCGGGAGGCTTGGGGAGGGCAACGTTCACACTCTCCGGGGTTGCTGGGAGATTCCGGCTGCGCGTCCACATGTCCAACTCCGCCCGTGAGGCGTAGACCGAGCCCATCCTATCGTGCAGGTGCCGGTGGACGGGCATCCCCTCCCGCTTCTCCCAGCGCTGGACCGTGGTCACGTCGCGTTTGAGGTAAGACGCGATCTCCTTCCACGAATCCAGCCGGTCTTCGAGCGGTCTCTCGGGTGTCGGCGTAGCCAGGGGTGGTTCGCCCATACGCTCTCCTGGTGCCTGGTCGTGACGAAGCCGGGAACCAATTGTAGCCTCCTCTCCCGGTAAAGGCACGGCGAAGCACTGCATTCAACGGCAAACAAGGGAAGGGCTGCCGTTCTGCGCCTTACAGCTTGAATACGTCCCCCAGGGATTCGATGGTGTCGTTGCGGCTGAAGTGAATCGAAATTGGAGGTCTTTCATGAAAAGCAAAGCTTTCGAGTGGACATCGCGCAGCATCGTTGCCCTGGTAGTGCTGGCGGCTAGCATCGGTGCGCTGGCGGCAAATCCGAAATATAAGACATTTAGCGGGGTGATTAACGCCTATACACCCCAACCCAGTACCGGAGCCGGCCCGTATGAAGTTCGCGGCCCATGGTCCTTGAAGTGGTGCGCTGACTCAGGCAAGGCGGATTTTTACGCGGCCCTGAATATGGAATATTCGGATGGTTGGGTCTTGACGACAGGCAAATCGAATTTTGATCCGACCACCAGGAACGCCCATACGCACCACATCACTCTGGTTAATGCCGAGGTTACGCCGATTACGAATGGATTTCAGGTGACCGGTACGGCCACGTTTACGCTCAACGGAGGCCCCGCGCCCGCGACCATCGAACCGTCACCCGTGGTGATAGCAATTACGGGCGGCACAGATGTTGAATACTCCAATATCACGTTGACGTTTATGGCCCCGGGTTCCATGCATTTCGGAGCTGATCCACTGCCGGGCGTAGTGCAAAGAATCGAGTAACAAAAGTAGTTGTAGCGGGTGGGCGGCGGCTTTTCCTTCCGGAGAGGGCTCGCCCTTCCGTCTAACTCCGTTTCATCTCCATCCGGCGACGGCGCGAAGAGGAGGTCCGCCGTGCGAAGGAGAGTCACTTGGCTGCTGTTGTTCAGCGCCATCAGGGCCGGTGCGGTTTATCGTCCGGGCGGTGCAAGGCCTATGGATCGATAGTGTGACATCGCCATCAGCCGTCGATTAGCGGATCGGTCGTGCTGGGCTCTCCGGTTTCGAGATGGCCGGCAAACTGTTGCAAGAAGATCGGATCAGATTCGACCGAGATAACCAGGCTGTACCAGCCAGAGACCTTCTCCAGTGACCAGAATTGGTTGAAGACGCTGCCCTGTTTGACGGTCTGGGTTATGGTCTCGCTGTCATAGAGGTTCTGTACCCGCAGCTCAGCGGATTCGGGGCCGAGGTTTTGCAATTGTAGAGTGATACCGCCGCGCACGAGGTCGTAGCCAACGACGCTTTGAAGATTGACGCTGGCTGTGTTGCCTGACTGGCCCTTGTAAGCGCGGAAGAAACCGTTCGGACCATACACAGAAAGATCGTAGGCCACAGCGCCAGCATTCTCGAAATTCCAACTGTCCACGATCTCTGAATGCGGTTGCACGGTATAGGTCCAAGGCCCTGTCGCTGTATTGTCGGATCGTACCTGGAAGACCGCGGTCCGGCTTCCGGAATTTGCAAAGCGAATCGTGAAAGCACCGGCGGTGCTATCCGCGTCGCCGTAGGCATTGATGGAGTAGGGAACGGCGCAGGCAGGCCGGGTACCAGGCTCCTGCAACGGCATAGCTTGTCGTGCGGGAGGTCTGGGCGTGTAATCCGGTTGACGGCCAATGTCCTTGGGCGCGTTGTACGCAATGCGGGGCAGGCTGACTGCCTCAGCGGAACAGTTGGCAAAGTTAAATGCCGAGGTGAGGTCACCGGCCACCGCCGTGCGCCATGGAGTGATGTTCTTTTCGGTCAGCGTGGACGGACCGAAACGCGCCTGAATGAAACGGATGAGCGATGTATGGTCGAAGACCTCCGAGTTCACCCATCCACCCGTACTCCAAGGGGAAATGACAAGCATCGGTACGCGAATGCCGAGGCCGTAGGGCCCCGCTGTAAATTGGGAGTTTCCCGCGAATATCTCATCGGTAAGTTCCACGGTGGATAAGCCTTGGGCCCGGTTCTGTGGCGGAGTTGGCGGAACGACGTGATCGAAGAAGCCGTCATTTTCATCGTAGGTAAGGAAAAAGGCGGTCTTGCTCCAGACCTCAGGATTGGCGGTGAGGGCATCAAGGATTTCGGAGATGTACCAGGCGCCATAATTTGCCGGCCAGTTGGGATGCTCGCTATAGGCCTCGGGAGGGACGATCCACGATACCTGCGGCAGGTTGTTGTGAAGTGCGTCGTGGCGGAGGAGATCAAAGAGTGACTCGCCGGCGGAAGCGTTGGTGCCAGTCCTGGCATTCTTATACAAGGGGCTCCCGGGTTGAGCCCGCTGATATTGTTCGAACAGGAGTAGCGAGTTGCAGCCGTAATTGCCGGTAAAGGGGGCAGCCCGGTCCCATCCCCAATCGTGCTCCGCGTCCAATCCTTGCCCCTGATCCTGATAAATCTTCCAGGAAATGCCGGCCTTCTCCAGTTGCTCTGGGAAGGTGGACCAACTGTAGCCAACCACATTGTTTTCCAGAGCCGGGCCGCCGCAACTGCCGTCATTGCCCGTCCAACCGGTCCACATGTGATAGCGGTTGGGATAGGTGGGTCCGAGCAAGGAGCAGTGATAGGCGTCGCAGATGGTGAAAGCATCGGCCAGCGCATAGTGAAACGGGATATCGGCGCGGGTGAGATGCGCCATGGTGACAGGGCCCTTGTTGGGCACCCAACGATCGTGGTTCCCCAGGTTCCAGGCGCCATGCGTGGTTTCCCAGTCGTGGGGAAGATCCTCAAGAAACTGCAGGCCGAGATCGGGAGCAGGGGGATGAAAGGGCAAAATATAACCGCCGGCACCATCGGGCTGGTGCCAGACTGGATTGCCGGAGGGCAGAGAAACGGCTCTTGGATCGGCAAAGCCGCGCACGCCATTCAAAGTACCGAAGTAATGATCGAAGGAGCGGTTCTCCTGCATCAGGATGACGATGTGTTCGACGTCCAGGATGCCGCAGTTGCGGTTGTTGGGACGGATTGACAGTGCCTTGGCAATGCTATCGGGAAAGGTGGCAGCGAAAGCCGCGCTGCCCAGCGACTGTAAGAAGGAACGCCGGTCCATTGCCATCGATTGGTTGAAACCTCGAGTAGGCCTTCTGGGAATAAGAAGCTACCACCACTGCCTACTACGACTGCCTAATCAGTGTATCGGCCACGCCGGTACCGGCATCTGGCTTGTTGCAAATCGAGATCGGAGGGTACGAAGATCGGCAAGATCGCCCATTGGCCGAAAAGGTAAAACGATCCCTGCACCGCCCGAGAACCACAAACGCTGCAGCCGTTGCTCTATGAACGCCGCCGCGCTCGAAGATGCCTCGCTGCCTGGTCTTTTTGGCTTCGTGGCACAGACTAGCACCGTGGCACTCTCGCAAGTGTTGCACTTTGGTGGCAGCGTACAAGCGTAAGCAATCTCGAAAGGACGGGCCAAATGATTGATTGAGTGCCGGGAGTGGGGTCTAAGGCCCCAGATCCGAAGAGCGGCGGATTTTGAGTTTCCGCTCATCGCTGTAAGTCTATGAAAATACACCGATATCAACCCCGCCAGCAGGGTCGCTCGCTCGCGTTCAGGATCATGTCAGAGGATGCGCCCGGCTCCTGGGGTGTTTTGTAGAAGCCACCGCTAACCTGTGCGGGGAAAACGAAGTGATCTTTGAGATGCGGGATGTGTTCGAGAAAGATTGCTTCATGATCGAGAGCGACGTGATTGAAGAGCACCAGGTGCTGATGTAACTGTCCCATGTCCCCGACGTGGGGCACGATTGGCAGACCAACCTTCTTTGCCATCAAGCTGACGGTGAGAAACTCGCTGACGCCTCCGAGCCTGGTGCAATCCGCCTGGACGAAATGTACTCCTCCGTAGCGGAGAAAGTTTTTGAAGAGAACGCGATTGGGTATGTGCTCGCCCGCGGCGATTCGGACAGGTGCGATTTCGCGTGCCAGAACCACATGCGCGTACACATCATCCGGGTGGGTTGGCTCTTCTATCCATAATGGCTTGAACTGCACGAGTTCCCGGCACATGCGGCTTGCGTCCGGTAGGTTCCAATGCTGGTTGGCGTCAAACATCAAAATTCCAACCTCGCCGACCAGGACCCGCAGCATGGCAGCACGGCGCAGGTCGCGCGATTCATCCGCTGATCCAACCTTCAGCTTGAAGGCGCGAAAGCCACGGTCGATTGCGCGCGCCGTGAGTTCGCGAACCTTTACATCGTCATAAGATATCCAGCCGACGGAGGTATCGTAGCCTGGATATCCACTCTGGATGATTGCCTCCCGAAGCTTTCGAGTGGCAACGTTTGTGCGCAAAATCGCCAGCGCGTCTTGCTCGCTCAACACGTCCTCAACGTAGCTAAGGTCCAGGACTCCTACGATTTCCTCCGGGGTCAGATCAAGCAGCAGTTGCCACAAAGGGACGGCGCGGCTCTTAGCCCAGAGATCGAAGCACGCATTGGTGATGGAAGCGAGTGCGAGGTGAACCACTCCCTTGTGCGGTCCAAGCCAGCGCAGACACGGATCGTCCGCGAGCCGGCGGGAGAACCTGCCGAACTTCGACATCAACTCGTTGATCTCCAGGCCGGCAAGCGGCTTGGCCAGCAAATCGATAGCTTCGCATACTAAGCGATTCCCATCTCCCAGCGTAAGCGCAATCCCGGTCCCCGAAATCTGGGTATCGCTAGCCAACCGTGTCACGGCCATGCAGTATTGCGGGCTGGTGTGGACAGAGTCGGTACCAGCCCCCTCAGGGAGTGCAAAGCGCGCGTCGACGCTGGAAACAGATTGAATCAGGCAGCTCTTCATCTCGCGCCGCTATCTCCGGAAACCTAGCTCCGCTCCACCACTCACCGGCAGGATGCAGCCAGTGATGAAGCGGGCTTTCGAAGAAAGCAGAAAAACTGCGGCATCCGCGATCACGTCCCCGTGCGGGCATGGTCCGATCAAGTGGATGTCATCGAGATAGGCGCGGATGTTTGCCGGATCCGCTTGTTCGCCGCACCACCTCTCAAGCATGGGTGTCCATACTCCGGCAGGGCAAACCGCATTGACTCGAATTCCGTAGGCGGAATAATCGACAGCCATGGCCTTGGTCAGCGAAATCATCGCGCCCTTGGTTGCGACATAAGCCGCATGGTTCGCCTGCCCAATCACTCCAGCCATGCTGGCGGTAAGCAGGATGGAGCCCTTGCTCGCGGCCAGGGCTTCGAATGCGAACTTGGTCGTCCAGAAGACAGACTTCACGTTCACGCGTTGCAAGTCATCCCATTCCTGCTCGGTTGTTTCGTGGAGAGGTTTCGAAGGGCTGGCAATTCCCGCGTTGTTATGCACCGCGTCTATGCGCCCGAACCGGGCCAACACCGCGCCGATGGCAACGCGAGTTGCCTCGCCATCTGACACATCGGCATGGAACGCAACACTGTCGCCACCCGCATCCGCTGCGGTTTGTCGAGCCCTCTCCAGATCACGGTCGAGAATAGCGACCGTGGCTCCCTCCCGCGCATAAGCAAGCGCGCACTCGCGGCCGATGCCATCACCACCGCCGGTTAGCAGAATGATCTTGCCCGGGAGATCAGCCGGAGTGTGAGATACGCTTTTCCCAGTTGTCATATGCGGTCTTTGAGAATCGTTCCATGGCCTTCTTCACATACTGTTCCGCGATTTCGCCCTCGCCTTCGCGCAAAAGATCGATGATCCGTTGATGGGCTTCCAGATCCCGGTCCCAGGCCGACGTCTCCTGTCCGCTTGCAGACACACGCATCCGCACAAAGGCGAAGAATGGAAGCAGGAGGCGCCGGGCGTGCTGCATGACGTAGGGATTGCCTGAGAGCTCGCAAAGTTCGAGATGGTAGAGCAGATCGCAATCGAGTAAGGCCTCGCAGTTCCCCGCGGATGCTGACTCCCGCATGACGTCCATGGTGGCCTGCAGCGGATTCAAATTCGGCTTTGCCTCTGCTGCAAGGCGCGCGGCCAGGCCCTCCACGGCGCCGCGCAACTGATAGATGTGAACCACATCGTCTTCGCTCAGATGGATCACGCGCGCGCTACGCCCGGAAGCTTTGGACACAAATCCCGCGTGGGCTAGAATATTGACCGCTTCCCGTATAGAGGCTTGCGCAACGCCAAACTGGGCCGCCCAGGTAGCTTCGACAATACGCATACCCGGCTGCAGAGATCCGTTCAGAATCTCCGTGCGCAATTGTTCTGCGAGGCTGTGTTTGAGCAGTCCACTGTCGGCATTTAGTGAGATGTTAGGCATTAACAAGCGCTCAGATCGTGAAAGCCGATGCTACTTTTCCCGATTATCATCCGTCAAGGAGATATTTAAGCGCTTGCAAGCTGGGAGCGGAATGGCCGCGTTTGTCGCGGCGACCCCACAGACCCAGTGTCCCGAGTTAGAAGTTCGTTCGCAAAACATGGCATAAACCGCAGGTCCCTCCACTACGCTGCGCTCCGGTCGGGATGACAACTTTGTTTTGAAATCGATGATTTCTCGGGATAATTGCCATCGTGCAACAAAATTGTCATCCCGACCGGAGCGCAGCGTAGTGGAGGGACCTGCGGTTTATGCCATGTTTTGCGAACGAACTTCTAGCTCAGGACACTGGGGTTTTCTCACACAGGGACTCATGAGGCTTTGGCATTGCCAGCGCTAAACCCGGATTTCCTGTACGCTGCACTGGACGCGACCGCCTATGCGGCTTTCATTAAGGAAAGCCGCAAGAAGCGCGCCGGAGCAACCAAGCTGCACAGGAAATCCGGGGAAGCGCGTGATCAGAGTCGAGGCTCTTTCACAGAGCGTTTGAGCGCTCTTTCCCCCGCATAAATGCGGGGGCTCCCACAAGTCTGACCCTGGACAGCCTTGTTCCTATTTCGCTGCCTGGGATGGGGAAGGCTCGTCCACTACCAGCATGCGGTCTCCGCGAATATTCTTTAAGGTCTGCACCGCTCCACTTGGCCAGTGGATTTCGATAGACTGCGCCGCCGCATCCCCGCCCAGCCCGAAGTGAGCCCGCTTGTCACTTGATGACAGGTAGCTGCCTGCCGTGGACACGGTAACAAATTGATTTCCCTTCGAGGTACTCAGCTTAATTTCCGCGCCGATGCCATCGCGGTTGCTCTTGTGCCCTACGAGCTTTATTCCGAGCCAGTGGTTGGTCGTCTGCAACTCGTTGCGCAAGATGTGGGCGGGGCCGCCATTCGTCGTCACCACTACGTCCATATGGCCATCATTCCAGATATCACCCGTTGATAGGCCGCGCCCGGCCCACGCTTCATGAAAGGCCTCGCCCGATGCTGCCGATACATCCACCAGGCTCTTGCCGTTGTTATGCATCAGCAGCGGCGGTTCTTTGTAGCGCAGATTCGGAAAGGTCAACTGGATGTTGTCCATGTCGTGCCCCTGGGCCACGATCAGGTCCTTCCAGCCATCGTTGTCATAGTCGAGGAATGCGATGCCCCAGCCCGAATGGAGCAGCGTCGCCGCGGCCACGCCGCTCAGATCGCTTGAGTACGTAAAGCTGCCATCGCCGTTGTTCTGGTAAAGCGCGTACTTCTGGTTGGCGAGGTCGGAGACGATCAGATCTGGAAGGCCGTCGTTGTTGTAGTCAGAAAAATCGACGCCCATACCTGCATACGTGCGTCCCTCCCCATCCACAGCAACCTCTTCCGGCAGGCCAACCTCCTCAAACGTCCCGTTGCCTCGGTTGTGGTAGAGGAACTCCGCCATCGAATCGTTGGCGATAAAGATATCCGTGTGGCCATCCCGGTCGTAATCTGCAATCGCAATCCCCAGCCCTTTGCCAGGCTTGTCGAGTCCGATCTTCGCAGCAACCTCCGTAAAGTGGCCGTTGCCGTCATTGTGATAAACAAGCGGAGCGATGGGTTGAAAGAGGTCAGGATGGCAATACATTCGATACCCGTCGCGGTGCTCACCGCACCAGAGATCGCTAAAGTCCCACTTCAGATACCGCAGCACGACCAGATCAAGCCGGCCATCATTGTCTAGATCGACCCACGCCGCGGAAGTGGACCACCCGCTTCCGCCGGTACCGGAAGCCTCAGTCACGTCGGTAAAGGTGCCGTTGCCGTTGTTGTGGTAAAGATGGTTACCGCCGTATCCAGTCACGTAAAGGTCTTCGTAACCGTCATTGTCGTAGTCGCCCACCGCCACGCCCATGTCATAGCCCGCGCCGGCCAGGCCCGCTTTCTCGGTCACATCTTCAAAAGTGCCGTCCGGGTTTTGATGGTAGAGCCGATTCCAGTCTTTCGGCCCGGCCTTCTGTGGGATCGTGCCCGGGGCCGTCAGATCGGTCAAAGGCGCGCCGTTGGCGAAGAAAATGTCCAGCCGCCCATCGTTGTCATAATCAAACAGGGCGACGCCCGACCCCATGGTCTCGATAAGGTACTTCTTTGCCGTGTGGTAAGCCTGACCCTCGAAATGGACTCCGCTGGCGGCGGTTACATCGACAAACTTGCCTGGCTTCTCCGCCTTCCGCACAAGTGGAGCAGTGGGCGAGCCGTTCTGCGCCGCCGTAGCCCAGCCGCCAAGCAGCATAGACGCCAAGCCCAATGTCAGGAACGCCGACAGACGCCTAACTAAGGCGCCAGACTCAGCTCGGTTACTCATTGGGCTTTATTTGCTGGTCCCAGAAGGTGGAGCGCCTTGGCAACGTCCTGATCTCCCGGTGACAGCTTCTGTGCTTCGAGCAGTTCTATTCGCCCATTTGTGTAATCTCCAGAGTGACAATAGATCAGACCCAAATCCTTGTGCAGCTGTGGCAGGGCGCTACAGTTTCCGCATACCTGGAGAGCTTCCTTGAGGCGGGCGATCGCTTGCGGCCAGTCATGTGCGTCGGCCGATGTCAAGGCAAAGTTTCCCAACGTTTGCGCGCGATCCATGATGTGTTCCTGCGCCTGCAGCTGCTGGAACCGGGCTTGCAGCCGCTTCGCTTCCTGAGGATCAGATTTCATCAGGAGCCGCGCAAGATTGAAGATAGCCTCGTTGTATTGAGGACGGATCTCAATTGCTTTGCGCCAGCGCTCAATTGCCCCCGCCTCATCGCCTTTGTGTAACAGTTCCTGCCCCAGCATGAACAGTGCCTCCGCGTTGTCGGGCTTTGAGGCGAGTGCCTGCTCAAACTGATGGATCGATTCGTCCGTGTTGCCCGCCTGCCGCGAAATCAAGCCCAGCAGATACCAGGAGTCTGCCGCCCTGGGATCAAGACGAGTGGCCGTTTCCAACTCTGGTTTTGCCTCGCTATTGCGCTGCAGATCGAGCAGAACGCGACCCTTGTTGTAGTGGGCCACCGCGTTGTTGGGATCAAGACGGACAGCCTCGGAAAATTCCGCCAGCGCACCGTTCAGGTCGAACTGATCCGCCAGGGCGATTCCCAGGTTCAAATGCGCTCCCGGCGACTTCGGATCCAGTTCCGTGACCTTGCGAAAAAAAGGCAAAGCCTCACTACCCCGGTTCAGGCGCACCAGAACCATCCCGTATGCGCTCAGCGCGCCAGGGTTCTTAGGCTCAAGCTGCACCGCGCTGCCCAGCGCCTGGGCGGATTCGGGATACCGCGATTCGCTGGCCAGAATCAGACCCAGATTGGCAAAGGCCTGGCCGTACTGAGGATTGTTCTCCGTGGCCTTGCGAAACAACTGCGCCGCTTCGCCATTTTTGCCGACTCGGCCATAGAGCACGCCTAAGTTGTTTTGCGCTTCGGCATATTGCGGATCGAGCGAGATTGCAGTCTTGAGCTGATCTTCCGCATTTGCCGTCTGGCCCGCCTGCAGATCGAGGAAGCCCAGCTGATTGTGAACCGGAGCCAGGCTCGCATCCAACTTCATGGCCTTCTCCAGAGCCTCGCGTTCTGCGGAATAGTCGCCCAACCGGTCCAGCGCCAGCGCCAGGTCATAGTATGTGTGGGCGTTGTTTGGATCGTTGACCAGCGCCTCCCGGTAAAGGGCGACTGCTTTTTGTGCATCCCCGGACTGCAGATCCTCATTGGCTTGACTGGCCGTGACCCCTGCCACATCCTGCTTTACGTCTTCGGCCTTTTTCTCCTGCAGGGCTTTCAATTCCTCGCGAGCCTGATCGGGCTGTCCCATCGCGCGAAGAACGGATGCCAACTGAAAGCGTGCTTCGGTGGAGCTGGGGTTCAGTGTAAGCGCCTCTTCCAGCTCAGCCCGCGCTTCCGGGAGCTTTCCCTGTCGAGCGAGCACGAAGCCCAGGTGATAGCGCGCCTCGGCGTGCTTCGGATTCAAGGCCACGGCTTGACGGAGAACCTTCTCGGCATCGGCATAATTGCCCAGACCTCGCTCAACCACCCCGTCAAAATACAAAGCTTCGAAATCGTGCGGATGGTGCTTGAGATAATCCCTGATGACGGGCGCGGCTTTCTCGAATTGCGCGACCACGCACAAGGCTTTCACGTATGAGAGGCGAGCTTCATCGTCTGTTGGGTCGAGGCGCAACGTTTCCTCAAATTCCTGAGCCGCCTCCCCGAATCGCTTCTGCTGCGTATAGACAATTCCCAGGTCCATGTGAGCCTTGGCATAAGCCGGGTGCTCTTTGACAATCGCGGAGAGCGTTTGCAGGGCTTCATCCGTATTGCCATTCTTCGAATAAGCGACAGCCAAATTCAGCCGCAGTACTTCATCGGCAGGCGCATTCTTGAGTTCGGAGATTGCCGCCGTATATCTGCCTTGGGCAATCAGCGCTTTCGTCAATCCATCAAGAGCGGGCACTGATTGGGGATCCTGTTTGAGAATCGTCCTGAACGCATCGATGGCCGCGTCCTGTTGATTCAACGCACTGAGTGACATTCCCAACGGCAATAGGATCTTTGCCGTGCCGGGCTTGAGTTTCGATGCGATTTCGAGTTCATGAGCGGCGCGCTGGGGATTGCCGCTGCTGAGCAAGGCGACCCCCAGATCGTAGTGGCCGTCCCACATGTCGGGCGCCAGATGAATTGCGGACTCGAAAGCCGAAATAGCACAGGAGAATTGGCGATGGCTGGCAAAGTAGGCTCCGAGCGCATCAAAAGCGCCCGGTGAAGGGCTTGAGGCGATCGCATGCTCAAGTTCGGCCGGCCCTTTGCAGGAGGAAGCCTCCTGCGCTGCCATGGCCAGCGGGAACGCACAGAATGCAGCCAGCATGCGTCGCAAGAAAGCCGGCCTTCGGCGCAGGCCGCGAGCACCCCTCTTCACCCTCGCGGACGATAGGCCTGGTTCACCCGCGCACCGTTCGGATTGCGATTCCTCCGTGGAAAATGAAAGGGCCTGTGCCGGATCAGTCATGTTAGTTCGGGATCATTCTAACGGTCCGCTCTGTCACCAAGCCAGAGTATCGTTGTCCAGCGATCTTCAGCAATTGCAACTCGCGTTTCTGAGACCATCCCGCGGCTGGCAGAAAGCTGGATCGTGTCTCGAGAAACTCAACCGGTGCTACAATCCGCCAAAGGATGAAGAAGGGTTTCCTCACGCCTGCGTGGCATTCTGTGTTTTTCCTCCGCTTCTCGATCTTCTTGATCCTCTCCGGCGCGGTCCTTAGTCCCGCTCAGATGGGGGTGGCAACCGGCAATGGAGTAGCCACGCCCGCCAAACCATTGCCTCCCGGAATGAAGCCGCCCACCGTGCGGTATGAAGACATCGCCTCGCAGGCCGGCTTGACGGGCGTGAATGTCTCAGGCGCAGCACAGAACAAACAATACATCGTTGAGACCACAGGAAATGGGGTCGCAATCTTCGACTACGACAACGATGGTTTGCCGGATATTCTCCTGGTCAACGGCGATCGTTTCCAGCCCGGCGGGGTTCCGCCAACACCTTTCCTTTATCACAACCTTGGTGGCCTGAAGTTTGAAGATGTCACCCGCAAGGCAGGGTTGACGCATACCGGCTGGGGACAGGGAGTCTGTGCAGGTGACATCGACAACGACGGAAACGTGGATATCTTCATTACCCAGTGGGGGCAAAATGTCCTCTATCGGAATCAAGGCAACGGGACCTTTCGCGATGAGACACAGGCCAGGGGATTATCTTCGCCGCAGACACGTTGGAGCTCAGGATGCGCGTTTCTGGACTTTAATCGGGATGGTTTTCTGGACCTTGTTGTTGCCCACTACCTTGAGTTTGATCCCGCCCGAACTCCGCATCCCGGAGAAAGGTCGCAGTGCGAATGGAAAGGGCTGCCGGTGATCTGCGGTCCTCGAGGTCTGCCGGGAGAAACCATCTCCCTCTATCAGAATGACGGGCACGGCCACTTCACCGATGTCTCGAATCTAATGCATATCACCACCCCCAAGGATTATTACTGCTTCACTCCGCTGGTCGCGGACTTCGACAATGATGGCTGGCCGGATATTTATGTGGCTTGTGATTCCACTGCAAGTTTGTACTTTCATAATCGGGGTGGCGATAAGGGCTTCGAGGAGATGGGGGTTCTAGCCGGTGTCGCCTACAACGAAGATGGGCGCGAGCAAGCCGGCATGGGAGTTACGGATGCCGACTTCAGTCACGACGGGCGGCTCGATATCTTCAAGACCAACTTCGCAGACGACACGCACACTCTCTATCGTAACCAGGGCGGCAACAATTTCATCGACGCGACCATCGATAGTGGCCTCGCGGTCAATACCAGGTATCTGGGATGGGGAACCGCCGCTTTGGATATCGATAACGATGGGTGGAAGGATTTGATCCTGGCCAACGGGCACGTATATCCCGAAGTGGACACGGGACACACTGGAGAAAAATTCAAGCAGGGGCGGCTACTCTACTGGAACCGCGGAGACGGACAGTTTTTCGACTTGTCTCCGCAGGCCGGAAGCGGCATAACAGCCGCGCACTCATCGCGCGGGCTGGCGGTGGGAGACCTGGACAACGATGGCAACGACGAAATTGTAATTCTCAATATGGGAGAGGCGCCCTCGTTGCTCAAGAACTTCGCTCCTCAAGCCGGACATTCCATTCTGATACGTGCATTAACCTCGACCAACCGCGACGCAATCGGGGCACGGGTCACGGTGACTGCGGGAGGGCAAAAGCAGATCGACGAAGTACGCAGCGGCGGTTCCTACATCTCGCAAAGCGACTTTCGGTTGCACTTTGGCCTTGGCAAAGCGGTTTCCGCCAATCTATCGATCCGCTGGCTCGATGGCAAGACTGAGAATTTCTCCACAGTGGCTGCGGGGCAGATTGTAACCATCCAGGAGGGCAAAGGCATCATCAAGAAACAACCTTTCACTTCCGGGAAGCCTTAAAGTTGCCTGTACAGGCCGCGGAAAAGTCATGCTCCAAATTGAGTTCCGTAGAGACGGCTGAGATTCACACTTGTCCAAATTAGCTTTCGGGGAGCTGCTGTTTTACGTTTATCAGCAACGACGCTTCCTGCCGAGGGAAAGAGACCGCAGGTCCCTCCACTACGCTGCGCTCCGGTCGGGATGACAATTTTGTTGTGCCACCGGCTGCTAGCTCCGTTGACCGGGCCAAGGCCAATTCCCACAACAAAATTGTCATCCCGACCGGAGCGTACCCGGATTTCCTACTACGCGGCACTGATCAACATCCACGTATGCGGCTTTCCGTAGAGAAAGCCGCATGAACTCCGCCAACGCCACCACTCTCAACAAAAAATCCGGGGCAGCGCAGTGGAGACCTGCTGTTTCTCTCCCCTCGGCAGGAAGCGTCGTTGCTGATAAAGGCAAAACAGTAGCTCCCCGAAAGCTAATTTGGACAAGTGTGACTCTCAGCCGTCCCTACGCGACTCAATCAGGAGAGGGTAGTTCTCACGCAACCTCTTTAGAGGCCCTGAGGTGTTCCTTTCCTGCCATGAAGCAGACTTCTCCGCAGCTGCATAGACAAGCCCACATGGTTAAGGTAACGGTAAAAAATGCTCCATCCACTTTACGGCTTCTGGCTGCCCCCCTCTGCGCGGGCCAACATCTTCCTCATGAAGTCATCCTGGGGAAAGATTTCGAGGTAGTTTTCGAGCGCTTCGTGTGCTTTTGCATATTGCCTGGTTTCGATCAAGCGCACTACAAGCATTTTCCGGGTGACTGGATTGAATGGCTCCAGATCGATTGCCTTCTCGATCAGGGGAAGCGCATCCTCTGTTTGTCCAAGGTGCGCGAGAGCGTCGGCGAGATCCGAATAGGTCGTCGCCGTAGGTGCTCCGCTCTGTAGAGCACGGCGAAGATGGCTGGCGGCACTTTGAAAGTCGCCCTTCTTCAGATCTCTACGCCCCAGCGCCGTCTGCACAAGAGGGTCGTCCGGCTTGGTCTGCTCCAGTTGACCCAGAACTTTGAGGTAGGGCGCAACGTACTCCGGCCTGCTCTCTGCCAGCTCTCCGTATGCGGCCAACAGGGTCAGCAACGGAGGCGGAACAGATTCCTGGCCAGGAACAGGGTCAAGATGGATCAGATCAGGCAGCGACGCGGTGGTCTGCTGGAAGGTCACATCCGGAAACGGCTCATCGGGCGTCGCCACAATGCGGTGGTTTGTGGCGCTGGAGTGGGAGATGACCTGAATGTCCCGCTTTGGCATATGGCAGCCGATGCAGTCGTTGGCCGGCTTTCTCTGCATTCTGGTCTCGAGCGGCACCTTGCAACTTTGGTTCGTATGACAGGTGAGGCATTTGCCGGCGAAATACGCCGGCGCCTCCTCGCGGGACGGCTCCACGTGAGGATCGTGGCACGTGATGCACCTCAGCCGGCCGGCACTCGCGCGATAGCACTTGCTCAGGGTCATGGAATAGTAGTGCTCTACGTGGTCTGCGGTGGGAGGAGACTCCCGCGTAGGCGGAACCATCAGGATTGATAACGTGTCATCGAGTGGCTGTCCGGGGCGGAAGTCCTGGTAAGTCTTCCCGGTCTTGAGAACCCGAACGTCTCCGGTCTGATGGCAGCTCATACAAATGTTGTTTGCCAGGTACGGAGTAAGACGGGCGGGATTAACAATCCCGGTACTGACAGGCGCGCCTTTTTGCCTTGCCTGAGTGCTCGTCCCAGCCATGGCCCGCACATGAGCAGCGCCCGGGCCGTGGCAATTTTCGCAGCCAATCGCCATTTCGGAAAAGGGCGTGCTTTCGAATTCTCCGTTGGTTCCAGTCACCGGGTTCGACCGGCCACTGTGGCAGAAGATGCAACCAGCCACGATCGGGCGGTCGAAACCCATATCGGTGAACTCATACCCGGGCGAGGGCCCCCAACTCATCGGCCGGGTATAGAACGAGAGGGGGGCTTGAAAGAGATACCTGTCTTTTTGGATGATCCCGCCTAATCCATTCATTCCTGCCCCGATGATCCATTCGATCTGGTGGGCGGTCCGGAAGTTCTCCTTTCCGTCAGCGCCGGTCCCCCATTCGCTTTGATAGAGTTTTCCCTCCAGCGAATAGGCTTCAAAGTGCCGATTGAGTTTTTCATTGAAGTACGAGGCGGGAAGAGAAGCGTGTTCAAGAAAGGCCGGCGTCACCAGGGACATCGAACGTCCCATGCTGGTCTGCGAAAATCGTCGATAGATCTCCGCATGGCATCCCGAGCAGGCCTGGGAGCCGACATATCCGTCCTTGGGTTCGCCGCCCCGGATAGGGACAGGATCGTCCTTTTGGAGCCCGGCGCTCACGCCCAACAGGAGCAGTGGGCCGCAAAGCGAGAGCGCCACCAATAAGATCCTTCTCCATCCGGCGCCTCGTCGAGAAGAGAGGTCTTTCCAAGTCATGCCCTTGCCCATGCTCTGATTCTCGACCAGGGCGCCATGATCGGCTGCTATTTTCTTCGTGTGGAGGACCGAACCACCAACGTCGGTTCAAGGATGATGGTTCGAGCGCGGGGCATTTGTTTGGATTCGATCAAGCTGAGCACAAGCTCGGCAGCGCGCTGGCCAATCATCTGGCTGTGTTGATCGATGCTCGAAAGCGCAACCTGAAGCCAGGGGTTATTGGGTAAATTTCCGCAGCCGATGAGAGCAATGTCTTCCGGAATCCTCAGGCCCGATTCGAGGATGGTACTCATCGCTCCGATCGCCAGTGGATCGTTGAAGCAGAAGACGCCGTCGGGCTTCGGGTCTTGCTCCAGGAGAAGGCGCATGGCTTGGGCGCCCTGAGAGGTGGTGTCGGTATCCGTGTGATCTGAGCGCACGACGTAGTCTTCTGAATAGGGAATTCCCCGCTGATGCAGCGCCCGCCGATAGCCTTCGATTCTGCCGGCGCCGGTGCTGTTATCCCTCCCCCGGATGTGCGCCACACGGTGGCAGCCCATGTCAATCAGGTGTTCGGTCGCCAGCCAGCCGACTTTTTCGTCATTGGTACCAACGAAGTTAGCCGCCAGACCGGTAAGGTCGCGATCGATAAGCACGTATGGCTGAGCCCTGCTGTCCATTCGCTGGAACTGCTCGATATTGGCTCCTGAGGATGCGACCACCAGTGCATCCAAACGCCGCCCCAGCAGGCGCGATATTTCTTCCTTCTCGACCTCCGGATCCTCCTCCGACGAAGACACGATCAAGGAATAGCCTTTGTCCCGAATTTCGTTGGAGAGGGCTTTGGCAATCTGCGCAAAGAATGGGTGAAGCAGGCTGGGAGCGACCAGACCAATCAGATAGCTACGCCCCGTAACCAGACTGCGGGCCAGCGAATTCGGCTGGTAATCGAGCTCTTTGACCCGTTCCAGCACCCGCCGCCGGGTCTCCTCGCCGATATCAGGATGCTCCCGTAGGACCTTTGAGACCGTCGCTTGCGAGATGCCCAGATCCCTCGCTATGTCTTTCATTCGAATCGTCATTTGCAAAGAATACCGGCTCTTTTGCCGTGGTGCTTCCGCATCTGGCGCACGCTTTCGACTTTGTCTTACGAATGCCACGCGTCCCAAGGCATCGGGTGGATCCGCCTGACAAGAGTACACGAGACTCACCAACTTAACCGGTAACTATAGCGAATTCGTAGAGAGTCGGCAACGCAGATGGGAGCTGATCGTCCGAGGAGGCAAAAAGTGGGCGGCGAGTGGGCTTCACCAGAAGGCTGAGGAAAAGCTCCTCCAAAAGGTTGACTTTTTCCCTTGACAAGCTTTAGCAGGATTCGTTACAAGTGGGTCGCCCCTCCGGAGTATACGTAAAAGTAACGGTATAAGTAAACCGCAAGAGTCGGATCCGACGGCCTGCACCGGTTTGGCAGCAAGTTAAGACGAACCCTTTGTTGAGAGGTCAGCATGCAAGATCAAGAACTATCTTTCGCCCGCCGAGCTGTGCGTTCACTCCTCGCCCTCCGCACAGCAGGTCTCCTGACCACCCTTCTGCTGATCCTTGCGGGTTCGGCGAGCGCCCAGGTCTCAACCGCCTCAGTGAACGGCGTGGTCCGCGACCCCAAAGGGGCAGTAATTCCGGGTGCGACCATCGTCCTATCCAGCGTGGACACCTCGGTCCAGCGCACATCCGTGTCCAACGGCTCCGGCGAGTATGTCTTTCTCAACATTACGCCGGGCAGTTATACGCTAAGCGCCTCGGCCCCGGGGTTTAACCCCCAGAAGGTCGACACGTTTATCCTTGCTGTCAGTCAGATCGCGACATTTAACTTTGACATGACGGTTGGAACGCAGACCCAGGTGGTGACTGTCCAGGGCACGGCGGCACAGCTGGACGTATCCAGCGCCAGCCTGGGCACAGTGATTGCAACCAAACAGGTAAATGATCTCCCTCTGGACGGCCGGAACTTCACCTCATTGCTTTCGCTCACTCCAGGTGTGGTGCCCATCATGACGGGGCAGAGTGCGGGAATGCAAAACGGCGGCGGCTTTGGCGCTGCCGTTGCTATTGGCTCGGACTACTCCTTTCCCTCGATCAATGGACAGACCAACCGCAGCGACTTCTTTCTCATGGACGGCCTGTACAACTACGGTGCGCTGGAAAGTACCTATGCGGTTGCGCCGATTATCGATGCCATCCAGGAATTCAAGGTGGTTTCACACACCGACGACGCGGAATACGGCTCCGTGCTGGGCGGTGTGGTGAACGTAGTCACCAAGACCGGCACCAACAGTCTTCACGGTTCGGGCTGGGAGTATCTCCGCAATACCGTCTTCGACGCACGCAACTACTTCCTGCCTACGACCTCACCCAAGGCCGCTTATCATCAGAACCAGTTTGGCGGGGACCTAGGCGGTCCTGTCCTGATTCCCAAGCTATACAACGGCAAGAACAAGACCTTCTTTTTCGGCGCCTATCAGGGTTTCCGGTACTCAAAGACAGAGGATTCCGATCTGCTGGTGCCTACTGCGGCGGAGTTAGCCGGCAACGAGTCCGACAATGGCCAACCACAAATCTACAATCCCTATGCCACTACGGTAGTCGGCAACGGCTTCTCCCGTCCGGCATTTCCCGGCAATCAGATTCCCGCGGCCCTTATTGACCCCAGAATGGTCGCCTACGCAAAGTTTGTCTTTCCTGCGGCTGGTCCCTTTTTCGGCACCCCCAACAGCAGCGGCGCCTATCCGGCCAACGCCATCGACACCACCCCGTTGACGCAAGTCCAGAATGAGTTCGATGTTCGCGTAGACCAGAACTTCGGCTCCAGGGACTCGGCATGGTTCCGCTACAGCTTCATCAATAGCACTGTGAACTCATCGGGTGGTCTTCCCAATCTGCTGACCCACCATCCCATCCAAGCCCGCAATTGGGGAGGCAGCTACGTCCACGTCTTCAGCCCCACGCAGATTGTGCAGGGGCAGTTTTCGCACACCACGGTCTTGGACAACAGCACAACGTTCTTTACCGCCTCGACAGCGAATATTATCTCCGCCGTGGGATTTGCTTCCGGCTTTACCAGCGGCTTTGCCGGCCTTAATGGGGGTTCTTTGCTCGCATCTCCCGGCATCGGCGGGTTAGCGAACGGCGGTGAGAGCGTCGACGACACGCCCAAGGCTACAGACAGCTACGAGTATGCCGGGACCTATACGCGCATCATGGGAAACCACGAAGTCAAGTTTGGTATGGGATGGGATACCGCTAACTTTGCCAGCCCACTGTCCCAGCTTTCTCTGGCCTTTACTGCTCCCCAAACTGCTGCTCCCCAATTTCCGAATTTAGCCACGGGCGATCCACTCTCTTCTTTTCTCCTGAACGTTCCCTCCGGCGCGAATCGCCGCAACGTGGATGAGGTAGAAAGACCAGGCGGCCTCCTGAGCGCCTTCCTCCAGGATTCCTGGAAGGCCACGCCACGCCTCACCTTGAATTATGGTTTGCGCTACGACTACCCCTTCCTGCCCGCCTATGGAACCAATGCGACCATCGGCAAGCAAGGTGGGATTGAAACCGGCGATATGGATTTCGGAAACGGTACTTTTATCGTGCAGGTGTTGCCGCCCCCGTGCACCGTTCGCGGCTTTGCGCCTTGCATCCCGGGCAATGGAACCCTGCCCGCTCACGTCGTCGTGAGTCCCAACAGAAAGATCACCCACAACGTCCACACCAACTTCGGGCCGCGATTCGGCTTCGCTTTCAAAGCCAGCGACAAAACAGTGATCCACGGCGCGTTCGGCATCGTCTTCGACGACTGGGCGGCAGTTACCCAGATGGCCCAGAACTTCGAGGGCGCATGGCCTGATATCGGCCAGCAGATTCTGGCTTCCACGGCCAACCAACCCACCACCGCCTCACCGACGCCGAATATAAACGCCCAGGATCCCTTTGGAGGCTCTGGCGGAGGCGGACTGTTCCCGCCCGCCACACCGTTCACGAATAACCAGTGGTTCTTCGACCCGCACATCAAAAACCCCTACTCTGAGCAGTACAACTTTGGCGTGCAGCAACAGTTGAGCCCTTCATTGGCCTTGAGAATGGATTACGTCGGCTCCACGTCGCATCGCACCAACGTCGGCGGCGAATACAACACCGCTCTCACACCGGGTCCCGGCGATACCCAACCAAGGGCCCTCTATCCCTACAGCGTTCCAACCTTTTATGACCGTAGTATCGGCACCGGCAACTACAATGCCCTGCAGGTGCAACTGGACAAGCGCTATACCAATGGCTTCACTTACCAGATCGCCTACACCTGGTCCAAAGCCGAGACGGAAGACGACGGCTGGTTCGGCGTGGAAGGGCAAGTGGTGCAGAATCCGTACGATCCCGGAGCTTCCCGCGGGTTGGCCGGGGCTAATATTCCCCACGTGTTCACTGCCAACGGTCTCTATGAACTCCCCATCGGTGCCGGCAAGAGATTTTCCACCAACAACCGCGTTGGCGACTATATCCTCGGCAATTGGCAATTCAACGGTATTTTCACCTTCCGCAACGGGCAGGATTACACTGTGTACGACAGCGCGGATATTGCCAACATCGGGAACACGGGCTACGAACGCGGCAACCTGGTGGGTAACCCCCATCTTTCAACTAAGACGAAAGCGGAGTGGTTCAATACCGGAGCCTGGGCGATCCCTGCGCAATACACCTACGGAGACGGGGGCCGCAATACTCAGCAATATCAAAGATGGATCAATCTCGACTTGTCTGTCATTCGCTCGTTCCCAATCAAAGAACAGTTTCATTTCGAATTCCGTGCAGAATCCTTTAACCTCGCCAACCATGCGATCTTCGGCGAGCCAGGCAACGATCTCAACAGCCCGAGCACCTTCGGATCGGTCCAAACGAATCAAGCAAACCTTAATCGAATATTACAGGTGAGTGGCAAGTTAGTTTTCTGAGAGGTTGGCCGGAGCACCAACTCCGGCCAACCGGCAATTTTGCGCGCTCTTCCTTGAGAGCATTTTTACTTCTTGTGTAGGCGAAGTAACTGGGTGGCTTTTCCTCAAGAAAGCCGCCCTTCACTACACTTGCCAGTACCGGCAGAAGTGAAAAAGTTCAACGCTTGGGGAAAACGTGCAAAGCTGGAAATTTCCATTCCGCAGGAACGCAGCTCTCGGCGGATTCATGCTCGCGCTACTGGCTCTTGTTGAGTTCGTCCCCACCTCCCAGGCGCAGCAGGCAGGGGACTCGCAGGAGTTAGAGTTAGGCGTGCTGATCACCGCCCGGGCAGAAGATGCCGCCGCGATCCTCAAGCAGCTCAGAGCAGGCGCAGACTTCGGAGTACTGGCCAGGGAAAAATCCATCGACTCGACTGCAGCCCAAGGCGGATACCTGGGACGATTGAGTCCCGATAGTCTTCGGCCTGAGTTAGCAGCCGCGTTACGTGGAATTACTGCCGGGCAATACACAGACGTCGTGCCCATACCGCCATCGGGCTTCGCTATCCTGACGATCTTGCCCGCAGCCCCCCGCGCTCCCAATCTGAGTCCTCAGCGAATCCGTTCCCTGCTCGATTCGGGAGCCATTATCGGCGACCTCAACGCTTCGGGCATGATCGACGCGGAATCCGCCTTGCTCGACTATCCCAAGCCGGAGGGCTGGAACGGCGATCTGCACCAGCTCTGCGAGGTTCGGAAGGGATCGTATGCCTGGGCCGTGGATCGCCAGACGAAGTTTCTGGCAGCGGCAGACGCAGATCCAGACAAAGTCTCCGCCTCAGACCGCTTCTATGGCCATGGATCCCTGGCACAGCTTAAGGCATACGTGGGAGACATGGACAGCGCGATCCGCGAATGGAAGATTCAGTACCAAATTGCTCAAGCCAGTCTCCCCGATGCGGTGAACTATATGCAGGAAACCCTGGGAGTCGCCTATCTGCACAAGTCCGAGATGGAGAACGGCGTCTATCGCGATTCAGGTACACAGGACATCTTCCCCCCTTTACACCCGGGCGCGCACTACGCCAAGGAGGAAGATTCGAAGTTGGCCGTTCAGTATCTTCTGCAATGCCTGGTGCAGGCGCCGGACAACCAGGCAGTGCGGTGGCTGTTGAACGTGGCGTATATGACGCTGGGCGAATACCCGGACAAGGTTCCGCCGAAGTATCTGATCCCCTTGAGTGTCTTCGCATCGAAGGAGAGCGTGGGGCGCTTTACCGATGTCGCCCCCGCCGCCGGATTGAACGTCATCGCCGGAGCCGGCGGCCTGGTGGTGGACGATTTCGACAACGATGGTCGGCTCGATGTCGTCACCTCGAGCCAGGATATGTGCGACAGCATGCACTATTTCCATAACAACGGAGACGGAACCTTTACCGATCGCACCGCCCAGGCGGGACTCTCGAACCAGTTGGGTGGACTCAACATGGTCGCGGCCGATTACAACAACGATGGCTGCATGGATCTGCTCGTCCTGCGCGGCGGCTGGGAATTCCCTATGAAGAAATCTCTGCTGCGCAACAACTGTGATGGAACCTTCACCGACGTAACCCAGGAGAGCGGACTGGGCGCAACCATCACCCAATCGCAAACCGCAGTCTTTGCCGACGTGGACAACGACGGCTATCTCGATTTATTCATCGGCAACGAGAATACTCCCAGCCAGCTCTTCCGCAACAAAGGAGATGGGACGTTCCAGGATATCTCGCACGCCGCCGGCGTGGATCAGACAGCATTCACTAAGGGAGTGGCCGCGGCAGACTACGACAACGACGGATATGTCGACTTCTACGTGTCCAATACCGCGGGCGCAAATTTTCTCTACCACAACAACCATGACCTCACCTTTACCGAGATCGCCAAACAAGCGGGCGTACAGACTCCCTACTACAGCTTCGCCACCTGGTTTTTCGACTACGACAACGATGGCTGGCCCGATCTCTTCGTTGACGACTACCTAACGTCGGTCGACGAGGTCATGCGCAGCTATCTTGGTCTTCCCCATCAAGCGGAGACGCTCAAGCTTTACCGCAATCTGCACAACGGCGCTTTCGAGGACGTGACCGCGCAGGTGGGGCTGGACAAGGTCTACATGCCCATGGGGGCGAACTTCGGCGACGTAGACAACGACGGCTTTCTCGATATCTATCTCGGCATGGGCACTCCGTCTTTTGCCTCGCTGGCGCCGCACGTCCTGCTGCGCAACAAAGACGGCAAGAGCTTCGTGGATATCACGGCCTCTTCGGGAACGGGCGAATTGCATAAGGGGCACGGGGTAGTTTTCGCCGATCTGGAGCGAACGGGTCATGAAGATATCCTCGCCCAGACAGGTGGCGCCGTGCCCGCCGATAAGCACGCGATGCGTGTCTTCCAGAATCCGGGAAATGACAATGACTGGATCAACGTGCGGTTGAAGGGCGTGAAGAGCAACCGGTCCGCGGTAGGGGCGCAGATCAAGATCACGGTTGAGAATGACGGGCATGCTGCCCGGTCCATTTATCGTACGGTGGGTGACACGGGTTCCTTCGGTGTTAACCCGCTGGAGCAACACATCGGTCTGGGCCACGGTGCGCGTATCCTCGCCTTGGATGTGTGGTGGCCTGCGACCAATACCAGGCAGCGGTTTACCCATGTGGGCAAGAATCAATTCATTGCCATCCAGGAATTTGCAACGGACTATACGAAGCTCAAGCGGCAGGCCGCTCGATTGGGTGAGAATAAGTTAACTGCCGTGGCGAAGTGATCGTGGAGGTGAGCTGAGCGATGAAGGTCGCGGCGATTTTATTATCGGTAGCTTTGTTCGCCGGCTCTCGGGTTCTGGCTCTGGAGGAGCATCCCGCAAAGGGGCTCGTGCTCAAGGTGGACGTGGAGAACCGCTCGCTGGTCGTGTCCTGCGACACCATCCCCGGCTACATGGACGCCATGGAGATGCCTTTCGCGGTGCAGGACTCCAAGACCTTGGCTGCTTTGAAACCGGGGATGACGGTTCGCTTCACCATGGTCGACCGGGCGAATGTTCTCTACGCAGAGAACATCCATGCAGGTACGGCAGCAAACTTCGAACCAGAGCCTGTAGAGGCCGGTGAGCTTTCCGCATTGCATCGAGCTATGGACCCAACGACCGTCGCCAAGATCGTAACTGTTGGGCAACGGGTGCCAGACTTCGCGTTAACTGATCAGGCTCAAGCGCAAGTCCGTCTCTCTCAACTGGAAGGGAAGGTGGTTGCGCTCACCTTTGGTTACTCGCGCTGCCCCAATCCGAATTATTGCTTGCGTCTCTCCAATAACCTGGCCACCGTTGAAAAGCGTTTTCACGATCGCGCCGGACGCGAGCTGGTTCTGTTAACGATCATGATCGATCCGGAGCATGATCAGGGCGCTACCTTGGCGGAGTACGCCGGCGTCTTCAAGGCGAATACCGAGGACTGGCATTTTCTTACCGGGCCGCTGCCTGAGATAAGACAGGTTGCCGGGATGTTCGGCATGAACTTCTGGAGCGACGAGGGTGTACTCACCCACACGCTGCATACCGTTGTCATCGATCGCCAAGGGCGCCTGGCCAGCAACATCGAGGGCAACCAATTCACCGCAAAACAGCTTGGAGATCTGGTGCAGACGGTGATGGATCGTCCCCAATGAATGTGAACATCCGGCGGCGCCCAGTTGTTGCCCTCGGTTGCCTGGCGCTCATCTCCTGCGCACACTCCGCCGCTCAACAGGGGAATGAGTCTCAGGACACGACCGGCAAGATTGAAATGAATGTCAACCGGGTCCTGGTGCCGGTCGTAGTCCGCGATCAGCAGGGCCACACGGTAGGCGACCTGAAGAAAGAGGACTTCCATGTCTTTGATAACGGCAAGCCGGCAGTTGTTTCCGGATTCACGGTTGAGCAACGCGGGACGAGAGAGTCGAACCAAGGGGGCAAGCCGGGGAGCAACCCGGAAAGCGGTGTGCAGCCACCGGTTGCAAACAATACATCGCCGCCGGCGCCAAAGCGCTTCATCGTCTTGCTTTTCGACGACATGAACCTCACCTTCGAAGACTTGGCGCAGGCCAAGAAGGCCGGCGTTGAGGCGTTGGACGGGGCATTGGCCGACTCGAGTATCGCCGTCGTGGTCTCAACTTCGGAAAAAACGAACAGCGGTTGGACACGCGATTCCGCCAAATTGCGGGACGCGATCATGAGTCTGGAAGCGCAACGCGTCTACCGTCCTGACGATACCGAATGTCCGAAAATCGATTACTATCAAGCCGACCTGATCGTGAATAAGGAAGACTCCGGGGCACTCGCGGACGCGGTTGCGCAGATCGTGAGTTGTCACCCGGCCCTCGGCGCCACGCCGGCCAAGCCCGATGACATCGCAAACCTGGGCCTGGCCCAGCAAGACGCGCCTACACTTATGGCGAAAACCGCTGCCAATCGAGTTCTCAGTCTTGGCAGACGGGATATTCAGGTAACGTACGGAACTATGACCCAGATTTTGAGTAGAATGGCCGCTCTCCCCGGACAACGCGTGCTCATCCTGGTGTCATCCGGTTTACCCGAACTACAGCAGGAACTGTGGGCCGGAGAGTCGCAGATTCTCGACCTTGCTGCACGATCCAATGTGACCATCAGCGCTCTTGATGCACGCGGGTTGTACACAACCTCTCTGACCGCCAGCGACCACAACCCGATGGGGAGCCCGCGCTTTCGTAGCAACGAAATGGCGAGCGCTGGGAATACTATGGCGGAGCTCGCAGACGGGACCGGGGGCACTTTGTTCCACAACAGCAACGATCTGGACTCTGGATTCAAGCGCCTGATAGAGGCGCCGGAGGTTGTATATGTGCTCGAACTTTCCCTGGACAAGGTGAAGCCGGACGGCAAGTATCATTCCTTGAACGTGAAGGTGGACCGGGAAGGCCTGCAGTTGCAGGCACGTCGCGGTTATTTCATGACCAAGCCAGGGAAAAACAAGAAGTAGAAGCTTCGCTCACCGTTTGCGGGATACGTGCACTACTCCGGCTCGGGCTTGCCGCTCAGAATCTTTATCGTTGAGGCGAAGCGACGATAGCCGGCGAACAGAGTTATGTTCAACCACTTGGTCGGCGCATCTGAGAGATTGGCTTGTGCGGGAGCGGTTGCTTCGTAGATGGCCAGGCTTCGCACCGGGCAAATGAAGCTGCTATCGCCGATCTGGACCGGCCCATACTGCACCAGAATGGAGGCCCGCTGGAACGGGGCGCCTTCTTTCGCGTCGGCTTCGATGGTGATGCGGAGGATGGTCCCGGTGGCTGGGTCCAGCCAGAGCGAGCCGTGATAACCGGGCTTGGTGATGGTGGGCGAGATAGTGGAAGAGGGGCTGCTCGGCCGGGGTCCGATCCCAGCATATCCTCGGTGGCCTGTGAGGTTTGCGTATTCCACGCCGGATGGCTGCTGATAGCCGATGACCACGTAGTCCGAGGCGGATCTTGGCACCGAATACTGGAAGACCGCCGCCGGGGCACCTGCGATCTGCTCCCAGTGGCTCCATGTCACCTTTCCTTTGGCTGTGTCGGCAAGGATCATCCCCAGCGTGGAGCCAAACTCGCCGTTTGAGATCAGCCCAGACTGCTGCTGCCAGACCGCGGACGGCACGCTGTCCCGTTCGTCGCGGATAGAGATTTCCCGGCTAGAGGTGTCCACCAGGTGTAGCCCCAAACGCACCGTCCAACCGCCTTTCTTCAGCTCCTGCGGGCTGTCATCGTAACGGCGAATGGACCGGGTGGCCAGGAAGTTGGGCAGCCGTGGCAACATTCCCGCAACATAGTTTCGCGTAGCCTCGAGCATCCGCTGCTGCGTGGCCTCGTTGGGAACGGGTGTAGCCGGCAACTCGCTAGGGGGCGGATCCAGGAACGCAGACTGATCAGCCAACAATTGCAGGGCCAGCGCTGCCTGGGAACCCGTATCCAGATGTGCGTTGAGCCGGCCCAGAGTAGCCTCGGTGAGACGCTGGGAAAGCTTCATGCTGGCGATTTGGCGCGCCATCTCTGCGTCCGGCTTGTGCGCGGCGCTGATCGTGGCCAGCTCCTGCTCCAGTTGCGCAACGGTGATGCGCTTTGCAGCCCAAGCGGGAAATGCGATGGAGGTCAAAAGCCCAAGAAGAATGAACTGTCGCATAGCACCGCCCCTCCCGCGCCCGGATTGCCTGCTACAGGGACGACATGCCGGATGCTCTTTCCCTTAGCCCGAACAATTACTTTGACCAGTCAAAGGGGCTCTCGGGAGCGGGCGCAAGGAGCGAAGAATTCTGCTGCGGAGAATACACTTCCCGAGCAGATGGATGCAATGGCTAGTTAGGCCATCGCTCCATCAGTTTGTGTTCAGCACCAGCACCGTAGCTATGGGATCCAGCGCCTTTGCTGGCAGTTTAATATCTACGCCGCCTCCTGTCTTCGTCACCTTCAGCGGCTTATGCTTTGGGTCGGCGAGCAGGTAGGCGCTGGTAACTGTCCGGGGCACGCTTTCCAGATGAAAGCTGCCACTCGGCCAGGTGAAAAGCTCAATGTAGATCTTGTCGGCGGTCGTGGTTGAGCGCCAGTCCCAGCTGGGGATGAACTTGGGCTTGCCATCCTCGTCCTTCTCTGTGGTGCTGAAGCTGCCTGCCTCCGGTCCAAAAAGAGTTGGCTGCGTGCCGTAGATCGCTGCGCCGTTGACAGCGATCCACTTGCCCACCTGGTGAAGGCGCTCGACCTCCGGTGGAGGAACAACGCCCTTTGAGTCCGGTCCGATATTGAGCAGATAGTTCCCGCCCTTGCTGGCGATGTCGATGAGGTTCCGCAAGAGGGTCTCGGTGGACTTGAAATTATGGTCATAGGACTTGTAGCCCCATGTGTCGTTCATGGTCATGCAGGCCTCCCAGTCGCGACCGGGATAGCCCTTCGCCGGGATGTACTGCTCAGGTGTCTCGGTGTCACCTTTGTAGCCTCCGCCAAGCCGGTTGTTCCAAATGAGGTTTGGATGCTGGTTGAGCAGAGTGACGATCTCTCCGGCCAGCGCAGGTGTCATGTCCGGCGTCGGCGTGTCGAACCAGATGACGACAGGAAAGTCGCCGTAGTTAGTCAGTAGCTCCTTCAACTGAGGTATGGCTTTGACGTGAAGGTAAGTAGCAAAGTCGCCGTCCTGGGCCGGGTCCCAGTGATGCGAGGGAAGATCATGATGGTCGGTTTTGTAAGCCGCACCACCGGGCGCTGTCCAGTCCTGATCTTGCGAGTAGTAGAAGCCGAGCTTCATGCCTTGCTTGCGGCACTCCTCGGCCAGCTCGCGGAGAGGATCCCGATGATAGGGTGTGGCGTCGACGATATTAAAGGGATTTGCTTTGGAGTCGAACATGGCGAAGCCGTCATGATGTTTGGCGGTGATGACGATGTATTTCATCCCTGCCGACTTGGCCAGGGCAACGATGTCATGGGCATTGAAGGAAGTGGGATTGAATCGGGATGCGAGAGCCTTGTAGTCGGCCACGGGAATGGAGGCGTCGTTCATGATCCATTCGCCAAGGCCCGGGATTCGCTTGCCATCCCACGTCCCTGCGGGGATGGAGTAAAGACCCCAGTGGATGAACATGCCGAAGCGTGCATCTCGCCACCAGGCCATGCGTGCGTCACGCTGGGCAGGCGTTTCGGTATCCTGGATCGCAGCCACGGGATGAGCTGAAGAAACGGCGATATGCTCGCCCTCTACCTGGGCGAATAAGGGCAGTGCAATGGAGGCAAGGAGCGCGGCGGCAACGGTGATGGAACGGCAGGCTGATTTCAAGGCATATCCTCGGTAAGTTATGGCACAGAGATTCTATTTGAAAACACTTGTTACTGATGCAACTTAATAACTGTGGACGAGCAGGGATCTGAAGGTTACATGCGGAAGATAATCTGCCTGAAAGGTCACCGCTCTTGATTCCCACGTTTCTCCCAATGCGCGCACGCCGTCTTTGCAAAGCGCTCCATCGCCTTGTTCAGGTATTGCCGGCTGACGTCGCCCTCACCTTCGCGGATCAAATCGATGATTCGTTGGTGGGCTTCCAGGTCTCGACTCCACAAAGAGGTCTCCTGATGACTGGCGGCAACGCGCATACGAACGAAGGCAAAAAACGGCAGTAGAACGCGGCGGGCATGCTCCAGCAAAAACGGATTGCCGGCGGCCTCACATAGGTGCAGATGAAATTGGAGATCACAATCCAGCAGAGCTTCGCGATGACCCCGGGTCGCGGCCTCGCGCATTCCGTCAACGGCGAATTGCAGTGGGGCAAGGTCGGGCTGAATGGATGCCGCCAGGCTAGCCGCCAAGCCCTCGAGCGCGCCACGAAGCTGGTAAAGCTGTAGTACGTCCTGATGGCTGAGATTGACCACCCTGGCGCTTCTGCCGGATTGCTTGGTGACAAACCCCTCCTGGGCCAGGATGTTGATTGCTTCGCGGATCGAGGCTTGGGCTACGCCGAATTTGGCCGCCCAGGTACCCTCGACAATCCGGCCGCCCGGCCGGAGCGCGCCGTTCATGATAGCCGTGCGCAGCAGGTCGGCAATGTTCTGTTTGAGAAGCCGTTCCGTCGAAGGGGTAGCTAAGGTCGCCATTTAAGCGCTCGGATGGGAAGCTTTGACCATAATATACCCTGCCCCCTGAGTGCTGCTTCCCTTCCCCAAGACTAAGGTAATCGGGGAGGCATTGCCAGCTTTTCACGGATCAGCAAGAGCGCCTTCGTTTGACAGAAAATTCTCTAGACCGCTATTATGGCCTCCGATTATGAGCGCTTATTCTCCGAGTCGCCGTCAATTTGTCAGGCTTGCTTTGGCTGGTTCCTGTCTACCCCTTCTTCCCTGCCCTGGGTGGGGAGACGCCATTGCTTGCGACCGAACAACCTGGTATCGGAATGCGAAGTTCGGCATGTTCATCCATTGGGGTCCGTATTCGCAGGCCAGCGTGGAAGCCTCCTGGCCGATCATGGTTCCCAAGCCGGGCGGCATTACCGAGGCCGAATATCGTGCCCTGCCCAAAACCTTCAATCCGGTGAAGTTTGATCCGCAGGCGTTTGTCGATCTGGCGCGATCGGCAGGGCAAAAGTACATGGTGTTTACGACCAAGCATCACGACGGCTTTTGTATGTTCGATTCCGCCTATACGGACTACAAGATCACCAATACTCCCTACGGCAAAGACATAGTCGCCCAACTGGCCAAAGCCTGCGATGACGATGGCATGCCCTTCGGCACTTACTATTCGCCGCCGGACATGCATCATCCGGACTTTCGTGACACAACCAAGCCGGCTAAAGAAAACTGGAATGGCGAACCGGAACGGCCGGAGTGGCCAATTTATCTCCAGTACATGCAATTGCAACTGGCGGAGTTACTGACCCGCTATGGTCCGATCGCAATCGTCTGGTTCGACGGCCTCCACAATCAACGGAAATACAATGGCGCGCGTGTGCTCGAAATGATTCGCGAATTGCAACCTGCGACGCTGGTCAATGACCGCATCGGCGTGGATGGCGACTACGAGACTCCGGAGCAGTTCATTCCCACTGCGATTCCCACCAAAGGTGTGGTGCTCACAGGTATTGACCCAAGAGTGTCCGAGAAGCTGAAAAATACGGTTCCGCGTCCGGAGGATTTTCGCTTGTGGGAAACCTGTATGACCATCAACAACACCTGGGCCTATAACAAGAATGATCACGATTACAAATCCGAGCAAACGCTGATCAGGGCATTGGTGGAAGTAGCCAGCCGTGGGGGGAATTTCCTGTTGAATGTTGGACCCCAGCCAGACGGTCAGATCCAGCCGGAGTTCCAGCAAAGGCTGCGGGCCATTGGGGACTGGCTCACGCTAAACGGCGACTCGATATACGGAACGACCTATGGGCCCGTGCAGGGAGTTGCAGGTTTGCGGACTACGGCCAAGGACAAGTCCATCTATTTGCACATCTTCGATTGGTCTCCTCCAACCTGCGAGATTACCGGCATCGACGCAAGAGTTATATCGGCTCACTTGCTGGCGAATGGCAGAATGTTGACCCATCGGCAGACCGAGGGCAAACTGCAGATCGACATTCCCCGGGAAGCGCCCGACGCTAACGTCAGCGTCATCGAGGTCAAGACCTACTAGTGCAATCGCTCGACCAACTCGTCTTCAGCCGATTTGCAACGCCGCATTGATGAGAGCGCAGTACCAGCGCGAGCGGTCGTGATCGTCCAACAGATTCCCGCATTATCGTCCGCACGGCGAAGTTGCGATATAGCTGTAGCTGCGGATGACAGGACGCGGAATCGCGTAGGCTGCGGTATCTTCGGATGGGGCATCGATACGGGGTCATCCTCGGAGGCTGTGATTTTTTTTGATTTGTCAGGTTTTGGGGCCGGAAAGCTCCGTAGAGCATCGGCCGACAAGCATCGTCGGGGTCCTTCGGCTGCGCGCCATAAAGCCTCTGTTAAGCGATAGATCTGCGAGGCGCTTCGCTCAGGATGACGGCCTTGTGGGAGGTTTAAACAACAGTCTGGTTGGGCGCGGTAAAAGTGCGGAAAATCAAAAAAGTCACAGCCTCTCAGGATGACGGCCTTGTGGGAGTTTTAGACAACGGTCCGGTTGGGCGTGACAAAAACACGGAAAATCAAAAGGTCACAACCTCTCGGGAGAGCAAAGAACCTGGGCATGGTGCACGGCACAGGGTTTGGTGGGAAGGCGAGCAGGATGAATAGAAGAGAATTTACCAGCGGCGTGACCGCTGCAGGGCTGTATGCCTCGATGGGAAAGGCTGCGGCTGGATTGCTTCCCGGAAATGACTCGGAGCTGTCGATGACGGAGCTGCAGCAGCAGTTCCTCGATCTGCGCTTCGGCATGTATATCCACCTGAACATGGCCACCTATGAGCAGCGGGAGTGGGGAGATCCGAAGGCTTCGCCGGCGCTTTTTAATCCGAAGGATCTCGACACCGATCAGTGGGCGCATGCTGCCCGTTCCGCCGGCATGGCGTATGGCTGCCTGACGACGAAACATCATGACGGGTTTTGCTTGTGGCCTACCGCGACCGGCAGCGCGAACGTGCAGGATGCGACCTATAAGCGGGATATCGTGCGCGCGTATGTGGACTCGTTCCGGGCACAAGGGCTCAAGACCTGTCTTTACTTTTCGATTCTCGACTTACGCGCGAACATCCGGCCGTATTGTGTGACCCGGGAGAAGATCGACAAGGTGAAGACGCAGCTGACCGAGCTTCTGACAGGCTACGGCGAAATTACGGCTCTGGTGATCGATGGATGGAACGCGTCATGGAGCCGATTGAACTATGAAGAGATGCCGTTTCCAGAGATCTACAGGCATGTGAAGCAGCTGCAGCCGAATTGCCTGATGAGCGATTACAACCAGGGGAGGTTTCCGGCGCCCGCGCTCTATTACACCGATGTGAAGCAATATGAGCAGCACGCGGGGCAGACAATTCCGAGCGGGAGCGAAGTGCCGTCGCAGTCAGCAACGACGCTGCAGAGCGACTGGTTCTGGAAGCTGGATTATCCGACGCAGAAACTTCGCCCGGCCAAGCAAATCGTGGAGGATTGGCTGATCCCGTTCAATGCGCACCACTGCAATCTGATTTTAAATGTCGCGCCGAACCGGGGCGGACGGTTCGACCAGAATGCGGTGGACCGGCTTACCGAAATTGGGCAGCTCTGGCGGGACCGCGCGCCAGCGCCACGGCTGGCAAGCGCACGGCAGATCACTACACCAAACCTGGCGTCTACGCGGCCCTCGTATGCAAGCAGCATTGCCGACACAAGCGGGCCGGACCTGGCGAACGATGATCAGCCAGGAACCTACTGGCAGTGCGATATCGGGCAAACGTCGGGGTGGGTTGAGATTGATCTGCAGGAGCCGACGATGTTCAACACGGTTGCGGTCGTTGAGCCAACATATCTCAGCGATTACGGGACGGACAGCCGCATTGTCTCGTATCGTTTCGAAGCGTGGAGCGGAGGGCAGTGGCGAGAGGTGTTTGCCGGCGAGTCACCGAGAGAGATGGTGTACCGGGTGAAGCCCACCTCTGCGGAACGTGTGCGCCTGAGCTTACGTGGGACGGGCAAGCCGCCGGGGATTGCAGAGCTCGGGCTCTATGCGGAGCCGGAGCGCCGCATCTCCTGAGGGTAAAACCAGAAACACGCCACGAGGCGGTGACTGAAACTCCTGCTGCCAATCCCGATTGTCTAAAGCGCCATTCCGCCCGATACTTCAATCCGCTGACCGTTGACCCAGCGATTGTCGTCTGAGAGAAGCGCCGCGATCATCGGACCGATATCGTCAGCCACGCCGGCACGCCCCAGTGCAGTCATATTCGCTACCATCTTGTTGACTTCCGGGTTGTCGCGCACCATACCACCGCTGAAATCCGTCTGGATTGCGCCGGGCGCGACGACATTCGCAGTGATGCCGCGCGGGCCGAGTTCCTTAGCCAGGTAGCGGGTGAGAACTTCGATCGCGCCCTTGGCGGCCCCGTAGACGGAGCTGCCTGGCAGGGAGACACGCGCGAGGCCGGAGGAGATATTCACGATGCGGCCGCCATCGTTGATCAACGGCAAGAGTTTTTGCGTCAGGAAGTAGACGCCTTTGAAGTGAACGTTGACCACCGCATCGAAGTCCGCCTCCGTCACTTTGTCGAAGGCTATGTGCTGGGAGTTGCCCGCGTTGTTCACGAGGTAATCGAGGCGGTCGCGTCCCCAGCTTTCGAGCGTTTTGCGGACTTCGGCGACGAACGCGTCAAAGGCGCGCGTATCACCGGTGTCGAGGCGGAATGCCGCGGCTTTGCGGCCCATTGCTTCCACTTCGCGGGTGAGGCTCTCCGCTTCTTTCTGGTTGGCGCGCCAGGTAAAGAGGATATCCACCCCGCGTCGCGCGAGATTGACGACAGTGTTGCGGCCTAATCCGCGGCTTCCGCCCGTGATGATAGCGATTTTATCGGTCATAATTTCAGCTCCTCTGTTTGCCAGTTCCCTGAGCCGGCTTGGTTAGCCCACTGCCTGAGCGATTACGATGCAATTGAAGTTTTCATGGGCTGGCCTTGGGCTGCGTTCGAGACGTCTTCCCAGGCCTCCCAGGTGGCGATGCGATCGGCGTACAGGGAGCGCGCGCCCGGCAGAACTTGGGACCCCAGTGCTAGTCGCAGCGGCGGATTCTCCGCGTCCACAAGCTTCAGGATGGCTTCCGCGGTTGCTTTAGGATCGCCGCGTTCCAGGCTGGTCAATCTCGCCATGAACCGCTTTCGGAAGTCCGCATACGGTTCCAGAACATCGGCGATCTTTGCGGATTTACCGAAGTCGGTGGCGTAGGCGCCCGGCTCGACGATTGTCACGCTGAGGCCGAACGGCTTGACCTCCTGCGCCAGCGATTCGTGGAGCGCTTCGACTGCCCATTTGGTGGCGGCGTAGAAACCGATGAGCGGCAACGACCCAATTCCGAGGCCGCTGGAGACGCCGAGAATGTGTCCGCTGCCCTGTTGCCGTAGCAAAGGCAGAGCAGCGCGGAGGACCCGGACCATTCCGAGATAGTTCGCATCGAACAGGTCGCGAATCTGCTCGTCGCTTGCTTCCTCCACGGCGGCGAGCAGGCTTACACCGGCATTGTTGACAAGAACGTCCAGCCTGCCAAAGTGCGCGTATGCCAGTTGAACCACCTGGTGCACCTGCGCCGAGTCGGTGACGTCGAGGGCGAGCGGCAGCACCGTGTCGCCGAAGCGTTCCGCGAGATCGGCGACGTCCGCCAGTTTGCGGGCGGTCGCTGTGACCCGATCACCGCGTTTAAGAGCAGCCTCGGCCCAGATGCGGCCGAACCCGCGCGAGGCGCCAGTGATGAACCATGTCTTTTTCATGTCGATTCCTCCGTGATTGGATGTGTTGGGGTTGGTTTGCAGCAGCGGTTTGCCAGGCTTGTGCGGCCTTGACTCCGGCTGCGGATTTTTATGCAGAGTTGATGAGCCGCTTGGTGGTGCGGCCCGACATCGTTCAGACCTGGGAATAGCGCATGTTTCCGAGATCGGTGAGAAGGGAGGGGCCGGTGGGGTTCCATCCCAGTTGTTCCCGGGTTCGCGCGCTGGAAACCGGGCTGTCTCTTCCCGCGAAGAACCCGAAGAAGCCGAAATGCTCCTGGGCCTGTTCCTTTGAGATGGAAGTGACGGGCACGTTCAGGCCGCGGCCGATTGCGGCAGCGATGTCTTTGAGCCGGACACCCTCTTCGGCGACGGCGTGATACCGGGTCCCCGCAGTGCCTTTTTCCAGGGCAAGCCGGTAGAGATGGGCGGTGTCGAGCAAATACGCGGCAGGCCAGCGGTTGTGACCATCGCCGACATACGCGGAGACGCCCTTCTGGCGGGCTATAGCAATCAGGGGGGTGACGAGGCCCTGTTTTACCGTGTCGTGGACCTGCGGCAGGCGCATCACAGAGGCGCAAACTCCGCGCTCCATGAGTGCGACAGCCGTCGCCTCTGATACACGAGGAAGGGATTGGGAAGGGGACAACGGTGGATCATCCTCGGTGGCGACGCGGCCCTGGGCCACTCCGACTCCGGAACTGACGATGAACGGACGACTGGAGCCCTGAAGCACGGCGCCGATGGCCTCGATGGCGCTCTTGTCCAACTCGCAGCTTTGCGCGAAGCTGGACCAGTCGTGGCGGAAGGCGGTGTGGATGACGGCATCAGACGCGGCTGCTCCGCTGCGCAGGCTTTCAATGTCCTCCAGGTCGCCTCGATGCGCCTGAGCGCCGGCGGCTTCAAGAGACTTTGCGCCCGCATCCGACCGCGCCATCCCGAGGACCTGGTGGCCCGCACCGATGAGTTCCTTCACGATGGCGGAACCGATGAATCCGGTAGCGCCGGTAACGAATACACGCATATGTGCCTCCCTGATCTCTTTACCACCAGCATTGACGAAAGGCGGCTGTCTCTACTAAAACGGAGATTGCCTCCGAATAGATAGATAATCGGAGACTATCTCCGGTTGCAAGAATTTTGGAGATGATGAAGAAGCGTTCAACGGCCGCCCGGAAACCGCGTACCGACGCGCTGCGCAACCGCGAGCGTATTCTTGAAGTCGCGAAGGGAGCGTTTACGCGCCAAGGCGCCGATGCCAGTCTGGACGAAATCGCAAAGCAGGCGGGCGTTGGAGCTGGCACCCTATATCGCCATTTTCCTACGCGGGATGCGCTGCTCGAAGGTGTTTACCGAAACGAAGTGGAGAAACTGGCGGCGGCGGCCGGCCGCTTCGCCGAGACGATGTCCCCGATCGAAGCTCTTCGAAGCTGGATGCTGCTGTTGGTCGATCACATCGCAGCGAAGCACATCATTGCGCCCGCTCTCAATAGCATCGTTGGAGGCCCGTCCAGGCTCTATGAAGGTTCTCGCGGCCTGATCCAGGGCGCGGTCGATGAGCTGGTAAAGCGCGCGAAGAGGAGCGGCGATCTGCGAAGAGATCTAGATGCATTCGACCTGCTTCGGGCGCTGATCGGCGTCTCGCATGTGGGCTCCGGCAGTGATTGGCAGCAAAGCGCCAGAAGACTAGTAGACATCCTCATCGCAGGCTCGCGCCCGCTCAAATAGGCGGCGTCTCCAACCCCCACGATCCGATGCGCGATGAGCGTCATTCCTAGCCACAATTTCTCACGGTCTGGTCGGTAACGAATGACGGATGACCCATATCCCGTATTTCCTGTGAAGCTGGTTGGCTTCGAGGAACTGCATGCGGCTTTCCTTAATGAAAGTCGCACACGTGGCACTCTTTGGGACCGCGTACAGGAAACACAGGTGCCCCATATCTGCCTGGTTTTGGCAGATGTGGATTCCACAAACTTCGGCCCCTGTGTGTACAGGGTGTAGCTGACCATGGACATGTAGACCTGTTGCTCGTAGAGAGTGACCGGTGGACGGCCGTGGATTCCCACATCTGCCAAAACCGAGCAGATATGGGGCACCCGTGTTTCGTTACGGATTGAGATCTCACTACCAACCATCGCTTACCCAGGTGGCCTGTGAGAAACTCAGGACACTGGCAGTACAATTTGGATTATGTATACGTCCATCGTTCAAAACCTTCTCTGCCCCATTTGCCATCAGGGTCTGAAAGCAGCCAGCACTGGTTTGTCATGCAAGACGGGCCACTCGTTCGATTTTGCACGGCAAGGTTATGTGAATTTGGTCCATAACAAACCTTCTGTTCGTATTCGCTGACTCTGCGGAAATGGTTGGCGCTCGTGCCGCGTTTCTGAGCGCTGGTCATTACCTTCCACTTGCCAATGTGCTTGCAGAGCTAGCGAAAGATCATGCTGCCGAAGCACGCCTCGTTATGGAGGCCGGCGCCGGCACTGGCTATTACATAGCGCGTGTCCTTGATGCCTTACCGAAGAGCTTAGGACTGGCCATCGACTTGTCAAAATATGCAGCTCGCCGAGCTGCTAAAGCACATGGCCGCCTCAATGTGGCTGTTGCTGATATTTGGCAGGGGCTACCTCTGAGAGAGGGCTCTGTCGATTTAGCGCTAAACGTCTTTGCTCCACGCCCAGCCCATGCACTTTTTCGCACGCTACACCATAGCGGGAGGCTCATCATCGCCATTCCGACATACCAACACATGGCTACCTTGCGTGAATCGTTGAGCCTCCTGGAAGTGGATCGCAAAAAGGAATTGAGGGTTGCTCGTGCGCTCGATCCATTTTTCATACAGCTGGAGCAGCGCCTCTGCCGGTGGAATATGAAATTGAATCACCTGCAGATAGCGAATTTGGCCGGGATGGGTCCATCCGCCCGGCACATCAATCCAGCTACGTTAGCTGGCCGGGTTGCCAGGCTACCACCTATCGTGCCGGTCACCGGTGCGGTAGAGGTTCGTGTCTACGTGCCTCGTCAAGCAATTTGAGCTTTCGGCTTCATATCTGCTTGCCAGGATTTGCGGTCGATCGACCCAGCCGGAACCACGCCCGATCACGCCCAAATCCACAACGCCTAAGGCGCGATCCGCTCCGGATGGCCGGTTCGCGCATATTTCCGAAGCTCGGAGACGGGGATGAGAACCCGGCCTCCCATGCGCTGTGCTGTTTAGACGCCGCGTCGCGATCACGTAGTCCTTTGCGCCGAGGAGAGTCACAACAGGGGAGGAAATGACAGACCGTACGGAAATGTGCGAAAAAAGCGAACTATGCGAACTAAGTCTGCTCCTGCATTGATACTTCGTTGGCCGTTTCCTCAGTTGTCGAGAGATCGTGTGACTCTTCTTCGTTGAAGAGATCCGATTCTGATAGTGCGGACCATAGGGTGGAGGGCCGGCCCGCGCTGGGCTGGCTGGTTTCTTTGATTGCGCCCAACGACATAAGTTGTTCTAGTGCAGCTTCGATGCGGTCGCTGCTGAGATGGCCGTGGAAAAGGGCACTTATTTGGGTTCTGGACAATCCGCTGGTGGATGCGTTGATGGCTTCGAGGATACGGTCGGCAGTGTGGTCGCCAATCGATGGGCCGAAAAAGAGGAACGCGCTTGCGGAGCAGTAGTCCCACACCGCGAGGGCAGCCTGAAGGTGAGGCAGCCGGATGGTAGAGCTACAGTCGAGAACAGCGTATATGGCGCTGAGGCGCAGGACCTGGGCTTCGGCCCGATTGGTAGCGGCACCGTAGAGATCGGGGCGGGCCTGGCTCAAGACCGGATAGCAGTCGTGCCAAAGAGTTCGTGCCTGCTCGTCGCGGCTGAGGCGGATGGTGTGCGCATCGCCGACCCAATCCAGAGCGCGGCGCAGTTCGGTGGCAACCGGCGATAGTTCATGAGCGTCCAGGCTGCCGCCTTCCGGGAGGCATTGGCTACGCTGCACTCCAGTCCAGAGACAGCGGTTGGCGAAACCGTTGTGGGCTTCTGTGGGGTGTAGATTCTCTGCGAGTTCGCGCTGCGTGATGTGGGCAATGAGACTGATATGCGTGCGGGTTGCCTGGATGGGGTGGCGACCATCCAGCGAGCGGAGATCGCCGCTATCCCAGGCGCAACGGAGCAGGGGCGAGAGGTGACCCTTGTTACGGCGCAAGGAATGGAGGACGGCGGCGAACTCCTCCGAGAGGGCGAGCAGGCGGCGGTCCGTGGCCGGCTGCTGATCGCGCAGAGCATAGATAAGGGCGGCGGGCGTCAAGCGAGCGGTGGTGACGCGTTCGGCGACCCAGGGATGATCGACTTCCGCGAAGAGGCGGCGGATTTGGTTCCAGCTTGTGCCCTTGCGGGCCTTGCCGGATTCACCGACCAGCACCACAAAAAGGTTGAGACCATGGCGGGTAGCATCGACCATGCAGTGGGGCGCGGGACCAGCGGCATTGCCGAAGGCGGCCAGCAACTGGAGGAGGATGGCGGCGGGATGGGCCTCGGTGTGCGGGGCCAGGGCGCGTACGGCCATCCCCGCGACGCCGTAGAGTGCGTCTTCGCTGAGGATCGGATTTTGGGGCACGCTGGGGGGTGGCGGTGTGCGAGGCGCCGAGCGGATAGGTAACTGTGGCCGTGCGTCGATCTGCTGTTGAATGGCGGCGATTTCAGCCATGCGGCGTTGTATGTCGGACAGGGTAGGTAGGGATGGACGGGTTATCCCGTCTGAAGTATTAGATATCATCATTTCCCCGCTTGCGCGATTTCGGCTTGGTGTTGAGGGTCGTTGGCCAGTTGAAGTTGTTGTCGAAGGCGGGATAACCCAGGCATACATGAGACTGCCGGGTCCAGGGGCCGCGCTCTATAAGCGGTGGAGCGGTGTGTCGATTCGATTGCTGAAGGAGGCTTTCTCATTTTTTGTCCGCACGTCTCCATGTCCCCGGTAAGTGGGATTCGGAGGATCTACCAGCGGGGGCTCTTGACTAGGAAGGTATTACCGCATACTTCTGGCGTCCATAGCGTTTGCGAATAAAGATGAGGATGAAGGGGTGTTTAACTGGTAGTTAACAGTGCTGTTTTGACAGAAGGCTTAAGACGGACCATATCGATAGCGAAAATCCACGACACCGTATGCCACTACTGCTGCGTACTCGTCCCGGTCGGCGGAACGCGGATAAAACCCGTAGGACCGGCGTTGGAAAAGAACCCGGTGATCGCGCCTGCATTATTGATGCTAGTCGGCTGGGTGACACGATTTGCATCGTTTCGGCCTTCCGGCGGGTCGAAGGTGGTGATGGTTCCATAGGGATTGCGGACAAAACCATGCTGGGTCCCGGTGTTGTCTGTGTAGGCGCCCGTGATATCCCCAGCGTCGTCGATGCTGATGTTATCTTGGCCTATCGTCCCCGGTAACTGAAAGACGATCACTTCGCCTTCGGACGACCGCACAAAGCCGCCGCTGCTATTTGTGGGGCAGTTGGCGAGGTACCAACCCGCGATCGTGCCCCCGGCATTGATAGCCATGGGAAAGGTCGCTGCTGTTGTGCAAGCCGCATCGGACTGGGCAGGACTCACGGTGAACGTGAAGCTGTAACCGTCCGGGTGCAACCCAAAACCAAAGGCTTGGTCGCCCGCGGAAAAAGAGGCGGCATACCCAACTACGGATCCGCTCCAATTGATGGCTGTCACCACGGTCGCATCAGCAAAAGAGATCTGTGGGTTGTACACGGCCGCGCGTGACCGGGTAAACCCGTAAGAGCTCGAGTTGGAGGAGGTATAAATAGTTCCCGCAATATCGTCAAAGTCATTGATGCTTACGGGAGATGCTTCCGGAGCCTCCCCAGATTGAGGGGGTGGATAGAAGGTGATGGTGCGCCCGTCAGCATACCTGAGAAAGCCGCGTGGTTCCCCTGATGTCAATCCGTAGGACCCGGTAATATCCCCGGCCGTATTGATGCTCACCGGGCGGGTCCAAACCGCTCCTGCAATGCCGAATGTGGCGATCGTTCCGTCCGCTGTGCGTATAAACCCGTTGGCCTCACGGTTCGTCATGAGGTAGTAGCCGGTGACGGTCATCGAGGAATTGATGCCCATAGGGTAGGTGCCTACGGAGTCCGGCACCCCGAATGAAATGAAGCTGGCCTCGCCATTGATGTCGCTGCCGTGCGCAGCGCCGGTGAGCGAGCCAAGAAGACATAAGGCAGCAGCCATATAACGCGAAATTAGCATGAAAGAATCCTGGTCCGTAGAGTCGAAGGCGCTATTCTGCTGTTCTTGCGGCCAGCAACGCACAGCCACGAAGAACAGAGAAGAACCCTCCCACCCATTTATCGTCGGCAGGCGAACATGCGTGAGGCTTCGTCTGCACCTTGATGGTCCAGACCAAAGCACCGGATACCGTTTTGGCGCTACTGGCGTTTGTGCGCCTGAGAGCTCTGATCCCGTGTCGCCGGATCTCTTCCCCCATTCGGGTCAATTCCGCGTCCGTCCCCGCAAGGCCCGAAGAAGGGATCGCGACAACTAGATGGTGACGGTCATGGATCGCGTTGCGGTTGGCCTTATACCGACGGGAAGTCCGCACCCCAGCAACAGCGTCAGGGCAGCGATCTCGTCAGGCACATTCACGCACATAACGGGAACGAAGGCCAAACCTAGAATCACCATCAGCGAAGCATGCGTCTTGTTCACCCCGCCAAGTAATCTGTGCAGAACCCAAAGCACGAAAAGGAATTCGATCGCACATATCAATTGGGAGACGATGCCGAGGGGGAAAAGCCCGTCGGAAGCGAGGATGTTTTGAGAGGTTGGAGCCGGGTTACCACCCAGCCCCTATCGGAAGTCTCTTTCGCGGCAACCCTTGACGCTATGGACCATGATTCGCGATGTGTCCAGACAGACGATGCGACCTTGGCCGTCCTGTGGGTTCGCTGACGCATTGCGATCTTCGAAACCCTCACTCATTCGAGGATCAGGTTAAGCCCAGCAGTCTCAGCGAAGGCCAGGAAGTCACGGTCTCTGGTGATAAGCGGTACTCCGCCGTCGATACAGCTCTGGACGATGAGCGCGTCACCAAGACGTGCCTTGCGCTTCTTTGCCAGCACTTGAGCTCTCAGGCCGCCCGTGCGCTGCCAATAGCCCGGGCTGATGTCAATCAGAGGCAAATCCGACAGAGTATGCGCGGCAGATGAGGGGAGTTCCGGGTCACTGAGCAATTCGGTCAGGACTGCAGGCGCCATCACGACCTGGCGGTCCCCAAGTGCCTTGGTGAGCATCTCGACATCATCACCGCTGTTCCCTTCAAGGAACGCGATCCATGTGCTGGTGTCGGATGGGATCATCTATCGGCCTTGAGATCCGCCAACGAACGTGAAAAGTGAACCTTTCCCTTGAGCCGCAACAAATGCGCATAGGCGCGGGAAGCAGCCAGATGTTCGAAACCCACTGCCTTGCTTGTGTAGTACTTGAGGAAGTGCACGACCGGAAGGCGGGGACCTACGAGAATCCCTGGACCCGTTATAAACGCGCGGGAATTAAGATAGCGAACAATCCTACCTGGACAGCGCGTCAACGCGATTTGCTGGAGCAAGCGGGCGTTCTCGATCCATCGTAACTACCAACCTAGGCCCGGATAGTTTGCGACTCCTATACGATCAAAACGACGCCATGCACCACCAGCGTGGTCGAGATCCACACTCTGTAAACGTCGTGAACATCCCCAAGTTCCCCACGCTTTGACGGAAGGCTCAAGACGGACCATATAAGCTGTCTCCAAATCCCACGTTACGGTTCCCAGGTCGATGCGGCGCCGCGCTGAAGTGTGTCATGCGGGATATGTATCCTGTCGCCGGATCTCCTTCTGTCGCCGGATCTCCTTCCGCGGATGCTTAAGACGAAGACGTGAGGCCATCTGCACCAATTCAGCGAAAGAGTTGGCTTCCATTTTCCGCATCATGCAGCCACGATGAGCCTTTACAGTAATTTCACTGATGTGTAGTTCATCTGCAACCTGCTTATTCAGGAGTCCGACGACCACCAATCCCATTACTTCGCGTTCGCGAGGGCTCAGTCGAGCATACCGCGCCTTCAACGCGTGAAGCTCTTCGCGGCGCGCAAGCTGAGCAGTGCTGCGATCAATCGCACTCCGGACTGCATTCAGCAGCACGTGGTCGGCGAAGGGCTTGGTCAGGAATTCGACCGCGCCGGCTTTCATTGCCTGCACCGTCATCGGTATGTCGCCATAGCCCGTGATAAAGATGATCGGCATATCATGCCGCTCCACCGACATGCGCTTTTGCAGTTCGAGACCATTCAGGCCGGGAAGAGAAACATCCAAGACCAGGCAGCTTGGTACGGCAGCATGAGGACGCGCGAGAAATTCCTGAGCGGATCTGAACGTCTCAACTCCCATGCCTTCATCGCGAATCAGGAGCTCGAGAGATTCTCGAACGGAGATATCGTCATCGACAACGAACACAGTAGGTGAGATTTGTGAAACGAGGCGCGATGTCATGTGAGATCCATACTCACTGGCGGCAACCATTCTACCTCCAAAAAACACCCGACGCTGATGCGAACTCATTTCACTCGCAGCGCAGCATTCAGCGCGTCAAGCAGGGCCGTATCGCTGAAGGGCTTGAGCAGGCATTCCGCTGCACCTTGTTCGAGTAGGTGTCTGCGCACAGCCTCATTCCGCTGAGCGGTGATGAAGATAACCGGGATATTGATCCCGCGGCGCTTTAACTCCAGTTGCAGTTCCGGCCCGCCCATCCCCGGCATGACGATGTCCAGGAGTAGGCATCCGGTCTGTAGAGCGGTATGCGACTCCAGGAACTCTTCCGCCGAGGAGAACGTGCGTGCGGCAAACCCCAGGTCTTTCAGTAAATCGGGTAACGATTCGCGCACTGATTCATCATCATCAACCACCGACACCAGTAAGCTTGTATCCGTCATGGATTTCTCATCTCGTGTCTGCGGCAAGATTGAGAAGGCTTCGTGCAACAACAGGTTGGTGGGCAAGTAAAGCCGTTCCCAAAATGTGCGGCGAATGCTGATGGAAAACGCACCGGTCCCGGCAGCTGAGCTTTCCATGAAGTCCCTTGCGGCAACACTCACAAAACACGATGCCTGACACGGACGAGGATATCTATTGTACTTTGGTATTGGTTCCTCTCCTTTTGAAGAAGGCGGCTTTTTTCCTGATAACGAGAGTGTTCTCAATGGCAGAGTATTCTGAGTGGGTATGGGAGGCTCTCCGCGAGGGATCGGACTTCACTCTGTACCGCGGCAGAGAGGTCGGCAACCAGATTCCGATCTTGGCGGTGGCGGTCGCCGCTGAACAGCCGTCGCCTCAGAGTCTCCGGCGGCTCGAACATGAATACTCGCTAGCGGCCGAACTCGATGCGGCATGGGCAGTTCAGCCGCTGGCCCTGACTCGTCACCAAGGGCGAGCGGTCCTCGTTCTCAAGGATGCAGGTGGTGAACCACTCGATCGTTTAATCGAGCAGCGGCAGGGACAACCGATCGATCTGACTCGCTTCCTGCGCGTTGCCATCGGCTTGGCGGCAGCACTTGGCCAAGCCCACCGGCAAGGCCTCATCCATAAGGACATCAAGCCTGAGAACATACTTGTCGACGACTCCGGTCATGTGTGGCTCACCGGCTTCGGCGTTGCCTCGCGGCTCCCCCGCGAGCGCCTGCCGCCCGCGCCGCCCGAGATCATTGCCGGCACACTTGCCTACATGTCCCCTGAACAGACCGGGCGCATGAACCGCTCTGTGGATAGCCGAAGCGATCTCTACTCTCTGGGCGTCACCTTGTATCAAATGCTGACCGGCGCGCTCCCATTCGCTGCCGCCGATCCTCTGGAATGGGTCCACTGCCACATCGCACGTCAGCCTATCGCGCCTGTGGATCGCCTCACAGTCCCAGAGCCGCTGTCTGCCATCATCATGAAGCTTCTCGCTAAGAATGCGGAGGAGCGGTACCAGACAGCCGCGGGCCTCGAAGCCGATCTTCAGCGATGCATGACGGAGTGGCAAACGCACGGTCGCATCGACCCATTTACTTTGGGAGCGAACGACTCATGGGACCGATTGCTCGTACCCGAGAAGCTGTACGGAAGGGAGCGCGAAGTTGAAGCTCTGCTTGCGGCGTTCGACCGGGTGGTGGCGCAGGGTACCGCCGAACTCGTGCTGGTGTCCGGATATTCCGGTGTTGGCAAATCTTCGGTGGTGAACGAGCTGCACAAGGTGCTCGTTCCACCGCGCGGGCTTTTTGCCGCAGGCAAGTTCGACCAGTACAAGCGCGACGTACCATACGCGACGCTGGCACAGGCATTCCGGATGCTGGTGCGTCAGATCCTGGTCAAGAGCGAAGCCGAGGTAGACCATTGGCGGCGCGCCCTTCTGGAGGCGCTGGGGCCGAATGGCCAACTGATCGTGAACCTGATCCCCGAAGTCGAGTTCGTCATCGGGAAACAACCGCCTGTGGCAGACCTGCCGGCGCAAGAAGCGCGGGGCCGTTTCCAGTTGGTGTTCCGGCGTTTCCTTAGCGCCTTCGCCCGCCCGGAGCATCCGCTGGCGTTGTTCCTCGACGATCTGCAATGGCTGGACACGGCAACTCTGGAGTTGCTGGAGCGCCTGGTTACCGATCCAGACTTGCGGCATGTGCTGCTGGTCGGAGCCTACCGCGACAACGAAGTCAGTTCATCTCACCCGCTGATGCGGACGCTGGCCGCGATCCGCGACGCTGGAGCAAAAACGCAGGAAATCGTGCTGGCGCCTCTCGGGCTCGACGACATTGAGCGGCTCATTGCCGACGCCCTACACTGCGGGCCGGACTCCGCTGGTCCTCTGGTGCGGTTGGTTTACCAGAAGACCGGCGGCAATCCGTTCTTCGCAACCCAGTTCCTCATGGCCCTGGCCGAGGAAGGTTTGCTTCGGTTCGACCGGGATGCAGAGGGCTGTACCTGGGACCTGGGCCGGATCCGCGCTAAGGGCTACTCCGACAACGTGGCGGATCTCATGCTCGGGAAGCTTCAGCGACTTTCCGGCAGGACGCAGGCAGCTCTGCAGCAACTCGCCTGTCTCGGGAACGTGGCGGAGATCGCGACACTGACCGTGGTCTTCGGACAAACTGAAGAGGAGATCCACAGTGCGCTTCTGGAAGCCGTCCGCACCGGGCTGATTCTTCGTTTGGAGGGATCTTATGCTTTCCTCCACGACCGGATTCAGGAGGCGGCCTATGCGCTTATTCCCGAAAGCGAACGCGCGGAAGTACACCTTCGGATTGGCCGGGTGCTCGTTTCGAGCGTGACGGCCGATGGTCTCGCCGAACATACGTTCGATGTGGCCAATCAACTGAATCGGGGCGCCCCACTGCTGATCGATCACGACGAGAAGGTCCAGGTAGCCGCAATCGACCTGAAGGCCGGGCGAAAGGCCAAAGCGTCCGCGGCGTATGCGTCGGCGTGCGCGTACTTTTCAGCCGGCATGGCGCTGTTGGACGAAAGGGACTGGAGCAGCCAGTACGAGGTGACGTTCACCCTGTGGCTCGAATGCGCGGAATGCGAGTTTCTGACCGGCGACTTCGACGGAGCCGAGCAACTGATTGTGGAGTTGTTGGAGCGTGCCATGTCGAAAGTCGACCAGGCAGTTGTCTACCACCTGAAAGTCCGGCTCCATATCATCAAATCGGAAACTAAGCTGGCTGTGGCTGCCGCGCTCAGGTGCCTGCGCGGATTTGGCATAGATCTACCGGAGCATCCGATCGAGGATCAAGTTCAGGCGGAATACGAGACGTTCTGGCAGACCCTTAATGGGCGTCCGATCGAGAGCCTGATCGATCTGCCGGTGATGACCGATCCGGAACTGCTGGCTGCAATGCGGGTGCTCTCGGCCCTTCTTCCCGCCGCTCGCTTCACTGACCACCGTCTGTGGGCCTTACAGGCCTGCCGTATGGTGAGGGTCAGCGTGCAGCAGGGCACAAGCGTCGATTCCGCGTGGGCCTATGCCCATTGGGGGATTGTGCTTGGATCGGTCTTTCACCGTAAGAGCGAGGGTTATCGCTTCGCCAAGCTGGCATGCGACCTGATCGAGAAGCACCGCTTCGCAAGTCAGGCGAAAGTCTATCTTCCGTTTGGAGGAATAGCCGTTTGGACGCAGCCGATCGCGGCCGCGATCGATTTCTTGCGGACGGGCATTCGCGCCGCGATTGAGGTGGGTGATCCGACCTTCGCTTGCATTGGCATGTTCATGTTGATTTCCGACCTTTCCCTGCGGAACGACCCGCTCGACGTGGTGTGGCGCGAATCGGAGATAGCAATGGATTTTGCCCTTAAGGCGCGGTATGACGACGGTGCGGCCATGTTCGTAAGCCAACAGCGGTTCATCGCCACGATGCAGGGCCGCACTACGAGCATCTCCACCTTCAGCGACGCGCAGTTCGACGAAGGAACTTTCGAAACCCGGCTCACAGCGGGCCGGATGCCCTTGATGATCTGCTCGTATTGGATACTCAAACTGAAAGCGCAATTCCTGTCTAACAACTACGCAGAGGCGGTCGCGGCGGCTGACAAAGCGAAGCCGCTCCTTCAGGTGGTGGATTTCCCTGTCGTACTGATGGATTACTTCTATTATGCTGCGCTGACCGTGGCGGCGCTTTACGAGACCGAGTCGGCCGATCAGCAGGCGGCGTGGCGTAAGCTCCTCATGGAGCACCGGGAACAACTGCGGGAGTGGGCCGAAGACTATCCACCGACGTTCGCTGACAAGCACGCGCTGTTATTGGCGGAGATTGCCGGCCTCGAAAAGCGAGACGCCGATGCCCTGCCTCTGTATGAGCAGGCTATCCATTCGGCGCGCGATAACGGGTTCGTTCAAAACGAAGGCTTAGCCCACGAACTGGCGGCGCAGTACTGCTTGGCGCGAGGTATCGAAACCGCGGGCTACGCCTATCTCCGCAACGCGCGAAACTGTTACGACCGTTGGGGCGCTCACGGGAAAGTAAAGCAACTCGACGAACGTTACCCGCGCCTGCGCCAGGAACGAACTCCGGCCACGATTGGCCCGCCAGTGGTGCAGTTGGATGTCGAGACTGTAGTCAAAGCATCGCAAGCACTTTCAAGTGAGATGGTCCTTCCCAAGTTGATCGAGAAGCTGGTGCGAATTGCGGTGGAGCATGCCGGGGCCGAGCGGGGCCTGCTGATCCTGATTCGGGGCGGCGAGGCGCGGATCGAAGCGGAAGCCTTCACGTGCCAGGGCAGGATCGAGGCTGCGGTTCGACAGGCAGTCGTGATGCCTTCTGACCTCCCGCAATCCGCGCTGCATTACGTGATACGGACGCAGGAAAGCGTGCTTCTGGATGATGCTTCGACCGACAAGGTGTATTCCAAGGACGAATATGTAGGACGCAAGCGCTCAAAGTCCGTACTGTGCCTGCCAATCGTCAAGCAGAAGAAGCTTGTCGGCGCGCTTTATCTGGAGAACAACCTGACACCGCGCGTCTTCACGCCGGACCGGTTTACTGTACTGCAGTTGCTGGCTTCGCAAGCGGCGATTTCACTGGAGAATGCCGCCCTCTATACCGATCTGCAACTTCAAGTTGGGCTGCTGCAGCATCTTCCCGTATCCGCCTGGACTCTCAAGCCTGATGGGACACCGGATTTCGTGAACCAAGTTTGGCTTGAATTCGCGGGTCAGACCCTTGACTTCACCCGGTCGAGTCCCGAGGCCTGGATGACCGCGGTCCACCCGGAGGATCGGGAGACAGCCGCCAAGAGCTTTTGGGAGGGCGTGCATTCGGGAAAGGGTTTCGCCATGGAAACCCGGTCTCTCCGGGCTAAGGACGGGACATATCGCTGGCACCTCAATCAAGCTGTGGTCTTGCACGATTCCGAAGGAAGAGTCGTCAAATTCGTCGGTACGACGACCGACATCGACGACCAGAAGCGTACCGAAGAGGCTTTGCGCCAGGCGCAGGCCGATCTCGCACGCATTAACCGGGTGACCACCATGGGAGAGTTAACGGCATCTCTGGCACATGAAATCAGTCAACCGATCAGTGGTGCCATCACTAATGCCAACGTCTGCCTGCGAAGGCTCGGGAGCGATAAACCCGATCTCGATGACTTGCGTGCGGCTGTCACCAGGTTTTCAAGAGATGCACAACGGGCCGCTGAGATTATCAATAGGATCCGCTCACAATTCGAGAAGGGCTCCCTGAATCGAGAGACTCTTGGTGTAAGCGAGATGATTCGAGAAACCGTCGCCCTCCTGCGCGATGAGGCAGTGCGATACAACATCTCGGTTCGGACGGAACTGGCAGCCGATCTTCCTAAGATAGTCGGAGATCGCGTGCAGTTGCAGCAGGTCGCGATGAATTTAATCGTCAACAGCATCGAAGCGATGAGGGACATGGATGGAATACGAGAGATGGTCATCAAGTCGCAGCGAGCTGAAAACGAGCAGATTCTTGTGTCCGTGAGTGATACCGGCATAGGGTTTCCGCCGCAGTTCGCGGAACAGATTTTCGATCCGTTCTTCACTACGAAACCGCACGGCACCGGCATGGGGCTTCGCATCAGCCGTTCAATCATTGAATCTCATGGTGGGCGCTTGTGGGCGGTCGGTTCCCCTGGGCGCGGCGCAACTTTTCACTTGAACCTGCCCACCGCGATTCCAGGCTATAGATAAACCCCCGTGATACCAAGGTATAGCCGATACCATCGTCTAATAGATTTGCCTTCATGCTTCTGGCGTAAGGGTACGGATGGAGGGAGATTCTTGTACCCGAAATAGAGCCTCTGAAACCACGGCCTCGGTTTGGTAAACAAACTTCGCCGGTCATAACTCTTTTGGACTTAAGAGCTCAAAGCGGACTTATCTTGGTGCCGGGAGGGGGGTCGAACCCCCACGAGGTTGCCCTCGGCGGATTTTGAGTTTGTTTTTCTCGGATTTGAAATGAGTCGCATTCAGCCGCAAACTGTCGCATAAGTTGTTTGGTATAAATAAGTTGCCGTAGAGACTCCCTTCGCAGCCTCTTGCACCAAAATGCACGAAAGTTGGAAACGAACAGCCATCAAAACGGCTACTGAAAACTGCACCGGCAATGAGTGCTTTGGCGAGCAACAATCGTCAAGGAAGACGTAATTAGTCGATCAGTACAGGTCGCCTGTCCGGGTAGGCTGTTTGTCGGACAAGTGCCTCGTCATTACGTTGCGACTAGGAAGATTTTCCCAAATAGGCATGATGTCGCCAGATCTCCCGGACCTGCAGAGGCCGCTTCAGAGGACAAGCAGATGACCATAGCACTCGCTGTTCGAGCCTCAAATGGGATCGTAGTAGCAGCTGATACTGAAATCAGCATGGGCGGTGCTTGGATGATGGGCGCGCAAGGAAAAATGGCATGCTACTTCGCGCATGACAAGCAATGGGAAGGACAGGTTGATAGTTGCATAGTCGCTGGCGCAGGTGATGTAGCGCACCTCCAATCAATGATCGAAACGCTCGGTTATGAATTTCTGGATGCAGATCCTTTGTTGCAGCTAAATACCTTGAGAAAGGATTGTGGCCCGACCCTCCAGTCACTGTTTGGGGATTGTTAAGGCGTTTTTACGAGGACCACGTCATTCGTTTCGCGGGGCTACGCGAGCCCAGTGTCGAGATGTTGGTCGCATGCCAACGCAAGACGATGATGAGCATTTTCAGAAGCGAAAGAACGATTGTGAACTACGAGTCTGCATTCAGTGCGGTCGGTGCTGGAAGCATGTATGCTCGATGGCTGTTAGGCCAATTGTGGGGCACGATGATAGACGAGGAAATACCGGACGATAACAGGTGAATCTAGGGGCCGCTGGGACAGGATTCTTATCCCCGTCGCGTAGTGACGACCGGCGTCTGTCTGTATAGTCGGCTTGAACGAAGCCGCTGGCAATTCGCAAGGAGTCCTTTCCTCAAGGTAATGCGTACCACGCGCCGCGTCCGGCGCCGTGGAGCGCAAGATGGCCTTCGGCGACCAACTGTCGAAAGTGTTGCTTCAATGTGTTTCTGCTCGTACCCGTTAGTCGTACGATGTCGCTGATGGTGACTCTCCCGTGTTCACGTGCGTGCTCGATGATGCGCACTGACAGTTCCGGCAACGCCGCGAGGACGATCTTCTCCCGTTCGATTTTCTTAGCCAGGCGCTTCATTTGTTGTTGCAACGCGCGAAGAAAAAACACCACCCATGGCTGCCAATTAGGTGCATCTGTCCTCACCGTCACCTGCGTCTGGCGAAGGGCGAGATAATAGCCTTCTTTGCTTTGTTCGATCACGCTTTCAAGTGAACTGTACGGTACGTAGGAATAGCCTGCGCGGAGCAACAGAAGAGTCGTCAGGATACGGCTCAAGCGACCATTGCCGTCCTGAAATGGATGGATTTCGAGAAGCACGACCGTGAAGATCGCGGTGACCAGAAGAGGATGCAATTGTCGCGATGAGTATGCGTCTGAGATCCAGGCGATGAGTTCAGACATCCGTCGCGGAGTGTCAAAAGGAGACGCTGTTTCAAACACAATTCCGACCTGTTTTCCGGCCTCGTCGAACGCGGCAACGTTGTTCGGTTGGGTCTTGTAATTGCCGCGATGATGCGCGTCTTTTTCGCTATATTGGAGCAAATCGCGATGCAGTTGCTTGACGTGGTTTTCGGTGAGCGTGATCGCTTCCCAGGACTGGAAGAGCAGCTCCATCGTTTCGGCGTAACCGGCGACTTCCTGCTCGTCTCGCGTCGCGAAAGATTTGATCTCCAGATGGGAGAGTAGCCGCTCCACTTCGCGGTCGGAGAGTTTGCTGCCTTCAATGCGAGTCGATGAGCCGATGCTTTCGATAGTGGCGACGCGCCGCAACGCGGAGAGCCGCTCCGGAGCCAGGGTGCCAAGGGCCTGCCATGCCCCCTTAAACTCATCAAGTCCGGCGATGAGATTCAGAATTTCGGGGGTGATCTGGAGAGTACCCGTGCGGATCATTACACCCAATGATACACCCAATTACACCCATTTCTGACACCCGAGACCACACCCGATCACGCCCAATCTAAAGGGCTAGGACACGATCCGCTCTGGATGGTCGGTCCGCGCATATTTCCGAAGCTCGGAGACGGGAACGAGAACCCGGCCGCCAATGCGCCGCGTTGGTAGGCGCCGCGTCGCGATCAGGTAGTCCAGTGCCCTCTGGCTAATGGATAGCATCTGTGCTGCCTCCTCTCGGCTCGCCAGAATTTTGCTTTCCACCGCTACGGTAACTCTCAACCGACATTTCCTGGATCGCAGAGTGTAGCCGAGGCCGGGACGGAGTCAAGGCCGCGCTCCACGCGCCGCTTCGCGGTCAAAGAGCCTTGACACCGCCCCTAACACGTCGGCAAATCATTCCAATATCCGGGGAATGTCATCAAAATGCGGAAGAGCCAAAACTGTGAGGTGAGCGATGCGCGGTGTCTACCAGAATCCGTTGGGAAGCGGCGTCTGGTGGGTTCATTATTACGCAGCGGGAAAGCGTCACAGAGAGAAGGTGGGTCGCAAATCAGATGCGATAAAGTTGTACCAATCCCGCAAGGCTGATGTCGTTGCCGGAAGGAAGCTCCCCAGGCTGCGCAATAGCAAGGTTGTCACGTTGTCGGAACTGATTGATGATGTGTTCGAATTCGTCGCACATCACAAAGACAATCGCAGCTACAAAAGCAAGGGAGAAATCGTCAGGGATGCACTGGGTTCCAGGCCAGCTGCTGACATCACTCCGCAGGAACTGGAACGGTGGCTTAGAACCCGGGGCAAAACACCAGCCACAGCGAACCGATATAAGGCCTTCATCTCACTCTGCTATCGCGAGGGCGTTCGCAATGGCAAAGTGGCAGTCAATCCAGCGCGATTGGTGCGACAAAGGAAAGAGGAAGCGGGCCGGCTTCGGTTCCTAAGCCGCGAGGAATACGATCGGCTCAACAGAGTAATTGCAGCTCGCTTTCCTGAACATTTGGCCGAGTTTGTCGTCAGCGTTCACACCGGGATGCGGCTGAGCGAACAGTACTCGGGCCTGTGGTCCCAAGTCGACCTGGCACGGCGGGCAATTGAGCTGACAAAAACGAGAAATGGGTCAGCACGAACCGTGCATCTTAATGCCAACGCTCTGAGGGCGATTGAGCCGCTGAAGCGAGCCCTACAAAAGGCATCGGATGCGGTCTTTCCACGTGAGGGATCACAGGGCCGATTTGATACACGATCCTGGTTCCAACCATGCCTGGAAGAGGCGAGGATTACCGGCTACGTCTGGCACTCAAACCGGCACACGTTTTGCTCGTGGCTAGCGATGGCTGGAGCCTCCATCAAAGAGATCCAAGAACTTGCCGGCCATAAGACGATCACGATGTCGGCACGCTACAGCCATCTTTCTCCAGAACAAAGGCTTTCGGTGATCGATCGGATTTTCAGCTGTTGATGCCAGGCCGATGCACTGTTGACTTCGCCGGACCTATCCGCAGCTTCTAGTTCGCGGATGACACTGACGGAGCCAACAGCCACCAAAACAGCCACCAAACGATTTTGGCCTCTCCGATTTCGAGAGGCCAATTCACTCTAAACTCTTTGTTTTGTTGGTGCCGGGAGGGGGATCTATGATAAATAAGCGAAATCACCCGTACTTTAGCATCTCCCTAAGTCCAATGTCCACCGCAACTTAGCGTACTCTAGCGCAATCAAGCCAAACTGACGTGTGTACCCGAACCTGTACCCGAAATCACTGCGGCATCACGTGAACTGCCTTACCAGCCCCAACGAAGGCGTTAAGCCTTCTACATCTGTTATGTGCTCCTGAACCCGCGGGCCACGGCCCCGCCGCGGAGGACGCCACCCGATCGCTTCGTAAGGTGCCTGTTGTTGACGTTGGCGTGCGATGACCGCAAGACTTCGTCAACACTTAAACGGCTAGACAGCGTTCCGCGGCCGCACGCAGCCGAACGATGAGACTACGAGCGCAAATCAACGTCAAGGCTTGATGCTGTTCGACAGTTCTGTGCGCGATCGGCCCGCAGGATTCCCGGGTCAAGCCGGGCGTTGCGGGCAAGCTCCTACGCATCCACCTGATCGCTATTGCGATCACTGGGCGAGATCGCTCGCAGTTCCCGGACGTTCGGAACCATTACCTCATGGCCGAGTTCCTGGAGTCGTTTGCTGATCCAGATAGAACGAGTACCCGCTTCCACGGCAACACGTGCCCACCGCGCCATTCCTCCTGCCTGTGGCCGCTTTGGTAATCACCGGGCCATCATACGAGTGAGCTGCGAGGATCACCGGACCGTTCACCCGGGCGAGCAGCCCATCCACCGCGGCTGCGTCATCCGTGATGGAGATGAGCGGGAGCTAGCCGGAAGCGGCCCGCAACCCCCCGCGCTCAGCAGCGGCATCACCCGGTTCCAACTGGAGCCGTCTGCCCATGCCGCATCAACCAGGACTAGCGTTGCTCGTTTTCTGAAAGGCCGTTCAGGCCCGCCTCCACCTTCTTCGCGAAGAACGCGCTGGGCAGGCCGACGAACAGAGCGTGGCTGATGACGCCGTTGACCAACGCCGCAGTCGTGATCGGGGTGGGAGCGACCGCGGTCAGCGGCAACACCACCAGGTTCATCACTGCCCACACGGCAGCGCCATACAGCAGTCCCAGGAGCACCCACTGCGTACGCAACACAGCGACGCGTCGGCTCGCAAGGATATAGATCGTTGCGACTACCAGCGCGATGGCGAAATGCGCGACGAGGCCAAGTCCCGCGCTTGCAAGCCCGCCCGAGAAGGACCGTGCGCCCAGCAGACTGCTCGCGATGTACTGCAGCACCTGGATCGGGTTCTGGCCTTGCAGGCCGCGGAAGACGACGCCATCGGCTGCATCGAGCGCTCCAACCACCAGCGTGGCATAGAGGATGGCGCGAGAGATGGGCAACATGCGCGCTGCCGCCTCACTCCTAAGGGTGGGGTTCAGAGCAGAGGAGGTCATTTACCCGCCTCCGTCTTCTGCCCTTTTCCTAGAAAGCCGATGATCTTGCTTGCGACGAGCTCGCTGTGCTCTTCCAGCAGAAAGTGGCCACCGTCGATCAGGTGCAGTTCCGCTTTGGGCAGGTCACGCAGGAACGCCTGCGCTCCCGGCACGATAAAGAAGGG
>CAWGDH010000024.1:0-345107 GCA_963821215.1 uncultured Acidobacteriaceae bacterium | reverse complement strand
CGGTGCTGATCGCCATTCAGCCAATGGATTCGCCCAGCCTGATAGCCTCATTTTCGGCTAACTGGATCTTCAACTGACGCGTACAAGCCGACTCATTAACAGAGTACCGGAAGGTTTGTCGCCTATCCATCGGTGTCGTTAGCAAGTGAAAATGTCCGCTTTTGAGAACAAATGAGGTGTCCGGTTTCATAAGTTAGTAGCCGTAGAGGCGGTGGGAAAGTGCGAATCCCGCGCAGTGTGCGGGATTTGCAAGTTGGGAGGGAAAGTCTGTTTTTTGACTTTTCCTCTCAACGTCTTTTCCACGGCCTTGATTTGTTTTCTGGTCAGTGGTGTCAACAGTTTTCCTTCCGCGCTGTAATGACCGACGCGATGTCCTGCGATCATGAGTGTCAGTGTTTGGTCCAGGTGCTGATGGATGATCACCTTGCATCCAGCCAGGGTGGGACGCCACTCGGCACGCTTGAGCTGCATGATCAGGTTGTAAAAGCTCACGGTGTTATCCCGATCAACGGTGCGCTCAAACCGCTGCGTGAAGATCATTTCCAAGTTCCTGTGCCGGCAGGATATGAACGCCGTGCCTCGCTGCGCTGCCGGAACCGTAAAGCGGCGGTTGAACTCGGCGATGTAGTGTTCATTTAGAAACTTGTTGGCCCCTTCCAGTGTTCGGATCCCGCGCAACCGCAACTCCTGCGGCAGCCGTCCCTGCCAGGTGGAGAAGTTGCGTTCCGAGCGGCCCCTCGCTTGCGGAGAGTTCCAGCCCTGAAGTTGGAAAAGCGCCGGATTTCGGAGGTGCCCCCATCCGTCAGGAGTTCATTCTGGAATTGCCTAGAACCAGATCAGCTCGTTCCGTATCGAAGGCCTTCTCCCACTTCGCCACGACGATGGTGCCTACGCAGCTGCCGATGATATTGACCACGGCGCGGGCCACGTTGGTCAAGCGTTCTACGCCGAGTAGCAGCACCAGGCCGGCTACAGGAACCCGATGCAGAGAGGCCAATGTAGCCGCTAAAGTGACAAAACCTGCGCCGGCCACCCCTGCCGATCCTTTCGAGGTAAGCATCAGCACCAGCAGGATCACAACCTGATCGCGCAGACCGAGATGAGTATTGGTTGCCTGAGCAATGAAGATGGCGCCCATGCCGAGGTAGATTGCGGTTCCATCCGCGTTGAAGGTGTAGCCGGCAGGCATGACCATGCCGACGACCGGCTCGGCGCAACCGAGTTGCTCGAGCTTGAGCATCAAGGGAGCCAGCACGGCCTCAGACGAGGAAGTTCCTAGCGTGATCAGGATCTCTTCGCGGATGTAGCGCAGCAACGATAGCAGACGGAATCCACAGAAGTGCGCAATGCCTCCCAGGACAACCGCAACAAATAGAGCGGATACCGCCCAGACCTCCGCTGTGAACTTCATGAGCGGGATAAGGCTGGCCACGCCGTACTGCCCGATGGTGTAGGCCATCGCCCCAAATGCGCCGATGGGCGCCAGGTACATGATGAACTTTACGACGCCGAACATGCCGTGCAAACACAGATCCAGCATCTCCACCAGCGGACGCGCCCGGTCACGAAACTGTGAAAGTGCCAGGCCAAACAAGACCCCGAACAGAATGATCTGCAGAATGTTTCCGCTGACAAACGCCTCACCGGCGCTGGCCGGAATGATGTTCATTACGAAGGGCACAAACCCGAGATGCCCGGCGCTGGTTGTGTAGCTGGAGATCGCAGAGGGGTCCAGGGTCGCGGCATCGATGTTCATGCCTCTACCAGGTTGCAGCACATCCACGGCCAGCAAGCCAAGCAACAATGAGATGGTGGAAACCACTTCAAAGTAGAGCAGAGCTTTTGCCCCGACGCGGCCCACTTCCTTAAGGTCGCCCATCTTTGCGATGCCGACAACCACACTGCCAAAGATGATGGGGGCCAGCGTCATGCGAATGAGCTTGACGAAGCCATCACCCAGCGGCTTGAGCGCCGCTCCGCTGTGGGGGAATAGGACACCCACAACGACACCGAGCAGAATCCCGATCAGCACCCAAAGCCAGAGTGGACTCGAGATGGAGCGCCGGCTTGGCGTGGCCATAGTTTCCACGGGTCTTTGCAGCAAAGTAATTACTCCGCCAGCCGGCGCATCACACGAATAAGGTCCGCCTTGCCCTCAAAGCCAATTCCCGGCAGTTCAGGCATAACGATATATCCATCTTCCACGCGCACTCCATCGGGAAAGCCACCATACGGCTGAAAAAGGTCGGGATAGCTTTCATTTCCCCCCAGCCCCAGGCCTGCTGCAATGTTTAGAGACATCTGATGACCGCCATGAGGGATACAGCGGCGCAGAGACCAGCCAGCCATCTTGAGTACCTCCAGAGTACGCAGATACTCGCAAAGTCCATACGACAAGGCGCAGTCGAATTGTAACCAATCACGGTCAGGGCGCATGCCGCCATAGCGCAGCAGATTGCGGGCATCCTGGTGGCTGAATAGATTCTCGCCAGTAGCCATTGGGCCGGGATAGAATTCCGCCAGCGCTGCCTGCAGCGCGTAATCCAGTGGATCTCCTGCCTCCTCATACCAAAAGAGAGGGTATTGGCGAAGCATCTTCGCGTAGGCAATGGCAGTCTCCAGATCGAAACGGCCATTTGCGTCCACCGCCAGCTGGGCCTGGTTGCCAATTTCCGCCAGCACGGCCTCGATGCGCCGGCGATCTTGCGCAATATCGGCTCCGCCGATCTTCATCTTAACCACGGTATATCCGCGGTCGAGATAGCCGCGCATTTCGGTGCGCAGCGCCTCAAGATTCTTTCCCGGATAGTAATAGCCGCCTGCGGCGTAAACAAAGACGCGCGGATCTGCCTCCGTGCCAGAGCGTTCGGCAAGCAGGCGAAAGAGCGGTTTTCCCGCAATTTTCGCTACCGCATCCCACACCGCCATATCGATGGTGCCGACGGCCACGGAGCGTTCTCCGTGACCGCCAGGCTTCTCATTGCGCATCAGCGTTTGCCAGATCCGATCGGGGTCCAGGTTGTCGCCGGCGTCGTTCAGGAGGGTCTCGGGCTTAGCCTCCAGCACCCGGGGCGCGAAGCGCTCGCGAATGAGGCCGCCTTGTCCATAGCGGCCGTTGGAGTTGAATCCATAGCCAACTACGGTTCTTCCATCGCGTACTACATCGGTGACAACGGCGACCAGCGAGCAGGTCATCTTCGAAAAATCGATATAGGCGTTGGCGATGGGCGATGCGATGGGTGCGGTTACTTCACGCAAGTCGGCGATACGCATGGGATCAAGTCCTTTTCGATACTACCAAGACTGGCCGTAGTGCTTGAAATGCGTTTGGTAAATTACGCGTTCTTTCCCGCTTATATTTTCGTCGAAGCGTTTTCGTTCCTCTTGCACTTCTACAAGAGCTACCGTACACTTACCTGTAGAAGTGAAAGGGGACGATGTCTCGATGTCTTCCGCCCGTATTGATCTTCCGCAAGGAACCCTGGACCTGCTTATCCTGCGCACTCTCACTCTCGGGACTCAGCATGGCTGGGCAATTGCGGAGCGCGTGCAGCAGATCTCAAGTGATGTCCTGCGCATCCAGCAGGGCTCGCTGTATCCGGCTCTCCATCGGCTAGAGCGACGCGGCTGGATCAAAGCCCACTGGGGAGCGTCGGAGAACAATCGCCGTGCCAAATACTACGAGCTGACGAAGAGTGGGCATAAACAGCTCGAGGTCGAAACAGATGCTTGGGAGAAGCTTACTGCTGCGGTCGCCCAGGTTTTGGGAATGGTTTAGGAGGGGCGCGATGCTTAGCGACCTGTACATTCGTCTTCGTTCTCTCTTCCGCCGCACAGCCGTGGAGATGGAACTCGATCAGGAGCTGCACTTCCATCTGGAGCAGCAAGCGGAGAAGTACATGCAGGCGGGCTTGACGCGCGAGCAGGCTTTGCGCCGCCTTCGTTTGGAGTTCGGCGGTCTCGCTCAGATCAAGGAGGACTGCCGCGAGGCACGCGGCATCGCTTTCCTCGAGACCATGGCACAGGATGTGCGCTATGCGCTACGGACTTTCGGACGAGATCCGGGTTTTACCACGGTAGTGGTGCTGACGTTAGCGCTCGGCATCGGGGCCAACACGGCTATTTTCAGCCTGATCAATGCGGCTTTGCTGAAAATGCTGCCGGTGAGGGATCCGGAACAACTTGTGCAATTCAACACCATCAATCCGGCCATCGGCCAGAACGATTTCTTTCCCTATCCGGCATTCCAGAGATTCCGGCAGAAGAACGATGCTTTCTCTGGGATCTTAGCCTTTGCCAATGTCAACGAGGTGGATGTTGAAGTGAACGGACAGGGCCAAGTCGCCAAAGGGCAGGTGGTTTCCGGCGATTACTTCTCCACCCTTGGCGTGACTGCCATGCTCGGTCGCACCATTGCTCCGCAAGACGATCAGGTTGCCGGCGGAGGCGCCGTGGCCGTCATCAGTTACAGCTTCTGGCGCGACCGCCTGGCCGGTGATCCTGGGATAGTGGGGAAGAAAATCGTACTCAACAATTATCCCTTCACCATCATCGGCGTTACGCCGCCCGAGTTTTTTGGCCTGCAGCCCGGGGCACCGGTCGACGTCTCCGTCCCGCTAACCATGATTGGGCAGATCCGTCCCGGATTTGCCATGACGGGCAGCAAATTCGATGTGTTGACGGCCCCGTTTCGCAACTGGCTGCACATCATGGGGCGGCTGCAACCCGGAGTCACCAACAGCGCTGCGGTGGCCCGAACGGAACCGGTCCTGCGGGAAGCGATGGACGACGCGGCCGAGGCTCTGGCGGGAACGCCGCTCGACTCACCAGAGGCCCCCCAGATTTATCGCCAGAGCAGGCTACGATTCACCGCGGGTGGACAAGGGATGGCCGCTCTTCGTCAGCGATTTTCGAAACCGTTGTTGGTTCTCATGGCGGCCGTCGGGTTGCTGCTGCTGATTGCCTGCGCGAACGTGGCGAATCTGCTGCTGGCGCGGGCTCAAGCTCGGCAGCGCGAAATTGCCGCACGCCTCATGTTGGGAGCGCGCAGGCTGCGCCTGGTGCGACAGCTGATCACGGAAAGCGTTCTGCTGGCCGGGGCAGGCGGTGTCCTGGGAATGATTTTGGCCTTCTGGGCCAGTGGGTCGCTCGTCAAGCTCATGGCGCATGGGCGTTCTCCGATCGTCTTGGCCGTGCGGCCCGATGGCCGGGTGCTGGGATTTACTTTGCTGATTTGCGTGCTGACGGCGCTTCTGTTCGGTCTGATTCCGGCCCTGCGCGCAGTGCGCACGGATATACCTTCCGGATTACTGCCCAACGTTCACAGTTCCACCCAGGGTCAGGGCCGTTCCCGGACCGGAAAAGCGCTGATCGCGCTACAGGTCGCAGCATCGCTCGTGTTGATGGTCGGGGCGGGGCTGCTGGTGCGCAGCCTCCAGAACCTGAAAAACTTCTACCCCGGCTTTACTACCGACAATCTCCTGCTCTTCTATGTTAATCCAGGGACGATTGGGTATACGGTGGCGCAGACAGATGCCCTGTACCGCAGGCTGGTCGATCAGATCGACGCGCTGCCAGGGGTACGGGAAACAAGCTTTTCCATGGATGCGCCGCTCTCCGGCGAGTCTAGCAACATCGTGCCAAAGATCGAGGGCTACAAGCCACCCTCAGGCAGAGGCACCCCGGTTGGCCTGAATATCGTGGGTCCCCAGTATTTCACGACCCTCAAAACCCCGGTCTTGCTGGGGCGCGATTTCACAGCCGGGGATAACGCGGACGCACCAAAGGTGGCGATCATCAATAAGAGCATGGCGCGCGACATCTACGGTGATATCAGTCCGGTAGGAAGACGTATCAGCATACCGGATTGGGTCGCCGACACGAGCTGGTATGTGATTATCGGCGTGGTGGCCGATACAAAAAGCAGGGATTTGCGCGACCCGGTTATACCGATGCTTTATGTGCCCCTGGAACAATCCGCTGTGCCCTCCGGGGTAACCTTCCAAATTCGCACCGTGACGGACGCCGCGCGGGCCGTCCCCTTAGTGCTTCGCACCGTTGCCCAGGCGGACCAGCGGCTGCCGGTTGTGGGCGTGAGAACGCTGAATGACCAGTTGGAGTACTCCCTGATAGAGGAACGGCTGGTCGCATCGCTGGCCGGTTTGTTCGGAGTATTGGCATTGTTGCTGGCTTGCGTTGGCCTCTACGGCGTGATGGCCTACACCGTGAGTCGCAAAACGAACGAGATTGGGATTCGCGTGGCGCTCGGTTCGGGGCGCATCCAGATCGCCGGGATGATTTTGCGCGAAGCCCTGCTGATGGTGCTGGCCGGCCTCACCCTGGGTATACCTGCGGCTATGGGCGCCGCGCGCCTGATGCGTAGTCAGCTCTACGGACTCGGCCCCGACGATCCGATGACCATGCTGCTCGCAGTGAGTCTGATGACGGTGGTCGCGCTGCTGGCTTGCTATTTCCCGGCTAAGCGCGCGGTGCGCATCGATCCGATGCAGGCGCTGCGATACGAATAAACACGTCCGCTGGTTTCCCCCTCGGGTTTTCCCGTGCGCAACGGGTCGGGCAACACAAATGCTAACCTGACGCTGGGATCAATATTGCATGGGATTTCTGAGTCATCTTCTCTATCCATGGGGCTTGCTGCTCCAGGTATTTGCGATCGTCCACTTCATTCGGCGACGGCCGGACATGTATTGGATTTTCATCATTCTCTTTCTCGGCCCGCTCGGCGCGCTGATCTATATTTTCGTCGAGGCGCTTCCCGACCTCGGACTGCTCCGCCAATCTTTCAAGGTATTTCCGCGTCGCAAGCGGATTCACGAACTGGAGACGATGGTTCGAGATAATCCGTCGGCGGGGAATTACGAAGAGCTGGGAGGCCTTTACATGGATGACGGCAGGCTCCTGTTGGCACGGGCCGCGTTTGACAAATCCATTGCTGCCCGCGCCGACACGCTCGATCCCTTTTACCGGCGCGGCGTTTGCGCCATCCAGCTGGGCGATGCAGCGGCGGCATTACCTGACCTGGAACGAGTGGTCGACACGGACCCCGAGTACGATTTTCATCGTGCGGCCGGATTGCTCGCCCACGCCTACGCCCGGACCGGACAAAAAGAAAAAGCCGAGGCTCTCTTCCGGCGTACAACGGCCACGTCCACGTTGTCGGAGACGTATTTGAATTTCGCGGATCTGCTGGCGTCCGAGGGGCGCAACGCTGAAGCCCGCGAATGGGCGCAGAAGGTGCTGGATAAGCGGCCGACGATGCCCGACTACCAGCGCCGCCGGGAGCGGCCGTGGTTCCACAGTGCACGCGAGATGCTGAAGAGAGTGCGTGGGTGAAGCTTCAGCATGTAATCAGACATGATGCCCCATGCTCCGACGCTTCATGCCGCTCGCGGATGTTCGAAGACCGCTCCCCTATATAGCTAGCCGTTACCGCGGGGATAGGAAAACCAGAGGTTCCGTATATGTCAAGCACCCTGAAAGGGGCCATGATCGGGTGTGGGTGGTTTGCGGAGAATCATAGGCAAGCTTGGCTGCGGATACCCGAGGTAGAAATTGTGGCCGCGGCAGATCTACGCCTGGACCGGGCGCAGAGATTCGCAAACCGAGCCTATTCTTCAGCCGAAGAGATGCTCGAGTGTGAAGAGCTTGATTTCGTGGATATCGCCACCCATGCGGCATCCCACCTTCACATGGTGTCCCTTGCCTGCAAAAAGAGAATTCCGATCATCTGCCAGAAGCCGATTGCGCCGGACTGGGCAGGGGCGATAAAGATCGTCAATGCTGTCGATGCGGCAGGCGTGCGCCTGATGATTCATGAGAACTGGCGCTGGCAGCCCTGGTACCGAGTGGTCCATGAAATGGTCGCGCGCGGAGACATCGGTGCTCCGATCGGTTACGGCTTTCGCTTTCGAAGACGGGACGGCCTTGGAGACGCACCGTATACAGAGCAGGCGTATTTCCGGCAAGAACCCCGGTTGATCATCCAGGTGACGCTCGTCCATCACATCGATACGGCCAGGTTCCTGTTTGGCGAGATTGATTCTGTATTTGCGCAAGCAAGCCGTAGGAACCCCCGCATCGCAGCCGAAGATCAAGCGATCCTCACCGTGGCCCATGAAAGTGGGACTCACGGCTGGATTGATGGCCATCGGTTTCTGGATCCCAATCCGGATGGCCCGGCCATGGGCGATGCCTTCTTCGAAGGAGAGCTGGGCACACTCTCGATTCCGGCGACGGGGGATGTCTATCGAGACAATATCCTGGTTTGGAAGAACGAGGTCACCGCCGGCCCACTGGGGGACAGCGTCAGAGCGACGCTGGCTCACTTTATTTCCTGCCTGAAAGATGGTAGCCCGTTCGAATCCGAGGGACGGTCGTACCTGCGGACGTTTGCTGCCGTCGAGGCGGCGTATCGGAGTATAGCGGAGCGGCGTTATGTCGCGCTTACTGAGATCCTCGAGCCCATAGCGAGCGCCTAAAGTTCACCTGCCGCTCTAGGCTCGACGGTGACGGCATTTTTACAATAAAGTATTGCGCAATGTTCCTAGAACTCCGAGGCGTGTCTACCGTACTCTGTTCGAACGCTGGAACTATGGAGTCTGCGTGACAGCTACCTTCTCCAAATTTAGTCCCGCAGGGACGGCTGAGAGTAGCCCAGGACGTTAGTCCTGGGTCACAAGGTTCAAACGAACCAGTCCCGCAGGGACGGCTGAAAATGACCCAGGATGCAATCCTGGGGTACTCCGCCTCCGAAATGGACGATTCGCGATTCGGGGCAGCGAACCCAGGACGATGTCCTGGGTAACTTCAGCCGTCCCTGCGGGACTAAATTTGGAGAAGGTAGCTGTCACGCAGACTCTATAGCTCAGCCATAAAGATAAGCTGCCAGGATAAGGCCGTGGGAGTGGTTGTCATGAAGAAAATAGGATTTTTGGGAATTGCTTTTGTCCTTTTCATCACCCGCGCTTGGGGTGAGCCAATTACAGTTGATCCTTCCAATCCGCACTATTACATGTTTCATGGCCAACCAACCATCCTCATCACTTCGGCCGAGCATTACGGAGCCTTGGTCAACCTGGACTTTGACTATGTCGCCTATCTGGATGCGCTGAAAGCGTACGGCCTAAACTACACTCGCATCTGGCCGGGCGCGGTCCTCGAGATGGTGGGGGAGTTCTGTAAGGGCAATACCATGGGTCCGAGACCTGACAGGACGATCGTCCCCTGGGCTCGAAGCAACCAAACCGGTTACGTATATGGTGGAAACAAGTTTGACCTGGACAACTGGAATCCTGAGTATTTCGCGCGCCTGAAGGACTTTCTTACCAAAGCTGCCGAGCGAGGTATTGTCGTGGAGATCTGTTTCTTCAACTCCCAATACACCCATCGTTGGCCGCTCTCCCCGCTATATTACGAGAACAACATCCAGGGCGTGGGCAAGTGCGACTTCAAGGACGCACAAACGCTGAAATACCCGGACCTGGTTAAGCGGGAGAGCGAGTACGTGAGCAAAATTACGCAGGAGGTGAATGACTATGACAACGTCATTCTGGAGGTCTGCGACGAGCCTGCGCTCTTCACTGCCTACGAGGAAGCCGGCCCGTGGGTTGGCCGCTTGCTGGAGGTCGTGCACAACACGGAAAGCACACTGCCGAAGAAGCATCTGCTGGCGCAGATGGTGGAAGGACCCATCGGAGGCCCTATTGATTTCTCGGGCAGTCCTCTTCTATCTGTGATTGTTGGGCAGTATGTGTGGGGCGGCGAAGAGGGAAGGGAACAGATGGGAGGCATGAAGGGCCTCGATTATGAGTACGGCTACAACAAGCCGATTGAGCTCAACGAAACCCCCTATTATCCATTTCAGTACCGGACAGGCGATGCCGTCGCAGCCTCCCGCGTGGAAGCGTGGGAGTTTATTGTGGGGGGTGGGGCAAGCTTCAATCATCTGAACTCCCGCTACACGGCGGAAGACCCGGGCGGCAATACTCCCGACAACGCTCGAGTCTTAAGTGCCCTGCGGAATTTGAAGAACTTCATCTACAGCTTCGACTTTGTCAAAATGCGTGCAGATAAGAGCTTCGTCGTCAGCGGCGTGTCGCAAGGAGCCTACTGCCGAGGCATCAGTCAGCCGGGAGAGCAGTACGCACTGTATCTCCACCATAGTGCGCTTGAAGAAAACTACGAGTACTATGTCGTGAAACCAGGACATTACCATGAAACCCTGGTTTTGGACTTACCCGGAGGCACCTACAAGGCGGATTGGGTTGACCCTACCTCGGGCTCAGTGGTCAGCACCGCAACCTTCACGCATCAAGGAGGCAGGCAAAACCTTACGGCTCCTGAGTACACCGTAGATGTCGCCTTGCGGATTAAACGCATTCACTGAAGTCAGAAATTACCGAAACCAGGCGGGAGCGCTTATGAACGTCATGTTCAGGGCAAATGGATCGCCACCGAAGGCATTGCGCTCTATGAGTCGAATCCTGCTAGTCCTGGCGTTCGCGTTGACCGCCGGAAGGTGGAGCGGCGCGGCATGGGCGCAAGATGTAGCGCCGCGCATGATTCCCAGCCGCATCCTTCCCGTGCCCGACACCGTCAGCCCAGCCTTGCAGAAGTTGCTGGGGCAGCCTCCCAGCCCGGCGCCCAATTTTCCCCAGACCGCCGACGAGTGGAAAGCCTTGGAGAAACCACCCGCGGACATCGCACAGCGGCTGGCCGAAGCGAGGGAGAAATTCGGCGTCACCGTGGTTGCGCAAGTGCTGGGTGGTGTCCGCTGCTACGTGGTCACACCCAAAGAGGTCAAACCCAGTAACCGCAACCGCCTTCTCCTCGGTCTGCACTCAGGCGGCTGGGTGTTCGGAGCCGGGGACTCCGCATTGGACGAGTCCATCGTGATGGCGAGCGTCACTGGGTATAAGGCGATAGCGGTCGATTACCGCATGCTGCCGGACCATCCGTTTCCCGCGGCGATGGATGATGTCATGAGCGTTTGGAAACAAGTGATTAAGTTGGCAAAGCCGGGCAATATCGCTGTCTTTGGAAGCTCCGTCGGGGGCAGCATGGTTCTCTCGCTCGTGCAGCGAGCCAAAAAGGAAGGTCTGCCGCTGCCGGGGGCCGTCATGTCCGGAACTCCCTGGTCGGACTTGAGCAAAACAGGCGATAGCTATTATGCCAACGACGGTGTAGACGGTACCCTCACCTATGAGGGCTTCTGGGAAGCGGTAGCTAAACTCTATGCCAACGGAAGGGATTTGAAGGATCCGCAGCTATCGCCCGTCTACGGTGACTTCACCGGCTTCCCGCCGACCTACCTGGTAACGGGGACCCGCGATCTGTTTCTCTCTAATACGGTGAGGGTGCAGCAGAAGCTTCTGCAGGCAGGAGTACCGATGCAGCTCGAAGTTGGGGAAGGCCAACCCCACATGGGCTTTCAAGATGCGGTCGGCGTGAACGCGCCGGAAGGTGCGGAGCTATATTCCCATGTCGCTCGATTTTTTGATGCGCATCTAGGCCACTGATGCCTTACCTGGAAAGCTTGCCCAACAGGTTGGGAGACCTAGCTCGCGGCGCCAATGTTCGAAGTCAGAGGGAGCAAAGGAGTCTCAAGGGCGGCCAGGGCGGGAATAAAGACTGAGAAGCAGGTAACGCTCCTGCCGGGCAGGCTCGTACTGCGGAAATCGATAGTGCCTTCATACTTCTCTACGATCCCCTTACAGATCCAAAGGCCCAGCCCAGTTCCCTTGGTAGATTTGGTGGTAAAAAATGGTTCAAACAAGTGCTTTGCGTCTTCGGGACTGATGCCTGAGCCTGTATCCAGGATAGAAATGCGAACTCCTGCAGTTTCTTTCGCCGCTTGATAGGCCTGCCGTATGCGAATACGCAAGCGCCCGCCGCCTGGCATCGCCTGAATTGCGTTGGCAAGAAGATTGAGGAAAACCTGCTTGAGCTCTACGGGAAAACCATGCACGATCGCTTCAGTACCATACCGCCGCTCAACCATGATTCCTTTAGCCTGCAATTGTCGCGATTGAAGCTCCAGGATGTCATCCAGAAGCGTAGGAATCGAGACTGCGATGGCCTGTGCCGATTCACGATAAAAGCTTAGTGTCTGCTTGGTAATGTGCGATACACGGAGGAGCTCCTGTTCCGCCATCCTGGCATAGTTCTGTGCTTCCTGATCCAGGGACGGATGTTTTTCCAGTAGGTAGAAGAGGTTAATGATCGACTCTAGTGGATTGTTAATTTCATGCGCGACAATTCCCGCCATTCTCCCCATTGCGGCCAGTCTCTCTGACTTGCGAAGTGCTTCCTCGGCTTGCAATCGTGCAGTGATGTCGCGGCAGATTTCCAGGACGACGCGTGGTTTTTTTCCATCGCGTTGAAGAATTTTTCGGCAGGCAACGATGATCTCGCGTCCATCCTTCGTATGTTGGACCAGGTTTCCCTCCCACCGCTCTCCCTCTGAGATAGTTGATTCGATCTCGTGTTCGGGCATGGGAAATTGAGTATTCAACAGCTGATGAAGGTTCTTTCCCAGAGCTTCTTCGGGTCTCCAGCCATAGAGCGCAGTAGCACCTGGATTCCAAAACTGAACGGTCCCGTTCAAGTCACGCACCATGATGGCTTCCGAAGCCAGGTCCAGGAGGTCTGCACGCTGCCTTAATGCCTGCTCCATCCGCTTGCGCTCGGTTATGTCGATGAGTGCTCCGACCGCGCCGCGAACGTTGCCGGAATCATAGAACAGAGGATTCGCGCTCATCAGGGTTTGAATCACTTTCCCACTCTCGGAGCGGATTTCGAGCTCGACCCGCCCTACCGGTTTACCCGTCGCGGCGGCCCGCTGGAGTGGAAGCTCATCAAACCCAAGACGCTTACCATTCTGGTAAATTTCATAGGTTGTGCTGGTGTTCTCATAGCTCTGTGGAGATAGGTTCTCCCTGTGCTCAAGTTCAAGCAACTCCTTCAGTTCGGCGTTTCCGGTAACGAAACGGCAATGCGGATCATGGGCGATAGAAACTCCGACGGGCAAAACCTTCATGATCGTTTCCAGTTCCGCAACTCGCTGTTGTAATTGGTCGTTGAGCCGGCGTACTTGCTCTTCGCTTTGCCGCAATTGTTCGGTGCGCGCCATCACTCGCTGTTCCAGCTCGCGATTCAGGAGTTCCAATTCCCGTGTCTTGCGGTATAAGTCGGCAAATAAGCTTACTTTGGCCCGCAAAAGCTCCGGAACAACAGGAACGGAGATGTAATCCATCGCTCCGCGCTGATATCCCTTCATGCGATCGAGATCGGTCAGATGCACCGCGGAGATGAAGATAATGGCAGTTTTTTGAAAGCGTGGATGCTGGCGAATGAGATCTGCCAACTCGAAACCATCGAGCTCCGGCATACTAACATCCATCAGAATGATGGCAACTTCCTGATTGAGGAGGATTTCCAGAGCCTCCTTTGCCGAACTGGCGGAGAGCAGGTTTTCTCCTAAATCTTCCAGTATGGCTTGGTAGCTGAGCAGCTTGCCGGGCTGATCATCTACCATAAGAATATTGACGCTGTTAGTTATGCTCATCTTCCTGACCTTTGCTCATCTCTTCCTGGATACATGAACTATCGATGAAGCCACATACGAAGTGTGGAGAGCAATTGCTCAGTGTTTACCGGCTTCGCCAGATACTCGGATGCACCCGCCTCAAGACATTTTTCCCGATCCCCTTTCATCGCCTTGGCGGTGAGGGCAATGATCGGTACACGGCGTAAAGAAGCGTTCCTGCGGATCACTTGCATGGTTTCGTAGCCATCCATTTCGGGCATCATGATATCCATGAGCACGATCGACACGTCTGGTACGCATTCAAGGGTCGTGATTGCTGCTTTGCCGGTGCCGGCGGTCAGTACACTCATGCCCCTCCGTTCCAGAACACTACTCAGGGCGAATATGTTGCGCACGTCGTCATCCACGACCAGCACCTTCTTTCCCACCAGAGCATCGTCGGAACGATGAAGCCGATCTAGCATATTTTGCTTCTGTTGGGGAAGATCAGCTATCACCCGGTGGAGGAATAGTGCTGTTTCATCCAATAGCCGCTCTGGGGATTCGACCCCTTTGACTACGACGCTGCGGGCCAACTCGTGCAGACGGGCGTCTTCTTCCGGAGAGAGTTCCTTGCCGGTGAAGACTACGATCGGCATATCGCTCAGCGTGGCGGTATCCCGCAGCTGCTCCAGTACCTCGAAGCCGGTCATATCGGGAAGGCGGAGATCGAGAACGACACAGTCGTAAGGCTGTACTTGTAACGCCGCCAGCGCTTCGCTGCCGGTGGTTGCAACAGCGACATCGATGTCTTCATGGCCAAGCAGCTCGCGAATACTCAACTGTTCGGCAGGATTGTCCTCAACCACGAGGAGGCGTTTCCGGCGCGGAGCAGCATATTCCTTGATTCGTGTGATTGCGGCATCAAGACCCTCGGTGGTGATCGGCTTGGTGATGAAGGCGAAGGCTCCCCGCGCCAACCCATGGCCCTTGTCTTCATCGAGGGTCAACATCTGAACCGGAATGTGACGTGTAGCCGGGTCCTGTTTCAAGTGATTAAGAACTGTCCAGCCCAGCATATCGGGGAGAAATACATCCAGGGAGACGGCGGTGGGGTGAAATTCGCGGGCTAGCGCGAGAGCTTCCGCGCCCCGGGTAGCGAGCAGGACTTTGAAGCCCTTCTCCCGGGAGAGGTCGCGCAGAATTCTCGCGTAGTGCGGGTCGTCTTCGACGATCAGCAGCGCAGCATCATCCGGCTGAAGGTTCTCCCGGTCGTCCGGAATCTGTTCCACCGGGAGCTCAGCCAGCGCGGTCTTCAAGAGTTCCACCGGTTTACTGGTTACGGAGTTCTGGCCTTCGGAATACTTTACTGCCAGGGCAGATGGACCGCTGTAGACCTGTGGAAGGTAGAGCGTAAACGTGCTTCCCGCGTTGGGTGCGCTGCGCAATTGGATTTCTCCGCCAAGCAGACCGGCAAGCTCGCGGCTGATCGCCAATCCCAACCCTGTTCCCCCGTACTTGCGGCTGGTGCCTGCATCGGCCTGCTGAAAGGCCTCGAAGATAATACGCTGCTTCTCTTGTGGAATCCCAATGCCTGTATCGGCGACTTCAAACGCGATGACGGCGGTCGCCCGGCTCAAAATTGGATGATCATTGCTCCAGCCCCTATCTGCAACGGAAACGGAGAGGCGCACACCGCCCTTCTCAGTAAATTTGAAGGCATTCGATAGCAGGTTTTTGAGTACTTGCTGCACACGTTTCGAATCGGTGATGAGACTTCTGTTGAGCCGCGGATCGGTGAGCAGCTCAAAGTCGAGATTGCGATTTTCCGCTTCATGGCGGAAAGGACGCCCGATCATATCAAGCAGGCTGGCGAAGAAAACTTCCTCGGCTTCGACGGAGACGGTCCCGGATTCGATCTTGGAAAGGTCCAGGATGTCACTGATCAGGTTTAGCAGGTCTGTGCCTGCCCCGTGGATGGTGCGCGCAAACTCGACTTGCTTGCTGGTCAGATTGCCATCCGGATTGTCTCCCAGCTGCTGGCCCAGAACCAGAATGCTATTGAGTGGGGTCCGCAGCTCATGCGACATATTGGCCAGGAACTCGGATTTGTACTTGGAAGTAAGAGCCAGTTCCTTGGCCTTCCCTTCGAGCTCGCGTCTGGCTTGTTCAATCTCCTGGTTCTTGCGCTCGACTTCTGCATTCTGCTCTGCAAGCTGCTGGGCTTTCTGCGCCAGTTGCTCGTTTTTCTGTTGCAGCTCTTTTTGCTGCATCTGTAGTTCGGTGGCCAGTTGCTGCGACTGCTTCAACAGGCCTTCGGTTTGCATGGTGGCCTCGATGCTGTTGAGCACGATGCCGATGCTAGCAGTCAGTTGCTCTAGAAACGCCAGATGCGAGGCAGTAAAGACTCCCAAAGAAGCGAGCTCAATCACCGCCTTTACCCGATCTTCGAATAACACCGGTAAGACGATCACGTTGCGCGGTACAGCCTCGAATAGCCCGGAACGAATCGTTACTTTGCTATCCGGCAGGTCTCTTATCAAGATGCGTCGTTTTTCGACCGCGCATTGACCTACCAAACCCTCGCCAGGATCTACACGTCGTAAGTGACCGTCATGCCGGTCCCCGGCATAGGCGGAAAGCAGGACCAATTTTGCGTCGTCCTCGGTTTCCATCTGATAGATGACGGCTTGATGAGCATTTACCAGCGGAGCCAATTCGGAGAGCAGAGTCTTGCCGACGGTAGTGAGGTCGCGCTGGCCCTGGAGCATGCCGGTGAATCGGGCCAGGTTCGTCTTGAGCCAGTCTTCTTCGGTATTGCGCTCCGTAGTCAGGCGGAGGTTGTTGATCATAGTGTTGATGTTGTCTTTCAATTCCGCGACTTCGCCCCTGGCCTCTACCTGGATCGATCGCGTGAGGTCGCCTTGGGTCACGGCGGTCGCCACTTCAGCGATGGCGCGCACCTGGTTGGTAAGGTTGTCGGCCAGGAGGTTCACGTTCCCAGTCAAATCCTTCCATGTGCCTGCCGCTCCCGGCACATTAGCCTGACCTCCCAGGCGCCCTTCAACTCCGACTTCGCGCGCGACAGTCGTGACCTGATCCGCGAAGGTGGCTAGCGTGTCCGTCATGTTATTGATGGTTTCTGCCAGCGCCGCGACCTCACCTTTCGCGTTCACTGTCAATTTTTGGGTCAGGGCGCCATTCGCCACCGCGGTGACCACTTTTACGATGCCGCGCACCTGCTCGGTCAGGTTGGCCGCCATGACGTTGACATTGTCGGTGAGATCTTTCCAGGTACCTGCCACTCCCGGCACCTGCGCCTGGCCGCCGAGCTTTCCATCCGTTCCGACCTCGCGGGCAACGCGCGTTACCTCGGCGGCAAACGCATTGAGCTGATCCACCATGGTGTTGATGGTGTTCTTCAGCTCCAGGATTTCGCCCTTAACGTCGACCGTGATCTTGCGTGACAGATCGCCACGCGCGACGGCGGTGGTCACCTCGGCAATGTTGCGCACCTGAGCAGTCAGATTTCCGGCCATTGAATTGACTGAGTCGGTAAGGTCTTTCCAGGTACCGGCCACGCCAGGGACGTTGGCCTGTCCCCCTAACCTGCCCTCTGATCCCACTTCGCGGGCGACGCGCGTCACCTCTCCGGCAAAGGCGTTGAGCTGGTCCACCATGGTGTTAATGGTGTCTTTGAGCAGAAGGATCTCGCCGCTTACGTTGACTGTGATTTTCTTGGAGAGATCGCCGCTGGCAATGGCGGTGGCTACTTCCGCGATATTGCGCACCTGGCCGGTCAGGTTACTAGCCATTGAATTGACGGAGTCGGTGAGGTCTTTCCAGGTGCCACCAACGCCCGGTACCTGAGCCTGGCCTCCCAGCTTGCCGTCGGTGCCGACCTCTCTGGCTACTCGCGTAACCTCTGACGCGAACGACCGCAGCTGCTCCACCATGGTATTGATGGTGTCCTTGAGTTCAAGGATCTCGCCCTTGACGTCCACCGTAATCTTGCGTGATAAATCGCCGCGCGCCACGGCAGTCGCCACTTCCGCGATGTTGCGCACCTGGCCGGTCAGGTTACTGGCCATGAAGTTGACGTTGTCGGTAAGATCCTTCCACGTGCCAGCCACCCCTGGCACCTGAGCCTGTCCGCCGAGTTTGCCCTCGGTTCCCACCTCGCGCGCCACGCGCGTGACTTCGCCGGCAAAGCCGTTGAGTTGATCCACCATGGTGTTGATGGTGTCTTTCAGCTCCAGAATTTCGCCCTTCACATCGACCGTGATCTTGCGCGAGAGGTCACCGCGGGCGACGGCCGTGGTCACCTCTGCGATGTTGCGCACCTGCGCTGTCAAGTTGCCCGCCATGGAGTTGACCGAGTCCGTCAGATCTTTCCAGGTGCCAGCAACACCGGGCACATTGGCTTGCCCTCCCAGACGGCCTTCCGATCCCACTTCACGCGCTACGCGGGTGACCTCGCCCGCGAAACGGTTTAGCTGATCGACCATCGTGTTGAGAGTTTCCTTTAGCTGCAGGATTTCGCCGCGAACGTCGACCGTGATCTTGCGGGAGAGATCGCCGCTGGCAATCGCGGTAGCGACTTCGGCAATATTGCGTACCTGGCCAGTCAAATTGCTGGCCATAAAGTTGACGTTGTCGGTAAGGTCTTTCCAGGTACCGCCCACGCCGGGCACCTGAGCCTGGCCGCCGAGTTTGCCCTCGGTACCGACCTCGCGGGCGACGCGCGTCACTTCGCCGGCGAAGGCGTTTAGCTGATCCACCATGGTGTTGATGGTGTTCTTCAACTCCAGGATCTCGCCCTTAACATCCACGGTAATTTTGCGCGACAAATCGCCCCGAGCTACTGCTGTCGTAACCTCGGCGATGTTGCGCACCTGCGCGGTCAGGTTTCCAGCCATGGCGTTCACTGAGTCGGTGAGATCTTTCCAGGTACCGGCCACACCGAGCACGACAGCCTGGCCACCTAACTTGCCGTCGGTGCCCACTTCGCGGGCGACACGGGTAACCTCGGAGGCGAAGGATCTGAGCTGGTCGACCATGGTGTTGATGGCTTCCTTCAGCTGCAGAATTTCCCCGCGCACATCTACCGTGATTTTGCGCGAGAGATCGCCGCTGGCCACCGCAGTGGCGACCTCGGCGATATTGCGTACCTGGCTGGTCAGGTTGCTAGCCATGGAGTTGACGGAGTCTGTGAGGTCCTTCCAGGTTCCGGCTACACCGGGGACTTGCGCCTGACCACCGAGCTTGCCGTCTGTGCCTACTTCTCGCGCCACGCGGGTGACTTCCGATGTAAACACTCCGAGCTGCTGAATCATGGTGTTCACGATCTTGGCGGAGCGTAAAAAATCACCTTCGAGCGGACGTCCATCGACGTCCATTCTTACCGTTTGGGTCAGGTTTCCATCCGCCACGGCCGCGATCGCGCGGGTGACTTCCGCGGTCGGCCGCAGCAGATCCTCAACCAGGGTGTTGACTGAATCCTCTATCTCTCCCCAAGCGCCTCGGGATTCGTCGAACCTGGCCCGCTCCCGGGTTTTGCCCTTTTTTCCCACAACCTGGCCGACTCGCCGCAGCTCCTTCGCAATGCGCTGATTGGCCATGGCAATTTCGTTAAACGTGTCAGCCATTTTTCCGCTGAGCCCGGTCCATGAACCCGGAAGACGCACGGAGAAGTCTCCGTCGCGCATGGCCTGCATTCGTTCCAGGATGAGAACTAATTCTGATGGGTGGCACTCTGCAGCAACGCCGTTATGCCCATTGGCCTTTGCCTTGCTAAGCGGGGGTTCTTCCGGACCAGATAATACCGGCGTTCCGTTTTTCTTCATGTTGACCTCCTGCATCATGCGCAGAGTGCTACCGACGGGCGAAGCCGCCGATGGGATCTGCGTTGCATTTTTCAGACCAAACGCAGCTTGGGGAATCGGGAGCAGAGCATTTGCAGTCCGCTGTATAAACGTTTCTATTGGCGTTGAAACTGCCCCTTAGATGCAGGCGTGCGGCTCTCGAGTTGGTCGTTCAGCCCGGGTGCGGGAGGCTTTTTTCTCGCCGCCGCGCCGGGAGAGTCAACAAGAGTTCGCCATTTTAGAGAGGGCAAACTCGCCCATTCTTGTTTCTAGCGAATCTGCATTCATAGCTGGAAACTTCTTCTAGCTGAGGCTCAAGAAAAGCAACTCCTACATGGCCTTCCTGGGTGGAAGGTTTTCCATCTACACTTTCCAAATAGGCGCAACCCCTGCATCTTTCTGTTAAGTAGCTGATTTAATTTTGGATATCGCTGCGTTGCCCCGGATTTGGTTCGACCTCGGCTGGCGAAGACCGCAATGCAGCGGAAGCCGTCTCCCGCTTCGCTCCGACAAAGCGGTGCAAGAAACGAGATCTGGCCCAGCTCCAGCCTGCAGGCTGGACCCCTCAACGGAATGAATTTATCCGCTATTTCTTGTTGAGTGTCTTACCCGTGTTGGCATCTACGAAGGCAACATAGCCGGACTTCTTGTCCCCCCACACCAGATACCAGACGGGCTCCTGAAACCGGTAGGTGTCGCCCAGTTCAAAGGATGAGAGTTCCTTGCCTGGATTTTTCTTCAGCCAAGCCGAGGCCTCCTCATCCGCAGTTTTGTAGGCGGCATCCGAATCGATATTGAAGCTGGAAAGATCAATCGGCATTGCGTCGCGCGTTTCGCCGTTCCAAGGCAACCGGAGGCCCGCAACCACGCCCTTCTGAATGTCCGGCAAGGCGGTGGTGATTGCGTAAGAGTAAACCCGGTATTGATGCAGGCTGGGAGAGGCAAAGACCGCCTCCCACATGGCGGCTTTGCCGGCTTCGTTCTTAAACCCCGGGACTTCCTTGGGCGTGACCCTTATTACCTCGAGGTCCGGAGTCCAGTTCCGGGCAGAGGTGTACATCGGCCAAAAGGCGGTCTTCGCAGTCACCAGTTCAGGAGGCCCCGAGGCCTCCTTTGGCGCTTTAGACTCATTGTTGGCTGAATTGTTGGTTGATTGGGAGCAGCCTGCAAGAAGTAGCACTGCAATGGCCGTTACACGTACTGCGCATACTTTGAGCGCAGGGCTCATCGGAGTCCTCCACCTGCGCCTTTCTAATTGCTCTGCGGGTGAGGCGCCTGCTGTTCTTCGGTCGCGGTCCGCGGTAGTTGGCTGCCGGGCACGGGGTTCGTCAGGTGGTTTCGTAGGTGTGCGTGCTTAAGCGCCCGGCATTCGCCCGCATTTGCGACGGCCAATTATAACCACATCGGGCTGTTGCCCGGGAGGCCCATACGGAAACAGAATCCAGTTACGCCGCGCCCGGGGCGCAGAATCGCTAGATAGCGCGCAGCATGCGCACTGGCAGCGAGATCAGGGCGCCCACCAGTTCCAGGGCTCCGTGCACGGCGATGCCGGCCAACCGGAAAGGCAATAGAAATAGCCATACTATTGGATACAAGACAATTGCCATCACGGCCAGTGGCCAGCAAAGGAGGAAGAGAATACACCACAGCAAGAACTTGATCATGACTCCGTCCGCTACATAGGGGGAAATAACCACCCTTGGTGAAGATACGCAATTCGGGTGCTACAGGTTCCGGAGGATAACCCCATTATCTCTCCGAGACCTTTGGTAGACCCGCACATCCAAGACCCGGGAAGACATAGGAGAAACCAATTGTCCGACAATGGAATCATTCGCAAGCCCAGCAACTTTTCCGTGGATGAAACCGTGCGCAAGCTGCAGGCAATGCTCGCGGCCAAAGCGGTCGCCGTCTTCGCCTTGATCGATCACAGCGGGGAAGCACAGAAGGTTGGGATGCTAATGCCTAATACCAAGCTTCTCATCTTCGGTAATCCAAAGGGGGGCACCCCCCTGATGCTGGCAGCGCCCAGCATCGCCATCGACCTGCCGATCAAAATTCTGGTGGCGGAGGATGACCAGGGAAAGGCCTGGATCTTGTATAACAGTCCCGAGTATTTAGCAGACCGGCATGGTCTGCCGCATCACTTGCTGCAAAATCTCGCCTTCGTGGAGTCGCTGGTGACCAGCGCCGCGGGTTGAGCATGCAGCAGTCGTCCTCGGCCATGCACGATCAGATTGCTGCGCTGGCGCAAAAGGCGGGATTTTCCAAGGCCGGCATCGCTCCCATTCCGCCGCCGGGCGAGGAGGCCTCGGAGCTCAGTCACTTCGAGTCCTGGATCGAGCGCGGCTATGCCGGTGAGATGGAGTACCTGAAGCGCCGCGATGAAGCCAACCGCCTGCTGCGATCCTCTCTGCGGGTTGCCGTGCCGTGGGCGCGATCCGTCATTGTGTGTGCCGCCAATTACAACGCGGCGGCACCTAACTCCATTGATCCAGCTCCGGCGGAAAGCGGCTGGATCGCCCGCTACGCGTGGACCGGCTATAGCGGGCAGCCAAGCGACTATCACGACGTTCTGCTTCGCCGGCTGCAGGAGCTGGAGCAGAGCCTGCAACAGGCGTTCGGCCCCTTTCAAGCCCGCTGCTACGTGGATACCGGTCCCTTGGTAGAGCGGGTTTACGCCAAGTACGCGGGCATTGGCTGGATCGGCAAGAACACCTGCATCCTCGACCAGGAGCTCGGGTCATGGCTTTTTCTGGGTGTGATTCTGACCGGGTTGGAGCTTCCGTCCGCGATGCCGATCCGGGTGGCCGAAGACCGCTGCGGCAGTTGCACGCGATGCATCGATGCCTGCCCCACCGGCGCCCTGGTTGGGCCCTACCAGATGGATGCGAGCCTCTGCATTTCCTATCTGACCATTGAAAAGCGGGGCCCTATTGCTGAGCCGTTGCGTGCGCACATGGGTCGGCAGGTCTTTGGCTGCGACATCTGCCAGGATGTGTGCCCCTGGAATCGGCGCGCGCCGGTAAGCGAGGATGCGGAGCTGGCGGTTCGTCCAGAACTGGTCAACCCCGCGCTTGCCTGGCTTGCGGAACTGGACACGGAGAGCTTTCGCCGCCTGTTCCGGCGTTCCCCTGTACAACGCACCAAGTTGAGCGGCTTGTTGCGCAATGTAGCCATCGCCATGGGCAACAGCGGCCTGGCGAGCTACGTACCCAAACTACAGGAGTGGGCTGCCAGTCCAGAACCCGTGCTTGCAGAAGCGGCGCAATGGGCTCTTGCCCGTTGCCGGCAGTAATGCGGTTTCGAAACTGCTCTAAAAGATCGATCAGACGCTACGCACAACGTTGGCGGCATTGAGCCCCTTGGGGCCTTGTTGGCATTCGAACTCCACCGCATCGCCCTCGTTCAGGGTCTTGTATCCGTTCTCCTGGATAGCAGAGAAATGAACGAAGACATCCTCTCCAGTAGAACGCTGGATGAAGCCGTATCCTTTGGCTCCATTGAACCACTTCACCACGCCATTTTCCTTCAAGCGAACTTCCTTTCCGACCTTATTAACCATCTCCAGCGCTCCTTAGGGACACCACGAGCAGCCGTTTACCACACGGCAAATCCTGGGTCACCTGGAATGCTTTGAGAGCGGAGAAACAATTACACCAATTGGCCGTCCAAGCGTTCCGAACAGGGAACTTTTGTTCGAGCTTGATGATGTTATGGCAGGAATTGGAATTGAGTGCAAGCAAAATTTGCCTGACGGGAACCATACGACGATAGGCGGGGATGCTACCAAACCAGACGAGCTGTTGTCGCCGGATACAACGTTGTAGTTACCAGGTCTTGCGGGTTATTGGGAGCCCGCTCCCATGCTGCTAGCATGGGAGCCTATGAGGCTCGGTATGTCGGCGATTCCCCCAGTTCTCGTCACGCCTGAAGAGGAAGCCCTGCTTGCTGTTCCCGCTCAACCGGAGCCGCCGGCAAGATTAGCGAGGAACGCCACCGTGCTGGACGAGATTGTGAGCCTGGGACGCTACATGGCGCAGACCGAAGTGCACACCTACGCTTTCAGCGTCGCCGCCAATGCAATCCTGTCGCTGTTTCCTTTCATTGTCATGATGTTCACCATCGCGCGCCTGGTTCCGCACTCCGCCGCCATGGAGGGTGCAATCGCGCAGATGATCCGCTACTTTCTGCCCACCGGGCAGCAATTTGTCACCAAGAATATGGAGATTGTGGCCCGTGCGCACAGCGGGGTAAGGGTTGCATCCGTAGTGATGCTGCTGGTTTCTTCAACCGGCGTCTTCCTGCCGCTCGAAGTGGCCTTGAACCGGGTCTGGGGCGTAACCAAAAACCGCTCCTACATCAAGAACCAGCTGGTCTCTCTGTGCCTGGCGACCGGCATTGGCACGCTGGCTTTGGCCAGCGTGGCTATCACTGCGGCGCAGCGATCGCTGTTGCAGCTCTTGTTTCTTGGCCACACAGATAACACGGTCTTCACCTTCGTCTCCCACTGGTTGCTGCAGATTTCGGCAGCCGTCGCCAGTGTCCTGCTTTTCTTCCTTGTCTATTGGGTTCTTCCCAACCGCAAGCTACCCGTGCGCGCAGTGCTGCCGACCGCCATCGTGATTGGGCTGTCGTGGGAGGGGGCCAAAATGCTGTACGTGTCAGCCCTGCCCTGGATGGACCTGCAAAAGGTGTACGGCCCCTTCTCCGTCTCGGTGAGCTTGATGTTGTGGGCGTTTGTGACCGGTCTGCTGCTGCTTGCGGGCGCACACTACTCGGCCTCGCGGCACGCCCTGCGCCTCGCCTACCAGGCAGATTTGGAACGTGCCAAAGAAGAAAAGCTGGCTGGATGAAGCCGAGTTCATTTCGGAGTTTGTCCGCAGCCGTTAAGGCGCTTCCCGCAGAGCAACCCCGACCGAAGAGCGCCTTCCGCGGCCTGTGGATCCCCCTAGTGAACCAGGAAGGCTTTCACGACAATGTCGTTGGGCGATCGCCCGGCAGGAAACAACGTGAGCAGGGAAGCGGTGTTGGCGTCGAGGCGCACCGCTGCTATATCGCCTGATTGCGCATTTGCCACCAGCAGCAGGCGTCCGGATGCGGAGAAGGCCAGTGCATCGGGACCCTCGCCGACCCTGACCCCCGGAAGAATCAGCTTGCCGTCGTCAATGCTGTAAATCACTACTCTTCCCGCGCCGAAATCACTCACGTATAAAAGCGAGTTGTCGGCGCTTACCAGTCCGCGTACCGGGTGCGCGCCCACCAGGTACGAACCTCCTACTTCATTGGAGGATGTGGTGAGCTCCGAAATGGTGTCGCTGTCGTAGTTGGAGACGAACGCCTCTCCCCCATCCGGCTTCAGAGCCATATGTACCGGTGTCTTGCCTACATCGAGAAAGGTAAGCAGAACGTCGGCCGGCGCGGGGTTGCTACCAGTGGCATGAGCCAGCCCGATCACCATGATCTGGTGGCCGCCGGAGCAGGCGATGAAAGCCTTGGAGGAGTCGGGCAGGAGGATGACGTCGCTTGCGCCCGGGCAATGATCGAAGCTGCTTCTCACTTTGAAGGCGCGCGCATCTGCGATGCTTACGCTGCCGCTGGCGCGGTTGGAAATCACCAGCGTCTTGCCGTCGTGCGTGATGCGAGCGATCCCGGGCGCCTCACCGGCGCCAATCACGCCGATCACCCGGCGAAGCGCAAGGTCGATCACCGAGACATTGTTGGAGCCCGAGTTGGCGACGTACGCGCGCTCACCCCGCGCATCCACGTCGATAAAGTAGGGCTGCCGTTGCACGGGAATGGTTGCGGCGACGGTGTTGGTTTCGGCATTGATCACGGTCACGGTACCACTGCCGGAATTCACCACGTAAACCTCGTTCCGGCGGGGGTTGACCGCCAATCCGGAAGGATTGACGCCCACGGCGATGACGCGGTCTTGCCGCATGTTGACCAGGTCGAGAACAGTTACGGTATTGCTGCCGCCATTGCTGATGTAGGCGTACTCGCGATAATTTGCCGGATAGCCGACATCGCGGTTGCAACCGGCTGCGCCGAGCGCGATCAGTAGCAGCCAAGGCAGGCGGAGGCGCAACCACATTCGTCGCCCTGCCCTCTCTAGAGCATTCTCACTTCTACTGTGCACAGGAAAGTGTAACGAAGTGCGGCTTTTCGTGAGGAAAAGCCGAGTCGGGAGTGGGTGCTCTGTTTACAGCAAAAGTCAAAATGCTTAACCCCTAGCGGAAGGGATGGGCTCGGCGATCGTGATTCCTCTGGGAAGAGACCGGTGCACAGCGGTGGCGATGGGGGAGATCTCGTCCATCAGCTCGGCAAACTGGTCCGGATAGAGCGACTGCGCACCGTCGGAAAGGGCCTTATCCGGTTGGTTATGCACTTCGATGATCAGGCCATCGGCGCCGACGGCGGCAGCCGCCCGAGCCAGGGGCAGAACCATGTTGCGCTTACCGGTGCCATGACTGGGATCAACAATGATCGGCAGATGGCTGGCCCGCTGCACCGCGGGAACGATGCTCAGGTCAAGAGTATTGCGGGTGTGATCGGCGAAGGTGCGCACACCGCGCTCGCACAGGATCACCTGGTAGTTGCCTTCGCTCATGACGTACTCGGCGGCCATCAGCAATTCGTCCAGAGTCGCGGACATACCGCGCTTGACCATCACCGGCTTGCGTGTCCGCCCCGCTCGCTTCAGAAGGGAAAAGTTCTGCATATTGCGGGCTCCGATTTGAATAACATCGGCGTAGTCCGCAACCAGGTCGAGGCTTTCATTGTCCAGCGCCTCGGTAACGATCCGCAGGCCGAACCGATCGCGTATCTCAGCCATGATCTTCAGGCCGTCTTCGCCCATGCCCTGAAAGGCGTAAGGAGAAGTGCGCGGCTTATAGGCGCCCCCGCGAAAGAACTGGGCTCCCGCGCGGGCGACCTGCTCCGCTATGGCGAATGCCTGCTCCCGGGATTCGATGGAGCAAGGTCCGGCGATCACTGCCAGCTCCCGGCCGCCAATGGACGCATTGGTGCCGGGGAAGGTAATCACCGTGTCCTCTTGCTTTACATCGCGGCTGACCAGTTTGTAGGGTTTCGAGACCCGGATCACCTCGGCTACGCCGGAGAGGTCTTCGAGGTCGCCCTGATCCACAGCGCCGCTGTTGCCGGTGATGCCGATGGCCGTGCGTTGCGCTCCCGGCATGGGATGGGCGCGGAAGCCCATGAGCTGAATTTGTTCGCAGACGGCTCGAATTTCCTCCGCCGTAGCCTGCGGTTTCATAACCACGAGCATGGTTAAGCAACCTTTCCTTGCACAGTAAGTGTACTGGCTGCAGTTAGCTGCGGCAAACCTCGGCGGCGCCGGTTTATCTCCGCGGAGTGCCCAGTCCTGATATACCTGAGCAGATGGATCATCTACGAAGGCTCCGCGCATTGCGCCGGCAGATGAAGCAACAGGGCATTGACAGTTTGCTGGTCACGCACTTGCCTGACGTGCGTTATCTTTGCGGATTTACCGGCTCCAATGCTTATCTCGCCATTACCGCGAACCGAGCCGCCATGTTCACCGACGGCCGATATACGACCCAGGCGCGGCAAGAGACCAGCGCAGCGAAGGTGGTGATCGCGGCCAAGTCAGCTCGCGATGAGGCATGCCGGTGGCTGGCGTCGACCGGAGTGGAGCATTGTGCCTTCGACCCCGCGTCGACCACGGTTACCGAGCTGGCACTCTACCGCAAAGCCCTAGCCCCTGGGCATCGCGGATTCTTCCAGCCTCTGGCCGAATCCCTGGTTCCACATCTGCGCTTGGTTAAGGATCCGGACGAACTCCGGCTTATGAAGCAGGCCGCCCATCTGGGAGTCGATCTCTTTCATGAGCTTTTGCCGCACTTGCAGCCGGGAGTTCCAGAGACGACAGTGGCGGCAAAACTGGAGCACAGCGCGCGGCTGCGTGGAGCCGAGGCCATGTCCTTTGAAAGCATCGTCGCCAGCGGCTCCCGTTCGGCCTTACCGCATGGCCGCGCGACCTCTCAGCGGTTGCCGCGTAAGGGGTTCGTAACACTCGACTTCGGTGTTATCCTCAAGGGTTATTGTTCAGACATGACGCGCACCATTTTCCTGGGCCAGCCAACGCGCCGGGAGCGCTTCACGTATGATGCTGTGCGGGAGGCCCAATCGGCTGCCGTTGCGGCGGTCAAGCCTGGGGCTTCCTGTGGAGAGGTAGACGAAGCAGCGCGCAGCGTCCTTCGCAAAGCTGGATTGGCTGAGTACTTTACGCACTCCACCGGCCATGGCGTTGGGCTGGAAATTCATGAAGCACCCCGCATTGCCGCGGACCAGTCGCAGTCCCTTTTGCCGGGAATGGTGGTTACCATTGAGCCCGGCGTCTATATTGCAGGCCACTTTGGAGTCCGCATCGAGGATATGGTTGCCGTTACGGAGGAGGGTGGGCAGGTTCTGACACCGGCATCCACCAGTTGGACGCAGCTCTGAAGCATTGGTGTTAAAGCAGACGAGAGATTCATGACGCCTGATGAAATTAAGGAATTGAAGGAACTGATCGAGTTCCTGAAAGAAAACGATATTGGCGAGTTCGACCTCGAACGTGGCGACCTTAAGGTGCGCATAAAGTTTGGGCATCCCTCGCATGGAACTCCCGCTTCGGCTCTCGATATTGCCCGGCTTGGTCAGTTGTTGTCTCCCGGGCAGCATGGGGGCGCCGCTCCCTCGCAGGGCATACACGCGGTGGCCTCGGCTTCGCCGGCTTCTGCTACGGAGGCCACCGGCGCAGAGGAGGAGGCCCTGCATATCGTCAAGTCGCCCATCGTGGGCACCTTCTACGAATCGTCTTCGCCGGGCGCTGCTGCCTTCGTCAAGATTGGGGATGAGATCGAGAGCGGTCAGGTGCTTTGCATCGTCGAGGCCATGAAACTGATGAATGAGATCGAATCAGACGCATCCGGAGAAGTGATCAAGCGTCTAGTCACCAATGGCCAGCCGGTCGAATATGGCCAGCCGCTCTTCGCCCTGCGGCTCCACTGAGCATGCTCACGGTCTCCCATTGAACCCTATGTTTCGAAAATTGCTCATCGCCAATCGTGGCGAAATCGCGCTTCGCGTCATCTGCGCCTGCAAAGAACTCGGCATCCGTACGGTTGCGGTCTATAGCGAGGCTGACCGCAACTCGCTCCACGTCCGTTTTGCCGACGAGGCGATTTGCATCGGGCCGCCGCGATCGGCAGAGAGCTATCTGAATGTGCCCGCCGTGATCTCCGCGGCAGAGATCGCCGATGTCGACGCCATTCATCCCGGCTACGGGCTGCTGAGCGAGAATGCAAACTTCGCCGAGGTTTGCCGTGCTTCGAACATAAAGTTCGTCGGGCCCCCTCCCGAAGCCATGCGACTTATGGGCGAGAAGGACAAAGCTCGCCAGGCGATGAAAAGGGCCAAGGTCCCTATCCTGCCCGGTTCCGAAGGCGTACTGCAGAATGAGGAAGAGGCATTGGGATGGGCCCGTTCCGTGGGCTTTCCCGTCATTCTCAAAGCATCGGCGGGCGGTGGCGGACGCGGCATGCGCGTGATTCGCACCGAAGAGGAACTGCCTCAGCTCTTTCAGGCCGCGCACACCGAGGCATCGAACGCCTTTGGCAACGGCGACCTGTACATGGAGAAATTCATTGAGCGTCCCCGGCACATCGAGTTCCAGATCCTGGCCGATGAGCACGGCAACGTTGTCTCCCTGGGCGAGCGGGAGTGCTCCATCCAGCGCCGACACCAGAAGCTGATTGAAGAGGCGCCCTCGCTTCAGGTCACGCCCAGAATCCGTGAAGACATCGCCAAGACACTCAAGAGGTGTCTGACCGCCATCGGCTATCAGAACGCGGGCACGGTCGAGTTCCTGATGGACGAGGACGGCAAGCTCTACTTTATCGAGATGAACACGCGCATCCAGGTGGAGCATCCGGTGACTGAAGCGGTGACCGGCATCGACCTGGTGAAAGCGCAACTTCGTATTGCCTCCGGCGAACCGCTGAGCAGCATCCTTCCGGAGGTGGTGCCCATTCGGGGCCATGCCATCGAGTGCCGGGTCAACGCTGAGCATCCGGAGAAGTTCACTCCTTCCGCCGGCCGCATCACTGCCTTTAATATTCCTGGCGGCAACGGGGTGCGCGTGGATACCGCGCAGTATGCCGAAGGCATTGTGCCTCCTTATTATGATTCGCTGATCGCCAAGCTCATTGTGCACGGCAAAGACCGGGCGGAGGCCATGGCGCGCATGTCGCGGGCGCTCGAGATGTTCGTGGTCGAGGGCATCCACACCACCATTCCGTTACACCGCCGCATCCTGGAAGACCAGGAATTCCGCGACGGATCCTTCGACACCAAGTTCATGGAGCGCTTTTTCGAGCGGGAGAAACTTCGCCGCGAACAGCTTCTCGCTGGGGGATGAGCATGGCGCGGCGGTTTGCTCTGCCTCGGTTTTATCCGATCCTCGATGCGGGTCTTCTCTTGCGGTCCGGCCTCTCCATCGAGAGCTTTGCCCGCGAATTGCGTGAGGCCGGCATTCGCTTTCTGCAGTACCGCGATAAAGAGGGCTCGGATGAGCTCTTGCTTCAGCGCGCAGCCATTCTGCGCCGGATCTTACCCGCGTCGGACAGCTGTCTCATCCTGAACGACCGCGTTCCGCTCGTGCTCTCTGCAGGCTACGACGGAGTCCATGTGGGTCAGGAGGATCTTTCTCCCGTGGAGGCGCGAGCTCTGCTGGGGCCGGAAGCCATGGTGGGCATTTCGACCCACGGCGAGAGTCAGTTACTCCGCGTTGCAGATAGCCCGGTGGACTATGTTGCCATCGGCCCCGTCTTTGCGACTTCCTCCAAGCAGGTGCCGGACCCGGTGGTTGGGCTCGACGGAGTCCGGACGGCGCGCGCCATAACCGATAAGCCGGTGGTTGCCATCGGAGGCATCACCCGGGCCAATTGCGCCGCCGTGATCGAAGCCGGGGCAGACTCCGTCGCGGTCATCTCCGATTTGCTCCAGAACCCGGGCAAAAGTGTAGAGGAATTCTTCAGCCGCCTGGGCAATCACGGTGCCATGGCATGAAAATCCTTCGCTGGACATGGTTACGGGAAAACGGTATAGAACATACAACCACCGATGCCTAGACTGCTGGCAACCAAGCCCCTCTCGACGCTTACCAAAGAGGCCAACGAGGTAGGGGAGAACACCCTCCGTCGCTCTCTGGGCCCGGTTAACCTGATCACCCTGGGCATCGGCGCCATCATCGGCGCCGGGATCTTCGTGCTGACCGGCCAGGCGGCTGCGCTCCACGCCGGTCCAGCGGTTGCCCTCAGCTTCATCTTTGCCGGCATCACTTGCGCGTTTGCAGGGCTCTGCTATTCAGAGTTTGCGTCCATCATTCCCATTGCCGGTTCCGCTTATACCTACGGCTATGCCACCCTGGGCGAGCTGGTGGCCTGGATCATCGGCTGGGACCTGGTTCTGGAATACGCTTTTGGCGCCGCCACCGTGGCCTCCGGCTGGTCGGGATACTTCGTAAGCCTGTTGCAGCAATTGCACATTTACCTGCCGCCGCAATTCACCACCACTTACGGCAACGTGCTTTACTTCTACGGCGACAAGTGGCAGCCCGCGATGTCGCTTCCGTCTTCTGTCAACGCCGCGACTCTGCCCCACGCCGCCGGCGTATTCAACTTTGTCGCCTTCTTTGCCATCCTGATCGTGACCGCGGTCCTGGTCATCGGCATAAAAGAATCAGCCAATCTCAACTCCGCAATCGTGATCGTCAAACTGACGATTGTGGGCGTCTTCCTTGTCCTGGGTGGATGGTTCCTGCTGCACCATCCTGAAGTCGCCAAGGCTAACTGGCACCCCTTTATTCCTCCATCGCAAGGCCCGGGGGTTTATGGCCTCGGCGGTATCACGGCCGGGGCAGCGTCGGTGTTCTTTGCCTACATCGGCTTCGACGCTGTTTCTACAGCCGCGCAGGAGGCACGGAACCCGCAGCGGGATATGCCGATCGGCATCCTCGGTTCGCTGGTGGTCTGCACCATCCTGTACATCCTTGTCTCCACCGTGCTCACCGGCCTGGTCAACTATCGCAGCCTGGATGTGGGCGATCCGGTGGCGGTGGGCATCGATGTTACCGGCGTTAGCTGGGGCAGCCTGCTGGTGAAGATCGGCGCCGTCTTTGGTCTGGGTACGGTGATGCTGGTGATGCTGTTGGGCCAGTCGCGCGTCTTCTACTCCATGTCCAAGGACGGTCTGTTGTGGAAATGGGCTTCGGCGGTTCATCCCAAATTCCGCACCCCCTGGATATCCAACATAGTGGTAGGCACGATTGTTGCGTTTCTTCCCGCACTGCTGCCGATCGATAAGCTCGCAGCACTGGTCAACATGGGAACGCTGCTTGCCTTCACCATTGTTTGTGCCGGCGTCTGGATTCTGCGCCGGCGTCACCCGAACCTGGAGCGGCCATTCCGGACGCCGCTGGTTCCGCTGGTTCCTATCCTCGGCATGTGCAGCGCCTTTTATCTCATGATCAAGCTGCCGCTGCTTACCTGGGAAGTGCTTGTGATCTGGCTGGTTATCGGCCTGGGGATCTATTTCGGATACAGCATCAAGCACAGCAAAGTGCAGGCTATGGCTCCGGCGGAGACCACTGGCCGCACCCGCTGAAATCTATTCCGAATATTCGTATTAACAAAACAAAGATTGGCCTTATACTTCTTGGGCCACGAGCATCTCCTTTAGCCTCGCGCTAGAGAAAGAGTGTTAACGCGGCTTTTCCGTCAAGAAAAGCTGCCCCTAACTGCTCGTGGAAGGGCCTCGGATCAGACAGATGATTTAAGAGGAGGCGTCCATGAATAAATATTTCGCGGAACTGGTTGGTACTTTTGTCCTGGTTTTCGGTGGCGTCGGGAGTGCGGTGTTTGCGGGGAGCCACATTGGCTTTGCCGGCGTCGCCGCAGCCTTCGGGCTTTCACTGCTCGCCATGGTGTACACCATCGGGCCCATTTCCGGCTGCCACGTGAATCCGGCGGTCACCCTTGGGGTATTTCTGGCCAGGAAAATCAATGCCAAGGACGCCGGCGCCTACATGGTGGCGCAAGTCATCGGCGCCGTCATTGCTTCCGCAGTCATCCTATTCATCGCCAACGGCCTCCCGGGTGGCTATAGTGCGTCTGTCAGCGGGCTGGGGGCGGACGGGTACGGCCTGCACTCTCCCGATCACTACTCACTGGCGGCTGGCTTTGCCGCTGAAGTCGTGCTCACCATGTTTCTTGTCCTCACCGTGCTGGGGTCGACAGACGTCAGCGCCCCGGTTGGTTTTGCGGGCTTGGCCATTGGCTTAGTCCTGACCCTGATCCACCTGGTGGGCATTCCCATCACCAACACTTCGGTAAACCCCGCCCGGAGCATCGGTCCGGCGATCTTTGTCGGCGGTTGGGCGCTACAGCAGTTGTGGCTGTTTATTGTGGCGCCATTTGTGGGTGCAATCGTTGCGGCGGTGGTCTATGCCGGCCTTGGACACCCTGCCATCCTGATCACCACGCGAAAGGCAGAGCAAGCGCTGCCTGGGGAACAGATCGACAGGATTGCCTGAGCGACAGCGGTCAGCGGCCGGTTAGACCGGCCGCTGACCCACTAACTGCGCTATATGATTTTTCGAGCCACGCGGCGAACCAGCTCGGTGGTGACGCCGTAGATGGCGTGCGTCACCAATTCGCTGGCATGCTCGCGCGCAGGTTGATTTTCCGGGCTTTCCGTTAAGCCCATCATGGGTAATGCGGATGCGTGGGTGATGCCGCAAAGCGTCAGGCCAAAATTGGCCCCCAAGCGCCGGGTCACGACAGGCTGATATTCCGCCAGCGCACCGTATACCCCGCCTACCAAAGCTCCGAAGCCCCAGTGGATGGCTTGCACTGAGACCTCCTCTTCGGTCTCCGTGAGGGTACGCCCGGCCATTCGATTGACCAGCACCGCGGGAGGAGGGATTTGCCCTAGGGTACGGGGTGGATAGACAGCTTCACCCGCGGCCTTGGCGGCCGCTCCCACCAAGCCCCCGATGGCTCCGGCGAGAAACCCCTTCCACAGCGAACGGGTGCGGCGAGAAGACGCAGTTTCTTCGGTCGTTGTCATATTTAGATCTTATAGATCCCTGGCTGAGGTTAGGGTGGTACGGATCAACCCGCGGAGTACGCGCGTGTAGGTTGGGGCCTGTCCTGCTAACCTATAACGTCATCGTAGGCAATGCAAGGCTGGAGAGAGATGGCGATCAGCAGACAGTGGACCGAATGGCATTTGACGCCGGCCGGTTGGGTTTCCGGATCCAGCCGTCGCGACGGAGAAGGGAACGTCTGGCGCGATGAGCCCGAGGACCGTGTGGTCACCTTCGTCTACCAGGAACAGATAGATAAGGCTCATCCGACGCCGCATGCCACGGTGCAGGAATCCTGGCGAACGAAGGCTGCGGGGGTCGCGAGCAACATCGAAGCTCTGCTCGCCCAGCATGGCACCTGTCCGAGAAAGCTCTAGGCTGAATTTCTCACAGCCCCCCCGGGTAAGCGATGGTCGGTAGTGAGATCTCAATCCGTTACGGACCAGGCCGTGAGAAATTGAGGTTAGGCCTCTTCAGCCGGAGGTCAATGCAGCACGGCGATAAACCGCTGTGCCCGCGGCGAAAGTTCATCCACCGCATTCTTGCTTGAACGTATCTTGATGATTATGCAGGGGTCTTGCTGCACAGCTCATTCATGGCCCGACTTAGTTCCTGGGCGATCATGGGCGCGGTCGCGGTCTCGATGGCCGAGCGCTGCATCAGGTAAACCAACTTGCCGTCGCGCAAAAAAGCAATGGCGGGTGAGGTCGGAGGATGGCCCTCGAAGTAGGAGCGGGCACGCTCCGTAGCTTCGCGATCCTGTCCGGCAAATACGGTGATCGCCTGGTCGGGCAGGTTCTTGTTCTGGAGCGCTAGCCTGACGCCCGGGCGCATCTTGCCGGCGGCACAACCACAGATCGAGTTGACCACCAGCATGGTGGTACCCGGCTTTGCCAACGCTGCGTCGACTTCGTCGGCGGTCCGCACTTCTTTGATGCCTGCGCGGGTAAGCTCTTCGCGCATCGGTATGACCATGATCTCGGGGTACATGCTTGCTCCTCCAGTACTCTGGTGTGTTGCAGCTTATGACACTAGCCGGAACACTCTCCTGATTGTAAAGATTCAACCCGGGTTTCGCCAGTGATATACCCTGATTGCAAAATGCAGTTTCTCGAGAACGTGCCGCTGGCTCCCTACACGACCTTTCAGATTGGTGGTCCAGCCCGTTGGTTTGCGGAAGCGGCGAGCGAAGACGATATCGCGGCCGGCATCGCTTTTGCCGCGGAGCGCAGCTTGCCGCTCTTCATTCTTGGCGGCGGCAGCAACCTGCTGGTATCCGACGCCGGCTTTCCGGGTCTCGTCCTGCGCATCGCTCTGCGTGGGATCGCATCCACCGACGAGAGCGGCCGTTCGATCATTTCTGCTGCAGCCGGAGAAGACTGGGACGGGCTGGTCGCCTATGCCGTCGCCGCAGGCCTCGCCGGGGTCGAGTGCCTCTCCGGCATCCCGGGAACGGTTGGCGGAACGCCAGTGCAGAATGTCGGCGCCTATGGACAGGAGGTTTCGCAAACTATCGTCACGGTACGAGCGTTCGACCGGAAGACAGGGCAATTTGTGGATCTGCCTGCTTCCGACTGCGGGTTCTCTTATCGCCGGAGCATCTTCAATAGTAGCCAGCGTGAACGTTACGTAGTGAGCCGCGTCTGTTATGCGTTGCGCCAGCATGCCCCGGCCAATTTTGTTTACGCCGATGTTGCCCGGTACTTCGCCGCCCGCAACGTGACAGAGCCCACGCTGGCTGAGGTTCGCGAAGCCGTGCGCTCCATACGCGCCCAGAAGGGGATGCTGCTGGTGCCCGGTGATGCTGACTGCCGCAGTGCCGGTAGCTTCTTCAAGAACCCGGTCGTGCCGGCATCGACTCTGGATTCGCTGGCGCTGGAGCTAAACGTCGAGAAGCAGAGCATCCCTGCCTATCCGGCGCAGAAGGGCGAGGTAAAGCTCTCCGCTGCCTGGTTGATCGAGCGGGCCGGCTTTACCAAGGGTTATGTCCTTGGCAAAGCTGGAATCTCCAGCCGCCATACGCTTGCTCTGGTCAATCGCGGTGGCGCCAGTGCAGCCGAGGTGACTGCCCTGCGCGATAAGGTCATCGCAGCGGTGGCATCGCGCTTCGCCGTCCGCCTGGAACCCGAGCCAGTCTGGCTGGCTTAGGACCAGCTCTGAGATACAACGTATCTCAGGAAAACTGTCATGCCCTCAACAACGATGGTTCACGTGCGCGTGGATGAAAAGGTCAAAGAAGAGGCCTCTGCAACGCTTGCCAAGATGGGAATATCTGTTTCCGACGTTGTACGCATGATGTTGGTGCGTATAGCGGCGGAGAAGGCGCTTCCTTTCGAGGTGCGCGTCCCGAATGCCACGACGGTCAAGGCCATGCAATCCGCCGATAAGAAGCAAGGCAAGCGGTTCCGGTCCTCGAAGGCATTGTTTGAGGACCTGGGCATATGACATGCGCGAGATCATCCGCACCATTCGGTTCAAGCGCGATGTGAAGCGGGCGGAGAAGCGCGGCAAGGACATGACAAAGTTGCGGGACTTGATTCTGCTGCTGGCCGGGGAATCGCCACTACCGGTAGGCTACAAGGACCCAGAGCGAACGAAATCGGGTTGCCAAGTCATCACAAAGCATATTGCGATCCGCGCCTTAATCCGCAACGACGCTTCCTGGCGAGGGATAGAAACCGCAGGTCCCTCCACTACGCTGCGCTCCGGTCGGGATGACAATTTTGTGTAGGGAATTGGCCTTGGCCCCGGTTAACGGAACTAGCAGCCGGTGGCACTCATCAACAACCACGTATGCGGCTTTCCGTAGGGAAAGCCGCATGAAATTCGCCAACGCCATCAATCTCGACAGGAAATCCGGGGGAGCGTAGTGGAGCGACCTGCGGTTTCTTTCCCTCGGCTGGAAGCGTCGTTGCGGATAAAGGCAAAACAACAGCCCCCCAAGAGCTAATTTGGACAAGCATTACAAGGACCATCCTCTCAGCGGCGACTGGAAACATCCCCGCGACTGCCACATCGAACCGGACTGGCTGTTGCTCTATAAAATCGACGATAACGATCTCTATCTGGTCCGCACCGGCAGTCACGCTGATTTGTTCTGAGCGAGCTTTGCGCTATCAACAATCCAGGCACAGCAGGCAGGCCTTGCCCGTATCGGGGTTTACACCCAAGTGAGTTTTCACAGCAATTTGAATCGATCCGCCTCTAGCTCGCGCCTAGTTGCCGCAGCAGTTGTTCCCGGCGGGCGGCCAGCACCACTTGCGCCGGCCCATGAGCGTGGATCTGGCCGCTTTCGATCACCATCACGTCCGCCGCGGTCTGGAAGGCTTCCGCCACATCATGCGAGACGTAGAGCGCGGGGACTTTCCGGTCCGCGAGCCATGCTGTCAGGTGCTCCAGGATGGAAGCCTTCAGATCGGCATCAAGGCCAGTGAACGGTTCATCCAGAAGCACCAAGCGCGGCTCAGGAGCGAGGGCGCGCGCCAGCGCCACGCGCTGCTTCTCACCTCCGGAAAGATCGGCAGGACGCCGCTTGGCGAGGTGGGCAGCGTGAAAGAGTTGAAGCATCCGCTCCACGCGCTCTGCGCTCAAGCTCCGGTTAAGCCCGGAAAGACCAAAGGCAACATTGGCGGTTACATCCATATGAGGAAACAGAGCGGGTTGCTGGGTGACAAACCCGATGCCGCGTTGCGCCGGGGAAACCCATACTCCGCTTTCTGTCTCCACCAGCGTTCTTCCTTCTAATACCACCCGGCCGCGCTCCGGCCTGATCAAACCGCCAAGAACGCGCAGCATGGAGGTCTTGCCCGCACCCGAGGGGCCAAAGAGCACGGTCCAGGGGGCCGACAGCGCGCACGAGATGCGCAGCGGAAGATCGCCCAGGGTGTGCTCGATGTCGGCCTGCAGATAGACGCTAGACACCGGTTCTCCCCCGGCGTCCGTAGATGATCAGCAAGGCCAGGAAGGAGAGGCTCAGCAACAGCAGGGACGTGTGGTTGGCCTGGGCATAAGCAAAGTCCTGGACCTGATCGTAAATCGAAATCGACAGGGTTCTGGTCACCCCCGGAATTCCCCCGCCAATCATCAGTACCACACCAAACTCGCCCACCGTGTGGGTGAAGGCCAGCACCGCAGCGGTAAGCAGGAAGGGCCGGACTAATGGCAGCAAGACCTGGGCCAGGATCCTGCCGGGGCGAGCGGATAGCAGCTCGGCCGCTTCCAGGATTCCTCGATCCACCGAGCGGAAGCCCGTGGTCATAGGCTGGACGGCAAAGGGGAAGCTAAAGATGACGGAGCCGACCAGGAGGCCGGCGAAGGAGAAGGCCAAGGGATGACCAAAGACCACGGTCAGCGCTCTCCCGGCCGCCGTACGCGGACCCATCAAGACCAGAAGGTAGAAACCAAGAACCGTTGGAGGCAGCACCAGCGGGAGCGCCACCGCGGCTTCGACCAGCGGCTTCCAGCGCGCTCGCCCGTAGGCCAGCCAATATCCCAGCGGGACTGCGATGGCGAGCAGGATTAACGTCGTAAAGGTGGCCAGGCGAAAGGTGAGGAAGATAGCTTGCCGATCCATATGAGCGAGAAGGCGTCCTTAAGGCGCTTTCAAGCCCCGCTCAGCCAGCTGTTTTCTGATTGGCGGCGAAAGCAGGAAGTCGAGGAATTGGTGAGCCTCAGCAGCATTGGCTCCGTGTTTCATCACAACCGCGCCCTGCAGTATTGGAGGGTAATCGTCCCGGGGGATCTCGACGTATTTCCCGGACGAGCTCAGGCGCGGCGTCAGCGCCGAGGTAAGCGAAATGAGACCCACCTCCGCATTGCCCGAATCCGCATATTGGGCAGTTTGCGCGATATTTTCCGCGACCACCAGCTTGCTTTTCAACGCCTCTGCCAATCCCATCTTCTCCAGTGCGGCCTTGGCCGCGCGCCCGTAGGGTGCGTGCTCCGCATTTGCAACTGCGACGGTTTGGAGCGATGGGCTGCGTAGTGAGTCGATGCTGAGCGGTTGTACCGGGGAGTCGTTTCGAGCCCAGAGCACCAGTGTTCCGCGGGCGTAGGGCACGGGCTGAGCACTATCCGCCAAGCCGGCTGCGATGACTTTCTGAGGAAAGGACAAATCGGCTGACAGGAACAGGGAGAAAGGGCCGCCATTCAGAATTTGCGTGGCCAGGGTGGCCGAGGATGCGTAAGAGGCGTCCACTTTCTTGTGCGTCTGCTTCTCAAACTGATTGATGAGTGCGGGCAAGACCGGCTGAAGGTCGGCGGCCGCGGCTATCTTGAGCGACGTGTTTTCTTGCGCCAAGCAGCTCGGGATGGCCAGCAGCAGAAAGATCAGAAATTGTCGTCTAAACACGTAGCACCATCACTTCGGTCGATTTAATGAGCGCAGCTGCGGTTTCACCAACCTGGAGCCGCATTTCCCGGGCTGCTTCTGCAGTAATGATCGAGGTAATCACCTGCCCGCCGATCGAGAGCTTGACTTGTGCCAGTAATCCGTCAATTTTCAGTTCGACGATGCGGCCGGTGAGCTGATTGCGCCCGCTGAGCAAACGCAGCATCTCCCGCTTTGGCGTTTCCGGCCGTTTCGCCTGGTGCAGCAAGCTATCGAGCTCAGATTCTGGAATGCGGTAGTGGCCGCCTGGAGTCTTTACCGCCTTCAGCTTTCCGCGATAAAGCCACTGCTTGATGGTGGCGTAGGAAATCCCCAATCGTAGAGCGGCTTCACGGGGTGAGAGCAACATGGCGAAAGTATACGATGCGTTGCGACGCGCTATACGAATTTAAACGAAATGGGCGCGAAATTCGGTTCCTCGGAGGTCTTGCAGCCCGCGGAGATTCCTCTTCGGATGCTGTGGGTTTGTTGAGGCCGAACAAAAACCGCTGCCTTTAGGGTCTGCGTGAGAACTTCACATCCGTATTCAGTCCCACGGGCACCCGTCCTTGGCTAGGGAACCAGGGGCACTCGGCCGATACGTCTTTGGAGTTTATGCACCGTGAGCCCTAGCCCCCCATTCGCGGATTCGGGAAATCCGATGCTAGGCTAGGCTTAAACCATGCACGAAGCTTCTCATCAACTGCGTTGCGTCGGTTGCGCCGCCGTGATCTCCCCGGAAACCGTAGAAAAAGACTTTCGTTGCGTCGACTGTCGCGAACTTCTCGAGGTGGAGTATCCCTCGTGGAGCGAGGCCGGCGCCCCTTTTGCAAGCCCCCGCCGAATGCCTAACCCGGGTGCCTTGCGCTGGCTGTGGCAGGAGAGGCTCCAATCCAGGCTACCCATCGACCAGAGCGGAGTGTGGCGTTTTCGGGAGTTGCTGCCGATTCTGCTCCATCCCGAACAGGCGGTCACGCTGCGCGAAGGCAACACCCCACTCTACCGGCTCCTGCAAAGCGCGGAACAGCTCGGCCTGGAGCATCTCTACGCCAAACACCAGGGCATGAATCCAACCGGCTCGTTCAAGGACACCGGTATGACGGCAGCGCTGTCGCAGGCACGCGAGCGAGGCTTTCAATGGGTGGCATGCGCTTCCACCGGCAACACGTCTGCCGCGATGGCGGCCTACGCCGCCCGGGCGCGCATGAACAGCCTGGTCCTGCTCCCCGAAGGCAAGATCTCCTGGTCCAAGCTCTCCCAGGCCATGGATTACGGCGCCGTCACCTGCCAGCTGAATACCGACTTCGATGGCTGTGTGCGAGTGCTGGCGGAAGTGGTTCGACGGGCCCCGGTGTATTTGTTGAACTCCGTCAATCCCTACCGGCTGGAAGGGCAAAAGACCCCCGCGCTCGAGATTGCCGAGGAGTTCGACTGGCAGGTTCCTGACCACGTGATCGTTCCCGGGGGAAATCTGGCCAACGGTTCTGCCTTGGGCAAGGGTTTTCTCGAAATGATGCATTTAGGACTCACCAGCAAAGTGCCAAAAATTACCGTGGTGCAAGCCGAGGGTGCAAATCCGCTGTACCTAAGCCTGCTCAATCACGAGGGAAATGAGATTCAGCCGGTACAGGCCAACACCCGGGCCACCGCCATCCGCATCGGAAACCCGGCTTCCTGGCGCAAAGCGGCCCGTATCATTCGCCAGACCGGCGGCTACTGCGAACAGGTCAGCGAAGCCGAGATCGCTCTCGCCAAGGCAGAGATTGGCCAGGAAGGTATCGGTTGCGAGCCGGCTTCCGCTGTAACCCTCGCCGGACTGAAGAAGTTTGTGCGCCAAGGCAAAGTCCATGGCGGCGAATCAGTCGTGCTTCTGCTCACCGGGCACACCCTCAAAGATTCCGAATACACCATCGATTTTCATCGCGAGAAGCTGTTGACCGCTCAGGAAAGCGCCGGGTTGGAACGGGAACTGGCCGAGAAGCGCCGGGCCACTCTCTCGCTCGATGCCTCTTCTGATGCCGTGCTTCGTGTTCTTGAGGCGGCCATTCAAGCATGAAGACAGTGCGACTGCGGCTACCTGCCACCTCGGCCAACCTCGGCCCGGGCTTTGACGCCATGGCTCTCGCCCTGGAGCTTTTTCTGGAGATCGAAGCCGTGCCCGCGCCCCGGTTCTCCATTATCGCCAGCGGCCGCAATCAGGACATCTGCGCTGCATTGAGCAGAAACCTGCTGATCCAAACCTATGAGTCGGTGCTGACCACCCAGCAGCGCCCGGTTGTGCCCCTGGAAATTCGTATGGGTAATGGCATCCCTGTGGGTATGGGCTGCGGTTCTTCGGCAGCGGTGCGGTTGGCCGCCGTCGCGCTCGCTTCGGCCTTCGGGGACCTCGATTGGGATGCCGCCAAGATCGTGGACCAGGCGGTGCGGATCGAAGGGCATCCGGATAATGTGGCGGCTTGTTGGCATGGCGGCCTGACGATCGCGGCCAATGCGCAGGAACTCGCCATCGTCTCCATTCCGCCGCCCGCACGCTGGCGGGCTTTTCTGGTCCTTCCGGAGACGCCTGTGGCCACAGCCAAGGCGCGCAGGATGCTGCCAGACAGTTACGGGCGGCAAGATGTGGTAGCGAATCTCCAATGCGCAGCCTTGCTGACCGCTGCGTTTGCCTTGGGCAGAGCAGATTTGATGCGGTTGGCCACCCAAGACCGCCTGCATCAGCCCTACCGCATGGAGTTGTGCCCGTTGCTGCCGGCTCTGCTGCCCCTGGCCGGGAGCCATGGAATCATGTCGGTTACGCTCAGCGGTGCGGGCCCGGCGGTGTTGCTGTTGACGCGAGACCCTGAAGGGGAGGGAAGGCAAGAGGAGGCCCTGCAAGAGAAAATTCTGGAGCTTGCGCGACCGGTGTGTCCAGTCGAGATCCTTATCACTCAGCTATGCCGTGGGGGCGCCGAAATAAGCGTCGGCGAACAGACCTTGCCATAATCAAAAGATAACCCCTTTATTTGCCTACTTATTACCTTATTGTTACCTAAGTTTTCTTTACAAACCTTGTTATTAAGCCCTATTTTCGCGGCGTGGGCAGTTCTGGGGGAGGGCTGCTCTAGCGCCTGCGGCCGTGAGGCCCAGGCGCTTTTGATTTCTTGGGGTGTTGCACCTTTTGTTTCCCGGCCGCATCAATTGTTCAGAGCTGAGGTGTGGCATGGATGCTATGCTCAGCCAGGAAGTGAAGGAGGAACATGGCAGGACCAGGGGTCTTCGAAGTAAACGATGCGACATTTGAGCAGGAGGTGCTGCAGTCTGATCAGCCTGTTCTGGTCGATTTTTGGGCTGCCTGGTGCGGGCCGTGCAGAGCATTGGCGCCCGTCGTGGACGAGGTCGCGGTGCAGTACAGCGGCAAGCTCAAGGTGATGAAGATGGATGTGGATCGGAATTCGGCCACGCCGATGCGTTATGGGATCCGCGGCATTCCGGCCCTGCTTCTCTTCAAGGGTGGCAAGGTAGCGGAGCAGATTGTCGGGTTTGTTCCCAAAGATCATATCGATAAGAGCATTAGCAAGCTGATTGATCAACCAGCTGATCGCAGCGTAAGCGCTTGATCTGCTCATGAGAGGGAAGAGCCCCGGCTCTAAAGCCGGGGCTCTTTTTCTTGGTGCGCCCGGCAGGGCGCGCTCACTTGGGGGTGCAAGTCCCCTACACGCCCGGCAAGGGGAAGTGTTAGCTGAACGGCAAGGGTGTCCGTCGCGAGGCGGAATCTGGAGGAAGCTGTAAGCAAAGCGTTGGCCTGACGAACAGGAAGCGGATATGAGGCGGCACAGCAGGGTGAGCGGGCCAATAGACGCAAAGCCCACTACTTGCACGGAAGGCTGTGACGTAAATCCGACAGGCATAAGCGTGAAGGTGAGTGCGTAATACCCGGGGAGATCTGGCGGTTTGCCTCTGGGCTACCGGCGTCGAGAGGCGCCGGGAAGAACTGCCAGAAGTCAGCAGAGGCCATATTAGTTCTGCGCAAGCAGAGCGAAGGGCGGAACGTGAAGTATGGGAGTAGGACAGCAGACCTCGATGCGAGACGAAGAAGCAGGAGCATACGCAAGTGTGGCCAGGGCGGAAGTAGGCAAGCGGAACTTGCCGGGAATCGCCTCTGGTGCTGAGGCTCGGACGGCGGCTGATGGGGGAACGAAACCGGAGGAGCTACGGCTGATGGAAGCCGTGGTAGAACGCAGCAACATGCTGTGTGCTTATGAGCGGGTGGTGAAGAACCAAGGCGCACCGGGAGTCGATGGACTGACGGTGGCCGGACTGAAGCCATGGCTACAGGCACACTGGTCGAAAGTAAGACAGGCGCTGTTGGCGGGCGAGTATATGCCGGCGGCGGTGCGCACGGTGGACATACCGAAGCCGCAAGGCGGGGTACGGACGCTGGGCATCCCGACGGTGTTAGACCGGCTGATACAACAGGCACTCAATCAGGTACTTCAACCGCTGTTCGACCCGGAGTTCTCTCCGTCGAGCTATGGCTTTCGAGCTGGACGCAACGCGCACCAAGCCGTGCAGGCGGCAAGGAGCTACGTTGCGGAGGGCAAGCGATGGGTCGTGGATATGAACCGCCGGATGCGGAACCGCACGTCCGGTGGTGTGGGAGGACGGCGGGGGTGACCCCGCCTCCTACCCGATCCCTACAGCATTTTCAATTCTGGTGCCTGCTAAGCGGCCCCTCCGGCGCGGTGTTTCAGGCGTAGCGACGCAGCACACCAAGTACCCGGCCCTGGATCGCGATCTGCGAAAGGGGAACGTAGATTGGTTCCATCTCTGCATTTGAGGGTTGCAAGCGGACCATGGTTCCTTCGATGTAGTACCGCTTCAAGGTCGTCTCGCTGCCGCGGACGAGGGCGACGATAATCTCCCCTTGGCGCGCGGTACTGGTGTGCTCCACCAGGACATAGTCGCCGTCGACGATGTGCTCGTCGCGCATGGAGTCGCCGCGCACCTGGAGCGCAAATACCTCCCGATTTCCAATCATGTCTCCCAGCGAGATGCTTTCGCTGGTCTCCGAGGCCTCGACCGGTTGCCCGGCCGCGATTCGACCTAGCAGCGGAAGCCGGTCGGAACGCCTGGTCTTGCTGCGTGGCGGCAGTATGTCGATCGAGCGGCTGCGGTTGTGCGCACGCTGCAGCAACCCCTTCTTCTGCAGATTCGTAATGTGTTTGTGCACCGTAGCCAGCGACTTGAGACTCAAGCCGCGAGCAATTTCCTCAAAGGAAGGGGAGTATCCATTGCGCTGGACGAAGTTGCTGATGAAGTCGAGGACTTCTTTTTGCCTGCGGGTTACCGACATTTCCGCATTATAGCGAACAAAAAGCGAACCAGAAAAGACTTTTTTTGTTTCTGCCTGTGGCTTGATCCGGGAGGCCAGGTGAGAGCTGTTCGTACGTGTCTCGTTTTGGGTCAATATCGGCGCGGCTATCCCGTTATGAGACTGCACAGCAATTATGTCTTTTCGGCGCTTGTTGCAAGAGTCAATCCGATGCAGGGTAGAGATGGGACACGGGAAAGCGGAACTGCTCAAGCGTTGGCCGAGCTGCCCAATGGTCACTGGAGAGTAACCGGTGTGAAGGTCGAGTTTCGATGAGGAATGCCGATATCACCACAAAGCTTTCCTTTATCGGCGCGAACGGGATTCTCAAGCAGCCTGGGCCTTTCCTCAGACAAATCAATGGTACTTCGGCGGCGCTCCACGAGTCTTCAACCGAACTCGGCTCCATATTGGCTGGATGGTGATTATGCAGGAAGCAGGAAAAGGTCAGAGGCGTCCCCGGCGGAATGGAGCATCTACGCCAGAAGTGAACGCAGTAAACCGGGCCGCATCCGGGGATACGAAGAAGGAAGCGGCGCCGCCCGCCGAACCTATACGAGCCTTCGGGGCGCGGTCCGGCGATCTGCTTACCGCCGAACAGGAGCTGCTCATGATCGAGCATCTACCGATCGTGCGTTTTATTGCCCGGCGCATTCATGAGCGGCTGCCCCAGCATGTGCCGATCGAAGACCTCTACAGCGCAGGAGTGGTTGGGCTGCTGGATGCCTTCGGCAAGTTCGATCCATCCAAGCAGGTTCAGTTTCGCAGTTACGCGCAATTCCGGATTCGCGGGGCGATTCTGGACAGCCTGCGGACGCTCGACTGGAGCCCGCGTGAGTTAAGACGCAAGGGGCGAGCCATTGAGCAGGCAATTCAGACCCTGACCGCTCAGTTTGGGCGTTCGCCGACCGACATTGAGATCGCTCATCAACTCCACATCGAGCTGGCAGCCTATCAGCAATTGCTGGGGGAACTGAAGGGGCTTGAAATCGGCACTCTGCATTCGGAGCGCTCAGAGGACTCTGGCGAAGAGGAGCTGGTCTACCTGCCGAACAGGCCCGAAGACGATCCGCTCTTTCGCTATCTGCACGCCGAGATGCGGGAGCGGCTGACGGGCGCAATCGGCGACCTGCCCGAACGTGAGCGTCTGGTTATGACCCTTTATTATTACGAAGAGACGACCATGAAGGAGATCGGCATCATTCTTGGCGTGGTGGAATCCAGGATCTCGCAGATTCATGCCTCTGCTGTCTTACATCTTCGTGCCCGGCTGGCTGATTTCGGCGTGCGCCCGGAGCCAACCATCGGCTCTGCCCGGCAGGAACCCTCTTCCGGGCGCTCTGCGATCCGTCAGGAACGGGGATGAAAGATAAGACGGAAGCTCACAGTGCGCACCCCAGCGCCTAAAGCCGAATTCATTGCAGCGCAATGGTCCGCCTAAAGTCGGGCCCTGATACAAAGCATCAGAGCGGTGACCACGCTCCGGACTCCTGTTGGGCACAGCATTGCGCAATGGCTGATCTACGGGGCCGCGGGTTACCAACGCTCCCTTTTTATCTGCTGCTGATGCTGCTAGGCTGAAGGTCCATCATGGACCCCTCCGACAACCCGCGCGATCCCTTTGAACCGGCCAGCACAACAGAGACACGCCAGGCTCAGGAAAGTGGGAAACAGCCCAGTGACAGCGAGTCACTCATCGATGAGGCGCGGCGGGAAAAAATCGAAAAGCTAAAGAAGGCAGTGGCCGACGGAACCTATAACGTCAGTGCCGAAGACGTCGCTGACAAGCTGATCGAGCACATGTTCGAGCCCAAAGAATAAACCCGCCCGATATACTCTGGTAAGAGGCCCCTTGGTATGCCGTTTCGCTTTTTGTGGAATGCGACACGAGGCCATCGGCTCATGCCGTGGCGAAGCGAATACCTCAAATGGCGTATCGAAACCTACTCCGGCCGCAAAGCTGACACGGTCGACGCAACTTACTTCTGGTTTTTCCTCTGGAAGGAAAGAGCGCAACTGATGCGTTTCCTCGGTTGGACGCGAAATTTTGGGACGCGGCGACGGCAACCCTCTTGAGTCTTTGCTTCCTCGATTGTCGCCTTGCCCAACGCTTTCGCCCACTGATTGCCTGCCTGCTCATCCTGGCCCCGCAAGCCCACGGCCAGCAGACACCCTCGCCCCCCACGATTCGCGTGCAAACATCGGAAGTGCTGGTGCCGACACTGGTCGAGATGCCATCGGGGGAGGTTGTCTATGGGCTGGGGCCAAACGATTTTCAATTGACGGACAATGGAGTCCCGCAGCAACTCCACGTCGACGATGACCTGGATAGTGAACCGGTCTCCGTTGTGGTGGCGGTCGAGAAAGGCCGCATGGCGGCATTGGAATTTGAAAAGATCAATCGACTGGCTCCCTTGATCGACCTCTTTTTGGGAGATGGGTCGAGCGAAGCGGCCTTCGTAAGTTTCGATTCCAAGCCGCAACTGGTGGTGCCTTTCACCAAAGACGAGGACCGCCTCGGTCGCGAGTTGAAGCGCATCGAGCCGGGCGACGGCGGAGCCGCCATTCTCGATACTGTAGGCTTTTCGGTGAAGTTGCTGGAAGACAGACCGAAAGATTACCGCCGGGTGCTGCTGTTGATCAGCGAGACCCGCGACCATGGCAGCCGGGATGTGGACGCGCGACAGGTGGTGGAGCAAATCGGCATCAGCAACACACTGGTACTGAGCGTCGCCTTTTCTCCTTCGAAAGCTCTCTTGTTGCACGATCTCAGAGACGGCGGGCAGAGCGCGGGCGTAGCTGATCTGCTCACGCCTCTGATGATGGCAATCCAAGCGGTGCGCAAAAATGTAGCGCGGCAAATTGCCGTGATGAGCGGGGGGGAATATGCGCCCTTTACCACCGAGCGCGGCTTCGAGGCCCGCGTGCAAGAGGTTGCCAAACATGCCCGCAATCGATATCTGCTGAGTTTTCGGCCCACCGATAGCACTCCCGGGTTACACGTGTTGGACGTCCGCCTCACCCGCGACTTGGGGGCCCGGGTGGTGGCCCGGACCAGTTACTGGGCACTGGAACAGCAGGCGCAAGCAGCTTCCCCCGCTCCCTGAACCGTCTCCTGATGTAAGCGGCGCCAGGGTTCTTTCCGCGGCGGGGCAAAGCAAATTCAGCATCGAGGACTGTAGCGCCTGTACCCTACAAAAGTGTCGCCGGTTCTCGAAAAATTATTGTTTCCAGCCCATGTGGGGTGGTGGATAAAGCATCGAACGAAAAAGAATCCGAGTGGAGGAGAAGTATGAGCAAAGTAGTGAAGTTGCAGGCCAATGACGGTCACGAACTGGATGCCTATGTGGCTCAACCGGAGGGTAAGCCGCGGGCAGGATTGGTCGTGGTGCAGGAGATTTTTGGAGTCAACGAGCATATCCGTTCGATGGCAGATCGATTTGCGCGCGAAGGTTATTTCGCGGTGGCGCCGGCGCTCTTTGATCGGGTGGAGAAGAAGGTCGATCTAGGCTATGACGGCGAAGGCATGAAGAAGGGGATTGCCCTGCTGCAAAAACTCAGCATCGACAACGCAGTGAAGGATGTGGATGCGGCGCTCGAGTATGCCGGCAAAGAGACGGGAAAATCAGCTGGGGTGGTGGGCTACTGCTACGGCGGGACGCTCGCATGGTTGAGCGCGACCCGGCTGGCGCCAGCCGCCGCTGTGGGCTACTACGGGGGTCACATTGCGAGCTTTGCTCAAGAGAAGCCGCGCGTTCCTGTCATGCTCCATTTCGGGAAACAGGACGATCATATTCCCGCGACCGATGTCGCCAAGGTGCAGGCCGCCCACCCGGAGGTCGAGATCTATTGGTATGACGCCGGGCATGGATTCAATTGCGACATGCGCGGCAGCTATAACGAAAAGGCAGCGAAGGAAGCCATGGCGAGGACGCTCGAGTTTTTCCATACACATCTTTGAGGCACCGCCTCTGGGAGCGGCAGAAATGGCGTCGATCGGGTTCAGCCGTGCATCTATCTGACTGACTCAAGGAGAAGGATGGCGACCAGCACTGCCAATGCTTCTGCCGATAACGCAGCGATGTACGCGTGGAGGCCCAAAGCAAATCCCTGGCTCATCGCCGCCAGCGTTGCTCTTGCGGCTTTTATGGAGGTATTGGATACCTCCATTGCGAATGTGGCGCTCCCTCATATAGCAGGGAGCTTGGGCGCCAGTTTCGATCAGAGCACGTGGGTGCTGACGTCGTACCTGGTAGCTAACGCGATCGTTTTGCCGATGGGAGCCTGGGCCGCGAGCGTGATTGGGCGGAAGAATTTCTTCATGCTCTCCATCGTCATCTTCACGGTCAGTTCTTTCTTATGCGGAATTGCGCCCACGCTCGGCTTATTGCTGCTCTTCCGGGTATTTCAGGGCATCGGCGGGGGCGGCTTGCAGCCCATGGCGCAGGCCATCATGGCCGACTCCTTCGAGCCGGCGAAGCGCGGTCTTGCGTTTTCACTCTACGGAGTGGTTGCCGTGTTGGCGCCTTCCATCGGGCCAACTCTCGGCGGCTGGATCACCGATAGTTATTCCTGGCACTGGATTTTCTACATCAACATTCCTGTAGGCATATTGGCGCTCTTCCTCACCGATCGGCTGGTGGAAGATCCGCCCTTCCAAAAGTCCGACCGCGCCAATCTCTTCCGCATCGACTACATCGGTGTCGGTCTGCTTGTGGTCGCCATGGGAGCGCTGCAAATTACGCTCGATAAGGGTGAGGAGAAGGACTGGCTCGGATCGCACTTTATCATCGGTTTTGGGTTGACCTTTATCATTTCGTTCATCGCCCTGATCCTTTGGGAGTTTCATACCGACAGGCCGCTGATGGACCTGCGGCTGTTCAAGTTCAGAAATTTTGCGGTATGCGCCTTTCTCATGTTGCTGACCGGCGGACTGCTTAATGCAACTACGGTGCTGCAGCCGCAGTTTTTGCAACAGCAACTCGGCTACACGGCATTCAACGCGGGACTGTCGCTGTCGGGTGGAGGACTGGCTCTGCTGGTGGTGATGCCCATGGCCGGTCAGGCGGTGAGCCGGTTCCCGGCGCGCAATCTAATTGCCATGGGATTTGTCCTCTTCGCCCTGTCGTATTTTTATACGGCGACGCACATCAGCCTGCTCATCAGCTTTGCGTTCGCATCCTGGTTGCGCGTCTTTCAAATCGTCGCCATTCCTTTCGTTTTCATTTCCGTGACCACGGCTGCTTATTTCGGTATTCCTCCGGAAAAGAACAACCAGGTTTCGGGGCTTATCAATTTTGTCCGCAATATCGGCGGCAGCATTCTGATCTCGCTCACCAATGCCCTGGTGACCCAGCGGACGCAGTGGCATCAGGACGTGCTTTCCGCGAAGACTGCGCCGGCAGGTCGAAACTATCAGCAGCAAATCGACGGATTGCGGGGCGTTTTTGACTCGAGCGCGGGCAAAGCCAATGCATTGCACCTGGCGCAGGGGCAGTTGTATAACCAGCTCCAGCAACAGACACAGGCCCTGGCTTACGTCGATGTGTTTTATGTGTTGATGATTGCCGCCATCCTGATGGTGCCTGCGGCCTTTTTGCTCAAGCGCAACCAGCCGGGCGGCGGACCGGTGATGATGGAATAAAAGCTTTCCTGCCGCCCCATATCGAAGCTGCTGTCGCTTCCTCTCCCGGACGAGGCTTAGATTGAGCAACATGACGGGGAGCGCGCGCTTGTTTTTGGGTCCAAAGCGGGAACCTTGGCGGTTCCCTTGCGTGGACGCCGCAATCGAAGCCATGTTATTCTTAGTCAGACACTTAGAGAGTGGACTCGATTTAACGTAGAGGAGTAAAGCGCTGCCGTGCTGGCAACTGCAAAGAAGACCGAAGTTATTACGCGCTTTCGCACCCATGACAGTGACACGGGGAGCCCGGAAGTGCAGATTGCGATTCTCAGTGAACGGATAGGCGAGCTGACTGAGCACTTCAAGCTTCACAAGAAAGATCACGCCTCAAGGCGGGGTCTGTTGATGCTGGTGAGTAAGCGCCGCCGTCTACTGGACTATCTCAAGACGAATAATTCTGACCGCTACCGTGATGTGATCGGTAAGCTGGGCATCCGCAAGTAACAAGCGAGCAAATTGTACCCCACAACTAGGCGAAGAGACTGGATCGGACTGAAGGCTGAGACGGCTGGTGCACACGTGGTTGCACCGGCTGGAAAGCGCGCGTCAGCTGGTCTGTCATGGCCAGTTGCGAGCGGGAAGCGAAAAAGCATTCATCGCCAAGCCCTCTCTCCACATTTTGCCTCTAGCGCTGGTACGATTCCCGCCTTCTGGGCCGCCTATCGCCCCGCTGTAGTTCGACCCGCGACTTCGGCTGGCGCCGCCCCTCCCTATGTGGACTTATGAAATGAGGATTTTATGAAACAGGAAGTGACTGTCGAGCTTACCGGTGGCAAGCGATTGACATTTGAAACAGGCCGGATGGCCAAGCAGGCCTCTGGCGCCGTGCTGGTGACCCAGGGTGACAACGTGGTTCTGGCGACTGCCGTAGCCGCACCAGAGCCGAAAGAAGGACTCGACTTTTTCCCCTTGACCGTGGATTACCGCGAGTACACCTATGCTGGTGGACGCATTCCTGGCGGCTTTATCAAGCGTGAAGGCCGTCCCAGTGAGCGTGAGGTTCTTACCTGTCGCCAGATCGACCGCCCCATTCGCCCCATGTTCCCCAAAAATTTCCGCAATGAGACCCAGGTGATTGCCCTGGTCATGTCCGCGGACAAAGAGAACGATCCCGACGTGATCGGCATCAATGCTGCGGGAGCAGCCCTTTCGCTTTCCGACATTCCTTTCGGCGGCCCGATCGGCGCCGTGCGTGTGGGCCAGGTGAAGGGTGAGTTCGTCGTCAATCCTACGTATGCCGAGCGGCTGGAGAGCACGCTGAACATCACCGTCGTGGCCACCAAGGATGGCGTGGTGATGATCGAAAGCGGCGGCACTGGTGTGAGTGAGGATACGGTTGTCGATGCCATTGAATTTGGCCACACCGAGATCAAAAAGATCTGTGCGACGATCGATGACCTGGTTGCGAAGGCAGGGAAGACCAAGCGTGTTGTGCCCCCGGTCGAGTTCGATCACGAGTACCTGGCAGGTCTGCAGGCTAAAGCGGGCGACCGCTTGAAGGATGCGCTCGACACCAAGACCCATCCCAAAGCGGAAAGCTACGCGCTGGTCAAGCAAATCAAGGACGAGCTGGCCAAGGAGTTGCCCGAAGGGGATGCGGAAGCCAAGAAGAAGCTGGCGAAGTATTACGAGGTAGTGCGGGAGAGAATCTTCCGCGAGCAGGTCACCAAAGAGCGCATACGGCCTGACCGGCGCAGCTTCGATCAGATTCGCGAGATCACCATCGAAGTAGGCGTCTTGCCGCGTGTCCACGGCTCCGCGTTGTTTACCCGCGGCGAGACTCAGGCATTGGTTACCGTAACCCTGGGAACCACGGACGATCAGCAGCGCCTGGAAACCTTCCAGGGTGAGCAGCGCAAGCGTTTCATGCTGCACTACAACTTCCCTCCATTCTCGGTGGGCGAAGTCGGTCGCATGACCGGCGTAGGCAGGCGTGAGATCGGCCACGGCGCTCTGGCCGAGCGCGCTATCGCGGCGGTGTTGCCAGGAGAGGACGAGTCTCCCTACACCATGCGTGTGGTCTCCGACATTTTGGAATCGAATGGTTCTTCTTCGATGGCCAGCGTCTGCGGCGCCAGCCTGGCGCTGATGCAGGCCGGCATTCCCCTCAAGGGCGCGGTAGCTGGGGTAGCCATGGGACTGGTGAAGGAAGGCGATGACTACGCCATCCTTACCGACATTGCCGGTGCAGAAGACCACTACGGCGATATGGATTTCAAGGTAGCCGGTACGCGCGAAGGTATCACCGCGCTGCAGATGGACATCAAGATCAGCGGTGTCACCGGGCAGATCATGCGCGAGGCGCTCGAACAGGCTCGCCGCGGACGGCTGTTCCTACTGGACAAGATGGACGCGGTACAGGCTACTTCGAATGCCGAGAAGTCGAAGTTTGCCCCCCAGATTCACACCCTGCAGATTCCAACCGACAAGATTCGCGACCTGATCGGACCGGGAGGCAAGACGATTCGCGGCATCATCGAAGCCACGGGCGTCAAAATCGATGTCGATGACACGGGACGCGTCAACGTCGCCTCCAGCGATGAAGACGGACTGAAGAAGGCGCTGGCCATGATCAGCGATCTGACCGCCGTGCCTGAAGTGGGCAAGACCTATTTGGGCAAGGTGGTGCGGCTGGCTGAATTCGGCGCCTTTGTCGAGATCTTCCCTGGCACCGACGGCTTGTTGCACATCAGTGAAATTGCCGAGCATCGCGTGAAAGACGTGAAGGACGAGTTGCGCGAGGGAGACCAGGTGCTGGTCAAGGTGCTGGGCATCGAGGGCAATCGCATCAAGCTTTCGCGCAAGGCGCTGCTCAAGGAACAGCGGGAGAAGCTTGGGCTTCCTGAGCCCTCTAGGGGAGGGTCGGGAGACGGTGGCGAAGCGCCGTCTGGGCGTGCTCCGCGGGCGCAATCACCATCGCCGGTGGAACGGCAGCCGGCTTCGAACGCCAGTACCATTACCATCGAGGGCGGAGAAGACTTCGATGATGATGAGCCCTTTGTTGAGGGCGGGGACGAGCCGAACTTCAATCGCGCGGATGGCACACCCGATCCGGTAACGGCAGAGGTTCGCAGGCCGGCATCAGGCGGCGGTCCTGGTGGGGCTGGAGGTCAGCGGCGGCGGCGGCATCGCAGCCGTGGCCGTGGTCCGGGCGGCGGCTCTGGTGGTGGCGGAGGCCGCGGACCTCAGTAACCGGTCTGAGAGCTTAAGTATGCGAGGGGGCTGCGTGCTGTGCGCAGCCCTTTTCTTTTGTGGTGTACATCGATGGATGCGAAAGTCGCGGTCGGATGGAAGCATTGGCTGGCATTTGCCGCGCTGGGCCTCATCTGGGGCACCACGTGGGTGGCCGCGGACACTTTGGGTGAGTACGTTCCACCCTTGCGTGGAGCGGCGACCCGCTTCCTGCTGGCTGCACTGCTCTGTCTTCCCGTCGTTTTGTGGAAGCGGCTGAAGATGCCTCGCGGCCGCGCTCTGGGTTTCGTACTCCTTCTTTCGGTCACCATGATCGTGTTGCCCGCCGTGCTGCTATTGTGGGCGCAGTCACGGGTCCAATCAGCAACCATAGCGGTGTCATTTTCCGCCATGCCGCTGCTGGTAGTATTGCTCACGCCTGGCCTTGCCGGCAGGACGGTGCCACGCACTGCATTGCAAGCATCGATTGTGGGGTTGGGAGCGATTGCCCTGGCGCTGGGCGCGTCCTTCTCGCTGGCTCAGGCCGGCGGCGCAGCAGTCTTGCTGCTCGCGGTGGCCTCCATTGGCGCTTCTTCGATTGTTGCCCGCCGCGAACTGGGAAGCGTGCATCCCATCGTGGCAACCGCGTCGGTGCTGGGTGTTGCTGCACTGCTGCTGTTTCTGGCCAGTCTGGCGTTGGAGCACGGGCAGCCGGTGCAATGGAACCGCAGCGCCATCGCTACGCTGGCCTTTCTGGCGGTCGTGGCCGGCGCTCCGGCCTATGCCATCTACTTCTGGCTCCTGCAGCGGCTGGAGGCGTACCAGGTTGGAACAGTGCAGTGGATCGAGCCCCTGGTAGCGATCCTCGAGAGTGCCCTGTTTCTGCGCGCCGGCTTGTCGTTCAGTATGATTGCTGGATCCCTGATTGCTTTGGTTTGCCTGCTGTTGGTGGTGCGCGCACGAGCCGAAGATAACGATACCGTTTCCCTTCTTGGTAATTGATCGCGCAAGAGAACCTAATCCCGCGCAAGGATGCGATAAACTGCTGGCGATGGGCGCTACTTTGTACATCGTCGTCGAAGGCGAGGACCCCGGCTTCGACATCTTCGTGAATGGCAGGGCTCTCGCTCGCAACGAGGATGCCTTGGAGAAGATGGCACAACGCATTGGGGTCAAGCCGCTGCTGGAGTTCTTCTCCGCCGATGAAAACTCCATGGCCCTGCTGCTGGAAGAAGGCGCGGGCGACCCGGAGTGGGCCAAGACATTACCGCCTCCGCAGTGGTTTTCCCCCGAAGATGGCCTGATCACCGTATGCACCCTGCTCGATCATCTGAAGGCTTCGCCGACCGCGCTAGGCACTGAGACTCCGGCGGTTCTGCGGGAGATGGAAGAATTCGAGCGTGTCTTGCGCAAGACAGCTCAGCGCCAGATGCGCTGGCAGCTGGCCGTCAGCTGGAGATAAAACAAAGACCAACCTGGGATTTAAATCGTGCCACCTATGACGGGCCCCATATCTCGCTCGTTTTTCGCGAGATGTGGGATTCTACAAATCTCAATATGCCGGCTGCCCATTGACACACGCACGTTGAGGTTCGCGGAATCCCACATCTCGCGAAAAACGAGCGAGATATGGGGCACCCGTCATAGGTGGCCAGGAGAGGGTTTTAGTCTGAAAGAAGCGATCCTGAATACTCGCGATACGGGGTTACGGGCAGCGTCTTGAACCTCAACTCTTCCAAGCGCCTAGCAGGCGGCGGAGGAATACCAGCTCGCCCGTGTGATAGCTGTTGTGATCGGCGGCTAGCAGCACTTCGCGCAGCAGCGTCTGATCTTTTTCGCCCCAGGGAATTTGCGCATACAGGTTGCTGTGCGGGTCCTTGACCAGTTTTTCAAAGGCTATCAGGTCTTCCTCCAGCGCTCTCACTGAAGTGTGCCAAGCGTCCTTGGAAGGTGGCTCGGCGGATGCCGGCCAGTAATCGTCCGGCCACTTCTTCGCCACGTACTTGTCGTTGGTGGAAAAATCCCACAAGTCACGCAGGGCAAGGCGCATGTGTTCCAGAAGCTCCCACCCGGAGTGGGGAGCATCCTCCGGCTTGGCGCCGTAGAGTTTCGCGGGGAAGCCCTTTAACGCGGTCAGCACGTCGACGTGCGCATTGCCGCCGCGGAGGAGTTGTACAAGTTGATCACGGAGTACAGCGTCTTTGTCCGGCATAGCAAATCGGATGCAAGAATGCCCGACGGGGTCGCAGGAAATGCTTAGGTGACTTGAGCCGCCAGCGCGGCCTCGCGCTTGCCATCGGGGAAGAGATCACCCATGCGACGGATCTGCGCGCCAACGCCGCGCAGCTTCTCTTCAATCCGTTCGTATCCGCGATCGATATGGTAGACGCGGTCGAGGATGGACTCGCCGTCGGCAACCAGCGCACCCAGCACCAGCGAAGCCGAGGCGCGTAGATCGGAGCACATGACCACCGCCGACGACAGCGGTGTTTTCCCGCGCACCGTCGCTGTCCGCCCGTCCACCTTGATATTCGCGCCCATGCGGACCAATTCGCCCACGTGCATGAAGCGATTCTCAAAAATGTTCTCTTTCACCGTGGTCGTGCCTTCGGCCTGGGTGGCGAGCGCCATGTATTGCGCCTGCATGTCAGTAGGAAAGCCGGGATACTCTTCGGTGGAGATATCGTTTGCCAGCAGATTGCCTTCGCTGCGCACGCGCAACGAATCGGAACCCATGGGCGTGATGCGCACCCCACAGGCCTCGAGCTTGGTAACGAGGGCGGAAAGATGCGCAGGCTGGCAATTGGCCACCACCATGTCGCCCCCACTGATAGCGCCTGCCACCAGAAATGTTCCCGCTTCGATGCGGTCAGGATTGATGCGGTGCTTGGCGCCGCGGAGCTTGTTCACACCCTGCACCCGGATGGTCGCGGTTCCCGCGCCCTGGATATTCGCGCCCATAGCCACCAGCAGAGCGGCCAAGTCGACAACCTCGGGCTCGCGAGCGCAATTTTCCATCAGCGTCTCGCCCTCAGCCAGCACCGCTGCCATCAGCAGGTCTTCGGTGCCGGTCACAGTGATCTTGTCGAACACGATATGCGCGCCATGCAGCCGTTCGGCGCGTGCTTCCAGATAGCCGTGTTCCTGCACGATGGTTGCGCCCATCGCTTCCAGGCCTTTGAGATGCAAATCGATCGGGCGATCGCCAATGGCGCAACCGCCAGGCTGGGCTACACGGGCGAGCCCGCAGCGTGCGACCAGGGGACCCAACACCAGCGATGAAGCACGCATGGTCTTGACGATCTCGTACTTGGCCGTGGGGTCAGAGAGCACGCGACAACTGATCGTGGTGCGGTGTTGCGCGCGGCCGTAGCCGAGTTCGACCTCGGCGCCCATCGAAGTCAGCAGTTTCCGCTCAGTCTCAATGTCGCGGACCTGGGGGATATTCTCCAGCACCACTTCTTCTTCGGTGAGAATCGCAGCGGCCATGCAGGGGAGGGCGGAATTCTTGGCTCCGCTCACCCGAATCGTTCCTAGCAGCGGGTTCCCGCCGCGAATCACAAACTTATCCATGAGAGCCCGGGGGTGCTCCTTACTTAGATCTAAGTTCTATAACTCGAGCGTTGTATCTTCGATTGCCAGGCGAACATTACCGTCTGACTTAGCCAGGCGACGTACTGCTTCAGGCTTGTCGACTCCGGCCTTGAGCATCACCAGGGCGACGGGCACGCTGCGCCCGGCGGACTTGATGGTGAGCACGGCACGTTCGCGGTCGATATTGCAGGCACGCATCAAAATGCTGATGCCACGTTCCACCAGCTTGGTGTTCTGCATGTGCACATTGACCATGAGGTTGTCATAGACGTAGCCGAGCCGGGTCATGGCGCCGGTGGTGATCATATTGAGCACCATCTTCTGCGCGGTGGCGGCCTTCATACGCGTGGAACCCGAGACAACTTCCGGCCCCACCTCAGCAACGATGCAGATGTCTGCGGCGGCGGAAAGGGGCGTGTTGTGATTGCAGGTAACGGCGGCGGTTTTGGCGCCGCGAGCGCGGGCGTACTCGACAGCGGCTACTACGTAGGGTGTGCGGCCGCTCGAAGAGAGACCGATGACCACGTCTTTGCGAGTGGGGCGGCGACGGGCAATATCACGTTGTCCCAGCTCGGTTGAATCTTCATTCACTTCTACTGCGGATGCCAGAGCCTTGGGCCCACCCGCCATGATGTACTGGACGCTTTGTGGAGGGGTAGAGAAGGTCGGCGGACATTCGGAAGAGTCCAGCCCGGCGATGCGACCGCTGGAGCCGGCGCCAACGTAGATCAGGCGTCCTCCATCGCGCAAGCTGCGCGCCACCATGTCGATTACCAAAGCGATCTCGGGCAACGATTTCTTAACGGCGGCGGCGATCTTCGAGTCTTCGTGGTTGATGATGCGTGCAATTTCGAGGGCAGATTTAGTATCGAAGCCCATCGAGGCTTCGTTAGAACTTTCTGTCGTCAGATCGTGCAGGTTTTGCGGCTGGTCGTTACCTGTCTCGCTGCCGTTCCCTGTCTCCGTGTGAAGGGTACTTGTTGTGGCCATGTTGGTTTACTCTCAGCTCCCACTCAACTAGATGATTTTATCTCTAACTGACAGTACTTTGCTCTGAAATTAGGGCGCAACGTGCCATCCACGCAAACACTTTTGGGTTATGGCAATTTAGCCCCATTCTTGCCCAGTGTTTCGAGGACGGCATCGTGGAATGCAGGACGAATAGTACGAATGGCCTGGGTCTGGCGGTGCGGCCAGGTGCGATTGGTGAGCAGCACGACGGTGATTTGACGCTCAAAGTCGATCCACAGGGAAGTTCCAGAATAGCCGAGATGGCCGGCTGAGTGGCGGCTAAAGAATTTGCCGGAGGAGGAAGGCTGGGAGGGTGTATCCCATCCCAACGCCCGGGAGCTGTCAGCCGGTAGGGCACGGGCGGTGAAGAGTCGAATCGTCTCTGGCGTGAAGAGTCGCCGGCCGAGGAGGGATTGCGCGTAAAGCAGCGGATCCAGTGCATTGGAGAAGAGACCGGCATGGCCGCCTATTCCCCCAAGCACAAAACAGTTTTCATCCTGAACCTCTCCCTGGATAATGCGGTGGCGGAAGGTCAAATCCTCTTCGGTCGGCGGGATTGCGGATCGCCAACCAGCCGGTGGTCGAAAGCGAGTGCTGGTCATGCCTAGCGGAGTGAAAACCTCGCGCGAACAGAAGTCTTCCAGGCTCTCGCCGGCAATGACCTCCAGCGCGCGCCCGAGCAGGATGAAGCCAGGATCGGAGTACTCGGCGCGGCTTCCAGGCGCGGCTTCGAGGGGCAGGCGAAGGCAGGCGTCGAGCAGCTCCTCGCGGTCCAGAGCTACTTCAAAGAGGCGAACGTAACCGGCCAATCCGGAAGTGTGCGCCAGTAGCATGCGTAGTGTCACCTGGTGTCGCGCTCCGGCAATTTCACCCTGGGCGAAGGCAGGAAGAATCTGCACCAGAGGTTGGTCGAGCGATAGCCGCCCACTTTGGAACAGCAGCATGGCCATGGAAGTGGTCGCGATCACCTTGGTGAGGCTGGCCAGGTCGTAGACGGTAGAAGCGGTCACAGCCTCGGTTGGTTGATCGTAGGTAAAGCCGCCAACTCCATCCAGCGCCAGCACCTCGTCCCCCACGAGCACGCTGAAGGCAGCGCCTGGAAAGGCCTGCTCCGAAACTCCCCGCTCCAGGATCGAGTAGGCCGCGGCGAATCGTTGGCGCTGCGTGGAAGCAGAGTAGGGAAGTGTGACCGTGGGTGGAGGCATAGGTTTACGTATTTAGGCCATACGTTTGCGAATGGAGAAGAAAAACTTAAACGTAAGGCCCAGGCGATGAACTATGTTAGCTGACCAACACCCCGGGGCCGCCCCACTTTGGGACAAATCCTGGTCATGCGCTCCCCGAAGGCTGTCCGCAGCCGTCTATACTTATGACTTGAGGCTGACAGGATGAACGTTCGCGGGAAGTTCGTCATAGTCGTCGGGTTGCTTGCTACCATGGCGGCCGCCCCGGGGTTTGGGCAAACGGCGACCGCAACTCCTGCACCTCCAGCCGCAGCTCCATCCCAGACGTTTACTGTTCCCGCAGGCACCAAGGTGCTGCTTTCCCTCAAGAGCGGGATCAACACCAAGACCGCTCAGCAGGGAGATGGCGTGTACCTGATTTCTTCTTTTCCTGTGGTTGGCGGCTCGCGTGTGATGATCCCGGCTGGCGTTTACGTGCAGGGTGTTGTTGACCACGTAGTACGGCCGGGCAGGATAAAGGGTCGGGCGCAAATCAACCTGCACTTTACCACCATGATTTTCCCTAATGGATCGGTGGTTGAAGTACCCGGCGTCCTGAATAGCCTGCCGGGATCCGACGGGCCCAAGGTGAAGGACAGTGAAGGCACGGTGGAGCAAGCCGGGAACAAAGGGCGTGACGCAGCCAATATTGCCAAGGGCGCAGCTATTGGCGCGGAGGCCGGCGTCTTGGGCGGCGCCGCGTCGGGAGATGTGCTCAAGGGAGTTGGCTATGGTTCGCTCGCCGGGGCGGCTGCGGGCACCATCTACACCCTCTTCACGCGCGGCAATGATATTGTGATTCCTTCAGGAACATCAGTGGAGATGGTTTTGCAGCGGCCACTGGTTTTGCAGCAATCGCAACTGGCCGGCAGTAACACAGCCAACGGGCAGGCGCAGATGGTTCCCGCCAGCCAGCAACAACCCATGCCGAAGCACAAGCAGCGAATTCTGTGCCCCTTCGGCAGCCCGGGCTGCGACTGAAGATTAGACAAGTGAATCATTGGATGATCGATGAACCCAGAAGAGGATGAGCGCGGGCCTGAGCCCTCCGGGCAACCAGAGCCGTTGCCTCAGACGCCAGCGGAGTTGCCGGGACGCAGTTTCTGGCTGTGGGGACGCGACATGTTATTTTCGCTCGCGGTCTCTTTTTTTATCATCACTTTTCTTTATCAGCCGGTAAGGGTTGAGGGCACCAGTATGTTGCCTCGCCTGGGTGATCAGGACCGGCTGTTTATTAACAAGTTCGTTTATCACTTCACCGAAATCCATCGCGGCGATGTCGTGGTTTTCCACTATCCGCGCGATCCTCAGAAGAGCTACATCAAGCGCGTGATCGCGGTGCCGGGCGATGAGCTGCGCATCGACGACGGCCGCACCTACATCAACGGCAGGCTGCTGCCTGAGCCTTATGTGCCCAGAAGGTTCCACGACAGCCGATCGCTGGATGCGATGGTGATTCAACCCGATGAGTATTTCGTCATGGGTGATCATCGCTCAATTTCCAGTGACAGCCGCGACTTTGGACCGGTGCCGCGAGATCTGATTTACGGCAAGGCGGCGTTTGTCTATTGGCCGGCGGAGGACATGGGCATTATCCACTAAGCACTTCAGTCTAGACCTGTTAAACTTGAATAAATCCACTCGACGGAGAAGCCATGCAGGCAATCCTCGCGCTCGAAGACGGGCGCATCTTCCGCGGTGAGAGCTATGGCGCCAGGCGAGAATGTTTTGGCGAGGTGGTTTTCAATACCGCCCTGACTGGCTACCAGGAAATCTTTACCGATCCTTCCTACGCTGGGCAAATTGTTGTCCTGACCAATCCACAAATCGGAAACTACGGAACCAACGCCGCTGACAACGAGGCCAGCCGCCCTTATATCGAGGGACTGGTCACGCGCGAGTTCTCGCCCATAAGCTCTAATTGGCGCTCGCAGCAAGTGACGGAAGAATACCTGGAGCGCTTCAACGTTCCTGTAATCGCTGAGATTGACACACGCGCTGTGGTTCGTCATCTCCGCACCCATGGCGTTCTCCGTGGGGTCATTTCTTCACTCGAGACAGATACGGACAAACTTGTCCTCAAGGCGCGCGGCATCCGCAAGATGGATGGCACCGATCTGGCCAAGGTGGTGAGCACCAAGGCTGCTTACGAGTGGGACTGCAATGACCGGCGAAACTTCAACGGCGATCCCTTGCAGCTGGGAGACGAGAGTCTCAAGTTGCCTCCACCCGATCTGCACGTAGTGGCGTATGACTTCGGCATCAAGCACAACATCCTGCGCATGCTGGCGCGTGAAGCCTGCCGGGTGACCGTGGTGCCGGCAGAAACTTCTGCGGAGGATGTACTCGACCTGAAGCCCGACGGAATTTTTCTATCGAACGGGCCGGGCGATCCGGAGCCCGTCACCTACGCCCAGGAGAATATCCGCAAGCTTGTCGGACGCAGGCCGATGTTTGGCATCTGCCTTGGCCATCAGTTGATCGGACTGGCCCTCGGTGGCAAGACCTACAAACTGAAGTTCGGCCACCACGGCGGCAACCATCCGGTGCAACAGACCCAGACGGGCAAAGTGGAGATCACTGCGCACAACCATAATTTTGCTGTCGATCCGGATTCGATCAACCAGAGCGAGGTCGAGCTTACCCACGTCGACCTGAACGACAACACGCTTGAAGGACTGCGCCATCGCACGCTGCCGCTCTTCAGCGTGCAGTACCATCCGGAAGCCAGCCCCGGCCCCCACGACTCCAATTATCTCTTCCGGGATTTCCGAAAAATGATGGAAGAGTGGAAGGGATGAGCACCTCGGTGGCTCCGAGAGACGAAGGATGGCGGGCCCTGGTGTTGTTGAAACGGGCTTTAGCCCACGAAGGGGACGGGCTTCAGCCCGTCCGTCACAGTGTCAAGGTGAGCGGCTTTAGCCGCTGAGGGAATAGATGCGGCCTTCCAGAGAGACAGTCAGGAGAAGCGGACAGACGTACTTTGTCAGCTCACAGACTGTTGATCGGCGACCATTCTTTCGCCACGAGCGTTGGGCGGTATTGATGCAGGAGGTTTTGCAGCACTATCGAACGGTGTCTTATCTGCTCCATGCATATGTGGTCATGCCTGACCACTTCCATGCGATCCTCTCTCCGCAAGAAAGTCTTGAAAGGGCGATGCAGAATATCAAGGGGGGGTTCTCATTCCGTGCCAGGCAGGCTTTTAATTGGAAATACAACATCTGGCAGGCGGGGTTTTCCGATCATCGCATTCGGGATATCGAAGATTGGGATCGTCATGTCGACTATATTCGGCACAACCCGGTCAAGAGCAAGAGCAAGCTCTGCTTATCTTCAGCGGATTACCGATACCTTGCGGAGAATTTGGACCCGATCCCTCAGCGGCTAAAGCCGCTCATTCTAATGAGGTCTAACGGCGGGGCTGAAGCCCCGCCCCTTCAGAGCCAGGAAACCCTCCGCTCCCAAGACCGGGCAAAAAAAGCCGCGGCCGTGTCCTCTCCAGGCGCGAATCGAATGGAAAAATAAAATGCCACGCAGGAACGATATAACCAAAATTCTAGTGATCGGATCGGGTCCGATCGTGATTGGGCAGTCGGCAGAATTCGATTACTCCGGCACGCAGGCCTGCAAGGCGCTCAAGGCGGAAGGCTATGAGGTGGTGCTGGTGAATTCCAACCCAGCCACCATCATGACCGATCCCGAACTTGCCGATCGCACGTACATCGAGCCCTTGACCCGGGAGTACGTGGAAGAGATCATCCGTCGCGAATGCGAGCGGATGACCGACACCAACGGCCAGCGCATAGGCAAATTCGCGCTCCTACCTACGGTAGGCGGCCAAACGGCTCTGAATCTAGCCGTCGATCTTGCCGACGCGGGCATCCTCGACAAATACGACGTGGAAATGATTGGCGCCCGCCTCGAAGCCATCAAGAAGGCCGAAGACCGGCTGCTGTTCAAGGACGCCATGGCGCGCATCGGACTCGATGTCCCGCGCTCGGCGCTGGTGAACAATATTCGCGATGGCGCGGAATTCGCGGCCAAGATCGGTTTCCCGGTCATCGTCCGGCCATCCTTCACCCTGGGCGGCTCAGGCGGCGGCCTGGCCTACAACCGCGAAGAACTGATGGATATTCTCGGTCGCGGGCTCGATCTCTCTCCTGTGCACGAATGTCTGATCGAAGAGTCGGTGCTGGGTTGGAAAGAGTACGAACTGGAAGTCATGCGCGATCTCGCCGACAACGTGATCATCATTTGCTCCATCGAGAACATGGACCCGATGGGGGTGCACACCGGGGATTCGATCACTGTAGCGCCGGCCCAGACCTTGACCGATCGCGAGTACCAGGCAATGCGCGACGCGGCGATCCGCGTGATGCGCGAAATCGGCGTCGAGACCGGCGGATCCAATGTGCAGTTTGCCGTAAACCCGGCGAGCGGCCGGATGACGGTCATCGAGATGAATCCCCGGGTATCGCGATCCTCGGCGCTGGCTTCGAAAGCGACTGGTTTTCCCATAGCCAAAATCGCCGCCAAGCTGGCCGTCGGCTACACGCTCGATGAGATACCCAATGACATCACGCAGAAGACGCCGTCATGCTTTGAGCCCTCCATCGATTACGTGGTGGTCAAGATTCCCAAGTGGCAATTCGAAAAGTTCCCCGGGGCGGATGAGAACCTGGGACCGCAGATGAAGTCTGTGGGCGAAGTGATGGCCCTGGGCCGCACCTTCAAAGAGGCCCTGATGAAGGCGCTCCGTTCGCTGGACACGGGCAAGAGCATACGCTCAGAGGTGATTGAGCCCCGGCGCCTGACGCAGCGCCTGGTGACTCCGCAACCGGAGCGGCTGAACTACATCCGCTACGCCTTGCGCAGCGGGCTCTCGGTGCGGGAAGTAGCCCGCATGACCTCGATGGACCCGTGGTTTCTCTACCAGATAAAGGAAGTGACGGAGACCATTCAAAAGCTTGCCGAGCATTCGCTGGAAACCATGCCCGCAGATTTGCTGCGCAAGGTTAAGCGCATGGGCATCTCCGACGCCAGGATCGCCGAAGAATGGAACCTCGGTGGACTCGATGGTGCAGGACCGGTCAGGGAACTGCGGCGGCGCCACGGCGTCACGCCGGTATTCAAGAAGGTGGACACCTGCGCCGCCGAGTTCGACAGCGATACGCCTTATCTGTACTCCACCTACGAAGAAGAAGACGAAGCCCCACCGACGGCGCGACGCAAAGTCATTATTCTGGGCAGCGGGCCGAACCGTATCGGGCAGGGCATTGAGTTCGATTACTGCTGCTGCCATGCAGCCTTCGCGCTCCGGGATGACGACTACGAGACGATCATGGTGAACTGCAATCCGGAGACCGTCTCCACCGACTACGACACCAGCGACCGCTTGTACTTCGAACCGCTCACCCTCGAAGATGTGTTGGCCGTATACGAGCACGAGGCAACCTCAGGCGCCGACATCGGGATGATCGTGCAATTCGGCGGTCAGACTCCTTTGAATCTCGCCATCTCACTGAAAGCCGCGGGCATCAAGATTCTGGGCACTTCGCCCGAGTCCATCGATCTGGCTGAAGACCGCAAGCGGTTTGGGCGGCTGTTGGAGGACCTGAATATTCCCCAGCCGCCGGGCGCCATGGTAACCACCGTCGAAGAAGCGGTAGAAGGCGCGGAACGCGTCGGCTACCCGGTGCTGGTACGGCCATCCTACGTGCTGGGCGGCCGGGCCATGGTGATTGCCTATGACGCCGATGCGGTGAGCCGCTACATGAAGGAAGCGGTGGAGTACTCCCAGGAGCGCCCTGTATTGGTCGACCACTTTCTCGAGGATGCGGTGGAGGTCGACGTGGACGCGTTGTGTGATGGCAGAGACGTGTTGATTGCTGGAATCATGCAGCATATCGAGGAGGCGGGCATTCACTCCGGCGACTCTTCTTGCGTGCTGCCCGCGGCCGATCTGGCGCCTTCTACCCTGGAGACGATTCGCACCTACAGCCGCAAGCTGGCGCTGGCTCTGAACGTGGTGGGCCTGGTGAATCTGCAGTTCGCGATTCAGCGCCGGTCCGGGGAACAGGATAAGGTCTTCGTCATCGAAGTGAATCCCCGTGCTTCACGAACCGTGCCTTATGTCTCCAAAGCAACTGGAGTGCCGTTGGCCAAGATGGCCGCGCGCCTGATGACTGGGCGTACCCTGCGGGAGTTGATGCCGGAGCAGGTTGCCGAGCGCACAGATCTGGCTACGGGCAGCCACTTTTTCGTCAAATCGCCAGTCTTTCCCTGGAACAAATTTCCCGGTGTCGATACGGTGTTGGGGCCGGAGATGAAGTCGACCGGTGAGGTGATGGGCGTGGCGGACAATTTTGGTGAAGCCTTTGCCAAAGCACAGCTCTCAGCCGGACAGGTTCTGCCGGTGAAAGGCACGGTTTTCTTCAGCGTAAATGACCGCGACAAGGCAGTCATCGTGGACCTTGCCCGGCAGTATGTGGAGCTGGGTTTTCACCTGGTGGCCACGCAGGGCACTGCCGATGTGCTGGAGCGGGCAGGCATGGTTGTCGAGCGCGTGTACAAGGTCAAAGAGGGCCGGCCGAACGTGGTCGACCTGATCAAGGGGGAGCGGATTCAGTTGATCATCAACACGCCCCACGGCCAGGACACATTCTTTGACGAAAGAGCGATTCGCCGTGCGGCGGTAACGCAGAGGATCTCCACCATCACCACCATCGCCGCGGCCCGGGCGGCGGCGGAAGGAATCGCCGCTACACAGCGGCGCCAGATTACCGTCAATGCCCTACAGGAATTGCGCCGGGAACCGGCCTTCGTTACGGATCAGGCCGTGAGAAATTGAGACTAGTTGCGAATATCGAAGGTCAGCTCTTCGACCAGCCGCTGCTCTTCCGCGACCAGGGGCAGCAGGGGCATCCTCGGCCGCCCGCCGTAATATCCGTTCAAGTCCAGCGCATACTTTACGCCCGGAATCCCCATTTTGCCGCAAACCTCGATGCCCGCCCGGACAATGCGCCGTTGCTTGTCCGCAGCCAGGACCGCGTCGTTCTCCTTCCACGCGGTGTAGACCTCCTGGCAGGCTTGCGGGGCAAAGGTTGCCAGTGCCAGTACGCCACCTGTGGCTCCGGCTTCGAGCGAGGGATAGAGCGTTTGCGCAGAACCGCAGAGGAGCTGAAACCCAACTTCGCGGGAACGCATCTTGAGCGCCGGCTTGGGCGGCTTAACCGCGAGCGCCGTCGCTCCCGAACCAAGCCTGTCCGCAGCCACAAAAGTTGCAGGGCTCTCGTCACCCTCCACGGAAGACCTCAACATTCTCGAAGTAACCGCTGAAAATACGGTAGTTACTGGAACGCTGCGTTTTCTGAAGGAACGCGTGGCGTGGACCAGTTGCGCGATCCGGTCCACATTGCCGCTGGAGTCCTTCATGCCCACAATGTTGGGATGCATAGCCAGTTCCGCGACCACCTCGACCGGCAGATCGTAGGCCGTGCAAGCCGGCACGCTGTACAAAAGCACTGGCAGTGGAGAACGGTCGGCGACCGCCTGGTAGTAAGTCAGCATCTCGCGGTCCCGCATCTGCTTGCGGTAGTAGTGCGGCGTGCGGACCAGGATCGCATCGTATTCGAGCGCGGCTGCATACTCTGCCATGCGCAGCGTCTCAAATACGCTTTCCCGGCCTACTCCGGCGAGCAATACCTTATCCGGCGCCGTGGCCGCCTGGGCGACGCGCAGCGCTTCTCGCGATTCTTCATCACTCAACATGACGGCCTCGCCGGTCGAGCCCAGCAGCACCATCCCGCTCATGGGAGTGCGGGAGTAGCGATCAACATTCTGTTCCAGCTTGCGCCAATACGGCCGGCCATCCGGATAGAAACACGTCGTTACCGCAGCAAAAATTCCTTCAAGCAGCATTCCATAATTGTAGTTCCGACTTGGCCGGGAGTGTGTCGCCGGTAGGAAGGCAACTAAAAAATGACATTTCTTGTTTCCCACCGTGGCCAAAAAGTACCAGAACGGGAGAAGCCCGCATTCGCCGGGGCCATCGCCGTTGACACAATAGTTATCCCCGCCCAGTGGCAAATTAGAGCCATTAAGCGCCACAGGCAAAAGCGGGGGAGGCGCTGACCTATAATGTTCTAAGCGGAGATCAGGGTCCTTCCTGATTCAGACGCAGTCAAAAGTCTGGCCGACGATGGTGCCGCTCAATTCATCGGGGAAGGAATCCGGCCAAAATGGCGACAGGAGACGTTGCCGTGGGAGCACCCGGAGCGGGTAGCTCAGCGGTTCTGCAAACGCCAGTATCCAAGCGGATCGTAAATGACTTCAGCATCCAGGTAGCGACCGTTAATGGGTCCGGGTCGCAGTCTGCGAATCTGGTGCTGCTCAAGAGCATATTCGGGATGGGCATCCCGGTAAGCGGAAAGAATCTTTTCCCATCCAACATCGCAGGCTTGCCCACCTGGTATACCATTCGCGCCAGCAAACAAGGCTACGTCGCGCGCAAGCGGGAGATCGAACTCCTGGTGGCCATGAATGCTGAGACCGCGAAAGAAGACATTCTGTCCCTGCCCACCGGCGGCGCCGCTATCTACGACGAAGCCTTGAACCTCAAGCAGTATCGCGATGACGTGATCTGCTATCCGGTTCCTTTCGACAAGCTGACAGCCGCGGTTTGTCCTGAAGCGAAGCTGCGCAAGCTGGTGCGCAACATGATCTATGTGGGCGTGGTGGCGCAGCTGCTGGCGATGGACCTGGTCACGGTCGAAGACGCTGTGCGCCGTCAGTTCGCCAAAAAGCAGAAGGCTGCCGATCTGAACTGGGGAGCGATCAAAGCCGGCTACGAGTTTGCCCAAAAATCCCTAACCAAGCAGGATCCCCTTCTGCTTGAGCCCATGCACGCGACCGAGGGCAAGATCATCATTGACGGCAACGCCGCGGCCGCCCTGGGGGCCATGTTCGCCGGGGTCACGGTGGTCACCTGGTATCCCATCACACCGTCGTCTTCGGTTGTGGAAAGTCTCATCGACTTCATGAAGAAGTACCGCGTGGAGCCGGACGGCAAAGCGAATTTCGCCATCGTGCAGGCGGAAGACGAACTGGCGGCCATCGGCATGGTGCTGGGCGCCGGCTGGGCTGGGGCGCGCTCCATGACCTCCACCTCCGGTCCTGGTATTTCCCTGATGGCGGAGTTTGCCGGCCTGGGTTATTTTTCTGAGATTCCCGGAGTCATCTTCGATATTCAGCGGGTTGGACCTTCCACCGGTATGCCGACGCGCACCATGCAGGGAGACCTGCTGTCGATTGCCTACCTTTCGCACGGTGACACCAAACATGTCATGTTGCTCCCCGCCTCGGTCACTGAGTGCTATCAATTCGCGATGGAGGCGTTCGACCTTGCCGAGCAACTGCAGACGCCCGTCTTCGTTCTCTCCGACCTCGATATCGGCATGAACAACTGGATGTCCGACCCGTTCGTCTACCCCGAGAAGCCTTTGCAGCGGGGCAAGGTTCTTTCTAAAGAAGACCTGGAGCGGTTAGGTGGTTTCGAACGCTACAAAGACGTGGATGGAGACGCGATTCCATACCGCACGCTGCCCGGAACCGACCATCCCAAGGCGGCCTACTTTACCCGTGGCAGCGGTCATAACGAGAAAGCGCTCTATACCGAGCGGCCGGACGATTACCAAAACCTGATGGAGCGGCTGGACCGAAAGTTCCAGACCGCGCGGACCTTGGTGCCTGCACCGGAAATGGTGCAGACGGGCAAGTCCAAGATCGGACTGATTGCCTTCGGGAGTTCTGATTTTGCGGTGCGCGAGAGCCGTGATCAGCTGAAGAAGGAATACGGTCTCGAAACCGACTATATGCGGCTCCGAGCCTTCCCCTTTTCGCCGGAAGTGCATGCTTTCGTGGCCGCTCATAGCAGGGTCTACGTGATCGAGCAGAACCGCGATGGGCAGATGCTGAGTTTGCTCAAGCTGGATCTTCCCCCTGCCGAGGTCACCAAACTGAGAAGTATTCGCCACTTTGACGGCCTGCCGCTCGACGCGCGCACCGTTACCGACAAGCTGGTACTTCAGGAGGAAATCTAATGGCGACGACTCTCAATCCACCGGTAGCTCCCGGTCCCAAGAAAAACCGCCTGGGCCTGCAAGTCCTGGACTATCGCGGGGGCAAGACGACCCTCTGCGCCGGATGCGGGCACAACGCCATTTCCGAGCGCATTGTCGATGCCATGTATGAGATGGGGGTCGAGCCCGAGCGGGTGATGAAGCTCTCCGGCATCGGCTGCTCCTCCAAGACGCCGGCCTATTTCATGAGCCGCGCTCACAGTTTCAACAGCGTACACGGGCGCATGCCTTCTGTGGCCACCGGCGCACTGATGGCCAACCACACCATGATGGGTCTCGGTGTGAGCGGCGACGGTGACACTGCCTCCATCGGCTTTGGCCAGTTCGCTCACCTCATGCGGCGCAATCTTCCCCTGATCTATATTATTGAAGACAATGGGGTTTACGGCTTGACCAAGGGGCAGTTCTCGGCCACCGCCGACGTCGGTTCCACGCTCAAAACCGGGGTCGTTAACGACCTGCCGCCGATTGACACCTGCGTGATGGCCGTGGAGCTGGGCGCCACCTTTGTGGGCCGGTCCTTTTCCGGAGATAAGAAGCAACTATCGGCCATGCTCAAGGCGGCGATTGCCCACCGGGGCACGGTCATGCTCGACGTAATCTCGCCCTGCGTCACCTTCAACGACCACGAGGGATCGACCAAGAGCTACAAATACGTCCAGGAGCACGATGACGCGGTAAATGAGGTGGGTTTCGTGCCCTCGTTCGAAGAGATCGACGTTGACTACGACCACGGAACGACCTATGACGTGCAGATGCACGATGGGTCCCACATGAGGCTGCGCAAGCTGCATCCCGAGTACAACCCGACCAGCCGCATCGGTGCGGTCACCGCTCTGATGGAAGCCCATGAAAAGGGCGAGGTCTTGACCGGGGTCTTTTACGTCGACACCAGCAAACCCAGCTTCACGGATATGCTGAACCTGGTGGACGAGCCCCTGGCCACGCTCCCGGAGTCGCGGGTACGTCCTTCACGCCAAGTCCTCGATCAAATCATGCAAAAGCACCGGTAACGGAATAAAGAGCGGTATATATTTGTTACGTTATGTTACCGGAGGGCAAGCACTTTTGGCCTGTGTGGGTACCAATATGTGCAGCGAATGTTGTTCAACCAATCCCCTAAAAGTTGTATCATCAACTCGTTTCTCTCAGCAGAGCAAGGGGATGGGATGCGTAAGAATTTCCTACGAGGGATCTATTTCGCCGTTGTTGCAGCCAGCACGCTCGCACTCGCTAGCGATCATTTAGCAGTTCCCCCGATTGCTCCGGAGTTAACCAAAATGGATGTCTGGGTAGGAACCTGGGAGTCCCAGACCCAGGTGATGACCACGCCTTACAGCGAGGCCGCCTCGATGACCTCCGAAATGACCTGTGCCTGGTCGCCGCACCATGGTTTTATCCTGTGTGACCACCTGATGAATGGGGCTAACGGTGTCAGCAATAGCTTGTCTGTGTATACCTACGACGAGGCAGCCAAAACCTACAAGTTCTTCGGGGTCGACAAAGACGATTCTCCGCGGGAAGTTCCGATGCAGGTGAAGGGGAACATCTGGAGCTTTGGCACCGAGGTCAAGGATCAGGACAAGACCATCATGTTCCTGACCAATGACGAATTTCTTTCCGACAAGGTAATGCACTTCCGTACTGAGTTCAGCGAAGACAACGGACGGAACTGGAAAGAGCTGAATCAGGGCCAATTAACCAAGATAGGCTGAGCACACTTCCGGGCGAGCCGAAAGAACCGCAGGTCCCTCCACTGCGCTACGCTCCGGTCGGGATGACAAATTGGTTTGAGTGCTGGGATGCTGGTACCCGGACAGAATTGTCATCCCGGCCGGAGCGTACCCGGATTTCCTACTACGCGGCACTCATCAACAACCACGTATGCGGCTTTCCGTAGAGAAAGCCGCAATAACTTCGCCAACGCCACCTGTCTCAACAGGAAATCCGGGGGAGCGTAGTGGGACCTGCGGTTCTCTTTTTCCTAGATGAAATCGATCTGAAAGATATACCCGCTATTCGGGCTATGAGTGAGCTCGAAGCCCGGCGGGCCGATGCCGGCGTCGCAACTGATCAGATTCCCGTTGTACATGGCTAAGCCATGGGGATCGGCTGATCCCTCGATAAACTCTGCCGTTTCCAGCGCTCTGCCCGTTGCTGCGCCGTACTTGATCAGACCCGGCGTGGTGGTGTGGACGAGCTTTCCGTTCTGCTCAAGGAAGCGATCCACATCTGAGCTGCCGGTTACCATCCAGATCGCTCCATCGTCCCAAGCGATGCCGTGCCAGCGCGCGGTCGTGATCGGGATAAGGAACTCCGGCTCCCAACTCTTGGGATCGACGCGCAGAATCGCGCGCAGGCGATTGGCTACGATCCACAGTTTGCCCTCGTGCCACATCAAGCCGTGGCACCCGCCGCCATTGTCGGGCGGACCCAGCGGAATCTGGCGGTGGGAGATTGTCTTGGAGTTCAGGTCGGTCTGGTAGATGCCTTCCGGGCCGCCATTAGCGCCCATCCAGATGAAGCCATCGCCATACGCCATGCCGCTGGTGTTGCAGGATTCGGTGAGGACCGTCTTGAGCAGCTTGCCATTCCAGTCGAGCAGCCAGCAGGCTTCCGGCGAGCTCTTGGCGCCTGGACCGTAATTCTGCGCCTTTTGCTCCGCGACCCATAGACCTTCCGGCGCGATGGAAACCGCGTTGGGATAGCCGGGCGGCGACTTGAACAGTGGAGTAGTCTTCACCTTGCGATGCGGCAACTCCCGTTTCGGCGGCGGCGGAGCGGCGTCCAGATGCTGCGGTTGCGCCTGGGCCAACGCCTGCTTCGCCATCAGCCCAGCCCCCAGGCTGAGACTCGAGAACAGAAAATTCCTTTTGCTGACGTTCATCAAGGTCCTCCGTCCGGGAGAGCAAAAACATAGAGTGCCTGCCCGTTGTCCGGCCGATGTACTTCAGTCAGGATCACGTTGGGCATGTTCTCCGGACTCCCGCCACCCAGGCCCGTGGTCACCGCGATATATTGTTTACCGTCGATGCTGAATGAGACGGGATAACCCTGGACCGTCGTGCCCAGCTGAGTCTCCCACAGAATTTTGCCGCTCTTGACGTCTACCGCTTTGAAGGTGCGGTCGTAGTCTCCGACGAAGGCGATACCTCCGGCGGTTGAGAGCACCGCGGTGAGGAAGGGGGCGCGCTGCTGAAAAGACCAGACCTCCTTCATACTCCTGGTGTCATAGGCGGCAAGCTTGCCCATATTGCCGTTGGTCCCTGGCATCTCGTAGACTCGCACGGCCGCAGCGATACCTCCGGAACCCGCCTTCCTCTCGACATCATGTCCGTTCAGCTCGTCGCAGCTCTGGGAGATGGGGATGATCAGCAGGTCGCTCGGAGGGTAGTAGCTGGTTGCCGTCCAGTCGTGGCCGCCCTCTTCGCTGGGACAGGACTGAATCCACTCATTGGTCTTGGCGTTGATTATGTCGTCACGATAGGTCGGCGTGCCGGTCTTGGGATCGATGTGCACGAATACGTTTTGCAGCACAGTCTCTTTGTAGTCGAGGAACTTGCCGTTACTGCGGTCCAGCTTCCACAGGATGCCTGCCTTGCCGATGGTCATGAGGGTCTTCTGATTGCCATGGTCGATGAGCACGCGCTCGAACACCTCGTCGAGGTCGAGCGACTCACCGGGCGAGTGGCTGTAATACCAGCGCAACTTGCCAGTGTCGGGATTGAGCGCCACCGTACTGCTGGTGTAGAGCGCGGCGCCATCGCCGGTTCCGCGGCTGGCCCGCATCCAGGGCTTGGCTTGGGCCACGCCCCAGTAAGTGAGATTGAGATCCGGATCGTAGGTGCCGGCGATCCAGGTCTCGCCGCCTGCCCGGTAGAGATCGGCGAGCCCGTTCCAGGTCTCACCACCCGGTGTCCCGGTGAGGGCGATGGTAGAGAAACGCCAGTCCCGCGCGCCGGTAGTGGCGTCGAAAGCGCTGATGGCGCACTTTTCGCTGGCATAAGCGCTGCAGCCGGTGAGGCCGGTGAGCACCTTGCCGTGGATGACCATCACGCCCCCGGTCTGGCTATGGCCCTTGCCGGCTATGGGAACATTCCAGACGACCTTGCCACTGCGCGCATCGAGCGCGACCAAGTGTGCATCCGTGGTTGCTACAAATACTTTGTCCTGGTAAAGCGCGAGGCTGCGATTGCCGCCATACAGCACGGGTGATTTCGGCCCGATGCGGTTCTCCCAGATCAGCTTGCCGGTTTTGCCATCGAGCGCCTGCACTATGTTGTCGGTGTTGGAAAGGAAGATTATGCCGTCATGCACGATGGGCGTCACTTCATTGGCGCCACCCTCGTTCATCGCCCAGGCCCATTTCAACTGCAGATTTTTAACGTTGCTTACCTCGATCTGCTTGAGCGGGCTGAAGCTCCAACCCTGATAATTGCGCCGGAACATCAGCCAGTCGTCATCTGGGGGACGCGTCAGCATCGCGTCGGTGACGGGAGTGTAGTGAGGCAGCAGGCCCGCGATGGTGAGACCACTGCGAGCCGGCGGCGGAGACTCTCCCGCATGGGCGATCCCGGCGGGCATCTGGCCATTGCTGACATTGCCGATCTTTACATCCGTCTCCGCAGTAAACGGTTTTCCCCCAGGAGTCGCGCCATTAGCCAGCAGCAGAAAAGCCACGATGTTCTCATAGGTTTGGCTGCTCAGGCTGCCGCCCTTGCCTAGAGGCATCGCCGACTGGACATAGTCGTAGAGCTCTCGCGTCGAACGGGCACCCCAGGACTTGAGGAAATTGCCCCCGGCCAGGGAAGGTGCTTCGCCGCCACCGGATAGATTTTCGTGATGACAGGAGGCGCAAGCGGAGGAATAGTCTTTATGGCCTTGCGAAGCTTGGCCTGACGTGAAAGGACCGGTATCCTGCTGCGCGACAGCGACCCAGCTCGAGCAGGCTAAAGCACACGCCGCCAACGTAATCGCTCGGCCCAGCATGGATCGTTTCTCCCGCTATAGCGATTCCACGATAGGTCTAACCGGCGAGGATGATTCCGACGGGTCTTTTCCCCCAGGAAAAGACCCACCTCGTCGAGCCCCTATAGGGCAGATGAATCGTGGAACCGCTCTAGGGTAACGCAAGCGAGCTTATTGCGGCATGATCCAGCCCCAAAGGTCGCCTTCGGGCGCCTTCTCACTGTCGATCTCCACATACAGGCCGCCCTTGCGCAGGGCTGTGAGCTGCTGTGCGTTGAGCTGTACTATGGCGCTCAACTTTCCAGTAGTTTCCGGAGAGATGGTGAGGTCGGCGATGAGCGGTCCGCGCACACCGGGAAGCGACCCCATGCGCAGATGTGCGCCCGTGGGAACGGCCAGCAGTCCGCTGAACGACCCCTGCAGGGTAAGTGTGTCGCTCTGGAGCGTGGCCGTGACGGAACCGCCGCCGGAACGATCGGCGCGTGTGCCCACCAGGCGCGGCCCCGGGGCGAGACGGACGTGGAAGATAGAGGAGGCCGCTGCGGCGAAACCGGGCAGCAGGGTGAGAAAACACGCTGCCATCAGAAATGCTTTAGCGACTTTCTCCGCTGTGTTCCGGGCTTGACCCTGGCTCGGGAAAATCGCTGTCGGCATCTTTAAGCAGCTCATCCTGATCGCGGTGGCCTAATTGACCCTCAAGATTAGGGTTCCCGGTGGTGGAGGGCTCGCTGGTTTCTTCTTCCACCGCTCCCTTGTGGAGATCGCTGTCAGGGTGCTCTTGTTTTGGCATCGTGCCTTAAGGGATGAAGGTTTTGCTTGCGGCGTTGTACGCAAGAAGCTTGGGGGCCGGATCATCTCCGGCCCCAGGCCATTCTGGTTATAGGGCCGCGGTCACGGCCTTTATTTCCGTATAGTTATGGAGCACTTCTTCGCCCATCTCCCGTCCCCAGCCGGATTGTTTATATCCGCCGAAGGGCAGGGAGGCGTCGAAAACGTTGTGGCAATTGATCCAGACGGTTCCCGCGCGGATCAGCCGCGCCATCTTGTGCGCGGTGCTCAGGTCGCGAGTCCACACACTGGCAGCCAAGCCATAGATGGAGTTGTTGGCTTCGCGGGCGACGCGGTCCAGGTCGGCATCGGAGAAGGATTCCGCGCACACCACCGGCCCAAAGATCTCTTCTCTCACGACCTTCATACTCGGCTTGGTGTTCGTCAGAACGGTCGGCTGAACAAAATAGCCACGATCCCCATGGCGTTTGCCGCCAACAGCCACTTTTGCGCCTTCTTGTATTCCGGATTCGATAAAGCCGGTAACCCGGTCGAATTGCTCCTCGCTGACCAACGGTCCCATGGCGGTCTGCGGATCAAGGCCGGGGCCCATCTGGATGCCCCCCGCGATATCGCTGACCCCTTGCAGAACCTTGTCATAGATTTTCTCGTGCACGAACAGGCGGGAGCCGGCGCAGCAGCATTGTCCCTGGTTGAAGAAGATGGCGCTGGCTGTGCCGGCGATAGCGCGGTCCAGGTCGGCATCGGGAAAGACGACGGCCGGGCTCTTGCCCCCCAGTTCCAGGCTGACCTTTTTCAGGTTGCCGGCGGAGGCTTTCACGATCAGCTTGCCCACTTCCGTGGAGCCGGTGAAGGCCACTTTGTCGACCAGCGGATGCGCCGCCAGCGGTGCGCCTGCGCCCTCACCGTAGCCCGTGAGCACATTGACCACGCCGGGAGGAAACCCTGCTTGATCGAAGAGTTCTGCCAGGCGGAGGCCCGACATCGGTGTCTGCTCGGCGACTTTGAGCACCACGCAACAGCCGGCAGCCAGCGCCGGCGCGAGCTTCCATGCGGCCATCAGGAGGGGGAAGTTCCAGGGAATAATTTGCCCCACGACTCCCACCGGCTCGCGCAAGGTGTAGGAGTGGAAAGCGCCCGGCGTAGAGAAGGAGAGCGTGGAGCCGCCGATTTTGGTCGCCCAGCCCGCCATATAGCGAAACATATCGACGGCCAAGGGGACGTCGGCGACCCGCGCGACGGACAACGGCTTGCCGTTGTCGAGGGACTCAATCTCGGCGAATTCTTCCAGGTTCGCCTGCAGCAGGTCGGCGATTTTCCAGAGCATCTGTCCGCGTTCTGAGGGGGACATCTTCTTGCTCCATGGACCCTCATCGAAGGCGCGGCGCGCGGCGGAAACAGCGCGATTCACATCTTCTTCTTCGGCCTCCGGCACCCGCGCCACCACTTCGCCGGTGGCCGGATTGTAGACGGGGAAGGTCTTGCCGGACGCGGCTGGGACGAAGCGTCCATCGATCAGCATGCGGTGTTGCCGCGAGAAAAACTCCGCGGTTTTGGAATCGAGACGGGAATCAACGGGGATAGTTGCCATGAAATGCCTCCGGCGCGGCCGACAGGAAGTTAAGTGGAGAGGGGGGCGCTGCCGACTTCTGACGCCGTTGGAAACAATAGCACCGTGACGGAATGGCAGTCCAGTGGACGGCCCTGAGGTTTTCTCACCCCCGCATGGTCTGCCTCTGATTCCCGTCCTTCGCTAGGGAACCAGGGATAATCGCCGCGGCACACACTTTGCCGGGCCTCCTTGACAGGAACGGACCCATGGCCCCGCAGCAAGGAAAAACTTTAGTCAGGATTTTCGAAACAGAACCGCGGGGGAAGGGACGCTTCACCCAAGAGCAGCTATTGCGGCGACGGAGGTCCTGCTGGATAGGCGCTTGGTTTGGAGGCATAGATGCGCACCCCCATTCCATTCAAGGCACTTCGCCCTTGCTGGGCCTCAGGTGTTTGCGGATAGCGCTGAATCAGTGTCCGCAATTCGCGCACGCCGGCCTCTTTCTGGCCCATTTGTATCAACGATTGCCCCTTGCGCAATTCAGCGGCGGGAGCCAGGGGATTCCCGGAGAACTGTTCCAGAACCGCATCGTAATACTTGATCGCCGCGGGAAATCTGCCTTGCCGGTAAGAGATCTCACCGAGATAAAACTGGGCGTTGCCGGCCAAAGGGTCCTGCGGATAATAGTGGACGACGTCGCCAAATTCAGAGGCCGCGATGGTGTACCTGGCCGAGTTGTAGTCACGAAGACCGCTTTGGTAAAGCTGGTCAACCGGGGGCGCCTGGGGCGTCTGCGGCGCAGGCATCTGTACCCCAGCCTGTCCTCCGGGACCTTGATTTGCCGGTGGTGCTCCGCCGGGTTGTGCCGGCATACCATTCACGTTCTGCATCTGGCTCTGGATGGCCTGCAGCTGCGTGCTCAGGTTCGCGATGCGGGTCTTGAGCTCATCGACCGAGTCATTCAGCGATTGGATCTGGGTCGAAAGCTGTGTGCTGCTCGCACCGCGCTGATCGTTGTCCGCTTTCAATGTCGTTTGCAGCGCATTGACCGAGGTCATCATCCGGTTCATGTTGTCGGTGTTTTGCTGCACCAGGTTGACCAGCACTCCCATGCGTTCGTCGTTTGACGTCTGCAAGTGCTGCACCATGTCCTGCAACTGTTGGACCTGGGTTTGCAGTTGGATCATCTCCTTGGAGACGGCGAACGCGTGAGGCATTCCGCTGGGCAAAGCAAAGAGGGCAACGGCCATTAGCCGGATGATGTAGTTACGCATGATGCTCCCCATGACGCTTTCCTAGAGCGGCACCGAATGAAACCAACCGCTCGCTTCTTCTTCAGTTTAGTCCAGCAGGCGAATGAGAGGAACGAAGGCCAAGCGGTGACGTCCACAACCGCTTGGCCTTCTTCCCATTACCTACCGCTATTACTGATCGAGCGAGAAGCCGGCACGGCGATTTTGCTGCCAGCAAGCTTCGTTGGCCTCGGTGCAGAATTGCTTCTCCTTGCCGTAGCTCACGGTGCGGATGCGGTCCGGGCTGACGCCTCCATTGACTAGCGCCTGCTTGGCGGCATTGGCACGGTTTTCTCCCAGCGCCAGGTTGTATTCAGCCGATCCGCGGTCATCGCAATATCCGCCGACAACGACTTTGAGCGTGGGGTGCGCGGCCAGGAAGCTCGCGTCCTGAGCCAGAACAGTCTGGGCGTCGGGACGGATCTCGTAGCTGTCATAGTCGAAGAAGGCCGGCTTCACATTCTGCTCGAAGATCTGCTCGTTCATGGTCTCGGCCGGTGGCGCCGCAGCCGGAGCCGTGACCGTAAGACTCGCCGTCGCATCGGTGGAACCGCCCGGACCCCGCGCCACGAGATGATAGGTCGTGGATTGTGTCGGCGTCACGTTCTGCGTGCCATAGGCATTCACGTTGCCCAATCCGTCGATGGAGACATCCGTCGCATCCGTAGTACGCCAGGCGAGCACTGCACTTCCGCCCGGGTTGATGGTGCTGGGCGTCACCGTGATCGTGGCTGTCGGCGCCGGCGACGTAGCTGCCGGCGGTGGCGGCGGCGGTGGAGGCGCCACTTTCTTGTGGCAGCCGGCCGCGAAGGCGAGGGTGGCGACAGCGATGAGCGATGCGAAATGCCTGTGATGCGGAGTCTTCACGATGTTCTCCTTTTTGATTGTGGTTGGTTCTCCAAGGTTTTTCCCATTCAGGGAGGGATGTACAACAACGGGACAATTACTGCCGAGCTCCTTCTACTGCCGCACTACTTCCAACTCCAATTGGGCATTGAATTACCTCCGCCCGGGGTAAGGCGATGCTGTTCGCTGCCATCAGAAAGCATCGTCCATATTTCAGATCCGCCACCGTTCTCGCGCTGGAATACGATATGCCGCCCATCCGGAGACCACGAGGGGAAATCCTGCCGCCCCGCATCGTGCGTGAGCTGAGTCCAGCGCTTGCTGGCGATGTCCATGATGTAGATGTCCTGGCCCCCGGGTGCCCCAGGACCATATTTGCGGTTCCAGGCAAACGCCAGGAATTGTCCACTCGGTGACCAGGAGGGCGAGGTAGCGTATCCGCCGTCGGTCATGCGCTGCACGTCGGTTCCATCCGAAGACATGATGTAAATCTGCGGCAGGCCGGTTCGGCCGCTGCACCATGCAATCTGGGAATTGGTTTTAGGGTTCCAAGTGGGCGAAACATCCGGCCCGCGGAAGGTTGTGATTTGCCTTATGTTGCCGCCGGCTGCATCGGAGGTAAAAATCTCCGGATCTCCTGAGCGGGAGGCGGAGAAAGCCAGCTTGGCGCCATCGCTGGACCATGCCGGAGACAGGGTGTTACCCACCAGGGAAGGGAAGCTGACCATCCGGCCCAGCACCAGCGAATACATGCGGATGGACCATCCCCGACGGCCCAGAGATGCGAACGCGACGCGATCATTATCCGGGGAGACGCGTGGGGAAAGGGAGATGGTTCCCAAGTGGGTGAGCTGGTGCGCGCCTTGCCCGTCGTAATCCATCTGCCAGACTTCTTTGTTTCCGCCGCGAGCAGCGATGTAGTAGATGTGGGTCTCAGCAATGCCGGGGATACCGCCGCCCAGGCGGGTAATGATCTCATCGGCAAAACGGTGGGCGATCAGGCGCGCGTTATCCTGGCTGGCAGGTTCGTTGTATTGCTTGCCCAGGATCTGCGGAGAGGCGGGATTCTTGGCGTCGAAGAGCCAACCGTAAACCTCCACGCGGCCGGCGTTCACCGCCATCGACCCGAAGGCTACGAACGCAGCGTTGGCCGGCGCGGCTGCCCATGGTGCCAGGTTCATCTGTTGCGGAGAGGCGGGCATAAGCGGCGGAGCCATACTCTTCGAAACCATGTCGAAGATACCGGCGTTATTCAGGTCGTTGTAGAACGTGTTGTCGAAAGTGGTTTTGAGCGCCGGGGTTTGGGCGTCAGTAGAAGAGGGATTGAAATCGGCGGCGGCCAAACGGATGCGCGGCGCCCCTAGATTTGTGCCTGTCCGGACCCAATCCTGCGCGCTTGCATTCCAGCATGCGAGCGCCGCCAACAGGAAAACCAGAAACAGAACGCGGCAGTGGGGGACTGAATTTCTTTTTCGAGATCTCATGCCTAACGCAGTCTTAAGTTTATATGATAAAAACGAAACCTAGTTACAGTGGTAACCTTATCGGATAACTTCATCTTGCACCTTCATCTCGCCCCGTCACCTCGTGCCTGGAAAAGTGCAGTGATAAAGCACATTCAAGCTGCTTTCGTTGTACCCGCTGGGCAGCGGGCCGAAGGTATCCACTCGCTGCACCGCGTGTAGACACGACGAATTCAGCGAGGGAGAGCTGCTCGGCGTTGCCAGCGAAATGTTGCTGGGAGAGCCGTCCCGTCCAACCGAGAACTGAACAAAGACCGTTGCGCCCGCCGGCGTGCTCGGATCTACCTCTTGGAGATACCAATCCTGTGCCACCTTGCGTTTGATGACATCCACATACCAACCGAAGCGCGAACCGAAGTCCCCACCCGTTTGTGCGATGGGGCTATTGGCCGCGTTGTTCATTGTTGAAGAGCGAGGAATATTGGGCGGCGCCGCTTCTCCGTAATTTGCTTTGTGCTGTAATTTCGGCGGCGGCTGATGCTGCGGGGGAGCTTTCGCTAGTGGCTTGGCCGCAGGCTTGGGCGGCGGCTTCTTTTCAGGAATCGGCAGCGCCTCCGGTAAAGGAATCGGCTCCTGCTTCTGCTCCTCTAATGCCGGCGCTACGCTCGGGGTTTCGGTAGCCAGCACGTTGTCGGTCGGGGGGTGATCCTGGGGCAGGGGCAAGGCGGCGGTTGAAACCAGGGTAGCTTGGATTGCTCCCTCCTGGGAGCTATTCGAACCCCACTCGCTTCCGTGGAGCAGATTGTGCACGTATCCATAGCCGATCAGCGCCGCGAATACCAGCACGTGCATGATCGTGGACTGGGCGAAAGGCGAGCCTATGCCTTCCGGCTGGTCCAGTATTTCGTCGTGGCTCGAAAACCGTGCCATAGCCAGCTACTTTGCCGTCTTCTGTAGTGGCTGGGTCACAATGCTGATATTGGTGATCCCGGCTTGTTTGACCGCGTCCATGACCGAGGCGAACGCGCCGAAGGGGACTCGCTCATCGGCCCGCAGATAAATGACCTGGCTGGCTGGATCCTTATTGGGCTGATGCAACAGCGTGGGCAGCTGCGCCAAATTGACCGGCTTGTCTCCTAGAAAGACATTCTGCTCGCGGTCGATGGTCAGCACCAGCCGCTGCTGCGTAATCTCCTTCACGCTGCGTGTTTTTGGCACCGAGACATCGATGCCCGACTGCAGTACCGGCGCCGTGACCATGAAGATGATGAGCAGCACCAGGACCACGTCGACCAGCGGTGTGATATTGATTTCCGCAAGTGAGGTTCGGGTGTGGCCGGAATTAGCGGTGAAGGCCACTTGCGGCCTCCCTCTCCACTGGATCTGGCTTGGACTGCGGGCCGATCTCTTCCAGGCTGTTGAGTAGTTCGCGCGAGAAGTCGTCCATGCGCGCGCCAAACTCACGCAGGGAAGCGGTGAACTGATTGTAGGCGATCACCGCCGGAATCGCGACCACGAGGCCGGCGGCAGTGGTGATCAGGGCTTCGGAAACGCCGGGCGCCACGGCGCGCAGAGTGGCCGCGCCCTCCGTGCCCAGGCCATAGAAAGCGTTCACGATGCCCATCACCGTGCCGAAAAGGCCGACGAACGGAGACACCGCGCCGATGGTGGCGAGCCAGGTGAGGCGCCGCTCCAAAACCGTCAGCGATTCGCTCGCCGCTGCCTGGGCCGCGCGCTCCAGCGTGACGATGTTCTTAGGTGCTCCAAAACCGCCGGTCTGGCGGCGATAGGTGTCATACACCTCATCGAAGACGCTCACCAGCGGGCTGGGTTTGAATTGCTCGCTGACGGCAGCAATCTCTTGCAGCCGGCTGGCCTTGCGAAAGGCGCGCAGAAAGCGGCGGCTCTGCGCGCGGGCGCGGCGAAAGGTAGTAGACTTGCCCAAAATAACCGCCCAGGAGTAGAGGCTGGCAATCAGCAGCAGGCCCAGCACGGCGATGGCTACAGGCCCGCTGTTGCGAACCATACTTGCTATGGCGCTGACTCCGTAGGCCGCAGAATGAGGCACGGGCGCTGCGCCGTCATCTGCCTGCAGGATAAGAAAAGCGGCGATATGGACCGGGAACATTATCACTTCCTATTCTCACGGTAGCAGACAAGCGCGCACGAAACCAAACTGCTGTACAAGATGCAACCGCAAGGTAACCCGGCGTATAACCCGGCCGTCCGAGCTATAGGCGCTGTCATGCTATGCTGCGCTCGACTCTCGAAACTGCCCCATGCTGCTTGAACTCCGCGCTGAAAACTACGCCGTCATTGATCATGCGATTGCTGTCTTCGGCCCCGGCCTCAATCTGTTGACGGGAGAGACCGGTGCGGGCAAGTCCATATTGGTCGACGCGCTGGCGCTGCTCATGGGCGACAAGGCCTCCTCCGATGTGGTGCGGCACGGCGCGGACCGTGCGGTCGTGGCCTGTGTTTTCGAGAGCACGCCGGGAGCGGAGAACACGCTTGAGGCTAACGGCATTGATGGCGAAGGCGCGGAGATCATTCTGCGGCGCGAGATACAAGCCGGGGGCAAGGGCCGCGTCTATGTGAACAATCAACCGGCCACGGTGAACGTATTGCGTCAGCTCGCTCCGGAACTGGCCTTGGTGCACGCGCAAAGCGAGACCATGGGCAGCTTTGACCAGGCACAGCAGCGGCAGTTGCTGGACCGCAGCGCGGGTATCAACACCGAGCGCGTGGCCGCGGCCTTTCATGAGTGGTCAGAGACGTGTGCGCGGCTGGAACGGCTGGAAGGCGATGAACAGGCACGCTTGCGCGAAGCAGACCTATGGAGTTTTCAGAAGAACGAGATCGAGAGCGCGGCGATCCGGGAAAAAGAAGACGAGGAGTTGGAGATAGAGCGGCGCGTGCTGGCTAACGCGGAGAAGCTTCTAGCTGCCGCCATGAGCGCGCATGAGTTGCTTTATGAGAGCGACCGATCGGCCGAGGCTGCCTTGCGCGCGGCGTTGAAAAACCTGGAAGAGCTCGAGCGCTACGATCCGCAGTTTGCCGAGGCGGTGCAGCAGCTGAAGTCGGCGCGCGCCCTGGTGGACGACGTGAGCGCCACCGTCCGTGACTATGCCTCCAGGATTCAGGCCTCGCCAGACCGGCTCGCGGAGCTGGAAGATCGCCTCGAAGCGCTCCACCGCCTGAAGCGGAAATATGGATCCACGCTGGAGCAGGTCCTGGCTCATGGCCGGGATGTGGCCGCCAAGCTGGCGGAGGTGGAGAACCGCGATCAGTTGTTGCTGGAACTGCGGGCCGTGCGGACTAAGGCTGCGGATGCGTACCGCCGGGCAGCCGGGGAGATTACCGCGGAGCGCACGGCCGCGGCCCGCAAGCTGGAAAAGCTGGCCGAGGCGCACATCAATGATCTGGCGATGAAGGTGAAGTTTGGCGTCCAGGTGACGGCGGAGGAAGGGGAACAGCATTGGACGCGGCAGGGGTGGGACGTGGTCGATTGCCGTATCGCCACCAATGCCGGGGAGCCATTGAAGCCGTTGGAGCAAATCGCATCCGGCGGCGAGTTGTCACGGGTGATGCTGGCGCTCAAGGTGAGCGTTGAAGAGGGTGCATCTCGTGGGCAGGGAACCACCCGCCGCAAAACGCCGGTGCCCCGGACCTTGGTCTTCGATGAGATCGACATTGGCATTGGTGGCCGGGCGGCCGAAGCAGTCGGCCAGAAGTTGAAGGAGCTTTCCCGCGCGCAGCAGGTGCTATGCGTTACCCATTTGCCCCAGATAGCCGCCTTTGCCGATCAGCACTTCCTGGTAGAAAAGCAGGAGCGGCAGGGAAAAACAAAAACCTCCGTCCGCCTTCTCGAGGATCAGGAGCGTACCGAGGAAGTGGCCCGCATGCTGAGCGGGGCCAAGCTAACCGACACCTCCCTGCGCCACGCGGAGCAGCTCTTGAAAACCAGCCGCAAAGCCGGCCGTCATTTGTGAGGGGACGAGGGCACCGGGATGGATTTGCCATCACCCTCGGCCCAATCTCTGCGACCGACTTCGACCACACGCATCTCAAGCGCTTCGCCCGGGTGCCGACTTAGATGATGGGCAAGACTCTATATCCATCAGACAGATAAGGGCTGGCGCGGTATACTGGTTGATGTGACGAGTCCCCTATTATCCTCGCCCGTGAGTGGTCCGCGCTCCGAAAACGGACCCAAGAGGGTGCTTCTTCTCAAGCCGCGCGGTTTCTGTGCCGGCGTGGTGCGCGCGATCGATGTCGTGAACATTGCGCTCGACACCTTTGGCGCTCCCATTTACGTCCGCAAAGAGATCGTACACAACCGCTTCGTAGTCAACGAGCTGGCGGAGAAGGGCGCGATCTTCGTCGATGACATCGACGACGTGCCCGAGGGAATGCGCGTGATTTACAGCGCGCATGGCGTTTCCCCGGCCGTCCGTGCGCGCAGCAAGTCGCGCAAATTAAAGGTGATCGACGCCACTTGCCCGCTGGTAACAAAAGTCCACGTAGAGGCGGTCAAGTTTGCCCGTCAGGGCTACTCCCTGGTGCTGATTGGGCACCGGGATCATGACGAGATCGAAGGGACCCTGGGCGAAGCCCCAGAGGTGACCCAGGTGGTCTCGACCGTGGAAGAAGTCGATGCTCTCGAAGTCTCTGATCCAGAGAGAGTTGCTTACCTCACCCAAACGACCCTGAGCCTGGACGAAGCGCGCGATATTATCCACGCGCTCAAGGCCAAATTCCCCAACATCGTGGGACCGCACACCCAGGACATCTGCTACGCCACGGAAAACCGCCAGGTTGCGGTAAAAAACGTGGCCCATCAGGCGGACCTGGTGCTGGTGGTTGGATCGACCAACAGCTCCAACTCCAACCGCCTGGTCGAAGTTTCTCGTAATTTGAGCACCAATGCATTTCTGATCGAAGATTCGGGAGCCGTCAATCCCGAATGGCTGGAGAACGCAACCACGGTTGCGGTCACGGCTGGGGCATCCGCGCCCGAGGTTCTAGTTGCCGAAGTAGTGGCTTATTTGCGCGGACGCGGCTTTTCCGACGTGGAAGAAGTTGAAGTCATGCCGGAAAATGTCCGCTTTGGGTTGCCTCCGGAGATCGTTCAGGCCATCCGGCCTGTACCGGTCTAGGGGCCAGCTATTTACAGCGTAAGGCAGCTGTTTGGAAAGAGAACTTCAGGGTCAAGCATGAGCACATCCTTTGAAAGTGGACAGCCCGCTGTTCCCCGGTTTGGCCGTATCGATGCCGGCTTAGACCAGGTAGAATCCTCCATCACGCGGGCCCGCGACTTCCTCTTTTCCCAGCAACATCCGGATGGATACTGGTGCGGGGAGCTGGAGGCAGACAGCACTCTCGAGTCCGACTACATCATGGTGCACACGTTGCTGGGTACCGGCGACGAGCGCAAGATGAAGCGGGCCGTCTCCGAAATCCTGCGCAAGCAAAATGAGGACGGTGGCTGGAGTATCTACGCCGGCGGCCCCTCCAACATCAGTGCTTCGGTCAAAGCTTATTTCGCCTTCAAACTGATGGGCTGGCTTCCTGAGCACCCGGTCATGATCCGTGCCCGGAAATGGATTCTCGATCACGGCGGAGTGGTGGAGTGTAATACCTTTACCAAGATCTACCTCTGTTTCTTCGGCCAATACGAATACGACGCTGTCCCAGCCATCCCTCCCGAGCTAGTCCTCTTCCCCAACTGGTGCTACTTCAACATCTACGAAATTTCGTCCTGGTCGCGCGCGATCCTGGTTCCGCTTTCCATCGCGTATGCCAAAAAGCCCTTTAAGAAGCTTGCCCTGGAAAATGGAATCGACGAGCTCTTTGTGGGGGGTAAGAGCCATGCCAACCTTCACCTGCGCTGGGATCGCACCAAGGTACTGGGCTGGCGCAACTTCTTCCTGATCGTCGACCGGCTCTTTCATTGGGCTGAGCGGGTGCATATCCGGCCGCTGCGCAAGATGGCCCTCAAAAAGGCGGAGAGGTGGATCCTGGAGCGCCTGGAGATGAGCGACGGGCTCGGCGCCATCTACCCCGCCATGCTCAACGCTATCCTGGCCTTGCGTTGCCTGGGCTACTCCATCGACGATCCGCAGACCATCCGGGCGATGGATGAGTTCGAAAAGCTGGGCATTGAAGACGAAGGAATTCCCGACTTTCTGGAGCCAACGTTCCGCATGCAGCCGTGCATGTCTCCGGTGTGGGATACCGCATACGCGGTCTATGCCTTGGGCCAGTCCGGAGTTCCGCGTACCGACCCCCGTCTGCTCAAGGCCGCCGACTGGATGCTGGCCAAGGAAGTGCGCCACAAGGGCGACTGGGCGGTGAAGGTACGGAATGCGCAGCCCGGCGGCTGGTATTTCGAGTTCAACAACGAGTTCTATCCCGACACGGACGATTCCGCCCAGGTGCTTCTGGCCTTGAACAAGGTCGACAACCATGCCCGGGAACGCTATCAATACGATGTTTGCCAGCGCGCGATTTCCTGGATCTTCGCCATGCAGTGCAAGAATGGCGGCTGGGCCAGCTTTGATAAAGACAACACCAAGATGGTCTTCGAGAACATTCCTTTCGCTGACCATAACGCCATGCTCGATCCGCCGACCGTCGACATCACCGGGCGCATCCTGGAGATGCTGGCCACCTACGGCTACACGCAGAAGGATCGCCGCGTCGAAAAGGCCATCCGCTTCATCTATAACGAGCAGGAGCCGGATGGAAGCTGGTTTGGCCGCTGGGGCGTGAACTACCTCTACGGAACGTTCCTCGTGCTTCGGGGTCTGGAAGCGATCGGAGTATGGAACCACGAGCCGCAGATTCAGCAGGCGGCCGAGTGGATACGCATGGTGCAGAACGCGGACGGCGGTTGGGGTGAGAGCTGCGCCAGCTACGACGATCCCATAACCCGAGGCGTTGGCCCCAGCACCCCATCGCAGACCGCGTGGGCTATTTTGGGTCTGCTATCGGCTGGCGACACGCGCAGCGACTCGGTGGCCAAGGGAGTGCGCTGGCTCATCGAACGGCAACTGCCCGATGGTTCCTGGGACGAGAGCATGGGAGAAGGTCCGACCCGCCAGGCTGTGATTACCGGCACCGGCTTTCCCCGGGTGTTTTATCTTGCCTACCATCTTTACCGGAACTACTTTCCCCTGCTGGCGCTCACAGACTACCGCCGTGCGATGGAAAGAGCTTAGAGTTCTCAGAGGAGATTTGAAACGATGGCAGTGCCGATCTCACAGATGTGGACCGTGGCCAGCTACGTGCTCAAGAAGCGCTTGAGCGGGGAAAAACGGTACCCGCTCGTGCTTATGCTGGAACCGCTGTTCCGCTGCAACCTGGCGTGCGCCGGCTGCGGCAAAATTCAATATCCCGCGCACATCCTCAAGAAGGAGCTCTCGCCCGAGGAGTGCTTCCGCGCAGTCGACGAGTGTGGTGCGCCCATGGTTTCCATTCCTGGCGGCGAACCGCTGATGCACCCCCAGATTGGCGAGATTGTTGAGGGCCTGGTGGCGCGGAAGAAGTACATCTACCTCTGCACCAACGCCTTGCTGCTCAAAGAAAAGATCGGCCTCTTCAAGCCCAGTAAGTACCTCACCTTCTCGGTCCATCTGGATGGCCAGCGCGAGCACCACGACTTTTCCGTTTGCCGCGAGGGCGGTTACGACAAGGCGGTAGAGGGAATACGCGAAGCGGTCAAGCGCGGCTTCCGCGTTACTCCTAACGCCACGCTTTTCGATGGCGCCGATCCTAACAGCGTGCGCGCCTTCTTCGACGAGGTGATGGCGTTGGGCGTGGAAGGCATCGTGATCTCGCCGGGCTACTCCTACGACAAGGCGCCCGACCAGAAGCACTTCCTGGGCCGCGCCCGCACGCGCAGACTCTTTCGCGCCATCCTGTCCAACCGGGAGAAGCATTGGAAGTTCAATATGTCTCCGCTATTCCTCGAGTTCCTGATGGGCAAGCGGAACTACGAATGCACGCCCTGGGGCAATCCGGCTTACAACATCTTCGGCTGGCAGAAACCCTGCTACCTGTTGCAGGATGGCTACGCTTCCACGTTCAAGGAGCTGATCGCGGAGACGGAGTGGGAAAACTACGGCACCGCTTCCGGCAATCCAAAATGCGCTAACTGCATGGTCAGTTGCGGCTATGAGCCGTCTTCGGTCAACGATATGTTTGGCTCCTGGAGCGGATTCTTCTCTGCTGTTCGTGCCACCCTCTTCGATAGATACGAAGATCAGGGTGCCCGCGATCTGTTGACTTCCCCGCAGCTTAACGGGCATTCGTCACCATCATTAGTGCAAATATCGAGCGATGCCAAGCCTCAGATGGAAGAGACGCGCGTATGACCGGGAAGGCTGCGGGCAACGTCGATCCGGACACGCTGGAGCTGGCGCCGGGAACCAAGCATGAGAACCTCGAAGGCTGGGTTCCGGTTCTGGGCAGCGACGCGGAAGTGCTGGATGCCCTGGAGAAGGCCTTCGACTATCGCGGGGACGTCACCATCACTTGCAAGGATGGCTCCGTCATTGAGGGCTACATTTTCGACCGCAAGACGGGGCCTACACTAGGCCAATCCTGGGTCCGGCTCTTTCCCAAGGACTCGTCGGAGAAGCGGTCCATTGCCTACAGCGAGATCGCAGGACTGACCTTCAGCGGCAAAGACCGCGCCGCCGGCGCAAGCTGGGAAGCCTGGGTGAAGAAGTGGAACGAGAAGAAAGCAGCCGGCGAAAAGGGCTTTGGACTGCATCCCGAAGCGCTGGACTAGTTTAAACAACAGCAGGTCCCTCCACTACGCTACGCTCCGGTCCCACGGCAAGCCGGGGCAGGCGGGATGACAATTCTTTTTGAGCGCGGAGCCTTTGACCTTCAAACAGAATTGTCATCCCGCCTGCCCCGGCTTGCCGTGGGACCGGAGCGTAGCGTAGTGGAGGGACCTGCTGTTGTACTGCCCTCCTCAGTACAGGGGTGTATGTCTGAGAATTTTCCTCACAGGAGCTACTGGGTTCGTCGGCAGCCACGTAGCGCAAGAGCTGTCCCGTCGCGGCGCTGATTTGCGCATTCTCATCCGCCCCACCAGCAAGCTCGAGAATCTAGCCGGGCTTGCCGCAGAAACGGTCCTGGGTGATTTGTTACGGGTGGACGCGTTGCGCAGCGCCATTGCCGGATGCGATGCAGTCATGCACGTAGCCGCCGATTACCGGCTGTGGGTGACAGATCCAAAAGCCATGTACGCCACCAACGTGACCGGAACCCGGGAGTTGCTGCGCATGGCCCGCGAAGAGGGCGTGGGTCGTGTGGTCTACACTTCCAGCGTAGCCACCATGGGCTTTCTCTCCAACGGCTGCCCGGCGGACGAGGCGACTCCGGTCTCTATCGACAACATGATCGGGGACTATAAGCGGTCCAAATACCAGGCGGAGCAGGAAGCCGTGGCAGCCGCGCACGCCGGGCAGCAAGTGATTATTCTTAATCCCACGACCCCGATTGGGTCGAATGACATCAAACCAACGCCCACCGGACGCATCGTGGTGGATTTTCTCAACCGGAGATTTCCCGCCTATATGGACACGGGCTTAAACCTGGTGGATGTGAACGAGGTTGCCAGGACCCATGCCGATGCCCTGCAGGCCGGCCGGTCCGGCGAGCGCTACATTCTGGGTGGGGAAAACCTGACCTTGAAGCAGATCCTGGATAAAATGTCGGCGATCACCGGCTTGCCCTCTCCCACCATGCGCGTGCCGCATAGCGTGGCCATGATCTTCGCCCTGTGGGATCAGACCATCACCGGCAAGCTACTGGGGCGCGAGCCGCGTGCTACCGTGGAGGCCGTGCGCATGGGTAAGAAAAAGATGTTTGTCTCCTCTGCCAAAGCCGAGCGCGAGCTTGGATTCCGCGTGGTCCCGGTGTACGCGGCGCTGCGTGCGGCGATTGAATGGTTTCGGGCGCACGGGTACGCGCCCCCCGCATGAGCCGGGTTGCCATAATTGCGGCCCTTCCCGGCGAGTTGAAGCCGCTGGTCCAGGGATGGAAGCCTATATCCCTAGCTGGCGCGCGTAAAGGTCAGGGGGCATGGGGTTCCCACGTGGACGGCGTGGAATGCATCGCGGTTTGCGGTGGCGTCGGGAGTGAGGCTGCGGCCCACGCCTGCGACCTATCCGCACAGGGCGGCGCGCTAGACGCAATCCTCTCCGTAGGATGGGCTGGAGCCCTGTCCTGCGGCATTCATCCCGGGAACGCGTATCCGGTGAACCAGGTAGTAGATGCCCTCACCGGCGAGCATTTCGCCACCAACTTCCCCTTGCCCGAGGGAAGCGGCGTGCCGCTCAAGCTGGTAACCACCGACCACATAGTCCAGTATGCGGAAAAGCGGCAGCTGGCCGGGCTCTATCAGGCCGTGATGGTTGATATGGAGGCAGTGACCGTGGCTCGTTTTGCACTGCGGCAAAACATTGCCTTCTACTGCCTCAAGGCCATATCGGATGAGATTGCGGACGTATTGCCGGACTTCGGCCGCTACACCGACTCCCAGGGTCACCTGCGCGTAGCACCTCTGTTGGGCCATGTGGCCGTGCGGCCAAAATATTGGTCCGCCATGCTGCGAATCGGCCAGAATGCGAAGAGCGGCGCCCGCGCGGTTGCCGGTGCGCTGGGTCCGCTCATAGGGAATGCGTAATATGCAGATCGCACCTGGTGTTCAAGAGATGCACCGCTCATCCGCCGTGCCGGCGGCCATGCAGGCTGCTGTCTATCGCGGCGTGAACGACGTACGTATCGAAACCCTTCCCGTGCCCGCGATTGGGCCGGGGGAAGTGCTCATCCGGGTGCACAGTTGCGGCATCTGCGGCACCGACCTGAAGAAGATCCACACCGGATCCCACTCCGCGCCACGTATCTTCGGCCATGAAACAGTGGGCACGATCGCCGCAGTGGGGGCGGGCGTTGACCCGTTTGCCGTGGGCGACCGGGTGGCTGTCTTCCACCACATCCCCTGTGGCGACTGCTACTACTGCCGCAAGAAAACTTTTGCCCAATGTCCGGTTTACAAGCAAGTAGGCTGCACCGCGGGCTTTGAGCCTTCCGGCGGAGGCTTTGCCGGGTATGTGCGGGTCATGGACTGGATCGTGAAACGCGGGCTGGTGAAGATTCCCGATGACATCCCTTTTGACCAGGCGGTCTTTATGGAACCGCTGAATACCTGCCTCAAGGGCGTGCGCAGTCTGAATCTATCGCCGGATGAGACGGTGCTGGTGATCGGCCAGGGTCCCATCGGGATCATGCTTGCGGCATTGGCCAAGCGCGCGGCTGCCCAGGTGCTGACGTCGGATCTTTACCCGGAGCGGCATGCCGTCGCGGCCACCTTCGGGCTCGATTCGCCTATCGATGCCTCGCGCGAAGATGTAGTTGGAGTGGTCAGCAAGGCCACCGAAGGCCGGGGAGCCGATGCCGTCATCCTGGCAGCGGCCGGCAACGCCCTGATCCGCACCGCTATGGACGCAGCCCGTCCTGGGGGCCGTGTCCTGCTGTTTGCGCAAACCCAGCACGGGGAGGCAACCATCGATCCGGCCGCAGTATGCGTGGATGAGAAGACGCTGTTAGGCTCCTATAGCGCCTCCGTAGACATTCAGGAGGAAGCTCTGCGCCTGGTTTTCGAAGGCTATGGGCAGGGATTCGACCTGACCAGGCTGGTCTCGCATCGTTTTCCCCTGACCGAGGCGGTTGCTGCTTTGGCCGTTGCCTCCGAGCCCAAGGCGACATCGATGAAGATCGTGATCGAAGAAGGCACATAGAATAGGAATGCATGCTAAGTGAGATGAACGCTGCCGTGCTCTACGGCAAAGAAGACGTCAGGATTGAACGGGTTCCCATCCCCGCAGCTGGTAAGGGGGAGATTGTGATCCGCGTTCATGCCGCTCTCACTTGCGGCACCGACCTGAAAGTCTTCCGCCGCGGCTACCATGCCCGGATGATCGCGCCCCCGGCGCTCTTCGGACATGAGCTTGCCGGTGTGGTCCACGAGACCGGCGCCGGGGTGCGCAGCTTCAAGCCCGGTATGCGTGTGGTGGCGCTGAATTCGGCGCCTTGCGGCGTCTGCTACTGGTGCGTTCGCAAACAGGAAAATCTTTGCGAGGACCTGCTCTTCAACAACGGCGCCTACGCCGAGTACATCCGCATTCCCGCCCGCATCGTCTCCAAGAACACGCTGATTGTTCCTCAGAGTTTGCCCCTGGAGCACGCGGCGTTAACCGAACCGTTGGCCTGCGTGGTGCGTGGGTTGGAGGAGACGGGAGCCAGGCGCGGTGACATCGTGGTGGTGATCGGCGCAGGCCCCATCGGGCTGATGTTCATCCACGTAGCGCAGTTGTCGGGCATGAAAGTGATTGCAGTGGTTAAACGCGATGAGCAGATTGCCTCGGCAACCACCTTCGGCGCGGGCCATATTGTGCATACTGCTTCGGTCGTCGATGCGGTAGCTGCGGTGCGCGCCCTGACGCCAGATCACCGGGGTGTCGATGTGGCCATTGAAGCAGTGGCCGCGCCTCTCACCTGGCAGTGGGCAGTGGACATGGTTCGCCGCGGCGGCACAGTGAACTTCTTCGGGGGCTGCGCCGCCGGCACCAAGGTGGAGTTCGATACCAATCGCCTGCACTATAACGACATCACGCTGAAGGCGAGCTTCCACCATACGCCCGCTGCCTGCCGCAGGGCCTTCGACCTGCTGGCCAGTGGGCGCTTCAAGTGCAGCGAATACATTACCGGCAGAGCACAGTTGTCGGAGTTGGAAACCGTATTGCGCCGCCTGAAGGATCGCTCCAACGACATCAAGACGGCTATCATTCCATAAGTGGGACAGAATGAAGCGTAAGGACAACGAAGGGCACGGCTTCACAGGCTGCGGAAAAACTCATGTTCTGTATCAGGGCACGACTTTAGTCGTGCCGTAAGCGATTGAGAATACGTTGGGCTTTAGCCCCTGAGGTACGTTTTCCAATGACTGCGGCAAATTTCTTATGACCACGATACTTCAGCGCATTGCAGGCCGCGAAAGAGGGTGCGATCTCGTCTGGAAGAGCCCGGAAAGGCGCACCTCAGGGGCTGAAGCCCAACTATTCTGAATCGTTTACGGCACGACTAAAGTCGTGCCCTGATACAGAACATGAGTTTTTCCGCATGCCGTAAAGCCGTGCCATACGTCCAGAGAGGTTTTCCGCGAAGCACCTGAGGGGCGAAGCGGAGGATAACGAGGAAGAATGACAGTCGAGAGTGCTCAGGACGATAGGGAACTGGTGGAACGCGGTTGGTCCGCACTACCGGCGGAGTACCGCATCCCGGACCAGCGTCCCACGCTCGAAGAGGCGCGAGCCTACTGCAAGCGGCTGGCTACTACCCACTACGAGAACTTTCATGTAGCCTCGTGGTTTTTGCCCACCCGGCTGCGCCCTCACTTCCACAGCATCTACGCTTACTGCCGCATCGCGGATGACCTGGGCGATGAGGTGGGGAATCGCGAGCAATCCCTGGCTCTGCTCGATCTGTGGGGGCGAGAGCTCGACGCCTGTTACCGGGGCGAGGCGCGCCACCCGGTCTTTGTCGCGCTCGCTGAGACCATCCGCGTCTGCGACATTCCTCAGAAGCCTTTTGCCGACCTGCTAGTGGCCTTCCGTCAGGACCAAACAGTGCCGCGTTACCAGACCATGGACGGCGTGCTGGAGTATTGCGAATACTCCGCCAATCCCGTTGGAAGGCTCGTCCTGTACGCCTGTGGCTATCGTGAGCCGGAGATGTTTATGCTTTCTGACTACACCTGCACCGCTTTGCAATTGGCAAACTTCTGGCAGGATGTGAGCTCCGATTACGCGCGCGGCCGCATCTATCTGCCGCTCGAGGATATGCAGCGCTACGGGGTGGACGAGGGCACGATCGCGCGGCGTGAGCCCACACCAGCCTTTCGTCAGCTACTGCGGTCGGAGGTCGGCTATGCTCATCAACTGTTCACCCAGGGCTTGCCCCTGATCGAGCTGGTCGATCGCGAACTGGCGCTCGATCTGGATCTGTTCAGCCGCGGCGGCCTGGAGATTCTGCATGCCATCGAGCGCCGGCAGTACGACGTGCTCACCTTGCGCCCTGTCATCTCAAAATCCAGGAAACTGGCACTGCTGGCGCGTGCGCTCTGCGGCAAGTTCGTGCCTGGGCTGGCGAGGGGAAGGCGGGCTGCGTGAGCCCCGAAGTGCAAGCGGCGTACGCGGCCTGCCGGGCCATTGCACGGGAGAAAGCAAAGAATTTCTACTACGCCTTTGTAGCCCTGCCGGCAAATAAGCGGGATGCGATTTGTGCGGTCTACGCCTTCATGCGCCAGGCCGACGATCTCTCTGACGATGAATCTGTTTCCATCGCCGACCGCCGGGTGGCGCTTGACGGTTGGTTGGCCAAGTGGCATCAGGCGCTGGCCGGCGCACCCACCAGCGATCCTGTTTTCGTCGCGCTTCTGGATGCGCAATGCCGCTTCGCGATCCCTTCGCAGCTGCTCGATCAGTTGGTGCAAGGTACGGCGACTGATCTCGAACCCAGGTTCGCCGCATATGCAACCTTCGCTGATCTCTATCATTACTGCTACCTGGTAGCATCGGTCGTCGGGTTGGTGTGCATCCGAATTTTTGGATACCTCGATCCGCGGGCGGAGAAGCTTGCGGAAGAGACCGGCATTGCTTTTCAGTTGACCAACATCCTGCGCGATGTGCGCGAGGATGCGCAGCGCGGCCGCCTCTATCTACCCCTGGAAGATCTGGAGCGCTGCGGTGTGACCGCCAGCTCGATGGCGGCGATTTCCAGCGGAAAGCAGTTGACGCCGCCGCAGCGCCAAGTGCTGGCCATCCAGGCGGAGCGCGCCGGCCAGTTTTATAAATCCGCGGAAGCGCTGTTGCCCTTGATCTCGCCTGATAGCCGCGCTGCGATGTGGGTGCTGGTCACGATTTACCATCGCTTGTTGCGCCATATCGAACAGCGCAACTTCGATGTATTTTCCGCCCGCATCGGTGTTCCGGCGTATGAGAAGCTGAGCATACTGGGATGCGGCCTATTCAAGACGCTGGCGCAGGGTGTGTGGGCCTGATTCGTTCGGTCATCGTGGTCGGCGGTGGGTTGGCAGGGCTCTCGGCCGCGTGCGCCCTGGCTGACGCGGGCTACCAGGTTCGCCTGCTGGAGAAGCGACGATACCTGGGCGGCCGCGCCTCCTCCTATGAGCACCCGGGCACAGGCGAGGTGATTGACAACTGCCAGCACGTCTTGCTGGGCAACTGCGTCAACCTCATCGATCTGTATCAGCGGCTGGGTGTGAGCGGTGCGATCCGCTGGTTCGATCGCCTTACTTTCGTCGAGCCGGGTGGACGGAGAAGCATTCTTGAGCCCTCGTTTCTGCCCGCGCCGTTTCACTCCATGCCGGCCTTTCTGCGCGCGCCGGCCTTTTCCTTTTCCGACAAGCTGGCGATCGGCCGCGGCATGAGCGCTTTCGTCACCGGCGTTCCCAAAGATTCCGCAGAGGACTTTGCCCACTGGCTCGCGCGCCATGGGCAAACCATCGGAGCAATCAACCGCTTCTGGAAGCCGATACTGATCAGCGCACTGAATGAGGATCCGGATCGCATGTCGGTGCATTATGCCGGCCAGGTCATCCGTAAGTCGCTGTTGCTTTCGCCGGGAGCGGGGCGGATGGGCGTTCCCACCATCCCTTTGAGTGAGCTGTACAGCCGCGCCATCGATTACATGCAAAGCCGCGGCGGCCAGGTGGATCTGAGCGTGGCGCCCGAGTCGTTCCAGTGGTCGGAAGCGAGCCAACAATGGACCGTGACTACGCCAAACCAAAGCTTCACCAGCGACGCGATCGTGCTGGCGCTGGCGTTTGAAGGCTTGAGTAAGTTGCTGCCCGCGATGCCGCAAAACCCCGAGGCCGAGCAACTGGCGATCAATCTGGGGCATTTTGGGCATTCACCGATCACCGGCATTCACCTGTGGTTCGATCGCGAGATCACCGATCTGGAGCATGCCATCCTGCTCGACGCAACCATTCAGTGGTTGTTTCACAAATCGCGCTTGCAAACCGAGAAGCGTCGCGGTGACCCGGGCAGTTATGTCGAGCTGGTGGTAAGCGCGTCCAAGTCGATGGTCGAAATGCAGCGCCAGGAGATCATCGACCTGGCGTTGCGAGAGTTGGCAGAGTTCTTTCCCCTGGTAGCCCAGGCGAAACTGGTGAAGGCCGCCGTGGTCAAAGAGGTGCGCGCTACTTACTCCATTCGCCCGCAGCTTGACTTGCTGCGACCGACGGCCGTCAGTCCGTGGCCCAGAGTGTTTCTAGCCGGCGACTGGGTCGCCACCGGCTGGCCGGCGACAATGGAGGGCGCTGTCCGCAGCGGCTACCTGGCCGCGGAAGCCGTGAGCCGCGCCGCCGAAAAACCATCCCACTTTTTGCAACCCGATCTGCCAGCCGCCGGCCTGATGAGGCTGTTCCCGTAGTAGCTTGCGGAAAACTCTGTCTTGCGTCTGCGTGACAGCCCCCACCTCCCCTTTCCATTTTTAACAAAGGGCGGGTGCCCCATATCTCGCTTGTTTTTCGCGAGATGTGGGATTCCACTGTTCCTCCCCTCTGACCCTCGTCACGTTGATGGCGTCATGGCATGGGGCTATGTGTCGGAACCTGCCGCCAGTCATACCTGTATGCTGTCACTGGAAATTGGCCTCTCTGCAGCCTCCGTGACCTCCACGGGTAAAATCGGCATGTTGGAGGCTCGCCGCACCGTCAGCAGCAACAGCACCCCAGCAATCAGCCACGCACCGACCAGAATGGGAGCGTAGCGCAGCGGCGCGTCCGGCAAGGGCACGACAGAATGATAGGCAACCCACATCAGTGAAAGAGTGGAGAGCACAGGAAAGACAAAATGGAGCACCGGGTTGAACTCCGAGGGCCGCTGGCGCCGGTAAAGAAAGTAGACACCGACGTTGCCTGCGGAATAGATGAAGATGAGGACCAGGGTCGCGGTGACACCGAGAAAGTAGTACTCCTGATCGGGACCGATCCAGAAGCCTATGGCGATGCCGATGGTCAGGGTGATGAACGTCTGCAGTGCAATGGCATTGACCGGGGTGCGAAACCGCGGATGGATATATTCGAGCGCGGCGGGCAGGGAACGCGCTCTACCCATGGCATAGAAAACGCGGACCGCGGCATTGGTACCGGCGATCGCCGCGCCCAGGATGGAATTGATCACCGCCACCATCACGAATATCCAGGCCCCGCCCCACAGACGCTTTGCCAGCAAAATGACCGGATTCTCCGCCGACCCGGCGAAAGTATCGATATGGTTCGTGCCCCAACCGGTGAGTATGGCCAGGGTGGTAAACACAAAGAAAAAACCCATCAGCGTAATCGAAAGCAGGACTGCGCGGGGAAGTAATCGCCGCGGGTCGCGCGTCTCCTCCGCCAGGGGAGCAATGGCCTCAAAACCGGTGAAGGTGAAGATGGAGAAAACGATGGCGAGATAAAACCCCTTCTTCCCAAAGGCGTGCACGGAAACGAAATCCTGCAGATGGACTCGTCCATCGCCTGGATGCATGAGGGCGGCAATCGCCAGCGCGATCATGATCACGACTTCAACGATGGTCAGCCACATCACGAAATTGGCCGAGATTTCGATACCGCGGTAAATGAGCAGGGTGATCAGGAGCGCGAAGATAACGTACACCACATACCAGGGACAGGTAACGTGGGCTTCCATCTTCAAGGTAGTCTGCAGCAGAAAGCCAAGGTATGCCAGGTTCACCGCGCCGGTGAGCGGGTCGTACAAAAAGAACATCCAGGCAGCGAGAAATCCCGCCTTGGGGTTGAGAGAGCGGCTGACGTATGTGTAGTATCCGCCGGCCGAAGGCAAATGAAGCGCGAGTTGTGCGAGGCAGACCCCAAGCACGAGCACGATCAGGAATGCGATCAAGTAAGCCAGAGGAGAAGCCGTGCCCGCCATCGTGGTAACGAACTGAACCGCGACTACCAGTCCCATTGCAGGTGCGATGTGGGTGATGCCTTGGGTAAGCACCGCGGAGAAGGAAAGGGCATTGGCTCGCAGGCTTTCGGTCTGTGGAGACGAAGGCTTCATGGATTATCTTGGAAACAAAAGGCCGGGGAGAGGACTGGTCCGTTTATTGTAAGGCTATAGTCCTGGAGGAGAACGTAATGCTGGAACGCTTACAAGTAGAGGGGGCGCCTAAGCCTCAGGGTCCTTATTCAAGCGCAGTGCGTGCAGGCGATTTTTTGTTTATCTCCGGTCAAGGTCCAGTGGATGCCGCGACCGGCAAGATGCAGTCGGAGGCTACCGTACAGGAGCAAACCAGGCTCGTGTTGCAGCATCTGCGGACTATTCTCCGCGGCTGCGGCGCGGATCTGCAGGATGTTGTCAAATGCTCTGTATTCCTGCGCGATGCCGAAGACTTCAGCGCCATGAACGAGGTATATGCCGAAGTCTTCGGCGTCCACAAGCCCGCCCGCACGACAGTCGCCGCGGGTATGGTAGCCGCCGGCATGAAAGTGGAGATTGACTGCATTGCCTACCGGCCCCTACCCGCCTAGAAACGGACCGCTCTAACCCATGGCATCATCGGAAAGTCGGCTCATCGTTATCACCGGCGGTGGCGGCGGCATTGGCCGCGCCACCGCCCTTTTATGCGCCAAGCGTGGTGACCGCGTTGCCATTCTGGATAAGAACGGCGAGAGCGCAAAGCACGCTGCCGGCGAAGCACGCGGCGCAGGGGCAAGCGGATCTGTCGGCTTGGCATGTGATGTCACGGACGAAGCCCAGGTAGCGCAGTCCTTCGCACTTATCTATGAACAATTTGGTGCTCCTTACGGCATCTTCGCCAACGCGGGCATCGACCTCGGCGGCCTGATCCACGAGATGCCACTGGAACTCTGGAAGCATGTCCTGGACACCAACCTGACCGGCATTTTCCTCACCTGCAAGCACGGTCTGCAGAGGATGCTGGCAGCGCAGATCTCCGGATCGGTCGTCTGCACCTCTTCGCCCACCGGATTTGTTGCTCTGGCTGCAGGCGGCAGTGGCGCCTACAGCGCAACCAAGGGGGCCATCTCTTCCCTGGTTCGTTGCATGGCCATCGACTACGCAAAGTTTGGCATACGGGTCAATGCGATTGTTCCCGGAGCAACGGAGACCAGCTTGATGTGGGCTAACGTGGATGCCGACGCCGTCGAACCCATGCGGGCCCAGCTCTGCCGGGAAATCCCATTGGGCCGGCTGGCCCACGCGCAGGATTCAGCGCGCATCGTAGCCTGGCTGCTCTCCGATGAGACGGCCTACATGACTGGTTCGCACGTGGTTTGCGATGGGGGAATCCTGGCCAAGGGATCAATCAGTGTATGACTCGCACGGCCGTCTAACGCATTTTTGCTAATACTTGTGGTCCGGTGGGACCAGTTATGTGCGGCCATTCTTTAGCGGAATCGCCGCGTCGGGTTCAGTTTCCTGGTCTGCACCATTAGCAAAAATGCTCTAGCCCTTGAGCAGGGCCACGCCGCAGCAGACGAATACCGCCGCCAGCCAACGCCGGCGATCGACATTCTCGTGCAGCACCCACTTTGCCGCTACCGCATTGCTGACAAAAGTGAGCGAACCCGCTGCGGGGGCAATCAAGCTCACGTCCGCGTGGCTGAGCGAAAAGAGCAGGGAGAAGAAGCTGAGGGCCATACAGGTGGCTCCGGCTAGAAAGCGGCTTTCACTGATCACAGCCCAGACGGCGCCTTCAAAGCCCCGCGCCGCTTTGATATGGTCCAGGTCGCCGATACTACGCATGGCTGAAGCGATAAACACATCGCCCGCCGTGGCGGTCAAGACGATCGCCCCAATCATGGCTGCGATGGCCGGGCCCGAGCTGAGGTTCATTTGCTTTCCTGCAATGACCCGGTAAATCCCCGGTCGCGGGCTGTTAGATCGGGGGCTCGATCGGCAGCGTGACGCGGAGTGTAGGCCGGCCCCTGAGTTACAAACCCTACTCCGGCGGTGATCAGGGCTATGCCCACCCAGCGCTCGGTCGAGATCTGTTCATGCAGCCAGAACCTGGAGAGGAATGCCACCGCAACGTAGGCCAGCGAAGTGGCAGGCAGCACGAACGTCAGGTCTGCCCACGAAAGCGCCGTGAGGTAGGAGGCAAAGAAGACCACCAGCAGCAGTACTCCACCCAACACCCAGGGGGTTCGCAACGCATATATAAGCGCATCAGGATGAGACAAGGACACCGGCCCGACACGCTTCATTCCCACCGCGAGCAAAGTATCGCCAAAGGCCGAAGTGAGCGCCACCAAGCCAAGAACCAGGTAGCGCCTTAGGGTCATGGTGGACGTATCCATGCAACTTAGATGCGGTGCAACCGGCTCACGCTCCAGCGTTCACGGCCGGCCCAGGAGTCTTGGCGGCCTTCACCTTACCGTCTGCCACCACCTTATTGCGCGCGGCGCGGAGTTTCAGGAACGACTTGGCCTCGACATACAGTCGCTTGACGTCGCGATTGACGATGGCTTTGCTGACGATGCGCCATGCCGCCTTGGGACGGAAGTAGTATTCGTCGTAAAAGCGGTGCACCATCTCCAACACGTAATCCTTGGGCAATCCCGGGTACTCGATGTGGGCGAGCTGGTGTCCGCCTTCATCGACCATGGCTCCGTTGTTGATGATGAAACCGTTCTCCGCGGCGAAGTCATAGAACTCCGTGCCCGGATAAGCATGGGCAATCGAGACCTGGATGGTCTCCACGTCCAGTGCTTTGGCAAAGTTGATGGTGTTGCGGATCGACTCCTTGGTTTCTCCCGGCAGGCCGAGAATGAAGTCACCGTGAATGGTCAATCCCAGCTCGTGGCAATCGCGGGCGAAGTCGCGCGCACGCTCCACAGTGGCGCCCTTTTTGATGTTCTTCAGAATCTGCGGATCGCCCGATTCAAAGCCCACAATCAACAGCCGGCAACCAGCTTCACGCATCGCCTTCAGCGTCTCGCGGTCGGTGGTCACACGCGAGGTGCAGGACCACGTCAGCTTCAGCGGCTTGAGCTTGGCGCAGAGTTCGACCGTGCGCGCTTTCTGAATGTTGAAGGTATCGTCGTCGAAGAAAAACTCTTTTACTTCGGGGAACAGCTCCTTGGCGTGCGCCATCTCAGCCGCAACGTCGTCGGTCGAGCGCTTGCGCCATGCGTGTCCGCTCAGGGTCTGCGGCCACAGGCAGAAGGTGCACTGCGCCGGACAGCCTCGCGTGGAGTAAAGAGAGACGTAGGGGTAGAGCAGGAACGGCACGTTGTAACGCGTCACGTCGATGTCTCGTTTATAGACATCGGTGACCCATGGCATTTGATCCAGGTTGTCTACCTGGGGGCGGTCGGGATTGTGCACGACCGTGCCGTTCTTGAGATAGCTGATGCCTAGAATCTGATCCAGTGGTTTGCCATTGGCGAACTCCACCACGGAGAAGTCGAACTCACGCCGGCACACGAAATCGATCGCCGAACATTCGTTCAAGGCTTTGTCGGGCGAGGTAGTGACTGGCGGCCCGACGAAAGCGACCTTAATCTGGGGATTGGCGCGCTTGATGGCTTCGGCCAGTCTTTGGTCGCCGGTCCAGCCGGGTGTGCTGGTAAACAAAACCAGAAATTCATAGCTCTTGCAAATTTCGATGGTTTCCGTCGCCGAGATGTGGTGCGGTGGGGCGTCCAGCATCCGGGAACCTTCCAGCATCCCAGCCGGGTACGCGAGCCAGACTGGATACCAGTAGGACTCAATCTCACGCGTAGCGGGCCAACGGGAGCTGGCTCCGCCGTCAAAATTCTCGAACGATGGGGGGTTTAACAGTAACGTTTTTAGTGGCATAGGCTCAACTTACAGTCTAACAGCACTAGCGGAGCTGGGGGTGAAAACAGGATACTTAAGAGCACACCCGAACCATTAGACGCCAGCCATGTCAAGAGGGTTCACGAACCCCTTCCAACCGCATCCGATTTCCTTTAATGGTGGGGTACGGGCACTGCCTTGGCCCAGTCTTCGATTCTCCCCATGGACCGCAGCAGAGAGAGGCGGGCCTGCGTCAGCTGGAAGCGGGTTTCGAGCGCATCTACATAGCGGCTCCGTTCATTGATATGAGCACCCTGTTCGTCCTTTGGCAAGGGCGCCGCCGTTCCAGGAGTGCCGCTGCCCAGGTGAAGCTGCGTTGTGATCGCGTCCAGTTGATCCTGGGCCAATTCATTTTGCAATTCTGCCACCTGCTCCTGTGCAGTAAGCTCAGCCACGTTCTTCTGCAATTGCAGGATTTGCTCCGCAGCCTGGTCGCGCAGCTGATCCGCCTCGGCAGTCGCCTGCACTGCCTCCGCACTGGAGCCTATAGCCTTTGCCTTGCGCGTTGCGTCGAAGAGCGGCAGCGTGATCTGGATTCCTACATTGAAGTTGTTGTGTTGAAAACGCAGATAGTACTCGTTGTAATTGTTGAACTTAGAGTAGCGGTTGTATTCTCCCCCGAAACCGAAAGTGGGCCGGTTATTCTGGCGCGCATCCCCACGAGACAACATAAGCTTCGATCGGGCTGACGCATAAGCGGCCTTCACGCCGTTATTGCCATCCATGACTAGGGCATCGGCCGATCCCACCTGCGAAATCTCCGGCGCATTCGGGATGGTCTGCGGTTCGGAGTCCATGTCGGCCGGGCTTAGACCGGTCAAGTGGGCGAGCCGTACACGCAGCATGTCGGCCTGGTCCACAAGATGGAGCCGCCGAAGCGCGATCTGGGCGCCAGTCAGGCGGGCCTTTGTCAATTCGACTTTGCTGTCGAGTCCGGCGTTGACACGGTCGGTCTCGATTTCTACCAATCTGAGCACGAAGCCCGTCTCCTGATCGAGGGCAGTGATCTCCTGTCCGACGGTTGTCAGCTGAATATAGGCCAGCGCCGTGTCCATGATGACCTGCTGCCGGGTATCTTTGAGTTGCAATTGCGCGGCCAGCAGCGCCGCGCGAGCTGAGCGGATGTAGTCAGGCTGGGAGAAGGAGAGGGCCAGCGAGGTTGCGCTGACGCTGTAGACCGAAGGCTGGCCCACGGGGAAGCCGTACGAATAACCCAGGCTGGAACCAACCACAAAACTGGGCTTATAGGCATCTACGCTCTCCATGACCGCAGCCTCAGCGTGCTGCACCTGGGCCGCGCCAATGCGCACCGGGGTACTGTTACGCAGGGCCAAATCGACCGCTGTATAGAAGGAAACCTGGGCCAGCGCTCCGCTCTGCGCAATCAGCGTAAACATACCCAACAACACGATCTGGCAGGCGCGCCTCACCGATATGGTTGACCCTCGAATTTCCGCAATCTGCATTTTACCGATTGGTCAGCATGGCCTTAATCGACGATGCGTATAGGAACACCTTCGGAGATCGGCGCCCCATTCGTCGTGCCCAGGGCGACCACCGTATGTTCCTTCAGGCCGCTCACGATCTGCACCATCGTGAGATTAATGGCGCCCACCTCCACCGGAGCGCGACGCAGGGTGCCACCCGAGACCACGTAAACATAATCGCGCCCACCCTCGATGTGGAGAGCCTCACGAGGAACCGTGAGGGCATTGCGCACTTCCTGGGTCACGACTGTGACCACGACACTAATATTGGGCAACAACACCCCATCCGAGTCTTCGATGCTGATCAGGACCTCTCCGACCCTCCGGGTTCCATAGTCGATAACCGACGAGGGCAGGCGGATGATATGCCCGTGGAATGTCATATCCGGTTTGGCATCCCACACAATCGTGACTGGATTATTGAGTCGCAGGTCGCCGATTTCCGGTTCGTCGAAGTAGGCGTGCACCTGGAGCTTGGTGAGGTCAGCCAGCTGCAATATCTCCGCGCCGGGCTCGATATAGGAATACCGCGTCACGGGGAGTGAAAAAACCGTGCCGGCGAAGGGAGCGTGCACATTTGATTGTTCGATCACCCAGCTTGCGGCAGAGCGGGCTGCCTCCGCCTCTTCCACGCTCGATTGGGCCTGGGTGAGATCCACCGGCGCGTAAGGCTTTTTCTTCTGTTCCTCCAGCGCGTGCAGCGATGCCTGCGCAATCTGTAAGCGGGTTTGCGCCTGGGCCACCTCGCTAGGGGCCGCAGCCCCCTTGGCCGCCAGCTTCTGGATCACGTCGAGGTCGCGGGCGCCCTGGTCGCAATCGATTTTCGCCTTGGCGATGTTGCTGGCAAGGGTGAGCTGCTCCTGGTGGTTGCCGCCGGCCTCCACCGTCTGGAAGCCGGCTTGGGCGGCTCGCAATGCCGCGACGGCAGCTGCCAGCCTGGCGCGCGCGTTGCTGTCATCCAGGGTCACCAGCAGTTGCCCGGGGCGCACCCGCTCGCCCATGTGGACGTATACGTTGTTGACAATCGTTGCGTCGGGAGCGTGCGCCTCAAAGGTCTGCTGCGGTTCAACCCGGCCATTGGTACTGCTGGGCTTGACCAGGTCTTGCACCTGCGCCTCGGCCACGCGCAAAGGCAGCTTTTCCCGCGTCATACGGCGGACGGTGAAGAAAATGAACACGAGGGCGATGGCGGCAGCAATCCAGAGCACACTGCTGCTGATTCTTTTTCGTCTTTCTTCTGCCATTCAGTCGTGTCCGGAGGCCAGTATATAAGACGCGTCCCCTGGACCACTCCTTGCCGCGGGCCTTGGCCCCGCATACTGGGTCTGATGCTCGTCTTCTATTGGATGATTCTGGTACTTGACTGGCTCGCCGCGCTGACCTGGATGATGCGGGTGCTCATCTGTTGGCGAATGCTGCGTCAGGTGCCCGATCTGACCCGGACCATCGATGCCTGCCCATTGTCGCAACCCTTACCGGCTCTAAGCGATCTGGTCGGGGTGCGCTGGGCGCAGGGGGCCTTCAGCGTGGTGGAGAACATGACCAAGAACCTCTTTGCCCTCTTCCGCTTCCGGCCTGAACTGCTATGCGGTCTGGCTATGTTCACGCTCTTTCCCCTGGCGGCGTGTCTGCTTGGTCGCGCGCTGTGGTGGCCAACCGGCATCATGCTGATCGCACTTCTTCTCACCTAGCAGCAGGTGGGCAGGTATCATCGTTTCTCCGTGGCGCAGATGCTGCTGTTTCCTGCCGCCGCGGTGTTGTTGCTCTGCGCCATGCTTCGCTCCATGTCTCTGGCACTCTGGCGCGGCGGTGTCTGCTGGCGCGGCACTTTTTATTCTATGCGCGAACTGCGAAAGCAAGCCGGGAAGGGCAGCTAGCCGCCAGCATCCAGGTCCCCCAGGACTGCGTCCTGGGACATTTTCAGTCGTCCCTAGCGGGACTGGACGCGATTAAGAACCTGACCAGCACTGCGTGCTGGGCTACTTTCAGCCGTCCCGGCAAGCCGGGACTTTAGGAGAACGGGTAACTGACGATAAAGCCGAATTGTATGAGGCTCACCGTCCAATGAAACAAATCCCCAAGTCTGTGGCGCAGTCCCGCAGGGACGGCTGAAAGTAGCCCAGGATGTAGTCCTGGGTAGAGAAAGTTGAGTCGACAAGTCCCGTAGGGACGACTGAAACTTACCCAGGACACAGTCCTGGGGCACGTCGCGCTGCAACCTACCGGACTTCGATCAATTGCTCTTCCCGCGAGCCCGACCCGTAACGAGCTGCGACATACTCGTCCAGAATCTTCTTGAAGTCGTTAACGATGCCGTCTCCGCGAAGCGTCGTCATCAGGCGTCCGTCCACGTACACCGGCGCCTTGGGATCTTCAAAGGTGCCGGGGAGCGAAATACCGATGTTGGCATGCTTCGACTCGCCCGGCCCATTCACTACGCAACCCATCACCGCAAGCTTCAGCTCTTCCACTCCGGGATAGCGCTCCCGCCACACCGGCATGCTGTCGCGTACGTAGCCCTGAATATCCTGGGTCAACTCCTGGAAGTAGGTGCTGCTGGTGCGTCCGCATCCCGGGCAGGCAGTCACCTGTGGAGCAAAACTGCGGATGCCCAGAGATTGCAGTATCTGTTGCGCCACCTGTACTTCCTCAGTGCGATCGCCCCCGGGTTTGGGGGTCAGAGAGACACGGATGGTATCGCCAATGCCCTTAAGCAGGAGCGGCGCCAGACCGGCCGTAGAGGCGACGATGCCCTTCATGCTCATGCCTGCTTCGGTCAGACCCAAATGCAGTGCGTAATCGCAGCGGGCAGCCATCAACTCATAGACTTCAATCAGGTCGCGGACGCCGCTGACCTTGGCACTGAGAATGATCTGGTCGTGGCGCAGCCCGTACCGTTCCGCCGCGCGCGCCGACTCGATCGCGCTTACCAGCATGGCTTCGATCATCACATCCCGCGCCTCCGCCGGCTGGGGACGTTTGGAATTCTCATCCATCATCTTGGTCAACAGGGCCTGGTCGAGCGAACCCCAGTTCACTCCGATGCGCACCGGCTTCTGGTTTTCTACCGCGCACTCAATCATGGTGCGGAAGTTGTCGTCATCCTTGCGCCCTATCGAAACATTGCCCGGATTGATGCGGTACTTGGCCAACGCCCGAGCGCACTCCGGATACTTCTTCAATAGCAGGTGCCCGTTGTAGTGAAAGTCGCCCACAATAGGCACATCGATTCCCAACTTAGCCAGCCCTTCGACAATCGCGGGCAGCGCTGCCGCCGCGGCGTCGTTGTTTACCGTCACCCGCACCAGTTCCGAACCTGCGGTGGCCAGCGCGGCAACCTGCTGGACCGTACCCTGTACATCGGCGGTATCGGTATTGGTCATGGACTGCACCACTACCGGCGCGGACGAGCCCACGCGCACATTCCCCACTTTGACAGTCGTGGACTTCCTACGTTCCAGCTGTGCCATATATTCCTCATTATTAGTTTACAACCCGGCCCCGGCTGCTGCCTTGACATGCCTCTTGTGCATCAATAGCTTTGAATCCAGAGGCTTGGCCCGTTGGACAGGCAACAATAACGATCAATGGAGGCCGGCGATGCCCGAACAGCTAGAAACGCTTAGCGATAGCAGAGTGATGAACGCATTGCTGAGCGACCAATTCGTCGCCAAACTCGAGGCTCTGGGCCCAGCCAAGGCTGAGGAGTACAAGGCGAATACTCCTTATCCCCATATTTATTTCGATGATTTCCTGCCCCTTGAGGTAGCAGAGACCGCGCTGCGGGATTTCCCCGAGCCCAAAGAAGCGGACTGGTACGCACACACCGATGTGAACCAGCGCAAAAAGCTGGCCTTCGATGTAGTGGAGAAACTGCCCCCGTCGATTCGCGATGTTCTCTACTTTCTCAACAGCCGGCCCATGCTTAAGTTTCTTGAAACGCTGACCGGGATCCAGGGGGTACTGCCCGACCCGTACTACGCCGGCGGAGGTCTGCACCAGATCAGGCCCGGGGGCCTGTTGGAAGTGCACGCCGACTTCAGCTACCACAAAGCGCTACGCTTGGACCGCCGCATCAACGTCCTTATTTATCTGAATAAGGACTGGAAAGAGGAGTACGGGGGACACTTCGAGCTGTGGGATCGCGGTGTCAAGCGAGCAGAAAAGAAGATTCTTCCCGTCTTCAACCGCTGTGCGATCTTCAGCACCACTAGTATCTCGTTCCACGGTCATCCCCATCCGCTGGCGTGTCCGCCTGATCGCAATCGCAAGTCGATTGCCACGTACTACTATTCGAATGGCCGCCCCGAAGAAGATCCGGAGCTAACGCACCGCCATGAGGTTGCGTTTCAAGAACGCCCCGGCATAAACAGTGTCAAAACGACGATTCGGATCAAGAAGGCAATCCGCGCCATTACCCCGCCGGTGATCACCGATCTGATCCGCTCCATGCGCAAATAGGGGAAGGCACTGACGCCCCGTGAAGAAATAGTGGGGTGGGAGCCCCCGCATTTATGCGGGGGAGGAGCGCTTTAGCGCTCCGTGAAAGAGTCTCGACTCTCGTCACGCGCTTTAGCGCTGGCTCTCAACCGTTGGGCTTGCGCTGCCTGGGTTTTTTCCCATAACGCGACGCCGGCAGGATGCTGTTCCAGGGCACGGGAGAGGCTAGGACCATAGAAGTGTTGGTCGAGACATAGGGCATCATAGAGTCAATCACTTCTTCCATATGTCTTACGTCGCGGACCGCGACCTGGACGATAAAGGATTCAGCGCCCGTGACCCGATGGCACTCCAAAACCTCGGGCAAGTTGCGTACCACGGCGGCGAATTTCGCCAGCTTGTCTCCCGCGACCGTAACGTGAACAAAGGCGCGCACGGGAAGCCCCACCTTTGCTGGATCAATCAACGTGCGATAGCCGAGAATCACCTTGCTCTCCTCTAACCGGTGGACTCTTTCAATAACCGCCGGCGTGGACAATCCGACTCTGCGGCCCAGCTCCGCGAAGGCAATGCGCGCGTTCGCTTGCAGCTCCGCCAGAATCTCGCAATCGATGTCGTCAAGAGACGGATGAACCAATCCAGTCATCGGTAAGTTAGTACCTCCCGTTATCATGCAGTGTCCTTAAATTATGAGGTCTCGCGGCCGCTTGTCGATTCTTTATAGCGTGAATTGCTGGATTTTCCATATTTCCGCGATTCCCGCGCGGGCGGCCCTTGTCTATGATTCAACTGTCGCAAGGTTTACGAAAAAGGAGCATGTGTTATGGCAAGGGCGTTAGGGGATGTAGCAGCAAGGCAGTTAGCGAATACAACGAAAACGCCGCCGCAGCTTACGGCCATTACTCCGCGCTGGCTGGTGCAGTTGCTCAGTTGGGTGCCGGTCGAATCCGGTACCTACCGAGTGAACAAGGTTAAGAACGATGCGGATATCGAGGTCGTTTGCGGATCGCGCGATGAACGTGAATTGCCCGAAACCTTTGTCGACTATGTGGAAACTCCGCGCGAATATACGTTGAGTGCGATCAGCACCGTGGTGGATATTCACACCCGCGTCTCTGATCTGTTTAGCCATCCCCACGATCAGATCCGGGAGCAGCTGCGCCTGACCGTGGAAAAGGTCAAAGAGCGCCAGGAAAGCGAGCTGATTAACAACGCTGACTACGGCCTGCTGAATAATGTAGATCCCGCATTCAAGATTCAGGCCCGCCAGGCTGCGCCCACACCCGACGATTTGGATGAACTGCTCTCTCGCATTTGGAAGGAACCGGCGTTCTTCCTGGCTCATCCGCGCGCCATCGCTGCCTTTGGCCGTGAGTGCACACTTCGTGGTGTTCCTCCGCCCACGGCGACGATCTTCGGCTCGCCATTCATGACCTGGCGAGGCATTCCGCTGGTTCCCACCGACAAGATGAATATTGACGGGGCAGGGAAGACCAGTATCCTGTTGCTCCGTACCGGCGAAAGAAAGCAGGGCGTCGTGGGACTCTTTCAGCCCGGACTGGCAGGCGAACAAACTCCCGGCCTTTCCATCCGTTTCATGGGTATTGACCGCAACTCCATCGCCTCCTACCTGGTGTCGCTCTATTGCTCTGCGGCCGTGCTGACCGAAGACGCCCTGGGTGTGGTCGAGAATGTAGAAATCGGACAGTATCATGAGTACAAGTGATCAGAACAACGCAGAGGATTCCGCTGCGCGTTTGACCGAGAGGCTGCCGGTGGACGAGAACAGCATCGGCCAGGCGGGCTCGCTTCCTGATGTGACGCTGTTGACGCGCATGGCCAACGAGTTCTTCCGTGGGCAACCGGGGCCGGCTTTCCCAGCCAGTGTTGTGCCTTCCGCCCCCGATACCTCATACGCCGGCTCGGCTTTTGAAACCAGGCTGCCGCAGTTGGGTATGCCTCTGCCCTCGGTGCCGGCCATCCCTTCAGCCGGCAAATTTCCCATCGCGCCGGATATGTCCATGACGGAGTTGTCATCCTTCCACGGCGCGCCCCACGGCTTGCCGGGGCTGAACAGAGCGGGACAGGTCGCCCCAGGACAAATAACCACGGTTGCTCTGCCTGCCGCCGCGCCCGTGCCCCAGGGATTGCTGCAGTATGATCCCCGAAACGCAACCGCCGCGGTTCCGTCATCTCCCTTTTCGCTTCCGCTGCCCGAGTTTGACCAGGCATTGTTCCCGTCTTTCGCAGCCGGTGTGCCCGCGCTGCCACCCCTTCCGCCGCTGCGGACGGAGGACGATGCTAGGTCAGTGTTGACTACCGCGTCTCCTTTTTATTTTCTGGATAACGCCGGCGCCCTTAACGGGATCAGCATGGCACCCACAGAATTATCATCCCGACCGGAGCGTAGCGTAGTGGAGGGACCTGCGGTTGATTCCGTGGCCGCCGCCCTCTCTCCTTTTTCGCTTCCGCTGCCGGAGTTTGACCGCGCATTGTTTCCCTCGTTCCACGGCGCGCCCCACGGCTTGCCGGGGCTGAACAGAGCGGGACAGGTCGCTTCGGGAATACCTACGCTTCCCCCTCTGCCTCCGTTGCTGAACGAAAACGATGCCAAAGCTGTTCTGACAGAACCCTCATCGCTGTACTTTCTCGACGACGGCGGCCTGCTGACCGCATCCGACAAGGCTGCCAAGACTGCATCTGTTCCCGAGCCCACGTCTGCCATGTCCCATCCCGCGGCGGTCGGTGATCTAAAGCTTCCGCGGAACCAATTTGACATTGGCTCCGTGCGCCGCGATTTCCCAATCTTGCAGGAACGTGTGCACGGCCGTCCGTTGATCTGGCTGGACAACGCGGCAACCACGCAGAAGCCGCAAAGCGTGATCGATCGGATTTCGTATTTCTACGAGCACGAAAACTCTAATATTCATCGGGCCGCTCACGACCTGGCAGCGCGCGCGACCGATGCCTATGAGGATGCGCGCACCAAGGTGGCGCATTTCCTCAATGCTTCTTCCTCCAAAGAAATCGTATTCGTCCGCGGCGCCACTGAGGCCATCAACCTGGTCGCCCAGGCATGGGGACGGCGTCACATCAACAAGGGCGATGAGATCGTCATCAGCTGGATCGAGCACCACGCCAATATTGTTCCCTGGCAGATGTTGTGTGCGGAAAAGGGTGCATGCCTGCGCGTCGCGCCGGTCGACGACGACGGACAGATTTTGCTGGATGAGTACGAGAAGCTGCTTAGTCCGAAGACTCGCCTGGTCTCCTTCGCCCAGGTTTCGAACGCCCTGGGCACCATGACCCCGGCGCATCAGATGGTGCAAATGGCTCACCGCTACGGCGCTCGCGTTTTGCTCGACGGCGCTCAAGCGGTTTCCCACATGCCGGTCGATGTGCAGTCTCTCGATTGCGACTTCTATGTCTTCTCCGGACACAAAGTCTTCGCGCCCACCGGCATCGGAGTGCTCTACGGCAAGCCTGATGTGTTGGCCGAGACTCCTCCCTGGCAGGGAGGCGGAAATATGATCGTCGACGTCACCTTCGAGAAGACAACCTATCAGCCACCGCCCGGACGCTTCGAAGCCGGCACCGGCAACATCGCCGATGCCGTAGGATTGGGAGCGGCCATCGATTACCTGGACCACATCGGCATGCCCAACATTGCTCGTTACGAGCATGAACTCCTGGTCTACGCCACCCAGGGGCTCTTGCGGGTTCCCGGTCTACGCATCATCGGCACAGCCAAGGAAAAGGCGGGTGTGCTCTCCTTTGTGCTCGCGGGATTCCGTACGGAGGAAGTGGGCGCCGCCCTCAACCGCGAAGGGATCGCCGTGCGCTCCGGCCACCACTGCGCGCAGCCCTCGCTGCGCCGGTTCGGCGTGGAGACCACGGTGCGGCCGTCCCTGGCGCTCTATAACAGCTTCGAAGATATCGATGCGTTGATCGCGGCGCTTTTCCGCTTGAAGAGCCTGGGCGCTTAGTCTGAATTTCTCACAGGCCCTCCTTGGGTAAGCAATGATCCGGTAGTGAGATCTCGAACTGTAACGAATGACGGGTGCCCCATATCTGCCCGGTTTTGGCAGATGTGGGATTCCACAAACTTCGGCCCCTGAGTGTACAGGGTGTAGATGACCATGGACATGAAGACCTGTTGCCGGTAGAGAGTGACCGGTGGACGGCCGTGGAATCCCACATCTGCCAAAACCGGGCAGATATGGGGCACCCGTCTTTCGTTACGGACCAGGCCTTGAGAAATTCAGGTTAGGGCAGTTTCGCAATTGGTGTAGACCGAAGCCACCGGCTTTTTCGTGGTTTTCTCCCAGGAAAACCACACCTCGCGATTCTTATCAGACCCGGTAATTGCGAAACTGCCTTTAGGGGTTGCCGGTGTGGGTACGCTCCCACCAATTAGCCATAGCACGAACGGGTCATTGTTCGCTAAGCCGTGTGCGCCCAAGATTCCTGCATGCCCTCGCCCCGCCCCCCAACTGCGAACGGTTCCACTGGTTGATAGCAGGGCGCGCCCTTAAGAGGTGCGCCCTGCCTCACCACAACTTGGATCCGCTGCATTGCCTCGGCTTGCCAATGTTCTCGAAATCGAGAATAATATATCTCGGGGACGAGTCACGATATGGCAACGGCACTGGCTGCTCCCAATGTTGCGGGATACTCCTTCGACCAGGCTCCTGACCTCACGGATGCCCAGGAGCGCAGGAAACTGAGCGAGAACGCCATCAAGGTATTCGTGAACATCGCGCAGAAATGGGATTTGAACGAAGCCCAGGCGCGAGCGATGCTGGGCGGTGTGGCCTCCTCAACCTTTCATTCCTGGAAGACCAAACCCAAGGGCAAACAGCTCGACCAGGACACCCTGACGCGCATTTCGCTGGTCATCGGAATCTACAAGGCGCTGAACATCTACTTCGGTAAGCCCTGGGCAGACCGATGGATCACGCTCGCAAACCGCGGTCCGCTCTTCGCTGGCCAGGCCCCCATCGACTACATGATCCGCCACGGGCAGCCGGGCATGGCGGAGGTCCGCCGGATGCTGGACGCCTGGCGGGGCGGCCGTTGACGCCTCCGGTCCGGGAATTCCGCCAGAAGGGCATGCATCGGCTGATCCCCTCACGGTACAGCGAAACAGGAACCGTTTTGCAGGAGGTCGCAGGCAATGAGGCGATGCTTGCGGATGCCGCCCGATTGGATGCCGCAACCAACGAGCGTATCCAGGGCGAACTCTATGGTCTGAGCGGAATCAGTAGTTTCGAACTGGTATACGGAATTCCCAACGCTCATATCATTCGCGCCGCATTTCTTCATCCCGGTCCATTTGGATCTCGCTTCAATGACACCACTCGAGGCGCCTGGTACGCGGCGAAAAAGGTGGAGACCTCGATTGCGGAAGTCGCTTATCACAAGTCGAAGCGGCTTTCGGAAATGGTCGTTCCCGGGCTTCCCCACGAACGGCCGAATGAAGAAGTCTCCACCTACAACGACTGGCAGGCTGACTTTCACGGCCCTTTTCACATTCTGGAACCAAGGGAAGAGTACGCGGATTGTCTCGCGCCAGAACCGGTGCCGCAATGCTACCTGCCGTCGCAGTTGCTGGCGCGACAACTTCTCGCCCAACAGTCGAACGGAATCCTTTATCCCAGCGTGCGCCACAAGGGCGGCACATGCCTGGTCTGTTTTCGTCCTGCCCTCGTCTATCAGCCGCGCCAGGCTGAGAGCTATGAACTGCGCCTGCAGGCCGTGAAGGATGGCTATAAAACATCCGTCCAACCCATTTCTGCGTAGCCCCAAACCGAGCGCCGGCGTGGATCACAGAAATCGCGAAAATGCTCTAAACTGAAGCCGTAGCAAGTGAGTCAAGACCAGGGCCCCGTAGCTCAGGTGGATAGAGCAGCAGTTTCCTAAACTGTTTGTCGGAAGTTCGAGTCTTCCCGGGGTCACCATTCTCTTTCCAAAGCCTGCGCGTCGGAATGCTGCGCGGCGTCTATTGAGGTGCGGATACCTCGTTCCGGGAGAAAAAAAGGATTTTCATGCCGGTTCGATCGCGGCGCAAGTACCTCCTGCCATTCAGCCTCTGTCTCTCCCTGATGCTTTCCACGGCGCTCACCACGCGAGCCGCGATTGTTCGCGGAACTGTCACCAACTCCCTGGGCATGCCCGTCATTCATGCCAATGTCATGTTGCTGCAAAACAGCCAGATTGTGGCGATCGCGGTGACCCGCTTGGACGGCACCTACCAGATAAGCAGCAGTACCTCCGGACGGTTCTACGTTCTGGTCTCAGCTAAAGATTTCAAACAGATCACTACCCTCAGCTTCTACGCCGGTACCGCAGACAGCCACCAGGAAGACATCGTGCTGGAGTCGTCCAACGCGCGCCAGGAGATGGTTGTTTCTGCTACCGGCCTCCCCACCCCCGAGGCCCAGATCAGCTCTGCGGTCACGGCGCAGCGCAGTGGAAGCTTCGCCAACCGCTCCGATTTGATCGATCCGCTGCGTCAGGTGCCGGGAGACTTTGTGGTGCGTCAGGGCGAGTACGGCGGCTTGGCCTCGTTGTTCATTCGCGGCGGCAATTCCGATTCCAACCAGGTGAACGAGGATGGGGTTCCGATCGGTGATATCGGGGGGGCTTTCGACTACAGCAACCTGTCGGCGACCGGTGTCGAAGACCTCGAGGTCTATCGCGGTCCCAACAGCGTGCTCTACGGCTCGGATGCTGCCTCTGGAGCCGTGAATGTGAGCACCTTACGCGGCAGCACCGCCTTCCCATCTCTGTTTTATGAGGGGGATGCCGGAACCTTCACCACCTTTCGCAACCGGGCGCAGCTGGGGGGCACGCACAAGAAATTCGATTACTACGGCGGCTTTGAAGCCTTCCAGAGCGACAACTCCATCAAGATGGATGAGTTTCACGACGACACGGCGAGCGCGAACCTGGGCTACGCCTTCTCGTCGGCGACCCAGTTTCGGGTAACCGCCAGCAATAGCGATGCCGCCACCGGAACCCCCGGCCCTTTCAACTTCTACGGCATTGCCGACGCCGGCAAGCGATCCAATCAAGACATTTATCTTGGAGCATCGGTCGAACACCGGACCTACGGTAACTGGCACAACCTGGTGCGCTACGGCATGACGCGCAAGCGCGAAGAGAACATCAACTTTTACCCCGCGGGCATTCAGCTCCTCTCGTCAGATAACTATTACGGTTACAACACGTTGATCGCCGGAGCCAACGGATACTCGGTGGCGGGGCAGGCGATCCTGAATTTCCCCGGCACCTATCCCAATACTGTGGAGCAGGTCAACAATCGCGACCAGCTCTACTTTCAGAGTGACTACCCGTTTACCCAGCACATCCTCGGCTTGTTCACCTTCCGCTATGCGGACGAGCGAGGGGCGAAAAAATCCGCGGCCTACGGGCTCGATCAGACTATAGAGCGCGCCAATTATGACTACACCGGGCAAGTTCAAGGCAGCTACCGCAACCGGCTTCTCTACTCGCTGGGAGGTGGAGTGGAGAAGAACCAGCTCTTTGGGACGGTGGGGACGCCCCGTCTCGGTTTGGTCTATTATCCGGTCCGGCCGGGCAAGGGAATCTTCCACGGCACCAAGATCAACTTCAACTTCGCCGAAGGCTACCAGGAGCCATCCCTCGACGAGCAATTTGCGTCGCTGTATGACTTCCTTTTGGGCCAGCAGGGCGGCCGGGAAGCCATTCAACAGTTTCATATCTCACCCATTGTGGAGGAGCAGTCGCGCAGCTATGAGGGCGGGGGGACGCAAAGCTTTCTGAGTGAGCGAGGCCTGCTGCGAATCAGCTATTTCCACAACCAGTACGGCAGGCAGATCGAACCGGTCCCGGCCACGGAAGTGCCGGTGTTGCTGCCGCAATTGAGTCCCAGTGAGCAGCAGTCGCTGGAGAGCCTCATAAGCAGCGCCGGCCCCCTCGAGCTGAACTCGCAGGCGTTCCGCGCCCAGGGTGTCGAAAGCGAAGTGCAATACAGCGTCTTCAGGACTTTGTTCTTGCGTGGAGGCTATACCTATCTGGATGCGGTGGTGCAGCGCTCTTTCACCTCGGATGCTCTGAAACCCGCGTTTAACACCGGCCTGCCTGGAGAACCTCCGCCGTCTTTCTCTAGGGTGCCCATTGGCGCTTTTGACCCGCTGCGGGGCGCACGTCCGTTTCAGCGCCCGCCGCACACCGGCTTTGCTTCGGTGACTTACAGCGGGGCGCAATACGCGGTGGAGTTCACGGGCGCTTTTGCCAGCCGGAGTGACGATTCTACTTTTCTGGGCGGCCGTGATTTGGTGGAAGGGAACTCGCTACTGCTACCCAACCGCAATCTCGATTTCAGTTATGCCAAGCTCGATCTGGGTGGAAGCTATCAGTTCTTGTCCTGGGTTGCCGCGTATGCCCAGCTCGACAACCTTACCGCCAACAAGAAAATCGCCCCCATCGGCTATCCCTCGCTGCCCTTTACTTTCCGAGTGGGTTTGCGGTTCACCATAGGGCATTCGTCCAACAAGTAGCAAAACTGCAGATCCGTCAATCGGCCAGGTTTTCCTGGTATTGTGATGAGCCCCGAACCCGTCTACTGCATCAGCAAATGAACTTGCTTCCAGCGCCGAGGTCAACCCGGCCAAACTTGTCCAATTTCGCTTTCCGGGAGCTGCTGTTTTGCCTTTATCAGTAACAAGGCTTCCTGCCGAGGGAAAGAAACCGCAGGTCCCTCCACTACGCTGCGCTCCGGTCGGGATGACAATTTTGTTGTGCCACCGGCTGCTAGTTCCGTTGACCGGGGTCTAGGGCATTTCCCGAACAAAATTGTCATCAAGAGGTTGTGACTTTTTTGATCTTTGTGGTTTTGACACACCCAACCAGAGGATTTTTCAAACCTCCCACAAAGGCGTCATCCTGAGCGAAGCGCCTCGCAGATCCATCACTTAACAGAGGATTTATGGCGCGCAGTCGAAGGACCCCGACGATGCTTGTTTGCCGCTGCTCTTCATAGCTTTCCGGCCACCAAAAACTAACGGAAATCAAAAAAGTCACAGCCTCCGACCGGAGCGCAGCGTAGTGGAGGCATTGGAAACTAAAGGTGCACATGCGGTTTTGTTCCGCAGAGTTTTCCTTTTGTAGCCGTCGTAATTTCTTTAGGGTACGTCTCGTCTGTCCCTCCCGGTCCCGTCTGTCCCTCCCGGTCCAAATCGCAAGCCGATGCCGGGCTCATGCTGAGCGGGCAAGTTCAGGGGCGTTACGCTGCACCTTCAATTGATTCTCGTGACGGCGGGCACGGGCGAGGTCGTAATTGTTCTGCATCTGCAGCCAGGCGTTCGCGGTTCCGCCAAATGCCTTTTCCAGGCGGATCGCCATGTCGGCGCTGATGGCCGCCTTCTCGTTGACGATGTTGTTCAGGGCCTGGCGGGTCACGCCCAGGATCTCCGCCGCACGCTTGACTGTCAGGTTCAGCGGCTCGAGACATTCGTGCTTGACGATGCGGCCGGGGTGGAGCGGGTTCTTCATGGGCATATCTTTGTTTCCTTTCCTTAGTGGTAATCGATCAGCGAGACGTCGTAGGCGTTGCCGTTTTCAAAGCGATAGATGAGGCGCCAGTTGGCGCGCACGGTCACGGCATAGAAGCCTTTCAGATCACCTTTGAGCGGGTGAAAGGCCATGCCGGGCAGATCGAGAGCGTCCGGGCGGTCGGCCGCATCGAGAAGGGTCAGGATGCGCTCGATCTTGTTGATCATATCTGCGCCCACCGCACTCCTGTCGCCACGCAGGTAAAGGCGTTTTAGCCCTCGATGGCTGAAGGTTTCGATCATGTGACAAGTATAGCTTGTCTCCTAGCTGTGTCAAGCGTGGCTTGTCACATTCCGATAGGCGGAGATTAAGGGAACGGAGATAAGGATCAATCACAGCGCCAAGGTTGATCGCCCGACGCGCCTCGACACAATGTTGGTTGTTTCAATTTATCCCACCCCGTCCCTCTTGTGTTAATTTTCCCAATAAGTGGTGTGGACCCCCAACCCCGATGTTCGCGTATTAGGCCCGGATATCACCATACGGCCCAAACGCGTCATGAGCGCAAACTTACCACGAACCAAAATCAAGGGAAATAGGTATCGTGTCGACGCATTACTCCTCGCAAAGTGCCGGTTCCGTCTCTGTCGACTAGACTTTTGTCAACTAGACTTTGACCAAAGACCTGCTGGCAGAGAACGGAGTGAACTTTGGTGTTTGGCAAGCCCCCGGGATTGGCAGCAACACCTTCGGAACCGACGGTCGTCCGTTTCGGCATATTTGAGCTGGACCTCCGGCGACGGGAGCTGACGCGTAGCGGGGTTCTGATTAAGCTGCACCAGCAGCCGTACGAGATTTTGGCGCTCCTGGTGAGGCAGCGGGGTGAGTTGGTCTCGCGCGAGCTGATTCGACAGACGCTTTGGCCGAATGGCCACTTCGTCGATTTCGAGCGTGGTATCAACACCGCGATAAGGAAGCTGCGGCGGGCTCTGCGCGAGAGCGCAAGCGCCCCGGCTTATATCGAGACAGCTCCGCGGGTGGGATATCGGCTCATCGCGGAGGTAGTCGAGCAGCCGGCAGAGGCGAGGATAGAGACCATTGCGGTTCTGCCGCTTAAGGATCTATCGAACGATCCCGATGCCCAGTTCTTCGTGGATGGTCTGACGGATGCGCTGATCACTGAGATAGCGCGGCAATCGGATCTACGGGTGGTATCCCACGCTACTATCCAAGGCTATCGAAATTCGCGGAAAACCGCGCGCGAAATCGCTGCGGAACTCAAGATCCAGGCGATTGTGCAAGGCTCGATTCTGCGCTCGGGCAATCGTATCCGTATTTCAGCGCGGCTGCTGGATGCGGTGCGCGAGCGACATCTATGGGCGCAGACCTATGATCGCGATCTTAAAGACATTCTTACGCTTCAACAGGAGCTGGTGGCGGCTATTGCCGGCGCCGCTTCCCACCCTGTCCGGCAAGGGAGTCAATCAGCGCCGGCCAAGGAGATTGATCCAAGAGCGTTTGAGAGTTTCCTGCGTGGCAACTTTCTGGTTTCGCTGCGTGCGCCGAAGTCACTCGCTAAAGCGGCAGAGTATTACCAGACTGCGATGGCGTTGGAACCGGATTGGGCTCCCCCTTATGCGGGACTGGCGGAAACAAAACGTATTCAGGCCTATGCGGGAAATCCTTCCTACGTTGAAGTGGTGGAGAGAACGAAGGCATTGACTGGCAGAGCGCTTTCCCTCGATCCCTCCAATGCTCAGGCTCATGCCACGTTGGGCGCGGTGATCGCTATGTATCTGTGGAAATGGGAAGAGGGCGAGGGGCGCATTCAGTTGGCTCTGCGACACAACCCGTCCTTGGCCCAGGTGGAGCACTTATACTCTATGATCCTGCTTGCCCAAGGCCGGTACGAGGAAGCGCTGCATCATATCGACGCGGCGCTTGCAATGGAGCATTCGTCGCTGTTTCTGCGAAGCCATCGAGCACAAGTTCTGCTGTTCGCCCGCCGCTATGAAGAGTCGATTCAGGAAAGCGAGGATTTCCTCACGGATCATTCAGGGTTTGCGATGGGTCTGCTGAATTATGGCGCGGCGCTGATGTTGGCAGGCCGGCCACGGGAGTCGGTTCCGACTCTGGAGCGAGCGTATGCGATATCTCCGATACCGGCTGTGCTTCCTGCGCTGGGGGAGGCTCACCTGGCGATGGGGGAGATGGAAGAAGTCAGAAAAATAGTCGAGCGGCTCAAAGAGGCTGATCGCGAAGTGGGTGTTCCACCCTCAGTCATGGCCATGGGAAGTCTGCTGATAGATGAGACGGAGGCGACCCTGGGCTGGATCGAGAAGGCCTTCCACCAACACGATATCTGGCTGGTGCTGCTGAATCAACTGCCCCTTTTCGACCAGGTCCGGAACAAACCCAGAGCGATGGCTGTTCTAGGCAACATCTACCGGGAAGGGTTGTAAGCCAGGCTTGCCGCGAGAAGCGATGAGTTTACATTCAAATCATCTCCGGTCTGTTGTCTTGGCGCCTCATTTCAGCTATTCTCCGTTCCTAAGCAGGAAATTCAACCGAATCGGAAGAGGAGACGCGTGCCTGTTTTCACCAGCAGGATGCATCGCCGGATCGTATCCAAAATGCCAATCCTAAGGGGCTGCGCGCATCACTCGCTGCACATAACCGAACCAATCACCGCGATGATGCGATAGAAAGGGTGGTCAACAGCGGGCGAATCGTTCGCTTCCTTCGCCATTATGAATCGATGATGAACATGCGGAAAACTCGTAGTTTAATGTTGCTTTTTCTACCCCGCCCGCTCTAAAGTAGACGGGCCGCGGCCAGGGGAAGCCAATATCAAGGCGACCCTCCCTCCCTAACCGTGGATGCCCTTAACTGATTTTGATATCTCACCTACGCCGTCCCTTAGTCGGGCGTGTTGGCGGCGTTCGTTTGGCATAACTCTGTCTTGGGAGAAGAACCGTGTTTTGGTGCTGGCGCAGCCCTCAGCGAATGTCTCGGCAATCAGCGTGGGCCGGGCCATTTCTCTCACAATGCGAGCGAGAGTTCTCCAGAAGTCTCGTGCTTCAATCTTTTGGGCGGTGTGTTGCGCAATGGTTGCGGAGAATCCTGACTCCAGAACTGCCTATTTGTCGTCGCCCGAGCACCGCCTCACTGACCTTGGCGCGCATAGGTTGCTGTGCAACCTTCCGCCGCGGTCTTTGTCTTTCCAGGACGCAATCACTACAGACGAAGGAACTCCAGTGACTACACATCGTAAGACGCTTGTTGTGGCGCGCTTGTTGGGTGCCTCAAAAACTGCCGTTGTTGCGGTATCAGCCAAATCCCTCGCACCTCGCCGAAGCGCAATGGCTTTGAGTGTGGCTTCGTTGTTGTTGATTCTTGGGGTGGGCACTCGCAGCTTAGGCGCAAGTTCTCTTGTCCCGCAGGAGCCATTAGACCCCAGCTGCATCCCAATGTTCGCGGTCAGCCTTCCGGTTTTTGGACCAGCCGGATCAGTGCCGCGGGTGGATGCGGCGGCACATCCTTACCTGACGGTAACGATGAAGGAAACCAACCAGGCGGTGCTGCCGCAAGGGGGGCCCAATCTATGTGGTATGAAGTTCCGTAAAACACGGGTGTGGGCATACGAAAGCACAGATTCCAGGACGGGTGAAGTGCTCGGTCCGGCCAACTGGCCAGCGGTCACCATCGTGGCCACGCGCGGCACACCGACGCGCGTGAAATACATTAATCAGTTACCGAGCTTCGATCCGTCCTATCCGTGGGGCCCCGGATTGGTGGAAGGATTGCTACCAATCGATCAGACCATACACTGGGCCGATCCCCTCCACAGCATGGGACATTCCATAGAACGTGCCCTGTCGAAGGGGTCTTCCACGCCATCGAGTGACGGTGATACGTGGCAGCAGTACATCGGTCCAATTCCTGCCACCGTGCACCTGCATGGAGCTGAAATACCGACCGCTTACGACGGTAATCCGGACTCGTGGTTCACGCCAAATGGTCTGAAGGGTCCCGGTTACCATTCGGCCGGCAATCCGGAGCCAGGCGAGGCGATCTATGAGTACGCAAATTCGCAGGAGGCAGGGACGCTGTGGTTTCACGATCATGCTCTGGGAATTACCCGTATCAGTGTTTACGCAGGTCTGGCCGGTTTCTATTTTCTTCAAGATCCTTCCCGCGATCCGAAAGGCTATCCGAGCGGTCCTTACGAGATCGAAATGGCAATCCAGGACCGGGAGTTCGATACGAAAAGCCAGCTCTATTTCTCGCAGCAACTGCAGGTCGGTCACCATCCATTCTGGAGTCCATATTTCGAGGGAAATGTAGCTACCGTGAATGGAGCGGCCTTTCCTTATTTGAAGGTGGAGCCGCGGCGCTATCGCTTTCATCTCCTGAACGGCAGCAACCACCGGGACTATGTATTGTCCTTTGGCAACGCACCGGTTTACCAGATCGGGGCCGATGACAACTACTTTGATAAACCCGTTCCGCTTTTCAACGTAACTATCTCGCCGGGCGAACGGGCCGACATCATCGTCGACTTCTCCAACTCTGCGGGCCAGAAGATTACGGTTGGGAATACCGGCACCTTTGTGGCAACTCCTCTGCCGGAGATTATGCAATTCCAGGTGGCCTCCCGTTTGAAGACACCTGAGACGAGCTGTGACCCCACGCGTCCGGCGCCGTCCATTGGCCTTTGCGCGAGGAAAGACCCGTTCGTTCGCCTGACCGATGGGAAAGGCAATGTGCTGCCAGGCGTGAAGATCGACAAGACCCGGCAGATGCTTTTTTACGATGACGTGATCACGGGGGCTCCCCCGCAAGTCAAAGAATTCGTCAATAACACGGATTGGAATGGTCTGGAGTCGCCCGGCATTGCCCATGATTTTCCCATCGATGGCATCAGCGAACTGCCACGCGTGGGGTCGATTGAAGAGTGGCAGATCCTTTACGTCTCTAATATGGCGGGTGAACATCCGCTGCACATTCACCTGACACAATTCCAGGTTCTCAAGCGCGAACCGTTAGATACAAAATTGGAAACTCCCTATTTGTCGGCATGGAAAAGCGCATTCGGCACAATGCATCCAGAGCTTTTGCCGGTGGGGTGCTCGCCGGGTACGTATTGCGCGGACTATGGGCCTCCGCTGGACTATTTAACTCCCAATACAGACGGCGCGCTTGGCGGCAATCCCGCCTTCAGCGATTACATTGCAAAGGACTGTCAAACCAACCCGGCAGACTGCCCTACTCCGCCGGAGCCTGGCGAATCGGGTTGGAAGGACACCGTGAATGTGCCATCCGGCCAGGTCACTACAGTCCTGGTGCGGTGGACGCCGTCGGATGTTGCCCAGATTGCCAATCGTTCCTATACAGGAAAGAATCTTTACAAGTTTGATCCAACGCAGGGAACTTATGTCTGGCACTGCCATATCATCGACCATGAAGACAATGAGATGATGCGGCCGTACCGGGTGACGTGGTAGGCACGATGGCTAGCCGCGAGCACCATCGATACCATGCGGTTGCCGAAACCAGCGGGCGCTATGGTGTTTCCGCAAGCGGCTGACTGATCTGCGGCGGTCAGGATCCGTCCCCGAAAAGGCCCGAATAGGCCGCGTCCGTCCCCGGAAAGATCCCCCCGCTGCAACCGATTCAACGGCCTGAAGGGAATAGAGGCAACAAACCTATCCCCAAGGCAGCCGGACCGGTCCGCCGCGTTGACATGTGCATCACATGCAACTATGTTCATAGCATGGTAAAAATGATCCAGGTTCGGAATGTCCCGGATGCTCTTCATCGCGGCCTGAAGGCCCGGGCCGCGATGGCCGGCATGTCGCTTTCCGACTATTTGCTCGTGGAGCTCCGAGAGATCGCGGAGCGTCCGACGCTGGCCGAGTTTCGCGAGCGTCTGCACAAGCGCAAACCGCTTCCGGCCGTTCTGGACACCGGAGGACTGTTGCGTGAGGAACGTAGTGCGCGATGATCGTGCTCGATGCCTCGGCGGTCGTCGACTGGCTGCTTCAAACCCCAGCCGGACAGCGCGTAGAACAGCGTATCTACGCGCGCAACGACACTCTGCACACTGTTCATTTGCTCGATGTGGAGTTTGCTCAGGTCCTGCGGCGTCTGGTGCGCGAGGGGACATTGGCACGCAAGCGGGCTGAGGAGGCGATGGAAGATCTGATCGCGGTTCGTGTCACCCGGTATGCCCCTGTCGTGCTCTTGCCTCGGATCTGGCAGCTACGACAGAATCTGAGTGCTTACGATGCAGCCTACGTAGCGCTTGCCGAAGAGCTAAAGGCTCCTTTGATCACGCGGGACCAGAAGATCGCCGCGGCCCCCGGTCACAGTGCGACTATAGAAGTCTTCTAGTGGAACGGACGGCAGATACGGACCTACGATGTTCGATCTTTCTACTGCGGTGACGTGTGAAGTTGAAACAAGGTATCTACTCGCCGGTACCCCGGAGGTATTTTGTAGATGGCGGCATCCGGCTCTTTGCGTGTCAGTTGCGTAACCGTCATCGTTTGGATTACTGCCTGCGGGTCATGCAACCTGGATGCAAGGTTCATGCGAAGATCGTCAGAATACCAGTACTCCCGCGTCACTACCTTCTTTTCTACACTGTCTTTGACAGGATCGATTTCTCGCACGTGATGCACCGGTAAACCTTCCAGGTCCTGAACTCCGAGGTCTTCCCCATGTTCGAATTGACTCTTGGGTGTGCCATCGTCGCGTGGATCGTAGAAGAAGCCGTCACCCATGATCGCGGGCTGCCGATCAAGTCTCCCCACCCAATAGGTCTTGAAGAGAGGATCGACAATGGTATACGTTGCGGTTGCGGGATCGTAAAGGTCGACGGTCACAAGCATCGGTTTGCCAGCGGCATCACGCCTCCAGGCATCACGGTACATGCGTCCGTGACTGTCTCTGGCGATCGTCTCGATAACCTTGACGCTAACCCGGGTGCCGTCCCGCTCGATTCGGGTTTGATTGACCTCAACGATGGCAGTAAGCGGGGAGTTGGGAATAGGACTGATGTAGATTGCGCGATCCATACCAGCGAAGGCGACAGGCGTCACGACTGCAAAACACAGACACAACATCCGGGAGGCGACCGAAAGAAATAGCGGTTGCGGCATAGGCGTCCTCCGGCGTTTGATGGCAAGTATAGTACTGTCAGCGACCGACGGGAAACGGCGTTCCTAGCCGTTGACTGTCCCGCGGTCGGACAACTGCCTGCAAAGTCTTGCCTCATGGCGGCGTGGTAAACGGATGAAGTTACCTAAATCCCTAAGGAAGTTCGCTGAACCCTGGAAGCATACGTGTGCTCGCCCGAAATAAAACGGTATTGCTGGAACTCGACGTCGTTTAGCTGGATCGAATCCAATCCCTGAAATAGAGCTACGCCCTTCAGGGGACAGGTGTATGTCTTGCCTCCAAGCTCAACAGAACCGTATTCGACTGCGATATCTGCAATGCCACGCGGATTGAGCGGCGGTGGGTCGGCTCTCAAGACAAGGCGGAGGACCACTCCGTCGGATGGGTCAATTGCGATCTCCCCTTTGTATCCAGAGAGTTGATCGGCTACCAGGTAATGCGACTTTTCGGCTGCGACGGCGTAACGATAAACTGCCGCTGCTCCTGTCGCTCCCTGCTCCCAGTGACTCCACATCAGATTACCTTGCGCAGCATCGAGCAGAGCCGTCATCAAGATAGGTCCAAATTCTCCCGATGTGGTCCGCTTCGGCACTTTGGATTCGGACCCAATGGAATTCAACTTTTCCTCGCCGTCGCGGTAAAGGACGATAGCACTGTGCCGGCCATTGGGATGCAAAGCAGAGTCTCCTGACGACAAATTGCGCTGAAAACTAGTGGTAAGGCGAGTTGCAAAGAAATTCGGTAACTGGTGAATAGTCGTTTTGACGTAGTTCATCATCAGCGAAATCATTTCATGTTGAGCCTCGGGGTCTGGCTTCGCTATGACAGGGATCTCGGTGGCCGGGAGGTCAAGAAATGCGGACATATCGGCTAGCGCCATAAGTGCCTGCCGGGTCTTGGATCCAGGTAGGTCTTCCCGGAAGCTCGAAAACCTGGTTGTACTCAGCCGTTCCGTCAGCTCCAGTCCAAGGAGTTGCTTGGCGACCTTTGCATCTCGCTTACCATGGGCCGCAACCAAGATCTGCTCCAACTGATCGCCCGTGACGGAAGTGGCAGCTAACGCGGGGAATGTGATTCCAGCCACTAACAACAGGAGTGCCACTGTGCGGTTCGCGGGCGAACTGAGGGCAAAATTCCACTGTTTGTGTAGCTGCAACAGCCTGGCTCCGAGAGAGAAACTGTTCTCCATGACCCACCGCCATCCATCACTATTGTTCCGGTAGACGCAACACAATCGGCAATAGACCCTTTGCGGCCCACTTCAGACGAGCGATCTACCATCTGTTCGCGATGGGACGTAGGTGGCTGAAGGTCCTCAGACACTTGGCTGCTGTTGCTTTCAAGCCGGTTCTGACCAGCGCGCGACTACGGTACGCGAAAGAGACCGCTGTCAAGTCCTTGGCGGATGCGGACGGCAGCCGAGCGAGCATCGAGCGCGTCGTCGCTGATTTCGTTTTGCGGCCGGCCCTCGAACATCGCGTAGAAATCCCGGTAGCGCGCGTAGTCGGGAATCGGGCCTGTGGTGCGATCGGCGGCGCGCTGCGCGCAGACGGGCAGGCTTGGCCGGAGGATAACCAGATCCAGAGGAATCTCCTTGAGGATTTTGCGGGCTGTGGCGAGGAACTCGAGCGGAAAGGAGAAATCGAGCAGGACCTCGTATCCGCCGCGGGCGAGAGGCACCGCGGCAGCAGTCATGGAGCGCATGATGAGCCGGAAACGCTCGTGGCGCTGTTTTACGTCAGGCGTGACAAAGAGCGGCCAGAAGGTGTCGCCCTCGATGTAACAGGTGGGACCGGCGACAAGGGAAAGCAACTCGCGTGCGACCGTGGTCTTGCCGGCCCCGATCGGGCCGGAGAGCATAACAACACCCATAAAGCACCTGCCTAGCGAGAATCGAAAAGCGCAGAACTATTCGAAAATTATACGCTATAGCGTATAGTGTGCCTCTCGCCGTACGGAATAAATTTTGACTAATCCGAATAATGGCTTGAATATGTGCTAAGCTATTGCTTATTATTTGCGACGAGGGTATCCATGCGCCATTCAACCGGTACTCCGACGCAAACAGAAGGTTTTTCCAGGCAGCAGGCGTGGTGGGTGTGGGGCATTGCTGCGGTGACGGCGCTGCTGCATTTTGCCGTGGCGGGCCGCTACGGATACTTCCGCAACGAACTGTACTTCATCGTTTGCGGGAGGCATCCGGCGTTTGGCTACGTGGATCAGCCGCCGCTGATCCCGCTGCTGGCGGCGGCGACGCAGGCCTTCGGGCATAGCCTCTGGCTGCTGCGTCTGCCGGCGGTGCTGTCGGCGGTTGCGCTGGTTCCAGTGACCGCAGCATTCGCAAGCCTGTTCTCTCGGAGGACCGCTGTAGTGGTGACGGCAGCGGCGGCGGCGGCGCTGAGCCCAGCATTGGCGGCGTTGACGGCAACGCTGACCACAACCACCTTCGAGCCGCTGGCGTGGACAGGATGCGCGTACTTCATTGCGCGGTACATTGTGCGCCGCGAGGCCAACAGCCTGCTGTGGGCCGGAGCGGTGGCGGGGCTGGCGATGGAGGCCAAGTATGGAATCGTAATGTGGCTCGCCGGACTGTTTCTTGGGTTGCTACTCTTCCACCGGGATGTGCTGTTGACCAGGAAGCTCTGGTTGGGCACGGCGCTTGCCGCCTTGATTGCGGCGCCTAGCGTGGTGTGGCAGGCGGCGCATCACTGGCCCTTCCTGGCGCTGATCGCGCATCATCACGCGATCGGATTCGACCTGACTGGCGGGCCGCTGGTGTTCGAGCGGGGGCAGATCTTTGCCAATAACCTGGTGCTGGCGCCGCTGTGGATCGCGGGCGTGATTGCGCCGTTCGTGATCGAAGAGTTGAAGCCGGCACGGTTTCTAGCGGTTGCGTTTGTGGTGGCGACGATCATCGATATTGCAACCCACGGGAAGGACTACTACCTCTTCGGCGTGTATCCGGTCATGTTCGCCGTGGGAGCGGGCGTGCTGTCGCTGCGGATTCCACGCTGGCTCGTCGCGGCGTGGCTGGTGTTGGCCACGGTGCAGTTTGCGATCATACTTCCAGTGGTGTTGCCCGTGATGCGACCGCATAGGCTGGCATTTTTGCTGAACCATTCGCATCTGCGGCCGCGGCCCGACGAGATCGCGGGGATTGGCGCGCCGCTGACGCAGATGTTCTCCGACGAGATGGGATGGGAGGCACTCGAGAAACAGGTGGCGGCGGTCTACGATGCCCTGCCGATACAGGACAGGCAAAAAGCCGCAATCTTCGCATCGAGCTACGGTGAGGCCGCGGCCATCGACTTCTTCGGTCGCGCGGATGATCTGCCGCAAGTAATCGGCGGGGGCAATCAGTACTATTTATGGGGGCCGCGCGGCGGGGATGGCAGTGTGATGATTGTGGTGAATGGAAACCCGGACCGCTGGCGGTCGGGGTGCAATGATCTACGGGTAGCAGGAACGTTCGGCGTGCCGCTGGCGATGCCTTACGAACGCGACCGGCCGATCCTGGTATGCCGAGGCCTGAGACGCAACTTACAGCAGGCGTGGCCCCATTTTCAGCGATACGAGTGACGCGCTGGGCAGGAGTTCCGCAAGAGCGGCTTCGATGAACGAGAAGCAGGCGGCGAGCGATGAGGAGGTGAACGCGGCGACCAAGGTGCGCCGCAGTGTCACCCACTTGGCGCGCCGCCTGCGAGGATTGCGCTCCGATCACGGAATCAGCGGCTCCAAGCTGGCGATTCTGGGATGGCTGTTTCGCGCGGGTACACTGGTGACGGCCACCGACCTGGCGCGGCTGGAACGGCTGCAGCCGCAGTCGCTGACGCGGATCATTGCCGAACTGGAGGAGCGGGAACTGATCCGCCGAACCCGGGATGCGGCGGACCGGCGGCAGATCCTGATCGAGATTACCCAGGCAGGGCAGGAACTGCTGGTTATCGATGCCTATCGCCAGAACCGGTGGCTCACGGAAGTCATGGCGGCCAAGATGACCAAGGCGGAGCGAGAGATTCTTGCCATTGCGGCGGACCTGCTGGACAAATTGGCGAGCGAGCCGCCGGAGCCAGAGCAGACAAGCGAGCCTGACCGCCCCGCTTAATTTCGCTTCTTCTTATTTCCATGCTTCAAGTGGAGGAAGCTGGATCAGTCGACCTGGGATAATGCGAAGCTATAGTTGACCACGTCTGAGCAACCAATTATCGGATGGGTGGTGTACGCCTATGGCAGTCAAGTTCCGCGATTATTACGAGACCCTCGGTGTTCCCCGGAGCGCTAGCCAGGACGAGATCAAAAGTGCATTCAGGAAGCTCGCCCGAAAAGTTCACCCGGATGTCAATCCCGGCGACAAAGCGGCGGAGGATCGATTCAAGGAGATTAACGAAGCGAACGAGGTGCTCTCCGATCCGAAGAAGCGCGGGTATTACGACCAGCTGGGCGCGGACTGGAAGGCAGGGATGGATTTCACACCTCCTGCCGCCGGAGCCGATGGATCTAGCGCAAGCGGTGGCGGAACCAGGGAACGGTCTTGGAGCGGGGACGCTTATGGCCCTTCCAGTGATTTCTTCGAATCGATCTTCGGCAGGCGCCACGACGGTGGAGGTGTTGAGTTCCACGCGCGCGGCTCCGACATTGAGTCGCAGATTTCCATTCCCATTGAAGAGGCACATCGCGGAACGAAGCGCTTGGTCCATATCCCTATGGAAGAACTTTGCCCGGAGTGCGGAGGCACAGGAGTCAAGGAAGGCAAAATCTGCCCTGTCTGTCACGGAAGCGGGACGGAAACCAGGACTGAGAGCTTTACAGTAAATATTCCGAAGGGTGTCGGGGATGATTCCGTGATCCGGGTGCCAGGCAAAGGAGGCGCGGGCATGGGTGGGGGTGCGCGTGGCGACCTCTATTTCCGCGTTCATATCCAGCCCGATAGGCGCTTCCGGCTTCGAGACGGCAGCGACACCGAGTTGGATCTACCCCTGGCTCCCTGGGAGGCTGTCCTTGGGAGTACCATTAGAGTCCCGACGCTGGATGGACCAGTGGAACTGCGTATCCCTCCAGGCAGCCAAGGCGGCCAAACCCTCCGTTTGCGGGGTAAGGGATTGGCCAAACAGGATGGTAGCCAGGGCGATCAGTATGTCCGGCTTAAAATTGTCGTGCCGCCTAAACCGACTGAGAAGGAATTGGAACTACTTAAGCAGTTGGCGGCTGAGTCGAGTTTTGAGCCGCGAATGTCGTGGAACTGAGGTCAACCATGGCTGATCAGATATCCCAGGAAATCGCATGGAGCACGGAGTATTCTCTGCTCACGCTGGAGCAAGTGTCCGATTCGGCAGAACTTCACCCGGCACTGGTCGAGAAGTTTGTCCAACATGGACTCATTGAGCCTGCAGCGGACCAGGCCCCTCATTTGCTATTCCCGATCTCCTGTATTGAACGTCTCCGCCGGATCAATCGCCTTAGGCGTGACCTTCGCGTAAATCTGGCGGGCGTTGCCGTGATCCTGGAGATGAGACAGCACATCGAAGAGCTACAAAAAGAACTGGAGCGGCTGCGGCAATCCTCAGGTGTGTTCTAACAGGCCAGGTTCCTTCGATGCAGGAATACGACCTCTATATCAATCCGCAAACGCCAACTCTAGGTCTCTATGTGCGCACGGGCGCGGGTCTTTCCGATTTTGCCGACCCCGGGCAATGGGTTTTCGAAAGCACCCTGGCCGGGAACGAATTATCCAGCGAGCTGGTGCAAAGGATCAACGCCCATGGTCATGCCTTCCAGGAGCTGGACTGATCCCTACTCGCTCTTAGTTATCCTTTTTGGCGCCATTTCCGTTGCCTGAGAGAGCAGGAATGTCCGGAAGATACCGACGATACCTGTTGGCTCTGGACCGGCGGGATACGCCATCGAGAATCGCCTCGACAGCTTCAACCCCTGTACTCTAGCGATCTTTAGTGTTCCCAGCGAGAGTTGATTTCGGACTGCCCACCTGGAGACGAAGGTGATTCCAAGACCGGCTTCCACCGCGCTCAGCAGACCTTCGGTCGAGTCGAGTTCCATGCTGATCATTAGATCTTTCGTCTTCACTCCGGCCTTCGAAAGCGCTTGCTCCACCACTCTTCTCGACCCGGAGCCAAATTCGCGCATGAGTAAAGGCTCGCTCTTGAGATCCTCTAACTTAATATCGTGGTTAGCCCATCCGTGAGTTGTGGGGACAACCAGTACCATGTGATCCTCCATAAATGGTTCTATATGGAGGTCTTTCCGCTGTTCCGGACCTTCGATAAGCGCCAGCTGAATCTCCCGCCCGAGGAGGGCTTCGAGCATCTCATCTGTATTCCCGCTGCGCGCCGCGACTCTGACCTTGGGATTTGCCCTCCGGAATGCAGCTACAAACGTTGGCAGGAGGTATTGCCCGATGGTCTGGGACGCTCCCAGAGCGAGTTCGCCTGCATGTTGTCCAAATGCCTGCGCCACCGCGGCGAAGGCTTCATCGGAGAGCTCCTTCATCCTCTCTGCAAAGGGCAGAAGAGCCTTTCCCCCGGCTGTTAGCGCGATGTGTCCACCGCCGCGATCGAATAAAGGCACGCCGAACTCATCTTCAAGCGCCTTGATCTGCTGGGTGATTGCGGGTTGCGTGAGCAACAGTTCTTCTGCAGCCCGGCTGAAGTTCAGATGCTGCGCCACCGCCCTGAATACTCGAATGCGGAAATTCTCTATCATGACCCTCCTGTCTCCTCCGAAGGTCCAAAGGCCGATGCCGGTTTGATGATCACAATCTCGTTTGTCGACACGTATCTTTCATTGCGTTGGCTCCGGACTGGCAATACCGTACAAGGACTTACGCGAAATTGTACGAGCAATCAGGGAGGCGAGCAGACTGCACGGCAGAATGATCGGCAGAAGATGCCATTGCCCGGTAAGTTCTACCGCCATCAGAGTTGCCATTACAGGAGCGTGCGTCACAGCAGCCATCAGTAGTCCCATGCCGCAAATAGCCAATATTGACGGCTCCGGATTGTGCAGTAAATGACCTGTCGCGAGACCGAGGGCAGCACCGGCGAACAGTGTAGGCGTGAAAACTCCTCCCACCGTGCCTGTTCCCACGCAGAAGGTTGTAGCGGCCAGGCGTACGGTAAACACGCTGAAGATTCCAAGGAGCATCGTTTTGTTCTGCAGAATCCCCAGGAGAGCGGCGTCGCCGTTTCCCCAGACCTTAGGCTCGATCAGAGAGAGAACACCCACTGCGAGGCCACTCCACAGCAGTGCGAAGGGGAGATGCTTCGCTGCTCCGGAGAAATGAAGAAGCTTCTGATAGGCCGGGCCAACTGCGCCCAGAACAAGAGCCAGTGGGAGAACCCAAAGCAGATCGTGGGTAATCGGCAATGATTCCTTTACGGGGAAGAGAGGGCCGGCACCCAGCAACAGGCAGCTAATGAGCCAACCAGCGCTTGAGGCCAGGAGCAGTGGAGGAACGTCGCTCCAGACCCACTCACCCAGGATGATCTCTGTGGCAAAGAATATTCCGGCGATCGGTGCTTGATAAGCTGCCGCGACCGCGGCTGCAGCGCCATAGGCTACCTGCCGCGACAACGACAGATTCCGCAGGGGAGATCGCTCTCCTACCCATGAGGAGATTGCAGCGGCGAATTGGATCATCGATCCTTCCCGCCCGATCGCCGCGCCAGTGGCTACGGAAAAGGCGGAGGAAGCAGTCCGCCAAACGGTCGAAAGAAGAGGAATTCGGCCATTTCTGAGACGAACGGCTTCCACATATTCTTCAAAGTGCAAATCCCGTGCCCACCTCCGCATCATCCAGACCACAATGGTCGCTAACGCCGCTCCGATGATCGGGGTCAAGATGCGACGCACGGGCGGCAGGCTTGCTGCTGCAATGGGTAACATTCCCGTCTGCTGAACAAAGACCCACTGAAGAAGGCGAAAGAAGAGTCTTACCGCGACACAGGCCGAGCCGCTGGCTGCTCCGAGAATAATGGCCCAACCAGTGGATGCCAGCCACGATGTCACCGCCCGCTCAGTGCCTCTGAGGTTCGTGACTGTTGCAGTGGTCATGCTGCCACCAACCCTCCGCTCAACTCAGGTGATCCTGTTTCCGTCTTTTCAGGTACGTAATGCGAGCTCATGCGATCAGCGAGCGTTGAGGCAAGCTCAACGGCCTGCTGGCGTATTTCAGGAATCGCGATGGACTCAATAAGGTCGCCGAGGCGGCCCGGGCCGAGGTTGAAAATGATTTCTGAAACGCGACCGCCGGCGTCGATGACTGCTCCATCCTGCGAGCAATGGAATCCAGTGCCTAGAGGGCCGGAGGTTACGAGTCCCCGATTGAACATGTTTTGCAGAAGCGGCGAAGGGATGCGGCGGTAGTTCATGCTCGGCCCAGTGCAGTTGATGACTCGATCTGCATAGAAGCTCTCATCGTCGTCATGTGCGCGAAAAGTGATGTGCGCGCCTGCGGAAGAGGCATCGACGGTCTTCAGATGACCTTCGCGGATCTCCAGCGTGCGGGTCCGAAGCTCGGATTCGATGACATCGGCAATCGGGGGCGCCATACGGTGGCGTACAACCTCCCATCTGCGCTGCAGGTGCCGGCGAAAGCGCTTCTTATCTTCGATCGGCAGCCGGAGCCACAGTTCGTTGGTCGCCTCACGCAGGCTATCGATAGCAGCTCTCCACTCCGCGCCTCCACGAATTGCGGCGCGCAGAGCGCGGAGATACGCGACACAGGTAGCCGGTGTATCTGATGGGATTGCGGCTGAGCTCGGTGGCGTGTAATCGGCGTGCCGATTCGGGAAGATGCCGTGACGAGACAGGGCGATGATTCTTCCACGGTGTCCGAGTTCACGCAGCCTTAGCACGACATCGACCGCGGTTAGACCTGTTCCGATAAGAGCGACAGGCGCGTCGGGATCCAATCCCTCGTAAGCTTCCGCCGCCCATGCATTGTGGCGATACAAACCCGAATCGGACGCGGCCTTCGTGACTCCCGAAAGAGGAGCAGGATCGAAGTTTCCGGTTGCCAGAACGACCAGATCGGCCCGTAGCTCGCATCCATTATCCAGCGTAAGGACTGCTCCGGAATCCTGCAGACGGACATCAACGACTCTTGCGATCTCCTGTTCGACCGGACTCGTCGAGGCCAGGAGAGACTGGATGTATCGTCCAAATACCGCTCGTGGGGCAAAAGTCTTCTCCGTTGCAGCCGGGTCATGATTCCTGCGAAGCCAGTTGAGGAAGTGGTCTGGTTTATCTGGGAGCGCGCTGATCTTGCCCGCGGGAACATTCAACAGGTGGCGGAGGCTCGGAGTGGAATACGCCAGGCCGAGCCCGAAATCAGGCCGCTGGTCGATAAGAATTACACGCGCCGGCGTTCCCTGCCGAAGCAGGTGAAAAGCCGTGAGGGTTCCACTTACCCCTCCACCGATGATTGCGACTGTCGTGCTTGGTTCCTTCCGTGTAGTCATGTTTCGACATTAGGGCGAAACTCGCACCCACGGAATTCGCAAATTCTTATGCCTTATAAGGAGGGACCTGACATCGAGTTCCTCGGTCAAGAGGCCTGTGCTGCGGATGATCCAGGCTATGACAGATCTCGGGCTGGCTGAGCCTTTGGGAGAGAGTGGTTTTCTCGCCCCGGAGCAACCCTACAAGTACGTCCCTGCAATTGGGCGTGACTACCAGGTGATCGACATCGCCGCTTCTGCTCCAACTCAACTCGCCACAGTCAAGGACGTGAGACATCAGGCGACTAACAATGAAACAGGCACGACGTTTCTACTCGGACCCAACGGGCTTACGGTTGTAAGACGCCTCAGTGTCGAGAACAACTACAAGGAGCAACAACTTCAAACACAGGGAAACTAAGTCTATGGCAAAGCGATCCTCCAATTCAGGAGAGGCCGTACCGCCGGCATCCAGGAGAACGATTTCTGGATGCCGGGGGAGGCTGGTAGCGGTAGGCTCAGCCCCCTGCGCTGTCGGCAAAACTAGTACCCTATTCAGAGAGGTAAGAAGCTGGAAGTAGTACTTGGGTGGGGCGGGCGAGCAGACTTCTGGGGTGAATGTATGCCTTTTATCAGTATCACGCGCTTGAGAGTTCGATCGATTCGCTTCCTGCCGTTCTTCGCACTCTACGCTCACCGCTCCCTGCGGCAAGCCAAAGCATCGTCCGGGTTTCAACGTGGGGGGCTGCTAGCCGATCGAAGCTGGACTTTCTGGACGATGACAGCTTGGGACAACCAGGAGAGTATGCGGCGCTTCATGACGACAGGCTCTCATAGCGCAGCAATGCCGCGACTTCTGAACTGGTGCGACGAGGCTTCCGTTGTCCACTGGGATCAGACGGAAGCTGCCCTACCGTCCTGGACCGAAGCAGATCAACGGATGCGCGCGAGTGGACGTGTGTCCAAGGTGCTGAACCCGAGTCCCCAGCATGCCACATTGAGTTACCGGACACCCCGTGTGTCAACAGTCGGAGAGGTGCGGATAGTAAAGAAGTAACCGCGTCATAGGACCGGCAAGGCGGAGGATGAATCTTCCACCCCTCAGGGAACGATCACGGCCGATCCATCCTCGGTTTCATTTTTGACCGCAAGCAGTGCCTTATTTGCATCCTGCAAGGGAAACACCACGGCCTGGGGACGAATATTCAGGTCCCTGGCAAGCGCAAGAAAATCGCGCGCATCCTGACGCGTCATATTCGCCACACTGCAGATCTGCCGCTCGCCCCAAAGCAGCTTGTCATAGTCAAAGGCAGGCATCTGGTCGAGGTGGATCGCATTGATCGCAACCACTCCACCTTTGCGCAGCGCCGCCAGGGCGCTCACGACCACCTTTCCACTGGGAGCGAAGGTGATCGCCCGGTCCAGCTCCACGGGCGGCTTGGCGTCCTCATTGCCGACCCAGGTTGCGCCCAGCGCGGCTGCTCGCCGGCGATGGTTTTCCCCCCTCGTCACCACATAAACCTGGCACTTCCAAGACTGCAGAATGGTGATCGCCAAACTTGCCGAGCTGCCAAAGCCAAAGAGTCCTACTCGCTCGCCCTGCGCCACGCCGGCGACCCGCAGGCTGCGAAAGCCGATAATCCCGGCGCACAACAACGGAGCGACATGGACGTCGTCCAGGCCAGCCGGGAGAGGAAAGCAGAAGTCCGCCCGCGCCAAGGCGTACTCGGCATAACCGCCATTGACCGTGTATCCGGTAAACGTAGGCTTGTCGCAGAGATTCTCCATCCCGTGATGGCAGTACCAGCACTCCCCATCAATCCCGCCGATCCAGGAGACGCCGGCCCGGCTGCCCAGCGGCAGCTCGGCGGTAGCTCCTCCCGCCACTTCTCCGACAATCTGGTGGCCCGGAATCAGCTTCGGATGAAGCGGCGGCAGATCCCCTTCCGCGATATGCAGGTCGGTACGGCAAACCCCGCACGCCAGCACGCGCAGCAACACGTAGCCCGCCTGTGGCTCCGGTCGGGGAACCTCCTCGATCTGCAGCAAGGACTCAGGCGTGGTATGCCCGGCAAGATGAACGGCGGCTTTCATCGCCCACCTAAACCTTACCCGCCTTGGCGGCGAGTTCCTCGCTAAGCTTGCGAGCATTGGTGGAGTGTTCGTGGGCCAGCAGGGACAGTTCGTGGGCAGTGAGATGATCTCCTTTACCGTGGGCGGTTGCCGCGGCAAAGTGAGCGTGGGCGGCAAGGTTATGGAGCTCAGCGACTCGATCGTGCGTGCTTTGTGGCATGGTCAGACTCTCCTACGGATAGGTTAATCCTCCAACCCGGCTGCAGCGATGTGCTATAGAACACAGCGGCGAGCGATCCTGCAACAGAAAGTGTTTACCCTGCCAACAAGTGCGGGTAAGACTCCATCGAATAATTTGCAGAACATGCTGACCGGCCGTCGTCCCTTGCGAGACAATGGCCTGTCCGAATGTTGGAAATCATGAAATCTGAGGTGCGGCGCCGTGAATACGATTAATCCCAGAGCCGGAAAACTGGCCAAGGCCAGTGACTTGGTCGACGTACCAAAGCTAATCACCGCCTACTATGAGGATCGTCCCGATCCCCGTGTTCCCGAGCAGCGGGTTACTTTTGGCACCTCGGGCCACCGGGGTTCCTCCTTCGAGCGCTCCTTTAACGAATGGCACATCCTGGCTATCACCCAGGCGATATGCCTCTATCGCGCTGAGCAAAAAACCGACGGCCCGCTCTTCCTGGGTATCGACACCCATCCGCTCTCCCAGCCGGCCCTCGCCAGCGCGCTCGAGGTGCTCGCCGCCAACCGGGTCGATGTCATGCTGGCCAAAGACGATGACTACACGCCGACCCCGGCGATCTCCCATGCCATCCTCACCTACAACCGCGGCCGCAATGCCGGTCTGGCCGACGGCATTGTGGTTACGCCCTCGCACAATCCCCCTGACTCCGGCGGCTTCAAATACAACCCCACTCATGGCGGCCCGGCCTCATCCGAAGCCACCTCCTGGATTCAATCCAAGGCCAACGAATTTCTCACCGCGAAACTCGACGGGGTCAAACGCGTCTCCCTCGACACAGCTCTCAAGTCGTCCACCACGCACCGCCACGACTATGTGTCCGCTTACGTCGAGGATCTCGGCAACATCATCGATATGGAGGCGATCCGAGCCTCGGGAATCAACTTCGGTGTCCAACCCCTGGGTGGGGCCGGCGTGCATTACTGGACGCCGATCGCCGAACGTTATGGGCTGAATATGACCCTGGTTAGTGATGAGGTCGATCCCACCTTCCGTTTCATGACTCTCGATTGGGATGGCAAGATCCGTATGGATCCTTCCTCGAAGTATGCGATGCAGTCACTGATCGCGTTGAAGGACAAGTTCGATGTGGCCGTCGCCTGCGACACCGACCATGATCGCCACGGCATTGTGACCAGGAGCAGGGGATTGCTGCCTCCCAATCACTATCTCGCGGTCTGCATCCATTATCTCTTCGAGCATCGTCCCCAATGGGGCAAACATGTCGCGGTCGGCAAGACAGCGGTAAGCAGCAGCATGATTGATCGCGTAACTGCCGGGCTCGGCAGGGAACTCTTCGAAGTTCCCGTAGGTTTCAAGTATTTCGTCGACGGACTGCTCGAAGGGAAACTCGGTTTCGGGGGTGAAGAAAGCGCCGGCGCTTCTTTCCTGCGTCGTGACGGGACCGTTTGGACCACCGACAAAGACGGCATCATCGCGGCTTTACTGGCAGTCGAGATCACCGCTACCATGCATAAGGATCCAGGCGAGATTTACCACGGTCTCACCCAGCAATATGGCGACCCGCTGTACGACCGGACCGACGCCCCCGCAACCACCCAGCAGAAGGCGATGCTGGCAAAGATGAGCAAAGAAAGCATCCAGAGTTCCACCCTGGCCGGGGAGAAGATCCAGTCCATCCTCACCCACGCGCCCGGCGACGGCCAGGCAATTGGCGGCGTCAAGGTGATTGCGCAGAGTGGTTGGTTCGCGGCGCGGCCATCCGGCACCGAAGAAATCTACAAGATCTACGCCGAAAGCTTTCGCGACCAAAAGCACCTGGAGCAGATCGAATCCGAAGCGCAGTCCATCGTGAGCGAGGCGTTCAGCGCAGCCATTGCGCGATGACCGGTGATTTAACGGCGACCGCCGCCGCCAAATCCCCCGCCGCCATGGAACCCTCCGCCAAATCCTCCGCCGCCACGGAACCCACCGCCATGGAACCCACCGCCATGGAACCCCCCGCCCATTCTGCGGAATCCCCCGTGTGCGTACGCGCCTCTAGCAAATCCACGCCGGCCGTAGAAAACTCCACCATAGCCAAAGTACCAGGGGGGATAAAATCCCCAACCGAATGGACTCCAGAACGGGCCGGGGCCGATAAAGGTGTAATCCCACATGTAGGGATCCCAGAACCAGCCTGGCGCGAAGGCTGACGCTCCCGCATATTCGCCGGCGATCTGATAGTTTGCCTCAGATAGGTATTCAGAGCGCAGGCTGCTCCAGTTGTACAGTTCATCCTCATGAGCCGCGACGTTGAATTTCTGTGGCTTGCCCAACTCTCCAGTTGCCAGCGCCAGCTCGTGCTTCCCCTTGACGACGACCCACCGGTTCTCGCTCTTCAGGACCGCTTCCTTTCCATCGAAAACCATTGTCTCGCCGTTATTGGCGTTGAATTCGTAAAGCCCATTCTTCAACAGTTCTGTGTGGAAGCCATGGTCCACGATCTGTATGTTGTTCTGCGGATAAATGTCGTCCACTTCCACCACGGCCCGGCCTCGTTCGAGATCGAGGACGGTGTAGGTGAGATCGGGTGAAACCATCTTTACCGCGCTGTTGTCATCCAGCCGGAGGTAGACTCCCGGCGTAAGCAACACCTCTGCCTTCCCCTGCCCGGTTGTAAGCGACTGCCCCGGCTCGATGGCCGTAGATCCCACAGAATGAGCCGTGAGCAGCTGACCTGCAAGATGGGCCGAACCTTCTACGTAGTTAACGGTGCCTGGACCGGCTGGGTTTGCGCCGAATGCCGGCGCGCACAGAGTCGCCAGGGAAAGTAAAAGTAACACTCTCAACCTGGTCATTGCCAAATCCTAACCTTCTACTTATTTGACGCTTCACAGACCGGAAGGACTCTCTCTATGGTGTCATCCAAAAAACATCAAAATTGTCTCTGTGATGGATACAACCTTTTAGAAGCAGACGATAAGCCAAATTTATGGCGAATAAGAGCATCTTTCAAATTAATGGGGTTCAGGAAAACTTGAACAGTCTTTGCGCCGTGAGCCCACGGATTTTTGCTCGTTCGATTTCCGGCGCAAAATCGAACATCAGGTCGAACAACTTCACTTCCCGCGCAAACTGCGTCATGTTCGTGCCCAGGCCTCCCCACATCATCCGCTCCGCGCCGAATGCTTCATAGACTCGCTTAACCAGTGGCTTCGCATCCGCATGGGGATAAGGCTCCTTCGAAATAGTCTCCACTCCAGTCGACGAATACTTCATATAAACCTGCGGCAGCTTTGCCAACTTGAGCACCTGATCGTACTCCTCCGGCGTGCCTTGTCCCGGGCGTGCAAGGTGATCCAAAATAACCGGCGTCGTGGGAAACTTCGCTGCCAGCTCGCCGATCTGGATCGCGTAGTGGGGAATGCAGTGGATCTGAATATCCAGCCCCAGGTCGTGCGTTGCCTGCCACGTCACAGAAATTTGCGGATTCCGCAAATCCCGGTCTCGGATTAAGCCAGTGGTGGTCGAAGGAGTGCCCGCCGGGTGAATCTCATGGATTCTCAGCGCCACAATCCGTCCCGGATTTCTTTTGACCAGCGCTTGCATCCGCTTTGGCGTTTCCGGGTTGATGGGATCGAACAGGCAGGTGGCTTTAAAGAAACCTGGGGAAGGTTCGTGCGCTAAGCAGTACTCCAGGTAGCGATGGTCATCCTGGTAGGGCTCCGGGTGAACGATCACCGCATGATTGATCCGCGCCTCGCGGGCGAATCGGACATAATCCTCCACCGGTTCCCGCGGCGGCTTGTAGGATGCGCTGTTGTACGGAAACCGGACCGGGTCGCCGGCGAACAAGTGGATATGCGATTCGATCAATACCCCCGCGGGTCGCACCGTCCCGGGTCCATCCTCCAGCATGCCTGCCATCGGCTCAAATCCCTGTGTTCGAGCGGCCCATGCATGAGCCACTGCCATCGTCCCCACTAGCCAATCTCGCCGGGAAATCATTTCGTCGACCTCGCAGGATTACGTCCAAAACCCGGAGTAGCGGTAAACTGCTCCAGGCAGTTGGGGGATATCCATGAATCGAAGAAAGTTTATTACGTCTACCGGTGCTGCGGGGTTATTGGCCGCTAGCGGTGTCGCCACTGCGCCTGCCACCGCGCAGACGCCCGTAAAGCGTGCGCTGATGAAGGTGGGGGACCAGACCGCTCCCACCAACGAAACCCACCTGAAATACTTGGCCCGCTACAGCGTACGCAATATCTGCGGCTATCCCCAGATCGAAGGCGACCGCATCTACGCCACCGTCGAAGAACTGAACCGCATGGTCGACCTCGGAGCCAAATGCGGCATCAGCATCGACTGCACCACGCCCCCTTTTCTGGCCTCGAGTTACATCGATCGGGAAAAGCATCCGGCCATCATGTTGGCGCAAAGCCCGGAGCGCGACCGCGACATCGAATCCCTCCAGACCATGATCAAGAACTGCGCCCAGGCAGGCATCCCCTCGATTAAATACAACATGAGCATTCTAGGTGTCGTCCGCACCGGACGCACCCCGGGACGCGGCGATGCCATGTACAGCACCTGGAAGCTCTCCGAGGCGCACCCCGAAACCCCGCTTACCAAAGCCGGGCCCGTGAATGCCGATCAGTTCTGGGAGCGGATCACCTATTTCCTCGACCGCGTCATTCCGGTGGCCAATGAATACAAGATTCGCATGGCCTGTCATCCCCACGATCCCGGCATGCCGCCCGAAGGATATCAGGGAGTGAACCGGGTACTGGGCACTGTCAACGGCCTGAAAAAATTCATCACCATTCAGGAGAGTCCCTACCACGGGCTCAATTTCTGCCAGGGCACGGTTTCAGAAATGCTCGCCGATCCGGGCAAGGAAATTTACGACGTCATCCGCTACTTTGGCTCCCGCAACAAGATCTTCAACGTACACTTCCGTAACATCCGCGGCCATCGCAACGATTTCCTCGAGGTTTATCCCGATGAGGGAGACGTTAACTTCGTAAAGGCGATTCAGGTATACAAAGAGGTTGGCTATCCCTATATGCTGATGCCGGACCATGTTCCACAAGCGCCCAATGACCCCAACGGACTGCAGTCCTTTGCCTTCTGCTATGGCTACATTCGCGCCCTCATTCAATCCGTGGACTCCATGTGTTCGACCCCCGCGTGACCTCAGCTATCGGAGATGCCCTGTGCGCAAGACCGGATGTGCTCTGCTCTTTCTGTGCCTTCTGCTGCTTCAACCCGAGCTTGGCGCGGCGTCTACCGTGAAGAGTGAATTCTTCACCACCAGCGACGGAGTCAAGCTGCACTACTTGGAAAGCGGGGCCGGGCCCACCATCCTCTTCGTTCCGGGATGGACCATGCCGGCGAATATCTGGCAGCCTCAGATCGATTATTTCAGCCGCAATTACCACGTGGTGGCCATTGATCCACGCTCCCAGGGAGACTCCGAAAAAACCCCCGACGGAAATTATCCCGGCAGGCGCGCGCAGGATTACAAAGAGTTGATCGATCACCTGGGTGTACCGCAGGTGGTCATGGTCGGTTGGTCGCTTGCCGTCAGTGAGTCGCTGACCTATGTCCAGATGTTTGGAACCTACAAGTTGAGCGGGCTGGTCTTAGTGGATCTGGGGATCTACACGGTATCGACTCCGGAGGAGCTCAATGGCCGTTATGAGCAGTTTCACAGCTTCCAGTCCAACCGCAGGCAGTACTCGGAAACCTTTGTGCGCGGCATGTATCACAAGCCGCAATCGGAGCAGTACCTCAAGAGCGTAGTCGAAGCATCGCTCAAAACCCCCACCAGCGCCGGGATTGCCTTAATCAGCGAGCTCGCCCTCAAGTATGACGAACGTCCTGTGCTGCCTAAGCTCAACATCCCTGTGCTCGCCGTCATGACCAGCAACAATCGCGCCGCGGCGGAGCTGATTGCCTCTACCGTGCCGGGCGGCCAGGGAGAAGTCTTCGAAGATGCCGGCCATTGCCTGTTCGTCGATGATGCCGACCGGTTCAACATACTGCTCGAAAAATTTGTGAAGAAGGCGTCTCCACGATGATGACACCCGGGGAAATGGCAAAAAAGGTGGGAGCAGGCCTGCTCTCTTTTCCGGTCACGCATTTCAACGATCAACTCGACTTCCAGCCCAAGCCCTACCAGGAGCACATTGCCTGGCTGCTCTCGCACCAGCCTGCCGGCTTGTTCGTGGCCGGCGGCACCGGCGAGTTCTTCTCGCTCACGGCCACTGAATTTTCCGCGGTCGTACGCGCCGGCGTAGTCCAAGCTGCGCAGCAAGTGCCGGTGATCGCCGGCTGCGGTTACGGCACCGCCATGGCCAGAGAACTCGCCCAGGCCGCGGAGCAAGCAGGTGCGGACGGGATCCTGCTTTTACCGCCCTACCTGGTGGGCGCTGAGCAGTCAGGTCTGGCTGCCCACGTAGAGGCGGTATGCGCCTCCACAAAACTCGGTGTGATCATGTACAACCGCGACAACGCCGTCCTTGACGATGGAACGCTCGCAGGCCTGTGTGATCGCTGCCCAAATCTCGTCGGCTTCAAAGATGGTGTCGGCGACATCGAACGCATGACCAGAATTTACGCCAGAATGGGCGAGCGCCTCACCTACATAGGCGGCCTGCCCACTGCCGAGACCTTTGCCCTTCCGTATTTGGAGATGGGTGTCACCACCTACTCTTCCGCCATCTTCAATTTTCTGCCTAAGTTTGCACTCGACTTCTACGCCGCCGTACGCAAACGCGACCATGCGATCGTATTCGCCGGTTTGCGCGAGTTTGTTCTGCCCTATATCCAGATCCGGAACCGTCGCAAAGGCTATGCCGTCTCCATTGTGAAAGCAGGCATGAAGGCCGTAGGCCGCCCGGCTGGACCGGTGCGGCCGCCGTTGACCGACCTGACGGAAGCGGAGCTGCAGGAGTTGACCAAGCTGATCGCGGGACGTTCTTGACCCGAAATACACCCATCCGCTATCTGATCATCTCCATTCTCTTCGCCGTTAGCTGCTTCAGCTATGGAGACCGGGTCGCACTTTCCATCGCGGGAACCGCGATGACTAAAGACATTTCCCTGGACCCGGTGAAGATGGGTTACCTCTTCTCCGGATTCAGTTGGGCCTACGTGCTCGGGCAGCTGCCCTCAGGAGCCTTGCTCGACCGGTTTGGTTCCAAGCTGGTCTACGGCACGGGCATTGTTGTGTGGTCGATCTGCGCCCTGCTAACCGGCTTTGCCGGCTACCTTGCCGCCGGCGCCGCCTTCACTGTGATTTTTCTTTTGCGGTTGGTGGCCGGATTTGCCCAGGCCCCGGTCTTTCCTGGAAATGGCCGAATCGTAGCCTCCTGGTTTCCCGCCAATGAGCGCGGCCGGGCTTCTGCGATCTTCAACTCCTCGCAGTACTTTGCCTTGATGATCTTCGCTCCCATCCTGGGCTGGATTATCCACTCGACGGGTTGGAGGAGCGGCTTCTGGTTCATGGGGGTACTGGGCTTCGTCTTGGCTCTGATCTGGGTGAAGAACATCTACGATGTCAGGGACCATCCCCGCATCTCTACTGCGGAAATTGACACCATCGAGCAGGGCGGTGGTCTGGTTAACGCCGGCACGGGAAAGGGAAGTTTGCTCACGTGGGCTGCGATCAAGCAGTTGTTGAGTCATCGCATGCTGGTGGGTATTTATCTCGGTCAATACTGCATCACCACGTTGACCTGGTTTTTCCTGACCTGGTTTCCCGTCTATCTGTCCCAGGCGCGGCATCTCTCGATCATGAAGGTCGGCTTTGCGGCGGCACTGCCGGCGCTGTGTGGAGGAACCGGCGGCATTCTCGGCGGGGTAGTTTCTGACCGGCTGTTGCGTGCAGGGCATTCCCTCAGTTTTGCCCGCAAGACGCCCATTATCGCCGGCATGTTGCTAGCGGTAACCATGATCGGCTGCAACTACGCTCCGGCCCAGGCGGTCATGTTGCTCTTGATGTCCTTATCCTTTTTCGGCAAAGGCTTCGGCTCTTTGGGCTGGACGGTGATCTCCGACACCTCGCCCAAGGGCATGGTCGGGCTCAACGGAGCGCTCTTCAACCTTATCGGAAACCTGGCCGGTATCACGACGCCCATCATCATCGGCTATCTGGTCAAGAAGACCGGCTCCTTCGACGACGTGCTCATCTTTGTGGGCGTGACCGCCCTCTGCGCCATCGTGAGCTACGGTCCGATCGTAGGCGAAATCAAGCGCCTCGACCTAAAACCTGCGGGATAAGAAAGAAACCGCAGGTCCCTCCACTACGCTACGCTCCGGTCGGGATGACAAATTGGTTTGAGTGCTGAGATGTTGGGTACCCAAACAGATTTGTCATCCCTCCACTACGCTGCGCTCCGGTCGGGATGACAAATTGGTTTGAGTGCTGGGATGTTGGGTACCCAAACAGATTTGTCATCCCTCCAGTACGCCACGCTCCGGTCTGGATGACAAATTGGTTTGAGTGCTGAGATGTTGGGTACCCAAATAGAATTGTCATCCCTCCAATACGCCACGCTCCGGTCTGGATGACAAATTGGTTTGAGTGCTGAGATGTTGGGTACCCAAATAGAATTGTCATCCCTCCACTACGCTGCGCTCCGGTCTGGATGACAAATTGGTTTGAGTGCTGGGATTCTGGGTACCCAAATAGAATTGTCATCCCGACCGGAGCGCAGCGTAGTGGAGGGACCTGCGGTTTCTTTCAGCCACTAGCTAATTCCCCATGAAAGCGCTACTCCACCCTTTGTCATCCCGAGCGAAGCCGAGGGATCTACAGTTCTCCGCGGCTTCGCCACCCAATCCCGCTAGAACTTATTCCAAAGATACTGGTTATAAACGTCGTGATGATACTGCACTTCTTGCGCTTTCACTAACGTCCCCAGCAGGCGAGGGCAGCGGTCTGCGGAAGCTTTTTTGAGATCAACATACCGCTCTTTCACGTCGGCACCCAGCAGAGTGTCGTTCCACTCGGCAGCTTGGAAGTTCTCCAGTGCGGTATAGATATTGTCCGGCAGGAACCGCTTCGCCTTGCGAAGATTCTCGATCTTTGCGGTTTGCCCCTCGATCCCAGTTCTGAATACCGAATAGAGCACCAGATAAGGATTGGCATCGGGGCTGACCGAGCGGACTTCCACCCGCATACTGCGCTCATTGCCGATAGGGATGCGCACCATCGCCCCGCGATCGGTCGCCGAAGCGATCAGCTGGTTGGGAGCTTCAAAGTGAGGATCGAGGCGGCGATAGGCGTTTACGCTCGCATTCAGCAGCACGCAAATGTCATTCCCGTGGGTGAGAATGCGATCGACAAACTCCCAGCCCATCTTGCTCAGATTCTCTTCACCCTTCTCATCCCAAAAAAGGTTTTTACCTTTCTCGCTGATAGAAACGTTGGTGTGCATCCCGCTGCCATTCACGCCGACCACAGGTTTGGGTAGAAAGGACGCGGTACAGCCCATCTTAGTGGCTACTTGCCGGCAGATCAGCTTGTAGAGCTGGATCTGGTCGGCGGCCGTTACGACATCGCTGTAGTTGTAGTTAATCTCAAACTGCGAGGGCGCCACCTCCGGGTGGTCCTTCTCATTCTCGAATCCCATGGCGCGCTGTACTTCAGCGCTGGTATCGATGAAGCTGCGCAGCGGGTCGCCAGGCAGAGAGTGGTAGTAGCCGCCGGTGTTCACGTACTCAAAGCTTTGCGTCTCGGGATAGTGGCGCTCAGCATCGGTGCCCTTGAAGAGAAATCCTTCAATTTCGTTAGCTGCATTCAGGGTGTAGCCCTTCTGCTCGTAGAGTCCGTTGGCGTAGTTCTTGAGCACGCCACGAATGTCGGCCGTATAGGCCTTCCCGTCCTTCGCGATCACTTCGCCGAAGACCAGCACCTTACCGGCGCCGAAGAAGTCGGATGGTACCCAACGCAGAGATCCCCAGTCGATGCCCAGGCGAAGATCGCTCTCTCTTTGTGCGGTAAAGCCGCGGATCGAGCTGCCATCAAACGTCAGGTTATCGTCGCTCTTGACGATGAACTTCTTGTCGTAGTCCAGCATGTGCAGCCGGCCTTCGAGGTCGCTAAACAGCACCGTGACCGCCTTGATGTGTTTCTCGTCGTTGAGGTATTTCAGCCGCTCTTCGCGGATTTGCTCCGGCGGCACGTGGCGCTTGCGTTGTTCCTTCGCCGCCAGGTTGCGCTCTTCCAGCTCGGCGTAGGGCATTTCAATGAAATTGCGAAGTGCGTCTGACATGCGTCTCCTCAGGGAATCGTCTTCCCGGCAAATAGTTTGTACCGCAAACTGCGTAAACACGGGGTTAAGCGCGCCAGAATGCAATGATCATACCGCCCCGGGGTGATCCCGCCCACGTAGACAACGAAAAGCCCGTACGGCGCGCCTGCAGAGCGATGCATGCCGCTCCGCAGTAAAGAATCTAAGAAGGCCTCGAAGAAAGCTGCCAGAGCCAAAATGGCGCCCAGACGATGGGGCGCTAAGCCATTGAGAACTTTTTCAGGAGACCTTACCTCTTCACTGGCGCCAGAAAAACCCACAAAGGCCCTACTTAAAGCACGATGTCCCCTCGCTCATCGTTGCGTATCCGGACCGCCTCGTCAACCCGCGTCACAAAGATCTTTCCGTCGCCAATTTTGCCCGTCTGTGCCGCCTTGACGATGGTTCGCACTGCCTTGTCGAGCAACTCGTCCAGTACCACCAATTCCAACTTGATCTTCGGCAGTAAATCCACCGAATACTCACGCCCCCGGTAGAGTTCCGTATGGCCTTTTTGGCGGCCATGCCCGCGGACGTCGGAAATCGTCATTCCCGAGATGCCAATCTCCACCAGTGCATCCTTCACCGCGTCCAGCTTGGATGGCTGTATCACTGCTTCTATCTTCTGCATCCTCAGTCCTTCCTCATCCCTCAAAGACGCGACCTCGAGCCATCACAGAGCCGCCCCGACGCAGAAATGGGCCGCTGAGTCATCTCTGTGCGCGAAGATGCTCTAGTTCGCGAAGTCGTAACCTTCTTCGCCGTGTTGTGACAAATCGAGGCCCGTACGCTCGTCTTCTTCGCTCACCCTGAGTCCCACTACCTTATCCACAACGAATAAGATCACCAGGGTTCCCACGATGGACAAAGTCCACGCGATCGCTACCCCAATCGCCTGGTTAAGCACCTGGCCCTTGTTACCTTCCAACAGGCCTGTGGCCTTTCCAGGCCCCAGAATCGGGTTAATGGCGCTGTTGGCAAAAACCCCCGTTAACAATGCTCCGATGGTTCCCCCTGCCCCGTGAACGCCGAACGCATCCAGCGAGTCGTCATACCCAAACACCGACTTGACCTTCACCACCATCAGGTAGCAGCCTACTCCCGCGATCAGGCCGATCCATAAGGCGGACATGGGCGTTACGAAGCCCGAAGCCGGCGTGATGGCGACCAGCCCCGCCACCGCTCCCGAGATCGCGCCCAGGGCCGTAGGCCTGCCGCTTCGGATCCATTCCGCAATGCTCCAGCCAATAGCTGCGGCCGCCGCGCCAAAGTGCGTTGCCACGAACGCCGATGTCGCTAATGTGCCCGCACTCAGAGCCGAGCCGGCGTTGAATCCAAACCAACCTACCCACAACAGGCATGCCCCAATAAAGCTTAGAACCACAGAGTGCGGCGGCATGGGCTCCCGTGGGTACCCCAGCCGCTTGCCCAGGTATAACGCGGTGATCAGCGCCGACACACCCGAGGTGATGTGCACTACCGTGCCACCGGCGAAATCCAGGCAGGGAAACCGTCCGCCCAGGGAGGCGTTCAGCAAACCTCCCTTGCCCCAGACCATATGCGCCATCGGGCTGTACACAAAAATAGCCCATAGCACCATGAACGTCAGCATCGCCGAGAACTTCATCCGCTCAGCGAACGCGCCGGTAATCAGTGCCGGCGTAATGATGGCAAACATCAACTGGAAGACCATAAAGGTCTGGAGCGGTATCGTGGCCGCATATTTGGGGTCCGGCGCGAGCCCCACGCCGTGGAGAAAGACGTTGTGCAGTCCGCCAATAAACGCACTCCCCTCACCGAACGCCAGCGAGTAAGTCAACAGAGCCCATAACACGGTGATGACCGCCATCATGGCGAAGGTCTGCATCATGGTGCCCAGAACGTTTTTCCGGCGCACCAGGCCGCCGTAAAACAATGCCAGCCCCGGCCCGCTCATCAACAGAACCAGCGCCGAGCTTACCAGCATCCAGCTGTTATCCCCTGCCGACTGCGCCGCGGCAATCGCCGCTGTCTGCTCCGCAGAACTCTTCTCCAGCGCCGCCAGCCGGTCCGCCTCCGACGCTGTCGACGGAGCTGCCGAACCCGGCGTCTGCGCCGTGGCAAGGCTCCCGCCGACCCATACCATGAGCACCAGCGCAACCACGCGAACCAGCACAGAAATCCAAGCAAATCGTCTGATCAATCTGTCATCCTCCGTTCAGCTCACCCGAGAGAACCGGCCCACCCAGTAACAACCCGTTCATGTCCCTGTTTTGCTTACTTTACACAAGACATCCCCGCATCCCAACACCAAACATCTGCAGGGCCCCCTATCTTTCAGCTGGGGCGCGCGCCGATTCAGGAGGTGGGGACCTAGAAATGGTAGATGACGTCACCGGCCAGGGTTAGCTGGGTCGTCTTGGTCGGAGCACCACTGACGCCATTGACTGAGGGCGAGTCATACGCGGGCACACCATAGGAGTGTTCAAAGCGCAGCTCGGGACGGAACGTCACCGAACTGCCCAGCCAGAAATCAAACCCAACCATGTGCTCGCTGTAGCTTGTTTTGTTACCAGTGCGTTGGCCCTTGAGATCGTCGAAGAACTCGTTGCGAATATTCAATGAGCTGTGGTGGTGATTGAATTCGTGTTCGAGGTAGTTGACGATGGCGTAATCCGGAGCGAAACAGTGAGTGGCCAGAGGGTTGCACTGCGCCCCATTGGCACCGGTGATGAGCGAAGGGCCAGTAATCTCACCGGCATTTGCGCCGATATTTGCGTTCGAACCATAGCTGATACACGGACTGAGCCCATAACATAAGTTGGGAACATCCCTTTCGAACTGGTACCAGGCCTCTGTATCCGTGTGCCAGGTAGCATTGATCTTGTGGTAGTAGGTCAGGTAGTAAGCGGACAGGTTGTTATAGGCATATTTTCCTGAATTGATGGAGTTAACGCAGGCATAGAGATTATCGCCGCCATCTTTCCAAGTGTACGATGCGCAGACATTTCCCGTGAGTTTGGCGTTGGAAATCCAGGGAGCCGTCTCACACCCCCCCGAGACGCCAGCCTGGACCATCCAATGATCGCTCAGCTTGGTTGTGGTGTTGATTCCATGCTGGGTATAGCAGTCATAGGTATAGAGGATGGAGTGGCTATAAGTATAGTTATTCGGCGCTAACTGCGCTTCAATATCGGGCAGCGAGATATAGCGTCCCACCCGGATATCCATGCCCTTCGCCACATGAGGGACATAGAAGTCCAGATAATACATCACCGGGTCGTAACCGTAGGTATTGTTGTCGCTCAGCAGTTGCTGGCTGAAGATGCCTTTCGCGGTGGTATAGCGATAATCCAGGCCATAGAGGTTGGTCAAGCGGAACCCCCAATCAAAGTGATCGGTCTGGACTGTGTCCGGCAAACGCTCGAAATAAAGCGCCACCTGGTTAAGCTGGAAAGAGTTCGGAATAACATCGTAGGCGGTTTCGTTGTTAGCGTATCTGCCCTTATCCGATGTGCTGGCATTCCCCCCAATATCGAACCAGCCGTAGATCTTTACGCGGCTCTTGTTCTGGTTGATCGCCTGCATAAGGATGTACGTGCCGTAGTCCGGCGCGCCAATCACCACCGTACCGCCGATGGGCCAGTCCGCTGAAGGAAAGGGCGGCGAGTTCAGGGGCGGGGGAGTCCCACGCCGTGCGGGCTCAGGAGCGGCTGGAAGGCCGTTGGAATCGACCGTCCAATCATCCAGGTAGGCGTGCCCTAAGCGGGTAAAGAAGCCCCGTTTTGCGGGAACCGGCGCGGACGCAGGTGCGGATGCAGTAGTCGCCTGGGAAGAATCGGAAACGCTGCGAAGCGTGTCGATATCACCGCCAATGCTAGTGGCCGGCGCGACGCTGACACCACTCTCCGCATGACCCGCGACGTTCACCATACCGAACGCGAAAAGTAAAAGAAGAAAATGTATTCCAAACGACTGCCGGGCGTGTTCCATGAAAGGGCCTCTTCGCGTACCAACGTTCCTTTGTTAGTAGATGGGAGGCCACGTAAAGAGTGCATAAAGATCGGGCCCTGCAGACCCGAACAGCTACCATGATGGATATGTATCTTTATGAATTCCTTACGAATCGCGCTGTAGCGGACTTCCGACCGAGAACAGAGCCGCGGCATCGAGGGTGTCTACGCTAATCAATGACATCTCTCGTCCCCGTCGTCATGTTGATTGGACTCGGTATCCTGATCGTCTACAACGCAGGCAGCATCCCATCCTTGCTTGGAGCTATTTATCCACGGCACTCCCTTGTCCGCCATATTTTTCCAGCCACTTCAGCTCTTCCCGTACTTTGATGTAGCCATGCCATGGATCTTTCTCCAAGGAATGCCCCTCGTCGGGAAAGACCAATAGACTGTGCGGCACCCGCAGCTGCTCGAGCGCGCGCTCGAGCAGAAGATCTTCCAGGTAACTGACCCGCACATCAGCGTTGCCCGCTACGATATGCGTTGGCGTCCTGACTTTATTCAGCTGATAGAGAGCCGCCTCGCTCTGGTAGATCCCTGGCTTCTGCCACGGCAGCGCACCACCCAGGTACCACATATCGTCATAGCTTGTATCGTCATTTCCCCAGTTCGCCGCGTGCTCGACTGCGCCGGCGCCGGTTACTGCCGCTTTGAACTCGGTCGTCTGCGTGATGAGCCAATTGGTCATGTATCCCCCGTAGCTGTATCCGCCCACGGTAAGATGATTAGGATCGGCGATGCCATCCTTCACCAGGGCGTCGACTCCCTCCAGAATGTCCTTGCCCGGCCGGGAGACCAGGTGAGGAGCAATCTGCAGCATGAAGGCGTCACCATACCCGCTCGATCCGCGATAGTTGGGCCGGAACACCAGCCAGCCATTCGCCGCAGCCAGGTTTGCCCATTCGTACCAGTCGGCTCCAAAATAATCACCGTTCGCCTCCGCCGGGCCGCCGTGAATCAGCGTCAGCATGCGCAGATTCTTCTCTCCCATCCGGTGTGGCGGATAAATCAAGATGCCCTCGACCATAGTGCCGTCGTCTGCCGTCCAGTGATACGTCTTCCACTCCGGCTGCGCGCGCTGCGTGAAGAGCAGATTGAAGCTGCTGATCGCCCTCGCCTGATCGGGTCGAGCCGCATTGGTTGCGACGAAGACCTGGATCGGTTGGGTAAGCGTGGAATACCTCACCAGCAACCGTGACGAGTGCAGTCCTGCATCCACGCCCGCATAAGTTCCGGGCAATCCAGGCAAAGGCACGGCATGATCCCCGTCGATCCTATAGAGCTGGGTTTGCGTGCCTTTGAGCCCGCTGGCGATCAGCCGGCCATCGCCCATATGGGTGAAGTCCTCGAACGAACCTTGGAATTCGCCGCCCAGCCGTTGCACATTACCGCTTGCGGCATCGACCACATATAACCGTCCCTGGATCGAGCGGAATCTTTCGACATCCCCCTCATCTGCTCCCACGTGGAAGAAGATCTGGCTGCTGGCAGCATTCCATCGCAGGCCAGACTCGCGGGCCTGATTATTGGTCAGGCGCCGCGCTACTCCGCCCGAACTACTTACGAGATAGATCTCGTTGTGTCTTGGGTCTTCCAGGCGATGGGAGACCGAATCGGTGGTGAAGGCAATCTGCGCGCCCTTTGGGTCGGGAGCAATCTCGTTAATTTCATCGTCAATGGCAGTGACCTTCCTGGCTAAAGCCGGCAGAGGCAATGCATCGTCGGCGACGGCCGCCGGATGAGCCGCCTGCTGGGCAGTTGCAATCGCGTTCGCGGCCGGCAGCGCAAGAAGCAGATCGCCCCGCTCTTGCTCACGCCAGCGAATTACATCCTCCCATTGCGCCTTGTAGGCCTCCTCGGCGCTCTTCGAGAGGGGCGATGCGCAGGAGAAAAAGATTTGCGATCCGTCGGCCGACCAAGCGAAGGCATGGGCCTCCAGCTTCTCTGTGTAGAGGGGAAAGGATTCTCCAGAATCTGCGGCGATCAGCCACAACCGTTCCGGCCCGTCCTTGCCCTCACCACCCTTCTCATCGTTGTCACGCAGGGGAAGATCAGAAAGAAATGCGATATATCTGCCATCAGGAGACCATTGTGGAGAGCGCGCGTGGCCCGACCGGGTGAGCGGGATTGTCTCGCCCGTCTTCTCTTTCCAGATCCATAGATCGCTGCGGTAGCGGTTATGCTGCCAATCCGGGGAGACCGTGGCGATGACCGCCGCCAAACCATCCGGAGATAATTTCGCTCCCTGAACGTCGGTGGCGTTCATGAACTCGTCCAATGTGATCAAGCTTTTGGACTGCGCCCCAGCTACGGGCACGCATCCCAGCAAAGTTCCGGCAAGCAGCAAGACAGCGCGAGAATTCACTGGCAATCGTTGTCCTTTTCGATGCTATTCCCGTCGTGAGTGGGGACGAATCGGGGTTCTCGAAACGGTTGGCCCAGCCAACCGGGTCAGAAGCTCTATACTAAACAATCGCAAGGAGCACTTGATGCCTTTGGTTTTCGCCGGAGCAGGATGGCTCCGCCCGCTCACCTGTTGCCTTCTCCTATTGCTCGCAACCATTCCCGCCCTGGCCCAACTGGACCCACAGACCAAAAAGCTCTCGCGCGATATTTTTCAGCAGCTGGTTGAGATCAACACCACCGATTCCGTGGGCAGTACCACGGTGGCCGCAAAAGCCATGGCGCAGCGTTTGCTCGACGCCGGGTTCGCAAAACAAGATGTGCTCGTGCTCGGGCCTAACGATCGCAAGGGTAACCTCGTAGCGCGCATTCATGGCACGGGCCGGGCCAAGCCGATTCTCTTCATCGGCCACCTTGACGTGGTCGAGGCCAATCGTTCGGACTGGACCACCGATCCGTTTCAGTTTGTCGAAAAGGATGGCTACTTCTACGGGCGGGGCACACAAGACATGAAAGTGAACGATGCCATTCTGGTGACTGCGTTCATTCGCATGAAGAAGTCAGGGTTCAAGCCGGACCGCGACCTCATCCTGGCGCTCACCGCCGATGAGGAAGGAGGCAAGTCCAATGGCGTCGAATGGCTGTTGAAGAACCACCGCGAGCTGATCGACGCGGCGTTTGTTCTCAATGCGGATTCCGGAGGCGTGGATCTACAGAATGGCAAGCCGATCTCCTTCAATGTGGAGGCAACGGAGAAGCTTTACGGGGACTATCAGCTCAAGGCCACCAGCCCCGGAGGTCACAGTTCTTTGCCCGTGCCTGATAATGCCATTTATCACATTGCCGATGCGCTTACCCGTTTGCAGGCCTATACCTTTCCCTTCGAACTCAATTCGGTAACCAGGGCTTATTTTGAGCGCTTGAGCACTCTCGAGACCGGGCAGACGGCTGCCGATATGAAGAGTATCCTCGAGCATCCTCCCTCGAAGCAAGCGATGGCGCGACTTTCTCAGGTGCCAAAATATAACGCAACCATGCGCACGACCTGTGTGGCCACGCGGCTTGCCGGCGGTCATGCCAACAACGCCTTGCCCCAAACTGCAACCGCCAATGTCAATTGCAGGATCCTCCCCAGCCATTCGCGGGAGGAGACTCGCCAGCAGCTCATCCGCATACTCGATGATCCCAAGATCACTGTCCGCTACGTCAACGATGCCGGTGAACTGATGGACACGGCTCCCGAATCTACAGGGAATCCTCCGACGCAGTTGCAGCCTGAAGTGATGCAGCCTTTGGCCAAGCTGGTAGCTCAGATGTGGCCCGGCACCCCGGTCGTGCCGGTGATGGAAACGGGCGCGTCGGATGGCAAATATACCACTGAGGCTGGTTTGCCGACCTACGGCATCAACGGCATTGCCATCGACATCAATGACGACCGCGCGCACGGCAAGGACGAGCGTGTGCGGGTAGACTCCTATTACCACGGAGTAGAGTTCTACTATCGCTACATCAAGCTGCTCAGCGGCGGCAAGTGATAATTGAGGATGGATGGCCGGCAAGTTGAGTGAACCAACGATCATCACCTTTCGCAGCCTCGCGTTTGCTGTAGCCGTGGCCCTTTTGCTCGCACTCGGCGCCGCTCATGGGGCGAATTCCCAAGCGCATCCATGGATGAACACCAGCCTCTCTCCCGACGAGCGTGCTGACCTGGTGTTGAAGGAGATGACGCTGGACGAGAAAATCCTTCTCATGCACGGCGAGGGCATGCCGGGCTGGAGCCGGCCCATGCCGTTGACTTATCTCGGCAACCAGGGCGCCGGTTTTGTGCTCGGCATTCCCCGCCTGGGCATTCCCCAAATCGAGATGAGCGACGCCGCCTATGGGGTTCGGATGAGTGCCCAGAACGGGCGCTATTCCACGGCGCTTCCGTCCAACATAGCCGCAGCAGCCAGCTGGGATCCTGAAGCGGCTTGCGATTACGGTGCGCTGATTGGCCGCGAGCTGCGCGCCCAGGGCTATAACATGACGCTTGGCGGCGGTGTCAACCTGACCCGCGAACCGCGCAATGGCAGGACCTTTGAATATCAGGGCGAAGACCCGCTGCTGGCCGGGACCATGGTGGGCAACCGGATCAAATGCGAGCAGGCCCAGCATGTCATCGGGGATATCAAGCACTACGTCATGAACGACCAGGAGAATGGCCGCGATGAAGTCGACGTGATCATCGGCAAGCGGGCCATGCAGGAGACCGATTTGCTGGCCTTCCATATTGGTATCAATATCGGAGAGCCGGGCGCTGTGATGTGCTCCTACAACGCAATCAACGGCGACTACGCCTGCCAGAACAAATACACGCTCACGGATGTGCTCAAGAAGGACTGGGGCTTCAAGGGCTTCGTGCTCTCTGACTGGGGCGGAACGCACAGCACGGTCCAGGCCTCGGCAGCGGGCCTCGATAATGAGCAGCCGATGGACGACTTCTACGGCGCAAAGCTCAAGCAGGCGGTCGAGGCGGGCACCGTCCCCATGACGCAACTGGATGACCACGTGCACCGCATCCTGCGTTCCATGTTCCAAGCCGGGCTCTTCGACTTCCCAACCAAGAAGAGCGTGGTCGATGTGGAGGGCGGCTTTGCCATCTCCCGCCGCATCGCGGAGCAGAGCATTGTTTTGCTCAAGAACAAGGGTACTGTGCTGCCCATCGATCGTGCCGCGGTGCACTCCATTGCCGTGATCGGGCCGCACGCCGACACCGGCATGATCTCCGGCGGCGGATCGGCGCAGGTGGATCCGCCGGGACAGCCGGCCGCACCCTGGCAGTCCCAGGTGTGGTTTCCCACCGCGCCCTTGAAGGCCGTGCGCGCCGCAGATCCATCGGCGCAGGTGACGTTTGATTCCGGCGCCGATCCAGCCACGGCCGCGGCCGTCGCCCGGAAAGCGGATGTGGCCATGGTCTTTGTCTATCGCTGGATGAGCGAGGGGACGGATCTGCCCAACCTTTCGCTGCCCGGCAATCAGGATGCACTGATCGAGCAAGTGGCCGACGCGAATCCTCGGACCATCGTAGTGCTCGAGACCGGCACCGCTGTCGTGATGCCGTGGATCGACAAGGTAGCCGGGGTGATGGAGGTATGGTACGCCGGCAGCAAGGGCGCGGATGCGGTGGCCAACGTCCTCTTTGGCAACATGAATCCGAGCGCCAAGCTGCCCATCACCTTTCCTCTCAGCGTGGCCGATCTGCCCCACCCGGATCTGATAAAACCGCCACCGGGGCATAACGCCGGAGCGGGCGCTGTGCTGAAGCCCGAAGACGCTAAGCCGACCTTCACGGTGCATTACGACGAAGGATTGAAGGTGGGATACAAGTGGTACGACGCGGAGAACAAGCCGGTCCTTTTCCCCTTCGGATATGGCCTTTCTTACACCACCTATCAGTATTCCAATCTGAAGGTCATTCCGGGTAAGGAGCCCACGATTCGCTTCACGATAAGAAATTCCGGTCCACTCGCGGGAGCCGAGGTTGCCGAGGTCTATGTCGCCTTGCCGGCCAGTGCAAGCGAACCTCCCAAGCGGCTGGCAAGCTGGAGCAAAGTGCTTCTGAAACCGGGCGAGAGTAAAGAAGTCAGCCTGTCGATCAACCCGCGGGAGTTGTCGATTTACGACGAGAGAGCAGACGCGTGGAAGCAGTTGCCCGGTCGCTACACCTTCATGGTAGGGGGCTCATCCAAGGACCTGCCGCTACATCAGGATATCAACCTTCCCTAGTCCCGGCCGAGGGCACGAAGAAACTCCTGGGTGGCCCATTCAAGCCTTCTTTTGGCTTGAGTGGGCAGCGATGCCGTTTCCATCAGTTTGCAAGTAGAAGCCCCTTCTCGTTATCGTAATCGCGTGCGGTAAAAAGGCTCAATCACATGTCCCCATCACGCCGTCAATTCATAGGATCGATCGCCGCCCTCGGCGCAATGGCTCCGTTGCATGGAGCAGCGCACGCCTTTTCCGCAAGCTGCCCCTTTCACCTCTCCGTAATCAACGACGAGCTAACCCCGGACTTTGGCCGCGCCTGCGAGATTGCCACCAAAGACTTCGGCCTCCACTGGATCGAGCTCCGCTCCATGTGGAACAAGAACGTCACCGATCTCGACGCCAAAGAGATCGCCGAATCCAAGCGGATTCTGGAGAAATACCAGCTTCGCGTGACCGATATAGCCAGCCCCCTCTTCAAGGTGGACTGGCCCGGAGCGCCCCTCTCCAAGAGCAGCCCCAAGCGCGACGAGTTCCATGCCGGCTTCGATTTCAAACAGCAAACCCCGTTGCTGGATCACTGCATCGAGCTGGCGAAGCAATTCCAAACCAACCGCATCCGTTGCTTCGATTTTTGGCGCTTGGACGACCAGGCCCCTTACCGCACCGCCATCAACGACAAACTGCGCACCGCCGCCGAGACCTGCGCGAAAAGCAACCTCATCCTCCTGCTCGAGAACGAGATGGCCTGCAACACCGCCACCGGAGCGGAAGCGGCCGCGGTTCTGAAAGCCATCCCCAACCGGAACTTCATGCTCAATTGGGACCCGGGAAATGCCGCGGCCCTGGGAAGCACGCCCTACCCCGATGGATATCGCCTGTTGCCCCACGACCGCATCGGCCATTGCCATGTGAAAGACGTGGTGCGCCCACCCGGCAAAAAATACGAGTGGGCTCCGGTGGGTTCGGGAGTGGTGGATTGGGTCGGTCAATTCCGTGCCCTGGCGAAGGATGGCTATCACTATGCCGTCAGCCTGGAAACGCATTGGCGCGGCGCAGGCACTCCGGAAGCCTCCACCCGCATCAGCATGAAAGGGCTAAAGGAAACCCTCAGCAAGGCCGGCCTAAACTGCTGAAATCAATCCGTCGAGCGTGTCCGGAGGATCCTACTCCTTGGCCCCGCCACGAAAACTCACTTCCCACCGCACTGGCTGTTGCTGTCCTGTAAAGCTCACCATCAGCGCGTTTCCGGTCAGCGAGTGTTTCTCTGGAATCTCCTCGCTTCCCTTGGCGACAACGCTGAGATGGTCGACGGCAAAACCTTTGGGAAGATAGAACCAAAGGGTGTACGGTTCATCGGGCACCGTCTCAGACGTTCCGGATAGTTTGTTTTTCGCAGGATCCCACTCCTGATCAACGATGGAATAAGCGCCGGTGATATGACGAGAATTCCCAACCAGCTGCGGTCGAGGCAGCACAGGATGGATTGACAGCACCCGCGTGTCGTGAGGTTCGATGTCGAGCGCGATCTCATCGGAAAACACGCCCAGCACTTTTTGATTCCAGAAATCGAAGGCGACGTAGCTGGTGTTTGGGTCGAGCCCCAGCTTATCCCGCAGCGAAATCTTCCGGTTTGCAGCTTCGGAACGCCAGTTGGTGAAGCCGGCAACATCGTAGCTTCCCGACTTCTCATTCACCTTCAGGTCAAGGATCTCGGGATAATTGTGCACATAGTAGTCCGGGCGGGTCTGGCGAAACGTCGTGTTCCGCGAGTCAGTCCCGCGGCTGAAAAGATCCAGCGGAATAATTGGCATGGTAGGCATCGTCTGCTGCAGCAGTTTCAATCGCTCCTGCGGTAGATCCGCCATCACATTGCCCACTGGGTAGGCCACGCCGGTCAGGGAGATGAAGCTAACGATGGTGCGCGCTTCCTGCTCCGTCACCCCCACCCCGGTAGCGGGATCTTCCCGGCTGACAATCTCGTGCAGAACATCCGGCAACCGCTTGGTCTTGGCTTCCTCCATGATCATGGGCTTGCCCAGCTCAACCCCTTCGCCCGGCATAACGTAAGCGAAGATGTGATTCGAGAACGCGTTCCCGTTAATGGAACTGAACAGGGAATACATTCCCTGCCAGTTGTTGTACACGTCGTGACCATTGAAGAAGGAATTGAAGTAGCCGACCCCATTGAGGGGCATGCCGGCCGGGCAGCCTTCGAGGAACACCTTCGGACCAATGGTGTCGCGGATGACTTTCATCCGGTTGCGATAGACAACGACAGGGTCCGATGACTTGTCGTAGAGCTTGTCCTTGTCCAGCTCCGGGAAGGCCAGCGGAATCGAACCCTCACCGTCAAATTTGTAATACTCGAAGCCCCATTTGTCCAGGGTGGTGAATAGTTCCCGAAGAAAACCCACCACCTCGGGATTGCTGGAGTCAAGGACAGGAGTGTGGTAATCGGATATGTGTCGGCCTTCGACAGTGCGCAGGTACCACTCCGGATGTTCCGTAAGCGCCCCCGCATACGCATTAGGCACAAGCCACAGTCCGGCACGGAACCCTTTGGACTTTATGTAGCTGGTTAGCCATTGGGGTCCATGGGGAAACTTCGTTTTGTCCCAGTTCTCGATCCAATAGTGCTCCCCATCTTTGCCTCGGTCATACCCGTCGTCCAACTGCACAAACTGAAATCCGTAGGGTTTGAGGTTCTTCGCCAGCCAGTCCGTGCTCTGAACAATGTCCTTCTCTGTGACGTCTTTGTAGTAGCCGGTCCAACTCGACCACACCATGGGAGCCGTGCTGAAGTAGCTGTCGTCCATAGGCACGTAGAACGGTACGCCGAGAGTCTTGGTGTAGTAGTCGGGCACGAGGCGGATGTAGGTGTTACCTGGGACGGGCATGTTTACGTCCATCAGACTCGTATCCTGACCGGCGCGGCGTAGTGTTGTTTGGTCCGAGAATTGAATCACCGCATCCTGTTTACGGTCGAACAGGCTGTGAAACGCCGATCCCGAAACCTGCCCCAGCGCAAAATACATCACTTCAGGATTTTTCCGAGGAAGAAAAGACTGATTGCGTGTTTCCGTCCCGCCATACTCGAGCGGCGCTTCGTCGGTTCCGATCCAATCCACGGGAAATCCCTGCGGATCTAAAACGCGCGCAGGTATCCGGTTGGAAGGAGCCGGCGCCTCTGCTATGAGCACAGCGTTTGTCGCTGTACTGGAGATCTTGAGCATGTTGTGACTGATGTCAAAATTCCAGGCAGTTATGGGGTGAACCGTATGGATAGTCAGTTGGGATTGACTCGTTTGCTCGACTGACCACCCGGTCAGGGGCAGAATCGTGTTCTGCTCTCCGAGGTTAATCCGGATATCCCGCAGGACCACGCCCAGGTCCTGCTGCGAAATATTGAGTACGCTTCGCTCTCCATCGGCAGTAATCGTCCAACCCTGGCTACTGATGCTCAGCGGTGCGGCCGCGTACGCGCTACCGGTCGCAACGATAAAGAAAGCCGACACAGCGATCGGCAGCAATCTCCCCATTTTTGCGCTCCACTCGCCATCGCAGTTTCTATCACCGTAGCTGATTACGCAAGGACTGATCGACCTTGCACCGCGTCTTTATTCCGTCAACCGAGGCGCCGCTTGTGGGTCGCTGACCTCTTTGGCATAGAACATATGCGAAATCCGGGGTGGCTCATTGCCCCGGTGGAAGCTCCAAACCCGATCCCTGGTGGCGAGATCGGAGGCCGTGAAGCGCTCCCGTTGCCGCAAGTATTCAAGCCATGATTCGGTGACGAACGTCTCGTTGAGATGTCCCGGGTCCGACGCGTCCTGGTACACGCCCCAGCGAATCGCGCCATCGCGCAGGCGCACATCCCGCAACTGATGAATGGCCTTGGTAAAGGCGCCATAGTCCCTGGGGTCGATACGGTAATCGATCGACACCCGAACCGGTCCTTCGCTATCTTCCCGCTCCGATGCCAACTTCGGCGCCGGCAGCGAGTAGTTGTGGGGACTGAAATCCGGCTGCACTCCGCGCAGCACATGGAAGCGCATCGACAAGGGAAGCGTGACCGCCAGACCTACGGCCGCGCATATCAGCGACTTTGAAGTGGAAACGTGCTCCGCAATATACCCCCAAATCACTCCGCCCAGGGCCATTCCACCGGCGAAGGTCATCTGGTATGCGCCCAGCGCCCGCGCCTGCACCCAGGCCGGGACCGAAACCTGGACAGCCAGGTTCAACGTTGACATGGCGCTCGTCCAGGCGAACCCGGCGGCGATCAGCATGAAAATAATGATCAGCGGCACCTTTACCAGTGCCAGTACAGCCAGGGTAGCCACGAAGACGCCGGTGGCCGAGGCAATAATGGCGTCTGCGGATAGGACCCTGCGGACGCGCGGTAAATTAGTGGCCCCGATCACGGCTCCGAAGCCCATGCTGCCATTCAGAATGCCGTATCCCATCGCGCCCTGGTGCAGATCGTTACGAGCCACCACGGCAAGCAACGCCCAGACAGCGCTTACGAACAGGGTGAAGATGAGTGTCCGCATAAAGGCGGCCTGCAGCATCGGGGCATAACGAAGGTAACGGACGCCCGCGCGGACGGAACCGCGTATACGTTCTGCCGGCAGTGCGCTCTTGAACAGCGGGTTCCGCTGCCAGCGATACAAAACCACGATCACGCCCACAAAAGAAAGGGAATTGAGCAGGAACACGGAGGCAGCGCCGGTCGTGGCATGGACGAAGAGCGCGATCGCCAGCCCGCCCAGGGCGGGTCCCAGGGCACGGGCGAGGTTAAACCCGGCGCTGTTGAGGGAAATGGCATCCGGAAGCTGGGCGCGGGGAATCACCTCGGGCACAATGGCCTGCCATGCGGGGCTGTTCATCGCCGTGCCGATATTCAGCAGGAAGGTGAGAATCAGCAGGATCCAGGGCGAGATGATATCGAAAAACGTCAGCACGCTGAGGATGGCGACTGCGGTCAGCATCCACGCCTGCCAGAAAATGAGCAACCGCCGGCGGTCAAAAATGTCAGCCGTAGCCCCGGCCAACAAGCCCAGGACGACCACCGGCAGGCTGGCCGCGGTCTGCATCAGGGCAATGAGCAGGGGAGACGGCGTAAGCACCGTCATCAGCCAGGTGCCGGCCGTATCCTGCATCCATCCGCCCAGGTTGGACACAATGGAGGCCAGCCACAGATCGCGAAAAAGCGGAACAGCAAGCGGTTCAAAGCCGCTGAGCTTGCCTTCCGTCTCCAATTGATCAGTCTTGAGAGTGGCCATGGGGGATATGAGGCTGGTGCCTCCATTATCCCAGAGAGATCGCGCTTACTTGCCCGGATGTGCCCCATGTGCAACACCAATCTCCCGAAAAAGACGCGGAAGACTTTCTCTGTCTTACTCGGTCTTTATTTGCAGGCCAGAGGGGACACAAATGAGCACCGATCTAGTAGTCGCCCGCGGGCAACAGATAGTAGGCCTCTTGCTATCGACCGTGCCGCTGGCAGAGCGGATGTTCCTCTACCACGTAGCCCTGACGGCCTGGATCATGCTGCCCCAGCCCACCCTGCTGCAAAAATCCCTTCAAGCCTGCTCGGGACGGCTCGGCCTCACGCGAAACGCCGCCAACAGGATCTGTCCCTGCCACAAATGACGGGTGCCCCACATCTCGCTCGTATTTCGCGAGATGTGGGGCACCCGTCATTGGTTTGAGGTAAAGAGTTCGTCCGGCAGGTTACCGTTAACCAATTGGTATCGGTTGGCCGCTGGCGATGCTAAGCCCGACCGGCGTATGCTAAACCTGTCGTGAGCCGCTCTTTACCATCGCACGCGCGAAGCGCTCTACCCGCGAAGATGTTTCTGCCCGCGCTCGTGCTCGCGCTGCTCATGACCCAAGCTGCGTCCACCGTATGCGGGGCGCAGTGTGTGCAACACCAATTTCCGAATCCCTCTGCTCACCTGATGGCACATTGCCCTTCCATGCAGCAGCCTGAGCCTAACGGCCCCACACTGCGGACCTGCCAGACCGGCACACATGCCACCTGTGCGGTCGACGTGCTGGCAAACACCCAGGGAAAGACCGCAAGTCTGCTAGTGCCACTCGCGGATGTCCGCTCAGGCGCCCATCTCCCGAGCCAAAACGTCCCTCAGTTCGTCTCCGCATCCCACCACCTTCGAAGTAGCACTCACTCCTCGCCCCTGATCACCGCTCTGCGCGTATAGACGGCTTCTCTCGGCCTTTCCAGGTACAGGGAGAGTCGCGTTCGTACTCCATCCCTTTGTCCTCCCGCAGTTGATCCTTCCCGGAGTCAATATGAGTAACCGACGTACCTTTCTCCATCGCGCCTTCGCCTCCGGCGCGGCTCTCTTCGCGGCCGGCGGCTTATCCGCGCAAACCATGAAAATGACCATGCCGATGCCCAAACCGGCGACGCCGGATGCCCCCGCCGAGCCCCATCCCCAATCCACTCCACCAGCCACGCAGACCGCAGACCCCGTCCCGGTCGTGACCACCGACGTCGGCGATCTTGCCTACACCATGGACGGCGGCGCCAAGGTCTTTCATCTCGTCGCCGAAGTGTTAAAGCAGAAGATCCACCCGGATAAGACCATCGACGCCTGGGGATTCAACGGCAGTGCGCCCGGCCCGACCATCCAGGTGCACCAAGGCGATCACGTGCGGGTCATCTTCGACAATCATTTGCCCGAGCCAAGCTCTATTCACTGGCACGGCTTCGAAGACCTGGTGGGCTACGACGGTATGCCGGGCATCAGCCAGGAGCCGGTGAAGCCGGGCGGCCGCTTCGTTTATGAGTTCGACATCCACCAGGCAGGGACCTACTTCTACCACTCCCACATGGCCATGCAGGAGATGATAGGAATGTTGGGCGGCTTCATCATGCATCCCCGCAGCCCCTATCATCCCCACTGCGATAAGGACTTTTTGATCCACCTGCAGGAATACGAAGTGTTGCCCAACAACACCGTGCCCAACACCATGAACATGGAGTACAACTGGCTCCTGCTTAACGGCAAAGCGGGTCCGGCAACCACCCCCCTGATCATTCGCCAGGGAGATCGCGTACGCATCCGCTTTGTCAACCTGGGCATGGATCATCACCCCATGCATCTTCACGGATACACCTTCCAGGTCACCGGAACCGAAGGCGGCCGCATCCCCGAAACCGCATGGTGGCCGGGAAACACAGTCCTGGTAGGCGTTGCCCAAGCGCGCGACGTGGAGTTTATCGCCGAGCGCCCCGGCGACTGGATGCTGCACTGCCATTTGCCGCACCACATGATGAACCAGATGTCGTCGAATGTGGGCAGTATGAACCGCCTGGGAAATTCCGCGGACATGGAGATAGCGAACGGGCCGCTCTCCCAGAAGGCGATGCCGGGCATGGCAGCGCCCGGTGATATTGCCGCCAACGCCGACTCAGTTCCGGGCTTTCCTCAGGATGCCTACATGGAAGGGGCCGCCATGGCCATGGACTCCATGGTGGACAAGCCCGAGAACTACTTGCTTCGCCCCGGCTGGAGCGGCTTCATGATGGGCATGATGACTTTCGTCAGGGTACTGCCGGTGGAGAAATACGAGCAGGTGATCGCCCGTATGAAGCAGGCGCAAAGGCCGAACGATCCCTACGGATCGCTACTCGAGCGAGTTTCCTAACTTTTCCGGGAGAACACCATGAAGACACTCGCGCCCCTGTTGTGGTTGCTCACCGCGCCGCTTTTTGCGCAGAATGGGCAGCAGTCGTCGATGCCAGGCATGGCCCCAGGTATGGCGATGGGTCAGATGGATCATTCGTCGCCGCCACAGTCCTCGGTGCCGGCGCCGCAGCTGCTGGCCGGTGTCGCCGCGCGCCCTCCGCTCAAGCTGGAAGCCTTCCTCGCCATGGCCGATCAAAACAATCCGACCCTGCGCCAGGCTGCGGCTATGATCCGCCGGTCGGAAGCGGAAGCCAGGCAGGCTGCTCTTTATCCCAATCCCACGGTCGGCTACGAGGGCGACCAGATTCGCGGCGGCTCCTACGGTGGGGGAGAGCAGGGCGGGTTTGTGGCCCAGACCATTGTGTTGGGCGGCAAGCTCGGCCTGCGCCGCAATATCTATGAGCAGCAAAAGCAGTCCGATACGATTGCCGCCCAAGCCCAGCTCATGCGCGTGCACAACGACGTGACCCAGATGTTCTATAGCGCGCTGAGCGCTCAGCAGATGGTGCTGGAGCGCGGCCGGCTCATGGCGTTAGCCGACGATGCTGTCCAAACCACGCACCGCTTGGCCAACGTCGGCCAGGCGGATTTACCCGACGTTCTGCAAGCCGAAGTCGAGGCCGAACAGGCGGAGATCGACTACACCGTAGCTCAGCGAATGTTTATTCAAAAATTCAAGAGTCTCACCGCCTTGGCTGGTAGTCCAACTGTCGAGATTGCTCCCCTCGACGCGGTCTTGGACACGCCGCCGGAGATCGATCCATCACGCATCGTGGACACCATTGTGCAGCAGAGCCCGTCTGTGAAGCAGGCGCAACAGCAAGTAGCGATTGCCGAAGCACGCCTGAAGGATGCCAAGCGTGAAGTGGTGCCCGATCTGCAGTTGAGGGCAGGGGAACAATCCAACCTGGAACAGCTGGCAGACGTTCCCGGCAAAAAGACGGGAGCGCAAAGTTTCGCCAGCGCGGGCATCGAGCTGCCGCTCTGGAACCGCAACCAGGGCAACACGCGCGCCGCGGAAGAAGAGCTCGAACAGGCGCGCCAGGAAGTGACCCGGACACAACTAGCCTTGCGCCAACAGGCGGAGGTGCTGGCGCAGAACTATCTATCCGCCAAAGGGGAGGCGGAGCACTACCGGACTGCCCTCCTCCCCCGCGCCCGCCGCGCGTATGAGCTTTATCTCCAGAAGTATCAAAGCATGGCGCAGGCGTATCCTCAGGTCATCGTCTCCCAGCGCACTCTCTTTGAGCTTGAGGTGCATTACATCGACTCCCTCGATCGCATTTGGCAGAACGCCATTGCGCTCCAAAACTTTACTCTGCAAGGCGGGCTCGCAAAGCCCACCGAAATGCGATGAAAGGAAGACAGCTTTGAATCTGCAACTGTGGTTGATCCGTCATGGAGAGACGGAATGGAGTCTCTCCGGCGCCCATACCAGCAGAACCGACATCCCCCTCACCGCGCGCGGAGAGGAGCGTGCCGCCAAGATACGAGACTATCTCGCCCATCGTAAGTTCAGCCTGGTACTGACCAGCCCGCTGCAGCGCGCCCGCGAAACCTGCCGGGTCGCCGGCTATGCCGATGTCGCGCAGATCGACGAGAACCTGCGTGAGTGGGACTACGGTATCTTCGAAGGGCACACCACGGCGGAGATTCGCAAGGAGCGGCCTGACTGGTCCATTTGGGACTCTCCTATACCCGAAGGTGAGCCCATCGAGCATGTCGCTGCCCGCACCCAGCAAGTCATCGACCGCGCCGTGAAGGCCGGCGGCCAGGTCGCCTTGTTCGCCCATGCCCACGTCCTCAGGATTATGGCCGCCACCTGGCTTGGTCTGCCTCCGCGAGCAGGCAGTCTGCTGGCGCTGGGAACAGGCTCGGTGAGCACCTTAGGCTTCGAGCGGGAGACTCGGGTGATCGAAACCTGGAATCGATCCTTTGAAATTGAGGATTGAGGTCAGAACGAGATCCGCGCCCAGAGCTTAGTCCCTCCGGCCGCCCAGCGTCGAGCCCCGAATGCTGTATCCGCTCTCGACAAACTGCTATACACTTGTCGGGCATCAGGATGCCTATGCCAAGTACTGCCATCGCCAGCAAGGTGCCGCAGGATCCCCGTGTAACCGCCAGGTTGATCGCGCGGATCAAGCGGCTTATTGCGGATGGCTCCGTCGCCCCGGGTTCCAAATTTCCTCCTGAACGCGAGATGGCGAAGGAATTCGGCGCCAATCGTGCATCGGTTCGCCAGGCGCTCAAAGTACTGGAGATGATGGGCGTTCTTTCCCAGCGGGTTGGCGATGGCACCTATCTCTCCGAGAGCGCGGAGACCATCCTCAATGAGCCGATCGACTTTCTCGTGCTGCTGGATGATCTCTCCCACCATGAGCTCTTTGAAACCCGGCTCATCGTCGAGCCCGAGCTTGCCGCCCGGGCCGCGGAGCGCGCCACCACCGAAGATATCTCCGCCCTGCGCAGCGCCGTGCTCGCTCTGGAGCGCAGCAAGGAGACTCGCGATCGCCTCGATGCGGACATGGCTTTCCACAACGCCATTTTCCGGGCCAGTGGAAACCGCATCTGCCAGCTGCTCTTCAAGGGAATTCACCGCACCGTGCTCACCAGCATGAACCAGCTGTCAGAACGTGTTTCGGTCGAGCAGCCGCTCAAATTCCACCGCAAGATATACGCCGCGATCCGTGCCCGCGACGCGGAAGCCGCTCGCAGCGCGATGCGCGATCACATTCTCGATGCGCGCTCGCTATTGACCAAAAAGCCCTGAACGGCTCAGCCTCTCACGGGTTGTGATAGACCTCCTGCATCTTTGTCCAACCGGTCGTGCCAGGTAAAGGAATCTGCATACTGTCCGTCACGCTGAGCCACTTAATGTTACGAGGCTCCTTGGCCATCGCTTCCGCGTCCGCCTTGGCGTCGCTTCCGGTGTACTCGTAGTAGCCGAACAGGTAATAGTGACTGTCATCCATTTTCTGGATATAAATCGAGAAGTTGTGCATATGGTATTTGTCCAGCAAATCGCGGACGCCCGGGTTTGACGCCGCGTGGAGTGCCTCGTAGGCGGCGATCCGATCCGGCTTGATGCCGATCAGCATCCCGGTTCGTACCGGCTGACTTCGTTGGCCGTGGCTATAGAATCCGATCGCAGCCCCGGCAAGCAGTGCGCCCAAAACAATTCTCTTCATCGGTACCTCCCTTTGAGTAGCGCACCCATGATTGCATGTCCCACCCAAATTAGAAGAAGGGAACTGCAATGGCTCAACCAAAGACGGCGACGAGACAAACGCCTGGACGGGTGCCCCATGTTCGCGCCAGCGTACGCGGGACGAATAAGACGGGGCGTAGCCCATTTTTAAAACCTCCCACAAGGCCGTCATCCTGAGCGGAGCGCCTCACAGATTGATCGCGTGACATAGCGCTTGTGGCGCGGAGTCGAAGGACCTCGGCGTGCTTATTTTGCCTATGCTTCTCGGAGCTTTTCAACCACCGACCCGCACCGGGCGGGCCCACCACGGTCTGTACCCGTAACCATCAAGTGCGTGTCGCAGCACACCCTATATCGGGCTTCGGTGGTCGAAAGGCTCCGAGAAGCATAGGCAAAATAAGCACGCCGAGGTCCTTCGACTCCGCGCCACAAGCGCTATGTCACGCGATCAATCTGTGAGGCGCTCCGCTCAGGATGACGATTTTGCGGTAGGTTAACGAAAAACATTTTAGGGGCTTAGCCCCTTCCAACGCCGCTGCTAGTCGAGCAGATTGATTGCGAGGGGCACCCGTCCAGAACCATGGGCACCCCACCACCTTGCCAACTACCGGCGCAATGGTTCATCATTTCAGAGCTTATGCGCCTCGACTCCCATCAGCACTTCTGGCATTACAGCCCCACCGAGCACACCTGGATGACCGACCAGATGGCAATCCTGAAGCGTGCTTTTCTTCCCCAGGATCTGCAGCCATTGCTGGCCGGCATTCACTTCGACGGTTGCGTTGCGGTGCAGGCAAGACAGAATCTGGAGGAAACGCGGTGGCTGCTCGAACTCGCTGACCAGCACGACTTCATCAAGGGTGTGGTCGGCTGGGTGGACCTGCGTTCAGAAGACCTGCGCCACCAACTGGAGACCTTTGCCCCGCATCCCAAGCTCGTCGGCGTGCGCCACATAGTGCACGACGAACCCGACGACAACTTCATGCTGCGTCCGGACTTCCGTCGCGGCATCGCGCAGCTGCGGGACTTCGACCTGACCTATGACCTGCTGCTCTTTCCCCAACACCTTAAGGTCGCGGTTAAGCTGGTAGAGGAATTTCCGGAGCAGCCGTTTGTCCTCGATCACCTCGCCAAGCCAAAAATCGCCGACCGGCTGTTCTCGCCTTGGCAAGAGGATCTGCACCAACTGGCGAAGTTACCCAACGTTACCTGCAAGCTCTCCGCTATGGTCACGGAGGCGAAATGGAACCGCTGGCGCCCCGAGGACTTCCACCGCTACCTGGATATCGCCTATGCGGCCTTCGGCTGGAGCCGTCTCATGATCGGGTCTGATTGGCCGGTATGCACTCTCTCAGGCGAGTACCAGCCGGTGATGAAGATCGTGATTGATTATGTGCAGCAATTCCCGGCAGAAACGCAAGCCGCGATCCTGGGCGAAAATTGCGCTCGCTTCTACCGCATCGATGCTTTTAGACGAGGACTTCGGCCATAGCCGCTCAATCCATGGCCATTTCTCCAATCGATGTCATCGTCATCGCCGTTTACCTGATTGGTATCACCGCCTTCGGTATCAAGATGGGCTACCGGAGGAACGCGTCCTCCCAGCAATATTTTCTCGCCAACAAATCGCTGGGATGGTTCACCGTTGGGGCCGCGGTCTTCACGTCCAATATTTCGACCATCCATCTCGTGGGATATGCGGCGGGCGGGGCGAGAGATGGCCTGGTCATCGGCAATTTCGAGTGGATGGCCTGTTTCATCCTCATCCTGCTGGCGCTGATGTTCGCGCCGTTCTACATCAATTCCGGCGTGGCCACGCTGCCGGAGTTCATGGAGCGCCGCTATTGCCCTGAAGCCCGCACCTTCCTTGCCGTCATCGGAATCCTCGGCGCATTGCTGATTCACATCGGCATCAGCCTCTTCGCAGCTGCCAAGGTCTTCGAGAGCTTGCTCGGCGTGCCGATGTTTGCCACCATCGTTGTACTGTCGCTGTTCACCGTCACCTACGCCGCTCTGGGCGGACTCAAAGCAGTAGTGATGACAGAAAACATCCAGGTCGTGCTGTTGCTGGGCGGCGCAACCTTGATCACCATTCTTGGGGTGCGCGCCCTGCCCGGTGTGGGCGTGCACGATTTAGCGAGCTTCCAACACGCCGTCGCACCCGGACAACTGCATATGCTGCAGCCGGTCATCAATGCCCATGGCCATCTCAATGAGTTTTCCTGGCTGGCCGTTGTGCTCGGTTACCCCATTCTCGGTATCTGGTATTGGTGTGCGGATCAGACCCACGTGCAGCGCGTGCTGGGCGCGCATAGCCTGAAGGAGGGACAAAATGGCGCGCTCTTTGCCGGCTTCCTGAAAATCACACCTGTCTTTCTCATGGTCTTTCCCGGCGTGATCGGTTACGTGCTCTGGCAGAGAGGCGCCATCCATCTGACGAATGTGCCGGGAACCGCTCATCCGGATTACAACACCATGCTGCCGCAGCTGATCATGTACCTCGTCCCCGTCGGAGTGCGCGGTTTAATCGCCGCCAGTCTGGCCGCCGCGCTCATGAGCTGCATGGCGGCGGCGCTCAATAGCTGCGCCACCCTTATCTCCATCGATGTGGTCAAGCGCCTCCACCCGGAAGCCACTGACGCTCGCGTAGTCCGTGTAGGGAGGATCAGCACCGGAGTGATCATGGTGCTGGCCATGTTGTGGTCCACGCAGGGCGATCAGTTCGGGACTATCTTCGAAGCGGTCAACAAAATCCCCATGACCTTTGCGCCGGCGGTGACCACGGTCTTTGTCCTCGGTGTCCTATGGAAGCGAGGCACCAGGCAAGCAGCCATGGCTACGCTTTATTTCGGAACCCTCCTCGGCGTCATTTATTTTCTGGTCGATTTGCCCAGCACCGGCCGATGGTTCCTGCCCTCCAGCCGTCTTACGGATTTCGGGGGCTTCGTCACCGACCCAGTACAGGGCTTAGGCATCCCATTCATGCTCGCCGGGCCGATCATCGCCGTAGCCTGCGTGGCCATCTACGTGGTCACCAGCCTGCTGACGCCCGCTATGGATGAGGCGCAGGTTTCGAAGGTCTGTTGGGATCATCCGCTGGCATTTCTTCGCGGGCCGGTCACGGCAGTAAGTGACCCGCGCATCATATCGGTCTTGTTACTGGCGACTGTCGGCGTCTTTTATTTCATACTGAAGTAAGGCAAGAGCCACGCCCGCACCGCGAGCGTGGCCCTCATGCTTAAGCGAAGTTTCTGCGAAATACAACTTACTTCTTGGCTGGCGTCCAGAAGTCAGGATCCGCTTTCACCCATGCTTCCGGCGGGTAGCTCATCTTGGGGTCGATGAAGAATAGATTCGTGTTTCTCGACTCCACGCAGGCGGCCTCAAGCTCGTCCACTTTCTTCATGCCGTCTGCTCCCATGGTCTCCTCGAACTGCTTTCCTTGCGCCTCCTCAGCGTCAAGTTCGGTGGCGGACTTGATCGAGGTGATAATCAGGAAGGCGCCCCCGCCCGAACCGTAGGCCTCCTCGTAGGCTCCCCAGTGGAAGCCGGGAACGGCCTTTTTATAACCGTCGCTCACCAGCTTGACCAGATCTTCCCATTCTTTGTAGTGTCCGGGACGAATGTTGAATTGGATAATCTCTAAGTAGCGGGTTCCCGCGCGAAAACCCGGGTTAAGACTTAAGTCATCCCGCTTCACCCACACGCTGTAGTCCTTGGAGGAGAGCAGATCGCCGTCCGCGGCATCGGTGCGGTCGAGGGTAGCAGAAAGGGTCGAGTCGCTCGTTTCGCTCCTGTGCGCCGCCGCCATCTCGGCAAAGGAGGAGTAACCATGAAAGAACAGCGCTCGCGGCGGTCCGGACAGCGATACCGCGGCATAGTAGTAGTTCGGAATCTTGCCTGCAGCCAGGGCGCGGGGATATTCGCCTTCCACCATCTGATGAGGAGCGCCGTCCTTACCTGGTTTTGTGAACTCCCGGGAGATGACCACTATCTTCGAGGAGGGGAGAACATCCTGGGCGAAGAGCGCAAAGGGTGTGCTGCACGATAGCGATAGGAGTAGTGGAAGCACGGCACGACTGTGGAATCGAAACTTCATAAGTCTTTCTCCTGAAGCTTGAATGGTGAATGAAGCAGAAATAGTTGAACAGGCGGCAAAACTCTGCAGGATGGGCCTGGCGAGAGACGTACCGGGTGCAGGCAAAGAGAAGAGCCCTAAACCTTTAGGCCTGGCCGACAGAAACAGTGGTTCCCGTGGAAATTCCCTGAGAATGGAGAGTGCGCGCAGTATAAGTGCAAGGACTTGGCGAGGCAACACAATTCGCAATGGCTTGAAAGCTAAACAGAAGGGTTCAGGCAAGAACGAAGGGTTCTAATTCGCGGAAGTGCGATACGCCACGACTTCCGATTGGGAGGCACTTCCGTTCATGCTGTTCGATTGCAGCAGTAACTCGAAGTAAGGCAGGGCGCCATTCCCGCTCTTGATCCGCTCCAGGAAGGGCAGAAGACGCGCGTCATCGAAAACAAAATCTGCTGCCGACTCAGTCCCTGCCATGGACGTTCCTTCCAGGATGAGTATGTGTCCGAAACCCTCCAGATTCGGGCGCAAGGCAATCAACCCGTACACCTTCTGCTGCGGATCTACCATGTCCGCCTCATAGCGGGAAAGCTCAGTCCCGCGCGGCGAGCGGTTGATCACCACGAATGAGTGCCGCTGATGATCATGGACTAATACGAAATTCATTTGATGCTCGAATAGTTCGACCCACGGTGTCCCTTCCTGCGCACCCAACAGGATCACGGGGCCGCTCTTCAAATCATTCATGCGGAGGTCCCGGGCGTAGCGAACCTGCGTGCGGCCCAAAGATATACCGGGAATCTGAAAGAGCTTGCTCACAATATCAAGATCGACGATCGATGTATAACGCCGGGATCCTAATGTGCTAATCATGTCAGCCGTGGTACCGGCAGCGGCACTGGTATGGGTGCGGTAGTCGCCGTCCAAATATTCCGCCAACGATACTTGCTTTCCGGTGAGCGTCTGGAAACTGGTTAACCCGGTATCCGAGGCAACGATTATCGTGGGGTGATCCTGACCAAAGAGTTTTCCCCACAGCGGATGTTTGATCGCAACTACCTCCGTCCCTGCGCTGCCCCGTGGATGAACCAGCAGATAGACGATTGCCACGCAGGCCAAGGCAAGGGCCACGCTGAGAATCCAGAGTGAACGGAAGTTGCCGTCGGTCGAAGTGAGCGGCTCATCCTTCACCGGCGGAGCGACGGCATCTGCATCGTGCGGAAAAGAGATGGTCTCCGGGCCGGCTCTTGATAGGGTGCGCGGTTCGAAGACCGGCATATAGCCGCCCTTGGGAATCAGCAGGCGAATCGGCTCCTGCGCGCCCTCTTCGCTGAAGTATTGGTCCAGGCGTTGCCGCAGACGGCTGGCATGAGAACGCACAATCCCGTCGGCGGATGGATCATAGTTGGGCGGCCGGTCGAAGAGTGCCTCGCCAATATTCAGTTCATTGATCTCGTCAGCGCGCCCTTGGAGAAAGAGATCACAAATATAGACCAGAAAGCTGCAAAGGCGGGGTGATTTCACGAAGCAGGGCGAGGCAATGATGCGCTCTACCAGCTCCCAGCGTGGGTCCCCCGCGATCCCCAGGTTCTTTTCGAGTTGAGCGGTGCTGTCGCGCATGCGGGCTTCGCCTTATCTCTTCATACCCAGTACACACGCGCTGGATGAAAATCTCGTAAACGAAAATCCCCGGTTCTGCCCTTTTTTCACTGTTAAATCAACGCTGCATGCGAGGACTCACGCCCTATGAGAGTTGCTGAAAACAGGAGAGATACAGACTTAACCCCGGTGTTGCTGCGAATTGACTGCGCTTCCGCCAAACAGATTGTTAGTGTTCGGACATCCAGCGGGATTTCCCCACACACTGCAGCAATTTGAAGGAGCCAATCGCATGCGTACCATGTCTGTTCGCGGAAAGAACCGTTCGATTCCCTCTATTCTGAAGATCGTTTCCACTCGAGCCCAATCCCTGCGCCTCTTGCTCGTGCTCATCCTCCTTGCAGCCCCCTTTGCCCAGGCGCAGTTTGATACGGCAAGCGTGCTCGGCACCATCAAAGATCCGAGCGGGGCAGGGATCGCCTCGGCATCGGTCACGCTGCTGAGCCCGGCTAAAGGAGTGAGTGTCACGCGAGAAACAGATGCCAACGGCAACTACGAATTCACCAACGTACAGCCCGGGGAATATTCGATCATGGTGACGGCGGCGAATTTTGAAAAAGAAGACACCGGCCGCTTCACGGTCACCGTAGGCGCCAGGCAGCGGGTGGAGCTTACGCTGAAGATTGGCACAGACGCGCAGACCGTCCAGGTAACCGGAGCGGCGACCCTCCTGGAGACAGATACCAGCGATCGCGGTGAGACGGTAGGCACCCAGGAGGCAGTCAACCTGCCCCTGAACGGCCGCGCATATGCTGATCTCTCAACCCTGGTTCCGGGCGTGCGCGAGTCGTTGCTGGAAGTGCTCTCTTTGCCCAGCCGCGACGCCTCCTACAACGTCAACGGCCTGAACTCGATGGTCAACAACTTTCAACTCGACGGCATCGACAACAACGCCTACCAGAGCGCCAACCAGGGCTATTCGAATGAGGCCATCGTTCCTTCGCCGGATGCCATCCAGGAGTTCAAGGTAGAGACTGACAACTACAGCGCCGAGTACGGACGGGCCGGCGGCGCCATCATCAATGCGACCATCCGTAGTGGAACCAACCAGTTCCATGGCGTCGCCTACGACTATTTGCGCAACACGGTGCTCAACGCGTATGGCCCATTTATCGGCACCGGCGTAAAGCCCACGCTGGTGCAGAACCAGTTTGGCGGAACCCTTGGCGGCCCGATCAAGCGCGACAAGCTCTTCTTCTTCGGCGACTTCGAGGGGCTACGAAATGTGAATCGCGCCATCCAGACGGCGGTGGTCCCGACTGCTGCCCAAGCCCAGGGTATTTTTACCGATGCCAGTGGAAAAGCAATCCCCCTGCAGAATCCGATTACCGGCGCGCAGTATCCGAACGGCGTGATTCCGGCCTCCGACCAGAGCCCGTTCGCCGCCAATGTATTGAGCATCTTGCAGGCGGATGCGGCTCCCAACACAAACGTCGCCGCGGGCGGCAGCAATTTCGTCTCCACCCCGGCAAATACAATCACGGTGAACAAGGGTGATGGCCGCATGGATGCGTACATCAGCCCTCGGTCGACGGCCTTTGCCCGCTACAGCCAGGCCTCGTGGGTCTATTTCCTGGCGCCGAATATACCGGGACTGGCTGGAGGCAACAGCAACGGCACACTGTATGCGTATACCAAGCAGATTGCCGGCGGCTACAACTTCACCCCCACGCCGAATTCCATTCTGCAGCTTCGGCTGGGGCTCACCTGGACCACCAGCGGCAAGGCGCCAGTCAATATCGGCGCCACAAACCTGCTCGCGGAGTACAACATTCCGAACATCCCCACCAATCCAACCATCACCGGCGGTCTGAACAGCCAGGCTGTTACCGGATATTCGCAATTCGGCCGGCAGACAACGAACCCCCAATTTACCAATCCCTACGACGCCAATCCCAAAGTCAACTACAGCATTTTGAAAGGCCGCAACAGCTTCAAGATGGGAGGCGAATACGGCTACTTCAACATGGCTATCTCCGACTTTCACCCACAATTCGGTGAGGATATCTATGGTGGGCAGTTCAGCCGCACCACCAAAACCCAGGCGACGGATGCCGTCCATATACAGGCGTACAACCTTGCCGACTTTCTGGTTGGGGCACGCAACAGCTACCAGCTGAACAACCTGGCCACTATCCAATACGAGCGCCGCTGGTATATGGGCTACTTTCAGGATGACTACAAGTTCAGCAACCGGCTGACGCTCAACATGGGCCTTCGCTATGAACTGGTGACGCCGAATTGGGAGCAGAACAACCACCTGGCAAACTTCGATCCAACGACCGACACGCTTGTACAGGCATCGGGTGGATCGTTGTACAACCGGTCGCTGGTCAATATAGACAAGAAGGACTTTGCGCCCCGCTTTGGCTTTGCCTTCCAGATGGATCCCAAGACCGTTGTTCGAGGCGGCTACGGAATCGGCTACATGCACTACTTCCGCTTCGGGGGCGAGAGCACGCTTGGCTACAACGGCCCGTACATCGTGGACGCGACCATCAACCAAACCCCGCCCCACCAGGCGAGTGGCGCCACGCAAGCGCTATGCACATCGTTCACCGAGAACCCGGCAACGTGTTTCCGCACCACGCAATCGGGTTATGAGACCAACTTCGCGACGGCGCAGAACTTCTCCACCCTGGCGGCGCAGACGCGTTATATCCCCAAGGACTTCCCCGCGGCCTACGTGCAGGCATTTCATTTGACGGTACAGCGTGAGCTGGTCAAGAACACCACGCTCGAGGTCTCCTATGTAGGAAATCATGGGGTGCGCATCCCGGTCCTGACCGACTTCAACCAGGCGGCGACCGAGCCTGCGAGCTGCGACGTCGGCGTTGGATGCCTCACCCAGCAACAGCGGCGGCCCATCCCGACATTCACCAATATCCTGACCGTCTTTCCCAAGGGCTTCCTCACCTACAACTCGTTGCAGACCAAGCTGGAGCGGCGATACAGCAACGGTATATACCTGATCAACTCCTTTACCTGGTCGCAGGCGATCAACAATGCCTCGGCGGATCTGGAAACCTACGGTGGCGATGGGGCACTGGTCAACTTCTACAATCCACAGGGAGACCGCGGTCTTTCCAGCTACAACCAGCCGTTGAACGACACTTTGTCTTTCATCGCGGCGCTGCCCTTCGGAAAAGGAAGGATGTTCGGAGACAGCGCTCCCTCATGGCAGCAGGCAATCTTGGGAGGCTGGGTGGTTACGGGCATCAATTCGGTCACCAGCGGCCTGCCCATCAACCTTACCTACACTCCCTCAGCTCAGTATGTGGTGTCGAGCACCAGCGAAGTTTACTCGGTCCGCCCCAACCTGGTCAGCACGGCGAAGGCGGTCTATGCGCCCAAATCAAACTATGTGAAGACCAAGAGCGCTCTTAGCGGTACGCTGCTTTCGAGCCAGGTGAGCATTCCCACACCCAGCCAGTACTTTGGCAACGCGGGCCGCAACGACCTGCACGGCCCCGCATTTGCGCAGCTCACCCTCGCGCTGCACAAGTCCGTGCCACTGGGGTGGGAGAATAGCAACCTCGAGTTCCGCATGGAGGCTTTCAACGTCTTGAATTCGACTAACTTTCAGTATCCTGATACTGCAGTCACCGATGGTGCAAGCTTCGGTACTTACACAGCATCGAATGCCTATCCCTCGCGTGAAGTGCAGGTGGCCTTGCGCTTGTCCTTTTAACGCAGCTCAATTGCCGCAAGAGCAACCCCGTACAGGAGACCATTCGCAGTGGTTACAACTCGCTTCGTCGCGGTAGGTATCGCTCTCCTCTCTATGGCCGTTCAGTCGTTTGCCGTGGGGCAAACAGCCGCCAATGATTCAGTAAGGATGAACCAGATACAAGTGATCGGCACCCATAACAGCTATCACGCAGGGCTTGCGCCCAGCGAAGCGAAGCTCATGATGGCCAAAAACCCTAAAGTGTATCAAGCACTGGAATATCGGCATCGCCCCTTGGATCAACAGTTCAGTTCAGGGATACGCCAAATCGAATTGGACATCTTTGCTGACAGCCAGGGCGGCCGCTATGCTCATCCCGCAGGCCCGGATGCAGTGGCCGCCGCGGGCCTGCCAAAAGACCCGGAGTTTGATCCTGAAGGAATCATGAGCAAGCCGGGATTCAAAGTAATGCACGTCCAGGACTTTGACTACCGCAGCACCTGTCAGCCGCTCACTGCCTGTCTCACCATCATTCGCGAGTGGTCCCGGGCGCATCCGCAACACCTGCCCATCTATGTCCTTCTAGAGACCAAGCAGACCGAGCTGCCACCTCAATATCACGCAACGATTCCCGAGAAATTTACCTCGTCCACATTCGAAGCCCTCGACGCGGAGATTCGTTCCGTGTTTCCCGCGACCGAGATGATCACGCCAGACCAGGTGCGGGGAAGACATAAGACGCTGCAGGACGCCGTACTCCATAATGATTGGCCAACCCTGGCGGCCGCGCGGGGTAAAGTCGTATTTCTAATGGATCAACGTCCCGTCGGACCGGTTTACCTTGAAGGGCACCCATCCCTGCGCGGACGCGTCATCTTCACCAACGCCGAACCTGGTCAACCCGATTGCGCTTTCACCGAAGAGAACGACGGAAGCCGGGAAGTGATCGCAGCTCTGGTTCGCAAAGGCTATCTTGTGCGTACGCGGACCGACGCAGATACAAAAGAAGCGCGTACCAATGACACGGCTCGCCGGGATCTTGCCCTCGCCAGTGGGGCACAGCTGCTGAGCACAGACTACCCAGCGTCAGAACCCTCCCCGTGGACGGGATATTCAGTCAGCCTTCCAGACGGTGCTGTCGCCCGCTGCAACCCGGTCAACGCGCCGCCCTCTTGTGCGGGCTTCATCTCCGATACTGCGCCTCCGTTGTCGGCGGCGATCTTTTCCGTGCCTTAGCTTGCTCCGGTTCCACTTGCCGGTCAGTTCAAAGCAATCGTCACCGTCTGTGGAGTGTTTGGCACGCTGTGATGGGTCACGTCGTGGAAGCCGGCACTGGTGCACATGGACTCGATCTCGCGTTGCGAATAGGCGTCGCCCATAGCGGTTGAGGTGAGCATGGTCATAGCGAACATACCGGCGCCTGCGGGCGTGATGCGATCGTCATTGACGGCCATTTCCACAATCGCCATTTTCCCTCCCGGTTTCATCGCGGCGCGAATTTTCTTGAACAAACCAGTGTTTGTCGAGATGTCAAAATGGTGGATGAAGTTGGTGACTAACACGGCATCATAGCCGGAGCCATAATCGGTAGTGAATGCACTCCCCTCGATTGCATGCCAGCGGCCCGCGGTCCCCAATTTGACGGCGTTCTCATGGGCGACCGCTAGAACATTCTTCCAATCCAGGGCATGTATTTCCGCTGCCGGATTGCGTCGAGCGACGGTAAGGCCGTACATGCCATGTCCGGCGGCGATATCGAGCACCTTCACCGGGCCCGAGCCGGCCGCGTGTTGTGCCACTACCTCGGCGGACGGCGCCGTCAGCGCCGCCATTCCACGCGCAAACTCGACCCATACCGGGTTGTCGTCGCTTACCGAACCTTCAGCCGGCAGAGTCGTTCCGCCCTTGCGCACCGCTTGGGTAATGCTGCCCAAGCCCTTCTCCATGAACGGATGAAAGAGGAAAGACGCCATGTCGCCCATATAAGCGGGTGAGCCTTCGACGAGGAAGAGCTCCGAATCAGGAGTCAACCCGTAGCCGGACTCGTCCTTGGAGAGGAATCCGATGATGGTGAGAAAGTCGCAAAGGACGCGCATGCCTTTCGCCGAGGCTCCGCAGGCGGACGCAAGGGCTTCCGGCGTGCGTGCGCCGTTAGCCATAGCAGTGAAGAGCTTCAGTTCAATGCCGGCTCGCAGTACGTTGGTTCGCTGGTGTGCCTGCAGCGTGTCGAAGACAAGCATAGGAGAAGGAGGTTGAGAGGTCATCGGCGGATTGTACACGTTCCCACAGAAGAGTGGTATTCGTAGCCGGCTGCGCAAGCTGCGGAAAAACTCGCTGCAAAAAGGGCACGGCTTTACAGGCTGCGGACAAAATTCACCTGCATGTGCGAACGAAGGGCACGGCCGAGAGTCTCCCTCGTACATATGGGCTTTCGGGGAGCTGCTGTTTTGCCTTTATCAGCAACAGCGCTTCCTGCCGAGGGAAAGAAACCGCAGGTCCCTCCACTCCGCTGCGCTCCGGTCGGGATGACAATTTTGTTGTGGGAATTGGCCTTGGCTCCGGTCAACGGAACTAGCAGCCGGTGGCACCACAGAATTGTCATCCCGACCGGAGCGCAGCGGAGTGGAGGGACCTGCGGTTTCTTTCCCTCGGCAGGAAGTGTCGTTGCTGGATAAAGGCGCAGATCGCAATATGCTTCGTGATGACTTGCCAACTGCAGCCTGTACGTCCCGTGAGCCGCTAAAAGCTGATGCGCGCCGTGATCTCAATATTCCGTGGGCCGGCGCCTTCCGCTGTCTGCAGTGCGGTGATGATGCCAAAGCCGGTCGGGCCGTCATCGACATTCATGTCCGGAGTCTCATAGTTGCGATGGTTAAAGACGTTCGCCGCCTGCGCGCCGAAGTGGAATGTTCCCCCCTCCCAAATTGGAGTCGATTTGATCAGCGACATAGACCAGCTTTCTGTTCCCGGTCCGACAACATTGCCCACACCGGCATTCCCGAAGCTGGCGCTGTTGTTTGGCGGATCAGCAAAAGCGTTGACGTTGAGGAAAGTCGGGTCCCCGGCCGACGACGGTACGCCGTGCAGATAAATGGGAACACCGGGAACCCTGTCGGCCCGCGTGGATCCCGCGTTGGAAAGCAGGTTGGTTCCCCCCGGGTCCGTGGTGACCTGGTACGGCGTGAGAAAGGCTCCGGATTGCAGAACAACGACGCCGCCCAGCTGCCATCCGCCAACAATCGTGTTGACCGCGCCCCCGGTGCTTAGGAACCTCTTGGTCTTTCCGAAGGGCAATTCATAAAGGTAGGTGGCAAGGAACCGGTTGCGCCGGTCGAAGCTCACGTTGCCATAATCGAGACCCAGGTTGAAGCGGTCCGAGGAGATGCTGTCGCCCTCAGTTGTGATGCTTGTGGGTGCGTATCCCTGGGCGTCGGAAAGGTCGCGGGTCCACATGTAACTGGCCTGAAATTGCAGACCGTTGACGAAACGCTTGGTCAAGGCCGCGCTCATGCTGTTGTAGTTGCTCTGGGCCCCGTTGACGATGCTCTGGATGTAGCTCCAGGTTTGGAAAGGAGCATAGAGAGGGAACGCATTAGACCATCCGATCGTGTTAGGCGGCACCTGGTTAAGGTCAACAAAGGTTTCGAGGTTTGAGCCGTGACTGCCGATGTAAGAAAGTCGCATGCCGATGTCGTGCCCGAGGTCCTGTTCTAGGGTCAGGTTCCACTGCTGTACAGAGGGATCGACGTAGTGGATGGGGAAGGCGTACTCAAAGGCTGCGCCACCCGGAACCACCGTAGTGGAGAACGGGCTGGGGAACGAAATGGTAGGACTCCCACCCGGAGCGGTTTGCGATTGAGCGGTGTAGTTGACGAAGCTGGAACTTACAGCCCAACCAGAGACCAGCGAGAAGCCGAGTGGCTGTTCGATGAAGCGGCCCCATCCCCCGCGCAGCACGGTCTTATCCGTGCCCGCAAGCCGCCAGGCGAAGCCTAAGCGCGGACCGAAATCCTTCATATAGGTATAGCGCAAAGCGGTGGGTATCCCCGCCTGGGACGCGGTGAGGATCGGCGACGGGGCAATCGATGTGGCAAAGTCCGACGACGTGTAACCCAGCGCCGTCTGATTGGGTACCACAACCGCGCCGGTCACGCCGCCGACATTGTAAGTGGGCAGAAACGCGGCCGTGTTGTATTCCTTGTCGGTGAGCGGCGGATGCAGCTCGTAACGCAACCCGAGATTCAGCGTGAGGCGAGGAGTAATCTTCCAGTCATCCTGGCCAAAGAAACCATAGCCCCAGCCTCGCCCATTCATGGCCGGGTGAGTGATCTGCTCGGCATTGTAGGTGTAATCGGGATAACCCAGCAGGAATGCGGTATACGGATCCCCGATGAAAACGGGATTTCCATTGACGTCTGAATATTGGGTTGAGTTGTTGAAGTAATACTGGCCGGAAGAATAGTTACCAAAGACGTTATCATCGTGATCCGTCATGTGACGGAGGTCGGCGCCAAACTTGAAGGTATGTTTGCCCTTGCTCCAGGTGAAGTTGTCGAGTGCCTGGACAATGTTGCTGTGCTGCACGGACGGGTTACCACCACCGGTGATCATAAAGCCCGTAATATTCATATCCGGCGCCGTGGGCGTGGGATTGGGAGTAATACCCTGAATGCCGGACTGGGTGAGATAACCCGCGCTGGTCCCCTCCAGCATCGCGTAGGTCTGGTGGATGCCGTTAAACCCGGCGCGGAACTCATTCACCAGCGAGCCGGAAATGGCGTAGTTATGGGAGAAGGTAACCCCCTGATCGTCTTCAGGGTAGCCAAAGGCGCCCGTGATGGGAGAACCTGCGTTAATGCAATAGCCGGGGCAATTAGGATTCGGCGGGGTGATGACCGATCTGGTTTTGTAGGTGCCGCGGACGAACATGGACTGCTTGGACGTTATGACGTAATCCAGACGGAGATCGGCCTGATCGCTGGAGATAGGCGCAGGGTAATTCACCCGATAATTGTTCTGGTAGTCCGTCGATGAACCGGAATTCGGGTGAGGAAAGAAGTACTGCAGCATATTTGCGGATACTTGAGAAATGGGCACATTGGCCGGGTTGATGGACGTTCCATCCGGGTTGTAGATTGGCGTGCCGTTCAGGTAGTCGACCAGATTGCCAACCCGCATATCCTCGGAAGGTACGTTGGTGATGAGCGGTACCTGTCGCGGCAGCCGCAGGCCTTCATAACTCATAAAGAAGAAGGCCTTGTCCTTGCCGCTGAAGAGATGGGGGATAGAGATCGGTCCGCCCAAAAAGCCGCCGAAATCGTTCATGATGATGGTCGGCGTGGAATGGGTAAAGGGATTGCCCGCGGTCAGCACCGTGTTCTGCAGGTTTTCGAAGACCCCACCGTGCAATACATTCGTCCCGCTCTTGGAGGTAGTCGTGACGTCGGAGACACCGCTGAACTCTGCGTTGTTATTGCTTCCGCTGATGCGTATTTCAGAGATGGAGTTGAAGGAAGGGAAGAGTTCGTTGATAGGGCCGCTGTTCTCGACGTCGACGCTGCTGATGCCATCGATGGTGTAAGACATGAGTGCGGGCGTGGTGCCATCGATCACCAGGTCATTGCTGTCATCCACCTGCACGCCGGGCTCGGTGCTGAGTGTATCGATGGGGCTGGTCGAACCAGTCGAGCGAGAGTAGACGGCGACTGGAAGTTCGGTGAGCTCGCGGCCGGTCTTGGTCTCAGCCAGGTTGGATACATCGGTGGTAATGACGCCGGCGGATGAGCCTTGGACCATAACGGTTTCTGAAGCTGCGCCGAGTTTGAGGGTTGCGTCCACACGCTTGGTTTCGCGTGATTGCAGGTCCAGATCAGAGAAGTCTGTGCTTTCAAAGCCACTCGCTGTGACACTGACCTGATATCTTCCGGGATTGAGATTGAGGAAGCTATAGTCGCCGTGTTGGTCCGTAATAACCGTCCGTTCCGCACCCGTGCCAAGATTAGTCAACCTGACCGACGCGCCCGGCACGAGCGCTCCGGAGCTATCTTTGACCGTCCCCACAATCGATCCGAAGGTCGACTGCGCGAGGGTACACGCCGGCGACAAGACAAATATCAACGCGAGGCAAGGGAGGGCTAACGCAGTTCTCCTGACGCTCCTTCTTTTTGAGGATTGTTCAGGCTGGTGTTCCTTCTTTCTATGACTGGAGGAGAGTTGCTCGAGCGATGTTAAGAATCCCTTAAGGATGCGACAGTCCTGCAACATTTAAATGTCCCCCTGAAATGTGTTTCTCGCGCTTATATCCACTGAAATCTTGCTCGGCGTAAGCACTTTGCCCTGTAAGAAACAACTTGCCCCTGATCAAACGGTCGTCCTTTGACAAAGGACCTCCCACGACGGTATGTGGGGTACCGTTTGGACACTGATACGAGAGACCTCGCGTGCCACCTGCGGCATTATGCGAGATCTATGCCAGGTTCTTGCTCGCTGGCTACTAGGGAATGAGAGAGAAACGTTCGGTACTGAGGGACTACGGGGTCCCGAACCGGGCTTTGGACGATACTTTAGCAGGGCTTTGTAGCAAGATCAAGAGCAAGCTGGGAGCGCTTCCGTTCAGTTGGAGCGATAGTTCTAAACCAGAACTGGACGGCGCAGACCGATATGGGTGGCTTGCTCGAATGCGTACCCAAGTTGCAGTACACCCCAGTCGTCATGATGCCGGCCGACGATCTGCATGCCAATCGGAAGCCCACTCGAAGAAAACGCGCAGGGAACGGACATCGCTGGATTGCCTGCCGTCGAAATGTAATAAGCGGATTTCATCCACGCGAGATAGTTTTCCATCTGCACGCCGGCAATCTCCGTGGGATAGTGCGTGTTCACATCAAAGGGAAGCACCTGATTCACGGGCAAAATAAAAAACTCATACTCCCCTTTGAACGCGCACAACCGCTGGTATAACGCAGTACGCTTGGCTTCTATACGAGATAAGTAGGGGCCTGTGAGCTTGCGTCCTTCCGCAACGTGCCAGTGGATGTACTGGTTCAGCTGGTCGCCATGCGTAGCCAGCAAATCTCCAAAGCTCCGTTCGACCGACCAATGCCGCCAGGCCAGAAAGGCCTCATTGGCATCGGCAAAATCGGGTTCGGCATCTTCCACAATGCATCCCAGCGATTCGAACACCTTTCGCTGTGCCTGCACTGCGCTTTTCACCTCCGGCTCCCAAGGCAAACCCATGTCCTTAAACATGGCCACACGCACTCCTTTGAAGCTTCGTTCTCCCAGCGGCTGGGCAAACTGCGCACCTGTTTGTTCAATCGAGATCGGAGAGTGTTGATCATATCCGGCGAGCACGCTCAGGAAATAGGCACAGTCGGTGACATTGCGAGCCACGGGGCCTGGAACTGACAGGGTGAACCAACCTAGCTCGGTAGGCACGTTCGACACCCGTCCGGGCGAGGTGCGGATACCCACCACGTTGCAGAAGTTAGGAGGATTGCGCAAAGAGCCGCCCATGTCGCTGCCGTCGGCCAGGGGAGCCATCCCGCATGCGACCGCGACGGCGCCTCCGCCGGTGCTCCCACCGCATGTCTTGGTGGTGTCGTATGGATTGTGGGTAGGCCCGAAGACCGGATTGAAGGTCTGCGAACCGAGTCCGAACTCAGGGACGTTCGTCTTGCCCAGGACGATCGCTCCCGCCTCTTTCTCCCGCTGTACCACCCGGCAATCGAAATCCGGCACATAGTTTTTGTGCAGTGGGGACCCATAGGTAGTGCGGATGCCGCTGGTCTCGTGCAGGTCTTTGACGGCGACCGGCAGGCCATGCAAAGGACCGAGCCATTTGCCGTGGGCCAGCGCTTCGTCTGCCGCTGCGGCTTGCGCCATTAACTGCTCTTCCGCAACCATCGTTACCATCGCATTTACGCTTGTATTCACCCGTTGGATCTGTTGCAGATGCGCCTGCAACAATTCGCGCGCAGAGAGCTTCTTGGTGCGTATCGCCTCCACCATATCGACCGCGCGCATGAAACAGATTTCGTTCCCCGGGTTGGGGGTTGCCGGGCCAGCAGCAGTACTTCGCCCTGCGCCGCTGGCAGATTGCGCGAGAGCAGCCGAAAGCGCGGTGCCTGTTCCCAGCTTGAGAGCATCACGACGGGTCATCTTGCTGTTCATTATTCCTCTTTTAACTGCTCTTTACACTCTGCCATACCGCCCACCACGCGATTCTTCCATTCCCTAACCGCTTCCCCCATGGAAGCACCACCTGACCCTTTGTCAAATGGTATGCTCACCAGCGAAGGTGGGACCACTCCAGCGCATGCTACTACCATGCACTGCCGGCTCCCATGGTGCAAAAGTAGAGACGAAAGATGGTGCGCCCTCATCATGCTTGAACGGGCAAACGTGCGGCAGAAGCAATTAGAAACGGAGATAGCATGTCGGGCAACGGTCATCCCCTCTGTATCCAGGTTCATGCGCAAGACAATGTAGCGATTGTCGCCAATGAAGGCGGTCTGCCGTCCGGCGCACAATTTGATTCCGGCCTGAGGCTGGCAGAGGCAATCCCCGAGGCCCACAAGGTCGCCTTGGTTAACATCCCGCAGGGCGCTCCCATCGTTCGCTACGGAGTAGTCATCGGATACGCTGAAGCATTCATCACAAAAGGCAGCTGGGTGCATGAGGGGCTCATGAGCCTGCCAGCCCCACCGCCGCTCGACCAATTGCCCGTCGCAACCGCTGTGCCCGAGCCGTTGCCCCCATTGGGGGGATACACCTTCGATGGCTTCCTCAACGACGATGGCTCGGTCGGAACCAGGAACATCCTCGGCATCTCCACCACGGTACAGTGCGTCTCGGCCACGGTAGAATTCGCGGTCAGGCGCATCCGCTCAGAGATCCTGCCTCGCTACCCTAACGTCGACGAGGTCATTGCCATCACTCATCCCTACGGCTGCGGAGTCGCGATCGACGCTCCCGGCTCCGAGATTCCCATCCGCACCCTGCGCAATCTAAGCCTCAATCCAAATCTTGGCGGAGCTCCGATGGTGGTCAGCCTGGGCTGCGAAAAAATGCAGCCCGCGCAGTTGTTGCCCGTAAGCACTCTCCCGATGCTATCAACTGGGCCCTACGTCATTCGCCTGCAAGACGAGCAGCATCGCAGCTTCGGCGACATGGTCACGGCCATTATGGAGATGGCGGAAAAGCGTCTGACCCGCCTCAACGGGCGCACCCGTGTTCCACGGCCGGCAGCCGATCTTGTGGTAGGGCTGCAATGCGGGGGAAGCGATGCCTTCTCCGGCGTGACCGCCAATCCTGCGGTTGGCTATGCCGCCGATCTTCTGGTGCGCGCCGGCGCAACTGTGATGTTTTCCGAAGTAACCGAGGTCCGCGACGTGATTCATCTACTCACAGCTCGCGCGGCCAATCATGAGGTGGCACGCGGGTTGATTCGCGAAATGGCCTGGTACGATGCCTACCTCGCGCGCGGTGGGGCCGATCGCAGTGCCAACCCAACTCCGGGAAACAAGATCGGGGGACTCACCAATATTGTCGAGAAGGCACTGGGCTCAGCAGCGAAAGCAGGCAGCAGCGCACTTGCCGGCGTTTTCGGCCCTGGAGAACGCGTAACCACCAAGGGACTCATCTTTGCGGCCACACCCGCCAGCGACTTTATCTGCGGAACCCTCCAGTTAGCCGCGGGCATGAATATGCATGTCTTTACTACCGGACGCGGAACTCCCTACGGGCTTGCCATGGCTCCGGTGATCAAGGTTTCTTCACGCAGCGCACTCGCAGACAGGTGGTCCGACCTGATCGATATCGATGCTGGACGCATCGCCACCGGTGAGGTAACGATTCAGCAAGTGGGTGAGCAGATCTTCGACTTGATTCTTGACGTGGCCAGCGGCCGCAAACAACCCTGGGCCGACCACTGGGGTCTGCACAATGAGTTTGCTCTGTTCAACCCCGCTCCGATTACATGAGAAAAGCAGACTACCGGTAACATGCACGGTAATCAATGAAAATGGCTACGCAGGGTAAGGCGATTTATTTGTCGTAGATCAAGACATTTGTGTCTGCAAAAGCTTTACCGTTCATGCAACGCTCCTCGATGGTTGGTCTGAACAGTGCCCATGTGGACTCCCCGCTCCATCAGACCCAAGGCTGCTCGGTGCGCCCTTTCGTACGCTTCATCCGTGTCAACCAGGGCCTCAATCTGGGCAGCCAAAAGGCCGCTAATCGATGTGGAGCGCTTGGCCGCCAGGATCTTGGCCTTCTGCACAGTCTGGGGAGTTAGGCTCACGGTCAGATTTTGCTTCCGAATCTGGGTCATCCTGCATTTCTCCAGCACACCAGAGTCTACCGCGTATTTTTCGCTGGAGTCAGGGGTCCGGCGCTTGCCCTAATTCGCAGCGTTGATTTCTTCCCTAAGGATGCGCCGGAGCGTTTCTTCGAACTTTGGAGCTCTGCCTTCGACATGCTGGCGCAGGGCGTCGTTGATCAATGTCTGGTAACCGGCCGAACCACCAGATCGCTCAGCCTCTTTCAGAAAGTGATCCACCAGATCCTCATCAAGGCGGATGGTAATGCGTGTTTTCCCGCGCTGTTCCGGTTCAGGGACTACGATACGGCCTCGCTTGCCTTTGCTGAAATCGTATTCTCGTTTCATCGGTTTTCCTCGTATTGCCTGATCTCCTGCGGCTCTGCCGGGCGCGCTGAAATGATGCGGATGCTCGCTTCACGATAGGTATAGATGACGACCAGCACTCGCCCTCGGACGCCCATACCAATCGATATAAAGCGCTGTTCGCCAGGATCGGACTCGTCATCCGTGATCGTAATGGAAAAATCATCTTCGAATACGGGCAGAGACTCAGGGAAGCGTACGCCGTGTTTCTTGTAGTTGGCTTCGGCCTTTTGAACCTGCCAGTCGAATTTCATGCCCTTCCCGATTGTATGTACATCTTGTATGTACAGTCAAGAAGATGGTGCAACTCTACGCCATGCCAAGCTTGCGCTGCAGTTGCTCGAGTGAGATTCCCTTCGTTTCCGGATAGACGAACAGCACGACAAAGAACTGCAGCGTCGTCATCGCGGCAAAGAATGCGAAAGGAAGTCCACCTGAATATTTCGCAAGCACGGGAAAAAGTAGCGAGATGATCGCGTTCATAATCCAGTGCGCGGATGAGCCCAGGCTTTGGCCTTTGGAGCGGACGCGGTTGGGAAATACCTCCGCGATATACACCCAGATGACTGCGCCTTGGGAGACCGAGAAGAACCCGATATAAGCGACCAGCAGCCAAACCAGAGTTTCGGGGTGGGTATGGGTAAAGAAGACGGCCGCGACACCGGCCAGGCAAAAGGTCATGCCTACGCTGCCAATAAGAAGCAGCGTCTTTCGCCCCAGCTTATCGATGAGCGACATGCCCAGCAGGGTCGCGACCAGATTCATCAGCCCGATCAACACCGTCTGCAGGGAACTCGACAATTGGCTAAAACCGGCCGATGCAAAGATGTAGTTGGAGTAGTAGAGGATCGCATTGATTCCCGCCAGCTGATTGAACAGTCCGATGCTGACGGCAAGAAAGATGGGCAGCCGGTACTCGCGCTTGAACAGCGGCTCGGCTGCCATCCCGCGCTCCATGTGGATGGAGTCCATGATGTCCCGGAGCTCCGCCTCAGAGTCCGGAGACCCCATCATCTTGAGGATGGCGAGTGCCTCGTCGGTTCTGTTCCTGGTCACCAGCCAACGCGAACTCCGGGGGATGCGGAACAGCATGATGAGAAAAATGACGGAAGGAACGCACGCGACTCCCAGCTGCCAGCGCCATTGCAGTAGTCCCAGGTTGAGCAGAGAGATCAGGTAGTTGGAGAGGTAGGCGAGCAGGATCCCGACGACCACGTTGATTTGAAACAGGCCCACCATCCTGCCCCGCCACTGGGCCGGCGCCAATTCTGCAATGTAAACCGGCCCGAGAACCGACGAGCCCCCTATGCCCAGCCCGCCAATCAAGCGAAAGACCATGAGCGACGGCCAGTTCCAGGCGAAGGCGCACCCCAGGGCTGAGATGGTGTACAAGACAGCCATGATGCGCAACGACTCACGGCCGCCGATCCGCTGACCAAGCACCCCGGCGGTCATGGCGCCGATCACCGTACCAACCAAACCGATAAAGACCGTCAGTCCGAGACTGAAGGGCGTCAGGTGATAGACCACCGTCAATTGCTGCGTCGTGCCTGCGATCACAGCCGTGTCAAAACCGAAAAGAAGGCCGCCGAGAGCCCCAACGATAGTACTTTCCAGCAAATATCTCGTCATTGCCATGAGGAGGGTCTCTCTCTTTATGGGAACCAAGTCTTGGTCAAAAGGCAGATTGTATCTAATTAGAAACCGCGTGGATATCCGCAGTCCATTTCCCTATGCTCGGGTTATGGAATGTTTGCTCCCCAGTCGCCAAAGGTTTAGCTCGAAATTATTCCATTCGTTCCGGCTGCTTGCGGCCTTGTTACTGGTCATGGTCTGCGCCGCGCCGCTCCAGCTTGAAGGGCAGACTGGCGGCGGTCCGGAGGTCTGCGGTGGCAACAGCACGGTCGATGCCCTGGGTGCAAAAACAGCAGCCGGCGCCAGGGCTTTTCTTGCCCAACTGCAGGCTGGCGTGCAGTCAAACAACAAGGAAGAAATTGCGGAAATGATCAGCTACCCCCTGTTGGTCATGGTTTCAGGAAAGCGGACCCACATCCAGAAGAAGCAGGCATTCCTGGCCAACTACCCACTCATCTTTACGGATCCGGTGCGCGCTGCCATTCTGCATCAGACAGCCCAATGTCTCTTTGGTAATTCTTCTGGAGCCATGGTCGGCAACGGTGAGGTGTGGTTCCGAGAACAGGCCCCGGACCAATGGAAGATCATTACGATCAATGAATCAGCCTCGGCGCCGTAGCAAATGGTGTCGGAGAATCCCGCCGTGAGATTGGCGGAGAGAGAGGGATTTGAACCCCCGATACCCGTGAAGGTATGCCTGATTTCGAGTCAGGTGCATTCAACCGCTCTGCCATCTCTCCGCGTCGGGCCGCCTCTGCAAGTCAATCATAAATGACTGGCTTGCTGTGCCCGCGTCAATTTTCCCCACCCCCAAAAGTTCGCACCACGGTTACGTTCGGAATGCTGCAACCCTCGGCGTGTTACTCCCTACCAAGGTAGTATGGTCGACTCCGTCTGGCCGTGGCATTCTCTTCCTACGATGCGAGTCAACATCAAAGCCCGTATCCCCATGCATCTGTATCAGGAGTTTCACAGTCTGCCCCTTGTGCTGACGATTGAAACGGCACACGGCCTGGCTGCTCGTTGTGAACATCGCACCACTGCTGCGGAACTCATGTGGACCCTGGACCAGAAGACCGATATCAACTCCGGCCTTCTCGACCGTTTCCGTCAAAAACTAAGGCTCATTGAAGAAGCCAACCTAAGCGACGTTGAAGTCAGCGACGAAGTTCTCGACATGTTCGGCTTCTTTCTCTAAGCATTTCGCCGCGGCTTTTCCTCAAGCAAAAGCCGCACTTCGCCGCACTTGCCGGTGCACTCTGGAAGTGCTTTAGGCTCACGTTTCCGCACCGCCGCCCAGTTCCTCATTCAACAGCCGTGCCAGGCGCAACCCCGCCAGGGCAAGCTGGCGGTCGACCACGGGCCGTTCCCGCAGGTAATAGGCCTCATCGATATTTGTCTGCGGCTGCACCCAGGCCTGGTTGGCTAATTTGAGCGAGTCGTTTGCCCACGCCACCGGATCCGCGGAACCGGCCCGCAGGTGGCCGGCGGCAATCATCTCCTCCAGCTCGCGCGCATAGTGGTGTTCGCGCAATCCGGTATGCCGGATCAGTTCGGTATCCCAAACGCTGTGCAAATTACAGGGATAATCGCCACACTGGGCTGAACCGAACACCGTAACGGGAATGTCGTTACCGCCTCGCGCGTCGGCCATCGCGTGGAACGGCTGGCTCAGGTCGCCCACAAAGTGCACCAGAAACTTGAGTGCCTCGCTCCGCGCCGCAAACGGCTGCTCGGGGTCTCCCAAAATCCGGGCAAACTGATGGATCCGGGCGACCACGCAATTATCGTCGGGGCAGTCTTTCGCCTCATACCCGCCGGAATCCGGTGGAATATCCACGTAGTGCCAGGGGCCTGTCTCGGGCCGGGTGCTGCGAATGTCGTCCGCCCAGGTGGAGATGGACGCCAGGTCGTTGTCCCCCAGAAATTGCCGTAGTGTTTTCAGTGTGGCGTCGTTCAAGTGATCCCAGGCGATGTCCGCGATGATTCTGTGGCCCTCGCTTCCCCAACCCCACGCCTGGGGGTGGGGAAACAGCAGAAAAAAAGCGGCAACTGCCGCCAACCATGACCGGAAACGCATATGTTTCGATCATAGCCTGCGACTGTGGATTAATTCGCCTTTTATTCGCCTATACTGGCTCCATGCCAGACCTTCCGTCGTTTAAAACCCCTGTCGTCCGCTGCCAAGGGTCCCACTGCGTTCCTGCTCAACCCGTCGCCGTGCGAGCGGAGCGATGAAGGTCGCCGGTTACGAGCAGCGGCCTGACTTGTCGCGTATGGGTCCCACTCTATTGATCGCGTCGGCGCTCATTCTCGCGATCCGCACAGCCAGGTGGCCGGCAGTTGTTGATGAGAACCTGGTCAGTTCCGAACTCGATCAGGAAATCGACTACGCCGTTCTTCTCGCGACGCGCACCTTGTCGCTGCTGCTCAAGCAGAAAGGATCCATGTTTCCCTCACGTCGTGTGGAGCGGTATGAACCGGAGGAGGACGAAGATCCGGCATGAACCGTTTCATGCCCGTATCGACGAGATCCCACCCCGCAAAACATCGGCTACGCTGCGCCGAGTGCCGTAAACTGGAGATCATGATGTCGACCACGACTCGCATTCCCGTTGAGGTTTACCTGCGCTCCTCGTACGAGCCCGATGCAGAGTACGTGGATGGGGAGATCGAGGAACGACCCATGGGGGAAAACGACCATTCCGCCTGGCAGGAAGCTATTTGTTTTTGGTTCCGGCAACACGCACAAGATTGGAACGTGCGTGTCAGACCCGAACTGCGGATCCAGGTCGCTGCGACGCGCTTCCGGGTTCCCGATGTAGCGGTGCTCGACCGCGATCAACCCACCCAGCAGATTGTCACCCACCCGCCGCTGGCTGTTTTTGAAGTACTGTCGCCCGAAGATAGCCTGCAGCGTCTCAAGCGCAAGCTGGAGGACTACAGAACGATGGGCATTCCGGAAATCTGGGTCATCGATCCTCAGGACGGTGCCTATTACCGCTATGAGGAGCGCCAGCTCCTGCGCAAGGATTCCTTCTCTCACGCCGGTCACTGCATCTCCTTCGATATGAACCGGATCAAAGACCAGCTCGACTAACTCGCCTAACCCAGTCCCGAAGCAGTCTGTGTCATGCAGAACCCTGTAGGAACAGGAACGGGTGCCCCAGGTTCGCCAAAGCGTACCTGGGCCGAAAACGACGGGGCGTAGCCCCACGATCGCACTTGCTGGATTCTGCAATCGAGCTTGGAAAGCAAAGGCATGCAATCGGATCCATCCGCTCCAGCTAACAGACTCCGTAGGGACGGCTGAGAGTAGCCGCATACACAGATCTGTCCGGAAAAGCGTACAGGAAATCCGGGGTAGTCCTGGGTGCTGTTATGGCGCGACCTCAGGTCTCCTCCGAGTTTTCAGTCGTCCCTAGACAGCCCAGCGCCTACAGAAACAACGGCGCCAGGACCAGCGTAACCGTCGCCAGCAGCTTGATCAGCACGTGCAGAGACGGGCCGGCCGTATCTTTGAATGGATCCCCCACGGTATCACCGACCACCGCCGCCTTGTGCGCATCCGAGCGCTTGCCCCCGTGAGCGCCGGTCTCAATGTATTTCTTGGCGTTGTCCCAGGCGCCGCCGCTGTTGTTCATCAGCATGGCCATCAGGATGCCGACGATGGTCCCCACCATAAGCAGGGCCGCGACCGCCTCCGCGCCGGCAAGGTCGATGGAATGACCGTTGAGGACGGGCGCATACTCTCCCGGAATGTGGATGTGAAAGCTGCCACTCAAATTCTTGAAGACCAGCCCCACTACCAACGGCGTGAGCACGGCAAGTGCGCCGGGTAGAACCATCTGCCTGAGCGCGGCGCCGGTAACGATACGCACGCAGCGGCCATAATCCGGTTTGGATGTGCCCGCCATGATGCCCGGGTTCTCGCGAAACTGTGCACGCACATCTTCAATGATGTATTGCGCCGTGCGTCCCACCGCTTTAATCGCAAACGAGGAGAAGAGGAAGATCAGCATCGCGCCCAGCAGCGCCCCGACAAACACGGGAACGCTGGCCAGGTTGATGTTGGTAAAGCTCCAGGTCGGGTCGAGCACTTGGCCGTGCATCAGCAAAGCGCTGCGCCACGATGCCGTGGACCGTCTCGAGGTAGGCGGAAAAAAGCAGAAAGGCAGCCAGTGCGGCAGAGCCAATGGCGTAGCCCTTGGTCAGCGCCTTGGTGGTGTTCCCGGCCGCGTCCAACTTGTCGGTCTTTTCCCGCACCGAGTGTGGCTGATCTGACATTTCGATGATTCCGCCGGCATTGTCCGTTATCGGCCCGAAGGTATCCATCGCCAGAATGTAGGCGGCAGACGAGAGCATCCCCATGGTGGCAATCGCGGTGCCGTAAATGCCCTTGGCGTAGTCAGAGATAGATGTATCGGCGAGTCCGCGCACGCCAAAGTAGTAGCTGAGCAGCAGGGCAGCGCTGATCACCACGACTGGCATGGCGGGTGTCTCCATGCCTACTGCGAGGCCGCTGATGATGTTGGTTGCGGGGCCGGTCAGCGAGGCGTTGGCGATCGATTGTACCGGCCGGTAACGGGTCTCGGTGTAGTACTCCGTGATGCGCACAAAGAGAAACGAGGTCGCCATACCGACAACCCCGCAGCCCAGCAGCCACCAGCGGCCCTGAAGCATGTAGTACACCGCCGCGGCAAAGCCCACCAGCGCCAGCAGGGTAGTCACGTAATAACCCCGATTCAGCGCATCCATCGGGTCCTGATCTTCGCGGCTGTGGACCACCAGCACGCCCACAAAGCTGGCCACCAGGTTGATGGCGTGCACGATCAGAGGAAAGAGGATGCCCTTGATGCCGAAGACTGGATAGAGCGCGGTGCCCAGAATCATGGCGCCGACGTTCTCCGCCGCCGTGGATTCAAAGATGTCCGCACCGCGGCCGGCGCAATCGCCCACATTGTCGCCCACCAGGTCCGCAATCACTGCGGGATTACGCGGATCGTCTTCCGGTATGCCGGCCTCCACCTTGCCCACCAGGTCCGCGCCCACATCGGCCGCCTTGGTGTAGATGCCACCGCCCAGTTGGGCAAAAAGTGCCACCAGCGAAGCGCCAAAACCAAAGCCGACTAGCTGGTAAGGAACATGCTGCGGATCCTTCAGACCTCCAAAAAAGAAGAAGAGGCTGCCCACGCCGAGCAGCGAGAGGCTGATGACCACCATGCCGGTAACCGCACCCCCGCGCAGGGCAATCTTCAAGGCCTTGCCCAGGCTGGTACGGGCGGCGCTGGCGGCGCGGATGTTGGTGCGAATGGAAACGAACATGCCGGTGTAGCCGGCAAAACCGGAGCAGATGGCGCCGATCAGAAAGCTGATCACCACCTTACCTGCCAACGGAGCGGTAAAGTCGGAAAACTTATAGCCCACAAAGAGGGCGATGGCCAGCACCACGGCCAAGGCGGCGATGGTCGTATATTGGCGTGACATAAACGCTTCCGCACCTTCGCGGATGGCGTTTGAAATGAGCCGCATCTCTGGGGTCCCGGTATCAAACGCTAGTACAGATCGGGCTAGAAAAAGGGCGAACACAAGGCCAAGCAGGCCGGCAAGAATAGCGATCCAGAGAAAAGTGCTGCCGCTTGTGTCCTGGGCAGCGGTCAAGCCCTGTCCTAGGACAGTGGCCGATAGAGAGAAGAAAACCATTCAAACGCCTCCAGAGGTACTCGCTACTGGGGTTACCGGTCGCGCCGCCCGCCGCGGGCGCAAACACCTGTAAACCGGCTGATTAGAGCACGATGGGAAAAAGTTGGTCAATGTCGCATCGTCATCATACCGGCAGGGTGGTAAACACGACCAAAGTTGGATGCCGTTGGTGAACTCGGATCTCCGCCTCGCGTACTGGAAATGAAAAATTATGGTCTCCCGCCAGTCCCACCTTGCTGTTGGGTGTGCCGGGGCCCGTACGGCCCGCAGGGAATCGAGGGACGCCACTAAAACTTAACAGGAAATCCGGACCAGGAGGGTTAACCCTTTTTAACCCAGCCGCGACGTAGGATTACAATTTGCCTTGCTTTCCCCGGATTTCCTGTCGAAATGCATGGCGTTAGCGAAGTTCATGCGGCTTTCCTTGATGAAAGCCGCACACGCGGTAATTTCCTCCGCAGCGTACAGAAAATCCGGCTCGGGGATTTATCCTTAACTGGGTCGTCACGATGAGGTATGCATGGCGAAGGCGGTTTCGGCCAGCACTGAGCGGTCTAGCGCCGCGTCCTATGCCGGGCTAGAGCCGGAGCAGTTAATCCGGATCTACCGGTTGATGTATTTATCGCGCCGTACAGATGATCGCGAGATCCTGCTCAAGCGGCAGCAAAAAATCTTCTTCCAGATTTCCGGCGCCGGTCATGAGGCCCTGCTGGTGGCGGCCGGCATGGCTCTCAGGCCCGGCTACGACTGGTTCTACCCCTATTATCGCGATCGCGCACTGTGCCTCGCCCTGGGAAGTACGGTGGAGGACATGCTGTTGCAGGCCGTCGGCGCCGCGGCCGACCCGGCAAGTGGCGGACGGCAGATGCCCTCCCACTGGAGCAACCCGCGGCTCAATATTGTCAGCCTGTCTTCTTCGGTCACTACCCAGTGCCTGCAGGCTGTCGGCTGCGCGGAGGCGGGCCGATACCTGGCCACCCACCCGTCAGCCGCCGAGCAGCGGCCGGGGGACTATAGCGCATTCAAACCCACCCACTTTCATGGGGACGAGGTGGTCTATGTCTCGCTGGGTGAGGGCGCGACCAGCGAAGGCGAGTTTTGGGAGGCTATTAGTTCGGCCTCGGTTCTACGCCTGCCGGTGTTGTTCGTCGTCGAAGACAACGGCTACGCCATCTCAGTTCCCGTGGAAGTTAACACGCCCGGCGGGAATATCTCACGCCTGGTAGCCAATTTCCCCAATTTCTTTTTTGCTGAGGTCGATGGCACCGACCCTGTCGCAAGCTATGAGGCATTCACCCAGGCGGTCGAGCACTGCCGATCCGGCAAGGGGCCGGCCTTTGTTCACGGGCATGTGATCCGCCAGTATGCCCATTCTTTTTCTGACGACGAACCGCTCTATCGCTCCGAAGCGGAGCGCAAACGGGACGCCGCTCTCGATCCTCTGCCCAAGCTGCAGATGCGCTTGTTGCGCGACGGTATTCTCGATCCGGCAGCCATCAACCGGCTGGAGCAGGAGGTTGACGAAGAGGTGCGTAGCGCGGCCGAGAAGGTACTGCGTGCTCCGCTCCCCGAGGTCTCCTCGATCAACCGCCATATCTACTCCGAAGACCTCGACCCTACTCGCGAGGATCTGGCGCGGCCGGCGGTGCAGACTCCGGACGTGCAGGACCGCACCATGGCCGACCTGATCAACTGCTGCCTGAAGGACGAGATGCAGCGTGATCCGCGCATCGTAGTCTTTGGTCAGGATGTAGCTGACACCAGCCACGACCAAGACCTTCGCCAAGGCTTGGTGAAGGGTAAAGGCGGCGTCTTCAAGCTCACCACCGGGTTGCAGCGGGAGTTCGGGCCGGACCGAGTCTACAACGCACGGCTGGCCGAAGCCGATATTGTCGGCCGCGCGATCGGCATGGCCACTCGTGGACTCAAGCCGGTGGTTGAGATCCAGTTTTTCGACTACATCTGGCCCGCCATGCACCAACTGCGCAACGAGCTCAGTCTGTTGCGCTGGCGCTCCAATGGCACCTATTCATCGCCCGCTGTCGTGCGCGTCGCCATCGGGGGGTATCTTACCGGCGGTTCGGTCTACCACTCCCAGTGCAGCGAAAGCATCTTCACCCATACCCCTGGTGTGCGCGTGGTCTTTCCCTCCAATGCCCTGGACGCCAACGGCCTTTTGCGCACCGCGATCCGCTGCGATGATCCGGTGCTCTTTTTCGAGCACAAGCGCCTCTATCGCGAGACCTTCGGCCGAGCCCCCTATCCCGGACCCGAATTTGCCATCCCTTTTGGCAAAGCCAACCTGCTACGCCAAGGCAAGGACCTCACCGTGATTACCTACGGCGCCGTCGTGCCCCGTGCGTTGCGCGCCGCGCAGCAGGCCAGCAGCGAGCTGGGTCTGGAGGTTGATCTGCTCGATCTGCGCACCCTCAATCCCTACGATTGGGAGGCGATTGCCACCTCGGTGCAGAAGACAGGCCGGGTAATCGTCGCCCATGAAGACATGTTGAGCTGGGGATATGGGGCCGAAATCGTAGCCCGCATCGCCGACGAGTTGTTCGAGTACCTGGACGCCCCCGTGAAACGGGTGGCCGCCATGGACACCTTTGTGGCCTATCAGCCGATTCTGGAGGATGCCATCCTGCCCCAGCCGGAAGACCTCTTCCGCGCCATAGCGGAACTGGGCAAGTATTAAAAGACCGCAAAAAAACGCACTCAGTCCACAGGGGTCCGCCTCTAGTTCCCTTGGCGGAAAAATCCTCTACGAGGGGCACGGCTTTCATGCCTTGCGGGGGCTATTACTGCCGGCCCAAGACCTTGGGTGCCCCATATGAAAAATGACCTGAAAATGGTCCGTTAAGCACAACTTTGTTGCCCGGCCCGCGTTCGATCCATTGTGCCCGCGAGTACGGGCCGGGTCTGGAGCTGCCAATGGCAACACGGCGCGCATTCATGAAAGGCGGGGCGATGGCCCTGGTAGGCACCTCGGTGGTGCCGGCCTTCCTGCAGCGGTCGGTGCTCGCTCAAACCACCAGCGCGCAGGCCCAGGGCAAGAAGCTGGTCGTGATCTTCCAGCGTGGTGCGGCCGACGGCCTCAATATCGTGATACCCCACGGGGAGAGCAACTACTATCAGCTCCGGCCGACCATCGCCATCCCCCAGAACCAGCTCATCGACTTGGATGGTTTTTTCGGACTGCATCCCGCCATGCAATCGTTCAAACCCCTTTTCGACCAGGGGCATCTGGCCATGGTCCAGGCCGCCGGCTCGCCCGACACCACCCGCTCCCACTTCGATGCCCAGGATTACATGGAGAGTGGAACCCCCGGCGTAAAGGCGACCCCTGATGGCTGGCTCAACCGCGCTTTGCAGGCAGAAGATCTCCATCGTCCGCAGAGCCACACCGCGTTCCGCGCGGTCGCCTTGGGCTCCCAGGTTCCCCGCACCCTGGATGGTAAAATCCCCGCAGTTGCGGTTAACCGGCTCCAGGACTTTGGGGTGGGCGGAAAGAGTGCAAATGCAGCCCCTCTTAGCACCGCTTTCGAGGCGATGTATGCTAGTTCTGTCGATTCCGTGTTCCATGGGACTGGCCAGGAGACCTTCGAGGCGGTAAAGATGTTGAAGGCCACTGATCCGGCGCATTATCAGCCGGGGCCAGGCGCGAACTATCCCAACGGCGCTTTCGGCAGCAATATGAAGCAGATCGCCCAGTTGCTGAAGGCGAATCTAGGTGTGGAAGCGGCTTTTACTGATATCGGCGGATGGGATACGCACCAGAATCAGGGCAGCGTCAACGGCCAGTTGGCTAACTGCTTGCGCGACTTCAGTCAGGGCATTTCTGCTTTCTGGACCGACATGGGGAGCGACGCGGAAAATGTAGTATTGGTGACCATGTCTGAATTCGGGCGTACGGCGCAGCAGAACGGCACTGGTGGGACCGATCACGGGCACGCTAATGTCATGTTTGTGCTCGGCGGCACGGTCAAGGGTGGCAAAGTCTATGGCAAGTGGCCTGGAATGGCGACCGGGCAGCTTTATCAGAATCGTGACCTCGCCATTACCACAGACTTCCGCCAGGTTCTCGGTGAAGCCGCGTTCAAGACATTAGGGGCGCGCAACCTGGACATGGTTTTCCCTGGATCGGAATTAAAGACGACGCAGTTCTTGAACTTGGTATCGAGTTAACCGGGCCCCGCATCATTGCAGATCCACTATTCGGCACGTTCGCTGTGTCAGGTAGGGAAACCACGCTTTTCGGGCTCCTGAACCTTAAAAGCCGAATCGAAGTCGGGGGGCTTGCGACTTTGGCCTGAGGGTGGAAGGGCTTGGCAGTGTGGGCTCCCATATCTGGCACAGCGAAGGTGCCGAATAGGGATCACCGCATCATCTTGGCGCGCGTGCTCCCGCCTCTCCCCACGAAATCATCCAGCCCCAACCAGCCGCAGCCGGTGAAGACCAGCATCAGGGCGATGGAAAAGAGGGCCAGTGGAAAAGCGAAGGAGTTCGGCCCCATCAGGCCGCCATGGAGATGAATTTTGGCGATAGCCACGGCCATATCGATGGCCGTCATCAACGCGGCCAGTCGGGTCAACAAGCCGACGATAAGCAGCATGCCGCCAAAAAATTCAGTAAAGGCGGACGCATAGCCAAGCCACACCGGCAGGTGCAGGCGAGTGACCATATGGCTGAAATTGTAGAGCGCGCCTGAAGGAATGATCTTGTCGTATCCGTGGCGCACCATGATGATGCCGAGAACCAACCGCATGATCATGGCGCCAAGAGACTGAAAGCGGTCAAGCCAATGGAACAATCGGAACTCCTATTCGTATCAAGTGCTGTAGGCTAGCTTAACTGCCGATCAGGTATTTGCCCAGAAAACTTCGCAGGCAAGGCAGATAATTCTCATCTCTGAAGAGTGCGGTGACGGTTGCTCTTTGCTTTGGCTCCGCAGCTTGCTCATAGTAGAGTCCGTTCACACCATGGGACGAGTAGAGCATCAGCTTGGGCGTACGCAGACTAGCCAATGTCTTGCTGGGGTCGAAGCGGTCATGAAACAGCAGCCGGATCGGCAGCAGCCGCGTGCGCGCGTCGAATTGCAGCGTGTCGAGAATCGGCGGCTTGGGATCTTCCAGGATTAGCGCTGCTGCCTGGGGATGTCGCCCCGCAGTATCGACTGCGATCGCCGCCCCCAGCCCAACCCCATCGAGAACGATCGCGGACGGGGAGAGGTGACGTGTATCGGTGAGGTAGCGCCACGCGGCGTCCGCATCCTCGTAGGTGCTCGCTTGCGATGGATGGATGTTTACACTCTTGCCAAAGCCGCGATAATCGAAAGCGAAAACATTCAAGCCGAGCTGGTGCAGAGCCTGCAATTGCGGCACAGTGTTCGAGAGCGAGCCCGAACCGTCATGCAGAAGGAGCAGGGTGCCGGCGGATGCTGAGTGATCGGCTGGCATCCACCAACCGTCGAGCTGCAGAATCCCGGTCTCGGTCGCGTCAAACCGGATCTCGTCATACTTCAGGCCAACCGAGGCGGGAGTGGCCGTGATGGTGCGGGAGGGTTTGAATACCAGCTGCCATTGCCCCTGCCAGAAAAGCAGGCAGAAGGTAGCGTATACGCAGAGCGCCGCAAGCAGCAGCGTCGCCGCCAAGCCACCCAGGATCCAGCGCGCGCTGGCCAGCGGCTGTTGTGGAGCCAACGGGCTTTTCCACCCGGGGGGAGGCGTGTGCTTTTGCGGCAGGAATCTCTTGCGGCCGGAGCGCCTCTTGGCCATGGGGTTAGCCAAAGGCAAGTTCGTCAGCGGATTCAACCGGGGTTCCGCAAACGCGGCACAGAACCGCGGAGCAGTCGCCACACACCAGCGGATCGTGAACCGCGCGCGCACACGAAGGGCACCAGAGGTCTGCTGCCGGCGGAGCTTGAGGTATTGTGGGAGGTGGGATGCCAGCCATCACTTCCGAGCGTAATGCATTTTGACTTCGGGCGTATACGGGCTGGCGCTGCCTTTCCCTGGAAAGCCGCACTTCGTTACCCTCGCCAGTGCAGCATACAAGTGGAAATGTTCTAGCATAGCCAGGTGATCAGCAATCAATGAGTGAATTAGTCAGGATTTGCGTTAGAAGCCAATTGCCGCGACCGGGAGAAGCCAAGGGATTCACCGCAGGCGCCAGGACGCTCTGCGTTGCCAACGTCGGAGGGGTAATCCGGGCCCTGGACAACGAGTGCCCCCACCGCGGTGGGCCGCTGGCGGAGGGGATGATCGAAGACGGCAGGCTGATTTGTCCCTGGCATGCCTGGTCATTCGATCCCGCGACCGGAACAACCTTAAACTCTCAGGAAAGAGTTGCAGTTTACCCCGTAACTATTGAAGGGGAAGATGTTCTCGTCAAGATATAGGCAGTCGGCGTGCCATCCCAGCGGAGTCTGTGTCATAGCAAAGTCCGAAGGGATAGGACGGGTGCCCCAGGTACGCTTTGGCGAACCTGGGGCACCCGTCCTGTTCCTATGGGGTTCTGCTATGACACAGACTCCGCTGGGCCCTTACTACCCTCCCCGGATTTCCTGTGTAGCTTGCTGGAGTCGATGAGCCTGATGCGGCTTTCAGTAAAGCCGCATACGCAGCTGTGTCCAAAGCCGCGTACAGGAAACCCGGGGCAGTGCTGGGTAGGTTTGAAACTCCAGACTAGTCCCGCCCGGGACGGCTGAAAATCACCCAGGACGTAGTCCTCGGTAATTTACCTTCCAACAGCGGCATTTCTCCGCAGCCTGATAAGCTCTCTAGCCCTAATTTCTTACAGACCCAGTGGGTAAGCGAGGTCCGGTAGTGAGATCTCAAACCGTAACGAAAGCCGGGTGCCCCATATCTGCCAAAACCGGGCAGATATGGGGCACCCGTCATTCGTTACGGACCAGGCCGTGAGAAATTGAGGCTAATCAGCCGCTCCTGCCTTCACAATGGTGGCGAAGGAGTGTGGATCGAGGCTGGCGCCTCCAACCAACGCACCGTCGATCTCCGGCTGGCTAAGTAATGAGGCCGCATTGTCCGGCTTCACGCTGCCGCCGTAAAGGATCCGCAGGGCCTCGGCGATTGGCCTGCCGACCACCCGCGCCACTTCGCTGCGGATGATGAAATGGGCTTCGGCCGCCATCGAGGGAGAAGCTGTTTTTCCCGTACCAATGGCCCAGATCGGCTCGTAAGCCACGACCATCGGAGACAACTTTACGGGATCGATCTGTCGCAACGCACGACTGATCTGGCGGCAAAGGACCTCTCGTGTCTTGCCGTCTTCTCTTTCTGTCTCGTGCTCGCCAATGCAAACAATTGGAACCAGGTCGTGCCTAAGAGCAGCCACCAGCTTGCGGTTGACAGCATCGTCCGTCTCGCCAAAGTATTGCCGCCGCTCGGAGTGGCCAATGATCACGTGGGTGACCCCCAGGGCCACAAGCATCGGAGGCGCAGTTTCCCCGGTAAATGCGCCAGAATCCTCATAATGCATGTTCTGCGCACCGACGAAGACTTGCGAACCTTTCACCGCCTCGAGCACAGCGGCCAAATCGACAGCGGGAGGACAGATCACGATTTCTTCCTTGGTCACGTCTTTGACCTGGGGCAGGAAGGCCTTCAGGAAGCTCTGTGCCTCCGGGGCTGTTTTATACATCTTCCAGTTGGCGGCAATAAGCAGCTTACGCATGTAGAGGTCTCGATCTTTACGCTAGGAATTTATGCGGCGGTTTAAAGGAAATGGAGGGATTACGTGTCAAAGAGCATCCCGCTTCTTGTGTTCCTTGACCAGATTGTAGAGCACGGAAAGGGTATGTTTCCGATCCAGCCGCCCGCCCACGCGCACCACGGTCCAGCAGCTGAGAAAGCCGAAAAGAAGGTATCCGCAACAGCCGATCGTCAGCACGAAAGACATCGATTTGCCCGCCAGCCAATCTCCGAAGACGCTGGCCGCGTTTAGTGTGGAGATGAAGCCCATAAGGCCGCCCAGGGGGAAGGCGATCAGACCCAGCGTGACGCGATAGCGGTAGCCGCGAAGAAACTGGGTGAAGGTCGCGAGCAACCACGCGATCAGCGCGCTGACAAGGCCCGCGACGAGGAGGAGCAACGGCAGTTCGAGACTGACTACAGCCATGGCCTAGGAGCCGGGTGCTTCCGAGAGAGCCTCCACGCCGGGAAGCCGCTTGCCTTCGAGAAACTCGAGCGACGCGCCCCCGCCCGTAGATATGTGCTTGATCTTGTCCGCCACCCCGGCCTGCTTTACAGCTGACACGGAATCGCCCCCGCCCACGATCGTCATCGCCGCCGCATTCTCCGCCAGCGCTTCCGCGATGGCTGTTGTGCCGTGGGCAAAGGCCGGCATCTCAAAGACGCCCATGGGCCCGTTCCAGACAATCGTACGCGCCCGGGCGATCTCGGTTGTAAACAGCTCCACCGTAGCCGGACCTATATCGAGAGCCATCCAATCGGCAGGGAACGGTCCATCACCCGAGAAAATTTGCGTGCGCGCGTCGGCAGCGAATTTGTCCGCTAACACGTGATCGACAGGCAGCAGAAAGCGCACTCCCTTCTCCTCGGCCTCTTGGAGAGCTTTGAGGGCCACGTCGATCTTATCGGCTTCCAACAGCGATTTCCCCACGTTTTGTCCCTTGGCCTTAAGGAAGGTGTATGCCATGCCACCCCCGATGAGCAACGCATCGACCTTGCTCAGCAGGTTGTGGATCACCTCGATCTTGTCCGAGACCTTGGCCCCGCCCAGGATCGCGACAAACGGTTTCTCTGGAGCCTCCAAGGCTTTGCCCAGGTAGTTCAGCTCCTTTTCCATCAGCAGACCGGCCGCGGATTGAGAAACGAAATGCGTGATGCCCTCGGTTGAAGCGTGCGCCCGGTGAGCGCTGCCGAAGGCGTCATTCACATAGACGTTGCACAGGCCGGCGAGTTGTCGCGCGAACTGGGGGTCATTGGCTTCTTCCCCCGCGTGGAAACGCAGGTTCTCCAGCAGCAGCACCTGCCTCGATTCCAGTTGGCGTGCCAACTCCGTGGCCACGTCACCCACGCAATCAGGGGAGAAGGCGACGTTGACTGACTCGCCCAGCGCGTGATCGAGCAGCGTGCGCAGCCGGTCCACCACCGGCCGCAGGCTGTACTTAGGATTGGGCTTTCCCTTGGGTCGCCCCAAATGCGAGGCCACAATCACTTTGGCGTGATGGCGCAGCGCATACTCGAGCGTAGGCAAGGTTTCTTTGATCCGGGTGTCGTCGAGAATCTGCAGACCGTTCTCCGAGAGCGGCACGTTGAAATCGACGCGGACGAAAAGATATTTGTTGTTCAGCTCCAGGTCGCGGATGGAAAGTTTCGCCATGGGAGTTCCCCTCAAGAAGTCTTACGAGAGCCGCCTCTGATCGTACGCAGGTCTCGCGCATCGCTGCGCGAGACCCGCCTTAGAGCCCTGCTTTCTCGAGGAACAGCACCAGGTCCTTCACCCGGTTCGAATAGCCCCACTCATTGTCGTACCAGCTGATCACCTTGGCCATATTGCTGCCAACGGTCTTGGTCAGGGGGGTGTCAACGATCGAGGAAAGTGGATTTCCCTTGAAGTCGCTCGAAACCAGCTCATTGTTCTCCAGGCCCAGGATGCCCTTCATCGGACCGTCCGCCGCGGCCTTGAGCGCCTCGTTGATCGATTCCTTGGTCACCGGCTTGTCAGAAGTGAAGGTCAAGTCCACAAGTGAGACATTGGGCGTGGGCACACGGACGGCGAAGCCGTCGAGCTTACCTTTAAGTTCCGGCACCACCAGGTGCAGGGCCTTGGCGGCGCCGGTCGACGTGGGAATCATGGAAAGAGCGGCCGCGCGCCCGCGGCGCAGATCCTTGTGCGGAAAGTCCAGAATCACCTGGTCGTTGGTGTAGCTGTGGATCGTGGTCATGATGCCCGCGGCGATGCCGAAGGTGTCATTCAGCACCTTGGCTAGCGGCGCCAGGCAATTGGTGGTGCAGGAGGCGTTGGAGATGACGTGATGTTTCTTGGGGTCGTACTTCTCCTGGTTCACGCCCAGCACGATGGTCAGGTCTTCGTTGGTAGCAGGCGCGGAGATGATCACCTTCTTCACCGTTCCTTGCAGATGGGCCTTGGCCTTGGTGGCATCGGTGAAATGGCCAGTGGATTCGATGACCACTTGAGCGCCGGTCGAGGACCAGTCGAGCTTGGCAGGATCCCGCTCCGCGAATACCTTGAGCTTCTTGCCGTCGACCGTGATGAAGTCTTCACCAGCTGCGATGCTGTGGGGCAGGTTGCCCAGGATGGAATCGTACTTGAGCAGGTGGGCCAGCGTTGCCGGGCTGGTCAGGTCATTCACCGCTACAAATTCAATCTCAGGATTTCCAAGCGCTGCGCGAAAAACGTTGCGGCCAATCCGGCCAAAGCCGTTGATGCCAACCTTTACTGCCATAAACTTTAAGATCTCCTTGAAGTTGGTTCAGGGTTTTTACATCGTGGGTGCGGGAGCAGTTCTCGTGTCGTCGCGTGATGAACGCGAAACTTGAGTGTACCAAAGAGCGGTTGCAGGAAAGGGATCAGGCCATTTGCTGCCGTGGCAGAATATGTGTTAAATCGTCATCATGCGCGAATGGATGCGCGCCCTAATGAGACGACGTGGCAAGCGCGGAGTGAATGACTCGGAATCGACGGGAAAAATCGGACAGGAGATTCCAGCCAACCAGCCGACGCCTTTACAGCCGATGTACCCAGAAGACAAACGGGGTCGGGCGCCCGGGCCTTCTGTGGTCAGTCCTGTGGTTAACAGTTCTGCCGTGACCGATTCTGCCGAGACCAATTCTGCCTCTACCAGCCCGGCCGCGAGCGTGCAGGCCGAGCCTGCACCTACGGAGGTCCACACCCCGGCCGCAGCGCCGGGGGATGGAAAACTGGTGGTGGAGACGCAGCCGGAATCACCCTCTATCCCTCCGCCTGAGCAGGCGTCGGCTAGCCAGAAAGGTCTCAAAGGCTACGTCGTACTGGCTATCGGCTTGCCCGGCTCAGGCAAGACCACCTGGTTCAAGCGCCGCGGAGTCACTCCGCTTTCCAGCGACATGCTGCGCAGCATTCTTTTCGATGACATCACAGAACAGCGCTACCAGGGACTGGTCTTTTCCACCCTGCGTTCGCTGCTGCGCGCACGTTTGATTGCCAAGATGCCCTGGAACTACGTGGACGCGACCAACCTCTCTGCCCACGAGCGCCGGCAATGGATCAAGATGGCCAAGAGCTTTGGCTATGAGGCGCAAGCAGTCTTCTTCGACGTTCCCTTGGAAGTTTGCATGGAGAGGAACAGCCGCCGGGAGCGCACCGTGAGCGATGAGATCATGCGCAAGATGGCCGAGCGCTTGCGCCCGCCCAGCTTCAAAGAAGGCTTCAGCAAAATCACCATGGTGCGGGTCAAAGGGGCCCCTCCGCTTAAAATGGACGGGGTCGACGTGGAGCCGCCCAGCTCTTGACCCTCAGCGTGCCAGAGCCGGCCATCGCCTTCGAGCAGGTCGGTCTCACCACGCCCGATGGACGCGTCATCCTCGACCAGGTCAGCTTGCAAATTGCGGCCGGTTCTACCACCGCGCTTCTGGGGCGAAGCGGGTCGGGAAAAACCACCCTGCTGCGCATGGTCAACCGCCTGATCGAGCCCACCGCCGGACGGGTGATGGTCGAAGCAAAGGCCACCACCGATTGGGATCCCATCTCCTTGCGCCGCTCCATCGGCTACGTGATCCAGGAGACAGGCCTCTTTCCCCACTTCGACGCCGAGCGCAACATCGGCGCGGTGCTCGAGATCGAGGGCCGCCCCAAGCAGGAGATCGCCGGGCGCTCGCGCCAGCTCTTTACCCAAGTCGGCTTGGACTACGCGACCTTCGCCCGCCGCCTGCCCTATCAGCTTTCCGGTGGACAACGCCAGCGTGTCGGTCTGGCCCGGGCGCTTGCAGCGGAACCCAAGCTGCTGCTGATGGACGAGCCCTTCGGTGCACTGGATCCGTTGACCCGGGCGGAAATGCAGGACATGTTGCGCGATCTGCTGCGCCGCCTCCATAAGACGGTGCTCCTGGTAACCCACGATCTGGATGAGGCGCTCTATCTGGCCTCACACCTCGTACTGCTCGAAGGCGGCAAGGTTGTGGCCAATCTTCCCGCAGAAGAATTTCTCGGCTCGCAAATCCCGGCGGTGCAGACCTACGTGCGCGCCGTGCACCGCGGCCAGGAAGCGGTGAATTGATGTCTGGTTTCTTAGCCCAGCACGCCTCGGAGATCGGCCAACTGACCCTCGAACACCTGTGGCTGACGGGTTCGGCGATGCTGTTGGCGGCGGCGATCGGTGTGCCGACGGGCGTCTGGCTGACGCGCCATCCGCGCTGGGCAAAGCCGGTGCTGGGGGTGGTGAATATCATCCAGACCATTCCCAGCCTGGCACTCTTCGGCTTCCTGCTGCCGTTGCCCTGGATTGGCGATCGCGCGGCGCGCATCGCTATCGCTGCGTTGACCGCCTACGCGCTGTTGCCCATCGTGCGCAACACTTACGCAGGCATTGAGGGAGTCGATCCCACTGTGCTCGAGGTAGCCAAGGCCCTGGGCATGACGGACGGGCAAAGACTGCGCAAGGTGGAGCTTCCCCTGGCCGCGGGCTTCATTCTCGCCGGCCTGCGCACAGCGACCGTCCTGGCGGTGGGCATTGCTACCATTGCGGCCGCGGTGGGAGCTGGAGGTCTGGGGGAGTTCATCTTCCGCGGCGTGGCTTCCGTCGACAATCGCCTGGTACTGGCCGGTGCGATCCCGGCAGCTCTGCTGGCAATCGCAGCCGACACCGGTCTGGGATGGGTGGAGAGCCGGTTACGGGTTCCGGCCCCGGGACGCACGTGAAATATACTCTGGCCGTTTGTGCCGGTCTCATGCTGTTGGCCATTTCTGCCTGCTCTCCGCCGCGTCCGGATTATCCCGTGATCGGAGCCAAGAACTTTACCGAGCAGGTGGTTCTGGGCGAATTGCTGGCCCAGCAAATCGAGGCCGTCACCGGCATGAAGGTCGAGCGCCGCTTTTATCTCGCCGGCAGCTATATCTGCAACCAGGCCTTGATCGCCGGCCGCATCGACTCCTACGTTGAGTACACCGGAACCGCTCTGACCGCCATTCTGAAGCAGCCGGTGGATAAAGATCCGCAGCGCGTCCTCGAAACTGTCCGGCGGCTCTACCAGCAGCGCTACCACGTGGTGGTCACGGATCCACTGGGATTCGAGAACACCTTTGCCATGGTCATCCGCGGGCAGCAGGCCCAGGATCTTCACCTCACCACGCTGAGTCAGGCGGCGCGCTACACCCCGCAATGGAAGCTGGGAGTGGGCTACGAATTTGAACAGCGGCCAGACGGCCTACCAGGCCTGGAGCAGGCCTACGGCTTGAAGTTCAACGGCTCGCCCAGGCTTATGGATCTAGGATTGCTCTACCGGGCGCTGAATGGCCGCCAGGTAGACATCATCGCCGGCAACTCTACCGACGGCCCCATCAAAGCCTTTCACCTGGCCGTGCTTCAGGACGATAAGCATTACTTTCCTCCCTACCAGGCGGTTCCCCTGGTGAGGCAGGATGCGCTCGACCGGTGGCCGAAGCTGAGAGAAGCCTTTGCCAGCCTGGCGGGCAAGGTCACAGCAGAGGAAATGCAGACCATGAACGAAGCGGTCGACGGCCAGCATCGTGATCCCGGGCAAGTGGTAAGGGAATTCCGCCAGGCCCACGGCCTGTAACCTCCCTCTTCCAACGAACAGTGCTCAAGAAGATCTGCCGGCGGTAATCCATTGACCGCCAATGACGCGAAGTTGTCCCCCAGTGGGATCTTCCCGATGACGGCGGCCTGAATCGCTGGGTTAGCCTTAAAGTCCCGATGCCGGTTGACGATGATGCAATTATGGACACCGCGCATCCTAGGCCCCCCGACGCGAGTTCCGCAAAAAGGTCGCTCGAGCTTGCCGAGTTGGTTGAAGAAACCGCGACCATGCAAAATGCCTATGAGTCTTTGCTCCGCGTAAATGACATGAACCGTCTGCTGTTGGAGTCAGTCGCCGACGGCATCTACGCTACGGATGCAAATGGGCGAACGGCTTTTATCAACCCTGCCGCTATGCGGATGACAGGGTGGAAGTCTGAGGAAGTTCTCGGTAAGCCGGAAGACGTATTTGTTCACCACGTTCGGCCCAGCGGCAGAACGGAATCACCAGAGGCCCATCCACGCTCCATGCAGCTTGCCCCGGCGCTGGGGGAAGAGGATTCGATCTTCTGGCGGAAAGACGGCACCAACTTTCCCGCTGCCTGCGCCGGCACGTCGGTCCTGCGCCACGGCAAACTCCTGGGAACGGTCGTCGTCTTTCGCGATATCTCCCAAAGCCGGCGCAAAGAGAAGTGGGAGCAGAGCAAGAATGCAATCTTCTCCGCGATTATTGCCCACCATTCTCTTCCCTCGACCATGCAGTTGATGGCCGACGCCTTCGTGGCGCTGCACCCCCCAAAGTCGATCGCTATCTTCGTGCGTGCCGGGGATCACTTCCACATCGAAGCCGAGGCAGGATTGCCTGCCCGGGACACCCGTCCGATGGCGCCCGTGGCCGCCTCGCTGGTTCCAACTCGATCCCCAAGCGTGGGTCCGGCAACAACTTCCGGATCGCGCGATGGGCCCGGACCAGGCTGCCCCGAGTTCCAGGAGATTCTCGAAACCGGGGTAAAGCTTTGCCTGGCGTTACCCCTAACCTCAGGTTCCGGAGAAGCCAAAGGCGTAGTCACCGTATTCGACGCCCACCAGGTACTGCTGGACGACGCCACGCGCGAAACCATACGCAGCCTATGCGATCTCGGCCGCATGGCTATCGAACATCGACAGCTTTATGACCAGGTCATCCGCCGTTCGCACTATGACGTGCTGACCGGGCTGCCCAATCGGCTTCTCTTAGAGGATCGGTTGCGCCAGGCGGCCGTAACCGCCAGGCGTCAGGGAACGCGGATTGCCGTGTGCTGCATCGATCTTGATCACTTCAAACAAATCAACGACAACCTGGGGCACGAGCTGGGAGACGCCTGTTTCAAAGTAGTCAGCGAGCGGCTGGAGGCAATGGTTCGGGAGATCGACACCCTCGCCCGCCATGGCGGCGATGAATTCATCCTCGCCCTCACCGACCTTGGGCGGATATCGGATGCGGCTAACATTTGCGACCGGCTGCTTAAGAACTTGAGCGCGCCCATGATGGTGGACGGCCACGCCCTGAATATCACCGCCAGCATTGGCATCAGCATCTTTCCCGACCACGGGGAGACTCCGGACCTATTGTTGCGCAACGCGGATATGGCGCTGGTGGAAGCGAAACGCGCGGGCAGAGGGCAGACCCGGATGTATTCCCCAGCTTTAGGCCAGCAGAACCGGCGAGCCTCAGAAATGGTGAATGCGCTGGTCGTAGCCGTTGACCAGGGCCAGTTCCGCATCGCTTACCAGCCGATTTACACCATGAACCGGGAGCTCGAGGGCTTTGAGGCGCTGCTGCGCTGGAAGCACCCCACCTGGGGCCGGGTTAGCCCCCGCGAGTTCATCCCCATCGCAGAAAGAACCGGCCTGATTGTGCCTATCGGCGATTGGGTCATTGAAGAAGTATGCCGCCAGGCGATGGAATGGAATGCCGCTGCCGTACCTTCGGTCAAGATCTTCGCCAACGTCTCCGGCGTGCAGTTAGGTCGCCCTGACTTCAGTTCCAAGATTGCCGAAGCGCTCGGCCGAAGCGGTCTCGCGCCCCACCGCCTGGAGCTTGAGATCACGGAAAGCTGGATCATCTCCGACCTCAAAGGAGCAGCCGGCAAACTGCAGAAGCTGCGCGATTTGGGCATCGGCATTGCCATCGACGACTTCGGCACCGGCCACTCGACGTTCAGCTACCTTCAGGCGCTGCCTCTTGACACCGTCAAGATCGATCGCTCCTTCATCCATCGACTGGAGGGCTCGCCGGCCAACCTGTGCACGGTGCGTGCGATCACCGGGCTGGCACAACAACTGGGCCTGAAAACCGTGGCTGAAGGCGTGGAGTCGGAGCAGCAGTTAAGGCAACTCACCGAGTTAGGCTGCGAGCTGGCGCAAGGCTTCTTCCTCGCCCGGCCCATGACCCCGCACTCCGCCTTTTCGCTGCTCACTAAGCAATCTTTCCCCCGCGCAGCCCGCAAACGAGCACTGGCGGAATGCGTCAGCAGCTAAGGCTTCTTCCTCCGGCGTTCGCTCTAGACTGGATCGCTCTGAGATACTCTCGTTGGTGCATCGTACTCAGGAATTCTTTCCACAGAGCAGCCATTCCTCCCCTCGTGTGACCAGCATGAGGGTCATCCCGGTCGCCGGCAACGACAGCATGTTGCTGAACCTGAGCGGGGCCCATGCGCCCTTCTTTACCCGCAACGTTCTTGTCCTCACCGATGACGCCGGCCACACCGGCGCGGGCGAGGTTCCCGGCGGTGAGAAGATACGCCAGGTTCTGGAAGAAGCCAGCTCCGCAATAACTGGCCGCGCGATCGCTTCTTACCACGAGATTCTGCAAGCTATGCAGCGACGATTCGCTGATCGCGATACCGGCGGACGTGGTCTGCAGACCTTCGATATGCGCACCACCGTGCACGCGGTCACCGCGGTCGAGTGCGCACTGCTCGACTTGCTGGGTCAGTGGGTCGGCCTTCCTGTCGCCGCGTTGTTAGGTGAGGGAAGGCAGCGCTCGAGTGTACCGGTGCTCGGCTACTTGTTCTTCGTCGGCGACCGGCGGAAAACTGACCTTCTGTACGCCAGCGAACCAAACGCCGGCGACGAGTGGTTGCGCCTGCGCCATGAAGAGGCGCTTACCACAGAGGCCGTGCTGCGTCTGGCTGAGGCTGCGCGCGCCCGCTATGGCTTTCACGACTTCAAGCTCAAAGGGGGAGTGCTTGCCGGGGCGCAAGAGATGGAAGCCGTGACCGCGCTGGCGGAGCGGTTTCCCCAGGCACGCATCACTCTCGATCCCAATGGCGCCTGGTCCTTAGAGGAAGCAGTGGCTCTTTGCCGTGGCCAACAGCATGTTCTGGCCTATGCGGAAGACCCCTGCGGCGCGGAGCAGGGCTACTCCGGCCGGGAGATTATGGCGGAGTTCCGCCGCGCCACCGGCCTGCCCACGGCCACTAACATGATCGCCACCGACTGGCGGGAGCTCAAGCATGCCGTGCGGTTGGACGCGGTCGACATTCCCCTGGCCGATCCGCATTTCTGGACCATGCAGGGCTCGGTGCGGGTGGCGCAGTTCTGCCGTGACTGGGGTCTCACCTGGGGATCGCACTCCAACAATCACTTCGACATCTCGCTGGCCATGTTCACCCATGTGGCCGCCGCTGCTCCGGGAAAGGTAACCGCCATCGATACGCATTGGATCTGGCAGGATGGTCAGCGTCTGACCCGGGAGCCATTCCGCATCGTCAACGGCGAAATCGAGTTGCCCGCTCGCCCCGGGCTGGGCATCGAGATCGACCTGGAGCGCATTGAGGCGGCGCATGCGCTTTACCGCAAACTGGGCCTGGGAGACCGCGACGATCGGACTCCGATGCAGTACCTGGTGCCCGGCTGGACGTTTAACCCCAAGCGTCCCTGCCTTGTAGGCTCTTAGTCTATATTTGGGATCAAATGCCCACCTCCAGCATGAAGCCTCTCGTGATCGCCCTACTTCTCCTGGTCCTTTGTCCGTCAGCCTTGGCGGAGAAGCGCATGGTCCTGGTTGACCAGGACGCCTCCGGTCCCGGTGGATCGGATCAGATGTCGTTGATGGTCCTGCTGCAATCACCGGATGTTCAAGTCCTCGGCATCACTGTGGTGACCGGTGACGCCTGGCGCGATGAGGAAGTGCAGCACACCCTGCGCATGCTCGAGCTCATTGGAAGAACCGACGTGCCCGTGGTGCCCGGCGCGGTTTTTCCCCTGGTGCGCACGAAGAAGGAGACGCTGCTCGCCGCCCAGCTTTACGGCAAAGTGAATTGGTTGGGCGCATGGGGAGGCGGACCCTCCAATCTTGACCAGCAGGCCGGTCACGAAGGGGACCCATCGCGCAGCCATGATCCCTACTTCGTCCCATCTTTGCCGGAAGGCGCGCCGCATACACTCCCCCTTGACCAGGACGCTGCCCACTTTCTCATCTCCCAGGTGCATGCCCATCCTCACCAGGTGACCATCTGCGCTCTGGGCCCGCTCACCAACATTGCGCTTGCGATATCGATCGATCCTCATTTCGCGGAGTTGACACAGGGGATTTACATCATGGGTGGGAGCCTTGATCCGCAGACCGCTGATCCGGAATTCTCGGCCAGCCCGCGCCATGAGTTCAACTTCTGGTTCGATCCTGAAGCCGCGCACATTGTCCTGCGAGCCCACTGGCCGCGCATCAATGTGACCACGGTGGACGTTTCCATCAAGGGGACATTCACCCAGAAGATGGTGGACGATATTGCGCAATCGTCGAACCCGGCGGCGCAATACATAGTTCACTTTTCCAAGGATCGCTACTACCTGTGGGACGAGCTGACCGCCAGCACCCTGCTGGATCCGTCCATCATCACCGCGGAGCGCCTTCTCTACATGGATGTGGACCTGAGCCACGGCCCAAGCTACGGCAACACGCTCACCTGGACCGCGCCCCTTAAGCCCGAGACTGACGTACAGCTGGTACACGCGCAGACGGACCTGGATCTTCCCGAGTTCACCAGCATGTTCGTCAATCTGATGAAAGCGCCGCCGCAGAAGAAGTGAGCCTGCTGATTCAGATCCGATGCCGGTCGAAGGAACCGCAGGTCCCTCCACTACGCTCCCCCGGATTTCCTGTTGGGACTGGTGGCGTTGGCGGAGTTAGTGCGGTTTCCCTACGGAAAGCCGCATACGTGGTTGTTGATGAGTGCCGCGTGGTAGGAAATCCGGGTACGCTCCGGTCGGGATGACAATTCTGTGGGACGATTAACAGCCATTCGCTGACCGCTTTTAGCGCCATTTCCTTGCCACAGAATTGTCATCCCGACCGGAGCGAAGCGTAGTGGAGGGACCTGCGGTTCAGCCAGAGGACGCAACAAAGGTGAGGTTTACTGATCTAGTCCATCACGGCAGGTGGCTTGCGGCCGTCGCTCTCGCCCTGATTGCCTTAAGCCTCGCGATCATCTATACCCATCAGCGCCCCACCATCGAGCCGCCTCAAGCCACCCTACCAGCCGACGGTGCAGAACACCTCGCCTTCCGCATCCGGTTGCCTTGGCCTTACGGCAACGTGACCCAAGAGAGCACTGGAGCCCCAACCGTACGACTGTTCGAATCCGAGCACTCCGTCATCGAAGCCATGCTGCAAGCCCCAGTCAATCCGGGCCACGCCCAGCTCCATTTACACTGGCGCCATCACCTCTTTCGCATCCCTGTAACCTTCGTCTTCGACCCCACCGACACCTACGCCGACGGAACTCCCGACTTCCTCCGCCTACACACCAGCCAGGATCGCCAAGCCTTCCGCGCCTGGTTCACGACGATCGCCGAACACCAGGCGGACCAACCCGCCCAACTGCCTCCTGAGATCAACGACTGCGCCGCCCTGCTGCGTTACGCATATCGCGAAGCTCTCCACGTCCACGACGAAAGCTGGCTCAGCAGCCACGCTCTCCAGTCCGCCGCGCCCTCAATCCGCCAATACAGCTACCCGCAAACCCCCTTGGGAGCCAACCTCTTCCGCATCCGCCCCGGGCCATTCCTTTCAGCAGACCTCGACAACGGCAGCTTCGCCCAATTCGCCGATGCGCAAACCCTCATGCAAGACAACACCTACCTGGTGAGTCGCGACCTCCGCATGGCGCGCCCCGGCGATCTCATTTTTTATCGCCAGTTGGAGCAGGACTCACCGTATGATGTCCCCGGCGCTCCCCATTACCATTCCCCGTTTCACTCCATGATTTTTTGTGGGGAAAAGGGCGTTGTGTATCACACCGGGCCTATCAACCATGGCAAAGGCGAAATGCGCCGTCTGCTATTGAGTGATTTGTTGCACTACCCGGACGCGCGCTGGCGTCCGCTCAACGAAAACGCAAACTTTCTCGGAGTCTATCGTTGGAACATTCTGCGCGAAGGCGATTGAGCGTCGGGTTATTGCTCCTGTTCGGACTGCTGCTTCCCGCGCAACTGCACGCCGCACGACCGGTCTCCTTTAATCTAAGCACCAACCGCAGCTTCGCCCCCAATGAGAAACCCACCATCCATCTGTACGCGCAGAGTGTCGATGAGCTGGAGTTCCGCATCTACCGGGTGCAGGATCCGGCGAAATTCCTCGCCGGCCTGCCCGACCTGCACAGCTTCGACAACGGAGCTCCCTTCGGTCCCAAAGAGCGCATCGACGAGCGCACTTGGCTGGAGAAGTTCCACGACTGGAAGCATCATCTCTGGTTTCTGATCCGCCGCTTCTTCCGCAGCCAGTTCACCGCGGAGAACCGCGACCTTCTGCGCGCCCATCAAGCCAATCTGGCCCGCCGCAGCCGCATCGTCGGTGTGGCTCAGTTTGCCCAGATCCCACTGCTGAACGACCACCAACTGGTCGCGCGCTGGCGCCAGGAGCTGCCTCCGACCTATGTCTCCGATTCGCAGGAACTGCCCATCGATCCGCTGCCCTCAGGCCTCTACCTGATCGAGGCCACTGACGGTCACTACAAGGCCTACACCCTGCTGATGGTGAGCCGCATGGCCATGGTCACGCGCACCGGCAGCGGCGCCGTGCTGGCCTATTGCGTCGATCGCGTCTCCGGAGCGGGCATCCAAGGAGTACGGGTGACCGCGGGCTTTGGCCAACAGCAGCAGGCCACAGGGAGCACTGACGCTGACGGGCTTGCCGACCTGCATCTAACCGCGCCCAAGGTGCAGCAGGACAACTTCTGGGTGCTGGCCACATCAGGCGATGACGTCGCCGCCGTCACCCCCGGAAGCTACGCGCTCAACGGCTTTCAGGGCGGCCGCTGGTCTTCGTACGTCTACACCGACCGCCCGGTCTATCGCCCCGGCCACGTCGTGCACTGGAAGGGGATTCTTCGCGCCAAGGTGGAGAACCATCTGGAGCTGCCCAAGCTCAGCACCATCCACGTAACCATCGCCGACCAGGATGACCACGCCCTGCTCGACAAGGACATGCCGCTCTCTTCCGGCGGTTATGTGTACGGCGATCTGACCCTACCGGCGACGGCGACCCTGGGCTACTACACCATCCGTATGCGCAACGGACCCCAATCGGACGATGCCGGCAACGACGCCGGCAATGGCATGTTCCGCGTGGAAGACTACCGCAAGCCGGAGTACCAGGTGCGCGTGAGCCCCGCCAAAGCGCGCCTGCTGCAGGGCGAGACCATGCCGGTAGTGATTGATGCCCGCTATTTCTTCGGCGAGCCCGTCGCCAATGCCGCGGTCAAGTACCGCGTCTACCATTCGCCGCACTACTGGTGGGATGACGAAGGCAGCGGCGATGATGGGGTGGGCATGGGAGCCGGGGACGACAACACCTCGCTAGGCTACGATGCTGCCCAGCAATCTGAGCAGACCGGCAAACTCGACGCCAATGGCAAGCTCACCATCAACGTTCCCACCCAGTACGTAGCCGACGCGACCCATCCAATGGACCAGGACTACACCGTGGAGGCTGCCGTTACCGACCAGGCCAACCGCGAGATCACCGGCCGCGGCCGATTTCTCGCCACCCGCGGCACCTTCCGCATCCGCGTGGAGCCGGTGAGTTACGCCATCCGAGTCGGCGACACCGCCGTCTTCAATGTAACCGCGGTGGATTACGATAACCACCCGGTGCAAACCCAGGTGCACCTCCAGTTGGTTATGCACAACTATGCCAATGGAAAGACCGAGACCACGCGCGGCGCCGCAACCGACGTCACCACTGACGCCAATGGAAAGGCCCAGGGATCCATCCGCGTGAATCAGGCGGGCAGCACTGAAGTAGAGGCCAGCGCCACCACTCCTGAAAACCGAGTCGTTTTTGACTCCAGCTATCTGTGGGTAATGGGCGGCAACGAGGAAGGATGGGGCGGGGAATCGCGCGCCGTGCAGATGATCGCCGACAAGAAGAGCTATGCCCCCGGAGACACGGCCCACCTCAGCATCCTCTCCAATGTCGACGACATCCACCCCCTGGTGATCGCCACCGGGAATACAGTCGAGTTCCGCAAGGTCATGTTCTCGCCCGGCAAGTCGTTGACCTTCGACCTGCCCATCACTGCGGATGCACAGCCTAATCTCGAGGTAACCGCTGCCTTCATCCGCAATGATCAGCTCTACCAGGCGAACCTCAGCATCAAGGTTCCGCCAGTGCAGGAACAGTTACAAATCGACATCACCCCCGCCAAGGATGTCTTTCAGCCCCAGCAGACCGCCTCCTACGACGTCTTTGCCCGCGATTATCAGGGCAAGCCGGTCAGCGCCGACTTCAGCTTTGGCGTGGTCGACGAGGCCATCTACTCCCTCTATCCCGATAGCAGCGGAGACATGGTCAAGAAGCTTTACCCCGACCGCTACGTTTACGCCGCGGTCGATTCGTCGCTGCAGTACTACTTCAGCGGCAAGGCCGGGATCAAATCCCCGCAGCTCGCTGAACGGCAGTCACGTTACCATCCGCAGCTGGCCCAGGTAAAACCGGGCAACGATGTAGTGCAGCCGCGAGTGCGCAAAGCTTTTCCAGATACCGCCTACTGGTCTCCGTCGATCCATACCGACGCCACCGGTCATGCCCACGTCACCCTCACTTTCCCCGACTCGCTAACCACCTGGCGGAGCACGGTCCACGCCATCACCCTCGACTCCAGGGCGGGCTCCGCCATCAACCGCGTGCTGGTGCGCAAGAACATCATGGTGCGCATGGGCACACCCCGCTTCCTGCGCCAGGGGGATGAAGTTACCATCCCAGTCATCGTGCACAACTACCTCGACACCGCGAAGCAGGTGCAGCTCTCGCTCGACATCAACGGCCTCGACCCGGTCTCCGGCGCGCCGCAAACAGTCACTGTGCCCAGCAAGGGCGAAGGCACAGCGTTGTGGCGAGTCAAGGCATCGAAGATCGGCACCGCGCGCCTGCTGGCCAAAGCCCTTACTAACGAAGAATCAGATGCCCTCGAGCTCACCTTCCCCGTCGAGCCGATCGGCGTTCCCCGCACCATCAACAACTCCGGAGTGATCGCCGACAACGGACAGGCTTCCACCACCATCGACTTTCCTGGCAACACAGACGCTGCCGCACACACGCTGCATCTCGAGATCGCTCCGTCGATTGCCGGCAGCCTCTTCTCCGCACTCGGCTATCTCACCAGCTATCCTTACGGCTGCACCGAGCAGACCATGTCCAGCTTCCTGCCCAACCTGGTCGTCGCCGACACGCTGAAGAAGCTCAACCTCTCCGGTCTGGTGAGCCCGGCCGATCTGCAAGCCAAGATCGACGCCGGCCTCGATCGCCTGAACGACCTCAAGCACGACGACGGAGGCTGGGGCTGGTGGAAAGAGGATGCCAGCCGCGTATTCATCACCGCCTATGTCGTCTCCGGTCTGGCGGAGGCGAAGACCGCGGGCTATGCCAAAGCCGACGCCAACCTCGCCGGGGGAGTGAGCTATCTGCAGAAGCAGCTGGCTCAGCATCCGCGCATGATCCCTGAGCTGCGCGCCTACGTGCTCTATGCCCTCAGCGAGGCAGGCGCGAAGGATTTGAGTCCGTCCATCGAAACCCTGTGGTCGCGCCGCAACGACCTCTCCGCGGAAGGCCTGGCCCTTACCGGCATGGTCATGCTGCGCACCGGCGACAGCAGGGCAGCGCAGATCGCCCAATTGCTGGAAGCGAAAGCCAGGCACACCGGAACCCTCGTCTCCTGGCCATCGAGCTACAACCCGCTGCTCGAGCTGAGTGACGACAACAGCGCGGAGAGCACCGCCTTCGCCCTGCGCTTCCTCACCCACGCCGATGCCAAGAGCCCCTTGCTTGAGGGAGCAGCGCAGTGGCTGATGCTCAATCGCAACGGTGGATACTGGTGGAACTCGACCGAGCAGACAGCCATGGTGCTCTTTGGCCTGGTGGATTATCTCGCTGCCTCGCAGGAGCTGAACGCGGATTTCGATGTAGACGTGCTGCTCAACGGTGCGTCGATAGGGAAGCGGCACTTCACCGCGGCCGACGCGGCCTCAGGAGTAGACCTCACCCTCGATGTAAACCCTGTTCAACTCCATCCGGGGAGCAACGCAGTGGTTGTGACCAAGCATGGAACTGGCCGCGCGTACTGGACTGTGCAGGGCAAATATTATTCCACCGAGCAAAAGTTCTACCAGCAAGGCACGCTTTCGCTCAACATCACCCGCGACTACTTCAGGCTGGTGCCTACCACCAAGGATGGCCAGATCGTTTACCGGCTCGACCCGTTGAAGGGTCCCGTCGTGCCTGGTGACACGCTCGCCGTCCACCTGGCGGTGAACGGCTCCCCGGCAAAGTATCTGCTCATCGAGGATCCAATTCCCGCAGGAACGGAATTCGTGCAGCACGAGGACAGCTATAACATCCTGGACCAGCCCGCTGCCTGGCAGTATTGGTATACACGGCGCGAGTTTTTCGATGACCGCGCTGCCATTTTCGCCACCGAGTCGAGTGGCCGCCATGAATCCTTCTATCTGCTTAAGGTCGTCAACCCGGGGAGTTTTGCCATCAGCCCGGCCAACGTGCAGCCGATGTACCAGCCGGGCATTCAGGCCACCAGCGACTTATTGCACCTGCAAGTAGATTCGGCGCCGACGCCCGTGGAGGACAAGAAATGATGCAGGCATTTCAAGGCGCGGTCGCCAGGTTCACGGTCCGTCTTATCCTTGCCCAATTGCTGGGAAATTTCCTGCTCATGCTACTGGCCGCGGGCTGGCTGCAAATTCCCGACTCGCACACCTGGCAGTTCGCGTTCTCCATGCTGTCTGGTGTACTGCTGGTCATCGCCTTTCTCTGGCTTTACACTGCAACCTTCCGTGCGCTGCTTCCTTGCACTGCGCGCCCGCCCCTCTGGCTCAGCTGGATTCTGCTGGCGGTCTTTGTCGTGCTGTGGTGGCTGCTACTGCAGCCGATTGCCGCCGGCCGGGCGCACGAGGCCTTGTATGCCGGCTATTGGAACTCTCAATCGCCGCCGTGGCTGCGGCATCATCTCGGCTACTCGTCCTTAGTCGCCTGGCAGGAACGTCTCTATGACTGTGCGCAATGGATCTCGGGTGGACTGTTGCTTCCGCTTGCCATGGAGGCCTGCGCCTGCGGTCTGAAAGCAGGTTGGTTCGGTCGCGCTTCTCGAGCCTATCGCCACTGGCTCTACTGGCTCTGCATCTTGGTAGCCGGACTGGGAGCATCCGCAGTCACCTGGGCCCTCGCGGGCTGGACGCCCTCTGCAGGTCTGGCAGGCCAGACACTCAGTATCATCGCCCGCCTGGGCACGGCCTACATTATCGACATCATGCTCTGGTGCTTCATCTTGGGCTTAGTCGCCCATTACCTCGACCCCCCACCGCCGGCTGAACCCGGAACCCAATAGCCCCACAAAGGCTATGGTGTAGGACGGGAAAAGACGGGCGAAGCCCACCATAGCTTTTGCGATATCGATCACTGGGAAACGGGCCAAGGCCACCTACAGCGCGATCAAACGAAACTGTGAGAGTATTTGCTGGGAATCCAGAGGTGGACCGCATGATGGCTAACGCTGCCGGCAATATTTTTGCCAAACTGCCCCAGTCACTATCGGAAGAAGTCTTTCAGGAAATCATCCACGGGGAAAGATTTAGATTGGAACGAATAAGCTCTTCCGGTCAGGCAACACCGGCTGGGCAATGGTATGACCAGGAGCAGCATGAATGGGTTCTATTGTTATCCGGTGCAGCGGGCTTGCGTTTCGAAGGAGAAGAAGGTCTACGAGCATTAAATCCCGGAGATTTTGTTAACATCCCCGCGCACACACGGCATAGGGTTGAATGGACTGACGAGAAGCAAAGTACTGTTTGGCTGGCTTTGCATTACTCAAAACCTGACGCAGCGCGATAAAAAGTAAATGTTATCCTTTCCGGAACCCTCTCCCTGCCCAGCGCCTTTGTAGCACCCTGGGGGTTTAGTGCCTGCGTGAGAACCGCTAGAGTCTGTGCCTAGCGGACCAAAAAGGAACAGGAGGTCAGCCTCTCATTCACGAAGGGCGGGTGCCCCATATCTCGCTCGTTTTTCGCGAGATGTGGGATACCACAGGTCTTTCCCTCTGACTCTCGATGCATCCGATGCACTTAGCGGTCAACCTCGGTGGTATCCCACATCTCGCGAAAAACGAGCGAGATATGGGGCCCACCCGTCCTTCGTTAGGGAACGAGGGGCAGAAACCTTTGGGAAGCCCGGAATTCGTGGGAAGGTAAGGGGCCCTCGCTCTTTTTACCGGCATTGAAGACAAGAGAGGCGTGACCGTGCCTTTCACGGGTAGCCTTTAGGTCGCCTCAGCTTCTTCCGGCAGCGCTGTCCACGAACGACTGGAGCAGTTCGGTGACACTCGGGCAGCGCGCGAGATTGGCGCTTTGTCCTGCCCATAGGGCCAGCATCTCGGGTCGATTGACTTTCTGCGCGGGCAAAGCGAGATTGCGCATCAGCCCTCTCTGCAAAGGATAGGGAAGGATCTGTATGCCTGGTTCGTTCATTGCCTGAAGCAACTCGTTGTGAATGCCGCGCGCCAGCCTGCCTGTGAAGCCGCGTGTCAGCCCCGTGTGTCCTGCGCTGCCATCGAGGATGGCTTGGCGATGAACCGGATGTGCCCCGGACTCTTCGCATGCCAGGAAGACGGTTCCCATCTGCACGCCTTCCGCGCCCAACGCAAACGCTGCGGCGATACCACGGCCATCCGCGATGCCGCCCGCTGCCACAACCGGAATGGTCACCGCGTCGACCGTTTGTGGTACCAGGGAAATGGTGCCGGTAAGCGAATCTTCCGCCGGGCGCAGGAACGAGCCGCGATGACCGCCGGCCTCAAAGCCGGAAGCGACGACCAGATCGATACCGGCTTGCTCAATAGCGATCGCTTCCTCTGGTGTCGTCGCCGTTCCTATGGTGACGATTCCCAATCTCCGCGCCTCCTCTACGATCTCCTGCGGAGGAATGCCATAAATGAACGAGAAGGCCGGCACCCTGGCATCGAGCAGAACGCGTGCCTGATCTTCGAAGCGGATCGCCTTGTACGGCGTGAATGCCGGCTGCGCGCCACCGAGCGCTTCGATGTATGGCCTGATGTGTGAAGCGGCCTGGTGGAATGCGGCTGCATCCGAAGTGGCCGCGCCCGGGTCTTCCATGGAAACCCAAAGATTCATCGCGAACGGTTTTGTGGTAAGCGAACGAACTTCGCTGATCACGTCTGCGATCGCCGGCGGCTCAAGACTGTGTGCCCCGAACGAGCCCAACCCACCGAAGTTAGAGACCGCCGCTGTCAGCCTCTGCGAAGAGAGACCTCCGAGAGGTCCCTGGATGATGGGATAGTCGATTCCAAGCTTGTGCGAGACGCGGGTCTTGTTCCATGCCTTCGCCATGCAAGACCTCCCTGGCCCAGACGAGTCATCGAAAAGGCAGGACGATTGGACCGATTATACGGACTCTCGGAATAGATCGTGCGCAGACCGAGACTCATCTAGTGATCGACGGCGCAGATCGGCCGCGTATTCGTGGGACTTAAGGAGACATCATCATGCGTATCTTTGTGACTGGGGCGACGGGATTCATTGGTTCGGCGCTTATTCCGGAGTTAATTCAGGCAGGGCATCATGTGCTGGGGCTGACGCGGTCGGAGGCGGGCGCCGAAAGGCTGCGAACGGCGGGTGCCGAGGTGCTGCATGGCAACATAGAGGATCTGGACAGCCTGCGCGACGGAGCGGCCAAGTCGGATGGCGTCGTCCATTTGGCCTTCAACCACGATTTCTCGCAGTTCCAGACCAACTGTGATAACGACCGCAAGGCGATCGAGGCGATCGGCGAGGTGCTGCTGGGCTCGAACCGCCCGTTCGTTATCACCTCTGGTACAGCGATCGCGGCCAATGTGGACGGCAAGGCATCGACGGAGAACGGCCCGACCGCTTCGTGGAACCCGCGCGCGGCTTCGGAAGCCGCGGTGAACGAGTTGACGGCGCGCGACGTGAACACCTCCGTGGTGCGGCTGCCGCAGGTTCACGACACCCGTAAGCAGGGCCTCGTCCCTTACGTCCACGGAGTGGCGCGTGAGAAGCGCTTGTCGGCTTACATCGGCGATGGCGGCAATCGCTGGCCGGCGGCGCACGTTTCCGACGTGGCCCGGCTGTACCGTCTCGCGATTGAGAAGGCGGAGCCGGGTGCGATCTACCACGCGGTCGACGAGGAGGGCGTCTCGATGAAGGCCATCGCGGAGGCGCTGGGCCGCGGGCTGAAGGTGCCGGTGCTCAGCATCAAGCCCGAGGAGGCTGAGGCACACTTCGGCTGGCTTGCCCGCTTCGCCGGGCACGATATGCCTGCCTCCAGCGCACTTACGCAACAGAAGCTGAACTGGAAGCCAACGGGGCCGGGCCTGATCGCCGACTTGGACGGTATGGACTATACGCAAGCCTAAGCCGGCCGACAGCGCACCGGTGGCTGCCTGGAGAGTGCCGGTGCGCTTTGCTTAGATGGGCCCCAGCATGCCATTGCAGCAATTCTGGGGGATACCTATCGTGTCCCCCCCATCTCCACGGGAAAGATTCCTCGAGAAGAAGCGGTAGGAGGGCAGGCTGCTGGGAAAAGAAGGACTGCCCCTGCCGCAAGTGCAAATCTGAAATTCAACAAAAGCCTTCCCATTCCGCGGAAGCTATCGCTTTACGGCACAACCGAAAGTTCCTGGCAGGCAATACTGCTGTTCCCCCAATTTAAGCTGCAGGCCGCATTTCCCTCATCGCGGCGCGCCCCTCGGTCTTGAAATATCCTCTCCACGACGCGCCGATAATCGCGCCGACCCAGCCGAGGAACGAGGCCGCAAAAGGAACCCACTCTGAACCTGTGAAAACACGCACAAAATCAGAGCTGCGAGCTGAAGCGTTGATTGCTGGAAAATCCGTGAGCGCGACGCTGCCGGACATCACCAAAACAACCATTGCCGCTACAGACAGACCGAACAGGATCATGCCGTGCCGCGCACCATCGAAATGTCCACTGAGCCGAACAGACGAACCGGTCTGTCTTCCAGCAATGAACATCGCGATCGCAGTAAGAATGATTGACCAAATGCCGAGTGCCATTCTTTCACCAGAACTGGCTGCGGGAAAAAGTGCGAGCCCGAGCAGCTCGAATACCGACCAGATGCCGATAAACGTGAACAAGCCTGCCCAGACAGCACTCCAGTCCGTGCTCCCGGTTGTTGAGGAAGAGTAGCCTTCGGTTCTTACACTAAGATCCGCCATCTTGCACCTCCATCTTTCTTTACGATCTTTATATGTACGATGCCGCGTCGACGTAGATTCGATGTCCAGTCTTCGTTTTCATCTGTACATCAAGCCGATCGAGGTTCCTTGTAGACCAATTTGAGATAGCCTTCGGGGCGCGGCGGATGTGGGGAATTAGCCGCTCGCGAGCGGAACCCGGGAGATACACTCCCGTCAGAGCCAAGTTCTAACACCAGAGAGCGGGAACACCTTGAACAGATCCAAAAGAATTGTGTGTTTTCGGACTCTCTTTCAAGGGCGTAGAGATCTCCACCATTTAGGAATCTGAATTCCTTCTTACACGATGGGTTCGCACAGCAATTGACCATGAGACACCTCTGCTGCGAACCTACGCTCATCATGTGACGTGCATTCGTGCGCGTGGCGAGCAATTGGATGATGCGCCATTATGCGGCACTCACGTAATTTTTTGAGTATAAGTCTCTATTGGGAGGAAAAACCAAAATCTTTCGATTTGCACGACAACAATCCCATATCTCATTCGCATACCGCAGCCATCGGTTGCGAATGAGAGCGCCGCCAGTGGACAGGCGGAGCGGTTTCGGATAACGGGAGAGCGATGCCCGCCTATTGTCGTCGAGTACTACAGGTTGAGTTAGGGAAGAGCTTTGAACCAATGAAGGCAGCCCGCCATCTCAAAAGTGTGGCACAGCTCCCGCGCTTGTCTGCGCGCCATATTATGACACTGTCTCAGTTTTCTGACACAAGGGCCGCTAAGGCGTGGTTCGCGTGAGGTGCATCGACCCACCTTCACTCTCAAGTCAGGCTGCCGCGGGTCGCCCGATCAGCTCCTTGAAAGTCTGTGCATCCAACGTTTCATGCTGCAGCAGTTCGTGAGCCACCAGATCCAGCTGGGCGCGGTGCTGTTCCAGTATCTGCTTCGAATCTGCGTATGCAGAATCCAGGATTGCACGCACCTCCTCCTCGATCGCCCGGGCTGTCTGTTCACTGCAATCACGTTGCACCAGACCATCTTCGGAGAGTGGAAGGAAAGGGTTCTGCGGCTGCCCGCAATGAAGCAAGCCAACCGACTTGCCCATTCCGTAGAGACATACCATGGAACGCGCCATTGCGGTCGCATGCTCCAGGTCGTTTTCCGCACCAGTCGTGATCTCATTAAACACGACTTCCTCGGCTGCCCTCCCGCCGAGCATCCCCTTGATCTTGTCGGTCAGTTCCGCTTGACTCATCAGGTACTGATCACCCTCGGGGAGCTGCAACGTATAGCCGAGGGCGGCCCGGCCGCGTGGAATGATGCTGATCTTGTGAACCACGTCCGCATGCTTGCTATAGGCGGCCACGAGTGCGTGGCCGACCTCATGGAATGCGACCCGGCGTTTGTCCTCCGGGCTCATCCGGCGGCTCTTGCGCTCGGGCCCTGCCACAACCTTCTCTACTGCTTCCTCCAAGTCTCTCTGTCCAATGGTTAGACCGTTGTGCCGGGCAGTAAGCAGAGCAGCCTCATTAATGACATTGGCCAAATCCGCTCCGGAGAAACCGGGCGTCTCCTGGGCAATTTTGTGTAAGTCAACATCCGGAGCGAGAGGTTTGCCGCGGCCATGGAGTTTGAGAATCGCATTCCGGCCCTCGAGATCGGGCGCATCGACCACAATTTGGCGGTCGAAGCGACCAGGCCGCAACAGCGCACGATCCAACACGTCAGGACGATTGGTAGCGGCCAGCACCACTACGCCGACATTGGCGTCGAAGCCATCCAACCCGACCAGCAGCTGGTTCAGTGTTTGCTCCCGCTCATCGTTCACGGCTCCGATGTGCACGCCGCGCTGCCGCCCAACGGCATCCAGTTCGTCAATAAATACGATGCAAGGTGCGTGCCCCTTGGCTTGCTGGAACAGATCGCGGACGCGGGCAGCTCCGACACCAACGAACATCTGCACAAACTCGCTTCCACTGATGGAGAAGAACGGCACGCCTGCTTCTCCCGCGACGGCACGGGCCAAAAGGGTCTTCCCCGTACCGGGTGGGCCTACCAGTAAAACGCCTTTCGGGATCTTCGCTCCCAAGGATTGATAGCGTTCAGGATTCTTCAGGAACGACACCACCTCCTCAAGTTCATACTTGGCCTCCTCGCAGCCCGCCACATCGCTGAACGAGACTTTGGTTTCCTGCTCAGCAACGAGCTTTGCCCCGCTCGAACCAAAACTCATCACTGACTGACCGAGTCCCTGCATCCTCTTTGACATGAACTGCCACAGCAGGAACATGAATCCGATGGGTAGAACCCAAGCCCATAGAAATTCAGACATAAATCCCGGCCGGACGCCGGAGAACTGCACCCCTTCCTTTTGCAGTTCATTTACCAGATCAGGATCTTCCACCCGCACTGTACGAAACATGAAGGCGGGAGGGGACTTGGCCTGAGGAGTCGTCTTGTTTCCGGGTGCTTCCGATTTGGATTCAGAAGGAGTTTTGTCTTCCGCCTTCTTCGACGCTGGAGGGGATGGCGGCGCCGGATTCTTAGCGGAGGCACCCTGTAATGTCCCCGTGGAAGCGGCTGGCTTAGGCTGAATCTTTCCCGATATCTCCGCTTGCTTCACCACGCACTCGACTACCTCGCCCTGTTTAAGATCATCCTTAAACTGGCTGTAAGGAATAGTGCGAAGCGCAGCGCGGGGAGCTGCTTCCTGCCAAACCCATAACATACCGAGGGTGAATAGGAAGTACCAAATGAGCGGCTGCCATTGCAGCGGCGGCCGTTCTGACGTTTTCTTGGGGCTGGGGAGAGATGGCATTCTGGCACTCCGACGGTCTCTTGGAGAAAGTCGCGAAAGCACACGAATTTGCGCTTTTCCATTTGGCCAGATCCTCGTCCTGCTTACTTGGCACCCTCAGCCTGCAGGGCGCCAGCGAACTTTACGAGGTCAATGGATGCTTTCCCGAACTCTGTCAGCACACGCTCGCAGGCCACCACCGCCAGGGGACAAAACGGGCTTGCCTGTCCATGTTAGGCGAAGGCGGGCAGAGTTTTGTCCGGGTGGTAATGATATCGGGCGCCGCTAGTGCACGTTGTAGTCTCCTCCGGTGGACCAAGGCCAATTCAACTTTATCAGTGCGGGCTTCTTGCTGTCTGTGATCGCGATCACAGATTTCAATAGCACACTGGATTTGCACGATTGAGCCAGAGCGCGGTGGGATCTGCAATCCTGCTTCGGTCCTGATCAGTTTGTAGTCGGCGGTTCAAGATTTGTGGCGACAGAATCCGTCCAATTGACTCTCCCGTGATTCAGAAGAGCGCCGCGACTAGCAGAAAGATAAGACTCGCAACCCCGGCAATGACTCGAATAAGATGGAACCGCATCCAACGATCCCGGAGCTGCCGCCAGTTTTCCGGTAGTGTCGAGGGCGTCCAGGCGACGATTTGCTGAACGATGGGAACTTCAACCACCACCGTGACCAGCAAGGCAATGAGAAAGAGCAAAAATGCGGTCGCACTGAGATAGAAAACCATTGGCCGCTGGTGGTAAGAAAGCAGCAGAAGCGGGATCATCGACAACATGGTGCCCGGCATCAGCACGGTCATCACTGGCGCCATGTTACCGTTCATCCGATCGACGATCTCGAGAAAAACTTCAGGCGCAAAGGTCTTCATCGACCGAGTCAAGGCAATCCACGGTCCATGGAACATTCCAGCCGTAAGAGCCGAAAGAACGATGCTGATTAGCTCCCAGGTCTTCATGTTGAGCCCCCATTTTCACATACTCCGCCGGCATGAAAGGCCACCTTCCCGCAAATGCGCATTTCTTCTCCCCCCGAGCCCCGAGGCCATCTCGAAAAACGCAGAACAGCATAGAATCGGAAGGCATGCCTAGGCTCCCAATCCAGCAAGCTCAAAGTGCCGCTACTTCCCGCCGCTGGACGATTGTCTGGCTCCTCTTCGCAGCTTCCCTGATCAACTATCTTGACCGCTCCAGCATTTCACTGGCCTTGCCGCTCATCTCCAAAGACCTGCATTTGGGTCCGGAAAGCAAAGGCCTGTTGCTCTCAGCCTTCTTTTGGACCTATGCGTTGCTGCAAATCCCGGTGGGCTGGGCCGCTGACCGCGTCAACCTGCGCTGGCTCTACTTCTCAGCTTTCGTGCTCTGGTCTCTGGGACAGGGCTTGACCGGCTTCGCCACCAGCCTCGGTGTGCTCATTCTCTTTCGCCTGCTGCTCGGTATGGGGGAGTCCATCTACCTGCCCGGCGGCACCAAGATCGTGAGCATCCTCTTTGCCTCTACGGAGCGTGGTCTACCTTGCGGCATCTTCGACTTCGGCACCCGTATGGGACTGGTGCTGGGTGGCCTGACCATCCCCTGGCTGCTGGTCCACTTCGGCTGGCGCCTGAGCTTTCGGCTGATCGGGTTCGCTGCGCTGTTGTGGGTTATTCCCTGGCTCTGGGCGACTAAAGGACGGCTGGATCAGCCTGCGCGGCCACCATTATCAGGCCGCGATCACGGACGAGCACTGCGCCGCCTGTTGACCAATCGCAACCTGATCGGTATCTGTCTCGGCTTCTTTTGTTTCGACTACTACTGGTACCTGTTTGTTACCTGGCTGCCCGACTACCTGGTGACCGTGCGTCACTTGACCATCCTGCGTGCCGGCTTCTTCTCCGCGCTGCCATATTTCGTCTTTGGGGCCAGCGAACCCCTGGGTGGCTGGATCGCCGACCGCCTCACCGCCCACGGCTGGAGTGAAACGCGGACCCGCAAGGGAATCGTCACCGTAGCCTTTCTTTGCGGGCTGCTGCTCATTCCTGCGTCCCGCGTGCAGAGTGCCAACACCGCGGTGTTTCTCATCGCCGGCGCTTCGCTGGTCGGCCTCGCCACTGGCAATCTGCTGGTCATCCTGCAGTGCTGCGCGCCCCACGAAGACGTGGGTCTATGGACAGGCTTTGAAAACTTTGCCGGCAACGTCGCCGGTGTTTTAGCTCCCTTGCTCACCGGCGTGCTCATCGCTCGCACCGGCTCTTATGCTCCCGGATTCGGGCTGGCCGTGGTTGTCCTGCTCGTAGGCATATTCTGCTACTGGTTCATTGTAGAAAACTTCGATATCCGGCAGCCTGAGTCGTCAACATAGGATCAAAAAAGCCTGCTTCCCGAGATAGATTGTCTGCTCTAGTAGTCAGCTTCACGCACCGTCCGGCTGAGGCAGTAATAGATCTCGCATTCTTTCCCTGGCCGTGTCTCGATGATTACGCGCGCTGGCGTTCTGCTTGCCTGGCACTTGCAGCACGGCTTTAAAGACCTTCTGAAGCGGTTTTTCAAAGAAGCGGACGACGATGAAGCTCGATAGGATCATGAGGCCGGCGGTAAGGAAAACCGAGGTCGAGAAACCTACCCGCTGCTGTAGGACCGATATGATCTCGAAGCCAGCCCTCTGATGAACCAGGTAAAGAGGGTATGTCATGAGTCCCAGAAACCTGACAACCCTCGCACCCCTGGCGCCCACCAGCGCCATCACCCTTGCGTTGAACGACACCGAGCAGATGATCGCCAGAATAGCCAGCGCCCATATCGTCATCGGAAGTAGTGGGTGGCACCGGCCTCCTTCGATGGCTGATAAACCTCGCTGCTCTGCGTCGCTGACGAATAGACGGCTATGCAGGTAAATCTCGGCCAGGCATCCTACGGTGCACACGACAACCCCAATTACCCTGGACAGGCTGACCCGCTGCAGGAGACAGAGCCAGATCAGGCTACCAAGAGCGAAAAACATGCCGTGATCGACCAACAGAAAAAAGTACCTTTGATTTTGAGCGAAGTCCATGATCCTTGCGTCCAGGTGACCACCATAGAGGCCGGCCACAATGCCACAACGATAGAGAGCCAGAATCGAGGTCGAGGCGCCAAGTGTCATCATGACAATACCCAGGCGCTCATAAAGCCTGAAGGCAAGCAACAAGAAAATGATGAAGTAGAAGCTGAGCTCTACTGCCAGTGTCCAAAAAGATCCGTCTATCCAGTTGGTCGTCCAGGGAGCGATTACGATCGTATGCAACAGCGGACGGATACTCGACAACCAGTACTTCGAGCCCTCGAAGAGACCGACGGTTACAAGGGTGATCAACGTACATATCCATGCTGTGGGATAAAGACGGATGATACGGCTTTTCGCGAAGCCGCTTGCTGTGTTGTTTTGTGCCGAGTACGCAATGACAAATCCGGAAAGAACGAAGAAGATTTCGACCCCGACCCAACCTGGCCAGGAGAATGGACCCATCCAATGATCCTTTGCACCAAGGGTCTCGCCGGGGAGGGCGTTTCCCGCCCAGATCCAGCAGCCGTAGTGATAAAGCATGACGTAAAGTGCCGCCACGCTTCGCACGATGTCCAGACCTATGATTTGGCCTTGACGTTTCGTCGACGGGATAACCGCCGCCGGCGTCCGCACAGAGTGATTTCCGCCCAGGTGGTCAGGGCTGCCGACTGCGCCAAGCTGGCCAGCATCTTGCAAAACTGGAGTGAGAGTTGAGGCGTGAGTGTTATTTTCTGGCAGAACACTCGTTTGCTTTTTGGCTTCCGAGTACGCAGCGACTCCCATGGACGACCCCATCAAACGTATCGAGATCGTAGAGTCTATGGCCTGGGAAGTCAGCAGAGAACCGCGTATGGCAACGCTCCAAAGTACGCACCAAAGTTATGAGCAAGGTTGAAATCGGACCAACGCGCTCGTTATCGTTTGGGCATATTCGCCGCAAGCGCGAGGCCCACGCCCCGTTCCAATTCTCCGCAAAGCAGTGAGCATGACTTAAGACGACACCAACGTAACCCTCGCCCTACGCAGCAACAATAAGTTAGCGCATGGAGCAAGCTATAAATCGTAACGGAGAAGCGTACGAATCAGACGGAAAGAAGACGCTACGTGCTTCGCCAGATTCAACCCGCTGGTAATCGCCGGGTAACATCCTGCCATCGTCACGGCCGAACGCTGAGCAGACGCACAACACTGGAGTCGAGGTGCGAGCGGACTTTCTCAGGCCCAAGCACAAAACTTGCAGGAGCGGGCGACTCTTATATACTTCGTGCGGTATTTCAGCTTCAGGAAACACCAGCCGGAGAACAAAGGGAACACGATGCGACGAGTAAAGCTGGGCAGCTTTGTTGTGGTTAGCGTCTTATGGCTGGGTGCGGCCTTTGCCGTGGGCCAGATTATGGACGATACCCATTCCGCACCGGATCAGCCGGTCCATGTGCGAGTACATGCGGATCAGTTACAAAAGGAGGCGATCCCACCCACCATCTTCGGCAGCTTTCTGGAACCGATCGGCCACGCCACCTATGGCGGACTTTGGTCGGAACTACTGGAGAACGGCAGCTTCGAAGAAGGCCTGTGGAGCGCCGGAGCGATCGCCAGGATGATCAAAGAACGACCGGAGCTGGAGCCGGCCTCGAGACTTGATCTTCCGCTGCCCTGGGAGCCACTAGACGTTCGGCAGGGAAACCGCTATGAGCCGCAGTCGGGTGACGCGGCCAACTCTTCGGACTCGTTGCTGATCATGGCTTTGCCGGCCGGCGAAGTTGGCATCCGCCAGCGAATCTACTTGCCCGTGCATCGCATTCTGACGTATCGCGGAAGCATCTATGTCAAGCATCAGTCGGGGCCGGCGACGGTGTACATCTCGCTGCGGGAGCGAAACAACGTGCAAGGTGTACTCGCCGGCACGACCATCGATGCTGCCGCCAAGAAATGGACCAAATACTCCTTTGAGCTCAAGCTCAAACCGGGCATGGTCGGGCAGTTGCAGCCGGTCGACTTCGTGATTGCCCTGCATGACGATTCGCGCGCCTATATCGATCAAGTCTCGTTGATGCCGGCCGACAATATTGATGGAATGGATCCGGAAGTGGTGCAGATGGCGCGAGCGCTCCAGAGCCCACTCGTCCGTTTTGGCGGTAACTTTACTTCGTCCTATCACTGGAAGAACGGCATCGGACCCCGCGATCAGCGCAGAAGTCAATCCAACCTCGCATGGAACATTCCGGAGTACAACACTTTCGGGACCGATGAATTCCTGCGATTCTGCGAACTGATTGGAGCACAACCACAGATCGCGCTGAACCTCGGCTCCGGAACTCCTGAGGAAGCCGCGGAGTGGGTCAAGTATGTGAACGATCACTGGGGCGATAAAAAAGGCGGCCTGCTGTGGGAGCTGGGGAATGAACTATGGGGCAGCTGGAACATGGGCTACCCGGCCCAGGATCAGATTGGCGCCCGCACGCAGGCGTTCAGCGAGGCCATCCGCAAGGTGGATCCCAACGCACAGCTGATCGCGACCGGCGCCGACCCGGACCACTACCATGACTGGAACGCAGTGCAGCTCGCCACTCCACCCGATACCTTTCAGTATTTGTCGACCCATTTCGTAGTCAGGGACGACCAGGTACAGCTGGCCTACCCATCGGATGATTTCATTGCGCTCTCGAGCTTTGCGCTGCCCATCGGGTTGGAACAGCGCATGAAGGAGATGACAGAGCAAATCCAGCAGTCGGATCACAAGAACGCGAAAATTGCTTTTACCGAATGGCTGTTTGTGCCGGGCCAACGGCCGGCTCCGGGCTTCGACAATATGGGTGGAGCGATCGATACCGCGGGCTTCCTCAATATGCTGTTGAGGAACTCCAGCATCGTCCCGATCTCTGACATGACGGGCATTCTCGAGTTTGGAGGTATCTGGAAGAAGCGGGAGCAGGTCTACGGCGCTCCTGGATATTGGGTGCTGCGTTCCTACGCCGAGGAGAAGCCAACCCGGCTGGTGGCCACCGAGAGCGATGCTCCGATGTATGCGGTGGAACATGGAGTCACTCGTCTGCCGCAGATCGATCATGTTCCGTGGCTGGAAGTCGTTGCGGCGATGGGTCCGTCACCGGACACCCTAGTTCTATTCTGCGTCAATCGCAGTCTTACTCGCGATTTTCGCACGGCCATTCAAATAGATGGCTTTATTCCTCAGACCCTGGCGCAAGTGAAGACCATCTCGGCGCCCAGCATCTATACAGAGAACAACGAGATGCAGCCCCATGCAGTAGAGACGGTAACGAATCAGATTCAGGTAGGGTCGAACTTCGAAATGGTGTTTCCGCATGCCAGCGTGGTCGTCATCCGGCTCCTGCGCAAGAGCAATTAGCGAGAACGCACCTCGCGATGCTTAGCAGGTCACAGTTCACGCCGGCAACTGGGTGACGAATTCGGCTATAGCGCGGGCGAGCTTCACCGCTTCGTCGATGGGGATGAGGTGGCCGCTGTTGGCGATAATCTCCAAGCGGGCGTTTCGATATTGATGACCGCTGGCGCGACCTCAATATAAATAGGATGTTCCGATGCGTTCATCCAGGAGCGTTAGTCGACGGCTGTCCATCCCTCTGCCCCCATTTCCAGGATGGGCCGCTGCCCTCGAATTTGTCATCCCGGCCGGGGCGCAGCGCAGCGGAGGGATCTGCAGTGCGTCTTTCTCCCAAACAAAGGCCCCTGCAAGTGCGCTTGCACATCTTGCCTGACGGCTTGATTGTTGGGACCTAACCACTCTGTAGTTAGCCGCTGCATGCTGGAAGAACCCAGGTAGGAAATAAACAACCACGGGGCAAGAGCCGCGAGGTCACGTGCAAGGGCCTTTGTTTGGAAGAAAGGCGCACAGCAGATCCCTCGGCTTCGCTCCCCCGGATTTCCTGTGGAGCTTGTTGGCGCTGGCGAACCTCATGCGGCTTTCCTTACTGAAAGCCGCACACGCAGTCATGGATGGAGCCACGTACAGGAAATCCGGGTCGGGATGACAAGGGTGGGAGGCTCTTCCATCGGAAATTGGTTAGCGGCTGAAAGATCGTTGGCGACGGCATTGGCTCGAGGTGAAGTGAAACCGCAGGTGCCAAGAACTTCGCACGACAAATCAAAGAGGTCACAGGCTCTCAGGATGACAAATTCGAGGACAGCGGCCCACCTCGGCAGTGGTGGAGGCGGATGGACAGGACCAGCACGACTGGAATGAGCCTGGGGGTGCGAAGAAAAAGAGCGCGATAAGCGCGATAAGTCTGCCGATCTTCGGCCGGCTTGCCAAAGGGCTTGGCACATTAAGCCCCGCAATCCCACTCAAGCCAAACTACGGCTTGAATGGGCCACCCAGCATTTGTTGCGAGTTCTCGCGTAGGCACTTAAGCCAGTGTCCGGTGGTGTGGTGTTTTCCCAGGTTGTCAAAACTACTCAATCAAGAGAACGCACTGAGCGATCCCTGTTTAGGCAATTATTTCTATTCTCCGCAGGCGCCCTCGCGGGACGCAGGAATGCTGCGGATAGACTTGATTCGTCGCTTTGATGTCACACTACTGTTAGCGATCACCGAGCCATCATGCCGACAGGCGCTGATGCTTTCCCGGTGGTTGAGCGGCAGATGCACGGGTAGAGAGCGCCGGTGCAACGCCAAGCAGGGCCGTCATGGCAAAACGGCGCTGACGTGTGGATACTTGCTCACACAGTAGTACGGTTTTTTGAGGGGGCGTCCAGCGCGAGCGGAAGAGGATTTTGTTGGTAACCATGCTCGTCCATTACCAGCCCATTTGCCGCATTCGCTCCAGGATGAGCGCGCTGTACTGATTCATGCGCGCAGGCCGTCGCTTGAGGGGAGCCGGTAGAATCGCGGCGAGCCGTGCCGCCTGTTCCCGGTCGGTACTTCGGGCCGCGGTTCCGTAGTAGGCATGACAGGCCGCGTCCGCACCATAAATCGCGGGCCCCCATTCGACCACATTGAGGTAGATCTCCAGAATGCGCTGCTTGCCAAGAAAGAGTTCGGCCAGCGGAACCAGTGTGAACTCCGCGCCCTTGCGGAGGATCGAGCGGCCGGTTCCGAAGAAGAGGTTTTTTACCAGTTGCTGGGTGATGGTAGAGGCTCCGCGGAAGCGTCCACCCTCCAAATCGTCGCCGGCAGCGATTTGGATCTCATGCCAATCGAAGCCATGGTGCTGGTAGAAGCGCGCATCTTCCGCGGCGATGACAGCGTGCTGAAGATTGGGCGAGATTTGATTGAGAGGGATAAATTTGTAGCGTTTGCGATAAGGCGTGTGATCAGCCCAGGCCTGCAAACGACGCTGGATCTGCACTGCAGTGGTCGGTGGATCGATCCATCGGGCAGACAGGAGAAGGATCACGGTGAGCAACCAGAGAGACGCCACACCGATAACTAGCCATCGGACGAATGATCGGAGAGTATTTTTCTGAAGGTGGGTTCTGGGCCGTGCTTGCGGTCTTTTAGTCACTTGTCAGAATCATAACCGGGGCAGGACTACCTCTTATGCCCGATCTTGCGCGGTCCGGCACGCTCGCGAACGGACACCGCACCCAGCAATCGCCCCTCACGGGCTCGATCACACTCTGTCAACCTTGGGCACGTGGCTTTGAGCGAAACCGCACTTTTATTGTTCCGCGCTCCCTCTCCAACTCGCCGTCCCGTACCAAACGTCCCAAAATCGTAATGATGGACGCTTTCGGGTTCTTTCCTGAGAACTTCGCTCCCATCGAGTAAGCGGACTTCAATACATCACCAGCACCGATGTAGCCGTTTGCGGCCTTGACGATGATGCGAATCACGTCGGTCAGAGTCCTTTCCCCTTCCTCCGAGGCATTGGTCAAAGTCTTGAGCGTCGAAATCGTCTGCTGAAGCTGCGCCTGGCGCTGCGTGATCGCGTCCAACTCTGCATTCAGTCCGGCAAGTTCCTTTTCCGCGACGGAGAGGGCCTTCCGATAGTCACTCGTTCCCATAAGATCTATTCCTCGCAAGAAGAAGAGTAGTCTTTGCCTGGATCCGATGTCAACAACTATGTCAACAAATATGTTATGTATAATGGTTGTTGATATTGTTGCCGATTAATCGGCAGTGCGCTAGTCCAATCGCTCTTCCGCATCCACGATGCAGCAGGCAGCCGTTTCTTTCGGAGTAGGTGGTTGAGGTCCACGCTGCTTTCCTGCTATTTTGCTGGGGTAGTGGGAGCCTGCTGATTTTCAGTTCATCTGGGCATATAAGCATATTGGATGGAGGAATCCTTATGAAACACTACACATTCTTCCTGGTTGCAGTTGCAACCACGACCGGCCTTGTCGGCCTGAGTGCCCCTGCACCAGGACAGTCGAGTGGGGAATCCGCCCCGGCATTCGTTACAGAAATCCCTCACGGGTACCGCGACTGGAGATGGATCTCCTCGGCCCATGAAGCAGGCAACCTCAACAGTATAGGCGCCGTGCTGGGCAACGACGTAGCGTTCAAGGCCTACCGGGAAGGGAAGCTTCCGTTCCCGGACGGCACGATGATCGCTGCGTTGCATTACCGTTACGTGCCCTCAGAAGAAAACAACAAAGTCTTTGGCCAAGCCCAATCTTTCGTCCCTGGGGCCCCAACGAACATTCAGTTTATGATCAAGGACTCAAAAAAATACGCTGCAACCGGCGGCTGGGGGTTCGGTCACTTCGCAGACGGCAAACATGGCGACGCGGCGTTTATGAAAAGCTGTTTTCCCTGCCACGAGAAGGCCAAAGCGACCGACCTTGTCTTTACGCACTATGCACCTTGATGTCGAAAGCTAGAGCAGAAAGGAATAAGACGGTGGCCACATACAAATCAAATCGAGTCGTGTGCCTGTGATGGAAATTTCGAAACTTCACGTCTGCGAAACTTCGAAGCGGTCCTATGTCAGGGCAGATCGAGGATCTCCACCCAGTTAGGCATGCCGCCCACTGGATACTGTCCTCGCGGCGTCAGGCCGCCTTGCTGCGGATCGATCGCATGCACACTCAGCTGATTCGAATCCAGCCCGGCGGCGAGCAGAAAACGGCCCCGCGGGTCGATGGCGAAGCCGCGCGGCGTGGTTTCGGTGCTCCAGCGTCCGACTGGCGCAAGGAAGCCGTTCGCCACATCGACGCGGAACCCAATGAGCGTGCTGGTCTGGCGCTCGCTGGCATAGAGAAACCTTCCGTCCGGCGTCAGGTGGATGTCGGCGGCATTGGCTTCGCCTAGGAAATGCGCCGGCAGCGTTGTCACTGTCTCGATTTCCGCCAGCACGCCGGATCCCGGCTCGATGCGATACGCAACAATGGTGGCGTCGATCTGGTTGAGCAGATAGAGGAACCGGCCGTTGGGATGAAACACGAGATGCCGCGGGCCTGACCGTGCGCGCGTCGTCAGAGCCGGCGGGGCATTGGGCGCGAACGTTCCCGTCTCCGGATCAAACAGCAGTTGCATCACGTGATCGGCGCCGAGTACGGCGCAGTAGGCGAAGCGGTTCGCCGCATCGACCACGACACAATGCGCGTTCGGACCAGTCGGCGTCAACTGCGTCGGGCATGCCTCGATCCGCCCGGCCGCATCAATCGGATAGATGGCGAGCCTGGCATCCGTGTACGACGCCGCCAGCAGGAACCGGCCGCTGCGGTCGGTGATGATATATGCCATGGCGCAGAGCAGCGGCGAGACCGCGAGGTGCGACAGTCGGCCGCTCGACGGATCGATGGCAAAGCTGGATGCCGCGAAGGGTGGGCTGCGCAGCGCCGCGTAGAGGAACCTGCGGTCGGGGCTAACAGCCATCGGCAGGCTGGTCGGGGACGGCAGGCGAGTGCCGGGCACCGGCACGCGCTCGATCAGGCTCAGCGTGCCGCTTTCGGGGTCCATTGCGAAAGCGAAGATTTCCTTGCTCTCGGCATTCGAGACGTACGCAATCGTCCGCGCCACGCAATCCTCCGTGCAACCGATGCCCGCGCCAATCCTTGCCGGCGAGTTCAGGGGAGATTATAACCTCGCCTGAAACAGACGGCCCGGTGAGAAGATTTCCGGTGACAGCGGCCAATGAGTTACTGTACTGTAATTCGTACTACCAGTTCGAATTCGAACAGTCAGTACAAAGAATAACGGGGTTAAACCGCCGCGATGGTAACCACGAAGAAAACCAAACCGCCGGGAACCTATCACCTTCATCGGGAGCGGCAGCGCCGCCGCATCCTGGAAGCGGCCAAAAAGCTCTTCGACGTGAGTGGTATCGACCGAACTACCATGGCCGACATCATCTCCGCCAGTGAGCTTCGCACTTCCACGGTGTATGAGTACTTCTCCCGGAAGGATGACATCGTTTGGGCGATTCTCGGCGAGATGATGGAGGAAGATGCTGCGCGGGCGACGACAAGTCTCGATGGCGCAACGACCGGGCTCGCCAAGATCACAGGACTGCTTCAATTCATGGCCGACGAGCTGGTAAAGAACGAGGCGAAGATTCGCTTCATGGCCCAATTCGACGCAATGTACGCGCGACACTGGCCGGCCGAACGCCTTCTGACTCTAGAGGGACAGCTCCATGAACAAGGGTTCAAATCCTTCCGCAAGTTGATCCGCGAAGGGGTCGCTGACGGTTCTCTCCGCCCTGACTTAGACCCCGACCTGACGCTGCATGCGGTGTTCAATGCAGTCATCGCAGCCCAACGGCGTTACGCCGCGCTGGGAAAGAAAGTTGAGTTGGAATACGGACAGCCGATCGACCGGCTGTTTGGGGAAACCATTCGCATTATTGTGTTTGGCCTACGCGCCACCGAACCTCAAAAACCCACTGCGCCTTCTCCGCGAAGGAAAGCTCGCAAGAGCACACCGAGAAAGAGGTCCTCGTGAAACCCCACATGCACATCATGCTGGCAGTTTGCGCCACGCTCCTGTCGCTCGCCACTGCTTCGATGGATGCAGCAGAGTCCCATCCACCCAGGCTGGAGTTGGCGGCCGACTCCGGTTGGAAGTTCCTGCTCGGCGACCCGAGCGGGGCAGAGTCGCCGTCCTTCGCGGATACAACCTGGCGCAACGTAGACCTGCCCCATGACTGGAGTATCGAAGGCCGGCCAGACAGTCACAATCCGTCGGGCGCGGGTGGCGGCTTCTTCCCAGCCGGTGTCGGCTGGTATCGGAAGACCTTTAGCGCTCCTGCCGGCTGGCGGGAAAAGCGGGTGAGCGTGGAGTTCGATGGAGTGTACCGGGATGCGACCGTGTACCTCAACGGTCATAAATTGGGAACCCATCCTTACGGCTACACCAGTTTCTCTTTCGATCTCACTCCGGAACTGAACTTCAGCGGTCCGAACCTGCTGGCTGTGCGTGTGGACAACTCTGCCCAGCCGAACAGTCGCTGGTATAGCGGGTCAGGGATCTACCGGCACGTCCGCGTCGTCGTAACTGAGCCCATCCACGTGATGCACTGGGGAGTATTTGTCACCACGCCCAAGGTCTCGGATGAGTCGGCCACGGTCTCCGTGCAGACAAGGGTGGTCAATGAAACCGCGAGGCCGGCTGATGTAACGCTGGAAACTACCTTGTATGACCACTTAGGACACCAGGCGGGTACAACGCAATCGAAGCTGATGGTTGCTGCAGGGAAGGAAATGGAGTCTGCGCAAACGATCCCGGTTGCCCACCCTGCTTTGTGGTCGCCTGCTTCGCCCACCCTGTACCGTGCCGTTTCCCGGATACGCAGTAATGGCAAAATTGTGGATCAGACGGAGACGCCGTTCGGCATCCGCTCACTCTCGTGGTCAGCGGAGAAAGGCCTGCTTCTAAATGGAAAGCCGGTCAAGCTCACGGGTGGCAGCGTCCACGATGATAACGGGCCGTTGGGGGCCGCGGCGTTCGACCGCGCCGAGGAACGCAAAGTAGAGCTGCTGAAGGCGGCCGGACACAATGCGTTGCGCACCGCGCACAACCCACCGTCTCCTGCGTTTCTGGATGCGTGCGATCGGCTTGGCTTGCTGGTGTTAGATGAGCCTTTCGACATGTGGAAGGCGAGCAAGGTCAAGTTCGATTACGGCAGAGATTTTGATGAATGGTGGAAGCGGGATATCTCGGCCATGGTGCTGCGCGATCGCAACCATCCTTCCATCGTGATCTGGGGAATCGGCAATGAGATCCCCGAGTTGGAGGTGGAACGAGGTCGCGAGATGGCCAAGCAATTGGCCGATCATGTGCGATCGCTCGACAATACCCGCCCGCTTACGCTGGCGTTTCCCGGCTCGACCACCGCGCCGAACGCAGAAGCAGTGTTTGCCCTGCTGGACATTACCGGTTACAACTACAACCTTATCCCGACTTATGCGGCAGACCATCGTCAATTGCCCAATCGCATCATGCTGACCACCGAATCGTATCCGGCGAAATTATTTCCGTTGTGGCAAATCTCCCAGGACAATCCATACGTCATCGGTGATCTCACCTGGACTGCCATGGATTATCTGGGTGAGTCGGGCATCGGCGCGTGGTCCTACGGCACTCCGCAACAGGCACAGGCGGTAGAACAGATCATGGGCGGGATGATGAACACCGCCATTATAGATAAGATGTTCCTGGGAATGGCCAATGGGGTGGACATGATGGCTGCGATCACCCAAAGCGCAGCAGATCCAGGGATGAAGGCCGCTATGGCCGTTCTATTCCACGGGTATCCGTGGCACGCATCGGCGTGTGGAGATCTTGATCTGACTGGCTTTCGCAAACCGCAGTCCTACTATCGAGACATCCTGTGGAACGGCGGCGATCGCGTCTATGCCACCGTGCGTTTCCCGGAGCCGGAAGGAAAGAAAATCATCGCCACCGGTTGGGCAACCTATCCAACACTGGCGGCTTGGAATTGGCCGGGGCAGGAAGGCAAGGAGCTGCAGGTGGAGGTATATTCCGGCGTGGAGAAGGTTCGTTTGTTCCTCAATGACAAGCTGATAGGGGAGCAGCCAACCGGGCGCGACCAGGAATTTAAGGCAACTTTTTCTGTGCCGTATGCGCCCGGCACCTTGAAGGCTGTGGGCATGCGAGGGGATCGGGCTGTTGCGGAAAGCGTGCTTACCACAGCCGGCAATGCGGCTGCTCTGCGTGTAACGGCAGACCGAACGGTCGTTCAGGCCGACGGACAGGATCTTTCTTTCCTGGTAGTAGAGGCAGTGGACGCGGAGGGCCGTTGGCAGCCGAATGCAGACCAGGAAATAGAATTCTCCCTTAGCGGCCCCGGCGTCATCGCGGCCGTGGGTAACGGCGACGGTCAGGACAACGCTTCCTACCAGGGAGATCGGCGCAAGTTGTTTCAAGGGCGTGCGCTGGTCGTGGTGCGCACCACGAGGCAGGCTGGACCCATAACCGTTAAAGCTAGAACCGCAGGCTTAAGCGACGGATCAGCGACCATCGAGGCTAAGGCGGTCGCCCAGCGCGCGGAACTGCATTGATAGGTATCGTGACCCTTATCCCCGAATTTGATTTAGAGGAAAATGTGGTAATGGAGCTCCCATCGAATCGATCCGAGCAGCACCGCCCATGCGGAATTTCGCGGCGCAAATTCCTCAATCATGCAGCTGGAGCCGCGGCGTTGGGGATGGTTTCCAGCAGTAAATTTGCTGCGGCGCTTGGTCAAGCCGCCGGTACAGGGACATCGCGCGCCACATTGCTGCGAGTGGACACGAGCAAACCTGTGAACAGCTTCGATCCGGACAAGAGTCTCGGTTCTTCGATGGATGAGCTGTCGATTCCGGTGATCGACAAGATTTACACGCCGGAAATGGTCCGGCAATGGCTCTCGGCCGGATGGGGACCAATCACCTATCGCAACCACACAGAGCTTGCCATCGAGGCCTGGCATTGGAACAGCAATGGAGCGTGGAGCGACCCTGAGCATCAGAGGGGCTACTTTGTCGGAGACGCGGAGCCCACAGGGTTCATTCACGATTCATTTGGATATCCGCTGCCGCATCGCGGCACGACAGCGGACGGCGGCGCCTCCAACGGTTACGGGCGGCTTACAGACGGCGATCCGGCCACGTTTTGGAAGAGCAATCCATACCTCACCAAGGCATTTACCGGCGAAGACGACGGGTTGCATCCGCAATGGATCATTCTGGATTTGCTCGCTCCTCAGCAGCTCAATGCCTTGCGTATCGATTGGTGCGAGCCGAGCGCGCGCGCGTATGAAGTGCAATACTGGACCGGCGTGGACCCTATGAATTGGGAGGCGCAGTACGCGCCCGCAGAAGGCCTGGGCGTCAGCCAGCAGGCGGAGGGGCGCTGGAACAGTTTTCCCCATGGCATCGTGCGCGACGGCAAAGGCGGTACGGAGACGTTGAAGCTCGCCCAACAGCCGATCACCACGCGCTGGATTCGGGTGGTGATGACCCAATCCTCGAATCAGCCGGGACCGCACGGAACCGGCGACCTGCGGCATCGAGCCGGCTATGCGATCTGCCAGGTATACGCCGGCATGCTTCTTGACGACGGCACCTTCCTCGATCTCGTACGGCATTCACCCGATGCCACACAGACCCCAACCTACTGCTCCTCGACCGATCCCTATCACTCGGCCACGGCTCTGGACAAGCGCCGCGATCAGACTGGTCTCGACCTTTTCTTCACCAGCGGCATTACCAACAATTTGCCGGCGATGATTCCGGTCGCAGTCCTCTTCAGCACGCCTGAGGATGCAGCGAATCAGATTGCTTACTTGAAAAAACGCGGATACCCAGTCGCGTGGGTGGAGATGGGTGAAGAATGCGACGGCCAATACATTCTGCCTGAAGATTACGCGGCGCTTTACATTCAGTTTGCCGACGCAATCCATAAGGTCGCACCGGAGACAAAACTGGGCGGGCCGGTATTCCAAGGCATCAATCAGGATGTCTCGGTTTGGCCGGACGCGGAGAACCGTACCTCCTGGTTCGGGAGGTTTTTAGATTACTTAAAGGCCCACGATCATATTCAGGATCTCGCCTTTGTTTCGTTTGAACATTATCCATTCGATCCGTGCTCGGTAAACTGGGCCGATCTTTATCGCGAGCCTGAGGTGACGCGAAATTGCCTGGACGCGTTTCGCCAGGATGGCTTGCCCGCAGGCGTGCCTCTGATGAACACCGAGAGCGCCGTGACATACGATCTCTCGAACTACATGACCGATGTTTTTTCCGCCCTGTGGCTCGCCGACAGCGTGGGTTCATTCTTCCTATACGGCGGCTCGGCTTATTATCATTCGCCGATTCAGGCCGAACCGCTTGAGCGCGGTTGCCACGGCGGCTGGGCGACTTACGGGAATTACGTTGCCGACGCCGAGCTGAAAATTCACCAGTTCACAGCCCAATATCATGCTGGCCGCATGATCAACAACGAATGGGTCACGCATCGCACCGGGATGCATCACCAGTTCCGTGTGGACGGCTCCGTCCATGATTCTGCAGGCCACGCGCTTGTAACCTCCTATGCGGTTCGACGGCCCGACGGCGACTGGGCGCTTCTGCTGGTGAATAAAGACAGGGGCCACCCCCATAAGATTGAGATCGCCTTCGAGGGCGCCGGCGGCGGGACGGCTTTTTTTGACGGTGAGGTGAAGATGGTGACATTCGGAAGCGAGCAATACGTTTGGCACTCGGCCGGTGCGGGATCCCACGCCGAGCCGGACAACCCTCCGGTCGCTTCCAAGATCGAAGCAGGAAGAGGCGCCCAAGTAACATTGCCCAGATGTTCCGTCACCGTGCTGCGCGGTAAGGTTCAGGGCATGGCGTAGGACCGGCAAGTACCGCTTGCCCGGCAGGTCTACACCATTAGCAAAACGCTCTAATCCGGCAGAGCGAGACATATCCGTCTGGTCTTCGTCCGAAAACTTACGACGGGCCTGAGACCTCACGGAGAGCGCCAGAAGTCCTGAATTCAGGGAGTTGCGGAGTGTGTCAATCACCTGATTGACAAAGCAATCAACTGATTGATTAAATAATCCATGTATGGCGGAGACTCCCAACAACGAATGGTGCCGCGCGCTCCTCGATCCCCAGGATGAGCATGGCAGGCGGCGGACGGCGCTGTTGCAGGCTGCTTTTGATGTTGTCGCAGAGGTGGGGTTTGAAGGTCTACGCACCCGCGCAGTTGCCAATCGCGCCGGAGTGAACATAGCCACCCTGCACTATTACTTCCCATCGAAGCAGCACCTTATCGAAGGACTGGCGCAGCTGATTGGCGCAAAATTTGTCACCCTGCACGGCCGGCCGCCGCGCCCTTCCGGGCTTTCTGCCCTCGACCGCCTGCGCCAGGAGTTTTCCGATGGCCGGTTCTATCTCAAACACCATCCGGAAATGTTGCTGGTGCTGCAGGAGTTCGCCCTGCGCGGCAAACGCGATCCGGAGGTGCAAAAAACCGTCGACCAGATGAATGCACACTGGCGTGATGGAATCGAGCGGATGGTCCGGGCGGGTGTAGAAGACGGCACCTTCCGCGATGACATCCCTTGCTGCGAGATGCTCTCCATGTTGATGTCGATCTTTGCCGGCACTGCCGCATCCGGCGCCGGCCAGATCGACGCCATTGAACGAAATACCGAGGCGTGGATCCTCTCCGCAAGAGCGAAGAAGAGACTGCAAAAGCCGGCAGGAGCAAAAAAATGAAAAAGTGCGCCTTCAGCGTAGCGATTATCGGCGGTGGCATGGGTGGGCTGTGCCTGGCGAACGGATTGAAGAAGGCAGGAACCAGCGTAGCCGTCTTTGAGCGGGACGAGTCCCCGGACTCCCGCCCGCAAGGATACCGCATTCATATAAATCCCCACGGCAGCACGGCACTCCACGAATGTTTACCCCAACAGCTGTGGGACATTTTTTGTTCCACAGGTGGGGACTTCTCGCAGGGCTTCAGCGTAGCCACTGAACAACTGCGCGAACTGCTCAACCTCGGCAGGAGCGGCGGCGGCACGGCAGACACCATTGCCCGGCATCGGTCGATCAGCCGCATCACCCTGCGGCGCATTCTGCTGGCGGGCCTGGAACACGAGGTGCGATTCAACAAGCGATTTCTGCGCTACGAAGAAACTCCCGGGGGCGTCATCCGCGCGTATTTTGAAGACGGCAGCAGCGCCGAGACGGATCTCCTGGTGGCTGCCGACGGCGTCAATTCCTCTGTTCGCAAACAGTACCTGCCCCATGCCGAGCCCACAGACACGGGCGTGGTGGGGATAGGCGGCACCATCCCTCTTACCGATGGCGTCATGGCGCTGGCCCCCGATCTGCTGCTCGATGGCCCCGTCATGGTCGTACCGCCCGCCCCTTGCAGCATGTTTATGGCCATGTGGAAGCGTTCCGGAGAGGCTGGCCAAACGCTGCGCCGTCTTGGCGTTGAGGGACCGTTGCCCGGTGATGAGGACTATCTGATCCTCGCACTGGGGGGAAGGCCGGAATTCTTCGGTCTCGATAAGCAGGATGCATCCATGACCGGTAGCACGTTGAAAGTTGCGTTGCGTCGCACGGTGGTCACTTGGCACCCCAGTCTCCGCAAACTCGTCGAAATGATCGACGAGCAACAACTTTTTCTCAACCATATGCGCACTGCGCCGCCTCCGGTCCCCTGGAAGTCTACGCAAATTACCCTGTTGGGTGACGCCATTCACAGCATGACGCCGTATCGCGGCGTCGGCGGTAACATCGCGTTGAAAGACGCAGCTTTGCTCAGTTCACTTCTGCTGCAAGCGCACCGCGGTGAAAAGCCTCTGCTCGACGCAATTAGTGAATATGAAGCCTGCATGCGAGAGTATGCGTTTGTGGCGGTCGCGGATTCGCTCAAAGCAATGAAGCAGTTTACCGGTGAAAAGAAGTATCCCGCCTTTTCGATCTTCAAGACTGGTATGCGCGTGGTAAATGCCATGCCGAAGTTGAAAAGCAAATTGATTCCGGCATAGACGCTCGAATTTTGTATCGAGGACTGTCTTCGAAATCCCTTGTGCGCCGGCCTTCTTGTGTCATTGCTTCTTGTGTCATTGCTGGGCGGCATCTTGCGCATCGGCAGCCTGGTCTCCGGAAGGATCTTGTTGCAACCGGTCGTTGAACGACTTCAAGAGCTTGAAGGTCCTCAGGGCGCGAAAGATGTCGTTCGTTGCCCCTGTTCTCTGTTAGTTACGCGTTTCCGCGGTCACGGCAGCGGTCGCGGATTTTAGCTCCGTGGTCCCCGCGCTGCCAAATCTACCCGCAAAGCTGGGCATCTTCTTGCGCAACTCCGGGAAGGCCGGTTCCTACCTGAAGAATAGGCCGCGAGATACCGAACCTTGTCATCTTGGCAAGCAGAGTGGTTCGTTTCAGTCCCAGTTTCGCCGCTGCGCCGCGCGGTCCACCGACGATCCAGCCGGCCTGCTCAAGGGTTTCCAAAATCAAAGCGCGTTCCGAGTCTTCCAAGGTTATCGATGAACCTAAAGTTCGGGTTCGATGCAGACCGGGGATCATGAGTTCTGTTGGCTTCTTGGGAAGTGGGTTTGGGAGCACGCCGTCCCGCGAAAGGATAACCGCGCGTTCCACCAAGTTCTGCAACTCACGAATGTTGCCAGGCCACGAGTGCCACTGGAAGGCTGCCATGGTTTCCGGAGGAATGCTGTCGACCTGCTTCCCCATGCGGCGGGTAAACATCTTCACGAAATGCGTGACAAGAGCAGGAATGTCTTCCCGGCGCTCCCGGAGCGGAGGCAGCAAGATGGGGAAGACGTTCAGACGATAATACAGGTCAGTGCGAAATTGCCCCCGAGCTACCATCTTCCCGAGATTGCGATTCGTTGCTGCAACAAGCCGGACATCCACTTTGCGTGTGCGACCGCTCCCTAAACGCTCGAATTCCTGCTCTTGCAAGACACGCAGCAACTTCGGCTGCAGGGCAGGAGGGATGTCACCAACCTCGTCCAGGAACAGGGTACCTTTATCGGCCATTTCGAAGCGCCCGATGTTCTGCGCCAGCGCACCGGTAAAGGCGCCCTTTTCGTGACCAAACAATTCATTTTCCAGGAGTTCCAGGGGGATGGCTGCACAATTTAGCCTTACAAATGGGCGTCCGAAGCGCTGACTGGCGTTGTGAATGGCATGTGCGATGAGTTCCTTTCCCGTGCCGGTTTCCCCCTCGATGAGGACAGTCGAACCCGTGGAAGCCACCTGTTCTACTTGTTCGAGAACAGATTCCAGGGCGGCGCTGTTGCCGATGATCCGCTCGAATCTTCGATCTGGTTGGTCTCCCCGAGGGCAGGTGAGGGTTGCATACTCTGGCACTAGAATCTCCTATCATCGACCGGATTGTTTAGCCGTGCCTTTCACAAATCAAGTGCTGCTTCGACCGTCTTGAGCAATAGCGGATAATCCAGCGGTTTCGCCAGGAACTCGACTGCGCCCTCTCTCATCGCTTGAATTCGAATCCTGGCGCCCCCATTGCTTGAAATAAAGATGATCGGAATATTGCATTGCTCCTCTTTGAGCCTGGCCTGCAGTGCCAAACCCGACATCCCCGGCATTTGGATCTCTGCTAGCAGACACCCGACTTCACAGTGCAGATCGTATTCAAGAAATTCTTCCGCCGATCCGAAGCACAGCGTCATCAGCCCAGTCGACTCGATCAAGTCCCGTAGCGAGGCTTGCATCGCTTCATCGTCATCGATGATGGCTATCAACTTGGGCATTTTGGCCACTGGCAAGCCGCGAACTGCGGGTCGTTTGATCCGTCTTCGCCATATCGTCTGATTTACCCGTGGCCGCAAAGGTTTGTAAATGGAACAGCGGTGATTTTGCGGTGAAATAGGAGTGAAAAACAGGCAAATTGTTGATTCTTATGGGTGTTAGGCGCGCGACTGGTCGTGATCTACAGCTTTTGCTTCGACAATTCCGAGCCCGATGGTAGAGTTTCTTACTCGACCACTAAGGGTTCCGATGCATACTCTTCCCTCAGCACGCGTGGTGTTCGGAGCCTTTGAACTCGACCTCCGTACTGGCGAACTACGATCCGTTGAGGCGCCCGATCCTAAGAATAAGGTTCTCCTCAGAGAACAGGTGTTTCAGGTTTTGCGGATGCTCCTTGAACGTGAGGGCAAGATTGTTACTCGCGAGGAAATCAAAGGAAGGTTGTGGCCGAACGATACAGTTGTGGATTTCGACCGGAGCATCAATGCGACGATCAAGGCCCTACGCCGTGCCCTGGGGGATTCAGCGGACAACCCCCGGTACATCGAGACCTTGGCACGTCGTGGCTACCGATTGATGGTCATGACCGAGTTAATCGAGTCAGCGCCGGGAATCACACCCGGAGAGGTCGCCGCGGAGGCGCCCCTTCCATCAAGCTCACTCACGGGAAAGAAGGTTTCGCATTACCGCGTACTCGATGTCATCGGGGCCGGCGGCATGGGAGTGGTTTTCAAGGCGGAGGATCTCAAACTCGGCCGGCTGGTAGCCTTGAAGTTTTTGCCGGAAGAGTTCGCCGGCGAGGCGGCTGCCCTCAAGCGTTTTGAGCGTGAAGCCCAAACTGCCTCCGCTCTGAACCATCCCAATATCTGCACCATCTACGAAATTGAAGAGCATGAGGGACAGCCTTTCATCGCCATGGAGCTTCTTCAAGGGGAGAATCTGCGTGACCGCTTGCTTGCCTCGAAGCAAAAACCGCTACCACCAGGTGAACTGTTAGAGATTTCGGCCCAAATTTGCGATGGCTTGCAGGCCGCGCATAACAAAGGAATCATTCACCGCGACATCAAACCGGCCAACATCTTCCTGTGCGAGTCTGGCACGGTAAAGATACTGGACTTCGGATTGGCGAAGTTGGCCGGCAGTGACGTGGCGCTGGAGAGAGCGGAAGCCGTGAGCGCTACGGTACCCAAGACTTCTTCGGCGGAAGGTCTGAAGAAGGCGCTCACCCGCACAGGAACTACCGCGGGGACAGCAGCTTACATGTCGCCCGAGCAGGTACGGCATGAGGAACTCGATACACGAAGTGACCTGTTCTCGTTCGGATTAGTGGTTTATGAGATGGCCTGCGGACAGCGGGCATTTACAGGGCAAACGCCCGCGGATGTTCACCAGGCCATTCTGCATCAGACTCCCGCTCCGGCCAGAGCGCGCAATCCTGTCCTGCCCCGCAGCCTCGATCTCGTGCTGGCAAAGGCACTCGAGAAAGACCGCGATCGACGTTACCAATCAGCGACCGCAATGAAGGATGATCTCAATCGGATCACGTGGGAGGGCCATCCAGCAAGACGGCGGACGCGGTGGGCGTTGGCGGCGGGCGCGCTGCTCGCAGTTGGAGCGCTCAGTTTATGGCGCTACGAAGCTTACCTGCATCGCATCACTCTCGCACCCACCGACACAATCGTGCTGGCCGACGTCGACAACCGGACGAGCGATCCTGTTTTCGACGACGCTTTGAACATTGCATTGCGCTATGAAATGGAGCAGACGCCTTACTTAAACCTGCTGGGATTGGATAAAGCGTACGCCACCATGGGGCAGCTGAAACTCGCGCCGGCCACCAGGATCACCCCAGAGATCGCACGCCAGATTTGTAGGATGACGAATAGCAAGATGGTGATCTCTGACTCCATCGCCGACGCCGGTAACCGATATCGCCTGGAGATGAGGGCACTCGACTGCGGATCGGGAGCAACCTTCGCCGAGGAGCACGAGGACATCAATAGCAGGAATGAAGTCGTCCACGAGCTGGGAGTTACCGCAGTGCGCCTTCGCTCGAAGCTCGGAGAGCCCTCAGATTCGCTGGCGCGCTTCAATCAGCCGCTGGAAAAGGCGCTCAGCGCTTCGCTCGAGGCTCTACAGGCCGCAAAGCAAGGGGACAAACCCTACCTGGCCGGCGATCCTGAGGGGGCGCTCAAATTCTTTCAGCGAGCCGTCGAACTGGATCCAAACTTTGCCCTGGCGTATTGGCGCATGGGCGTGGCCTACCTTTTCCTGGGTAACACTGAGTTGTCGGCGGCTTCGTACACGCGTGCATACCAACTCCGCGACCGGTTGACCGAGAAGGACCGGTTGAATAACGAAATCGACTATTACGGCCGGGTGACCGGCGACTGGGAGAAAGAATATTCTTCCGTGCTTCGCTTTTTAAAAATATTTCCTCGGGATGTGCTCGCCCACGCGAACCTCAGGGCTGCATTTGTGCATCTCGGCCAGCCCGGCCGCGCCGCTGACGAAGCGGCTGAGACCGCACGGTTGCGGCCAAGCCCATATTATTTCGGGAGCGCGATACAGTCCATCAGGTTCGCAAGCAGATTCAGTGAGGCAAAGTCATGGCTCGCTAAGGCGGACGCCCTTAAGTTCGACAATTCACTCATCCGGCGGGAGAGACTCATCGTCGCATTCGCTACAGGCGACCGGGACAAAGTCGCAAACATCCTCAAGGAGGAGGAGCGAGGCAGATATCGAGAAGACTTCCTGGATGAACATGCCTTGATCGAGATTCAGCAGGGTCGCTTTCACTCCGCCGAACGTCTTCGACTGCGAGCTTTTGGGGGAACTTCGAAGGCCAGCAATGCTGACTGGTGGGTGGTTCTCTCGGCCCTGGAGGATGCCGAAGTGGGAATGGACGTGCAAGCTCGACGCTATGAAAGCAAGGCAGCTGGAAGGCCGCTCGATCGCAATAGCAAGATCGCCCTGGCGCTCGCGCTCGCGCGATCAGGACAAATAGTGGAAGCCGGTAGACTCGCAGACCAGATCAGCGCGGAAAGGCCCGAGGACACCCTCGTGCAGCATTACTTCATTCCCACCATCCGGGCCGCGATCGAGCTGCGGCAACACGATCCGGCGGCAGCCATCGATCTGCTCCGCGGCTCCCCCAAATACGATCTGGCGTTTACAGGATCGTTCAATTATGTGTACCCCGCCTACATCCGCGGACTCGCGTACCTGGGGCTCGGCGATGGCCAATCGGCCGCGGCTCAGTTTCAAAAGCTCATCGACAATCCTGGTTTTAGCGTGAGACATGTGATCGGACCCCTGGCCTGGCTCCAACTGGGCCGCGCGCAGAAGATGATGGGCGATAACGTATCCGCCCGTAAATCTTACGAAGAATTCCTTAACATTTGGAAAGACGCCGACGCCGATCTCCCCGTCTATCGGCAAGCCAAAGCCGAGTACGCCCAGCTGCAAAAACAAAGGTAACCAGACGCGATGACGGCGGCGCCTCGGTCGGCAAAGTCCTGCCGCTGCGCCGCGCGGGCCACCGCGGATCCAGCCGGCATGCAACCTATTACCTTACCGCCGAGTCGTTGGGGTTTTACTTGCCACCAGCTGCGGTGTACCTGAACCTATTGTTGCTTCCTTCTCGTGAAGCCGACCCAAGGCGTGGTGTCAGGCGTCATTTTCATGACACTACTTATGACATGACACTTCTTGACGCTTGGCCCACGGCGATCCGCGGCCGCACTTCCTCAAATCTCGCGAGGCTTGCGCGTTGAGAGCGGCCGTTCCATTTTGGCCCTCCTCGTGCAAACGTAACGTTCGCGAGCGAGGGTGCACAGTCAATTTCGGCACATTGGATGCGCAAGCTACCGCGCAATCTGGCTGCGAAGAGACATCGCCGGACTAACCACTCCGTAAACTCTCGCTTCCGGTCTCGAAATCTCGCGACCAACCTAGGACGGCTGGTATCGCCAGTACAACAAGGAGAAGCGAATGAGTTATTCATCGAACGGAAATCGTCCCAAGCTTAGCGAGAAGGGACTTCTCACACCCGATAACTGTGTTGTGGCGTTGATTGACCATCAGCCACAGATGCTCTTTGGAACATCGAATTTCGACCGGCAAACAATCATTAACAATACCGTCGCTTTTGCGAAAGCTTGCCGAGTGTTTGATGTGCCGGTGGTGCTCACCACGGTGGAAACCAAGTCCTTCAGCGGCAACATGTGGCCTCAGCTCCGAGCTGTATTCCCGGGCCATGAGCCTATAGAACGTTCATCGATGAACTCCTGGGACGACAAGAACTTCGTAGCGGCCATTGAAAAGACAGGACGCAAAAAGATCGTGCTTGCTGGACTTTGGACCGAGACCTGCGTGGCGCTCCCCACGGTACAGGCACTGCACGACTGCTATGAGGTCTACGTAGTGGAAGATTGCTGCGGTGACGTGAGTCAACTCGCTCACGACAACGTTATGAAGCGAGTAGTCCAGGCGGGAGCGAAACCCGTGACGTCACTCTCAACCATGCTGGAGTGGCAGCGCGACTGGGCTAACAGGGAAACTTACGATGCCGTGATGGATATTGTGAAGACTCACTATGGAGCCTACGGGATCGGAGTCGAGTACGCATACACGATGGTACACGGTGCTCCAGCCACGAAGTTCCCCGAATACGCCGTTGCCACTGCCGCCGTAGCTCACAAGTAAAGAACAGAGGGCGGAAGCTTGCTTCCGCCCCTCTCAAGGTCGTTGGAAAAACGAAGAAGGAGATTCGTGTGTCTGCCGAAATCATCTTGCACAACGCCAGGATCGCCACCAACGGGGTGCCTCGTTTGTCGAGGCGATCGCGATTTCTGATGGAAAAGTGATTGCCATCGGTGGCAATGAAGACATTCTGCGTCTTCGTGGGCCGGCGACCAGCGTCATCGACGGCCTGCGGCGCACCGTCATTCCTGGATTAAATGATTCGCATATGCATCCGATCCGCGGCGGCCTGAACTACAACCTTGAGTTGCGCTGGGATGGCGTACCTTCGCTCGTCGACGCTTTGCGCATGCTGAAAGAGCAGGCGGCGCGGACGCCTGCTCCGCAGTGGGTCCGGGTTATCGGAGGCTGGACAGAGTTTCAGTTCGCCGAGGGCCGGATGCCAAACCCTCGATGAGATCAATGCGGTAGCGCCGGACACGCCCGTTTTCGTGATGCATTTGTACGACAGAGCGCTGTTAAACGGAGCGGCGCTTCGTGCTCTGGGCTATGACAGGAATGCCCCGGACTTTCCCGCTGGTGAAGTTCAACGCGACCGCCACGGGAACCCCACAGGTCTTCTCATCGCGAAGCCGAACGCAAATATTCTCTACTCCACTCTGGCCAAGGGGCCGAAACTCTCGCGCGAGGATCAGCTTAATTCTTCAAGGCTCTTTTTCCGTGAGCTAAACCGCTTTGGAATCACGAGCGTGATCGATGCGGGTGGCGGTTTTCAGAGCTATCCCGACGACTACGGCGTTGTGAACGAGCTGCACCGAAATGGCGAACTTTCCGTGCGGCTTGCTTACAACCTCTTCACGCAGAAACCGAAACAGGAACTGGGCGACTTTGAGGGCTGGACCAAAATGACAAAGCCCGGGGACGGCGATGATTTCTATCGCGTCAACGGCGCAGGGGAAATGCTGGTTTTCTCTGCTGCGGACTTCGAAGACTTTCTTGTGCCGCGGCCGGACATGGTTCCCGTGATGGAAAGTGAGCTAAAAGCCGTCATTAGACATCTCGTAGGGAATCGCTGGCCATTTCGCTTACATGCGACGTACAACGAGACGATCGAGCGAGCATTGATCGTTTATGAAGAAGTGAATCGGGAGATTCCGTTCGACGGCTTGCACTGGTTCTTCGATCACTGCGAAACGATCACAGATCGCAACATCGAACGGGTGAAAGCGCTGGGCGGCGGCATCGCGGTGCAGAACCGCATGGCGTTCCAAGGTGAGTACTTTGTCGAGCGATACGGGGCGCAGCAAGCCAAACGCACGCCGCCAATTCGTAGAATGCTCCAGATCGGCGTTCCGGTTGGGGCTGGCACAGACGCAACGCGTGTCTCAAGTTACAACCCGTACCTTTCTCTTTATTGGCTTACAACTGGCAAGACCATAGGCGGTCTTGGTCTGTACCCGGAAGAAAATCGGCTCGATCGGGCGGAAGCGCTCAAGCTCTACACGATGGGCAGCAGTTGGTTTTCAACAGAAGATGGTAAGAAGGGAGCGCTTGCTCCCGGGCAACTGGCGGACTTGGCCGTTCTTTCCGCAGATTATTTCGCGATACCGGATGACGAGATCAAGCATCTAGAATCCGTGCTCACGATTGTCGGAGGGAAGATCGTTTATGCCAGCGAAGAATTCTCGAAACTCGCGCCGCCCGCATTACCCTTGAGTCCAAGCTGGTCTCCTATCAACGGGTATGGTGGCTACGCCAAGAGGCAACGCGAAGTTGTTGGAGCGTCCCACTCCGCCTCCTGCTCGCATATTGAGACCTCGGCGCCTGGCCGGGCAAAGTCGCACCTCCAGGTGCTGGGCGACCTCGGCCTTTGGGGTATGGGTTGCGACTGCTTTGCATTCTAGTGCATGCGGGCTGGAGGGATCGAAATGAAGGTGATGTTTTTATCTTTCGTCGTTGGCCTCGGGGTGGGTGCCCTCTACGGACTTATCCGGGTAAAGAGTCCGGCCCCGCCCATTGTCGCTCTGCTCGGCCTCCTGGGAATGGTGCTCGGAGAACAGCTCGGCGGTTGGATCCTTACGAGGAATGTCAGCGTGACACAGGCTGCATCCGTTTGTCTCGTGGGTAAGCATTGGGATCAACGAGCGAGTGTGCAATCTGTAGTATCAGTTCAGCCTCACGCGGACTGAAAAGAGTTCTCATCGTGGCCAATGAGCTGCGAGCCAACATCGTTTGATGCTGACCCCGCGTGAACGGAGACTCAATGCGTATCACTAAATCCTTTGGCGTGATTGCTATCGCGTACTTTCTGAGCACGGGAATTGCTCGTTTGTACCCGATGTGGAGCACCGCCCTGGCAGTCGCCGATGCTGCTAGGGAAACGCCCAACGTGACCGTGGAGCCGCAATACGATACGGCCCACGTCTACGTCCCACCCGAAGACTTCGACCGCTTCGTCGCCAGCCTGCTAGCAACCTTCGGCGGAACCACGTCCAAGCAGGGCGTCTTCACCGTGACGCCAACGCCGAGCAGCACCATGTCCCAGTTGGTGCTGACGCCGGTAGGAACCCTGTCGGTTTTCGGGTTCAAGACGCCGGTTCCGTATCCGTTTGGCGCAGAGCGGACGGGTTACCTGGTGACTGATCTCGATGCCGCCGTCCAGGCCGCTCGCACAACCGGCGCCGACGTTCTTGTGGCTCCATTCAATGACCCGATCGGACGAGATGCAATTATCCAGTGGCCGGGCGGCGTGAACACGCAGCTCTATTGGCATACGACCGCGCCGTCCTATAAGGCACTGCAAACTATCCCGGAAAACCGCGTGTATGTGTCCGCCGATCGCGTGGCTGCCTTCGTAGACAGCTTTCTTGCCTTCAGTCATGGGAAGGTCATCGCCGATGATGCGCACGCTCCGGGTGTTGAGATTGGAAGGCCCAATGACACCTATCGGCGAATCCGTATCCAATCCAACTTCGGCAAGCTGACGGTTCTTGTAACGGATGGCCATCTTCCGTACCCATACGGGCACGAGATGACTGGCTACGAGGTTTCGAATCTCGCGGCTACTCTCGCCAAAGCCAGGGCAGCGGGCGTCCAGGTACTGGTTCCTCCCTACACTGCCGGCCAGCGCACAGCAGCCCTGGTGCAATTCCCCGGCGGATATATTGCCGAGATCCACGCGTCTTCAGGTAAATAGAGTTCTCCTCGTGGAGAAAGCGTTCGATGCGAATTGTTCGGATCCTGGCGGCGGCTCTCTTGATTGGAGTGCCGAGCGCCAACGCTCAGGCAGTGGGAACAGCCCCATCTGTAATCCAGGATCGGAGTTACAAGCTGCTGCGGGAGGATGAGGACTGGAGTTTTCTGCGCGATCGAAGCCTCCGGCAGGACTTCTGGGACCCCATCAAATACATCCCGCTGCGTCGCAACTCCACCGATTGGTATTTGACGTTCAGCGGAGAAGCGCGGGAAGTGTGGGAGCAAACCGGCAACAACAACTGGGGGCAACAGCCATTCTGGAATAGCTTTTTGCTTGAGCGTTATATGTTGGGCATCGACGCGCATTATGGCAAGCATCTTCGAACTTTTGTTCAATTCAAGAGCGGTCTTGAGTCTTTCAGAATAGGCGGCCCCAGGCCGATCGATGAGAAGAAGCTGGATTTCCAGAACGCATTCTTAGACATCGCAACGTCTGGCGAACATAACTGGATCAAGTTGCGAGTCGGGAGACAGGAGTTGGAGTACGGTGATGGGCGCCTGATTGATGTGCGGGAGGGCCCAAACGTTCGCCTGAGCTTCACTGGATTCAGAATACTGAGCAACGTGGGATCGTGGCGCGCCGACGGATTCGCGGTTCGTCCTGACGTAGACAACCTTGGCTTCTTCGATAATGTGCCCAACAGCCAAGTCGAGTTCTGGGGCGTGTATTCCTGGCGTCCCTTATCCAAGGGCGTTTCTCTTGACGCATATTACTTAGGCCTTGATCGAAAAGAGGGTGCATACCAGCGGGGCACAGCCCACGAAATGCGGCAAACCTTCGGCACAAGGCTGTGGCGTCCAGTCGCAGAGAAGGAGCGCGGGTGGGATTTCGACTACGAAGATGTGTGGCAATTTGGCACCTTTGGCTCAGCAAACATCCGCGCATGGACACTCGCATCGGACACCGGCTATACGATTCCAACCTGGCGGTTAAAGCCGAGATTTAGCCTCAAGGCCGATGTCTCCAGCGGGGATAACCCGAATACAAACACTCTGGGAACCTTTAATCCAATATTTCCTATTGGCAACTACTTTGGCGTTATTGCCGATACTGGCCCTGGTCCGGTGAACTTTAGAGACATTCACCCGCGCGTGTTGACGGAATGGGGGCATGGGGTGACCCTCTCGACCGACTGGATTTTTTATTGGCGACAGAGCCTTCAGGACGGCGTCTATTCCGTACCCGGAACTCTGATCAGGGCTTCAGGAAATAGTAACGCTCGATTCGTGGGCCAGCGGCCAGGTACAGAGGTGCGATGGCAAGTGGATCGTCACATCTGGGCCCAGGCCGATTACGGAATTTTCTATGCCGGTAAGTTCCTGAAGGAGACACGACCAGGGCGGAACCTCAATTACTGGGCTCTATGGGTCGGCTACAAGTTTTAGTCTGACGAGCAGAAGGTATTGAATTATACGAAAAGCGCTGACTGCGGACTGAATATTCCCATATGCGCTGCTCGGGATGACCGCCGTTAGATCGCAAATCGTATAGCAATGGTCTATCGACAAGTTGCGAAGGCTGTCTAGTTATTCGAATGGCCCTTGCCTTGCAACAGCACGAGGTGTGCCTCTGAGATGGGGATGATGTCATTAGATGGACAGGTGTTGGTGATCGCGTTTTTGCCGTAGCGTTGAAGCTCTTTCTTTGGCCCATGAAGGAGGATGTCGTTGGGGTGGATGTTGAGCCGGATCGAAAGGCCGTGTTGCACCTTGATGACAGTGGACTGCGACCCCGAGGGAAACACAACCAGACGGAGCTGAGGGCATAGTCGCTACGTCTCTGCGTTCCAGGTTGGAAAGGCGATAGATATGTTTAATCACCACGAGGTGCACTCTGCCGATATGTTGGAAAGCCGAATCATGAATTCACCGATGTCAGCGGTAAACAATACCCCCGCCATTGAAGATGGCCCAACGGAAATGAGCGAAGCAGCGCTGGTTGCAATGGCAAAGAGGGGAGACAACGATGCCTTCGTCGAGCTCGGTAAACTCCACTCCAGCAGGATCTTGTATACGATCTATCAGATCACCAGGAATTGGCACGATGCTGAAGATGCGCTCCAGGATGCAATGCTGAGGGCTTTCTCCCACCTGAAAGAGTTCCAGGAGAAATCCAGTTTTTCCACTTGGCTAACTCGGATTGCGATCAACTCAGCGCTCATGATCTTACGTAAGAAGCGTGGTTGCTACGAAATTCCGTTCGACGGTATCGACGATTCTGGCGAAAACTCGGAGTGCTGGAGGGTAAAGTCTCCTGCAGAGAACCCCGAGACCCGATTGACGCGGATAGAGAGGGAAGAGTTGCTGAGAGATGCAATTCTCCGATTGCCACAGCTGCTAAGGGAGGTCGTCGAGCTTCGGCAAGCAAGAGGGTGTTCCACGAGAGAGATCGCTCAAGCTCTCGGCATCTCTATTCCGGCGGTTAAGTCAAGGCTCTCGCGTGCCAGATTGACCTTGCGCACAGCGCTCCTTCCGGCAAATTCGCGATCCCGATGCTATCAGGCGAAGGCACTGGTCACACGATCCGTAGGAATATATGGCGGATGTGAAAAGTTTTGCAATGGGGATCGCTTCTCCGGTCTCGGTACTGATCGTGGGTCCGCATGAAGTGTAATCTGCGTCGTCAGGCAATTGCAGGAATGAACCTCGAATGCTGATCCGGTAGGGCGAAGGCGTACATCACACCGCCGCCCGTACCGATTATGTATTGCTTCCCGTCAACCGCGTAACTGATCGGACCGCTGGCATTGGCGCAGAAAGCAAACTCCCGAGCCCAGGGGAAAGACTCCTATCGATACGCTGGTAAAGGTAATCAAAGGAGCCGGCATTTACGCAAATCCCGATATAGGGAACTTCGGGAACGAAGAAAACACGGAACGCGGATTGCGCCTGATGTACCGCTTGCAAAGACGGTTAGCCATGTGAAATGGAATCCGGAAAGATTCAACTTCGCGACAGCCATTGGCATCTCGAAAGAGATGGACTTCAAAGGCGTCTATTCCATGGAGACTGGCGGCCCAGAGCCTTATGCCATGCAACAACAGCTTCTCGACTATTTACTGATGAATCTCTAATCTCTTGTGTCATTGCTGGGCGGCATCTTGCGCATCGGCGGCCTGGTCTCCGGAAAGATCTTGTTGCAACCGGTCGTTGAACGACTTAAGTAGCTTGGCGGAAGTATCAAATTCCTGATGAGCGTTCGCGGACTGGCCCAGCCGCGCCAGCACTTGGCCGCGCGCGTAATGTACGCTGGCGCTGTTGGGCGCCAGCGCTACTGCGTGGTTTAGCATATCCAGCGCTTCGTGGTCACGGCCTGCATGACGATAGATTTTCCCCAATCCAACGTAGGAGTTCACCAAGGCCGGGTCGAGCTCAATGGCATGGCGGTACGCGCGCTCGGCCTTCTCAGTCTGGTTCAGCTGAGCATAGAGCGCGCCCAGGTCTTCATAGCTGTAAGCAAAGCCGGGCTCCATGGCCACGTCCTTCAGCAACTCCCCCTCGGCTTGACTATAAGCATGCTGTTGAAGATAGGCACGGCCGAGAAAGTAATGCACCATGGGCAGGTTTGGCCGTGCGGCCGCGGCGGCTTTGAATTCCTCCACAGCCTTTGCCGTGTCGCCCTTCGCCAGCCACGCTTTGCCAATATACAGATGGAATTCCGGCGAGTTTTGACCACTCGAAAACAGTTGCTCCAGTGCCTGCTTTTCCAGCCCGGTGTTCGATGATTTACCCGCTGCAATGCTCAGCACATAAAGATAGTTGGGGTTATTCGATTCCTTCTCCCACAGCGGTGCAAGGGTCTCACTGGCTTGCTGGTACTTGTTGGTGAAGAAGTAGCATAGCCCAAGAAGATACCGCGCCTGCAACGATTGCGGCGCCAGATGCAGGCTAGCGGCAAATGGTTGGATGGCCGCTGCATAATCATTTTTACGATAATACGCAAGTCCTATATTTAGTGGAATACCGGGTTCGTTGGGGGAGAGCAATTGCGCTCTGTGCAATTCGACCAGGGCGTCATCCCATCGCTTTTCCCGCATGTAAGCTACGCCCAGGTTGACATGGGCCGCACCTGAGCGTGGAGCAAGCACGATGACCTTGCGAAAATCATCCTCAGCGAGCGCCAGCCTGCCATTCTGCATGGCCTGAACGCCTTGGCGAAAGATCACCGCCGGGTCGAGCCCAGGGTCTTGCGCGGCAGCGGAGAGAACCCCGGGGGATACCAGCAGGGGAAGGATCAGGAAACTTCTTCTTGACATCGAGCTGAAACGATTCAATACTGCCCTTTCATCCCGCACGCGCGCTTTCTCAGCAAAGATTAAAAAGTAAGACCCGGTCACAAATGCTACTGGAGGCATTATCACCGATGGTTTCCCCAAAATACCAAGTGCTTGCGCTGGTGTGCCTGTTCTCTTTAATGACCTGCACGCTGCTCGCGCAGCAATCCGGTTCGATCAACGGCGCGATCACCGATGAAAGCGGGGGAGCAATTCCCAATGCGCAAGTAGTCCTTACCAATGCGGCGCAGGGCACTACCTACAATGCGATCTCGAACAGCACGGGAGAGTATGGTTTTCCGGCGCTTGAGCCCGGTACCTACAATTTGCAGGTGACCGCGCCGGGATACAAGCGGTACGAGGCGTCGGGTATCGTTCTGCGTGTATCGCGGCAGGAGAGAGTAGACGCCAAGCTCAGCATCGGCGCGGTCACCACACAGGTCCAGGTCGTGGGCAGCGACTTGGGTACGGTGCAGACAGAGTCTCCCGAAGTCTCCTTCACCATTACGGGAAAGCAAATCACACAGCTGGTCTTGAATGGCCGCAACTTTACCCAGTTGGTCACCCTCACTCCCGGGGTCATCAATCAGACCGGGCAGGATGAAGGCGAGACTGGGGTGAACGGCAGCGTGGCTTACAGCATGAATGGCGGCCGTACCGAGTACAACAATTGGGAAGTGGATGGCTCCAGCTTGATGGACAACGGCAGCAACTCCACGCTCAACGTTTATCCCAATGTAGATGCGATCGCCGAGACGGAGGTGCTTACCTCCAATTACGGCGCGCAGTATGGCCGCAACGCGTCCGGAACAGTGCTCTCCCAGACCAAGTCCGGTACCGAGCATTTCCACGGCGATGTCTTCGAATTCTTGCGCAATAACGCCTTCAACGCCCGCAACTACTTCGAAACTTCGGTGCCAACCTACAAGAAGCACGACTACGGATTCACAGTCGGCGGCCCGCTCTTTATCCCCAGAATTTATAAGCCGGCGAATATGAAGACCTTCTTCTTCTACTCGCAAGAGTGGCGTCATGAGAACGTGCCCGCGACGGTCTTCAGCCAGTCAGTGCCTTCAAACGCGGAACGCACCGGGAATTTCTCCGACCTTTGTCCCGCAGCCGGCAGTCCGATCGATGCAACGGACTTTCCCAATTGTCCCGTCAATCCCGATACCGGGGCCTATTACCCGAATAACCAGGTGACGGTCGACCCCAACGGACAGGCAATGCTGGTTCTTATTCCGGCCGCAAATGTGGGTTCCGGTACCTCATCGTACTACCAGGCATCTCCTTCCCAGCTGACCACGAACCGCGAAGAGCTCTTTCGCATCGACCACGTCTTCAACGATAAGTTTCGCGGCTACTACCGCTTTATTTATGATTCCTGGCAGCAGACCACCTCTGAACCGACCTTTCAGACCAATGCCTTCCCCACGGTAACCAACGCGTTTAAAGGTCCGGGTGTCGACATGGTGGCCAATCTTACCTATGCGGCTTCCCCAACCCTGGTGAGTGAGTTTGTCGCTGACTACACTACCGACCACATTACGTTGACCAACAATACTCCGGACATCGGCCGGGGAAATTTTACCGGCAACGGATTCTTCAATAACGGCTACGGTGGTGTTCTGCCCAACCTCACACTCACCGGCGGTTCGGCCTATGGCGGTGGGTTTGGTGTCAATACGGGGTATTTTCCCTGGCAGAATTCGAACCCCACTTACAGCTACCGCGATACCATCACCAAGACGTTGAGGAACCACACCCTGATCTTCGGAGCGAGTTCCATCTTCGCGCAGAAGAACGAACCGAGCGTAGGTTTCAATCAGGGCTCCGTCACCTTCAATACCTCATCGACGGTGACTACCGGAAATGCCTTCGCCGATCTGCTGGAGGCCAGAATTGCCCAATTCACTCAAACCTCCGCGCAGCCGAAGTACTATAACCGCTACAAAATTGTGGAGCCGTACTTCCAGGACAACTGGAGAGCAACTCCGAGGCTCACCCTGAACCTTGGCCTGCGGCTGAGCCTATTCGGCACCTATCAGGATATCAGCGACCAGTCGGGTAATTTCGAACCAAACACGTGGAGCGCGGCCAACGCACCTGCCATCGATATCAACGGGACGCTGACCGGCCAGGCGGGGGCCCTCATTCCCGGCAGCGGAAATGTTTTCAACGGCCTGGTGCGCTGCGGTATCAACGGTGTCTCTCCCGGCTGCATGTCAGGCCACCTGTTCAATCCTGCGCCGCGCGCCGGTTTCGCGTATGACGTATTTGGCAACGGCAAACTCGCCGTCCGCGGCGGCTACGGCATCTTCTTCGAACATACCAACGGCAACGAAAGCAACTCAGAGTATCTCGAGGGCTCGGCGCCGGTGGTGCAGACCCCGAACAAATACAACTACATCGGATTCCAGAATTCCGGGGGCGCCGGACTGGAATTTCCGCTTAGCCTGATCGCCATCCCTACGCACGCGGTCTGGCCCTACGTGCAGCAATACAATCTCTCGGTGCAGGGAGAGCTGCCGAGCCACGTGATTATGCAGGTAAGTTATGTCGGCAGCTTAGGGGTTCATTTGCCCATCCGGCATGAGCTGAACCAGCTTACGCCGCTTTCTTCCTCAGAGAATCCTTACCAGCCGGGGCAGCCCATTTCTGCCGCCGATTGCGCCTCAGTGTCTCTAGGCGCCAATAACGTACCCCAGGGGACGGTAAACGGTCAGCCAGTCAACAGCGATGTAGCGACGCGCCTCTACATCGCTTGCGGCAACTCAGCGGATCCCTTCCGGCCGTATCTCGGTATTGCCGGCATCACCAACGCCACCAACAGCGGGCAGTCGGTATACAACGCTCTGCAGGTTGGGGTGACCCGCTATTTCGGCCGGTTGAACGGTAGCCTGGCATACACCTACGGGCACTCCCTCGACGATGGGTCGGACGGATCGTCCGGGATTGAGATCCTGAATGGCCTTAACCCCCACTCAAGCTATGCCAGTTCAAACTTCGACGAGCGGCATGTATTCGAAGCCAGTGCAGTCTATGACCTGCCTTTCTTCACTCAGAGCGGGCTCATGCATTCGTTGCTTGGCGGATGGCAACTCTCTGACCTGACCAGCTTTCAGACGGGCAATCCTTTCAGCATCGTGAACAACTCCTCGAACGCAGACAACGCAGGGACGGGAAATACGGTCAGCGCCAATAGCAATGATGGCTCAGTTCAGTCCTATGCTGACATCATTGGTCCGATTCACGGCCCGGTCGCGATTAAGCACCCCGCCGGGCAGCCGGGGCCTCGCCTCTACAACAGCGACGCGTTTGGTCCTCCGCAGGGCTTGACCTATGGCGACTCAGGCCGCAACATTCTCAACTATCCGGCGCACACGGACTTTGATATGGGTCTGTTCAAATCCTTCGCTGTTCATGAAGCCATGCACTTCGAATTTCGCGCCGAGGCTTTTAACGTCTTCAACCATACGCAATGGAACCAGGTGAACGATAACGCCTGCTATGGCGCTGCTGCCTGCGCATCATCGCCTTTTCTCACTGTGATGTCGGCGCACAATGCCCGTATTCTGCAGTTTGCCGGGAAGTTTGTGTTCTAAGTTAACTGGGCGAGTGCCTCTCGTGCCCTAGCGAAAGACGGGTGCCCCATATCTCGCTCGTTTTTCGCGAGATGTGGGATACCAGTGATGTTGACCGCTAAGTGCGCCGGATAGTTCGAGAGTCAGAGGGAAAGAGCATTCGAATCCCACATCTCGCGAAAAACGAGCGAGATATGGGGCCCACCCGTCCTTCGCTAGGGCACAGACTCCGCTGAAAGATTACCCTGCCGTCCAGGGAGCTCGGTAGTGTGGCTTTAGCAACCACGCCGCGTGTGCTGATCCCCGCTTCAGGCGAAAGCCGGCCGGATCCCACTCCAGCAGCTCCTGGGTGCGGATCGCCACATTGCCCAGCATCAGGCTCTCGACGATGGGCGCTTCAAAGCCGTAATTGCAGCTTGCAGGGGGCCCGCCTTGGCAAGCCTTGATCCACTCCAGGTAGTGCGCGGTGCCGGCCGAACTGGCGCTGGGCCCCAGCTCCGGGCGCGAAGGCTCGAAGGGAGCATCGGCCGGCGTCAGCGGCGGCAGAGGCGGAGCAAGATTTCCATTGGGCGAAAGCAGGCGCGGCTGTTGCGCCATGTAGCCGGTCAGCAGCTCACCGCGTTCTCCGCTGTAGAGGATGCCTTCGCCGCCCACGCTCATCTCCGCGTCCGGCGCCAGTTCCCGCGGACGCTCCGGCTTGATTCCGCCGTCGTACCAGTGGACGTCGACCGCAGGTTTCTCCCCTCTGGCCGGGAAGCGATAATTCAGTCTGGAGGCAACCGGGTAGCACTCCGGAAATAGTTCGGTGGAGCTGGCATATACCTGGTCGGCGGCGCCGAGGTCGAGGGAACGCACAATGGTGTCCAACGCATACTCTCCCATATCCCCGATTGCTCCACACCCAAAGTCGTACCAGGCCCGCCATACAAAGGGCAGGTAAGCATGGTTATAGGGCCGGAACGCTGCCGGTCCCAGCCACATATCCCAATTCAATCCGGCTGGTATGGGATCGGCCACCGTCGGGGTGGCCAGGCCCTGCTTCCAAAATGCCGCTGGGCGTGTGGTCCACAAGTCCACCCGGTGCACCGCGCCAATCACACCGCTGTGAAGCATATCGATCACCCGGCGTGATTCCGGAGTCTGCGAATTAAAGATGGAAACCTGGGTGGCGCAGCCGGTCTCCTTCGCCACCCGCGCCATCTCCCGCGCCTCCCACACCGTGTGCGCCATCGGCTTCTGGCTGTAGACATGTTTGCCGGCCTTCATGGCGGCAATCGTGATCAAGGCGTGCCAGTGGTCGGGAGTGCTGACTACGACGGCGTCGAGATCCTTTTCTTTGGCCAGCAGCTCGCGAAAATCCTCATACGCGGCGCACCCCTGGTAGCTGCCTTTGCCGGCGTTTTTTGCGTAAAAGGCATTCACAATGGACTGCGCTACGTCACGGCCGGCAGTTGGGCCGGGAAAGGAGGCGCCCCAGCGTGGCTCTTGTAACAGTAGCCGGACTTTGTTTCGAAGTTCGTCAGGTCCCCAATCGAGATAGTCGCTGGTCTGGCGGTTCACATCGCAGACTGCCACCACCTGAACCTCCGGCATGCGCAGCAAATCCATCATGACTCGCTGCCCCTGCGAGCCTACTCCGATGAAGGCTACGGTGAGCTTGTCACCAGGTTTGACCGCGCGAAAAGCGTTTGCCCATCGGGGCGCGAGCATCGCCGCCGTCGAAGCCCCTGCGGCATATACAAAATCACGGCGGTTAAAGTTCGGCATCTAGCTCTCCATGGGCTAATCTTCTTGGATCAGATGCGGGTTGGTGGCTTATCGTGCCCCGCAGGCGGCTGAACTCGCAAGTATATACAGGCGTGGTCACGATCGAAAAAGGCTGCACGACTCGCAAACCCTCACCTGGTGTGCTATGACTGAAGGAGGAGACAGAGGTTGGCTGGTCAGGGCCCAAGCCGAAGAGAGCTATTGCAAGCGCTGACGCTGGCGAGTGCCGCCGCCGCTTTCTCAGGGTTCTCCCGCTGGAGCTACGGGCTCGCGGAACAAAGCACCCTGCAGCCTGCTTATCGTCCCCAGTTTTTCTCCGCTAGCCAATATCAGACGGTGGAACAACTCGCGGAGCTCATCTTGCCTGCGACGCATGATGCCGCCGGCAAAGCGCAACCCGGGGCCAAGGCAGCCGGTGTGGCCGAATTCATCGATTTCATGGTGTCCAGCGACCCATCACTGCAACCGGAATTTCACCGTGGCTTGCAATGGCTCGATCATGCCGCTGCACCAGCGCCCACTTTCTCCCAATTGGCCGCCGCGCAGCAACAGGCTCTCCTCGAACGGCTTGCCTACAAAGCCCATCAGCGGGAAACGGAGAAAGCCGGGCAACAGTTCTTCCGCCTCTTCCGCAGGTACACGGTTATGGGCTTCTACACCACGCGCATCGGTCTTGAATCGCTCGACTATCCCGGCCTGAAATTCTATGCCGCCTCTCCGGGGTGTACCCACGCCGGCAATCCTGAACACCTTGGTCTTTAAGTTATGGAAACTTACGACGTTGTTGTGATCGGCACGGGAGCAGGGGGCGGCATGGCCATCAAGACCCTCTGTGAAGCCGGACTGAAAGTGTGCGCCCTCAATGCCGGCAGGCAAGCGAACCCAGCCAAAGATTTCCGCGAGCATCGTATGCCCTATGACTTGAAGTTCCGCGGTTTTGGCTCGCCCGCGCAGCGCGCCATCAGTGTCGGGTACATGGACAATGAGTATGTGGCTCCGGACGCTTGGGAGCATGAGATTGCTTATGCCACGGCAGAGGGAACACGCTGGACCTGGCCGCGCTCAAACCTGGTCGGCGGTAAAACGAACTTCTGGGGGCGCTCCTCAGCGCGCATGGCGGAGATTGACTTCAAGGCTGCGTCTCGTGACGGCTTTGACGTGGACTGGCCCGTCACCTACGACGAAATGGCGCCCTTCTACACTCGGGTGGAGCAGATGATCGGCGTGGCCAGCACGGTGCAGAACCGGCCCTCCAACCCGGACGGCAGCTACCTGCCGGCAATGCAATTTCGCTGTATCGACTACATTCTCGCAGCCGGCGCGGGCAAGGCGGGTATTCCTTATCTGCCCGACCGCATTGCCCAACTTACCCAGGCGCACGCGGGTCATCCTCCGTGTCACTACTGCGGCAACTGTACCGAAGGGTGCGATATAGGAGCTTTCTTTTCCTCCCCCTATTTCTTTCTTCCCCTGGCCCATGCAACCGGCAATCTTGAGCTGCGCACCAACGCTGTCGCTCGCGAAGTTCTTGTCGATAGCGAGGGCCGTGCTAAAGGAGTCGCATACGTAGACCGCATCACGCGCCGGGAAGTGGAAGTGTATGGCAAGGCCGTAGTGGTCGCCGCCTCCTGCATCACGACCGCGCAGATCATGTTGAATTCTCGCTCCCCGCGGTGGCCGACCGGTATTGCCAACTCGAATGGGCAACTGGGTAGAAATCTCTGCGACCACCTGTACGGCACATCGGGCTATGGCTATCTTCCGCAATTGCTCGGCCAGCCCAGCTTTCCCGATAATGTTTCCGCAGCCACGGTCGCATGGCTGCCACGCTGGCAGAACCTCAGCAATCCCAGGCAGGAGAAGTTTCTCCGCGGATACTCTTTCTATCCAGGCGGCGGGTGCGATGCGTTCCCCGATTACTATGACGACATAGAAGGCTTTGGCGCTTCGTACCGCGCGGAGATCAAACGCCGCTATCCCACCCCGATAAGCCTCACGGTGCAAGCGCCGTCACAACGATCCGACAAAAATTTCGTGGATATCGACCCGGTAAAGAGAGACGTCTTCGGCATACCACAGGTGCGCATTCACTTTCAGTGGGATGAGAACACGCTCAAAATGTGGGAACATTCTAAGCAGGCGTGCGCGGAGATTTTTCATCACGCCGGCGCTATCTATCAGGGACACGGAGAGCCTCAGTCTCCTGGCTGGAGCCTGCACGAGACGGGAACCTGTCGCATGGGGAATGATCCGCGGCGCTTTGTCACCAACCGCTTCGGGCAAACCCACGATGTGCCCAATCTCTACGCCTGCGATGCCAGCATCTTCCTCAACTGCACCGACAAAACAACCACCCTGTCGGTACTCACTTTCGCTCTTCGCCAATCGGAGTACATCGTGACCCAGTTCAAGTCCGGCAGCCACACGGCACAGGCGCCGAGCCACGGATGAAGTAAGTCACCCGCCAATCCTGCTCCCTTGGGGACTGACGCGTTCTTTAGGGACCTGCCACTTAGGGCGGATTGGGAGGAAGGTCGCTTACACCTGGATAGGCGGGGTCAGCCAATCGCGTGCTGGGACGGAGCGACTCGGCCTCCAGGTAGATATGGTGAATGTTCGGATATCGCCCGCGGATCATGGCTTCGATGCGATCGACGACCTCTTCTATCCCATTCCTGGAGAGCGACCCGGAAAAGCGAATATTCATCGTGAGCAGAATGCTGCCAGGACCGAAATACATAGTCATGGGATACCCCGCAAGCTCTACACCCGGCTCGGCCTGCGTGAGCCGGCGAATCTCCCGCAATGTGCTGAAGTCGGCGCCTTCTCCTACCAGCAGATCCTTGCTCTCGACCATCAGGAACAAAGCCACCACCATCAAAATGACGCCGATAGCGAGGGAGGAGATTCCGTCGGCGCGATGCCAGCCGAGCGTCTGGTCAAAGATGGTGCCGAGGAAGGCAATGAATAAACCCGCGAGCGCGGCAAAGTCTTCAACGATGACAGTAAACGTGCTCGGGTTCTTGCTGGCGCGAATGGCCTGCCATGAGGCTGGGACGCCTTCGCCGGCGCGAAACTCCTCCAGCCCGACGTAGAGAGAATACGCTTCGAATAAAGCGGCCACCCCGAGCGTGACATAGTTCCAGAGGTAGTGGTCCAGGGGTTGGGGGTTGCGCACCCGGAGGTAGCCCTCTGCAATAGAAGCGCCGCCGCCGGCAAAGAAAACGAAGAGCGCAACCAGAAGAGTCCAGAAGTAAAGCTCCTTCCCATAACCGAAGGGATGGGTCTCGTCCGCCTGCTTGCGGCTGCGGTGCAGACCCAGCACCAATAACGACCCATTACCTGCATCGACCAGCGAATGGATGGCCTCCGAAAGCATCCCGGAAGAATGAGTAAAGGCCCACGCAGTCAATTTGGCTGTCGCGATCGCGAGATCGGAGACGATTGCGGTGAGCACAGCCTTACGCGACGACTTCATTCTTTTGGATGCTCCCTTGCATCATCTACCATGGTGAATGATCGGATAGTGCCCCGGGCGAGAGCGGCGGCTAATTCCGAAAATTCCTCTGTATCATACCTCTCGATACCGAACTAATAAGCCTTCGTAGATTACACATTCGAGGAGCTTTGAAATTGGGACCGCCGGCGATACCTGAACTACCTTGCTAAGCTATCTCGCTGCGCTGGAGAACCATTCTCTCGATGTGCCGTGGTGGCAGGACCTGATGAACGGACCGGAGAAGCCCATGATCCAACAGGGATACATCAAGGTTCCGGAGACTCCCGCCCTGGGAGTTACGTTGAACGATGAGGTAAGCAAGCAGCACCTGAAGCCCGGCACCGGATACTTCGAGCCGACACCGATGTGGGATGACGTGCAGTCTAACAACGATCGACTCTTCAGCTAAGCTCCGCGAAGGGAACAAAAGAGCGCGATACCTGACGGGTATCGCGCTCTTTCTGTTTTTTCTGTCCATCCGACCTAACGGCTCCCCATAAAAAGTCTCCGCCATCCTCCTTTGTCATCCCGTCGAGGGATCTGCGGTGCGCCTTTCTCCCAAAACAAAGGCCCTTGCACGTGAGCTCGCACATCTTGTCCGGCGGCTTGATTGTTCGAGGGTGGCTGCCCACCTTGGCATGGGCAGGGGTGGGTGGAAAAAGCCAGCACGACAACAACCAACCCGGTTTCGTTGGCCCCCGTTCTCTTCAACGCCTCGAGCAGTTGCGCCATTCAGAAGGCCATTCGTCCGCTAATTTGGACGGTTCTGAACGTACCCGTCCTCGAAGATTGCCGCAATCGATATGCTGCTCCTCTATCTCCCTGGGTGTGTCGCCGGGTTGAGGGCAGAGAAGATCGGGAGGAGATCTGCGACGGCATTGCAGGTGTGGCCGGGGCGAGCCGACTCGAGCTCCTCGGATGTGCCGTAGCCGTAGGTGACAGCGATCGAAGTTACTCCGTTCGCGCGGGCGGCTTCGATATCGAAGTTGCGGTCACCGACCATGACCGTGCTGGCGGGATCGAGGGACTGCTCCTCGAGTAGACGACGGAGCAGGGCTGTCTTAGTGTGATGGAGCGATCCGGCGGTGTCCGCGTACACGGCAAGAAAGTAGCGGCTCAGGGCGAATTTTTCGAGGATCCGCAGGGTGAAATCCTCGCGCTTGGAAGTGCAGAGGAAGAGTTGCCAGCCCGAAGCCTGGAGGCTCTGCAACATCTCATGGACACCGGGATAGACAGAATTCTGCTGCCAGCCGGTGGCGTCATAACACAAGCGATAGTCGTGCAGGAGAGCAGCGCGGCGAGATTCGTCGGCGTCTGGCATGAGGCGGCGTAGAGACTGGCCGGCGGGTGGACCGATGAACCAATCAAGAGGCTCAGTCCAGGGAATGCGATGGGCTTCGAGGGTCTTGGTAAGGCATCCGAGAATGCCTGGCTTTGAGTCAGTGAGCGTGCCGTCGAGATCGAATATTGCAGACCTGTGCATGGTCATGGGATCAGTATCGCTCATGGCCCCGGCTGCTTTACGCATCCTGTCTCCTTCTATCTCGCCCTATCTCGCCCAAACATGGCGCGGCGAACGTTCCCTGCAGAGACATTATGGGCCAAGTTAGCTGCAACGCTATCGGTTCCAATTTTCATTCACCCAGAACTGATTTCTGAGTAATTTTTGCTTTATACCGCGCCGACGCATTTTTGTTTCCAAGGTTGTTGAATCGCTGTAACTACGTGACCTAAGGTAACGACAAATTCCACCTGGGAGGGCCCCAAAATACTCGATTGCGCGGCAAAAAATTCCCACTCAAGTCCTCTGAAATAAGCCCTTTGTAAACTTGCGTAATAACTCTCTGGTGTGATTGCGGTATTCCCTGCAGGTGCCTGAAGGTAGCACCAAAGTAGATAACACAAATGTTCGCTGGCGGAACAACGTGTCTCAACGACGCGAACGACCGCTTGCGCCTATGGCCTTTTTTCCCAGGCCTCGATGTTGCGAAATTCCAGAGGTTGACGAGGCAATGTATGCGCATCCCCCGCATTACCCGCGCGTGTGTCGAGTTAGTAAGTGCTTTGTTCATTCTGTTAGCGGGATGCGGTAATCCCTCGTCGACGAGTCTGAACTTCCTGTCGCTCAAGGTAACGCCCACAACAGTAAGTGTGGGCGGCGCAGTAGCTCTGCAGGCCATCGCGCATCTGAGCGATGGCACTACCCAGGATGTTACCTCAGGCACGCTATGGACGCTGTCCAATCCCTCGTTAGCAACGGTGGGCAGTGATGTACTTACCAGCAAGGCGCCCGGAACCCTGACCGTGCAGGCAGCCTATGTCATGGTCGCTGCCGCTGGCCAATCCTCATCAGGCTCCGCACCGCAGACTTTGAGTTCGTCGGCACAGGTCACAATCACGGCGGCGGGAACGACTACGACCACTCCTGCCATAACGTGGAGTACGCCGGCACCCATCCAATACGGTACAGCACTAAGCAGTGCTTTGTTGGACGCTAAGGCGAACGTGCCGGGAAGCTTTGCCTACACACCAGCCGCCGGCACAGTGCTCAAGGCAGGAACCCAGACGCTCACCGCGGTCTTCACGCCAACCAACACAACAACCTATTCAGAAGCGACAGCTACCGTACAGCTCACCGTCAATCAGGCCAGTCCGGTGATCACTTGGGCTCCACTCGCGGCCATCACGCAAGGGACAGCTTTGAGCTCGGCCCAGCTGGACGCTACGGCGAACGTGCCCGGCACCTTCTCCTACAGCCCGTCCGCGGGCGCCGTTCCTGCGGTAGGCACACAACCGCTGACGGCCACGTTTACACCCACCGACTCGGCCGACTATGTGCCCGCCACGGCGCACAACTCACTCACCGTGGGTGCACCGCAGAGCGCGGGCACTCCAACGATCAGCTGGAGCACGCCCGCAGCCATCTCCTATGGCACCGCATTGAATAGCATGCAGCTGAACGCAACGTCCAGCGTGGCCGGAACCTTCACTTACACGCCGGCTGCCGGCACCGTGCTTAAAGCCGGCACGCAGACGCTTTCCGCAGTCTTTACGCCGGCCGACACAAGCACTTACTCGGCAGGTAAAGCTACGGTGCAGCTTACGGTGACGAAGGCCAATCCGGTGATCAGCTGGCCTCCGCCAGCCGCTATTCAGCAGGGAACTGCCATCAGTGCGGCACAGCTGAATGCCACGGCGAATGTGCCCGGCGCCTTCTCCTACAGCCCAGGTGCGGGTACGGTTCCTCCGGTGGGCACAGAACCTCTGATGGCCACGTTTACACCCTCCGACGCGACCGACTATATGGCTGCCACGGCGCACAATTCACTGACCGTGAATGCGGCGAACACGGGCAAGAGCACTCCGCTCATCAGCTGGAGTGCGCCTGCGGCGATCTCCTATGGCGCCCCGTTGAGCAGCACACAGCTGGACGCAAAGGCCAACGTCGCCGGAACCTTCACTTACACGCCGGCTACCGGCACCGTGCTTAAATCCGGAACGCAGACGCTTTCCGCAGTCTTTACGCCAAGCGACACAAGCACCTATTCTTCAGCTACAGCTAAGGTGCAGCTCACGGTGACGAAGGTCAATCCGGTGATCTCGTGGCCACCGGCAACAGCCATTCAGCAGGGAACTGCCATCAGTGCGATACAGTTGGATGCCACTGCGAATGTGCCCGGCACCTTCTCCTACAGTCCGTCTGCGGGCACCGTTCCACCGGTAGGCACAGAACCACTGACGGCTACGTTTAGCCCCTCCGACGCGACCGACTATATGTCTGTGACGGCACACAATTCACTCACCGTGAATGCGTCGAGCACGAGCACTCCAGCCATCAGCTGGGGTGCGCCCGCGGCCATCTCCTATGGCACCGCATTGAGCAGCACGCAGCTGAACGCGACGGCCAACGTGGCCGGAACCTTCGCTTACACGCCGGCTGCCGGCACCGTGCTCAAAGCGGGCACACAAACGCTTTCTGCAGTCTTCACGCCAAGCGACACAAAAACTTATTCCTCGGCGACAGCAACGGTACAGCTCACGGTGAGTCAAGCCACTCCGGCCATCACCTGGCCCGCGCTTGCGGCCATCACGCAAGGGACAGCTCTGGGCGCAGCCCAGCTGGACGCGACCGCTAATGTTGCCGGTGCCTTTACTTACAATCCTGGGGCGGGTAATGTTCCGGCAGCCGGCACTCTGCAGCTGACAGCCACCTTTACTCCGACCGACACCACCGACTATTCGTCTGCGAGCGCGCACAATACCATTGTCGTTAATTCATCAACTTCCGCACCCACCCCTCCGGCCAATCCATCCCTGGCCGGGTGCGGCGGCCCGACCATTAACGTCAACAGCAGCATGAGCCAGAGCACGCTGCAAAGCACAATCAGTAGCGCTCCCAGTTGTGCGGTGATCGTCTTTGCCGCCGGCACTTATGGCCCGATCACGTCACCGATCACAATTCCCTGCGGCGTGTCGTTGTCTGGTCCAACTGTTCCTTACTCGCAAACTCCGAACCAGACGGCAACCATCAATGGATCGGTCGGCAGCAATTGGGGGTTTTTAACAACTGCCGGTTGCAGCGCTTCGCAGACAATCCAATATCTCAATTGGAACGGAGGACAGCCGAACGGGGGTGGTGGATTTCTGGGTATTACTTCAGGGACGACCAACCTTGTGGTGCAAAACAACTATCTGCATGGGATCAATTGCGGCCAATACTGTAATTCCTACACCGCAAATCTTGTGAACTTTGGTCTGGGGACGGACCCACAAAACGGCTCTGGACCCGTAACCAGCAACGTCACCGTTCAGTGGAACATTTTCGGCGCCTCAGGGGATTGCGGATCGGGGGCTATGACCGATACTGAGACAGAGAACGGCGGAGGGTTTTGTAATGGCGTTGGGATGGGCAACAATCTATCCAATGTCACCATTTCAAATAACATCTTCCTCGGCATGGAAAATTCGATGAAGTTCTACGAGGGCCAGGGGGAGTGCAATAATTGCGTCATTGACTACAACGATTACAGCGGATTTGACCGCATCGGGTACGAAACCCAGGCGAATGACGGCGGCTCCTCCCCCACATTGATGTACATCGACTACAACAGTTTTCACAGTCCTCTCGCTAGCCGGGAACAGAATTACGATATCTCGGCCGCCAACGGGTGCAACACTCCTAGCGGTGCGAATCCAACCAATTGCGTAACGCACACCGATTACAACCTGGTGGTTGCCGACACACCTTCTCCGGATGTGGGTTTTGAAATATGGGGAGGTAACGGCACGACTGCGAGCGGCAACTTCTTTGTGGGGCAGTATCTATACGACCTCATCACCTGGTCCATGAACGGTCAGTTTGTTTTTAATAACAACACAGACTGGGTATCCGGTAATGAAGCAGGTACGGGAACATTCACCGGCAACTGCGATTCAGGCCCATTCCAGGGTTTTTGGAATGTGGAAACTGGAAATTTTCCGTCCTCTTACACCGTTGCCGATGCGCCCTATCTGCCCACCTGTAGCGGAAACGTCTATAACGATGCGGGAACGGGAACGATCACAAGTGTCGCGCCCTCGCTCTCCCTGTCCGGATCCACGGTCACGATCGCGAATACGGGTATTTCTACTCCAAACGGATCTAATCCTGGGCGCGATTCGAATACTACGGATTGGTGTACGACCGATGGCAGCACTCCCAGTCCGGGTGGAAGCAATTCAACCGCCTACTGGCAGGGTGCAGCTTCGACCACATCAGGGACCATTACCTTGGGGGCGGGTACCACCACAGTAAAATGTGTGGGTATGTGGGGTGCGCCGAATCAGCCATACTCCTACGATTCCGGTTATGGCTATGTACCCAGCGCGGTGGTTAGCGCGACCTATACCGTCGGCGCCGGCTCAGTGGTCAAGAAGCCTGGTGCGAACCTCCGGTCTAGCGTTAGCGGGACGGACACCGTCGTATCTACAGAAGCTGCAGGCAATGGAGCCGCCACTGGAGCAGAGTTGGCCTTTGTTGCCATCGTTCCCGCGCAGGCAACGGTCGCCATCGGGAGCACGACCCAGTTGAAGGCCATCGCGACCTTTAGCGATGGTGCGACCAAGGATGTCACGCAGAACTTTGCCTGGACGTCTTCTGATACACGCACGATCGCCGCAACTTCCTCCGGGTTGCTCTCAGGGTTGGCCACCGGAAAGGCAACCATCACTGGTAGTTATCAGGGACGCCAAGCCTCGGCGCCGGCAGTCAGCAGCATCGGCGAAGTGAATTGGAGCGGCCCCATCGTCATCACCGAAGCCGGCACCTACTCTGGAAACTGGCAGAGCACGGACAGCAAGACGCCGGCAGTCACGGTGGCGACCGCCGCTCCCGTGGTCATCGAGAATTCGCACATCAGTAGCGTCGCTGGTTTGATCAAGACCACCGTTGCCGGCGCTGATTTGACCGTCCGCAACAGTGTCGGTCTTGCAGCCAACCCGGGGGTGAAGGGCCAAGCCAACGGTATCTTCCTCGAAGCGTCCTCCCCGGCGCGGCTCGATGTAGAAAACAACTACGTTGAGAATGCCGGCGGTGGGGTGCTGGTGCACGGCTACTCCGGCAATCGCGACGGACAGCAAACCATCGTGATCCGTGCCAACCGGGCGCGCAACCTGAATGGCCTGCTCAGCGATGGCAAGGGCGGCTACTTGCCTGGAGTAGGCTCTAACCACAGCATCTCAAGCTTTATCGAGCTGGATAAGGTGCAAGCCGTGCCGGGCATCGACGTGGGCTGGAATGAAGTGATCAACTATCCCGGTCGTAGCCTGGTTGCCGACAACATCGCCGTCAAGAGTTCGAGTGGAACGCCCAACCAACCACTCGAAATCCACGACACCTACATTCAGGGCGCCTATCCCTACACCGCTGCACAGGCCGATTACCAGGGCGGCGGGATCAAAACCGAGGGCAGCCCCGAAGACAGCACGCAGCAAGCCCCTGCCTTTAACAGCATCCACGACAACCAGGTGGTCGGCACCGTGAACTATGGTATCGAGTTCACCGCCGGACACGACAACATCGCCGCTAACAATCGTGTCATCTCCAGCGGCATGCTGGCGAATGGAACCAAGCTTGCTGCGCAACAGGTAGGCATGGCCAACGGCGATGTCAACAGTGGCAGCGCCAACATGTACAACAACACCATGCATGACAACCTCATCGGCTGGGCGTGCTGGACTTCCTCATGCTCCCAATCGGGCTATCGCCAGGACCAATCCTTCCCCGCTTCGCCCGGCGATTATTCCACCAACTCCGTCCTGGCGGCTCAACCGATCACGCCTGCAACAGAGGAGAATGAATACCAGATTTGGCTGAACAAGACGGCCTCCGCCGGTATCGCGGTGGGCCCAGCGTTCTAGCCAACGCATACTGAGCGAACGCGCGGCTTTTCCTTTCAGGAAGAGCCGCATGTCAAGCGTAGGCGGCACTTCTCTGCAAGAATCGCAAGAGAGCAGCGCTTTTAGCAAAGAGCCCCGAGCTCGTTCTACAGTAAATTTGGGACGGTCGGGCCATCCTCTCGCGCTTTTGGGCCTGGGAATTCACAGTCGCCCTGAATCCTCGCGAACCCCAACAACATCTGCTACACAGGAGATCACCATCATGGCAACTGGCAAGAAAGTCGCGCTCGTCACCGGCGCCAATCGCGGAATCGGTTTGGAAACAGCTCGTCAGCTAGGGCAAAAGGGCGTTACCGTCGTGGTCGCCGCTCGCACCTTGAAGTCGGCGGAAGAAACCGCTGCGAAACTCAAGGCCGAGGGCATCGACACCCTTCCGGTGAAGCTTGATGTTACCAACGCCAAGGATCGCGAAGCAGCCGCCAAAACCATCGGCGACAAGTTCGGCAAACTCGATATTCTTGTCAACAATGCCGGAGTCGGACCCGAGGATGGCATCCTCACCCCTAAGACCATTTCTACCACGGAGGAGGAACTGCAAAGCATTTTTGGCACCAATGTATTCGCCACCATCGCAGTGACGCGTTCGTTTCTCCCGCTGCTGAAAAAGAGCGAAGCCGGCCGTATCGTGAACCTGTCGAGCATACTGGGCTCTTTGACTCTTCACGCCGACCCGAAGAGTCCGATCGCCGGCATCAAGTCATTCGCCTATGACGCATCAAAAGCCGCGATCAACGCCTTCACCATCCATCTGGCCGCGGAACTCAAAGACACCAAGATCAAGGTCAATTCGGCTCACCCCGGTTGGGTGAAGACCGAGATGGGCACCGACGCCGCTCCCATGGAGATTCCAGAAGGCGCAAAGACCAGCGTGGACCTGGCGCTACTCGGTCCTGACGGTCCCAACGGCCGCTTCATCCATCTCGGCCAGGAATTGCCCTGGTAATTTCCTAAAGTCCTTTAACCGGCTAGGCCCGGGTCTCGCTTTGACCCGGGTACGCTTCCCCCGATGTGAGCGGCTCCGGGCTACACGTCCTTCGCGATATGTGCATCCAATTGCCAGGAGATTCGTTGAATGAAAGCTCTTTCTTGGGGTATCGCGGGTGTAGCTGTCGCTATCGTGGCATACATTGTGCTCAACCAGCCCGGACCGCAGTATGCAACCGGAGATGATGATGTAGAGTATGCCGCAGGGCGGACCGCTTTGTGGGGATCGAAACAGCGCCTTTCCGGAACCGGTAGGGGTCTCGCCGGCAGGCTCAAAGAGCGCATTGGCAGAGCAGCTGGGAACGATCAACTGGCAGGCGAAGGGATTGGTGACCAGGTGGCTGGGGCGGTCAAGGACACAGCCGGTAAAGTAGCACAGGCGGCGGGAGAAACAATTCACGATCTGAACCGGTAGCACTGTTGTCCTTTGGCTATTGCTTAGATCTGTTCCTTACCCCGTCTGCCCCGCAGACGGGGTGGGCGCATACCTCCGCAGTTGCGTCAGTAAGAATAATGGCGCAGGCCAGCATCATGAACCCAGCGCGGCCATCGAGTGAGCGGCAGCCTGGCGGTTCTACTCCTATGAGTGGTTGGCCTGGTAGTGCTGCTGGAGCAGGTCCTGGCCGAAGTCGCCCGTGACGTCGCGCCATACAGAGTGGATGTGATTTGCGTCATCCTGGGTGTCATCCATTTCAATGAGAAACAAAGGCGTCTGAACGCGATAGTAGTGCGGGTCACCGTGATTAATGCCACCCGACCAGGCGAAGTAAATATTTCGGCCAGCCTGGTTGATCTGGGCTATCCGGTTTTCGGCCAGCTCGGCCGTCACATTGCGAGCGTATTCTTCCATGAGAGCCATGAGCGCGTCGAATTGCGTGGCGTTCATCCTGGAGCCGGACAGGCCGGATGGCTGGCCCTGAAGCGCTGCCTTCCGGCTGGCGGCAGTTAGGATCTCCTTATAGGCGGTTGGGTCCACGATCGCGACCTTCTGTTGCTGTTCGTCGAGGAGATGGATCAGCTCGTTTCCAAGGTCGTCCTCTTCGGCCAGGGTGCGCAGACCCTTGCGCGGTCCTTGCCGAACTTCGGCGGGGTTGGCGCCGAAGAAGCTGGGGCCGTCAACAACCTTGCCATTCACTACCGTGTAGTTCTGGCTGAGATGGTGGCCTTCGACGCGGTAGCCCCAGGCGCCAGTGTCGGAAGGAGTGCCGAACACTGAGAAATAGTATTTCTCCGGGTTGCGGATCTCGCCGCTGTCGTTCTCGATGATCCTGAGGACGTCTTCCAGGCTCATGATGGTCACCGCCTTGATGTACCCCGTCTGGCTCAACCCAGACGCCAGTAGCGCGCTGGCGAGATGCCTCTGATAAGGCCTCATCTCGCGCAATGGCAGCCCCTTGCGCTCCTTAGGGATGTAGTGCCAATTCATGCGCTCATCGGCATCGAACGGGAAAGTCGCTTTGCCGCGCTGACCGTCATCGAGCGCGGCGAGAAAGCGGTTGGCACACTCGGTCATGAGCGACGCCGCATGGACGCTGTGCGGATGGATATGGCCGGCGTGGCTATCGCCCGTGGCGAGCACACCGGCTCCCACGAGGGCGGCGGAGGAATAGAGAAACGATCGGCGTTTCATGCACATCAATTTCCTCCCGCTGGTCTGTTTTTGTCAACCGAGTACAGAAATGCGGGCGGCTGTCCCCAAAATTCAGCCGCTTCAGATTTGCGTCCCGCAGGGACGCCTGAGAATCACACTTGCCCAAATTGGCTTTCGGGGAGCTACTGTTTTTCCTTTATCAGTGGCTACGCTTCCTGCCGAGGGAAAGAAACCGCAGGTCCCTCCACTGCGCTGCCCCGGATTTCCTGTTGAGAGTGGTGGCGTTGGCGGAGTGAGTGCGGCTTTCTCTACGGAAAGCCGCATACGTGGTTGTTGATGAGTGTCGCCTAGTAGGAAATCCGGGTACGCTCCGGTCGGGATGACAATTCTGTCTGCTACCGGCTGCTAATTCCGTTGCCGGGGCCAAGGCCAATTCCCACATCCCTCCGCTTTCCGGCTTTCCACCAAACCCGTCCAGGGGGCAAAGCTGGAGAGGAAGCGAGAGATTTGTCGCACAACCAACGCATAAGGCTTACCTTCGCTTGGGTCGCCAAGCAGCTTGTTCATTAGGAGCGAGGCCGAGGGACCTGCGGCGCATCTTTCTCCCACACAAAGGCCCGCAGGTGTGCCCGCACATCTTGTCTGACAGCTTGATTGTTGGGACCTAATAACCCAAGTACGAGAGAAACAATCCCGGGCAAGATGTGCGAGCACCTGCAGGGCCCTCGGTTCCGGTCGGAGGCTGTGACCTTTTTGATTTCTTTCATAATTTTGATCGCTGGGAAGCTATGAAGAGCATCGGCCAACAAGCATCGTCGGGGTTCTTCGACTGCGCGCCATAAAGTACATGGCCCACACGCATGTTGACTCCTTTGGTGAACAAAAGCTGATGCAAGCGGGTGTCCATATTTGGTCGATATCGAGCGGCAGAGACAGCACTACTTACACGCCCGCGGATTTACAACTGTGTCCGTTACTTAAAACCAGGTGTCCGAATCTGGACGTGTTCGGAAACGAACACTCACGACAACTCGCGAGATGTTCGGGAGTGAACACACATTTTCGATTGTGACCGATCCTTCCGTTGTGACCGCACACTTCATCTCTCAGTTTCAGGTGTTTGCTGTGTCTCGATAAGTGGCATTTAGCATGCTACGGAATAAATGTTTGCGCAGCGATGTAAGTGCGGGAACCTATCGCGAAGCAAATGCGTAATCGCAATGCAAGTAGTCGTCGTGCCGGCCTTTCCAAAATTCCTATTGCGGGGTCACGCATGAACGCCGTGTTTTCTTCTCTTCGCTCGAAACTGTGCCTTCTTCTTCTGATCGCTCTCGGCTTGCACGTTGGCGTCGTCCCGGCTCAGACTCCGGACGCCCAACCCCCGTCGTCGCAGCCGCGGATCGCTCGGGATCTAGAGGCGATTCGTACTGGTGAACAGCAGCATCTTCCGCCTGCACAGCAAGCCGCTTTGTGGGAGCAACTCGCATTGGAATACCACCTAGGATCAGAATTTCTGAAAGCGGAAGATGCCTACCTGAGGGCGCTGCATCTGCTGAAGACTGCACCATCAGCCAAGGCACAGTACGCCTCCACACTCGATAACCTCTCCTCGCTCTACCTGATCTATGGCCGTCTGGACGATGCCGAGAGCACCCGGAAGCAAGCAATCAAGTTGCGCCAGAAGTTGGGCGCCCCGGCCGAGACCGGAGATAGTGAAGTACACCTGGCAGGCATAGCCCTCGTGCGGCGCGACTACAAGAAGGCAGAGCGAATTGCTCTACACGGACTTCAAATGATGGAATCTTCGTCAAACCCATCCAGGACGGGGATGGTCTCCGCATTCATCACTCTCACATATGCAAGGTGCTCACGGGGGAACTGCGAGGAAGGACTGATGAACGCAAGGCAGGCGGTTGCGTTCGCAAACAACCACTTCCCATTGGAATCGGTCGCCAACGGGTTCGCGCTGCAGGCGCTCGGGTTTGCCGAGTGGAAGAGCGGGGCGTCACAAGAAGGGGAGAGAACCATGCTGCAAGCTCTCCAGATGCTACGCGCAAGGTTGGCCGCTAACGATCCTCGCCTGGCCGGAGCCATGTCGCAATACCGGTCCTACTTGATTGAGGCACACCGGCCGGCGGAGGCACAGGAGATTCACGAAGAAATGACAAGGATAAGCCGCCAAGCCGGAGTTTACTGTCAGGAGTGCACCGTAAGCGTAAACTCTTTATCGAATACCCCGCCGTAGAAGACCCCGGGCTTATCAAGCTAGTTTTCTTTAAGTCGCCTCAGAAACAGTTGCAATAACGATGCCTCCAGCAAACTGCTCTGGGAGGGCGGTACAATACGGTCATGGGTAGCACTACTCCTTATACCGATGAGCATGCCGCGGCCGGCCTTGATTTTCCTTTTCCCAGCAGGCTAGCAGGTTGTATACACGTTACTCCCAGCAGGTAGCCGTGCGTCCCGGTTCCCGGAATCGCTTTCAAGATGTCGCCTTCGAGGCTCCCGCCGCTGGAAGGGTGCCCACCACCCCACCTAACGCAAAGGTAACCAAGGTGCCTGCGAACGTTGTTGTACGTGTACGCGGTTGGCCGTACTATGTGGACAATTTACACGGCGGAGATGAGTTGAAGACCCACGCAGCCGAGCCCAGGCCGAGGGCGCTGCGGCAGCGGCACGAAGCAAGATGACAGTAGCGCTCTAAGGTTTGACAGCCGAAGCAGGGCAACAAGGATGCCTCCACAGTGTTGTGTTTGGTGATTGCCTGTATGGATCCGTTCTTTAGGCTGTAACTCAGCCCATCTTCTAGAGAAGCTGCTAATGGACCGAGAGGACATCATGGGCACGCCGTCGCCAGAATTGAAGCAGCTATGGATCCGAGTTCTCAAGCGCGTTCATCCAGATCTGGCAATTGACGAGCAGGACCGAATACGTTGCGAACGACTCACAAAATTGGCGAATGCGGCATATCAGGCCGGCAACATAGAGGCCTTGAAGGCAGTTCTCAGGCCCTCCCAGGTATCAATTGCTGAAGCACTACGAATCTATACAGCATCCGGGCAGCGGCAACAGGCTACTCCCCCTCCTGTAGCAAAACCCCGGGTGCGGCAAAGTTCACCAGAACCGGACATTACTGCAAAACGCTCCTTTAAATCGTGGTTCTGGTTATCGAAGTTCTCTCCCGGGACCGCGTTCGCAGGCGTGATTCTCATTTGGATAGGCTTCTCCGTTTATTCGGTAAGACCAACCCGGCACGCGGTGACTCCAGCACAGGTCGATAACGTAAAGGCTCCCGTACAGGCCCAGGTGAAGGTGACGGATGCAGTCGACACAACTGTAGGAGCCTCACGCGAGGGCTCTGCTACAAGAGTCTCCCTGTCTACGACGAGCGGGCATCCCTCGTTGGACCCCTCATGTCTGAACTCAGCGCGGGAAGCCGGGACATTTGGACCGTCCGATGGAGGAAGTAAAGACAGTCTGAACGCTGCCTACGATTGCTCCTATGAATTGCAAGATCGTCAGCTAAAGACAGGGCCGCCCCTAGCGAGCTCAGTCGAACCCTCTCGTCTGTACATGGAGCAAATGCATGAGAGGCTCTACCAGAGTTTTAGTAATTATGAGCGTGTGGATGCGAACGTTCCTGCAGGGAATTCGGCGGAGATGTGGTTCGATGTGAACCGCGATGGTTCTGTTAGCAATGTGAGAGTGGGTAAGCCCAGCGGCTGGGATTCCTTAGACTACGCATGCGTGCGGGCCGTTGAGCGCACGGAGACGGTTGGGGCTTTGCCAGAGGATTACAAGCTACGCACTCTGCCGGCAGCCTTTACCTGTACCTATACCGGCAGCAATGCCTTACTAACATCGAGGCCAGTTGATTCTGCAACTGATAGGTCGAATCTATATGTAGGCTCTGTCCGCAACACAGCCCATGAGTAGAGACGGCGTTTCAGTCATCATCGCCGCTACGAGACCTCGGAGTTCACCCCGTTGATCAACGCGTTGATGTATCCATAACCAAAGGCATACGCCTGCAGTTTGCCGGGATCGCCGGCGTGCTGCGGCATGTGATCGGGCAAGAACGCTCCTTCATACCCTTCATCCCGGAATATGCGCATGAGTTTGAAAAAGTCGATGACGCCTTCATCTGGATAAACTTCCTGGAAATTGTTCAGTCCGCCCTTGATGTTGCGCATGTGGACCTGCTTCACCTTGCCCCGCTGCAGCAGGTAACGCACGAGGTCAGGCTCAGTCTTGTTGACGTTGGTCGAACCTTCGGCTATCACACCCAGATCCAATTGGAAACCGTTCCACGGGCTGTCTACGATGCCGGCATACCTCTTGTACGCGTCATAGATCGAGGGCGCGTCGAAGTTTTCTACTCCCTCATAGCCGTAGGGAAGGCCCGGAGGATCGTAGGGATGGTTGGCCATCGCGACCTTGTACTCCGCGCAGACGGGGATGATCTTCTTTAAGAAGTACTCGATGCGTTCCCAGTATTCGTTGTAGCTGACATGACCCGCAATTCCCTCCGGGAGGCTCTTCCAATCGTTTTCAAGCTTGAAGGTCGTATAGACAGCTCCCCCGCGGCCGGGGGCCGTTCCGTTACGGCGGATGGGAATCATCGTCCAGTGTTGGCTGATCAGATGGACATTGACCTGCGCCGCCTTGCGGATGTTCTCGGAGATCTGGTCGATCTTTTTGTCCTGATCCGATTTCTGTTTGAGGACGATGTAGCCGGAGTCCATGCGCAGGCCCTCCAGCCAGATGCCAGCCTGGTCACAGCTATCTTTCATTCTCTTGAGCAGGTCGAGATCGAAAGCGCCGCCTTCCACCGGGCCCTCCATTGGGATGAAATCGCCGCCACGACTGGCCTGGGTGCGGGGCTTTCCGCGATGTGCTTCCGTGTCGGGATCGGGGCTGATTGATTTCACGCCGAAACGCAGGTTGTATTCGAGGTTTTCCTTGCCGAAGATCGAGGCGCCTTCGATGACGTGGTAGTCAGAGCCCACGTGCATTTTGAGGTTTCTCTTCGGAGTTACCGGCTTGAGCGGGCCGTAATCGGGTATATGCTGCCCAAACGCCAAAGGAGTCGCTGGAATGAGAGTGCTCAGACCCACGCCTACGGCACCGCCGGCAAGTGCTTTTCCAAAATCCCTGCGTTTCATCTTTACTTTCTCCTCAATCCCGTTCCCAGACTACGGCGGCCGCCTCGGCCGCAGCGGCGGCCAGTATGCGATTGTTCGTGGTAAAGAGTGCAAGTGCGAGGCGATCGGATACCCCCGTCTTTTCATAAATACTACGCAGATAATTCTTGATCACCTGTTCGGTGGTGCCCAGGCGAAGCGCAATCTCTTTGTTCTTGCAACCTTGCATGAGCACGGCAACGACCTGCATCTCTTTTGGGGTCAGTCGATCGCGAACACGCACCCCTATGGAATCGGGATCATCTTCGTCCGACGGGGTAGCTTCGCCTGGCCGCTGAATCGACCAGTGGCCCTTGATCACCCTTTGCACGCACCTCACCAGTTCCGGGCCGGCAGTGTTGCGATAGACCACTCCGCGAATATCGTGAGCGATGAAGCTATGGGCCGGCTCGCCGTTCTCGGCGATGACCACCGCGCGGCTTCCCGCGGCCTTGATGTGGGCCATCAGATCCTGATACTCGGGCCTTAGCGCTGAAGCAAACAGAACCGTCGAAGAGCGATACGCATCAACGGAGGGCAGTAGTCGTTCCAGGTCCGCACACTGTGCCACCAATTGAAAATCCTTTTCGCTCGCCAGGATCCTGGCCATGCCAATGAGAGAGAGTTCCTGGTTGTCAGCAAGGAGAATTTTATTCATCATGCTATTTTATGCTTGGGGTTGCTCCGATTCGCAACCTTCAGAGTTACATCATGACAAAAGTGTTGGGGGGCATCGTAGCCCACTCAAGCCCAAGTACGGCTTGAATGGAGGAACCCAAAGCTTTTGTTGGCGGTGTAATTTCTCTCTTAAAAGCGTGACCAGAAATTGCCATCTCATCGGCGCGTGTGCTACAACTGTTGCCGTGTCTCGGCGTCCCTCCCCACCGAGTCGACCACAGGGCCCCAGGGAAGTGATGTGAGCGTGCCTAGCGTCCACTAGCGACCGGTACAGCTCCGACCTCCAATGTGAATACGGTATACCCTGGTGCTGTGCTTCAGTTCACACCGGTTGGGCTGTATAGCAACGACAGTCGGCAGCACTTCCTCAATAGCAATTTTCAAGGCTCAAGCGGCACCTGGACCTCGAGCAACCCGCAGGTGATGTACGTTAGCCAAACGGGAGAGACGTGGGCACTTTCCCCGGGCACGGCAATCATCCACTATGTCACACCCAGTGGAGTTGCGTTCTCGGAATGGATCATGTACGTTTCACCGCCGTCTTAGCCGTGGTGAAAGCGCACGGGAAGGCCCGGCGTGGCAGACCGATTGCCCGCCGGGCCCCAGGGCGGATTCTCCAGTTCCTTAAACCTGCAGGCTCTTCAGGTAAGGAACGCTTTGCGCCATCAGTGCAGGATCCTGCTCCAGTTCGACAAAGTAGTTTTTGATGTGAGCCTTGCCGGCCGCGGTGAAAACTTTCTTCCAGTCCACGACGCCCTTACCCAGGGGCACCTGTTTGGCTTTGCCGTCGGGGGTCATCACCCAGTCCTGGCAGTGCATGGAAATATAGCGGGTCGGATAGCGGGTGAAGTAATCCACGGGATCGAACCCGTCGATCATGGTGGAGACCTGAAACTGCAGTTTCACCGTCTTCGGATTGAGCCGCGCGATCTCCATGTCGTAGACCCGCTTGCCGTCGATGCTGGTTACCTCAAAGCCTTCGTTGTGCAGCACGGCAACTATGCCGGCATCATGTGCCTTGGTGGCAAAGGTGTTGAAGAGATCGGTGACGCGGTTCACGTCATCGACGGTTGGTGGAACGCCCTTACGTAGCGTGCCGAAGCCGAGGCTGGCCGTGGCCATCTGGGTCAGGCCAAGCTCCTTGGCCCATGCGATCCGCTCCTCTGCATGGTTGAACAATTCCCCCGTGTCAAAGTGCGAGCTAATACAGGTAAGGCCGTAATCGTGCAGCATCCGGCGCAGCTGCTGCGGTTTGTACTGCGCCAGGCTGGAGAAGTCCGGATAGCCGAACGGGGAACAAAGCTCAATGGTCTGAAAGCCCGCTGCGGAAAGGCCCTTCATCGTCCCGGCAAAATCCGGATTGATGGAGGCGCGGACAGGATAGGTCTGGCAGCCGATGGGCAGTCCCAGCGGATCGGCGAACAGGGATGGGGCTGTGGTCAGAGCGACAGCAGCGGCCGCCCCCTGCTGCAGGAAAGAACGTCGGGACATCGGCATACGGTGTTTCTCCTAAATTAGCTCTGCAACAAGGTTACGACAGTTCCCAGGCGACTGACGAATGCGGTGGCGGACGAGGCTGATTCACGAGGTTTCGGTCCATCGTTGCGCCGAGTTACCGTGTCAGGTATCCGGTTAGACGCCATTTGCAATCCCTGATCTGCTACAAATGTTGGATTGCCGGCCAGGGACATGCGAAGAGGGATTTTCGTGGCAATAGCGAAGAACGGGAACGAAGGGAAAAGCCCGGGCGGCCGGGCTGAGATGGCTATGCCGCCGGCAGACCGGACGGCAGGTCCTGCAAGCCTGAAGCGGTTGATTCCGTTGTATGCGGTGGTCTTTGCCGGCTTCGTGGGTTATAGCCTGATGATCACGGTCTTCACGCCGATGGTCATGAGCAATCACGATTTGCTGCTTCGGGCAGATGAGCCGATGAGCAGGCGCGTGATCCTGCTGGGAATCCTGCTCTGCCTTTATCCGCTGGGTCAATTTGCCGGTTCGCCAGTGCTCGGCGCGCTCTCCGATCGCTTTGGGCGCAAGCCGGTTTTGATGATCTCGCTTTGTTTCACGACCGTTTGCTATGCTCTCATCGGCATCGCACTCTATCTGAGGAGCTTCGGTCTGTTAGCTTTGGCTTCGCTGCTGGCCGGCTTGGGGGAAGCCAACGTGGTGGCAGCGCAGAGCGCCATCGCTGATGTAATTACCCCGGAAGAGCGCAACCGATTCTTCGGCTACATTTACCTAAGCGCCAGCTCGGCGTATATTGTGGGTCCGCTGGTGGGGGGAAAGCTAGCAGATCCTGATCTGGTTTCGTGGTTCAGCGATGCAACCCCGTTTTGGGCAGCGATGATCGTGCTCGCGATCACAACGGCGGCTACGGCGTTCTTCTTTCGCGAAACAAACCCGCCCGCGCATCGCCATGCAGTCAGCTTTTCGCAGGCCTTCACCAATCTTCGAGGTGTCATTTCCAATCGCCGTCTGCGGCGGCTCTATTGGCTCAACTTCGCTTTCTATCTTGCGATCTTTGGATTTTTCCGCTGCTATCCCATGTATCTGGTGGACCGCTTCCATCTCGGCGTATCGCAGGTTTCGGAATTTGTGGCATGGGTGGGCATTCCCATCGTGATCGCCAACGCGTGGCTAACCGGTTTTCTCGCTGCGCGCTTCAGCACCAGAACCCTGACTGTGTGGTCGGCATTTCTCACCGGCGCCTTCATGATCGTCGTGGTCGCAATCCGTACACGGGAATCGCTCTGGGCGACCCTGTTTCTGACATCCGCAGCACTGGCCATTTGTTTGCCGGCATGCGCGACTTTGCTTTCCAAGGCGACGAGTGAGGCGGAACAGGGACGCGTCATGGGAAACAATCAAGCGCTGCAAGTGGGGGCGGAAGCTCTGTCGGGCCTGGTGGGCGGCCTCGCAGCCGCATTATTCGTAGAGCTACCGTTGATCCTTTTAGGGTTCCTCGCCATGGCGGCAGCGCTGTTGCTGAAGTTTGCGGTAAGCCAGCATGCCGATGATGAATCTAGCGCATCGGCAGAGTTGGAATGCACTTGAAGGTGACGCCGGATCAATACGCGAAGCTGAGCGGAGCCGTTGGCAGGAAGCTTTTTTGGCGCAAGTTCCGGTGCTACGGAGGTGATCCATGGTCGATGCACTTGTCGGCATAGCAGCCACGATTTACATCTTTAAATTCCTTATAGGTCTTTTCAAGCCGAGTCCAGCCGTCTGGCGCTGCTCACAGGTTGACGGTGGCTGTGGCTACGGACCAGAACAGGAGTGCGAGTGTAGCGATGAGGCCAAAGAGCGCTGGATCAGGCAGGGCTGTAAGGAGTTTCACCTGAAAACATCTGGTTGATGTGCCTGGTGGCGTTTAAACCGAACACGATTAGGAATATTCAGCTTTTCTTGGATCAAGGGATCATCTAAGACTGGGCCACGAAACTCCCCGTTATTGCGGAGCCCTCCCTTTGTTTCCGGCACAATCTCCACACGATGAGCAAGATGTGCAGCGTGATTATTAGCCCGGGTAGCTTTCGTTTGTCCACCGGTTTTTCCGGGCTTCCGCTATTGTTCATCAACCTGGTTCAGATCGGTGTCGGGAGCGGGGTGACCCAACGCACGGCACATGGCAACGATCTGACCTTTGTGATGAAAGGCATGCGTCAGGACATGATGAAGCACAAACGCCGGAGCGCGGAGGGAGATGCCCCCATCGGAGAAACGAAGCTCCGCATCGGCATTGAGTTGTTCATTGGTCAGGGTCGACAAATAAGCATGGGTGAACTGGCTGACCTCCTTCTGCAGGAGCCGTACATCGGCGAGGAGCGGGCAGTCCTCAAGGGTCCGGTCGGCGTACCGTAAGCCCTTGAGGGTGTGAACCCAAAAGCCTTCGCAGTTGAAAACATGGATCGTTTGCGCACGCAGCGTGCGGAAGCCGAAGCCGGATACTTCCCTCACATAATCGTTTGCGGGAATTGTGGACAGGTGATGCAGAACCAGGTCGAGGCTGGCGTGTGTCCAGCCATGGAATTTGCGAATGCCGTCGACGGTGAACACTGAACTCTCCTTACTGGCTCAGAACGAGGTTTCGTTCGGATTTGGCCACCGCGACTATTTTCTTGAGTCGCCGGTTCCGGGGTTACTTTTGGTCGAGCGGAGACTTGGCAGCGAGGGCCCGCAATGCTGCAAAACGAAGCTCGCAGGAGCTGTTGTGCTGCGTCACTGATACTAAGGAATCCAACACCTGCGAACAAACCAGGCGGAGGGGCACCTGATCCTGTATGGCTGGGCGAGCAATCCTTGCGTCTACAGTGACGCAGTACACCAGCGCCACCCTTATTTTCATCTTCCTGTATTCTCCCTCCGCGATTATATTTAAGCATCACTGGGAAATGTCCCCGCATAGGAGCGGCCCTTCCCGCAATCGTTGGGAAGTCCGCGTTTTGCGGTATCGGCAGCGTCATCTTCATTATTTGTTCGGAGGCATAGTGATACAACACACTCTAAAATATTTAGCCAAGATCTCGTATGCGCAGTTTGCAGCAATAGCAGTTGCAGTTATCCTGGCAGGATTTGCGGTCGGCGCCGCAGCGCAGTCCATCCAGGGCAGCATTCTCGGCGCCGTGAAAGACAAGTCCGGCGCGGTCGTTCCCGGCGCGGCAGTGACCCTCCAGAACCTTGACGACGGCACCGTCCGCCAGACCGTGACCAACGGGACGGGAGACTACCAGTTCCTCGACACCCCGGCTGGGCGCTATTCTGTTGCCATTTCCGCGGCAGGCTTTGAGCGCTGGTCGACCTCCGGGCTTGTCCTGGTGGCCCGCCAACAGCTGCGCGTGGACGCTGTGGTGGCGGTGGGCGATGTGCAGCAGCAGGTCGTGGTCTCGGCCGACACCATCAGCACCATCAATACCGAGACGGCTTCCATCAGCAGCACGTACTCCTCGACCGAGGTGCAGAACCTTCCAGTGAACACCCGCGCGAGCGCCAGCGGCACCAGCCCGCTGAACATCATCGGCACCTTGCCGGGGGTGCAGGAGGACCATGGCAATTTTTCGCTTCAGGGTGCGCTGCCCTTCCAGACCGAAGTGACCGTCGATGGCATCACCGTGCAGAGTGCGGCCGGCAATAACCCGATCGCCGACGCCTTCCCCTCCTCCGAGTCGATCTCTGAGGTTCGCACCGACGGCGCGATGAACGCCGCTGAGTTCAGCCAGCCGGGCGAAGTCACGGTGACCACCAAGGCGGGCACCAACACCATCCACGGCTCGGCCTTCTGGTACTACCAGACGGCCGGTTTCGACGCCATCCCTTACACCTACCCAGCCACCACGTCGAAGCCGAAGCTGGTCGCGAATACTTTCGGCGGCAGCTTCGGCGGCCCAGTGGTCATACCGCATTTTTACGACGGCCACAACAGGACCTTCATCTTCGGCGCGTACGAGGGATGGCGGCATCCGGCTTCCACCACCTATCAATACATCGTTCCCAGCACGCTGATGAAGCAGGGGAATTTCGCCAAGTACAACGTGTTGAATCCGGTCAGCGGGCAGTATGGCCCGATCAGCGGGCTGACGGACCCCTTCACCGGGGGCAGCTACGGCACGCAGCTGCCGGCGGTCAACGGCGCGGCGCAGAAGCTATTGACTTTTTATCCCGACCCCAACATCGGCGACCCCACAACCTATACCGACAACGGAGTGGCCAATTACCAGGTCAACAAGGATTCGAGCGGGACCTCGAATCAGTTCGATATCCGGGGCGACCAGTACTTCGGCTCCAACCAGAAGTTCCTGCTGTGGGGCCGATTCACCTGGAAGAACTACCCGATTAACCAGCCCGAGCCGCTGGCGGTGCCCTCCACGCAGAACACCAACCAGAACCGGGTGCTGAAAATCAGCGCAAACTACACGTTCTCGCCGCGGATCATCAACGAGTTCAGCTTCGGCTACGTGCAAAACACCACCGGCCAGTCGAGCAGCTTCAACGGATTGGCCTTCACCCAGAGCCTCGGCTTGCAGGGGCTGCAAAACCTTTACTTCAACGGCATCCCGGAGCTGGATTTCTTCCACATCAGCAGCCTGAACGCTGACCGCCTCAGTTCGCTGAGTAAGGCGAATACTTACGTCTACGCGGACTCTCTGAGCTGGTCGAAGGGCCACCATCAGATGAAGTTCGGCACCGAGATCGAGACCCTGCAGGCAGTCACGCCGCTGGGCTTCGTCGGCGCCAACAACTACGGCACCTTCCAGTACAACACCACGGGCAGCTCTGGGCTTTTCACTGGGGTGGACTTCGCCGACTTCCTCTCCGGGCTGCCCTACAATACCTTCTACGACGTAGTGAGCCAGGACAACGACGGCAAGTCGGCCCACTACGACTTCTACGGCCAGGACCAATGGCAGGTGAGCGACAGGCTCAGCCTGACTTACGGGCTGCGCTACGAACTTCATCCCGGGTACTACGACGTGCACGGCGACACTGGGAACTTCGACCCCAGCTATCCGCTCTCGGGAGCCTCCATCTACCCCACCGGATTCGCTAACCTGCTGGCGACCGACTTCCTGGCGAGCGCGAACGCCTGTGTGCCTTACGGCACCAGAAGCGGGGGCGCGGTGATCAACGGCGCACCCTGCATGCCGGTGCTCTCCAACAGCCAGTCCGGCTACCCCAACGGCCTCAAGCACTATCCCAAGAAAAGGTTCATGCCCCGCTTCGGCTTCGCCTACAAGCCGTTCAACAACGACAAGACGGCGGTCCGCGGCGGCTTTGCGCTCTACAACATCAACATGCTGGGCAACGCTTTCTACTCGCTCACCGGCACACTGCAGGCGGCGACGACCCAGTACTTCAACAGCCTGACGAACGGCGTTCCCGCCTACCAGTGGCCGCAGATCTACGGGGGCGTCGGGAATGGCGGCGGAACGACGAACTACGGGCAGGACTATTTCGGCACCGCGAACAGCACGAACTGGAAAGACCCCTACACCGAGCAGTGGTCGCTGAGCATCGACCACGAACTCGCCGCGGGATACACCCTCCGCGCGTCGTACGTCGGTGCGGAGATGCACCAGCTGGTGTGGGCGCCTGACGAAAACACGCTGCCCTTCTCCAACACCGTCTCGGCGGCGAACCAGCCATTGAGCGCGCGCCTGTTTCCCAATTGGGGGCGCATCAACACGCGCGCCACCGGCGCCAATGAGAGCTACCACTCGGCGCAGGTCGAGTTAAACCACCGCTTCCAGCAAGGAATGCAGATCAACTCCACCTACACCTTCGCCAAGGCGCTGGCCGACAACCAGGGACCGGCAAATGTGGGCTTTGCGGGAGATACGGGCGGTTCGCGGGCCACGTCGATCCTGGACCGTAACGCGGACTTTGGCAACGTCTACGGCACTCGCCGCAATCAGTGGAACTCGACCATGGTCTACGACCTGCCCATCGGGCGCGGTAAGAAGTTTGCCGGGTCCATGCCTCGCATCGCGGATCTGGCGGTGGGCGGCTGGCGGCTGTCCAACATCTTCGTGTGGCAGTCCGGTCCATTCGAGTCGCCTTACTTCGATTCCGGCCAGGGCGATCCTTCGGGAACGGGTTCGGGGCTGAACAGCACCAACACCGGCTTCGACCCGGGCCATCGCAGTCAGTATCCTGACACCGTTCCGGGAGCAAGCATCAAGCCCACGGGACGCACACGGTTGACCTACCTCAACCCGGGCGCGTTGACCTGCCCCGGCTATCCGGGATGGACGCCGGGCACGCCATGCACCACCGGCAGCGGCACCGGCCCCTATCCCAACCCCATTGGCCGCTTCGGCGACGCGCGTGTGGGATCGATCGTCGGCCCCGGCTTCGTCAATCTCTCCACCGGGCTGAGCAAGATCTTTCCGGTCACCGAGCGTGTGCACGTGCGCCTGGAGGCCACTTTCAACGACGTGCTGAACCACAGCAATCTGGGCGATCCGAACATGGACATTAGCTCTCCGGCCTTCGGCCAGATCACCAGCACTATACAGTGCGGCTCCAACCCGCCGACAATCGGGTCGGCATGCGGAGGCGCCCGCAGCGGCCAGGTCGCGGCCCGCATCGACTTCTAAACGCAACATGCCCTCAACCAGGAAAAGCGCGGACCTTAGGGTCCGCGCTTTTCCTAACCCTGTTTCTCTTTCTATGAATGTCTGAAAATTATCCGGTCTTCAAAGGCCCGGCGACCTTGTAAAAACTGACGATGATGCCGGACGGCATTGCTTTCGTGCTGACGAGCTCAAATGAGCGTGGCGGGGTTCCCTGCGCAAAGAAGCGCCTCCCCGTGCCCAAAAGGACCGGATAGACGAGCAGCAGGACTTCATCCGCAAGCCCGCGTTCGAGCAGCGTCGATGTCAGCGTGGAGCTACCCCAGAGGATAAGGTTCGGGCCGTCCTGCGACTTGATGCGGCGAGTGCCCTCGACGATGTCGGGTCCAAGGCCCTCGAAGGGGCCCCATGCAAGACTTTCCGGACGGTGGGTAGCGACATATTTTGTTGCCGCATTGAGGCCGTCCGCCAGGGGACTGCTCGGCGCTTTTGGCCAGAAGCCCGACCAGCTATCGTAGGTGCGACGGCCAAGCAGCAGATCGAAGCTCCCGCCATGCTCGGCGACGATTGCATCCCGGCCGGCAGGGGTGCGATAGGGTGCGGTCCAGTCGCCGTAGGGGAAATCGCCGTTTTCGCCGGAGACCTGGATCACTCCGTCCAGCGAGATGTGTTCGATGATTTTGAGCTTTCTCATTTGAGTCTCCGTGTTCTCGCGCACCTCGACCGATGCGCGGCAGGCGACGACGGCTTTGCTTCCTCACGCCACGGCCTCATCCATGTTAGCTGGGTCGATTATCCAAAAGCCGCCCATGTGTTCCTTGGTCTTATGCTACGAGCCGCCGGGAGACAGTTCCATGCGGCGGAGACGAGCGGGATCGGAAACGACCTCGATTTCGGCGATACGCTCGTTCACAATACTGAACTCGAGCGCGACCACGAGACGGCGGCGCACCGCTACGATAAGCCCCGGCGCTCCGTTGATTACGGCGATTCGCGCCAGCCGGGCGAGCCCGGAGTTGGTTAGCGTTTCTTTGGCAACCGTGGTGGCGCCGCGGACCACGACTTGCGCAACTTTGGGCAGCGTTCCGCGGTCGACCCGACGCACCACATCCGGATCGAGCACAGCAAGGAGCGCGTTCATATCCCCGGTGCGCGCGGCGGTCAGATAGGCTTCGACGATCGTCCGATTCCGAATCAGGCTCTCTGCTGGATCGGCAACCCGGCCACGAATGCGCCGGCGAGCTCTGCTTGCCATCTTTTTCGCTGCCACCGGTGAGCGATCCACGATTTGCGCGATCTCATCGAACGGTAGACCGAACATGTCGTGAAGAACGAAAGCCAGCCGCTCGGCGGGAGCCAGAGTGTCGAGGATGACGAGGAGGGCGAGACCGATCGAGTCGGCCATAACGATTTCCTCTTCCGGATCAGCCCAGCGCGATGGATTGGCCCTCAGCTTCGATAGTTCGGGGACAAGTTCCTCCTCTCGCCGAGCTTTGCGCGCGCGCAGCATGTCGAGGCACACTCTGGCCGTCACGGTGGTGAGCCATGCGCGTAGATTCTGCACTTCGCTGACATCGGAACCATGGAGGCGGATCCATGCCTCCTGCACCGCGTCGTCTGCTTCGCTGAGGGAACCGAGCATGCGATAGGCCACTCCTCGAAGATGACCGCGGTTCCCTTCGAATTCTTTGGTCAACCAGTCGCTCCCGGGCATGGTCACCTTTCCCTGGTTCTGTTCGTCATCGTTATGACGAACAGAACGGGATCGAAGTGACGGCGAGGTGAGGATTTCGAAGCTCCTGCTCGCTCTCTCTGCAGGCCTCGAGAGTGAAACGATGCCGGCTCAAGGAAAAACACGAGTCTCATTTTGAGGTGGATTATGTTTACAGCGTATATTGCGGTGACGGTGCTGGCTGCGTGCGCCAACATCTGGGCGGCCACGAACGACTTTCGCAGGCTGGAATGGATCACGGCGAATCTCGACCGGCTGAGAGTGCCGCGTTCCTGGTTGCCCGCACTCGGCATCCTGAAGGTCCTGGGCGGCGTGGGGCTTCTGGCGGGTCTCGCTGCGCCCTGGGTCGGGATTGCCGCGGCGAGCGGCCTGGTCCTGTTCTTCGTCGGCGCCTGTGCTTTCACTTTGCGCGTCCGCTGGTACCAGCACCTGGCGTTCCCCACGGTGTGGCTCTTGCTGGCCGCCAGCTCGCTTGTATTGCGCGTCCATACGGTTTAGATGCGTGGGGGGGTAATGCAGTGACAGCATCGCGCGCGTGATTGGGGGAGGGACTGGAGTGGACCAGAGCTGTCCAAATTAGCGGAGGAATGGCCTTCTGGAACGGCGCAACTTGCTGAATGCGTTGACGAGAACGCCGGCCAGGGAAACCGGGTTGGTTGTTGTCGTGCTGGGTCTGTCCATCCACCTCCACCACTGCCAAGGTGGACCACGATCCTCGACTTTGTCATCCCGACCGGAGCGGAGGGATCTGCAGTTTCACTTTCGGGCACAGCGAAAGTGCTCTGGGCAAATCGCCTCCCGATTCCGTCTCACCATCAACGCAAACTGCAGATCCCTCCGCTCCGGTCGGGATGACAAAAGGGGAGGATCGTGGCTCACCTTAGCAGTGGTGGAGGTGGATGGATAAAGTCAACCAACGAGTGCCCCCACTCCTACACAGACTGCCCGCTCACCCCCTCGATGGGAGTGGATCGCAAATCTGAGATACTGAAAAGGGTCCCACGAAAGTCTACAAGCAACGATCTCAGATTGCAGAGTTCCCGCGCGCCTGGATCAAGGCGTTGTGGGCTTTTGCAATTTCGATGCCGTGGGAGATGGAAAGTTTCCATGGAAGCCACTTGTGCTTGTCTCAGTTACAACATCACGGCGTTCCGTCCCCTAAACAGCTGTCCTGCATTGTTGATGCTCGTTCATGGAACAGTCTACAACGCCGGCGTATGGCGCGAGACGCCGATTTTGTAAAACAACCGTAGCATAACGATGACTGTGTCGTTTTTGCATCTTCCGTGAAGGGGAGTGGCTCTTTTTTGCTCCACTGGTCAAGCTTGTGGTTCTCAGGACGATTTAATTGGTCAAAGGAACCAAAGTTGCGATCGTTTTGGGTTGCGCTGTACGAGCGCCCTCGCTATAGTCCTCGAAGACACGAAATCATTCTTCCTCCGCATCGACCCACATGAACCCGGCAATATATAGGCCAGAGTCCATGCGAATCCGTTGCCGACGATGGAGCGTTTAGCAGCGCACTTTTGCGCCTCGTCCGTTCTCAGGACCGAGTTTTCCTTACCTGCCTCTCAACAGTCCGGCTGTCTTCCCCATAGGGCGCTCTTCCAGGTACGTTTGCGGCCTGGATTCGCCACTACAGGAGCAGTGTGTCTACGATTTGAATTTTTAGATGAGGTCAATTACTATGAAACGTCTTTCCCGCAACAGCGGAGTTTTTCCATCCTCTGTATCGCGCCTTTGCCGTGTTGCCGGCGGCGGAGCCTTCGCATGCTTACTACGCTTGTCAGTTCCTGCGCTGCTCACTTTATTGGTGGCAGCACCGGGCTATGGCCAGACATTGAGCTCAATTTCGATTTCGCCCAGTCAGCCCACGGTGGCGATCGGCGGTACGACACAGCTTACGGCGACGGCAACCTACTCCAACGGTTCCACGACAAATGTAAGCGGCAGCGTTACCTGGAGTTCCTCCGATCCCAGGATGGTTAACGTCTCGACGAGCGGAGTGGCTTCAGGGTTCGCTACGGGTGACGTTACCGTCACGGCCACCTATCAAGGACAATCAGCAACCGCGGCCGTGGCGAGCTCGATCGGCAACATTCAATGGAGCGGTCCGATCAACATCACCCAGGGAGGCACCTACTCCGGAAACTGGAAGAGCACGAATCCAAATACGGCGGCGGTCACTATTTCCACCACGGACCCCGTCATCATCCAGAATTCGTATGTTACCGGGCCGGCAGATCTGATCGACGATCCCGTGTACGGCAACAACCTGACGGTGAAGAATGTGATTGGCATTGGAGTCAATCCGAATGTGAGCGGCCAGGCGTATGGTGTGTTTGTCGACGCGCAGAATTCCGTCCTGCTCGACGTGGAGAACAGCTATTTCGAGAATGTACGGTTCGGGGTGTATCTGCGCGGCTATACCGGCAATCGCAATGGAACACAGACGATCACGATCCTGAATAATCGGGGGCGGAACATTCTCGGGGTTGAGAGCAATGGGAACAACGGCACGCTGCCGGGTGAGACGAATTGGCAGTTTGCCCATGCTATCCAACTCTCCGAGGCGTATGGTGTACCCGGCATCCAGATTGCGTGGAACGAAATTGTGAACTATCCATCGCAAAGCCTGGTGAATGAGAACATCAACATGTTCGACTCCGGGGGGACCTCGAGCAGCCCGGCGCAGATTCACGACAACTACGTGCAGGGAGCGTACGCCTACAATCCGGCAGTGGATAGCTACAACGGGGGCGGGTTTACCACGGATGGCACCGGGAGCGACACGGTGCAGACCGCTTCCTCGTTCAACAATATCTACAACAACCAATTTGTCGACACGGTCAATATGGCGATCGAGATTGGAACCGGCCACGACAACGCGGCTTATAACAATCGGGCAATCTCCGCGGGATTGCTGCCGAATGGCACGAAGATTCCTTCGCAAAATGTGGGGCTTTCGCTGTTCGACGTTTATGGGAACATCGCGAACGGCTCGATGTACAACAACAACATGTACAACAACACGGTGGGATGGATGTGCTGGGCGGCACGCTGCGCCTGGGACGGATACCGGAACGACGAGTGGTTTCCAATCAATCCGAGTTACTACGGCACTAACCAGTCCATCTCGACCAACCCAATTACGCTGGCGATGGAGAGTACCGAGTATCAGACGTGGCTAGCGAAAGTGAGCTCGGATAACATGGTCGTTGGTCCTGAGGCTTCATCGAGCGGCTCCAGTGCGAGCGGCTCGAGTGGATCCGGATCAGGTTCAACATCGAGCTCCAGTATCTCGACTACGGCGTGGTACACCATCGTGAATACCAACAGCACGTTATGCCTGGGATCCGCTTCCGGAAGCACGACCGCTGGGGCGGCACTGCAGCAAAACACTTGCGGTACATCGCAATCGCAGCAATGGCAGTTCCAACCGGCCGCCGACAGCGGCTACTACCAGGTGGTGAACCGCAGCGCCTCGAGCGCCAGCAATGAGCTGGTGTGGAATGTAACCGGTGGGGTGTGGCAGACGGCGGATCGAGCGCTTATCCAACTGTATACCTCGGGGTCTGAGACAAACGAAGAGTGGATGCCGGTGGCGGTAGGAAACGGAGCCTACCAATTTGTAGTTAAAAGCAGCGGCAAGTGCCTCGATGTTCCCGGGGCTTCTTCAGCGGCTCTGCTCCAGTTGCAACAGTACACTTGCAATGGAACGGGAGCGCAGTCTTTTACCCTGAAACAGCAGTAGATTTGTTAACCCGTGGGTTGCGAGCTACACCGCTCAGTGAAGGGGTGCAGCTCGCGAGCCCATGTATGCGAACTGCATCGTGTCTCAGCTTAGGGGCGATCCAGTAGGTCTCCGAGTTCATGTCACGGAACTCTTTGTCTACGAAACTCTTCAATAGCCTGGTGGCTCTGCGGCAACGGGCCGATCTAAAGTTAGTTCGATGATCATCTCCGGTGCGTTTTCAGCATGCGCTTTCATCGTAACGTCATCCATTGTGACGTCGAGGCCCGCATCGGTCTGGCTGACGGTTGCACTTCCTTGGGTCAGCACCTCGGATCGAACGATCTTGTTCTCGAGAGGAGGCAGATGGAGCGTTCCCGTTGTAACCGGAAACAGGTGAAGGTATACGGTATTTGCACGATACGTTGAGCCTCCCCAAGTTCCGGGAAGAAGGGGGCCTCCGCGGGTGTTGTAGATGGACGCGCCGTATTGTTTGAGCCAACTCCCCATTTGCGATAGACGTTGAGCCTGATCATCGGGTATCTGTCCCAACGGATTGGGCCCTACGTCAAGCAGAAGGTTTCCGTCACCGACCACACAGCTTAGAAGCGCACGCATACACTCTTGGTAAGAGCGCACCGCTCCGTCCGGGCGATACGACCACCCTCCTCCATCCTTTGTCTTTACGATCGACATACATGATTCCCAGGCCCTTGACCTTTGGAATGCACCGATGCGCTGTTCAGGAGTATCAAAATCTCCCAAATAAGGCTTGGGCTGCTTGCCGTATTCTGCAAGCACCGTGAGCCGGTTGTTGATCAAAATATCAGGTTGAAGCGATTTGATCAGAGAGAATGTCGCTGGGACGTTCCAGAAGTTCAGAAGATCCCCTTTGCCATAGCTGTCAAACCAAATAATGTCGACCTTCCCATAATTGCTAAGGAGTTCCCGGATTTCTCCGTTCATATAGGCGACATACTTCTTATTGTCGCCTATGCCGTAGTCTGGGTGATGCCAATCTCTTGGGGAATAATAGATTCCGAAGCGCATGTCCGAGCGGTGACACGCTTCGGAGATTTCCTTGATGACATCCCTTTTGAAGGGCGTGTTCATAATGTTATAGTTCGTGAACTTCGTATTCCACATGCAGAAGCCATCGTGATGCTTGGCCGTAATCACGATATATTTGGCTCCCCCGTTGCGAGCGATCTGCAACCACTGATCCGCGTCAAAATCGACTGGATTGAACTTCTGGTAGAGATGGTCGTAGACGGGATCTTCGACATAACCGGCCGGATCCCCGGTGACATCAAGAGGCTTCGATCCTTTGCGCGACCAACTGATTTCAGTGCCGGCCAAGCTGGAGGGATCCCAGTGAATAAACATACCCAACTTGGCGGCACGCCACCAATCGATGCGATGGGAATTCATGCCGGGTGCGGCTGATGTCTGTTCAAAAGCGGCAACACGAATACGTGTTGCCATCGGATCTTCGAGTGACGATGCGCCGGCACGCTTGATCATCTGCGGCACGGCCGCCGACAACCCCAATATACCTAGCGAGGCGAATGCCTCGCGTCTGGTCTGAATCATGATTGTCTTTCCCGCCACCCGCTATTAGGGTCGTAATGCTGCCTGGCAGCTGTTGAGCAGTGGTTGTCGCGGTCTCCCCATCCATCGTAAATGGAAAACCATGAAAGACGGACGGTGAGGCAGCACAACAGCTCCGAGGCATGGTGACCAGACGGAACGTTTACGCAACCATTTCCATAGTTCGATGGCGGGGCGTAACATACAAACTGTGGCTTTCAGCAATGGGCGACAGGTGAAGGCAAAGTGGCTGTGGGGACCGAGCAAAAGCGAGGTCGAACTGAGAGACGAGGGGGATCAATACATCATGGCGCAATCAGTGGCTGAATGGACGGGCGACCAAATTGCCGAAGCAGCGCGGCAGGCCTCGCGGGCGGCAACTGCCCTTGCAGATGCGCTTGAGGAGAGCTTAGGAGCGACGCGTCGCATCGCAAAACAGGGCGGCGACACTGCCGAAGAGCTCATGGATGAAACAATCAAGCGGCTGCAGAGGCACCCTGTCGAGACTGTGGTAGCGACATTTTCGATAGGCATCGCTACAGGAATTGCGATAGGCGTCGCCACCGGAATATTCATCGGCTGGGCGATGAAGCGAAAGTGAATTTTTGTAACTGGAATACCGGAGAGCGGTGCGGCTCGCTGAGCTCTCGTCGCCGCGTCCAAAGGATTCCCGGATCAAGCCTGCATCGCTGCGGTGTGGGAAAAGTTCAGGGAAGATCTCCAAAGTACGAGTCCCGACCACTCTAACGGCTCCCAATAAAAGTCACCGCCCCCCCTTAGTCATCCCGACCCGGATTTCCTGTACGTGGCTCCATCCATGACTGCGTGTGCAGCTTTCAGTAAGGAAAGCCGCATGAGGTTCGCCAACGTGACCTGCGGTGCGCCTTTCTCCCAAACAAAGGCCCCTGCACGTGAGCCCGCAGCTCTTGCCCTGTGGTTGTTTATTCCCTACTTTGGTTATTTCAGCATGCAGTGGCTTACTACAGATTGGCTAGGTCCCAACAATCAAGCCGTCAGACAAGATGTGCGAGCTCACGTGCAGGGGCCTTTGTTTGGGAGAAGGGCGCACAGCAGGTCCCTCGGCTTCGCTCCCACGGCACGCCGGGGCAGGCGGGATGAAAAGGGGGGAGGGCGGTGACTTTTATGGGGCCGTTAGATCGGGATGGACAGAGCAAGTTGGCGCTTATGCAGGGGTGCCCCATGCTTAGTTGAGTTTGCGCTGTCCGCGTAGAGAAAAATTTGCCCAGTTCTCTAAAGGCACCCCGTTGCAAAAGCTCTTTCGATTGGGTCATATTTTATTTTGTATATGATCGTATTGTCAGGAGAATACATGCTCATTCCCCGCGTTCGAAGACTTGTGATGGTCAGCGGCGTTGCACTCTGCCTCATGCTCGGCATTCCGCAAGCTATATCCGCTGTACCGGTGGCCGGCGATACGGCGCCTGCATGGGACGGCTTGGCTCTCACGCCACCGATGGGCTACAACAACTGGTCCTATTTTCAGTGCAGGATCAATGAACAGGTGGTTCTTTCGCAGGCAAAGGCACTCGTGAGCACAGGGCTCGCGAGGAAGGGCTACAACACGATTACGATTGACGACTGTTGGATGGCGAAGAAACGCGCCGCGGATGGAATGCTGGTTGCCGATCCACAGAAATTTCCTCATGGCATGGCTTGGATGGGAGAGCAGATTCACGGCTTGGGACTAAAGTTCGGTATCTACGAGGATGCGGGAGTGACGACCTGTGGCAAATTCCCGGGATCATGGAATTTCCTCCAAAAGGATGCAGATACATTTGCAAAGTGGAAGGTCGATTACATCAAGCTGGACGGCTGCAACGTACCGAAGGTAGAGGGACAAACCACGGAACAAACATACCGGTACGCGTACAAGACATTCAGCGACGCGATTCTCCATAGCGGCCGCAAGATGGTGTTTTCAGAATCCGCGCCCGCGTATTTCGAGGAAACGCCCGACGATTGGTATAGGGTGTTGGGATGGGTTCCGAAGTATGGAAATTTATGGCGCGAAGGGCGTGATATTGCGCTCGGGCAGGAGCCGGGTACAAACAAGTGGCTCAGCTTAAATTACAATTACCGTTACAATGTCGGCCTGGAAAAGTATGCCGGTCCCGGGCATTGGAACGATCCAGACTTCCTGCTGGTGGGCGATAGCGGCCTCAGTAATGACGAGATGCAGAGCCAGATGTCGTTATGGGCGGTGATGGCGGCGCCATTGATCAGCAGCACGGATCTCACGCATGTAAGCCCATCGGCCCTCGCCATTCTCGGCAACGAGGATGTGATTGCGATCGATCAGGACCCGGCGGGAGTGCAAGGCCATATTGTGCAGTTTCGTCATGACTACAGAAATAACGGAGATAACTACGATGTTCTCGCCAAGCCGCTGGCGAACGGCGATGTAGCGGTGGTGCTTTACAACGCGAGCGCAACTCAGAAGATGATCGCGACGACCGCTTCGCTCGTGGGCCTCAAGAGTGGTTCGTCGCTAAAGCTCAAGAACCTGGTAACGAAGGCAGTCACCACATCGCGCGATGAAATTAAAGCTACGGTGCCGCCGCACGGCTCCGTCATCTACAGAGTTTCCGTGCAATAGCAATTCCTAACCCGTCTTAGGATCGACTGGTTAGGCAGCCAGCCTGGCCCGCACTCGTATTCAGTTGTTTCAGCTTGTACCCAGCAATGTAAAAGGAGAGAACCAAGTGCCGGTTTTGCCAAGGGAAGGCCGCCGCGTGCCTAAGCTACAGCAGTGTTATGGCTTGGGCCTTGCTCTTTGTCTTTTCTGTCTCCCGCTGGCCTTCGCTGACAATCCGCAAGGCCGCACTCCCACACTGCCGGGGAATAAGGAAGGTTCGTCCCAGGAAAGCTCTTTTGTGCTCAGCGGCTCGCAATTAAAGGAATTCACATCCCTTGAGCCGATTGACACTCATACTCACATCGCTCAAGATGCGCCGGCCTTCCTTGCCATGCTCGAGCGTTTGCATATGCACGTCCTGGACATACTGGTTTTGGATCACACCGACCCGTATCTGAAATCCATGGAACCGCAGAAGCAAAATAATATAAACTTTGTGGCCTCGAGCAAAGGCCACGCGAGTTTTTGTACGACCTTCGACCCATTTCAGTTCAATAACCCTGATTTCCCGCAGAGTGCAATTCAAGCTCTTAATCAGGATTTCTCGCGTGGCGCGGTAGCAGTAAAGATTTGGAAGAACGTCGGAATGCAGTTAAAGGACGCATCCGGGCATTATGTCCTGCCAGACGATCCGCGGCTCGAACCTATCTATCAGGATATTGCCGCGCATCACAAGACGCTGATCGCCCACTTGGCTGAGCCCAACGATGCTTGGGGAACTGCTGATTCTGTAGGTCTCGACGCCTCGTATTATGCGGCGCATCCGCAGTGGAATATGTCGACGCATCCAGGTGCTCCTTCGAAAGAACAGATTCTTCAGGCAAGGGATCATATACTGCAGTTGAATCCGAATCTTCGCGTGGTTGCGGCCCACCTGGGAAGTATGGAAGACGATTTAAACCAGATTGCCACCCGGTTTCAGAAATATCCAAATTTTGCCGTTGATACTGCGGCGCGCATGCAGCACCTCATGGTTCAACCCCGAAGCCAGGTGCGGGCGTTTATCCTCAAATACCAGGACCGAATCGTGTATGGAACGGATCTCGAGTTCCTTCCTGGAAAAAATGCGGATCAAACAGTGAAATCGTGGAATGAACACTATGCATTGGACTGGCGCTATCTCGCCACAGATGACATTTTTGAATATCGCGGGCGCCGGGTGGAAGGCTTAAACCTACCGCGCTCCGTTCTCAGGAAGCTATACCACGACAACGCCGTTCGCTGGATACCAGGCATCAGCCAATAAATGAAATTCCACCCGATCCCGCAGCGCAGAACGATGGGGGTTAGTTCGTCCCCGAAAACTCCGGGCCGGATACCCTGGCTCAGCCCTGGGCGATCAGCCCTTCGAGATAGGCTTTATCGCCTAGAATCTCCTGGTCGCCTTCGGTTCCCGGCCTCCCAGCCTCAATGGTCGCCGTGCCGTCATAACCGAGCTCCTTCAGGCGCTCAAAGATTCGCGGCCAGTCCACCTTGCTGCTCTGGCTGGCAGGAACCTGCCGGCCCAGATGCTTGGGGTCCGTGGGATAGAAGCCGCCCTTGACATGGATGGCCCGTACATAGCTTCCGATGACATCGAGGGCATCTACCGGATTGCCTTTGCCGTACAGCACCAGGTTGGCCGCGTCGAGAACCAGCCCCAGGTTGTCCGCTCCGGCGTCCTGAATCGCCCTGAGCAGGGTGATGGGAGTTTCCTGCCCGGTCTCGTTGAAGAACATCTGGCCGTTCCCCTTGCAGTGGCCGGCAATCTCGCGCACCGACTCAACCGTGGGTTCGTACAACGGGTCGCTCGGAACTTCGGGAATAAAGCCCCATTGATTAAACACCGCCGGCACACCCACGCGCTTTGCGAAGTCAGAGGCTCTCTTCAGCTGATCAATTCTTTGCCGCCGATACCGGGAGGGGATCAGTCCGAAGCCGGGGGGGCCATCGACCAAGTCGTATGTCTCCTTTCCGGGCCCGGACGAGTATAGAACCGTCGCCTCCACTCCGTAGCGGTCGAGTGCACCTCGCAGCCGAGCAGCCATGGCAGGTGAGAAGTCCCAGATCATCACGTGGGCCGTGGGCAAGCCTAGCTCGTGAACGTGGGCCATGACCTTTTCGGGATCATCCGAGACCCTGACCAGCAGGCCCAGCCGTAGGGCCTTCTTTGATGCTTCTTCCGGCACGCCAGCGGTTGCCTTGCCGAAAAGCTGCCCGGTACCAGCAACCACCGCTGCCCCTGCCGCGAACTGGAAAAGTTGCCGCCGGCTGTAGGTTTGCATCACTTCCTCCTTGTTGGCTTCCGTCACCAGACGAGGCTTTCCAGGACTTCATGGCTCGCCAAATGTCCTCCTCCCGGCATCGGCGTCTCCGCCTTGCCGGAGTCGTGATTACCAGCCATGAAAGGAAGGTTTGAAGTCACTCCTTCGGCACGGCTGACGTTCTCCAATCAGGTCCCAGCAAATGTTTTGGAAAACGAAAGCGTCATCCATCGAATTCGTTTGATGGAGCTGATGAAGATTATATCCACGCGAAGGCCGGTTCGCCGTGGATGTATTCGATACCCCGCTATTGCCTAAAGATCGAAGCGGCTCTAAAAGGGTCGAAGCGGCAGCTAGCGGGATGGGTTCGGCAGATCGACGGGTTTTCCGTGCGGTATATGTCGATAGGCGTCGGCCGAGGCTTCTTTGCGAGCAAGCATCTCGTTTGGATTGGAGAGTCCTTTCGCGGTCACGAGACGTTCTGACCACTCAATTCGACCACTAAATTCTGACCACTAAATTCGGGCCGGGTTTAGGAGCCGTGGTTATGCTCTCTCAGGGTCTTTTTCAGTATGCTGAGAGTTCGGCGGAGCGAACTCTCAACTCCTTTAGAGGTGAGTTGAAATTTGGGTATGCGGGCTATTGCATTCGCGCTCATCCCATAGCGGAAGTACAGCCAAAAAATGGCACGGTCGCGGGCTTTCGGTGTTTGCCCCTCGTGAGTCCCTCGGAGAGCCGTGTCGATCTCTTCAAGCTGCACGTGACGCTCGATGATTTCCTGGCCATACGGAGAAGGCAGGCGGGTTAGCTCGTGTGAGTCGTAAGCAACCTGATGGAAGGCCCCTCCACGCTTCCTTGCGTTCTGTGCCCGGAGATAATCATGTGTCAGGTTTGCGGCGACAACCCGCACCAACGCATCCATGGAGCTTGGATATTCCTCGACAAAATCGCGCAACAGTCGACAGCCGTTCGCGCACAGTGCTACATAGGTCTCCTGGACGAGATCATCGATGGCCAGTGTCGAAGCGCCGCCTGCCTCTCTTAGGGTGCGCAGGATTACAAGAGTAATGGAACGTTGATTCCTGCGAACGAACTCGATCCAGGCTTCAGCATCCTTTTCAGCACACAGCCGAGCCAGGTCGACCGCAGCGAGATTCTTGTAGTCCATCAAATACTCGGCCCCGACAGCGCGACAACAAGATACGAATCCGTGGTGACGCGCGCGACGAACCTTGGATTGATTCCGGAGAATGGGAAGCAGCGTCTGGGCCGCTGCAAGCGCAACAAGGCGGTGGCTGCCGGCTTCCGATGCAGGCGGCGGCCAGGCGTTCCTCAACTCCTCATGGGCGTCGCCGAGTCGCCGGGCTCTCCCTCGCCGGCCCAAAGATCGGAAGCATTTCTTCAAGGCAGAGTCTAGAGCGAGGCGCGCTGCCATCCCCCGGCAGTTAGCTATTATTCGCTGCGATAACTTTGTCCCCACGAGCGCCGACTCGCAACTTTGTAATATCTAAGGATGTACTAAATGAGTAGGAAAGAGATATTGTGCGTTGGCAAGGGTGGGGTAACAGAAAGAACGATGCTTGTACTGCTTTAGTTTACGGATTGTTACGCCGAGGAACCCGGAGTCTTTCCATCATCTTGATCAAGTCGGCCAGAGAGTTTGCCTGCATCTTCTCCATCGCGCGGCTGCGATGAACCTTTACTGTATTTTCCGCAGTTCCAATCTGGGCCGCGATCTGCTTATTGAGCATGCCTGAGACCACCAAGGCGACGACCTCGCGCTCGCGAGGGCTCAGCAATTCGAAACGCTCGCGCAGTGCTGCAAGCTCCGCATCTTGTTGGCGTCTGCCCCGATCCCTTTCCAGCGCCACGTGAATCGCATCCAAAAGATCCTGGTCGCTGAAGGGCTTGGTGAGAAAATCCACGGCTCCGGCCTTCAGGGCCCGTACTGTCATCGGGACGTCGCTGTGCGCCGTGACGAAAATGATCGGAATGCGAACATTGGCTTCGGCGAGCTGGCGCTGGACGGCGAGTCCGCTGATTCCCGGCAACCTGATATCGAGGACAAGGCAACTGGGCACGTTCGGAAGCTTGCTTGTCAGGAACTCCTGCCCGGACCCGAACAGTTCGACTTGCAGACCCACCGATCCGATAAGGCGCTTGATTGCGCTCCGCACCGAGGGATCGTCATCGACAATGAAAACGATGGACTCGGGTTCGCTCATGAAACACCAGCATCATCAGTGGGGAGAGTGAATTCGAACAGCGCCCCTGTAGAAGTGGGCACGATCCCGAGGCGGCCCCCATGGGACTCTATTATGGAACGGCTGATCGACAATCCCATACCGAGGCCTTCCTGCTTGGTCGTAAAAAATGGCTCGAAGATGCGCTCCAGTTCGTCCGGATCGACTCCGGATCCGGAATCCTGAACTTCGATGAGCACACCATCAGGACTCCTGGCCGATCGAATGAGAAGCTCCCGCGCCCTGTTAGTCACCCCGCGCATCGCATCGATGCTGTTGGTGACCAGATTGATCAGGGCCTGCTGCAATTGTATGGGATCCGCTCGCACCAAGGGTAAGTCCGCGGCCAGGGTGGTCCGAAGGGAGATATGGTTACTGGTTATTTCGTTTTGCGTAAGCGCGAGAACTTTCTGAATGAGGTTATTGATGTCCAGTTGTGCGTGTTCGTGAGCCCCCTTCATCAGAAGTGCCCGGATTCTTGAGATGATGGAGCTAGCCCGGTTTCCATCATGCACAATTTCAGTAATGGCCTCCCGCAGCTTCTTCTGATCCGGCCTGCCACTCGACAGGTTGCGTAAGCAGAACTCTCCGTTAGTAACGATTGCCGTCAGGGGTTGGTTTATCTCGTGTGCGATGGAGGCCGTCAGCTCGCCCATTATTTCCAATCGAGCTTCACGCGCTACCTCCAACCTGGCTTCAGATAAGGCCAGCAACAACGCTTGCGCGCTAAAACCCCGATCCACAAGGGACGCAATGATCACCGTTCCGAGCATGGTCAATGTAACGACAGCGATGCCAATGGTGCTCAGAGAAGACACGTTCACAGCATGCGTGAGGTCCGGCGGAGTCACGGAAGACCGATAGGTCGCCGAGGCCATGCCGGTGTAGTGCATCGCCGAAATCGCGGCACCCATAGCCAGGGCGCTGCTAGTTCTTCGCCACACCATTTTCTGACGACGCGCATCTCGAAAAAGAAACTCGATCCGCAGGCCTCCTACCGCAAACACGATGGCGAATACCACCGACAGGCAGACCAGGAAGGGATTGAATTCGCATCGAGCAGCCAGTCGCATGGCACCCATATTCGTGTAGTGGAGGGTAACGATGCCTGCTGCTAATATGCTGCCTCCTACCCAGACATAGAGGGTTCCCATGTCTCTTCGGCTCACAATATGAAGCGCCCCGGCCGCGGCGAAGATCGCAGCGATCAGCGAAGCCACGACTGTTGGCCAATAGAACGCTATCGCAACAGGTAAGCGGAATGCCACCATCCCGACGAAGTGCATTGCCCAGATGCCATTCCCCATCGCAATCGCGCCGCAGGCTAGCCACGCGACGCGGCGCCCCCCTTCCGAGACTCTGACTCTTCCAGCAAGATCCAGGGCCGCGTAGGAGGCTGAGACGGCGATGATGACGGAGAGCGCGACGTCGAGAGGATCATAAGAGACCATCATCGCCGGGTTGGCAGCGGCCATCATCATGGACCTTCTTCAGGACGTGCTTTTGCGGTTTACATGAGCTGCCTGCCCGCGAGTCAAAGACGGCTCCGCAGGCGGGGCACTTGATGCAAATGCCGGCCGACGTGCAGCAGCTCATTCGGCGGAATCGCATATCCGCAGAGCGCGCAGGGCAAGGTCAAATCAAAAACTCGAGATGTTGGGATCCGCTATAGGTCTAATGCTCCAATCGAGACCGGAACCATTCTAGCGCTGAGGGACTGAAGCGTGTCACGATTCCTATTGAAATCAGAATGAGCACGAGCTTTCCGCCTGGTCCTGCTTTCTTCCCGTCCCGAAACTCCCCCAAACTCCTGTCCCCAAACTCCAGGGTTCTTTTGTTCTCGTGCAGAAATGTGCGAACTAAGCGAATTATGAGAACTAAGTCCACAGGGCGCGGCGGAGCTTTATGCCTAAGGAGTTCCCTGATGCTTTGAACGATTTGGCAAGGTTGCCAAATAAGTCCTTTGTTTCACGAAGATGGTCAACTTTAATTATCTAATTAATGACCATCTTGCCTGGCGAGGGCCCTCTTCAGTCATTTGTAAAATTAGATATTGTTAGGTCTTTTTTAGCATTAGTAGCCCCGAGCCATTTTGCGGCCCCCACCGGTGTTGCATCCGACCCTACCGGGAGCGGTTCGAGTTTCCGGCGGCCCCTTTAGTTATTTGTAAAATTAGATATTTTTAGCCCCTTTCTGGCATTAGTAGTTCAACCGGGTTGGGCAGGTACTGTATGCGCGCTCATTCCCCCGCAAGGGCCGTCTAGAGGATGGTTGGCCAAATAAATGTGCGCCATAAGCGCCATAAGCCCCTGAGGGATGGAGGGAGAAGCATGCCTCGGCCTGAAGGCCGGTTGCCCTAGGCGATGAATGTCCGGGCTAAAGCTCGCTGCGGCGAGGTAGCCCGGACCTACGCTGGGGCCGCGACTTCTGGTGTGGGACGGTTCAGGCCGTTGTCCAGTGGCGCTTTCCAAGTTGTCAATACTGCTCAATCAAGAGAACGCACTGGGCGCACCCTGTTTACGCGCTCATCTCTACTTTCCGCGGGCGCAGGAACGCTGCGCACAGGCTTGATCCTTCGCGTCTGATGTCAGGCTTCTGTTTGCTTCACCCAAGCCTTCGCGCCTACAAGCGCTGATGCTTTTCCGGTGGTTGGGGGCAATTGCACGGGTGGAGCGCACCGGTGCAACGCCAAGCAGTGACGTCGTTTTCAGACGGCACCGACGTGTGGATTATTGCCTCCACAGTAGTACGGATTTTGGGATGCGTCCAGCGGGAGAAGAATTCTTTGGTAACCATGGCAGCGATCTTTTACTTACCGTCCCCCACGGAAGTGATTGCCGAAGTGGCCGGTCTATTCCGATCGACCCCTGAATCCGCAAACGCATGGACCCAAGAGGCGGGTTGAGCTCGGTCGCGAACAAGCTATCTTCTCCTTCGATACCCTCTGACCTCTAGCTGCGCCACTCTTGGGAACCCGGGGTAATTTCGTCCCGAAACTTCCTGTCCCGAAACTTCTGTCAAGAGTTGTCGAGTGACGGCCTTCCGGTCTCCGAGCTGCTTCGAGCTGGTTACATCGCCTCGATCTTCTGCCTAAGGAACTCGAAATGCCGCTGATTAACATGGTGCTGTTCCCTTAAGCAACGATGACCGCTCTCTCCGGTCACCGTGCAGGTCCGTTACTGGCAAGAACGATTGCGCACGCTCACCGGAAGCACGAGGATCGCTATGGTTTTCCACTCCCAGGGCAGCCGGGCGATGCGGCATAGTACCAGTTTCCCTTGTAATTCAGCTCCCGCAAGCCATGCCGCGACGTGTAATAAGCTCGGATCGCTTCGGCCTTCAGAAACGTAAAGAACCGGGTTCCTGCATTTTCAAGCGCTGGGTCTGGCCGGTCATCGCTGACGCTCTCGATGATCTTCACTTGCTGCGGCTCGCTTAGCTTGAGGAACCGTGCCCCGTACTTCTGTTGCGACACTTGCTCGACCCACGCGAGACCTTCGCGGCAGATCCCCTCAGCCGCCTCCGTCTCAAGCCGGCGCACGTCTTCCGGGCCGTAGAGATCTATTGCCAGCGTACGATGTTCCGGCGAAAGCGCTCGCGCTGCCGCGCGCACCGGGACGGCGGAAGCGGCCTGCATGTCAATCCATCGCGCAACGTCATCCACCACGTCTTCGCGACCCGCCCCGGCTGATTGATCTTCCGGGTCCGGCGGCAAGCTCAGGATGATCTCTACCATCCGCCGGACCACCGGAAATTCCTTTTCCGAAAAGAAGGCTGGTCGGAAGGCGCCCGTGACCGGCCGGACGTAATCAGTTTCGCTCCCCGGCGGAATCTTACGAAATAGGCCATCGCTTTCCCAGGCGTGGCTCAGGTGTTCGGGGGATGGGGTATAAAGACCCGGCGGAAGGGTAGGGTCCTGAGCGGGACCGGCAGGCGCCTCGACCCTGTCCAGAAAAACAGGCCATCCCGCTACCAGCGCGGCTTTGCTGACGCCCTGCAGCCACTCGCGCCGGGTCATCGTGTTCGTTTCTTGAGCCGGCGAGTGTTGTCCGGGATCCGCGCTCCGGCCCTTATCTTCTTCCTTCATCGCTCTGCCTCGCAGATTGCCACAGCGTAAAACGGCCCGTGCGCCACGGGGCCGGCAGCGTGATGGCCGAGGAGTTGAAATGCGAAGCGGTGAAGCATCCCGGCTCGCATTCGTGGCGATAATAGCACACCGGGGCTCGTTGTTCGGCCTATCGTGTTTTGATTCACTATGGAGATTACAGCGTCTTCCTTGTTCGCGCGGCTTTGCTGCCTCTATGCGCGCGAAACTGAGGCCATGCGCAGCACAGAGTTGCGATGCACCTGCCTTGACGCTTACGGCTGTTACGGGGTATGGTCCGAATACCTGCGGATCATGCTGAATCGGAGGGATATGGGCCTTGAGTAAACTCTACGACGCTTTGATCGTCGGTTCCGGCGCCAGCGGTGGCTGGGTGGCCATGGAGCTTACCGGGCGAGGGATGAACGTTCTGATGCTGGAAGCCGGGCCGCCGCGCATCCCCTCGCGCGACTTCACCGAGCATGTCTGGCCGTATCAATTGAAATTCCGCGGCTTCGGCGACACGAGGGCATTACTTACCAATCAGCCCGTGCAGCGTCTTTGTTACGCCTGCGACGAATACAGCCACCAGTTCTTCGTCAATGACCATGAGCATCCCTATACCTTCCCGCCAGACAAGCCCTTCATGTGGATTCGGGGACGGCAAGTGGGAGGGAAGACGTTCTGTTGGGCGCGCGAAAGCTATCGCTACAGCGACTATGAGTTCAAGGCGGCCCGGCGCGACGGCTACGGGGAGGATTGGCCATTTGACTACGAAGAGATTGAACCCTATTACGACAAAGTAGAAAGCTTCATCGGCGTGAGCGCATCGCGTGAGGGCCTGGAGCAGATGCCCGATGGAAAGTTCCTTCCGCCAATGAATTTTTCATGCGGCAATTTGCTGGCGAAGCATGTTATCGAGGCGAACTTTGGCTGGCGTGTGATGCCGGACCGCGTGGCGAATCTGACCGTGCCGCACAAGGGTCGTCCCGCGTGCCACTATTGCGATGAATGCCAGCGTGGATGCTACACCGCTTCGTATTTCAACTCGCCCGCCGTGACGCTGCCCGCGGCAGCACGCACGGGACGGTTTACCCTGCAAAGCGACGCGGTGGTGAGCCATCTGGTGATGAATGATGAGGGGAAAGCCGCGGGCGTTCATTATATTGATCGCACCTCGCACCGCCATCGCGAGGCCCATGCAAAGATTGTTGTGCTGGCCGCGGCGGCGTTGGAATCCACGCGGATACTGCTCCATTCGCGCTCGCGGCGATTTCCCAACGGCGTGGGCAACTCCTCCGGCGTTCTCGGCCACTATCTGATGGACCACTTCACGGTGGAAGGAGCACGAGGCGTCATTCCGTCCCTGGCGTCCTCACAGCGCGAGCCCACAGGGAACCCGGCCGGCTTCCTCATCGCCAAATACGCGAATGTTGGATCAAACCATAATAAGAATTTCCTTCGCGGTTACCGGTTTGACGGCGATGCCAGCCAGGAGCTTTACGCGCAGGCATTTTCCATTCCGGGGTTTGGAAAGAGCCTCCGGCGCCGCGTGCGCGAGGAGATTCCCTATTCTTTTGCCATCGAGGCGCAGGGCGAGTGCCTGCCTCGCTACGAAAATTACGTTGAGCTGGACCCGGAGAAAGAGGACGCCTGGGGCGTCCCCGCGCTGCGCATTCATGCAAGTTACGGTGAGAACGAGCACGCGATGGCGAAGGCCATGAGGCAGGAACTCGGGGACATCCTCGAGGCCATGAAGCTCCGGGATGCGCAGCCGCCCAGCAACCATCTGAGCATTTTCGGGAAGAATATCCATGAGTGTGGCACGGCGCGCATGGGGAATGACCCTAAAAAGAACGTTTTGAACCGGTTCAATCAGGTGTTTGATGCGAAGAACGTTTTTGTGACGGATGGCGCCTGTTTCGTCACCCAGGGCTGTTACGAGCCGACACTGACCATTATGGCGATTTCCGCCCGCGCGGCCGATTACATCGCGGAAGAGTATCGGCGCGGCAATCTGTGAAGAGGATTGAATGAGCGATATTTCGCGGCGAACTCTTCTGGCAAAGTCTGCTGTTTTGAGTACCGCGACGGCAATCTCTCATGTGGCTTCGGGGCTGACCGTATTTGCAAAGGGCTTTGACGCTCCACCGGACGGCCCGAATCTGCGATTTCCTGTGTCCCCGCGAGATCGCATCGCCGTGTCATCCTGGCCCTTTCGCGCTTATGTCGAGAGCCCCACCAATTCCGACCGCAATCCGAAATTACCGGGGATGGATTTGAAGGACTTTGCAGCGCACGTTGTGAAGGAATTCAATATTCGGAATATCGAGCCCATCTTCAATCAGTTCAGATCTACAGATCCACAGTACCTGCAAGAGTTCCGCGAGGCTGTTGAAAAAGCCGGCTCGCACATCGTGGATATTCCCGTGGACCCTGATGATAGTCTCTACGATCCTGACGTCGCGGCACGGAAAAGAGCCATCGAGTTTGGGAAGAAGTGGGTTGACGTCGCGGTGAGCGTCGGCTCGCCCAGTATTCGAAATGGAATTGCCCGCGCCCCGCACGCTTCGCCTGATGTTGGCCTGACCGTAGAAGGACTCCGTCAGGTGGTGGACTATGCCGCCAAACGCAATATCATCGTGAACCTTGAAAACGACGACCTTGTAAGCGAGGAGGCGCTTTTCCTGATCAAGGTGATCGAGAAGATAGACAATCCGTGGCTTCATGCTCTGCCTGATTTTTGCAACTCCATGCTCTCGGGAAATGCTGCGTATGATTACCGGGCGGTGACCGCCATGTTCAAGCATGCCTATAACATCTGCCATGTGAAGGAAGACGAGATAGGGGACCACGGGAGAATCTATCGTGTCAGCCTCCCGAGGACTTTCGGCATTCTTAAGGACAGCGGTTTTCGGGGATATTGCTCAATGGAATGGGAGGGTAAGGGGAATCCCTACGATGGGGTTCATGAGCTGATAAGTGACACGCTGAGATACTTACCCGCTGCGCAGCAATAGGCTGGCCGCCTTTGCATAGCCCCTGCCCTCTTTCCTGCAACAGGAAGACGGCAAGCTCATCCCGTCAACAGTCCAGATCGCAATGACGAGAGCGCCAATCCCGGTCAGTTATGGGCCACTCGATGTGGACGATTTTGCCGATTCGCCTGGCGCGGATAATGTCGCGCACGGCTAACTGATATGGTTCGCGGCGGTGCTGGGAGCCCCCCTGGACGACCTGCTTGGAAGCCTTGGTTGTATCGCGCGCTTCTTTGGCTTCGGAAAGGATTGCAGCCGCTAGAAAAGGAACTTGAATGCAAACTGCAGTTGACGCGCGCTGTGCACAGTGCTGGTGATGGTGCCTGCCTGGCTGGTATCCACGTCCGGGTTCGGGATAGCGAACTGGGGGCGGTTGAACACGTTGAATGCCTCCGCACGGAACTGCATGTCGAGTGATTCGCGCAATTTGAAGTCCTTAAAGATGGAGGTGTCTACGTTGTATTGTGCCGGGCCTCGCAACGTGCCTACGCCGGCGTCGCCAAAGTTGGTGGCAAAGGTCTGTCCGGGCGCCAAGCCAGGTACCGCGTAGGCACCCGGATTGAACCAGCACAAAATTGTTTGCCGCCCGGAACACGATCCGCCGGTGGCATTGGTGAAGTTATAGGGGTTTCCGATCACGTCGGGACGAGGCGCGCCCGAAGAGGTGTTGGTGGGATCGTAGGAAAGAGCGGGAGTAACGGCCTCCCCGGAATAAAAGGCGATGATTCCCTGCGATTGCCAGCCTCCTGCCAGGATTTTGGCCGGACCGTTGCCGCGCAGGAACCTCTGCCCCGGGCCGAAAGGCAGGTTGTAAGACCACTCGGAGGTGAATTGGTTGCGGAAGTCAGGCGACTGATCGCCCCTTTCCGCGCGCAGGTTGTTTACGTTCTGGGGACCATTCCACTCATTCTCCGCTGTCTGGCCAATGGTATGTTGCCAGGTGTAGGCAACGAGCGTACTCCAGTTGGAAGTCAGCCGTTTCTCAAACTTTGCCTGCAGTTGGTGCGTGATCGAATCGGCCAGGTTGGAGTTGGTGCGAATGGCCGCAATATCGGGAACCGTATTGAAGTAGGGGCGTCCATAATTTGGCGCCGGTCCAAAGTTGCTGTCGAGCGGTTCCACGGCCTGGTTCAGATTGTAGACATAGGAGAGGTGCACGCCATGCGTGCCTACATAGGCTATCTGAAAGAGGGAATCCTTTCCCAGCTGCTGTTCCACGTTAAGATTCCATTCTTGGATGGAAGTCGTGGGGTTTCGGAAAGGGACCGCACTTGCTGTGCCGGATGGATTTTCGATGGTGGGATAGGTTCGCGCCGGAAAACCCTGTGAGAGCCGAAGTCCCGGTGTCGATGCGGGATAGTTGAAACTTTGGCTGTAAAAGAGCCCGGTGGGATTGTAAGGCAGTTCGGAATCGCCCTGGGTTCCTTGGAGATCATAGAAGATGCCATAGCCGCCGCGAATCGCGAGCGGGCCGTTGTGCGGCGTCCAGGCAAAACCGACCCGCGGGGCGAAGTTTTTATACGGAGTCTCGACGTTGCCGGTGCGGCTTACTCCCGGCATGCCGGGCGCAATGAATTCCCCGGTGGCAAAGTCGAAGTTGGCCAGACGGTTGTGTTGCTCCACATAAGGGGTGTAGAGGTCCCAGCGCAGACCCAGGTTGAGGGTCAAACGCGGAGTCACGCGGTAATCATCTATGGCGTAGGCGCCGAGCTCCAGCCAGCGGATGCCGAACAGTCCCTTCTGGCCGTAGCGGGCCGCTGAGATCGGATAACCGAGCAGGAAACTGGCCAGCGGTGCGCCTCCGGTGCCGGTCACCAGGTCTTCGGTGAACTGTTGGTCGAAGCTGAAGTCGCCGCGCGCATTCTGTGTCTGATCGAATCCGTTCAAGCGACGGCGAATGTCGACGCCCACCTTAAAGGAATGGGAGCCGCGGATGTAAGTAAAGGAGTCGAGATACTGATAGTTATTCTCGCGTAGCAGCTCGGGGAACCAGTCCTGATTGCCCAGGTTACTGAGGCCGGAGATTGCGAAGTTTGGCAGACCACCGGTAGCCACGGCATTCTCCGGATCAAAAATGCCGGGGATGCCAATGGGAGTGGAGAGGTCCTCGCCGGCAAAGAAGGGGATGGCGTCCACCACGTAGCGCATGTAGCCAACTTTGAGTTCATTGATCTTGTTGGCGGCAAACGTATGCACGTCACTGATGCCGGCGGCACGCGCAAGATCGCTGATATGTCCGGAGAAAGAGCCGCCGCCGGCTTCGCCCGGGAACGGGTCGGGCTGAGTCTCATTGACATTGCCATACTCAAACGTGGCGAAGAAGCTGTCTTTGCTGGTGAGTTGGTGGTCGACCCGGATGTCGAAAGAGTCCTGGTTATTCACCAACGCTGGATTCGACAAATAGTTATTGGCAACGCCGGACAAATTGGCCGCTGGATAGAGAGCGGCTACATTGAGAGCAGCCGGATCGAGCGATGTTTGGGGAATGATATTTCCGGGAAAGGGTGTGCGCGTGCCGGTGGCTGGATTGTAAGTAGTGGGATCGTAGATCTGTCCCGTGTCATATCCGTTTGGCGCAGTGACCCCGGTCAGGAGATCAGAGAAGTTTCCGGTGCGTTCTGCTTGCGAGGGCACCGTGCTGATGACGGTTTGCGACTGGTTGATGCGAGTGCCCTGGTAGTCGACAAAGAAGAAGGTTCTATTCTTGAGGATCGGGCCCCCCAGCGTCCCGCCGAATTGATTCTGCTTGAAGGGCGGAATCGGCGCTGATCCGCTATCGAAGTAGTTTTTGGCGTCGAAGGCGGAATTGCGGATGAACTCGAAAGCATCTCCGTGGAATTGGTTGGTGCCCGACTTGAGCGCGACATTGACAACGGCGCCTCCCTTGCCAATATCCGCGGCGAAACTACTCGTCTGCATCTTGAATTCAGCGATCGCATCGACCGAGGGCTGAATTAACTCGAAGCCTATCTGCTGCTCATTGTTGTCGAATCCGTCGAGCAAAAAATTGTTATTGGTAGCGTTGAGCCCGTTGGCCTGGATGGCGCCATTGGCGCGCTCATTCTCCGGGATCGAGCCTTGTTGCACGATGCCGGAAGGCCCCTGGTTGACGCCGGGGGTCAAATACGCGAGCTGAATGAAGTCGCGGCCGTTCAGCGGCAAGGACGTGATGGGACCCGCGGTAATGACCTGGCCCACTGAGGAAGTTCCCGATTCCAGTAGAGGCTCTGACGCTGTTACGTTCACCACCTGGTCCACTCGGCCAATCGTAAGCGCAATATCCAGAGTCACCACCTGCGACACCGTCAGTTGGAACGGCGCCTCCACCACCTTTTGAAAGCCAGGGTGTTCAACAATCGCGGTATAGGTTCCCGGTTGCAACTGGGTCACGACGAATTGACCCGTCGCGTTGGTCTCTACGGTGTGGCGAATGTTTGTGTCCGTGTTCTCCACATTCACGGTCGCGCCGGGAATCGCAGCTCCTGACGTGTCATGAACAGTTCCCACGATCCTTCCGGATTCCACCTGAGACCAGCCCGGAGTAGTCGGGACCAGTAGCCACAAGCAGAAACCAATGAGTGCAAAACAGGAGTAAAGCTGCGCTGCCAGGGGGCGGGAATTCATGGAGCCTCCTTGGGGGGATGATGAGATTTAGAAAACGAGGCCGACCGGGGTCCCACAAACATAACATCATGTGTATATATCATGCCAATTAGGGCGTGTTAACACTATCGCAGAGCCTCGACGATGAATGCGAAACAGACGAAGGCCGGAAACACAACGTCGAGTTTCTCGAAACGAGAAAAGATGCGGCGGAATCCTTTCAGTCGGCGAAACAGACGCTCTATTCGGTTGCGTTTCTTGTAGAGTTCGCGGTCGTAGTCCCAAGGTTCGCACCGGTTCGATTTGGCACGGAATGCGTCGACATGACGGAACGCGTCGACATGATACCCATTCACCTCAGTTTTGTTTCGTGGTAAGTTTGCGCTCATGACGCGTTTGGCTTTCAGGGACGAAGTAACCACCATCGGAAATTTCGCGGATGGCAAATTCCATTCGATCTTAAGCGCGAAACGATGGTGGTTAGTTCGTCCCGAAACTTCCTGGATTGGAAAGAGGGTTGGGAGCGATTTTGATTTTCACTTTAGCCTATAAGCCTGCTCCGACGTACATGATCCACTCCGAGAAGGCAATCCCGTTGGGCGAGGTGTAACGAATAATGGCTGTGCCTTGGGAGTTCGACCACGACAATCCCGCTTGGTTGACGTACATCACCAGGGGGTTGCTCGAAGTCCAGGTGCCTCCAAATCCTTCATCATTGGTATTGAGTTGTGGGTGTTGACTGCCATCGCTGTAGTAGCCTATGGGCGTGAACTGTACATAAGTGGACGGGGATACACTGTTAATATTTTTAACCCCGGTGCATGGTCCGGCAGGAGGAGGGCAAACACAAGTACCCGGCCGATCGTCATTGCATGCCGCAACGTTCTGCAACCACCCTCCCTTCAGGGTTAGGGTCATGTTAGCAATTGCGGTTTCTGCCATCTGCGTCATCAGATTGTACCCGGTAGGCGTGACTCCAGGAGACAAGTTATACCCGGTGGTGGTGAATCCAGACGACCCTGCTATATACGCCCCTCCGCCGTATTGCTGGAAAGTGTCAACTCCAATAAGTGAGTTAACCGAGGCCCCCAAGTTAGCCCCTGTTCTCGCACCAATGCAATTGCACAGGGCATCCGCGTAGTTGATGACTGGAATGTTGTTCGCTGCCCCGTAGCTGGCAATAATGGAGTTAAACGGCTCGAGCGGCAGGTAATTGGTAGCCACTAATGGTTCCATCCCCAGGACCACCCGGATGTTGGCGGCCTTCGCCTCCTGCACTATGGCTTCTACACCGGCCACAAATGCCGGGGCCTGTCCTGTCTGGCCCTCATCGGAGTTATACCCATCCGCATCGCCCTGCCCAATCAAAATGTGAACAATCGCCGGATGCAGGCTCACTACATCGGATTGAAACCGAGCCAGCACTGAAGCAGCACTTCCGTAGGCAAATGTAGGTCCATCTGGGTTAGGAATGCCTTCGTTGATCCAGTCGGGGTTGGCAGCGAATGCGCTGGCCCAGTAGTAGGTAATCGGATCGCCGATGAAGACGACCTTTTGTGCAGAGAGTGACAGACTTAGCAGCCCGAAGGCTACGAGTACTAGAGATTGGACGTAATAAACGATGCGTTTCATGTGAGTCAAGCGAGGACCCGAAGCATACAGGATCTTGCATGCTCTGGCCATCTCTTTTAGGTACTCGGCAAGGAACACGAATTCACGGAGGTTGACGACCATCTCCTTGTGGCGGTCCCTTAAGGTCGCTTCAACTTCGCATGCTGCTCAGGCGTCAGCTTCAGGTAGACTCCACCTCGACCGTTCTCAATCGCGTATTCCAGCATCTGCCTGGCTTCTGAAGTGCCCATCGCCTCACCTCTCCTGGCCAGCTCCCGAATCTTCTCTGCATCCGCAAAGGTGACCTTCCGCGGCAGAGGTGTCTTGAGGTCCGCTTCGACAAACTGAACCTGCCACCCCTTCCGAAAGAAGAACGTCATGAAGACGCGGTGACTTGGACGGTCGTAGCGCGACATGAGAAGAGTATAAGGCGAAGAAGAGGCGAAAGTAATCCACAGTTTGTTTCGTGGCAGCGCGCATAAAATCGCTGCGACAGAGGTTTCCCCCGTTTCAGTGAAGATTCGCTTCAAGCTCCCCGCGAAACCCTCTCAGGCGGAACTGGATAGGCGCAACGCCTGGAACCAGATGCAGGAAGACTTGAAGGATCTTTCCACGCGCAGCCGGAGAATCATTGCCCAAAAATAGCTCTCACCATGTAATGCTCGACCGGCCCAATTTGATCGAGAAGGAGGTGCCGGCTTTCATTGAGCAGATCCGGGGTTCGACTGCGCAGCCCGTAACCTACGGCTCAACCGAGACAGAGTAGGAGCGATGCTCCACGTGCCGAAATTTCTCCGAGTCGGCGCAGAGGCAGAGGGAGCAGAGATACTGTAGGTGTGTTCCGGAAAAAGGTTGGCAGACCGGATGTTCACCTAAAACCCTCGGTTGGGCTACGGGCGCAATCGCGTGAAAACCCGTAAACGTCCCGTCTGTGAACCCTTGATCCGTCAACCCTTGACCTCGGGGCGCCGGCGCGCATGTGGCGTCGAAGCGATCGATGCGTGACGGTTCGGGAATCAGAGAAGTCGTTTTCGGAGGATGGACAATGAGGCTGCTCTCAATTCTGGTGTCGGTTTCGCTGTGCGCCACACCCCTCAGCGCTCAGGTAGCGACAGGCATCGACGTCTTAGAGCAGCAGAATTTCGCGCCCCTTAGAGAGACTGCCGCCAGGCATGGCGGTCACCTGCGCCTTGGAGTGTTGACCAATCAGGTTGGCATAGACGCCCATGAGCGCAGAACAATCGATATATTGCGGAAGGACGCTGCAGCGGCAGTCCCCGGCCTCAGGGTCGTAACCCTTTTCAGCCCGGAACACGGCATCAACGGCGTCCTGGACCAGCCGAGCATCGGCAACAGCACCGACCCGGAAAGCGGTTTACCCATCGTGAGCCTTTTCGGCTCGGCCCCGGCTCAGCGTCATCCCAGCGCTGCACAACTTGCCGGTCTTGACGCAGTGGTGATCGATCTGCAGGATGTAGGAGTCCGGTTCTGGACCTATCAGACGTTGATGGGATACTTCCTCGAAGCCTCTGCGCCGAATAGGATAGACATCGTTGTCCTCGACCGGCCGAATCCAGTCAACGGTGTTGCCGTCCAGGGTCCAGTAACCACCTCCGGTCGCGAGAACTATATTAGCTACTATGCCGAGCCGGTACGTCCGGGAATGACGATGGGAGAGCTCGCGAATCTCTTCAACGGAGAAAAGCGCCTCGGCGCGCATTTGACCGTGGTGAAGATGTCGGGATGGAACAGGGCGGAATGGTACGACGAGACCGGCCTGCTCTGGGTCAATCCGTCGCCGAATCTTCGTAGCCTCACCCAGGCTATGGTTTATCCGGGTATAAATTTGCTCGCAAGCGCCAACATCGCCTTCAAGGGAATCGACACTCCCTTCGAGCGCTTCGGCGCGCCATGGATTGTCGCCACCCAGCTGGCAGCCTATTTGAACGCACGCAAGATTCCCGGTCTGAGTTTCATGCCCGTGTACTTCACGCCCGTTGGCCAAGAGTCAAACTACCATTACATTGGGCAAAAATGCGAAGGCGTTGAAGTGATCGTCAACGACCGCAATGCAATCGACGCACCTGAGCTTGGAATCGAGGCAGCGTCCGCCCTCTGGAAGCTCTATCCAAAACAATTTCAGGTCGACCAGGTCGATCTGCACATACTGAATCGTCGCGTATTGGATCAGATCAAGAGCGGTACCGACCCACGCACAATTGCCGCGGGATGGCAATCTGAAGTTGCAGGATTCCGGGTCCAGCGTGCGAAGTATTTGCTCTACAAATGAACCGTAGATATAAAGCATTCCAAACTATTTTGAGTTTCTTTTCGCTGACATCTTTGCGTTCGGTGTCTGGCACGGTTCCTATGGTACTTAGTTGGCGATTTGTTTCCCCGTTAAGGAGTTGTCAATGACCATTCTCAATGCTGTTCGCCAGTGCGCAATCGTCATGCTCGTTCTGAATACAGCAACGCCAGTCATTCACGGCCAAGGGTCTGCGCACCGTGTGCTACGAGCAACTACATACAATTCTCACTTTCCAGCTTCGGCAGAGGGAGGGGAGGCTTGGAACGGCATCACGGTTGCCCACAACGGAACCGTGTATTACGTGCTTTCTTCGCCGGTATATAACGTTCCTGCGCAAATGTACTCGTTCAACCCCAAGACCCACATCATCACCCATATCGCAAATCTCAACGATGCTGTCGGCCAAGGCGATACGAAAGAAGTTGCTCAGGGGAAAAGTCACGTTTCCTTTGTCGAGGACAACGGCAAGCTGTACTTTTCCACACATCTCGGTTACTACGCCCACGCAGGAGGAGTTGAGACGACGGCTGCCCCGCCTAACGGCTATGGTCCCTATCCCGGCGGACATTTTGTTTCTTACGACATGAAGACGAGAAAGTTCGATGATCTCGCCATTGCTCCGCGAGGGGAGGGCATTATTACCTTTGCGATGGATGTGCAACGCCAACGAATGTACGGCATTACCTGGCCGACTGGTCATTTCCTGCGGTATGACCTGAAAACAAGAAACTTGAAAGATTTGGGAACACGCTTTCACGGCGGGGAGACAGGCGTTATCGGTGATACCTACCGGGCGATTTGCCGTCGCATTGTGATTGATCCACGAGATGGCTCGGCTTATTTTACGACAGGGGAAGGGACGATCTACCGCTATCGCTACGACGCCGACACAATTGCTTCTGTCGCCGGCGTCACCCTCAAGAAGGATTATTTTGGACAGCTCGATCCGGCACAGCATGGGATGGCTTACAACTGGCGGGCAGCTATCTGGGACCCTTCGGAAAGGGCGATCTATGGGGTGAATGGCCGATCGGGCTACTTGTTTTGCTTCGACCCCAAAGTTCCGTCCGTCGATGTACTGGAGCGGCTCACGTCCGCGCCGTCAAAGAGAACCGGCATGTTCGACAAATTCGCATATGGGTATTTAGGGCTTGTTTTGGGAGCAGACGGACACACACTGTATTACCTGACGGGATCTCCTCTTTCCGCTGATGCAAAAGGTGCTACGGCGGGAAAGACAGAAGAAGAAAGTGCTCATCTAATCACTTATGACATTTCGACTGCGCAATACGCGGACCATGGTCAGATTATGCTGGACAATGGCGAGCCTGCCAGCGCTCCACAAAGTCTCGCAGTTGCGCCGGATGGCACGGTGTACACGCTTTGTTACGTTGCTCGAAATGGAAAGAAGGGGATAGAACTGGTCAGCTTTCACCCGTGAGGATCGGCCTTCCGCATGTCTTCTCGCCGTTCACCCGTCAGTCTGATCGCGGATTGCACCGGCCGCCAAAGAACTCGTTTTGATAAATTCACGGCGCCCGACGCGCGAAAGAGAGGTAGCTTCAGGAGATTTCAATAAGGGCATCGGATATTTTTTCGACCACACAACAGGATACACTCGCCGGCTCGTGGCTATGTTCTCTTATCTCTCGCTCTGCTATCCTCTGTTCCAGGCGGCATTTCTTCTGGAGCGCCTGGTTTTGAGTCTTGGCTTGCAAGGAGGATTCTGGTGAAGAAGAACTTTTTCTTTGGTATGGCGATGTCTGCCGCAATCTGCTTACCCGCGTTCGCTGTCCTCGCAACGGGTGACCGTGCCCCCGATTTTTCCGCCCCCGCATCTCTGGCCGGTAAGGAAATCCATTTCTCCCTGCGGGCTGCGTTGAAAAAGGGCCCTGTCGTCGTCTATTTCTACCCATCTGCCTACACCGGCGGGTGCGATCTTGAAGCCCACACGTTTGCGCAGGACAAAGATCAATTCACCACCGCAGGCGCAACCATTATAGGTGTCTCGGAAGACAGCATCGCGCGCCTCAATCAGTTCTCCGCCGATCCCAGCTACTGCGCGGGCCAGTTTCCCGTCGCATCCGACCCGAGCGGCAAAATCGCCGCTTCCTACGGCCTGGCTGTCGCAGATGCCAAGCCGGGCGCGAAAGACGTGCGCGGTGTCGAGATCGGCCACGGCTTTATCGAGCGCCAAACGTTCGTCATCGATAAGGATCACAAGATTGTGGCGGCGTTCTCTTCCAAAGAAGAACATTTGACGCCGGATGCTCACGTGACGAAGTCTTTGGCGGTCGTGCAGCATCTTGCAGGGAAGTAAAGCGCAGAAGTGCAAACAGACGGGAATGACCCCCGGTGTGTCGGGGGCTTTCAGGGACAGGGGCTTTCAGGGACAGACGAAGTAACCACCATGGGAAATTTCGCGCATGGCAAATTCCATTCGATCTTAAGCGCGAAACAAATGTCTCGTATCTGCGAAGACCCAGTCGTCGCGTTGGGGAAATAGATATCGTGTCGCCGCTATTCCCTCCAGCCTGGGTAATCCCCACCCCAAGGCCTCTTACTGGCGTGGAGGCGCGTCAGCCTGCGTCCAGTAGAAGGTCCTGCTACGCACAGTCAAGCCTGGACGCCGCGGAACAGTAACCTGTAAGGAGTGGAGCCCGGCAGTGCGACTGCTCGGTATAAAGCTGATTGGATACTGTACTGGCAGCTGGGCGTCGACGGCGAATGCTGCGGTGCTGACCTGACGTTTCCTGCCAATTACCTGTACTACTCCTCCCGAAGCAATGGCAAAGTGCCTAGGAACATCCTGCTTCAACCCACTGGCGGCATGCACGAGCAAAGCATTCACGTTCAGACCAATTCGCGCCAGATCAACATCAGACCAAGCATCCGATAAGCCTACCTCTACGGGGGAATACTCCAGCGCGTGCACGGTGACGTCGTTGGCTTCGATCAGGCTGAGTGCCTCTTCGCTGCTGTGTGTGCTGCCGAAATCGCTCGCGGTTGAGACGAGCAGGATATTTTTGTTGCTGGAAGGCGCCTCTTCTGAAGGAAGACGTGCTGCCTTGAACAAGCCATCGACCAAAGCAGGGCCTCTCCTGATCAAGGAAGGCAAGGGAGAGACGGCCGGGTGCATGTTTTTGAGCTGTTGAATTACTTGATCCTTGTCCGAAGTAAATGGGAGGAGAAGCCTGGGTTCGGAGGCAACGGTCATGATGGCGATGCTTGTAGGCGCTGCCGGCAGCCCTTCCACAAACGCGACGAGACCTGTGTTCAAAGACTCCTTGAGCAGGAGTGTATCGTCATCCTGCTCTACCAGGATGATCAGTGCTCGAGAGGGCGGAATCCAACTATCGTCCAACCGGATGATTTGTAACTGCCGGTCATCGTACACAGCAAAATCGGACGCTGTGAGACCCCAGACTTGTTGGGCTTTCGCATCGACTACTGTGGCCGGCACTGTCACCAGCGTGGTGCCGGAGTGGAATGTCTGGGCGATTGCATACACCGCTGCGACCAGGAGAAGCGCAACACACGCTGGTTCGAGCCATCGTAAATACATGCGCATATCCCAGGTGGCCCTCAGAAAACCGGTCGGGGGTAAAAAGGGGACGGGACCTTAACCGCATCCGGAGCAACTCCAACCAGTCTACCGGATACAAAGTTGTATCGGTTACGTTAGAAACGTCGGATTCCTTGAAAGTTTTCGCAAAAATATATAGCAATAAATGGGACAGGTTTTACTCATAGCGGAGAGCTTCAGCGAGCGGGACGCCGATGGCGTGGCGGGCGGGCACCAGGCAGGCGAGGAGTGCGCTGAGAGCGAGGAGCGCGGCGGCTGCGAAGAGACTACCCGCGGCAAAGGCGCTTTGCATCCAGTGGGCGAGGACGGCGCCGAGAAAGATATCAAATGCAAGACCGATGACGATGCCCGCGGCCGTGCTGACAAGCGCGATGCGCGTAGCAACCCACAGGACCTTCGTGCGCGGCGCGCCCAGCGCCAAGCGGATGCCGAACTCCGTAGTGCGCTGCGCGACGCTGTATGCGACGAGACTGAAGATGCCAACCAGCGCAAGCCCGAGCGCCATGGCCGAGAAGACGCCAAATAAGATGGAGAAGAGCCGCTGGCGGCTGTACTGTGCGTCGTGCTCGATGGATTCGTTCAGGGTGAAGGCGCCGTTGGAGATCTGCTGGTCGGAAGCGACGGATGCGACCGCGGCGCGGATGGAGTGCAGGTAGGTGAGCGGATCGCCCTGGGTGCGGACGAAGAACTGCACGTGTTGCCGCATCAGGGTGGTGTACGGAAGGTAGATGGCGGGGACGACAGGGAGACCGATGCCGTCGTTGCGCGCATCGCCGACGACGCCGATGATCTGACGCCAGGCGGTGCTTTGCGCAGAACTGGCCGTGAACTGATTCTGAAAGGGGAGAGCTGGAATGCGTAGCTGTCGGCCCAAGGCATTGGACGAAGAGAGATAGCGTGTCGCGAAAGCCCGATTGACGACGGCGATGAAGTCTCCGCTGCTGTTTTCATCCGTACTCCAAACGCGGCCCTGCAGCAGCGGAATGCGGAGCGCTGCGAAATACCGCTGGCCGACCAGCATCACACGAGCCTGCCGCTGCTCGCCATCGCCACTTCCATCGACGATGAACGAGCTCTGAACATCAGCACCGGGCGGCGTGGCGTCCACGCCGACAGCGACCGTGGAGACTCGGGGAACGGATGCGATCTTCTCTCGGATCTGCTCGATATAGGCGGCGCGCGCTTCACGAGACGGAAGGCTGCTCCCCTCGGCCGGGTTGTCGACGTGCAGCGAGATGCCGAGCTGTATGACATTGGCGGGATCGTAGCCGAGGGGCATCTGCGTGAGCCGCACAAAGCCGCGGATGGCAGTGCCCGCGGTGGCCATAAGAAGAAGCGTGAGGGCGACCTGCGCCGCGATGAGAACGCTCCAGCGACGCCTTGCAGGAGCAGCGACCACGCCAGCCAGCCGGCCCGGGAGAGCGCGCGCAGGATCGTTGCGCGAGAGACGCAACGCGGGGGCGAGACCGAAGAGGATGCCGCAAAGCAGCGCGAGCGCGACGGAAAACGCGAGGACGGAAGCATTGATGCGGATGACGGATTCGGCTGGAAAGGAGTCCGGGGACAGCAACAGAGGAAGCCGGGCAAGCCAGTATGACGCAGCCACGCCCAGGACGGCGCCCGTGCAGGAGATGACCAGCGCTTCGACGAGCAACTGGCGCACGATGCGCCAGCGGCTGGCGCCGATCGCCGTGCGGATCGCGAGTTCATGCTGCCGCGTGCGGCCCCGGGCCAGCAGAAGGACGGAGCAGTTGGCGCAGCCGATGATGAGCAGCAGGACGACACCGGCCAGCAGAAGCCCGAGCGTACGCCCCAGATTCTGCTGGTAAGGCACGATGATCGGCTGCAGCCCGAGATGATAGGCCCACGAGTCTACGGAATGGATTTTCAGGATCTTTCGCACGATGGGCTCGAGTGCCACGCTGGCGGCGGCCACTGTGACGTGGGGCCGCAGCTTGATCCACGGCAGGTAGGAGGGGGCGCGGCCGCTGGCAACAGCCCGCTTGAGACCAGCCGGCAGATAAACATCGCCGACGCCGGCGATATCATTGAATGCGAAGCTGCGCGGCATCACCCCGACGATCATGTACGGGGCGTGGTCCATCTCCAGCGTTCGCCCGATGACGTGGGGATCGCCGCGGAAGCGGCGCTGCCAGAAGCGGTAGTTGAGAACAACCACCGACTGGCCTGCATCGAACGGCTCGATCATCCGGCCGAAAAGGGGGCGCACGCCAAGGAACGTGTCGGCATTTTCTGTGAGGTACACCCCCGAGACGTCTTCCGGCAACCCGTCGTTGGTGATCTCCAGATGCTCGTTCGTGAAGCCAAGCACCGAATCAACCGGGGCTGCAAGGCGCAGCTCATCCAACTGTGCCTCGCTAAGGGTAAACCACTGAAACACATCAGGATGTTGCGCTTGGATAAAGTGGGGGTTCATGATGCGGTCGGCGCCGGCGTAGGGAAACGGGTGCAGCAGAACGGCGTAGACGAGGGAGAACATTGCCGTGGTGGCGCCGATGCCGAGCGCGAGGGACAGCACGGCGACGACGGCGAAGCCAGGGTTGCGGAGGAGGGCGCGAAAGCTGTAGCGAAGGTCCTGACTAACAGTCACCATTGATCATCCAGGGGGTTCAGGGACAGGAAGATGTGAAAAAATTGATTTTTCGCGCCGACTAATTTTCAGTTGGAAAAACTGCTTGTCAGGATGCGTTTAAAGCGATCGCTAAGCCCCAGATATGCATTTCTATCAAAAACAAAACCTAAATAAATCAACTAGATCAATTTTTTCACATCTTCCAGACGAAGTAACCACCATCGGAGATGCCGCGCACCTGGAAGGAAAGGTTCGACCAAGGACGAATGTTCGACTAAGCACCAAAGGAAAATGTCTCCTGGTTCTCACTCGTATGGGTCTTCTTCTTGGGTCCGCGTTTTTGGCGCGCCAGGCGGCGTTTGGTTTCTTTTTCCAGCGTGCGGGTGAACTCCTGTGAGCCCAGCGGGCGGCCGCTATAGGTGCTACGACGAATGGCTGCCAATTGGGACTCGGTTACGCCTGCATCCAGATATGCACGCCAAGTGACAGGGGACCATCGACCACGCCACAAGTGCATCGCCAGCCATGCTCCTGTCGAGTCCGCGGCACAATGAGCAGCCGCACTGGACCAGCCCCAGCACTCCGCTCTGGCCACCAGGGAGGCGCGTACCGGATTCAGCTCCGTGTAGCGCAAGGCTTCCCACAGATGGGGTTCATCCAGGGGACAAGAATAGTACCGGCCCTGCCAAACATGCCCCGTCGAGTGGTGGAGTGCGTTCCAGTAGGAAGCAAACCGGCCGTGCGTCTCCTTCAGCGCGCGTGCCAGTACATCGGCCTTCCGTGGGACGGCGACAAGGTGGACGTGGTTCGACATCAGGCAGTAGCCGATCAGCGCTATCCCGTGTAATTCCGTGCTTTGCCGTAGTAGATCGAGATAGACTTTTCGATCCGCTCCGTCTTGCAGGATAAAGCGCCGCGCGTTGCCGCGCTGAGTTATGTGGTGGGGAACTCCGACGGCGATTACACGAGCGAAACGCGTCATAGATCGCTCCCCTTGGATTCTTCGGCCAAGAGGCTGCCGAAGGAAATTGGTCGGAAAGTCACCCTCGTAGCGTGGTCAGGGTGCACCCGGATTAAGCATGCATCCCTGTGGCTGAATTTCTCATGTGGGAAAGGTTAAGGAAACTTAATGTAGAGCTGTTTAAGTCGGGAGACGAGGCCTCTTAGGACAGCCTTGGCCACGCCAATTTCGATGGGGGGTTAGTTCGTCTGTCCCCGAAACTACCGGGCCACATAGAGTGGCCCGGTAGTTCATCGGGTGCAGTTAAGGTTGCTACCAGGATGATGGTGTCGGAGCCTAGCCTATCCCTGAAGCCCCTCACGTCGTTCAGCGGGCCGGATGGATGTTGGCATGCTATCGACGCCCCGTGGAGCCACGGGACGCCCCTGTCGGTCGCCCTGGTGGCTTCTTCCGCGCCCCGAGCTTGCCAACGTTTCGTCCTGTGATTCTTTTCATGAGGGGAGTCCAGGTCCTCCAGCGGCCCGTCCGCCGCCTACAAAAGCGCATGGCCGCCCGGCGCAGTATGATTGCAGGGTTGTTAACCATCACATAAACGATTCCTTGGAGTCAGACCGCGATGCGCCAGAAGAGGAAGGCAAGCACCGAGGCGCTTGTGCTGAGCCATTTGAGTGGCATTAAACGCGCATTGCTTGAAGGCGAAAAGCGGCCAGCATTTTTGGAGTTCCTTCGGCAGACCGATCATCGCCGCGGGATTTATACGCTTTACGACCATACCGGGCGCCTCATCTATGCAGGCAAAGCGTCCGACCTGCCACGAAGACTCGATCAACATCTCAAAGACCGGCACGCTGAAAGTTGGGACGAGATGACTCTTTTTTTCCTTAGCGATTCAGCGGACACCGCCGAACTTGAGGGTCTCCTGGTAGCAGCAGCTCATCCTCCCGGCAACAAGCAGAGACCTCGCCTTGGGACTGACAGGCGGCAAGAACTCAGGCGATTTTTGCGGCGGGACGCGATGGAACAGATCGACCAAGTGGTCTATCCCCATAAGATTCATCCCCAGAAGGAAGGGAATCCAGACACATTGTCAGGCCGAATAACGCCAAACAAGCTGAAGGCTGTCAAGCAAGCAAAGTTGGCGGCCGTGTTGGGAATTACCCAGGGCAGAGTTAGTCAGTTAGTGAGTGCGGAGCCGAACAACTACACGGTCTTGCGAAGATACATCCAAGAGGCAGGACGGCGCGACAGTGTATTGCTGTTACTTGAGAAAGAAAAAATGGATTGATTTTGCTGCCCAGTCGAAGAGACCGAGTTGCCGGACACAAGAACGAGGTGGGGAACCGTGGATAAGACAAGCTTGGCCATCGCCCTTTTGGTCGTCATCATTCTGCTCATATGTGCACCGCAAGCGGAGAGGTCCCGGGCACTCGGACGCATGGTTTTGTTCGCTGGGATTGGGCTTGTGGCGTATTACATCGTACCGGCTGTGCTGGCATTTGTTCTGGCGTCGTGGTACGGAGCCGTCTATCGATTTGGATTCCACTCAGTATTCTTCGTTACTGTGCTGGCGCTCTCAGCGCCCGGTTACCATTTCATAGCTCGGCTGGACCGCAAGGAGAATGAGGCCATTCGCGCCGGTTCTCAGCAAGCGTTCGATAGCCGGGTGAGATATTTGGAACAGCATGGTAAGAGTCATGAGCAAGCAATCGAGGCAGCCATGAGGGTCAGGGATGGCGACAAGAAAATGAACGGGGATAAGAAAACGAATGCCTCGAAACGAAGCGACGATGTTGACCCGTCGAAGAGGACTACGTGGCCATCAAGCTAAGGTCCTTTCTCGATCTCAGCGTCCAGCTTCGCCTGATATGGCGGGGTGGTCTCCCTCAAACATGTCCCGCCAGCGGTGGAACCGAACCAATGCCCTGGAGATGCGGGACAGGAGATGCGGGACAGACGAAATAACCCCCAAATCAATGTCGAGGGGTCCGGCGCGAAGCCAGACTAAACGTAATCGTTCACACGGTCACCAATTCCCCGGGATCGGTCCGAGTGCTATTCACGAATCTCTTTCGCTGCCGCACATCGCCACTCGGTAAAGTGCGGCCAGCGCGTCATCGAGGGGATGGTGCTGCGGCTTGCCCGATAGGTCAAGCTTGTTCCACCTCATGAGGTTCACCATCACGGACATCTGTCGCTTGCCGTTGGCTTGCATCGTGGCCCCAAAACGTGCCTCGTCCAGGAACCTCCATCTTGTGCAACCCGGGGCCGTAGTCGATTCGCTTCCCTTCAAAGGAAATAGGTTGGGACCATTCAGTCGGGCAGCTCTTCGACGGAGCGCGGCTCCACCGTCGGACGGCCCTCGGCGGAATGGCGAAATTGGCTGGACGCTTGGTAAGCCTTCAGGCGGGCGCGCATGATGGCCCCTAGGGGACGATGTGCGGCCAGACCATGCCAGGGACTGAAGCTGAGCTGCTCGTCAACCCAGATCCGGCGGGCATCCGAGTATGCGTTCTGAGGTTGTGCTGTGATCCGGGCAACCGTTAGAGGTGGACTGAGCTTGTCGTCCCATTCGACGGACGTGTCCTCGACAGGCATCTTCGTGAGGTCCGTGCAAAGCTGGACACGAAGTTCCCACACTGCTGTTTCCCTTTGAAAGAACGCCACGATGCTGTCCTTCAAGCAGTTCCAGGAGTGCGGGTCATCCACGTGTTTGCCTTGTAGTGCAATGAGGTTGTCGGATACGGGAACCAATCTCATCTTGCCAAAGTAGTCGCCGAATCGCAGTGGCGCCGCAGTGTGATACGTCTCCCCGAGTGGATGTGTAGGAGGGTGGCCAAAGCCCGTGAGGAGGGCAGATTTTTTCCCAACCAGTTCGAGGGCTTCTTCTGCTGTCTGTGCCGCGGAGCTCACTACCTGCTTCAGGGCCTCAGCATCATCTGCGTGTTTTGCACGCAACCGGATGGCTTTTAAAAAGACGTCTACATTCGGGGCAAATGTGCTTCCGTTGTTACAAATGAGGTCCTGGGTTACCTCGCCTGCATGATTTGGAAGCATCTCTCCCTCGACGCCGATGATCTTGATAGCAAGGCCGCGTGGAGTGGAGATGTGGTCGGATAGTACGTCGCCAGGTTCGCTCGAGAAGCGCATGACCCCGCCGTAGCTCGCTGGTTTCGCGAACAAACCTTGCCGTAGTTCCTCGCGAAGATCTGCCGGAACCGTAACTTCCGCCTTCACCAGGCCATTGCTCTTTGCATGAACGGCGCGTACCGTATGCCGCTGCCGCTCTCCCACCCTTTTTGCAATATCCAGCAAGGTCGCCGCGATTTGCTCCACCGTCTCGGCCTCGCCGTGCTGTATAGTCTCCACTTCATCCGAGTAGCGAACAAACGTGTCTTGTGCCCTCTGTTGCGCCTTCGCCATATAGCCTCGTCTGTTACTTCCGAATCGCACCTGTCGATGCTTGTGCTGATCAGGAGTGATTTCTGCCCGCGGCACAGAACCTTGCATTCATCCTTCCTGGGGATGCGAGGGCCCGAGTCGCCCGACGTAGTAGCCCAAGCGCTCTTCAACATCGCCGGGCTTATGAAGCCCTAGTTCCATCAAGGTCTTGATCCTTGTTTGCGCGGCTGGCCGCATGATCGAGGCAAAGCACACGTCCCACTCTGGTGCGATTTCAAAATCAGGCGGCAAGCTGGCAACGTCGACGAAGCGCTTGGTCTCGCTGATCGCCCGCTTGTCGAACGATGCGATCCGCGTTGCCAGCGACTCAACAAACACGTCCAGGTCGGAATCCGGCAATGACCGGTTGACGTATCCGTAACGTTCGGCCAGATCACCTGGGATGTCGTCGGCTCCCAGGAGCACTTCCAGCGCGCGTCCTCTGCCCATGAGACGTGGTAGCCGTGCCATCGGGCCACCTCCGGGCACAATCCCTGCCCCCACTTCAAACTGCGACAGGATGGCTTTCTCCCGGCTTGCGAACCGCATGTCGCAAGCCAGGGCAAGCTCGCTTCCAACACCAGTGGCGCGTCCTCGAATGGACGCGATCGACACCACCGGGGCACGGCTGAGGCGCACTAACATATCGGGCAGGGGCTGCAATCCTGTGGGTCCGGGTGGTAGACCGGTTGTATCCTCAGGTTTCGCAAGGAAGTCGTAGTGAGTCAGAAAGAAGCCTTCGATTGCGCTGTCAAAAACCACCACTTTGACATGCTCGTCCGTCTCCAGTGCTGTGATGATCTCGTTCAATTGAGGAACATTCTTCGGACCCCAGATGTTGAGAGGCGGCAGATCAAATGTTACCCGCCAATATGCGGGCGACCGTCGCATAAGACGTATTTCAGCAACCTCCGTTGTCGAGTAACTCGGATGATTCACCACGTTCACCCCTCCTTCAACAATTAGGCCAGATGCGTGGAACAGAATCTATTGGACGATGGTATTGATCGTTCAGAAAATCTGCGCGGACGGGCGAACCACGATTCCAACGATGTCAACCATCGGGCAGAACTGATCTCCCCGGGATTTATTCGCCAGGATTTATTCGTCGAGGATTTATCGGATTTATTCGTCGGATTTATTTGTCAGACGGGACTGGGACTTTGGGGGGAGATGTGGGACCAGCATATCTATTACCATGCATTCCAGTCCCCTCAGTGTCTCTAACTGGCTATCCCCGTTTATGATGGCGTTCGCGGCGATCATTAGAAAAATTCCGTCCCCGGCAAAGTTCCCGGTAACGCGCGTCGTCAACGGAAGCCTTCCACCAACATCAATTCGCTACCGTTTCGCTCGACCCTTGAATACAGAATCGAGTGGCCGTCCCGGGAAATACCTATACCGCCCGAGATAGGCGCGTCGAACGTTGCGACAGGCAGCCTTTTCCCGGTCTCAAAGCTTAAGAATTCGATGGAAGAGCTCGTGGCGCTAGTTACGGGGACGAAATACATACCGCTGTCCTCGATAGCCAGATTCTCGTATTCAGATAGGTCATCCAGAATCTTCGAGGCTTGGCCGCCTTCCAGGGGCACTCTCCAGAGACTGGTGTTAAACAGGCCCTTTGTGTAGTAAAGAAACTTGGCGTCAGGCGATTCGAGCGGAGCGAAACCGCCATCTCGCGTCAACTGGACCGCTTCGCCGCCGGTCGCGGGAATCTTGAATATTTGCTGCTCTCCTGTGCGCGCGGAATCGAAGTAGATCCAATGGCCGTCCCTTGACCAACTCGGGTTGCCATCGTTCGCCGGGTTTGTTGTCATGCGTTGCGGCTTTCCCCCGCTCGAACTAACCATCCAGATGTCATATTCCCCGGCTGCATTTGAATCGAAAGCGATATGTTCCCCATCCGGTGACCACCGTGGGGTACTTACGTCGGGTCTGGCAAAAAAGGTCATTTGCACGGCGTTGGAACCCTCTCCATCGGAGATCCAGATTTCCTCGCTCCCGGAGCGGGTTGAAAGAAATGCGATTCGCTTTCCGTCCGGCGAGAATTGTGGAGAACTGTCATCGCGCGAGGAGGAGATGAAGGGTGTGGCCTTGCTGAAGAGCCTCGGGCTCTTCGCATTCCCAGTACCGGAGTTCTCTGCGGCCTCAACACGCCAGATGCTAGTTTGAAAAAATGAGTTTTGGTAGGCGAGGCGGTGTGCGCGAGCCGAAATTGCGGGTTGCGCAGCGGCCTCGCCGAACGATGCCAGTGGGTGCGCTTGCGCCGGCCCGGAGGGTGCGATCCTCCAAAGACCGACGGATGTGCCGAATATGTCGGACGTTCCCGCAAACACAATTTCGCGACCATCCGGGGTCCAGGCTGGCCTTCCGTTGCCGCGATTTCCGAAGGTCAGCCGGCGCACGTCTCCGAGAGGCTGGAGTCCGGTGGCAAGCGAAAGCAGGTATAGGTCGCCAATCGTGTCATCGATCGAGCGAGTAAAGACTAAGGTGCGCCCGTCTGCAGAAATGGCCGGGCAGCTGTCGCCAAGTACGTTGGCGGGCGGATAGGTGAGACGCCGTTTCTCTCCCGTCTCAGTCGACAGCAGAAACAGCGCGAAGGGTTCTTTGGGCGAATCTCTCCCGCTGAAAATCAACCCTGTACCTTCAGGCGACCATGCCAGATAGGGAGAGAGCAGACGGTACGATGTTAGGGTCTCGGTAACCTTGTGTTCAGGACCGCCCAGGGCAGGAATGAGCAGTATCGCAGCTTTATCCGGCGAGAGATTTCGGAAAAATGCGACGAAGCGCCCGTCGGGCGACCATGCGGGGCTGGAATCCATCGCCGGATCAGTTGTCAGTCGTAGTGGTGGCCCGGCGGTACCGATCAACTTGATATATATATCCCAGTTGTCCTGCTTCTGCCCGTTCCATGAGAAGGCCAATTGGTTGCCGTCTGGCGAAAAGCTCGGTTCTTGCTGAATGCCCTGATAAGTGGTTAAGGGGACCGGGTGCCATACGGCTTCAGGAGCTTTGGATGTCGAGCGGAAAAACCAGAGAGTGCCGCCAAAAAGCACTGCAGCTGTAAAGAATGCGACGCTCCAGACCACCTTCCTGCTCCGCTGGCGCGGAACTGCAGGCGCCGCGCCCAGAGTTCCTGAATCTGATTCCTCCTTCAGTTCCTCGAGCGCGACCTTCAGATCTGGCATGGCTTGGAAACGCCTGTCTGGGTTCTTACGCAGACAGCGGGTGATGATGCGCTCAAGGTCGCGGGGCACCCCGTCCGCAACCTCGCTCGCGGCCTTCGGCTCGTCCCGCAGGATTGCTGACAATGTCGAGAGATTGGAATCTCCTTGAAACGCGCGGCGCCCCGTCGCCATCTCATAGACCAAGGCGCCGAAGCTGAAGATGTCGGACCGTGCGTCCACCTTCTTGCCCTCGGCTTGTTCAGGAGACATGTACGCAACGGTACCCAGGATTGTCCCCTCCCCGGTAGAATGGTTATCCCCGTGCCCGAGGGTCTGCGTCGATTCAACTTGGCCGGTCCGGACTTTGTCAGTTAGCTTGGCTAAACCAAAATCCAGCAACTTGACCGATCCGGCGCGTCCTTCGGATCCGCTTACCATCACATTCTCCGGCTTCAGATCGCGATGGAGAATGCCTGCCGCGTGTGCCGTTGCCAGGGCGTCCGCGATTTGAATGGCATACCGCAACGAGTCGTTTAACGGCAACCGTTTGTGGGCGATTAATTGACTGAGGGCCTTGCCCTGGACGTACTCCATGACAATGAAGTCAATGCCGCTGTCGCTCGCGATGTCGTGAATAGTGATAATGCCAGGATGATTGAGCGCCGATGCGGCCTTAGCTTCCAGCACAAAGCGCCGCTTGCGCTCCGCGTCAGCGACTTTATCCGGGGGGAGAACCTTGATCGCGACGAAACGCTCCAGATGCGTGTCGAGTGCCTTATAGACGACACCCATGCCCCCCTCGCCGAGCTTCTCGACAATCTTATAGTGCAAGAGGGTACGCCCGATCATTTATGGTTTCTCAGCCGGGTAGGATTTGCTTAGCATACACCCACAGTGGAGACCGATCGGACTAAGGCCTCAGCCTCCGGGATGACGCGCCCAGGAGAAAAGCAGCCCGCTGAGACACTGACTGAACAGGTTCCCGAAACTCCCTGTCCCGAAACTCTCGCGGCGATCATTAGGGGAAATCCTGTCCGTCCGAAAAAAGCCCCGATTTCGGCGGTTTCTCTGTCACCGGGCGTTCAATTAATCGGGCCGCCATCATAACGTTGTATCCGTCTTTCAAGTTTGCGCTTATAGTTGCGGTACCTTCCTTACTGACTAGTTCCTAGAGAACCTATGACGACCGTTGCCACGATTCCGGATAGCAACGCGGTCGGCCGCCTGGCGCTGCGCAAGGTCAACCTCAGGATTCTCCCGCTGCTTGGTTTGGGCTACGGGGCCGCAATCCTCGATCGCAACAACATCGGCTTCGCCTCCTTGCAAATGAACCATGACCTGCACTTTAGCGCATCTATGTATGGCTTCGGCGCTGGGCTGTTTTTCATCGGGTACGCGGCATGCGAAATCCCTTCCAACCTGCTTCTCTACCGTTTTGGGGCTCGACGGTGGATCGCGCGCATTCTGTTTACCTGGGGCTTGTTGGCCGCGGGCATGATGCTGGTCAAAACGCCCGTACAGTTTTATTGCATGCGGTTTCTGTTGGGGATTGCGGAGGCAGGTTTCTTTCCTGGAGTGGTGTTCTACCTGATGCATTGGTTCCCAGACTCGATGCGCGCCCGTGCGATCAGCCGCTTTTATGTTGCAGCTGCGTTGGCCGGAGTCGTGAACGGTCTACTTGCCGGGCCTCTTCTCAGCTTGCAGGGCAAGCTCGGGCTTGCCGGTTGGCAGTGGCTTTTCCTGCTGGAAGGGCTGCTTCCAATAGGACTAAGCGTTCTTTACCTGATGTACTTGCCGGATCATCCCGGAGAGGCGAAATGGCTTACGGCAGAGGAGCGGAACTGGCTCATCCATAGTATCGACGAGGATATGGCGGGTGTAACCGGTCACGGTGGCGTAATGAAGGCTCTTCGCGATCCGCGTATTTGGCAGTTCGGCCTGGTTTCGTTTTGCATGATGGCTTGCATTTTCTCTTATGCCTTCTCGGGGCCCGCAGTACTCCAGAAATCTACTGCCTTGAGCGTGGGCAAAATCGGGTTGATCATTGCCATCATCGGTGCGCTTGGCGCCATCGCATTGGTATATAACGCGAAGCACTCGGACGAGGCGGGTGAACGTTATTGGCACATGGCTACACCCATGCTGCTGATGGCTGTTGGCTTTGCGATGAGCGGTTTAGTGTCTGGTACTGCGGTTGTGCCGGCGCTGGCGACGGGCGCCATATGTTTCTATGCAACGCAAGGGATATTCTTTGCGATGCCGGCTACCTTCATGAAGGGCAAACCCGCGGCGGTGGGGATTGCGGCGATTAACAGCATCGCGCTGCTCGGCGGATTTGTTGGCCCATTCTGGATGGGCCTGATGAAAGATTGGACGGGCAGCTATCGGATCGGGTTAATAACACTCGCGGTCCCAAGCTTAGTTGGGGCAGGGATGACTCTATTCCTTCGGTCTCGCGCCCTGGAAGACGGCCAAGGCGCGGCCCCGCAGGCAAGAGCGGCGGAACAGGGGTGAAGCCAAGTCACTCTTTCGCAAACAACGATTCGTAGCGCAGCGCCACTGTCAGAAGATGCGAGAATATGCGGGGAAGATGCGGGACAGGGAAGATGCGGACATGCTCGTGCAGGCGTTGATTTCTGAGATTGGAATCAGAGATCCGCATCTATCATGCGGCCACAGCGGTTCTCCGCAGTTGCCGGTCAGGGGTTAGCTCTATTCGATGTTCGTGCAACAGCTGGGCGATCGTCTCTTTGATATCAGAATCGCTGTAGCCTTCGGCGCCCAGGAGCCCGAGGAGGTCGAATACCCGGTATTGTTGCGACTCCAAATGTTTGATCAGGGCCGTTTCAATCGGCGGAAGCTCAGTTGATGCCATATGATTGGCTCCTCAGATTTAGATTAACGAGAAAAAGGGCTGGAGCAACAGAGAAAATCCTAGACCGCTGTTCCTGTCAATAGCACTTTTGTCGCCAAATTATACATGCTTCCTCGCTAACCTAACGGCTCTAAAACCACAAGATCAAGTTCAGAAGTCCCCTTCCGGTTACTGTAGTTGTAAGCAACAGGGGCAAACGATGGAATTCGGGGAAAGGTCACCGAATGTGTCACCGAATGTCACGGCTGCGGAGACACACAGAAGGGAACGTTTCCTCGCTTAGCCGAGTTGCAGGCATTTCGGAGACAGATAGCTCAACCCCCATCCGAAATGCTGCCAATCCTCAGTCAAGGACGTGTGTACGGATAAGTTGATTCAGTCGTCACTTCTCCTTCCGGGCTAGGGCCGTGGCCGTGTACCCCGAGCCTAAGCCAGCTTTCTCGCGTTCGTGGAGAATTCCCATCTATAATTGTTATTGACGAACGATTTTCCACTAGCTAATAATCAGTTCGTCAATCAGAGGTATACCATGGTGATCGAATCGAACACTGAACGACCTGCTTCCCTGGAGGACGTGCAGAGGATCGTCAGCCACTGGATCAAAACTCTGCCGGCCAATGACTCTGCCCGCATCAGGCTTTCCCGCGTGTCGGGAACACCTAAGCGATTGGTGATGTCAACCGCAATTCATAAGAATTTGAAGTTCGAGGTGACTCAGAGCAAAGTCTCCCTCGAGGCAAAAAGCCGAAGAATTTCGCTTGAGGTTCCAGACTTCGTACTAACGACCGAGGTGGACGGAGCGACATTTCTGGTCATCTTCGAACTCAAGACCAGCCCCCGGCTCAAGCCTCTGACAAGGGTCATCGACTCGCTCTCGCGAACCGAGCATCCAGTGTTCTTTTCGCGGGCATTCAACGCGCTCTCCTCGATTACGAATGAGCTCTCTTCGCAGAGCGTCGAGGAACTAACCGCTTCGCGCACAGACTTTGAACTCCTGGTGAATGCCGTTTCCGCAACTTCGACAGCCGCGGCTTCTACCGATGGAGACCCCCTCTTTCGAGCGAAGCTAAGAGGCATCGAGCACAGGAAACGGATCATCGAGAAGGTCGGAGGAACTCTGTCTGCCGAGCAGGTGTCCGAACTCATCGGTATCAGCCGCCAAGCGGTAGATCGGCGGCGAAGCCAGAACCAGCTGATCGGCTTGACTCGGGGGAAAAGAGGCTACGCGTATCCAGCTTTTCAATTCGAAGACGGAAAGGCTCTCGATGGCCTCAAAGAAGTTCTGGCTGCGCTCAGTGGGCATGATCCATGGATGCAGTCGATCTTCTTTGCTAACGGCAACGACAGGCTAAACGGCAGAACTCCACTCGATGCGCTCCGTCAGGGAAAGACTGAAGCAGTGGTTCGCGCGGCCGAAGCATATGGAGAACAGGGAGCGGCGTGACCGATTTTCCCGGCGAACATCCGGAGCCGCCGGCGGATCTCGAAACCCGTGAACCCCTCCTTGCCCAACTATCGATCGGTGCTATCCTCTCGCGGCTGCATAACCGGGGCAGAAGTCCTCTGTTCTTTGGCAGAACAGGGGGCAATCGCTTCGATTCGCCGAATAGTTCCTACGGCGTTCTTTATGCAGGTCTCGACGAATATTGCTCGTTTATTGAGACGTATGGCCAAACAACCGGGATCCGAACCGTAACCTCGACCGCCATCGAAGCACGACACCTGGCCCACCTCGAACTTCGGCGCTCGATGAAGTTGATCGACCTGTCCAATTCAGGAGGGCTCGCCCGCGTCGGGGCAGACTCCCGTCTGTTCAGCGGCTCTCACGCCGTCGCGCAACGATGGTCCGCTGCTTTTCGCAAACATCCCATCAAACCAGACGGCATCCTCTATCCCGCGCGACACGATGCAGCAAGAAACGCCTGCGCGATTTACGAATGTCTCCCTTCCGTCTTCAAACTGGATGCGAAGGGCTCGCTCAGTGAACCTCAACACCTCGCCTTGCTCGGAGCAATCCTTGACTGTTACGGATTCGCGATCATTCCTTAGCGTAGAGAGTTTCGGGACATCCATGAAGAACAAACCAGGGACGAAAAGGGGGACGGCCTGATCCGCGCGATTTTCCTATTCTCAACGAAAATAATAGCGCAGGTTAGGCCGTCCCGCTTTCCCCCCTTCAATGCTCCTTCAGCTCTCTGACAGCCGACTGCTCGTCATCGTCCTCTTCCGGTTCTACAAAATAGTGGCGTATCAGGAAGAGCCCAGCTAGGGCGATCACGAAAATGAGCGCCGCACACGCGGCGAAAACGTCGATTCTATCTACCGTGGAGATCACCAAGAGCATTGCAGCGGCTAAACCCATGATCACCGGCTCTACCGCCTCATCGGGCCCTTCGGTGAAAAGTGTATAAGCCAGCTCGATACCAGCTGAGTACTCCAAAGCCTTTGCCACTAATTGGAGCGTGTTTAAAGCAACTAGCTGTTGAATTAGGTGGTGGCTCAAACGGAACGGTGCGCAAAATAGCTTTAAAATGAGAAGGACAACAAGACCAAAACCGATGATGAATTGCAAACGGATCTTGACGCCTTTAGCGCAGCGGCCGTACTTTCTGTACAGATAGTGCTTGCTCTTTGGGCTATGGGGTTTCCACGTCCAGAACGGGTCTCTAAAAGCGCTCATCTCTCCCCCAGGAAACGGCATTCCACGTCTTCGCACGGAACTCAGCGACCAATCGCAAGCTCGGACGGGGGGGAAAGGGCGACGGCCTGATCCGCGCGATTTTCCTATCCTCTACGAAAATAATAGCGTAGGTCAGGCCGTCCCCTTCCCCCCTCCCCTTTCTTCTACTGCTCCTTTTGACGGTGTTTTTCAAACGGGTCCACCAAGACTCCGCTATCATCCCTGCAGGGACTATTCCACCTCCTGGAAACCGGGACCTCAGAACAATTTGGCAGACCCACGGCCTCCTTTGGACCGAGTGTGACTGGGGCATAATCTCGTTCCCGCCCCCCATAAATAAAGAAATGCAGATCAAAATCCGGTGGAACCTTACCGCTGGGAGCCAGTGCTTCGTGGCTCGTGTCTATGTGGACCTCAAGCTCTTCGTTACTGAAATCTTTTCTGATAAGCCTCTTGACTGGATATCCGACCATCAGAAAGTTGCAGTCCCATTGCTCTCCCTTAACGGATCGAGCGTAGGTCAAGGCAGCCCCCTCTTGAGCCGTTACGTAACAGAAACCGTCAAAATCACCTTCACTGTGAAATTCGACGATCTTAAACCCCGTCGGACCACACCCTGTCACCGCAAGCCCAATGCAGCAAATTGTTCCGCGGATCAGAGCGGTATGCGACAACTTCATCAATTTCATCGGCGGTGCCTAGAAAGGGAGATTGCTTGGCGAGATGATACCTATCTCCGCCTCCTTTTTCAGCTGTAATCCGATCTGGTCCGAGATAGGGCGATAGGATCAAGGGAAATCAAGACATCCTGATCCGCAATTTCTACGCCACTCCTAACCTCAACAACGCAACCCCATCCACACCTCCGTCCTTCAGTCCGCAGCAATCTCCGTAGGTTCCGGTGCGGGCAACGGTTTGCCCCACCGCCACCGCGAGAGCAGATAGCCCACGGGCCCGCCGGCAGCGACAAGCAATCCAAACAGCAACGCAGGCATATGCGCTACCTGTTCGGACCGGGATGCATAAGCGGCGTACACCAGCAGCGCCACCGGACAGACGCTAACCACCCACACGGCGACCATGCCGCCGGGAATACGAAAGGGCCGCACCATCTCCGGTTGCTTGATGCGCAGCGCGATGAGCGCTGCAAACTCGAGCACCAGGCTGGCGCCATACAAGATCAGATCGATGGAGATGAGCCGCTCGTAGGTGAATCCGAGCGCCAGCGCCCAGCCGAGGCCGCACAGCAGAATGGCTACCCAGGGGCTGCGCCGGCGATTGCGCCGCGTCAGTGCGGAAGGCATCATGCGGTCCTCCGCCATCACCACCGGCAGCCGGGTGTAGGAGAGGGTGAGCGCATTGAACATGCCCACGCCATTGATGATGCCGCCGATGACGACGGCGAACGCCAGCCATGGTCCGGCAAGCAGGCGCGCCGCATCGGTCCACGAGCCCGTGGTGAACTGATCTACGGGGATACCGGCTGCAGCGATTGCACTGAGCGGAAGAATGTAGGACAGCGCGACGATTCCGCAAGTCGCCAGCATCGCCAGCGGATAATTGCGTCGCGGATTCTCCACCTCCTGCGCGACGGTCGAGGCGTTGTCCCAGCCCATGTAGTTCCACATCGCCACCAGCAGGGCCGTAGTGATGGTGCCGTGTGGCGCGGCCGGCTGCGGATAGGAAACATGCTGCAGCAGGTGATGCCATCCCACCCAATAGCCGCAGCCCACCAGCACGACGAAAGGAGCGAGCAGGGCAACGAACAGTACCACCGACCCCCGGCCGACTGTGCGTGCTCCCCCCAGGTTCCACACGCAGCACAGGATCACAAAGGTCACCGCCCACAGAGTTGCGCGGTTTCCGGCGGTCCATGTGGGAAACAGCCGCCCGAGATAGAGCACCGACAGCGTGGGATAGATGGCCATGTCGAAGATGCTGGCAGCCAGCGAGAGCCACGCCTCCTGGTAACCCCAGAAGGGGCCGAAGGCGCGCCGCACCCAGACATAGAAGCCGCCCTCGGCGGGGATGGCGCTGGCCAGCTCGCCGATCATGAGGGTCGTGGGCAGACTCCACACGAAGGGAACGATGGCGAGGATCAGCAGCGCGCCCAAGTACCCCGCGCCGCCGAGCGTGTCCTCGATGCCATAGGGGCCACCGGAGACCATAAAGAAGGTCGCGGCAATCAGAGGGAAAAGGCGCAGCCGTCCGCCTTTGTGCAGCGGGTCCGGTGGATGTGAGTCGGCCATTTCAGCAATATACTGGAGACGTCGAAATCCCCCCACTCATTCATTCCGCAGCGCCACCATCGGCTCCACGCCCGCGGCACGCCATGCGGGCAGCGCCGACGCGAGCAACGCTGCCAGTCCTAACGCCAACGTGGCCGATGCCAGCATGACTCCCCCGGCAATGGCGTTTCCGTTCGGATTTGGTACCAAAAAGCACCTTTCGGGGTGCTTTTTGCATTTGGTACCGGTTTTCCTCCGGTCGGCTTGCTAGGTTCAAGTCAGAGGACGGCGAACATAATGGAGAACAAGAAATTTTGCCCGAAGTGCGGTGAGCCGGGGACGCAGCTGCCCGCTGGAGACTATGGAGATGCGTCCACATGGGTTAAGTTCGACAACGAAGAGTGCCGGGGTTACAAGTGCTCCAATCCGAGTTGCGCTTGGCTCTTCGGCAACCCTGTGGGGAACGGTTACGCCGATCCCAAGCGTGGCTTGAGGAGCCTTGATGAGGTACTAGAGAGTCCTAGCGTTGCCGTCAGCAGATGGCCGCCTGCGGCTGCTGACTCCACATCATGAAGACATCTTCGCGGACAAGACCCGCTTACGATAACCGTGTAATACCGGGGAAGGAGTCGAACCCTGAATCAAAGCTTAGAATCCGTTCGATGCCGTGCCTTTCCATGATCGAAAGATGCATTGCATCGCGAGCAGACAGGCGTCGATACTCCAGAACAATCTGTTTTGCACGCTCGACTGTTTTGTTATCCACTGCCAGAACCTCATCGACGACGCCCAGCAGCGCATCGAAGGCTGGTTGGATTGCATCCCGGCGATCGATCGCGACGTAGCGGTGAAGTATTTCCCGCAGCACTTCCGCATCCGTCGTCAATCTTTGGCGATCTCTGATGAGTTTTTCCAGCATTCGCTGGGCCTCGATTTTATGCGGATGAGATGCGCCGACAAGATACATAGGGATGTTAGAGTCAACGAAAATCACGAGCGCGTTCCCGCTCCATAGCCTGCTTCGATTTCAGCAAGCATGTCTGCAACGTCTCCGGCAGGATATTCCTGCTGCACCGCGATCCGAATTGAGTCAAGCTTCTTGCCTGCACTGCCCACCGGCTCCTGCCTGCGTGCGGACTCCAGCGCTTGACGAACCCACTCCGCCAAGGACATGTGCCGTGATCGCGCAACCCGCTGTATTTCTCTATATTCGGGATCCTGAAGGATGACTTGCAAACGTTTAGCCATAGGATCGAGTGTATTTGACTCATAGCCATGAGTCAATCCTACTTTCTCTTCGAGACTTTAAAAGGACAGACGGAGTCGGCACTTCTCGCGGTCGAAAGGACACCGTGACCCAAGAGGCGAACAAACCAGGCTGAGTGTACCGGGACATGCGTTACGCTGTGGACCTGAGACATCCGTTACAAGCCCAAAGGGATTTCCAAAGACTCTGCCATTTCCATGGCCTGTTTTTGCCCGACGACCTGGATGCACGAGCTACGCCACCTAATCCAATGCGCCACACCCGCCACGAACGCTTATCGTGATCAGCTATCAATGAGTGCATCGG
>CAWGDH010000023.1:0-107558 GCA_963821215.1 uncultured Acidobacteriaceae bacterium | reverse complement strand
ATCGTGGAGAGCTTCTGCACAGTCGCCTTCAAGCGACGCGCTCTCCCCGGGCGAAGACCATCGCCGGCCGCTGAGTACCCAGGAAGTACGGAATCTCTTTATAGTCGCTCGCTTCGTGAACCACAAAGTCAGCGGACTTGCCCCGCTCGAGCGAGCCCACTTGGCCGGCGCGGTTGAGGCTCCAAGCGGCGTTGATGGTTGCCGCGGTAAGGGCCTCCGCTGGAGTCATCTTCATCTGCGTGCAGGCCAGCGACATGACAACGGGCATGGATGCGATGGGCGAAGAGCCGGGGTTAAAATCCGTAGCCAACACCACGGCAAGCCCGGCTTCGATCATGGCGCGCGCGGGTGCGTAATGCCTGGAACCAATCGAATACACGGAACCGGGGAGCAAGACTGGCTGCACCTTCGCCTCGGCCAGAGCGGCGATCGAGACTGCGTCGGTATGCTCCAGGTGATCCGCGGTGGCAGCGCCCAGGCGCGCCGCGAGCAAGGCGCCGCCGGAGCAACTGAACTGGTCGCCATGGATGCGTAAGCCAAAATCCAAGCGCCGCGCGGCTTCGAGAATGCGCCCGGCGGCGTTCTGGTCGAAGATGTGCGGCTCGCAGAAGACATCGCAAAAGCTTGCGAGCTGGTGCAAAGCGACCAGGGGAAGCATCTCGTCGATCACCAGCTCGACGTAGGCGCTGGTGTGGCCAACGAACTCGTCCGGCACTTCGTGCGCGCCGAGGAAGGTCGGCACGCAGCGCAAGGGAGTGGTCTTCTCTGTTTCGCGCACCACGCGCAGGATTTTCATCTCTGCTTCCACGGTTAGCCCGTAGCCGGATTTCGCTTCAATCGTGGTGGTGCCGCCGCGTAAAAACCACGACGCGTGCTTTTGCGCGACGGCCAGTAGTTCACTCTCGTCTGCAGCGCGGGTACGGCGGACGGTGGAGCGGATGCCGCCGCCTTGGCGGGCTATTTCCTGATAGGTAATCCCGGAGCAGCGCATTTCAAATTCATCGGCGCGATTGCCGGCGAAGACCAGGTGGGTATGCGCATCTACGAAGCCGGGGGTTACCACCCGTCCTCCGGCGTCGATGACCTGCGTGTCGCTGCTGAGCAGGGCTTCGATCTGGCCGCGTGCGCCGGTGGCTTCGATTCCACTGCCGCGGATCAGCATGGCTCCGTCTTCGATGATCGCGAGCTCGCGCATCTCCGTCCCTACGCGGGGACGGTTGGCGCCGGAGAGCGTGACCAGTTGCGAACAGCCAACCAATGCGCATAGTGGGCGGTCTTCTAAAGACGGTTGCCTATTCTGCTGCACTCAATGAGAGTACCGCAGAGCGGCGCTTCAGCCCTGATTTTTGGCTGGGCGGCTGTAGAACGCCCGCAGGGAGCCTCTCGCGAGGATGTGGCCCCGCATCGCCGCCTCGACCTCCCCTTGGGTCGCACCGGGTGGCAGATGCAAGACGACGTCAAGCGCGTAAAGCTGGAAGATGTAACGGCCGCTGGATCCAAAGAAAGGGCAAGGGCCATAGTAGCCGATATGGCCCACATCGTTTTGCCCCTGTTGGGCACCATCGGGCAATCGTTTCTCCTGAGGAATATCCTCCGCGAGCTGGCGAGTTCCGGAGGGCACATCATAGAGCACCCAATGGGAAAACGATCCTACTAACAGGTGGGGATCACTGAAGGTCAACACAAAGCTCTGCGTTTCTGGTGGCGGTGCGCTCCACGAGAGGGTCGGTGAAACATTTTCGCGGTCACAGGTGAACCTCTGCGGTATCTCATCGCCGTTGGACCAACTAGGACTGCTTAGCTGTAATGAGGGGAGCGATTTCCCGAGAATGGGAGCCTCTTTACATCCAAGTTGCGCCAGAATCATGACTGTGGCAGTAAATGCCAGCAGGTTCACTTGCCTCCGCAAGATAATTCCACCCCCGACGGCCCGCGGAAAGCGATCCCGTCCTGATAGGGTAGCCGCTCAGTAAAAAATCAACAAGAACTTATCACTGTGGCATTAAGACAGTCGTAATGTCGCTTATGTTCCAGCACGATGATAGATCGACATCCTCACTCTTCTTCCATGGGCAGACGTAAACCCACATCATGAGCGAAGCTTCGCGCATCAGGATAACCTGCGTCCGCATGCCGTAGCACGCCCATTCCGGGATCGGTGGTCAGGACTCGCTCCAGGCGCAACGCTGCTTCGTCTGTGCCATCAGCCACCACCACCATGCCCGCGTGCTGCGAATAGCCGATGCCCACACCGCCGCCGTTGTGGATGCTGACCCAGGATGCTCCCGCTGCGGTGTTCACCAGCGCGTTCAGCAGCGGCCAGTCGGCGACCGCATCTGAGCCGTCCAGCATACCCTCCGTCTCACGATAAGGAGAGGCGACAGATCCGGTATCGAGATGGTCGCGGCCGATCACAATGGGCGCTTTAATCTCGCCAGAACGCACCAACTCATTCATTGCCAGACCCAGTTTGGCCCGTTGCCCGTAACCCAGCCAGCAGATGCGGGCGGGTAACCCCTGAAAATGAATGCGCTCGCCCGCCAGCTTGATCCAACGCTTGAGCCCTTCGTCTCCAGGGAAGAGCGAGAGCACCAGTTGGTCGGTCTTGCGAATATCTTCCGCATCACCCGAAAGCGCCACCCAGCGGAATGGACCCTTGCCTTCGCAAAACAACGGCCGGATGTATTCCGGCACGAAGCCGGGGATATCAAAGGCATCTTCCACTCCAGCCAGCTTGGCGTTAGTGCGAAGATTGTTTCCGTAATCGAAGACCACCGAACCGCGGCGCTTCAACTGGAGCATCGCCTCCACATGCTTGCCCATGGCTGCCATGGAACGGGCAACATATTGTTCGCTATCCTGCTGGCGCAACGCCAGCGCTGCGTCAAAGCTCATTCCGTTGGGCACGTATCCGTTCAAGGGATCGTGCGCGCTGGTCTGGTCGGTTACGATTTCAGGAATCACATTGCGCCGCAGCAGCTCGGGCAGAACATCGGCCGCATTGCCTACCAAGCCGACAGAACGAGCCGCTGCTTCCCTTCTGGCGTCCGCAAGCAACTGCAGCGCTTCATCGACGGTGGTTGCCATGCGATCGCAATAGCCGCTTTCCACCCGCTTCTGAATGCGCTTCGGGTCAACATCGATGCCGAGGAAGCACGCGCCAGTCATGGTGGCGGCCAGTGGCTGCGCTCCTCCCATACCTCCCATGCCGCCCGAGACAATCAGCTTGCCTTCCAGGCTGCCGCCGAAGTGCTTGCGGCCGGCGGCGGCGAAGGTTTCGTAGGTGCCCTGCACGATGCCTTGGCTTCCGATGTAGATCCAGGAGCCGGCGGTCATCTGGCCGTACATCATCAGCCCCTTTTGCTCGAGTTCGCGAAAGACCTCCCAGTTGGACCATTTGCCCACCAGGTTGGCGTTTGCGAGCAGCACCCGCGGCGCCATCGTATGCGTGCGCAAAATGCCCACGGGCTTACCTGATTGGATAAGCAGCGTCTCATCGTTCTCCAGGCTCTCGAGCGCGCGCACAATGGCGTGGAAGGAGGGCCAATCGCGCGCCGCCTTTCCCGTTCCGCCGTAGACCACCAGCTCGTCCGGAGCTTCGGCTACTTCCGGATCGAGATTGTTCATCAGCATGCGCAGGGCTGCTTCCTGCTGCCAGCCCTTGGTGCGCAGGCGGGTTCCTCGCGGAGCCCGAATGACTTCCTTACGCGGACCAGCTATCAAAGTCTCCATCGCGAATCCCCTTTGCCAAGCGTTCGATATCTCCTGCAATGACCCGGTCTTCGTCCAGCCGGGGAACAAGCGTGCGTACGAATTCGCGTGCCCGCTCGATCTCGGTCGCGGCCTTGAGCGGCCGGCGGTATTCCAGTCCCTGCGCCGCGGTCATCAGCTCAATGGCCAGGACCTTCTCCGCATTCTCAACAATTTGCTTCAGCTTGAGCGCGGCGGTCATGCCCATGGATACATGATCTTCCTTGCCGCCGGAAGTGGGCAAACTATCCACGCTCGCTGGATGGGCCAGCACCTTGGCTTCATTCAACAGCGCAGCCGCGGCAACGTGAGCAATCATAAGTCCGGAGGAGAGCCCCGGTGTTTCCGCCAGAAAGGCCGGCAGGCCCTCGTTGACGTCGGGGTTGATGAGGCGATCGATCCTGCGTTCGCTGATGCTCATCAGGTCGGTCACCGCGATGGCCGCATAGTCCAGGGCCAGGCCCAACGGCGCGCCATGGAAGTTTCCTCCCGAGACCACCTCGCCGGCGCCAGGTTGGGACTCGCAGAAGATCAAAGGATTATCGGTGGCCGACCCGGTCTCTATCTCAATCACCTCGCGCACGTGCTCGAGTGCGCCCCGCGCCGCACCGTGCACCTGTGGCATGCAGCGGAGGCAATAGGCGTCCTGCACCCGCGGGTCGTTCTCCCGGTGGGATTCGCGAATTTCGCTGTCGCGCAGCAGCGCTCGCAGGTGAGCGGCCGCTTGCATCTGGCCGGGATGCGGCCGTGCCTGGTGAATGCGTTCATCGAAGGCGACCGGGGTGCCGCGCAATGCCTCCAGCGCCATGGCGCCGGCCAGATCAAAGAGCCGGTTCACGCGTACCGCGCGCAGCACGGCCAGGCCACCGACCGCTGCCATGGCCTGGGTTCCGTTGAGCAGGGCGAGGCCCTCCTTGGCTTCGAGCACCAGGGGGGTGAGGCCAGCTTTACTGAGCGCCGCTTGCGCAGGCATTCGCGCGCCCTCAAAAAATACTTCCCCTTCCCCGATGAGCACCAGGGCAAGATGCGCCAGGGGCGCCAGATCTCCGCTGGCGCCCACTGAGCCTTTACTGGGGATGACCGGGTGTACGCGGGCATTGAGCAAGGCGATGAGCAGCTCGATCAGTTGGTAGCGGACGCCGCTGAATCCTTCGGTTAAGACGTTTGCGCGCAGCAGCAGCATGGCGCGCACCTCTGCCTCTTCCAGCGGCTCGCCCAGCCCGCAGGCATGGCTGCGCACCAGGTTGCGTTGCAATTGTTGGAGGTCCTCGCTCCCTATACGCACATCAGACAATTTGCCGAAGCCGGTGTTAATTCCATAGGCCGTTTCATTGCTGGTGACAATGCGCTTGACCACTGCTTGAGCCGCGGCAATTCGCTCATGGGCTCCTGGAGCAATGGCTACGCTTATCGAGCCGTTGGCCACCTGGCTGACTTGTTCGAGCGAGAGCGGTTGTCCATCCAGTTCGAGGACGCCGTGGGTAAGACCCGTTGTCATGCTGACCATCGTATGAGCTTGGGCGGGACTAGGCCAGCGGCCACGGTGAACCGGATCAAAGGCCTGGGGAAATATTCTATGGACGATCAACAGGGAACAGCAGGTCTCTCCAATACCTAGTGGCTTCGAAGGCGGGTGTGCTGCCGGGCAGCATAGGCAAGCACAGCCCGAATGTCCTCGGGCTTTAGGTCAAAGTTGTAGGCAATCTCCTGCACTGGAGACCCACTCTCGAAGTTCTCAACAATCGAGTCGGCCTGCACGCGTGTACCCTTCAGGATCGGGACACCACTCACCTTGCCGGGAACGACCTCGACGATGGAGCAACCGGACCAATCTATTGCTGTCTTCTTCGCCCGGATACTCATAAACGTAGATTATAGGCCGCGCGCAATTTCCATCGCGGCTTCGTTTGGGGTACAGAGACTGGTATCGATCGAGAGGCGTGGTTCCGGCATGTTCGATGCATCGAAAACATTGTCCGCATGCAGCTGCTCAAACAAAGAGACGGAGGAGAGCTTCTGATAGGCAAGCCTTGACGGGCTGTCGATGCGCCGCTTTAGCTCCGTGAGCGGACAGACAAGTTCGACAAAATCAACTTCGCCGCCTTCTCTCGCAACCGTGCTTTTTACTTCACCGACGAAGCCAGGCCGGACCGTTCTCTCAGGTGAGAAGGTGAATATCAATCCCGGCAGTTGGCTGCGGCAAGCCTGCTCAAAGACTGACAGCCAAATATCTTCCCGCAACTCGACGAACGGCGGGCTCCCGAAGTCGAAGACCGACAGCAGAAGATCCACCACCAGATGGTTGTGGAAGAGCTTGTAGCCGGTCATGGCCGCCAGTTCGGCCGCAACGGTTAGTTTGCCTGTGGCCGGCAAACCATAAATGAAGATCAACCTCATGAGACCTCAACAAACAATTCAGCCTTCCACCTCAAGATCCTGGCAGAAAGACACTTATCTCTTTCTGGAACGGAAATCACTTCCCCAAACCGGCTGGCCCTGGTCACGAAAGTAACCGGCGCTTCCGAATGAAGCCTTGGCGTCCACCCCAATCCGGTGTCCCCCGACCTAGCTGATGCTTCCGCGACGGAATTCATCATTATCCGCGTTTTCCCTGTTGCGTTTCCCGTCTTTCCGTCGGAAACTGCGAGAAAGCGCTGAAACGGGGATTTGGTGACGTATGCATCCAACGGCTCTGGAGAAGAGTGGATTCACTACAACTCTGAACATGGCCTTAAGCTCCACCGCTCCCGAGCGGTCTGCCGAAACCTTTCACCGCAAGCAGCTTGCTCGTTTCGGTAAGTGGCTGTATAGATTGGGTTTCGTACCCGGCACGGCGGGGAACCTCTCGGTGCGTCTAAGCCATGACCGCATCCTCGCCACGCCCACCGGCATGAGCAAGTTCCTGCTCAGGGCGTCGGATATGGTCGTGGTCGACATGGAGGGTCATCGCGTCGGCGAAAGCCGGAACGTGACCAGCGAAATTGGCATGCACCTGGCGATTTACCGCCAACGGCCGGACGTGCAGGCGGTGGTCCATGCACATCCGCCGATCGCCACCGGCTTTGCTTCCTGCGGCCTGGCCCTGGAAGAGCCCCTGTGCTCGGAGATTGTGATGGCGCTGGGGTCGATTCCACTCGCGCCCTATGCGACCACGGGTACAGCAGACGTGGCTTCCAGCATCCAGCCCCTGATCGTCGATCATGACGCGGTCCTGCTCGCCAACCATGGTGTCGTGACCGCGGGCGATACGCTGCAAGATGCCTTCATGCGCATGGAAACGGTCGAGCACTTCGCCCATATTTGCCTGGTAGCTCGCCAGCTCGGCTGTCCGCAGCCGCTCTCCCCTGATCGTCTGGAGCAGTTATCCGAAGCTCGTTCCCGCTACCAGAGGAACGCCCTTCCCGGTTGCTGACAGGCAGCTCCCCACTCTCACTCGCCCACTCGCAGTAGCATACCTGGAGGAGTTCCTCTGGCAACCGGCATGACTACGCAGATCATCGCGCCCAACCAGGCACCCAACCAGGTCGAGGGCCCCGGCCTGCTCGAAGAGAGAACGCTATTCCGGGTGCTCATCGCTGTCGGTCTTGGCCATCTGCTGAATGATTCGATGCAGGCCCTGCTGCCTTCCATCTATCCCATTCTGAAAACCTCGTTCCACCTGGACTTTGGCCAGATCGGTTTGCTGACCCTGACTTACCAGATGACGGCATCCGTCCTGCAGCCCTTTATCGGGCAGTACACCGACCGCAGGCCCCTGCCGTACTCCCTACCCGTGGGCATGGTTTTCACCCTGCTGGGTCTTTTGCTGCTGGCGGTCGCGCCCAGCTTCGAGATGCTGTTGCTGGCCGCGTCGTTGATCGGCATGGGCTCGGCTGTCTTCCATCCGGAGTCATCGCGCGTGGCGCGCCTTGCCTCCGGTGGGCAGCACGGAATGGCCCAGTCGATCTTTCAGGTAGGGGGGAACAGTGGAACGGCGATCGGCCCGCTGCTGGCGGCTTTTATCGTCCTTCCCCACGGCCAACGCGCGGCGGCATGGTTCTCCATTCTGGCCCTGCTGGGAATTGTGGTTCTGCTGCGGGTGAGCCGCTGGTACAAGGCCCGCCTGCTGCACCTTAAAACCCGGCCCGCAAAGCATGCCGAGGACGCGCATGGTTTGCCCCCCAAAAAAGTGGTCTTCGGCATCGCGATTCTGATCGCTCTGGTTTTCTCCAAGTTTTTTTACCTGGCCAGCATCACCAGTTATTACACCTTCTACCTGATGGCTCGTTTTCATGTAGGGGTGCGGAGTTCGCAGCTTCACCTCTTTGCATTTCTGGGAGCCGTCGCTGCCGGAACCCTGATCGGAGGGCCGATTGGCGATCGCGTGGGCCGCAAAGCAGTGATCTGGTGGTCGATTCTTGGAGTCTTGCCGCTTACCTTGCTGCTGCCTTACGCCAACCTCCTCTGGACCGGCGTGTTAAGCGTGCTCGTAGGCTTGATGCTGGCTTCCGCCTTCCCCGCGATCGTCGTCTACGCGCAGGAACTCGTGCCCGGGCGAGTGGGCATGATCTCCGGACTCTTCTTTGGCTTTGCCTTCGGCATGGGCGGCATTGGCGCAGCCATACTGGGCAAGATCGCCGACGCGACCAGCATCTTCACCGTCTACAAGATATGCGCGTATCTTCCTGCGATTGGATTACTGGCAGGGCTTCTGCCTGCTAAGCCGCGCGCCGCTGCTGGTAAATGACGCAGTACCCACGCCTCTTATTCTGTTCTCAGGGCCTGCATCGGATCGACCGAGGCGGCCCGCCATGCAGGGAAAAATCCTGCGGCGATGGACACCATCAGAAGCAGCAACATTGCTCCTCCAATGGTCGCCGGATCTTCCGGGGAAAGTCCGAACAGGAAGCTCGTCGCCATGTGCATGGCCGCGATCGATAGCGCCAGTCCGATCAGGCCGCCCACAGTGATCAGCAGCAGCGTTTCTTTCAGAACCAGCCGCAGCACCGCCGAACGCGTGGAGCCGAGCGCGAGGCGCACGCCGATTTCACTGGTCCGGCGCTCCACGATATAAGACATCACTCCATAGAGTCCCAGACACGCCAGCCCTAAGGCCAGAAGACCGAAGATGGAGCTCAAGCGGGCGATCAGGCGCTGTTGGGTCAGATTGTTCTTCACCTCTTCGGTCACCGTGGTGATGTCGATGATAGGGATCCTGTGATCCACGGCAGCTACTGCCTGGCGAGCCTGCGTGGCTATCCACTGCGGATCGGCCATGGTGCGGATCTCGAGACCGTCGATGTTGCCGGGAGCTTGGGCAATGGGAAAATAGATGACCGGCGGAGCCGCTTCGCGAATATCATTCACCCGCGCATCAGCCACCACGCCAACGATGGTGATCCTATCCTGAAGACTGTCGGAGTAAGAGAAGCGTCGCCCGACAGCGTCGCCCCCGGAGAGAAACTTTCGCGCAAATGCTTGATTGGCTATGGCAACCTTGGGAGAGTTTGGGCCATCGATGGTCGCAAACTCTCTGCCTTGCAGGAGACCGATACCCACAGTCTCAAAATAATTAGGGGCTACATTGTTCACCTGGGTCTCGCCGTGCCGGCTCTCATCATGATGATCGTCGTCGGCGATCCGTATCGCGCTCGAGTCGTGGCAACCAGAGACGATCGAGCAGGTGGTCACGCTCGCGGAGCGGACGCCGGGGATGGCTTCCATCCGGCTGGTCAAGCGCTCGTACAGCGACGGAAAGTCGCTGGTCTGGTAATTCACCAGATGTGTATCGAGGTGCACGCTGAGCAGGTGATCGCGGTCGAAGCCGGGGTTAAGCCTGCCGTAATTCTCCAGCGTTCGCACAAACATGCCGGCGCCCACCAGCAGGACCATGGAGAGCGCTACCTGGACGGCAACCAGCCCTTTGCGCAGAGACCAGTGGGCCTCGCGTCCGGAGATAGACCGGGCGCTGCCTTTCAGCACCGAGGCCGGGTCCACATGAGCGCTTTTGAGCGCCGGCGCCAGCCCAAACAGAAGCCCAGTGGCCATGGTGATAACCAGGCTGAAGAGCAGGATGCGCGCGTCTGGCCTGAGGTTCAGTGGAATTGGCGTGGTCCCGGTCGATGCCCACTTCGGTAGCACGCTGGTACACCAGAAGGCCACGGCAATCCCGAGCATGCCGCCCAAGGACGAAAGCAGCAGGCACTCGGTCAGCATCTGCCGAATGAGCCGCGAGCGGCTGGCGCCCATCGAAAGCTGCACGGCAAAACCGCGCTCCCGCGCTGCCGCCCTGGCCAGCAGCAGATTGGCGATATTGGCGCACGCAATCAGCAGCACCATCGCCGCCATGCCCATCAGCAGAAGTAGAGGCTGCTCGAATTCGCGCCGCAGATTCGCGAATCCCTGCTGCCCGGGCTCCAACTCAAGATGAACCGTCTGGAGCCGGCGCAGCAGATCCGGGTCCAGCACGCCCTGCACCGCCTCTTGCAGATCGCTCCGGTACACCTGATTCATAACCGTGGTCAACTGAGGAAGAGCGGCCGGATCCTTAACCCGCACGATGAACTGCAGCCAGAAAATGCGATTCTGGGGAAGCCAGGGCTTCAGCGGCTCCGCGGCTATGTCGCTGTAGTGATCGTGATAGCGCACGTCCGACTGCATCGTCAGCGGCATCCAGAAGTCTGGCTCCATGCCGGCGCGTGCGCCAAAGAACCCGCGCGCGGCCACACCAACGATCGAGAACGGCACATTGTTCACCGTCAACTTACGGCCGATTACCGAAGGATCGCGGGCAAAGCGGCGCTGCCAGTAGCCGTCGCTGATGACGGCCACGGGGCTGCCGCTTAATTTGGAGTCGTCACCGGGTGTGAGCAGGCGGCCCAGCACCGGCCAGGTTTCAAATACCTGAAAGTAGTTGCCGGAAACGAGCTGCCCCAGGGCGCGCTCTGGCTTTTGCGTGCCTGCGTTGATGTAAAAATCGTCGGGCCAGGCCGCGGCCGCAATCACCGTGGTATCCGGCAACTGGCGGCGCACGCGCTCAAAAAACGGATACGAAAAGCGGCTTTTCTCCGTCTCGTGATCGCTCTGCTTTACCAGAAGCAATTGCTCAGGATGCGGTACGGGCAGCGACTTCAGCAATACAGCATCCACCAGGGTGAAGATGCCGGTCGTCGCCCCGATTCCGAGCGCCAGCGTGAGCAGCGCCACCGAGGTAAAACCAGGGGACCTGCGCAGTTGCCGCAACGCATAGCGCACATCGTGGAGCAGGATATCGAGGGCGGGCACGGTCGCTTGTTCGCGGAGCGCCTGTTGCACCTGCTCCAGTCCGCCCAGACGAATCAATGCTTGCCGTCGCGCTTCTTTGAGCGTCATGCCGGATCGCAGATTGTCCTCAATGTGCATCTGGAGATGGTTCTCCAGTTCGGCCGTAAACTCCTGGCCCGTTCGCCCTGTGCTGCTCATCCCCCGCAGCCGAATCCAAAGCGCTCGCAGCTTCCGCATTCCATCTCCTCAGCCGGAGGTTTCCTCTTGGTTACCCATATGAACTTTGCCATACTCTCTATGGGAATGCAATAGGACAGCTCGCGAGCGCAGTGGTTTATTGATCGCTTGCTTTATTGAGCGCAGTCGTTGCCAACATGCCCCCGAGACCCATCGTTTCCACCGCAGATGAGGGCACAATGACCATCGAGCCGCGCTCCTTGATCGCTTCATAGAGCATATTCATGGCTCGCAGGTGCAAGGCGCCGGGCTTGTTGGCATACACCTCAGATGCCTCGGCAAACTTGGCGGCCACCTGCAATTCCGCGTCACCGAGAATGATGCGCGCGTGCCGTTCGCGTTCTGCCTGGGCCTGCTGGGACATAGCGTTTTCCAGCGGCTGAGGAATACGCACATCGCGAATCTCCACCGACTGGACCGTGATTCCCCATGGGTTTGTTTTGGCGTCGAGAATTTGCTGCAGTTCCTGGCCAAGCGCGTCGCGATCCGTAATCAACTTTGCCAGGTCGTGACGGCCAATGGATTCGCGAAGCGCTGTCTGCGCACTCATGGCTATCGCTTCCTCAAAATTCGCTACTTCCAAAATCGACTTCTCGGCATTCCACACCAGCCAAAAAACAATCGCGTCCACATTCACAGGGACCGTATCCCGGGTCAGCGTAGACTCGGCGGTGACCGTACCGATGCGTACCCGTTGATCGACAAATCCACTGAGCGTGTCTACCACCGGGGTGAGCATGAATAGCCCTGGTCCCTGGAGCCTCTGGAAGCGTCCGAAACGAAGCACCGCGACTTTCTCCCACTGGCGCACCACCTTGATCGAAAACAAGAAGAACAGACCGACGATGGTTCCGAGAGCCACTGGCAGGTTATTTCTAGTCAGGAGCGTTGCGGCTATCCCGGCTGCCATGCAGGCGACCATGACCATGATTGCGGGCGCGCTGATCTCGATACGCTGGCTCATTCTGCTATCTCCTCTTGGTACTTTGCTCATTGCCATGTTCCTTTAAAGCATCTATCAGCTCGGCAAGACTAAAACCATTCGCGCCTGCCCGGGCAATCACTTCGGCCGCAAACTGTTGCATATGTCGATGGCGGGCGCGGCTATCGGTCGCGACCGGCTGCTCCGCGATAAATGTTCCAGTTCCCTGCTGGGTTTCCAGAATGCCTCGAATCTCCATCTCGCGATAGGCACGGGTTACGGTATTGGGGTTAATCGCCAGATCGACAGCAACCTGTCGAATCGTAGGAAGCTGATCTCCGGCCTTTAAACGTCCGGCCGCAAGTGCGCCCTGCACCCGGTCCATCAGCTGCCGGTATACGGGAACGCCGCTATGCACATCGAGCTGAAAGCTAAAGGCGGCGTCAACGTTTTGTATTCGATCCTTCATTCATTGACTAGTGTACTAGTTATATAGTACATGTCAAGTGAGAAAAGGAAATTTTTATGAAAAGGATTCTGACGTGCGCCCTTGTCCTCGCGAGTCTTCTACTCTGGCTCCAGCCCGTGCTAGCACAGACGAGCCAAACGAATAGCATTGCAGCGACTCCAACCTTGCCTGCTCCCTCCGGGACCTATGGGATTGGCCGAGCTGCCTATGAATGGATAGATCGCTCGCGTCATGACGGGTATTCCAGCGACCCGCAGGCGCATCGCGACCTGATGGTTTATCTCTGGTATCCCTCGCCCCGGGGAAATGCTGGGGAACCCGGATGGTACTTGCCCGGCGCGAAAGAGATGGACGCAGATCCAAGTCTTCAGCCCCACATGAGGCAGGAATTCGAAGCAGCGTGGCCCCTGATAGTTTCTGGAAAGATCAGACCGCACGCAGTCGAAAACGCCCCGGTCGCACGCAATCCCAAGACTTTTCCCGTTGTCCTTTTCTCCGACGGCCTGGGCAGCACGAGTTTCGAATACACTTCCCTGATCGAAGAGCTGGTGAGCCATGGATACGTAGTGGCAGCGGTAGAACACACATACACCACCCTGGCGGTTGCATTTCCCAACGGAAAGATCGTCCCCTTCCATCATGAGGACATTCCAGCCGATCTGTCTGCCGACGAACGCTTAAAACGCATGGTGGCGTCGGCAGGTCTAGAGATCAGTACAGGCGCCGCCGATCTGATATTCGTACTGAATCACCTGACGCAGATGAATGACTCCGGATCACAGCATTTCCTGCTCAGGGGAAGACTCGACCTGAGACACGTTGCGGCAGTGGGTCACTCAGCCGGGGCAGATTTTGCGACGAGAGCATGCCAACTCGATGAGCGCATCAGAGCTTGCGTAAGCCTGGATGGAGGAATGCCGCCGGTGTCTGCATTTCCCGAGTATCCCGATGGCAAGTGGTTCCACCAACCGGTCCTGCTTCTTGAAGTCGACCATTCGGGCGAACGGAAACCCTACAGTGAAGCGCAGTACACCGATTACCTGAAGGAAATGGAAGCAGAACTCAGCCGTTGTCCTCTGGGCAGCTACCACGTCCTATTAAAAGCCCCAAAACTTTATCACGGAAGTTTCAGCGATTACCCTCTGCTGGCAGCCCAGGGCCGTGTAGGCGAAACTCAAACCGCGTTGCATAACTTACGCCTTACGCAGTCCTTCACGCTTGCCTTCCTTGATAAGTATCTGAAACAGGCGAATGAAACCTTATTGGATAACGCATCCAAGGGCCCGGAGGCCGTAGTCACACGCTACGGTCACTAACTACATCCGACGGGACGGCCCCTACTCGGTTCGCAAAGCCTGCATGGGTTCGACAGACGCAGCGCGCCGGGCCGGAATCCAACACGCCACCAGGGCAATTGACGCCAGAAATGGCGGCACAAGGGAGAAGGTCAACGCATCATGCGGGTGAATGCCGTAAAGGAAGCTGGCCGCCAGTTTGGATAACATCCATGCGGCCGGCCAACCCAGCGCCATGGCGATCAGCGTGAGCACCAGTCCTTGACGCAGAACCAGGCGCTCGACCGTGCCCGGTTGCGCGCCCATCGCCATGCGAATGCCGATCTCCCGCGTGCGCCGGCTGACCGCGTAGCTCATCACTCCATAGAGACCCACCGTGGCCAGCACCAGCCCGATAGCACCGAAGACGCTGAACAGCGTGGCCGCCAGCCGAGGCAGGAAGAAGGCAGAATGGACGTGTTCCTCCATGGTCTCTTCATTGAATACAGCCATGCTGCGATCGAGCGCGTAGATCTGCCGCCGCACCGCCTCGCTCATCGCCGCGGGATCCCCTACTGTGTGGACCACCAGCGTATAGCCGAGCAGGTTAGGGTCGGTCCCGACGTTTTGCTCGAGCGAGCGATAAAGCACCGGTTTAAGATCCTCGCCCAGTGAGGTGGTTTTGACGTTGCCTACCACACCGACGATCTGGTAGGTCACGCCGCCGCCCGTCACCTGCTGTCCGATGGGATTTTCGCCTGCGAAAACGCGTTCCACAAAGGCCCGGTTGACCACAGCCGTCTTTGGACCGCTCGCCGTTTCCCCTCCGAAGTCGCGGCCCGCAAAGCTCGGAATACCCATGGTCGCAAAGTAGCCTGGCGTCACCCTGGTGAGATTGGCCACGGAATCCTCTTTGCCGGAGTTTGGCCCGCCGCCAACATGGAACTTGACTGCGTCGCCAGCCATGGAGAGCGGGGGAAAGTCTGTGCACGCCGCCGAGACCACACCCGGCAGAGCCGCCACGCGCTCCCGCAACTGATCAAGAAACTCGACGATCCGCTCCGGCGTGTAGCCGTGAAGCCGTGGATCGACGGACATACTCAGCAGATCCTGGGGGCGAAAGCCGAGATCGATGCTGGCCGCGGTTTCGAGACTGTGCAGGAAGAGTCCAGTCATCGAAAGCAGAATCACCGACATGGCAATCTGAGCGACCGTCAGCAGATTACGCAGAGTCAAACCGCGCCCGGGACGAGCCAGCGCGTCTTCCCCTTTAAGCGCGCTGCCTAGCAGCGGACGTGCTGCAGCCCATGCCGGGGCCATTCCCAGCAGCAAACCACTAAGGATGCTCAAAATAAAAGTGAAGACCAGCACACGCCCATCCACCCCAATGCGCATGTCCACAGGAATTGGTACGGGCAGCTGCAGTGCCGAGAGCGCCTGCGTAGCCCATAAAGACAGAAGCACACCCAAGACTCCGCCGCCCAATCCCAGCAAGACACTCTCTACCAGCATCTGTCGCTGCAGCCGGCCGTGGGTGGCTCCCAACGCAAGGCGCACGGCCATCTCACGCTGGCGGCCGGAAGCCTGCGCAAACAGAAGGTTGGCTACATTGGCGCCCGCAATTGCCAGGACCAGCAGTGCAACCACAGAAAGCGCAGTCAGGAAAATCAGCAGCCCGTTTTGCTCGCTTGGCGGTAATATGCCCGCCTGCGCGAAGATAAAGGGCTTGTCCTTGTCCGTATTTGGATAGCTCCGTGCCAATCGTTTGGCCAGCGCATTCAGTTCTGCCTCAGCCTGCGTACGCGTCGTGCCGCGCCGCAGCCGGCCTACAACAAATACCCAGTCTTGGCTGCGGTCAGGGCCTTTGGGAAGGCCTGGAAATAATTGATCAGCGCTTCCCAGTGCCACCCAGAACTCGGCCTCGAGAATCAGGTCAATGCCGTGGAAACCGGCCGGCGCGACGCCCACCACCGTAAACATGTGGCCGGAGAGAGTGACCGTCTTACCCACTATCGCGGGATCGTCGTGGAAGCGGCGATGCCAAAGGCCGGCTCCCAACACAACTACGGGCTGGCGATCCTCGTTGTTCGCGAAACCGCGTCCGCGCATCATGCGAAGTTCAATGACATCGAAGAAATTTGCGCTGACTGCCTGACCCCACACGCGTTCCGGTTCTCCGCGACCACCGATGGAGGCAGGCAGCAGCGGAAAGTAGCCCGCAACTCCGGAGAAAGATTTCACCTGGTCGCGAAGATCGTTGAAGAGTGGCCACGAAAGGGCATTCTCACCGCGCCTCTGGACGGACAACAGGGTGGCTGGATCGCCGACTGGCGCGGGGCGCAGAACAAACCGGCTGACCATGGAGAAGATGGTGGCATTGGCGCCGAGGCCCAGGCCGATAGAAAGCACGGCGATGGCCGTCATCGCGGGGCGGTGGACTAGCCGGCGCAGGCTGTAGGCAAAATCGCGTGCGAGCGTCTCCAGCCAAGGCAGTCCGCGCCGCTCGCGATAGGCCTGCCGGGTTTGTTCCGCCCCGCCGAGGCGAATGAGCGCCTGGCGCCGCGCTTCCTCTAAGCTGAGACCGGCGCGGATGCCGTCGTCGATGTGCATCGCCACGTGACTGGCGAGTTCGTCCTCGAAATCACTATCGCCGTGCGGCTTGCGCAGTAGGCCGCAAGTGCGGATCCATAGTGCTCTGAGTTTGCGCATCATGCCTCCCCAGCTGGTGTCATGATAGCGGGCAGGATCGCGGCCCTCTGCCAACAGTCTCCTCTTGGCTACCCATATGAATATTGACACTCTCTCTATGGGAATGCAATAGGACGCGTTACGCCTCCACTGGTTCGCATACCTGACAACGCATTCATCGCCAGCAGGTATAAGATGGGACCTGTCAATACGGCAAGTGTAAACAAGTGAGCAACAAAAGCTTCCCAGACATCAGCGCGTTGCGCCAGTTGAACTAGAGTCAGTGCCGGAGCACCTTGGCTCCAGTTGTCCAGAGCAGCGTCATTCCATCCTTGTGTCCAAAATGCGAGGCCGCCGATGACTGCGGTCCATACAGCCAGGGGAAACAGCCATGGAGGCTTTGTCCGCGGAGACTCGGCACTTTTACGGAGTCCACAATAAGCCGGAAGAAAAACAGTCAGAACGTTGCTCAAAATAGGAGGCAACCACAAGGCTCGGACTGGATACAAGCCACGATACGCAGCGAAGACTGCGCACAACAGAAAGAACAGAATCCCGTTAGCCCCGATCGTTTTTCGAGACAGCGCACCCAAAGCATAGGCGCTGGTCCAGGACCAGGTAATGAGCGCAGACGCGCGAAAACAAATCTCCGCCAAAAGTGCAGCAGACGATACTCCTGTTCGATATGAGATCCCATAGTGAAACCACATCACCAGGTTTGGTAGAAAACTCAAGCCCAGCCTATTGGATTGCGTTGCCAAGAGCGGACAAACGGGAAAAACAATTGCAAGCAAGACAAACCAGGGTTCGCATTCTTTCCAGGGCCCGAGCTGGCGTCTCAGAACCAGGCCGAGCACTCCTTTAAACGCTTGGCGGCCAGTCATGCCTAGTTCAGCAAGATCCCCAAGAACTGTTTCCCGCTCCCTGGACTCGAGACATCTCGATAGCGCCCTGGTGGACCGGCTCCACACGCTCATTTGCGTGCTCCGGCCTGAGCAGCCTGCCAAGATGTTCCGTGACTCACCTGCTGCACCGTCTCATAAAAAGCCGTCGCTGCTGCAACACCCTTCGCGGTAACCCGTACCATCCGCTTGGATCGACCACCCCGCTCCTGCGTTGGTTTGCCCATCCAGGTCTTGATCATCCCCTTTGCCTCGAGACGATCCAATGTTGTGTAGAGAGCTCCAATGGAGCATTTGCGGCGCGAAGATCGCTCGATCTCCTGCATGATCGCAGCGCCATACGCCTCGTCTCCCAGGCGAACAGATGCAGCGATGAGAAGGTATTCAAATTCACCCAGCATAGTATGCTTACATTGTGATAGTAATAGAACCGAAAGTCAAATTGCCCGGAGGCACTCTATGAAACTGATCTGCTCCTTTCCGGCGTACCTTATCCTGACCTTATCCACGCTTACCCTTCTTACTCCGGCCTCAGTTGCACAGGGTAATCCTGGACAGCTTTCCCAGTCCGCGCCCGACAAGCTGGTCCCAGAGAAAAGCCGGAAGACAGCGCCCGGCTTTTCTCTGACGGACGCCAACGGAAAGCAGATTCGGTTATCGGATTATCGGGGCAAGGTTGTTCTGCTGGACTTCTGGGCAACGTGGTGCGGTGGCTGCAAGCTCGAGATCCCCTGGTACATGGAATTCGACAAGAAATATAGCCGGCAAGGCCTCGCCGTCATCGGCGTGTCGATGGATGACGACGGATGGAAAGCAGTCAAGCCATTCCTGGCGAGGAAAGCAGATCCGGAAACAGGTGGAAACACGGCGATGAAATATCCGGTTGTTATCGGGAGCGATCAACTCGGGAAAGCATACGGCCTTACTTCAATGCCCATGACGCTGCTCATCGACCGCCAGGGAAAAATCGCCCTATCCCACACGGGTGTTGTCAACAAGAATGATTTTGAAGCCCACATTCTTCAGTTATTAAATTAGGCAGCCTTCATCCATCGATATCCGTTCTCTGTAATACAAATTGCGTGGCGAAAGGAAAGAGCAGGATGATCCCCGCGCGGACAGCCGCCGAAAGGCCTAAGTGGTTTGAAAAACCTGTGACCTCTCCGTTGGAATGATGGATAAACGCTTGCAGCACAAGATTAGGCAGATGGATTCCGGGCCAGTGGTGGGGCGCGACTTGCTCAAGAAAAACGTAGCCTACAAGAACGCCTGCGGCAAAGATGAGCCCCTTCGCGTTTTTTACAAAGACAGTGGCAAAGTAGGTCAAACTGAAGACCAGACCCGCCAGAAGATATGCAGCGCCGAAGTTCAACCAAACGACGAACGTAAGCGTGACCTGTCGGCCTGAGATAAGAACGCTGCCATTTAAAGGATCTCCGGCGGCCACGATCATCCGGTGCAACAAGACTCCTAGCACGAGGTTCAGCAGTGCCACGATCGGCAGTAGTTGTGCCATTCCTACGCCCCAGTCGCACCAGACAAAGCGGGAGCGGCTTCTCGGCCGGCTAAATACGTACGATCCGCTCCGTTCCCCCAGGTCCCTGCCAACCCCGAAGCTGCCCAGAAGCCAGGCGACAAAGCTAATTGGAAAAGCCTGCACGGTGAGGGCAAAAGGAAGCACGGTCGAGAACTTCTCGAAGGGCGCACGGTGATCGAGCACGATATGCTGCCTCAAGATGAATACAAACAAGGCACCGATGCATACCAGGCTGGCCGCTAGCACGACGCGTGTATCACGCCAACACTTCCATAAGTACATTAGCTTCCCCCTTCCCCACTACTTCGAGAAAAATCTCCTGCAGATTCATGGGTGAAACCTCAAGCACCGTCGCCCCCTGGTTTCTCAGGCTTGCGGTAAAGCTCTCTGCGTTGCCGCGCAGGACATACTCCGTTGTGCCCTCGCCAGTGCGTGTCTGGAGAACTTCGTTGCGCGCCGAAAGACGCAGATTCTCTCCCACGACGCGGACGCGGCGGAAGTTTGCCCGCACGTCATCAAGCTGCGCTTGGAGCAGCAACTTGCCGTGATCAATGATGCCGATCCAGTCGGCCAGCCGCTCTACCTCCGAAAGATGATGTGAGGAGAGGAGCAGCGTCCGGCCTTCACCTGCAAAATCATCGATGAGGATGCGCAAGAGTTGATCGGTGACGATGGGATCAAGACCGGCCGTCGGTTCGTCCAGCACGAGGAGCTCCGCGCCCTGGGAAAGTGCCAGCAGCAGGCAGAGCTTGGTCTGGTTTCCAGCGGAGAGCTTACGGAACTTCTGCTTCATGGGGATTTCCAGCGCGTCGGTATATTTGCGCGCCAGGGCGTCTGACCAGCGGGGAAAGAACCCACGGTTGAAACGGACCAGATCATTGCCCGTCATCGAAGGCAGGAGCATCTTATCGATGACGAAAGCGGTTCGCTCGAGAACCGCGATGCGGTCGCTTTGCGGGTCCAGATCGAGCACGCGGGCGTGGCCACCGGTGGGTTGAACCAGTCCCGCAAGCAAACGAATGGTTGTGGTTTTCCCCGCGCCGTTGCGTCCGAGGAATCCATAAACAGACCCCCGAGGTACGTGCATCTCGAGACCGTCGACTGCATGCGTGTCGCCGTAGTGCTTTTGCAGAGAATGCGTTTCGATAACGAGATCGCTCATAGCGCCTCTCCGAGTTCGTCATACGAGTTTTCGAGCAATTGCAACAACTCTTCCCGCGACAGTCGAAGTTGTTTGGCTTCGACTGCGAGTTGTATCGCCAGCGGCTTGAGGCGGCGCAGTTTTTCCGACTTCAGCAGTCCCGGACTCTGGCCGTTCACATAACAACCGCCCCCGGGCACGGTACGCAGGATTCCGTCGCGCTCCAGGTTTTGATAAGCGCGCGCCACAGTATTCGGATTGATGCGCAACTCGGCAGCCAATTTGCGTACGGGAGGCAAGACATCATCGCGTTTGAGAGCACCTGCGGCGATGGCGTGCTTCAACTGGGACTCGATCTGGAGATAGATCGCTGTGCCCAGCCCGGGCTGCACGCGGATAATCATTTGTATTAATACATTAATACAATTATCAGCGTTGTCAACGAGAACTTTCGGACTGATGTAGCGTTTGTGAACCCCGGGACCCTGTCCGGGGTAATGGGACTTTTCCGACGGGCCCTCACACCCAGGCCTCCGTCCTGGGCTATTTTCAACCACACTTGTCCAAATTAGCTTTCGGGGAAGCTGCTGTTTTGCCTTTCTCAGCAACAACGTTTCCTGGCGAGGGAAAGAAACCGCAGGTCCCTCCACTACGCTGCGCTCCGGTCGGGATGACAATTTTGTTGTGAGAATTGGCCTTGGCCCTGGTGAACGGAACTAACAGCCGGTGGCGCAACAAAATTGTCATCCCGACCGGAGCGCAGCATAGTGGAGGGACCTGCGGTTTCTTTCCCTCGCCAGGAAGCGTTGTTGCTGAGAAAGGCGCAGAGCGCAATATGCTTCGTGATGACTTGGCAACCCGCTGACTCCTCTCCAATCTTTTCAACAAATTACATAGCCCAATCCTCATCTCTCCCCCTAATTTGGACTGCTATGACTCTCAGCCGTCCCTACGGGACTTATGAACAGAGGGGCCTGTAGAGCCTGCACGAAACCTGAAGTCAAGAATGGAGTCCCGAAGGGACGGCTGAAAATCATGGCTGTCCAAATTAGCGGGGAGAGATGGCGGTTGGGCTATGTAATTCATTGAAAAGATTGGAGAGGAGTCACAGCGAACGACAGCGGGTTGCCAAGTCATCACGAAGCATATTGCGATCTGCGCCTTTATCAGCAACGACGCTTCCTGCCGAGGGAAAGAAACCGCAGGTCCCTCCACTGCGCTGCGCTCCGGTCGGGATGACAATTTTGTTGTGGGAATTGCCCTTGGCCCCGGTCAACGGAACCAGCAGCGGGTAGCGCAACAAAATTGTCATCCCGACCGGAGCGCAGCGCAGTGGAGGGACCTGCGGTTTCTTTCCCTCGCCAGGAAGCGTCATTGCTGATGAAGGCAAAACAGTAGCTGCCCGAAAGCTAATTTGGACAAGTGTGGCTGAAAATAGCCCAGGACGGAGTCCTGGGTTTTCCTCGGGGATCGTACACCGTGGCGAGTAGGCGCCAGGTAGAAGTCGCGTTTCCTATGATTGATACCCAGCGCGCTCATTCTTTCGGCGCTGACTGAAACAGCAAAGGCGCGAAGTGAATAAGGTTGTCGCGCCACACAAGCCAGGTATGCAAACCGGGAATCTCAATCTGTGTGACGTTCATGTTCTTTGCCCTGAGGAACGCGACCATCTTGCGGTTTGCAGTAATCAGTCCGTCTTCCGTTCCGCAGGCAATCCAGAGCAGACGCAGATTCGCAGTCTCAGGGTCGAGAGAGGCGAACTGCTTGCTGAAGTCGAGCTTCTGCACAGCGGCGCTGAGACCGATAACAGAAGCGAAGCGGTCGGTATGCGCGAGGCCGATGGTGACGGCTTCAAGGCCGCCCATGGAGAGTCCAGCGATGGCGTGGTCGTTGCGGTCCTTGGAGATGTTGTAAGTGGATTCGACCCGGGGCATGATCTCGGTGAGGAAGGCCCGGGTGTACAGCTCAGTGTTGTGGTCGATGCTGGGCTGGTCCTTCCAGACATCAATAGGGCTATGAATAAAGGCGAGGTCGCCGTACCCAAGGGGCATGACGACGATCATCGGCTTTACTTTGCCCTGAGCGATGAGGTTGTCGAGAATAAAGTTCGCGCGCCCGTTGTAAATCCAGCCCCGGGCAGAATCGGTCCAGCCATGGAGGAGATAGAGAACAGGATAGGGCTTGCCCCCAGGGTCGTACCCGGGTGGCGTGTAGACGTAATAGTCGCTCTGGTTGTCAGGCAGCCCAAGGACGACAGAGGTGGTGTAGGTGTAGTGATGGACTGCGCCGTGAGGCACAGCGGTCGTGTCCCAAAGCTGTGGCCCATCGCCCGGGACGGTGACCATGTTGGCAGGGCGCATCAGGGAGTTGGAGATAACCGGGTTCGCAGGGTCGAGGAAAGAGATGCCGTTGATCTCGAAGTGATAACGGTAGATACCGGCCGGCAGCGGCGCGGAGGTGATCGTCCAAACACCCTCAACATCCTTATGCATAGGCAGCGGCTTGGCGACATTTTCGACGGAGCAGAGGACAGCTGTCGCGCCCGGATCGCGATAGCGGAAGGTGATGCTGTGATCGGGATTGATCTTAGTGGAGGGGAAGCTGGGCAATACCTGTGCGGAGACAGGCGCTAAGAGAGCATAACCCGTCAGAAGAACGATGCAAATCCTGTTGAGAGTCCGTGCGAAGCGAGCGCTGTTCCCCTTCATGGTGCCAGTGTAGCTGAGGCGATTTGAGTTCTGAGATTATGCTAGTAAGGTCTGGGAGGATGCATGCACGGGCTGAGCCACAATTTCCAATTCGCCGTTCGCCGCCTGCGCAAGACGCCAGTCTTCGCGGTAACCGTCATCCTAACCCTGGCTCTGGGCATCGGCGCCACCACCGCGATCTTCTCGCTCGTCGAAGGCATTCTGCTCAGGCCCCTCCCCTTCAGCAACCCTGACCGTCTCGTTCTGCTGGGAGACCATCTGGGATCCAGCGCCGGCGTAGGCGTCACGGCTCGCGAGATTCCAATCTATACCAACGCAGCCAGTGCTTTCTCTTCCCTTGGTGGCTTTCACGAAAGCGGCTATGAGCTCTCCGGAGGCCCCACTCCGGAGCAAGTAAAAGCAGCCCGCCTGACCGCCGGAGTCTTCCCCACTCTGGGGGTTGCGCCCCTGCTCGGTCGCACTTTTACTGCGCAGGAAGAAGCCGGGCATCAGCCGCTCACCGTGCTCAGCTACGCCCTATGGTCAACCCGCTACCACCGCGACCCGCATGTGCTGGGCAGTGCCATCGAGCTTGACCGCAGGCCCTACACCATCATCGGAGTCATGCCCCGCAGCTTCGAGTTCCCGATCCAGAGCGGGCACCTCGACCAGACACAACTCTGGGTGCCCCTAAGCCTTGGCCCCGATGAACTCTCTGATCAGAACGCGGGCAATTGGGGCTACCACATGGTCGCGCGTCTCAAGGATGGAGTAACCCTCACCCAGGGCGCTCGCGATGCCGACCGTGTCGCGCAGCAGATCATGCGCAACTTTCCCCCCAGCATGGCCGCCCTGCACATCAAGGGTGACGTGAAACTAGTGCGCGAAGATGCGGTAGCCGATGCCCGGCCCCTCCTGAACACCCTCCTCGCCGCCGTCTTCGTGGTGCTGCTGATTGCCTGTGGCAACGTCGCTGGTCTGCTGCTGGTGCGGGCCATTCGCAGCCGCCGCGAGTACGCTGTCCGTCTGGCCCTCGGAGCCCGTTCCAGCGTCATTCTCCGCGAATCCGTTTTCGAAGGCCTGCTGCTCAGTGGAATCGGTGGCCTGCTGGGCCTCGCGTTTGCTGCAGCGGCGATCCGTGTCGCCGTGCACCTTTTGCCTGAGTCGATGCCCCGCGTCGACTCCATCTCCATCGATACAGGCGTCGTCGCCTTTGCCCTGTTCCTGGCCCTTGTCACGGGTGCCCTGTGCAGCCTTGCGCCGGCCTTCGCCGCCTTGCGAACCAATCTGACGGAAAGCCTCAAGCCAGGCGCGCCCAGCGGAAGCGCTGCGTTAAGCCACGCGTGGCTGCGCTCGACCCTCGTCATCTCAGAGATCGCGATCGCGCTCATGCTGCTTACCGTGTCGGGCGCGCTGCTGCGCAGCTTTCATAAAATGCTCGCGGTCGATCCCGGCTTTCGTCCCGACCATGTCCTGGTCGCCAGCTACCATCTGCCGCTCAAGCAGTACCCCACGCACCTCTCCGCTGACCAATTCAACCAGGGGTTAATCGACCGCTTGTCCAGCAAGCCCGGCGTAGTCGCCGCCGGTATCACCAACTTCCTGCCAGGAACCGGAATGTGGGCCGGCTCTGCCTACACCATCGAGGGTGTGCCCGTAGCCAGTTGGAAACTGCAGTTCTCCATGTTCGCGAGCACGCAGGGTGATTTCTTCCGCGCGATGGGCATCCCGCTGCTCCAAGGCCGCACCTTCACCGTCAACGATCGCTCCAACGCGCCGCTGGTGGTGATCGTTAACCAGTCCATGGCCCGGCATTCCTGGCCAGGACAGCAAGCCATCGGCAAGCGTCTGCACGCCGGCAATCCGCATAAGGGATACCCGTGGGCCACAGTGGTAGGCATCGTCGCCGATACCAAAGTCGGCTCCCGCGATGAGCCGAACAGCGACCAGTGGTATATCCCGGCGCAGCAGCCCGCCACTCTGTACGGCAGCGACGTGACAGAAAAACTTACCGGTCCGGAGGGCGGATACATCACACTCCGCTCCGCCCTGCCGCCCGAACAGATGACCAACATCCTGCGTTCGACGGTCGCCGAAATCGATCCCATGCTCGCTCTGGACCAGATTCAGCCCATGAACGATGTCATTTCAAACGTCGAAGCGCCCCGCCGCTTCAACACCGACCTGATCACCGGTTTCGCTACCGGAGCACTGCTGCTCGCGATCATCGGAATCTACGCCGTGGTGGCCTTTTCGGTGTCGCTGCGCACGCAGGAAATTGCCATCCGCATGGCTCTCGGTGCTCCGCGCATCCGCATCGCACAGTTGGTTCTGCTGTCGGGCGCCAGAATGGCGCTCATTGGCTGCGCCCTGGGCGTGCTGGGCTCGCTCGCCATCTCCCGTCTGGTGCGTTCCTTCCTCTTCCAGGTCAGCCCCACCGACCCCCTCGTCTACTTAGGAGCGATAGTAACCATGATGTTGTTGGCGCTTCTCGCCTCGGCGCTCCCGGCAGCGCGGGCCGCATCGGCGGACCCAGTCGACGGACTGCGTTCTCTCTAAAGTCCGAGATCTTCAAACCTGACGTTCTGTATCGGATACTGTTTCCAGTCCTTGTAGTCGAAGTGCCACCACTCTTCCGGATAGACCGCGAAGCCCTGCTTTTCCATGGCTTGGCGTAGCAGCGCGCGGCGAGCGCGCTCGTCGGGCGTGCCCCCGGGATAATCCGCATAGGCGCGCTTGGTCATCTCATCGTATCCGCTGGGCATCTTCACTTCTTTGCCGGTCTTCAGATCGTATAAGGACAAATCCACGGCGCATCCGCGATTATGCCTGGAGCCCTCTTTCGGATTAGCCACGAAAATCTTCTTGTCGTCGGGTGTCGCATCCCAGAATATCTCGGTGACATACCACGGCCGGTAGCCGTCGTGGATGATCAAGCCGTATCCCTGCGCCTTGAGCTCGTGGTTAGCGCGGACCAGCGCTTCCGCAGCCGGACGCTGAAGAAACGCCCGCGCCTGGGTATACAGGGGAGTTCCCAGGAAATTATTCGTAGTAGCGTAACGCACGTCGAGCTTGATCGTGGGATCAAGCTTGACCAGCTCCACCAGGTCGGGCTTGCGGAAAGTTCCCTGCTCCTGTGGCGGCTGCTCTTTGAGCGCCTGCGCGCGCAGCTCAGCGATCGGATGCAGCGGTTGGATTCGGAAGCTGACCTCTTGCGCGAAGCCGAATGGCAGCAGTGCGAGAAGCAAACAAAAAGAAGTGCGGCGCTTTAGCCTGGACACGTTTCCTCCGCATGGCGTTAACATTTACAGGTCCCCTATGAGCGTATCCTGGGGCCGAGGCTGAGTGTAAATTATGGCGATCGCACGGCAAGTTATCACCTCCATTCTCCCTGATGGGACGGACATGCTCGGAACCAAGAGCCTGGCCGTCAAGATTGCAGACGAAAGCATTGTGTCCGGTTCGCTGCTCACGGTTGAGAGTAATCACTTCTGCGTATTGAAATCGCGGGGTGCGGTCCTGAATGTCTACGAGACGGGGCAATACGCCCTCACCACTCCCGACAAACCTATCTTCGGTTCGATCGCCCAGGGGTTCTTCGGCGGCTCCTCTCCATGGGTTTATGAGGTCATTTACATAAATCGATCCAAGCTGTTGATCCGCAGCGAGGGCACAGCCACCAGCGAAGAGATGGCCGAAATGTCCTACCAGGTGGATTACTACATCCACGTCGACACCAAGGATGCGGCGCTTCAACTGATTACCCATTTACCGTTCAATGGCCATGTAATCGACACCCGCGAAGTTTCCGACTACGCAGGACCAGCCATTGAGCAAGCCATCAACCAGATCGTCCAAGTGACCAAGATGGAAGACATCAATGAACACATCAACGAAGTGCGTGAGTTGGTGAAGACCCATCTGTCTGACTTTCTGAAAACCTATGGCATTACGCTCAATGATCTGAAGATCCTCATCATGCCCAAAGACGAGCGCATGCGCGAGTTGATCTCGCTGCAGGCGATCGGTCTTACACCCATCGAAGCGGTGCGCTATTACCTTGCTTTGCAAATGGCTGAGAAGGGGTTGGTCTCTGCACCCAACGCCGCGGCCGGCTTACCCTTCAACATCGGCGGTCCAGTGAGCGGATTCTATCCCGCAGGCGGCGCGACCGGATTGCCTGGAGAGAAATAGTGTCGAGCTATGGATTTTATGACGCCGGCGCGCTAAGACAAGTCGCCACCAACCTGTTTTACGGCTGGGGCTACAACTTCTACCGCGTCGAGAACCAGTTGCGTGCAGACGACCAGCTGGTTCGCAGCAAAGCTGCATCGCTGCTGGGGATCGCGATGGCCAGCGTGGAGGCGGCGGAGAGCGCATACCGGCGCGAGTTCCTCCCTGCACCCTCGCGGTGCAAGCCATTTCCCGACCCGGCGGCAATCATGTCGGCCCAGCGCCTGGAGAGGCTAGCCCGAGGGATCGGTGCTCTAGAAGCTTTGATTCAACAGCAACCGGTTCCCGAAAATGATCGGATGACGCAACGCTATCGCCAGGAGGCGGCCACGCTCAAGGTCCTGATGGAGCACGATGAGCGGCTGGTAGGGCAGTGCGATCTGCTGCGATCCCTGGTGGAGCACCAGGATGGCGCCAAGGTACTCAAGAACCTTCCCGCCCTTGAGCTCGGCCTGGAAGCCATTCGAACCACCTTGCACGATCGAGAGGCTGTTCTGCTCGATCGTGCGCGATAGAGGCAAATGGCTGACATCTTTGAAATCACGCGGAGAGAGTTTATTCGTAACTCGGCTCTGCTCTCTGCCGGTACGGCCTTGGGTCAGGCCGCCAAGTCTGCCTATGTGCCGGCGCCTGTGTTTCCCTACGGCGCCGTCTATTTCCGTAAGACCAACCCGCCGGAAGAAGACTGGGCACGGGACCATGAGACCGCGGCGCGGGTAGGAATGAATATTTTCCGCCACTGGTTCATGTGGTCGGCAATCGAAGTTGCTCCAGGAAAATATGACTGGTCCGATTACGACCGCATGATGGACCTCGCAGCCAGGAACGGAATCAAGGTTGTCCTGGAAGAACTCGTGGGATGTGCTCCCGAGTGGGCTTTCCGCAAATACCCCCATGCCCGCTACCTGGGCAGCGACGGTTTCGTCGTGGAAAGCACCGTATCGGAGAGCAGCGCGACGGGCGGCTTTCCTGGACTATGCCTTGACAATCCAGATGTGCAGGCCCTCGCCCAGACTTTCCTGGTGGCCCTGGTGGAACATTATCGCGACCACCCCGCATTGTTCGGCTACGACCTATGGAACGAGGGCACATCCTTCGGAGGAAATCCGAGAAGAATGTACTGCTATTGCGAAGCCAGCAAACGCAAGCTGCGGGAGTGGCTTCGGCTCCGTTACGGATCGCTGGAGAAAACGGCGCAGGTATGGCATCGTTACAGTTACCAAACCTGGGACGATGTGGAACCTCCGCGCTCCTTCTCCGGATATCCCGACAGTCTCGATTGGCTACAGTTTCGCATCGACAATGCCTACAGCCTGTTCGATTGGCGAATCAAGCTATTTCGCAAGCTCGATCCCAAGCACCGCATCACCGCGCACGGAGTTGCGGGAACCCTCATTAGCTTACCTTCCGCCTCCCATAATGAATGGCGTTCGGCTGCGGAAGTCGACATTTGGGGCCTGACCTGGATCGCGGCCAGGCAGGGCGACGAGCCCTGGAAGCAGTATCAGGCGGTCGACCTGGTGCGCGGCGGAGCACGGGGCAAACCGTTCTGGCATGCGGAAGCGCAGGGCGGCCCGCTGTGGATGCAACCTCAAGTGATTGGCCGCCCGAGAGAAGATGGCCGCATTCCCGAGCCTGAGGACGTCCGCATCTGGAATCTCGTCTCCTGTGCAGCTGGTGCCAAGGGCATCCTTTATTGCCGCTGGCGGCCTCTGCTGGATGGCCCCTTGTTTGGGGCGTTTGCGCCCTTCGCCATGGATGGCTCGGTCACACCGCGAGCGGAGATGGCAAGCCGCGTCGCACGATGGGCAAACCAACACCCGCGGCTCTGGCAGTCAAACCCCATCAAGGGAGACATAGGACTGGTGTTCATCCCCGAGTCTGAGATCTTCAACTACGTACAGCAGGGAGACACAGATTTCTATTCTCAATCGGTACGCGGGGCTTATCAGGCTTTCTTCGATTCCAACATACAACCTGACTTCGTCGCGCTTGACAATATCAACGAATACAAACTCATCTACCTGCCCTACCCGGTTATGTTGAAGCAGGAAACTGTCGCCAAGTTGCGCAGTTATGTCGAGCAGGGCGGCACCCTGGTGAGTGAGGGTCTACCTGCGTACTTCGGCGACCATGGCCATGTGGGGACAGTTCAACCTAACTATGGTTTCGATGAGGTATTCGGGGCGCGAGAGAGTTACGTCGAATTTACCCCCGATATTTCCAACGATCTGACGCTGGAAGTCAAAGGCTCTAAAATTTATGGGCGCTATTTCCGGCAGGATTATGAATTGCACGGCGGCGATGCCGTGGGACATTACTCCAATGGCGCAATCGCGGCAGTTGAGCACAGATTCGGACAAGGCCGTACTTTACTGATTGGCTCTTTTCCTGGCGGGGGCTATTTTTTACATCACGCTGCCGCGACCAAAGATCTTTTCGCGAGTTTCCTGGAATTGGCGGGAGTGGTTCCCCAGGTGAAGATCGACGATGGGAGCGTGCAGGCCCGGCTCCATCAGGGAGCAGGCGCCACTTATCTTTGGGTAACCAACCCAACCCAGGGGCCCCGGCAGGTCAAGATAGAACTGGCGTCTGCTGCAGGTGATTTCAAGTCCGGAGAGGATCTCTGGGGGAACCAGAGCGTCGCGCTTGACGGCCGGCAAGTCACGGTAAGTGTTGGCGGCCGAGATGCCGCAGTGATCGCCCTGTCCCGGGGGTAAGCGATGGTCGGTAGTGAGATCTCAATCCGTAACGAATGAGGGGTGCCCCATACCCCGTATTTCGTTACGGATCAGGACGTGAGAAATTGAGGCTACTCTGGCTATTGCCATCGACAGAACGGCGCAAGACTGCCTGGTTCCCGGTCCCCTGGTCAACCTGAAACCGACCCGGCTAGTCGTAGTATTCCAGGCCCAGGTGGGTGATCAGGGACTCGCCCTTGATGTGGCGCAGTGTGTTCTTGAGCTTCATCAACTGAATGAAGAGATCGTGCTCGGGGTAGAGCCCGGGAGCCGTCATGGGTGATTTCCAGTAAAAGCTCAGCCACTCCTGAATTCCCAGGTCTTTCAGTTCTGGAGTGCGTGCTGCGAGATCCAGGAAGAGCACCAGATCGAGAGCAATCGGCGCTGCCAGGATCGAATCGCGACACAGGAAATCGACCTTGATCTGCATCGGGTACCCGAGCCAGCCGAAGATGTCGATGTTGTCCCAACCCTCTTTATTATCACCACGCGGTGGATAATAGTTAATCCTCACCTTGTGATAAATATCCTTATATAGGTCAGGGTAGAGATCAGGCTGCAGGATGAAGTCGAGCACGCTCAGCTTGGACTCTTCCTTAGTCTTGAAAGACTGCGGATCGTCCAGTACCTCGCCATCGCGGTTGCCCAGGATATTGGTCGAGTACCAGCCGCTCACGCCCAGCATGCGCGCCTTGAAGGCCGGGGCCAGCACCGTCTTCATGAAAGTCTGTCCGGTCTTGAAATCCTTACCGGTAATCGGCGCACTGTTCTTACGCGAAAGCTCCTGCATCACCGGCAGGTCGACGGTCAGGTTCGGCGCTCCCATGGCGAACGGAACGCCTTCCTGCAGCGCCGCGTAGGCGTAGATCATGGAAGGCGCGATGGCGACGTCGTCCTCTTCCAGCCCTTTTTCAAAGGCGCCCAGGGACTGGTGCACTGCCGTAGGGGTGAGAAAGATTTCGGTCGAGCCGCACCAGATCATTACCTGGCGCTCGGTCACCCTTTTATAAGCCTGAATGTCCGCCCTCAGCTGCTCAGCCAGATCGCGCTTATTCTTGCCCTTCTTAACGTTGCAGCCCTGCAGGCGCTTGACGTAATACTGATCGAAAACCGCGGGCATGGGCCGAATGCCTTCGAGGAAGGGCCGAACGGTCTCCAGTTGATCGCGATCGAGAACGTGCGCGGTTCTCGCCGCCTCGAACATGTTTTCCGGGAAAATGTCCCAGCCCGTGAAGCAGAGATTATCGAGCTTGGCCAAGGGGACGAAGTCCCTGATCAGGGGGCTATTGCCTTCGGTACGTTTGCCCAGGCGAATAGTTGCCATCTGGGTAAGGGAGCCGATAGGCTTGGCGATTCCCTTGCGGACGGCTTCCACACCGGCCACCAGGGTGGTCGCAACCGACCCCATTCCGGGGATCATGATTCCTAATTTTCCGTTGGCTGGCTTAATCGGTGAACTGTCAGCAGGCGCTTGGCTGCTGCTCTTAGACGTAGACATTTTCTTGCGAGTCCGTCCTCTCAGGGCTTTATTTATGATCGCTCCGTTGGCTTATGCGACCGTGGTTTGCGCGCTGGCCGGAGCGGTGGCCAAGCACCGTTTCAGTCTCGTCTTTCATTTCTGCTTTGGCAAATCAGGGCCGCCCAAAGGAGAGAAAGCAAGGGTTAACGGTAGCCAAGCGTGCCTTAGGAGTTCGGCGAAGACTGATCCGGGCTTCGCAGGCTTGCGGGAAGATTCGCTGGACGAAGGGCACGTGCCGTACAAAGTCACAGCCATGAGGGCTAAAGAGAGAAGCGGAAGAGAAACAGCAGGGACCGAAGCCGCGCCCCTCTCAGAGAATTTTTCCGCAGCCCGTTCACGCCGCGGCGGCGCGCTGCTTCCAGTGCGACCACACGAACCAGATAATGGCGGCCAGCAGAACCACCTCTACCCCTAGATGAAAGCGGTGGAAAACCTCCTTGAAGCGCGGATCCGTATCCCACGCGAGGCCCAGCCTCATGCCGACGTAGGCCAACAGGAAGCACCAAGGCCACGACCCCAGGAAGGTGTAGATGTGGAAGCGCCAAAGCGGCATCCGGGCAATCCCGGCAGGCAGCGCGATGAAGGTGCGCACTACCGGGAGCAGTCGCGCCAGGAACACCGTAATCGATCCATATTTCAGAAAGAAATGCGTGGTGCGGTCCAGGTCATGCCGGCTGAGCAGAATGTACTTGCCAAAACGCTCCACTAGCGGGCGGCCGCCGTGCGCTCCGACCCAATAGGCCACTGCGGAACCCAGGTTGCACCCAAGGGCGCCGGCCGTGGCCACCCAAAAAAGCTGAAACCTGCCGGTGTGAACCAGGTATCCGGAGAACGGCATGATGATCTCAGACGGCAGCGGAATGCAGGCCGACTCGATGCCCATCAGCAGCGCTATCCCCAGGTAACCTGTGCCCGAAATTACGGCGATGATGAAGTTAGCGAGGACAGCTAAGATTTTCTCGGTCATGCGCAGGCAGTATAGCGTGCCGCCCCAGTAGCCCCCCGCCTGCTTTGTTACCATGGAGTTGGCAAAAGGAGTACACCATGGCAGAAGCCCTTATCCCGGAAGTTTCCGAGCAGGCCCAGACCACCGCTGAGCCCCAGCGTGCTGCGGCGCCCGCCAAGGAAGTGAAACGGCAGACGATCGGTTTTACCTTTTTCAAGGTTCTTCCCGAATGGCGCCGCCTGCCCGCGGCAGAAAAAGAAGCGCACCGCGAAGCCTTTGGAGCCGTGATCAAACGCTGGAATCAGCCTGGGCGCCTGCTCACCCTGACCTATTCCACAGTGGGGCTGCGCGGCGACTGCGACATGGTGCTGTGGCGCATCTGTTATACCCCGGAAGATCTAAACCAGATGACGGCCGACCTGATGGCGACCCCCATGGGCGGATATCTGCAGACGGCCTACAGCTTCCTCTCCATGACCAAGCGCTCCCAGTACCTGATCGGGCACGAGCACGAGGGGCAGCACGATTCGCGCGGCAGCATCCGGCCGGGCGGGCAAAAGTATATCTTCATCTATCCCTTCTGGAAGACGCGCGCCTGGTACCTGCTGCCGCAAGAGGAACGGCAGCGGCTGATGAACGAACACATCCGGGTAGGCCATCTCTATCCACGGGTCAAGCTCAACACTACTTACTCCTTCGGCATCGACGACCAGGAGTTTGTAGTGGCGTTTGAAACCAACTATCCCGAGGACTTCCTCGACCTGGTGCAGCAGTTGCGGGAAACCGAGATTAGCCCTTACACGCTGAAAGACACGCCCATCTTCTCCTGCATTCGTATGACGCCGGAAGACATGCTGGCGCGGCTCGGCTAGGCACGAATGAAGGCCGCGGCAAAGAAGGCCCCTAGCAAAAAAACCGCCGCGAAAAAGCCGGCGGCAAAGAAGACAGTCAAGAAGGGGCCGCGGCGCAATCCTCTGGCTCCCGAACGCATTGCTGCGCTGCTGGAACGCCTGGCGCAGGCCTACCCCGGCGCCGAGTGCGCGTTGCACCACAGCAATGCCTGGGAGCTGTTGGTAGCCACCATCCTCTCCGCGCAGTGTACCGACGCGCGCGTCAATATGGTGACTCCCGGGCTGTTCAAGAAATTTCCTACCCCCACTGACTTCGCGCATGCGCCCCTGGTGGAGATTGAAGAGCAGATCCGCTCCACCGGCTTTTATCACAATAAAGCGAAATCCCTGAATGGCGCGGCGCGCAAACTCACCACCGAGTTCGGCGGCAAAGTTCCGCAAACCATGGACGAATTGCTGACCCTCCCGGGCGTAGCGCGCAAAACCGCTAACGTAGTGCTGGGTGTGGCCTTCGGCAAAGCCGTGGGAGTGGTGGTGGATACGCACGTGCTTCGGCTTTCGAGGCGTCTCGAACTTACCCAGGCTACGGAGCCGATCCAGGTGGAAAAAGATCTGATGAAGATCATTCCTCAGGATCACTGGATTGCTTTCTCCCATGAAATGATCCACCACGGACGCCAGGTCTGCATTGCCCGCAAACCGCGCTGTGCCGATTGCACGCTGGAGCCGCTTTGTTACTCGAGTGACAAGACCTGGAGCAGTCACTAGAGCGCTCGCTTGCTTCGGCGGCATAATTGTCCGATCGATTGCCCCAATATGGCCATTAGATAGCCTAAGAGCATGCGCCCCGGCAGCCTTTCCGCTCGTCCATATCGATATACTGAGGCACTGGTACTCGTTAAGTACGAATTTAGAACATCAAAAATGGCCGGAACGAGTTGGCGCTAGGATGATTGAACAGACTCTCGGTACGTCTCTGCGTTATCTGAGGGAACAACATGGCATGTCACTGCGAGCTCTTGCCGAACGAGTGGACTTCTCCGCCAGTTTCCTGTCACAAATTGAAAATGGGCAGTGCTCTCCCTCCATCTCCTCGATGGAAAAGATCGCCAACGCGCTGGGCGTGACGCTGGGGCAGTTTTTTCTCTCCGCAAATCAGCAAGTCAATATCGTGCGCGCCAGCGACCGCGCCCACATGGCCCTGGATTGGTCGCGGGCTGAAATAGCTTCTTTGGGCGCGCTCTCCAATGCATCGCACTTCCGCGCATCGATGCTCATTATCAAGCCGGACGGGCTCACGGGAAACTATGCCACGCCGTCCATTTCCGACGAATTCGCCATCGTGTTTGAAGGCAAAGTGATCTTGAAGCTGCAGGAAGGCGAGCAGGCTCTCGAACGTGGTGATTCGGTGACGATTGTCGCCGGAACCAGCCGCCAGTGGCGCAATGAATCAGAATCTTTAGCTGAGATCCTGATCATTTCCCTGGGTCCTTATCGCTGACAATGCGAAGCCCGCACAATCCGTAGGCCTGTGCGCTGGTCCTACTAAGCGGTTCGACTCTCAGCGTCCCAGTCCTCCGGCTTAGTGTTTCGTTGATTTGCTGTTGGGTCTTGCTACCGCGTACATTTCAGCGGCAATCCGGTCGAAAAGCGCATATCCATCGTCACCTTCCCGATACAGGTCGAAATGGGTTCGCCCGGGAAGAAAATCGAACTCCGCCTGACCGTGCAAACGGTCCAACAAGACTTGCAGGCGGTGTGCCGCACCATCCAGATAAAAAGTATCGTCGGTGCCGACAAAGAGATGGATCTTACCCCGAAGGTCGGGCGCCAGGGTGGTCCAATGGGTCTCAATCCGGCGGGCGATATCGTAGTGGTCTCCCCAGTATTCGACAACCTTCGGATCGACTGCTCCGGTGGTGCGATTGAACATCTCCAGCGGACGGCCATCCGGACCCCGCGGCGAGAAGACCCACTCGAATGACGATAGCTGACCGCCATAGTCTCCCAGCACTGCTTCCAGATGCGCGAGCTGTTCCATCGTGGCCAGCACCTTGGTATGCATGCGGATAATGGGTTGCGCAGAGCCATCCGCGCGGTGATACATGTTTGCATTCGCCGCGTATAAATCGACCGTGCTGAAGGCGTGGAAGTCACTGGGGTCGGGAGACGTAGACCATGTGCCGCCAAAGATCTTCGGGTACGCCGTTTGCAGCCACAGCGTCGCCCAACCGCCGGAGGAGTGACCTTGCAAGAACCGTCCGTTGGTGCGCGCATCCATGCGGTAGTGGGCTTCCAGGTAAGGAATCAGTTCCGTGGTGAGCGCAGTGCCCCAGGGACCATTGTTTACGCCATCGGCGAATTCGTGGGTGCCGGTAAGGGTGCTCTGGTCGAGCAGCACCCATATCATCTGCGGCATTTTTCCGCTTTGCATTCGTTGATAAAGCAGCGGCGTGTAGCGGCTGCGCAAGGAAGCCAGTGTGTCGCCAAAACCGTGGGTGAAGTAAACCGTCGGATAGTGTTGCCCGGGATGTGAACGATAACCAGGCGGCAACAGGACCCAGGCCTTCATATGTATATCCCGGCCCCAAAACCGGCTCAACACGGTACTCCGGAAATCGACCGGCTCGAGCGCGGAGAGCAGATCCGGCATATTGTTGAGCGGATCAGGGGGCTCGGGTACGGTCATCGTGAGCGTCAACGCGGGTGGTACTTCTTGCTGCGGATTCCACGCCGGCAGTGCTGCAACATCACTCTCCAGATCGCCTGGCGTGCGCCCGGAATAATTGTAAGTGTGCCCGACGTCAAGCACCGCTTGCACTTCGTAGTCCCCCGAGGAGGCATTCGAAAGGGGTCCGGGGAAGACGACGTCATCGGCATCCACGCTGACTGTTTGTCCGGGCGCCAGATACGGAATCTCTTTGGCCGCAACGTAGGTTTTCGTGGGCGCCATCATGTCGCTGTCGACTGCTTTGTCCCCGTGCCCCCGGGAAACGAAGAGCAGCATCCTTCCAGAAACCGGAGACGAGAACTGCGGTCCCAAAGTAACGCGAAAGAAGAGATGTTGAGGAAAGCTTTGTTGTTGAGCCGCTGCCGTGAAGGCTGCCAAACAAGAAAGAATGGCTGCGATGGAAGCGAAATTCGCCAAACGGCTCATCCCTGAATGTAACCTTCCATCGCCATGAGCTCCTGTTTAGTTTGTCGAAAAGTAGAGGCATTTCTTCAGTGCTGAGAGGTATTCAGCTTATCGATGGCGCCCTTCAGCTCTTCGAGCTTCTGCCCCGCCTCACCCAGCTTGCCTTCCGAAGTCAGCCTTTGATAGTCAGCCAGGTCCTTGGCCGCTTCGGCGATGGTTGGCTTCAACTCGGCTGTAGGCTGGGTCCCAGTGGTGGCCGCGGATGGCGGGGCGGCGGCTCGCTGAGGTTCCGCGGAGTTCAGGGAGGAGCCCCCTCCCGCGAAGAGCGCGTTGAGCGCCGCCTCAAAGGTCGATCCGTATGCCAGCCGGTCTTGCAGCGCCAGCACCACCAGGCGGAGTTCCGGCATCGGACTGCGTTCCGCCTGCAGATAGATCGGCTCAGCATACAACAGCGCCCGTCCGGTGGGAATCACCAGCAAAGTGCCGCGGCGCACGTGCGAGCCCTGTTGGTTCCACAGCGTCAATTGCCCGGAGAGCTGAGCATTCTGATCGATGCGCGCCTCAATCTGCAGCGGTCCATCCACCAGCTTGTTCTTGGGAAAGTTGTAAACCACAGCTTTGCCGTAGTGCTCGCCATCGCTGCGTCCTCCGATCCAGCCAATCAGATTATTGCGGTTGGCGGGCGTGAAGGGCAGAATCTCTACGAACTCCATGCCGGTTTCATCCGGCAGCTTCATCAACACGAAATTCGGCTGCATCGGCTGCGTGGTCTGACCGCCCTCCTCGCTCATGCCCAGCTCGGTGGCCACCGTCCACAGATCGTCGCGGTTGTAAAACACCGACGGATCCGTCATGTGATACAGCCCGTAGACCTCTCCCTGCATTTTGAGCAATAGCTCGGGGTAGCGCATATGCTTGCGCAGATCGGAGGGCATTGCCGACGCATCTTTGAACAGGCCGGGAAAGATATTTCGGTAGGCGGCAAGGATGGGGTCCTGGTTGTCAAAAACGTAGAACGTAGTGGAGCCGTCATAGGCGTCGATGACCACCTTGACGCTGTTGCGCATGTAGTTGATGAGATCGTCGCCCAAACGGTAATGGGTCGAGTACGGATACTGGTCGGTAGTCGTGAACGCATCCATCACCCACGACAGCCTGCCATCTTCGCCGACCACCATATATGGATCGGGATCGTAGGTAAGAAACGGCGCTAAGGCCTCGACGCGATCGCGCACGTTGCGCCGCATGAGCAGCCTGCTTTGCGCGTTCACGTCATCGCTGAAAGGTAACTTTCCCAGATCGCCGCGGTCGATGGCGAGCAAAATGCGGCGCACAAAGCCGCCCAGTTCGATGCCGCCGGTGCCCTGGTAGGAGGTAAGACTGTTGCTCTGCCCTTGGGGGTAATTGAATTCCTGCTGTCGCGTTTTGACGTACACGTCAGTATTCGTCAGCTCGCCAAAATAGATCTCGGGACGGGTCACGCTCAAGCCAGGCACGGTGCTCTGCACCGGCATGTTGCTCAGATAGAGGGTGGGCAGTCCTTCCGCCGTAAACCCGTTGACGGGGTTCATAGTGATACCGTAGCCATGCGTGTAAATCAGCTTTTCATTGATCCAGTTGCGGCTGCTCTCGGGCAGTTTATCGACATTCAGTTCGCGGGTGGCGAGCATTACTTCGCGCAGGGTGCCATTGATTACATAGCGATCGATGTCGATGTCGGGAAAGTCATAGTAGGTGCGAATTTCCTGAATCTGCCGCAGCGTGTCCTGCAGCGCCTGCCAATCCCACAAACGGATGTTCTGCAACGTCGGTTGATTGTTCGCCGCATCGGCCGCACCGACGGTCGTCTCCGCGGGAAACTCGCGCTGTACGAACTTGTCCAATCCGTAAGCCTGCCGCGTCATCAGGATGTTGTGCGCGATATAGGGTTGCTCGCGGACCAATTCGTTGGGCTTGACGATAAAGCTGCTCACCCACCAACCGGCCACGCGAACGCCGGCAAAACACAGCGCGGCAGGAAGAACCGCGGCCACCAGCCAGCGTCCCCGGGCCACCGTCATGGCGTTAGCGACTGCGGCCACTGCCCCGGCAACCAGCGCCACGCAGACCAGGATCAAGCCGGCAAGCGTGACGTGTGCGTCGGTGTAAGTGATCCCGGCGAAGACCGTATGATCGTCGAGCAACAGATCATACCGGCCCAGGTACACGCGCACCGCCAGGATCAGCAGAAGGAAGGCAAAGGTGATGGAAAGTCCGCGCCAGGGCAAGGTCAGATAGCTGCGGCGCTTGGCCAGCGCACCGGCTCCCCCGGTGATGACGATGAAGAAAACGGCCATCAAGCAGGTAATGATGGCGAGGGTGAGCAACCAGCCGGAGATGAGTTGCCAGGCCGGCAGAGTAAAGAGAAAAAAGTTCAGCGGCTTACCGAAAATGGGGTCGACAACGCTGCCCATGGCGTGCGGTGCATACCAAAACAGCGCCAGCGTCGGCCACTCGGCCATCATGCCTGCGCCCGTCACCAGGGCAATGACCGCCGATCCGACGAAAGCGAGCAGCTGCATCACCGGCTCGACCGGGAGCCTCACCGGCTGTCCCCCAAAGAAGATCGTATGGCTGCTTGGTAAATCGGGCAGATGCGCCCGCTTCAGAGCGGCAAACGTCGCGTACAGGATGAAGAAAGTCGCCGCCGCGAAGAGCGCGAAGATGCTCCACTGCAGAACCAGTGTCTTTGAGAACACGCTCCCATAACCGAGCGACCGAAACCACAGCATGTCCACGAAATACGAGATCGCGGTGCGGCCACCGAAAACGATCAGGGCTAGGACCGCGAGCAGAATAAGGAAGCGCCGACGGCGGCGCTGCGGGTTTTTCAGAGGCCAGTCGATAGACGTGGGCATTGCTCCACTCATTCTACCGGCATTCCTGTTCTCGGGGTTGCAGGCGATGTTGTATAGCCGGTACAAGACTTGAATTCCACTCGTAACTTCCTCGGAAACGTATAGCGGAATATCATGGGTGCGGACTTCGGAGAACTCCCCATGGCTGCCAAAACTCCCTCCTCGCGCTTCTCTTCCCAGCAACGCGTAGTACTCAACGGCAGCCAAAAGGCTCCCCTGTCCGCAGCCACCGGCGAAAAGCCGGCGCGCCCGAGCAGTGTCCTCACCGTTTCTGTGATTGTCCGGCCCAAGAATCCGCTCAATGCCAAACGCCTGGGAAAAGACCGCATGACGCGCGCCCAGTTTCGCCAGCAGCACGCCGCCGATCCTGCGGCGATCACACTGGTGCGCGCTTTCGCGAAAGAGTTCGGGCTGACAGTCGAAAAGGGCACTCCAAAACCCGAGCGCCGCACCATTAAGCTCACCGGAACGGTGACTGCCATGCAGAAGGCCTTTGGCGTCACCCTCACACAAAAGGTTCTTGAGGGTAAGACCTATCGCGTTCGTGAAGGCAGCATCCTTCTGCCCTCCGAGCTGGCCGGCGCGGTGGAAGCTGTCCTCGGGCTTGACAATCGGCCCCAGGCCCAACCTCACTTTCGTGTCCTGGGTTCCGCCATCAACGCCAATATTGGGGGCACGAAAGGCTTCGCCCGCGCCCATGCCAGCGCAACCGGCAGCTCGTACACTCCGGTTCAGGTGGGCGAGCTTTACCAATTTCCCCAGGGTGCGACGGCCGCCGGCCAGACCATCGGCATCATCGAGTTGGGTGGCGGCTATCGCGCCGCGGACCTCACCGCCTACTTCAAAGGGCTAGGCAAAACGGCGCCCACCGTAACTGCTGTCTCCGTTGACAAGGGCAAGAATTCTCCTGGCAATGCGAGCGGGGCGGACGGCGAGGTCATGCTCGACATTGAAGTCTCGGCTTCCGTCGCCCCGGGGGCAAAGATCGTTGTCTACTTCGCGCCCAATACCGACCAGGGCTTCATCGATGCCGTCGGCAGCGCTGTGCACGACACCACCAACAACCCGAGCGTCATTTCGATCAGCTGGGGTGGGCCGGAATCCAGCTGGACGGCGCAGGCCATGACCGCACTCGATGCCGCATGCCAATCCGCCGCCGCGCTCGGCATCACGATAACCGTGGCCGCGGGCGACAACGGCTCGAGCGACGGAGCCACCGGCAATAACGTCGACTTTCCTGCCTCCAGCCCGCATGTGCTTGCCTGTGGTGGAACCAAGCTCGTCGGCAGTGGCACCACCATCACATCCGAGGTGGTGTGGAACGAGCAGGCCAGCGGTGAGGGCGCAACCGGAGGCGGAGTGAGCAACGTCTTTGCCCTGCCTTCCTGGCAGGCGAGCGCCAAAGTACCGGCCCCCTCTGGAAGTACTGGCGGCCGAGGTGTCCCGGATGTTTGCGGAGACGCCGACCCCGTGACTGGTTACCAGGTGCGCGTCGATGGTCAGAGCATGGTCATCGGGGGCACCAGCGCCGTTGCCCCACTCTGGGCGGGGCTCATCGCACTCAACAATCAGCAAAACGGAAAGAGCGCTGGATTCATCCAACCCCAGATCTATGCCGCAAATGCTGCATCTGCATTCCACGACATTGTCTCGGGAAACAACGGCGCATTTTCCGCCGGCCCCGGTTGGGATGCCTGCACCGGCCTGGGCTCTCCTATCGGCTCCAAGCTCATCACCCTCCTCGGCGCCTCCGCGGCAGCCGGGAAAAAGGGTGGCGGGGGAAAGAAACCGGTCCGCAAGCGGCCGGCAAAGAAAAAGCGCGCCCGGCGAGTTAGAGCCAAATAGCTCAAAAGGACAAAAGAGCAAGACGCGAGGCGCCTGCTGTTTCTCTTCTCCAACCGTTGCCTAACACGTAACTACAACTTTGGCGTAGAGTCTTATATCGATATATCGTTCACTTGTTACAAACTCCTGGTTTAGCATCGGGACGGGCTAGACCATGGGGAAACTGGGATGGAGTCTGATCGTTGCGACGACAGCACTTCTCGCTGGATGCAGCCCGGGCAGCCAGCCTCCTACTAGCTCTGCTCAACCAAGTAGCCTGACACTCACCACGACTTCCCTCCCTGCAGGGACAGTAGGATCCGCGTATAGCACACTCGTGGCCGCAACTGGCGGTACCACTCCATACACTTACAGTGCGGCCGGCCTGCCCAGCGGCCTATCCATCAATAGCGCAAGCGGAGCGATCACTGGTACGCCGGCGCAGAGCTCCATCGGCAACGCCTCCGTAACCATCAAGGTGACGGATTCGACAACGCCTTCGCCGCAATCGATGGCTTCCAATCTAAGCATCAAGATCAGCCCGGCCACGCTCGCCGTGACGACAACTTCTCTCCCCGCCGGCGCTGCCACGTCGCCCTATCCATCAACCACCTTGCAAGCCTCCGGCGGGGTCAGTCCTTACACCTGGACGCTGGCATCAGGCAGCAGCTTGCCTGCCGGGTTGAATTTCTCGGCTGGAGGAGTCCTCTCCGGAACGCCGGCTGCCGGATCCGGAGGCCCCTATTCGTTGACCTTCCTGGTCACGGATACCTTTACTCCTCCCGAAACCGCCCAGGCTACACTCACGCTCACCATATCCGGCGGCCCAGCTCTCACCCTGACCACGACCACGCTGCCAAACGCAACCGTGAATACCGCCTACTCAGCGACATTGACTGCCGCGGGTGGAGTCACCCCATATACCTTTATCCTGGCGAATGGTACTTCCCTACCGGCGGGATTAACCCTCTCTTCCGCGGGCGTAATCAGCGGTACACCCACCCAGGCGGGAAGCACGGCTTTCTCTGTCGAAGTGGTGGATTCGAGTACGCCCACTCCACTTTCGCAGACGGGTAACCTCAGCATTACGGTGAACTCGACGACACCAGCGTGCGGCAACATGAGCACGGGCAATGGAGCCAGTCTCAACGGTTACGTGCCGTTCCCAGCCTCAAACGCCTGGAACACAAACATTGCCTCCGCCCCAGTCGATCCCAACTCGGCAGCCATCATCACCGCGCTCACTGGAAGCAACCTGCACCCGGACTTCTCCAACGTCGTCGATGGAAACTACGGGATACCCTACGTTGTCGTGGACTCCAGCGTGACGCCAGGCGTGCCGGTGACCATGACGACCTATCCCAGCGAAAGCGACATCACGCTCTACCCGATCCCCACCAACGCTCCCATCGAAGGCTTCCCGCCCGCCTGCACCATTACAGGAGACAATCATCTGATCGTGATCGACAAGAGCCAGTGCTGGATCTACGAGACATGGCAGACACAGCTGTGCAACGGCGCCTGGAGCGCAGCCAACGGGGCCATCTGGGACCTGACCAGCACCGAGCACCGCCCCTACGGATGGACCTCGGCGGACGCCGCAGGCCTACCCATCTTTCCCGGGCTGGTGCGCTATGACGAAGTGGCGGCGGGCGCGATCAACCACGCCATCCGCATGACCGTGGCGCAAACCAAGAGCGACGCCAGCGGGGGATATTTTGTGGCCCCAGCTACCCACGCAGCGGGCAATAGCTCGACCACAAGCAACATCATGGGCATGCGTCTGCGGCTCAAGGCAAGCTCCGACATCTCTGGTTTCAGTGCGGCCAACCAGGTGATCCTCACCGCCATGCAGAATTATGGCCTGATCGTCGCCGATAACGGCAGCAACATGTTCTTCCAGGGAGCGCCCGACGCGCGCTGGGACGACAACGATCTGGACGCATTGAAAGCCATCGATGCGTCAAACTTCGATGTGGTGCAAATGGGAACCGTGTACGACGCAGCCACTGCTCCCACCGGGGCCGTCCCCACCATCAGCAGCTTCACCGCATCGCAGAGCACGGTAACGGCCGGAACCCCGGTGACTTTGAGCTGGACTGTAGCCAATGACTCCTACGATTTCATTGATGTAGTCGGGCCGGTACGTGGAGGGACGCAAACAGTGACTCCCACCGCGACCACCACGTACACCTTGAATTCAACCAACCAATATGGGCGTTCGACCATGGCGGTCACGGTGACCGTGCAGTAGTCTACCTATTCCCTTCTGAGCGCCTGCATAGGGTCAACCGCAGCAGCACGGCGAGCGGGCAGCAGGCATGCTGCACCCCCCAACGCCACCAGCACACAGACAGCGCCGCTGGCAATGACAGAATTGTACGGACTTACCTGAAATAACAAACTGCCCACCACCCGAGCGCACGCAAAGGCCACCGCAACCCCGGCAACCGCCCCTGCCAGCACCGGCGTCAGCCCATCATGCAGCACCAGGCGGTAGATATTTTTCCGTTGCGCGCCCAGCGCCAGCCGCAAACCGATCTCCCGCTGCCGCTGAACCACGGAATAGGTCACGACCCCATAGACCCCTAAGGCCGCCAGGAGCAAGGCGCTGATGGCGAACAAAAGCAGCAACTGCATTTCGAAGCGCCGATTCGCCACCGAGTCCTCGACGACACCGCCAAGCATCCGCACTTCCGGCACAGGGACTTCCGGATCGACGCTCCAGATGGCCTTGCGCATGGCATCCGCGATCGTCGCCGGGTCTTGATGGGTGCGCACCAATAGCCCGGCATTCGTGTCACTGCGATACCAGTACGGCATATACACCATCATCGGGTCGGGAGCAGCGAGCGAAACCGTCCGCGCATTTCCTACTACGCCGATCACGGTAAACGGGTCTTCCTTTAGGCCGGCGCGGCTAAATTGCTGGCCGATGGGATTCTTGCCTGGCCACAGTGTCCTGGCAGTAAGTTCTGAAATGACAGCGTAATGTTTGCCCTCATCGCTCGGGCTCAAAAAGCGACCCGCCATCAGGGGCAGGCGAATCGTCTCGAAATAGCCTGGGCTTACCCAGCGAAAGTGCTCCGTAGGCAGCTGAAAGATGGGTCTGGCATCGCCCGGAAGATGCATCATGTCGAGCCATCGATCATTGGTCAGCGGCAGCTGACTGACAACAGCTGCATGCTCAACCCCCGGAAGCTGGGACAGCCGGTCGAGCACTTGTTTGTAAAACGCAACCTTAGGCGCCAAATCTTCATAGGACTTGCGCGGCAGATCGACCATCGCCGTCGCAATGCGTGCCGCCTCAAAACCCCGGTCCACGCGCAGCAGTCGAAGCAGGCTCGCGGTCAACAGTCCGGTCATTAGCACCAGGGCTACACTGACTGCAACTTCCACGGCAACCAGAATTCTCCGTATCCGCTTACTCGTGCGAGATTCGCTAGCCAGCCGCGACTCGCTGTTCAATACCTCCTGGGGTGGAGTGCGCGCAATCATCCATGCCGGCGCGGCGCCTGCCAGCAACGTGGCCAGCACCGCGAGTAGAACGGCGCAGCTGGCCCCTGCCCAGTCCAAATGAAGGGGCCCGCGGAAATCCAGTGCCGGCGGAAGGTAGTGCTGCATCGCCGGCATTGTGATTGCTGCCAGCAGAATGCCCAGTGCACCGCCCAGCGTGGCCAGCACCGCCGTTTCTCGCAGCGCCAGGCGCAGCATTTCAGCGCGGCTCGCTCCCAGTGCGGCAGACAGCGCCATCGCTTGCCGCTTGCCGACCGCTCGCGCCAAAAGAAGGTTGGTAATGTTGACGCAGCCAACCAGCAGCAGTCCCGCTACAGCTGCCAACAAGATCAACAGCGGCTTCTGATTGTCACCCACCAACTGCTGCTGGAACGGCGTCAAGGCCGCGGAAAGAGTAGCCTTTTCGTTCCCAGACAGCGTACTCGTGATCGTACGTTGCAACGCATTGATTTCCGCATTCGCCTGGGCCACGGAAACGCCTGGCCTCAGGCGCGCCAATCCGAAATAATCGAAATCGCCCATGGTTTCCTGCAATTGGTCTTTTGTAAAGGCCATCGGCAGCAATGCCTCGACCGGATGCGGATGGGCGAGATCCTCGCTGGAGAGGTTTCGAATATGCGGTAAATGGAACGACGGCGGCATTACGCCGATCACGGTATAAGGAAATCCATTGACAATGATGGTTTTTCCCAGGATCCCGGGATTTCTTTGGAACTGGTCCCGCCAAAGGTTGTCCATCAGGACCACCACATGGGCGTGGCCGGGCTGGGCCTCCTGCTGCGAGAATGCCCGGCCCAGCAGCGGCGCGGAATCGAGTACAGAAAAAATGCCCGGCGTTGCATTCAACACACCTATCTGCAGCGGATGCCCGCCCACCCCCAGCGGCAGTGAAACCTCCTCCATCAGTGCCATCGATTGAAAGCTCTGGCTGTGCTGTTGCCAGGAGACAAAATGGTTGGCATTCATGGGCAGCGTCGGATAGATATCGCGGAACTCCGCCACCTGCTCTTCCATTACGACCAGCTGTTCCGGACGGCTATAGGGCAGCGGCTTCAGCAATACGTCATACACCAGGGTGAAAATCGCGGTCGTCGCCCCGATGCCCAGAGCCAGCGTTAAGACGGCGGTGACGGTAAACCCTGGCGACTTGCGCAACTGCCGCCCTGCATAGCGCACGTCATCAAGAAGTGTCTGCATGAAACCCCTCCGGCCCAGAAAACGCTTTAGGGTTAGTACGGAATATCCGTCAAGGAAGTTCTGTCCGCGATTGAAAATCGGTGTCCCGGCAGAGTCTGTGCCGTAGCAGAACCAAAGGAATAGGTCTCTCGTTCCCTCACAAAGGACGGGTGCCCCATATCTCGCTGGTTTTTCGCGAGATATGGGATTCCACCCCTCTTTCCCTCTGGTTCTCGATTCACCCGATGCACTTAGCGGTCAACATCGACGGAATCCCACATCTCGCGAAAAACCAGCGTCGGGACAGCGACCAAAGTGGAGGTAGCCCTGATGGTGGGGAGAGCGGTTTCCTGGCATGTGCTCTGGGCGTGAGCCACCAGCAAAGCCACGGTTATGATGACCACTCCCCCGGAATTCCTGTGCAGCTTGGTGGCTCTGGCCCACTTCATGCGGCTTTCCTTGAAGAAAACCGCACCCGCGGTCGCGTCGAGTGCAGCGTGCAGGAATCCGGGTCGGCTTTCAGTCGCATAGAGCCGGCAGATTCGGGTCGCTGGCAAATCTGAAAAGAGTCATGAGCTGTGAATCCGTCACTCGATCGGTCGACAGCGCAAGGGATGACAACTGGTCTGCCCGGAACCACGCAGCGCCCTCTGTCTCCGCGGTTTCTTGCGCCAGTTCACCGCCCTCAATTTCACATTGGACAAAAGCTTTGTAAACGTACCAGGGCTGGGGTGGATGTGGGTGCTTCCGCTTGTCATAGAGAGCCAGCAGGCGCACCGCCCGAACCTGCAGTCCGGTTTCTTCTTCTGTTTCTTTCGTTGCCACTTCAAACGGCGAATAGCCAATATCGGCCCATCCCCCCGGCAGCGTCCACCGTCCCTCGTCGTTCTTTTCCTTCACCAGCAGAATTTCGTTCTCTCCGCGAAACAAAACCGCCCGAACATCAACCTTCGGCGTCTGGTATCCGGGCTCGGAGGCGAATGTGCGAATGATCTTCTCCCGTGGCTCATCCGTCAGTTCCTGCAGAAGGTCGACGCTGATCCCACGGATTTCTTCATAACGGTCCAGATCGTACTCACTGGTTGCGAAGGCTATCCCAGATTGAGCGAGCGCTTGGAGGCGCTGGGCTAGCATCAGTAATCTACTTGACTCCATCAGTCACCCATCCTTCATTGGGATACTTGACTTCATTCTAAAGGCTGTACTGGAAACCATTGCGGTAAGCAGAGGCGAAAGCACGGGCGAGCGGGTATATTGGAGCGGATAAGGCAATCTTCAAGTTCGATTGCCGACGCACGCCAGCATGCGTTTAGGTGTGAGTTCCAAGCAACGAGGTCCCATGGTATGTGCCGGAACATCAAAATGCTATTCAACTTCGATCCTCCCGTGACTGCTGAGGAGGTGCGCGCCGCCTCACTCCAGTATGTGAGAAAGATAAGCGGTTTTAATAAGCCGTCGAAGGCAAACGAAGCTGCATTCCTGGCCGCGGTCGATGACGTGGCCGCCATCTCTTCCCGGCTTCTTTACTCGCTGGAAACGAATGCGGCGCCGAAAAGCCGCGAAGAAGAGGCGGCAAAAGCCAAGGCTCGCAGCGCGGAGAGATTCCGCGCGTAAGCCGGCAACAATCCAGCAGTCCAGCCAAAGTTTAGATTTTGATGGACCTTGGTCCGTTTGGCCACTCCCCCTGTATGCTTGCACTGCATGACTGACCAGGTTACCGAAGGCAAGCCACACCGGACCACCCGCGCCCTCGCTGCAATCGGTGTAGGCGCGACCTTCTTCTTTGGGGCCCGCTTCCTGTTGAATTTCTTCGGCCCTGCGATCCCCTATTCCATGCCGGACGAAAACCCGGCCGCTCTCGACTCCCACGAATTCATTCAGTTTCTCAGCCTGGTGACCGATGGCACCCTGCGCCATTCGCGCATCTCGCGCCTCCAGAACGGAGTCGAATTCTACCCCGCACAACTTGAAGCCATCCGCCGGGCCAAACAAGCCATCAACCTCGAATACTACGAATTCAGACCGGGGCAGGTGGGCGACGAGATGCTGGCTTCGCTGACCGAACGGGCCGCGGCCGGGGTGGAGGTACGCATCATTGTCGACGCCCTGGGCAGCTTTGGTACCCACGACTCCTACTTCGACGGTTTGCGCGCGGCCGGCGGTCAGATGTGCTGGTATCACCCGCTGCGCTGGAACACCTGGCCGAACGCCAACAACCGTACCCATCGCAAGCTATTGATCGTCGACGGGGAGACTGGGTTCATCGGTGGCGCGGGCATTGGCGATCATTGGTTGCGTGCAACCTCGGTTCCCACATGGCGAGATACGGTGTTCTGCGTAGAAGGCGAGGCGGTGGCCGGCCTGATATCCGCCTTTTGCGAAAATTGGCTGGAAGCGTCGGGAGAAATCCTTTCCAGCGCAAAGCAGTTTGCCTTTCGCGCCACGCCTGACGGCGCCCAGAGCTTTGTCGTTACCAGCACGCCCCGCGGCGGCGGTACCCAGGCGCGCATTCTCTTTCAGGCCTTGATCAATAGCGCGCGCCATACCATTCGCATCACCACACCCTACTTCCTGCCGGATAGAAGCGCGCGCCAGGCATTGATCGAGGCCATTCAAAAGCGTGGCGTCGCCGTGCAGATCTTGACCGCCGGCCCGCGCATCGATCACCCGATCATCAGAAGAATAAGCCATCACAGTGTGCGCCACCTCCTCGAAGCCGGTGCGGAGATCTACGAATATCAGCCATCCATGATCCATGCCAAGCTGATGACCGTGGATGGGCTATGGAGCGTGGTGGGATCGACCAACTTCGACCACCGCTCCTTTGCCCTGAACGACGAAGTAAACCTCGCGGTTCTCGACCACCAACTGGCGGCGACCATCGAAGCAGATTTCTTTGACGATTTAAAGGAAAGCCGTCAGCTGAGTGTGCCCCTGCTGGAGCAGCGCGCGCTGTTGGGTCAAGATGAGTCCGTCCTCGACCACGTTCTGGAGCGGGAGAGCTGAGGACGAAGAGATCCGCGGTTTCCGCAGACGATAGTTACTTCCTCACCACACTCAGGGTGATGCTGGACGGAAATTGCGACGAGTGATGGACCGCGTTGTGGGCAATCACGGGATGCGATTCGTCGTAGTTGTTTCCCCCGGTATTTAGATTGCGGTCATAGCGTGGAAAATTACTGCTGCTGACTTCCACTCGTAACTCATGACCGGGGGCAAAGTAGTTGCTGGTTTGCATAGGCTGGAATGTGACCTTGTAGACCTTACCCTTTTCCATCCACACCGGCGGTTTGTCATACCCGTCGCGATAGCGGGCGCGCTGGATATTTTCATCGATGTTATACGCGGTGCCATCGGGCAATACTTCAATCAGCTTTACGGTAAAGTCGGTGTCTTTGGCATCACTCGAAACGTAGAGGGTCACATCGACAGGGCCGCTGACCTCAATACCTTCCTTGAGCGGGCCGGTGCTGTAGACAAGGATGTCGTTGCGCGCCTCCAGACTACGTTGGTCGATCGCTCCAGGCTTGTAATCGGCGCCCATGCAGCAGAAGCCGCCGCCGTGCGTCGGTACCGGATTCATGGGATCGTAGACGAACTCGTCGGCAGCGTTGCTGGACGGCGGCGAGGTGAGCAGAGCGCCATCTCCATTGAGCGAATTAGCGTGGCCGCCGCTGGCCAGGTAATACGTAACCGGCTTTGCCCCAGCGGGAGGCCAGGTGTCCGAGGATTGCCACTGATTCCTGCCCATCGTGTAGTAGCGAACTTTTGGCGTTTTGCTGAGCACGCCGTTGTCTTCCCCTTTCAGGAAGAAGTCAAACCAGCCATAGGTCAGGGCATCGTAGTCGAGGCGTGCATCGCCCATGTCACGCTCGCCTACAATGGTGTGCTCCGTGGCGCGCGTATAACTGCAATGAGCCACAGGCGCGATGACCGCGTACTGCTCGTTAGCGATAGCGGGGCTGGCGGTCTTGCGGACATAGTTATAAGCGGCCAGATTGGGAGCGACGCTGATGTCATACCACGTCATGAGCCAAAGGCCGGGAATGTCGATGCGCATGCTGTCGTTCCACAATCCGCCCTTGTACCAGGAGGGATCGTTGGGCGTGCGCGTGATCATCCCCGGCTGGCCGGACGGCGTGGTGTCGTCGAAGATGCTGCGCGGGGCGTCCAGGGCAGCGAGTATATCCTTCTCCGGCAGGTGGCGTAGGGCCTGCGGCCAGTCGACGGTGGGCGGGTGCGCGGAGAGATCATAAGACCGGGCAGCTGTCACCAGTGCCTGCTGCGACATGCCTGGGGGAAAGTTGGGAGCCCCGTCTTTGGTCTCAAGGCCCGACTCGTAGACCCAGGGAATGAAGAGCATTTGCACCGCGCCGCCGCGAAACCAGTTGCCCTGCTCGTAATAGGGGGCAACGCGGCCCACGCCGGCGCCGAAACTCTCCGGGATAAAGGAGGTAAGCGCCTTATTGCCGCGTGAGGCCACAGCCAGTTGCCACTCCGCTGTAGAGGAGCAGCCGATGAGGCCCACCTTGTCCGCGGACCAGGGAAGATTTCCCATCCAATCAAGCTCGTCGTCGGAATCGGTGACGGGTGTTCCGAGAATGTCATACTGCCCTTCGGAAAAGTAGCGGCCGCGCTCGTTCATCTCGATGTAGGCGTAACCGCGTTTAACTGCTTCCAGTGGCTCAGACATATCGCGCGGCGCGCCCAGTTGCACGTCCCAGTAATTGAAGTTGTAGGGAGTGCGGACGAAGATGATGGGATATTTCTTCGATTGATCTTTGGGACGGTAGATGTCGGCCTGCATGCGCTTGCCGTCGCGCATCGGCACCATCACTTTGCGCTCGATGATGGCGACAGATTCGAGTTCTTTTTCGATAGCGTTGCGGCGAGCTATAGTGTTCTGGTCCTGCGCCTGAGCGAAAGCCGTGAGACCCGCAAAGCTTGTGGTGCCTAAGAGCGCAAGACACGTCCATTTCATTACTCGGTTCATTCCGCCTCTTCCCTAAGGGCCTGATTCGTTGCAGTTACTATACCCCCAGGGGGGAGAACTCTCGTTCCCTCGCCAAGGACGGGTGGGCCCCATATCTCGCTCGTTTTTCGCGAGATGTGGGATACCACCGGGTCGATCGCTAAGTGCATCGGATGAATTGAAAGTCAGAGGGAAAGAGCGGTGGTATCCCACATCTCGCGAAAAACGAGCGAGATATGGGACCCGTCCTTCGTGAGGGAGCGAAAAAGTGCCCGGTCGTAAGTGGGTTCTCACTCAGACACTGGTGAGTGACGTAGTTTGCGCGCATCGGTTACCTGTTTGAGGAGACGGCAGAAAACTCCTCGCTCAAGTGAAGTATCGCGCCGTGCTCCCGCAGCTTCTGCTGCAGATCAGGGATAGCGACATCCTGAACCGCCGTGTGCCCGCGAATCGCGAGCGCTGCAGCAACGCCCGCGGCCTGTCCGATGATCATGTACTGCGGCTCCATGCGCACTGACGAGTACGCAGCATGGCTGGCCGAGAGGCACACCGGCACCAGCAGGTTCTCCACCTGCGAACGCCTGGGCGTAATGCTGCGATAGGCAATCTCGTAGGGCTCCACTGGAACCTGAACGTCTCCCTCATTCTTCACCGTGCCATCCGGCATGGCGACACGCTGAATGTTGTGCGAATCGCTGTTGTACGATCCCATCCCGATGGAGTCGGTCTTGGTGCGCTTGGTCTGCAAATCCGACTGGCGCATGACGTACTCTCCCACCATGCGGCGGCCTTCACGTATGTAGAGTTGGTTCGGCCAGTGGTCCGTGTCGGCAAACTCATCCTTCGGCAAACCCCATTGGTTCACCTCGGCCCGCAGGCTTGCCGGCACCTTGGCATCCTGCGAAAGAAAATAGAAGAAAGATTTTGTATACAGCAAGTGATCCTGCCACAACGCGGCTTTAGCAGCGTAGCTGTCTTCCGGATACTTCCAGCTATGACCAATGTAGTCCGTAGAAACGGGACCGTTATTGTTGAAGTCCGCCTTGTGGTTGGGGATCATCACCGGATTGGTGACATCCCGGAACCCGGGCGCGCGGCCCATGTGTTGCTCAAATTCATTGAGGTAGCGTTCCAGCAGAGCGAAGCGGGCACGGTTGTATCCCCGGGGGCGGGGAAAAGGAAGCCTGTTGGCGGGATCGTTAGTAAGGATGAGACGGAAGTTATAAGCCTGAACTTTCTTGTCACCGGAGCCGGGCGGAGCCAGCGGTCCCGGATCAATCTCAGGCAGCAGATGGTGATGCTCGTCGTAGGCAGAGAGCGGCCAGAGGAACTGGTGTTTGGGTGTATTGCCGCGCACGCCGGCGAGGTCTTCGCCATACTGAGACGCGGCTTCCCTGCCCCAGGTATAGCCAACCTTGGCCTGCGCCATCAGGTCCCCTTCGTAGCTGCAGTCGGCAAATATTTTTGCCGGCCAGTGGATTCCCTCCGAGGTAGTAACGGAGACCAGATGGTTGCCCTGAAGTTCCACGCCCTCCCGCTCGCGCAAACGCTCGTGGAAGTGGACCTCGACGCCGGCCTCTTTCAGCATGGTGCGAAAGATCTCTTCATCCACATGTGGTTCGGAAAGCCAATTAGCCGGACGGTTCAGATCGAGCACGCCATAGTGAGCCGCAGCTTTCATGTAGAAGTCGCGCGCGTATCCTCCAATGATGGTGTAGTGTCCAAGGTCCGTAGCCGAGAGGCCGCCGGTGACCATGCCCCCTAAGTGAACGCCGGGCTCCAGCAACACCACCCGAAGTCCCTCGCGAGCCGCGGAATATGCGGTCATAACCCCTGAAGCCGTACCACCGTAGACCAGCAGGTCCGGAGTGGGAACGGGATCGACCGCATGGAGTGTTGTGGTGAATAGGATCGCTGCGAGAGCAGCGGCGAAGCGTAAGTGACGGGCATTCATCGTTGCAACATTCTGCGGCTCACGCGGCCAACCAAGCAAGCCCGCTGAGTCTCACCTACGAACGGGTAGCCGATTGACGCGGAAGCCCCCTCTCCCACAAGGCCGTCATCCTGAGCGAAGCGCCTCGCAGATCTATGGCTTAACAGGGGGTTTATGGCGCGCAGTCGAAGGACCCCGACGATGCTTTCTAGCAGATGCTCTTCATAGCTTTCCAGCCACCAAAATTATGAAAGAAATCAAAAAAGTCACAGCCGCCGAGGTGGAGATGGGTTCCTTCCTCAGGAAGCACTGAATACCATCGTATCGTCGTGGCTTGCCCAAATCGAAAGCGGAGGAGGCGTTAACCTCCTCCGCTCTTGTACCTCGCCACCTGATTCAGCGGCTACTGGCTAGTGGTGTTCTCCACCCCCGCCGTGAGATTCGCCACCTTGCGCTGCGGCGGCGTGAGGGGCGGCGGCGTGAGGAGCGGCACCGTGAGGAGCGGCGGCGTGAGATTGGCTGTAGTGCGCGGGAGTGGCGTGAGGTGGGGTATTATGCGCGGTCGCAGTATGCGCGTGAGCGGCATTGCTACTCCGGTGCGCTGTCCCTTTGCTGTTCGTGTGTACGACCGCTTTACTGCCGGCATTTCCGTGATAGCCGACGAAGCCGCCGGTATATCTTCCGCCGCCGGCGGCGACAAAGCGATGGCCGCCCCAACCGTGGTTATATCCCCAACCGGCCCAAGGACCCATGCCCAGGAAGATGCCGTTGTAGAAGTAGCCCGACCCGTAATAACCAACCGGGGCGCAGGAATACGGTGCATAGCCGTAATAGCCGTAAGAACAGACAGGTGGTGGCCCCCCTATGCTGATGGCAATTTGCGCATTCGCTTCTGGCGCAAAGGCCAAGGGCGCAAGCAAAGCTGTGCTAAACAGTAACCCGATCAATCCGCGCATATGTGATCCCCTTAGAGTATCTGTATTTACTATAGGGAGTTATAGGAACTAAGACTGAGCAATTGGATACACGCTTAGTGTCGCATTACCGAAGGTTACGGTTACGTGCGATCTCGCTTGACACTCTTATGTTCGATAATGGCTCAGAATCATCGTCGTTATGGCTGCGCCAGCAGCTTTACGCAAGCCTCAACGACCCCGGGAATATCGTACGGGGAGGCTTCACGGGCAGCCTTCCACTTATGCTGAGACAGAGTGCGTGTTGTAACTGGTCCGATCGAGACCGCCTGTAGCCCTGAAGGCATCTCCATATTTGCAGCGGCAAGAAGCGCAAAAAAATTGTTCACCGTCGAAGAGCTGGTAAAGGTCACCGCGTCCGGCAGTGGCTTTCCCCCTCCCAATAACTCGCGAACCTGCTCGATCGAATCACTGGGGATCACGGTGCGGTAGGTCTCGACCACGTGGATATCCGCTCCACATTGCCGCAGCTGTTCGGGGATAACATCACGAGCCACCGCCGCCCGCGCCAGCAGCACGCGGCGCCCCACAACTTTCTCCTTGAGCATGGCGACCACCGCTTCGGCTACATACTCGTCCGGCATGGCAGAGACCTTCAATCCGATGCGGCCAACAGCAGCGGCAGTCGCTGGACCAATCGCCGCCACCTGCAGATGCTGCAAGCGCCCCGCACCCATTCCCAAAAATTGCATGCGGTCAGCCAGGGCCGCGGCCCCGTTGGCGCTGGTCACGATGAGCCAATCGAAGCTGCTAATCACCTCCAGCACCGCGTCCAGGTGGGCGTAGGTTTCCGGAGGGATGATCTCGATGGTGGGCAAGCGCAGCACCTCGGCGCCTAAAGCCTCCAGCGCCTCGGCCAGTTTCCCCGCCTGACGACGGGCGCGGGTAACGAGGATCCGCTTCCCGGCCAGGGGATGCGGCCTGCTCACGCCCGCCGCTCCTCCAGGCCGAGAATGGCGCCGGCGCCCTGCAGCAGCAATTGCTGTGCCAGCTGCTCGCCCAATACTTCCGCATCGGCGTCCCGCATCTCGGCGCTGATCATCTGCCGCCCGTCGGGCGAGGCGACCACGGCGCGCAATAACAACTCGTCTCCATCACGGTGGCAATAGGCGCCGATAGGCACCAGGCATCCGCCGCCGAGGGACGACAGGCATCTGCGTTCGGCAGTGATGGCCATACGAGTGTCCCGGTCCTCGAGCGGCTGAAGAACCGCCTGTATTAACTCATCTTCCGCCCTGCACTCGATGGCCAGCGCTCCCTGGCCCGGCGCGGGGCATAGCACCTCGGGCGCAAATCGTTCGCGGATCAGGGCCGTTTTCTGCAAGCGTTCGAGCCCGGCCGCGGCCAGGATAATTGCATCGGCCTTGCCCTGCTCGAGCTTGGCCAGCCGGGTGTCTACGTTGCCGCGAAATTCAATGTATTCGAGATCCGGCCGCCGCGCACGCAACTGGGCCTGGCGGCGCAGGCTGCTGGTGCCCACCACCGCTCTCGCCGGCAACGCATCGAATCCGCTGTAGCGTTCTGATACAAACACGTCGCGGGGGTCCTCCCGCCGGGGAATTGCCGCCAACGTAAACCGCTCGCCCAACTCGGTGGGCAGATCTTTCAAGCTATGCACCGCCAGATCGATGCTCCCCGCCAGCAAAGCATCTTCGATCTCCCGGGTGAACATTCCTTTCGCGCCCACGGAGGCGAAGGCCACGCTCTGCATGCGGTCGCCGGTGGTGCGAATGATGTCGATCGAAACGTCATGACCCAGACGGCGTAATGCGTCTGCGATGTGATTGGCTTGCCAAAGCGCCAACTGCGATCCCCGGGAGCCGATGCGGATCAACTCTTGCGTTCCTGGTCTTCAAGTTCCGGGAAGTCCTCGAAGAGATCTTCCTCAGCCGCGCTCTGCCCCGGCGCGCTTACTCCGAAGGCTTCGCGGATAGCATCCACCGCAACCGTATTCCCCTCAGTAGCTGCAGCCTTCATGGCCTGCACCGGCTGATGGAGAAACTTGTTGACCAGGCCGCGGGTTAGCGCCTCTACAGCGGCCTGCTGCTCGGGGGAGAGGGTCTGCAGGCGCCCGGCCACCCGGCGCAGCTCCGATTGACGAATCTGCTCTGCGGACTGCTGCAACTGCACAATCTGGGGCGTCACGTTGAGCGCGTGCAGCCGGCGCTGATACTTGGTTACCTCGGCCAGGATCATCGCCTCCGCCAGCTCTGCCTCTTTGCCGCGCTCTTTCAGGTGTGATCCGGCCACCGACTGCAGGTCGTCTATGTCGTAGAGAAAAATACCATCCAGCTTGTTGACTTCGGGGTCGACATCCCGCGGCACCGCAATGTCGATAAAGAACATGGGCCGGCCCCGCCGCTGCTGTAGAAAGTGCTGCGCGTGTTCGCGGCGAAAGACCGGCCGCGCAGAGCCAGTCGAGGTGATGATGATGTCGGCCTGGTCCGCGCTCGCGTAGAGGTCGTCGAAGCGGACGGCCCTGCCCCCGAACCGTTGCGCCAGCTGCTCGGCACGCTCGTGGGTGCGGTTGGCTACCAGAACGGTTCCGGCGCCCTGGTTCATCAAGTGGCGAGCCGCCTGTTCGCTCATCTTGCCCGCGCCCACGATCAAGACCTTCTTGTCTTCGAGCGAGCCAAATATCTTCCGCGCCAGCTCCACCGCGACCGAGGCAATGGAGACCGACGAGTTACCGACCTGCGTCTCCGTGCGCACCCGCTTGGCGACCACGAAGGCGCGCTGCAACACCTTGTCCAGGTGCCCGCGGATCGCCCCCGTAGCGCGCGCCGCCAGGTAACTGCTCTTAACCTGGCCCAGGATCTGAGGCTCCCCAATGACCATGGAGTCGAGACTGCAGGCGACGCGGAAGAGATGGCGCACCGCGTTCTCCTGCCGGTACTCGTAAATGTGCGGCGTCAGCAACTTCGGGTCGATGCTGAAATACTTGCCGACAAAGTCCATCAGGTGGGGCGCGTCCGGCGCCAGGCTGGTGAGCAGCTCGACCCGGTTGCAGGTGGAGAGAATCATGCCCTCCAGCACCCCTGGTGCCTGCATCAGGGAGCGGGTCGCCTCCTCCAGCTGCTGCGGCGCAATGGCCAGCCGCTCGCGCAACTCGATGGGCGCGGTCTTGTGGTTCAGCCCCAACAGGACAATATTCATGGCGCGGTGAACCTATGTACAGAGCTGAACTGGTTGGCCGCCCAAACGCTGATCACCACCAGGAAGACCAGGCTGGAGAGGTAGACAGCTCGCCTTCCGCGAAGGCCGGCTTGGCGGCGCACAAAGAGCATCAATAGATAGAGTGCCCACATGGCAAAAGAGAGCAGAACTTTTGGATCTTTAAAGTACACCGGGCCGACGCTTTCCTGGGCAATCAACGACCCCGCCAGCAAACCGAGGGTCATGAAAGGAAACCCGATAAGCAGCATACCGGAGGCGATGCGCTCCATGGTCTCAAGCGGGGGCAGCCAGGCAAGGAAGCCGATGTTGCTCTTGCTCTTGAGGCGGCGCTCCTGCACCAGGTAGAGGAAGTTGGCAATCAGGCTGAAGATAAGCGCGGCGTAGGCGGCCAGCAGGGCGATGATGTGCAGCGAGAGCCATCCGCTGCGGATCTCGGGAGAATGAAAGGTCCAGTGGTCAGGACCAATGGCCGGACCCAGAACCAGCAGCAGCGAAAGGGGTAGCGCGAAAATGCCGAAAGAGACGGTCCGGTAAAGCACGGCGACCAGTAGAAAAGCTGCGCAGATCAGCAGCGCCAGCAGGGACTCCACCTCGTGCATTCCCACTGGCAGGGAGTGGTGCGAGGCGGCAAGCATCTCGATCAGCGAAACAAAATGGAAGAAAAAGGCGCCGACGGCCGCCGGAACGCAGAACTTCTTCCACCCAGGCTTGTCATAAAGCACCGCAGGCAGTGCAGAAATACTGGCGACGGCATAAAGCGCCGCAGCAACTCTTAACCACAGTAGAAACATACTGATTCCCGCAATCCTCAAGTATAACCGTCGGGGAATGGGGCTGTCCCCGGGGGAGTCCCGTAGGGACGGCTGATAGTAGCCCAGGACGTTAGTCCTGGGTTTGCATGTGCCTGACGAGCAGTCCCGCAGGGACGGCTGAAAGTTACCCAGGACATCGTCCTGGGCTGGTTGCCCCCCAATAGCGAATAGTTCATTTTCGAGTTGGAAGCACCCGAGGATTGCATCCTGGGTGATCTTCAGCCGGCCCTGCGGAACTCAATTTGGAGCGGCTGGTTCCTCCGGCCGTAACCCAAAAAATAGCCCTGGAAATTTGACCCTGTTCAACTTCGGGAATTTCACCGGAAATTGCCCCTCGAAGCATGCATCCTACTAGTAAGCCTTCTCCTCCCAGCCGATGAGAGGCATTTCGATCCGCTCCTTGCGGCGGCCACAGTCCCCCATCCAACCCGCACTTGCTTCACCGTCCTTGAGACAGGAGATTTAAACCATGGATTATCGCGTACGCGCCGGAGAGATACCGGAAGATCAAACCACCGCCCTGATGGAGAGCTACTCCGCCAAGCTGCCCACGAGCTTTTTTCTGGGTGCGGCCCTTACCTCCATCGTGGGTTCCCTCATCTTGAAGGCCTCAGGCAAGGATCACCATGCCCTGTTTATCGGCCAATGGGCAGCTCCCTTCTTGCTGCTGGGCATTTACAACAAAATGGTGAAACAGCACGGCTCAGATGCCCACGTAAACCACGAACCCCGGGCCGCCGCCTAGTGTAATCGGCCCTCCCAGGCTTATCTTTAAACGCCAGCACGTCATTCACGATATGCTGGCGTTTTCCGTGTCTATTCTTCCTCCAGCTCCCACGACCGAAGCCACCGAAGCGGCCACCACGCCCCTCATGCGGCAATACTCGGCCGCCAAGCGCCAAAACCCTGATGCCCTGCTGTTTTTCCGCATGGGCGACTTCTACGAGCTCTTCTTTGAAGATGCGCAAGTCGCCGCCCGGGAGTTGCAAATCACCCTAACCGCACGGGATAAAGAGCGCTCTGTCCCCATGTGCGGAGTTCCCTACCACGCCGCCGACACCTACCTCTCCCGGCTGTTGCGCAAGGGTTACCGGGTCGCCATCTGCGAGCAGATGGAAGACCCCAAGCTCACCAAGAAAATCGTCCGTCGCGAGGTGACCCGGGTGCTCACCCCCGGCACCGCCATCGACCCGGCCCTGGCGTCGGAGCGAAACAACTACTTGGCGGCGTTTCACCTGGCGGGTCCGGTGGCTGCTTTGGCCCTGCTCGACCTCTCCACCGGAGACTTCCGCACCACGGAGTTCACCGGACCGGGAAGCGTAGGCTTCTGCGTCGACGAATTGCTAAAGGCCCAGCCCAGCGAAGTCCTGCTGTCGTCTGGATTGCCGCCCCTCGACCCCCAAATGGAAGCCGAGATCGACAAGATAGGCACCAAAACGCGCCTGGAGGAGTGGGTCTATACCTCGGACTACGCCATCCCTCTCCTGGAAAGGCAGTTGGGAGCGAACTCGCTTGAAGGCTTCGGCTTAGCGAGTGCCCGGTCGGCCGCGATCGCCGCCGGCGCGGTCGTCCATTACGCACGCGCCACCCAGCAGATTGAACTGCAACACATCAATAACATCCGGTACTACGAGCGGGCCGAGAACCTGCAGCTGGACGCCGTCACCGTGCGCAACCTGGAGTTGATCGAACCCCTCTGGGCCGGCGCGACCAATGAAGCGACGCTCTACGCCCATCTCGACTCTTGCATGACCCCGATGGGCAAACGGCTGCTGCGAGCTTCGCTGGTGCGCCCCCTGATCGACCGGGTGGAGATCGAGTCGCGCCTGGAAGCAGTCGCAGTAGCAGAAAGCAGCCTGATCGACCGCGAGCAACTGCGCAAGACGCTGGGAGCGATTCAGGATATGGAGCGCATGCTCTCCCGCATCTCGCTCGATAGCGCCGGACCCCGCGATGCGGCCAGCCTGGGAGCTTCGCTTGCCCGCCTCCCCGACCTGTACACGGGCTTAGAGAGGCTGCAAGCCCCGCGCTGGCAGGCCTGTGCCGCGCGGCTCGATCTGCTGCCAGATCTCCGCGAACGCCTGCAGCGAACGCTCTTGCCCGAGCCTCCCGTGAACCTGGCCGACGGCGGCGCCATCGCCCCCGGCGTCGATGCGGAGCTGGATGAGCTGCGCTCGCTGGGCGCCAACGCCCGAAAATCCATCACCACCATCGAGGAGCGGGAGCGCAAGCGCACCGGCATCCATTCCTTAAAGGTTCGCTTTAACAACGTCTTCGGATATTCCATTGAAGTAACGCGCGCCAACCTGGCGTCTGTGCCCGCGGACTACGAGCGCAAGCAGACCCTGGCCAATGCTGAGCGCTTCACCACCCCGGAGCTGAAGCAGTATGAGATCAGCGTCCTCACCGCCCATGAGCGCTCGATCGAGATTGAGAAACGCCTCTTCGCCGAGCTCCGCCAGACTATCCTGCAGTCCGCTGGCCGCATTCGCGTCACCAGCGGAGTGATCGCCGAGGTCGACCTGCTGGCCAACTTCGCCCACTTGGCCGCGCTGCGCAGCTACGTGCGGCCGCAGCTGGCGCAGGCGGCGGTGCTCGAAACCGTAGCCGCCCGCCATCCGGTGGTGGAGTGCCTGCTGGAAGCGGCCGGGCAAACGAAATTCGTCCCCAACGACCTCTATGTCGAGACCGGCGGCCCCAGCCTGTTGCTCATCACCGGGCCGAATATGGGCGGCAAGTCCACGTATCTGCGCCAGGCGGCGCTGCTGGTCATCATGGCCCAGATGGGCTGTTTTGTCCCCGCCAAGAGCATGCGATTGGGCATTGTGGACCGCATCTACACCCGCATCGGGGCCAGCGACAACGTGGCCCGCGGGCGCTCAACCTTTATGGTGGAAATGACCGAGACCGCCACCATCCTCAACACCGCAACCCCGCAGTCGCTCGTCCTGCTGGACGAGATGGGCCGTGGAACCGCAACCTTCGATGGCCTCTCGCTAGCCTGGGCCACGCTCGAATACCTGCACGCGCAGGTGGGAGCCAGAACGCTCTTCGCCACCCACTACCATGAACTCACCCTGCTGGCCGAGCAGTTGCCGGGATTGAAGAACCTGCGCGTCGCTGTCAAAGAGACGCCGAAGGGTATTGTCTTTCTACATGCCATCGAACCCGGAGCGGCAAGCAAGAGCTATGGTATTGAAGTGGCGCGTCTGGCCGGCCTGCCACTCTCTGTCATTGAGCGCGCGCGCCAGGTGCTAATTCAGCATGAGCGATCGGAAAAGAGGAACGTGGCCCAGGAAACGGATGCGCCCCTGCAGTTGACCATGTTCACCCCGCTCTCGCAGCGGATTCTCGACCGCCTGGAGCAGACCGACACCAACAGCCTGACCCCGCTGCAAGCGCTGAACCTGATCGAGGAGCTCAAGAACGAGATTCGCGGCCGGGGGAATTCGTGAACTCCTTGCGCCAGGCTGCCGGCCAGGTCTTGGTAGTGGGACTGGAAGGCACTCAACTCAGCGCCATGGAAGCCGCCTGGCTACGCCTGCTGCGCCCCGGCGGAGTGATTCTCTTTCGTCGCAACATTGAAAGCGCCGCGCAAACCCAGTCCTTGCTCCACTGCACCCAACAGGCGGTGGAGTCGCCCATGCTGCGTTGTATCGATGTCGAAGGCGGCAGCGTAGACCGGCTGCGCGATTTGATTGCGCCCATGCCCTCGCCCTTCGCGGTTGCGGCCACCAACAAGCCGGCGCTCTTCAAGAAACATGGCAGCCTCATCGGTCAGGAGGTGCATCTGCTCGGCCTGAATACCACCTTCGCTCCGGTGCTCGACCTGCGCACCGATGATTCTGCCAATGTAATGACCACGCGGGTTGTCTCCGGCGATCCGGCTCAGGTCATTCGTTACACCAAGCACTTTCTTGAGGGGCTGGCGCAGCACGAGGTACTGGGCTGCGGAAAGCACTTCCCCGGCCTGGGCAGCGGGCAGGTTGACTCCCACCACACCACTCCCTCGATCACCAAACCTCTCAGCCTGCTCTGGAAAGAAGATCTGCTGCCCTACCGGGAACTAGCCAAGCAGCTGCCCATGGTGATGATTTCGCACGCATCGTATCCCGCAGCCGTTCCTGAGCCGGCATCCGTCTCCGGCTACTGGATTACCGAGGTCCTGGTACGAGAGATCGGCTACCAAGGTCTGATCGTCTCCGACGATATGGAGATGGGCGGAATCCTCAATTACATGGGCATCGCCGATGCAGCGATTCGAGCGCTTGCGGCGGGCATGCACGTGGTGGAGATTTGCCGCAACCCGGTGCTGGTCTTCGCCGCCTACGAGGCCCTGCTGCACGAGGCCGAGACTTCCCCGGCCTTTGCCCGCGTGCTTCGCCGGGCAGCTACCCGTGCACAGGCACTCCATACCATGCACCTGAAGAGGGATGCGCTGCCCCCGGCGCCCACGGCAGCCGCAGTCGACAAAATGCGCAGTGCGGTGGAGAAGTTTACCGAGCAGGTCGCCAGGGCATGAACGAACTGACAGCGATGACGGTAGCCGGCATCATGAGTGGTACCTCAGCCGACGGAATCGACGTCGCCTTTACGCGCATTACCCCCGGCGCGAAGGATGCGGCCTTTCCTCAACTAAAACTTCTTGCTCATGTGGGCTTCCCTTTTCCGCCCGCACTGCGCCGTGCCGTGCTGGCGGCGATGAATGCCGAGGCCATTGCAACTGCCGAACTGGCGCGGCTGAATTGGCGGTTGGGGCAGGCCTATTCCGAGGCGCTTACGACAGCCCTGGAGCGCCATCCCTGCCGATTGGATCTGGTCGGCTGCCACGGCCAAACCATCTATCACCAGGCCACGCCCGCGCGCTATCTGGGACGCGACGCCGCCTGCACCTGGCAGATCGGCGAGATGGCAATGCTGGCCGAGCAAAGTGGAGTGCCCGTGGTTTCGAACTTTCGTCCCGCCGACATGGTGGTTGGAGGCCAGGGTGCTCCGTTGGTTCCTCTACTCGATTACGTGCTCTTCCGGAATCCAACGCGGGGTCGCGTATTGCAGAATCTGGGAGGCATTGGAAACCTGACGGCATTGCCCGCCAACGCAGAGCCATCGCAGCTTGTGGCCTTCGATACCGGCCCAGCCAACATGGTGATCGATCAGCTGATGCAGCAACTCTTCGGCAAACCGTTCGACCGCGGCGGAAAGACCGCGGCGCACGGCGCGGCGATTGAGCCGGTAGTGAGCGCGCGGCTGCGCGAGCCTTTTTTTTCTGCGCGTCCCCCCAAGACCGCCGGACGGGAACAATTTGGCGGCGACTATGCGGAGCGTTTTCTTGAGCAATGCCGCAAGTCGGGAGCAAGCCGCGAAGACACCATCGCCTCGGCCACCGCGCTGACCGCGCGCAGCGTGGGCCTGGCTTACTCCAGCTTCCTGTTCAAGAAGATGCGTCACACGCCGGTGGATTTCATCGTCTCCGGCGGAGGCGCGCGCAACTTGACGCTGATGCAGATGCTGCGCGAGCAGCTTGAACCGCAGGGCTGCACGGTGCGAGCCAGCGACGACCTTGGGCTCCCGGCCGAAGCCAAGGAGGCGGCCGCCTTCGCCTTACTGGCGTATGAAACCTGGCATCGGCGGCCGGGAAACATCCCTTCGGCAACCGGCGCGGCACGGCCGGCAATTCTGGGCGAGATCACCTATGTTTGAACGCTGTTGGCCACGAATGCTGGCCGCCGTTGCTCTCTTATGGCTAGCTGGATGTGCGACCACCCATCCCTCGCCGCAGACGGTGACCATGGTGATTGAGAACAGCCCCACCAGCCTCGATCCCCGCATCGGCGTCGATGGTTTCTCCGAACACATCGGAAGCCTGATCTTCGACAGCCTGGTACACAAGAACGCGCACTTCAACCTTGATCCCTGGCTTGCCACCAGCTGGGAAACTCCTGACCCGCTTACCTATCGCTTTCACCTGCGCACCGATGTGCATTTTCATAATGGAAAGCCGCTGACATCAGCGGATGTGAAGTACACTCTCGACTCCATGCGCAACGGAACCGTGATCACTGCCAAAGCGGGAGCGCTGGCGCGTATTGATCACGTCGACGCGCCCGATGCAGCGACCGTGGTTATCCACCTGAAGCAGCCGGATGCGGCCTTGCTGTGGAACCTGTCGGATGGCGCTCTGGGGATTGTTCCTGCCGGGAGTGGCCGCGACTTTGCCTTCCACCCCATCGGCAGCGGCCCTTTCCGTTTTGTCAGCCAGTTACAGGATGACGAAGTGATTCTCGAACGGAATGACAATTACTGGCAGGCGCGTCCTGCGATTGCGCGCATCCGTTTCGCTGTGGTGCCCGACGCGATTACCCGGGCGCTCGAACTGGAGAAGGGTTCAGCGGATGTGTGCATCAACTGCCTGACGGCGGACATGATCTCAGCGCTCGTGAAGCGTCCCAATCTGCAGGTGGAGAGCGGTCCCGGGACCAATCTGAATTACATCTCGTTCAACACCCAGGACAGTGTCTTGCGCGACCTCCGCGTACGCCAAGCCATAGCCTATGCCATGAATCGGCCACTGATCATCAGCTCGTTGTGGCGAAACCGCGCGCAGTTGGCGGAGAGCCTGCTGCCGCCTGAGCACTGGGCATGGACGGGCGACGTGCAGCAATATCCTTACGACCCAGCGAAAGCCAATGCGCTCCTGGACGCCGGCGGGTGGAAGCGAGGCAGCGACGGCATCCGCTTTCATCTGACGATGAAGACCTCCACGGATGAAACCAGCCGTCTGCTGGCCATGATTCTGCAACAGCAACTGCGCGACGTAGGGATTGCTCTGGAGGTAAGGAGCTTCGAGTTTGCGACGTTTTATTCCGACATCAGCAAGGGTGCCTTCCAGATGTACACCTTACGCTGGCTGGGAGGAAATGAAGATCCCGATATCTTCCGTTACGCCTATGACAGCCACATGTTTCCGCCCCATGGAGCCAACCGCGGCCGCTATGTGAATGCGGTACTGGACGGATTGATCAAGGAGGCGGGTATGTCGAGTGACCAGGCCCTGCGCCGCACCGACTATGTGAAGGTGCAGCAAATTCTCGCTGCCGAGCTGCCCTCAATCAACCTGTGGTATCTCGACGCAGTGCTAGTGCACACCAGGCGCCTACAGAACATCCACATCTCTAGCTCCGGCACCTTCGACTTCCTGAGAACCGCGACAGTGGCAGCTAGATAACTGCGGTTCCCTCAACCAGCATCCCATGCTGATCGAAGCTCCACCCTACTACTACCCCTTGTCATCCCGACCGGAGCGTAGCAAGTGGAGGGACCTGCGGTTCCCTCAACCAGCACCCCATGCTGACCGAAGCTCCAACCTACTACCCCTAGTCATCCCGACCGAACCGTAGCAGAGCGGAGGGATCTGCAGTTTCACTTTCGGGCACAGCGAAAGTGCTGTGGGCGAATCGCCTCCCGGTTCCGTCTCACCATCAACGCAAACCGCAGGTCCCTCCACTTCGCTGCGCTCCGGTCGGGATGACAATTTTGTTGTGGGAATTGGCCTTGGCCCCGGTCAACGGAACTGGCAGCCGGTGGCACAACAAAATTGTCATCCCGACCGAAGCGTAGCGAAGTGGAGGGACCTGCGGTTCCCTCAACCAGCATCCCATGCTGACCGAAGCTTGACCCTACCCCTTGTCATCCCGACCGAAGCGTAGCGTAGTGGAGGGACCTGCGGTTCCCTCAACCAGCATCCCATGCTGGTCAAAGCTCCACCCTACTACCCTTGTCATCCCGACCGGAGCGTAGCGTAGTGGAGGGACCTGCGGTTCCCTCAACCAGCATCCCATGCTGACCGAAGCTCCACCCTACCCCTTGTCGTCCCGACCGAAGCGTAGCGAAGTGGAGGGACCTGCGGTTCCTTGCCACCACGCTTCGCTTAAGTCGGCCCACGTGGGGTTTGTTAGCTCGATGAGCCATATTTTCTTCGCCCTTCTCCACCCCTTGATTTGCTTTTCCCGATCGATAGCGTTACGGACGTATTGATAGCGTTCGAACCAAACGAGTCGATTACACCCGTACGTCTGTGTGAAACCAGGAATTAAAGCTTCTCGATGTTCCTCCATCCTACGTTGGATGCTATCGGTCATTCCGCAGTAGAGAACGTGCGTTCGACTGGCGACGATATAAACGTAGTAGTGGTGCTCTCGTTTGCTCATCTCAAAACTCAGTGGGCTGTCAAAAGAGGGAACCGCATGTTGCTCCACTGCACCATGCTCCCGGCCCACGGCACGCCGACGCAGGCGGGATGACAAGGTTAGCGAAGAGCCTCCGTCGGACCTGCAATTCCTCTGCCGCCGCAATTAATGCACCTTATAAAGCATCGCCGCATGCGGGGCCAGTGAAGTCTTGAGCGAAGCTTCCCTGCCCAAGTCCTTGCGCGCCCAAAGATCGCGCACGGTGTGCCCACCCTCCGGCAAACCAAGCTCCTTCCAGCCGTACTTCACATCCCGCGCAGCCTCGCCCAGATTAAAAACCGCCACGTAACGGCCGTCCCCGGACTCAGGAACAGCCGTCCAAACCACCACCGATCCATTCCGTGACAGCTCACGATTTTCCCGCGAGTGCTGATCCACCGCGATCACCTCTGGGTTCGTATAGAGCGCCTCGGTCGCCGCATCCATTCGGGTGAGATTGCTGCCTGCGACAAGCGGAGAACGGGCCATGGACCACAGCGTCATCAGCGTCCTCGATTCATCCGCTGTGAGCCGCGAAGCACGCGCCTCGCCCCACCCCGGCCGCGGGCCAAGATAACCGAGCGGCAGCATATCCGCGTCAGGCCAGTGGCCGACCTCGATGTGGGGAGCCCACTGCGCGGTGCGATCGAATTGCCGCACCAGTCCTGCCGGGAACGTCTCCCCTGCAGGGGCTGACCACGTGTCCCACATATCGTCGGAGATTCGCCACAGTTGCGCATATCTGCGCACATCGTCCGCCTCTTCGATGGGAGTAGGCCCTGGAGAAAGGCTCAACACAATCGGGCGCCCGGCCTGCCCCGGCCTGCCGTGGGTCTTCCGAAGAGCGGCGCTCATCATGTGAATCTCGTCCGCCTTGTAGGGTCTGGAAATGCAATCGACCTTGATGAAGTCAACGCCCCACCCCGCGTACAGCTTGGCGATGGAATCGTAATACGCCTGCGAGGCTGCATTCGCCTTGAGTCCATAGTTATCCGAATTCCATCTGCAGGTATCGGCGGTGTTGGCCGCGTCGGCCGCGTGAAACGATGATCCAGCAATGGGCAGATTCTTCTCCACCGCCTCGCGGGGAATCCCGCGAATGATGTGAAGGCCGAACTTGAGCCCCAGCGAGTGGACCCAATCTGCAAGCGGCTTGAAACCCGCCCCACCCGCGGCCGAGGGAAATCGATTATCCGCCACTAGATAACGCCCGGTCGGATCCATCACAAATCCCTGCGCGGCGCCCTTCTGTCCCGGCTGTCGCAGATACCAGCCTTCATCCACCACCACGTACTGCCATCCCAGAGGCTGCAAATGCCGATGAAGCCACTGGACGTTCGCCTTGTACTCAGCTTCGGTGACAGTCAGCCCATACGAATCCCAGCTATTCCACCCCATCGGAGGAGTGGGCGCGAGTTCCGTTGCGGCAAAGCAACGCAATCCGCTCAATGCAATTACTACAGCCAGGATTCGGCAAATCATTGGGTGCAGGTTCCTCCAGAAAAGGTGCGCAAGCCAGTCTAGAAGAATTTCCCTACCAAGTCTTGTTGATCAGCGTATTGAAGCTACCCTGTGAACCTTCACTCATAGCGTAGAGCAACCATGGGGTCAACCCCCGCCGCCCGCCTGGCGGGAATGTAGCAAGCCGCAAGGGCAACGATCACGAAGACCAGCGCGACACCTGCGAACGTAAGCGGATCATGGGGAGTAATGCCGAAGAGCTGGCTGCTCATCAGACGCGTGAGGCCGAGCGAAAGAAAGATTCCTGGCAGCACGCCGAGGAGCGCCATCCTGGCGCCCTGACCGAGGATGAGACGCAGAACGTCGCTTCGGCGCGCACCCAGAGCCATCCGGACGCCGATTTCGCGGGTGCGTTCCCCCACTAGATAGGAAATAACTCCATATATTCCGACGCACGATAGCGCCAGAGCAAGTGCGGCAAAGGCGGCGAGAAGAATCATGCAGAGGCGCCGAGCGGCCATGGAGCTGGAGATCACTTCGTTCATCGTTTCGACGGCATAGACGACGGCTCCCGGGTCGAATTCTGAGACGTTACGCCGCACCGGTCCCATGATCGCGTCAGGATTTTCATGGGTGCGCAAAACGACGGCGACCCCGTCGGCGACCAGCCGCATCAGCTTCGGAGGAAGCTGCATGAACGGGTAGTAGAACTGCGCTTCAATGGCGGTTTTCGGGTCGTTGCCTGGACCCCACTGCCGAATGTGTCCAACCACGCCGACGATCTCGGCTTCCACATCAAATCCGGCGATATGGATGTGCTGACCGATGGGGTCTTGATTCGGAAAGTAGTTGCGTAAGAAAACGTCATCAATGTCGACCACGGCGGGCGCGTTCTCGTTGTCTTGCTCGGTGACGAAGCGACCGCGTTCCAGGGTGACGCCCATGGCCTGCTTGAATCCGGGTTCAACCAGATAAAACATCGCCTGATGCATGTCGTTGTAGTTGGCTGGCTTGGGTTGCCCCTCGATCCAGAAGGGCAAATCGGAATCATGGATCATTGGGCGCGAGCCGAGCGTAACGGAGACGGCTTCGACACCGGGGATGGCGCGCATGTCAGCGTCGAAGCGGCGCAGGCGCGCGCGGGTTTCAGCCGGTGTGGTTCCGGAATTGGAGGGCAAGGACAGCGAGAAGGTGATGGCGTGTTCCGGATGGTAGCCGGGATTCACGCGCCAGAGAGCGCTGAGCGAGCGCAGCATGAGTCCTGCACCAATGAGGAGCACGAAAGCCATGGCCACCTCAACGGCGACAAAGAGCCCTTGCAGACTGTAGCGCGCGTCGCCCGCGCCCCGGCTGCTTCGGCGGAGCACCTGCTGCAGATTGGCGCGCGAGGACCTGAGCGCGGGCGCTAGGCCGAAGATGATTCCGCCGAGCAAAGACACGCCCAGGGTAAACAGCAGGACGTGCGCGTCCACAGAAACTTCGCTGGCACGCGGAAGCGCGCCGGGCAGGAGCCTGATGACGGCCTTGGTACCGAAGAGCGCGAGCAGAAATCCTAATACCCCACCCATGCCCGCCAGCAGCAAGCTCTCGGTGAGGAGTTGGCGAATGATGCGCATGCGGCTGGCTCCAAGGCTGCTGCGCAGCGCGAACTCGCCCGAGCGGCTCATGGAGCGCGCGAGCAGCAGGCTGGCAACGTTGGCGCAGGAGATGAGCAGCAGGAAGCTGACAGCGGCCAGCAGCACGAGGAGGAAGGGCTGGACGTTGCCAACCATGTCCTCCTTCATGGACAAGAGGGCGATGCCGACGCCCTTGTCAGCTTCGGGATAGGCGACAGCGAGCTGGTGCGCAATGGAGTCCATGTCGGCACGGGCCTGGGCCAGGGTCACCCCGGGTTTGAGCCGCCCGAACGCATGGGAGCTCAGGTCGACGCGGCGATCGAGAAAAGAAGGGTCGTTCCACTGTCCTATAGGGGTATAAATATCGCGTTGGATGCCGTAAAAAGTAAATCCTGGCGGAAGGATACCCGTAACGGTGTAGTCCGTCCCGTTCAGGTCGATAGAGTGGCCAACGATGTTCGGCGAAGCGCCGAAGTGACTTTGCCAAAAGCCATCGCTGAGCATGGCGATCGGGGCGGCCCCGATGCGATCGTCCTCAGAACGGAAGTCTCGGCCGAGGAAAGGGTGGATGCCGAGCGTGGGGAAAAAGCTGGCCGAGACCATGAGGCCGTTCACACGTTCCGGCTGTCCGCGGCCGGTGAGGTTGTAGTCTTCATGGCGATAGATAGCCAACGAGGAAAAGGTCCGCGTGGCGCGCTGCCAATCCAGAAAATTCAGGTAGCTGATGGGGGCCCGAATCATCCCCGCGTTCTTTTCGTACAGGGCAACGAGCTGGGAGGCGTGTGGATAGGGCAGCGGGTTGAGGAGCACGCCATTGACGACCGAAAAAAGTGCGGTGTTCGCGCCAATGCCGAGGGCGAGGGTGACAATAACAATAGCGCTGAAGACGGGAAACTTGAGCAGCATGCGAAGGGCGTAGCGGATGTCCTGCAACAGCGTGGTCACGACTTCACCTCTTATCGCAAAAACAGATTGGGCTATCGCATTGTAGCCGGAAGAAGGTCACGGAACGCACACACGAGATTGGCCCGAGTAAGATGGTGTGCCTGCCCCCACCCTTTTGTCATTAGGCCTGCCCCGGCGCGCCGTGGGAGCGCCTCGCTCGCAACCGCTAACTGCTCTTCTCGATTACTGCTTCCGGATGAGCGCCGTATTCTGCCCACGAGCCGTCATACAGGCTGACCTGCTCTGCGCCTGCGACTTCAAGACCCAGCGCGATAACAGCCGCGGTAACGCCGGAGCCGCACGTGGTGGTGATGGGGTGCTCGATATCCACGCCCTTAGTGGCAAAGATCTGGCGGAGTTCTTCGGCGCCCTTCAACCGGCCCTCTTCAACCAGTTCCGTGAAAGGAATGCTTGTAGCTCCCGGCATATGTCCGGAGCTTATGCCGGCCCGCGGCTCCGGTAAGATACCGGCGAAGCGGCCGGCCGAGCGGGCGTCCAGAATTTGCCCGTGCGCCGCGATCATCTGCTGCATCTGGGAAAAGTCTTTCACCGCATCCTGGTCGAGTGCCGCGTGAAAGCTGGCTGCAGCGCGGCGAACACCTCCGGACTCTGTAGGCAGGCCAGCTTCGATCCAGGCGCGGAGGCCGCCGTCAAGAAGATAAACATTCTTCGCTCCGGCCGTCTTGAGCATCCACCATGCTCGCGGCGCGGAGAAGACGCCTTCCTGCTCGTAGAGGATGATGTCCATCTCATCGCCGATCCCAAGCGCCGAAAGGCTCCGGGAAAAAACATCGGCTGCGGGCAACATGTGGGGTAGCGGGCTGGAGTGGTCGGATAGCTCCTCGATATCAAAGAAGACTGCGCCGGGAATATGCTGCGCGAGGTAGCGCGCACGGGTATCAACCGGCGGCGTGACACCGACCGGAGGGAGCGTGGCATCAAGGATGACGACACCTGGATCGTGCAAACGCCCGGCTAACCACGCGGTGGTGACGAGAGGGTTCATGGAAACAGCTTACTTGGTCGCGACGCCAACCCAGCCTGGTAGTGATTACAGACATATCCAGTAATCTCCGGACAAACCCAGAGTAACTAGCAGCATTTATAAGTACTATCTAAGGCAGTTCGGGTTATGCGCAGAATTTCCACTTTTTGTAACTCATTTCCACAGCAGAAAATTACCAGAAGCACTAGCATTCCGGTTAGTCAAGAGTACTATTGATTTCAGAGGAAGAGAGATCTTCCAGAAGGAGAGAGCGGACTAGCGGTCGTCTTCGAGAATCGGCAACGAGGCTCGGTCCGGGCAACTGGATACGGATGGCAGTGGGAAAGCTTTTGCAGCGTGTGTGGTCAAAGAAGCGTGAGGTAAAAGCACGGGCCTAGCTCGTGGGTGCCGCGCGATTCCGGGATAACTAGCGTTGTTATCTGGAACCCGAACCGGATCTCCGAAAGTCGGAATAGAGAGGGCGAGATCTCGCGAGAGAAATCGCCCTCTCGCTTTTGTGCGTGTCCTGGGAGACAAGTACGGAGACGCCGCAAGCTCATCCCATCTTGAGTCTCTTATCTTGTTCTTAGCTCCGTTCCGGCGACAGCAGACAAGCAGTTCCCTTCCTGTGCTTGGCTCGTTCCGATGCAATCTGAAAGCTTCCAAAGGAAGCGCTGAGTGACATCTCCCAACTAGCGCAGGTCGCGGAGTTATGTGGCTGGTAGACTTTGTGCGCAACCCGGGAGGTTCGGATGATGTCGCGCGAAACACAGCCTGAAGTAGTGGTTCGGACCGCCACAGCGGAGGACGGCCCGGCCTGTGGGCAGATCTGCTACGAAGCCTTTTCCGCGATCAACACGGCCCACGGTTTTCCTTGTGACTTCCCGGGACCCGAAGTTACGACCCACCTGCTTTCCACGAGGTTTTCGAGCCCCGGTTTCTATGCTGTGGTGGCGGAAAGCGGTGGCCGGATTGTTGGCAGCAATGTCCTTGATGAGCGGTCCGTGATTCGAGGGGTCGGGCCAATCACGATTGATCCCGGCGCCCAAAACCTGGGAGTTGGCCGCAAGCTCATGCAGGCGGTGATGGAACGCGCGCACGAGCGAGGGGCCGCCGGAATTCGGCTGGCACAGGCGGGCTTTCACAATCGCTCGCTTGCGCTCTACGCCTTACTTGGCTTTGATGTCCGGGAGCCGCTGTCATGCATGCAAGGGCGGACAAAGCAAAGGAGCCTGCCTGGATGTACGGTGCGACCGGCCAAACCTGGCGACGCGGACGCCTGCAATGCCCTGTCGCGGCGCGTTCACGGATTCGATCGAGGCGTCGACTTGGCGCAAGCAATCGAACAAGGCACTGCGCGGGTGGTAGAGCGTGGGGAGCGCATCACGGGATACACAACGCATCTTGCGTTCTTCGGTCATTCCACGGCCGAAACGAACGTGGACTTGCAAGCCCTCATAACATCGGCAGAATCTTTCTCCGGACCGGGAATCCTTGTACCTTCGAGAAACCATCTTCTGTTCCGTTGGTGCTTGACGAACGGCCTGCGCGTGGTCCAGCCGATGACATTAATGAGCACCGGACTTTATAGCGATCCCTCCGGAGCGTGGCTACCGTCCGTTCTCTTTTGAGCAGCACGTGAGAAATCACGGGCCTTGGTTCACTAACCTGCAAAGGATGTCGACCAAAAGTAACCTCAAAAACGATAACCGTCGACTCAAGAAAAGAGCCTTGGCGGCCAAATCCGCTTCCGCACCGTTATATCCTGTGAGCAGACGATTTCGGCAGGAGCAGCTTCTCGGCGGACGCCACCTGACCGGCAGTTTCCGGTAATTTACGGACTAAGCCCGAGCGAAGGACAGTCTTACCGCTGTCCGGTGTCACACCCGATCCCTGTCAAAAAATAAGGCAATCCAAGCATCCCGCCGCGGCGGGATTTTTTATGCGTCCCAACCAACCTCCAGGAGCCACCTATGCCCAAGAATGAAGTCAGCGACCCCATCACCGATCAGGAGATAGCCTTTGCCCGCCTGGTCCTCTCTGGCGCCATGACCGACCGTCTTGCCGCCGAAGCTGTCGGCCTCAACCCCGACTCCGCCGCCCACACCAAATCCAAACCCGGTGTCCGCGCCTACCTGCTTGAGCACCGACCCGCCGTGCAGCAACAGCTCGTCCAGCAAGAAGCCGAGGGAATCCGCCACCTGAGCCCCGACCGCGAACAAGTACTAAACCGCCTCTGGGAAATCGCCTACCTGAGCCCTGAAATGACCCGAGGCAGCGTTACCGGACAGGTCAAGGCCCTCTCCATGATCGTGGCCATGCAAAACTTCATCCCCGACCGTCGCGGCGTCTCCGCCGAGAAGAACTCCGTCCCTGCGCCTCCCCACGCGCAAATCTATACCGCCGAATGGCTTCGCCGGCAGCAGGCCACAACGAACGACCCGCAGCCAAGCAATGCCCCCGACCACCAAGAAGATTCGCCCGCCGTCCCCGGCCGTCCCGCCAGTCCCGGCGTGCCGTGGAGCGTGCCGTGGGAGCCCGAGCCCGCCGCCAACTCGGCCGCAGAGGCGTCTCCGGACCCAATAGAATTGTCATCCCGACCGGAGCGAAGCGAAGTGGAGGGACCTGCTGTTTCTCCTGGTCCCAGCCGCTTCACCCCCTCGGATGCACCGCCGCCTTATGTCCTCCTGTTCAATTCTGTTCCAGACCTGGGAGTTCCTTTCTCTATAAGAAAGAACCCATTGAACCCCTTCGTCCGCCCCCGCTGAGTTACTAATCCTGAAAAGGACCCAAAAATATCGAATTTTACAAATAACTGGACAGCCTGCCGAACCACTCTCTGCAGGAAAGACACGGTTGAGCTGATGAAGTCCTAAGGTTTCGGGGACCACACTCGTCCAAATTAGCTTTCGGGGAGCTGCTGTTTTTGCCTTATCAGCAACAAGGCTTCATGGCGAGGGAAGGAAACCGCAGGTCCCTCCACTGCGCTGCGCTCCGGTCGGGATGACAATGTTGTTGTGCCACCGGCTGCTAGTTCCGTTAACCGGGGCCAAGGCCAATTCCCACAACAAAATTGTCATCCCGACCGGAGCGTACCCGGATTTCCTACTAAGCGGCACTCATCAACAACCACGTATGCGGCTTTCCGTAGAGAAAGCCGCATGAACTCCGCCAACGCCACCAGTCTCAACAGGAAATCCGGGGCAGCGCAGTGGAGGGACCTGCGGTTTCTTTACCTCAGCACAAAGCCTTGTTGCTGATAAAGGCGCGGATCGCAATATGCTTCGCGATGACTCCACAACCCGCTTTCGTTCGCTCTGACTCCTCTCCAATCTTTTCAACAAGTTACATAGCCAAAACCTCATCTCTCCCACTAATTTGGACAGCTATGTTCGGGGACAGGCTGAAATCAGACTTGTCCAAATTCGCCGTGGCAGCCCCCGCATTTATGCGGGGGAAAGAGCGCTTTAGCGCTCTGTGAAAGAGTCTCGACTCTGATCACGCGCTTTAGTGCTACCCCGCAGAGTTGACCATTCCTTGAAAAGGACCCAAAAATATCGAATTTTACAAATAACTGAACAGCCTGCCGAACCGCTCCCTGCAGGAAAGACACGGCTGAGCTGATGAAGCCTAAGGTTTCGGGGACAGGCTGAAGTCAGACTTGTCCGAATTCGCGGTGGCAGCCCCCGCATTTATGCGGGGGAAGAGCGCTTTAGCGCTCTGTGAAAGAGTCTCGACTCTGATCACGCGCTTTAGCGCTGGCGATGCGGACTTTATAGCGATCCCTCCGCAGCGTGGTTACCGTCCGTTCTCTTTTGAGTGGCGGGTGGGAAATCCGGGGCCAGTCCACGAAGCTCTATAGGGTGTTGTCATCAAGCGTCACCTGCTGCATGCTGATCGGTCCCTCCGCGCTCAACACGCAGAGCACGTAGGCCACGAAAATGGGATCGGAATGATTTCTTTGCCGCCTGCCATTGCTTGGGTGCACAGCTACGGGCCGACACAATTGGGCAACCAACTGTTCCTGCAAACCACTACTTGACAAACGGAAATTACGGCCTTAATTTTCCTATGACATATGTCATAGAATAAATGACGTACGTAGTAGACATGACTGGCTCGCGCTTGACCGAGGATACAGAGTTCGCCGAGAAGAATCTGAAAGCGATCAACAAAGGAGAGAAGGCATGATTACAGCGCCTGCACCATCCTTCTGGAGCGTTCTGGGACCGACGCTGGTCAATCATTTGGCAATCCAGTCTCTTCGGGGCGGGGATATGGCTGGCAACACTGTTGCTGCGCAAAAATCAGGCGGGGGTTCGTTACTGGCTTTGGCTGACGGGATCGGTGAAGTTCCTCCTTCCGTTCTCGTTGCTGATTAGCCTCGGCGCTCTATTACCCAAGCCGCAACTACTCAGCAACAGGCCGCAGATAGCCTGGTTCTCTGTTGTAGATACGGCTGGCCGGCCATTCTCCGCAGTTGCTCTGCCATCAGTCTCCTCTGTTGCTCACCCAATAGGGCTTTTTGTGCCGCAGTTGCCTACGGCACTAGCCGCAGTATGGGTGAGTGGGTCCCTGATAGTATTGCTGGCCTGGTGCTTGCGCTGGCAGCAAGTTGCCGCCTCGGCGCGGATTGCCGCCCCGGTCGAAGACGGACGTGAGCTGGCAATACTGCGCCGATTACAGAAACTCCCCAAGCAGCCGGTCCGCATGCGGATACGACGTTCCCGTCAGCTAATGGAGCCCGGCATCTTCGGCATCCTGCGACCCGTTCTGCTATGGCCGGAACAACTCTCCGAGCAGTTAGACGACGCGCAAATCGAAGCCATCCTGACACACGAGATCATGCACGTCTGTCGCCGCGACAACCTGACCGCGATGGTCCATATGCTAGTAGAGGCCGTCTTCTGGTTTCATCCTCTGGTGTGGTGGATCGAGGGGCGCTTGAAGGAGGAGCGTGAGCGCGCCTGCGATGAAGCCGCTGTGAAACTCATAGGAAGGCCCGACGTATACGCTGAGAGTCTTCTCAAGGCTTGTCGCTTCTGCCTCGAATCACCGCTGACCTGCGTCTCCGGTATCACGGGCGCCGGCTTGAACCGCAGGATCCATTCGATTATGACGCTGCGGTCGGACCCACTAAGCCGAAGCAAGCGGTTTATGATCTGCGCGCTCGGCCTTATCGCGGTCCTGGGGCCGTTCTCTCTGGGCATCATGCGCGGAGCCGCGGTCCACTCTCAAATTTTGCTCAAGACAGGCCCAAGGCCAGCCTTCGAGGTAGCAACCATCAAACCAAGCAAGCCGGATGAAGACAAAAACGTCATGATGGGAACCCGCGACGGATATTACAGCGCAAAGCACATGTCTTTTAGGGAACTCGTCAAACTCGCCTACCAGCTCAACCTGGATGATCAGCTTGTAGGGGCGTCAGGCTGGATGGATAGGGAGTACTTCGACATCGAGGCAAAGGCGGGAGATTCGGAAATCGAATCCATGAGGAGACTTGGCGCCGCCTGGGCCATGGAGCAATTCCGCTTGATACTTCAGTCATTCCTGGAGGATCGATTCCGCTTGAAGGTCAGCACCAGGGTGCAAGATCTTCCTGCCTATGCGTTGGTAGTTGCCAGGGGCGGACCCAAACTCAAAGAAGTCGCCGTCCCGCCTGCATTTGCCGCCGCGGCGCCACCACCACCACCACCGCCGCCCGCACCCTCAGCGAACGGCCCCGCGCCTGCCCTGGTGCAGCCGCCCTCTCCGGGGATTAGAAGGACGGGACCCAATCAAGTGACCGTAACCGCTTCGCGCATGAGCTGGTTTGCCGATTGGCTATTGCACCAGGGCGAAGTCGGTAACCGCGTTGTCGTCGATAAAAAGGGGTTGCAAGGGAACTACGATTTTGAGTTGAATGGGATTCAGTTAGGACCTGGAGCAATTTCAGAAGCTACGCCGGCTCCCCCCGACGATTCGACCATTTCAATCTTCACAGCGCTTCAGGAACAGCTTGGGCTAAAACTGATACCAGCAAAGGCTCCGGTAGAGGTTCTCGTCATCGATCATGCCGAACAGGCCTCAGCGAATTAGGTCCCGATCTGACAGTGCGAGAACGACGGCAAGCACCGGCTTCGCGTGAGGGGGACGGCGATGTGTGCTTTGCGTTTTCGGGGACCACTTCCATTTTCCCCTCAACTCCCTTTCCTATTGCATACCCATATGTACGCATATAACATGCCTCTATTGGCACGCGATTGGGGCAGCCCATAGAAATTCCGCCGCTTTCCCTACGCCCAACAGAAGGGGCTTGATGCGTCGACTACATGCACTCTGGATTCGCTTGCTGGGCACGCTCCCGCAGCATCGCGGCGATGCGGACCTCGCTGCCGAACTGGAAGCTCACATAGCAATGCACACCGAGGAGCTAGTGCGCGCTGGTCTGGCGCCGGAAGAAGCCCGCCGTCAGGCCCTCACTCTTCTTGGCGGAGTGGAGCAGACCAAGCAAGCTTACCGCGAACGCCGAACCGTGCCCTTCATCGAAAATCTTCTGCACGACACCCAGTACGCCCTGCGTACCCTGCGTCGTAGTACTGGTTTCACAATCACCGCTGTTCTGACTCTAGCTCTGGGCATCGCTGCGAACACCGCAATCTTCTCTATCGTCAATGCGGTCCTGCTCAGACCGCTCAGCTATCCGGATCCCGACCGGATTGTTCAATTTGCACTGAACTTTCCCCAAGGGCCGACGCCGAGCGCCTCTGTGCCGGACTTTTATCTCTGGCGTGAACAGACGCAGGCCTTTCAGGATGTCTCGGCCTACGACTTTACCCCCCAGGTCGTGAATTTGACTGGCGGTGTACCAGAACAACTTCATGGACTCCATGTGACGGCTGATTACTTTCGCCTGTTTGGCGCTGCCATGCGGCTGGGGCGCGCGTTCACCAGTGATGAAGACAGCCCGCACAGCGGCAACTTCGTGGTTATCAGTTACGGCTTATGGAGGCGCAGGTTTGGAGGAGATCCAAATATAGTTGGCGAAATAGTCTCGTTGGGGAATGAACCCTTCACGGTGGTAGGCGTAACTTCGGAGCGATTTCATACCGATCCGAAGACTGACTTGTGGCTTCCCTTTCAGTTCGACCCCAATAGCAGAGACCAGACTCACTACCTGCTGGTCGCGGGACGCCTCAGGCCAAAAGTCACTATGGAACAGGCGAACGCGCAACTAAAACTGGCCGCAAACGAGGCCCGGCGCAGTTATCCGATAGCCGACCCTGAACTCGGTTTCAGTGTGCGACCACTGCGCGACTCCATTGTGCGCTGGGTACGGTCCTCGTTGCTTATGCTTGCAGTCGCCGTCAGTCTCGTGCTCTTGATCGCCTGTGCGAATGTCGCCAACCTCTTCCTGGTACGGGCTGCCGGCCGAACGAGAGAGCTCGCGATTCGCGCTGCTTTAGGCGCGAGCCGCCGTCGCATCCTGTGTCAACTTCTCATCGAGAGCATCTTGCTCTCGTCCTCTGGAGGTCTGCTGGGACTCGGCCTGGGTGTTCTGGGCGTGCGCGGATTACTGGCCTCGAGTCCAAGCAATATCCCCCGGATCGGCGAGCATGGCACCGTTAGTCTCGATTGGCGTGTATTGTGCTTCACGCTAGGGCTGTCGATGTTCACAGGGGTCCTTTTCGGGATCTTCCCGGCCTGGGGCGCATCGCGGCCCGATCTCAGCCGTGGGCTCAAGAAGACTGGCAGCCCGCAAAGTGCGACTGCGCGCCAGAGCAAAGTGCGCTCCCTGCTGATCATCAGCGAAGTGTCCCTTGCCATCGTGTTACTTATCGGAGCGGCTTTGCTTATCCGCACATTCATCGCGCTGCTCCATGTGAAAGCCAGGTTTTGATCCTCATAACATCTTGACGATGGACACGTCCTTGTCGGGCTCACGATTTGCTCATACCGCGGGAGTCTCACGCGTGGTGAGCGATGCTCGCCGGAGGCTTAACGCGGTTCCGGGGGTTGAGGCATCCGCCATGACGTCGTGGCCACCGTTCCAGGGCAGACTCGGTCTACCGTTCACCATCATCGGACGAGCCGCGCGAAGACAGGTCCAAGGACAGATGATGTTTTGTGGATGGATGCCTCGCCGGGCTACTTTGAGGTCATGAGAATCCCGGTCTTCCGGGGGCGGGATTTCACCGAAAAGGATGTTGAAGGAGGCGCCGCGCGTGGTGCTGATCAACGAAATGATGGCGAAACGCTACTGGCCGCACCAGGATCCGATCGGCCAGCAGATCATGATCGGTCAAGGCGTAGGCCCAAAGTTTGAAGAACCTCCACGTGAGATTGTTGGCATTGTGGGAGATACACGGGATACCGATCTGACAATTGCTCCTGAACCGACGATGATCATTCCCGAGGCCCAGGAATCGGATTTGATGACCGCTTTCAGTCTGCAATTTCATCCAGTTATCTGGCTGGTGCGGACTCGCATGGAGCCGCACAAGATGGTGAATGCCGTTGCCGAGCAACTGCGCCAATCCACTGGTGGACTGCCTGTAGGGAACGTACGCACGATGGATGAGGTCTTTCGCGATTCTGCCGCCGAACAAAATTTCAATATGCTCCTGCTGACGATTTTCGCCGGCAGCGCCTTGATGCTCGCCGCGATTGGGATTTACGGAGTCTTGGCGTACTCGATTACCCAACGTACGCAGGAGATTGGTATTCGGATGGCGTTGGGAGCGGATCGCGCGAGCATTCGCAATTTGATCGTAAGACAGGGCATGCTGCTGACGCTAACCGGGGTCTTGATCGGCGTGGCTGCAGCCTTCGGCTTGACACGGCTCATCGCCGGATTCCTGTTTGGAGTCCGCGCTTGGGACCCTGTTGTCTTTGTCTCAGTACCCGTGCTGTCGATGATTGTGGCGTTGATCGCAAGCTGGACCCCGGCGCGGCGCGCAGCGCGCCTGGAGCCTATCGAGTCTCTACGTTTAGAGTAGCCGGCTTTGCTCACTCTTACTTCGGTGGCGCGATCCCAGCGATAGCAGCAACGCAGTTACATCGGTCTTTCCCGATTGCGGCGCAGAATGAACTCAGCTTGTTTTGGCTGCGATCAAACAAAATGAAATAATTGCGTTCAACGCGGCATCTTTTACACGATTCGCATCTAGGTAATTAGGTGTTGTGAAACCGCTAGGCCGGCCCCAAAAGGTGGCTGGCGATCGTAATAACTGGTGGCGAACATAATCGCAGGCTTGGGCGCGCGTTCGTCCGTTCAAGCAATCGCTTTAGCGAGGACCTTATAAAAAGCCGGTTCAGGACCGGATAGGACAAGCAGGAGCATCTTATGGCAACGCAATACACAGAATATCCCTCAACCTTGATCGCCCGAAGGCTCTCGTGGCCTGCAGTGTTCTCGGGTAGTTTCCTTTTTCTTGCAATTGAGGCCACGTTCGGCGTGCTCGGGGTGGCCATTTTTACTCATGCGATCAACCCGCATTCAGCCACTCCGATCGGGCCCGGGATCAGTATCGGGTCGGGAGTGTGGATGATCGTGCTCACGATGATCTCTCTCTACTTTGCGGGCAAGTTAGCCAGCACGCAATCAGCGACGACCACCCGCGCGTCCGGGATCTATGCCGGGCTGGTTACGTTCGGGATGTGTGTTTTCGCCTCGTTTCTCATCACTTCAATAGCTCTCGGCAATTCGTTCGGCCGCCATATAACTGGAGTAGCGGCGAGTGGATTCACCGTGGCGGATTTCATAATCATCGGCGGGTATTGGTTATTCGCTGCCATGGTGCTGGGGATGATCGCAGCAGCTTCGGGCGGTATCCACGGGTCGCGCGCGGACAGGTTGGGGAGACAGGAACGCACTATCGAAACGAAGCGCGTTGCTTGAACCGGCAAACGGGCCACTTAGGTGATTTAGCTGTGTCTCTTCTGTCATCACGGTTGCCGCCGGCTTTTTGCCATATGGAAAAGTCGGCGGCACGAGGGAATGAAACCGCGGTCCCTCCAGCCCGCTACTAACGCCGCATTAACTCCGCCAACGCAACCGGTTGCTAGTTCCGTTGACCGGGGCCAAGGCCAATCCCACAACAAAATTGTCATCCCGACCGGAGCGTACCCGGATTTCCTACTACGCGGCACTGATCAACATCCACGTATGCGGCTTTCCGTAGAGAAAGCCGCATGAACTCCGCCAACGCCACCACTCTCAACAGGAAATCCGGGGGAGCGTAGTGGAGGGACCTGCGGTTTCTCTCCCTCGGAATGAAGCTGATAAAGGAATTGCAACCACAGTTACAACGAAACGGAGCCAGTCACTTGTTTGCGTCTCTGGCAAGGGAGAGTTGTCATCCAGCCGCAGCCGTGCCCTGGAGCAACCGGGCAGCATTCTGGTTGTAAACCTTATGCAAAATTCCATCGGGCAGATCGATTCCCGATATCTTCCAGCGTCCTTGAGGTGGTACCGGTGCGGGAGCGTAATCGAAGTATTCATCATCCGTCTCTAGAAATCGAAAGTAGATTTCGTACAGGTGATCATTGAATACCTGCTGCGGAAATTTATCTCCATGTGGCGTAGCATCTGTTCCAAAAACAATCCGGTCCTGGTACTTATCAAAAAACTTGCGGGCTGCCCTTGGCTGCCGCCCTAGCTCATTCAGGCGGGCGGCAATATCAACGTACATGTTGGGGAAGCGATCGAGGTTTTGCGAAACATTTTCCAGGTCTTCGGCGAAGTTACCGACGTGTAAGGCGACAAAGTTCGTCCTGGGGTGGCGCGCAAAAACGCGATTGCGTGCTTCCAGAATGTCCGCGTTGGAGGGAAACCCGGGTCGGAAGTAGGACCAATCCGGATGATTGTTCAGTTCCTCATAACGCTCATTGAAGCGATTCGTTGGCGTGAAAAATGCCAGAGGATCGGATACGTGAATGGCGACGGGTATGCGCAGACCGGCACAAGCCTCCCACATCGGGTCAAATCGCGGATCATCCACTTTAACCAGATCGCCTGTGGTGGTTTGCTCGCGCAAATACAGGCCGAGGGTCTTCAAAATCTTTAGACCCCGGGCCCCTGACCGGTGGGCAGCGACGATAGCGTCTGCTTGCAACTGAGGATAATTCGACTGTTGAAACAGGTTGTACGAGGGTTCAGTGAACGTATAAAAGCGGTTCGGAAAGCGCTTGTCATATTGGTTGACGGTATTTTGCAGGCCACTTGCAAATCCACCTGTGAGGTTGGTTAAGGCAAGGATATTCCTGCGCTCCATAACGGGCAGCAGTTCCTCCGGCGGACCGACGATGATGCGTTCCGCTCCCAGGGAAACACCATTGACTACGTGCGCTGAGAAGGTCAGATGAGTATGGAAATCGATGAGCGGGTATTTGGCCCGCGGCACCTGCGTTTCTTTCAAGTGCAGCATGCTTACCGGCCGGTAATCCGCCAGGGCAAGCGGTTCCTTCTCGCTCGCTCCCGGCGTCGCGTCTGCAGAATCGCTGGTCGATTTTGCACCCAGAACCCGGCGGAGACCGCCAGACAAGAGGCCCATCCCGGTCGTAGCCAATAAGCTCCGGCGGCTGATACGGCTCATTCTACTCATCCTCTCTACGACGTAGTAGCCGATGTTCTGCGTCTTTCGGCGAACCCTAAGAATATACCCGGCCTGAAACGGGCGTGCTCGCCGGGTCGAAATAAGTAGACTTTTCTTCGCCGTTGGTGATCCGTATCACAGACAAACAGACGTGCTCCGCCACACAATAGATTTGGATTCTCGATCGTTACGGCGTGCTTTACAAGAAGACCGGCGCAATCGGAACACCGCCTGGATTACGCTCTCTTCTCTCCAGCAACACCGCTGGTGCCCTTGATTTTGCTACGCTCTGCTCGTGTCGTGGTTAATCTCCCGGGCCGTCGGAACTCGACGAGGTTCCACCTCACCGCCGATGGGATCGATATTCGTGCGGGTTACGCTGACAAATAGCCCAAAGGAGAATTATGTCTACAGCCATTGAAACCAAACCCAATATGTCCAGCAAAACCACAATCCAGTTTCCCCAAACCATGAACTTTCTCGACGAGCTCGAGGCACTGAGCCAGGAGACGGCGAGGCGCGCCTTCAGCTTTTTTCAACAACGCGGCAGTGGTAACGGCTGGGACTTAGATGACTGGTTCCGTGCTGAAGCGGAGATCCTCCGCCCCGTTCCTATCGAAATGAGCGAATCAGACGAAAGCTATACCATCCGCGCCGAGGTGCCCGGCTTCGATGCAAAGAATCTCAGTATCCAGGCAGACGCCGGTGCAATCTACATTCGCGGTAAAAATGAGCAGAAAAGAGAAGAGAAAAAAGGCGGCGAGGTCAAATACAGCGAATTATCCGCCACCGAATTGTGCCGTCGCATTGCTTTGCCAAGCTCCATCAACCCGGAGAAGATTATGGCCCGCCTGGCGAGCGGGGTCTTGGAGATCACCGTGCCCAAAGCCGCTCCACCGAAGACCATCGAAGTTAAGGCGGCTTGACGTCGGATGGTTGCCGGCTCGAGAAGATGCGAGCGCTGCCCGAGCCGGCGCAGTCTGCAGCTCTCTCGAGTCGAGCCTCGGGCGGAAGCTATTCTGCAAGCTTTTTTAGCCGGGTCGGGTCTAGAATCGCCAACAATGCGCCCTGCCGCTCCACTATGTGATTGCGCACAAACTGATTGAGCAGCCGGGTCACCGTCTCGCGCGACGTCCCTACAATATTGGCGAGCTCCTCATGCGTGAACACCATAGTGAAGCTAGGCGAAAGCATAGTATCGCTGGCAGGCGCCGCCCAATCCAGCAGCAAGCGCGCTAGCCGGCCCGAAATCGAACCGGAGAGCGCGAGTCGCCGGGTATCTAAGAACAGTTCATGGTATTGGTTGGCCAGCACCTGCGCGGCCCGTCGGCCTACCTCGGGGAATGTTTCCAGCAGCCAGAGAAAATCCCCACGCCGCACGCCTATAAGCTGCGAAGGTTCCAGAGTCTGCGCAGTGACCTCGTAAGGCAGATCGTTGAGGGCCGCGTTCAGGCCCAGGATATCTCCCGGGCCGGCGACTCTGATGATCATCCTGCGGCCTTCTTTGGAGGTGCTGAAAAGCTTGACTCGTCCCCCGCGGATCACAAACACATGGTTGGAGCATTGGCTCTCTTCGAAAATCATGGCCCGGCCCGGAAGGGCGAGCCGCGTACCGGTTTCATCGAAGCGCCGAAAGGCGTTCTCACGGGACTGATAAGACGCCCCGAGTGATGGTTGCTCGTGAGCAGGGAACCCCATAGACTATCTCCGGATAGCGAGAACAAACCATACAGGAGCCTCCAAGGCAGGCGAACAATAGTTCGCAACGGTTGCCTGCTGCAACGAACAACGCTGCCGGGGTCTTCGCTTCGGCGGCCTGCTAAGCGGCCGCACCTGTCCGGAGCGGTGCCTTCTTACGTCAGCAACCGCCGCTAAAACACGGGCGGAGTCTCCGTTCCGCCTCAACTCATCCCTTTTTACCATACATCGACTAAGGCGTGGCTAAAAGCGGCGAGTCAATGCCCAATTTCGCTATCAGTTGAGAACCTTGAGAGTTATACTGGCCGCGCTCCAGAAGGGGGGAGCAATCTATGCTGAGAGCACTCTCTCAAGCGTGTTGGCTCGTAGGATTCGTCTCTTTATCTGCCTTTGCTGCAAACGCTCAACAGGTCGTTCATGCCTTGGCAGGGACCGTTTCTAACATCAATCCAACCAACAAAACCATCGTCATCAGCACCGACGACGGCTCGGAAGGACTCTTCAAAGATATGACGGCAATGAACCTGTCGGTCGACTTCGCCAAGGACCTCAGAGCGGATTCGACTCCTGCAGACGCCTTCAGCAAAAAGGGGACTCACGTAATCGTCTACTATTTCGGCGATGGCGACGAGCGGACCGCGATTGCATTGCAGGATCTCGGTGGGGGACCGCTTAAGAAGATCAGCGGATCGGTTACCAAGTTCAACAGGCACGAGCATCTGCTTACCATCAAAGACAGCGCTGGCGCCAGCGAGTCCTTCCGTATTGCCCCGAAGACAGTGGCCGAGACTGCCGTGGGAGCGGTGCAAGGTGAGAGATTCGATCCGGAGAAGGGCGAACAGGTGCGGGTGACTGCCACGCTAGCGAACGGCGGCCCAGAGGCCCTGTTTATCCGCACCCAGTAAGGGTTGCGGAACGAACAATTCATTCCTATTTCAGTGGGCTGCGGCCCGGTTCACGGCAGCGTCGAAGGAATGCCGCCGCGGCGCCCGCTTGCCATAGTTTGCAGCCTGCGAGGCAGTTCGTGTGCTTCGCCAGTATGGTCGTACGCAACATCGAAAACCACTTTAGGCCTTCCGAATCCTTCTTCCCTACTCTCCCGGTAACCAGCGCCAGGATCAATACCCCCACCCAGGAGCCGCAGGCAGCGGCAAGCGGTAAATTCGCCGTTCAGGTTGCAACTTAGGGAACCTTTCCATCACCTAAGCATTTGTCCGGGTCGCAGGACAGAAGAGCCCTGGAGGCAGCGTCTTGCGCTAACTGACAAATCGGCTGGCGTGCTCCCGGACAGGAGTCAGAATGACAAGCAGAACGCTACTCGTAACCTCGTTTGTCCTTTGCATAACGTTGCCGGCGCCATCTCTGGCGGCCTCCCAGCAAACCGGCGCCCGCTCGCTCGTTCAGCGAGTGGTTAACGGCGAGTTAGCGGCGGATGCGAAAGACCATTCGCACTGGATGTTTGAGGACTATAAGAAAGTTCCCGGGAAAAGCACGTTAAAGCTGGTTGTACAGACAGCTGAAGGAAACATCTCCAAGACCATCGAAATAGACGGCCATGCGCCTACTATGGAGGAGCGAAAAGACGATGCCGATAAGCTGCATAAATTTCTAACCGATCCCTCTGTGCGGCAACAGCAAAGCAAAGATCAGCAGCAAGATGGCGCGAAAGCGCGCGCATTGACCGAGATGCTTCCCGACGCATTCCTGTGGAAAATAGTAAGGCGACATGGAGCGGAGACAACTCTGGCCTTCGATCCCAATCCGCACTTCTCTCCACCCACGCACGAGGCTCAGGTGTTCGCCGCCATGAAGGGAACGATGGTCGTAAACACAGAGCAAAACCGTATCGTCTCCTTACGAGGAGTGCTCACGCAGGATGTCGATTTTGGCTTTGGAATACTTGGTCAACTCGAAAAAGGCGGAACCTTTGACGTGCAGCGAACGCAAGTCGGCCCAGGCATTTGGGAGATCACGGCAACCCATATCCATATTCAAGGGCACATGCTGCTCTTCAAGAGCATCAGCGAACAGCAGGACGAGGTGACCAGCCACTACAAACCTGTCCCCCCGGGGGTATCGATGGCTGCTGCGGCGAGAATGCTCAACAATGGCGCAGCGGCAAGAGAATTGAATGTGCACCCGGGCGAAGCGGTAGCAGCGGCCGCAGTCCGGCCCTAAGACTTACTGGTAGGACGAGATTGGTCCTGTATGCGCGGCGGCTGGTGCCCGAACGGAACGAAATGTAGCAGATAAAACACGCCCCGGATAACTTGCATCTAACTCCACTGAGCCTCTTACACTGCCGCGACTCGGCTGCGTAAGACGGAGAGATGTAAATGTTCCGGCACACCATCCCGATTGGGCGGATATCAGGCATTTCGATCGACCTGGACTATTCGTGGTTCGTCATCGTCGGCCTGATGACTTGGCTTTTGGCGGTCAGCTATTATCCGCTCGAGTTTCGCGGTTGGAGCACTGCCGAATATTGGCTGATGGGCGGCGTGACAGCCATCATGCTGTTCGTGAGTGTTTTAATTCACGAGTTAGGCCATTCGGTAGTGGCTCGGCGGTACGGGATTTCTGTTCCTCGCATTACGCTCTTCCTTTTCGGCGGAGTATCCCAGATTGCCACGGAGCCGCCCAGCCCGGGCGCCGAATTCTGGATCGCGATTACCGGACCTCTCGTTTCCTTCGCCCTGGCAGCCTCTTTCTGGGCATTGGAACCCTTCGTGGTCTCCGTAACACCATTGTTCGCCTTGGCAAAATACCTGGCTTTCCTGAACTGGATTCTCGCTATCTTCAACCTTATCCCCGGATTCCCCCTGGACGGTGGTCGAGTCTTTCGCGCTTTCGTCTGGGGGATGACCGGTAAGCTTCGGCGCGCCACCAACATCGCCGCATTTACCGGCCGCTTCTTTGGCTTCCTTTTGATTTTCCTTGGCGTTTGGCAAGCGTTAAGGGGGAATTTTTTCAACGGCCTGTGGATCGCCTTCATCGGGTGGTATCTGGAGAGCGCCGCGGCAAGCCAGCTGCAACAGGAGGCCGTGAAAAGCCTGATAGGCGATCATAAGGTGCTGGATGCAATGAGACGCGATGTTCCTGGCATCTCCAGCGACGTCACACTACAAGAGCTCGTCGAAAAGTTCGTCTCGACCGGTGTTAGCCGATCTTTCATCGTGAGCGGTCCCAGCGGTCTCGCGGGGATAATAACCCTTGCCGCCATCCGTGCAGTCCCCCGCGCCGCTTGGCCGACGACCACCGTCTCTCAAGCCATGATCCCGTTTCACAAGCTGGCCACCACCGGACCCGGCGCCTCGCTGTGGTCCGCGCTCGAAGAGATGGGGCGTGAAGGGGTAAACCAGTTGCCCGTGGTAGAAGGGAATGGAATCGTGGGAATGCTTTCTCGCGAAGACATCCTTCACTACCTGGGCGTATTGCGAGCGTTGGCGGCATAGAGCTTTAATGGGCAGCGGTATCGCCTGGCTCTTTCTGGAGTTGGAAATCAACCGGTTCCTTTGCTAGAAAACCGGGGAGGTTCGACCTATCTCACTGTTGTCGAGCCTCAATGAAATGCCTTCGAGGCTAATGAGCGCCGGCATTGCGGGGACCCGCAGTCGTTGGCCACTTATATCCACTTAAAGGGGACCGAGACCAAAACAAAACTCAAAAAATCCAAGGAGGAGTTATGTCTATGTTCCATTCAAATACACATCGCGCCCTGGTGGTGGGTCTGCTTTCTGTCTTTACTTGCTTCATGATCGTCCGTCGGGCCGAGGCTCTCGAAAATGCAGAAAATCAGGATGTTCGCAGTCTCCTTAACAAAGCCGCAGACCAGGCTTCTGTTCTTGACTATGACGCCGACCAGATGACTGGCCTGCTGCATAGCGACGTGAGTTGGCAGACCCACGCCACCATGCTGACCGCAGTCAAGGAACACGTGAATGATTTGGGCAAGACCATTGCCAAACTGGAGGCAGAACGAAGCCAGGCCAGCACTTTTCAAAAGGAGGCCATTGATCGCGCCGTGCCTCTACTTCGCGAACTGGCCTCCAATACAACCGACGCCATCGAGCATCTCAACAAGAACCAGGAGCGTCCCGTCTCCGGCGACTATCCGCAGTATCTGGATGCCAATGCCGACACTGCGCACGAACTGGCCCGCCTGATAGAAACGACGGTCGAGTACGGGCACACCAAGACCAAGCTTGAGCAGCTTCGGGATGAGGTTCAGGTAGCCTCCAAGTAAAGAAAACAAACCAGCCGGATCATCCTGCTCCCTAAAACTGCAGGATGATCCGGCTGGATAGGTGTCCCTTCCCCGCTGCCTCAGTCCTGCCTGTCAGAGTGAAACATTCCACGAACCAAAACTGAAGGCAAAAAAAGCACCCTGCTTCGCGTTTCTAAAGATGGCATCTTAACAGAAGCTTATCTATCGCTGTTCTCGAATCAGGAGCTTTTCGCTGTGAAGTTTTTTCGCCCGCTTCTTACGTTCTTGTTTCACCTCGGCTATTTCGGCCCATTGGTCATGGGCGTTTTGGATTCGTCGTTCCTCGTGCTGCCATTCGGCAACGATCTGGTGGTGGTTGGCCTTGTGGCACAGAAGCACCACGGAGCGCCGTTTTATGTTCTGTCGGCGGCGATTGGCTCAACCCTCGGGGCACTGCTACTGGCGCTCGTCGGACGGAAGGTTGGGGAGGAAGGGGTTCAGAAACTGGCAGGGCGAAGGAAGTTTGAAATGTTGAAGAAGCACATGGGCCAGCGCGCGGCGATTGCCATAGCAGTAGGCGCGTTGGCTCCTCCGCCGTTCCCGTATACCCTCGTGATCGCCGCAGCCAGCGCTTTCGCCTACTCCATCTGGCGCATCCTCGTGGTGAACTTTATCGCTCGGGCGATACGCTTTACAATCCTGGCGATTCTGGCAATCGAGTTTGGCCACTATATTCTTCAAATTTCAAAATCCACGCCGTTTCTCTGGACCATGGCGGTTTTCATTCTGCTTTGCCTGGTCGGGAGCGCTTTCTCGATCTGGAAATGGGTGCGCCAGTCCCGTGCATAAGAGGATAAGAATACGTTGGCTGGGTGGGATGCGAGCCGATCCAGAATCATTTTCGCTATTTCGCCTCGCATGAAGTAGCTAGTGGCCTGTCGCAGAGGAATCGTTCGTGGACTCGCGGAGGCGAGTTGAGAGAGAAATTACACCGGCAACAAAAGCTTTGGGTGCCCCATTCAAGCCGCACTTTGGCTTGAGTGGGCTAGGATGCCTCTCCGACACTTTGCCACTAGGAGCGAAGCCGAGGGATCTGCAGTTTGCTCTATTCGCCTTAAGTGCCATTAGATCGCTAACGTTTTCTTCGCGGCACTCCACCAGGCATCGGGGCAATCGTTCTCGGAATAGCAGGGTGGCCCTTATACGATGAGGCGGCATCTCAGTAGCAGTCGAGCCAGAGAAATATGCGAGAAAAGCCTTTGATTCCAGACCGCCGTCTTGTTCTCATCGCGGTCTGTCTGTTGGCCTTCTGGTTCGTCTGGTTCCAACGGAAGCTGCTTCTTCTCGCCTTTGCCGGTCTGCTGCTTGCCATTCTGCTGCACTCGATAGCATCTTGGGTAGAACGGCATACTCCCCTCAATCCCGCACCGGCCTACATGGCAAGCCTGCTTGCAATTGCCGGCCTTCTCGCGTCGTCCATATTTCTGCTCGGGCCGCGCGTTATCACGCAGCTTACTGCGGTGGCGGCGCTTCTTCCTGGATCTCTTCACCAAGCCACAACTTACCTCCAGCAAACGGGGTGGGGCACCTCCGTGCTGAACCTGTTGCATCGGTCCATGCAGGGCGGCGACGCCGGGGCAAAGCTTACGCTTGTCGCCAAAGCGATTGTTATGGGTGGGATCGATTTGATTGTTGTGTTTGTGATCGGGTTCTTTGGCGCGCTGGATCCGGGCGGCTATCGCGAGGGATTGCTTCTGCTCGTTCCCGACGAGCATCGCGCGCAGGCCCGCCAACTTAGCACTGCCGTGGTAGCTACCCTCCGTTCATGGCTGCTTGGACAGATGATTCCTATGGCTGTGCTCGGAGTAGCCAGCATGATCTCGCTTTGGATCCTGGGAGTGCATCTGGCGTTTACGGTCGGGCTGCTCACCGGGATCATGATCTTCATTCCTTATCTTGGCACGATTCTACCCGGAATTCTCGCGATTCTGCTTGCATTGCAACGCAGCCCAAGGACTGCTCTGTATGTCTTCGTCCTGTACGCGATTTTCCATACCGCGGAAGCTTACTTTCTCACTCCGATGGTCCAGCGCAGGGCGGTGCGCCTCCCGCCGGTTCTGACAATCCTCTCCCAGTTATGCCTGGGGAGCTTCGCCGGGATCCTCGGAGTGGCGGTTGCTGCTCCAATCGCAGCAGTGGGGCTGGTCCTGGTCAAGAGCGTCTATCCAAAGGCAGCATCATCCACCTCCTGAGGCGAACCTTCACAATCACAATTAAACCTCCGACGCTTCGATGCAACTATTCCGGAATGGAATCCCTAACGTCGATCAGTTCAGCCTATCCCCAACGTGATCGATATCCTTGCAGAACAGCGTAGCCGCGAGAGATTGGCAACAGAACAGACGAAAGCCGCCCAGAGGGCATCTATCTTAGTAGGGCAGAAAGAAAGAAAGAAAGAAGCGGCAGGCTGTTTCCGCTGCTTATTTGTCCTGACCACGGCGCAAAGGAGACTTACGATCATGACAATCATTACTGTTCTGTTTTCACTCTTGGCGATCATCGTGCTCGCGCTATGGTTCTTTCTGGCCAATGGAACTCACGTAAAAGGCAAGCCGGCGGTGGCGAGACAACCCCCGCCGACGCCACTGGAGCAGAAACACCATCGCGCTCCAGGGATTGACTAAACAGACGGTCCATCCCGGGATCCCTCGAAGGACGGCTCAAACCATTGCGATCCGCGAGCAAAGTCGCGCGGCATGAGCTAGGCAATTTTGTCGGTCGCACTGGGCATTTCGGTACTTGCCGGGGTTCGCGAACCGCTCTTTTTCTGCGGCGGATGCACCGTCAGATCCATAGTGTCGGACCCAATGTATATATTTTCGTGCTGGAGGACCAAGTCGAAGATACGGTTGTACAGCTTTGAGCGCGCCTGCCGGCGGCGGCGCGGATCCGCCACGTAGCGCAGGCTCAACAAGACATAGTTCGAGTTTACTTCCGTAAACACAGCCGGGCTTAGTCACAAGATCGGGCAAGAAAAATGAATCGTTGGAGATCTTGATGTCGAGTTCCGCCTGGCGCACCGTCTCGACGCACTCGTCCTGTGCTGCCGTCTCCGGGACCTGACGGGCCGCCTGGATGTCGCTCGAATAGGTCACTCCACTGCCAGCGCAACGAGAAGAACAGCCAGTGTGCCGAAAGTGGCCAGCGGGTACGGCATAGAGGTTAGGATGCCTCAGTCCAGTGTGCCGTTCCTACCACTTAGAAGAGCAGACATTTTGACCGATCTGGGTGCTGCTGGGAACATCGCGAGTGTGAAGGATGGCGGAAGCGCGTGTGAGTCGAACACACCGTTGCCCGTGAAGGACGACCGCCGGTTTTGAAGACCGTGAGGATCACCGGATTCCTGTGCGCTTCCATGTATCGAGCAGATTGCATCTATTTCTCTGATGCAAGGCACCTGAAGGAGCGCATGAAGAAGGAAAAATTGACTTTAGACGCAAGCCCTGTCGCCCCCGTGCGCCTGACTGAGCAAGTGAAGGCTGGTGGCTGCGCCAGCAAGCTGCCTCCCGGCCTGCTGCACTCGGTGCTGACTCGCCTGCCTGCCCACACCGACCCGAACTTGCTGGTGGGCTTTGACAAGGCCGACGACGCGGGAGTGTACCGGATTGCTTCCGATCTGGCTCTGGTACTGACCGTGGACTTCTTTACGCCCATGGTGGACGATCCCTACACCTACGGACAGATCGCCGCGACCAATGCCCTGAGCGATGTGTATGCCATGGGCGGCAAACCGGTCACCGCACTTTCCCTCGTCTGTTTCCCACAAGACGGGGATACGGATGTTTTGCAACAGATCATGCTGGGCGGCTTGTCGAAGATGCACGAAGCCGGATGTACCGTGGTGGGCGGCCACAGTGTTCGTGATGTCGAGATGAAGTTCGGATATGCGGTAACGGGGCTCATCCACCCCGAGCAGGTGCTGACCAACTCAGGTGCTCGGGCGGGCGATGTTCTGCTGCTGACCAAGGCCTTGGGAACGGGCGTGATCACTACCGCGCTCAAGCAGCGCAAAGCGAAGCCGGATTGGGTGGCGGGTGCCGTGTGCTCGATGACGACCCTCAACAGGACCGCAATCGATTTGGCCCGCGGCTATGAGATCCATGGGGCGACAGACGTTACCGGGTTTGGACTGATGGGCCACTGCCGGGAGATGGCCCTGGGAAGCGGTGCGCGGCTTTCCATCGACGTGCCCGCGATCCCGCTGCTTCAGGGAGCGCTCGAAGCGGTCCGGCTCGGCGCTATACCCGCGGGTTTGCTGTCCAATCGGGACTTCGCCGAGTGCGTCGTAGGAGACGCAGAGAGCACGCTTATTTCAAACGAAGTGCGAGCGCTCCTCTATGATCCGCAGACGGCAGGAGGACTGTTGCTGGCTGTCGCCCCAGAGCACGCCGAGCCGCTCCTGGCAGAGTTGGTGGCCGCAGGGCTTTCGGCCGCACGCATTGGCTGCGTGCTGGCAAAGAGTTCTTCTGCAAAGAAGGCGCCTCTGATCGAGTTGACCTCCCATCGTCTACCTGACCTGCGAAGTGAAGTATGATCCACGGACAGACTGCGCCCGAGCAGCTCTATCGTCTTCTTCCCTCCCTCGACGAGATACTGCGCCGGCCTGAGTTTCTCGCTCTCATGGGCCTGCATCCTCGCGCTGCACTGGCCCAGGCGGCCCGAGCAGAACTGGCGCGCGCACGAACGGAGATCGTCCAGGGAATCCATACTCCTGAGACGCTGCACGCTTTCGTTGAGAGCCTCGGGGAGACCGTGGCGCGGCAGACGAACGAGGCGATGTGCCCAACCCTGATCCCCGTGCTGAATGCTACGGGAGTGATTTTGCACACCAACCTCGGGCGTGCGCCTTTGAGCGAACCAGCGCTCCGGGCCATTGTCGATGTGGCAAGCGGCTACTCGAATCTTGAATTCGATCTTGAAACCGGCAACCGCGGCCGCCGCGACCGGCACGTCGAACCCATGCTGCTGCGCACCCTAAGCTCGATAACGGGGCAGCCAGGGGAACAGATCGGCCAAACCTGGAGCGTCGCCGTCGTGAACAACTGCGCTGCCGCAACCTTTCTTGCTCTCAACTCACTGGCCGAAGGAGGCGAGGTGCTGGTCTCTCGCGGGGAGTTGGTGGAGATCGGCGGAGGCTTCCGTGTGCCGGACATTCTGCGCAAGGCCGGCGTCATCCTGCGTGAGGTGGGAACGACCAATCGGACCCGGGCGGCGGACTACGCTGAGGCGATAAACGGCCATACGCGCATGATTCTTCGGGTTCATCAGTCGAACTTCAAGATGGAAGGATTTACTGAGAAGCCGGAGCTTTCAGAGCTGATCGACCTGGGAAGACGGGCAAACCTTCCCGTCTTTGAGGATCAGGGAACCGGGCTGATGATTCCGCTGGAAAGCGTCGGGGTCAAAGAAGAATCGTCGCTCCTCGACAGCTTTCTCAGGGCTCCCGACCTTATCGCCGCCAGTGGCGACAAACTCCTGGGCGGACCGCAGTGCGGGCTTCTGCTGGGCAGGCGCGATCTGCTGGACAGGATTCGAGCTAACCCTCTCTTCCGGGCGCTGCGCGTAGACAAGCTGACCTACGCCGCGTTGGAGGCCACGGTGCTCAGCTACGCCTCGCATCAGGAGGAGTTGATTCCCGTCGTTCGCATGCTGCGGATTCCGGAGGAGGATCTGCGTCTGCGTTGCGAAGCAATACAACAGGAGATCACATCGGAAACTCTTGAGATTTCGATAGTACCTGTGAAAAGCGTCATCGGCGGCGGCACCACTCCCGGCGCGACGTTGAACAGCTTTGCGCTTTCGCTTCGCCATCGCGTTAACCCACCTTCCGGATTGCTTGCGGCCCTTCGCCGGCAGACGCCTCCCGTGATTGGACGCGTGCAAGACGACTGTGTGCTTCTTGATTTGAGGACCGTGCCTCCGGAACAAGACCGGGTGCTTGCCATGGCCCTCCGGTACGCCGCCGAAGAAGGTCGTGAATGACCACGCCTGATCAGACTAGACAACACTCCGTCGTCGTTGGCACCGCCGGTCATATCGACCACGGCAAGACTGTGCTGGTTCGGGCGCTGACCGGCATCGACACCGATCGGCTGCCGGAGGAGAAACGCCGTGGCATCACTGTCGATCTGGGCTTCGCCCGGTGTGATCTCGAGTCCTCTTCGGGGGCGCGGCTTTCGTTCGACATCATCGATGTTCCCGGGCATAAGCAGTTTGTCCGCAACATGCTGGCCGGGGCCGGTGGAATCGATCTGGTGATGCTTGTGATCTCCGCAGCCGAGGGTGTCATGCCCCAGACCGAGGAGCATCTGGCCATCTGCGGTTTGCTGGCGATTCGGCGCGGGCTCGTAGTTCTGACGAAAGCCGACCTGGTGTCAGAGGAACAGCTTGAATTGGTCTGCGAAGAGGTGCGTGCCGCCCTCCGAACCTCATTCCTCAAGGATGCCCCAATCGTTCCGGTGAGCGCGCACTCTGGCATTGGCATGCCTGCTCTCCGCACCGCGCTCAGCCGGCTTGCGGAACAGACACCGGCCCGGAGTAATGCGGGCCTGCCACGTCTGCCAATCGACCGAGCCTTCGTGATGAAGGGTTTTGGCACGGTAGTCACGGGAACCCTGCAATCCGGCAGCCTGAGCGTCGGGCAGACCCTTACCATCGAACCCGGCGGCAAGCCGGCGCGGGTGCGCGGACTACAGAGGCAGGGACAAAGCTGCACCGAGGTGTTGGCGGGCTCGCGGGTCGCGCTGAATCTTAGTGGGATTGAAGTTAGTGAGGTACGGCGGGGCGACACGCTGGTGCTGCCTTCCACGCTGCGCGCTGTGGATAGTCTGGATGCGGAGATCACGCTGCTGACGGATGCGCCGGATGTCCCCCATCGCGCGCGGCTTCGGCTGCATAGTTTTACCTCCGACACCATCGCAGCTATCTCGATCTATGGATATCGCAGGATCGCCGCGGGAGCCAGTCAGATCGTGCGGCTGAAGCTCGCTAAACCAGTCGTGCTCGTTCCCGGCGACCGCTTCGTGCTCCGCCGGCTTTCCCCGGCACAGACCATTGGCGGAGGACGGGTGATCGATTCCTATCCTGCAGCCCATACTTCGAAGAAAAAGGCTTTAGGGTGGTTGCAACAAGTCCTCGAGAAAATGAAGGACGCTTCGGAGGCGGACCAGTTACAACTCCGCGTGGAACGCTGCGAATCAACCGGGATCGGCCTTGGGCAACTGGCGGACGAGATGGGCTGGACCGCCGGGGCCGTTCACGCGGCAGTGCAACCCAAGCTCCGGAGCGGCTCATTGCAACTGCTCTCGCAGAAACTGCTGATCAGCAGCAGCGCTTTGCGGACAGCAGGCGAACAGGTGCTGAAGATGCTTCCAGCCGCATCCTCGGGCGCAAGTCCTGTGGGAATCCGGCAGAGCGAACTGCGGAGCCAATCGCATCTGCCGGTTGAGGTCTTCGGTGCTCTTCTGACAGATCTGGCGCAGCAAAGACGCATATTGCTGCGCGGTGAACCGGGCAATGAAATGGTCTACGCGCCCGGGGCCGACGTGGATGCTCCCGATCCGAATGCCGCGCGGATTGCAGCTTTGGCGGATCTCTACCGGCGTGCCGAACTTAGCCCGCCGGCCTTCCCGGACGCCATTCACGAGTTGCACTTCAGTGAGAAGGATGCGCGGGCGTACGTCACTCTGCTGCTGCGCGATAAGACCCTGATAAAGATCGCGACCGATGACGTCTTCATCCATCATCTTGCGGTGGAAGCTCTCGAGAAGACCATTCGTGGGCTCAAAGGCCAGACGCTAGACGTCGGGCGGCTCAAGCAGATCACCGGGCTGTCGAGAAAATTCGCCATTCCACTGCTCGAGCACCTTGACCGGCAGAGAATCACACGGAGAGAGGGCGCGACCCGGATTGTACTTTAGCGAAACTGCGTCACTGCTCCGGCAGTGACCCTGCACAACCCTTCCCAGCCGGCAGGCGTCCCAAAGAGCACAGCATCGGCCGCAGCCGCATCGGCCGCAGCCGCATCGGAGTAGATCATGAAGAACCTTCTGTCGAAATGGCCCGTATATCAGCAGATCAAGAATCGCTCTAACGGAACCGGGTCCGAATCCTGGAGCGAGCGCACCAGAACGCTGCAGCCGAAAACGGCGGGCGCCGCGGTCGCGCGCTCCATCTGCCCCTACTGCGCGGTGGGTTGCGGGCAGATGATTTATCACAAAGAAGGCAAGCTGATCTCCATCGAGGGCGACCCTCACTCGCCGATCTCGCGCGGGCATCTCTGCCCCAAGGGCGCCAACACCTTCCAGTTGCACACCGCTCCCAACCGGCTTCAGAAGGTGAAATACCGGCGACCGTACGGCACAGAGTGGGAAGAGCTGCCGCTCGACCAGGCAATGGACATGATCGCCGACCGTCTGTGGGAGTCGCGGGAAAACAGCTTTGTCGAGTCGAAAGAAGGCCACGCGGTGATGAACACCACGAAGGTGGCTCATCTGGGTGGCGCGACGCTCGACAACGAAGAGAACTACCTGATTAAGAAATTGTTCAGCGGAGGTCTAGGCTTGGTCTGCGTCAGCAACCAGGCCCGAATTTGACACAGCTCTACGGTGCCCGGTCTGGGCACCACGGTAGGGCGAGGCGGCGCGACCACGGCACTTACCTCGCTGGCAGATTCAGACGCCATCATGATCATGGGTTCCTCGATGGCGGAACAGCACCCCGTTGGTTTCCAATGGGTGATGGAAGCGCGGGAGCGCGGCGGCAAAATTATTCATGTCGACCCGCGGTTCACGAGGACATCCGCGAGCGCTGATATCTGGGCGCCTTTGCGAGCAGGTACCGACATTCTCTTTCTCGGCGGGCTCATCCACTACGTGATCGAGCACGACAAGTGGTTCAAGGACTACGTTCTCAATTACACCAATGCCTCAACGATTCTGCGCGAGGACTATCGCGATACCGAAGATCTCGACGGACTCTTCTCCGGCTGGGACGCCGAAAAGAAACAGTACAGCCCGGAGACCTGGCTCTACGAAGGTTCCGAGCAGAAGCGCCATCCTTCACAACCTGCGCCAGGGCACCACCCCGCGGACGGCGGCCACGCCAAGGATCGCGGCGGCGAAGCCGGTAACACGCATCAGTACACGACCGACCCGACGCTCCAGAATCCACGCTGCATCTTCCAGGTCCTGAAGCGGCACTTCTCGCGCTATACACCGGAGATGGTGGAGCAAGGCTGCGGCATGCCGCAGGAGGTCTTTCTCGAAGTGGCCGAAGCATTCACCAATGCTTCGGGCCCTGACAAGACCGCTTCCATCTGCTACGCCGTCGGCTGGACCCATCATTCGACCGGGGTGCAGATCATTCGCTGCGCAGCGATCCTGCAGCTTCTCCTGGGAAATATGGGCCGGCCCGGCGGCGGCATTCTCGCTTTGCGTGGACATGCCTCCATTCAGGGTTCTACTGACATTCCCACACTTTATGACATCCTGCCCGGCTACCTTGCCATGCCGTTCTTCGAAGATGACTCGGCCACTCTCAGCAAGTACATCGAGAAGCACTCCGATCGGGCCGGTGTCTGGGCCAACTTCGACGCCTACATCATCTCCCTGCTGAAGGCCTGGTACGGCGATGCGGCCACTGCTGAAAACGAGTGGGGCTTTCAGTGGATGCCGCGGGTGACGGGTGACCACTCTGAACTCGGCTACTGGCTCGACATGGCGGACGGAAAGATGGAAGGACTCTTCGTCATGGGCCAGAATCCAGCGGTAGGCGCCCCCAATGGCCGGCTGCAGCGTTCCGCCATGAAGAATCTGAAATGGCTCGTCGTGCGCGACATGGTCGAGACCGAGACCGCCAGCTTCTGGCTCGATTCGCCTGAAGTCGAACGCGGTGAGTTGGCGCCTGAAAAGATCGCGACCGAGGTTTTTCTCATGCCCGCCGCCGGCCAGGCGGAGAAGAGCGGCAGCTTCACCAATACGCAGCGCCTCGTGCAGTGGCATAACAAAGCCGTCGACCCGCCAGGCGACGCGCGCAGCGAGACCTGGTTCATGTATCACCTTGGCTTGCGCATCAAGCAAAAGGCTGCCCATGCCCCGGGACCGAAGAACATCGCGATCAACAACCTGACGTGGAGCTATCCCACGGAGGGCGCCGTTGCGGAGCCCGTCGCCGAATCCATTCTGGCGGAGATCAACGGTTACCACTGGGACTCAAAGACTCACGTCAAAACGTATGACGAGCTGAAGCCGGATGGTTCGACCGCCTGCGGCTGCTGGATCTACGCCGGGCTCATGCCATCACCCGACAAGAACCTCCCCAATACCCGCGAAGCGCACGATTCCCTGGGCCATGGATGGGGCTTCGCGTGGCCGAAAGACACCCGCATTCTCTATAACCGGGCCTCCGCGAAGCCGGATGGCACTCCATGGAGCGACCGCAAGAAACTGGTGTGGTGGGATCCCAGCCACGGCGACAAAGGAAAGTGGGTGGGAGAGGATGTCAGCGACTTTAAACCCGACATGCCACCCGATCACAAGGGTGATGCAAACAAGCGCGGTCTGGAGGCGCTGGACGGTGACAAGCCGTTTACCCTGCACCCCGATGGCCGTGGCTGGCTCTTCGTCACCAGCGGCTTGAAGGATGGACCATTGCCGACTCATTTCGAACCGCTGGAGTCGCTGGTGCGCAACCCCGTCTACCCAGACGAGCAGACCAATCCTCCAGCGCACAAGAAAGAACGCCCGGACAATCCGTATGCGCATTCACCGGACGACCCGCGCTTTCCTTTCGTCCTTACCACCTATCGGCTCACCGAACATCACACCGCCGGAGGCATGTCGCGCGGCCTTAGCCACCTGGCCGAACTGCAGCCCGAACTCTTCACCGAGATTTCGCCGGAACTCGCTGCACTGTGCGGAGTAAAGCATGGTGAATGGGTGACTATCTACTCGCCGCGTGGACTGCTCTCCGCCAAAGCTCTGGTCACCGAACGCATGGCGCCACTCAAGGTGAATGGAAGAACGGTCCACCAGGTCGGTCTGCCTTATCACTTCGGGTGGAAGGGAATTGTAACTGGAGATGTGGTGAACGATCTGCTAGCCATCTCCGAAAGCCCGAACGTGCGCATCATGGAATCGAAGGCGCTGGTTTGCAATCTGCTTCCGGGCCGGCGCAAGCAGGGCTCCGCTGCTCTCAAAGAATTGAAACGGCTTCTCAAGGAGCGCGCATGAGCGACAAGATGGGAAACTTCGAAGTCCAGCCGGGAGAGACTACGGCCTTCTTCACCGACTCCACGATTTGCATCGGCTGCAAAGCTTGCGAGGTGGCCTGCAAGGAATGGAATGGGCTTGAAGCCGATGGCTACAAACTGTCCGGCTTTTCTTACGACAACACGGTAGGGTTGGGCGCCTCTACGTGGCGGCACGTCAAGTTTGTGGAAGATACGCCGATTCCGGGGCTTGGCGGCAACTCCCCCAACCACAACAGCTGGGAGTTTTCGTCCGATGTCTGCAAGCACTGCGAAGTCGCCGGGTGCCTTGAGGCTTGCCCGACCGGGGCGCTGGTGAGGACGGAGTTCGGTGGCGTCTTTCTGCAACCGGACATCTGCAACGGCTGCGCCTACTGCGTCGTCTCCTGCCCCTTCGGAGTGGTGCAGAAGAACGAAGAAGACGGCCGCGCTTTTAAATGTACCTTCTGCACCGATCGCCAGAAGGCCGGGCTGGAACCTGCCTGCGCGAAAGCATGTCCGACGCAATCAATCCAGTTCGGAGCTCTGGAGACGCTTGAGAAGAAAGCAGCCGAGCGCCTCGCTGTCCTTCACGACCGCGGCATGGCGGACGCCACGATCTACAACCCGACACACACCAGCGTCAAAGGCATTCATGCATTGTTTCTGATCCGCGGAGAACCCGAGACTTATAACCTGCCCCCCAATCCCGAGGTGCCCACCATCTATCTGCGCGATGGCTGGAAATCGGCCGCGCGCGATGGACTGCTCCTGCTCGCCGGAGTCGCGGCTGCATTCTTGGCCGCCCGCGGTGGGCGTAAGGAGGAAATCCATGTCTGAGACTCGTCTTCTAGCCGAACAATTGGTGGATCGACGCGAGGAACACCTGCTCGACATTCGTCGCGAAGCCGAGTTGAAAGGCCGGGTGAACGATCCCGGGGTGCGCCCTGAAGGTTCTCCGTTTCCGATCGCCTCGCGCGAGACCGGGTACTATCAGCAGCCGCTTCTGAAGGAGCCGCAGTGGACCCCGCTGATTCCCTTTTATTTCTTCGTAGGTGGCGCCGCCGGATCGCTGGGAGTCGTCGGATCTCTTGCAGATGTGATCAGCGGAGAGGAAAAGCTCGCGAGGAAGGCGCGTGCTCTGGCCTTTGGAGGCGCCGCTCTCTCGGGGGTGCTGCTGGTCACCGACTTAGGCAGGCCAGGCCGCTTCCTTAACATGCTCCGCGTCTTCAAACCTCAAAGCACGATGTCGATGGGTTCCTGGATACTGTCTGGCTTCTCGGTCTTTGCATTCTCCTCTTCCGCCGCGGATGCCATGGAACACCTCTGGGGAGCCAACCTCCTCATTCGCGTGCTTCGCGGCACGGGGCGCGTTGGCTCTGTGATCTTCGGCATGCCGTTCCATAACTACACCGGGGTTCTGCTGGCCACGACAGCGATACCGGCGTGGAACGCTCGCGCCGATTCGCTCCCGGGACACTTTGGTATGTCGGGCCTGCAATCCGGCGCCGGCATCCTCGAATTGATGGGACATGAGGACAGTCGCGCGCTCAATCTGTTGGGCCTGCTCAGCGCCTCCATGGAGACCTGGGAGAAGATCGATATCTCAGCGTCGCAGTCGCGCGCGCTTCTCCCGTTGAAGCAAGGGCGCAGTGGAGTTCTGATCAGCGCGGGTGCGTGGCTGTCTGGTCCGGTTCCGCTTCTGCTGCGAGTGAGTTCTCTGCTGCTGCCTGGCGCCCGCCACTCGCTGCGTCGTCTCGCCGCCTGCGCGGGAATCGCCGGTTCTCTCTTCACTCGCTACGGTTGGGTCGAGGCGGGCAAACTTTCAGCGCGCGACTGGCGGCTTTCCCTGGAGATCGAAGAGCCTAAACCGGCCAAAGTAAAGCGGCGCCCCGGCAGCGCTCTCGCCAAGGCTACGGGAGTCATATTCGTCGTTGCAGCGGCGTTCCTGGTGCTCAAACGGAAATCATAAAGTTGCTGCCGACTCTGCTGGGCTAGCTGGAAAGTTTATTGGAGCTGACGCAGATACGCGACCAGCGAGCGAAGCTGCGCCCCGTTGTACTGTGTGATTCTCGGCATCTTGCATCCTGGCTTGAGCGCTTGGGCATTCGTGATCCAGCCCTCGAGATAAGCATTGTTGTTGGGGAAAGTGTCGGAGCCGATTTCCTTGCGGCTGCCGATGTGGGTCAGATCCGGCCCGAACCGCCCCGACGCCGAAGTGCCGCGCACTGTATGACATTGTGAACAAGGACCTGCCAGAAATGCCTCCTGGCCCATCACAGTGTCAGGATTCGTGGGTTCGACGCCGGGCGTGGCTTGATTGGCAAGCCATTCCGCAAAGGCCGCGGGTTCCTGCGCGATGACCAGAATGTGCATATTCGCATGCTGTTTGCCGCAATACTCCGCGCACTGACCGATGTAGCTCCCGGGCTCGCTGGCTTCGATGCGAATGTAATTGACATTTCCAGGTAATAGGTCAACTTTGCCGTGGAGACTCGGAACCCAGAACGCATGGATGACGTCGGCGGTACGAACTTCGATAGTGACGGGCCGGTGCGCGGGAATGTGGATCTCGTTCGCCGTGATGATCTGCTGACCCGAAGCTTCGAGATAGCGGACTTCCCACCACCACTGGTGGCCGATGATGAGCATATCCGGCTTGGAGCCGCCTGCCATCGACCCCGTATTCATTGCGCGATGATCGCCATGAATCGGGAAACCCCTGAGGAGATTGAGGCCCAGGAAGAAAAACACGGTGAGCACCACAAGAGGAATGGCTACACCGCCGATCCACACCCAGTCCTGACCACCGCCGATATCGATCGGCATATGTTCCTTCAGGCTGCCACGATTCTTCAGAGCGATGGCCAGCAGGGCCCACATGACAACAATCGTAATCACGAAGGTGATCGACATCGCATTTGAGAGATGGGAGATCTCCTTCGCGGCCGGCCCGTGAGTATTGGAGGTGGATTGCAAGGTGGCGCAACCGGCCAGAAACATGGCTAAGAGCGGGGAAACGAATTTACCAAGGCGACCCATGAGTTCCTTCGCTAGCGCAAGGTGTAAAGGTAAGCGGCCATATCATGAGCCTGGCTGTCGGTAACCCCAAGGTCGGGCATCGCGGTTCCCGGCTCAATCGCTACCGGGTTCTTGATCCAGGCCACCAGGTTTGCCGGCGAATTAGGAAGTTCGCCGGCGATAATCGTCCTGCGGCTGTAATAGAGAAGCGGCGGCCCGACCAGGCCCTGGGCGGTTCGAATTCCGGGGATCACGTGACAGGATCCGCATCCATAGCTTTGAATCAGAGCCTTGCCCGCCACCGGGTTGCCGCTCATGGCCGTCTGAAAGCCTCCCATGGGTTCGTTACCCAGGCACCCGGTCAACAGGCCACAGCCGGCAGGAGAACCAGCATGCAGTGGGGCTGTCTATGTCTCATCGCGTCCTCGCGCACATTTGCAGCATGAACAGTGGAATGCACATCCAGAAGAATCCCATCCCGAGGGTTATGCAGATAAACAGCCCCGAGAGCGACATAAACTCCTGTCGTTCCCGGCCTTCCGCACGCAGCAGCTTGCTTGCGCCGCATATCCTCCGCCACGTGCGGTAAGACAGGGTGCCGGCCAGTAACGCGAGGCCGAAGGACGTGATCCACAACAGGAAATAAAGAGCGCGCGCAATCGGATGGGGACTTGGGCCGCCAAACTGTTCCTGATGAACGCAGGCGCGCCATGCGATCACCGACTCGAAAATCCCCAGAAAAATCCAGCTTCCGGCGGACGCAGAAAACTCGAACCACATACGCCGGGTGGAGATTTCCTCCGGATCATCTGCAGCCTGCGGTTGAAAGCCGGCGCTCATGGTGTTTGTCATCTCAGAACCCATAGACCTGAAAATGTGGGATTACATACAGCAGCAAAACGACGAAGAACCAGATGATGTCGACAAAGTGCCAGTACAAGGCCACGACGCGGTAGGGACGGTGAGGAGGCAGCGGCGTGGGTCCGTAGTTCGGCAGAATGGAGAGATAGCCGAGCATGAGAAGGCCCATGATGACGTGCGCCCCGTGGAAGGTAGTGATGGTGTAGAAGATGGAGCCGTAGGAGTCAGTGAGCGGGGTGAGCGTCTTCCAGTGGTCCATGTACTCCGACACCTGCACAGCAAGAAAGACGAGGCCCATCACAATCGTCGCCACCACCGCACCGCGAGCTAGCCGATAGCGCCTTTGCTCGACCAGCCGTTCCCCCCACATGATGACCAGGCTGCTGCTGGCCAGAATGCCCAGCATGATGAACGCCTTGAGCAGCTTGGGCGGCTGGTCGATCGCCCAGCGGTACTTATCGGCGCCGAGGAAGTAATAGCTGGCGAAGAGACAAACGAAGAGCGTTCCCTCGGTGAGGATAACCATGGTGACCGCATAAACGCCGCGATTCCTCGCAATCGGCCAAGGCCCTGTATGGGGCAGTTCGGACACCAGGGGTGGTGTCGCGAGTAAGCTCATAATTCCCCCTTGATCGGGCGCGGCCAAAGCCACATGCAACCCAGAAGAAAAGTGACCATCAGAGCCGCAAGGCAGATCCACAACAGTTGGAAGACCATGGCTAAGAAAAAGACGAAGAGGGCCAGAGCAAGAAACATCGGAACCAACGACATATTCGGCATGGTCGCTGCCTCCTGCGGTACTGCATCCAGCAGAGTCGACATGAGACTTAGCCGTGCCTGCGAGAGCACGCGCAGATCGCCGGGGTCCTCATCTTCGTCGAAATCGTCCCAAAGCGGGTGCCTGGTGGAGACCGCGGGAATGCGCAGAACCTCGTAGTCCGGGGGCGGCGATGACATGGCCCACTCCAGCCCATCGGAATTCCATGGATTGTCGCCGGCAATCTCGCCTCGCCGCAGGCTGTAAAACAAGTTGATGATGCTGAGAAGAATCCCAACCCCCAACACGAACGCGCCGAAGGTCATTAACTCGTTCATCGGCTGCAGACCTAAATTTGAGGAGTAGGTGTAGATCCGTCTCGGCATCCCCATCAGGCCAACAATGTGCATGGGAAAGAAACCAACATTGAATCCGATGAACATAACCCAGAAGCTCCACTTGCCGAGCCGCTCGTTCATCATGCGGCCGGTCATCTTTGGCAGCCAATAGTAAAGCCCTGCAAAGACGGGAAAGACATTCGCGCCGATGAGCACGTAGTGGATGTGGGCGACGACGTAGTAGGTGTTATGCAGTTGCCAATCGACGGGGATGATGCCCGTGACCACGCCGCTTAGTCCGCCGATGACCAGCAGCGCCACGGATCCGAGAGCATACAACATGGACGCCGTCACCACCGGACGGCCCTTCCATACCGTCGCCAGCCAGGCGAAGATCGTGATCGTGGTGAACATCGAGATCATCATGCTGCCCGCGCTGAAGAAGCTCATCGTCAATTCCGACATGCCCACGGTGAACATGTGGTGCAGCCACACGCCGAAGCCGACCACTCCGGTCAGTATTGTGGACATGGCGACATAGGGATAGCCAACGATAGGGCGCCGGGAGAAGACGGGAATGATGAGGGAAATCATGCCGGTGGCAGGCAGGAAGATGACGTACACCCAGGGATGCCCGAAGAACCAGAACAACTGCTGCCAAAGCAGCGGAGTGCCGCCTTTGGCCACGTCGAAGAAGTGCAGGCCCCAACGCCTTTCCAGTTCGAGGAAGACGCAGGCCAGCGTAAGCGCCGGCATGGCGAAGAGAATAGTGCAGGAGATCGTAAGTGTGCTGTAAAGGAAGAGCGGCATTTTGCTGATCGCCATGCCAGGCGCGCGGAACCAGAGGATGGTCGCGATAAAGTTAATTGCCGCCCCGGTGGTGGAAATGCCCAGCATGATGATGGAGAGCGCATAGATGTCCATCCCATGGGTGGGCGAATAGAGGATGTCGGTGTAGGGCATGTAAGAAAACCAGCCCGCATGCGGCGCTTGCCCTATCAGTGGGCCCACATAAAGCAGAATTCCCGAAAACAAGAAGGACCAGTATGTGAAGGAGTTCAACCTGGGATAAGCAACGTCGCGCGCGCCAGCCATCAACGGAACGAGATAAATCGAAAAGCCGGAGAGGATCGGCGATGCATACCAGAAGATCATGGTGATGCCATGCATCGAGAAAAACTGGTTGTACACCTCCGGACTCAGCAGCCTCTCATTGGCCTGCGTGAGCTGAAGCCGCATGATTAAAGCTTCCACGCCGCCGACGATGAGAAAAATGAAAGCGGTGACGAGATAGCGGATACCAAGATCTTTATGATCCACGGTTGCGAGCCAGCCGTAGATAGTCTTCGGCGTGTCCCACAGTTCGGTCAGTTGCTGCTTCGCCACCAGCGTCGTCATGCGTTCTCCTGGGCCACGCCGTAGTCAGGTTGTTAGGTCAACGTGCTTGTTGATCGATGCGGGCCGCCCCGAAGTCGGTTTCGGAGGGACAGGACACCGGATGCTGTCAACCCCAGACTGCACTTTTGAAAGAACCCGGAACGATCGGAAAGCAGCGGAGTAGGGACGAGCAACATTCCACGAGATGCAGAGGAGGTTCCATCGAGTTGCCAGCAACTTAATCCCCCGCTCGCAATGCTGCACGCTCGCCGATCGGCAGAGTCAACGGTTCCTCCACGCCGGCCGCGGACTTCTCCGCAGGTAGAGTCGCTGCAAGAGCTGCCTTCCGGCTCTTCAGTCGCACACAGATGACATAGGTCAGCGCCGCGGCGCAGGGCGGCGCAGCCAGAACCAGAATGCGCAGAATGGTGCGAATCTCGATCACCGATGCGCCTAGCGCAAGAGCCAAAAAATCGTCTCCCCCGCCAACCAGGAGCACCAGCAAGAAGGTAAACAGTCCAGCTCCGCCGGCTGTCAGGATTGGTTGTTCATACGGTAGCCGCAGGACATTCTGGTCCCCCTTGTCGCTTGAAAACAGCTTCTCTACAAAGGGCCAAGAGTACAACCCGAGAAACAGCAACGACGGCATCAGGACAGCAGGAAAGAAAAGTTCCGGAATCAGCCAATGTCCAAGACGCAGATTGACACCGGGAAAGAGACGCATCGCCCCCTCCACCCAGCCCAGGTACCAGTCCGGCTGCGCGCCCGCCATGATGCTCGCGGGGTCGTACGGCCCGTAGATCCATACCGGATCGATCTGGGCCAGGCCGCCCAGCGCGGCGGTCGCGGCAAACACCAGCAAAAGCAGGCCGATCGACTTCGCCGTGTAGGACGGCCACAGCCGCGACCCCACAATGGTGCGGTTGGTGCGTTTTGGGCCCGGATAGTTGGTGTGCAACTGACGCCAGATCATGAAGAGGTGAAGCCCCAGCAGAGCGGAGATCAGCGCGGGAACCAGAAAGATATGCAAGGCATACATGCGCGGAAGAGTGTCCGGGTTCGGGACCGTCCCACCCATGAACAGAAAGGTCAGCCAGGGACCGATCACCGGAACGGAGAGGAGAATCGCGTATCCGATGCGCAGTCCGGTGCCCGAGAGCAGATCGTCGAGCATCGAATAGCCGAAAAATCCGTTCACCAGCGCCAACACCAACAAAGTCAGCCCGATCAGCCAGTTGATCTCTCGCGGTTTGCGGTAGGCGGCGGTGAGGAAGATGCGCGCCATATGCGCCAGGATCGCCCAAAGAAAGATGAGTGCCGCCCAGTGATGCATCTGCCGTACCAGCAGACCTGCCGGAACATCAAAGCTGATGTGCAGCACGGAGCGGTAGGCAACGGAGACCTTCTGGCCGTCCAGCGCGTGGTATGACCCGTGATAAATGACCTTTTCCGAACTTGCATGGAAGAACAAGACAAGATAGGTTCCGGTGACCACCAGAACCATGAAGGAGTAAAGCGCAATCTCCCCCAGCATGAATGACCAATGGTCAGGGAAGACATGGTTCAGCGCGCTGCGCACGAACTTTGCCGCTCGTAGTCGCGAGTCTATGGCGCGGCCGACTTTGCCCGCGATTGTCTCGGTGATCAT
>CAWGDH010000022.1:0-65570 GCA_963821215.1 uncultured Acidobacteriaceae bacterium | reverse complement strand
ATGTGCAGGCTGATCCGCCGCCCTTGAAGAGTGCAACTCTTCGGCAAGACAACGAGCTTGCAGCAATCGAATGTCCGGTAAGACCATGACGATCCTCCGAGATGGGGATTCTGGGAAGGCAGCAAATACATCAATACGAGCGAACCATGCGCCGAATGCACGTGATTGAATCCCGAAGGACAGCGACCGCATCACCTGAGACACTGATGGTCATGTGTCGTCATTCCAATTTGGATGATGCCCTCCCGAACTTCATTGGACGATTGTGCTCTAAGCGCGACCCTGCTCCACAAGCAAGAAAAGAGTCCTCGTTTCAGGGAACTTCCGCATATGGGAATGAATGGATCCTCGAGAAAAGCCGCCACAGCGGGGAGACGTTGCAATCGATCGCACTGGAGTGTCATCACACAGTGCCGGAGGTCGTGGAGCTCTGGGGGATGAGCGAAGTCGTCCGCAGGCTCTCGCGGAAGAAAAGCGGCGTGCGCAGGTGGGGCACGCCGAAAACTCTGAGGAAGCGCGGGCATCGGCAACCTACGCACTCCCGAGAGCGTGTCGATCGAGTACACCAGCGCTTGGGCCAGTTATTGCACCGGGGACACCTCCGTCGCTGGTCGATCTGGTTCCGGCGTTTCCAGCTTCGGAGTCAACTCTCCCCAAGCCTCTGCGCACGCTCCGCGGTCAGTTGTTCCTGCCTTGCCTTCACGAAGGCGCATAGTGCTTTTCCGTGATCTTCACGCTCTGTGCCCGAGCAAAAGCGAAACCTGGTCGATAGGGACTCCGGCCAGAGATCTCTCGACGGCAGAATGTGTCGCGGACATATGCGGGAAACAGCGTTTCAGCGTTCCGTCTCCATCTTCAGCGCAGCCACTTCAAACAGCCTTCCGCAGGCTACGCTGCCAATCTGCGACGACAGATTTCGGCTCCCCATTTCCACTCCAGAAGAAGTAACGAGGATTCGGTTTGGGGCCGGGTGGACGTTGCGAAGCTCCTCCGCGACACTGTGCGGCAGGGGACGTAGACTGGTACGCCGGTCTTTGCCTGATAGAGAGAGATCTTCGTTGCTCCAGCAGCTCTACCTTTTCCAAGCGTAACGCATCGCGGATTCGCAGGCCGCTCCAACGCAACAGCCCCACCAAAGCCCGCAGGCGTCTGGCCGCGCTTCTCCATGTCATAGGCCCGTTCACGGCCCCGCATCGAGCTGGTAGGTCGCCTCGATAATCCGTGCGTACTCGTCCGTGGAAAGTAATCGGTCGGCTTCTGCGGACGCTGATTCGCTTGAGATTGAGGGTAGGGGTGGTGGCGAGCCAACCGGCCCGAATACAGAACCAGAAAAATCCTGTCAGCCGTTCCTGCTTTTCTTCTTTGCGAGTCCACCGTCTTTCCATGTCGCACGAAACGACTGAATCGCACCGAAGGTCCAGTTCGCGCAGCAGGGTATAGCCCTCCGCCTTCGCCCAGTCAAAAACTGTTTCTCAAAATGGTCGCAGCTTATAAAGCGTCGCTTCGGCCAAGTCGCGGGCCTTCGCGTCGGCAAGATACTCCACCACCGCTTTTTCATGGTGGGCGGCACTTCCTTTTTGGCGGAACGGCCTTAGGGTCGTCGGCGGATTCGATTTCTTGAGCGAGTCCCTTGTGCCCGCTCCCAACTCGCGGTTCGAAGGCTGCGCCTTACGCAAGTAGCCGGTCTGGACTGTACCCTCCACCCACATGGGGCAGGCGCAGCGTTTCCAGTAACGGTCATCGGCCTTCGAGCAACGCTTAAGATGGCGTCGATACAGCGTCAACATAATGTAGCTATCGTACGCGTATCGTACACAGAAAATCTACTAATTTTTAAATACAACAAAATACAAGTACTTAAATATGGTGGAGGCGGCGGGAGTCGAACCCGCGTCCGAAATCCATGTCAGCAGAGAGACTCCATGCTTAGTCAAGTTCCGGAGATTTCGCGCGACGCGCTCAGAACTGACAAGATGCGCGTAACGCTAGTCCGATGATCTCGTCCCTGCGACTCGGGCCGCGCCCCAGGAACCAGCCTGCTGTGCGACGTTCTTTCGCAGCCCACAGGCGAAGCCACGAAGAACGGCTACTTATTTAATTAAGCAGCAAGTGCTAGTTGATTGTTAGCAATTATTGTTTTTGCAAGCGATTACGGGTGCTCACACCCCGGCATGCCTCTCAACCTAATCGATCCCGTCGAAACCGTGACGCCCCCTTCTCTCCGAATAAAAGCAGCTGGTAACGGCTACTCCATCCTAAGTATACCCCCCTACATGCCGACCGAATTCAGATCGATGCTTTGGAATTCCTTGCGCATGATGCCGTCGCGAATCTGCTTAACCGTCTTGCCTTTCAGCGACATCTGGTAGGCGTAAAGCCCCTCCTGCGCGCAAGTGGTGCACTCCGCCCCGTGCAGACCTTCAAAACAACTGTGCAGGCTGGTATGGCCGAGTGCCCGGTCACAGTGGCAATAGCAGGGAAGCTGGTACAGCACATTGGGGACCTTCGCCGCATCCTCATAGACCGTTTTTTGCCAAGGATACTGGAATTGCGGCCCCTCGAGCTGTTTGCCGGAGAGCAGCGGGGGCAGCTTCGCTCCCCGGGCAGGCGCCACTGCATGGTAGGCAGGAACATCTACGTCGGTGATCCACTGCGCATACGCCCCCACCGTCAACATCCCGACCGCCAAGCAAACCAGAATTCGCCGCATGCACGCTCCTATTAGCGGTTCTACGATAGGCCCCACCTCTCTAGGGCCGGGTGAGGTACGGTAACCGTGGAATCCGCTTTAAAGGAGCAGTGTAGCGCGAACCAAAAGGGAATCGCTACGGACTCCACACTCGAGCCATTTTCACTACTACTCTGCACATTCAAGTTCAGTGAAGTGCGGCTTTACGTACTGAAAGCCGCAGACGCGATTCTCTTTGGAGCTGCGAACAGGAAAATCGGGGGTCGGGAGCAGTGGTTCTGTATCCACCAGGAGTGAAAATGCTGTAGGCGGGATTCGGCGATAGGATTGCAAGACACAAGATTAGGGTTTACGAGGGAAATACACAGAAGAACAAAAAAAAGGCGGCACGAACGGTAAATTGTCCGTGCCGGGAGGCCAGTGACGCAACTTGTACTAAAAACCTCGCCGCGAGAGCTAAAAGCGTCAACCGCGACTGAACTTATATTAGCAGATGCTTCCAGTAAACTTCTAGTTGCAAATGCTGAATTTCGTTAAAAAACATATTTCGTGAAAATTTAAATCCCGATTACTGTATCTTTCGGGCTCAACTTCACCCTTCCCACACATAGACGCAGTTTCGAAAAATAAGTTTCCCGGCGTACTCTTTTCTGCAATCTTTTGTCAGGTATCCATGCCACTACGCAAATTTCGCTTAAATCTGGTCACCACTTCCCATGTGCAGAAACCGGAGGAAAACGGTTCTGTACCCGAACGCCGAAATCTCTGGCGTTCCGGCCTTTTGATCGCGACTTCGGCTGCGTTTGGCGGTATCGCCGTGGCAATCTGGAACCGCAGAACCCTGGCCAAGATGCGCCAGCAAACGCCGCCCGGTGATTCTGACCTAAAGTAGATGCAGCATTGTCACTTCTGGGACACAAAAGCCGCAATTCGCCGAACCCGGGTGCGCAGGGTAGAAGAAGCGCTTACGAAAGCGAGTTCAGGGCCTGCGCCATCTTCATGTCGCGCTGGGTAATGCCCCCCTGGTCATGCGATACCAGCGCCAGCCTCACCTTGTTGTAGCGGATATCAATATCCGGATGGTGTCCGGCTGCTTCCGCCTTTTCCGCCACCTGGTTGACGAAGACCATGGCGGCAGCGAAGTCGGGGAACTGGTAGTGGCGGACGATCTCCTTGCCCTCGAGCTTCCACTGGGGAAGCGAGCGCAAACCTTCCTCCACTTTCTCCGGGCTCAAAATGCTCATGGGTACACCTCCCCGCGGTTTATGAGAAGGGATTGCGCAGCTTCGACCGGTCCTTTGGCTCCAGCTGCAGGGGTGAAAATTTCTTCGCTTGCTGGGTAATCTCCGCCCGCAGGTCCTCCCACAACTGGTCGGGCAGGCTGAGATACACCTCGACCACCTTGGGATCGAACTGCGTGCCGGCGCAGCGCTTGATCTCCAGCCGCGCTGCCGAGAAGGTGGCCGCTTTGCGGTAAGGTCGATCTGAGGTGATTGCGTCCAGCGTATCGGCCACAGCAAAGATTCTAGCCCCTAGCGGGATCTCCTCGCCTTTCAGTTTGCGGGGATAGCCGCTGCCATCGTAGTGTTCCTGGTGGCTGTATACAATTTCCGCCGCTTCCTGCAGAAAGGGAATCTTGCGCAGCATCTGGTAGCCCCGCGCGCAATGTTCCCGCATCACCTTTTGCTCGTTCAACTGCAGCTTGCTGGGTTTGAGTAGAATCGCATCGGGGATGGCCATTTTCCCGATATCGTGCAGAAAAGCCCCGCGCGCAACCACGGGTATCTGCGGCGAAGGGATTCCCGCTCCCCGGGCAAGCGCAATGGTATAGGCGGTCACCCGTTTCGAGTGGCCTTCCGTCTCCGCGTCCTTCAGGTCCAGCGCGTCGCCCAGCGCCTCCAGCGTGATGTCGTAAGAACGCTCCAGGTCGGCGATCGCCTGGTGGAGCATGCCGGTTCGCGCGCTTACCAATTGCTCCAGATCCTGCCGGTACATTGCGTTCTGCTTCACTAGGCGCCGATAGTCGATGGCCCGCTTGACTGTGGCCAGCAGCTGATCCTTTTCAAAGGGCTTCAACAGGTAGTCATAAGCGCCTTGGCGCACTGCGGCAACCGCCGCTCCCTCATCGCGGCCGGGAGTTACCAGCACTAGCGGGGTCTCGGGTTGTATCTGGCGCATTCGCTGGAGCAGGCCCGTGCCGTGCATGCCGGCCGCCGTCAGGTCAGACAACACCAAGTCGTACGGAGGATCTTGCTCGATGTGGGCGATCGCCTCCTGGCGATCGCTCGAAAGCACGGTTGAGTACTCTGCCTTTTCAAGCATGCCGTCGATTTCGGCCCGACAATGAGTATGCTCATCGACCACCAGGACCCGTGCTGGGATGCGTGCTGTCTCCATACTTGCTGGACACCCGAGTTTCCCGGAAAGCTCCCTTCTTCCCGTTACTGATACTACCTATGTGAGCACCTGGAAACCAGATTCCCAGCGCTCGACTGCGGCGCGTAGCATGTCCACAGTTACGGTGGTTGAGCGAGACTTGTTCCGCTCCCCACTCTCTTCGGAGTGTCACCATTCAGCAGAGAGGATAAAAAAAAGGCTCTCCCTCTGAGTCTATCTGCAACCCGTACCCGTCGTGTAAATCTTCGCGTCACATTTCAGTTAGGGTGTATACAAAGCGACTAGTGTTGCGTGGTTTTTGCTGAAGAAACGCTGCACTTAACTGCGCAGAGTAGAAGGGATAACGCCGCTCGCAGCTATCAGCGGCTGGCGAAACTGCTATACTCCGATGGAGTGACATTCATCCTCAAGGGACTGTACCGGGGTAACCTTGTTCAATTTTGAGCGCGAGTTTTCCGCCGAATCAAGCCCCGTCGTCTCTCAGGCTGCCAAGCAGTCCTGCGAGCAGCAGCAGCGCGATGTCTACGAAAGCCACCGTCATCGTACCTTTTCGCTTGCGTTTTATATGACCGGCAATGAGATGGAAGCGGAAGAGATTCTGGCGACAACATTCATCCGCGCTTTCCAAGAAAGCGAGCAGCCCGATGGGTTCGCTGTGGATTCGGCTCTGGTTAACGAGCTAAGCGAGCGATTTCCTCTGAAAGAGGAAGAGCCCGCCGCGGTGATTTCTCCGGGCATCGACCTGGGTCATCGCAATGTGCGCCGTCCCGATCTTGAGGTTGCGGTGCGCAGCCTGCCCGCCAACGAGCGCCTGTTGTTCTTGCTGCGCGACGTGGAAGGATATACGCCGGCGGCCATCGCCCGCCTGCTGGATATTCCGGAGTCGCAAGTGCAACGCACTTGCTTTTCCGCCCGCATTCGCCTCTGCCAGGTGCTTGCCGAGCAAGCCCGCAACCAGGCTGCCTGACCGGACACACGAGCTATCTCTTAATCCGCCGTTTAGCGCTCCACCCTTCCTTGATGGTCTGCCTGGCCCGCCCCAGTGCCAGCGCATCTTCCGGCACGTCTTCCGTAATGCAGGATCCGGCCCCAATATAGGAGCCATTTCCCAGGGTCACCGGCGCCACCAGGGTGGAATCGCTGCCCACAAAGACGCGGTCGCCGATGATTGTTTTCAGCTTATTCACTCCGTCATAATTGCAGGTGATGACCCCAGCTCCCACATTCACGCCCGCACCGATGTCCGCGTTCCCCAGATAGCTCAAATGATTCGCCTTGGACCCTTTGCCCAAGCGAATCTTCTTGGTTTCGACAAAGTTGCCCACATGCGCGTCTTCCCCGATCTCGCTCTCCGGCCGGATATGCGCATAAGGGCCAACAATGGCGCCATCGTCCACCCGGGCTTGGCTGATGATGCAGCCGTTGCGAATAAGCACGCGGTTGCCCAACGTAGCGTGCTCAAGTACGGAATAGGACCGAATGCGGCACTCCTTGCCCACCTTGGTCTCGCCCAGCAGCTGCACAAAGGGTTCGATCACGGTGTCGGCTCCGACCACCACGCCCGCATCAATCACCGAGGTCTCCGGCCGGAAGATTGTTACTCCCTCCGCCATAAGCTTGCGAGCGGTACTGAGGCGGAGTTTGTCATCGATCGTCATCATCTCCGCGATCGTATTCGCGCCCAGCACCTCGTCTGCGTTCTCTGCCTTGAGCGCCAGCACCCGTTCCTCAGCAGACGACAAAATCGCAGCCATGTCTGTGAGGTAGAGTTCGCCGTGAGCGTTCTGCGTCCCTAGCTTGCCGATGTGCGCGAAGAGAGGCTCGCTCGTAAAGGCGTAGATTCCGGAGTTGATTTCTCTCGCCTGGGCCGTTTCTGCGGTTAAAGCCTTTTGTTCAACAATCTCGCGTATCTCATGGGAGCTACGCGACTTGCGGATCACCCTCCCGTAGCCGTGAAGGTCTTCCGGTTCCGCTGTCAGCACTGTCATTGCCGCCCTGCGCTCCAGGTGGAAATCCCGTATCTTTTTGATGGTCTCCGATCGAATCAGGGGCACGTCGCCGGAGAGCACGATCACATCGGTATAGCCCTCAACCGCCTGCCGTGCTTCCTGCATGGCGTGGCCCGTGCCCCGTTGCTCCTTCTGCTCGATGAACTGCACACCCACTCCGCTGAGGGAGGCCTTTACCAGCTCGGCCTGATGCCCCACGATCACGTAGATGTCTTCCGGCGGAACAATCTGCCTCGCCGCATCGACTACGTGGCGCAGCAGGGTTTTTCCTCCAACTTCGTGCAGAACCTTTGGGCGCTGGGTCTTGAGTCGCGTGCCCTTTCCCGCAGCCATGATCACGATGGCGAATTGCATCGGCCACTCTCCTTTAGATGCTTATGTTTACGTTCAATAACTTAAAGTCAAAGGTGAAGAACGTCTTGGATGCCTTATCGTTGCCACCGTTCCGTCAAGGGCGGGATCCTACAACCCTGAACACGGGTTTCTCCATCCCCCAAGCGTAGCGGACAGAACCTCAGGCATCACCATCAAACATTTGCAATATCGATACCGGGTGATCGACGTTACCGGTTTTTTACTCCATATTCACGCTTACGGTTTTTCGCGATGGTATCGAGAAGCGTACCGTTGAATAAGGAGGGAACCAGAACCATGAGCTCCGCGCCTGTCTCCCCCATGGAACGCGCCTCCTTACCTTCAGCCGAACCCACTGCTCCGCGTCCGCGGCGTGGGATGATTCAACACGCCGCCGTGCTGGGCGCGGGAACCATGGGGGTCCGCATTGCCGCTCATCTGGCCAACGCCGGCATCCCGGTGGTGCTGCTCGATCTGGCCGGCGACCCGAGCAAGGGCCCTGCCGCCATCGCCGAAACCGCCCTGCAAGGTCTCAGCCGCGCCAAGCCGGCCGCATTCTACGACCCAGCCAGTAGCCGGCTGATCCAACCCGGTACTTTCGACCATGACCTACCGTTACTCTCCAAATGCGATTGGGTCATCGAGGCGGTCACCGAGAACCTGGCCATCAAGCAGGAAATTCTTGCCAGGATCACCCCTTTTCTCAAGCCTGGCGTCATTCTCACCAGCAACACCAGCGGGCTCCCGATAGCGAGTATCGCGACTGCGCTGCCCGCTGAGCTGCGCCGCTCCTGGTTCGGTACCCACTTCTTTAATCCGCCGCGTTATATGCGGTTGCTGGAGGTTATCTCCACACCTGAGACGGACCCGGCGGCTGTCGCCGCGATCGCCGATTTTGCCGACCGCCGTCTGGGCAAGACCGTGGTCTATGCCCGCGACACCCCTAACTTCATCGCCAATCGCATTGGCGTCTACATCATGGTCCAGGCCATCGAACTGATGCAGCAGCAAGGGCTCACTGTCGAAGAGGTGGACGTGCTGACCGGAAGCGCCATCGGTTGGCCGCGGACCGGTAGCTTCCGCTTGTCGGATATGGTCGGCCTGGACATCCTGGCCCACGTGGTGGCGAACTTCTCCCAATCCCGGGCCGGCGAAGGGCTGCGATTGCCGCCTTTTGTGCAGACCATGCTGGAGCGTCGCTGGCTGGGCGACAAGACCGGCCAGGGCTTCTATAAGAAGGAGCAAGACGCGGAAGGCAAGGAGCTCCGGCTCGCCCTTGATTGGCAAACGGTCAGCTACCGTCCCGCCACGCGCCCCAAGTTTCCCTCGTTGGAAATGGCTAAGAATGCCGAGTCGCTTCCTGAGCGGCTGCGCCTGCTGATGGCAGGCGATGTCCGCAAAGACAAGGCAGCCGCCTTCCAATGGCAATTGCTCAGCCGCCTCTTTGCCTATGCCGCTAACTGCCTGCCTGAGATTGCCGCAGAGCCGGCCAGCGTCGATCGCGCGATGCGCACCGGTTTCAACTGGGAACTCGGTCCCTTCGAGATGTGGGATGCGGTGGGGGTCGCTGATACGGTTGCCCGCATGCGCCAGGCAGGGGAGCCCGCCATTCCCAATGCGGAGACGCTGCTTCGCTCCGGAGCCTCCAGCTGGTACCGGGATGGGGGCAAGCAGGTCTTCGATCCCCAGCGCGGAGAATATGTTCCGGTCCTCCAGCCGCCTGGGATCGCCACCGTCGCCGACTTTCGCAAATCGCACGGCATCGTCAAAGGCAATTCCGGCGCATCGCTGGTAGATCTGGGCGATGGCATCGCGGCGATTCAGCTGCATTCGAAGAAAGACGCGGTTGGGGAAGACATCACTCGCCTCGTAACCCAGATCCTGAACCCCGGGAGTGATGCCGTCCGCGACTTCCAGGGTTTTGTCATCACCGGGGACGGCGCTAACTTCTCTGTCGGCGCAAACCTGTTCCAGGTGCTGCTCTTCATTCAGGAAGGAGAGTGGGAGGATCTTGACTTTGCTGTACGTGCCTTCCAGCGGATGACGGCATCCATCCGGTTCTGTCCCCGGCCAGTGGTGGTGGCGCCCTTCGGCCTCTGTCTTGGAGGGGGAGCAGAGATTGCGCTGCACGCCGCCAGCCGCCAGCCCCACGCCGAGCTGTATATGGGCCTGGTGGAAACCGGTGTCGGTGTCGTCCCTGGGGGTGGTGGCACCAAGGAAATGGTTCTGCGCGCGGTCGACTCCGCCACTGCCATCCTTTCTGCGACCGGGCGCGATGCGACGGCTCGCTTAGCCGGGTCGACCGAATATTTCGACGCGCTGAAGCGCAACTTTGAACTGATTGGGATGGCCAAAGTTTCGACCTCCGCCGCCGATGCGCGCCTGCTCGGCTACCTGAACCCCTCCGACAGAATTACCGCACATCGCGATCGCTTGGTGCATGATGCGCGCCAGGCTGCTATGACGCTCGCCGGCGCAGGCTATTCGGCGCCAGCGCCACGGGATGTCCCGGCAGCCGGCGAAAGCGCACTGGCGACGCTCAAACTCGGGGTCCATCTCATGCGCCAGGCGGATTACATCAGCGATCACGATCAGAAGGTCGCCAACCATGTCGCGCATATCCTCTGCGGAGGCGCTATACCCGCCGGCACGGTCATGGGGGAACAATACTTCCTCGATCTCGAGCGCCAGGCATTCCTGTCGCTCTGCGGAGAACGCAAAACCCAGGAGCGCATTGCGTTCACCCTCAAAACCGGTAAACCGCTCCGGAACTAAAACAGCGTCTAATAGAGAAGGGAAGCGAATATGAAAGACGCCGTCATCGCCAGCAGTGTCCGAACCGCCGTCGGCAAGTCTGGTCGAGGTGCGTTGGCCACGACGCGCCCCGACGATCTGGCCGCAAGCGCGATCGAAGGCGCACTCGCCCGCTTGCCCCAGCTCGACCGCAACGAGATCGAAGATGTGATCCTCGGCTGCGCCATGCCGGAGGCGGAGCAGGGAATGAATGTTGCCCGCATCGCGGCTCTACGCGCTGGTCTGCCGGTTAGCTCTTCGGCCATGACCGTCAACCGCTTCTGCGCGTCTGGCTTGCAGTCGATTGCCATGGCCGCCGAGCGCATTCGCGGCGGTGGCGCCGAAGTGATTGTCGCCGGCGGCACCGAATCCATGAGCATGGTACCCATGGGGGGTAACAAAGTCAGCGCTAATCCCTGGCTCATTGACCACTATGCCGATTCCTACCTCTCCATGGGGCTCACCGCCGAGCGCGTGGCGGAGCACTACGGAATCAGCCGCGAGCAGGCCGATGCTTTTGCCCTGGCCAGCCATCAGAAGGCGCTGGCCGCCATCGAAGCCGGCCGCTTCGCTGCGGAAATCGTTCCAGTGACCGTGACGTATTCGGCGAACGGTGCGGGTAAAATCAAGCTCGCCACCAGGTCGTTCACTACCGATGAAGGTCCGCGCGCAGAAACGTCGCTCCAGGCCCTGGCGGGGCTCAAGCCGGCTTTTCATGCGCGGGGAACAGTCACAGCAGGGAACTCATCGCAAACCTCGGACGGGGCTGCAGCCGCCGTGGTCATGTCTGCGGAACGCGCCGCCGCCTTGGGCATCAAGCCCCTGGCTCGCTTCGTCGCCTTTGCAACCGCCGGCTGTTTGCCGGAGGAGATGGGGGTGGGCCCGGTCTATGCCGTTCCCAAAGCGCTGAAGCTGGCCGGGCTAACCCTCGACCAAATCGACCTCATCGAATTGAATGAAGCCTTCGCTGCGCAATCGCTGGCGGTCATTCAGCAACTGCATCTGGACCCGGCCAAAGTGAACGTGAGCGGCGGAGCTATCGCTCTCGGCCACCCGCTCGGGTGTACCGGCGCCAAGCTTACGGCCACGCTCTTGCATGCCATGCAGAGCCGCAAGTTAAGGTACGGACTGGTGACCATGTGTGTTGGTGGAGGCATGGGCGCCGCGGGTATTTTCGAATCTATCCACTAGAACCAGGGGGCAAAGAATTGGCAACAGCGACCGAGGTTTTGCAACGTGTCATTCGCGGCGGCAGCTTCCTCATCGAAGAACGCTCGCCTGACGAGATCATGAGCCCGGAAGATTTCAGCGAAGAGCAGCGCCAGATCGCGCGCACCGCCTCTGACTTTGTTCGCAACGAGGTGCTTCCCGCTGCCGAAGAGATTGAGGCCAAGCACTTCGACGTCACCCGCGCCCTGCTGAAGAAGGCCGGCGATCTGGGCTTGATGGCCGTCGATATACCAGAGGAGTACGGGGGGCTGGCCATGGATAAGGTCACCTCCGCCATCGTCGCCGACCATCTCTCCCAACTGGGCAGCTTCTCTGTTGCCTTCAGCGCCCACGTCGGGATAGGTACCCTGCCCATCGTCTGGTATGGCACCGATGCGCAGAAGCAGAAGTTCCTGCCCCGCTTGGCCACTGGAGATTGTATTGGCGCCTATGCGCTCTCCGAAGCAACCTCCGGTTCGGACGCAATGAACATTCGCGCCCGCGCCACGCTCTCGGCTGACGGCACGCATTACCTGCTGAACGGTGAGAAGATGTGGATCAGCAATGCCGGCTTTGCCGACCTGTTCACGGTCTTTGTGAAGGTCGATGGAGAGAAGTTCACTGCCTTTCTGATCGAGAAGGATACTCCCGGTCTCTCCATTGGCGGGGAAGAGCACAAACTGGGCATCCGCGGCTCTTCCACCTGCCCGCTGGTGCTTTCCGACTGCAAGGTGCCGGTAGAAAACCTTCTTGGCGAAGTGGGCAAGGGGCACCATATCGCCTTCAACATTCTCAACATCGGCCGTTTCAAGTTGGGCGCTGCCTGTGTGGGCGCCGGCCGCACGGTGCTCGGCTACGCCATCGGGTATGCCAAGCAACGTCAGGCGTTCGGCAAGCCCATCGCCGGCTTCGGCCTGATCCAGCAAAAGCTGGCTGATTCAGCCGCCCAGCTGTTCGCAGTGGAAAGCATGGCCTATCGTACGGTGGGAATGATCGACGACTCGCTGTCTGCTCTGGAAGGCGGCGCCGCGCAGAATGCTCGTGAGATTCAGAAGCGCATCGAGGAGTACGCCGTCGAGTGCTCCATTCTGAAAGTTTGGGGTTCAGAGATGCTCGATGCCGTCGTCGACCACGGCGTCCAGATCTATGGCGGTTACGGTTATGTCGAGGAGTATCCGGTCGAACGGGCTTATCGCGATTCCCGCATCAATCGCATCTTTGAGGGCACGAATGAGATCAACCGCCTGATTATCACCGGCTGGCTGATGAAGCGCGCCATGGCCGGCCAGCTCCCGCTCATGGCTGCCATCAAGAAGCTGATGGATGAGGTTTTGGAGCCGCCGTCCTTTGAGGATGAAGCAGACCACTCTGGCGATCCCTTATATGCGGAGGCGCAGATGCTGGCCGGCGCGAAAAAACTCGCTCTCTTCACGGCCGGCGCGGCTTCTCAGAAGTACATGAACGCCCTTGCCGATCAGCAGGAGGTAATGGCGGACTTAGCGGATATCATCATTCAGGTTTATGCGCTTGAGTCTGCGTTGCTGCGTGCCCGCAAGCTGAAGGCTCGCGGTTTGCCCCTTGCTGATACCGCTGTGGCGATGGTCCAGCTTTACGCGGCCAAGGCGATGGATATTGTGGAGCTGGCTTCCCGGCGCATCGTCGCCGCGGTCGCGGAGGGCGACACGTTGAAGGTGCAATTGGCTATCTGCCGCCGTTTAGCCCGGCGGGTTCCCGAGGATGTCTACGCCCGTTCGCGTGACATTGCCCGCCACCTGGTGGAGTACGGGGTCTGGACCTAAACTGCGGATGCAGGTGGAGGGACCTGCGGTTCCCCCCACTCACCCCTGGTCTCTACGGAAGGGCCCCGTTGTCCGTTACTGTCGTTGTTGTAATTGACCGTCGCCGTTTTGCGAGCCTCCCACCTTTTTCGAGGTGGTTACACTAATAGGCGACTGCAGATGGAAGCTGACCAGGGTTTCCGTGGGAATCTGCACCTGCTGTCCCTTGGTAATCCCATTCGCGCCTGCGCCCAAACCGCCGCCGCTTGCGGCTCCAATCGCTGCGCCTCTGCCGCCTCCCAACAGGCCTCCGAGAATGGCTCCAACCGCGGCGCCGCCTCCGGTCTTAAGCGCCGTGTTCTTGCCCCGGCCCGCGCCCTTCTTGTCATATGCGTCGGTCACCACATCCACCGGATGGTCCACCGTATCGATGCGCGTCAACTCGATGGATAATTCCGAGCTGCCGGAGAAGTGGGTTGCATCCTTGGCGGTGATCACCCGGCCGGTCACCTCTGCGCCCGACTTGGCGACAACCATGCCGTCTGCGATCAGATCGCCTGCCAGTGACCCATGGAAGACCGTGTTGGGCTGAGTCTTCCCGCTATCCAGCGTGTCCGTCATGCGAATAGGAATCACCGTCCCGGTAGGGAGAGTCACCGTCTTGGCCACCGGCGGAGGCGGAGGCGGGGGTGGCGGGGGAGCTACGACTTGCACCGGTTCCTGAGCAGGAGGAGGCGGTGGAGGTGGCGGAGGCGGCGGCGGGGGGGCCGCTTGAGCCACTTCCTTGTGCCGCCTCGGCGCCGGCGCGGCCTTCGCCTTGACCGGCGCCACGACGAGGTTATTGACCACCGTTCGCACGCCGTCGACCGTCGCGCTATCCGCAGCCGCCAAGGCGCGGGAGGCGTTGTTGTCCACTTTGCCCTCTAGGGTGGCCACTCCATTGGCCACGCTTACCTGGATGTTCTGACCGGTCAACGCGGACTCGGCACCGATCTTGGCCTGAATGTCGCTGCCAATCTGCTGGTCGCTTCGTGGGGCTGGCTGTGGGGCGGCAGCAGGCGTTGCCTCCTGGGCGACCGGCGCCGGCTGTTTTTTGCAGCCTGCTCCCAGGACCAGGAAACCACTCAGCACGGCCAGCGGAATGCCGCGTCGAATCAGAAAAGCTGTCTTCATGGGGGGGAAATCCTCAGTTTTCGAGTTTTTTTCGCCAATCATCCATCGCTCTCGGCGATCGAGCGCTCGTCCTTCCGTCTCCGGCTGGGCGATGCTCAACGGATGCGAACTGCTTTACCTTTGGACGAAGAAAACCTGCAACAGGCTGGCGTGCCAAGTTTAAATTTGCCCGCCGCGCCCGAATGGCTTCTCTTTGCCCGCCCCCGCTTGGCGGCGCCAGCGGAGTATTATGCATCCATCATAGTTAAACGGGGAGTGAGTAGCTTGGGAGAGTATCTTCTAATAGTATCCGGATGCTAAACCCGACGAAGCAGGCAGACGCAGTATATTGAGACGAGTACGAAAGCTAAGGGGAAAATCATGGCAGACGAAGAGCAAGGCGGAAGCGGCAGTGGTTTCGGTTGGTTTCTGGTAGGACTGGGAATTGGCGCGGCGATCGGTGTGCTTTATGCTCCCCAGGCAGGAACAGAGACTCGGGAGAGTCTGGCCGAGAGTGCCCGCGAGCGCGCAGAATACGTGAAGCAAAAGTCGAGGGAAGCCGCGGCCCAGGTCAACAGCTATGTCGATTCCGGCAAGGAACAGTTTGGCGAGTACGTCGTACGTGGCAAGCAAGCGGTAGAGCGGGGGCGTTCCCAGGTGCAGAGCTACGTCGAGCAAGGACGTAAAGTAGTTGCCAAGCAGGCCGAAAAGGTTTCGGCAGCAGTCGATGCGGGAAAAAACGCGTACACGGCAACAACCACAGCCGTCGACGGGCAAAGCTAAAGCATTTTGCGACTGATCGCGGGTGACTGAGGGCAGTTTCCGGCCGGCCCAACCGCAGCTGCATGAATTGCCCTCTAGGAAGCCCGTTGGGCCTTGGTTTGAAAGCGAAGGGTTAGAAGCGAAAGCAAATGGATAAACCCACGCAGACTTTATTGGTAATCTTCATTGCCATAGCCGCGCTCAGCATTCTTGCGCAGGCTGGCTTCACGGTAGCCATGTTCATCGGCGCCCGCAAAGCCCAGAAAAAGCTTATGGGGCTGGCCGATGACATTCGTCTGCATGCCCTGCCGGCGATCATTGCCTCGCGCGACGTTATCCAGGACCTTACACCTAAGCTGAAAACCATCGCCGAAAACCTGACCGCTGTCAGCACCACCCTGCGCACCAAGACGGACAAGGTGGGCGGACTGGTGGACAACGTAACCGATCGGGCCCAGGCTCAGGCCACGCGGGTGGATGGCATGGTCAAAGGCACACTCGACCACCTTACGGTGGCTGCCCAGGCAATCGAGCATGGAATTGCGGTGCCGGTCCGCCAGGTGAACGGCATTCTCAACGGTCTTCGCGCGGGCGTCGAGGTAATGCGCAAAAAGGATTTCAGCAACCACCTGGAACCCGAAGACGACCTTTTTGTTTAAAAGCTAAACGATCCAGCCGCCGCCGATCACCTCATCGCCGCCATAGAAGACAGCGGCCTGCCCTGGGGTTACAGCGCGCACCGCCTCATCGAAACGTACTTCCACTTCATCCGCGCCGGTTTGCCGCAGCGTGGCCCAAGCCGGTTCGTGGCGGTGACGGATCTTCACCTGGGCGCGCATCTCCCCATCCAGCCCCGCGATGGAGACCCAGTTCAGCCTCTGCGCTCGCAGCGAATCGCGCAGCAACTCTGCCTCCGCGCCCACCCTTACCCGCTTGCTGTCGCGGTCGATGGAGATCACGTAGAGCGGAGAAGGGGAAGCTAAACCGAGTCCCTTTCGCTGCCCAACCGTAAAGTTGTGTACCCCATCGTGCGTTCCCCGGGACTCCCCGCCCACCGAAACCAGCTCCCCTGCGGTGTCCGGGACGGCTTCACCCTGCTCTGCAAGATAGGCATCAATGAAGCGCTTATAGTCGCCCCCGGGAATAAAACAAATCTCCTGCGAATCAGGCTTGTTGGCAAGCGCCAGACCGTATCCACGGGCCAGTTCGCGCACTTCCGGTTTGGTGAAGCCGCCGAGAGGAAAGAGCGTGTGCGCCAGTTGTTCCTGGGTCAGGCCAAAGAGAAAATAGGTCTGGTCTTTGCTGGCGTCCGCGGGCCGCTTCAGGATCCAGCGGGCTCGCTGGGGGTCATACTCGTTGCGGGCGTAGTGGCCGGTAGCAATCTGCTCCGCCCCAATCTGCCTTGCCGTCAGGAGCAGCTGGTCAAACTTCAGATGGTTGTTGCACAAGCTGCAAGGAACGGGCGTGCGCCCGGAAAGATATTCGTCGACGAAGGGGCGGATCACATCGCGCTCGAAGCGCTCCTGGTGATTCACCACGTAGTAGGGAATCGACAGCATCTCCGCCACCCGCCGGGCGTCGTATACGTCGTCAATCGAGCAGCAGCGTCCCTGCACCTGTTCCGGCATTCCATCCTGACTTGCGAGCCGGCGCTGGTTCCACAGCTGCATGGTCAGACCAACCAGGTCGTGTCCCTCTGCCTTGAGCATGGCCGCCACGGTCGACGAATCCACCCCTCCGGACATGGCTACTGCAATCGTCTTGTTTTCTTTGTTCATCATTTGAGAAGTTACCGGACTGTCACCGCGGAAAGCTCCCGCAGCCGGGCCACTTGCGACGAGACTAGCTGGATCGCTCGATCAATCTCTTCTTCTGTTGTCTGCCGGTGCAGGCTCATGCGCAGGCTGCTGCGCGCCCGCGCGGGCGAGAGACCCATGGCCTCCAGCACGTGCGAGGGTTCGCTGGCGCCGGAGGAGCAGGCTGCGCCACTTGATACAGCCAGACCCTTGAGGTCCAGGGCGATCACCAGCGCCTCTCCTTCCAGGTGGTCGAACCAGAGATTGGTTGTGTTCGGCACCCGGGGAGCCTTTCCGCTGTTTACGCCGGTCTCTGTTGTGTGCTCCAGCAGGCCCGACTCCAACCGGTCTCGCAGCGCGCCCATTCGCTCCGGAGCGCCGCTACGCAGCCCTTCCATCGCGCACTCCGCCGCCTTGCCCAAGCCTACGATGCCGGCTACGTTCTCTGTACCGGCCCGCCGCTGCCGTTCATGGGCGCCGCCCGCGAAGAGCGGCTCCAACCGGGTGCCGCGGCGTACGAACAGTACCCCCGTTCCCTGGGGCCCATGCATCTTGTGACCGGACACGCTCAGCAGGTGGCAGCCGATTGCATCCATCTCCAGCGGCAGCTTGCCCGCGGCCTGCACCGCGTCGACGTGGAACCGGACCCCCGCCTCCGCGGCAATCTGGCCGATCTCCTTCACCGGCTGCAGAACCCCGGTCTCGTTATTGGCCATCATCACGCTGATCAACCGGGTATTAGTCCGCAACGCCTGGCGAACCCCCTCGGGAGCGACAACGCCTTGGCCATCGACCGGCAGGAAATCCACCTCGACCCCGCGCTGGCGGAGCTTTTCGCCGGCATGCAGCACCGCATGGTGCTCGACCATGCTGGTGATTACATGGTCCCCTGGTTTTGCAGAACCGAAAATCGCCAGGTTATCGCTCTCCGTCCCGCCGCTGGTAAAGACAATCTCTGACGGGTGGCACCCGAGGAACTGGGCCATGCTGGCCCGCGCCTGCTCTACTGCCCAACGTGCGTGCTGGCCTTCCTGGTGGATCGACGAAGCGTTCCCGAACCGTTCCAACAGGAACGGGCGCATAGCCTCCAGCACCTCAGGCAGCAGAGGGGTGGTGGCATTCGCATCCAGGTAGATTCGCCGCACAGAAGGTCCTCCCCCTAATTCTACGGGAAAGGCATTGAGTGAAGCCTCGCTCCAAGCGCTAGGTCTTCCAAACGCTATCCCGACCAAACTCTGTCCCGGCCAAACTCTGTCCCGACCACGAACCACGGGTGCCCCACGTCTCGCTCGTTTTTCGCGAGACGCGGGATTCCACGAATTCTGACCCCTCGCTTCTCGGGCCCCAAAATCCGGTATAGGAACAGGGACGGGTGCCCCAGGTTCGCCAACCTGCCCCGGCTTGCCGTGGGAGCGTACCTGGGCCGAAAAAGACCGGCCGAAGGCCGTCACCGGCTTTCAGCCAAAGGCCCCCCACCGCGTAATTCAGAAAACCTGTTAGGCTTCTTCTGCTAAACGCACTTAAGGGAGATTGATCGTGAGAAACAAGCTCGCTGCTTTCGCTTTATGTACGGTAACCACCCTGCTCATCTCACCAGCTCTATCGCCGGCGCAATCCGTCCCGTCCGCCCCAAGCATACCCGTTCGTCTCGCCGCCCCCCAGGCATCGCCGGCCCAGGTCTATGCCAAGCTTTTTAAGGGTCAGGAAGAGGAAGTGGTCTCTGCCGCCGAAGCCATGCCGGCGGATAAGTATAATTTCGCCCCGACCCACGGCACTTTTGAGGGCGTGCGAACCTTTGCCCAGCAAGTGACCCACATTGCGGCATCGCAGTACTACTTCTTTGGCAATTTCGGTATCAAGGGAGTCGATTCCGACGCCATCAACAAATTGACCAAGAAAGACGACGTCGTAAAGGCGTTAAAAGATTCCTACGCCTTCGCTAACCAGGCGATCGAAACCATCACCGTGGAAAATGCCTTCACGGAGTTCGGCGAACACAAGACTACCCGCGCCGGTTTAGCCTCAATGGCCTTGGCTCACACCAACGACCACTACGGACAGATGGTCGTGTATTTGCGCATGAACGGGGTCATCCCCCCAGCCAGCCGCAAGCCTTAAAAGCGGACCCTAGCGCTTTTCGATAGGACTGTAGCGAACAGGGTACTCGGGACCAATATACTCGGCACGAGGCCGGATCAGGCGGTTGTCATCCAGTTGCTCGATGACGTGGGCGGCCCAACCGGAAATCCTGCTCACCGCAAAGATCGGGGTAAAGAGATCCAGGTCGATACCCAGCATGGTGTATGTCGAGGCGGAGTAGAAGTCAACATTCGCGTTCAGCTTCTTTTCCGCCAGCACGTACTTCTCGATCGCGCGCGACATCTTGAACCACTTTGCGTTCCCCGACGACTCGCCCAGCTCTTCTGACATCTTGCGCAAGTGGGTCGCTCGTGGATCTTCGGTGTGGTAAACCCGATGCCCGAAGCCGGAGATCTTCTTCTTCTGCGCCAGCAGCTTAGCCACATACTCGACCGGGTCTGCACCCTCCTTGTCGATTGAGAAGAGCATACGCATCACCGCCTCGTTGGCCCCGCCATGCAATGGGCCTTTCAGCGCGCCGATAGCACCGGTGATGGCGGAGTGTATGTCGGAGAGGGTGGCGGCGATTACGCGGGCGGCAAAGGTGGAGGCGTTCAGTTCGTGGTCGGCATGGAGAATGAGGGCGAGGTCAAAGGTTTTCGTCGCCGTTGCGGAAGGCTTTTCGCCATTCAGCATCCATAAGAAGTTGGCCGCGTGACTGAGAGACGGGTCCGCCTCAATCACAGGCTTGCCTTTGCGAAGACGGTCGTAGGCGGCTACCAGCATGGCAATCTGCGAGGTTAGGCGAAAGCTCTTGCTTACATTCGCGTCGTGCTCATTGTCGGCCTCGTCCGGATCGTAAAAGCTCAATGCCGAAACCGCCGTCCGCAGCACTTCCATAGGCGTGGCGCTCTCGGGGAAGGAGCGCAACAGATCGATGATCTTGGGGTCGAGCGTGCGAGCCTCCGCCAGCCGTTTGTTGAAGTCTTTAAGCTCCGCCGCGCGCGGCAGCTGTCCAAACCATAAGAGGAAAGTGGTCTCTTCGAAGGTCGATTTTTCGGCTAGCTCATGGATGTCTATCCCGCGGTATGCCAGCACACCAGCCTCGCCATCGATCCAGCAGATGCCCGAGTTGGCCGCAACTACGCCTGCAAGTCCTTTGCCCACCACCGCCGTAGACATACTGAACGCTCCTCTGATCTCTCACCCTTGCCGGTTAGGCTCTGGGCCGCCAGCACTGTTTCTTTTATAGCGCAGCACTCTGCCCAACGCGCGTTGGGAGCCATTTTAAGCCCTCAGGCACCCTTAGGCTAGGCGGATTGGGCCGAACCCCAGCGAAAGCAGGAGCTGGGGAGGGCACTGCTTCCACCATGGGAAACAGGAAGACCAACCGGCAGCGGGTGATCCGTCACCGGCCGTGCCGAGCCGAAGCGATCACTGGCAAAGCCGATTCGAGGTTCAATATTCGGCAGAATCGTTACTGTTGGTTGCAATCGGTTTGCATTTGGGGTCGCCGCCTGGCTAGGCAAGACCCCCTTGCCTGGAGAAATACTTGCTCCCAGAGTAGTGAGGCTCACAGTATGTTCGTCGGCGACAGTCACCAGATAGTCTCCCAACGAGATGGGCTTAACTCGCCTACGGTTGCATGGCAGTGAAAATAAGTTTCTCAGGGTCAACGACAAAGCGAAATATTATTTGCACCGTGCGCCGCCATGCAAGAAGCATCGACAGCCGCGAGCGACGTAAACATTACAGCCATGCAGGAAAAGACGCAGATAAGTCGAACCACGACCAGCAGCAGCCGATGGTACGTATTCGATTTGCAAACTTGAACGGAATCGGACTGGACAGCATCAACGTCAATGATCTGGCGACCTCCCGCGGGTGTGGTCCAGCATGGCGAATGAGAGGGCATCGTCGCGCTCGGGCGAGACGAAAAATCCGCTTGACAGTCGATAAATCGGATCCCTATAGTCTCTCCCGTGGATTTTTTGAGACGTCTCATCGTCTCGGAACCACACGAAGCGATCACTCGTCCGAACGCAACTGATGAAAATAGACAGTAAACAGAGGGATGGACATGCAAACACTTTGGCCGACGCGAAGGGCACATACTTTGATGGCACCACGGTCCGCTACCCGGCAAGTCGCACCCCTGCGTATCGCTAGCCTATATCCGTTGTTCTTGTGCGCTGTCGTGGGCTTGGCGACCCTCAGTGTTCGCAGCTGGGCGCAGCTCTCAACCAGCGGGACGATTAATGGCGCCGTCACCGATGCGACGGGCGCCGTGGTGCCCGGGGCGGCGGTTGTTGTCGTCAATCAGCGTACCAAACAGGAAACACATACCGTCAGCAATGGAAATGGAGGTTTCGCGATCCCAGGATTGCAGCCGGCTCCCTACGATATCTCCATTAGCAAAGAGGGTTTCGAGAGCTTCAAGGAAGCGGGCGTGGTGCTGAATCCCGCGCAAGTAGTTTCCATCAACGCCGCTCTAACTGCCGGCGCTGTGACTACCACGGTCAATGTCCAAGCCCCCGGGCAGCAAGTGGAGACCAGCACCCCCGAAGTATCGAGTCAGGTGACATCCCAGCAAGTCGGCACCCTGCCTTTGAATGGGCGCAACTACCAAGGCTTGGCATTCTTGATGCCGGGGGTTACCAACTTAACTCCCGACACGGCGCTCCTCCCAGGCGGCTTCCTCACCAGCAACAATATTTCCGTCAACGGTATGGGATCGTCAGGGACTATGTACTATCTGGACGGGGTCTGGAACGAGAACACCGGGAACATGACCCAGACAACGATTACCCCCAATCCGGACACGATTGAAGAGGTCCGTTTGCTGCAGAACAATTACGGCGCCGAATATACCTTGAACGGCCCGAATGTAATGCTGCTGCAAACGAAATCGGGAACTTCAAGCTTTCACGGTAGCGCCTTCGAGTATCTCCGCAATACCGACCTGAACGCCCGGAATTACTTTAGCCCCACTGTTCCCGCCCTCGAGCAGAACATTTTTGGGTATACCATCGGCGGCCCAATCTTCATTCCGGGGCACTACAACAAGGACAAGAAAAAGACTTTCTTCTTCTGGAGCCAGCAATGGACCATTCAGCACGTCGCGAACGTAGTTCTCGGAACCGATCCAACGGCTGCTGAGCGGAACGGAACGTTTGCAGACGGTGTCCATGGGTTTACCGGCGCGCTGATTGACCCCGAAACCGGCCAACCTTTTCCCCAGAGCTCTCCAGGCGTTTATCAAATACCTGCGGCCAGACTCAACTCGAACTCGCTTGCGCTGTTGAGCGCTCTTGCTCCTCTGCCCAATTACACGGCAAACGGGTTCCAAAATTACGTCAACCTGACTCCGACGATCAATAATACTCGCGATGACCAAATCAAAGTGGACCACGAGATAAGCTCGAAGCTCCGGTTAATGGCCGAGTATCTGGACGATCGCCAAACCAATCACAACGCCACCGACACCTTTATCAGTTCACCCTTTAGCACCACCCAGGAGCCGATTACTACGGCCAACCAGTTGGCGCAAGTCCGGCTTACTCAGATCATTTCACCGCAGATGGTCAACACCACCAGCGTCAGCATGAACAACTACGTAGTAAGTTTGAACTTGAGCGGCCTGGTTAATAGTAGCCAGGTGCCGGGGTTCCAACCCGTACTTCCCTATGCGGGTCTGCTGTCGGAGCGGCTCCCGCAGATTAATTTCAGTTCGGGCTGGACGACGTTGGGCGTTTCATACCAATTGCCCATTCAGCACGCCTCCGATCTGGAAGATAGTATTGCTGACGACTGGAGTTGGTTGCGGGGGAAACACTACATCCAAGCCGGTGTGACGGAAGTTTGGGGCACCAAGCGCCAGAATGATTTTGCCGCGACTGCGGGTGAGTGGTTGTTTAGCGGCCAATTTACGAACAATCCGATGGCCGACTTTCTCATCGGTGACGGCGCCACGTTCAACCAGCAGAGTAATCAAATCCGAGTCCCCGAGTTTTACAGGATTTTCTCGCCTTATATACAGGACCAGTGGAAGGTGACCCCCCGCCTCACCGTGACGGCTGGTGTGCGATATCTGTTTGCTCCGATGCCGAATTTCGTCGGGAATCTTTCCAATTTCGATCCTGCCGCGTATATCCCGGCTGATGCTCCGATTGTTAATCCAAGCGGCACCATCACCGCGACCCCTAATTACAACCCGGGGAATGGCATAGTGATCGCAGGCATCACCAAGGGAACACCGCAAAACTTCACCAGCAGGCACCAGAACTTCTTTAATCCAGTCGTGGGCTTTGCCTATAACGTCTTCGGCGATGGAAAAACCAGCCTGCGTGGCGGTTTCGGAATAACGCACTCGAATTTCTTCCCATTTGTCTGCCAATACCAGTGTCAAAACAACTACCCTCTCACGACGTCGATTAACCTGGTTACTCCCCCGTTTCCCGATCCGATCGGAGCCGCGGTGGCGCCCACCACGATTGACACCCTGAGCGGCACGGATGCCACGAACATTACACAGCCTCAGATAAGAACCTACAGCCTCAACCTGGAACAACAACTTAAGGGCGACTGGATACTTGCGATCACAGGGGCGGGAAACTCGGTAATCCATGGGATAGGTGGACCCAACGTAAACACGCCGTTGCCTGAGGGCGGATACGATTTCAATCCGATCATCAACACGGGAACGGTTTCGCCCTATGCCTTTGGCGCGCCCTATTCCGGTTGGGGAGCGATGACCATGTATAGCAGCCTGTATACAGCATCATGGAATGCGCTAGAGGTGAATGCACGGCATCCTGTCGGTCACAACCTCTTTCTGTCAGTAGCCTATACGTGGCAAAAAGGCTTGAGCGAGATTCGGGGTAATACGGGTCCTGGAAGCAATGGTTCCGCTATCCAGGACGTCTACAATCGTCGAGCGAGTTGGGGGCCCAGCAACGCTACACCGCCGCAAATATTTGCACTCAGCGCCCTTTGGGCAATTCCGTATTTTTCAAACGGGAAGGGATTGGAACATTGGGTGCTCGGAAATTGGCAATACTCGGACATTACCTCGATTCAAAGCGGTTTTCCTATAGATCCCGCTTTGAGCACTGCGACGCCGGGGTTGGCGACCCTGCCGGACCGGGTGCCCGGGCAACCCATTCGCGGTCCTAAGACCAAGGATGAGTGGTTCAACACGAATGCTTTTGCGGCGCCTCCCCCCGGCTTCTATGGAAACGCCGAAACGGGTAGTATCCCCGGCCCTGGCGTCATTAACTTTGATATGGCGCTCTATAAAACCTTCAAGCTCGGGGAGCATTCGGGATTCCAGTTCCGGAGTGAATTCTTCAACATATTCAACCACACTAACTTCTCCAGTGTATCGACTGGGGTCGGGTCTGGAAACTACGGGCAGGTCACGAGCGCCCTTGATCCCCGGATTCTCGAATTGGCATTGCGATTTGATTTCTAATCGTGCTTAGCTAGAATGGTGGCTTGGGATTGGGACCGGTTCCCAAGCCAAATCCGCGCGGGATATAACGCGGCGGAAGGGAAGAGAGTGAGTTTTTTCCATACCTGGCGCACGCCATGTTCCAAGCATTCTTTCCCTATCTGGATGATCGTATGCTTTGTAGGGGCGCCGTTGTTGACGGCGCCCCTCAATTTATTGGGCCAGACGTCCTGCTCTAAGAGCCTCGATGCCGCGAAACTGATCGGGCAAGCGGGAGATACACATCTCACTCTCGAGCAGCGAAAGGGTGACTACGAAACAGCTCTGCGCTTGTGTCCGCGGAGTACAGAGGCATATCACGCCCTTACTCTTTTGTTGCTCGCGAATCAGGACCCGGAAGGGGCGCTACGATGGGTTCGTCATGGCCTGCAGGCCATTCCTCGTGATCCCATCCTGACCGCCGATTGGGCCGCCGTGTTGCTCGCGGCGGGCAAGCCCCAGGACGCGATACAGGAACTGGCGGGAATGCCCTCCTCTGCCCGCATCGAGTATTACCGCGGGTTGGCCTTTCGGGCCACGCGGAATGACCGCGCGGCCCAGCAAGCATTTTCCAAGGCATTCGATTTAGGGTATCCCGACCCCTACCTTCTCTATTCCCTCATCGAGGAAGACCACGTTTTGGGGGACCAGGAGGCGGGCTTACAGCACTTCAAAATTTTTTCCGAGCGCTATCCGAATTCTCCCTGGTTGCATGTTCTGCTGGGCAATGCCTACGCCTCCCGCCACGATGCCGCAAATGCCGAGTCAGAATACAAACAGTCACTCGATCTCGATCCGGATCTCCCCGTGGTTCACTATGCCCTCGGGCGCCTGGCCTTTGACCGTGGCGATTACCTTTCCGCCGAAAAGGATTTTCGCAGAGAAATTGAACTCGACCCTGCTTTTGGCGAAGCTTATCTCTACCTGGGAGTGACCCTTCGGAGGCAGGGGAAAGACGCTGATGCGCTTCCGTTCCTGGAGAAGGCTGCAGAGCGGGACCCCAATTCTGCGCTTACCTACACTCAACTGGCGGCCACCCAGATCCAGCTGCACAAGCTTGAGGAAGCGCTGCACACGCTCCAGGTAGCCAAGCAGCATTTCCCTAACGAGGCGGCCTTTCCTGCCCAGCTCTCAAATCTGCTCTATCGCCTGGGTCGACAAGAGGAAGCCAAAAAAGAATCAGCGCTTGCGGAAAGTTTGAGCGCAAAAGGAAATCTCCAAGGTCAGGATGCTTCCGATCCTAACCACTCCCAGCTCGCACAAGGAGAGCAGGTTGCTGCGCCGGCATCGGGAATGGCCAGTTCTCCTTTCTCCACTTCATCGAGGGGAGTGGGCGGGGCGGGGCTTCCAGGCGTTGCGGTACACCTTGACCCCAGGCTTGACCCCTTGAAGAACTGCCTCGAACGAGCTGACAAAGAGTGCGCGATCGACGCCTTTTCCAAACTGCAGGATCCTAAACTCAAGGACCAACCTGAATATCTCGACTTGTCAGCCCAGGTGTTGAGCCTGGAGGGCAAGAAGACAGAGGCTCTTGCCGCCATCGATCAAGCCATCAAAATGCAGCCGAAGCAGGCCATTTACCTCATGACACAAGGGCAAATCTACCAGAGATCTCACGATCAAATTCGTGCTATTCAATCCTTCCTTCAGGCGGCACAGTTGCAACCTGGATGGGTTGAGCCAGCCTATTCTTTGGGAATGAGCTTCTTCATGCTGGGCAACGAAGATAATGACACCCAGTACTACGATCGAGGGGCACGACACTTCAAAGTTGCTCTCGAACTGGATCCCAATTTTCACAAAGCGGAGTTCATGCTTGGAGTCGTCGACGCCCTGGAAAACCACCTCGACAAAGCCAAAGAACACTTTGAGACCGCGCTGAAAATGAGTCCTCAGAATCCCTATTACCTTCTTCACTATGGGATTCTGTTGAAGCAGATGGGGGACAAGGACGGCGCGCTACGGGAAATGCAGAGTGCCGAAACGCTCGATCATTCCAACCCTCTGGCTTACTTCAACCTTGGTCTTTTGGAATCAGAACTGCAGAAGTATGCCGAAGCGAGGAAGCAACTGGAAACGGCGGTGCAACTCAATTCCAACCTGGCCGCCGCTTATTACTGTCTGGGAGGGGTTTATCATCATCTCGGGCTCGCCGACCTGTCCCGTGAAGCGTATCTGAAGTTTCAAGCAGCCAAAGCACGCGAGCAACAGGAACAAACCGACCCCGTGGAAGCCGCATTCTCGTCTTCGGATTCACGTACATCGAGTCCGAAATAGCGCCACCTCCGGAGGCAGGTTGAAAAAAGGGTCCCTTTTCGCACGCAGCTCGCCGGTCATCCATATAGGGCTGCTTCTTTTCGCGATCGTAGGGATAGGAATATCAATCGCTCGTGTAGCGCCCGCTGCAACCGCTCCTGCCGCGTCCTCATCTACTGGAATTCCGGTTACTTTCAAGGATGTGCGGGAGTCCGCCGGTATCACTTTCCGACAGGACTCGACCCAGACGGAGGAGAAGTACTATCTCGAAACGATGGGCACGGGTGTCGCCTGGATTGACTACGATCAGGATGGGCTGATGGATCTGTTCTTCGTTCAATCCGCCGCGACGGATATCTACAAGCCGGCCCACCCCCTGCGCTGCGCGCTTTACCATAATAACGGCGACGGGACATTTACAGACGTGACCGAGAAAGCCGGCGTAGGAAGCGCAGGACTCTACGCCCAGGGAGCGGCCGTCGGCGACTTCGACAATGACGGATATCCCGATCTTTATGTTACCGGCTATGGCCGCGCGATCCTGTATCACAATAACGGTAACGGAACATTCACTGACGTAACGGCGAAGGCCGGCATTGCCGACAAGGGCGGCTGGTCAACCAGCGCAGGATGGTTTGACTATGACAAAGACGGCTGGCTTGATCTGGTCGTTGCGAACTACATAGAGTGGACCCCAAAAACCAACACCTGGTGCGGCGAGCACCGGCCCGGATACCGTTCCTACTGCCATCCCGGCAACTACAAGGGCCAGCACATCAAGCTCTATCACAATAATCACAATGGGACCTTCACCGATGTGAGCGATGCCTCTGGTGTCGGTAAGCCCGAAGCCAAGGGCATGGGCGTAGTGCTGGCGGACTTCAACAACGACGGCTGGCCCGACATTGCTATTGCCAACGACTCCTGGCCGAACTTTCTCTTCATCAACAAGCACGACGGCACATTTGAAGATGACTCGCTCGTTTCGGGCATCGCCGCAAGCGACGACGGACGTTATGAAGCCGGCATGGGCATCGACGCCGCCGACGTGGATGGCGACGGCTGGCAGGACGTTTACATCACCCATCTTGATTTTGAGCTCAATCGTCTCTACCACAACAATCACGATGGCACGTTTACCGACGATACCTTTCGTTCCGGCCTGGGCGACAAGGCGATGCTGCTGAGCGGCGTGTCCATGAAGTTCGTGGACTACGACAACGACGGTTGGACCGATATCCTGCAATTAAACGGCGCCATGCTCGATAACATCCACCTTTACCACGGCGAGGTAACGTATAAGGAGCCGCTGCTGATGTTTCGCAACCTCGGGCGAGGAATTTTCGATAAGGTTTCGGAACGCCTCGGCGCTGACTTCATGCGGCCCATCGCCGGACGCGGCCTGGCCACCGCCGATTACGACAATGACGGCGACATCGATATCGCAACCAACAATCGCGGTGATTATCCGTCACTTCTGCGCAACGATGGAGGGAACGCCAATAACTGGCTGACCGTCTTGTTGATTGGAACCCGCTCCAACCGCGACGGTATCGGTGCTTCTCTAAAGCTCACTTCCCAGGGCGTCGTCCAGGTAGAGCAGGCGAAGGGTGGGATGGGTTACATGTCCGCGAGTGATCCGCGAATCCACTTTGGCCTGAGCAAGAGAGCGAGGATCGATTCTCTTGAAATTACCTGGCCGAGCGGACACATTGACCGTCTGACAAATGTACCGGTCAACCGCATCATTGCCGTTAAAGAGGGGACAGGGATCGTGTCCAAAACATTCCCAAGAATCGTGAGTGCGCATTGACGAGCTCGAAAGTATGCCATTGCGAGCGGCGTGAACCCATTCGCAACAGGAAGGTCTCCCGATGAGACTTCCCCGGCGGCAGTTTGTTGGCTCGTCGATGCTAATGCTTGGCGGGGCGCTGATGGACGCGCTCGCCACTCCGCTCTGGGGCTGGAATAGCCGTCTGGTGCTGGAAACCAAGCCCGCAGCGAATCCAACTTCTTCCGTTCAGTTCGTAGATGTAGCTCATGAAGCCGGGCTGAATACGCCAAATGTCTGGGGAGGCGTCGAACACAAAAGCTACATTATCGAGGCCAAGGGCAGCGGCCTGGCATTCTTTGACTATGACCAAGATGGTTGGCTCGATATCTATCTGACAAACGGTACCCGGCTAGGAGAGAAGTGGGCAGAAGGAAAGGCGCCGACGTCGCAGCTGTTCAAGAACAATCGCGACGGCACTTTCACGAACGTGACGGAGAGATCGGGACTGGCGCGGACGGGCTGGCAGACTGGCGTGTGCGTCGGCGATTATGACAACGATGGCTGGGATGACCTGTTCGGCTGCTTCTGGGGACATAACATCCTCTTTCACAACAACGGCGATGGAACGTTCACTGACGTGACCCACAAAGCCGGCCTTTACCAGGAACAGGTGCGTTGGGGCGCTGGGTGCACCTTCCTCGACTATGACCGGGACGGTCACCTCGATCTCTTCGTTTGCAATTACATCAAGCTCGACCCGAGCGAAGTTCCTTCACCCAAAGGGCCAGCGGTTTGCCAGTGGAAAGGGATCCCCGTATTGTGTGGTCCGCGCGGTCTCCCGGGAGGCACAAACCTTCTTTTTCACAACAACGGAGATGGGACCTTTACTGACGTTTCGGAAGCAGCAGGCATCCTCAAAACTGGTCCACGTTATTCCATTACCGCCGTTTCCTACGATTTTGATAATGATGGCTGGCCCGACATTTACGTGGCGGTAGATTCACAGCCCAGCATCCTATTCCATAACAACCATGATGGAACCTTCACGGATATCGCGGTGATGGCTGGCTGCGCATTTAGCGAAGATGGTCACGAACAGGCCGGTATGGGCGTGGCCGTGGGCGATTACGATTGCGATGGCTTTTTGGATATTTTCAAGACCAATTTTGCCGACGACACCTGCAACCTTTACCACAACAACGGCGACAGGACCTTCGCGGATGTGACGTTTGCGTCAGGAGTTGGAGTCAACAACCAATATGTGGCGTGGGGTTGCGGCTTCATCGATTACGACAACGATGGCTGGCCTGACATACTGCAGGTTAACGGACACGTCTACCCCGATATCGATCACTATAACGCCGGGGAGAGTTTCAAGAACCCGCGGTTGGTATATAAAAACCTGGGCGATGGGCGCTTCAAAGACGTTTCGGCAGAGATGGGTCCCGGCATCAGCGAACGCTTCTCCAGCCGGGGCGCGGCTTTTGGGGACTATGATAACGACGGCGGCATGGATGCCTTAGTCCTGAATATGAACGATTTACCTTCGCTGCTGCACAACGTTGGGGGAAACAAACAAAACTGGATTAAGGTCAAGCTCCTGGGAACCAGGTGCAATCGCACAGCGATCGGCGCGCGCGTACGGGTGCTCGTCGGCACTCATGCGCAAATAGATGAAGTTCATAGCGGCTCAAGTGTGATGTCGCAGGGCGATCTGCGCCTGCATTTCGGCATTGGAAAGGCTGAAACCGTAGATCTTATAGAAATCAAGTGGCCCACCACGCAGAAAATCGAGCGATACACGAACGTGAAGGCAAACCAGATACTCGTCATCCGCGAAGGCGAGGGGATCGTCCCGGCTGCGAAGCATAGCAATTAATAGCTATGCCGCGGTTGTGGCAGCTGACAACCGAATTCCCGCGAGACTTAGCTATCCAAAACCCCAACTGGCCCTGGCTTCCACTCAAACAAACTGGAATCTGTCTCCGAAGGTTGTTTCTCCTAAAAAAACCTGTAAGCAACCCTCTCAAATGACATAAAATCTTAGGCTGAGACGTCTCACTAGAACGACGACGTCTCTGCGCGCGGCGTTTCACGCCCGGTACACGGTCCGAGAGCTCCGTTCCGTCCCCCCGTAAACGATCCGCCAAAGGGCGAGGCACCCTAATATTGAACGTTGCATAGGAAGTCATCAACGCTAGGAAACCTTTATGACTCTGTTGATGCAAGTGGTATCCGGTTTCACAAAAAGCCTGCCGCTCTTGGCAGTCTGGTGTGTAGTGTTTGCCGTGTTGGAGCGCCTGTTCCCGGCCGTGGAGCACAAGGCCGCCAAAGAATGGAGATTCAATCTCTCAGTATCACTTTTGTATATGGCGGTGGGCACGATCGCCGCCGTCGCTGGCGGTCTCATCGGCGAAAAGTTGAGAGCGGTACTTCATGGAGGTCTGATCAACCTCAGGATCGGGAAACCCGGTGGCATCGCCCGAGATCTCGCGGCCACGTTGCTGTCCCTTCTGGTCTTTGACTTCTTCTACTACTGGTATCACCGCTCGGAGCATAAATATCCCTGGCTTTGGGCTATCCATAAGCTCCATCACCTGGATCCGGGAATCAACGTTTCCACGAATTTGCGCCATCATTGGCTCGAGGATGTGGGACGCATTCCAATGATCACGATCCCGATGGCCATCTTGTTTAATCTCTCACCGCGGGTCGGGGGCGCGATTGGCTTTGCTTTTTCGGCCTGGACGTACTTTATCCATGCCAATCTCAAACTCAATCTGGGCTGGCTGAGCTGGCTGATCGAAGGGCCTCAAGTACATCGCATCCACCACAGCAAGTTGCTGCAGCATTATGACCGTAACTTCGCGGCATTCTTTCCCATCTGGGATGTTGTCTTTGGAACTTATCATCATCCTCGCCGCGGGGAGTATCCCCCGACGGGGGTGATTGACGAGCCGCAGGTCACGACATTGAGGGAGGCAGCTTTGCTGCCGTTTCGCACTTGGTGGGGAGCGTCCCCCGCATCTGTGGACACCGAGGTTCAACAAGTCGAGGTTAAATAAGTCCGGGCAGCGTGAAGGAGACGGTTTGAGGAGTGACGGCATCCGTCACGCATATATGAAGAGACTGTCCGATCATCACGGACCCCTCGACCGGTTCGAATCGGCGCCGGAGCACCGCGCGTGACGGTTATCCCAAGATCGAGCTCATATGAAAATAAGTTTCTTATGTCGATGGAAACGAGAATACGGTTTGCAAGTCCAATCGGCCGTAGTGTACTGTGGCTTGTCTATCCGCTGGTCCCAGCGAGGCCGCGCGGCGCATTGGACTTGGTGGAGCTGAATGTTTGAGCGAGACACAACACTCATGGAGATCTGCGGGAAGCATCCTTGGTTGATCCCAATCGTATGGCCGCGGCTGACATTATCGTGACAGCAGCAGAAAGCAAGTCAGGAACCTGACTTGACTTCTTGGAGTAATCGGAAGCGGAATGAGAAGACTGTTACTGGTGTCATGTCTGTTTGTGTTGCCGGCCTTTGCGCAGCGGCCCGCGTCTACTGCTGTTCCCACACCCACGACGCAAGCCAAGTCTACCGGCGTGACCGTGTATCCCGCTCAATGTGCTTCGTGTCATGGAGCCGACATGAAAGGCGGGACTGGGCCCTCGATCCTGAATTACGTTCGCTATCACACGAATTCCGAGGTAACCGCCGCACTTCGCAATGGCCCGGCGCACAAGACCCTTCAGCTTTCCGACGACCAATTGCGCCAGGTGTTGGCGGATATCCGGGTGTTAGCTGGCACCAATCCAAACATGGCAACGGGCGGGTTCACCGGGCAGAGCTACGTATGGGGCCGTCGTGGGCTCGAAATTGCACCTGAAACCGGCCCGACCGGCGTCGGTGGGACCCCCGGTGCGAGCATTCCGAACTTCCAGCCCCGGCCGGCGACTTTGACTTTAACCAATGGTCAAACACTCCAGGGCACGCTCATGGCCCAGACGGCCTCGGACGCTCAGCTGCTGACGGCTGACGGAAAGTTCCATCTGCTTGCACGCGTGGGAGACAAATATCTAGACAAGCCGATCGATCCCAAGAGCAACTGGCTGACCTACCACGGCAGCATATCCGGCAATCGCTACAGCGAGCTCGATCAAATCAACACCAGTAACGTGGAGAAACTCTCCGTGGCCTGGAAATTACCTATTCCCAATTCACAACGGCTGCAAGCAACCCCCCTGGTTGTGGACGGGATTATGTACATGACGGCATGGAATGAGATTTTCGCAATCGACGCCACAACGGGCAGCCCAATATGGTCGTACCACGAGGCGCGCACGCGGGGCATTTTAGGGGAAGCGGGCAGGGGATCCAATCGCGGGGCTGCGATTTCGGGAAATACTGTTTTCATGATCACCGATAACGCCCATTTGCTTGCATTTGACAGATTTAGAGGGACCAAGCTGTGGGAGGTCTCACTCGGGTCCATCAAAGACAGCATAATGGCGAGCTCTGCTCCACTGGTTGTAAACGACCTGGTAATCGTAGGTGTTGGCGGGGGAGAAGAAGGAGTTCGTGGTTTTCTGGATGCTTATAAGGTTGCCACCGGCGAGCATGCGTGGCGCTTTTATACGATTCCGGCCCGGGGCGAAAAAGCGGCCAGCACCTGGATCGGCAACGCTCTTGAGCACGGATGCGGCGCCACCTGGATGACCGGCTCTTACGATCCGAAGCTCGGCCTGGTTTATTGGGGCACGGGCAATCCCTGCCCCGACAGCAACGGAGCGCAACGCAAAGGGGATAACCTCTACACCTGCAGCGTAGTTGCTCTGTCGGTCAAGACGGGAAAGCTAAAGTGGTACTTCCAATTCACTCCGCACGACACGCATGACTGGGACTCGACCCAGTCGATGATCCTGGTGGACCGGGAATGGAAGGGGCAAGAGCGAAAGCTTCTGCTCCACGGGGACCGCAACGGATATTTTTACGTCCTTGACAGGACGGACGGCGAGTTATTGCTGGCCCAGCCGTTGTCTTCAAAGGTGACCTGGACTTCCGGCTATGACAAGAACGGCCACCCCATTCTTACGTCTGCGTCAGAATCAAGTCCGGGCGGGACCGCCATCTGTCCGGGCGGGTTTGGAGGCCCCAATTGGCCGGACCCTTCGTTTAGCCCCTTGACGAATTTGTTCTATGACCGGGTAAGCGATAGCTGCGGCATATACACGGCGGGTGTAGATCCTCTCTCCAAGGCGAATCGCTGGGACGGCGGAGGGATGCCCAATGCAAGTGCCCGGCAGGCGATGAAAGAGCTCCTGACCGGCTATGCCGCAGGGGATTATATCCGGGCGATGGATATATTCACCGGCAAGCAGGTATGGAACTTCCGCGACAGCGAGCGAAGCGGGGTTCTTTCCACGGCTGGTGGGGGAGTATTTATTGGCGGTCCAAGCGGTTTGACTGTGCTGGACGCGAAAACAGGAAAAGAGCTGAACGACGTTGATGCCGATGTTCCACCGACGGTACCGCCAGTACTCGCGGCATCGCCGATGACCTATATGGTAGGGGGTAAGCAATATATCTCACTTGCCGCAACAGGTGTGCTGGTGACTTACACCCTGGGCGCCCAGGAGAAACAGCCTCCCCCCGCGGAAAAGGAGCAACAACAGGCGGTACTGCCGGACGCCCCTGGTAAAGACACTTTCCTCCAGGTCTGCAGTGGCTGTCATTCACCACAGAACGTAGTGGGCAAGGGATTTAACGAAGATGGCTGGACACAAGTCGTCGGATCCATGGTCGACCACGGGGCGCAGATCAGCGATGCACAATTTGCCACTATCGTAAAGTACCTGGTGACGGCATTCCCGCCTATTCCTATCAAGATCAATGTGAACCAAGTATCCGCGGACGAGTTACAGAGCCGCCTTGGGATTACCGCCGGGGAAGCGCAAAGCATCGTCACTTACCGCCAGCAAAACGGCAATTTTAAATCCGTCGACGATCTTAAGCAGGTCCCTGGTCTGGATTTCAGCAAAATCGAAGCGAAGAAAAATCTCTTGACGTTCTAGTGTCCTGAGTTAGAAGTTCGTTGGCAAAACATCGCATAAACCGCAGGTCCCTCCACTACGCTGCGCTCAGGTCGGAGGCTGTGACTTTTTTGATTTCCGTTAGGTTTTGGTGGCCGGAAAGCTATGAAGAGCAGCGACTGACAAGCATCGTCGGGGTCCTTCGACTGCGCGCCATAAACCCTCTGTTAAGCGATAGATCTGCGAGGCGCTTCGCTCAGGATGACGCCTTGTTGGAGTTTTAAACAACAATCTGGTTGGGCGTGACAAAAACGCGGAAAATCAAAAAAGTCACAGCCTCTCGGGATGACAATTTTGTTGCACGACGGCAATTATCCGGAGAAATCATCGATTTCAAAACAAAATTGTCATCCCGACCGGAGCGCAGCGTAGTGGAGGGACCTGCGGTTTATGCGATGTTTTGCGAACGAACTTCTAACTCAGGACACTAACCTGAATTTGTCACAGGCCCCCCGGGTAAGCGATGGTCCGGTAGTGGGATCTGAAACCGTAACGAATGACGGGTGCCCCATATCTGCCCGGTTTTGGCAGATATGGGGCACCCATCATTCGTTACGGAGCAGGCCGTGAGAAATTGAGGCTAGAGAATCGAGGCTGGAATTTCACTCAGCGAGCGCTGCTGACTATGCAGGCCCGCGAACTTATATTCGCCCGCGAGATTGTCTCGATTGATCCATATTGTCTTGAAGCCAAATGACGCGGCGCCAGCCAAATCCCACGCATTTGAAGAGATAAAGCAGACCTGCTGAGGGCCAAAACCTAATCGATCGCAGGCTAACTCGTAAACGCGTGGATGTGGCTTGTAGAGTTTCAGCTCATCGACCGACAGGCAGAAGTCGAAATAGGTCGAGAGACGGTTCGCATGAAGGGCCCCTCGCAGCATCTGCGGGGTGCCGTTTGAGAGAACCGCGGTAATCAAGCCTAAAGACTTGATTTTCTGCAGAGTATTGGCAACGTCGGGGTACGCGGTCAACTCCAAATAGGAATTCATCAGGGACTCTTTCAAGTCACCCTGGCCGTCCAGGTGAAAACTCTCTAGCGCGTACTCCAATGCCTCTCTCGTGATCTCCCAGAAATCTGCATATTGGTTCATCAGGGATCGTGTCCAGGTGTATTCCAATTGCCGTTGGCGCCATAGCGACGAAAATGCCACCGCTAGGTCTCCGACCGAAGCTGAATTCCGCGCCACCGCTGAGTGAACATCGAGCAAAGTACCGTAAGCGTCGAACACACACGCGCGAACTGACTTATGCATCAGATTTACCCCTTTTTGCGGGCGACACAGTGAATCGCATTCGACGAATCTCTGACCACGAGGGTGGCTGGCAGGCGAATTTTCTGCCGCACACTGTCCTCCTTCGCTTTTGCAATCCTGTCCAAGAGAACCTCAACTGCACGGTAACCCATATCAAAAGCGGGCTGGATGACCGAAGTAATGGAAGGTTGGAAAAAGTCCTCCACGGTAAAGTCGTCGATGGTGACGAACGAAATATCTTTAGGAATACTTAACCCCAATTCATAGATACTTCGCACCGCCTCAAGGCCCGTCACTCCGTTTGTTGCAAACACGGCAGATGGCCTGCTGCCGGGTGTGAGAAGTCCCTGCCGGCAGGCTTTCGCCACGTCCTCATGGCTGAAGCCACCTATCCAGGTCAGTGATTCCTGAGGTTGAAGCCCGGCCTTTGTCAGCGCTTGCCGATATCCTCGCAGCCGCGCGCGCTCGTTCTTCAAGCTAAGGGGGCCGGTCACAATGGCGATCCGTCTGTGCCCCATGGCGATAAGATGAGATACTCCCATTTCTGCGGCGCTGCGATCGTCCACGCACACTGAGTCCACGTCGAGTCCATCAGGCAGCCTATCGACGCATACCAGCGGCGACCCGGCTAAGATCCCAGTCGCGGTTTCCGGAGGCCATTTGTGACCGCCGGCTGAGATTAGCAAGATACCCTCGACACGCTGCGCGTGGAGCAGGTTAATCATGTCCATCTCGCGCTCATGATTGCTCTCTGAATCCAGGACCATCAAAAAATAGCCCCGCTCCCTGGCTGCCGACTCAGCGCCACGAATGATCTTGGGGAAGAATGGGATAGTAATGTCCGGGACGACAATCCCCAGGGTACTGGTGCGGTTAGTCTTCAGACTTCGAGCGATCAGGTTTGGGCGATAGTTGAGAATCCGGATTGCTTCCTGAACCTTCAGTCGTGCGCGTTCACTCACCTGGGCCGAACCACTGATGACGTTCGACACCGTTCCCGCCGACACACCGGCTAGCTTGGCCAATTCCTTTTGCGTTGACATACGGTAGAATTCTAAGGCCTTATAGAGTCATTTCCTAATTTACTTAAGCCATTAAGACTTGTCACTGGGCCAGGGCGCAAGGAATATCACGATGTCGCAGCCATCAGCAATCAGCGAGTTTGTGCAGGAGATGGGCCATTTGTTCCGCAGGCACGAGCTGAGAAACGGCGCCGCGGATGTTACCACCCTCACGCCCGCTCAAGCATACGAAGTGCAGGACGGGTTTCTCGCCGGGCGGGTGAAGGAGGGAGCGAAAATCGTCGGCTGGAAGGTGGGATGCACCAGCGCAGCTATCCGGCGCCAATTCGGATTGACGGAGCCGATATCCGGCAAGTTACTGGAGCCGGATATTTTCCCTGATGGCGCCCAAGTGCCCGCTTTATCCTTCGTAGATTGTGCCGTTGAGCCGGAGCTGGTATTCCGGTTGGGTACAGATCTCAAACCAACGGTGGATGACCATGAGATCATTGCTGCCCTGGACGGAGTTTGCGCTGGAATCGAGCTCCACAATTACCGATTCTGGTTCGGCGCTCCGTCGTTGCAGGAGCTAATCGCTTCCAACGGCATTCACGCTGGTCTTGTGTTGAGCGATATGCGACCCCTGCCTCCGAACTGGGATGTGAAATCAGAACAGGTCTGGATCCTGGTGAACGGCGAAGTAAAGGCCTTCGCCCGGTGTGCCGAAATCATGGGAAGCCCGTTGCGATCGATACAATGGCTCGCCCGGCACGCCGCAGAGCGGGGCCAGCCTTTGCGCGCTGGAGAGCTTATTATTCCCGGCTCGGCGGTCGAGTTGGTAAAGGTGGAAGCGGGCGACGCGATCGAGGCACGATTCGCAACTCTGGGATCCTGTCACGCCCGCTTGATCTAACCTCCTTCAAGGAGGCGTTTCTTAAGTCCGTCAAAGCTGAAATCCGGGCCGCGCACAAATTGCATTAGGTCGCCCTCGCGTGACCGGACCTTCTGGACAGCGTCCGGCAACCTTGTAACTCCCTCACCGGGTACGGCGATCAATCCGTTCTCATCTCCGTGCAGCAGGTCACCTGGGCGGATCGCCAATCCTTCCACCTGGATTGGGATCCCAACCCGCACGATACGGAAATTGGCGTGGCTGGCCACCAGTCCGCGGGCAAAATAGAGGAATTTCATGGCGCGCACCTCTACAATATCGCGGACCGCGCAATCGGTTACCAGGCCGATGGCTCCGATTCGAGTGAGGATGGTTGCCATCACCTCACCACAATGAGCAGCGTAGTCGCGATGCGGCCCCACTTCTTGAAGAGCCACGACGGCTGGCTTTGGCGATTGGGCGACAGCTTCAAAGAGCCGCATGAATAGGTTCCAGTCGGGTAGTCCCTCGCTCATGGTTTCGACCTGGGCGGTAACCGCATACCCCACCATGCGGCCAGATTCTGGAAACAAGCAACGCACGCTCAGGGGAGTGAAGCCTTCGCTTTGTGGTCGTAACTGCAGAAGTTCAATAGCATTGGAAAGAGTGGGAGTGTCGACAGTTTTTAGATAGGCGATCGATGACTCAGAAGCACCTGCAGAACCCATGATTCTCCTTCTGGAAATAGGTTCGATGAGAGCGGCTCTATGCGGCATCAGTCCGCGGTCTTTGAGCGTGGTAACTCTTATATATCAGCCAATAACTTGGCGTCGATACAAAAATCAGCCGGAAGCGATCTAAAATAGCCCGTAAGTGCGTTGAGGAGAAACTACCCTTTCATGTTGCAGGCGAAGATTCGGCACGTTCGCGCTTTTTTCCTCCGGGGTGGCTCTGATTATCACGATCAAGCTCCGGGTCATTGGATCGACGATCACGTTTCCACACCGATGGCCAAATATCCCGCTTATCGAGCCAGCCGGCAATCGTTCGGGTTGAATATCCTGGGAACCCTCGTGGTAGAGCTCGAAGCAGATAACGGCACGGTTGGTTTTGCCGTGAGCACAGGCGGCGAACCGGGCGCGTGGATAGTGGAGCGGCATCTCTCCCGTTTTCTCATCGGCGCCAACGTAACTGACATTGAGCGCATCTGGGACCAGATGTATCTGTCCACTTTGTTCTATGGCCGCAAGGGGCTGGTGCTGAATGCCATCAGTTGCGTCGACTTGGCATTGTGGGATCTGCTCGGCAAGCTTCGCCAGGAGCCGGTCTATCACCTCCTCGGTGGAGCGGTCCGGGAGGAGTTGACCTTCTATGCCACCGGGGCAAGACCGGACATCGCCAGGCAGCTGGGATTTATAGGAGGCAAGATGCCTCTGCATCACAGTCCTTCAGAAGGCGAGGACGGCCTGAATAAAAATATCGGGTTGCTGGCAGACATGCGTTCCCGCACCGGCAATGATTTCTGGTTGATGTATGACTGCTGGATGAGCCTCAACCTCGAGTATGCCAATCGGCTGGCCCATGCGGCGGCCGAATTCAACCTGAAATGGATCGAGGAGGCGCTGCTTCCTGACGATTACTGGGGATATGCGGAGCTGCGCAAGAAGATACCGCCTGGAATGCTGGTAACGACAGGCGAACATGAGGCAACACGGTGGGGCTTTCGCATGCTTCTGGAGATGGAATGTGCGGATATCCTTCAGCCCGACGTGGGCTGGTGCGGCGGAATTACAGAGCTTGTCAAAATCTCCGCCCTGGCGGATGCTCGCGGTGTCCTGGTTGTTCCCCACGGGTCAAGCGTTTATAGTTACCACTTTTCCATTACCCGCCATAACAGCCCGTTCGCGGAGTTTCTCATGATGGCGCCGAGGGCGGACACAGTGATTCCCATGTTTTCACCTCTGTTGCTGGATGAACCCGTGCCCCACAATGGACGCATGCAGCTTTCTGATGCACCAGGATTCGGCGTCCGGCTAAACCCGGAGTGCCGCCTGCACTCCTTGTCAAACGCAAACAGTGGAGCAGGGAATCGCGAAGCCTAGAGTAGGCGTCACACCGTGCCAATCCCTGAAACTCATTTTCAGGGTGCATCTTGTATCTGATGAGACGGGTATGCCCAGCCTCTCAGCTTTTGGGCTATAATTCGTCGAGTGGTATGCCAAGGAGACTCCAATGGCGCGATTACTGCAAACATCCAAGGTAAAAGTCGAAAAGGAACCAGGAAACAGCAAGATCAAACGCGCCCGGTTTGAAGGCTCTCCCGACGCAGTGAGAATGGGCGTTCACGGCGGCATTGCGGAGTTTTTCAAGCTCCAGCCCGACGAGCCGCTGCCCTCCACGCTGGACTACATCGTAGCCGCGATTGGCGGCTGCATGACTGGAACCGTGGCAGGTGCATTAGAAGCGCGAGGCATCAGCGCAGCTCCTGATAACCTCCAGGTGGAGGCGGAGGGAAAGATTGAGGAAGTAGACGGCAAGATGATACTGACGCAAGTGTCGCTTCGTTACCGCCTGAAGATTCCCCAAGGCAAGCGTGTCAGTGTCGAGAAAGCTCTGGAGCATCACGACTCGTTCTGCGCCGTATCGGAGAGTATCCGCCGTGGAATCGTGATCGAATGGAAGGGCGAGATCGAAGAGGAGCCCGCGAGCGGCACGCTAAACAAATCGGAATCCCTCAGCAGCGCAGGAGTATAGCGTGACGCTGGGATGGCTCACGGTAACGGGAGACAATGGTTTCTAACTTAAAAGATAGATTGTCAAACCGCGTTGGGGCATCGCCCATCGCTACTTGTACCCTTAGAATTCGTTCGCACTACAACTCACTTAGCCCGGTACAAAAGAAGCTGGCGGACTACATCACCGCCAGCCGCGAAGCGCTTCCCGCGCTCGACTTGAAACAACTCGCCCGCAAAGCTCGAGTTAGTTCAGCTACGGTCACTCGATTTTGCCACGCGATTGGCTTTACCGGCTTTCACGAATTCAAGATGGCTTCGGCGCAAGAACTGGTTTCGCTGCCGCTTGTGTTCGAAGATTTCGATCCCAGCGATGATGACGAGAGCCGCATCAGCAAGGTCTTTGCCGCCTACATTCAGAGTCTCATCGACACTCGCGCGATGCTCTCAGTCCCGAATCTTGTGGAGCTGGCAGATCGGATCAAACGAGCCAGGCAAGTCAGCGTCTTTGGCATCGGCAGTTCGGGATCAATGGCCGTCGCAGCCAGCCACCGGCTCGCTCTTCTGGGTGTGCCCTGTCAAGCGCACACTGATCCCTATGAGCAAACCATCGCCGCGTCAACTTTGACCGCAGAGGACGTGGCCATCGGTATTTCTCACTCAGGCACTTCCCGGATTACCGTAGATACTTTACGGCTGGCGAGAAAGCAGGGAGCTTTCACGGTGGCCATCACTAACCATGCCAACTCTCCGCTGGCCCGGGTAGCATCGATGAGTCTTCTAACCTCGTTGCACGAACGAAAAGTGCATGTCGCCAGTTTGACATCGAGAGTAGCTCAACTTACCTTGGTCGACTGCCTCTACATCACACTCGCTGCCCGAAACGAGAAGAGATTCACCGCCTTAGCCGGCCTGATTGAGAAGGAACTTCGGGCAAAAATGCGCGAATTTCCCAGATCCCAGGGGTGATGAGCCCTGGCTGAACGCGACCCGCTGGATTAAGTGAAAAGGGTGTTCTTCTGGAACATCTTTTGACGGATCGCCATCAGGGAATCCAGCTCGCTGGGCGATAAGACAAAAGGTTTTCCGATCTGTCGCACAAGCATCGTAATTTGGGCGTTGTGTTCCACCAGTTCCATGCGCAACGCAGCTTCGCGCAAGTCGCTGCCGACAGTCAGCGCTCCGTGGTTCTCGAGCAGAAAACCATCATGGTTTTGCAGATAGAGCTTCAAGTGCTCAGCCAGTTGCTCTGTTCCGGGTGTCGCGTATGGCACCAGCGCGACTGGCCCAAGCAGAACCAGCATTTCCGGCAGCATTAACTCATCCAGCGACGCCGACGCGGCGGCAAACGCGGTTGCGTGCGGGGGGTGCGCATGGATGACGGCCCCAATATCCTTGCGTTCACGGTAAGCCATGCGATGCATGTTGAGTTCTGAGGTCGGCTCACCTTTGCCGCTGATCTTCTTTCCATCCATCCCGCAGAGTACGAGGTCGTCCGCGCTTAAATCGCCTTTGTCGGCCCCATGGCGTGTGCACAAAACACAGTCATTCGAAACCCTGAGGCTGATGTTTCCCGCCAGGGCGGCATGAAAGTACCGGGTAGACAGGTAACTACCGATCTTGATGATTTCCTGCTCTGCGGCCGTTAGTACTTCGGAGGGAATCTGATCAGAAAGTAGGTTCCTCATTCGTCTCCTTACCGTCCTCGCGCTGATAACTTTGTGCCCGCTCCCTCTTTCGCGTTCTTTCTACGCGATGGCTTTTGGCGCTGTACTCTTTCGATCGGCGGCCCGCAATAGCTTCATAAACTCGCGCATGAACGCCGGGTGATCTGGCCACGCGCGCGCAGTCACCAACTGATCATCGACCACCACCTCCTGATCGACGTAATTAGCTCCGGCCCCTATCACCTCAGAGCGAATCAGGTGGTAGCAGGTCATGGTGCGGCCCTTCACCAGTTGGCAGGCAGCCAAAACCTGGCCGGCATGGCACAGTGCTGCCACCGGTTTGTTGGCGGAGAAGAACGCTTTGACAATCTTCTGCAGGTCTTGATCGTAGCGGATATATTCCGGTGCTCGTCCCCCGGGAATCACTAAAGCAACATAGTCGTCAGGCTTGACCTCAGCGAAGGTGATATGCGGCTGAATCTGGTAACCGAGTTTCTCCGTGTTGGTCTCCCAGCCAGGCTCGAAATCATGCACTACCGTATGTAAGGTTTTCCGGGTTGGGGACGCGATGTCGACCTGGTACCCCTCCTCCGTCAGCCTCTGATAGGGATACATCACTTCCAGTGACTCCGCTCCGTCTCCCGTGACCAACAGGATTTTTGCCATGGCTTCCTCCGTGAAAGAATCTTAGATTTCGCACCGAAAAGTTATATTACACAACCGCTCCTCTTGCGTGCAAACAGGATTCTTTTCTGTATTGACACAAGAAAATAAGTTTCATATGATTCCGGGCCGAAGGCTAATCCACCACACTCTGTGTCTGCGCGGCTGTCTGCGGAAAGGGATTTATATGCTGAAGGGCCTCCATCATGTGGGCATCGTTGTCGAAGATATGGCGCGGAGTCTCGCCTTTTACGAAACCGTGTTGGGAGGTACCATAGGGCTCGATCTGATGATGGACTTGCCCCAGTTTGGCGCGGGAGTCGCAATTCCAGGGGCCAAAGCGCGCATCGTTTTTCTGCAAATACCCGGGCTCTCCAGCTCCGTCGAGCTCATTCAATACCACTCTCCCATGGGAAAGCGCACAGATCTGTCATCCATCGGCTTCGGCAACACGCATGTGGCGCTTCACGTGGCTGATATAGAGCAAACCCATCGTGACTTCGATCAGAGGGGTGTTCACTTTCTCTCCGGGCCGTCTGCGTTTCCCTCCGACCATCCCCTTTTGGGCGGCGTGAAATTTTGTTACTTTCGGGATCCCGATGGGGCTCTCCTCGAGCTCATTCAGGTTCCCCAGTAGCAGCAGAGACCAGCGCACAGCCAACTGACCACAGACCACGAAAATTATTTGCTAGCACCGGTCCTGTCCAGTACAAGAAGAGCTGTGGAGGGATCAACATGTCCATACTGCCTGAACTTGCCGACCTCGAAGCGCTGCGTGCCTTTGACACGCCGACCATTTGTAATGCGCTGGACGTCGTCGCTCCCGATCGGCGCGCCTTCGGTTTTAATCGCCGGCCTCTGGTCGCGCCCTTTGCGGCTACCAGGCCGGTGGTGGCTTTCGCGCGCACCGCGACCATCCGATCCCGCGAGCCCGATCTCCGGGGGGCGCATGACGGGGGCAAAAGAACCATCGCCTATTACGAACACATTGCCGAAGGGCCAACGCCCAGCATTGCGGTGATCCAGGATCTCGACGGTCCAGACGTCGGCCTGGGGGCCTTCTGGGGTGAAGTAAACAGCAACATCCACAAGGGTCTGGGATGCGCCGGCGTCATCACCGATGGCGCGGTTCGCGACCTTGACGTGTGGGCCAAAGACTTCTTCGTGCTGGCGGGATCGATTATGCCTTCACACGTCCATGTTCATGTCGTAGACGTCGGAACGGTCGTGAGTGTTGCCGGGATGATTGTTTCGCCCAACGATGTGATCCACGCTGATCGCCATGGTGCGGTCGTAGTTCCGGCCGAGGTGGTCAAACTTGTCCCCGCGGCTGCAGATCTCATCGCCCGGCGGGAGAAGGTGCTCATCGACGCCAGCAAGAGCCCTGGCTTCTCCATCGATCGGCTTCGCCAGGCGTTTGCCGAGATGGCCGAAATCCATTAGGACCGAATCAATGCGTTGCTTCCATCAAGCGCCCGGGAAGAAAAGCAGCCAGCGAAACCTCGGGCGTAGTGCCCTGAAGCAATTGCCGGACGATCAAGCCGGTTGCCGGAGCCAGCAGAATCCCGTTACGAAAGTGCCCGGTCGCTATCCAGCAACGCGGCAGTCCGGCGCTCCCAATGATAGGTAGCCCGTCGCTGGTCCCCGGACGAAGCCCGCTCCAGCTTTCCACCACCGGCGCGGAAGCCATAGGAGGCCACAGTTCCGCCGCCTCGGCGCGCAGCCGTTCCACGATCAGTGGCTCCACTCGCCGGTCGAACCCGGCCCGCTCCACCGTGGCCCCGATCGCGATCAGGCCTTCTCCCCTGGGCACCAGGTAGATCTCGGGCGAGCGCAGAACGTATTGCAGGTCCAGCGGCGGGGGTACTCGGACCGCAAGCATCTGTCCTTTCCAGGGCTCTACTGCCGCAGCCGGCGGGTGCTCCAGGCCGGACTGGCGCACGCCGGCCGCCCATGCCCCGCAGCAGTTCAGGAAGGCGCCCGCGCTCACCGTTCCGCTCTGCGTTTTCACTTCCACGGCGCCGTCCCGGCTGCTAACGGCGAGCACTTCCGTCTCCTCCCGCAAATCCACCCCAGCCGCGGTGGCGGCCAGAGGGAGAGCCGCGCACAGGTCGCGCGGGTTCAGGCTCGCCTCCTCCATCCAGCAGAAGGACCGGCCGTGGGTGGCTAATCCCGGTATGCGCCTTTCCGCCTCTTGCGCACTCAGGGCAGGGCAAACCGTGGTTTCCTCGGGGTGAAACTCGCTCCCTAACCGGCTCGTCACAACGGTGGCATGGGTGCGCAGGGGTACGGGGCGCCTGGAGAGCCGCTCAACCAGGCTGAGATATTCCGGGTAAAGAAGGATGCTCAGGGTGGCTAGCTGGGCAAGCTCAGCGGGATGATCGGGATCGTTGGCCGACAACATGCCTGCCGCGGCCCACGAAGCCTCAGACATGGCGCGGCCTTTCTCGAGGACCCGGACACGGAATCCGTTTCGCGCCAATTCGAGCGCGGCGGAGAGGCCAATAATACCCCCTCCCCCGACGATGACATCTACAGTCTCCACTCGTCCATTGTAGGATGAGAAAATACTGCGGAGTAAAGAGTAAGCCCGCGGGCGAAAAGAGGAAGATCGCATGAGCGACGAGACTTACGAAACAGCCGAACGAACCCAATCGGGAGTATTTATCGCCATTCTCGGCTTCGCCGCTTTGGCATCCGTCGCCGGGCTCGTCTGGAGCTACACGCTGGAGACCCGGCTGGAAAAATCGCAGGCTGCCCTGGTCAACGCGCAACAGCAGAATGACAAGCTGGCTGAGAGCCTCAATGAGACCAACGCCAAGTTGCGCGTGACCTCCGAAACCTTGGGCCAAAGCGTCGGCCTGACCCAGCGCCAGTTGGAAGCGCGTGCCAGTGAATTCCTCAAACGGCAGCAGGCGGAAACCAGCCGCTTGGAAAAGGAACAGCAGGCAGCCCAGGCCGAGGCTCAGAAGCAGATCGGTGCGGTCTCGAGCGACGTTTCATCGGTCAAGACCGATGTGGGCGGCGTGAAGACAGACGTTGCCGCGACTAAGACCGAATTAGCTAATGCCGAAAGCAAGTTGCAAAGGGTAACTGGAGATCTGGGGTTGACCAGCGGGCTGGTTGCGACCAACGCGAAAGAGCTCGATATCCTCAAGCATAAGGGCGATCGTAACTATTACGATTTGAACTTGACCAAGGGGGCCAAGCCCACTCCGATCTCAGGCGTAAGCTTGCAGTTGAAGAAAGCCGACCCGAAACACTCCAGGTACACCCTGGTCGTGGAATCCGACGATAAGAAGATTGAGAAGAAGGACAAAAGCCTGGACGAGCCGGTTCAGTTCTACACCGGCAAAGACAAGCTTCTCTATGAGCTGGTTATTAACACCATCAACAAGAATCAGGTGATCGGCTACCTGGCGACGCCCAAGAACGCGCCAACAACCTCGACCCCCTAGCCTCTAAGGTCGCTCAACAAGGGCATGCCGCCGCCCAAGAACCGGCGTGCCCTTGATTTCCCTGGTAAGTCTGCTGCAGAAAAGCTCAACGAAGGGCACGGCTTCAGCGTGCCATCCATCATTCGTGCGGAGAGGGCTTTGCCCCAAGATACGGTTTTCCTCTAAGGTCTGTGGCTTCTTTGCCCGCTCAGCGAGTGATGGGGATTTCCAGATTCTTCTGATGCATGAACTGGACCACCACTTTGGCCGTCTGCAGCGTATCCCACTGCTCCTTGGTAATGGGATAGTTGAAGATGGCCAGCCCCTCGGCCGACTGGCCTGGAGATAGCGTGATGTCGCGATGGAGTGGATCCGCGCGTAAATAGCTCAAAGAGGGGTAGGCCTGAAAAACCCGGTCCACATCACTGTCGCTGGCTGCCACATTGGTCTGCTCCGTGCCGTCGGGCAACTTGATCGCTGACCCGATATCCTGCACGAAGAGCGGAATGTCGGTCTGATTCCTGATTTTTATCTTGGTCAGGATAATCACTTGATCAATTGACTCGCTGGATCCCGCCATCCCATCATTGGCGCCCGTGCCATTGTTAATAGACGCATGCACCGGGTAGACGGTTGACGCTAAAACCTCTCCTGAAGCAACTGGTGGTTTCTGTGCCAGGTAAACGTAGAGCCCCATGGCAATGCTGACCACGATGGCGGCGATCACCAGGGTTTTTAAAGCGCTCTTGAATGGGTGTGGCGGATCGACCTGCGCCATGTTGGGTCCGGGCCCGGAGATTCCCGGAAGATCGGTCGACTCGCGCACTTCGCTCATGGTGGAAGTCTAGTCCATCGCCCGGGCGTGCATAAGTTACTAAAGAGACCCTCTCCTTGAAGCCTGGCGGCTACACGGAAGCCCACTCCCATAAAGCGTTATTCCCTGGCGGACGATTTTGCGGATTCGCTGGTCAAGTTCCTCTACACTAGCTAAGACGCATGCGAATTCTGGTTACCGGCAAAAACGGACAGGTCGGGAGCGAGTTCTCCCGCCTGTACCATTCCCCTGGCGATGTGGTTGCCGTCGGCAGAGCCGAATGCGATCTCAGCGACGAACATTCTATCCGGGACTTGGTTCGTCGACTCGAGCCAGCGGTCATCGTCAATGCCGGCGCCTACACCGCCGTAGATCAGGCGGAAGTAGAACGTGAACTTTGCTACGCCGTGAACGCTACCGCTCCCCGGGTGCTGGCTGAGGAGGCGGCCCGGCTGGGCGCGCTCCTGATCCACTACTCCACTGACTATGTCTTCAACGGAGAAAAGCCGGAGCCTTATCTTGAAAGCGATCCGATCAACCCGGTAAGTGTCTATGGAGCATCTAAGGCAGCAGGGGAGGTCGCGATTGCAGAAACGGCGAGCCGCTATTTGGTGCTCCGGACCAGTTGGGTCTACTCTGCCCACGGCAAGAATTTTCTGCGCACCATGCTCCGTTTGGGCGCTGAGCGGTCAGAATTGAGGGTGGTGGACGACCAGGTGGGTGCTCCCACGTCGGCCGCTGCAATCGCCACCGCCACTGCACGGTTGGTGGAACAATACGCTGCGCACGGGGCGAAACTTCCGATGGGGATCTATCATATGACGGCGGGCGGTTCGACCTCGTGGTGTGGTTTTGCCCGTGCTATCTTCAGCGCAGATGTTGTCCGTGTTCCCCCGCGGGTACAGGCGATTCCGTCCTCTGCCTATCCAACTCCGGCCAAACGGCCGGCCAATTCAGTGCTCTCCAACGATAAATTTGCCCACGCTTTTGGTTTCCGGCTCCCCCCCTGGCAGCAGCAGCTCCAGGAAGTATTGACCGGGATGCAGGTCGCCAGCTGAATTCTCTTGATGACGTCAAAAATCAACTCGCATCGGCGAGAGGAGTGAATCGATGAAGGCGGTAGCGACCAGCATTGCAGATGTCCAGCTGCTTGAACCCAGGGTTTTCGAGGACAGCCGTGGTACGTTTTTCGAAAGCTACAACGAGCGGGCTTTGGCGGAATTAGGTATCAAGGGTCCTTTCGTTCAGGACAATCAGTCCTTCTCCCGGCGGGATGTGGTGCGTGGTCTCCACTACCAGATTCACCATCCTCAGGGAAAGCTGATTCGCTGTCTGAGCGGAGAAATTTACGATGTCGCCCTCGATCTCCGGCGGCATTCGCCCACGTTCCGCCAATGGGTGGGCGAAATCCTGAGTAGCAGCAATCGCAAAATGCTTTGGATTCCTGCGGGGTTCGCGCATGGTTTCATGGTGCTTTCGGAAGGCGCGGAAGTGCTCTACAAGGCCACGGACTTTTATGCTCCCCAACATGAGCGTACGCTGCTATGGAATGATCCGGCGCTGAAGATTGAGTGGCCGCGTGGAAATCGCGCCATTCTCTCCGCCAAAGATCTAGCGGGCTCTACCCTGGAGCACGCGCAAGTCTACGAACACATGGGAGCCTACGATCAAGTGGGTCATCCGGAAGAAAAAACTGCGGCCCATGCCCTCAGAGCATGAAGTTGAATTTAAGTTGCCATCGGAAGATCAAGATGGCTGGAACATGTTCTCCAATTCAACGCCGGCTGCCGAGTAGTCCCGGAGGGACGGCTGAGAGTCACACTTGTCCAAATTAGCAGCTCCCCGAAAACTAATTTGGACAAGTATGACTGAGAATGGCCCAGGACGTGAGTCCTGGGAGCGTGCTGAACGGGTTAAAAAAGGTCGTTCAATGCCTGCGCCGTTCTCTTCATTTCGTAACGCGAGCGAAAACACGCCAAGCCATTGCTTATCATGCGTCCCCGTTCCTCGGGCTGCATCGCAAGCAAAATTGTCATAGAGCGGTACGTCCCTTCGACCGTGTCGGGGTTCACGATGCCGGCCGCATCCTGGGCAATATCCGGCCAGATATTCACTTTATCGGAGATAAGCACCGGTAGTCCGCAGGCCAACGCCTCCACCACCGCGACCCCGAAGTTCTCCTGGTGCGAAGGGAGCACAAACGCGTCGGCAGCGTGCAATGCCCCCCATTTCAAGTCACCCTCCACCATCCCCGTCCAATGCACTCGCGCCGAGATCCGCAGGCGCTTCGCCTGCGCCTCCAATTGGGGCTGCAGACCTTCCTCGTCAGGTCCGGCCATGACCAGATCCCAATCCGGATGCGCCTCCGCCACCCGCGCCATGGCCTCCAGCAGCAAATCGCATCCCTTCTTGCTGTGAATGCGGGAAAGGAAGAGAAAAAACCTGCGCTGGCGCAAAGCAGGATACTCCGCCAAAAAGATCTCCCGTTGTCTAGCTGGATCACCCACAGGCTGCGAGGTTCCAAACGAAACCACGACCGGATTCCATCGCTGTGGCCACAGCGTTCCGGCCGCGGAGTCGCGCTCGATCGGCGTAGTAAAGCACACTGCCCGGGCATCGCGCAGCACGCGATACTCCCGGGCCAGCCAATACACCTGCTTCTTGACGTGCTTCAGCGGAAAGGCCCGTTTGAAGTAGGGATCCAGCATGCCATGGGGAAATACGACATAAGGAGTCCGCCCCCGAACCACGCGATAGCTGCCGTAGCTGTGGTATTGCCACAGGCCATGGATCACCACTCCATCGAAGCGCCCGAGATCCTGCCGCAGCCACTCCCCCAGCCGCGGCGTATAGCGATAGTTACCCCGTGCCGGACCCAGTGCGTGCACCGGGAAGCTCTGTCCGCGCAGATAAGATTCCCCCGGATCATCCAGGCAAACCACTTCCACTGCGGAGATGCCGGCGCCGCTCTCCGCCAGCTTGCGAATGCCCTCGGTTGTTCCACCGGCTGCCGGAGCGAGTGAGTCCACCACATGCAGCAGCCGCTTAGGCAGCGCTTGGGATTCGTATGCAGCCATAGTCTCTGTCAAGATACCAGCCGGGTTCGCCAACCCGAACTAGCCGGGTGAGGAGAGCCATCTGGCATAAAATGGACATCAGTAACCGTCTAGCCAGAGGGGAGCGCTCCTTCTTGAAACGAGCTTTAATCACCGGCATCACCGGTCAGGATGGTGCCTATCTTGCTGAGTTCCTGCTCAATAAGGGGTATGAAGTGCATGGCATCAAGCGCCGCACTTCCTTGCTGAATACCAATCGCATCGACCATCTCTATGAGGACCCCCACCAGGAAAGGCGCCGTCTGGTGCTGCACTACGGCGACATGACGGATTCCACCAGCCTGATCCATGTGGTGGAGAAGGTTCAGCCCGACGAGATCTACAACTTGGCAGCCCAGAGTCACGTCCAGGTATCGTTTGAGGAGCCCGAATACACCGCAAACTCTGACGCTCTAGGAACGCTCAGGCTGCTGGAGGCCATTCGCATTCTCTCCCTCACCCGGAAGGCGCGCTTCTATCAGGCGTCAACCTCGGAGATGTACGGCCTGGTGCAGCAGATACCCCAGTCAGAAAAAACCCCTTTCTATCCCCGTTCGCCCTACGGGGTAGCCAAACTCTATGCCTACTGGATCACCATCAACTATCGTGAATCCTACGGCATCTATGCTTGCAACGGCATCATGTTCAATCACGAATCGCCCTTACGCGGTGAGACCTTTGTCACTCGCAAGGTGACCCGCGCGATGGCGCGCATCAAGCTTGGCCTGCAGCAGAAGCTCTACCTGGGCAATCTTGATTCCCGGCGCGATTGGGGGCATGCCCGCGATTACATCGAGATGCAGTGGCTGATGCTGCAGCAAGAGCGCCCGTCCGACTACGTCATTGCCACCGGGATGCAACACAGCGTTCGTGAATTTGTCACCATGGCGGCGGCGTGTCTCGATATCCATCTGGAATGGAAGGGCAGCGGCATTGAAGAGCAGGCCTATGACCAGCATGGCAAGGCGGTGGTGGCGGTCGATCCCCGCTACTTCCGGCCCGCCGAAGTGGAAACGTTGTTGGGGGATGCCAGTAAGGCGCGCATAGAACTGGGCTGGTCGCCCCGGACCGACTTCCGATCGTTGGTGGAAGAGATGGCCATTGAAGACATGAAGGCTGCGGAACGCGATGCCCTGGTCACTCAGCACGGCTATGCGGCCTACAACTTTCACGAATCCTGATCGGGAGCAAACGCGTTGGAGAAAAACAGTCTCATCTATGTTGCCGGGCACCGCGGTCTGGTGGGTTCGGCGATTTGCCGCAATCTAAGGAAGAACGGTTTTGACCGGCTCCTGCTGCGAACGCGCGCCGAGCTCGACCTTACCGACGCGGTCGCCGTACGGCGCTTCTTCGAAAAAGAGCGTCCCGCTTACGTCTTTCTAGCCGCTGCCAAAGTCGGCGGCATCCTGGCCAACGACCTTTATCCGGCAGACTTCATTCGCGAAAACCTGATCATTCAAACCAACGTAATTGATGCCGGCTATCGCGCCGGTGTCGATCGCCTGCTCTTCCTCGGCTCCAGTTGTATCTACCCCAAGCTCTGCCCGCAGCCGATCAAGGAAGAGTATCTCCTTACCGGACCGCTCGAGCCCACCAACCGTCCCTATGCGTTGGCCAAAATTGCCGGCATCGAGATGTGCTGGTCCTACAACCGGCAGTACCATACCCGATACCTGGCTGCCATGCCCGCCAATCTATATGGTCCGGGAGACAACTTCGATCCCCAGAACTCGCACGTCTTACCAGCGCTGATCCGGAAAGTGGCGGAGGCAAAAGCCCTGGGGCAAAAGCAGATTGTTGTTTGGGGAACAGGCACACCGCGCCGCGAACTCCTCTTTAGCGAGGATCTGGCCGAAGCCTGTGTCTTTCTCATGAACCTCGAGGAAGACGTCTATTCCTCATTGCTGGCGGGCGTGCCGCTGATCAACATTGGAACCGGCAAGGATGTGACCATACGAGAACTAGCGGAGCAGGTCTGCGCCTCTCTGGGCTTTAAAGGGGAACTAGTCTTCGACACCACAAAGCCCGATGGAACTCCCCAGAAGCTGCTCGACGTAACCCGCATCCACCAGTTGGGCTGGCAATCGAAGACGACTCAGGCGGAAGGCATCGCCCTGACCTACGAAGCAGCGCGCCCGCAACTCGAAGCCCTCAGTACGCGCTAGGACTTTCGTCAAGGAATTGGCGAGCGGTTACGATTCTCGTGCTGCCCCATGTGGCCGGGAAATGCTTTGCATTCCCAGTTACAATGTAATGCGCGGATGCTGCTTGCGCGCACTCGAGGAAAATGTCATCATCCGGATCAGAGCAGGCGCGCACCTTGTTCCTCGGTATCACCCATAAACCCTTCTCACGAATGGCGCGAAGTGCTGCTTCAATTTCTCTGTCGGTGCGACGCAACCGCGGATGGCGCATGACTTCCTCGTATTCTGCATAGATGTCTCCACTCATACAAAGCTGTGTGTCAGGGTGCAGTATGGTCATCAGGAATACTTGCGTTGGCGGTCCTTGCGGAGTCAGCAGGGCGGAGATCAGGATATTAGTATCGAGGACGACCCGGATCATTGCTACACAGGCTGCCGACGACCACGCCGTGCTTTACGTGCTGAATCAATTTCGGCTTCGATCTCAGCCATCGAGAGCCTATCTAACTCTCGCTCCTTCGCACTATCCCATGACTCTTGGAGCCATTCCGGGATAGCAGCAGGGCTCACCGTGCGGATGCTGATTGCCTCGTCTTCAGCAACCACACGTCCCAGCAGGCTTTCTATAGCCAGCTTCTGGTCGGGTGAGAGGTCTTTGGCTTTGTGAATCATGCGTCCAGCAAATTTTATCGGTCTGGTTGAATTTTAGGCCGGTGGTTGATGATTGTCACGGAAGAACTCCGTCCCTTCCAGAAGGGATGTGGGATACCACGAACCTCAACGTGAATGACGGGTGCCCCACGTTCGCCGAGGCGTACGTGGGCCGAAAAAGACCGGGGCGCAGACCCCCACGATTGCTTTCCCTATCCCTCAGGAAAAAACAAAGCCACCTGAGCCGCCTTAGGCGGGGGTGTCAACGCACTCACCAGCACAAGGCAAAGCAGCGCAGCTACCAAAGCCGGGAATATAGCATCCCGCTGCGCCAGCATAGGAGGCAAGTGCCGTTTGACCGTATCAAGATCCCAGAAGAAAGTGACCACCGTCCCCACAGCGATAGCGCTCACCGCGCCCTGCGCGTTCGCGCGCCGGCTATAAAACGCGGCCAGTATCACCGGCGTGAGTGCAGCGGAGTAAATGGTATAGGCGTAGAGAGTTTTAGCCAGCACCGAGCTGGTGTTAAGAGCCTGGTAAAGCGCCCAGATGCCGAGCATGACCACCACCAGGCGGGAAATGATAAGCACCCTTTTATTCGAAGCCCCAGGCGCAATGTAGCGAGTAAAAACATCATTAACCAGGTTCGTCGAAGGAGAAAACAGGTAGTTGTTGGCGGTAGAGATGATCTTGGCGAACACCGCCCCCATCAGCAGCGCTCCCAGCCAGGCCGGCAATCCATGCAGCGCCGTATAGGCGATGATCTCTCGCGGGCGTTGATGAACCTCCCCTGTAGGAAACAGCACCGACCCGAATACCGCCAGTGCAACGATGACTGTTTCGAGAATCACCGTGCCGATAATCCATCCCACGACCGCATTGCGCGCGTCCTTCTCAGATTTGGCAGAGAAGAACTTCTGATACATCGACTGATTGCCCAGCATCAGCAGCATGGTGGGCAGAAAAAGCTCAAGAGCCTGGGCAAAGTTAAAGTCTCCCAGAACCTGAAAGTGCGTAGCCGGCAGAGCATGGGTGACGCCGCCCCATCCGCCCGCTGCGTGCAACACGAAGGGTAAGGCCATGAGCAGGGTGATCGTCGCCAGCGACCCAATAACCACGTCCATATACGCCACGGACGCCATCCCGGCGATGGCGGTGAACACGATCACGAATACGGCAATGATGTACTTGCCCAGATCGGCGGTGATGGCTTCAGGGAAAACCAGGTGGAGAATATCGCCGCCGCCGATCAGTTGGTAGCTGGTGATGGCTGTGTAGGCAAACAGAATGGCGATGACCCCCAGCACCCGCGCCGTCTGGTTGTAACGAGCCTCCAGCAAGTCGGGAATCGTAAACTGCGCAAACTTCCGTGCCCGTGGAGCGATGAAATAAATCAGTAGCAGCCCGGCCCATCCACCAGCCCCCTGCCAGAGAGCAGCGAAGCCATGCTTGTACGCATTCTCCGCGCCGCCCAGGAGCGAGCCCGAGCCTATCCAGGAAGACAGCAGGGTAAACACCAGCACGAAGGTTGGCAGCGAACGCCCCGCGACCAGGTAATCGGCCTTGGTCTTCGTCTTCTTTAACCGCGAAAGCGAAACCGTGAGCAGGGTAAGAACGATAACGCCGAGCACCCAGGCATACAAAACATGACTCGGGGCAGGAGCTATAGACATGTATTTTCCTTGAGGTGCCCCTTACGGGTGAAGCAGATTGTAGGGGACTGCTCCTAAACGGTAAAGTGAGTGCGTAACATCTGCTGCAGTTCGGCAGCCGTGCGCCCGGCAATGCGAATCACCTTGTTGCGCGATCGCTCACCCGTCAAAACCTGGACTGCGCTCCGGGGCACAGAGAAAACCTGGGCAAAGAATTCTCCCAACTCGACATTTGCTCGACCATCGATGGGAGGCGCGGAGAGTGTGAGCTTCAGCGCGTCGCCCACTGTCCCGGTGATCGCCGTGCGCGCAGCTCGCGGCTGAATCCGCACCGGGAACGTTGCTCCCAGCGGATGGTCGTTGATGGCAATCACTTCGCGTACTTCCGTGGTCCGAACAGCGCGGTGCCAATGCGCACCTGGGTCGCGCCTTCGGCGATGGCCACCGGGAAGTCATGCGACATCCCCATGGATAGCTCAGCGAACGACAGCCGCGGATGTGCCACTGCAAGCCGATCGCGCAGCTTGCGCAGCTGGGCGAAGTACGGGCGAACCGCTGCCAGATCGGTAAGGTATGGAGGCACCGTCATCAGCCCGCGAAGTTCGAGCGCGGTCAGTCCGGGCAGTTCCTCGAGCAGCAGGCGAAGCTCGTCTGAATCCGGCGGGATGCCCGCTTTCGTGGGCTCGTGGCTCAGCTTGATCTCGATCAGCACCGCCAGCCGCCGCCCCAGCCGCGTCGCGGCCTGGTTGAGGCGTTCGGCAAGCGCAAGGGAATCGAGCGTATCGATCGAAGCGAAGAGCTCAACCGCGCGCACCGCCTTGTTTGACTGCAGGTGGCCAATCAGGTGGAATTCAGCCCCCATCGTGCCCGAGGCCTCAAGCGCAACGCTCTTCTCCTGAAACTCCTGTACCCGGTTTTCGCCGAAGATCCGGATGCCCAACGCCTCTGCCGCGAGGATCGCCGACACGGGGTGCACCTTCGAGACCGCCATGAGGGCGACCTCCGACCGGGATCGCCCGGCTTCGCGGCAGGCCATCGCAATCTGGCCTTCGATGCGTTCGAGATTTTCCCCCAGCCTGGGGAAAGCTCCCGCAGCCAGTTCACTCACCCGCTCATCCTCAACGGCCGTGTTCTTCAAGATATTTTTCCACTTCCAGGGCGGCCATGCAGCCGGAGCCAGCCGCGGTGATGGCTTGGCGGTACCTGCGATCCTGCACGTCTCCGCAGGCAAAAACCCCCTGAACGCGGGTGAAGACCTGGTCCGTGGTGCGAATGTATCCGTCGTCATCCAGATCGAGCAGCCCGCGAAACATCTTGGCGTTGGGAATGTGGCCAATCCCCAGGAACATGGCGCTTACCGGCAGGGTCGACTCTTCGTGGTTGAGGGTATTCCGCAGGCGCAGGCCGCTCACTTCCTTTTGCTCTACCCCCATCACCTCTTCGACTGCCGTGTTGGTCATGAACTTGATCTTCTCGTGGCCCATCGCGCGATCGAGCATGATGCGCGAAGAGCGGAATTGCTCGCGGCGATGAATCACTGTGACCTTGCTGGCAAAGCGGGTAAGAAACAGCGCCTCCTCCATGGCGGAGTCGCCGCCGCCGATCACAGCGATCTCCTTGCCGGAGAAGAAGAAGCCGTCGCAGGTAGCGCAGGAGCTCACGCCATGCCCGATCAGGGCCTGTTCGCTGGGCAGCCCCAGCCAGCGTGCGGAAGCGCCGCTGGCGATGATCAACGTCCGGGTATGCACCGTTTCTTTGCCCAGGTTCAAGGTGAGCGGCCGCTTGGAGAAGTCGACCGACACCAGGTGACCCATTTGTATGTCGGCTCCGAACCGGGTCGCCTGTAGCTTCATCCGCTCAATCAACTCTGGACCCTGAATGCCTTCCGGCCAGCCGGGAAAATTCTCCACCAGGGTAGTGATGGAGAGCTGGCCGCCCGGCTCGTGACCCTCCAGAACCAGCGGTTTGAGGTTGGCGCGGGCGGCATAGATGGCGGCCGTAAGACCGGCGCAGCCGGAGCCCAGGATGACGGTGTCGCGGATGTCTGCTGTCATAAAGGTAGAGTCTTGATTCGTTATTTTAGGTCTTGTAAGTGTAATCGTTTAAGGTACATAACGAAAACGCGGCCACGCTGGGCATCGCCCTGGTCAACCGGCACAGGATGGAGAGAAGTGGTAGCGGGTTAGAGGGAAGTCGTAGCAAAATGGTCGCAAAAAAAGGCTAGAAGGTTCTTCTAATATGAACATTCTACCCCCCGGACCTTAGCCGATCGTCACACCTTCGCGGGTCCAACCCGCGAGCTGGACCGAGCCGAACACGTAGGAGTTATCGGGCAGACGTATGGCTGGAATCATCGGTCAGGGAGTCGATGGGCATCGCGACAGCGCTGGCGCAAGTGTTTTCATACAGGGGGAATACTCGGCAATCCCTGGCCACCAGGAATGTCTTTTTGCGATTTTCTCCCTTCGGCCGACGACCCTCAGGGCATCCTTGTGAGTTATGTTCTCCTTATATTCTCCTAGTCCGGGACGCATGTCCCGCTCTGATCGCCATCGTACACGGTCTATTGCACCTTTTCTTCCGCTAGGCTGGGGAAGCCTGGGGGCCAGATTCGCACTACCACCTCCATCGTCCAGAATCAGTCCGGCACGGTGGAAAAAACGAAGCTCCCCTGAACGCTTTCTACCCCCCCGCCGATAGAGCATTTATCTACGAGTGTTCGGAGATCACGTAGGTTCTGAAGGGTTACCATGTCCATCGCTGATATTTCATCCCCGTCACTTTTCGATACCTCGCTTGCGACGGAATTAACGGGCGTGACTCCTATCACCGCAATCCCGTCCAGCCTCGACCGCGAAACCTCTGGCAACTCGCGTGATACTCCCAAGCGCAAGGCGCTGCCTCCTGAAGATGTTTCCCGGGCAGAGACCGGCCTTGAGAGGTTCAATGCCGATCTGAAGGCTCAGTTTGCTCCAACCTTGTCTAGCGACCTGGGCAACGATTTGACCTCCCTGCTCAAAGACCTGACTTCTGGAAATACATCCGCAGCAAAGGCCGACGTCAGCAAGGTTCAGGCAGAGTTGCAGCCTCAGGATGCCTCTTCTGTTGCCAGCGCTGAGATCGGAAGCCCGCTCGATAGCCTGATTGGCGAAATATCAGACTCGCTCAATTCCGGCAGCGTCCACGGCGCGCAGCAGGAGGGCGCGCAGCACGATCTGGCCAGCTTCCTGGTAGAGAACGGACAGGGCACGGGAAGTCTGATCAATACCTCCGCTTAGGAAAGCTCTGCCAAGCGTCAACGAAACAGACGCACTATGACGTGCCAGTGACCGACGGATGGCGACCGAGAAGTCCCGACACTCCCAAGCTCAAACCCGCTTTTAGTGTGGGCCTCAGACGGGAGGCCCTCGCATTGCACTTGTGGGTGTGTCGTCCCTCACGGTGGTCGTTTAGCCATTAATAGATGAGAGTAGGTGATCAATGCGATCCAAGCGACTCGTTTAGCAGGTCCCCGGATCGCTGCGTCATCCTGCGGGCTTGCGTGGTACAGGGCTTTTCGATTGTCTGAGAAAGATCGACACTAATGTTCGTTTTGGTTTCTCAACTGGCCACCGTTCACCGTCTGTATCAGATCGCACACCAGACCGCGTCTGCTGCGTGCAAGGCTCTCGATGCTGGGTGCTCGACGGGGATGGCAAGGGGAGTCTTCAACCTGCCTTCGAAGCCGCTTCCAACTTGTCAATGATCATTCACAGATGACATCAACAATCAGGTCGGTGATAACCTTACTGCCGTTCGTCAGGGTCTCATACTTGAAATAGCGCCTGACGACCGTGCGCAGACCAAAACGACTAATTGTGATTTCGTCGCCAACGCTGGGCAACACTAGCAGCACATTCTCCGGCCAGAGATATTCATCCGGTATATGCTCATCTTGCCTCGACGTGACACGCACTATGGTCTTCATGATGTGCAAAACCCTACCATACTGCCCTGGACACTAACGGTCAATTGTTAGTGTTGTGCTTTGACCTATCGCCAGCACCTTCCGCAGTCCCAAAATGGGACCTAACAAGGCTTCCGTCGCCAGTTAGCATTTGTCATGTAGTTCGTGGTTAATTCGGGACCATCCACAAGATGGCGACCCGGGGCCGTGCAATGCGGCGATCCCGCGATGCTCTCAAGTGAGATCTTGCAGCATGGCAAGTAGGCACGATCGTTAGTCCAACCGAAAAGTCATCCAATCAGCACTTGGCCCGTAAAAACATTTAAACCTCCACATCTTATGGCCCGCTCTTTTCCTTTAGAACTTGGTGGGTGTGTGTTCGCCGTTCATAACATCTCGCTGGTAGACGTGGATGAAACCCTGGCGCACAAGATACGTGCGCTGCTCGTCGTATATGCGTCTTGCTTCAACCTCGGTTGTAGGTTCGCCTTCAGTGGTGAGGATGGTAGTTTTGAGCCGAGCTTTATTCGCCGTATTATCCCACCACCCATAGTGCTCTGTAACGATGAAGAACGAGCCCGTCAGGTGTATCAGGGCAAGCGTGTAGTACTCGGCTGGCTCAGTAAACTTTTTTTCCGTAACTTCGGTTTTATAGAACGTCTCCACCATTGGTCTGCCTCAGTTTTCCTGCCTCTAGTCTAAGCGATGAAGCCGAAAACGTTGGCTCGCGCAAAGGCAAGTAGACTGACGCGGCAGCACTTCTGCGCAAGCGTCGACTCGTGCTGGGTCGCCAGTACACCCGGTGTTCCAAAGTAGAACCATCGTCGTTACCCAATTGGTTAATGAGCAATAGTGAGCATTAATGGTAGGCTTTGCCGTTTAGCGTCTAGAAAGGGCACTCTATAGCTCGGTCGCCGCCGGGTGCCGTATTGCGCTACTGAGGAGCAACCGATTGCAAACAATTGTCATGGCGGAAGAGAAGACACAGCGATCGCTGCGTGTGTTGATCGTTGAGGACGCTAAGAGTGATGTTGCCCTCTTGCTCTTCACCTTGCGCGCGAAAGGCTTTGAGGTCACCCATGAAGTGGTGGCGACTCAGGCCGCCATGCGGGCAGCCTTGCGCCATCACCAGTGGGACCTGGTCATATCCGACTATGCTATGCCCCAATTCAGCGGCTCAGCCGCCCTGGCCTTGGTTCTCGAATTATGTCCTGACGTGCCTTTCATCATCCTCTCCGGGGAAATTGATATCAATGTAGCTGTGTCTCTCATACAAGCTGGTGCGCGAGACTACGTACAAAAAACAGAGATGGTCAGGCTCGGTCCTGTGATCGAACGGGTGTTGATCGACCGCGAGGTTCGCAACGACAGGTTGTTGGCGGACCAAGCGCTGATCGCGTCTGAAGCTCAGTACAGGCGGCTATTTGAATCGGCCCAGGACGGAATATTGATTGTGGATGCTGAGACTGGGCAAATCCAGGATGTTAATCCCTTCCTGCTCGACCTTTTGGGCTTTTCCCGGGAAGAGTATTTGGGGAAGAAGCTCTGGGAGGTCGCGGCCTTTCAAGACAGTGAGGCATCAAAATCAGCCTTCCTGGAACTACAGCAGAGGGGCTACATCCGATATGACAATATTCCACTTCACTCCAAAACCGGAAGCAATGTCGAAGTGGAGTTTGTAAGCAACATTTATGGCGTCGGTCTAAAGAAAGTGATCCAGTGCAACATCCGCGACATCACCGAACGCAAACACGCCGAAGCAGAAATAAAGCAGTTGAATGCCGACCTTGAGCGGCGCGTGTTTCTGCGCACGGCCCAAGTGGAGGCGCTGAACAAGGAGCTGGAGACTTTCAACTATTCGGTTTCCCACGATCTACGGGCTCCCCTGCGACGGATTAGCGGCTTCGTGACCGTGCTGGAGAGGGCGTGCGGAGATCAGCTGAACTCTACGGGGAAAGAGATGATTGTTGAGATTCGTGCCTCCACAGAACACATGACAACTCTGATCCAAGCCCTGCTAAAGCTAGCTTCCTTGGGACGTTCCGAACTCCAGTGCGAGCAAACGGACCTCAGCTCAATCGTGCATATCATCGCTAGAGAACTGCAGCACGAAGCTCCCAACCGCGAGGTAGAATTCATCATCCCGGATGGCATCTTGGCCTCCGGTGATCCCGCCATGTTACGCGTCGTCATGGATAATCTGATCGGGAACGCCTGGAAGTTCACAAGCCTCCGAGATTTCGCGCGAATAGAGTTCGGAGTCACATGCCCTCCCGGTAAACCGGCTGAATATTTTGTACGCGACAACGGCGCCGGATTCGATATGCAGTACGCCAACAGGCTATTCGGTGCCTTTCAACGTCTCCACCTGGACGACGAGTTTCCGGGGACAGGGATCGGATTGGCTTCCGTGCAGCGAATTATCCATCGACACGGTGGTCGTATCCGGGCTGAAAGTTCGGTGGGTCAAGGAGCAACGTTTTACTTTGACTTGGATGGTGTCCAGAACGTTCCCGCATCGTACAAAGTGTTACCCGCCGCGTCCCACAAAACCTAGAGCATCCTCGTTCATAAACTTTTCGACCGCGAACACCTTTGGCGACTCTCGCGTCGATCTCCCCGACCGCTCCATTAAGAGACCCCTACAACCGAAGAGAGGCCACGAGAGACCGGCCTCCGGACGCTCACCTGAGGGCCCGGGGCTCCTCTTTAGATCACACGCAGCAACAAAAGGATCAGCACGATCAACACAATCAGGCTAAGACCACCACCACCGTAGTAGCCGATTCCAGGACCCATGCGATAGCCTCCAAAACCGAACACCAACAACAGCACGATAAGTAAAATGATCATAAGTACCCTCAGTCAAAATGCGTTTGGACGGCACATCCACTGTGTCCGGATGAACCATCAATTGAAAAATCATAAGCACCGGAGACTGCCGCCAACGGTTCGTTGAAGTTGGTGTGCCGGAGCCCACACTTGCCGGGACCAAGCAGAAGGGTTTTCGACGAAGGGCGCCAATTCGTCCCAAGGGCGTCATGGGCCGGCTCGGTCAATCAGCAGCCTAGGCCTTTCGCTTTTCACCGTGGACAGCGTTGTTCTTACGCCCCTTTCCCGAGGTTTTTCTTCTGCATTTCAAGGATGGCAGGGTTCGTTCCCGGAGTCTGTTCTCAATAGCTCACACGGCTATACATTGCGATTCGTCGTGGCGTGTGGATGTATCCCTTACTATGGTGCTCATCGCGCTGTATTCACCGGTCGCCGTTTCCAGCTTGCAGCCGATTCTGATAGCAAGACCGCAAAGCATCACAATTTGCTTCGTCAGGATGCGCAGACCAGCGCTGCCGATTTCCAAGGATGAAGTGAAAATGACGCGGAAAGAGAGAACCACATGGCTGTGACCGACTCGCAAACCCTCAAACGGCTAAGAGGCGAAGAAAGCCTGGCAGAGCAGCAAGGCAGGCAAGCGTTGAATATCGCGGCGATACTCAAGAATCATCCGCAGTATGATGCCGCTCGCCAGAAGGCTGACGCGCTAATGGCCAAGGCCTCAGCGCTGCGTGAGCAGATCGTCAAAATCGAAACTTTATGACCTGGCCCAATATGAGATGACCCGGCATGGTCGTCTTCGGGTGGCGCGACCGCCTCTTTGGGAACCGGTCCTCTATCGTGTGAGCGGCGGCCGGCGCCCGATCGCGCTTGTAAATCACGTTTGAGCCGTCTGACCAGGTTCGCGCCATTACCACTCTGAGTTACCGCAATGATTCTTTCTGTTACTCAAGAACCGTAGCTTATTCCGCAGGATCCGCTATGCTCTTTTCAAGCGGTGATTCTCCACAAAACGCTTCATCGATTCTTTCGGGGGAGGGATTCGATGAAGTGCAATGAGGAGAGTCGCCGTTCGTTGTTTCTGCAGCATCCCACTTGCCCCTAACTCCTTTGCCATCAGCATAGAGATGAAAGTTTTGATTCCACGCGGCCGCGAAAGATGCGAGCCGCGGCAGTAAGATGGCGGCATGGCAAATCTGACGTTGATTTATGGCATGAGGCTGCTTCCTTCCGAGGAGGCGATTGAAGTGGGTGATGCCCTGGTGACGCTCAAGAACGGCAAACAGGCACACGTGACCATGCACGTGCTGGAAGGGAGCCGGGAAGAGATCGAGAACCAGTTGCGGCAGAGCATCGAGGCCTTCTTCGACTTCTATCCCGAAATCTAGCCAACGGATCGCCCGCCTGATGGGAATGGAGCTGGTCTAGCTCCGGAACTCTTTGCCGGTGTTCTGTAACTTACTGCGGCGCATCTCATCTATTGCTGTAGTGGAGAGTGTCTGAATGGCTGAGATTGCAACTCCTGCTCCCCCTGCGGTGAAGAACCTGCCGGCGCGTCCCCGGGTGGTGGTGGTCGGCGGTGGTTTCGCCGGCTTGAGCGCTGCTATGGCCCTGGCGGATATGAAGGTCGACGTTACCCTCATCGATCGCCGTAACCACCACACCTTCCAGCCTTTGCTCTACCAGGTCGCGCTGGCCGTCCTTTCCCCCGCCGATATCGCCCAGCCGATTCGCTCCATCGTCTCGAAAAATCGGAACACCGAAGTATTGATGGACGAGGTAGTAGGCATCGAAGCCGATCGCCGCACCCTGCTGCTGCATAGTGGCGCGAAAATCTCCTACGACTATCTCATTCTGGGCACTGGCTCGACCCACTCCTACTTTGGCCACGATGACTGGGCGGAGTATGCGCCGGGCCTGAAGACCGTCGAGAATGCGACCGAGATCCGGCGCCGCGTGCTGCTGGCCTTTGAGCTGGCGGAGCGGGAGATGGTTGAGACCGGCGCCCATCCCGTACTCAATTTCGTGGTTATCGGAGGAGGCCCGACCGGGGTTGAGTTGGCCGGAGCCATCAGTGACATTTCCAAGCTCTATATGCGGCATGATTTCCGCCATATCGATCCCTCCAAGGCGCGGGTGATCCTGATTGAGGGCTCGCCTCGCATACTGGCCGCATACCCGGAGGATCTGTCAAAGAAGGCCGTTCAGCAGCTGCAGCAGTTGGGTGTCGAAGTACACACTGGACAAAGTGTGAGCGACGTAAAGCCTGGTTATGTCGTGGTTGGGGGCAAGCGGATGGACGCAGTCGTGACCTTGTGGGCTGCCGGTGTCCAGGCCTCGCCGCTGGGTAAAATGCTGGGCGTGCCGACCGATAAGCGTGGCTGCGCCATTGTCGACATTTACCTCAATCCGCCCGGCCACCCGGAGATTTTTGTATGCGGAGACCTGGCCCATGTGGAAGAAGCGGGACGTCAGATTCCCGGAGTAGCCCAGCCGGCCATGCAAATGGGCCGCCACGCCGCGCAGATGATCAGCCAGGATATGGCGGGCAAGCCCCGAACCAAATTTCACTATTTTGATAAAGGTGACATGGCCACCATCGGTCGCCATGCAGCCGTCGCCAACGTGCAATGGCCATTTAAGGCCCATTGGTCCGGCACGCTAGCCTGGCTCTCCTGGGTCTCGGTGCATCTGTTCTTCCTGGTCGGCTTTCGCAACCGCCTGTTCGTCTTCTTTTCCTGGGCGTGGACCTATCTGACCTTCAACCGCGGCGCGCGCCTCATTACCGGCAGTCCGATCCTGCCGGGTTGGGGGCAGCAGGAGGGCATTCGTCCCCAGATCCTGGACGCTCCGCTGGACCTGACCTCGCCCCGACCGCCCATGACCGCCATCAGGCCTTCGGCTCCGCCACCCGACCTGTCATCCCGACAGGAGCGAAGCGAAGTGGAGAGCCTGCCCTGAGCGAAGTCGAAGGGGACCTGCGGTTTCTCGTCCTTAAACCGTTACCGGTTGGCTAGCGTTGACGTTGACATGCGTCAGCCAGCCGAAGCGATCCGGCCGCAGCCCGTGGGCGATGCCCAGGTACTCCTCGGAGAGCTGTTTGCTGATCGGTCCGATGTTGCCGTCGGCGATGGGGATGCGGTCTACCGAACGAATCGGGTGCACCTCGGCCGCCGTTCCCGTGAAAAAGGCCTCGTCGGCAATATAGAGCAGCTCGCGCGGCATGGCCTGCTCCACCACGGGGATGCCCAGATGCCGTGCAATGGTAAGCACTGAATCGCGCGTGATCCCGGAGAGCACGGAATTGGCCAGAGGCGTGGTATAGAGCACGCCATTGCGCACCACGAAGAGATTCTCCCCCGAGCCTTCCGACAGGTTGCCGAAGACATCGAGTGCAATCCCTTCGGAGTAGCCGTTGCTGTCGGCCTCCATGCGAATCAGCTGGGAGTTTAGGTAATTGCCACCGGCCTTAGCCAGCGCGGGAAGCGTATTCGGGGCCATCCGGTTCCAGGACGAGATGCACACATCCGCGCCCTCGTCCCCCGCCACGTACTTACCCCAGGAGTAGTTGGCGATGAACACTTCGGTCGGCGTGCCTTTGGGGCTGACGCCCATTTCTCCGTAGCCGCGCAGCGCGATGGGCCGGATGTAGCAAGGTGCGACACCGTTGCTTTCCACCAGGCCGACCACTGCGCTCGACAGTTGCTCCAGCGAATAGGGCAGTGGCATGCGATAGATCTTGGCTGAATCGAGCAGCCGCTGCATGTGTTCGGGAAGGCGAAAGATGGCTGCTCCCTGCGGTTGTGCGTAGCAGCGAATGCCTTCAAAAACGGACGAGCCATAGTGCACGACATGACTCATCACATGGATTTGGGCCTTATCCCAGGGCACTAAGTTTCCGTTATGCCATATCTTGGCGGTAGGCGTGATGGGCATCGACAACAGCTCCCTTCGATTGAAGTTTCGATTATAACTTCGCTGCGATGAACCTGCGGGCAAAGCCGTGAATCTCCCCGGCACTTGCACAAACGTTGTAAGTTGACTGCATGTATGGAGTGCCCGGCATCACGGGCGAGACAGGAATCCGCATCTTGGGCTCCGAAGCGTCGTTGCCGATAAAGGCAAAACAGTGGGGTGAATGTAGCCCGGCAGGGCAGTCCTGGGCCCTCTTTATCAACAACCC
>CAWGDH010000021.1:0-761419 GCA_963821215.1 uncultured Acidobacteriaceae bacterium | reverse complement strand
CGTTGCGGAGTTTCTGGATGGACTCCCGAAAATGTCAAACTACTGCTGCCTCCCCGAGAAGAGCCGGGGAACTCCCGTTTGCATTAGAAGGTTAAACGCATGCCTACCTGAATCACGCGGGGAGTGGACGCGGACGTGATTTTGCCGTCGAGAGAGGACGCTAAACTGGCAGTCGGCGCGCTCAGACTTACCAGGTTGAAAGCGTTGGTTGCCTCGCCGCGCAATTGTAGGCTGATTCCACGTTCGAAGTTGATATTGCGGAAGATTCCCAAGTCGACATCCCGGTAACCGGGGGCGCGCAGATAGTCGCGGGGCGTATTACCGTCTGCGCCGCCCGGGCCGATTCCCAGATCGGGACCGTTGGTAACGAAGGCCGCGGTATTAAACCATTCGGCAGCAGCGGCCGAGCGGCTCCGGTGAGGATTCAGGAACGCATTCCGCCCCGGGACCAGGTTCGGGCGGTTATTCCCGTAGCTATCCTTATTATTATTGGTGCCCGTGAGGATATTGACAGGTGCACCGCTTTGCAGGGAAACGATTGGGGAGATCGTCCACCCATTTGCCAATTCCTTAAACAAGGAGTTGGGACCTCTGTAGTAGTCCAAATTCCATAGGCCGGAGATACTCGCCACGTGCCGTTGATCCCAGTCGGCCGGGCCCCGTTCTTCCCACAAAGCATCGTAATCTTGGGCGTATGACAGCCCCGCTCCCGAGGAATCGGCGCTCACGAAGGTTTTGCTGAATACATAAAAGCCATTCAGCATGAGATTGCGAGTGAGCGGCCTGTGGACCGAAATCTGAAGGGAGTGATACGAGGCAGTCTGGTTCGATTCGATCCACCATATCTGCCCCAATACGCCTGGGTCGTAGGGACGCCTGCTGTTGATGCTGGTCTGAGATGTAGTGGCTCCGGGAGCGTACACGGGATAATTCTCATCGCCGGAAAAGGGTGTGTCGTGCGATAGCGTGCCAACGTAAGCGGTCGTTAGGCTGACCTGGCCAGGAAGCTGGCGCTCAACGGCCGCATTGAGTTGGTAGACATAGGGCCACTGATAGTTCTGGGCGATTGTCTCAATGCTGGCTGCGGGCAGGAAGCGGGGATTCTGCGGACTGTAGACGTAGGGGAAGGGGTCCCCATTGGGGAAGGAGGCCGGATTCCCGTAGACGTTGGTGAGAGATTCGATGGAGGTGAAGAGTTGGCGAACGGCGAAGGGTTGGCCGTTGGCAGGCTGGTTCCATTCGTTGCCGCTTACGCCCCCATAGAAGACACCGGCGCCCGCGCGAATGGCCATCTTTCCATCGCCAAATGGATCCCACACGAAGCCAACCCGAGGGGAGAAATGGTGCCAGCGCGTATCGACGAGCCCGCGGGGAATACCAGGGTCTCCTGGAAAGACCACACCCAGGGGTGCGCTGGGCACCACAGTGGACTGAACGTCAGGCCTAAAGGCAAGGGCAAGGTTTTGAGACTCGACGGGAGAAGTCTCCAGGTCGTAACGCAATCCGAGGTTCAGCGTGAGCCTTGGAAGAATGCGGTAATTGTCCTGCAGGAAGAAAGCGTAGTACCAATAACTCATAAGCGAATGGTAGCCGACGTCCTGTTCCATGGTACCGACCTTACCAGTGACGAAGTCGGCCAGCGCATTCCCGGTAGACCCAGGAGTGGAAGTGGAAAAACTGAATTCACCGAAGTTATCATTGTTTGCCACGAACGTGTCGTGTTCCAGCGACATCTCGGCCCCAAAGTCGAGATCATTCTTCCCCTTGGTAGTGCTCACCATATCTCGGATGGCATAAAAATCGGAGCCGGTTACGGGGCCCGCAAGCGCCCCTCCTGCGCTGAAATATCCCGATATGGATAGTTCCGGGAGTGCAGGCACCCCCTGGAGGGTAAAGTCCGAGCCGAGTTGGCCTATCGTGGTCGTTGGTAAATTTACCCGGCCACCCGCTACTTTGGTGAAGTTAAACCATGCCTGATTGGCGGTGGATGCGCTGAAGCTATGAACGTCGCTGATATTGGCATTCTGCTGGCGCGCAAAGGACTGATTGGTGGACCAAAGAATATTGCCATTCCCGTACGCGTCTTGCGTGACATTGGTATTGAAATAACTGACCGCCAAGTGATCTTTCTCGGAGAGGACCTGGTCGTATTTCGCCAGATACTCGTTCTGGTTCGTCGGGCCGGTAAAAAAGCCCGCCCACCCGTTGTTGACTGTGTTCGGCAAAGGAATATATTTGCCGATAATGTTCGCCGCCGTCGGGTCCAGGTCGGACGGAGGAATCGATCCTGGCGTTCCATTGTAGTCGTACGGCTTCCCGGTCGCCGGGTCGTTCGGAATCACTTTCGACAGGGAGAAGTTTCCCGTCCGTTCCAGCGATGTGGGCACCACTGCACCGCTGAGGAATTGTCCAACGGTTTGCCGCAAGCCGCCATAGCTGAAAAAGAAGAATGCCTTGTCGTGCTTCACCGGGCCGCCAACTGTGCCGCCAAACTGGTTGCGGTGATAGGGGGAAATTAGGGTTGAATTCCACGGGGTCGCATTCAGGTCGGTGTTACGGACGAATTCAAACAGTGAACCGTGGAAATGATTCGTCCCCGAGCGTGTGACCGCCGTGACCACGGCGCCCGACATTCGACCGTACGCGGCGGAGAAGTTGCTCGTTTCTACACGAAACTCCTGCAGCGCATCCGGGTCGGGCATTATATTGCCGTAGTTCCGCTGGCCGGTCATATTGATGCCGCCATCCAGATAATAGCTGACCGTGGGGACGCCTCCGTCGATCCCGCCATTGATCTGGATGTCCGTGGAGGGCAGGCCGATAACGAAATTCGGAGTGCCGGAGGGATTGGTCTTTTCGCTGGCGCTGTTGGCCTGGACGCCCGGAATAAGAGAAGCCAAGCTATATGCGTTGCGGTTCACCAGGGGCAGGCCGATGATTTCTTCGGGCTGCACGGTTCGGCCCAACTCCGACGTCGTTGTATTGACGAGGGGCGGAGCCTCCGTAACCGTAACCGTCTCAGTTTGTGTGCCGACGGCTAAGGTTGCGCTTAGTGTTTGCGTCTGATCGACTGTGAGAACGACGTTTTGCTGGACAAACTTCTTAAAGCCCGGTGCATTGACCTCAACAACATATCCGCCGACGGGAAGATATTGAATGAGGTAAGCCCCTTGAGCATCTGTTACGGCGGACCGCGAGAACCCGGTGGCGATGTTGGTTGCTTTTACTGTGGCCGAACTGACGAGCGCGCCTTGATCGTCCTTGACGGTTCCGGTGATCGATCCGGTAGTCTGCTGACCGTGTGCGACCAAAACGCCACCGAGGCTCAGGACACACAGCACAATAAGCCGGGAATCCACGCAAGCCGAGAGATATTTCGCCATATTCCAGGATTTCATTTGCCTCCTTCTTGATTGGCCGCCGCTAACGCTCCAAATTTTCCTTACTGCACGAACACCCTCTTCGCAATTGATAGTCAGCTCTTCTGAGTCGCTGAGCCCCAACTCCAAACGCGGCGCGTTGTGTCCTGGCCGGCGCGGACCCGGCCACGGTTTAAGACTTGTCAAGTCCTTAAGGAACAGGTGGCTCGTCCAGAACTCAAAAGGTACTGAAGATTTGGACTGGAACAATGTATTCTCAGAATGACAGATTGTCAAAGTTTAGCTGCACGAGCAGCAGGTAGAGTGGCTTAGACCGTGAAATTTTGCATATGAGAAATGGAAAGATAAGGGAAATGAATGTGTCAACGACGCGACCGCGCGATCCCGCCTCGGTAGGCCTCGGGCGACGATTCTATGGTTGGTGGGTTGTCGCCACTGCGGTTTTCACTTTTGGGATCTCAGTCGGAGTTCCCTATTACAATCTCCCGTTCTTCTACGATTACTTCCAGAAAACGCATCATTGGGGACTCGAGCAAGTCACCCTTGGAATGCCGTTGGCAGCAGTGCTGACACTGTGGGTCGGACCTTTATTGATACCGCGCTTCAGTCCGCGAAAACTCATCGTCTGCGGCACCGGATTTACCGCCATAGCACTGTTTGGCTTCAGCGCGATGAACGGCTCGGTGAGAGTCTATTATCTGTTTTGCCTGGTCTACATGATGGGCCTCATCTTGTCCGGACCGATCCCCCACCAAATCCTGGTTTCGTATTGGTTTCAGAAGAAGCGCGGTCGTGCGATGGGTATCGTATACGCGGGCGTGGGTCTGTTCGGCGGCCTTGGTTCGTTCTTTGTACGAGGGCTGACGGACAAATACAGTTTCCAAAGTACGCTTGCCGGGCTGGGGGCGCTCATGTTTTTCACCTGGCCCTTGTGCATCTTCATTTTGAAGGACCGTCCGAGCATTGTGGGCCAGCACCCAGACGGCGGAGATCAGCCTTCAAACGACACAAAGCTTGCCCCTTACAGCTTTTCTCACCTGCTTCGCAACGGATCGTTCTGGCTGCTTCTATTAGGTAGCATTTGCTCGATCGGAGCTATTGGTTCCATCAATGTACACATGAAGTTTGTGTTCCGGGATGCGGGATTCACGAACCAAGGAGCGCTGAATGCGGCTTGGACCGACGCATCCGCCTTGATTCTGTGGTCGAGCATTGCCGGCCGCCTCAGCGTTGGTTACCTCGCAGATGTCTTCTCCAAGAAAACCGTGATGATGGCTACCTATTTTGTTGTGGCGGCGACCATACTTCTTCTTCTCCATGTTTCACCGGCACACCCTGCTTCCCTTTACATCTTCGCTGTGGGGTTCGGTTTCTCCATGGGCGCCGACTACATGCTGATTCCGTTGATGGCTGCCGAACAGTTCGGTATCAATACGCTGGCGCGCGCGATGTCGATTATCTTGCCCGTGAATACGATCGGGCAGACTTGGTGTCCATACCTCGTGTCTGCGCTGCGTGAGCACTATGGCGGCTATCGCGAGGCTATGGCCGCAGTTGTCGGAATAGCAATGGCCGGAGCGGTTGCAATCGCCGCCATTCCGCGCCATTCGCTCGATCAAACCTTGTCTCTTCGGGAAGGAGCAAGGGGGAGCAACTGAAAAGACCATTGCGTGAAATCTGCCCATGAAATACTGGAATATTGCATATTATCATGGTATTCTTCCAGTCTGATCCGATCTGAAAGGAGGAACAAATGTCAGCAATTAAGGATGACGACGTTGAAGAGTTTCACCGCAATGGATATGTAATCGTTTCAGACCTTCTCGATGCGGAAGAAAGACAGATGCTGCTCGATATCGCTCGTCGAGACTCCGGCATACAGGAGCAGTCCTATGCTCGACTCGATAGCATGGGCCGTCAAAGCAAATTGAGCCTTTGGCAGCATCCGGGAGACAACATATATGGCGCCATTGCCCGGTCCGAACGCGTGGTAGGGGGGATGGAGCGCCTATTGGGCGGTGAGGTCTATCATTACCACTCGAAAATGATGCTGAAGGATCCGCGCGTAGGCGGAGCGTGGGAATGGCACCAGGATTATGGATATTGGTACAACTTCGGTTGTCTTTTCCCCGATATGGCAAGTTGTCTAATCGCGGTCGATAGAGCAAACCGCGAAAACGGCTGCTTGCAGGTTCTCAAAGGGTCTCATCGCATGGGCCGCTTGGATCACGGAAGATCCGGCGATCAGGCAGGCACGGATCCTGAACGCGTCGAAGCGGCTATGCGACGTTTCGACTTGGTGTACTGCGAAATGAAGCCGGGTTCGGCGATTTTTTTTCACGGCAACCTGCTACATTCCTCAGGTCCGAATACCAGCGAGAATCCGCGTTGGTCTTTGATTTGCTGTTACAACTCCGCAGCGAATGATCCGTACAAAGAATCCTCTCATCCTCGCTATACTCCGCTTCTCAAATTGCCCGACTCTGCGATCAAGGAGTACGGAGCGCGGGAGCTTCTCATGGGCCATTGACCCAAGCTGTGCGACATGGCCCTTCCGGCATTTAATTCTGTGATAAGTCTCAGAAGCGACGGAGTGATGATGAGAAAAGGAATGGAGCGGCGTCGGTTTCTGAAGACCGTCGGAGTGGCTGCGCTGACGGGTATGGCATTCGACGCGTTTGGGTCTCCGCGGACTGAAGCTGGATCCGGAGACGGCAATTCAGCCGAATCCAAGATGCCACGGCTCTTCGCTGGTTGCTGCGCCCAATCCTATCGCCAAGAGCTCCTCCACGGTCAGATAACGCTTGAGGATTTTATCCAGAAGGCAGTGGAACTTCGGCTGGACGCGGTCGACATAACCACGTACTACCTTAAGTCAACCGATCCGGAATACCTCAACAACCTCCGTCATTTGGCTTATAAGAATGCCATCGTTTTTTCAGGAGCGGCTTGCGGAGTCACTATGGTGAAAGCGGATGTGGCCGAGCGTGCGAATTCTCTGCTTCAGATCAAGAAGTGGGTCGATGTTACGGATCGGCTTGGGGCGTGTCATCTAAGAATCTTTGCCGGTAAGCCGCCCTCCGGCGCAAGCTTGCAGCAAGCTGTTGACTGGGTGGTGGAGACGATGAAGGCCGCTTGCGATTATTCCGGGCAGAGAGGCATCACACTGGGAATGGAGGACCACGTGGGCGTATCGGAAAGCGCAGACACTTGCCTGGAAGTGATGCACCGCGTGAATTCTCCATATGCCGGCATCAACCTCGATGTCACCCATTTCATTCCCACGCCGACGAAAGATGCCTACGCGCAGATCGCCGCGTGTATTCCATACGCCACCAACACGCACATCCGGGATCATTTTGACGATCAAACCGCCATTGACATGGACCGTCTCTGGCGCCTTTTCGCCCAAGCTGGTTTCAAAGGCTATATGTCTGCGGAATATGAGCACGGATCTGAACCGGCTTTGATTGGCGTGCCCAAACTGGTCGCCGAGATCCGAGCGCTTTGCCAGAAATATTCCAGCGTTTGACGGTGGGCGATGATTAGAACAGACAGCACACGAACGCTCCCGATCGACCGAATTTCAGAGCTTATCATCAATTCCAAAGCTTATCCGGGAGATCTGTATCCGAAGATTCACGAGCTGTAATATGTTCCCGACCAGGCGACCTGTCTAACCTCATCAGAGAAGTAAAAACAGTTCTATTTTTAGTTGTCCAACGGAGGAACGATGCGAGAAAGAATGGAGCGGCGTCAGTTTCTGAAGACCATCGGCACAGGCGCGTTGACGGGTATGGCATTCGACGCTTTTGGGTCTCCGCGGGCTGAAGCTGGATCCGGAGACGTCACTTCATCCGCATCCAAGATGCCACGGCTCTTCGTTGGTTGCTGCGCCTACTCCTATCGCCAAGAGCTTGTCCACGGTCAGATGACACTTGAGGACTTTATTCGGAAAGCGGTGGATCTGCGCCTGGACGGAATCGACATGACAGTGTATTACCTTAAGTCCACGGATCCGGAATATCTCACCAACTTGCGTCATTTGGCTTATAAGAACGCCGTGTCCTTCTCCGGTTCCGGTTGCAAGGTCAGCACGGTCCAAGCCACTCCCGCCAAACGCGTTGATAGCCTGAATGAGATCAAAAAATGGGTCGATGTCACCGACCGTCTGGGGGCTTCCCATCTCAGGATTTTCGCGGGGGAGTTGCCGCCCGGCGCAACTCTGCAGCAAGGGATTGACTGGACGGTCGAGACTATGAAGGCCGCTTGCGATTATTCCGGACAGAAAGGCATCATGCTGGGGGTGGAGGACCACCCCGGCATATCGCAAAGCGCAGACGTTTGCCTGGAAATCATGCACCGCGTGAATTCGCCATACGCCGGCATCAACCTCGACATAACGCATTTCATTCCCACGCCAACGGAAGACGCCTACGCCCAAATCGCGGCTTGTATTCCGTACGCCACCAACGTCCATATTCGGGACCGATTCGACGATCGAACGCCCATTGACATGGACCGCGTCTGGCGTCTTTTTGCCCAGGCGGGATTCAAAGGATACATGTCTGCCGAATATGACAGCCACTTCGCGTCAGATGTTGATCCCAGCACGGGGATACCCAAGCTGATCGCGGAAATTCGAGCACTGTGCAAGAAATACTCCAGCACTTGACGATATCACTCCGAAGAAACGCCGCGGATCTTCGGCTGCTTCCGGCCGTCTCCGCACCCCGGCAACCCACAAGCTGCAAGGATATCTGCAATCATGATGGAAAATGCCTCGAAGTTGATTCCCGGCGCGATCACCGATGAATTTTCTCCCGACCTGAGAGTTGCCGCCGCTGCCATGGCCGAATCGAACCTGACCGGTGCCGAGCTTCGCATGGTGGGCAACCGAAATGTAGTCGAATTGTCTATTCGCGAAGTCCGGGAAGCGAAGCAATTATTGTCCGGCCACGGAATTGAAGTTGCCGTGATCGCGGCTCCGTTACTCAAATGCAAATGTCCGGGCACGGAAAAGATGGAAGAGGGAGTTATCGGAGACGTCTTCGGTTCGGACTATTCGTTTGCGGAGCAAAAAGACCTGGCGGAACGTAGTTTCGAGGTTGCCAATGAAACCGGCGCGCGCATCGTTCGTGCGTTTTCGTTCTGGAAGGTTCCGAACCCTGCTAGCGTCTTTGAACGGATCGTTGTGCAACTGCGAGCATTGGCCGAGCTTGCAGAGCGTTCGGGGCTTATCATAGGTCTGGAAAATGAAACAGCTTGTAATGTAGCCACGAGTTCGGATGCGGCGAAGATGGTTTCGGCTGTCGATCATCCGAATTTACAGGTCGTATGGGACCCTGCCAACAGTTATGCCTCGGGCCAGCGAGCTTTTCCGGAAGGCTATGAGTCCATTCCGTTTTCGAAGCTGGCACACGTCCACGTTAAGGATTGCCGCGTTATAAACGGGAGCGCCACGTGGTCTTGCCTCGGCGATGGAGCGGTCGAATGGAAGCAGATCCTCAATGCGCTTGTGAGACAAGGATTTGCGGGCAGAGTTCACCTTGAAACCCACTGGACAGGTGCAACGGGGGACAAACTGGAAGCCAGCCGGCTGTGCGCCGGAATCCTTCAAGACCTGGTCCGTTCGGCTGAAGCCGACGTTATTCAAAAAAGCCGCAGCCGTGGTCATTGAGGTTTGCGATATTGAGAGTAGGAATTATTGGTACCGGAGCGATCGCTCACAAACATGCCCAAGCCTACCCGAACGCCGGTATTGAGCTAGTCGCGTGCTGCAATCGCGATGCAGACAAAGGGCGCGCCTTTGCCGCCCGCTATGGCGGCGAATACTTCTCCAACTACGAGCAAGTTTGTAATCATCCTCACGTCGATTACGTGGATGTTTGTACGTATCCGGATTTTCGCTTGGCCGCGGTCGAGGCGTGCGCCAAAGCTCGAAAACACGTTCATGTTCAGAAGCCGATGGCGACTTCGCTTTCCGACGCCGCCAGGATGATTAGCGCTGCCCATCGAGCTGGTGTCCTGCTGGGAGTTGCGAGTCAACAGCGATTTACCGACGGCGCCTTGTTCCTGAAGCAGGCGATCGCAAGCGGGCGCCTCGGGAAACTAATACAGGCCGATGCCTATGTGAAGTGGTATCGAGCGCCCGAATACTATGACAAGCCCGGGAAAGGTTCCTGGAAACTTGAAGGCGGTGGAGCGTTGATCAACCAAGCGATCCATCAGGTCGATCTATTGCGCTGGCTTGGCGGAGAATTTAGTGAGGTTTTTGCTTACTGGCAATTGGGCGCTATGCATGCAATTGAATCCGAAGACGTGCTCAGCGGAGTAGTTCGTTACGCATCGGGCGCCACGGGCGTCATCCAAGCTTCGACCGCAATCTGGCCCGGCTTTGCCGAGAGGCTTGAAATTCACGGAACCGATGGTTCAGCCGTGCTAACCGGCGGTTGCCTCGCCAGTTGGTCGGTGCGAAACGATTCGGGCGTCGCGCCAATACTACAGCCCGCGCTGGCATCAGGCGCCGCGGATCCGATGGCAATCTCCCTTGAGCCATTCGAACGGCAAGCTCGAGACTTCGCGGAAGCAATTGAATCCGGTAAACAGCCTTTGGTTGATGGCAAGGAGGGCTACGAAACCCTTCGTGCAACGCTGTCTTTTTATGAATCTTGCCGAACCGGTAGAGTAGTTCGGGTGTTCGGGTGAGCCGGGTGAGTACAGCTTCTATCCGCTCTTAGGCTGTGTCTGCATCAACACTGCGTTTCCTCGGCCCCGTCGAGTCTCGCACCGTCAAGCGAGTTGGAATATGTCTTTGCTGCGGAGGCAATTCGGGATCTTTTAGCCGATTGACCAAGAGTTCCGCAAGCGAGTGGCCGATTTGTTCCGGGAAAACGTCCACTGAGGTTAAGGATGGATGCATTGTGGCGGAATTCGTGTCGTTGAAGCCTGCAACGCTGATATCGTTCGGAATCTGGCAAGACGAGTCTCGAAGTGCTTGGTAGGCCCCTAGCGCTATGAACTCGCTCTGCGCGGCAAATATGGCTGTGATCGAATTGTCGCGGGCGAGCAGCGACTTTGTCGACAGATACCCAAGATCTTCTTCCGAATCTGCTTCAAACCCGCTTTTTATTGGCGATAGGCCTGCCGCTTCCATCGCTCGCAGGTAACCCTCGTAACACATATGTCCCCATGGATGACGGGTGCTGCCCACAAATCCGATATTCCTATGTCCCTGGGCTTGCATATAGCGGATCGTCTCGTAAGTTCCCTGGCCATACTCCGACCATACGATGTCAACATCCTGCTGCGGCCAAGCGCCCTCGACATTATTACCAAAGACGACAATCGGAATGCCTTTCTGCCGTACCGCCTCCAGGAAATTGGCGCTGTGCGTGCCCGCAAGGATCAACCCACTGACCAAATCGCGCCGCCCTAGAATCTTTGGAATGTCGAGGGGCGAGTTTGGAGCAGATTGAGCGTAGCGGTAGGACAAATACAGCAGATTGTAGCCCCGCTCCGTCAGATACGTCTCGGCACCCACCAGAACACGAGAATGGAAATAGTGCGAGACACCCCTATTTCCCAAGACAAACGTTATTACCTTATTCTCAACATTGCGGTTTAAGTTGACTCCAAGTTCCTTTGCCGCCTGCTGTATTCTGCGCGACGCCGCCGCACCCACGCTGGCGCTCCCCCGAATCATCCTCGATACGGTAGATGGGCTAACGCCCGCAGCCCGCGCAATGTCGTTCAAAGTGCCCTTTGTCTGCGTCGTCATCGTGGTGCTAAAGAGTTTGACAAAATTTCAACCGAAAAGCAAACGCGTTGGAACTCGTAGTCGCCAATTCCCGCAGCTGTCAAACCGCTCGCATGGTAAGAGGCTTCGGGCGAGCCACGGAAGTATCCCCAATCATCGTTATGGCTTAGCGTAGACCGGCGGCGCTGGCGACGTATTCTGGTCCGGAACGTCGAACCTACAAACGTGCGCGGAATGCATGATTCTCATGCTTTCGAGCAATATTGCATGTATTTTACGGTATCATGATATATTTTTTGTGGCGAAATTTCAGGCTTCCGACGCCATCTTGTCGCTATGCTGTTCATATCCGTAAAATGCTTCCACTCGTGGAGATACTTGGATTACAAGAGACAGATGGCTAGCATCGCTCTTGCCATCGCCTCCGGCATACTGCTGCTGGTGGCTAATGGTTGGTCGGCGGCCAGTCCGGAACGGTCGAGCAGGCAACCGCTGACCGCGGACAAAAGATCTTCGCCTCGACTTGCAGTTTTTGCCATGGCGCGCAAGCCAGAGGCGGCGAGGGAGGGCCAGATCTCCTAGAATCGGTACTGGTCATCGATGAAGTCGGCGGAAATAATCGGCCCAGTGATTTTGAATGGGCGGCCGGATAGAGGGATGCCGAAGTTTGCCATGACAGCGGAGCAGATTTCCGACATTGCCAGTTTCCTGCATCGTTCGATTTAAGGGGCGGGATCGCGGCACACATATATAAGGTTCTCAACATCCTCATCGGCAATCCCAAAGCAGGCGAGATTTTGATCGCTTAGGACGTAGTGCTCAATCAGGCCGGTACGATCAAGCGGAACTGCCTCAAGTGCTTCGCGCTGCGAGTATGAGAGAAGTTCACGGAGCGCCATACGACGGCCTACCTGTTGCCGACCGAGGCATCTCCGCCTGCCCGTGCAAGCAGCCGACCGATGCTTGCGGGATGGACATTGAAGAGCCTCTAGGATTTTGGTAGCAGAGGATGAAACTCATGAAGCGAGGTTCGCAGTTGTGGTGGATTGTTGTGGCCTTGGCCGCCCTGGGGCTGGTCGTTGACGCCCAGCAGCCGGGAGAAATAGGAGGCGCCGGCGCCGGTACCCGGGGGGCAGCGGTGGCGCCGGGCCGGGCACAAGGGGAGGCCTATAATGCGCCGCGGCCGCCGGTACCTGCCGCCGTGGTGGCGCACGGGCAGGAGGTGTTCAGCGCCAACTGCGGCTTCTGCCACGGGGACGACGCGCGTGGCGGATCCGTGGGTCCGAACCTGATCCGCAACCAGGTGGTGTTGGACGATCAGAATGGCGAGCTCATCGAGCCCGTGGTCCACGGCAGCCGGCAGGCGGAAGGCATGCCCAAGCTCAATTTAAGCGACCCCGACATTGTCGCCGTCGCTGCCTGGTTGCACAGCCAGCCGCTGGGCAACCGGGGCGCGCCCTCGACGCTGGACATCGTGGTGGGCAACGCCCGAGCGGGCGAGGCCTACTTTAACGGCGCCGGCAAATGCAGCACCTGCCACTCCGTGACCGGAGACTTGGCCGGCATCGGCGGCAAGTACCCGGCGATTACGCTGCAGAATGCGATCGTTTCCGGTCGCGCGGGCAGCGGCGGAGGGGCTGGAGAGACGGTGACGGTGACGTTGGCGGGGCAGAAGGTCGAGGGCCGCCTGGACCATCTGGATGCATTTATCGTCTCGCTGACCGAAAAGGACGGCACCCACCGCAGTTTCGACATCAACGCCGGCGAGCCGCAAGTCGTGGTCCACAATCCCTTACAGGCGCACATAGACATGCTGCGGACGTGGAAAAACAGTGACATCCACAACCTGACGGCCTATCTGACAACATTGAAATAGGAGCTTAGCCATGACCAAAACAACGATGTGGCTTATAGCCGGGTTGTCCTGCCTGCTGCCGGCCGCGCTGCAGGGGCAAGCAGCGGCCGCGGCGGACGCGGGGTTGAACCCGGCCACTTTGACCCAGCAGTTGGCGCAGCCGGCCACCAACGCCTGGCCCACCTATGCGGGCGATTACTCGCAGAGGCGCTATAGCGTCCTAAACCAGGTCAACCGCGCCAACGTCAAGAATCTGACCCTGGCTTGGAAGAGCGTGGCGCTGACGGCTGGACCGGGCGGTGGAGGCGGGTCCGGACGAGGTGGAGGCGGGGCGCGGACAATTGTGGGCGGGGTCACCGAAACCGCGGTGCCGGTGGCGGGGTCCAGCAATGGCGCCCCGCGCATCAGCGGCTCCATCCTGCAGGTGAACGGGGTGCTCTACGTCTCCTCGCCCGACAACGCCTGGGCCATGGATGCTCGCGATGGCACGGTGCTCTGGCATTACTGGTGGACGACGCGAGGCGGCGATCACATCGGCAATCGCGGCATGGCCATGTACGGCGATTGGCTCTACTTCGAGGTCCCCGAGGACTACCTGATCTCGCTCGACGCCAAGACCGGCAAGGAGCGCTGGCACAAAGAGATCTCCGACTACGGTCAGCAGTACTTCTCGACCACGGCGCCAGTGGTGGTGGGCGATCACGTGCTGGTGGGGACCAGCAGCAACCTGGACCAGCCGGGCTTCCTGCAGTCGTTCAATGCCGACACGGGCGCGTTGCAGTGGAAGGCCTATCTGGTGCCGATGAAAAAAGGGGATCGGGGGTGGGAGACCTGGGGCAGCATCGACGCGGCCCAGCACGGCGGCGCCATGCCTTGGCTCTCCGGTTCTTATGATCCAGCGACCAAGCTCTACATCTTCGGCACCGGCAATCCCATCCCCGCCTATTCGACTGGGCCGCGCGGCACTGCCGCGCAGGATACCGATCTGTTCACCTGTTCGATCGTGGCGCTCAACGTGGACACCGGCAAAATGGCTTGGTACTACCAGACCTCGCCCGACGATACCCACGATTGGGATTCGGTGCAAGCACCGGTATTCGTAGATGGCACCTTCAACGGCCAGCCCCGGAAGCTCGTGTTGGAAGCCACCCGCAACGGCTACTTTTTCGTTCTCGACCGCGATACCGGGCAGCATCTGCTGACCAGCAAATTTTCGCCGGCGGCGAATTGGTCGCTGGGGATCAACGCCAATGGGAATCCGATTCGGAATCCGGACCAGGACTCGACGGTGCCCGGCTCGCTGGTATCACCCACCAGCGGCGGCGCGATCAACTGGCCGCCGCCCAGCTACGACCCGCAGACGGGGCTGTTCTACGTCGGTCTGCACCAAGGGTACGCGATGTACTACCTCACCCAGACTGACATGCATTTGATCATGGGTTTAGGGGGCAAGGAAGAGGATTCAGTCGGCGCCTACCCTAGCTCGATTATCGGCATTGACTATCACACCGGCAAGACCGTGTACAACTATGTCTTCCCGGGCGGGGGCGGGCCCACGGGCCTGCTCACCACGGCGGGGCACCTGCTGTTCTCCGGTGATGGCTCCGGCAATCTGGTGGCCTACGATGCCAGCACCCCGAAGCCGCTGTGGCACGCGCGCATCGGGACCGTGTCCAACGCTCCCGAGACTTATTTGCTGGACGGGCGGCAGTACATCTTAACGGTGGCCGGGGACACGGTCTACGCTTTCCGCCTGCCGCAGTGAGGCAATCACGATAGCTGTGGAGGTAGACTTCCTCGCACTTCAGCGTTCGCATGAAGCTCTCGGCTAGCGCATTGTCGTATTGGATTGCCGGTGCGGCTCATGCTGATCAGTGTAGCCGACGGCGACCGCACCAACCACGCCTCCGTGCAAGCGACGGCCGATGCAGGAGTGGACTTTTACGGCTCTTGGCATGATACCTGGAAGCCGTCTGAGCAGGGCGCGCACGGTCGTTGTGGAAACTTCATCAGGAGTGCTTTTCCCTATGACGCAGCCCGTGATGTGTACTCTTGCCCGGCGGGAAATCTACTAACCTTGCTGAAGATCAAAAAGGAAGAGAATGGAGTACGGACCCGCGTCTATCGTGCATCCAAGGCGACTTGCCGCCGTTGTTCAATCCGAGACCAATGCGGACCGAAGAAGCAAAAGCCAGGATGGGCTCGCTCGATCAGCCGCAACGAGGACCCGCCGGTGAGTGCAACCTTCAAAGCTAAGATGGAAACCGAAGCGGCAAAGCAAATCTATCGTCAGCGCTCTCAGATAGCTGAGTTCCCACATGCGTGGCTCAAGGAGCGTTGCGGATTAAGGCAATTCCGCTGCCGTGGAAGGATTAAGACCTCGATAGAAGCGGCTTGGGCATGCCTTGGCTAGAATCTTATTCGCTGGTTCAGCATACGCCGCAACTTTCAGGCTCAAGTGGCTGCTTGGGCGTGAAACTATCACCTCGCCTCCCGCGCTATCCACATGCGCACTAATCGCTTCAGATCCGTTTTGCGCCGCTCCAGGGCTCACGAGTCGCATTCCTATCGCAGCATCGCAACCCTCAACCAAGTTGCACACGATTCGGTTCAAAACAAGATTTCTTCACAGCTTCCTGACCCGCATCTTTCGCATCTTCGACCCGCATCTTCCGTGCCGAAATCAACCTGGCGTTGGCACAAATAAAAGATGCATTGCAAAATGGATGAGGAAAAGCACGAATTAAGCGAAGGGGTTCAACACAGATCGAAAGCAAATATCTAGAAACGAAAGCGTCAGTTCTTGACATGGTGATGCTGCTCTTATATTCTGTGCCTCTCTCCCTGGGGGGTCGCGTTTGTTCTCGACCTAAACGTAAGGCTGCCCTTTCTCCCGGATGCCGATCCGGCGCGAACAATCGGTTGCAACGTCTAAGCAGGACTCACTGTGTCTTCCGACGGAATGACTCGCCACAATTTCGGGAGCGCGTGTCGCCCTTTTCATGCATGGCTAACGATCCGGCGGGTGCCTATTAAGGCGGCGGTCGATGTAGCGGTCCCTGGACGGCTTTTCCCGCAAATAACTTTAAGCAAAAGGATACATGGATGATTCGGAGAACATTCCTAAAGACGCTGATAGCCGGCGCCGGCGCCTCCATGATCGATTCCAGCATGATGACGGCAGATGCCGTAGCGAAAGTGGCAACTCCTGCCGCTCGTTCAAAACCCAAGAAAGTTGTGATCGGCGGCGCCGGGATTAGCGGCTTGTGTTGTGGCTATGAGCTCATAAAGGCCGGCTTCGATGTCACCATTCTTGAGGCTTCGGGAAGGTATGGCGGTCATGTGTTTACCGGTAGCGATGGCTTATCGGACGGATTGTACGCCGATTTTGGCGCCGACCACATCACCAAACCCGGATATGAGCGGCTCTTCGCGTATGCCGAAGAGTTCAACATCCCGGCGGTTCCTTATCCCAATGCCGAAGGCTCCTGGCTCCCATACAATAACAACGATCTAAGGATGATCGGCGGCAAGTTTTATACGAATAAGATGTTGGCCGATCCCGAGACGCTCACGGGGCTTGGCTTTAACAACCGCGAGGTCCAATTTCTATCTAAGCATCCATGGTACGAGCTCCAGGGTCTCTATCTGCAGCGCTACGTGGCTAATTTCAAAGATCCATACCAGCCTTTTGGTATAGGCTTTGACGACCTCGACAGAATATCGATTACCGAGATTTATAAGAAGGAGGGCGCCTCGCAAGCGGCTATCAAGCATCTCGGAGGCGAACACACCAGCGCGCTCTACTGTATATGGAGGTTGGCCGCCATGAAGTCTCGCGGCATCCCGCCTTCCGAAGGTGAGATATTTCGACTGAAAGGTGGGAACGAACAGCTCCCCATCGCGTTCGCGAAGAGGCTCGGCACGCGGGTAAAACTGGCGCACCCTATCACTGGGATCCAGCAAAGCGATAAGGGGGTAACGGTGAGTTACCGTGAATATGGCTATGATGAGGACAAGACTCTCGATGCGGATTTTTTTGTGAACTGCATCACCTTAGGGGTCTCCAGAAATCTTCCCATCACGCCTCCGCTCTCTCCGGCAAAACAGTATGTGGTGGATAACTTGACGTACACGTCTCACCCCTTCTACGTGTTTGAGGCGAGCTCCAAATTCTGGCTCGATGATGGCCTCGGAAGCATCAACATGGAGTTCGAGCACCCTGATATCTCCTCGATTTGGGAGGTGCCGAGTGAAGTGCGGACGACGCGGGTTATTTTAAAAGCCTATGGCCCGGGAGGGCTCTCTCCGCAGCGAGTGCTGGCTGCCTTTCGCAAAGTATACCCAGGCAAACGGGACACGATCGTGCAGGCTCTGACCAAGGATTGGACCCAGGACAAGCTTGCGCCCAGCTGTGAAATGGAGCCGTTTCCGATAGGGGAGATGCATAAGTTCTGGCCGGAGATCTTGAAGCCGGAGGGAAGAATCTATTTTGCGGGAACGTACGCGGACCTTCTTAGCCGCGGTATGGAATCGTGCATTCGGTCTGCGCAACGAGTGGCCCAGGAGATCAAAGAAGCGTGATGAGGTCCAGGATAAAAAAGGCCGCTGCTGCTTTCATGTTCAGTGTTCTTGCGTTATCGGTTGCATTTCTCTTATGCAACGTTCACTCCATCTCTGCCAGCGCCAAAGACCAGGGCAACGATGGTCAGCCAATCGTAAAGATCACGGCTCCCAAGAACAACAGTACTTATGGCTGGAATTCCCTGGTAAATTACAGCATCGTCGTCTCCTACCAGGGAAAATCCACTCAATATCAAGAGATTCCTTCGAATGAAGTATTGCTAAAAGCGACTTATGTTCCGGATTTATCCACGATAACCGGCAAACCGGCTCCGGCAGCCGGCCACACTCCGGCCGGTCTCCTGGACATAACCAACTCCAAGTGCCTGGGCTGTCATGACTTTAAAGCGAAGGCGATGGGACCTTCATTTGCCGCAATCGGTCAACGATACCCGGAGAGCCAGGCAAGCATCGATACCTTGTCCAAACATATCCGCGCGGGATCCACAGGAGTGTGGGGGCAAGGGAGCATGCCCCCACAAACAGAGTTAACAGAAGACCAGTTGCATGCCATTGTGCTCTGGATTACGAAAGATGCAGCTAATCCGAATGTGACTTATTACGTGGGAACGGAGGGAACATTTCGGATGGAAGCAGCCGGGACGCCGGACTCGAAGGGAGGCATCATTCTTACCGCGAGTTACACGAGCCCAGACCCAGCTGCCAATCCGGAGCAAGCCCCGCATGGTGAAGATACGGTGATCGTTGACGGCAAATGAAAAACAGATCGAACTGGCTGGCCCAAGAGCGTTGGGTGCCCCTCATGATGATTTCGTATGCGCTGTGGCAGGGACATTACGGCGGCGACCGGCAGAGATTGGAAGAGAGATCGATATTGATGGAAATCTGGCGCGGGTAGTCGGCTGCTGCCGCGGGGTTTCCGGTTCCCGACGCTGGAACTGGCGGATGTGGCGAAGCCGATGGCGCTTAACGCTGCGGTGCAGAACACCGTGAATGGCGGATTCGGAGACGCGATGCGGACCTTTGCCCGTCTGAAGCTGGGGGTGAGCCTGGCAGAGGCGCAGGCGGATGTGCAACCGGTGTCCGATCCGGAGATGGTAGGGTTGCCGGAGCGGATGCGGAACTTGACCAGGCTGAGCATCCGGCCGCTTCGGGAGCAGGAGATGGGCGATGCGCGGCGTATGGCGTGGATCCTGCTGGGCGCAGTGGCGGTGGTGCTGCTGATTGCCTGCGCGAACGTGGCCGGGCTGATGGTGGCGCGGGGAGCGGCGCGGCAGCGAGATCTGGCGGTGCGTGCGGCGCTGGGAGCGAGCCGCTGGCGGCTGGCACGGCAGGGGCTGACGGAGGCGCTGCTGCTAACGCTGGCCGGAGCGGCGGGGCGGGACTGGCGCTGGCTGAGGGATTGCAGGAAGGTGCCGGGAAAGGCGTGGACGGACGGAATGTTCACGGTCTTTATCCAAAATGAGCACCTAAACGGCAACGGAAATTGTCAGGGGAACTTCCCGTCTGAACTTCCCGTCCACGCCTTTCTTCGTCCCCGAGAAGGTCCGTCCAGAGGGGGCTGACAGACGGGACCGACACTTTAGAAATTTGAGAGGCAAGGAGAGGTCGTCCTCGGGCGAAAGGGTCAGTTCCGTCTGGTCACCAATTTCGGTCACCAATTTCCGTCGCGAACGATCTCTTGAAACGACTACCGCCTCGTCCTCGTGTGTTATGATGCACTTCCACGTCAACTGACGTGCTCAAATGACAGAAGGCTCGGTGAATCTAAGAGTTGATTACTCGGATTTTTCGCTCGGGAATATCATTTGCGAAGTCCGTTACCCCGGAGCATACCTGATTTTTGATCGCTCCGGCTCGATATGGCATTCTCTTAAACGCCGTTTTCCGAGCCTATCGCTCGTGGTAGGAACTCCGATGCAGACCTCCTTTAGAGCTGATTCATACGTCTTCAACATCGAGTCGGAAGCTGCACGTATTTCGTGTAATAGTCCTGGCGTCGTCGACATAGAGGAGTTTCAGCGTAACTGTTCCTTCTTCTTTCCGCTCGTTGCAGGGATTCTAGAAATTCCGACGTTGACCCGGACCGGGTTACGTCAATTTTTGGTGAAGAAATTCGCAACCAAAGAAGAAGGTCAAGTTTTCCTGAGGCGCTTCGCAGTGGCTCGCGGGTATATTCCGAAATGGCTTGAAGGTGCAAGTACCACCGAGGTCTTATATCACTGGCAATCTGAGTCTTCGGTGGCGATGCTAAGAATGGCCATGCAACCAGGTGCAACTTCGATCGCAGGAGTGAATTTGCTCGCTGATGACAACAAGAACGAGTGCGCGGTGTTCCTTGACTTGGACTACTACATTATGGGGGGGATCAATCTCGACCAGTGGGATGCCTCCGAATGGATTCTCCAAACTAGGCACGCCGCCAAAAAGGACGTAAATCATTTCCTTGAGGAATGGCAATGAGCCCAACGGAGCTACCGAAAGCAATAGAGGGGTCCACAAAGGTACTCATCCCTTTTCCAGGACCGGACAGTACATTTTCCCTGGGATTAGGATTGACCGTCAGCCCACAGACCTCTGCGCCAGATCGCGAATCGACCCCCGTCTCTGGAAGCCAAGCCGCGAGTTCGCCCGCATCGGATGCATTGACCCCCATTGACATAGATATTCTGTATCGGGCTAAAGATGCTCGGTCTAGCAACTTCTCGAATGCGCTCGCGTTGTTAACGGAGGCGTCTCGCATACTGCATGGGGCCAAGCAAGCAGTCGATGAAGGAAGCCTCCTGGAATCCGACAGCCAATTGCTGCAATTCCAGGCACTTCTCCCAAAGTTATTCGAATGCAGAGCGATTGGTGAAGGCTTCGCGAACGTAACAAACACCATTCAGCTTGGGATCGCGAACCTCAAAGGCCAGCCGCTCAATGCTGCCCAGGTGAACGCGGTCTGGCGCGCAGTCCGCCAACTCTCAGTCGGTCCTTTTATTACGTTTGAATCATCGATAGACGTCGTGGAGGATCTTGACGACGTGGGTATCACGCTGCGAAGTGAATTTCTCTCCGAGTGGTTGTCCGAAACGTCCACGTATGGAAAGAATGAATAAAGCATTTGTCGAAACTACAATCTTGGTGGAATGCCTATTAAAAGTTGGCGATCGCCACGATGCCGCGCTGGCGCGAGTGAAGAGCTATCAGACGACGCTTCTTCCTGTCTATGCCATCAAGGAATGGAAGGCTGGTCAGCTCAATGTGTGTGCCTACGTTCATAACAAATTGGCGTTGACTAAAAGCTTCAGCCAAACCAACCAAGCACTTGCGAAACTCTTCATGCGGCAGAGGTGGCAAAGCACCGCCTTCGAGGTCTTTGCTATGGCGAGTCTCGTTCCTATTCAGGGCCCCACAGCGGCGGCGGAGAACCCTGATTTCGACACCTCCGCGGCAGATCGCTTGAGGCTCGCTCTTAGAAGCATGATTGAGCTAGGCTGGCGTAGGAGAAGGAAATTAACAACGCAAACGGTTGATGACCTCGATTGCTATAAGGAGGTTAAACCAGTTTTCACCGCCGATGGTCAGATCGATCTTAAGCCCAAAATGTGTGATGCCGAGAGCGGCTGCCACATCGCAAATAGGCTCAGAATCAGGCCGGACCTATTAACTCTCATGCGTGATGCCATTCCAAACACAGGAAGGCAAGAAGATGCGCGCCGCAGAAATGTTTTGCGGAAGCTTGTGGTACACAAAAATCAACCAATCACGAGACAAGAGTGCATCGCGCTGGGAGATGCAGTCTTTGCGTTCTGTGCTCCTATAGACGCGGAAATCCTGACAACCAATCTTCGTGACCTTCAGCCCCTTGCAGAGGCTCTAGGCAAAACCGCAGTAAAACCTTAGTCGCCGCAGTCACTCAAGGCGCGCGCCAAGACTGACTCGACGAATACCGTGAACCCTGTGTCTGAACAAAGCTGGATTCCGCGCGTCTCAGGTTTGCCGTGACCGGTTCGGATATTCGGTATCAGGCGTAGGCGGAGTTGCGAGAGGCAGAGTTGCACAATCGACGGCGCACGCATCTCCTCATCGCCGTCGTTTGGGCTTTCGCTTTAGGCGTCAGGTCGTCTCGCCTGCACAGGACGGGAAGGAGCATCCGTATTTCGAAGTACTGACGCACTGCATGGAGATCGCTGGTTACAGTCCGCCACCGCTGCCACTTGAATCAATAGCTTACGCACGTTATTGGCCGCATCCCGCAAAGGATAGTTAGGGGACAGATAACGGAGACATCTTGGGTGCGCTTCGTTTGTTTTTGGTGGCATTGCTGTCGCACCGACCCCATTTTCCGAGAACATGACGCAGCACCCATGCTTTTTCATTGACAAAGCCAGAATGCCTGCTTGATTCTTACGCCCATCCCCTACAACTATGGTCGCCCTTGAGGCGTTTTCAGAGCTTTTGCAGGTTCTGTATTCGGCGCCGCTCCAGCAGGAGCAATGGCAGCGATTTCTTGCGTTCGTAAGCGACCACAACCGATCCCAAGACAGCTACTTTCTTTCGGCGGACACCACCCGTGGCCTTGCCGCACTGGCGCAGGGCGGGAAGTTGAATGATCCGGCTGTCCTTTCCGAATACAACACGACTTTCTCGCGAAACGATCCTTTTCCAACCCCCTTCATCCGCAAGGCGCGGACCTTGGCGTATTCACCGAAGACGAATCGCTGCCGGGGGACGGCATTTTGAGAGCCGAGATCTACCGGGAGTTTTTGGTTCATAGCACCAAATGAGGCGCTCGACGACTATCCCCGAGAATCGGCCCGAATTGGTAGCAGAGCCCCGTGGGGGGAGTCGATGAAATCGTCATCTTTGTTGCCGCTACTGCTTTTGCTTGGAGTTTCAAGCACCACTTTGATGGCTCAGGAAAAGATGGCTCCGGCCCTGTCGCCTGCAGGATCAAACCGTCCAGCCGGCGTGCCCGCCGATTATGTCATCACGCCTTTTGGCTTCTTCCATCCATCCTGCGTGTTGCAACTCAAGAAGGGCGAAAGCCTTCAAAATGGCGGCGTCCTTCGGTATCCGGATGGCAGCACAGAACAAGTCCCGACCTGCGAGCATCCTCATTACAAGCCGTCTGGCGAACTCGCCCCTGGTTCGGCCGATACAGACAAGACCGCGGTCGTGCAAGAGCTGGATACAACGCCGCCACCAGCTGTTAATGGCTGGGTAGAGAATTCGAACGCCACCATCGACACGGCGTTCGGAAAAGTAGTTTCGACCTGGACGGTCCCCGCTCTGCCGCTGGCCCACGACGGGCAGACGGTGTACTTTTACCCCGGTCTGGAGACGGAGCCCGGTCAAACAGATATTCTTCAGCCGGTTTTAGGATCGACCAACGGAGCACCATGGAGCTTCGTCAGTTGGGACTGCTGCCCCAAGAACACAGCCGTGGCGAGTTCCGGGATTACCGTCAATCCAGGCGACACGCTTATCGGAACGATGGCGATGACGTGCACCGCTGGAAACACAAGTTGCTCAACATGGAACGTCATCAGTCAGGATCAGACCACGAATCAGAGCACGGAGTTACCTGGCACTCCCAGTGAAGGCGAGACTTTCAATTGGGGATTTGGAGGGGTACTGGAGGCTTACGGAGTTGTGCAATGCGCAGATTATCCGCCTGATGTCTCGCTCACCATAACTACATCGTTGTATGACAGCAATCTGGATCTGGTTCCGAGCCCCGACTGGGCTCCTGTCACTCCATCCTTGAGTACGGTGCCTCAATGCGACTACGCGGTAAATACGACCGCGACAAATACGACCCTTGCTTATGGCCCAGCAGGGCCCAGCTTCTATCTCACCTCAGCACCTGCCGGCAGCGGGATCTCGCTGAACCAGGGAGGTAGCGCCACCTGGACATTCAACGTTACAGGTGTCAATGGATTCAGCGGTCCGGTTAGCTTCACGGCCCAGAATTTGCCCATCGGCGTCTCCGCGCAGTTTGCAGAGGGGAGTTCATCCAACAGCTATACGCTCACACTGAGCGCGACCAACGCGGCATCGCTGACCGGATCTAATCCGCCATCGGCCGTGACGATTGTCGGGTCTTCTTCTGGTGTAGCTTCGGAGGCCTATGCACTGAACGTGTGTGTGAACCCGCCGCGGACGGGAGGCTCGGGCAGCTCGGTTGATCTTGCGAGTGCCTACGATGCCTATGGGTTCTACGACGACGCCGATCAGGCCAACATTACACCAGCCAACAGCCTCGACAATGGTGGAGACGTATATTCTGCCAATCTGCTCAGCCCGCCCGGCACAACTCCGATGGGGCTGAACGTGAATGGAACGCAATTCGCATTTGGGCCGCCAAATGAATTGGATTCGGTCTACGGGAACGGGGGAAGCTCCATTGACCTGCCAAGCGGGCAGTTCGCCTCACTGAACCTACTGGCGACTAGCGTCGGAGGAGCGCAAGAGTCGCAAACTGTCACGATAACGTACACCGACAGTACAACGCAGGAATTCACGCAGACCTTCGACGATTGGTCCAGCGGTTCGAGCTGCACATCTTCCGATCCTTGCGCTCCCGGAGAGTCGGTAGGTGTGGTAATGCCCTATCGCGATACCGCAAGCGGAGTGCAAAACAACGCCTTCTATCTTTTTGCTTATTCGTTCGCGCTCAACCCCAGCAAGACGGTGCAGAGCCTGACGCTTCCGGATAACCGAAGTGTCGTTGTGCTCGCGGCAACGTTGACCGGTCAAGTGAGTCCAAACTACTCCTTATCTGCCGCGCCCGGCAACGTGAGCGTGAAGCAGGGTGCGAGCACGACGAGCACCATCACGGCGACTCCCGCCAATGGCTTCAGCGGGAGTGTTACGCTCTCGGCTAGTGGCCTGCCGAGCGGCGTGACGGCGGCGTTCAATCCGGCAACAACCAGCAGCACGAGTGTTGTGACCTTTTCCGCGAGCAACTCAGCGCCGACAGGCGGACCGGCGACGGTAACGATTACGGGAATATCGGGGAATCTGACGCAAACCACATCGATTGGTGTGGCTGTAACTACTCCTCCCGCCGCTGCGACGCCGGCGTTTTCTCTTCCAGGCGGAACTTATTCCTCTGCCCAGAATGTCACCATCTCTGACTCGACGCCAGGCGTAAGCATTTACTACACCACAGACGGGAGCATGCCGACCACGGCTTCTAATCTTTATTCTGGCGCAATTCGGTTGTCAACCACGACGACCATCCGGGCTATTGCGATCAACAGCGGTTACTCGACCAGCCTGGTTGCGTCCGCGACGTACACGATAAACATACCCAGTTTCAATCTCACCACAACGCCTGCCAGCGGGATCTCAGTGAACCCGGGAGGTAGCGCCACCCGGACAATAAACGTTACAGATGTCAATGGCTTCAGCGGGAGTGTTACGCTCTCGGCTAGCGGCTTGCCGAGCGGCGTGACGGCGGCGTTCAATCCGGCAACAACCGGCAGCACGAGTGTTGTGACCTTTTCCGCGAGCAGCTCAGCGCCGACAGGCGGACCGGCGACTGTAACGATTACGGGAATATCGGGGAATCTGACGCAAACCACATCGATTGGCGTGGCTGTAACGACTCCTCCCGCCGCTGCGACGCCGACGTTTTCTCTTCCAGGCGGAACTTATTCCTCTGCCCAGAATGTCACCATCTCTGATTCGACGCCAGGCGTGAGCATTTACTACACCACAGACGGGAGCATGCCGACCACGGCTTCTAATCTCTATTCTGGCGCAATTCGGTTGTCAACCACGACGACCATCCAGGCTATTGCGATCGCCAGCGGTTACTCGACCAGCCTGGTTGCGTCCGCGACGTACACGATAAACATAGCCTCAACGTTGACGGCCCCCACAGTTGTGGTAACCCCATCCTCTTCCAGCATCAGTACGGCGCAATCCTTGGCTGTTCTTATCGCCCTTAAGGCCGGAGCGGGCAGCCCAATTCCGACCGGATCAGTGATCTTGAGTAGCGGCAACTATAATTCAGCTTCGACAGCGCTCACCAGCGGTAGTGCAACGATCACCATCCCATCGGGCACGCTGGTGACCGGCACGGATACGCTTTCTGCCAGCTACACACCGGATTCATCCAGTTCCTCAACCTATACGAGCGCCGCAGGGGCAAGTTCTGTAACGGTCACGACTCCGGTGAATCCAAGCTTCACCATCAGCGGTTCAGCGGTGACAGTCTCACCGGGCGCAACAACTGGAAACGCATCGACTATCACTGTAGCTCCGGCTGGAGGCTTCACTGGCAGCGTTGCGTTAACCGCAGCCATAACTAGCAGCCCGAGCGGCGCTCAGAATCCTCCTACCTTGAGCTTCGGTTCGACCACGTCCGTTAGCATTTCCGGCACCTCAGCGGCTACTGCCACGCTCACCATCTCTACCACGGCAGCCACCAGTGCGGCTCTCCGCCCTGCGAAACGTTCTGGGACTCCCTGGTATTCCGGCGGTTCGGCGCTTGCCTGCATCCTTCTCTTCGCTGTGCCGCCACGTCGCCGTAGATGGCGGGGCGTGCTCGGAAGTTTAGTTTTCCTCGTCGCCCTCACGGGTGGAGTGCTGGCATGCGGCGGCGGTGGCGGCGGCACTGAAGGCGGTGGGGGCGGTGGCAGTACCGGCGGAGGTACAAGCAGCCCAGGCACTACGGCGGGAACCTACACGGTGACCGTGATTGGCACTGCAGGAGCAACCGCAGCAACCAGCACACTTGTCGTCACGGTGCAATAGCGCAAGAATGAGACCCGATTCTCCCCCGAAACTGAAACTCCCCGGGGGATTGTTTCGTGTGTCCCGAAGCTCCAAATCCTGGCGCTCAACTGTCGCGATTTTCGCCTCCGTCGTGTTCCTGGAACGCCTTCGGCGATCAGTCGTACTTTCCAACTCACCTGGAAAGAGTAAGATAGCCCCGTCTGTTTTCGGGGCAGAAAGGCACCGCGATGCGCACGATGAACCTCACGGCGCTGGAGGAGAAATGCTCACCAGGATGTATAGTGCTGTCTGTCTAGCGGTGGCTGGAGTTGCTCTGTTGGCTGCTGCAGGTGCGGCAACCGGCTCCCCGAACGGGAATAATCAAGCTGCTCGCCCCTGGTCCAACCGTTCGCTGTCTCCTCTCGAGCGGGCGAATCTTCTGATCAAGCAGATGACGCTGGACGAGAAAGTCACCATGCTGCACGGTGTGGATCCTCTGCCGGCGAAGGCTTACGTAGGTTATGTTCCACCGAACGAGCGGCTGGGGATCCCCGCCATCACCCTGGCGGACGGCCGCGCGGGGGTGGGAAATGGAGCAAAAAACGTAACTCTGCTGCCAGCCCCAATTGCCGCCGCCTCCAGCTGGAACACTGATCTTTTGAATGCCTATGGAAAGGTTCTTGGCCAGGAGCAATGGGCCAAGGGCACTAACGTAGAGCTTGGTCCTTCCATTGATGTGGTTCGCGTTCCGGAGTGGGGGCGAACATTTGAGAGCTACGGAGAAGATCCTTACTTTAACGGTCAGATGGCAGTTGCCGAGATCAAGGGCATACAGCAGGAGGGACCGATTGCTGACGCGAATATGTATCTGACCATGAATCAGGAGAGCAACCGGTTCAACGAAGATTCCATTGTCGACCAGCGAACTCTGCAAGAGATCTATCTGCCGCCCTTTGCTGCCGCAATCGAGCAGGGCCAGGTAGGCACGGTCATGTGCGCGTATGTGAAGACGAACGGAATCTATTCCTGCGAAAACAGTAACCTGTTGATCGACATGCTGCGGCACCAGTTGCATTTTGAGGGCTGGGTCATGAGCGACTGGGGAGCAACCCATTCCACTTTGGCTTCGGTCAAAAACGGGCTCGATCAGGAGATGCCGGGCGCCAAGTATTTTGGGACGCCATTAAGGTCGGCGGTGATGAACGGACAGGTGAGTGTCGCAGCCATTGACGAGCATGTTCGCAGAATCCTGCTGCCGATGTTTCAGCGCGGCCTGTTCGATAAAGCTCAAACGGGCAACTGGGCGGCGAATGTTCGTAGTCCGGAGCATGACTCTTTCTCCCGCATGGTTGCCGAGCAGGGCACGATTCTGCTTAAGAATGAGGGCAGCCTTCTTCCCTTGAAGGGCAAGGAGTCCGTTGCGGTGATCGGCGAAGCAGGCAGCACAAAGCCCAAGGCTGAAGGTGGTGGCAGCTCGGGGGTCATTGCTCCTTATATAGTCAGCCCGGTGGAAGGGATCCGCAAACGAGCAGGCACAGGAACTCAGGTTTCCTATGCGGATGGTAGCGACCTCGTTAAAGCCACCAACACAGCGAAACAAGCCGACGTGGCGATTGTCTTTGTCCATACCGATGAGACGGAAGGAAAAGACCGCCCCGACCTCAATCTTCCGGGCAATCAGAATCAACTCATCTCGGCCGTTGCATCCGCTAACCGGAAGACAATCGTCGTTCTCGACACCGGCGGCCCGGTTCTAATGGGGTGGATCGCTTCGACGAGAGCTCTGATTGAGGCTTGGTATCCCGGGCAGGAAGACGGCAACGCGATCGCCGCTGTCCTTTACGGCGATGTCAATCCCTCCGGTAAATTGCCTCTGAGTTTCCCGCGCACGGCGACGGCTATTCCCACCGCCCGGCCAGAACAATGGCCCGGTCTGGATGGACGATCCATTTACACGGAGAAGCTGAACGTCGGATACCGATGGTATGACGCAACACATACTCAGCCTCTCTTTCCCTTCGGCTTCGGATTGTCTTACACCAGCTTCCGTGTCAGCCGTCTCGTGGTCACGCCAGAATTGTTGCCCTCCGGCCGGCAGAACGCGAGCATACAGGTAACAGTCGACGTGACCAATACCGGCCAACGGCGCGGCGCCGAAGTGGTTCAGGTGTACGTGCAACAACCGGCCGCAAACAGAGAACCACCCCACCAGTTGCGTGCCTTTGGCAGGGTGCAGCTGGAGCCAGGAGAAACCAAACCGGTGAGGCTAACGCTGGAACCGTCTTCATTTTCACTCTATGACACCGTCGCGAAACACTGGATATTTCCCGACGGTAAGTACGAAATTCTGGCCGGAACATCTTCTCGCGATCTCCCGCTGCACGCGAGCATCACCATCGGGCGCCCGGAAGCCACCCGATGAAGGTTTGCCCTGATGGAACGGAACAGGCCTCATGAACTATTGAGATCTCGTGGCCTGCTCATTTGCATGCGAAAGTAGGACGGAGAAACGAGGTGACTGTCCCCTTATCTCTCAATGAGTTCGCGCATGGCTCATCCATGGTGTCTTCTCTGCCCATCGGGGCGTCGAAGACGACTTAATCACTCCCGCACGAACGATGGGAGATAAATTATGAAAGCGACTCAAGCTTCATGACATGGGCCAAAGCCTCTGGCTGGACAACATCACGCGCGGTCTGCTGACCAGCGGCACACTGCGCCGTTACATCCAAGGAGAGCCTCCCAGCTATCGCGGAAGCGATCTTCGCGGGTGTGCCGGTCAACGTGACCCTCCTATTCTCTTGCCCACAGTACGTGGCGGCGGCCGAAGCTTACATGCGCGGCATTGAGCGGCGGATCGCCGCGGGTCTGAATCCCGACATGAGTTCGGTCGCCTCATTGTTTGTGAGCCGCTGGGACGTCGCCGTCGTGGGCAAAGAGCCAGAGTGGCTGCGCAACCAAGCAACTAAATTTCCATCTTTCCAGATTTGAACTTTCTGCTCGCGTTCACTCACTTCATCGCCATGGAAGACGTTAAGGGGCTTGCTGTCGCCAAAGGCGCAAACCTTGAATCTTCTCATCGCTTTCTGCCTCCTTTCTTCGGGTTTGGGTTGTTGCCTACCACTATCGTCTGATTTTTCCCCGTCTTTTCGCCAGTCCTGAGCGCAGAGAGCTATCGAAGGAATAAACAGAGGCGTGGCCTGGCCTGTAGCCGGGCCTGAACCAATAAGTTCTAAATTTGTTTGAAGAAATCCGGAAGGCTTAAATTGTCACTATTCCATAAAGCCCACAATCTGCATGGCTTATATGGCGGGGACGACGGGGCTCGAACCCGCGACCTCTGCCGTGACAGGGCAGCGCTCTAACCAACTGAGCTACGTCCCCAGACGTATGAACTTAGTACTATGTCGCTTAGAATAAACGATTTGGTATGCTTTATCTTCGCTCGCTTCTAGATTTTCTGCCGCTCTGGAATTGGTTGTGGGCCTGATCGACCGCCCGTCCAACCCCTTGGCAACAACAGCCCTCAGTTTACCAGAAGATTGAAGCTCGTTGCGGCGGAACTGCCGAGCAGCACCCGTCCGCGACGGCGATTTCACGATCATTACCTCGATCGGCGGCGACCTCGGATTAGACGTACCTCAGGGGCTGAAGCCCTCATCGTCGCATATGGTGTTTTGCGGCACGGCTGAACCCGTGCCCTTCGTAGTGAGTTTTTTCGCAGCCCGTTCAGCCGTGCCCTTTGTAGAGTCGTGCCCCGATACAACCCATTGGTTCTCCCCAGCCTTTAAAGCCCAGACCTACCCAAGAGCGGCATCGGCATCTCCACCCAAACGGCTCGTTCTCCAGGAGCAGTTGGCCGAAGCCGCACGACATGTATCGGCCGCGGCTAGAGAAATTAGTGACGATCTAAGAGAAGAAGCGTAAAGACGGTTGGATTTTACCGAACGCTGCCCAGTCTATAACAGAACAACCTGACGGATCGCTTCAGCGCGCGCAAGGCGATCGAAGCCGGTGTTGATCTCGTCCAGCTGCAGGCGGTGAGTAAGCAAGCGGTCCACTGGCAAGCGACCGGCACGATAGAGCGCAATGAAACGCGGCACATCTCTCGACGGCACGGAGGAGCCCATGAACGATCCTTTGAGGGTGCGCTCCTCGGTAACAAGATTGAACGCCGGGATGGTCAACAGGCGATCCGGAGCCGGCAGGCCGACGGTGACGGTGGTTCCACCGCGGCGTGTGGCCGCATAGGCCTGGGCGAGAACGCGCTCGTCGCCAACCGATTCGATGGCGAATTGGACACCACCCTGCGAGAGCTCGCGCAGGCGTTCGATCGCATTCGGATCGGCGGCGTCAATGCAATGGGTGGCGCCCAGACTACGGGCGAGTTCAAACTTGTGCGCCGCCACGTCGACTGCAATGAGCGGATGGGCGCCGGAGGCGTGCGCTCCGAGGAGAGCAGCCAACCCGACGCCTCCAAGCCCGAAGATGGCGACGCTTTCCCCGGCGGAGACCCGCGCCGCGTTGACCACTGCGCCTACCCCGGTCATTACGGCACACCCGAATAAGGCCGCGATCTCCGGAACGAGATCGTGATCGATACGCACCACCGAGCGCGCCGATACCACGGTGTATTCGGCAAAGCCGGAGACCCCAAGGAAATGGTTCAATGTCATGCCGTCGCCATCAAGCCAGCGTCTTCCCCCGCCGAGCAACGTGCCTGCTATATTGGCCGCCAATCCTGGTTCGCAAAGTGCCGGGCGGCCGCTGGCGCAAGGTACGCAACGGCCACAGTTTGGAACGAAATAGAAGACCACGCGATCACCCACGCGGAAGCCCTGTACATCCGCCCCGAGCTCGACGATTTCCCCAGTGGCTTCGTGGCCCAGCACCATGGGCATCGGCCGGATGCGAGATCCGTTGATGACCGACAGATCCGAGTGGCACAAGCCCGCCGCAAGTACACGCACACAAAGCTCTCCCGCGCCGGGAGGCGCGAGCTCAACCGTTTCAATGACCAGTGGCAGCGATAGAGCATAGGGAGCGGGCTGCCCCGCTTGACGCAGAACCGCCGCTTTGACCTTCATGCTTTAACCTCTATGAGAGCGTCGCCCATTTATGAGAGCGTCGCCCATTCTTAACACGATAATACCGGCCAGGCTATGTCGCCGATGAGCCCACTTACGACATACCCCTCTTTGACCCCAACGGGAGCGTTTAGCGGAATCCGGAAAATGCGATCCTGGGGGCTACGCCCCATGAGCGCTGACTTAAGGATTGTTTTTCGTCAAACTCTCGCAAAATCGTCATCCTTAGCGGTTGTGCTTTTTGATTTTCCGCGTTTTTGTCACGCCCGACCAGACTGTTGTTTAAAACTCCCACTAGGCCGTAATCCTGAGAGCCTGTGACTTTTTGATTTGTCTGCGAAGTTCTCGGGAGGTGCGGTTTCACTTCCTCGAGCCAATGCCGTCGCCAACGATCTTAACGAATTCCCGATGAAAGAGCCTCTCCCCCCGTTGGATTTCCTGTGCGTGGCTCCATCCATGACTGCGTGTGCGGCTTTTAGTAAGGAAAGCCGCATGAGGTTCGCCAACGCCATCAAGCTCCACAGGAGATCCGGGGGAGCGAAGCCGCGCTCGCACATCTTGTCTGACGGCTTGATTGTTGGGACCTAGCCAGTCTGTAGTTAGCCACTGCATGCCCGAATACCTAGGTAGGAAATAAACAACCACGGGGCAAGAGCTGCAAGCCCACGTGCAAGGGCCTTTGTTTGGGGGAAAGGCGCAAAGCAGGTCCCTCCACTACGCTTCGCTCCGGTCGGGATGACAAAGGGGGGGACAGACTCTTCCATCGGGAATTCGTTAGCGGCTGAAGATCGTTGGCGACGGCATTGGCTCGAGGAAGTGAAACCGCAGATCCCGAGAACTTCGCACGACAAATCAAAAAGTCACAACCGCTCAGGATGATGATTTCGCGGGAGTTTGACGAAAAACACTACCAAACAAGTGAGCGCTTATGGGGCGTAGCCCCCGCGGCAAGCTCCACGGCACGCCCGGACAGGCGGGGCAGGTTGGCGAAGCTGGGGCACCCGTCCTATTCCCTCAGACTTTGCTGTGACACAGACTCCGGAGGGACGGTTTTCCAAGCCTTCTTTTGCCACGGGGCTTGAGCGGGATCCCGTCCCGTTTTACGTTGTCAGCTCTCTACGGCCGTGTCCCGATACAAAGCAGCGTTTTGCGCAGCCTGTGAAGCCGTGCCTGATACAAATCCAGTTTTTTGAAGCCGCATTTACGCTCTCTGCTGCCCCACTTCCTGGAGGCCGGCGCAGCCGGCTGTATGTTCGCCAGATGAACGCTGATGACCACACGGCGATAGCGCCCAACGCCAGCTCGTCATCCGTTAAGCCTTCTCCTTCGTGAGCCCGGTTAAAACTTGCGTTGACTTTCGACCGGCTAATTCTTACAGTCAAGTAACCCAGGGCAGCCCAGTCATGCAAAAGCCACCTTAGCCGATTTGTCGAAAAGGGGTTGGACTATGAAACGCACAATGGTTGGCACCAAGTGTCGCAGATCGATGCAAGGCTCAATCGGTAGAAGACCCCACACATTACAACTGCTCGCGGTTTTCTGCGTGCTCGTGCTGATGATCTCTCCGGCCATTCATGGCCAGGCGACCGGAAATTTCTCCGGCAATGTCACCGATAAATCTGGCGGTGGCCTTCCTGGAGCCACCGTCATCGCTACCTCCCAGGGAACCGGCCTGACGCGAGACACGAAAACGGACAGTGCTGGACACTACCTGCTTCCTTTACTCCCGGTCGGGATCTACACCGTACACGTCGATGCCACGGGATTTCAAAGCGCTGAATCCAAAGATCTGAAACTTCAAATCGATGAAGCTCGCGAACTCGACTTTTCGCTCGTACCCGCCACCGTAGTCACCACCGTGGCAGTTTCGGGTGCTGACGTCGTGGCGGTTGAGGCAGCCAATCCATCTCTCGGCCAAGTCATCACCTCGCAGGAGGTGTCGCAGCTGCCCTTGAATGGCCGCGATTTCGTTCAACTCGCTACGCTCACCTCGGGCGCCACGGCAGAGACCAATCCCAACAGCTTTTTCACCTCCGCCGCCAGCAGTGAGGTGGCCGCGCGCGGATCATTTTCGCTGTCGGTCGGTGGCTCCCGCCCCAACAGCACAGACTGGCTGCTGGATGGCGTCGACAATAACGAATTGACTGCAGGCGGTATCTCCATCTTCTCTTCCATCGATGACATTCAGGAATTCAAGGTCCTGACCTACACCTATTCGGCCGAATACGGTACCCGGGCAGGTCCCACCGTGATCGTCACCACAAAATCCGGGTCCAATGACTTTCACGGGACCCTCTACGAATTTCTGCGCAACACCTCTCTCGATGCCGACAGCTACTTCGCCACCTCGAAGCAAAAGTTCAACCTGAACGATTTTGGCGGCTCCGTCGGCGGTCCCATTCGAAAGAACAAGACCTTTTTCTTCGTCGATGGCGAACAAAAATATCAGCTCTACGATGTTCCCTTTACCGGCCTGGTGCCTTCGCTGGCCATGCGCACGGGCGATTTCTCCAGCGACCCTTTCGGCAATCCTGTTTCTGGTCCCGTCATCGTGAACCCCAACATGGTTGGGGCGTCCACCAACCCGAACGTGTATCCCAATATTTATTTCCAGTGTAGTGCCGCAGGGGCTGCTCTGCCTGCCAACCCCGATGGAAGCCAGGCCCCGGGCACTGCCTGTAATAAGATTCCAGCCAACCTGGTCAACCCTATCGGCCAAGCGATGATTAACCTGTACCCCAATCCCAATGCCAACAATGCCAGTGCAGGGATCAATTACACCAGCCAGCCCGTGCGCCAGTTGGACGACACCCGGTTCGACACACGGCTGGACCACACGTTTTCCGAAACGGATAACGCCTTTGGCCGTTTCAGCTACGAGCAGGCATTCTCTTTTGTGCCCGGCGGCTCACCAGGATTTGCTGAAGCAAACGCCTTCGGCAGCAACCAGCGGATCAGAAACCACGCGCGCAACGTCGCCCTGGGCGAGACCCATGTGTTTAATACCAACCTGGTCAACGAGGCCAGTTTTGGTTACAACCGCATCTTCGACTACATTTCCTCGCAAGGCACGGGGACGTGCATTTCCACGACCATCGGCGGCGGCATCCCCAACGCCAACCTGGGATGCGCCGACAGCAAATGCCTGCCCGGCGCATATAGCTGCGGCCTGGTTTCGACTGAGTTCCAGGGCGGTTATTGGGCCCTGGGCGATCGCGGCTACTCTCCGTTCCAGGGGGGGACGAACATCTTCTCTTTCCGCGACTCGCTCGATTACATCCACAATAAGCACGACTTCCGCTTCGGGATCGACTATCGCGCTAATCAAATGAACGTGGGCACAGAGGCTTTCCAGGATGGCTTCTGGATCGTCGGCGTTGCCGGTAACTTTACCGGCAACAGCGCCCTCAACCTGGCGGGCAATTCCGAGGCCGATTTCTTGCAAGGGATCACGGGTCTGGCCATTCACGACCAGACGTATGAGGGCCCGGTCACCGGGCGGCGCTGGAAAGTCTATCGCCCTTTCGCGGAAGATAACTGGCGGGTCACCCCCAGCATCGTGCTCAACATCGGCCTGGCGTATGACATGACGACGCCCATCACAGAAGAGCACGGTCGCCAAGCTGACTACCTTCCCCTAACTGGACAGCTTCTGGTTTCCAACCAAAATGGGGTCGGTAACTCGGGGGGCATCAAGATGGATTGGACGGGCCTCGAACCCCGCGTCGGCGGCACCTGGAAGGTGTTGGGCAGCGACAAGACTGTGCTGCGCGCCGGTTATGCCATCTTTCACGACTCCTCGTGGAACCAGGGGGCCCAGGGTCTTTGGCAGAACCCGCCCTTTCTCGGCGAGTACGACGGCTTCGGCGCCCAGGGCTGCGCGTTTGCTACCTCCTATTGCGCTACTACCCTCGCACAAACGCCCTCCGCCCTTAGTCTCTCTAACGGGTTCCAGGCCATTCCCACGCCGCCCAACGCCGCGAACTTTACGGGAAGCTTCGTTTACATGCCCACGAATATAAAACACGGCATGGTGCAGCAATACAACGTGAACGTCGAGCGCCAGCTGCCCGGCAACGTGGTACTGACCGCCGGCTATGCCGGTTCGCATGGCTCACACATCCTGGTGACCGGCAATAATCTCACTACTTCCAGTCCGAGTGCGTGCGGCACCGTACAAAACTACACGCTCGGTTGCAATTTCAATGGCTCGGCTTATAGTTCGCCGTATATCGCGCCCAACTTCAACGACATTTATCTCTACGGGGATGTAGGAAAGACTACCTATCAGTCGCTGCAGATCAAGGCAGAGACCAGGACAGCGAAGCATGGCCTATACGCGCTGTTTGCTTACACCTACTCGCGTACAAATGACAACGGGTTAACCGATGGGTTAGGTTCCGTGGTCAGCGCCCCGTATTTCCCGCTTCCCAACTGGCAAAACCTGGATTGGGCTTTATCGCAGATTAATCTCGATAACAGCTTCACCGCCAGTGTCATCTATGATTTGCCCTTCGGCCGCGGAAAGGAGTTCGGCGGCGATTGGAATCCCGTAACCAATGCGATTCTCGGCAACTTCCAGGTCACTTTGATCGAAAGAATCTTATCCGGATTTCCCGACCCTTTGATCGACAGCATTAACAACTCCGGCGCTTCGTTCTCCAACGGCGGCAATAGCAACGATTGGAACCGTCCTAACCAGGTCGCGGGTTGCAACGCCGGCAATGCGGCTCACGGCAAGCTGCAGTGGATCAACTCATCCTGCTTTGTTGCGCCCCCATCCGGCGAGTTGGGCAATGCGTCGCGCGCTCCTGCCACCGGACCTGATTACGTCAACACGGACTTCTCCGTCATCAAACAGATCGGGCTACCCAGAGAGATGGGTTTGAATTTCCGCGCCGAGTTCTTCAACCTCTTCAATCACCCACAGTTCGGTTCGCCGGTGAACGATGTAAGCTCGCCCGGATTCGGTTATGTGCAGTCCACCGTGAACAATGGCCGCCTTATACAACTGGCCCTTAAACTATCGTTCTGAAGCGCACAGGCTGCAATTTCCCCGAGAGCTGGTATCCGACATCAGCGAGCCAGGACGACCAAACCCCATGGTCCCTTGCCGGCTGGAATCCTTGTCGTCACCGTGTTAGTGGCTAGATCCACTACCGACACGTCGTTCGATGGTCCATTGGCCGAGTAAAGAGTCTTGCCGTCAGGAGAGAGGGCGATGCCCCAGGGACGCGTCCCGACCTCAACGGAGCCCAATATCTTGTTCGTTGCCGTATCGACCGTAAACACCTGCCTTCCACGGCCCGTGCTCACATAAAGCCTGGTTGCATCGGGCGAGAGGATTACATCCATCGGCTTGATGATGCCAGGCTTGCCGAGATGGATCGGCGGAAGCAATCTGTGCTTCACGGTGTCCACTACATCGACATTCCCGTCATTCTCAGCGTTGACGTAGGCGCGTTTTCCATCTGGCATGAAGGCAACGTTTCTTGGACGATGACCAACCTTGAAGGTGTAAAGGATTTTCCCGGCAGCGGGATCAAGCACGGAGATACTTCCGTCTTCTTCTGAGGTGACGTAGACGAGTTTGCCATCGGGAGTGACTTGAACTCCCTCAGGCTGAGCGCCCATCTTCAGAGTTTTTACGATGGCTCCGGAGTCTACGTCCAAAATGCTTACGGCAGAGTCGTCCTCGTTCGAGATGTAGATCTGCTTACCGTCTTTGCTGATGTCAAAGTTTTCCGGATCGTTACCGCTACGGAGTATCTTGATCAGCTTGTTTTGCTGCACATCGAAGACGCCGATACCGTCAGCACTATGGTCAGGCGGCGGAAGAGTGCTCTCATCCACATTTGGGCCACCGATGGGCGATCCGCTCAGGGCGACGTAGATCGTCTTGTGGTCGGGGCTGGCGTGAATGCCGCGTGGACGCTTGCCTAGCGGAATCGTCGCAAGCACTTTATATCCATTGGAACCGATTACGGTCAGATCTCCCGAGACTTCATTGGTTACATAGATCCGAAACGGCGAGGAATCTTCCGCTAGCGTTTGCGCCGGTTGGACCGGCTGCTCCGCCGGTTTAGACCGGGAGCAACCTGCTGAATACAGCATGAGACCAACCGCAAAAAGCATACACCCAGGTTTACGCAACATCTCCGACACGGAAGCCCCCGCTCTGCCGTACTTGAATATTTCAACGCAGTTTATTCTGTTCAGTCTTTTTTCACTCCGGGGGTCCGGCTCCTAGAATGTGGTTAGGATGCGAAAGGTATATTGGCGTCCCGGGCCAACCGCGTTGCCGGAGAACAGTCCTCCGAAGTCGATGAGTTCGAGCGTGTTGCCCACGTTTGCGATATCACCCTGAAAGCGCGTGGTGAATTTTTCACGCTTGAGAAGATCGGCTCCCACGGAAAGGTTTTGCGTGAAGTAAGGGCTGATGCGGCCACGATTGAAGTTGAGGTGATTGATCACCGTTTGACCGTATTCCGTCGCATATTGCTGGGGAGTCAAGTCCGCTTCAAACGGCAGTCCGGTGTTGTAGTCAGCTCCAACGGCGAACCACAAACGCGAGGCGGCCTGATAAAACGCTCGCGCACGAACCGTATTCCGCTGGTCCTGCGAATCGGGTGAATATCCGGTAGTCTGGGTCAGCGCGTCGGAGGCATCATCCCCAAGAAACAAACCGCCGGTTACCGGATTCCAGGCATTCCCCACGATGTAGGAGTAGCTGGCGAAGCCCGAGAACGGCCCCCAATGCGGAGTTTCGATCTTTCCCTCCGCGCCGTAGAGAATGGCATACCTGAATGCGACGGGGAAGCTTATCCCGGTGCTCAGAAGTTGAGAGTCGTCGGCGTAGTTATTCACGTCGCGGCGGAACATATTCGCGTCCACTCGCACTTTATTGAAGAATACTTTCGTCAAGCCGGCTTCATAATAGTCCCCGTGAGAAGGCTTGACGGGCAATAGCACTGCGGGAACGCTGGTGTCGATAGTCTCCGCTTGTGGAGAGCTACCCAATAGTATGTTTTCGAAGGAGGGTGTCTGGAAGATGCGGTCAAAAGATCCGTGAATATTCAGGCCAAGCGTGGGAAAGTAACGCGAGATGGCGAGACGCGGACTCACCGCGTTTTGGTTCACCAGCAATTGGTAGTGGTCCCATCGCACGCCTGCGTTGATCGTCCAGTTGCCCAGGCGGATTAAGTCCTGAACATAGGCCGCTTGTTCGAGATCCGGGCGAGTGGCAGTAAAGGCAAAGGTGGTCGCTCCAGTGTCGAAGATGCCCAAATTTATCGGGCATCGAGGGTCTGAAAGGCTGGCGTCGCAGTAGGGAATCACGTAGCTGGTGTTTTCGTGCAGGAAGGTGTTGTCGGATTCGAAGCCCACCTTAAATTCGTGTCTTCCATGATGGACGGCGACACTGCCGTTGAAGTAGATTTCGTTGAAGTAATTGTGCTGGGTTGCATTCAGAGGCCAGGACGCAGCATTCGAATAGAAGTCAGTGGAGTTGTCACGGGCCATTCCCCGCAGCCACCCGATCGTGTCAGCGGAGAAGATGTGCTGGTAGGCGACGCTGCCCATGGTTTCAAAATTGTCGCCATTCTGCAGCTGCCCACCGGGAATGTATACGCAATCGCTTGGCTCCTGATCGGGGGGAACCGGTGGACATCCGGTGTCGTTGTCCGAGTTTGGCAACCATGCCCCGTTCTGCTGCACCAATTCGTTGGGAATCGCATAGCGCGCGAGTTCATGGTGGGCAATGAAGGTGAGACGGTCTTTCTCCGTTAGATCCCGCTCATAACTTCCCGAGAAGCTGGCAGTCGTGCCGTCATTGGAATAATTTTGGGGGACAACGGGGTTGAGATAGTGGTTCGACATGTCGCCCGAGCCACTCACACCAAACGTATTCTTTCCCTTTGTATATTGATCCTGGGTATTGATCGCAGCCGTATCGTAGGTGCCGCCAAAGAGAGTAAGTTGCCCATGAAGCCCCGGCAATTGGCTTCTGAGCGTATTGACCTCAACGACGCCTCCCATCTTTCTGCCATATTCCGCGGGAATACCCGCGGTATAAATCTTCAGGGATTGGATGTCATCTGCCGCGGCAGCCTCCGGGCCGAAGCTAGGCGAACGGTTGTCGGTGAGTGGAATTCCGTCCACCACAAACTGGGTCTGATATTCCGATCCGCGCGGGTGTAGAACGGCATTGCCTTCATAGAGCCAGCCGGGTTGTGAGTTTATCAGGTCTTGGATGCCGCGGCCGGGCAGCGCGGTCAATCGGTTCTGAATCTGCTGCGCACCCAATTCATTGACTGAACCCGGACGATATGGATCCATCAATGTGTCCGCGCCGGTGACTTCCACCGATTCGGAAACGGAAGCCAGTTGCAGCTGAATTTTGCGATTCAAGGGAAGCGCGGAGCGTATTTCAACCGCCTCGGAAACCTGGGCAAAACCTTGCGCCCGGACCTGGACCTGGTAGATTCCATAGGGCAGGCGCTTGGCGTCTAGTTTGCCCTGACTGTTCGTAATGAACGTTTGGCGATACTCATTGCCCTGGCTGAGGAGTTCAACCGTGCTCTTCAAACCCAATCCAGCGGGATCAGTGACGCTTAAACGCAATTCGCCCGTGCTGCTTTGCGCCAGGGCGGGAAGAGCCCAGAGGAGTACGGCAATTATGAGCGCCTTCTTCATCTTTAATTGTCGCTCCGTTGGATCGGCTGACGGCGAACCACTTGTTTGATGCGATCGTTGGCGGTCAGGGTCTGGCTCTTGGCTTTAGGGTCCGCGACAGGACATGTCCTCCACGCAAGCCCCCGTCCTACACTTGAATATTCCGGCTGAGGGCATTCTGTTCAGTCTTTTTTCGTGCCGGTGGAAGGCTGGTCCCCAAAAAAACCTGAACAGATGGTTACAAGAACGGATGTATAAGCAAGGATTTATACCGTTTCCGCCGGTTGAAACGCAGAGACGCGAGGCGAAGGCTATGCAGGACGAAGACTTTCATCCGCGGGACGAGGAACTTCTTATGGCCGCGGACGGCGAAGTTTCACCCCGGCGCCACTCGGCTTCTTGGCCATCTCGCCGCTTGTTGGGAAGGCCGTGCGCGGATGGCACGGATCGAAAGCACTATCGCCGATTTCGTGCGACATCACCGCGGGCTCAGCGACCCTAAGTCGCCACCGATCGCCGGCGTGACCACCGGACCGTAATTTGGCGTGGGAAGGAGTATTCCTGGGCTGTCTGTGAAGGCGACGCCGTTGCCGATTCGAGCCGGTGGAATGATCTTTTTCACATCAGAGGCTGCCGCATTCCGGCTAGCCCATCATCTCCCGGCCCGGGTCGAACTGGACCTGTTTGTTCAGCATCGTGCCGTCATCGGCAAAGTCTTTCGTCGCCATATATCTGACCTCATGCATGTTCCGGTCTTGGCCGCGATGCGAGAACCCGCTTCATGTTCATCGCGATAAGATCCGCCTTGCGCGTAACGATCGCGGCTTGTGAAGCAGACATGACCTCGCCGGCCGTCTCGGAGAACAGCTTCAGCCAACGGGCGAAATATCTCTCCTCGATGGGCAAGGGGAAATGCGCAAGAAGTGGATTGCCTTTATATCTTCCGGTGGTCAGCAACACCGTTGACCAGAAGTCTTTCAGAAGAGCCAAATGGGCGTCCCAATTCCGCACTGCATCGTTGAAAACAAGACCAATTTCCGGGTCCAACCGGACCTTTGCGTAGAATCGCTCGACTAGACTCGCGATCTCTGCTTCCGTGATGGGCGCTTCTACGCTCATTGAGTTCCCTCCGGTATGCAATGTTTGCCTGCGCTAGATTGGGTATTCCAATCCCGCAAGTCTGTTAATTAACAACGCCTGCCTGTCGGCGCGAGCCCCATTCCGATGATCCTAGAAGGCAACTGCCATTCCATCAGCCTGGTGTTTGCTCAACCAAAACTCGAGGCCTCCTTTGAGTACGAAGACATTACGAATCGCATAGCAGTTGACAATGGATTGAACGCGAGACCACGTCACAGGATCTGTGGCGGAGTCGTAGAAAACGAAAACCGAGCGACGAGAGGTCCTCCCAAGAAAGCTCTCAAGTTGAGAGACTGACATTCTAAGGGCATCAGGAATATGTGGTTTTCCGCCCGAATCAGCGCGAGAGCTCAACTCAACAATGAACAGATCTGGTTCGATCGCAATAAGCGAATCCAAACGTGCCGGTGAAATATAGAGAAGCGAAGGGCAGCCCTTTACATGGCGCTTAGCACGAGCTCTCAATTCCGAATACAAGAGCAATCCGTACAAGAACACAACGAGGGATATGTAGAACCAAGCAAGAGGCAACATAGCTCACCTCCATTTGCCACAGATGAGGCGCCTGCGTCTCACACTACGGCCGTTAACCGCCGGCAACACGTAGGCAGAATATCGCACTACGATCTATAGCGCAAGTACTCCAGATGAGGCATAAATAGCTCAGGACCTCCCGGCGATAACCTCCTAACTTAATTCACGCCCCGCTACCCGCCCGGCTCTTCCCTTCCCAACAAATATTTAGAGAACCACCATCAGTGCACAAACGTTTCCGAAAGTTCGACGGCGCCATCGGCGTGGTGCTCTGCGCCGTCCATCGCATGCTTCCGCTTGCCTCTGCAAAGGACGCGACCGTCGGGGAGAAAACAAAACTCGCATGATCTGTGACAATCTTCGCAGAGCCAGAAATGTTCTATCTCAGGTACACCACCAGCCTTCCGGACAACTCTCACCACTCGGCCACCACGAAGGTAGCGCAGTTCCCTATGGCAGTTTGGGTTGGAGCACTCCGCAATCATGTCGACTCCCGTTAGGACCAATACCAGCCTCGCTGAAGCCCCACAGGGACTTGAGGGCGAAGTTGTCTGGAAGATGTCCTTCCAAGGCCTCGCTGCGTCACGGCTTCTCAGGAGACGCCCGTATGTCTACTTCGTAGGCATGCCCTTACCGTGAATACTGCATCCTCCGCTTGTCTCCCCGAAGTGATCTTGGCTGAAGAGCAAAGTGTGACTACTGATGAGACTCTGGTCGTTGAGAGTCACACGATGTGTGCCCCAGGAAATGCTTTGAACGGCGAACGTAGGTACAAATCTCTCCTCGTGATAGACCCAATCTCCGACCTTAAGACACAGATATTTGATGTGCCAGGAGTTTGGCTCCATTATGAAATCCGAGAGAATACCAATACGCCGGCCAGTGGACCAGATCTCATACCCAAGAAGATCCATTGTGTTGCGGAGGTGAGGATCGTCATTTGCCATAGCCGGAAATTCTCTTTGAGCTGGGACCAGCGCCGCGGGGATACACCATCTTGGTTCGGAATCAGGCCATCCGAAATACTTCTTCAATGCCAGCTGCTGCTGCTGAGATACGGGCTTAATGGAACTGACATCTGCACATCTGACCAATTCCTGATGCGTAAGCTCGGCGGCAATGACCTTTTTTGTCCAATCGGGCCCGTCAGTAGCAGCGGTGCTGATTACTACCGGCCGCCTGGAGAGCCAACTTCCTGCATTGGCAACGAGAAAGCAAATGGTCCAAGAGCGATCGTCAAATAGAAGGCTGCAGAGTTGGTGTTCTTCCCCATCCGTTGTGACCAATGGGATCTTCGTCAATGTCGTGAGGCTGGTAAACATGTCTCCTCCGTTCGAGGATTTGCTCTTCGAAGCGGTGTCACTAAACCATGAGGTTATAAAGCATCATCTATATCGTACTACGATGTATGTTGAACGTACAAGGTTGCGCGCCTTTGAAGTCCTAGCTATTTCCGCCGCTAGCGGTGAAGTAGCGCTTAGCCGTGCTAGCCAAACCGGCCTGCGGGTTCAGGACCGATTGGCTTAGCTCTCAAGCTGCCAAGAAGCGGCGTCGCTACTTTGACGCCCCGATCCGAAGGATCAGTTATGGCCCCCTTTTTCCGGCGGTACGTAGTCGAAAAGTCTCAAGCGTTCGCTCTCGCGCTCCACTGATCGGGTACGACCATGTATGAGTTCTTTCAAAGAAATTGTCCCGCAGACTTGCTGGGTGGTGCGGTCGACTACCTGCAATGTGGCCAAACCTTCTGTCGCCATTATCTCCGCAGCCCCCCGCGCAGTACCATCCGCATACACATAGTGTGCCGGTAGTGATTGCTTTGGCCCGGGAGTTTCCATCGGTGACATGAGTTCCCGCACGATAACCAGTTCCAGCGGATCGACCCCGTATTCGCGGCTGAGATGGTACCCTCGACGACCTAGCTTTTCAGTCAAAATTGACCGCGGCATCAACAGCGATGTGATCAGATAAGACGCGATGCACGCGATGGTGAGTGGTAGTAGAGCTGGTAAGCAATGCGTCACCTCCAGGCTGAAGAGGATCGCAGTCAGCGGAACACCAAGCGCGCCCGCAAGCATCGATCCCATGCCGATGAGTGCCCAGAAGGCCTGGTTCTCTAATGATCCATGCGTAACATGTCCTACGGTTGCCCCGACCGCACCGCCGATCATCAGCAATGGAGCTAACACGCCGCCTGAGGTTCCTGACCCCAACGACGATGCCCACATAAGTGACTTGGCAACGATGATTCCAACGATCAAAGCGACTGTGGCATTGCCGCTCAGCAGTTCTGCGATGTTGTCATAACCTACACCGAGTCCACGGGGGAAGAACAGGCCTCCAATTCCTACCCCAATACCGCCCAGTGCCGGCCACCACATCCAGTGAATGTGAAGGTGTTCGAAAAGATCTTCGAAAGCGTACATCATGCGGCTCATACCAGCGGATATCAAACCCACAAAGGCGCCCAGAAGGAGTGAACCTATGGCGAAGGTAATCCGAGGAGTTCCGCTGATGGTTGGCATTCTGAACAAAGGTCCCGCACCCAGCCAGTAGACTCGGAGGATACCAGCCGTCGTGCTGGCGATCGCCACCGGCACCAGGCTCCTTGGTCTCCATTCGAAGAGCAATAGCTCGACGGCGATAAGAATCCCCGCAACCGGCGTCGCGAACGTGGCAGACATACCCGCGGCCGCGCCGGCTACCAGCAGCGTTGTCCTCTCAGCGTCGGTGACATGCATCCACTGCGCGATGAGCGACCCGACGGCGCCACCCGACATGATGATTGGGCCTTCCGCGCCGAAGGGGCCGCCTGATCCGATGGCAATCGCGGCTGATATGGGTTTCAAGACAGCGACTCTGGCATCTACTCTCGCGCGGTGAAGCAGAATTGCCTCGATGGCCTCGGGAATTCCATGCCCACGAATCTTATCTGAACCAAACCGGGCCATCAGCCCTACAATAAGGCCGCCAATTACCGGCACTATCACCATCCAGTAACCCAGTGGGCTACCCGCCGGAGAAACAGGCGCAAGGCTGAAGCGATGGTAGTAGAACAAGTTGGTTGAAAGTGCGATACACCGTAACAGCAGGACGGCCAGAGCAGTCGCACAGGCCCCAATGCCGATGGAGACGCCTGAGAGGAGCCACACTCTGCGATCAACCGTGAAGTCGCGTAAGACGGATGGTTCCGACTTCATTTGTAATCTCCTCGAACCATAGCCGTGCCGCTACGATCACTGGTGGCGTGCTCATCAGGGCCGCAGATCTGCGACAAAGCTCCAATCAGCCTAGGGGCGAGTTCATACAGTTCGCGGGCATGGTCTTCCGACAGAATTCGCAGCAGCCGGTGGCCCTTCGCGGTAACTCGCAGCCGGATGCACCGGCGATCATTCATATCTTGATCGCGATGGATCAATCCCGCTTCCTCACAGCGCTTGCTCAGCTCGACAACTGTGTGGTGCCGCAGCCCTAACCGCTCCGCGGCATAGGACACGGTTGTCTCCACTTCATCCGGAGCTCCTGCGAGTTGCAACAGCAATTGGTGCTGCTGTGTGTGGAGGCCTGCCTCCGCGGCACAGCCTTCGCTAAACTGGAGGAATCGTCGTAACTCGTAGCGGAACTCCGCCAGGTTCCGTAGTCTTTGCCGATCTTCAAGCTGTAGATTTTTCGCCATGTCTTGATTATCGCATTACGATATAGATGGCCTTTAAAAGGCCATCGGTCCTTGTATTCCTTCCTGGAAGTGGTTAATTATAAAGGGTTTGCTTGTAGGCGTTTTCCACCCGTGCCGCAACAGGCATGGGCCGCTCTGTCCTACATGCCTGAGCTCGAGTTCACCGAACACAAGGTGTAGGTTCCCCTGACCGAGGCTGCGCTATGGCACACGCCTGGCTTTGTGAAAGGGAGACAATACAAAAGGGTTATCTCTAGAGTGAGAGCGATGGGCTTCAGGGCTGGTGCGGTTCTGCTAAGAGGGAGTCAACTCATGACTTCAATACGATCGCCGATCTTGTCATAATCGTAGGCTTCTTCGGTAACCAGTGGGACCTCAAGAAAATTGTCAGTAAGAGGAGGCGATTGGACCTTCCATTCCAGTCCGGTAGCCCGCCACGGATTTGCTCCTGCGATCTTCCCGTACTTCAACGACCAGACGAAATAAGCGGCCGGGAGTATATAGCCGATGGCAAGAATTGAGGCGCCAGCGGTTGAGAGGACATTCAGCACTTGAAATTCCGGGGGATAGGCATGATAGCGTCGAGGCATTCCAAGGTAGCCGAGGATAAACTGCGGAAAGAATGTGAGATTGAAGCCGATAAAGAGAATCACGGCAGCCAGCCTCCCCAAAGATTCCGGGTACATCCTTCCTGTGATTTTCGGCCACCAGAAGTGCAAACCTGCCATATAGGCGCTTACCATGCCGCCGACCATAACGTAATGGAAGTGCGCCACGATAAAGTACGTTTCGGTTAAGTGGATGTCCATGCCGAGCGATGCCAGAAAGATTCCCGTCAGCCCACCCACGGTGAAGAGGCCGAGAAAGCCCAGCGCATAGAGCATGGGCGTATCGAAGGAGATCGACCCCTTGTACATGGTCGCTGCCCAGTTGAACACTTTGATCGCAGAAGGCACCGCGACGAACATGGTCATGATGGAGAAAATGAGCGCGGAATAGTTAGAGATTCCCATGATGAACATATGGTGCGCCCAGACGAAAAAGCTGAACACCCCAATAGCAACAGATGAAAATGCAACTGCGGTATATCCGAAGACTCGTTTTCTGCAGAAGCATGCAACCACTTCTGAGATGACCCCCATGCCGGGCAGGATCATGACATAGACGGCCGGATGGGAGTAGAACCAGAAGAGATGTTGAAAGAGAAGTGGATCGCCGCCAAGTCTAGGATCAAAAACCCCTATCCCAAAAACACGCTCGAGTACGAGCAGAACCATGGATATAGCGATCACTGGGGTGGCGAGAACAAAAATGATCGAAGTCGCATAGTAAGACCAAATGAACAACGGCAGGCGAAACCATGTCATGCCCGGGGCGCGCAACCGGTGGATGGTGACGATGAAGTTGAGCCCAGTCAATATGGACGAGAAGCCGGCAATGAAAATTCCCATGGCTGCGGCGATTACATTGGTGTTGAGGAAGTGTGTACTGAGCGGCGTGGTGAAAGTCCATCCCGTATCCACCCCGCCGGAAAGCATCATATACAGTTCAACGCAGCCCCCCAGGACGAACAGGTACCAGCTTATGAGGTTGATCTTCGGGAAGGCGACGTCCTTGGCGCCGATCATGAGCGGTATAAGAAAGTTGCCCAGGACGGCTGGCGCTACCGGCACCAAAAAGAAGAAAACCATGATGATGCCATGGATGGAGAACAGTTTGTTGTAGGTATCCGAGGTGACGAGATCGCCGGCAGGCGTCAGGAGTTCTAACCGAATCAATGAGGCGGCTGTGCCACCGATGATGAAGAAGAAGCTGGTAGTGAAGAGATAGAGGAGAGCAATGCGCTTGTGGTCCTGCGTCAGCAGCCAGGATTTCAGGCCATGTTCGCTATTCAGATAGCTTGTCTTTGGGAGAGGCTGGAGCTCGGACGGCATCCCGACCATTGCGGTCTCCATCACATTATCCTCCGAAGAATGGCCGACGCCTTGCCCTTAGGCTCGATGGCTCCGCATCAAGAGTCATTTCGACTATCCAGCTACCACGAAATTGCAAGAAGTTGCGAGGCACGATACGCGGTCCAAGATCTCGTAGTTCTTGGCCGCGATGCTTCGAGTGTTGATTCTGACCGATGGATCAGCGGTATGCTATGACCTAGGTCATAGTTGAGACGTCGTTGTGGGGAACGCGATGAAGACCAGCAGAATCACGACCCTCCAACATACGGAACTATTCGGGTGCCTGACTGCGGAGGAGCTTGCGCATATTGCCCAGCGAGCCGCGGAGCTCCACTTCAAGAAGGGGGAAATGCTATTTCTCTCCGGGGAACAGGCAAAAGGGCTTTTTGTGGTTGTGAATGGCCAGATCCGAGTCTTTCAGCAGAGCGCAGAGGGCAGAGAACAAGTGATGCATATAGACTCTGCGGGTTCTGTAGTTGCTGAAGTTGCTGTGTTCGATGGCGGCCCGTACCCCGCATCTGCAATATCGGAAGTCGATGTGGACGTGCTCTTCATCGAAAAACACGATGTGCACGACTTCTGCAGGAAGTACCCGACTTTAGCGCTGCAAGCCCTGAAGTTGATGGCGCAGCGAGTGCGGAAGCACGCGCAACTGGTGGAAAGTTTGTGCTTCCATGAAGTCGGGCAAAGACTGGCTTTTTTTCTGTTAATGAGAGCGCAATACTCGGGCACACCTATGCAGAATCGGGTTGCATTTCACCTTCCTCTATCCCACCATGAAATCGCTATTCGCATAGGTTCGGTAAGAGATGTAGTGGCGCGTGCTTTTGCCCGGCTAAAGCACGATGGATTGATAACTGCGAAGGGTCACGAAGTGACGATCCCCGACGTACGGGCGCTCAAACTGTACGCAGACGCGGGAGCTTGTGGACCGCTATCCTGAAGTGAGGATCAGATAATTGACCGCCACGCCGGCATTCCGATCAAATGTCGAGAATCTAGTACGCCGGCGTGCCTTATTCCGGAACTGTACTTTTTCGATCGTGTGGTGGTAGAGTTTCTCGCGTAGCGGCTTTGGAATATTCTCACAAGCCAACGCTGGATGGCGGGGTTTCACCGGCCAAGTCGTCGACTCGTTCGCTCAGCGCGGTCTACATGGCTAAGATTCAGTTCCGTGGCACTGTTCCGAAGGCGTGGCTTTCGGGCACTCGCATTTGCCGTTCCGTTCTGGTGTCCGCCAGCGTCGCACCCGGCCAGATCGACGAAGCCTAGGCAAGCTTACCTATCACGCGCTGAAAGATCCCGATCACACTCACCGGCCGATGAGGGAAGTTGGATCCGAGGAGAACCGACGATGAAATATCTCGACGAGTATCGCGATGGAAACATTGCTCGCAAGATCGTGGATGAGATCCACCGTATCCAGACGAAACCTTGGGTGATTATGGAAGTTTGCGGTGGGCAGACCCATTCCATCGTCAAACATGGAATCGACTATCTGCTACCGGAAAACGTGGAACTGGTGCATGGGCCGGGCTGTCCAGTCTGCGTTACGCCGCTGGAGATGATCGACAAGGCACACGCGATTGCTCGCCGTCCGGAGGTGATCTTCTGCTCGTTTGGAGATATGTTGCGAGTGCCGGGCTCGGATGGTGATCTATTCACGATCAAGGCCGGAGGAGGCGACGTTCGCGTAGTCTATTCTCCGCTCGATTGTCTGAAAATCGCGCGCGCGAATCCCGATAAGAAGGTGGTCTTCTTTGCCATCGGGTTTGAGACGACTGCACCCGCCAATGCGATGCTGGTTTGGCGCGCCCAGAAGGAAGGCTTAAAGAATGTCTCGATTCTGGTTTCACATGTTCTGGTTCCGCCGTCAATCGCGGCGATCCTGCAATCTCCACAGAATCGCGTCCAGGGGTTTTTAGGGCCGGGACACGTCTGCGCCATCATGGGTTATCGCGAATACGAGCCGATGAGCGCGCGTTTCAAGGTCCCTATCGTTATTACAGGCTTTGAGCCGCTGGACATCCTGCAAGGAACGCTGATGACGATTCGACAGCTGGAAACGGGACGTGCTGAGGTGGAAAACCAGTACTCGCGCATTCTGGACCGGGAAGGAAACCGCCCGGCCCAGAAGCTGGTGTCGAGTGTGTTTGAGATCGCGGACCGAAAGTGGCGCGGAGTAGGCTCCATCCCGAAGAGTGGATACAAATTGCGGTGGGAGTTCCGCGAGCATGATGCGGAAAAGCTTTTTGAAGTGAAAGAGATCGACACGCACGAACCGGATATTTGTATCAGCGGACGGATTTTAAGAGGTATCAAGAAACCGCACGACTGCCCGGCCTTTGGCACTCTTTGTACTCCGCAGCGGCCGCTGGGAGCGACCATGGTGTCATCGGAAGGCGCGTGTGCCGCGTATTATGCATACGGCAGGCATCTAGAAGCTGAGAAGAAAGAGCGGGCGGCGGCCAGATCCCTTGGAGGTGTCGCATGACGCAATCAACCGGTTCGGCGGGCAGTCCCACTGGCAATCTAGCGCAAGCCGGGGGAGCACCAAACGATTGGCGCGAAAAAGTCATGCACAAATGCCGCGAATCTGTGGAGGTCAAGCAAAAGTTCTTTGACCGCTATGCCGATACAATCGGTGAGTTGGCTCAGAAAATGGCCGATCGTTTTCGCGACGGCCGCAAGCTCTGGGTGTTGGGCAACGGTGGCAGCGCATGCGATGCCCAACATATTGCGGTCGAGTTCGTGCATCCCATTATCGAAAAGAGGCGCGCGCTGCCTGCGTTCGATCTGGTCAGCCAGGTACCGGTACTCACAGCCATATCCAATGACAAGGATTATGCCCGGATATTTGTGGACCAGATTGAATTGTGGGGCCAACCCGGGGACATGGTGATAGCAATTTCCACCAGTGGCAACTCTCCCAATCTGATCTATGCGCTGGAGGAGGCACGGCCGAGGGGCTTGTTGACGATTGCTTTTTCCGGCAAGGATGGCGGACGCCTGACAGACGCTGCCGAGTACTGTTTCACGGTCCCCAGTTATAGCATTCACCGTATCCAGGAATCGCATGTTGCGCTGCTGCATATCCTATGGGACCTGACGCATGTGGCCCTGGGCGAGGAAGATGTGATCTGATGGATGAAACCATGTTGGAAGGGCGGGAACCGCTGATCCTTGCCGAGCTTCCACCGAGGTCAATATATGCATCTAATTATGCTAGAGGGCCGGGAACGATGCCTTCCCGAGCTTCTAGTGAGGTGAATATATGCATCTGATCAACACTCATAACGTTGACTCCGTTACTTCCCTATATACCCTTCAAATGCGGTATTTACTCTCGTCGCTCGATCAGATTCCGAGGTGTCTCGAGGAACTGGCCGATGCTGCTTCAGATCAGCAGTTGAAGGACGCGTTTCACTCGCACCTGATGGAGGCCGGCCTTCAGCGTGAACGCGTCGAACAGATTTTGCTCGAGCTGACCAGCAAAGTAGTCGGTAAAAGATGTGCTGTCACCGCAGCTCTGATTGCAACCGTCGAGAAGCTCGTTAGGGAAACCGACCGAGGTTCGGTTCGTGATGCGTGGCTCGCCACGAGCGCGCACCGGATAGAGGAATTCGAGATCGCTTCCTATCAAGCTGCCTTGAAGTGGGCCTTGGTCTTAGGCTATACATACCAAGCCTCTTTATTAGAGGCGACTCTGGCCGAAGAACAGCATGCGGACGATCTCCTTTGCAGCATTTCAGGACGAATCAACTTGGCCGTGAAGGCTGCCTGATACCCACAAGACGATTTCCGGTAATCGCGCTTGGCCGCGAATCGACCACCCACGCTCATCCGCACCTTACTGCTTCACTTAGCGGCGGCTCGTCCCTTCTTCAAATCATCGCCTAGCAGAATTGCTTCCGCGATGTCTTGCATGGATATTCGTCGCTGACGACTTTCCTTCTGCATGGTGCGGTAGGCTTCATCCTCGCTCATGCCCAGATCGCGTTGCAGTATCCCCTTGGCTCGTTCCACCGCCTTTCGTGACTCAAGCCGGTTGGCCAACTGCACGTTTTCTGTCTCCAACCGTGCTCGCTCGATTTCCGCACCGACCAAAAAACCAAGGGTGGAGAGTAGCCGCACTTCATTCTCGGTATGTTGATACGAGAGCCGATGCTGCAGGTTAATCACGCCCACGACCTTGCTCGCGCACAGGATGGGCGTGCACAGAATGGCTTCGAAGTGGTCTTCCGGAAGGCTGCGAAAGATCATGAACCGAGGGTCGTTGGAGGCGTTCGAAGCGATGGCAACAGGCTCCCGGTTCTCCGCAACCCATCCGGTAATTCCCTGCCCCAGTTGAACCCCAAGGCTATCGACCAGATCAGCATGGGGGTTCTTCGACGCGCGCAAGACCAGCTTTCCCTGCTCGAGAACATAAATGAAACAGGAATCGCAGGGAATGACGGTGGTTACAAACTCCACAATGCTGCCCAGCACCACGTGAAGCGGGTCGGCTGCAGCAATTCGGCTGCTGACCTGGTGCAGAAAATCAATGGACGTCAGGCCGTCGCGAAAACCTGCCATCGTTGGGGTGGATGGGGCCACCCGGTGCACTTGGCCGGCGCGTTTGGTTTCTTTTTTCTCAACGGCGGTAGTCGTGTCCGGATCAGTTTGTGCAGTGAGAGAGGCCAGCCTGTTCTTCTTCTGCTCCAGGATCTTGCCGGCGTACTGGGCAGCCTCATTGACGATAAAGCCCATCTTTGGCCGGGAGGGCTCGAAGTCCGGCGTTATCCCGTAATGTGCCAGTTCCTCAGAAGTGGTCGGACCGATGGAAACGACGACCAGGGAACGTAACCCCGCGCTCAGCTGATCGCGAAGACCCATCTCTTCGGCTATTTGAAAGAGGTGAATCACCTGTACTGCGGTCATGAAGAGCACCACGTCTACGCTGCCGTTAGCGACGCCGTGCACAGCCTCTCGTAGAGGACCCAGATCCTCCGGCAGCGCCCACTGATAGACAGGAACCTTGGTGACTTCAGCACAGCGCTCAGTCAGCTCGGCCAACAACTCGGGGTTCGATGCTCCATACTCCTGAACCGCTACTCTCATGGTTTGAAGAGTGTCGCCGAACTCCGCGTTGAGCGCTGTCATCATTTCGCGCCAAGTGGAAGGCTCTGCGGCGGTGGCCACGATAGGCACGCGAAGATCGCGCAGGGCAGCCACCGGCTTGGGGCCGCGGGCGACAACTTTTACCGCTCGCAGAGCAGAAAGAAATTGCTCGCGATCGTGTTTGGTCTGCACGATGTCAAGCAAAGCGCGTACACCGACCCCGGTGAGGAAGATGACCAGGTCGACTTTTCTAGCCAGGAGATCGTCGGCGAAAGCTAAAGCCTGGCGATTGGATTGCAGTGGAACCTCACGCATGGCGGGCACGACAAAGGGCTCTCCGCTGTAGGTGCGGATTAGCTTTGCCACCTCGATTGCGCGACGGGATTCAAGCGACAACACTCGCAATCCGTCGAAGCTCGCGTGCGCCATGCACCTCCTCCAGGCACTGGCCAAAGGAGACACTTCGGGTGCCACCGTGGCCGGTGTACAAACGCCCAATTTCTATTGCATTGGATTGGCCGATCATTTACGAGTCTAGCGGCTTTTGCACATGAACTGCAAAGACGCTTGTAAACGGCGCATTTTATCAATTCAGAATCTTGTTGCAGCCATACGGTCTTGCCATTACTATCGGAATATTGCGCGCCCTACCATGCTGTAGGGCGTCTCGCAAGAGTGTTCACCCCGCTGTGGACGCTTGCCAAACGATCCCAGAGTTCCACGCTCCACGAAGAGCCTTGAATGCATCGCGTGCAAGCGATGTCTGATTCGGCCCGGTTGTCTGCGCTGCCTGCATCTCCATGCGGGTCCGTCAGGCTTCCGCGCCCAAGCTTTCTTCAGGGTGTGCAGCATGGAATCGCAACTGGCTTCCAATCCGGCTCCCGCGTCCTGCTTTACCGCGGAACAGAAGGAATACCTCAAGGGTTTCTTCGAGGGCCTGTCCCAGCGCGGCCTGGTTCCATTTGCCGGGCATACCCCTTCCGGCCAGATCACGAACGACCCTGCCTCGGGAAGTCCGAACATGGCTGCGGAGGAGTTGTACTTCAACACTCCGGTCTCTGACCTTTGTCGCGAAGAGCGATGGAAGTTCGAAGAGAACCCGCTCGATATCTGGGACAAGCTGCTTGCGCATGCGAATGAAAACAGGGCTCCGGCGCAGGACGATCTCTTCCGCTTTAAATTTCACGGCCTGTTCTATGTCGCCCCGGCGCAAGACTCCTTTATGGTGCGGCTGCGCATCCCGGGAGCGGTCCTCAGTTCGCACCAGATGCGCGGGCTGGCCAAACTGGCGGCTGAGTATGGCCCCGGCCGAGCCGACCTTACCACTCGCAGCAATGTACAAATCCGCTCCCTGCAGCCAAAGAACATCGTCCGTGTCTTGAATGCCATCCAGGCTCTCGGCATGTCTTCGCGGGGTTCTGGCGCCGACAACATTCGCAATATCACCGCTTCGCCCATCACCGGTATCGACCCTGCGGAGCTTTATGACGTAGCGCCGCTGGCCGCGGGCTTGGGTCATTACATTTTCAACTCACGCGATCTGTATGGGCTGCCGCGCAAGTTCAATATCGCCTTCGATAATGGGGGAGCGATCAGCGTGCTGGCCGATACCAACGACATTGGTTTCGTCGCCGTGCGCGTTGCCGACGGCAAGAGCGTGCCACCGGGCATCTACTTTCGCGTTCTCCTTTGCGGTATCACCGGCCATCAGCAGTTCGCTAGCGATTGTGGTCTGCTTCTCAGGCCGGACCAGACAGTGGCCGTGGCCGCCGCCATGGTGCGCGTTTTCAGCGAGCATGGGGATCGCACCGACCGCAAGAAGGCTCGGCTCAAATACCTGGTTGACCGTTGGGGCATGGACAAGTTTCTCGTCGAAACGGAAAAGCGGTTGGCCTTTCCGCTGATTCGTTTTCCCGCTTCGGACTGCGAGCCGCGACACAGAATCGACCGCGCCGCCCACATCGGCGTTCACGTTCAAAGACAGCCTGGCATGTATTACATCGGCGTGTCGGTGTCGGTTGGCCGCCTGCCGGTGGAGCAGATGCTGGCCCTGGCTGAGGTGGCAGAGCGATATGGCAGCGGGGAGATACGCCTCACCGTGTGGCAGAATCTGGTGATTCCCCATATCGCCGGCGAACATCTTGAAGCGGCCAAGGCAGCTATTCTCGCCGCCGGCTTGAGCTTCGATGCCGGCACGGTGCTTAGCGGAACGGTTGCCTGCACGGGAAACCAGGGCTGCCGCTTCTCTGCCAGCGATACCAAGACTCATGCGCTTGCACTGGCCAACATGCTGGACAGTGCATTCGAGATTCTTGAGCCTGTAAACCTGCACGTAACCGGCTGCGTCCACTCCTGCGCCCAGCACTACGTTGGGGATGTTGGCTTGATGGGGGTGAAGGTGGGTGGGGAAGAGGGGTACCAGGTGGTGCTCGGTGGCGGCTCGGATCAGGACCAGGGGCTGGCCCGCGAACTCTTCCCTGCCGTGAAATTTAGCGACTTGCCGCCGCGCATACACAACCTGTTCAACGCTTACACCCACCTTGCAGTGGTTGGGGAGTCCTTTCTTGCATTTACGCGCCGCCACGCGATCGAAGAACTGCGAGCATTCTGCCAACCAGAGGAGCGCAGCTAGCATGCCTGGCCCTGTCGCTCATGTTCCGTTTATTCCGGATAATGCGCCGTTTACTGCGGAACAGCGGGCGTGGCTTAACGGATTTCTTGCCGGTATCTACTCGCATACCGGCGCAACTCCGGCCGCAGAGCCGCCAGCGGCACTCAAGATTGCTGTGCTGTATGCCTCCCAGTCAGGAACCGCGGAAGGCCTGGCACGCAAGCTCACCAAGGAACTTACCTCCAAGGGTCACGTAGCTACTTTTTTGCCGCTGGAGGGCTATACGCCCGCATCCCTGGCCGCGGAGCGATATGCGCTGCTGATCGCCAGCACCTACGGCGAAGGGGATCCGCCCGATGCCGTGCAGCCCTTCTATAACCAGCTCTGCATGGAGCATTTTCCGCGCTTCGAAAACCTCTCGTTTTCCGTGCTTGCGCTAGGCGACTCTAACTACGAACACTTCTGCAAATTTGGCCGTGATCTGGACGAAAAACTTGCGTCGCTGGGCGCTTTCCGCATCTGTGAACGGGTCGATTGCGATGTAGATCCCGATGAGCCCTTCGCTCGATGGAAGAGCTCGCTCTTCAAAAGCATTGAGGAGATGTCGGCCACCCGTCCGGCGAAGCGCACTGCCGCGAACGATGCGACTCTATCCGCTGACCGCTCAGCCGCCGGCGAACCCGCGCAAGCGAAAAAGAAAACGGCGGCGCATACGCGTGACAATCCTTTTCTGGCCCCAATCGTCGACAAACGACCGCTTACGCACGAGGTATCGAGCAAGCTCACGCTGCATATGGCGTTCTCGCTCGAGGGGTCGGCTGTCACCTATGAAGCAGGCGATGCGTGTGCCGTCATCCCGCAAAATGAGCCCGGCCTGGTGGAAGAGATCTTGCACAAACTCAAATTCAGTGGGGACGTGTTGGTGCAACTGCCCAAAGCAGGCGTGGTGCCACTGCAAACGGCGCTGCTCGACCATCTGCAGATCACCCGGCTCACACGCAAGATGGTCCAGGCCTACGCGACCATGGGGCAGTGTCTTCCGCTGCTGGAATTGCTCAGGCTTGAACAGCAGTCGCATCTTGACAACTACACCTGGGACCGCGGCCTGATCGACCTGCTGTATGAATACCCTGAGGTGTTGCGCGACCCGGCGGACCTGGTAGCTATCTTGCCCAAGCTATCGCCTCGGCTCTACTCCATCTCGTCCAGCCCAGCGGCGCATGCGGGCGAGATTCATACCACGGTTGCCGTGGTCCGCTATCGCTCGCACAACCGCGAACGTGGCGGTGTCTGCTCCACCATGTTTGCCGACCGTTCGCAACCCGAATGCCGCCTGCCCATTTATATCCAGCCGAACAACAAGTTCCGGCTGCCCAAGGATTCTGACCGCCCAATCATCATGATCGGTCCGGGGACTGGCATTGCACCCTTTCGCGGTTTTTTGCATGAGCGGCGGGTACTCGGGGCGCGTGGTAAGAACTGGCTCTTTTTCGGCGAACGCTCGGCTGCCACTAACTTTCTGTATCGCGAGGAATTGGAGTCCATGCAGAAAGACAATTTCCTGACGCGACTGGACCTGGCCTTCTCCCGCGATCAGGAACACAAGATCTACGTGCAGGACAAGATGTTGGAACATGCGCCGCTCTTCTGGTCGTGGCTGCAGGATGGGGCCTGTGTCTATGTGTGCGGCGACGCCACCCGCATGGCTAAGGATGTGGATGCGATGCTGCACACCATTGTGGAGCAGCAGGGCGGTTTGAAGGGGGAAGCGGCCGTCGACTACGTGCAGAACTTGAAGGACCAGCACCGCTACCATCGCGACGTTTATTGATTCACTGGCCCGCGCTTTGAAGGAAGGTCCGCATGGCATTACCACTACACGAACGCGCCCAAGACGGAAGCAGCGACGCGCTCGTTCGCCTGACGCTTGACGACTTCCTCAAGCCACTCGCGTCTGCGCCGGCTGCCCTGCCTTCGCTCGCCCCTATGCTCATTCCCGACAGGCCGCTCGAGCCAGGAGAGCAATACCGCTTCCACTTCAACATGACCAAGTGCATCGGTTGCCGCTCTTGCGAGATTGCCTGCAACGAGCAGAATGGAAACCCCACAGAGATACGCTGGCGGCGGGTGGGCGAGATTGAAGGCGGCTCCTATCCCGATACCAGCCGCCATTATCTTTCCATGGGCTGCAACCATTGCCTCGATGCCGACTGCCTGAAGGGTTGCCCGGTCGATGCCTACACCAAGGATCCAGTGACCGGCATCGTGATGCATTCCGCCGATGCCTGCATCGGTTGTCAGTACTGCGTGTGGAATTGCCCCTACTCCGTTCCTCAATTCAATGAAGAGCGCGGTGTAGTGGGGAAATGCGATATGTGCCACGGCCGACTTACCGATGGCCTCGAACCAGCATGCGTCAATGCCTGCCCGGAAGGGGCTATAGAGATCGAGATTGTTGACATGCTGGCCTGGCGCTCAGATTACGCTCTAGCCGAGTCGCCCGGGATGCCCGCCGCTGGACACACCATTTCGACCACCCGCATCACGCTGCCTCCCGATACCGCCGCTAAGCTGGAGCGCGTCGACGCCGGACGCATTGCTCCGGAACACGCACATCTCTCTCTCGTCTTCATGACCACGTTGATGCAGGCAGTTAGCGGCTCGCTGCTGTTCGCACTGCTCTTTCATGCGGCGCAACCTCTGCTGTTGATTCCATTGCTCGGAATCACCGCGGTGGCCATGAACATCTCTGTATTTCACCTGGGCCGCCCAGCCTACGCGTGGCGCGCGCTCAAAATGTGGCGGCGCTCCTGGCTCAGCCGCGAAGTGTTGCTCTTCGGCTTATTCTTCGTGGCCCTTGCCGGCTTCGCCGTCGCAAGCTGCCTTAACGCCGCACCCGCGATTTGGCTGAGCCGTCTGCACCTCACCCGTATTGAGTGGCTGCAACACCTTCCAGCCACGATCCTGGCTCTTCTTGCCCTTGGGATCATGGCTGCGGCCTTGGGTATTGCCGGCATCATCGCCAGCTCTTTTATTTACCTGGTCCCGGCGAGACCGTCCTGGAACATGGCGCACACGCCCATCGACTTCCTGCTCAGCGCGGCGCTTATCGGCAGCACCTTGCCTGCCGTGCTGAGCACAATGTTGGCATCGATTCTTCCCACTCCGTCGCTGCCCGCGGTCTTTCCGTTCTGGCCGGTCGCCTTGGCCTCTTTGCTATGGATTGCAAACCACGCTGCACGCCTTATCCGGCTCAATCAATCAGCCATCTTCGAGCATCGGGCAGCAGCCGCGTTGCTCAATCTGCCCGGCCATCGAGCAGCACTCATAGGCAGCTTCGCTTGCGCAGCTGCGGTTCCCTCGGCTTGGATAAGTGCGAACCCCTCTATTGCCTGCGCAGCGGCCCTGGCCGCTGTGCTGTTGGCGCGGTATCTCTTTTTTGTTTCTGTCGTTCCCCTAAACATGGCGCTCACCTTCGCCCGCGGGGGAGCACACTGATGTGGAGCCGCTTGCGGCGCTTGCTGGGCATCGACACCCAGCAAGCGAAGTACACCTTCCAGCGCGACCCGGTCGCCGGCCACATCGCCAGCACCCGCGTTGCTGAGCGCTGGGTCAAGACCACTTGCGGCTACTGCTCGGTGGGCTGCGGCATGTTGGTTGGCATCAACGGGGGCAAGGCAGTCGCGGTTCGAGGCAACCCCAACCATCCGGTAAACCGGGGCAAACTTTGCCCCAAGGGTCTCAGCGAACATCACATTCTGGATGCGCCGGGTCGCGCAAAACAGCCTCTGTTACGTAAGAACGGCGAACTCGAGCCTGTCTCGTGGGACGAGGCGCTAGACACCATGATCGAAAAGTTCACCCAGGTGCAGACCCGCTATGGGCGAGATGCGCTGGGCGTCATCGGCACCGGCCAACTGGTGACGGAAGAGTTCTATACCTTGGGGAAGCTGGTACAACTGGGCTTCAGGAGCCGCAACTTCGACGGCAATACCACGCTGTGCATGGCGTCGGCGGTATCGGGCTACAAGCTTTCCTTTGGCTCCGACGGACCGCCGGGCTCCTATGTGGATATGGAGATCGCCGATCTCATTCTGCTAATCGGCGCCAATATTGCGGATAACCATCCCATCCTGTGCCAGCGGCTGGAGCGAAACCGTATGCGCGGCACTCCGACGCAGCCGGCGACCACGGTGATCGTGGTAGATCCTCGTGTGACCAAGACTGCGATGATGGCCGACCTGCATTTGCCGGTCAAACCGCGAAGCGACATTGCCCTGCTCAACGGCATTGCCCACGTGCTCATTCGCGAAGGACTTATCGATCGCGCCTATATCGAAGCCCACACTACCGGCTTTGAGGAGTTCTCGGCTTTTGTCGCCGACTTTACCCCGGAGCGCGTCGCCGAAGTTACCGGGCTTTCGCAATCCGATATCCTCCACACCGCGCGACTGTACGGCCAAGCGAAGGCCGCCTTCATCGGTTGGACCATGGGTGTAAACCACTCTACGCAGGGCGCGGTGACGGTGGCCGCCATCAACAACCTGGCGCTCATTACCGGCAACCTTGGCCGCCCTGGCGCCTCTCCATTTTCGATTACCGGCCAGTGCAACGCGATGGGGACGCGCGAGGCCGGGTTTACTTCCAGCCTGCCGGGCTATCGCAAATTCGAATCGGAGACCGATCGAGCCGAGCTAGCAGAGCTGTGGAATATCGATGTGGATCGCATTCCCACCGCGCGCGGGCTGGCGTATCCCGACATTATCGAAGGCGCGGTCTCGGGCAAGATTAGAGCCCTTTGGTTCATCGCCACGAATCCAGCTGTCTCCTTTCCTAACTATGGATTGCTGGAGCAGGGGCTGCGCAGCGTGGATTTTATGGTGGTGCAGGATGGTTTTTATCCCACGCCCACCAGCGACTTCGCGCACCTGGTTCTGCCGGCGGCCATCTGGGGGGAGAAGGAAGGCACCTACACCAACTCCGAGCGCCGAATCAGCAAGGCAAATGTGCTGGTTGCGCCTCCCGGTGAGGCGCGCACGGATTTTGACATCTTTCTTACTCTCGCCGAAAAGCTTGGGGTCAAGGATGAGCTCTATCCCGGCTGGGAATCGACTCATGATGCCTTTCGGGAGTGGCAGCGTGTCTCCGCAGGACGCATGTGCGACTACAGTCCATTTACCTGGCAGCAGATTGAAGACAACGGCGGCATGCAATGGGGCGGCGAGCACCTGTACACCGATCCTACGTTTCCGACGGCAACGGGCAAAGCCATCCTTCACTCTGTACCTTGTCTGCCGTTCATTGAACAGCCAGACAAGGACTACGACCTCATCCTCAACACTGGCCGCACGGTGGAGCACTGGCACACTCGCACCAAGACTGCCCAAGTGGAAATGCTGGAAAGCATGGTGCCCACTGCCTGGCTGGAGATGAACCCCGACGATGCGGTCAAACTGCAGCTCAAACCGCACGATCGTGTAACCGTCGTTTCCAGGCGCAGTTCGGTAAAGAATGTGGAGCTGCGTATTACGGGGATTGTCGCCCCCGGGCAGGTCTTCATGCCCTTTCATTTTCCTGAAACCAACTCCAACCTGGTAACCCTGGGAGCCTTCGATCCGATTTCGCGAGAGCCGAACTTCAAGCAGTGTGCCGTTCGCGTGGAGAAGTTCAAGGCCGTACCTTCCTAAGACTGGAGCGATACCTGTGGCAAATCTCAAGGCGTTCATGAAGTCGGGGCATCCACCCACGCTGCTGGCAGCATTTCTCTACTTCGATTTCAGCTTCGCGGTCTGGGTGCTGAATGGCGCCATGGGCCCTTTCATTTCCGACGCCTTTCATCTGAGCCCGGCACAGATCGGCTTAATGGTCTCGGTCCCCACACTGGCCGGCGCGTTCATGCGTTTTCCGCTGGGCGTACTCTCGCAGTACATCGGCAGAAAGAATGCCGCCATCGTTGAGATGTCAGCCATCGTGATCGCTCTGCTGTACGGCTTTTTCTTCGTGCACACGTTCAACAACGTGTTGGCCATGGGTGTTCTGCTGGGCATTGCGGGAGCCAGCTTTGGTGTAGCGCTCTCGCTCGGTTCCGGATGGTTCCCCAAGCAATACAAGGGGCTGGCCATGGGGATTGCCGGCGCAGGCAACAGCGGCACGGCCGTAGCAGCGCTGTTTGCTCCGCGGCTGGCGACGCACTATGGCTGGCAGCATGTGTATGGCTTCGCCGCGGCCATGATGCTGCTCCCGCTGGGCGTAATGATATTGCTGGCCAAAGAGCCGCCGGACATTGAACACCAGTCACTGAGGCAACATCTCAGTTGCCTTTTTGAAAAAGACGGCTGGTATTTCAACTTGATCTATATCATCACCTTTGGCGGCTTCATCGGTCTTGCCACTTTCCTGCCCTCGTTCTACTACGCGCAATTCCACGTATCGAAGATCGTAGCCGGCGAACTTACCGTCCTGGCCACACTGACCGGTTCCGCGACCCGCGTGCTGGGCGGTTGGTTTAGCGATCGCGTCGGCGGCATTACTACTCTCTCAGTCGTTTTTCTCATTACCATCGCCGGACTTTTTGGCTTAATGACTGCACCCCCGCTGTTGGCAACCACGCTGCTCTTCATGCTTTGCTTCGCCGCGCTGGGAGCAGGCAACGGCGCCACCTTCCAGCTGGTACCAATGCGTTGGCCGCTGACGACCGCGGTCGCGGGCGGCATGATTGGGGAGATTGGCGCGCTCGGTGGATCGATCCTGCCCAACCTGCTTGGACTCTCCAAGCAATACCTTGGGTCCTATCGAGCTGGTTTCATTCTGTATGCGGTGCTGGCCACCGCAGTTCTCGCCATGCTCCGTGCGGGGTCGAAGGGTTGGATGACCACCTGGGTCGGTCAAGGAGGGCGGGCCGTGACGCCCGATGTTGCTTTGGAGTCAATGGCCGCAGACTAACTAAAGGCGGATAAGAATTAAACGCTACCCCTCTAGGAGCGGGTTTGAATGGCGCAAGGGGATCACATGCCCCTCCTGGCGCCTAACGCACAATCCCGTAATCGCGCAGGTTCCCCAAAGAAAGGTTAAGATCAGTCGTTATGCGCAGCCCATGCTGCGATGGCCGATGGGATCGACCGGCGAATTCGAGAGGTAGCGTGAATGAATAGAAGAATTGTCTTTCAGTCTGCCCGCATCTTCGATGGCGCATCGGAGACACTGCGAACGAGGGAGCAGGTTTTTGTGGAAGGCGGTGTGATCAGCGAGATCTCCGCGCGGCCGCCGGGCAGCGAGGACGAGGTCATCGATTGCGGCGGCCGTGTGCTCATGCCGGGGTTGATCGATGCCCACGTTCATGTGTATGGAGCGGGGCTGAACATTGTCAGGGTGGTGCAATCGCCCATGTCTTACCTGGCACACTTTGCGGCGCAGTTTCTGGCGGCGAGCATCAATCGCGGCTTTACCACACTGCGCGACGTTGGCGGGGCCGACATTGGCCTGGCTTTGGCCATCAAGGATGGTCTGCTTGGTACAGTCCCACGGTTGATTTACGGCGGCCGCTTTATCTCGCAAACCGGCGGCCATGGGGACTTTCGTCCTGGAGATCACTCGTTGGAGACGGGAAGTTTTTGCGGCTGCTCGCATCACGGCGACCAGTTAGCGGTGATTGCCGACGGAGCAGACGCGGTGCGCAAGGCGGTGCGTGAAGAACTTCGGCGGGGCGCTTCGCATATCAAGATCATGGCTTCTGGAGGAGTCGCATCGCCCACGGATCCGATCGACCGCTGCCAGTACTCCGAAGAGGAGATTCGCGCCGCGGTGGAGGAGGCGGAGCGAGCGGGTTCCTACGTGGCGGCTCACTGTCATCCGAAAGAAGCCGTGCGCCGTGCGGCGGAGTTGGGCGTGCGATCGATCGAGCATGCCACCATGATTGACGAGCCGACCGCGGATTTTGTGGCGGAGAAAGGCGCCTTTACGGTGCCCACCATGGCGATCATGGTGGGCCTCCTGGAGGAGGGCAAGTCCCTTGGATTGCCTGCGGCCAGCCTGGAGAAGTTGAAACGGTTTGGCGACGGAGCATTTGTCACACTCGAGATCATGAAGCGGGCCGGGGTGCGGATGGGCCTGGGCACAGATCTGCTGGGCAGCCTGCACGTGCGTCAATGTACCGAGTTCACTCTGCGCGCGCGGGTGCTGCCGGCGATCGATGTGCTGCGTTCGGCTTGTACCGTCAATGCGGAGTTACTGGGACAAGCAGGCAAGCTTGGCTGCATTCGCGAGGGAGCCGTGGCAGACATCCTGGTGGTCAACGGAAATCCGCTGGAAGATATTTCTGTGCTGGGCAGTGGGGGCGATCGACTCTCAATCATCATGAAAGACGGCAGTTTTCATAAGCGTACGATCTGAGTGAGTGGACGTGAGCCGGCCCTACGCTGCTGGGCTGATGGCTCCAATGGAGTCAAGACGAGCAATCGTCGCCGAAGGAATCTCTAGCGTTGCAGCCTTGAGATCCTCATGCAAATGTTTGGTTGAAGATGTGCCCGGGATCAGCAGGATGTTGGGCGAGCGCTGAAGGAGCCAGGCAAGTGCAACTTGCATCGGCGTGGCCTCCAGTGATGCCGCCGCTTCGTCCAATGCCGCCGACTGGAACCGAGTGAACCCACCTAGCGGGAAGAATGGCACATAAGCTATGCCTTGCCCTGCGAGGTGATGGATGAATGCATCATCGTTCCGGTGTGCCAGGTTGTACAGATTCTGCACGCAGACTATCTCCGTGATGGTCTGAGCCTCCGCCAACTGCCCGGGAGTGACGTTACTCATACCGAGATGACGAATCAGTCCCTGACGCTTGAGTTCGGCTAGGACTGTCAGCGGTTCTTCGATAGATCCCTCCCTTGGGCCCGTGACTGCCCCCACGCGAAGATTAACGACATCCAGGGTGTCGAGTCCCAAGTTGCGGAGATTGTCGTGAACGGCATCGACCAGTTCCTGACGGGAAAGAGCATGAATCCAAGACTTGTCTCCACCCCGGCGCGTACCCACCTTGGTGACGATCACCAAGCCATCCGGATAAGGATGAAGCGCCTGTTTGATGATCTGATTGGTCACATGCGGACCGTAAAAGTCGCTGGTATCGATATGGTTCACGCCCGCTGCAACCGCCTCCCGCAGAACAGCAATAGCAGAGTCAAGATCACGCGGCGGTCCCCACACCTGCGGGCCGGCAAGTTGCATCGCGCCGTAGCCCATCCGGTTCAAGGCCATCGAGGTGCCGGGGAGGGTGACGCTACCCCCAAGGTCCATCCGTTTCGTCATTTCTTTTCTCCTTCGGTTGTCGCTTGCAGCAACAGTGCTCACTTGTGATTAGATGAAAGAAGCTTCAGGTTAGGAGTTCGCATTTGTCCCAACGGTCACCAGTCCTTTTAGAGCCCCGTAAATCGCCGGTGCAAGCCCGTTCGGCGGCAAGTGTCGACGCGATTCTCCAAGGAACCATTCAGGTTTTGCTCAATGTGGGAAAGGAGCGGCTGACCACGACAAGGGTGGCGTTTCGAGCTGGTGTTTCCGTCGGGACCTTATACCAGTACTTCCCCAACAAGAGCGCGCTATTACAGGCTGTCTTGAAGCGTCATCTCACCGAGGTCACCGACGCCGTCGAACTGACTTGCAAGGAACAGAAGGGCAGAACATTGCAGCAAATGGTAACCGCTCTTGTGACCGCATTCCTTGACGCTAAGATGAGGGACGCGAAGACCAGTGTCGCTCTCTACTCGGTAAGCTCAGATGTAGATGGAGCGAGGATCGTGCAGCAGATGGGCGTACGCTCCAATAAGGCGATCGCCCAAATGTTGGCAACCGCCAGCGTTCCACTGACAACCGATCCGCAGCTGGTTGCTTCCGTGCTCCAAGGGACGATGGCCGGGATCAGCCGGAAGTTGCTGGAATCGGGTGCTCCTGAGAAGCAACTCGACCCTTTGCGCCGGGAACTGATCATCCTGGCATGCGCCTACGTGGGTGCCTGTTCTGCGCCGCCGTCTTAGAGGAATGGCGGCCTGAAGAGGAGTCAGAGCGAACGAAAGCGGGTTGCCAAGTCATCACGAAGCATATTGCGACCCGCGCCTTTATCAGCAACGACGCTTCATGGCGAGGGAAAGAAACCGCAGGTCCCTCCACTGCGCTGCGCTCCGGTCGGGATGACAATTTTGTTGTGCCACCGGCTGCTAGTTCCGTTCACCGGGGCCAAGGCCAATTCCCACAACAAAATTGTCATCCCGACCGGAGCGTACCCGGATTTCCTGCTACGCGGCACTGATCAACATCCACGTATGCGGCTTTCCGTAGAGAAAGCCGCATTAACTCCGCCAACGCCACCACTCTCAACAGGAAATCCGGGGCAGCGTAGTGGAGGGACCTGCTGTTTCTTTCCCTCGCCATGAAGCGTCGTTGCTGATAAAGGCAAAACAGCAGCTCCCCAAATGAGGGTTGTTCTACTCAAACACTGAAGGTTGCGTACACGAGACGCTATTGCTGCCAGCTGCCGCCAAGCGCCTGGTACAACTGGGCGTAGTACTGCATCTCCGCATACCACGCCTGAGTCAAGCTCAATTCGGAGGTGAAGTACTGCTGCTGGGTGTACAGCACCTCCAGAAAGCTAGTATAGCCTCCGGTAAAGCGGACGTTGGCTAGCCGCGCTGTCTCTCCATAGGTTCCTGTCTGCTCCTGCAGCTTGATGCGGTAAAGCCGGGATTGGCGATAGCCCACGAGGCTGTTGGAAACGTCCGCGAAAGCCTGCTGCACGGTTTGCTTGTAAGCTAACTCAGCTTGATCTCTTTGCGCCCAGGCGAGCTTGTAGGTGCTGGTGATCCTGCCCCCCTCGAAGAGCGGTTGAACGACCCCGCCGCCCACTGACCAGAAAGTAGCCGGGCCCTGCAGAAAGCTGCTCAATGCGGTGCTTTGCGCGCCAAACGCGCCGGTCAGGGAAAGCTGAGGAAAGAAGTTTGCTTTCGCGACTCCCACGTTTGCATTGGCCGCTACCAGGGCTTGCTCGGCCTGTTGCACGTCTGGGCGCCGCTCCAGCAGTGCGGACGGCAGCCCTGGGGGAAGCTCGGGCAAGTGCGGCTGATCCACAAGCTTGAGGCCGCGCAGGATGGGCCCCGGGTTTCTGCCCAGCAACGTGCTTAGCTGATTTTCGGTTTGTTCGATCGATTGCTGCAGCGTAATGATTTGTGCTTCCGCTGTTTGTACCAGCAACTGAGCTTGATAGACGTCCGTGATGGCATATTCTCCGCCTTTGAAACCGATGGTGTTGATGCGAAATATTTCCCTATCGGCTGTGGCGGTTTGTTGGGAGATATCGAGCTGGGCATCGAATGCGCGCAACTGAAAATAAGCGCTCGCGACACTATAGATAAGGGTTTCGCGAACTACGTTTTGCGCATACTGGGTGGATAGTAGGGCGGCCCGTGCCGCTTCCGTTGCGCGCCGGTATTGACCCCAGAAATCAACAAGGTAACTCAGCGACAGGCCCGCTGTATCGAAGGTCGGCGCTCCCGGGTAGGCCAGGCTGCGCTGGTTCTGGATGGAAAAACTTCCGCTTAACGAGGGAAGCTGATTGGCACGCGTAATCCCCAGATTCGCCTGCGCCTGCATGATCGCGCTGGCTGCAATGCGGACGTTGTAGTTGTTGGTGAGCGCTTCCTTGATCAATTGTTGCAAGGTCTCGTCTTTGTAGACGTCAGGCCATTTCATCTCCGCAAAAGGAGTGGCGGCCGCTTGCTGGGGCAACGCTGGGGCTGTTCCCCGATACTGGCCAGGGACATCCAGGGCCGGGCGCTGGTAGTTGGGCCCAACCTTGCAGCCGGCGAGCGCGGCCAACAACACGGTGGCGACGGTGGTGCGGGTGCGAGTCATGCCGAAGTTCCTGTAGGAGACACCGCCGGCGCTTGATCTTCGCCTCCTGGTTTCTCCTTGCTGAAGTAATTGCCCATTCGCTCAATGACATCGAAGGAAACCGGAATGAAGAAGATGGCCAGCAGCGAGGCCGCAAGCATGCCTCCAATTACGACCGTCCCCAGTACACGGCGGGAGATGGCGCCCGCTCCAGTGGATATGTACAGAGGCACGCAGCCCAGGATGAAAGCGAAGGCAGTCATCAGGATGGGTCGCAACCGGATGCGCGCGGCGCTCAGAGCAGAGTCGATGAGAGACTTGCCGCCTTCATATTCCATCTTGGCGAATTCAACAATCAGAATGGCGTTTTTGGCGGATAAGCCGATGAGCATCACCAGGCCGATCTGGGCATAAACATTGTTGTCAAGCCGACGCAGGTAAAGAGCAGCGAATGCGCCGCAGACCGCAATAGGCACTCCCAGCAGCACGCTCATGGGAAGCGTCCAGCTCTCGTACTGTGCTGCCATGATAAGAAAGACAATCAGAAACGAGAGGCCGAAAATGACCAGTGGACTGACTCCTTGTGCGGCCTTTACCTCCTGGTACGACATCCCCATGTAATCAAAGCCCATCTCAGGGGGCATCGTCTTTTTGAAGACATCTTCCAGGGCTGCAATTGCCTGTGCAGAGCTGTATCCGGGCGCGGCCGACCCGTTGATCTGTACACATTGAAAGAGGTTGTACTTCATGATGAATTCCGGGCCACTCCGCGCATCGATGCTGGTGAGCGTGCTCAGAGGAACCATGTCTCCGCTCTTGTTGGTTACATAGAACTTGCCCAGATTCTCTGCGGAGGTCCTATAGGGGCCTTCAGCCTGTACAAAGACCTGCCACTGGCGTCCGAAACGATTGAAGTAGTTCACCAACGAACCGCCCATGAAGGTCTGCAGCGTCTGGTATACGCTCGACAGGGCAACCTGCTGGGTCAGCACCTTGGCCTGGTCTACCTGCACGCCGACCTGGGGAACACCGAACAGCGCAGTGGTCATGACCCCTGCCAACTCGGGACGTTTCTGCGCTGCGGCCATGAAGAGTTGTTCGTTCTTCGCCAGCAAATCTCCGCCGGCGCCAGAGCGGTCTTCCAGCAGGAAGCTAAAGCCTCCGGAGGTGCCTACACCCGGAATGGCCGGTGGCGGAAAGGCGAAGGCGATCCCGGAAGTGACCCTGGAGAGCGCAATTGCGATGTGTTTCTTAATCGCGTCGTAGCTTTCGTCCGCAGTCTTGCGCTCATCCCAACTCTTGAAAGAGACGAAGAAGAAGGAACTGTATGTAGTATTGACGCCGCTCAGCATGCTGTATCCAATGACCGAACTCACATACCTCACGCCCGGTGTAGCAAGAAGGATTTTTTCTACCTCCTTGGAGGCCTCAGAAGTGCGTTGCAGGGATGCTGCCGGCGGAAGCTGGAGACCGGCAAATATGTAGCCCTGATCCTCATCCGGGAGAAAGCTGCCAGGCACATGTTTGGCAAAAAAGCCCGCAGCCAGGACCATAAGAAAGAGCAGAAGGAAGGCAAAGCCGGCCTTGTGGATCAGGTGTTTGCAGGCGCCTACGTATCCGTCGGTGGCTCTGCCGAACAGGCGGTTGAACCCGCGGAAGAAGGCGCCCAATGGTCCGCGGGATTCTTTTCGCGGGCGAAGCAGCATGGCGGAGAGCGCCGGCGAGAGCGTGAGGGCATTAAAGGCGGAGAAGATCACAGAGACCGCGATCGTCACCGCAAACTGCTGGTAAAGCCTGCCGGTAATGCCTGGGATGAACGCGGTGGGGATAAAGACCGCGCTCAAGATCAATGCGATGGCTATGACCGGGCCAGATACCTCTTCCATCGCCCTCACGGTCGCGTCGTGCGGCGTCATGCCATGCTCGATGTGGTGCTCTACCGCCTCGACCACCACGATGGCGTCATCCACCACCAACCCGATGGCCAGCACCAAGCCAAAGAGCGAAAGCGAATTGATGGAAAACCCGAGCAGAGGAAAGATGATGAACGTTCCTATGAGGGAAACGGGAACGGCCAACAAAGGAATCAGCGTAGCTCGCCAGCCCTGAAGAAAGATGTAGACCACGACGATGACGAGGACGAGCGCCTCGAAGAGTGTGTGTTCAATCTCCTTTATGCCGGCAGTCACCGCCAGCGTCGTGTCGAGGGCGACCACATAGTCCAAATCCTGCGGAAATCTGCCTTTTGCCTCCTCCATGAATTTACGAACTCCGGCGGCGGTGGCTACCGCATTGGCTCCGGGGGCCTGGTAGATCGCAAGCAGCGCTGCCGGCTGACCGTTGAGCCGGCCGATCATGTTGTAGTTCTGCGCTCCGAGTTCGACCCGGGCGACGTCTCTTAAGCGAAGAATGCCCCCGTCGGGGGTTGCCCGAACCACGATCTGCCCAAACTCCTCCGCCGTGGGCAGGCGGCCGGGAGCGCGGACTGTGTAGGTGAATTGTTGTCCGGGCGGAACGGGTTCGCTGCCAATCTGGCCGGCCGGGTTCACCGCGTTCTGTGACTGAATGGCGGTGATGATTTCGGGAACGGTTATACCCAGGTTAGCCAGTTTGTCAGGATTGACCCAGCAACGCATGGCGTACTGCCCGGCGCCGAATACTGACACCGATGCCACACCCGGGATGCGGGTGAGCGCGTCATTCAGGTTGATGGTGGCATAGTTGGCCAGGAAGATGTTGTCGTAGGTGCCGTGAGGGGACGAAAGGTCGATCAACATCATGGGCGCCGCAGTCGACTTCTGCACTGTAACGCCGTTGTTGAGCACGGCGGTTGGGAGTTGGGAGTTGGCCTGTGACGCGCGCATCTGGGCCAGGATCTGGTCGGTGTTGGCCTGCGTGTCGATATCGAAGTCCACCGTCAGATTCATCGATCCATTGCTGGAATTCAGCGAATACATGTAGTTCATGCCGTCGACGCCCGACATCTGCTGCTCGATGGGGGTGGCGACCGACTGCGCTACCGTTCCCGCGTCCGCTCCGGTATAGCTGGCCAACACCTGGATCTGCGGGTCTGCGATATTCGGAAATTGGGCCGTGGGCAGACTCAGCATCGCGACCACGCCGGCAATGACCATCAAAATGGAAATGACGATGGCGACGATGGGTCGATTGATGAAGAACTTCGCCATAGTCAGTTGCCCCCTGCCGCGGCGGCGACAACATATGGCTTGGGGCTAACCGGCGTACCTTGGCGCACCTTCATAAAACCCTGAACAATGACTTTCTCTCCGGGATTCAGCCCTTGTTCGATGATCCAGTCGGTTCCCACTCGCTGGCCCACCTTCACCGCACGAAATTGCGCCGTGTTTTCCGGGCTGAGCACCACGACTTGATACATCGATTGAATTTCAATGACCGCCGCCTGCGGGATAAGCATGGCATTCTTGTTCGTGCCGGTCAGGATGCGAACCCTGCCGAATCCGCCTGGACGTAGAATTCCCTCTTGATTGGGAAACTCGGCGGCCAGCTGCATCGTTCCCGTCTGCGAAGTGATCGCGCGGCTAACGAGAATGATGCGGCCCTTATGCTGGTAGGGAACATCGTTTGCCTGAATGTATTCGACCGGAAAAGAGTCCGGCTTACTCGCCCTTCCCCGAAGCAGTGGTGCAATTTTGCTGGCGTTCGCCAGGTAGGCGACCTCACTGATGTTGAAGTACGCCCAGATTGGGTTGACTCGAGAGACCGTCATCATCTTCGTAGTTGGCCCGACGAGCTCTCCGATTTGCGAAGTGGCGTTGCCGGCGATGCCATCGATGGGCGAGTAGACCTTGGTCCAGGCGAGGTTCAGTTGAGCCTGGACCAGCTGCGCTTTTGTCGCATCCAATTGCGCCTGGTTTGCCGCCAACATGGCGCGATCGTTATCCAGCTGCTTGCGCGGGATGGCGTTCTGTGCCACCAGCGGCGTGTCGCGACTGACGTTGGTCTGCGCATTGGAGAGTTGCGCTTCAGCCACTGCTACCTGTGCCTTGGCTTGATCGAGGGACGCTACGAAGGGTCGAGGGTCTATCTCGAACAGGAGCTGGCCTTTCTTGACGAAAAAGCCGTTCTGGTAATTCTGCTTCAGCAGATAGCCCTGGACTTTAGGCGTAATTTCAGCGTTGATCGGTCCGTTCAGCTGAGCAACGTACTCCTGATAGATCGGCACGTCCCGTTGAACGACCTCCGTGACCTCGACCTCAGGAGGCGGTAGCTGGCTAGGGGCTTCCTTTTTTTCGCATGCAGTGATGGGCAGAGTTGCCAGGCAAACTGTGAGGATCAGATGAAATCGGGCGGTGTTCGTTCGCAGTGCAGGGTATTCAGACTCAGGTCTGCTTTTCATCGGCACACTCCAGCCCGCAACCTTGGGGTGATAGTTGGCACCACCGCTGACGGCACTCGTTAAGGACCGGTAATCCGGCAGCTTTGTACCAGCAAAAACAATAGGGGATGCCAAGGAGTTTAGCTGTAGTTGCGTGGTTTTGGGCAGAAAAAGCAGGGCCAAGTTGGAGATAAATCAGTTCTCATTGTGGCTGTGGCAGGCATGCGAGGCGGGACTTGAGTCGGCGGCTGCCTTCGATTCCACAATGCTGTCGACTTATCCGAGTCTTACTACAGGTGGGCGCGGCGAACAATGACTCTGCTTATGGTCTCTTTCTCATCGCGGGTCAAGTAGGCCCAGCAGGTTGTATCCATCGATGTGGCTGAAGAGGGTGCGGAAAAAGTCTTTGTTGCGTAGGTCCGAGCTGAAGTATCTGCGAGAAAATTATCGGCTACGGATTGAGTCCCGCAGGGACGGCTGAAAATTACCCAGGATGCAATCCGGGTACTTCTGCCTCCGAATGGACTGTTCGAAATTCGCGGCAGCCGACCCAGGACCATGTCCTGGGTGACTTTCAGCCGTCCCTGCGGGACTGCTCGTCGCTACATGCTAGCCCAGGACTAACCGTCCTGGGCTACTCTCAGCCACACTTGTCCAAATTAGCTTTCGGGGAGCTACTGTTTTGCCTTTGTCCGCAACGACGCTTCCTGCCGAGGGAAAGAAACCGCAGGTCCCTCCACTGCGCTGCGCTCCGGTCGGGATGACAATTTTGTTGTGCCGCCGGCTGCCAGTTCCGTTGACCGGGGCCAAGGGCAATTCCTACAACAAAATTGTCATCCCGACCGGAGCGCAGCGCAGTGGAGGGACCTGCGGTTTCTTTCCCTCGCCAGGAAGCGTCGTTGTTGATAAAGGCGCAGATCGCAATATGCTTCGTGATGACTTGGCAACCCGCTTTCCTTCGCTCTGACTCCTCTCCAGCCTTTTCAACAAATTACACAGCCCAACCGTCATCTCTCCCGCTAATTTGGACAGCTATGACTCTCAGCCGTCCCTGCGGGACTCAAACCTGAACCGGTGGTTCTCACGCAGACTCCGAAGGCGCGTATACGCAAATCCAGGTTGCACAGGACCGGGCTGCGGAGTCACGTGAATGCCCGTCAGAACACAAGTAACCTCTCCCTCCCTACCCCAGCAAGGGTGGTTGAGCGCGGAGTTTACGACGGTCCTTTAGCAGCAGTCGCAGCTTGCAGCTTGGAGAAGGACCGGACGTAGTTCACCAGATTCCAGGTGTCGTCGGGCTTGACGCGCGCGCCTTCGCCCTCCATCGCGCCCTTGCCCTTATTAATGATGTAGTAAAGTTCACCGTCGGTCTGTCCCTTCAAAGCCGTGGGGTCACGGAAATCGGGCATCGTGGCCTTCATGCTCTTGGCGACGTCGCCCCCCCCACCCCCATCATCTCCATGGCAGAGGGCACACTCGTAGCCGTAGATCTTTTTGGCCCGGGCCAGAGATTCGGGAGTCGGTTTCTCGGGGTTCACTTGGTTTACAGCTTCCAACGGAACTTTGAACGCGGTCGGCGGAGCAGGAGCCGCAGCTTGCTGCGCCTGCTGGGACGTCGCGAAAGCGCCGGTAAGGAGCACAGTGGAAAGGAATAGGAAAGGCTTCAACATGGGAGCCCCCTCGGAATGAAATGAAATCCGCTGAACACTCTACGCCTAATACCTAACCCTGCGACAGCTTTTTCCTGCCTGGCGATGGCCAGGAGCCCCGTATTGGAAGCAAAGGAACCTTTGTAATACCATTCGACCCGGAGAAACTATGCCCTTTCTGCGAACTTCCCTGCTCTTTTCCTTTGTTTTCGCGGCCACCCTGCTGGCTGCAGCCCAGGATGCCAGCCAGAACCGGTGGCAGGTCGCCTCTCCCAATGGACAGATCGTTTTTGTCCTATCCAATGTAAGCTCAGGCGGTGCACCGGCCACCCTGCGCTACTCGGTGGATTTCCATGGCAAGAGGCTGCTCAACGAAGGAGAGCTCGGTCTGGATCTCCAGGGGCTGCCGGCACTTGGTCCCGGAATGCACTACGTGGGATCGAAGCCAGGCAGCGTAGATGAGACTTATACCATCCCGGTCGGCAAGACCAAGGAGGTTCGCGACCACTACAACTCCCTGGTGGCGGATTTTGAGGGAGAATCCGGAACCAAGCTGTCGATTGAGGTACGAGCGTTCGACGACGGGGTGGCTTTTCGGTATCTGGTGCCCGAGCAGTCCTCCCTTAAGAGTGTGCACATCACCAACGAGCGTACCCAGTTCCGGTACACCAAGGACGCGACCTTGTACCCGCTGGTGGTGAGCGGCTTTCAATCCTCATATGAGGATGATTACCAGATGAGGACCGTCGGCAGCCTCCACCATGACTGGCTGGTCGCGCTGCCCCTGCTGGCCGACGTTCCGGGAATCGGCTGGGTGGCGATTACGGAGGCGAACATCGACAACTACGCGGGCATGTATCTGCGCAGCGATAAGCCGCTCTTCAGCCTGAAGGCTGAGCTCTCGCCCAAAGTGGATGTGCCCGGGGTTGATGTGGATGCGACGTCCCCCTTCCATTCGCCCTGGAGGGTGCTGATGATCGGGGACGCGCCCGGGCGGCTGATCGAATCGAACATCATTCTCAACCTGAATCCCCCATCGAAGATCGCTGACACCTCCTGGATCAAAGCCGGAAAATCGGCCTGGGACTGGTGGTCGGGCGACTCGGCGACGGGCGTTAATTTTACCCCAGGGATGAACACCGCAACCTTAAAGCATTACATTGAGTTTGCCTCGGATTCGGGCTTTCCCTACATGCTTATCGATGCCGGATGGGCGCGCTCGACGCCCGGGGCAAAGTTCGGCGACTATGCCGATCCGGCAGACATTACCCACTACAATCCCAACGTCGATCTTCCGGAATTGCTCCGCTACGCGAAGGAAAAGAATGTCCGCATCTGGCTCTGGTCGCATTGGACCTCGGTCGACAAATACATGGACCAGGCATTTCCGCTGTTTGAGAAGTGGGGCGTCGCGGGAGTCAAGATCGACTTCATGAACCGCGACGATCAGTGGATGGTGGACTGGTATCACCGGGTGGTAGAGAACGCTGCCGAGCATCATCTGATGATCGATTACCACGGAGCCTTCAAACCGGACGGGCTGCGGCGCACCTATCCTAATTTGATCACCCGCGAAGCAGTGATGGGCAAGGAGTACTCCAAGTGGTCGGACCGCGTCACGCCGGTACACAACACCACGCTTCCCTTCACCCGCATGCTGGCCGGCCCTATGGACTACACCCCCGGCGCCTTCAACAACAGCAACCTGGAAAATTTTATCGCCCGTAACAAGATGCCGATGTCCCTGGGAACGCGCGCGCAAGAGCTGGCGTTGTACGTGGTCTTTGAGAGCCCCCTGGAAATGGTCTCTGACTATCCGGAACAGTACAAGGGGCAGAAGGCCTTCGACTTTATCAAGCAGGTGCCGACCACATGGGACGAGGTGCGGGTGATTGATGGGCTCCCCATGCGCTACATCACCCTGGCTCGACGCAGCGGCAAGGATTGGTATGTTGGCTCGCTGACAAATTGGGAAGAGCGAAACAGCAAAGTGCCGCTGGACTTCCTGGGCGAGGGCAAATATGTCGCGGAGATCTATGCCGACGCTCCCGACGCCGCCAGCAATGCAACCCACATTACTTTCAGCAAGCGCCCGGTCGATCGCACGACGGTGCTCGACATCCATATGGTTTCCGGAGGCGGCAACGCTATCTGGATCCATCCGGCGGGGGCTAAGCCTTGACGTCAGAAGCGCCTTCGCGGCCGCTAGCGCTGGTCACCGGTGGCACCACGGGGATTGGACTTGGCATCGCGACCGCAATGGCCGATGCCGGATACGAAGTAACTGCCACCGGCCTCACCGACGCGCAGGTCGCTGCAGTCCCGCGGAAGCAGCATCTTTCGGCAGTCAAACTGGACGTGACATCTGCGGAATCGGTTGCCGCGGTGCTGGCTCCGTTTGATGAACTGGCTGCTCTCATCAATTGCGCCGGAGTGATTTTTCGCGGTGGCGCAGAATACGAGATGGCGAACTTTCAAAAGGTGATCGACGTCAATCTGACCGGGACCATGCGCATGTGCGTCGGGGCGCATGCGAAACTTGCTGCAGCGCGGGGCTCCATCGTTAACACTGCGTCGATGCTGTCCTATTTTGGTGGCCCATTGATCCCTGCGTATACGGCTTCCAAAGGCGGGGTGGCACAATTAACCAAGGCCCTTGCGGTTGCCTGGGCGCCCGAAGGCATCCGGGTCAATGCCATTGCTCCGGGCTGGATTGCGACGGAGCTTACACGCGGGCTGGTGGAGGATGAGGGCCGTTCTGCCGCTATCCTGCAGCGCACCCCCATGCAGCGTTGGGGTGAGCCGGGAGACGTTGCCGGAGCGGCTGTATTTCTTTGTTCCGAAGCGGCACGCTTTATCACGGGAGCGATCTTGCCCGTCGATGGAGGTTACGCTGCAGTATGAGAGAGAGGGTTAACCATGAGCGATCTCACCATCAATCGGCCTGTTGTGGAGCGTGACGCGGCGGATGCACGCATTCCTTACCGGCATCCGCAGCCGAAGGAGTGCTTCCCTGAGCTGGTCATTCCCAACGCCATCCCAGAGGATGAGCGTTTGTGGGTGCCGCAGATGGAAAATGTGTGGTTCCGTCCGCTGTGCTTATCCGCCAGCCGGGGATATTGGATGAACCTGTTGCGAGTGCGCAAGTCGGGTGTTCTGTCGCGCCATCGGCATCCCCAGCCTGTACATGGCTTTGTGCTGAAGGGCAGTTGGCACTACCTGGAACACGATTGGACAGCCACGGAAGGTTCCTATGTCTACGAGACTCCCGGCGAGACGCATACGCTGGTGGTGGAAGCGGATGTGCCGGAGATGATTACGCTCTTTCAGGTCAATGGCGCGATGATCTATGTCGACCCCGATGGCGGAGTTTTGGGTTACGAGGATGTGTTCACCAAGATTGATCTGTGCCGCCGCCACTATACGGCCGTCGGGCTGGGAGAGGGATTCGTCGATCAGTTTCTCCGCTAGGAATAGGTGAGTGCCTCTGGTTCCCTAGCGAAGGACGGGTGCCCCATATCTCGCTAGAGAACCAGAGGCAAACCCCTTTTACGGCTCGACTAAAGTTACAGGTTGTGGATAGATACGCGCGGCGTTGTCGTGCAGATAGCCGTGAGCAAATTTCAAGGCCTGCTGCTCGGTAACTTCCCCGTCGAGAATCATCCCGGAGAGGGCGGCAGCGAGCGCCGTGCGCGCGGATTCAACGGCCAGCCAATCGCTCTCTTCCGCACCGATAGCTTCATTAAAGGGAAAAGCATCGGAGCCGAAGACAACTTTGTCAGGATAGAGCAGCAGCCAGTGGCGCAGCACCTCGGCCAGATCTTTCGGGTAGAGGTAAATGCCCATCAAGGATGAGTCGAGATAAACATTCTCCCTTGCCGTGAGCCAGATGGCCTGGTCCTGGAAGGGGTAACCGCCGTGCAGCAGTACGAAGTTGACGTTGCTGTAGCGCGGGTCGCGCAACACATTCTCAAGATTCAGCACGTTGCCGCCGGTTACGCTGTAGTAATCGCCTGTCCCCACCGCGGTGTGAATTTGTACTGCAAGGTGGAGACGCCCGGCTTCCCGCAGCAGGTAGCGAAACATATAGTCTTCGAAAACTTTATGCTCCGCAGCGGAAGGTTTCCCTCCTGCGTGATAGCGGTCATAGATTCGCGCCGCCTCAGCCTGGGGCGGATCGTCAAAATGCAGAGTGCGGAAGTAGGCAATCTCGAATTTGATGGAGACGCCGCCGTGGCTGCGATTCTGCTCCAGTATCTTGCTGACAAAGGCCAGATATGCAGGAAAGGTTTCGGGTAGCGCGTTCAACCCTGCCTGGGTGAGCTCGCGCTTCAGCTTCTTCTCCTGCAAAGGAACATAAACACCCTCATCGATGTTGCGCGCGGTCAGCTCGCTGTTGTCCAGAGGAAAGAGAAATGAGTCCACAAAAAAGACCCAGTGGAAACGTTTGGGGTCGAGATAGTTGCCCATGGCAACCCGATTGGCCATCATGGTTTCGACGTTGAGCTTGTCCAGGATGCGATCGAAGTATTGATAGCCAGGGTAAGTCCTGCGCAACTCAGCCTTCTTGGCAACCAGCCACTTGATGTGTTCAGGACTGTTATCGGAGAAGGGATAGTCGAAGAGATCTTTCGAGGCGGCGATCAGCTCCGGGTTGTCCAGTCTCAAGCGCAGGGGCGCATGCCCGGGGGGAGAGGCCATCGCGTCCACGTCACTGTCGTCTGCGAAACCGGGATGGCCGTGGTCGTCGAGGATGGCGATCTGGCGAATCTGCCGCAGTAAGCGATCGTAGGTTTGCTGGTATCCGGGCGCCATGTTCGGGCTGGCCTGCCCCCACAGAGGGCAGGAGAACGCGAGCAGGAGCGCAGCACTGGTCAGGCAATGCATTCAGAGCCCTTTGTACGCGCCGCCGTCGACCAGCAGCGTTTGTCCGGTGATATACGAGGCGCGTTCCGAGGCAAGCCAGACAATAGCGTCGGCTAGCTCTTCCGGTTGGCCAACGCGCTTCAGAGGCACTTCTTCCACCAGGCGTGATTCGAACTCTGCAGAGCTCGTACCCAGGTCCTGCGAACGCTTGCTGATGAGCTGCTTCAAGCGCTCGGTAGCGGTGTAACCGGGTCCCACATTATTGACGGTGATGCCGTCTTTGCCAAACTCGTTGGAAAGGCTCTTGACCAAACCCAGGACTCCGGCGCGCACCGCGTTGGAGTAGATCAAGTCAGGGACTGGCTGGCGCACCGTGACGGAGGTAATCGTCACCAGGCGGCCCCAGTGGTTTTTCTGCATCCAGGGCAGAACCGCGCGGGCAAAGTGGATGATGCTCATGAAGTTCAGTTCCACCGCGCGATGCCACTCCTCGGTGGTGGTGGAGAAAAACATCTTGGCCGGCGGTCCACCTGCGTTGGTCACGCAAACGTCGACGCCGCCAAACTCCTCCGTGACATGCTTCACAAAGCCTTCGACTGCGGCCGCATCGGTTACATCCAGTTGCTCGGCCAGTACCGGGACAGCATAGCGTTCACGGATGAGCGCTGCTCCCGCGTTCAGTTTGTTGGCATCGCGCGAGCACATAGCCACTTTCGCGCCTTCGGCTGCGAATTTTTCTGCCGCAGCGCGGGCGATGCCATCGCTCGACGCAGCGACAATTACATTACGGTTCTTTAGTCCGAGATCCACCTGGCCCCCTTTCGGCTACTTGCTCGCACTCTGTCGCAGATAGGCGTCGTCTTTATCGATCCAATCCTGGCGTGGGGGAGTAAAGATGTCCAGGTCGACGGTATCCTCGAGCGCTATGGCCTCGTGCGGCATATGGGGTGGAATGCAGAGCACTTCCCCGGCCGAGACAGTGATTTCCCGGTCCTCGATGAAGAAATGCAATGCGCCCTCAAGAATGTAGGTGACCTGCTCATTGTGATGACTATGCAGGGGCACTTTCGCGCCCTTCTTGAGCAGGACACGCGCAACCATCAGGTTGGTGCCCACGACCATTTGCCGGCCGATGACGTCGTTCAGGCTCTCTACTTCGATGTCATTCCATTTGGTGTGCTTTGCGGTGATTTCTGCCATGTGCTTCCCCTGCAAAAGTTACCACAAACCGCGCGGCTGCTTCTCAGCAAGCTTTCTTGCTACCATCGTGGCCTCGACCATCCCAACATCGGCGTCATCCAGCAGGCGTCTTCCGTCCTTGCCGCGTTTCGTCGGCAAGGACGGAAGGGTCAGGAGTGAGGCTTAGCGGAAGCACTCTTCACATCGGCCGTACCTAACCAGGTCACCGCGCCGAAGGCTCCCAGCCAGGAGCCGGCTGCAGCAAAGACTACATATACAGGATTTCCGGTGTAACTGATCACCGCAAAGGCTGAGAGAAGGTACCACACGCTGCTCCAGCTTGCGGCGATGCTCCTGCGGCGAGCGGCCACGGCTGCGGTGAATAGGACATACACTGCGTCCGTGGCGGCGGTCGAGGCTACCACTCCTATAGCAATCAGAGGATTCGGGGCGTGGATCATTTGAATAGCTAACCTACACTAGGGAGTTTCTGCCTTAGCTTGAGCTGCTGATGTATGACAAAGAGCACAATGACGCCGACCGGCAGCAATATAAAAAACCACACCAGCGTGGCACGTGAGCTGTCGGGCTCGACCGTGCATTCCGTGCCCAAGCGAGCAACGTCTTGCCCGCGCTGGACCCGCAGTGTGACGCGCCATTTGCCGGCGGTTGGAAAATGAACTGTGGACGCCTGCAAGAGCCGGTTGCTCGCTTGCCCTTTCGCCATCCGAACGACCTGCTGCTGTGCGTTCGTAGTTTCCGGCGCAAGGGTCAAATCAATCACTGGATCCAGCAGCACCTCCCCGCTATTTCGATCCTGCACCATCACGCTAAGGTCTGCCGCTCCGGTGTGCAGCGGCTGGGGCGCAGCGAAGAGGGTGATGGTAAACGCGCCGGCGTCCTGATGCAGAAGCATGGTTCCGCCGTCCGCACGCGCCACAGTTGCCCACATCCCCATCATCAAGAATGCGGCTAGCGAACAGAGCGCCTTCATGGATTCATTATGACGCCGCGCATCTGCATGGGCTGGAGCATGATCCAGACGCCGGTCGCATAGGCTACAGCAACCAACATGGCCCACGGCAACAGCAACAGCACGGCCCTGCTGGCACGCGTAGCCCACTGCTGTGCCAGTCTCCAACCCAGGTACAGCGTCAACAGCAAGCCAGCGTCAAGGAGCAGAAGCTGCATCGAGAGCAAGGTATTGGCGGGCAGCAGCGGCCGCTCCATTCCCCACTGAGCCGGCGGCAAAAAATGCCAGCCTACGTCTGCTGCGGCCTGATGAAGAGCAGGCCCCAGGCTCGCCCAGCCGGTGATGAGATGAAAGAGCAGATGGGCGGCCCACATGGCCAATCCCAAAGGCAGGAGCGCCTGGGAGAAGCGGCAGAAGAGTTCTTTCTTTGATGAGCGACGGGCGGCGGCTAGCAGCAGGGCCGTTATTACGGCTGCCAAAAAGACCGCCAGCACCAGGTATCTCCCCAGGGTGCTCGGAGCCACCATCCACCAGGCATTCGCGAACGCCGCGATCACGAGCACGAGGGCGAGCGCGGCGATGTCGATGCGTGACGAGAACCGGCCGATGGAAGACCGCACCGGATCACGCAGCACATCACGCACAGGGGCGGCGGCGAACAGCCCTATGTTGTCATGGGGGCAAGCCTTGACGCAGTCCATGCAAAGCGTGCAGTCCATATTTCCAGCCTTTTGCGGCATATAGAGCTGCAGCTCGCAACCGCGCTGCTGCCGATTTCCGGCGATGCAGTCATGTGTGGTGCAACGCTCACAGGTTGCGCGGCTCCGTGCCTCCAGGGTGAAGGGCGATAGCAGTGAGCCGGCGAAATTGAATTGCCCCAGTGGGCAAATGTATTTGCAAAAATTCGCTCCGCGAAAGAATGTGTCGACGACGAAGGCCGCGGCGAAGTACGCGATGAGAAGCCATGCCGTGCGCTGGGGATGGTCCCAGATAGAAAAGGCCTCGTACGACCAGAAGAACAGGATCAACAACGCGATCGCGATCCACTTGCTGCGCAGCCAGCGGGGCCACTTGAGGCGGGCCAGACCCAACCGGTGCCCCAGCTCCCGCGGCAGCATGAAAGGGCAGGAGAGGCAGAAGATATTTCCCAGCAGCAACAAAGCGATCACGCCGAAGGCTCGGACATAGGTCCACGGCAGGACTCCGGCCAGGTTCATTGCGCCCATAGGACGGCCCAGAAAACCGTCTGCAATGACAAGGACCGCGGCGGCAAACGCGACGCTCTGCAGCGCCATCCGACCGTAACGCCAGCGCAACGAACTACCGATCAGGGGCAGCTGCAGCAAGTCGAAGCGCCTTGGCGGCGGCACTACAAGGCTTCTCTGCAAAACCTGTGAAGTAGTTGGGGTAGTGCGATGAGATTGGGGCGAGAGGAGATGGAGCACAATCGCCACCAGCGGCACCAGGTAGAAGATGGAGCCGATTACCCACATCAGCGCGCCGGCCGCTACCTGGTCGGCCAGAGCGGAAATGCCGAAGATTCTCGGTCCGGCCGCATAGCTGGGGTAAATCACCCTGCCGGCAAAGGTCAGGAACGCGGCCAGGGCGGTATTGACCAGGTCCGCGCCAACGAGATAGGGCAACATGCCCCAGCGGGATCCGCGGCTCAGGCTGGGCCACGGCTGGATCACGGGAAACCAGAAGAGCAAGGACGTAATGAGAAAGCAGGCGTGCTCCACCTCGTGCCAGCCAGGAGACCTCAGTGCCAGTTCATAGGCTTGCGGGACGTGCCAGGCGAGGTAGGCGATATTCATGGCCAGCCAGGCGAATACGGGATGAGTCAGCGCACGGAACAGCCGGTGCAGCACCGGGGTACGGAAGAAAGGACCCAGACCATCGCGAAGCACAGAGTGAGGCAAGGCCCGTAGTAGTGGAACCGCTGGCGCGCCCAGAAGCAATAGCGGCGGCACAACCGACATCAGTATCAGATGTTGTGTCATATGGGCGACCAGCAGCAGGCCGTCCAGGGTGTCGAGCGGCGAGGCGATCGCTAACCAAAGGGCGAACAGGCCACCGAGAAAGCACCATGCGCGCCAGGGAGGAAAGATGAGCGGCCGGGTACGGCGGATTCGTCGCCAGCCCCGGAGATAGAGCAAAGCAGTCGCAATCAATCCCGATGTGGCCCAAAAGGGAAAGGCCCAGGAACCCCATGCGGCCTGTGATACCCCTTCTGACATAACTCCTACTATAGTGCGTCGAAATCATTTTGGTTCGCGGGAGCATGGGTTGAGGGTTGACCGAAACTGCAGATCCCTCGGCTGTGCTCCCACGGCTTGCCCGGGCAGGCGGGATGACAAAGTGGAGGGTTGGCACGAGTACGTGTTTGTTGTCAGTAAAGCGACAAGAACAATGGAACGGGCTTCGCCCGATCTTTTTGGTCCCACGTACGCCCCACGGCCAGCCAGGTAAGGCGAACGTGGCCACCCGTGCTGTTTCCTACTGAGCGTTGCAGCAGCTACTGTTGCGGAGGATGGAGTTCCCCGGTGCTTAGATATTGCCGCGAGGCATCCAGCGCCGGACGCTGGCCCTCGGGATGCAGGGTCTCGAGGAAGCTGACCAGCGCCGTTACTTCCGGCGGGGAAAGATTCTTTCCGTATGCCGGCATGTTTCCTCCTCCCTGCAGCACCTGGCGCACCAGCTGGTCGTAAGTCAGCCGGGTGGCCACTCCATCGAGCGCTGGACCGCGCTGGCCGCCCGTGCCACCGATCATGTGACAATTGCGGCACTGCTTTTCCTGAAAGACAATCTGGCCCTGCCTCCCTAACGGCGTGGCTTCATGCACATATTTCACCGGAACCGTATCCCCACTCCAGGCCTGCATCTCCGGACTCCAGGGGGTGTAAGTTCCCAGGTTTTCGCAGACAGCGAAACCTACTGCAAGCACAGTGATCGACAGCACCGCGATCGGCCGCCGGCGCCAGCTCTTCTCCCCTTCTCCGGCAAAGAACGGCAATGCCAACAGGAACAGGATGCCCGCGGCCGGAGCAATCAATATGAACGGCGTCTCCAGGTTCTCCGGGAGGAAAGAGAGAATGGTGTAAAGCCATAAGAAGAAAAAGTCCGGCTTGGGCACGGTCTGGATGATGGTTGGATCGGGAAAACCGGTCGGCCCAAAAGGTCCCAAAAACACTGCGCACAGCGCCACCGCAGCCAGGATCGCTGCGGAAAATATCATGTCTTTCCACACCGCTCCGGGCACGAAAGGTATGCCGTCCTTGTGCGTCAGCTCGTGGTACTCCTGAATATAAGTGCTGCGCCTGACGATCCGGCCGGGCATAGGCCAATCATTGATACCCAGTCCAACCACCATCCAGATGTGGAGGGCGGCGAAAGCCAGCATCAATCCGGGAATGACAAAAACATGCAGGGCAAAGAAGCGGGTCAATGTAGGACCGGCTATGATCGGTCCCCCTAACATCAGATCGACCAGTGGTCCGCCTATGAGAGGTATGCGGGACACGATCGAGGCGCCAATGCCCAGCCCCCAGTACGCATCCTGGTCGAAGCGCATCACCTGCCCGGTGAAGGCCATGCCCAGCGTCATCAGTAGCAGAAAGACGCCCAGAATCCAGGTGAGTTCGCGAGGAAACTTATAAGCACCGAAGAGGAAGACCTGGCACATGTGGATCAGCACCACGGCGACCATGAAGTTCGAGCCCCAGCCATGCATCGCGCGCAGGAACCAGCCCAGCGGGAGCTGATGGTTCAACACCTGCAAGCTGTTCCAGGCCTCGCCCGCCGAGGGTACATAGACGATGGCCAACAGGATGCCGGTGACGATCTGTAGCATTAATAGAACGAAACTGGCGCTGCCGAAGACGTACCACCAGCTGGCTGTGTTCGCCGGCACCGGGTGGAGAACCGTGTCCTTGATCGGCCCTTCCAACTTCAACCGGAATTCTAACCAGTCGTAAGTACGCTTCAACCAGTGCATGCGGAGCTCTCTTTCCGTACCGACGCGCTGGTTGCCAACGTAGGCATCTGGCCGCCATCGATCAGCAATTTGCCGTTCTGCACTTTGTAGTTGTATTCAAAAAGACCTCGCGGGGGCGGTCCTGCAGCCCGCGAACCGTCGGCGTAGTAGACTCCGCCGTGACATGGGCACATAAAGAGCTCCGACTGGGGAAACCAGCGCACCGGGCAGCCCAGGTGAGCGCAGTTGATGGCGAATACCTGAAACTTCTCCTCCTGCGTCCGGCGCACCCAGCAGGCAGCCTTGGCGGTGGCGCCATCCCACGGCATGCTCTTGGGGTTGACAAAGCTTGCCAGCCGCGTCTGTCCCAGGGCAAATTGAGAAATGTCACCCAAATCGATCCAGGAATTGTAACCGCCATTCTTGCGAATGGGTCCCAGCAGGTAGCCCACGACCGGGATGGCGACTAACAGGGCGACCGCGCCATTGAGCAGAGCGCCGATCGACACCAATACCCACCGCCTGGTTACTGCTGCCTTGTCGTCACTCATTGCGCGCCTCCTGCGGCATTGTTTTGCTGTGCGGCGAGGCGCTGGCTGGAGAGCCAACCGACCACGTCGGTCACTTCCTGATCGCTCATCGGATGCCCAGGCAGATCGCTTCTCCAGTCTGGCTGGCCGATATCCGGCCGCCCGGCAATCACCACCGTGCGCAAGACCTGGTCACTCACCAGGGCAAGGAACACCGGATCGGTAATTGAGCCCGCTTTGCTCTTGACAGATGCTCCGGGAGCCCCGTGGCACGAAGCACAGTAGGTGGTGTAAGCCTGCTGGCCGTGAGCCGGATCAGCCGGCTTGGCAGCCTTGTAGGGTGGTGGATTCGCACCATCGAGTGTCCCCGCCTTAAACCAGGCGGCGCGCATACCATTCACGAGCGCGTCGACCTGCTGATCGGTCAACATCCCACCGGCACTGACGGCAAAAGGAGGCATGTGGGTACCCGGTTCGCCGTTGGCAATTGTCTGACGCAGGATCTGCTCATCGACCAGCGCCTGATAAGCGGGATTGGCCAGTGGGTAGGACGGGCCGTTCATTCCCTGGGCGCCGTGGCAAGCAGAGCAGTTCTGGCGGTAGAGCGTAGCAAAGTCCACGATCGACTCGGGATTCGGCACTTCCGGTCCAGGCTTTGGACGGCCAGGAAGCTGTCCGCAGCCAAGCAGAGTTATACAGGAAACGAATATGAGAAGGCGTGCCGTCACTTCTGTCCGTCCTCCCGTTTGTCTTCTTCCATCATTCCCGGAGTTTCCAATCCCACACGTGCGGCGAAGGGCAGATATTGCTCCGTACGGATGTGGACTTGCTTCCCTACGACCCATCCGGCTACCAGGCCAAAGGTCACCTGGGAGGCGACAAACCACCACCAGTCGATCCGATCGGCGAGATAGGGGTTGATCAGGGGGAGCGCCGAATGAAGCACGCCGGTCCAAAAAACCGGGGCGATTATGCCCCCAAGAATGATGGGATGCCGAGGCAACATAGGCAACATCGCCCCATAGAGTAGTCCGATGAGCAGCGAGCCTACGACATGAATGATGGTGGCGAAGATGAGAGCACTGAGGCGGAAGTGCGTGATCTCCGCGAAGGTCGGATTGGACCAGCCGGCAACCCCCGCTCCTCCCAGCAGATTTACGGCGTACCAGATGCTGTGGTAACGGATCAGGCCGTAGAGTAGCGCGGGCACGATCATCGCGGCGCCACCTGCAATGCCCCCCTTCACCCCGGCTATCACTGAGGGCGTGTGGACCGGCAGGCGTGCGCGATGGCTTTCGTCGATCTCGATCCGAGCAACCTTGGTGCGTACACTCGTGAATTTGAACTTCTGGACTTTGACCGGCACGGCAACATGCTGTGCATGCGGCCATACTTGACGGAACCATCCCACGCAGCCGGCGACGATGAGCACCCCGCCGAGGATGCTTATACCCACGTTTGTCACCAGGCCCGCGAAACCAAAGGTCAGGCCGAGGGCCAATGCCAGCGGCCACGCTGTAGGCGCAGGAAGTTGTAATACTTCATCGGATATGCCGTCGTGTGCCTGTGGCTCTTCCATCGCTTCTCTTCTCTTTCTTCTCAGCGGCCAACGATGTAGACGACTGTAAACACCACCACCCAGACCCCGTCGACAAAGTGCCAATAGAGCGAGAGCACCTCGAGCTGTCTCGAGTGCTCACTCTTAAGCTTCCCAGTGAGGGAAAAGATCAGCACGATCGAAAGCATGGTCAGGCCGACGATGACGTGGCTTGCATGCAGGCCGACCAGCGAGTAGAACGTGGTGCCAAAGAGGTTGGTGCTGATGGTCAGCCCATCGTGGTAGATCAACTTATTCCATTCGAGCCCCGTGCCGCCGAGAAAGATCGCGCCCAAAACTACGGTGAGCGCCCACCACAAGCTGAAGGCCCCCATCGAGCCTTTCTTCAGGGCCCGTTCCGCTATCCAGATGGTGAAGCTGCTCGAGAGCAGGCATACCGTGTTAAAGATGGGAAGCTCCAGAACCTGGCGCGGCTGCGGCCCGGAGACGCTCTTGCCTATGTAATAGATATAGGCAACCACAAAAATAGTGAAGATCGCAGACTCGGCAACGATCAGGGCCGCCATGGCGACGGTGCCGTGATAGGGCAACACCCAGTCTTCGTGGGCTGCCCGGTGAGCCAGGGGAATCGTGCTGGCGCTCATCCTCTATATACCCTCGACGATCAAAGTTATTCGTACCGGGAGTCCGGATCTTCCGGGTGCTTCAGGTCCCACAACGGTCTGCGGCTGGCCACCACCGGGGCGCTGGCAAAGTTGTACTCGGGCGGCGGCGATGAGGTCGCCCACTCGAGCGTCCAGGCATCCCAGGGGTCCGGGCCCGCCTCCGTGCCTTTGAAGTACGAATACACCATGTTGTAGGCAAAGATCAGCACGGCCACTCCCTGAATCAAGCCTCCGATGGAAACGAGCATGTTCCAGGTTTCCCAGCCGCGGCCAGGTTCATAGGTGTAGATACTCCTCGGCATGCCCAGCAGCCCAGGGATGTGCATGAGGTCGAAACACATGTGAAAGCCGAGCACAAAGAGCCAGAAATGCCACTTGCCCAGCCGCTCGTCGAGCATCTTGCCGGTCATTTTCGGGAACCAGTAGTAGAACCCTCCGAAGAAGCAGAAGACGATGGCTCCCACCAGAACATAGTGGAAATGAGCGATGACGAAATAAGAGTTGTGCAGTTGCCAGTTCCAGGGCGCAGTGGAAAGCATGATTCCGGTCAGACCCGCAAACAGGAACTGAATCAGAAAGGCAGTGCAGAAGAGCATAGGCGTAGCGAAGCGTATTTTGCCTCCCCACATGGTCGCGATCCAATTGAAGATCTTGATCCCGGTCGGAACTCCCACTAGTCCGGTGGAGAGCACAAAGAACGCGTTCTGCGCCGAGGTCATGCCTACGGTGAACATGTGGTGCGCCCACACGCTGAGGCTGATCAGACCAATGCCCACTGATGCCGCCACCATAGCGGGGTAGCCAAAGATCGCCTTGCGGGAGAAGACGGGAATGATTTCGTTGGCGATGGCGAACGCCGGCAACACCAGTACATAGACCTCAGGATGCCCGAAGACCCAGAAGAAGTGCGCCCAGACAACGGGCGAGCCCCCCGCCTGAGAGTCGAAGAAGTGCCCGCCCAGATAGCGGTCGATGGTCAGCATGATCTGCGCCGCGGTCAATGGGCTGATGGTCACCAGGATCATTCCCGAGACCACAAGATAGAGCCACGCCAGCAGCGGCATGCGAAACATCGTCATGCCTTTGCAACGCATACATAGGGTGGTGGCGATAATGTTGACCGCGGCGCCGATGGTGCCGAACCCCGAGACGATCAGCGACAACGCCCAGTAGTCCGTGCTGTGTCCACGAGAGAATGCTTTCTCGGTAAGCGGGGCATAAGCCCACCACGTCACGTCTGGCGCGCTGCCGGCGCCTTGCAGGCCCACGCCGCCAATGAAGCTGTAGTACAACATCAAGCCGCCCAGCGCCGTCATCCAGAAGCTGAAAGCATTCATCCGGGGAAAGGCCATATCCCGGGCGCCGATCATGAGGGGAACCAGGTAGTTGGCAAATCCGATGATCAACGGCATCCCCATGAGGAAGACCATGGTCGTGCCGTGCATGGTGAAAATGCGGTTGAAGACCTCAGGGGAGAGAAAATTGTTGTGCGGCACGGCCAGCTGAATGCGCAGCAGGATCGCCTCGAAGCCCCCGACCAGCAAAAAGACCACGGCGTAGGCGATGTACATCAAGCCAATCTTTTTGTGGTCGACCGTGACCACCCAATCGTGCACATGCTCGAGCCACGTTCCGTAGACCTCACCGGGAGGGGTGAGGTCGATGGCGCTCCCGATCGGTAGAGTCGAATCAGCCATAACCGAAAACTCCTGTTTGTATTGGCCCGTGTCCCGGTTACTTCAAGGTATCGAGGTAAGCGACGATCTTATCTATCTGGTCATCGCTCAATTGCATCGCCGGCATCAAGCTTCCCGGCTTGACGTAGTCCGGATCCTTGATCCAGAGCTTGAGATTCGCCGGGGTATTGTCGGCCGCTCCCGAAGCAAGCGTATCGCGGCTCATAAAGTGAGTGAGGTCTGGACCAAACTTCCCCTGGGCGGCGGTGCCGCGCACCACATGGCAACTGATGCAGGCCTGCGACTCGAACAGCCGCCTGCCACCAGCAACTGCCGGATCCTGAACCGCAGGCTGCTGCTGATTTTTCACCCAAGCCGCGAAATCTTCCGGGGTCTGCACGTAGACACGCAGCAGCATCTTGGCATGTTCCACCCCGCAGAACTGGGCACATTGGCCCACGTACATGCCGGCTTTATCCGGATTGAACCACATGTGGTTGACCTGGTTTGGAAACATGTCGATCTTACCGAACAACTCAGGGACCCAGAAGCTGTGAACCACATCGGCGGAGAGCAAGTTGAGCGAAGTGACCGCGGGATCTTCCCTGGTGCTGAGCGGTACGTGCAGCTCATTGGCCGTCGTGAAACCTGATTGTGTATATCGGAACTCCCACCAGAACTGATGGCCTACGGCGTCGATGTTGAGCGCCGTCGGCGGCATCTTCTGATCCTGGATGGCAAAAAGAATGCGGGCCGTGGTAAGGAACAGGACGACGACAATCAGGATGGGGATCACGGTCCAGGCCAACTCGATCTGGGTGCTGCCGTAGATCTGGGGTGGTTCGCTATCATCGTTGGGATCACGCTGCCGGAAGCGGACCACGACGTACAACCAAAGGGAGGCGACCACGAGAAAAATCGCTCCCGTTATTTGCATCACGAAAAGCGACAAATGGTGAATCAACAGCGCCGGACCGGAGTGAGCATCGAAGGTGCTCGGAGTCTGGTAGACGATGTTGTCAACGGGCGCAGCCCAGGCTGCATGTCCGGCGTTGCTTAACAGCAGCAGCAACGCATACGCGGCTGAGCCGGGCCCTTTGCGCTGCAGCCATCCTGCGGACATGGTTGCGGACCTCCCCCGCTCAAAGAAAACTATTGTAGCGCTCTCCGTCGGCTGACCGTATGAATAATTCGCCGCTGTGGCGGCTTCGTTCATGGACGGACCAACGCGATTGAACCTTTGATGCAGGAGAGGACACTTCGGACCCTTGGTACACTGGCGAAAATGAAGCGCCTGATTATCAACGCGGATGACTTTGGTCTCGCGCCAGGCGTCAATCGAGCCATCGTTGAACTTCAGCAAGCAGGCGCCCTCAGTTCCACCACTCTCATGGCCACGGCGCCTTACTTTTCGCCCGCAGTTTATATGGCCTTTGCGCAACCCGCGCTATCCGTCGGCTGCCACATTGTACTGGTAGACGGCTCACCGCTGCTGCGCCCGGACGAAGTGCCTTCCCTGCTCGATCCCCGTCGTCCGGCATCTTTATCACTGCGGCCTACGGTGACAAGTTTTCTTCGTGACTTGATGCGCGGCCGGATTCGTGAGCAGGAAATCGAGGCCGAGGCCATCGCTCAGATACGGCGCATCCAATCGGGCGGGGTTACCGTCAGCCACATCGACTCGCACAAACATATCCATGCATTTCCGCGTGCGCTGGCTCCGCTGCTCCGTGCGGCGCAGCACTGCAGGGTGAACTGCGTGCGCAATCCCTTCGAGCCGTCGTGGAGCCTGCGCGCTACGCGGGTCGCCAACACATGGCGCCGGGCGCAAGTACATGCCATGAGGAGCCAACGGCGAGCTTTTTACAGGCTGGCCGAAGAACACGGAATGTTGACCTGCGACGGGTCGATTGGGGTTCTGGCTACCGGGAGCCTCGATGGGCACGTGCTTCGATCTATGCTTCACGCCATGCCGAGTGGGACGTGGGAGCTGGTTTGCCATCCAGGGTATCGCGACCGTGCGCTGGAACAGGCGCGCACCCGGCTGGTGGCCTCGCGCGATACGGAACGCAGCGCTCTGCTCGAAGTCATTCCCGAGGCACTCAGGAAGGACCCGGAATTGTTGTTGATTGATTTTCATGAGGTCGGGCAGCGAGCTTAGTTTAGGGTCTAAAGTGAACCGCAGCTTCCTCCAGCCGGGATGACAAGGGGAGGGTCGTGGCTTTTTATTGATAATCGCGACACAGCAGATTTGCTAGTTCAAGGGGCGGTGAGAATGAAAATCGGCATTACGTGTTATCCAACCTATGGTGGCAGCGGCGTGGTCGCGACGGAACTCGGTATCGAACTCGCAGCGCGCGGCCACCAGGTGCACTTCATCACCTATTCACAGCCCTTCCGGCTTAGCGGGCGCGAAGAAGGAATTTTCTATCACGAGGTGCCGGTCTCGAATTACCCCCTCTTCGAGTACCCACCTTACGATCTGGCGCTGGCTACACGGATGTCCGAGGTGGCGGAATATTATGAGCTCGACCTGCTTCACGTCCACTACGCGATTCCCCACTCGGTGTGCGCACTGCTGGCGCGCCAGATGCTGGCAAAACGCAGACATCTGCCCTTTGTGACCACATTGCACGGCACCGACATCACCCTGGTCGGACTCGACCGATCGTACCTGCCCATTACGCGCTTCGGTATCGAAGAGAGCGACGGCGTTACTTCGATATCCAATTACCTGCGCGAGAAGACGGTGCACGACTTCGGAATCTTGCGGCCTATCGAAGTCATTCCCAACTTCGTCAACTGCGACGAGTACAAGCCCCTGGGCGAAAGGCGGGAGGCCGCCCGCGCGCGCTATGCCGATCCCGGAGAAAAGATCTTGATCCATCTTTCGAACTTCCGCCCGGTCAAGCGCATCCTCGACGTGATCGAGGCCTTCTCCCGCATCGTGCAGCAGACGCCGGCACGCCTGTTGATGGTAGGCGACGGTCCGGATCGCTCCTCGGCGGAGTGGCTGGCCAACAGCAAGGGTATCCAGAACCGGGTCCACTTCCTGGGCAAACAGGAGCGGGTCCACGAACTGCTGCCGGTAGCCGACCTGATGCTCATGCCCAGCGAACTGGAGTCCTTCGGCCTGGCGGCGCTGGAGGCCATGGCCTGCAAGGTTCCCACCATCGCCACCCGGGTCGGTGGCGTGCCGGAGTTGATTGAGGATGGGGTGACCGGCCGGCTGTTCGCCGTCGGTGATGTCGACGCAATGGCCGCCGCGGCAATAGAATTGCTGTCCGATGAGAGCCGCCTGACCGCCATGGCGGATGCCGGACGGCGAGCGGCCCAGGATCGCTACTGTGCCACGCGCATCATTCCCATATATGAGGAGTACTACGAGAGGGTGCTGGCGCGCGCCGAAGTCTGATCCGCCAGCACCAGCACGTTGGGCGCCATCGGTATCTCCAGGGTCACACGCGTACCGCGTCCAGGCCGGCTAAAAACTTCGAAGCGGGCGCTGTTGCCATAGAGCACCTCCAGCCGTTCGCGCACATTGCGCATACCGATGCCCGCTCCCCGGCTGGGAAAGCCTACCTCCCGCACCCGGCCCTCCGCCATACCCACGCCGTCGTCTTCTACCTCAACTACCATCTTGGCGCCCTGAATGCGGCTGCGCAGGGTAATGGTTCCTCCTTGCAGGCGGGGCTCCAGGCCATGCTTGATGCTGTTTTCGATCAACGGCTGCAGCAGCATGCAAGGCACCAGCAGCTCCAGGGTTGCGGCATCGATCTCCTTGACCACGCGCAGCTTCTCCGCCCCGAAACGCACCACTTCAATGCCCAGGTAGTCGTCGGTAAAGCTAAGCTCTTCGCGGAAGGGCACATAGGCATCGTGATCCTTGAGCAGCGCACGCAAGATATTGCCTAACTGCACGATCATCTCCCGCGCCATCTCGGGCCGGAAGCGGACCAGCGAAGCGATGGAATTGAGGGTGTTGAAGAGGAAGTGAGGGTTGATTTGCCGCTGCAGCGCATCGAAGCGCGCCTCCAGCACCAGGCGCTTCTGCTCCTTCAGCTTGATCTCAATGCGGCTTGAGTTCCAGATCTTTATCGGGATGGCCACGACTACTGCGGAGCAGACACAAATCGCAAGCTTAACCAGCCAGCCATGGGCATTCAAACTGAACAGACGCCCAGGATAAAGCTCCGCCAGCCACATGCGGACCATCTGCATGCCAACGATCAGCATCAGCAGCAGGATCTGGCGATCGAAGCGTGGCTCGAGCAGGTTCCGCCGCACCCAACGATAGATACTGAGGTCGACGAAAGGGGAAAACGACCATACCTCTTCCGGCTCCACGGCCCGCCCGTACAGGCCGGAGACGATGGCCACGGAAAGCAAGAAGGGTAAGGTCAGGTATTCGTGGTGCAGCATGGCGGGGATGGAAAGCACCGCTCCGCCGAACATCGCGGAGAGTGGGCCTAGCAGGATGCCCAGGATGATGACGGTTTCGAAACTGATATCTGCTGCATAGAAGTTCTGCACGACGAAGCGAATCCACACCCCCAGTGTCAGCGGAATGCAGAGAAAGGCCAGCAGTCCGATAGTTTGCGCGGTGGTGCGGCGCTCGGCGAACAAAAGACGCTGGAAAGTAAGCGCGCGGGCGGTGACCGCCGAGACCGCCGCGGCCACACCCAGCTTGATCAGCAGTGTTATGAGGACGAGCTTGGGCTCAAACACGCTCTTACTTTACGCCAGTTTCACCCGCTGGACATGAGGCCGGGAAAGAGGCTCTAATTAACCATGCCGTTGGAAAGTGTCAAGAAAGTGGCGGATGCGGATTTCCCCACCCGCTGGGGTCATTTCCGCATTCTGGGCTTCGAAGGGGTGCGTGTCGACCCGGAACCGTGCGGGCCGGGGATGACTACGGTCAGCAGGAAGATCGAAGGCGCGATCGCGCTGGTGCTGGGCGATATCCATGGTGCTCCGCCGGTGGTGCGCATTCACTCCCAGTGCCTGACCGGCGACGTCTTCGGTTCTTTGCGCTGCGATTGCCGTCTGCAATTGGAACTGGCGCTGCGCATGATCGCCGAGACCGGGGCCGGCATCCTGCTCTACGAACAGCAGGAGGGCCGGGGCATCGGACTGATGGCCAAGTTGCGTGCTTATGAGCTGCAGGACCAAGGGCTGGATACGGTCGAAGCCAATCTAAAGCTCGGTTATAAGCCCGATTGCCGCGAGTTCGAGCTCCCTGCCGAGATTCTGAAGCTACTGAACGTGAACTCGGTACGCCTGATCACCAATAATCCGGAGAAAGTCGAGGCGCTGGAGTCAGTGGGGATTCGCGTGGTGGAACGCATCTCTGCCGAGGTCGAGCCGCTCGATAGCTTCGAGCGCTACGTCCAGGTCAAGCAGGAGAAGATGGGCCACATCGTCGACCGAATCCCTGAACTCAGCTAGACGCGGAAGTGCGGTTTTCCTGAATCGCTCCGCGTTGGGCCAGGATCAGCTTGGCTGTGGTAATCGCCTGGCCTACGTGGCGTTGGGTGTGTTCCGCGGCGTGGACGAGCAGTCCTGTCAGGGTCGTGGGCAGGCCCTTGCGCCCGATGCTCACCGGTCGATCCAGTGGCGGGTGGACGATTGACTCCAGACGCCGGCGTGTCTTCTGCAGGCTCTCTTCTAATTCGCTAAAGATTGCGTCCCGGGTTCCATCAACGTCCATTTCACTGGCGAGCGCTTTAAACTGCGCCGGGCTCAGCGGAATGTCCTCTGCATAGGAGCAAAAGCGATCCAGGCTGCGGGCGATGTGCCGTAACTGAAATGCGACTGAGGGCAAATGGAAGGGCCGCGCGTGCAGTTCGCTGTCGTCCAGACCAAGGCACCACTTGGCCGTATCCTCCTGGGCCATCTGCAGAGAATGGAGTAGCGCTCGCCGCAGCACGGGCACACCCGAAAGCGTGCCTCGCAGCCACGGTTCTGGTATTTGCTCTGCCATACAGGAGGATTTTAGAGCAGTTTCGTAATTACCTAGCGGTGCTTCCTGACTGGAGCAGACTTCTTTGCCGGCGGCGGCTTTTTGGCCGGCTCGGCCTTCTTGTGGGCTTTGGCGGGTGATTTGGGCGGAGCAGCCTTCTTCGCGTGGGCGTTGTTTTTGGCAGCCGGCTTAGGAGGCGGCGGTTTTACAGCAGCCCGCCGAATTTCCTTAGAGGGCACCGGCTTGGCGGCGGGGGCTTTGGCGGGGACCGCCTTTACCGCAGCCGCCTTCATGGGCAACGCCTTCTTAGCGGGCGGGACCGGGCTATGAACGTGGTTAGGGGGGTGGCTCGGCGCTGGACTTGGTTTGGCAGCCTTGGCCATCACGTGGACCTTGGCCGTTTTGCTGGGCGCCACCACGTGAAGCGTGGGATTAGGCGCTGCCTTCCCGGCGGCAGGGCTTGCCTTTGCGGCAGGACTTGCCTTTGCGGCAGGACTTGCCTTTGCGGCAGGAGCCTCCGGCTTGGATTGCGGCTTGGCCGCTCCATTGCCTGATTCACTTTCCGAGGCGGCTTTCTTGGCCGGGGCGCTCTTCTTCACTACCGGCGGAAAGCTATCTTCCGGTTCGCCTTCCTCTTCGTCTATCTCCTCGATAGCCTCTTCGTCGTCGAGTTCCAGCGGCTCACCGTCGAATGCGGCTTCCTCAACCGGGATTTTGGCCTTTGCTTCCCCAGCTTTCTTCGAACCTCGGGTGCGGCGTACGGTTACCGGTGGGGGCGGCGCCGGCGGTGAGTAAGGTTCAAGGAAGGCTCGCAGTTGTTCGTCGGTCTCCAGTATGCCGTCAATGACGCCCAGGAATAAGCCGGACATCATCTCGTTATACCCCGGTACCTCCGGAGTGATACGCAGCTCCTGGAGCAAAGCATGGGGAACCTTCTGGCGCGCCTCCGGCCACACGGTAAAGAAGTTCTTGTATTTCGCCTGGATGGCCGGCGTCTTTGAGGTCAAACCCAGCCAAAGGACGGCCTGTGGGTCTGCCGTAGTAAACAGCTTCCAGGTGGCCGAAGGAGTAGCCGCCTCCTTACCACTCAGCTGTTTATTGAATTCCTTGGCTGCGTGGTCGAGGTTGGCCCATTCTTCGACAAACCCAGGCCGAACGAACATCGCCTTGAGGGCCGCCAAGTCCTTGGGCGAAAGCTTGGCTGTAAGAAAATGCATCGAGGCCGCAGAAATATCAGGACTTACCCCCTGCATCTGCAACTGGGTCACCAGCTTGCGCATCTCCTCCAGACCTGCCGCATCGGCCGAAGCGGTGGTCCAGGCGGGAAACAAATGATGCATCCACCCCTCTGCCTCCATGGCGGCGAGCACCCGCAACCCGTCCTCTTCATGACCAATCTCTTCCAGTTCATAGCCCCGGTGATAGGGAGAGAGCGCTTCGATGGCGTTCTCTTCCTTGGCGTTCTGGAAACGGGTCTGGGTGCGCTCGTCCAGTTGCCATCCCAGGCGCGCCACCAGGCGGGTGGCACGGAGAAGGCGGGACGGTTCCTCCAAAAAGCCATAGTTGCTCACCAGACGCAGCTGACGAGCTTCAATGTCCGCAACGCCGTTCAGCGGGTCCATGAGCAAGCCGTAAGAATGCTCATTCAGCGACAAAGCCATGGCGTTTGCGGTGAAGTCGCGGCGCCGGAGATCCTCCAAAATCGTGTCCCAGTAGTAGACGGGCTTACCCGGCTTCGGATACTCCTCGCGCCGTGCGCTTGAGATCTCAACCGTGACCCCAACCGGAAAACGAAAGAAGAGAGTCCGCGAGGCTTCATGCTCGCCCCACAGCTTTCCTCCCGCTTTTTCCAGTGCTTTCTTTAGCTTAAGAGCATTTCCCTGGACCGTTACATCAAGATCGAACACCGGCGACCCGCTGGTAAGATCGCGCACTGCGCCGCCCACCAGAAATACGGTCATCCCGGCTTCGCGAGCTGCCTCACGGATATGCTCGAGAGCGTTCTGCTGGTGTATGGAGAGTCGGTTCTTGAGAAGATAGATATAGTCGGGCATGCCTGACGTTCAGCTCCGCCCGCCACTAAGATTGCGGCTAACATTCGCCATGTGAACACCTTAGCGGCAAACCCACGCTACGAACGAATACTTAAGTTACCATACTGTGAAGTACCTTGGCTACAGGCTTGCACAGCTTTCGCTGCTTTCCTTTGCACGATTCCCGGTGCGGTTCCGGGACGTGCGACAATCCAGCTGGGCGATCTTCCGTCGCGCGCTGACAACGCACGCCGCGCGAGGAGCCCGGGCCGCCGGAGGCCCGACCCATGGCAGTCAGCCGTAAGAAAGTCATCGTACGAAAGTTGAGCCGGGACTGGCTTTCCGGATATCTGCCCCCCTCAGCCTTTGTCGCCAACGAGCAAGTACAGGTGCTCGACCTGGCCGGCAAGCTGGTTTCCGTAGACATGTCGGAAGTGAAATGGATCTGCTTCGTGCGCGACTTTCAGTCGGGCGATGCCAACCAACCTGAGCGTTTGCTGCGCAAGACTTTTGTCACCCGTCCCCGCAGCCAGGGTCTATGGATCCGGGCACGGCTCAAAGATAACGACTTAATCGAGGGGCTGGCGCAGAACGACCTGACTCTGCTCGATGGGGAGGGGCTTTTCCTCATCCCTCCGGACACGCGATCGAATACCCAGAGGATTTTTCTGCCCCGGCAGGCAGTCGCAGAGCTGGACGTGTTGGCAGTGATCAAGACGGGCGCCAGGCGAGGACCTTCCGACGCCGTCCAGGAGAGCCTGTTCAAGCCACAGAATTCGCTGTGATCCCGCCGGGGCGTGGTCGTGAAACAGGCCCCCCTGGATCCCGTCATTCGTTACGGACCAGGCCGTGAGAAATTGAGGCTTGGGACTCCGGTACAATCCCCTGCATGAAGCTTGCCGAACTCGCCCGCGTCCTCGGGGCCATCTGCCATGGCGACCAGGATCAGGAGATTACCGGGGTCGAGGGGATTGAAAAGGCTGGTCCTGGCCAGCTGACCTTTGTAGCCAATCCCAAGTACACGCCGTTTGCCCGTACCACGAAGGCCGGGGCAGTTCTGGTAACCGAGGACTTTCCGCAGATAGAAGCAGCCACCTTGCGGACAGCGAACCCCTATCTGGCATTCGCCCACGCGATCGACCTCTTCCGTCCCGCCCCGCTCTATCCTCCGGGGATTCACCCCACAGCCGTCATCGACCCCTCCGCCACGATTGGCCAGGATGCACATATTGGGGCCTACGTGGTGATTGGAGCCGGGGTAGTCATCGGGACCGGCGCCACCCTGTTGCCCCACGTCGTCATTTACCCCAAGGCGCACATAGGAAAACATTTCTTCGCCCACGCCCATGCCGTGGTGCGCGAGGAGTGCCGACTTGGCGATGGCGTCATCCTGCAAAACGGAGCGGTGGTGGGTTCGGACGGATTTGGATTCGCCAAAGAGGACGGAGGCACTTGGCATAAAATTACTCAAAGTGGCGCAGTGGTTCTGGGAGACCAGGTGGAAGTTCAGGCCAATTCCTGCATCGACCGGGCCAGTGTGGGCAACACTGAGATTTCCAGCGGGGTCAAGATCGATAACCTGGTGCAAGTCGGGCATGGATCGAGAGTGGGCGAGAATACCTTGGTTTGCTCCCAGGTGGGTCTGGCGGGATCTTCCGGTGTGGGAAAGAATGTCGTACTCGCCGGGCAGGTAGGGGTGGTCGGTCATAGTTTCATCGGCGACGGCGTGGTGGTCACGGCGCAATCCGGGGTCCCGGGCGATGTGGCTCCGGGGAGCGTAATCAGCGGTTCACCAGCATTCGAACATCGCGCGTGGATGCGCAGCGTGGCTGCATTCAGGCGCCTTCCAGAGCTCGTCAAACAGGTTCACAAGAAGCCGTAAGATTTTGTAAAATCATGCTTTATTGAATTATCTCGATCTTGGGTGCGCCTCCCGATGCTTGCCTCGCCGCGAGCAAATTAGTTTGCCCGGCAGCGCGTTTCCCAAAATACGCATCCTACTTCAGTCGCAATACCGGCAGGGCCAACCTATCGGGGAAACGTGAAGGCAGAGTTTGCATCTGGTCGAAAATCCTGTCCGTGTATTGCTGCTTGACGATGATCCAGAGAACCTGTTGCTTCGTGCCGCCATCCTGCGCAAGCACGGTTATCTGGCCGACACTGCCGGCACCATCGGCGAAGCGGAAAAACTGCTCAATGAAATCGATATCGCAGTGCTCGACTACCATCTGGGGGCGGGGCAGTTCGGTACCGACGTGGCCAGTATCCTTCGCCGGCGGCGGCCCGAAGTGCCCATCATCATTCTTTCCTCGACCCTGGAGCGGCGGTTTGGCGGCGTGGAAGATATGCACCTGCTCAAGGGTTACAGTTCGGTCGACGATCTGATCGCCGCGTTGCGTTCGTTTGAAGCCAAACACCGGGGACGGCCGGTGGTGGTGGATGCCCGCGACTTCTTCTACTCCCGCATCAGTATGGCGATCGGCGAGGACGTGGTGCTCGAGATCCTCGATCGGGAGGGAGAATGGATGTACGTGAATGAATCCTGTGCCCGCTTGCTGGAGCGGCCGCGGGATTGGTTTCCGGGCAAAAATATGTTCGACGAGATGCCCGATCTGGCGGCTGACTGGAGAGAGATTCTGCGCACCGTCGCGGAGAAGCGTGAAACCTATATCGATCGAACCTATCGTGGGTTGTTGAATCTACCCCGGAAGGGCGAAGAGTGGGTGTGGAACGTGCTCGCTTTTCCCCTCACGTTGCATAACAACGAGACCGGAGTGGTTTTGACAGCGCGCATCCTGGAACGGAAGACACTGCTCTGAAAATCCCGGCGGCATTCCTGCTGACGTTGTGCCTGGCCGGGTGCCGGTCACGGTTCGTCGAGGCCACGATTGTGAACCAGGGTCCCACGTTGCACGTGCTGGAGTTTGACTACCCGAGCGCCAGTTTTGGCGCGAACGTGCTCGCGGCCGGTGGCAAATTCCATTACCGCTTCAAGATTCAGGGGTCCGGGCCGCTATCGTTGCAATACGAGGATGGGAAAGGCCACTCCCACACCGCCACAGGTCCGAATGTGGACCTGGGCGATCAAGGTTCGCTGCTGGTGACCATCAGTCCCACGGGCACAGTCACCTGGACTCCTAGTCTGACTAATCCGAAGTAAAACTACTTGACCACGGACTGGAAAAGACTCGATTGCAGGAGGCTGGAAAATTGGCTGTCTGAAGACGCGAAGCGCACGTCCAAGGTGCCTCCAGTCGAATCGATGGTTGTATTGTCGATGGCTTCCTTCTCCGCCGGTGTACCACTCACCTTCTTGTATAACGCCGCAGCGTTCAACAGCGAAGCCATGGTGGCGGCAGAAATCGTGTCCGGGGTAATGACGTCCAGCGAGAACTTGACTCCGTTGTCGAAGCTCATCGAGTAGCGGGAACTAAGCAGCCGCTTCTTTACCGTGTCATAGTCCGTCAACTGGGAAGCGTCTCCCAGCACCGAACGCATCATGGTTTGCGTGCCTTCCTGATCGAGGACACTCCAGACGGCGTCGGTGTCGACGGATGCCATCTGGCCCAGCATGGCGCTGTTATTCAGGAAGCTGGGGGCCATGCCGTCGCGCGCATCGAGCGCTGCCTTGAGAGAGTCGGTTTGGCCAAAGACCATGGTAGTGGGGTTCAGAAAGACCACCTGCATACCGGATTGGCCCATGGGATATACCTTATTGTCGCGGTAGGCAATGGGCTTTACCTTGCGCTTTTTGAAGTTAGCCATGATGTCGTCAAGCGAAAACTGGCCTTGCGCTAAGCCTACGATGCGCGTCTCTTGTCCCTTTTTGAACGAAGCAAAGGCGAGTTCTTCAATGTCGTGGTTCTCATCGAGGCCGGAGGTGCGGAGAGCCTGCTCCAGTTGCTTGAGCTCAGGCGGAAGCACACGCGCCTTGAGATCCATGGCAGCTTGCGAGTTCTGCATGGCGTGGTAATCAACGACGATCAGCTGCTGAACGTCCTTGGGTATTGCGGCGCGCGCATCCTGGCCGAGCTGAGCGGCAGTGGCGGGTAGCGCCAGCGCAAGAGCGAGCCCGGCAACGGAACTCGTTTGCATCTTCTTTGTGAATTGCTTCAATGGGGTCTTCCTTCCCTGGGGGGACTACATTTTCTCCGATGTATGCAGAGTTTTAACCCAGCTTTCTCTATCTTATGCTTTGCTGGCGCCGGCAACCGGCCAATCGAGCGGCCGCTTGAGTCGCCGTTCGAGAATCCTCTCCTCCGGCGTAAACCCACTTATTAGACGTACCCACTCACTATCGCGCTCAAAGGCCTCTTCCGGAAGTAGACCGATGAGTTCTGCGTCTACCACCTTGGTACCATGAGTGGCCGCCAGGCGACTCACCGTCGCAAAAGCATGGCCCACCGGGGTGAGGCGGAAATCGGTGATGTTGAGGGAAATCTGGGCCCGCCCCTGCACCAGAACACCCATGGCCTTGACTCCTTCGAGGCCGCCATTCGAGGCGCGCAACGCTTTGGCGATCGCCCGGGCGGCGGTGACGTTCGGCCGATCCAGGTATAGGTTGTAGGCAACAAGGAACTTGCGCGCCCCTACTGCGCTTGCTCCGGCAGTGGGGTGGAGCTCAGGGCCGCCGAGATCGGGGCGCCGCGCCGCATCGCGCGAGACCAGCTCGCGCAAGCCCTCGAATTGTCCCTGGCGCACCTGCTCCAGCAGTGCGCGGTCGGGACGAGACGCGGCGGCTTCGTAAAAATAAATGGGGATGTTGTAGCGGCTCCAGATCTCAAGCCCGGCCTGGCGCGCCAGGATGGCGCATTGGGCAAGCGAGATTCCCGAAACAGGAACGAAGGGTATTACGTCGGTGGCCCCGATCCGGGGGTGCACTCCACGTTGAACGGTCAGGTCAATGAGTTCGGCTGCCCTGCCGGCGGCACGAACAGCCGCCTCCACAACCGCCAGCGGCTGTCCGGCAATGGTCACCACCGAACGATTGTGGTCGCAGTCCATGGACCAGTCGAGCAAGGAGACGCCGTCCACACGCATGGCGTCCACGATGGCATGGACCTTTTTGGGATCGCAGCCCTCGGAAAAGTTGGGCACGCACTCGATGACGGTCTCGTCCATAAGAATTCCGGCCTGACGGCCAAGCTATTTCCACCAGGCATAGCCGATAGAAAACTGTACGCTCGCATTCACGCCAGGATTGGAATCTCCCATGCTGGCATTCGAAATATGTACCGCATTGGCAGAAAAGAAGATCGATTGCTTTGGCTTGACGAAGTAATGTACGCCCAAGCCGAATTGCGGTGTGTAGTTGAAAACACTAGTCCCCAGGTGATTAGGTAGGGGGTACGGGCCGACCGGTGGAAATTTGTGATTGGTCCAGATGAGACCGCCGGCACCCTGAATCCAGGGTACGAAGCGACGACTGCTGCGGAAGTTCCAGCGCAAAATGGCCGGCGTGATGCTCACCCCGTTGTAGGTCCCTCCAGTGGGAAACAGGTTGCTGCAAGTCAACGGACTGCCGGATTGCTGGTAACAGTTGGCGCGAAGGTACTTGGGCGTGTAGGCCTGCCATAGCGGCATGAGCTCCGCGCCCAGTTCAAACTGGCCATTCAGGAATCCCTTACCGAAAGGACCCGTCAGCACCTTACCGGCGTGCAGGCCGGCCCATAGAAATTTATAGGACTCACGATTTCCAGTGCCAAAGCCACCGTCCACAAAGGGTCCAAACTCCCAGGGCCGGCTGGCCAGGAGATTTTCTGCGGGACGCGCTGAGGAGTCACTGGCGACTGACTGCGCGCCGGCGACCGCGGTCGAGAGAAGGGCAAACGCAACCATAAGCACGGCAGCAGAACGATTTCGGGGCATTGCCATTGTGATACTCGTCTTCCCTTCTTTCAAATCACTCTCCAACTTGAGACCGGATCTCCCAGCGGGCAAAACGGCAGGACGAACGGACTGTCTTGGGCGAGGATACAGTTACAGGGCGAGCGGAGACTGGGATGCGATCGGGGTGATCAGCCAGCGACTTCTTCGTACTGCGTGGCGTCCAGATCAAAGTTCGAGTAGACGTTCTGCACGTCGTCCAGATCTTCCAGGGCTTCGAGCAGCCGGATCATCTGGGCCGCGACGGTGCCCTCGAGCTTGGTGTAGGTGGACGCAATCATCGTAATCTCAGAGAGTGAGGGCTCGAGCTTGGCTGCCTTGACCGCATTCGCGACCGCCTCGTAGGCGGAAGGGTCGGTCAGTATCTCCCAGGTATCGCCCTCGTCGTTGAGATCTTCTCCGCCGGCATCGAGAACGATGTTCATCAACTTGTCCTCGTCGGCAGCGGACTTGGGGATGGCGATCAGTCCCTTCTTGGCAAACATGAAGCGGACGGAATTTGGTTCGCCCAGGTTGCCCCCGTTTTTCGAGAAGGCATGGCGCACCTCGCTCACGGTGCGGTTGCGATTGTCCGTGGTCACTTCGACGATGAGAGCGACGCCTCCGGGACCGTAGCCTTCAAAGGAGATTTCCTCATAGATGGATCCGGGCAATTCACCGGTGCCGCGCTGGATGGCGCGCTTGATGTTGTCTTGCGGCATATTCTCCGCCTTGGCAGCAGCGACGGCGCCCCGCAGCCGGGGGTTGGCATCCACATCTCCCCCGCCCTGGCGAGCCGCCATGGTGATTTCCCTGATCAGACGCGTGAAGATCTTGCCGCGCTTGGCGTCAAGTGCGCCCTTTTTGTGCTTGATGGTGGCCCATTTAGAATGGCCGGACATAGCTACCTCTACTGCCTGTAAGAAGGCTGGTTCTTGATCATTCTCACTATTTCGATGACTTGGTGAGAGCTGCCAGGTACGGCCAGTTCTTGGGGAATGGCCTGGTCCCGTTTCTTCCCTTGCCCTTATAGCGAAATGATCTTGCTGTGAAGCGAATTCGGGCCTCACGGCGAAAGGCGAGTATAGCACGCAGCCCGGGGCCTTTGTTCTCTGTAGCTAGGGCAGCGGACGGGGCCGCGGGCGGCGGAAAGCGTAGACGACGGCGAGCAATGGGGGCGCCAACAGAATGCCCCAGAAAGGAATGACAATACCGAGAATGATGGGCACCAGGATCGAAGCCCAGACCGGGACGCGGGTCACGCGCTTCATGATGAGAGGTTGCAACATCAATTGATCAATCACCACGATCACCGCGTACATGCCCAGCAGGAAGCACAGCCGGTACATATCTGGCTTGCTGACCAGGATGGAGAAAGCCGGCCCGAGCAGAGCAATCACCCCGCCAATATTGGGGACCAGGGTCATGAGGCCGGCGATCAGGGCCCACACCGGCGCCAGGGGCACCTTCAGCAATAGGAGCCCAATCAGCCACAGCAGCGCGACGCAGAGTCCTTGAATGGTTACCGCACGCCACCAGTTGACGAGTGCGGTGCCGGCAGTGCGCAGGTGAAGGGCGCCTTTGGCAGAAAAATTGCCCGGGACGGCCTCACTGGAGCTGAGCGCGACGTTCGGCGGCGCCGCAGGCGGGTCGTTTGGGACAGGATCCCCGGGAATGGCGTCCTGGTCTGCCATGACAATACCCGACAATACTCCAGCGAACAGAGCAAGCGCCACAACGGGAATTTCCCTTCAAGGACGACGCCGCCTTCCAGGGAGCCGGTAGCCGTGCAGACACTCCTCTAGCGGTGCAAAACTGCTAGCCTAGGAGTATGAAATTCGGCGTCCTTGTCTTTCCCGGTTCCAATTGCGATCACGATGCGTACTACGCTTTGCGTGAGATCGCTGATCAACCGGTGACTTTTCTATGGCACGAATCGGAGGATTTGGAGCAATGCGACGCCATCCTGATTCCGGGCGGATTTGCCTATGGGGACTACCTGCGGACGGGGGCAATCGCCCGCTTTTCGCCGGTCATGCAGTCGGTCAAAAGGTTTGCCGGCGCGGGCGGACTGGTGCTGGGTATCTGTAATGGCTTCCAGATTCTGTGCGAGAGCGGCTTGTTGCCCGGGGCGCTGCTCAGGAACGCCGGGCTGCGCTACATCTGCAAGCAGGTCTATGTGCGCACCGAGACCGCCCGCAGCCCCTTCACCCAGGCGCTCACCCGGGGCCAGGTGTTGAAGATTCCCATCGGGCATATGGAGGGGAACTACTTCTGCGAGCCTGACACGTTGGCGGAGCTGGAGCGCAGCGACCGCATCGCCTTTCGCTACTGCACCCGGTCGGGGGAGGTTACCTCAGCCGCCAACCCCAATGGCTCCATTAGTTGCATTGCCGGGGTATTCAGCCAAGGGCACAATGTGCTGGGTATGATGCCCCATCCGGACCGTTCGAGCGAAGCGATATTAGGCTCGTCGGACGGCTTGCTATTGTTTGCATCCCTGGCCAGCGCGATGACCAGGTAGGTCAGGAATTTCATGATTGATATACATCACCATTTGTTGTTTGGCCTTGATGACGGACCGTCGGATATCGAAATCTCGGTGGCTATGGCCGAAATGTCGATGCAGAATGGGGTAACCCACATAGTCTGCACTCCCCACTCCAGCGAGCATTTCAAGTTCGACCCGGCGTTGAATCTGGAACGTCTGGAGATGATCCGCCAAAGGCTGGGCAACCGCATCACGCTCGGGCTCGGCTGCGACTTCCATCTCATGTTCGACAACATTGAGGACGCAATCGCCAACCCGGCAAAGTATTCCATCAATGGCAAGCAATACCTGCTGGTGGAGTTCCCTGACCACGGCATCTCGCAGAATATGAAGGAGATTTTTTTTCGTCTGGGGATGGCCGGCCTGACCTCGATCATCACTCATCCGGAGCGCAACCCGCTGCTCGCACGGCACCCGGAACGCATGGTGGAATGGCTCCGCTCCGGCTGTTTAGTGCAGATAACCGCCGCTTCCCTGACTGGCCGCTTCGGCAAGGTTGCGCAGCGCGTCTCCCACGAGCTGCTGCGGCGGAACTGGGTGAACTTCATCGCCACCGATGCGCATGACATCACTTCGCGGCCGCCGATGTTGCGCGATGCCTATCAACTGGTAGCCGGCAAATATGGGGCCGAGACCGCGGACCGGCTGTGCCTGCACAATCCCCACGCAGCCTATTTCGGGGAAAGCCTCCCGCCCCAGCCGGAACCGGAGGGCCTGCACCCGGAGCTGGATCCGAAGCACTCCTCAGGGCTGCTTAACAAGATGTTTGGTTGGTAGGGTAGGAAAGAAACCGCAGGTCCCTCCACTCCGCTACGCTCCGGTCGGGATGACAATTTTGTCGTGCCACCGGCTGCCAGTTCCGTTGACCGGGGCCAAGGCCAATTCCCACAACAAAATTGTCATCCCGACCGGAGCGTAGCGGAGTGGAGGGACCTGCGGTTTCTTGTTACAGCCCCAAGCCGCCATCTACGCCCAGAATCTGCCCGGTGATGAAGTGTGGTCCACGGGCGAAGAAGAGAACCGCCTCCGCCACATCGTTGGGCGTGCCATTGCGCTGCATCGGCGTCTTATTGGCGAAATGCTCGTAAGCCGGATCCACTTCTCCATTCACCACCATGCCCGGGGCGACACAATTCACGCTGATCTCGGGCGCGAAGGCTTTCGCCATGGTTTGTGTGAGCATATGCAGGGCGGCTTTCGAGGTGCAATAGTGCCCATGGGTGGCCCATGGATGCATGCCTCCCAGCGAGCCGATGTTGATAATCCGGCCCCTGGTTTCTCGCAAGTGAGGATAGGCTGCCTGGGCCATGAGGAAAGGGCCGCGAGTGTTGGTTTCGAACATCTTGTCCCATTGCGCCAGGGTGATCGATTGCAGCACCGCGGTCTCAAAGGTTCCCGCGTTATTGACCAGAATGTCGAGCCCGCCAAACCGCTCCACCACGGCCGCCACGGCCGCCCGAACGCTATCGATGTTGCGCACATCGCAGGCAACGGCCACGGCCCTCACATTGAGTTGTTGGAGAGCTTCCACCGTCTCCTGCGCCTCCGCCTTCGAACCGTTGTAAGTGATGGCAACGTCCGCTCCAGCGGCCGCCAGGCTCAATGCGAGGCTCCTGCCGATGCGTTTCGCAGCGCCGGTCACCAGCGCTCGTCTGTGATGCAGGTTTTCCATAGAAATCGATCTTACCCAGCCGCGCCCCCGGATTTCCTGTCGAGGTTTGCGGTGTTGGCGAACTTCATGCGCCTTTCTTCACGGAAAGGCGCACACGCGGCTCTGTCCAGTGTAACGAAGCAGGAAATCGGGTTGCCGAAGGGCAGTCCGATCTATTGGGGGAGGGGCGTTTGCTGGGAGGGCTTCGCGCTGCTGGACTGTCCCTTGGGGGTGGTGGTGGTGGGTGCAGTTCCGTGCCCGTCGCCGTACAGCGAGTATTGCGACCCGGGCCGCTTCATCTTGACCACGATCTCTTTGCTGTCGGTATCGATTTTGTAGTCCTCGCCATAGGTCTGCCAGCCATCGGCAATCACCTGCAGACGGACGGTGTCGCCTATCGGGATCACATCGATGGTGACCTTGCCGTCTTCGTCGCTTTTCAGCTCCAGCGCACCCTTGTCTTTATCGCCCTCCACAGGATGGAAAACTACGGCGGCGTTGGGGATGGCCTTGCCGTTGGTTGACCGGACCACCGTGACTTTAATGGTGGCGGTAGCCGGCGGGGGGGTGTATTTACGGCCATTACGCTGGGCGGCACTGGGCAGGGCAAGGCTGGCAAACAACAGCACACCACTCAAAATACTCGGAAGCCGGCGGCTGAACGGTTTGCCCATGGCAGGAAGTATAGATGATTTCCAAATCATTTTACGTACCCTTAATATTTGAGCGAGTTTCACTCACATTTCGACTTTCCAGGCTTGACAAGGAGCTGATCGGTGGCTATCTTAGCAGTTGAAGGGCGAGACTGCTAAGCGCCTCATCGGAATCAGCGTATCGCTCTGAATTCTAAACCAACACAGCTTAAGTCGTAATCACCGCGAGGCAGACCCTCGTGCGAAGGAGAAGTAACGCAATGCCAACTGCAACAGCATCCGTAGCTACCAGCTTTACACCACTTCACGACCGCATTCTGGTACGGCGCGTGGAAGAGGGCGAATCGATCCGGGGCGGCATCATTATCCCTGACACGGCCAAGGAAAAGCCGCAAGAGGGTGAGGTCATCTCGGTCGGCAAGGGTAAGTCGAACGACGAGGGCAAGGTTTTCCCCCTGGATGTCAAGGCCGGCGACAGCATCCTTTTCGGCAAGTATTCGGGAACCGAGATCAAGATTGATGGCGAGGAATTCCTCATTATGCGTGAGGAAGAAGTTCTCGGCATTCTGAAGAAGAAATAAGCGCATCACGGTTCGACCGGATGCGCATTTTTATTGCTGCTTATTTAGCAGCGCACATTGTCAAGGAGAAATGGAATGGCAAAGCAAATTCTGCACGGAGAAGATTCGCGTCAGGCTATTCTGCGCGGCGTAAACACGCTGGCCGACGCAGTTAAGGTGACGCTCGGGCCCAAGGGCCGCAATGTCGTTATCGAAAAGAAGTTCGGCTCCCCCACCATCACCAAGGACGGTGTCACGGTGGCCAAGGAGATCGAACTGAAAGACTCGCTCGAAAATATGGGCGCGCAAATGGTCCGTGAAGTAGCGTCGAAGACCTCGGACGTGGCCGGCGACGGCACCACCACGGCAACGGTTCTGGCCCAGGCGATTTATCGCGAGGGTGTCAAGACGGTGGCTGCGGGCGCCAACCCGATGGCTCTCAAGCGCGGCATCGACAAGGCAGTTGAGGCGGTTGTGGGCAAGCGTGACGAGCATGGCGTGGTGATTGGCGGAGCACTGGCGAAGTTTTCCAAGCCGGTGACCGGAGAGATGATTGCCCAGGTGGGCACCATTTCGGCCAACAGCGACTCCACCATCGGCAACATCATTGCCGAGGCCATGAAGAAGGTCGGCAAGGACGGCGTGATCACGGTTGAGGAGTCGAAGACTCTGGAGACCCAGTTGGAAGTGGTCGAGGGTATGCAGTTTGACCGCGGCTACCTGAGCCCCTACTTCGTGACCGATCCGGATCGCATGGAAGTATCGCTCGAAGAGCCCTACATCCTGATCCACGAAAAGAAGATCAGCTCCATGAAGGACCTTCTGCCTCTGCTCGAGCAGGTTGCCCGCAACGGCAAGCCGCTGGTGATCATCGCTGAGGATGTGGACGGCGAGGCACTGGCAACACTGGTGGTCAACAAGCTGCGTGGCACGCTGAACGTGGCGGCAGTGAAGGCTCCTGGCTTCGGCGATCGCCGCAAGGCAATGCTCGAAGACATCGCCAAGCTGACTGGTGGCAACGCCATCACGGAAGACCTCGGGATCAAGCTCGAGAACGTCAAGATCGAAGACCTTGGCCGCGCCAAGCGCGTGACCATCGACAAGGACAACACCACGATCGTTGAGGGCCGGGGCGACGCGAAGGCCATCGAAGGCCGGGTGAAGGAAATCCGCAACCAGGTGGAGAAGACGACCTCCGACTACGACCGCGAGAAGCTGCAGGAGCGGCTCGCCAAGCTGGTTGGTGGCGTGGCTGTGATCAAGGTAGGGGCGGCAACCGAGACCGAGATGAAGGAAAAGAAAGCTCGCGTTGAGGATGCCATGCACGCTACCCGTGCCGCGGTGGAAGAAGGCATCGTTCCAGGTGGTGGTGTAGCTCTGCTGCGCTCCGCCAAGGACGTGGATGAGCTGATCAAGAAGCTCGAGGGTGATGAGAAGATCGGTGCTTCGATCGTCCGTCGCGCCCTGGAAGAGCCTCTTCGCCAGATCGTCGGCAATGCCGGTGAGGAAGGTGCTGTGATCGTGGGCAAAATCAGCGAAAACAACAATCCTCATTATGGCTACAACGCTGCGACCAACGAGTACGAGGACCTGGTCAAGGCCGGCGTCATCGATCCGACCAAGGTGGCCCGCACGGCACTGCAGAACGCAGCCTCGATCGCGGCTCTCATGCTGACGACCGAAGCCATGGTGGCCGATATCCCCGAACCGAAGCAGAATGCTCCGGCCGGTGGTGGTCACGGCGGCGGTATGGGCGACATGTACTAAGCAACACGCACTCTGCAAAGAGGCCACCCGCAAGGGTGGCCTCTTTATTTTGGAGTGCAGTTCCCTGCCCTCAGAGGCCGGCCCGGGTTGTCGTATCGCAGTGCGGATTTCCCCGCGAGGAACTTCCCAGCTCGTTTAGAACCGTGGCTAGCCCCCGCATTCATGCGGGGGAGCTCGGCTTTCCAAGCCGAGCGGCTCGCGTAGGACTCATCTTATCCGGCTTCAGCCGCGGGGTTTGGGGCTGGTCCAATGCAACAGGCCGCTGAAGTCAGCGGACTTTCATAGGCTTTAGCAAAACACCCGCTAATTTGGACAGGCTCTGGCTGAGAATATCCCAGGACGGACCCGGATTTTCTGTGCAGCTCGGTGAAATGCGGCACACCATTGCGTCCCGGTTGGGCGGTTAGTAGATGAGTTTCAAGGAGAATTGAATTTGGCGGGAGGTGCCGGCTGTGTGGCTGATTTCGCCGAAGCCGGAACCGAGTAGCGTGTTGGCAGGCAGGCCCATGTTGACGATGTTGAAGAGGTTGAAGAATTCAGCGCGGAATTGCAGATCCATGCGCTCGATGCCACTCGGGCGGCGGCCGATCGGCGTGCTCTTGATGAACGAAAAATCGTAGTCGTAATAGGCCGGCCCGCGAAAGGTGTTGCGTCCCAAAGTGCCGAAGCGCCCGTGGTTGGGGCCGGTGCCCCCAGGCACATTGATGGGAATAGAGAAATACGAGCCGTTGTTGGCGCCCAAACCGAAATAGTCCTCGCGGACTTTGCGGGCGGTGGAAAGGTGAGGAATGCCCACCTGGTCAGGACGATCGACGCCGTCGCTTCCGGCATCCGTCTGCTGCACGCCGGAATAGACGGTGAAGGGCGATCCGCTGTTGATGCTGGAGATGCTGAGTAGCTCCCAGCCTGCAGTCAGGGCCCTACCGAGCGGCTGCAGGAACGGAATACTTTCTCCATGGAGATCCTGCGCCAGGCTCAGGGTAAAGACATGAGCGACGTCGAAGGTAGACGGCCCTTTTTCCGGATGCGTGTTTAAAGGATCCTGAGGAGCGGTCTGAGAGATTGCGCCTGAACCGCCAGTGATGAATCCCCCAATCACGGAACTGGTTTCGTCGAGTGATTTTGACCAGGTATAGCTGGCCTGCATGCCAGGGCCGCCATGAGGGACAACTCCCTGCAGCGAAGTCTGTAAGGCATTGTAGGAGGAGTGGGCGGTGTTCGTAATAACATTCTCGGTGCCAAAGCCGCCGATGATATTCCCCGCCTGATCGAACTGGGTATAGGGAGCAAAGCTCGGGCCCGCGCCCGCATAGCCGTTGAAGAAGCTCATCTGCGCCAGCTTGGCGGCGGCCGTTCCTATGTAGGTCGCGTCGGCTACCAGGTTGCCGAAATGGCGTTCCAAACCGAGAGTCCAGGTTTGCAGGTAGGCGTTGCCGAATTCGGGATCGACGCAATTGATGGTCAGCGGCGTGATCAGGTGGGCGGGCGAGAGCGCGGCAAGATCTCGCTGATACCGGCTTAAATCCATGACGGTGTTGGCATGGACGCCCTTAGTGCCGTTGGAAAAAATGTTCTGCCCCTGGGGCGTGTAGGCGAGGGGCAACTCGTTCGACGTGATCTGGAAGCCATACGGGATAGGCGCTGCGGCCGCGGAGGTGAGGCGGGGATCAACGGCAAATGGAATCGAGCCGGTGAGCGAATTGTCCTGGAAAAGATTGGGCGGAATCGTGGTAATACCACCGCCGGCGCGGAGATGGATCTGCGCGCCGGCCAGCCAATCGAGCTGGACGCGCGGTCCCAGGCCATCAAGATTGAAGCGATACCCAGGCTGGGGATTGACGACGAACTGTTGCTCAACGCCAGCGGGAGTCTTGGAAAAAGCGAGGCCGGAGGTTCTCTTGGCGCGCTCGGTGACAGGCGTGTAAAGTTCGTAGCGCAAGCCGTAGTCGAGCACCAGGCGGGGCGAGATCTTCCACGTGTCCTGGGCAAAAAACGCGAAGGCATTGCGGCTGATAGCTGCCGCTCCGATGTGCTGGCCGCCGGAGAAGTAAGGGGGCGCAACGGCAACGGTGTAGACGAAGGGGCTTCCGCTAAGCAGGCTGCTGAGGGTGTCGGGCAGCGGTTCGCCTACGTGAATGTTATGCAGTCCGCTTTGTGAGGGAATATTGATGGGGGAATAGGCGGTGCCTCCGCCAAAGTCGTACTCGCCGTCAGGGCTGATGCCGAAGTAGCTGGTGTCGCGGTTCAGGCGCATCTCAGCGCCCGCCTTGAAGGCGTGGCTGGCGGTGGTGAAGGAAAGATTCTGGCGCAACTGGAAGAGATTGCCATAGACGGTGATGACTGTTCCCGCAGGCTGATTGAAAGGCTCGAAGGAGCCGTCGTTGAATTTGACGGCAGGGTCGGTGAGGTCGGTGGTGGGAAAGGAAGGCGTGGCGCGGGTGACGCTGGCCGAGGATTCCAAAACCAGGCGCGCGGAGACATCGTGGGTGAAGGTAAAGACCAGGTTGCGCTGGTGGTCGATGTAGCGAATGCCGAAGGCGGGATCGATCGTGGTCTGGTCGGGGTTGGTGGTGGGCCCATACAAGTTATCGAAATTGAAGCGGGCGAAGAACTGGGAGCGAGCGGAGATCTGGTGGTCTAGGCGCAGAGAAAATTGGTCCGCATTCGTCACCACCGGGGAGAAACTCGCATAGGTGTGCTCTCCATAGGGACCCAGCGGATCGTTGGGCAACGGATAACGCGCCAGGACACGGGCTATGCCGGGATCGACCGGGACCAGCAGTGTGTCCCCGGGAAAGGCCGTGGTATCCAGGCCGGCACGTTCCTGGGCGGTGGGGACGGGAAATACCTGGGTCGTGCCCAGGTCCTGGCGAAAGCCCTGGTACTGGCCAAAGTAGAAGGTCTTGCCGGAACCGTTGTAGATATGCGGAAGGATGACGGGACCCCCGTTGGTAAAGCCGAACTCGTTACGCCGGAAGGGCGGGAGACGGCCGGGATTGGCGATCGAGGAGTAGTCGAAGTAGTTCCTTGCGTCCAAAGCTGAATTGCGCAGGAACTCAAAGAAGGAGCCGTGAAAGCCGCTGCGGCCCGATCGGGTCACGATGTTGGTAAGACCGGAGGCTCCGCGCCCGACCTCGGCCGGCATCCATCCGGATTGGGATTGAATCCCCTCGACCGCGTCCACGTTGAAGTTACTGAAGGTAGAGCCGCCCATCTCAGGGTCGCTGATATCGGCTCCATCCATGGCAAAGGTGGCTTCGACGCCGCGCTGGCCGTTGATGGCGAACTGCTGGGTGAAGTTAGTCGCTCCGTTGGCGTCGGTCATGGTGCCAGCCGCCAGGAGCAACAACTGGCTGAAGTCACGCTTGTTCAGGGGAAGCCCGCTTACCGCCTGGCTGGAGAGCGCAACGCCCCCGCTGGTTTCCGGTTCCGCCACAACTGCTTGCAGCGACAGCGCTCCCTGGTCTGTGAGGGTGAGTAGGACGTCCTTTGCTTCCAGGGTGATGGCCTGCGGATAGGCAATGCGATGGCCGTCCACGGTAACAAAGAGCGTAAAAAGACCGGGGGGGAGCGGGTTGAAGAGGAAAGCGCCGTCGGGCTGCGTAACCGATACCGCTTTGTCTCCCGACGGTCCGATAAGTTCTATAGTTGCCCCGCTCAGCGGGTCACCGGCGGCGTTGCGTAGTACTCCTTTCCAGCCGGCGGCATCGGGAACCGGCTGCTGAGCGCACAGCGGGAGCCCAAAACTTACCCAGACAATCACTGAGAGAAATAACTTGTGGCCGAAGATCCTGTTTCCGAACGTCAAAAGGGGTTCGCTCACTTTTATAGAAAGTGCTTGGAAGACTCTACCGGTTGCGAGACAATCTAGCGGTCAAAAAAAAAGACAAGCCCAGAGGAATGCTATCGTGCTTCGGCCCGAAAGCGATCTTTGGCGTCATGGTATCCCGGGTTCAGAGTGCTTTGAGGTGGCCCTGGGGCGAGCATCACCCTCGGCACGAGGCCCTAGCACAGAATTAGAGACAGTGTCTCTGGCATCGTGTACACTGCATCCCCAAGGCAACAAGGACGTGCCGGCAACCCCCTGCCGCAGGCGGTAGCCGCGAAGGTTGCCGGTGAGCTGCGCGACCATCGGCCTGCTAATAGAACTGTCAAGGAGAGAAGACTATGAGCTTTTGCCAAACCTGTGGAACCAGCTTGCCGGATGGTAGCCCGACCTGCACTGCGTGCGGAGCCACGCAGGGGGCGGCGGCAGCCGGCGCGGCGCCAGGCCCGATTCCGGGCACAATCCCCGGTCCCATTCCGGGAACGATACCCGCCGCTCCCCTGCCCGCTGCCGGAGCTGGCCTTACCCCGAACGTTGCCGGCGCGCTGGCTTACCTGGTGGGAGCCATCACGGGAATTCTTTTCCTGGTGATCGACCCCTTCAAGAACGACCGCTTTGTGCGCTTTCATGCATTTCAGTCGATCTTCTTTAACCTGGCCTGGATTGCCTTCTGGATCGTTTGGTCGATCCTCGGGCTGATGCTAAGCGCTGTGTCGCATGGGTTGTTCTTCATTATTCAACTGCCCATCAACCTGCTGATTTCGATCGGTGGATTCTGCCTGTGGATTTACCTGATGTATACGGCTTACCAGGGCAAGACTTTCCAACTACCGGTGATCGGTGCTCTGGCGGCGAGCCAGGCTGGCATCGCGCCGGTTACCGGGCAGCGGCTGTAGGACTTCGCGGGCAGCCGGCCTGGCTATGCCAAGCCGGTGCCCCTGTGCGTCACCGATTTGTCAGCCGCCCTAGTTATTTCCCCGCGATCCGGCCGACAAACAGCCGCACAAACCGATTCGCGTCTGAGGCCACGCAAACCCGGGCATTCGGCTTGAGAGGAAGCAAGCCATCGATCTCATAGTGATCCCCGTGGGGAACGTTGTGCTCGTCGTATCCCATGCGATTGGCGACCGTTTCCCCGCGGGTGAACTCACCTCTGGTTTCCACGTCCACATGCATGTTCTTGAGCGTGACCAGCGTGGGGTCAATCACCGTGGCCACGGCGAGGGGGTCATACATCGCCGCTCCCTGGTACCCGCTTTTCTCTGAGCGGGTCAGGTAGAAATCGGCGAGCTTGGCGATGAAGTCGCTTTCCGGCCCGTGGTTCGTCTGCAATTGGGCCACATCCTTGCGCGTGATCAACGTGCGTTCCCCCACGTCGGAACCGATCATGGTGACCGTCCAGCCGGCATTGAAAACGATTTGTGCAGCCTCGGGATCGTTGTAGACGTTCGCTTCTGCAGCTCCGTCCACGTTTCCGCCGGTGATGGAGCCTCCCATAATGACAATATCTCTGACCAGAAATGCGATCCCGGGATCTTTGGAAACGGCCAGCGCTATATTGGTCAGTGGTCCGACGGGGATGAGCGTGATTTGATGCGGATACTTATGGACCATCTCGATGATTAAGTCGGGCCCAAAGCGCGTATCGGGCTGGCATTTCGAGGCGGGCAAATCGACTCCGGCAAGACCATTCTTACCGTGCCAGAACTGAGCCGTGATCAACTTTTGATTCAAGGGGTGCTGGGCTCCGCCCGCCACCGGCACATCACATCGCCCGGCAAGGGACACAATCTTCAGGGCATTTTCCAGACCCTGTGCGGCCTCCACATTGCCGGGCACCACGGTCAGCGCTTCGACTTTGAGTTCCGGCGAGTTCAAGGCGAGCAGGATCGCCATGGCGTCGTCAATGCCTGGATCGGTGTCGATAATTACACGTCGCGGAGCGGTCTGTGCGGAGGCATTGGTCAGAATGACCACCATAAGCAGAATCAGAATGGAGGTGATGCGCGGTCGCTTCACGGAACGAGTTCCTTTCTTGCAAGAGCGTCTTGATAATTCCAAGTTTCCATGCCAGGTGGCAGCCCACGAAGGGCAGGGATTGCCCGGCAGAAATCCTGCGGCTGAAGAGGAGTACAGTCAGCTCACCGAGACTGGTACGGAACCGGGTTGCCTCTGGGCGGCGGCGCGAATGCCCAGGAGAGTGAGGATCGGAGCGGTGAGCATGGTGATGACCAAGCCCACCACCACGAGCATGGCCTTACCGATCACACCAGCCTGGCCGACTTTGAGCGCCAGCCAACCGCGAGCCATGGTGATCAGCAACACGATCGCCGTCTGGGTCAACAACAGGGTCATGGGAGAGTGATCCTTAGCGGGACAGATCAGCGGTTCGGGTTTAGAGCTGGTCCATTACGAGCGACTTTTAGTCTATCGAACTCGGAACCCCATGGTCTTGCCCCGCGGAGACTTGGACGATAGATTACCTCTTGGTAAGCTTTCTGGTTTTTTCGCGTTTCTTCTCCCATCGTAGACGTATGAGATCAGGGACAGTTTCATGAGCACATCGGTCAGGCAGCTAACCGGGGAGACCGACCGGATCACGCGTGCCATTTTCGAACATGCATCGCTGATCAGCCGCGAGCAGCAGCTGGAAGAACTGGTGCGCCTGAATGCCGAGTTCGCGCGCGATCTGGCCCAGGCGCAGCAATGCAGTTTGTGGCTGGTGGACGAAAACAAAGGGCAGCTCTGGACCCAGGTGGTGCGCGGCGTGGCGCCGATCCGGATCCCGTTGGGTGAAGGAGCGGTGGGACGGTGTGTGGGCGAGGACAAAGTGCTGCTGGTGAATGACGCGCTGGATGGGGACGTGAGCAGTCCCCATTGGATCACCGGCTTCGCAACCCAACAGATGCTTTGCGTGCCGATGCGGGTAGAAGGCCGGGTGATCGGGGCGCTGGAAGTGCTGAATAAGCCCAGCGGTTTTACCGCGGGGGACGCTGAATTACTGGGATTGCTGGCGCACTTCGCGGCTAGCGCGGTGGAGAGCAAGCGGCTGCGGCAGGAAGCCATCAAAGCCAGGACTATGGAACATGAGCTGAGCCTGGCGATGGATGTGCAGCAGCATCTTCTGCCCCAGGAGCAGGGATGCGTGCAAGGCCTGGAATGTGTGGGCTTTTGCCGTCCAGCGAGGTCGGTGGGCGGCGACTACTACGATATGCTGCCGTTGCCCAGCGGCAGTTTCGCCTTCACGCTGGGCGATGTCTCGGGCAAAGGGGTACCGGCCGCGGTGATGATGGCGAGCATCCAGACACTGCTGCATAACCTGCTGCAGCGCGAGCCGGTCGAGGTCGCTGCTGTGGTCAGCGATCTGAACCGCACGCTCTTCGGTTGTTCGGTGCCGGATCGCTACTCGACCCTGTTCTGTGGTTTGATCCCACCCGACCGCAGGTCGATCACCTACGTTAATGCCGGGCACGTGCCACCCCTTTTGCTGCACGCGGACGCCAGCCTCACCACGCTCGAAGGAGGAGGCATGCCGGTGGCCATGATTCCCGACTGGCAGTACCAACAGTTCACGGTGGAGTTGCGGCCGGGCGATTTGCTGGTGGTGGTTTCCGATGGCATCATGGAGGCGCGCAATCCGGACGGCGTTTTCTGGAATGATCAGGAGGTGCCGTTCATCATCCGCCAGCATCGGAATTCGCCGGTAAAAACCTTGCCCGCTGCGCTCTGCGCACACGCCGACGCCTGGACCGCCGGCGCGGAACAGTATGACGACATGACGGTAGTCGGGCTCCGGGTTCGCGGTTGATTGGCCTGCGACATAGGGCCAGAACAGCCCTGGTGGTGCTGGCATTCGCGGCCGCCCTGGCTGGCGCGCGAGGACAGACACGAGCTGACATTCTGCGCGGGGCTTATGGACCTTATCGCGCCAATAACGACCTGCTTTTTTATCACCTGAATGTTCGGGTCGACCCGCAGACGAAATTCCTACGTGGCACGAACACGATCCGATTCCGGATGCTCAAGGACGGCAGACGGATCCAGCTCGATCTGCACCGGGCACTGCATGTCGACAAGATCGTTTTGGGGACAGTCCGGCTCAAGTACAAGCGCGAGGAGGGAGCCGTCTTCGTAGACTTTCCCCAGACGCTGCATGCGGGCCACGTCTACTCCATCGATTTCTACTACTCGGGCCATCCGGTGGAAACGGGCAGGTTCGGTGCAATCACTTTCCGCAAAGACCCGGAGGGCCATCCCTGGATCAACACCGCCTGCGAAGAGACCGGCGCCAGCGTCTGGTGGCCGAACAAAGACCAGTGGCGCGACGAGGTGCAGAGCATGGAGATCAGCGTGTCTGTTCCCAACGGCCTGGTCGACGTCTCGAACGGAAAGTTCATGGCGGAGACGGACCTGGGGGACGGTTATACGCGTTGGGATTGGATGGTGCACTACCCCATCAACAACTACGACGTCTCCCTGAATATCGGCAATTATGTGCACTTCGGCGATCGGCTGGGCGATCTGCCACTCGATTTCTACGTGCTGCCGGAAGATAAAGCCAAGGCGGAAAAGCAATTTACTCAAGCCAAAGAGATGCTGGAGATATTTGGACACTATTTCGGTGACTATCCCTTTCCTGAGGATGGCTACAAGCTGATCGAAGTTCCCTACTCCGGAATGGAGCACCAGAGCGCAGTTACCTATGGCAACCACTTCACCAATGGGTACCTGGGGCGCGATTGGGTGGGCGGCGGCCTCAGCCTGCGATTCGACTTCATCATCATCCACGAGAGCGCGCATGAGTGGTTCGGCAACAGCATTACCGCCGCCGATCGATCGGATATGTGGATTCACGAGGGCTGGGCCACTTACCTGGAGAGCCTCTACGTGGAATCACGGTGGGGTCGAGCCGATGCGCTGAAGTACTTGAATTTATTAAAGGCCAAGGTTAAGAACTCGCGACCGATCATCTCCGAACGGGGTGTTAACAGCACGCCGCCGGAAGACCAGTACTTTAAGGGCGCGCTGTTTATCAATACTTTGCGCAGCGTGGTGGACGATGACGCGCGATGGTGGGCACTGCTACATGGCTTCTACCAGCACTTCAAGTATCAGACCATTATGACGGAGGATGTGGTCGCGTACTTTAACCAGCAAACGGGAATGAATCTGACACCCATCTTCGATCAGTACCTGCGCCACACGGCGCTGCCGGTTCTGGATTTGCAGTGGTATCCGGGAGGCGTCCGCTATCGTTGGGAAGCCGACGAGCCGGGGTTTGCCATGCCGGTGATGGTGGGCAGCAAGGAGCACTGGCAGAGGATTCACCCCACGACCACCTGGCAGACAATGCCGACGGCCCTGGCAAAGAATGAGTTTGAGGTCGCGACCGATCTGTTCTACATCACGGTGAACAAGCAATGAGCTGTGCACTTTGAAGCGCTGGCCCGGGCCGATGGCGGGTGGCCAAGCGGGGAGGCGTGTCCCTTTTTCGGACAATGGCCGGTCAATCGCTGGAATATGCTACAGGCGTACCGTCCTGGCCAACGGCCAAGCATTGAACCGATTCTTCAGGCCATGCTAGCGTCAGATCATGGCATTTCCCCTGCTTCGTTGTTGTCGTTGCGACTAGCCTTTCGTTTTGTGAGCCGCGACATTCTCAGATATTCCTGAAATGCGTTCTGCATAGCTCATCCGAAATGCTCCATCGTTTGCCCGTTGTATCCGTCGACAAGCCGGCATTCGTGCCGAGTCTTCTTCCTGCCGGATGGACGGGAGCGCAAATGCCGCCCAACCAGGAGATATGCCATGGCAACAGAAAAACCCCTTGCGCGCGAGGCCAGTACCACACTGATAGCGGTGCAGGACCTATCCGGCGCAGTCTCGAGAACGCCCGAGGAACTCGCCAACATCGTCTCGCTGTTCGCATCGTCTGATGGATGGATGGATCAAGTGCGGCTGCGCGCCGAAGGGCGCTGGTACGAGCGGCTGTATCACAGTCCCGACTATGACATATGGGTGATCAGCTGGCTGCCAGGGCAATCCACCGGCTTCCACGACCACGGTGCGTCCTCGGGAGCCTTCGTGGTCGCGACCGGGATTCTTGAGGAGCATCGTCCTGGTGAGCGAACCCGCGTGATACGTCCGGGCAAGCCGCGGGCATTTGGTCGCGATTACGCACATGACGTCCGTAACGTCACCCTCGCGCCTGCCATCAGCATTCACGCATATTCTCCTCCGCTTAGTGAGATGAACGAGTACGAGCTGGATGGGAGCCGACTGGTTCCGCGAGAACGCGCGTCTGAGAATGCTGAGACGCTCGATCAGAAGTGGCGCGTGCAGAGGCGGAAACCCTTAGAGCGGACAGATGCCTTGAGCATTGAGCAGGTGCTCTCAGCGGCACGTGCGCGATTGCGACGGCTATCTCCAGATGAGGCCTATGAGGCGGCGGACAAAACAGAGGCGATACTCGTCGATATTCGCCCCGAAGGCCAGCGCGCGATCGAGGGTAGTATCGCGGGCGCGTTGGTTGTCGAACGTAATGTGCTCGAGTGGCGGTTCGACCCGGCCTCCAGCGCGCGGCTGCCGGTCGCGAATGATCATGACCTCCAGGTGATCGTATTCTGCTCCGAAGGCTATAGCTCAAGCCTCGCGGCCGTAGCGCTCAAGGATCTTGGACTCTGCCGCGCGACGGACATGGTTGGTGGATTTCATGCATGGCGCGCAGCGGGTCTGCCGACTGTGCCGCCAAGCAAGGCGTCCTGAAATTATTTTCTTGAAGAGCGACAGCCTATAGGCCACGCTGATCGCTAATGAGAAGCCGGTTTGCCAGAAGCCTCGTGGCTGGTAACATGCCAGCCATGAACAAACTTGCGCCATTCCTCTGGTTCAATGACAACGCCGAAGAAGCTGCTGAGTTTTACCTGAGCGTCTTTCCCCACGCACGCAAGCTGGAGGAACTGCGTTCCAAGGGCGTCGGTCCCTGGCCCGTGGGTAAGATTGCCACTATCACGATTGAGCTTGAGGGCCAGGAGATGGTGTTTCTCAACGGCGGTCCCGCGCATCAGCTCAATCCCGCCTTCTCGTTCTTCGTCCGTTGCGACTCTCAGGAAGAGATCGACAGCTACTGGGAGAAGCTAATGGAAGGCGGCAAACCCATGGCCTGTGGCTGGCTGACAGACCGCTTCGGCTTGTGCTGGCAGATTGTGCCACGCAATATCGGCGAGTTGATCAATCATCCCAAAGCCATGGAAGCCATGATGAGCATGATCAAGATGGACCTGCCCGCGCTAGAGGCCGCCGCGCGGGGAAACTGAGCGCCCTCTCTAGGCGGTTCAGATCGACCTGAAATTATCTCCTATACATATAGTTGACAAAGCAGAATTCGCGAGATAGTCTCCTATGCGTATAGGAGGTTCGTCGATGCCTAAACCTGCCAAGGTCCTGACTCCTCTCGAGCGGCGAATCATGCACGTGCTCTGGGATGGTGGCCCGGGTAATGTACAGAAGGTTCTGCAGGGGTTGAAGGGAGAGCCTCAACTTGCCTACACGACCGTGCAGACCACGTTGAATGTCCTGCATCGTAAAGGAAGAGTGAAGAGGAAGCTCGTTGGGCGCGCCTTTGAGTACAGCGCCACGGTCTCTCAAGAGGCAGCCGACTCCCACGCTATAAAGGACGTCCTACAGAAAGTGTTTCAGGGGTCAGTGGATGACCTCCTCCTCTCTCTGGTACGGAGTAAGCACCTCAACGCGCAAAAACTTGCTGAATTGCAGGCCAAACTGGAAGCCGCCAGGGATGCCGAGGAGGAAGCGAAATGAGTACGATTCGAGAGATCGTATTCGACTGGCTGTTCAATGCGTCGGTGCAGATTGGACTGTTTGCGATTTTGGCGACCATACTCTCGCCATTCATCGCGAAAGCGAAAGCAAAGTATCAACATTGCTTTTATCTCGCGATATTCGCGCTTTGTCTGGCTGCGCCCGTCTTCAACACCCTCTGGCAAACTCGTCCGAGTGTGGCCGCAAAGAGATTCCAGCAGCAGCCGATACAGGGGACCGAACACTTTGATCATCACTTCTGGCTCTGGAACGGGCACTCCAAGGGGGACCAGTCGATCATCCTAACGCCGGGTGCAAAAACTACGCTCCTGGTTATCTGGCAGGTGCTTTTTCTTTACCAGATGATCCACCTTTGCCGCGGCATCTATCGAGTTCGTCGCCTGCGCAGAGACGCTTTGTTGATCTCTCCCAGCGAACTCTGGATGGGCTCAACGATCGAGCCTCCGCATCGTGTTCTGCTACTTGAATCGACAGCCATCGACGATCCGGTCACGGTTGGTCTGTTTCATCCCGCCATCATTCTGCCCAGCAAAGTGATCCCGGCTCTTGACGAGCCGGATCTCACGGCGATCCTTGCGCACGAATACGGCCATATTCAGAGGAAAGACCTTCTGGTACAGCTTTTGTGCCGGTTGACCGCACTGCCTGTGGCCTGGCACCCCGGCATTCAGTACCTGATGTCGAAGATTTCGCAGACGCGTGAGCTTGCCTGCGATGATTACGCCGCCGTTTGCCTTGGAAAGCGAATCGTGTATGCCCGCACACTTTTACGCGTGGCGTCATTGTGCATGCAAGTACCTCGTAGCAATGCAATGGGGCTGGGTATTTTCGACGGTGACAACCTGGAAGCCCGAATCGTGATGCTGACGGAGAAGCCCACTTCGCTATCCGGCGCCGGCCTGATTGGGCTGGTTTTGGCAACAAGCTTTTTATTTGGCTCGAGCACGGTGCTGGCCCGCGCAGTGAGCCTGCAAGAAGCCTCTGCATCCACCAACACCGTGCAGACGTTCGCCGGAACCTGGCACTGGATGTTCCAGGGACACCGTTTCTCCACGATGATTCTGGTTCAGAACGGCTCAGGGATCACCGGATCTGATACTCCATCGCGGATTGCACTGGACGATGATGGAGAACTGAGTCGCGCGGACCCCTCCGAGAATAGCGCGCCGGTACAGATCAGCAAGACAAAGCTCGAGGGCAATGCGCTACACGTGACGATGTCGGATGGCTTCGAGTTCATTGTGACCCTGAAGGACGCTATCCATGCGGAAATCCATCCGCTCGGCGCCCCACCGAATATGAAACCAATACAAGCTGAGAAGGTTAACTAGAATCTCCCTCTCGCGATGAAATGGAGCACGACCACGATGGTCTCGTGGATTGGGAGGACGAGCGCCAGCATGAAGGAGAGGATTGTCCGCATGATGACGGAGCAGACCCGACGGAAACTCGACCTGAGCAGAAAACGGCTTCTGAGCGTGGCTGCAGTGATGGCCGTCGCATTGCCGGTCACTCGTGGTCTCGTCCAGAGCACGCAAGTCCACGCTCGGTCCGCACCCGCAAACCCAGCCATGAATATCGCCGCCACCTGGCAGGGGACGCTGCGCACAGATCGGGAGCTACGCTTCGTGGTTAAAATCACCAAGGCGGATGACGGGACGCTGCGGGCGACCTTCTACAACATCGACGGAGAGCCGGGCGGCATACCCGTCATATCCACCACGCTTAATGGGTCTTTGCTGAAGCTCGACCTTCCCTTTGGCACATACGAAGGCACTGTGGGCGCTGATGGCAATTCCATCGCAGGGACGTGGAGGCACGGATCGAACCCGGTGCCACTCAATTTTGCGCGCGCCACACCCGAGACCGAGTGGACGATTCCTCAGCCCCCGCGGCGCATGCCTCCCATGGCTGCGGACGCGAATCCGGTATTTGAAGTTGCTACGATCAAGCTAAGCAGGCCTGATGAGCACGGGCCCAGGTTCTGGTTTGAGCAGCGCCGCTTTTCGGTCATTCACACTTCTGTAAGCAACCTGGTCAAGTTCGCCTATGGGCTGCAACAACGCCAACTTGCGAGCGTGCCTGATTGGGTCACTTCGGAGAACTACGATATCTCCGCGGAGCCCGACGGGGAGGGTGAGCCAAGCTTCAAGCAGTGGCAATCGATGGTCAAAAAGCTGATGGCGGATCGCTTTCAGCTCAAATTCCATTACGAGAAACGAGAACTAGCCGTCTACACGCTCACCGTTGGCAAGACCGGTCCCAAAATGGCCAAGAGCCAGAGCGACCCCAGCGCGTCCATGGGGCTGGGATTCGGACCGCCTGGAAGCTTTGGCGCGACGAACGCAACGATGGCCGATTTTGCCGGTGCGATGGGACAGGCGGTTCTGGACCGGCCGGTGGTGGATCAGACCGGACTTACAGGAAGGTTTGATTTCAGGCTGACGTGGACGCCGGATGAGTTGCGCGCCGGCGCAGTTGGCGGAGACAGACCGCCGACAACGGAAAGCGCCGACACCCCGCCGGACCTCTTCACTGCGATCCGGGAGGAGCTGGGCCTAAAACTTGAATCAACCAAGGCTCCCGTCGATGTTCTGGTGATCGACCATGTGGAGAGGCCTTCGGCGAATTGAAAGGTGGTCTGGAAGCTGACGGACGAGTCGCACGGCGCACGCACTTTCGATGGATGCTGACCACACGTCATACTTGTCCAAATTAGCTCTTCAGGGCGCTGCTGTTCTGCCTTTACCAGCAACAATGCTTCATGGGAAACCAAATCCTAGATTTGTCATCCCGTCGAAGCCGAGGGATCTGCGGTGCGCCTTTCTCCCAAACAAAGGCCCCCGCAAGTGAGCTCGCAGCTCTTTCCGCGTGGTTGTTTTTTCCTACTTGGGTTATCCCGGCATGCAGTGACTGACACAGATTGGTTAGGTTCAAGATCAAGCCGTCAGACAAGAGCTGCGAGCCCACTCGCAGGGCCTCTGTTTGGGAGAAAGGCGCACCGCAGATCCCTCGGCTTCGCTCCTAATAAACAGCTTCTTTGGGGGGTTAACAAACCGCAGGTCCCTCCACTTCGCTTCGCTTCGGTCGGGATGACAATTCTGTGGCTAGCCGTTCATTCCATCCTTGACTTGCCGAAGGCAAGTCAAGGGCTCGGGATGACAAATCTGAAATTTGCGTTCCCATAAAGCGTTGTTGCTGGTGAGGGCATGCTTCGTGATGACTTGGCAGCCCGCTCTCGTTCGCTCTGAACGAATTAGCCCAACCGTCATTTCTCCCGCTGTGCTCTGGCCACTGAGCCCCTCAAGCACGCTCGAACTGTTGCACACACTCGACGAGCATCGTGGCCGTACAAGACTCACCCATCTCGGTATTGAACATTGCGTGGTATAGGTGGGGCTCCTGCCATTGCCGCCCGAGATACTGCCGGACGAACGCACCCCGCGCTTTGTCCGTTGTGTCAACTAGTTCGATTGCTTTGTCCTGAGTTTCGCCCTTGGAGATCAGTCTGCTGATCTTATGATCGCGAGATGCGTAGAGAAATACATGGAAGACATCCTTGCGATTGCGGAGAAAAAACTGCGAACCGCGGCCAACAATCACCGACGGACCGCTGGAAAATGCTGCCTTGACAGCTATTTCCGAGACCGCGGCAATCCGGCGCGCATCGAGCAAGTGTAGCCGGTTGGCGGGCGGCAAGCCTCCCTCAAAGGCGCCGCGAAGAAAGTCTTTGAAAACCCTGTACACGGCAGGATCGGTTCGCCATTCTCTCTGCTCGACCGCCTCTGGCGTACTCTCGGTCAGTCGCGCGATTTCCTGTGTCAACCGCTCGTCCCATAGAGTCCATCCAAGACGGCTGGCGACTAAACTGGCAATATCGGATGCTCCGCAGCCGAACTCGCGCTCAATTGTGATTGCATTAACCATTGCGTTTATCCTCAGCCCACCGCGACATCTCCGCCCGCTCCCGGATCATTTTTCTTCAAGAAAAACGCAAGAACAAACATGATGGAGCAGAGCACACCCAAGACCCAAAAGATGTCCATATAGGACAGTGCGCCGCCTTGCTGATGCACCAATTCGTAAAATCTCGCAACCGCCTGGTCGTGCGCGTCCCCGGCTCGAAGCCCGGAGTGCGCGATTTTTGAGCTCAGTGCATGCAGGGCGGAACGATATGCAGGGGAATCGGGAGTGATGTGGCCGATGAGGATTTGCTGGTGGTATTGAGCCCGCCGGGCAATCATGGTGGTCACGACCGAAGTTCCGATACTGCCCCCGATATTGCGCATGAAATTGATCATGCCGGACACGCTATTGCCTTTCTCTGGAGCAACTCCGATGTAACCCGCTGCCGTGATGGGGACAAATAGAAATCCGATTCCTATCACCTGGGCGACGCGCAGCCACATCGCAAAGTTGAAGCTGACGAATAAATCAATCTGGTGCGCACAATAGAACAGTCCGATGGCGAGGCAAAGCCATCCAGTCGCGATCAGCCATCTGGCTTGAATCTTTGCTGTAAGCCGGCCGACGATGGGCATCATCACCAGCAAGATAACTCCGCCGCCAGAGAGGACGAGACCTGCAAGCTCTGCTGTGTAACCCATGAGCGTCTGCAGAAATTCTGGTATCAAGACCAGGGTGCTGAAGAGCATGAAGCCCATCATGAACATCATCAGGTTCGCTGTCGCGAAGTTGAAGCTCTTGAACATGCGGACGTCGATGATCGGCTCCTTGCGGAACCATTCCCAGATGACGAGCGAGATAAGGCAAACCGTTGCGGTTATCGCCAGCGTCGTGATGAAATGCGAGCCGAACCAATCATCTTCCTGCCCCTTGTCTAGAACGACCTGCAGCGAACCCACTCCCAAGGTCAACATCGATATTCCGATATAGTCCACCCGGATACCCCCGCTCTTCAGGCGACGAAGGAACGGCGGATCTTCGACCAGGGTGTGCGTCAAATAAAGAGCCAGAAGGACCACGGGCAGGGTGATGAAAAATATCCAGCGCCAGGAATAGTTGTCAGTAATCCAGCCTCCGAGCATCGGCCCGACGGTAGGGGCGAGAACTGCAGTAATGCCGTAGACAGCAAACGCCGAGCCGCGCTGCTCAGGAGGAAACGTATCGTTGAGAATGGCTTGAGCCATCGGTTGCAGTCCGCCGCCACCGATGCCTTGCACAGCCCGGAACAACAGCAATAACGGCAGACTGGGCGCTAACCCGCAAAGCAGTGAACTCACCGTGAAAATGGCCAGCGACATCATGAAGTACCGCTTGCGGCCAATCAATTCTGCGAGCCACCCGCTGATGGGTAACACGATCGCGTTCGCAGCAAGGTAGGAGGTGAGTACCCAGGTGCTGTCGTCGTAGCTGGCTCCCAGGCCTCCGGCGATGTAAGGCAAGGCAACGTTGGCTACGCTCGTGTCCAGGACTTCGATAAACGCCGCCATCGACACGGTGGCGGCAATCGCCCAGGGATTTACCTTAGGGCGCCAGACGGCCTCCTCCGGCGGAAGAGTCAGTGTTGCGGCACTCATCGCAAGTAAACTTTCGCCTCGACATTCATACCCGGACGAAGCTGGTGGTCCTGATTTTCGCCCGGTTCCAGAACAATCTTTACCGGTACTCGTTGAACAATCTTTACGTAGTTGCCGGTTGCGTTTTCGGGTGGCAGCAAGCTGAACAGGGGCCCGGTTGCTCCCGCAATGCTATCGACATGAGCGCGGTACGTGCGGCCGTTCGAGTCGAGGTGAATCTTCGCCTTCTGGCCCACGCGCATGTGTTTGAGTTGGGTCTCTTTGAAATTTGCGGTGATCCACACCTGGTCCAGAGGGACCACAGTGAGCATCTGCTCGCCAGGGTCGACGTTCAATCCGACGACCACCTTTTTGGTGACCTCGCCGGCAACAGGGGCAAATATCTTGGTGTATCCCAGATTCAACTGCGCTTGTTCGACAGCAGCTCTCTTCTGGTGTACGTCGGCCATCGCCGAAAGGGCTTTGGCGCGCGTTGAGGCGACGCGTTGCGGCCCGGCTTGGGCATCTTCGTAGTGTGCCTCAGCCTCAGTGAGACGGCTGTGCGCCTCGACAACGGCTTGTTGAGCCGCGGCCTCGTCTGCTTCTGCCGCAGCTACGGCGGCGAAATCGGTCGCAGCGGCGGCATAAGCATGGTCGTACACCTGCTTCGGTACCTCCTCCTTCGCGAGCAGCAGGCGGTAACGAGTTACGTCATCTTGAGTTTTTACATTTTGCGCTTGCGCTTCCAAAACGCGGGCGTGGGCGGCCGCGGCTCGCTTTTCTGCGGCCTGAATCGCTGCTTCCGCACTCTTGATATCTGAGGACGTGAATTTCAATTGGCTCGAAGTATCGACGGAAGATACCGGCACATCGATATTCGAACTTTTCGCGGCAGCCTCTGAAGTATCGAGCGTTGCCTGGGCTTTTGCTAATGCGACTTCATAGTCTCTTGGGTCGATTTCTACAAGGGTGGAACCTGCTTCGACCCATTGGTTGTCGCCAACATTGACCTTCTGGATATATCCGGAAATGCGAGCGCTGACCGGATAAAGATGGACGTCCACCTGCGCATCGTCGGTGGATTCGAAGCCGGAAAGATAGTGCCAGAGGAAAACACCGGCAACGGCCAGAACAACCAACGAGGCAAGAATTATGTAACGCTTGTAGGAGCGTTTTCTCGGATAAGCTGAAATCGGCGCGTCAACTGCGCCGGCGTTGTCCGCTGGTACGTCTGCGCCTCGTGGTGTTGCTTGGGGTGGATTCGTTGCTTGATTTTGTTCCGCCATACTTATTTTCCCTCCACGTATTCAGCAAAGCTTGATTCCGCGACGCCGATCGATCTCGCGAGAGATATTTTTGCCAGGTTGTGGCTATAAAGACTGGCGATGTAGCTGTCGGTAGCGATTGCCAGCGCATCTTGTGCTTGAACGACTTCAATGTTGTCTGTAACTCCGGAAACGAATCGATCGCGGGATTGCTCCAAGGTCTGAGTGGCAAGCATTACCGCGCTTTTCTCGACAGCAACTTCTTGCGCAGCCGCCTCCAGATCCAGATAAGCGTCGCGAACCTCCTCATCGATCTTGGCTCGCAAGTCCTCGAGTCTCTGTCTTTCCCTGATTAGGGAAGCGTCGGCGCGGAGAACATCCCCGTGTACTCTTCCACCCTGAAAAATGGGAATGCGGAGCGTGGCAGCCGCATCAACGGTGCCGTGGGAGGAGCCCGGGTTAACTCCCGAGAGACCATAGTCGGTCTCCACGCCCAACGATGGATACCGCTCGGCAGAAGCAGCTTTTCTCGCGAGCTCAGCGGACCGGACCTGATTGAGCTGGCTCTGAAAATCAGGGCGAGCCTTGTAGGCGCTTTGGATCGCGTCGTCGAGACTCGACGGGGTCAGCTCCCGGTAAGGGACCTTGGTGGTAACCTCGAACGTTTGGCCCGGAGGGAGGCCGATAGCGCGCGCCAGAGCCAATTTCTGCTTGGCTAAATTATTTTGCGCGACAATCAGTTTCTGTTGGCGTGATTGCAGTTGCACCTGTGACCGTAGAACGTCCACGGCCGAGGCAAGGCCCACGGTCTTCTGGTCGGAGGTCTGTTGAAAAAGTGCCTTGGCGGTGTCGCGTTGCGATGTGGCTGACTCAACTTCCGATTGGTCGGCGATGACCAGCAAATAGTTGGAGACAATCACCAGCACGACAATCTCGCGAGCATCTTTGGAGCTGAACTCCGCCGACCTCACCTGCGCATTTGAAGATCGCGCGCGCTCGATGGATGCCCAATCAAAAGCGGACTGCGTGAGATAAGCTCGCGAATCGAAATAGCCAAATGGGCCAATGATCGGAGGCTCTCCATGAATGGTTAGACCAAAGGACGCCTTTACATTGATTTGATGAACGCCGAAACCCGTATCGGTGATTACATTGGGCAGCAGATCGCTCAACGCTTGCCAGCGCGCTCCCCGAGCGTCGGTAGCGGCATCCGTGGCCAATACTCCGCCGAGATTTTGCTTGAGTCCGCGGGCTACGGCGTCCTCAAGGGAAAGCGCCACTGGCGTTGCGCTGAGCTTTCCCGCAGGAACTCCTCCAAGGTAGGGATTTTGCGACAAGGTTTGATAGTTATTCTGCCCGGCTTGGACCGCTGCCCTTGGCGCTCCTGTTACTTCAGCCAGAGCAATCGGGTTGTAAGGCGCAGGCGTGGCTGGCGCGTTGTACTGTGCCAAGGCCACTGCTCCGCCGAGAAAGGTGCAGCTAAGCAGCAGTAGCTCATTCCAGGGTCTCCGTCGCATCTCGTATCCTCAACTAGAGAAGCTCGCCAATAGGGTGCCTAAGCCGCCTTCCGGGCGAGCAGGTTGATGAGGTTCTGGGCTGCAACGGTTGAAGACGCGGGATTCTGGCCTGTGACGAGACGGCCATCAACGACCGAGAACGGCTGCCAGTCAGCAACCTTCTCAAAGATGGCTCCCAGCCGTAGCAGTTCTTCCTCTACTAGAAACGGCACAACATGGGTTAGTTGGACCTCTTCTTCCTCTCCGTTCGTGAAGCCAGTAACACGCTTACCTCTTACAAGCGGCTCGCCCTTATATGTGACATGACGGAGCACACCCGGGGAGTGGCACACCAAGGCAATCGGCTTTCCCGAGTTGTAGAAGGACTCTAACAAGGCGATGGAAACGGGGCTCTCTGCCAGGTCCCACATTGGACCGTGCCCTCCAACATAGAACACCGTGTCGAAGTCCGCTGCTTTCATATCCTCAAGCTTGGCCGTGTGGGCTAATGCCGCCTTTGCTGTTTCATCCTGCTTGAATCGCGACATGGCCGAAGTTTGATTTTCAGGCAGATCGCTCTTGGGATCGACGGGGGGTTGGCCGCCTTTTGGTGAGGACAGGGTCAACTGAACACCGGCGTCCCGGAAAACAAAGTAAGGGGCAGCAAATTCTTCAAGCCAGAAGCCTGTCTTGCGGCCGGTGTTGCCCAATTGATCGTGGGACGTTAGCACCATCAGTATTTTCATGTTCATTCTCCCTTTTCTTCGTCGTGCATTTCCCGATTGAATCGGGTCGCAATGAACCAATCACAACAGCGGGGTAAGAGATAAACAATTGGACCAAGGTATTGGGCAATACTTTGGTATCGGTCGACCAAAATCATGCGACTTGAAGTCTGCACCGGACCTCCCCGCTTGATCCGCTGCGGCTGGTATGGAGCCAAAGTTGGCACTCGGGTGGCAGGGTCCGCCCGGGGAGTTATGCAGATTTCCTTAACAGCGATCTGAGAACTGTGGGGCAGTGGAACAGCTCCTTGGCCGCCTGCCTGAAGTGGGTGCCCATTGTCACGGTGTTCCTGCTAGCGCTGGGTCACAACGTACGATGTACAGTGCCGGTTTACACCTGCCGTCTCGGTGATGCCCAGGGGCTTCAACCACTCCACCCAGCTTGGGATGTCTATGACCGCCGGCACAGAGAGACGCTCCCGGCTCTCGCATTCGCAATCGCCCAGGCGCGATTGCGAATGCAGTGGTGGCAACGTCTAATATTCACCCACTCGATCGAGGTGGGCTGGGAGGTCAGATCTCGCTGCCGCAAGGCTTGGCTTTGGTTTTTGCCCCGGACCCGGGCACGATTTGCACCTACTTGAGAGCCAGGACAGAGGGTTGGTAATTATTGAATTTTCGCTCCATTTTCGATGCACCGATCTGGCTTGGCCAAGGGCTAACGCCATGAAACAACTGGACGATGGTACAGCCAATACCTTAGTATCAGTATCCGGAAACCCCTTACCCCCAGGCCCCAGACAGATTCGACACGAGTATTCCCTCAGGTCCGTCTTTGATTGTGTGAATTTCCGATATAAACCACTCCTCGCGATCTTTATCAGGCCAGAGTAATTGCAAAACCGCTTAGCCGCGTTGCACTATGCCCCATAGGAGAAACGGACCATGAAGAGCGTCTCAGCACCGATTTCCCTTGCCGGCTCCCACCTGCGAGAAACGCGTCACGTTTGCGCGTTTTTCAACAACGACGAGGAGGAATATCGCGTCCTGCTTCCGTTCATCAAAGAGGGGTTGAAATCTGGTGACAAAGCCGTTCACGTCCTAAACCCCGAGCAACATCAGGACCATCTGCAGCGCCTGACTTCCGCAGGGATTGACCCGGCGGTCGCGCAGCACAGCGGGCAACTCGAGCTTCGGACCAACACCGAAGTCTACCTTCCAGATGGCCGCTTCGACCAGGATCGGATGCTGCAGGTATTTGAGCAATTGGCCAGCGGAAACGCCAAAGGAGGATTTCCTCTGAGCCGTATTTGTTGCCGCATGGACTGGGCGGTTCAAGATCGGTCTCATGTCGATGACGTGATTGAGTTCGAGTCGCGTGTAAACGATGTGTGGCTACATCACGACGACGCGGTCATCTGTACTTACCATCTGGGTCGTTTTGGGGGTGACGCAGTGATTGACATCATGCGAACGCATCCCATGGTTATTATCGGCGGCATCCTTCAGCAGAATCCTTTCTTTGTACCGCCGGATGAGTTCCTGCGCGAATTTCGCCAACGGCGAGCCAGCCGGAGTGGTTCGCCTGTAACGGCTTGAGATATGGATGTGCAAGCCAGAGATCTCGCCGAGGAAATCAAGCAGCTTCAGCGCTGCGTGAATGATCTGATTAGTGTCCTCGCCCTGGCCGCCGTCTGGAGCGGCAGTGAGCCATCCCAGATTATTCATACCTTGCTCGACGCGATGCTGCGTATGCTCCAGCTGGATCTCGTCTATGCACGGTTGAAGGAAACGGGAGGTCAGGCGCCCGTCGAGATGGTTCGGTTCGCTCCATCGCAAAAACACATGGCTCAGCCGCAGGAGATCGGCGAGACACTTAAACACTGGTTGGGGGCCGACCCTCAGGAATGGCCTCCGCTGATGCGAAAACCTTTGGGAGACCGGGACATTTCGATTGTGCCCTTGGGACTAGGGCTGCAGGGTGAGATTGGCGTAATCGTAGCGGGGTCAGAGCGAGAAGATTTTCCGCAGCAAACCGAGAGACTTATTTTGAGCGTAGCCGCGAACCAGGCGTCCATCGGGTTGCAGGAGGCACGGCTCCTGAGCGAACAAAAGCGGGTCGCGAGCGAACTCGATCGACGCGTTGCGCAACGCACTACAGAACTTGCCGCAGCCAACGACGAGCTGCGAAAGGAAATTGCCGACCGCAAGCACGCCGAGGAAGATCTGAAAAGCAGCCAAGAAAAGCATCGCGTGATAATTGAAGCAGCCCACGACGCAGTGGTCAGCATGGATGAAAAAGGAGTTATCCTGCTTGCGAATCCCGCCACGAGGCGCATTTTTGGCTATGACCCGGTCGAGATCGTCGGTAAACCTATGACAGTACTCATGCCGGCAATGATGCGTAAACTGCATGAAGATGGGTTCAGACGATATTTAGCTACTGGAAAGCGGCATCTCAACTGGCAAGGCGTCGAAGTTACCGCTCAACGCAAGGATGGCGAGGAGTTCCCGGTGGAGGTTTCGTTTGGGGAACTAACAAGCGATGGGCATAAGATGTTTACCGGCTTCATCCGCGATATCAGTCAAAGAAAACAGGCCGAGGATCAGCTTCGCGCGAGCGAGCGTAACTTGCAGCTGACGCAAGCGGAGCTTGGGCGGGTTTCGAGGCTCACAACCATGGGCGAATTAGCGGCGTCGATAGCCCATGAAGTCAACCAACCCTTGACCGCGGTCATCAACAACGGCAGCGCGTGCCTGAGATTGCTCGCCAACAATAATCTTGAACCTGAGGTCCTGCGCCGGGCTCTCGAAGGAATCATTGCCGATGGTTCCCGGGCGAGCACCGTTTTAGCCCGGATCCGCGCATTCATAAAGAAGGAACCTGCTGAAAAGAACGAGCTGGATGTAAACGAAGTGATTCAGGAGGTGGTGGTCCTGGCCGGCCGTGAGCTTTATGAGAATCAAGTCGTGCTTGACCGCCAATTAAGAATAGATCTCCCGTCAGTGTTGGCTGATCGCGTTCAGTTGCAGCAGGTCATGCTGAACTTGATCATGAATGGCATAGAAGCCATGGCCCCGGTAACAGATCGACCTCGTTTACTCGGGGTGCAATCCCGGATCGACGAATCTGGGGACGTACTGGTTGCGCTAAGCGACTCCGGCACTGGCTTTGGTTTAGAGTTGGATCGCGTCTTCAATCCCTTCTTTACAACGAAAGCGAACGGTATGGGAATGGGCTTGTCGATCAGCCGCTCACTTGTTGAAAGCCATGGCGGCCGACTTTGGGCCGCGCCCAACTCTCCCCACGGCGCTGTGGTTTCCTTCACGCTGCCAGCAGCCGGCGGGAGTCCCTCATGACTGGTGGTCCAATTGTCTTCGTCGTCGACGATGATCCATCGGTACGTTCTTCGCTGAAGTTCCTCTTAAGCACCGTGGGTCTTCAAGTTGAAAGCTTTGATTCGGCGGATGCCTTCTTGCATAAAAAGCTGCCGGATGCGCCCAGTTGTCTTGTGCTTGACGTCAGACTTCCTGGATTGAGTGGACTCGATTTTCAACGCGAGCTGGCAGCGAGAGACCGTCGTATTCCGATCATCTTTCTCACCGGCCACGGCGACATTCCCATGAGTGTCCGCGCTATGAAAGCTGGGGCCGTCGAATTTCTCACCAAGCCATTCCGCGATCAGGATCTGCTGGATGCTGTTCGCGTCGCACTGGAGCGAGATCGTACCATACGTGAACGGGATAAGGATGTGATGATCCTGCAACGGCGCTTCGACTCATTGACTTCGCGCGAGCAGGAGGTGATCTCCATGGTCGTCTCGGGCATGCTCAACAAACAAATTGCGGACCAACTTGGAACCGCGGAGAGTACCGTGAAAGTGCAGCGCAGCCGGGCAATCGAGAAGATGCAAGCCGAATCCCTCGTCGACCTCATAAGAATGATGGAGATGCTCAAAGGCCCCTCCGCAAAAACCCGATAAGCGATAGCTTATTCGCATACTCCTTTTTGAGACACCAGATATCCCAACATCCAATTGATCCCTTTTCCGCCCGGGATTACTTTCGTGTCAGTGGGGGGTTCGAATGACAAGGGGTCTGATCTCGGTAGTTGACGACGATGAGTCCATCCGCAGGACCACCACATTTCTCATCGAGTCTTTCGGCTTTCGAGCGGCGGCCTTTGAATCTGCCGACAAATTCCTGAAGTCTGGCCAACTGCACGATACCTCATGTCTCATCGTTGACGTTCAGATGCCGGGCATGAATGGACTCGAGCTGCAAAGCCAGTTGGCTGCCGCAGGTTACGACATCCCCATCATTTTCATCACCGCTTACGACAACAAAGCTTCACGTCAACAAGCTATGCGAGCCGGTGCTGTTGCATTCCTGGGCAAGCCTTTTAGGGACGACGAGCTACTCCAGACCATTCGTTTGGCCTTACGAGCGGAATTCAAGACGACAAAGGATCTGATCTCGGTGGTCGACGACGATGAGTCCATCCGCCGAACCATAACACGACTCATTGAATCCTTCGGTTTCCGAGCGGTGGCCTTTGAATCTGGCAAAAGTTTTCTGAAATCCGGCCATCTGCACGACACTTCTTGTCTCATTCTCGACCCGCGGATGCCCGATATGAATGGATTCGAGCTGCAAAGCGAGCTTGCTGCCGCAGGCTACGGAATTCCTATCATCTTCGTCACCGCTTACGACGATAAAGAATCCCGCGGGCGAGCAATGCAAGCCGGTGCTGTTGCATTCTTAGCCAAGCCTTTTAGTGACGAGCAATTACTCCAAACCGTCCGTTCAGCTTTAGGTCACGATAAGAACGGTACGAAAACAATATGACTATGGAGATTAAAGGTGAACACATCGTTTCGCCTGCAACCTACCCCGTTTCGTGGCACAAAGGAAGGCTTCTCAAAGCGCAGCGTCGAGACGAGGGTGTGGTAGACGATGTTGAGATGACGAAAGAACCTTAGCTTAAGCAAAATCTGGCCTCAGGAGATTAGTTTCGTCGCTGGGTGACGTTACTTCTCCTGATTGCTTTTCCAAGTACGACATACGCAGGGTGGAGGGCAATCGTCGTGAACCTTTCGGAGTACATACTTGAACCGCTTTCCGCACAGCCGATCGTGTTCGTTGTCCACAACGACACCTCTGTGCGTGAATCCCTGGAATCGTTGATTCGCTGCGAAGACTGGCAGTCAGAGACATTCGCATTCGCCCGAGAATTCCTTGCCCGGCCCCGGCCACTGGTTCCAAACTGCCTGGTGCTTGACGTCTCTCTCCGGGACCTCAATGGACTTGATCTACAAAGAAGGGTCGTCGTCGAACGCCCTGCCACGCCGGTTATATTTGTCACCGGCCACGGCGATGTGCCCACATCGGTTCAAGCCATGAAGGCGGGAGCTATTGAATTCCTGATGAACCCATTCAGCGATGAGGTTCTCTTAAGTGCCATCCGGGAAGGGTTCAGACGTAGCTCCATTGCCCTTAACCGCGAGGCAGGAATGCGGTCGCTCCGCCATCGCTATGCGTCACTTAGCCTCCGTGAACGGCAGGTCATGGCCTTGGTCGCGTCAGGGCTTTTGAATAAAGAGGTGGGGTCGGAACTAGCCATCAGCGAGATAACGGTAAAGGCACACCGGGGCCAGGTGATGCGAAAGATGAAAGCTGAGTCTTTCGCGGACCTGGTAAGAATGGCCGCGCGGCTTCGTTCCGAGCTCGCCCTCCTCACACCCGGTTCGGTTCAGATTGCCGTCTAGCTTTCAAAGGACTCGCGGCCTCATCTCCATAGACTGCCACGAGGGAGGAGCCTTCCCAGGGCAGTTTCGGCTGACTTCCTCGAAATGCTAAGAGCCGCGTTGATCAAGAAACCGGCTGCAGCTCCTTGCCCTTAGACTCGATTGCACCGAGTAGGTGTTGCCACGATTCATCGAAGGACTTGGCGCCCTGCGATTGCAGGTCTGCCGCCAGTTGTTCTAAATCAATTCCGGCCTTTTGAAAATTGCCTAGAACGCTCTCGCAGTCTCCTCCGTCTCGGGGGAGAGTCCCGGCCAGCTTGCCGTGATCACCGAAGGCCAGAAGAGTTTTCTCAGGCATGGTGTTGACCGTGTTGGGCGCTGCCAGAGCGGAAATGTAAAGGACGTCGGAGGCTTTTGGGTCCTTGGTGCCGGTACTGGCAAACAGGAGTCTCTGGGGCCGAGCGCCAAAGTTGGCCAAACGCTGCCAGCGGTCGGAGGCAAGGACATCGCGGTAGGCTTTGTATATCCGCTGTCCGATGGCAATGCCGAGCTTGTCGCGTAGTTGGCTGGGTACTTTGTCCATCGTTGCGCCGTCCCAGCGACTCAAGAATACTGAGGCTACGGATCGAACATCCGGGCTGAGGCCCGCTGCAACACGCCGTTCGAGGCCACGCATGTAGGCGTCTGCCGAGGCCAGATAGTGCTCACGAGAGAAGAGAAGCGTGACGTTGACGGCAACCCCGGCGGCGATCGCTTCCTCAATCGCTGGATTCCCTTCCTTGGTTCCAGGAATCTTGATGAAGAGGTTGGAACGATTCGCTTTCTTGTGCAATTTAGTTGCTGCAGCTACCGATCCCTTGGTGTCATAGGCTAAAAGCGGCGACACCTCGAGGGAAACGAAACCATCATTGCCTGCCGTTCGCTGGTGAACTGATGCAAAGAGGTCGGCGGCCCGAGTCAGATCCTGCACGGCCAGTTCAAAGAACAACTCCTCGCCCGAAAGTCCGGTCGACAGAAGACGGCCGATCTCGGCGTCATAAGATTTGCTGTTTGAAATGGCATGTTCAAAGATGGTTGGGTTTGAGGTCAGTCCGGTGACGGAAAGCTCATCGATATAGCGCTTGAGTGTTCCGTTGTCCAGCAAGTCACGCGTAATGTTGTCGAGCCACAAGCTTTGCCCGAGATCATGGAGTTCCTTTGTCGCCTTCATCGCTCCTCCTGTTCACCTTTGCCTCGCGGCCGATTTTTCCTGATGCATACTACCTCTGCCAACAATTATGCTACCAACTCCGCTGAGAACCTACTTGTACGAAAGTATCGACCGATACTTTCGTACAATAGAATAGTCTCGGGTCTGTGGCTTAGTCTGAACATCGAGTTCGAAACTGAGCCGGTTGCGCGGGTGCTGCGGCAGCTCCACTCCAAGCCGATCACTTATCTGATGCCGCCACTCGCCGAGGCGTAACCTGCCGCGGTTTTGCCCCGAAACATCCCGAATCAAGTTTAACCGCCCCGCGGTGCTACAGACACTGTCGAATGACAACTGGAGATTGGCATGCCAAGCAAAAAGACAATCATCGTAACCGGAGCCTCACAAGGCATCGGAGCAGGTGTTGCCCGAGCGTTTCTGGATCGCGGTTATAACGTTGTGGGAAACGCGCGTAGCTTTTCGAGCGGAAGCTTCACTCCATCACCGAACCTTGCGCTGGTCGAAGGAGACATCAGACTTGCAACGACAGCGGAGAAGATCGCGCAGACAGCAATCGAGAAGTTCGGCTCGATCGACCACGTCGTCAGCAATGCCGGCATCTTTTCGAGCAAAGCATTCACGGATTACACCGCCGATGAGTTTCACGCCTTTGTCTCCACAAACCTCGAAGGATTCCTCTTCATCACGCAACGTGCGGTGAAGCAGATGCTTGCGCAGGGCACCGGCGGCAGCGTGACCTGCATCACGGCAGCGCTAACCGCCAACCCCATCGCGGTTCTTCCAGCCTCCATCCCCACGATCACCAAGGGAGGATTGGATGCGGTAATCCTGAGCCTGGCAAGCGAATATGCGAAAAGCAACATCCGCTTTAACGCGGTAGCTCCTGGAGTGGTGGACACTCATCTTCAGGACAACCAAAGGGACTTCATGAAGACTCTCTCTCCGATGGGCACGATTTCGGAGCCGAAGGACATTGCCGACGCTGTCGTTTACCTCACTGAAGCTCGCCACGTCACGGGAGAGGTGCTGCACGTGGACGGCGGTGCGCACGCAGGCCGGTGGTAGCCGCACTGCCCTCCCCGGCATACCAAGGTATCGGACGATACCTTAGTCCAATAGGTTTCTCTTCGCGCACGTGATGTGATGGCCCATATGCACTGAGTGTGGCAGGACTCGATACCGCAATGAAGATGCGTTTATCGGTCAATTGTGCCAATGAGATCACGTCAGACTAAAGCTACCATCAAGGAGAGTAACGATGAGTATTATCGATAAGGCGCTAGCAGCAAACCGCAACTATGCAACGACCTACTATCCAGCGCTGGGAAAGCGTCCCGCCCCCAAACTTGCGGTCGTGACCTGTATGGATCCTCGCCTCTCAGATCTGCCTGGAATCCTGGGTCTGCCGCACAGTGATCTCGACGTTATCCGGACCGGCGGACCCGCGGTAACAGAGGATGTTCTCGGTGAGCTTGTTGTTTCCACCCGTGTACTGGGAACCACAGAGATACTGCTTCTCAACCATACCGGCTGCGGGTTCACGACATTCACAGATGAAGAGCTGAACGCAAAGCTGAGCGCTTCAACCGGAGATGCTTCGCCGGCTCCGATGCGCTTCTTCTCCTTTAAGGACCCCGAGGAAAATACCCGGGAGCAGATCAAGAAAGTCAGATCGCATCCCTGGATTGCCAAAGACATCCCCGTGCGCGGCTTCATTTTCGACGTGGAGACCGGTCTACTGCAAGAAGTGCAGCAACTTGCACACCAGGCTGCTGACTGAATCAATCCAGGCGGCCAAGATTGGAGACTCCGCAGACAGCAAAGTCCGAGGACTATCACGGGCCAGCTTGCCGAGTGATACGGCTGAGCTGGCCCGATCTCTTATCGGGAAAACCCGTGTGCGCAAAGCCGGGCAGATATGGGGCACCCGTCATTTGTTACCGGTAGAGAGAGGCAGGTCTGTGAGATCGTCGAGACAGAAGCTTACCCGCCGCAAAACTGATAAGAAGTGTTAGCACTCATTCCGCAGTATGAGGAGAGAGGAAACCATCTTCTGACAGATATCAGTGATAGCCTGCGAGTTCTGTGAGCTTTGCTTCTCTAAGGTTTGCTGTAATGGCCGGATGGAATCATCGCTGATGCGCGTAGGTGGACCCTCTTCGTGTGCGATCCATGCGGCGATGTGCATGAGTTCATCGCTATATTCGCTTAGAAAACGGTCCAGGGCCTGATTTTGGTCCTGGGTCAATTCGGAGCCGATCTCCCGTCGCCCACGATGTGAGAGAAGACTGAGTTCCAGCAGGAAGATCGAGCGCAACGCCGGCTGAGCGCTCTGAATCCGATCGCACTCGGCAACGTCTTGCTCGCGCCGATGGCGAAAGTCAAACTCAAACCGCGCGGCATCTGTCTGCGATTCCAGACTGGCGAAGGTGTCATTGATCTGAGTGCGGAGACGGCTGAGCTGTGAAAGGCCAGCGGCTCTGTCGCGTACCACCGGACAGACTCCGAGCTGTGCCAGCATCCGTACGTTCCGCACCAGCAGTTTCTGCAGCTGCTCCGTATCGCTCTTGGTCCCGAAGCGGTTGAAGATAAAACCCATGGCGAGAATACCCAATAACACGCCAATTGCCTTATCGCGCGCGATCGTGAGGTCTGTCTGGAACTTGTAATCCTGCAGATTGACGAAATAAAAGGCGAGCGCCATCTGCACGCCAAAATAGGAAAGCCGCGGACTGGAGGTGGCGAACCACGCGGCAATCGCGGTGCCCACGGCAAAGAAGAGAGCAAAGCCGAAGATGCTGTCGATAGCGGGTAGGATGAGAATCTGCGCCGAAATCCCCAGGATTACTCCTCCGGCGACAAATCCGGCAAGGCGGAGAAATTGCGCCTGGACCGTAGTGCCAATGGTGCTCAGCGCAGTAACGATGCAGGTAAGGACGGCCGGGAAGATGCCAGGCCAGTCGAGCGCGTTGTAGAGTATGTAACAAATGCTAGCAGCCAGGCATCCGGCAAAGGCGAATCGTAGATATTCCGGGTTCTCGAATGCATCAGGCACAAGCAGAGCGCGCCACCAGTCCCGTGCTGGCGCGTTCTGGGAACCACCGACGATCTCATCGCGTTGAAAGACTTCGGTCATGAGTGCGACGGTCCGTTCCATCTCCTGAAGCACGGGGAAACTAGAGGAGGGCTGCCCCTCGAGCATGGGAGGAGATGGGGAAATAACCCCTGACTCGCAGAGTTCCCTTCGGATGGTTCCAAGCCTCTCAGCAAGTGCACGGAGGCGGATCGCGTCGTCGGCGCCGGGCTGGGGGAGAGTGCGCACGAGATCCGCTGCAAGACCGATGAGCCGGCCGGCCAGCGAAATCAGGGCACTGCGCTGCGCCCGGCGGGTCGGGTCCAGACCCTGACGCTGCAACGTCGTTCTGAGCCGGCCAGTGCCGATCATATTGTATTGAAGCACTCTGTCGAGGACCGGCTTCGGTGGGGTATGCAGACTGGCAAGGCTTTCCGCTACCTGCTGCACCGCGAGCAACAGATCGTCGCCGAAGGTGAGGAGCGGATCGGAGCGATCGAAGATGCGGTATAGCGCTTCGGTTGCCACCGTGGCGCCAGTACCTACAGCGATTATCACGATAGGCCAGAGAGTACCCTCCACCTGGATCTGGCTGGGCAAGGAGCGGTCCCATACCGGCAGGGCAACGCCGATCGGAATGGCGAAAGCCGCTGCGGCTGCGTAGTTAGTCGTCGTGCGCATAACGAAAAAGACGAGATACAGGGTCCCGATTACCCAGAAGAAATGAGTAATGGGGTAGCCGCGGAACAGCATCATACCGAGCAGGGTGTAGAGGCTCGCTAGTAGGAATCCGAGGACGATCAATTGCCCCCCGCGCCAGGTAGCGGCGAGGTTTTCGCGAGCCAGGAGAATTGAAAATACACCAGCCAAGGCCGCGTTAGGAATGCGGAAGGTCACGACGATGATCATGACCAGAGTAGCCGCGATCGTCATGCGGATGACCGTGTTCACGCGTCCTGGATACGGAGCAACTTCCCACCGTATGAATTCGCGAAACCAAGGCCAAGAGACAGTTAGGCGGGCGGGCCGGTGGGGGAACTGAGTGGCTCGGGTCGCCATATCAAGGCTTCCGTTTGTATCCGCGGATAACTACAACTGCAGATTCCCCCAGACGAATGCCCCCAGAAGGCGGTGACTCAATGCGGATGCGGACGGGGTAGCGGCTGGCCAGGTGTACCCAGCTCAGAGTGCGTTGTAGGTCGGGCAGGCCGGGGGTTATTCGGCCCACGAGCGAAGGATCCGGTATAACACCGTACCCGGTGCTCTCGACGACACCCCTCAATCGCAATCCCGAGTCAGACATAAGGTACACGTCCGCAGTCATACCCGGACGGATATGCTTCAGCTGGGTCTCGCGGAAATTCGCAATCACCCACCAGACGCGCGTATCGATAAGGGTGAAAGTCTCCTGTCCTATGTGAGCATAAGCACCCTCGGAAATGACGAGGCTCGTCACACGAGCGTCGAATGGAGCGTAGACGCGGCAGTGGTTGTAGTTGTATTCGGCGTTGGCGATTGCGGCGGCCCGTCCCTGCCGTTGGGCTACGAGGGGATCGAGGGTAAGTACGCTGGACTGCGATTGGTGGAACTGTGCCGTGCTCTGCTCCGCCGCGGCCTTGGCCTCCGCCAGGGCCGCGATCATGGTGTTTAGGTGGGCTCGATTAAGAGCCAATTGCGACTCGGCTTCGTGCACGGACTGCGCGCTGGCCCGCTCTGTCGTGCGTGCCTGGTCCACCTGGTCGACGGTGACGTACTGCTTGACGAGCAGAGGCTCGACACGGTGCAGGTTATTGTCGGCGTATGCCGACTCAGCCTTGGCTCGGTCCAACGCAGCCTGAGAGTGGGCGACATCGGCCTCCGCCTCGCGGATCAAGGCTTGCGCCCGCTCGACGTTGGCGCTGGCGCTGCGGGTTGCCGCTCCGGAGGCGGTGACAGCGTGCACTTCGGCCCCAATGCGCCGCTCTTCGTCGACGACCTGGCCTTCGAGGGCGGCCTGGTCCGACACTGCGTGGTCAAGGGCGTACTTATACGGTCGATCATCGATTTCGAAGAGTAGGTCGCCCTGTTTAACGCGCTGATTGTCAGCGACGTTCAGGTGCAGTATGGGCCCCTCGACAACGGGGGCGATTCCGATGTAGTTGGCAAAGATTTCTGCGTCATCTGTCTGGGGGTGCCAGGTTGTAACGGCGTAGACAGCAATCAAGCCGACCATCGCCAGCAGAACCATCGCCACGGTGAAGACGCGCCCGTACCATTGAAGTCTTGCGAGGCGATCGTCATGCTCGGGTTGGCCAGCGACTTGGGTCGACATTGCGTTCACCTAGCTGTAGAAGAGCAGCCACAACATGCACGCGAAGAAGGTCGCCATGCTTAGATAGAAAAGCACAGGTGAAGCCAGGTGTTCGGCAATAGCGCTGCGAGCGACCAGGGCGCGTGCGCCCGTCATCAGTACAAGACCACCGACGGAGCAGAAGATCCACACGGGGAAAAAAGAGCCGAAGATACTGTATTCGGGCGCGTGGGAGCAACCAACCAACACCAGTGCCGCCAGAGAGAAACCGGCGAGGGGGCGAAGTAAGGTGATTCGGCGTTGAGCGCTCCCCCTCAATTCAATGTTCATTTTCAGTGGACCTTATACGTTTCGATTAATACACAGGGTCAAGGACCGGGTCTATTGGACTAAGGTATCGATCAATACTTTCGTATCGGATGGTCACGTCGACGCCCCCGCGTTTTGCGACTGCGGCCGGGGAAAAGGTGCGGAGGCTGGTAGCTGAGGAGAGAGGCGCCTGTGCAGCCGGTGAAGATAATGTCCACCGATACTTTGGGATCGACCAATACGTTCGTCCAATAGACTCGTTTCCGCAGTTCTGCCCTAATAGCTGCTGGACGGGAAAGAATCGTTTTCCAGTTCGGGGTAAACGGTCATGATGCAGATGCAGCGAGTTAGGGCGTTTGTCAGCGCGGGTGAGGAGGTTGTTCGGTAAAACCGCTGTAGGGATTGCCGCCGCGTTTGCTGGGAATGAACCGGAAGAGGTTTTGATTGCTCGAATATAACCAATCATGCAATGTCCTATTTTTGTCGCTGCTTCTCGCCTTTTCCGCGGCACGAACTCTGGGGCAATGTGCGGGGAAAGTGTCTTCTCCAGCAGCGGTCGCCGACTGCGCCGCTCGCGAAACCCCTCGCGAGGGAAGGGCGATTCTCGATCCAGTTCACCCCTACACCCTGGCCGAGCTGATCGAGGTTGCGGAGGAACACAATCCCAGCACGCGCACCATCTGGGAGCGCGCAAAACAAAAGGCACGCGAACTCGGTTTGGCAAAAGCCTCTTATTATCCCGAGTTAGATGGTTTAGCTGTTTTCGGCGACGAGAGATTGATAAATCCGTTCCCTAAACCACTGGCTCCTCGCGGCTACGTCATGGTTGAGGTTCCCGTCGTCCGGCCCGAAGTCACGCTCCAATACCTGATCTTTGACTTTGGCAAACGCCAAGCGAGCGTGGACGCCGCGAAAGAGGAGAACCTCGCCGCGGGTGCAGACGTGATTCAGGTAAATCAAGCACTGGCGTTTCGCGTCGCCAGTGCGTATTACCAGCTGGTAACCGCACAGGAAAGATTGCAGGCCGCTCAGGACACGTTGCGAACTGCACAAACCACGCAGGATGCCGCTGAAAACAGACTGAACAATGGACTTGCAACGCTTCCCGATGTTCTCAACGCCCGGGCGGAAACGTCACAGGCCGTGTTCGACGAGGAATCCGCGGATGGAGACGAAAAGATTGCGCGCGTGACGCTGACTGAAGCGGTGGGAGCTGATCCCTCTCCCAACATAGTGATTGATAGCCAGAAGAGCGCGCCGTTGCCGGAGAGCCTTACAATGTCCATCGAGAAGCTGATCGATCGCGCGATGGTGAATCGTCCCGAACTGATGGCGCAAGCTCTGCGAATCCGCTCCGCAGAGGCTCGCATTCGTGCAGCTAAGGCGGAGTACAAACCGCAGATTGGTCTCTCAGGATGGGTTGCGCAGACCTCTGTGTGGCCCTCGGCGGATTACGGCCAACTCGGTTCCGCGAGCGAGCCCACCTGGTCCGCCGAACTCGGCATCCATTGGCGCATCTTCGACGGAGGTGTGCGTAAGAACGAACTGTTGATCGCCGAATCGAAGCGCCGCGAGGCAGAGGACGAACTTACAACCAGAGATGACGAGACGACGCGCGAGGTCTGGACCGCTTACATAGCATTCCGGACGGCCTTGCGAAAGCACGACGCTGCTGTGGCGCTTCTCGAATCCGCGAATGCGTCTTACTCGGCATCGCTCGATGCATACAAATATGGAGTCAAGAATCTGGTCGATGTTGTGACCGCGGAAGATCAACTGGCCAGAGCTCGACTATCCAGTGTCTCCGCACGATCGGAATTATTTCTCGAGGCAGTCAATCTTGAATTCGCCACCGGAAATCTGCTGAGGAATCAACCGCCGGCGACAAGACTTCAATCTCCGGATGGACACCCATGATTCCGCCCAGATCCCAATTGCCCTCATCCGGGACGAAAGTGTCGTCGATACATTCGTCCAATCAACAGATGGAAAAAGCGGCCGGCAAATAAGCCGTCCGGGAAAAGGAGATTTGCAATGAGCGATTCCCACTCCGACGCTTTAGTCTTTTTTGGCGCCACAGGCGATCTGGCCTACAAGAAGATCTTTCCCGCGCTGCAGGCGATGATCAAACGCGGCCACCTGAACGTGCCGGTGATCGGTGTAGCGAAAGCCGGTTGGAACCTCGAACAGCTCCGCGCACGGGCACACGACAGCCTGGAGAAACACGGCGGCGTTGACACTGCAGCGCTCAATAAGTTGATCGGCTTGTTACGTTATGTAGACGGTGACTACGCAGATGCTGCCACTTTTCAGGCAATCCGAAAGGAACTCAACGGAGCCGAACGGCCGGCGCATTACCTGGCCATACCTCCCCTTCTATTCGGAACCGTGGTGGAGCAACTAGCAAAATCGGGTTCCGCCCGAGGAGCTCGTGTCATTGTCGAGAAGCCCTTCGGGAACGACCTTGCCTCAGCGCAGGAACTCAACCGGATTCTTCATTCAGCCTTCCCCGAATCCGGCATCTTTCGCATTGACCACTATTTGGGCAAGCGTCCTGTGAACAACGTCGTAATTTTCCGGTTCGTCAATGCGTTCATGGAGCCGTTCTGGAATCGCAACTACATCGAAAGCGTGCAGATCACCATGGCAGAAGATTTCGGTGTGGAGGGACGCGGCGCTTTCTACGATCAAACCGGTACCATCCGCGACGTAATTCAAAACCATCTCTTCCAAATTCTCTGCAATCTCACGATGGAGCCTCCGGTCCGCACTGACAGTGAAACCATTCGGGATGAGAAGGTGAAGGTACTGAAGGCGATTCCTCCGCTGGAGGCGGATAATCTCGTCCGGGGGCAGTTTCGCGGTTACCGCCAGGAACCCGGCGTCCGCCCCGACTCGAAGATGGAAACCTTTGCCGCACTGCGACTGGAGATTGATTCCTGGCGTTGGAAAAACGTGCCGTTCTACATCCGCGCGGGAAAGAATTTACCGGTGACCTGCACGGAGGTCCTCGCCCGGTTTCGCAGGCCCCCAACGGTTATCAAAGAGGGTGCGGAGTCTCAGAACCATCTGCGGTTCCGGATCAGTCCCGAGATGACGATAGCCGTAGGCACGAGTGTCATGGCTCCCGGCGACGCATTCGCATTCGAGGACATCGAGATGGTAGCGAGCCGTCATCCCCGTCCAGACGAAATGGAAGCGTACGAGCGCGTTTTGGGCGACGCGATGGCGGGGGATGCCACTCTGTTTGCGCGGCAGGATTATGTCGAAGAAGCCTGGCGAATCGTCGATCCCGTACTCAAAGCAGCGACTCCCGTCTTCGAGTACGAGAAAGGCGCCTGGGGCCCGAGTGAGGTCGAGCAGAAAGTTTCGCCCGCCGGAGGCTGGCATAACCCGATCACGTCAGACCAGGAAGATTTCCGCCTGGTCGCCGCGGCTGGCTGACAACGTGGATCGTGCCGGACCACATCCGCGGTGTGTCTTGTGAGCCCGATCTTACTTTTGGAGAGAGGCCTCATAGAGTTCGATGTGCCTATGAAGATCGAGGTCTTGAGTGGGCGATTCCGTTTTCGTGTGCGCAGGTTCACTCGTTTGCCGTGCTGATTAACGTAACGTCATCGAACACCGGTGATACCAAGGTATCGCCAATACCATCGTCTCATAGATTTGCCTCCATGCTTATGGCGTAATGGCACTGGTGGAACTTATCTCGACTCATTTGGGACACGTAGTCAACCATTTTTAAATGGAGCATCTCTATGATCCCACAACCGCGTCAAGAACCCTTCCAGCAGGCCCGTCGCGGCACCATCTCCCCGGAGCAGCACTTGACGAGTTCATCCTTTGCGAGCCCGGTGCACGAAGGCCCGTGTTTGTCACCTGGGGAAGGCTTGCAAGAACAGAATCGAAGATTGCAACAATGCGTACGTGAGCTTCTCATCGAGAACCAACGGCTCAGAATGTCGCTGGAGTCAGCGAATGAATCACCTGGTTAACGGATCTTCCCACCGAATGCCCCAGATCATCCGAAGAGAAGGATCACAGAAGAGGTCATTATGAGTCTACCGATGCCAGAGGTAAATAGTCTTGATATTGAATACAGCCCGATGGAGATGAGCGACGCGATGCTGGCGTCCAGAGCCAGATCTGGAGACACGGACGCGTTTGTCGAACTCACTAGACGCCACGCGAACAGGGTCTTTCAAGCCACTTATCGACTTACCCGGAATCGGCAGGATGCGGAGGATGCACTCCAGGACGCCTTCCTGAACGCGTTCACTCATATGAAGAATTTCGAGGGGAGATCCAGTTTCTCCACCTGGCTTACGCGGATTGCAATCAACTCGGCGCTCATGATCTTGCGCAAGAAGCGCAATTGCTGCGAGATTCCGATCGACGGTGGCGACGGTCGCATGGGAAACTTCGCGACCTGGGAGCCGCGGTCCCCTATGGACGACCCTGAGATCCACTACGTCCGAGGAGAGAGACATCACTTGTTGCGGAAAGCCATGCACCAGCTGCCCCCGGTCTATCGCGAGGTAATCCAACTCCAGCAGGCAAAAGAACACTCCGTGCGGGAGATCGCGCAATCTCTTGGCATCACTGTCCCGGCGGTCAAGTCACGACTGTCACGTGCAAAGAGCGCGCTGCGCACATCTATGATTTAAACAGATTGGCACCAACGTTCAATAGACTTCGCTGCCTGATTTATCTGGCTTGATGAATCAGATATGGATCGCGGACATCTACTGCTAGGGGATTAACTCAGTTCCCGACTCTTTAAGGTTTGAATGGCGTCGGCTCTGCGGAGGTTGGTCGCCGTGTTTTTGTGCCGGCGCTCCTGAAGCCGGCGCCGCTTGCACTGGAGGAGCCAATGCCGAAACTGCTGTCGGTCAATGTTGGCTTGCCACGTGACATTGCATGGCAAGGGAAAGTCGTGCGTACCGCGATCTGGAAACGCCCTGTCTCCGGGCGTGTGTTTGCTCGACGGCTTAATCTGGACGGCGATGGCCAGGGCGATCTCGCGGGCCATGGCGGCGAACACCGTGCCGTTATGGTCTATCAACTCGAAGCCTATCGGTATTGGGAACGAGAACTCGGCCGAAATGACTTCGAGTACGGACAGTTTGGTGAGAATTTCACCGTGGAAGGTCTGGCCGACGATGAGGTTTGCATTGGGAACCGATACAGGATCGGCACTGCGGTCGTTGAAGTGAGTCAACCCCGCGTCACCTGCTATCGCCTGGGAATTCGCATGGACAATCCTCAGATGCCCGCCCTGCTTGTTTCCCATCGCAGGCCAGGGTTCTATTGCCGTGTTATCACCGAAGGCGAGGTCGGTGCGGGAGACGAAATTCAGAAGATCGCGGATGGACCGGAGAGGATCTCGGTCGCTGAAACTGATTCCCTGCTCTATACGGCAAACCATGATCTCAACCGGATAGCGATCGCCGCCCGCATCCCCGCCCTGAGTCCGGGATGGAAGGGCTCATTCAATGGGTTTCTCCAAGCGGACAAGGACGGAATCCACAATGGCAACCCGGGGCTCACAGCATCCATCCCGTCTCTCCCCGCATGGAAGGGTTTCCGCTGGGTGAAAGTAGTGGAAGTGCAGCGGGAAACCCACGAGGTCGCGTCCGTTGTTTTGGCAGACGTGGGAGGATCGCCCCTACCGCCTGCACTTTCTGGTCAATACCTGGTGCTGCGCTGTATGCCCAATAAGAATTCAGCACCGGTCATGCGCAATTATTCCATTTCGGGGGCTCCTGATGCGGGCACCTATCGTATCAGCGTGAAGCGCGGGACAGGTCCAGGCAGCCAACATCTTGTCGATGCGACGCAGGCCGACGACAAGTTGGAGATCAGCGCGCCGCGCGGCGAATTCATTTTGCGGGGTGGTGGGCGGCCAGTTGTTCTCTTGAGCGCCGGAATTGGCGTCACCCCGGTTCTTTCAATGCTTCACGCTCTTGCGTCCGGGAGCGCAAAATCTCCTCGGGAGGTGTGGTGGATCCATGCTGCGCGCAATGCGGCGGAGCACGTCTTGGCTCAAGAAGCCCGGCAACTGCTGGCCGCTATTCCCGGTAGTCATTCGGCAATCGCGTACAGCGAACCAGGTCCGGCTGACCAGCCAGGCAACGACTTCGACGTTCGAGGGCGCTGGGACGCCGCGACGTTAGAGAAACTGGCCCTTCCCGTTGCGGCTGACTTTTACCTGTGTGGACCCCCCGCCTTCCTGAGGGATATGAACCGCGATCTCATTTTGTTGGGAGTGCCACAAGATGTGATACACAAGGAAGTGTTCGGACCCGCGGAGAGTATTCAGCCAGGTGTAACGAAGGCAGGAGTAAAGCCCCCGCATTCTCCGGTTCCTCTTGGAACCGGACCTATCGTATCGTTTACGCGAAGCGGTTTAGCAGTCCCATGGGACATGCGATTCAAGAGCATACTCGAATTAGCTGAGGCATGCGACGTCCCTGTGAGGTGGTCTTGCAGGACAGGCGTGTGTCACACCTGCGAGTGTGGCATTCTGGACGGTCAGGTCCGGTACGCGCCAGAACCACTTGATCAACCGGCACTGGGCAGCGCTTTGATTTGTTGCTCGACACCGGAAACACCAATCGAACTAGATCTTTAGTCCCATAGTTCTCATGGCAGACTCACTTGCCATCTTCATTGAAGGAGTGCACAAATGCGTTCTGACATCGTTCCGGGGAAGACTTTCCCCGACTATCAGCTGCCTGACCACACGAGCACTCTGCGCAAGCTCAGCGAAATACAGGGTGATGACCCCCTGATCCTCACGCTCGCGCGCGGTCATTACTGTCCGAAGGAGCACCAGCAACATCTGGAACTGGCCGCATTCTATCCAAAGATCGCCGTGGGCTACACTCAGATCGCTACCATCTCCACCGACGTCCATCACACACTCCAGGAGTTCCGGGCGTCCGTCGGCGCCCAGTGGCCGTTTCTCTCCGATCCTGAACGAACGGTGCAGAAGGACCTCGACATCCAGGAGTACACCGATCCTGAGAACAATCCGATGATTCCACACACGCTGATCCTCAAGCCAGGCCTGGTCATTCACCGCATCTACAACGGCTACTGGTTCTGGGGCCGCCCCTCAATCGCCGACCTCTGGCAGGACCTCCGCGCTGTCACAAGCGAGATTCGGCCTGACTGGGATCTGAGCGCTCCGGGGCTCCGCGAAGCGTGGAACGCGGGCGACCCATCGCCATTTCACGGGTGGAACAAGGGAGCGAAGACGCCCCCGGTGGGATCGAAGGAAAAGAGCTGATCGCACAGGACCTGAGATGACCGCTAAGGTGGGTGCCAATCGCAAGCGGATGGGAAGAGCTTTCTATGACCGCTCTCCGGAGGTGGTCGCTCGTCAGCTAATAGGAAAAGTACTGAGGCACAATTACAAGGGCGAATGGCTCAGTGGCCGAATCGTTGAGGTTGAGGCTTACCTGGGTCTGGAGGATGCCGCCTCCCACACCTTCATCGGCCAGACCGAGCGGAATAGGGTCCTGTTCGGACCTCCCGGGGTCGCCTATGTCTACCTGGTGTACGGCATGTACTACTGCCTGAATGTTTCCTGTTTGCCGGCGGGCGAGCCCGGTGGCGTGCTCTTTCGTGCCATCGAGCCTCTAGAAGGGGTGAAGACGATGGCCAGGCTGAGAGGTGTACCCGAAGCGTCGAGCGCCTCTCGAATCAGCGGGGGCCCAGGTAAATTGTGCCTGGCGTTGGGAATCACCCGTGAGCTTCACAACGGAGTGGACGTCACCCGGAAGGGCTCGACATTAGAGGTGGTAGACGACGGCTACCGCGTATCGCGGGTCGTCGTGACGCCAAGGATTGGAATTAAGAAGGCGGCGGATCTTCCATTGCGATTTCTGGAAGGGGTATGAAAACGATCGATATTGACCGGGTAGTCAGAGGGGATGGGAGGGATGCCTCAAGAGCTGCATTCGCTACAGCGACTATTCGGTACAAACCCGCAACTATCCGGGTACTCTTCATCGCGGAGGCTCCACCGGCGTTTCGCTTCAACCGCCTTTTCTACTTCGAGGGTTTAAGGGATGGGGACACTCTATTCCTTGAGATGATGAAGACCCTCTATGGTTCCGCGGTGGGGTTCACAGAGAATGGCTTCTCGCCTGGGAGTTCTGCTGAAGAAATACGTAGCAACAAGTCCGAGCTCCTCGCGCGTTTCATGCGCGAAGGATACTTTCTCATTGACGCCAGCGAGGATCCGATGCCGGACCGGGCATCCTCTTCCCAGAAACTTGCGCTGTTGCGGGCCTCTGTGCCCCGCCTGATTGTTCGATTGAAGGAGTTCGCAGTCGACAAAAGCACTCCCGTTGTGCTCATCGGCGGGGTGACCTATTCCGCCTGCGCACAATCTCTAATGAATCTAGGATTCAATGTAATTAACGAAGAGATGATCGACCATCCAGCGCGCGGTGGCCAATTGCGCTTTCGCCAAAAGCTTCGTCGCACGTTGCAACGCAATTTTGCCTGACTGGATATTTGGCTTGTAGCCCTCTTCGGAGCTTTAGCGCCAATTGAGAGCCGGGGCGACGGTAGTCAGAATTGCCTCCATGACATGTGCATTGTAGGCAACGCCTAGTTGGTTTGGGACGGTTAACAACAGCGTGTCCGACTCCGCAATCGCCTCGTCTTGTTTAAGCTGTTCGATCAGGACGTCCGGTTCCGCAGCGTAGCTGCGGCCGAAGACCGCCCGTGTGGTTTCGTCAAGGAAGCCGATCTTATCCTCTTCCTGACCTCCTCGTCCGAAATAGGCACGATCTTGGTCGTTGATCAATGCGAAGATACTGCGGCTGACGGAAATGCGCGGAGTGCGAGCGTGGCCGGCCTTCTTCCAGGCCGCACGAAAGGCGCGAATCTGTGCGGCTTGTTGAATGTGAAGCGGCTCACCCGTCTCGTCGAATTTGAGGGTTGAGGTTTGCAGGTTCATTCCGAGCTTGGCTGCCCAGGCAGCTGTCGCATTGGAAGCGGCCCCCCACCAGATACGGTCACGCAGTCCATCGGAATACGGCTCCAGGCGCAGCAGCCCCGGCGGGTTGGGAAACATCGGACGCGGATTGGGCCGCGCGAAGCCCTTACCGCGTAGCAGCTCGAGGAATTCTTCGGCGTGCCGCCGTCCCATCTCTGCATCGTTCTCGCCCTCAATCGGGCGATGGCCAAAATAGCGCCACCCATCGATCACCTGCTCGGGCGAACCGCGGCTGATACCCAACTGCAGGCGCCCGCCGGCGATGAGATCGGCAGCGCCGGCATCCTCCGCCATGTAGTGAGGGTTTTCATATCGCATGTCGATTACCGCGGTGCCAATTTCAATCTTTCGTGTCTTGGCGCCAACCGCCGCTAGCAGTGGAAACGGGGATGCCAGTTGCCGCGCGAAGTGATGAACACGGAAGTAGGCTCCGTCCATTCCCAGGCGCTCGGCCTCTACAGCGAGGTCAATGGACTGCAGGAGCGCGTCAGCTGCCGACCGCGTCTCAGACTGCGGCGAAGGGGTCCAATGGCCGAATGAGAGGAAGCCAATTTTCTTCATGCAACACAAGTCTATCGTTCTGGTTCGTCTGATCTCCCATTTTTCGGTAAAGCTGGCATCTGTACAATGGGCCATCCTACAGCAGTCCGAGAGTGGTCCTTCCAGACTACCGCCGCACATCAAGGCCGTCATAGAATTAGCCTTGTGTCTCTGGCTTAATTTCTATTTACGCGTCTTGATGAGTCAGATGTGAATCTGCGGACATCTACCCCTAGAGGTATAAACTCAGTTGCCGTTGAGGCGTTCATCATGATCGAATCTTCCGATTTTCGGATGACGAAAATGCCGCTCAACCACGGAGCCGGCCAAATACCCGTGCTGGGATTTGGCACCCTGATCCCCGATGCAGCCGCGACGATAAGTGCTACCAGAGGCGCTCTGGAAGCCGGTTTTCGACACTTCGACTGTGCGGAACGATACCGCAATGAGCGTGGGGTGGGCGAGGCCTTGCAAGCGGGACTCGCCGCTCAAGGGATTGCGCGCCAGGATATCTTCGTCACAACAAAATTGTGGAATACCAATCATCGGCCCGAGCGCGTGGAACCAGCTTTCGAGGCGAGTCTTGACAGACTCAGGCTCAACTATCTGGATCTCTACCTCATTCACACTCCATTTGCGTTTCAACCGGGGGAGGAGCAGGATCCTCGGGATCAAGACGGCAATGTCCTTTACGACGGCGACGTGACTTTGCTCGACACCTGGAGGGCGATGGAGAGTGTAGTGGACCGTGGCAGATGCCGGGCCATTGGACTGTCAGACATCTCTTTGAACGGGCTTTTGCCCATCTACGAATCGGCAAGAATCAAGCCCGCGGTGGTCCAAGTCGAAGCACATCCGCATCTGCCGGAAACGGAGCTTCTGGAATTTTGCCGGGAGAAAGGTATTGTGCTTTTGGCTTTCGCGCCTTTAGGTCATGGAATGAGGCCGGGGCCGCTGGAAGATCCGGTGATTACGGCAATCGCTGCGCGGGTTGGAAAGACGCCGGCACAGGTGCTGCTGGCCTGGGCGGTGCAACGCGGCACGGCTTTGCTGACCACTCCCAGGACTGCGGACCGGGCGAGGGAGAATTTCAACCTCTCCGCTCTTCCAGAAGAGGCATTTGACGAGATCAATCGTATCCAGACCAGACAGAGGCTCAATGACGTAGTGAATAGCGGCAGCCCAGGTTTCATTCCACGAGTTAGAACAGCATGAAAGCCAACAACACCCGGAGCGCTTTATGCAAGAAGAGCAAATACGTGACACCCTAAACGCGCATTGGCAGGCGTCGGCAGCCGGCGATGTAAACGCTGAACACGATATTTACGATGACGATGCGATCTGCGATTATCCGCAATCAGGCGAACGAATCCTGGGGCGAAAGAATTTGCAGGCCTTGCGGAGTCATCATCCCGGTAAGCCGTCGGGGTTTGACGTCAAGCGAATTCTTGGGAAAGGCGATCTCTGGATCACGGAATACACCATCATCTACCAGGGGCGACCCGCATACACAGTGAGCATTATGGAGTTCCGCGACGGCAAGGTGGTGCACGAGACACAGTATTTCGCGGACCCCTTCGAGGCGCCGTCCTGGCGAAGCCAATGGGTTCAGCGGATGGCGTGACGCCGGCGTTGAGAATGTATGCGAGACGTGGTGACGCTTTCGTTACCGATCCGTGATCGGCTCACGCCAGCCTTTAGCAGCGCGTCTACACTATCAGTGTGACCAACCTCGCCGGAGCTCCTCCAACCCGGCCCGCGCCGGGAAAGCCCGAGTGCCACCCACTCACGCAGCAGCGCCTGCCCAACGATCTCCCCATCCTGCTTAACGCTCCAAGCTTCTATATCACTGGCCGCCAGCCGCTTCGCCCCGCAGCCATTCTGCTCGCTATTGTTATCGCTGTCGGTGCACTCTCCTCGGTCCTCTATGCCCTGAGGCAAACCGGACATGCACATTTCACCTCCGGCAGCGGTTCCGGCGGTGATCGTTCCGTTAGCGCCACAGTTGGGGGCACCCCAGCTGCCGACCAGAAAGACGATGACGATCCCAACCAGATCGACACCGTGGTCCTCGGCGATCCCTCAGACGCTCCTGTGCCCGCCCGCAGCGCAGCCCATGTCAGCACCGTGCACCCCACCATCCTCGTTCGCCTCCCTCGCTCGGGCGACCAGGTGGGTTTCATCCCCAACACTCCCGCCGGCCACCTCCTCTACAACTGGCTTGCCGCCTTTAACCAGGCATCCTACCCTGCGCTTGCGACTGCTCTGCCCAATGTTGCTCTCGCCTCCGCGACCGCCGCACAGATGGAACTCCGCCGGCAGACCGGCGGCTTCACCCTGCTCTCTGCCAAAGAGGTCCAGCCCGGCGTGCTGGTCTTCAGGCTTCACGACCAGAGCCCCTCGGCGACCGAGGTCCTCGGCGCCCTGCAGGTGCGTCCGAACTCCAATCCCGCCACTATCGCGAGCTTCAGCCTCCGCGCCGTTTCCTCACCCCCCTGAGTGCACCCCAACATCCGTTACACTTTGGACCGGACACGTCCGTTACAAGTCCCTTGCGGTGATAGAGGCCTTACCTTTCACTCGAGAACTGTGCTTTCTCAGTGCTTTTAGATTTCCCAGTAGTTGAGGTCGTGGGAATGTGGAAATCCCAATGGAATTTCCAAAGAGTGTGCGAAGGGTGGAAAGCCGGGTTCTTGGCTTTCCATACTCTGTCATTTCCATGGCCTGCTTTGGAAAAGCGCGTTCGAGAATCGAAGTTACCTATCCCGTTTCTTGGGAACTCGAGCGTCAGCGGTCAGAAAAGCACCTGCCCGAAAGGCCGACTACGGGACCATGTGGAGCAAGCTGGTCGTTGCCGAGTCAATTGGCGATTCTTCGCCAACCAGCTCGCCGCTGAGGAATTTACCTATACCCCCTTTTGCAGGACGTCGGTTTGAAGGGACCAGCATTATTTTCGAGTCGACGTCTCTCCACGGCAGAATTAGTGAAAGTGTTCTACGAGCATGATGTCGCTTTTCACATCGGCAACTTGTGAATAGATGATCCAGCGGCCATCCGGGGAGACCGACAGGCCGGTCCCGAAGTCCTTGTCCACTTCGAAAATTGGGCGTATCTGCCTAGTGGCAAAATCAAAATAGCGAACAGACTTGGGCGAATCGGCGGGAACGAAATAGATGCCTGCCCGAGTGAGGGTCCAAAGATTGGACTCACTGATTCGGGGCATTCCATCCACTTCTGACTCTATACCGGGCGGTCCGCGCAAAGTCACCTTCTTCAGCACCACTTCGGTGAAGTGGCTTGCGAAATAGACTGCATCGCCATTGGAGGACTCCTGGGGACTGACTCCGTCGATATCTTTGGACATTGCAATGGCATCTCCGCCGGACGCCGGGCAACGATAGAGTCCCGTCCTCCCAACTTCGTCGGATCTGAAATAAATCCACTTTCCGTCGCGGGACCAGTGGGGCCGATAGACGTTGGAGATATTTGTAACCAGCTTTCGAGGGATGCGTGCAGATACGTCAGCCACATCTATTTCCCACCGATCCAGAGGGTGCGCGTCAAACGCTATCTTGCTTCCGTCCGGCGACCATTGCGGACTGCCACTTCTGACATGGGGGCTTGATATCTGTACCAGGTTGCTCCCATCTTCACTGCTGGCCCAAACCCCCAGCGCGCCCGAACGTTCCGACTCAAACGTAATGCGCTTTCCGTTGGGAGAGTATTGGGCGTTTTCCTGTGGCCGCGTGGAGGGGATGAGTGCGACAGCCGGAGCTTCAGGGTGAAGCAGGTCTTTGCGCCAGATATTAATGCCATTGAATGAAGAACTGAAAGCAAGCTTATGGGACGAAATTGTGGGCAGCTCTGCATCCCCTACGAAGGCAAGGGGTTTGACGGAACCGTTTGCGACGGTAACTTCGCCGAGGTCGCCTGGCATCCCAAGTCCCAGCGAATAAATGAGCTCCTTGTCGTCAGCCGACCACGTTAAACCACTCGGAAAATCCCGAAATAGCGAAATCATTTTCGCCGGACCACCCTGAAGTGGTAAGGAATACAGGACTGCTTCGTTCACGCTTCGTTCACACCAGTAAGCGAGATCCTCGCCGCTGTGAGAGAACGCTGGTTGGCCGTTGTCAATGCACTCGGGACTACTCGGGATCGGCCTGCTTTCCAATGTTTCCGTGGAGAGAAGATAGATCCCTGCATGCTCCCTTTCTGGCAAGAAATCGGCGAGTGCGATCCACTTGCCGTCGGGCGACCAACTGATCAAAGAGAACCAGTTCCAGGACATCCGGGTGGAGCGCAATTTTCTTTCAGGCCCGCCAAGCGCAGGGACAACATAGATGCCGGTGCCAGCTCCGTCTATGCGGTGAAAGGCAATCTGCGTGCCGTCGGGCGACCATGCCGGACTAATCCATTCTGAGGGATGCTGCGTTAGGCGAAGAAGAGTTTCGCTCCCGATGGCCTTCACATACAGGTCGTAGCCCTTCGCCCCAGGCACAGAATCACCTTTCCAGGCGAAAGCGATTCTGGAGCCGTCGGGGGAGAAAGCAGGAGACGTCTTCTCTCCCGGCGATGCCGTGAACGGTAAGACATTCAAGACCTCCTGCTCCTGTGGAGGCTGCTGATGGCGTGGTCAAAATCTCCGAAGCTGGCCTCCGGCCAGATGAGTTGACGCAGTTCCTCCCGGGAAACGATCTGGCCGGGCCGTCCCAGCAACGCCGCCAGAACCTTGGACGGCTGATCCTGCACCTTCGGACGCCTGCCCGCCTTCCACACGTCACCGGTTTCCAGGTTGACTTCGAAATCTTCGAAGCGGGCGACCCGCGGTTGTCTCGAGTTGCCCATGGGCGGCTCCGAACAGGTGTGAGATAGAGTCCGAATCCCGAGAGATCTCCAGAAGATGGAGAAGCTAAGTCTAGCGCCATCCGAGCATTGCGCGAAGACAAAGTCAATAGGACGAGGAGATTCGCAGCGCATTGAGGCTCCTTCCTGGGAGCCGGAAGCTCGTGTTAGCTGAGGCAGAACCGTCAACGCGGAAGAGCAACCCTGGTAAGTCGGCTCGTGTTTACCAGGAATCCTCTGACATCGACGTGCCGTCATATCGGACAGTTGACCGCCCTTCGCTTCTCACGAAGGAACGCAAAGCTACTCTCCCCGCTCGTCATGAGAATCCGCAACGAAATCCGCCCTACGGCTCGGAACCCACGGTGGCTAAAGCAAACGCAATTGGACCATGCGATCCCGTTTGCGGCTTTACGGAACTACGGACACCGGAGGAACTGGCTCTTGCTTATACTGGTCGGGGCACGCTGAGGAGGAAGAATGGTTCGCACCACAGAGATCGCGCCAGACATTTACCGGATTTCGGTCTTTGTTCCTGAAATCAATCTGGAGTTCAGCCATTTTCTGGTCAGGGACGAGGAGCCGCTGCTGTTCCACGCAGGTTTGCGGGGGATGTTTCCTCTCCTGCGGCAAGAGGTCTCACGGTTGATGGACCCATCGAGAATCAGGCATATCGGGTTCAGCCATTTTGAATCGGATGAGTGTGGCGGCCTGAACGAGTGGCTCCAGATTGCACCCGCGGCGGAACCTGTTTGCGGCTTGGTGGGAGCAATGGTGAGCGTGAATGATTTTGCGGTGCGGCCTGCGCGCATGCTGACCCGCGACGACGTGTTCTCGACCGGGAGATACAGGTTCCGGTTCATTCCCACGCCGCATGTGCCGCACGGTTGGGACGCTGGTGTTCTGTTCGAGGAATCAGAAAAGACGCTGTTCTGCTCCGATCTCTTCCACCAGTGGGGCCAACTCGAACCAACAACCTCCAGCAGCATCATCGAACGGTGTAAGGACGCATTGGTGCAGACGGAAGCGGGCCCATTCGCGAACTATGTGCCATATACGCACCACACGCGTATCGTGCTGCATAACCTGGCGGAATATAACCCGAAGACACTCGCTGTGATGCACGGCTCGAGCTATTCGGGCGATGGCGGGCAGGCCCTGCGAGACCTCGCAACCGTAATGCGGGAGGTGCTTGGTCCAAAGGCTGAACAGGGCACAACATCGATTGGAACCGTCGGCGGTGCGTGAGCCGGTATCGGCCGGCAACTCCTCAACTGTCCGGTGTACCGGCGTTGAACACATCGGCAAGTTGCCTCCAGGACTCGCGAGTACGGTTTTTGCTATGAATTGTTTATGATCTATGGAGAGAAAGTTTTTTGCCGCCGCCATCGGTTCCCCCAGCGTACGTCAGCATCTATCGGCCCAACAGGGGCAGAAGCCGGACTTGGACGCGGCCGCAACGAATCTCGCGCGATTAGCCGACTATGGCGGCAAACGGAATGTCGTGGTCAATTTGGAGAACGATGATGCCGTTGCGGAAGATCCGTACCTCATCGTGAACGTTGTTGAAAAGGTAAATAATGCCTATCTGCGGGCCCTCCCCGATTTTGGCAATTCGGTCGTCAAATACAGAGAGGAAGGAAACGAGAAGGCCGTGGCCGCGATGCTAAAGCATGCCTTCAACATGTGCCACGTAAAAGACATGGTACAGTCCGACGGGGGCGAAACGTATCACGTGGACCTGAAGAGGATGTTCGAAATAGCCCGGCAGAACGCGTATCGTGGATATTTCTCGATGGAGTTGGACACCAATGGTGTAGACCCTTTCGCGGGGACTACGAAGCTAATTAATGAAACGCTGCATTACCTGGAGTAGGGAGATTTATGCCAAACGAAAAAGACCTCAATCGCCGTGACTTTCTGATTACCGGTGCGGCCGGGCTCACAGCACTGGGAAGCGCGGCTTTTCTTGGCCGCCCGGGGCTGGTAATGGGGGCGAGTGATCGCGTGCGCGTGGCCATCTGCGGTGTACGCGGGCGGGGCGGGGACCATCTCCACAACTACTCACAATTGCCCAACGTGCAGATTGCCGCACTGTGCGACATCGATGACAACGTCTTACAGCAGCGGCTGGCGCAGATGGAGAAGATGGGGCTGCCTAAACCAGCCACCTATACCGACGTGAGAAAACTGCTCGAAGACAAATCGATCGATGCTATCTCCATCGCCACCCCTAACCACTGGCACACCTTAATTGCAATCTGGGCCTGCCAGGCGGGCAAAGATGTCTACGTGGAAAAACCCTGCTCTCACAACCTATGGGAGGGCAAGCAACTGGTGAGCGCGTCGCGACGCTACAACCGCATCGTCCAACACGGAACGCAGAGCCGTTCCGCAGTCACAATCCGCGAGGCGGTGCAGAAGCTGCGGGAGGGAGCCATCGGGGAGACCTATATGGCTCGGGGGCTCTGCTATAAGTGGCGAGACACGATTGGAAAGGCGCCCGTGGCGCCGGTTCCGCAAGGCGTTGACTACAATTTGTGGACCGGACCGGCGCCTCAGCACGCATTTACGAAAAACCGGTTTCACTACAACTGGCATTGGTTCTGGTACTACGGCAACGGCGACCTGGGAAACCAGGGGATTCACCAGGTAGACACCGCTCGATGGGGAATGGGCCTGGGCTTTCCCAACAAAGTAAGCGCGGTCGGCGGCCACTTTATGTTCGACGACGATCAGCAGACTCCAAACGACCTGAACTGCGCGTTCGAATTCGACCAGCCGAACGGCCAGCGGCGCATGATCACTTTCGAAGTCAGGCATTGGATTACCAATCATGAGGCCGAGATCGGAACACCCAGCATGGGCACGCCCGAGCCAAAGAAGTCGAGCGTGACCGAGAAGCTGGGTCCAATGGCAGGCAGCCATAATACGGTGGGAGACATATTCTACGGCTCTAAAGGATATTTGGCGACGGGCGATGAAGACGCGGATACCTATGCCATCTGGATGGGTCGCGATCAAGAACGACAGACAGTTGCGCATGGCGGCACGGAGCTGGCTCACTTCAAGAACTTCATCGATTGCGTCATCAGCCGGAATAAGGCGGATCTGAATGCCCCCATTGAGGAAGGGCACATCTCCTGTGGGCTTGTACACCTGGCGAATGCGTCTTATCGGCTAGGCAGGACGATCAACTTCAATCCAGACACGCAGGAGGTTATCGGCGATGAAGAAGCGCAGAGACTGATGTGCGACGGCGATCGCGGCTACCGAGCGCCTTTCGTTGTGCCGGAAGAAGTCTGAGACTTGCGAAAGACGGCGTCGACATGAAAGATCTCTTTGACCCCGCTCTGGCAGAAGACATAAAGCAGCGAATCACGCGCCTCCATCCTGAGAGTGAGCGGCAATGGGGCAGCATGACCCCTGCCCAGACCCTGGCGCATTGTACGTCTGGCGTGCAGATGGCGAAGGGCGTCATCAACCCCAAACGTGCATCCTTTCCTGCCAATGTCATCGGCTTGCTCATAAAGCCGCTGGTGTTCGGCAACGACAAGCCGATGCGCCGCAATTCACCATCCTCGCCGGAACTCTTCTCGGCGCAGCCCACACAGTGCGACTTAGAGCGCGAACGCGCACATCTCATCAGAGCTATCGATAGCTTCGTCACCAAGGGCGCAGCCTGCTGCTCCCAGCACCCACATCCTTTCTTTGGTCCGCTCAAACCGCAGCAGTGGGCCATTCTCATGTACAAACACGTCGACCATCATCTACGACAGTTCGGCGTCTAACCCGGGTTCCCATCGCCGGGAACCCTTATTCAAATATGAGCCATGAGAGGAGTATCATTTTGGTGTCGCGATGTTCTACGGGTCCTTCCTGTCGCGCTTGAGACAGCTTGTCCCCGTGGAGTCGTTTCATCGGGAGGGAAGCGCTGTCCCTCCCAGCAAGGAAACGCACAGCGCATCGTCGGGTTCTCTTCGCTGCCATGGCGATCATCCAGGGGAACTTAACCGGGGAACTTAATCGCACCCCGCTCCGTCACTGAAGAGGAGGAAGGCATGTCAGACCAAAAGCTACCGCCAAAAGGGCAGGAAACCAAACCCGCGTCTGCGGCCGGTGGCGGCATCACCCGCCGCGGCTTTCTCAAAGGTGCTGGCGTCACCGCCGCCGGGACCGCGCTGCTCGAGGGCGTGCAGTCCTTTCACAGTCCGGCCGCGGCCGCCACGCGCAGCGATGTGAAGGAATACGGCACTGAGCCTGTGGCGATTAAATTGCACATCAATGGCAAGGAGCGCACTCTATCTGTCGAGCCGCGCACTACCCTGGCGGATGCCCTGCGTATCGAGGCCGGCATGACCGGCACCAAAGTCAGTTGCGACCGTGGCGCCTGCTCCAGCTGTACCGTATGGCTCGATAAGGTGCCCGTCAACAGCTGCATGACGCTGGCCCTGGACGCGGTCGGCCACCATGTCACCACCATCGAAGGCCTCTCGTCGGGCGACCAGTTGCATCCCGTGCAGGCTGCCTTCGTCCGTCATGACGCCATGCAGTGCGGCTTCTGCACGCCGGGTATGGTCATGAGCTGCGCTTCCCTGCTCGAGAACAATCCCCATCCCACGGAAGCCGACGTGCGCTATGCCGTCTCCGGCAACATCTGCCGCTGCGGCACTTACCCTAAAATTTTCGCCGCCACCCTCGACGCAGCCACCCAAATGACCCGCAAGGCGTAGGAGAAACCACCATGGCGACCGACACCACACATCTCGTTCCTGATCCTCTCTTCGCGGCTGCTGCTGACGGTTCCGCACCGGAAAAGACTGTCAGTATGCCCATCGGCATCCCCGGCTACACCCTGCGTACGGAAGAGCGCACCATACCGGCCTCTCAGCCGCCTGTGCTGCCGGTCAACAAAGACCTCGACTATATCGGCAAATCGCCCGAGCGCTGGGATGGTAACGCCAAAGTCACCGGCCGCGCCCGCTATACCGCCGACGTGCAACTGCCGGGCATGCTCTACGCCAGCTTCGTCAACGCCACAGTGCCGCACGCAAAGGTTCTCTCCATCGACACTTCCGCAGCCGAGAATTCTCCCGGGGTCAAGGGCGTGCACGTGATGGAAACGACCCTTGGCGCTGCCGTCCTGCGCAACCCGGCGCTCGATGTTTCGAAATATCCCATCGTGCGCTATGCCGGGCAGCCGGTTGCTGCCGTCGCAGCCACCACGCCCCAGGCAGCGGAAGAAGCCGCAGCCAAGGTCAAGGTGCAGTACGAAGCCATGCCCTTCGTGGTCGATATGGACAAGGCTCGGGAAACCAACGCAGCCCAGGTTTTCCCTGGACCGGCCGATCAGGCCGCCACCGCGGGAGGAGGAGGAAGCGCGCACGGTATTCCCCAAACAGGCAATGTTCACGGGCCTTCGGTACGCAAACACGGCGACGCCGAGCAGGGATTCAAAGACGCCCACGTAGTGGTGGATACGCACCACTTCACGCAGGTGCAAACCCATTCCGCGCTGGAAACGCACGGCGTGGTGGCCGACTGGAAGCCCGAATTGCTGACCGTATACGCCTCGACCCAGGGAATCGCCAGCGTCCGCGAGGAATTGGCCGCCTATTTCAAGTTGCCCAAATCGCAGGTGAGGGTCATCACCGAATTCATGGGGGGAGGCTTCGGCGCCAAGTTCGGAGCCGGCAATCCCGGAGTGGTCGCAGCCGCCCTGTCTCGCAAAACCGGAGCGCCGGTGCGGCTTATGCTCAACCGCCAGGAGGAGCACCTTTCTGTCGGCAATCGCCCCAGCTCCGATCAGCGCCTGCGCATCGGAGCAAGCAAAGACGGCGACATCACTGCCATTCAGCTCATCAGCTACGGCACGGCCGGCTGCGGCACGGGAGCGGGCTGCGCCGGTCCCGCCACGAACCTGTATAAGTATGCCGCTCTGCACACGGAGGAGAACGACGTCTTCACCAATGCCGGGCCGGCTGCGGCCTTTCGCGCGCCAGGTCATCCCCAGGGGGCCTTCGCCCTGGAGCAGACCATCGATGATCTTGCCGACCGGCTCAGCATGGATCCCATCGCTCTGCGCGACCGCATCGACGAGAACCCGGTTCGCCGGGTGCAGCGCCAGATCATCCGCGAAAGCGCTCTCTGGAAGTCACGCAGTACCCGCTCGAACGCGGATGCGGGCCCCATCAAGCGGGGCGTCGGTCTTTCCCAGTCCATCTGGTACCGCCACCTGACCATGAATTGCGGGGCGGAGGTTCGCGTTCACAAAGACGGCTCAGTCGAAGTGCTCTCCGCCGTGCAAGACATCGGCAGCGGCATCAAAACAGTTCTGGCGCAGATCCTGGCCGAGCAGTTCGGAGTGCCTCCGGCCAAGGTCTCGGTCAAGGTCGGCGACAGCAACTACCCGGTCGGGCCTAACTCCGGCGGCAGCGTCACCACCGCGTCGCTCACGCCGGCAGTGCGTGATGCCGCCTGGCAGGCCTCGCAGAAATTCCTGGCCAGCATCGCCCCAGCCCTGGGGACCTCGTCCTCTGATCTCACCATCAGCCACGGCATGGTGAGCAGCGCCTCGGGCAAGTTCAAACCCATTTCCTTCCGCCTCGCCGCAGCCAAAATGAATATCGACGAGGTTTCAGCCCAGGTGATGCGCACCCCCGACTACGACCCGAGCAAATACGACACTTATGGAGGCGTTGATGTCGCTGAGGTGGCCGTCGATACGGAAACCGGACGCATTCATGTAAAGCGCGTTCTGGCCGTCCATGATTGCGGCCGCCCCATGAACCCCAACCAGGTCATAAGCCAGATCTGCGGCGGCGTCATCCAGGGCATCTCCTACACGCTCTTCGAGCACCGGCTCCTGGACCCCAACCACGGCCTGATGGTCAACCCCAACCTTGATCAATACAAGATTGCCGGCGCATACGAAGTGCCGGAGATCGAAGTCCAGCTCACAGAGTCCTATATCGGCCAGAGTTCAACCGATGCCTCGGGGATTGGGGAAGCCGCCGGCATTATCTCCGCCGGCGCCGCCATCGGCAACGCCTTCTACAACGCAACCGGCGTGCGCATCCGGCAATTGCCCATGACACCCGCCGTCGTGCTCGCCGCCCTCAACCAGCCCCAACAGTCGATGGAGGCCGTATGAATTCCTTCAGTCTTGCAGATTGCACTACCGTCGAGGCCGCTCTTTCACAGTTGAAAGAGGGCGCGGTAGTAAAAGCCGCCGGCGTCGACCTGCTCGATCGCATGAAGAATGGCACCGATACGCCGACACGGCTGGTGAACATCCGCAATATCCCTTCGCTGCGCGGCATCCGGGTGACGCAGCAGGGACTGACCATCGGTCCCTTGACCACGCTTACCGAAGTCAGCGACCACCCCATCGTCCGCGCCCAGTACGCGGTGCTTTCCGATGCTTGCGGGCACGCCGCTACTCCGCACATCCGCAACATGGCCACGCTCGGCGGCAACCTGCTGCAACGGCTGCAGTGCTGGTACTTCCGCTCGGCCGAGTTTGAATGCCTGCGTAAAGGCAAGGAGATTTGTTTTGCCTTCTCCGGCCTGAACCAATACCACGCCATCATGGATTACGGCGGTTGTCCGTCGGTCGCACCCTCCTCGGGAGCGGTGGCTCTGCTCGCCCTGGACGCCAACCTGGAGCTCACGTCCTCCGCCAAGGGTAAACGGCTGGTCCCTATCCGCGAGTTCTATGTTCACCCGGACGCCAATCCGCAACGCTACAACGTGATGGGGGCGGACGAGCTGCTCACTGCTATCTACGTTCCCAAACCAGCGGCAGGGACCCGCTCCGCGTACCAGAAATATGGAGAAAAAGAGAGCAACGACTGGGCCATTGCGGATGCCGGCATCGTACTCGAAATGGATGGCAACCACTGCCGTCGCGCGGTGGTTACCATGAGCGCGGCCTCGCCGGTGGTGCGCCGCTCCCAGGAAGCGGAAGCGGTTCTGACCGGCAAAACCATTACCCCTGAGGTTGCCCGTGCTGCCGGACAGGCCTCCATGCACGGCGCCATGCCGCTCTCGATGAATGCCTACAAGGTGCAGTTGTTTCCGGTTGCCATCTACCGCACGGTTTTGCTGGCGGCCGGACAAATGGGCCGCGACCCCAGCGCTGCCAGTTAACCACCCGCGGGCGCTCGCCAGAAGGTGCGCGCCGCAGAAAGGAAGCGAGCATGAGCGCTACCCAACATCACCCGGAGCCGTGCCAGTGCCTCCGTACCAAGAATCCTTACGGCTCCACTCCGCAGAACGCTGCATCGTGGCTCCCCGGTGTCGACACCTCCTCCAGTTACTGGTGCCTGCGCACCATGGGGCCGGCCGGCCCGGACGAGCACTACGTACACCTCTCCCGCTGCACGCCCGCGCGCACTTGCTACGAAGCCATCGAGGAGTAGCCCGAGCGATAACAGGCAACTGCTGAAGTCCCTTGCGCTGTTCTACGGAATTGCATGTGGATTCACATGGCTAGTCTGGACGCCGCTGGTTCTTGGCCCCGCCGGCCTCAAGCTGCATAAGCACGCCGTTTCCCTTCCGGTTTCGGCGTCGATAGGAACGCTGGGCCCGTTCCTCGCTTGTTTCATTTGTCATCGCGTGCAAACCGGTAACTGGCGAGCCGTCCGCTTGCTACCGCAAAATCGTCCACAAATGATCTGGCTTCTCCTGGGTCCGCTGCTCGTGCTGTTCTGTTTCTTTGTCCTGTTTCCTGTGTTCCTTTCGACGGGAGATCCGAGAGCATGGCATTGGCATCTGGCCGCCCTGGCGGGGATATGGGTCCCCATGTTCAACTACAACCTTTTTGGCGGACCACTCTTTGAAGAATTCGGGTGGCGCGGTTTTCTTCAAGCCCGCCTGCAGCAGACGCTGCCAACCTGGATTGCGGCCATCTGCGTCGGGATCATGTGGGCTGCGTGGCATCTCCCGCTTTTTCTTGTGGGATGGAGCAGCGCCTCGCCTTTGGTCTTCACGTTTATTGAGGTTGGACTCTCGGTGATCATGGCGTTCGCCTTCAACTCCTCAGGCAGAGCAGTCGTGGTTGCTATTCTGATGCATTCCGCCTTCAACGCCTCACCCAGGTTTCTTCCGGCTTTTCTGGGAAGCACGCCCACGCGCGAACATCCCTCCCCAGAAGTGTTGATCGGCTTTTCCTTCTTGCTCATAGCTGCGGCAGCGGTCGTCTTCACCGGTGGCCGTCTTTTCGCTGAACCAAATTAAAGCCGCTCATCAAAATGGACTGCGTGTTTTCTTGACCTGCGAAGTCAGTCCAGTTTCTGGATGGTGGCTGCTTCCGGAGTCTTTAGCTGGAACTTGTCGTCTGATATCGCAAGGTTCACCGTCAACTTCTGAATGGTGATCAAAATCTGCAACTCCTCCAGGGGGCGTTTGATGGTAATCGTCGCGGGAAACTTCTGCTGACCAAATGTCTGCATTGGGCCGTATATGGCCGTGGTTTGAATTGTGCCTTAGCATCGTACATATCTTCCTGATAAAGCTGCAGATCGGTCCGCCGGAAATGAATCACACGCTCGGGAATCAGTTCCTGGCTGTTGCCCTTGCGTCGTACCACGGTAAGAACATAATCCGGCTGGATCATAGGCTGCTTCGATTTCGCATCCAGCTCGGTCCTTGTCTCGGAGGTTAATGTCACCAGGTCATCGGGCGATATGCAGCCAACCAACAACGAATCAGCAAAAACACTCGGTCGAAAATTCTCCAGTGGATTGGATGACTCTTTCGTGACTGCGTTGGAGCCCTCAAATACTTTGTTGCGGCTAGGAATCCACAGCTTAAAAGACTCGCCGTCGGTAGCCATATCAAAAGCCGGCAAGACCACCAGGTTGCCCGCTACCCTCAGCGATCCCGGCTTGCGCTCTAAAATGTACCCGCTGAATGAGGTGTAGGTCCGCTGCCTTCCTTTGCGCGGACCACCTTCCGTGAGCTGGAAATTCACCACTGTGCTCAATGAATGGATCTCCTTGCAGCGGTCGTTCACCGCCTTGACCAACTGGTCTGCGGTTGCGGTCATCACCACACTCGGCATCGTCGCCCGTTTTACAATGTGGGTGTGCACGAGGCACCCGTTCAAAAGGGCCAATGCGAATAGTATGAATGGCAGCCCCCGCCTTTGAATCGCCTGTTTTCGCATCAACTCCTTCTGTTTTCCACCAAATGCAATACTTTCTGATTTAGATTCAGGCAATGTCGACCAACACGATTCTCAACCTTTGGAAAAAGAATCTGGGTCAGGTGCCGCCATCGGTCTGGGACAATATCTCGTTGGAAGCCTTGATTTTAGCGGACAACGGACTCACAGAGGTGTCGGAGCAGTTGGGACAATTGAAGAGCTTGCGCATGCTTGACCTCGGCCATAACCAACTATCGACGATTCCCGGAACTATTGGCGAGATCGTTGGGCTAAGCGACTACCTATATCTGCATGATAATCGCCTTGCCAGTCTACCGTCGTCTATTCGACAGCTCCGCAAGCTGCGATATCTGAATATCAGTGGGAACTCATTTTCGGAGCTACCTGAATCGGTTTGTGCCCTGTCCGGCTTGGTTGAGTTGCGTGTTACCGACAATCAACTCACCAGTATTCCGGATTGCATAGGGCACTTATCGCGACTGCGCGAGCTTCACCTGCGAAACAATAAGCTAACCACATTGCCCCCGTTGATTTCCCAACTCTCTGAGCTGCGGCAGCTCGACCTGCGCGGGAATCCGATTCAATCCCTGCCACAGGAGCTTGTTCAGCTGCCAAAATTGGAAAAATTGGATTTGCGATGGGTCGATTCGCTGCACTCCCCAGAATGGTTCGGCGCTCTTGAGGAGCGCGGGTGCCTGATCTATCGCTAGAAGTCTCCATTCTCGTTCCAGGTCTTCCCTGGGGTCGAACTAAGACAAACCGCATAAAGTTTTTTGACAAGAAAGCCTGAACTGGGTTACAAGATCGTTTATCGATATATCGATCATCGATCTCCATGCCAAAACGAAAACTCGATCCGCTACCGTCCGCCGCGCTCCTTCTTGCAGGAATACTCTCGCTGGCTTCAGTGGGTGCGTTCCCCGCCTTGACCAACCATACCGGAGACTACGATCGAGCGCGTGTCCCGGTTATCGACGCTCTGGCTCCTGACGTTGTGCGATCTGCTCCATTCCGCAGCCGGGCGCCGTTGTTTGCTGAAGACGCGCAAAAAGAACTCATCGCGTTTGGGCTATCCCGGCCGCCAGCGCAGCAATCAGAGCCGTATTATGCCGCCGGCGCATTGGCCCAGGCAGCGGCCGGCGACGCGGGATTGGATGCGGCAGAGCGTAAGCGTGTGCTTGATCTGGTAGTTGCAAATATCAGGCAGTACTACTTCGATCGAGACGTGGCGCAGAAGACAGCGGACGCACTGCTGGCGCAGGAGAGGAGCGGCGACGACACGGCGGTGACGGATGGCGGCGCATTTGCCGATCTGCTGACAAAGCAGATGAGGCATGCGAGCCATAACCTGGACCTGATGATGGTATACAGCCGGGACAAGCTGCCTGAGCGTCCGCCGGCGCAAACTGCGGAGGATCTTGCACGTTATCGAGAATTTGTGGAACATAACAACTGCTTTCTCAGGAAGGTCGAGATCCTGCCGCGCCAGATCGGGTATCTGAAGCTGGATTGGTTTTCGGAGCCCTCTCTCTGCCAGGCGAAGTACGTGTCGGCGATGGCTTCCTTGAACAACGCGAATGCGATCATCTTTGATCTGCGAGACAACCGGGGCGGTGCTCCGGATTCAACTCGGCTCTTTGCCGCCTACCTCTTCGATCATCCGGAGTATTGGTATAACCCGAGGGAAGCTCCAAATGAGGAGTCTTGGACGCGGTCGCCTGTTCGAGGAAATAAGCTGGCGGACAAACCGGTATACGTGCTGACTTCAGCCACGACTTGGTCCGGCGCTGAGCAATTCTGCTACAACCTGAAGGGGCTGAGACGCGCCACTTTGGTAGGTGAGACAACGGCTGGTGGCGCTCATGCGGGTGTTTTCCATCGCATTGACGATCACTTTGGCATGGGCATTCCTCAAGTTAAATCGATCAATCCCTTCGGAAATGCCGACTGGGAAGGGGTAGGCGTGGAGCCGGACGTCAAGGTGAAAACAGTGAATGCATTGGAAGCGGCAGAGAAGATGGCTGAAGCTAAACTGCAGAAGAAGTAGCGCACCGTCCAGCCCTCGTCGGGCGGGGTCTGGCAGGCAACTTACAGATAATCCCGTTTTTCCGGGAAGTTCCACCCCGACAAGCAAGCTTCCCATCCTTTTCTGGCCTATCGAGGCCTTAACGGGATAGTTCTACTTTGGCGGAGCGGTCCAAGAGCGATGTGTTTTGCGCCACCAACTATCACCTTCCGGTCGCGACCGAGCCCGGCTAGAATGCTCCCGACGATGCACGACTCCGAACGCGATCGCCGAGTTGTCTGGGCGAGACATCCTGGATGTTTGCGAAAATACCCCAATGAGCGAAGCAAACATTTCCCATTACCGTGGGTTGGAAAAGATCGGCGGCGGTGGCATGGGCGTGGTCTACAAGGCGCAAGACACGCTTCTTGGACGGTTTGTCGCGCTCAAATTCCTGCCGGACCACTTCGCCAACGATGGCGCGGTTCTGGAACGTTTCCGGCGGGAAGCGCGTGCGGCCTCAGCACTGAACCATCCCAACATCTGCACCATTCATGAGATCGCCGAAGAAGGCGGCCGTACCTTCATCGCCATGGAGTTCCTAGATGGCGAAACGCTGAAACAGTTGATTCAAGAAGGCCCGCTTCCCATCGATCGCGTGATCGAAATCGCGATCGACGTCACAGACGCCCTCGAAGCGGCGCACGAGAAAGGCATCATCCACCGCGACATTAAGCCGGCAAACATCTTCATCACTAAACGCGGCGGCGCCAAGGTACTGGACTTCGGTCTGGCTAAAATGGTGCCCCACAAGGAACTCGCGGCCGCGGGGGAGGAGTCTTTCCTGGAGCGACAGCAACTCACTGACGGCCTTGGCGCCGCACTGGGAACGGCGGCATACATGTCGCCCGAACAGGCGCTCGGTAGAGAAGTCGACACGCGCAGCGATCTCTTCTCTTTCGGCATTACGCTTTACGAGATGTGTACCGGCCGCTCACCCTTCGCGGGAGATACCACCGGAGAGCTTCTGATTGCCATCGTTCAGCAGGTCCAGATCACTCCAGCGCGCCTGAATCCCGATGTTCCGGAGGGATTAGCGCGCATCATTGACCGATGCCTTGCGAAAGACCGGGATCTTCGCTACCAGCATGCAGGGGAGATCCGGGCGGACTTAAAGGCAGTGCAACGCGACCCGGCGGCAGTGGTTGATCGTTACTCTCCCGTTGCTCCAGAAAAGCCGCTTAAGACTTCTTCGGGTCCCCGAACATGGGACCAGACTGTCCCTAGAGAGCCGGCTTCGCGGCGGCGTTGGCTGGTGCCTCTTCTAGGGCTGCTGGCTATTGGCACCGCGATTATGGCCTACTACCAGGCAAGCACCCCGCCAGTTCCAGTGGTTTCGAACTATACCCAGCTCACCCACGATGGCGAGGCAAAGTTCCTGGCCGGCACGGACGGGTCGAGGCTCTATTTGGGCATGGAATATCAGACTGCACCCGGAATCGCGCAGATGCCGGTCACGGGTGGCGACCCGGTCCGGATGCCGGCTTCCGCCGAATACACCCTCCCTGTTGGAATATCACCCGACGGCACCGAATTGTTAGCTATCGAACGCCAGGGTCTGGAGCTGCCCTATCCAGGCAGTCTGTGGCGGCTGCCGACGCTCAGTGGCCCACCGCGCCGGATCGGCAATGTGCTGGTCACCGATGCAGCCTGGTCTCCGGACGGCGTCATGCTGGCCTATTGCAATCGCGGCGACCTGTTTCTTTCCGACGGCGACGGGAGCGGAGCACGGAAGCTGGCTTCGCTCGGAGGATTCATCACTACCCCCCAATTCTCCCCAGATGGGAGACGGATTCGGTTCACCTGGCAAGACCTCGCCACTGCGAATCGTTCCCTTTGGGAGATCACTGTGCAGGGGAAACACCTTCATCGCCTGCTTCCGGACTGGCGCCCACCATCCACCGATGCAAACGGAAAATGGACCGCGGATGGGAAGTTTTTTGTCTTTGAGGCGAATGGTCAGATATGGGCGCTCCCGGACAAGACCGGCCTTTTCGGGAGGGTAGAGGGTAAGCCGGTGCAGCTTACTTCGAGCCCCATCCCGCTGTCCTCTCCTCTTCCAAGCAAAGACGGCAAGAAGCTTTTTGTAGTTGGCTCTACACTGCGCGGGACGCTTTCCCGCTACAACCAGCATCTAGACGAATTCCTGCCTTTTCTCTCCGGCATTTCAGCAGAAGGCACTACTTTCTCTAAAGATGGAGAATGGGTCGCCTACGTTACCTATCCCGTGGGGAGTCTTTGGCGCAGCCGGGTCGACGGTAGCGAGCGGCTGCAGCTTACCGATCCGCCGATCTATCCTCTGAATCCACGCTGGTCGCCAGACGGAAAGCAAATCGTATTCTGGGGCTACAGAAAAGGAGCCGTCGATGAAATATATACAGTCCCGGTTGACGGAGGTACGCCGCAACCGCTGGTGCCTGGAAATGCTGTTGCTCGCAGAGAACCAAACTGGTCTCCAAGCGGAGACCGTGTACTGTTCGAGGAGGTCGCGCCCAATGCTCCTCCGGTGCTGCGGCTACTAGACATCCAAAGCCATCGCGTATCTTCCATTCCCGGATCGGTCGGGTATACCTCACCCCGCTGGTCGCCCGATGGGCGGCATATCGTTGCCATGACCAGGGACGCGCGCAAGATGGTGCTGTTCGATTTCCAGACCGGCAAGTGGTCGGATCTGATTCAAACTACAATCGACTTCCCCAACTGGTCGCGAGACTCGCAGTACGTCTACTTCATAAATTATGCGGAGAAACCCGCTGTGCTTAGAATTCGGATCAACGACCGCAAGCTCGAGCTGGTTGCCGATTTGAGAGGTTTTTTAGCCACGGGCTTTTGGCGTTTTTGGCTCGGACTGGATCCCGAAGACGCCCCGCTCATGCTCCGCGACTCAGGAACACAAGACGTTTATTCGCTCGACTGGACTCAAGCAAGGTGACTCTTCTCACTGCCACCTTATGGATGAGGCCTGGCGAGCTTATTCATTGGCCAGTTTCCAAGTAGTCCTAAGCCAAAGCAATTTTGAAGTACCTGAAAAGTCGGAACCCGCTTCAACTGGCGGAGAAGCACTTGTCCGAGATGCCGTCCAGGTGGAACGCGTCATTGTCAATGAGTGCGTCGCCGATGCTGCATGCATCGAGATCCATCTCTAATCCACGAGTTGTTGCCGGCTTGAATCCCGTTTCACGACAGCTATCGTGCATTCGTTGCGAAACCTAATTCGGCGTCGGCTGCTCGTCGATGTGGTCGATTACCAGGACCGGCTCTGGTCTCTTTACTTTTATTAGCTTCAGACCCAGCTCTTGGCTCACAGCGTCGTAAAACGAGAGCGCTCCATTGGGGTCCGATGCCTTATCTCCGTTCTGCGCCGGCGGTGTTCCTCCCCCGGCGTTAAAGCCGGGCATGTTGTCGCCGGAGCTCCAGTTCAGGGTGAAGTCCCAACCACCTTTGAGCCCGGTTTTGTCGACGGCCGGGTAATAGAGATAGTAGGCGGCGAAGGTCGGAAACTTTTCGCCAGCCTGTGCCATCGTCACATTCTGGCAAGTCACCAGCATGTTGAAAATGGGGTGGGCTACGCGAGGATCTTTTCCGTCAGGCCCCGGGCCGCTGTGGCAGTTCGTTCGGCTCTTCGGATCAGCCGGGGTAAGCTTCGGTTTCACCGCGACCATGTCGTAAGCATCCACGAGCTGATTTTCCAGGTGAACCTTCATCTCGAAGCGGTCAATCAGCACGGCCTTCAGCATCTCCCTCACGTCGTCAAACGATATCGGCGGTCGTCCCGCTTTGGCTCCTTCGATCAAGTTGCTGGCCGCCACCTTGGCTTGCACATCGATCTTGTCTGAGTCCAACCATTTGGGAGCGCCCACGATCTCTCCTTTATTGTTGGGGTCCAGGTCCCAGACAAGATAGATCAGTGATTTCAGCGGAAAGGCGCGGAGGTTGACCTCGTCGCCGGCGATTCTCCCGTTCATTGCCTCATCTGGAGCACTCGGCTTGATTGTCGCCACCTCGAACTGCGCCGGCGGCAACGGTGGCAGGATCTTAGCCAGATCAGGCGCATTCGGCGTGGGTGTTTCATTCTCGCTATCCACGATCAGTGTCGGCCGGGGCGCGGTTTCGAGCGTAAGCTTGAGGCCCAATTGCTTATCTACTGCATCGAAGAACGAAATGCCGTCGGCACCGGCATGGGGCAGGCTTCCGCGCGCAGTCCAATGCACCGCGAGATCGTATTGGCCATCGAGGCCGGTCGAATTCACCACCGGTTTGTCAAGATAGCCGCCGGCCATCTCTTGAAACTGCTCGGCGAACTGATCCATGGTCATATTCTTGCATTGAACCGTGAGCTGAATGACGGAAGCGCGGGTGGGGTGTGGTGGATCGACCGCCGTCGAACACTTGAAGTCGTTCTCGTCGGAAGAGCGCTTGAGCTTCGAGGTGTCCTTGCCGGCGCGCAGCACCCATGCCGGCATGGGCGCACTGCCCGTATGAACCACAAGGCCAAATCTCTGCGTCAGCAAGGACTGAAGCATTTGCTTTGCCTTGGCCTCACTCGTTCCGGGCGGAACCTTCCCGATGACGTCCCACCGATCCCATTCCAGCGAGGCCGGGCCTCCCCTCACGTAGCTCGAATCCTTAAGCCCGTAAGCCGTCGCAATCAAGTCCGCCATTGTCGCCTGCCGCAACACGTACCGGCCGTCCTGCAGGAATGCTCCCTCGAAAAAAGGATATCGGCGGCGCGGGCTGGGATGAATGTCCGCAATCTCAAAGTTGACCGGTGTCCTGGCCGCTGCCGAGTCTTTTCCAGCCGATTCGGCCTGCAGCGCGGCGGTCGCCACGTTCTGCGCTGCGGCCAGCGCGGTATTCTGCACAGAAGACACGGGCGCTTGCGCCCCCGCCGCGTGTGCTTGCGTTACCGTCACCACCAAGCCAGCGCAGGCCACCAGCCAGAGTAACGATTTCAAACCAGATCGAACACTCCACTTCATGGCTTCCATTGCGAGCACCTCCTGGATTTGACGGCCCGATGCCAATGGCGGCGATCTTGTATTTTCTCAGTTTGGGGAAGACTTCAATATAAGAGATATGCAGATAAGACGGACGTGCCTTCGAGTCGTTTGAGTGTTTCCAAGCGGTTTGGCCAATTTCTATTGCGCTTTCTCCAGAATGTTGTGATAGCCGGTCGGGATGACAATTTTGTTGTGGGAATTGGCCTTGGCCCCGGTCAACGGAACTAGCAGCCGGTGGCGACGGAGGACGGTACTACCTGTACGGGCCCTACCATGGGATGAAGGGATACCACGAAGTAAGCCAAGCTGTATTCAGTTACAGCAGGTGGCATGCCTACAGCCTGATGATCTTCTGGCCTTTGATGATCGTTTTGAGTATTGCTACTGAACGCGCTGCAAAGCGTGTGACCTCCTGAAATCTCTCAGATCGTGACAATCGTGTCGGGGCTGCGACAGGTCAACCTCCTCGAAAGTCTCGCGATCGGTAAGTTCCCCAAACTGGAGGAACTGGGACGAGAGCAATTTACCAATACCGCGCTTCCCAGGAACTTCATCCCCTCGGCTGCGTCCATGAACAACGACAGTCCCGGCACGAGAAACACGAACAGATAGCTGCTACTATTACAGATAGCTGCTACAATTATGGTGCTACTCCCCCGGGGCATTTCATCTCAAAGTCGCTAGGAGAACCCATGCACACTTATTGTGTGGTCCTTCGGCCCCAGCAATCGTTGAACCGTTTGTATCCGCAGACGAAGCGCTACTACCTCAGGGCTAACTCAGCTGCGCAAGCAATGCTTATCGCATCGGAGGATCCTGAATGGCTCGTATGTGGGGTTGAGCCTGCGCGCATGTCTGCTCGCCCACCACAAAGTGAACATTCAGTGTCTACAGAGAATTCGATCGTAGCTTAGGTAGTTCAACAGGTAACGGTCCGTGTCGAGTAAGTTACGTATGTCGCAGCCTTGTTTGAGCCCCTTGGCGTCGATGCCGTATCCTTTCGGGGATTTCGGCTAACCGATTTCCAATGCTCCCTCAGTGCAGAAAGTCGATAGCCTTTCCGTCAAGTGCGCGTCGAACCTGCACAGGAGGTTTATAGCCATGTTGACTTCCGCCAAGTGGAGCCTCCCGTCTGGCAGAGCCGCCGTCCTCACCCAGGCGGGAGTTCTCTGCCTACTTACGTTGCTCCTTTCCCCTCGCTCCTTAGCGCAGACGCACTCGACCGGAGCCGCCGCTGTGCCTTTGGGGTGGCTTTTGGCCGGCAGCAATCCGCACAGTTATGAGACTGGCGTAGATCCGCAGGCCAGCTACCATGGCTCGCCGAGCGCCTACTTGAAAGCCAAAGAGTCTAGCGTGGAAGGGTTCGGCACACTCATGCAGGACTTTAGCGCAGGTCAATATGCGGGAAAGCGAGTCCGTTTAAGAGCGTCCGTAAAGGCCGAGGGAGTAGCCGGTTGGGCTGGACTTTGGATGCGGGTGGACAAGGGTTCTGCCGTCGTTAGCTTCGACAACATGGCCGATCGGCCAATCAAGGGCACAACCGCGTGGCAAAACTACGAAGTGGTTCTCGACGTACCCCAAGACGCGACCGGGGTCGCTTTTGGCATTCTGTTAAACAAATCAGGTTCGGTCTGGCTGAACAATGTGCAATTCGAGGACGTCGGCGTGGACGTGCCGACAACCGCCAAGGCTTTGGCTCGGCTGCCTGAAGGTCCGACCAACCTGAACTTCGAAAGATAGGCGAGCATTCTACGCCTCGTGAAGAGGTCAACTGCCGCCTTCAGTTCCTCAACCTTTTTGGGCCGAGAGCAAAAGAAACATGGGTCTGTCCCGGTGCTCCGCCCATTCCGGATGGACGGCGATTTGGTCTTCCGTTGGTCCCCACTCCTCCAGGTGATTAAGCACAAGACCGGAGTGCAAGAGCAGATTAACCATCGTCCCAATCGTGCGATGCTGTTTGATGACCTCCTTGGTCAGCCAGTTGGTCACCCGAGGACCCTCGGCCAGATATTGATCGAGGGGTCAAGTGCAGCATCCACCCTTCTGAATAAGCCACTCCGGGCGGCGTGGCGCGGTAAAGATCGGATGTTCGGTCGAAAAAACGAACAATCCCCCGGGTACCAATGCGCGATGAACCGACTCGAAAACGCGGTTAGGGTTTTCGACGTAGTGCAGGACCAGAGAACTGAATACCAGGTCGAACGCCGCTTCCGGCAACTCGATTTGCTCCAAATCAAGTTGCCTATACACGACCGCGTCGTCGGAGGTCATCTCGATCGCGCGCACAAGCATATTTTCCGACACGTCAAGGCCGAGGACGCTTTGCGCACCCTGCTCACGCGCCCAGCGGGAGAACCATCCGAAACCGCAACCGAGATCCAGAACCCTGGCTCCCTGCAGGTCCGGAAGCATCAATTGCAGGGAACGCCACTCAGGCGCCCCGGCCAGACCATACAACGATCGGTCCATCCGGCTATATTCCCTGAAGAAATCAGAATTGTCGTAGATGTTCTGGGTCATCGAGAGCGCATGGGAGATCTGTCGAATCACCAAATATGCTTCCCCATCGTCGCCAATGGGCTTATCGAGGACGGATGCGTACCGAGTTTCCGCCCTCGCGTCACGGAGCGGTTACTTCTCACTGGGTGAATCGTCCGCCTTCAAATCGCCCAATGCATATTGAATTCCTGCCAGCAGATGCTCCATCATCCGCGTATTCGAATAGATATGCTCGCTGTGCCCGAGCACTTCAATGAACACCCGGCCCTTGCCCTCGCGCCGGACCCAACTCAGCGCATAGTCTCCATCGGTCCGCTTGTACTTTTCTTTCGCCTTGTCTTCATCGCTCATCTTTGCGTAATCAACACTGGTCAGAACATGCACGTTCTTCCTTGAGAATGAGTCCTGCACCATGGTGTAAATCTCGTCGTGAATCTGAAATTCCTGGCCGTGGAACATCGATGTCAGCGGACTTTTGGGATCGTCAATTTTTACGGTTATCAGCTGCGGATATACCCAGTGAAACTTGAAGTATCCCCCGATCATCTTGTTGAACTCCGGCCAGGTTCCCGTGGGCGGCGCATCGGCCGTACCAGGCGTGTGGTACGTATCTACCGCCGCATGGATCCCGATCAGGCCTTTTCCCCCACGCACAAAGTCCATCAATGCCTTTTTGCGCGCCTCGGTCGTTGCCGGATCGTTCGGGTCATCCAGGAAGGCCAGCGTCGTGCTATCCAGGAAGATCGCGTCGTATTGAGCCAGGTTCGCCGCTGTAATATCGGCCGAGTCGTAAGTGATGGTCGCCGTATAGGCCCCTGTCTTCTCCCCCATGGCCTTCACCGTCGCCGCCGCCAAGGGAATGGACGAGTGCACATATCCCGCCGCTTTGCACAGTACCAGGACCTTGCGCGGCTGCTTCGGTTTCACCAGAGCCTTGGTCGGGATCGCATCCTCCATCGCGACCAGGTCCTCGCGATAGGGGGTCTGGATCTGCACTCCATCCTTGATACTCTGCGGCCGGTTGCCGTTGTAGGGAGCGGGTTGTGATGTCCCTTGCGCCAGGCAGGGAAGAGTGAGAAGACAGACTGCTGCCATCGAAAAAGCAGCAAAGCGTAGTTTATCCAGTTCAATGATTCGCATAGAGCCCTCAATTGATATACGTGAATAAATATATGGTGCAAACCAGCAAAAGCGAAAGCACCGTATCCGCAAGCCGAAATTCGGGCGTACAGCAGATCGCGCTTCAGCAGTCGAACCGGAACTGCGGCGACGATGGCATTCAGGGCCCGAGGCCCCGCTTGCGTTGGCCCTGAAGTTGCCATTCAGAATCGAATTGAGCGCGTATCCTTGACAAGCCAAGGTCGAATGTCTACCATCAGAATTCGTTAAAGGCCGAGCGCCTTCCATAGGCAAACAGATACAGCAACGCGCGAACTTGTTGCATGGCACTTCGGACATGTTCAGACAGCGGACGCTGCTCTATGGTTCGGCTCAGGGCCACCAAACCCGCAAGCACATTACCGTCGAAGAATCGCAGTGGAAACTGATGGCCGACGCTGTTGCGCGAGTGATATGGCCAACCGCTGAGGAGAGCTGAGATGCATTGGTGGCAAATCAAGAAGCGGGACGCAGACCTGGAGCGAGAGCTGGACTCTGATCTTGCATTGGAAGAAGAAGAGCAACGCGAAAAGGGTTTGCCTCCCGAAGAAGCTCGCTACGCCGCCCGCCGCGCTTTCGGCAACAAGACACTCATTCGCGAACAAACTCATGAAGCCTGGGGCTGGGCGGCCTTCGAGCGTCTGTCGCAGGACATTCGTTACGCGATGCGGCAATTGCACAGGTCGCCAGGATTTACCGCTGTTGCGGTGCTGACACTTGCTCTGGGCATGGGCGCGACCACCGCGATCTTCACCCTGGTCTACGATGTGATGCTTCGTCCGCTGCCCTTCGCCAAGGCGAACCAGCTGGTAACCGTCGAAGAGAGGGTTTCGGAATGGAGCAACATTTATCCGACTCTACCTGTAAGCGCGAATCACTTCACTTTCTGGCAGCGTCACAGCCGGAGCTTCGAATCGATGGCGCTTATGCAAGAGTTCCCCGTACCGCTGGGCACCAATGACCGTCCACAGCAGGTAAGCGTGCTATGGGCCACGCCTCAAATCTTTTCCGTGCTCCAGGTGCAACCATGGATGGGGCGAGCATTCACCGTCAGTGAGGCAGGAAACGGTTCTGAGCACGTCGCAATTCTGATGTACAGCCTATGGAGTAAGCGATTCGGCGCAGATACCGGAATTCTCGGCAAGACTATTCGGCTAGATGGTTCCCCTTACACAGTCGTAGGTGTGATGCCGCCGTGGTTCCATATGCCCTCGCTGCAAGGGTCGGAAACTATTGGCGAGGCTCGGCCCCTGGGGATTTTGGCGCCGTTGGCCTTCTCGAAGGAGCGGCTGGCCGAAGAGATGGGCGACCTGAACTATTTTGGACTGGCGCGGCTTAAACCGGGGATATCGATTACTGCGGCCACTGCCGATCTCGATGCCCTGCAGCAAACGATCGGCGCGAATCTGTCTGCGGATGAAAAGGCTACGCTCTCGGTGGCGCTCACGCCCTTCCAGGACACCCTGGTTGGGAACAACCGAAAACCGCTCGTCATCTTGCTGGCGGCCGCCGTCGGCCTGCTGCTGGTGGGTTGCGTCAATGTCACGAATCTGCTGCTGGCGCGCGCTGTCGGGCGAAAGCAGCAGATGGCCGTAGCCGCGGCGCTGGGCGCGAGTCGCGCTGAGATGGTGCGCATGGCACTGCGCGAAATCGTTGTACTGGCCGCGGCAGGAAGTGGGCTGGGAATTGCTCTGGCCGCAAGCATGATCCCAGCCATGCAACGATACCTGCCGTCCGCGCTCGATTTTCGCGGCCCTCTCCATCTCGATTGGATGGGAGCGGGATGCGCGCTGCTTCTGGCTGTGATCGCGAGCCTTCTGGCGGGAGCGGCGCCTGCGTTGATGATCTCGCGGACAGCTCCGCTGGAAGTTCTGCATAGCGAATCGCGTCTTGCCGGAGAATCGCGCGGAAACCGCCGCGTGCGGCGCGCCCTTGTGGGAATTGAAGTTGCGGTAAGCGTCGCGCTAGTGTTGATGACCGGATTGCTGACTGCAAGCCTGGTAAAGTTGATGACCGTGGATCGCGGATTCACTACGGAGCGTACGATTACAGCCACTGTCGAGCTGCCCACGCAGTCCTATCACGATGACCAGCGTCGGGCGGCCTTTTATAAAGCGGTCCTGGAACGCATGGAACGCTTGCCTGGTGTAGAGCACGCTGCTTTTGCGAGTGCTTTACCACTTGAAGGAGATGGTTGGGGTGACATGGCGCGGGTTGAAGGGGACAAGCGGCCGTCTACGCAGCTTCCGCTGGAGAGTTTTCGGTGGGTCAGCAGTGACTATTTTTCGACTATCCATCTGGAACTCATCGCCGGGCAGACTTTCACCCGGACTGACTGGGGTAAGAATCTGGCCCTGGTCTCGGAGAAAACAGCAAAAGCTCTATGGCCTGAAAAGAATCCGATTGGGCTGCAATTCAGCTGGGGAAACCCAGCCACCGAGAAGCCATTCACCGTCATTGGTGTGGTAAGGGATGCGCGCACGGTATCCCTGGCAAAGCCCGATCCGATGCTGATCTACGTTCCGTACTGGTATCGTACGGAACCGACGGCGGGGCTTATGGTTCGAACGAGGCAAGAATCTTCCGAGATGGCGGACGCGATCCGAAAGACGATCTGGAGCGTCGACAGCAATGTGCCCGTTCCGGAAGTGCGAGCACTCGCGGGCGTAATCACAGACTCGGTCGCGAACGAGCGATTCGAGATGTACCTATTGCTTCTGTTCGCTGCCAGCGCACTGTTTCTGGCTGGACTCGGAGTCTACGGTGTGGTCACGTATTCCGTTGTGCAGCGCAGCCGAGAGATCGGGTTACGCATGGCGCTTGGGGCGCGGCGTGCGACCGTGTACCGGCTGGTGCTCCGCGACGGTCTTCTTCCTGTGGCGGTGGGCGCCGTTGGGGGGATGGTACTTGCCTTTGGATCGGCGCGCCTGGTGAGCAGTCTTCTCTTTCAAGTGAGCCCATATGATCCCGCCCTGACCGCGGGAGCGATCTGCGTGCTGCTTGGCGTAGGAACACTGGCCTGCGTGCTCCCTGCCCGCCGCGCCGCATCAGTCGATCCAATGCAGGCACTGAGAATGGAATAGCGCAGCACTCCATGCGAAACAGCTAAGTATCGGCGGTTTCTTCCATGACCCTTTACTATGAAGCCTGCTGGAGAGGGCTTTCGCCGTGACTCATGTACTTTCGCCTGTTGCCGCTCGCGTGCTGGGATCGCTGGTGGAAAAGGAAATTACGACCCCTGAATACTATCCGCTCTCGCTAAATGCCCTGGCCAATGCCTGCAACCAGAAGAATAACCGCGAGCCGGTGATGAACCTGGATGAGGACGAGATCCGGCAGGCGCTGCATCAACTCGAAGACGACGGGCTGGCGGGAGCGGCGCGGGGCATGGACAGCCGGGTTGCCAAGTACGAGCACCGGATGCAGGAGGTGTTTAACTTTACCCGAGGAGAGATCGCTGTGGTGTGCGTTCTGCTACTGCGGGGACCGCAGACCCCGGGCGAGTTGCGCGGGCGAAGCGAACGAATGCACCGCTTTGAGGAACTGAGCGATGTGCAGTCGACGCTGCAAAGGCTGATGCAGCGCGAGCCACCGCTGGTCAAGGTGCTGCCCCGCCAACCGGGTACCAAAGAAGCTCGGTATGCCCATCTGTTCTCAGGAGAACCGGCCGAGGTGACCGGGGCGGTAGAGGCTAGCGAGTACGCGCGGCCGGGCTCGAGTATGGCTCAGATGGAAGCAGAGATCGCTGCGCTGCGGGAAGAGGTAGCGGAGCTGCGGGCACAGGTGGAGAGGGTGCTGCGGCTGGTGGAGTGAGATATTATTTGTAACCTTTACCGCTTCAGTGCTCTTCGCGAAGATTTTCTTCCCCATGAGGACAGACGGTTAAGGTTCGTTATCCCACTCAAGCCAAGAGAGGGCTTGAATGGGCCACCCATCGTTTGTGGTCAGGCAAGAGTCCGGTGTAGATGCGCGCGGCTAGCGGTGACTCAGGCGCAGGCTTTGCCAGCTGGCGTCGCTGGTCCAGCCGCCGTCGACGGCAAGAGCGTGGCCGTTGATGAATCCGCTTTGCTCCGGATCGGCGAGGAAGAGGATCGCGCGGGCGATGTCGTCCGGAGTGGCAAAGCGGCCCATGGGATTGACTCCGATGATGTCTTCATCGGTGTAACTACCCAGCGCCTGATCGGCATGATCCATCTCTGTCTTGACCCAGCCAGGACAGACAGCATTGCAACGTACACCGCGTCCTCCCCACTCCGACGCCAAGGTGCGGGTGAGCCCGATCAGCCCGTGCTTGGAGGCGTTGTAAGCGGCGCGGTCGGCAATGCCGGCAAGCCCCGCGATCGAGGCTACGTTCACGATGCTGCCGAAACGGCGCTGCAACATCACTTTCCCGAAGGTGCGGGCAAGAAGAAAGGGCGCGACCAGGTTTACTTCCAAAACGCGGCGAAAAGTCTGCATGTCTACGGTCTCCGCCGGGGCAATCGAACTGATGCCGGCGTTGTTGACCAGAACATCGGCCCGATCCCAACGCAGGCGTATCGCTTCAGCTGCGGCTTCGACCACCGATTCGTCGGAGATGTCACCAGTAAAGTCCTCCGCGTCGCAGCCGATTGCGCGGATACTGGCCAAAGTCGCGGTGCACGGTTGCAGATCCAGCAAGGCGAGGGAATAGCCGGCGCCGGCGAAGATCTCAGCGGTGCGGCGACCGATACCCTGGGCCGCTCCTGTGATGATGGCTAGTTTCATGGGACTCCGTTTTCAAGGTACAAGAGAAAGCATGCCACAAGCGGGGCTTAAGAGAATTTCCGCGGCTGCATCCTGGGCTTGACACCTTAGAGGCAGCCCTTCCTTGGCATACCTTCGATTAAATTCCTGAGTGCGGGAGCGGTTTGTTATCGTAACCATGGTGGAGGCGTATGAAAGGGCCTATGGGAGGGCGAGCGAGCAGGTAGCCACGAGCGCCAACCCCCTGGGTAATGAGTCCAGGGGTTTTCCCTTTGATCATTCTGCTTAGGAGGCTAGATAATGACCGGCAGAGCCCTGGATGAGCGAAGACATGACGAGCGATCAGATGGGAGGACGGGCGCTGATGCTCTACGACGGGCTGTGCGGCGTTTGCAACCGAGCAGTGCAATGGGTCATCAAACGCGACCACGCCGATCGCTTCCGCTTCGCTCCTCAGCAGTCAGCCATGGCTGAGGCAGTACTTTCCCGGCATGGAATCGACCGCGAAGCGATGCTTAAGAGCAATAGCGTGTACCTAGTGCTCGATGCCGGCTCCGGGCGCGAAAGGTTGCTGACGCAGTCAGACGTAACGGTGCAGATGCTGCTGCTCCTGGGCGGCCGCTGGCGGGTATGGGGAAAGATGCTGCGCACGGTGCCGCGGTTTGCGCGCAATGCTGTCTATCGCATATTTGCGCGTAACCGCTATCGGCTGACAGCAAATTATAAAGTGTGCCCTTTACCGTCCGAAGCGGAACGGATGAAGTTTGTCGGCTGATTTCCCTACGCGGACGCCGGAGCCGCGGCGCGAATCCGCATGGGCTGCTGCTTCCAATAGGTCAAGGAACGCCACACCCACTCGACCGGCCCAAACTCGACGTAGCGCAACCCGGCGATATTGTGTGGTTTAGACGCGGGACCACCCAAATCCGGCGGAAAATGCAGCCAGCTGCTTTCGAGCGGTATCTTCTTCTCTATCGGAGAACCGTAGCGCTGCGCGCACAAACGCAGAAAACTCGCGCTTGACCTCGTCTGAGAGAAGCCTCAGAAAGTTCTCAACCAAGAACCTCTCGCGCTCGGATACGAGCAGTTTGAGATCTAACCCCAACAGGAATGCAGAAGCAAGATCCACGTCCGCAAGCTCAGCGGCGAAGACTTCATCGGAGAAAACTCGATCTGTATCTGCCTCATACAGGGTCAGGAGCTCTCGGATGTCTAAGAGGTCTTTTGCGCGACCTTGCGGATCATCCATAAATGCGACAATCTTGAGTAGGGCAAGAACCACCGGGGGAACGACCCTCGAGTCGGTTCCGAGTGCCGGCATGTCGATAGCGCTCTTGAAAACGTGCTCGAAGCCGACAAGACTCATGACCATATCGCTGGCCGGCCAGGTGATTTGCCCGGCTTGACGCAATTGCAACCCGGCGGGAATGATGTCGAGAACTTCACCGCGTGGGCTATGCCACCGATGCTCCCTGCGTTCCTCCTGCTTCCACCCCTCCTCAGAGAGTTCGGCTTGCATCAACTTGAAATCTTCAATGTCAAGGGCTACCGCTAGATCGATGTCCCGGGTGTGCCGGTTTCGGTTGGGATAAAAAGCCTGGAAAGCCACGGCTCCAATAATCACCGCTTCTGTTTGTCTTTTACGGCAGATGTCATTCAATTCACTTAACGCTGCGAGTTGAGCTTCAGACAGTCTCATGAGACCTCCGAAGGATCACTCCTTCCAATTCAGCAGCGGCTTCGTGTGCCCGCGGATCTGAGGAATGCATGAGCTCGCAGTAAATAAGCCACGGATGAGCGAGCATCTTTCCATCCAGCGCTTTCCAATAGGTGACCTGGCCGAAACCTTTCAGCAGGATGACTGTCCCGTCCCGGTCCGGCATCAGGCGAAGCTTCTTTAGGACAGCGGGGGTTGAGTCGCCTATGAAAAGTGGTGTCTCCTCGCCGCGATAGAAGTGGGTCAAGATATCTGCGGCAGGACCACCGGTCAATGACCATGGTGTGTTGGTCTCTTTTAGAAGGTCGCCAAGCTGGCGTATAAATCTGTCCGGGTCCTGCTCCTGAGAACGAAAACGATTCACCAGGAGGCTGGGTCGCAACGCCTGACCATATCCCTGCAATAGGACATCTTTTGCCTTATCCGCGGCGAAAGCGATGCGGCCATCGTGCAGGCGAAGAAGTCCCTCATTCATGAGCTGCCGCCGCACCTGCGCGGCCTTGCTCTTGCTGATTCCTGCGACTTCGGCGAGCCGGCGCACGGTCCAATTGTCGGTGATGGGATTGGCGGCAAAGGCAAAGAGCGCTTTTAGGCTTGGAGCAGATATCGAGGATGTTTTATCGGCCTTCGAAGTTTCCGGCTGGCCAACGATAGTCCGTTCGAAACTCTTTCCGAGCTTTAGATGGATGTTTCCTGCACCATCGACGAAGTTGATTCCTGCTTCAAGGAGGCGCTCAGCGGAAGGTCTGGGAATGTATCGGGCGACCAGTAGAGGCGGTTTTTTTTCAACTTTAGCCGACAGATTGAGATGCGCGATCACCGCGTTCAAGGTGGAACGGTCAAGATAGGAGCGTTTGACTTCAACCAGGAATTCATAGTTTTTGCCGGTTGCGCGTAGTACAAGCACGCCGTCCCACTCTTGAGCGTGCGCTGGATGAAAGTCGGCCTTGTTTATGAAATCCAGGGAGCGCAGTTGTTGCAGTGTCTCGGAGGGGAATGAGGCAGCCATGTCCTCATTATGCGCTTGTCCATTAGTAGTGGACAAGAAGGAAATGAGGACATGGCCGAGGCAATAGGGTTGAGACTTAACGGGCCTCTATTTCGGGTGGGGCGCGGTTTCTCCAGTCGTCTATTGCGTTGCGGATGGCGGCCGGGGCCAGGTTGCTGCAGCGCATCTTGTACTCGGGAATACCGCCCAGGGCTTCGGCTACCTCCTGCTCGGTGATGGAGTAGGCCTGGTCGACGGTTTTGCCTAAGACCATCTCCGTGGCCATGGAGGAGCAGGCGATCGCCACCGCGCAGCCCATGCACTTGAATTTCGCTTCCTGAATGATGTTGCGGTCAATGCGTAAAGAGATCAGCACGGTGTCGCTGTCGAGCGAGCTCTTTACCATCGCCTTGCCCGAAGGCTCGCTTACGCTTCCTACATTGCGCGGATTGGCGTAATGGGCGCGTACCTGCTCGCTATACAAGACTCATCCCCGTGGTTGAAGCGTGAAGCTGCAAAAGCTTATGATAACCCTCTGTAGATGTTCTCAGACCTCTATACCAAAGCGGCCGAGCTCGCCTCCCAGGGCAAACCCTTCGCCATCGCTACGGTGGTTCGGGTGGAGGGCTCTTCCTCGGCCCGGCGCGGCTCCAAGGCCATTATCGATCCCTTCGGCAAACTGCTGCTGGGATGGGTGGGCGGCGGTTGCGCGGAGAGCGCCGTGCGCAGCGAAGCCATCACTTGCATCGAAACGGAGAGGCCGCGGCTCATTACCGTGGATATGAGCGATGAGCAACTGGGCGTGGGCATGCCCTGCGGAGGGACCATGGATATTTTTATCGAGCCCGTTCTGCCCAAGCCTGAACTACTGATCGTAGGCCATGGCCGCATCGCCGAGACACTGGCCGCGCTGGGCGACATGATGGGCTTTACCATCACGGTCAACGATCCAGCCGCCGATCGCAGCGCCTTCCCCCAGGCAGAGAGACTGGTCACGGAAGACTTCGATCTCACAGAGACCCCGATCGGACCAAAATCCTTTGTGGTCATCGCCACGCAACACAAAAGAGATCATCTGTGGCTCAAAAAGGCGTTGGAAGGCGAGGCCGCCTACGTGGCTCTGATCGCCAGCCATCACCGGGCCAAGCTGGTGCTTGATTATCTTCGCGCCGGGGGTGTCTCCGAAGAGAAGATCGCAACCGTTTATGCTCCCGCCGGGCTCCATCTGGGAGCGTCCACACCGGAGGAGATTGCTCTGAGCGTGATAAGTCAAATGGTGGCGCTGCGCCGGGGCGGCCACGTCCAGCAGAGCCCTCTGGAAGAGACCAGGCTCTCCGGGCACAGCTTCGATGTGGATGCCATCATTCGCCGGTGTGAGGCGGAGACCCTTCCCTGAGCCGCTGGTAATCCTCCTGGCTGTCGATGTCCAGCAAGATTCCTTCATCCTCTACTTCAACTTTCAGGGTGTGCTCCGTGTGGCTGGCGAAGATGGCACGGCAGCCTATGTCTCCTTCTAGCGCCATGACCTCGGAGAACACAGAGCGGTCGAGCAGGACCGGGTTGCCGCGAATGCCCTGGTACGACGGGATCACAATCTGCGCCTGGGTGCGGCGGTGGTGTTCGGCGAGCTGATCGAGGGTTTGGGGACGAACGAATGGCTGATCCGCCAGAACAATGAGGGCGGCGTTCACCTGGGGATCGAGGGCAGAGAGCCCGGCTCGCAACGAACTGGCCATTCCCTGCGCATAAGCCGGGTTGACCACAACCTTGACACCTTCGAGCAAAGGGGCGGAGAGCCGACGGCGGATGGTTTCCGCAGCAGCGCCGAGAACCAGCACGACCTCGTCCATTGCCGAGCGGCGAACGTTCTCGATGGTCCGGCCTAGCACCGTGCTCTCACCCAGGCGAAGCAGCTGTTTTGCTTCCCCCATGCGCGTGGATTTGCCTGCGGCCAAAATGATGGCCGCCACTCCCCCGGATTTCCTGTCGAGCTTGTTGGCGTTGACGAACTTCATGCGGCTTTCCTCACTGAAAGCCGCACACGCGGACCTGTTTGGAGCCTCGTGCAGGAAATCCGGGTCGCGAGTTGGGAATGTAGGCTGTAGGCAAATGAACGATTCCCCTGGCTCTATCTACCTTACTCGCCCCGATGTCCTTCTCAGACTGGAGGGACTGGTGGCGCTGGCTGTAGGCTGCGTCGCCTATCAACGTCTCTATCCGCATCACTGGGGCGTATTCGCTCTCCTATTTTTTGTGCCCGATGTCTCACTTCTCGGCTATCTACGATCGGCCAACAAAGCATCGGCTGCGTTTTACAACCTCGTCCATAGTTATGTGCTGCCGTTAGCGCTGGGGCTTCTGTCCTGGGAGCGGGGTTCTGTCCTGGGCGGCCAACTCGCACTTATTTGGATGGCGCACATCAGTTTCGACCGGTGCCTTGGGTACGGCCTGAAGTTTCCCCAGTCATTTCGCTATACGCATATTCAGAGCTCGGCGGCTATCGGTAAGACCTAGGAGGATTTCCGCTGTTGCGGTACCCTTTCGAAGTGCATTGAAGCCGTAACACCGGGAGTTTAAGAATGCAGCGCAAACCGAGCTTATCCGCAGTTCTTCTGCTCGTCGGCCTTCTCCTGTTTCAGGGTCTTGCTCCCGACTTGCTAGCCCAGGGGCCACCGCCGCCGACGCCACAAGAGCTGGACCAGCTGCTGTCTCCGATTGCGCTCTACCCCGATTCTCTTCTGGCCCAAATCACTACCGCCTCCACCAATCCCCAGGAGATTCTGGATTTCGATAACTGGCTGGCGCAGAACCGCAACCTGACGCTTTCCCAGTTGACCGCCGCCGCCCAGCAACAGGGCTTCGACCCGGCATTCATCGCCTTGGCCGGATTTCCCGACGTGGTGCAGATGATGGCGCAGAACATTGACGATTATGCCGCCATCGGGGCGGCAGTCATGGCGAATCAGGATGAAGTGTCGGCATCGATTCAACGGCTGCGGGCACAAGCCTACGCAACGGGCGCGCTGCGCAGCACTCCGCAACAACAGGTCGAGCTGCAACAGAACGGCGGTCAGCCCATCTACGTGATCCAACCGGTGAATCCGCAGGTGGTGTACGTACCGCAATATAACCCCACCGTGGTGTATGCGGGGAGCGGCCTGAATCCGGCTTTGATTACCTTCGGCATTGGCATCGGCATTACAGCGCTGCTGGTCAGCCAGCCCTGGGGATGGGGCGGCTGGGGATGGAATTGGGGAGCGCGCCGGATCTACTACAACCGCGGCCCTTGGGGCGGTTGGCACGGCGGCTACCGTCCGCCAAACCCGTGGTATCGGCCGCGGCCGGTGGTCTATAACCGCCGCCCGGGGTACGGCGGCAACTGGGGCTACCGGCCGCCAAACTACCGCCCACCGAGACCTGTTCGCAACCCGGTTTACACTCGCCCAGGGACACAGCCAGGCCATAACCGGCCGATTAATCAGCCAGGCTACCGTCCTCCTGCCAATGGGGGCCAGCCAACAATCCAACCGGTAAAGCCGGGGACGCCGAATAACCGTCCGCCGCAGAAGAGACCTAACCGGCTGCCGACGACCCAGCCGGCCCCGCAAAGGCCTCCGCAGAATCGACCTCCGCAGAACAGACCGACGGCGTCGCCCCGACCTGCTCCGCAGAACAGACCTCCGCAGAACAGACCTCCGCAGAACAGACCGACGGCGTCGCCCCGACCTGCTCCACAGAACAGGCCGCAGAACCAGCCGAGACCGCAGAACCAGCCGAGACCGCAGAATCAGCAGAGGCCGCAGCAAGACCGGCCGCGTTAGATCCGTGTCCGCCGGTCTTCAGCCTGCCCTCTCCCCGGTCCGTCTGCAGACGGGCTCGGGGAGAGGGCAGTTTTTAATGGACTGGCATGTAATGTACCATAAATTAGTCGTTAATAGGCATCTGTGTTTATAATATGAGACATTATGAAAGAACGCGCAGACAACGTATTGCCTGGGCTTTCCCGGATCCTCAGTGGATTGGGGACGAGGCTCAAGGTTGCGCGTCTGCGCCGCCGCTTATCGGCCGAGATGGTCGCACAGCGCGCAGGCATCGCACGAGCCACGCTGCACAGGATCGAGCTGGGTGATCCTGGGGTTTCGCTGGGCAACCTTGCCCGTGTGATGCAGGTTCTGCGTCTGGAGGAGGACCTGAACCGGCTCGCCGTCGATGATGAACTTGGGCGTAAGCTGCAGGATGCCGAAATTGGATCGCGGGCGCGCGCGCCGCGACGCAAATCTCCTGACAAAGCTCGAAGATCATGAGCGGCAAACAAAAATCGGTACAGGTCTACGTCGATACCGCAGAGACACCTGGGCCTGTGCTTATGGGAACTCTCCATGCGCAGGGGAGCGGCAGCCAGGAGATCTTTTCCTTCGAGTATGACCCGGAGTGGCTGGAGACAGAGCAAGCATTTGCTTTTGATCCCGATTTACAGCTGCTGAGAGGCCCACAGTATCCGGCTCAATCTCGCAACAACTTCGGTATCTTTCTCGACTCATCGCCCGACCGCTGGGGGCGCTTGTTGATGCAGCGGCGGGAAAATCTACGGGCGCGGCAGGAAGGCCGCAAAGCGAAGCGATTGACCGATTGGGATTACCTGCTGGGTGTTCATGATGAAACCCGGCTGGGCGCGCTGCGACTCCGCTCACCCGAGGGGGGAGAGTTTCTTGACAGCGACGACCAACTGGCTGCGCCACCCATCACTTCGGTTCGCGAACTGGAAGCGGCAAGCCGGGGGTTCGAACGGCATATCGACGAAGAAGACAATCCCGAATATGCGCGGTGGCTGAGCCAGTTGCTGGCGCCTGGATCGTCGCTGGGCGGCGCTCGCCCGAAGGCCTCGGTGCGCGACGAAAAAGGCTTGCTCTGCATCGCGAAATTCCCTAGCCGCACGGATACCAGGGATATGGCCGCCTGGGAGATGCTGGCCCATCGACTGGGCGAGAAGTGCGGCATCGAACTGCCCAAAGCTAGGCTGTTGGATAACGGCGAGCGAGCGCAGTCGACCTTTCTGGTGAACCGGTTCGATCGAACAGCGAAGGGTGGCAGGCTGGCTTTCGTATCGGCTATGACACTTACCCAGCGACAGGACGGAGACGCTGGGGCAAGCTACCTGGAGTTAGTCGAACTGCTGCAGCGGCAAGGCGCAAACACCAAGGCGGACACCCATCAGCTTTATCGCCGGATCGTGTTTAGTATCCTGATCCACAATACGGACGACCACCTGCGTAACCACGGATTCTTTGTGGAGGATCGCGGGGTTCGACTCTCGCCTGCCTATGACATCAATCCGTCAGTGGATCGCGACGACCTTGTGCTGGCTATTAACGAGACAGAGACCGCGTGCGATGTAGACATCGCTCGGGCTGCTCACAAGATGTACGCGCTTAGCCTGGGAGAGGCGGACCGCTTGATCGCCGAGGTGCTTAGCGCCGTGAAGAGCTGGCGAAAGGAGGCCGCGGCGCTGGGTATCCGGCCATCAGAGCAAGAGCAAATGGCGTCTGCGTTTCCGGAATAGGCGATGGGCGGCGTGGCTTCGCGCTCTCAGGGTTTTGACCACGGGGGCACGATGCCATTCATGCGGGCGTAGGCGATGGATTGCCCCATATGTTCGCTGTCGTGAACGAGGATGCGCAGGTACATGCCATCGACGGTGACCACTTTGCCGTAGATGCTGACCTTGCGCTGTAAGTCACCCGGCTTCAACTGGGCGCGAGCCGTGGTTACGGCATCGAGCGAGCGCTTCAACCAGTCAACCACGTCGGCCTTGGCGGTCACGGTCTTCTCCATGCTGACCGCGACTGCCGGTTCCTTGGGCCCGGTCACGCTCAACAGGTAGAAATTGGCGATGGCGATGTGCATATAGACTTCACCGATCGAGCGGATCCCTGGCGCGGGACGCCAGGAGAATTTCCCGGCCGGAGTCGCCTGGGCGAGCTCCAGCAATTGGCGGGAGACGTGGCTCCATTCGCCGTTATAGCCTTCCCAAAGGCCTTCGTTCTGCGCATGCATGGTGGCTGTGCTCAAGAGCACAAACAGCAGAAGCGTCTTCATCGAATCCTCCCTGTCTCAGATCTCATGCGCGGTCACTCGGACGCGAACGCCATTTTGTAAGCACCCTCGGCGGCGGCGGCTTCCGCGTCCGTCAATTGGGCGAACTCCTGCTCTCGGGCACGTTTTGACAACCGGCCGCCATTCTGATGGAGCAAGCGGAAGAGCAGGTCGATGGTTCGATCTGGCATGTCCACGATGGCCTCTACGCGGCTGCGAAACTGATCGTAATGCAACAGGAATCTGATCTCCCGCGGCAAGTCTTCTTCGATCGTCTTGCGAACACAGGCGTAGAGAAACTCGGCTTGCGGCGTGGCGTCGAAGAAGCGGTAGAAGTCCGCCGTTTCATTCAGGACCTCAACATTGCCGTCCTCAGTCGGCCGCCAATCGATGACGGGGAGTAGCCGTTTGGAGTAGTCCTCCAGGACGGCGCGATATTCGTGTAGCCGCTCCAGGATTGCCGCTGAGATGGGGAAGACAATTCCAGACGGATGGAAGCCTCGTTGCGCCAGAACATGATGAATGAGGTAACGGTGGAGGCGGCCGTTGCCATCGACAAAGGGATGGACGTAGACAAACCCGAAGGCCAGCGCAGCGGCAGCGATCACCGGATCAAGAGCTTGGGCCGGTCCGCGGTCAAAGGCGACCATACCGTCGATCAACGACCGCAGATCATCAGGACGAGCGCTGATATGGTCAGGGATCGGCATGCGGGTTTCGCGGTCATGTTCGCCCACAAAACCGCCTTCCTGCCTGAGTCCAAGCTTCACGAAGCGCGCGTCGCCGATCACGATGGTCTGTAGCCGGAGGAGCTCTTCAAGATCGATGGGCCGTCGTCCGGCCTCGGCGATGGCCTGACCCCAACGCCGGATCCGATCCTGCGAAGGGCGTTCTCCTTCGATGGCGAAACTCGATCGCGAGTCCTTCAGCAGCAGGAAGGCGGCGGTGCGCACGAGCAGATCTTTGGGCACCGCCGCAACCGCTTTTTGCGCGCGCTGGACCAGGTCCATGGCCGCAAATTCTTCCGTGACCGGCGTGCGAAACACCAGGGGGCAGAAGCTGGGTGTGCCGGGCAGATTATTGCGGACACGGTGGCGGGGCGAGTTTTCACCTTTTGTCGCCCATTGCTGTTGCGGGCTCACGACCGGTTCGTAGTTGCCCAGGCCCGCATCGGGCAAATCGAGGCGCCGGTCGAGGAGCCACTCGTATAGGAACCATAGCCGCCGGGCATAGCCGCCGGTTGGCTTGGCGCGAACAATGGCCTCGATCTCCGCTGGGCTGACGGTCGAAAATAACCGTTTGAGAAGGGCCAGGTCCAGGCCTTCGTTTTTCAATGCAAAGGTCAGGTGCCCTTCAAGATCCGGCGAAGGCGTATGCCGGGAGGTGAGGATTCGCCATCCCCCCTCGTTGCGGGTGCGATGGTGTTCACTGGTGGCGCAGAGCATCCGGGGCAGGGGGACTTGCAGGCGATAGGCGTCGATCAGGGCAGCATAGCCCGCCGGGGTGGCCCTTTCAGGGAGCGCAAGGCCATGAAAATTGGTTATTGGGCCTGAAAAATGGTTACCAGGGGCCATCTTGGTGAAAATCCGTTTTGGGCGGTGAATTTTGGTTCAATAGATGGATTGTACGTGAAAAACGATTATGGAAGCTGAAAAACGATTACAAGGGGGGCTGTTTTATGAAAAATGATTAACCGAGCCTCGGCGCGTTAAACGCGAATGGGCACTACTCGGGCTGTGCTGCCTATCCCTCTGTACGGCGGGGGAACGAGAACTCGACTAACAGGGCGTCTTCATTTCGCTCGAGGTGCCCCCGGCGGCGGGAACGTAACAGTTTCGGGTGTAATCCATGACCATGCGGTCGGCGCTGAAGCGCCAGCCCAGGGTGCGGATGGTGCGCTTCATGCGGGTGATCCATCCCCGAGGCAACCCATCCTTGTCACGCTGGTAGTAAAGAGGAATCAACTCGTTATGCAGAACGCGGTAGAGGTCTTCGCCGTCACGGGTGTCGTGCACATCCATATTGGAGTGAGTTCTGCCGCTACCTATAGCGAAGCCGTTGAGGCCGTCGTAGGCTTCGGCCCACCAGCCATCGAGCACGGATAAATTCAGGCCTCCGTTCAGGACCACTTTCTGCCCGCTGGTGCCGGAGGCTTCCAGGGGACGGCGCGGATTGTTGAGCCAGACATCCACTCCCTGCACCAGGTACCGGCCGACATTGATGTCGTAGTTTTCGATGAAGACGAATTTGTCGCCGAATTTGGAGTCACGCATCATCTCGGCGATCTGCTGCAGCACCAGCTTTCCCGGCTCGTCGTGGGGATGGGCCTTGCCGGCAAAGAGGAACTGCACCGGCCGCTTGGGATCATTGACCATGGAGGCCAGCCGCGCGATATCGGTGAGGATCAGATTGGCTCGTTTGTAGGTGGCGAAGCGCCGCGCGAAACCGATGGTCAAGGCATCGGGAGAGAGCACTTTGCTGAGCCGGTGCAGTGTCTCCTCGGGCTCACCGCGACGTTCGGCCTGGTCGTGGGCGCGGCGGCGCACGAATTCGATGAGCTGCGATTTGAGGCTGAGGTGCGTTTCCCAGAGTTCGCCATCGTCCAGATTCTCAATGGGCTCCCAGGTTCGCAGCCATGAGCTTTTGCCCTGCCAGCCCACCCCGAGATGACGGTCGTAGAGACGGGACATTTGCGGAGCCAGCCACGAGGGGACATGGACGCCATTGGTGATATGCCCGATGGGCACTGCTTCTTCGGACTTGCCGGGATAGAGGCCCTTCCACATGGCTCGCGAGACCTCGCCATGCAGAGAAGAAACAGCGTTGGCACGGCGGGAAAGCAAGAGGCCAAGAACGGTCATACAGAAGGGTTCGTGATGATCGTTGGGATGCTCGCGGCCAAAACCCATGAGCCTCTCGTGCGGAATGCCTAATTGATCGCGCAAAGGGCCCAGGTGCTCCTCGATGAGATCGCCGGAAAACCGGTCGTGGCCCGCGGGCACCGGCGTGTGGGTGGTGAAGATCACTTCGCGGGGAATCTCTTGCGCAGCAGTGTCGAAGTCGAGGCCCTCTTCCTGCATGCGATCGCGGATCGCCTCCAGCACGGCGAAGCCGCTGTGCCCCTCGTTGAGATGGAGCACTCCGGGCGAGATACCCATGGCCCTGAGGGCACGGAAACCGCCAATACCGAGCAGCAGCTCCTGCCGGATGCGGGTGCGCCGGTCGCCGCCATAGAGGCGCGAGGTAAGCTCCAAATCCTCCGGCGCATTGCCTTGCACATTCGAGTCGAGCAGCAGAAGGATGCAACGGCCGACCTGGACGCGCCAGACCTTGGCCCGAATGGAACCGCCGCGGGTTTGAATTTCCACGACAACCGGCTCCCCCTTTTCGCCAATAGCCAGCTCCATGGGGAGTTGATCGACGTCGGTGGAGAGGTACTCCTCTTTTTGCCAGCCTTTCTCGTCCAGGTATTGGCGGAAGTAGCCCTGGCCATAAAACAGGCCGATGCCGATGAGGGGAATGCCAAGGTCGGATGCGCTCTTGATGTGGTCTCCGGCAAGCACGCCCAGGCCGCCGGAATAAATGGGCAGGGATTCGTGCAAGCCGAATTCAGCAGAAAAGTAGGCCACGGGCCGGGGGCGGAGCACCCCTGCATTCATCGAGCCCCAGGTGCGGTCGGCGCGTAAGTACTCCTGCTGGCGGCGGTAGACGTAGTTGATGCGGCTGTGCAAACCCAGTTCGGTGGCGCGGCGTTCCAGTTCCCCCAGCGGGATTTCGTTGAGCAGCGCGATGGGATTTTGATTCAGCTGCGACCAGCGGGTGGGGTTGAGATCGCGGAAGAGGCTGATGCAGTCGTAGTCCCAACACCAGGAGAGATTGTGGGCGACGGACCAAAGACGCTCTTGAGCCGGGGCAATGAAACGATCGAGGGTGCGCGCCTCGCTGACCACAGGCGCGACCTGGTTGGCTGCTTCGGCCAACATGCGAATTTCGTCTCCCCGGAATTGCCTCGGTTTTTTCGTCTGAACGACGAGGACCCCCTGCAGAATGCCGCGGTCGATAAGGGGCACACCCAGAAACGAGTGGTAGACCTCTTCGCCGGACTCCTTGAAGTACTTAAAGCGGGGATGATTGCTGACGTCCTCCACTGCGACGGGCAATACCTGTTCCGCAACCAGGCCACTGAGGCCCTCGTTGATGGGCATGCGCAAGTTGCCTATGCAGCGGGGGTGAAGGCCGAGAGTAGCGGCCAACACCAGGTTTGACCGATCCGGCTCCAGCAAATAGGCGGAGCACACGTCGGTGCGGAAACGCGTGGCGATCAAGGCAACCACGTTCATGAGGGTATCGGCAGGCTTGCCGCTCTCCTCGGCGAGGTTCGTAATTTCTTCCATGGTTAATACGTGGCCCGCATCAGTCTCTTCGTAGGATTGGGTCACCGGGATACCCTCGCGTTTCGATTTGGCTCAGGAATAACAATCGTGCCAGGCCCGGTGGAAATGACCTGTGATCAGGGGTGGCTGACGCCCACCCGTGACTTGCTTATTGAAGAATAGTCCAGCGACGCCGTCAACCCCCTGAAAGAAGAGGTAGCCGCTAACCGAGGTAATGAAGCATTACTTCTTTCGACAATAGGCGGGGAAAACCATATTTTGCTGGATCTGCGCACGCAGTTTCCTTTCGAAGCCAGCGTACTTGTTTGGTCGCCTACGGCATTACGGGCAGCACCAGGTGAGAAGGCATGGAGGGGGTACAGAAGATGCGCTGCGTTGCCGGGACGTAATCTGCTGCGACCGCCTGGTAGATGCTGGGGACAAATTTCTGCGGGTTGCGATCGATGACCGGGAACCAGGTGGATTGCACCTGCACCATCAGGCGGTGGCCCTTGAGAAAGGCATGGTCGTGATCGCGCAATGGGATTTGCCACGGTAGCGGCTGATTCGCGGTCAGCGGCGTGGGGTGCTCGTAGCTGCGAAGATAACGGCCACGACGCACCTCCATGGCGATCGGTAGCTCGTATCCATTCAAGGAGTTGGCGTACGAGAGGTCGGTCTTGGCGTCGATGGCGCTCTTCTGCCCATTCTCCGGATAGACATCGATCAGCTTGACGATAAAGTCCGAGTCGGTACCGGACGTCGAGGCGAAGAGGGTGGCTGCGATTTCTCCGGTGATCACGACGTCATGGTCGAGGGGGGCGCTGACAAAGGTCAGCACATCCGGCCGGTGGTCGACGAAGCGCTGGTCGGCCACCTCCCAGAACCTCCACTCCAGAAACGGATATGTGGGAGAGATGGGGCGAGCACGGTAGGGCACCGGGTTGGCTGGATCGGAGACGTATTCGCGGTACTCCGGCGAGCCCGCGGCGGGGGGTGAAAAGGACAGGGTTCCGTCGGCGTGCAGATAGAGATTGGTCGGCTTCGATTGCTTCGGGGGCCACTCCGCGTAGGTATGCCAGGTGTTCGATCCGGACTGAAAAGTGCTGACCTTCCACGCCGGCTTGGCGCCCTGGCCATGAAGGTAATAACGAAAGAACGGCGCTTCGATGTTCTGCCGGAACTCGAGCGCGGTCTTGTGGCCGGCGAAGGAGACAGGACCGATGCTGTCTCCGACCTTGGCCGCCCAGCCTCCGTGGAACCAGGGCCCGGCGACCATGAAGTTGGTGTCGCCGGGGTCGTGCTGCTGGGCGTGGCGAAATATCTGCCAAGGTCCCCAGGGATCTTCCTGATCCCAGAATCCGGAGACGTTCAAGTTGGGCACGGTGGAGCCGTGCAGCTGGCTGACCCAGGCTTCCTTCTTCCAGAACTCGTCGTAGTCAGGGTGCTTCATGACGTCGTTCCAGTAAGGTAGGGTTCCATGCACGTAGCGGTCATTCAGATTGGTGAGTGGACCCACCTTCAGATACCACTCGTAGGTGTCGTAGGTATCAAAGTCGAAGTGGGTGTTCTTGTTCTTATCGGCCTGCTCCAACACGGAGTATTCGAAGGTATAACTCTCACGCAATGCTCCGTAGTGATGGTCGTCATCGTTCATCCATTCATCGACAGGGGATGCCTGCTCGCTGATGGCTTTGAGTGCAGGGTGAGGATGAAGCAGGGTCAGAGCTGCGGTAAGGCCGTTGTAGGAGATTCCGTAAATCCCGACGTTGCCGTTGTTGTTGGGTATGTTTTTGACGAGCCAGTCGACGGTGTCATAGGCATCATTGGTTTCGTTGGTTTGCTTCGGATCCTTGGGGTCGTACTGCGAGGTAAGCAGGAATACTCCCTCGGATTTGAAGCGGCCGCGGAGATTCTGCACGACGAAGATGTAGCCGTCGGCGGCCAGCTCCTTCCAGCTGTCGGGTACCCAGTCCGCGCCTTCTGTGGCCGCGTTCTTGTCAAATTCCTCCTGGGTGGGAACACCGTAGGGTGTGCGGGTCATGAGGATGGGCAGCGGTTGGGTCTGATTGGCTTTGCGGATCACGACGGTCTGCAGATGCACACCATCGCGCATGGGCACCATAAATTCCTGTAGGCGGTAATTGCTCTTCTGGGGTGTTTGGGCAAGGGCGGTGGTGAGCCCCAGGGTGAGGAGAATTGCGAGGGCGAGCGGGCGAGGGGACATGAGGTTAAGAGCCGTATTCTACGCCGGGAACCAGCTCATCTGCAGGGCCGGTGCGCGCCTTGCGCAGCGCGCGTTGGTAGAAAAAGAGGGCGGCGCCAAAGACGATGAGGCAGGCGGCGATCAGTTTGGCTTCGAAGATCCAAATGGAGTTGACCTGGCGGGAGGGGATGAAGGCTACGACGATGCCTACTCCGGTAACCGCCAGGCCAGCGCCGGCGTTGGCGGTGAGGTAGTACTTGTTGGCGTTGAGCTGGCTGTTCTTGGCCCAGGTGTGCTTGAGCAGCGCCAAGAACATGTAGGTGGAGGGCACCAGCTGGAGGATGACGGCCAAATCAAGCATGGTGAGGTAGGCTTCGCCTACCGAGACGCCGAGGAAGCTGGTGGCGATCAGTAACGATGACAGTATGGCAAAGAGGATCAGGCTGACGTAAGGCGTGTGATAGCGAGGATGGACGCGGCCGATGATGGGCGGCAGATAACGGTCCACTCCGGCGACAAAGGGGAGACGGGCGGCACCGCTGAACCAGGCGGAGGCGGTGCCCAGGATCGCGATGCACTCCAGGAGCGCAAGCGGGGCGACAACACCGATCACGCCGGTGCGCGTGCTCATGACGTTGATCGCCTGGAGGATGCCGGAGAGAACACCGATCTCCTTCTGGGGCATGGCGATGAGCATGGAGAGGGTGGTGCCGAAGTAGATCAACCCGGCGATGACGCCCCCGATCAGGATGGAGATGGGGAGATTGCGTTTCGGGTCGCGGATTTCATCGCCCATGATGGAGGCGAGGTCGAGCCCGATCAGGCTGTAGCAGATGGTGCCAAAGGCGGCGAAGAGACGCCAGTCATGGAAGTCAGGATGCAGATCGGCGACGTGGAGCGCGCTGCCATGATGGTAAAGGGTCAGCATGGCCAGTAGACAGATCATGGCGGCGCCGCCGATGGTTCCCAGGGCGCCGAGATTGCTGATCCATTTGCCCAGCGAGAGCCCGCGCACATTGAGCGCGAGGAGAAAAAGGATGATCAACAAGGAGGCGATTCCGGTGAAGGCCTGGCTGTCAGCGAGCTTCTGAATCGTCGGTCCGAAGACGTAGACACCCACGCCGACGCAGGAGAGTACGACCGTAGGTAAGTAGACTACATTCGAAAGCCAGTAGCACCAGCCGGCGAGGAAGCCATGCTCTTCCCCGAAGCTGCGCTTGGCCCAGAGATAAATGCCGCCTTCCCCCGGCCACTTCTGCGCCAGCTCGGTGACGGCGGCGCCTTGCGGCCAGAAGAAACAGGAGAGGGCGATTAACCAGAGCCAGAGGGTCACCGGACCCGAGGCGGATACCGCCGGGATCAGGTTCAGGTTGGCTACGGCTACGACGAAGAGCAAGACCAGATCGCGGCGACCGAGTACGCGATCGAGACCGGGCTTCTTCTTTCCTGTTGGGATGGGTCTCGCCACTTTGGTCCTTCCCTTTTATTTTGCTACTTGATTTAAGGAATTCTTTGGTGGGCTTCGCCCATCTTTTTCGGCCCAGGTACGCTTTGGCGAACCGGAGCACCCGTCCCATACCCTGTGAATCTGCTTTGGCTTCCAGTGTTTTAGCCTGCTGCTCTGGTTGCTCTGGCGAAGGTCCTTGGTGATGATCCGGTCCAGCTCTTGAAGGCTCGCGAGAGCACTGCTGTCTCTGCATAGCCTACCGTGTGGGCTACCGAGGTGACTGTGGTGGCATGGTTCTTTATCAGCGATTCAGCGATGGATCGGCGCTGGTCACGGACCAGGCGGCGAAAGCTGGTGCGCTCCTCGGCGAGACGACGCTGAAAGGAACGCGGCGGTAAGCCGAGCTCCGCGGCAATGGATGGAAGGCTGATGGGACCGTGGCCGATGCGGCGGGCGATGAGATGGTTCACCTGACGGGAAAAGCTTTCCGGTTCCCTGCTCTCGCGGGCTAGATCGTGGAGATGACGCTCCATGAAGGGCAGCATGGAACGATCGGAGGAGACGCTGGCTCGGCATAGATCGGATTGGCGAATCACCAGGCGGTTGAGGTTCTGACCGAAGAAGACGGGCGCATGGAAGGCCTGCGCGTACGCCCTCGCGGCGCGGTGGTCCGCACCTGGATGGGGGTGCTCGAAGTGAATTTCAAGAGGCGCCCATTTGTCGCCCAGAAGGTTGCGTATCAGACTGCAGATGGAAGAAATTGAATATTCGGCATCCTGCCGACGGGGACGCAGTGTGGGGTCGTCTATCTGGTAGATGTAGTCGGCGGTGAATTCGCCGGAGACCAACTCCATGTGAGTTCCACTTTGCCACACGCTGACGTAGGACGATAACTGCTGCAGGGCAGCACGGAGATCGGCAGAGGCCTGGAACATGAAGCCCAGCGGGCCTAGTAGTTCGGGTTTGAAGCCCTGACCTAACCGGAGCCCTAGGAATGGGTCAGCTAATACGTTCGCGGCTTGCTCAAATAGCGCGACGTAGCTGGCGAGTGGTATGAGCTGGTAGGGATCGATGGGATGCGTGAAGGGCAGAGCGTGGCGGCGTAGTAAAGGGACGGTGTCATGGCCTTGCACGCTTAAGGCGTCGAGGATGGGCGCCAATAGATTCGCCCGGATCATTGGGGACGGCTGCATAGTCGAACACCTCAAGGTTTTGTGCTGCGAACGAGGAACGGCTACGAACAGGAACCTGGAAGTCGGGCGACTTGGCCGCTGGCGTAAGTTATCAAGAAACTGGCATCGATAGCAATGACAAAAATCGTGCGATGGGGCGAGGATGAAGGAACAAGACCAGCCTTGAGGGGATGAGTGGCAGCTTCTGCGCCCGCACTGAAGAAGAACGCCATCGGGATGTGGCAGATTGTGTTTTTCGTGATCGCCGCAGCCGCGCCCCTGACCGGCATGCTGGGGATTATCCCGGTGGCGATACGGTTGGGCAACGGCGCGGGCGTGCCCGGCGCTTTTGTAGCTGCAGGTTTGATTCTGTTGATCTTCAGCGTGGGCTATGCGGCGATGAGCCGGCATGTGGTCAACGCCGGCGCCTTCTACGCTTACCTGGCGCAGGGGCTGGGACGCAGCTTTGGCGTGGGCGGTGCATTCGTCGCGGTGGTTTCCTACACCACCATGCAGGTGGGGGTGTATGCGCTGTTTGGATTTTTCGCCACGGTGATTCTCAATCCGCTGTTTTCTCTGCCGTTGCCGTGGTACGCATATAGCGCGGCGGCTATTGCCCTGGTGCAGTTTCTGGGCATGCGCAAGGTCGACCTGAGCGGCTTCCTGCTGGGCTTATTTATTACGCTGGAGATGGGTATTCTGCTGGCGCTCAGCCTGTCTATCGTTGTGCACGGAGGCGGACCTCAGGGATTTAATCTGCGTCCCTTCGCATGGCGAGAGGTGGTTAGCGGACATCCGGGCATCGCCATCATGTTCGCACTGGCGTCGTTTGTGGGCTTTGAGGCTACGGCGATCTACGGGGAAGAAAGCAGAAATCCCACGCGGACGGTTCCCCTGGCTACCTATGCCGCGGTTTCCATCATCATGATTTTCTTTGCGTTCGTTACGTGGGCGATTATCAGCTCGTATGGTGTGGATCATGTGGTCGCGGCGGCATTCGCGGACCCGGGGAATTTCTGGTTTGCCAAGAGCGATGAGTATCTTGGCCGCGGCGGCACAGGGATTATGCGGGCGCTGCTGCTGAGCAGCATCTTTGCCTGCCTGCTGGCTTTTCATAACACCATCACGCGGTACCTTTATGCGCTGGGACGCGAACGTTTGCTGTGGGGATTTCTGGCCCATGTTCATCCGCGGTTTCAGTCTCCTTATAAGGCCAGTTATGTGCAGACCGGGTGTGCGGTGGCAGGGGTCGCGGCCTCGGTGATGAGCGGGGCGGATCCATTGACGGTTGTGTTCAGCTGGACTTCTGCGTTTGCCACCATTGGCATAGTTGGGCTGCAGTTCCTGGTGAGCGCGGCGGTCATCGTGTTCTTTCGACGGAATGGGTTGGATAAGCGGGTTTGGAACACCATGGTTGCACCAGTCCTGGGAATGGCGGGGCTGGGTTACGCGCTGTACCTCCTGATCACGAACCTGCCTGCGTTGAGCGGTAGTGATGATCGATTCATACGCAGCTTTCCGTGGATTATGTTGGCGGTGATGCTGTCGGGTATTGGAGTGTCGCTGGGAGTTGCGCGACGTGGCGTGAGAGTATCACTGGCTGCGGTTGCAGATGAGGCTTGATAAAGGTTTGGGGTTGAGGTTCGTGGTATCCCACATCTCGCGAAAAACGAGCGAGATATGGGGCACCCGTCGGTTTGTTGCCGGGACAGAGTTCGAGAATGAGGTTCGTTTATCTCACCCTTTGCTTTGTGGTCGGGACCGGGGTTTGAGAACGCGGCTCGTTTATCTCACCCTTTGCTTTGTGGTCGGGACCGGGTTTGAGGATGGGGTTCGTTTATCTCACCCTTTGCTTTGTGGTCGGGACAGAGCTTGAGGATGGAGTTCGTTTATCCCCACCCTTGGATTTGTGGTTGGAATACGGAGGACAGTATGAGCGTTGTTGTGGCTACACCGGCCTTGAATGGTTCGCAGATGCCGTTCGAAAATACTGCGCATCCTTTGGATCCTTTGAGCACCGCAGAGATCCTTAGCGCTTGCGAGTTGCTGAAGGCTATCAAGAAGCTTGGCGCGGAGCTGCGCTTCGCTATGGTCCATCTGCACGAGCCGCCTAAGGCCGAAGTGCTGGCCTATAAGGCGGGAGACGCGATTGAGCGGTCGGCGTTTCTCATGGTTTTTGACGCTAGGACGGGCGAGACGCACGAGGCAGTGGTCAACCTGACGCGCGGGACCCTGGTTTCGTGGGTGCAGCATGTTACCGAGGATCCTCCTTATGGACAGCCGCCGGTGCTGGTCGAGGACTTCATGAACTGCGACCAGATCGTGAAGGCGGATGAGGGATGGCGCAATGCGGTCAAAAGGCGCGGCCTGACGGATGAGGATATCAAGCTGGTGCAGGTGGATCCATTTTCCGCCGGCAACTTCGGCTTCCCACTCGAAGCAGGCAAGCGGGTGGTAAGGGCGGTGAGTTATTACCGCGAAAGCCTCAAAGATAATGCCTACTCCCATCCGATCGAAGGCGTGGTTGCGGTGGTGGACTTGATCGGCAAACGGGTGCTGCAACTGGTCGACGACGAGGTGGTGGTGCCGGTCCCCAAGACAAAGCATAACTACGATCCTGAGTCGCTGGGCAAAGCGCGCGCAGATCTGAAGCCGCTGCATATCTCGCAGCCGGAGGGACCTAGTTTCTCGGTCGACGGTTGGCAGGTGAAGTGGCAGAAGTGGAGCTTCCGAGTGGGGTTCACCTCGCGCGAAGGCCTGGTGCTGCACCAGCTCGGTTTCGACGATGGGACAGGCGTGCGCCCGGTGATCTATCGGGCCAGCGTCACTGAGATGGTGGTTCCCTATGGCGATCCCAATACCAGCCACTTCTGGAAGAATGCATTCGATTGCGGCGAGTATGGACTGGGAAAGCTGGCCAACTCGCTTGAACTAGGCTGCGATTGCCTGGGGCTGATTCACTACTTCGATATGCCGATGGTGGACGACTTCGGAGCAGCGACGCTGATGAAGAATGCCGTCTGCATGCACGAAGAAGACTATGGCATTCTTTGGAAACACTTCGACTTCCGCACTGGGTTGCACCAGGTGCGGCGTTCGCGACGACTGGTGATCAGCTTCTTCGCGACCGTGGGCAACTACGACTACGGCTTCTACTGGTACCTGTACCAGGATGGGACTATCCAGCTGGAGGTAAAGCTAACGGGGATTATCCAAACTGCGGCGATCGCGCCGGGCGCGGAGTATCCCTACGGCGGGATGGTGGCCGAAGGACTGGGCGGTCCCAATCATCAGCACTTTTTCTGCGCGCGACTGCATATGATGGTCGACGGCGAACACAACAGCGTGACCGAGCACGAGTATCAGCCGCGGCCCTGGGGGAAGGACAATCCTTACGGCAATGTATTCGATGTGACGGGGAGAACGCTGAGCCGCGAGTTGGACGCCTGCCGGGAGGCGGACGGGCGCACGGGACGGTTCTGGAAGGTTATCAATCCCAACCGGCGCAATGCGGTGGGCAAACATCCAGGCTACAAATTGGTGGCACAAGCAAGCCCGGTGCTCCTGGCACAAGCAGGCAGCAGCATCGAACGCCGAGGAGGCTTCGCCAGCAAGCATCTGTGGGTAACACCCTACGCGGAGGAGGAACGCTACGCGACCGGGAATTATCCCAACCAGCACGCAGGGGGCGATGGCCTGCCCGCGTGGGTGCAACAGAACCGGCCGATCGAGAATGAGGATATTGTGGTGTGGCACAGCTTTGGTCATAGCCACGTTTGCAAACCCGAGGACTTTCCTATCATGCCTGTGGAATACGCGGGCTTTATGCTCAAGCCGAATAACTTCTTCGCGGCTAATCCGGCGATGGATTTGCCTGGAGAAGCGAATAGACATAGCGTGCGGGATGGAGAACCGATGACTTCCTGCTGCGGTGGAGCTGGGGTATGAATAGACGTTGACTTTGCTTGCTTGCTTCGCTATCGTGAGTTCAACCTCGCGATAGCCCTGTCGCTAACTCGCTGTTCCAATGCTGAAACCCCAGTAACGGAACGTGCCTGGACCTACCCTCGCGCAACGTGCCCGCGTGGGCCTGGCATAACTCACAGCAGTCAGGTTCCCCAGTCTTACTTCGGCCCGCAGTCTGAAATTGTTTCAGCTTAGGTCCCATCTGTTCATCGTTCCTTCCAACGAGAAGGACGCAGTGTATCTGGCGGGAGAGTTCCCTGCCCCCTTTTTCCGGAGGTTAGTCCGAAGTGTCTTTTTGTCGATCCCTTCTTCGTTTCTCTGCATTCACATGCCTTAGCGCGCTTCTTTTTTCGCTTCCTGCTACAGCGCTCGCCCCCGCCGTTCACCATCCGCTGGATGCACTGACTCCGGCGGAGTATTGGGTGGTTTATAAAGCGATTCGAGCTGCCGGCCACAACGAGGAAAAGCTTCTGTTCACCAGCGTTCTGCTGCACGAGCCGGACAAGGCTTACGTTCTGGCTTGGACGCCGGGCTCGCCGATCGAGCGCAAGGCGGATGTGGTGCTGTACTACCAGGGCCACTCCTATGCGGCGCTGGTGAATATCTCGACCGCCAAGGTGGAATCGTACGAAGAGCTGAAGGGGTTGCAAGCGCCTTTCACTACCACCGAGGAACAGGAAGTGAACGACGCCATCAAGCACGATCCGCGGATCGTGGATGCACTGAAGAAGCGCGGCATCACGGACCTGAACCTGGTGACCTGCTATGCGACGCCTGGAGGATATATCGCGTTACCGGAGCAGGATGGGCGGCGCATCGGATGGGGTGGTTGTGAGTACAACATCGATTCCGAGAATGGCATGGAAGACCGCGAAGTGGGAGGGATATTTTTTACCGTCGACATGGCGACCAAGAAGTTGACGCGGTTTACCGATTACGGCATCACGCCGATGCCGCCGGTCAGTGAGCTATACGACTCTGATGGCGGACCCGCCCTGGCTGGGACGAAGCCGATCGTGGTGTCGCAACCCGATGGTCCCAGCTTCACCATCAAGGACGGCGAAGTGAGTTGGCAGAACTGGCATTTCCGCTTCCGTCTTGACCCGCGGAGTGGTCCCGTGATCAACACCGCCTCGCTCGATTACCAGGGAAAGCGGCGTTCCGTGTTGTATGAGGGCTCGCTGTCGGAGATGTATGTGCCTTATATGGATCCGGAGGAGACGTGGAATTCTCACGTATTTCTGGACTCCGGCGAGTACTTCATGAACACCGGCCTGGGCATGCTGAAGCCGTTGCAGAAAGGGACCGACTGCCCGGATTACGCAACCTACTTCAGCGGGACCTACTTCCACGAGAATGGGACACCCTTTATTCGGCCGGAGGTGGCTTGCATGTTCGAACGCACGCTGGGCGATCCGTCGTGGCGGCATTGGGAACAGGAAGGGGTCGCCGGCCGGCCAGGACGGGAATTGGTCTTCCGCACCGTCGCGGTGGTGGGCAACTACGATTACATCCTCGACTGGCGCTTTGAGCAGGAGGGCGCGATCACAGTGGCGGTGGGCGCGACCGGCGAGCTGGAAGTGAAGCCGATCAAAGACAAGATGGACATGATGGGGAAAGATCCCGAAGGCAACCCGGTGGAGTTCGGCCACCTGGTAGCGCCGAACACCGATGGAGTGGATCATGATCACTTCTTTTCCTTCCGGCTGGACATTGATGTGGACGGAACCAAGAACAACTTCGAAGTGGACAAGCTGGTGCAGTACAAGCTGCCGGCGTCCAGCCCCCGCAAAACCATTTGGGCGATGGCCCCCAAGACCATCGACAACGAAAGTAAGGCTATGCAGAACATCAGCCTGGAACACCCGGCGATGTGGCGATTCGTAAACCCTGACGAGCACAACGCGCTGGGTTCCCCGACCAGCTTTGAGATCATGCCCGGGCTCACCGGGGCTTCGCTTCTGTCGCTGGACGACTGGCCGCAGAAGCGCGCTGGATTCTCGGACCACCAGCTATGGGTAACTCCCTATGACCCGAAGGAAAGGTACGCGGCCGGGGTTTACGTTTCGGGAAGCAAAGGCACAGATGGCTTGCCGGTTTGGGTGAAACAGAACCGCAGCATTAAAGACACGGATATTGTGGCCTGGTACACGATGGCGTTCCATCATGTGCCGCGGCCAGAGGACTGGCCGCAGATGCCGACGATGTGGCATGACTTTACGATTCGCCCCTTCGATTTCTATTCTGCAAGCCCTCTGATGGATTTACCGATGCAGCCTTAGGCCCCACCGGACCCGCAACGACGGAGTTGAAGGAAAGATTCGCGTGACCCTATCTGACGCACAGTGCGCGCTCAGATAGGGTGCACTCGCAGCTTGTTTGTCTGGACAAATTGAGCTTCCTGGTTCTCTCGGCATGTGAGTATAAAACAGCTACAGTTACAAAATTTGGAGGTGAGCTATGGCCCGTTCCAATGTTTGCAAGTGGCTGCTGCTAATCCTGACAGCCTGGGTTGTTTCGTCCGGCCTACAAGCTGTGGGCCAATCCACCTTCGGAGCGATCGTGGGCACGGTCAAGGACCAATCCGGGTCCGTGGTGCCGGGCGCCAGCGTGACCCTGGTGAACACGGGGAGCTCCGCCAAGCACACGACGACGAGCGGTGCTTCGGGGAATTACGAGTTCCTTAACCTCGATGCCGGCACCTACCAGGTGAGCATCCAGGCGAGCGGCTTCAAGGACGTGGTCTTCGACCACCTGGTGCTGCAAGCGCGCGATACGCAGCGCATCGATGCCAGCCTGGCCGTTGGCGCCGCCGCGCAGACGGTTGAGGTGCAGGCTGCGGGCGACGTGATCACTACTGATACGTCAAGCCTGGCTACGACCAAAACAACCCACGAACTGGTAGATCTGCCGGTGGCCGTCTACTCGCGGTCGAATGGATCGACCAGTCCTTTGTTGACGCTGACCACCGAGCCCGGGGTGCAGGTGGACGATAACTCCAACCTGGTGATCGCGGGCACCACGCCCGCGCTGATGTCGTTCACCATCGATGGCATCAGCAGCGTGGACGTGGAAAACAGCGGGCCGATTGCGGAGTTGTTTCCGTCGTTCAACTCCATCTCTGAAATCCGAGTCAGCGAGACCAACAACAACGCGGAATATAGCGGCGTGGCGGACGTAACAACGACCTCGCGCGCGGGCACTAACGACTACCACGGTGGCGTGTTCGAGAACCTCGAGAATACGGCTTTGACCGCGGGCAATCCGTTCACCGGCAAGCCGGCGCTGCACATGAATGATTTTGGCGGGTTCGCCGGCGGCGCAGTGAGAATTCCCCATCTTTACAACGGGCACGACAGGACGTTTTTCTTCGGCAGCTACGAGGGTCTGCGGTTGCCGCGCGAATTTCCGCTGGTAGAAAGCTTTCCCAGCCAGGATATGCGCAATGGCAATTTGTGGAATTACCTGGTGGCGACGCAAGGCACGCCGTCAATCAAAAACTACGATGGCACGCCGATTCCCTGCACCGGCCCCTCGAATTGCTCGGTTCCGATATCTCCAGTTGCGGCGAATACCATCAAATACCTGATGCCGCTGCCTAACAGCGGCAGCGCCGACTCCTTCCAGAACAACTATGTCACCAATTTCCCGGCGCCCATTTCGAGCAACCAGTTCGACGTGCGGATCGATCAGAATATTACGACGAACCAGTCCATTTATGGCCGGTACACCTTCAAGAACCGCTCGGTATCGACCGCTCCCCAGGTAAACTGCGTCGGCTTCTGCGCTACCAGCTTGTCGCCGTTGCTCGGCGGCGTCTCGCAGCCGGAGCAGGATCGCGGGTTGACAGTGGCCTACAACTACACCATTACGCCCAACGTGATCAACGAATTTCGCGGCGGCTTCAACGCCATCCGCACCTCGCTCAGCGCGGACGTGAACTCGGCCTCGCTCATTGGCCAGGTAGGCATCACCGGTATCCCCGACATCGCCACGGTGCCTACGGTTCCGGACGTGGAGATTGCCGGGCTGCAGAGGACCGGTGGACTCAATACCACCAATCAGCAAAGCAAGATCATCCAGTTGCTGGACGATCTGACCTGGGTGAGGGGGAAGAGCACCTTCAAGTTCGGCGGCGATGTTCGCCGGCTGACGGACCACGACGAGAATGTATTCGGCAATTACCGGGCGGGGCAATATGTGTTCAACGGAACGAGCACGGTAGGAGCAACGATCGGCGATCCCTATACAGCGTTTTTGCTTGGGTACCCGGATAACACCACCCTGGCTCAGGTGACCAACCCGGCAATGAACGGCCTGGGTTACTCCTATGCGATCTTTGGTCAGGATGACTGGAAGGTGACACCGTACCTGACAATCAACGCAGGTTTTCGCTACGAACTACACCCTCCGTTGAAGGATACCCACTACAACACGGCTGCCTTTTTGCCGGACTATGACGAGAACGGCATTCACGGCGGAGTCGCGGTGCCGAACGCGCAGGGACTTACGTATACCAATCCTGGTTTTGCCGCGTCGATTGCGCCCACACCTATCCTGACTGCAGCACAGGCCGGTCTGCCGGAAAAGCTGCGCTACACCTACAAGAGTGACTATGGGCCGCGCATCGGCTTTGCGTGGCGGCCGAACCATAACAACAGCACGGTGATCCGCGGCGGGTGGGGACGGTTTATCGAGTCGCCGCTGGGCTTCTCACTGGTTTCCGGCTGGGCGGTGAGCGCCAGCTTTGTTCCCCTGTACCAGAATACCTACAACCCCGCCGACGGCAGCGGCCAAAACCTCAGCTTCCCTTCTCCCTTTCCGGCGAACCTGGACCAGCCGGGTACGGCGAGCTTCGAATATGCCTTTCCCATCCACTACAAGGATCCTTCGGTACAACAGTGGAACATGACCTTCGAGCATGACTGGGGACACGATGTCGGGATGCGGTTGTCCTACACCGGGAGCCACGGAACCAACCTGGAAAACTTCAACGATCTGAACCAGGTGCCTGCCAACACGGGCAATCCGGCGCCGCTGGTTTATCCCATCTGGGGCATTATTCAGAGCGTGGTCAACCAGGCGGTCAGCAACTACAACAGCTGGACGGCGGTGATGGAGAAGCGGATGTCGAACGGGCTGCAGTTCCAGGCGAGCTACGTGCTCACCCGGGATCTTTCAGACGCAGGCGGCGCTGTTCCGACGGAGTTTGCGGCAGCTGGAGGCAACTGGGTTTCGGATAAGAATGATCCTCGCCTGGACTATGGCAATGTGATGTTCGACCGCCGCAATCGCTTTTTGGCCACGTTCCTGTACCAGCTTCCGTTTGGCAAGGGAGCGACTTTTCTGCCCAACAGCAATCGCCTGGTGGATACACTGGTCGGCGGCTGGCAATTGGGTGGCGTGACGGTGTTCCAGACCGGAGCCTTCCTCACCATGTCCCAGGTATCAGTTGATTCCGCGAACACCGGCATCCTGAACACATTGGGGGCTGCCAGGGCCGATGTGGTCCCGGGTGTCTCTCCTAAAGCGACCGCGGGCCTGACGAATTCTGCCGGGCCGGTATTTATCAATCCTGCGGCGTTCACGTTTCCGCCTGCCAACGCCGGGCGGATTGGAGACAGCGCTGTGGGGAGTGTAGTCGGCCCGGGAACGGACTCGGTTTCTCTTTCGCTGATCAAGTCGATCAAGCTTACGGAACGGTTACAGTTTCAATTCGGCGCGCAAGCCGCCAATGCATTTAATCATCGAAACTTCGATGTGCCGGATACGACCCTCGACGATCTGTCGTTTGGTACGATTTCCGGGTTGCAGAGCGCGGAGGGAGCCGGTCCACGGAACGTGGAGGTCACGGGCCGGATCAGCTTTTAACGCATTTTTGCTGTGGTTCGGCCTGCTGTTTTGCCTTTATCAGCAACAAGGCTTCATGGCGAGCGAAGGAGACAGCAGGTCCCTCCACTACGTTGCGCTCCGGTCGGGATGACAATTTTGTTGCGCCACGGCTGTTAGTTCCGTTGACCGGGGCCAAGGCCAATTCCCACAACAAAATTCTCATCCCGACCGGAGCGCACCCGGATTTCCTACCACGCGGCACTCATCAACAACCACGTATGCGGCTTTCCGTAGGGAAAGCCGCATGAGGTTCGCCAACGCCACCACTCTCAACAGGAAATCCGGGGCAGCGTAGTGGAGGGACCTGCGGTTTCTTGCCCTCGCCAGAAAGCCTTGTTGCTGATAAAGGTAAAACAGCAGCTCCCCGAAAGCTGATTTGGACATGGCGCGCCGGGGGCGGGCGGATGACTGTTTCAGGGAGTGGAGTTGGGTACAAGGGAGAGGCTGGATAGCCTCTCCCTTTTTATTTTGCGTTGGAGATGACGGTGAGGGGCGGCTCGGGCGGAGGCGGGAGCACGGTGGGTTTGCCGCGGAGGCGTTTGCCCAGAGAACGGACCCGGCCCACTCCCACGCCAATGCGTTCGGAGGCCAACATGAGATGGCCGGCCGTAAGGCCGGGCAGAACCCTGTGATGACCTACCACAGCCAGCGCCACCGAGGCGACGCAGCCGCATTGCTTGCAGTCGGGCTTACCGCCAAACTGGCAGGGCCCTATGCGGGTTTCAAGGTCAGCTGAGAGGGACATCGTGGTGCGGGCGAAAATACACTCCTCCGGCGATTGCGGTGGATGACGAAGCTCCTCGATCATATGCCGGTTCATCTGGAACTTGGGATAAAGGGGAAAGAGACGCTCCAGCTCGTCCAGCAGCTGACGCCGTACCGGGGGCGAAATAAGTTCCGGACCCTCGGCACCCTCCTGGGGGGTGAAAAGGCTGACCCAGATTCGCTTCACCTCCGGACGAGCGCTCCAAAAGCGAAGAAACTCTTCCATGTAACCGGGACGGCCGGCAATCTGACCGGTGACCGTGCAGTGGATGGTCACAAAGCTGTCGCGAATGGAGTTGAGTATGCGCTCATAGGTGGCTGGTTTGCGCCGCTCGTCATGCTCCGGCTGCAGGCCGTCAATGGAAACGACCAGGCTCAACTTAGAGAGAGCGCTCCAGGATTTGGGCAGGGGGCGGAAGGCGCTGGTGACCAGTTGCACGTGAACCCCGCGGCTCTCCAGCTGGGGCAGAAGAACTTCCAGTTCGCGGTAACGAACCAATGGGTCGCCGCCGACGATGGAGAGATGGATGGGGCGCTCGCGATCGACGATCTCGAGCAGCCTGCGGACCAGGTCGTCCCCTTTGTAGTCAGACAATTGACGCAGCGTGACCCCGCCGGTCCCCAGATGCTCAGGCTCGTAGGCATAACACCCAGGGCAGCGCAGGGGGCACTCCCGTGTGATCTCGATCGAAAGGCTTGGCTTGTGGCCGGTGAGGATGCTGCCCCAGGCGTTGAGCACTTCTGATTTCTTCATTAAGGATCCTCAAGTTCCAAAAAACTGTCTCTTTAACCAACGTGTTCGGGAGCGGTTAGGACGCGACAGTGCAGTTTTTCGTGCAGACAACAAGACGATAGGAACTCAAAGCAAGGGGCTCTCAGCGTGGTTTCATCTTTCTTATGATATTCAAGAATGGCCTTCAGGAGTGGAGTTTCGCACTGCCAGATTAAAGCCGGAATGGCAAAGCTCTCCGCAGCTACTCGGCTTGGCAGATGGTAGTAAGCAGGGGTGAACAGGCCGGCTGTTGCCAGTTTTCCAGAGTTGCTGCCGCAACTGTGCAGGTTGATGCGACGTTTTTCCGAGAAACCACGGCTTTCTCCCCGGATTGGGACTAAAAGCGACTTGGCATTATTTGACGCTATCGCTCGGCTGGATTTTGGCGTTTAATTACGCTGAAGAAATTTAAAAATTTTTGTCGTACGGGTTTGCGGCAAAGCCTACCCCCGTAAATTTGGCGCACTTGGAGAGAAAGATGGGGCCTAGATCCAAGTCGACACTGACGGTCCGCCTGCTCAAGCAGCGGCGAGATGAGCTCCTTGGGGAGCTGCGCGTCCTGGCGCCGGGTCTGGTAGACAAGCTGGAGCAAACCCTGGAGGCGCTCCAGGAGCAGCGACCAGAGCGTGGCGAGTATGAAGGACTCGACCGCCCGGCAGTCATTCGCAAATACCTGCTGAAGGTCGGTCGGCCCTCGGAACTGCGAGAGATTCGCGATGCGGTGGCGGCGCCGGTGAGCCGCTTCGATGGAAGATCGATCTGGGATGGTGGCAAGAGAGAGGTCGAGCAGGGCCGGATGTTGAATATCGCCGATCAAGGCAAGGGCGAGGACTGGGTGCTTTCACTGCCCGAGTGGGAACAGAACTCGTAACCTGCCGAACCGCTTGACTCGCCTATGCGGTAGCCCGCGTCGAGTGCTTCTGGCGATAGCGGATGACCAGTAACCTCACAGTCAGGGCAAGTCCTCCTCCAATCACGGTGCTGACGGCGCGGTGATAGGCGACATCCTTGCCCGGCAGACTGTTAAGAGCAAGCAAACAGACGATATATGCCGTAAGGCAAAGGGTGAAGAGGCCGTAGTTCACGTTATTGAGTGAGTACGAGAACCAGGCAAAGCATAGGGTCAAGAAGGCCAGCGTCGGCAGCGCAGGGGCCAGATGGGCAAGGAAGAAGCTGGCCAACACCGCCCCGACAAGAGTGCCGATGGTGCGGGCAATGGCCCGGCTCGCGGTGTCGCTCAGTCCAGGCCTGAGGACGAGCAAGGCAGTCATGGGTATCCAGTATCCGTTGGCGAAGCCGAAGCGGCGGTAAATTTCTGTACTGACCATAAGCGTGACAGCGAGGCGAATTGCGTACGGCACTGCGCTGGGAGCAGGACTGCTTTTCATCAACGAGCGGGCGGCTTGTTCCACGGAGGCACGCAGTGCCTGGTGCTCCTCCCTTAGATAACGAGCGACTAAGCGCAGATCCGTGCGTAGCTGTTGCAGGAGGTGGAGCAGGATACTCGAAGTAAGGATCTGTAAGGCGCCTCCCGCCATGACTAGCCCGGAACGGATCGCCGCCGCCTTGGGGGAAAAGGGAAAAGCGGAAGCGACGAGCAGAAAGACCATGGATTGCTGCCCTACCCAACTGACACCCGGCTGACGCAAGGAAAGCATTCCATAGGCGAAGCCGGTTGCCCCAGCGATGAGCACGAGAATGAAGTTGGTGTGGCCGGCGACCATGCCTACGAAGGTTGCAGCGCCAATGCCCAACGAGGCCAGGATCATGGGAAGGAGGCGGGAATCGTCGATGTGCTGCTTGGCGCCAAAGCCGACGGTAAAAGCTCCGCCGGCAACGATCAAGCCCGCACCCGGGTGGCCCAGCCAGATGCCGAGGATAAGACAGATCGATACGGGAATAACAAAGATGAGATCAGCACGAAAGGACTGCGCTTTCCAATCGAAGACGAGGCTATCGGTGAGGAAAGGGGCGGTAGACGCAGGCGACGGTGCTGACATCTCTCAGGCGGCTCTTTCTGAAGCTTTATCAGATTTAGGTGATGTGGCCATGGTGGTTATGTGCAGCCGTTCTTCCGGACCACTCCAACTCTGACATTGCTCAAGAACGCGCCGGCTTAACGATACTAGAGCATTTGGCCGGTTGCGGAGGCCTCTCCTTCGCCGTCCCACCAACACAGACTCAGTTGCCGCCCGGCAGGAAGGTGGATAGCATACAAGAGCATTTTGACTTCAACGCGGCCGCGAGAGCAGCGCTTTAAAAATGCTGGAGGAAAAGGGTGCAACGGTGGGTGTGTTCTATTTGTCTTATTCTCTTGTTCGGCTTAGTGGGAGTGGACAGATTTGCGGCGGCACAGGGCCGGCTGAGCGACAAAGATCTGCAGCGACTCATGCAAAATCTGAAGGATGACGCACAGCCGTTTCAGAAGAGCTTCGCCAACGCACTGAAGAAAAGCACGATCCGCAAAACTACCCAGGAGAAGGACGCCAAGGCGCTGGCGGAAACTTTCGCCAAAGAGACAAACACGGCGCTCGAAACCTTCAAGCACCAGCAGAAAGCGGACCAGGAGGTCATCGCGCTGGTGAACACCGCGGCGCAAATCGATCCATTGGTCTATAGCCTGCAGCTGAACCCGCAAACCACATCGCAGTGGGAGAGGCTGCGCACCGAGTTGCACCAGATCGCGCAGGCCTTCGGCGTACCGGAGCCGTACCTGGCACCGCCGCCCGGAAGTGGTGCTGCAGCCCTCAGCACCACGGGAACCTGCCTCAATGCTGTTGGCATCGAGCGGTCGCGGCAGTTGGTGAACGAATGCATACAGGTTTCGCCTTCGACTCACCCGCCATGCAATGCGCAGAATGCATGCTCGCTGATCGTGAACGAGATCAAGCGCGGTTGTGCGCTTCTTGGTCAGGGCTCGCCGGGGTTCTGCGCGGAGTATCGCTAGCCCTGCTCGAGGCACGTGATTCTATTGCAAAAATCGGATCGGCGTCATATGGCGCTAACACTCGGCTGAATTTCAAGCGTCTGATCAGTCCCAAACTGTTGGAACGCCGAGTCGTTTTTCCGGCTTGCCCGGCGCTCCCTCCTTGCCAGTTACCAGGACATTGGTGAAGTACAGAAACACGGCGCTTTGCGTCTTACCACGGCCGCGCCCTGGTAAGGAAAGCCTAATCCTTATCCCGCGTCCCAGGAGAAAACTATGGACCAGAACCGGGCCAAAGTTTCCTTTCGCCTGCTCTCACGGCGGCGAGACCAGCTATTGGAGGAGTTGCGGGTCTTGGCGCCGGATTTGGTGGAGAAGCTGGAGCTGACCCTGGAGGAGTTGAGGCGCCGCGAGTATAACGGACTCGATCGTCCGCAGTAATCCGTAAGTTACTTGCTGAAGGGAACCCTTCGGTGCGAATGACCATTTACCTACGACCATTCGCCCGGAGACTCCGAACTCGTATCACACCAATTGAGAGTGTGAATTACGGGGCGGGCACGGGGGCTTTGGGGAGACTGAGCAGGTTGGCGAAGATGCGGTAGGCTCCCGGGACTCCTTCGGGCAACTGGCGGTAAAGAGCATAGGCGACATAGACATAGGCGCCTTTGCCGTAACGGGCGTAGAGCAGACCACCCTTTTGCTCCTCCTGACCAGGGTCTTTGGTCTCGGTCAATGCCTGGTAATGCGGATCCCATGAGTGCATGAAGGAATGGCCGCGCTCCTCAACCCAGCCATGGAAGTCGGCGCTGGTGATTTTGTTGGGCCAGGAGAGCAAAGGATTTTGCGGCTCCAGTAGCTGGACAGGATCATTCTCATCCACCACTTTTTCCGGATCACCGGTAAGACTGAAAGGGTAAGGACCGTAGTTGTGGTCATACTCGCGACTGTTGTACTGGACGATGAGCACACCACCCCGCTTGACGTAATCGAGCAGGCGGCCGTTGGAGGCGGCCAGCTCAGGACGGGCGGCATAGGCCCTGATGCCAAGCACGATGACGTCATAGGCGGAGAGGTTGCCGTCGTTGATGTCTGCTGCTTGTAACAAGTGAACGTTCACTCCCATGCTTTCGAGGGCCTGGGGAACTTCGTCTCCGGTGCCCATGACATAGCCCACCCTGAGACCGGGAGCGAGCTTGACATCAACCCCCACCAATTTGTAGGGGCCGGGCTGGTAGTAGTTGTAAGGACGCAAGCCGGGGTAGCCGACGGTCTCATATCCCTGGGTGTACTGGTGGCCCTGGTACTCAGCGACGGGAGTGATGGAGTAACTGGCGGCTGCCAGGTGCTGGGGCTTGACCGCAAAGGTGAGGGTCTGCTCGTCACCCTCTTTGCGGGCAGTAAACGGGTCCGATTGGGGTGAGGACTCCCAACCCGTGGGCAGGTCCAGGTGCACATCACCGGGAGCTGACGTCTTTACATTGCTGCGGACGCGCACGTTGACGAGCGCAGTCTCACCCTTCTCCCCATCAAGAGGAATAATGCCGGCGGTGGCGGTGGTAGCCACGGAGACCGCGGGCGCTATGAGCAAAGGCTGGTAGACGCCGCCGCGACCGACCACATGCTGTACGGTCTGCACCACTTGGGCGGAACGGACGGAAACACCATCGACGGTGAAGTCGAGCCAGGCCTCCAGCGGGTAAGGAGGGAGGGGGTGATTGAGGCAGTTCACACTATCGAGGTCGTAATAGGGTTGCTCGACGTCTTTGCGGTGAAAACAGGCCTTGGTTAATTGGGCGTCAAGGGGCGCCGAGACCTTGAATTCCGCCGCGACACGCTGGTTGGCCTCCAGGCTACCAAGGGGCGGCGAGGAGGCGGTTATGTGCCAGTCGCCGGTACCGGTGGAGCGCAGGGAAACGTTCTTTATCTGCACAGGAAGCTGACTGGCATTGGTGAGATAGGCGGTGACGCCGAAGGACTGGCCGGGGACAGCGGTCGAGAAGGTATCCTGCGCGTCGACGGCGAAGCCGGAGCGGCCACGCTCGGGGTTGGCAGGAGCCACGACGGCGGTGAGCGTGACCCCGAGCGCCTCAACGATGGCGCTGTTGAATTGCGCCTCTTTTACGGCGAGCTCATGCAGGACATTATATTTTTCTTCAGCAGAGAGATCGGAGGCGGTTACTTTCTGCATTAGCAACTGTGTCTGTTTCATGCCGGCGGCCAGCAGCGGGACCAGCTTGGCCGGCTCTGCCGGGGAGAAGGCGCGGGTGGCCTGATCGACGGAGGCAGCAATCTGACGCAGGCCGGCGGTGAGGAAAGGGTGTTGCCCGGGGGCGAGGGAGGCGATGCCGGCGATGGAGGTGTCGATGCCGTCGAAATAGGAGCGCTCCGCATCCGAGGTGGGCACGCGCGATCCGTAGCGATGGTAGGGAACGTCAAAGGCTCCCGGGAGGGGGATGCCGGTGCCGCCGTTCTGCGATTTTTGCTGACCCAGGCCCTCACGACCGAGTTGGATATAGGAGCCGCCGAGTGCGGGGTCATAGGCGCCTTCATGGATGGTGACGTTGGTGGTGGGCACGGCGTCGGTCCATTTGCCGGCAACGTAGTCATAAAACCGCACCGGAGCCCACTTGCCGGTGGCGTAGTCGTACATGCCCTTGGGGGAGATGGAGAAGGAAGGCACGCGGGCATAGACCTTGAGCGGCGTCCAGGGGAGAAGGCCGGCCTTGATCTGATCGGGAAAGACGCTGGGGTCTCCGGCGGCCTTGAAGGCTTCCTGGGCCATTTCGCCGGAGACCTGGTGCTGGCCATGGCCGTCGGTAATGCCGCCCACGAAGACAGCGGTGAGAACCAGCGGGCGATTAAGGCGGACGGCGCGCACGACGTCGTAGAGAACGCGTTCGCGTCCCCAGACGGAGAGGGCCTCTTCAAGGGTCTTGGAGAAGCCGAAGTCGGCGACGCGGGTGAAGTACTGATCGACTCCGTAGCGGCGGTCGGCAGCCAGCAGCTCTTGGGTGCGCACCAGCGCGAGCTGATCCTCCATGTCATTGGACATGATGTTTTGACCGCCCTCGCCCCGGTTCAGGGTGAGCAGAGCTACGCGCGCACCCTGACCACGGGATTCATAGGTGAGCATGCCGCCATCCTCATCGTCGGGGTGGGCGACGATCAGCATGAGACTGGCGCGGGTGCCAAGCTTGCGCAGCGACTGCTGGAGCGCGGCCGAGCCGCGGTCGACCCGCAGAGGCCGGTAGTCGGGGGTAGCGGCAATGGCCGTGGCGGTGGGGATCTGGGCCGAAACAGAGGTTGCGGTGAAGAGCACGGCAGCGACGAGGGTTAGGATTAGGGACGGAGTCCTGCAGGATGTCATAGGCAGTTTGCTAGCTATAGCATATGACACGATCAAAGTGACCCCTTACCGTATTCTGCGGTGAGAATATTGAAGGCCGAGGTTCGCGGTATCCTACCCTTCGCTTTCAAAGCGCTAACGGGTGGGGCACCCGGTCATTTGCGAAAGGATGAGCCGGGTGACGAAGAAGGACGAGGGTCTGGTACGGGGTATCGGACTGCCGGGCGCGATTTCGCTCAACATGATCAATATGATCGGGGTGGGGCCGTTCGTCACCCTACCGCTGATCGTGCTGGCGATGCACGGACCGCAAGCCATTCTGGGCTGGATCCTGGGAGCGGTGCTGGCGGCATGCGACGGGCTGGTTTGGGCTGAGCTGGGCGCGGCCATGCCCAAGGCCGGCGGCTCCTACGAGTACCTGCGGACCATCTACGGGCCGCGCACCACAGGAAGATTTCTGTCCTTCCTTTATATCTGGCAACTGAGCTTCAGTGCGCCGCTTTCGATCGCTTCAGGGTGTGTAGGCTTGGCGCAATATGCGGGTTATCTTTGGCCCGCCTTGCGCAGAGTCTATTTTTCCTATCAATTGCCCATCCCGGTTCCGTTTGCGCACGCGCTGCCGCTGGCGATCCGGCTTGGCCCTGGCACTTTGGCAGCCATGCTCTGTTGCGCGATCGCGGCGACCTTGCTTTATCGCAACATACAGAGCGTGACCCGGTTCTCCGGCTTGCTGTGGCTGGGGGTCATGGGGACCATGCTGGCCGTGATCCTCACCGGGCTGCTGCACTTTCACGCGAGCCTGGCTTTCGGCTTCCCTGCCGGCGCTTTTCAACTGTCGGGTGGATTCTTTACCGGGCTGGGAGCGGCGTTGTTGATTGCGACTTACGATTACTGGGGAGCCTACAACATTTGCTTTTTGGGTGCAGAGGTACGCGACCCAGGAAGGACGATTCCACGAGCTATCGTGTGGTCAGTGGGACTGGTGGCGGTGCTTTACCTGCTGCTGAATACCAGCGTGCTGGGGACGATACCGTGGCAGGAACTTATCGGCCAGGCGGGGGCGAATGCGCGGCTCTCGGTGGCGGCGGTGGTGGTACAGCGAGTGTACGGCGCGGTGGCAGGGCGGGTGGTTGCCCTGCTGGTGGTGTGGACGGCGTTCGCGTCCGTATACGCCCTGCTGCTGGGCTATTCGCGAGTGCCCTATGCCGCGGCGCTGGATGACAACTACTTCCGCATTTTCGCGCGCGTGCACCCCCGCCATCGCATCCCCAACGTCTCCCTGCTGATGCTGGCGGGGGTGTCGATGGTGTTCTGCATGCTGCAACTGGTTGACCTGGTGGCGGCGCTGGTGGTGATACGGATCCTATTGCAGTTTCTACTGCAACAGGTCGGCGTAATGATCTTGCGCCGCACCCAGCCGGACTTGGAGCGGCCATTCCGGATATGGCTCTATCCCCTGCCGCCGCTGGTGGCGATTGCGGGATTTCTTTACGTCCTATTCTCGCGGCCACACTTTGCACGAGAAATTTTCTTCGCCTTGGCAGTCGTGCTGACCGGAACTGCTACTTACATGATTCGCGCGCACCGCCGGGGCGAATGGCCCTTCGCCCAGCCAGCCATGCATGAATGAAGCTTACTTCTTCTCTTTGGACCGCTTCTGCTTAGCCCAACGAAGCTTCTGCGCGGCGGCGATTCTGGCTCGGCCTTCGGGCGAGATAACCCGCTTGGTGCGCAGGGCTCTGGGCTTAGGGGCCACCAATCCGCTCTTACGCGGACTGCGTCCGACTTTGGACACCGCGGTGCCAGCTACCAGGTCACGGGCTTCTGTTAAACGGCTAATCTCAGCATCTATATGGAGGAGTATCTCTTCGATCGTCATCGCCCTTAAGTGTAACTCAACCTACGGCACAGAGCGCAAGGTGGGCTAAGGAAAGGATAGAGAATTTTCAGGGCGCCAACAACCATGGGCGCCAGGACGGCCGGGGTAGAGATAAGACGGTCAGGAACGGGCATGGTCAGGCAGGAGAGGATCGCACTGCCATTCGACGATCTCAATCCGGGCGGCGGGAATATGTATCTCATTGGTTGCGGGCACGATGCGGGCCGGTAAGATGCGCACACCTGTCACCACGCGGCGGCACACCTTGGCTCGGGGAGCAAAGACAGCCACAGATATCTGCTCACTGAACTGCCTGGAAACAGTAACGTTACGGTCATCGTAGAGCTTGTCGCATTGACCAAATGCCCGGGCCGTGGCGCGCAGCGTGTGCCGCGCCGCGCCGCCCCATACATACATGTTCAACGTGATGTGCATACCATCGTAATAGGCGTCAGCGTTTTGCTCATAAAAATCGGCAACTGCGCGAAGGCCTTCGATGAAGTGCCGGCGACGGCTCTGCTCGGTCTGATCAAGGCTCATCGATTTCTCCATCCGTATAGGCAAAGCCACGGCCAAATTTTTTGTGTAATGCCTGGGTCAGGCGGGCCGCGCGATGCGACTCACAAACAACGCATCGACAGGCTGGCTGCACAGCACCGTTGTAAAGAGGAAGCATAGTGTCAACTGTTGGGCCGAAGCCCAGCGCATCTTCTAATTCACGAGGCATAGGGTCTAATCTCGAAAAAATGGAGTATCCTGCAGCTTCTTTTGTTCGCTGTTCCAGCGATGACGAGCCTCGATCCATCGCGCCCGGGCGGTTTCTCTATTGAAGTCAAGACCGCAGCTGCCACCCATGCGGCAGTCACTTGCTCCGGCGCTTTCGAAGGGCGGCTCGGGAGACCAGGCGAGAGACCGCTGATCGGCGGTAAATATGGCGCATGCGGCGATGATCTGGTCCACCGTGAGCAGGCGGGCGGGAAGTCCCTGCAGCTGCGACGCCGAGCCGACTCTGACCTTACCATTCGGAGATGCATGTTTCTTCCCCATGATCGGATACAAAGACGGAGATAGACGCCGGCTCTGGAAGCAAGGCTGAAGTGGGCTCCGTTGCTTACTACCTGTGAGATTGCTGCCGATAAGGCGCGCGGTCAAGAGACGCCGGCCAAAATGATGTGGACATCGGGGTAGTAAACTAACAGTAACTATGACGATGTTTATCCTATTGATCTTAGAGATGACAGGGAGTGAACTCGCCGTAAGGGGGGAGTAACTTTGAGTTAACTACCCCTTCCTCCTCAGCATTTTTTGACAGGACTCTTGCGTGCGGATGAGATGCATGGGATCTTAGCCCTGCCGGGTCCCTGCAAGTTGATTGGATATTTGATCCTGTTACTGTGGGACCGCCGGCGGCAGAGCGGGCGCAAGAAATGCGACCAAGTGAGAGGAATCTATGAGGCGGTACGGGCATAGCACGACACTTCCCAGACTTTGAACGCAGGCAAGACCGATATTTGGATGCCGGTGTACATCGGTGACTACCTTGCCGACACCATGCACCTAAGTACGGAACAGCATGGCGCCTATCTTTTACTTCTCTTTCATCTGTGGCGCCGTGGGATCCTGCAAGACGACGATGTGGTGCTGGCTCAGATTACCGGCCTTTCGGTAAAAGCCTGGAGCATCTGCCGGACAGTGCTTGCGGAGTTCTTCGAGATCCGCGATGGGTTCTGGCACCACCGACGCGTGGAACGGGAAAGAATCAAGGTTGCGGCCAAGCAACAGTCCAATTCCAGCAGAGCCAAGTTAGCCGCCTCAAGCAGGTGGGGCACGGCTGCAAAGCCGCCTGCGGTGAGTGATGCGGATAGCATCTGCGCTAGCGATGCTTCAAGCATTCGCAAAAGCATGCTTGGCGATGCCAAATCACAGTCACAACCACAGTTATTAAAAACATTACCATCCTCGAGCAGTGTGAGCGAGAAACGTGCTGCTGATGGGCGTCATACGCCTTTTCGCATGATTTTGGCAGAGTATTGGAGCGCTAAGAATCATGCTTCGCCTGAAATGCCATGGCAGGGACGTGACGCCAAGGCGCTGAGCGACTTTCTCGCGGCCAGCCCCAACTTAAACGAAACACAGTTCCGCACGATGTTAGACAACCGGGCTAAGTCGGCTGTCGCACACGGCGATCGTGTTTTCTTGTGGATTTCGAACCTGACCCGTTTTCAGGAGGAAATCACTGTCTACAACAAGCCGGCATCGGCAGGGGGAGGCAATGCAAGCAGAGCGGAAATCAATCGCAACAGCGTCGTCAGCGCGGTTGACCGAGCCCTGGCCCTGGCTCGAGAACACACTGATCGAGTTGGGCAAGCTGGCACTGAGCAGGCAGCTTTCGCTGACCCCGGAATGCCTCTTGCTGATGGCCGAGGATCTGCGCGATGTGCCCTGGCCTTACCTGGAAATGGCGATCACAGGATGGAGACGGGGGACGCTGCAGATGGGCAAACCGGAACAGATGGACCGTTTCCCGACGGTTCGCCAACTGCGGGTGCAAGCGGATCTTCTGCGGCTGGAAGGACCACAGACAGAGGGGAGATGTTGCGATTTGAGCAGGAGGTGACCGCATCGTGAGCAATCCTGAAGAGCGGGAGATGTACGAGCAGATCTTTGCCGAGGTCAGGAATGCATCCGATCTGCGGCGGGCGATTGCACGAGCAGTTCGACAACTGCGTGAGGCTATGGAGAAAGAAGACAACTGCGCAGTGACCGCGGCGCACGTACGCAACCTGACGGATATCGATCCTGAGGCACTGGCGCAGGCTTACGCACTGGCGGAGAAGACCTGCACTTATTGGCCGAGCCCGGGACAGATACGGGAGCTTGCCGGATGGTCGGAGGAAAGCAAGGGTGCGGCGGCGCTGGAGTGGGTCTTCCGTTACCTGGAAAAGCACGGTTGCGAGGGACGCGCCCAAGGCGGCGGAGTAAGGTTCGGAGAGGACGAGACCGGACGGAGAGTTCTGCTGGAAACAGAGGCGATCGTTGCAGCTCCGCTCATGCCGGTGGAGATAGCAATAACCCTTGCGTCGTTGGGCGGCGGATCGACCAAGCAGGGTTTGCGCTACGTGAGTCAACATCCGGTAGTGAAAGGGTGGGATAACTTTTCCGGCGACGCAGCATCAAGGAGCGCAGAGCGCATAGAAGGGCAATGGATTCGCCGTTATCTGCGCGCCATGCGAATGGGCCAAGGCGCACTTGCTTCTTCACATCCTCCCCCGCTAAGGAGGACTCAGTGACCGACGAAATGAAGCTGGCTAAGACGGATATCGATGGGGTGATGAATCGGCCATCGCAGCTTAAGAAGAGAAGTCTAGGCGGAGCGATTTTCCTGGTTGCCATCGCAGACTACTGCAGCCCGGACGAGGAAGAGCACAACAGCGCGGAACAATTTCTTTACCCACAAACGCGCCACTGGCAGGAGCACTATACCTGGGCGGTCGCGTTAGCTGAAGGACTAAACCCGGCATGGCTGCGAGATGCGCTGGACAGGTTTAGGGGCAAGTGGGATGAGAAACGAGCCCAACGAACGGCATTGGCGACGCGGAGAGCGCTGAAGCAGAGCTTGAAAACTGATAGGAGGAACGGACCCAATGAAGAGCAACGTAGCGAACGGATTCACCCTGATGGGCTGCTGGTGCCTGCAAAACATAGGCGAAGTTCTCACCTTTCTCTTCAGCCGGCGCGCGCGGCGTGCGCTGCAGGGGCTGCTGATGTTGCGCCGGGCCTATGAACATGTGCTGGTGATGGCAACCCTGGAAGGAGTGCGGCCGGAGCGAAGACCGTACTACGAGGACTACGTGGATGCGCTCAATATTCTGAGCGCGCGGGCCACGTTGGTAGCCAGGAGTCTTTAAAGACAACCTATGTTGGGGAGAGCATGAATGAGCGATGAACCGAGCCCGAGCGAGTTTCTTATTTCCAAGATGGAAGGCATGGACGATGTTACCCAGGTTCTGATCGTGACCCGCACCGACGAGGGCGAGATCAGCTACGACAGTTGCGGCCAGATCGCGGCCGATACGCTGGGCATGATTGAGTTCGTCCGTGTCGCCGCCGCGGAACACCTACGCCGTGAACTGTATGACGAGGATGTGGATTGATCTGTCCGAGGGCACCCAGGACCGCATCCTGGGTCATTCTCAGCCGTCCCTACGGGACTGGATCATATCTTCGAATCCTACCCAGGACTAACGTCCTGGGCTACTCTCAGCCGTCCCTACGGGACTGATTTTGCGAATGAGATTCTCGCGAGGACCGGCCTCTTCGGCATTTCGAGGGGGTTGGGAATGAGTGCAAGCTCCATGGCTTTAGCCCCGGTTGTCAGAACAAACGGTCATTAACGGTTTCACTGGGAGCACGAATGGATGAGACCGAATTGATCGCTGCGGCGCGCTCGGGTGACCAAGACGCGTTTGCAGAGCTCTATCAACAGCATGCCGGCTATGTGAAGGCAGTAGGCCGCGCCATTCTTCGCAAGAACGACTTGGACGATATGTGCCAGGATACATTTCTGCTGGCTTTCACGCGGCTGCATAGCTTTGAAGGTAACTCACAGTTTCGTACCTGGATTACTCGTATCGCGACAAACCGGTGCTTAGCGATTCTACGCAAGGGGCGCCGTGACGGGGAGTCGAACCATATACAAATGGACCCGGAGACTTGCGATGATCTGCTTGATGGTTGCCTATTTGGCAGCGAAGACAAGGACCTCGAAGACGTTGCAGCGCGGTTGGACATGGACCGACTGCTGCACAGACTAAAGCCCATGCAACGCCTGGTTCTGGAGATGGCCTATGTGGAAGATATGCCAGCCCAGGAGATAGCGGAGATATTGGGCACGACCCTCGCTAGCGTGAAGAACTCGATCCACCATGCCAAGATACGGGTGCGTGAAATAGATAAGCAGGAATAAACCGTTTTGCGGTTATCCGGAATCTATATTAGTGACCCTACATAACGATTACCCGAATAGAAGAAAAGCTCTCGTACGCTTACTTCTAATTGCGCTCCCAGCGCGTGCGACCTTGGGACTAAGCTACGAGGCGCCTCGGCATCGCTACGAGATTTAGTTCGATGGAGGAAGTATGCCGTCGCCAATAGTCTGCATCCTCAATGAGGAAGATGCTCGATCGCTTGCCACTTGGGGCATTGCTCATAAGTGCTCTAGCAGACGCCACCACCATTACTCCAAAAGCGAGGCAGATGCGTTGGTGATGGCCGGCGAACTGATTTGGCTGGGTAAGCATAAGAAGATTGCCATGTTCAAGAATGCACGCTCATGGGTCAAGATCTATACCCGTAACCGCTATGGCGAGGTGATCACTTGCGGGATGCAATTGGTGCGCGGCGGCGGCGAGTTTTGACGCTCCTTTTCGAAATATTCTTCACATGTCGAAAGTAAGAGTTCTCCTGATCCTGATTCTAGGCGCGGCCACAGCGTACGGTGGCACTGTGACCGGAACACTGCTTGGTCCTTCGGGCCTGCCAGTAAAGAACGGCACGCTGAACTTCGTGCTGCAGCAGGCAGGACTGATCATAGGCAGCGGCAGCGTGGTGCCGACGACGGCCCAGTGCTTCACCTCAAACGATGGCTCAGTGGTTGGCATCCCCAACCCGCTGACCCCGCCCAATACTTCGATCAGCTATGGCTCAGGAACCATGGCGGCCGGGATCTACTACGTAGTGTTCACGTTCTACACCAACAGCAACCTGGAGACGCTGGCCTCGCCGGAGCTGAAGGTGCAGCTGACCGGCACCGGTACTCTCATCATCTCGCCGCCGTCTACGTTTCCCACGAACGCCGCGGGTATGCGCGTCTATGTAGGCACGGCCAGCGGTGCAGAGACGGCCCAGGGCAACACGACGGGACCCACGCAAGTCTTCAACCAGAATGAGACGCCGGTTACCACGGGGGAGACCGTTCCCACCGTGAACACGAGCATTTGCAGCATCGCATTTAACGACACGATCATTCCCTATTCCGGATACAACGTCTCACTGCTTTCCTCGAGCGGCAATGCATATCCCGGCTGGCCAGAAGCATGGCAACTGAACGGAGGCCTGAGCGGCACAGTGAACATTTCAAACGGTGCGCCGTTGTGGAATGGGACGATCATTTACCCGCAGCCGATTCTGGCACAGCCGCTGAACCATGGGCCGCAGAGTATATCCGGCAACCTGAACATGACCGGGTACAACGTTGTCGACGTGGGGGCGCTGGGTGTGGGCACGTCAACGCCTGGCTTTCCCATTGATGTGGAGAACGGCTACATCAACACCAATCTGGGTTACCTGGTGGGCGGCGGCGCAGGCACGATCGGGCAATGCCTGGTGTCGAATGGGACTTACTTCGGACCCGGATCCTGTGGCTCGGCGCCCACGGTTTACAACCAGTACGTCGCCCTCAACGGGGCGCTTCTTCCGCAGCAGTCGATCATCGACTTTTTGCCGCGGTTTCAGGTGGCCAACAACTCCGCGGCTAACTGGAACTATGTCGACTTGGCCAGCAGCGGCGTCACCGCCGGCTCCTACACCAACGCCAACGTCACGGTCGATGAATATGGCCGGGTTACGGCGGCGACGAGCGGCAACGCGGTTCCAAAGATTCAGCCGCTGATTATCAACTCGGGCATCTGCACCACAGCGGGCACGGCGTATGCGAATTGCACCTTTACCGTGACCTGGCCCACGGCGTTCGCCGACGCCAACTATGCCGTGACTTGCAGCTCAGGGATCGGCCAGGGCAGCGACGCCGTGCTTACCGGGGTGTTTGTATCGGAGCAGACCGCAAGCACCTTCGCCATCACGCTGCAGAACGGCGATGCCGGCGGCGCCGGCGCAGTTACGACCAACCAGATCGACTGTATCGGGATGCACCCTTAAAGCTGCCTGCGGGCAGGAGCTGCCTGCGGGCAAGAAAAACCTACCTTTGAAAAAACATATCACCAAGGCTAAGCGGATACCGATGGAAAAACATAGGCGTTTGCCCGCGGTATCCGCAGCTAAAGCCCTCTTATTTCTGCTGGCGTTTTTCCGTGGGCTGAAGCCCGCTTTCCCCCGACTAAAGGCGAGGGCTGGCACAACCGTGTTGTGTGTTGCTGGTGTGGTTTGTGGTGTAGCCCTGAGCTTCAGCTCAGGGTCTGCGCAGAATATCGAGGGTCAGATCATCGCATCCGAATATGGAACGTGGACCGTGCCCGGATACACGTCGAACGTCTACTCGTTCGCGCCGGGGTCCTGCCGGGTGCAGGGCGGAGCCAGCTTCTTCTTCGCTTTCAATACGGGCACTCCGGTACGCATCGTCGACGCCAATCCAGCGCTCAGTGAGACGGTCACACCGACCTCGTATGTCGACACCAATGTGACCTGCTCCCTTGCGATCGCGCCAGTCAATTCCCACCAGACGCCATTCCACCTTGCCTCGGCCACCGGGGGATTGCAGGAAGCGCTCAGCCAAAACCTTACGACGCCAGCGACCAACACTATCATCCTGAACAACGCCTGGTACATCCAGGTGGCCGCAGTGGGCGGCAACCCGGCAACCGTCATCGCTACAGTACAAGGCAGCGCCAACCTTGGCCTGGTCGATGTGACCCAGGTGCCAACGGTCTGGTATCAGTGGAACGGCTCGCAGTACGTCAAGGTTTCGCTCACCGGCACCGCCGGCGATCTGGGCACGCTGCAAAGCGACCTGGTGGCGAATAACCAAACCAACACAGACGCAGTCGACCTCTATGACTTCGTAGCCACGGCGCCCACCTCCGGAGTGTCGACGTACAGTCCCCAGGCGGCAGTCAACGCGGCTGCGGCCAACAATGGATCAGCGATTATCCAGCCGGGCGCGGGACGTACGCCCTTCACTAATCCCGGTAACTACCGGGTGCAGGACAATCGCGCGGATGTGCCGGCGAGTGCACGCTCGGTTACAGAAGATGGCGCGGTGTGCGACGTGCGCGAGGTCTACGGGTATCTGACCCAGGGGAGTACAACGTTTTCGATCGGCGGGGGCACGCTGAGCTCGGCCGATGTGGGCCGGGTGATCGTGGCCGTGGGCACGGTGGGTGGGGTTCCCACACAATTCGAATCCGCAGTGGTGTCGATTACCGATTCTCTGCATGGCGTACTCACCACGCCTGCGCCGTTCACGCAGGCGACCCAGCATCAGATGGATCTGGGGCATGACGATACGGCGGCGATCGCGCACACCATGAGCGTGGTGGGCAGCGGGGGCACGCTGGTGTTTCCCGAGGGGCTTTGCCTGACGCACACGCAGTCGCTCAGCGGACAGAGCCCCATCGGCCTGGGCTTTAATTCCGGGGTGGTCAGCTTCCCGGGCGAGGATATTTTTGCCGCTCCCGATGCCAGCCAGGGATCAGGCGGGTCGCAGGGGGCGGCGCATATCCACGACCTAACCTTCTTTGTCGATGGGCGCATTGATGCCACGCTGCCGTGGCAGACCATCAACGATTCGGGCACCACGGCTCACACGGCGATGTACCGGCCGATTGCGATGCGCTCGGCGGTCACCAACAATCCGGTGGCGCCGGGATGGTTCCAGGGTCCAGGACCAAACCACTCGGGGGCGTACAACGGTGTGGCGAATATCACCGCTGCGAGCGCGGTGGTCTGCATTCCTTCGACCGAGACCGCGCCCACGGTGGGCGAGACGATGGTGTTTCCGTATCTGACGTCGGTATTCACCGCCACGGTGAGCTCGACCGCGGGAAGCTGCAGCGGGGGAGCGACGCCGCGGACGTTGTCGGCGGTGCTGCCAACTGGATCCACAAATACCCAGGCGGAATGGTTCGCGGGCTCGAGTCCGCAGAACCTGGCGACAGCCATCACGTCGGGGACGTGTCCGAGCAGCATTACGCTGTCGAATTCGATCACGCCGGTACCCGGATATGAAGCGAACGTCGCTCCCTTCGGGCTGATCCAGATCGATGGCGAGCAGTTCAGTTACTTCAGCCGCTCCAACGCCGGCAACACTACCCCGGCGAACACGCTTTACACCGTGCAGTGTGCACAGAATGGGACTACCCGCGCGGCTCATGCTGTAAACGCAACCGTGGTTCCGCTAAATAACTTCAAGCCTAGCTACCCCTGGCCGGTCACGCCCACGCTCAACAGCGGAAACACCACACCGAGTGGCACCGCGGGGTACTTTCCGGGTTGGAACGTGGGCAACGCGGCTTTCGCGTTTCCCCTGGCTACCGGTATCGGGGGCAACGGGACGGGTTCGTGGGGACCGAACTCGAGGATCGAGAATCTCAACTTCTGGGCGTGGCCGAACGACATCAATGGCTACTCGTGGGACGCGGTCAACCATACCGCCGCGCTTTACTTTGTCCAGCCCGCGTATGCCAGCGTGTTTTCGAATCTCTACACGCTTTACCTGTTCTATGGCATCGCCATGGGCGCGCCATCGATCGAGAACGGCAATTATTTCGCAGCCCAGCCCACGGCCGATGGAAGCCACTGGGATGGCATAACGATCTACGCCGCCAACCCGGTCAATATCGCGGTGGGCAATCAGAACACCTTCTCCAACTTCAATGTGTACTCGTCGGAGGGCACGACCTCGGGGACTGCCCTGGGCGCAGACACTTGCTACTACTGGACGGCGCTCTTCAACGACCAGACCGGCGGCGCCGGCGACGTGCTGTCGCTTGACCATTTCAAGAACCTCTATTGCGAGCCGGAGAACGGCGCGCACGACGTGCAGATCCCGATCTGGGAGTGGGACACGCTGAACTCCGAGATTGAAGACCAGCACATGGGTGGAGGTGGCGAGGTCTACATCGGGGGCGCGCAGCAGCATTGGATCGGGGGTAATTTCAACAATGCCATCACCACGCCGGCGATCAACTGGGGCACGCAGAACACGGCCGATTATGTGGCTAACCTGGGCTCCGAACCGAAAGGGAACGTCTACAGTGTCAATTCGCTGATCAACTTCGGCTGGGGCAGCAAGTTCTCGGGCACTACTTCGCAGGCGTTCTCCTCACCGACCGGACCCTTTGGCTACCTGCAGACGGGCAGCAACCGGGAGCCGATCCGCGGGCAAACGGCGGACACCTTCTTCACCGGGAACCTGACTCAGCCCTATACCAGCCTGGATGGCGGATTCATCACGCCGGAAGAGTTCAATGCTAATTTCTCCTTTGAATCGGAGGCGATGTCACAGGGCTGGACTTACGACTCTACGTCGCCCATCACCAACGCCTATGTAGGCTGCAACCTGGGCAACAATACCGGTTCGATCTACTGCAACACGTCTGACTTCAACCTCGAGGGCATCCCGATCGGGCCGGGCCAGCGCCTGGTTCCGGGCAAGTACACGCTGTATATCTCGGCCAAGGATGCGGTGACGGCGAGCAACAGCGAGACCATCAAGCTCTATTCCAATTGCGGAAGCTTTCTGCAGGCGCTCACGTTGCCGCTGACCAATGTGTGGCCCACCACGGCGGCCGGGGTGTTCACGGTTCCGGTGGACTTCACCACGGTGACCGGCAGCTCGACTTGCTATCTCGGGCTGCAGTTCTTTGGCGCGACTACGGCCGACCAGGTGCAGATCGGCTATTTTGCTTTTGCGCCGGTGGCGGAGCAGTTGAATGCGCAGACCATCAACGTCACCAACATCAATGGACCGGGTGGCATCACCGGCTGCGCACAGTCGCCGGTCACTGGCATCCAGGACGGTTACACTTGTCCGACCCTGGGGTGGACCGCCTCACTGGCAGCGAACCAAACCTCGAGCCAGACCACCATCACCTTGGCTTCGACCGCAGGGCTCTCCCCTGCCGGCTGCTTCTTTGTCGACGGCGAGTACGAGTGTTACACGACCATCGCCAGCGGAACAGTGCTTAGCGGCCTCACGCGCGGGGCTTATACAACCACAGCGGCCAGTCACAATAGCGGGACCGCTGTAGTCTCCGTCAACCTGGTGCTGGGGAGCCCGCTGCAGACGCCCTCGGATGTGGTGGCTTACGGCGGCAGCGAAGCGCCCATCCTGGGGATTAACAACCCCACCCCTTACAACCACGGCGGGAGCAGCATCCTCTCGATCAATAACGGGAGCAACGAGACCTGGGTGGATACGGGCGGCGCGATCCACCAGCTGAACACCGCGGTGCAGAACGAATTGCAAGGTACGGCGCAAATCGGCACCGGCTACGCGAACAATTTGCCCATCGACGAGAGCGGCAACCTGATGCGACTCAATCAGGCCGAGACCGCATACCAGCCGCTCACCCTCGGCGGCGGCCATGCGGGATCACTCAACGTGATCACCACTCCCACCATCGGCGCGCCGACGTTCGCCAGCTCCATCCCTTCGGGTGCGAGCAGCGCCAGCTGGGTGTGCGCGGGCACCGATTTTGATGGCAACCTCATCCCTGGGACCACGGCTACTCTGACCGGCATCGCGGCCAGCTGGTCGTATCCAGCGGGCACGACGGTGGAGTGCCCCTATTCCGCGGGCGTAAATACGTTCCAGATTTACCGCACCGCAGGCGGCAGTTCACAAGGATTGATCGCGAGCGGAGCCGGGCCCCAGTTCTCAACCAGCGACTTCGGCGGGGCAACCAGTGGTGGCACGCCTCCTGTCTCGAACGGATCCAACCCGCATATCTCGGTGGCGGGTACCGGCAACCCCTCAATGCAGATGGGGACGGTGAATATCTCGGCGGGCAGCGGCGCGCCAACCAGCACCTGTGGGACGGCTCCCATCGGCAGCGGTTCTCTCTGGCTCAGGACGGATGGGGGCGAAAGTACCTCGCTCTATTCCTGCGCCGGCACAACGTGGACGGCGGTGACGGTCCCATGATTCGGATACCGAGGGAAGAACATTTGCGTTTAAGCGAGGTACCCGCGATGAAGCGGATACCGATGGAAGAATATTCACGTTTACCTGCGGTATCCGCTATGAAGCTGTTAAAACTTCTTGCGGGAATATTTTTTAGTCTCTGCGTAGTGCATGCGCACGCGGCCAACTGTCCCATTTCGTCGGGCTCGAGCCAGTCCACTGTTCAATCGACACTGAACTCCTGCGGCAGCGGGCACACGGCAACATTTGCCGCGGGGACCTATGCGACCACTTCTACGCTTAGCGTGCCTTGTGGGGTTTCACTCAGCGGGCCGGTGGTGGCCTGGTCAAATCCCAGCGCCTATACGGCGACGATCAGTTTGAGTGGAAGTGAAGGGCCCGTCGTCTCCTTTAGCGGCTGCTCGACCGCGGCCTCGGTAAAGTACTTGAACTTTAACGGCGGGCAACCGTCGCCTGATGGCGGCCAGAATCTCTACTTCCCCGCCGGTACCAGCAACATGACGGTTGAGTATAACTTCTTCCACGGCAACCAGGGCAACGCCAACAGCCCGCAGTTCATAGATGGCCTGGTCTACTTCGATGGCAACTCCTCGGCCGCGACGTCCTCCAACGACACGGTCAGCTGGAACATCTTCGGCAGCACCTCTATGAGCGACTGCTCTAACCTGATGAGCAACTACACCTATTCCGGATTCTCCGGCAACGGCGGGTTGTGCAATGGGCTGGGGCTGCATAACAACATGAGTGGGTTGACAATCACCAACAACATCTTCCAGTTTCAGGAAGAAGGGATGAAGTTCTACGAAGGCCAGGGCGAATGCAATAACTGCATCATCGAGTACAACGACTACAACAATATCCACCGCATCAGCTTCGAAACCCAGGCGAACGGAGGCGGATCATCGCCGGTGCTGATGTACGTGGACTACAACTCGATCGAGAACCAGTATGACGCGGGCACGGGATCCTTCGGATTCTCGAATGCCAACGGCTGCAACAGCCCTTCCTCGACCAACCCGACGAACTGCGTCACCCACACCGATTACAACGTGATCATCAACAATGTCCTGATCGACTCAGCGCCAGGCGATTACGTTCCGGAAGCGATCGAGCAGTGGGGCGGCTCGGGGACAACGGCCAACTACAACCTGCTGCAGGGCTACTGGGCCAATGGCATCACCTGGGCCCAGAACGGCCAGTTTACCGAGAACAACAATGCCATGATCCTGTATTTTGGCAACTACCAGGGTGGCAATTTTCAATCGGGGGTGGGAAACACCAGCTGCACGGCCGCGGCGGGTGGCTGGTGGAGCACAGAAGACGTAACCAGCGGGTATATCCCAAGCTGCAGCGGGAACACCTACTCCGGTTATCATCCCACGTTGCCCACGGGCACGACGACCAGCGTGGCTCCGACCATCTCGCCAGGCAGCGGGACCTTCACCACTTCGCAGACAGTAACCTTCACCAACCCGGGCACTAATCGAGACACCAATACCGGCATCTGGTACACCACCGATGGCAGCACGCCGGTGCCTGGATCGGGCACGGCGAAGTACATCGCGAGCGGAGGGACGATTGCGGTCTCGACCACCACGACGGTCAAGGCGGTCGGCATGTGGGGTGCGCAGAATCAGCCCACCTCGTATCCGTCGGGTTTTGGATACGTGCCCAGCGCGGTGCAGTCGGCGACTTACACCGCGGGCGGCGCGCCTACGCTGAACAGTGTGAGCCTGAGCGCGACGGGTTCGGTGACCTCGATTACGGTGGGCGCCAGCGTGCAGATAAACGCCGCCTGCCACTACAACAACGGCACCACGACGGGTTGCAATACCGCGGACGCTTACGGCAATTCGGTCTCCACCTGGAACACCAGCAATGCCGGGATTGTAAGTCTCAGTTCTTCCGGCCTGGCGGGGGGCGTCGCCGTGGGCTCAGCCAACCTCACGGCCGTGGTTGCCGGTGTGACGAGTCCTGCGTTTTCGCTTGCGGTTGCCGCGCCCAGCGTGACCCTGAGTTCGGTAACGCTGACCACGACGGGCGGCGTCACCAGCATAGTTGCCGGCGGGACGAATCAGCTGATCGCGACGTGCCACTACTCGGATGGGTCGACCACCACTTGCACCACCACCGACTCCCATGGCAGCGCAGTCTCGACCTGGAGCAGTTCGGCAACCACCATAGCTACAGTGAGCTCGGCCGGGCTGGTGACTGGCGTGGCAGGGGGGTCGACCAACCTGAGCGCGGTGGTAGCCGGGATCACATCCAGCCCGCTGCTGGCGCTCAGCGTTACGGCCGCGCCTCCCACACTGACCGGCGGATATCTGGACACGCCGGGCAACGCGAACACCATGTACGTGGGCGGAACGCTCCAGTTCTCGGCCTTCTGCCAGTACTCGAACGGAAACACGACCAACTGCAGCGTGGCCGATATCTACGGCAATGCGGTGACGCAATGGACGAGCTCTAATACCGTGTCGGTGACAGTTGGCAATGTGGGTTCGCCCAACCCCGGCTTGGCTACCGCCGTCGCCGCGGGCTCGCCTTATATCCAGGCCCACGTGGGTAGTGTTGCCCTGAACCAATGGGACCTGACCATCACTAACCCGCCAGTGACCCTCACCGGCCTATCGATTGCGACCACGGGAGGAGCGACGGCGCTTTTCGTGGGCTACACCAACCAACTGATCGCCACCTGTGTGTACTCCGACGGGTCGACGACCAACTGCACGACCACGGACAGTCATGGGAATGTGGCCGGCAGCTATGCGAGTTCAAGCAGCTCGCATGCGACGGTGGGGACGAGCACGGGGCTGGTGACCGGGGTTGCCGCGGGCACGACCAACCTCACGGCCACGGCAGGAGGCTTTACCAGCCCGAACCTCCCGCTGACGGTCATTGCCATGCCCAGCGGCACTTACACCATCACCATTACAGGACCGGTGGCGTTCTCGGGGACGGTGCGTTTCTGACGGCGTCGCGGGGGAAGCCCACCGGCTCCGCTACCATCCAAGCCCAGATTCTGGAACAACTCACGGAGGTCAAGGGCAAGGTGGAGGAGAGCCTGGAGCAAGGGCGTGAAAATGGAAACGAACTGAAGATGCTTCGCCGCGAGCTTGGGCTCGATGGCCAGCATGGACGGCTGCCCATCATGGAGACAACGCTTATCCGCCACGAGGCGCGCATGGAAAAGTGTGACGCGCGCATAGACAAACTGGAGACAAGCTATAGCGAGGCGAACGGCAAAGCAAAACTGGTGGCCACCTCACTCGCGCTGCTGGGTGGGGGCGCGGGCGGTGCGCTGATTGCGCTGCTGGCGCATTTGCTGGGGGTACGCTGACCGCGATGATGCGGATACCGAGGGAAGACCCCCTTACCCGCGGGAGCCGCCGTAAGGAAAACCGCATGCACTGTATCAACAACACTGAGTTCAACAGGAGATCGGGGTGACCCCGATGCTCCTGCCGCGCCGCACTGGAGAGATCCGCGCGGTGCGGTTTTCGCCGTAAGGAAAACCGCATGCACTATATCAACAACACTGAGTTCAACAGGAGATCGGGGTGATGGCAAACGTGGACGCAGCGATCGACTACGTGCTGGGTTGGGAAGACGCAACGCTCTCGGGCGTAATTACGACGGCCCCGGACGGAAAGCGGGCGCGCTTTGGGATTGATGAACACTGGCATCCGGAGTTGACCAATTGCCTTTACTTCAGCTCCATGGGCCAGGTGGCCGCGCTGCAGATTGCTCGAGGGATTTACGAGCTTAGTTATTGCCAGCCGTTGTGTATCGCTGAGATCGCAAATCAGGAAATTGCCAACAAGCTGCTGTCGCTGGGGGTAAATGTGGGAGTGGTGAACGCAGCAAGGATGTTGCAGGATGCAGTCACGGTGGTGGGTGATGGACGCATTGGTCCGCTGACACTGCATGCACTTGACCTGGCCGACCCAGAAAAGGTGATCGAGGACCTGCGCGCCGAAGCAGAGAGCTACTACGACGCATTAATAGCCAAGAGTCCGGACCTGGCAGTGTATCGCGCGGGATGGCTGCGGAGAGCAGCGGCATGAGGGCGCGCATGCTGGTGCTCTTGATGATGGCCGGGACTGCGTGGGCACAGCAGACAGGCGGAAGCGGCGTGCCCGGATCTCAGGGAGGAGGCGGTGCGCCCTCGGGGTCTGCCGGCGGAGCGCTTACGGGCTCGTATCCTAATCCTGGACTGAGTCCGTCCGCAGCCATCCTACCTTCCCCAACCGCTTCGCAGAACATCGCGCAGCCGGGCGGCTCAACTTTGCAACTTAACAACGTGCTGGCGTCGCCGATCAACAATGTGGTCTACGTGGATGGCGTGAACGGAGCGGGGATTGGGGTAGGGCAATCGGCATGGTCTTCCTCAACCGCCTACCCGCAATGCAGGGCTGTGTCTTATTCCGGCGGAAATTATTTAGGGGTTGCGGCCAGCACGAATGTTACGCCGGGGACGAACAACGCGATCTGGTATCCAGTGCCCAATGGGGCCACACCGACGCAGCTCGATTGCGCGTTTTATACCGCCGCCTCCGAGGTGGGAGGAGGCGCAGGTGCTGCGATGAGGCTCGGTCCCGGAACATATCTCAGCAACATTGGGTTGGTCGAACCTACCGTGACCGTGCCTGGGTGGCCGATCGTCAACATCTATGGCCATGGACGCGCGGTCACCACCGTCAAACTGAACACCAACAACGGCGACGGCTTTCCGTTCCTCTATCTTCCCAAGACGAGCGTGGATTATGCCTTTGCCAGCTTTAATTGGGAAGGCTTCACGGTGGACGCAAATTACAACTCCACCGGAGCCGTGGGAATCTACGGCGCGCAGCAGTACACGCTGAAAGACATGATCGTCGCGGACGCGGCCGATGGCAGCGACCACGAAATAGAGTTTGGAGACTCGACCGACAGCTTGCATGGATGGACGTTCGAACCGGACATTGAGAATGTCGACCTGGGGACGTTCAAAGGATTTGGAACTGGAGCGGTCATCGCAACCACGGTATCCGGTGGTGTTCCTTCATTCTCTGTGACCAACGGTGGCAGCGGCTATACCAGCGCCGACACAAAGGCAGTGCTGGCGGGGACCAGCGACTTCGGACGGCCGTGCTCGAGCGCGGGAACTACCACGGCCACCATCGTTTCCGGCGCCATCACGGCGGTCACCTCCACGGCCACCGGGTGTGTGGCGCCACTCTACACCATCATCTACTCGGGCCCTGACATCAATTACGGCTACAAGTTCTCCAATACCAGCGATAGCAAGCTCATCACCAGCCTCACCAATGGCGGGGTGGGATGGCTCGCGGGGATGTACCTGTCGAACGTGACCTCGCAGATGGAGATTTACAAGTACCATCCAGAGTCGGTGATGACTGGAGCGCAGACCTACGGTGGCGCGGCCTTCTATTCCCTGCAATGCGACACCGTTTTCCAATATTGCCTGGACGTAGAGGGAGCGGGAGTCACCGATGTGATCGCGCCGGTCTTCGAGTGGAACAATCCGAACATGACCGCATCGAGGGATTACTATTTCGGTCTGGTCAGCGGAACTCCCGGATATAGCGAGCCACAGGCGGTGAACATCTTCGCCGAGCGCTGCGGCGCTGCGGCACAGCAGCCAGGATACGCACACTTCGATTCCGCCAACGGGGTCATCGACAGCGATGTCGGCTCAGACACGGGATACGGCAATATGCCGATCTACGTGCATGTGACGAACCCGGTGTATTGCAACCAGTTGGGCCAGACGGCCCCGGTCACCAGCTCGCAGCCAACGCTCGTCGGGGCAAACATCGGGATGTCGAATGGGGCGGTTGGGAACCAGTGGAACTTCAACCTGGGGGCCTCGGGTCTCACGGGTGGTGGGCAGACGATGAATGTAACCCAGGCTAATACGGTCAACACCGGGTCCCTGGGGGAGTACACCTGGAACTGGCAGAACGCCACACCGGCGACGAGTAGTAACAATTACGGATCGCCCAACATTGGGCTGGTGGGCAACTTCTGGAACGGATCCACGTCGACGGGCTTCGGCGTCAACCAGCAGCTCACCTTTGCCAGCGGGTCGAATCCTCAGGCTACTTACTCGTTTACGCAAACTGGCACAGAACCCTCCGGCGGTTTGCAATTTACGTTTCCGGGGGCAACGGTGGCTCTTCCATCGGGGTCGACGGGCAGCACACAAACCAGCGGCGACAATACCACCGACGTTGCCACGGATGCCTTTGTGCATGCGGCTGTCGCCAACCAGGCCACGACGAACGCGGCCAACACCTTCACGGCGGCGCAGACGGCTCCTGGATTCTTCCCTCAGGCAAAAGCTGCGGGACCGTACTCTATTTTATTCGACGATTACTACTCCGGCGCCAACACCGCGTCGAACACCATCGGGTCTCCTTCGTCGGATAGCTGTTCAGTGAATACGACTTACACCGATATCAACCACCCAGGTAACCTGCTGCTGACCTCCGGCACTGCTGGCACCGGCACAGGAATAACCTGCGGCTATCAGTCGGAGGGCGCATCCGTCCTCTCGCCTAACAGCTCGTCGCTCGGTTGGACATGGGAGACAGCAGTGTATGTGCCCGTCCTGCCAGGCACTACGGCAGGTAGCTTCCAGGCTGGACTGACCAACGGCCCCAACGCGAACCCCTGGACCACTGGGATCCAGTTCTATCTCAGCTCGGCTAACTCGGTTGCTAATGATTGGTACTGTCGCTATAGCTCGACTAGCACCGATTCCACGATCGCCGCAGTGGCAGCCACCTGGACCCGGCTGACGATGGTGAACGATGGCACCTATGTGCATTGGTATATCAACGGCACGGAGGCGACCGCTTGCAAGACCGCTGTAGGAAGTATGCCCTCAAGCGCACAGTACCCAGCATCGTGGTCGGCCACGGCACTGAGCGCGAGCTCGGTGACCATGGCTGTGGACTATGTCGACTTTCAACGGGCAACGGCGCGATGAGATTCATAAGGACGGGATCGATGAATGCTCTCAAGATATGGATTCATGGGTTGGCGGCGGCAGCTGTCTCGGCTTTTGCCTCGGCGGCAAGTGGGGCAATCGCTCTACCTACTGTGTTCACGTTTGACCGGACAGGGTTCGTCAATATGGTGAAGCTGGCTACTGTGCCGGCGTTGCTGGCGGTTTTTGCTTATCTGAAGAGTAGCCCAGTTCCTTCTCTTAGCTCAACTACCGGCGTTGCAGGCAAGTAGGAGTAAAAACATTGGAAGGGCTTCGCCCGTCTTTTTCGGCCCACGTACGCTGAGGCGAACGTGGGGCACCCGTCCTAATTTAATTAGCTTGGTTACAACTGCCGACGAGTGCAGATTAAGCGCTGTGGTATCCCACATCTCGCGAAAAACGAGCGAGATATGGGGCACCCGTCCTTGTGGTTAGGAAAGGGTCTCAGAGCGAGATCGCGACTACACAAAGATTTGCTTCTAAATAACACATACCAAGAAACACCCAAGGAGATCTTCTATGGCATTCACCTGGCAGTCAGCTGGGCACGCATTTGCGTCCCTGTTCAAGGATGTAGTCACGGTTTCGAAGAAGGTGATCACCGCTCTCGGTAGCCTTCAGAACGAAGAGAAGGTGATCGAATCGCTCACTTCGCTGGTGAGCCCACAGGCGGGAGCAGTGGAGCAGATCGCCTTCGGCGCCCTGGGCGCGCTGGTAGCGGCCGTGCAAGCAACCGAGACGGCGGCGGCCGCGAACGGCGTCAACGTGGCCTTCGATGCTTCCGTCGTAGCAGAAGTGAGGAAGCTTATCGCCGATTTTCCTGAGGTCGTCGCCCAAGTCGAGGCAGCGTTCGCTAAGAGCTAATAACCCCATGAGAGGTAATTCCATGGCCCTGCGTATCTCGTGCATGATCCACAGCCTGCTGCTGCTCGTCGTGGGATGCAGCGCGCATCGGCCGGTAGCCACAGTGGTTGTTCCCGATCCTGAAATTGCAGACGCCAGAGAGTTCGTGGGGGCCGTGGCAGACAAGATGCCCCTGTGGGACGCGGATGCTATCTCGAGGTACGAGCGCGTGGAGATCGCCACGGTCAAGGCCGATATTGCCGTGGCCCAGCAGGAAGAGGCAAAAGGCCCGTTACTGGACGACGTGACCAAGCTGCACGATGACTGGGATGCGTTGGTGGCACTCGACGAGATGCTGAAGAAGGAGTCGCTCATATGAGCAGCAAAGACTGGATTGAAAAGGCAATCAAGAAACCCGGAAGCTTCAAGAGACAGGCCCGACGCGCCGGCGAGAGTACGGCCGAGTTCGCCAGCGAACGCGAGGACGCCCCAGGTAAGACAGGCAGGCGCGCGAGGTTGGCCGAGCTGCTGCTAAAGATGCGGAAAGAGAAAGGCTAACTATGGCTCACACACGACTCATCACGCTAAACGGCAGTGCCGGCGCATTTGTCGCCATTTCTGCAACCCAGGTGACACGGCGGGTCGAGGTCATCGAAGACGGCAGCGCGAACGGCGGGACCGGACAGGGTATCGCGTACCAGTTCAACGATGGCTCGGCCACGCCGTTCACGACTACCTACACGGTTGAGCCGCAATCAGAACCGATTGTGCTCGGCTCGCCGATCCCACAGGGCGACGGATATGCGCTTACCCTGGGTACGCCACCCGATAACTCGGGAGGATATGCGCTGGCAGCCACGCTGCTGATCAACCTAAGATCGGCCAGCACCAACACAACCATTGTGCGGGTGACGGAATTCGACTAGAGCGGAAGTATGATTGCTTAGGTTGAAAATGATCCCCATGCGAGCAGAGAGTTTATGAAGAAAATACTGCTGGTCCTTCTGGCCCTCGTTGCCTGCTTTCCCCGCGCCCAGGCGCAGAGCGCCGGCCAGATCATCGCAGCGCAGTATGGGGAATTCAGGGTAACCGGTTCGACCATCGGAGGGTTTTCTTTTCCGCCGGCGACTTGCCAGGTGAGCGGTGGCGGGCAAAACTTTGCCGCATTTTCGGCCGGCACTCCGGTCAAGATTGTCGACAGCAATCCAAACCTGACTGAAGTGGCAACGCCCAGCTCGGTTTATATCACCGCTTGCAGCGTTAATATGGCAACGGTCCACACCCATGTGCCTCCCTTCTATCTGACCTCGGGGACGGGAGGCTTGCAGGAGGCGATCAACGCCAACCAAACCACGAACGGGCCAAACACGATCTTGCTGAACACGGAGTGGTACAAGCTGATCGCCCCGAGCAACGCGGCCAGCATCATCGCTTCCGTTCAAGGTATTGCCGACCTCGGGTTGGAAGACATCACCACCACACCCTATACGTTCTACCAGTGGAATGGAACGCAGTACACGGTGGTAGCGGCGGCGTCCGGCAACTACAACCAGGGTTCGGCGGGCGCGGTGACGCAGACGGTCACGGCTAAATTGCAGCAAGGCATCAGCGTAAAAGATTTTGGCGCAGTGGGCGATGGGGCTCACATGGCCGCGGACACCGCCGGAATCAAAGCAGCAGTCGCGGCGGGTGCGGCCACTGCACAGGCGGTCTACATTCCCGCCGGAAACTACCTGCTGGATAACAGCGCAGGACCGGTTCTCTCGGGGGCACAGAATGTTCGTATCTATGGGGATGGTCCATCCTCTTCGCTGGCCTGCCAGACCGTGGGTGCGAATGACTGCATCGCGTCGACCGGGGCAACGGGGTTTGGGCTGGCGAATCTTGCCATCTCCTTCGGGCCGGCGGCCACGACCCGCTCCAGCGGCTATGCGGTCGACATCGAAACCTGTACGAGCTGCTCACTGGAAAACGTCAGCCTGAACAATGGTGATTTATCCGGGCTGCGTTTGGCGAGTTCGACTCATACGTCGATTCATAACTTAACCATTTCGAACTTCTACGCCAACGGTACGTTCATGATCAACAACCAGGACCTGCGCGTGAATGGCCTCGCCTGCCAGAATAACCAGGACGCATGCTTCGAGACCTCATGGTTCGATTCCGAGTACTCGGCGCACGGGGTTCCCTGCCAAAACATCACGGCGACGAATATTACCAGTTCGAACGACCTCGAAGGAGTGCTGGTCAACGCCTGCAATAACGTCACGGTCAGTGGCTTTGCCATCGTGGGCTCGGCCAAGGAAAGCATTTTTGTGGGCCAGGACCCGACCACCACCACGACCCACTGGCCAGATCGCGTGGCCATCTCGAACGGGGCCATCTACGGGGCCGGGTACGGGTCGAACCCGCTCAATGTTTCGACTGCGCAGGCGGTGTACATCAACATAGCCACGTCGCCGGGAAGTTTCATCTCGCATCTGAGCTTCGCTAACATCACCGCTACCCACACATCCAGCTGGGGCTTTCAGATGGCAGACCTGCAAAACGACGATGTGCAGTTCAATAATCTGACTCTCTACGACGTGGGCAACGGGAACGCGGCCGGCTGCTTCCAGACGGAGGGGAACCAGGTCAACTTCGATAACGTCTCCTGCACGGATATCGGCACCTACGCGCTGTTCGACAACAACACCAACCGCTTGACGGGAACTAACTTTGTAAGCAACGGCGCCAGCCAGGTCTCGGGCACGCAGGCCATCTTTTTGAACTCGACCGCCACCGGGTTTGTGGGGATCAATGGGGTCAACATCAACGACACCAATCCTACTGTGTTTTCAAGCTCCATCTTCGACGACTCGGCCAGCGGCCAGCACGGGATCTTTAATATCTCGACCTCGTCGATCGTGGCCCCCCTGGGGCCGACGAGTAATAATGGCGGGACCAGCTACACGTACTCCGACGTGAACCACTCTTATGTGCTGCGCAACGGGGGCACGATTCAAAGCTTCCTGCCTCCCAACGTGTACTTCCTGCCTACTTCGGGTACGACTCCAACCAGCCAGGTGAACGGCACGGTGCTTTACTTTCAAAGCAAGTGCCGGGCCACGCCTAGTTCGGCGGAGCAGACGGAATCTATTGGATGGCTGGATCTGTATCCGACACTGACCACAGAGTCGCTGGCCATCAACCACACCGGCGGTTGCGGGTTTCCCATTACACTCGACCTCACCGCCGCGGCCTCAGTGCTGGCGCCGATCGTCAATTCAACCGCGACCGTGAGCGCGCAACACGTCAGTGGATACGCCAGTGGCACGTATGCCTCGGTGCCTGTCTTCACCGCCGGCAGCGGGGCGGGCACCGGTCCTACGCTGGCGGCCAACGCGAATTCCAATGACCTCTCCGGCTACCTGACAGTGACCACCGGCACCTCGCCGGCGGCTTCGGCGACGATCGCCACAGGGACATTCGGCACCGCGTACGCGACCTTGGCCAAGTGTGTGCTCTGGCCAGCGAACGCTGCCGCTTCGGCTTTGACCGGTGCGGGCCAAGCGTATATCCCGGTGGGTTCCAATACTGCGTTCTCTATCACCGCGGGGGCGACTGCGCTGGCGGCTACCACGCTTTATACCTGGGGCTATACGTGCACCCAGTAGAGCTTGAGGGGAAGAGCCGCGCTTCCCACATCTCGCAAAAAACGAGCGAGATGTGGGCCACCCCTTGTTCCGCGTGGGGGAAGGAATCGGACCAACGCGGTGAGACTGGGCTATGAGGCTGCCATGGATATCCCGTTCTTCTCACGAGGCGATGATGGCCCTGGTGACCACCCAAGTGGACACACTGATCCACGAACGGAAGGTCTTACTCGACCGCTTGGCGACGCTTGGGCTGGGTGGACCTCTGTTCAGCTCTCCCGCTTGGCCGGATTCATCCGGCAGCGAGGCGGAACCAATTGACCCGGATGCGGAAGAGATGGAGAAGTTGATGAACCTTCGCCGCCGCCCATCGAAGCTGGCCGAAGCGCTCACCCGCAAAGCCTATCGCGATTACAACAAGGTGCAGGCTGGACCAAAGGTCAAGTGGATAGCGAAGGCCGACACCATGACCGCGGCGCTCGACGAAGCCGAAGCATCAGGAAAGAAACAGGCGTAAATGGCCACATACCCGGGCGTTGCCATCACCCAGACTTCGCAATCGCAAATCCCCCAGCCCCAGCGAGGGATGGAGCATACGCCCTCTGACCCGATGCAGGGCACGGCCGATGAGCCGCAGAATAGCGCCCAGCTTAGCGAAGAAGATCAGCAGCGGTTGATTGCGCTGGTGCGGAGCTATAAGGATCAGTGGTCGCAAGACCGCATGGTGCTGATGCAGCGGTGCCTGGAGAACCTGGAATTTTTCAAGGGCAACCAATTCATTTCCTTCGGTCCGGGTGACCTGGATTTTTTCAATGCCGTCGATTGGATGCACCAGGGGGAACATGCGCGGGATTCCGACGATAAGGACCTCTATCAGTACTGCAACAATTTTTACCAGATGCTGGCGACCGGATTCGTGGCGGCGCTGGCTCCGCAGGTCCCCAAATCCAAATGGATGCCGGAGGACGCTGAACAGCTCTCTGATGTAACGACGGCACAAGCGGCGCAGACGCTGATCGATATCATTGAGCGGCAGAACCGCGAGCAGTCGCTGCTCAAGCAACAGTTGCTGTATCTCTACACCACGGGAGCCGTCTTCCGGCACACCCGCTATGTAGTGGATGCGGAGCGCGCAGGCACGTCGCGAGAGCCGGTCTTCAACGAGACTGAGACCCAGCTCGCGCCTGATCGTTACCACTGCTTTCATTGCGGAGCGACTTCACCGGCGGACACGATGGGTGTGCTGGCGCGCAATTGCCAGCATTGCCAGCGGCCGCTGGCGGAGGACTCCTTCTTCCCCGCGGAGTATGGGCCCGTGGTGAGACAAGTGGGCGAAGAGGAAGTGCCCAATGGGATGGTGGCGCAGAACCTCTATTCCCCGCTGGAGGTGGATTGCGACCCGGCAGCCAACAACCTGCGGCAAACGCCGATTCTCAACCTGGAGGTCGAGGTCCACGTGGGCGCGCTACGGGCTGCGTATCCGGATATGTATGACCAGATTGCGGCGAGCGCGACCAGTGAGCTTTCCGCCAACGGAAGCATCGACCGCATTGCCAGGCAGCAGGTGTACTCGCAGACAGGGGCATCTTCGAGCATCCTGCAAGACCAGCGGCCAACGCTGTCGCGGACGTGGATTCAGCCCTGGGCTTTCGATCTGGAGGATGATCAGGAGTTCGGGGAGCGGATGCGGGCTACTTATCCTAATGGGTTGCTGCTGGTGAGTACCGGCGCTACATTCCTTTCAGCGCGCGACGCCTCGCTGACCAAGGAGTGGACGTGGGCGGGTACGCATGAGGGCTTCGGGCTGTATCCGCCGTCGATTGGCGACATTGTTGTGCCCTTTCAAAAGCGGTACAACGATATGGCCAACATCCTGCATGAGTTTATGGATCGCTGCTCCTCGGGAGTGACGCTGGCCAACGCGGACCTGATCGATACCAAGTCGATGCAGGGCAAGCCGATGCTGCCTGGGGTGCTGAACCTGGTGAAGTTGAAGCGGACGGGAGCTCCGGGCGCGATCCGCATGGCCGATGCGCTGTATCAGTTTCAGTTCCAAATGCATGAAGAGGCTTTCAGCTACCTGGATAAGCTGGCGTATAACGCACAGATGTTCGCTGGGATTCCTCCGCAGGTGTATGGAGGCACGGGTGACCCATCGGTCGAGACGTTTGGCGGCCAACAACAGCAACTGAACTCTGCGCTGGGCAAGCTGAACATCTATTGGGAGAACTTGAAAGAGGAACACGCCAAGGCCGATGCGCTGGCGGTGAATTGCGCCAAGGATAATCTGACGGGCGATATGCGGCAGGTCATTCTGGAGCGGGGCTCTGAGTTTCGCAATGATTACATCCGGCTGGATGACCTGCAGGGCAGCGTCCATGCCTACGCGGATACTGACCAGGGATTGCCGGTAACGGCCGCGGAGCTCCGGCAGCGCTGGATGAATTTGATGCAAGCGGCGGCGAGCAATCCGGTGGCCCAGGCGATCTTCGATGATCCTACGAACCAGGAGCAGGCGGCGACGGCTCTCGGTGTTCCGAATATGGTGGTTCCCGGTGCGGCCATGCGGTCGAAGGTCTTGCAGATTATAGAGCGACTGCTGGAAACCGAGGCCGTGCCGGTCATCGATCCTCGAACAGGGCGCCCTACCGGGCAAGTGAGGCCGACGATTATGCCGGATAAGGCTATCGACGACTTCACGGTGCTGAAGCAGGTTGTGCGGCAGTATTGCCAGGAGAACTCGGATCTTCCCGATGACAATTCCGCGGGTTGGCAGAATCTGTTGGCGTACTTCACCGCGGCGGTTGCGCTTGAGACCCAGCAGCTGGCGGAGGCCGCGGAGCAGAAGGCGCTGGTGACACAAGCGGGTCTGCCGAAGCCAGCGCCCACGCCGCAGATTCCTCCACATGAGATCGATGATGTGGTCAACACTGTGGGCGGGTTGATGCATACTCCTCCGTCTGTCACGGCCGGGAATATCCAGGGCCAGGTACAGGCGGCTAATACTCTGATTAAGTTAGCTGATAAGTTGCACGGCTAAGATCTGTCCCGCGAACCAATGACGGGTGCCCCACATCTCGCTCGTGTTTTGCGAGATGTGGGATGCCGCGAATCTTGAGGTCAAGAGTTATAGGGTAAACGCTGTGGTATCCCACATCTCGCGAAAAACGAGCGAGATATGGGGCCCGTCATTTGCTGCAGATTTACAACTTAGAAGGAAGACCTATGACTGAAGCTACTATTGTGGCTCCCGCTCCTGTTTCTGCGCCTGCTGCTTCTCCTGCTCCGTCTCCTGCTGCTCCCGCCCCTTCGTTCGGCGGTGGCGGATCGGCTCCGACCTCTCAGGTTGATCCAGGCAAGTTCCCTATTCGTGAGGATTATGCCGCGGCTCTGCTCAAAGAGAAGCTGGGTGCCCTCCACGGCGAGCCTGGACAGGTTCCGCCTGCCGAGGAGCTGCCGGTTGCTGCTGATGAGCCTGTCGCCGTGAGCCAACCTTCTCCGGAAACGCCTGAGGTTCCGGTCGACGATACCGTTGCGGCGACTAAAGACGCGCCCGTTGAAGAAGATTTTCAGCTTGAGCTCGAGGCTGTTGTTACCCCTGAAGTTCTTAGCCAGATGGTCACTGACAATCCCGATTTCGGTAAGTTGCTCGAGGCCGACTCCCGGCTGAAAGGGCAGCTCTATAAGACGGCACGCGAAGCAGCAGAGCTGAAGCCTTACCGCGAGATCTTTCCCGACCTGGATTCGGCGAAAGTAGCACACGACCATTCCTCCACATGGGTTGACGTGCGCGAGACCTTCCTCGGCTCAACCACGCGCGAAGGCACCATGGCTTCGCTGAGTAAGATTGCCGAACTCTCTTACGAGCGCGACCCTGACGGCAACTTGGTGATGCAGAATGGCAAGCCGGTCATCGGCGAGGATTTCTTCGGATTTGTCGACAACGTGGTGGGACTCGATCTCGAACACCGCGCACAGGATGTAACCGCACGCCTCAAAGCGAATAGCTATCGCTCTGAGGAGGAACGCACTCGCGACCAACGCGTGAAAGATGCACTGGATACCCTCAGGGAAGAATCCGCGGCCACTTCCCCCGCGATAGAGGCACTGCCAGAAGCACTGCGGCGCAAGGCTGATGAGCTGGACCGGCGGGAACAGGCGCTCAATTTGCGCCAGCACGGCGAGAAGGTGGAGGAGAGACGATCGTTCGAAAGTGGATTGCAGACAGAGGCCCAGACACGCATCCACGAAGGCATCAGCAGGATCATTGCCAACGTGGAAAAGCAGGGCGGCGTCGTCAGTCCTTACTTGAAGAACATTCTCCCTAAAGCCATCGGCGCCAAGCTGATCCGCAAGATTCAAGCGAACCCCGCGCTGCAGGATCAGATGCACTCCCTTCAGCGGCTGCCCATTGGCGATGCGTCCCGCCAACGCAGACTCGCGGCCATTGATAGGGCCGTGCAGCAGTATCTTCCCGACGTGGCGCGCGAAGAACTACGCGAGGCAGGGGTACAAATTGCCAACGCCTCCGCAGCCAGGCGCGCCAAGGTAGACGCCCAGATCGATAGCACCAGGAAGACCGAGCCCAAGGGATCCACCGGACCAGCTAGCGGGGGCAGCGCAGCGATGACCTCAAGCGCAGCCTTCGATCACGCGCAGGCAGAGTGGCAACGAGCCAATCCGGGTAAACCCTTCGACAAGGTGGCGAGGGAAATGATTCTTCCTCGCGTCCTGCAGCTGATGACATCCCGGTGACAAATTCGCAGGACAACGCGGCGTTCCGCCGCAGATAAGGACTTTGGTACATGTCGAACGTAATCGGTACCGCATCAACTACACAGCAGCTGCAGCTTGAGGCCCTGAATGAGGTCATCAAGCTGCTCATCGAAAAGGAGGCCAAACTGGATGCCCGCATCTCCGAGCGCGGGTCGATTACTCCAGTTTCCCTGCGCAGCTTTCGTCTGCGCTTCCAAACCGCGTTTCCCGGCAACGTCGCCCTGTTCAATCTGGACGGTGGCATCCTGCCGGCCGGCAACTTCAGCGCCTGGGATCAGGGTACGCTGACCCCGCTGGCAACTGTCATCCCAGTTGAGTATTCGCGGCTGGTCGACATTATCGGCGAGGGCGGACCCAAGGTCGTCTCAGAGAACCCGGTCACCAAAACGCTCGCCGATGTGGCCGTGCAGATGGCGAAGAACCGGGATCAGTTCCTGCAACAGGCGGGTGACGGCAAGATCGCGCAGGTGGATCCGAGCTACGCCGGCGGCGGCGCTAACCCGATCGTGCTCGCCTCGTCCCCCTGGGGCGCCAGGCTGGTGTCACAGGGTCAGCAGCTGCAGGTGATGAGTAACACCTACACCCTGCGCGGCACCTGCTACGTCAACAACGTCAACAATAAACTCGGGTCGGTGCAGTCCATAACCGTGGACGCAGTGCCCGCGGGCACCACAGCCGGCGACTTCATCATGGTCGCGGGCGTGGCAGCAACCACCCCGGTGTTCCTGTATGGCATACCTTATTTCCATAACACCGCAACCACGGGTACGTATCTCGGCATCAACCGGACGCAGAATTATGTAGTAGCGAACGGTGTTGCTGCCGGCGGCGCTCCCTTGTCGTTGCCCATGCTGCGCGCGGCTCTCAGCCGCGTGGAACAGAGCCTGGGTACGGACGCACTCAAGTCGCAGGTGTGGCATGCTCATCCCTCACAGATCCAAGCGTATGAGGAGATGGGCTTCGCCAAGCAGGAGATCGTGATGACCAACGGCAAGATGCCGGGGTTTGACGGGCTCACTGCAAACGTAGGCCAGTTCACCATCGCCGGGCGGGAAGTGGTGCGAAATATCCACGCGGATAACTCGCGCATCGACTTCATGGAGTTCGGTTCCTGGCTCAAGGTGGTGTGGGGCAAGGCGCCGTTCTGGTTCAAGAACCGTAGCGGACAGTGGGTGTTTCAAATCTACGATCCGGCTTCGGGGAACCCGACGGCGAATGAGGGCTGCTACTACGTAGACGCCCGGCAGTATGCGGTTGACAATCCTCAGGCTATCTCTTCCGTCACCGGCCTGAAGGTGCCTGTCTACAACTAACTCGTGGGCAAAGGGCTGAGATAACCGTCTCAGCCCTTGTTTTTTGCATGACTTATGGAGAGCTCAGCGATGTCTTATGAATGCCCTTGCCCCGGAGGCCCGGTGAACACACCTGACCCTGACTTCAAGATCGAAGCGGTGGTGGTATGTGACCGCTACTCCGACTTTTTACGCTGTACGCTCCCAGCCAACAAACATTTGTTCGACCGCATCGTGGTGGTTACCTCGGCGGAAGATCGCGATACGCAGCGCATCTGCGAGTTTCATCACGTCGAGTGCTTGCAGACCGATGCGCTGAATTCACGTTGGAATAAATTCTGCAAGGGGGCGGGGATCAATGAGGGCCTGAGCCGGCTCAACCGGCATGGATGGGTGGTGCACCTGGACGCGGATATCGCCTTGCCGCCACAGACCCGGTTGCTGCTGCAGAACGCGAACCTCGACCGGTGCATGCTCTATGGCATCGACAGGTTTTGCGTGAAAGGTTATGCGCAATGGGACCGTTTTCTCGAGATGCCTGCACTGCAGCACGAATGCGATGCCTACGTTCACTTGAATGCGTTTCCCCTGGGCACGCGCGTCACCAGCAAAGACGGCGGAGGATATATTCCTATCGGCTTCTTTCAGATGTGGTATCCCAGCGTTTCTGGTGTTTGCGAATACCCGGTCGCGCATACCGATGCCGGACGCGGTGACATGGTGTTTGCCAAGAAGTGGCCCCGGGCGAAGCGCGCTCTCATCCCCGAGATTGTGGGCTATCACCTGGAGAGCACTGACGCCTCCATGTCCGCCAACTGGCAGGGAAGAAAGACAGCGCCCTTCACTTACAAGGGCGATCAAACATGAGTCACATTGTACCCGGCGCCACGCAGCGATTTCTTACCAGCTATGGCGGCAAGAATCCTTTTGGTAAGCCGCAATGGAGATTGCTGGTGGGCAGCGATCGCCTGGTTAAGGAATCGGGCGTTTACCGGGATTGGGCTCCCGGGTTGTCTACGGCGGAGAAAGGTGGGTTGAATTTTCAGCCCAACCCGGATGCGCCGGGGTGTAACTTCTCTCGCCATGACAACCGGCCCATCCGCGTGGTCACCGAGATGCGCGAGGTAAGAAAGTATCCCCATGCGGAGGGCTGGATCCTGGAGAAATGGTTCCCTGCCTCGAGTTATGGGACTCAGGCGGAGTGGTATTCGTACAAGGCGATAGATGGGTTCACTCCCATGTTAGGGCCTTATCCCGAATGTGGAGATTATGAGATGGTCTTTGGCCCTTGGCCCAAGGCGCCTACGACCGACACGCTACAGGGTTTGATTGCACAGTATTGCGCTGGTATTAACGGGCGCCGCGGCAGCCCGGAGTCCAGGGCGCAAGAGTACTTGCTACGGTTTCAATACGAGGAGCAGCAGGCGGAGGAGAAACGTAAGGTTGAGTACGACGCGATGATGCGCGATCACATCTCCCCTTTGCACAGCAGCAGTCTTGCAGCGAGCCGCTGGAGACAGGACCTGGCGCGTCGCACAGGGAATGCTAACGAACATATTGGGATCCTCTAAGGGATTGATTGAACAGCAGTCCCTCCACTGCGCTACGCTACGGTCGGGATGACAATTTTGTTGCGCTGTTTACCGCTTCGTTGGACTGAACGCTCATGGAATTCCTCGCAACAACATTGTCGTCCCGACCGGAGCGTACCCGGATTTCCTGCTACGCGGCGCTGGACATGGCCGCGTGTGCGGCTTTCCGTAAAGAAAGCCGCATGAGGGTTGCCAACACCACCAACCTCGACAGGAAATCCGGGGGAGCGCAGTGGAGGGACCTGCTGTTAATGCAGTTTGCAACACAAAGACGAGTTCGTGACTATCGAAACAAATAAGGAGCTTCATTCATGGCAACAATCGTTATTACACCGGAGATGCAGCGAGCCAACGCGGAGGCGCTACTGGGTAAGGATCCCGGCAAGTTCCGCGACCCTGGCCAGCGCTGGACCGTCAAGCGTTATGCCGAGATTCAGCGGCTGCTCAAACAGGCGGAGGCCGACAAGCCGGTCACAATCCTCAACCTGAACCCATTTCCCCTAAAGATCAATGGCGGTGTCTATTTTCCCGAGGAGATAGCCCCGTGCCCCCCAGGCAAACCCTACAGCGTACATGTAATCCGGGATACGCGCTGGGGCCACAAGGACCTGGGATGCGACGCGCAGAACATGATGCAGATGGAACCGGTGCCGGCCATCCCGCTGGTGCTGGCAGCCGAATACATTCGCGAATACGTGCAGCAGGATGGCGGCTTCGGTGGAGTGCTCTGCTACGTCGGCGATCACGACCCGGCCTCCATCAAGAAAGGTGGAGTGATCCGCGTTCCCGAAGTGGCCTATAGCGATACAGGAGAGTTCTACGTAGAAGTCCGCGAGCGTGACTTCCACGAGACATTGACTGCCATCCGCAAGAAGCGCAACAGCTCCATCCTGCAGCGCCTGCAATCGGCCAATGCCTGGTACGAGAACGACTCGCAGCGCATGAACGTCAATGATACCCATCGCGACCTGGCGCGCCTGGCGGTGGAAGAAGGGTTGATTCCCGAATTGCCCCGCTGGGTGATGCAGGCCAACACCCTCACCGAAAAGCAGCCCGACCCATGCCCCAGCTGCGCGACGACGCCGAAGACAGGCGCTATCTTGTGCTCCAACTGCGGCCAAATCTTCAACGTGCTCCAAGCCTACAAAAACGCGAGGATCGCCTACGGTTCAGTGGAAATGGACCGCCTGACAGCGCAAGAGTGGAAGATCGTAAACCAGATCAAGGCCGAGCGCGATCAGGCAAAGGGCGTGAAATGAGTGACGGCATCACCCCGCTAACGCCTATTCAGCAGGCAACACAAGAGGCGCAAGCGGAAAAGGAAGCCTACCTGAAGCGGGCGCTCGTCGGTCTCGACATGTTCATGAATGTCCTGACCGATGGCGATCCCGACGAGACCATCTCCAGCCGCGCCGCGAGGGCCGCGGAGAAAGGCAAACCTTGGGGAATCCTTATGTCCAAATTTCTCGATGTATTCCAGCATGACCACGGCGCAAAAGCGCAGGCCGGTGACGTGGCTCGCGCTCAGGCCGTCATCAAAACCGAAGATACTTCAGACGGGTTCACAAAGTGAGCTGGACACTCGGCCAGGTAAAGGCGCGGGTACGCAACTTGTTGGACGATCCCCAGGGATCGTACCTGACAGATATCTTTGTTGTGCCCCTGATCTGCGAGGTGTACGACGATGCTAACTCGCAACTCGCGTCCACCCAGTCCTCGTGGGATATCGCGGTGGTCGAGGTGCCGGGCATTCCGCCGGGCACTCCCAATCTGGCGCCCTATCAAACGGGGAGCGGCCCGCTCGCGGCCTTGACCGACCAGCCTCTGCGCATCGATTGGAAGCCGGCGGGAGATGACCCTGCTTATTACCGGCTGGTGCCCAATTACGAGGTCCTGCCCGACCTGCAGCCGCGTGAAGGCATGGCCGGATGGGAGTTTCGCAGCGAGGTGATCTGGCTTACCAATTGCTCTATCGCGGTCGACCTGCGTGTCCGCGGTGAGTTTGGGCCGCCCCCGCTGACCAGCGATGACAGCGTGCTGCTCTCGCATCCGCGGATCGGTTATGTCGTCGCCTATGGCACGGCAGCGCTGATTGCTACGGTACGCGGCAATGAGGCGTGGACTCAGCAGTACGAACAGAAGGCACTCGAAGGCATGGACGAAATTATGGAGCAACTCGTCCGCGCCGAACAGGGCCAGGTGCGCCGTACAGCAAGACAAAGCCGGCGCCGATCTTAGTAATCTCATTTCTTAATAAGGAGGAACCATGGCAGTTTCAGGAGCAATCATCGATTACACGGCTGGGGCCGGGGACCGCAACTTTACCGTCTTCATCCAGCTCACCTTTAGCGGCAGCTTCACCTCTGGTGGAGATCCTCTCAACCTGACGACCCTGACCAACCCCAACGGTCTTGATGTAGAGGGTGTCTTCGAGCTTCCGCTATCGCTAGGTCCAGCGGTCTACCTGGAAGATATCGGCGGCTATTATGTGCAGCCGAAAATCAGCGGCTCGACTTTGACTGCATTTCTCATCAACGTCTACCAACCCGGCGGAACGATCGTTTCCGGAGCCTACGCCACGGCGGTGACGGGCGGAAACGTGATCCTCACTATGCAGAAGCGTCGCGTCTAAACCCTGAATGAATTTTGACGGCTTCACTCCGCACGAGTTCACGCGTTTTGGTGGACTCGTCGATAATGACGATCCGACCGTTCTGCCTATGGGGGTTGCGGCTGTCTGCAAGAATTGCAGATTTCAGCTCACCACCGTGGCCACGCGATATGGCCTGCAGACAACCATGCAGGGACCCAACCGGGCAGCTATCTCCGGCTTGGCTGGGTTGATTTATACCCCGGAGAATCCCGGCGAGACTCTCTTTCAGGTCCCGCTGGTCTTCGATACGGACGGCTATCTGCTGGTCGAACGTCCGGCCGGGAGCGGCATCCTGGTGCGCGTCGAGGGACCGCTGGTAACCCAGCCGGCCAATTCCCATGCCATCGTGACCGAGGCTTACAACCGCGCCCTGGTCGCGTACTCTGACCTGCAGACACCGTCCGCCCCGATCAACGTTTATGGGTTGAGCACGCGGCAACTGGACCCCTATGGGCAGAAGCCGCTTGGCGCGGCGTGGCTTACCTCCACGGCGTACCTGGTGGGCGAGTATGTGCAACCAACTGCTGCGGGCGGCAACGGACACCTCTACCGTTGCACCGTCGCCGGCACCACCAGCGCGACCGAGCCAGCCTGGCCGCTCGTAGAAAACGCCACGGTTACAGATGGCGGCGTCACCTGGGAAGAGCTGACCCCGGTGCTGGTGAACCGGCTGCCGGCGCCCAACTCTCCCCAGCCTAACCGGGTGGCGGGCGGCGGAGCCTTCGCCGCCGGCCGCGATGTCTACCTGGAGATGACGTTCGTCAACGCGCAAGGGGAGTCGATCACCTCAGCGCCGGGCATCCTGGTCAATACGAATCTGAATGACGCAGCCCAGTTCACGGTGCCTGCCTTATCCAGCCTGGCAGGATGGATTCGTGGGTTGGCCACGACATACCAGCCGGTCTCCGTCAACCTGTATGAGGCCGACGTCCCCACCGGAACTGCGGCCCCCTCTTCCGCAAGCTTTGCGCAGGTGGGAAATTTCGCCCTTGGCGCCACGGTGACGGTGACGAATACAGCGGCCGGAGCTGCGCCTCCCTCGTCTAATACGGCTCGGGTCACTCCCGGTGGATTACAGCCCCCATCGACCCCCGCCGTCGAACGTGCCTCGGGCACGGGCAGCTTTCCTGCCGGGCGGGATGTCTACGTGATTGCCACCTTCACCAACGCCGGGGGAGAGACGCTGCCCTCCGTTGCCGGCACGCTGATCGACACCGTGCTGAATGACGCCGTGCAGATACCAATTCCCTCCACGCTATATCAAATTACGGGAGTGAATCTCTATGAAGCCGACGTGGCCACGGGAACGGCCGCGCCCGCTAACAGCAGCTACGCGCTCGTGGGATCGTTTCAGCCGCTTACCACGGCTACGATTACTGCCACCGCCAGCGGGCCGCCTCCTCCCGTGGCCAACAGCTCCGGGGCGGCGGGCAATATTGCCCCCGATGCCAGCCCGGGTCTTCGCTACGCCAGTATCGCCTTCACTAACCGCAATGGAAATTTGAGCCCCACGGTAGCGGCCTTTAGCTCGGTCAGTGTGGATGTGCCCGGCTATGAACTGTACATGGCCAATATTCCTATCGGACCCAGCAACACCCTCAATCGCACCATCGGATTCACAGTCGCCGATGGCACCAACGTTGGCCCGTTCTTCTACATACCCTCAGAGACCGTAAGCGCCTCCATCCCCATGACGGCGACGGTCATCGGCGACAACACCACCACCACTGCATTCTTCAACTTCACCGACGAGTTTCTTGAAGCGGAGACCTCCACCGACATGACCGACCGGCTGCGCTGCATACTCCCTCCCGCGGCCGTCGACGTGTATTACTCTCCATCCAATGATCGCGTCGTGCTGAGTGGGGTGAATGGGTACGGATCGGGTCACTACATCTCGCTGGCCGCGGATTCAGAGTCCTATTACGGCGACACCAGCCCGATCCAGGTAGCAAATGGCAATGGACAGCGCTGCATCTGCGCCCGCGAATTTCAGGGCACGCTCTTCTCGTTGAAGGAGCGCTCCGGTTTCACCATCTCCCCCACGGCAACTGATCCGTCTACATGGTCGGTGCAGCAGCGGTGGGAGGGCGTAGGACCATGTGGACCACGGGCGGTTTGCGTCACCAATGAGTTCCTCTTCTTCGTGCATCGCAGCGGCGCCTATGCCTATACTCCCAGCGAACCGCAACCCAAGCTCATGACCAAGGAGATTCCGAACCTATGGCAGACCATCAACTGGGATTACCAGCATCTGATCTGGTGCTGCGTGGATGAGGAGAACAAGGAGATTCGGATCGGCATCCCGGTGGGCAACGCGACCGTGCCCAACCAGACCCTGACCATGAATTATATGGAGGGCCTGTCAGGGCCGATCCACTTCAGCCAGTATGCGGGCCGTGAGGTAGCCATGGGCGCTGCCCGCAAGTGGAGCCTGGACGACATAGCCGGATCGGTGGCTGTTCGTTGTGAGCGGCAGCTCCCCGAGAACGCCTCGCCGTTTGGGGCGCTGCGGCAATCCCAGGTGCTGATCGGTTCCTCTTCGCCCGATGGTACGGTGCAAATGATCGCGACCGGTGTTTACAACGACAACGGCAGTGGAATCGCCTGCCAGTACGAAACCACCAGCACCCAGGACCTGATGGATGTTTCCATGCTGGGCGGGGTTAGCATCAATGCTCTAGGCCAGGGTTCGATGACTGTATCGGTGATGGTGGCACGAACCTATGCAGACTCGCAGCAGACCCCGCCAGGTAACGGTACCAACGAGATCAAGCTGGCGCCCTTTCCGCTGACCCCGGAGAATTGGAGAGGCTACGACGGAGGCGCCAGAGGACAGAATGAACGCTTCCGCATGCGCTTTACCAACGGGACAATCGCGAACGCGTGGTTTGCGCTCAAGTATTGCAGCCTGTTCACCCGCCCGATCTTTACCGGCAGGAGCAGCGATGGCGCTTAGTGTTAATCTTGCCCAGATCAACTCCGCTGCCAAGGGAAACAGCGATCTGCGGGAGACGCTGACCGGCATTCATCTCGCACTGCAGTCTCTCTACGCGCAGACGGGCACAACGCCGCTCACCAAGATAGACACTAGCACTACAGCCTTCACCTCGCCGCCGGCTCCTTCTAAGCTCGCGGTGACTGGGGCGAATGGGAGCTTCACCGTTTCCATCACCACACCACAAAACGCCTCAGGAGCCACGGCGCCGAGTAACGTGACCAACGCGCCTATTTATCAAGAGCTATCGAGCTCACCGGTGGCCAACTTTGTTTCGGGAGTAACCACTTACCCCGTCAGCACCAACACCAGTTATGTCTTGCCTAATCCTGGAGTGACTCTGTACTGGCGGCTGCGATCGAGTTATAACCAACAGAACTGGAGCAGCTATATCGCCCAGCCGGGCGCGGTCAGCTCCGGCCTGATGAGCTCGGCGGCAAGCGGGAGCAACCTCTCCCTCAACCAGTCAAACTATGCGACGGTGGACTCAATCGCCAATGGCAGCACGGCCACGGTAAGGGTTTATGGTTCGGGCGGGGTCGGCACTTCGTGGACCTCCATCCTCGGTAACAGTTCTAAAGTAATTGCCGCCGGGACCATCATGAATGTGGCTTATGCAACCAACGGCTTCGTGGTCTGGGATGGACAAAAATATCAGCTCAAGCCGCAACTGGCCCAGACCTTTCCTGATACCTGGGTGCCGGTAGGCAAGATATCGGTCATCGCTAATTCAAGTGGCTTAATCCTGCCGGTGATTCATGCCGTGGTGACCGGGGGCGCGATCGTCGCTTACCAGATCATCAACCCCGGCAACGGGCTCACCGCGGCGCCCTCGCTGACGATTACGGATAGTTCCGGCAGCGGCGCTACGGCTACTGCCGTGGTGGCGTCCGGCGCGGTAACGCAGGTCACGCCGGGCAGCGCCGGCAGCGGCTACTCCAGCACGCCCACGGTTACGGCTTCGGGCGGCGTAAGCGGCGGCACCACCGGCGGCGGCGGCGCTACCGGCAGTAACGGGGGGAGGCTCTACGCCGATGTATAGCCTGCACCAGCAGTATCTTGATACGGCCAGCGGCTTTCACGTGATCGAGCTGCGCGACGAACGGGGCAATCGGCATCTGATACAACTGACCGTCGGCCACGACTCATGCCCCGCATGCGGAGCGGTCCACCCCAAAGACAATTTGGACAACCTGGACCCGGAGGCCGCCGTCGCTCAAATCAACGAGGCCCTGAATACGTCGCAGCGTCTGATGCTTACCTACGCCGGCAAGCACGGACTCACAGTGAGATGAGACGCATCACACTACGCCAGGCAACCCAGCAGGATTGGCCCGCGATTCAGCGGCTCCACCGCGAGCACCAGGCCGCGCAAGGCACCAATTACGAGCTGCCCAACTTGTTCGGCCCGGCGATTGCCATTGCCCTGGTGGGTGAGGAAGATCCCGGCACGCACGGGACAGGTGGTGGGGCGATCAGAAACTGTATCTACGTGGAGACGATCGCGGAGTTGCGTTTTGTGGGTTGCGATGCCAAGGCGACGGCATTCGGACGCCGCGAGATAGAAGGGCTTAGTTACATACTAAAGCTTCTGGGCTTTCGCTGGCTGGAGTGCTTTGTACCTCGGCAACTCAAGAAGATTATCCAGAAACCATTGCAGCGAGCGGGCTTTGTTTGCGTCGATTGCGAGCTCGCCCACTTCGCCAAAGACCTGAGAGGAAAAAATGAGTAGAGGCCAATCCACGCAAGCATTCAACACCGCGTCGAACGAGAACGCTACTGACTTTGGTAACGCCCAGTCAGCGTTCGGTTCAACGGAAAACGCCATCGGCAACTACAACAACCAGCTGGCGAACTTCGTCTCCGGAAATCCGTACACTCCGGGGGGCGAATACGATCAGACCATCAACACTGGCCTGGCCAATGTATCCGATGCGGGCGCGAACTCGCTCCAGGGAGCTCTGCAATCGCAGGCCCTGCGAACAGGCCAGAACAGCGCCGCGGATGCGGCGACCGCGGCTGCCGCAGCGCAGCAGAACACCCGCAATCTATCGAGCGACCTGGCCAAGGCACAGCAGCAGCGCATCTCCAGTGAAGCAGCTTACAACCAGGCGGCTCTGGGCGCGTCGGCCGAACCGATCAGCGCCAATGAGTCGCTCTACGGTGCCTCTCAGAATGGCGCGGATAGCACGCTGGGCAATGAGGCTCAAGCGGCCAAAACCCCCAGCTTCTGGGATGAAGTTGGCAATAGCGTTGCGGACAATCTGGGCAAGGCAGGAAAACTGTAACCATGGCAGATGATCGGGATTACAGTACGGATGCTTTGGGTGATGACGAAGCCAGCAGGCTGCTCAAGAAGATCCTGTCTCCGGCTGAGGCGCAGAGCCTTGTGCTGCCACCACCGGATCATCCACCACGGAGCGAACCGGGAACGTCAACTCCGCTCACAGGTAACCTGGCAACGCCGCCTTCGCAGGCGACCCCGGCACGGGCCCCGGCCTACGATGACGTCAAGTCCAAGCAGGGTACTTTGGTCCGCCGCGGACTGGCAGGATACTTCGCCGCCGCACCCGCTTCGCAGGCAAAAGCGCCGGACCGAAGCGGCGATCGAAGATACGATCCGGGGTACATAAAGGTTTCCTCGAAGGGTCAGGTTGGTTATCTGCCCAAGGCGAATCTTCATGCCGCCAGGCAGATCGACGGAAACCTTAAAGTGTTGGATGAGGCGTAGGAGAAAAGTGACCCAATTCATACAACAGGGGCCCGATTTTTTTGTCGAGCCCCGTTGCGTAAAACAGCATCTCAGCGATGTCCCCAGTCGTGGTGGTCGCCGTGGTCCTCATGGTCCCAGTGACCCTCGTGGTAGGCCCAGCCATTGGGGTAATGGTCGTAGTGAGGGTGGGCCCAGTAAGCACCTGCATACGGTGGCCGGCGCCACACCCCGGGGATCCATACATACCGTCCCCCAGCCCAGTTCCAATATCCGTCCACCCAGACAAAGCCCGGACCGGGTATCGCAGGCCGAACCTCATAGCGCAGCGGCGGCGGAGCAACACCGATGTATACGCCGACTCCGGCAAAGGCGGGAGCCGTGAGTGCCGAAGCCAAGATCAAGCTAGCAATCCATTTAGTTTTCATCGTTCTCTCTCCTTACAACCACCTACATATGGTGCTAACCCGGCCTAAGCCGAGAGGTTTCGGCCGTTTTTTCCGTTCCATGCTTACATTCCAGGCAACCCTTTGGTGCAAATACCTATGGCGACACATCCTCTCGATACGCTTGGTTTTGAACCCGTAGCCACTCCGGCGCAAAGCAACCCTCGCACTCTTGCCGACCTGGGTTTTGAAACAGTAACAGCTACTATTGGCGCGCATGCCGAGGCGGCGGCACGCAGAACGGCCCGGGACCCGGATTTCCTGTACGCTGCGCGGGACACGACCGCGAGTGCGGCTTTCAGTAAGGAAAGCCGCATGAGGTTCGCCAACGCAACAGGCTCCCCAGGAAATCCGGGGGAACCGCGCTTGCTGCCTCAGATGCAGCAGATGAGCGCGCGGCCGCAGGCAGTGGGCACGCAAGATGCCGATTCAGGGCGCAAGATCGTACAGCCAACTGATAATGCTGCCGTCAACCAGGCGCTAGCCACCGATGCAATGCCGGCTTACAAGGCGCTTCTGTTGCAGGCGATCCGGCACATTCCCGGAGCCAGGCTGGCGGCCAGCCGCGATGCCAAAAATCCGGCACGCCTGGCGGAGAAAATTACCGGGCAGGGACAGCCCGCTGCGACGGTAAGCGACTACGGCGCGGCGCAGATCGCAGTCGCTTCGCTGGAGGCAAAAGATGCGGTAGTGGCGGCAGTGAAACGGCATTTCCCCGTGTTGCGGCAGCAGGACAACTTCGCCTTCGGCGACCCGGAGTATCGCTATCGCAGCTACTCCCTCCAGCTGCAAATGCCGAATGGATCCTCTGAGGAGCTGCAGATCGTTCCCCGAGAAGTGTTCGAGGCCAACCGCCAGGAGCACCACGACTATAAGAAAGTGCGCAACGCGGAGTTGGCGGGCCGGAGCGACGGCCAGGCACGAGCAGCCGCGAGAGCCATCAACGATTCCGCCATGGAGCGATTTAATTCCAGAAATGGAGTTCCCACTTCGCCTGCCGAGCGTGTGGCGAAGGGTCCAATCGTGAAAGGGGCCAGGGTAAGGTTAGCCGGTGGCGATCTAGCGAGAGTTGTCTATGTAGATCCGAATATGCGGATCGCGCGTGTGCGCACCGAAGATGGAAGGAACCTTACCGTGCGTCACAAAGACGTGCACAGCTCTTGACCATGCTGTGGAAAAAAGCCGCTGCCGTATCTGCACTCAGCCTCATAGGCTCTGCGAGGACATAGAACCGGCGGTTCTCACAGACACTAAGCCCTCGGTAGCTAGCGCCCGTGCGGCACGGCCGAAGCCGTGCCCTTCGTTGCTGACACTTTTGGGCAACCCGTTAGCCCGTAATCAGCTTTTGGGCGGCCCACCGAGGCGGGTATCTTCCCCGCGCTTACGTCCGGGCTCCACTTTGGGCTTGGGTTTGGGTGCTTTCTTGGTTTCGCGCTTGCCTTTGTCTTTGCTTCCCATGGAACCAAATATTACACGAATGGCCGGGCAAAGCGAGATGCCGCCAGGCCGGAAAAGGAGAATACCATGATCCACAAACACCCTGTAGGCGCTTTCACCCTGAGGAAGGAATCCACCGCAACCGGGCTGAAGATCGACCGCGACCAGATTCTAGCCAAATATTGGGAGCTAGCTAACCTCGAACCGGAGAGAACCAAAGGAAACATCACCGGGCAATTGAATGCACTCGATGCACTGTGGCAAGAGCTGCGCCGGAAACCAGCCGAGACCAATCGTCCGAGCTCACAGGAAATCTATCGCTCGGCATGGATGCCCGGCTCCCCACGAGCAAATTGACCCATCCACCGGCTCCTGACGATGAAGCTCTCTATCGCTGGATGCCGGCCACCGCCGCGCAGCAGGCCGCGCTCGATTCAGAAGCGGACATTCTGCTCTTCGGCGGATCCGCCGGCTCGCTCAAGACCGAGACCATGTTGATGGACGCGGTGCAGGAGCATGAGAACCCCAACCTGCGGGCCATTGTCTTCCGCTCCTCCTTCGTGGAGATGACGGATATTATCGACAAGACCCGCAGACTCTATGCGCCCCTGGGCGGCGTCTTCGTGGGTTCCCCCAAATGGATGTGGAGCTTCCCTTCCGGAGCGACGATCCGCTTCGCTTATATGAAGACGGATGACGACGTGTGGAAGTACCTGGGGCCGCGCTATTCCTTCATCGGCTTTGATGAGTCAACGCTGCATACAGAAAGGCAGGTGCGCAATATTCTGGGCCGGTTAAGCTCCACCGACTCCAGCCTGCGGCTGCGCATGCGGCTCACATCAAACCCCGGCAATGTTGGCGCCGCCTGGCATCAGACGCTCTTTCTGCGCGGCCATTGCCCGGTGCACAACGGGCGAGACGCGGCCCAACCCGGGCAGCTGTACAGCGACCGCTGCTGGCCCTCCGATGGCGAGGCGATTCCCTTCTCCGTTGCTTTTATTCCCGGCAAGCTGACTGACCATAATCTGCTGGACGCAAATTACTCCAAGCGTCTGCACATGATGTCAGGGGGCGCAGCCGCGGCCATGGAACAGGGCTGCTGGTGCACGCTGGAAGGCGCCTACTTCCCTTTTATGCACGCAGGCATGGTGCGCCCGCTGGCCGAGGCGGGCGTGGAGTGGTGGCACAACCACTTCCTCTCCATCGATTACGGCTATGGCAAATCCTCTTCTTCCGTGGGGCTTTACGTGCGCGGGCCGGCGGAGTTGCGGCAAAGCACTACCGTTCAAGGCATCGAGTCAAGTCGATTGCAACAAGAGGATAGCCCGGAGTTTCCTCAAGGGCGTATCCGCAAGATCGGCGAGCTCGTCGTACCACACGTGCCCGCCTATGAGCTGGCACAGATGGTGGTGGATGCCTTCATTAGCCCCGAAGAAAACGGGCAGCGGCGGCGCATTGTCGCGGCCTATCTTGACCCTGCTAACTTCAAGGAGATTGGCGACGGCCATACCATCGCCGACCAGATCAACGAAGTCTTGGAGCCGTGGGATATCGTCTGTGAGCGCGCCTCGAACGACCGTCTGGGCGGATGGCAGTTGCTCTATCGCATGCTACGCACGGGCGAGTTCGCGATCACCGATGTGTGTCCACGCAGCTTCGAGGCCCTGCGCACACGCATGCATGACGACACCAGGCCGGGAGACATTCGCAAAATAGCCGGCGATCCGCTGGATGATGTCGCCGACGAGACGCGCTATGCCTTATACACCTTCATTCAGCAGGCAACCCAGCCGCGGCAATTGACGCTGCAGCACGCGGTCCGCGGACTCGATCTGGGCTCGGCCGCAATCCGCTGGCAGCAGAGGGAAGAAGAACTCGATCGCGAAGAAGCGCCGATCAGAACAGCAGGACGCGTGGGATTAGGACGCTTCGGAGGACGGCGGCGGCCTTAGTCGATCGAACAGGAATTACACCGGATGCCTAACCTTGGCAGCTTGGGCATCCGGCTTTTCTTCTAAGTGAACTTACGACTGCCCAGGGGGTCGAGCCGCTCTAACTGTTCGAGATAGCAGGTTATGCGGGCGCGATGGCGAACTGAATCTCACTACCCGCTCTCAGCTTGACATCGTCTTTCTTAGTGGAAACAAAGACGCCCGAATTCTTGCTTGAGATCTTGCTGTGTAGATCGACGCCAGAGAGGACGTTCTCCTGATCCAATTGCAGGGTCTTCGCGGTCCAATCGTTAGGCACCTGCGCACTGGTGTCGTCCTCCGGACCAAGCTCGGTTTCAGCGGAGCCCGGGGCAAAATACCCCACGATGGTCGCTCTTACAGGTAACGTCTTCCCATCTTTCAGGCGTGCCTCGTCGAAACGAAGCGCTAGTTTTGAGGTGCCCTGCTGGTGCATATCATCCGCGGTGACCTTTCCCAGCAGCATCGTGTTCTTGGGGAGTTCGGTCCCATTCGTCAAGGTAACCTTCTGGGAAAGCTTGGCTTCAACCGTATGACCTTGGTGATCTTTATCAGCATCCAAGGTCTGCGTCAAGACCGCACGCACGGGTTTCATGAGCGTAGCTTCATGATGTCCGGCAATGGGCGCCTGCGCACCTTGCATATTTTGAGAATTTTGGCTGCTTGCACTCTGAGAGTAGGCGAGAAGTGGTAGTGCTAATATTGCGCCGGCAAATGCCAGCGCCTGATGATGGCCCTTCATTCGATTTGCTCCTGATGGCGGAAAGTCCTCCATATTAAGTTTGACGCTGTAAGTTCTACGAAGATTCCGCATCATTAAAATGATTACGGCGTTTGCACAAGTACTGTTTCTATTTTCCCCGCTGTTTTTACGATTGCCGGCCGTAAGGAATGGTTGCTCGTTGCCCGATAAGCCGTTTAATCAGCAGACGTAGCGTGTTCTCAGTCCCGCTCACTCGAAAATCTGCAGGTGCGTGCGTCATAGTGCAAGCGCACGGTACCCAGGGGGCCATTGCGCGCCTTGGCGATAATCAACTCGCCTTTTCCCACCAGCGATGGATCTTCCCGGTTGTAGTATTCCTCGCGATGCAGAAAGAGAACCACGTCCGCATCCTGTTCAATGGCTCCCGACTCGCGCAGGTCAGAAAGGACTGGCCGTTTGTCCACCCGCTTATAGAGTTCGCGATTCAATTGCGACAGCAGGATTACGGGCACGTTGAGCCGCTTGGCCAATCCCTTCATCGCACGGCTGATAGCGGCCACCACCTGCTCACGGTTCTCCGTGCCCTTGCGCTCAGCCGCCATCAATCCCAGATAGTCCACGACCACCAGGTCGAGACCCGCACTCCCTTGCAGCCGCGCCGCCTTGGCCTCAATCGACGCCGCGGTCTGTGCCGGTTGGTCGTCGATATATAAAGGCGCATCCACGATCTCGGCCAGCGCTCGCAAATAGTATCGCTTCTGTACCTCGCTTAACCTGCCGTGGCGATGGGCTTGTAAGTCCACTTGCCCGCGGGCACAACACATGCGGTCAATCAGCGCCTTGCTGGGCATCTCCAAACTGAAGAAGCCCACCGTCTTGCCTGACATGGCCACATGCACGGCGATGTTGCCGGCCACCGCCGTCTTGCCGATCGAAGGCCGCGCACCCAGAATGGTCAACTCCTTGGGTTGAAACCCGGCGGTTAGATGATCGAGACACCAGAAGCCGGAGGCGATGCCGGTGAGCCGCGCGCTCTGTTCAAAGATTTCGTCAATGCGCGGATAGTGGCTTTTGACATATTCACCCACTGAGACAAGGCCAGAGGTAATCGCTTGGCCGGCAATCCTGCGGAAGGCAGACTCAGCCTCGGCCAGAACCTCCTCAGCAGAGCCGGACTGGTCGCCCGCAAGCGCTCCTACCCGGTCACTCTCGGCGATGGTTTGCCGCAGAAGAGACTTGTCCTTGACGATGCAAACATACTCTTCGATCGATAGCCGCCGCGGCAACCCCTCGGTAAGGGCCGCGAGATAGGCCACTCCCCCGATCACCGAGAGCTCCTTGTTACGTTGCAGCTGCTCGGCCAGGGTTACGATGTCGATGCTCTTGTCTTCGCTCATCAGCTCGCCCATGCGCAAAAAGACGCGACGATGCGAATCGAGCGAGAAGTCAACGGCCGCGATACGGCCCGCCGCTTCCTGGTAATGGCCGTTGTTTAGCAAAATGGCGCCCAGAATCGCCTTCTCGGCAGCCACGCTGGCGGGCAGGCCCTCGCTGCTTTGCGCATCCTTCCCCGCACCGTTCCTGTTGCTGTGCACAGTCATTCATTCGCCCCGTCGGGCCCACGTCCAGATGGTACCGGCGCTGCAGCTTGCAAGCGGCGCCAGTCTGCAATCTCCGGCGCATCGGGCGCGAGAAAGCTGACAATGTCCTTGGTTACTCTGCTATAGAGAAATGCCATTTCCCCGGCCGCGCAATCGAGCACAATCACGGTGCGCGAGTTAGTCAGTTTGCGGGCATACTTCACATCCCCCTTCTGTACCCGGCGGATCAGGGTTTGCCGCGCCATCTTTCCCACCTCCAGGCCGAACCGTGACAAGGCGCAATCTTTCACCTGCTGGCGCCCGGCCCTCCTATCCGGGTGCCTCCCATGATTGGCCTTCCGGCGTTCCCGTTCGGCCGTTGGCTTTGCGCCGTGTTCGAGAAAATCCGTCGTGCGCCGGCTGGGCAAAACGATGGGGCGGTCCTGCCTGTTGCACGGGCTCATGTACGGCCTGCGGGAACGCGGCTGCGCATGCCCAGAGCCCTCATGCCGCCGACGTATCTTCCCAGGACTGGAAATTCACGGCGTTGCACCGCCGCATAACGCTTGCTCTCGTAAACCAGAATGGCCATGGCGTCGTCATCCAGCCTGCGTACTGCCAAACGGCGTGCAACTTTCTCCGATATACCCCAACGCTCTGCAACATCCAGGATGGAATGGGCGGAGCGAGGACGTCCGCCGCCATGTCTCCGAAGAGGACTCATAGCTATCTCCAATGTTCTAGGGGGATAAACCAAGCGCAAAAAGAAGGGTCAGCCGGGGAGGAGAGGGAACCCTTCAAAACATAACTATTTCCGTCATAGTTACGACTTAACTAAGTCAGAGTATGCATCAACATTGGGTAGCGCGCAAGGTTCTTAAGCACTATTTCTGTTACGTCGTAAGTAACAAAGTGGACGGGGATTTGTACCGTTTTTATTTACGTAACCTTATGTGTTATCTATTTTGCCCTGAGCAGATTTCTGTGGCTCGGAGATGTGGCTTTGTTGCGTATCGGAAACACGCCCTGATGGCCAGCCGGACAAAGACGGTGCTAAATCAGTCGTTTGTGCAGCTTCACTCGACGGGAGAAGAGCGCCGGAGTGACATTCACGCCATTGCGCATAAGAGACGGCGCCGAAGCCAGGTCCGCTATCTCATGGCAAGGGGTATTTTACATCAAGCGCCGTCCCCGGTGACGTCCCCCGGATTTCCTGTTCGCTGCACGGGATATGGCCGCGTGTGCGGCTTTCATTACGGAAAGCCGCGTGCAGTTCGCCAACGCCAACACGCTTCACAGGAGGTCCGGCGGCTCGAGCAACTGCGCTGTATCGTTGCGGACGTTTCCCACCGCCTTGTCCACCTTCCAGGCGGTCATTTGCTCCGCCGGAAAGGGCCGCAGCAGGTCTAAAGGCGGCTGCGCGGGATTGCCGGCGCCCAGCCACCGGGCATAATCCTTGCGCTCGATAATGACCGGCATACGGTTGTGCAGCGGGGCGACGACCTGGTTGGGATCGGTGGTGATGATAGAGAAGCTCTCCACCCGCTCGCCGCTAGCGGGATTTTTCCAGCGCTCCCACAATCCGGCGAAGCCGTAGGGCTCGCGGTTAGTGAGCGCAATGGCAAATGGCTGCTTATGTTTTGGGTCCAGCTTCTGCCACTCATAAAATGCGTCCGCGGGCACCAGGCAGCGGCGACGCTTAAAGGCCTCGCGAAATGCCGGAGCGGTAGCCACTGTCTCGGCCTTGGCATTGATGGTGGAGTAGCCGATCTGCGCATCCTTAGACCAATAAGGAATCAAGCCCCAACGCATGAGAACGATCTCACGCATACCCGTATCGCGGTTCAGGCGCACAACCGGCTGCAAGGTCTGTGGGGCGACGTTGTAGCTCGCGCCCCACTCCAGAGCCTCGTCATCTTCGGCGCCGAACCATTGCGCGATCTCTCTGCGGGTTGACTTACGTACATAACGGCCGCACATAGATTGATGATAACAACCATCGCGGCTTGAAAAGCCTGCCTCCCTCACCAAGGACGGGTGCCCCACATCTCGCGAAAAACGAGCGAGATGTGGGGCACCCGTCCTTCGTCAGAGAGCGAGGGCGGGCTTCGCCATCCCTATGGAGGAAATGCTTCGTTCATGGAACGGCCTACAGCGGGCAACGGTCCTTTGCTCAACACCAGCAGGCGAAGAGGCGTTGCGTTCTTCTTCACTTCGCGGCACTCGAGAACCCGCGTGGAAAATTGCTGCAGCCGCGGGAAAGGACGAAAATTTTTGTTCAGCGTACAGACCAACAGGGTGCGTTCGTGCAACAACGGCGCCAGGTCGTCAAGATAGTACTCCAGCGACCAATGGAACCCGATACTGTAAAACCCATAGATCAAGTCATAGGGTCCGGGCAAGGCGGCAAGGGGCAGTTGTGCGGCATCGAAGATCTTATAGGAAGTGACTCCGTTGTAATCCAGCATGGTTTGCAAGAGCGAGAGGTTCCCGCAGAAAGACGAGGTGTCGGGCCATTGCGGAGGATGCTCGTAATATTTCTGTTTGTATTTGGTGCTGGTGCCGTTGGCGTCGTAAAGACTTATCTCGCTGCCTGGTAAAAGTCCCTTCTTGTTGAAGAAGACAACCGATCGGCCGAAGCCGGGACCGATCTCGAGAACACGTTTCGGTTTACCGGCCTCTGCGAAGAGCGGCAGCAGAGCTTCGTACTCTGCTGCACTGGCGGCGTTGCTTTCCTTTTGCCAGAGCAATCGGGAAGCCTCATCGGCCTTGAGCGGCAGGCGGGTGGAAATAAGGCGAATCGCAGCCACCACTGCTTCCGTAAAAGGCGGCGCCAGAAACAGTTGCTCCGCGGAACTAGCCTTGGGGTCAAGAATAGACCTGCCACGAAGCCGGTTGAGGGAAGCTTTCATGAACAAGCAGGTACCTTCTTTACAGCATTTTTACTTCGAGTGTGCATGGGCAAGTGTAGCTTTCCGCGGGTGTGTTGTGCTCTCGATGAGTCTTGGGTTCCACTTAGGAACGCGGTTATCGGTTCAATCACCTTCCGCTAATAGACTTGAGGTATCTCCGCCGGGATGAATTTGATATTCTATCGGTGACGACTTTTTGCGTCCGGAGAATTCCCTTTGAATACAAAAGAGATCTTAGAACACATTAACAGCGAAATATCACGGCTGCAGCAGGTGAAGGCTTTGTTGCAAGGCACAACCAATGGTCATAGCCGGAGCGCTTCCGCGGCCTCCGTCAATGGTTCGGCAGCGCCCAAGGTCAAGGGCAAGCGCGTGCTGAGCGTGGAAGCACGCAAGAAGATTGCGGCTGCACAGCGGAAGCGCTGGGCGAAGGCAAGAAAGGCTCAGGTCTAAAGGTAAGAATGTTACCGGGCCATTAAGCGGTTTCACAGTGGTTAGCCTGATCAGTGATCGCGACTTCTGTGAAACCGCTCCAGTTGCCAAATTGAGAGGCCATCCCGATGATGGCTTTCTAACCTCCCGGCCTGGCGATGGCGCGGTTTTCATCGAATAACATTACCGTCCAACCAACAAAAACTCAGATGTTCCAGCCGCCGTCGATGACGTGTGTCTGCCCAGTGGTGAAGCTGGACTCATCTGATGCCAGATACACCGCCAACGCGGCGATCTCTTCCGGGCGGCCTAACCGTCCCATGGGTTGGCGCGCGATGAATTCGCGCCGCACCTGCTCCACGTCGCCCTGCGCGGCTATGCGTGCTTCCAGCGAAGGTGACTCCACTGTGCCCGGACAAATGGCATTGCAGCGGATACCCTGGCGCACAAAGTCGATGGCAATCGCCTTGGTCAGCCCCACTACCGCGGCCTTCGAACTGGTATAGACAAACCTGTTCGGCACGCCCCGGATACTGGACGCGATCGAAGCCATATTCACAATGCTTCCCCGCCCCGCGCGTAACATACCAGGCAAAAAAGCGCGACAGGTACGATACATTGCGCGGACATTCAAATCGAAGGAGAACTCCCAATCCTCTTCCTTGCAGTCGAGGATCGTGCCGTGATGCACGTAGCCGGCGCAGTTAAACAAAATGTGAGGCTCCGGCAGCTCGCCTGCGAGTTGTTCAATCTCCGTAGGGTTGCGCACGTTGAGCTCGCGGCAAACCATCTGCGGCTGCTCCGCGGCTAGAGTATCGAGGGCCGCGCGGTTAATATCTGTCGCCCATACAGTGGCGCCTTCGCGGGCAAAGGCAATCGCCGTGGCCCTTCCAATTCCCTGTCCTGCGGCCGTGACCACAGCGATCTTTCCAGCCAGTCGTCCACTCATCCAATTCCCCTTTTTCCAAAGCTAGATTCTAACCTGTAGCCTGGAGCGTTCTATTGGCAACAAATTGGCGGGTGCCCCACCCCCCTGGATTTCCTGTGAAGTTTGTTGGCGTTGGTGGACTTCATGCGGCTTTCCTCAATGAAAGCCGCACACGTGGCTGTTGGCCGGTGCTGCGTACAGGAAATCCGGGCATCTCGCTCGTTTTTCGCGAGATGTGGGGCACCCGTCATCCGTGGCGGGGAAAAATCCTTCCTTCGAGTCCCATGGCTACGCACAGAGCGGCCACATCCCCGATCTGCTCTCCTAAAGTAGCGGGAACAATTTCACAAGCCCGCAATGTTTGCGGCAACGCCTCGCGTTCGATCGTTCTGCGCATGGGCGCCAGCAATGTCTCGCCCATGCGCCAGGCCAATCCTCCGAGCACAATGCGCTGCGGGTTCAACACATCGATCAGCATGGCAAGCGCCTGACCCAGGCGTGTTCCAGAGGTGCGCAGAATGCTGAGCGCAACCGCATCCCCCGCCTGCGCCGCGCGGCCCACGTCGCGCGCCGTCAACCCACCCTCAGCCAACTGCGCGTGCAAGATGCTGGAGCGGCCGCGCTTTTCCGCCTGCGCCAACATGCGCACGGCGAGCTGCGCGATACCGCCGCCGCTGGCCCAACCTTCAATAGACCCCGCCTTGTGGTAGCCGACCGGCCCCGTCGGGCTGAGGCGCACGTGACCGATTTCGCCCGCGTCTCCATTGGCCCCCAGGTACAAGCTGCCGGCGGCGATGATCCCCGCGCCCAAGCCCGTGCCCAGAGTAAGAAAAACCATATGCTCTGCGCCCCTGCCGGCGCCGAAACGATGTTCCGCTACCGCGCCCGCATTGGCGTCGTTCTCCAGGCGGCAAGTAGTTTGGAATGCCTCCGCAAGCAGACGGCATATCGGCACATCCACCCAGGTAGGGAGGTTGGGCGGCGCCTGGACAATTCCTTTCACCCGATCGAGCGGGCTGCCACAACTAACCCCGATGGCCGCAATCGATTCCTGGCCAAGACCCTGCTGCGCCAACAGGCTGCGCGCTGATTCCACGATGCGATCGAGAGCCTGCTGCGGCCCCCGCTCCGGCATGGTCGCGAACTCCACCCGTCCCAAGGTTTCCGGAGGACGCGCCGAGAGCACGACCGCAGTCTTAGTACCACCCACGTCAACGCCGAGATAAATCTTCTGCATGTCCTAAGTAGAAAGCACCTCGTCGGTTGCCTGGTCGTGAATGGCGTTGGCGCGCTCCAGGGCGGCGGTTATGTGAGCACAGATATTTTCCGGACCTACATGCTGCGCAAACGAAGCCTGCCTCATCAAGCGCGCGGGCTGCTCGCGCGCCCCGCACAGCAGCAAAGTTCGCCCTGACCCGCGCACCTCCAGAGCCAACCGTTCCAGTGCCTGCAGGCCGGTCGAATCAATCGCCGTCATATTGCGCAAGCGCAGCACCACGATAGAGGGCAGAGTAGGCAACTCGCGGCGAATCTCGTCGATCTTTTCCGTGCCCCCAAAGAGGAATGGCCCGTGGATGCGATAAATGGCCAGGAATGACGGAATATCCCTGCCTTGCAGCACATGCATGCGGCCGTCTTCCAGATCGTCTTCGGTCACCCGGGAGACGGTGGTGGTCAGAGTCACCTTGCGGATAAAGACCAGCGCCGCCAATATCATTCCTGCCTCCACCGCCACGGTAAGGTCGGCGAAGACGGTCAGCAGCAGGGTGGTTAACCATACTCCAATCTCCAGTTTGGAGAGCTTCAAGATCTGCGGTATCTCATGCCACTCACCCATGTTGTAGCAGACCACCATCAGGATGGCGGCGAGTGCTGCCAGGGGAATGAACTTGGCCAGTCCAGCAGCGAACAGCAGCACCGCAAGCACCGTAAGGGCATGGACCATGCCCGCGACCGGGCTCACTGCTCCGCAGCGGATGCCGGTGGCGGTGCGGGCAATGGCGCCGGTGGCCGGCAGCCCGCCAAAGAGCGGGGACAAGATATTGGCAATGCCCTGCGCTGTAAGTTCGAGATTGGGGTTGTGCTGGTCGCCGGTCATGCGGTCGGCGACCACAGCGGACATCAGCGACTCAATCGCTCCCAGCAGGGCAACCGTGATGGCGGGAGCGATCAGTGTTCTCACCGTGGCATATTCAAAGACCGGCAGATGAAGGCGGGGAAAGCCGGATGGGATGCCCCCGAAGCGAGTCCCGATAGTCTCCACCGGCAGGTGCAAAAAGTAGACAGCAACCGTAGCTGCGACTAATGCCACGATGTAGCCGGGAACCCGCGGCAGAAAGCGGATAGTCAGCACAATGAGCAGCAGCGAGACAGAGGAGAGCACGGTAGTAGCCAGCGAGACGGTATGCGCGTTCCCCAGCACCACGCGCATGCGGCCGACAAAATCGCCCGGCACTGCACCGGTATGCAACCCGAAGTAATCTTTGATCTGGGTGCTGGCGATGAGAATGGCGATGCCGTTGGTAAAGCCCACGATCACCGGGCGGGGTATGAACTTGACCGCCGCACCCAGGCCGGTGGCTCCCAGCAGAATAAGCAGAATGCCGGCCATGATGGTGCAGATCAACAGGCCATTGAATCCGTAGCGAGCCAGGATGCCGGAGATGATGACGACGAACGCTCCGGTGGGGCCGCCGATCTGGTTACGCGAGCCGCCCAGGGCGGAAATGGCGAATCCGGCTATGACTGCGGTATAGAGCCCGGCTTCCGGCGGCGCGCCGGAGGCGATGGCGAATGCCATCGAGAGCGGCAAGGCGACCAGCCCCACGGTGACGCCGGCCGCTAGGTCCGCCGCGAATTTCTTGCCGCTATAGTCGCGCAACGCGACCACGGACTTAGGTGTCCAGCCGGTAAGCTTCATAACCTTTGCAGTCCACCCTACTGGGTCTTGATGCGTTCGCTAACCTTCTTAGCCAGCTTGTTGATCTCGTCCGTCTGCTTTAGCACATCCGTCGGCAGGGTGGTGGGTTGGATTCCCTTGTCCACTTCTGCCTTCAGGCTGGTCGCCAACTGCACCAGGCGGGCGGTGTCGTCGATTAACTCTTTCTGATGTTCTTGCCGGAGCCGCTTCATCTGCCGCTCTTGTATCTCCTGGGTCGGCGAGGGCAGCTCGTCCGGAAAGCGCCGGTCCTCATTTCCAATCGGTCCACCCACTTGTGGGAGCTGCGTGCTGATCGGCGCACCCAACTGCGCCATCCCCAGGTTGGCCGGCAACTCCAACGCACCAATCGCGACCACGATCACTACCCGCAACCAGTTCCGCGATAAGTCGCTCACTTCACCCTCACTGTCCTTTGCCTTGAGAGACTAGTCCCCATTCTTTCATTCTTTCTTTGAGACTTTTGCTCAGTTTCTGGATCTCGTCGGCCTTGCGCACGGCGGCCAGAGACAACGTGTTGTTTCCGGCTTTTTCTACCTCAACTTTCAGCTCCTGGACCAACTGCAGCAGGTGGGCTGAGTCTTTGCGAAGTTGTTCCTCTTCCGGGGTAACGGGCGGGGGCGGGGGGGCCGGTTTAGCTTGATCAGCAACCGCTTGGTTTGCCCCAGCTTTGTCGGGTGTTGCCTGTTCTGAAGTCGCCTGGTCAGCCGCAGGTTTATCCAGGTCATCTTGGTCCGCTGTAGTCTGATCCGCCGCAGGCTTGTCTGAGGTATCTTGGTCCGCCGTTTTCTGATCCGCAGGCTTATCCAGGTCATCTTGGTCCGCCGTAGTCTGATCCGCCGCAGGCTTGTCTGGAGTATCTTGGTCCGCCGTTTTCTGATCCGCAGGCTTGTCCGGAGTAGCCTGGTCCGCCGTATTCTGATCCGCCGCAGGCTTGTCTAGGTCATCTTGGTCCTCTGTAGTCTGATCCGCCGCAGCTTGATCCGGCGTAGGTTCTGCCGGCTGGGCCGGCTGAGCTGTGTGGCTGTCGGCGGAGGGTGCCTGGCCGAGAGCGTGGGGCGCCGTCAAAGCCAGCCCTACACCCAGGATTGCCGCAACAATCCACCGCTCAAGTACCATCATAGGGTGCCAGTGTACGCCACCGTTTTCTCCCTCGTCTCGCTCTTCGATCAACCCGCAACAGCACCTTCGTTTATTCGCGGCCTGGATCAGGAATGGCTCTCCGACGCGCAGGACTTCCTCCACGCCGGTCTGCCCAAATTGCTGTTCATCTTGCTCTATGCCTGGGCGCTCATCCTGGTGGTCAACTTCCTCACCTCCCGGGTGCTGAAAATCGCCGAACGGCGAGACAGTCTGGGGGCCGTGCGCGGCGCCCAGTTGCGCACGCTGGCGACGGTCATCCGGGCAACCGGCATCGTGATCGTGGCCCTGCTGGCCATCTTGCAGATTATGGAGAATGTTCTCCATTTCAACCTGGGACCGCTTTTGGCCAGCGCGGGGGTCGCGGGCGTGGCTATCGGCCTGGCGGCTCAAACCATTGTAAAAGACGTACTAAACGGCATTTTGATCCTGATTGAAGATCAGTACAACGTTGGCGATGTCGTCACCCTGGCGGGAATGACCGGCACGGTGGATTCCATGACCCTGCGCAAGACCACGGTCCGCGGTTTTGACGGCACGCTCTACATCATTCCCAACAGCCAGATCACCAATGTTGCCAACCAAAGCCGGGATTTCTCCGTCACCACACTGAATGTTTCGGCCGACTTCTCCGCCAATCCCGACCAGGTGATTCCGCTGTTGAAGAAGATCGCGATGGAAGTGCGCAACGAACCGGCCTTTAAGGATATTTTCGTTGGCGATCCGCAGGTGTTTGGAGTCGACGCTATCAAAGGAAGCGAGGTCATTTACCCCATCCAGATCAGGACGCTGCCGCGCAAGCAATACGACGCCGTGCGCGAGATGCAGCGCCGTATCCGCCTCGCCCTGGAGGAGCACCACATACTCCCGGGCAGCCCCTACCGGGTTCTCAGCGGCGCCGCGCAAACGGCCAAGCCGGAGCCGGCGGCGGCCGAAAAAGCTCCCGACCCCACCACGGCCAAGCCGAACGAGATCAACCCTTTTACGGCTGAGTAAATAAAGGATCAATTCTCGCCACCACGCGCTGGCCCAGACGCCGGTAGCTTTCAAACTGCGATTCCGTGAACCATTGCTCGGCGGTCGAGTCGTGGGGAAAGTCCTGGTGCTCGAGTTTGTAGTTCTGCACATCGCCAGGAACGTCGGGCAGCTCCACGCTACCCTTGTCCGGCGTTGGGCTGCCTTCCTGCGGCACTCTGCGGGTGAGCGAAGCTTTGATATAGATCACTTCGCCGTCCTGCCCCGGCAGAGTTTCCGGGTAGCGAATGGTTCCGCGAACGAAGTGTCCAGCGCTTAGTTTGGTCTCCTGATTGGGCGTTAGTCCCGACAAGTCAAGATTGATGGCCACGCCGAAGTCGATGCGGCACTTGCGGATAGCCGCACCGATTCCGTCGTAGATGTAGGTATTGTCCTCCTCCGCATCGCAGATGATGATGCGATAGCAACGCCGCCTGACCAACTCGTACAGACCCATATTGTCGAAGTGGCCGCCATCGGTCAGGTACACATACTCTGAGGTATCGTCGACGCTGCCCAGCAGTTCGCTCAGCAGCCGGAACATGGCAAAGCTCGGGGAGGCGGGGGGCACATCACCCGCGGCGGCATCGAGCCGCTGACCGGCCGCCGCGGAACGCCGTGGATTTGGAACCCATAGGCCAAGGCGCACATCGAACATGGTCATCAGAAAGGCCGTCGCCGGCTTGGTGTGGTAACCCCAGTTAGGACTAAGCGCTGCCCCGGAAGCCGCCACCGCCGTGGCCACGTTGGGTCCGCCGGGATAAAGCATCGCGGTGGGAACAAAGCCGTTGAAACGCAGGTTTCTTCGCCATTCCGTCCAGCCCACCGTGTATCCGCTATAGAGCGGGGTAAAGGCAAACGAGGCCGCCTTGCGCTCCTGCCATGCCAGGTTCTCGCCGGTGGTGATGTTCATGGCGCAGCAAAAAATAGGGATTGGACCGGGGTATCCTTCGGCCGGCGTTAACTTATCAATCGAAAGGTCGTTGCTGTCGCGTTCATCAAATCCGGTGATCGGGCTGGGATTTCTCTTCTTGTTGGAAGCGCCCAGATAACAACGAGTGAGACGGTTACGGTAAAAGGTGTGCATGGAGAATTGGTTGATATCGAGCCGGCTGCCCAACAACGCGGCGAAGCCAGTGAAAAAAAGGAAGAGCGCGATCCAGACGCCCAGCTCTCCCAGAGGGAACGCCTGAACGGGAATCAGCAGGCTCCCCCACTCCAGAAGCCAGGAGAGAAAGATCGCCAGCCCGGCAATGTACACATAGGGCGCGACGATCACGATCCATTCCAATGGGCCACTTGAACCGTTTTGGTCGTCCCCGGTTTGGCTGCTCTTGCCGCCCAAAACGCCGCCCAGCGTGGTGCCTGCCCAGGTGAGGATGGCCGGCCACTTGATCCAGGGTGAGTGCCACATGTGGTTTACCGCTCCCGGCGTCAGCACCGAGCACCCGAAGAGGACGGTCCAACCGATTCCAGCAAGCAGGGTGTAGCCCCTTATGCGGGCGAGCCATTCTCCCAGCCATTCAGGAAAGTTCTTGCCGATCATTCCCGATGCCAGCACCATGGTCAGCGGCGGGAGCCAGAAGAAGAGCAACGTTCCCATCACCAGCTGAACCGAGGTTGACCGGTCGAGCAGCAGCCAGCGGGCGATATCCCGCATCCAGAAGGACTTCACCCCGGCAGCGATGGCCATCCCCAGCAGGGCGCCGGCCACCGCGGCCGGCACTCCCAGCGAAGCCAGCCACGCTGCCCTCGACATCCTCCAAGCGAGTGTGGGCTTCCACACAGAATTGGGAGAGCTGGCCTGCCGGCGCTCCTGTTCCTGGCGCTCTGTCTCGGAAAGTGCCCCTCCGCTAAAGGTTTCCGTCCAAACCAGCGCGGCGAGCAGGCAAAACAACATGAGGGAGAAGGCAGCAGTGGCGGGATGATTCAGGCTCACATGGGTCATGCAGAGCCCGAAGAGGAGCAGGGGCGCCACGATCAGCACATTCGCCCAGACCACCTGCCAACGGCGAAACTTCGCCTGCAAGCTGTTTCCGCGCCGGTCTGGCAGCTTATCCTCTTTCCCGGGCAAAGACCCGGAGTATTCCAGACGCAGCAATCTGCCGATGCTCCCGCCGGCCAACAGAAAGAATAGATAAGCAGCTAAGCTCCAAGGGCCCATGGGCACGCCCGCGATGGCTTCCCAGCGCGCATAGCCCCGCAAGACTTCGCCGAAGGACTCCTTGGGTGTCGCGGCCAGGCCATCGGTGATTTGTACCGGCTGGGCGGGACCGACGCCAAGGGTGAGCGTCGTTGTGGTTTTCCCCGTGGTGAGCGATGAGACAACGGAGCTGGTGGCTGCGGAGGTGGCGTTGTAGGGCCGGAGATGAACGTGGGGCGCGAACAGATGGGGCAAACAAAGCACGGCAAGAAAAATCGAGATCAGCAGTCCCTGATTCACCGACACATTGCGTAACCAGGTAGCGATGGCGGCCCAGGTGTCGCCAGTGAGCGCTCCTTTGTGCGGCGTGAGGTAGTTGCTATACCTGCGCAGCCATTCGATCTGGCTCGGCCAGACGGCCTGGAATGGTTGTCCTGGTTCGCGATGTGGCAAGGGGAGCAAGTGCTTCATCACGTTCCTCCACGCCGCGAGTTCAGGTTCGGCAACCTGGTGCTTCTTTTGCTCTGTGGTCTCGCGCTTGAGCCAGGCAGCCAGCCAGGAATGGATGTAGCCGCCTCCGGAAACACTCGACAGGTAGTCGACCTGATCGAGCCAGGCCTTGACCGCCAGTCCTTGCAAGATCCCCAGGTTGAACGTGGCGCTGCGAATGCCGCCTCCGGAGAAACACAAGCCGGTGAGGCGATTTCTCCGCGCCCAGTCGTAGATGTCTTCGTCCGGGTCGGTCTGCTGGAACCGGGTCATCGGCTGCTCCGGATGGTGCAGGTCGCGTCGATCCGCCAGCAGCCCGGCCTCCTGCTCCAGCAGCCATTTGCTGGGCGTGTAGTGCACCATGTAGGCCAGAGACTGCTGTAGCTCCGGATCCTCAGCCAAGTCTCCGAAGTCTATTTTTGGGTCCTCTTCAGGCAGCTCTTGCTCGCTGCGTAAGAGGGAGAACCGCCGCTGCAGGTGCGAGGGCAGAGGCTTGCTGGTGCCGGAGCCGGCAAGCTGCGCGTTGACCCGCGAACGCAATCGCGCGATGTAATCGTTGTTGTCCTGATCTGGCTGCATTGGCGTCGTGTTGATCGTGACCAGAGAAGGGTCTGTATAACAAGGAAAATCTTTCCGTAGTCACCGACAAGGAAGAATACTAATTCCAGTCCCGCAGGGACGGCTCGGAACTTAAAGGATGCGAGTCAAACTGTTCTCGATAGAGACGCCAATGAAGCCCAGCTAAGCAACTACCTCTGGCAAACCGAAGGCGATGTACTGATGACGCGGATAACCAATTTCTCCACAAAGCCCTATAAAACGTGCAAATAGATGATTTAAAGCCTTATACTAACAATGTTACGAAAGTTTGCTTGCAACACTCTAAGCTTCGTACGCCGCGGCTCTCCCTCGCTGCAGAATCAAAGGGAGGAACATATGACCAACGCCGTTGCTGATCTTTCGCATCTGCTCAAGGATATTCCCTCCGGCGCATGGGTAGCCATCTCAGAAAGCAAGCACGTGGTCATGGCCTACGGGCCTGACGCACAGGAAGTTCTAAGGGAGGCTAAAGAGCGCGGCGAAGAGCGCCCCCTAATTCTTCGAGTTCCCGACCAACCCGCCGCAATGTTCTTCTAGAAGGACATGCCGAAAGTAGCATATCCATTCTTTAGGTTTCCAATCCCAGCCACCGATCCTCATCCGCAGGGCCAAGTTGTATATCGGCCGTGGGTAGCCGCAACTCTCACCCCAAAACGGTGAAAGTCTTCGCTGCTATGTTTGCCTGGATACGGGGGCCCATGCCTGCCTCTTTCCGTTGGCACTGGCGATCGCACTCAAATTAGACGTTCTGTCACTCCCCAAGGCGATGACCGGCGGGGTTGGATCGACTACGAACGTCACCTACTACGCCAACGTAACAATTGATATAGGCAACGGGATTTCATTCCCCGCCTACACCGGGTTTACCGAGGCGATGAACACTCAAGGCATTGGCCTTTTGGGACAAACTGATTTCTTTTCTGTCTACAATGTGGCGTTTTGTCAAAAGGAGGGTGCGTTCGTGATCGATGTCCCCTGATCATCCAATGGCCTTAGACAATAATCCGGAACTGATGATGGCGCTCGACGAAATAGAAACAATCTCCATAACATATACGCCCATATCGCGTAGCTATCACTCCACGGGTGCTTGAGCCAACTGCGCTAACCCTGCAACAAAGCCAATAGCTGCTCCGGGCTGGCGGTCGGGGGAAGGCAGGAGGTTCCCCGGCAAACCACGGCGAAGCTGTGCGCCGCCTTGAGGTCCGGAAGCAGGGGCAGCGTTTCAGCCAGTAAGGGCGGCAGTTCTTGCCCGACTTGCGCCCGGGTCAAACGGATCACGCTCTTGTTCACCGCGTAGCCCATGGTGGCGGCCGCCTCCAGCTCATCGGCGGCAGCGCCTTCTCCAATCACTACCACCTGCACCGGCGGCAGCAACAGCCGTTCGAGGGCCAACCCGTAGGTTCCCGCGTAAAGCCCGAAGTGAGTCACCACGCCGGCAAAGGCCTCAAGCGTGTCCTCCGCTTTTTCTCGTAGATCGGCCCGCCCATTCAGCGCCTCCAGGCGCAACAGCGCTGCCGCAGCAGCCGGGTTTCCCGCCGGCGTGGGCGAATCCTGCAACGGCTTGCGCCGCGCAGCTAGCACGCCCAGTAGCTCCGGACCCTTGGCCGCGGCGTCGAAAAAGCCTCCGCCGACGCTGTCGTAGAACTCCGCAACCATGCGCTCGGCCAAGTCCAGGGCCGCGCGGTAATACTTCGCTGAGCCGGTCGCCAACCAGCCATCCAGGCAGGCATGGATCAGAAAGGCATAATCGTCCAGCATGCCCGCTACCCATTTTGTCCCAGCGCCCCCGGTGTAGGAGATCACATGGGCCAGACCGCGCTCAGGGTGCAGACCCTCAGCCAGCAGCCGGTCCAGCGTCAGCAGCGCGAAGGCTTTTACTTTGGGCAGGCGCAGCACCTGCGCCGCCTCAAGATACGCGGAGACGGCCAGGGCATTCCAGTTGGTATAAACCGTCGTATCGATGAACGGCGTGGGCCGATTTCCCCGCGCAGCATACAGCCGCGAGTGCGCGCTAGCCAGCAGCGCTTGCGCCTCCCCACGGGTCTTGCCCGCGCGGGCCGCCACCGCGTCCAGCGTCTGCTTCACATGCAACACGTTCTTGGCGGGATTATGATGCATATCCCCCAGGTCGCCGATGTCGTAGTAGGGGGCGGCAATCTCCATCTCCTCCGGTGTGAGCACGGCGGCGGCCTCGGCGCGGGTCCAGGTGAAGTAGTCTCCATCGTCGTCCAGGCTGATGTCCGCATCCTGGGAGGCGTAGAAGCCGCCCCGCTCGCGATCCGTAAGCCACGTGTCCATCCAACGGATAATATCTTTGGCCACCCGCGCCGACTCCACGCCCACATAGCTTTGAAAGGCATGCACGTAGTTCTTCAGCAGCTCCGCATTGTCGTACAGCATCTTTTCAAAATGCGGCACCACCCAGGCTTCATCAACGGAGTAGCGATGGAAGCCGCCACCCAGGTGATCGTAGACGCCGCCCAGAGCCATCTTCTCCAGGGTCACCACGGCGGCCTCCCTGGCCGACTCGTTGCCGGTACGTCCTGAAACGTCGAGCAACAGATCGATGGCCGAAGGATGAGCGAACTTGGGCTGCGCCCCGAAACCCCCGTGGTGGCGGTCGAACTTCTCCAGCGCCGAAGCCACCATCTTGTCCACGATGCCCATGCTCAGATTGCCTGCGTGGCCAGCGAAATTCTCGTTGTATTCGATCGCTGCGACCACGCTGCCGGCCGATTCCAGGACCTCGTCGCGGCGCGTCTTCCAGGCGTCGACCATGGTGAGCAGCACGCGCTCGAAGCCGGGCCGCCCGTAGCGGTCGTCGCGGGGAAAATACGTTCCTCCGAAGAACGGCTGGCCCTCGGGGGTCAACACCGCGGTCAGGGGCCATCCGTTCTGCCCGCTAATAGCGGCCACCGCGGCCTGGTAGCGCGTATCCACATCCGGGCGCTCGTCGCGGTCGACCTTGACCGCGATAAAATTCTGGTTGATGACCGCGGCCAGCCCGGGATCCTCGTAACTCTCGCGATCCATTACGTGGCACCAGTGGCACCACACGGCCCCGATATCAAGCAGGATGGGCTTGTCTTCCCCGGCTGCGCGGGCAAAGGCTTCGGCGCCCCATTCGTGCCACTGAACCGGCTGGTGCATGGCGGAACGGAGATACGAGGAAGAGGCTTCGGCGAGGGCGTTGGTCGGCTCTGTCATCTCTCCCAAGTCTACCTAGGATCATCCACCGGGATCAGGAAGCCACGCTGGAGGCGGAGAGCCTTCGCTTCGCCAGCACGATATACACCCAGATCATCACCAGCGCGAAGGTGATGATGAACAGGTTGGGCGCGGTGATAAAGAAGTAGTAAAGCCCCCGCGGATGCCGGAAGTGATAGTCGTTCAACAGCCCCATGCGGTGGTAGATGGCCAGAAGGGCAGCCAAAGTAACCCCAGGGATCAGAAACCGGCGCCAGCGCACGATCCAGCGGGGAGAAATCAATAGGAACAGAGGCAGCGCCAAGGGTAGGAAACCCGCAGTGGCCACGAAGAGACTGAAGGCGCCCCACACCACCATGCCCTTGGCGACGGCTTCGGGCATCAGGCCGGCCCGGGCATCGACGTAGCGCCAGGCAAGACTCAGCACATAGGGGGTCGTCGTCAACCAGCCGGCCAACCAACCGGCCAGGCCGGCCAGCAGTCCATACTTCAGCCGCGTCGGCCAGGCGAAGGTCATCGGCACCCGATCTACATGGAAAGCGCCAGCCGCTGCGCCACTTCGAAGTACAGGTCCACCGCCTCCAGCAGTTCGCGCTTGGCAATCTTTTCAAACGGAGTATGCGCCACATGGATGGAGCCCGGCCCCAGCAGCAGCGGCTCGCCCCACTGGTCGAGCGCGGGAACATCGGTGGTGAAGGCCGCCACCATAGTGTCCAGTCCCTCTACCTTGCGCATACGGATGAAGGGGATTTCCAGGGTGAACTTCACCTCGGCCAAGCCGGCAGCCGCCTGCTCCACCGCCTTGCGGGTTTCCTCCGAAGGCCCCACCAGCCGGATCAGCACTTGAGCAGTGGCGGCATCGGCGATCACGTTGGGCGCATGGCCACCCTCGATGACGCCGATGTTCAAGGTGCTGGGGCCTATTCCATCGGCACTGGGTAACGGCAGGGTCCGCAGGCGCTCCAGGACCTGCACCAGCTTGTGCACCGCGCTATCGCCCAACTCCGGATAGGCGGAATGGGCCATGGTGCCGTGGGCCCTGACCTCCACCCGCAGCACTCCCTTCGAGGCCAACGCCAGGCGGTTGTCAGTGGGCTCGCCGTTGATCAGATAACGGCTTCCTCTGGGATGCAGATTGGCCTCCTTCGCTCCCGCGGAATCGCGCTCCTCCCCCACCACAAACAGCAGCGCAACCGCCACCCCAGCTTCGCGCAGCCGCTCGGCGGCGGCCACTTGCGCGGCGATAATTCCCTTGGCGTCACAGGAGCCCCGACCGTGGAGAAATAGGTCATCCTCGCTGCTGGGGAAAAAAGGCGGCACCGTGTCCATGTGCGTGGAGAGCACTACATCCGGCGGCCGGCCATTACCGGCATAAACATTAAAGCGTTGCCCGCTGAAGCGGCTGTTAGACGGCTGGGGCACCGCCATCCGTTCCACGGCGAAGCCCCGCTCCTGGAGGAAGCTATCGAGGTACGTCCCCACCGCCTCCTCGTTGTAGGTGACGGATTCGATATCCACCAGCCGGCGGGTCAGGGCAATTGGATCGAGGGGCTTCATCGTTTTTCAGCATACCTGAGCCCGCGCCGGGGCCATCCTTCCGCAACAATCCTTGTACGATACAAGCGATGAATCAGAACCCCACCACGTCCGGCTCCGGGTTGCTGCGCAACGTAGACGATTTGCGCGGCCCCGCAGGCCGGATCGAAGCCCTGCTGAACTTGGGACGGCCCGATGCCCCCTACGCCGCCCTGGTGTGCCACCCTCACCCGCTCTTCGGCGGAACCATGCACAACAAGGTCGTCTATCACGCCATGAAGGCCTTCCAGGCTTACGGGCTGCCGGTGCTGCGCATCAACTTTCGCGGGGCCGGCTTGAGCGAGGGCGCGCACGACCATGGCCGCGGCGAGGTGACCGACGTGCGCGCCGCGCTCGGCTGGCTGCAGCAGGAGTACCAACTGCCTCTGCTCTTCGCCGGTTTCTCCTTCGGCTCCAGCGTTGGTTTGCGCGCCTGCTGCGGCGATGAGCGGGTCAAGGGCATAGCCGCGCTGGGGCTTCCCGTGAAAGCCGGTGGACGCGAGTATCACTACAGCTTTCTCTCCGGCTGCAAGCAGCCCAAGCTATTTATCAGCGGCGACAACGATGAGTATGGCCCCCAGGCGGCGGTGGAAGCCGCGGTAGCCGGCGCGGCGCCCCCGGCTACGCTGGTCATGGTTCCAGGCGCCGATCATTTCTTCACCGGCAAATTGGATCAGGTGCAGCAGGCACTGAGCACTTGGCTGGAGCAGCACTTCCTGCTCCCGGAGACGGCGAAATGAAGGAAGCCTTGCTGCGCACGATGCATGAGGAGGCGCGCAGTATCTTTCACCACGCGCTCCGTTCCTCGAGCATTGCCGCGGCCTTCGATCGCCGCTTTCCCAGCGCATTTCCCGTCGCCCAATACGAGCGGATTTACGCCGTGGCTGTGGGCAAGGCGGCTCTGCCCATGCTGGAAGCTCTACGCGCCCGTCTGCCGAAAGCGCTGGACGGTGGCGTATGCTGCGCGCCGGTGCTGCCCTCGGATCGGGCGCCTGGGGTGGAGTATTTCCTCGGCGGCCATCCCCTGCCCAACCAGGATTCCTTCGCCTCCGCCCGTGCTGCGCTGCGGTTGTTGCGCCAGATGAGGGAGCGGGACTTCGTCTTCTTCCTGATCAGTGGCGGCGGCTCCGCCATGTTCGAGCTGCCGCTGGACGAGCGTATCTCGCTGGAAGAGACGCGGGTTCTTTACCAGGCGCTGGTGGGTTCAGGGGCGACCATTGCTGAGATCAACACGGTGCGCAAGCACTTCTCCGCGGTCAAGGGTGGACGGCTGGCGGCTGCCGCGGGCCATGGCGGGAGGTTCTCGCTGCTGCTATCGGACGTAGCGCCTCAGTTTCTGGATGCTCTGTCTTCCGGTCCCACGCTTCCCGACTCTTCCACAGTGGGCCAGTGCCGCGAGATCATCGACCGCTACCAACTGCGCGAGCGCTTCACGCCGGGGGTTCGGGCATTCTTCGATGATCCCCATCTGCCGGAGACGCCGGCGCTGACCAGCGCGCCTGTAGAGATCCTGCTTTCGAGCGACGACCTGGTCGACGCCGCGCGGACGGAGGCCCTGGCCTTAGGCTATGAAGCTGTGATCGACAACAGCTGTGACGATTGGGATTACGCCGATGCGGCGCGCTATTTACTCGATCGCTTCCATCAATTAAGGAGGGAGCATTCCAAGCTGTGTCTCCTATCGGGCGGCGAAGTGACGGTGCGCCTGGCCCGCGAGCACGGCGCCGGGGGCCGCAACCAACAGTTCGCGTTGGCGTGTGCCCTTGCCCTGGCTGGGCTGGATTCGCCGGTGGTCGTGCTAAGCGCCGGCAGCGACGGTATTGATGGCACCAGCGACGCCGCGGGCGCCATCGCCGATCCAACGACGGTGAGCCGGGCGCAGGCTCTGGGGCTCGATGCGGCCTCCGCCCTTGCCCGCTTCGACGCCTACCCGCTCTTCACCGCGCTGGGCGACACGCTAGTCACCGGCCCCACGCACAACAACCTGCGCGACCTGAGAATCCTACTATCGGGCGATTCCGGGCTTTAACAGGGATGGGTGAGAACTACCCCTCCAACAAGTTAAGTCCCGTAGGGACGGCTGAAAATTACCCAGGATGCAATCCTGGGGTACTTCTATCTTCGAAATCGACTATTCGCAATTGGGAACCAACCCAGGACCGTGTCCTGGGTAACTTTCAGCCACACTTTTCCAAATTAGCTTTCGGGGAGCTTCTGTTTTTGCCTTTATCAGCAACAAGGCTTCATGGCGAGGGAAAGAAACAGCAGGTCCCTCCACTGCGCTGCGCTCCGGTCGGGATGACAATTTTGTTGTGGGAATTGGCCTTGGCCCCGGTTAACGGAACTAGCAGCCGGTGGCACAACAAAATTGTCATCCCGACCGGAGCGCAGCGCAGTGGAGGGACCTGCTTCCGCAGCGTGAGAAGGGCCCAGCCAACAGGTTGATGCACAGGCTGAAAGCGGTAGGCTTCCCCATCTTCTGTGGCGCCGCCGTATCCACCCACAAAAACAAAGACGCCCATATCTGTCACCAAGGAAGCATGCCAGATATGGGCGTTACAGCATTCTCACTTCGGGTGTTTACAAAGCAACCGCTCCAGTTGCCCTTCCCCGTGCTTCGAAGAAGTGAAAATGCCCAGGGAGGTTGTTAGTAAGTCAAGACCCAGCCATCGTTGGTCAACATGAGCGTGGCATCATCGACCGGCTGGTCCGACATCGATTTGGCTACCATAGGAAATGCATTGCGTACCTCATCCTTCTTGGCCCAGCTGGGCGGGTTCTTGAGCACAAAGTGGTACTCGACCTTGGTCAGCGACTTGCCATCGTAATCGACCGGCGGAGTGAACTTCTCCACACTGGTGACCTGGCGGCGCCCGTAGCAGAAGCGGCCCGCACCCTCGGTCCGGCTGCCCGCAGCGGTCAGTACATAACGGTTGATGGTGTCTCCACCCTCAGTGGTCTGTTCCCTCTCCAGTAATCCAGCCTCGGCCAGCGCGTCCAAGCGGTGCCGCGTCTCCGCCAGCAGTTGGTCACTGACCGCCACCTGATAAGGAAAAGGCATCGCCCTGGCGAAAAGACAGTCTTCACTGGCCGAATAGTCGTGGTTGAGTGCGTCGGCAAGACTCGATTTGCTCGCCACTCTGGAGTCCGCGCAACCGGCCGCCAACACCGCACTCGCCGCCGCCAGCATTGCCACCTTCACTACCCTCGTATAGCCCTTCATGATCTCCCCTCGCGTCACAACAACTGACTACATGAGTGAGATTAATCGAGATTCGCCAGAACGCCAGCTTACGAAACATGTAGCGCAGCGAACGAGCGGTGTCACAAAAGCGCCATTACTGGAACGCACAAGGGTAATCACCCCAACAGGTGACGTTCAGGTAACACTCTATAATGTAACCATTATGGTGCTAAATACGCGGAGAGGCCTCCTCCTCAGGCCTGGATCTTGAACCAACCGCATCCTGTTTTTCGCGTTGATCTTGCGCCGTGAAAAGCCGGCGACAGCCTGCCCCAACCGGCAATCGGCGCGATGCTAAACTGTTATGGTTGCAGTGGAGCGAAGAGGAGCGAAAATGGACGACCAAATCCTGAACGCCATTGATGAAGAGATTGCGAAGCTTCGCCAGGTGCGCGCCATCCTCGCAGGGAGCGGCCAACTGCCGGCCGGCAAAAACCTCACCGCTGCTGCCGCCATTGTTACCCATAGCAAACCCCGTAGAAAACTGAGCGCCAAGGCGCGCAAGGCCATCGCCGACGCTCAGCGCAAACGCTGGGCCAAAGCAGCGAAGAGCCAGAAGAAGACTGCCACTCCATCGTCCGCTAGCAAGAAACCTCCCGCCGCAACGTAAAAATATGCATAATCTGAGAATTTTCCTGACAAACGCGCGTGCGTTATTCTCATCAAAGAGCACGGAGAAGGGCCAGGTGCGTCTCACGACGCGGGTAGACCGTCTAACCTTTTGATCGTGCCAGAGAATCTTCCAGGTATCCGCCTCCAGGCAGGCGGGTCTTCAGGGGTTTGCCCGCAACGATCGGTAGGGATCAGCTTCCTTGGTTGGCTATGCCATACACTGTTTTGACGACATCTGCCCCGCCTGACCGGGTTGCCGTGGAGCGTGCCCGTCGTCCGCTCAGTAAACTGCTTGCCCGGCTTCGCTGGCCGGCAAGCCGGCGCAAGTAGAGGCCGCTCCTGCCGCCGTCGATAACGCACATGGGAGAAATGGGAGCTACACCAGGAAAGAGGACACCAGGTTCACTGATGCAAGACGACATTCGCGACACCCGAGACAGGCAAGAGAAACTGGAGCCTCCCGCTACCGAACCGCACATCGGGCCCGAACATCAACTACCCCCGCCGCATCGCTCCGGGGGAGTTCGCATCCTGGTCTGGGTGGTGATTTTGCTCGCCTTCGGCATCCTGTTCTGGTGGGTGCTGGAACACCGCCAGGCCCCGGCCGCCCGCGGAGGGGGCAGGCGAGGCGCTCTGGGAGGCACGGTGACCATCAACTCCGTCACCGCAACCAAGGGCAGCATCGGTGTTTACCTGCAGGCCATCGGCACCGTGACCCCGGTTTATACCGATACCATCAACGCCCAGGTCACCGGCGTGATCACCCAGGTGCTCTACCGCGAGAGCCAAATGGTGCACCGGGGCCAGCCTCTCATTCAAATCGATCCCCGGCCCTACGCGGCCAACGTACTCACGGCCCAGGGAGCACTGCAACGCGATACCAATCTGCTGGCGCAAGCGGAGATGGACCTGAAGCGCTACCAGGACGCCTGGGCGCGGAACGTTATCCCCAGACAGACGCTCGACGACCAGGAGAAGCTGGTGTTGCAAGACCAAGGCACGGTCAAGGCAGACCAGGGAACGTTGCAGTACGACCAGGTGCAACTGGCGTTCTGCCATATCACCTCCCCAATTGACGGCCGCGTGGGTCTGCGCCTGGTAGACCCAGGAAACCTGGCGACCGCTTCGAGCACTACGCCCCTGGTGGTCATCACCCAGTTGCAGCCCATAACCGTGGTCTTCACCATCCCTGAAGACAACGTGATCGAACTGCAACAGCAAATGCGCCTGGGCAAGCCGCTGCTGGTCGATGCCTACGATCGCTCCGAACAAACCAAGCTGGCATCGGGAAAGCTGCAGAGCACCGATAACCAGATCGACACCACCACCGGCACTCTGAAACTGCGCGCCGTCTTTGACAACAAGAACAACATGCTCTTTCCCAATCTGTTTGTGAATGCCCGCCTGCTTTTGAAGACTCAGGACAACGTAATCCTGATTCCGTCCTCGGCAATCCAGCACAACGGAGAGACGGCGTTCGTATTTTTGATCCAGAACGGCGTGGCCCACATCCATGACGTCAAGCCGGGCGTAAGCCAAGGGCCCAACACTGCAGTACAAGGGCTGAATGATGGAGATGCCGTGGCCGACAGCAGCTTTGAGAAGCTGCAGGACGGCTCCAAGGTCACCATCACCAAGCAGGTACTTCTTCCCTCCAACAGCGAGACGAATGCCCCGTGAGCCCGTCCCGTCCATTTATTTTGCGGCCGGTCGCAACCTCGTTGCTGATGGCCGCCATCATGCTGGTCGGCATCGTCGCCTACACCCAATTGCCGGTCTCGGCTCTGCCTGAGGTCGACTACCCGACCATTCAGGTGCTTACGTTCTATCCTGGCGCGAGCCCCGAGGTGGTGGCCACCACCGTAACGGCGCCGCTGGAACGCCAGTTCGGCGAGATGCAGGGTCTGAGCCAGATGACATCGAGCAGCTCCGGCGCGACCTCGGTCGTGGTGCTGCAATTCAATCTCTCCCTCAACATCGACATCGCTGAGGAAGAAGTGCAATCGGCCATCAACGCCGCGCAAAGCTTCCTGCCCGCGGATCTGCCGGCGCCGCCCATCTACAGCAAGACCAATCCCGCCGACGCGCCCGTGCTCACGCTGGGGATCACTTCCAAGACGATGCCTCTGTCCGAGGTGGAAGACATGGTCGATACCCGGCTGGCGCCCAAGATATCGCAGTTGAACGGTGTGGGCCTGGTCAGTATCAGCGGCGGCCAGAAGCCGGCCGTGCGCATCCAGGTAAACCCAGCCCAGCTGGAATCCTACGGCATCGATATGGAAGCGGTGCGCAGTGCGCTGGTCGCGGCCAGCGTGAACCAGGCCAAAGGCAACTTCGACGGTCCCCGCCAGGATTACCAGATCGACGCCAATGACCAATTGGTCACCAGCGCCGACTACAAAAACGTCGTCGTAGCCTATCGCAACAATGCCCCCGTTTTTCTCCACGACGTGGCCAATATCGTCAACGGAGTGGAGAACACCAAGCAAGCGGCCTGGATGAACCAGACGCCGGCGGTCATTCTCAACGTACAGCGCCAGCCCGGCGCCAACACCATCAGCGTGGTCAAGAGCATTCAGTTGCTGATGCCGCAGTTGCAGGCCAATCTGCCGTCAGGCATCGACGTCACCACACTCACCGACCTTACAACCGACATTAAGGCCTCGGTCGCCGACGTTGAATTCGAACTCATGCTCACCATCGCACTGGTGGTGATGGTGATCTTTCTCTTTTTACGCAACCTGTACGCCACCATCATCCCCAGCGTGGCTGTGCCGTTGTCGATCGTCGGCACCTTCGCGGCCATGTACGGGCTGGGCTATAGTCTCGACAATCTGTCGCTGATGGCGCTGACCATCTCCACCGGCTTCGTGGTGGATGACGCCATCGTCATGATCGAGAACATCTCCCGCTACCTGGAAGAAGGTCATCCCCCCATGCAGGCGGCGCTCGAAGGCGCGGAGCAGATCGGCTTCACCATCGTTTCACTCACCGTGTCGCTGATCGCCGTGCTCATCCCGCTGCTCTTTATGGGCGATGTGGTGGGCCGGCTCTTCCGCGAGTTCGCCGTCACCCTGGCCGTCACCATCATCATCTCCGCAGTGGTCTCGCTGACCCTGACCCCGATGATGTGCTCGCGTATTCTGCGCCACAATCCGAACGAGAAGCAGGGCCGGTTCTACCGGGCCTCGGAACGTGTTTTCGAAAGCATGATCGCCTTCTACGGGCGCACCCTGCGGGTGGTTTTGCGCTTCCAGGGGATCACCCTGCTGGTGGCGCTGGGCACCCTGGTGCTTACCATCTTTCTCTACATTGTGATTCCCAAGGGCTTCTTTCCCATCCAGGATACGGGCGTGATCCAGGGAATCTCACAGGCGCCCGCTTCCATCTCCTTCCAGGCCATGGCCAAGGAACAGCAGGAACTGGCCAAGGTGATCCTGCAGGACCCGGCGGTCGAAAGCCTCTCCTCTTTCATCGGCGCCGATGGAACCAATACCACCCTGAACAGCGGCCGCATGTCGATCAACCTGAAGCCGCTAGACCAGCGCGACCTGAGCGCTTCGGATGTGATTCGCCGCCTCAACAACAGCCTGGCCCAAGTGGGCGGAATAAAACTGTACATGCAGCCGGTGCAGAACATCACCGTCGATGACCGGGTGAGCCGGACCCAGTATCAATACACGCTCGAAGATCCGGACGTGAACGAGCTGAACGAGTGGGCCAACCGTTTCGTCGACAAGCTGAAGCAGTTACCGCAGTTGGAAGACGTAGCCACCGACCAGCAAACCGGCGGCCTGACAGTGACGTTGGCTATTGACCGGGTAAGCGCTTCGCGGCTGGGCCTCGCTCCCTCGACGCTCGACAACACCCTTTACGACGCCTTCGGCCAGCGCCAGATCAACACCATGTACACGCAGCTCAACCAGTATCACGTGATCCTGGAAGCGCAGCCGCAGTTTCAGAAAGATCCGGGCAAGCTGAACAAGCTGTACATTCAGGCCAACGCCTCCTCAGGCGCCAGCGGGGCCGCCGCCAGCACTTCCTTCTCCGCGTCGGCATCCGCCTCCGCCGGTTCGAATGCAACTACCGAGTCCACCCTCTATACGCCTTCCTCCGGAGTGCTGACGCCCCCCACGAATATCCTGTCGGCCACCGCCAACACCACGGGATCAAGCTCCGCCAACACCAACACCAGCTCTGCTCCCAGCAACGCCGTCCCGCTCTCTGCCTTCACCCACGTCTCCCAGGGTACAGAGCTGCTCTCTATCAGCCACCAGGGTCAGTTCCCTGCAGTTACGGTTTCATTCAACCTGGCCGGCAATGCGGCCCTGGGTGACGCCATCACCGCGATTAACAAGACGGCCAAGGATTTGAACTTCCCTCCCAGCATCCAGACCGGCTTCCAGGGAACCGCCGCAGCCTTCGAGAACTCGCTCTCCAATGAAGCGCTGCTGATCCTCGCCGCCCTGGTCACGGTGTACATCGTGCTGGGTGTGCTCTATGAGAGCTTTATTCATCCCATCACCATTCTCTCCACTCTCCCGTCGGCCGGCGTGGGTGCTCTGCTTTCGCTGATTTTGTTTCATCAGAACCTGAGCGTGGTGGCGATCATCGGCATCATCCTGCTGATCGGCATTGTGAAAAAGAACGGCATCATGATGGTCGACTTCGCGCTGGAAGGGGAGCGCCAGCGCGGCCTGAACTCGACCGATGCGATCTACGAGGCCAGCCTGCTGCGCTTCCGGCCGATCATGATGACCACCATGGCCGCCTTGCTGGGCGGCATTCCGCTGGCCTTTGGGACCGGCATTGGCTCCGAGCTTCGCCGCCCGCTGGGCATTGCCATGGTCGGCGGTTTGCTACTGAGCCAGGTGCTCACTCTCTACACCACGCCGGTCATTTACATCTTCTTTGACAACCTGTCGCAACGCTTCGCGCGCGCAGGCAGCAGGCATGGTGGAGGGCCGGAGCCCATGCCGGCAGGCGAAGCATGAGCCTGTCCAGCCCTTTTATTCGCCGACCGGTAGCCACCACCCTGCTGACGGCGGCGATCGCCATTGCCGGGGGTATTGCTTTCCAGATGCTGCCGGTATCACCGCTGCCGCAGGTCGATTTTCCTACGATTTCGGTCTCCGCCAGCCTGCCGGGCGCCAGCGCGCAGATCATGGCCTCGTCGGTCGCCACTCCCCTGGAACGCCAGTTCGGCCACATCGCCGGCATCACCGAAATGACGTCGTCGAGCTCCCTGGGTAGCACCAATGTGACCATGCAGTTCGACCTTAGCCGCAACATCGACGCTGCGGCGCGTGACGTGGAGGCGGGCATCAATGCCGCCAGGACTTATCTGCCCGCCAATTTGCCCTCCAACCCCAGCTACCGCAAGGTGAACCCGGCCGACGCGCCCATCATGATTCTCTCCCTCACCTCGGACAAGTACGACCGGCAAACCATGTATGACGCAGCCTCGACCATCATGGAGCAGAAGCTGTCGCAGATTCAGGGCGTGGGGCAGGTGGGGGTGGGAGGCGGCGCTTACCCATCCGTGCGCGTCGATGTGAACCCGGTGCAGCTGAACCGCTACGGACTCACGCTGGCGAATATCCAATCGATGCTGAGCCTGCAGAACTCCGACCTGGCGCGCGGGCAACTTATCGACGGGCCGGTGACCGCGGATATCGTCACCAACGGACAGATTTCCAAGGCCGCAGAATATAAGCCGTTGATCGTGGGCCAGCACAACGGGCTGGCGGTGCATCTTTCTGATGTCGCGGATGTTACCGACGCAGCCCAGAGCATCCGCACGGCCGGCTTCACCAATGGAATCCCGTCGATTGGGGTCATCATCTTCCGTCAGCCGGGCGCCAATATCATCCAGACCAACGAACGCATCCGCGCCCAGCTCCCGTTTCTGCAGGCGGTGATGCCGCAGGGCATCAAGGCCACCGTGATTCTGGACCGCACCACCACCATCAAGGCGTCGCTGCACGATGTCGAAACCTCTCTGACTCTGTCTGTCATCCTGGTGATCCTGGTGGTCTTTGTGTTCCTGCGCAATGCCCGGGCCACCCTGATTCCCAGTGTCGCGGTCCCGGTATCGTTGATCGGCACCTTCGCCGTGATGTATCTGCTGGACTACAGCCTGGACAATCTTTCCCTGATGGCTCTTACCATCTCCACCGGCTTCGTGGTGGATGACGCCATCGTGGTCATGGAGAACATCTCCCGCTACCTGGAAATGGGCCTGCCCCCGGCCGTAGCAGCGCTGCGAGGCGCAAAGGAGATCGGTTTTACCGTGCTGACCATGAGCACGTCGCTGATCGCCGTGTTTATCCCGCTGCTGATGATGGGCGGCATCGTAGGCCGGCTCTTCCGTGAGTTCGCCGTTACCCTCTCCACCGCCATCCTGGTCTCCATGGTGATTTCTTTAACCACCACCCCCATGATGTGCGCTCACTTGCTCAAACAGCATGAAGTGGAGCGGCACGGAGCTATTTATCGCGCCAGCGAGCGCTTCTTCGACGGGATGCTGAGTATTTACAAGCACGCCCTGTTATGGGTGCTGGACAACTCAGGCTTGATGCTGGTGGTGCTGTTGTTGACCATCGCGCTGAACGTGGTGCTGATCATCAAGATTCCCAAGGGCTTCTTCCCGCAGCAGGACACCGGGGCGCTGGTCGGCGGCATCCAGGGACCTCAGGACGCCTCCTTTCCGGTGATGGAAGCCTCGGCCGAGGCGATCGTCAAGACCGTCAAGGCCGACCCGGCGGTGCAGAACGTGATTTGCTATACCGGCGGCAACGGCTCCAGTAATGGCGGATTTGTGTACGTCGCTCTCAAGCCGCTCAATGTGCGCAAGATCGGCGCCCCGGAAATCATCAACCGCCTGCGGCCCAAGCTGAACCGCTTGCCCGTCGCCTCGGTATTCCTGCAAGCAGCACAGGACCTGCGCATCGGCGGACGTTCGAGCAACGCCCTCTATCAGTACACGCTGCAGGCGGACAATGTGAACGATCTCGCCCACTGGGGACCGATCCTGCTGGCGCAGATCAGGAAGCTTCCCGGCTTCCAGGACGTGAACAGCGATCAGCAAAATGGCGGTCTGGATGAATACCTGACCTACGACCGGGTCGCGGCTGCCCGCCTCGGCCTCACTTCGCAGGCGCTTGATTCCTCGCTCTACAGCGCCTTCGGCCAGTCCGAGGCGTCGGTGATCTATACCCAGCGGAATCAGTACTACGTGGTGTTAGAAGTGGCGCCACGCTTCTTCCAGTCCCCTGAGGGGCTGAACTATACCTATCCCCGGGCGGCCAACGGGGTGACCCCCATCAGCGCGGTCGCCACCTTCCATCCCAGCACCACCCCGCTGCAGGTGAACCATACCGGCGTATTCCCGTCGGTAACCGTATCCTTCAACCTGGCGCCTGGTCTGTCTCTCAGCGATGCCACCCTGGCCATCAACCAGTTGCAGAACAAGCTCGGCCTGCCCTTGACCATTCGCGGATTCTTCGCCGGCACTCTCCAGGCCTATCAGCAGTCCCTGGCCACGGAGCCAATCCTGGTCACTACGGCTCTGCTGGCGGTGTACATAGTGCTGGGTATTTTGTATGAGAGCCTGGTGCACCCGCTCACCATCATCTCCACTTTGCCTCCGGCCAGCGTTGGAGCCATGCTGGCTCTGCTGGTGTTCCATAATGATCTCAACGTCATTTCCATCATCGGCATTGTGCTGCTCATCGGCCTGGTGAAGAAGAATGCCATTATGATGATCGACTTCGCGCTGGTTGCCGAGCGGGAACACGGCAAGAGCACGACCGACGCCATTTTCGAGGCCTGTATGCTGCGCTTCCGGCCCATCATGATGACCACCTTGGCTGCCCTCTTTGGCGCCATCCCGCTGGCCTTCGGCACCGGGACCGGTTCGGAGCTGCGGCAACCGCTGGGCATTACCATTGTGGGGGGGTTGATCGTGAGCCAGATGCTCACGCTCTTCACCACCCCGGTAATCTATCTCTATATGGACCGCCTGCGGCTGCGGGCACTGGGGAAGCATCACGACACCTTCACTCCCAACCCTGAAGGGGCCGTTTAGCACGAGTAGTAACTGTTAATGTGGTGGAAAGCTTCTATGAAGAAAACGACACATCGGCGAAATGAGTTTGGCTGGCTTGCCAGTGTGCTTCTTTTGGGCGGCGTAGCTGGCTGCCATATTGCTCCGGCGTATCACCCGCCCGTGATTCAGCCGCCCCCGGCCTTTAAAGAAGCACCCCCGGCTAACCCCCCGGCCGGCACCAACCAGTCGCAGGACAACGCCATCTGGAGGCCGGCTCAGCCCGCTGACGCCAAGATCCGCGGCGACTGGTGGAACGTTTTCAATGATCCCGAGCTGGATGACCTGGAAAAACAGCTGGTCATTAATAACCAGAATATTAAGCTGTACTTCGAGAATTTTATGGAAGCCCGTGCGCTGGTACGCGAGGCGCGGGCGCAGTACTTCCCCACTGTTTCGCTAGGGCCGTCTTACAGCCGGCAGCGGTCCTCTTCAAACCTTGGCGCGACCACCAGCGTGGCCAACCCGGGAAAGGAGTCGCAGATCTACTCGCTACCTTTGGATGTTTCCTGGACGCCGGACTTCTTTGGCAGAATCCGCAATGAAGTGCGCAACGCGCAATACAACGCGCAGGCCAGCGCCGCGGATCTGGAGCTTGAGCGTCTCACCGAGCAGGCGGATCTGGCGGAATACTTCTTTGAAATACGCGGGCAGGACGCACTGATCCAGATCTATACGAAAACCGTGGCCGCCGACCAAAAGTCTTACGACCTGACCAAGGCGGAGTACGACACCGGGATCGGCGACCAGATCTCGGTGGTGGAAGCGCTTAACACGCTGCAGAGCGCCCAGTCGTCGTTGACCAACCTGGGAATTTTGCGGGCACAGTATGAGCACGCGATTGCGGTCCTGATTGGTAAAGCAGCTTCGGGCTTCTCTTTGCCCCCGCGGTCCATCCTGACCGCGCCCCCTCCCATTCCTATCGGCATGCCGTCACTGCTGCTCGAGCGCCGCCCCGACGTTGCCGCTGCGGAACGAACCATGGCCGCGGCCAACGCGGAACTGGGAGTCGCCTATACTGCCTTTTTCCCCACCATTACGCTCTCCGCGGATGGTGGTTTTGAGAGCTATCTGTTCAAACATCTTGCTGACTGGCCCAGCCGCTTCTGGTCGGTGGGTCCCTCGATCTCACAACCCATTTTCGATGCCGCCCTGAAGCCGGAGCTGCACCAGTACATCGCCACTTACAACGCTGACGTGGCGAGCTATCGGCAGACGGTCCTCACCGCCTTCCAGCAGGTAGAAGACTATCTGGCACAGACACGGATACTTTCCAAGCAGATTCAGCAACAGCGCGGAGCGGTCGACTCGGCCCAAACCGCCCTGAATCTGGAGATGGGCAGGTACCAGACCGGTATCGATCCCTATATCGATGTAGTCACGCTGCAGGCCACGGTGTTAAGTAACCAGCAAACGTTGGCCAGCCTGCAGATTTCGCAGATGACCGGTGCAGTCGAGCTGGTGGAGGCCTTAGGCGGCGGTTGGGATAGTTCGCAACTACCCACACCGCCGCAAGTAGAGGCGGAGCCCAGCAAGGCCGATACGCAAATCCAGCATTAGCGATAAAGCGCTTGCAGTGCTTCCACCTGCTCTGCGGACGCCTTCATCCGCAGGCGGACAGTGTTGTGGGGTGGCAGGAAGCCAAGCTCGTAGCTGAAGCTCTTGCAACAGGTGCGCTCGAAGAAGATGAAGTCGAGCAGCCTGCGGGCGGTTTCCTCTGAGAACTGCCACTCCAGTTCTACGCCATCGGGGTTGCGGGTGAACGCCGTCCTCTTCTGTAACAGCGCTTGTATCTCGGTCCGCCGTTGCGCTCGATCGCCCTCCGGAAGTGCACATACTAGTGCCATCGGGTCTGCTTTTTCCGTAAAGTTCTCCCTGTCAGAGTCAAGTAACCAAAGCGTTAGAGGCGGACATTTGTGGAATCCCACAGCCCTCCACCGGAAGGAGTTTCATGGCCCAATCTTCACCCTCCCCTGCTCTCCAGTCTGGTAATAACGGTGGCTGGACCAAAGCCAGTCTTCGGGGTTGACCACCAGTCCCCGCTTGACCGGATTCGCATGCATGTAATGCAGCTTCTCAACGCGCTTGGCTTCGGTGAACACGTTGAAGTCGTAGTAGCGCGACTGCCAGAAAGGGCTGCGCGGCTCGCTTGGCCACCGAAAGCTTCAACGCCTGCAATCCACCGGCAAGTAGCCCTTTACCCGGTTCACTTACCAGCAGATGGACATGTTCCGGCATCACCACGTACCCAACAACTTCAAATTCATAGCAATAAGACATCCGCCCCAGAGCCTCCTCAAACAGATCCCGAGCCGCAGAGGTCTCCAGGTATCCAAGCCGGTGATAGCAGCTAAACGTGACAAAATGCAGGTTTCCTTCCTGCTGACGGCGCTCCAATCCAACCACCATGCCGGCATCTTACAATTGACCCTGACAGGAGATTCCCATTCCTACCATTTCCCTAACCTCGGTCCTCGAAACCAGCACCCTCAAACTGGATGACGTGGCCACCCACGCGCCCGGTCCGCGCGGCCAGCTGCCCATCACCCCGGAAATGCTGCTCACCGCGCCCTCAGGCGATCTCTTCGGCTTAAGCCAGAATGCCGGCATGGGTTGGGAGCCGCAGAAGTTGCTGGGCTCGGAAGTCCTCATCCTCAGCACCCACGGCGGCCTGCGCGCCCCCGATGGAACTCCCATCGCTCTCGGCTTTCATACCGGGCACTGGGAACTGGGGGCACTGGTCGCCGAAGCAGCCATCACCCTGAAATCCCTCGATGCCATTCCCTTCGCAGGAGCCTGCACCGACCCCTGCGACGGACGCACCCAAGGCACCACCGGCATGCTCGACTCCCTTCCCTTTCGCAATGATGCGGCCATCGTGCTGCGCCGCCTGATGCGCTCCCTGCCCACCCGGATGGGCGTGATCGGCATCGCCACCTGCGACAAAGGACTGCCCGCCATGATGATGGCGCTGGCTTCCGCCGGCCCCCTGCCCACCATCCTCATCCCCGGCGGAGTCACGCTATTACCCGAGTCGGGCGAAGATGCCGGCAAGGTACAGACCATCGGCGCGCGCTACGCGCAAAAGCAGATCACCCTCGAAACCGCAGCCGAGATGGGCTGCCGCGCCTGCGCCACCCCCGGCGGCGGCTGCCAGTTCCTGGGAACCGCTGCGACCGCGCAGGTGATCGGAGAAGCCTTGGGACTATCCCTGCCCCACACCGCGCTCGCCCCCTCAGGTGCACCCATCTGGCTCGACGCCGCCCGCCGTTCCGCCGGCGCCATCCTGCGCCTGCATCAATTAAAGATGGGGACCCGCGACATCCTTACTCAGGGATCGCTCGACAATGCCATGGTGGCCCACGCTGCCTTCGGTGGATCCACCAACCTGCTCCTGCACCTGCCTGCGATTGCCTACTCCGCGGGGCTTAAGCGGCCAGTGGCCTCGGACTGGGCCCACATCAATCGCGAAATTCCCCGCCTGGTCGACGCACTGCCCAATGGCCCGCGCAACTTCGCCACTGTCCAGGTTTTTCTTGCCGGCGGACTACCCGAAGTCATGCTCCACCTGCGCCGGGCAGGCCTGCTCAACACCCAAGTGAAAACGGTCTCCGGAGAGACCCTTGATAGCTGCCTTGACTGGTGGGAGAACTCCCCCCGCCGCCACGAGCTGCGCAAGAATCTCCGTGCCCGCGACGGCATTGATCCAGATGACGTCATTATGGATCCGGATCGCGCCCGCTCCAGCGGGCTCACTCCCACCGTCTGCTTCCCCGTGGGCAACCTCGCCCCCGAGGGCTCGGTGGTCAAGAGCACCTCCATCGATCCCTCACTCATCGATGCCGACGGAGTCTTTCGCCACTTCGGTCCGGCCCGCGTCTTCGTTTCCGAAGAGGCGGCCATCCATGCCATCAAGAACGGCGAGATCCGGGAGCACGATGTCATGGTGCTGGTATGTTGCGGCCCCGCGGGCGCAGGCATGGAGGAGATCTATCAGATCACCTCCGCCCTCAAGTGGCTCCCTTCAGGCAAGCACGTGGCGCTGCTCACCGACGCCCGTTTCAGCGGCGTCTCCACCGGCGCCTGCATCGGCCACATCTCACCCGAAGCCCTCGCCGGCGGCGCCATCGGCAAGCTCCTGGATGGCGATCGGATCGAGATTGTCATCGACCGGCAGAAGCTGACCGGCTCCATCAACCTGGTAGGCGATGCGCAACAAACCTTCGGAGCGGAAGAAGGCGCGCGGCGGCTGGCCGCGCGAGCTTCCCGCTCTGATCTCAGGCCGCATCCCGCGCTTCCCGACGACACCCGGCTATGGGCCGCCCTGGTGCAGGCCAGCGGAGGAGTCTGGGGTGGATGCGTCTACGACGTAGACGCCATCGTCTCCCGGCTCCAGTCCGGCAGTGGGCCCAACTAGAGCAGCTTCGCAATTATGTGGCCTGATAAAGATCGCGATTTGTGGTTTTCTTTGGGAGAAAACCACGAAAAGGCCTAACGCTTCGGTCTACCCCAATTGCGAGCTGCTCTAAAGGGCTGTCGCAAGTCAGGACACCTGGGGCTTTCATTCATTCGACTTGTCTCTTGCGCCGATAGCTGTGAAGAGACCAGCCCCATGACTAGCTCCCGCACAGCGACCAGAATCCCCGCCGGCAATTACACTTCAATCATTAAACCCAGAGTGACGCGCACCAGTACACGGTCGCAACCCGGCATCCTCCTGGTGCTTAAGTCATCCGCGGAGGATGAGGAAGACCGGACCTTTTCCTTTCCATCCTGGAAATATCTTCGTGAGCATCTGCGGCTCTTTGGATTTGCCACCGCCAAGGAACTGGACAACGCAGACGTTCGCCTCTCTACCGGCCGCCAGCCTTACATGTTTTCCAGCCGCCGCTGGGAAGTCCCTCTGATTGAGGCCCTCGATCTCAATTGCCCAGAACCCTAGCCTGGATTTCTCACAGACCTGCCTCTCTCTACTGGTAACAAATGACGGGTGCCCCATATCTGCCCGGTTTTGCCTGCCCCACGGCACGCCGGGGCAGGCAAAACCGGGCAGATATGGCGCGCCCGTCATTTGTTACCGGTAGAGAGAGGCAGGTCTGTGCGGCTTTTCTTGAGGAAAAGCCACGACCCGAATTTCCTGTGAGGCTGGGTGGGGTCGACGAACTTCATGCGGCTTTCCTTACTGAAAGCCGCACACGCGACTCTTTTTGGAGCTGCGAACAGGGATTCGGGGGTCGGGAGTCGTTGCTCTGTTTGCACGAGAAGTGAAAATGCTGTAGCCACGGATTACCAGAAAATCGGCTCCGGATCTTTGCCTGCCAGGTCGATCCTGACCGGCGCAGCGATCAGACGCAGGGTGTTGAAGTCAAAGTCGCGATAAAGATCGAGACACATCACCTCTGGCGCGTCGTGATAATCGAGCGGATGGGTAAACAGATCGCCCAGGCTGGCCAGCGCGTGGCGCGCCTCAATGGAGGAGTACAGCTCAGGCACGATGGCCGCGGAGACGATCGCGACCGTCTCCCCGCGGGGGCCATTCGTGACCACGCGCACCGGCGCGGGTTGGCCCGGCGGCATGATCCGGGCGCCCGGCGTTCTACTGCCATCGATCGCGTCCTCTTGCAGCCAGCGGGCAACGGCCGCAACCTGCGCAGCATCCAGGCCCAGCGGCCGGGCTCCAACGGTGTTTACCATCTGCGCCAGGCCAGAAAGGTCATCGCCCGTGCCCGGGATGTTCTCGCCGAAGAACAACGGGTCCAACACCAGGACGCGCTGTCCACGGTCTACATCATTGGCTGCCTCGACCAGCATGGACGCTCTCCCGGAGTCGGAGATCAGGAGCGTCGCGCCTCCGTTCTGCGGCCTCACCGCGGACTGAAGCAGCACTCCGGGTGCGGATAAGCCGTCGCTGAATTCAAACCGGTACCCGCGGCTCTCCAGGCCTCTTTCGTGCGTCTCAGTCACCGGCCACGCATGGGTAACCGTGACTGGAGCAAATCGCACTACCTCGCGCAGTTGTTGCCGCTGCTTCTCCACCCATGCAGCATCTGCCTGCGCCGGAGCATCGTGATGGATCGACTGGGCGAACTGACGCGCCAGACCGACGACCGTCAGATTATTTGCCGGTATGCCGACCGCAAGTTCCGCGGCCGTCTGCACCTCGGTATCTGTATCCGCATCCTCCTTGTCGCTGGCCTGCAACTGAAAGGCGTGGTCAAAGAAGCGATAGGACTGCTCCCGGCTATCAATCTGATAGTTGTGTGTCCCGGGGTTCTCATTCTCGTACCACTGCAGATTTCCCGGGCTGCCCATCAAGCGAAAGAAAGGTTTTATATCTGTGTAAACGCCCTGTTTGACCACATCAGCGCGAAAGCAGCAGTCATCCATGGCGTTGTATATCAGCAGAGTGGGCCGTGGCGCACGCAACGCCATCAACTGCGCGTAGTCGGCGACGGAGCGCATGTCCGCGCCATTCTGCTCCGCATCGCCCGCATAATCCGGGTGTTCGATGGCCGTGGTCAGCGAACTAAAGCCCGCCACCGGTAGGGCGGGACCGATCCGGGTATCCAGAGTGCTCAGCAACATCGTCTGCCACCCGCCGCCCGACAGGCCAGTCATGCCGATGCGCGTTCTGTCCACTTGCGGGTCGTCATACAGGTAGTCGAGACCGCGGCGCATCGCCAGGTAAAACAAGCCGACTCCGTTCGCCCCGGCCAGGTCGAGCAGCCCGATCTGGTTGTGTTCATTGTCTGGATTGGTTAACTCGCCCATATCGATCCACTCCAGGCTGAGCGCCAGGATGCCGCGGCGCGCCTGGTTGATGCACCGCTTCTGCTTGTGTTCCACGGCCTTTCCCCCGGCGCCATGGCCGTTGACATCCAGAATCGCGGGCATCTTCCCTGTCATATGCTCGGGTTCATACAGCAGCGCAGTCGAAGTAAACCCGGGGACAATTTCATAACGAAGCTTTACGATGCGATAACCCGGCCGCGTGATCTCTGCCACCTTTTCGAATTGCGGCTTCGCTTCCACCCATTCCCGCGGCCAGCCATGGTAGATCACCGAGAACTCGTGCTCCCGCAGCCGCTCCGCCTCCTTTTGCCACTCCTCCGGACTGCTGACCTTGGGCAGCTCGGGTACGCGCTTCAGCATAAATTGCCGCAACTCTTCGCCGACCAGCACCTGGCTCTGCAGTGGCTGCTTGAGCAGCGGATCGATTGCGCTACGCGTTGCCTGGGCCGGGGCATGCAACAGGCAAGAGGTGATCAGGGCTGCAAGTATCAGAATGTTTCTCATCGCGCTTCCATCTCCCGCTGGCCATCGGATTGATCGAGGATCATAACAGCTACCTGGATCCATTGTAGGCAGCGGCGGCTTGCTCCAGGTATCGCAGACTCGCTGCGACACTCTCCACCGGCGGTATGACCGTCGCGCCAAACTTAACGTCCTGTTCCACAACCATCCATCCTGAATAGTTGTTCCTGGCCAGAACCCGAAAGAATTCCGGGAAATCAATCGACCCCTGGCCGATGATCGTGAACGCATGAGCCTCGATGGCCTGCTCGAAGTTCATTTCCTGACGGCGAACCTCCGCCAGCACACTCTCGTCCACGTCCTTGATGTGAACAAACCTCAGGATCTCCCGATACTTCTCTGCTTCCGCAACGGGATCCCCGCCGGCATAGGCGCAATGTCCAGTATCCAGGCAGAGTCCGATCTTCGACGCCGAGGTGACGTCAAAGAATCGCTCTGTCTCTTCCGGCGTCTCCACATAGGTCGAGATGTGTGGATGGAAGACCAGGTCCAGACCAAACTCGTCCGTTACGTCTGCCGCTTGCGCGACCACCCTGGCCACCTGCTTCCACTGCTGTGAGCTCCAGCCCTTGCTATTGTCTTTGGGAACCCGCCCTGCGATCCGGTCCCGTTCCTCAGACTGCGCGTCGGCCAGAACCAGGAATGGCGCACTCAAAGCAGCGAGCAGCACGCCTACCTTGCGAATCTGATCCACCACTACCTCGGTCGGGGCTGGATCGCTCAAGGTCACCGGCACAAACGACCCCAGCAACGTCAATTTGCGCTGGGACAGCTCTCTTTTGAGTATCTCCGGGTCGGTTGGCAGAAAGCCGTAAGGTCCCAACTCAGTGCCCGTATAGCCCGCCAGCACCATCTCATCCAACATCGTCTGGAAGCTCTGCTCCCACGACGGACCGGGATAATCCAAAACGCCCCAGCTATCCGGAGCGGCAGCAAATTTAAAACGAGAAGAGAGTACGGACATCGAAACCCCACTTTCAGGAATCAAGCGCTATGAAAATATAGCTCACTGCGACAGCGCAATCGGGCTGCGGGCCCGTATAGGGCCAACCGATCTTAAGTTCGGGGGTACACTCCGCTAACCCCTTTTCTATTGCATTCCGATGAAAAAACGCCGCAACGACTAAAGGCAGGTCCACTCTAAAAAACTGTTGACTACACGCAACCGTCAAGGCAACATAAGCGATTAGACAGCAGCCAGCCATAGATTTAGTTTTGAATGGCGCAGACGTTTGTCCCTCCATAGCACCAATGATGTTCGGCCATAGCTTCTCGTAGTTTGAAGCATTCGCATCCGGGTAAAGCACGCTTACATTCGATTACCTGAGCCATAGGCTCGCTGGGGATCCTCCACGAGTTAACTGCGAAAAGGAGTTTGGCATGAAATCACTTCGTGTAACTTGCCTCTCTGCATTCTTCTGTTTGCTTTCCATGATGCTGTGCCATGCGCCCGCGAGAGCGCAGTTCACCACCGCGCGGCTTGGCGGCATCGTGACCGACTCCTCCGGCGCGGCGGCAGCAGGCGCGACGGTTACGGTTGAGGAGGTTCAAACCGGATACAAGCAGGCGCTAAAGACGGGAAGCGCCGGCGAGTATCTGTTTTCAAGCCTGCCCGTCGGAAACTATCAATTGACAGTTGATAGCGTGGGGTTCGCCCCCTATGTTCAGAAGGGCATCATCCTCACCGTGGGCCAATACGCGACCAATAACGTGCAACTGAAGGTGGGCGCCGTTTCCCAGCAGGTGAACGTGAATGCGAATGCTTCCCTGGTGACCACGGAATCAGCCGCTGTTGGCCAAATGATCAACCAGCAGAGCGTGGTGAATCTCCCCCTCAACGGGCGCGCAGTGCAACAGCTTGTCTTTCTTATCCCCGGTGCGCTCAATGTGACCGGGCAAAACTGCGCCGGGGGATGCGAGGGTGGAACCTTCCCCACCGAGCAATATGCCAAGGTCAATGGTGGCGGCGCCAACGGCCTCTCTTACCTGCTGGACGGCGTCGACTTCAACGATACCTACATCAACGCCAACCTGCCTTTTCCCAATCCGGATGCGGTGCAGGAATTTAACGTCTCCACCAACAACATGAGCGCCGTCTACGGGAATGCGGCCGGCGGAGTCGTGAACGTCGTCACCAAGTCGGGAACCGACAGGATTCATGGCAGCGCCTTCGAGTTCATCAGGAATTACGACCTGGACGCGCGAAACTATTTCGCCACCTCGCCCGACCCCCTCAAGCAGAATCAATTCGGCGGAAGTATCGGCGGCCCCATACTTAAGCGCAGGCTGTTCTATTTCGGGTCCTATCAAGGCACTCGAACCAACACCGCCTCCAACGGCGAGATCCAGTTCGTCCCCACCGCAGCGGAACGAACCGGGGATTTCTCTGACCTTCTGCCGGCGACACAACTGGTGAACCCCAATACCGGCGTGCCCTATGTCAACAACCAGATACCGCAATCCCAGCTCAGTCCGGTCGCTCTCTATCTTCTCAATCACATTCCATTGCCCAACGGCCCTGGGCGCCAGTTGACGTTCAATGCCGCCGGCGTGGTGCAAAATACCGATGAGTACCTGATCAAGAGTGACTTTAACGCCGGGAATCACCATCTGAGCGGCCACTTCTTCTGGAACAGATACGATGTGCCGATCTTCATGCCTCCTTCCTCGAATATCCTCGAGATCAATGCCAATCCAGCGCAGACAGTTGCCTTGAAGAACGTAAGCGTGGTGGACATCTATACCATCTCGCCTCGCTTTCTACTCAGCAGTTATTTTGGCGTTACCCACCAGGACGGTGCATCGCTCTCCAACATACCGTTCAATATGGCGGACGCCGGCTCAGACATCGCCCAACCGGCCAGCCTGCCCGGTGGTAAGGGCCCGGGTATGGATATCAGAGTTTCCGGGGGCGTGAACATTGGCGGAAGCCACTACGGGCAATTCAACCGCGGGGATGAGTCTCTGCGCGAGATTGCGACTTTCGTCGATGGTAAGAACTCGGTTGAGTTCGGCGGTGAATTTTTGCGCGTGACGACGCCGGTATACAACCAATACGAGCAGGATGGCATTTTCAGCTTTTCCAATAGCCTTTCCGGAGACAACACGGCAGATTTCCTGCTGGGCGCAGTGTCAAATCTCACCCAGGCCGGCGGCCTGTTCCTCAATCTAACCGGGATCAACTGGACTCTCTTCGTGCAAGATGACTTTAGAATCAATCCCCGGCTTACCCTGAGCGCCGGCCTGCGCTGGGATCCATGGTTTCCCTACACCGACAGCCTGGGACGCGTTGGCTGCTTCGAACCCGGAGCTCAATCGACCCGTTTTCCCAATTCGCCACAAGGGCTGATCTTTGGCGGTAACAATCATGACGCCGGTTGTCCCAAGGGCGCTATGTTCAATAGTCCCTGGAATTTCGGACCCCGCCTTGGCTTCGCCTACCAGGCGACCGCGGACGGAAAGACCAGCGTCCGGGGCGGAGCCGGTTATTACTACCAGACTCCGAATACCCTGGTGTACCAGCAAGTGGTGGGTATTCCTCCCTTCGCCCCCATTGTTTCGTTGACCGACGTCAACTTCACCCAGCCCTATCAGAGCGCCGGCGTAGCGAATCCGTTTCCGGCGGAGTTCGGTCCTTCGAATCCCGGCCCGACCGCCTCCTTCCCCCAGGACCCCGCGCTCGAGCCGGTCTTCGCGCAGCATTTTCACCTGGCGACGACCTTGACCTGGAATCTGACGGTAGAGAGGAGCCTTGGTCAAAACATGCTCCTGCGCGTCGGTTACATGGGAAGTGCCGGCACCCATCTGAGCGGGACGGGCGACCAGGAGTCCGGCGAACTGCAGGTAAACCCGGCCATCTATATCCCGGGAGAGTCCACAGAAGCGAACACCCAGCAACGGCGGGTCTATCCCAACCTGGGTCAGATCAACTTGTATGACTCAGAGATCAACAGCAATTACAACGCGGCGCAAATCACCCTGGAGAAGAGATTCTCCAAGGGCCTCTCTTTCCTGGCGAACTACACCTATTCCAGGATGCTGGACGACTTCGGCCCCTTCGACGCGTCCGCCGGGACCAATACCTGCACTTGTGGCCGCTACTTCGACTATGGCCCCGACGATGGCGACCTCACCAACGCGTTCAAGATTTCCGGAAGTTATCTCTTGCCCCGTATCCCGGTGAACGGGTTCGCCGGCAACGTGATAAACGGATGGCAGGTGACCGGCATCGGTACCTGGCTCAGTGGTTTCCCTTTCACCGTCTTTAGCGAATCCGACAATTCCTTCAGTGCCATCGGGGAGGATCGTGCAGACCTGACCGGCGTCAATCCCGTCCTGAGTCATGGGCGGTCCCACGCCGCCCTGGTCAGTGCGTGGTTCAATACCGCTGCATTCCAGTCCAACGCCATCGGGACCTTTGGCAACTCGGGAAAGAACTTCCTCCGCGGACCGAGGTATTTCGATACCGACGCGGCGATCTTGAAAACGACCGACCTGGAAAAAGGACTCTCGCTACAGTTTCGCGCCGAATTCTACAACGCTCTGAACAACGTAAACTTCAACCAGCCCGATTTCGGCTTGACCGATAGCGCTTTTGGCCAACTCACGTCTGCCAATACTCCGCGCATCATGCAGTTTTCCTTGAAATTGCTTTTCTAAAGTGGTGTGCTCGAGGGCGAGCAGGGGGAAGAATGATGGTGGCGACGGACGATAATAGCCGCAGAGAATTCCTGAAGATGGGCGGGGCAGCGACAGAAGAGGTATGCCTCGGAGGCAAGCCATATGTGGCTTAGGCTCGCCCTCTGCTCTTTGTTGATAGCTTGCGGGTTGGGCGAAAGCGCTTTAGCAAGGCAACCGGATAAAGGGTTTCAGGTGGCCGTGGATGAGGCGCAGCGCCGCGTCGACATCACCATCGATGGCCAACCATTCACTTCCTATCTATGGCCCACCTCACTCAAGAAACCTGTCCTCTATCCGCTCATCGCTCCCGGCGGGACTGTGGTGACGCGTGGTTATCCTCTCGCGCCTCGCGCGGGTGAGCGGGTCGACCATCCTCACCAAGCGGGCATGTGGTTCAACTATGGCGACATCAACGGATTTGATTTCTGGAACAACTCCGATGCCATTGAGCCGGAGAACCGCAGCAAGATGGGCTCGATCGAGCAAAAGAAGATCCTCTCCGCCACCAGTGGGCGAGATAGAGGAGAGTTGGTCGTCGAATCGGTGTGGACCGCGGGTTCCGGTGAGGATCTTCTGGATGACACCACGCGCTACGTCTTTTCCACCCGGGGAGATGCCCGCGTCATCGACCAGATCACAACTTTGAAGGCACTCGATCACCTGGTCTTCCACGATGACAAAGAGGGCCTGTTGGGTATCCGCGTGGCCAGTTGGCTCGAATCGCCAACGGAAAAGGGTGGCGTCTTTAACGACGCAAGGGGAAACCCTACCCAAGTGGACAATGCCGGTTCTCCAGGCGCCAGCGGTGTCTATCTCACCAGCGAAGGAAAGCGCGGAGATCAGGCCTGGGGGACGCGCGGGCGGTGGTGCACTCTGACCGGCTCAACCGAGAAAAAAACCATCGCCATTGCGATTCTGGATCATCCTGGCAACCCCGGATATCCCACCTACTGGCATGCCCGCGGCTATGGATTGTTCGCCGCGAACCCGCTGGGGCAAAAGATTTTCGACCCCAGCAAGCCGGCTCTCAACTACACCCTCGACAAAGGCAAGACGGTGACTTTTCGCTACCGTGTACTGCTGTACCCGCACCCGGTCACGCCGAACGAGATGAACCAGCAAGCCGATGCCTTTGCGGCGGCCTATCAATAACCAGCGCAGCCTTTAGACGCTATCACCCGGCGCGGCAATGACCCGGATGGTGGTCTTCATGGTGTGCCGCTCCCCAGGCGCAAGGTCGACAGCAAGGGCGCGAATGTTACTGGCCTCAACGCAGGCCATCGCTCGCCATTCGTCGTCTGCCAGGTCTGGCAACGCGTGCGCGCCCTCGATCCACGGATTCCAGACTACGGTGGTGCGCGAGTTTTGCTTTTCCAGCCGGATGCGCCGGCGCAGGATGGGGTCGAGAATCTCCACCGCATGCGTGGTGTCTACGTAGGCGCGATCGGTGGGCGCGGTGAACGCAATGTCGCCCTCCTGCTGCTTCTCGCGGTTGCCATCAGTGTTATCGAGGTAGGACACTCCGCCAAGTCCCTGGATGCGGACGGACTCGGCCCCGCCCACGCGGTAGTAGGTGTGCAAAGCCTCTTCGAAGCGCAGGGGCGCGTTGCCGGTGTTGCTCATGGTCAGTTCCTGGACCAGCGCTGCGCCAACGGTCAGCCGGTGCACGAGCCGGAAGTCGTGCGGCCACCAGGCTCGCGTCGCCTCATCGCTCGCGGTCGACAGGCTTACGGTTACCGCGTCGCCGTTGCGGGTGACGGAGTCGAGTTGCCAGGCCTTGGTACGCACGAATCCGTGCGAGGGCGCTTTGGGGTCATCCGCCTTATTGCGAAACCAGGGAAAGCAGACGGGGATACCCCCGCGGATCGCGCGTCCCGGCTCCCACTGGGATTGCCCGCTCAGGAAGATTACCTCTTCGCCGCCCGCAGGCCGCCAGGAGGTGAGCTGCGCACCGTGCAGATAAATCTCCGCAGTTGCAGTGGGGATGTTCACGTTTACCCGCGCCAGTCCGCCGTTGCCGGCGGCGATCTGCGCTGCCCCGGCAATGGCGAAGCGCTGGTTCAGTTCCTCGATGCTGAGGGATGCTTGCATAAATGCCTCTGACTTATGGTGACATAAACAGCCATCCATACATTTGCATAGCGGCGCGGAATTCACGCCTGCTTCCAGTTGCATCTATCAACAACGAGAGCAAAGAAAAGGGGCAATTCAGATGGGGAAGCGGAAGAGTGTGGTGCGTGGGGTTCTTGCAGGGATGGCCGGCGGGCTGGTCGCAGCCTGGGTAATGAACGAGTTCATGGCGGGACCAGGCCAAAAGCTGCAGCACGCGGTGCAAAGCGATGAAGAGAACCGGGAGCAGCAGGCACACAGCTCCGAGCCCAAAGAAGACGCAACCATGAAGGCCGCCGACGCCATCGCCCATACCACCACCGGCAATCATCTATCGCGGGCAGCGGAGGAAAAAGGTGGCCCCATCGTGCACTATGCCTTTGGTGCGCTGACGGGTGGACTTTACGGCGGTTTGGCCGAGTATTCCAGTACCGTTACCTCTGGTTTTGGCACCAGCTTTGGCGGCGTCCTCTTCAGCAGCGCAGACTTGTTCGCCGTGCCCGCGCTGAACCTCGCGCCTTCACCCACCGATCAGCCCGCGTCGGCCCTGGCAACGCCTTTTGCGGCCCACATTGTCTATGGAGCGACGACGGAGTTCGTGCGCCGCATACTGCGCAGTCTGCTTTAGCATCGCCGGGCTGCAGAGTCCGCGCGGGGGCCTGCCTCTCATTTCCAAGCAAAGGCCGGGTGCCCCATATCTCGCTGGTTTTTCGCGAGATATGGGATACCACTGGTCTTTCCCCCTGACTCTCGATTCACCCGATGCACTTAGCGGTCAACATCGGTGGTATCCCATATCTCGCGAAAAACCAGCGAGATATGGGGCACCCGGCCTTTGCTTGGGAACGAGAGACCCACTAGCTCGTCTGCTAGACTTCTGTCACTTATCGGCAGGAGAAACACATGTTCTCGCGACGAAAACTGGCAACAGCGCTCTGCCTTGCGCTCAGCTCTTCAATAGTGTTTGCCCAAGGGGCGGCCAGCGCTCCACGTACCCTCGTCCGGGCGGGACATCTGCTCGACGTAAAAACCGGCAAAATGCTCGACGCCCAGACCATCGTAGTCACCGGCGACTCCATCTCGTCGGTGGCGGCCAGTTCCTCGATTAAAGCTCAACCGGGAGACAAGGTGATTGACCTAGGCGATATGACTGTTATGCCCGGTCTGATCGACGTGCACACCCACATCACCGGAGTGCCCAATTTCGACCCCTACTTTGAGTTGACGCAGACGGACGCAAAAGAGGCCATCCAGGGCGTAGCCAATGCCCGCACGACCTTGCTGGCCGGGTTCACGACCATCCGCAATGTAGGCGCCGGCGGGTACACCGACGTCGATCTGCGGGATGCCATCAACCAGGGTTTGGTGCCCGGACCTCACATGCAAGTGAGCGGACCGCCGCTTGGCATCACCGGCGGACACTGCGATGAGAATCTCTTGCCGGTCAAATATCACGTGACCGGAGACGGCGTCGCCGACGGCATTGCCGCCGTGCAGCAGAAGGTGCGGCAGAATATCAAATACGGCGTCGACCTGATCAAGATCTGCGCCACCGGAGGCGTCTTGTCGAAAGGGGACGATCCTCAGGCCTCGCAATACACCCTCGAAGAGATGCGCGCCATCGTCGCCGACGCCCACCGCCTGGGACGCAAGGTGGCCGCCCACGCCCACGGGTCCCAGGGAATTCTCTGGGCAACCGAAGCCGGCGTCGACTCGATCGAACATGGCAGCTATATCGATGATGCATCCATCGCCGCGATGAAGAAGAACGGGACCTACCTGGTGCCTACTCTCTACCTGGAAGACTGGATGATCGAAAAAGGCAACCTGCCGCCGATCTACCATCAGAAGATGTTGGATACCATCGTGGTGGCTAAGAAGAACATAAAGCACGCCATCGACTCCGGGGTAAAGATCGCATTGGGCACCGATGCCGCGGTCTATCCCCACGGGCTGAACGCCCATGAACTCGATGTATATGTGAACCAGATGGGCATGACGCCCCTTGCAGCCCTGCAAACCGCGACCGTGAACGCCGCCGACCTGATGGGCTGGAGCGCGAAGACAGGCAGCATCGAGCCCGGCCATTGGGCCGACATCATTGCGGTGAAAGAAAACCCGCTCCAGGATGTGCGCGTGCTGCAGCATGTGAACTTCGTGATGAAGGGCGGCGTCGTCTACAAGAATGAAAGCAAAGAGGGAGCGGCATGCCAGTAGACCCACGCAGAACCATTTCCGATCTGCAAGAGCTTCGCGCGCTGACTGCGGACGACCACGGAGCGCAACGAATTGCCTGGACCCCCACCTGGCTCAAGGCGCGCGCCTGGTTTCAAGACAAGCTGGCGAAATTACCCGTGGAGCATCATCTCGACGCGGCCGGCAATTCGTGGACCACGCTGCCCGGTGAGTCAGAGAAAACTCTCATCCTGGGCAGCCATCTTGACTCCGTACCCAACGGCGGCTGGCTGGATGGCTCCCTCGGCGTCCTCACCGCATTTGAAGTGCTGCGCGCTCTGGCCGAGGACTTCCACGGCAAGCCGCCCATCACCATTCGCCTGGTGGACTGGGCAGATGAAGAGGGCGCGCGCTTCGGCCGCAGCCTCTTCGGGTCCTCCGCATTTGCCGGCACGCACAGCATTCAGGCCGATCGCGGCCGTACGGACCGGGACGGAGTCCGCCTGGAGGATGCGCTGCGGCAATGCCAGGTCGATATCGAACGCATCGGCGATGCCGGCGCTGAACGAGGCAAAGCAGGCGCCTATCTGGAACTCCATATCGAACAGGGGCCGGTGCTCGAAGGCATGAAGCTGCCGCTGGGCGTGGTCCTGGGAACCAAAGGCGTCGAACGCCACGCCATCACCTTTCATGGACAGGAGGCGCACTCCGGATCGACCCCAATGGCAGTGCGCCGCGATGCGCTCGCCGCCGCGGCTAAGCTCGCGCTGGAGATCCGGCCCATCGCCCGCAAGCATCCTGACGCGGTGGCCACCATGGGCAGCGTGAAGACCTTCCCCGGCATCGTAACCGCCGTGGTCGGCCGCTGCGAAGCCACCCTCGACATGCGTGATCTCGATGCAGGCGTGCTGGCGTCGATGCTGGCCGAGGCCCGGGCTGCGAGCGAGCGCTTCGCCGCCGAAGAGGGTTGCACGGTAGAGTGGTCGCGCATCTGGAGCATCGAGCCCATCCCGTTCCATTCGCAATTGATTGCACTGTGCGAGCAGTCCATTCAGGAGACCGCCGGTAGTTCCCACAAGCTGCCGTCGGGCCCGCTGCACGATGCTGCCGAAGTGGCGCGGGCGGGCATCCCGGCGGTGATGATGTTCACCCAATCGCTGGCCGGTCTGAGCCACAATCCCGCGGAGAACACGCGCATCGAACATCTCGAACTGGCCGTCCAAGCCTACGACCGCTTGGCGCGCAAGACGATGCAGTGGCTGATAGCTAACTGAAAAGAGACTGGGGTAAAAGTCTCTCAAATCTGCACTGGAAGGGAGCTTCCCTTGAAATTCCGCAATCTCCGAATCAGCTTCGCCGCAAGTTTGCTTGCGATTTGCACCACCTGCGGCATGAGTATCCAGGCGCAACAGGCCGCCACCCAGCCGCCAGGTCAAACGGATACTACCATTCCGCCACAGGCCCTGCTGCAGCCGGCAGAACTGATGCAGATGTTGCACAGTCCGGCAAAGCCATTGGTCCTGCAGACCGGCTCGCATGTTCTCTACGCGGAAGCGCATATACCCGGATCAGAGTACGCTGGGCCGGCAGGCACGAGTGCGGGTATCGAAGCATTGCGCGAGCGCGTCACCGGCCTCGACAAGGATAGCCTGATCGTCATTTATTGTGGCTGCTGCCCCTGGGGCCGTTGCCCGAATATCCGGCCCGCTTACCAACAGTTGCGGGCGCTCGGCTTTACAAATGTAAGGGCTCTCTACATCGCTGATAATTTCGGGACTGACTGGGTCGACAAGGGTTACCCGGTTAGCAAAGGCCGATAGCGATGGAAAGGGCGGCTCGATCGAGGACAGTTGGATCGCGCCTCATCCTGTCACTTCTGCTCTCGTTCTTTATGGCGCCGATCGGACACCTGCCTCTTGCGGCACAAACAGCAATCCACGGTGCTGGTATCGGTCACTCAGCCCCGAATTTTTCCCGGGCCGATCTGAGCCATCGGAAAATTGTACTTAGCTCATACCGGGGCAAAGTAGTCCTCCTCAACTTCTGGGCGACGTGGTGCGCACCATGCCTTACGGAGATGCCCACGTTTGCGGAATGGCAAAAGCAGTACGGCTCGGGGAATTTTCAGGTGATCGGCATATCGATGGATGACGCGGCCCCGGAGGTGATCGCAACCGTATCCAGGCTGAAGCTTAACTATCCCGTGCTGATGGGAGACGAGTATCTTGGGGAAGCCTATGGCGGCGTCCTGGGACTACCGGTTACTTTCCTCATCGACCGTGAGGGGAAGATCCGGGCACGATATCAGGGTGCGTCCCTAACGCGTATCAACAGCGATATTCAAAACCTTCTGCACTCACATTGAGAAGGCCACCTTTTCGCACGCGCAGTAACAACTCACTCAGCTCTTAGGGCTTCCACAGGATTCACCGCCGCCGCACGGCGAGCCGGCAGATAACTGGCGAGCGCCGCGGACGCGACCAAAACCATCAGTACCGAGAGGTAGGTAACAGGATCCAGCGGACTAACCCCAAACAACAGCGATTTCATAAGCCCCATCAACCCGGCCGCCGCGGTCAGACCGAAGGCCAGGCCCACTCCCGTCAGCAGCAATGCGGAGCGGACGAACATCCACCTGAGGCGGCCTCTTTGCTCGCCCAGCGCCAACCGGATTCCGATCTCCCGCGTGCGTTGGGACACCGCATAAGAGATCACTCCATAGATGCCGATGATCCCCAGCACCAGCGCCATGGAGCCGGCGATGCCCAGCATGACCAGCGTGAATGAAGTGCGTGCCAGCGATTGGCTGTAAATTTCCTGCATGGTCTCGACCGACGCCAGAGGCAGGCTCGGATTCACCGACCACACGGCTTGCCGGATCTCGCTGAGGAAAGCCTCAGTGCCGGCGCGATCGCTCCGGACAACGAATGTCACCGCGCGTCTGGCGTCGAATGTGTGGGGCCCATAGATACCCTCAGACATGGAAGGCCAGTACACGATAGGGGGCGCCTTCTCCTGGACGCCGTTCTCACGAACGTCCTCGACTACACCGACCACTTCACGCCACGGCGTGGACGGAAGGTCGCGCAATCGCTTGCCAATCGCAGCCGACGGTGAGCCCCATGATTCGCGGGCAAGATTCTCGGAGACGATCGCTACCGGCCTTCGTCCATAAACGTCTGTCCAGGTGAGCTCGCGGCCGGCAACGATTCTTGTCCCAATCGTATGAAAAAAACCGGGCGCGACATATCTGAACAGTCGCAGGGGCGTGTCCCCAGCCAGATTCTTCCCCTCAATCTGAATCACGTCCCAGTTGGATTCGATTCTCTCCATCGGCATTGCGTCGGCGAACCCCACCGAAGTCACGCCCGGAATCGCTGCCAACTTGTCAACAATGTTGTTTTGCGTACGGGTAACCAGTTGCGGGTCCGCTATGAGGGAAGTTGGAATAGAGATGCGCATGGTCTGCAGATGTTCCGCGTCCGCGAACCCGGGGTCGACAGTCCGTAGCGCCTGGAAGGTGCGTATCATCAGCATGGCACTCACCAGCAGGACCATAGCCATCGCCACCTGGGCCACCACCAGCAGATCGCGAGAGCGTTGCCGTTCCCGGCTGACGCTTGCAGTTCTTCCCGCGCCCCGAAAAGCTGTGGGCATGCGTCGCCCCGCATATCTCAGAACCGGGATCGATCCGAATAACAGGCCGGACAGCACTGAAAGCGCTAGAGTGAACCAGAGCGATCGGCCATCAAGGGAGATTTCGCCCAGGCGTGGAAGATTAGCCGGACCGATGGCCACCAGGAGCCGCAGCCCCTCATAAGCGATCCCGATTCCGAGAACACCGCCTGTGAGGCCGAGGACCACACTTTCCAGCATCAGCTCCCAGGCGATTCTTCCTCGCCCAGCGCCAAGCGCAGCCCGGACGGCAAGCTCCGGCTGCCGGCCATCCGCTCGCACCAGCGACAGGTTCGCCACATTGGTGCAAGCAATCAGCATAACCACGCCAATCGTACCCATCACCACCCACAGCACATTGCCAACACTGCCAATGACTTCCTGCTTGAGCGGGCGAATAGCGGGCGCGATTTTCCAAACGTTCTCGTAAAAGTGAGAAGGGAAATGAGCGATGCCCGACGGCCAGGAGTCCTCCCAGATAGGCAGCATCCGCTTCACGTCCGCATTCGCTTGCGCGATCGGGACTCCCGGTTTGAGCCGGGCGATTCCCTGGAGACCGAAACCAGCCAGGTGTTGCTGGTTGCGGTCTAAGGCAAGCGGCGCAATGACGTCGAAATCGGCATTCACCAACTCGAATCCCTTCGGCATCACGCCGACGATGGTGCGCGGCTGCGAATCGACGTCAATGCTGCGTCCAATCACGGACCGGTCTCCACCGAAGCGGCGCTGCCAATAGCCGTAGCTGAGCATGACAGCTTTCGGTCCATGTGGATTCTGGTCAGCCGGCAGCAGCCAACGGCCAAGCAAAGGCGGCACACTAAGCGTTTGCAGCACGCCGTCGGTGATCAAGGCCGTGTGCACTTCATGCGGCTGGTCGACGCCGGTGACGTTGGCTGTGCCGGTGCTCCACACGCCCAGCGATTGAAACGTCCGGTTCTGCTCGGCGAAGGTGAAATACATGGAGGGCGAGAGGCGGAGGCCACTGGAGAAGTCCGCCAGCCCCGCCGCGCCGGGAGCAATCAGCCGGACGGCTACCAATTGCTCTGCGTCCGGATAGGGCAGCGGCTTGAACAGCACGCTGTTGAGCACGCTGAAGACCGCCGCGTTGGCCCCGATTCCGATCGCCAGGGTCAGGATGACGGTGGCGGCGAAGCCGGGCGATTTGCGCAGCCGCCGGAATACCAGCTTCAAGTCCGTCCCGAGCGATTCCACCAGGGGCAACTGCCATACCTCACGGCTGCGCTCTTCCAGCAGCGGGGCATTTCCGAAAGCGCGGCGGGCAGCTTGTTCCGCCTCTTTCCGGCTCATGCCTTCGCCCATGAACTGCTGTGTCCGTTCTTCCAGGTGAAGGCGCATTTCCTCGGCGAGATCGCCGTAAAGTTTATTGCGACGGAAGATGCCAGGTAGCCAGCTCATGAGAAATTCCTCCTAACTCGCCGTGGATTTTTCCGGACTGAGGACTAAGGTCACTCCTTCGAACATGCGTTCGAAGCTTGAAATCTCCTGCTCCAAATGCCGCAACCCGGCAGCAGTGATCTGGTAGGTTCTGACCCGGCGATTGGTGGAGGAAACGCCCCACTTGGCCTTCACCAGGTCTGCCTTGAGCAGCCGCTGGAGCGCCGGATAGAGAGAGCCTTCCTCCACCTGGAGGAGGTTATTGGAGCGCTGCTGGATGTGTTGGACCAGCGCATAGCCATGGGCAGGCTGGCGGCGAAGCGACTCGAGGATCATCATTTCGAGTGCGCCAGGAAACAAATCGCGAGGCGTGGATTTTGTCATAGGCCTTTTCGCTACAGGCCTAGAGTAAACAAGTATAGGAGTTCAGTCAAGAAAAGCCGATCTTGCCGGTCTAGCGTTTCCTTGGCGCGGCCGGCTTAGTCTTCGCGCGAATGGCGGCTTCCTGCGCGCGGAACTTCGCGATGCGCTCGATCAATTTCACGGGGACAGGCTGGGCAAGTGGAAAACGGATCGTGCCCTTGTCGACCTTGTACGACGCTAACTCGTCCTCGAACGCTGCGAACAGCGGAACGCTGGCTGGGTAGAGTGAGTAGTGCTGTTTCCAGCCCGCAAAATAGAGCACTGCCCGGTCATTGAGCTTGTAGGTTGGGATCTTGTATGAAATCACCTCCTCGGCTTCCGGCATCGCCTTGCGGATGGCGCTGCGCACCAGCCCGAGGACGGCTTGCACTGCGTCCGGCTGCGCAGCGATGTACTCATCCACGGATTTGAAATCAGTCCTGGCCATCATGACTCTCACTTCGTGCTTACGGTCCATTCCAGCTCCCCGCGATGGAGCAGGGCGGCGCGATCTTCGGCCAAAATCCAGCGTTGCTGCACCAGCTCGTCCACTGCATTTTTGTACCGCGAGAGATAGTCCTCACGGCTGGTGTAGCGTTCAGCAATCGACTTGCGCGGATCGCCCGTCTTCTCCCGCTCCGCCGCCGTCTTGGGGAACGGAATATAAGACGCCTCGAAGCTGACTCGTTGGTCCGGCGCGCCTATCGAAGGATCACGAAGATTCCAACCCGTGTAGGTCGCAAGCGGCACCGTGATCTCCGGCAGGCGCACGCCGTCGCGTTCGTTGCCGTCGGCGTCGACCTGGGGCACAAGCACAGGGAACGCCGGGCCGACCTCAGGTGGCTGGATGCTGAGAATTCCATGCTGCCAGTTGGGCCCAAAATCGAGACGATAGGCCTGGTTCGCCTCATGCGGCCGGTTGACCCCAGGGATGGCGGGCAACGCATACTTATCCAGCGTCACCAGGTTTCCGTCTGCAATCTTGGGGTAGTTGCTGGCAGGCGGAGGAGTGCCGCTGCGCACCCACGCGTCCATGTTGGCAATCATGGCGCGCCAGAAGTAGCGGATGGGGAGCGGGGATTCCGGTTCCTGCCCCAAGCCGCCCCCGGATCCCTTCTGCGGCGGGAAGGGAACGGAAAAATGCTGCAGCCCGGTGAAGTGATAGATCCGGACATTGCCGGAGAGGGACGCATCCCGCTCGCCATCGGCGCTCACGTGAATCAGAGCCGCCACCCGTCCCCAATATTCATAGGAAGTGTTGGAGAAGAAGATCTTGGGCACAACTTTGTCGGCGACGGCCTGGTCGAGCAACCCTGCCGTCACGCCTGTGACCGGATCTCTCTCCGGTTCATCGGTGAAGGGAAAGATGTCAGTGGGAAAGAAGACCGAGGAGGCGGGCCGCGCGTCGCGCGATGGCTGGGCGAAGCGGTAGTTGAAGCTGCCCCGGCCTGCTCCCGCTACGTGGGCCAGGACTCCGTCGAGCGCCATCCTCCCCTCCTCATCCGCATTGAAGCCTTGATAGAGAAAGTCGCGCAGAAAGCGCCCGTTCTGCGAGATGCCTTCCCCGTAGACCCGCTCCGCCGGAGCGATGGCCTCGGGATCGTGCTTGGCATAGGAAGCAAAGTCGCGAATGGCCGCGAATCCACCCCCCGCGACGACCGGGTTGGCGACCACATAGACGTATTCGTAAATCTTGCCTGGCTGGAAGCCGCCGTTCAGGTGGATGTACCGGTCGGAGGAAACGAGCTTGCCCTGGACGGTATGCGCAAACTGCCAGTCGGCGCGGGGAATGATGGAGCGCTGCGCCTCGCGCGAGCTACGCACGGTGAGCACATTGCGCGGATCATCCGGTGAGGCAACCGGGTATTCGCTGCCGCCGATACCCGGGTCTGTGAAGTGTCCTAGAGGGATCTCCGGGAGCGGCTCCGCGAGCATCACATCGCCGCGCAGCAGACCGGTGATGGTCTTTCCATTCTCCTTCGCGACCGGCGCAAAGAATCGCAGAGCGTGTGGCCCTGCGGCGTCCCATTGCCACCCCAGACTCACGATGGTGAAGCCGTTGCGCAGTAACCACGCGTCTCCAGCGTCGTGGGCAAGATCCTGGTCCCCGCCGTCAACCAGGGAGAGGATGCGCGCATTGCCCCGGTTGGGAACCTCCAGAAGCATCGAGCCATTGCCCTTATGAAGATCCTTAGGACGGACAGCAACGAAGTCCGAGGAGAACTCGACCTCTCCATTTTTGAGGTTCACAGCATTGCTGAGATCGACGATGCGCAGATTGTGCGGATTGGCCACCGGGAGCAAGAAGTAGACGCGTCCGGTGATACGCTCATAGGCTCCCGCATCCCCGAATACCTTGCCGTCGAGGACATCGGTGCGGGAAGCAACCTCGACCCGAAGCACCCGCCCGTGCAGCGGGAGAACCGTCAGGAGCAGAGCCAGGAGAAACAAGCTTGCACTGAACCGCAGGCGCATGCGCGCAAGCATAGCACGCGCTCACACTCTCTCCCGGCCACCAGGCCTTCCCTTTTGGGCGGGCCAAGCAGGATCGTCCAGCCAGATCTGGACAGGGCCCGAGCTCTTGAGGAATCGGAGGGTTTGGATGAGTTGTCCTCAAGAATGCCAAAAAGCATGATGCAAATGTTCCCGTACGGTAATATTTGATTCCATTTCGCTTCAGTTCCATTAAAATATTCCCGTACGGGAAGATTTACATGTTTTCCGCTCCCGAACGCATATAAAATTCCCGTACGGGAACATTATAGAGATCGCCATGAAATACACGACTGAGCAGTTTGGGAAGACCATCCGCGAAACCCGAAAGAATTTCGGTGTCACTCAGAAGAGCTTGGCCCTTACTTCGGGAACCGGCCTCCGGTTCGTCATCGATCTTGAGAAGGGCAAGGAGACTTGCGAAATCGGTAAAGCGCTGACTGTCCTGCAGACCCTGGGGATCAAGATGACGCTGACACCACCCTCCACGGCGAAAGAAGAGTAGACCATGGCCAGAACACTGGATGTGTACCTTAACAACAATCTCGTCGGCCATCTTGTTCAGGACAACGGCGGACAAATGTCTTTCGTTTATTCAGAGGGCTGGCTGGTGAAGCCAGACGCGACGCCAATTTCGCAATCGCTCCCGTTACGAACGGAAGAGTTTAGTCGCAATGAGTGCCGCGGGTTCTTCGCCGGTATTCTGCCAGAGCAGAGCAATCGCGAAATCATCGCGCACAATCTTGGTATAAGTGCGCGGAACGACTACGCTATGCTCGAGCGGATCGGTGGGGAATGCGCGGGCGCGATCACTTTTCTACCAACCGGGCACGCATTGCCGGAGACCGATTACAGCTATCGCAAACTCTCTGAGGGCGAACTTGCAGGGATCCTCAAGCAGTTGCCGCAGCGGCCGCTTATGGCGGGCGAGGAGGGGATACGGTTATCCCTTGCCGGCGCGCAAGATAAGGTCGCGTTGCGTGTCGAAGCAGGCGAAGTCTGCGTCCCGCTTGGCGGTGCGCCGAGCACACATATCCTCAAGCCGGCGGCGGAGCGTTTCGAGGGCATCGTGTTCAACGAAGCCCTGTGCATGCAGCTCGCCTCGGCTATCGGGCTGCCGGCCGCCGCCGCCGAAGCACGAAGCGCAGACGGCACGGATTATCTGTTCGTGGAGCGCTACGACCGCTACCACCTTCAGGGAAAGGGCGGCGAGCCCATGGTCGAACGGCTGCATCAGGAGGATTTCTGTCAGGCGCAAGGCATCGTATCCGAACACAAATATCAAAAAGAAGGCGGACCTTCTCTAAAACAATGTTTCGCGCTGCTGCGCGATGTTTCGAGTGCTCCGGTCATCGATCTTGCGCTGCTGCTCGACGCGGTAATTTTCAACTATCTTGTCGGGAACAACGATGCCCACGGCAAGAATTTCTCGCTGCTCTACCGTGGGATTGGTACCAAAAACCTGGAAACCCGACTTGCGCCACTCTATGACATCGTGAGCACAGTTTTGTATCCAGAGCTAAGCCGCGATATGGCCATGAAAATTGGCCGCGAGTACTCATCCGAGAAGGTTCTTCCGAGAGACTTCGAACAAATGGCTAGGGAAACGAGCCTCGCGCCGGCGCTTGTCAAGCGGCGCGTACCCGAGCTTGCCCAAACCGTGATGGCCGCTCTGCCCACAATCAAAATCGTGCATCCGGTCTCCGAAAAGGTAGCCGCGCTGATACACCAACGCTCAGAAAATGTATTGCATGCTTCGCGGAGGTGATGCCGGTAAAGAAAACCAGCCCGCCGGATAACGCGTGCCCTCGGATAGTGCATAATGATGGTTTCCACGCCTGAACGAGAGTAGCGACGCAGAAAGAGGGTACCGCCGGATGAGTGGCCAAACGTCTTTTTTGCAGCAGGCCAGCCCGGAGACCTCCGCGCGCTTCGGCGATCTGCATCCGCCCTTCGACCGGCAAGCAGCGATGCCTGAAGCCAATCGGTGCCTCTACTGCTTCGACGCGCCTTGCACCAGCGCATGCCCCACCCACATCGACGTTCCCCGCTTCATCAAGAAAATCGCCAGCGGCAATCTCTCCGGGTCCGCGCGCACCATCCTCGACGCCAACATCCTGGGCGCCAGTTGCGCCCGCGCCTGCCCGGTGGAAGTCTTGTGCGAAGGCGCCTGTGTGCTGCACCGTTTTAACAAGCAGCCGATCCAAATCGCTCGCCTGCAGCGCTTCGCCATGGACTCCTTCCACGCGAGCGGCGATCCCCTGCCCTTTACGCCGGCGCCCGACACGGGCCTGGCAGTAGCGCTCATTGGCGCCGGGCCGGCCTCGCTCGCCTGCGCCGCCGAGCTGCGCCGCCGCGGCATCCGCGCCAACCTCTACGACGCTCGCCCGCTACCCGGAGGGCTGAACACCTACGGCGTGGCTGAATACAAGCTGCCCCTGGCCGAAAGCCTGCGCGAGATCGCAATGCTCTCCCAACTCGGCGTGGAGTTTCACTTCGAGACCATGATCGACGTGCAAGTGCTGGCGGACCTCGAGCGCACCCATGATGCCATCTTCCTGGGCATCGGGCTGGGCGCAATCCACCGGCTTGGCGTCGCCGGTGAGCAGTTGCCGGGCGTGACCAACGCGCTTGATCTGATTGCCGGCTACAAGTCCGGAGACCGCACTGCAGTGGCCCCGCGCGTGGTCGTCGTAGGAGCGGGAAACACGGCCATCGACGCCGCCATTGCTTCCGTCCGGCTAGGCGCCACCGACGTGCACATCGTGTATCGCCGCGGCGAGCAACAGATGTCGGCCTTTACCTTCGAGTACGAGCACGCCCGGCTGGAGGGAGTGAAGTTCCTGTGGCATGCCCAGCCCACGCGCATCCTCGGCAGCGAAGGCGTCGAAGGGCTTGAGCTGATCAAACTGGCGCCCACTTCCGATGGGTCGATCATCCCGGAACCTGGCTCGGAGTTTTCCCTGGCGGCGGACCTTGTCGTCCTGGCCATCGGACAAGGCACACAAGGCGGCCTGCTCGAAGCGCTAGCCTGCGGAGCACAGAAGCTGCAACTGGAGCGGGGGCGGATTGTGATCGACCGCGCCACCGGCCAGACCTCACACCCCAAGTTCTTCTCCGGCGGCGACTGCACCAATGGCGGCCGCGAAGTAGTCGATGCGGTAGCAGACGGAAAACGCGCCGGCATCGGCATTGCCGCGTGGCTGGAGGCCAAACTTGCCCGAGCTTAAACCGACGCTGGCAACCACCTTCTGTGGCATCCCGTGCCTCAATCCCTTCTGGCTCGCCTCCGCCCCGCCGACCAACTGCGGCGAACAGATCATGCGCGCCTTCGACGCAGGCTGGGGGGGCGCGGTGTGGAAGACCATCGGCGAGCCCATCACCAATGTCAGCTCGCGCTACTCCTCCATCGACTGGGAGGGGCGGCGCATGATGGGCTTCAACAACATTGAGCTCATCTCCGACCGCTCCATCGAGGTCAACCTGCAGGAGATGGCTGAAGTCAAGCGCCGCTACCCCCAGCGCGTGGTCATCGCTTCGCTGATGGTGGAAAGCAAGCGCGATGTCTGGCATGACATTGTGCAGCGTGCCGAAGACGCCGGAGCCGATGGCCTGGAACTGAATTTCGGTTGTCCCCACGGCATGAGCGAGCGCGGCATGGGCTCGGCAGTAGGACAGGTCCCCGAGTACTGTCAACAGATCACCGGCTGGGTGAAGGAGAAGGCGCGCACTCCGGTGATCGTCAAGCTTACGCCCAACATCTCCGACATTCGCATGCCCGCGCGCGCCGCCAAGCGCGGAGGAGCCGATGCGCTTTCCGCCATCAACACCATCAACTCCATCACCGGCATTGACCTCAACACCTTCCAGCCCAACCCTAACGTTGACGGCAAAAGCTCTCACGGCGGCTACTGCGGCCCGGCCGTCAAGCCCATCGCGCTGAACATGGTGCACGAAGTCCTGTCTGACCCACAGGGCGCGTTGCCGGTCTCCGGCATTGGCGGCATCGGCAGTTGGCAAGACGCTGCGGAATTCATCCTGCTCGGTTGTGGAACGGTGCAGGTATGCACCGCGGCCATGCACTACGGCTATCGCATCGTCGAAGATATGCAGGACGGCCTGCTGGCATGGATGGGGGAAAAAGGCTTCGCCACCATCGACGACTTCCGCGGCCGCTCCATGCACATGGTTACCGATTGGAACCAGCTCAACCTGAATTACCAGATCGTGGCCCGCATTCACGAGGACTTGTGCATCGGCTGCCAGCTTTGCTACACCGCCTGCTGGGATGGCGCCCATCAATGCATCCACCTCGATCGCACTGCGCCGGCGCCCGATACCACCCGCACACCCGCCATGGTCGAGGCTGAGGCGGCCCGCCGCATCTCTACCACGCCCATCCCCAAGCTGGATGCCGGCGGTCCGGGCCTCACCAATGCGGTCACCCCGTTGGAGCGAATTCCGCGAGTGGACGAACATCACTGTGTCGGTTGCAATCTCTGCTCGCTCGTCTGCCCGGTCGATGGTTGCATCACCATGGAGCGCGTGGACAACGGGCTCCAACCGCAGACCTGGGCAGAACGCACCGCGGAAGTTGTGCAAGCAAAAGCATAGCTCGCTCGGAGAAACAAACGCTTCTATGGCCACCCTGATCCAGAATGGAACGGTCGTGAACGCGGACGGCCAGCATAAATCCGACGTCCTCTGTGACGGAGAGACGATTCAGCAAGTCGCGCCCAACATTCCCGCCGCCGGCCACACCGTGGTCGATGCCACCGGCCTGCTGGTGATGCCCGGTGGCGTCGACGTGCACACCCATCTGGATATGCCCTTTGGCGGTACCGTATCCGCAGACGATTACCGCACCGGCACCATCGCCGCCGCCGTGGGCGGAACCACCACCGTCATCGACTTTGCCCTGCAGTCCCGCGGCCACACCATGGGTGAGGCTCTGCAGACCTGGCTAGCCAAGAGCGACGGCAAAGCGTGCATCGACTACGGACTGCACATGGCCGTCACCGACCTGGGACCGGGCGACGGCGCGCAAGGCCTGGCCGAGATGGAAACGATGGTGCAAAAGGGCATCTCGTCCTTCAAGCTCTTCATGGCCTATCCCAACGTCCTGATGATCGATGACGGGCTGATGTTCAAGGTCATGCACAAGGCGGGACTGCTGAATGCGCTGTGCTGCGTGCACGCCGAGAACGGCAGCGTGATCGACGTCGTGGTGGCGCGCATGCTCGCCGAAGGCAAGACCGAGCCCCACCATCACGCGCACAGCCGGTCAGCCCACGCGGAAGCTGAGGCCACCCACCGCGCCATCGCCATCGCGCACATCGCCGGCGCCGCGGTTTATATCGTGCATCTCTCCAACGAAGACGCTCTGCGCGAGCTCAAGCACGCGCAGCAGCGCGGCCTGCATGCCCTGGCGGAGACCTGTCCGCAGTACCTGGTGCTCTCGCTCGAAGAGCAGATGCCGGGCAAGAGCTGGGAAGAGGCTAAGTACGTCTTCACTCCGCCTCTGCGCAAGAAATACAACCAGCCCGCGCTGTGGAAGGCGCTCGAGGACGGCACGCTGTCCGTGGTCTCCACCGACCACTGCCCTTTCCGCTTTGCTGACCAGAAGTCCCTGGGCAAAAACGACTTCAGCAAAATCCCCAACGGGGGCCCGGGGATCGAGAACCGTCTGCAGATCCTCTGGCACTTTGGAGTGGTCCTGGGCGAACTTACGCCGCAGAGGTTTGTCGAGCTCTGCTGCACCGCGCCCGCGCGCATCTTCGGCATGCCGCAGAAGGGTGCGATCGCGGTGGGCAAGGACGCGGATGTTCTGCTCTGGGATCCCAACGCCTCCTACACCATCACTGCGGCCACCCAATGCATGGCGACCGACTACTCCATGTTCGAAGGCTGGCAGGTGTCAGGCAACGCCAGGCACGTCTTCTCCCGCGGTGAGCTGGTAGTGAAAGACGGAAAGTGGATTGGGAAAACGGGGCGCGGGCGTTTCCTCAAGCGCGAAGCCAATGCCGGAGGCTTCGCCTGATGCTCACTCCCGGCGCCGGCACCGCTTCGACCATGGCCGGTGCGGACTCGCACCTCTACAACGCTGACCTTGCGCCCACCACAGCCGCCCATCGTACCTGGGGCACTTACAATTACATGGCTTTGTGGTTCTCCATGTCGATGGAGGTCACCACCTACATGCTGGCCTCTTCGCTGATTGCCGGAGGCATGGATTGGAAGCAGGCGCTCTTCACCATCCTTATGGGCAACCTGATCGTGCTCGTGCCCATGCTGCTGAACGCGCATGCCGGCGCCAAGTATGGCATCCCGTTCCCGGTCTTCGTGCGCGCCAGCTTCGGCGCCTTGGGAGCGAATATCCCCGCGATGCTGCGCGCCCTGGTGGCCTGCGGATGGTTTGGCATTCAGTCCTGGTTGGGCGGCCAGGCGATCGCGGCCATGATCCACATCATCTGGCCGGCGACGGAACACATGCCCGTCGTCTTATGGTCGAGTTTCCTCGGCTTCTGGCTGCTCAACATGTTCGTCGTGTGGTGGGGGGTGGAGTCGATCCGCTTTCTGCAGAGCTTTTCGGCGCCGTTCATGCTGGTGATGTCGCTGCTTCTGCTCTTCTGGATGCTGAATAAGGCTGGTGGTTTTGGACCCATGCTCTCTGCGCCCAGCCGCTTCCACTCGACCGGCAGCTTCCTCCATTTCTTCTTTCCATCGTTGACGGCGATGGTTGGTTATTGGGCTACGCTCTCGCTGAACATCCCTGACTTTACCCGTTATGCCAAGTCGCAAGACTCGCAGATTGTCGGCCAGGCCTTTGGTCTGCCGGTGGCGATGACGTTGTATTCGTTTATCGGCATCGCCTGCACCTCAGCATCGGAGAAGATCTTTGGCGAGCCGGTATGGTCACCCATCACGCTGCTGGGACGCTTTCATCAGCCGGTGGTGGCGTTTCTGGCGCTCATTGCGGTGTTGGTGGCGACGCTGAATGTGAATATCGGCGCCAATGTGGTCTCGCCTTCGAATGATTTCTCTAACCTGGCGCCGCGCCTCATCAGTTTTCGCACCGGCGGCCTTATCACCGGCTTTCTCGGTCTGGCCATGATGCCGTGGAAGCTGATGAGTACCTTTGGCACTTACATCTTCGGTTGGTTAGTCGGCTACTCCGGCTTGCTCGGACCGGTGGCCGGAATTATGGTTGCGGACTACTTCCTGATCCGGCACACGCATCTCGATGTGGCCTCGCTCTATCATCGCGGAGGGCCCTACGAATACTCCCGCGGCTTCAATCCCCGCGCCGTCGCGGCGCTGGTGGCGGGCGTCTTTGTAGCGCTCATCGGTCTCGCGGTGCCGGCTCTTCGCTTCCTCTATGACTACGCCTGGTTCGTCGGCTTCTTCGTCTCTGCAACTATGTACTACCTCCTCATGCTGCGCTACAAACCCTTGCTGGCGTACCGCGAGGGATGAACCGCAGTGCCTCTGGTTCCCTCACAAAGGCCGGGTGCCATCATGAGCCGCCCGGATGGTATTCCCGCTCCGTGTGCCCCTTCAGTTGGCCCCGATAGAAGTAGACCTCGCGCAGATTCCCCGTGCTGTAACGCTCCACCTGGTCCTTGAAGTGGGGCGACTGTGGATGCCCGCTTTCTCCGCCGGCTGTCACCGCCCGGGCGTGTACCTTATCCCCAAACTCCACCACCGCGACAAAACTGTTTCCGCCGGTTCCGTACCACTTCTTCGTTCCCGTGGCCCTGCCTGTTTCCTCCGCGCTATAGGGCCGGGCCCCAAAAGAAGCCAGTGAGCCCCAGGTGGAAGAGGTGAATCCCACCGGCGTGCTCGGCTGGGCATCGTCGAAGCGCTGGACTATGTCCCCAGTTAGGCGCTGAAAGCGATTGATTTCGCCCCACGGTGTCCGCCAACTCCCAAAATCCGCAGTCAGCCTATCGGAGGCCGTAGCCAGCGCCTTCAGCGCCAAATCGTCCGGTACCGATGGTGCGGCGAACTCGTCTTCGTTGGAACCGGGATGACGCCCACTTGCTTTCGCCACCTTGGCGATCTCCTGGCCCCAGAAGACCGCCAGCGAAGTTGCCACCGAATCCACCCCCCAGCGCAGATCCCATCCCTGGAGCACCGCAATCTGGCCCGCAAGTTCACTCCTGGTTGCCGAGTTCGCGGGCAAGTTCGCCCACGCCCGGGTGAGCGCAGGCACCGGTTTGCTGAACCATGGCAGGTAACTGTCGAAAGCCGCCGCCACCAGGGAATCCAGGGTAAAGTCCTTCCTGCCGTGCAGCAAACGGATCGCGTGCAGGGTGCGCGCCGATTCCTTCCCCGTTTCCACGTACGCCGGGTAATCCTGCTTGCGCAGGCTGCTCTCTCCCGCGCCGTTCCAGGGGGAATCGTTTACGTTGAACAGGTATCCACTCGCCGGATCCAGCAGATGCGGCGATTCCGCGACGGTCAGCAGCCCTTGCCACTCCGTCGCCGGGTTGCTCCCATCGACTGGCTTGGTGAAGTCGAACCTCGTGTCTCTACGGGGAATGAAGTTGCCGTGAAAGTAGGCGATGTGTCCATCCGCATCGGCATAGATGGTGTTGTTGGATGAGTTCGCTCGCAGCTCCATCGTCTGCAGGTAGTCCTTGTAACTCCTGGCCTTGGTCCGCAGGTAGGACTGCTCCAACGCTTTCACCGCCTCCTGCATAAGCCGGATCGTCACCCACTTGCCATCCTGCTCCCGAATCACCGGGCCGTGATGGGTGTAATACGCGGTGAACTTCTTCTCCGCCATTCCGTGCCCGATGCGGTAGGGCACAATGATCTGCTTCTCCAATACCGGCCGCTCCCCATCCCCGTACTTGTAGTAGTAATGTCCGTCTTTGGCGTGGACCGTTTCCAGATACTCATCCACGGCGTCCACTCCGCTCGAGGTATGCATCCAGCCCACGCGATCGTTGAAGCCCTGGTAGATAAAGAATTGGCCCCACGTCACGGCCCCGTAAGCGTCAAGCCCTTCTCCGCTGACCATCTGTAACTCCGAGCGAAAGAAAAACGAGGTGTGCGGATTGATCAGCAGCAGTGCGTGATGCTGCACCGTGTTAGACGGAGCAATGGCAATCCCATTCGACCCACTTGGCTCGGGGCCGGGTTCCTCCTGCAAAGCCGCGACGCTCTTGCGGCCTCCGTAAAATGCTTCCAATTTCTTTAAGTCCACCCGCTCGTAATCGCCCCCGATGCTGCCTTCGGTAAACGAAAGCGCCATCCAGGGCTCGAAGTGTTGAATCACTCGCGGCTTCACCTGGGGATGTTTCGCAAGATAGAAGTTTGCCCCGTCGGCGAACGCATCCATCAGCTTCCGCAGCCACTCCGGGCTCGCCGCGTAATCTTTCTTCAAGACCTCAGGATCGATGAACATCTTTATGCGCAGATCCTGATAAATCTTGCCTTCGCCCTCCGTCTCGGCCAGCCGCCCCATGGCATTCAGGTAGTTGGTTTCGACCCGGTTGAAGTCGTCTTCAGACTGTGCGTAGATCATGCCAAAGACGGTATCCGCGTCGGTCTTGCCGTATACATGCGCAACTCCCCAATCGTCCCTGACGATGGTGACGTTCTTCGCCTCCGCGGCCCACCGCGCCATCTCCTGGACCGTTTGCGCGGACACGCTCTCCGCGCGTCCAACAGCAATCAACGCAATAGCCGCTATCAGCACCAAGCCCTTTTTCATTTACTTTGCCCAGGCCCTTTCACTGCGCGAGACGAGTGAGGAGAGCATACCATCCGCCATTTGAAGGGGCTCATTCGCACGCAGAGGGCGGGTGCCCCATATCTCGCTCGTTTTTCGCGAGATGTGGGATACCACTGCTCTTTCCCTCTGACTCTCGATTCAACCGACGCACCTAGCGGTCAACCTCGGTGGTATCCCACATCTCGCGAAAAACGAGCGAGATGTGGGGCACCCGCCCTTTGCGTGGGAATGAGAGGACCCATCCTGTTCTGATTCCCTTCACATCGTAGAATGAACCCCGGAGGAACCGCCTGATGGCAACTGCCACGGAGGCTAATTTGCCCTGGTTCACCACCGGAGACGTGGACGGCTTCTTCGGGCTCTTCTTCAGCGGCTTTCCAGACCTTCTGCTGATCGTGGGCCTTGCGCCCATCTGCGGTTTTCCCCTGAACTTCGTCGCCAGCCGCATCCTGCCCGGCGCGGCGATTTCCGTCCTGGCCGGAAACCTCTTCTACGCATGGCAGGCCCGCCGCCTGGCGCACAAGGAGGGCCGCAGCAATGTCACGGCCATCCCCTTCGGCATCAATACCCCCACCATCTTCGCCTACGTCTTCCTCATCATGGGCCCCATCTATACCCGGACGCACGATGCAAACCTGGCCTGGCACGCCGGCATATTTGCCAGCATGATGAGCGGCATCGTCCAGACCGTAGGGGCCACATGCACCGATTGGCTGCGCCGCAACACGCCGCGCGCCGCCCTCCTCTCCCCACTGGCCGGCCTTGCGCTCGCCTATCTCTGCCTGGGCTTTGTCTTCGGTGTCTTTCAGCAGGCGGAGATCGCTCTGCTGCCCATGCTCATCCTCTTCACCCTCTACGGCTCGCACCTCAGACTTCCCTATCGTGTTCCGCCAGCTCTTTTTGCCATCGGCCTCGGAGCAGCGTTGGTAGCGGTACTGCGCTGGCTCCATGTCTACACCGTTCCTATGCCCGCACTGCCGCCGGTGAAACTCTATCTGCCTCACGCGGTGAATATATTTGGGCTCTTCCATCAGCGTGACTATTTGCCTTATCTCGCTATCATTATTCCGCTCGCTGCGCTGGATACACTGGGATCGCTGATGATTCTGGAAAGCGTCAAAGTTGCCGGCGACGACTACGCAACCAGGCCCTCTCTCCTGATGAATGGCTTGGGCACCCTGACTGCTGCTTGCCTGGGTAGTCCCTTCCCCACGACGCTCTACCTCGGCCACGCAGCCCACAAGGCCAACGGCGCGCGCTCCGGTTATTCCGTGCTGAATGGCCTGGTCACGCTGCTGCTGTGCACCACGGGAATCCTGCCCGTAGTGCTCCGCTTTGTGCCTTTGGAGGTGGCGACGCCGGTCATCATCTGGTTCGGCCTGATCACAGTCGCGCAAGCGGTTGTCGAGGTGCCTGCCAATCAGGCCATCGCCGTCATCATTGGACTGATTCCCGCCCTCTCCCAGTGGGCCACCGGCATAGTCGATACGGTCGCGCGCAAAGCCGGCAGCAGCCTGATGGAACTTGCGCCCCGCATGGGCGGCGATTTGGCCATGGGGGGATTGATCGCGCTGGGGCAGGGATCGCTCCTGACCTCGATGCTCTGGTCTGCCGCGCTGGCGCTCGCCATCCAGCGCCGCTTTGCGTCTGCGGCCGCCTGGTTGGCCGCAGCCGCGGCTCTTTCCGCAACCGGCATCATCCATGCCTATACGCTCTCCTCCAACGGCGTGGAAAGCCGAATCGGGTGGTGGGTCGCGCCTGAGTTCACCCTAGCCTACGCGGCCGGCGCAGCGTTCTTACTTGCGTGCGCCTGGTATGCGCATACCAGACGAGCAGAATATCTTGAGCCGGAGACGTGCGCGGCAACCGAATGAAGCCGGTCTGCACTGGCGCCTTCGATCAAGATCCTGTTACCGTCGCCAACGACATACTCTCGCGTTTTTGAAGGAGGAAGGAATTCATGGAACGTCGCACTCTGCTGAAGACTCTCTCTACCGCCGCTGCAGTGGGCGCAGTGACCAGCCTGGGCCGTGGACGCACCCTCTCTGCCGAAGCAGCCTCCGGCATCGTCCAGACCATGGGAAACGGAGGGCCGCTAGCCCAAGCGAAAGACGCGGCGCGCCGGGGAATGCCGCCGCTGAAAATCACCGACGTCAAAGTCATCGCAACCGCACCCTCCGGCTCCAACTGGACCATCGTCAAGGTGGAGACGAGTGAGCCCGGCCTCTACGGCCTGGGCGCAGCCACCCACCAGGAGATTCCGCAGGCAGCCCAGGCCTACATCGAAAAGCGTTTGAAGCCCTTCGTGATGGGCAAGAACTGCGACGAGATCGAAGACATCTGGCAGTCCGCGTACCTGCAGGAATACTTTCGTTCGGGACCGGAGGGCAACGACGCGTTGAGCGGCATCGATGGCGCACTCTGGGACATCCTGGGTAAACGTCTCGGCGTTCCCGTGTATCAATTGCTCGGGGGGAAAGTGCGCGCCGCCGTGCCGCTTTATGGCCACGCCGCAGCCTTGACCCAAAGTGAACTGAATGACCAGGTGCAAGCCTATATCGAAAAGGGCTACCAGGTAGTGCGGGTTCAATTGGCGGTGCCCGGATGGTCCGGTTATGGCGTGAGCGGCGCCAAGACCTCCGCCGCGGTGCAGGCGTTGCGGCCAGATGGCGTAACTCCTTCACCAGTCTTCGACGCGGGCCGCTATCTCACCACCACCATTGGCATGTTCGAGGCGATACGCGCCAAGTTCGGATTCGATGTCGGGCTGGTGCACGACGTTCATGAGCGGCCGGCGCCCAACCAATCGATCGAGTTGTGCAGAGCCGTCGAGCAGTACCGGCCCTTCTACATGGAAGATCCGCTCTCTCCTGAAGATGTAGGCTGGTTCCAGATTTTCCGCCAGGAAACGTCGGCCCCGCTGGCCATGGGAGAACTATTCGTCAACCGCAATGAGTGGCTGAACCTGGTGGCCAACCGGTGGATTGACTTTATCCGCATTCACCAATCCTCCGTGGGCGGCCTGAATATGTGCCGCAAGATCGCGCACTGCTGCGAGTTCTTCGATGTACGCACGGCGTGGCACGGACCCAACAATGTAGATCCGGTCGGCCACTGTTACAATCTCCACCTGAACCTTGTTACCCCGAACTTCGGAATTCAGGAGGAGACGTTCTTCGACGAGAAGACGCGCGAAGTGTTTCCCGGCACCCCGGAGATTCGCAAGGGCTACATCTACTCCAACGATAAGCCCGGGTGGGGCATTGACATCGACGAGAAGGCTGCGGCGCGTTATCCCTACACCAGGGATTTTGAAGATCGTGGAAATGACCGCATGCTCGATGGAACCATCGTTCGGCCATAGGTTGCCCGCGAAAAATCTATTTCGAGCGCCCTAGGGCCGCAGGAGCATCTTAAAAGGTACCTAAGTAACAACCGTAACATCGATTTCAAGGCAAAGATTGAAAAACGCGCACAGGCAGCCAAGGCGGGCATCTAACCCTGCATGAAGAAACTATTGCTATGCACTTTCGTTGCCCTCTTTGCGGCTACTGCATATGCACAGCCGTACCACCACCATCGTCGTTGGCATCATCGCCACCACCATATCACCATGCTGTGATCATCGTGCGCTGACTGGCCGGCAATTCTTCGAAACGAAGTATCTTGGGGAGAAAAAAAGGGCTGCCTGCTCCAGAGGCAGCCCTTCACGGCAAGTCTGGTTTATTTAATGGTTACAGTGAACGTTGTAGAACCGATGATGTTTGAGTTGCTGCTGTCCGTCGCGGTCACAGTTACGGTATAGTTTCCCGCCGGAGAAGCTCCGCCGGTACCACCACCGCAACCAAGCCCCGCACCCACGCTCAGGAAAACCAGCATCACCAGCGCCGCAGGCCACCGCTTCTTTCGGATACCCGGAATGAGCAGTAACAGGATGCAACCTGCTACCGTTCCTCCCGCCGCTGCAATCCGGCGTGGGGTTAATTTGCTGCCCGCCGGACCCTTCTGGAAATTCCCGCTCGCGGCGACGGTCGTGATGGTCAGGGTTGTCGATCCGGTGCCACCCGATGTCAGGATAATGTTTGCCGTCGTAGCGCCCGAGGAGCCGAACTCAGCATCTGCGTTAAGCGTACCCGAGGCGGATACGACAGCCGTACCCGCGTATCCACCGGTAGACGTGAGGGTGACGGTCGAGGTGCCGCTGTTCCCCGGCGAGGGCGACGAAATCGTCACATTCGTGGCCGCAACCGTGATGCCCGGGTTGCTAACGGTTACCGGAGTCGTCCCTGAGGAGCCTGCATTATAGGCGTCTCCTCCGTACGTGGCCGTGATCGTATCCGTACCCGCTGCGAAGCCAAGTGACGCCGTCGCGTTCACCGTCAGGGTCGCAGTCGCGGTATTGCCAGAGGCGAGCGACACCTGCGTGACCTTGCCAATGGTCACTCCTCCCGTCGTGAACGTCATGGGGCCGGTAAGCGTCCCCGCCGTGGTCCCAGACACCGTAGCCGTGAGAGTAACGCTGCTCCCCAATGGGAACGATGTGGGGCTGGCCGTGACCGCCGTGGTGGTCGCCGCTGTTCCTGAGGCCGCGACCGTCACCGTCGTGCCGGAGCTGGTTGACCCGAGGTAGTTGGAATCTCCCGAGTAGGTAGCCGAGATGACATGGGCGCCTGCGCTGGGGAAGTCGGTCTTGAATGCGGCAGTGTAAGGCGACGCGTTGGAAAGGGTGACCGGCGCCTGCGCGACGCTGTCCACTGTAAACGTCACCGTGCCGGTTGGCCCGGTCGCTCCCGCTGTATTGGGTGCGACCGTCGCAGTGAAAGTAACCGCCTCGTTGATCACCACAGAGGTTCCGGGACTTACGGTGAGTGCCGTCTTGGTTCCGGTCGCGGCTACCAGGGCGGCAAAGGCCGTCACCAGGTTGTTGGCATCGACCGATCCGATTCCAGTCGCTTGGTCATAGCCGGTAGCGGCCGTGTAACCAACCACTGGGTTGGAGCCGGTTGGGCAATCGGTCGACCCAGCCGTGCAGGGCACCTGGTTGTTCCCGGTTGTGATGTCGTGAAAGGCCGACGCATAGGTAGTCGCATTCGAGGCCAATTTGTAGAGGCTTGGATTGATGTTTCCCAGCCCACCGCCGCTGGCCAGCTTCTGCTCAATGATCGCGAGAAGTCCGTTAAACTCCGGCGCAGCAAATGAGGTTCCGCCGGCAACCTGCAGAGTGCCGTCGTCCGTCTGGCCTGGATCCGTTAGGCGAAAACTATTCGCCTGGCAGCTGGAGACGTAGGTACTCGGGCTTCCATCCGTCAACACCTGTGTGCAATAGAGAAGACCGTCGTGGTACGGGGAAGCATCGAGCGAAATATCCGGCACATCGCGATGGCCATCTGCCGGGATGTTGGGCACGCCGGTCTGCCAAGTGGGCTTGGCAACTAGCTGGCTCACGCCGCCGCCGCCAGAAGCAAAGCCGCCGCCATCCTGGATGGAGATTGTGGTGTCGTTCCACGCCATCTCCGGAATATAAGATTTAGCGGAAGTAAGCACGTCGTTGGATCCGTTCGCGGTCCAATACGTGCCAGCCCCGGTTTCGGGAGCGGCGGCTGTACCGTCACCCATGAATTCGCTGCCGCCCGCGTCGGTCACGTAAGCACTGCTGCCCGGATAATCTACTGTCAGCCCATAGGTCGCCGACGTTATCGGGTTGGCCTCAGTCCCCTCGTCGCAGTCCGCCGCGCCGTCATCTCCGGCAGCGGCTATGATCGTCTGCCCCTGGGCGTTGGCCTGTGCCAGAACCGCCTCCTCCGCGGTCCAGGCTGCGGTAGGGTAAGCTGCCTCACAAGCGCCGTAGCTTTGGCTGATGATGGGAATGGTGATGCCATTGATCGGGTTCTGGACCGCATATTGAAGCGAAGTGTTGACATCATCCGAAGTCACCAGCACGACCGACGCCCCGGTCGCCACTCCTCCCGAATACTCAAGATCCAAATCAGTTTCCGCCAGGTCCCCGGTACTTGCTCCAGCGGTGGCGGACAGGGGGGTGGTACCGGGGACGGTGAACACCGTTGGATTATTGACCGGGAGTCCCGCGGCGGCGCGGAAATCGGTTATGTCGGTGGGAACGATATCTGTTTGACCCACGACCGCCAGGGTTATCCCTTTCCCCGTATCCCCCGCCGTGTAGAGAGGGTTTATGTCATAGATAACCGCAAGATCCCCAGGGGCAACGTAATGACTTCCTGATTGTCCGGAGGTGAACTTAGCCTTCGCAACCTTCGCAATTCTCGGCTTCAACTTGAAGTCGTTCAGTCCGTGAACGCTGTTCACCAGGGCGCCGAGCGCAGCGGGAACCGAGATCTGGGTCGAGTTGGCGTAATGGGTTTCGCCCTTCACGGTGTAATTGTGTATCTGCGTCTGAAAGGCTCTCTCGACGTTCGCGACACGACCGCTGAAACTAATGGCGTTGGCGCTCTGGGCAGTCGAGGTGACAGTGAATCCTTCTTGCTGCAGCCACGACGTGACCTGAGCAAGGTCTCCCGCGCTCATTCCATACAGTTGTCCAAACTGTGCCGGGGTGAGCCACTTGTGATAGCTCGGAGAAGACGGTTCCTGCTGCGCCGCGAGCAGTGCCTGCAGGCTCGCCTCCTGCGCCGCAGAACGCTTGAAGTTGATGGTCATGCCCTCAAGGACCTTCGCATTATCAACCAGGCCGGTGTCATATTCGGGTTTCGCCAGCGGATGGACCGTGCCGGCCAACGGCACACTATTTGCGGTCTCGATGGGCTGAGTGATTCGGTCCTGAAGCGCGGCCTGAGCCTGAGCACCTTGGGGGAGGGCACCAAAAGCAAGCATGAGGAAAAAAGGGGAAGAGAGGAAAGTGCAGAGTTTACGCAAGGGCCTTCTCCTTGAGGTCGAAGCTCACCTGAGCTCCCATCTTCAAATCGTCGAGGCGCTTAGGGGGAGCCGCCGTTAACCGTTAGACGCATCACATCAAAAACGTCATGCGCGGGCTGAAATATCTATCACGGACAGTGTCTACTCCGGGCAACCTCAACGCAAATTACTTTCCAGGTAACTGCCCTCGAAACCGGATAGACGTAAATCGTACCGGACATGATTACCGCTGTGGGGAGATTTTTTCTGTGCAACTTTTCTGGCCGTTTGTGTTGATGCTGTATTAAGAGGAGGAGCCCCGTACTGCCGCCTTGGTTGGCACCCAAAAGGTAAAGGTTGCTCCCTGGTCGCGGTGGCTGACCACGTCGATTCCGCCGCCGTGCGCACGGAGAATCGCCTTGGCGATGGCAAGCCCCATGCCTGTGCCACTTAACATGCGCTGCCGGCTGCCGCGGTAGAACTTGTCAAAGATGTAGGCCTGCTCGGCGTCATCGATTCCCTGCCCTTGATCGGTGATGCTCACCAGCAGCCGCTCTGCTTCGCGGGCGGCGCTGATGCGCACCGGCGACCCTGCGGGAGAATAACGCGCCGCATTTTCCAGCAGATGACGCAGCACGCGGCGAATCAATTCCCTATCCAGTACGATGGGAGGCATATCCGGGGGCAGGTCAACCGTTATTAGGCGCCCGCGCAGCAGTGCGTGGCAATCCTCCAACGCCATGTCGATCACCTCCTGCAGCCTCTGCGGCTTGGCCCGCACCTCGATGCCATCGGTATCGAGCTGCGCCATCTCCACTGCCTGGCCGATCAGGCGATCGAGACGCGCGCTCTCCTCATCGAGAATGGCGAACATCTCTTGCCGTTGGCCTTCTTCGAGCGAGGGCTGCGACAAAAGGCTGGTCGCCGCCGCTCGAATGGCGGTGAGCGGCGTGCGCAGCTCATGGGTCACCGAATCGAGCAATGCGCTGCGCAGGCGTTCTCCCGCCCGCGCTGCTTCTACCCGGCTGTAACGATCGAGAGCCGTCGCCCGCTCCAGGGCGATCGCCAGCAGGCCGCCGATCGCGTCGTACAATCCATCTGAATAGCTGCCGCCTTTGGTTATTCTGGTCGGCCTTGTCATGGCGATCGAACCACTGGCGCGCATGCCCAGCACCAGGGGAACGATACGCACTCCATCGCCTCGGGGCAGCGCTCCCTCGGGCAGCCGGGCAGCGGCGCGCAGCTCATCGACGGATACCAAAGTACGACGCGGGTCGGAGGAGTAAGTTGAGTCGTTCTCCGCGAGATACAGGGTGACTGCGTCAAAGGCAAAGATCGAGGCTACGACGCGGGGCGCGTGACTGGCCACGTCGTGCAGGTTCTCTTCCATCAACAACTGATTGCTGAACTCATAGAGGCGCTCCATTTCGCCGCGCCTGGCTTCACTCATCGCGGCCTGCCGGCGCTCGCTTTCCGAGATCCTGCTGATGACAATCGCAGAGGCCAGAAAGGCCAGCAGCGCAATCCAGTTTTGCGGGTCGGCGATGGTGAAGCTGCCGATGGGAGGAAGGAAAAAATAGTTATACAGCAGGGTGCAGCCGATGGATAGACAGACGGAGTAGACCAATCCCCAACGGAACGCCGCAAACTGCACCATGACCAGGAAGGTCAACGCCACGGTAGTCTGGTTCACGTGGAGTATGCTGCGATAGACCAGCACCGCCAGCAGGGCGGCTGCAGCCATCGCCACATAACGAAGGACGATCTGTCTCAGCGAAGCCCGCAAGCGAGGCATAAGTGGCGATCATATCGTAGTGGCAGAGGATGGAGATGGCAGAACGAGTCCTGGTAGTCGATGATGAGGCCCAGATCACGCGCGTGCTACGCACTGCTCTTTCCGCCCAGGGATACGACGTACGAGCGGCCAACGATCCTGAAGAAGCTCTTCGTCTCTTCGAGGAATGGAGTCCTGACCTGATAGTCACCGATCTGATGATGCCGGGCATGAGCGGCATAGAGTTGTGCCGCCGGGTACGCAGCAAGACGGCGACCCCCATCATCGTGCTCTCGGTGCGTGATCAGGAGCGATCCAAGGTGGAGGCGCTCGACGCCGGGGCCGATGACTATGTGACCAAGCCTTTCAGCATTCAGGAGTTGCTGGCCCGGGTGCGCGCGCACCTGCGGCGCGCGCCGGAGCGGACAGTGGACGCGCCCATCGAGATCGGCGACTTTGCCGTGGACGCTTCCGCTCACACAGCATCCGTGTGCGGCAAAAGCCTGCACCTGACTCCGACTGAGTTTGATCTGCTGCTCTACATGGCGCGCAATGCGGGCAAGGCTCTCACCCATCGCGCCTTGTTGACGGCCGTATGGGGAGGCCAGTCGGCGCACCAGCCGGAGTATCTGCGCGTCTTTATCGGCCAGCTTCGCCGCAAACTTGAAGCCGAAGGCCCACGGCAATACATTCAGACCGAACCCTGGGTCGGTTATCGCTTTTTGCCCGAAGGGGTTCCTGAATAGGACCGCCTGCTGGGCTTTAGTATCTTCGTGAGAACTCCACTCACGCACGCAGTCCCACAGGGTTCTGCCTCTGGTTGCCTCACGAAGGACGGGTGGGTCCCATATCTCGCTCGTTTTTCGCGAGATATGGGATTCCACAGATGTCGACCGCTAAGTCTATCGGATGAATCGGGAGTCAGAGGAAAAGACCAGTGGAATCCCACATCTCGCGAAAAACGAGCGAGATGCCCGGATTTCCTGTACGCGGACCTAACAGGCGCCCGCGTGTGCGGCTTTCATTGAGGAAAGCCGCATGAAGTTCATCCACGCCAACAAGCTTCACAGGAAATCCGGGGGTGTGGGGCACCCGTCCTTCGTGAGGCAACCAGAGTGATGGTCCCCATCTTTATAAATTCCTTATCTCTCGCTTACGCCCTCCTTAGTACGCTGAAGTTCCACTAAGTGATGGAGCATCGCCATGCAGGACCTACTGATGATTGTGTTCACCATCGTTTTCTTCGTCGTCGCGCTGCTCTATGTTCGCGGCTGCGAGAAGTTGAGGTAGCCCATGTCACATACCACTTTGATCGTCTTGATCCTTACGGTCGCGACCCTGATCTACCTGGTGATCACGCTGTTGTACCCGGAGAATTTCTAGAATGACCGCCAATGGCTGGCTGCAGTTTGTTGTGTTCTTTGCCGTGCTGTTGCTCCTGATGCGGCCCCTGGGCCTTTACATCGCCCGCGTCCTCGAGGGGGAAAAGACCTTTCTCGATCCGGTGCTCCGGCCCGTCGAGCGCCTACTCTACCGCGCCTGCGGCATCCGCGCCGATCAGGAAATGAGTTGGCAACAATACTCCGTCGCCATGCTGATCTTCAGCTTCGTCTCTCTGCTGCTCACCTACATCATCGAACGAGCCCAGGCCTTGCTGCCGTGGAATCCGCAGCACCTGGCCGGCGTGGCCCCGGCGACCGCCTTCAACACTGCGGCATCGTTCACCACCAACACCAACTGGCAGGTCTACACCCCCGAGACCACCATGAGCTATTTCACGCAAATGGCGGGCTTGGCTTACCACAACTTTCTCAGCGCGGCCATCGGCATCGCCGTCGCCGTGGCCCTGGTCCGCGGCATCGCGCGCAAGCAATCAGCCACTATTGGCAACTTCTGGGTCGATACCACACGCACCGTCCTGTGGATCCTGCTCCCCATCTGCCTGGTGATTGCCCCCGTGCTCATCGGCCAGGGAGTGATCCAGAACCTTAAGCCGTATACCACCGTGACCACACTGCAACACGGGCAGACGCCCCAGATCATCGCCCAGGGGCCGGTCGCTTCCCAAGAAGTGATTAAGGAATTGGGCACCAATGGCGGCGGCTTCTTCAACGCCAATAGCGGCCACCCTTTTGAAAATCCCACGCCGTTCAGCAACTTCATTGAAATCGAATTGATCTTTCTCATTCCCGCCGCGCTCACCATCACCTTGGGCAAGATGACTGGCTCTTCCGGGCACGGCTGGGCGGTCTTTGCCGCCATGGCCATCCTCTTTGTCGCGGGCTACGCCGTCTGTTACTGGGCAGAATCGCAGCCTCACCCGCTCCTGCATGGAGTGGACCAGAAGACCACGCTGCTCAACTCCGGCGGCAACATGGAAGGCAAGGAAGTACGGTTTGGCATCTCGCAATCGGCGCTGTTCGCCACCGTGACCACCGACACCAGTTGCGGCGCGGTCAACTCCTCGCATGACTCCTTTATGCCGCTGGGCGGGATGGTGCCCCTGGTCAACATCATGCTCGGAGAAGTGGTCTTTGGCGGGGTTGGGTCGGGGCTCTATGGAATGCTCATCTTTGTCGTGCTCTCGGTCTTCATCGCCGGCTTGATGGTGGGTCGAACGCCGGAGTATTTAGGCAAGAAAATCGAAAGCTACGACGTCAAGCTGGCCATGCTCTATGTGCTCATCTTTCCCCTGCTGATCCTGGTGCTGGCGGCCGTCTCGGTGCTTAACCCGAACGCCCTCGCCAGCCTCACCAACAACGGACCGCATGGCTTTTCCGAGATTCTCTATGCCTATGTTTCGACCGCCGGCAACAATGGCTCCGGCTTTGCCGGACTCAACACCAACACCAACTGGTACAACCTGACCCTCGCCTTCAACATGCTCGCCGGCCGCTTTCTGATGATGGTTCCCATGCTGGCCCTGGCCGGCAACCTGGCGCAAAAGAAAAGCGTGCCGCCATCGTCTGGGACATTTCCCGTCAACACTGCGTTGTTTACCGTGCTGTTGGTGAGCGTGATTGTAATCGTTGGCGCACTCACATTTTTCCCCGCGCTCAGCCTCGGGCCCATCCTTGAACACCTGCAGCTTCAGGCAGGGAAAACCTTTTAAGCGGGAGAAAGCGATATGGCAGAAAAACTAAGTCTCTGGAACCCCGCGATCATGCGCCAGGCGGCGCTGGACTCATTCAGAAAGCTGAACCCACGCCTGATGGTGAAGAACCCCGTCATGCTGGTGGTGGAAATCGGCAGCGTGCTCACCTCCGTCCTGCTCATCCAGGGAGTCCTCAGCCATCAGGGCAGCTTTGCCTTCAACCTGCAGATCACTTTGTGGCTCTGGTTCACTGTTCTCTTCGCCAACTTCGCGGAAGCCATGGCAGAGGGCCGCGGCAAAGCCCAGGCCGACACTTTGCGCAAGGCCAAGGGCGAAACCATGGCGATTCGCCTCAAGAGCGCATCCATAGACGCCCCCCGGGAAGAGGTTTCGAGCGCCGCCTTGCGCTCGGGAGACATCATTTTTGTCGAGGCCGGCCTTTACATCCCGGGAGACGGAGAAGTGATTGAAGGTGTGGCTTCGGTGGACGAGTCGGCTATCACCGGAGAATCCGCGCCGGTGATCCGCGAAGCAGGCGGCGACCGCTCGGCGGTGACCGGGGGAACGAAGGTGCTCTCCGACTGGATCATCGTGAAGATCACTTCCAATCCCGGTGAGACCTTTCTGGATCGCATGATAGCCCTGGTCGAAGGCGCCCAGCGGCAGAAGACGCCCAATGAAATTGCTCTCAGCATCCTGCTCTCCGGGCTCACCATTATCTTTGTGCTGGCTGTGGCCACGCTGCAACCCATCGCCGTCTACTCGCAAGCGCCGCAGACCATTTTCGTGCTGGTATCGCTGCTGGTCTGCCTCATTCCCACCACCATCGGCGGCTTGCTCTCTGCGATCGGCATCGCCGGTATGGACCGGCTGGTGCAATACAACGTGCTCGCGATGTCGGGCCGCGCCGTCGAAGCGGCAGGTGACGTCGATACCCTGTTACTGGATAAGACCGGCACCATCACGTTGGGTAATCGGCAGGCAACCGAATTCATTCCTGCGCCTAATATCAGCGCCGAGCGTTTGGCCGACGCAGCCCAGCTGTCCTCTTTTTCCGACGAAACTCCGGAGGGCCGCTCGATCGTAGTGTTGGCCAAGGAAAACTTCGGCTTGCGCGGCCGTGACCTCAACGCCCTGCATGCGGAGTTCGTCCCCTTCAGCGCGCAGACCCGCATGTCCGGAGTCAACTTTGGCGGCCACGTCATCCGCAAAGGCTCGGTCGACGCCATCACGCGCTTTCTTGTCGAGCAAGGATCGAGCCTGCCGCAAAAAGTTCGCGAGAACGTGGAAGAGATCGCGGGCATGGGTGGAACTCCGCTGGTGGTTGCGGAAAATACCACCGCGCTGGGTGTGATCTACCTCAAAGACATCGTCAAAGGCGGCTTGAAGGAGAGGCTGGCCAAGCTGCGCGCCATGGGTATCCGCAGCATCATGATCACCGGAGACAATCCGCTGACCGCGGCCGTGATCGCGCGCGAAGCGGGAGTCGACGACTTCCTGGCCGAAGCCAAACCCAAAGACAAGATGGACCTGATTCGCCGCGAGCAGGCCAAGGGAAAATTGGTCGCCATGACCGGTGACGGTACCAACGACGCTCCGGCACTGGCCCAAGCTGACGTGGGCGTGGCTATGAACTCGGGCACGCAGGCCGCCAAGGAAGCCGGCAACATGGTGGACTTGGACTCCAACCCAACCAAGCTGATTGAAATCGTGCAAATCGGCAAGCAGCTGCTCATGACCCGCGGCGCGCTCACTACTTTCTCTATTGCGAACGACGTGGCCAAGTACTTTGCCATCATCCCGGCCATGTTTGCCGGCGTCTTTCCCGTCCTCGGTGAGCTGAACATCATGCACCTGAGCACGCCCCACTCGGCCATTCTCTCCGCCGTGATCTTCAATGCGTTGATTATTGTCGCCCTGATTCCGTTGGCTCTGCGCGGGGTTGGGTACCAACCCAAGTCGGCGCAGGCGCTCTTGCGGCGCAATCTGTTGATCTATGGCGTGGGTGGGGTGATCGTCCCCTTCATCGGAATCAAGCTCATCGACGTTTGTTTAACCGGGCTGGGCCTGTCCTGATCGGAGTTCTATGCTACGCAATGAATTAAAGATCGCCCTCCGCTTTACCATCCTGACCACGTTGCTGCTCGGCATCCTGTATCCTCTGGCGGTCACCGCCTTCGGGCACATCTTTCTCCGTTCGCAGGCCGACGGAGAATTAATCACCACCAACGGCCAGGTCACCGGCTCGCCGCTGATCGGCCAGAACTTTACCGGAGACCTCTATTTCCACGGGCGCCCTTCGGAGGCGGGCAACGGATACGACGCCACGTCTTCCGGAGGCTCCAACCTTGCCGCCTCGAGCCAGAAACTGGTCACGCGCATAGACGGGGATATAGCGCACTATGCTGCGGAGAACAAGAGCCAGCCGGTGCCCATCGATCTGGTCACCGCCTCCGGTTCCGGTCTTGATCCCGACATCTCACCCGCAGCGGCGATGTTTCAGGCAGCCACCGTTGCTAATGCACGGCACCTGCCGCTGGAGACGGTGCGTGATCTGGTGCAACGCCACGTGCAGGGCCGCCAGTTTGGTTTTCTAGGAGATGAGCGGGTGAACGTACTACGACTCAACATGGATCTAGACCGTCTCGCCCACTAAGCTGTCCCTTCTATCCCTTCCACTAATGACGTGCCCCACATCTCGCTCGTTTTTCGCGAGATGTGGGATACCACGGCGCTGGACCCGCAAGTTCTCAACCCCATAAACAAAATCGTTAAGGTTCGCGGAATCCCACATCTCGCGAAAAACGAGCGAGATGTGCCCACCCGTCATTAGTAGTGGAAGTGACAGAGTTTCGCGCGCGGCTGCAACGCCGCCTTCGCACCACAAACACGAGCGCCCCATCTTTGCCAGGCAAAGATGGGGCGGTCAAAATAGGACGGCTAAGGGCTAAATGCCCGCGGTTTACGGGCGCTTACACTGCTTCGCTGTACTGCTCGGCGTACTCCTGGGCTTCTTCTGCCACAGGTTGCTGTTTCTGCGGCGCGGGCTCCTTCTTCGCCGGAGCAGCCGCTTCCGTAAGATCCACATAGCCTTGCAGCGTAGCGTTGTCTTCAATCGACAACCGGGTTGCCGAAATATCTCCGATGAAAACCGCCGAATGCTTCAACTCAGCGCGTCCGGCCGCCTTGACACTCCCTTCGACCCGGCCAAAGACCACCAGATCGCCGGCGACGATGTCCGCATGGATAACACCGTTGGCCCCGACAGTCAGGCGCTTGCCCGTCAGGGTAATGTTGCCTTCCAATACACCATCGAGGAAAAAATCTTCGTCACCCGACACTTCCCCGCGAATGCAAATGCCTTTCCCTATCACCGTCCCAGCACTATTCATCTGTGGTGCCCTCCGATTAGGCAACTCTATGGCCCTCCAGAGGGGCTCGCAATCACCGAAACGTCGCAGATGATGCCCTTTGTGTTACAGCCTGTGAAGAAAAAGCGGCCTCCAACCTGCTGGCCGCAGCGTCGATCGCACGGCTTTCCGCTTCCAGCACGCTACCGATGATCGGCGACTCCTCTTCGGCGATGCTCCATCGATGCTGATCCATGGCTTCCCGGACCCCCGCCAGGGTCTTCACCCCGTAGCCGGTATAGGCGCCGGGTGCGTAAATCTGGTTTTTGTACCACGGCCTTCCCGGCAGGCCTTCCTCCCGCAAGTTGGTCCGGCTGACCAGCAACAACAGGTGGTTGACAGCTTGCAACGAGCTATCATCCAGCGCCAGGCCGTGGGCTTGGGCAACACTGAGAGCTGACTGGTAGTGCTTGGCGGCACGGGTAAGCGAGGCCACTCCGTTATCCAGTGGAGCGAAATTAAGGTACGGCGGATCGGGCTCACGGGTGGGAGGATACGAGGGCTGCTTAGGATCGGAGATGGCCTGAAAGACCCCCTCGTCGAGCTCCAGATTCCGTTCCTTGATCGTCGCCTGCGTTTTGCTGAGCTGCGTTTTCAGTTCCTTCACATAGCCGGCAATGGTTTCGGCGACCGCCGTGTACTGGTAGGGCAACAACTCCGCATCGGCCATGCGCAGGACCGCAGTGCCCGCGGTCTGCGCCAAGGCTCGCCCATAGACAAATTTGGTATCGGAGAAATGCGTGTAGTAATAGAAATCGTCGTAGATCGAGTGGTATACGCTGCCCGCATCCTCTCCGCCAAAACTGAGATCGAGTGACGGGATGGCCAGATAGTCGATGAAGGGAGCAAAGTCCGAGCCATCGCCTAAAGCCTCGATGCTGGTGTCAGAGCGGGTGCGCAGCACGGCCCTGCGATCGGCGCTGTCCGCCGTAGCCAGGGCGTGCAGTTGGGCCCGCTTCCATACGCTCAACTTGGTCTCCGGATCGGGGATCTGCCGTGCTACGTCGTTGATAAAGTGCTCCACTGAGTGGGCCCCGTCCGCCTCCAGAAAACCGCGCTCGTTGGTATCGGAATTGACGTAGAGCACGGCGTGGTCGTGCAGCTCGGCGGCATGCTGTTCCACCCATTCGGTGGAACCGAGCAGGCCCGGCTCCTCGCCATCCCAGGCGCAATAAATAATGGTTCGCCGTGGCTTCCAGCCTTGCTTGCGCAATTCGCCCAGCGATCGCGCCTCCTCTAACTCCGCCACCATCCCGGCAACGGGATCATCCGCGCCGTTGACCCATGCGTCGTGGTGGTTGCCGCGGATAACCCACTCGTCCGCAACCTCGTTGCCGGGAATCCTGGCGATGACGTCATAGATCGGTTTGATATCCCAATTGGAATACATCCGGAGATGGGCCTTGGAAGCTCCCGGGCCCACGTGGTATGTAATCGGCAAACCGCCCCGCCAAGCCTCGGGAACAACCTGCCCGCCCAAAGCAGCCAGGAACGGCTGCGCGTCGCCATAGGAAATGGGCAGGACGGGTATTTTGGTAATGATCGGGGAGTCCTTCAACGCCAGGCGCTTGGCGTCTTTGGTCGCGGGGATGCCCGGAGTCAGCGGATCCCCGGGGTAATTGGTATCGTTCACTCCTCCGCGTTGTACGCTCTCCTTCGGCCGTCCCCCTCCGCCGGGGTAGGTGTCGGCATCGCCGTATCCGTCCTGTTGCGGGTCTGAATAGATGATGCAGCCAATGGCTCCGTGTTCAGCCGCCACCTTCGGCTTGATGCCGCGCCAGGTCTTGCCATAGCGGGCGATGACGATGGCGCCCTTGACCGACACGCCCATGCGCTGCAGCTCATCGTAGTCTTCGCGCGTGCCGTAGTTCACGTAGACCAGCGGACCGGTCACATCGCCATCGATGGAGTAGGCGTTGTAGGACGGTAGCTGTTCCGCTTGCTGATTCGACGTCGGGTCAATCGCGATCGGCGGCTCCGCCAGCGTCGCAGTGAACTTCTGCGGCTCGATCAATTCGAGTTTCCGCTCCTTCGGTGTCGGGAACAGGACGTAAAAGGTCTCGATATGGGCATCAAAACCCCATTCCTGAAACTTGCTCAGCAGCCAGTCTGCGTTTTCCTTATCGTAGGGCGAGCCTACGGCATGCGGGCGCGCGGCGAGGTGCTCCATATCGCTGCGCAGGTTATCCGTCGCCGGAAGGTCGCGGAACTTCGCTTCCAGGGCGATCTCGGTCGCTGAGCTCTGTGGCGTGTAGCCATCGAGTACAGGCGCATCTGGAGCGGTTTGTGCTAGAAGCGAGGGAGCCAGGCAACAGCAGGCGAGGACGCGGAACCACTGCGATTGGAACAAGCAAGTACCTCTGCAAGATTAGGAGTCATTGACCATTCAGGTGGGAAAGCGAAAGCCGTTGCCGGCCCGCCTCGTCGAAGTTCGACGGTGCGAGCCAACGCTCGAAATTCGCCTGGCGCAAGGGCCATTCTGAATCGAGCATGGAAAACCACGCCGTATCGCGATTGCGGCCCTTGACGATCATGTGTTGGCGAAATACTCCCTCGAAAGTGAAGCCAAGGCGCATCGCAGCACGACGCGAGGGCTGGTTCAACGCATTGCACTTCCATTCGTAGCGGCGGTACCCCAGATCATTAAAGGCGTAGCGCGCCATGAGGTACATCGCCTCGGTTGCGCCGCAACTCCGCTGCAAAGCCGGAGTGAAGATAATATTGCCCACCTCGATGTTGCGATGAGCCGGCTCAATCCGCAGGTAAGAGGCCTGGCCGACCGGAAGACCGGTAGCGTTATTCACGATCGCCCAAAAAAGCGGATCGATCGACTTTTCCTTCTTCTCGAAGGCGGCCTCGTAAGCCTCACGGCTGGCGAACGGGCCATCGCCCATATAGCGCCACAAATCCTCCCGCTCCGGCCCGTGCGTAGCCTGGTACAGCGCCGCTGCCTGCGATGGCCTATCAAAGGGGCGAAGCGTAACCACGCGTCCGCGAAGCACTACGCGCTGCGGCCGTTGCGCAAGGGAAGGGTCGACTGCAATGCCGATCTCCGTCATGCAACGATACTAGCAAGAGCATTTCGCGTGTCAGGCCGCCCCCTGCCCGCAAGACAGCATCATTGCCCGGAGTAGTATCCCTCGCGCGTCTGCACCGTCTGGTCCTTATTCTTGGTCGTCAGGTGGATGGAATGATAGCCGCTGCTCTGGTCTTTGGGCGGCGTGTAACCCAACATGTATTGCGTGCGCAATTCCTCTGCGATGCTGGCGTAGACATCGTCTACGCTGTCCTTCCTCTTGACCTCGAAGTATCGGCCCCCGGTCTCCTGCGCAATCCGCTGCAGGATTTTCTTGCCGTTGGGACCATTCTCCTGTGACCCGCCTCTGGGGTAGCGACCGCCGCCAGGATAACCCCCTCCGGGATAGCCTCCGCCGGGATAACGGCCCCCAGGATAGCCCCCGCCGGGATAGCCCCCGCGCCCGCCGCCATTGTTGAACCCGCTGTAGTCATGGTCCTCATGCCCACCGTAGTAGATGGTGTAGACCACGGTCTCCGACCGCTGCGCCGATTCGATGGCGCTGTTGAGCGTCTCCTGGCTGCCCCGATCCTCTCCGTCGGTCAGCACCACGATGGCTTTGCGGCCGGTCTGCTTCTTCATCAACTCATCGCTGGCGAGGAAGATTGCGTCATAAAGCAGCGTGCCCGCTCCGTGCCTCTGCCGGCTGGCTCCGGAACCTTGATCGCTGGTGGGTGTGTTCTGAACGGCTGAGGTGGTATCGATTTCGCCCACCGCCTTTTCCAGCTTGCCATGATCCGAGGTCAGATCCTGCAACAGCTCCACCTGGCGATCGAAGTGGATTACGAATGCCCGGTCCGTGGGCCGGGTGATCATCTGGTCGAGAAAGGTTCGGCTGGCGGCGCGCTCCTTGTCCAGGTTGTCGCGTTCGCTCTCGCTGGTGTCGACCAGCAGACCCACAGTCAAAGGCAGATTGGTTTCCTGGTTGAAATAACGGATCGTCTGCGGCTTACCATCCTCCTCCAGCACAAAGTCGTCTTTGGTGAGGTTGGTCACAATCTTGCCGTGCTTGTCGCGGACCGTCACGGGTAAGTTGACCACCTTCACCTCAACCGACATGGTAGTTGTGGGTGTTCCCGGATTCTGTGCCGGAGGCGTCGCGGCCGGCGCGGTCGTCGAGTTCTGGGAATCGAGCGCTGGCGCCAGAAAAAGTAAGCTGAGCAACGGAATGACGCGAAGGAGACCCATGCGAACGTTAGACGACACCGGCGCCCGTATGGTCACGCACCAGCGCCGGCTTTGCTTCCTCCTGGAAAGGTTGGCGGGGTGTCAAGACAAGATCGTGATGATAAGTATGGAGATGGAACGCTGCAATCTGCTCCCCAGCTCCAAACATCAATCCGAATGTCCCGGCGCACCGCTGGCAGTATGGACCAAAGAAATGCCCCTGAAGATTACACCCGGGTCCGGTAATGTGGCAGTGTTGCCGGTGTTGCTTCCACGCTTTTGGCTCGACTTTATGCACCGGCCTCCGGGCCGTTGCAGTACGTAGCCGGGCACGGTAACATCAGAAGCGACGATCCGTTGCGCCCATCCTCAGGCACTCGCCGTCCAGGTCGAAAATTGGTTAGGTTTTGAGCGCGGAAGTGGTGAAATTGGCAGACACACCATCTTGAGGGGGTGGCGCCGAGAGGCATGGGGGTTCAAGTCCCCCCTTCCGCACCAAGAAGGCAGTTTCGCCATATTGTTGCGAAACTGCTCTAGAATGAGGTTCAGTTTTTCATGATCTGGTTTGTTGGTACCATTCACGTAATCCTTTGCATCGTCTTGATTGGGGTTGTTCTTCTTCAACAGGGCAAGAGTGCTGACCTCGCCGGCGCCTTTGGCGGCCAGGGATCCCAGACTGCGTTCGGACCCCGCGGAGCAGCCAACCTGCTAACCAAGGTGACGACCTGGGCGGCCATCCTCTTTATGTTCACCTCTATCGGCCTCACAGTACTGATCCAACGGAGCAGCGGCCCGCGCTCTGTGCTCTCGGGCATCAAGACCACCCAGACCACCCCAGCCAAGCCCGCGCCCGCCAAGTAGAGTTCGTTGGCAGTTAAACGGGCAAGCGCCCTCGCGTCCAGCGGCCCACCGCCACGACCAGTAAGCCCATTCCCAGAAAGACCAGGAAAAGTACTGCAGCATGGGCCAGAACGGCGCCGTAGCCCAGCACATTCACGTCCATAAAAGGATAGGGATAGAGCCCACCCACCGCCCCCCTCGCCAGCACGTATACCAGGTAAGCGCCGGGATAGGCCAGCCAGCCTACGGCATCCCTCCAGCGCAGTTCCGTCCGGGATGCAAAGAGCAGCCAATACAAGACGTAGCCTATCGGAATGACGTCATGCAGAATTACATCGGCGACCCACTGCAGGCCCTGCGGATTCCATAATTGCCGCAGCAATAGCCGGTAGATAATGCCCACGATAGCGATGTAAGCCGCTGCCCCAGCCTGCACCGACGGGCGGCAGAAGAACTGCCCCCATCCGGTTGCGCGGCGTCCGGTTCCCGGGGAAAAGATCGCGGCAGTGAAAACCAGCGCGACCAGGATGTTGGTCAGGATGGTGAAGAAGCTGAAGTAGGTGATCACCGTCCCCACCTTCGCCAGCGCCCCGGCAGGCGATTGAGCCAGTATCAGGTAAAGTTGCAGCACCAGCGCAAACCAGCCAAGCAACGCCCCTACGGCCGCGGATATAAGCATGGCCGCATTGTAACCAGCGTGATCCGCCCCTAAAGTGAATCTCCTACAATGAGGGGCATGATCCTTGAGACCTTTCCTGTCGGTCCGCTGCGCTGCAATTGCACCATCCTGGGCGACGAGGTTACACACGAAGCCATGGTCGTCGATCCAGGGGATAACATTCCGGAAATTCTCTCCCGGCTGCAGAAGCACGGGCTGACCCTGCGCCAGATTGTCGTCACGCATGCTCATATCGACCACGTAGGCGGAGCGGCGCAGTTACGAAAATTGACCGGGGCGCCAGTGGTGATGAACCAGCAGGATCTTGGGCTGCTGCGCATGATGGAGATGCAGGCCGGCTGGCTTGGTGTTCCTACTCCCGAAGTGGCGCCGCCGGACGCCAGTGCCGAGGATGGCTTAGCCATCGGTCTAGAGACGCTGCCGGCCCAGGTGCTGCACACCCCGGGGCATACTCCGGGGAGCATCTGTCTCCTCTTCCCGGATCAGCATCTGTTGCTTGCCGGCGACACTCTGTTTGCCGGCTCGATCGGAAGAACCGATCTCCCCGGGGGCAATGGGCAGCAAATCCTGCGCTCGCTGCGCGAGCGCCTGCTGGTACTGCCCGATGCAACGCGCGTATTACCTGGGCATGGCCCGGAAACTACGATCGGCGAAGAAAGACAATCAAATCCGTTTCTTCAGCCAAAATTCCGCATGTGACACATTAACTCTCCATGGGGACTACGCAAATGCGGTCAAAAATAAAGCACCAAGGGTCGATACCAGCGAAACGAGCGACCTATAAGTCGTTTTTAATGTGAAGACTCCACCGTTTCCATAAAGCATTAATTGAATGACACGAAAGTATTAGTAACGATCTTGAGTCCTTCCTTTTGCACAAAATCCTCGGCTACGGCCATTAAATTGCGTTATAATCCTCGGCCTTAAAAATATGGGCGGAAATCGCTTCCATGCCCACAGTAAACTCCCCTGCGGGCGCCAGCAGGCTCACCACCAGCCACCCCTGCCCGGAAAACCCAAAGAAACCACCAGGATGCACAACCACCGACCCCTTCCGCAGGAGCTCGAGCGCGGTTTCCTCTCCCGTCTGCAGCCCGGGAACCCGAAGCACCGCATACCAACCCGCCTCGATGTCCAGCCGGGATATCAGGGTCTGGCGGTGGAGGATGGCGTCCAGAGTCGCCAGGTTACGCTCCAGGCGCTCCCTGATCTGCCCTTGCAGGGCCCCCCGCTGGCTTAGCCACGCAGGAAGCGCGTGCTGGATGGGAGCGCTCATGGAGAGAAAGGTGTCGCCGATCACCTCCAGGCGCTCGAGGGCCTCTTGCTCGGCGAAGCACGCCATCCAGGCGGCTTTCATCTGCGGAAGGGCGGCCACTTTGCTCAATCCGCTGAGTACGAAAGTGGGCACATCGTGGCTACCGGTAGCAAAGCTTTGCCCCGTCTCGTATCCGGCAAGCCCATAGTCGAGAAATACCTCATCCACGATGAGCGCCAGCCCGTGCTCCCGGCACAATCCTTCGATCGCGGCCCGCTCCTTATTCCGGGTGAAGTGCCCGGTGGGATTATTGGGGTGGACGACCGCGATCGCCCGCGTACGGGAAGTGACCCGGCGGCGCAGGGCCTGCAGGTCCAGATGCCAGCCATGGTCGTAGAAAAGCTCATAGGGAACCAGCCGCACGTCATCCAGCTGGGCCAGAAAATCGAACAACGGGTAGCCCGGCTGGCCGATCAACACCTCATCCCCGGGGTCGCACAGCAGCCGGAAAAGGAAGCTGTAGGCCTCGCTGGTGCTGGTGGTGAGAAAGATCTGCTCCGGATCTACTTTGGCTCCGTGGTCGCGGTAATAGCGGCTGACGGCCTCCCGAGCGGGGCCTAGTCCCCTCGGATTCGGCTCATAATGCAGAGCTTCCGGGTCGCTGAGCGCACCCAGGATGGAAGCTGCATCGTAAGTAAATCCGCAAGCCGTCGGGTTGGAGGCGGTCAGATCCCATAGCTTGGCGCCTGCTGCGCGTAATCGGGCAAGCTCGCTCGCCCAGGGCGTTTCTGCCATATCCCACTGGGTTCGCGCCGACCAGGGGAACCTCTTTGCGCTACCCTCCCCCACCTCTCCCCTCCTGTTTGCATGGTGTAATAGACGGTAGCATCTCATTTCAGGGAGTTTGTACGCATGGATCTGCAAGCCGTCATCTTCGACTATGGCGAAGTTCTCAGCGGACCGCCGGACCCGCAGGCACATCGCAACCTGCTGGCCATCGCCGGGGTGAAGGAAGAGGCTTTCGAGAAGGCCTATTGGGCTCATCGTCTCGATTACGATGCCGACATTTTGAACGGCCAGACTTATTGGCAGACCATTGCCCGTGACACCGGGGTGAGGTTCACCGGCAAGCAAATCGAGCAGCTCCTGGAACAGGACGCCCTGATGTGGATGGACCTGAATCCAGCCATGCTCGCCTGGATTCCCAGGATCAAGCAGGCCGGTTTTCGGCTCGGCATCCTGTCAAACATGGGATACGGAGTGCTGGGCTATATGCTCTCGCGCTTCTCCTGGCTGGGCCAATTCGATCACCTCACCTGGTCCTGTGAGCTGGGCGTCGTCAAACCCGATCCCGCTATTTATCTGCACACGGTAAAGAAGTTGGGCGTCTCACCGGATCAGGCCCTGTTCATCGACAATCTGGAGAAGAACATCGTCGGTGCCGAGGCTGTTGGGCTCCATGCCGCTCTCTTTCAGAACGTAGAACAGCTGCAAAGCGATCTGGCTCGCCGCGGATTTCCCTTACCCGTTCTCGAACCTGTGGCCTAAGGTTTGGTTGGGAAGGAAAGCTAAACAGAGATCCCACGGCTCGTAGCCCACTCAAGCCAAAGTTCGGCTTGAATGGGGCACCCAGCGTTAGTTAGGGGAAGAAGAAACAGCAGGTCGCTCCCCTACCGCGGAGCCTTGAGCGCCAGCCCAACCTGGCCCACAATCTCCAGGTCAAACCCCTGTAACGCCGGCACGTGCGTGGGGGTGTTGGAGAGCAGCCGGATCTTACGAATGTTCAGATCGGAGAGTATCTGGCCGCCCAGTCCGACCTGGCGCAAAATCCGTTGATGCCGATCATCCCCGTGCTCGCCGCTGCGTTCTTCCCGGTGTAGGAACAGCCGGTGCGGCAGCACACTGCGGTCGATATCGAAACCTTTACTTGAATTGTGCAGATAGACCAAGGCGCCCCGGCCGGCCTCCGCGATCATCTCCAGCGATCGCTGCACCACCTGGTGACAATCGCACAACGTGGTGCCGAAAACGTCGCCCGCCAGGCAATGGGAGTGCACCCGCACCAGAACCGGTTCCGGGTTGTGCTCTGAGTTCACATCGCCGCGAACCAGGGCCAGGTGGCTCTCTCCCCCATTGACCTCGCTCTCATAGGCAATCATGCGGAAGTCGCCGAAGCGGGTAGGCAAAACCGATTCCGCCACCCGGACGATATATCGTTCGTTCTGCAGGCGAAAGCGGATTAACTCCGCCACCGTCAACATCTTCAACCCATGCTGATGGCAAAATTCGATCAGGTCCGGCACCCGCGCCATGGTGCCGTCATCGTTCATGATCTCGCAGATCACTCCCGCCGGGATCAGCCCGGCCATGCGGGCCAGATCGACGGAAGCCTCAGTCTGTCCGGCGCGCACCAGTACCCCTCCACGCCGGGCGCGTAGGGGGAAAACATGCCCCGGCCGCGCCAGATCCGCCGCTGTCATCCGCGGGTCAATCGCCACCTGGATCGTATGCGCCCGATCATAGGCGGATATGCCGGTAGTCACGCCCTCCCGGGCCTCGATCGTTTCTGTAAATGCGGTGCCAAAGCGCGAGGAATTCTCCTGCGACATCGGGCCCAGGCGGAGGTAGTCGGCCCGCTCTTCGGTCAAACTAAGGCAGATGAGTCCCCTTCCATACCTGGCCATGAAGTTGATAGCTTCCGGAGTGACAAACTCCGCCGCCAGCGTCAAGTCTCCTTCGTTCTCACGGTCCTCGTCGTCCACCACGACGATCATGCGACCCGCTTTGAACTCCTCGAGGGCCCCGGGCACATCCGTAAACGGCGCCTTTTCTTGCATAGCTTTATTGTCCGCCATCTATCTTCCTGCTGTCATATGACTTTCCTGCAGAAGCAAAAAACGCCGCTCTCGGCGGCGTTTCTTTGCTTCGGACCTGCTACTCGTTTACAACGTGGATTCGATCTCAAAACCCCAAGCCTCGAGCAGCGCCTCCGGGATATACTTCGAATTCTTGTTGCGCCGGGCCCACTCGCGCAACCGTGTAGAACGCACATACTGATCGGGGGTCAGTTTAAATTCTTTAACCACCTGTTCGAAGGAGGTGACAGTCGGGACCACCGGGCCTATCGGCTCCGGTTTGCCCCAGTTGGGATTACCACGACGTTTTGCCATTTGATCCGTTATCCTCTAGGGAGATGCGCAACAAACATGACCCAACGGGTTCATCTACTCAGCTCCGCTGGACATGCCAAAGCTCTTATTTTAAGGATTTTTTCTCCAAAAATCAATAGCAAATACGCGCTATGCCCTTAACTCCTCGCGTTGCTGCAAGCGAAAACCCGCGCCGCTTCGCCAACTGTCCTCTGCAACCTATCCTGTCCCAATGCACTCCAACTGGATGACTTACTTGCTATTCGTGAAAGGTGGATGGTCATGAGCGTAGTCCGTTACTGGGCAGTCTTTTCTCTGGGGGTGGCCGCCGGCGCGGCTGCGGCTCTCATTTATGCTCCGCAGACCGGGGAGAAAACCCGTAAGCAACTCAAGCGTAACCTGCAGGATGCGAGCGATTACATCCAGGACACCACCGCCGACCTCAGCAAACACGCCACTCGTGTCTATAAGAAGACCAAAGACGTGGCCGGGGACGTAGCCTCACGGGTCAGTTCCGTCGCCGATAACGTCAGCTCCGCAGCCAGCAACATCGCCGATAAGGTTGGGGATCTCGTCTAGCCCTCACTGCACAACCGGCCGTTGCAGCGTGTCCTGACGGAAAAGCTGCAATGGATCCGTTTCCGATCCGCAGAGATTCAAGGGTGGGCCAGTAGCTGGCGCGCTGCACGATATCCAGAGCGCAGCGCTCCGTGTACCGTACCCCAGTGTCCGCTGGTGTCGGTATGCTCGCCGGCAAAGAAGAGGGTTTGCTCCACCGGCTGGGACATCTGGTCAGACGCATCGATGGCCCCCCGGGGAACGTAGGTGTAGGCGCCAAGGCTGTGGGGATCGGTCTGCCAATCATGCATATGCCAGCGCAGCAGGTGTTTCCTCACCTCGTGCAGCGTGCTGCCCAGCATCACTGAGAGTGTCTCCAGGCCGGTCTCGGGCAGTAGGTCCATCTCCAGTCTCTTCGCTTTGCGGCCGGCTATCCAGCCGGTCAGCGTCGTGCCTGGCTTGGGGCTGGTCGTCCACCAGGTTGGGGGAGTGGCCTCAGGCGCGAAGAAGAAGCTCACGCCCTTTAACGCGGTGAACTCTTTCCAGAAGCTGCTGTCGAACTCATACACCACGCGGGCGGCCAGCCCCATGATGAGGCTGTCAGCCGCTTTGAGAATCTCCGCCGGCTGGGGCGAGAACGTGATCCTTCGCGCCTGCAGAACCCCCAAAGGCAAGGTCAGGATCGCCGCATTAGCCAGCAAGGCGCGGCCGGTATCCGTCACCACTTGGACCTGACCCGGCTCCCAGTCTAAGGAGCGCACAGCTGTAGACCGGTGCAACTCACCCCCGGCATCGCGGAACCTGCGCAAAAGGTGCTCGGGAACGCGCGCATACCCTTCCACCACGCGGAACAGGCGGTCCGCCGAGATTGCGTCTTCCGCGGCCTGTTGTTTTGCCAGCGCGCGAATGCTGATGCGATCCGCATCGGCCGCGTTGAAGCCTTCGACATAGTTCGTCGCCCACGCTGCGGCCTCTGATCCAAGTTTGCGTTGGCTCACGAATTCGCTGAAGCTGAGGTCGCGGGAATTCGGGGACAGCTGCGCGTGGCCAAGCTCCTCAAACAGCTGGTGAACCTCGCGTTGGTCGCCGCAGGGTTCCAACCGGCCTACGCCACGGCCAGGGCCGATGCAGCGGCTATCGCCCTCCAACTCGAAACGCGTCAGACCGGCCTCATCAACCAAATCGATCAGTTCCGTGGGCAGACCGTGAATAAACTCCGCCCCCAACTCCACCGGCAGGTCCCCCTGAATGGCCTGAACGGTCTGAATCCGTCCCCCCACGCGTTCCCGGGCCTCGATCAGAGCCACTCGCCGTCCGACCTCTGCCAACGTCCGGGCGGCTGCCAGACCGGCAACCCCCGCGCCAATCACGATGGCCTCGAAGGTATCGGCTCTATTGTTTGCCATGCTCATTCACTGCACCTCCCAAGTGAGTGTCTCGGCACGCGCACCTTGCGCCGGCACCGGATGCTTGAGCGCCTGGATGGATAGCGTACAACCGGCGCGTAGGGTCTCCGGTGTAAAGCGAAGTTTTCGTCCTTCCATTTGCATGCTCACACGCGGCGCCGTCTGTGCCTGGGGTGAGGAGGGATGGGCCAGCGGGAACTCCACTTGGCGGCTGAGCCCGCTCGCCAGGTAGAGCGACACCAGGTCGCAGAATCCCAGCGCTGCCGCCCATCGCTCCAGGTCTTCACTCTTGGCCATCGAGCTGCTTTCGAGCTTTCGTTGACGCAGTCTCTCCGACTGCAGAAAGCGTTGGTGATGGGCCTGATCATGCTCGGCCAGCAGGCTGAAATGACGGCTAACGATGATGGCTCCTATCTTCGACCAGCCTTCGATGGTGTCGATAGAGGTAGTCCAAGCTTCAACAGCTTCCCCGGGCGGGATGGCCACGAACGAAATTGGAACCGCCTTGCCGGCCTGCGGACCGCCTGAGCGTAGCCGTTGAATCTGTTGGGCATCGCTCGCGGCCCAACCGGTATCGTGCATCTGAATGGCGCGCACAATCTCGGGCGGCAAGGCACCGAAACTCGCTGGCAGCAGAGCATCGGCTATTTCTCCGGCCAGCACGGCATGGGCCGGCTGCGGCACAAGTAGACAAGGCAGGCGCGCCGAGCGTTGCGCCGCTTCTACCCGCCCCCAGGCCGACGATGGCCCACCACTTCCTTCTTCTCCCGGTAACCAGCCAATCACCATTGACTCTCTCTCCTGGTAGCTTGGCCATTATCAGGTAATCTGGCCTGTACCCGGATTTCCTGTGGAGTTGGTTGGCGTTGAGAACTTCATGCGGCTCTCCTTAATGAAAGCCGCACACGCGGTCCTATCCAGCGCAGCGTACAGGAAATCCGGGGGAGAGCGCCATGATCCTTAAGGAAGAAGTAGCCGTTGATCTCGCCACACCGACAGGTCCTATGCGGACTTACATGTTTCGCCCCGCGGCCGAGGGTAAGTATCCCGCGGTCATTCTCTTTTCCGAGATCTTCCAAGCCACCGGTCCCATTCGTCGCTTTGCCGCCTTTATCGCCGGCCATGGCTACATCGTCGCAGTTCCTGAGGTGTATCACGAGCTGGAGCCGGCAGGAACAGTCCTGGCCTACGATCAGGCCGGCTCCGACAAAGGCAATGCCGACAAATACGGCAAAGCCGTTTCGGCCTACGACAGCGATGCGCGCGCCCTGCTCGACTATTTGAAAGCTTTGAACGATTGCACCGGCCGCCTGGGCGCCATCGGTATCTGCATGGGAGGCCATCTGGCTTTTCGCGCGGCCATGAACCCCGATGTACTGGCCACCGTGTGTTTCTACGCAACCGATATTCACAGCCACAGCCTGGGCCTGGGCAAACAGGATGATTCGCTGGCCCGCGCAGGGGAAATCAAGGGTGAGCTACTGCACATCTGGGGGCGGCAGGATCCGCATGTCCCACTCGCCGGCCGCAACCTTATCAAGGCCCGGCTGGATGAGGTGGGCGCCAATTTTCAATGGCTCGAAGTCAACGGCGCGCACGCATTCATGCGCGACGAGGGCTACCGCTACGATCCCGAGCTGGCGGCGCTTTGTTTCAGTATGGCGCTGGCGCTGCTCCACCGGAAATTAGCGCTCTGAGAAGATAGTCTGGTGGCCGAGCAAGATCTAGAGCAAAAACATCCCAAGGCTCCCGACGATCCCTCCAGCGATCTGGGATTCGGTAGAGTCTTGTCGTCACAGCGTGAGCTTCGCCTGATCAATCGGGACGGCAGCTTCAACGTACAAAGACGAGGCCGGGGGCTGCGTTCCTTTCTGGCCTACTCCAGCCTGGTCAGCACCACCTGGAGCCGCTTCTTTCTCTTCGTTGCCGTCGCTTACATTACGCTCAATGGCTGTTTCGCTTTGCTCTACGACGCTTGCGGGCCGGGTGGCCTGGTCAGCACCCTCAACATCGGTATTTATTCTCCCTTCCTGAAGGCCTTCTTCTTCAGCATTCACACCTCGGCGACCATAGGCTACGGGACTATCGTGCCCGTGGGGGTGGCGACCAACACCCTGGTCGCGCTCGAGTCGGTCGTCAGTCTGCTGGGCCTGGCCGTGGTTACCGGACTGGTTTTCGCGCGCTTCTCCCGTCCGGTCGCCGACATTCTCTTCAGTCGGAATGCGGTGATGTCCTGGATTGGTAACCTTCGCGCTTTCGAATTCCGCATCATTAACTCCCGCAACAACCAGATCATCGACCTGCAATGCCGTCTTCTGATATCGCGCTTTGAGACCAACGCCAGCGGAGCCGCGGTGCGCCGCTACCACCCGCTTAATCTGGAAAGGGAGAGCGTGGTCTTCTTTCCTCTTTCCTGGACGGTCGTGCATATCATCGACAAAGAAAGCCCGCTGTACGGAGTTACGCCGGATGAATTGTGCGCCAGTGGCGCAGAGTTTCTGATTTTGCTCACGGGGATGGACGAGACCTTTTCCCAGGTCGTCAATGCCCGGTCGTCTTACCGCGCCAACGAAATTATCTGGGACGCAAAGTTTGCCGATATTTTTGTCTATGACCCGGGAGGCAGAATGGCCGGCATCGACATGAAGCGTTTCCACGACACCGCGCGTGTTTCCACCCCGCCATAGCCCCTCCGCGTGCCGGCTCCGGAAGGGGTCTGGCTCTGGTTCCCGCGCCAAGGCCGGGTGCCCCATATCTCGCTCGTTTTTCGCGAGATGTGGGATACCACTGCTCTTTCCCTCTGGCTCTCGATTCATCCGACGCGCTTAGCTGTTAACCTCGGTGGAATCCCACATCTCGCGAAAACGAGCGAGATATGGGGCACCCGGCCTTGGCGTGCGAACCAGAGCCAGACCCCTTCCGGACGGGCTAACGTGCAGCGTCGCTCTAGGCAGTGATGACCCGCGAACCGGAAGGACCGGCGATAATCGCCATCGAAGCTAAACCAAGAAACAACCCGTGCTCCACCACGCCCGTCATGCTCTTGATGGCGTGGCCAACGGCAGCCGGATCCATGATCTCTCCATAGTGGCAGTCGAAGATGAAGTTGCCTTCGTCGGTAACGTAGGGCGAGCCGTCGTGGCCGGAACGCAGCACCGGGCGTGCCCCTATCTCCTCCAGCTTCTTCTTAACTGGGGACGCCGCAAATGGGATCACCTCCACCGGAAGCGGGAAGCGGCCCAGCCGCTCGACGATTTTGTGCTCATCAGCCACGATCACCAGTCGCCGCGAAGAAGCAGCAACAATCTTCTCGTGCAGCAGCGCGCCTCCGCCTCCTTTGATCAAAGCCAGCCCGGGAGCAACCTCATCGGCGCCGTCAATGGTCACGTCGGTATAGGCAACTTCATCGAAGCTGGTGAGCGGAATTTTCAGCGAGCGCGCCAGCTCGCCAGTAGCATGCGAGGTAGGGATCCCGCGAATCTTCAATCCATCGCGGACTAGTTCCCCAAGAAAATGGATGGCAAAGGTTGCGGTCGTGCCGGTGCCCAGCCCGACCACCATTCCATCCTTGACGTATTCCAGGCTCTTGCGCGCAGCAGCAGCCTTCTCTGTGTCCGTAAGCGTCATGATTGGTCCCCGTAAGTGAAAAGGCTAGGGATTGGCGCGCACTGCCCGCGAGTACATCAACCGGGTAAAGCCGCTCATCAGAAAGTTAATACCGACGATCGTGCCCAGCGCCCACACCGCACTCGCCGGCCAGCTTCGCCAGATCAAGACAGCCAGGATCAGGGTGACGATACCGTCAAACAGAAGCCATCCCGAACCCGGGGCGCTCCGCATCTGAAAATATGTCACCAGCATGAAGACGGCTTCCACGAAGAATAGAACCGCCAATGCCAGGGTGAGAGAAACCAGGCTCAACTTGGGGTTTAAGAGCAGGTAGACCCCTGCAATCAGGTAAGCGCAGCCGACCAGCAGGCGCCAGAAAAAACCCCCGGTCGTGCGCGCCGCAAAAGTACCCGCCAGATGCGCGATGCCGGCCACGATAATCAGAATCGCCACGACGATGGCGATCGCAATGCCGGCTTCGAACGGCAACGCCAACGCAAAGAACCCGACAACAATCAACAAAATGGCCCATCCTACGGGGAACGCCGTGCCTCTCCCTAATAAGCTACTTGGCGATGTTGCCATGGTAGTGGCTCCTTTGTGATAACAGCGGTGGGGTTACCAGGATACGACCGTATATCTACGATGACGATAGCAATGGTACATCGGTCTGGTTCTCTTTTGTCGGCATGAGACCGCAATCCCGAGCTCGAGCCGCTTATTCTTCCTGCTGGAACAGAGCCAGAAGATCGTGGGTGACATAAACCACGCGCTCTACCCTCACGACATCGTCGCGGATACGGAATAGGATCCCGTAGCGTCCGACAAGAGCCACGCGGGCATCTTCATCCACCTCGGTTCGTGACCGGAAGCGCAAAGGGCGTTGCCCCAGGGCCAGGATCTGCGCGCGTATCTGCCGGAGGAAGCTCAGGGCTCGCCTGGGATTGTCTTGCGCTATGAAGTCGGCGATTGCGTCGAGGTCGCCTTCAACAAGACTGGAGACTTCTATGCGCACTATCCGGCAGCATCCGCCAGAACCTGGTACTTGCGTTCCACGCGGTCCAGAATTTCATCCACCGGGGCCCCGGGAGTCTTGCTCTCCTGCGCTTGCCGCCACAAGTTGCGCAGTTCATCCAGGCTGTGCTGTTTCAGGTCGCGCTTCAACATCCACTCGTGCAGCGCATCGCGCACCACCTCGCTCGAGGAGGCATATTCACCCGTCTCGACGGCTTTGCGGACGTTGGCTGCCATCTCCGCAGGCAAAGCGATGCTGATCTTCTCCACGGCCGGCATGGGCAAATCCTACCATAGGGCAGATCCCCTTCTCTTGGTCGCCTGCGAGCCACACGATATTCTGATTTCTACGACTGTTGTGCAGCTAATCCACTCTGAAGGAGATCCATGTCGAACGAATTGCGCAGTTTTCTCACGCTCCCTTATGACGAACTCGAAGCGTTGAATGTGAAAGCGAAAGAGCAGCGGAAGAACCGGGTGCCCCAGCACCGGATTCAGGAAGAACGGCTGAAATACCTCACCGACGAGAAGGGCATCAAGGCCGTCACCGTTCTCTTCAGCGACCTGGAAGGCCGCCTGCACATGCTCGACTACGACAAGAAATTCCTGATCAAGAGCTGGGATAACCTCACCTTTGACGGCTCCTCGATCCGCGGATTTTCCGCCCAGCGGGAAAGCGACCTGCGCTTGGGAATTGACTGGAGCGCCTTCTACTGGGCCCCCGCCGATTTCTTCGGAGCCGGTAAAGTCCTGGTCTTCGGCGAAGTCATCGACAAAACCGGAGCCGTCTATCCCGCCGATATCCGCAGCGTGCTCAAATCCTATGCCCAGGAACAGCACGAGAAGAACGGCTACACCCTCAATGCCGCCAACGAAATCGAAGGCTTTCTGTTTGCCGGGGTCGATGCCGAGCGGCGCTACGCGGAGACGGGCAAGTTCGACTACGTCAACACCGGCGGCTACTATCACTCCCTTCCGGGCGATCCCCTGCGCACCTTTATCGACACCACGGCCGAGGTGCAGCGCGCCATGGGTTTCGAGAATGAAAAGGACCACCCCGAGGTCGCGCCTTCACAGTTCGAGATCAACTACAGCTATGGCGAAGTGGTAGCCGCCGCCGATCAGATCCAGCTCTACAAGCTCATCTGCCGCCAGGTAGCGACCCGCATGGGCTTCTCCGTATCCTTTCTGCCCAAGCCGGTGATCGGAGTCAACGGCAACGGCATGCACACCAACGTCTCCATCTGCAAGGACGGCAAGAACCTCTTTTGGGATCCCAAAGGAGAAGAGAAGATCAGCCGGCTGGCATGGTCCTTCATCGATCGCATTCTCTCCAGCGCGAATGACATTTGCCTGCTGCTGAACGCCAGCGTGAACGCCTACCGCCGCCTCGACCCGCACTTCGAAGCGCCCAACCAGATCAAAGCCTCGCCTATCGACCGCGGATCCATGGTGCGCGTCCCCCTGGGCAACGAAAAAAGCTCGCGGGTGGAAGTGCGCTCGGTGGGTCCCGACGCCAATCCCTACATGGCTCTGTACTCCATCTTCCGCACCGGCATCGAAGGCGAGATCTCCAAGATCAAGGACCTGCGCCAGGCCAAGCGTTACCTGCCGGACAACGTCTACACAGCCATCGACGATTTTCGCAGCTCGAAGTGGACCACCACCCTGCTGGGAGAGGATGTGAAAGCCCGCTACGCCGACCTCAAGCAAGCCTCGGCGGACCGGTGTCCGCGGCTGCTCGGAAGCCTGATCAAGGTTCCCGAAATCCAGTTCCATCACGATGTTTATAACCAGTTCCTATGGAACCAGTTCTGAGGTCCATTCATCCAGCTCGGGGCCTGTGACACAGGCCCTGAGCTACACTAGGTGACCGGGGGATAGAGCCATCAAGCTGCTAGGCATCGATGTCGGCACGGGAGGGACGCGCGCCCTGCTCATCGACGAAACAGGCGCGGTCGTCGCTTCCGCCATCCACGAACACCAACCCTTCGCTTCACCGCGCAGCGGGTGGGCGGAGCAGGATCCGCAGGACTGGTGGAAGGCCTGCCAGGGCGCCGTCCGCAAGCTGCTGCGGGAGAGTGCCACTCCCGCCTCTGAGATTGCGTGCATCGGCCTTAGCGGGCAGATGCACGGTGCTGTGCTGTTGGATCGCAACGATGAAGTTCTGCGCCCAGCGCTCATCTGGTGCGATCAGCGCACCGTGGCGGAGTGCCGCTATCTCAACGAGACCATCGGCCCGCGGCGCCTGGTGGAGCTCACGTCCAATCCCGCGCTCACCAACTTCACCCTCACCAAGCTGCTCTGGGTACGCACCAACGAACCCAGCATCTGGCGCAGATTTCACAGCTTCCTTTTGCCTAAGGATTACATCCGCCTTTGCCTCACCGGGGTGCGGGCCATCGATGTGGCCGACGCCTCGGGGACTCTGCTGCTCGACGTGGCCCACCGCCGCTGGTCCGACGCTATGCTGGATGCCGTTGGTCTCAGCCCGGACTGTCTTCCTGCTCTTTATGAATCACAGGTGGTCGTGGGCCAGGTGACGGAGGCCGCTGCCGCCAGTACCGGTCTCAAAGCGGGCACGCCCGTAGTGGCCGGCGCCGGCGATCAGGCTGCGGGCGCCACCGGCATGGGCATCGTCCGTCCCGGCGATGTGAGCGCGACCATCGGCACGTCCGGGGTTGTCTTCGCCGCCTCCGACGCCCCGGTCACCGATCCGCTGGGGCGGCTGCACACCTTCTGCCACGCCATCCCTGGCCGCTGGCATGTCATGGGAGTAACTCAGGCGGCCGGCCTTTCGCTGCGCTGGTTCCGCGACAACTTCGGCGTGACCGCCGGCCGTGCCGGTGCCCACCAGGCCGATCCCTACGATCAGCTAAGTGCCGAAGCCGCGCAGGTTCCTCCCGGCTCCGGAGGCGTCCTCTGGGCGCCGTACCTCATGGGCGAGCGCACTCCGCATCTGGACCCCAACGCCCGCGCCGCCCTGGTAGGTTTGGCCGCCGACCACACCCGCGCCAACGTCGTTCGGGCCATCCTGGAGGGCGTCGCCTTCAGCCTCAAAGACTCGCTGACCATTTTCAAGGAACTGGGCATTCCCGTGCGGGCTATTCGCGTCGGCGGGGGCGGCGCCCGCTCACCCCTCTGGCGCCAGATCCAAGCGGATGTCTACGGCCAGACTGTGGAAACCGTGCAGGCAGAAGAAGGCGCCGCCTATGGCGCCGCGCTTCTGGCTGGGGTGGGCGCCGGAGTCTGGGCTTCGGTCGATGCGGCCTGCGACAAAGTGGTGCATGTGGCCAAGCGCACGGCCCCCGACCGGGAGGCTTCCCGTGTAATGCAGCAAACTTACGCCAACTACCGCCGCATCTACCCCGCCTTGCGGAGCATCTTTCCCGTATAGTCTTTGTTCCCTTTTGAGGTACGGCCCACCCTCTGCCCCGGTTCAAAGTGGCAGCCAATGTAAACTTGAAAAGTGACCCTGATGGAACCCACACTGGTTGCCGCACCTCCCCGGCCGGCGTCCGTTGGGGAGACGGCCCTCACCCGCAGAAATTTTCTCTGGCTGGCCGCCGGCTCTGCCGCCGGCATGGCTTTCTACGCCGGCGAAATCTCTCGTCACGAGCTCGAGGTCGTCTACAGCACGATCCGCCTTCCCGGCTTGCCTGACCCGTTCGCCGGCTTCAGGATTGTGCAGATCAGCGACTTTCATTTCCAGGAATACACCGAAGCAGCTTTTATCGAGGCGGTCGTACGTCGGGTGAACGAGGCGACTCCCGATCTCGTCGTGCTGACCGGAGACTTCGTCAGCTCCGGGCCGCTGCCCCGGCATTTTTCCGCCAAGATGGGCTATCACTGCGCCGAACTTCTTAGCCAGATCAAATGCCCGCTGCGCTACGCCATCCTGGGCAACCACGATGTGGTAGTCAACGCCCATGCGGTCACCGATGCCCTTCTGACCCATGGCATTCCTGTGCTGACCAACAGCTCTGTGGCCCTCGAACGCGACGGCCGGCGCCTGTGGCTCGCCGGCATCCAGGATGCTCTTGAGGCGCGACCCAGCCTCACCGCCGCCCTGCCCGCCGGCAGAAACCCAGGCCAGGAACCTCTTATTCTGCTGGCGCACGAGCCCGATTATGCAGACTATGCTACCGGACGCCAGATCGACCTGGTCCTTTCGGGACACACCCACGGAGGCCAGATTCGTCTCCCGTTCCTACCCCCTCTCGTTCTCCCCAAAATGGGAACCAGATACGTGGAGGGGCTCTTTCGGCTACGCGATGGAATGCAGCTCTACGTCAATCGAGGCATCGGTGCGGTCGGTGTTCCCTTCCGTTTCCGCTGCCCTCCCGAAATTTCGGTCATCACCCTGCAACCTGCCTCTTAATTTCCCCCGCCTGCCGTGGGGAGCAGCACTTTTTTCCGCGGATTATAAAGCCGAGCCCACGGTTGAGCCGGCCGACTCAACCGCCAGATCGCTCGATGATCAATCTTTCGTTTACTCGTTCGCCCCGCTCGACAGCTTACCTGGGTAACGGTTGTGGCCGAAAATGCACCTCTGATACTGCAAAACGTCCCCAATTCGGAACAACCTTAGTACCGTTAAGGACATAGCCCACGTGTAACCCAACCAAAGTTGTACATAACTCCTGAGACACCTCACGATCTTCGGGCTATATTCAGAAACTGGAAGGGGAACAAACATGGGCATACAAGCATTTCCAAATTTAGCGGAGCAATCGATGAGGCCAGTGTTGCGCATAGTGCGCAGAGAGGAATCCATCGTCGCCCTCAATGTCGCCGACGTTTGCCCCGATGAGCCAGCTAATCTTTATTACGAAGACAAATTGGGATGCGCGCGGGGCGTAGTCTTTGCCCTCATCTTCCAGATAGCGGTCGTGATCGCTGGTGCTCTCTGCTGGAAGTTTATTCTGCACTAGAACGTCACTCCGCAGGTGCAGCGCGGTGACCTTGAATACGCGGTTTTGAATACGCGGTTAAAGGGCGCCTGCAGGCGGGATTAGGCAGCAGGGATCCTCCCCCCCAGCTAAGCCGGTTCAATCACCTTCTCCATAACATCGGCGTCGACCTTCCCCCCATAGTATTTCGCTATGCGCCCCCGAGTCACAAAACCCAGGCTGCGATAAAACTGCTGCGCGGCAGGATTATTCTCCGCCACTTCCAGGCTCAACACGCCCGCGCCTTCCTGCTTCATCTGCTCTTCTGCGGTTTGCATCAGCAGTGTGCCCAAACCGCGCCGTCGCTCGAACGGATCTATATCCAGGGTCACAATATGGCCGGCAGGCCGTCCGTGACGGCTGGCGCGCTCAAAAATAACGAAGCCGGCCAGCTTGTCTCCAGGCTGCTCGGCGATCCAGCATGAACACTTGGGATGGGTCAGGAAATACTGCAGTTCGGCCCTGGAGTAGGCAATCTCCTGCGCAAAACAGACCTGGTCAAGGCGATGTAACCCGGCCAGGTCCCGCATTTGAAAGTGGCGTAGGCGAATCATTCCTCAACCTACTGTGGGTTATGGTTATGGATTATGGGTTCCGGGCAACGGCTGTCCTCGTCAGCGCATTTTGCGGCTCAACCACGACTCCGTTGTAGGGCGTCGCCGCCAGCAGACGTCCGTCCGATGAGCGCACGTGCCTTACTTTCCAGCCAGGATCCCAAAACTTGAATGTACGGTCCGCCGGGTTAACAGCCAGCACCCAACTGGAGGACCAGGAGGTGACGAGGACGCGTTTCAGATCCCGGTCGTACGTCAGCCCACTGATATCAGCAATAGGCAACGTCGTGATTTGCGTCCAGCTCTGGCCATGATCCTCGCTATAAAAAACGCCTTCACGCCCACCCAACCACAGACTGCCGTTGCCGGCGATCGCGATAGCCTGCAACCAGGTCAACTTCTGCGGCATGGTCAGCGGCTGCCAATTCTTTCCCTCGTCTGACGACCACGCCAAGCCCGTCCGCTGCGCCGCCAGAACGATCAATCCATCGGATGCGACCGCACGGTACTCCGTCTTCCCCAGTACCGGCCCGCCTTCCCAGGTGGCGCCCTGATCCTTGCTGGCGTACACCCCATTCACGGTTGCGGCATACCAGGTGCTCCCGGAAGCGTCCACCTGACTCACCCTCCCGTCTATTTGGCCGCCGGGAATCCTCACCGTTGTTTCCACCTTGGTGCGCTTGCCCCTATGAACCACGTAGGACGTCTTTTGCTCACTCTTGACGATCTTTCCATCTGGCTGCCAAGCCGTCCCATCGAAACGGAAAATGCCCTCGTTGGTTCCGGCCACAAGCGTGCCGTTCGTAGCTTGCGACAGGCTAAACACGTCCCGGCCCTGCAGGCCGTTGCTCTGCTGGCTCCAGTTGGCGCCGTCGTCGTGGGAAACAAAGACACCGCCGAAGGTCTTGTCGTTCACCACCCCGGCATAAATGGTCTGCGGCGACTTGGCATCGACCAGCAGGCTGGACACCTGGCGTTGCGAGAAGCCCGCGTTGGACGCCTTGAAGGTCGCCGCCGCATCTTCGCTCTCCAACACTCCACCGCGGTCAGTCGCCAACATCACGTGCTGTGGGTTCTTGGGATCCACGTAGACGTCGTTGACAATCACCTCGGGCGCGGTCATGCGACGGAACGTAGCACCACCGTCAGTGGTCTTATACAGGCCTTCGGTGGTACCCGCGTAAACCGTGTTGTGGTCGGTTGGATCCAACATCAAAACCCGGGTCCGGCGCGCAGTCATCGGAATGCCCTGAATCTTTTTATAGAGTTCACCGCCGGTATTGCTGCGGTAAATCCCGGAACAGGCACTGGTGTAGACGACGTTTGGCTGAATGGGGTCAATAACGATCGAGAACACATCCGAGTCCTCGATCAAGCCCTCTTTGATGTTGTGCCAGTTGGCGCCCCCGTCTGTCGTCTTCCACGGCAGGTGCCAGGTGCCGGCATACACCGTGCGCGGATCCTTGGGATCGATGGCGATGGATTCCACTTCATGAATATCCATGCTGCCCTCAGGCGAGATCTGGTTCCAATGCACGCCGCCGTCTTCACTGCGAAAGACCCCTCTGAGCGTCCCCGCAATGATTATCTTGGCATCCGAGGGCGCCTGGGTGAGAGCACGGATGGATTCATCCTTCATAGCATCCACGCTGGTCCAGCTCTTGCCGGCGTCGTGGCTGATAAAGAGGCCGCCGCCGGGATGATCCACGATCCAGGCCCCGACCAGCAGCGTCTTGGGATCGGCTTGATCCACCACGATGTTGTCCAGAATCAGATCGTCGCTCTTGGCCAGCTTGGCCAGTCGATGCCAGCTCGCGCCGCCATCCTCTGTCTGATAAATCCAGCTGTTGGTGGTGCCCAGGTACACATGTTTCGGATTCGTAGGATCCGGGGCAAAACTGCGCGCATCTCCTCCATCGGGTCCGACGGGAGTCCACGACGCAGATTGCGCCAAAGCTGGTTGGCTGGGAGAGAGAGCGAGCAGAAGAAGGGAAGAGGAGAGAAAACGCCCGATGAATGAAGTCATTTGTCTTCTATGCTGGAGTGCTTAAATTCGGACAAGCTCTTTGCAGTTTATCCGGATTCCACCGTGCGCCTGTAAGACCGGCACGGTCAAGCACAATGAAAAGGGTGACCATTACTAACTGGTCACCCTTTTCGGTTTTAGTCGCGTTTTAGCCCGCCTTGGTACTTACTGCGCTGGCGGAGCTGCTTTCCTGTGATGACGGGCCGGTGCGGTTCTGGACTGAACCTTAACCGTGCTTTCGTCCACTGCTGTGGTGCCGGGTACGTCGCTATCGAAGGTCGCGCCGGCAGGTACAAGGTAGTTTTCTACTTCCTTGTTGCCCTGAGTTCCGGTGCGTACCGAGATCCGGGAAGCGTCAATGCCCTTCTCCTTCACCAGGTAGTCCTTCGTATTGACAGCTCGCTGAGCAGCCAGCTTGTCAGCTCCCTTTTCGGTGGAAGCCGCTTCGCCAACCAGAACAGCGGTGGCATCAGTTTGTTGTTGCAGGTTGAGAGCGACGTCATCGAGGCAAGCCTTAGCCTCGTTGTCGACGCGAGCCGGGCGGCGCTTATCACGATCAAAGCTGATCGAGCAAAGCGTCTTGGTCTTCGGAGCCGGCGGTGGCGGAGGCGCCTCGACATTGACAGACGCCGTGCAGGTAGCCGTCTGACCCTTGTCGTCCTGTACCGTGCCGGTAACCGTGATCGTACCTGCAGGCGCACCGGTCGTGCTCAGCGTAGCGGTGTTGCCGCTGCCGCTAATCTGGCCGGAGGAGGCACTGAAGGTATAGGTGAGTGGCCGGTTCTGCGGGCTTACGCCCTGAGCCGTAATCGTTGCTGTACCGCCAGGCTGAACCGTAGTCGGGTTCGCCGAGCAGCTGACTGTCGGAGGCTCGAACTGCTTGATGGTGAAGTTAGCCGTGCAATCCGCGAACTGGCCAACCTTCTGGCCTTCGGAAACGTGGCCGGTTACGGTGTAATTGCCGGGGGCCAAGCCAGTGGTATCGACATTGCCAGTGGTGCTGTCGCCCGTAACTTTAACGCCCTCGCCACCCGTCCAGCTATAGGTTGCCGTTTTCTTCGGGTTTAGATTCTCCGCCGTACCCGTGACCGTGATCGGGTCGCCAGGAAACGCCGGTGAAGGAGCTGCGGTGCAACTGTAGGTAACAGGCGGCGGCGGAAGAATGCTGCCCATGTGATAGATGAGGCCAGTGCTCAGGCGCGCCACCTTCAGGTTCGCCCGGCCGCCGGTAGGATACGGAGGCTGAGGTCCGAAGTTGGCATGAAAGTATTCGTAGTCGGCCTGGAACAGGCGCAACCCCAGGTGACCACCCAGGAACGGCAGCGAGTAGTCCAAGCCGCCGCCTACGGTCAGTGCCGGACCGTAGGTGTACGGCTGATGGTACGGGCCACCCAATCTGACGAAACCGGCGTCCGCGTGAACGAACGGCGTGATTTCCGCAGTTGGGTAGCGGAAGATCATGCCGAGCTGTCCGGTAGACGCTCCGTCATTGTTCCCGTCGGGATGATTTGCGTATTCGATCTGTCCACCCACGTAGCGGTTGAAGAAGTAGCTAACACTCCCGATCGCGCCGTAATTGATAGACGAGTAGCTGACGGGGCCGCTGACACCGATGTTAGCGCCGCTGGGAATCGTAACCGAGCCGTGAGGGGCCAGGTACGAGTATCCAAAAAAGATGTCGATGCGCGAAGCTGGAGACTCCGCAGGGGCTACTGGCTTTGAGGCTGTACTGGACGAATCCTGGGCTAAGAGACTCACAGAACCGAGTCCCACAGCACTTGCTACAAGCAGAATTCGGCCCAGTGAAGTCAACGGGCGAGAGTGCATGCGTCTATCCTCCGCAACCACTGGAAAATCAAACAAAACTGGGAAGTCAATCAACAAAACGGTCGAGCCCGAAGAACGTGGCTCGGGGCAAACTCGATTTCACGCCACAACAAACCTGGACGTGAGATGCAAAACATCCACATCCGGTAATCTACAGCATATTTCCTATCCCGACTACCTTAATTTTCAACATCTTAACGGCAGCAGCGGGAGGGGAGTAAGCGTCTAGTAACCTCTACCGCCAGCCAGACTCGCTACCAAATCAGAAAAAAGAACCGCCCAACAAACTTATTACAATTGCACAATTATTGGAAGTTTAATGCGCGTTTTGCGCTTCCCCGTTCTCGCAGAATCTTTTCCTGCAGAAGGGTGATTGCGTACATCAACTGTTCCGGGCGCGGTGGGCAGCCCGGCACGTATACGTCCACGGGGATGATCTGGTTCACTCCCTGAACAAGTGCGTAGTTGTTAAAGACCCCGCCGGAAGTGGCGCACGCACCCATCGAAATCACCCACTTCGGTTCAGGCATCTGTTCGTAGAGCCGGCGGATGACGGGAGCCATCTTCTGCGATACGCGTCCCGCAATGATGATCAGGTCGGATTGCCGCGGCGATGGGCGAAATACTTCCGCGCCAAAGCGGGCGATATCGAAACGCGCGCCGCCCATCGACATCATCTCGATCGCACAGCAGGCCAAGCCAAAAGTCATTGGCCATACTGAACTCTTGCGGATCCAGTTCACTGCAAAATCCAGAGAAGTCAGCACCACCCCTTCGGGTTGCTCATAGCCGAAATCTACTTCACGCACTTTTTCCTGGTTCTTGGCGCTCGACTCTAACGTTCCGAAGAGATACTTGTCGCTGTTCGTTCCGCCCATAGGTAACACTATAAGCCATTCCAGGAGGAGATACAGGTTGAGGAACCAGGCAATTATGAGAGCGCTCCCGTGCTCGCACAGCTATACTCTTGCTACTCTGGAAAGCAGATTATGCAAAAAATAGAAGCTGTTATTCAGCCGTCAAAGCTCGACGCAGTCAAAGATGCTCTGCTCGCCATCGGCGTGGAGGGCATGACGATCCTTGAAGCACGCGGCCACGGGCGCCAAAAAGGACACACGGAGTTCTATCGCGGACGCGAATATACGGTTGATCTTTTGCCCAAGATCAAGATCGAAACCGTGGTTGCGGACGAGCTGCTGGATAAGGCTGTGCAGGCCATCATCACAGCGACCAGAACGGGAAAGATCGGGGACGGCAAAATCTTCGTCTCCGCGATCGACGAAGCCATCCGCATCCGCAACGGCGACCGCGGCGCGGCTGCACTTTAAAACAAATTGCTTCGTCACCAATTCATCGGCCCCTCGACCTGGATTTCCTTCCCGGGTCCGAGGAGAAGTACTACAAGACGCCTTTGTTGCGCTTTCGGTCGACCATGAAACCTGCATTCACGTCTCACCAGCAGCTGCGAGAGCACTACCAGGCAGAGATGGCGGCCATGCGCCAGTCCTTCGATCGCACCGGCAACGGTGTGCTCTGCATCCGCCGCCGCGCCATGGTTGTCGATAGTCTGCTGGAGCCGCTGTGGCAGTTCGAGAGCGGCTCTGCACTGCCTGCCGGGCTTGCGCTGGTCGCGGTTGGCGGTTTCGGGCGCAAGGAACTCTTCCCCTGCTCCGACGTCGACCTCCTCTACCTTTGCGCAGACGAACGAGTGGAGGACAAGCTGCGCGAGCATGTGCGCGGGTGTAACCAGGGCATGTGGGATCTCGGCCTGCGCGCCAGCCCCATGATCCGCACCCTCAAGGAATGCGACCGCTACGACCCCGAAAACATCGAATTCACCCTCTCCCTGCTTGACCGGCGCTTCATCGCCGGCGACCACAGCCTCTACCAGTCTTTACAGGCGCAGATTCTTCCCGAGGTCGCGCTGCGCGAGTGGAGTGGCATCGTCCATCGGCTGGCCGAGCTGGCTCGCGCACGGCACCAAAAATACGGCAACACCATCTTCCATCTCGAACCCAATATCAAAGAGTGTCCTGGCGGTCTGCGCGATCACCAACTGGCCCACTGGCTCAACCTGCTGCACCACGTGCGCGAACATAAGGCCTGGCCAACCAGCTTTGGGAACTCCCTCTACGCAGTGCACAACGACGCTGCGGCGGCGTTTGAATTTCTTAGCGCTACGCGCTGCTTTCTCCACTTCCGCAGCGGACGAGACGACAACAGCCTCGATTGGCATGCGCAGGATGAAGCCGCGGCCCAGAGTATCGGCCTCGAAACCAAAGGCACCTCCGATCCCGCTTACTGGATGCGGACCTATTACCGCCATGCGCGCACGGTCTATCGCCGCGCGGTCTTGCTGATGGAGGCGCTGCCGCCGGCACGCCAGTCTTTCTACCGCCCCCAGCGACGCAAGCGCACTCCGATTGCAGGCACTGACTTCGTGATCCAGGACGGCCGCATCGATGTCTCCGAATCTTCGCTGCTCACCGGCCCGGAAGGTATTCTGCGTGTTTTTGCCCTGGTCGCGGCGCATGGCTACCGCCTGACACAAAACGCCGAAGACCGCCTTGCCGATGCGCTCCCGGTGCTCGATGTGCACATCCCCGAAGGACCCTTCCTGTGGAACGGTCTGCGCGAGATTCTGCTCGGGCCCCATGCCGCGCACGCGCTGCGCACCATGCATGCGCTGGGCATCCTGGAGTTGCTTATCCCCGAGTTCCACGGCATCGACGCGTTGGTCATTCGCGACGCATATCATCGCTACACCGTCGACGAACATACTTTTTTGGTCATCGATAATGTGCATGCCCTGCGCCAGCCGCACCTGCCTTGGGAGCGGCGCTATGCCACCCTGCTCACCGAGATCGACCGCCTCGACCTCTTCTTTCTCGCGGTGCTTATGCATGACACTGGCAAGGCTCGCCGCAGCGGCGACCACACGGTGCAGAGCGTGGAACTGGCTGATAGCCTGCTCGCCCGGCTGGAACTGGATCCCGAAGAACGCGACTTGGTGAGGCGGTTGATCCGCAACCACCTGGAAATGTCGATGACCCTGCGCCGCGACATCTTCGACGCCGAAACCATTCACGCCTTCGCCGAAAAAGCAGCCTCCCAGACCCACCTCAAAATGCTCTGCCTGCTGACCTACGCCGACATCAAGGCAGTTAACCCCGACGCCCTGACCCCGTGGAAAGCGGATAGCCTGTGGCAGCTTTATATCGCCACCTCCAACTTCATGGACCGCAGTGTCGACCAGGAGCGCTATCGTGCCGATGTCGACCCGTCGCTGCTGAAGCGGATTCTCACTCTGGCGCCGGAGAGCGCCCCTGAACTGCGCAGCTTTCTGGAAGGCTTTCCCCAACGCTACCTGCAAACCCGCATGCCGGAGCAGATTCGCGATCACTTTCAGATGGCTTTGCAGCTATCGCAGTCGCCGGCTCAGGTCCACCTGCGTAGCCTGCGCCAGTCATACGAACTCACCGTCATTACCAGGGATCGGCCCCTGCTCTTTGCAGACATGGCGGGAGCTCTCTCCTCCTGGGGCATGAACATTGTCAAGGCCGAGGCGTTCTCCAACGATGCCGGCATTATCGTCGACACCTTTCAATTCTCCGACCCCTTCCGTACGCTGGAGCTCAACCCTTCTGAAGTGGATCGCTTCCGCGAGGGCCTGCATGACGTGATTTCCCTGAAGACTCCCATCGAAGTCCTGCTGCGACGGCGCCAGGCCGTCCGCGGACCTATCCTGGTCAGGGTTGAGACTCGCCTGGATTTCGATAACACCGCCTCCACCCACAGCACCCTGCTGCAGGTAGTGGCTCAGGATGGTCCCGGGCTGTTGCGCCAGATCGCCACCACGCTGGCCGCGCACCATTGCAATATCGAGGTGGCCCTGATCGACACCGAGGGAGAGCTCGCCATTGACGTCTTCTATCTCACCATTGGTGGCGCCAAACTCGACCAGGCGACGCAGCAGCAGCTGCAAGCGGCGCTGGCGCTGGCGATCGAGGAACTCCGCCCCGCGCACGCCACCTGAGCTGCCGGCGCGCAAAGCACGCTACCATCGAATAAGCGCACCGTGAAACTAGGCCGATCCATCAAGAAGTACTTTCGCCTGCGCCGCCACTCGAGGCACCGGCCCGCCTTCGCTCGCGTCAAGGATGAGCTTCGCGCCCGCAGCAAAGCGTTTTCCGCCTCCAGAACGCTCGATTCGCAGACCACCACGTTCATCCGCCTCTTCCATTCCATTTGGACCGGCTCCAGCGAACGCGCCTTCAATGTGCGCCTGCTGTGCTGGGTTCGGATGCTGGAGCACGACGATCTACTGCGCCTGGATTTTCAGGAAACTTTTCAAGGCATGCTTGCCGGCCTCGACTCCGTAGGTCTGCTGGCCGAAGCCGGCTTGCCCAGGCATCACCAAATATTCTCCGAAGGGCTCCGCCGGATCTTCAATCGTCTCCTGCCTTCGGCTATGGACGTGTCGGATAGCTCTCGCCTGGTGGTCTCGCTGTTCGCCCACTCCCGCCATGTCGAACGCTTCCTTGATCTGCCGCAACCTCTCTTCGAACGCATACTCGTCCTGCTCGCGCCGCCGTCCACGGGCGGCGGCCCGCGCTCGTCTCCTCGCTTGCAGAGCGATTTACGCCAGGCGCTGTGCCTGATCGCCACCCGCACCGCGGGCCGGGGCGTCACCGCTGCCATGCGCGAGCGGGGTGGCCACTGGGAAGTGCAGAACTCACCCTTCTACAACCTGATTTTCTCCACCCAGGAGCTGGTGCGCGCTGCGGACGCCGCCTCCGCCGCCCCTTGCTTTGAGGTTTGGAAAACTGCGGTCAGCAGTTGCCACAAGGAACTCGGCCAGGTGCGGCTGGGCATGGAGACCACGGGGGTCAGCGCAGACCTGGTGCTTGATCTGCGCAGCATTGAACTGGCCCTGATGCGCATGCACGGGCTGGCCAGAATTCTTACCTTCGGCGGTGCGCCGCTCCCCAGCGTTGCCGATTCCTCCGCGGCCGCCCGCAATCTGCTGAACCAGCTCATCGAGGGCCGTCTCGAAGACAAGCGCGTTTCTGCCCTGCTTAAGCAGAATCTGAATCTGCTGGCGCGCAAGACGGTGGAACGCACAGGCCGTAGCGGGGAACACTACATTGCCCAGACGCGCAAGGAATATTGGCAAATGTGGCTGGCCGCGGTGGGTGGCGGATTGCTGACGGTGCTGACCGCGGCTTTCAAAATGCGCGTCGTCGAGCAGCATTTTCCCCTTTTTGTGGAGGGTTTTCTAACCGGCACCAATTATGCGATCAGCTTCATCCTGCTGCAGGTTTTCGGCCTGGCGCTGGCCACCAAGCAGCCTTCCGCGACCGCCGCCGCCTTTGCCGGCATTGTCCGCAACAATCCGGGCAAAGCCAGCTGGAGCAAGATTTCGGACTTTACCGCGCGCATCAGCCGCACCCAGTTGGCGGCGGCCATCGGCAACGTGATCGCGGTCTGCATCGGCGCGGTTGCTCTGGAGCGCCTGTGGCGGGTAATGTTCGCCAAGTCCTACTTGCCGGAGGAGAGCGCCCGGCATGTCTACGAGGCGCTTCATCCTTTTGCCTCCGGGACCATCATCTATGCGGCAGGCACGGGGGTGCTCTTATGGCTTGCGGCGCTCATAGGCGGCTGGTGCGAGAATTTCGCGGTCTTTCACCGCCTCACCGAAGCGGTTTCCCAACATCCGATTGGCCATCGGGTTGGGCAGCCCGGCATGGCGCGCATCGCGGCTTGGATTGAGCTGAATCTCGCCGGCTGGAGCACCAGCATCGCGCTGGGTTATTTGTTAGGGTTTGTGCCTGTAATTGCGCGCTTTTTCGGCATACCGTTCGATGTCCGCCACGTGACCTTGTCGACCGGCACGCTGGCGCTGGCCGCCGCTCGTTTCGGCACCAGTTCGTTTGGGAAGGACTGGTTCTACTACGCCATCGCGGGCATCGGGGTGACCTTCGTACTTAACCTCGGCGTCAGCTTTTCCATCGCATCCTTTGTGGCGCTGCGCGCTTACGACGTCAGCCGCCGCGATCAACTGTTGCTGCTCCGCTTCCTGCTCCGCCAGATCGTTCGTTCGCCGCTCAGGTTTCTTTATCCTGTGGAGCGGGACACCCCCCCAGGCTCGATGCTCAACGCCGCATCAGAAGAAAAATAGGTCGTTCGACCGAGATGGTGGTGGCAGACCCCTTTCCCAAAACCGGCGAAGAATAGGCCACGGCCAGTCGAAATTGAGTCCCGGAGGGACGGCAGGAACAACCCAGCACGCAGTGCTAAGCGGCGATCAGGAACTACGTCCACTCCGGAAGGGAGGGCTGAGTGTTACCCGGGACGACAGAGTCTGAGAGAAAACTACCTCTCGAAGTTGAGTCCCGTAGGGACGGCTGAGAGTAGCCCAGGATGCAATCCTGGGTTAGCATGTGCCAACGAGCAGTCCCGCAGGGACGGCTGAAAGTCACCCAGGACATGGTCCTGGGTCCGCTGCCCTGAATCGTGAATCGTCCATTTCGGAGGCAGAAGTGCCCCAGGATTACATCCTGGGCTACTCTCAGCCGTCCCTACGGGACTCGTAGTTCTCATTCAGACTCGACAGTCCCGGGTTGGCTGGACGCTGCAGAATTATGTAGGAACTGAAATAGGCGTGAGAAACGAGACCCTCCTGGTCGTGAGTTCACTCCTCTCGCTCGGAAGAACCTCGCAAGAAGTGGCGCAAACCTATCCTTCGATTCCGTGCGCAGCAAGAAATTTCTTGAATTCCTCTTCGGAGCTGATCCGCTTGTGATGCTCGGCCTGAGTTTCGATGTATTTCACCGTGGCCGCTCGTTGCGAAACCCCAATCGAAAAAGCTCCGTATCCCTCCTGCCAGGCAAAGCTCTTTAGCTTTGGAAAATTATCATGGAGCCATTTGGAAGACCCCGACTTAAGTAACTGGACGGCCTTGGCAACAGAAACAGTCCGCGGCAGGGAAAGCAACAAGTGGACGTGGTCAGCGGCGCCTCCGACGGCCAGCGCCGGAATTCCATTCTCCCGAGCGATGCCGCCAATATAGCCATGGAGCCTTTCCCGGATGTCCTCCCGGATCGTCGGACGACGCTCTGCGGTCGCGAACACGACATGAACCAAACAACATGTGTGGCTGTGAGACATGGTTTCAGCTGACTGTCGAGACTCGGATTCCTATTCGAGTGTACCCAGGACTGCATCCTGGGATGTTCTCAGCCGTCCCTGGCGGGACTGAGTCTAGTTCCGGTACCCACCCAGCACTGCGTGCTGGGCTACTTTCAGCCGTCCCTAAGGGACTGGAGTTCATTCTGGGGCTTTAACTTTTCGCGATGGGATCACGTAGGCCCCTATTCGAGGAAAACGCGGCATCGCCTTTTCTGGGTTTGAAGGTTGGCGCTACTTGGCGGCCTGCTTGGCATCAGGCTTATCATTCAGCGCGTAAATGACCTCGCCTGGCTTGGCGTATCGCAGAATGACCCGCGCCTCATGTTCGATGGCGTTCGGGTCTGACTTCAAATGCTGCACGTGGTCCTGCAAACGGCTATTCTCCTGTTGCAATTGCAGAATTTCCTTTTGCAACTCCTGGTGCTGATTGCGCTTCTGCTGATAAGCCGATAATCCGTTGGCCCCGAAGGTCACGTGATAGCCAAGCAATACAGCGATGACAATGGCAACCGCAGCCGCCACCCGGCGGACTGAGCGAGAAAGATACGCCGCGATTCTCTCCTTCAAACTCAGCTGTTCGGTCTCGTTTTCTGTTTTCACGGTCACCTCGCAATTCCCGAATTTCCTGTGCAGCTTGGTGGCTTCGGCACACTTCATGCGGCTTTCCTTAATGAAAGCCGCACACGCGGTCGTGTCCGGTGCAGAGTACAGGAAATTCGGGTTCGCCTGCTCTATCTTCTCAGTGAACGTCTCTTTTGCCGCATCACTCAAGTGGAAGTTTTCCCCCTGCGGGGAGAACGAACCATACTTGGTAAACAGTGTCCACCCGGAGATCATTTATGACCGACTTTCAAATTATTCTCTCCACCTGCGCCGATCGCGAACAGGCCGAACGCATCGCTCATCGGCTGCTCGAGCTGCGCCTGGCCGCCTGCATCAATATCCTGCCTGGCGTGCAGTCGATTTATCGCTGGCAGGACAACATCGAATCCGCGGCCGAAGTGCTCCTGCTGATCAAAACCCGCGCTGCCCTCATCGGCGAGGTCCAATCGACCATCGCCAGCCTTCACTCCTACGAAGTTCCCGAGTTCCTGGTGCTCCCCATCTCCGGCGGTTCCGAACCTTATCTTGCCTGGCTGGAGGCAAGCCTGCGGTAACCGCGCCGGTTTTTTGTTATGCTTCAAGATGTTCTTGAGCCCGGTTGTCCTCTATGCGGCTTTTGTTCCTGACGTTCGCCATCAGTTTTTGCGCATTGTTGTGGGTGGCTTTTTCGGTCGCCCGGCATATTCGGCGGCATGCACAGTCCGGTGCCCATGGCACGGATGCGTCGATGGAGCCGGATGGCGTAATCGCTCCTTCGGAATCACGCCGGCCTTGAACGCCCGCAAAGGGAGAATGAGTAATGCAAGAGATCAGCTATAGACTCGACGGCCTGCGCGCATTGCCCGCGCCCCAAGTCTGGAAGACCTTAATCACCGTCGTCGTGGGGACTGCCCTGGTGGCAATTTGCGCGCACATCGCGGTGCCCCTCGGCTTCACGCCGATTCCCATCACCATGCAGACCTTCGCTGTACTGCTGCTGGGGTTAGTCCTCAGTCCGGGAGCTGCGTTCGCCTGCCTGGCGCTGTACCTGGTTGAGGGCGCCATTGGCCTGCCGGTCTTCAGCCCTCATGGGCCCGGCGGCATAGCCCAATTACTCGGCCCTAGCGGCGGATACCTGCTCTCTTATCCCTTGGCCGCCGGGCTGGCCAGCCTGCTCTATCGCCGCAGCCAACGCCGCTTCGTGGCCGCGATCGCGGCCGCAGGACTTGCCAGCATCCTTATCCTTGCCCTCGGCGCCACTTGGCTTGGCGTTCTCAGCCACATGCGATTTTCTCTCGTCTTCGCCCAATCGATCGCTCCGTTCCTGCCCGGTGATGCCGTCAAGGTGGTAGCCGCAGCGACTTGTGTCGGCATCCTGGGATCATTCCGCGATGCTTCACGCAATCGAACTCTTTGAGGTCCTTTCCGCGTCTATATAGCTACCGATGTTGCCCAGAAAGGATTTTGTGACCACTACTCCTATTTCGCTTCCGCCAGATGCCCCAGCCCGAGATCTCAAAACGTCGCCGGGCGCGGTCAGGGAGATCTCCATCGCTCACAGTCCGGACTCCGATGACGCCTTCATGTTCTATGGCCTGGCCACGGGCAAGATTCGCGTGCCCGGCTACAAATTCACCCATACTCTGTGCGATATCGAGACCCTTAATCACAAGGCGATGGACGAGGCCTTTTACGACGTAACCGCAATCTCCTTTCACGCCTACCCCTACGTGCAGAAGGACTATGCGCTGATGGCCTGTGGCGGCAGCGTGGGAGAAAACTACGGTCCCATGATCGTCGCCAGCCAGCGCATCGCAGCCGATCAGATCAGTCGCGTGCGCGTAGCTGTTCCCGGCACCCTGACCACCGCTTACCTGGCCTTGAAATTATTTGCGCCCCAGATTGAAACCGCCACCGTTCCCTTTGACAAAATCATTCCGGAAGTGGTCGCGGGTAATTTTGACGCCGGACTCATCATCCACGAAGGCCAGCTCACCTACGCTGCCAGCGGATTGCATAAGGTCATTGATCTCGGCCAGTGGTGGCGGGAACAAACCGGGCTTCCCTTGCCCCTCGGCGGCAACGCCATTCGTCGCAGCCTGGGCGAAGACATCATGCTCACCGTGACCCAGGCCCTACGGGACAGCATCCAGCACGCGCTCGACCATCGCGAAGCTGCACTCGAATATTCCATGCAATTTGCCCGCGACCTCGACCCGCAATTGGCCAACCGCTTCGTAAGCATGTACGTGAACGAGCGCACGCTCAATTACGGCGAAGACGGGAAAGAAGCCATTCGCAAGCTTCTTTCCATGGGCCACGAGCGCGGGATCATTCCAAATCCAGTGCGCGTCGATTTCGTCGGCTAGCCCTTTAAGCACATTGCTCAACCAATGACGGGTGGGCGGACCTGTCCTAACGCTTTTAGCCCTGCTGATACCCCTGAGCCTCGATTCGCCCTAAAGGATGAACGCTTTAGGTTCGTTGCATCCCACATCTCGCGAAAAACGAGCGAGATGTGGGGCACGTTCCGTTGTTAGAACGAAACACCATCAGTGGTCGTCATCATCCTGCTCTCGCCGGCTTTGAGGATGCGCCAGCATCGCCGGCAACGGTTTGTTTCCCATCGCATCCCGCCACAGGACCACATTCAACACCCGCGGATCGGCCCGGTCTTCGTGCGTGAAATCCATCCTGCTCGACGCCTGCGCGCCTGGGGCCTTGGGCCCATTCGCCCGATACAACAATCCGTTGTCCCGATTGCGATAGTCCGCCTCATAGGCTGGTTGATCGCCGGCGCCCGCAAACAGCGATGCAATGGGCGGGGCAAAGGCGTCGTTGTTATTCATCGGCGGCAAACCCAACAGCTCTTCCATCGTCCGCACCACGCTCACCGTGGTGTAGAACGTGCTATCCACCGTGGGCTGTTCCTGGCGGGGCGAGTACTTGCTCACCACCAGGGCAACGCTGCGATGAGCATCCACGTGGTCTGCCCCATTCTGCGCATCGTCTTCCAGAATGAAAAATGCTGTGTCCTCCCAATAAGGGCTGTGGGAAATAGCCTCAACTGCGCGTCCCACCGCCAGGTCGTTATCGGCGACCGAAGCCTTGGGCGTTGGCATCCCGGGGGTGGTTCCCGCAGTGTGATCATTTGGTAACCGAAGCTGTATGAACTGCGGCATCGTATCCCGCCCTTGCTCGCGCTCCTGTACCCATTGGCGAAAGTGGGTGAGAAACTCCTCCACCCGCAACTGATCGGGGAAACTGAGCTCGAAGTCCGGATAATTTGGGTCGAAGTGACCTACCAACTCCGGCTTGGTGGCCACATTTTCGTTGATCAGCGGAATCGGCCAAGGGTAGGGACTCGTACCGCCGCCGTAGTTCTGCGGAATCGCCTCTCCATGCCGGATATCGCCGCGCACACCGCACTGCGCCGGCTCCGGTTCGGGCGTTCCCTCGGTAGGCGACGAACCCTTGGGCGCGCTATCAGGGTTGGCGCAGAATTTAGTCGAAATGAACTCCCCGAAGTGGTACAGGCTCTTGCCGTTGCGCGCCAGATCGGTCCAGATATATCCGCTACTGGGCTCGTTGACATCCGAAATACCTTCGCGCAGTGGATAGCCGTTCTCCACCTTGCCCTCGTAATCGTAGACTCGCTCCCGTCCGCGATAGCTCTGCTGCCACGTCTTCTCCGTATAGTCGCTGGAAATGGCGGCATTCGACCACACGTGCCCGTCGCCCGAGACCTCGCCCGAGTCGTAAAAATTGTCCAGCACCCCAAACTGCCGCGCCAGCTTGTGTTCATTGGGCGTAATCTGCTCCCCGTACATGGTCAGCCCGGGCATCCCGTTGCCCACGCCCAGGTCGCCGAGGATCTGATCATAGGTCCGGTTTTCCTTGATGATGTAGATCACGTGCCGGATAGGGTTGGTCCCGCTGCGGAAAGCAATCTTCGCTTGCGCCGCCTTCATCATATTTGTCTCGATCACGGTTCGCGTCAGCTGCTCGCGCCGGCTTTCGATTTGCGCCAGGTCGATAGCAGCGATCGAGCCATGCAGCATGGTGGCGATGTAGGTTGAGCTGCCACTGCGCGTTACCCCAGGTACCCGCGGCTGCGGCATATTATTTGGCCCCGTGCCTTGGCCCTTGGCGGTCGCCACGTAGAGCGTATTGCCCTCCACCGCCAGCGCCGTTGGATACCATTCCGTCGGCACCCAACCCACGGCGCGGATTGCCTGCCCCGGTGCTTGCCGTCCGCCGAGGTCAAAGACCGCAACCGCATCGGAGCCCGTGTTGGCGGCAAAGAGCCGCTTACCGTCCTTCGAAACCGCAACCGCATCCGGCATGGCTCCGAAATAACTCTGCCCCGGCAACCGCGTGTCATAGAGGGTCTGGAGCTTAAGTTCATCGCCGCCGACCCGCATCGCCGCTACCGCATCGCGGTTAGCCAACGCGACGTAAAGAATCTTCTCGTCCGGGCTCCAGGCAAATGCCGCAGGATGGGAACTTGCCGAAGTGGCTTGCTTTGGGGCAAGCAGCGCCAGCTTCTTCACTACCTTGCCGTTATTCAGGTCCAGTTCAGCGACCGCCGAACCATTCCATAATGCGACGAACGCACGGCTCCCCGACCGGTTGACTGTGATCGAGACCGGATAGGTAGAGGGCACGACGCTTCCTTGGGACAAATCAAAGCGCCGGAGAACCTTGCCCGTGGCCCCATCCATCAGCAGAACATCGTCGGAGAGATTGTCCGCCACCACCAATTCATCGCTCCCGGCGGGTCCCTTGCGTACGGCGATTCCCGCGGGCGAGGGAATCGCGGTGCCCGCGGGCAGCACGGCCCCAATCCGATTCTGCAACTTGCCCAGCGCCAATTGCTGCAAAGGCACGGGAAGCAGTTTCTCCGGAGTCACCTTGCCTTCGCTGAAGTCATAGACGGCAATAGCATTGCCGGTCTGATCTTTACCTTTTCCCTCGGGCGCGGTGAGCGAATCGAAGACCGCGTACAGATGCGTGCCATCTTTACCGAAGGCCAGCCCGGAATAGAGCGTCTGTGGCAGACCAGGGGCCGTTCTCGGCTCGGGGAAGTCCGTCACCGTGCCGGTTTTGATGTCCAACACCGCAATCGACTGCTGATAACGCGACTCGAAGGTGCCGTAACCAGCGTTTACCACCGCCAGGTACCGCCCGTCTGGGGAGATCGCCGCGGTCATCGGGAGGCTGTTCAGCATTTGCGGCGACCCAGGCGCCGGCTCCGCCAGTTCCTTGCTGGTGGGCAGGGCGATGGTCCGGCTCGGGAGCTGTGCCTGAATGGCTGGCAACCCAGCCATCAGAGCCACGAGAGCCAGTCCAGGCGCAGCAGACGAAAGTCGTAGAAAATTTGCCACCATCATCCCCCAAGGGCACAGATTCCGATGCAAACAGCTGAGTCACAAGTATGACCAATTCTCATTACAAAACTCTTACGAACGGACAATCGAGCCCCTGTTAGGTTCAAGTTAAGGGGCACATCGAAAGGGCCCTCTTTCAGATCATGTCGACCGAACTCATCGAACCTTCAACCACCATACCGCTAATCCCCGTAGCCGAAATCTGTGCGGGAAAGACGGCTGCGGCGCGGCCCGCGAAAAAGCACAGTGAGGTGCCGGTTCTTGGCCGCGACACTCAGGCCAATCAAACCAACTGGGTGACCACCAGCTTCATGGTGGCCTTTCATGTGCTCGCCGTAGTTGCGCTTTTCATGTTTACCTGGAAAGCCTTCTTCTGCTTCATCGTACTGTGGGTGCTCGCCATCAACATGGGCATCGGTATGGGATATCATCGCCTGCTCACGCATCGCGGCTACCGCACGCCCAAGTGGCTGGAGTATTTTCTGGCCATCTGCGGCACGCTCGCGCTGGAAGGCGGACCCATCTTCTGGGTCGCCACTCACCGTGTTCATCACCAGCTTACCGACCGCGAGGGCGACCCGCACACCCCCCACGATGGCGGATGGTGGTCCCACGCCGGCTGGATTCTCTCTGGCGATGCCCTGCACCACGAGACCGCGCTGATGGCCCGTTACGCACCCGATCTGGCCAAAGATCGCTTCCTGGTCTGGCTCAGCAAATATCATTATGTCCCCCTGGTTACGGTGGGGCTCGTCCTGCTCGCCTTCGGCGGATGGTCTTGCGTGATGTGGGGCATCTTCCTGCGCGTGACGCTTGGCCTGCATGCCACCTGGCTGGTCAACTCCGCCACCCATATGTGGGGCTCCAGACGGTTTTCCACGCGCGATGAATCGCGCAACAACTGGTGGGTGGCCTTGCTCACCGGCGGCGAAGGATGGCACAACAATCACCATGCGCATCCCGTCTCCGTAAGGCACGGCCTTACCTGGTGGGAATTTGATCCCAACTTCTACGGCATCTGGATCCTGCAGAAGCTCGGACTCGCCACCCATGTCAAAGTGGCTCAGTTCGATCCCCATGATCCACGCCCCGCGGGTGTCTCCTAACCACTGTTCACCTTCCGGTTCAACCTGGGCGCGACTTCGGTCGCGCCCTTTCCTTTGTGGCAGCTGGACGCCGCTATACTTTGCCTAGGGCTTGCCGGATATGCGCATCACCACACGCCGGAATGCGATCGTTCTCTCCATCACTCTCGGCGCTTGCCTCGTCGCCCTTGCCATCACCCTCAACGTCGGCTGGATCATCATCAACTGGCGGAGCTTCATCCTGCTCATCATTGGCATTCCCTTTTTCCTGCTACTCATCGGGGGGCTGGTTCTGAACACCATATTTCTGGTGCGAGAAGTAAAAAGGAACGAGCGCCATGACAGCTTTCTCAATGCTGTCACCCATGAACTGAAGACCCCCATCACCTCCATCCGCCTCTATCTGGAAACCCTGCAGCGACACGACCTGCCCCAGTCCAAGCGGCAGGAGTTCTACGACATCATGCTCTCCGATACTGAGCGGCTCCTGGCTACTGTGGAGCAGGTACTTAAGGCCGGAGAAGTCGGCCAGCGCGCGCGCAACCAGGTCCGCCTCCGGCTGCTGTTTGACGACATGGTCCGCGACTGCATCCGCACCACCCTCCAGCGCTATCACCTGCAGGAGTCAACGATTCAATTCCACGTAGACCCGGACGCCCAACAGCTCGCCGTGATGGGCAACCCGGAGGACCTGCGCACCGCCGTCCTCAATGTGCTCGACAACGCCGTTAAATACTCGCCCGAAGGGCCCCAACTCGAGGTTCATCTAGCCCTCGAGGGCGATGCATGGATGATGCTCACGGTGACCGATCATGGCTTGGGCATCCCGGGTCCGCACTTAAAGCGAATCTTCCGGCGCTTCTACCGTGTCCCCGCCCGCAATGTCTTCCGCATCAAGGGCACCGGGCTGGGCCTCTTCCTGGTCCGCTCCATCGCCCGCCAGCACGGAGGCGACGTGGTCGCCGAATCGGAGGGTGAAGGCCGCGGCACCACCATCCGTCTGCAGCTGCCGCGCGCGCTCTCCAACACTCGTAAAGGAGCTCTCCAGTGAGCCACCTGGCCAACATCCTGGTGGTCGAAGACGAAGCTCACCTGGCGCAGGGCTTGCTGTTCAATCTGAGCGCCGAGGGTTACACGGTGCAACTGGCGGTGGACGGCGAGACCGCCCTGGAGATGCTCACCGGCGGCTCCTTCGATGCTGTCATCCTGGACGTCATGCTTCCGGGACGGGATGGTTTCTCCGTCGCCGCCGAACTGCGGGCGCAACAGAACTTCGTCCCCATCCTCATGCTCACGGCGCGCAGCCGCCCCGAAGACGTACTCAACGGATTCAGCGCCGGCGCCGACGATTATCTGCCCAAACCGTTCGATCTTTCCATCCTGCTGGCGCGTCTCAACGGTCTTCTCCGCCGCATGGCGTGGCTTCGCCCGGCGCCCGCCGAGCCCGCCCAGCCGCCGCGCGCGGCCGGATCGCCCCCAGCCTTCACCTTCGCCGGACGCACCATCCACTTTGCTTCGCTCCAGCTCACCACCCCGGATAAGACCATCCGCCTTACCCTGATGGAGGCCGACCTGCTGCGCTATCTCGTCCTCAACCAGGGCCGCATCATCTCCCGTAAGGAGTTGCTGGAGCAGGTCTGGAGGGTACACGAGGATACCGACACCCGCGCCATCGACAACTTTATGGTCCGCCTGCGCCGTTATATTGAAGACAATCCTGCCGAGCCTGTCTTTCTGGAGACGGTGCGTGGTATCGGCTACCGTTTTCTTCCCCGCTCACCGGGCGATTCATCCGGCGAGCGCGAAGAGAAACCAAAGTAACACTTTTTCGCCATTGCCAGCCCTCTTATGCCACGGGCAGACTCCCGAATAGCAGCATGCTCTCCCTCCTTTGGGTGCGCCGGCAACGTCGATACATCTTTCCACGTCGAAAGATATCGCCCGGATGTCACGCGCGGCGGCTTTACCATGCGCACCCCTTCTCTCCCCCGGCTTTTTTCCTAGAGGTTGTTGAGTTGGCATCGCCGCTACTCTTGTCCTGCCCTCACCGTACGACAATGCACTAAACTGTACCTAGTCGGTTGGGATCTCGCCCTTGCGTATTTTTACCCGCTATATCTGGAAGGAAGTGCTCTCCCATGCCGTCCTTGGGGGCGCGCTCTTCACCTTCATCCTGTTTATGAAATATGTTGGGCAGCTGCTGGAAATGGCAGCGCGCAACAGCGCCTCGTTGGGCACGGTGGCCAAGATTTTTGTCTTCATGCTCCCCAACGTCCTGAGCCTGACCATTCCCATGGCCGTGTTGGTCGGCATCCTGCTCGGCCTCAGCCGGCTCGCCGCCGACAGCGAGATCACCGCCATGCGCGCGGTGGGCATCGGCGTTTGGTTCTTTGTCCGGGTGGTCTCGGTCATCGCAATTTTTTGCTGGGGAATCTCGCTGGCTGATTCGCTCTACGTGGCTCCCAAAGCGACCGCCGCCCTGTTGCGGCTGGAAGATTCACTCAAGAATCAGCAGGCCTCGTTTGAGGTCGAGCCGCGGGTCTTTTACGAAGACTTCAAGAACTATGTGCTCTACGTGCAAGATATCCGCGCCGGCGCGGGAGCCTCGCGATGGCAGCGCATCTTCCTCGCCGACGTGAGCAATCCGGTCTCTCCCAAAGTCACCACTGCCCAGGATGCCGTAGTAGCCGACGGCGGCGACAATACCCTGCTGATGCGTTTGCGTAACGGCACCGAGCACGAAGAAGTAAAAAACGCCGACGGCAGCACCCAATATCAGGTGTCTACCTTTGCGGAATCGGAACTTCCTCTGACCATCAGCACCCAGGAAGATACGCACATCGGCAAAAATGACACCCCCATGCTTGCCATGAGCAACCGTGCGCTCTACGAGCGGACCAAAGGTCCACTCGGCAGAGCTTACCTGATTGAACTGCACAAGCGTTTCGCCTATCCCGCGGCCTGCCTGGTTTTGATGTTGATCGGTATTCCGCTCGGCATCTCATCGCGGCGCGGCGGCAAGAGCGCCGGCTTTGTGGTAACCATCGCGCTGGTATTCATCTACTATTTTCTCTCTGTGATCGGCGTATCGCTCGCGCGTGAGGGCAAAGTTTCGGTCTTCCTCGGGGTGTGGGCGGCAAATATCATATTCGCAATCTCCGGGCTACTGCTGCTGCGCCAAATGGCGGTCAGGGGAGGAGGAGGCATGCAATTCGCCGCCTTCGCCAGCAAATTCACCAGCTCTCGTTGGTTGAGCGCACGAAGCGAACGCAGCAAGCGCGAGCGCGACGAACCCCACGAGCGCGGCCGCTTCCCGCTCATTCTCGATGAGTACGTCCTGCGCGAGTTCCTGACTACCTTTGCCCTTGTGCTGGTCAGTTTCGTCCTGTTGATGCTGGTCTTCACCTTCTTTGAGCGGCTCAGCGACATCATCCGCAACCGCACGCCGCTGGTCACGGTGGGCGAGTACCTGATCGACCTTACCCCCAGCATGATCTACAACATCACTCCCCTCGGCGTTTTGGTGGCGGTGCTGGTCACCTTTGGTGTCCTGACCCGAACCAGTGAATTGACTGCCATGAAGGCTACCGGCATCAGCCTGTACCGGGTGATGGTGCCCATCGTGCTGGTGGCGGCCATGCTTGGAGTTGCTCTTTTTCTCTTCGATGAGTCCTACCTTCCCGGTGCGAATCGCCGCCAGGAGGCGCTGCTCAGCGTGATTAGAGGCAGACCGGCGCAAACCTTCCTGCGGCCTGATCGAAAATGGATCTTCGGCCGCCAGGAGCCAGGCAAGCCCGGCCGCATTTTCTACTACCAGTTCTTCGATCCGGGAGAGGATCGCTTCGCCAATCTAACCGTCTTCGAATTCAACCCGGAGGACTTTTCTATTTCGCGCCGCATCTTCGCCTCCAACGCCCACTGGGAGCCGATCCTTCACCAATGGGTTTTTGAGCAAGGATGGGAACGCCGATTCGATGGCGAAGCGGTAAGCAGTTTTGCCCAGTTCAATGTCGAAAGCTTTCCTGAGATCACCGAGCAGCCTCAATATTTCACCAAGCAGGACCTGCAGTCGCAAGAGATGACCTTCGGTGAGTTGGAGCGCTACATTCGTGACCTGGGGCAAAGTGGTTTCGACACCAAGCAACTCAGTATTCAGCTCAATCTCAAGATTGCTTATCCGCTGGTCACCCTGGTGATGGCGGTGCTGGCTATTCCTTTCGCATTATCGATGGGCAAACGCGGGTCGTTGACCGGCATAGCCGCCGCCATTGGGCTAGCTATCGCCTATTTGGTGGTCACGCAAACATTTGAAGCCCTGGGCAAAGTGAACTTCCTGCCCACTCTGCTGTCGGCCTGGTCGCCAGATCTGCTCTTCGGCCTCGCCGGAGCTTATCTGCTGCTGCGCACCCCTACCTGAAGCAGCTTCCAGAATGTGCCGAGGTTAGAATGAAAGCCAGCATGCTCGCTACGCTTCGGCCTCTCTTCCCCTACCTGCGCCGCTATTCCCGCGACTTCGCCTGGGGCGGATTGGCAGTGGTGATCTCGAACGCCATCTGGATCCTCTTTCCCCAAGTCATCCGCATTGCCATCGACGATCTGAACCATGGTGTTACCCGGCAAAAGATTCTCTTCTATGCCGGGCTGTTGGTCCTGATTTCTGCCTCCAAGGGCGTCTTCCTGTTCCTTACCCGCTGGATCATCATCGGCATCTCCCGGGAGATCGAGTTCGATCTGCGCAACGATCTCTTCCGCCATCTGGAGCGGCAACCGGCAGCTTACTTTCAGCAGCATCGTACGGGCGACATCATGGCCCGCATGACCAACGACCTCAATGCAGTGCGCATGCTGCTGGGCCCCGCCATCATGTACAGCGCCAACACCGTCCTGTTCTCCGTCGGCGCCTTGTATTTTCTGCTTCGCATCAGTCCCTGGCTGACCCTGGTGGCTTTGGTCCCGTTACCCCTGGCCAGCATTCTGGTGCAGTCGTTAGGACGGAAAATTCATGAACGCTTCGAGCGCATCCAGGCGATGTATTCGGAGATTTCAGCCCAAGCCCAGGAGAATTTTTCCGGCGCCCGGCTGGTCCGCGCCTTTGCCCAGGAGCAAGCCCAGATTGCCGCTTTCGAAAAGTCCAATAAGGAGAACATCCGCCGCGGTCTTCGCCTGGTTCAGCTAATGGGCATGCTCTGGCCCACGCTCGAATTTGTGCTCGGACTCGCCATGGCCATCACCCTGCTCGTGGGCGGACATGAAGTGCTTTCGCATCGCATCACCATTGGTGATTTCGTCGCCTTCAACACCTATATGGTCATGCTCACCTGGCCCGTCATCGCCCTTGGTTGGGTAGTCAACCTGTGGCAGAGGGGCACGGCCTCAGTGGTGCGCATCGATGAGTTGTTGTCGGACAAGCCCACCATCGACAATGCGGAAGCGGACCCTTCGATACCCGCCGGCCTGACTCTCCGCGGCGACATCGAGTTTCGCGATTTGAGCTTCTCTTATTCCGGCTCCGACTCGGGCCGCTCGGAGGTACTGCACTCGCTCTCGCTCAAAATTCCGGCAGGGAGCAGCCTCGCCATCGTGGGGCCAACCGGATCAGGCAAATCCACCTTGGTGAATCTGATTCCGCGGCTTTACGACGCCGCGCCGGGAAGCGTGCTGATCGACGGCCGCCCCATCCGCGATTATCCGCTGGCGGCGTTGCGCGCCAACATCGGCTTCGTTCCCCAGGAGACTTTCTTATTCAGCCAGACCATTCGGGGAAACATCACCTTTGGCGCTCCGGGAGCGACCGATAGCCAGGTGCTGGAAGCGGCTGAGGCGGCGCACATCCGCCGTGAATTCGAAGAATTCCCCGCCGGCCTGGCGACCACGGTGGGCGAGCGCGGGATCACTCTTTCCGGCGGCCAAAAGCAGCGCACAGCGATCGCCCGCGCCGTCATCCGCAACCCCCGCATCCTGATCCTCGATGACGCTCTAGCCAGTGTTGACACTTACACAGAAGAGCAGATCCTGAGTGAGCTGCAACGCGTGATGCAGGGCCGCACCACGCTCTTCATCTCCCACCGCATTTCCACCGTGCGCCATGCCGACCAGATCGCCGTGCTGGTGGGCGGCCGCATCGTCGAGTTGGGCACGCATGACGAATTGATCGCACGCAACGGCTATTACGCGGATCTATTCCAAAAGCAACTCCTGGAAGAAGAACTGGCCGTCGCCCGTTAAGGCTTCGTCATTTTTAGATCGGCGACGGTCCCTTCGGTGTTGTGAGCAAAGCGAATCCCGTAGATTCCATCCGTGGACTTCAGCTTTCCGTCGGCTACCACCGCAGCCTTGTCATAGCTCGCAACGACCGTACCATTGATCGCGCACTCCACCTTTCCGTCCTTTACAGAAAGCGCGATTTTCTGTTCCACAGGTTCTCCGGGGCCGGCAGCCTTGTGGACAGCGGCGTTCACTTCCCCATGGCCGTTCATCTGAAAGGGCTCCGGTCCAAATCCGCGCACGATGAATCTTCCATCGCCGTAGGCCTCACAATATAACTCGCTGTGCTGATCGGTCCCCATGTCGTGGCCGGCGATGAAAATGCCGTAGGGATGGGGATGGCTGTTCAGATTCATGTATTTTGGTTCTGTGAATGTGGCGGAAACAGTGTAGTTGCCGGTTGCCTTGTCGGCGGGGTTCCAAAAGGCCGCTGCCGGACCCGTGGTCACGTGCAGGACATTCCCTTCCTTGGTCAGTTTGGTGTCGTTGATTGTTTGTCCCGCCTTCTGCGCTCCGGCATCAACCTGTCCCGCCCAGCCGGGGACCGAGATCCCGCCACCTGCAACGGAACGAGAAGCATCCTGGGCGACGACCAGCTCAGGGATCAGGAAAACGACGGCGGCTGCCATGGTAAATCCGCGAACGAAACGCATAGGCGTCCTTTCAGGTACGGAAGGTTGACACGCGAAGATTGTAGAGGGGTTTCCCCCCGGCCACAAGGGACGACACCGACCGTGCCAATCTTCGCAGGGTCTGCCTCTGGTTCCCTCACAAAGGACGGGTGCCCCACATCTCGCTCGTTTTTCGCGAGATGTGGGATACCACAGATGTTGACCGCTAAGTGCGTCGGGTGAATCGAGAGTCAGAGGGAGAGAGCATCGGTATCCCGCCCTTCGTGAGGGGACCAGGGACCCGTCCTATTCCTCTTCGGTTCTGCCTTGGCACAGACCTTCTCAAGTTGATTACGCCTTGGCTAGTTCTGTTTCCACTGCCCTCAGTAGCGCCGGGTCATCCGGAGTGGTATTGGGGGCAAAGCGCGCGGTTACCTTGCCGCCGCGGTCAACGATGAACTTTTCGAAATTCCAGAGAATTTCCGGCTCGGGATTTGGGTCAATTCCATACTTCTTCAAGTTCTCGCCGAATGGAACCTCTGACGTGCTGGTAGCCTTGGGCTGGGCAGCGATCAATTCCTTGTAGAGTGGGTGTTTCCCTTCCCCCACCACCGTGATCTTTTCAAACAAAGGAAAGTCCACGCCAAAGTTGCTGCTGCAAAAGCTCTGAATTTCGGCATTACTGCCTGGTTCCTGACTCTTGAAATCATTGGCCGGGAAACCAGTGACCACCAGGCCGCGGTCGCGGTAATCACGATAAAGCTTTTCCAGAGATTCGTATTGCTTCGTGAGTCCGCACTTGGAAGCGACGTTGACGATGAGAAGGACTTTTCCGCGGTACTCGCCGAGGTTGGTGTCTTCGCCGTTGATCCGGCGCACGGGAATTTGATAAATGGGTGTGCTCATACCCCAATTGTAGTGCCCTTCTTCCGCGGCGGGCGCAACCCAACCTTTCTCCTTGCGCAGCAACCTGACCTACTACAGACTTGTGGAGGTAGTGTTCCCAATAGAACCGCCTGGAGACGACCGAATGAGCCTCACTCGACGTGTCCTCCTGGAGCGCGTGGCCTAAATGGAGGGCCATATGAAACCCTACAGCCCAATCAATTTCGAGAACAAGTTCCAACGTCTCTCCGAGCAATGGTCTCCGCGAGTAATTGCCGAGATGAATGACTATCAGTTCAAGGTCGCTCGGCTGGAAGGAGACTTCGTTTGGCACCATCACCCGGACACCGATGAGACCTTCATCGTTCTCGGCGGCCATTTGCGGATCGACTTCCGGGATGGCGCGGTGGAGTTGAAAGCCGGAGAGATGTTCGTCGTTCCTAGAGGAGTAGAGCACAAGCCCTTTGCCCTGTTGGAGACCAAGCTGCTCCTGGTCGAGCCTCGGGGAACGCCGAACACCGGTAGCAACGGGGGAGAGCGGACGGCTCCGAACGACGTCTGGTTATAGCGCAGAAATGACCGGCTACCAGGAGTTTCGCGACGATTCGCCGAATGAAGTTCCGGTCCGTGGCTTCCTGCACGGCCCGATTGATTCCGGCAAACTTTGCCTCATCTTGACCCACGGCGCGGGTTCGAACTGCAAATCTCCACTTTTGGTGACGCTATCGGATGCATTCTCCGCCGCGGGCTGGACCGTGCTCCGCTGCGACCTGGCTTTTCGCCAATTGCGGCCGCACGGACCGCCGCGCGGTACTGCAGAACGCGACCAACAGGGACTGCGAGCAGCAGTTGCAGCTATGCGGCGACAGACAACGGGCCGTATCTTCCTGGGTGGTCACTCCTACGGAGGAAGGCATGCCTCCATGCTAGTCGCCGATGACCCCACTCTGGTCGATCGGCTGCTGCTGCTCTCCTACCCACTGCATCCACCGCAGCGGCCGGCGGAGTTGCGGACGGCCCACTTCCCGCGCCTCCAAGTTCCGGCGCTCTTCGTCCACGGCACCCGCGACGGCTTTGGCTCCATCGATGAAATGACAGAAGCATTGAAGCTCATTCCAGCACGAAACGAACTGCTTCCGGTCACCAGCGCCGGACACGAACTTCTCACCAAGCAAAATCGTGATCAGCTGCCGAACCTGGTGGTCGAAGCCTTTCGCTCATTTGCATCGAAGCAGTTCGAGTAGCCTCGCCTTATTGCTTCACGAAGACAAGGAAGTAATCCTGTCCGTCGGCCTTGGTGAAATCGTAGCGGCCGACTTGGCGGAAGCCGGCATGCTCGACCTCCTCGCGGACGATTGACTCTTTGAGGCCGTGGTCAGCGCCGTTGCCGTTGCGATCGATGATGCCGAAGCGGGCGCCGGGCTTGAGCGCCGCGCGCAGCTTGGCAAGGACGAGCGGCGGGTGAGCGATCTCATGGTAGACCTTCAGCATCAGCGCGGCATCAAGGGAGTTGGTCGTAAGCTTCGGATCGTCGGGTGTGCCGAGCAGGGGCACGATATTCGCCAGCTGCTCGCGTTGGGCGCGCTGCTGGATGTAGGCGATGGCTTTGGGATTGATGTCCTCGGCGATCACGCGGCCCTTGGGCCCGACGCGGCGGGCAGCGCGTACGCTGAACCAGCCGCCTCCGGCGCCGATGTCCGCGATGGTGTTCCCCGGCTTTAAATGCAGCAGGTCCATGACGCGGTCGATCTGGAGCCGCTGGTCACGGCCAGGCTCTTCAAAGATGTTGAGGTTGCCTGTGTAAGGTGTGCTGGTGGGGTGCGATGGCGGAGCCGGAGTCTGCGCCGGAAGATTTGGCGCGGACAAAATGACAACGGCAAAAAGAGTCGCAAGCAGCTTGGAGCGAGAGGTCATAGTTTACCCAGGACGCACACCCGAATGCTGTCGGCGGCGTCTTCCTGCAGATTCAAAATTCTCGAAGAACGGCCGACGGAGACCGCGTACCCCGTAAGCGAGGGGCTCTCCCGCAAGCGGAGCTTCACCCCGGGGGCAATGCCGTTTTCCTTCAGTAGCCGCAATGTACGGGCATTGCGGTCGGAGATGCTGTCCACTACGTAAACCCCTTCCTGCACAGCATCGGTCAGTTGGATCGAGTTCTGTCGCGGCATCGCGCCGTCCATCTCCGGAATGCAATGGCCATGGGGATCGATCTTCGGGTGCCCCAGCTTGGCGGCGATGCGCTCTTCAAATCGCTCGGAGATGAAATGTTCCAGTCGCTCCGCCTCTTCATGTACCTCGTCGATCGGGTAGTCGAGCACTTCATAAAGAAAAGTCTCGATGAGGCGATGGTGCCGCACCACTTCCACCGCGCGCTTCCTCCCCGCGGAAGAAAGCAGAACACCGCGGTGCCGCTCGTATTCGACCAGTGGAGGTGTGCTTGCTGCCAGCTTTTGCAGCATATTCGTCACCGAAGCGGGGGCGACCGCCAGCCTGCGCGCTAGAGCATTGCTGGCCACCCGGTTCTCCTCAGGTCCGCCCAGAACCAGAATGGCCTTGAGGTAATTGTCCACCGATTCGCTGTTTGGGTTCGGTTGACGGCGGGCCGCCATAGCTGAACCTCCAGTCCCTAATTTGACACGAATCCATTTTAGGCGTACCTAATAATTAGGCTCGCCTAATCAAGCCGGAGCCTTCCCCAACCACCCCAACCGGAGAACCCTCATGATGCTCAGCAAAATCGCCAGGCTGGCCCTAGCCTTTTTGCTGATGTTAACCATGGTTAATGCCTGGGCGCAGAGCGGAACCAGCAGCGCCCTCGCCGGCAGCGTGCTCGACCCCAGCGGCGCGGTCATTCCTAATGCCCAGGTCAAGGCCACCGATGTGAACACCGGTTCCATTCGCGAAATCCAGACCAACCCGGAGGGACGCTTCCTCTTCTCCCAAGTAAACCCGGGGACCTACCGGATCGAAGTGCATGCCGAGGGATTCGGCCTCGGACGGTCGCAACCCACGATCGTTTCGGTGGGACAAACCGCCCTGGTCGATTTCACCCTGTCTCCCGCGGCAGCCTCACAGTCGGTCGAAGTGACGGGGCAATCCGGGTTGATGAGCCTTGAGAATCCGAATACCTCAACCACTCTGGAAGCAAAGACAATCAAGAGCCTGCCCAATCCGGGGCAGGACCTTACCTATATCGCGCAGTTCGCGCAGGGCGCTTTGATGAATACGGCGGGATCATCGAACGATGCCAAGGCCGCCGGCGGTTACGGCAATGTCGAGTTCAATGGACTGCCTGCGACCTCGAACGGTTACATCCTGGACGGATTCGACTCCAACGATCCTTTCCTGGGATTGAATATTGGCCTGTCCACCAATCTCGTCATCGGGCTGGATGCTTTGCAGGAAGCAACCGTGAATACCAACTCCTATGCCGTCGATCAGGGACGCTACGGAGCATCACAGACCAACTACTTCACCAAGTCGGGATCCAATCATTTCCACGGAGACCTGTACGAGATATGGAACGGCTCCCTGCTGAACGCCACCGACTACTTTCTCCATGCCAACGATACTCCAGGGAACATTGCCCGCAAGCCGCGCTCGACCGTGAATGAATTCGGGGTAAGCGTTGGCGGTCCAGTGTTGAAGAACAAGCTCTTCTTCTTTGCTCACTACGAGGGCATCCGCATCGCCCTTCCCCTCATCACCCGAACAACGGTACCGTCACCTGCTTATCAGCAGTATGTTTTGCGGCAGTTGCCGCAGGGGGGGACCGACCCGATCAATGGGACCACGCTGCCGGCGCAGCCGGAGGAAGTAGGGTTCTACCAGAAGATGTTCGGACTCTACAGCAACACCGCTGGCACACCGACGCCCGTGCTCACCTGTCCCCTGAACCAGAATGGAATCTTGCTGCCCGGAACCCAGAGCACAACCAACCTGTTCAACGGCGCCGGCTGCGCCAACAAACGCACCCAGTCGCTCAACAATAGCGACAGCGAGAACCTCATCGTGGTTAAGATCGACCACACCCTCAACCCCAACAACAGCGTGTGGTACCGCTTCCAACAGGACACTGGCCTGCAGGCCGCCTATACCGATGGCATCAATCCCATCTTCAACTCCTACTCACCGCAGCCGCAGCGGACCCTTGTACTTGGCTACACCCATCTCTTCACGCCCAGTCTTGTCAATCAATTCAACCCCGGTGCAAGCTGGTATTCCAGCCTTTTTCTACCCAACAACTACGCGCAGGTGCTGCAAACCTTCCCCATTGTGCTCGCCGGAGGCAGCTCGAATGCCCCATTCACCACCCTTGGCGGCAACGACCAGACCTACACCCAGGGCCGCAAAGTTACCCAGTGGCAGATCAACGACAATCTCATCTGGACCCATGGACGGCATAGCTTCAAGTTCGGCGAGAACTCCCGGCGGCTGGACGTAAGTGATTACGATCTGGGCGAAGGGGTTGTGCCCAGCGTGATCTATAACGATCTCGCACAGTTCACCTATGGCGCTGCAGCGACGGCAACGGCAGGCTTCCCGGTTACGCAGAAAGAGCGTATTGCTCTGGGTAACCTCGACTTGTACGCCATGGACACCTTCAAAGCCGGCCAGAGATGGACCCTGATGGCCGGATTGCGGGTGACCTGGAACACCAACGTGGTCAATCAGCATGGCCTGTTCGCGCGGCCGGCAGGATCGTTCCTTGACATGAGCCACGATGTCACGCAGCCCTTGAACCAGGCCCTTCTGACCAACGTCCGCAATCTCTTTCCCGGCACTCCGCTACTAAGCTGGCAGCCGCGCGCTTCAGCAGCATATAAGCTGTCGGATAAGACAGCAGTCCACGCGGGCGGCGGCGTATTCAACGACATCATCCCGGCGCAGATTGCTGACCTGGGTGCGGCGAACCCTCCCTATGCGCCTGTTTTCGTCGGCGGCATCAATGGACAGGTTGGCGGTGTCGGCATCGCACCGGGAGTTCCAGATAGCGCAGTCGATGCGACCACTCAGGCCAACCAATCGTTCCAGACTGTCTTCCATTCCGGGAGTGCCCCGTGTGCCGGGCTGCCTGCGGGTGCTCCTACCTGTCCGCTCGCGGTCGGCCTGAACACTTTCCCCAGCGGCACGTTGAAGACGCCATACTTTCTGCAATGGAGCCTGGGCGTCGAGCGTGAGCTAGGGGCGCGCGGTGCGCTACGAGTCGATTATGTAGGCACGCGCGCTGTGCATGAGCCATACCAGGTGCAGTTGAACGGATATCAGACGGTCTGCGCTGGATGCTTCGCACCTTTTGCTTACAATCAGCCGCCCGATCAGCGCTTTGGTAACGTGAATGAATTCCGCACCGGTGCAGGCAGCCACTATACCGGGCTGCAAACGAGCGTCACCAAGCAATTTGCCGGCCTGACGCTGCGCGGAAATTATACTTTCAGCCATTGCCTCGACGAAGTATCGAATGGCGGCCTGCTTCCCTTTTCTGCTCTCGGCATTCTCTATCCGCTGCCCGGCGATCTGCGTAAGGAATACGGCAACTGCGACTACGACGTACGCCACAACATCTCCGCCTTCGGCATCTACGAGATTCCGTTTCACTCCGGCCACGCAGGGTTGAGGTACATGCTTAGCGGCTGGCAAGTGTCGCAGACTGCATTCCTGCACAGCGGTCTGCCGTTCAGCGTGGTCAGCGCACCTTACACTGCGAACAACGAAGGGGTTTTTCAGGGTAGCGGGCCGCAATACGCGAACCGGGTACCCGGCGTTCCGCTCTATCGCAAATCTCCGGTCTCTGGAGTGACGCAGCCTGGCAGCCTGCAGTGGCTCAACCCGGACGCCTTTGCCTCCGTTGTCGATCCCAGTACGGGAGCCTGTGCCGGAGGAGATTCTCCTATCAACTGCCAGTTTGGAGACTCAGGCCGCAACAACTACCGTGGGCCTCATTTCATTTATTCCGAGCTTTACGTGACTAAGAAAGTTCAGCTCACGGAGCACTTAACCTTTCGCTTCGATACGCAATTCTTCAATCTCTTCAACCATCCCAACTTTGCTCTGCCCAGCAACCAGGCAGGTACTCCGGGCGAACCAGGAACGCAAACCGGGTTTGGCGCCTTGACCAGCACCATCTCCCCACCTACCGGACTGCTGGGCGTGGGCTTGGGCGGCGACAGCTCACCGCGCATGATCGCCTTCCAGGGAAGAATCGAATTCTAAATCACGCCGCCGCTACAGGGGATTTGGTTCCCTCGCGAAGGACGGGTGCCCCATACCCCCGGATTTCGTGGGGGAACAAGAGTCAGGAGTGCATAAGTAGAGTTCTTCCGCAGGCACATAGGTACAGCGTCTGCGGCTCACCGCGGCAAGGCTGCGTCCTCCGTATGCCGGGGAAAACCTGAGGTGTCCGCCCGCTGATCAACCACGACCGCTCCGCCTGTGCCGCTGTCGTTGAACCACGCGCTGGCTACCTTTGCCGAGACGCGGGCAACCGCGAAGCTCACACCTTTAAGGTTGTACTCGCGGGGTACCCCCGGGATGTCGCGTGGAAAGGGAGAGGCAGCGTAGACCAGCTTTCCGTAGCGTTGGTAGACCCGATACTCAACCCCATCCGAGGGATCTTTTTCGATTACGCCAACAACTCCTGCCAGCGACCCTGGCAGCGCCGCTTTGCCATTCATCTCCAGAGCGGAAACAATCAACGCCCCGGCTGCCTGCGCTCTCGCGACTACCTCTTCAAAGGCACTTCGATGCTCTGGATTAAGCGTTCCCAGGCTGAGATTAATCACCTGGGTGCCATACCCCAGGCACCAGTCGATGGCCCGGATCACAACCTGCATGCTGGTAGCCAGCTTGCCGTCAAAGATCTTGACTGCGATCAGGTCCGCGTCCGGATTCAGATGATGGATCACCGAAGCCACCGCGGTACCGTGACCAAGGGTATCTTCATAGCCGCCCATCGCTCCATCTGCCGTGATCGTGACCCCGTCGACAATCTTCCCCACGTGCGGATGTGTGCGGCATACCCCAGTGTCCAAAACACCAATGCGCACTCGCCGGCTCATGCCGTCACCCGCTCCGATTCCAGCACGCACCCGTTCTCGATTACCACGACCATGTCCGCCCGTTCGGCGAGCGACATGCGATGGGTGATCAGGATCGATGTGCGCCCGCGCAAGACGTTCATTAGTTCACCAGTGACCGCGGCCTCGGCAGCAGGATCGAGCGCGGATGTAGGTTCGTCCAGAATAAGAATTCGGGGATCGCGCAGCAAGGCGCGCGCCAAAGCGATTCTTTGCCGCTCGCCCACCGAGAGCGTCAATCCGCGCTCACCTAGGATGGTCTCGTAGCCATTAGGCAAGGAGTGAATGAAGCTATCGATCGCCGCCGCCGCGGCACAGTTGCGAATCTCTTCCAGCGTCGCCTCCGGCCGTCCGTATGCAATGTTCTCACGAATGCTGGCGCGGAAGAAATAGGGCGTTTGTTCGACCATGGCGACCTGCCGTCGCAAATCTTCCAATCGCAGCTCGCGAATATCCTGACCATCGATGGCGATCGAGCCGGACTCCACGTCGTGGAAACGCAGCAGCAAGTCTGCCAGAGTCGACTTCCCTGCACCGCTGGCGCCCACGATAGCGCACATCCGCCCTGCGGGAATGGTAAAGGAGACATCGCGCAGCACCGGGACATCGTGACCATATTGAAAACTGACCTTCTCAAAGGTGATCGCATGTCTCACCCAAGGCAAGGGGACAGGATCCGCAACCTCCTTCACCTCCACCGGCACATCCATCACTTCGAAGACACGTCCCAGGGAGACCCCACCGGTGAGCAGGTTGGTGTAGATACCCAGCAGGTTCTGCACCGGAGAGAGCAGCTTGAGATGGTAGGCCATGAAAGCGACCAGGCCGCCCACCGTTAGTTGGTGGGCGATGACCAGCTTGCCTCCGTAGAGAAAAACGATGGCCGTCGAAAGCGTGAGCACTGTGCTCGGCATGGCGCTGGCCAGGAACGAAAGCACCTGCATGGAAAGCAAGGAGCGGATAAAGCTGGAATTGTATTCGCGAAAGCGCTCCGCCTCGAGCTTCTCCGTCGCCGAGGCGACGATCAGGCGCATCCCCATGAGCGTTTCGATGAGAAAGCTGCCTAGATCGGAACTCCGCTGGCGCAGGTCCGCGGTCTGCACCGTCAGTCGCCCCTGGTAATGGCGCAAGGCGAAAATACCCACTGGAAGCAGGCCAATACTGGCCAGCATCAAGCGCCAGTTGAGCCACGACATGATCGCAATACTGCCCACCAGAAATAGCAAGTTCGAAAGGACCGAGAGCAGCGTATCCGAGCAAACGCGCTGCACCTCACCAATATCATTGTTGATCCGGGAAACAATATCGCCCAGCTTCTTCTGGGTAAAATATCGCGGCGAGAGCTGCTGCAGGTGGCGATACACGGCCAGCCGCATATCGAAGAGGCTTTCGGCCGAAAGCCGTACGTAGCAATAGCTGGAAGCAATATTGAGAACAAATCCAATGATGGTCACGGCGACCATCAGGATCGCAATCATCGTAAGCGCATGCAGATTGCGCCGCAGTAGCGCGTCATCGATCAACAGGCGCGAGATATAAGGCTGTACCAGGCCGACCGCTGTGGAAAACAGCCCCAGCAGCATAACCACAAGCAGCCCGCGCCAGTAAGGAACCACGTACACGAGGGCTCGCTTATATTGCGCGAAGGGTATCTTCATCCACTCACTCTATGCCGCCCCCTTAAGAGGCATCACGATCAGGTTCGACGTAGTGTCTCCTTCCAGGTTGATGGTGTGCAGCAGTTCCAACGTCTTCGCGTCGTACAGCTCGATTTCAAAACCGGCGTTATAGATCATCAGCTTGGAGCCATCGGCGGTCATGCCAAAAGCCAAACGGGTTCTGCCCAGAAACTGACGCCGGTTGATGATCTTCTTGGTCTTCATATCGAAGACCCAGAATTCCGTAACCCGGTCGCCCTGGGTTCCGTAGACAGAAACCGTATACCCGAGCTTTCTGTCGGGCGTCAGCATGAGCGGTTCCATTTCTTCAGCCGCTGGTCCCACAGGAGTCAGATCGTAGGTCATGTTGGCCAGGTCGACCTCCGCGATGCCGAAAATCCGGCGATGCACGTAAGGATCGGAGGAATCGAAGATGCCGATGACCTTGCCCGGCGGCTCATTAGGATCATTGACCAGGCCGGCAAACGAGCCGTCAGTCGAAGGGTCGGTGGGTTTCGAGAGCCCGATCTTCTTGACGAATTTGAAATCGCTGGTGTTGAAGACCAGGATGCTGTCGCGAAAGAGATAGAGCAACTTCCCATCAGGAGAAACCCGGATGGTGTTGCGGTAGCCGGCGGGTGGCGGCTCGTCTTTTGGATACGGAACGATCCGCGTGATCTTGCGGGCTGCAAGGCTGATCTCGATGATCTGCGGTGGATCGATCTCGTAGTGATCGATTTTCTTGATGACCGGCGTGGCAAACGAGTAGAGAAACTTCCCCGTAGGATCGATGGCGAAGCCCGCCAACCGATAGTTGATGTTGGAGGTGTTCAAGGGGAAGGTGTCGAGAACCTTGTGGGTCGCAAGGTCAATCGAGACGATGGAGTTGTCCCTCAACGTCGAAGCATAAAGGATCTTGTTATCCGGCGAGAGAACCAGGGTTCTTACAATGTCGGTGGGAAGGTCAATCTTATCCAGAATCTTTCCCTGCACCGAATCCATGACCAGCACGGTGTGCGGCCAGACTCCGAGGTACATCAGCTGAGTGCCCGCGGGCGCAGGCGGTGCAGAAGCAGCAAAGCTCGCAGCGGCCCAGAGCGAAAGCCCCAAGAAGGCGAAAACAGCGCGCATGAAGTTCCTCCAGGTGAAGATGCTAGGGAAATACGATGTCCACGTTGCGCCAATCTTTGGTGGCTGAAGCGCACTTGCTGGTCCAGTCGGGCGAGTTGTTAAGGTGGTCAGGAACCTGGGCCGGCCAGAAGCAGGTTGCATAGCAATCGTAGATATCGCGTTCCACGGGCTGGCATAGTCCGGCCGTACCGCCGGCCGAATCGGTCTCCCATCCGGGCGAAAAAATGATGGTGCACCCCATGGGAACGTGTACCTTCGGTGCGCCGGGAGATTGCAGGGCCACGATGTCTTCCTTCAACGCCTCCGCATGGCGCTCGATACGCTGCGCCTTTTGATTAACGGCTCGGAGATGCTTCATGAAGCCTTCCTTTCAGTGAAATGTTCGAGAAACGAGGGATTCTGCGCCGCGATGGCGCCGTACACCTCCAGGCATTTATTGGTCCAGGTGCGGATCCAATCGCAGTAGTGGAGGTTGGCATGGCCGGTATCGCCGTAGCGAACGAATGCCTCGTGATGGCAGCCGCCGGCACAAAGCGGCCTCGCCCAGCACTCATGGCAGTCGTACTTGGTATCAATATTGCCCCGGGTTAGAAAAGCACTCTGCTTTTCTCTGTCCATGCCGGTGGTCACGTTACCCAGCACATGTTCGTCGGAGTCGACAAAGCGATGGCATGGCGCGATATCTCCTGATGGACCGACACCGACCATGCCCAGCCCGGCGCCGCAAGGCAGGGATTTATTGACCCCCTGGTGCAGCTCGGAAAGCGTATCGCTAACGTTGGAAAAACCGTGGTGCTCCCCGCGCAGCGCGTACTCAAGATACTCATCCGCGAGCTCGCTGAACTGCTCCAGAACGCTATCCATTCCCGGCTCGTTGATGGAGTAAAGACGGTTAGGAGAAGTGGTCACCGGCGCGAAGCCGACCTCGTAGAAACCAAGCTCGTGCTTCAAGTGCTGATAGATCTTTCTCACGTCCATCGCCCCTGAGGTCATGGTCACGCGGGCGGCAATGGGTCTCGTCTTATGTTTCGCCAGAAGGTTCTGCACCTTGGGCTTGATGATGTCGTAGCTGCCGCGGCCGTTAGCGAAGACGCGAAACTTGTCCTGCATCTCTTTCGGCCCATCCATACTCACCGTCACGCCGATGGCATTCTCGGCCAGGTACTCGATGATGGCAGGTGTGAGCAGCGTCGCGTTCGTGGTCAGGCTGAAATCAAGCTTGACCTGTAGCTCCTCGGCACGGGCACGCGAGTATTCGACCACCCGTTTCAGCAGGGGAAAATTCATCAGAGTTTCCCCGCCGAAGAAGGTGATGTGGACGCTCTTTCTGCCCTGCGATTCGGCGAAAAGATACTCGACCGAACTCTTCGCCGTCTCCCACTCCATAAACTTCGGTTTCCCCTCGGGGGTCGCGACCTTGTCCTCACCAAACTCGTAACAGTACTGGCAAGACAGGTTGCACTGGTTGGTCACGTTCAAGACGATCGTCTGCAGCGGAAATGCCTCGGGCAGCGGTTCGGACTTTGTGTACTCCTTCTCTCCGTTCCGGATCGCCTTCACCTCCCGCAGCTCGTCAATACACTCCTCAACCTCACTCGGAGCGTAACCATCGCTGCACACGCCGGCCACAAGATCTTCACGACTGAGTGGGTTCTGATCCAGCCTCTGCAGAATCTCGGTGGTCATTCCGTCCAGCGCAACAATGCCGCCGCTGGGAACGAGGTAGAGAAACTCCTGCCCCGCACCTTGGAACCTGTGAAACTCACCCAGCGAGTACATCGTCACTGTGCTACCTCCGGCTGATCCCACGACACGTACTGGGGCACCGCGACCACCAGGTAACTTCTCGCCTTTAAAGGAGGACCATCCTCGGTCTTATAGGTCGCGGTGATCCAAACATCTCCGTAGTTGTTGCGCATCGACTTGCGTTTTGGATCGGGACCGTCGGAGGACGGAGTGAAGAACCCGGTCTTTTCATCCACCGAGCCCACGAACTCCGTGTCGTCATCCCCGTAGGAGGCTACAAACTCCTCCATCTTGTAGGTAGCGGGGACTGGTCCCAGATCGATATCGTCGTCGGTGTTGGGCTTTCCGTCAGGGCCGTTGCTAAAGGCCACAGTCTCGAACTGGACATATCCTTTGGGGTGCGGTGAGCTTCCCAGGTGGGCTATGGATGTGGTCGGCATGACCTTCAGGAAGTCGATGTGATCGTAAACAGCATAGGCGGCGGGTAGCGTTGCACTCTTCACTGCTACCATTCGCGTGCCCGGGGCCGCATCCGGGCTTACGCTGGCGCTTACGGTAACCACGCCAGGTTGCTGGTCGACGATTTTCGTTACCTTGACTCCGGGACCAAGATCCACATCGCTCGCGGTCAGGTTGGCCGGCAATGCATCACCATAGATGCGCATGGTCGCGTCGCTAGCGCCCGCCTTCAGCGAAGGCTTATCGACGCCGATCAGCATCGGGGCCGAGGTCGCGCGACGCATGGTCACATCCATGCCGAACTCCGAATACTCACCCCAGAACCAGCGTCCGGTAAATTCGTTCTGATCTTTGGAAAGCGCCATCACTTCGCGAACAGTTTTCGGAGCCTCCGGTCCCGTCCCGGCCTTTTCTACCGTCGATCGTCCCCGCCAGTTGTATCCCGTGTAGACGAGGGCTTTCCCTGAGGAAGCCATCAGCGAATCGCCATCGCCGCAAGTCACCTTTGTCGTGGTGGTGAATGAATCTCCGGTGGCGCCAGGCTCAATCGTCATCTCGCCGAAGAAGCGGCCCTTACCCGGCTCATTTCCTGAGATGAGCCAGCGCCCGGCGAGCTTGGGAGCCTGCATAGAGGCCTGCCACTCCGCCCATTCCGTGGTGTGCAGGGGAGAGCTCTTAACGATGTACTCGAGCGCTTGCTCAGCAGGGGTTGGACCCTTGGGAGGAGCGGCGCCCGGCTCTCGATCGTGAGGATGATCGAAGGCGGTGAACCGCACTGAAGGAAAGAATGCGATGTGCATGTTCTCGAGATACTGCCAATCGGCCGCGGTCCGATGCCACGAGAGTGGTTTGGCGAGCGCATGGCACGCGGCGCAGGCGTGCGCTACCTCAGGGTTGGGTATTTTTTCATCGATGATGCGATGCTCGGTGAAGTAGGCGATCTTCGCATTTTCTTCGGGAGCCAGACCGTGCTCATCGCTCAGGTAGCGAAGAATGCTGCGCGCTTCGTCCGGCGTCAATTGCAAGCCGTTCAGTCGCACCATACGCTTGATCGCCTCTTCCCAGCCCTCCGGCGTGGTCCTGATGTAGGAGATGCGGGTCATATTCCCTTTGGCATCGGGAGCATGGCAGGCGCCGCACTTACTCAAGGTAAGCGGATCCTTCACCGGAAAGCCGGCCGCATCCGGGCTGTCCGCCGGTGTGGTGACTTTTACTTCGGGACTCGAGGCCGTCTCTTGTGAAATTGCCGGAATGGAGAGAGAAGCGAAGAGGAGAGGCAGCGCGGGCATCCAACGGACACACCCAAAGCGAACGCGAAAATCCATCGATTCAATTCCTCGTCAAGCCCAATTTGAAGAAAGGGCGGGAAAGGGCCGTCTAAGCCTAGGTTTTCTGGCCCATGAATCTGAAATGTTTCTTCGACGTGGAAGAGAGAGGTTCGTTGCGGTATCTGTCGATGGTGTGACGGTTTTCTTCCAGTGTCAAGTTTTTTTGATGTTCATGGAAGAATGAGAACGATGGAGATAGAGGTCCACATCGAGGGGGACGGTGTCGCTGCGGCTTGCTGCGCGCAACTATTCTCTGAAAGCGGACAGCCCTTCACGTCCTCGAGGGTCGTTCGGCCCAAGCTGGGCGCGGTGTTGCTGAGCAGGCAGACGGTGGCTCTGCTCGATGGGATCTTCCCCTCGAGGGATCTGGTCTTCGTTGGCCATCCGATTCACAAGCGAGTCGTGGTCTGGGGGCCGGCCGCGGAGCCAATCAACCTTCCCCACTCTGCTCTTGTGATTTCCGAAACCGATCTGCTCGCCCGTCTTTGGGCGCAGGTGCCGGCGCCGGCGGCTCAGTCTCCTGCCGGCGGATGGAAGTTTCTATCGAGCGGAGCAGGCAGCCTCCAGCAACAAGCTTTTGGAACCCGCGTAGCCGCGGTGGCGCGTGCGGGCCTTAAGCAAGATGTGGATCAAAGTGCCTGTTGGATCGAGTCCGTCGACGACGGCTGGCTCTTCTTGCTCCCGCGCGGAGAGAACGAATCGGCGACTTTGATCGCCGTCGGCGAGACGCCCAGCGCACTTCTTGGCCAGAGCCGCATCATGGCCGGCTTGATTGATAACCTCGACGGACCGGCGGCAGAGTTTCCCGCGTATCCACGTATCGCCGATCCGCTTTGCGGCCACGGTTGGCTTGCCTGCGGCGCTTCGGCGATCGGTTTCGACCCACTCTGCGGCGAGGGCACGGGCAACGCCGCACGCCAGGCCTATCTCGCGACAGCGCTGATTGCGGCAGTCCGCAAGGGAGATCCGGTGGAGGATCTGCTGGCACACTACACGTCGCGGCAAATGCACGGATTTCTTCGCCATCTGCAGTTATGCCTCGGCTTCTATCAAAGCGCCGGCTCGGGGACATTTTGGCAGTCGGAAGCAGCGCTGCTCCAACAAGGGATCGAATGGGCTTGGCAGGTCTTAAAGGAACAGGCGAAACCGCCAACCTATCGCCTGGTCGGCCGACAGCTGGAACCAATCCATCGCCAGTGAAGATGACTCGAAAGCCTCAGAGTTAGGTTTCGTGGTAGAGCGAGATACCCGGATTTCCTGTACGCGGCACTAAGAGACGACCACGTGTGCGGCTTTCATTGAGGAAAACCGCATAAAGCTTGTTACCGCCGCCACACTTCACAGGAAATCCGGGGGTATGGGGCACCCGAATGTTGTTGCATGTTGTGCGCTGAACTGGATACGGAGGTGGACCTTTATGGATCTTTCCGTGCGGATGGACCGCGGGTGCCCCACATCTCGCTCGTTTTTCGCGAGATGTGGGATACCACAGGACTTTACCTGCAACTTTCAACTAGACTAGACGCGTTCGATGACAACGGTTTCAATCGTGACCGGCTTGTTCGGCTTGTCCTGTGAGTTGCGGGGCACCTTGGAAATCTTCTCCACTACCTCGTAACCCTCCACGACCTCGCCGAAGACGGTGTGTTTCCCGGTCAGCCATTGGGTCGGTGCGACGGTGATAAAAAACTGCGACCCGTTGGTATTGGGGCCGGCGTTGGCCATGGCCAGCTTGCCCGGCGCATTAAGACTGTGGGGCGAGCCCTTGGTCTCATCCGCAAATTTATAACCCGGACCACCCATGCCGTTGCCTGCCGGATCGCCGCCCTGAATCATAAAATCAGGAATTACGCGGTGAAAAATCGTGCCGTCATAAAGCTTGTTGTTGCTCTTCTTGCCGCCGATGGGGTGGGTCCACTCCCGTTTGCCCTCGGCGAGCTCGACAAAATTTGCTACCGTCTTGGGCGCGTCTTTTTCGAAGAGGCGGCAGACGATCTTACCTTCACTGGTATTGAAGACGGCATAGGTTCCTGGTTCATGGGACATGAATCACTCCTGGTGTTGGTTTTGTTTTATTGGGGACTGGGGGGCGCCGCAGGAGCGCTCGCAGGCGCTACAGGAGCAGGCACCGCGGGGGCAGGCGGCAGGGGCTGGCCCTCCTGCACGATGGTGACCTTGTTCAGTGTGACCGGTTGTATTGGCTTATCGTCCGCGTCGCGCTGCACCCGCGCAATCGCCGACACTACCGAGATGCTGGCCTGGTCGCACTGACCAAAGATGGTGTGCTTCTGGTTGAGATGCGTGGTGGGCACCTCAGTGATAAAGAATTGCGATCCGTTGGTGTCCGGGCCGGAGTTGGCCATCGCCAGCCGCCCCGGCACATCGAAGTTCAGGTTGGGATCGAATTCATCCCCGAACATATATCCCGGGTCGCCGGTTCCCGTTGCCGTGGGATCGCCCCCCTGGATCATGAATTCGGGAATCACACGATGAAAGGTCGTGCCGTTGTAAAACGGCTTGCCGGTCATCTTCTCCTTGGTCACGGGATCCGTCCAGGTCTTGGTTCCCTCGGCCAGGCCAATAAAGTTGGCGACGGTAATAGGCGCCTGTTTGTCATAGAGCCTGCAGGTAATGCGGCCCATGCTGGTGTCAAGCACCGCCGTAGGACCGGTGGGTTCCACCGGCGCCGGGATCTGGCTGGTGGGCATATCCGGCAGCTCATTCGAAGGAGCCTGGGGAGGAGGGGTCTGGGCCGGGGGCGTCTGCGTCGGAGTGGACTGCTGAGCGATTGCAAAGACGGTCGAAAAGAGAAGCAAAACTGCGTAGCGGTATAGAAATTTCATGGATCGTCCATTCCCAGACTACAGGAGGCAGCCCCCCGGCAGCTACTTCTTATCAAAGGGCTGCTTCTCCGTAATACGCGGCCGGTTCTCGGCTTGGAGTTGCTTCGAAACCTCCTGAACCTGGGCAAAAACGCGCAGGAAATTGCCCCCCAGGATTTTCTTCATGTCCTCTGCACTGTAGCCGCGCGCCATCAGCGCCTGGGTAATCTTGGGCAGGTCGGCGGCGGAATCCATCCCCTCCGGGGTCGAGGAAATGCCGTCAAAGTCCGACCCCAGGCCCACGTGGTCGATACCGGCAATCTTTGCGATGTGATCAATGTGATCGATCAGCACGCTAAAGGGTGGCCGGGGAATTTTTGCCGTGTACGTCTTTTCAATCTGCTCGCCAAGATCGTTGGGAATCGGCTTGCCTTCCGCCTGGAGCTTTGCTTTGGCGTCAGCGAGGGCCTGTTTGATAGCAGGCTCCTGCACCTTCACTGCCAGTCGATATTCGTTGCTGAGAAAGCTGGAGTAGAAATTCACCATCACCACTCCGCCGTACTGGCCGACCGCGCGCAGCATATCGTCGGTCATATTGCGCGGCGAGTCGCACAGTGCACGCGCCGAGGAGTGGGAGGCGATCACCGGAGCTCGGCTGATAATGAGCGTGCGATAAAAGGTCTTGTCCGAGACGTGCGAAACATCCACCATCATGCCCAGGCGGTTCATCTCGTAGACCACATCCTTACCAAAGTCACTCAGGCCATCTTTGGTGTGGGCCACTTTGGGGTCGTCAATATCTCCCGAGGAATCGGCCCAACCATTAGAGTTGCTCCAGGTGAGCGTCATGTAGCGCACGCCGAGGCGGTAATAATCGCGCAGCAGGCCGAGACTGTTCTCGATGGAGTGGCCACCTTCAATCCCCATAAGCGCAGCCAGCTTGTGCTCGCGATGGGCGGCCATAATATCTTCGGGTGAAAAGGCCATGCGCATCTGCTGCGGGTGTTTGGCTGCCTGCTGGTAGACGGCGTCGATCAACTCCAGTGTGCGCCGGGCATCATGGCCCGAATAAGCCACCGGGTCTACCCAGATGGAGAAGAACTCCGCTCCCAGATTGCCTGCGCGCGCCGACTCAAAGTTAACGTAGCCACCCTTCAATGGTTCGGTCAGGTCGTAACCGTCGTCGAGCATGCGCTGGGTGGTATCGGCATGGGTGTCAATGACGATGGCGGATCTGTGTACGGCAAGCGGGTCTATCTTTTTGGTCGCGCCAGGAGTCTTCGCGGTGGTTTGCGCTGCGAGCGGCAGAGTGGCGGCGAACAAAATAAGGGCGTGCGAGATCTTCATGGTGGGAGAGCCGGGCTTAGTGTAAGCCATTTCCTGGGGAGGAACTATTCTTCTGCACTGGTCGAGCTCAACTTCGCTCCCGTGCTCCACTCGGTGAAGGGGTGGATGGTGGTGCCAAGTTCGTCGCGGCGATTGATGCTGGCGCGGAGATAATCGCGGTTCATCACCGCGATCACTTCCAGTTTGATCTCCTTGGGACACACACCCGTGCATTCGCCGATATTCGTGCAGCTGCCGAAGGGCTCGGCGTTCATCTGCGCAACCATGCCCAGGGCACGGCGGTCGCGCTCGGGTTTGCCCTGGGGCAGGATGCTGAGATGGGCAATCTTGGCTCCGGTGAAGAGCGCGGAGGAGGCATTCGGGCAGGCGGCGACGCAAGCTCCGCAGCCGATGCAGGCGGCGGCGTCCATCGCGCGGTCAGCGAGATCCTTGCCGATGAGATGAGTGTTGCCATCGGTCGCGTTCCCGGTTGAGACCGAGATGTATCCACCAGACGCGATGATGCGGTCGAAGGAGCGGCGATCGACGATCAAATCCTTGATCATAGGAAAGGCGGCCGCCCGCCAGGGCTCGATGACCAGTTCCTGTCCATCCTTGAAGTGGCGCATGGTCAATTGACAGACAGTGGTGGCCGGCATAGGACCATGCGCAACCCCATTGATCATAAAGCCGCAGGACCCACAGATGCCTTCACGGCAGTCGTGCTCGAAGGCGATTGGCTCTTCGCCCTTTTCAATCAGACCCTCGTTCAGCACATCGAGGCATTCCAGCATCGACATCTCTGTACTTGCAATGTCGACCGGGTAGCTGACGAACTTACCCGCATCCTTACGATCCTTTTGCCGCCAGATTTTTAACGTTAGCTTCATTTACTTGTAGCTCCTCTGGCTGGGGTGCACGTAGTGGAATTCCAAGGGCTCCTTGGTCAGCGTGGGCGGGTTGCCGGGGCCGCGATAATCCCAGGCCGCGACGTACGAGTAATGCTCATCGTCACGCTGCGCCTCGCCTTCAGGCGTCTGGTACTCCTCCCGGAAATGTCCACCGCAGGATTCATTGCGGTCCAGGGCGTCGATGCACATAAGCTCGGCGAGCTCGAAGAAGTCGGCCACGCGGCCGGCCTTCTCCAGGCTCTGATTCAGATCTTCACCGCTGCCCGGGACGTTGACATTCTTCCAGTACTCCGCCTGCAGCGCGCGGATCTGGACAATGGCCGATTCGAGACCCTCCGCGGTGCGCGACATTCCGCAGTAGTCCCACACGATCTTGCCCAGCGCGCGGTGGAAGGAGTCCACCGTGCGCTTGCCTTTAATGGAAAGAAGCAGCTCGATTGTTTGCTTGACGCAGGCGACGGCTTGTTTCACCTCAGGCGCGGTATCGAGCACCGCCGGAAATTTATTGGTCGCGAGGTAGTTGCCCACGGTGTAAGGAACGATGAAGTAGCCGTCAGAGAGCCCTTGCATCAGCGCGCTGGCTCCCAGGCGGTTGGCGCCGTGATCTGAGAAGTTGGCTTCGCCAACGACAAACAGCCCCGGTATCGTGCTTTGCAGGTTGTAGTCGACCCACAATCCGCCCATGGTGTAGTGAATGGCTGGATAAATCCGCATGGGGACCTTGTAGGGGTCCTCGTCGGTGATGCGCTGGTACATCTCGAAGAGGTTGTCGTAACGATCGCGGATGGTGTGCACGCCCAGGCGCCGTATGGCGTCGGTAAAGTCGAGGTAGACACCGAGTCCAGTCTCGCCCACGCCGCGGCCTTCATCGCAGACGGCCTTGGCATTGCGCGAGGCTACGTCGCGCGGCACCAGGTTGCCGAAGCTGGGATAGCGGCGTTCCAGGTAGTAGTCACGCTCGGCTTCGGGTATCTGGTCGGGCGAGCGCTTGTCGCCTTTCTTGAGCGGCACCCAGATGCGTCCATCGTTGCGCAGCGATTCGCTCATCAGCGTGAGCTTGGATTGATAGTCGCCGGAGACCGGAATGCAAGTGGGGTGGATCTGGGTGTAGCAGGGGTTGGCAAAGAGCGCTCCCCGCTTGTGCGCGCGCCAGATAGCCGTCACGTTGGAGCCCTTGGCGTTGGTGGAGAGATAGTAGACGTTGCCGTAGCCACCCGTGCCCAGGATGACGGCGTCGGCAAAGTGGGTGGTGATGGCGCCGGTCACCAGGTGCCGGGCAACGATCCCGCGAGCCTTGCCGTCGACAACGATGAGGTCAAGCATCTCGGTGCGCTCATGCATGGTCACAGTGCGGGCATGGATCTGGCGTTCGAGCGCCTGGTAGGCGCCGAGCAGCAGCTGCTGGCCCGTCTGGCCGCGCGCATAGAAGGTGCGCGAGACCTGGGCGCCACCAAAGGAGCGGTTGGTAAGCGCGCCGCCGTATTCGCGGGCAAAAGGAACTCCCTGGGCTACGCACTGGTCGATGATGTTGACGCTATTTTGCGCCAGGCGATAGACGTTGGCCTCGCGCGCCCGGAAGTCTCCGCCTTTGATGGTGTCGTAGAAGAGGCGGTAGATGCTGTCGCCGTCGTTCTGGTAGTTCTTGGCGGCGTTGATGCCCCCTTGGGCGGCGATGGAGTGTGCGCGGCGGGGCGAATCCTGAAAGCAGAAGCACTTGACCTTGTAGCCAAGTTCGCCCAGGGTAGCGGCAGCGGAGGCTCCCGCAAGCCCGGATCCGACGACAATGATGGAATGTTTCCGCTTATTTGCGGGATTGACCAGTTTGACGTCGAAGCGAGCCTGTTCCCACGCGTGCTCGATCGGGCCCGTGGGTGATTTGGAATCAAGAATCATCTATTTCACCAGCCCCAGTAAAACGCTTATCGGAATGGAGATGTAGCCGAGGACGATCAGCAGCGCGATGACCAACGCGGCTTTCTTATACGCCGCTGTGTATTTCGGCTGGTTGATACCGACACTTTGGAACATGCTCCACAGGCCGTGGCGCAGGTGCAGTCCCAAAAGGCTGATGGCGATCACGTAGGAGAGCGAGACCCACCAGACCTGAAAGCCGGAGACCACGTTGTGGTAGACATCGCCCTCAATGAACGCAGCGCCGGGATGGATATAGCCCGCGGTCAAGTGCAGCAAGTGGAAGATGATGAAGGCCAGGACGATAGGGCCTGACCAGTACATCGTCCTCGAGGCGTAGGAGGAAGCGATGGCTTGTTTGCGCGAATACCCGATCGGGCGTGCTCGCTTCTTGCGCAGAGCCAGTTGCACCGTGGCGGTGATGTGCAGCGCGATGCAAATCAGCAGGACGATGCGCACCGGCCAGAGAATTTCTCCGATACTGTGCAGAAAGGCCCCATAGGCATTCAGCTTTGCCGGGCCCTCGTAGACCTGGAGATTGCCCGCCAGGTGTCCGATCACGAAGGCGAAGAGGATGAGGCCTGTGACCGCCATTACGATCTTCTTGCCGACTGTCGAGGCCCAGAAGCCGGGCGCCCGATTGTCCCGCGGGACAGCTGCAATTGTGCTCATTTGATTTCTTTCCGATGCCTTAGGAGGTGCCGAAACTGAATCTGACCCAACTCTCTATTATTGGTGTGCGAGAGAAGCACCGTCAAGGTTTGGTCGCCTGCAACGGGCCAGTCCGATTTGGCGCGAGAGACGATTCAGGCCAGGAGTTCCAATAAGGCACGAAAAGCCTGCCCCCGATGGCTGAGCGTCCACTTGGTCTCGTCATCCATTTCCGCCATAGTGCATGCGCGGCCAGGCAAATAAAAGAGCGGATCGTATCCGAAACCGTTACTGCCTCGAGGAGCGGAGAGTATGCGCCCCTCGACCGTGCCCTGCGCGGTCAGCAAAGCGGCGCCATCGCGGGCCGCGGCCAGCACACATTGATAGCGAGCGCCGCGCTCGCTATCAGGGACGCGAGCGAGCTGCGTCAGCAGGAAGAGATTGTTGTTGATATCGGTGGTGGCATCGGCGTGGAAGCCGGCATCGGCGGCGTAGCGGGCGGAGCGAACACCAGGAGCGCCGTGCAGCGCGTCGACTTCCAGTCCGGAATCATCTGCCAATACGATCTCACCGGGCAAAAACCGGCTGTAATAAATCGCCTTCTCACGTGCATTGCCTTCGAAGGTCGGGGCATCTTCCGTGGGGGGCTCAATGGCGTCCAGGCCGGGCAGAGGAAGAATGAGCGTGTTGTGGGCAGCGGCGGCCACGGCAAAGTCACGCAACTTGCCGGGGTTGGTACTGGCAACGTAAAGGGTGCGGGCCATCACTGGAAAAGTTTGATCACGGCTTCGGCTTCTGTTGCTGCAAGTGTTTCTTCCAGCCCAGCAGCTTGGCTTGCAAGGCCTCGGCTTCCGCCTCGGCGATCATGCCCTTGTGTTGATAAAGGATGGAGAGGCTGGTGTGGGCCAGCACTTCCTCGGGATCCAGTTGGAGCAATCGCTGGGCCACCGCAATGGCGGCGTCCAGCTCACCCTGCTCCTGCAGCGCGCGGATGAGCCCGTGCATGGCATCGAGCATGCCGGGATCCACTTCAAGACAATCACGGAGCTTCTGCGCGGCTCCTGCCGCATCGCCTTCCGCGAGCCGGTCGAGTCCCTCGTGGTAGAGATCTTCAGCGGAAGAGGAATGAGAGGGTAGCGGCATGGTCCTTCATCATGATACCCGGATGTTCCCGCACGCTGCGCCGTCCCAGCCCGCATGGGCGTCGGCGCATTCAACATTTTTTCGGACTTTTCTTATAGCCATCCGGCCCAGGCTCATAGCACTCTTGAGAAGTGGTCGAACCCGGGGCGGTTTGGGCCTGCCGTACGAAGCAAAGTAACGACAGATTAAATCACCCGGAAAGTCGTCCACAAATGCATCCACCAGATGCCGAACCCGATAGTAGCGGCGCCCCGCGACTGAAACGCGTTCTCACCGTTTGGGACTTGGTCTTCTATGGACTGGTATCGGTCACGCCAAGCGCCCCCGCGACGGTTTTCGGCTTGGCGCAAGTCAAGTCTCATGGGCATGCCGTCGACACCATCCTGGTGGCGATGGTAGCGATGGTGCTCACCGCCATCAGTTACGGCCGGATGGCGGCTTTGTACCCGTCCGCTGGCTCCGCATATACCTACGTGGGCCGCGGACTCCATCCATTTCTAGGCTTCGTAGCGGGCTGGGCCATGTTGCTTGACTACGTAGTCACCCCGGTGTTCTGCGTGATGTTCGGCACCTTAGCGCTCATGCGCCCCTTGCCCGCCCTGCCATTCCCCGTGGGAGCCGCACTGTTCGCGGGTGGAATCACCTACCTCAACCTGCGGGGCATCCGTTCGACAGTCCGGGCCAACCAGATATTGCTTGGTTTTATGTTCATCGTGTTGCTGAGCTATGTCTTTCTTGCCATCCGAGGCCTTATCGCCAATCAAGGGGTGAGTGGGCTGTTTTCCATCAAGCCTTTTTATACTGCCTCGACTTTCAGCGTGCGCGATATTGCCAGTGCTACTTCGTTTGCGGCCCTGACCTACCTTGGTTTCGACGCCGTAACCACACTTGCGGAAGACGTCGAGAACCCTCGCCGCAACGTGATGTTGGCGGCTGTTGGCGTTTGTATTTTTACCGGGTTATTCGGCGGCCTCCTGGTGTATCTCGGCCAGTTGATCTGGCCGGATTACGCCACCTATGCGAACGTGGAAACGGCATTCATCGAAGTCGCGGGACGGGTCGGCGGAATTGCATTATTTCGCGCCATGGCAATCCTGCTGGTGGTTGCCATGATCGGCGCTGGGTTGACCACTCAAGTTGGGGCAGCGCGCCTTCTGTTCGGCATGGGCCGTGACAATTTGATCCCGCGCCGGTTTTTCGCTCATCTGCACGGGGTTCGCAATACGCCAAATCTCAACATCTGGCTCATTGGGCTGCTTGCGTACGCGGGTTCCCTGGTGATGAGTTACGAGGTGACTGCCGAGATCCTCAACTTCGGCGCATTTCTCGGGTTCATGGGAGTGAATCTTGCGGTGATCTGGCAGTTCTGGGTGCGGAGAGTTCCAGGCCGTCGCCGCGAGTTTTTTGCGGATATCGTGCTGCCGGCCGGCGGATTCATTTTCTGCACCGCGATCTGGTGGGGGCTGGCCGCGCCTGCCAAGATCGCCGGAGGCATATGGTTCGTCGTTGGCATGTTCGTGTTAGCGGGCCACACCCGGGGTTTTCGCCAGGAGCTCTTGTTGCCTGATCCCGCCAGCTACGAGTAGGTCGATCGTAGGAGACCTAGCGCGACGATTCCCACAAGGAGCGAATCGCCGTATTAACTCTCGACGCGGCTTCCATGTGGACCATATGCCCCTGGCCGGGGAGAACTTCTGTTCGCACATGCTGGGGTAAATTCAGCACGTGCGAGCCGGGTAGTATCCGATCTTCCGATCCCCACAGGACCAACACTGGCATCGACAACTGGCTGATCTCCTCACGCAAAATCACTGCCTGCCGATCCGACGGACAAAATTGAGATGCAATCGCACGCAAAGCCGCCTCCACCCCGTCCAGGCGTTTGTACTTGAGGGTATCGTCGACCAGCTGCCGGGTAATCAACCTCGAGTCTGCAAATAGCTTTTCCAATTGAGGCTTGAGCTCGTTCCGGCGGCCGGCGGAAACGAACCCTCGAATATAGTCGCCGTCGATTTCGGGACCCAGACCGGCGCTGGCGATCAAGGTGAGCGACAAACAACGGTCGGGATGTTTCAGAGCAAAGATGGCGGCGACCGCGCCGCCCATCGAATGGCCAACCAGGTGAGCTTTGCTCGCTCCGATCGAATCAAGGAACCCTCCAAGGACCTCCGCGAGTCCCGTGAGCGTCCCGTCCCCCACCTGTTTCGACGAACTCCCATGCCCGGGCAAATCCAAAGCATACACAGAATGGTTGGTTGCCAGGTCTTCGTGGTTGAACATCCACGTGTTGAGATCTCCGCCGAAACCATGAATCAGAATCGCGGCTTCGGCTCCTTCGCCACGGTGGAGGTAGCGGATGCGCAATCCGCCAATATCAGCAGTTTCAAGTGTAGGAACCGCAACTTCTTCGTCGACCTTCTCGGGAATGTAGTGGGCCTGAAAGTCTGCAACCTCATGGTCGATTTGCGCGTCGGAAACGGCGGGATCAGCGATCACCGCCAACAGTCCACCGACAGGGACGACATCGCCCTCGCGCGCTACTTTCCGGCGGAGCACGCCCGACGTCGCGGCCTCGATCGGGCTCAGGATCTTCTCCGTTTCTACTTCAACCAGCTCCATCCCAGGCCGGACTTCCGCACCTTCCTCGAGCAGCCACCCGACCACCGTACCTTTGGTCATGGCCAGGCCCCACTTGGGCATGGTCAACAAGTGTGTGCCGGCATCACTCATGCCTTATACCTCATGACATCCCGAACAGCGGCAGCAACCTTCGCAGGATTGGGGAGATACTCGTCCTCCAGCACGTCGCTGAAGGGCACGGGCGTATGCGGGGGAGTCACCATCTGAATCGGCGCCTTCAATGACCCGAATCTCTTCTGTGCCACCAGGGCAGAGACGTCGGTGGCTATATTGCAACGAGGCGACGCTTCATCCACGACCACCAGCCGGCCCGTTTTCTCTACACTCTCGAGGATGCTCTGCTCGTCCATCGGTGACGTTGTTCTCAAGTCGAGAATTTCGCACTCGATGCCATCTTTCTCCAGGAGCTTCGCGGCTTCTGCAGCTACGTGAACCATGCGCGCCAGGGTTACGATGGTGACGTCGTCGCCTTCGCGAACGTAGTTCGCCTCACCAAAGGGAATGGTGTACGCTTCTTCGGGAACTTGCCCCTGCATCGCGTACAGCAATTTATGCTCAAAGAAAATGACCGGGTCATTGTCTCGGATCGCTTGCGTGAGTAAACCCTTGGCGTCATATGGAGTGGACGGAACAACGCACTTCAGTCCTGGGATGTGAGTGAAGATGGGGTAGAGGGACTGCGAATGCTGTGCCGCAGAGCGGAAGCCCGCGCCTATCATGGTGCGAATGACAACAGGCGTAACCGCCTTACCGCCGAACATGTACCGAAACTTGGCCGCCTGGTTGTAAATCTGATCGAAACAGACGCCCATGAAATCGACAAACATCAATTCGACCACCGGACGCAGTCCGGCGGTCGCGGCCCCGATCGCGGCCCCCACAAAAGCGGATTCAGTGATGGGGGTGTCCATGACCCGGTCCCCAAACGAGTCCCACAGGCCTTTCGTGACCCCCAGGACTCCGCCCCACGCGTCCATTTGACCGTCGGTTCCGCTTCCCCCGGCAACGTCCTCACCCATGACGATAACCGTCTTGTCCCTTTGCATCTCCTGTGCCAGCGCTTCATTGATCGCCTGTTTGAAAGTGATTTTCCTATCCATGTCTCTACCCTTCGCTCCTAATAGGAGATGTAAACATCGGTCAGCAGATCGGCCTGGAGCGGCTTTGGAGAGGACTTGGCTTGGTTGACTGAGTCCTCAACCAACGCCGCCACTTCCCGGTCGATCTGCTCGAGTTCGGATGGATTCAAGATTCCTGCCGAGATGACTTTTTGCGCGAAGTTACGGATGCAATCTCTGGCTTCGCGGATTTTCTCCACCTCGTTCAGACCCCGATAGGATTGGGTGTCGCCTTCATAATGGCCGTAATAGCGATTGACTTTGCACTCGATCAGAGACGGTCCGCCGCCCCTACGGGCCCGCTGAATTGCCTCGCTCGCCGTTTCGTAGACGGCGAAGAAGTCGTGTCCGTCCACCGTCACCCCTGGCATCCCAAAGCCATTGGCCCGATCGGCGAAATCGTGGCATGCGCCCGCATATTTGCTCGAGGTGGCCTCAGCGTATCCGTTGTTCTCAATGACAAACACGCAGGGAAGGCTCCAGATAGATGCCAGGTTGAGGCTTTCCAGGAACGTTCCTTGATTGGCGCCGCCGTCGCCCACAAAGCTGACCGCAACGCCGCCAGTGCGCAGCGTCTTAGCCGCCAAGGCTGCCCCACAGGCGAGTGGGGGGCCTCCGCCTACGATTCCATTCGCTCCCAGCATGCCCTTGCTCAGGTCGGCGATGTGCATGGAGCCGCCCTTGCCGGCACAGAGACCGTTCTTCCTGCCATAAATCTCCGCCATCATTCCGTAAACGTCGCAGCCCTTCGCCAGGCAGTGCCCGTGTCCCCGGTGGGTGCTGGTAATTTTGTCCCGATCATCGAGCAGCAGGCAGATAGCGGTGGCAATCGCCTCTTCGCCCGCGTAGAGGTGGACGAAGCCGGGAATCTCGCCGGTGGCAAATTCCAGGTGAAGCCGTTCCTCGAATGCACGGATCAAACCCATGACCCGGTAAGCCTCTAGTAGATTGGACCGCGTGAGATCCATAGCTGATGTCTACCCCCTTTGCCGGAGAACTAACCAAGCACGAGCAGCTTCTCTTGAGCGGCCCGCTGCATGACTTTGTCGATGTCAATTGTGTAAGGTCCTTGACCATCCAGCTGCACACTTACATGCCGGCCGGAACCATATTCCAATTCTCGTTCGCCGTCAAGAGCGACCGTACCTTGCGCAAGTCGTAGCTTATGGATTTCTCCCGGCTGCATCTCTTCAACATTCGCAATGCCGACCGGCAATATTAGCCCAGGTGCAATTGGGCACAGCAAAGTGAACTTCGCCCGTCCCGGTGGCGCTAAATCGATGCGCAGGCCATGAGGCGCGCGCCGGGAGACAGGCCGGATGAGTCCGGCCACGGATGACAGTCCAATCGCGTCCGGTTCGGCAAAGGCGACAAAAATCTGATCCAGATCCTCTGGGCGCCACAGGGCCTTCGATCCTACCCAACGGTTTTCGGATACGGAGATGTCCACCACAGCTAGATCTTTGTGCACGCCGTCCATGTCCAGGCGCAGAATCTTGTTGCGCACAGTAGCTTCTTCCGCGGGTATTTTACCCGTGGCCACCAGACCCGTGGCCAGCCCGGCGATGGTGGCCTCTCGCGATTCTGGAAAAACGTTGTTAGTTCCCGTGGAGAGCGGCACGATGGGAACTTCCCCGCATGCCCCAGCCACCAATCGCTGCGTCCCGTCACCCCCAAGCACCAAAATGGCCTTTGCCCCGGCCGCGGCCATTTGCGCTGCACCCCGCACGGTATCGGCAGGACCATCTTCAACCTGCATATCCAGGAACACCAACTCCGGCGCCTGGTTATCTGAAATGCTGGCCGGCGCCGCACGTAGAACTCGCTCAGCGATGCCACCTCGATCCGGAATCATTAGGACGGTGCTAACTCCGGTCACCCCGAGTGCATAGATGAGCCGGCTGATGATGCCGCACTTCTCTGCAAGCGTGAAGACGCCTCCTCGCGCGACCAAGCGCCGGATGTCACGGCCCGATGCTGGGTTGGCGATGATTCCAACGACACTGTCGCGGGTGGACGAGATCTGCGCTGACCCCTCGCTCGCTACAACCCACATCGAGGACGCAGGTTGCCACGATACTTACTTTAGCTGAGTCCAGGCCAGCATTATAGGAACTGTCATCTGTGTTTTTGTTGCAAGGCTACGAACGATGTTTCGCCAGGCTCCACAAGAAATCCGAGTAGCGGTTACGATGGACGAAACAGAAAATCTACGGAGGTTGTGCTGAATGAGTTTCATCCTCGCCGATGGCTGGTTGATCACCATGAACGAACGCCGCGAAATCCTGGAGCGGGCCAGCGTCTGCGTCCAAAAAGACCGCATAGCCGCCGTGGGCAGCCGCCAGCAACTGCAGCAGCAGTATCCCGGGGCGGAGATCGTGGACTGCACCGGCCGCATCGTGATGCCGGGGATGATAAATACCCATACCCATCTGTTCCAGACTCTGCTCAAGGGACTGGGCGACGACATGGTGCTGAAGAAGTGGTTTACCTGCATGACCGGCCCGAGTGCGGTCCACCTTACGGCCCAGGACGCCCACGCCGCGGCGTTGCATGGCTGCGTGGAGTCCATACGCTCCGGCGTAACCACGGTGGTGGACTTCATGTACGTCCACCCGCAGCCGGGCATGATCACCTCCGTCGTCAATGCGTTCGAAGCGACGGGCATGCGGGGGTTTGTTTGCCGTGGCTTCATTTCCGACGGTGTGCAATATGGCGTTCCGGCAGCGCTGCTCGAGCGGCCGCCCGTTGCCTTGGCCGACGCGAAAGAGCAGATACGGCGTTACAACAAGCCCGGAGGACGGGTGCAGGTGGGGCTTGCGCCCAACATGATCTGGGCGGTCGATGAAGAGGGCTACCGCTTGACCCGAAAGCTGGCCGATGAGGAGCATGTGCTCATCACCACCCATGTGGCGGAAACCAATTTCGAGTTGGAGACGGCCGCGGCTACTTATGGAATGGACGACACGCAGTTTCTCAGCGACATCGGTTTTCTCGGGCCTGATGTGATCGCAGTGCATTGCGTGCATTGCACAACGGAGGACATCCAGATTCTCCACAAGCACGGAACCAAAGTTTCGCATAATCCGTGCAGCAATATGTATCTCGCGTCGGGCTGCGCGCCCATCCCGGAGATGCTTGCGGCCGGCGTTACGGTGGGTCTGGCATCCGATGGCCCGGCAAGCAGCAACAATCACAGTCTCTTTCAGGCCATGAAGTTTGCCGCCTTGCAACAGAAGGGCGTGCATCAGGATGCAACCATCATGAAGGCGGAAAAAGTGTTGGAGATGGCTACCATCGGTGGTGCTCGTGCCGTTGGCCTGGAAGCCGAGATCGGTTCGATCGAGGTAGGCAAGAAGGCGGATATTGTCGTGCTCGACTACAACAACGCCTTCATGACGCCGATTCATCACCCTGTCTCAGCAATGGTTTACTCGGCGCTGGGTCATGAGGTGACGACCGTGATGATCGACGGACATTTCGTAATGCGTGATGGGATCGTCGGCACCGTAGATGAGAATGCAGTAAGGCGGCAGGCTCAAGTCAGCGCCGACGCCCTTACCCAGCGCGCCGGAACGAATGAATTCAAGCGCCGGCCCTGGCCGAGATAAAACAATTGTTGCACCGGCAGCGAAAGATGGGTGGCCCACTCAAGACCGGTTTTGCCCGCCCCGGCGTGCCGTGGGGCTTGAGTGGGATGCCACAGCTGTCCGCGCCCCGATTCCCTCCTCAATCTTTGGAGTAAGGCACCATCAGCGCGGCCGGTTGGATGGCTCTGCCGCCAAACAAACCCGAAATCGCCAGGATGGTGACGATGTACGGTAACGACGCCAGCAGTTGCGGGGGAACACTTGTGCCCCCCAATTGCAGCGAAAGCTGCAACGCATCGCAAGCGCCAAACACTAGGGCAGCTAGTGCCGCCTTCCCCGGATTCCATCTGCCAAAGATGACGATCCCCAAGGCAATGAACCCCTGCCCGGAAACGATTGATTCGCGAAACAGCCCGATCTGCGCCAGCACCAGGTAGGCGCCGGCCATGCCCGCCGTCGCCCCTCCGATCAGCACTCCCATGTAACGCATGCGGGCGACGGAAATGCCGGCCGCATCCGCAGCACTGGGATTTTCTCCCGCTGCACGCAGCGCCAGGCCGAAGCGAGTGCGAAACAAGATCACGTGGGCCAGCAGAACCAGCCCCAGCGTCAAATAAAGCAGAATCGCCTGGCCGAACAAAACCGGCCCGAGTAAGGGAAGATCGCTCAGCCACGGAATATGAAGAGCGGGAAACATGGCCACGCTCTGCGGACCGGCGGATTCGCCCAGCGCCCGGCGATAAACGGTAGCGGCAATGCCCAGCGCCAGTACGTTGAACACCAAGCCGACCACGACCTGGCTGGCGCGCACAGTGACATACATCCAGGCCAGCAACAAATTGAACAAAATGCCTGTCACCATCGCCGCCAGCAGGCTCATCCATACCATGCCGGTTACATAATCGGTGAGGAAGCTGGCCAGCGCACCGAGCAGGATCGTGCCCTCGATACCCACATTCAGTACCCCGGAGCACTCGGCGAACGTCTCTCCCAACGCAGCCAGCAGCACCGGCCCGGAGAGCCGCAGGCTGGCGGCTAGCCACGTTACCAGGAATGCTGACGTCAGCAGGCGATGAAGATTCACGTCAGCTTCACCCGGTAGCGGCGGAAGATATCGCTCGCCAGCACCATCAACACGATCAGGCTTTGCAGAATGAAAGTGATGGACGAGGGAATGCCGGCCCTGCGCTGCATGGCATTAGCCCCCACCGTCATGCCACCGTATAGCGCGGCCGCGGGGATCACCGCCAGCGGATTGAGCTTGGCCAGCAATGCGACGATGATGCCGGTGAAGCCTACTCCACCGCTAATCCCATCCATCAGCCGATGCTGCTCGCCCAGCACCTCGACCATACCGGCAAGAGCACCCAGGCCGCCAGCTAACAAGGCCGCGAGCACCAGTCGGACGCCCACGTTGATACCACCATAGCGAGCGGCGGATGGGCTCAACCCGCTGACGATCAGCTCATAACCCAGCGGGGTCTTGCGCAGCAGCATCCACACCAGCAGAGTCGCCAACAACGCGAGCAGGATGCCGGCATGTGCCCGTGTCCCATGCAGGATAAACGGCAGCCATGTAGCGCGCGGCAGCAGCGCGGTCTCCGGAACGCCGCCCGGCGCGCGCATAGGGCCCGATACCAGGTACTGCACAATCAGGATAGCGACGTAGTTGGTCATCAATGAGATGAGCACTTCGTTGCCCCCAAACCGCGCTCGTATGAGAGCGACCAGGCCGGCCCACACGGCTCCAGCAGCAAAACTCAGCGTAATCACCAAAGGCAGGAACGTGACAAAGGGAAGCGGGCCCAAGGCTCCGCCCGGCGCCGTTGCCAGCGCCAACCAACTGGTGGCTGCAGCGCCAATTACGAAGCATCCTTCAAAGCCCAGGTAGCCGAAGCCGGATCGCCAGCTGACAATGGTGCCCAGGGCAATCAACGTCAAAGGTGCGGTGCGCACCAGGGTATAGCCAAACCCGCGCATGGTAGCGAATGGTTCGTGGAAGAGGGCGTAGTATGCCCGCAACGGGTTCGCTCCATAGAGGAAAAAGAGCAGCGAAGTGACGAGCATCGCTGCCAGCACAGCGAGGACCATGGCAGTGGTGATGGCGAGCGGCGAGTCAGCCGGAGTGAGACGTCGTTCGATCAGCTTCACCCCGGATTTCCTGTGAAACTTGTTGGCGTTGATGAGCTTCATGCGGCTTTCCTCAAAGGAAGCCGCCTACGCGGGTGTCTCTTAGGTCTGCGTGCAGGAAATCCGGGCGTGCAACTCCGGAGATCATAAGACCCAGCTTTTCCTGGGTAACGCTGGCCGCGTCGAGAATACCGACGATCCGCCCTTCGAACATCACGGCGATCCTGTCCGCCAGATTCATCAACTCTTCCAGCTCTGCGGAGATCAAGAGGATCGCCTTGCCCCGCTCCCGTTCGCGCAGTAGTTCGAGCCAAACCGACTCGACCGCGCCCACATCCAGTCCTCGCGTTGGCTGTTCGACCACGATGGTGGCAGCATCCTGTAGAATCTCCCGCCCCAGGATCAGCTTCTGCAGGTTGCCACCGGAAAGCTTGCCCGCCATGGCCCCGATACCGGCTGCACGCACGCCGAATCGCGCGACCAGCCTTTCCGCGAAGTCACGGATCTTGCGCCTGTCCAGAAAGAGTCCTCTGGTGCGCTGCCGTTGCGACCCGAGAATTGCGTTATCGCCAACGGACATCTCCGTGACCGCGCCCACATGCCGGCGATCGGCTGGAATATAAGAAAGGCCAAGAGCACGATGCTGTGCAACCGTCAGCCGGGTGACGTCGCGCTGATCGAGAAAGACTTGTCCTTGATGGGCTGGGCGCAAATGCATGATCGCCTCGGCCAATTGCGACTGCCCGTTGCCATCGACGCCGGCGATGCCGACGATCTCTCCCGCATGAACATCGAGGCTTACGCCGCGAACCTTCTCCTGACCCACATCGTCGCGCACGTGAAGTCCCTTGATGCGCAAGACGGGTCGGCCGCGCTCCATCGGAACCCGATTCGCGCGGAGGTTCACGTCGCGCCCCACCATAAGGCGGGCCAGCTCTTGCTCTGTGGTCTGCTGCGTAGTAACTGTGCCCACCGCACGGCCGTCGCGCATCACCGTAACGCGATCCGCAAGCTCCAGGATCTCCTGGAGTTTGTGGGTCACAATGACGATCGAGCGGCCCTGGTCACGCAGGCCACGAAGAACGGTGAAGAGCTGATCCTTCTCATGCGTGGTGAGGACGGCAGTGGGTTCGTCGAGGATCAACAGCCTGGCGTCGCGATAGAGCAGCTTGAGAATCTCAACCCGCTGCTGCACGCCGATGGGCAGGTGTTGCACTTGCGCATCCGGGTCAATCGCCAGATGATGCTGTTCGCTCAAGCTGCGCAGCCGCTGTGCAGCCTTCCGCAGGTTAAGCATCGGACCGGCGTCTGGGTTCAGGCCGAGCACGGTGTTCTCAACCACGGAGAAGCGCCGCACCAGCATGAACTCCTGGTGCACCATGCCGATGCCCAGGGCGATGGCATCTTTGGGACTGGTAATGGTGACCGGCTTGTCGTCGATCAGGATCGATCCGGAATCCATGGCATGGAATCCGTAGAGAATCTGCATCAGGGTGCTTTTGCCGGCGCCGTTCTCTCCCAGCAGAGCGTGTATCTCGCCCGCTTCGATGGTCAGGTCAACATCGTTGTTGGCCACGACTCCGGGAAACCGCTTGACGATCTTCCTCATCGCGAATGCGGGCAAATGCTTCTCCTCTTAGAAAGGGCAGAAAACTTCAAACCCAGGGGGATAGGTCGATCTTACCCGCAGAAAGATCGCTCCATACCTTTTGAAACGCAGCCCATTGCGTCGGAGAGACCAGCTGTGGATTGTGGTCTCCCCTGGCGCCCGCCTTCAGCAGCCACATCCAGTCCACGGTAGGTTTCCACTCCCTGCCGCCCGCGAAGGAGTGATTGGCGACCTCATGAGCAACCGTCTGCACCATGCCTCCAAGATTCATCTCGAAGCTGGTGGCCATATTGTTGGGCGCCAAATCTGTCTGGTCGGAGTAGCATCCCAGCACCTTCGCCTTGCCGGCGACCGCACCCTCGATCGCGCCCAGACCGGTCACGTCTGCCGCATGCCAGATCACATCGGCTCCATTGCCGATTAGCGTGGCGGCGGCTTCCCGGCCTTTGGCGGCGTTATCGTAATCGCCGGTGATGATCCCCAGGCCCTGGATCCCGGGCACGGTGTTGCGCGCCCCGGCGACGAAGCATTTCAGTATGCGCTGCTGCGTGGGATCGTCCTCACCGCCGACAAAACCAACCGCCTGCTTTCGCTCCGATATCAAAGCCGCCAGTGCGCCGGCTCCATACGCCGCGCCGAAATAACCCAAATTAATGAACAGGAGATTCGGCGGGACCGTGGGTTGAGGCAGAAAACTGGTCACGAAGAATTTTTGCCTGGGGTAATCCGGCGCAATGTCGAGCAGCGCGTTGCTGAACTCGAAGCCATGACCCAGGATCAGATCGAAACCATCGTCAGAGTATCCGCGCACCACTTCCTGCATCTGCGCAAGGCTGATGTTTTCCGCGTAGGCAGTCTTAAATCCCGGTCCCAGTGACTTCAGACCGTTGAAGGCAAGCTGGCTCCAGCCGCCATCGGTGATCACGCCGGTAAGCAGCAGTACGGCGCTCGTTTCTCCGGGTTCGGCAAAGCTTCGTAATCCCAGCGCTGCCATCGCGAGGGCTGAGAAAGCCCGTCGCGAAATTCTGCTCATTTCGAGTCCCCAGCGAGGGCCCGCAGATGCGCCGGCAGAAAGGGCCGAACCATGTACTGGTAGGCGGCGCCGCCCACGCAGCCGCCGAGCAAGGGACCGGCGATCGGGATCCACCAATAATTCTGCGGCGAAGGGAATGCCGCCGGTCCCCAGCCGGCGAGAAAGCAAAAGATGCGCGGACCAAGATCACGCGCCGGATTGAGCGGCCAAGCCTCCAGATAACCCATCGAAGCTCCGATCAACGCTACCAGCAGGCCGATCATGAGGGCACTCGAATTTGCCTGGGGCGCCATCTCGTTGTATTGCTCGGTGATGGCGAAGATGCCGAAGATAAGAAAGGCCGTGAGTATGATTTCGTCGCTGAAGGCATGCATGGGCGTGATGGCCAGGCCAGGATGAGTAAAGAAGACCCCGGCTGCCCCGCCGGCCGCACGTGTGAGCTGCGCGGCCTGGTTGAAGTGGTCGATCACCGGCACATACAACGCGTAAACAACAGCGGCCCCGAGTACGCCGCCCACCACCTGGGCCACGAAATATGGAATGACTTTGCCCCAGGAAAATTTTCGATAAATCGCCAGCGCCAGCGTCACCGCTGGATTAGCATGCGTGCCGGAGATGGATCCGGTGGCATAGATGGCCATGGTCACGCCCAGGCCCCACGCGATACACAGTCCCCAATAGGAGTTCAGGTAGGGGCTGGGGTTGTAAAGGGTGTACATCGCGGCAACTGAGTCGCCGAACGCAATGATGATGAAGACCGCCAGGGCCTCCGCCAGGTACTCGCCAAAATCTTGTCTCTTCATGAAACGAAAAGTTCCTGTCTTTTTGTGTGCCCTTCACGGTAACAGGTATTTTCGCGCCAGGTCATTGAATTGCTGCAACTGCTGGTCGATCCACTCCTGTCCGGTGCCCAGCTCCTCCGCCATAAGCTTGGCCACGGCCGGCGCCATCTCGATGGCCGCCCTGGCATTCAGGAACAACGCGCGCGTACGCCGCGATAGCACATCGTCCACCGTGCGCGCCATCTCCTCCCGAACCCCCCAGACCACTTCGGCAGCAATATAGGGCAGTTCAGGATGGAGCCGCTGGCCGAGGCGCTTATCAGCAGCGGCCAGGGCCAGAATCTTCTCAGCATCCGACCCGTAGATTCCCAGACTGTTGAGCGACTCGACGTCCTGTTTATAGCCATGGATCTTCAGGTTATGCGTTCCACTCGGCACGTCGATGAGCTCACCGAGGGTGATCGCGTGGTCCACGCAATCCTCAGCCATATGGCGGTAGGTGGTCCATTTGCCTCCGACGATAGTCAGCAGTCCGGAGTTGTCGACATGGATGGTGTGATCGCGGGAGAGCGATGACGTTTTCATCGAAGCGCCATTGGCCTTGACCAAGGGGCGGATGCCCACATACACGCTGAGGACATCACTGCGCTGCGGCGGGCGGCTGAGGTACTGGGCCGCGGTGTCCAGGATGAACTGAATCTCCTCCTCAAAGGGAAGCGGGTTGTACGACGGCTCCTCGATCGGTGTGTCGGTGGTTCCGACCACCGTGTGCTCATGCCACGGAATGGCAAACAAAACCCGGCCGTCGCTGGTGTGGGGCACCATGATCGCAGTGTTGCCGCGCAGGAACGCACGCTCGAAGACCAGGTGAATGCCCTGGCTGGGCGCGATCATGCCCGCCAGCTCCGGCTCAGCCAGCCGGCGCACATCGTCGGCGAAGATGCCTGCCGCATTCACCACCACATGCGCCGGGATCTTCATACGCTGGCCGGATTCACTATCGATCGCGACCACCCCATCGGCAAAGCCATCTGGACCTCTGGTGATCTCGACCACCGGCGCATAGTTGAGCAAGACGGCGCCCTGATCCGCAGCCGTGGCGGCCAGATGGATCAACAGACGTGTGTCATCAAACTGACCGTCGTAGTAGATGACCCCGCCGCGAAGTCCCTCGGTCTGGATGGTGGGCAGCCGCTCCAGAGTTTCTTCTCGCGAGAGCAGGCGAGACTTGCCAAAACCGTATTTGCCTGCGAGCAGGTCATAGACCTTCATCCCGATGCCATAGAAAGGAGCTTCCCACCAGGAATAATTAGGCACCACGAAGCCCAGATCATGGACCAGGTGGGGAGCGTTCTGACGCAGCAGGCCGCGTTCCTTCAGGGCCTCCATCACCAGCGACACGTTCCCTTGTTCCAGGTAGCGCACGCCGCCGTGCACCAGCTTGGTGCTCCGGCTGGAAGTAGCCGAGCCAAAATCCATCCGCTCCAGCAGCAGCACGGAGAAGCCGCGGTTGGCGGCATCGACGGCGACCCCTACTCCGGTGGCTCCGCCTCCAATGACGACGATGTCCCACGGAGTGGAACGAGCTTGTACGCGGGCCAGCATCGCAGGGCGATTCATCTACTCATCTCCTTCATGCCAGTTCCGTGACCGCTCAACGGCTCTCTTCCAGCGCGCCCGCCCCTCGGTGATTTTCTTTTGCCCGGCCTTCGGTTCGAACCGTGTATCGGCGGCGCGCAGCTTGCGAATTTCTTCCGGACTCTTCCAGAAGCCCACGGCAAGGCCAGCGAGATAAGCCGCGCCGAGGGCGGTGGTCTCGCTTACCGCAGGACGGATGACGGGCACGCCAAGCAGGTCAGCCTGAAATTGCATGAGTAGATCATCCACGGCCGCACCTCCATCCACGCGCAATTCTTGGAAGGGACACTTGGTATCCGCATCCATGGCCTCGATCACATCGGCCACCTGGAAGGCGATGCTTTCTTCGGCTGCACGGGCGATGTGGCCGGGCCTGGTGCCGCGGCGCAACCCAATCAAGAGGCCGGTCGCATACGGGTCCCAGTAGGGTGCGCCCAGGCCGACGAATGCGGGCACCAGGACGACCCCATCCGAGTCTTCGACCGTAGCCGCCAAGGCATTCACCTCAGAGGAATGCCGAATCAGCTGCAGACTGTCGCGCAGCCACTGCACCACTGCTCCGCCGATGAAGATGCTGCCTTCGAGAGCATATTCCAGTTCCTTATCCAGGCTGCAGATAAGGGTGGTGATCAGCCTCTTCTCCGACAGCACGAACTGGGAGCCGATGTTCTGCAGCAGAAAGCAGCCCGTCCCGTAAGTGTTTTTTGCGTCGCCGGGCCGGATGCACAACTGCCCAAAGAGAGCCGCTTGCTGGTCGCCCGCGATGCCTGCGATCTCCCCGCTCTCCAGGCCTAGAGACGTGGTCACTGGGCCGATCTTCTCACTCGACCAGACCACCTCGGGCATCATGCTTTCGGGAATGCGGAATAACTTCAGCAGATCCGCATCCCATTTGCCTTCGACGATGTTGTAGAGCATGGTGCGCGAAGCATTCGTCCGATCGGTGATGTGTTTTTTTCCGCTGGTCAGGTTCCAGATCAACCAGCTATCGACCGTCCCAAAGGCCAGTTTGCCGGCCTCCGCCCTTTGCCTCGCGCCCTCGACGTTTTCCAGGATCCACGCGATCTTGGTGCTGGAGAAGTAGGGATCGATCAGCAAACCTGTTTTCTGGCGGACAGTTTCCTCCGTGCCGTCGCTCTTCATCTGTTGGCATCGTTCGGCGGTGCGGCGATCCTGCCACACGATCGCGTTGTAGACCGGCTTACCGGTCTCCCGGTCCCACACGATCGTGGTCTCTCGCTGATTGGTGATGCCAATCGCCGCCAGGTCGCGCGCGCGCACGCCGGCTTTACCAAGAACCTCGACCACCGAGCTCATCTGCGAGGTCAGGATGTCATAGGGATCGTGCTCGACCCAGCCGCCCTGGGGGTAGATCTGCTGAAATTCGCGCTGCCCATGGGCGACGATGTTGCCGTCTTTGCCAAAGAGAATGGAACGTGAACTGGTAGTTCCCTGGTCGAGCGAAAGAATGTACGCCATAGCGCTGTTGCCTCTTCGCGGCGCCGGCCCGCAGGGCGATGCCTGGAGATTTATAGAGTACCCTGCATCGTCCCGTCAAAGAGGAGCGCTCGACCATGCTAGACTGGCGCGAATTAACGTGATCAATCGACGCGCCTTTCTCGCTCTCGCTGCCGGCTCCGCCATCTCCACCGCTTCCCCAAGGCTTTGGGGACTTGGGTCGATTCCCATGCCACCCGCAAAGGGTGATCTCGAAAAAAAACTGGACGCGTTCACCGCCGGATACATGCGCAGCATGAATGCCCCGGGGATGACCCAGGCGCTCACCGACACCCAAACAACCATCCGCACCGCAAGCTACGGCTTTGCCAACGTCGAATTGAAGGCTCCGCTGACACCCGATCGTCTCTTCCAGATCGGGTCGATCACCAAATCATTTGTGGCGCTGATCCTGCTCCAGTTGCGGGACGAAGGCAAATTGGATCTTCACCGGCCGGTGCTCGAATACTTGCCCTGGCTTCCGGTGACTATGCCCTATGGGCCCATTACCGCCCATCATCTGCTGACGCATACCTCCGGTCTTCCTGATGCCCTCCCCATCTTTCAGAGCGATCCGGGCGCCCGGCACGCGCAAGGCTTTGAACCCGGCGCTCACTTCCACTACTGCAATCTGGGCTTCGCCATACTGGGCAAACTGATCGAGCGGCTGGATGGCAGGCCCTGGTATCAATGCCTGCAGTCGCGCATCCTTACGCCGTTGCAGATGACAGCGACCGCCGCGGTGATCACGATTGAATCCAGCGCACGCAGCGCCACCGGATATCAGCCCTTCTTTGATGACCAGGTTTATCCTCGCCAGGGCCGGCTTGTCCCAAGGCCGCCGGAGGTCTTCGACAACCCGGCAGGCAGCATTGCATCGCCGCCCGCAGATATGGCGCGCTATCTGCGCACCCTGCTCAACCGTGGACAGGGAGCGGACGTTCGCATTGTCTCCGCTGAGGGTTTTCGCTTGATGTCGACGCCGTATATCAAGGCTCCGGAATTCAGCCCGACTGCTTCTTACGGTTACGGCATTGCCGTCGATGTTCTGGATGGACATAAAATTCTGCGCCACACCGGCGGGATGAACTGCTTTGCCTCCTCCATCCACGTGGACTTGGATGGAGGGGTTGCCGCCTTTGCTTCGATCAATGCCATGCAAGGATACCGGCCGACGCTGATCACGCAGTACGCGGTTCAGTTACTGCGTGCAGAAAAGGAAGCCAAGTCGCTGCCCGCCGCGGGCGCACTCATCGATGCGACGGACGTGAACAATGCCGGCGAATATTCGGGAACCTTTCGCAGCAATGACGGCAGGGAGTTGGTTTTCAAGGCGGATGGTACCAAGCTTCTGCTGCTGCATGCAGGCGAGGAGATTCTTTTGCAACGCGGGCAGGGAGATTCTTTTCTCTCTACCGTGCAGGGTAGATTTTCCGACTACAGCTTCATGTTTGGCAGAGACCAGACAAGCAACAAAACGGCAAAAACCGCGGATAACGCCGCTGCACCCCCGCCGCCTCCCGCGCTGGTGGTGGAGGTCGGTTATGGCCCGGACTGGTATACCAACGCAGCGTACAAAGGGGAGCGCGACTATCCAGCGCCGCCCCAATACAGCGCCCTTGCAGGCCATTACCGAAGCCCGGGCAGCGACGATGTACGCGCCTTTGTGCGTAAGGGCCGTCTCTGGCTGGGAGACTCTCCGCTGAACGAGATCGGCTCGTCGCTCTTCCGCGTGGGAGAGGATGCATGGTCTCCCGACACCGCCGAGTTCCTGAGCATCGTCGACGGCAAAGCCAGACTGGTCAGGATCACCGGCGATGATTGCTGGAGGATCGAAATCGGCTCCTGAAATACGGAAGCCGATGATCGCCCTGCGCGGATAAGATGCGCCCGGCCTGCAGCCGGATGCTCGAGAGCTTCCGGCTGCGATGAACATCCCGGTTGAGCGAGCTTTTGACGGCAACATCGATTAAACTAAAGTCTGGGACACTTTACTGCCTTCGCTTTGATTCAAAATATACATGCCAGCCGCTCAAGACCAGGGTCTCTGCCACTGCTCTGCCTTCTCGTATGCAGTGCCGTCTGCGCGTTTGCCGGGACGGTCCCTCAGGTTTCAAGAGTGGGCGCCCTGCCGCCGGCGCCCATACCCTCCATCACACCTTCGGCCTCACTCCCACCGGAGGAGCAGGCCCACGTGACGATTCCCCGCCTGAATAGTGAGCCCATACTCAGCGACTTTCTTGCCAATCCAGTGCGTTCGCCGGCGGCACGCGCCATGCTACGCATCAGCAACTTCGTGGAGCGTTATCCCAAGGACGGCGCTCCGGTCACGGAGCCTACGGTCGCCTATCTGGGCTACACACGCGAATACCTCTTCGTAGCTTTTGTTTGTAAGGACAAAAGGCCGAACCTGATCCGCGGGCACATGCTGGCACGCGATTCGCTGGGAGACGACGATGCTGTCCAGGTGATGCTCGATACCTTCAACGACCAGCGGCGCGCGTTCCTGTTTCGCACCAATGCGCTCGGCATTCAAGAGGATGGTCTTTACAGCGAGCAAAACGGTACCGACTACTCCTTCGATACCGTGTGGGACACCTGGGGAAAACGCACGCCCTCCGGATACGTTGTGTTGCTGCGCATTCCCTTCTCCAGCTTGTATTTTGCCAAGGCGGCTCCGGGCGCGACCCGGACCTGGGGAATCATCCTCGAGCGCAGCATCTCTCATGCCAACGAGTCGGCTTACTGGCCGCGGAGCAGGCATAGCATCGCCGGGGTCTTGACTCAGGACGCTGCCGCAGAGGGGTTCAGCGATATCGAGCACGGCCAGAACCTTCAATTCGAACCCTATGCGCTCGGCCGCAACCTGCGGCAATTGGACACCGTCAATCCCGACGATCCGTACTTTCAGGACATCCATCTACAGGGTTACACAGGGCTGGATGCAAAATTCATCCTGCACAACAGCCTGGTGCTCGATACCACCGTCAATCCTGATTTCAGCCAGGTCGGGGTCGACAATCCGGCCACGCCCAATCAGCGCTTTCCCCCCTATTTCGCGGAGGTGCGGCCATTCTTCATCGAAAACAGCAGCTACTTCATGACCCCGGTGAGCCTCTACTACACCAACAACATTGTTAAACCGCAGTATGGCGCCCGTCTTACCGGCAAACTCGGGCCCTGGGCGCTGGGCCTGCTCGGAGTGGATGACAGAAGTCCGGGAGAGGCCGTTCCGCCCGGTGATCCCGAGTACAACACACGCGCCCATTTCTACCTTGGCCGGGTGAACCGCGATATCGGTTCTCTATCGGATGTGGGCATCATTTATGCCGACCGCGAGTACCTCGATTCCTTCAATCGCGTCGGGGGATTCGATTATCGGGCGCCGGTCAAGAACCGCTGGACGTTAACCGGGCAGGCCGTTACCTCGGCAACGGGAAACATCAGCAATTCCACCCAGGGCGAGCAGGCATGCGAGTCGCTTACCTTAACCTGCAGCGGCCAGACCTATTCTCAGCAGGTGAATTATTCCGACCTGCATCGCAATTGGTGGGCGTCCTACAACGATACGTCCGCTGGTTATGTCACCGACACAGGATTCTTCCGGCGTCCGGATGTGCGGGAGCCCAATGGCTATTACAGTTACACCTTTCGTCCCCGGCAGGGACCGGTTCTTTCCCATGGACCGAGCATCTACAGTGAACGCATCTGGGACCACAACGGTGTTCCGCTGGACTATTACATCAACCCTGCTTACAGCGTCACGTTCAAATACCGAACAAGCATTTCCGCCAATATCGATCTGGGGCAAGATCGTTTGCGCCCAATCGATTATTCCGCGCTGCCGCAAGATGTGGAATATCACAGCCGCACCAGCGGGGTTAACTTCTACACTTCTCCCGTGCCTTATGTCGCGATCGGCGGCGGGGTTTATACCGGCACCGTCATCAACTACTCGCCGCCTGCCAATGCTGGTCCGGGCCCGGTTAACGTGACTTCACCCAACCTCAACGTGGAGGTGAAGCCCGCCAGCTCTATCGATCTGCAGAACAGCTATGTGTACACCCACTTCACCAATCTGACCAACGGCAATGTGGTCTATGACAACCACGAACTGATCTCGCGCTGGAATTATCAGATGAGCAAGGCCCTTTCCTTCAACCTCATCGGCCAGTACGTCTCCACCTTGCCGAATCCGCAGTACACCAGCCTGACAAACTCCAAGTCACTTTTTGCAGACGCATTGTTCACCTACCTGCCGCATCCGGGCACAGCGGTTTATTTCGGCTATATAGGGAACTTTGAAAACGTCGACCGCGCCTTGTGCACGCGGGAAGCAGATGGGCTTTGCAACACCGATGATCCGATTTTGCCGCCTACCTATTCCTCGCTTCTGAATACCGGCAAGACGATCTACGTGAAGGTTAGCTACCTGCTGCACTTTTGAGCCATTGGCAGCGCGGCTAAGCCAGCTTCACAAAATGCATGGCCGCCGAGTTCATGCAGTAGCGCAATCCAGTGGGGCGAGGGCCGTCGTCGAAGACGTGTCCCAGATGAGCGTCACACAGCCGGCAGGAAACTGCCGTGCGCTCCATGCCTAAGCTTCGATCCGTAATTTCAACCACATTCTCCCTGGCAATCGGCTCCCAGAAACTGGGCCACCCGGTGCCCGAATTAAACTTGGTCTCCGAACTGAAGACCGCTGTGTCGCAGCAGATGCAGCGGAAGAGACCGCGGTCATGCAGATCCCATGTATCCCCCGTATAAGGGCGCTCAGTTCCAGCTTGGCGAGTCACCTGGTAAGAAATTGGGGATAGCAGTCGCTGCCATTCGGCGTCCGTCTTGACGACCCGCGCGACCACTACCTTGCCTGTCTTCTTGCCGTCCGCACCGAATTCAACGATGGTCACCATACCAGCAGGCGTAGAACCCCCACCGCCGGTGGCTGATACCGCACCCGCCCCTTGCACGGACAAGAACGCGAGCGCGCCGCAGGCACTCGCGGAAGTGATCAGGAATGCGCGCCGGCTAGAACGCTGACGATCACACGCAGCTTCTCGATACTCGCGTGGGTGGCTCATAAAAAATATTCCTCGCACATACTTGGACACATTCCGTTGCCGAATGTCTCTAGCCAAAGGTGAAGGAGTATGCCCGTACTCCCGGAACCAAAAACTCTATGCGGAAGGTGCGGTCACGAATACTACTATGCTGACGCACCAGTTGATAGAGCCGATCTTCCGTCACCACGCCGTATCCATCTGCATCAGTATCCACGCCATGATCGGCTCCCGGCGCCTGGCCATCGAGAGTAACGCGGAAACGGACCGGCTTCCCGTCCGGGCCCGGCCCTAAAACCAGGTGCAGGTCGCGGGCATGAAAACGAAACGAGATACTGGCCCCAGGGTCGAGCGAGGTTGCGACCTGGTCGGCGTCCTGCCATTTGCCGGCGAATGCCCATTGGTTGAGGTTGAGTTCGGCTGGGGTTCGATAGAGCTGCGGATCATCCTGGTTCAGCCCTCCAGGAGAGACAAAGTTTTGCGCTCTTGCGTATCCGATGTAAGTCTCGGGAGATTGCACATCATTGGAATCGGGCGCAGCTTCGGTGCCGCTGGCAACTATTTTGCCTGTGCTCTGAGGTAGAGGGGCATGGTTAGCTTCTGCGAGGAGGGTGCGAATCCACTGCTCCGATTCGTCGTAAGCGCCCTCGCCAAAGTGGTGAAAGCGGATCCGCCCTGTGGCGTCGATGAAGTAATCAGCAGGCCAGTACTCGTTGTTGAAGGCACGCCAGATGCTGTAGTTGTTGTCCATCGCAACCGGGTAGGTGATGCCCAGGTCCTTAACCGCCTTGCGGACGTTCGCTTCATCCTTTTCGAAGGGAAACTCAGGGGTATGGACGCCGATGATGACCAGGCCGCCATTCTTGTATTCTTCATTCCAAGCTTTGATATAGGGCAGCGTGCGTAGGCAGTTGATGCAGGAATAGGTCCAGAAATCGATCAGAACCACTTTGCCGCGAAGCGACGTTGGGGTGAGCGGCGGTGAATTAATCCAGGCCGTGGCGCCGGAAAGATCGGGAAGGACCGCCGGCGCAGTCTCCGAATCGTCGCCGGAGATGTCAATCGTCTGGTTGACCACGATCCTCTTTGCCGGATGGAAGCGGTTGACCAGGCGCTGCTCAAGGCCGAAGGTACTCGCCAGGGAAAGGCGGGTAAGCACCCCGCGATCCAATCCGAGGGCGACCGCGGCTACCGCAGCAAGGACAGCAATGCCGAGAATGCGGCGAATCCACTCTTCCGCACCCAGAGAACGCTTCATCGCGGCGAAGACGCGGCCGCCGGCGAGCAAGGCAATCGCCAATGAGCTCGCTGCTCCTGCTGCATAAGCCAGCAGGAGAATAGCCGTATGCGCGCTCGCCCCTTGCAATGCCGCTCCGGTAAGAATGAGGCCTAGAATCGGGCCGGCGCAGGGCGCCCAGAGTAATCCAGTGCCAATGCCGAGCAGGAACGAGTTCAGGACGCTCTTATTTGTATCGGAGTTCCTGGAGAGGCGGTTGCCCAATTGGACGAGCGGACGGGAGATACGGTCTGCAAGTGAAGAGAAGACCAAGGTGAGGCCAAAGACGGCAAAGAGCACCAGCGCGGCAACCCGGCCGAACTGATTGGCGCGCACCGCCCATCCGCCACCCACCGTCGCCAGGCTGGCCACCAGGGCAAAGGTGATCGCCATGCCGGCAAGCAGGGGCAGGCCGCTCTTGCGAAAGGGCTGGTCGGAGCGCGCAAAAACGAATGGCAGCACCGGCAGGATGCAGGGGCTGACAATGGTGAGGACCCCACCGAGATACGCTAACAACAACAGGAACATCGGCTTGCCATGTTCTTCCGGCCGGAGCGACCCGGCACAAATGAGATTACAGAATGCCCAAAGAAGTTACGGCCGGGACGAAGTTTTGGCACACTTGTCCAAATTAGCTTTCGGGCAGCTACTGTTTTGCCTTCATCAGCAATGACGCTTCCTGCCGAGGGAAAGAAACCGCAGGTCCCTCCACTGCGCTGCGCTCCGGTCGGGATGACAATTTTGTTGCGCTACCCGCTGCTGGTTCCGTTGACCGGGGCCAAGGGCAATTCCCACAGCAAAATTGTCATCCCGACCGGAGCGCAGCGCAGTGGAGGGACCTGCGGTTTCTTTCCCTCGGCAGGAAGCGTCGTTGCTGATAAAGGCGCAGATCGCAATATGCTTCGTGATGACTTGGCAACCCGCTGTCGTTCGCTGTGACTCCTCTCCAATCTTTTCAATGAATTACATAGCCCAACCGCCATCTCTCCCCGCTAATTTGGACAGCCATGAAGTTTTGGTTTTGTGCTGAAATCGCCGTAGAGGGCAACGTAGCAGGGACTAAACAGGCTGCGTGAGAACGCCACTTATGAGCTCGGTCCCGCAGGGTCTGCCTCTCGTTCCCTCACAAAAAAGACGGGTACCCCACATCTCGCTCGTTTTTCGCGAGATGTGGGATGCCAATGCTCTTTCCCTCTGACTCTCGACTCATCCGATGCACTTAGCGGTCAACCGCGGTGGTATCCCACCCGTCATTTTGTGAGGGAACGAGAGGCAGACTCTACAGCCCGTAGCCTTGACAAGCCAGAGTTTTCCGCAGCCTGCTAGCCCTCATCTGCGAGCTGCTCTTCGACCAGCTCGCAGATGGTATGCAACAGGAACTTATGACCTTCCTGGATGCGAGCGGTGACCTTGCCGCCTACTTGCAACTCGACATCTGCCAGCCCCGCACACTTGCCGCCATCACGGCCCAGAAACGCAATCGTCTTTACGCTCAAGTCCTTCGCCGCGCCTAGCGCACGAAAAATATTCTCGCTCTTACCGCTGGTGGTAAACACCACCAACACGTCGTCTGGCCTTCCGTACGCTTGTACTTGCCGGGCAAAGAGATCGGCAAACGAATAGTCATTGCCGATGGCGGTTAAATCTCCGCCATGAGCAGCCAACGAGATCGCCGGATAGGCACGCCGGTCGCGGTCGAAGCGGGATACGAACTCCGTGGTCAGATGCGATGCGTCCGCTGCACTGCCCCCATTGCCACATGCCAGTAACTTATGCCCGGAAAGCAAAGCAGCCGCGATCATCTCCGCGGCTGCTTCTATTTTCAACTCCAGGCCCGCCAATTGCTCCAGCAACGCCTTGGCGTCGGCAATATTCGTGCTGACGACCTGGCCGGCGCGCCCCTTCACACTAGACCCCGATCACGCTGCATAGCTCTTTCACCGCGTCGGCACTCTTCTTGAGCGCTGCGTCCTCTTCCTTGGTCAGCTTGATCTCGATGATTTGTTCCAGCCCACGCTCGCCCAACTTGCAAGGCACGCCTACGTAGAGCCCATGAATGCCATACTCGCCTTGCAGATAAGCGGCGCAGGGCACAATCTTCTTCTTATCCTTGAGGATGGCCTCAACCATCTCCACAGCCGCCGCAGACGGAGCATAGAAGGCGCTTCCGGTCTTCAGATGCTTGACTATCTCCGCTCCCCCGTCTCGTGTTCTCTGCACCAGGCGCTCAATCGTCGCCGCATCCATCAGCTCGGTGATCGGGATACCGGCCACCGTGGAATAGCGCGGCAGGGGCACCATCGTATCTCCGTGGCCACCGAGCACAAACGCAGTTACATTCTCCACCGAGACCTTCAACTCTTCCGCGATGAAGGTACGGAAGCGGGCAGAATCGAGGATCCCAGCCATGCCGATGACCCGCTCGCGATTGAACTTTGAGAGCTTAAAGGCCGCCTGGGCCATGGCATCGAGCGGATTGGAGACGATGATCAGGATGGCATTCGGCGAGGCGGACACTACCCTGCCCACCACCTCCGACATGATCTTGTAATTGGTGTGCAGCAGGTCGTCCCGGCTCATCCCGGGCTTGCGGGGGATGCCGGCGGTGATGACCACAATGTCGGAATTTACCGTGTGCGCGTAGTCATTGGTCCCGATTACGTGCACGTCGCGCTTCTCGATGGGCAGCGCTTCCAGCAAGTCAAGACCCTTGCCCTGGGGCACGCCCTCGACTACGTCGACCAGCACGATGTCAGCCAATTCCTTGGCCGCGATCCAGTGGGCCGAGGTCGCGCCCACGTTCCCTGCTCCTACGATGGTTACTTTCTTTCGCATATCTCTCCTAAGGCGGTGAAAAACGCTAACCCATGTTCTCGATCATTCGCGCGGCAAACTCACTCGTCTTCGCCTTGGTAGATCCAGGCATCTGACGCTCGAAATCATAGGTGACATACTTCTGCAGGATGGTCTTCTCGAGCGCAGACTCGATCAGCTTAGCCGCCTCGCTCCAGCCCAGGAACTCGAACATCATGACTCCGGAGAGCATGACCGACCCGGGATTGATAACGTCCTTGTCTGCATACTTGGGCGCCGTGCCATGGGTAGCTTCGAAGACCGCGTAGCCATCGCCGATATTGGCCCCCGGAGCAATGCCCAAGCCGCCCACCTGCGCCGCGCATGCGTCCGAAATATAGTCGCCATTCAGATTCGGGCACGCCAGCACGCTGTACTCCTCGGGCCGGATGATCACCTGCTGAAAGATGGAATCGGCGATTCGATCGTTGATCAGCAGCTTCTTCTTCCATTGTCCGTTGCCGTGCGTTTTCCCGATAGAATCGATCACGCCCTTCACGCTCTTGTACAGTTCAGCGCGGAAGTCATCGGATCCGAAGGCTATGCCCGGCTCGATCAGCGCGGCGTTTTCTTCCACGGTCAGCTTGGGATTCGCTTCCAGGTTGCCCAGGATCCAGCTCTCCGTCTCGGTCACCGTCTGCTGGCGAAACTCCTGCGTCGCCACCTCGTAACCCCATTCCCGAAAGGCCCCCTCGGTGAACTTCTGGATATTGCCTTTATGCACCAGGGTCACGGACTTGCGTCCATTTTCGAGCGCGTACTTGATGGCGTAGCGCACCAGCCGCTTGGTGCCGAAGATGGAGATCGGCTTGATCCCCACCCCGGAGTCCTCGCGCACCTTCTTCTTGCCGCCCTTGAGCATGTCATTGTTGAGGAAGTCGATCAGCCGCTTGGCCTCCGGCGTGCCCTGCTTGAACTCGATGCCCGCATAGACATCTTCCGTATTCTCACGGAAGATCACGACGTCGAGCTTCTCCGGGTGCTTTACCGGGCTGGGAACGCCCTGGTAATACTTCACCGGCCGCACGCAGGCGTAGAGATCGAGGATTTGCCGTAAAGCAACATTCAGCGACCGTATGCCGCCGCCGACTGGAGTGGTCAGAGGTCCTTTGATCGATATGCGCAGATCGCGCGCCGCGTTCACAGAGTCGTCTGGCAGCCAGGTGGAAAACTGCGAAAATGCCTTCTCCCCGGCGAAAATCTCAAACCACTTCACCGACCGGCGGCCGCCATAGGCCTTTTCCACCGCGGCGTCGAAGACCCGCTGGGATGCGCGCCAGATATCCCGCCCGGTCCCGTCGCCTTCGATGAACGGAATGATGGGATGGTCAGGAATGTTGTACTTGCCATCAGCATATTGAATCGTCTCGCCCCCACTGGGCAAGGAAAGACCGTTATAGCTTTTTTGCATGGATGCGCTTCTCTCCGCGGACGGGTAAGTGGTAGACAGAACGAATAGTCAGGCTAACACCATGCGAATTGCAGTGGCAATCGGCGGAGGTCCCTCGGGTCATTTTCCGCCGCAGAGGAGTAATCTGTACGTATGCGTCGTTGGACATTGCCATGCATTGCGCTTGCTCTTACTTTCCTGATGCCCGCCTGGGCGCAACAGTATTCAGCGGACAAACCTGTGGGCGCCATAGCGCAATCGGCCCCTGCTTATCTCAAAAAGGCCGGCGTCAAGCAGAACCTTAGCCAGCAGCTCCCGCTGAATGATCGTTTTGTCGACTCCAGCGGTACCGAAGTGCCTCTGGCCACCTACTTTCGTCAACGGCCCGTCGTTATGGCGCTGGTTTATTACAAATGCCGCATGCTTTGCCCGCAGGTTCTCAGTGGATTGGCCAAGACCCTGCGCCAGGTGGGGTTCACTCCGGGCAAAGACTACGACGTCGTCATCGCGAGCATCGATCCCTCGGATACACCCAGCGACGGCGCAGCGGAAAAGACCCGCTTCCTGGAGTCGCTGGGCAAGCCGGACGCGGGATCGAGTGTGCATTTTCTGACGGGGCCGGAAGCTTCGATCACCGACCTGGCCCACGCCACCGGCTTCAACTACGTGCGGGTACCCGGGCCGGATGGGAAAATGGATCAGTTTGCCCACTCCAGCGTCATCATGGTTGCCACGCCCGAGGGCCGCATGTCGAAGTATCTCTTCGGCATCGACTATCAGCCGCGCGATGTGCGGTTGGCGGTGATCCAGGCCGGCAATCACCACATCGGCTCGGTCAGCGACCTGATCCTGCTTTATTGCTGCAGTTACAGTCCCAGCGCCGGGAAGTACACCGTCTCCATCCTGCGCGTGATGGGGCTGGCTGCCATGGGCTCCCTTTTCATGTTGGTGGCCCTGCTCTATGCGCTCTCCCGCAAGCCAAAGACAACTGCGACCCACGCCTGATGAGTACGTAAAGAAAACGCCGCCCCCCAGGATCTCTCCTTACCACGGACCGATGGGCCCCATATCTCGCTCGTTTTTCGCGAGATGTGGGAGACCACGGCTCTTCACGTGCCATTTCTTACCCTGAGAATCCGAACCGCTAGTCGGCCACCATCAGTTGGCCGGGAACGATGGGCCTGGTGCGGGGCAGCATCCCCAGAGCGGCGGCGACGGCGACCACGCACAAGCTGAGCACAAAGGCCGCCAGCTTGATCTGGTTCGTCGCCGGCGACCGGGGCAACGTCTTCCACAGCAGCAGCAGGATAGTCTGCGAGATCACCGCGGCCCAGACCGCGCCATAGAAGTACCGCCGCTCGATGCCCTCGCCCTTGGTCGACCGTCCCACTCTTGGCAGCAGGCCGAATAGGCCCAGCAGCAGCACGATGGCGCAGAGCGGAAAATACGCCTCCAGGTAAAGCTGCTTCATCACCCACTTGCCCGTCACGGCAGCGATCACCAGTCCTGCCAGGTTCAACAGGGTAAAGGTGATGACCGCATTCCACGCGAAGGTATAGCAGATCTTGCGGTACAGCGGATTGGGCTTGTCCTCGGTAAAGCGAAGAATGTAGGGCCGCGGCTCCACGCCGGGAAGTTGGCCGAAGCATCCCGCAACCGCGGTTCCTACGATCACCAGCAGCAGCCATGCCAGGTTGCTTCGACTGCCGCCATGGGCGAACAGATCGAAGGTGAGGGGTCCGGGTGCGAGAAAAAACACCCAGATCCAGATCGGCAAGTGGGCGACGCGATAGCGCCTGGTGTTGCGCTGGCGCATATTGCGGTTTTCCGCGTATTCCACCTTGATTGGGTAAGCCATCTCATTGCTATTGTGCCTCAACCCGCTTCTTTTTCAATCACTGGGAAGCCCCACCACATCCAATCACCTGTTTGTGTTAGGTTCGTTTTGGAGGATCCAGCATTGGGCAAGAGCATGGTCCCGAAGCGTCTCTTTTTGACCAAGGGCGTCGGGAAGCACAAAGAACGGCTAACTTCATTTGAATTGGCTCTGCGCGACGCCGGCATCGCGGCGCAGAACCTGGTTCGGGTCTCTTCGATTTTTCCCCCACAGTGCAAGCTCATTACCCGCAAGGAAGGGCTGAAGTTTCTCTCCCCCGGCGAGGTCGTCTTTGCCGTGGTCGCCGAGAACTCCACTCGGGAGCCGCATCGCCTGGTGGTGTCCAGCATCGGGGTCGCGATTCCGACAGATCGCAACACCTACGGTTACCTGAGCGAGCACCACAGCTTCGGCGAGGCAGAAGATCAGGCCGGCGAGTATGCCGAGGAACTGGCGGCGGAGATGCTCGCCACCACGCTCAACGTGGACTTCGATCCGGATAAAAGCTGGGACGAAAAAAAAGAGATGTATCGCATCTCCAATAAGATCGTGCGCACGGCAAACATTACCCAATCCGCCATCGGCGACAAGCGCGGCCTGTGGACCACGGTCATCGCCGCCGCAATCCTGATCTTCGAGTAACCGAATATGGCCAGCAAAACAAAATACCGCGTGGGGGCGGTGCAGATGTCCTGCTCGCCCGACCCCGACGCTAATCTCGACAAAGCCGCTGACCGGGTGCGTGAAGCCGCGCGTGGCGGCGCAAACATCGTCTGCCTTCCAGAGCTCTTCCGCGCTCAGTATTTTTGCCAGCGCGAAGATGCCGAGCTCTTCGATCTCGCGGAGCCCATTCCTGGCCCGTCGACGGAGCGGCTCTCTGCCGTCGCCCGAGAGGAAAAAGTAGTGGTGGTCGCTTCCCTCTTCGAGCGCCGGGCGGCCGGGCTCTATCACAACACGGTGGCGATGCTCGAGAGCGATGGTTCGCTGGGCGGGATCTACCGCAAAATGCACATCCCCGACGATCCCCTGTACTACGAGAAGTTCTACTTCACACCCGGCGACCTGGGTTTCAAGTCTTTCGATACCTCAGTGGGGCAGGTGGGCGCGCTCATCTGTTGGGACCAGTGGTACCCGGAAGCAGCACGCATCACCGCCCTGAGGGGAGCGAACCTGCTGTTCTATCCCACGGCCATCGGCTGGCATCCGGCGGAAAAAGAAGCCTTTGGCGTGGCGCAGTATGAGGCGTGGCAGACCATCCAGCGCGCACACGCTATCGCCAACGGCGTCTACGTGGCGGCCGTCAACCGTGTTGGGCACGAACAGGGAGACATCCGCGGCAATCGCGCCCCGGGCGTCGGGCTCGAGTTCTGGGGTGGATCCTTTATTGCCGATCCCTTTGGCCGCGTGCTGGCCCATGCGCCGCATGACAGCGAAGCCATCCTGATTGAGGAAGTGGACCTGAAGCACCTCGAAGACACACGGCGCAACTGGCCCTTTCTGCGTGACCGGCGCATCGACTTTTATCCGCCGATTTCGGCTCGCTTTCTCGACGAGCCTATCAAGACCGGCAATGGCCACTGAATCGCCTACCCCGCGCAGTCTGGGCTATCGCATGCCGGCGGAGTGGGAGACCCATGCCGCAACTTGGCTTGCGTGGCCCCACAACGCGGAAGACTGGCCAGGCAGGTTTCACCCCATTCCCTGGGTGTACTGCGACATTGTGCGCCATCTTTCTCAGGTGGAAGACGTGCACCTTCTGGTGGACGATGCTGCCGCCGGGCAGCGCGCGCGCGGGATGCTGGGCCGGGTGGGCGCGCACCTCGATCGTGTGCACTTTCACCAGTGGCCCACCAACCGCGTATGGCTGCGCGATTCCGGCCCGATTTTTATCACCAAGGCCGCGCCTGAGGCGCCGGTCGCCATCACCAACTGGCGTTTCAATGCCTGGGCGAAGTACCCGGACTGGCAGCTCGACGACCAGCTTCCTTTGAAGGCCGCCGAACTGCTTCATCTACCCAGCTGGACTCCAGTGTTTCCGCCCGAACACCGCGTGGTTCTGGAGGGCGGGAGCATTGACGTTAACGGGCGCGGTACTCTGATCACCACCGAAGAGTGCCTGCTGAGCCCGGTGCAGCAGCGCAATCCAGGCCTGGGCCGTGAGGATCTGGAGCGCGTCTTCCACGACTATCTCGGCATTGACCAGGTGCTGTGGATGGATCGCGGCATCGCCGGGGATGATACGCATGGCCACGTGGACGACATCACCCGTTTCGTTAGTCCCGTAACCATCGTCACCGTCACGGAGCCAAATCCCGCCGACGAGAATCACCTGCCCCTGGCGGAAAACCTGGAGCGGCTGCGCGCGGCTCGCGATCCGGAGGGCAGGCCATTCACCATCGTTGAGTTGCCCATGCCCTCGCCGATCGTCTTTCAAGGCCAGCGGCTGCCCGCAAGCTATGCCAATTTCTATATAGCGAACGGGCTGGTTCTGGTGCCCACGTTCAACGATGCCAACGACCGCAAAGCGCTCAATCTGCTGGCTGACCTCTTTCCCGGCCGTCAGGTTGTTGGGATCCACTGCGGCGATCTGATTTGGGGTTTGGGGACGCTCCACTGCATGACTCAGCAGCAGCCAGCGGGCTCATAACAGATGACCGACGCGGAAGCACTCGGACTGGCCTTGGACGAGGCGCGCGCCGCCGGGGCTGCGGGAGAAGTGCCGGTTGGCGCGGTGGTGGTCGAAAACGGCGTAATTGTTGGCCGCGGACAGAATCGCGTTCTGCGCGACCTCGACCCAACGGCGCATGCGGAGATTGTCGCGCTACGAGAGGCCGCACGGGCCGTGGGCAACTATCGCCTGGGGAACTGCGAGCTTTTTGTCACCCTGGAACCCTGCGCCATGTGCGCCGGGGCGATGATCCACGCCAGGCTTAGCCGGCTCATCTATGCCGCAGCCGATCCCAAGGCTGGCGCGGTCAGTTCGGTTCTCGAGGTGCTGAATCACCCCAAGCTCAACCATCAAATGCAGGTAACCAGCGGCGAGCTGGCGGAGCAAAGCGGAGAACTGCTGCGCGAATTCTTTCGTCAGCGTCGAACGTAACGTTACTAGAGTGGACCTGCGGTCCAACCAGAATATTTTCAAACCTCCCACAAAGGCGTCCTCCTGAGCGAAGCGCCTCGCAGATCTATCGCTTAACAGAGGGTTTATGGCGCGCAGTCGAAGGACCCCGACGATGCTTGTTGGCCGATGCTCTCCAGAGCTTTCCGCCCCAAAACCTGAAAGATATCAGAAGAGCCACAGCTTCCGACCGAAGCGACCTGTCCCGGAGTGCCGTGGAAGCGCAGTGGAGGGACATGCGGTCCTGTTCAGAAGCTACGATGTTTATTCCCAAACAAAACTGTCATCCCGACCGGAGCGCAGCGGAGCGGAGGGACCTGCGGTTCCACTCAACCCCACAAGGTATGATGAACAGATGCATGTGATGGTCTATTCCGCTACCTGGTGCCGTGACTGCCGCGAGGCCAAACGATTCCTCGACAAGCACCAAATCTCCTATTCCGAGATCGATATCGAATCCACCCCCGGAGCCGCGGAAGAACTCATCCGGCACGTGGGCAAGCGAGCCATCCCGCAATTCGTCATCGATGGCAAATGGATCCAGCCCTACCGGCCAGGCCAGGGCTTCCTGCACCACGAAATGAGCGAGCTCTTCGGGGTTGGGGGCGCAGCCCCGCAAACTTCGCTACACCCCCGCTAGTCTCCCTTTACGAAACCGATGCAACCTCGCTGTCCGGCGGTCCGGGATCATTCAGGATGCTGCGCGCGTCCTCTTCATCCTTAGGGCTCACCTGTAGTTGCAATCCCCCCAGCCCGGTTCCATAAAGCATGGCAGTATTCTCTCCCACCAGAAAGCTGGTAATCCCGGCAGAATCCAGGCGAGTCTTGGCCAGATCTGCTTCCAAAGCATCGCGATAAAGTTCAATTGTGACCAGTTCCGGTTCTTCTTCCATAAATCGTATTCTCCCTCTTGTTGAGATGCCGCAACGATAGAATAGTACGTTGCTGTTGGAGGCGCTGGTTGATCACTCGTTACACCCGCCCGGCCATGGGCCGGATCTGGGGTGAGGAAAACAAATACCGCATGTGGCTGGAAGTCGAAGCCACCGCCTCTGAGACGCTGGCTGACGCCGGCATCGTGCCCCATTCTGCCGCCCGGGCCATCCGCGCCTACGGAGATGTCGACGTCGACCGCATTCAGGAGATCGAGGCTGAGGTGAAGCACGACGTCATCGCCTTCACCACCGCGATGGCAGAAAAGATCGGTCCGGAATCCCGTTGGCTGCACTACGGGCTCACTTCAAATGACGTGGTCGACACCGCCCAGGCGCTGCAAATCAAAGCCGCCTCAGGACTCATTCGCCAAGACATTCTGGCGCTCGCCGCCGTGCTCAGGCTGCGCGCCCTGGAGTTCAAGTACACACCCACCATCGGCCGCACCCACGGCATCCACGCCGAGCCCACGACCTTCGGCCTCAAGCTGCTCAACTGGTATGCCGAAATCATGCGCGACCTGGCCCGCTTCGAAGCTAGCGCCGAGGACATGCGGGTAGGCAAGCTCTCCGGAGCTGTCGGCACCTTCGGGCATCTGAAGCCGGAGCACGAAGAGACCATCTGCGCCAAGCTCGGGCTGCGCGCCGCACCGGTAACCACCCAGGTGATCCAACGAGACCGCCACGCCGCCTACATCGCCACCCTGGCCGTGCTGGCTTCCACCCTGGACAAATTTGCGGTCGAGATTCGCCACCTGCAACGCACCGAAGTCCGCGAGGCGGAGGAGTTTTTCTCCGAAAAGCAAAAGGGCTCCTCCGCCATGCCGCACAAGCGGAACCCCATCACCTCGGAGCAGATCAGTGGGCTGGCGCGCGTGATGCGCTCCAACGCCCAGGCAGCGCTCGAAAATGTGGCCCTCTGGCATGAACGGGACATCTCCCACTCATCCGTCGAGCGCATCATCTTTCCCGACTCGACCATCCTCGCCGACTACTTGCTGGCCAAAACAACCTCCCTGATCGAGAAGCTGCTGGTCTATCCCCGGCGCATGCTCAAAAACCTGGAGAGCACGGGCGGCCTCATCTTCTCCGGCCAGCTCCTGCTCGATCTGACCGAAGCAGGAATGTCTCGCGAAGAGGCGTACCGGCTGGTGCAGAACCACGCCATGCGCGCCTGGAAAGAAGACTTGGTCTTCCGCGATCTGGTGGCGCGTGATCCCGCCATCAGCAGCCGGCTTCCTCACCTGGAGAAGACCTTCGATCTCCAGCGCCAGCTATCCAACGTGGACGCGATCTTCGATCGGGTTCTGGTGTGAAGAACCTGACCGTCGCCCTCACCGGAGCCAGCGGGTCGATTTTCGGTCAGTATCTGCTGCGCGCGCTGGAGCGTGATGAGCGTATCGCCCACGTCAACTTCATCGCCTCGGAAAATTCGCTGCGCGTGATGGCCGAGGAACTGCAGCTCAGCGGCCGCAGTGAACTCGTGGCAAAACTCCTGGGGAAGCCTTCCGCGAAGGTACAGCAACTGGCGGAGAATGATATCGCCGCCGGGCCGGCCAGCGGCAGCTATCCCTCGGATGGCATGATCATCCTGCCTTGCAGCATGGGTACCCTGGCGGGAATCGCCAACGGAATGGCCTCAAACCTGATCGAACGCGCTGCCGACGTAAGCCTCAAAGAGCGGCGCCCGCTGATTCTCTGCATCCGCGAGACGCCCTTCAACAGGATCCACCTGCGCAACATGAGCCTGGCCGCCGATGCAGGCGCGGTGATCTTTCCCGTCATCCCGGCTTTTTACAACCGGCCCACGGACTCAGGCGAGATGGCAGAGCAGTTCGTCTGCCGGGTGCTGGCGCATATGGGATTGCCTCAACCAGATGCCTATGTCTGGAAAGGCGATCACTGACCAGGAAATACGCTGTCGTCGGTGGAGCTACCTGGGATGTGCTTGACCAGCGCCATCCGCGCCGGCTGAGCATTTAGAAAACCCACAACACTCGGCCCTACCTGGCTGACGCATTGCCCCGGCGCCAGATGACCGCAGTTGGCGTACACGTCTAGCTCCGACTGGAGTATCTCGGCGTGCAGTCGATACCCGACGGAAAGCGGGATCAACCGGTCTTGTTCGCCCCAACCGATCAGCACCGGCATGGTCAAAGCCCCCAGTTTTCCATCCACCAGGTCCTCTCCGGTCATCATGGATTGCACGCTGCGTCGGACCACCCACCCGATGTCATCACCCCGGCGCAGCAACGCCATCGCCAGAAAGCCCGGTAACGGCCGCGGATGCGGCACCAGCAACTCTTCCAGCGCCGCCAGGTCCGTAGGCGATTCCGGTTGAAACAGAGCGGGATCAAAGCCCAGCTTGAAGCGCAGGCCGGCGCTATCCAGCAGCACCAACCGCCGGATGCGCTGGGGTTGTTGCAAGGCAACCCGCATCGCGATCCATCCACCCATCGACCAACCTGCCAGATCCACGTGTTGCAGGTGCTGGCTATCCAGAAATCCCTCGACCATGACCGCCTGCTCTGCGATGGAGTAGCTGGCATCCCTGGGCTGCGCCGAACGCCCATATCCCAGTAGATCGACAGCATATACGCGATGGCCGCCAGCGATGAGCGGGGGGATAAGGTTGGCCCAGTCCAGGGCCCGGCTACCTAGCCCGTGCACCAGCACCAGCGGACGGCCGGTCCCACCCACCAGGTAATGCATTTTGTAGCCATTGACGGTTACAAACTCGCTATGCACGCCCCGCAAGCGCAGCTTCGCGTCCACCTGCTGGTCGACCAGCCACAGCGGATTTCGCCACGCCAGAATGCCGAAAGCTAACCCCAGCAGCAGCAGAACAAAGGCCAGGTTGCGCCAGCCCCGCCTGCTCAGCCTGGCCGGGGGGGCCGCTTTCCGGGTAGAATTCTGCCCATCAACGCTCATTCTTGGTTTTCCTTATCATCGGATAGATCGCTTACCAGGCCCAACCGAAAAGCCTTCTCAATTACCTGCACCGTTAAGGGCGCCAGCCGATACTGTTCCTGCAATTCCTGCCGGTCCACCCAGCGGGCCTCTTCCGCATCGCTGCCCCCGCGCATGGTGCCGCCGGCCACGCGGCATAAAAAGTCGACCAGTACGTAGTGATAGCGAACCTGTCCCGAGAGATCGTCTTGCGTAATCCGGTCGAGAACCTCGACAATGCCGGCCGGGACTACGGTCAGGCCGGTTTCCTCGAGCACCTCCCGAACCACGCCCTGCTCCAAGGTCTCCCCCAACTCCAGGGCGCCTCCGGGCAATGACCATTCCCCCTTGAGCGGCTCCTGACCGCGACGCACCAGCAGCACCTTTCCCTCGTCGATCACCACGGCGCCCACACCTATGATCGGCGCCTCTGGGTACTCTCGACGCAAAGAACTGCTCCTGCAAACGCTGTTTGCCGTGGAAAACCCGTCCTTTAATTGTCGGGGAAAGGAGTTTGTTACAACCTTGTTAATTCTACTCTGAAAACCTGATGGGTTTACCGTACTCTTCCGCAAAAACGGTCCGCGCCATGTTGAAGCGCTCGCCGTAAAACTTGTCCGGTCCCTTCAAGTGGCCGATACCCAGCAGCGCGACCACGGAGTAGCTGAGGGGAAGCTTGAGCACCTCCCGCACCTTGTCTTCTTCAAACCCTTCCATAGGCGCCGTGTCATAGCCCAGCACCTCTGCCATGAGCAGCATGTGGGTGAAGGCCAGCATCACCTGGCGATTAAGCCACAAGGGCATATTGGGGTGGTTCGACAGGTAGTTGGGGATGGTGACCTTGGCCTGCTCGGCGTAGTTTTCCGGCATGCCGCCCGCCCGGCCCAGGCGCAGCATTTCGTCCAAATCTCCGCTGCGCCACCCATCTGCATCGCCGCAGGCCACAATCATGACCGAGGCCTCCTCCACCTTGGCCTGGTTGTAGCAGGCGGCGCGCAGTTTCTTCTTCTGATCGGGATTGCGCAGCACGATGAAGCGCCAAGGTTGCAGGTTGTACCCACTGGGCGCCTGCAATCCAGCTTGCAGAATCCTCTGCAGGTCAGAGTCCGGGATGGGGCTCCCATCAAAGCTGGGCGATGCCCTTCTCTCGGCAATCGCCCGCGACAGCGTCTTCTCCATCTCATAGTCCATACAGCAACGTATCCTCGTTAACCTTGCATTTCATGTTCTTCTCGGAAACTGAGGCAGACATACGGGTGGCTTATCCTACACGTGTCTCATCGGCTAGGATTGCAAACCCGTCTTAATGAATGTCGCTCATCGCCAGCTCATTCCCGAAGGGCCGTTGGGGTGGGTCTTCGGCGAACACCCACAACCCGTGGAAGCCGTCCCGCAGCTCCGGGTGGGCGGCCAGCATAGCCTTCATGACCTCCAGGTTCCGCGCTCGGGTGGCGACCGGATCGCTCACGTCCGTGGCAGCATAGCGAATCACCAGGTCCAGCCCGCCCAGCGAGCCATCGGTATGCAGATCGCTGACGGAGTAAGTCTTACCGTCGGCACTGACCACCATGGGCTCGGCCCCAGGCAGGCCGTTGGGCCGGGAGTTAACCATCTCCTGGTTCAATTTCTCCAGGTTGGTGCTGGTGAGGAAATCGGCCGGAGCCGCCAGGTAGGCGGCGGTGATGTAGTAGAAGTACGCGTTCCATTTCTGGTTCTTCTGGTCAAAAGCGCGCGCCCGGGTCCAATACCATAGGCTGTCATGCCCAGCCACCAGCAGCGGTTTCACAAAGAAGCCCGCCATCTGCCAATCTCCGTTCTTCTGCAACAGGAAGGCCATCTGCTGGGGCTGCTTCACCCCCGTCGCATGCACCAGAGCCAGTGCATATCGGCCCTGGGGAAGCTGCGGGATGGTGAAGTCGACATGCAGGGGAGAACCAGGAATGCCGCAGAAAAACTGGGTATCCTCGACCGACGACTTCAGATCGGAAGCGTCCAGAACATACAGTGCGTCTATCGTTATAGTGGCGCCGGCCAGCAACGGGGCTGTTTGCTGAATGGTGCTTGCGATGGAATCAAATTGTGCTTTGACCTTGGGAATGGTCAATGCCTGGACAGCGGCAACATTCCCGATCTGAACCGCGGATGCGAGGTTTTTCGCGGCCTGCACCAGGGGAGCGCGGTCGGCTTCGGTCATCTGCGCCTGGGTGGTGCACGACACAGCAAAGATCCGGCTGGGCGCCAAAAGCGTAAAAAGAATGATCACGAGTGCAAAGCGACGGTGCGAGCGGGCGAGCGTTGACATGCAGATTAGACCGTTTGATCGAAGCGCCGGGGAGCCAAAGACGTCAGTAACGGCGGCTCGCTCTCCGGTGCGACCACTGCTAGTCTAGTACACAGCAGGTCGAAACAGCGGATTGCGTTTCATCCTGCTGACTTGGGCTTATGGCTAGTTCGAGAGGTATGGGGATGGCGCGCTTGAATCAGATGTTTGCTCGCATCGCCACCAGCGGCGGATGGACAGTCCTCGTCTTGGTACCCGTCCTGGCGGCCTCCCAGGTGTACGCGCAGAGTGTTGCCCCTCGCATGCGTGGCCGCCCTGACCGTGAAGTCCCCGACCCATCCCCCGCATCGGCGCAAACGGCAGGACCAGTACAACCGGCTCCCGCCTCACCAGTCCCGGCACAACCAGCGCCGGCCCCGCAGCCGCAATCCCCTGTCCCGGAGGCCCAGACTGCACCCTCCATGCTGCAGCAGCCGGCAGGCGCGGCCCAGGTTAATTTCACCGGCGATACCCTGTCGATTCGCGCGAATAACTCCAGCCTGAGCGACATCCTGCACCAGGTGGCCGGCAAGAGTGGCATGCAGATTGAAGGACTGAGCGGCGATGAGCGGGTCTTTGGCACCTTCGGACCGGGAGCGCCCCGCGATGTGCTTGCCGACCTGCTCAACGGAACTCCCTACAATCTCGTCCTGCTGGGAGACCTGGGCGACGGAGCTCCGCGAGAACTCATCCTCACCCCTGCGACCCATGCCGGACCCGCTCCGCCGCCGTCCCCTAAGGTGACTTCCGATGAAGCGATCAATGAGCCGGAGCCCGCGGAGGTTCCGCCACCGGAGGCTCCGCCGGCTGGAACAACGCCGCCCCCCACACCAGGGTTAAAGACTCCACAGCAATTGTTCGAGCAGTTGCAAAAAATGCGCGCCGCCCAGCAGCAACAGGTGACCACACCACAAGATCAATAGCAGCAATAGCAAGCGCCGCAGTAGGAAACGATCTCGCGCAGAGGATCTGGCTCTCGCTCAACCGGCCAGGGCTATAAAGAACTGGGAAAAGAATGGGGGAGAAAATCGAGAAAATCTAAATCGGCCTTGCAGGTTTCAATCAGCCATGAGGCGGAAACGAGGTTCCGCGTAGTTCCCAGGTCAAACCTGAGCAACCACCCGGGTCTCGGCCTCGGTGCTATTCGCCGGCGACAAGCGGGCGGTGAAACGCAAAACATCGAACAAGGTCTTGCAGCACATGTAGCCCAGCATGACACCAAGCGCGAGAGCGGCAATCGCCGCACAAAACACCATCAGCATACTTACATCGATTCCCATAATGGCCCTTCAAACCAGAGTTTTTGCTCATCCCTCGTGCGTCGTCTGCGCACTTTCATTATCGGTAGGCGTTTTTCCGCCCGTATTATCAGTGTGCCATTGTGACAGACCGCAGCCCTACGTTGACCCTCGTTTCTATTGCCGAATAAGATACATGTAGCGATTACTCGTGCCATGCGCCTTACGTATTCCTGCCCGTGGCCCTTATCCATCGTTACTGCACTTTGTTACCAACGTTCTAGAGCATTTTTTCTAATGGTGTAGACCAGGGAACGGAACCCGACGCGGACATTCCGCCAAAGAATGGCCGCACATAACCGATCCCACCGGACCACAGTATTAGCAAAAATGCGTTAGCTGAGCCTCATGCCCATTACTCATATCACCGTGCGCGGAGCGCGTCAGCACAATCTGCGCGACATCAACATCCGAATTCCCCGTAATACGCTTACCGTGGTCACCGGCCTCTCGGGATCAGGCAAGTCCTCGTTGGCCTTCGACACCGTTTATGCCGAGGGCCAGCGCCGTTACGTGGAAACCCTCTCCGCATACGCTCGCCAGTTTCTTGACCAGATCGAGCGCCCTGATGTCGATTCCATCGAAGGTCTCAGCCCGGCCATCTCTATCGAACAGAAGACCACCAGCCGAAGCCCCCGATCCACCGTCGGCACCATTACCGAAATCTACGACTACTTGCGGCTGCTGTACGCATCCATCGGAGTGCCTCACTGCCCTAAATGCGGCAAACCGATTTCCCGCCAGTCCGCGGAACAAATTGTGGAGCGCATTCTTTCGCTCGCTCCTGGAGAACGCGTCATCATCTATGCGCCGATCGTGCGCGGCCGCAAAGGCGAGTTCAAAGACCTGCTCGACGAACTGGATCAGCAAGGCTTTCGTGCTCGCATCGATGGTGAGATGCGCGATCTCGCCGACTCCATACGTCTCGAACGTAACAAGAAACACACCATTGAAGCCGTCATCGATCGCGTCGTCCTAAAACCCGGCGTTGAAAAGCGCCTCGAAACCTCCGTCGCCAAAGCTCTGCAGTTGGCCAATGGCCTTGTTCTCACTGCAGTTGCCGGTGAAGAGGAGCAGCTTTATTCCTCTTCAATGGCGTGCCCAGACTGCGGACTCGACATCCCCAAGTTGGAGCCTCGAAGCTTTTCGTTCAATAGCACTTATGGCGCATGCTCCGAATGCCACGGCTTAGGCAGCATTTATGACTTCGACGCGGCCAAAGTGATTACCGATTGGTCAAAGCCGCTGACTGATGGCGCGCTCGGTCCGGGCGGCGGATCGCAGTATCTGAATCGCCTGCTGCAGCTCGCTGCGCAACGCTACAAGATCGATCTGAGCAAGCCTTTTGAGGAGCTGACTGAGCGGCACCAGAAGCTGCTGCTGCACGGCCCAGGACGAGAAGAAGCGCCGCGCACCGGCTTCCACGGAATCCTCGCCTATCTGCGCGACTCGCTCGAAGAATCCAAGTCAGAGAGCTATCGTGATTGGCTGCTCAACTACATGTCGGCAACCATCTGCCCGGCCTGCCAGGGCAGGCGTTTGCGGCCTGAATCGCTGGCCGTTAAGGTGGGCTCCTTGTCCATCGCCGACTTCACGGCGCTGCCCTTGCGCCGCGCTCTAGAGGCAGCGCGCGGCTTCGAGTTTTCTCGCCGCGAGGCCTTGATTGCCGAGCGGCTTCGCCGCGAGATAGTGGAGCGGCTCGAGTTTCTCAACTCCGTCGGCCTGAGCTATCTCTCTCTGGATCGCAATGCCGCCAGCCTCTCCGGTGGAGAAGGACAGCGCATACGCCTGGCCACGCAAATCGGTTCCCGTCTGCAGGGAGTGCTCTACGTGCTCGACGAACCTTCCATCGGCCTGCACCAGCGCGACAACCAGCGGCTCATCGCGGCCCTCAAATCTCTGCGTGACCTCGGTAATACAGTTTTGGTGGTGGAGCACGATGAAGACACCATTCGCCACGCCGATTACGTCGTCGACCTGGGTCCCGGCGCGGGCAAACTCGGCGGCCACGTGGTCGCTGCCGGAACTCCGCAGCAGATCATGGAAACCGACATCTCGCTGACCGGCCGCTATCTCTCCGGCGAACTGCAGACCATCAGCCGCGACGCACCGCGCCCGCTGAAAGAAAACTGGATCACCGTGGAAGGCGCCAGCGGCCATAATCTGAAGAACCTGACTGCGAGCTTTCCCCTAAATGTAATGACGGTAGTAACCGGTGTCTCCGGCTCGGGTAAGAGCACTCTGGTAAACGACACCCTTTACCGTGCCCTGGCCCAGGAGCTTTACGGTTCGCGCGAAACACCAGAACCATACCAGGCCATCCAAGGCTTCAAGAACATCGATAAAGCAGTAAGGATCGATCAGTCCCCCATCGGGCGGACGCCGCGTTCCAACCCGGCCACCTACACCGGAGTCTTTACCGCCATCCGCGACCTCTTCGCCCGCCTGCCGGAGTCGCGGGAACGCGGCTACAAGCCGGGCCGCTTTTCGTTCAACGTCTCCGGAGGCCGCTGCGAGGCCTGCCAGGGCGAAGGCCAGCGTCGCATCGAGATGAACTTTCTGCCCGATGTCTACGTGCTCTGCGAGGTATGCAACGGCCGCCGTTACAATCAGGAAACCCTGGCGGTCAAGTTCAATGGCTACTCCATCGCTGATCTGCTCGAGCTCGCCATCGAAGATGCGCTCCCGGTGTTGACCGACATTCCCCTGGTGCGGCAGAAACTGGAGACCCTGGTGGACGTGGGACTCGGCTACATTCATCTCGGGCAGGCTGCGACCACACTCTCGGGAGGCGAGGCTCAGCGCATGAAGCTGGCCCGCGAACTCTCCAAGCGGCAAACCGGCAAGACCCTCTACCTGCTCGATGAACCCACCACAGGTCTGCACTTCGACGACGTACGCAGGCTGCTGGAAGTGCTGCACCGCCTGACCGACTTGGGCAACACCGTGATCATCATCGAACACAACCTGGATGTGATCCGCAGCGCGGACTGGATCCTCGACCTGGGCCCGGAGGGAGGAGAAGACGGAGGCCGGCTGATCGCCAAGGGCAACCCTGCCGAGATAGCTGCTACACTCGGCTCGCATACCGGAGAATTTCTCCGCCGTTACTTTCCCGTGGTTGAGTTGAGGCCCTTGGCCGCGCTCTCCCCGGAAACCAACGGCAACCACGTTCACGCTCCGCGCAAAGGTGCGGGCCGGGCAAAGAGCTCCGTCCGCAGCAGGAAACCGGCCCTGAGCCATGTCGACTGATCCGGAGATTCTGTCCTCTTCCTACATCCCTGGAGAGCCGCCGGTGCCCCCGCCTCCCCCGCCACCCGGCCCGGGGTTCGACTACGAGCCTTCCGTTCGCGTACGCCGCATCCCTAACTTTGGTCACACCGTGCTGTTCTTCCTGGTGGCCATCGTCGTGTTGCTACTCACCAGTGTTTCCGCCTTTGCTTTGGTCATGGGCTTGCATCTGTTGGGGCCGGAGACGCCGGAGCAACTGCTACGCGAGCCCCGCCTGCTGATTCCCAGCATGGCCGCCGGTTACCTCATCGCCGGGGCGGTGGTGTGGGCCATTTTTACTTACATGTGGGATCAGCCGTTCCCCCAGGCGCTGCGCTGGAACTTCTCCGTCGTGCGCCGCCGCTGGGTTCCCCTGCTGGCCGGCGGCGTTGTCTTGAGCCTCTCGGTTCAGTTCCTGTCGAATTTCCTTCCCATCCCCAAGACGCTTCCCATCGACGACTTCTTTCGCACCCCTGCCGACGTGTGGATGGTCGCTCTATTTGGCACCTTGCTGGCCCCGCTTTGTGAGGAGCTGGCCTTTCGCGGCTTCCTGCTGCCGTCGTTGGCCTCCACCTGGGACTGGTTTCACGACCTTAAGCGCCGTCCAGACACAGGTCTCATAGCCACTGACAGGGGAGCACAATACGATCCCCGCTGGAGCATCCCGGCTTTGCTCTTTTCCTGCGGCGTGACCAGCATCGCCTTCGCGTTGGTCCACGCCGATCAGCTGGCCCACGCCTGGGCGCCGCTGGCGGTGCTGTTCGGCGTCAGCCTCGTGTTGTGCGGGGTCCGGCTGTGGACCCATTCCCTCGCCGCCAGCACGCTCATTCACGCCACCTATAACGGCACCATCTTCACCATCCTTTTTTTCGGCACCGGCGGTTTTCGTCACCTGGATAAAATCAACTAATGACTCTTGCCCATCGCGACGCGCTGCTCAAGATGCTATCCCGCATATCCTTCCGCCTGGGCGAGTTCAAGCTCTCTTCCGGAGCCACCAGCGATTACTACATCGATTGCCGCACCACCACCCTTACGGGTGAAGGCGGCCGCCTTACCGGCCTGGCGCTGCTCGATCTCATCCGCCAGCACGAGCTGCGGGCGCGCGCGGTGGGCGGTCTTACCCTCGGCGCTGACCCCATTGTCTGCAATGTAGCGGCGGCGAGCGCCTGGCATGCCCTTGAAGCCCCCGGGTCGCCTGTGCTGGATGGTTTTCTGGTGCGGAAATTGGAAAAGACTCACGGCACCGGACGCCGTATCGAAGGCTTTCAACAGGCAGATGCGCCCGTGATTATCGTCGATGACGTCTGCACCACCGGTGCGTCGACCATTACCGCAATCGAAGCTGCACGCGAGGCCGGGATGCGGGTGATCGGGGTCCTCTGCCTGGTGGAACGGGAAGAAGCCAAGGGCCGGCCGGCGGTCGAGGCTGCGGCACAAGGTGCGCCCTTCTACCGCCTATTCAGCGCCGCCGATGTGCGCGCGGAGCATGTCAGGCACCTGGCAATGTAGGGTGAGTGGCAAGCAACGAAGGCTTTCGCGCTCAATCAACTTTCGCCCCCGATTAACTTTCGCGCTCGATTAAGTTTCACGCCTAATCAAGAAGTCCCGAAGGGACGGCTGAGAGTAGCCAAGGACGAAAGTCCTGGGTAGGGCACAAGGACATTTGAACAGTCCCGAAGGGACGGCTGAGAATTTCCCAGGACATCGTCCTGGGTGGGATGCTAATTAAGACCCAGGACTGTAACTTTCAGCGGTCCCTCCGGGATCGCGTTAACGACAGAAAGGCTGAACCCCGTCGCCTCAGATTGAAGGTACTGGGATTCAGCCCCGCCGTCACACCTAGGTTGTTTCAGCGGCTCTAAAGCCGCTGTGCTACAGAACGCCTACAGCTCCTCACCGAACCTGCGACACCGCCGTACCGTTCGTCTGCGTCATGTTGGACAGAATCTGCACTTCTACCCGCCGATTCTGCGCCCGTCCAGCGGCTGTTTTATTGGTTGCTACTTCCACATCCTTGCCAATCCCGATCAGGTAAAACTTATGCGGTGGCACATTGAACTTGGCCGCAATATACTGCACCACTGATTCGGCGCGGCGCTGGCTCAACTGGTAGTTATAGTCCGCACTGCCTACCGAGTCCGTTCCCCCGGTAACTTCCAGGATGTAGCCTTTGGCCGCGCTGAGCTGGGTGCCAAGGCCATCCAATTGCGCCTTGTCCGCCTTCGTCAACTCGCTCTTATCGAATCCGAAGGTCACCGACACATCGCCGATCTGCTTGTAATTGTCCAGATTGGCTACTACGCTGGCCAGCGAGTCGGCACGATTGACTGCCTCCTGCGCACTCCCCTGAGCCTGGGTTGCCGCCTGGTTAGCAGCCTGGGCGTTTTGCGTGGCAGTGTTGGCCGACGCCTGCGCCTGCTGGATGCCGGCCTGAGCACGTTCATTGGTGCTCTGGATGGCACGGTTGTTAGCTGCGGTGGCGTCGTCGAGTTCGTTGGTCTTTTGCACCAGCGGAGTGGTTTGCGACCGGACGTAGTTCTTGGTGGAGCAGCCGGCAATGACAAACAGTGACACGGCGCCCAACAGGATAGCGGCTTGCTGCGACGTCTTATCGATTCGGATCATAAAAGGTTTCTGCCCCCTACTTCGCCCATCCAGATCTTACTAGCACGAGCATTGCCAAAAAGCCGATCTCGCTTTACTAGTTTGGCAGCAATCACTTGCAGCAAAAAGTGTAAAGCTTGGTGCACCGCTAATCGAGCAAACAAGGAAAGTTTTACCAGCTAACTGCGCAAACTGTCGCACGAAGTGCATAGCGTCTAAACTTTAGTCAGGACACCCAATGGATCTGCATGAAAAGATACGCACCCTGCCCATCCGGCCAGGGGTGTATCTGTACCGCAATGCCCAGGGCGACGTGATCTATGTCGGTAAGGCCAAAAACCTCCGCTCCAGGGTACGTTCGTACCTGCTCGGGGCCGCCCAAGCCAATGCCAAGACGGGCTCGCTCATGCGCGAGGCGGTGGACATCGATTACATCCTGGTGGAAAACGAACATGAAGCGCTTGCGCTCGAGAACAACCTCATCAAGCAGCGCAAGCCGCGCTTCAATATCCTGCTGCGCGACGATAAGACCTACCCTTACGTCAAGCTGACCCTGGCCGACCGATACCCCAAGGTTTTTGTCACCCGCAGGCTGCGCAAAGACGGTAGCGCCTATTACGGACCCTTTTTCCCGGGAAATCTGGCGCATCGCGTGGTCGACCTGATCCACCGCAGTTTTCTCCTGCCCAGTTGCAAGGTCGATCTGTCGCGCTACCATCCGCGCCCTTGCCTGCAGTACTACATCAAGCGCTGCCTGGGGCCTTGCGTCGAGAACCTCACCACGCCCGAGGACTACCGGCAAGCGGTGCGCGATGCGCAGATGTTCCTGGAAGGCCGGCAAACAGAATTGAGCCGCTCGCTCGAAGAACGTATGGAGGCAGCAGCAGCCTCGCAGCTCTTCGAGCTCGCCGCCCGATACCGTGACCTGCTGATCACCATGAGCCAGGTGCAGGAGAGACAGCGCATGGCCACGGCGGATGGCGATGATGCAGACGTCTACGGCTACCACCACGAAAACGGCATGCTGGCGGTCAATCTCTTTCATATGCGCGGCGGCAAGATCGTCGATCGCCGGGAATTCTTCTGGGAAGAGCTGCCCGAGTATCCGCCCGAACTGAACGTCTCCGAGCAGCCGGTGCAAGAGAACGAGGCTGCGCCTGAGCCAGAGACGGATGCTCCCACGCCGGAATCTCAATCCTACGGCGCGAGCTTTAGCGCCTCCTTCTTCTTCTCCGCGCTGCTCAAGCAGCTCTATATCGACCAGCAATATGTTCCCCGGACCGTCTACATTCCCGTCGATTTTGCCGATCGCGAATCGCTGGCGGCGCTGCTCAGTGAGCGCGCCCAGCACAAAGTCGAGCTGGCCGTGCCCCGCCGCGGCGAGAAGCGTTCCCTGGTCGACCTCGCCGGGCAAAATGCCAAGCAGAGTTTCGATCAGCGATTCCGCGTCTTGCAGCCTTCGCGAAAAGTGATCGAGGAATCGCTGCAGGATCTGTTAACCCTACCGGAGCTGCCGCGGCGCATTGAGTGCTTCGACATCTCCCACATCCAGGGCGCGGAGACGGTCGCCTCCATGGTCGTTTGGGAGGACGGCGCCATGAAGAAATCCGATTACCGCAAGTATCAGATCAAGACCGTCGAAGGTGTGGATGATTTCGCATCGATGCGCGAAGTGGTTGGCCGGCGCTATCGCCGGGTGCAGGAGGAACAGCTGGCCATGCCCAGCCTGATCCTTATCGATGGAGGATTGGGCCAGTTGCACGCCGCAGCCGAGGCTCTGGAACTGCTTGGCATCACCACCCAGCCGCTGGCCTCGATTGCCAAACGAGAGGAGATTATCTACCTCTACGGGCAGGAAGACGAACCCATCGTCCTGGATCGCCGGTCGCCGGTGTTGCACCTGATCCAGAAAATTCGCGATGAGTCGCACCGCTTCGCCGTTACCTACCACCGCAAGCGGCGGGAGATCCGCGATCGCGAATCCGAGCTGCTGTCGATTCCCGGCGTTGGTCCGCAAACGCGCAATCGGCTGGTGGCCCACTTCGGCAGCATGCGGGGCATAAAGGAAGCAACCCTGCAGGCGCTTGCCTCCGTCGTGGCCCCTCACCTGGCTACGGCCATCCACGACTACTTCCATCCGGTAGATACAGTCGCGTCTCCGCCCGGCCAAGCCGTGTAAGCACCTTATGCTAGACTCGCCTACCACCGATGACTATCTCGTCCCCATCGGAGCACGGCGTAGTGTCCTCGGCACCGGACCTTCCCCGCGTGCTCGGCGTCTGGCACGCGACCGCGATTGTGGTGGGCACCATCATCGGCAGCGGCATCTTCCTCGTGCCCCAGGAGATGATGCGCGCCGTCGGCTCCAGCAGGATGGTGTACCTGGCTTGGATCGTCGGTGGAGTGCTGACGCTCTTTGGCGCCATGACCTACGCGGAGCTTGGCGCCATGATGCCGCGGGCCGGCGGGGAGTATGTCTTCCTGCGCAACGCCTACGGCGACCTGCCCGCGTTTCTCTACATGTGGACGTGGTTTGCGGTAGCCAAGCCGGCCTCCATCGCCAGCATCACCACCGGCCTGGCCCGAGTTATGGGCGTCTTCCCCGCCTTCGCATGGCTCGATGGGGTCGTGCTCCGTACTCCTGTTTTGATCACCTGGTCGCAGATCTTCGCCATCTTTGCCGCCTGGCTTATCACCGGGCTCAACTACCTGGGCATCAAGAAAGCGGGGGATTTCCAGCTCTTCTTCACCTGGCTCAAAGTGGTTTTGGTTCTGGTCATCGCCGGCTTTTGCTTTGCCAGTCCGCTTGGTGGCGTGGCCAATTTCCATACCAGCTTTTCCGGAGCTCAAGGCGGACTGGAAGGATTCATGGTCGCGCTCATCGCGTCGTTATGGGCTTACGACGGCTGGAACGACCTCACCATGGTCGCCGGCGAGGTGAAGCGGCCGGAGCGCAGCCTGCCCATTGCGCTCATAGCCGGCGTGGGCGTCGTCGGCGTCCTCTACATGGCCACCAACGCGGCCATTCAGTACATTCTGCCCGCGGTCCGGATCGCGGACTCCTCGCGCCCCGCGGTCCTCGCTATGTCGGTCGTTTCCGGACATTGGGGCGCATCTCTGGTCTCGGCTGCCATGGCTCTGAGCATCCTCGTGGGCCTCAACGGAACCACGATGTCCGGCGCCCGCGTGCCCTTTGCCGCAGCGCGTGACCGGCTCTTTCCCGCCCGCATGGCCCACATTCATCCCCGCTTCCAAAGCCCTTCCACCTCGCTTGTAGCCCAGGGACTATTGAGCACACTGCTGCTGTTGCTGGTGGGACGCTTTCAGCAACTCTTTGAGCTTGCGATTTTCGCCGAGTGGCTCTTCTACCTGCTTACGGCGACGACGATCTTTGTTTACCGCCGCCGCATCCCGGCAGCCGAGCGGCCATTCTCCATCTGGGGATATCCGGTGCTCCCGGCGCTCTTCATCGTGGCCGCCGCCGTATTGCTCTACTACTCCTTCGCCAGCAACGTGCGCGGTTCGCTGGTGGGAACACTTATCATCCTCGCCGGCCTCCCGGTCTACCTCTACTTCCGCGCTGCTAACCGTGCTAAGTTGCGGGTTTAGCCTGAATTTCTCACAGGCCTGCCTCTCTCTACCGGTAACAAATAACGGGTGCCCCATATCTGCCCGGTTTTGCCTGCCCCGGCGTGCCGTGGGGCAGATGTGCTTTTCAAGACCGTCTGCGCACGATCTCCTCATAAAGCTGAATGTATTCTTTGGCCGGCTTGGTCCAGGAATAATCGCGCGCCATCCCGTTGCGCATCAGCTTCTGCCACTGCTTCTTATCCGCGAAGGACGCGAAAGCACGGCGCAGCGCTTGCAACAACTCCTCCGGCCGGTAATCGTTAAATCGAAACCCGGTTCCCGTCTCCGCTTCCGCCGACCATTCCTGCACCGTGTCATCGAGGCCGCCGGTGGCGCGCACCACCGGCACAGTGCCGTACTTCATCCCATAGATCTGGTTCAGCCCACAAGGCTCAGAGCGTGAAGGCATGAGAACGATATCCGATCCCGCCTCCACCTTATGAGCCAGAGTCTCGTCATAGGTAATCGCAACTGCGACCTTACGGGGAAACCGTTCCTGCCAACCACGCAGCAGGTTCTCGTAGTAAGGTTCCCCGGTGCCCAGGATCACCAGGAACATGTTCTCCTGCACCAGCTGGTCGAATGCCTGCGCCAGCAGATCATAACCCTTTTGCGTCGCCAGGCGTGAAACCATGCCCACCACCGGCGTATCTTCAGGCAGATTGGAAACGCCGAAGGCATGCAGCATGTCCTTACGGCAGGCCGTCTTTCCTTCCAGCCGCTCGGGGGTGTAATGGGCTGCAATCTTGCTATCGGTCGCCGGATTCCAAACCTGGTAGTCAACCCCGTTGAGAATGCCGCGCAGATCCTGCGCCCGGGCACGCAAGACTCCATCCAAACCGTTCCCATACTCCGGAGTCTGGATCTCTTCAGCGTACTTGCGGCTCACGGTGTTGATCGCATCGGAATAGACAATCCCACCCTTTAGAAAATCAAAAGTACCGTAAAACTCGGCGCGCTCCGTGGTGTACACATCCCACGGCAGCAGTAGCTTTTCCACCGTCTCGCGAGGAAACCACCCCTGGCGATCTGAATTGTGAATGGTCAGCAGGCAGGCTACATTCTTGAGCACCGGATCGAAGTAATACACCGTCCGCAGCAGGATAGCGAGCACCCCGGCAGGCCATCCGTGGATATGAAAAACATCCGGCACCCCCAGCTGCTTGGTACTGTCGAGCACCGCACGGCAAAATAACCCGAAACGTTCCGCGTTGTCAGCATAATCGCCCGAAGCCGTCTCATAGAGAAACTCGCGATCGAAGAGCTCAGGGCAATCAATGAAATAAAATTGCACTCCGTCCGTGGTGCCTCCATTCACTACCGTGACAAACCGGTTGTAGTACGAGAAGGGAATAGTCAGACTGCGAATCGCAATCTTGCGCTCTTTGAGATGTTTTTGTACTTGCCGGTAGAGAGGCACGTAGACCGTGACCTGATGGCCTTGCCGCACCAGTTCCTTAGGCAGCGCGCCAACTACTTCAGCAACTCCGCCCGTCTTGACGTAAGGAACACACTCCGACGCGGCAAAAACGATATGCATTGCCAACACCCCTTTTTTCTCAACGGTCCTTTTCCGTATGATGCCGAGAAGGAACGTCGCAATTGGGTAGTCTACCTATGAGAAAGGGCGCCAGCAATCCAGGGCGGGCGCGCCATGCCCGTCCATAAGCAAGGCCCATCGCGCCGCAAGCCCAAGCTGGGCCAGAATTTTCTGGTCAGCCCGACCGCACCACGCGCCATCGTAGACGCTTTGGGCGATTTAAGTCAGGCTACGGTGCTCGAGATTGGCCCCGGCACAGGCGTCCTAACCAGCCTGCTCAGACCCCGCGCTAAACAGCTTATCGCGATCGAACTCGATCCCGCTCTGGCTGCGTCCCTCCAGCACTCCTTCGCCGGGAGCTCCATCGAAATCCTTTGCCGGGATATCCTGACCGTTGACCTGACTCAACTGGCTGCTCAAGGGGGGATTCACCTGCAGGTCATCGGCAACCTGCCCTATTACATCTCTTCCCCTATCCTGATGCATCTCTTCACCCACAGCGCGGTGATCGATCGCGCTGTGCTCATGGCGCAGCGTGAGGTCGCGGAACGCATCGTGGCGCCTCCGGGCTCCCGCGCCTACGGTCTGCTATCAGCCACCACGCAGATGTACGCCACGGTCGAGAATCTCTTCACCCTGCCGCCTGAAGCTTTCGCTCCGCCGCCGGAGGTGCACTCCACGGTCTTCCGCCTCACTATGCGTTCTCGATTCGATGAGTTGGGTGTGGAACCGGCAGGCTTCCTGCGCTTCCTGCGTCAGATCTTTGCCCTGAAGCGCAAGACCCTGGCCAACAACCTGCGCGCCTCCGGATACAGCCCCGCCGTCGTCGACGGGGCTTTCAGGCAATGTGCTGTGAATGGACAGGTGCGGGCCGAGGCGGTGTCGCTGGAGGCCATGGCTTGTCTTTTTCGCGCCCTCGCGACAGCCTAGACCCGCCAACGACCTCGGCCTTTAGCGGTGAGCCCCGGAAGGCGCCCCACGCGACGCTGGGGGAGCCGAGTAATGAGGCGGAGGCGGAGCTGAGTAGTGGATCGACGGCGTCGGGCGGGCTACGTACGTCGAACGCTGGTTGTATGACCCCATCCCGGGGTAACCCACGTTGGGCCTCTGATTGGGACTTTCCACCGCACGCGGTGGATTGGCGCCCCGGTACGCGCTGTTGTAGCCCGGCCGCTGCGCCGGTCCGGCAGGAACGCCGGCCAAGGACGCGCGTGTCCCCGGCGCCGTTCCCCTAGCCGCAGCAAATCCCTGCGCACGAACGTCGACTCGACCGACCGGTGTAATCGTGCGTCCATCAAAGTTCAGCGCCTGCTCATGGTCTGGCCTCGGCACGGCGCCACCCCTACCCCACGGGCCTTTGGCAACCGGTCCACGGTCAACTGCAACCAGGCGCTGCGCGCCGAGCGGATACGAACCGGCGCGAAAGACCGGCCGTACCGGCATGATCCAGCCTGGAGGACCCCTGTGCACCACAATGACCGGAGACCAGAGACGGCCGCAACCGCCCGGACGCCATCCCCAACCGAAGGAATAATAACCCCAGGCTCCGCAATGGTAGGGCAGCCAGCCCCAGGGATAGCCTGAAATCCAGGTGTAGCCGATGGTGGGATAGAAGCCCCAGTAGCCGGATCCATACGGGTCCCAATCCGGACCGACGCCGGCGGGAACCCACACGTCGCCAGTGCCCTCTACGGGATACCAGTTACCATCAGCATCCAGATCATTCCAGTTTTCGTTATCCGGATTGGCCGACTCATCGCGCACCGGCGTCTGCTGCGAGGCCTCCTCGGCAATGGCCCGGTCCCGGTCTTGATTCCAGTTATCCCAGGAGTCAGCATTAATTCCCTGCGCCACCGTGTAGGGGGCGCCGCTGTTTTCGGCGCCGTTACGGATGCTCTGGTTTTCCGAGACAGTAACGCCGGGAATGCCCTCTCCCTGCACATTCACCGAGCCGCTAAACACCGCAACTTCCCATCCGGTGTCCAAGCCTACGCGCAGGATTGAGTTATCCGTCGGCTGCACATACAGGTTGTTGAATTGCACGCTGAAGGGCGGATGTCCCTCGCCCACGTTGAACTCGTAGTAGCCCAAACCAGACAACTGCGACAACTGGACTCGATCCTGTCCCAAGTGGTCGAACTGGAGCGAGCTGTTCGGTGTCAAGCGGGCCACGCTGCCGTCACCGAACTCGACCTCTACCTGGCCGTCTCCACCGGTCTGCAAACGCGATCCATCCAACACCGGCATGTTCATCACTGCCTGCTGGAAATCGCTTCCCTGCCCGCCAAGCAGCTGCACCGAGCCTTGCACAAAGCTCACGCGGGCAACGTTGGGCCCCGCGGGGTTCTGGGCCTGGGCCCTCGCCCGGCTGGTTCCTGATCCTATCCACAGCAGAAAAAGCACGGCCATCGCCAAAGGCCCGGCAAGCGTCTTCCTATTTCCTGGGTGCTGCATAAGAGAGCACCTCCATTTCCTGACTTCCCTACCTACTTAAACCGAACCTCTGGCAATAAGTTGCCTTGCGCAAATTCAACGATTTACCTGCCGCGTCAATCCCTCTTGGCTCCCGCCAGCAGAGCTCGCGCGCGCCGCTGCACCCGCTTTAACACTGCATCGTCCCCGGCAAGCGTCCGCAAAATCGGGGCGATATTCTCCACCTCAATCGCCCTCTTGTCCTGCACCATCTGCACCAAAAACTCCAGCTCCGTATCCAGGCTGAGGCGCGCATGCTCATACTGACGCTGCAACTTGCTGCCTTCGTCCAAAGTTGCCGCGATGGCTTGAAACTGGTCTGTAAGCTTACCAATCTGAGAGCTCTTGCTCCAGTTATAAGTACAGCTTCCGTGACCTTCGGGACCCTCGTACTGTAGCGTTTTGGTGCCCTGGAAAGCGATATTCTTCGCTCCGTCATCGCAGGCTATGGCGAAGAGTTTGTTGCTGCGCGCGGTCTCAAACATGGCCTCGCGCACTGCTTTGGAGATATGGATCGGCCGGTCCTGGGGGTCCGCCGGCATATTCTCCGGGTCATTTGGCACCGCGCCGCCATCCTCCGAGCGATAGTGCCCGGTACCGTCCTCCCCCACCGTCAGTACATACTTGGACGGCTGTAGCTTGGGATTCTCGTAGGTAAAGACGATCTGCGCCGGGCCCGCGCTCTGCGCCATAGCCGGCAATACGCTCAGCCCAACCGCCAAGGGCAACACTGACCACGCCATGCTTCGCAGCGGATTCAACCCAAACCTCAAGCGCGGGATTCTGCCTGCAACGAAAGCGTCTGCGCGGTATGCACGTGGCATATCGCGATGGCCAGGGCATCGGCCGCATCGGCAGGCTGCGGCGCGCACTCCAGGTTCAGCAAACGTGCGACCATGAACTGCACCTGCTCCTTTTGCGCCAATCCGTAGCCAACCACAGCGGATTTGATAGTGAGCGGAGCATATTCCGCCACCGGCAGCCCGTGCATTGCTGCCGCCAGCAAGGCCACTCCACGCACATGTCCCAGTTTCAGCGCGGACTTCGCATTCACGGAGTAAAACACCTCTTCCACCGCCACCACTTCCGGACGGTGCAGCTCCATCAGCGCCGACAGCTCCGCATAAATATAGGCCAGCCGCAGAGGTAACGGCTGATCCTTGACCAGCTTGAGACCGCCGGCGGCCACTGCGATCAGGCGCGATTCACGCGCCCCGTATTGCACATCCACCACTCCGTAGCCTGTGCAATTGGTGCCGCAATCGATCCCGAAGACACGCATGTGACCGAGTCTATCCCACAGCAGTGGACGCCCGTAATAGTCATGTGGATGCAGAAACTTTACTTGGAAAGACCTTCCAGCGGGGAGCTGGCGGTTGCGTAAAGCTTCCTGGGCATGCGGCCGGAGAGGAACGACTGCCGCCCGGCGAGCACCGCATGCTGCATTGCCTCGGCCATCAGCACCGGCTTGGCTGCGTGCGCGATGGCGGAGTTGATCAGCACCGCATCCGCACCCATGTCCATCGCCAGGCACACATCGGAGGCCATGCCGACCCCGGCATCGACGATCAGCGGAACCTCGGTAATCATCTCCCGCAGGATGCGCAGCGTGGCCAGATTCTGCAAGCCCATTCCGCTCCCGATAGGCGCCCCCAGGGGCATAACGGCGGCTGCACCCGCATCAATCAGCCGGCGCGCGAAAACAATGTCATCGGAGGTGTAAGGGAGAACGGTGAAACCTTCTTTGACCAGCACCCGTGTTGCTTCCAGCGTTGCCTGCACATCCGGATAGAGCGTCGCCTGGTCTCCGATGACTTCAATCTTTACCCAATCGGAGAGACCCACCTCGCGTCCCAGCCTGGCGGCGCGAATCGCCTCATCCGCGGTGTAGCAGCCGGCAGTATTGGGCAACAGAAAATAGCGCTCGGGGTCGATGTAGTCGAGCAGGGACTCCCGGCTGCGATCCAGGTTCAGTCGCCGTACTGCAACGGTGACCATCTCCGCCCCTGAAGCTTCGATAGCCGCCTGCGTCTCTGCGCCGTCCTTATATTTTCCCGTGCCGACGATCAGCCGGGACTGAAAGGCCTTACCCGCAATCACCAGTGGTTCCATGCATTAATTGTAAGCCTGCGCACCGCCGCAAGGGTGAGCATCGGATACGGATTGAGTAACTGCACATCCCTCGGCTTCGGGATGACAAGCGCTGGGACAGCGTTTCCATCGAGCATCTGCTACTGGCTGAAACGGCTACGCGCGAAACGAGCGGTTTTCTCCATCCGCATCACAAAAGGCAAAGGAAAAAACAACCCTACCCTTTCTCATCCCGAAAGTCTGTGACTTGTTGATTTTTTGTGGTTTTGACACACCCAACCAGAAGACTTTCAAAGCTCCCACAACGCCGTCATCCTGAGAGGTGGTGACTTTTTTGATTTTCCGCGTTTTGTCACGCCCAACCGGGCTGTTGTTCAAAACTCTAAACCTCCCACAAACCCGTCATCCTGAGCGAAGCGCCTCGCGGATCCATCGCTTAACAGAGGGTCTATGGCGCGCAGTCGAAGGACCCCGACAATGCTTGTTAGCCCATGCTCTTTATAACTTTCCAGCAACCAAAATCATGAAAGAAATCAAAAAAGTCACCGAGCGAAGCCGAGGGATCTGCAGTTCTCTGTCCCCGCCGCAAACGTGAAAGGCCCGCGCCATTGCTGGCGCAGGCCTTGATCACCGGTGAAGCTGTGGAGTTTGGCTGAGGCGTCCGCTCTTCTTACGAAGTGGGCCTCGGCGGACGAACTACTTTTACCGCCAGGTCTAGAGACGAACGCTCTAAGCCTCAGTCACCTCACGTATCGAACAACTACTACCATCAGAATTTTTCATCAGCTGGATCATCCTCCTTTCCCGTGTAGCCATAAATTAAACGACCACCGGGCGGAGGTCAAGCCGCGTTCGTTGATGCGACGGAAACTCACCAGGAGTGCCAATAGCCATGACGTTCTGTCAATTCGAGATCCACCCCGAAGAGCTCGCGCAACCTGGCCGCTTGCAGCAATTCCCGCTTTGGTCCGTCGGCCACAATACGGCCTGCGCTCATCATGACCACGCGATCGATCTCGGGCAAAATATCCGCCAGATGGTGGGTCACCATCACCAGCCCGGTTCCCCGTCGCTGACCATTCCCCACGGCCACCGCGCGCAGGATCTCGCGTAGTTCGCGCTGCGCTGCCAGATCAAGCGCATTGCTCGGTTCGTCGAGCAGCAACATCTCCGGCCGGTGAACCAACGCCCGCGCGATCATCACCCGGCGCTTCTCCCCCGCTGACATCTCACCCACCCAGCGGTCGCGCAGATACTCGGCGCCGAGCATGCCCAGCGCGTCTAGAGCACTGCTGCGCATGCTCTCCGTCACCACCAGATTCGGCCACAAGGTGGAGCTGGAAAAGAAACCGCTGACCACGGCGTCCAGGCCCCGCGTCACTGCGGTCCGTTCGCCCGGCAACTCCGTGGCCACCACCCCCAGGTGCTTGCGCAGTTCCTGCACTTCCCAGCGGTCCCGGCCGTAGACTTTCATCTCCATGCCGGGACGCACGATGGGATAGCATTCGCAGGTCATCGCCTTGATCAGAGTCGACTTTCCGCACCCATTCGGACCCAGAATGGCAATGTGTTCCCCGGCGGCAATCCTCAGGTTCATATCTTGCAGCACAACCTTCTGCCCGCGCGCCACATCCACGTTGCGCATGCGCAGAAACTCGGGAAATTCTGTAGACCTTTGCTCCGGACCCTCTTCTTGCTGCATTCGTCCTTATCCTAACCCGCGCCCATCGTCGTCCGGGCTGATGGTGAACGACGGTGCGTTCTCTTGATAGAGTAAAGGCCACATGGCTGACACGTCTCCAGCTCCCAATACGCCTTCCCTGAACGCACCCCTCAGCGACGACCAGGTGCCCCGCGGCTTCGCTTTCGCCGCCGTGCGCGCCGGCCTCAAAGCCAGCGGTAATCCTGACCTCGCCTGCGCAGTGGCCGATCAACCGGCGACCGCCGCCGCGATGTTCACCAGCAACAAAGTGGTCGCCGCGCCGCTCATCGTCGGACAGCGTCACCTGGAACGCAGTCAACATCGTCTCCGCGTTGCGCTGGTCAATGCCGGCAATGCAAACTGCGCCACCGGTGAGGCTGGCGTGAGTGCTGCGCAGCAATGCTGCGCCGGCGCCGCCGCGATCTTCGGCTGCGATGCACATTCCGTCTTCCCCTCATCGACGGGCATCATCGGCGTGCTGCTTCCAGTCGACAAGCTAACCGCGGCTCTGCCTGCATTGCACTCCGCCCTGGGATCGACCGCGGCTCACCTGCAACAGATGGCGGGAGCCATCATGACCACCGATACGCGCTCCAAGATCGCGGTGGCCAGTTTTGCTGTGGGCGGGGCAACCGTTCGTGTCGCCGGCGTTGCCAAGGGCGCGGGCATGATCCATCCCCAACTTCAAGCCGCTCCACAAGCTGCCCTGCATGCCACCATGCTGGTGTATCTTTTCACCGACGCCGCACTCGAACCCGCCGTCGCTTCTGATCTGCTTCATCACGCCGTCGAGGGTTCGTTCAATCGCATCTCCATCGACGGCGATACCTCCACCAATGACACCGTTTTGCTACTTGCCAGCGGAGCCAGCGGAGTCACCATCCACGGCCACTCCCACGCCACAGCAAATCCTGTCGACGATCCGCCCACAGCGTCGTTTTCCTCCGCCCTCGAGAGCGTTTGTTTGGCGCTCGCCATGCGCATCGTGGAGGACGGGGAAGGTATTCAACATGTGGTCGAGCTGGACCTCAGCGGAGCGCTTACCGATGCGGATGCCCTGCGCGTAGCCCGCTCTATTGCCCACTCTCCCCTGGTCAAGACCGCATGGGCGGGATGCGATCCCAATTGGGGCCGCATCCTCGCTGCGATCGGCTACGCCGGCGTAGCCATCGATCCCGCGCGGATCAACATTTCCTTCGGCGAGCTCGAGATCTGCCATGGAGGCTGTCTCTCGCCGCACTTCGATGAAAACGCCACCCACCAATACTTGAAACAACGCGATCTGACGGTTCATGTCGATCTCGGTCTGGGGCCAGGCAAGTGCCGCTTCTGGACCACCGACCTTACCGCGGAGTACGTGCGCATCAACTCGGATTACTCCACATGACGCTTCGGCTGCCCCGAGCATCGGAAGCAGTGCAGAGTGCTAAAACCCCTATGGTTTCAGCGACTGTGCCGCATCGAGAGCCGGGAAATACACAGGCTTTTTCACAGTCCTGTGAAAAAGTCCGGACAGCTTTCCACCGTTGAAATCACGACGGTCACCCGGATCCGCAGCGGGTGATTTACAATCACCACTTTAATCGCGCATCGTCATTCACTCGTCAGGAGAAGACCGTAACCATGGCTGGTAAGGTTGGGCAGACAACCACCGCTACGGCCGTCTCCCCCGGTGGCTCGCTGATCAGCGATGCCAAGCTCCGGCAGCTTTATGCCACCATGATCCAATGCCGGATGCTCACGGAACGTGCATTGCGGCTGCGCGGGGAGCCACGATCTGCCGCCCTCTATGCTGCTTCGATGGGCCAGGAGGCAATTGCTACCGGGTGCGCCATCGACCTGCAGACCGGCGACACCATCGCCCTGGCGCCGCACAACTCAATCGCCGGCGTAGTCAAGGGAGTGCCGCTGGACGAGATCGTGGCCCAGATGTACACCCACACAGAGTCGCCCAACATCATCATGCCCTCCGCTACTCAGGGCTCGCAGCTCGGTCGGGCAACCAGCGTGGCTCTGGCCAACAAGCAGCAGAAGAAGAGCAACGTAGTGATCGTTTTCAGCGATAAGGCAACCACCGCTCTTGGCTCCTGGGATGAAGCCCTGGCATTGGCCGCGAACAAGAGCCTACCCATAATTTTTGTCGTAGAGGATAATCCCTGGCCGGCCCCGGCCCGCTTCAAAGCGAATGACGCCGAGAAACAGACCTACGGTTTTCCCATCATTACCGTCGATGCCAACGATGTTGTGGCTGTCTACCGTGTAGCCTACGAAAGCGTGGAACGCGTGCGCCAGGGGGGCGGCCCGGTACTGGTGGAGGCTAAGCCATATCGCCTGTACAGTCCAACCAAACGAAGCGTAGCGAACTCTACGCCGCGCCGCAGCGAACGCGATCCTCTCATCCACATGCAGCGCTATCTCAGAACCAAGGGGCTCTTCACCCCGCGCTGGAAGAACCAGCTGGTGGACGAATTTTCGCGGAAACTGGACGCCGCCCTGAAGGCCGCGAAAAAAGCGCAGGGATCGCCGCAGAAGTGATGCCGCCCTTAACCACCTCCCCCCGTTATCTTTGCGCTTCTCAGCTTGCTGCAAACGATTGACCCTCAGTTCTCCTTTCGTTAGCTTGAACACAGGTGAACGATTCTCTGTACGTCTCACGGCCCGATACTTGCCTCCGCCACAGGTCTAATCCGGCATCAACCGCTTTTGTCGTTGAGGTGTAAGTGGAATTCCTTGCTGTTCTGTGTGTACTGGTCTTACTGACCCCAGGAATCTCAGCCGCTTCCACCGTTTCTGATCCAGATCAGCCCCAGGCGACGCAACCTGAATCGGCCCCCCAGCAAACACCACCGCCGGCCGCGGCTCCAGCGCCACCCTCTGCCGATCAACTTCCCGCTGCGCGCGACACCATTCACTTTGCGCCCTACGAGCCGCTCAAATCGATCGAGGGCATGAGCTCCACTTATATTCCTCTGGATAGCTGGATCTACCCGGCGGTGATGCGTCTGTACGGGTTGGGCTTTGTGGACACCGTCTTTCTCGGTATGCGTCCCTGGACCCGTCTGAGTGTCGCCCACATGCTGGATCTGAGCGCAGACCGGATCACCAGCAGTACCAGCGACGAAGCCATTGACATTTATACCGCCCTGGAAAGGGATCTGCAGCCCGATATGCGGATCCCGCTCGATCAAAGATATGGGCGCCTCGGGCTCGACTCGGTGTATCAGGGAATCATGGGCATTGCGGGCACGCCTTTGCGTGACAGCTTTCACCTCGGGCAGACTGACGTCAATGATTTTGGCCGCCCCTACGCGAGCGGCCTCAACAGCTACAGCGGCTTCAGCGCGCGCGGACACTACGGCATGTTCTCCATTTACTTTCGCGGAGAATTTCAGCATGCCCCGTCGTGGGAAGGCTATTCCCTTCCTTTATCTGAAGTCCTGGCCACCATCGACGATTTCGCCACATTTAGTTCTGTTCCTCTCTACGGAAACACCACCATCCCGCTGGGTCCGGTTTCCTCGGTCAACAACTTCACCGTGCTCGAAGGCTATGTGTCCGCTCACATCATCGGCAACGAGGTCTCCATCGGAAAAATGGACAACTGGTACGGGCCGGGCGTGGGTGGCGGCATGGCCTGGAGCAACAATGCGGAAAATATCTGGAGTTTCCGCATCGATCGGGTTGAGCCGTTATATATCCCGTACATCTCCCGCATCGCAGGTCTGTTCCGATACGACTTTTTCGTGGGGCCACTGAAGGGTCATAACGATCCGGTGAGCCCCTGGGTGCATGCGGAAAAACTTTCCGTCAAGCCCACGCCTAACTTTGAATTCGGTTTTCAACGCACCGTCATCTGGGGGGGCAAGGGGCACGAGCCCATCACGCTGGGGACGTTCTGGCACAGCTTCTATAGCATCAGCGATACCAACGGAGGAGAAAAGTTCTCCCGCAACGACCCCGGCGCCCGCTTCAGCGCGGTGGACTTCTCCTATCGCCTGCCTTACCTGCGCAAGTGGTTGACGTTCTATTGCGATTCTGAAGTGCACGATGACGTCTTCCCCATCACCGCGCCGCGCCACGCCGCCGTCCGCCCCGGTCTTTACTTATCCCATTTTCCCGGTGCGCCGAAACTCGACCTGCGCGCCGAAGCTGCCTCCACCGATCCCGACAGCGGCCTCAGCCACGGAGGCCAGGACATGTATATCGAGGTCGTGCAGAGGAACGGATACACCAGCAATGGCTTGTTGATGGGTGACTGGATTGGACGCGAAAACAAGGGAGGCCAGGCGTGGCTCACCTACCACCTCTCACCCCGTGAATGGCTGCAGCTTTCCTACCGTAGCGACAAAGCCGATAAGGACTTTATCCCCGGCGGCACCACGCAAACCGATTTCCGCTTCGATGTGGTTAAGCGCCTCGCACCGGACGTTGAGTTGAAAGCCAACGTGCAATACGAGCAATGGCTGATTCCGCTCTACAAATCGGGACGGCAATCCGACACCAGCACCGCCGTCCAGCTCACCTGGTATCCAAAACTCGATCGCCGCTTCTAGCCCTGGTTCCCTCACAAAGGCACGGGTGGGCCCCACATCTCGCTCGTTTTTCGCGAGATGTGGGATACCACTGCTCTTTCCCTCTGACTTTCGATTCAACCGACGCACTTAGCGTTCAACCTCGCGAGATGTGGGGGCGCCCGCAGGCGTCAATTGTTACGCAGTGCGACCATCGGGTTGATGCGCGAAGCCCTCCGCGCCGGTATATATCCGGCGAGCAGCGCCACCACCAGCAGCAACAAGGTCGTGCTCAGAAACGTAACCCGATCGGTGGCCGGCGTTCCGAACAGGAGCGACGCAATGAGATTGGCGATTGCCAAGGACGCCGCCGTCCTGGTTGCGATCCCGATCAGTGCCAGCAACAGTGTCTTTCCGATAACCGACATCTGTGTTCTGAGTTCTCGACCCGGAAATGGTTCGATGCGGCGCGCCGCGGCTTCCTGTAATCATAGGGCGCTACAATCATCATAAGGCTGGCCATCGTTCGCCATCGCAATGCCGTCCGGCCACGCCTGATCTGTTGGGACCAATCGCTCAGTAAAATCACCACGTCGCCTTATGGGTAGACTTTTCCAGAAGACCAGATGGTTGTTCGCTGTGGCCGTCATGCTAATGCTGTATGCAGGCGCGCGCGGACCAGCGGCCTGGGCGTCGGCTCGCGAGATTACAAACTTCCATCACGACATGTGGACCTCAGACAACGGCCTTGGAGCCGTCGTCGATATCCAGCAGGCGGCCGATGGATACCTCTGGCTCACTACCTCGACCGGGGTCTTTCGCTTTGACGGAGTGCGCTTCCAATCCGTCGAAGAAGCCACCAACGGGGCGGTACACAATAGCGAGATTCACGCCGTGTTTCTCTCCTCTTCCGGAGGCGTTTGGCTAAAGACGCGCGCGGCGGGACTTCTCTTCTGGAAAGCTGGACACCTGACCACCTTCACTGACCGGCGCTGTACGCCGGTCTTGCAAATGGAAGGAATCGCCGAGGACCGGGACGGTTCTCTATGGCTGCAAGCCTCGGGTGGTCTCTTCCACATGCACGGTTCTGTGTGTGAACAGATTGGCCCGGAACACGGATACCCTGGTGGCTTTCCCGCTGCCATTCTTGTGGACCGCGAAGGAACGGTTTGGGTCAGGACACTGCAGGGCGCCCTGCTCTTTATGCCCCCGGGTCAGTCCAGGTTCAAACGGATGGAATACGATGCCGGTGCAACCTCGGCTGCTTTCGTTTTGGCCACGGCCACGCACAACACCTATCTCCATGAGGCCCCGGATGGTTCCATCTGGCTTTCGGATGATCATGGGCTCCGCCGCGTCGTCAACCCAAACCGCACTCCCGTCCGATACGTTCCCGGCAAAGAGCGCAAAGAAAATGTGCAGTTCGGGGACTTTACCTTCACCGCGGACGGTTCTATTTGGGCGGTAAGTGATAAGGGCCTGCGGCGGTTCGATCATGTCGACCAGTGGCCAACACCCCAGGCCACGGCGAGTGCTCCCGGAATGAGCTTCACCACCAGGCAAGGACTTAGCTCCGACGCGGTATGGAAGGTGATGATCGATCGCGAAGGCAGCGTATGGATAGGAACCAACTCCGGCCTCGACCGGCTTCGCCGCACGGCGCTTTCCACTGTGGCGCTTCCACCGGCGCCAGAGCATGACTTCAGCATCCTGGCTGGAGATCAGGGTTCCATCTGGACGGGAAATCTGAGCCTGCCACTGACCCACGTGGCCGCCGATGGCCGCATCACCAGCTTTCCTAAAACGAAAGGGACCATTTGTCTTCGACTCGATCGCAATGGCGCCATTTGGTCTGCCGGCGGCGGTGACTCCACCCTCTGGCATTCTTCAGGTTCGGGCTTCCTTCCCATGCACTATCCGGAGGAAGAATTGGGCCCGGTGATCGCGCTGGCCGTCGATCGCAACAACGAACTATGGATCCACACTGCGACGGGCGGAGACTACCATCTCACGCAAGGCTCCTGGAGCAGACAAAACGATGCGCTGGGCAAGAAGCCCGGGATCCTGGGCACCATGACCGGCGACGATGCGGGAAATGCCTGGTTCGGCTTCTCCAACAACGTGGTCGAATGGGACGGAAGCAGTTACCACCGCTTCTCCTTCCCTAACGGTACGCGCGGCGTCTCAGAAACCACGATGTACGTCCGGGGTGACCGCGTCTGGCTCGGCGGATCCGGTGGAGTCGAACTGCTTCGCAAGGGCCATTTTTACCTTCTGGGCTGGAAAAACCAGGATCTGCCCGGCAGAGTCTCCGGGGTGATGGAAACCGGCACTGGGGACCTTTGGATGAACGGATTCTCGGGCATCACCCATGTCTCTGCGGCGGAGTTGGCCCGGTGGCTGCGCGACCCCAGCTACCTTGTTTCCGGCGAACGCTTCGACGCACTGGATGGACTTCCCGGGCTCTCCGCAGAAAGAATTCCTGAGCCATCGCTGGCGGAATCGCGTGACGGCCGGATGTGGTTTGCCACCACCCGGGGCATCGCCTGGCTCGACCCGGCGATGTTGCACAAGAGTCGCAACCGCTTACCGCCACCGGTACTGATCACCTCCATCATCTCCAACGGAAAGACCTACTCTGGTTCCGGCGAACTTACGCTTCCTGCGCATACCGAAAGGCTCCAGATTGACTACACTGCCCTCAGCCTGGCGATTCCCGACCGGGTGCTCTTCCGCTACAAACTCGATGGCGTGGATTCCGAATGGCAGGACGTAGGAACGCGCCGCCAGGCCTTCTACACCCAACTGCCCCCGGGACATTATCGCTTTCACGTCATCGCCTGCAACAACGATGGTGTGTGGAACGAGGTTGGAGCGAGTTTGGGAGTTTCCATCAAACCGGCTTTCTATCAGACCTGGTGGTTCACGGCGCTGGTCATCTTCGCCGCCGCCGGGCTGTTGTGGTGGGCGATCCGGCTCCGCATTCGCGGCATAGCCCGTCAGCTGCAGGGGCGGCTGGCCGAACGAGTGGCGGAGCGGGAGCGCATCGCCCGGGAGCTGCACGACACCCTCTTGCAAAGTCTCTTCGGGCTCACGCTCCGCTTTCACACCGCTGCCGACCGGCTGCCTGTTGGTGATCCTGCGCGCGAGGCTTTGGATGAGGCGTTGAAGCAATCCGACCGGGTGATGCAAGAGGGGCGCGAACGAGTACTGAATCTGCGCGGCCGGCGAACCGACAGCGCCAACTTGGCCGACGCCCTGGCCGAGACGGGCGCTCAGCTGCGGGCCATTCATCCCGCGAACTTCCAAGTCTGCGTGGAAGGCCGTCCACGGCCACTGGACGAAATCGTGCAAGAGGAAGTTCTGCTCATCGGGCGTGAGGCGTTGACCAACGCCTTCAGCCACTCCGGCGCGCAGAACATTGCGGTTGAGATCGCGTATCAGCCCGGCGCTCTGCACGTGCGCGTGCGCGATGACGGCCGCGGCATCGATGAGGGAGTGCTGAAGGCAGGTTATCGCACCGGCCACTGGGGCCTTGCCGGCATGCGGGAGCGCGCAGACAAAATGCGGGGCGAGTTGCGCCTTCGCTCCTCGAGCGAGGGCGGGACGCTGATCGATCTGCAGGTTCCGGCGAACATCGTCTACCGTGCCGAGAGCCGCAAAGGTCCGTGGCCGTGGAGTCTCTTTCGTCGTAAGAGTCCCCGGGAAAGCGACTTCGCCGCAGACTAGAATGGGCATATTCCTATGAAAAAAGCTTTGGTCGCAGGAGCGCTCGGGGTGAGTGGACGCGCGCTGGTCAATCATCTGGTTTCCCTTGGTGATTGGGAAGTGATCGGGCTGTCTCGACGCCAGCCCGATTTCGAAACGCCGGCTCGCTATATCGCGATCGATCTGTTAAATCGCTCTGCTGTGGACGCATGCATGAGTGACCTCGGCGACGTTACGCACATCTTCTACGCCGCCCTGCAGATGGTAGGCAATTACTTCGAAGAGATTGTGCCTAACCTGGCCATGCTGCAAAACACGGTGGAAGCGGTGGAGCGCTCGTCTGCTTTCTTACGTAAGGTGGTATTGCTCGAAGGGGCCAAGTACTACGGCGCGCACCTGGGTCCGTACAAAACACCCGCGAAGGAGACCGACCCGCGGCATATGCCGCCGAATTTCTACTATGACCAGGAGGATTATCTTGTGGCGCGCTGCTCAGGAAAATCCTGGTCCTGGGCGGCCTTGCGCCCTTCCAGCATTTGCGGCTTTGCCGTGGGCAATCCCATGAATATGGCGACGGTGATTGCGGTATACGCCTCGCTATGTAAGGAGATGGGTCTGCCTCTTCGCTATCCGGGCACGAACGCGTCTTACTCAGTAATCATGGAAATGACCGACGCCGAGTTGTTGGCCAAAGCCATGGTATGGGCTGCGGAGAGTGATCGCTGTAGCGGGCAGGGATTCAACATCACCAATGGTGACTTCAATCGCTGGCAGCACGTCTGGCCGCGGTTAGCCGAGTTTTTCAAAATGCCCTATGCGTCTCCGCAACGTTTCCCGCTGACGCAATTCATGTCTGACAAAGGGCCGTTGTGGGACGCCATGGTCAAGAAATACGGTCTGCTGCCTTATTCATTCCGGGATGCAGCCTCATGGCAGTTCGGCGAAGCAATTTTCAATCTGGAATACGACGTAATGTCCGACATGACGAAAGCGCGCAGATTTGGCTTTCATGAAGCGATGGACACCGAAGAAATGCTGCTGCGCATGTTCGCGCAGTTCCAGAAGATGCGCTTCATCCCGGGTTGATTCGTGACGGCGAACCGATAAATGCCATCAGCAGACAATGCGCCCCGCGTTTCACCCACTAGCTAATACCCCATGGAAGCACCGCTCCGGGTCTGTGACGCATTGATTCACGCAAAGTCCTCGAGTTTAAATAGAATTGTCATCCCGACCGCAGCGTAGCGCAGTGGCGGGACCTGCGGTTCTTCAGCCACTAGTCAATTCATCATGGAAGCACTGCTCCACCCTTTGTCATCAACAGGTTGTGACTTTTTTGATTTTTGTGGTTTTGACACACCCGACCAGAAGATTTTTCAAAACTCCCACAAGGCCGTCATCCTGAGTTCCGCGTTTTTGTCACGCCCAACCAGATTGTTGTTTGAAACTCCAACAAGGCGTCATCCTGAGCGAAGCGCCTCGCAGATCTATCGCTTAACAGAGGGTTTATGGCGCGCAGTCGAAGGACCCCGACGATGCTTGTCAGCCGATGCTCTTCATAGCTTTCCAGCCACCAAAATCATGAAAGAAATCAAAAAAGTCACAGCCTCCGACCAGAGCGCAACGCAGTGGAGCGCCTGCGGTTCTCACCGCACCTGATCGTCATTTAGACGAGGCGAAAGCGCTCGCGAACTTCGTAGAGAGCTCCGGTGGGCCGGGTCACGCTTTCATAAACAACGAATTCCTCTGCGACAAACCCGCTAAATGCAGGCTGGCGCTGGATCCTGGCTTTCAGTTCAAGCAACCCCCGCGTTCGTCCTTTGCCCTTGGTGCGTGCGAGCGTCACATGGGGATGATAGGGACGGGTTTCCGGGATGAATCCGCAAACCCCTGTCGCAGCAGTGACACGTTGTTGCAGTGCGAGCAGTTGAGGCGTGAGACCAACGCCCGCGAAAAAAACTCCCGCGCGCTCAAACAAACCCAAGCCCTCGAGTTGAATCGGAACGGAAGGCGAGCGCAGCTCGCCAAGCCGCGCGATCGTGCACTCGTATTGTTCCTGGCCGGTATTGCCCAGAAACTGCAGCGTAATATGCCAGGATTCCGGAGCGGACCAGCGCAGGCCGTCTTCGCTCGATCGCAGCCGGACCGAGATCGCCGAGAGCTCATCGATCACCGCCGCTGCAATTGGAATCCCAACAAATAGGCGCATACCAGAGAGTGTAGGCCCTACTCCCCAGTTGCTTCGCGAGGGCTCAACAAACCGGAGAGTCTATCGAGAAAGGGCGCTTGGCCTTTCAGAATGCGCTCTTTCGCCTCATCCATGGGAAACCAACCTCCTCGATCCACTTCCGGAATCTCCATCACCCGGCCGGATCGCGGCGGCCACTCGATTTCGCAGCGATTGCTGACCAGCTTGCCGGGATCGCAATCCCCCTCGAAGGCCCATGCCGAAACGACCTTGCCGCCGGCCTGCTGGACTGTGCCCAGTTCGAGAAAATCTCCTTGTGCAGCGAAGCCCGTTTCCTCCTCAAATTCCCGCCGTGCCGCGTCGAGCGGAAGCTCTCCTTCCACATACTCCCCCTTAGAGATAGACCACGCGCCCAAATCTTTCTTCGCCCAGAACGGCCCACCCGGGTGCACCAGAAAGACCTCCAGCTGGCCCTTATGCGACCGATACATCAATAGACCCGCACTTCGTTTTGCCATGCTGTTTTGTATCCCCCGGGGCAAACCAATGCAACCCGAGACCGTGGACTTCCCGCAATGCGTTTCGTCCCAAAACGGATGAACTATGCTGGTTTCGCGCACCTGGAGAAGAACCATGCCCAAAGATCCCGACTTCGTCACGCCGGCTGCGATGGAAGGGCAGGGCGGATACAACCGAAGCTCGCAGGTACAGGCCGCGGGCCTTTCCCCGGCCGTTCCCATGCTGGAGCACGCGGCGAGGACGGTCGCACTGTCGCCTGGGTCGCAGCCGATCGTAATCGCTGACTACGGTTCGTCGGAAGGTCACAATTCTCTGCTGCCACTTAGCGCCGCAATCGCCATTCTCAGGCAACGAATCGGGCCCGGCCGTGCCATCTCTGTAGTTCACACTGACCTGCCCGAGAACGACTTCTCGGTACTATTCGAAACATTGAATACCGACCCAAACAGCTACTTGCGCAGAGATCACGCGGTCTTCGCTTCGGCTGTTGGACGATCGTTCTATGAGCAAATCCTTCCCCCCGGCAGTGTGACGCTGGCATGGAGTTCCTGGGCAGTGCAATGGCTGAGCCGCGCCCCGGGCCCCATTCCCGATCAAGTGCAGGTAGCCTTCAGCCAGGATGCACCCACGCGGGCTGCGTTTTCCCGCCAGGCGGCAGAGGATTGGCGGCAGTTTCTCACCCACAGGGAACGCGAGCTGTGCCCGGGAGCCAAGCTCGCAGTCATGACGATGGCAGTCGACCAAAACGGGGAGTTCGGTTATCGGCCGTTGCTCAACGCCATGTATTCCGCCCTCCTCGACATGGTAGAGAGCGGTTTCCTCCGCGGCGAAGAAATGCAGCGCATGGTCATCCCCACCGTTGCCCGCAGCCGGTCCGACTTTCTGGCTCCCTTCGGACCTGAAGGCCGCTTTGGGACTCTTCGTCTGCAGGAGTTGGAAATCTTTTTGGGAGAAGACCATTTCTGGTTGGATTTCGAACGGGATGGAGATGCCCACAGATTCGCGGCTCGCTGGGCGGCCTTCTCGCGCGCTTCTGTCTTCCCCACCCTTGCCGCCAGTCTGAACGGCGGCCGGAACGATTCGCGGGCCGCTCAATTCATCGAATGCCTGGAATCCGGCACAACCATGCGCTTGGCGGCCAACCCTGAACGTATGTTGATCCCGCTGGGCAAGGTGCTGCTGGCCAAAGAACTGTAAACCGTAATAGGCAGCCTAGTAACTACGAGATAACTACCCCTTCTTCCTCATCTCTTTGTGCTCCGCCCATGGACGGCGTAAGCAGGTCGCTATAGGGTTATGGCATCCCCTAAGCGGCTAAAGATTCCGCTTCCCCAAACACCCATGGAACGGAGTGCACGAACTAAGGGAATCTTTGCGTGCTCAAATAACCCGGAGCCACCTATGCCCAAAAATAAAGTAAACGACCCTATCACCGATCAGGAAATAGCCTTTGCCCGCCTGGTCCTGTCTGGCGCCATGACCGACCGTCATGCCGCCGAAGCCGTCGGCCTCAACCCCGACTCCGCCGCCTACACCAAATCCAAGCCCCGTGTCCGCGCCTACATGCTCGAGCACCGCGCCGCCGTGCAGCAACAACTCGTCCAGCAAGAAGCCGAGGGAATGCATCGCCGGAACCTGGACCGCGAAAAAGTACTCGACCGCCTCTGGGAAATCGCCAACCTCAGTCCCGACATGACCCGAGGCAGCATTACCGGCCAAGTCAAGGCCCTCTCCATGATCGTGGCCATGCAAAACTTCATCCCCGACCGTCGCGCCATCTCTTCGGAGAAGAAATCCGCCCCTGCGACCACCAACGCGCAAATCGATACCGCCGAATGGCTTCGCGGGCAGCAGGCCACAACCCCTGCCACAACCAACGACCCGCAGCCAGGCCCCGCACAGGAAGAAGACTCTCCTCGCGTCCAGGACCCCGCGGCCGCCGTTTCCGGCTCCGTGGGAGAGGCGCCTCCGGACCCAACAGATCCAGACACCAGGGTCCCTTTCTCCATAAGAAAAACCCCTTTTCCCACCTCCGCTGAGAGGCCAATCCCCAAAAACGACCCAAAAATATCAAATTTTACAAATAACTCTGCGCCACTTGAGTAACGGATCGGCTAACGATCCCACCGCCTGATCCTAGCCAATTGCTGCGTGCTTTTCGGCAGGAAACGGGAGCAGACCTTAACATGAAACACATGGCAAAGATCTTCCGAACCTGCCGGGCGCTGGGGTTATCCGTGTGCCTGTTTGGCCTCCACTCCTTGTGGGCCCAATCGGCGGAACCAAGCTACGCGTTGCGCGGCACCCTGGTCACTCCCGCCGGCATCGTCGAAGATGGAACCGTCCTGATTCAGCAAAACAAAATCATAGCCGTCGGAGCCAAGGTGAAGCTGCCGCCGAATGCAACTGTGATCGATACCCATGGAGTCATCGCACCCGGGTTGATCGATCTGCACAACCACCTCACCTACAATGTTTTTCCTCGCTGGCATCCGTCGAGCGAGTTCGGCAACCGCTACGACTGGCAGCAAAAGCCGATTTACCAGACTTTGATCGAGTCCCCGCATGCCTCCATGGTGGCGGACGGCCTGGAATGCGAGATGGAGCGCTACGCCGAAGTCAAAGCCATCACCGAAGGCGAGACCTCTACGGTCGGCAGCCTGGCCGAGGCCTGCAGCACCGGGCTCGCGCATAATCTCGACACCGAAGACGAATGGCATGTCGCCTACAACGTCTTCCCCCTGCAGATGTCCGAAAGCAACCTCGCCCCCATTCGCGAGCGGCTGGCAAATCATCAACTACATGCTTTTCTGATTCATCTCAGCGAAGGCAGCCACCAGGACGCATCCGCGGCACGAGAGTTCGCAATGCTGAAGGGCCGCGGCTTGCTGATTCCCGGGGTGGTGCTGATTCATGGCGTCGCACTGCAAGCTGAAAATTTCGTCGAGATGGCCGCTCAAGGAGTCGGCCTGGTCTGGTCACCGCGCAGCAATCTTGAGCTTTACGGCAGTACCGCCGATGTGGCAGCTGCCAAGGCTGCTCACGTCAAGATAGCGCTAGCGCCCGATTGGAGTCCCACCGGCAGCGACGGTCTGCTCGCCGAACTGAACTACGCTGCCGCCTGGAACGACACCCAGAAACCACGTCCATTTACCGATCGCGAATTGGTTGCCATGGCGACCACGGTCCCTGCCGACATGGTCGGGGCAAGCGATCGTCTGGGCGCGCTCGAGTCCGGTCACGATGCCGATGTTCTAGTCCTTCGTCCGGAAGCTGATCCTGCAAAGCACGACGCCTACTGGACGCTGACGCACGCCACCGCTGCCCAGGTAACGATGGTGATGGTAGGGGGCGAGCCTCTCTATGGCGATCCTGATCTGCTGGAAAAGATGGAGCCCGGACGCCCCTCTGAGCGGATCGAAATCTGCGGCAGCAGCAAAACGCTCCTCTTCACCGGCCTGCACGGACGCGTGGACGCCGCCGATGAGACCTGGGCACATACCGCGTCCACGCTCCAGACCGCGCTCCGTCACTACGGGCGCAATCTCGCACCGCTGGCAGAGTGCGGCCAGTAATCCGCTCAGGCTTCGCCGATGCACTCTTTCCACAAATCGGGACGGATGCGCTGAAACTCGGCGATCAACTCGATACACTCCTGCGAGTGCAGGTCGACGATATCGATACCCTGCTCGCGGAGCCAGTGCATTCCGCCCTGTGCATTCACGCTATCGCCCACGATCACCTGGCGGAAGCGGAACTGATAGATCAATCCGCTGCAGTACCAGCACGGCGCCAGCGTCGTGACCAGGATGGTATCGTGCCATGTCGGCCGCCGTCCGGCAGCCCGAAAGGCATCGGTCTCCCCGTGCAACGACCCATTGCCTTCCTGCACCAGGCGGTTGTGCCCCGCACCGAGTAGCGTGCCATCGCTGTGAAAGATAGCTCCCCCCACCGGGACGCCGCCCTCGGCAAATCCAATGCGCGCTTGTTCCAGGGCGACGGCCAACATGCCATGTGCATCCAGAGTAGCTCCGACGACCGGTTCCATGCTCGGAGCCTAACATTGCCGTCGGCTCGACTCAACGCTGTTGCTGCCAACTCTGTCCCGCCAGCAAATCTCGGGTGCCCCACATCTCGCTCGTTTTTCGCGAGATGTGGGATTCCATGGCGCTCCACGTGCGACTCTCGAAGCGCCGTTAAGGCCAAGCGTACAAATTGGTGGTCAGTGGGCGATGACCTTCTCGCCGCCGCGCGGGTCATTCTTCTCTAAGAAGAACGTGAGGCAGAACATGGAGCCGGCGGCCACCGTCAGAAGCCAGAATGTGTCGATGTAGGAAAGAGTGGAAGCCTGTAGTTGCAGTGTTCGATAAACTTGCCCATAAGCTCCGTTGAGTGCATCGTGCGCGCTAAAGCCGCCCTGCCTCAACTGTTCTGCCAGGCCGTTTACGGCGCTGTGGAGGACTGGACTGCCGGCTGTAATATTGCTGCCGATCCTCTCCTGGTGGAATTGGTCACGCCGTGCGAGTACCGTGGTGACCACAGAAGTTCCCACACTGGAGCCAATATTCCGCATAAAGTTCACCAACCCGGCAATGGCATTGTTCTTATCCTTAGGCATGCCGAAATAAGCAGCGGCTGTGGTGGGTATAAAGACCAGACCCAAAGGCGCGTATTGGGCGATGCGCAGCCAGGTGGCCGAGCTGAAACTAATCAGCAAGTCGATGCGCTGGGTCGATAGATACATGCTGCCCGTTAGCAACAGCCATCCCGTTGCGATCAGATAACGGCCCTGAAATCGGCCCGCGAGCATGCCAATGAACGGCAGCGCGCCCAGCAAAACAAAGCCCGCTGCGGAAAGAACCATGCCCGCCGACTCTGCTGTGTAGCCCATGTTGACTTGCAGAAACTGCGGCACCAGCACCGTAGTCGCAAACGACATTCCCCCAACCACGAACATCATCATGCTCGACGTAGCAAAATTGAAATGCCCAAACAGCCTTACATCCACGATAGGGTTCTTCTGATAGAGCTCCCATATGACCAGCGCGGTAAGACAGACGCTGGCAATCACAATCAAAGTGACAATAAAGTGGGAACCGAACCAGTCGTCCTCCTGGCCCTTGTCGAGCAGGATCTGCAAAGCGCCAACCCCTAGGGCCAGCAGCGAGAAGCCAACATAGTCGAGCTGAGCACGCCGGCCTAGAGCTCGTGCTCGTTCCATATAAGGCGGGTCTTCCACCAGTTGGTAGACCAAAATGATCGCCAGGATACCCACCGGCAGATTCATCAGAAAAATCCATCGCCAGGTGTAGTTGTCGGTGATCCAACCGCCCAGTGTGGGACCAATCGAAGGCGCGAAGATCGCCGTCACCCCATAGAGAGAAAAGGCAAGTCCACGCAGCCTGGGCGGAAAGGTGTCCGCGAGAATGGCCTGCGCCATCGGCTGCAGCCCGCCCCCGCCGGCGCCCTGCACGACCCGGGCGACCAACAGAATCCCCAGGCTGGGCGCAATGCCGCAGGCAAGAGAACTGATGGTGAAGATGACGATGCAGGTCATGAAAAAACGCTTGCGCCCGAAGACGCTCACCAGCCAGCCGCTAATGGGCAGAACGATGGCATTGGAGACCAGGTAGGAAGTGAGCACCCAGGTGCTCTGATCCTGGCTGGCGCCCAAATTTCCCGCGATATGGGGCAGCGCCACATTGGCAATGCTGGTATCCAGCACTTCCATGAATGCCGCCAACGAAACCACGAAGGCGATCAGCCAGGGATTTGTCTTGGGCTTCCATTCGTGGTCTGCCTGCGTCAGTGTGCTGGCAGGGGCGGCGGCGCTCATTCGGTTCTCTATACCTTTGGTGTAGCCTGTGCGGGTGCGGTGGAGATCAAGTTTTGGGCTTTCAACACAGGCCCGATGAGCGGGCAGATTAGAAAACTCGCCATATAAGGATGCGAAAAGAGAAAAGTTGATTCGAATTCTGCATCACTGAGTGGGTTTCTACTCGCGCCAAATGGCGCCGGACGGTCTCGCAAAATTGACATTGGCAGAGCCTTCTTTTTAGGATGGTATTTGGGTTTCCGCAGCGTTCGTGGTGAACTCGTCTGGGAATTGTCAAGATCAGATCGATCACCACTATCGACAGACGCCGTCCAATCCCTTGTCAGCGATGATCATAGTCAAAGACGTTACAAAACGGTACGCTCGTGCGGTCGCCGTCGACCACATTTCGTTTTCCGTAGCAAAGGGCCAGATCGTTGGATTTCTCGGGCCCAATGGAGCGGGAAAGACAACGACGATGCGCATTCTCACCTGCTTCCTGCCCCCATCATCGGGTACGGCTTCGGTCGCCGGCTTCGATGTTCTTGAGCAACCCTTCGAGGTCAAGAAACGCATCGGGTATCTGCCCGAGACTCCTCCGCTCTATCCGGAGATGGAGACTGTCGAATATCTGCGCTTTGTGGGCAAGCTGAAGGGCCTTTCAGGAGCTGATCTCCAAAAGCGAGTCGACTATGTCTGCGACCGCTGCTTTATCGCCGATGTCAAGACCAAGCTGCTGGGCAAACTCTCTAAAGGCTATCGCCAACGTGTAGGGCTGGCGCAGGCCATCATTCACAACCCTGACGTGTTGATTCTCGACGAGCCAACCGCCGGCCTCGATCCCAAGCAGATCAATGAAACCCGCGACCTGATCAAGAGCCTGGCCGGGGATCACACCATCATCCTCAGCACTCATATCCTGCCTGAGGTCGAGCAGACCTGCGAGCAGGTCATCATCATCAACAAAGGCAAGCTGGTAGCGACCGATTCGGTGCGCAACCTGCAGGCCCAGACGCGCGGCGCCGAAACGCTTCTCATCGAGGTGACCGCCCGCGATGGCCAGCCCGAATCCACACTCGTGCAGCAGAAGCTTGAAGCCGTCCCCGGAGTCGGCCGCGTATCGTGTACCGACCACAAAGAGCAAGGCATGGTTTTTGAAGTGGAGAGCCAAAAGGGCCAGTTGGTGCGCGGAGACTTGGCGCGTGCGGTCGTCACTTCCGGCTGGGACCTCTATGAACTTCGCCCGGCTGCACGAAGCCTGGAAGAGATCTTCCTCCAGCTCACAGGCAGCGAGGCGCCGCCTGAGCCTGAGCCTGAGAAAACCGCTCCGGACGAGCCGCAACCATGAGAAATACCTGGACCATTTGCAGCAAAGAACTGCGGAGTTATTTCGTATCTCCTGTCGCTTATCTGCTGTTGACCATGTTCGGCCTGATCTTCGGCTTCTTCTTCTGGAATGCCCTCGGTTATTTCGTAATTGAGGGCATGGAGATGCAACTACGCGGCCAAACATTCCCCATGAACGTCAACGAGCAGATCATCCGCCCGCTGCTCTCCAACGTCAGCGTGGTCGGGCTCTTCTTTATCCCCATGATCACCATGCGTCTCTTCGCCGAGGAGAAGCGCACCGGGACGATTGAACTCCTGACCACCTCTCCCATCCGCGATGTGGAAGTCATCCTGGGTAAGTGGCTGGCGGCTCTGATTCTCTATGCCTGCCTGCTGCTCTTTACCGCGGTTAATTTTGCTTTTCTCTTCCACTACGGTAACCCGGATTGGAAGCCGCTGGCCGTCGGCTACCTCGGCCTGCTGCTACAGGGAGGCACTCTGCTGGCGCTGGGAACCTTCATTTCGACGCTGACCAAGAATCAGATCATTGCCGGCGCCACCACCTTCGGCGTTTGCCTCCTGCTGTGGGTGCTGGAGTGGTCGAGTGGTTATGATTCGTCCACCTGGGCGCAGGTGCTTGCCTATCTCTCCGTCATTACCCACTTCGACTCCTTCGCCAGGGGAGTGATCGACTCCAAAGACGTCATCTTTTATCTCAGCGGGATCTTCCTCGGGCTCTTTCTCACCGCGCGCTCGATGGAATCCCTGCGCTGGAGGTCATAGATGGCGAGTCAGTGGCTAAAAGCGAGACAGACCAAGTACGGCGCTTACGCGGGCATCTATCTGCTGGTGGTCCTCGCCATCCTCGTGGTGGTGAACTTCCTGGCCAACCGTTATAACAAGTCCTTCGACACCACCGCGAATAAGCGGTACAGCCTCTCTGAACAGACACAAAAAATCGTGAAGGGGCTGAAGCAGAATGCAACCATCACGTACTACAACCAAAGCACGCATTTCCAGGAAGGCAAAGACCTGCTGGACGAGTATGCGAACCTCTCCCCCAAGGTACACGTCGCGTATGTCGATCCGGATAAGAGTCCGGAGTTAGCGCGCGCAGCCGGGATTCGCAACTTCGGCACCGCGGTGGTGCAGGTCGGCGCCAAGAAGGAAATCGCAAAAGATATGACGGAACAGGGCATCACCGGCGCCTTCATCCGTGATCTCAAGGGCACCACCCGTACGGTCTGTTTTGTGACCGGCAGCGGAGAGCATCAGATCGACGACACCGAGCGCGATGGCCTTTCCCACTTCAAAGACCTTTTAGCCCGCGATGAATACCAGTCGAAGTCCATCGATTTGCTGCAAAAGGCGGAGGTGCCGGCCGACTGCACGACGTTGGTCATCGCCGGCCCTACGCACGATTACCAGCAGCCCGAAATAGACGCTATCAAAACCTATGTCGAAGACGGCGGCCGGGCGTTATTCATGCTCGATCCGCCGATTCAGTTCGGGAACTCTGAGATCGCCGCGAATGATGGCCTCACCAGCGTGCTGGCGAGCTGGGGCGTGACCCTGGACAAAAATATGATCCTCGACCTGAACCCTGTGGGACAGCTTGCAGGGCTTGGTCCCCAGGTGGTGCTGGTCACCAGTTACGGTTCCCAGCCGATTGTCTCTGACATGCGGGGAAGCGCGGTGGGCATTCCCCTCTCCCGCTCTCTGGATATAAAGGATACGGCCAAGACCAGTGTGCAGAAGTTATTCGATTCTTCGGGGAGCAGCCTGGCGACCAGCAATCTGAGTTCCGCTGAAGTCAGCGTTGCCGATCCCAAGAACCGCAAGGGACCCTTCACCATCGCTGCGGCGGGCACGTACAGCACCGGTAAGCCCAACTCGGAGGGCCGCTTCGTGGTGGTTGGCAGCTCCTCCTGGATTGCCAACCGCTTCCTTGGCTTCAACGGCAATAGTGACTTGGCATTGAACGCCGTGAACTGGCTTTCCTCCGACGAAGACCTGATCTCCATTCGTCCCAAACCGCCGGAAGACCGCCGCATCACCATGACCCGGGCGCAATTGATCCTGGTGCGGACTGTCAGTCAATTTGTGCTGCCTCTGATCGTGGTGATCGCCGGAACCATGGTCTGGTGGAAGAGACGCTAAGAGCCTCGTTTGCCTTATGAATTTCCGCGGTTTGATCATTGCAGTGGTGATTCTCGCCGGACTCGGCGGGGTTCTTTACTGGTCGCAGCACCGCAAGCCACCCGCAGAAAATGCGGCTACCTCAACCAGTGCCACGCCCGCGATCATCAAAGTCAATACGGCGGACGTAAGCCAGCTCACCGTAAAGCTGAAGCAAGCCGATCCGGTCGTACTGCAGAAGACGGGCGAAAAGTGGCAGATTACGCAGCCGAAGCCGTATCGCGCCGACCAGGAAACGGTTGCGGGCATGCTGTCGACCCTATCCGGTTTGAACGCGGACCGGGTTGTCGCGGACAAGGCATCCGATCTCAAGCAATATGGATTAGATCCGCCCGCAGTTGAATTGGATATTACCGGTAAAAGCCAAGGGACGCGGCAGCTGCTTCTGGGCGACGACACGCCTGCCGGAGGAGACGCCTATGCTGCTCTGGCCGGCAATCCCAAGGTTTACACGGTCTCCAGTTACAACAAGACCAGTCTCGCCAAAAGCCTGAATGACCTGCGCGACAAGAGCCTGCTGAATGTCGACGCCGACAAGGTGAGCCATGTCACGCTGATTAGAAAGGGCCAGGAAATGGAGTTTGGCCGCACCAAGGATGGCTGGCAGATATTGAAGCCGCCGAATTTGCGTGAGGACAACACTGCGCTGAGCCAGCTGGTCAGTGGCCTCACCAGCGCCCGGATCGACCTCAGTGCAGGAACCAGCGACGCGGCCACCGGATTTGCCAAAGGCACTCCTATTGCAACCGCAAAGGTGACCGCAGATACCGGCACCCAGACCATTGAGGTGCGCAAGGACAAGAACGACTATTACGCCAAATCGAGCGCGATCGACGGCCCGGTCAAAGTCGACTCCAGTCTGGGAACGGCGCTCGACAAAAACCTCGACGACTTCCGCAACAAGAAGCTGTTTGATTTCGGCTTCGATGAGCCCACCAGGATTGAGCTGCACAGCGGCTCCCAGAGCTGGGTCTTCACGCGCAGCGGCCAGGACTGGTCGTCTGCCGGAAAGAAGGTCGATGCGAGCAGCGTTGAATCGTTGGTTTCGAAGCTGCGCGACCTGACCGCGGTAAAGTTTGTCACCTCTGGCTTCACCCATCCGGAGATTGAGGCAACGGTAACTTCCAATGATGGAAAACGGGTCGAAAAGGTATTGATCTCGAAGTCCGGTAAAGACTCAGTGGCCAAGCGCGAAGGCGAGCCCACTCTCTATCAACTGGATTCAGCCGGGGTCGACGATCTTGCGAAGCTAGCCGGCGACGTCAAGCCGGTCGCGACTCCCGCCAAGTAAGTGGGCCGCGAAAGCGATCAAGGAGCCACGTTCGCGGCTATCTCCTGCCGTAGATCGCTGCCGGTCATTTTAGCCGGCTTCTCCAGGTGGAGCATGCCCAGCAGCGTGGGAGAGATGTCGCGCAGTGAACCACCCGCGCGCAGCTGATATTTGCCCGCGTCGTCGCTGACCAGGATCACCGGCACCGGGTTGGTGGTGTGGGCAGTGTGTGGTCCGCCGGTCACCGGATCGATCATCAACTCGGCGTTGCCGTGGTCGGCGGTGATCAGCATCGACCCACCGCCCCTTTGCTTCAGCGTCTGATAGATGCGCCCCAGGCAAGCGTCGATGGTCTCCACTCCTTTGATGGTCGGCTCCAGTTTGCCCGAGTGCCCCACCATGTCGGCATTGGCAAAGTTCACCACCACCAGGTCGAAGGCCGGATCGCCAATCGCCTTGATCACCGCATCCGCAATCCCCGATGCGCTCATCTCCGGCGCCAGATCGTACGTCGCCACTTTTTGTGAAGGGATCAGCACCCGGTCCTCGCCGGGAAACGGCTTCTCTATGCCGCCGTTGAAAAAGTAAGTCACGTGGGCATACTTCTCCGTTTCGGCAATGCGCAGGTTGCGAAGATTAGCCTGGGCCAGCATATCCGCCAGCAGATTCTCCATTGACTCGGGCAGGATCACCATGGGCAGGGTGAACTGCTTGTCATACTGGGTCATGCACACGTAATGCAGTCGTTTTGGCACCTCCGGTCGCGGAATGGCCAAGTCGAGATCTTCCGCTCCGGGCAGCGTCTTGCCGTCATCTTTGCTCAGACCGCTATTGCGCGCCAGCACGCGCGTGATCTGCCGCACCCGGTCGGCGCGATAGTTGAAGCAGATGACTGCATCTTCATCACGCAGCGGGCCTACCGGCTTTCCATGCTCGTCGATGACCACAAACGGCTCCACGAACTCATCGGTCACGCCGTTGTTGTAGGACTCCTTCACCCGCGCAACGGGATCGGCATACGCACCACCCTCGGGAACGCCCATGATCGCGTGAAAGGCTTTCTTCGACCGCTCCCAACGTCGGTCCCTATCCATGGCGAAATACCGGCCGCCTACGCTGGCGATCTTACCCACGCCAATTTCCTTGATCTTTGCCTGCAGCTTTTCCAGGTAGCCCACTCCACTGGTGGGCAGCGTGTCGCGGCCATCGAGGAAGGCGTGCACGAAGACGCGCTCTACACCGTACTGTTTCGCCGCCTGCAACAGGGCGTAGAGGTGCGCCTGTTGCGAATGCACTCCTCCGTCGGAGAGCAACCCCATCAAGTGCAGGGCGCGTCCCTTCTCGGCGGCATGCTGCAGCGCCTGCACGATGACCGGATGACGGAAGAATTCACCGGAACGAATCAGATCATCGATACGCGTGATGTCCATGTGCACCACGCGGCCGGAGCCGATATTCAGGTGGCCCACCTCGCTATTGCCCATCTGCCCATCGGGCAAGCCCACGAAATGGTCCGAAGCATGCAGCAGGCTGTTAGGAAATTCCGCCAGCAGTTTGTCGTAGGTGGGCTTGCGGGCCAGCGCAACCGCATTGGCGAATCGCTCCGCCCGGTAACCCCAGCCATCCAGAATGGTCAGCACTATCGGCTTTTTCGGCGACACGTCTACTCCCCGGCGTTCACGGCTTCGCGGCCGAGGAACTCTGCTCCCTGCCCCAGTTCCTCCTCGATGCGCAGCAACTGGTTGTATTTGGCAATGCGATCGGTGCGCGACGCGGAGCCGGTCTTGATCTGCCCCACGCCCGTGGCCACCGCCAGGTCAGCGATGAAGCTATCCTCGGTCTCACCGCTGCGGTGCGAGATGACGGAGGTATATCCGTAGCGGCGCGCCAGCGCGATGGCCTCGAAGGTCTCGCTGACGGTGCCGATCTGGTTCACCTTGATCAGGATGGAGTTGGCCACGCCCTGCTCAATGCCTTTCTGCAGGAACTCGGTGTTGGTCACAAACAGATCGTCGCCTACCAACTGGATCTTGTCGCCCAGTTCCTTGGTTAGGAACTTCCAGCCGTCCCAGTCGTCTTCGGCCAACCCATCTTCGAGCGAAATGATGGGATATTGCCGCACCCAGCTCTCATAGAATCGGGTCATCTCTTCGCTGGTCTTCTCGCTGCGGTCGCTCTTCTTGAAAACGTAAAGCTTCTTCTCCTTGTCGTAGAACTCGCTGGAAGCTGGGTCGAGAGCGATGGCAACCTCTTCGCCCGCCTTGTATCCCGCCAGCTCAATCGCCTCCAGGATGACTTCGATGGCTTCCACGTTGGACTTCAAAGACGGTGCGAAGCCGCCCTCGTCGCCCACCGAGGTGCTATAACCCCGCTTCTTTAGTACTCCCTTCAAGGTATGGAAGACTTCCACGCCCCAGCGCAGCGCATCGCCGAAGCGCTCCGCTCCCACCGGCATCACCATGAACTCCTGAAAGTCCACATTGTTATCGGCATGAGCTCCGCCGTTGATGATGTTCATCATCGGCACCGGCAGCACCGAAGCATTCACCCCGCCGAGGTAACGGTACAGCGGGATCTGCAGAGCGTTGGCTGCGGCTCGCGCGCAGGCCATGGAAACCGCCAGGATTGCGTTTGCCCCCAGCTTGCCCTTATTCTCCGTGCCGTCCAGCGCAATCATGGTGGCATCGATGAGGCGCTGATTGGCCGCATCCATGCCTGTCAGTTCAGGGGCTAGCACGCTCTCCACATTTTCCACCGCGTTCAGAACACCCTTACCCTGGTAGTGCGCCTTGTCGCCGTCGCGCAGCTCCACCGCCTCGTGCTCGCCGGTAGAGGCCCCGCTGGGTACAGCCGCCCGGCCCATGGCTCCGCCCGCGAGAAGCACATCGGCTTCTACCGTAGGATTCCCCCGGGAATCCAGAATCTCGCGTGCGTGAATGGCAACAATTTCGGTCATATCACTCCTTGAAATGCTATGTCGCAGGCGGTCCTTGAGACGAGGTCGACGATCGACGGCAATCGTTTTTCCATCCATTCCGCCGATCGTGCTGATGAAACTCCCCATCTCCGAGCCCAGATCGAATTCTAACAAAGGCAGCGCAACTTCCCGTGAAGGCACGGTTTCGTACTGTGTATGTTACCCCCGTGGTTCTTTCGTTTTGTTGTTAGACTAGTAGAGGTAAGCTTGAACTAATCTGTAAGTGCAGTGTTACTACTGTAGAAACAGCTTAGGTGCAGCGATGACAAAGACACGGTTTTCCTTGGCAGCAGCGGCCACATTGGTTTTGAGTACAACCTTTCTCTCCGCACAATCTGCGCCGGCCGATTCCGGGCAGAAGCCAAGCCCTTATCAGGGTGTCTCCGTGCCGCCGGCCAACGATGCGATCACCACCACGGAGCAGGCGCCGGCCGCACCTGTGGTCGCCACCCGGCCCGCACCTGCACCTGTGGTCGCCCCGCCGCCACCACCCGCCACCAGCAATCCGGACGCAGGCATCGTAGAGACGCCGCTGCCGCCGTCCGCGGCGGAGAACACACCTCATAGCTCGACCGCCCTGAACACCCGAAACTTCGACTCTTCGAAGGACAACACCGACGACGGTATCGTCACGTACGTTCCAGCGCCGGCGAACGCGTTGCCTGAAGGAACAGTTTTCCGGGTTAGCATGCTGCAGGATATCGAAGCCTACTCCACCACCCCGGGTACACCTTTCAGTGCGAAGGTCACTCAGGACATCACCCGCAACGGCAAGGTCATTGTGCCTGCGGGTTCTGAGTTGCACGGGAAAGTCGTATATGCCAGCTCCGCCAGCCGTCTCCGCGGCGGCTCCACTCTTCGTCTCCGCGCCGATGAATTCGTCTTGCCCGACGGCACCCGTTACCACGTGCATGCTCAAGTCATCGATACCGAAGGCTCCAACACCAACGCCAAGGGCGAAGGTAACATTGTCCCCACCGCGGAAGTGAAGCGAAACCTCGCTATCCTAGGCGCGGGCGCGGGCGGCGGAGCGATCGTGGGTGCTGCCATTGGGGGCGGAGTCGGCGCGATCGTGGGCTCGGCTATCGGCGCGGGCGCTGCCACCACGCATTGGTTACTGGCGGAGAGGTCGGCCAATCTCCCGGCCTCGTCCGTGGTGGTCTTCAGCCTCACCGATCCCATGCTTATGAATCCGGTCCAGGATCAGAAAACAGAGTTACTGCCTGAGAAGTTCTGAGGGGGAAAGAAACAGCAGGTCCCCCTAAGCAAGTTTCTCTATCGGAACCCGCTCCAGCAAACGCCGCCAGGTCTTCTGGTTGACTCTGTGGCTCTTCTTCAAATCTTCCAGGATACGTTCGAAGTCAGCGTGACCATGCAGCCTGTTCCATGCCGGGTTCTTTGAGAACCAGGGATAGTTCTCATTGCCCAGGTAGATCGCGCGCCGCAGCCAGTGCAGCGCCTCGCTCTCATCCCCCTCGACAGCAAAGTAGGTCGCCAGCCGATAGGCCATCTCACTATCGACCTCGGCAGCAGAAAGCGTATCTTCTTCGATCAGCGAGGTAGCCCGCTCGCGCTCCCCTACCTGCACGTAGCACAGAGCCAGTGTGGGGAATGCAATACGCATGCTCCCATCGTCGCGGATCACCGCTTCCAGAATCCCGATCGCCTGCTGCATGTCTCCCTGGCGCATTCTCTGGTAGGCGATCGAGGTACGCAACAGGGGATGCCTCGGTTCCAGAGTCAGTCCCTTCTGCAGTTCTTCCTCCGCCAGTTCCAGCTGGTTCTGGTACTGGTAGACGCGCGCCCGGTGGTTATAAATGATCGGCGCGTTGGAGGGATTCAGCTGCAGAGATCGATTGAACTGCTGCAGCGCTTCTTCATACATCCCATCCAGGCGCAGCGTCTGGCCGGCTACCAGGTGAACGTCCCAGTTATTGTCCGCGGTCAACAGCAGATGCTCGATGCCATGCCGGGCGCTTTCCTTCTCTCCTCGCGAAAGCAGCATGTAAACACGATAGAGATTCGCCTCCAGCGATCCCGGATCGATTTCGAGGGCGCGGTCAAAGCTGCGCCGAGCTGCCAGCAGATGGAGTTGGCCGCCCAATCCGTGGCGCACGTATTGCAGCTGCGCAATACCCAGCCCGCTCCACCCCGGAGCAAAGTTTGCGTCGCGCGCCACCACACCCTCAAACATCTCCCGCGCCTTGTCCAGGTCGCCGCGGGCGCCGGAGCGCGACATGAACGACGAGAGTAGCGCCCGGGCCTGTAGATATTGCTCCGACAATGCCTCCGCCAGGGGCGCGCTGTGGGCCGGCTCGCCACTCTGCTGCAGTTTGCCCAACCCCTGCAGAGTGCCGAAGACCTCATTGCAAATCTCCGTCTGCACCGCGATGAGATCGAAGGAAGGAACGCTGATGGTGCCTCCGGAGCGCACGCTCTGCCCGGGAACATCCAGCAGTTGCCAGTTGAGGTCGAAGCCTTGTTCCGAGCGCATAAAATTGCCCGCCAGCACGAACTGCACCAGCAGCTTCTTTCCCACGGACAACGGATCCATCTGCTGCATGGGCACGGGCAACTGCATCAGCGAACTCGAAGGCCGCACCACCAGCGAAGACATGCGCGCCAGGCGCGCCGCGATGGCATCCGCCAGCGCGTATCCGTACAGAGGGGATTCACCCGTCTGTCCGAAGTTCTGGAAAGGCAGCACGAGAATCGTATTCTGCTTCTGTTGCAAATCGGCCGACTCACGAAAGCGCTCTGCCAGCATGGAGAGAAATCCCGTTGCCCGTTTCTCGCGCTCAGCCGCCGGCACTTGTATATTCGTTGCCGCATCGCCGGGCAGAATGCCGGTCTCGAATTGCATCGTCTTCATGATGGTCTTCAAGGCTTCGCGCAAATCGGCAGCCGAGGAATAGCGCCCGCTGGGTGTCTTTTGCAAGCAGGTAGCGATCACACTGGCCAGTTCGGCAGGCACCTCGGTCAACGGTGGCGGATCGGCGAATTGAATCGCGCGCACGATCTGTAACTCTTCCGCATCCGGGCGCACGAATGGATGACGGCCGCTTAACAGTTCATAGAGGGTCACGCCGACCGCGAAGATATCGCTCTGCACGCTGGTTTGGCCGGTCACGAATTGTTCCGGCGCCATGTAGGCGATGGTGCCGCCGCGCGCCGTATAGGTAGTGCGCGCCTGGAGCTTCGACGCATCCAGGCGTGGCTTGGATGGATCGAATTCGGCCTCGGCGGTCGAAAGTCTCCTGGCCAGGCCGAAGTCGAGGATCTTGACCACTCCTCCATCGGTCAGCATCACGTTCGCGGGCTTCAAGTCGCGATGGAAAATACCCAAGCGGTGGGCCGCGCTGAGGCCGTCCGCAATCTGAATGCCCACCGAGAGCCCAAGCTGCACGCTGGCCGCACCGTTGGCGATGATCTTATCCAGCGACTCGCCGGGCACATACTGCATAACGATGTAGGCTTCGTCTTCTGACTCGCCCACCTCATAGATAGCGCAGACGTTGGGATGCTCGATGGCCGAGGCCAGCCGTGCCTCGCGCAGCACCGTGCTGCGCATCTGCTCGATGGTCAGTGCCCCCCGCTTCAATATCTTCAGCACTACCGGCCGCATCAGCAGGGTGTCGTTAGCCAGATACACCACTCCACTGCCGCCCGCGCCCAGCTTGCGAGTCACTTCATAGTGCTCAATGAGCCGCCGCTTCATGCCTTCAGTCTACCGGTTGGTCTGTATTAGGCCCGCTTTGGGGCCGCTCTATAATGCTTCGCATGGCCGACTCCGGCAACAAGAAGCGCAGCATCCACTGGAACTGGCTTCTCCTCCTTCCCGCCCTCGGTCTGCTCTTCCCCGCGGTCTACGCGCGCGAAAGGCCCGCGCTCTTCGGCTTCCCCTTCTTCTACTGGTATCAGTTTGCCTGGGTGTTCCTCACCGCGGCCATCACCGGCTTGGTCTACTTTCTGGTGAAGGACTAGAAGTGGAGTTCCCTTCCAGTGACCGATCTGCGCCGCTTTGATACGCGACGACTGTTGCCGGCCAATTACTCGCCTAACTACGACCGGGTGCTCACATCTTCGAACGGGATAATGCGACCAAGGCCCGCCTGCGGGCGGAACAAAACCTGAGCCTTGGCATTAGCCAACGCCAACTTGTCTTCCATTTGCCTAACCATCGCGTGATCAACGCTGCCTTCACCCACCTCAACCCGGCTGGGGGCGCGCTATGCGGCTTTCGAACTGGCGACGGCCAAGGCCGAGGTGATCTTTCACAAGAGCATCGAGTTTGCGGAAATTGATTGGAAGGAGAGGGAGGAGATCGGGTATGACGCCTACCTGGCGGATTTTCCCGCGGCCTTTCACGACCTGCGGGGTGTCGTGGACGAGGGAAGGTGGTACTTGTATCGCCTATTTTCGCCCCAGTGTTGTTGCCAATGTGCACAAGAGCACAGGTTACCGGCTCATCTGGACTCCGCTGCGGGCCCGCTTCGTCCGCCAGGAAAGCCAGTCTGGTTGACCGGCGTCAGTTCCCGGACCACTTCACGTCGTTGCGGCGAACGTCGTCGAGGGTAGATGGCTTCCAGGTTTTTCCGCGATCCACACTTACCCAGTGCAATTCTGTCGTGCTCCGCAGCAGCACGGCAGCATAGGTCTGCTGATCGGAGTCTGATCTCGGGGCCTGGCCGCTTCCTGGGGCTGCGGTCAAGGGTGGTATGCCTAGTAGTTCAACCGCTTTGCCCTCCCACTGCTGGCGGACCTGATGCCAACGCTTCCCCTGGTCGTCTGAGCGAAAGAGAGTTCCATTGCTATCGAGCGCCAGCTGCGAGCGTTCCACCACCAGTTGGCTGACGGGAGCGAGTCCGCTGGGCAGCGCGGGCGCCGCAGGGGTCGAGTTGGACGGAGCGCCGGAGACCTGCGCCTGTGATGGATAACCACCGCTTGATGTGACGACGCCGAGCGACAGCAAAGCGATCTGGAAAGAGCCCCAAATGCCATGGCGGAGGAAAGTCATACGCAGAAGCTTATCGGCCATAGAAAAACACGCAATGCCCCTTCCGTGGCGGTAATGTGGTCTCACGATAGATGTATCCACAGCAATAGCAGGCTTGCGGTCCCACAATCGCGGATCAAACAGTGTCTATCTGCCGCGCCATCAACAAGCTCCCGCCGACATGCGTTAGCGCGGGATGGGGCGGCACTTCGACCCTTGTTCGTACGGCAAAGCCCAGCTTCTCGAAAAGGGCACGGCCGGCAACGTTGTCTGCCCACACATTCGCAGTGACGCGGGCTAAGCCGCCTGTCTTACCGTCGAGGGCCATCTCCATGAGCCGCGAACCAATGCCCTGCCGCTGGTGTTGCGGACGAACAGCGACGCTGTTGATCAGGAAACTCTCCCAATCCTGCGCCTGATCGATCGGATCGAGTATCTGCACCCGGTCCTGGGGAAGAATATTGCGTTCCTCCTCGCGCAGCCATGCGGCGGGAAAAGCGTTGATCATCCCTACGACTCCCTTGTCGTCGGCGACCAAGCAATGGCGCCAGGAAAAGCCCCCTGCATCCTGCTTGATGTTGCGCGCCATCAGGCCGGCGAGCATCTCCCTGGGCGCCATCTCTTCCAGAAGAAATTCATACATGCCGTCGCCGGCCAGGATCGACAGTTCGGCCAGTGCATAGGCATCCGCCGGCAAGGCGGGGCGAAAGACGATACCGTCGTTCATCAGGCGGTCGCACCCAGCTTCTCGCGCGGCGCAAACTTTTTCTTGTAGTACGCAGACCCCGCGGCAATGTGTACTCCCAAGAGGGAATTTATCCAGACAGGGTCTTGCATCTCAGCCCTCCTGCATCGATCTGTCAACCATATACCGATACTATGAAAACCATGGCCGTGGTCATCGCAATGCTGCGCGGCGTCAACCTTGCCGGCTACCAGAAACTCAACATGGCAGCCCTGAGAACACTGTGTGGTGAGCTCGGACTGCGAGACGTACAGACCTACATCCAGAGCGGGAACGTGGTATTTCGCCAAGATACCGGCGACCCGGAGGCGATGGCCCGCAGGATCGAGGATGGAATCCACAAAAACTTTGGCTTTAGGCCGGATGTGGTCGTTCGCACTACTTCTGAGCTGCGGAAAGTAATTGCCAGCAATCCTTTTGCGGGCCGTCCTGAAGTCGAACCCAACAGGCTCCTGGTTGTTTTTATGGCTAGCGCACCCGCGCGGCAGGCCCGGGAGCAGATCCTCGCCATGCCCTGCGAGCCGGAGGAACTGCACATCAAGGACCGCGAGCTTTACATCTACTATCCCAACGGGATGGCTCGCCCAAAGATTCCCATGGCCCGCATCGAGAAGCTGCTGCAAACGTCGTCGACCGGGAGAAACTGGAACACCGTCAACAAGTTACTGGCCATGGCGGAGGCGCTCGAAGATTAGCGACTGGAGAAAGCAAGGGTTCTTCACCCGGTCAACAAAACGGCGCCCTCAGGGGCTCAGGACAGAGGTTTAGACTGGAGAAGCATGATACCTACCCTTGAATGGACCGCCGACGGCGTGCGCTTCCTCGACCAGACTCGCTTACCTCTCGAAGAGACCTATGTGCTTGCCACCACCAGCGACCAGGTGGCTAACGTGATCACCACTATGGTCGTGCGCGGGGCGCCGGCGATTGGCGTCGCCGCCGCGATGGGCTTCGCATTGGGGGTCAAGAACAGCTCCGCCACCACGATTGCGGCGCTCACCGGCGAGATGGAAGCCATCGCCAAGACCCTGGCAGCGACGCGCCCCACGGCAGTCAATCTCTTTTGGGCAATCGAACGGATGCGCCGCCGTTTCTTCGCGTTGGCCGCCAACCCCGGCGTGACTGTCGACGCCATCAAGGCGGGCCTGATCGAGGAGGCACGCGTCATGTACGACGAGGACATCGCGGCTTGCCGGACCATGGGCGCGTACGGCGCACCGCTGATGCCGGCTTCAGGTGGGGTGTTGACCCATTGCAACGCCGGGGCCCTCGCCTCCTGCGGCTACGGAATGGCGCTGGGAGTGATCCGTTCTGCCGTCGAACGCGGCCACCAGCTCCACGTCTATGCCGATGAGACGCGGCCGTTCCTGCAGGGAGCCCGGCTTACCGCCTGGGAGATGATGCATGACGGTATCCCGACCACCGTGTTGTGCGACAACATGGCCGCCAGCCTCATGCGCCAGGGCAAGATCCAGGCTGTGATCGTAGGCTCCGACCGGGTCGCCGCCAACGGCGACGTCGCCAACAAGATCGGTACCTATGGCGTAGCGATCCTGGCCAAGGAACACGGCATCCCCTTTTACGTCGCCTGCCCGTGGTCGACCATCGATCTGGCAACCGCGAACGGCGACGCCATTCCCATCGAACAACGCCCGGCGATCGAAGTCACGCACCACGGAGGCAAGCAGCTCACCCCCTATGGAGTCGGTATCGAGAACCCGGCCTTCGACGTAACCCCCGCCCGGTATGTCACCGCCATCATTACCGAACGGGGTGTCCTGCGGCAGCCTTACGGAGAGGCGCTACGCGGCGTGGAAGCAGCGACCGCCGGCGCTCGTTAGCTTAACCATAAGCCGGACTTCTTCCATCCCGTCCGGCCTGCTCCCCAACCCGGCCGTCGTCTTCGATAAAGTAAAGGCGACGGTATGGCCTCACCAATGGCTTTCAGCGCTCTGAACCCCCGCAATCGCTCGCTGCCTCGAGGCACGGCGCTGGTGCTTGGCAGCCTGCTTCTTGCCTTCCTGCTGTCCGACTTTCCCGAGGATCGGGCCTCGCTCAAGCTGCTCATTCCTACCCTGCTGGCTACGCTGGGGACCTGGGACACCATGCGATGCCTGCAGCATCGCTGGAGCTTCTATCACGGCGCAGTCGTGGTGCTGATCTACATGGACATCATGGCCCTCTGCATGATCCTCTTCCTGCTGCTGTATCCCTATGGCCGCTGGCTCCTATAGACCGCCTGAGACCTCATACCCCTGTTTCATGCGGTGCAAGCTCAAAAAAACATTAGGCGGTGGGCGCCGGCCCGTACTGAAGTAGAATTCTCGGGCAGACCGGCCAAACAAATTCCCTCCCATCAGGAGAAAACAATGATTAAAGGATTTCGTGATTTCATCCTGCGCGGCAATGTGGTCGATCTTGCCATAGCCGTTGTGATCGGCACCGCATTCACCGCGATAGTCAACGCTCTGGTAGCCGACATCATCAACCCGCTCATAGCGGCGATCGTGCGCAAGCCGGACTTCTCGTTCCTGCTGCTGCATGTGCACGGCGGGGTTATCAAGTACGGCGACTTTCTCAACGCCCTGATCTCTTTCCTGATCATCGCCACCACGGTTTACTTTCTGGTTGTGTTGCCAGTCAATACTTTGATGGCCAAATTTAAACCCAAGGTGGTTCCAGCACCCGCCACCAAGCCTTGCCCGGAGTGCCTGAGCGAAATCCCGATTGCCGCCAAGCGCTGTTCGCATTGCGCTCAACTGGTGGCGTAAATACCAGGGGACTGCCCCGGATTTCCTGTCGAGTTTGGTGGCGTTGGCGAGCTTCATGCGGCTTTCTTTACGGAAAGCCGCACACGCGGCCATATCCGATGCAGCGTGGCAGGAAATCCGGGTGCCCCGGATTTCCTGTCGAGTTTGGTGGCGTTGGCGAGCTTCATGCGGCTTTCTTTACGGAAAGCCGCACACGCGGCCATATCCGATGCAGCGTGGCAGGAAATCCGGGACTGCCGGCCCATTAGGCAGCAGTCCCTTTCGTACGGGAGAGATAGTTCATTGGCAAAACGATTTGTCCTCTGTTTTCTGCTTGCCATCTTGCAAGCACCCATGCTGGCCCAGGTTTCTCCTTTTCCAGATCGAGTCCTGGGCTACCACGACTTCACCAAACAGGCAAAGATCGATCAGGATTTCCTGGCCGTTCCCGATGCCGCGCTGGCTCAGGAAGAGCTCAAGACGCTGACCGCCGCTCCCCACGTCGCCGGCAGCAAGGAGGATTACGATACTGCCATTTACGTGGCCGGCAAGTTCAAGGCTGCCGGCCTCGACACGCAGATCGTGCCCTACAGGGCGTGGATGAATCTGCCCCAGGAAGTCTTTTTGCAGGCCACCAACGGAGAGGGGAAGGTTCTGATGACCGGCCCCAGCCGGGAGCATGTGGACAACGATCCCTACCAGGATGATCCCCGTATTCTGCCTGCCTTCAACGGCTCCTCTCCCTCCTGTGACGTCACCGCCGACGCGGTGTATGTCAATTACGGGCGCCCCGAGGATTTCAAGAAGCTGGAGGAGATGCACATCAGTGTTGCGGGAAAGATCGTTGTTGCCCGCTATGGCATGAACTTCCGCGGAGTGAAAGTGTACCTGGCGCAGCAGCGGGGCGCTGCCGGCGTCATCATCTATTCCGATCCTGCCGACGATGGATACTTCCAGGGTGACAAATATCCCCATGGCCCTTGGCGCCCGGACACCGGCGTGCAGCGGGGCTCGGTGCAGTACATGTTCAAGTATCCGGGCGACGCCACTACGCCGGATGTGGCCTCCACTCCCGGCCTGGCCGAGTCGCGGCGTCTGCCGCTCTCGCAAATCACCAGCCTGCCCACCATCCCCTCGATGCCGCTCTCTTATCACGATGCTTCGCCCATTCTGGAGAACATGGGTGGCCCGGTAGCCCCGCGGGAGTGGCAGGGCGCCCTGCCCTTCAGCTACCACGTGGGCGGCGCGGGTTTAATCAAGGTGCACATGCGGCTCAAGATGGATTATGCCGAACGCACGATTTGGGACGTGATTGGAAAGATCCCCGGCAGCGAGCTTCCCGATGAGTGGGTCATCGCCGGGAATCACCGCGACGCGTGGGTCTTCGGAGCCGTCGATCCCAGTAGCGGGACTACGGCCATGCTGGAAGCTGTGCACGGCGTGGGTTCCCTGCTTGCACAAGGATGGAAGCCCCGCCGCACCATGTTCTTTTGCAGCTGGGATGGCGAAGAGGAAGGCCTGATCGGTTCTACCGAATGGGCCGAGGATCATGCCAAACAACTGGCTCACGCTGTTGTCTACATCAATACCGACGCCAGCGTTTCCGGACCTCACTTTGAAGCCTCAGCGGTGCCCTCGCTTAAACAGTTCATCCGCGAGGTCACGATGGAAGTCGCGAGCCCCAAGGGCGGTTCCGTCTTCGACGAATGGAGAAAGGATCAAGGGGATGCCTCTGCGCGGCGCCGCAACATTTTCAACGACTCCTCCCAGGCGAGCACGCAGGTGAGCGGGGAGGTCCGCGTGGGCGACCTGGGTAGCGGGTCGGATTACACGCCGTTTATTCAGCACCTCGGCGTTCCTTCTACCGACGTCGGTTCCACCGGCCCGTACGGCGTTTATCACTCCGCGTTTGACAACTACGCGTGGTTCGTCATGAATGCTGACCCAACCTTTGTCTACGAACAGCAGATGGCCCGTGTCTTCGGACTGGAGGCGCTGCACATGGCGGATGCTGATGTGCTTCCCTACGACTACATCACCTACGCCCGACAGATTCAGGCGTACTTATTTGCAGCGCAGGCACGAGCTAAGGACGCCGGCATGGTGAGCCTTGACTTCAGCAATGCTCTGGGCGCAGCCACCCGGTTTACGGTTGCGGCCACTGTGATGTACTCCAAGCAACTCAGCGCAACGGGGAACCCGACTGCACTGAATGCTTCATTGCGCGCGGTGGAAGAAGATTTCCTGGCGCCGGAAGGACTGCCTGGCCGGCCATGGTTCCGGCACACCATCTTCGCTCCGGGGGAGTATACCGGTTATGCCGCCGTGGTCATTCCGGGAGTGAATGAAGCGATCGACGCCCGCGATCCGGCGCTCGCCCAGGCGCAGATGGCTAACGTCACGGCTGCACTGGTTCGTGCGGCGGCCACACTGGAGAGCGGGATGTAAGGGAGTGCATGATGCGCGTGGACCGGCGGCTAATGGGAGAAAACCGCAGGTCCCTCCACTACGCTGCGCTCCGGTCGGGATGACAAGGGGGGAATGGCGCTTCCATGGGTATTTGCTAGTGGACGAGAGAACAGCAGGTCCCTCCACTACGCTGCGCTCCGGTCGGGATGACAATTCTGTTGCAAAATCGGCATTATCTTTCCAGAGTGATCGATCTAAAAACGAATTGTCATCCCGACCGGAGCGCAGCGACCTGCTGTTTCTTCTAGCCCGGGTTTGGCTGGTTGGTCAGGATTTCTTCGCGAACGTTTTTAAGGACGGCTAGCGATCGCTGAACGCCGATCTCACCGCTGAGGATCGGATCTTCGTTCTCGATGCTGAGCATTCCGTTATAACCCACTTCCATGTAGGCGGCAATGATGTCCTTCCACGCACTCGCCCCATGGCCGTAGCCGACGGCGCGGAAGAATTCCGATGCCTCGTGGTCGTCTTTCTTGCCGAAGTTCAAGACCCCAAAACGGTCTACGTTCTGAGGAAAGAAGGCGGTGTCTTTCATGTGCGCGTGATAGATCGCGCCCTGCTTGCCCAGAAAGCGAATCACCTCGACCGCGTTGCACTGCTGCCAGAAGAGATGACTCAGGTCGCAGTTGGCGCCGATCTCTTCACCAACCGCCTCGCGCAGGCGCAACAAGGAACGCGGATTGAAGACCACAAAGTTGGGATGCATCTCCAATGCAATGCGGTGAACACCCTGCTGACGGGCAAACTTCACCGTCTCGGTCCAATAAGGAATGACGCGCTCCTTCCACTGCCAGGCGAGCGCCTCGCCGTGCTCCGGCGGCCAGTCGTAGACCACCCAATTTGGCACAGTGTCAGTCGCCGACCCGCCGGGACAGCCGGAGAAACCAACCACGGTAGGAATCTCGAGCATGCCGGCGAGCTGCAGCGTCTGACGAAATTCCTCCGTAGCCTGCCGGGCCTTGGCCGGATCCGGGTAAAGTGCATTGTTGTGGCAGCTCAACGTCTTGACAGGAATGCCGCGGTCGTCGAACTTTTTCTTCCAGGCGCGCGCCTTGGCCGGATCCGCTACCAGCTCCGGGCGAGGACAGTGGGGCGAGCCATTGGGACCGGTGGCGCCGACCTCTACCGCCTCAATACCCAGGCTGACAAATTTGTCCAGCATCTCATCCAGCGAAAGCTTGTTGAATGGAGGGTCAAAGACTCCGATGGGCAGGCTCTTCAGGGGTGCGGCCGGCTTATCCTGCGATGTTGACTGTGCGGCTGCCGGCATAGAGAGCGGACCGGAAGCCAGCGCTGCAGCGGTAGTACCTAAGAACTGCCTGCGATTCATGAAGTGCTCCAAAGATAGGATGGCGACGCTTCCCGCGGGCGCCACGCATAGCATACTAAGCCGAGCGGGCAATCGCTGTATATGAAATGCGATCGTGTTTTTTGAAATCTCTATATGCTATGCTGCCTCCATGCCGAAGCCCGACACCGCTGCCCGGAAACTAACCGAATCCGCGAAGAGCGGCGGGGGCAATCAGTACCTGTCGCGGGCCGTAAGCAAGAGCCTGAAAGTGCTGGAACTATTGCAGTCGGCTCGATCGCCGATGGCTCTTCACGAGATCGCCAGGCGCATTCAACTCTCCAAAACATCCACCTTCCGCCTGCTGCGAACGCTTGAAGCCGCGGGATGCCTGGTAGCTGCCGGAGCCGGCGAATACCGCCTGGCCCCGGGAATTTATTCCGTGGTACCCACGCTTTGGCTGGCCCGCCTGCTGCGTGTGGCAACGGTTCGCATGCAGGAGCTGAATGCCAGCCTGCGGGAAACCGTGAGCCTGGCGGCCCTCTTCGATAACCGGATTGAAGTGGTCGCGGTGATCGAGAGCCCGCAGACTATCCGGATGAGCAACGTCGTCGGCCACATCGTTCCGCCCAACGCCAGTTCTTTGGGAAAGGTGATTACGGCGTTCCAAAGCCAGGAGCAGCGGGAGAAACTGCTGCGCAGTTATGGGTTTTGGCGCTTTACCGAGCGAAGCATCACCGACCCGTTGCAATTACAACAGGAGTTCAGCCAGGTCCAGGCTGACAAGTTCGCCACCGACCGCGAAGAATGTGTGCCGGATGGGGTTTGCTTTGGTGTTCCGGTGGTCAACGCTGCCGGGGAAGTGAATGTTGCTTTGAGTGCTTCGCTGCCCAGGATGCGGGTGCGCGACCAGGACCACGAGAAGGCGATCGTGGCTGCGCTTCGCGCCACGGCGGATATGATTTCCGCTGACTTCCGCGCCGTCCAGTCACCCGAGTTAGTCAGTACGTCGCGCGGCCGCCGCTAGCGTCATAGCATTGCGCGGTGACGAATGAGCACTCACTGCTGGCCAGGAAATGAACCACGTACGCGATCTCCTCGGGCTTCCCCGTGCGCCGCATGGGAATGCGTTCCGTCATGTACGCTACCTGCTCCGGGGTAAGCTGATCCAGTATTTGTGTCTGGACCACTGCGGGAGTGACAGCGTTCACACAAATGCCGTCCGTGGCCAATTCTTTTCCCAGCGACTTGGTCAGGCCGATCACGCCGGCCTTGGTGGCTGAGTATGGAATCATCCGCGGGTTTCCTTCCTTGCCCGCGATGGAAGCGATATTTACGATGCGGCCATAGGATCGGCTGCGCATGTGGGGCACAACAGCCCGGCAGAAATTGAACACGCCGGTCAGATTGATAGCGATGTTGCGCTGCCAGTTTTCATCCGTCTGTTCCCAGATAAAGGCCGCGGGCCCGGCGATGCCCGCGTTGTTTACCAGGATGTCTATCTGGCCGGTTTGTTGCAGTACCTGGTCTACCGCCCGGCTAACTGAGGCAGCATTGGCAACATCCGCTTCCACGGCAAACGACCCATGGGGCAGAGCCGCAGCCACTTTCTGCGCTCCGGATAAATTCAGGTCAATCACAGCCACGGTGGCTCCTGCTTCGGCGAGCCGGATCGCAATCGCCTCCCCGATGCCGGTCGCGGCTCCGGTGACCATGGCAGTCCTTCCCGCAAGGCTGAACATATTGGGTGCTGCCATTTTTTAAATCCTCTCTGGAATGCACTGCGGGGGATTATATGAAGGCGGAATATACAAGTCAATAAATGGAATGAATAGTGAAAAACATGTATACGTTCCAGTTTTATAGCCTTGACCAGTCGAACCAACGGAATGTAGTACTTTACAGTCCCTCGAATCTAAAAGCTTCTCTACGTGCCTCGGTCCCGCTACAAAGCGCATTGTTGGGCGATGACGGTAGCCGCGTTGGCGCTCCAGATTTCCTTTGTGAGCGGCCAGAACCCGGCTCCTCCGGCCGTTCATGAACCGGCAGAATTTGAAAAAACGTGCGCGGTTTGCCATGGTAGCGGCGGGGACGGAACCGACCGCGCTCCGGCATTGGCCAACAATCGCGAGCTCCGCGGCGCCAGCGAAAAAGAGATTGCAGAGCTGATCAGGAATGGGCGGGGCAATATGCCCGCATTTTCGCTATTGCCCGCGGAACAGATTGAGGAGTTGGCTCACTTTGTACGGTTCCTCAACGCGGACGCCTTGGAAGCGAAACCGGCCGGGGATGTCGCCGCAGGTGCCGACTTCTTTTATGGGAGTGGGCGGTGCATCTCGTGTCACACGGCGCAGGGACGCGGCGGCACGAATGGGCCCGATCTATCCAGCATCGGGCGGCAGGCGACGTTATCAGAACTCGAACAATCGCTGCGCCAGCCGGACGCTCACATTGCCGCCGGCTATACGGTGGTTGAGGTCACTTTGCGAAATGGCAGCACGCTGCGCGGGTTTGCCCGCAGCCAGGGTGCGCATGATCTGCAACTGCAGACGCTTGACGGGCAGCTGCACCTGCTGCTGGAAAATGAATACACCCGGGTAGTCGCGGAAAAGCACTCCTTAATGCCCGCATTCAGCGGCACGCCCCAGCAGTACCGTGACCTGGTGGCATTTCTGAGCACACTGGGCGGAGTGGGCATAGGGCCCAATCCCGCGGCGCAGGAGATAGCGACGCCGCAGGCGATCGACCAGGTCCTTCACCCCAAGCCTGGCGATTGGCCGACCTATTCCGGAAATGTTAATGGTAACCGTTACAGTTCCCTTAGCAGCATCGATGCCCAGAACGTGGGCTCGCTGCGGCCGGCATGGATCCATCCCCTGCCCTACTTCGGCCTGGAAACAACGCCCCTGGTGATCGATGGCGTGATGTACGTTACCGGCCCGAACCAGGTGCAGGCGCTTGACGGCCGTATCGGGAGAGAGATTTGGAACTATGTGCGGCCACGCGCGGCGGCGGGAAGCATCCCGGGCGACGCCGAGAAAGGCGCAAACCGCGGCGCGGCCGTGCTGGGTGACCGCGTCTTCTTTATCACCGACAATGCGCACCTGATCTGCCTGCAACGCCTTACCGGGGCACTCCTTTGGGACGTATCTCTGGGAGGACCGCGCTATGGCGGAACGTCGCCACCTTTGATTGCCGGAGACCTGGTGATTGCCGGTGTCTCCGGAGGCGACGAAGGACTTCGAGGTTTGATTGCGGCCTACAACGCAAGTACGGGCGAGGAGGTGTGGCGCTTCTGGACGGTTCCGCGCGCCGGCGAGCCGGGCTCGGAGACGTGGAAAGACGATCCTCATCCACAAGGCGGCACGACGTGGACCGCTGGCAGCTACGACGGCGCAAGCGGCGTTCTCTATTGGGGGATCGGTAATCCTTATCCCGATACCGATGGTGACCATCGTGGCGGTGACAATCTCTACACCGCGAGTGATGTGGCACTCGATGCGAAGACGGGAAAGCTGCTTTGGTATTTCCAATTTACACCTCACGATATCCACGACTGGGACGCCAATCAACCCCTGGTTCTGGTCGACGCGCCCTTCCATGGCCGCGAGCGCAAGCTGCTTCTGCACGCCAATCGCAATGGTTTTTTCTATGTTCTGGACCGAACCGACGGAGAGTTTCTACAAGCGACTCCAATGGTCAAGAAGCTGACCTGGGCCAGCGGCATCGGAGCCGATGGACGGCCGCTGTTACTGCCTAACAACGACACTACAGTGGGGGGTGTTCAGACCTGCCCCGCGGTACGAGGGGCAACGAATTGGTATTCCACCGCATATGATCCTTCGACCAACCTCTACTACGTGATGACGGTGGAAGACTGCAGCATCTATCGCAAGGCGCACGACGGCGGGTTCGGACCCGTTGACGACTCAACCGACCCAGCGATGAAGGTGCTGCGCGCGTTTGCATTGGAGACAGGAAAGATCGCGTGGGAGCTTCCGCTTACAGGACCGCCGGAAAGAAATTATTCCGGCGTTCTGAGCACCGCTGGAGGCTTGGTGTTTTTTGGAGAGACGAGTGGAGGCTTCGCCGCTGTGGATGCCAAGACCGGAAAATACCTCTGGCACTTCGAAGCCAGTGAGCCGTGGAAGGCATCGCCCATTACTTATATGGTTGAAGGACGTCAGTATATCGCGATCGCCTCAGGATCCAATATCTTATCGTTCGCACTGCCCGACAAGTAGTGCGATCAGGCGAATTCGGCCGGGCTTCCCTATGCAATTCACCGCAGGTTAACGTGGCTCAAGAAAACTAGACATCGTCGCATGAAAATATCCGTATGGGTCACTGTCGTCGTTTTATGCCTCACGCACTGGTGCGTACGGGCTGAAACCCCATGTCCTCGCCCGAACCCTGGAAGCACGGTCGAAGAACCGGAAGACTTGCGCAGCCAGAATGGTGTTCTGGAAGCGCAACTGACCGCGCATGACGCGGCGGACGCGAATGGCGCTATCCGCTATTGCTTCACAGATTCGTTGGGCCACGAGTCGCCAAATTTGCGCGTGCATCCCGGCGACCTGGTAATTCTCCATCTGACCAATGCGCTGACCGACCTGGGCCACGGAACTAGCTCTGCCCCCATGCATGCCCATGCTCATTCTGCGGGGAATTCCTGTACCAGCGGAATCATGAGCGCGGTGTCGACCAACCTCCACTTTCACGGTCTCACGATCCCTCCGGTCTGCCATCAGGATGACGTCCTGAAGACCTCGGTGCAGCCCGGTGACCCACCCTTCGAGTATCGCTTTCGTGTTCCGGAGGACGAACCGCCGGGGCTTTACTGGTACCACCCGCATATCCATGGATTCAGCAAAGACCAGGTTCTGGGCGGAGCCTCGGGCGCGCTGATTGTGGAAGGAATTGAGCGCGCAAAGAAGGCTACAGCGGGCTTGCCGGAGCGGGTGTTCATCATCCGCGATCAGGATCTGATGAACCCCAATGCACCACCGAATAAATCGGAGCCGGTGGTTCCGAAGTTCCTGATTGACCGCGACGGAGACGCAGCCAACAACGGCACCGGCTTCGGCAAGCCGGCGAAAGACCTATCCATTAATTATGTACCCGTTCCCTATCCGGATTACCCTCCGGCAACCATCGAGATGAAGCCGGGAGAGCGGCAGTTGTGGAGAGTGTTGAATGCTTCGGCCATCACCTACCTCAATCTCGAAGTGCTGTGTGACCGTCAACCGCAACCTCTGGGATTGGTCGCCATGGACGGCGTACCGATGAACCAGAATGATTCTCTGAAAGAGTCGGTAGACACGCAGATGCATATCGGATTGCCACCTGGCGCGCGGGTGGAATTTATCGTGACCGGTCCTGCTGAAGGCGAGACTGGCCTGCTGGTCACAAGAACCGTGGACACCGGCCCCGGAGGCGAGAATGACACCAACCGGGCGCTGGCGAAGATTGTCGCTTCAACGAATGCACCTGAACCCCGATCAAAGTTACAAAGTTCGCCCAAGCCTCTTCCTCCGGCGAGCGAGGCGTGGCTGGGAAGTGTGTTACCCGTGCGCGAGCGCCATTTATATTTTTCCGAGAAATTGACCGATCCCAATGATCCAACGAGCGCGGTGGAATTTTACATTACCGTGGAGGGACAGCAACCCAAGATGTTCGATATGAGTTCCGATGTTCCGAATATAGTTGTGCAACAGGGAACGGTCGAAGACTGGATCATCGAGAATCGCTCGCGCGAGCTGCACGCCTTCCACATTCATCAGCTGCACTTTCTACTGCTCGAATATTCGGGAAGACGAGTGAATGAAGACTTTCTCCGGGACACAGTGAACGTGCCCTACTACGACGGCCGCTCGCTTGCTTATCCCAGCGTTCGCCTGCGCATGGATTTTCGCGATCCGAATATTGTGGGGACCTTTGTCTATCACTGTCATCTTCTTGAACACGAAGACAAAGGGATGATGGGGACGATCCAAGTGATTCCTGCACGACCCACGTCAGAACACATGGCCAACTCCCGATGATTTCCACAGCGCTGCTGTAAGGAAACATCGACGCAAATTCACCGTGTGTTCATGGGGGTGAGGAAGCAATTTCTAATCTGGCGCCACTTTCTTACACGGAGAGTTTCAAACCGCGTAAATGCTGCGCAACGCAGCTCGCAGCACGTGGCAGGCTCTCGATAATTTCCACACTTGTTACTTTTGGAACATCAACCTTTATTCACTGCGCGTTCACAGAATGAAGATGCGCCTTTAATTTTCTGGGTCTATTTCTCGAACGGGTTGAGGGCTAGAGCTCCAACTCGGGAGGAAGTATGACTGCAAAGCACCTCGCATCTACAGCCATGCACGCTGTACGGACGGGACTTATATCGACGGCGATGTTCCAGCTTGCCATAGGCAGTGCATTCGCCGCCGGCCAGACGGACACCGGATCACGGGACGCCGATACCAGCACGCCCATCAAACATGTCATCGTCATCATTGGCGAGAACCGCAGCTTCGATCACGTTTTCGCCACCTATGTTCCGAAAAAGGGCGAGACAGTCTGGAATCTTCTTTCCGAAGGAATTGTGAAGGCCGATGGCACGCCCGGTCCGAACTTTCCAGCGGCGGAACAGAAAGCAGCGTACGATGTAGCGCCGGACGCATTTATGTTGAGCCCAAGCGTCACCGCCTCATTCCCCGGAAATGTGCTCCCCGCGCCGCTTACCGGCGGACCCGCGGACTCTTATGTGAAGGACGACAACCTAACCCTGGCGAGGCAATCTGAAAATGGTCTTCCGTCCGACTATTATGCCTATCTCGTAACCGGTGGTACAGGGCAAGCAAGTGCGGTTCCCGACGCGCGCATCAGCAACGTGAGTGCACTTCCTCCCGGACCGTTTCAGATAACGAACGGTGAGACGTTTACTTACAACGACTACGCGGCCAGCCCGGTGCACCGCTTCTATCAGATGTGGCAGCAGCTGGATTGCAGCCTTGCCCACGCGACGGCCACCAATCCGTCTGGCTGCGACGCAGCATTGTTTCCATGGGTTGAGGCGACTGTCGGCGCGGGCACAAACGGCCTGAAGCAACCGGTTAATTTCAGCATCGATTATTCGACCAATTCCTCAACGACGGGTGAAGGTTCAACCGCCATGGCCTTCTATAACGTGCAAAACGGTGACGCTCCATACTTCAAGTATTTGGCGGATACCTATTCCATGAGCGACAATTTTCACCAGTCGGTGGACGGCGGAACGGGCGCCAACCACATTATGTTTGGCCATGGCGACGCGATCTGGTTCAGCGACGGGAAGGGCAACGCAGCTGTCCCTCCCAACAATATGAAAGTTTGGTCGGGCACAAAAAATGCCGGAGTCGTGAGCGAAATTGAGAACCCGAATCCTGCTGCCACTACCAACAACTGGTATACGGAAGACGGTTATGGCGGCGGCGGCTATGGTTCAGCGGCCTACGGGGGCGGCTCCTACAGCGATTGCTCCGACACCACCCAGCCAGGGGTTGCTCCAATTGTGAACTACCTGAAGTCACTGCCGAAACCCATTGATCCACGCTGCCAAAAGGGCCACTACTATCTTCTGAACAACTACAACCCTGGATATTTCGGCAACGGCAACGATGCCTACACTGACACCAACGTCAACAACACACCGTTCACGATTCCGCCGTCATCTACCCCGAGTATCGGCGACGACCTGATCAAAAATAATATTTCGTGGAAGTATTACGGCGACCAGTGGAACAACTACGTGCCGGATCCATATCAACTTAACTACGGCGCCATTGGTAAGGACACGGATGAGTACTGCAACATTTGCAATCCGTTCCAGTACGACACTTCGATCATGGCCAATGCCGCTGTCCGCACGGCCCATATACAGGACACTGCGAATCTTTACAGCGACATCAAGGCTGGAACCCTGCCTGCCGTTTCCATCGTCAAGCCCAGTGGACTGGTCGATGGTCACCCTGCTTCGTCAAAACTGGATCTGTTCGAAGGCTTCACCAAGAAGATCATTGATCTAGTACAGAAAAACCCGAGCCTGTGGAAGGACACCGCCATCATGATCACCGAGGATGAGGGCGGCGGTTACTACGACTCAGGATACGTGCAACCGCTGGACTTTTTCGGCGACGGCACCCGTATCCCACTCATCGTTGTGTCTCCTTATGCGACGGGAGGTCACATCAACCACAACTACGCTGACCATGTTTCTATTTTGAAGTTCATCGAGGCCAACTGGAAGATCGGCCCGGTCACTAGCCGCAGCCGCGACAACTTCCCCAACCCGATCGCCACTGCAGACAACCCCTATGTGCCGACGAATAGTCCGGCCATCGACGACCTCATGGGCCTATTCACCTTTTAGTAATGGTATTTGTGACAAATATAGCCGGGGTTGGCTTGCCAACCCCGGCTTTTCTTTTTGCGTGTGCGGGATGGAAAAACTGCTGTTTTTCCAGCTTAGGGCGTTCTCAGCAGGGATTGAAGAGCCTGTGTGAGAATTGTCCAGATTAAGTCCTGGAGGGACGGCCGAGAGTCACACTTGTCCAAATTAGCTTTCGGGGAGCTACTGTTTTGCCTTTATCAGCAAGACGCTTCATGCCGAGGGAAAGAAACAGCAGGTCCTGGGTTGGCTGCCGCGAATCATGAATGGTCGATTTGAGAGGTAGAGCTACCCAGGATTGAAGTCCGGGGTTGGCACGGATTTCATTTTCCCTGGTTACGCGCCAGCAGCCTTCTCCTTGAAGGTCAGGGTGATGTTGCGCTTGTCTCCGCCGGCATGCTCAATCAGGATTTCTCCGTTGCTTCGCTTAACCACGTTGGGAAATTTTTCGCCCCATTCCACCAGCAGGATGGCTTCTTCCGTGGCCAGCTCATCAAAGCCTATGGTTTCCAGTTGGCGCTCGTCTTCGATGCGGTAGAGGTCGATGTGGTAGAGCTTGACGTCACGCTCCTTGCCATTCGCCCTCAGTCTGCCGTCGTATTCGTGAACCAGGGTAAAGGTCGGGCTGGTCACTTCATCCGGATCGGCGGCGTCCAGGGCCTGCGCGATTCCCTTTACCAGCGTGGTCTTTCCTGCGCCCAGGTCGCCGCGCAGAAAGAGCAACATGGGCGATGTGAGCATCCGGGCTATCTCCGCGCCGATCTCTATTGTTTCCCTGGGACCGTTGCTGATGAATCGTCGAACACTCATTCCCTCTCCTTCAACATGCCTGGAATGCCCTGCAACCAAACATAGCCTCCCTGGTCCTCGGCCCGGAAGCGGAATGCTTCGTAGAGATGAGCCACCGTGTCCATGGCCAGCAGAGTATGCTGGTCCTGCCAACGTACCGCAAAATCCGCTGCCAGTCCGTGAAGATATATCGCTGCTTCCACCGCTTCGGCCGGCTGCTCAGGATACTGGGCGATCATCGCGGCGACGATGCCGGTCAAAATATCCCCGCTTCCTCCCTTCGCCATTCCCGGGTTGCCGGTGGTGTTAATCGCGATGCCACCATCCGGATGGGCGATGAGCGTGCGCCAACCTTTGAGCACCAGGGTGACCGCATGGCTGGTCGCGAATTGCCGGGCAATGCCCTCCCTGTCGGCCTCCACCTCGCGGATGCTCATCCCGGCCAGCCGGGCCATCTCGCCGGGATGCGGAGTAAGCACGAGCAGTCTGCCGCGGCCATTCAAATGGCCAGGATGGGCGGCCAGCGCATTGAGAGCATCCGCGTCGATCACCATGGGAACCTTGGTCTTCTCGAGCAGGCCCAGGAAGAACTTGACCGCTTCCTCCCCCTGGCCCATGCCGGGGCCCACAGCGATGACCGACTTCTTTTCGAGGACTGGGTCGAGCAGTGCGGCTTCGAGGTTCCGGCTGGAGATTTCGCCCCGATCCCCCTCCAGCAAAGCGTGGGTCATCAGCTCCGGTGTGACCGCGGCGACGGTGGGCAGGATGGATTGCGCAATCGCGGCAGTGACCAGGCCCGCGCCGGCGCGCAACGCAGCCACAGAGCTCATACAGGGGGCCCCGGACTTGCCCCTGGCTCCGCCGACCACCAGGACATGCCCAAAGCGGCCTTTGTTGGAGTCGGCGGGCCGAGGACGGTCCGCAATCACTTTGGAACTCCCAGCCCAGGTCAGGCCAGTCTTGGACTCGACGGCCTCCGCCGGGGAGCCGATGGGCGCCACCACGATGGGTCCTTGCTGAAGATTGCCGGCCAGCGCGGCGCCGCGGGTGAGCATTCCGGAAACATGGGCCAGCTTGGGCGCGGTGAAGGTGACAACGGCATCGGCGCGATAGGCGTCAGGCGCGTAGAACTCGCGAGCGTCCGCATCCCAGCCAGAAGGGAGATCCACGGCGACCACCGGGGTTTGTGGATAGCGTTCGAGGAGACTGCGGCCGGCGACTGCCAAGCCTCGCATGGGGGGGCGAAACCCGGTGCCCAACACAGCATCGACAAAGAGCTGAGCACGCTCCAGGATGCCTTTGCAACCGTCACGGTTCAGGTCGGCTTCTTCGGCTATGGCGATCGGGGTCACTGGGAGCCGCTCCAGGTTGACCTTCACTTCACCATGCGCGGCCGTGGGGTCTCCCAAGATCACGACGGAGACCGAACAGCCGGCTTCGGCCAGATACCGCGCCGCCACCAAGCCGTCGCCGCCGTTGTTACCCTTCCCGCACAGCACTACGATGCGCCGGCACTGGGGCAATTCACGCAGAATGAAGCGGGCCGTGGCACGCCCGGCATGCTCCATTAATTCCAGGGAGGAAACCCCGAAACGGTCGGTGGTGACCCGGTCGGTCACGCGCATCTCGTCAGCGGTCAGTATCTGCATTTATAAGCATCGTAGAGCATTCCTTGGGCTGTGGCACCAACCGGGCATGGTATGCTTCCGCGGCCGTCGAGGTAACGGTCGATGGGTGTCGCCATCGCCAGCGCTTCCCCGGAAGCGCGTGATCAGAGTCGAGACTCTTTCACGGAGGGCTAAAGCGCTCCCTCGCCCGCATGAATGCGGGGGCTCGCACCATTCGGGGGTAAGCATAAGGGCCTCCCGTTGGGAGGCCCTTATTAGTCGATCTTTCGTGTTCCAGTTATTGGTTGACGGTTTGTTCGGTTTGTACGGATGCAGTGCTGGTTTCCGTCTCGGTGGAGGCCTTGTCAGCGAAATAGCTGTGGTCCCAGAGATTGCGGTAGAAAACACCGGTCAACGCGGCTGCCTTGGGGCCGAAGGTAGGACGGCCTCCCTCCAGGAAGAAGACGGTGACGATGCGGCCGTGAGAGGTATTGGCGAAGGAGGCAAACCAGCCGTAACGGGTGCCGTTGTTGGAGCAGGTGCCGGTTTTACCCAGAATCGGAAGTTGATTAAAGCTGGCGTGCAGCGAGCGGGCAGTGCCATAGTCGACAGCGCCTTCCATGCCAACGGTAACCTCGGGAATCAGGTTAGCGATGTCCAGCGTCCGCTTCACGTGGGGCTGGAAGTTGGCAACGTCTTCCGGTGAAGTGGGGTGTTGCAAATAGTAAAGCGTTCCGCCATTGGCAATCGAGGCCACCAGCGCCCCCAGTTGCAGCGGCGTCATCGAGATACCCTGACCGAAGGAGCACATGCGGCCTACTCCGCCCTCGCTCTCAGGGAGCACCTGCTCGGGATAGATGCCCAGCTGCTCGCCGGGTATGTTCCAGCCGGCCAGCTCACCCAGGCCAAACGAATTAGCGTAGTGGCGCACGCGCTCGAAACCAAGACGACGGCCAATGGTCTCAAAATAAAGATTATTGGAGTGAGCCAGAGCCTCGGTCATGTCCATGTGGAAGTGACCGCCCAGGTTTACCGGGGTGTCCTTGGTAACGATCCCCTCTTCCAGGGCAGCTAACGCGACCGACACCTTAATCGTCGAACAAGGCTCGGCGCCACTGGAGAGAGCCAGCTTCTGATTCACCATGGCCAGGATGCGGCCGTTGCTGGGGTCGATGGCTACGACGGTGCCATACATGTTGCCCAATGCGTCGATCGCCGCCTGCCGTACCACGGGATCTTCTCCCGCAGTCACATCGCCCTGGGTGAGGTCGGAGTCAGTAAAGGAGCTGGCGGAGAAATGCTCGTAATAACGGTGACGCACCACGACCGCACGCCGGATATGCCCAGACCGGGTGTGGACCGTGACCACGGTTCGTTCAGTAGCCACCGGGTGGGTATGCCGCAACTGCGCCATGTGCCGGCGAGCATGGGCGGTCTCTTGTACATGCGCGACATGAGCGCGGTGGGTGGGATGCGTGGGACGCGCATGGGCAGGTTTCGCAAAAGCAGCGGAGGCCAGACCAAGGATCAGAACAAAGTAAGATATGCGCCGCAGAAATTGTCTGTTCACCGCGAGTTGTCCTCTCGAAACCATGGCATTTAAATATGATACGTGCCCCGGAAGACCGGGTAATCCATCCCATCCACCAGAGAGCCGAGTCCCTTTAAATAGACTCTTGATTCCCTGCCCGCGGACCTAACCTTATCAACCCTACTTTGCCATAAAGTCTGTCCGCTTTTCCATATTCCAAGAAAGTCTTCTCCATGTCCGTACCACAATTGGGTACGCGCTCGTAACGCCCGCTCGCACAAAATCAATGGCCGGGTGATGAGCCGTTCAATTCAGAGGGCGGCGCAAGAATGCCGGGATATCCAGGTTGTCCAGATGCGGTTCACCTTCGGTACGATTGGCGCCCTGCTGGCCGGCAGCTCCTGAGGATAGGTTTTCGCGTTCTTCAGCCGGCTTGCTGGGGATCAAGCGGGCGTATTCCTCTTCAAAAGGCTCATCGAAATCGATGTGGACGGCAGGGGTGACAGGGGGCTTCGCTACCGGGGCAGAACGCGGCGGCTCCGGCACTTCTTCGATCAGGACGGGCTGAGGTTCAAGAGCGAACGGCGCCGCTTCCGCCGGCGCTTCCTTCGGCGTGTACTGCTCGGCGGGCGGGGGAGGCTCAGCCGCTCTCCGCGACTCGAAGAGAGGAGAAAGCTCCTGCTCGGCAAGCTCTTCGCTGGCGAAGCGCGGAACCCCGGACCGCTCCTGGAGCGAAACTCGGGGCACCGATGCGTCGCTCATCGTGCGCTGGCGGCGTCCCATTTGATCCTGACGAAAGCCGGTGGCGATCACGGTAATTTTGACCTGGTCGCCCATGGTTTCGTCCAGAACCGCGCCGAAGATGATGTTGGCGTCTTCGTGAGCCGCGTTCTGGATCAGGCTGGAGGCCGCGTTCACCTCGCTCAATTTCAATGTACTCGACCCGCTGATGTTGATCAGGATGCCTCTGGCGCCGTCGATCGCGCCCGCCTCCAGCAGCGGAGAGGCCATAGCTGCCTGGGCGGCGGCAATGGCGCGGTTGTCACCACTACGGATGGCGGTCCCCATGACCGCGTAACCCATGCCCGACATGGTGGTTTTTACGTCGGCGAAGTCGCGATTGATGATGCCCGGGATGGTGATGATGTCGGAGATGCCCTGCACGCCCTGCAGCAGAACGTCATCCGCCACGCGGAAAGACTCGAAGAAGCCCGCATCCTTGGCCACGGCGAGCAATTTCTCATTGGGGATGACGATCATGGTGTCCACCCCTTCGAGCAGCTCTTCCATGCCGCGATCGGCCTGCTGCATGCGCCGCTTGCCTTCAAAGCTGAAGGGACGGGTCACCACGGCGACGGTGAGCGCGCCCATTTCGCTGGCCAGGGAAGCAATGACGGGAGCCGCGCCGGTGCCGGTGCCACCGCCCAGGCCGGCGGTCACGAAGACCATGTCCGCGCCTTCCAAGGCTTCGATGATTTTTTCCGAGTCTTCCAGGGCCGCGCGCCTGCCCACGTCGGGATTGGCGCCGGCGCCCAGTCCGCTGGTCAGCTTGACCCCCAATTGCAGCTTGACCGGCGCCTGGGAGAGCTGCAGCGCCTGCACATCGGTATTGGCCACGATGAACTCGACGCCTTCCAGCTTGGCGGCGATCATGCGGTTTACGGCATTGCCGCCGCCGCCACCCACTCCTATGACCTTGATCTTCGCTCCGCGAGCGATTTCATCGTTGTAGTGAATGCGTATTTCGTCGGAAAGATTCATCGGGTTAACTCCATTCTTCGTATCCTACTTCGATCCTGCCTTTATGCAACTTACAAACTGCCTGCGAATATAGCGCGCAACTTGGCCCGCAGGCCCTGGTCTTCTGCCGCCCGCAGCACACTGGTGCGGTGGGTGTATAGCAGCATGCCGATCGCCGTGGAAAATTCCGGCTGTATCAATTCGTCCGGCATCCTGGAGAGCGGTACCGGGTAACCCAGGCGCGCCGGAACGCGCAACAGGCTTTCCGCCACTTCGAGCAAGCCGGCCAGGCGCGCGCCACCGCCGGTGAGCACGCAGCCCGCGCCCAGCGCACCCAGCACGCCACCCTGGCGCAGATTTTCCCGCACCAGGTGAAAGAGCTCGCGGGCGCGCGGTTCAAGAATCTCGCTCAGATACCGTTGCTTGATGGTGCGGATCACCTGGGTTCCGCCGGCGATCAACTCGAGTTCGCTGGAGGAAGGTACCGAAGTCACCACGCAGTGCCCGTAGTCCAACTTGATGGCTTCCGCTTCCTGCACCGACAGATGCAGGCCAACCGCCAGATCATTGGTAAAGTGGTCACCGCCGATGGGCACCACCGCGGTGTGGGCCACCGCGCCTTCGAAGAAGACTACCAGCTCGGTCGAGGCAGCACCGATATCGAGCAGGCAGGCGCCGAGTTCACGCTCGTCCGCCGAGACCGTGGCTTCGGCGGCGGCGATGGCCTCAAAAACGGTGTCCGTCACTTCCAGACCAGCTTTATTGGCGCAGGTGATCACGCTTTGCGCCGCGCTGGCCGAACAGGTGGAAATATGCAGATTCACTTCCAGCCGGTTGCCGACCATGCCGACTGGGTCATGAATGCCAGGCTGCTCGTCGAGGATAAACTGTTGCGGCAACAAGTGAATGATTTCCCGATCGGCGGGCAGGGAGACGGAGCGGGCGCGGTCGACGGCGGCGCGTACATCCTCGCGGGTAATCTCGCGCAGCCGGTTGCCCAGGCTGATGCCGCCCTGGCTGTTGACGCCACGCACGTGGGGACCACCTAGCCCGACAACACAATTCGCGATCACTGCATTGGCCATCTGTTCGGCTTCCGTAGCAGCCTGGTTGAAGGCTCTGCTGGCTGGATGGAGATCACTGATCAGGCCCTTGCGCATCCCCTCCGCTTGCACGACGCTGTGCGCCCGATAGCGGAGTGCCCCTTCGTGCAGTTCCGCTACCAGCACGCGAATCCTGGAGCTGCCTGCATCCAATACCGTGAGTAAGTCTTCACTCTTCTGGCTCATCAACCCTTCGCTCTTCCCGCTTTGAGCGATTTTGCGGCGGGCTTTTGCGCAGTGTGCCCTGCGTGTTTTGTTTCCGAGGCGTCCCCATGGTGGGGCCTGACGGCTGCCCCATCCTGCCCGGAGTCAGTATTGGTTTGCTGCGCCATATCGAGAACTACCTGGTTCTCATAGCGCATATCGACGGAGGCCAGATGAGGATACTGCTGCCGCCACTCGAGCAGATGCTGCTGGTAGCTGCGGTAACGGGCGAGGAAATCGGAATCACCAAAGTGCACCTGGATATCCGAGCCCTGGGCCGGCAGCAAGGCCCAGACATCTTCCGGATCGGAGATGTCGACCTCGCTCAGTTGGTTGGAAACTTTGGCTCCGCCGGAGTCAAGATCATGGATGAATTGCTGGTACAAATGCATGCGCGCGGCGCGCGCCGAAAGCGGATCCTTGTCGGATATCCCGCTGACCACGGGGAAGGAGTAGTGCTTGGCAGCCATCGCTGCCGGAGGCAGCTGCAGAAGAACTCCGTGGGCGTCCACCAGGCCGATGGTGTTGCCGTGGCGCACGAAAGCAACCGGTGTGCGTTCGACGATGGCGACGCGCAACTGGTCGGGCAGCAGCCGCATGACGGTCGCATGCTCTACCCAAGGCAGCTGCTCCAGGGACGCGCGGCGCGCACGCAAGGGAATGAAGAAGATATTGCGGCCGAGGTCCGACCCGAAAACGGAGAGGAGTTCGGGGCGCGTCACCTGGCTGTTGCCCATGATCTGGATGGAGGAAGCGGAGCTGATGCGGAAGCGGGGATCGTCACGGAAAAAGTTGCGTATACCAATTGCCAGCAACAGCAGTACGCCGATCGCGAAGACGACTGCTGCTGCGACTCCAATACGACCCCCACGGCTGACGGGAATGAGCCCGCGGCGGACGGGGACGCGACGCCGTGCGCGCAGAAAGGCATCTTCTTCGCGGTCTTCGCCATCGCTGCTAGCCTGCTCCGCCGGCCTGCGCGCTGCACTCCGCTCAGATGCCATCTCCTGCGTCTTTTTGGCGCGCGCCGGTGAAGGGGCCGTGGGGCGATAGAACTGTCCCATCAGCTCGTCTGGTTCATCACCCGCGTACACCGTTGCACGGCTTACTTGTGAGTCGATTTTTGCCACGCCCGAGCAGGTCGTGAGATTTGCCATCCAAACTATAGCGTGGTTTTCCCGGGATTGCTTGGGCAATTTCAGGGAATCTTAGGGGTATCTGTGTTGAAAATAGGGTTAATAAACCTTGATCCAATGGTTTCTCATCTGTGGCCGCACCCGCTTGCCGGCAAAGTCGAAGAGTTTTTCGGTCAGTAGAGCAGATAGGGCTTTCGCTTAGTATCGAAGTCGTGTAGTTGCTGCTGCCAGTCCTCGGCGATGCGCTGGGGGTCGCGGCCAGCCTGAAGCGCTTCGAGCACAGACCCATTGGCGAGCAGGACGTTGATCTTGTTCAGTTGAAATTTGTCCGCATAGAGCTTGTGCAGCGCGGTCGCGATTTCAAGACCCAGTTCGGGTGAGTCGACAACGTTGCGGTCGGTTACGATCAGCTCTATTCCATGGCAGAGCTGATCCGCATAGGGATAAGGAGCCCGGGGAGTAAAAGCCACCGGCACAAATCGCACTCCAGGCAAGAATCTGGCATTCAGCGCCCGCGCCAAGGCGGGGCCATCGATCCAGGGCGCGCCTACATAGGCAAAGGGAGTGTCGGTTCCACGGCCGACAGAGATATTGGTCGTCTCAATGAGGCCCAGGGCGGGATAAAGGATCGCTTCGCGCAGGCTGCGGAGATTGGGAGAAGGATTCGTCCAGGTTAGGCCGGTGGCATCGAACCAGTCGCCCCGTTGCCAGCCGTTCATGGCGATCACACTCAGCGGCGCGTGCAATTTGTATTCTCCATTGAAATAGCGCGCGAGCTCACCCAACGTCATGCCGTGGCGCACAGGAATCGGCGCCGCATTGACGTAGCTCTCGCTGCCGGCGTCGGAGAGCGGGCCCTGTACAAACGCTCCTCCCAGGGGATCGGGACGGTCGAGGACCACAATGTCTGTACCCGTCTGCCCGGCTGCCTCGAGAAAATAGCGGACTACGGTTTCGTAGGTATAGAAGCGGACGCCCGCATCCGCGAGGTCGATGAGGACAGCATCGAGCGAGCGGAGTGTTGCCTGTGAGGGACGCCGCTGGTTTCCATAAAGGCTGATTACCGGCAGCCCAGTCGACGGGTCGGTCGAATCTTGAATGCCTTCTTTATCGAGTGCGCCGTTGATGCCGTGTTCCGGGCTGAAGAGGAGCTTGAGCTTGAGTCCGGGAACGGCTTCTTCTGCGTCTTGCGCGAGGACGTCGATGGTTCTGCGGCCATGCGCATCGAGCCCGGTCTGATTGGTGAGCAACCCCACACGCAAAGCACCTCCATGCTTGGCGGCCAGCGCGGCAAGTTCTGCGAAGTTGTCTTGTTCCAGGATGTCAATGCCGGTCGAGACCGTTCCATTGCGATCATGCCAAAGGCGCTCGCCGGCGATGGATTCGTTGTAGCCGGTCAGCCTGGCGATCAGACTTCCGTTATCCGGATGCAGCTTCACCCACGCGGCCACCACATTCGCGACCGCCCCGCGGATGGCGTTGATGCCGGTGGGACCGTTGGGATAAACGGCATTGGACATGAAGACGACATAGGTATCGCTGCTTGGGTCCATCCAGATGGAAGTTCCAGTGAACCCGGTGTGCCCGAATGAGCCGACGGGGAACAACTCGCCGCGGTTGCTGGAGAAGGGTGAGTCTATATCCCAGCCGAGTCCGCGCAGCGCTGTGCCGGTAGCCGGCTGCTCGGGCGTGGTCATTTTTTCCAGAGTGAGCTGCTGCAAAGGAAAGTTGCTCGGTCTGCCGGCAAGCCGGTCGAGCAGGTTTTGGGCGTAGATGGCGACATCGCCCGCAGTGCTGAAGAGCCCAGCATGCCCAGCGACGCCGCCCATGCGACGCGAGGTTGGATCGTGTACTACTCCGCGAAGCATGACGCCATGGTCATATTGCGTGGGCGCGATGTGCTTGCGCCAGGCTTCGGGAGGCAGAAATCGCTGGTGCTCCAAGCCCATCGGTTGCGCCAGGTAGCGCTGTTGGTATTGATCGAGGGGTAGGCCGGAGAGCTTCTCGACCAGCGCGCCCAAGGTGATGAAGTTGATATCGCTGTAACGAAATTGCACTCCAGGAGCAGTGACCGGCGTGGAGGTAAAGGCGCGGCGCAATCCCTCCTCTTTGCCTTCCCACACATCTGCCAGCGAAACATCAGGAGGCAGGCCGGAGTAGTGGGTAAGCAACTGGCGAATGGTAATGTCCTGCTTACCGTTGACGGCGAACTCGGGCAAATATTTCGCTACCGGATCATTCAGCCGGAAGCGGCCCTGCTCATAAAGCTGCATGACCGCAGGCGCCGTCGCCAAGACCTTGGTCAAGGATGCAAGGTCGAAGACTGTATCTTCGGTCATCGCTTCGGGCTGGGGCTTGAGGGAGCGGTTCCCGTAGGCCTTTTCAAAGACGATGTGGCCGTTGTGACCGGCGATCACTACCGCACCGGGGAATTTTTTGGTGGCGATCCCCAAGGCAATAATGCGATCGATTTGTTGAAAACCGGGCTCATTCTCGGCCTTCAACTGCGCGCTTGAGGCGAGCAAAACCAGCAGTAGAACTACAGTCTTCTGAGCACGGTTCTTACTGGGCAGGATTTTGCTCATTGCCCAGCCGAGAACGAACGTAAGCAGAGATCCGATCAGCACGAACCACGTCCACGCAATTTTAGGAAACAGGAGCTGCACCTTCCCTAATGTAATAGGCAACGCATGAGGCTGCTTCCAGAGCAGTATATTGGCTGCCAGACCGCCGATCATACCGATCATCGCGCCGGTTTCGGTTGCGGTTTTGGTAAGGGTACCGAGCAGGAAGACTCCCAGCAGAGCACCGTAAGCCACCGAGGCGATCGACAGGCCAACCTCGACTACATGGCCGCCGCCGCGCGACAGCAAGGCAAGCACAAAGAGGAGCGCAGCCCAGAACAGGGTCATGACGCGCGATAGGCGAGCGCGCCGGCGCTCATCGGCGTCGGGCTTCCAGGCCATATAGAAATCCACCATGCTGCTTGAACTCAGGGAGTTCACTGCTGCGCTCAGATTCGACATGGCTGCAGCCAGAATTGCCGCAACCATGAGGCCAGCCACGCCATGGGGCATCTCGGTCACAATGAAAGCCGGAAAGACGCGATCCGGACTCCCTGGGGGCATGCCATTGGTCACATTACCGTAGAAATAGTAGAGCCCCGTCCCGATGGCGAGAAAGAGGGCGAACTGAACCAGAATAACCCCTCCGCTGCTGAGCAGGGCGATGCGCGATTCGCGCAGGTTCTTGGCTGCCAGCAGGCGCTGGACCATCAGTTGATCGGTGCCATGACTGGCCATGGTGAGGAAACAGCCCCCCATAAGACCCGCCCAGAAGGTATAGGTCTGGCTCAGGCTGAAGGCAAAGTGGAAGATGGTGAGCTTGCCGGCGGCTGCCGCCACGGTGTGAATTGCGTGCCAGCCTCCCGGAATGCGCTGTCCGAGCAGGATGACGCTAACGATGGTTCCGGCAACATATAGGGCCATCTGCACCACGTCGGTCCAGATGACGGCGGCCATTCCGCCTTCGAGGGTATAGATCAATGTCAGGACGCAAATGATGGCGATCGAAGTCACATCACGGGTACCAATCGCTATGCCCACCACGATGGAAACAGCGAAGACACGGACGCCTTCCGCCGCAGCGCGCAGAAACAGAAAAAGAAACGCGGTGAGCTTATGCAGGCGTGGACCAAAACGCTCACCAATCACTTCATAGGCGGTGAGCAGTTCACCGCGAAAATAGCGGGGCAGAAAAATGATGCAGATAACGATTCGGCCCAGGAGATAACCGAGGACAATCTCCAGAAAGCCCCAGTCTCCGGTATACGCCAGGCCGGGAACGCTGATGATGGTCAGTGTGCTGGTTTCCGCGGCCACGATGGAGAGCGCAATGGCCCACCAGGGGATCTTGCGATCGGCAAGGAAATAGCTCTTTAAGGAACGGTCTTTGCTACGAAAATGCAGGCCAAAGAGGGTGATGCCCGCAAGATAGATGGCTACTAGAGATAGGTCGACCGAGCTCAGCCGGTGGAGCATGAATCCTCGGGTGGAGAAAGTAGGTTTACCGGAGTTGAGTGTAATTTAAACACGCACCAGCCACTGGGTATGGGACACCCGCGGTTGGCCGGGGTCGGGTTTTGGACTTCAGGTCTGCTTGAGGCCCTCGCCTTCAGTGATGTTGATGTATTTGTCGATAGGCAGTTCGGTAAACTTTTCCGTTTTGCCGTTGGGCTCGGGCCACCTCACTTCCAGCCATTCAATCTTCGGCCGCTTACCGATGCCGAGCACTACTCGCGGATCGTGCGACGAAAAGTAACTTCCGCCACCAACTTTCGTTCTGCTGCGCTTGAGGTCAAACGTTTCGTCATGATTGTTCTGGTAGAGCGAAAACCTCTCGCGGTCGAGGTTGGCCACGAAGAGATCCATCCTGCCGTCCTGATCGACATCTGCCCGATGCCCGAACGGGCCCGGCCTGTTTCGCTGAATCCCACGCCTGCCATGGCGCCTATCTCTTCGAACTTGCCATCGCCTCGGTTCATGAAAAGGAGGTTCACCGTATGGTTGGCGACGAAGAGGTCCATCCTGCCCGTCGTCATTGAGGCTTTGCCCAAGTGCTTCGCAATGCCCGACGACAGGCTGACATCGGTGCCCAGCTCTCGCGGTGTACGAGTGGATAGATCGGAATAAGCGTGGGTCAAGACGTACAGCAGCTGAACATGCGCAGGAAGTCAAACAGAAGCTCTTGCTGCTGGAGTAGGTTGGCACAGCGCACGCCGGCACCTTTTTGGGTTGCTTTTCCTTATCCACTCGGCGTGGTATTCCCTGTGACAAACGCTCGTCTTCGATTCTTGTCTTCACCAGGACAGTGATCTCCGAGAGCCAGTGTCGCCAGCAAACCTATTTGCCAGGCGCTAACTCTTCCACCAGAATCCCGGAGAGTTTGGAGATTAGGAGATTGCCCGGATTGTCAACTCCGTAGTTGACTTCGGGAATATTGTTTACCGTTATTGCCATAGCTACAGCCCCGTGGGGCGAATAGACGATGGCCACGTCGCTTCTCAGGTGGTCTAAGGCGCCCGTCTTGCTGGCGATGACGGTGTTGTTCATATCTCTGCCCACGTCGTCATGATCACGCTGCCGTTTGAGCACGCTGATCATTTCATCGGAAGCCGCCTTACTCACCAGCTCGCCACGGTAGAGTTTTTCAAGGATAAGCACCATGTCGCGGGGACAGCTTCTGCCCGTGCCCCAGCGATCGTTTCCTGGCTTCCTGCCCTCGTCTGTAACGCCCTCCGGGTGCGGCGTACTGTTCGGATCGGGATAGAGCTTCGCTTGCATGATTTTGCGCATGACAGCGGTTTGTTTCAGCCCGAGCTGAGCCATGCGAACATTCACGGCATTTCCGCCAATGCGGTCGAGAATCAGGTTGGTTGCAGTGTTGTCGCTGACGACGATCATCAGGTGCATTAGGTCGCGTATGGGTAAGGCGTCCCCTGCAGAGAGTTCTGTGAGTATGCCACTGCCCGAGACTTTATCCTGATCGGTCAGCACGATCTTCTGGTTCCAATCAAGGCTTCCCTCCTTCGCTAGGGCAAAGAGCTCCACCATAATCGGGAGCTTGATGGTGCTGGCGGTAGGAACGGGCGCGTCTGCGCGAAGCCCGTAGCTGAGACCAGTGTCGAGATTCCTGGCATACAGGCTCACGCTGCCGGGAAATCCCTGAATCGCAGCCTGAATGCGCTGATCGAGCGCCGCCCCGCGATCCGCTGGTTGGGCCGGCGCCGGACAGGCGGTGACGCTAAGAGCTAAAACAGAGATTGCCAGCAGAGAACGACGCAGCACGATTCCATAACCTCCATAAAAGGTACCCTGACATATGATGGCGAAACTTCCAACCTGGGAGAAACCTTTCCCCTACATACCAAACAGCGGAAGTTCAAGATCTTCGGCGATATAACGTCCAGTATTGGCTGCTGCCCACAAATGCAAACTCTTTCGTCAGCAGGTCGGGATAGAGCGAAAGAATTGCTTTGGTGGTGTTTCCCTCCACATAATTTGGCTGTTCCACCATGAGTAGATCGGGATGCCCGATGACCATGTTTTCGGGCAGGGGATAACGAGTGCTGATGTTGTTACCCATGTAAAGCCACAGTGCCCCGCCTGGCGCCGGCCGCCGTCCCAGCGCAAAGGAGAAGGGGTTGTCGTAAGCGATACAAAAGACTGTCTCGTCCGGACGGCTTAGACGCTGTAACAGGTGTATCCCGTCATTCGTGGCCAAAATGAGGGGCTTGCCATTCCTGCTCACATAATTGGGATCCTCTCCCGTCCAGTCCTGGGGAACCCAATTTCGCAGGCGGGGGGAGTCGAAGCGCAGCAATGCATGATTTCGGATCGCCGCCGTCTTGAACGCTGCGTAGACGGTACTCGAAAAATCCATCAGGAAGATCGGCAGGGCGATTGGGCATAACACCAGCAAGGCAAGCATGCGCTGTCGTCTCCCCGTTGCTGCCTCTGCGGCGGCAGGAGCGGAAAACAAGACGATTGCGCCGCTCAGGCACCAGAATGCCGCCAGGGGAAGATCTGCGTGCATAACATTCGTTGCCCGGCAGAAAATATCGCAGCCGGCTATCACTACCGTCGCCAGCACATACTTAACTGCAATGCGCCACTTCACGAATCTGAAATTGGCGACGGCGAGCCCCGCCGCCAGAGTGAATACCAGCTCACCTATCTCCTCCACGAAGGTGGTCACGGCCTCGCCGGTTATGTCGCCGCGCTGATGACTCAGGGTGAGCGTCTCATGCAGGAAAGCGATTGGCCGAAAATGCAGGCAGGCGATCGCAAATACAAAAGTGGCCACCCCTCCGGCCAACATTCCAACAAGGTGCCTACGATTAACACCGAAGAGCAAGAGCCCTAGCGCCAACAGCGCTGCGCCCGGCACCGCGAACCAGATGGTCACCAGAGTTGCGCAAGCGAGCGCTGCTCCTGTCGATACGCCACGCCAGAATTGCACCTGCTGTCGTTCGGCAACCGAATTGTCGGCTGCATCGAAGCGGGAAACACCCAACTGTTCAAAAATAATCAGGAACAGGAGTGCATAGCCCACGCGGTTATAGAACATGGCATGTGAAATCCAGGTCGGGTATTCGCCCAGCGGCCGCGCAGCGGATACGAACATCAGGATGAAGAGCCCGATAGTCAGCGACTGCACTCGCCGCGGCATAAGCCGGGTAAGCAAGAGAAACCAAATTCCGATTAAGGCTGTGTAGAACGCTCGTGTCAGACCTATTCCGTCTGCGTTGTAGCCGTGCAGCGCTAGCCCCCACCGAAGCGGGTTCCAGACCAACACCCCGTAACCGGCGTAGAAGTCTACGCAGGGGATCTGGCCATTCGCCAATCGCCAGCCGCCGTCAAGAAATATGAAAAAGTCGTGGGCATAGACACGAGTCGGCAGTGCACCAAGTACGACTTGAAGAGAGCACAAGCTGCCGAGCGCAACCAGGTAGACCCAGACGTCCCAACGCTGGAGCGAGGCGGCTGTCCGGATTGCGGGAGCGAATTCTGCTTCGGTCGTGTCCACTCGTCTCCAACGATTGCAAAAAGATCGGTAAACGTCTTCATGGGCCAGGATTCAGCGCCCGTGATCGCGCCCACCACGGCCTGGCGGTGCCTGGCCTACCAGTATGGTTTCCCGCAAGGAGGCTCCCGTGAATCCAACTAGTATTTAGGGTATCTCAGCAAAGCACGAAGAGGACTTGCAAAACAAGGAAGGGGAGGATAGCACTTTTGGAACTTTTGGACGCGCACCGGAACTTTTTTGCGGAGTTGATGACTGCGATCGCGGGCGTGCCCCGTAGCCCGCTCACCTCCGCCTTTGCTTCGACTCCCCGCGAGCACTACCTCGGGCCCGGTCCGTGGAAGGTGTACAACGGGCATGGATACACGCAGACGCCTACCGCTGATCCGACATTGCTCTATCAGGACATCGTCGTTGCGCTCGAAGAAGAGCGAGGGATAAACAATGGCCAGCCCTCACTGCACGCACGCTGCCTTGCCGCTCTCAATGTGAAAGAAGAGGAAAGCGTCATCCATATCGGGGCTGGCGCCGGCTATTACACGGCAATCTTGGCGGCGTTGACCTCTTCCTCAGGGAAAGTCCTGGCCTACGAAATCGGAGAGAAGCTGGCGCAGAGGGCAGCCGCCAACCTCGCGCATTTGGCGCATGTGACTGTGGTTCCGCGCTCAGGAGCAGAAGGCGCGATTCCGGATAGCGATGCCATTTATGTCACCGCCGGGGCCACCGCGCCATTGGATCTCTGGCTCGACGCCCTGCGGCCGTCGGGCCGACTGCTCTTTCCGCTCACGCCTAACGGTTCGGGAGGAAAACTCGGGCTGGGAAACATGTTGCTGGTGACACGGTTTGGGGAAGAATCATTCGCTGCACGATTTGTTTGTCCGGCGATGTTTATTCCATGCATTGGGGGGCGCGATGAGGGCACCGCGAAGAAGCTAGCCCAAGCCTTCCGGGGTGGGCGTACCAACGAGGTGCGCTCGCTGCGGCGGAAGACAACGCCGGATGAAACCTGCTGGTGCTCGGGGAACGGGTGGTGGCTCTCCACTGCTGCGGGCGCATAGAGGCGCCCTGCGCCTGTGTGTTTCCTGCGCTGAATGCCTCCATTAACCGGAGGGTGAGCACCGCGGGATGCCTTACGACGCGACTTTTGTGACTGACCGGTCATCTTTGATACGGAAGGCGCATTCGCGTCACTATCGGTTTGGCAGGTGGTGCGAGTTCGCCTCAGCGCTAGTGACCTCAAGCAAATGGCAATGGAGGATGTAGCAGGAACATGGAAATGGCCGACAAAACATATCTTGTCCGATTCAAGAACCCCGCTATAAGCATTCAACCTGTGGTTGCGTCCCGAGCTGAAATCCGGGGGGATCACATCGTCATGCTCGACTCAGAGGGTAGACTCGTTGCTTTGTTCTGGATGGCGATTGTTGAGAGCTGGTCAGAGATTCCTCGTCTCGCGGCAGCATGTTAGTAGCAGTCTGCAGAGAAGATTACCCACCGCGGAAGTCTTAGAATGGCAGCATGTCTAACCGGGAAAACTTCGCTCAGGCGCTCAAGTGTTTCGCCGATCCACAAAAACGCGAGGAGTACTTTCGTTTTTATTCAGACGACATCCTCTTGCACGGATACCAGGGAATCGAACCTGGGTTGGAAAGTGTGAAGCAATTTTATTATGCCTTCTGGAAGATATTCCCCGATGCACAAGTGATCGTTCAGGATCTCATTGGTGAAGGCGACACACTCGTGGCCCGCTACACAATTACGGGGACGATGGAGCAGGCTTTTATGGGTGTGGCTGCGACCGGGCAGCGCATCGAACTCCCTGGGATCAGTATTTTGCATTTCAGGAACGGCCGATGCTTTGAACGATGGACGTGCTCGGACTCGCTGGTGCTATTGAATCAAATCGGAGCGCCCGTCGCAGGCGCATCGCGATAGGTTCACTTCGGGGAGACAGCTTCTGCCGCTGCCCCGAGCGACGAACAGTGGTCAGGTGCGGTTCCAAGCCAATTCCTTCGCACTGCGTATTGCAGTAATCAAACCGTTGATATCGGCTTCGAATTGCGCCAGAAGACTGGCCGCACCGCTGATGTTGTTCGCACGTCCCATTTGTTCAATTTCGCTGGCCCTTTGCGATATCTCTGGAATACCCAGATAACCAAGCTCTCCTTTCAGGGTGTGGGCAGTCGTCTCTACTGTTTCCGCTTGCCCCTGTTCCACTGCAAGACGCAAGGCTGCCAGATGTTTCGGGGCCTCGGTGAGAAAGATGTCCATGACTTCCTTAAAAAGCGTTACATCGCCACCGAGCTGCTCCAGGGTCTTAGACATATTCCAGGGCACTTCGCTTGCTTCCTTCATCTTTTCCTTATCGACATTATCGTTGTTTCCTTCCGGTACTTCATGGAGTACAGAGACGATGGCCGCGACCACCTCCTCGGGATTGAGGGGCTTGGTGACATACCCATCCATGCCCGCGGCAAGACAACGCGCTCGGTCCCCTTTCATGGCATGCGCGGTCATGGCGATGATCGGTATGTGACCATGAGTCGATTTCTCATACTCGCGAATTCTTTTTGTAGCCAAGAAGCCGTCCAGCTCCGGCATCTGCACGTCCATCAGCACCAGGTCGAAGGTCTGTTGCCGGAGCAGATCAATGGCTTCCTGGCCATTGTTGGCGATCGCGACAGTGTGGCCCAGCTTCGCCAACTGCCGCGACGCAACCGCCTGGTTCACGCGATTGTCCTCGGCCAACAAAATGCGGAACTTTCTGCTGGGCGATCTGGTTTCGCGATTCACATGGTTGTCATCGCCCACCGCAATCCCGCCATCACGCAAAGACGCGGAGGCCGCGATACTGCCGGCTTCTATTGTTTTCTCGAGCGCCTCCATGCGCACGAGAAAACAGAAACGGGAGCCTCGTCCGAGCTCACTCTCCACCCAGATTCGCCCCCCCATCAGCGAGGCCAACCGGGTTGATATGGTGAGGCCGAGACCCGTGCCTCCGTACCTGCGCGTGGTCGAGGAATCCGCCTGGCTGAAGGGCGAGAAGATGGATTCCTGGTGTTGCACCGGGATTCCAATGCCGGTGTCTGACACGGTAAAACGAATGGTGAGTTCGTTCTGCTGCCTACTTTCAAGTTCAGCTTTCAGCGCCACCCGGCCACTGTCGGTGAACTTGATCGCGTTACTCACCAGGTTCAAGATAATCTGCCGCAGCCGTCCAGAGTCACCTCGCACCATCTCCGGCAAGGTGGGTGCGATGTCACAAAGCAATTCCAGCCCTTTTGCGCTGGCGCGCGGAGCGAACATCTTGAGAGAATCTTGCACGCATTCGCGAAGGTCGAAGCCGATCGCTTCCAGGTCGATCTTTCCCGCCTCGATTTTAGAAAAGTCGAGGATGTCATTGACCAGGCTCAGCAATGAATCTGCTGATAGTTTGACTATTTCGAGGCAATCACGCTGGTCGGAAGTGAGATCTGAGTCGAGCACGATGCCGGTCATACCGATGACGCCGTTGAGCGGTGTACGGATCTCGTGACTCATGTTGGCGAGGAATTCACTTTTCGCGCGATTGGCCGCTTCTGCGGCTTCTTCTGCGCGTTGGCGCTCAACAATCTCGGCCTGCAGATTCCTGGTTCGATCCTCGACGATTCGGCCCAAACGGCTTCGCTCCACCACTCTTCCCAACACGGTGCCGATCTGCGCCATCACTTCCAGGAATAACTCATCTGGGGCCTGCGCGGTGTTGGCAAAGAACTCGAGAACGGCGGCAACGTCACTGCCCGCGATCACGGGAAATGCGAAGCCCGCTCTTAGACCTCCAAGGCGTGCAGCTTCAGCTCTGGGGAAATTGGTGTCCTGGGAAAGATCGAGAATCAAGGACGGCTTTGCAGTTGAGAGCACCCTTCCAGGCAAGCCGATATCCGGATCGAACGACGTAGTTTCCGATGCAATGTGGAACGCTCGAGTACATTCAGCCTCTGAGCCGTACCAGATGCCGGTGGAGAAGAGACGTCTTCCTTCGCCGATCGGCCTGACAACGTAAGCGTGGCCTAATGTCCAGCCGGTGGTCTGGCAGATTTTTGCCAGCGCAAACCGCAGCACATCTTCTACGCAGGTTGCTTCATTGGCGGCGACGGCAATCTCGCCCAGCAGTTCAATCTGCACCTTCTTCTCGTACAGCTCCCGTAGCCCGCGTTCGGCGATAGCCTCGGCTTCGAGACGTGCCCGGCGGTCGCGTTCCGACCGACGTTTCAACTTCTGCGTCTCTTGCGCGAAGTCCTCCGGCGCAGCACGCACGATTTACTGGCTCCGGTCGGACGAAAAAGAGATGTAGCAGAGACACCTTTCATCTCCTTGGTGCATGCATTCCCAATGCTCGAAAATCAACGTCTCGCCGTAGTGGTTGGCCGTCCCCTCGATAAATCCCTGCGCCAGGGCACACAATCGCCGGGGCGAGAGATAACCCATCATGAGGCCGCCGTCGGGCGCATCGCGAAAGTCAAATGTGGGGACGTCTGCACCGGGATAAATCTTTCGCACCTCAGGATGAATAATGCTGTTGACGCTCAACACGAACGGGCGTGTGGAAGGCTGGGAGCGGAAGAATCCAGGATAATGAGCGAAGAGTAAGGGGATCGCTTGCTGACCAAACCAGCGGAGGACTTCGAACGAGGTCAGGCCGAGCAGGCGCGACGCAGCCCCGACAAGTTCCTGAATCTGCTCGTCCGGGTAGCTGCCCAACGAGGTATAGGCTCCATCCACTTTCGCAGCGGTTAGTAGCTGGTCCCAAGTGTCTTCGCCGTGATTGCTGATGACCACATCTTGCAGCAAGTTGAATATGATGCCCTTCATAGATTCTGACAACTCTGGCGTGCAAACGTGCGACTTACAGCTCATATCGGCAATCCCAGCTCTTTCCTTTAGGTGCCGGCCAGGTTCTGCAGGTTGCGGAGACGGTATGGTCCCGCGCTATGAAAATTACGCCAATCTGACAGGTGTGCCGGGGCCCCCGCAAGGCCCGAAAGACTCTCTACGAAGGGCACGGCTCCAGCCGTGCCACTCTGGGGAGGAATGATGATGGCTTCAGCCCCTGAGGTACGGTTTCCAGTGATTCACGGCGAATTCCTTCGTGACCACCAGCACCTCAGCGTCTTTGCGCGCTGCGAATGATGGGCGATTCCGTCCGGCACGCCCCCAAGAGACATACCCCAGGGACTTCTAAAGAGGGCGAGTGAACCGGAAGAGAAACAGCAGGTCTCTCCACTTCGCTACGCTCCGGTCGGAGGCTGTGATTTTTTTGATTTCTTTCATAATTTTGGCGGCTGGAAGGCTAAGAAGAGCATCTGCTGACGAACATCGTCGGGGTCCTTCGACTGCGCGCCATAAACCCTCTGTTAAGCCATAGATCTGCGAGGCGCTTCGCTCAGGATGACGGCCTTGGTGGGAGTTTTAAACACGACTGAAGCCGTGCCCTTCGTTCGCACATGCACTGAGTTTTTCCGTAGCCGTGGTGAAGAACACACTTCTAACTTGGGGGTGGCTTCGCGACGGTTGCTTGCGTCTTGACTGGCTCCACGGGCGCTGGCGCAGACTCGCAACTAGCAGGATCCACACTCGCCCAGTCCTTCGGCTCGCACAGCGGGACACCATTGCTTTGACGCCGGTAACGGGAAACTTCCAGGTATACTGCCTTGCGGATTCTGTTCATTACACCAATGGGCCTGTGCTCCGGGAGTGAATGCCAGGGATTGAACGCAAGGCCCTCGCAAAGATCATTGTTGGTCTCAAACTGCTGCGAGGGGATATCAAGACGAGCGACGGGGATGAAGGGAGAATCCTCTTCCGACCACTCCACCGTCGTATCTTCAACCGGCATGTCCCTTCCCGGAACTTGTAGTTGCACCATGAAGTCAAAACAAGCGCTACCAGCGGAAAGACGCTTCACCATTTCCTGGCGCAGAAAGTTGGGATTACTGCGGTTCACGTCAGCCGCGGGCGATTCCTTGCATGGTCTGGCGCTGTACTTCACATTCTCCTGGGGACCGAGCTTGTACGCGCTCACACTATAGAACTGGGTGTTCAGCAGGCTGTCGGGAGCGGGTTTCAACGTCTCTTTCGCCAACATCATTTCGCGCAGATGCCATTTGCGCACATCCGGACTGAAGCCACCCAGGAAATAGCCATAGTTGGCACGCGCGCCGAGACCACTGCCCAAGTATTTCGTGAACTCGGCATATTCCGTTATGTTGCGGATGAAAAATTGCGTGGCATTCATCAGGGCAAAGTCCTGCGTGCCGGCCGGCGGCAGTCCGTCATCCTGCAGCAATTTCCTGCCGGGCACGCCCATGACCTTGATGGCCATCCCCCGGGCGTCAGGGACTGAGTCGGCCTGCGGATATTCCTTGCCGCTGGAGAACCTGATCCAGGATTCGTAGTGCGCGGGATTCGCGAACAGACCGAATCGCAGCCGCGAATCCAGATTGTCGAGCACAGTAAAGGTTGCCTTTAGGCATCCATGAGTTTTGGAATGGACGTCGCGGCGGTAGGGCGCTTCACCTCCGCTCTTGGAAGCCGCGACCTTGGGCGGGTATCCGGGCAGCGGGTGCGCGGTCGAGTATTTTTGGCTCATATTGACCATGGTCAGCGCGGAAGCCACGATCTGAGATGTCAGGTATTGCTCATCGGGAGAAGTATATTCACCCATTCGCTCCGGCCGACCACTGCGGAACAGGTAGAAACCCAGGGCCACGATCACCACCACGATCACTGCAAAGCCCAGGACAGCGCGTTTGCCTCTTGTGCTCAAGCAGGCCTCCTCATTGGCAGACGTTACTGGTATCGAGACCTTCTCTCAAATAACCATCCATATCTTTTGTAGGGTCCACCGTATGGTGGTCGCGATGTATCTTGAGGTACTCAATAATGTCGCGGCGGTCTTCCTCGCTCCATTCCGGCCCGATCACGCCATACTGTGGTTGGCTCCCCCCTTGGATATAGCCGTTGCGGAATTCGTGTCCCATGTTGGAATTTCCGGTGATGGATGTATCGAGCCAGAAGCCACCCTTGAGCGGCGGCTGGGTGCTCAAGCCCAGGTTGACAGGGTCGAAATCGCGCGTGCCCACGAAGAATTTCTTATCGCGCTGGTCCGCGGGCAACAACAACTGGTAGATGGTGGGCACCGACCCGTTATGCAGGAATGGACCCGCGGCCCAGATCCCGGCCAGGGGACGAGGTTTGTACTGCGCCAGCGCCCGCGGAATATCGCGCTGCCCGAATCCGTTTAGATCGTTGCGCTCCGCGTCCTGGTAGCGCCGTTCAGCGTAGAAACGCTGGCGCGCGCGGACTACGATCAGGCTCAGACCCTCGCCGGTGTTGACCCCGCCCAGATCAAGAGAATCGACAACATTGTCGATATTGGAGGATCCGGTGGAAAGCGCATCCTTCAACTGGGCAATGTCATTCACCAGATCGCCTGCGTCCTGTTCGTTTTTGGTGATCTTCTCGGCATCGGGCAGCGTAGCGGCGCGGCCGGCAATGTCGAGCGCAGCCTGTTGGAAAGCCGCGGTCTGTGCCGGCGTCCATGTATCGATCATGGGCACTGTCTTCATGTCCCTACCAGTCAAGCGAAAAATATCCTTTATGTAGGCATCGATCTCGGCCTTCAGGTCTTGCCGCATCAATTGACGCAGGTGCGCCTCGACACCAGCGGGCACAAGTCCGAGTTTGGTCAAATCAATTTTCTTGGTGACGAAGTTTACGGCTGCCGTGGGGTCGGTTCCCACGTCCTCAACCGGCAAGGGATGCATGACCCACAACGGGAGGTCGGCGTCTCCGACTTGCGGAGCACCCCCGATGGCGGAAACCTTGCACGATCCCGCAGGCTGCCGCGTTTCCCGTTGCGGCTGGGCGCCAGGATTCGCAACTGTTGCCGGAACCGCCGTAGCTGCCGATGAGAGGCGCTCGACCACGCCGAAGTTGGTCACATCTTCGTGGTGCATGGATGCTTCCAGAGTTTCCTGTGGGGAAAGCACAATGCCGAGGTTTCCGGGAGCAGGCGTAGGAGCGGGAGTGTTAGAGCTGCCCTCGTCCTCATTCTTGTTGGACGGCGCATAAACCTGATTCAAGAACGTCTGCCAGCTATTCAAAACCTTGCACTTATTTTGCGTCGTCTTCAGGTAGGCGAACCACTCCTTGATGGGATCGCTGGCCGGGAACGGGCCGTGACAGTGCTGGCAAGAGCCCGCGAACAGAGCCTGCCCTCGTTTGGCCCGGGCCCAATCGATTTTTCCCATGCAGTCTTCGTTCCACTTGGGCGGCTCCAGGCTCCACAACGCCATCTCCAGCTCGTTCAAGTTGTTCATCATGACGGAGGAATCGAAGCGATCCTTTACCGGGATAGGAGTGCCGTAGGGGGTGAGCAGCGAGGCGGTGGCGCCTGTGCCCAGAGACTCGCTGACATTGCGCGTCATGGGTTGGCGGACGGAGGCGTTGTACTGCACGTAATCAAATTTCCAGATATCCCACAGTGGCGGATATCGCACCGGCGCGTTGCCCAATTTGTAATTGACACTGCTCAGTTCGTCGCCGAATACGGTGTTGCCGATCCGTCCCAACGCATCAATTCTGCCCGGGCCTTCTTCGGTGGGGTACAAGTTGCGATGGGTGTCGTTCCAGGACTGCTGTAACAGTTCTCCAATCACGGTTCCGAGATCATGATGCAGTTTCCAGCGGGCTTGTGGATACGCCGGTCCCAGCACGGACCGGGCAAAACGGGCGAACTTGAAGGGGTTGAGATAGGTGGCCATGAGCGAACCCAGCAGCTCGGGAGCGAAATCGCCGATGTGCATGGCGGTGAAGGCGTGCATGGCGGGTCCGCCATCGATGCGCAGGCCGTAGCGTTTGCCGTTTTTGTTGACGGTCAACTCGCCGGTATGGCAGGCGGCGCAGGTGAGATCGAGCACGTTCTCGCCAAATCGGAGATCGTAGTGGGAGGTGAATCCAACCGGCAGCCGGTCAGGATTCAGCGGGGTGGGAATGCTATCAACCAGGAAGCCATAAGCGCTCATGCGCTGGGGATCTGCGAACTTCGTCTTCCCCCAGGGGACCTCCAGATTGACGAACCAGGAGTAGCGCAGATCTTTCACTCCCGCGCCTTGGGGCGTGTAGTAGAAAAGCTGGCGCAGAGGCTGGTTCACGCCGCCGGTCCAGCCCCATCCCTGGCTGAGATAAACGTGTTGGTCGACGGGTTGAAAATCCGGCACCTTGGTGGTGGGATAGTTGATGAGATAGATGGTGAGCACAACGCCCAACACGCACAGCCCCAGCAGGGCGAATGCCAGGCCTTTGAACAGCCCCCATAGGGAGATGTTCGCGACGCGCCGCATTTGCCGCCAGAGCCAGGGCGGCGCTGGAGCAAGAAAACGTAGCAACGACAATGTCCAATCGCCAATCGCGGCCAGTAGAGAGACGAGCGAATGCCATGGATGCCGGAGGATGGGCAAGACCCTGGGCAGGAACTTTTCCCGCCACCACGCAGCCAGCCAGTGCATTTCCATACCTGCCTCGGTGTTGATATCCAGGTGGCCGCGATGCACCACCTTGCAAGAACCGCTTTAGCTAGCGAAATGCAAAGGCTTGCCGGGAATCTTCATTTCACAAGCCACCAATCTTCCGGTCCCCGCAAGGGTGATGAAGGCGGTTCGCCGATCGGGTCCACCGAAACACAGATTGGAGGGCAACGGCTCCGGCTTTCCTTCGACCATGAGCTCGATAAAATCTAAAATCTTTCCCTTTGGGGAAATCACCGTGATGCCGCCCGGAATCGCCGGGTTCGGGCCCTGCGGCAACATAGTGGCAGCGTACAGGTTGCCTTCTTCATCTACGGCCATGGAGTCAAGCGTTCCCTGGCCCGGGATCTCCGCCGTCAGAAGATAGGAGCCGTCGAGCGTGTTTGGGTTAGGCTTGATGACTCCCGGAGCGGATAGCTCCCAATACAGGATCCAGCGCGCGTAGGTTTCCGCGACATAGAGCCGGCTGTCATCGGGAGAAAGCACAATTCCATTAGGGGCCGAACGCTGGGGAATGGCCTGCACAATCTTGCTTCCGTCGGGCTGGGCATAATAAACAGCGGTGATGTCGCGGTCGGTGGCTCTCTGCTTGCCCCAATCGGTGAACCAGAAATTCCCAGTGGCGTCAAAAACAAGATCGTCGGGGCTGCACAGCCGGTTGCCATTGTATTGGGAATACAGCGTGGTAAAGGTGTTGCCGCTGACTCGCTGGATGAGGCCGGTGGTATAGTTCGGCGGCTGTCCGACAGGCACCAAAACCGGAAGGGTGGTGGGCGTCGCCGGGATCTGGATCCAGGCTTGGCCGCCATCATTGCAAATGTAGAAGGCTCCATCCGGCCCGACTGCGGCTCCGTTAGGACCGCCTCCCAGGTTGGCTATGATCTGTGTGGTGCCATCAGGGTTCACGCGAGTGAAGGTGCCTTTGTGGATCTCTACCAGCAACACCCCGCCGTCGGAGTGATAGACCGGACCCTCGGGATACTCCAGCCCACTGGCCACAACCCGGAACTCCGATTTTCGGAAGCCATTCATTTTTCAACTCCTGTTGACACTGGGGGGTAGATACCCGCTTTACGCAGCCCGGCGAGCTGTACTTCTGTCATCTCGCGATCGCGCGTGATAACTTCCCACTCCCGCGCCAGCAGAGCCTCGCTGATATAGGGGTTGATGGTCAGGGTGGTTGCCATTTCTGTCCGGGCTTCTTCGTATCGGCCAACATGGCCAAGGGCGTTGGCCAGAATGTATCGGGCCATGTAGAAGTGAGGATGCATTTCCACGCACTTGAAAGCGCAGGTGACGGCCTCTTCGAAACTGCCCAGGCGAGTGCAGGTGATGGCCTTGAAAAAATACCAGTAAGGAACCGACGGATGCTCGGGAGTGTCGACGATCAGCTTAGTCAGGATGCGATCGCCCTCGAGGGCTTCTTTGGTCGCCTGCCCGCCGGAGCCCAGCACAAATCCCAGGTAACCCCAGGCCACCAGGTTGAAGGGCGAAATGACAACGGCACGCCGCAGAGCTTGCACCGCTTGGTCCCAGTTACCGCAGTGGCACCAGACTAGTCCGGCGTTCTCCAGAACTTCGGTATCGTTCGGCGCCAGTTCGAAAGCGCGATCGACCGCTGCCTGGGCCTCCGCCCGATCCTGCTCCGGATGCTCGCTCAAGATGAGAACTACTCTTTCCACCAGATAAAGCCCCAGGAATGCGTGCGCGTTGGCGTAATCCGGGTCCAGCTCGACGGCGCGGCGCAGCAGGTTAAGGGAGTCGGCAATGCCGGCCGGGCGAAAGCTGTAATTCCAAAAGTGGTATGCCTTGCGCACCAGGCCCCACGCATCCAACTCCTCCGGAGAGGCCTTATTGGCACGCTCCGAACCGGCGCGTATGAGTTCCCCGCCGCTCGCGCGTACGATCGCGGTGGCAATCTCCTCCTGAACGGCGAAGAGATCTTCGAGGTTGCGGTCGTAAGTGCGGGACCACAGAACCGAGCTGGCCTGCGCATCGGCCAACTCCACGATCACGCGGATGCGGTTTCCTCCCCGGCGCAGGCTCCCGGTCATGATGTAGCGAATGTTCAATTCCGCCGCGATGTTGGCCAGGTCGGGTTTCTGATCATCTTTGTAGCGATAGGTAGCCAGGTGCGAGGCCACCCTTACACCGGGCACGCGAGAAAGTGCGCTGTTGATCTCGGACCCTATCCCCATGGCCATGTAACCATCTTCCTCGTCGGAAGACAGGCTGCGGAATGGCATGACGGCGATGGAGATTTTCTCCCGCCCGGCACTGGGAGGTTGGGGGAAGCTTCCGGACGCAGATGCCGACCGGGTAGCGGCCGCGGTGGGCGCTGGGGCTTCAGGCGCTGGCGGATGAATTTGGATGACGTTCTGGATAGCCGCCTCACCAGCCTCCGCTGCCTGCTTCAAATCCGTTGCCAGCGCGGCCATAGTCGGATAGCGGTGCGAAGGGTCCCGCTGCATGGCTCGGGCGATCAGTGGATCAAGTATCGGAGGCAGGGCAGGGCGCAATGTGCGGACCAGTCTTGGTTCACAGCGGTGGATTGCCTGCATCAGCTCCATCGGGTTGTTTCCCGTGAATGGCAGTTCTCCAGTGAACATTTTAAAAAGGATCACGCCGAGGGCGAAGATGTCTGACCGGTGATCCGCGACACTGCTTTGGTGCTGCTCAGGGGCGGCGTAACAGAGCGTCCCCAGGAAAGCACCCGGACTTGTGAGTTCAGTCTGTGTGGCCAGGAATTCAGTGGAATCAGGGCCGTGCTTGGCCAGCCCGAAATCCACAATCTTGACTTGGTCATGCCGGGAAATCATAACGTTTGCCGGCTTCAGATCGCGGTGGACGATGCCGGCGGCATGCGCGCTTCCGACTGCATCCGCAATTTGCAGGCCGTAGCGCAAGGCCTGACCTATAGGAAGACCGTAGGGCGGGATGAGTTGCGACAACGGCTTGCCTTCGACGTACTCCATCACGATGAAATCGCTGCCCGGCTCCGACAGCAGATCGTAAATGGTGACGATGTTGGGGTGATTGAGGGCGGAGGCCGATTGCGCCTCACGCTGGAACCTCTGGCGCGAAATACTGTGCTCTGGGGCGCCTTCGGAGGATTTGGTGATGGGTAAAGCTTTGAGCGCGACGTCGCGATTGAGCAGCCGGTCTCGTCCCTTGTAGACGATTCCCATGCCCCCACGACCGATCTCTTCGATGATCTCGTAGTGGGATACGATGCGGCCTATCGCCATCGATTGGTCCATCCCCCAATATTTGACCACAGGCCAAAGTGCTAGAGGATAAAGTGCTTGAGCGGTGCGCCTCAGCATAACGAGAGGACAAGGCTGTGTCAAGCATGTGTGGCGTGTGTTTCCTATCGCAACAATGACGATGTAACCTACGGAAGCATTGCTTCCGCTTCGATTTCGACGCGCCAGCTGGGATTGAGCAATGAGGCGACGACCATTGTCGCTGCCGGGCGGATCTCACCGAACACTTCGCCGTGGGCGCGGCCGATATCTTCCCAATCTTCCTGGTGGGCAATGAACATGCGCGTGCGGTACACATGCTCGAACTTCGCTCCTGCCTGTAGGAGCGCGGATTCAATAATTTTTAATACAACGCGCGTTTGCTCCGCGGGGGAAAGATCATCGGCACCCACCGGGCCGGTGCCGGACACATGGACAACCTTGCCGATGCGAACGGCGCGTGAAAAACCAATGATGGGCTCATAGGGACTGGTTCCAGGGATATTTTGGCGATCCATAACCAAGAGTGTAGCCCGTTGATCTCCGGGTTAAAGCGTCTGCGTGAGAACCGCGGCTTAAAATAGGTCCCTGGTTCCCTCACAAATGACGGGTGGGCCATATCTCGCTGGTTTTTCGCGAGATATGGGGCACCCGTCATTTGCGAGGGAACCAGAAGTAGACCCCAGCGGGACTGAGCTCTTAAGTGGAGTTTCATGCAGACACTAAGGCCCTCTTTCTGGACAATGGAATCTTTCCATAGTCCGCATCCATCCAAATCTTTACAGGTGGAGCAAATGCCGAAGGTAATTCGCTTTCATGAAACAGGCGGTCCGGAAGTACTGAAATTCGAAGAGGTGCCACTTCAGGAGCTCGGAAATGGCGAGGTTCGATTGAGGGTGCAGGCAATTGGGCTGAATCGTGCCGAGTCAATGTTCTACCACGGACGCTATGTCTATCCTCCAAAACTGCCTGCGGGACTTGGCTACGAAGCGGCCGGCAAGGTGGAGGCCGTGGGCCCCGATGTCGACAAGCGCTGGATTGGCAAGCAGGTCTCGACCATTCCGGCATTCACGCTCAACGAATACAGCATGGTGGGCGAAACGGCTTTGGCGCCGGTTGCAGCGATTGCCGAGTATCCGGCGAATCTATCTCCGGCCGAAGGCGCTGCCATCTGGATGCAGTATGTTACTGCCTACGGCGCTCTGGTCCCCATCGCTGCGGTTAGGAAAGGCGATTTCGTGGTGATCCCCGCCGCCTCAAGCAGCGTTGGCCTTGCGGCCATTGAGATTGTGAAGGCCGAGGGCGGCATCTCCATCGCAACCACGCGCACCGGCGACAAGAAAGAACAATTGACGAAACTGGGCGCTGACTACGTGATCGCAACCGACGAAGAGGACTATGTTTCCAGGGTTGCCGAAATTACCCAGGGAAAAGGCGCTCGCGTAACCTTCGATCCGGTAGCCGGGCCATTTGTAGAGAAATTGACCGAGGCTGCACAACCCGGAGGCATTATTCTTCTCTATGGAGCGCTCTCCGGTCAGCCCACTCCGTTTCCTCTGCTTACGGCGCTCAACAACAGCCTCTCCCTGCGCGGCTATACCTTGATGGCCATCACCCGCGTCCCGGAAAAGTTGGCCCTGGCGAAGAAATACGTCTATGACCGATTAGCGGATGGGCGTTTTCGTCCCAGGATCGCGAAGACCTTTCCCTTTGCCCAGACAGTCGATGCGTACCGGTATCTGGAGTCGAACGCGCAGGTGGGAAAAGTAGTCGTCACGGTTCCATAACCTGCAGGTGGCTGCGTTCTGCGCGCAGCCACCCGAATGGAATTTAAATGGATAGGTTGAGGACGCGGTTGAGGCGTTGCACGAAGACGGCCGGGTCTTCGAGCGGTACGCCTTCCATCAGCAGCGCCTGATCGAAGAGCAACCACGCCGCATCCTCTCGTGTGGCGTCATCGGGCCGGGTCAGCAGCTTTCTGATGATCTCGTGATCGGGATTGATCTCCAACGTCGGCTTGAGCGCAGGAACATTCTTCTGCCCCATGGCGCGCAGCATCTGCTGCATCTGCATGGAGGGCTCCGCTTCGTCGGAGACGATGCAGGAAGGGCTATCCGCCAGCCGCACCGAGGCGCGCACATCTTTCACGCGATCTCCCAGCGTTGCCTTTAGCTTGTCCAGCAGCGGCTTGAGCGATTCAGCCTTGTCGGGCTCAGCCTCATCTTTCAAGTCTTCACTGGTGGAGGCTTTGTTGACCGCCTTGAGATCGATTTCCCCATACTTCTCGATGCCCGAGAAGACGATCTCGTCGAAGTCATCGTCAAGAATCAGTACTTCGAGATCCTTCTTCTTATAGATCTCCAGAAGAGGCGAGGTGCGGAGCAGGGATTCGCTGCCTCCGGTGAGGTAATAGATGCTCTTCTGCCCATCCTTCATACGGGACTTGACGTCCGCGAGGCTGGTAAGGCCCTGCACCTTGGTGGACTTGAAGCGGACAAGATCGAGCAGCGTCTCACGGTTGGCGTAGTCGCCGTACAGACCCTCCTTAAGAGGACGGTTGTACTCGGCGATGAACTTCAGATACTGTTCGGGTTGGTTGGCCGAAATATTCTTTAGCTCAGACAGAATCTTCTTCACGCTGGCGGTGCGGATGCTGGTGAGCACCCGATTCTGCTGCAGGATTTCGCGGCTGACGTTCAGGGGAAGATCTTCGCTGTCGATGATGCCGCGGACAAAGCGCAGGTACTGGGGCAGAAGCTCCTTGGCGTCGTCCATGATGAATACGCGCTTCACATAGAGCTTTACGCCCGTCTTGTATTCGGCCTGGTAGAGATCGAGCGGAGCTTTGGAAGGAATGTAGAAGAGCGTGGTGTATTCCATGCTCCCTTCTGCCTTGGTGTGGAACCAGAAGAGAGGATCCTCCCAATCGCCGGTAAGCGATTTGTAAAGCTCCTTGTAATCCTCATCCTTGAGTTCGCTTTTCGGACGGCGCCAGAGTGCGCTGGCGGCATTGACCTGCTCGGTCGTCCTCTTCTTGATTGACTTCTTCTCGGCCTCGTTCCATTCGCTCTTGTCGTAGGTAAGGAAGATGGGAAAGGCGATGTGGTTGGAGTATTTCTTCACGATCTCCTGCAGACGCCAGCTATTGGCATACTGCTTGCCTTCTTCGTTGAGGTGAAGCAGTACCGTGGTGCCGGCCGTGGCTCGCTCTGCCGGCTCTACCTCAAAGCCGCTCTTGCCGTCGCTGGTCCAGCGCCACGCTTTATCCTCGCCGGCCTTGCGGGAGACTACCTCGACGCGATCGGCGACCATGAAGGCGCTGTAGAAGCCGACGCCAAACTGGCCGATGAGATTGGAGTCCTTTTTGGCGTCCCCGGAGAGCTGGGCGAGAAAGGTTTTGGTGCCGGAGCGGGCGATGGTGCCAAGGTGCTCGACCAGGTCTTCCTCGTTCATGCCGATGCCGGTGTCGGCGATGGAGAGGGTTTGCTTCTCCTCGTCAAGCTCAAGATCGATGCGGGGCTCGAAGGGAATGGATTTATAGGCCTCGTCGGTGAGGGTCAGGTGACGGAGCTTATCGAGCGCATCCGAGGAGTTGGAGATGAGCTCGCGCAGGAAAATCTCAGGATGCGAGTAGAGGGAATGAACGATCAGCTGCAGCAGCTGATTGACTTCGGTCTGAAATTCACGTTTTGACATATGTAGGCTTACCAGAGGTATTCGTTAACTGCCTTTATGAGTATAAAGGTGAGCTCCCTTACGCGGGGCGGCGTCGATTATGGCCATTTAGCCAGAACGAGCGGTTGATAGAAACCGCTCTCGGTGGGCATGAGCCATCGTACATCCTGGAAACCGGTCGATTGCAGCACCTTGGAGAATTCACCGCGCTGTAAAGCGCGATACTCCGAAACAAAGTGACGAGTCGTCCATGCCCGATCAGACTGGGTGGTGATGAACAGATGCAAGGTATACCTCGCTTCATCGATCCAGTCCCAGACCTGATGAACGATTCGGCGTTCTCCCTCGGCGCCGTAGAACACTGGTTGCTGCATGGTTGGTCTCTGCAGGATGAGCGTGTCGTAATCCCGGACGCTCGCGATGAAGAGTCCATTTGACTTTAGCTTTGAAGCTACAGCTTCTATTGCGCAGACGAGCTGGCCGGACGTGAGATGGGGGAAAGCATTATCCAGCGCGGCCACGACGTCGAAGTCACGATCTGCAATCTCCTTCAGCGAGGTCATATCCGAGACGTGGAACGAGATCTCCAGCCCGCGCCTCTCAGCCTCGCGACTTGCCCGGTTCACCGCCGCTTGACTCAAGTCAGAGGCGACGACACGATGGCCAAAGCCGGCGAACCCGAGCGCCTGGGTTCCGATCCCACAGGCGCAGTCCAAGATTTTCAATGGATGGCCGCAACCTTGCGCCGTAAGAAGCGGATTCAGAATCCTGGCTTGCCGCTCGATCGCCTTATCCCAGTCGTCGAAGATCAGGTGATAATGCTCTGCGAGCGGTTCGTAAAAGCTCAGGGAGGAGTCCCACACCGACTCCCGCTGAAATGTCCCTTCCGCACGATCGTCGCCTGCCGTCTCTCTTTTCTCCATGGTGTAACAAACCTCTTGCCAACTGTAGACTCCGTTGAGGCATGGTCGTTCAGGCGCCGGTTATGATCAAGACCAGGTTTGGGCCCGCACACTCCGCGTGTCTACTGTCGCTTCTCGCCATGGTGGGAGGCCTGGCACCCCGGGCGAGGGCTCAGGCTTGCGGCGCCAACGCGCAAAGCCCGATCGCCACCGATCGGCCGCAGATCACCAGCTCGAGTATTGTCGTCCCTTGTGGAAGCCTGCAGTTTGAGAATGGCTTCCAGGAGACCGGTAACGGGGGTCAGCGGGGCTTCGATTTCCCCGAGACCTCGGTGCGCTTTGGCATCGCCAACAAGACCGAGCTTCGTTTTGGGGTTCCGGACTACTTTCAGAATGACGACACTTCATCCGGTTTCGCCAGCGGATTCGGCGATCTAAGTCTGGGTTTCAAACAGCAGCTTGGACCAACCCGCGGCGGATTCGATGTCTCCGTGATCCCCTCGGTCAGCTTTCCCACGGGAGCCCAGGCAATTTCAAGCCACGGCTATGATCCGACGGTTCAACTGCCCTGGTCACGTTCGCTTAAGAAGAACTGGACGGTTGCCGGCATGTTCTCTCTGATGTGGCCGACCGAGGGAACGCGGCGAAATTTGACCGGCCAGGCCAGTGTGTATTTTGACCGGCAGCTTACGCAGCCCTGGGACGCTTACGTGGAGTACTCCAGCTCCTTTCCGCAGCGCGGAGGGCCGCAAAATGTGATCGATTTCGGCACAGCCTATAAGCTTTCGCCGCATCAGCAGCTCGATTTTCACTGGAACTTCGGCCTTTCAGCGGCAGCGGCCGATCACTCGATCGGCTTCGGCTACTCGTTCCGCTTGCAGGCGATTCACTCCAGGTGATTTTCTCTGCACATTTCGCGGGTTGGTCCGAAGCGGCTGAATCGGCGTATGCTAATCCCGTCGTGTGCCAAGGAGGCGGAAATGTTTAAGCGCGCGTCCGCTTTGTTTGCGATGATTCTGCTGGTGACCGCAGGATTCGCCAAGGACAAAAAAAATGTCCTGCCCCCCTATGTTCTGAGCGCTAAAACCGTAGCCGTCATCATCGACCCCCGTGCCGGCATTTCGATCGATGATCCGCGGGCCAATGAAGATGCGCAAAAGGATGTCGAGGCGGCGCTGCTGAGCTGGGGCAGGTTTGAGCCTGTCGTGTCGAAGCAAATGGCGGACTTGATCATCGTAGTACGCAGGGGGAACGGGCGCATGACGAATGAGACGATCCCCGACGCCCGGCAAAACGACCGGATGGGTGCCATCACACCTGCTGACAATGGAGTTTCCATGGGAGGTCAACACGGTCCCCAACCCGGTATGTCGGGTGGACCTGGCATGGGATCGGGGCTGCCATCTCCAAGTCCCCAAATGGAGATCGGACAGGCGGGCGATTCATTTGTTGTCTACAAAGGCGGCGACGAAAAGCCGCTCGAGGCGCCTCCTGCGTGGAGGTATGTGGCTATGGATGGCCTCAGCCCTCATTCAGTTCCCGCAGTGGCGGCGTTCCGGAAGGCTGTGGAGAACGCAGAGAAGGCCGCAGCAGCCAAAAAACCTTAGGACGGGGGCAGTGAGAGGAAGGAGCCATCCAAACAGAGGATGGCTCCTAAAAAAATAAGGTGCTAATGGTTAAATAACCAACGATCTAAGGGAGAAAAAATCCAGTCCAGGGCGCGTAAGTAGAATGCAAACAAAAATACAAAGGCGATGACGACCAGGGTCGTCGAGCGAACCTCTGGCCAATCAGGACAATGTACCAGCTTCATTTCCTGCCGCACCTTCCCCAAAAATTCAAGGAATCGTTTACCGTGCCGGCCTACTCCGGCCTTTTCTTCGGTGGTGACTACGGAGGTTTTCTCAGCATCTTCTTGGGACAAGAGACACGCTTCCTTCCTGGATTTACCAGTTGCTTGCGCCACGCAATAACAAGCCGAGACTTCAGAAGAGGGTCGGCCTGATGGGAGGACTGGAAGGCAAGCTAGGCTGGAGGCGCGCGGGTGAGAGAGGTAGAGAGCCGCGGCTTGGGTTGGGTAAAGAAGTCTTCAACTTCGAGCCAGTCGCCGACCGGCGTTGCCAAAAACAAAAAGACAAAAAAGATCGGCAAGGCCAGCGCAATTTGGTCGAAGCTGTGGCCTGGGCCAGAGGTGATGGCAATCGACAGGACCAGCACCAGAGCGATCATGGATATGACCGCTAGCGTCCATATGGATCGAATCAGCCCGGACTGTTGTTTCGCATTGGGCATCGCCTCTGATTCTACAGAAGGTATACTTCCCTCGCCCGCTGGCGACAGGAAAGACGCGTCGGCCGAAAAACTCGCGTTGCTGCGTAACCTTTGCAGGCAAGATGCTGTCATATTGCGTGGATGATCATGGACGAACGCGAAAATAACAGCGGCCCGATGCCTTCTGAAGGCCAGCCGTCTGTGGAAGACGAAAAAGCCAGCTCGGCGATTCCCCCTGAAGTAAGTGCAGGGCCGCAAAGCGAGCCGGTGACGTTGGCGGAGAAGGCGCCTGTCCCGCTGGAAACTGCGCCGTCTGCCGCCCCTATCGTTGTGCAAGAAATAAAGAGGGAGCCGGTTTCCCCCAGGATTCGCCTGGATAAAAAGCATCCTCTAGCCATCCGCTGGATGCACTGGATCAATTTTCCCGTGCTTTTCACCATGATCTGGAGTGGCTTGCTGATTTATTGGAACGACTCGGACAACGCCTACAAACATCCTCATGCGGTCTACCGGATCGGCGTGGGCCCGTTCACCCTGATCCGCTTTTTTCCACCGTGGTTCTGGAAGGCGATGAATGCTCCCTACCATGTGACCGAGGGGCTGGGCTATCACTTCTTCTTTATGTGGCTCTTCGCCATCAATGGGATTCTTTATGTGCTGTTCGTGATCTTCTCCGGTGAATGGCGTTTCGTGGTGCCCGACAGGAAAAGCCTGATAGAAGCTATTCAGGTCACGCTCAAGGACCTCCACCTGACCAAATACCTTCCACCCCAGACCAAGTACAACGGCGCACAAAAAATTGCTTACACCTCTGTCATTCTGATGGGCGCTGGGAGTCTCATTACCGGCCTGGCTATCTACAAACCAACCCAAGCGCATTGGGTGACGACTTTGCTGGGTGGCTATGAGATGGCGCGCTGGGAGCACTTCCTGCTCACCATGGGTTTCTGCGGATTCTTCCTGATTCACGTGACCCAAGTGGTGCTGGCGGGCTGGAATAATTTCCGCAGCATGGTCAGCGGATTGGAAGTGAAGCCAGTGCAGGAGCCATCTTTGGAAGCGGAGAGAAAGAGCTGGGGATGAGCGATCTCGACGATAAGCCGGTGGACTTGGCGGCGGAGCAAGAGGCGGCCGACGCCGCGGTATTGCGGGAAAGCCGCAAACACACCCGGCGCAGCTTCGCCATCGCCGCGGTGGGAGCAGCCGCAGGCTGGGGCTTCTATCAATGGATCGATCACAGCGAGCGCCTGAGCATGCAGCCGAAGCCCTTGCGCAGGGCCTTCCAGGTCAATGCCAAGCTGGCGCGCGCGGTGTTCGATGACCGGGCACTGGCGCCGACCTACCCCCTCAAGCGCGCTGAGGATCTGCGCGTCAACGGCGTCTACGGTTTGAAGCAAGCTTTGGTTCCGGAGAGCTGGCGTCTGCAGTTAACCGGAGTGGCGAATGCGAAAAGCTATCCACAATACTCCGCGGATGTGACGGCCTGGGAGTATCGCTATGCGGATGTGAAGACTAACGAAGACCAGGGCCACGACACCAAGGTGGCTCCCAGCGCCGACACGGCGGAGAAGATGGCGCCGGCATCGATGGTTGCCGTTGAAAAAGTACGCCAGGAACGTACGGGCCGCATGCCGCGCGGGCTGGAGGAGGCAGGAGAAAGCCGCTCCACGCTTGCTCCTGGCACGCCCGGTCTTCTGCTGACCATGGACGATATTCTGAAGCTCCCAAAACATGAGCTGGTCACGCAATTCAAGTGCATCGAAGGATGGAGCCAGATCGTGCATTGGGGTGGGGTGCGGTTGGCCGACCTGATCGCGGCTTACCCGCCTGAGAAACGGCCCGATGGAAGGCTACCCCGCTACGTGTACATGGAGACGCCCAACGGCGACTACTATGTCGGTTACGATATGAAGGTCTGCTTGCATCCCCAGATGCTGCTGGTCACTGAAATGAGCGGTAGCCCGCTGACACAATATCATGGTGCTCCGCTGCGGCTGCACGCGCCCATGAAGTATGGTTACAAGCAGATCAAACGTATCGGGCTCATCGCCTACACCGATCAGCAGCCGGACGATTACTGGACCAAGCTCGGCTACGACTGGTATGCGGGACTGTGACGGCCGAGATGTGCTGGAGAAGAGAACTCCCAAGGACTAAAGTGTTTCAAAGCCAGGTCGGCAAGCGGCGAACCAAAGCTAGCAAACTACCGCCCCAGAAAAGAGAAAAGCGTAGCGGCAAAAGCGTCTGTGTGAGAAACCGCCTACGAACTCAATCTTATTCGCTGGTTCCCTCACAAAGGACGGGTGGGCCCCACATCTCGCTCGTTTTTCGCGAGATGCGGGATACCACCAAGGTTGACCGCCGGGTGGGTCGGGTGCATCGAGAGTCAGAGGGAAAGAGCAGTGGTATCCCACATCTCGCGAAAAACGAGCGAGATGTGGGGCACCCGTCCTTTGTGAGGGAACCAGTGGCCCGGCCGACTAAACTAGGGTTTTGGGCCTACGATTGCGCCGGCACTGAGCCGAGGGCATCGAGCACCATTGCGGCCGCCTGCGACACGCTGCCCGCGCCCAGAGTGACAATGACATCGCCGTCTGCGGCCTGAGCGACGGTACGGCTAACCGCCTCTTCGAAGGAGGCCGCATACTGGACCTCCTTACGGCCCACGGCATGGACCAACGCCGGGGCATCCACTCCGGCAATGGGCTCTTCGCTGGCGGCGTAGATATCTAGGACCTGCACCGTATCGGCCTCGTCGAAAGCAGTGGCGAACTCCGCCATCAGGTCGCGTGTGCGGCTGTAGCGATGCGGTTGAAAGATCACGTGCACCCGGCGAAAACCAGACTCCCGGGCTGCACTCAGCGTCGCCCGGATCTCGGTGGGGTGATGGCCATAATCATCGACGACCGTCACCCCACGAACGCAACCCTTCAACTGAAAACGGCGATCCACTCCGCGGAAAGCCCGCAGCGCATGCGCGATATGTTCACAGGAGACGTCGAGCTGGGTACCAATGGCTACCGCTGCGGTTGCATTCAGCACGTTATGCCGGCCAGGCACATTCAAGGCAAAAGGGCCGAGCACCAGGCCGCCGGCAGCCACCTCGAAGCGGGATCGCACGTCCTCCGCCGGGGGAAGCATGCGCAGCACGTAATCGGCATGCGGAGACACGCCGTAGGTAAATACCCGCCGCTTCACCCGCGGCAACAGCGCCGCGAGCTGTGGATTGTCGATGCATGCCGTGCAGGCGCCATAAAACGGAACCCGCTCCATGAATTCCAGGAAGGCGGCTTCCACGTCTTCCATGTCGCGGTAGCAGTCCATGTGTTCGCGATCGAGATTGGTGACCACGGAAAGAATGGGAGAAAGCTTGAGAAAGGAGCGGTCGCTCTCATCCGCCTCGGCAACCAGGTATTGCGACTTCCCGAGACGGGCGTTGGAACCCAGCGCATCCACCCTGCCACCGACCACTACGGTGGGGTCGAGCCCCCCAGCGGCCAACACGGTGGCAATCATCGACGTGGTCGTGGTCTTGCCATGCATGCCGGCCACCGCGATACCGTATTTGAGCCGCATCAGCTCGGCCAGCATCTCCGCTCGCTGGATAACAGGGATCTTGCGCTGTCGCGCCTCCACCACTTCGGGATTTTGCTCGTTGACAGCGGAGCTGGTTACCACCACGCCGGAGCCCACTACATTGCCGGCTGCGTGGCCTTGGAAAACCGTCGCGCCGAGGCTCCCCAGGCGGTCGGTAATGCTGGAACGGCGCAGATCGGAGCCGGAGACGGCATATCCAAGGGTGAGCAGAATTTCCGCTATGCCGCTCATTCCAATGCCCCCAATACCAATGAAATGAACGCGTTGTGCTTTCGCAAACATAGCGGGGGAAGGTAGCGTGGCGAGGCTCACTCCACCCTACTGTAACAGCCTACGGTTCTGCTTCCCCTTTGCCAGGTGGTGCATCTAATATGTTGTAAAGGTGAGCCAGAAGGTAAAACGGGCGAGTGCAGAACATGCTTGGCCGATGGATAGCTTTCGCTGATCGCAAGATAAGCAATTTGCTCGCCACACCCTCAGCAAAAGCGCAACTTTTTACAAAAGGTGTGGTTTTAAGTAGTAGGCGCCCGAAGATAACCAGGGGTGCTGGAAGTATCGCCAAAGCGGTTGGTTACGCACTCGATGATGCCTTGGCACGGAGGTCGAAAATGAAATCTCTAAGATATTTTCTGCTGCTCGGTGCGCTGATGGTTCCCCTAGCGTTGATGTCGACTCCGGCTAACGCCCAGGTAGGTGTAGGTATTGGGGTTGGATACGGGGGATACGGAGGCTATGGAGATTACGGCTACGGGTATCCCTACGCGTCTCCGGTCTGCAGCTGGGGCTACTATTCTTATTATCCCTACGCTTGCGCGCCTTACGGCTACTACGGCCCGAGCTGGTTCGTCGGTGGCGTCTTTATCGGCGCCGGCCCGTGGTATCGCGGCTACTGGGGTCGCGGTGGATACTATGGTCGCGGAGGGTACTATGGTCGCGGTGGATACTACGGCGGAGCCGGGTATCGCGGTGGTGTAGGGTACCGCGGTGGCGTTGGCTATGCTCGCACCGGTAACAGCTTTGCTCGCGGCGGGGCCGGCTATGCAGGCGGCGGCGTTTCACACGCGCCGGCCGGTGGCTTCCACGGCGGTAGCTTCGGCGGTGGCGGTGGCTTCCATGGCGGTGGCGGTGGCGGCTTCCATGGCGGCGGTGGTGGCTTCGGTGGTGGCGGCCACGGTGGCGGTGGTGGTGGACACCGGTAAGATTTAGAACGATCCACGAGAAACGGCTGGCGATTTTGCCAGCCGTTTTGTTTTTGCCGCAAGCGAATCAGTGGGATGAGGACGCTAGTCCGGCGACCATCTCGGCGATTCTAGCCGCTGCCCGAGGGTGAGCAAAGCTACGCGCGCAGGCCGACATCGCGCCCAGCTTCTCCCGATCCTTAAGCAGGCCGGATAACGCCACCAACAACGCCTCCCAGGTCATCTCTTGCTCCAGCAACATCTTGGCAGCCCCGCCTTCAACCAATACTTCCGCATTCTTTCGCTGATGATCGTCGGCTGCCTGGGGAAACGGCACCAGCAGCGACGGCTTGCCGCTGGCCGCAAGTTCCGCAACTGTGCTGGCTCCGCTGCGGGCGAGAATTAGATCCGAGGCCGCAAACTGCGTTGGCATGTCCTCAAGAAAGGCTTGTACCTTCCAGCGGTCTGGGGCTGCTCCACTGGCAGCGTACGCCGCTTCCGTGGTCTCGGCGTGGCGGGCTCCCGCCTGGTGCAGGATGGTGAGGCCGGGAACGGAATCCAATAGCGCCTTGGCAACCTCGGGCATTCGCTGGTTCAGCGCGCGCGCACCCTGGCTTCCGCCCATAACGAGCAACCGGGGCAGACTTTCCTGGGGCCGGGGAGGGAGCGCAAAGAACTCGGCGCGCACGGGAATTCCGGTGAGCTCAGCGTTGCGGAAATAGGCCAGCGTGGGAGCGAAATTAACCGCGGCTGCGCGAATGCGCTTTCCGATCAGGCGATTGGCAAGACCAGGCACGGCGTTTGGCTCAAAGGCCAGAGTCGGCACGCTCTGGACCAGGGCGGCCAGCATCCCCGGCCCCGAGGCGTATCCACCGACACCCACCACCACGTCAGGTTGCCAGCGACGTAAGAGGCGCATGCAATAGAGGATGCCGCGAGGCAGCGCGACCAGCGTCTTGAGTTGGGTTGCCAGGCTGACGCGGTTAAGCTGACCCACATCGATGAGTTCGAGGGGATAGCCGGCCTGCGGCACCAGGCGGGTTTCCATGCCCCGGGCTGTACCGAGGAAACAGATTTCCGCTGCATAGGCTGACTTGATTGCGCCGGCGATGGCCAGGGCGGGAATCACGTGGCCGCCGGTTCCGCCGCCGGCAATCATGACCCGCATACCCGTCAGTCGATCTCCCGGGTAAGGCTCAGCAGTACGCCGATGCTCGCCAGGGTGATGAACAGAGACGTGCCCCCATAAGAGACGAAGGGCAGCGTGATGCCTTTGGTCGGGACCAAGGCGAGCACTACGCTGATATTGAAGAAGGCCTGGATCAGGATGGTCGCGGTTATGCCAAAAGCCAGGAAGCGCGCGAAGACGTCTTTGGAAAGGCTGGCCGCCCGCAAGCCGCGATAGCCAAGAGCCACGAACAGGGCGATGATAGCCAAAGCGCCAATCAGGCCAAGCTCTTCGGCAATATTGGCAAAGATAAAGTCGGTGTGCGGCTGGGGCAGGTAGAAGAGCTTTTGCCGGCCTTCCATAAAGCCGAGCCCACGTATCCCGCCGGTGCCGACCGCAATAAGCGACTGAATGGTGTGGAAGCCGGAACCCTGCGGGTCCGCCTCCGGATTCAGGAAGGCCAGCATGCGCGCCCGTCGCCAGGGCACGCGGAAAAGCAGGATATAAAGCACCGGCGCGGCGGCGAGCACGGCATAGCCGAAGTATTTCGTTTCTGCGCCGGCCAGGTAAAACATCAGCGCCGCCACCGCGGCACAGACCAGGGCGGTGCCCAGGTCGGGCTCCTTAACAATGAGGAGAATGAAGACCAGGGTGGGCAGGGCCGCGGGCAGGAGGGTGTGGCGCCAATCGCGGATGGAATGCAGCTTGTCCTGCAGAAACCAGGCGAGGAAGAGCACCAGCACCGGCTTGGCAATCTCTGACGGCTGAAAGGAAAGACCGGCAAAGCGGATCCAGCGGTGGGTATTATGCGAGTCGCGCAGAAGAAAGACGCCCAACAACAGTAGCGTAGTGACGGCCACTGCGGGGAAGACCACGATCGGCCGGTTAAATTTGCGGTAATCGATGCGCATCAGCAGGGTCATGGTTACCAGGCCGAGAAGCGCCCAACCAACCTGTTGGCTGACAAACTTATAGGGCGAACCATAGCGGTCTTCAGCCATGACTGCCGAGGCACTGAAGATCATCAGCAGGCCAATGAAGGTCAGCAGGACAGTCACGCCGAAGAGCCACTTATCGACCCCTACGCGTTTTGCCATACGCCTGCTCCTTCGCCTGCTACTTGGCGGGCCATCACCGCTTGCTTGAAGACCCTTCCCCGGTGTTCGTAGTTTTCGAACTGGTCGAAGCTGGAGCAGGCAGGCGCCAGCAGGATCACATCGCCGGGCACCGCCTGGCCCGCTGCCTGGCTGACCGCCGCCTCGACCGTACCCGATCGGACTATGGGGATAACTCCGGCGATCTGCCCTTCGATCTTTTCCGCCGCCGAGCCGATGGTGTAAACGGCTTTGACCCGCGCCCGCAGCAAAGCATTGAGCTGCGTGTAGTCGGAGTTTTTATCTTTGCCACCAAGGATCAGGTGGATATTTCCCGGAAAGGAGGCAATCGCTTTGGCCGTGGCGTCGACATTGGTGGCCTTGGAGTCGTTGTAGTATTCGACGCCTTGGACAGTGGCGACGAACTCCAGTCGATGCTCGACGGCATGGAACGATGCCACCGCACGCCCAATGACCTCGGCCGGGATCTGCGCCACGCAAGCGGCGCAAACAGCCGCCAGTACATTCTCAATATTGTGTTCGCCTTTGAGCGAAATCTCGGCCAGGGGAACGATGGGGAACGGTGAGGCCTGCTCCGATGCGCGGAACATCACCATGCCATTCATCAGGAAGGCGCCACGGCGGACAATCTTGCTGCGGCTGAACCATAGCACCTGCGACTTGGCGCGGCTCGCCGCCTGCTGGACGACCGGGTCATCGCCGTTGAGGATCAGATAGTCGTCCCCAGTCTGGTTGGCGAAGATCTTTTCCTTCATGGCTACGTAGTTCTCGAAGGTGCCATGCCGGTCCAGGTGATCAGGAGTAATGTTCAGGATCATGGCGATCCGGGGATGAAAGCTCTCCGTAGTCTCGAGCTGAAAGCTTGATACCTCGAGCACCGACCAGGCGCCGGGCTTGCTCTGGTCGACCGTCTCGATCACGGGCAGACCGATATTGCCGGCGACCAACGTCTGCAACCCGCCTGCGCTGAAGATCTCACCACAAAGGGTGGTGGTGGTGGTCTTTCCGTTGGAGCCGGTAATCGCCAGAACCTCTCCCTTGAGAAAACGCGCGGCCAGCTCCAGTTCGCCGATGATGGGCAGGCCCAGGTTACGCACTTGAAGCAGCTCCGGCGTATTCAAGGGCACGCCAGGGGAGACCACAATCAAGTCTTGGCGGCGAAAGGTCAGCAGTCCATGGCCCCCGGCTTCGACTACGATGCCCGCCTCGAGAAGAGAGGGAATCTCTTTGCCCAGTGCCTGCGCGCTGCGCAAATCGGAGACGGTGACCTGGGCGCCGCGACGGCGCAGAAAGAGCGCCGCAGCAAGGCCGGATTTGCCCAGGCCAACCACCAGTACTTTTTTGCCCCTCAGTTCCATCCAGCCATCCACCTAAATTTCAGCGCAGTTTCAGCGTGGTGAGCGCAAAGAGCGCAAACACCAGCGCGGCAATCCAGAAGCGCACAATTACTTTGGACTCCGACCACCCCATCAGCTCGAAATGATGATGTAGCGGAGCCATTTTGAAAATACGCTTCTTGCGCAGTTTATAGCTTCCCACCTGCAGGATGACGCTGATGGCCTCAATCACGAAGATGCCCCCGATAAAAGGCAGCAGCAACTCCTGCTTGATGACGACGGCCACCGTGCCGATGGCGCCGCCCAGGGCCAGCGAGCCTACGTCACCCATAAAGACCTCGGCCGGGTGCGCGTTATACCACAGGAAGCCGATACTGGCGCCCACCATGGCTCCGCAGAAGACGGTGATTTCGCTGACCATGGGCATGCGCTGCAGCTCAAGGTAATCGGAGAAAACAGCATTTCCGCTGACGTAGGTCAGCACGGTGAGCGCCGCTGCGGCGATGATGGTGCAACCGATGGCCAGCCCATCCAATCCATCGGTAAGGTTCACCGCGTTACTGGAGCCGACAATGATCAGAGTAACGAAACACACGAACGGTAAAAAGGCCAGTACACCCAGGTGAGGAATCGTGCCCAGTGCATGTATGGACAGATCAGGCCGAAAGCGCTTGAGAAACGGCACCATCAGATGGGTGGAGTACATGCCCTCACTACGCATGGCCAACAGCACCAGCGCAATGACCACGCCGGTGACGATCTGCAGGCCCATCTTCTGCGCCGCGGTCAGGCCCAGGTTCCGGCGCTGCACGACTTTGATGTAGTCATCGGCGAAACCGATCGCGCCAAAGGCCAACGTGGAAAGCATCACCAACCAGACGAAGGGGTTGGAAAGGTCGCTCCACAGCAGTGTGGGCAAAAGGATGGCAATACAGATGAGCACGCCGCCCATGGTTGGAGTGCCGGCCTTTTTTTGGTGGCCTTGGGGACCATCCTCGCGAATGTACTGGCTGATTTGAAATTCACGCAGCTTCTCGATGACGAATGGCCCGATGAGGAGAGCGATGAGCATCGCGGTGAGACTGGCAAATGCAGTGCGAAACGTCAGATACCGGAAGATGCGGAAGGGTCTGAAGTAGGGAAAAAGTTTTTGATACAGCAGCCAGTAAAGCAAACTTCCTCCGCCACCCTCAAAGAATACGAGCGTTTGGGGTTATCTTACAGGCGATCGCGTGCGTGTATGCCTTTGCATTTCCCCACGAACCACAGCGGCAACTAGCCGGATTGACCAGCGATGTAACCAAGCACGACGGGTGCCCCACATCTCGCTAGTTTTTCGCAAGATGTGGGCACCCGTCGTGCTTGGTCTGGAGAGAATTGGATTAGTTCATTCCTCAAGGAAGCGCAGCGCTCGCTCGAGGCCGACGCCGCGGGATGCTTTGAGCAGCACCGCATCGTCTTTTCTTAGCTCTCCTTTCAACCACTCACCAGCTTCCTCAGGAGAGACGAGAAAGATGGCCAAGGCGCCAGCCTCGCGCGCGGCTTGCACGAGATGCTGGGCGTTGCCTCGCACCCCGACGACCAGATCGATGCCGCTTTCCGCAGCAGCAGTGCCGCACTGCTGGTGGAGCGAGGCGGCTTCGCGGCCCAATTCAAGCATCTCGCCAGCCACCAGGATCCGCCGCTTGGCCGGCATGGAGGCAAGCGTGGCGATCATGGACTTGAGCGCTTCCGGGTTGGAATTGTAGCAATCGTTGATGACAGTGGCTCCCCCGATGTGCAGCATCTCGCCTCGCTTATCAGGAGGCCGCAGGCGTCCGGCAGCGGCTGCACAATCTGCCAGCGGAATACCCGCTTCTACTCCGGTGGCGATCGCCGCCATCGCATTCCAGATGTTGTGGCGGCCAAGCAACGCCATCGTAACGGTGGCCTGCTCTTCGCCGGCCGTCACTTGAAACCGCACTCCCTCCGCGCCAAGCTCTTCGATATTTGCGGCGCGCGGATCGGCACACGGACCGATGCCAAAATAGATGGAACGGCCGTGAAAATCACGCCCGAATTGGCCCACGTAGGGGTCATCGCAGTTGAGAAATGCGACTCCGTGAGCGGGCAGGCCTTGCACCAGTTCGTATTTGGCGCGCGCGATGCCCGCCACACCATCGGGAAAATTCTGCGCGTGAGCACTGCCCACGTTGGTAACCACTCCCCAGTCGGGGTGAGCAATGCGTGCCAGCGCGGCGATTTCTCCGGCGTGCGACATCCCCATCTCGACCACTGCAATTTCATGCTCCGGCTCGAGTTTGAGCAGTTGCAAAGGCATACCAAATTCATTGTTAAGGTTTCCCTGCGATCGCAGCACGTGGAAGCGTGCCCCGAGCACTTCGGCGACCGCTTCCTTGGTGGTGGTTTTACCTGCGCTGCCCGTCACTCCGATGACCCGCTTGTTCCAATGCCGGCGCACTGCAGTGGCCAGGGTTTGCAGGGCGACGAGCGGATCGTCAACGATCAGCAGCGTGTGGCTATGCGCCAGATCAAGCAGGTCGCCGACCTTGCTGCGAGACACGACCACCGCTCGAGCGCCCCGCTCCAGCGCAGCGGCGACAAACTCATGCGCATCGTAGCGCTCACCGCGGATGGCGAAGAAGAGGTCCCCAGGCGCGAGCGTGCGTGTATCGATGGAGTATCCCGTCGCCGGCTGCTCCGCCGGATCACCTGCGCGCGTCCTGAGATCAGCGCCCATCCAATGAGCGATGTCCTGCAGTTGCAGCTTCATTTTCCTTCTTCCCTGGCCAGCAATATCTGCCGTGCGATGGCCACATCATCGAACGGTATCACCCGCCCGCCGATGGTCTGAGTTTTTTCGTGTCCTTTGCCGGCCAGAAGGACCAGGTCGCCCGGCCGGGCTTCGGAGATGGCCAAGGCGATGGCGCGCTGGCGATCGGGCTCGACCAGGACCCTGGCTGGAGTCTTGTTGAGTCCCGGCAACACTTGCTCGATGATGGCCAAAGGGTCTTCTCCCCGTGGATTGTCTGAGGTAAGTACAACCACCTCGCTGCCCGCTCCAGCCGCTTGCCCCATCAGCGGGCGCTTGCTTCGATCACGATCACCACCGCAGCCGAACATGGTGATCACCCGCCCGCCTCCCCGGCTCACAAACGCGCGCGCTACGGCGATGATATTGCGCAGCGCGTCGTCGGTGTGGGCGTAGTCGACCACCACCGCAAAATTCTGCCCGCAATCGACAGACTGGAATCGACCGGGTACATAGTCCAGGGAGGCTGTGCCGCGAGCGACCTCATCGAGCGTCAGGCCACGAGCAACGGCAGCTGCGCTGGCCGCCAGCAGGTTATAAACATTTACCCCGCCGGTAAGCCGGGTTGTGATGAGGACTTCTCCGTGCGGGGCGATCATCATGAAGCGCATGCCCGCAGGTTCCATCTCCAGCCCCTGGGCCCAGAAGTCGCCGTGGTCCATTCCGTAGGTGTAAACCAGCTCGGACCCCGCCATGCGCGCGGTCTCTTTCAGGCTGTCTCCGTATTCATCGTCATGGTTAAGGATGGCCGCGCGCGGTGGTGGTCCAGTGGAGCCGTCGAAGAGCTTGCGCTTGGCGGCAAAGTAATTGGCCATGCTGCCGTGGTAGTCGAGATGGTCGCGCGTGAGGTTGGTGAAGATGGCCACATCGAAATGCAGTCCTGAGATCCGCTCCTGGTCAAGAGCGTGCGAGGATACCTCCATCACCGCCTCGGTCGCGCCGCCGTCCACGCCTTCGCGAAAGAGTTGCAGCAGGTCGCGCGACTCCGGCGTGGTATGGGGCGCCGGTATGATTCTGCCTGCGGCGTGATACTCGATGGTGCCTGCGAGCACCGTTTTGCGGCCTTGATGGTGCAGCATCGCCTCCAGCAGAAATGCTGTCGTCGTCTTGCCGTTGGTTCCGGTTACACCGCTGAGCTTGAGCCGCTGTTCGGGGTGGGCGAAGAAATTTGCCGCAATGGCGGCCAGTGCGCGCCTTCCATGCGCCACCTCGATCGCAGCTATAGCTGGATAGGCGGTTGCGGCGGCGAAGCCGGCGGCGGAGTCACTGACGATGGCTCGCGCGCCTTGCGCGATCGCTTGCGGGATATAGCGATTGCCGTCCGTCGTGCCGCCGCGAAAGGCGACAAAGAGCGAGCCGTCGGCTACCCGCCGCGAATCATATTCAACCCCCATCACCGCAGGGCTGGGGCCCGCGCGTCTGATGAGATCGACACCATGCAAGACGCTATCGAGCTCCACTTATCCCTGCCCTCTTATGACAAGCGTACCTCAGGGGCTTGAAGTATTTGCGTGGGAACTATGCTCTCCAAATTGAATCCCGGAGGGACGGCTGAAAATTACCGAGGATGCAATCCCGGGGTACCTCTACGTGCGAACTGGACTATTCGCGATTCGGGGGAGCCAACCCAGGACTAACAGGTGTGTGAGAAGGGGAAGAGAAACAGCAGGTCCCGACCGGAGCGTAGCGTAGTGGAGGGACCTGCTGTTTCTCTTCCCCTTCTCACACACCCTCTAACGTCCTGAGCTGCTCTCAGCCGTCCTCCGGGACTCAATTTGGAGTGGGTAGTTCTCACGCAGAGAGTTTTCTGCAAGCTTTAACGCCGTTTCATGCGCCTTTCTTTAGGGAAAGACGCACACGCGGCTTTATTCAATGCAGCGTAACAGGAAATCCGGGTTTAGCGGGTAAAGCGGACGACGATCTCGGTACCAGGGGGCACCTTGCTTCCGGGCGCTGGAACCTGCTCCCGGGCAATCCCGCTGCCTACAATCTGTAGCGCCAAGCCAGCGGTACTCGCCGACTCGACTGCGATACGCAGAGGCTCACCCAGAAACGAGGGAACTCCTATCCGACTCGCCGCATCGACCACGACACCATGGCCGGAAACATGCGGCGCGCGCGCCGTCACAAAGGGCTCGATCGGGGGCGTATCTTTTTTCGCCTCGGCTGTATGCACCGGGATGGTGGGCGGAGGCGGTGCAGCAGCCGAGGCCCCAGCTATCGAGCTGGCTTTCCCCGGCATCTTCTCTGTCCGTGGAGGCGCCACTTGCGCTTGCTCTATGCCCGGCGTCAGCTCGCTGGCCGCGGAAGGCACCGGCTGCTGACCACTGCCCTTGCCGCGAAGTGGATCATCCGCGGGTAGATTGTTGACCTCCGCAAACAGCGCGTCGAGATCCCCAGTGTGATCTGATGGCGCATCCTCAGCTAAGTCCTCATCTGCAGGTCGCTTGGCCAACTCCGGTTGCGGGACTAAAGGCGTATCGTGGGGCACTCCCAGGTATTCGAGCGCCTTCTGCGCCACCTCGGCGAACACCGGCGCGGAAACCGCTGTGCCGTAATACGACGGCCCCTTTTGGGGATTGTCGATGACCACGGCAATGGAGAGGACCGGGTTATTCACCGGCGCGATTCCGACGAACGACGCGATGTGCATGGTCTTGGAATAGCGATGCGTCGCCGGATCGATCTTTTGCGCGGTGCCGGTCTTGCCGCCCGCGGAGTAGCCGTTGAGCTGCGCCGGTCTGCCCGAGCCGTAGAGCACCACCCCTTCCATCATTTTGCGCATCTGCGCGGCGGTCATGGTGGAGATAACACGGTGCGCACCGTCGGGCAGCGAATCGGGCAGCTCCCCCTCGGGGTGAAACGCAGCTGGATGCAGCTTAGCCGCGGACTTGCCCGTTTCTTCCATCAGGATGTGTGGAGGCAGGTAGACGCCGCCATTGGCGATGGTCGAAACCATAGACACGAGTTGCAGCGGCGTGACCGCGATCTCCTGACCAATGGCGATCGAACCAATCGACGACGGTCCCCACTTGCGCACGGGGCGAAGGAGCCCGCGGGTTTCGCCGGGCAACTCCACCCCGGTACGTGCCCCGAAACCGAAGGCGCGAATGTATTGGATGAACTTGTTCGGGCCGACCCTCAACGCGAGTTTCACCGCTGCCACATCGCTTGATTCCTCGAGGGCCTTGTGGACTGGAATCACCCCAAAGTGTTCGCCTTGATTATCGTGAATGATTCTTCCCGCGAGCTCGATCTTGCCTCCCTGGCAATCGATCATCTGGTCGGGACTGGTGACTTTTTGCTCCAGGGCAGCCGAGTAAGTCACAAGCTTGAACGTGGAACCGGGCTCATACACATCGCTTACTGCGTGGTTCTTAAGCAGGCTGGTGGTAGCGTGGCGAAAATCGTTGGGATTGAAGGTCGGGCGAATCGCCAACGCGAGGATCTGGCCCGTATATGGATCCTGGACAACGATGGTGCCGTTCGAGGCATGGGTACGTTCGAGCGCGGAATCAAGCGCACGCTCCGCCATGAACTGGATGTTCTCGTCGATGGTGAGAACCAGGTTGTCTCCCGGGTCGGGATCGCGCTCCTGGCTGTCCAGAACATGGCGGCGGGCATCGATCGCGGTGAGCATGCGTCCCGGCACCCCATGGAGGTCCCTGTTGTATTTCCGCTCTATGCCCCCCAAACCATTGTCATCGGTGCCCACGTAGCCCAGGACCTGGGCTGCGAGCTGGCTGTTGGGATAGAAGCGCTTGAACTCCTGCTGGAAATACACACCCTTGAGATTGAGCGCTTTCACGCGCGCAATCTCCGCGGGCTCAAGCTTGCGCGCGATCCAGGCGAAGTTTCTCGAGGCATTCAGGCGGGCCGCGATCTGATGCGCCGAAGTGAAACGATCGGTGGGGTCGGTGTGCACGACTTTGGCCAAGGCATTGGCAACCGCCAGACGCTTGGCGTCTCCAGCTGGATCGCCCCGCTCAGCGATTTCCGAGGGCACGGCGTAGACCGAGTCTGCCAGCACGGTCATGGCCAGCTCATGTAGATTGCGGTCGTAGAGGATTCCACGGCGCGGCGCGACCTCAAAGGTGCGCTGCTGCTGCCGGGCGGCGCGTTCCACAAAATCCTTGTGATGGATAACCTGCAGCCATACCAGGCGGCCACAGATCAAGCTGACCCAGCAGACAAAGAAGAGAGAGACATGCAACAGACCAAGGCGGCGACGGACGGTTCCCGCTTGTACCGGACCAGAAGCGGAAGCCCCCGCCCGCTGTACAGGTGGATTAGTGCGTGTTGGTTGGCGAAAAAACGAGAACTGCTTCACCCGGACCTGCCGTCTAAAAAGCTCGTTGCACCCTTGGTGGCCCACGGTTGAGGTTCGTTGAATCCCACATCCGGCGCAACGTTCGCGCGCCGGGACAGAGTTGCGGAACTAACGCAAATTGGGCAGCGGCGATGCTTCTGCCAATTGAGGCGCGCCGGCATCAAACGTGTTGTCTCCACCAACCACCTGGCCGGGCCGGGGTGCGTCCAGCCCCAACTGGCGGGCCATGCGATCGATGCGGTGCGGGTCGCAGAGTTGCGCCTCGGTAAGACGCAGCTCGCGGTTCTGTTCTTCCAGTAACGTGCGCTGCTGCTTCTCAGCCTCTACCCGGTATCCATATTCAATAGCGCTGAAATGCTGCCATCCGTAAAACATGATGCAGACGAACAGGACGGTCATAGACGCAGTGAAGATACGCATCTCGCGCACCCGCACCGGATCGGCAGCCTTGACCAGGCGGGAGTTGTCCAGCCGCTTACAGCAAAAAACCTCTGGAGTGGGCCCTCGCCGGGCGCGCTGCTGCGCCGCCAAGAGATAAAGGTTCCGCTCCGCCACCTGCTGGCTTCTGCTTCTCGATCCGTACTTGAGGTCGTATGCTGCGATTGCCTGTGTCGCCATTATCCGTCCGCCTTATGTCCCTGTCGTTCTTGATATCCGTTTGCTGCCTTTGCCTACATACTCTGTTCCATTCGCTTTTCGGTTCTTTCCCCTGCCCGCAGCTTGGCGCTGCGTGCTCGTGGATTGCGATCCGTCTCCTCTTCGCTTGCCGTCACCGGCTTGCGCGTAAGCACCTCAAAAATCCCTTGCCGCGCGCCCTCGCGCAGAGCATCTTTTGCCAAGCGGTCTTCGAGTGAGTGAAAGCTGATCACCACCAGCCTTCCCCCCGGCTTCAGCAGCCTGGGCGCCGCCTGCAACAGCGCCTGTATCTCGTCCAGCTCAGCGTTGACATAAATTCGGAGCGCCTGAAAAATCCTGGTCGCGGGATGGATTGAATGGCGGCCTCGCTCAGATTTCATCGCCGGGGCGACGGCCGATAAGACTTTGGCCAGTTGTGCCGTAGTCTTGATCGGCCTCGCCCTGACAATGGCTCTGGCAAATCTCCGCGATCTCCTTTCCTCTCCGAATTCGTAAATCAGGTCGGCGAGAACTTTTTCGTCGGCCTGGTTTACCACTTGTTCGGCAGTCGCGCCCCTCCGCGGATCCATCCGCATGTCGAGTGGCCCGTCCGCCTGAAAACTAAATCCTCTGTGTGCTGAATCCAGCTGCATCGAACTCACCCCAAAGTCAGCCAGCAACCCATCCAGGCTGCTCTCCCCGAGCAATCGGCTCATGGCGGAGAATGGTTCTCCATAGAGCTCCCATTGCGGCATCCCTTCGCCCAGCTCTTCGCTCAGCGCCTGGAACCTTCCCCGCGCTAACTCCAGCGCATCGGGGTCGCGGTCGAAGCCGATAAACCGGCCCCCACCGCCTAATTCCCGGGCGACGGCTGTGGCGTGCCCTCCCAACCCCAGAGTGGCATCCACATAAGTTCCGGCCGCCCGCACATTCAGATATCGGATCGCATCTTGTAAAAGAACCGGCACATGCCGCTCGCTACCCGGTACCATGTGCTCCCCCTGGGGGGTTTGTTTACAGCCCAAAACTCGCTAATGTCTGCTGGTCGTCTGCGGTCAACGGATCGGTTTCCATGGACTGCTTGAACTCGTCGTGGTTGGCCACTTCGAGATACGTCTGTTGCCCAAAAACCACTGCATCTCCGGCTAGCTTTGCCGTTTCCCGCAAGATCTGGGGGAGCAGGACGCGGCCTTGCGCGTCCATCTCCGCCATCTGCCCGTAGTAATTGACCCGGTCCAGGAACTTCTTTCTGGCCGGATTCATGCTGGGTATCTGCGCCACCTTCTCCTCAATTTTTTGCCACTCTGACAAGGGGTAAATCTCGGCCCGCCGTCCATCCTTGCTGGTGATGTAAAACTGCGTCCCGTAACGCTCGTCAACCAGGCGCTTGAACTCCGCCGGCAGCTTGAGCCGGCCTTTTTCGTCCACGCGGGTTGGGTGATTGCCACGAAACATCCAATTGCCTTCTTTTGCCTGCCGTTGACTTGCGCTCGCTCCCCGGGGGCCATATTTGACACTTCCCCGGAGGCCGAATTCCCTGTTCTCATCGTTTCTGCCTCGGGCAGGTGACGAAATCAGTATTCTTCGCTCAGAATCGTTTCTTTGTCTCCACTTTGGACCACTTTTGTCCACATCTTAGATCAGCTGAGAGGGCTGTCAAAGGGGAAATTCCAGCAAATCCTTCAGAAAGAGTGGGTTTCGTGGGCCAGCCCCAAAAAATACAACCTATGAGGGGTACCCTTGATCTGTCTACAACTGGTTGTGTTGTATCAGTTGATTCAGGTTGTGCGGGATGTACTTGTCAAGAAGGCAGAACTCAGGCAGGCCATACGGTACTAAAGTGTTAGTCCTAGCCTGAGCTTCCTCGTTTGATTCTAGCGGCGCTACTGAATTAGGAAACCCTGGGTGAAAGAAGTCCTTCCTAATCAATGCTTGCTGCCGGAACCTGCTGGCGGGCGCGGATCTTATCGTTGACTACGATGGCCAGATAGATAAAGACGAGCAGGTTGAGGATGGTCAGCACTACCTTAAGCACCGTGACATGGCGGATGATTTCGTAAAACTCCCAGGGCAGGAACGATCCGGTCAGGATCAGGGTGAAGTACTCGGCCCACACCTTTTCCAGCACTAAGCCTGTCCCTTCGATGATGTCCAGAGCCGCGTAGAGAAAAATGGCGAAGCTGATCTCTTTGAGCCGGTGAGGGTTGAGCAAGGCCGACTTCTCCAGCAGCACATTGACGAAGCGATTCTCGGGGTCGAAGCGCAAGGCGGTTGTGGCCCGCAAGAGGACGTCAGCGATATCTTTGTGCAATAAATTGATGACGCCGAAACCCATGGAGACGAAGAGTACCGCCTTCAGAAGCTTCAAGGCGCCAATTGCGATGAGCCAGCGATTGCGGTTTGGATGGGAATGCGTTGTCAAAGCGCCGTATTAATCAAACCCTGCATTCAAGGCGATGATACACCCTTGGATCACGCCGGGTCCGATGGGCCGTTGGTTCGCCCCCTTCCCAAATAGGGCCGGAAGAGCTGTGCGGCCTCCTGAACACTGACGCCAGGCAGCGCCCGCGCAGCGCTCCGCTTGCGGCTCTCATCAAAGCCGCAGTAAATCCGTTGCCCACTACGGTCCGTACTACCAGTGAAGCAAAACGCAATATCAAGTGAAAGGTATACCCATGAACAAGAGAAGTGTGCTCGCTGTTGCTGTAGCTCTGGTGTTTGGATTTTCCGCTCTTTACGCGTCCGCACAAAAAGATCCCATGGTCGGTGGCGCAGCGATGTATCCCACCAAGAATATTGTGGAGAACGCGGTCAACTCAAAAGATCACACCACACTGGTCGCCGCGGTGAAGGCAGCCGGACTGGTCGACACTCTGGAGAGCCCCGGACCATTCACTGTGTTCGCACCCACCAACGAAGCCTTTGACAGGCTTCCTGCAGGAACGGTGGATACCCTGTTAAAGCCGGAAAATCTGGCTCAATTGAAGAAGATCCTCACCTACCACGTAGTGGCCGGCAAACTCACCGCGAAGGACATCGCCAAGCAAATCAAGGCAGGCGGCGGCAAGGCGACGCTCACTACCGTGGAGGGCGGTACCCTGACCGCGATGATGCAGGGCGGCAAGCTCGTTCTCACCGACGAGAAGGGAGGAACAGCTACGGTTACGATTGCGAATGTCATTCAATCGAATGGGGTGATCCACGTAATTGATACCGTGCTGATGCCCGATTAAAGTTTGTTCCTTTTTTTTCTTAATTCCCGCTAGCAGGCGCTTTACCGGCGCCTGCTTTTGTTTCGGGCGTAGGCTTAGAGGCATGCGGCACAACTTCCAGACCGAGCAGTGGCTTCCCCATCCCAGGGAGAGGGTGTTCGCTTTTTTTGCCAACCCGGAAAATCTCCCGCCGCTGATGCCCCGTTGGCAGCAAGCCCGCGTGGAAAATGTAAAGTATGTCACGCCGCCCGTCCTTTCCAGTACAGCCAGCTTTGTTGCAGGCGAGGGCTCGCTGATCACCATCAGCTTCCGGCCGATTCCCTTTTTTCCTTTACGCCTTAAGTGGGAGGCGTATATTGCGGAATTCCGCTGGAATGATTTTTTCTGCGACGAGCAACGACGAGGTCCTTTCAAATACTTCCGCCATTGCCACCGCACCCGGAACGAGATTCGAGAAGGAATTGCAGGCACCGTGGTTACCGATGCGGTGGAGTACGAACTCCCCCTGGGCCTGCTCGGCGAACTGGCAAACGCGTTGGCGATGAAGAGGCAGATACGGGCATTGTTTGCTTATCGGCAAAGAATGCTGCCGCTGCTCTTGTCGCAAAGCTGAGAGCTAAGGATTTCGCAAGGAGAGAAAAGCGTACCTCAGGGCCTGAAGAGTCTGCGTGAGAACCGCCGGTTGAGAAGGAGCCCCGGCGAAGCCTCTGCCCTGACAGAACCAAAACGAAATAGGTCTCTGATTGCCTCAAGCCAAAACGAATAGGTCCCTGGTTCTCACGCGAAGGCCGGGTGCCCCATATCTCGCTCGTTTTTCGCGAGATATGGGGCACCCGGCCTTCGCGTGAGAACCAGAGCCAACCCCTGTTGGCCTGAGCGAGGCAGGCGGACCACCCACAGACCTTTTCTGGCGAAGGGGCTTAGCGGGCGACCAGCCGCTTGCGGGTCCGGTGCTGTAGATAGGGGGCCAGCTTTTCCATCGCGGCTTCGACACTGATACCGTATTTGGCGCGCAGTTGGTCGACTTTGCCGTGCTCGATAAAACGGTCGGGCCATCCGATGCGGACCACTGGCACTTCCAACTGCATTTCGCTCAAGGCCTCGAGGACCGCACTGCCAAATCCGCCCATCAGCACGTGATCTTCCAGGGTGATGATCACCGCCACGCGGCGAGCGTACTCCGCGATCAAGTCGCGGTCCAGCGGCTTGACGAAGCGGGGATTGATCACGGCAGCGGAAACGCCCTGTTGCCTGAGTTCCGCAGCGAGTTGCTGCGCCAGCGGCAAAAGTGTTCCCAGGCCAAAAATTGCTACCTCATCGCCGTCGCTGATAATTTCCGCCTTGCCTATCGGCAGGGCTACCGGATGCGCCTTGACAGTGGCGCCCGGCCCGGTGCCACGCGGATAGCGCACCGCGGTCGGTCCCGGCTGCAATAACGCCGTGTACATCATGTCCGCCAGCTCATCCTCATCCTTGGGAACCATGTGGATGATGTTTGGAATCCCGCGCAGATAGCTGATGTCAAAAAGACCGTGATGCGTGGGCCCATCGTCGCCGGAAAGCCCACCGCGATCCATACAGAAGACGACCGGCAGATTCTGCAGGCAAACGTCGTGCACGATGGGATCGAAGGCACGCTGCAGAAAAGTAGAGTAGATGGCACAGAAGGGACGGAAGCCCATGGTGGCCAAGCCGGCGGCGAAGATGACGCCGTGCTCCTCGGCAATGCCTACGTCGAAATATCGCCGCGGATGATGAGGGCGGAAGAGGTCAAGGGCTGTTCCATTGGGCATCGCCGCGGTGATAGCCACCACCTTGGGGTCTTCGTCGGCCAGCTTGACCAGGGTATCGGCAAAAACCTCGGAATAGGTGCGTTGACCGGCAGGCGTCGTTTCGCCAGTGTCCGGGTCGTAGGGGCCAAGGCCGTGAAATTTTTTCTGCTTATCGAGCGCGGGCTGAAAGCCGCGGCCTTTTTGCGTAATGGCATGTAACAGGACAGGCCGCTCCTGCGTCTTGAGGAACTGAAATGTTTCGATTAGCAGACCGATGTTGTGCCCATCGAGGGGGCCGTAATACGTGAGCCCAAACTCCTCAAAGAGCAAAGACGGCCACAGCATGCCCTTGGCGGCCTCTTCCGCTTTGCGCACCATCTGCAGCGCGGTCCTGCCACCCAGTTTTTCCAACAGACGGGCTGCAGAATCGTGGAGGTTGGTGTAGCGCTCGTTGGTAACGATTTTGTGCAGATAGTTGGCGATCGCGCCCACATTGCGGTCAATCGACCATTCGTTGTCGTTCAACACCACGATCAGGCGCTTGGTTTGTTCCGCTATGTTGTTAAGCGCCTCGAAACTTATGCCGTTGGTGAAAGCCGCATCCCCGGCGAAGGCAATCACATTCTCTTTGGTTCCGGCCAGATCGCGCGCCACTGCCATGCCCAGGGCCGCGGAAAGCGCAGTGCCGGCATGGCCCGCGCCGTAGCAATCGTGGTCACTTTCCGTGCGCAGTGCAAAGCCATTCAGCCCGCCCGGCTGGCGCATGGTGCGGAAACGCTCGCGGCGGCCGGTGAGCAGTTTGTGAATGTAGGCCTGGTGGCTCACGTCAAAGACAAACTTGTCCGTAGGAGTGTTGAAGACGTAATGCATGGCCAGCGTCAGTTCAACGACGCCGAGGTTCGGCCCTAGATGCCCGCCCGTCTTCGATAGTACGAGGATCAGCTGCTCACGTATCTCCTGAGCCAATGCCTCCAGTTCGGGCACGGTAAAGCTCTTGATATCCGCGGGCGAGTGAATCGTATCGAGTAGTTTCCCCATGTTGTCTCGTGTACGCCCTAACCGCTTGCGCCGCTTCCCTCGCCCCATCAAAAAAGACCCCGGGTGGGGCCTGCTGGGGCGCTTAGCTGCTCTGATCTCTTAGTATACCAAGCTTGTCCGAGGTCCTCACATTATCTTTGCGCCGGGTGTTTTATTCCTATGCACTTCCCCAGGCTTACGCCTCGGCCGCCGGCAGGGCATCCATGAACGCTGCCTCCAGGTCCCATCCCAGCAGGCACGAGACCAGCCAACCGCAAGGGCAGGGAGACGTGCCCGGTAGCGTGGGTGAAGGGGCCGATAAGCCAGCGCAGTAGAGAGCCGCTCAAACGACTGCGACTGCGTGTCTGCGCACCATCATTCGCCTCGGCGTCGGGTTTCGAAATCAGCGTCAGTGGATCCCGTCCTTCACAAAAAGCTCAAGGGATGGAGCAACCGGAGGTTCCTGGTGAGCGGTGCATGATCTTCCGCTTCTTGAATGCCCAACGTAGCACGAACTTTTGCCTATCCCCATCCTTCGTTTTTCGAAGGGTCTAATCTGCGGCCGGCGTCCTTTGCCTGACGGGTTGTTACCGGCAACCGTTACCTTCTTGTTAGTGAAACCAGAATCGGGGGACCCAACCGAACATAGGTAACCTGCTGCTTGCAACTTCGGGATATTGTTGCCGCGTTCCCGCATACAGGAAGACCGCTCTCAGGTTAGGATGTACCCAGTTCTTTTCGCTCACCCCCAAGGCGATTTGTATAGCCCCCGTTGGATGTCGCGAACTATTTCCGTTCGCATTCCATCTGCCCCCGGTAATTGGTTGATTTGCATGGTTGTGCGGCTATCAGCGGGCGTGAGCCGCTGATCATAAAGGATGCAGAGAATTCCGATGCTTTCAAGTTCGACGACGGTGCAGCATGACGAGACGGAGCGGCTAAGGTCTCTGCTGCAATACGACATTCTCGATACGCTACCCGACCCCGCCTTCGATGAGATTGCGCGCATGGCGGCTGCGATCTGCAATGCACCGTACGCGTTTATAGGCTTCCTTGATTGGTCGCGCGTCTGGTTCAAATCCAGCATTGGATTCACCGGCCGCCAGATACGCCGCAACGGATCTCCCTGCCAGTTTCTGCTGCTCGAAGCCAAGCCACTGCTCATCGGCGATGCCGCATCCGATCACCGCTTTGGGGCCTCCGGCATCGTGCTCGACAATGGCATCCAGTGCCGTTGCTACGCAGGCGCTCCTCTGATTTCTGCCTCGGGCACCATTCTGGGCACGATCGCGGTGTGCTCCCCGGAGCCGGACGCATTCGGCCGCAGCCACCTGGAGAGCCTGCAGGTTCTCGCCCGTCAGGTCGTCACCCGCCTCGAGCTCTACGCCACCGGTCATACGCAGGAGAGTGTTGTCCGCTCGCGGCAGCGTTCCGAGCAAGCGCTCACGGTAGAACGAAATTTTGTCGCCGCAGTGCTCAATACCATCAGCGCCCTGGTGCTGGTATTCGATACAGCGGGCCGTATTGTGCGCTTCAATCGTGCCTGCGAGACCATCTCCGGCTACAGCTTCGCCGACTTGGCCGGCCGCTCGTTTCCCGAGGAGCTATTCCCGCCAGGGGAGCGCGAGACTGCCATCCGCATCTTCGAGGAAGTGCGCGCCGGCAATGCGAACCAATCCTATGAGCTCGACTGGCGCACCAAGTCAGGACGAGCGCGGAGAATCGCCTGGACCGCGACATCGCTGACCAATGCCCAGGAAGAAGTGAGCTTCGTGATCATGACCGGCGTGGACGTGACCGAGCAACGGGAAGCGGAGAGCGCGCTGCGCTCCAGTGAATTGCGCTACCGGCAGCTGGTGGAAAGCAGCCTTGGCTTCGTTTGCACCCACGATCTGGAAGGCGTTCTGCTCTCCATCAATTCCCACGCAGCCGCCACCCTCGGCTATGAGCGCGAGGAGCTGATCGGCACTCCGCTGCGCAACTACATCGATCCCGATCATTTGGCCGATTACGACGCGTACTTTGCGGCACTGAAGCAAGACCCGGACCAGGATCACCAGGGACGCTTTTATCTGCGCGGAAAAACCGGGCAGCTCTGCATTGTCGCGTATCGCAACAAACTGTTGCAGTTGCCGGGCGTGGATCCGTTTGTGCTCAGCCACGGCATCGACATCACCGAACAGACACACGCAGAAGAAGAACTGAATGCACTGATGCGCCAGCGTCAATCGATACTGGACTCTGTCGGTGACGGCATTTTTGGCATGAATATGGAGGGTCACCTCACCTTCATCAATCGCAGCGGAGCCGAGATGCTGGGTTACTCTGCGCAGGACTTGCTGGGACAAAACATGCATGCCCTGATCCATCATTCGCGTGCCGACGGCACGCCATACCCGGCGGAGGAGTCCCCCATCTTCGGCAGCGTGAAGCGGGAGACACCCTTGCATGTCGACGACGATGTCTTTTGGCGCAAAGATGGAAAACCGTTGCCGGTTGAATATATTGCCTGTCCGCTGGTGGAAAACGACCAGGTGGACGGCATAGTGGTGGCCTTCACGGACGTTACGGAACGGCGACGCCTGGACCGGATGAAGGACGAATTTATCTCCACTGTTAGCCACGAACTGCGTACGCCGCTCACTTCGCTGAGAGCTGCGCTGGGCCTGGTCGCCAGCGGGGCGCTGGAAAAGCGTCCGGAGAAGGTTCCGCAAATGCTCGATATCGCCTTGACCAACTGCGACCGGCTGGTCCGCCTGGTCAATGACATTGTCGACTTCGAGCGCATCGGCAGCGGCACTCTGCCTTTACACAAGAGCGAATGGAACGCCATTGATTTGTTACGGCGGGCGATGGATCCCGAGCGATCGACCGCCTCTCGCGCGGGGCTCACTTTCCGTATCGACGCGCAGCCGGTCGATGTGTGGGTGGACGGCGATCGCATTTTGCAGGTCCTGGGCAACCTGGTCCGCAATGCGATCAAGTTTTCCGAGAAGGGCGGTGAGATTCGCCTGGCCGCGCGGGCAAGCAGCGAGACGGAAGTCACCTTCGAGGTTCAGGATCAGGGCCCCGGTATTCCCGAGGACAAACTGGATTTGATTTTCGAGCGCTTCCAACAGGCGGACGCCTCGGATACGCGCGAGCAAGGCGGAACCGGCCTGGGCCTGGCAATATGCCGCGGCATCATCAACCAGCATGGGGGCCGTATCTGGGCGAAGAACAATACGGGCAGCGGCAGCACTTTCTACTTCACTGTGGAACAATACGTCCCCAAGCCCGAGTCTGAGGCCGAGGCAGAGGCCGAAGCCAGCCAGGGCGAATCCCTGGGCGAAACCCCCTCATAACCACGACTGACGGGTGGGCCACATCTCGCTCGTTTCTCGCGAGATGTGGGATAACACGGCTCTTTCCATCTGACTCTCAATTGACCCGACGGGATTAACGGTCAACCTTGGTGGAATCCCACATCTCGCGAAAAACGAGCGAGATGTGGCCCACCCGTCAGTCGTGTGTAGGAAAGAGCCCAAACCTCACTCTTCCGACCCACGCAATTGGGCGATGACCGTGAAGTCTTCGAGGGTGGTGGTGTCGCCCTTGATCTCGCCGCTGGTCGCCAGCTCACGCAGCAAGCGACGCATGATTTTGCCGCTGCGCGTCTTGGGTAGAGCCTGGGTAAACCGGATGTCGTCCGGGCGCGCCAGCGAGCCAATCTCTTTTGCTACCCATTCGCGCAACTCCTCTTTGAGCTGCGGCGAGGGATGCTGGCTGCTTTCGAGCGAGACGAAGGCCGCGATGGCCTGCCCTTTCAACTCGTGGGGACGCCCAACCACGGCGGCCTCGGCCACCTTGGGATGCGCCACCAGCGCCGACTCCACCTCCATGGTTCCGAGCCGGTGACCGCTCACGTTGATAACGTCGTCGACGCGCCCCATTAACCAGTAGTCGCCATCGTGGTCCATGCGCGCGCCGTCGCCGGTAAAGTAGCAGCCAGGAATTTCCGACCAGTACGTCTTGGCGTAGCGATCGGGATCGTTGAAGATGGTGCGCGCCATGGATGGCCACGGCCTGCGGATCACCAGCAATCCGCCGCTGCCGGGAGGCACGGTTTCGCCCTCGCGGCTAACGATGGCCGGCTCGATGCCAAGAAACGGACGCGTGGCCGAGCCCGGCTTGGTGGGAACCGCTCCGGGCAATGGCGCCAGCATGATGGCCCCGGTTTCCGTCTGCCACCAGGTGTCGACAATGGGACACCGTCCCTTGCCGATGATCTCGCGATACCAGATCCAGGCCTCCGGATTAATCGGCTCCCCCACTGTGCCCAGCAGACGAAGGCTGGCCAGCGAGTGCCGCTGCGGATACTGGTCACCCCACTTGATGCAGGCGCGGATCGCTGTCGGAGCGGTATAGAAGACGGAGACTTTGTGGTCATCGACGATCTTCCATAGACGATCCGCCTCGGGATAATTCGGCGCGCCTTCATACATGACCGTGGTCACACCATTCTGCAGGATGCCATAGACGACATAGGAGTGGCCCGTGACCCAGCCGACATCGGCCGTGCACCAGTAGACGTCGTCCGGCTTGAGATCGAAGATCAGCTTGCTGGTGAGGTAGGTTTGCACCGAATAACCACCCGTGGTGTGCACCAGACCCTTGGGCTTGCCCGTCGTACCCGACGTATAGAGGATGTAAAGCGGATCTTCCGCGTCGAGCGGCTCGGCCGGGCACTCGGCCGGCGCTTTGTCCGCCAGGTCCTGCCACCACTGATCGCGCCCCTGCTTCATCTTCACTGCAGAGCCGGTGCGGCGGTAAACAACCACATGCTTGACCGTTGGGCAATTGACGAGAGCTTCGTCGACGATCGCTTTCAGCCGCACCTCCTGCCCCCGGCGATACGAGCCATCTTGAGTAAGCAAGGCAACGCACGACGCATCGTTGATGCGGTCCACCAGGGCGTTGGCGGCGAATCCCCCGAAAATCACGGAGTGCACGGCGCCAATGCGCGCACAGGCCAGCAGCGCAATGGCCAGCTCCGGCGTCATGCCCATGTACACCGCAACCCGGTCGCCCTTGCGGATCCCCAGGCCTTTGAGCATATTGGCAACTTTCTGCACCTCGAGATGAAGCTCCCCGTAAGTCAGCTTGCGGATCTCGCCCGGCTCACCCTCCCACAAAATGGCGACCTTATTCTTCCTGCTGCTTAAGGCGTGCCGATCGACGCAGTTGTAGCAAAGATTGATTTTGCCGCCCACGAACCACTTCGCCCACGGAAGTTTCCATTCCAGAACGCTGGTCCACGGAGCAAACCAGTGCAGCTCAGCGGCAACCTCTGCCCAGAACTTCTCCGGATCCTCAATAGAGCGGCGATAAAGCGCCCCGTATTCCTCCAGGCTCTTCACGTGCGCTTGACCGGCAAATTCGGCTGGAGGCGGAAATACTCTGTTCTCGCGCAGGATTGAGTCCAAATTGGGTTGATGCGAAGTCGTGCTGGATTCCATTGCTTCGATTCCTCTCACCATGCGCGGGGCTGCTCCGCGGTGCTGCTCCCCTGTGCTGTTCTATGACGGTTACGAAATAAGCACCCGGAACGCCGCTATGGTCATCACCTGAGCATTGTACCCGTCGCCATCAGGCTTCGCGTTGATAGCGCTGCTGGTGCCATTCCCAGGCGCTGCGCACAATATCGTCGAGCTGGACGTACTTTGCCCTCCAGCCAAGGTCGTTCTCGATTTTGGCCGAACTGGCAATCAACACCGCGGGATCGCCCGGCCGGCGTGGCATCTCCTCCACTGGAATCGGGTGCCCGGTTACCCGGCGAGCAGACTCCACCACTTCGCGTACGGAAAAGCCCAGCCCGTTGCCCAGGTTGTAAATCATGCGATCGCGCACATCCAGCCCCTCAAACGCTAACAGGTGCGCTTCCGCCAGGTCCTGCACGTGAATGTAGTCGCGTATGCATGTCCCGTCCGGGGTTGGGTAATCCTGGCCGAAAATCTTGATGCTGCTGCGCCGGCCCAGAGCTACATCAAGGATGAGCGGGATGATGTGGGACTCCGGTTCGTGCGCTTCACCCCGGCCGGGGATCGCACCCGCGACGTTGAAGTAGCGCAGGCTGGCATAGCGCAGTCCGTGCACGCGGTGGATCCAGGCGAGCATCTGCTCCACCAGCAGCTTCGATTCTCCATACGGATTGGTCGGAACCAGGGCGGCATCTTCCACGATGGGCGTGCTGACCGGTTCTCCATACACCGCCGCGGTTGATGAAAAAACTAACTTTTTTAAATTTTTCTTCAGCATGGCTTCCAATAAACCGAGGGTCGCCGCCGTGTTGTTACGGAAGTAAGTCTCCGGTTTGTGCATGCTGTCACCGGCTTCGATGAGCGCGGCGAAATGCATGACGCCGGCAAATGAATCGCCCGCGAAGAGCTCTTCAAGCCGTTTGCTGTCAGCTACATCGCCCTCAACAAAGGTGGCCCCTTCGGGCACCATGGAACGCTGCGCATGGCACAGGTTGTCGTACACCACAACCGAGTGTCCGCGCTCTAATAAGAGCCTGGTAACAGTCCCGCCAATGTAGCCGGCTCCGCCGGTCACTAGAATCTTCACGAGTTCACACGCCCTTCTTGTACTCTTAGAGCAGAACTTAAATGGCCGTTACGCAGGGGCAACGAAAGGTCCCCGCTGCGCTTCAAATGGTGATGGTTTATGGGCGACGCTGAGCCGGTTTCATCCTGGCGCTCCCAATTGGGACCTTGGCGGGCTTTGGATTCACTCCGAAGCCGGGAGCTGCAAGCTATGGCCCACTTCTTGCCTTATCCATACACTTCTGTTTCCAACGGCTCCACCTTTGGGTTACTGCATCCCTGTGAAAACTCGTCTATTGTGAGCATATCCGCAAGTACTTTGGTACTGAGATTTGGCACGGGGCGGAGGTCGATACAGCCTGCAGGATCCTCGGCAGGAACTCGGGAGTGTTGGAGCATCCATCTCGAGTGTGCGTCTGTTTGAATGTACGAGTTTTTCCGCTGCTTCATCAACACTCTGGTGGCTCGCACATTACCTTACGACTAATGAGAATTTAGGGAACTTTAATTATGCCGAAAGATCTTCCGAACCGCGAGAACTTCAACTTCGGACTCCTCCCCGAACCGGAGGGCCGTTGGGGCTCCTTTGGAGTCAGTATGGTCACCAACCTCACCATCATGGCGCTGGTGATCCTGCTGACCGCTGCGGTCCATAAGGTGGAGAAGCAGAAGTATATCGAGCACATGGTCTTTGTGGAGAAGAACACACCGCCTCCGCCGCCCAAGCCCATCATCCCCAGAGTGAAGGTAATCGCTCCACCGCAACCGGAAGTAGTCAAGCTGGAGCCGCCCAAGATCGTGATGCCGAAGATCCAGCCGCCGCCGGAGATTCCCAAGCCGGTGAAGCTCGATACACCGGATCAACCCAAGCTGCCGCCCGCGCCGCCAAAAGTAGTTGCGCCTCCGCCGCAGCCCAAGGTCGGACTGTTTTCCAGCCCGAAACCGACGGAAGTAGCCAACAACCAGGTGAAACCGGATGTCAAAGCCGGCGGTTTTGGCGATCCGATGGGAGCCAAAACCAATCCTAATTCGACCAAATCGCAAGTGGTTGCGATGGGATCGTTCAACGCTGCCCCAGGAGCGGCGACCGGCGCGGGCGCTGCCCGTAAGGGTGCGGTTGCCGGCACTTCCTTCGGCGCGGGCGTCGCCAATGGTGTTCCCGGCGGCCATGACATGGGCAAGGTGGCGTCGGCCGGCTTTGCCAATGGCATCGTCGGCGGCACCGGCAAACCCGGCGGCACCGGTAGGGTTGCCACCGCAGGCTTTTCTACAAACATGGGGCCCGCACCGAACCAGGTGGCGATCAAGACCTCGGAACCGGCGTTCGTTCCTCCGGTCGTCATTTCGGAACCGCATCCGGAATACACTCCGGAAGCGGCTCAATTGAGGATCCAGGGTGAGGTAACCTTGCAGGTGCGCTTTCTGGCTACTGGCCAAGTCGAGGTATTGCGTGTCGTAAACGGGCTGGGGCATGGTCTGGATGAGCAGGCAAAGCGTGTTGCCGAGCAAATCCGGTTCAAGCCCGCGGAGAAAGATGGGCATCCGGTAGATCACACAACCTTGATCCACGTGACCTTCCAGCTGGCATAGCCAGTGGCTGCCCCCGGTTCGAACGTTTCTAGGTTTAACCGATTTTAGATCTATGCAATCAGCAACAGTTACCGATCGTTCAAAGGTTACAGGAGCCAGGAAATGACCCTGCGTCGAGTTTGGATTACCAGTCTGCTGCTGACGTTAACCGCGTCAGTGGCACAGGCCAAAACCAAGTATCAGCCCCCCCAGCCTCTATCTCCGGAACAGAGCGCGCTGGTGCAGAAAGCGATTGCGGCCGAAAAGGTCACCATCAAGCAGATCCAGAAGCACTCTCCGCTGGTGCAGACCTATATCCAAAACATGAGGCCGGACCAGGTTCTGTATGCGGTGCCGGAATCGGACCAGTACCTTCTGGGCCGCGTCGACTTCGGCAAGTCGATTACCGACACTGCCTATGCCGGCGAAGGAAGCAGCCACGGTCTGTTCAAGGGCTCCATGAAGTATGTTTCCGGCCTGACCAAGGCGTTCAAGATGCAATACGTCTCCGCCGGCTTTATGGAGATGATGTTCCTGGACCCGATTTCTTTCGACCAGCAGCACTATGACTTCAGCTACGTCCGCCGTGACTTCCTGGGCGCCGTGCGCACCTTGGTGTTTGACGTGCACCCCAAGCCGGGAACCGGCAGCGGCCGCTTTACCGGCCGTATCTGGGTGGAAGACCAGGGCGGCAACATCGTCCGCTTCAACGGCACCTACACCGGTGGCAACCAGGACGACGACAGCTCCAGCTACTTCCACTTCGACAGCTGGCGCGAAAATCTGCAGCCGGGTCTGTGGCTTCCCGTCGGCGTCTACGTAGAAGAGACGCAGAAGAGCTCCGAGCACCCTGTCTCGTTCAAAGCCCAGACCTACATCTGGGGCTACGCCCTGAAGCTGCCCACGCACGAGTCTGACAACGAGTCGATCAAGATCGACGACGTGCAGGATCAGAGTGAGCAGAGCCAGGACCTGAGCCCCTTGGCCGCCCAGCGGGAATGGATCTCACAGGCCGAAGAGAACGTCCTCGATCGCCTGGTGCAGGCTGGATTGCTGGCGCCGCCCAGCGACTTTGACAAGGTCCTGGAGCAGGTTGCCAACAACATCGTTATCGGCAACAACATCCAGCTCAGCGATGCGATTCACTGCCGGGTACTGCTTACCGCTCCGCTGGAATCGCTGGCGGTTGGCAACACCATCATTCTCAGCAAGGGCCTGATCGACGTGCTGCCCACCGAGGCCGACTTGGCTGCTGTCCTTTCCTTCCAGCTGGCGCACATTGTGCTGGGCCACCACATCGACACTCGCTACGCCTTCAATGATCGCCTTCTATTCCCTGATGAAGCGACCTTTGAGCGCATCCACATGTCGCACTCCGATGCTGACAACGAACTGGCTGCCAAGAAAGCCATCGACCTGCTGAACCACTCCGTCTATGCCAGCAACCTGTCCCAGCCGGGCCTCTTCTTCAACCAGCTGGATGCGCGCTCGAAACAGCTAACGGCTCTCAACACACCGAGGCTGGGAGATTCGCTGCTGCGCCCCACCGGCGAGCCCTGGCTGAATGGCCTGATGTCGAAAGCGCCGAAGCTGGATATGAACAAGCTGGATCAAGTCGCAGCCCTCCCCTTGGGTAGCAACTTGAAGATTGACGCCTGGGATGACAAGGTCATTCGCTTGAATGCCCGGATGCCTCCCATCATGAACGCGCGGGATAAGATGCCCTTCGAGGTGACTCCGGTCTTCTTCCGCCTAACTCGTTATACGCCCCCCGTCACCGCCGCTCCTACCCCGGCGGCGGCAGGAGCAGCGGTGACGGCGCCTCCGCCGGCGGTCGATACGCAGCAGAGCGCGGCTCCGGCACAAGCGGCGTCAGCCACTCAACCGAGCCCCCAGTAAGCAGTAACCAGAGGGGTTTCACCCACGTAATGCAGGGCGGCGGCGGGGTAGACTTAAATCTACCCCGCCTTTTGCATGTGTATCTGGGGAAATTATCTGAGTGGTGCGCATGATCAAAAGGTATTTGCTGGCAAGCCTCCTCTCCCTCTCCTTTAGTACTGCTCTCCATGGACAGGTAGTCGCTGCCGGCCGAGGGGGCGCCCACGTGGTAGCTGGAGGCTTCTTCTCCGCGTACAGCCCCGATTACGGCCCCAACCATCTATATGGTCTCGGCGGCTTTGTAGATCTCAACCTTCATGGGCATCTGGGAGTGGAAGGGGAAATGCGTTTTCTCCGCTTCAACCAGGTCTACGATGTGCACCAGGATAACTACGAGCTCGGTCCCAGATTCCGCTGGCGCTTTGGACGTTGGGAGCCTTATGGGAAATTCATGGTCGGCAACGGCCAGTTCAACTTTCCCTTCAGCTACGGCCATGGCGGCTACCTTATGCTGGTGCCGGGTGTAGGACTGGACATTCACTACCATCGCTTCACCATCCGGGCGCTCGACTACGAATACCAGCACTGGACCAATTTCCAGAACAGTACCCTGAGCCCGGATGGCTTCAGCTCCGGGATTGCCTACCGTATTTTCTAAGGGAAAAAACGAGAACTGCAGATCTTTCGATCTGCAGTTCTCGTTTGGCGGTGGCAAATTTAGAAGTGGTAGGCGAAACCGATTACTGGGTTGTAGACGTTGTAGAAACGCCCGGTCTTCTGCGGATTTAGACCGAAGTTCGGTGTCTTCATAAGCAGTCCGCGATACTCGGCGCGGATATCCCAGCTAGGGCTGAGCTCATACGCCACGCCGGCTCCGTACATCGCTCCCAGAATGGTCTGGCCCTTGACGTCGATCTGCGTGGTGCTAGCGTCGTCAAGCGGAGTAAACATGAAGGCGGCAGGACCCCCCTCCAGGAAGGGATTCCAGTTTTTGAAGTTCGCATTCAGCACGTAGGCGCCGGAGAACTCCTGCATCCTGTCGTGCACTCTTACGTTGTTGAAGCTGGTGTAATACTTTTGCGCATTCTGCCCGTATTGATAGTTGAGTTCAAGCCCGCTCCTCGGGGTCAGCATGTACCGGTAGCTCACCAAGCCACCCAGTCCATAGGTCCCGGTCTGTTGCACTGCATTACCAGTAATAAACGGGGGAAAGATCCCGGCCACGCTCAAGCTCACATCCTGACGGCTTTCCTGAGCATGACTCGCAACTGCCATAAATGGCAGAAGCAGAAATAGAAACAGCGTTTTCTTCATTCGTTCCTGAACCTCTCGCCTGCGACCGCCAGCAGGCTCCACCCGCCTCTCGGGCTCGTCGATTTTCCTTGAGGAGTCGAATCCCTGACCCACTTTCGCCATTGTACCTGCGCCCAGCATTCGCGGCGACACTTGTGCCCCACTGCGCACGCTTAACCAGTCCGCTCGACGCGAAACTCATACGGCGCGCCGCGCTCCAGCGAAAGCGAGCGCACAACCTTGAGAAATGCAACGGCGGCGTGGGACAGGTTGGCTCGCTTGCGGTGCACCAGGCGAAGGTGACGTTCAAAACGCAACGCCTCCACCGGCACTTGGACCAGTTCCCCGCTGGCTAGCTCACGCCCCACCGTCAACCCGGGAACCAGTGCCACTCCATTGCCCATGGCCACGAACCGTTTGACCGCCTCCAGGCTGGGCAACTCCACTCCCATGTTCAGTGGCGTTCTATGTTTTTGGAAGGCGGCGACTACCTGCCGGCGCACCGGCGAGGGCACATTGTGGGCAACAAAACTCTCTGCTCCCAGGTCTTCAATCGCTACCCCCTTCTCTCGCGCCAACGGATGATCCGGGTTGACCACAAAGGCCAACTCGTCGGTGTAAACGGCGATTGACTTAAAAAGATCCCCCTCCGGGCGAAACGACAAAATACCGATCTCCACCGTTCGTTGCAACAGATCGTCCGGAATCTTACTGGCCAGCGAGCGTTGGATGCTCACTCCTATCTGTGGGCAGAGCCGGCGAAACCGGTCCAGCACCGGAAGCAGGTAGAGACAGGTGAACTCGTTGGCCGCAATCAGCAGGCGGCCGCGATCGAGCGACTTTAGCTCCTCCATCGCGCTGGCAGCTTCCGTCCTTAGCGCTAACATCCTGCGCGCGTAGTCGTATAACACTTCCCCGGCCGCGGTAAGGGTTCCGTCCCTTGCGCTGCGTTCGAAGAGCACCTCGCCCAGGTCGCTCTCGAGCTTGCGAACGACCTGGCTGACGGCGGGCTGGGTGCGGTGCAGCCGGGTGGCGGCACGAGAGAATCCTTTTTCTTCGGCGACCGCCAGGAAGGTCTCGAGTTGGTGAATATCCATAATGTTCAGTCGCTTATTTCATGAGTTTGCTGCACCAGTATAAGTATTTATTATGTTTTTTAGAAGAATAATAAATTTGATCTATGCAGGAGATTATTGGAGAATGGAAATCAACAGGATGCGGAAGGCGGCGCCTCCCATGAATCAAGCTTTCTCCAAAGACGAGCGGAGCGGCCAGGATCGGGTTTTCTTCTTCGATACCACCCTGCGCGACGGCGAGCAGTCACCCGGCTGCAGCATGACTACCCCGGAAAAGCTGCGCATGGCGCACGCGCTCGAAGCGCTGGGCGTCGATATCATTGAGGCTGGCTTCGCCATCGCGTCCCCGGGTGACTTTGAAGCCATCCGGAGCATCTGCGGTGAGGTACGTGGCCCGCGTATCGCCTCCCTGGCCCGGGCCCGCAGCGAAGACATCCAGGCAGCCGCGCAGTCCCTGGAAGGAGCAGACCGCTCGCGCATTCACATTTTCCTCGCCAGCTCGGACATTCACCTTGAGCACAAGCTGAAGATCCAGCGCACCGAAGCGCTGGAACAAGTCGACGCCTCGGTTCGCCTGGCGCGCACCTACGTAGACGACGTGGAGTTCTCTCCCGAAGACGCGACCCGATCGGATCCCGACTTTCTCTGCCAAATGGTGGCCACGGCCATCGACGCCGGGGCGACCACAATCAATGTCCCCGACACCGTCGGCTATTGCGTTCCCAACGAGTATGGCGCCATCTTCCGCATGCTGCGCGCACGGGTTCCGCAGGTGGCCGGGATCACGCTTTCCTCACACTGCCACAACGATCTGGGCATGGCTGTGGCCAACAGCCTGGCGGCGGTGGAAGCTGGGGTACGGCAAATTGAATGCACCATCAATGGCATCGGCGAACGGGCCGGCAATGCCGCGCTCGAAGAGGTCGCCGCCGCTATGCTGGTGCGCCAGGACAAATTTCCCTACGTCCACGGGCTGAGGCTGGAGCAGCTTTACCCCACCAGCCAGCTGCTCTCTGATTTGATCAGTTTTGTCCCCCCGCCGAACAAGGCGGTGGTAGGTAGCAACGCCTTCGCCCACGAGGCAGGCATTCATCAGCATGGCGTGCTGGCCCACCCGCTGACCTACGAGATCATGACCCCTGCTTCGGTGGGCGTGCCCAACAACCGCATGGTGCTGGGCAAGCACTCGGGCCGGCGCGCCTTGGCGCACCGCCTCAAGGAGCTTGGCTTTGCCCTCAATACCGCCGATCTGGATGTGGTTTATCACCGCTTCAACGAGCTGGCAGATCGCAGAAAAGCGATCTTCGACCAGGACCTTATCTCCCTGCTCCCGGATCACCATCGCCCAAGCGGGGTGGTGGTTCCGGAAGCGGAGTTGCAGATCTGAAACGCTCGCGCAGGAACTCCCGCACGGTGGTCCGCGCAGAAGGGAATACTCAATGCAATTAAAAGTGCTCGTGGGTGCCGGAGACGGCATAGGCCCAGAAGTCACTCGCGAAGCAGTGCGCATCCTGGTTTCGGTCGCGGAGTTCGGCGGCTATGACTTCCAGTTCAGCGAGATGCCCATCGGCGGGCATGCCATTCGTCAGACCGGCACGCCTTTGCCGGCGGCCACCCTGAACGCGGCTTTGGAGAGCGACGCTGTACTGCTGGGGGCGGTGGGCGGCAATGAATTCAATTCCCTGGCACCCGATCGCCGGCCCGAAGCCGGTTTGCTGCAGCTGCGCCAGGCTTTGGGTGGGTTTGCCAATTTGCGCCCTTCTTTTGCCTACAAGGCCTTATCTGCCAACTCTCCTTTGCGCCCGGAAGTGACCGAAGGCGCGGATATTCTGTTTGTCCGCGAGTTGCTGGGCGGCCTGTACTTTGGAGAACCGCGCGCCTGGGACCGGGAGAGCGGCGCGGCCTGGAACACCATGCGCTATACCCGTGAGGAGGTCGCCCGGGTGGCCCACGTGGCCTTCCAGTTGGCCGGGCAGCGGCGCAAGAAAGTTACCTCGGTCGATAAGGCCAATGTGCTGGAAGTCTCGCAGATGTGGCGCGCCACGGTGATCGAAATTGCCCAGCAGTATCCGGGCATTACGCTGGAGCATCACTATGTGGATGCCTGCGCCATGCACTTGATGAACACGCCGCGGAACTTCGACGTCGTGCTCACCGAGAATCTTTTTGGAGACATTCTCAGTGATGAAGCCGCGGTCATCACCGGCTCTCTGGGCATGCTGCCGTCAGCGACGATTGGTGGTTCGGTCAACCTGTACGAGCCGGTGCATGGCTCGGCGCCCGACATTGCCGGCAAAGGGATCGCCAATCCGCTAGGCGCGATCCTCACCGCGGCCATGGTGTTGCGCCACTCAGCCAATCTGGAGCAGGATGCACAGGCGGTCGAACTGGCGGTACGTAAGGTCCTGGAGCAGGGCTATCGCACTGCTGATCTGCTGCGCGCGGGACAAGCCGGCCGGCATGTAACCACGCAGGAGATGGGCAGCCTGGTGCACCAGACCCTCAACGAAATCATCGACCGCCGGCAGTCGTTGCACGCCGTATAGGAAGAACGAACGCTAGTCGGTTTGGACGGGGTGCCCCACGTTCGCCCCAGCGTACGTGGGACGAACAAGACGGGCGAAGCCCACCATTGTTTTTGAAATGACGAACGATTTCGGTCGAGCATCGGGGTAAGGAAAAACAAGTATGTCGCAAAGCGCAAAAACGCTCTTCGAAAAGGTTTGGGAATCACATGTGGTGGTCGCGCCTGAAGGCGAGCCGGCGCTGCTGTACATCGATCTACATCTGCTGCATGAGGTCACTTCGCCGCAGGCCTTCGAAGGGCTTCGCCTGGCAGGACGAACCGTACGCCGCCCCGACCGGGCAATCGCCACCGTGGACCATAACGTCCCCACCACGGCCAACCGGCTCATCATCGCGGATGCCATCGCGGCCAAACAGATGGATGCCTTGCGCACCAACTGCGCCGAATTCGGCATTCCGCTTTATGATGTGCAGTCGCCGCAGCAGGGGATTGTCCATGTCATCGGTCCCGAGCTCGGCGTTACCAAGCCCGGCATGACCATTGTTTGCGGTGACAGCCACACCAGCACTCACGGGGCATTCGGCGCGTTGGCTTTCGGCATCGGCACTTCAGAAGTGGAGCATGTTCTGGCCACCCAGTGCCTGCAACAATCACGCCCCAAAACCCTCCGCATCACGGTGGACGGCGAGCTGGGCCCAGCGGTGACGGCGAAAGATATTGCCCTGGGCATCATCGGCCACATTGGGACCGATGGCGCCAGCGGATGTGTGATCGAGTACGCGGGCCCGGCCATTCGTGCGCTCTCCATGGAGGGCCGCATGACGCTATGCAACATGAGCATCGAGGCCGGCGCGCGCGCGGGCATGATCGCTCCCGACGAGACCACCTTCCGCTACCTGAAAGGCCGGCGGTTCAGCCCGACCGGCGCCGACTGGGATCGCGCCGTGGCCGAGTGGAGATCGCTGGCCAGCGATGCCGGCGCCATCTTCGACCGCGAACTGGTGCTCCATGCCGAAGATCTCGCGCCTTTCGTCACCTGGGGCACCAGCCCCGGAATGGTCGTGCCGGTCACCGATCGTGTGCCCGATCCCGCATCGAGTCAATCGCCCGCGGAACGCCGCGCCTGGGAGCGCGCGCTCGAATACATGGCCCTCGAGCCAGGCAAGGCCATCGAAGAGCTGGCGATCGATCGTGTCTTCATTGGCTCGTGCACCAATGCCCGCATTGAAGACCTGCGCTCCGCAGCCAAAGTAGTGAGCGGGTACCACGTGCATCCCCAGGTGCGGGCGATGGTCGTTCCCGGATCGCAGCAAGTGAAGAAACAGGCCGAAGAGGAGGGGCTCGATGAAGTATTTCGCACCGCCGGTTTTGACTGGCGCGAGCCCGGCTGCTCTATGTGCCTGGGCATGAATCCCGATATTCTGGCTCCCGGCGAACGCTGCGCCTCCACCAGCAATCGCAATTTTGAGGGTCGCCAGGGGCGGGGCGGACGCACCCACCTGGTCAGTCCCATGATGGCCGCTGCCGCCGCCGTCTCCGGCCACTTTACCGATGTCCGCAAATGGCAGTTCAACCCGGTTCCTACTCAGGAGGTGTCGCTCCCATGAAGCCATTCCGCAAACATAAGGGGGTGGTGGCACACCTCGACCGCGAGAACGTCGATACCGACCAGATCATCCCCAAGCAGTTCCTCAAGCGGATCGAGCGCACCGGCTACGGCCCGTTCCTGTTCTACGACTGGCGGCGTATTCAGGAAGGACCGGATGCCGGCGAGCCGCACCCGGATTTCATCCTGAATCATCCCGATTATCAGGACGCCGAAATCCTGGTGGCGGGCAAGAACTTCGGTTGCGGGTCTTCCCGGGAACACGCGGCGTGGGCTCTTAACGATTACGGATTCCGCTGTGTGATCGCGTCTTCCTTCGCCGATATTTTTCATTCCAATGCGGGCAAGAATGGCCTGCTGCTGGTCACGTTACCAGAGGAACATGTGCAGACGCTGATGGCTCGGGCCGCGTCCATCCCCCGCTATCAGCTCACGGTTTCGCTCGAAGACGAGATGCTGCATGACGACCATGGCCTTTCCATTCCCTTCTCCATCGACCCCTTCCGGCGTGAGTGCCTGCTGCTGGGTCTGGACGATATCGGGTTGTCACTCAAACATGGTGGCGCATTGGAGAAATTTGAACAGGACCACGATAAAGAGTTCTGGCTTGCGCCGCGACCGGCGGACACGAAAACCTACCTAGGAGCACTATGAGCGGCCAAGATCAAAAAACCCGGCTCACGGGCGCGGAGATTATCTGGGCAACACTCGAAGGGGAAGGAGTGCGCGAGGTATTCGGTTATCCCGGCGGCGCCATCCTGCCCGCGTACGACGCCTTGCGCAAGTTTCCCATCCGTCACATCCTGGTGCGCCACGAGCAGAGCGCTGTGCACATGGCCGACGGGTATGCCCGGGCCTCCGGACGCGTGGGCGTAGCGGTTGCCACCTCCGGACCCGGCGCCACCAACATGGTCACCGGCATTGCCAACGCGATGCTGGACTCCATTCCCGTGGTCTGCATCACCGGCCAGGTTGCGAGCAAAGTTCTGGGCACCGACGCTTTTCAGGAAGTGGATATTACCGGCATAACGTTACCGGTGACCAAGCATAACTATGTCGTGACCCGGGCCGAGGACGTGGCTCCAGTGCTGCGCGACGCCTTCCGCGTTGCCGCTTCCGGGCGACCTGGGCCGGTACTGGTCGATATCACCAAGGACGCGCAGCAGGCTACGGCGGAGTTTGACTTTGCGGCCGCGGCGCCGGAGAAGCTCCGTAGCCACCCCATGCTGCATGTAGCGCAGCAAGGCATCGCCGACGCTGCGGAGTTGATCCGTTCGGCAAAGCGGCCCCTGATTCTGGCCGGCCACGGCATTATCCAGTCGGGGGCGATGCGTCAGGTGCGCGAGCTGGCGGAGCGGGCGCAGATCCCGGTCGCTTGTACCCTGCTCGGCCTGGGCAGCTTTCCCGCCTCTCACGAATTGAACCTGGGCATGATGGGCATGCATGGCGAGTCGTGGGTCAACCACTCGATCCAGGAAGCAGATCTGCTGATTGCCTGCGGTATGCGCTTCGACGATCGGGTCACCGGCTCGCTGGCGACCTATGCCACCAAAGCGAAGAAGATCCATATCGACATCGACCCTTCCGAGATCAACAAGAACGTCCCCATACAGGTGGCGTTAATTGGCGACCTCGCCCAGGTGCTGGACCAGCTTTTACCGCTGATCCAACCGCGCGACGGCGCGGCATGGATTCACGCCATCAACCGCATGAAGGGCGATGCGGCAGTCCTCGATATCAAGAACCTGCCCGACAATGGTCATCTCTACGCCGCGCACGTGATCAATGATCTGTGGCGCGCGACCTCTGGAGATGCGGTGATCGCGACCGACGTAGGCCAGCACCAGATGTGGGAGGCGCAGTACTACAAGCACGAGGAGCCGCGCTCTCTGATCACTTCCGGGGGCCTGGGGACTATGGGATTCGCTTTGCCCGCGGCCATCGGGGCCAAGATCGCCTGTCCGGGCAAGGAAGTCTGGGCCATCGCCGGGGACGGGGGGTTCCAGATGACCTGCCCTGAACTGGCCACCATAGCCCAGGAGAAGCTCGATATTAATATCGCCATCATCAACAATGGTTACCTGGGGATGATTCGCCAGTGGCAAGAGACGTTCTATGAAAAGAACTACGAGTGCTCACCGATCTTCTCCCCGGATTTCGTCAAGCTGGCCGAGGCGTTTGGCATTCGCGCCGCGGCGGTGAAAACGCGCTCAGAGGTGATGAGCGTTGTAGCGGAGGCGCGCAACCATAAGGGCCCATTCCTGATCAATTTCCTGGTGGAGCAGGAAGACACGGTGTACCCGATGATCGTGCCCGGAGCCGCCTTGCACGAGATGATCCGGCGGCCGTCGGGAAACCCGCTGGTGGAAACTGCTTCGGACGTGTAGCCAAGAAAGGTAAGTATGCAGCACACATTTGTCGCCTACGTGGAAGACAAGCCTGGGGTGCTAACGCGCGTGGCGTCGTTGTTCCGCCGGTTGAACATCAACATCTCCTCGGTCACTGTAGGCGGTTCGGAGCGCCCGGGCATTTCCCGGATGACCCTGGTCGCCGATGCTCCCCCGGCGGCCGGCCATCGTATTATGGCGTCGCTTTACAAGCTGGAAAACGTGGTTCAGGTGGATGACGTGGGCCGTTTCTCCTCGGTCAGCCGGGAATTGGCCTTGATCAAGGTAGCCACCACACCTAAGACGCGTTCTCATATCTTTGAACTAGCGAATGTTTTCCGCGCGCGGGTGGTCGATCTAGCGCCTGGCTCGCTCATGATCGAAATCACCGGAAGCGAGAGCAAGATCGAAGGCCTGCTGCAGGTGCTGAACGAGAATGAAGACCGGGTGCTGGAGATTTCACGTACTGGCCGCATGGTGATGCGCCGCGGCCACCATACGAGCCGCGTACTCGAAGCCCTGGGTGACGTTGAATCGCAGAACGGCGCAGTGGCTCTACCGATGGCGGAGGCACTGCCAGAGGAAGACGAGACTGACAACTTCCCCAGCGATAGCGATCTTCCACAACAAAAAGCGTAACTACTCTGTACACAAAGGAAAAGGAATGACCAAGACTTATCACGACCAGGATGCCGATCTCTCGCTGATTCAAGCTAAGAAGGTAGCGATCATTGGCTACGGATCCCAGGGCCATGCCCACTCGCTGAATCTCAAGGACTCAGGCGTCGATGTCCGCGTCGGATTACCGGCGACCAGCCGCTCCATCAAGAAGGCCAAGGCCGCCGGCCTGGAAGTGCTCTCCGTCGCCGATGCCGCCAAATGGGCTGACGTCATCATGATCCTGGCCCCCGATACCTCCCAGGCGGCTATTTACCACGAACACATCGCTCCTCACATGGGCAAGGGGAAGACGCTGATGTTCGCGCATGGCTTCAATATTCGTTACGGCACCATCGTTCCGACGAAGGAGATCGACGTCAGCATGGTAGCCCCCAAGGCTCCCGGTCACCGGGTGCGCGAAGTCTTCACCGAAGGCGGCGGTGTGCCCTCACTCATCGCTGTGCACCAGGACGCCTCGGGTAAGGCGCACGCCCTTGCCCTCTCCTACGCCAAGGCCATCGGCAGCGCTCGCGCCGGCGTGCTGGAGACCACCTTCACCGAGGAGACCGAAACTGACCTGTTCGGCGAGCAGACCGTTTTGTGCGGAGGCGTCAGCGCGTTGGTGAAAGCCGGCTTTGAAACGCTGGTGGACGCGGGGTATCAACCGGAGGTGGCCTATTTCGAGTGCCTGCACGAGTTGAAATTGATTGTCGACCTTATGTATCGCGGTGGTCTTGCCTATATGCGCTACTCCATCTCCGACACCGCCGAATATGGCGACTACACTGCCGGGCCGCGCCTGGTTACGGATGCCACGCGGGCGGAGATGAAGAAGATACTGGCCGAAATCCAGGACGGGACCTTTGCCACCAAATGGATCAAGGAAAACGAAACCGGACGCAAGGAATTCGACCGGATGCGCAGCAAGGAGGCCGCGCACTCCATTGAGGAAGTGGGCAGCAGATTGCGTGCGGCCATGCCTTTCCTGGATCCGGTAACGGTCACGGTAGACAGCCCGGGCGCCGCACCACGTCTGGCCGAGCCCGTCGGCGCCTAGAGGACGATCTGGGCTTTACAGGCTGTAGAAAAGTCAGGACGAGGGCACGGCTTCAGCCGTGCCGTGAGATATATCACTCGGGGAGCTTTGGCGACGGGGAAGCCGTGTATCGTTTTGGCTTCCCTTTCGACCAGGCTTTTCAGTTTTTCACGCACCTCTAACGCCTCTTTTCGAGTCTACTCAGCATGCGCGTGTCGTTGGTTTTGCGGTCTTCCTTTTTCGCTCTGCTCGCCGGCCTGTCTCTGGCTGCGATGACTGGGCAGACCCCGAACCAACAGCCCACCGCAGGCTGTCCAGCCCAGCCGAATACCCTGCGCGCTATGCGCCACTGTTACCACCCGCTGCTGGTGTTCGCTCCCGCGATGGACGATCCTCAACTGGTCGAGCAGTTCAATCAGCTCAAGGCCCACGCAACCGAACTCAGGAGCCGCGACCTGTTGTACGTTCCCATCGTCCCGGAGGGTCATAATCAACCCATCCCGGGCTCCAGGATCCACACTGCCAGCCTTAGCGAAGATGAGCTGGCAGCTATGCGTCACCACTTCAAAGTCGAACCGGCGGAGTTCCTGGTGATCCTGATCGACAAGGATGGCGGAGAAAAGCTGAGTAGCCGGACTCCGGTGCCGGTGGATCAGCTCAAAGACCTGACCGACCCCTTGCCCATGCGCAGGAGCAAGATGCAAGAGGGACCACAGGGCGAGGAATAACCTTCCGGCCTTCGTTGCCCTGCCTTTAGCAACGTAACCAACGTACCGTTCTCCTTTCCGGCCCCGTAATTCCCCTTCAAACCCGCGGTCCTGCCGTCTGACGGGATTCGAGGGCGAGACTCTACCGCATCGGCTAACATCAAAAGAACACCGCGAGGTGCCATGTCGACCCAAGCCACGACCCCTGCTTTACCCACGGTTCCACCTCCGTACCGCGCCCCTCATGACCCGGCGCGGGTTCCCGAGATTGTGGCCGCGCTCAAGAAAGTAGCCCCGCTTCACGGCCTGGAACAGGCGGAATACGAGTGGCTGGCCAACCACGGTACCGAGGTGTTTGCCGAATCAGGCGCGGTCGTTTTTCGTGAAGGCGAGCCTGCCAACAAGATGGCTGTCCTGCTTCAAGGCGAGATATATGTGCGCCGGGAGCATGGAGGACCGGCCGCTCTCTTTATTGGCCGCTCCGGGCAGATCACCGGCCTGCTTCCCTTCTCCCGCATGAAGGCTTATGGCGGCCTGGGGTACACCTCTGCCGCAAGCTGGTGGCTGGAGTTCGACCGGTCCCTCTTTCCAGAGATGCTCAAGACCATCCCCATAATTACGGAGCGAGTGGTCGGCATTCTTCTCGATCGCGTGCGCGAAATTACGCGGATGGAGCAGCAATCGGAAAAGCTGAACGCACTGGGAAAGCTTGCGGGCAATCTGGCTCACGAGCTGAACAATCCCGCTTCAGCAGCGCAGCGTTCCGCCGCCGGCATTCTGGAAGAGTTGCGCGTTTATGGTCACGAACGCTTCAATCTTGGGCGCCTTTGCCTGGACGCCGAGAAGACCGAGAACATACTGGAGTGGGAAGAGCAGGTCCGCGCCCGAGCCAACCGGCTAGGCAAGCCGGCCGAGACGGAGCAGACCCATCGCGAAGATGAGATTGTGCGCTGGCTCCAACAACATGAAATCCAGGAGTCGTGGCACATCGCTCCGGAGCTGGCCGAGTTCGGTGTAGTGCCCGGCCAGTTGGAGCCGCTCACTGGCTATCTTGACCCGGGCGCCATTGCGGTGGTGCTCTCCCAGTTCACTTCTTCTTTGCGCACGGAGAGGATCGCCGAGGCCATGCTCGACTCCACCGCCCGCATCTTCGATTTGATCCGCGCCATCAAGGATTACTCCTACATGGACCAGATGCCCATTCAGGAGGTCGATATTCCTCAGAGTCTGGAGAATACGCTGGCCATGCTCGCCTCTCGTCTGCGCCAGGTAGATGTGATCCGCGATTACGAACCCAATCTGCCCTGCATCAGCGCGTATGGGCGGGAGCTCAACCAGGTGTGGACCGCATTGATCGAAAACGCTTTGGATGCAGTGCAGGATAAGGGTGAGATCAAGCTCATCGTGCGCACGGCGGGGGATATGTTGCTGGTGGAGATCTGGGACAATGGCCCGGGTATTCCAGTGGAGCTACAGGCGCGCATCTTCGAGCCCTTTTTCACCACCAAGGCTCCGGGAAGCGGGCTGGGGCTTGGCCTGGACGTGGCCAGCCGCATCGTTCGCATGCACCGCGGTTACGTAACCGTACAGTCAAAGCCCGGGAATACCTGCTTCCAGGTTCGGCTTCCATGGCAACAGGTGCAAGCGTACTAAAGGGCTATTGCGACGAATTCTGAGCGGTCGGAGCAACCACCTTTACGATTCCGCAACCCACATGGTTGCCTGCGCTGTTCCTGACCTCGCCCTTTTGCCCGTTCACTGTGAACTCCAGGTTGGAGCCCACAACGAACTGCGTCGGCTTGATCGAGCTGCCCAGCTTGGTCCGACATACGTATTCGTTGGTCGGGGTGTCGACCACGAAATCGTATTGCTGGTGCTTCTGCTTTTTGCTGGTGGTGCCCACGGTTTGCAAATCTCTGAGTGTCGCCGTTTGCGTCACGCTGGCGGCCAGAGCGGCCAAGGAAAGCACAGCAGTAACCACACACAGACCAGTTGCTTTGTAGAACATCATCGCTTCTCCTTCTGCGCTCCGCTATCGATATTAGGCCCCTATAAGTTTGGCGCCAAAAGCCAGCAGCAATGAACCCAGGATAATACGATAGACCGCAAAGATTACGAAACCGTGGCGCCGCACCCAAAGCAGGAACCACTCCACTACGCCGAGTGCAACGGCAAAGGAAACGACAAAGCCGATGGCCAGCACAATCCAGCCGTGGGTGGTCATCACCAGCGGGACCATCACGTCTTCCCCGGGCACCTGCTTGGGATGGACGGTGCGGAGAAATTCATAGCCGGTGGCCGCGAACATGACCGGGATGGACAAAAGGAAGCTGAACTCGAGGGCTGCAGTACGCGTCATGCCCACTGCCTGCCCCGCCGCAATGGTAGACATGGATCGCGAAACGCCGGGAAATACCGCCGAGGTAACCTCCCACAGGCCGATCCAGATCGACTGGAAGAGCGACATTTGCTCCACATCCCTGGTTTTGAGATCACGACGTACGCTCATCGCATCGACCACCCACATCACAATGCCACCAATCAGCAGGGAGAGCGCCATCACGCGCACGCTTTCCAGATGCTTACCGATCACTTTTATGAGCAACAAAGAAGGGACGGCGGTGCAGACGAAGGCCACCATGGTCAGGGAGATGGGGTGGGTGAGTAGGGTGCGGTCGCCGTTTTCCCCTTTAGGGAAGGTGCGGAAAAACTCCAGAATCCGACCCGTGAACAGCAGTACCAGGGCGAGAATCGCACCCAGCTGGATCACTACCGTGTACATCTTCCAATATGAGCTGGCCAGGTCGACGTGAAGCATCGCCTCAACCAACCTCAGGTGCGCCGTCGAGCTGACGGGGAGGAACTCGGTCAGTCCTTCGACGATCCCTAGCAAGACCGACAGGATGTAATCGTTCAAAAGGGCCCTTCCGGCAGCCCCAGTGTCAGTTGTGAAACCTTACTGGCTATCTGTGCCGTATATGGGAATTGATTCCTGCAACTGGTATACCAGAGCGGCGGCACGGGCGGCATAGTCGGATTGGGGATATTTGGTAGCAATGGTACCTGCGATGGTTACGGCTCTGGCCTTGGCCTCGCCGGCCTTCTTGTCGTCTCCATTTGCCGAGTACATGTCGTTTAACGCGCCCTGCCGGTAGACGGCGTTATACAGCGCCTCCGGGGCACGCGGCGATTCGGGGTGCTCCTCGGCGTATTTTTCATACATCTCGGCTTCTTTTTCGGGGCATTTGGTGGAGCCTTGCCAATCGCCGCAGACCTTGTTATCGAGCATGTCCCAATCGGCCAGGTCGGCCCATTTGCTGTGAGGGTAGTTTTTTTTCAGCTTGCGCATTTCTTCATCGTCGATTTGCTCCCGCATATAGGCGTCTTTTTCATGCGCCGAGGGCAGGGAGAAGATATCGGCCTTTTGTAGTTGCCAGCGAATATCGGCGGAGCGCCAGGCGGCCTCGGGCGCCAGTGGCGACTGCGGATAAAAATCGGCCATACGCTGGTATAGCAGCCGCGCTGCCTGGGCAAAGTCCTGGGGAGCGTGCGGCAGGCTGGCATCAATCTCTTCGCTCGCGGCTGCACCGAAAAGAATCAGGTCTCCTTTGGGCGTCTCCACGCTGACCACACCGGGAGCCTGCATCCAGCCGGCGATAGGAACAGCAGCCGCGTCGTGGCCAAATACGGGCGCATCCTGCGACTTGGAAATTTGCTCGTCGGTGTTGGCGAAGACTCGCACCCATGGACCGTTACGTTCCCCGATCACCATCTCGCGCCCGGGTGAAATCTCAGCCATCCGCGCAGAAGAGGTGTCGGGCGCAACGTATAGGTTGGTGTTGCGAATGACCGTCGCCTTGGGACCAAGGCTCGGTCCTGGCGGTTTTGGCGCCGCGGTCGCTTGGACCGCCCATACCAGGAGGGCAGAAAAGGCAAAAAATCCGTTCCGCATAAATACTTAGACTCGACAGAGCTAGAATACGCCCCCGCCGGCGAATCCTCATGAATCCAGCACGCTGCGCAGCAGGGCCGCCTCGACGTTGCCGCCGGTTATGACCGCTACCGTCTCCCGAGCGCTCGGCAGCTGCTCGCGATGGAAGAGGGCAGCCGCCACGGCCACTGCACCGCTCGGCTCCGGCACCAGCCGGGTGGCAAAAATTATCCGCCGCATGGCTTCGCGGATCTCGGCCTCGGTTACGGTCACGATGTCATCGACAAAAGCCTGCATATGAGCAAAATTCAAAACGCCCACGCTCTGGCTTCTCAACCCATCGGCGGCAGTCTGGCTCTGATCGCCGGTAAACGCAATGATTCGACCTGCCTTGAAGCTCTCCGCCGCGTCTGCGGCCAGTTCCGGTTCGACTCCGATCACCCGTGCCCCGGGCCGCGTCAACTTGACTGCAGCCGCGACACCGCTCAGCAGTCCGCCTCCGCCCACCGGGACCAGGACCAAGTCGACCGTCGGCCGGTCGGCAACGATCTCTAACCCGCAGCTTCCCTGCCCGGCAATAATGTCACGATCGTCATAAGGAGGAATGATGACGTAACCGAATTCGGCGGCCAGCTCCTCTGCCTTGGCTTTGCGCTCCCCGGTGGTTGGTCCGACGGTGACGATTTCCGCACCCAGCACCTGGGTGGCGCTTACCTTCACCAGCGGCGCATTGCATGGCATCACGATGACCGCCTTCGCGCCCACGGCTCGAGCAGCGTAGGCGACTCCCTGGGCATGGTTCCCGCTGGAGTAGGTGATCACGCCGCAAGCACGCTCACGGGCCGATAGTTGCGCGACTTTGTTGAAAGCGCCGCGGAGTTTGAAACTGCCGATGGGCTGCAGCCCCTCCGCCTTGACCCAGAGCGCCAACGGCTCGCCAGGTATTTCGAAAGCGATCAGCGGAGTGTGTACGACGACCCCGCGAAGCCGCTCCTCGGCAGCGCGCAGCTCCGCCAGCGTGACCAGTCCTGTCGGTTTCTCAGACAAATTAGATTTCCAGAATGATGGGCATGATCATCGGCCGGCGCGATGTACTCTTCTGAATGTAGCGCTTGAGATCGAGACGTATCTTCTCTTTCATCACCCCGTAGTCGGCCTTCTCCTCTGCCGAGGACTGCTCCAAGGTACGGTTGACGATCTCCCGCGCCTGATCGCTGAGCGCGATCTCGCCCGCAACAAAGCCGCGGGTCACCACTTCAGGCGCGCTCTCCACCTTGCCGGTGCGCTTGTTGATGGTGATGATGGCGAGCACCAGGCCGTCCTCGCTCAGGTGCTTGCGGTCGCGAATCACCAAGTCTTCGACCACATCCGTGGTGGAGCCGGCATCGATGCAAACCCGGCCGGTGGTAACTTTGCCGGCCTTGACGGCGGTGGTGGCATCCACTTCGAGAACGTCACCATCTTCCAGCAGCAGCGCCTGCTGGATCACTCCGGTGTTCTTGGCCAGTTGCACGTGTTTCTGCAGATGACGATAGTCCCCGTGGATGGGGATGAAGAACTTGGGCCGCAGCAGGTTGATCATCAACCGCATCTCTTCCTGGCTGCCGTGGCCGCTCACGTGAATCAGCCCGGATTCGCCATCGTCGTAGATCACGTTGGCTTCGCGGCGGCAGAGGTGGTCAATCACGCGGTAGATGCTCTTCTCGTTGCCGGGAATTACGCGGGAACTCAGCACCACTGTGTCGCCGCGCTCGATGCGCGCATGTTTATGGTTGTCAACCGCGGCCCGGGAAAGAGCCGACATGGGCTCCCCTTGTGTGCCGCTGATCAGGATCACCACCTCAGACGGTTGATAATCGCGAATCTGCCCGGGATGAATCAATAACCCGGCCGGCACCGTCAGGTAGCCAAGATCCTGTGCAATCTCTGAGGACTCCACCATCGACCGGCCCACGATGGCCACCTTGCGGCGATGCGTCTGCGCCAGTTCTAGAGCTATGCGGAGGCGGTAGATAGAGGAAGAGAAACAACTGAAGAACAGTTTCTGTTTAGTACGGGAGAAGATCTCGTCCAAGCGGGGCCGCACCGCCCACTCGCTGGGGGTATATCCCGCGCGATCGACGTTGGTCGAATCCTGCAGCAGAGCCAAGACGCCCCGCTTACCGTACTCCGCGAAGCCATGCAGGTCGAATGCCTTGCCGTCCGGGGGCGAGAGGTCGATCTTGAAGTCACCGGTGTGAACGATCACGCCCACCGGGGTCTCGATCGCCAGCGCGACACAATCAACCAGGCTGTGAGTAACCCGAATGGGCTCGACGGTAAAGGCGCCCAGGTGAAACTTCTGCCGCGGCGTAATCTCGATCAGCTCAGCCGTGTCGAGCAACCGATGTTCTTCGAGCTTGCCTTCGACATAGGCGAGGGTGAACTCGGTGGCGTAGACCGGCACCTTCAGCTCGCTCAGAATCCATGGCAGGCCACCGATATGATCCTCATGACCGTGGGTCAGGATGATGGCGCGAACATGCTCGCGGTTCTCGATGAGGTAGGTGATGTCGGGGACGACAATATCCACGCCCAGCAATTCCGTCTCGGGAAACATGAGACCGGCATCGATGACGATGATGTCGTCTGCCCAGCGAAGCGCCAGGCAGTTCATACCGAATTCGCCCAAACCGCCTAGGGGGATGACTTGTAACTTACCGGAGGACATCAACGTTTAATGCTACCACGCGAACTTAGCGGAGAAGGTCCTCCAGGGTCGAGCTTAAATCCGTCTTATCATCGCGATACTTCACGATGACCGGCGTATACAGACTCAAACCCCATGCGCCCTCGGGGCCCGCGATTCCACGTTTTAATTCTCTGGCCCCGGGTACCACCACGGCTCCTTCTGGAATTACCAGGGGCTGGTCGCTGGAAGCCCTGAGGACTTCGCCGCGAACGATATCGTAGACGGGCGTGCCCCGGGTCAGGATCGTGCCCGCAGCCAATACCGCGCGCCGCCGCACCAGTGTGCCTTCGTATACTCCGGTGTTGCCGCCAATCAGCACGTCATCTTCAATTATCACCGGGGTGGCGTTGACCGGCTCCAAGACCCCACCGATCTGCGCCGCGGCACTTAAGTGCACCCGTTTCCCGATTTGGGCACAGCTCCCGACCAGCGCGTGGGAATCGACCATGGTGCCTTCGTCCACGTAAGCGCCGGCGTTCACATACATCGGCGGCATGCATACCACTCCGCGAGCGAGATAGGCACCCTCGCGGACAGTCGAGCCGCCGGGCACCACGCGCACTCCTTCCTGCAGCCCGAATCGGCGTGCCGGATAGGTGTTCTTGTCCACGAAGGAGAACTCGTCGCCGCCCATTTGCTGGAGCGTGCCCAGCCGGAAGCCGAGCAGAATCCCCTGCTTTACCCAGGCATTGACCCGCCAACCCAGTGAGCTTGCAGCATCCGGCTCGGCGGCACGCACGCGGCCCTCGCTGAGCGCGCCGCGCAACTCCAGGAAGGCATCCATTGCCACCCGATCGCCGATAGCGTCGGCGCCCGCGTCAAAATACTGTTCTATCTTCGTCTGCAGCGTTGTCGTGTCAGTTGTCATTCTTCTCCAAACTCTCTCCTAACGGCCAGACGACGGGTGCCCCATGTCTCGCTCGTTTTTCGCGAGACGTGGGATACCACCGCGCTAAACCTACAAGTTTTTCACGCTACAGGAAGTTCAGGGTCAAGATCGCTGAATCCCATATCTCGCGAAAAACGAGCGAGATATGGGCCACCCAAGATTCAGCCGCACATTTACGGCTTGGACAGCAGGCCTAATTCCGCAGCCAGCACCTTCAACTTTTGCCGGGTCACCGGAGTTACCGGAACCATGGGCAAGCGATAGTTTTCTTCGAGACGCCCCATCATGGCCATCACGCTCTTGACCGGTCCAGGGCTCGACTCCCAGAAGTTAGCGGTGATCAAGCGAAAGTATCGACGATTGAGAGCACGAGCGGTGGCCCAGTCGCCATCCAGCGCCGCCGTAACCATTCTCGTCATCTCTGCGGGAATCTCATTCGACGCCACCGACACTAGCCCCGCTCCGCCCAGGGCGATCACGGGCAGCGCCATCACGTCGTCACCGGCCAAGACGGAAAAACTTGGCGGCAGCAGATGGATCAGCTCGGCGATCTGCTGCAGGTTGCCGCTCGATTCCTTCACTCCCTGGATGTTGTGCACGTCTTCAGCCAGCCGCAGGACCGTTGCCGGCTCCAGGTTGGTGCCGGTGCGGCTGGGAATGTTGTACAGCACTACCGGGCACGGAACCGCCTCCGCGATCGCGCGGAAATGGCGGTACTGTCCCTCCTGACCTGGCTTGTTGTAGAACGGGTTCGCCGTCAGCAAGCCGCTCACCCCAGGCACGGACGCAGCTTCGCCTGCCCGGGCCACTGCTTCGAGCGTGGAGTTATGAGTGCAACCAGCCAGAACCGGCACCCGCCCAGCGGCGGTTTCGGTTACGATCCCGATCACCTGCAGCCACTCCGCGTGATTCAGGGTAGGGGTCTCAGCAGTCGTTCCGCAGGCCACGAGGAAATTAATTCCGCTGGCAATCTGCCACTCCACCAGCTTGCTGAGGGTCTCCTCATCGAGGCTGCCATCGCTGCGAAACGGAGTCACCAGTGCTGTGCCACAGCCGCCGAGGGTCATAACAAATGGAGTCTACTGCAACTGGGGATAGATGTGCTTGAAGTCGTAGCAGCCAGTCTTACCGCAGAGCCATTCCGCCGCCCGGATCGCGCCCTCGGCAAAACTACGGCGGGAGAGCGCCTCGTGGCGAATCTGGATCACGTCGTCTCCCAACCGGGCGGTGATGGTGTGCGTGCCCACAGCCTCACCTTCGCGAAGCGAGACAATCTCCACCTTGAGCGAAGAATCGACTTCCAACAAGACCTGCTTGAGGGCTAACGCCGTTCCCGAGGGGGCATCTTTCTTGCCCTCGTGGTGGGTTTCGCTGATGCTGATCTCGAATCCATGCACTAACGGCACGAAGTCGCGAACCAGCTTATACATCACCTGAATGCCAATAGAGAAATTCGCACCGTATACCAGGGCGCCATTCCGCCGTTCGCAGATAGCGCGTATCTCGTCGAGCTTGTCGTACCAACCTGTCGTGCCCACGACCATACGCGCTCCATTGGCCAGGCATGCGCGCATGTTCGTGATGACCGCCTGCGGGGTGGTGAAATCGACCACCACGTCGAACTGCGCCAGCATCGGAGCGGTCAGGGCCGAAGCATTGAGGTTCTCTTCTTCGCCGATAACCCGGACGCTGTGTCCGCGCTGACTGGCAACATCAGCCACCACCTGCCCCGTTTTGCCACGCCCCAGCACTAGAAAAATCATGTCTGCAAATGCACGCTTTCGACCTTCGTTTTGCCGCCATCAAGTTCGGTCGCGGCGTCTTCGTTTCTTGCCGGCACATCGAAGATTTCCGGGTCCGGATCGACAAAAAAGGCCGCGTGCAGGGATCGCACCGCCTCATCCACATCATCCTCGTCAATCATGAAACTCATGTTGATTTCCGAGGCGCCCTGCGAAATCATGCGCACGTTGATGTGGCGAACCGCATGAAAGACCCGGGCGGCAATGCCATTCTGACCGCGAATATTGCCTCCCACCATGCAAATCAGCGCCTTACGCCCCTCGTAGGTCACGTCCGCCAACTTGCTCAGGTCGGCGGCCAGCTGCGGCAGCTGCTCGTTGGAGTCGACGGTGAGCGATACGCTTACCTCCGAAGTAGACACCATATCCACCGCGCATTTGTGCTTATCGAAGACTTCAAAGACGGCCCGCAGGTAGCCGTGCGACATCAACATGCGGCTGGCTACCAGATCGATGATGGTCAGGCGGCGCTTGGCGGCGATCGACTTGAAGGGACTGCGGCAGTGAGTCGCCAGCGCCGTAATGCGGGTGCCTTCGTTCTCTGGGTTGCGCGAGTTCAGCACCAGCACCGGAATGTTCTTCTGCACCGCGGGCAGAATGGTCGCCGGATGCAGCACCTTGGCTCCGAAATACGCCAGTTCCGCCGCCTCCTCAAAGCTGATGGTCTTGACCCGCAGCGCATCCGGACAGACCCTGGGATCGGCGGTCATGATGCCGTCTACGTCCGTCCAGATCTCGATCGCTTCCGCATCCAGCCCGCCACCGATCAGCGCCGCCGTATAGTCCGATCCGCCCCGGCCTAACGTGGTCGTGACCCCCTCGACGGTAGAGCCAATAAAGCCGGCCATGACGGGGACGTCCCCAGCTTCAATCATGGGGCGCAAGTTCTGCCCGCACCGGGCCTCAATCAACTCTCCGTTGGGGGTTGCTTTGCCATGCTGGGCGTCAGTAATGATGCAGGTCCGGGCATCGACGTGCACCGCCGGAATGCCCTGATCGCGAAATGCCTCAGCCACCAGCCGGCTGGAGAGCCGCTCACCAAAACTCACCACCATGTCATTGGTCCTGGGCGTCAGTTCACCAACCGCGGACAGGCCGCGCAGAATTTCGTCAATCGACTCGAATTCCTGCTGGATCCAGCTCTGCAGTTCGCCCTTGCGGTGGGCCGGTAGCAGCAGTGCCGAAGTGTCGCAATGACGGTGGCGCAAGCGCGAGCTTAGGGCTAACGCCCCATTTCGATCCCCACGCCCGGCGGCTTTGGCTGCAGCGAGCAACTGGTCGGTGACTTTGGCCATGGCGCTCACCACGACCACCGGCCGCTGACCACGGGCCAGCCTGCCGGCGACAATTTTGGCGGTGCGAAGGATCGCTGTGGCGTCTTCGACCGAAGTGCCGCCAAACTTCATGACCACCGGCTTCATGCGGACACAGCCACGTGATCGATGGCGCCGCTTGGTGTTCCGGGCTTCGCAGCGGAGGGAACAAGCTTGCCCTGCGCAGCCAGGAACTCGCCATTCAGCACCGCCGCACCCGCGCCACCGCGGATGGTATTGTGCGAGAGCACGACGAACTTCCAGTCCAACAGCGAGCAGGGGCGCAGGCGGCCCACGGTAGCGGCCATGCCATTGCCCCGCATGCGGTCCAGCCGCGGCTGCGGGCGGTCTTCGCCGGCGCTGAACTCTACCGGTTGCAAGGGCGCGGTAGGCAGCGTATACCCAGCCAACGGCGCGAACTCATTCCAGGCGGCGAGAATTTCCTCTCGTGTTGCCCGCGCCGTCAGCTTGATGCTGACGCACTCCGTGTGGCCGTCTTCCACTGCCACGCGATTGCAGTGCGCACTTACCCTGGCATTCAGAGCTTCCACCCTGGCGCCATTGAGCTTGCCCAGCAGTTTGAGCGTCTCGGCTTCGAGCTTCTCTTCTTCGCTGCGGATGTAAGGAACTACATTGCCCAGGATGTCCAGCGAAGGAACGCCTGGATAACCGGCGCCGCTGACCGCCTGCATGGTGCTGACAAATACGCTCTCCAGGCCAAAGCGCTCCGCCAGTGGTTTGAGCGCCAGCACCAGCCCGATGGCGCTGCAGTTTGGGTTGGTCACGATGTAGCCGCCGGATTGCTTGCGCCAGTCCTGCGTCTCGAGCAGGCCCAAGTGGGATGCGTTGACCTCGGGAACCACCAGTGGAACATCCGCCTGCATGCGAAATGCGCTGGAATTGGAGATTACGGCGCAACCCGCTCCGGCAAACTTCGGCTCCAGTTCGCGCGCAATGTCGGTGTCGAGGGCGGCGAAGATCACGCCCGGCGCGCCCTCAGGAGCCGCGGGGGAGACCATCATCGCGGCGATACGGCTGGGGAGTGGGGTATCCAACTTCCAGCGCACGGCCTCGCCGTAGCTTTTGCCGCTGGACTTGTCACTGGCGGCCAGCCACGTGATTTCAAACCACGGGTGCCCCTCGAGCAACTGGATGAAGCGCTGACCGATGACTCCCGTAGCGCCAAGAATGCCTATCTTGTGTCGTGTCTGCATGGACGTATCGTCGTGAAAAGATTCTTGTTAATTCTAGACCATTCCGCGGGTGGCGGGCTTGCCCGCATCACCGCGGTCAATGCTTGCTGCTGCTCACAGCGCAGCCAGGATGGCGCCGGTAAAGGCTTTGGTGCCACTGTGTCCGCCCACATCGCGGGTAAGTGTCTTCTTCTCGATGTAGACCTTCTCCAGTGCCAACTGCACCCGGTCGGCAGTGTTGTCCTCGCCCACGTAGCGCAGCATCAGGATGGATGATTGCAGCAGCGCGGTAGGGTTCGCCATGTCCTTGCCCGCAATGTCCGGCGCCGACCCATGGACAGCCTCGAAGATTGCGCACTCGGTGCCCAGATTGGCGCCCGGCACCAGCCCCAGCCCGCCCACGAATGCCGCACACAAGTCGCTGATGATGTCGCCGTAGAGATTTTCAGTCAGCAGGGTGTCATATTGGTACGGATTCATGACCAGCTGCATGCAGGTGTTGTCGACGATGTGCTCCCCATAGGTGATCTCGGGAAAGCCCTTGGCCACCTCGCGCGCGCAGCGCAGAAAGAGGCCGTCGGACATCTTCATGATGTTTGCCTTATGGATAGCGTGGATCTTGTGCCGCTTGAACTTGCGCGCGTATTCAAAGGCGAACTTCGCAATCCGGGTCGAAGCCTTTTCGGTGACGATCTTCAGCGACTCCACCACTCCAGGCACCACTTCATGCTCCAGCCCGACATACTCGCCTTCGGTGTTTTCGCGCACGATGATCAGATCGACCCCCGGGTAGCGCATGTCCATCCCGGGAAGGTTCTTGATCGGACGGAAGTTGGCGAAAAGTTCAAACTTCTTGCGCAGGTGCACATTGATGGATGCAAAACCGCCGGCGATGGGCGTGGTCACCGGGCCCTTCAGTGCCAGACGGTTGCGCTCGATCGAGTCGTACACCTCCTGCGGAATGTACTCGCCATACTTTTCAAACGCGTTGGCGCCCACCAGAAAGGGCTCCCAGGCAAACTTCGCACCGGTTCCCTCGACCGCCGCCTCGAGGATACGTACCACGGCCTCGGTCACTTCCGGCCCGATGCCGTCTCCCGCGATCAGTGTAACTGTGTGTGTTCTGGAGGAGCCTTGTGATCCTGCTGCCATTCTTTCTCCTGCTTCATGTCGCTCTATCGTTTGCCGGTCTTCGATGCTTCCCTGGTATTCAACAACTGTTCCAATTCTTCCTTGAACTCGCGGACGTCTTTGAAGTCCCGATAAACGCTGGCAAAGCGAATGTAGGCCACCTTATCGATTGTCCGCAGATGGTTCATAATCAGCTCGCCGATCTGGTTGGTAGTCCGTTCGCGCTCCGGCGAGTCCACCAGAAAGGCCTCGGCTTCATCCACGATCGCTTCCAGCTTGGCCGCGGATACAGGTCGCTTCTCGCATGCCCGTAGTAAGCCGCTCAGCACCTTTTGGCGCTCGAATTTTTCCCGGCGGCCGTCTTTTTTCACCACCATGTAAGGGATCTCGTCGATGCGCTCATAAGTGGTAAAGCGCTTGTTGCAACCCTCGCATTCGCGACGCCGGCGAATCGAGTCCGCTTCTTTGCTTTCGCGCGAATCCACCACTCGATCCTGCGCGAAACCGCAATAAGGGCATTTCATCAGTAGCTAAATTCTAGCAGTCGCGGCACGGTACACCCGCAAAGCAACGGAAGGGGGTGAGAGCTCGTGCTCTTGCCCCCTCTCTTGCCCGTCATGCGGCATGGGCACTCACTTCGACCATCACGCCGCCGGGTGCGTGGCAGTAGAAGCCGAAGGTCTTGGCTCCTCCGCGCTCCAGAATGGCTGGGGCCGGAGCCTCGAAGCCCGCTTCCGTAATGCGCGCATGGTGCTGCTTGACGTCTTGCTCAGAAGCCAGCAGAAAACCGACGTGGAAGAGAGCTGGGTAGGTGGTAGCTGTGACCTTCTTATCGTGCATGAGTATGAGGGCGAAGCCCTCTTCCCCCAACAACACGGCAAACTTGCCCGAGCCGCGCTGTTCGGCCACGCGGAAGCCAAAGCCAGATTGAAAGAAGCGGGTTAGTTCGGGAACGTCCGATACTGCCAGATTGATGTGATTGAGTCTTGTCATGGATGCGCTCTCCTTCGGTTGGAAGCAGTCGCATGGAAAAGCACCGGAAAACGCAGTCTGCTAACCCATGCGACAGTCAGGCAGTGCACGCGCACTACCGCCATCGCCGTGGGTCTTACCCTTGCGGGTAGACAGAGGCTGCGGGACAGGGTCCTGCAGGAGGCCGGGCTTACCGAACCGGCTGAGCCTTTTTCGGCTGTTTTTTGGATGACTCGATAGTGGCCACGATGCAGAAACTTGTTCCGTTGGTGCCTCTGAAACATCAATTGGCACTCAGGGTTTGCCCTTTTTTTTCTGTTCGTATCGCGCCATCACGAACGCTTCTCTCCAAATTGAGTCCCGGAGGGACGACTGAGAGTCACTCTTGTCCAAATTAGCTTTCGGGAGCTTCTGTTTTGCCTTTATCAGCAACGACGCTTCCTGGCGAGGGAAAGAAACCGCAGGTCCCTCCACTGCGCTGCGCTCCGGTCGGGATGACAATTTTATTGCGCCACCGGCTGCTAGTTCCGTTGACCGGGCCAAGGCCAATTCCCACAACAAAATTGTCATCCCGACCGGAGCGCAGCGTAGTGGAGGGACCCTGCGGTTTCTTTCCCTCGCCAGGAAGCCTCATTGCTGATAAAGGCACAGAGCACAATATGCTCCGTGATGGCTTGGCAACCCGCTTTCCTTCGCTCTGACTTCCCTCGCATCTTTTCAACGAATTAGATAGCCCAACCGTCATCTCTCCCGCTAATTTGGACAGCTCTGTACTCTCAGCCGTTCCTCCGGGACTCAATTTGGAGAGGGTGGTTCTTTCGCAGAACTCACCGGCCGCCGGCATGGCAGTCGGTCAATTCAATCTCATCCGCCGTGGGTGCGTTCAGGCTTCGATCACTGCCGGCGTCGGCTCCGCATCTTCATGACCGAATTGCTCCGACTGTTCAGAGACCTTCTTGAGCGAAACATGCTCGATCCGAGCCCAGATCAGGCCGACCGGTATCACACACATGAAGGTCACGACCAGCAGCATTGTGCCGCAGGCCAGGGCCGGTTCGAACTGCACATTGAAGACCTTCTGCATCACCCCGGTGGTGACGCCGATCTGGGTGAACCACCCCAGCACCGGCAATTGGACCACCGAACCGACCATGCTCGCAGCCATCAAGACCATGCAGCGGGCAAGCGTCATCGCCGACAACTCAGGCGAAAGCACGAAAGCCCGGGTAGTCTCAAGATAAGCCGCCGTGATGAAGCCCCACATCAGCAGTGACAGCCCCAGGGAACGAAGGAAATCACGCAGGGTGGCAATGGAATCGAGCCCATCGCGAAAGGCGTGGATTTTGGCCCCGACTGCGTGACCAAGACCGGACGAGATGGAGCCCAGGCTCTTTTCCGCCAGGTTGGCGACCGCCCTTCCCGAAGCGCGTACGCTGATGGCAAAAATGGCCAAGGCAAGGGTGACCGCCAAACCGCCCAGCGCGGCGTGCTGCAAGGCCTCATGATGAGGCAGCGTCGCACGGTCCGGCGCCAACAGCAAGGCGGCGGAGAAGATCATCGCCATTGCGCCCAGGTCGAACATGCGCTCCACCGTGTAGACGGCTATCTGCGAAGTGACGGGCAGACTGGTTCGCCGCGCGACCAGGTAAGGCCGCACCAGGTCGGCCAGACGGCCGAATAGAGCAACCGCGGTAAAACCGATCACCTGCGAGCCCAGCAGAGAAAACGAGGTGACCTTCTTCTGCGGTTTCACCAGCACCGCCCAGCGCGCCGCGCGCAGCCAATAACAAAACAGGATCAAGGCTACGCCGAGAGTGATGCGCCACCAATCCACATGCTGCAACTGGTCGCGAAAAACGCTCCACTGAAAGTGGACCCGGGTGTGGACCACCCACCCCAGCGCTCCCAGGAGTATCGCTCCCACGAGGTACATGATCCATGGATGCTTTTTCACAATGCGACTCCAAAAACGTGACCGGGCGATGGCTTGGGAGCCGTTTACTGCTTCGTTCCAGAGGGATCGACGCGATTGATCCTCAGCTCAGCCTTTTCCAATAGCTTTCTGTGGTTGAATTCACGGATCACCCGCGCGACATAGATTCTTGTCTCACGGTAAGGCGGCACACCGTGGTACTTGTCCACTGCTGCCGGCCCGGCGTTATAGGCCGCCAGAGCCAGGGCCAGATTTTCGTGGTATCTCACCAGCAAGGCATCCAGATAAGCCGTGCCGCCGTTGATGTTCTGATCCGCGCGAAAGCTGTCTGCTACCCCGAGCTCCGCCGCGGTTCCAGGCATCAACTGCATCAGACCCTGCGCCCCGGTACGGCTTACGGCGTGGATGTTGCCGCCGCTCTCCGCCCGCACCACGCTCGCAAGAAGATCCACATCCAGGTTGTGGTTCGCCCCGGCCTTGGAGATCAACTGATGCACATCGGTATCGGTAAGCTTGGGCTCCGTGATCGCTCCGCTCGGTGGAGTCGCCGCAGGAGGATCGGGAACCGTATCCACTGAGGCAATCTCGGCCGCATCCACTTCCACGAAGTTGCCGCTGCCCTTGCTTGTATACAACCGCACCTTGCCGTCAGTTTCCTCCCGGTGATCGCACAGGAGGTTAAAGCCATTCGTCAAGGTGACCTCTTCGGCTGCGTGCAAGGCGGGTACGGTCCCCAGAAAAGCGAGGACCCCCACCCATCTCCCGAAGATGGACATTTGGCTCATTGGGCAAACTCTACCACGGCGTTGCCGGCAATTTCCTCAACGCCGTTACCTTCGGCATCTTGCCTTGCATGGGTCTGGCGGACCACCTCTTCGACGGCCAGGGCCACGCCGTCGTCATCATTTGAGCCGGTAACTTCCCATCCCCGGCGCATGGCCAGAGCCAGGACCTCCTCGCCGGCATTGGCCATCACTACCGCCCGCCCGGCATATTCCAGCATTTCCAGGTCATTGAGGTTGTCGCCGATGGCCATGATCTGGTTCCGCTCCAGGCCGCGAATGCGGGCCAGGCTGTCAAGCGCAGCCCCCTTCGAGCAACCAGGAGGTAAGAGGTCCAGAATGCTAAGGTTACGGGCAGCGTATTCAGTCCGGTGCATGGCAATCTGGCTCGCCACATCGCTCAAAAGCAACTGCTTTTCCGCGGCCATCATTTCCGCAACCGTGCCGCAGACCATGCCCTGGATGGGCTCTTCACCCCCATCGAAGGCTCGCTCGATGGGCTGCACCTCAACCAGGTACGGTCGATTTGCCTCCACCCAGCGGTCGACGCGTGCATGCAGTTGTTTCAGGCTTTCGATCACCAGGGCGCCCGTCCCTTCGCGGTCGAAGGTGAAGACCATAGTCCCGTACCCGCGCAGGGCAACGCACAATTGCCGGGCGGTTTCCACGGGCAGAAAGCGGCGGTCCAACAACTGCCCATCAAAACCGCGCACCACTGCTCCGTTGGACGAGATCATCACGGAATTCTCGTCCAAACCCACCTGGGCGATCAGGGGCATGGCGTAGGCCTGCCTACGGCCGGTGGCGATGACGATTTCGATCCCGGCTGCCTCCGCCGCCTGTAACGCCGCGCAATTGCGGGCACTGATTCGCGAGCCGGTTGAAGGCGTTAGGGTACCGTCGATATCGATTGCAATTAGCCGAATACTCACTCCCCTATTTTACCTGTTGCCTACCCCCGCTGCCGCCGGTGCACCCAATTGGAAACCCTCAAATATCATGAATTTATGCCCTCGATTGCCTATCTGGAATGCACCCGCTGCCGCGCCCAAATCCCCGCCGAAACCCCGCAAGGCCTTTGTCCTCAATGTGCAGGGGTACTTTTCGTCCGCTACGACATGGCCGCCCTACGCCACTCGGCTTCCCGGGAGGATATCCAGGCCCGGGCCGCCACTTTCCCCACTTCCCTGGGCATGTGGCGTTATGCGGCAGTTTTGCCCGCCGCGGAACCGGTCACACTGGGCGAAGGCTTCACCCCCATGCTGCGCAGCCGGCGCTATCCTAACCTCTTCCTGAAAGAAGAGGCGGCCAACCCAACCGGCACCTTCAAGGCGCGAGGGCTTTCTATGGCCGTCACCATGGCGCGCCATTACGGCCTGAAAAAGCTCGCCGTCCCGTCCGCCGGCAATGCCGCCGGCGCCTTGGCAGCCTACGCAGCGGCCGCGGGCATTGAGGCCCACATCTTCATGCCCCGCGATGTTCCCCTAGCCAACTATGTAGAAGCCGTAGCCTATGGCGCGAAGGTCACGTTGGTGGATGGCCTGATTTCCGACTGCGGCCGCATAGTCGCTGAACGGAAGGATGCCGAAGGCTGGTTTGATATCTCCAGCCTGAAGGAGCCATTCCGCGTCGAAGGCAAGAAGACTATGGGTTATGAGTTGGTGGAGCAGTCAGGCTGGCAATATCCCGACGCCGTCTTCTATCCCACTGGCGGCGGGGTTGGGCTGATCGGCATGTGGAAAGCCTTCGAGGAAATGGAAACTCTGGGCTGGGTAGCCGGCCGGAAAAGACCGAAGATGATCGCTGTGCAAGCCTCGGGCTGCGCTCCTTTAGCCAAGGCGTTCCGGGAGGGTGAGTCTGTCTCGCAGATGTGGCCCCATGCCGCCACTTTCGCCTCCGGCCTGCGTGTCCCCAAGCCCTACGGGGATGCGCTGATCCTCGACATCCTCCGCCAGTCGGGCGGGCTCGCCCTGGAGTTCGATGATCAGCAGATTCTAGCGTCGCTGCTCGATTGGGCACGTCATGAAGGGCTCTTTCTCTCTCCGGAGGGAGCTGCGGCCACCGCAGCTTACGATCACTTGCTGGCGAGCGGATGGCTCTCGCCGGAGGACAAAGTAGTCATTTTCAACACCGGAGCAGGTCTGAAGTATGTTGACGTGACGGCCGCCGCCATGAACCTCACTCTCCCAGCACCAGCGCGCCATAGCCGGGAAGATTTGGAAAAGGATCACCGAGGAGTGGCCCTACCGGCGCGCCATCGCGCAGGCGGAATCATCACTCCACAGTGACGGTGGGGTAGCGTTTCGTTGCCCGGGGTTGCCTTTTCCCGTATCTTGGAGGCCATGGAAGTTCATTTCACCGCCGAAACCGAAAAGAAGCTAAATGAACTCGCCGCCCAGAGCGAAAGCGGGACGGCCGATGAACTCGTCCGAGATGTCGTTGAAGGTTACCTCGATGAGCTTGCACAAACGCGGGAAATGCTCAGCGATCGCTACGACAACCTGAAAAGTGGAAGGATGAGGCCCATCCCAGGCGAGGAGATTGTTGCCCACTTCCGTGAAAAGAGCGCGGCCGCGCGTCGTTCTGTTTCTGGTTCATGACGGGATACGCCTTCCACCCGGAAGCCCTCGTTGACCTGGACGAAATTTGGGAGTTCATTGGCGCAAATAATCTGAACGCTGCCGACCCCGTCATTTCAGAAATTTTGGCATCGATCGAAGCGCTCGTGGCCTCGCCAAGTCGGGGCCAGAAACGGCCGCACCTTACGTCGCGGCCCCTGCGCTTCATTCTCGTGCGTCAATATCTGATTGCTTATGCGCCAGAGGAACAGCCCCTATGGGTCGTCGCGGTTATTCACGGTCGGCGCAATCCGCTGCTGATGGCCGCAACTCTCAGAGACAGAGAGTGAATCGCCTGGTCTATTTCTTCGCCGTAACCAGAAGAATGCCGCCTCCAAGAATGGCCACCACGCCCAAAATCGGAGGTAACGGTACCGTGCTTGTTTCTTTTTTGGAGGCCTGAATAGGCCCCAGATCAACCACCTTCTTCTGGTGGGTGTAGGTGAATCCGCCATAAGCCAGCGCAAGCACCCCTAACACGATCAGTACGACAGCTAACGCTTTCATTTGTACCTTTCACAGTCCGTTCGAAAAACATTAAGGGAGATCTCTCCTGTTCAGCGCATCCCTTTCACGCTCGGCCGCGACCTCGCCCTCGACCGTCGTCTGATGAAGCCGCGCAGCCAGATCCTTGGCGGCATCTTTCACATCGCCCCATGCCTGGTGTGCTCCACCCTTAACCTGATCAAATTGGCCTTCCGCCTTGAGGCGTTCATCGCCCGCAAGCGCGCCAACGGCCTCCTTGATGCGGCCTCCTACTTTCTCCAAGCCGCCTTTCACATGCTCTTCGCTCATCGTTTCACCTCGACGCGTGAGATGCCCGCTTTAAGGGTCGAGGTTGCTCACTTTGCTGGGAATCGAAGCGAGTAACGGAGGGAGCAGCTCAAGCGCGCAAGGCGAGGTGTGGAGCGAGCGAGCTGACGTGTTCGATCGTGACAGAATTCCCGTGCGTGTAATACAACGCGATCGCAATCAAGAGTAGTACTGCCAGCAGCGCGATGACGAGAATCAGGTATCGGAGCATCTCCTTGCGATGCCTTGAGGCCCGGGACGGCTTAACAACTGCGGCGCACTTGATCGGCTCGCTCATGTCGGCATGGCGCGGGTGTTCTGCACCTGCAATGATTGGAACTTGCATGAGCGTCCTCCCTTCTTACCTGTTTAATAGACGTTCGAAGCACCCCGGGGGTTGTGTAGAAAGGCAAACGGGATGTGCCTTTGGAGTAATTGGGAATGGAACGCGCCGCGCCCTCAACCTCATGGCCGCGCGGCCGTGAGCGGTAACTGCCTGATTGCTCTAGAATAGAGAGGTGAAACAAGAGTTAACAGAAAGAGCACCCATCGCCGTTGCCAACGTCGCCGGCAACGCCTCAGCAGTGCTCGAGCCACGAACGCGTATTGGCTTTGTGAGCCTCGGTTGCCCCAAAAATCTGGTCGACACCGAAGTAATGATGGGCCTGTTGGATCAGGCAGGCGCGGAGATTACCAATCGTCCGGAGACGGCAGACATTCTGGTGGTGAATACCTGCTCGTTCATCGATAAAGCCAAGCAGGAGTCAATCGACACCATCCTCCAGATGGCGGAACACAAGCTATCCGGCAAAGCGCGCAAGTTGATTGTGGCCGGCTGCCTGGTGGAACGCTATCGCGATGAAATCCGCAAGAACATGCCCGAGGTGGATGCGGTGGTCGGCACCGGGGAATTGGAGGCCATCCTGGCCGCCGCCGGGCTCGAAACGCCTATGCCGGCGCCCGATCAACCGCAGCTGTTTTCTATTCTCCCCAGCGGCCCCCTCTCCGGCCAGAACGTGGCTTCGCGCGCCGAAGGCGATCTGCGCGAGTCCCAAGGACGCTTTGCGCGCGAAACGTGGTCAGGCGCACAAGCGAAATTGCCCCAATATCTGTACGACCACACCACGCCGCGCTTGCTGGCAACGCAGAAATCTTCGGCCTACATCAAGATCGCTGAAGGCTGCGACCACCCTTGCAGCTTCTGCGTCATTCCCAATCTTCGCGGCAAGTTTCGCTCCCGGCGCTTTGCTTCCGTAATTGCCGAGGCTGAGCAGCTAGTCTCGAAAGGCGTGCGCGAACTCACGCTGATTGGCCAGGACACTACCTGCTACGGCGAAGACTTGGGCATGAAGGATGGCCTGGCACAGCTGCTCGATAGTCTGGCGCGGATTCCCAACCTCAAGTGGCTGCGCTTTCTGTACGCCTATCCCAATAAGATCACCGGGCGCCTGCTCGACACCATTGCCCAACACGAGGTGATCTGCAAATACCTTGACATGCCGCTGCAGCACGCCTCAGGCCCGGTGTTGAAGAGCATGCGCCGCGGCGGCAATGCCGACATCTTTCTCAAGACGCTCGAGCGCGTGCGCGCCGCCGTGCCCGGCATAGCCATCCGGAGCACCTTCATCACCGGCTTTCCCGGCGAAAACGAAGCCGACTTTGACGTCCTAAGCGACTTCGTCCGCGCCGCCAAGCTCGACTGGCTAGGGGTCTTCAGCTACTCCGACGAAGAAGGCTCCGGGGCCTTTCACCTGGGGGATAAAGTGCCCGCCCGGACTATCGAGGCGCGGCGCCGCTCCCTCATGCGCCTGCAACAATCAATCAGCCGTAAATCCAGGGCGAGCCTGGTGGGTCGCCGCTTTGAACTCCTGGTGGAAGGAGCTTCAGAGGAAACTCCGCTGTTGTGGGAGGGCCGCACGGAGCATCAAGCTCCGGAGATCGACGGCAAGGTCTTTATCAACGACTTCGGACCCTTTGAGCAGCTGAACCCCGGGCATTTTTACCAATGCGAGATTACCGAATCTCAGGATTACGATCTGGTAGGCAGAATTATCGCCGAATGACCTCAAGGAAATGTAGAGATGAATCCCTCGGGAAAAAAACTTAAAAGCCTCCGCTGCCCCACATGCGGGCAGCTTGTTGTGGTGAACGATCCGGATTTTCCCTTCTGCAGCGACCATTGCAAGACCATCGACTTGGGGAAATGGGCCAGCGGCGTATACCGCATCTCATCCCCAGTACTCGATCCCGAGCTGCTGGAGGAGATTGAAGGGATGAGACCTCGCTCGTCCGGTGATGAGTGAGGCCGCGGTAGGAAAAAAAACGGCGTGGGCCTGGGCGGTGGGGACTTTTCTGGGTGCGGGGCTGCTCCGGCCCGGTCCCGGCACCTGGGGATCTGCCGCTGCTGCCGTGCTTTGGCTGGTGGTGGGCATGGGCCTGCATGTGGCCTCCGGGCCACTATCGTGGCTTACCGTAACGGCCGCGATTGTCGCCCTAGCCGTTGGAATTCCCGCCGCTACCCGCGTGGAGCAGGAGAGCGGACGGGAGGATCCCGGACACGTCGTTATTGATGAGGTCGCCGGGCAATGGATTGCGCTGATTCATTCGCGCGTAAACTTGAGTTACTTGCTGGCCGGATTTCTGTTCTTCCGTTTATTTGACATCGTGAAACCATGGCCTGCCAGGCAGCTTGAGGGCTTGCCCGCGGGCTGGGGAATCATGCTCGATGATGTCGCTGCGGGCGTGTATGCTTTGCTGTTGATGCAGGCACTGCAGCACTGGATTGGGTAGGGCGGTATCAGGATAGATATACTCGGGCGGGCTTCGGCCAGGCTGGGTACGGTGTTCTGATAGTGCATGGGGCGCCTCGCACGGGCGGGATGCCATCGAAAACAAAATGCTCTAGCGTGCAGGAATTCAGCCGATGCGATTCTCCAAGGAGTCACCCATTCCGAACTCACCCAGGATCGATGCCGCGATGCCGGATGCAGCCCTTCCAGGCGGTGAAGTCGAAGTGCGCGGAACCCAATTGGGCGCCGTGCGCTCCCACTTGCCGGTGGCTGTGCTCGATGGGATCCAGGCTCCGGTTCTGCTCAGCCGTTCCAACCGCATGATCGTTCGCATACCCGACGATGTGCAGACCGGGAGACTCGAGATCCGGCAAAACGGCCAAGCGAGCAATACGATTCGTCTCAAAATCGCCCGCCTTCTGGCGGGAAATCTGCACCCTGTCGGCAATCCGGCGGTGGACGCCGAGGGCAACATCTTCTCCACGGATTCCGGACCCCGGGGGCAAAAGACCGCGGTTTCCGTCTACCGCATCACCCCTGCGGGGGAGATGCAACCCTTGGTGAGCGGCATTACCAACGCCACCGGTCTGGCGCTCGACTCCTATGGCTACTTGTACGTCTCTTCCCGGTTGGATGGCACCGTTCACCGCGTCTCTCCTCAGGGGGCGTCCTCGGTTTACGCCGAAGGTATGGGCATCGCTACCGGGATCGCGTTCGATTCCGCCGGCAACCTTTATGTGGGCGATCGCAGTGGAACCATCTTCAAAATCGCCCAGGACCGGCAGATCTTCGTCTTTGCCACCCTGGAGCCCAGTATTGCTGCTTATCATCTTGCCTTTGGCCTGGATGGAACGCTGTTCGTGACCGCTCCCAGCACCTCTAGCTATGACTCGATTTATGCCATCGATCAGGCTGGCGTGGTGCGGGTCTACTACCGGGGATTGGGCCGTCCCCAGGGATTGGCGTTTGATGTGGCGGGCAACGTGTATGTCTCCGCTTCCTTCCACGGCAACCGTGGAATCGTCTGCATTACTCCGGCGGGCGAAGCCTCGGTGGTTCTTGCCGGCTCCGGCATTGTGGGTCTCGCGTTCGTCCCCGGCGGCAACGCGATCCTGGCCGCCAATGGCGCGGTCTATGATGTACCGTTGGGCATCGAAGGTGTGCGCTTGTTCTAAAGAGCTTTTGCGCGTGCCCAGGCCGGGATACCAAATTCTTAGTGGAAACAGGCAGGCAACGAAGTCGGGATGAATTGCGAGATCATTGCTGTTGGTTCAGAACTGCTTTCGCCTTACAGGCAAGACACAAATTCACTTTTCCTTACCGACCGCTTGCTGCAGCTAGGCGTAAACGTGGTTTTCAAAACCATCGTTGGGGACCGGCTGGGGCACCTCGTCAGCGCGATTCGCATCGCGCTGGGACGCACTGACATCGTGATTACCATGGGTGGTCTTGGCCCCACGGAAGACGATCTGACCCGTCAGGCGGTTGCGGAAGCGCTGGGCATTCGGCTGCGCCGCCATCCGGAGATTGTCGGCGCACTCTATGCACGCTTCGCCGCCCGCCGTGCGCAGATGACGGAAAACAATGCTCGCCAGGCCGATGTGCTGGACGGCTCGGTAGTGCTTGAAAATGCCCGCGGCACGGCTCCCGGGCAATGGCTGGACACGGTCTATGGTGAGCATCGCAAACTGGTCATTCTGTTGCCCGGGCCGCCCTCGGAAGTCAAGGCCATGTTTGACGCGCAATGCATGGACCGGCTGCGCGCCGTGGTCCCCAAGCGAACCATTGCCACGCGCACGCTCAAGATAGCCATGATCGGGGAGTCGCAGGCCGATGCGCGCATCGCACCGATCTACACCAAATACAAAGACGTGGATACCACCATCCTTGCGCACACGGGCGATATCACGCTCATTCTGAGCTGCTCCAAGGGGAACCAGGAGGCAGCCCAGGCCAGGGTGGATGAGTTGGCAGGAAAAGTCGAAGAAGAATTGGAAGAGTTTATTTACTCTTCGCAGGGCGAGTCCCTGGAACAGATCGTCCTTTATTACCTGGGTATGAATGCGTCTACGCTGGCGGTGGCGGAGAGTTGCACCGGAGGGTTGGTCTCTGAGCGCCTCACCAGCATCAGCGGTAGTTCCCGATCATTTCTCGGGGGGGCGGTGGTTTACAGCGACCGGCTCAAAAGTCTCTTCGCCGGCGTTCCTCCGTCGATGATCGAAGCCCACGGCGCGGTCAGCAAAGAGGTCGCGGTCGCTCTTGCGGAGGGAATTCGCAATAAGACGTCCGCCACCTTTGGGCTCGGCGTCACCGGCATCGCCGGCCCCGGTGGTGGTTCGGAAGAAAAGCCCATCGGCCTGGTTTACGTCGCCGTTGCCGATGGCAAGCAAACCGATGTAGTGGAACGGCGCTTCGGCGGCGACCGGGAACACATTCGCGCCTGGACCAGCCAGCAGGCGCTGGATCTGGTCCGCCGCCGTTTGAAGTAGGGGAGTCCCTCCTAACCCGCAGTCACCCGACGGGGGCGCTGAAGAAGTCTGCGTGACTAATCTGTCCAAATTGAGTCCCGCAGGGACGGCCGAAAGTCACATTTGTCCAAATTAGGATTCGGGGAGCTGCTGTTTTGCCTTTATCAGCAACGAGGCTTTGTGCTGACATGGCAACCCGCGTTCCTTCGCTCTGACTCCTCTCCAATCTCTTCCATGAATTAGATAGCCCAACCCTCATCTCTACCCCTAATCTGGATAGCTCTGGCTGAGGGTAGCCCAGGACGTCAGTCCAGGGAAAAGATTCAAGAGACGAACAGTCCCGCAGAGCCTGCCCTGAGCTTGTCGAATGGGGACGGCTGAAAATTACCCAGGATGGAATCCTGGGTACCTCTACCCCTGAAATGGACTATCCGCGATTCGGGGCCAACCAACTCATACGGGACATGCCTCCACCGCTTCCGCCTCGCTGTCATAGACCTTGAACAGGCTAAGAATCCCCACCATTTTGAAGGTCTTGGCCGCGAAAGGAGACGGACTGACCAGCTTGGCATCGCCGCCCACCTTCTTGGCCTGGCGTAGAGCATCAACGATCGCACCGATCCCGCTGGAATCGACGTAAGGCATCGCGGAAAGATCCAGCAGCAGGTGAATGTGTCCGCTGCTGAGTGCGCCCTCGACCGCCTCGTCAAGCTGCTTGACACCTTCTCCATACTTGAGCGGGCCCTTCAGCTTCAGGCAACAAATCGTTCCGCTCTGTCGAATATCAAGATCCACGGCGTCCTCTCCCAGCCCAGAATTTGCTTTACACCAAGATACCGTCCGCCAGCGCATTTTCACTTCTACTTTGCACGCATAGCCTGGCAATATGCGGCTTTTCTCAAGAAAAGCCGCGGCTACTTTCTGTACACCAAAAGTGAAAAATGCTGTACTCTCCGACCAGATTAACAATCAACCTATCCTGCCATATACGTCAAGCAGACAACACACGCATGAAGATCGAAACCGGCAGCCGGCTGAACTGCCAGCACTTCTCGGAGCTAGCCCAGGCCTTGCTGGCCTCTCCCGAGGTCGCTGCCCGCGCCGCGTTGCTGGCCGATGCCGTGCACAAGGCGCTTCCCGGCAGCGCATGCGCCCTCTACACTCTGCGTTCGAACGCAGAAGGCTCCTTCTGGACCGCTCTCGGCGTATCAGACGAGATCTCGGTGGTAGACCCATCCATCGCGGCCACTCTTCGCTCCACTGCTTGAATCGCCGCAGCCCACGTCGGAGATCTGGCGGAAGAAGGCGTCGCGCTATTAATCAACGATCCTGAAGACCCCCGGCTGGCCACCCGTAATCAGCGCGAGTCCTCGTCCGCAGTGATCAGGCAGACCACGGACCGGGTCTCATCAGCCAAGCCTGTCGGACGTTGCAGATTGGGCATGGGTCATTCTACGGAGCAGGATTCAGATGGCTAAGGATTCCATGGTGTGGACCAGGAAACCGAATCCGACGCGGCCATTCCGCTAAAGAATGGCCCCACATAACTGATCCCACCGGACCGCAGTATTAGCAAAAACGCGTTATGGAGATCGCTCGGCCCAAGCCTGCTGCAGAAATAGGTACCGGTCACGATGCGCATCCGGAGCGGCACCAGGGTCCGGACTCAGGCGCATCACTTGCCAGTTGTCCGCGGGGCCATAGGTGGGCCAGTGTGGCGCGCCGGTACCATTTGGGTCTCCAGTTTTGGCGAAATTCGTCCAGAAGGTCTGCATCAGCTCGGAAAGTTTGTAATCCTCTGGCCTGAACTTCGCTCCTTTGCGCGAGTCGAGGTTGCCGAAGACGTACTCAATCTCATCGGAGTGGAAGGCGCCGGCAGAGACGGGATGGAAAGGATCTCCAGGCGACGGGAGCGCAAACAAATACCGGTAGACTGGCGAGTCCCCGGTCTTAACCTGCGCTTCCAGCCATGCCCAGGTGGAATAAACCAGAAAGTTGTCGCCGGCAAAGTCCTCCGCGGCGCGCAGGGCCTCAGCATCATCGTTGGCGTGGTACACCTTGAGGAAGTCCTCAGCCCGCGGGCCAAATTCCTTTGCCGCCGTCTCTCGCAGGCCCTCCACCGTCCCTTTTTCCGGTGCCTTTACCACGCTGCTGGTTCCTTCGTCCTGGTTCCAACCCGCAATCAGCGGCACGTGAGCTTGCTTACCCGCGGCATAAATCGCAGCCACGCTTTCCGGCAGGAAGTAGCCGTCTGTATCCGGCTCGAAGCGGGGTTTGCCAGGAGCTTTTTGCGTGGCCAGCTTGAGGATTTCAGCGCTGCTGGCGGCGCGCAGCGCAGCCAGACTACTGTCGCTGAGGACGCTGTGCAAGTAATCGTCGGTTTGCTTGGCATACTGCTCCAACGGCGGAAAGCTCAATGCCGTGCTTGCAAACGCAGCTCCGCTTTCCCCGATGGCATGGGCAAACAAACCCTTTGCCAACGGCGACGCCATCTGCGCGCTGACTGCAAAGGAACCGGCCGACTCCCCGAAAATTGTGACATTATCCGGGTCACCACCAAAGGCCTTGATGTTGCGCCGCACCCACTGGATGGCAGCCAATTCGTCCAGTAGTCCGTAGTTGCCGGCTGCGTGATGGGGATCCTCCGCGGCCAACTCGTGGGTGGCGAGGAAGCCAAAAATACCCAGCCGGTAATTCATGGAGACCACCAGCACGCCTTTGTGGCTCAGGTGTTCTCCGTCCTGACGAGGTTCCGATGTACCGCCCCCGACAAAGCCGCCGCCAAAAATCCAGACCATTACCGGCAGCTTGCCCTTTTCCTTGCCGGCGGGCGCCCAAACGTTGAGAGTGAGGCAATCCTCGCTCTCGCCCGGATCACGGAACACCATGTCGTCAGAGCGCTCCTGCTGGATACAGCGCGACCCGAAGCTGGTGGCTTGGCGAACGCCTTTCCATTTGGCCGCGGGTTGCGGCGACTTCCAGCGCAGCGGCCCAACCGGCGGTGCGGCGAAAGGTATACCCAAAAAGTCGCGCGTCTGACCGTCGGCGCTCATCTTTCCCTGCACCTTGCCCTGATCCGTCTTGACTACCAGCGGGTTGTCCGCACAAGCCGGCAACGCGAAGGCAACCATCCCCGCCGCAGCGCATAGATACCTAAAAATTAACCTGCTGAACATGCGCCCTAATCTACCAGATCACCGGGGGATCGTTCCCTGCCATATCAGCGCTGCTACACTCAAAACCGGATGCAACCATGTCTTTGTCTTTGATCGTAATCAGCGTGGCGTATCTGCTGGGCTCGATCCCATTCGGATTCCTCTTGGTCCTGTTGGTGAACAAGGAGGATATCCGCGCCCAGGGCAGCGGCAATATCGGCGCCACCAATGTGCTGCGCTCGGGCGCGAAGGGATTGGGCATCCTGACCTTTCTGCTGGACGGCACTAAAGGATACGCCGCAGTGGCAGTAGCAGAATTCCTTTCCCGTAACCAAACGCCGCCGGTACTGCATAATCAAGCCATCCTGGCCGGACTGTTCGCGATTCTGGGCCATATCTTTCCCGTCTGGCTGCGCTTCAAGGGGGGCAAGGGAGTGGCCACCGCCTTTGGCGTCTTCCTCGCGCTCTGCCCCTGGGCAGCGCTCCTGGCACTGGGAATATGGCTCGTGATTTTGTTCCTGACCCGGTATGTCTCGCTGGCTTCGATCTTGGCGGCGGTCGCACTTCCCTTCTTGACCCTATGGCTCTCGCCCGGCAGGTACGGCTACACCTCCGGGGCCGTGGTCTTCGTTTGCTGCTGGATAGTCATCGTGAAGCACCGGCAAAATATCCAGCGCCTCATACATGGCACGGAGCATGGCTTCGGCGCATCGAGGAAAACCCGGGCATGAGCCGTATTGCCATCGTGGGTAGCGGTTCCTGGGGAACCGCTCTCGCCCTGAGCCTCGCTCGCCGAGGCGACCACTCCATCGCCCTGTGGTCTCATTCGCAGGAGGTGGCGGAGTCGATCCGCAAGCAACGGGAGAACGTGACCTACCTTCCCGGATTTCCTCTTCCTCAGCAGGTTGAACCAGCGAAGGATCTGGCCTCGGCCGTAGGGACAGCGGAGATCGTGATCAGTGCGGTGCCATCGCAGTACGTGCGCGCGATCTATGGCGCCATGGCTCCTCTCTTGCAACTAGGGCAACTGATCGTCAGCGCCACCAAGGGCATTGAGGACCAGAGTTTTCTGCGCATGACGCAAGTCATCGAGCAGGTTCTGGCGGAGCGAAATCTCAACGGCAGCATGCCCTGCGGCGCACTGAGTGGGCCATCGTTCGCGCAGGAAGTGGCATCCGGCTTCCCCACGGCAGTCACCATCGCTTTCGCCGATAGCCGGTTCGCCAGCCGGCTCCAGGAGGAGCTCAGCGCGCCCGCACTGCGGCTCTACACCAACGACGACGTGATTGGCGTGGAGTTGGGTGGCGCACTCAAGAATGTCATCGCCCTCGCCGCCGGCATCGCCGCCGGGCTGGGACTGGGGAACAACAGCACTGCGGCCATCATCACCCGTGGAATTGCAGAGATCACCCGCCTGGCGGTTGCCTGTGGGGGCCGAAGGGAAACGCTCGCCGGCCTTTCCGGCTTGGGTGACCTGGTGCTCACCTGCACCGGTCCGCTTTCCCGTAACCGCTCCGTCGGGGTGGAACTCGGCCGGGGGCACAAGCTTCCCGCCATCCTGGCGCAGCTGCACGGCAAAGTCGCCGAAGGCGTACGGACTACCTCAGCGGCGCTCGGGTTGGCCCAAGCTCACGGCGTCGAGATGCCCATCACAGAGCAAATGGCCGCCATCCTCGAGCATGGCAAGTCGCCCCAGGACGCGATCCGCGAACTCATGGCCCGGCCGGGCCGCGACGAATGATCGGGATCCTGTTCCCCGCAAAAGAATTGAACTTTGTCCCTTTCAGAGACCCAGGACTCTTTCCCTTCCAAGAATGTAAACATCCGAAAAACCGCCGTTCCTCAGCTTCGTCGTTCAAGGTCTGCACCCTAGTACACTCAGGTCATGCCGTATCGAGATGCGTTGTGATTCAGACCCTTTTTGGCAGCCTGGAAGAACCCGAAAAAAAGAGCATATTCGGCCGCATGAAGGAGGCTGTCTCGCGCACGCGCGAGACCCTGGCCGAGCGGATCGAAGACATCGTCGCCTTGACCCACGAGGTCGATGAAGCCGCTCTGGAAGAGCTGGAGATGAGTCTCGTGGCCTCGGACCTGGGTATTGGAACATCCACCGAGATCATCGACGCCCTGCGCGGCCGGATGAAACGGCACGAGATCCGCAACGGTGGGGAGTTGAAGCAGCTCCTGAAGCAGGAGATCCAATCCATTCTGGACGCCCGGGAGGAAGAGGACTTCTTCAAGCCAAAATATACAGCGCCGCCCAGGGTCATCATGTTGGTGGGAGTGAACGGCACCGGCAAGACGACGACCACCGGAAAACTGGCATTCTATTTCCGCAGCCAGGGTAAGACCGTTTTGCTGGCCGCCGCCGATACCTTCCGCGCCGCGGCCATCGAGCAGCTCCAGGTGTGGGGCCAGCGCACGGGCGTGGAGATGATCAAGACCAAGCAGGGCGGAGATCCCTCCGCCGTCCTCTTCGATGCCATGCGTGCGGCCCAGGCGCGGGGCACCGATGTCCTGATCGTCGACACCGCCGGCCGATTGCACACCAAGGACAACCTGATGGCCGAACTGAGCAAGATGCGGAGAACCGCGGAGCGGATCATTCCCAGCGCCCCTCACGACGTCCTGCTGGTGATGGATGCAACCACGGGGCAGAATGGCTTGCAGCAGGCCAGGCTCTTTACCGAATCGGCGGGCGTCACCGGCATCGTACTCACCAAGCTTGATGGCACGGCCAAAGGCGGTATCGCCGTAGCCATCGCCCGCGAGCTCAAGGTCCCTGTCCGTTACGTCGGCGTGGGAGAGAAGCTGGAAGACCTTCTACCATTTGACAGCAAGGCGTTCGTAGACTCCATGCTTGGTAACTAGCATCATCTTCACTTCTGGTGTATAGAAGGCCACGCGGCTTTTCCCCAGAAAAATCCGCACTTCGCTTAACCTGACCGCAGAGTTAGAAAGATCACGATGCAAGACATTGACCAGCAGTGGATGGAGCGTGCGTTACAGCAAGCGGAGCGGTCCGTCGGCCTCTCCTCTCCCAACCCTGCGGTCGGCTGCGTGCTGGTACGCGGCGACGACGTGGTGGGGGAAGGCTTCCATGAGTATGATCGCCGCGACCACGCCGAGGTGGTGGCCCTTAAGCAGGCAGGCCCTCTGGCCCAGGGTGCGACCGCTTATGTGACCCTTGAGCCCTGCAGCCATCAGGGACGAACCGGACCCTGCGCGGACGCGCTGATAGCCGCCGGGATCACCCGGGTGGTGGTGGCCACCGCCGACCCCAACCCGCAGGTTCACGGTATGGGCATCGCCCGCCTGCGTGCGGCTGGGGTGGAGGTCAGCACCGGTCTGCTGGAGGAGCAGGCCCGCAGGCTCAACGACGGCTACGCAAAATTCATCACCGCATTCCTCCCTTACGTCACCATGAAAGTTGCCGCTACGCTCGATGGCCGCATCGCGCCCGCGCAACGCGAAGCCCGTGGTCATTTCTGGATCAGCGGTGGCGAAGCACGTGCCGAGGTGCATCGCATGCGCCACGCCGCAGACGCACTCATTGTGGGGGTGGGAACGATCATTGCCGACGATCCTGTGCTCACAGATCGCAGCGACCTGCCGCGGCGGCGCCCGTTGCTGCGGGTTGTGCTCGACACCACGCTGCGCACTCCACTGGACTCTCAACTAGTCAAGACCGCCTACCAGGACGTGCTTATCTTTTTCAGCCATGCTGAGGTGGCAGCCCAACGAGCACTCGAAGCCCGCGGCGTTCGCCTGCAGCAGATTGCTCATCTGGGTCCGCGCGTTCCTTTGCAGGGCGCGCTGGTGCGGCTGGCGGAGATGCAGATCCCCAACGTGCTGCTCGAAGGCGGCGCCGAGGTCTGCACCTCAGCTCTCAACCAGGGCCTGGTGGATAGACTCATCTTGTTTTATGCGCCCAGGTTTCTTGGCCAGTCAGGCGTCCCGATGCTCACCTCAATCGACCGGCTGCCCCCGATTGAGGACTATTCGCTGCAACAGTTCGGTCAGGATTTTGCGTTAGAAGCCCGCCTTCATGATCCCTGGTCCGAAGGGACCTGATTAAGACCTAAGTAAGCCCGAAGTGATCTAATAAAACAGACATGTTCACCGGGCTGATAGAAACCACAGGCACCATCCTCGCCGTCGAGCAGCGTGAGGGTTCGCGACGCATTGCCATCGCCGTGCCAGTCGAAAAAGCCCTTACGCTGCGCACCGGCGACAGCATCGCCGTCAGCGGTGTTTGCCTGACCGCGCTGGATATCGAGCCCGGCCGCTTTCACGCGGACTTGGCGACAGAGACGGTGGCCCGCACTTCCCTTTCCCTGCTTGCGCCGGGGTCAACTATAAATCTGGAGTTGCCAACACCGACGGGGGCTCCCCTTGGCGGCCACGTGGTGCAAGGCCACGTGGACGGCACGGGCACGCTGTTAAGCCTCCAGCCGGTCGATGCCCAGGCCGATCCGGCACTCGCCGATTGGTGGCTCAGGGTGTCCGTTCCCGCCCAGCTAAGCCGCTACATGGTAGAAAAGGGCTCGATTGCGATTGAGGGAATCAGCCTCACCATTGCCCGCTGGGAACCGGGTACGGCGGAGGGCGATGTGGTCTCCGTGGCCATCATTCCGCACACCTATGCGCGCACCAATCTGCACACCCTGAAGGCTGGGCAGCCAGTCAATATCGAGGCTGATGTGCTGATCAAGTTCATGGAGCAGCGCGCGCTCGAAAACCGCTTCGATCTGAGCGTCGAATACCTGATCGCGAACGGCTACTAGGAAGCTCTTTTGCCTTTTTTCCCGGCCCGTTCGCAGTGCTATCATCAGGATGTGCCGGGTCCTACGCGACGCAACCCCGCCAACCCCGCCAGGTCCGGAAGGAAGCAACGGTAACGGGTCAGTGCGTGCGCAGTAGGTTGCCCGGTACAAACGATAGCCCGTGATCCTGCCACTCTATCCACTCCTCATCGATCGGATTTGCAAATGCCCTGCCGGGCGTTTGCCCTGTTCACTCGCGTGTTGATTTCCGTGCAGTCTGGTTCTGGAGAAGAATATTGAGCATCGAATTGCGTCCGCGTGCACAACGGCGCGCCAAGATCAGCGCTCTAGGAACTTATGTGCCGCCGCGCATCCTTACCAACGCCGACTTGGCAACCATGGTCGACACGTCTGACGAGTGGATCATGCAGCGCCTTGGCATCCGCGAGCGCCACCTGGTCGAGCCGGGCATGGCGACCAGCGACATGGCCGTCGAAGCAGCGCGCCGCTGCCTTGCCCAACGAGGCATTACGGCCAGAGAAGTAGAGGTGGTCATTGTGGCCACGGTTACGCCCGACATGCTCTTTCCCGCAACCGCCTGCCTGGTACAGGACAAGCTCGGCGCCCATGGCGCTTGGGGCTTCGACCTTTCCGCGGCCTGCTCTGGTTTTCTCTATGCCCTGCAGGTGGGCGCCAAGCTGGTGGAGTCCGGAGCTCAATCCAGGGTTCTAGTCATCGGCGCCGATACCATGTCGTCGATCATCGACTATACCGACCGTACGACCTGCGTTATATTCGGCGATGGCGCCGGTGCCGTCCTGGTCGAACCAGCCGAAGAGGGTGAGATCGGCCTCATCGACTTTTGTCACGAAATTGATGGTTCCGGTGCGTGTGCGCTAAACATGCCGGCGGGCGGCAGTCTGCGCCCTGCTTCCCTTGAAACCATCGCGGCCAGAATGCACTATGTCCACCAGGATGGCCAGGCGGTGTATAAATACGCCGTGCGCAAAATGGTGGAAACGTCCAGCAAGTTGCTCCACAAAAACAACATCGAGGCCAGCGATCTGGGCTGTTTTATCCCTCACCAGGCCAACAAGCGCATCATCCTTTCGACCGCCGAGCGCCTGGGCCTGCCGCTGGAACGGGTGGTCATCAATATCGACCGCTATGGAAATACCACCGCTGCCACCATACCCTTGGCCATGCAAACAGCGCTCGACGAACACCGGCTGAAGCGGGAAAGCCTGGTGCTCCTGGCCTCAGTAGGCGCCGGCTTCACTGTAGGCGCCTGCCTGCTTCGCTGGGAGATGTAAACGCGGGGCGTGGCCCCGCAAATAGGCCATGGGTGCCCCATATCTCGCTCGTTTTTCGCGAGATGTGGGAGACCGGGGCGCTACCCGGGTAACTTTTGAACCCTAGAGTCTCTCGTTTCTTTGAGAGCTGCAAATCAGCATTCGTGGTCTCCCATATCTCGCGAAAAACGAGCGAGATGTGGGGCACCCGTGGCCTATGGTCTTGACAGAGTTTCAGAGCGAAACCCGGTGAAGGTTGCTCTACTTCGCGGTAAGCGCAACGGCGTGCGGCGCTGCTGCCCGCCTGCCCTGCCTGCGAAACTTCCAAAGCCCATACAAAATGCCGGCCACCATCAGTCCCAAATAGACCCACATGAGGACGGTGCTCCAGCCGGCCAGGTAATGGCGAAAGGCGCGTACCATCGCCCTGCCATAGGCAGCGGCAAGCCAAGCCACCAGTGAATAACGGAACGCCCTCGCCAACCCAAAGGAAAGAAGAAATTTCCTGCGCGAAACTCCGAGGGCCCCGGAGGCCAACAGAATAGGCATCAGCGGGAAGGGCGGCGGAAGCAGCGCCGAGGTGGTGACGGCCAGCGTGCCGTTCTTCTCCACCCAGCTGGTCAGGCGGCGCGCAAATCTTTTGGGAAGATAGCGATGGAGCGCCGCTTCTCCGCCCTTGGCGCCCGCGCTCCAGGTGAGATACCCGCCCAGGATAGAACCCACAAGGGCCGCGATGGCCGCCAACACCGGGTCCGCGCGATGGGCCACCAGGAGAATCAGCAGCAGATCGGTACTGCCAGGCAGCGGCAGCGGAATGATAGAGGAATCGATCGTCGAGACGACGAAAAGCCCCATAGTACCGAAGCCCATGAGCCAGTGCAATCCATGCGCGGAGTGGCCAGCCTTAGCCGACTTGACAGCCTGCCGTACCGCCCCGTGTTTGGTAGATTCCTGAATCATGCCCTATTGGACGCAGATCCGAGCATAACCGTCGCAATAGCAATGGAATACCCCTAAATCAGACGCAGGGCGGGGGCCTGCGGAAGGGCTCCACATTCAGCAGCATAACGGTAAAACTGGTCGAGTCCGCGGAGGCAAGCCTCATCCAATATGTAGTGGATATTTTTGGTCAGATAGAAGCGGATCGTCTCCGGGGGCACCGCAATCCGGGTCGACCACTCACCCACCAGATCTTCAATGTGCTGGAGCCCGTGGTCCCGGGAGGTTTGTAGATCCTGGATTAGCTCTGGGGCACGGATGCCAGTCTCGTCCAGCGAGCCCGATCGGAGCGCCCAAAACGCGGAAACCCAAGGCAATCCGGTGAAGCCGTGCCATTCATGCGCCAAGTCCAGGTAGAGCAGCTGCTCGCCGGTCCGGGCAGAACGGGCTTCCTGGTCCTCCAGCGCCAACAGGGCGGGGTCCCCGATCAGCAGCGCTGCGTCGGCAACCGCAAGCATCGATTCAAGATCGGGCTCGTGGGGGATGAACACGGCCGGGACTTTCCAGAACTTATCGAACAAGATGCGGGCGTAAGCGCAAGAGGTAAGCGATGAGGTGTCCGCTGCGATGGTGCGCACACCGTTCACCCCCTGCTGCGAACGAATCACCAGGATGATGGAGCGCACCCGGTCGAGCGCGGCCACAGTGCAGCCGGGTACGACCAAGAGTGACGGTGTGGTCGCGTGCGCGGCCACCGGAACCAGGCCGATGTCAGCCTCCCCCGCCGCCAGTTCCCCGGCGCAGCGCGAAGGTGTGGTGTAGCCGATCTGGTAGCGCTCCCGTAGCACGCTGCGCTCCGGCTCGTGCTCGAAGTCCCACATCAAAGGAGCAGGATTGAGGAAGTGGATAGCCGCCATACGAACGCGGCGCTTGCGTCGGAGGGTCACTCATTAGTGTACCTTGGCAGTCAGCGATGAACGCACCCGACCCACTGCCCAGAACCGCGTCGCCCGAGCTGCAGCCCGCATCGGAGAATCGGCTCGCCTGGGTTGCGCTCGTGCTCACCCCGGGCCTGGGACCGAAACGCATCCTTAAAGCTGCGCAGGCTTTACACGATGTATCGCGCCTGTTTCAACTTTCCCTGACAGAACTCGAGTCGCTGAATTTTCCTGCACCCTCCGCCCAATTCCTCTTCAGCGGCAAAGCGCGCTCCGAGGCGGAGCAGGAGCTGCAACGCGTGCGCGCACAAGGCGGCACAATCCTCACCTATGAGGACGCGGATTACCCTGAGCGGCTGCGTGAGATCTTCGATCCACCACCAGTGCTCTGGGCTCTAGGCGACGTGCGGCTGTTGTCTCGCCCGGCGATCGCCATCGTGGGTACCCGCCACCCCACGCCGTATGGCACAGGTATGGCGGAGGTGTTGGCCCGCGACTTGGCTAGCCGCAGGCTGGTGGTTCTCAGTGGCATGGCGCGAGGCATCGACACCGCAGCCCATCGCGGCGCACTGGCGGGGAGCGGCAGCACCGTTGCTGTCTGGGGTACCGGCGTCGATGTGATCTACCCTAAAGAAAATAAAACTCTGGCCGAAAATATTCTCGTTGCCGGGGGAGCCATCATTTCGGAATACAGGTTGGGCACTTTTCCCGCGCCGCAAAACTTTCCTAAGCGCAACCGCATCTTGAGTGGAATGAGCATAGGCGTGCTGGTGGTAGAAGCGGGAGAGAACAGCGGCACTCGCGTGACTGCGCGCTGCGCGCTAGAGCAGGATCGCGATGTCTATGCCGTGCCGGGTAACGTGACCACCAAGAACGCCTGGGGACCCAACACATTGATTAAACAGGGCGCTAAGCTGGTGGCGACGTGGGAGGATGTGTGGCAGGAACTGCCCACTCAAGTGCGCTTGCAGCTGGAAGGGGAATTAGGTTTTGCATCGTCAACGGAGCAAGCTGCATCGATTGTGGAGGAACTTCCACTGCAAGAGCCAGAGAAGGTCGTGCTCAACGCACTGCGGCACGACGAAGCTGTGCAACTGGATGAGCTGATGGAAAAGCTTGAGTCCCGGTTGACCTCATCTGAGATCTTCACGGCTTTATTCGAGCTCGAGCTGGCCAGCCGGATCAAACAACTTCCCGGCAAAAACTACGTCAGACGAATGTAGCTTCCGGCGCTTTTCTGCACCGAAGTTGCAGGGACGGAAGTTGCAGACGCGACAGGAGAAAGCGCGTCTTATGGAGCATGCACCGAGGCTCCTGCCAGCACGCGGATCACGATAAGTAAATAACCCTGAACCTTCCAGGTGGTACAGTCAGTCCCATCGGAAGAGCTTTTTTGAAGGATACGGGCTTCAGCCCGTGCGTAAGTAGTAGGGATGGAGTTTAAGGAACGCAATGAGTAAATCACTTGTGATCGTCGAATCGCCCGCCAAGGCAAAGACGATCAGCAAATATCTCGGAAAAGATTTCGCTGTCGAAGCTTCCGTCGGCCATATCAAGGATCTGCCGAAGAACAAGATCGGCGTAGACCTGAGTGACGGCAGTTTCGCGCCCGAGCTAATCGTCATCCCCGGGAAAGAAAAAGTCGTCGACCGGCTGAAGAAGCTGGCCAAGGCAGCGACTGTTATTTATCTGGCTCCTGACCCTGACCGTGAAGGAGAAGCGATCGCGGCCCATCTGGAAGATGAACTGCGCGGTCTCTCCAAAGGCAACTCGATTCGTCGCGTAACCTTTAACGAAATTACCGCCAAGGCGGTGCACGACGCCTTTGAACATACCCGGGATGTCGATCGCAATCTGGTTGACGCGCAGCAGACGCGCCGCGTTCTCGATCGCATTGTCGGTTATCAGATCTCGCCTTTGCTGTGGGATAAAGTGCGCCGCGGCTTGTCCGCAGGCCGGGTGCAGACTGTGGCTCTGCGGCTCATCGTCGAGCGGGAGCGGGAGATCAAGGCCTTTGTGCCGGTCGAGTATTGGACCCTCGATGCCCAGCTCACTCCGGTGAGCGAGAAGAACGACTTCACGGCTCGCTTCATCGGCATCGATGGCGAGAAGGCTACGGTTGAGACCGTGGATGCTCCGGCATTGCCCGGCAAGCAGCAGATGGACGCTGTCGTGGCCGCGCTCGAGAAAGCAAAGTGGTCGGTCCAAAATGTAGAGAAGAAGGAGCGTCGGCGCAATCCCACCGCACCCTTCACCACCAGCAAGCTGCAGCAGGATGCATCCCGCCAGTTGGGCTTCAGCGTACGCCGCACCATGGGCGTGGCCCAGCGCTTGTATGAAGGCATTGAGCTAGGCAGCGAAGGGGCGGTAGGCCTCATCACTTACATGCGTACTGATTCCACTCGCGTCTCACCGGATGCCATCGCCGACGCTCGCAAGTGGATTGAACAGAATCACGGCAAAGACTACCTTCCGGCCGCTCCCAACGTTTTCAAGAGCAAAAAAGACGCGCAGGATGCGCACGAGGCCATTCGTCCCACCAGCGTTACCCTGCATCCGGAAGAGATTAAGCGCTATCTCAGTGACGAACAGTATCGTCTCTACCGGCTCATCTGGCAGCGCTTTGTGGCGTCGCAGATGGTGCCTGCAGTCTTCGACCAGACGACAGTCGATATTGTAGCCAAGGCGGATCGCAGCTATAACTTCCGCGTGACTGGCTCGGTGATGAAGTTCGACGGTTTCCTGAAGGTTTATGAGGAAGCCAAGGAAAAGAAGGATGATGAGGATGAGGAGCTCAAGAACCGTCTGCCTGCCCTCGAGAACGGTCAGGCGCTGGCGCTGAATGCGCTCTTGCCCGAAGAGCACTTCACCGAACCCAGGCCGCGCTTCAATGAAGCTTCGCTGGTGAAAGAGCTGGAAGAGCGCGGCATCGGACGGCCTTCCACATACGCCACCATCATCAATACAATTCAGGAACGCGAATATGTGCAGAAGGTGGGTACCGGCCGGGGAGCCAAATTCGTCCCCACCGAGATCGGCTTCGTGGTCACCGACCTGCTGGTGGCCAACTTCCCCTATATCTTCGACCCGCAATACACGGCGAAGCTCGAAGAAGAGCTGGACGATATCGAAGATGGCAAAGAGTTGTGGACCGACTTGCTGGGTGCTTTTTATGGGCATTTCGAAAAAGAGCTGGCGCACGCCGGCAAGCACATGGAAAACATCAAGCGGATGGAGAAGCCGACGGACGAGAAATGCGACGTCTGCGGTTCTCCACTGGTCTTGAAGTGGGGTAAGTTCGGCAGCTTCTTCGCCTGCAGCACCTACAACAAGAAGGATCCGGCCAGCTGCACCTTCACCAAGGAGAATTTTGCCGCTAAGCCGGAGATGAGCGCGCAGGAAGGCGAGGAACAGGCGGAAGAATACTGCGAAGCCTGCGGCCGGGTCATGGTGCTGAAGCGCGGACGCTTCGGCGCGTTCATGGCCTGCCCCGGTTACAGCGAGGATCCGCCCTGCAAGACCACCCGCAAGCTGACCCAGAAACAGCAGCAAAAGGCGCCCCAGCCGCTGGACGAAAATTGCCCCAAGTGCGGTTCACAGCTGGTGCTGCGCAATGGCCAATATGGAGAATTCGTTTCCTGCAGCGCCTACCCCAAGTGCAAGTACATCAAGCAGAACATCATCGAGGGGATGAAGTGCCCCAAGTGCGGCGACGGGGACATCGCGGAGCGGAAGGCGCGCCGCGGCAATCTCTTCTATGGCTGCACGAATTATCCCAAGTGCGACTTCACCTCGAATAACAAGCCGGTCCCGGAAAAATGTCCGGAATGCGGCAGCCCCTACTTGCTGGAGAAAACGCGGGTGGCTGGCGTCTACCTGGTCTGTCCCAATAACCGCAAGTCGGCCGCGGAGGACGAGGCGCCCAAGAAGCGAGCCAAGAAGGGCGCGGCGGCCGAGGCAGAGGGGGAAAGCCAGGTGGCTTGCACCTACTCCAGGAAGATTGCCGAGCCCCACGTGGAATCCATCGAGGCCATGCGCTACCAAACCAAGGCAGAAGCGCTTCCAGTCGCTTGAGCCTGTCAAACCGGGTCTCATCCCGGCCTTGCCAGGAAGCGGGACTGGGCGTACAACTGCAAGTGCAGTTATTAAACCCCAGTCGATCGTATGGAGCTGAAATGAAATTATTCGTGGTGATTTTGGCGTTGTCGACAGTACCTGCTCTGGCCGCGGATATGAGTGCCGCAAAGGTCAACGGGTATATCAGCGATTCCAAGTGCGGAGCGACGCATAACAGCAGCGCCCCCAATGCGGCCTGCGTGAACAAGTGCATTGGCGGCGGAGCGAAACCGGTCTTTGTTGATGACGCAAAGAAAGAGGTCTACACCATCGATGATCCCGAACTAGTAAAGGATCACTATGGGCACCACGTCTCCGTTGTCGGCAAGGTGGACGAAGCGGACAAGACAATCCATATCTCCAAGGTATCGATGCTGAAGAACTAAGCGCGCCAAGCGCTTCGGAAGCGTACTAGAACCTGAAACCCTTCATCTACCCAGCGGCAGTTTCTCCGGCCTTATTCCGGAAAACTGCCGCGTCTTCCCTCTGGCTTCCCGCCGGGCGACTTTGTGCGTCTAATGAACGCATCTGACCCTAGATTGTTGATATCTCTGTAATGATCGCTTGCTTCAAATCGGGGGCATCCGGCAGGATGTCAGAGCGGGCATCCATCTGCTAAGGTGGGAAGAGGGTAGGAAGGAACGCAAGAATAAACCCAGTTATGGCAAAGGCAACGTGGAATGGCAAAGTAATCGCGGAGAGCGACACAATAGAGATGGTTGAGGGCAATCTCTACTTTCCGGAAAGCTCACTTAAGCGGGAATATTTCCGTCCCAGCTCAACGATTTCGACCTGTCCCTGGAAGGGGCAAGCGAGATACTACAGCCTCTTGGTAGACGGACAAGAAAATCAGGATGCCGCCTGGTACTATCCGGATCCCAAGCCGGCAGCCCGCAACGTCAAGAACCATGTAGCCTTCTGGCGCGGGGTTGAAGTCGAAAAGTAGGACCCAGGGCCGTACCGGCCTAAGCATGGGCTTGGCGGCCATGCTCCTGGGTCTGATGACTATGCCTCCCCACCAGGCGGCTGGCCAGGTTCCTCCAGCTCCCCAATCCAATCAGGCATCAGGTCAGGTTAATCCACAGAGAGACCTTGAGGTCTTGCGGCGGCTGGAAGAAGAGTATTTGCGGGCCGAGATTGAAGACGATACGGCAATCGCGGGTGCGATTCTTGCCGACGACTACGTGGGGTTGAGACCGGACGGCTCAACTGCCAGTAAGGCGGATATCCTGAGCAACCTGGCTCGCCATGAACGCCGCCGCGACCCGTACCAGATTACTGCCACCAATATGCGCGAGCACCTCTTTGGCGATACTGCCTGCTTGACTTACACCAAGGTCTACACCAAGCCTGGAAGCCAGGCCGCTTACAGTGAGAACGTCCTCCACCTTCTCATCCGCCGAAACGGTATCTGGCGCCTCCAGCTCAGCAGCCCGTTACCCGCAACCCCCGGCCCGAGAACGAAGTAGAATCGCAGGTCCCTCAAAGCACTTCGGCCTCAACCATTTGGGGAGTCACGGAAACGGTTCCCCGGGTTACTCCGGAGTGCTGTTTTTGTGTTCCCGGCCGCTATCTCTGGGATAATAAACCCACTCTGGCGTTCTGAATTGGCGGCCGCTCCTGGCACCATGGCAGGCGGCAAGTCCCGCGTATCCCCCGATGAAGCCACTCGACTTGGCACTGACCCCGACCCGCAACCGTCGCCTGAATGAAGTCACGGGCATGGTGCTCCTTGTGGCTGCGAGCCTCCTCTTCCTTGCGCTGGCCTCCTATCACCCAACCGACCCGTCCCTCAACACCGTGGGAGGCAACGCCCCAGGCCGGCAGGTACACAACTGGACGGGGTTGATCGGCGCAACCGTCAGCGATCTGCTCCTGCAACTAGAAGGCGTCGCAGCCTTTTTCATCCCCCTGATGCTCGGTGCTCTGGGCTGGACGTGGCTGCGATCGCGCCCTGCCGGTTCCCCAACCGCGAAAGTGTCCGGGGTTCTGCTTTACCTGGGATTTGCGCCAGCCGTCTTCGGCCTGCTCCCGGGCCATCTCCGCTGGCAGCACGCCTTGCCGGTGGAAGGCCTGACCGGGCGACTCGTAGTGGATACGCTGATCCACTACCTCAACCTTCCTGGCGCCGCCATCGTGATTGTGAGCATGGTGGTGATCGCACTGTATCTCTCCACCACCTTCAGCTTCAGCACCGCCCAACAGTGGATGGCGGTTCGCTTTGCCTTCGCTTATGCGTGGCGCGACCGCCTGCGCAACTGGCGTTCGGCCTGGGCCAGGAATCGGGCGGAGAAGGATGCTGCCAGGCGCGGTGCCATGAAAGACCGGGCGCGGGTGAAAATGCAGAAGGCCGCGGAAAAAGCCGCAGGCCGGCAAGCGCGGCGGGCAGAAGCAGAAGAGGAGCAGCCAATTCCCACCGGGCGGCGCGCCGCCTTTACAGACGTGAGCGCTGGCCAAGCCGCATCGACGCCGGTTTCCGGGCCCGACCCGCATGCCCCATCCCTGTGGAGCCAGATGCCGCGAACCAGTATCCCCGATCGGGAGCTGGAGGCGTTTGAACCTGAGTCTGATCTGACCCACGAAGCGGAAGATTCCCCACCCGCCGTTCGCGCGCAGACCCAGCGTCCTGCGCAGGCCGCACAAGCAATCTCCGTAAAGGGGCGTGCCGACGCGGAAGCCAGGCTGGTCACTCTTGCCCCTCGATCGGTCAGCGGCTTCAGCTTGCCGCCCAGCACTCTGCTGCACCGCAGCGATGAGTCGCAGGTAGTGCGCGAAGAGGATTTGCGCGGTCAGGCCCGGATTCTGGTCGAGAAATGCGCGGAGTTCGATGTGCGCGGCCAAGTGGTGCAGATCAATCCCGGTCCGGTGGTCACCACCTTTGAATTCCGCCCCGAAGCCGGAGTCAAGTACAGCCGGGTGACCGGCCTGGCAGAAGATCTATGCCTGGCGATGCGCGCCGAGAGCATTTTGATCGAGCGCATGGCGGGAAAGAGCACCGTGGGCATCCAGGTGCCCAATCACGACCGTGAAACCATCTGGCTGCGCGATGTGATCGAAGCCGAAAACTTCACTGAGACCAAGTCCAAGCTGACCTTGGCCATGGGCAAAGACATCAACGGGCGCATCGTGACCGCCGACTTGGCGACCATGCCGCATGTGCTGATCGCCGGTTCCACCGGCAGCGGCAAATCCGTCGCCATCAACGCCATGATCATGTCCGTGCTGTACAAGGCGACGCCACAACAGGTGCGGCTGATCCTGGTCGATCCCAAGCGGGTGGAGCTGGGAATGTATGAGGGCATCCCCCATCTCTTCACCCCCATCATTACCGAGCCCAAACTTGCCGCCAATGCCTTGCGCAATGCGGTGCGCGAGATGGAGCGGCGGCTAAAGCTGCTGGCCTCGCGCAGCGTCCGCAATATCGACCAATTCAACAAGCTCTTCGACAACCAGACGCCGAGCCTCTTCGATGACGGGGAAGCGGAGCAGCCGTTGCCCCACATCATCATCATCATCGATGAGCTGGCCGACCTGATGATGTTGGATAAGGCCAATGTCGAAGAGGCCATCACCCGGCTGGCGCAGATGGCGCGTGCGGTGGGCATCCACCTGGTGCTGGCCACCCAGCGGCCTTCGGTCGACGTCATTACCGGCCTGATCAAAGCCAATGTGCCCACCCGGATTTCGTTCCGCCTGGCCACCAAAGTGGATTCGCGGACCATCCTGGACTCGAATGGAGCTGAGGCGCTGTTGGGGCGTGGCGACATGTTGTTCCTGCCCCCTGGGACCTCGCGCTTGCAGCGGCTGCACGCTCCCTTTGTCACCGAGAAGGAAATCGCCGCCGTGGTTGGCTTCTGGAAGAACCAGGGCGAAGCGCAGTACGTGCAAGGCTTTCTCGAGTCACCCCGGGACGAAAAGGGCCGTGACCTCGATGCCGAGCCCGAGGATGGCGACGGCAACGACGAGCTATTCGAGGATGCGGTACGCTTGGTGCTGGAATTCGGCAAGGCCTCCACTTCCCTGCTGCAGCGGCGTTTGCGCATAGGCTATGGCCGCGCAGCGCACTTGATCGACATGATGGAGCGGGACGGAATCGTCGGTCCAGCCGACGGCTCGAAGCCCCGCGAAATCCTCAAACCGCCCGACTGGCTCAATCAAATTGAGCCCGCCATGCGTTGAGGTCCATCCTCTGCGGCACGAACAACAATCCTACCCGCGCAGACGCAGCCAATCTCTTTGATACGCGAAGCTCACGGCCAGCAACAACACGCCGAGGACGAGAAAACTAAGCACGCGATACCCCTGGCTCTCGTGGCTGACGCCGTCAAAAAAAACCATCCCGATACTGAAGGCGAGCAGAACGAGAGCCTGCCAGCGCAGAAAAGCACTGCGCCGTAGAAAGCCCACCGTCATCAGAGCGGAGCCGTAGAGCATGCACCAGGCGCTGTAACTGAACCCGGCAGCAATGTCGCGGCGCTCTCGCTGCCCATAGGCGCCGCAGAAATCGCGAAAAAATCCCGCCCCGCAATACCAATAGTGGTGAATCTCCAGACCGACGGCAACCAGGACAGTGAGGCTGAAAGCAACGCTGGCGAAGCCTGCCAGATAAGTCCAACTGCCAAATTCGCGCGCCGGCGAAGGATGGGCGCTCAATTCAACAACACTGAGGTAGGTGACCGCGGCAAACACCGCGGCGCCGGTCAGGCTGGTAGCAAAGTACATGTTGGTCACGACCGCTAGCGGCCGTGGTGTCGAGGCGATCCAGTCCAACAGCAGCGAGAAGGCGGAGAGAGTGAGCAGCGCGGTGGCAAAGACGCGCATGGCCGCATGCGAGCCGTACTTGGCCAGCACAACCAGCGCCAGCGATTCGCCCAGCCAGCACAAAGTCACCATGAAGCCGTGGAACTCGAATGAAACGGCCACGGTGACGAAAAATACGCCCAGCCCCAGATAGGTGCGAGCCATCGCAACCGCGGCCGGAGCACGCAAGGCGGCTGCTATCGACAGACAGCACACAGCCAAAGCAACTGTAACCCAGGGGCGTACGGGATGCTGGTCCATGGCGGAGAAAAGTACCATGAGACCCAGAAAGGTCGCGGTCCCATTGGCCATCGGGAAGACGACGGGGAACGCCCTATCCGCCCCATTGACCTTGCGCAGGATCAGAAGCGGAGCCGCGGTGAAACCGGCAAAGAAGATACCCAGAAAACACCCTCTGACCAGCAGGCGAGAGGCATCGTCCTGGCTCAGGGTCCAGCCAATGTAATAAACCCCCGTGCCCAGCAAAGAGGCCCAGGCCAGCCGTACCCAGGGGTGTAGCGCGAGCAACAGCAGTGCGCCCCCATTCAGCAGCGCCAGATAGGAAAAGAGAGCGATCGCGCTGTCATGCCCCATCGCCAGCAACGCGGGCGTCGCCAGGCCCCCGGCGAGGGCATATATGGCCAGCAGTTCTGAATTCTGACGCCGTGCAAGCACCGCATTGAAGATCGTGACCGCCGTCATGGCGAGAAAAATGAGCCAGGGCGGAGCCAGGTGAAAAACGCTGGATGCAGCCCAAAGCGAGAGGTATGCGATGCTGGTGCCGAGCCCCTTCAGGCTGTAGGAAAATGCGGAGAATCCTTGCCGGCGAAAGCGCTCCGACCAAAGCACCAACGCGGCAGCGCAGACCAGGCCGATCCAGATCCGAATTCCCGGCCCGATCCAGTTGCGATCGAAGGCCAGCTTCAGAAACCATGCCATGCCGATCAGCACGGCCAGAATACCGATGCGGTTTAAGAGCTGCGCACCGATCCGGCTCTCGAGTGATGAAGCCGGCTTCGCGCCTGCTGGCGAAGCTCCCCTGCCACCTGGGGATGGCGGAGGAGGGGGTGGAATGGCGTTTCCGCTGGGAACAGGGGCGCTCGCCGCAGGGTCACGATCGACTGCACGTAATCCCTCCACCGCCGCCTGGAGAGATGAGACCGTTGCTCCCAGAGACGCGATGCGGGCTGACAATTCCGCCACTTGTTGCCGGAGATCGTCGTCGGAAGCCATAGCAACGACTCTAGAGCATTTGCCGGCGACTGGGGCGGGCGGAGGACAGATCTGCTTCGGCCTTGACGTACGTTACCAAGGTGTAGTCTGGTAACTCATTATGGTGTCGTTTTGCCAAGAATGGCTTAATCTTCGAAAGTAGGTCCACTCAAGGAGAGCATCCCCCTTTGCTAACCAGGTCAACTGGAATCGAGACCCAGCACAAGGTTCTGCTGGTGGACGACGATGCCGTGAGCCTTGAACTGATGGCTTTGCTCCTCGCTCACGAGGGCCATCAGGTGCTTCGCGCCAACGATGCCGGAGCCGCCCTCGAGCTGCTCGCAGCCGATACCGGGGGGCGCCCGGATGTACTGCTGGTAGATCTGCAGATGCCCGGAGTCTCCGGCGGACAACTGGCGGAGAAGGTCCGTGCCCTGAAAGGGCCGGAACCGCTGCTTTTGGCCATGAGCGCGACCGAGGTCCAGCGTCAGCAACTCCTTGCTTTCGATGGGTTTTTGCTCAAACCTCTCGCCTTGGGCGACCTCAGCAAGGCCTTGAAGCCCAAAAAACGTGGCCGTATGCCTGGGGTGCGTGTTGCTCATCCCGGAAGGCCCGCAGCTGTTCCCTCCACCAAGCCCCCTGCAGCGCCCTTGAATGCACCTGCCCTCGACATGGCGGTGATCGCCAAGCTGCGAGCCATGATGCCGGTCGAGGCTCTACACGAGTTGGTTGCCGCCTGCATTGCCGATACTCGGGCCTCCCTGGCTGCGCTCCAGAGGCAAATAGAGGCCGGAGACACAACCCCGGTCCGCCCCTACGCCCACCGCATCAAAGGTGCGGCTTCCATGATCGGAGCCGCCCATCTCGCCCGGCTCGCCGCCGGACTCGAAATGGGGGGTTACAAGGAAGCGGCCACCCCCGTTGTTTTGAATGATTTACTGAGTGCTTGCAGGGAGTTGGAGCGTATGCTTTTGGCAGGTAAATTTGCGTCAACCCAGGGCCCCCCATGACCACATCAACGATCGCAGCTACACCTAAGAGCAGCAACGACCGCCTCCATCAGATTCGTATCGTCATCGCCGACGACCACCCGGTAGTGCGTATCGGCGTACGTAACATGTTGCAGAGCGATTCCGGCCTCGACGTAATCGGTGAGGCGTCGGATGGCGATGAAGCCATTACCGGAACACTCGAGCTGTTGCCTGACATCCTCCTTCTTGACCTGCAGATGCCCCGTCTGCCCGGTCTGGAAGCGATGCGCGCCATCATGAGTGGTTCGCCAACTGTAAAGATCCTGCTGCTAACCAGCACCATTACCACCCAGCAGATCATTGAAGCGCTGCAGATCGGCGCTCGCGGCATCGTGCTAAAAGATGCCTTGGCCGACCACCTCACCACCGCTATCCGGGCAGTCTCCTCAGGAGATTATTGGATTGGCGGCAAACGGGTGGTAAACCTGGTCGGCGCTCTCCACGAGCTGATGCAGCAGGCTGCCGTTCCTGAGCGCAAGACCTACGGCCTGACCCCACGCGAACTGGAGGTCGTCGGTTGCATTGTCGAGGGTTGCAGCAATCGTGATATCGCCAAACAGTTCAGCATCAGCGAAGAAACCGTGAAGCGCCATTTGTCGAACATCTTCGACAAAACGGGCGTTTCCACCCGTCTGGAGCTGGCGCTGTTCGCTATTGCTCATCAATTGGTTGCCCTGCAGACCTAACTTTCCCCTCCTGCTTGATTCTTACTCAAAGGCCTAGAACCCTTCCCGAATCGGAATGTCCGTTTCGGGAAGGTTGTTGCCGGTTGAAGCTCCTTATCTAAGACGTTATCTTTCCGATCTGCATCTGAATACACGACGGTGCAGCTTTGGCGCCGCGCGGGATTTGCCCGGGCTCGATGATCGAGTCCATCGCATTTGAACGCCCTTTGAGCCTTGAACTGGAGTTTCGCAAGATGATCACAGAACGACTGATCCTGGTTGCTTTGCTTTGTACTGCCTCCGGCGCCATTCACGCGCAGGAGCCCAACCCCACCGCCCAACAACAGCCGCAGCAGCCCATCATGCCGGCTGAGGGCTCCAACAATGTTCCCCTGTACCGGATCCAGGTGGTGGGCCGAGACATTCCGGCCATCAACTACTGGCACCGCAGCGGCAGTACCAAGATTGGTTTTGCCGGGACCAGCCTCTTGTCTCAGGGAAAAGGCGAGGCCACCGTCACCAGCAAGGGCCAGACATTCATCGATGCCAAATTTGAGGGCTTGGTACCCGCCAACAGCTTCGGACCGGAATACCTGACCTATGTGCTGTGGGCGATCACCCCCCAGGGCCGTCCGGTGAACCTGGGCGAGGTGATGCCCAACGGCTCCAAGGCTGAAATGAAAGTGACTACCAATCTGCAGCAGTTTGCCCTCATCGTGACCGCGGAGCCGTACTTTGCTGTCACCACGCCCAGCGACTTGGTAGTCCTGCAAAATACGGTCAAGAAAGACAAGACCACAGGAATTATCGATACCGTGAATGTGCACTTTAACCTGTTGCCGCGCGGCGCCTATGTGCAGACGGCGGGCCAGCATGCAGTGTGGAACCCGGTTAAGCCCAGCGATAAATCTCCCCTCCAGCTCTACGAGGCCATCAACGCGGTGCAAATCGCAGAGGCTACCGGGGCGGCGAAATATGCTCCGGATATTCTTGCCAAGGCCAAGCAGGAACTGGAAAATGCTCAGGCGCTCGATACCAAGAAGAGCCAGCGCAAAGTCATGATCACCTATGCCCGCGGCGCGGTTCAGGACGCGGAAGATGCTCGCGTAAGTACCCTGCGCAAAATGCAGGAGGAGAAGCAAGCTCAGCAACAGCTAGCCATGCAGCAGGCGCAGGAGGCAGCGCAGCAGGCGCAAATTGCAGCCCAGCAGCAGGCCTTGCAGCGCGCCCAAGCTGATGCACAAGCAGCTCAGGCGGAAGCAGCCGCGGCCAATGCCCGCGCCGCGCAGGTCGCAGCAGAGCACAACGCCCAGCAAGCCACCGACCAGACTGAACAGATGCGGGAACGCCTGCGCACGCAGTTGAACCAGGTTCTACAGACCCAGGAGACAGCGCGTGGATTGATCGTGAAGATGTCGGACGTTCTGTTTGACACTGGCAAATACACGCTCAAGCCCGAGGCCCGGGAAAAGCTTGCCAAGGTGTCCGGGATCTTGCTCGCTTATCCGAACTTGAAGGTGCAGGTAGAGGGCTACACCGACAATGTAGGCGGCGATCAATACAACCTGACGCTTTCGCAGCAGCGAGGCGATGCGGTGCGCGCTTATCTCGTTTCGCAAGGCGTCAGCCCTGACAACATAACTGCGACCGGTTATGGCATGAGCAATCCTGTCGCCGATAATTCGACAGCCGCTGGAAGAGCGCAAAATCGCCGCGTAAACCTGGTAGTTTCGGGCAGTGCAATCGGCGTGCAGCAAAGCCAGCCTGCGCCGGCGCCAGCTCCGCCGGCTCTGCCCCAAGGGACGAGCAATCCACCCCAGTAGCATTTGAACCGTCAAGCGAGAACCGGGCGCACAGGGTTATCCTGGGCGCCCAATTTATTTGCTCTGGAGAGAACAGCGGGTATTATCACCACGCAGATGGAGAATGAGAAATGCGCATGGCACTGCTTGGACTGGGAAAGATGGGGACACCGATAGCCCGGCTGCTGCAGAAGAACGGGCATCAGCTTACGGTGTGGAACCGCACCGCGGCGGCCGCAGAGCCGCTGGCTGCCGAAGGGGCAAACGTCGCCGGATCCCCTACCGAAGCGGTCACCGGCCTCCCGGTCGTCTTCACCATGCTCAGCAACGATGCGGCAACCGAATCCGTCGCCTTCGGCACGGAGAACAGGCTGGGCATTCTCGGCGCGATGGAACCGGATGCAGTCCATGTCGCCCTCTCCACGATCAGCGTCAAGCTCTCCCGCCGGCTCGCGGAATCGCACCAGCAACATCGCCAGCACTTTGTCGCCGCGCCGGTTTTCGGCAGGCCTCCCATCGCCGAGCAAGGCAAGTTATGGATAGCGGTTGGCGGAAGCAGCCTGGCAGTGGAGCGAGTTCGTCCCCTGCTTGAGGCTCTCAGCCGCGGTATGACCGTCGTATCCGAGGAACCATGGCGTGCGCACGCCCTCAAACTGGGCGGCAATTTCATGATCGCTGCGATGGTACAGGCGATGAGCGAAGCATTCGTCTTTGCCGAGTCACAGGGCATTGCCCCGGATCTCTTCCTGGAGACGGTCAACAGCGCGCTGTTCCAGAGTGCCTACTACGCCCGCTACAGCCAGACCATTCTCCATCCGCCTCCGGTTCCCGGATCCACGGTTGCGATGGGAAGCAAGGATATCGGCTTGTTCCGGGAAGCTGCGGCCGCCGCTCACCAGCGCCTGCCACTAGCCGACCTAATCGCCCATCAACTGCATCGAGCCCTGGAGGCGGGCATGAAAGACGAAGAATGGGCAGCGGGCCAGTACCACATTGCTCAATCCGTCGCCGGGTCAGGCTCAGGAGAGCCGGGCAATACGAGACTCGATATCCGCTAAGGCCGCTTCCAACGCAGCCCTACGCACCGGGCTCGAAGTTCGCTCAGAGAGTATGCGTTCACGCTGCAGATCGAGTTCCTGCCTTTGCCGCTCGCGCTTTGCACGCTCCTGCCCGTCTCGCTTGCTAGCATCAAGAACCGCGCCCGAAGCACCCGGCTCTGCAGACGATTGCTGCTCTTCAACAGACTTGCTCTCCCAGCCACGCGCCATATTTACATGGTACGTCATCGAGAGCGGCGATCACAGACTAAGATTCTGGTTTGGGCCCCTTTCGCTTCCCTGAAAACAACGTAGCTCTTGCCACGTTGTGGCCAACCCTTGTTTCATGTGCCTTATCTGTACCGGAACGCCTGCAGCGGAGAAAATATGAAAGTCTGGCAAATTCAATCGTTCGGCATCGAGCAACTGGTGTTAGCAGACGTGCCCCAACCGCACCCCGGGCGCGGAGAAGTCCTGGTGAAGGTTCACGCAGTGTCGCTGAACTACCGTGATCTGCTCATGGTGCGCGGTCACTACAACCCTAAAATGCCCTTGCCTCGTATTCCCTGCTCCGACGGAGCGGGCGAAGTGGTGGAGGTGGGAGAGGACGTAAAAGCCATCGCGGTGGGGCAACGGGTGGCTGGAATTTTTATGCAGAATTGGCTGGACGGCCCGGCAACTGCGGAACGGATCCGCGGCGCTCTGGGCGGCGACATCGATGGCATGCTGGCCGAATACGTAGTGCTGTCCCAAAGCGGCGTCGTAGGCATCCCCGACAATCTCTCCTATGCGGAAGCCGCTACCCTGCCCTGCGCCGGTGTCACCGCATGGAACGCCTTGGTCAACGCAGGGCAGGTGCACCCCGGGGAAGTGGTGGTCACCCAGGGCACCGGAGGAGTCTCGATCTTTGCCTTGCAATTCGCCAAGATGATGGGGGCGACCGTGCTCGGCACTTCCAGCAGCGATGAAAAACTGGAGCGGGCAAAAAACTTGGGACTCAATACAGGCCTCAACTATCGACGGGCTCCAGAGTGGGCAAAGTGGGTTCTGCGGGAAACCAACAATCGCGGCGCCGACTTGATTGTCGAAGTAGGCGGAGCCGGCACCTTCAGCCAGTCCGTCCAGGCAGTGCGCATCGGCGGCACGGTAGCCCAGATCGGAGTGCTGAGCCAATCAGACCAGCCGCTGCCGATTGCCCCGCTGCTCCACCGCCAGGTCCGGGTTCAGGGCATTTATGTGGGCTCACGAGCTCACTTCGAGGCCATGAACCAGGCAATCGTGACCAGTCATCTGCGGCCTGTGGTAGACAAAATCTTTGCCTTTCCCCAGGCTCGCGAGGCCCTCGCTACCATGGAAAAGGGGTCTCATTTTGGGAAAATCGTAATCCAGGTTGTTGCTTGATGGCCTGAATCCGCCTCGAAGGATTTGTCTATCTGATTGAATCTGCTGGGCTACCAGAAGACCAGTAACTTTCGGGTGATCCGCTGGAACGAAAGCTGTATTTTCCCTACGACAAACGCGACAATTTCGTGCAGAATGCATCTTAACGGTACGATTTTGCACGACAACCCGACGTTCGATGGGGGAGTGATTTTATGACATGGATTCAAAGCCTGCTTGGTTTCTTCTACGACATTGTTTTCGGCTGCCGCCATTGGAGTCAGACAAGGCCGTTCACGTTGGAACAGCAAACCTACAAGGTTTGTCTGGATTGTGGGAAGCAGATCTACTACTCACCGGAGCGCATGACGCCGCTGAGCGCGCGGGAAGTGCGCCGCATGAAGGCTGCCACCGCCGGGCCCGTCACCGTGATTGGTACATCGATGCCCGCGCCCAGCTTCTTTGCCCGGCGCGCGAATAAGTCGAACGCGGCCGCTTAAGGTACTCAGCAAACGCAGCCGGCAAAGTTTTTTTTTGAGCTCCGTATCGTATGGCACGCCAAGCGTGCATCCCGATACGGAGCTTCTGTTTTGTTGCGACGACCTCGCCCTATATATCGCTATCGGAATCCCTTGAAGCAGTGAAAGAGCACTGCAGGTGTTTCGCTTTGCCAGTGGCGCCTCGAAGACTCGCGCGCAAACGATACTGTAACAGTTTCATTTGCGCGAGTGGGCGCGAACTTTCTCTCGCAGCTCTCCGGCCGCCGACAGCAGCGGGTACAAATCGCACCCGCCATCCCTCATCGCCCTCCGGCACTCGACGAGCCCGGCGCGGGCCTCGAGTCGCAGAGCAGAATTGCCATGTGAAGCCCCAGGTAGACAAGTGGCCATTAGCCATCTTGGTGCCGGTGCTCTCCAGCTTGGAGCCTAGCCTGACTTTCGCACGCTCAACCCGTAACGAATGACGGGTGCCCCATATCTGCCCGTTTTTGGCAGATGTGGGATTCCACGGCCGTGCACCGGTCACTCTCTACGAGCAAAAGGTCTTCAGGTCCATGGTCAGCTACGCCCTGTAGACTCTCGGGCCGAAGTTTATGGAATCCCACATCTGCCTAAACCGGGCAGATATGGGCACCCGTCATTCGTTACGGACAAGGCCGTGAGAAATTGAGGCTGGCGCGCTGGGATTGGCTATCGGCGCCAACGGCAAGCTCCATCAGATTGGTTCGCTCTTCTCTATCGTGGTGGTGCCCATCACCTTTCCGGGCTGCGTCTATTATCCCTGGGCTACCTGATTCATTGGTGCTGGCTACAGATGACGGTGCTGATCCAACCCCACCGTGTACATGAGCGAGGGCCAGCGCGCGGCTCACCCCAAGCATTCCTCAAATGCCGCCGCTGCCTATCATTTTTGCCCTGCGCGCGTCACTCACCATTTTGGGCAGTATGGGAGTCCGGGGATTCTTAAGCGCGTAATTTCATAAGACTCGGCCGCCTCCCTGACATATCCTTAACCTTGCCGTAGGCCCTTCCGCGATCCCTTCCGTCTGATGAAGCGGAGAGCAGCTAGCGCAAGGATAGATGGAGCGGCAATGCGCAAACCCGGTCTGACACTTCTATCTATCGCCACACCGTTGCTGCTCCTCGTGGCAGGCTGCGGAGCCGTGAATGCCCCTGCCGGCTCCAGCACGGGCGCGCTCGTAATTAGCGCGGAAAAAGCCACCATCGATACCACCACCACTAATCAGCTAAGCGCCACGTCGGTCTCCGGAGCCCCTGCGAGCGTCACCTGGGCCATCGTGGGGGGGCAGAACGATCCTTCCTTTGGCCAAGGCTCCATCAGCAAAAATGGCTTGTATACGCCGCCAACCCTGCTTTCGCGGGACCAGGAGCAAATCCAGGTCATGGCGACCTCCCTGGGCCATCCGGCGGCGACGGCCACCTATCCGCTCACGGTTACCCCCGGATTTGTCCAGGTGCTTACGCCTGAGACCGCCAGCCTGGCGCCTGGGGGCACCGTTCAGGTCACGGGAGAGATCGCTGAGGTAAATTCCGGCTCCATCCAGTGGTCGCTGGGGACTACTCCCGGGGGTGAAATCGACCCGGGCGATAGCTACGGCAGCATCAGTGAAACCAGGTGCTCTCACTCCAGCCGCAGCTACACCTCCTGTACCGCAACCTATACCGCTCCCCGTGCCCTGCCCTCGGGAAACCCTTCTGTTTTTGTGGTCGGGCTTGCCGCCGGAAATCCCCACTCCGCAGCTGCCCTTCACGTTCTGCTGAACGGGGCCGGATTCTCCAGCTCGGGCCTGCAGAATCAATCCGCTCAGACCGGTTACGTCGAGATGGGCTCTTCTGGAGGCAATGCCAACGATTACGACTCCAAGAAGGACAGCGGAGGAAAAGAGTACGTGAATGACTGCTGCGGAGGGACGCTGGGCGCGCTGGTCGCGGACCGGGACAGCAATCTCTTCATTCTTAGCAACAACCACGTACTCGCCGAATCGGACCAGGCGCGAACCGGGGACACCATCGTGCAGCCTGCGCTGGTCGATCTCAACTGCAATCCGCAAGCCGGCCGCGCGGTCGGATCCTTGCGTTATGTGGTCCCTCTGCAAAGTTCGCAGAGCAACGTGGATGCGGCGCTGGCGGCAGCCACTCCCGCGGTCGACGAAACCGGGGCCATCCTGCAGCTGGGCCCATCGATCGGTGGCATTCTCAGCCCCGCGGCGCCGGCCGCGGGCACTGGGGAGGAACTCACCGCGGGCCTGCTGAACCAGTTGCGCGTGGTCAAGAGTGGGCGCACCACCGGCTTGACCTGCTCCACGGTGAACACCGTGGACCTGAGCGTGCAGGTGGATTACTACTACGATTGCGCCGAAACCAAGCCCTACTACACCAAGACCTACGTCAACCAGATCGGCATGCCCGGGGCCAGCTTTGCCGATAGCGGTGATTCCGGGGCCCTGGTGCTCGACGCCGCGAATGCACAACCGGTAGGGCTATTTTTTGCAAGCGGCGCTGACGACAGCAACCATGGCTTCAGCGTGGCCAACCCCATTCAGGATGTTCTCAGCGAGCTGGGCCAGGCCGGCCACACAGACGGGCTGCAGATCGCCGGTGGTGCTCCGCATCCCATCACCTGTTCCGACTACGATGAGCACACCGCGCCGGTGACGCGCACCGTCAGCCCGGCCCGGATGGCGGCGGCAAAGTCGGCCGTCGATTTGGCGGCCGCCACCCTGCTGACCAGGCCCGACAACGGAATCCTGGGCGTTTCCACCGGTCAGAGCCTGGACAGCCCGGGCGAAGCGGCCGTAATTGTCTACGTGGACAAGAGCAAGCCGGGTATTGCGGTGCCCAGGGTGATCCATGGCGTCCGAACCCTGGTGATCCCCACGGACGCGGCCAGCATGAGCGCGGGCACAGAGCCCACGACTCTGCCTCATGTGGAAGGCATTCATCTGCCTGCGGAAGTGCTGCGGGCCGCGGCCGCGGTGCAGCGGCAATTTGCGCCCCAGCTGATGGCGGATCCGGCCTTTTTTGGGGTGGGTGTGACCCAGAGCCACGACAATCCCGCGGAGGCGGCTTTGCTGGTGCTGGTGGACCTGACCAAGACGCCGCACTCGATGCCTGAGCAGCTCGGGGGACTGCGGTTGCGCTACCTGCGCGTCAATCGCCTGCACGTCACGCGATCCAAACTATCCCCGGTCGAGCAAGCGCCGCGCTGCGCCCTTCCCTCGTCGCAACCCACGGCTGCCAATCCATGACATTGTCCTGCCAACAAACGCCGGGTGCCCCATACCCCCGGGTTTCCTGCGAAGTGTGGTGGCGTTGGCGAGCTTCATGCGGCTTTCCTCAATGAAAGCCGCACACGAGGCCGTCAATTAGCGCCGCGTACAGGAAACCCGGGTATCTCGCTCGTTTTTCGCGAGATGTGGGAGACCGCGAATCTTCATCCTCTAGCTTCTTGGGCCAAAAGAATGATGGCTACTGCGAAACCACCCCTACCGTTGGGTCCCGATGCGCTGCGCAGCTCGGGCACGGAGCTTTTGCTTTACATCCTCGAGCATTTCGGGGGTAATCTCGAACGGATCACCCGAGTTCATCGCATTGACCAGGATCTGCTCCAGCTGCTCTTTCGCATGACGCTTCTGATCGGCACGCACCAGCTCACGGACATACTCGCTGGCGCTGCTGTAAGCCCCCGCACTAACCCGCTCCTCCACGTATTCTTTCATCGGGTCGGGCAGAGAAATATTCATGGTTTGCATAGGGAGGCCTGACAAACGACTATAAGACTTCATGGCATTTTTTGTCAATTATTGGCGGCAAAATACCCTAAACGCTCTGCGTGGTGGCGATCTGTGGCAACGGAGCTAATCCGATCCCGTCCTCCGGAAAAAACAGCATAAAGACGGTGCCGGACTGCTTCCCGTTACCCACCTCAGCCGGGCGGCTGGCGACCCGCACCGTAGCCTTGTGCTTGGCGATGATCTCGCTGCTCACCCACAGACCCAGCCCCGTTCCTGTGCTCTCCTTAGTGGTAAAAAACGGCTCGAAAATCCGCAAACGGGTTGCCCGCGTCATGCCGCAACCATTGTCCGCAACGAATAACCGGATGCCCGGTGTGCCATCCACCCAGGAACACGACCGGCGGACCGTCACCCACAGGTGCCCTCCGTGGGCCATGGCGTCAATCGCATTGCCGATCAGGTTGGCGAAGAGCTGGCGCATCTCGCCGGAAAAACAATAAAGGTCGACATCCGGCCCATTCTTGCGCGAGACCTCAATCTGCAGCCCAATCAGCCTTCCCTTGTAAAGCGTGATCACCGAATCCAACAATTCGGCGATATTGGCAACCGCCGGCGACGTGGATTGGCGGTAGAAACGCAACGTTTGTTGGGTCATCTCGGCCACCCGCGAGATTTCCTGCTGGGCCAAGTCGGCATACGAAACAGCCAAGGAATCGAGTGACGGCTGGTGGCGGAGCAAGTACAGCAGATTGGTGACGGCCTCCAGAGGATTATTGATTTCGTGCGCGATGGAAGCCGCCAGCCGGCCTGCGGCCGCAAGTTTCTCCGTTTTCCGTAACGCATCCTCGGCACGTTTGCGCTCGGTGGCTTCGACCACGATCGCTCCCACCCAGCGAACGGCCTCGGATGTCGTCTTGACTGGATACACATTAATAAGCCAGGTACGCGCCTCAGTGGAATCCCCGGACAGGGCCGTATTCAGCTCAAATTGGGCCACCGGTTCCCCGCTTTCAAAGACCCTCTGGATGCAGTCCTGCAGCATGGCGGCAGCCGGGCCGGGAAGCATTTCATCGATCGTGCGCCCCAAATGCCTGCTTATGGGTACATGGTTCATCTCCGCCAGAAACTGGTTCACGCGCACGTAGCGAAATTTGCGATCGAAGAAAGCGAATCCAATGGGCGCATTTTCCAGCATGGAGTCGAGCAGCGCCAGGGTATCGCTAAGCCCCGCTCTCTGCTCCTCCATGGAGGTCACCATCAGGTTGAAGGCGCGGGTTAGGTCCGCCGATTCGTTGGTAGAGGTTACCTCCAGAGGAAATCCTTCTTTGCTTTGCGGATCACGAATCAACTTACGCGTAGCTACGAGCAAGGCTCGCAATGGGCGGGTGATGGAGCGGGCCAGAGTTCCGGCAATGATGACCGTGCCCAGAGCTCCCAAACCGGCGAAGATGATGGTGATGCGTATGAGCGAATAAATCTCCTCCGATGCTGCACCCGCATCTTCGTATACCCAGGCAAAGCCGCTGAGTTGGCCACCTACGTGGACCGGCACAACAGCTTCACGGGCCCCGCCGGGCACACGAAAAATCACCGCGTGGGCGGTGTTCGTCAGGTGCTTCTTTTCCAGACGGGTCAGCAGGTTCTTGCCGTTCAAGTTGGGATCGTTACTGGCAATGATCCGGCCGTTCACGTCTGTAACCACCGCTGCACGAATATTGGGCGAATTGGTCATGGCGCGCAGGATGGGAACCAGGTATCCCGCCTGGCCCTGGGACAGCGACTCCTGGCTCTGCAACGCCAGCAGGCTCACCTCCGATTCCAGACGCATGCGCGCCCTTTCGTGGATCTCAGTGGCCTGCTCACGCACCAGCAGCGTAGCGAAGGTAATTACCAGGAGACCTTCGAAGAGGACAAGACCGGAGATGAGCTGACCTCGAATCGAACGAGGCTTTAGCCAACTCATTAGGCGGAAACCTTTCCTTCAGCGCTTAAAGCATTTTCACTCTAACTCTGTACAGGCACGTTTAACCGAGTGCGTCTTTTCTAGAGGAAAAGACGCGCCGCCCTTCTTCCTCTGTTTGCACCAGAGATGAAAATACCTTCGCGCGTCTCGTATCAATCCAAGTCACAGTAACGGTAACAGGTTCAGCCGACCCTCAGGGAGCTTCGGGCGGCAAGCTTGGCCTCGATATCCTGTGCAATCTGACGGCCATGGAAACGGCCGTTCTCGATGAAAATCTCGTTGGTGCGCATGCCGGCGACGATGACTCCAGCCAGGTACAGGCCAGGAACATTGCTTTCCAGCGATTGCGGATCGCATAACGGACAGCGGTCTTTGCCTTCCATCTGGACCCCAACAGCCGCTAGAAAATCAAAGTCGGGATGGTACCCGGTCAAGGCAAAAACAAAATCATTATCTAGAGTAACTACTCCTTGCGGCGTCAGCAGCTCGACCGTATCTTTTTGGATACTGGCCACCGAGCTGGAGAAGTACGCAGTGACCTCGCCGTTCTTGATGCGATTGTTGATATCCGGCAGAATCCAGTATTTGACATGGTGATGCATGGCCGCACCGCGATGCACCAACGTCACGTGCGCGCCGTGGCGCCATAGGTCCAGGGCCGCGATCGCCGCTGAATTCTTGCCTCCAACCACCAGCACCTTCTGGTCGTAGTAGGGGTGCGGATCGTGGTAATAGTGCAACACCTTAGGCAGATCTTCCCCCGGCACTTCGAGATAATTCGGCAGGTCGTAGTAGCCGGTAGCGAGAATCACTTTGCGGGCGCCGTATGACCGGTAACGAGAGAACTGATCCACCGTGCTGATGGCGAAATCACCATCCTCCCCCGTGAGGCTGGTGACACTTTGATATAGACGCATCTCCAACCGGTAATGCTCCGCGACCTTGCGGTAGTATTCGAGTGCCTCATTGCGGCTGGGTTTCTGGTTGGGGCTGGAAAAGGGCATATCCCCAATTTCCAGCAGCTCGGGCGTAGTGAAGAACGTCATGTTCGATGGATAGTGAAAGAGGGAGTTGCAAAGGCAGCCCTTGTCTACCAGAACCGTGCGCAGTCCGGCGCGTTGCGCCTCGATGGCGCAGGCCAAGCCGGTCGGGCCGGCGCCCACCACCAATACGTCAAAGCTCTCTTTTATGGCGCTGCGGCCAGTTTCCATCTATATAGCTTAGACGATGAGCAGCCACTGTCGTACCGGTGGCATCAGCAACATGACCAAAGTGCTTGGTGAACCTGAGGACGGCCTCCGTTCCCGGCCCGCGCCTGAAATCGCTATAATCGAACGTTCTACGCTTTGACTGCAGTTCAGGAGCCACCCTCTTATGTCTGATTTCCGCAAAGAAAAAGACTCGCTTGGTTTTGTCGAGGTGCCTGCAAAGGCTTACTACGGCGCGCAGACAGCGCGCGCGGTCGAGAATTTCCCCATTTCCGATATCCATCCCGATCCCCAGCTCATCCGCGCCCTCGGCATGGTTAAGCGAGCCGCTGCGGAAGCCAACAAGGAACTGGGCCTGATTGACGCCAAGCGTGCCGACGCCATCATCCAGGCGGCCCAGGAAGTCATCGAAGGCAAGTGGAATGCTGAGTTCGTGGTCGATGTTTTTCAGGCCGGCGCGGGTGTTAGCAAGCACATGAACGCCAACGAGGTCATCGCCAACCGCGCCAACGAGATTCTGGGAGGAAAGCTGGGGGAGTACGCCCATGTGCATCCCAACGACCACGTCAACTATGGGCAGTCGACCAACGACGTCTTCCCCACCGCCATGCGCCTGGCTACGCTGCTCGCCCTCGATACCCTCTATCCCGTGTTGGACCACCTGGCCGCCACCTTGGCGGAAAAGGCGCAGGCCTTTCACGGCATCATGAAGTCGGGCCGCACGCACATGCAGGATGCGGTCCCCATGCGCTTGGGACAGGAGTTTGCCGCCTACGGCTTAGCCTACGAAAAGGGACGTAAATTCCTGGTGTTGGCCTCCACCACCTTGCGCGAATTGGGGCTGGGAGGCAGTGCGGTGGGCACCGGCATCAACACCCATCCGGATTACCGGGTCAAAGCGGTCGCCAATCTGGCTCGCATTTCGGGGCAGCAGTTAGCGCCGGCTGAGGACATGCGTTGGGCCATGCAATCCAATGCATGCATGGCCGATGTGAGTTCGGCTTTGCGCGGAATCGCACTGGAAACGATACGGATTTCGACCGACATTCGCCTGCTCAGCTCCGGACCCAACACCGGATTTGCGGAGATTTACCTCCCCAGCCTGCAGCCCGGCTCATCCATCATGCCCGGCAAGATCAACCCTGTCCTGCCTGAATTGGCGGCCATGGTGAGTTTCCAGGTAATTGGCAACGATACGGCTGTGGCTTATGCCGTCCAGGCTGGCCAGCTCGAGCTGAACGTGATGATGCCGACCATGGCTTACAACGTGCTCCAGAGCATAAGCATCCTGGCCAACATGCTGCGGGAGTTTGACCAGCGGTGTGTGCGTGGTATTACGGCCAATGAGAAGCGCTGCGAGCTCTACGCGCAGAGCACGGTCTCGTTGGCCACGGCGTTAAATCCGTATATTGGCTACGCCAAGGCCGCCGAGATCGTGAAGGAGTCGGTTGCCACGGGCAAGTCAATTATTGAAATCGCCCGCGCCAAAAAGCTGCTCACCGAACAAGAAATCGCGGAGATCCTGGACCCGGTCAGGATGACCGAGCCGCAATATCCGCTGGAAGCGGCCAAAGAGCGCGACAAAGCAGTGACTGCCTGAGGCTGGCTCCGGCCTGACGAGAGGCCACACCGGCAACAGAAGCCTTGGGTGCCCCATTTGCCCCGATTTCCTGCGGAGGCTTGTGGCGTTGACAAACTCCATGCGCCTTTCCTTAATGAAAGGTGCACCCGCGGACCTCTCTAGCACAGCGTGGCAGGAAATCGGGGTCAAGCCGTACTATGCCTGCCCCGGCGTGCCGTGGGACCGGAGCGACCTGTCCCGGCGAACCGTAGTGGCGTAGTGGACCTGCGGTTCCCTCCACCAACATCCCATGCTGACTGAAGCTCCACCCTACCCTTGTCATCCCGACCGAAGCGAAGCGTAGTGGAGGGACCTGCGGTTTCACCACTCCCCCCACTCACTGCCGCCCAAATCGATACACAATCCCCGCATTGAAGCCGAGATTTTTCACCTGCAGAGTGTTGCTGAAGGTCGTCAACCAATAACCCGGCTGCAAACGCACCGCGAGTCCGGGACCGAGGTTGTAGTCGACCGGCACACCCACCGCCGCACTTAAGTTGGTGCCGTTGCTCCAAAGCCCGATGTACGTGCCTGGGGGCACCCCGGAACTGCTCGCATTGAAATTGCCCTTGGACCCACCCACCAGGGCCTGTGCACTGATGGCCCAGTGCTCCCTGCGCACGAAGCGATACTGCGGCCCAGCCATGAAGGTGTACTCCCCGATGCTGGGCTTGAAGATATTGTACGGATTGGGTGTGATGAAGGCGGTTCCGTAGTATCCCCGTAAGTCCGCCGTAAGCCCGATTCGCCCCCACAAATAATCGGTGAACCCAACGTTCCAGGCCGATTCGTTGATGTGCTGAAGCGGGCCGCCCGGGCGGAAGCGGGTGTAGCCGCCCCCTCCATAGACCTCGAACTTGTGGCTGTATGTATCCTCAACCACACGTTGGGTTCGTGCCTGGCGTCGTGCTCTTATTCTGGCCTGAGCCTCCTGGGCCAGGCGAATTTGGTTTTGCTGGGGATTCTCCGGCGCCGTCTGAGTCTGTGCAGGTGCGGGTGCGGGAGATCCGCTGCCGGTGGAAGTCTGCCCTATGAGTCCTGGTACCGCGAGAGTGATCAAAAAAAGAAACGGATACACTAGGCATCCAAACCGCTTGCTATGACGCATCAACCTGAAAGCCTCCACTGCCTGCCGCCGTTCGGCGAAGAAAATAGCTTTTGCTGTCCTGGTTAGTATTAGAGCATTTCTCCCGTTGCTATATCCTGCTCGGGGGGCGAACAGTGCAGCTTTTCTTGTCCGCTAGTCAGGAAAGCTATACAAGACCCGCTTGGCTGCGCAAAAACGAAAGGGCAAAAATAAATGAGATTCCTTCTCGGCCTTTTGATTGGATTGCTGCTGGTGCCGATAGGCATTGCGGCCTATCTCAGCTTTGGAAACCTGCCCGTCGCCACCAGCGACAACCCTCTTCCTTTCGAGGAGAGGATCGTCCACCTTCCCCTGCATGCGCGCATTGCTCGCGAGCTGATAAAGAATCCCCCGGTGGAAGCCAGCCCCACCAACCTGGAAATTGGCGCCCACATCTACCGTCAGCAATGTGCGACCTGCCACGGCTTATACGGGCTTCCATCCGGCTTTGCCAAGGGAATGTTCCCACAGGCGCCCCAGCTTTGGGAACCGCACAACAATGGAGTGGTCGGAGTCAGCGATGATCCGCCTGGGGAAACCTATTGGAAGGTAGCCAACGGGATCCGGCTTTCAGGAATGCCGGCCTTTAACCATGTTCTGAACCAGACGGAGATGTGGCAGGTTTCGCAGCTGCTGGCCAACGCCGATAAGCCGCTGCCCCCAGGCGTATTGGCGCTGCTGAAACAGCCGTTGAACCTCGATCCGGCGGCCCCGCAATAGCGGAGAACCCTGGGGCCCTTCAGGTGAAGCGAGAAGGGGATACCAGGGTTCTTTCCGCCGCTTCTACTTGAGCGTATACGTCACGCCCGCGGTGAACTGGAACGAGTTCTTCTTGCTTCCGGCGGCCGGGTCGTTCAGGAAGTCGTCCAGCGTTCCTAAGCTAAAGCCGAAGCGCTTGTATACCGGGAATGCCAGCCCCGCCGTAGCCTCAGCCGAATATGCGTTGGTCTGATTGAACGCCGGGGTGATCACGGCTCCCTGGTTGAAGGTCAGCCCATGGGGCAGCTTCAACATGTAGGTGTCTCCGAAGTCCATTCCGATCAAATTCTTGCTCGGCGTGAGGGGCGGGATGGGAATAACGTTGGGGGTCACGAAGTACTGCTGTTTCTCGTAATGCACGTCGAGCTTTACATCCAGCTGTTGCTTCGGCTCCTTGATGACTGTGTAACCAATGCCACCGCCATAGGTTTGCTGCAGATTCAGGCCTTGCGAGTAATTGTGATCCCAGGCTGCATCCACCAGGAAGTAAAAGCGCGGCGAGAAGTACCAGTCATGCTCTGCATCGCCGTGAAGAATGTTCGTCTTGGTCCCCGTGGTACCGGGCTGGGTAACTTGGCCGTAGGCCCCCGTAAAGTCGAAAATAGTGCGGTCGCGCGGGTCAAGCCAGTTCACGCTCGGGATAGCTCTTACCAGCGCCGCCGAACCGGTAAAGTTGCGGCTGTTCTGCGTCGCCTCGATCAGAGTCGCCCCCGCCGTGATCGAGCCGTCCCACCCGGAGAAGAAGCCCGGATTGCCCCGCAGTTCCTTGGTATAGGTATCCTTGTCGATCACGTATTGCGCATTCTTCACAGGAATTTCTTTGGTCGCGCCAGCCGTCCCTTGCGTCACCTTGACCTGATTGTCCTCAACCTGGACGTTGCCCTGGACAATATCGGCATTCGCTGTCTTGCGGGTGACGTGCTGACCCTGCTGAATCACAGCAAACTGTTGCGCGGTGTGAATGGACTTGATTTTGTCCCAGGTTACGGTGATATCGCCGGCCATATCGCTATGAAACGTCACGCTGCCGCCGGCCTCGTGTAAGAGCTTGCCGGACAGCTGATCGCCGTTGGTAAAGACAAGGACATCCGGAGCAGGCGCAGCAGCGGCGGGGGTTTGTGCGTGCATCGGCACGGCCAACGCGAACCCAAGAACGGCCGGCAGGACAATGGGCAGGGTGTTCAGCAAGCGTCGCAAAAAGCAGCGACTGACGGTTCTGAATTGAGGCATTTGGGAACCTTTCAAAAGGGGGATAGGGTAGCGAAGGTCAGGCAGCGCTACCCGGTAATGAATGGCCCGCGTTCCTGAGACACAATGGTAAAACCTCGGATGCGAACATTCCGCAGGAGTTAGAAGGCAAATCCGAAACTGATTGTGATAGGGCGCAAACAGCCTGTTAACGCATGATTGCTAATGGCGCAGACCAGCAAACTGAACCTGATGCAGCCATTCCACCAAAACCCGGGGTCCCCGGGCAGGTGATCTTTGCGTGCCTGGGGTGGAAACCCGGGGTCCCCGGGCAGGTGATCTTTGCGTGCCTGGGGTGGAAAGGATGGCCGCACGTAGCTGATCCCACCGGACCACAGTTAGCAAAAATGCTCTAACGCCAGCCCGATGCAGCCGTATAGGCTCGAGCGGCGGACGAAAAGGGTACCAGATCGCTTACATGATCACTGAGCACCACGCCTCTTGCACTGTAACACTGGATTGTGGGCTGCCATACCCGTAAAATGAACCTGTGGCGATTACCAGGACCCAAGCTCTCGACTACTTCCGCTCGGACGACCTCATCGGTCTGGGCATGGAAGCAGATGCGCTTCGGCGCAAACTGCATCCCGAGGGCGTGGTGACTTACATCATTGACCGCAACATCAACTATACAAATTTTTGCACCGAGTATTGCAGTTTTTGTGCCTTCTACCGGCCGCTCAAGGGCAAACTCGCCGCGGAAGGCTACATCCTCGACTTCGAAACCATTTACCAGAAGATTGCAGAGACGGTGGAGATGGGTGGCACCGGCGTCCTCATGCAGGGCGGCCTGCACCCCGACCTCAAGATCGAATGGTTTGAACGCTTGCTCAAAGGCATCAAGCAGCGCTTCCCTGAAATCTGGCTGCACTGTTTCTCCGCCTCGGAGATTCTGGCCATCGCCGAGTACAGCAACCTCTCGGTGCGGGATACGATCGCCCGGCTGCGGGATGCGGGATTGAACTCCATTCCCGGCGGCGGGGCTGAGATCCTGGACGACGAGGTTCGGCATCGCATCGCGCGCCTCAAGTGCTCCACCCAGGATTGGGTCCATGTGCACCGCACCGCCCATGAGCTGGGCATGCGCACCACGGCCACGATGATGTTCGGCGTGGGAGAGACCTTTGAGCATCGCGTTAACCACTTCGAGCAGGTGCGGCGCCTGCAGGAAGAAACCGGTGGCTTCACCGCCTTTATTCCCTGGAGCTTTCAGCCCACCAACACCGCCCTTGGGGGCCGCAAGTGGGATGAGGCTACCTCGGTGGAATACCTGAAGGTGCTGGCGATCTCCCGTCTTTACCTGGACAATGTGGAGAATGTGCAATCCAGCTGGGTAACGCAGGGATTGAAGGTACTGCAGCTAGGCTTGCGCTTTGGTGGTAACGACGTGGGTTCAGTGATGCTCGAGGAAAACGTGGTCAAGGCCGCCGGAACCTCCAACTGCACCACCGAGGAAGAGTTGCGCCATGTGATTCGCGGCGCCGGCTTCCGGCCCGTTCAACGAGATACCTTGTACACCACCTTTTTTCTCAACTGATCCGTCAATTTACCCTGGGAAAGCAACATCGGGTCCTGTGAAATGAGCATCTTAAGGCATTATCAGAGTTAGGATGGTGTCGTGTGCAGCTGTGCTTTACGCAACGGTTGCAAGGACAACGGTCCGGTACACCTACTCTGATGATGCTGTGGTGAAGAACTTGCATGACATGTGGAGGGAGTGCCCAGCTGGCGATGATTGCTGACAAGCTAAGCGACCTCCCCATTGCGGCTCTGCGCAGTTGCAGGTGGACCCTTGCCTCATGGTTCAACAGTCCGCAACATGGCCTGCAGCATTACTTCAAGACCCATTACGCGGATCGAACCTTCGAGCATTTGTATCACTGGAACTCGTTTGACACCGCGCTCCTCATTCCCTACTTCGTGGTGATGATCGTTCTCTCCTTCTATGGCATTCATCGCTATCAGCTGGTTTACCGCTACTACAGGTACCGCAAGAATGCTACCCGCGAGCCCGAGTCGCTCTTCGCTGAACTTCCCAGCATTACCGTCCAGCTCCCCATCTTCAACGAGCAATTCGTCGTTGACCGGCTGATCCAGGCCTGTTGCAACCTGGACTATCCCGCCGACAAATTGCAGATTCAGGTTTTGGACGATTCCACTGACGCCACGGTGGAAGTTGCCCAGGCGGCCGTGGAGCTTTATCAGTCCCTCGGACACAGGATCGTCTACATTCACCGGGTGAATCGTCACGGCTTTAAGGCAGGAGCTCTGGACGAGGGTTTGCGCGTGGCCACGGGTGAGTTCGTCGCCATTTTCGATGCCGATTTCGTGCCGCCCAGGGATTGGCTCATGCAAGTCGTGCATCACTTTGCCGATCCCAAGATCGGAATGGTGCAGACCCGCTGGACGCATCTCAACCGCGATTACAGCTTCCTGACCCAGGTGGAAGCCATCCTGCTCGATGGCCACTTTATTCTCGAGCACGGCGGCCGGTCGCGCACCAACGCCTTCTTCAATTTCAATGGAACCGCCGGCATGTGGCGCCGGGCCGCAATTGACGGATCGGGAGGCTGGCAGCACGACACTCTGACCGAAGACACTGACCTGAGCTACCGGGCGCAGATGAAGGGCTGGAAATTTCGTTATCTGCAGGACGTGGAATGTCCCGCCGAACTGCCGGTTGAGATGACCGCCTTCAAGACGCAGCAAGCCCGTTGGGCAAAGGGCCTGATCCAGACCTCGAAAAAGATACTACCCGCGGTCTTCCGCAGCGATGCGCCGTTCCACGTAAAGCTGGAGGCGTTTTACCACTTGACGGCGAATCTTAGCTATCCGCTGATGGTGGTGCTCTCCATGCTGTTGATGCCGGCCATGATCATCCGCTTTTACCAGGGATGGTTTCAAATGCTGCTGATCGATGTGCCCCTGTTCATGGCGTCGACGTTTTCTATCTCTTCCTTCTACCTGGTTTCGCAAAGAGAGCTGTTTCCAGGCCGATGGTATAGGACGTTCTTGTACCTACCCTTCCTCATGGCCCTGGGAATCGGTCTGACCATAACCAACACCAAGGCGGTGTTGGAGGCGATATTCGGTATCAAAACCGCATTCAAGCGCACCCCCAAGTACCGCATCGAGAAGCGGGGCCAGATTCCGCAGGCCAGCAAGTACCGCAAGCGGCTTGGCATCGTGCCCTGGATTGAACTCTTGATAGGCAGCTATTTTGCCTTGACCATTTGGTATGCAATCGTCAATGAGAATTATTTCACCGTACCCTTCCTGCTGCTCTTTGTGATCGGTTACTGGTGCACCAGTCTGATGTCGTTGCTGGAAGGCCGATTTGAGCGCTTTCGCATACGACCCAATGCGGACGAGAGCTCGGCCAAGCCTTTCCCCGTGGGCGTCTAAATGCGGTTGGCAGTTACCACGCATCTGCGCCGGCACGCACCCGGGGACCGACACCACTGATGTCGATTTGACGGAAGCCTCTCCTCAGGGCCGGCGATTCCGGACGTAATCGGAAATCAAAGTTGCCTGCGTTGAAGAAAAGTGGATCGGCGATAATGGACCCCCTATCCTGACCGGAGGATTTCCACTCCGAAAATGATTTTCCCGCGAAGCGGATATCTGGACCACGTGTGTCGTAGTACACGTTGTCCCGTGTCGTAAATTTCCCCTCCGTCCAATTGGTACCCAAGAGACTGCCCTGATCAAAGTAGATGATGTTGTCCTCCACCGTAAAGGAGTTGTGCGGCTCGGCCCGGGTACGCATCAGTTGGTATTCACGGTTAAAGGCGAAGATGTTATTGCGCACGATGTTGTCCCGGCCATAGTGTTGGTGAAAGCCAGCGCTCTTGCAACCGTAGACGATATTGTCCTTTATCAGGATATTGCTCGATCCTTCATCCGTGTATATTCCCCACCCGCCATAAGTGAAGGAAGAAATATCGTGTATGAGATTATTTTGGATGACAGTACCAGGCTGCTCGCCGAGAGTATAGATTCCACCCATGTCGCTTAACATGTTCTTCCCGATTCCATGGAGATGGTTAAAAGCGATGAGATTGCCCTTGGACTGGTTCGGTCCATAACCCCATGTCCAACCAACCGAAATCGCCGTGTAGAACAGATCGTGCACATGGTTGTGAAGAATCTGGTTTCGCCCACTTTGCAAGACCCAGATGCCGACTGCTGGCGCGTAGATCAGGCCTAAATCGTGGATGTCATTGTCTGCAATCACGTTCTCATAGTTCTGTTCAGCGTCGTTCTCCCTGAGTACTGGCTCTCCCACTTTGATTCCACCTGCGCCGAGGTCGAAGAGTTCGTTTGCTGACACCTGGCTATGTTTCGACCCCCGTCCCAGGAAAAGTGCGTAGCCGCCCGAGTGTGCAATGGTGCATCTTTCTATCTTGAACCCAATAGCGCCTACCGCTTCGATCGCCGCGGGCGCAGGCGTAGCGGCCTGAGTGTCTGCATAGCCCTTTGGGTCCATGGTCCAGTCGGCGGCCGCGAACGTCAGGCCGCGAAAAACCACATCGCGCACAAATGCTCCCGATTCAGGCCTTCCCTGCAGCGACACGAGCCGCTCCAGTGTGGGTGCGACCACCAGAGCCCGCTCCATGTTCTCTCCCCGCAGCGGGATATACGATACTTTCCCAGTAGTCTTATCCAAATACCACTCGCCTGGTGCATCAAGGGCATCGGGCGCATTCTCAATAAAATAGCGCGCGTCAACTTCACGGTTAGATGGGGCCGGATCGGAACCCAATGTGGCTAAGTGGGCTGTTTCATCAACATCGACGATCGGCATGCGGAGGTCGCTCCAGGCTAAGTAAGCGACGACTTCCACGTCGCCTTGCCCAGCCCATTCCTTCTTGATGTCGTCGCCGCGATAGTGTAACTGAAAGGGCTTATTCTGAGAGCTTGCTCCGTCGATACGGAAGAAGCCGTTGTTGGGAGTTCGCGCGCGGGTGGCGCGTCGGCCATCAACAAAAAGCTGATGAAAATAGGGACCGGGAGCGTCCGCCTTCCAAGCGGCCCCAGCGCTCTTCGTCCAGCCGGAAATTACCCGGCCACCGCTGATGACCGGATGCTCGCCGTGAGGCGCCTCCCAAATAGTGTCGCTATCTTCTGGACCTAAGATAAGGGTTTCGGGAAGATAATAGGTTCCCGCGCGGACGGTGATTACGATGGGTCCTTGCTTGCCGGAGCGGCGCTCTAAACGAGCAGCTTCGCGAGCCTCGGTCAACGTTTTGATAGGACCACTCGGCGACACAACGATTTTCTGGGCCGAAACTGTAACCGTAGCTAGAACTAGCAAACAAGTTATGCGTATCATCATAGGTCATGCTTAGTTTGGCGGTGCTTCAGGGAGGGTCCAGGCATAGAGTACATGGCTTGCGCCGATCACAATATACTGCCTGCCATCCAGTTGGTAAGTTATCGGCGCACTGGTAACTGGACCTCCACTGTACGCATGCCAGAGAGTCGTGCCTGTCTTGGCGTCAAGCGCGATCAGGTTGCCTGAGTTGTCAGCTGTAAATACAATGCCCCCAGCTGTGCTTAAAATGCCGGCATAGTCCTTCCCGGGGCCTAGATCATGTTCCCACACGGCCTTCCCTGTTTCTATATCGAGTGCCTTCAATGTCGAGTGCGACCAAACTGACGGAGCATCCCCTGCAAATCCCTCGGGAGTATGCGCCGTGTCAGTGAAATAGAGCGCGTAGGATTGACGTGCGTTGACGTAGACCAGCATCGTCTGAGGACTGAGGCTCGGTCCCATCCAGTTCGTCGAGCCCTCCATATCGGGCTCTACCAGTGTGCCCATGGCCGTAGGGTCTTTGTCTGCCTTCGCCAAAGGACGCCCGCTCTTGTCAGTTCCGGTGGACCAATTGATCGGCATGTATGGCGCGCTGAGAAGCGATTTGCCGCTGGTTCGATCCAGTACGAAGAAGTACCCGTTTCGGGAAGCTTGAACCAGCAACTTTCGTTTTGCACCATGAAATTCGGTATCCACAAGCATGGGAGTCATCACGGCATCCCAATCATGCGTATCGTGAGGAGATGGCTGAAAATACCAGACCAGCTTCCCGGTATCAGGATCTAAAGCCACGATGGAACAAGTGTATAAGTCGTCTCCACGACGCGGGGCTCCTTGCAGCACGGGCGTGGGATTGGCAGTTCCCCAGTAGAGCAAATTAAGATCGGGGTCGTAAGTTCCTGTGAGCCAGGTCATCCCGCCGCCATACTGTCCCGGCTCGGACATTCCTGGCCAGGTATTCGCAGCTGGTTCGCCGGGCTGTGGAATGCTATTCCACTTCCATTGCATTTGCCCGGTAAGGGGATCCACAGACACGAGGAAGCCGGGCAGATTATTCTCATCGCCCGAAACCCCAGCGATGACGTGATTGCGAATCACCAAGGGGGCCATAGTCGCCCAGTAACCTCTTTTGACATCGGCCAGCTCCACATTCCACTTCATCTTTCCGTCGCGCGCCGTCAGACAAACCAGGTGCGCATCAGGGGTTTCAAAGTAGAGCAGATCGTTGGAGACGGCAACTCCACGCTGTCCGATATGGTTACCTTCACTTTGCGGATAGTCGTAGTGCCAAATCTCCCGCCCGGAGCGCGCATCGATGGCCCATACATGATCGGGGACGGTAAAGTACATTATTCCGTCGACAACCAGCGGCGTCGATTTTAGAGCTGCACCGGCTGGAATATTTGGCTGAAAAGCCCACGCCATCGTCAACGCTCCGGCGTTGTTTCGATTGATCTGCTTGTTGGTGCTAAATCGCTTTCCCGAGTAATCGCCGTTATAAGTGGGCCAAGTGTCCGTACCCGGGTTCGCTAACTGTTGGGAACTTAGACGTTGTGCGCCTATCGCACCGAGCATCAATACCGCGGAAACATTTACCAGCCAACGATACCTCCAATGCATCTTGCTCCTCATAGGGTTTCCAGGTAGGCGAGAAGATTATGGATATCCGCATCTGTGAGTTCGTCAAGCAGCTCCCGATGCGCAGCCAGGGGGTCAGTCAATTCCACCTTCACCGTCTTTCGATTCAGCGAGCGAATACGTCCCGTTTTATCACGCAGGATCAAAGAAAATTCGTCTAAGTGGATAAGCTCTCCGGAAAGCACATCGCCCTGCGGGGTGGTAACTCGCACGCTCGGCCGGCTCCCACCCGGATAGACGAGGCGCTCCTCCAGGATCCTGGGGGTATACTTGGACCCGATTCCTTTCAGGTCTCCTAGGGGAGAGTGACAAGACCCACATCGCCCAGGGCCCGCGAAATAGCTTTGGCCGGCATGAAAGTCGCCAACGGTCAATCGTTTTTCATCGCTGACGAGTTTACCGTCGCCATTGGTGGCCCGCTCGGAGAGAAAGTGAAGATACTGCACAAGCGCCATCGTGTCTGTATCCGAAAACGAAAAGCCAGGCATTCCCTTGGCGGCACGTCCATTGTGAACCACGCTGCCAATCAAATCGCCGTTTGTATCCTTCTTCACCAGCGAGGAACCGGCAAGACTAGGTCCACTCGCACCCAGCCCATCAGCACCATGGCAGAAGGAACAATTCTTTTTAAATATTGGTTCTCCGGTTAACACTCGTGCCGCATCGTTAGCCTGGCTCCTCGGCTCGTTCGCAGTCGGCGCGCCTATTGCCGGGGGTGCACTGCCGCTGGCGGCTTGTGCCGAAATGCGTCGCCACACCGCCATCGAGCGTTGAAGATTCGTTCTGGGATCCCCTTTTATGGCATAACACTGCAGACCGATCGGTCCCCGATATCCATTCTCCACCAAGGTTCCAACCAATCCTGCCACGTCAACGCTCCCGCGATCCAAGGGCTGGATTAAACGATCCCAATCGCCCTGCGGGTCGGCGCCGTTGATGCTCACTGCATAGAGACTAGGTAACGCGTCACGGAGTAGGCTCTTTACGTCGATCGGGGATCCGGACCTTAGTTCATGGCAAAGGTTAAATGTGATGCCGAGATTGCTGCGGCCGGCTTTCTTCGCAATCCGTAATGCATCACGTGCAGTCTGAACATAGAGGCCATAGTGCGGATAAAGGGCGACACGTAGGTTTGATGCGGCCGCAAGATCAGAAACTCTCCTCGCGGCTTCCACCGCTCGGTCTTCCGCTTGCGGGCCGCTACCACGAATCGTAAGCCAGATGATCGTACCGCGACCCTTGAGCATGGCGATTGCATCCTCTAATCCTGGCTCGTACTCTACTTGCGGACCACTAACGTTGACGCCCAGGTACAGGAAAAAGAACTGCAGCCCGTGCTCATCGAGAGCTTTAAGCCGCTCGGGCATCAGTTTCGCCCCGTCGAATGAGATGCCATCAAAGCCAACTTCCTTGGCAAGCGCAGCCTGTGCTTCTGGGGGCTGCCCTCCCAGCCCGTCCTCGAATACGAAGAAAGGATTCACCAGGCTGCCACCCGTCTGCAGAGCATGACATCCTGGAGCAATTAAACAGACAAGAAAAAGCAATTTCAGGAAATGGTTGTTCATGTCCTACCCAATCGTGTGGTGACCCCGGTGGTCGTGGATTTGCGGAGTTAACTGAGGATTTGTCGCCCGAGTTTGAGGCGAACGCTACAGCACGACAATAACTACTACTTAGGCAGCAAATAACAGCCGTTGCCCATAACTCCGGAAGCCTATCATATTTTGTAATAAGTTACACAGAAGATCTTTGTGTCGTTAGTACGGGAGTGCTGTTACGAGCGTCGGCGGGGAAGATCAAATGGTCGCAGGCAGCGGAGAGGATCGGTATCAGCGAGCATCCGATGCGCCGCTGGCAGAAGCGCTGTCAGCAGCAAGGCGCCACCAAGGATTGGTGGACCGGCGGCGCGCGATGCCCGAGCCGCGGAAGAGGTTCTGAGCTTTACCCGCCGCTTATCAAAACGCAAGCCAAGGCCATGAAAAAGACGACGCCTCTATAACCACTGCTAACTTATCGAACCGAACGCTTCACTTGTTTAAAAAAACGGACGTTTTCACTTGCTAACGACACACAGAAGATCTTTGTGCAATACTGCGATGAGAGTCTGGGGGTGCTTTTTGCGTGGATACGGTTCTTCGAACGTGGCTTAACGGCAGCCAATCGGGCGCGATGCGAAGCCGGTTACGGAAACGGATTGGTTTGCTTCTGGGTCTGGCAGTGTTGGCTGGGCCTGGTATCTGGCCACAAAGTGGTGTTTCCAAACAGCAGCAGATTCAAGCCCACTTGCAAACCGCGCAGCAGGCAATTCGGTCCGGTGATTTTGTCTCAGCGGAACGCGAGTTCCGGGCTGTCGTTACTCTGGATCCCAGCAATCTCGATGCTCGCGGCAACGTGGGGGCGATGCGGTATTTTCAAGGTGACTGGACGGGCGCCGCCGAACAGTTCCGCAAGGTCCTGGAGATACAGCCAAAAACTTGGAAAGTACAGGCATATCTGGGGATGTGCGAAGAACACCTGGGCCGCCCAGCGCAGGCGCAGCAACTGCTCGCGGAGGCCTTGCCCCACTTGCAGAGTGGCCCGTTTCAAACGCAAGCCGGCCTGGAGCTGACGGAAATTCTTTATCAGGCCGGCGACCTCGATGGGGCCGTCGACGTAGTTCGGATGCTGCTTCCCTCCAATAGTACGAATGTGGACGTGCTCTATACTGCCGCTCGGACCTATGCGGACCTCGCCGATCGGTCCCGTGACGCTCTCCTGCTGCTCGCACCCGATTCGGCGCGCACCCACCAACTCATGGCGGAAATGTTGATCAATCGGGGCAACTCTAGCGCTGCCGTGATCCAGTACCGGAAGGCGCTGGAGATCGACCCTAAACTTCGCGGTGTCCATTACGAGTTAGGAGAAGCCATTCTTGAGGACTCACGCCAGGAGCAGGCTCTCCAAGCTGCCGAAAAGGAGTTCCGGGCGGCCTTAGCAGAGAATCCCGCCGACGGTAACGCGGAGTACAGGTTGGGAACCATTTGCTCGCTAAGGAACGATTATGCAACCGCCATTGAGCACTACTCGCGCGCCCTCCAGCTTCAGCCCGACAACGCCTATGCTCATCAAGCGCTAGGTGCGGCCTGGATCAGAATGCACCAGCCGGAAAAGGCTCTGGAGCCTCTCCTCACGGCCACCCACCTGAATCCACTTTATTCAACCGCCCACTATCAACTTGGTATGGTGTACCGTCAATTGGGACGTGAAGCCGATTCCCGCCGAGAGTTAGCGATCTTCGAAAAGTTGGAAGAATCGAAAAAGCGGATCGATCAAGTGTACGTGCGAACGCGAGGAGAATTTCCGGAATCCAACCCCACCGGGCCGGACGCTCCCAACGACAACAAGTAACGTGTGGTTTGGAAATCTGTTCCAACATTCGCCAAAATACCCTCAGAGCTTCCTATGGCAGTCTTCTCCATTGACCGCAACCCATTAAGTTTGGACATCGCTTATTTCCAGATCATCCGATCAAAGCGGCTACTTAGCCCCTGTCATGAGTAATGCCGCGGCCGATTCAGAAGAATATAGCGGCACTTACGGCAATGTCCGCGTTATTCACGAGCAAAGTAACAGAGTCATGATTCCGCGCAAAGCGAAAGCAGGTGACAGAGCTAGAACACGAGACGCGCTCCGAGTTGTAGGTTCCGCTGGGTGCGGGCCGAGGTGATGGTTGAGGTAGTCGTCGACACACCCACCACACCAGGGACGATTGACGCGTTGGGTTGGCCGAAGTTGGGGTGATTGAGCACGTCGAACGCTTCTGCCCGCAATTGAAAACTCCCTGCTTCACCAAGCCAGCCAACCTTGAAGTTCTTGTCGAGCGAGGAGTTCATGTTGAAGAAGTTCGGTCCGAACAGAATATTCCGTCCAGAGTCGCCGTAGGTGCCCTGTGCCGCACTGGGGAAACAGGCCGGATCAAACCATTGATGAATGTTGCGGTTGCCGATCGTCCCGTTGCAGACCCGGTTCGGGTACCACGTTCCCGATCCGGAGTAATTGGAGCCGCCCCCTCCCCAGATGGGACTGAATGGTATGCCGGTTTGCGCTTGCCAAGTGTTGCTAAGTTGCCAACCGCCTACAAAACCGTCCACAACTTTGCCTTGATTGAGCCAGGCCTTCCCCGCTCCGAAGGGCAATTGGTAGATAAATAAGCCGCTGAACGTTTCCCTCAGGTCAATTTGGGAGTTGCCGTAACTGAGTTGCGGTTCCTGGGCGATCTGAAAGTCCGACTCGGCCCCGTTCCAGCCGTTCTGCGTATTGGTGTCCAGCGCATGGCCGTAGGTATAGCTTGTTCGCAACAACAGGCCGCGCGACATGTTCTTCGCCAGGCTGACTTGGAGCGAATTGTAATTGCTCCACCCGGCGTTCGACTCTATCGTAATGCCCGTAAAATTGGGGTAGGGACGATAGGGCTGAACGTTTACGCTGATTCCGCCGGCGGCGATGATTTGTTGAATGCCGGCTTCGGGAACTTGGTCCATGTCGGAAGGATTGACAAGGTGGACCCCGCGGGACCCGACATATCCCACCTCCAGCATAAAATTGTTGCTGAGTTCGCGCTGCACGCTGACGTGCCACTGCTCGACGAACGCCATGGGGATGTGATACGGCGCATACGATACACCGCTCCCGTTGTAGAAGGCTGCGCTGGGGGGGAAAGCTGGAATCGCCGGGGGCGTGTGTCCCCCTTCCAGAGTCATAAAGGGAACTAAAGGATTTCCGTGAAGGCCGGCGGAATCGGTCCCGGCCACAGAAATGCCCAGGCCAATCCCGCTCTGGTAGGTGTCTCCACCCCACATGTTGTCAAATATTCCGAAACCGCCGCGAATCGACCAGTTGTCCCTGGGCGACCACGCCAAACCAAGGCGCGGTTGAAAATTGGCCCACTTGGTCGCCTGTAAGGCATCGTTGCCCTTGGCGCGTAGACCAATTCGTTGGCCGCCAAACCACATCGCGCCGAGAGTGTTGGTGGCGGGGTTGACGATCGTCGGGTCGAAGCTTCCCAACCGGTTGAACTGCTCTTTGTATCCGCGTTGTTGCAGCCAGCGCAAGCCCAGATTCAGGGTCAGCCTGGGAAGGATCTTGAAGTCGTCCTGAGCGAAGGCCTGGGCGTTGCCGGTCCGGTTGCCCGTGGCTGGGGTCCAGTTATCGGACCAGGAGCCCGGGCTACCCAGCAGGAAGTCGGCGAGTCCCGCTCCGGTGGTAGAAGGATTTTGCGGGTCCTCACTGAACTGCCCGGTGAAGGAGAAGTCCCCCGCATTAAAATCGGCCCACGCGTTGTTGTCCCGGCTGTTGTTATACTCGCCGCCGAACTTCAGGATGTGTTTGCCGCGGATGACGGTGAGGGTGTCCGCTTCCGTAAACGTAGTATAGCCAAGCTGTGAATGCTTGAACGAGGTGCCGATGGCGGCCGGGGCACCCGATCCAGTGACAGTGATACCGGGGAAGGTCAAGGCGGTAAGTTGCGCCATCCCTAGTTTCTCGCCATAGTTCGTTCCTGTGTCCGACTCGAAAAACGGTTGGTCGGAGCGCATCAAGGATTCCCGAAACTCGTTAAGCATCTTGGCGTTGATGGTCCACGAGTCGCTGATCACAAGGGTTGTGTAGCGAGAAAGATTAGTGACGCAATCGATGGGGCAAGTCGCTCCTTCCCCAGGCTGATTTTGCTTGTATATATTTTCAGAGACGTTCAGGCGGTTACCGGAGGTAATGTTGTAGCTGCCCTTCCAGTCGAGAGTCCAACTGTTGTTCGGGGCGGGGACCGCATAATAGTAGTTGTTGACGTTTCCGGCGCCCGGGATGTTCGGCATGGGCATATAACTCATGATTTTGAGTGCCGCCGGGGAGAGCCGGTCCATCGGAATTTGGTTGTTGGGGAAAGGCGTGCGCGTATAAGCGGTCCCGCTCTGCGTCAGCGTATTGGGGTCGAATACCGTAGGCAGGCCCGCCAGATTCCCCTGCCGCTCCGCCGCCGTAGGGTAGGTGGCGATGGCCGCCGAGGGAGTGTTGGTAGGATTTTGCTGGTAGCTGACGAAGAAGAAAGCCTTGTCCCTCTTGACGGGTCCGCCAAGGGTGCCGCCATACATGTTCCAGCGCAGCGGCGGAATTGTGGGCGAGAAGTAGTTGCGGGCCTCGAATTTGTCGTTCTGGACAAATTCAAAAAGCTCGCCGTGGAATTTGTTGGTGCCGCCCTTTATGATCACGTTGAAGACGGCCAGGCCGTTGCTGTACTCCGCGCTGAAATTGCTGGTCGACATCTGTACTTCGTCGATGGCTTGGATGGGAACCACAACGTAATTCTGCCCGGGCAGGAAGGTGGCGGTACCGCCATCCTGTAGCCCTAAACTCTGGTATCCACCTTGCCCGTTGTATCCCGTGCCCGAACCGTTGTTGTTGTTATTGAAAGAATTGGCCGTCATCTGCCCGTTGGCGCCCGGCAACAGGTTGGTGTAGTCCATCCAATAACGATTGACGCTAGGGAGCTCGGAGACCTCCGTGGCGGTAATGGTTTGCGACCGGTCCGAGGTCTCCGTCTGTAACAGGGGGGCCGTCCCGCCCGTGACCTCCACCTGCTGGCTTACCGAGCCCACTTCCAGAACAGCGTTCACCGTGATAGCTTCCACATGCAAAATAATGCCGCTCTCGACAAACCTCTTGAAGCCGTCTTTCTCAAAGGTCACGGTGTAGGTGCTCGGATTCAAGGACGCGGCGTCGAACACACCGCTTTTATCGCTGCTAAGCTTGGTGGTCACGCCGGTGAGCTCGTCCTGGATGGTAATTGCAACGCCGGGAAGCGCAGCGCCGCTGGAGTCCAAAACCGTGCCTCGAATCTCACCCGAGGCCCGGCTTTGGGCGTATGTCGGTGAAACCCTCAGAAAGCCGAACATCGCCAAAAACATAAGAAGACTTGCAGCGGTGGCAGCCTTGTCGGACAGCTTCGGAAGTTGCGCGTTTTTTCTCACGACTTGTTGTCCCTCTCTTGCACTAACTATTGCCCTTCTCCGCATGAACCTGACCCGACGCAACGAAACACTAGGCACTCATCTCAGCTTCCTTATCAAGCAATGCCGATGGAACCCAGGGGCGGCGCACGACCGATTTCAGCCAGCCAAGCGGAGTGCGGACGTGCGAATTCTTGCAGCGAGCTTCATCGCGCTTTCCTCAGTTCTCAGTGCGAAGACTTGGCAGCCCCCGAAGTGATTTTTGCGGAGTTGCGTTCATCTTCGTATTTGCACTCTCATTTGAGGCGGAACAAAAGTTTCATGAATCGATTCATTTGTCAACCATTAGTAAATTTTTCCTGTAATCCCCTGATTTATTGCAGCCTGGACTCCAGTGATCGCCTGATTGACAGATAAATCGATTCATGAAAACATTGCCCAATTGTCTTCGGCGATGGCGGTGACAGCGGTGATTCATCCATGGGCAGACGGAGCTCGGCATTTCCGAAGATCAAGGATGTAGCCGACCGCGCTTCCGTCTCGATAGGCACGGTCTCGCGAGTGCTGAACGGGCACCAAGATGTAGGTACTGAACTGCAGGAACGAGTAGGGCGCGCAATTCGCGAGCTAGGTTATCGCCCGGACGCTCGAGCTCAGAACCTCGTCCGTGAGCATTCCCGCATCATCGGGCTGATCATGTGCAATGGTGCCGGATTTAACTCGGTCCATGCCTATCTGCTATTGGGAATTGAAGAGGCTTGCGCCGAGGCGGACTACTATCTGCTCTTTGCCAGGCACCAATATGAGCCGCACATCCAATCGGGCGACTTACAGCTCTCTGGAATGATTCAGGCCCGGGGCCTTACGGATTGCCTCATCGTTACCGGGACAATTTACACCAATTTCCTGCACGCCTTGGATGACGCGGGCGTCACCTATGTCACCTTGGCCAACCACGTAGTCGGTCAGCACTCAAAGAAAGCCGGCAAGAATCAGGTTCGGTACAACGATTCGGAAGGCTTCGAGAACGCCACACGGTACCTGATCCAACTGGGACATAAACACATCTGGTACATCGGTGACACCTCGAAACCCTGGTTCCAGCAAAGACATGAGGGCTATGCCAAGGCTATGGCTGAAAATTCGCTCGAGCCGCGCGCTTATACGGTAGCCATCGACGACGAATCCTTCCAAAACGGACACGCTGCCGCGGCATTCATCATTGAGCAGGGATGGCCGATAACGGCCATCATTGCGGGCTCAGATGAAATGGCGTTGGGCGCGAAAGAGAGTCTGTTACAGCACGGCCTTCTTGTACCTCGAGACATAAGTCTGATCGGATTTCAACATCAATTAGATCGTTCAACTGCCAATCAACTGACGTGCGTCTGTGTCGATGGAAGGGAGGTGGGCCGCCAGCTAGCCAAGGCCGCTATTAAGCGAAATGAATCCAAGGGCAAAGATCTGACTGAAGTGATCGTACCTACCATCCTGGTGAAGCGAGGTTCCTGTCGTCCTCTGCGTGGAGAGGAGCATATGGTTCTATGACCTATTCGCCACATTCGCCCATGCCCGCTTTCGGAGAGACCACAACGCCCCAAAATGGCCAAATGAAGAATCTCGTTTGCGCACCGCATCGCCACTTATGAACATTGACCTCGATCTGAACTATACGATCCCAAAGCCGCTACGAACCGACGCATGTATCGGAATCATCGGCGCCGGCTTCATCATCCGAGATATCCAGCTCGTAGCCTATCGCAGCGCTGGCTACAACGTGGGCGCCATTGCCTCCCGATCTTACGAGGTGGCGCAAGAGGTGGCTTCGGTTCGGGGTATTCCCAAGGTTTATGAAAGGGATGAAGATCTTCTTGCCGATTCATCGATTGTGATCCTTGACATTGCGGTCCCACCCGATCAGCAACTGAGGATCGTCAGGGCAGCCGTTCGGCACAACGACCACATCAGAGGTATTCTCTGTCAAAAGCCGCTGGCCACAAATTATTCCGATGCTCGCGAGATTGTTCGGCTTTGCGATGACGCCGGCATCGCCCTGGCAGTCAACCAAAATATGCGCTTCGACCAATCGATTCGAGCGTTGAAAACAGTGCTCAATCGCGGTTATCTTGGAGAACCTGTTCTGGCCACCATAGAGATGAGGGCGGTTCCACATTGGCAGACCTGGCTCGCTGACTACGGCCGCCTCACGCTCTTGAACATGAGCATTCATCATCTCGATTCCTTCCGCTACCTGTTCGGTGATCCGGAAAGCGTATTTGTCAGTACGCGACGGGATCCAAGGACGAAGTTTCCCCATCGTGACGGTATCTGCTTGTACATCCTGGAATATGCCAACGGCTTCAGAGCCGCGGCTTGGGATGACGTATGGGCCGGACCATCCGCCGATGCTGTCAGAGATTGGTACATCCGCTGGCGGGTAGAAGGCACGGATGGAATGGCGCAAGGCACAATCGGTTGGCCGAGTTACCCGAACAGGCAGCCCAGCGTCATAGATTTCACAACCAAGCACCAGCCCGGGTATACGTTCTCGCCTCGCTGGAAAGAAGTTTGGTTTCCCGATGCGTTCGCCGGCACCATGGGAGAGCTTCTTGACAGCGTCGCTCGCCGTACACAGCCTTCCATCAGCGGCCATGACAATCTCCGAACCATGGCGCTCGTGGAGGCTTGTTACCGTTCCGCTGAAGAGCACCGGCTGGTCACAATTGCTGAAATCGAACCCCGATTCGAGGATTTATATGAAGCTCGGTCTCATTAGTTCCGCTTGGCTCGGCTCGCCGTTCAGCACCGTTGAGGGAATTCAGGAGACGGGCAGGATCGGCTTCGACACCATCGACATCTTCGCTGACCCGATGGAGACAGGTGTGGTGGAGCGCAAGGCGATTTGCGAGGCTTGTCGCTCCGCGGCGCTTCCCGTCATTTCTACCGTTTGTGTCGCCATGGGAATCGCGGATTTTAATGGCACAGTGCGCCGCTTCCATATCGATCGTGCTCGTCAATACCTTGAATTTGGCTATGACTTGGAAGCCCGTAATCTTCTCCTGGTTCTTGGCGAATACATTTGGCAATGCGAAGTGATCAAACCCGGAGACCAATGGGCATGGGCAGTCCAGTCCGTATGCGAACTGGCGCGATACGCGGAAGCTTTGGGACAGGAAATCGTTCTCGAGCTCGAGCCGTTCCATTTGTCGCTGATCAATGACCTCACCAAGATGAGCAAGTTTCTGGTCGACGTCGGTTCACCGGCCGTGAAAGCCAATATAGACATCTCGCATCTGGCGCTGGTGCATGCGCCTGCCTCAGAGATACGCAAATTGAAGGGAAGAATAGGTCATGTGCACCTCTCGGATTGCGATGGCAAGGTGCATGGCGATCTTCCTCCCGGTAGAGGCGTCGTCGATTTTATGCCGTACCTGGAAGAACTGAAGGCAAGCGAGTTCGCTGGTTCAGTCAGCATCGAACTCGAGTACTCGCCTGAACCTGACAAGATCGTGGACTGGGTGAAAGAAGCTTACACTGAGACAGACCGGATGATGCGCGAGCTCGGTATACGCGATATGGCCAGTGGGGCGTTTCACCGATAGTAACGATTCATGGGTGGCGTGCGCCCTACAACGAGAGGACCATCGCATGCCACTTCATAGACGCAGCGGAAGCTAATCTGGCTCAAGAGAGAAATGTGTAAAAGCAGTGGCTTGAAACACGACTACGTCGCCTGTGGCGCGCTGCTGCTTCTCCTCTGCGTTGCTTCCTGCTCGTGCTTCTGCCAAATCCCATCGAGTCTCCAGGAACAGCTTGATTCACATGCTCGTCTGGCTCAGCAATATCTCAAAGAGCAGCGGCCCGAACTCGCTACTCGAGAGTTCCAGGAAATCCTCCTGCTCGATCCCAACAACGTTGACGCCCGAGGCAATCTCGGAGTTCTCCTTTTCTTCAGTGGTAACTACAGCGATGCTGCTCCCCAACTACGTACAGCGCTCACGCTTCGGCCTGATTTGTGGAAGATTCAGGCTTTGCTCGGTATGTGTGAACGAAGAATCGGCGCGGAGACCGATGGGCGCAAAGATCTGGAAGCAGCCTTCCCGCACTTGCAGCAGGACAAGATTCGGAGCCAGGTCGGAAAAGAATTGCTTGCCATCTACTCCTCGACCGGTGAGCTCGACAAGGCCCAGGCTATCAGAGATGAACTCGCAAAGAGCGATCAAACAATGGCTCAGGAGCCAGCGCAGAATCAAACGCCATCCGATTCTGCCGCCTATCCTTCTCGGCAAGAGAGATTTGCAGGAGATTCGGCCTGCCTTTCCTGCCATCAGCAAGTAAGCATTTCTTATCTGCACACAGCCCACCATTTGACCTCTCAGTTGCCCGGTAAAGATTCGATTCTGGGCTCATTCATCGAGGGTTCCAATGTTCTGATGATCCATCAGCCCACGTCGACAGACACACGGCCGAGCCTTTATTTCAAGATGGAAGAAAAAGGCGACGGCAATTATGAGACCGCGATCGTGGGCGTGGCCCCCCATGTGCAAACGGAAAGCGAACGAATCGACCTGGTCATAGGCTCCGGAGTACGCGGGCAAAGCTATCTCTACTGGCAGGGGAACGCATTATATGAGTTGCCGGTAAGCTACTGGTCAGCCGGCCGCCGCTGGATAAACAGTCCCGGCTATGCGGACGGCACGGCAAATTTTTCCCGCGCGATCCATCCACGCTGCTTGGAGTGTCATCTCGCCTACATCAAGCCGTTAGCCACTGATCCTCGCATCAATCGCTATGACAGGGGAAGCGTGGTGACGGGAATATCCTGCGAGACCTGCCACGGACCGGGCATGGACCACATCACCGTGATGAGAACCGCATCGGCCGCTTCGCCGAGAACCCTCGGATCCGCGATCATAAATCCGGCTATGTTATCGCGAGACAGGCAAGTGGACTTGTGCGCCCTTTGCCACAACGGCACTCGCAGTAAGGAAATCGCGCCCGCATTTTCTTATCGGCCCGGGGAGCCGCTCCATAAGTATGTCATCCCAGACCCTACGGACCCCGCGGAGCACCCCGATGTGCACGGGGACCAGGTAGGTTTGCTGAAGAGAAGCAAATGCTATCTGCAATCGCCGAATATGACTTGTTCCACCTGTCATGACGTGCATGCTCCTGAGCGTACCGCCGCATCTTACTCGAACAATTGTCTCACTTGCCATAGTTGGGAAAGCTGCGGGGTATCGAAGAAAATGGGCCGGACCATCGCGAACGATTGCATCGACTGTCATATGCCCGTAGAACCGACAAAACTTATTGTGTCTGAAACCGCCGGTAAACTCACGCGCGCCTCCATGCGAAACCACTGGATCAAGGTCTATCCGGGCGCACAGTAGGCACGTCTAAAAGACTATGGCCTGTTTTGGCCGTGCCCTGTTGAGAACTCTTTCCCTAACCTAAGCTGAGGCCTCCAGATTTACCAACGGAAGCCGAAGGTCACCGGAATCATCCCCACCGTGCCCGTTCCGAAAGAGTCCCCCGAGGTCGTCGGAGAGTTTACCCAGACATAGCGCACCTCTGCGTAAAACTTTCCCTTACCATCGGCGTTGGGCTTAAAGGTGACGCCTGTTCCGATATTGACTCCACCCTGGTTGCTCGAAAAGTGGCTGAGAACTTCGGTGCCATACGCCGGATAGCAGCCAAAGTAACTACAGTAATCACCCTCATAAACCGATTCAGTAAAGCTCGTGAGCTTGCGATAGAAGCCCCCGCCGCCAGTCACGTAGCCGCCAATCCTTCCGCTCGTCTTGTAGTAGAAGATAGGATCCAGAGTCAGCGACCACACATGAACATTTCCATTCGGCTCGCCTACATCGCTCAGGGTGTTTTGTGGAATATTGTCGCGATTAAAGCTGTATTCGGCCAGCACTCCGAAGCGATCGTTGAAGTTCCAACCACCCCCCAGGTTAATGCTATAGCCCACGTTCTGCCAGGTCTTGGTATTGCCAACCGGCACATTGAATCCTGCACCAGCCTCGATCGCCAGATGGTCGGTGAGGGAGTCGTTGTGGTGGTAGGTCTGTCTATTGTAACCGCCCTGGTTGGGATATTGGTCCTGCAGCACGGCGTCAAAGGCCTCATGATTTTCCGCGCTTGAACTTACCTGCGAGAAAGCACCGGGAGCCAGCAGAAAAGAGGAGAGCGCCGACACTAACACTGCGTACCGAACAAAGGAACCGTGACCCGACACCATCGTGTAATCACCCTTGTGAAATGAGATTTGGAGGGATCCCCAAAGAGGACCCCCTCGTACAAACACCTATGTGACGGTTTTGACGCGCAGAAGGTCACAAAGGATGGCACCGTTGCGCTATATGGCGTGGCGGGACCCTGCTGCTGACAGGGCCCCGCGCCGTTTCCTGATTAAACTAATGGATGTCGAACTGCTCCGGATGCAGCGTGGGATCGCTCTTGACAATGATCGTCTTGCCGCTCATCTCCTCCAGCTCCGTGAGCCAACGGGCATTGCCCAGCTTCAGCGTCTTGACCACCTCAGGATGGACACGCAGTAGCACGTCCTGACGCTCCAGATGATTTTGCATCTTGCGCATCTCGATATAGATTTCGTTGCACACCGTGGTCGGGCTCTTGACCATGCCGGTGCCGGAGCAGATAGAGCATTGAATGCTCAGTGTGCGCTCAAGCGACTGCTTTACCCGCTTGCGGGTGATCGCAACCAGGCCGAAGTCATTGAATTGCAACACTTTAGAAGGAGCTCGATCGAGCTTGAGCTCGTCCTCGAGCGCCTGCATCACCTTGTTACGGTTCTTGCGCTCGTCCATGTCGATAAAGTCGATCACGATGATTCCGCCCAGATCGCGCAGACGAATCTGACGCACAATCTCGGGGATGGCATCGAGATTGGTCTTTAGAATCGTGTCCTCCAACCGCGCCGTCTTGCCTACGTACTTGCCGGTGTTGATGTCGATGGCCACCAGCGCCTCCGTCTGGTTGATCACAATTGACCCTCCAGACTTGAGCCACACTTTGGACTTGAGCGCCTTGGTGATCTCATCCTGAATACCGAACTGTTCAAAGAGCGGGGTTTCCTTGGTGTACAGCTTGACCCGGCGCACCAACGAGGGCTGAAAACGATTCAGGAAGCGAACGATGCGCTCGTACTCCGCCTCTGTATCGACCCAAATGGTGGAGAAGTTGTCACTCACCTGGTCGCGCAGGATGCGCTCCACCAGGTTCAGATCGTGATAGATAAGCGCCGGCGCCTTGGCCGTATCGGACCGCTGTTTGATCTCCGTCCAGAGACTGATCAGGAAACGAATATCCGCGCGCAGATCTTCTTCGCTAGCCCCATCCGCCGCAGTGCGCACGATAAAGCCGCCGCTGACGGTTCCCTTCTCGCTGATCAGGATGCGCTTGAGACGCAGGCGCTCCTCGTCGGACGAGATCTTACGCGAGACGCCAACATGATTGACCGTCGGCATGAAGACCAGGAAGCGGCCCGGCAGCGCGATGTGGCTGGTGATGCGCGCACCCTTTTTCGCAATCGGCTCCTTGGCAATCTGCACCAGGATTTCCTGCCCCTGCTTCAATAGCTCACTGATGATTGGCAGGTCGCTGGTCTGGGTGTTTTGCCGGCGGCCATTGTGGCGGCGGCGGCCATCGTTGCGCTGCCCCCGCCCTCCACGGCGCTGATCGTCGCGTGGACGGCGAGCCGGCTGCCCGGCCACTGCGGCTACCTGCCCTTCCTCCGATTCTGCTTCCTCGACCCCCTCGCCGGCCTCTATCTCATCTTCCGCTTCCTCTTCCTCTACCGTGAGACCGGAGGCATCGCCATCAATCCGCTGATCAAGATGGGCATCGCGCACCATCTCGCCGATCTCCCCCCCGGCCGCAACTTCCTGGTCGAGCGTCTCCTCTTCCAGTTCCTGCAGGTCGTGGTCTTCGCTCTCCACAAAAAGAGGCGTAAAGTCGTACTCCTCTTCCTCCGTAACCTCTTCTTCCTCCACCAAGCCGGTTGCCGGAACTCCACCGTCCAGATCCTCGTCTTCCTCATCGTCGAAGTCCGTTTCCAGTTCCGCCAAGCCCGCATTGGGAGCGGCGAACGCAGCGGATTCATGGCCACCGGCCTCCGCACGCGTATCTTCAACCTGCTCATCATCAATATGCTTATCTTCAATATGTTGGACAGCTTCCTCTTCAGGAGCTACCTCCTCCTCCTCGGCCAAGCTGGAGGATGAGGAGGCAAAACGAAATTCGCTGGGCGCGGAAGGGTCGATACGATACGAAGCGGAAGCTTCCTCAGGCTCAAACTCTACCGCCGCTGCTAACGGCTCGTCGGCAAGGCTGCTCTGGACCTCTAACGGCGTTTCGGCAATCATTTCGGCTTCAAACGCGGCTACTTCAGGCGTCCATACCGTTTCCTGCACTTCTGCTTCATGGAGCGTAGGTGCTTCCTCTCCCCCGGCCACGATGGCATGCGGCTCCAAATTCTCCGTCGAAGTGGCGATTTCCTCGGAATAGGCAGTCTCTTCCTCCACATCGGCGGGAGCAAATGGCTGGTTGTGAACCGGGGCTGGGGTTTCCTCAGCAGGGTCCCGATACCGGGAAAGGGATTCACCGGGGAGGGGGCCGGCGCCGTCCCACGCGATTGGGGTTTCAATTAGCGTGGAGGGCTTGGCCAAAATGACACCGGCTCGCTGCTGCGGCGCACGGCTGTCAACCGGCAGTGTGGGCGTGGTAGCGCTCTGACCGCCGTACTTCGAAAGCGACTCACCGGGAAGCGAGAACGCTACCGGGGGCCGGGGACCGGTTTCCACCGGGAACGTGGCTTCGACGGGTGTGGGAACCTCGGCTCGGGCTGGGGCGGTCTGTTCCTGGGCTGCCTGCTGCCCGCCTTGCTGCGGTGGGCGAAAGCCCTTGCGGCGGCCGCGGCGGCCTCGCCAGCGCCGGGTTCCATCCTCAAACTCCCCCCCGGGCGAGTGGCTGGCCCCGCCCGAAGCTGCGGGGGCTCCGTTACGCCGTGGAGCTTCTTCTTCAGTGGATGCGGCACGTGGCTGGCGCGGTTCGCGGTTCCCCCCGCCCTGCGGTTCCCGAGCCTGTCCTTCCTCGTTCCGGCCGTTCGCTGGAATGCGCTCAAAATCGGAGGAGTCTTCCTGTTCCTCCATGAAATCGGTGACGTAGAGGAAGGCATCGCGCTCCAGACCCAGGTCGACGAATGCCGACTGCATTCCGGGAAGCACCCGGGTCACGCGGCCTTTGTAAATCGAGCCGGCGAGGGTGTATTCGTTCTCGCGCTCGTAGTAGACCTCTGTAAGTTGATCGTCCTCAAGGATGGCCAGACGCGTCTCGTGGGGCGTGCTGGAAATACAAATTTCTTTTGACATGCGGCCTCTCTGTCCGCAGGGCTCACCTGGCGGACGGCCGGCGCGGCAGATCGGAGGGGGAAGCTGCTATCCCACTCCCGGGATACCGGGAAGGATTAGGTCAGCGAGCAAGCCTTGGGCAAAGGCGCGTGGTCCATGGGGTGGGATCCAGCGAATTTCTTTGTGCGGGGAAGCCGGCACAACACAGCAGTCACCGGGATCGGTCTCTGTGCTGCCTGGCGCTCCAAGGCTGTCTAAACGCAAAGAGTCGGTGACCACTTCAGCCTTGTGTTCAGGCGGGGCCGTTACCCTTCTCTGCGTGTTCATTCCTAAATCCTGCCCGGCCCGGTGATTCACCTAGCCGGCGTATCTAAACTACTAAAAACCTAAAGTTACTGACGCCGCCCGTGGTGCGGCCGACTTGAGGCCGGGAACCAGATCTAATTCACGAAGCGGCTCATGCGAACGTTCATCGCCATACCCAGAGCCAGGAAGGTGAACAATACTGAGGATCCCCCGTAACTCATTAACGGTAGAGGAATTCCCGTGACCGGCATAAGCCCGATGACCATTCCGACGTTAACTGCAATCTGAAAGATGAGTACTGCGACTACACCCATGATCAGGAACGTACCGGATACATCCGCGGCTGTCTGAGCATTTTGAATCAAACGCGTCAATATGAGGAAGTATATCAGGAGTACAAACACGGCGCCGACGAAGCCATGTTCCTCGCAGAACGCGGCAAAGATAAAATCCGTATAGGGAATGGGCAGAAAGTCGCCCTGCGTCTGCGTGCCTTTGGTGGCTCCCCGGCCCCAGACGCCTCCGTCGCCCACGGCGATGAGCGACTGCTTCACCTGGTAACCGCTGCCTTTAGGATCGGTGTCGGGATTCAGGAAGCTGGTGAGCCTCTGTTTCTGGTAAGGCTTCAGCACCTTGGCCCAGACCGGAACTACCAGCACCAGACCGGCGACCACCAGGATGACCGCCTTCTTCCACTCCAGACCGCCCAGGAAGAGCCCGACAATGAGCACCGGCACATAGGTAAGCGAGGTTCCCAGGTCAGGTTGCTTGAGCACCAGCAGCATGGGCAGCCCGACCAGCAGGAAAGCCTTGAAGATGTCGCTCCAGGTCAGGTCCCTGCCGGCGAGGCCGGCGAAGTAGCGCGCCATGGCGACAATCAGCACCACCTTGACCCATTCCGACGGTTGAAAGTGGATGCCGCCAGGAAGCTTGATCCAGCGCCGCCCGCCCAAAACCTTGGTCCCAAAGATAAGCACCCCCACCAGGGAGATCAGGCAGAAGCCATAGACCCAGTGCACCGCCTCCAGCAGACGGTGGTAATTGATCAGCGAGAAGATGAACATGGCGGCCAAGCCGCCGATCAGCCAGAAGATCTGCTTGGTTTCAAACCCCACAAACTTGGTGTGCAAGGTAGCGCTATAGATCTCCAGGATGCTGATAACCGAAAGCAGCAGCACCATAGCCAGGAGCAACCAGTCGAAATCACGAAATGAGATAAATCGCCGCATGATTCTCCGTGAAGGGGCGGGGCTTCAGCCCCGCCGTAAAACCCACCAAACGTGCACGGCTTTAGCCACTGAGGAATCTCTTTGCCACCGGCATGCTTCCCTCACGGGCTAAAGCCCGTCCCCTTCAAAGCGCATTCCTTTCAAGACTATGAAGCTCATTGCACGGGCACCGTAAAATGGCCGCCGTGAATCGCGGGTGCAGCATCCTTCGCCGCCACCGTAGTGGGCGTTACGCCGCCTGCGGCCCCGGCAACCTGCTCCGGCTTTTCAGACCACACCGCACCCACATCCACCGGTGAGGGCGCCTTGGCTTCCAACAGATTGTTGTCCAGGCGGCGCTGCTTATCCACAAAGGTTTCAATCACCCGCGCAGCCAGAGGTGCGGACGCCTCCGCTCCCCAGCCACCGTGTTCCACCAAAACCACCACGGCGATATCCGGATTGCGCCGCGGGGCGATTCCGACAAACCAGGCGTTGGCGCGCTCAGCACCCTTGCCTAGACTCTTCATTCCGGCGCTGTGGTTCACCACCTGCGCTGTGCCGGTCTTGCCGGCAAAGTCGATATTGTCCAAATGAGACGCCACTGCCGTACCGCTGTTGGTCGTGAGCGCCATGCCGTCGGTGATGGTCTCCCATATGGCAGGACTGATCGGTATCGTCGCGTCGCCGCTGCCCGGATACGAGTCATAGAGCGCCTGGCGAAAATCGGCCGGCAACTGATCGGGCTCGACTACGTGGGGGCGCTTGAGGACGCCGCCGGAAGCAATTCCGGCAATCGCGCGGACCAACTGGACGGGGCTGATGGCAACCGCTCCTTGCCCGATCCCTACGGAGATGACCTCTCCCGCATACCATTTCTCGTGGAAGGTCTTCAACTTCCATTCTTCCGAAGGCATGGTGCCGCTGACTTCTCCGGGCAGATCGATGCCCGTCTTTTCCCCAATGCCTACTTTGTGGGCCCAATAGGCAATCTTCTCAATGCCCAGCCGTTGGGCGAGCGTGTAGTAGTAGGTATCGCAAGACAAGGGGATGGCGTGCAGAATGTCGACCAGGCCGTGGCGCCTATCGCAGGCAAAGTACCGTCCGTAGAACGTAGCGCCGCCGGTGCAGTTCACCTTCAAATCCTGCGCCACATTATCTTCCAGGCCGGCCAGCGACATGATGATTTTGAATGTGGATCCTGGCGCCAGCTGGGCCTGAATTGCTTTATCCAGCAGAGGATGCCGAGGGTCCGTGATGAGTTTGTTCCATTCCTCGCGGGATACGCGCACCGAGAAATCATTAGGGTCGAAGGCCGGCCGTGAGACCAGCGCCAGCACCGCGCCGGTATGGGGGTTAATGGCAATAATCGCTCCGTTGCGATCGCCCATGGCCGCTTCAGCCGCGCGTTGGATATCGAGGTCGATCGTCAGCTTGAGGCCCTGGCCAGGAACCGCCGGCTCCCGCCCCAGGATGCCTACTTCTCTTCCGTGGCTGTCCACGATGATGTCCTGCGAGCCGTCCTGACCGCGCAGCAATTGATCGTAGGATTGCTCCACACCCGACTTGCCGACCACATCGCCCGGCTCGTAGTAGGCATAGCGCGGGTCGTTCAGCATCTCATCACTCACCTCGCCGACGTACCCGATCAGGTTGGCGGCAAAGCCGTTGCGGGGATAGAGCCGCCGCTGTTCGTCAATGGTTTCCAGCTCCGGCAGCTCGTCGCGGTGGGCCTCGATGAACTCCACCTCGTCCGGAGTGATGTCCTGCTTGAGCGGGATCGGTTCATACTTGGGGGCCAGCGCGTAGTGCTTCATGGTGGCTTCCAGCTGGTCCGGCGTCATGTGGAGCCCACGAGAGATCAGGGGAAAATCCGCCCGCAGGTCACGGCCCGGCTCGCGGATGATAAAGCAGGAAACGGAGGGGTAATTATCCACCAGCAGGCGTCCTTCGCGATCGAACAGCTTGCCTCTGGGGGCCAGGATAGGCACCTTGCGAATGCGGTTTTGCTCCGCCAGGGTGCGATAATTTTGCGCTCCGATGACTTGCAGCCGCCACAGGCCCGAAAGCAGCACCAGCAGAATGGCCACGATCACGTACTGCACGATCGTGAGCTTGAATGCCGGCAATCTTTCTTCCCGGTTAACCGATGAGTAATCTTCCATTTTTTACGGCCCACTTACAGTTACTGTGACGCTCCCCACCTGAATTCGCTGCACTTTAATCCCGTGGTCTAACACGATCCAGAATATCGAAGAAAAACACGCCCACGATGGAATTGATCACCGCCTTGATTACCTCATGCAGCCAGTTCGTATTGACATTGAACGCCAGCATGCGATGCATGATGAACAGATAGATCCCAATGTTCAACAAGGTGAAGGCAAAATTGATCAGCAGGCGGGTGCCCGGGTTTTCTACGTCGATCTTGACCCCCAGTGAGGCGGCAAAGAATCCCACCACGCATTGCGAGATCCCGTTGATGCCCAGGGGCCGGCTGGTCAGCGCATCCTGAATAAGCCCGATCACCGCTCCGGTCACTGTTCCGGCAATTGGATTGCGCCACCCTACGGAGAAATAGATGGTCACCAGCAAGGGGAGGTCGAGAATGTCGAACTTGGGAATAAAACGCGGGATTAGGGCCTGCAAAAAGATCGCCAGCAACGGCACCAGCACCACCACAATCAAGGGGTAGCGCTGAACATCCAGTTCCCGACGCGCCACCGATGCCGACATTGCCATGAGACTTCTCCTACGCCCGAACCATCCTAAACACCCACACTAGAAGCCCAAACCGCTCTTCGAACCCGCACCACTCTCCAAAACCCTCACCGTCGAAACCCCAATCTCTTTCGGAGCCGGGAAGGGTACCCCAGGTTCGCCAAGACGTACCTGAGCCGAAAAAGACGGGCGAAGCCCAACCATAGCTTTTCTCATTGCGGCGGACTCCCATTTCCTGAATTTGCACTGGGCTCGGTGCTGCGTTCAGCCGCGGGGGACGCTGCAGCCGGCCGATCTGTGGGCGGCGCCGCCTTCGGTACCTTTGGCTTAGCCACCGTTGGCCGAGCTGTAGCGGGCGCAGCCTCCTCGCCAGTGGTGGCTCCGGGAATGGTGGCCGGACGATGCGCCGGAGGCTTCGCCACATCCCCCTGGGCCTCACTTCGCCGCGATGCATCCTCGCTTGGTTCCGGCTTGCTCCTCGCCGGTTTGGCCGCAGCTGTAGCCGGCGCCGGTGGGTACTTGGGGTCGACAATCGCCTGCCCCGGAGTCAAAGCCGCAGCCGGGGCGGTGGCGTCGGGGCTGTAATGATCTTCATGCAAGGCCGGAGGCGGATGCAGCTTGGGAGCAACCGCCGCTGCGGCCGCAGCAGCCGCGGCCGTCGCAGCAGCGGCGTTGCCTGGTTGGCCTGTCGTATCGGCAAGCGCGTTCGGATCATCAAGACCTGGCAGCCGCTCGGCGAGGATATCCGATGCACGCTGTTGGCTCGCCGCGATAGCCCCCTCGGCGGCACTCAGCGCCAGATCCTGTTTCGCCTTCTCCGGCATTTGATCCGAAGCCTGGGTGATCACCAGCAACTCTTCCAGGTGCCCTAGATTCGCAGCAGGCTTGATAAGGATGTCCATGTAAGGAGGGTTCGAAGTGTCCGGGACCACTTGGTCGACAACCCCCACCGGCAGCCCCCGAGGATAAATCTGGTCCCCTCCGCTGGTGACCACACGCTCGCCCGGCTTAACCCGCTCATCGGGAAGCATATTAATGATCTGCGGTTGTCCTAGCGCATTACCCCGTAGTACCCCACGCAGCCGGGTGGATTCCAGCAGCACCCCCGCTCCGCTGGTCTGATCGGAAACCAGCAGCACCTGCGAAGTGTGTGCGTAGACGTCCTTCACCTTGCCCACAATGCCGTCGGGGGTGATGACCGCCATGTCCGGCTTGAGACCGTCTTTAGCCCCCTTATCGATGTACAGGATGCGGGACTGGTCGGTCCCCGACGTTCCGATGACCTGCGCCGCCACGGTACTGTAGATGTAGTGCTCTTTGAAGGCCAGCAGTGCCTGCAGCCGCTGTCCCTGTCGGGCATCCTCGAGCAGCGCAGCCTGCTCCAGCTGGAGCCGGCTCACTCGTTCCCTCAGCTCTTGATTCTGCTCCCGGACGTGGCGGAGATCGAGATAGTTCGACCACATCCCGCGCAGGCCGCTCCCGCTGCCGTGCAGAACCTTTTCCGGGGGCGACATGACGCCGATGGCCCAATAGCGTATTAATCGCACCGCCGGTGCATCCCCCCCATTGGGGTTCGGTCGGCGCACCTGCATGGCTAGCCCGATGATCTGGGCCACCAGGACCGCCACCAGGAACAGGATGTTCTTATACCGGCTCAAAGCAAATCCATGGCTGCGTTCGCGGACGAATCGACTATCCATCCCCTTCTTGGTTTATAAGTCGACTCGCCGGCTGGATTAATCGATCTTGATTTTGCGCAGCAAACGGAAGTCACTCAGCATCTTGCCGGTGCCCAGCACCACGCTGGCCAGGGGATCATCGGCAATCGAAACCGGCAAACCGGTTTCCTCGCGGATACGCTTGTCCAGGTTCTTGATCAGCGCGCCGCCCCCGGTCAGCACGATGCCGCGGTCACTAATATCGGCACTGAGTTCCGGTGGGGTGCGCTCCAGGGCAACGCGAATGGCATTGAGAATAGTGGAAATGCATTCCGTAAGCGCTTCACGGATCTCGCTGTCATCGATGGTGATGGTCTTGGGCACACCTTCGATCAAGTTGCGGCCTTTGATCTCCATGGTCAGCGGCTTGTCCAGAGGATAGGCCGATCCGATGTCGATCTTGATCTGCTCCGCCGTGCGCTCACCGATCAGCAGGTTGTACTTGCGCTTGAGGTAATTCATGATCGCCTCGTCCATCTGGTTGCCGGCCATGCGGACGGAACGGGAATAGACGATGCCGGAGAGTGAAATGACGGCGATATCCGTGGTCCCGCCACCGATATCCACCACCATGTTGCCGCTGGGTTCGGTGATAGGCAGGCCGGCGCCGATAGCGGCGACCATCGCCTGCTCTACCAGGAACACCTCGCTTGCCTTGGCGCGATAAGCGGAGTCTTCCACCGCTCGCTTTTCCACCTGTGTGATCTCCGAAGGCACCCCAATGACGATCCGCGGGTGTACCAGCATCTTGCGGTTGTGTGCCTTTTGAATAAAGTAGTTCAACATCTTTTCGGTGATTTTGAAATCGGCAATCACGCCGTCTTTCATCGGCTTGATGGCGACGATATTGCCCGGAGTGCGGCCAAGCATCTCCTTGGCCTCTTTGCCAACCGCCTCTACCTCGCCGGTATTCTTATTGATGGCGACGATGGAGGGCTCGTTGACCACAATGCCCTTGCCTCGCGCGTACACCAGGGTGTTCGCGGTTCCTAAATCAATTGCCAGGTCACTCGAGAAGACGCTGAACAACGAACGCACGCCGTGCGTCCGCGAAGAACGCGAATGAAAACCGTTTGATGACATGAATGCCGGACTTTTCCTGACGACCGGATTTCATTGTACGGCCATGGTTGCCATGTTGCACCCCTACTCTTTTGAGTCGTTAACACCACTTTTAGGGCATACGCCCCGTTTTGGATACTGTGAGTTATGCTCGGAAGTTTAACGAAGGGAAAGAAACGTGACGATGAACAGTTACAAAAACCTGATCGGCGGCCAGTGGGTGAGTGCAGCAAGCGGCAACACTTTCCTCAATCACAATCCCGCCAATGTCGACGATGTGGTAGGAGAATTTCAGGCTTCTGGCGAAACCGACGTGGACCGGGCCGTGAAGGCGGCCCGCGCAGCTTATCGCCATTGGCGGCTGGTTCCGGCTCCCAAGCGGGGAGAGATTCTCTACCGCACCGGTGAGCTGCTCTTGCGCCACAAAGAGAAGCTGGCCCGGGATATGACGAGGGAGATGGGCAAGGTTCTCAGTGAAACCCGCGGCGATGTGCAAGAGGCGGCCGACACAGCATTCTACATGGCAGGCGAAGGCCGCAGGCTCTTCGGCCAGACCACGCCGTCGGAGTTGCCTGACAAGTTCGCTATGTCCGTACGTATGCCGGTAGGCGTCTGCGGCATGATCACGCCCTGGAACTTCCCCATGGCCATTCCCTCATGGAAGCTCTTCCCCGCCCTGGTTTGCGGCAATACCTGCGTGATCAAGCCGGCGGAAGATACTCCCCTCTCGACCATCAACCTGGTGGAGTTGCTGATGGAGGCTGGACTGCCGGATGGCGTGGTCAACATCGTGACCGGCTTCGGTCCGGACGCGGGTGCGCCTTTGGTTGCGCATCCGGAAGTAAATGCCATTTCCTTCACCGGATCGAGCGAAGTGGGCCGGATTGTCGGCCAGACGGCTGCTGGCTTATTTAAGCCGTGCTCGCTCGAGATGGGTGGTAAGAACGCCATGATTGTGCTCGAAGACGCCAACCTCGATCTGGCATTGGATGGAGCGATCTGGGGCGCTTTCGGCACTACCGGCCAACGTTGCACGGCGACCAGCCGCATCATCGTGCAAAGGAGCATTGCCGGCGAGTTTACCCGCAGGCTGGTAGCGCGAGCGCAGGCGCTCAGGGTGGGCGATGGCCTGGACGATCAGGTGGAGATGGGACCGCAGATAAATCAGCAGCAGCTAGAGACGTCTGCCCGCTACACCGAGATTGCGCAGAAGGAGGGCGCCGGGCTTTTGACTGGCGGACAGCGCCTTGGTGGCGATGGGTTGAGCAAAGGATATTTCTTTGCTCCCACGGTTTTCGGGGGAGTCGGTGTGGAGATGCGCATCGCCCGGGAGGAGGTCTTTGGGCCGGTAGTGAGTCTGCTTGAATGCGACAGCTTCGATCAGGCGATTGCCATCGCGAATGGAATCCAATATGGGCTTTCCACTGCGTTATATTCGCGCAACGTGAACCTGGCGTTCAAAGCGCTGCGTGATTTGGAAGCCGGCATCACCTACATTAATGCGCCGACGATTGGGGCTGAAGTGCATCTGCCCTTCGGCGGTGTCAAGCAGACCGGCAACGGGCATCGCGAAGGCGGCACCGGAGCGCTCGATTTTTACACCTCATGGAAAGCGGTCTACGTGGATTATTCCGACCGCCTGCAGCGAGCCCAGATCGATACGGGGGAGTGAACCTCCTCCGCATCCATCTAGCAACTTGTCCCAGTCGCAAACACCGTCACTTCCATCCAAATAACCACCATCAAGGTCCGCCAACCATTTAAACTTTGTCATCCCGAGCAGCTGACTTGCCTGCGGCAAGTTAAGAGTGAAATGAACGCTGGAAATCGAGATTGATTCTACTGGCTTTATTTTTTGTTCATTAGGAGGAGAGGTTGTGACTTTTTTGATCTTTGTGGTTTTGACACACCCAACCGGAGGATTTTTCAAACCTCCCACAAAGGCGTCATCCTGAGCGAAGCGCCTCGCAGATCTATCGCTTAACAGAGGGTTTATGGCGCGCAGTCGAAGGACCCCGACGATGCTTGTTTGCCGCTGCTCTTCATAGCTTTCCGGCCACCAAAACCTAACAGCAATCAAAAGAGTCACAGCCTCCGAGCGAAGCCGAGGGACCTGCAGTTCCCTCGCGGCCGCAACAGAGTCAACGATGAGCAAACGCGACCACCACTATTACGTCTACATCGTTGCCAGCCGAACCCGCGTTCTTTACTGCGGCATGACCAATAGCGTTGCACGTCGAACAGAGGAACATCGAGCGGCTCTTATCCCTGGCTTCAGTGCAGACTATCAATGCCATCGCCTCGTCTCGTTTGAGCATTACCGGTATGTTCATAGCGCTATCGACAGAGAGAAGCAAATTAAGGGCTGGACCCGGGCCAAGAAAATACACCTCATTGAAGAGACGAACCCGTCATGGGCTGACTTAAGCGAAGCGTGGAGGGTAGAAACTGCAGATCCCTCCGCTCCGCTTCGCTCCGGTCGGGATGACAAAGTCCAAGGTGGTTACCTCTAAGAGGATCATCCGAATGGGATGGCAGGTCTGGCTAGGCCTGCAACGCCAGCCGTTCTTGATGCACGCCGGCTCAGGCGGTATGCCAAAGTCTGGAAGGCACCTCGGTCCGAACGCATACCCCAAACCCGCTCCATAAACACCCCCCCCGCCCGCATTTGCTAGCATTCCCTTGCGAGGCAAATTTTAGATGATCATTGGCGTTCCCAAGGAAGTGAAAGACCACGAATCCCGGGTTGGCATCACCCCTGCCGGGGTGAAGGCGCTGGTCGACGCCAGCCACACCGTCCTGGTTGAAACCCATGCCGGCGATCTCTCCGCCTTCTCCGACGACGAGTACCAGTCCGCGGGAGCCGAGATCGTTGGCGCGGCCCACGACGTCTGGGGACACGCCGACATGATCGTCAAAGTGAAAGAGCCAGTCGAGAAGGAATATCAGTTCTTTCGCGAAGGCTTGGTGTTATTCACCTATCTACACCTGGCTCCTCTGCCCGCGCTAACCGACCGGCTGTTAGCCAGCAAAGTGACCGGAATCGCCTACGAAACCATCCGCGACCGCGCCGGCACTCTCCCTCTGCTCACCCCTATGTCCGAAGTCGCGGGAAGAATGTCCGTACAAGTAGGCGCAACCTACCTGGAAAAAGAAAAAGGAGGTCGCGGACTCTTGCTCGGTGGAGTGCCCGGAGTGCCGCCCGCGGCTGTCTGCATCCTGGGAGGCGGGATCGTCGGCACCAACGCCGCCAAGATCGCCTTGGGCATGGGCGCAAACGTAACTATCGTTGACTTGAATCTCAACCGGCTGCGCGAGCTGGACGATATCTTCAACGGCCGCGTTTACACCCTGGCCTCAAACTCCTATAACGTTGCTCGCGCCGTCCAGGGCGCCGACCTGCTCATCGGCGGCGTGCTGATCCCCGGAGCCTCAGCTCCCAAGATTGTGACCCGGCAAATGGTCTCCAGAATGAAAAAAGGAGCCGTCATCGTCGACGTAGCCATCGACCAGGGCGGCTGCATCGAAACTGCCCACCCCACTACCCACAGCGACCCCTCTTTCCTGGTCGATGGAGTGGTCCACTACTGCGTCACAAATATGCCCGCAGCAGTTCCAAATACCTCCACCCTGGCCCTCACCAACGCCACCTTCCCCTACGTGTTCCGCCTGGCGCAGCACGGCGCCGCAGCCGCTATCAAGGCCGACCCGGGGATGGCCGAAGGAGTAAATACCTACGCCGGACAACTCACCTACAAAGGAGTGGCTCAATCCCTGGACAGGGAGTGGAAGCCAGTCCTTGATCTGCTAGGGTAAGGATCTGCTGCAGTAACTGTGGCTGATCACCGGCAAGTTCCAGGGCTGGAACTCGCCGGACCCGGATTTCCTACTGCGCGGCACTAGCCGCAGCCACGTGTGCGGTCCCGGCTAACCGGGACCGCATGGACCGCGCCAGCACCACGAATCTCAACAGGAAATCCGGGGGGTACAGCTTTGGCTGGGTAGTTACTCGCCTGCAGGTCCGCCGGCTGAACCTCCGCCGCGCTCCTGCATTTGCTGTTGTCTCCGCTGTTGGTCCTGAGCGAACTTCTGCTTCTGGCTGTCGTTCAAGAGTGCCGAGATTTTGGCGCTCGAGTCCTCGCGGATACTCTGCATCTTGGCCATCCTGTCTTCCCGGGACAAAGTGCTGTCCTGGTGCAGCGCCTGCATCTGCTGTTGCCGGTCAGCAAGGATCGGCTTGATCTGCGCCTGCTGGTCGGATGATAGGTTGTAGCGCTTGGTCATGCGCGCAACCTGCTCATCTGGAGTTTGTTGATGGCGGCCCCATTGTCCGTGGCCACCCCCCTGTTGCGGGGCAGAAGCATCGGGCGCGGGTGCGTTATCTTGCTGCGCAAAAGCGGCAGCCGAGCAAAGGGTCAGTCCAGTGGCCAAAAGACCACTGATCGCTATACGGCTAAGTTGGTTCTTCATGGGTCTATCTCCTGCTACTTCAGTTATAGGAACACGCACTTTGGCGCATGGTTGCTGAGGAACTTAAGCGCCTGCTTCTTCTTGACGCAGGAAAGAGAAGGAGGTGCACGCCGCACACATTAAAATTTCGGCGGCATGGGAACGGGTGCTGAACGCAAACCACACGGGAGCAACCCCACCGGCTCGCTGGCGCTACCAACGTACGAATAGGCAAAGACCACTTGGTACTCGTGCTCTCCCGGGTAAGAGCACATCGTACAGCCCGGCTTGTACTCGAGAACCGGGTTGTCCCGCTGGGTTTCAATCCATTCCAGGGTCTGGTGCGCCGGCAGCGTCAGGAGCTTTGTCTCCGCCCCCGGCGAGGGAGCATACACCACCACCGGGCCATGCTCGTTGCCCGCGTCCAGCAGGCTGCCGCCGGCTCCACTCGAAGCCCTCCACATCCAGCGGCCATGCACGAGCGCATACCAGTGCGAGCTGGAAGGAACGGGCTGGGCAAGCCTGATCTCCCGGCTGGTCCGGTTGACCAGTACAAAGCGAAATCCGGGATTTTGGTCGGGGGCAACCGCAGCAAGATAACTTGCCGACAGCGATACGCCCGAGCACAGAGGGACCGATCGTACCGCCTTCGAGGCCATGCCCCCGCCCGCCAACGCGGTCCACAACCAGAGACTCCCAAGCAGTAGACCCCAGCCTAGGCCGGCACAGCAATAGGACGATTGCGACATAAATATTTATTCCCTTGCAATACCTTGAACCTCAAGGTATTGTGGTTTCTTCGATGGCAGCGCGTGAATCCAATCCCAATTTTATGAATGGAGTTCCCGAACTCCTTATCCTCAGGCTACTCCAGCAAGATGAGATGTATGGCTATGAGATCGTTCAAGCCATCCACAGCCGCACTGATGACGTGATCGCTGTCGGCGAGGGCGTGGTCTATCCGGTGCTGCACGGCCTTGAACGCGAGGGGGCGCTCACCTCGCGGCGCAAGACCGTTAACGGCCGCAGCCGTATCTACTATTCCGTAACGGCCAAAGGATCGCGTCGATTGGCTAGTTTGTCTCACGACTGGACCAATCTCGCCGGGGCAATTCAAAAGATGCTGAAGGGAGGGCAACATGGCGAAGCCATTCCATGAACTTCGCGAACGCTTGCTGCGAGCGGGAGTCGCGCCGCGGCACGTGCGGCGCTACCTGAACGAGCTCACTGATCACCTCGCCGATCTCAGAACAGAAGAGCAACGCGCCGGCCGCAGCCCGGCGGATGCGGAATCTGCAGCGCTCGACCGGCTTGGAGGGATGGACGAGCTTGTGCAGGCGATGGTCGAGCGGAGTGACGTTCAGGCTTGGTCCGTGCGAGCGCCATGGGCGACCTTCGGCTTGGCCCCGATCATCCTTCTGGCTGCAGCCTACATCATCGCCCTTTTCATTTTGTGGTCTGGTTGGAAACTTTTTCTGCCCGGAACGGACTCGCCTTTCGTTCGGGTAGATGGCTTTTCGATGTTCTATTTTGCAGCCGGCAGGTGGATCTATTATGGTGCGCCGATTCTGATCGGTTGGGGAATTGGACTCGTCGCCGCTCGTCAACGATTAAGTCCGCAATGGCCCACTGTCGGCCTGGCCGTGATCGCATGGATCGGAGGCACAGCCCAGGTTCACGCGAGCCGCAGCGGCGGCGCGGGCGGAATCGAGCACATAAGCATGCACTTCTCCCTTGCACCTTCCCTGCATACCTTGGTGATTCTCTCCTTCACTTTCCTGCCGTTTCTCATTTGGCGATTACAAAAGACTCGCTTCCTTTCTACCTAGCCGTGCCACCTCCCGTTCATCATGCCAGGCCCAACGGAATGAAAAGTCGCCGTAGAAGGGTACGGGCTTTCAGCCCTGAGATATTGTTTTCCTGCCCGATCCAGACTTTTCCCCAACCCATCACACCACGCCCTTCCCCTCCACAATGTGGATGTACCGGTTGGGAGCGACATTGCTGAGTTTCTCAACCTGCTTGCTCGGTGCTGGCCAGTGAATCTCCAACTCATCGATCTGCTTCGCCACTCCAATTCCCAGCACTTCACGGGGATCGTGTGAAGAGAGATAGCTGCCGCCATTATTCTTGAGCCGCTCGTGCGTCTTGCCCCCGATCTTCCACACCATGCGGGCACCGATTGCGTCACGATTGCAGGTAACGCCTTCCAGCTTGATTCCCACCCAGTTGTTTCCCTTAGCCGCGTTATTTTTCAAGAGCACGGGAGCGCCGCCGTTGACGCCAACGATCACGTCTATCGCACCGTCATTGTCGTAATCGCCCACCGCCAACCCTCGCGCAGGCCAATCCTTCTGAAACACCGGCCCTGCGTTCGCGCTCACATCGTGCAGCTTGCGGTCCGCGCCCTGGTGAAACAACAGCAGCGGCTCTTTGTAATGTACTTGCATGGAGTAGGAATCGATCATGTCGTCAGGATGGCCATTGGCGAGTATCAGATCGATCAGGCCGTCGTTGTCGTAGTCGAAATACTTCAGACCCCAGCCGCTCATCAATCGTGTGCTGCGAGCCACGCCTTCGACTTGCGCAGCATCGGAAAAGGATTCGTCTTTGTTGTTGATGTACACCGAATACATCTCGTGGTCTACGTTGGAGACAATCAGATCCTGCCATCCGTCTCCGTGGAGGTCCGCGGCATCCACGCCCATGCCCGAACGGGGCCGTCCGCTGTCGCTGAAGCCAACCCCCGATTGCAACCCGATCTCATCCCATTTCCACTGCCCGTTCGCTCCCGGACCGCGATTCACAAAGAGAAAATTCTGCACCGTGTCATTGGCCACAAACAAATCCATACGGCCATCGTTGTTGATATCGGTTGCGACCACGCCCAGGCTCTTGCCTAACGCTGAAGCAATCGCTGTTCCCTTGGTTACGTCGCTGAACGTGCCGTCGCCATTGTTGTGATAAAGGAAACTGGTGGATGGCTTGAATACCCGTGGAACACAATAATAATTTCTGCCGATCTGGTTATTGCCGCACTCCAGCTTGCGCACCCCACCATACTCCACAAAACTGCAGATGAAGAGATCAAGCTTGCCATCGTTGTCGTAATCGAACCAGACAGCGCTGGTGGTAAAGCCGGGTGTGGCGACGCCGGCATGTGCGGTCACGTCGCTGAAGGTTCCGTCGTGATTGTTCTTGTACAGGATGCAGCTCCCGTAAGAGGTCACCAGAATGTCCGGCCAGCCGTCGTTGTCGTAATCTCCCACGGCAACGCCCATGCCGAAGTACGCCCCGGACACTCCAGCCTTTTCCGTGACGTCGCTAAACGTTCCGTCGCGGTTGTTCTTGTACAGGGCGTTGCGCAGAGGCTTGGGCGGCTTGTAGAAATCGCTGGGGCCACTGTTCACCAGAAAGATATCCATCCAGCCATCGTTGTCGTAATCCAGAAAGGCGCAGCCCGGGCCCAGCGCTTCAGGCAGAAACCGGCTCGGAGACATCGCGTTTTCATGCACCCAGTTGATGCCGGAGGCCGACGCCGGCACTTGGCTGAACAGCGGTCCGCTGGCAGTGGACGCAGCCGGTGCGGAAACATGGAAGACATTTGCCGCCCCGGCAAGCATGCCCAATCGCAGAAGCCCGCGTCTGGAAAAAGTCATTGAACCTATCCTAATCTCCTCAGCATTTTTGCTCCCGGCGCCGTTTCTTCCCCAAGAAAAAACCCACCTCGCGGAACTCCGGAGGTATAGAGCAGAAGCGAAAATGCTCTAGCCGGGGAAGGGTTCATTGGGCTTCACAATCCGGATGCGATGATCGGTGAATTTGTAATGTGCCCCCGGCAGCTCAATCCTCGGCATATGGCAGGACACGCACTTGTCTTTGGAGACCGGGCAGGCCTTGGCCCCGGGTTTTCCACCTGCGTGGCAGGCCAGGCACTTGGGGTCGAAATTTACTTTTTGCGGGTTGTCGAAATCATGGTGCGGGTTATGGCAGGCCAGGCAGCTGATGCGCGCGTCGTCCGGGTCGTAGCATTTGCTTCCGGTAAGCCGGTAGGGCTGGAAGCGGATGTCGGCGATACCGGGGTTCGGTTGTGCCGCTATTTCCGCCCAGGTACGGTGACACTGACCGCAGAAATTGGCCGTCTCTTCCGCGGAGAGGCCGATCAACTTGTGCAGGTCTTTTGGGGGCGCCAGATCGTGGTTGCCGGCCACCACCGCTGCCAGATGTGCGTCGATTCCCTGATGACAGTGCGCGCACTGCACTCCAGGACTTAATTTGTCCAGGGTGAGTTGTTTTCCCTGCACGGCATTCGTCGCATGGCATCCAAAGCATTTCAGCTTTTCATCCATGTGAATCAATCGCCCGGCGGCCTGGGTAAGGTCAGCCGGGGTCGAGCCCGCGTACCCCATCGTGGTCCCCAGCCCATTCAATTCCCGGAACCAACTCACGCGGCTCTCATAAAGCTCGCCGTCTTTCTCCAGGATGTATGTCTGGCCCAGCGCTGCACTGCCTCCCATCGCCCACGCGATGGGCATGGTCACCGTATTGGTTCCGTCCGTGACTGAATATTCGCTTCCGTTCCCTTTGCGTTCTATTCGATACGTGTATTTGCCTACGGTCGTGGTAAGCACAGGATGCTCGTTGAGGACCTTGCACTTCTCCACCGTTTCGAGCGCGTGTGCCATATAGGTATTGGGCTGTGTCAACGCCTCCACGTGACATCGCGCGCACACGGCCGGAGCCACAGAGTCCGTTTGCGCCACGGTGGCTATGGGCAACAGCAGGCACAACAGGAATGCATACCTTTTCATCACCTGCGGTCCCTCAAGGGAGTCTGCGTGAGAACCCATTTACAAATTCAGTCCCGCAGAGCCTGCCCTGAGCTTGTCGAACAGGGACGGCTGAGAGTAACCCAGCACCTCAGGCCTAGGTACGATCTGGAAGGACGAACCAGTCCCGCTAGGGACGGCTGAAAGTAGCCCAGCACGCTAGTGCTGGGTGTGCATTCCCGGCAAGACCAGTCCCACGGGGACGGCTGAGAATTGCCCAGGACGTCAGTCCTGGGTGAACTTGACTGTACTCCAATGTTGGCTGCGAACGTCAAAACCGACCCCCACTGCAACCGCGTCACTGTAGCTTGGCGCCGGGCTGCTTGGCTTGCGCTTGCGCCGTCAACTTGAGAACCGTCTCCCGTTCGCGCTTACTGTCTTCCGGCCGTTTCAGCCGATAGTAAACCAGCGCCAAGGAGACGTGCGCCTCGGTGAACTGCGGAGACTGTTTCACCAAACCCTCGAGAATGCGCCGCGCGTCATCGAGATGTCCTTGATCGATGGCCACCAGCGCCAGCTGATAACGAACGCCCGGGTCTCCCGGTCGCGTCGCTTGTGCGCGCTCGAAATATTTTTCGGCTTCGTCATAGTTTTGCACTTGCCTGGCGGCTGAACCTAGTTGCAGGTTCGCGTCAAAGTTGTACGGGTCCACGGTCAGTTCAATCTTGTATTGCTTTGCCGACAGGTCAGAGTCGCCGGTATACACCAACGCTTTGGCGTACAGCACATGCACTTCGGGAAGATTGGGATTGAGAGCAACCGCCTTCGCAAACTCATCCCGGGCGCCCGCATAATCCTGAACATTCATTTTTGCCGAGCCCAGCATCAAGTGCGCTTCCGCCGAGTCGCCATTGCGCAGAATTCGATCGACCAGCACCTCGCCCTCTTCGACTCGCTTCTGCCGTATCAACGCCGTTCCCAGCATGTAAGCAACTGCCATATCGTCCGGATATTTTTGCTCCTCCGGCTCCAGGATGCGAATCACATCGGGTTCGCGCGCCATACGTAAATAACAGTCCGCCAGCAACAGCACCGCCTGGTGATTTGCCGGATCTTCCGCATAGACTTTCTCCAACTCCGTTGCCGCATCGTCGATCTTGCCCATCTTGTAATACAACAGGGCGAGATTGAGCCTGGCGCCCGCGAGTTTGGGAGATTGCTGGAGGGCTGTCTTGTACTCCGGAAGAGCCTCTTCAAACCGGCCCAACCCAACCAATGCCGCGCCCAGGTTGGAATGGATAGCCGCTGCTTCGGGATCTACCTTCAAAAATTGTCTGTATTCAGTAACCGCGCCCTCTAGATCACCCGCGTGCTGCCTTTGCATGGCGTCCTGCACCAGCTGCTGGGGACTCATCTGTGTCTGCGCCGGGGCTAACAGGGGGAGGGCGGGGATTAAAGCAACAAGAAGAAAGGGCTTCAGCATACCGGCAACTGTTCTGTGTTCCCAGAACAAGTATACCGGCACGTCTGAAGCCCCTCGGGTTTAAATTGCGCCCTTGTTTGTAGAGCTAGAAGTAGAACTTCGCTCCGAACTCGATCACGCGTTGGCCCTGCTTCTGGTAGGCGACACCGAAAGTGTTGTTCTGCTGAGTGATCACCTGGCTGACCGGATCCTGCTCGAACTGCAGGGTCAGGTTGCTGCCGGTGGGAAACGAATACAGCGGATGGTTGAGGAAGTTGTAGGCCATCGCACGGAGCTGCAACTTCATGCCTTCCCTGATGGCGAAGTTCTTGAAGACCGAAAGATCAGAGTCAAAGTACGCGGGACCGTACGCGACAGGAAGAAGATTAGGACCTCCCTGGCCAGGCACTGTAGGAGCGGCGAAGCAATTGCTGTTGACGAAAACGTGCGGACCGGGGTGCCCTGCGTTGTTGCCGCAGGTGTACAGCGGATCCAACACCTGGTCACTGGTTCCCAGGATCGATTGATTGTTGATGGCGATTCCGGTTGGGTTCGCCGTACTGATAGAGCCGGGGATGATCGCAGCCGATTGCGGGCATGAGATGCCGGCAGCCGTCTCCGCCGCAGTGGCCACGCAGGTCAGAGACATGCTGTAGTTCATAGTCGGCGCTTGGGTACCGATACTGCCACCATAGGTCATGTTGACGCCGCCCTGCAACTGGGTGATACCGGAGAGCTGCCAGCCATTCGCAACGCCGTTGACCAAGGCGTTGGAGTGAACCAGTGTTCCCAAGTCAACCGAGTAAGCTGCGTTAAACAGGTTTCTCCGATCCGAGGCTTGGGGGCCGTAATTCGCATGGAGGTTGAAGGGGTCTTGGGTGGGGCTGACGATACCCATGGACTTCTGCCATGTGTAGTTGGTCTGAATGGTGTACCTGCCTGCATGGCGGATCCAGCTGACCTGCAGGGCGTTGTAGTTGGCGGTTATGTTGTTGGCGGCTTGAATCACGTTGCCGTAGCCCTGGTACGGGCGATAGTTGTTGGAATTCGCAGTCGCCGGGTTAGTTGCCGTGAGCATCGAGCCGTAGGGAACCAGGTTGAAGCTGCTCCCCTGGCCGCCGGAGGTATTCTGCAGATCCGCACTGTGGTTGCCTACATAGCCGATTTCCAACAGCCCCTGGAACGGTGTCTGCTGGTCGAGGTTAACGCTGTAGCTCTGGGTATTCGGTTGGTTATTATCCGTCGAATCGACAGCTTCAGGGGTAGACGGCGAGGCGGATACATTGAGGCAACTGAAATATCCGGCGATGAGGCTAGACCCTGCCGCAGGATTGGTCGGACAGCCCGCCCCTCCAACCCAGGTACTGGGCCCGATCGTGACACTTTTAACCCCGGCGGAGGCGTCCAGGCCGTTGGTGAACTGCCCGGAATGGTAGTAGAACTCGCCCCAGCCTCCGCGTACAACCGTTCTGCCTGTCCCGGAAACGTCATACGCAGCTCCCAACCGGGGCTGGTAGAACAACGCCCGGCCCGGGAATCCTCCCACTGGAATGGACGCATCTTTAGAATGCCACTCGTACCCGCAGTACGTAGATGCGCAAGCTGGGCTGAACTGGCCTGGGACGAAGATTGAATAGCCATAACCGAGGTCGTCTTGCCACGGTTGGAAGTGGGTGAAGCGAACACCGAAATTCAGGGTTAACTTCTTAGTAGCTTTCCACGAGTCCTGGACGAAAAATTCAAGGGTGTTGTAGCTGATCTCGTTCAGGCGATTGAAGCTTGATTCCGTGTAGGAGTTCAGATTGCCGGTCAACAAATCTGCATATTCATTCCCGTAGCTGTAGGTATTGCCTACCGATACGTCTGAATATCCGTTAGTGTCATCGTTTCCCGGCTGCGAGTTGCGAATCCATTCATAGAAAACGCCAGCTTTAAGCGTGTGGTCGCCGAATACCTTCGTAAGCGTATCGCTCCCGCTGGGCATATACTTGTTGGCAAATAATCCTTCCGATGCGCCCCCGAGCTCAAAGCCCCCGGGATTGAAGATCAGCGCCGCTTCACCTGTTCCACCCGTGCCGCCAAACGAAGGAATTTGCGCCACTCCGTTGTTGAACAGACCTTTATAGTTGTAGCCCACGTTGGAGCGATTGACCTTGGAGGGATCCGCAAAGATGTTGGGGAAGCCGACGAATGTGTATGCAACGACCGTTTCGTTGGTCATGGTTGGGCTGAAGACGTGGGTGATGGATCCAGACCATGAATCCGATTTATTCTTGCCCTCGATGGGCGTCGGATACGGCACCTGGTCCGTTTGGCGCCACCAGAGGCCCACAGGAAACTGTTGAACTTCACGCTGGTAGTTGTAGCGGACAAACACTTTGGTTGCGTCGCTGATGTTGTAGTCGCCGCGGATAACCCACTGGCGATTGTTCTGGTTGAATATTTCCGACTGGGTGTAGTTGTAGCCGCCAGTGCTGTCGGGATTTGCGTTGGGCGCGGGATAGAGCTTTGCCAGCGCGAGCATATTGGGATCGAGGCAGCTGCCGTTGGCAGGACCAGTGCAGGGGCTCAATTGCGTCGTGCCGCCGAACTTGGCAATGGCGGCGCTCGTGAGCTGACCGGGAGCCTTGCCGGATGAGGTGATCGTTCCCTCTTGCGCTACGGACGCTGGCGAGAAGTCGCCTGCCAGCTCACTGGCGGGCGGAACCGTCGCACGCAGCAACCCGGTATCCAGAACCTGGTAGTAGTACTCAAACCCAGTGAAGAAAAACAGCTTGGTATTGTTCTTGTGGAAGCGAGTTCCCGGGATGAAGATGGGGCCGCCGAGAGAGCCGCCAGGATAGTAGTACTTGTCCTGTGGCTGCTTCACACCGCTGTAGTTATTCAACCAGTCATTGGCATTGAGCGCGGCGTTGCGAGCGGTGAAAAACGCGCTGCCGTGGTAGCTGGTGCCGCCGGCTTTGGTGACCGATGTGATCAGGATGGGCCCCTTCTGGTCTTCTGCGGCGAAGTTGGAGGTCAGCACCTTGAACTCCTGCAGAAAGTCCGAGTTGGGGTTAACCGGCGTGTCGCAGTTGCATCCGGGATCAGAAACGTGGGCGCCGTCGTTGACGATATCGAGCGAGTCGCTGGGCAAACCATTGTAGGCAAAAGCGGCGTTGAGGGGGCTCTGGCTGCCCGAGTCACCGTTGGCGTTGATGCCGATGGTCGCACCGTTGTAGTTCGACTTATTGCTGGTGCCGTTCTGGATGCCGAAACCGGGGACGATCTTGATGTACTCTGCGGCGTTGCTGCCCACCTGGGTGAAGTTTTCCAGCTCCTTGGTGTCGAGCGAAAATGATCTCTCGCCGGAGTCAGTCGTCGCTAGCGCGATGTTCTCAGCATTGACGGAGACGGTCTGGTCGGCCGTGCCGACGCTCATTGCGACGTTGACGCTTTTGTGCTCGCCGCCGCCCAACGCAATGTTCGACGCCGCGTAGTCCTTAAAGCCCGCGGCCGAGACCGACAAATTGTAGGTGCCCACCGGCACCGACGGGAAGTTATAGAAGCCCGCGCCGTCGCTTACAGTATTGCGGGCAGACCCCGATATAGCGTCGGTAAGAGTGATCTTCGCGTTGGGAACCACGGCGCCCGTGGGATCGGTCACGACACCGTCCAAAGTTCCGAAAACGCCTTGGGCTAGTAGGGACCTTCCGCAGAAGGCAAGCAGGCAAACAAACGCGGCAATCCGCGACATCTTTTTTACGTTCACTGACACACCTCTCCAAAACAAAGCAAGTAAAACGATTCTGTAACGAACTGTTTTTTGAGATCGACCGTCATCTAAATCCTTCACATATGAGGTTGTCAAGCGAATTTCTTAGAGATATTTTGGCGCGCCGGCGCGAACGGCTCACTCGCCGCTGCAAACAATGGAATCGGGAGCAGTTGTACGCCAGACAACGGGCTGGCGGGAGCCTCCGGCCGGCGACGAACCGAACCCTAAATTCCCGGCTTTCAGCGGCTTCCCGTCGAGGAAAGCGAGGCCATTCTTGCCCCGGTGGATCGATCTCTCGAACCAGGACCCACTGCCCGTTCCCGAAAAGGCACTGCCGTTATGAAATGTGTACTGTAGACCGGAAAGTGGATTGGAATGACCCGGTTTCTCCAGCCTTGAGGCTGCGTTTTGCATCAGGGCGCTACTTCAGCCGTATCCCCATGAGCCTGCAACTCACCCAAGGCAATGAAACTATGTTTTCGACCGTGCCATAAGACCGTATGCGATGGAGAGGGCTTTTCGTATCTGGGTGCGAACTCAACTTACACACTTCAGTCCCGAAGCGACGGCTGAGTGTAGCGCAGGACGTAAGTCCTGGGTAGGATTTTGATAGCAAGGACCAGTCCCGGCAGGGACGACTGAAAACGCCCCAGGACGTGAGTCCTGGGTTTCAGCTCATTCCGCAAGCTGGGACTGTGGGTTCTCACGCAGACACTTTAGAAGCCCAGAGAGTTTCCTTTCCTGTTCGCAGCCTCTCCGGTAGCTTGGCCGACCTGCGGGGCCCGGAGGATGACCTCAGAGCTCCTTTACCATGTGGACGATAGGTAACGATTCGCCTGTTCGAAGCGGTACCTGTCGGTGGTCCCCTTCGACGTAGCCGCGGGCGCGATAGAGGGCTACTCCGGTAAGCGTCGCCCCCATCTCCAGCCGCCTGAAACCCGCCTTCACCGCCGCACCCTCACAAACCTCGAGAATCCTGCTGCCAACCCCGCGGCGCGCCCAGTCAGGATGGACAAAGAAGGCACGAATCTTGGCCGCGTCGTGACTAGGATCGAGGAGACCATCCTCACGCCCTGCGCAATGGTCACTTCCATAGAGCGTCCTGCGCTTGCTCCAGCCTCCGCACCCGGCTATCACCTGCTTCTCATCCACCCGGGCTTCGGCCACAAAATATGTGCCATCCTCGATCAACTGTGTATCCACTCCAAACACCAGCTCCAGCGCCTGTTCTCGCTGCTGCGGCGTATAGTCGGCGGTCTGCAGCCCCTGCACAGACGCTCGTATGAGCTCCTCGAGCGCCGGAACATCGGCGGGCACAGCCTGTCGGATCATCAGCATCATGCGGTTGCAGAATAGCAGCGGGTAACTTTGGTAACCTATGGCGCCGCGCCGGGCCCGGAAGCCTCCTGCAAATACTGGATGTATCCAAGCAGGGCCCCCCAGTGATAAAACCTGTCGCTGCTGCGCACATCATCGCCGCCGCCGGTCATAGCATTATAGTTCTCGTGCACGTGACCATTCTTCCTCCATTCCTGGAGAAAGAGTTCGTAGGATTTCTCCGCAAACTGGCGCGAGACCTCAGGGTCGTCATAATTACGCAACCCAAGGTATACGAGATAGTTCATGGGTCCCCAAATACGCCCCCGCCAATAGTCCTGATCCTTAAACGCCGGATCGTCCCGGGCGATCGAAGGAATAACCCACTCACCCCAAAATTCCTTCGGGTTCAGCAAGTGGTTCTTGATCATGGCCTCGGCCTGTTGCGGCGTCGCTGCTTTCGCCAGCAGCGGATAAAAATTGGTCGGCGAAAGCCGAAAACTGAACTGGCCGGTGTGAAGGTCCTTGTTCAGAAAGATGCCCGCCTGGCTATTCCATAAAGTGGCAAGCTGCGCCCGGTAGCGCGCACCTCGATCGCGAATCTCCTTGGCTGCTGCCGCCTCGCCCAAAGTATCAGCAACGGTTGCCAATGCGTCACAATCTGCGATGTACAGGCTCATCAGGCCGACGTCGGCGAATTCCAGCTTGTGCGTAGTCGGGTTGTAGACGGTATCGTCATACATGGGACTATTGTCCAGCCCGGATTCGAGAATGGCGCCTGCGCGCGTTCCCCGCGCACTATCATCCAGGTCCTCCGGCGCATTTTTCCCATCGCTTCCCCATGTCAGATAGCCCTTGATATCTCGGTTTTCCGCCCACCAGCGATTCCAGCGCAGCAAAGGCGCGAAGGCTTCCTCCAGGAACCACCGGTCGTGGAATCGTTGGTAGAGGCCGAGCACGGTAATGGACCCGACCGGGGGCTCGGAGCGGTCGGAGCTCTTCCAATCCCCGGACCGGGCGTAGTTCGGCACAAAGCCCTGCTGGGTCTCACTCCGCAAAGTCTCTATGGCGTCGGCATACGCCAGGTCGCGGTCGCCAACGGATGCCATCGTCGCGGCAAAAAACGTATCCCAATCGAAGATGACATAACCGCCCCAGGTAACGCTCCATACCCGGCTGACGGGTGAGATAACCCGGCGGCCTTCCGGCTCGTAAATCGTGTCCCATCCCAGAACGGTCTGAATCGCATCCACCACATCCGCAGTCTTCCCGTTCTTGGCAACGGATTGCTTATAGGCTTCGCTCGCACGTTCAATGACCGCCTGGATCCTATCGATGCCAAGGGGTGCGCCCGTGCTGATCCCGACGGGTTGAACAAAATCCATCGAGAAGTAGGGGCCGCCTACAGGTAGATTCACGTCTTCCTGCGCATGGGCGGCCTTCTCACAGGTGCAGTAGATTTCGATGGAACGGCCTGGCCCCCGCGCCTCAATTCGGCTCCCCTCTTTGCTCACGCTTCCAGGCCGGTCCCAGAGATAGTTCACGGAGAAAACGATCGTGGCCGGGAGAGGGGACAAAGGCCGTGACGGAAGCGGGGTCGCAAGCATCACCAGGTTGTTCCCGTCATGTGCCGTTTGCAGGCGCAGATCGTGACCTTTCCAGGATAGGCGCAGGTCGGTGTAACTGCCCTCCCAGGAATGCGGGCCGGGAAAGACCTGCTCCGCATTTGGGGTCAATCTCCCGATGAGGGCGTCGCCTAAAAATGCGTCCTGATACAAAGTTGTGTTGTGCTTCAGCCCAACATGGATGGCTAATCCGTCAGGCAACAACACCTGGGTAGTCACACTGTGGACGTCCCAGGTGTTCCACCCCGCGGCCAGCCGCTGTTGCAATTGTTGATAGCGCGCAGAGCCCGGAGCCAAAGCTGGTTGCGCCGCCCGTCGCGAGGTCGGTGCTTGACCCCGAGCCATAAATGGTACGGCGGAGAGAAGTATCGTGGCTGACCATGCTGCGACGAACCGCTTCATAGACCCCTCTGGCTGCGAGCGCCGGAGTAGAAGATCGATGCCCTCATCGGCGACGTGCTTTTCGTGGTATGAGAACTTTTTGCTTCTCGAACATTCTCAACGCCTCTTTTGCGATCGCACTGGATGGGGATCTGTTAGGGCTTACCCGCCATTGTACCGACGCCGCACCGAGAATCGCAAAAACCAGTCGCGCCGAAAGCTCAACCCGCAGATCATCCTCAGGCAGATGGAGTTTCTCCGCCAAACGCGCGTTGAAATCCCGCATCCATTTGTCAACAAAATCCCACAACCTTGCACGTGCAATGGGGGCTTGATCGATGAGTGAGTAAACCAGCCGTAGTTCCTCCGCATTCGCGTCTTCCCATTTGGCCCATTCCAGGATTGCTTCCGCGAGTGCCTCCTCCATCGGAAGGTTCACCGCATGCCGGGAAAACGCTGCCGCAAAGTCGTCGTAACCGGATATCGAGTCGAGAAGGATCAGATCCTTACTGGGAAAGTAACGGTACAGGGTCGAGGAACTGACTTCAGCGGCTTCCGCGATCGCTTCCATCGTGGCTTGCTCGTAGCCATCCACTTTGAAAAGCCGCAATGCCTCGCTGAAAATTCGCTTTCGCGTTTTCCTGGCCTTTGTTTCTCGCAAACCCACGCTATATCCCTTTGCACCGCAGTACGCGGCATTAACTATCAAATGGAATTTACATCTAAAAGACAGTAATTGACAAATGACAGTTACTATCATTATTATCCCCGTCGCTGATAGGTCCGCCATTCCAGGAGGATGAAGATGAAAAAAGCACGCTTGCTGAGGGGCGCCTTCTCTACTGTGGCCCTTGTGGCATTAGCCGTAATGGCAGTGTGTACCCGGAGCTCGGCGCAAACCGGGCACAACGGCGAATTTGTCCAGCGCGACGGAACCCGCCTGACTCTTGGCGGTGAAACCTTCCGCTTCGGCGGGCCCAATATTGAATGGCTTGGCCTGGAAGCCTACGGCCCCCTGGACCCCATGGGTCCCCGCTATCCCAGCCATTTTGAAGTCGACGACGCCATGGACACCGCCAAGGCCATGGGCGCTCGGGTCATCCGCTCGCAAACCTTGGGCGACAGCATCGGCTGCAATCTCTGCATTGAGCCCAAGCTGGGCGAATTCAATCCCGAGGCTTTCAAGCACATCGACTATGCCCTCAAGGCCGCTCACGACCGCGGCCTGCGCCTGATCATTACCCTGGCCGGCGACTGCGCTTACTGCGAAATGAGCGGCCCTGGTGAGTACTTCAAAGACATGGGTCCCAACGGCGTCAAAGCCTTCTTCAACGATCCCAGGGTGATCGCCCGCTTCGAGGCGCACGTTGCGGCGCTGCTCAACCACAAGAACTCGCTCACCGGCATTCCATACAAAGACGATCCCACCATCCTGGCCTGGGAAAACTGCAACGCCTGCGGCATATTTGTCTCGCTTACCGATCCCGGCGCCAATCTGGCGCAGTACGTGGGTTGGGTCGACACCATCGGCAGCTTCATCAAGTCCATTGACAAGAAGCATCTCTACGAAGACAACAGCAGCTTCTTTCTCTTTGACAAGAGCGGCGCCGTGCTCGATACGAAGACAGTCGACATCATCACCGCCGAGTACTATCCGCACTGGGAGAGGGTCTTCAGCATGGGAGAGCCAATCACGGCAGAGACCTTCCCCGAGCACGCCTCCAAGGTCACCAGTCATGGCAAGGTTTATGTCGTCAACGAATTCGGCTGGGACAATACGAATTGGGCGACGCCGGCAGACCTCGAAAAAGTGCTGACCACGATGAAGAACGACCCGAGAATATCGGGCGACCTCTTCTGGGCGCTCCAAGCTCACAACGATGAATTCGGCTGGCAGCCCATTCCCGCCAACGTGCCCAACAAGGAATACTCTCTCCGCGGTGAAAGCGGTCAGTGGTGGGCGCTCTATTACGGCGGCATCAACACCCTCACCATGACCAAGGACGACATGGCTGCCCGCGCGGAGCTTCTGCGCACCCATGCCTACGAAATCGCTGGCGGCGCCGTGCCGCCGCACGCCATTCCGCCTGCGCCCGTCGTCACTGTCAAGGGCCTCGGCCTCGTTGCCTGGCGTGGCTCCGCCGGCGCGGTCAAGTATTCCATCGAACGCAAAGACAGCGACTCCGCCCCCTGGCAGCTCGTCTGCGACAAATGCGCTACCGACGCTGACACCCCTTGGATCGATCTCAAGCCGGCACAGGGGCTATTTGGCGTCAAGTACCGCGTGACCGCCTACAACGCGGACGGCAAAGCAAGCGAACCGTCCGCAGAGCGTTAGCGGCTAAGCCCGAACTCACTCCCGCAGGGGTCTGCCTCTGGTTCTCTCACGAAGGACGGGTGGGCCCCATATCTCGCTCGTTTTTCGCGAGATGTGGGATGCCACTGCTCCCTCCCTCTGACTCTCGATTCAGCCCATGCACTTAGCGGTCAACATCGCTGTTATCCCATATCTGGCGAAAACGAGATACCCGGATTTCCTGTACGTGCAGACATGTTCCGCGGCCTGCTAGGATCAACCTTTCGCTCACCACTGGAGGCCGGTCATGCCCGCGCCCCGCTCTCACGGACTCCCCAGCCCCACAGTCTGCGCATGGATCGTAATCGCCATGCTGGCGATGATCGTTATCCCCGCCTTCATCACCCTGCAAACCGTCCACCACCCGGCGCCGCCCATTCCTGTCGACCAGAGCTCAACGCCGCACGGCTACACAATCAGCCTTCTGCTCTTCATCATTCCCGCAGTGTTCATCGCCGGGTGGTTCCTGCCCACCGAGGGACTGCACATTCCCAAGCGGGCTTTCTGCTGGACCCTCGCCATCCTCGTCCCTCTGGGCTTCCTGCTCGATTTCTTCTTTGCCCAATGGTTCTTCGACTATCCCAATGTGGGCGCCACCCTGGGCTGGCGCGCTCCTGCGCTCGGCAGGCCGGTTCCGGTGGAAGAGTACGTTTTTTACCTCACCGGCTTTCTTGCCGTTCTTCTTCTATACATCTGGCTGGGAGAGTTTTGGCTGGCGGCCTACAACGAGCTTGATTATCCCGGCGAAGCCAAACAGGTGCGCCGCCTGCTGCAATTCCATCCCACGTCGTTGCTGCTCGCCGTCGTTCTGATTGCCGCGGCCTGGTATTTCAAAAAACAATTTGCTCTTCCCCAAGACCAGGCAGGATTTCCCGGCTACTTCACCTTCCTCGTCGCCGGAGCCTTCTTTCCTTCCATGACCTTTTTCCCCGTGGCGCGGCGCTTTATCAACTGGCGCGCCCTAAGCCTCACGCTGTTCTTCATGCTGCTCGTCAGCCTGCTATGGGAAGTGACTCTCGCTGTCCCCTACCAGTGGTGGAACTTCCAGCATCGCCAGATGATGGGCATTTTCATCGGCGCCTGGTCCGGCTTGCCCATCGAAGAAGTCTGCGTCTGGGTCGCTGTAACCTATGCCACGGCGATCATCTTTGAAGTGGTTAAGCTCTGGCTGGCATCCGAACGCACCGTGCGAGTCGCCCTGCTGGGTACCAAACAGGGCTGAACCATACGCCGATCAACCCTTTTGCACGCGCGGATTCAGCGTGTACGTGCCCGTAAGACTGGCTTGCGCCAGCACATGACTGCCAATCGCCCGCTGAGCATTGGCGCCTGTCAGGTCCCCCCGAACCTCTACGTGGGGAACATCCAGCGCATAAAGCGTAAACACATAGCGATGCAACCGCAGATCGTTCCATGGCGGGCACGGGCCATCATATCCGTAGTAGTCACCCCGCATCTTTTCATCACCGGCAAACCATTTGGTGTAATCGTTGAGGCCATGGCGCGCTCCGCCTGGAGCAGCAGGCCCAGGTTTGCCGGTCGGTGTAATGCGATCGCTGTGGCTGCCTGCGGGAATCTCGCGCGCGCTTGCTGGGATGTCCAGCAGTACCCAATGGAAAAATAGATCGCGCGGAAACGACTCTGCAATCTCTCGGCCCTCCTTGTTGACATCGTCGCCGCGGCTCGGCACATCCGCGTCGTGACAGATCAGCGCAAACGACTTCGTGCCCTCCGGAACATCGCTCCACGCCAGGTGCGGGTTGCGGTTGCTGCTCAGCGCGATATGGTTCACAGGATCGATCACCGCGAAGGCGAATTCTCCAGGAATCGGTGCACCATCGCTGAAACTCTTGCTCGTCAGTTGCATGAAACGTCCTCCCTCTCTATTTGTCTGGTCACCGTGGTTGTGAGAGCACGCGCACCGGCGTTCCCTGGAGCCAGTTCCGAATATCTTCTACTGCATCGCCGTAGAAGATCCGGTAGTTCTCTCGCGTAACATAGCCAACATGCGGCGTAGCAATTACATTCGACAGCGTGCGCAAAGGGTGTGTATCGGGCAGTGGTTCCACGTCATAAACATCCAAAGCTGCGCCCGCGATGCGCTTCTCCTTAAGCGCCTGCACTAACGCTTCCTCATCGACAATAGGACCTCGCGCCGTGTTCACCAGCATCGCCGTAGGCTTCATCCTGGCCAGTTCGCGAGCGCCGATCATTCCTCGCGTCGAATCCGCCAACACCATATGCACGCTAACAATATCCGAACGCTCCATCAAATCATCCAGGCCTGCGGCGCATTCCACTCCGGCGGCTTTGCAGCGTTCTTCTGTGATCGTGGGCTGCCAAGCCAACACGGCCATCTGGAAAGCCTGGGCGACGCGAGCCACGCGCGTGCCGATTTTCCCCAGTCCCACGATTCCCAGAGTCTTCCCTTCAAGCCCCACCCCGATTTGCCTCTGCCATCCTCCCCCGCGGACCGAGGCCGCTTCACCAGGAATGTTCCGTGCCAGAGCCAGCAGAATCCCCCAAACAAGCTCGGGAGTAGGGCTGGGCAAGCCTTGTGTTCCGCAGACAGTGATCCCGTGGGCATCGGCGGCGGCCAGATCGATCGCCTGGTTCCTCAAACCGGCGGTGACCAGCAGTTTCAGCCGTGGTAGCCGCGCTAGCAACGCCGCATCAAAGCGGGTTCGCTCCCGCATGGCGACGATGATTTCGCACCCGGCGAGCCGGTCCGCCAGCGCGTCCACTCTGGTGATAGTGTCGCTGAAATTCTTCACTTGCACGCCATCGAGCGAGCCCCAATCGGCAAACTCGAAGGCACAATTCTGATAGTCGTCGAGAATAGCGCAGTTTAGCAAGGGCTCCTCCTGAGAACCGCGGCTTACACCCAAAGCGCAGCGGATCCACCCACCCACTCGAGGTTGCGGTTATGATCTACGCCCATCATGATGCCTCGGCCCATGCGCAGCAGCGGCAATACGGGCATCAACTCTTGCCCTTCAGGCCATACATACATGATGCGAATTTCGACCTGGGTCAAACCGTACGGAGTTTCAATCACCGGCTCGAACCGCATACGCTCCTGCAGCATGTACTGATGACGCTGCTCTGCGGGTATGGCATCCACATCCGCCTGGGCAGGATTGAACTTGATACCCAGCCCGGCAAAAGAATACAACGGTTTCAATACATAATTCTCGTTGTCCCGCGGCACAGTACTATTGCGCTCCAGAAGCCACGTCTTGGGAACACAGGTGTGTTTTAGATACGGAATGGAAAACTTGCTGATGCGGTAGTACCAGTTGGGATGCCCTGCCCACTCCACATCCAGCGGCTCGGTCAGGTCGAATGGCAGCTCGATACCTTTGCGCTCCAACTCATCGACGATGCAGCGGTTATAGATGCGATATACGGGGATCTCAACACCTCCCTTCTTGTAGAAGAGGCGTTCGCCGCGCTTCTTAAGATCAAGAACATCTACGATAGCAATGCCAAGCTCTTTCTGCGTAATGACAAAATCGCAAAGCGTCTTTTGCTTCTCCGGATGGATCTCCAACAGGATCACATTTTCCGGGTCGTGGCCGGCGACGATCAGCTCACGCATCCGTTGCTGATACGTATCATGATCAAGTCCTCCGAGGTAGATTCCCAGGTCGGCGGCCAGCGCGTATGACTCTATGTACTGCTGAGCCAGCACCGGCTGATATCCGTAAAGAGATGGAAACGCCTGCAGCTCCACCAGTTTGGGCTCAAGCTCCCCCTGCGCGTTGCGCACCAGGCCGAAGTCGACCTGCAGGAACATGGGGCGCGGCGACTCGTTGGCCACGTTATATTGCCTGGGGACTGTAATGTCGGAAGCGCGCAGATATTCCGGGCTATTCACCAGCTGTAGAACCAGCTCCCCGCCATACTCAACCATCTGATTCAGCAACGGCTTTGGCACAAAGCAGGGAGTCTCAGAAACCCGGAAGGCAATCGGCGTGCCCGCGCTCGCCTCTAGATTCTTGAGGAACTGCTGATAGGTCTCAGGACGAAAATTGCGATTGAAGGCCTCGCGCAGAGCGGGGATCATTATCAGTCCTCTATCAGGAAGCGACCCTTCTCCATAATCTGGCGCCCGTCTACCCAGATATCGAAATTGCGCCCAACCACGTCGATGTGCGTACCGGAGTACCACTTGGCCCCGGTGTGCTCCCCATAAGGATTGCCAAAGGCTATGTGAATGCCGGGGAACTTCTCGTCCTGCAGGATCTGTCCGATCACATCGGTCAATTCAATATTGGTGCCGATGGCGAACTCGCCCACGCGGTCACTGTTTTCGTCGGTGTGGGTGTAAGACCAGAAATCCTGTTCCAACGCCTTGTTTTCGCTAAAGACCTCGGTAATGCGATTACCCTTCATGCGGATGGTCAACGGCTGATGCTCGAGATCGCCGTATTTGTCGCAGAGATAATCGCCGACCACTCCGTCGACCACATACACACCGTTCACTTCTCCCGGCGAGGTAAAGATCTCGCCCCCGGGTAGATTGCCCCACTTGTCACGGCTGATTATCCCGCTGGTCTTGATCCAGCGATACTCCGGATTGAGCGCTCCCGTGAAGTGGCAGCCCGCGGCCGTCTTTCCCGTGATCTGCTTCGCCTGGCTGACAATCTCCATCACCTTGCTGCTCAGCGCGTCGACATGGTTAAAATCGGCGCGCATGCCTTCGAGCATAATCTGGCGGTTGATGTTCACCATGTGAGCATGGCGCATGCGCCGGCGATTAACGATCGCGGTCATCTCCATGCGCGACTTCAGCTCGTTCGGCTGGACCCGCACGGCGAAGATGCTCACATCGCTGCTCTCCATGTCTTCCGCGATCTCGGAGGGCAAGCTGGCCAGCGGGCGGGGAGCAAGATCTTCCAGCAGAAAAGCCTTGAATACACAGCCCACCTTGACCAGCTCCTGCGCAATGCTGGCCGCAATCTCCCGGCAGGCAATGTCAGTAATCAGCGTGACTTTTTCTGAGGGTTGAATGCGCAGGCAGGTGTTTACAGCGTTGTAGGCGCCGGGCGAATACTCGGGGTCGAATTCGATCCGGGTGATATCAGTCAAAACGGGCTGGGCCAAGCAACTCCCTTTCTATGCTTATTCTAAGTCTGCAACGCCGCTGTCTCCTGCATCACGCCCACGCGCGTCTCCGCCACGATGTAGTCCACCACCTTCTTCAAATCGCCGGTTTCCTCATACACCTTGAGCTGCCGGTCTGCGCCGGTTCCCATTTTCAGCATTTCGTGGATATAGGCGATGTCGCGTTCGCAGCCAAGCTGCTTGGCGGCGTCGGAGATAAGATCGATGTATTCCAGCATCAGATCGCGCATCGGCACCTCCTCTTCCCTGCCGAAGTCGATCAGCTTGCCATCGATGCCATAGCGGGCTGCACGAAATTTGTTTTCCATAATCAGCGCCCGCGAATAGATGCGATAGCTCTTGTTCTTGGCGTGGAGGTCATAGAGCATGCCGACGGTGGCCTGGATCAACGCCGCGATGGCCATGGTTTCGTCCAGCCGCATAGGAATGTCGCAAACGCGGACTTCCAGCGTATCGAAAAACGGGTGAGGGCGAATATCCCACCACACCTTCTTGCCGTTATCAACGCAATTGGTCTTCACCAGCAGGTTGATAAACGTTTCGTACTCCGCCCAGTTGGCATACACGTCCGGGATGTTGGTGCGCGGGAAACGCTCAAAGACTTTGGAGCGATACGACTTGAACCCGGTGTCCATCCCTTCCCAAAAAGGGGAGTTGGCCGAGAGCGCGAGTATGTGGGGCAGGAAGTAGCGCATCGAGTTCATGATGTGGATTGCGGTATTGCGATCCTCGATGCCCACGTGGATGTGTAGCCCGAAGACCAGGTTCGCCCGCGCCACCAGCTGCAAATCCTCGACCACCCGTTTGTAGCGCTCATCGGGATAGATATCCTGCGCCCGCCAGTCAGCAAAAGGATGGGTGCTGGCAGCGGCCAGCCACATTCCGCTCTCGCTGGTCAGCGTGATCATCTGCCGCCGCAAATCGAGAATGTCCGCGCGCGCTTCGTCGATATCGCGGCACACCTTGGTGCCTACCTCTACGACTGCCTGGTGCAGCTCAGGCTTGGCGCGGTCCATGGTTGCGAGCTTGGCCTTGGGCAGAATTTCAGACTGGATGTGGGAGCGCAGATCACGGCTTACCGGATCGATGGTCTGATACTCCTCTTCGATGCCTATGCTGAAACTGGGACGGTTCATCGGCTTACCACCTCCTGTTCCACGCTTTCCGGGATGGCGGAAGGGCCGCCCAGGAAGGCACTCCACCGATATTCAGTCACTTTGCCTGTGTGTTGCCTGGCCCGAGCCATGGCGAGCTCAGCCACCTCGTTCACGATCCAGTTGAAGTTGGCCTGGCCCACGGAGTGTATATCCGCGTCAGGCGCTGGATTCATGAAGTCGATGGCGTAGGGGATACCGTCTTCGCAGGCAAATTCCACCGTGTTCAAGTCATAACCCAAGGCCCGGCACAGCGTAAGGCAGTCAAGCTCCACCCGCGCCAGCAGCTTGGGATCCACTGGCGCGGGATTCTTGATATAGCGTTCGTGAAAGGGCGCTCCGGGATCGTACTGCATGATATGAACCTTCTGCTGGCCGACACAGTAACAGCGAAAGTACTCTTTAAACTTGACCGCGGTCTGCAGCGTCATGCAGAGATCGCGCGTCTGCTCGTAGGCCTCGAAGAACTCGCCCGGCGAATGTACTTTAAAAACATCCTTCCAGCCGCCCCCGTCGAAAGGTTTCAGGAAAGCCGGAAAGCCCACGTAGTCAAAAATGCTCTCCCACGGAAGGGGATACTGCAGGTTGCGCATGGAGCGCTCCGTAGTCCCCGGCGGATGCTGCTTGTGCGGCAGCAGCACAGTTTTGGGGATGGCCACGCCCAGCTTGGTGCCCAGGGCAAAGTTGAAGAATTTGTCGTCCGCACTCCACCAGAAGGGGTTATTAATGATGATCGAGCCGGAGAGGGCCGCGTTCTTGAGATAGCCACGGTAGAAGGGGATGTCATGGGAGATCCGGTCGATAATCACGTGGTAGAGAGAGGGCTCAGCCATCCGAACCTCGCCAATGGTGGCCAACTCGGCCTGCACCTCCGGGTCGTGGAAGGAGTTGATCTTGTCGACCAGCGCGGGTGGAAAGGTCGACTCCATCCCGAAGATGATTCCAATTTTCTTCACGGCATCTCCTTAAAGACGACACGAAACCGAGTGCGCTTGAGAGACAGTGCAGGCCCGAAAACACTGCGATGGGATGGCTCGAACAGCCCAATTCTAAAGCATATTCCGTTTGCGCTACATTTCCTTTTTGAAGTTGGACGAAACCGCCCTATGATCGGGAGAAATGGTGCGTTTGACCGATTGCCGGGGTATAGAGTGCGGGCCTGTTTCGAGCTGATGCGTAAGTTTGGATGGCTATTGTTGGCGGTTCCCATGATCACGTGGGGACAGACTCCGCTGCGGCAAACGGCGGCGGGGGACCGTTGTCAGGTCCGCAGAGTGACAAGCCTTCCCGGGAGCCGTGAGTTCGCCAGTGACTTTCTTGAAGCTATGGCCGAGGATCCCGGTCCCAAGGCCAGGAATGCCAATATTGTGTGGGGTCTAACCGCAGACCTGAGCAGCAAGGTTCCCGCCCAGGATCGGGCGATGTACATATCGAAAACGGCCGATAGTGGAAAGACATGGACGGTCGTGGCCCGCGTGGATTCCAGATACTTCGATGCCGACATCGGTGAGGGCGAGCGTAACGGCTTAGGCGTGGTTCCCGGTGGACGTGAGTTTGTGATCACGACGCAACTTGGAGCCTTTCAGGTTTTGCCTCGGCCAGGCAAATCAGAGCCCGTGGTGAGAGCGATTCCGGGTCCCCGCGTTCCTGAACCCGATCCGGAGGTGACCATTCCCAAGAAGAAAGGAGACCCGGTAACGGCAGGCGTGGTGAAGATCACCCCCGACGGAAAACATATGATCGTCGGTTATGGCTACTTCGACCTGGAACCGCAAATCTTTACCTACCGCAAAGGGAGAAATGGCTCATGGATCGTAGATAAGCCTCTGCCGCAGTTGCCAACCGATATGGATATTCTCTCCATGGAATTCGGCGCAGGTTCCGTCTATGTAGGTACCGGCGATCAGGCTTACCGCCTCAAAACCCACGCACGGCAGTGGACGCAAATCGATGGAGTGGGTCCTGATTCAGCGATCCAGGGAATCAGCACCGTGGGGGGCCCCCATTTGGCAGCCTGTTGGGGTGTTTACAACCCCGTGAGCGCGGATGCGGTAGAACGCGTGATCCATGCCAGCTTTCTCTTGCACAGAGATGAAGATGAGGCCGGCCCTAACATTCGTGCCTTCGGGATTTGGGTCGATCCGGCAAGACCAAATCGAGAAGTGGTCACGTCGCTTACCGGCGTATACACCAGCAGTGATCGTGGGCAGACCTGGAGAAGGCTCAATGAGATTCCCGACGGAGAATTCCGTTCTGCGCATTTCAATTCGGCAGATGGAACAGTGATTGTCTCTGGAATCTTTGGAACCTTCCTGGCCAATCCATTTGCCAAGAGCTGCTCGGTTCAGCTTAGAACCCGCGATAAGTAGATTGCTTCTAGTCCAGGTAGATTCTCGCCATGGGCTGCCAAAAGGGCCAATCATGGAAGCTGTGATCGGCCCAGACATATAGCTCATGCCGTATGCCCTTGTTGCGCAGCACGGCGGCGAAGCTTTCGTTCTTCTCCCAGCAAAAGTCCCACTCGCCGGTAGCGAGCACCGTCCGGATATGGTTGTACTTCCAGGGGTCGTTGCAGTTGGCGAGGTAGTCGGGAGGATTGTTGAAGTAGAGGTCGTCGCCGTACCAACCGTCGACGAAGTCCTTCATGTCAAAGGCGCCGCCCATGGTAACGATGCCAGTGACCTTATCGGGATGACGGAAGCCGAGGTTCGCGGCGTGATAGGCGCCGAAGCTGCAACCCGTGGCAATCAGCCGCGGCGTCTGGTTCTTCTCGCTCATCAGGGCGAGCACATCGTTCACGATGTAGCGTTCATATTGCATGTGCCGTTGCACCCGCCAATAGGGGTGAGCCTGCTTGTTGTACCAGCTCTCGCCATCCACGCTGTCCACGCAGTACAGCTGCAACTGGCCGCTGTCGATGCGGTCGGCCACAGCCCCAACCATGCCGTTGTTCTCGTACTCAAAGAATCGGCCGTTGGAGGTTGGGAAGACCAGCACTTTGGTTCCCGCATGGCCGAAGCACAGCAGTTCCATGTCGCGGCTCAGATCTTTTGACCACCAGCGATAGTATTCGCGCTGCAAGCATCGCTCCTGAGAATTTGGTTTTGCTATGCTAAAGCACCACGGTGTGCGAAGCCATAGCCAAAGACCAAGCTCCGCCCCCGCGGCTGCACAAGCACGAAGATTTCGTTTCGCGGCTAGTCGAGGAGCACCACGACCTGCTGGTCTATCTTCCGCCCATCTACGAGGCCGAAGGGGAACGCCGGTTCCCTGTTTTGTACATGCAGGATGGGCAAAACCTCTTTGATCCCGAAACCTCGTTCATCAAGGGAAAGTATTGGCGCATGGGGGAAACCGCGGATGCGCTGACAGAGGCCGGAGCAATCGAGCCGCTGATCATCGTGGGCATCTACAACGCGGGAGTCAAACGAGTAGATGAGTACACGCCGGTCGAAGACAAGCGTCTCGGCGGCGGTCATGCAGATGCCTATGGCCGCATGCTGGTCGAGGAGCTGAAGCCCTTCATCGAGGCGCGCTACCGCACCCTACCCGAAGCGGAGCACTGCGGAATGGGAGGCTCCTCGCTGGGCGGCTTGGTCACCCTGTACCTGGGCCTGCGCTATCCAACCGTATTCTCCAGGCTGGCCGTGATGTCGCCCTCGGTCTGGTGGCGCAATCGGACGATCCTCAAGACGGTTGCGGCCCTCGCTGAAAAACCCGCGCTGCGCATCTGGCTGGACATGGGTACCAAGGAATCAACGCGCGCCGTGCCCGATGCGCGGGCGTTGCGCGATGCGCTGATCAACAAAGGCTGGCAGCTCGGCAAAGACCTGGCCTACTTCAAAGCGGAGGGTGGGGAGCATACAGAGTCCGCCTGGGCCGAACGCGTCGACCCGATGTTGCGCTTCTTGTTTCCGGCTCAGAAAAGCAAGGTCTGGCTTTAGCCCGCGGGATGAAGCTCGTCGAGGTGGGGCAGCAGGACGACGCTCTCCTGCTCATTGGGATCGGTGCGGGCGATGACCGCAACCGCGTTTTCCGTGCTGCTCGGGTTGTAGGGCAGGTGGGGCATGTCAGCCGGGATGTAGAGAAAGTCCGCGGGGCCAAGCAAGACATGGTGCTCGAGTTGATGGCCGTACCACATCGCGCCTGCGCCGCTCAGCATGTAGATCGCGCTCTCGTGGGAGGCGTGTTTGTGGGCCTTGGCCCGGCCTCCAGGCGGTATGGTGAGCAGTTGCATGTGGATGGCCCGCGAGCCAACCGTTTCCGCGGAGATGGCAGGGGCATACATAAGCCCCTGTTTGCCCTGGAAGGCTGCACCCGCGCGGACAAGCTTGCAGGTGGGGTTGACGGCGGGAGCTTCGGTGATGGGCGCCATGGCAATCCTCGCGACGTGAATTGTCTACCAAGGTAGTGATTCTGAGGCGCTATGTCGAGCTTATCGGAGAACGTGAACGGCGATGCCCAATTTGAGTTTTTTCCATAGCTGGTCGGTCGTATAAACAGGCGCGTCCAGAGCGATAGCCAGCGCCAAGCATGCTCTGTCCCCTAAGGAGAGACCGAGAGACCTTGTCTTTTGGATAAGTGTGCCCGCAATCCTGGCCTGTTCAGCGGTAAACGGCTCCACGTCGGGAATTGGATCCACAGCAAGTGCCCAGGATTCGTCAGGATCTCCGCCTTCCCGGACGAGGAATGTCTGCACTTCCGCCAGGTTGACTGCGCTGGTGGTTGCACGGCTCAGCAGCTCCGGCGTAATTTTCTCCGCGCCTGGCTCGTCGTTGAGCAAGGCAAGAATGGCGGAGGCGTCGAGCACAACCTTATTCATTCATGGCTGCCCGGCGTCGCTCAGCAATCAGTTCATCGGACAGCCGGCGCCCCGGTTTGACAAATTTCCTAAGGCGCTCGCGGGACTTTGTAAGGCGGCTTTGTAGCGTGGAGATGCGGATCTCGTTGTCTTCAATGCGGAGGTCGATTTCATCTCCCACCTTCAGGCCAAGAGCAGAGCGGAACGACGCTGGGATCACGACCCGGCCCTTCCCCTCGATACGAGCGCGACTCTTAAGCTCTATGTGGTCCATTTGCTTTCCTGTGCCACTAGGATAGCAAAAGTGGCACTCAGGCGTTCTTAGACACGTGGACGCCACAGAATGCCAACTTTGACGAGCGTAAACCGGCTTTTACCTGCTCCCGTTTTCGCTCCAGGCTTGTGCATCTAACCCAGAATTGCGGCCTTGCGCGTTCTAACGGCCCTCTGGATGGGCGAGCATTCTGAATGACTTTGTTGACAGGTAAACTTCCCGGGCGCCATTGGTGGATGTTGGCCCTCACCGCCCTTCTTTTTCTCCTTGTGGGTCTGTTTGTAGACTTGAAGCCGCACGTAGGGGCAAACTTCTTCTTCTCTTCCAATAGTCCTCAATTTCAAGAGGACGCCAAGATTAACCGGCTTTTTCCCTCCGGTAGCCAACTGATTATCAGCGTGGCCGCACCCAGCATCTCGTCGGAGCGCTACTTGGAGCGGCTGGGACGGATGACGCAGGAGCTCGAAAACATCCCATCCGTGACCAGCGCGCAAAGCTTGGCGGACGGACCGAAAGATTTCGAGGACGCGGAGAAGAGTCCGTTCTGGAAACGGCTGCTGATTGCCGACAATGGGCGCTCCAGCAATGTGGTCGTTTTTCTAAAAGGTGACGGGAGTCAAGAGCTCATCCCCCGCGTCGAAGCCATCACCAGCAAGTTCGACGAGAAAGATTTTCATATCCAGATTGCCGGCGCTCCGTACGTGGCGGAAATGATCCGGCGCAGTCTGCAGCATGATTTCCGGGTCTTTAGTCTCACCTCCTTTCTGCTCTTCGGAGCCGGGGTATGGGTTCTCTTCCGCTCGGCAAAACTCACTCTGGGCATGCTGACCACGTGCACGAGCGCCGTTCTGGTGACGCTGCTGGTGCAGTCGCTGTTTAAGCAGAAGATCGGCATTCTGACGGCGAACCTGGGCACGATTGTCTTTGTTATCGCCTTGTCTCACCTCGTGTACATGACTTTCAATTGGCAGACGCTGGGCCGCCAGGGCAAAAAAGATGCGGGCGACCTGGCAGCGAAAGCCTGGCGGATGACGCTGCCGGCGTCGTTCTGGTCGATGGTCTGCGCTTCTCTGGGATTCGGCAGCTTGTTGTTCGTGCCTGCCAAGCCTCTGCGCGAGCTCGGCTCCGGCGGTGTGCTGGGAACGATGGTGGCGCTGGGGTGCGCTTACCTTATGTATCCGGCGTTCCTGGCGTGGGCGGGGGGCACGCAGACCAAAGAGGCCTCTGAAAAAAGCCAGTCTCCTTTCTGGGAAGGGACGTTCGTCTGGGTGGCGTTGGCTACGGTCCTCTTAGGCGCCGGCCTGAGTTTTGGCCTGACGCGGTTGAACACCGATCCCAGCCTTCTGGACTACTTCAAGAAGGGTATGCAGCCGCGGGAGGGGCTCGCGTATATCGACCGCAATGGCGGCTCGAATCCGCTGACGCTGGTGATTGGCGCCGCGGACGGCGGCAAGCTGGATACCAAAGAAGAATATGAAAAGATGTGGGATCTGCAGGACGCGCTCCAGGATTACAAGGGAGTAGGCACAGTACTCTCGCTGCCGGTCCTGATGGATGCGGCCCATCATCATGCTTTTGCGTTTCTCTTCAGTTGGAACCATCTGCTCAACATCCTGAACGAGCCCAAGCACGCGCGGGTGGCCAGCAGCTTTGTGACCAAAGATCGCAGGCTGGCAGCCTTCTACCTTCGTATGGATGAAGAGAAAAGAGTTAAACCGCGGGTGGAGGTGGTACAAGACCTGCGGAAGATTGTGCGCCGCAACGGCTTTCGCCTTGTCCTGGTCGGGGGTGTCTATGAACTGCAGGGACAGCTGGCCCAACTGGTGCGCTCGAGCCTGGTGACCGGGCTGTTGTGGTTGATGCTGTTTTTCGCCGGCGTGGCCTGGATCGTGGGACGAAGCTTCCGCGTAGCGGCGGCGATGATTTTCAGTTTGAGCCTCGTCCCCCTATGCATGCTGGGCGGGATTGGGCTGCTGCGCATCCCCGTCGATATTATTTCTGCGCCGGCAACGAATGTATGCATTGGGATGGCGATTGATTCCATGGTGCACTTGGTGTTTGGCGTGCGGCGCGCGCAACGCGACGGCCTGAAGGGTTGGAGCGCCTGGGTAGCCGGGCGCAGAGAACAATGGCGAGGCATTGTGTTCTCCGATGTGATCATTGCCGCCGGGTTTGCGATCTTCGCCCTTTCGAATTTCCCCCCAACGCAGCGGTTTGGATTGGTTGTGGTGGCGGGGACGGTGATTGATATCCTGGCCAACTTGTTTCTGCTGCCGCTTCTTGGTGGCGCGGAATGGAAAAGACGCGAGAGGCCGGCAAAAAACGCGCTCGTGGGGAGCAGAAGCGCCGCATAGTAGAGCAATACGGGCGTAGTTTTATTTATGATGGGTGCGATGGCAACCGATCCTACCTGTGAAGAGTGCGCGGCGATCCTCCTGGAATACGAGCGCGCCTGCCTCGAGTTTTGGCTGAACGCAAGCGAGGAAACCCGGGAGGGCTGCCGCGCGATCAGGCAGATGGTTGCCGGGGGCACGGAGGCTGACTTGGCGCGCGCCCGCGAAATACTTCCTCCATTTAAACCGTTTGAGCCTTATGTGAACCCTTATACGGAGATGAGCCCATCACGCATAGCGCTGGCCCGAAAGTTCCAGCATGAGGCCAAAACCGGGCACTATGTAAGCCTGCGTCCCCCGAGCCTTCGCCCCATGCCGCCCTCCGACTTTTCGTAGCGGACGCCTCGTCTGAACCCCGCAGAGATAGACATGGTACTGTGCCGGGTAGAGGCTCAGTGGACATTGAATCCAGCACACCTTCTTAGCGCAATCGCATTTGCAGCCGATAAGCACCGCCGACAGCGACGTAAGGACGCTGACGCATCCCCATACATCAATCACCCGATCGCGGTCGCAACCGTCTTAGCGGTGGAGGGAGATGTATCGGACGAGGCGACGTTACTGTGCGCTGTCCTACACGATACCGTCGAGGACACTGACACGACATTTTTCGAGCTGGAGCAACATTTTGGCCCTGAAGTGGCCGACCTGGTGCGCCAGTTGACAGACGACAAGTCTCTCGAAAAGGCCGAACGGAAGCGCCTTCAGATCGAATACGCAAGAGGATCTTCCTTGCCCGCAAAACAGGTGAGGATCGCAGACAAGATCTGCAATGTTCGCGACATTATGTTCTGCCCTCCGGCACACTGGCCGCTGCAGCGGCGTCTCGACTATTTGATATGGAGCGAGAAAGTAGTGGCTGGGTGCCGAGGTGTGAACCTGAAGCTCGAGCGAGCATTCGACCAGGCCATCGCGCAGGCCCGAAGGAGTCTCGGTCAGGCTTGAGAATTCAGATTGCGGGGGGATGTTTACGGGCTTCCCTGAATGAGCAGCGTAAAGCCGGCGGCCGTGAACGTCGCGTGCACCTGGTGGGCCGCGGAGTCGTAGCGCCAGGCTTGCTGCGGCAGGGGTTGGTTGTCGAGTTGCACGGCGGCTGGTTCGGTATCCATAGCAGTTACTACTTCATAGGATCGAACGGTGGGCGAGGTGCCTGTGATGCGCAATCCGGCCGGGGTGGTTTGGAGGGTTGCGCTGGTGCCATCCGGCAGAGTGAAGGTGGAAGTATTGCTGGATTTGCTTGGGTAGGCTTTCCAGACCAGGGGGCCGGCTAACAGATTCGGGTCGCTCCAGTTCAGGGTTGCGGCCTCCTTCTCGGGCTTGAAGGGGAGGATGGAACCGGCTCGCACCAAGATGGGGATCTGCTCGAGCGGGGCCGGCACCGTGACGTCCGTGCCTCCGCTGAGGTAGTCTCCGGTCCAGTAGTTCACCCAGTCCCCTTTTGGTAGATAGAGCTTGCGGTTGACGGCTCCCTGTTCGATCACTGGGGCTACCAGCAGGCTCTCGCCCAGCAGGTATTGATACTCGGCTGTCGCAGCGCGAGGATCATCCGGGTACTCGAGCACCAGGTGGCGCAGGATGGGCACGCCGGTGCGGTGGGCTTCTGCGGCGTAGGTGGCGAAGTAGGGCAGGAGCGATGTGTGCAGGATGGCGTAGCGGCGGAAGAGGGCGATGGTTCCGGGATCGTGCCAGAGGTCTACGGAGAACTTGGGTCTGGACCAGGGGTGATCCCGCATGACCGGCGTGAGGGCTCCGAATTCCGCCCAGCGCATCCATAGTTCGCGGTCGAAGCCGTCGCTGATGATGTCTGGTCCCCAGGTGGAGTAACCGGACATTCCTGCGGTAATGCCGGCGGTGACGACGGAGGGGAGGCCGAGGTCGCGGGTCCAGTTATGTTGCTGGTCGCCACCCCAAAGCATAGGGCTCCATCGCTCGGTGCCGACGAAGCCGGAGCGGGAGAAGGAGACGATGTTGGGGTTGATGGCTTGCACGATGCGGGTGGTGATTTTGTGATACAGCAGCGGATACACTTCGGAGAGACGGGCTCCGTCGCCTGCGGCCAGGTGATCGCCGTCGTCGACGTACTCTCCGAAGTCTTCCATCCAGCCGTCCCAGGCCTGGTCGCGCGCGGCATGGGTGAGCATCTCTTGCCACCAGTCGACGGTGCGGGGATTGGTAAAGTCCAGATTACCGGTGCGCACCGGCTCAAACATGGGACCGTGGGGAAGGCCGTCGATGCCGGTGACCATGAGTTTTTCGGCTACTCCTCTCTGCCAGGTGGGGCTTAGCGTGGGATAGGGCAGCATGCGCTCGCGTAGATAAGGATGCACGTAGCCGAGGACCTTGTAGCCCAGGTCGTGGAGCGTGTCGTTGAAGGCGCGCGGGTCGCCGTAGTAGCTGGAGAACCAGAAGGGCCAGCCCAGGTTGTCGGGCTCATCGAGCTCGTCGAAAACCCACAGGGCGCTGGCGGGAATGCCTTCGCTCCTGATTCTCCGGGCCTCCTCGAGCACCGCATCTTTTCCCTGGAGTGCGGTGATCCAGGGCCCGAAGGTCCATAGGGGCGGATTTTCGGGGCGGCCGGTGAGCCCGGTGTATTGCTCCAGGATGGCCTTGGGATTGGGGGCAGAGAGGAAGTAGAAGCTCACAGGGGTGTCGGCGACGCGGAGATCGAAGGCTGAGCCGGCGTCGTTGAAATTGAACTTTGTATCAAACACTGTGTCGGCATAGAGGCCGAGGCCGGTAGGGGTGTAGACCAGGGGGATGGCTACGTAGCTCCAGTTATGGCCGGGTTCCCCGGAGCGGTCGGCGGGACGGACGTCGAAGTGGGTATTGGAAAGGCCTGCCTGGTGAAAGCGTTCGCCGAGACCGAAGCAGGGGTCGGTGCCGGCAATATGAATGGTGAGAGCTGAGGGTGTGGGTGCGGGTGCCGAGGCGGGGCGCGCAATCGAAAGTGTGGCCATGCCTGCGTGCAGCAGTTCGAGGGTGACGGTCGTGTCCCCGGCTGGCGATGCGATAGAGAAGGACCAGCTGTTTTGCTGCCGGGTGAGGTTGGTGAAGGCAGGAGGGGCGGTGGCAGTGGCGACCGGCGTTGGTGTGGCCGTGGCTTGCTCTGCAAAGGAGGCGACCCAGGAAGCACGAGTTTCGAGATTGAGCATGGTGAGCGTGGCAGCTGGGCGGTCAATCGTGATCTGCAGCGATTGCGTTCTGAGCTCCAGGCGGCCGTGGCTGTCATGCACCTTTACTTTCATGTCCTGCTCAGGGAGCGGCCTTGTTCCCGTAGCGAGGAAGATCGGGGAGGGCGCAGGTGCATGCAGTTCTTCGAGCATTCCCTGGTACTCTGCCGAGCTTGCGTAGGTGCCTGACTGCGCGGGTAGGCTCATGGCGCAGAGTGCCAGGCACATCACCGGCAGGTACTTGGCTCCGCGCAGTCGGAGAGGGGCCCCCATACCATCAAGCGTACACGGAGCAGGGTGGAATGCGGCGCCGGCTCTTTTCCTGTGCAATCACGGCTGCTCCGTTTTATTTACGGATCTCAGGATCCTGCCTGGCCCAGGAGGGCCTTGCCAATGTGCACCCACCACGGCAAGGCGTGGAGATAGGTTTGCACGCAGAAGATCTGGACCACGATGAGCAAGGGAAAGGCGTAGAGATACACCTTGTGGATCCGGCGGTCGACGATGAGGTCGCGCAGGATGCCGAGAAAGACCAGAGCGTCGACGCCCGCGGGGGAGAAAGCGAGCGGCAGTAGAGGAAAGCGGCCAAAAGCCGCATCCGTGAGACCGCAGGAGGCAATCAGCATGAGCCGGCGATGGAACTCGGGCCGCCGGCGCCAGTAAACCGCGAGCGCAAACGGAACGGCGAAGCAGGAGAGGTCCATCAACTGGATGATGAGGAACGCTGGTATTTCAGCACCGTGGAAGCGCTGCAAGAGGAACCGGTCCATGCCGGTCGCGGTCAGGTAGCCGATGACGAGGACGCCGACCGCGAGTGCAACCCCGAACCAGCCGAGGGTGCGATGCAGGCGCACATTGCGCGAACGCACCAAGGATGTTTGAAGGATGAAGAAGAGCACCCAGCCCGGAAAAACGATGGCGTGGATGGTGAGGATGAAGGGCGGTATCGGCGAGGGGTGCAGAAGATTGCGCCCAATGGTGTGGCTGAAGCCGTAGACCACCACGACAGCGATGAGCAGCGACATGCAGAAGTAGAAGTATTGGCGCAGGAAGTGGACCGGCGTGGAGTGCGGACGCGAAAGAGCGATGGGCCTGGTCGTCATAAGGAGTTCCTAAAGAGGCCCGGTGTGTCCTTGGTTTTTATGGTGATGGGAATACTAACAGGTCAGAAGCTGGCCCATGCCGGAGGTAATGCCGCGAACGGCCTTAAACGCACAGCAGCGGGTGCAACCGGGCATGCCTTCGCTATCTAATCCCCTGTGCTCCCCCGTTGGTACTCTGGCGCACGGAAACTATCGCAATTACTTTCTCTTTCACTCGCAGTACGCGAGCATTCTGTGAAAGGTGAACGGAGGAAGCATTGAAGAGAACTCTACGTGGAGTGTCGTGGTATCGCGCGCGGATCGCGCCTGCTGTGCTGATGACACGAGCGGACTTCAACCGGGCAAAGGCGAGATCAACCGGCACGATCGCGACGATTCTGCTGGTGCGGCCCTCTGCTGCCTTTCCCCACGGACCGTAGGTTTCTGCGGATGGACAATCCGCGTTCCTCTACATTTCGTGTGCCTCTTACACTGGGCGGGGCGCCTTCCGTTTGCGAGGGGCCGGGGCTTCGCCTGGTTGGCAGGTTGGGCACCAGTAGAGAGTGCGGCCGGCCAGGTCTATTCGTTGGATGGTGGTGCCGCAGACGAAGCAGGGCTGGCCATGCCGGTGGTAGACGTAGTGGACCTCCTCGCGCTGTGCTTTGCCTTTTGGGTGGGGCCGGTCTTTAGCCCGAGTGGTTACGATGCGCCGGTCCACCATGCCGTCGGGCATCAGCGTCACCGCATCCTGCCAGATGGCTTTCAGAGTTTTTTCGGGAACATCCTTGCCCCGTGCAAACGGGTTCTGCCGGGCGCGGTAGAGCAATTCGGCACGATAGATGTTACCGATCCCGGCGAACACAGTTTGGTCCATCAGGAGAGCGGCGATGGCCGTGTTGGCCTTGCGTATGTAGGCGATGCCCGGGGCGGGGTCGGCGTTAGGCGCGAGCGGATCGGCGCCCAGCCGGTCTCGGACCGCTTGCCACTGGGCATCGGAATAGACGGAAACGTCGGTGGCCCCGCGCAACTCCAGCCAGTCGGTCGCGGTGGACCAACGCATGCGCAGCACACCCTTCACTTCGGGAAAGGGCATCTTGCCTTCGGTGAAGTCGCCGAAGCGGCCAAGGTGGAGGTGCAGCTTGCGATCGCGGCCAAAGTCGTAGGCCAGGTGCTTGCCGTGGGCGATTACCGATTTGAGCTTGCGGCCACTGAGCAAAGCGGTGCCGGCAAAGCGGCCATTGGGCGATTCCACGCAGATGGTCTTGCCCACAAAGGTCGCGGTATGCAGTTTGGCCCAGCGGTGTATCTCATTTCCCTCCGGCATGTGTAGTTCCCTTTCCTTCCCCGGCGCGTTTGTCTTCTTGTTTTGGGCGAGCCGCGCATCTCCATGCTAAACGGCGAGCGGTCCGGGGTAGCGATCATACTCGGGCTTATTTCGTCCCGCATCAGGCCATCCCTCTCGAGTCGCGCTCGCGATCGATGCCATGCCGGTTGGGGGATGAGATTCATCCCCCATCGCCAGCCTCGGTGCACGAGGCGGTGGAGTAGTGCTTGGGTTGAGAAAGATCAGTCTGTCCGCCCCTTGGGGCGTGCCAGGGTGGTCCGGCCTGGGTGGTGTTGGTTTTCAGGAATGCTATGTTCCTGTCATTGTTTCCATTGTGGTTTCAGTCATTGTTTTAGTTGTGGCGGCGGCTAAGTCCTTTGTTTTGCCAAGATGGTCAAATTTAATTTTTTTCCGCCCCCATAGTTGTCTAGGGAACCACTGCCGCCGATTCGTTTCCCGGCAAGGCCCAAAACCAGGCGCCGGTGAAGCTTTCCTTGGAGCTCACGACGCCCAGATCGAACTTGGCGCGGCGCAAGGTGGTCATGCAGACTCCGTCCTGTTGGGCGGCAAATTCGATGTTGTATTGCGATCGCTCACCCTCGAGCAGGTATTGACGCAGCCATTCGGCTGCGCGCTTGCGTTTGGGGAGACCAGCGTCGATGGGCCGGTCCATCATGACTTCTTCCGGGGTGAGCGCACTGGGTCCGGTCCAGGAGAAGGCGCCGGTGTGGTCGATGAGATAGCCAAGCGAACCCGCGAGGCAGCCTAAGTTGGATTTCACCTGCACCAGCGCAGGCCGGGTGGGCGCATCGGGACTGCTGCCGGCGATGAATTCCGTGCGGACTGCGGCGGAGAGCTCGATCGCGGTAAGTCCGCGGCCGCGCTTGCGGAGATGGCGGACGAGGAGGATACAGCAGCGATGCTTTTCCGCCAGACGAGCGAGGCTGTCGAAGGCGCGGGCGGAATCGTTGGCACGGTGGCGATCGAATGCCCACAGGTAGCTGTGCAAGGGGTCGATGATGAGCAGGCGGGCCTGGGTTCTGTGGAGAGCGTCTTCGAGCATGGGTGTGTCGCGGAGGCTCAGAGAGGCGGGTTGGGCGGAGGCGGTGAGGACTCCGCGCAATAAGATGAGGCGCGCGGGATCGCCGTCGAGCTGGGCAAAGCGGGGGCGGATGAGCTCGGCCGCTCCATTGGCGGCGGAGGCGTAGAGGACGGTGCAGGGTTGGAGGGTGTGGTTGGTGGAGGGGACCCGGCCACGACTGAGCGCGGCTGCTATGGCCAGGGCGACCCAGGTTTTTCCTGAGCCGGGATCGCCGGAGAGCATGGCCAGGGTTCCACAGGCCAGCCGGTCTGGCCACAGCCAATCGATGGGGCGGGGTTCGATGTCCGCAAGGCAGACGAGGTCGGCGTGGCGATCGGCGGCAGCGCCGGGCTCGGCTGGCGCGGGCGGACGGATGGCCGGTAAGGGCTCGGGCTGCTGTGGGCTGGGGCCGGCGTCCGCCATGGCATTGGAGGGCTGCTCGGCAGCGGGCGGGATCTCGGCATGTGGGTTGAAGGGGCCGAGGAAGGTCGAATTGCCGATGCGCGGTCTAAAGATGGTCATCCGGGGCCTCCGTTAGTGAATAGGGCCGGTCTGCGATGGAGCTGTGTGGCGATTCGATGGTTGGGTGCTTTTTCATTTTTGAGCGCACTTCTCCGTTCCGCATCTTGCGGGTCATTGGGTTCCATTGGGGGAAGAGGCTCGAGTAAGTTGGAGGCTCTTAGTTGGGAACCTAATACGGATCCGTTTGGGCGTCCAGAGCAGTTAGAAAAAAAGATGAGGATAAGTGGTAGGGGAACTCGTTAAGCGGGTGGGGCGCCGTCTGGGAAAACCAACGATTCGGGTACTGAATCCGGTAAACTGGGTGCAGGAGAGGCGGCGGTGATTCCTTTGGAACAGATGACGGATGAGCAGTTCGAGCGGCACGCCCTGGACATTATCCATCGCGAATTGGGCGTGTACGGCCTGGCGCGCTTTCTGCGCGTCTACCGGGCCGGGACTGGCGATTACACACGCGACCGCCATCAGTGGCTCCAGGGGCTCACGGTTCAGGAGCTGGCTAAGGAATTCGAAGGCCGCCAAGTCTAGATCGATTCACAAGTAATACTCCAATCAAGTCAGGTGGAATGCTTGAGGCATCCCTCAAGCAATCTCCCGGGATGCCAAGTCAGCCGTTTCGCGCCCGGCCGGGGCCCCCTGGGCTGGTCGAAACCAGCCTTCCCCTTTTCACGATACGCATCTCGCCAGCGATAAAGAACGCTGCGCTTGATCTTGTACTGACTGCTCAGCGAAGACATACTCCCTCCATTTACGATCCGTTGCGCTACCGTAATGCGGAACTCCACCTTGAAAACACGGGCTGCGATCCGAACCTCCGTTCGCTGCAGTTTGTCCCTGTTTCTTAGTGCCTCAAATTTGGGGTCCACACCATCCTGTCGCCAGATCTTTCCCTGGCTTCGCGCGCTTGTCTGCGCCGGGCGAACCCCCCACCGACCTGTCCGCCTTCAGTCCGGAAGTGTGTATCGGCGGATCGTGATCTCTGCCGTTCTGGGACGACGCGTGCGGCAGCTTCAACTGCGCCGATTGGGGGTCATTTTAGGGAGAGGAGTCCGTGTTGGTATGATGGAGCCATCATGATGTCACGAACGCAGATTACACTCGAAAGCGAAGTACAGCGACGTGCGCGGCAGAGAGCAAGCGAACTCGGTGTATCTCTAGCGGAATACGTTCGCCGTCTTGTGGCACGCGATCTTGCTCGTCCTAAAACCGCGATCGAGGTGGATCGCATTTTCGATCTCGGCAATTCCGGCGGGGCAGATATCGCAGCGGATAAAGATTCCATGATCGCTGAGGCGTTTCACTCGAGACGAAAAAAGACTCAGCGTCGCTGATTTGTCCCATACCTATGACATTGTTTGTTGACACGTCGATCTGGTACGCCGCGGCAGATTCGTCGGACCGCAACAATGCTCGCGCCAAAGTGATTCTCAAATCTGGCGGGTCGTTGGTTACTTCCGATCACGTCCTGGTTGAGACGTGGACGTTACTTCATCACAAACTGCAACGCAACGCCGCAGAGCGATTTTGGGATGGTCTGAGAGCCGGGGTGGCGATCATCGAGGTTGTTGGTTTGGCAGACTTGGAGATTGCCTGGGAAATCGGGAATTCCTGGCGTGATCAGGATTTCTCGATTGTGGATCGCACCAGCTTTGCGGTGATGCGGCGGCTCGGCATCGATCATGTTGCTTCGTTAGACGAACATTTCTCTGTATTTCGCTTCGGCGCCAAACGCCGCCATTCCTTCAACGTAGTTCGATAGGTAGCGGTCTATTGCTGGAAGCCCCGGGGACATCCCTGGTTGATAAGAGCCGCTACCAGCTTGTCTACAGAAACGAGGACGCGCTCCATGTTACAGCGTCACAGCGTCCCTGTGCGGGCTGGGAACTGCTGCGCCAAGGACGAAGGGATGGGTATCCTTTCGCCAGATCTTTCCCGGACAACTACTTCTTCCAAGCGTCGTTCAAATTGCTGAATCGCGGTCAAGGTGCAAGCTTCCTAATCGCTGTGGATCGTTCTTCACGGCGGAACCACCCTCCTGCCATCGTCGCAAGCCGACCAAAGAGAAACAGCCGGAGACGCTCGCCATCAACCTCCGCGAGGTCTGAAAGACGGCGAGTCAACCCGACTGGATCGGAGGCGAGACGTTCGCGGCAATTCAGCATATGCTGCACCAAATCGTAGCTACGCTCCCCTACGAATGGCTTTGGATCGATAATCCGCCAGGCGTCGCCATGTCGCAGCACATTCCCGGCATGAAGGTCGGTCGCGAGTAGAACGTCCGACTGCGATGGCTTCGCCAAGGTCTGGAGGACCTCGTAGCCTTCCGCCTGCAGGCCCATATCGACGCTCCGATCCGTAGTCAGCGAGGCTTCTTCTCGCCACGCTGCAAACATGGCGGCCAACGTGCGGAATGCGGACAGGTCAGTGCGGTCCGCGGATCGGTGCCACAGCTGCTTCAACAGGTAAGCGATCACTTCGTCCTGCACCTCTTCCGCCTGCTGCCGCAAAACGTTTCCGGGCAGACAATGTTCAAGCAGCATGGCCGCGCTCGCTTCATCGAGGGCGAGCAACTTCACGGCCGGTTCGCCGTTCCAGAACTTGAGACCAAGCGCTTCGTCTTGACCTTCAAAGTGCGGGAATGGAATTTTGAGCACCGCAGGCATGTTGTTCCAGAGCACGGAGCCTACCCACGACGCAGTCGGAGCCTCGTGCAAGGGGATGGTGCCGGACTTCAATTTCCATCGAGTACAGGTCTCTGCGATTCGAGCGGGCAGGCTTGCGTTCCAGGCGGCACGGTCTCTCGCCACGGGCGCCTTTTGAACGGATGTGTGATCACTCACGCTGTTGATTCTAGAGGATGCGGGCACTCATGGGTCTGATGGAAACGCTCTGGCCGGGTGCTGGAGAAAACATGGCGAATGGCCCGTATCCGCCATGTTTGAGAATCTGGCATCATCGTTCCGCCTTCAGTCCGGAAGTGTGTATCGACGGATCGTGATCTCTGCCTCTGGTGTCTCCAGGTCCACTTCGATGACTTCGTTCACAAGCTGATCGACGTTTCCGATCTCATCTAGAGCAGCCGAGAACAGTTCGCATTGAAGTTCCAGGTTCATTGCAGCCGGACCATTCATACAGACCAGTCCGGCATGGATGGACACATCTGCGTACTGGCCTTTGATCCCGGGGCTTTCCGCCGGACCGCGAAAATCTACACTATCTCGCGTGACGAAAGTCCAATCTCCATCGAGGATGAAGGGTTTCAACTGCCAGTCTTTCCATCCTGCTTTGCCAGCCATACAACGTGGGAGCTTTGCGTGAAACCACGGTCCCGGGCCAGGTCTACAAGATCCAGGCTCAGACACTCGTCGATCAGGAATTTGACCACGCATTCATCCTCCTATGGAGGAGTTGCGCAGTCTTTTTTTGGTAATTGTTACGTTGACGCTATCCGCGTGGACGGCGCGCTTCGGCCTGCCCCTGGGAGGGACTGCTCTAGCGTAGAGAGAGGCGAGTTCGATCTGCGATTCCTTCAGGCTTGGATAGGACTTGAGTATTCGCTCCGCCGTGGTTCCTGAATCGAACAAGGCTGCAATGTCATAAACCGGGATTCGGGTGCCGTTGATGACAGGCGTTCCGCTCAGAATTTCTGGATCTTCTATCACCATTTTACGAGCCTTTGTTAGTTGCCGAAGGCGCTCATCCACGGCCTTCCAAATACCGCCGAAGTGAACGGTCAGGGAGTGATCGTCAATGTGACAAGTCCTCCACTGCTCCCAGGTGGAGCAGTGCTCCATCGCGTTTCTGATTGTCCGCAGCCGAGCCTGCGCCGTGAGCGAGTCTGCCGTCTCGAAATAGAAAGCGATGAGAAGGCAAGCCTCGGTCCGAAAGGTACGCATTTGCGTTGTGCTGTAGAGATCCTCGGGCAGTATTTTCTCGTCGATGATTCTGTGAATTTGTGGGACCGATACGCCGGCAGCGACCGCCGCTTTGCTGGTGGTTAGCCGTTCCATGAAAGTTTCCATACGTGCCCCGGTCACGACAATTATAAGTGTTCTGACGCTCCAGAACACTTATATCGAAGATGTCTCCTATACGGGCGGTGGTCCTGTCGGATTGAAAGAGCAGGTGGAATGGGAGATAGGGATTCCTGTCGCAGAATCTAGCTTTCCTTAGGTCCGCGGATGGGGAAATTCCTTTAGGATCATTTCCGTCTGGCCACGAATTTCATCCTTCAAGTTTTGCAATCTCGTCCCGAATTTTGTTTGCGATGGCCAAGTGATCTGACGCGACTTGCCCATCGATCAGCAGTGTCCAGTCGATATCGCTGCCCTGAGTGAATTCGTTCCGGGCCAGAGAACCAAAAGCCACAATACTGGTATCGGCGGAATCAAGCCCTGCCAGAGCTCGCGACAGTTCGCTCTTCTTCTGTCGTGTTCGGGCGGAGGCCGCCGCCAGTTAGTTCCACTGCACGCCAAGGCGCTGCGCCAGTTGAGCAAGCGACGAGTTGGTAGAGCCCAAAGAGGTAGAGGCGCTGTCCCCGCTCACTTCCTAACCTTATCGCAGAAAGCTGTGCATGCCAGCTCGACACCTTTGTCCGGAACTCGGTTCGAGCGGAGACCAGCGCTAAAGGTGGATGATTCAAAGATGGCTAAGTTGTTGATTGTAATGAGCAAACTTGGCCGGTTCTCGAAGAGCGCTCCTAATACCGGGTGGCGTGCGGGGATTTGCCACCGGCTCACTTCCCTAGAGAAACAACGCGTCAATGCTTTCTTCGCGGTTGGGAGCTTCTTTTAGGATCATTACCGTCCTGGCCACGAATTTCTAAAATCCGGCTGGGAACCGCTGCGCTAAGGACGAAGGGTTAGGTATAACCTATTGCAGCAACTTCAGCTGCTCGCCCTGCGCGGTCGCTGCGGCCTTCCGCCCTGGAGCCCGGCGGGCAATCGGCCGGCCGAGCCGGCGTTCCAGCTCGATTACGAAGTCCGCTGTGCCCATCCGGTGGCGCCCCATGGTCGGACGGACCATTTCGCACTACGAAGTACTCGAGAAGCTGGGCGAGGGGCGGGAGGGGAGAGGTCTACCAAGCGCGGGACACCCACCTCCGAGTGCAAGTAGCGCTTTGATTCCGGGCACGATGGTGCTCGATCCCTGATGTTTCAATTCGGGAAGAGTGAACATCACGGCGCGGACCGAGCCTCACGCATTTTCACCGGCTCGACGATGAGGGACAGAGGGTGCTTCTTCTTCGGCCTTCACATTTACCGAGCTGTGAAACCAGCATGGCAGAATCGCGCCCATCGACTCTATCGGTAAGGATTCCCTCATGATGATTTCGCGTTTTATTGCTGCCTTGTGTGTTCTCGGCCCGCTCACTTGCTCCGCCCACGCAGACGGCATCAATGGCGAAGCTACCTACGTTTCCTTCCAGGTGCCCGGCGCCCTTGGCACCTATCCGATGAGCATTAACAACTCTATGACCGTCACCGGCTACTACTATGTCACACCCACGCAGACGCGCGGCTTTGTGCGCGACGCGGACGGAACCATCACCACCTTCGATGTGGATGTTGCGGGAGTGGTTTGGATTGAACCGGAGAGCATCAATGCCCGTGGGGATATCACCGGCTTCTACGAGCTGGCGGCGACACCTCCGCAACCCCCCTATGATTTCACGGGAAATCAACCGCAAGGCTTTCTCCGGTACGCTGACGGGCGCGTCATCCAATTCGCCCCCCCCCAAGTCATCAGTACGTCCCCGATGGAAGCATTCCCTCCTGAAGCACAGCCCGTAAGCATCAACGATTTCGACGATATTGCGGGAAATTATCCCTTCTTCGCTCGTCCTGCCGCTTTTACCCGGTCAGCCGCGGGAGTGTACGCTGCAGGCATCTCGTTTGACAGAGCGACTTGGGCGACTGCTATCAATTGGGCTGGGTCCGTGGTCGGTTTTACTTTCGGCGGCGTAGGTCCCTATACGGGCTTTGTGCTGCACCCCGACGGTTATACGGACTTTTTAACCATTCCTGCTCAGCCTCTGCTCTCCGAACAAGAATGCGGATCAGACACCATTCCCGAGGGCATCAATGCCGCGGGCGTGATCGCGGGCTGGTACCTGAACTACATTGACTGCACCACATTGAACACGGGCGGCTTTGTCTTGTCGACCGATGGCGCCGCTACCTTGTTTCAGCCTCCGGGGAAGATGGTGACGTCCCTTCACGGGTTGTCTAACACGGATCCGCATTCAATCAGCCTCGACCAGGCTGGGGACATCACGGGCTCCTACACGGACGCGGCTGGGGTCCAGCACGGTTTTGTACGCAACCCTTACGGAACCATCACCTCCTTCGATCCGCCGGAGGGCAATCAGACCACCACGACCAGCATCAACGACGGAGGCGCGATCGCCGGCTTCTATCATTACCATGCGGGCGGCGGACCCCCGGTGGGCTTTATCCGCGTACCGCAGTAGGCTCGCGTAACTTCGGCTGGTGAGCACGACTCCGTCCCAAAGGGATTCGGGACAAAGGGATTCGGGGGATTCGGGGGGATTCGGGACAGGGGGGATTCGGGACAGGGGGATTCGAGGGGGATTCGGGACAGACGAACTAACCCCCAGCGCTTCGCGCTCAAAACAATGGCATTGAAGGGACAGACGAACTAACCACCATCATTTCGCGCTCAGGATCGGATGGGATTTGCGTGGGCATCGCGTTGATGGAACCCCCCGGAAACATAAAAGCCTTCATGCAGCAGATTGCCGCGACGCTCAAGGCATCCGGAGGTGACGTCGTGGAGATCAACCGAACGCTACGATTCTGCGGAGATTCGACTTCCCGGGAAACTTGGGGACGTGAACGTGTGAAGAATTCGATCTGGCCGTGCGGGAGCAATCCTTCTGCACCGAAATGTGCCACGTTTGTCTGGTATCCCTTTGGGATCAGTTCTTGCGGGCAGGACGGAATGCGGCGGTAAACACCGTGTATGGACCTTGCAAAGGCAAAACAGCGTCATGCTTGAGTGATCGGCTTCCAGATCGCCCAGAGGGAGCCGCTTAGGCGGCCTTTGCCACTTCGGCAGCGACCTTGCGCCGTATGCTGAACCAGCGGATGAGGTTGTAACTGAGGCAAGCCCAAGTAGCTTCCATCGATGTCTTCTGTTTTCCTCGGCATCGAAATTGCCGGAGTCCACAACGTTCCTTGATCCAGGCATGCGGGAACTCGGCGATCTGCGACCGTTGACCGTAGATTCGCTTTGCTGCTTCGGTGTCCATCTTAGCCTTGAAGGCAATCGTCTCAGCGGGCTCCTCGAGGCGCGTGATGGACCTCCGCCAGTCAGGTGGCGCTTTTTTAGAAGCGCATTGATTGCGGTATGCACAGCAGCGGCAAGCTGCCTTGGGCGCTTTGTACACGTGCGTGCGCACCCCATGTTCTCGATTCAAGATGGCATGGTGAGTGAGTCGTTGTCCGGCGGGGCAGAGATAGACATCGTGTTCCGGATCGTAGGAAAACGCACTCCCGATGAAGGCGCCGCTACGGCCTTGTGCGTCGCACTCCGTTGGCTTCCAGCTATCTTGCCAGGAACCATAGAAGTCGACTCCACAGGCGGCAGCGGCTTGCACCGACGCATGGTTGGTATAGTCACCATCGGCCACTATCTGTTTCGGTCGACGTCCCAAGGTCTGTTGGCAGCGATCAAGAGCCGGTTGCAGTTGACGATAATCGATGGCGTCTGTGGTTGCCTCCACATTGACCACCAACCCGTGGGTGGTGTCGGTTACTAACTGCACGTTATAGCTGGGTACGGTGCCGCCCTCACCGTTTCTCATCACATGGGCCTCGGAGTCAGTGCTGGATGCTCTGGCTACGAAGCGATCGCGGTCACACTTCTTGTTCTCCTGCAGTCGCTCGACTTCACGAAGTGCTGCCTCCAAGCGGCTGGTCCGCTGCCGTGCTGCGCGGCGTTTCGCAGCGGCTCGGCGCTTAGCCACTTTCTCTTCCTCTGCCGCCTGTTCGTTCATCTTCTGTACTTGCTCCCGCGCCAGAGCCAGGTGCGCTTCGATCTTTTCTTTGCGTCGAAATGTGTTGCCGCTAGCATTGGCTTTGATCTTGGTGCCGTCCAGCGTCACCCGTTCCATGGTGATCAGCCCCTCGGCACTCAACATGCCCACCACCTGTACAAACACATTGTCGAGCGCTTCCTTGTAATTAGACCGGAACCCAGATAGAGTCCGATGACTGATCGGCTGCAACCCGCAAAGCCACTCGAAGCCGGGCTCGAACGCACATCGGCGTGCAATCTCACGTGCTGAGCTAATCCCTTGGCTGTAGGCGTATAGCCACAGACTGATTAACAACTGGGGCGCTGTATGGTCGCGGCCAGGGTGCCCTTCCACAGCCGCAATTTCGGCGTGGTACAAACTCAGTTCCAATCGCGCTACCAACTGCCAGATTGACCGCGCACTGTGGTCCTCGTCGATCAGTCGCTCGACGTCAACGGTATGCAAGACCAGTTGAGAACGGTCAATCGAAGCCAGACGAGGAGGAAGTGGTGACGTGCCCATGCCTGCAGCGTATCGCCATTCACATGTTAGTAACAGTGATTGTTGTGGTGCCTAGGTCAATTTCTTCACACCTTCCGGACGGAGCAATCACCGCCCCAACCTTGATATCCTGTTACGCGCTGACACAATGGTGGTTGCTCCGTCTGTCCCGGTTTTGCCTTGTCCCGGTTTTGCCTATCCCGGTTTTGCCCCCTGTCCCGGTTTTGCCCCCGTCTGTTTGAATGTATAGGCAATCAGAGAGGCGACATGAGAAAGGGTTCTCCCCGAGATTACACTGCTGAAATCGACTGTTCGCAGCAGCCGATTCAGAAATCTCAATTAGGAGAACCCCATGAATGCTATTCACTATATCGGATTCGACGTTCACAAGAAAACCATTGCTTATTGCGTAAAGACCGCAGACGGCCAGATTGTGGAAGAAGGCACACTGCAGGCGCAGCGTATGGAGTTGCGCCGCTGGGCGAAGCGGCGCCAAGTAGTCTGGCAAGGAGCGATGGAAGCCACCCTCTTCAGTGCCTGGATCTACGACACCTTGAAGCCGTACGCCCAGGAATTGTCGATGGGCCATCCGGCCAAGATGAAGGCCATCACGGCGGGCAAGAAAAAGAGCGATTGTCTCGATGCACGTACGATTGCCGACCTGCTGCGGTGCAATCTGTTGCCTGCTTGCTACGTACTGCCGCCGCATTTGCGCGATCTGCGACGTCTGCTGCGTTATCGAAACCTGGTCGTACGGCAATCGGTGCGTATGCAGAACAGGATGGCGGGTCTGTTGATGGAAAGCGGCGCTCCGTTCGACAGAGAGCGGCTGCATCGGAAGAAGTACTTCGCCGACCTGATGAAGAGCCTGCGGGACGTGCCAGAATCGGTCAAAGATCTCCTACGTATGAGTCGCGGTTCTATGGAGATGTTCGAGTCTACGCAGAAACAGTTGATCAAGAGACTGCTTTGCGATCCCGTCCTGGAGCAGCGCCTCGAGCGATTGATGAGCATCAACGGAGTCGGTCCCATCACGGCCCTGACATGGGCATTGGAAGTCGCCGATCCACACCGCTTCTCCTCTGTAGCGGATGCAGTCAGCTACTGTGGCTTAACGGCGGCGTTTCGATCCTCTGCGGGCAAACAGCAACGGGGTCCAATTTCCAAGCAGCGCAATGCGTGGCTGCAGACGGCACTGATCGAAGCCGCCAAACTGGCGCCGCGTTGGAATCCACAACTGGCAGCACTGCATGCTCAGCAACGGGAGCGCGGCCACGCCAATCGTGCCACCCTGCAGGTGGCGCGCAAGCTGGTGGCTTACCTGCTGGCGGTGGACAAGAACGGTCAACCCTTTCAGGTGCGCACTCCGCCTCCGCGGCCAAAAGCGAAGCCGAGAAAGAGAAAACAGCCAGCAACTCTGGCGTCGGCCGCTTAGGGGAAAAGATACGGCCGGTTCGGGGTTGCTGGAGTTTTCTTAGGCATGCCGATCTATCGCCCGATGGTCGCTCCCAGCTGGTCAACACAAAGGGGAATTCTCCAAAGAGAATCCCCCTGGTGACACATCGGTCCGATGAGTCGGGTCGAGTATCCCTGGCAGGGTGCTCTCCAGCAGAGCCTGCTTCCGTTTCCTCGACCCATTCAGGCTACCAAAGTTCTTATCTTCGGTCTGTCAGCGATCCACCGGCCGGTCCTCGCGTATTTTGTGGCTGTGCACGGGGGCTTCGGCTCCCAATGCACCTCACCGTCTGTTTCGAGGCCGGCCGGTTTACTCTAACTCAATCTTCGTGGACGGTGCCCACTCGGCGTTGTTCCCGCAAATGGATGTCTGGCCACGCTGCCAAAGCGTTGGTTCTGATAAGCGATCGAGGGCGGCTGAAAGCTAAAACAATCTTCTCGCTCGGAGAAACGACTCCGCCGGGTCAAGGGGAATCTCCGTTTCCCCTTGACCATTACCTATCATGGATGACCACAAATCTAGACCACAAATCTAAGTCGAACTCGACTTCCTGCGCCGTGCCCAGCAACTACCTCGCCGACTGGATCGACTCGAATCCCTGCTCGAACGCCTCAGCAGTTAAGCGAGGATGCCCCAAGAGAGGTTCTTGAGTTTAAAGGAAGTCGAGCGTCACCTTATCCGCCTATACTTGTCTCATGCGATTCCGGTTGCTTTACAGTGGAAGGCTCTTAGGGGCCAGCAGAAACGACACCAGAGCTAAACACAAGGCACAGATTCGCAAAGAATTTTCTCCGCAGTTAGAACGCCTCATTCAAACCAAGACCAGTCTCTTTCGTGCTTGCCGTCGAGATGGGTTTAACTGGTTTAGCGATCACCCAGAAGACAGAGATCAGATCAATGGCCGTGATGATGATGACGAATATCGTAGTTTAATGTTCGACTTTTGGAAGAGGTATATGTCCGAAAAGTGGCGGCGCGGCACTCAAAGTTTCATCCCACTGGTGACTGATAATATGGATATACGGTGTAGCCTGGACATTCTATTTCTACGACCGGAGGAACCTGGAATGATTGTAGGCGGTGCCGATTTAGACAATCGCTTGAAGAGTTTGCTTGATGCCTTACGGGTTCCCGATACTCCGGATGGCTTTGAAAGCGAAGATGCTCCGATATTTTGTTTGTTGCAAGATGACAAGATGATATCGGAGATCAAGGTGACGGCGGATCAGTTGCTTCTGCTACCAAAAGAAGCATCACTGAACCCAAATGATGTTTTCCTCGTCGTGAACGTGAATGTCGAAGCTCCACCGAGCAACCTATGGCATCAGGCTTTTGCTTGACCAAGATCTTTCCAAACCTCGTCAGTAATTCGGTCGACCACGGGACCGGTGTTGCTTGGCGACAGAAACCCCGGACAGCGAATGCGTCCCTACCGCGATACGCATTTCGTCCTCATGTCGACGCATTTCGTCCTTAGAACAAATGGGGCTCTAGAGAGGATAGGCTATGGGTAAGAATAAGCAACAATTCATAATCGACAACGACCTTGGCCCCGCGCTTGAGGACTACCTCCCGGGCAAGTCGCGCCGGACCGTCGAGTGCGGCCTCCGTCCAAACGCTCCGGACTACCCGGACGTCGTTCGCCTTTGCCAGCGAAGCGAAGCCATGCTCGTAACCGCCGACACGGAGTTCCCCAAACACTTTGCGCGCTACCAGCGGGAGCACAACGTTTGTTGCCGGGGAATAGTGCTGCTTCCGTCCGAGGAACTCAAGCAGATCAAAATACTGGCGCACTACCGAGGATTCAGGTTCGACAAAGCTCGCCAAGCGAACCTGTGCTTGAACCTTCGCGCTAATCCCCCGGAAGCTTATGATCTCTGCGATTGCCCGAGGGACTAAAGGACAACTCATTCACGTAGGTAAACGGCGCTCGTTAGAAGGAGGCATTTAATGGACCTACACAGCGTTGCGACTACCGGTAGCGGCGTTCTTTCGGCTATAGGTACGACCCTCTCCACTCTCAAGAACGCGCGTGACCTCGCGAAAGAGTCGAAGGACCACGAGCTCAAAGACGTCATAAGCGACGCGTACGATCGGTTGATCGACTTGAAAGAGCGCATGCTGGCCCTGGACGAAGAGAACCGAAACCTCAAGACCAAGCTCGCCGAACGAGATTCGATAGTAGGCCCCATACTACCGTTTGGGAAACCAGGGGACGTGAACGTGTGAAGAATTCGATCTGGCCGTGCGGGAGCAATCCTTCTGCACCGAAATGTGCCACGTTTGTCTGGTATCCCTTTGGGATCAGTTCTTGCGGGCAGGACGGAATGCGGCGGTGAACACCGTGTATGGACCTTGCAAAGGCAAAACAGCGCCATGCTTGAGTGATCGGCTTCCAGATCGCCCAGAGGGAGCCGCTTAGGCGGCCTTTGCCACTTCGGCAGCGACCTTGCGCCGTATGCTGAACCAGCGGATGAGGTTGTAACTGAGGCAAGCCCAAGTAGCTTCCATCGATGTCTTCTGTTTTCCTCGGCATCGAAATTGCCGGAGTCCACAACGTTCCTTGATCCAGGCATGCGGGAACTCGGCGATCTGCGACCGTTGACCGAAGGGTTGCGGGACAGACGAAATAACCACCATTACCAGCCGGTGGCCGAACTCTAATATCGTTCAGGAGCGCGAGTTTCGGCGAGATAACGCAGCACGTCTATGCAAGATCGAACCAAAGATTAGTGCCCAGACGAAACTGACCCAAAAAGAACCGCATCGGAAGCTAACGCATCGACATGATACCTATTACCCCCAGACTCGGTTCCTGTTGTTGCCAAACCCTCTCATCTGGCCGAGTCGGGCCCAACCAGCACTCGCATGGAACCGCGAATCGTCAAGTCTTGCGCGAAAGCGATTCCGGTAAGCCCACAATACGGTCACGAAGCGGGCTTTTCTTATCCCGCCGAATCTTGTTGACGAGACGTTCATCGGCAGTGACAAATCGGCAACCGTTCTCAACCGCCAAAGCCAGGTAGAGGCAATCGTAAGCCCGATGGTCCAACTCAATTGCCAGCCGTGTTGCGGACTCCATGAGCGCCCGAGACGGGACCAATTCAATCTCCGCGCTCTGAAGCAGGCGAGCCGCGATAGCGCCTCGTCCTTGCTGAGTTCCTTCCTCTGGACCTTCTTCCACAGGATGTTGGCGCATTCGGCAACAATCAGGTCGGGAGCCATCAGTCTCGCCTTCTGTCGCAATGCCAGCGCCAAGTCCGTGCCGTCCTCCTCGACTACCCATTTGATGGCGATACTGGCGTCGATGACCAGGGTGTTCAACGCTCCGTTCGCCCTTCGCGCTGAAGAACCTCAGATGGCGTTTGACGTCGCCCTCTGGTCAGCTTACGGAGATCGACCTTTTCGGTGACAGACGGAACGTAACCATGACTGAGGCCTATTTTTTTGGTCCTGACCCGCACCAACATAGTTCGTCGTGTCCAATCTTCGGCGTCATGGCAGCTCTCTCCGGGGATCAAGAGGCCTGAACGAACGGAACGTCCCCCCCGTCCGACGAAGCGAGGCTAAGACAAGAAGTTTGCGAGATTCATGCCGTAGGTTCCCCCGCTTTCCCCTTTAGACGACCACCGTTAGCATGAGCGATTGATAGTCTGGAATGGGCATTTGGCCTCACACCGCATCCCAGGGATTAAGGACCGGCACCCCAGCCTTTTCGTAATCACCCTGGTCACGCGTCACGAGAGTAAGACCGTGGTGGATGGCAGTCGCAGCGATGATCAGATCCGGCTGAGAGAACGTATGCCCCGTCTTCCGGCCTTCCTCGACGAGAAGCCGCCACCTGAGCATGATGTCTTCGGTAATCTGGAGAACCCGTTCCCCAAACATGGGTCGGATGTTATTCGTCAGCCAATTATTGAGAGCTGCGCGGCGACTCGGTTCACCGACCAACTCAATGCCGAAACGAATCTCGGCCAGGGTTACCGCGCTGATGTAAAGCTGATCGAGCGGACAACCGGCAACAAACGCCACGACCCGTTGTTCAGGCTTGGGCCGCCGCAGTTCCGAGAGGATATTCGTATCGAGCAACCACGCCATCAGAACTCAGCGTCACGCACAGGCATACGCTCGCGTCCGGGCTCCAGTCCGATCTCTTTGAACGGTGAAGCCTGCATAGCCTCGACCAGCTCGGACCCCATCGCAGACGATTTCTCATACGATCGCCCGGCATGCTTCTCATCCGGCGCGGGCGCCGCCTTCAAGGCTTGCATGAGGGCATCCTCGACGTTTCGAAACGCGCCGCTTTTCATCCGCTCGCGAATGAGGGCTTCGAGTTCCGGTCTTTGAATCTCAATCGTCATCGCCGCCGCCTTTCGCTGCACTGCCTGCGTCCGGCGATCCATGCAGATCGCCCCCACGTCATGAGTAAACGTGCCCCTGTACCGTTTCTGAACAGCTGCAAGTGTCGTAATTTCATCATATTACGTCAGGCACCGCGAATCCGGCAATACGGTCCCGGTGCTCTGAGTCAGCCTAAGTACCAGTCTGCCGTCGTGGGGACGCTGCGGCATTCGGCGCCTAAATCTTCATCCCGGGAACGCCCGATATAGGGAAGGCTGGCAAGGACGAAAAAACGGTCGGTGAGGGCGTCGATTAGGCGGTTGGCCATCTCAATGCTGCCGCTTTCGTGGGCGACGTAAAACCAGATGGCGTCAAGATCGGCTTCGGCGAGGGGCGCTACAGCTTTTCACTTCTGGTGTTTACAGAGCAACCGCACCCGGCGCGTCTTTTCCCCAAGAAAAGACGCACTTCGCTGAACCCGACTGTACAGAGTAGAAGTCAAAATGCTTTAAACGATGCGCCATTTAGGGTATGGGCGCAAGCGAGTGAGACGAAAGCTAGCGTGCAAATTTTGGCAGGCGGACCCACTTGAGCGTCTTGCCGAGCTTTTCGAATGCCGGATCAGCGGATACGAGAGTCGCTTTCGAAGTCACTGCCAACGTCGCAGCAAAGCTGTCCGCGTAGCCAAGCTTGTACCTGTGTTTCATATCTGCCGCACCAAGGGCTTGCGCGGCATCTGCTTCGACCATCGTTGCCACATGTTGCAGTACCTGGACATAATGCCGGGCACGCGGCTCGCCCACATGCTTGAGCAGAACGTAAAAGACTTCGCCCAGATTGACCACGGACATCGATAGGCGTGCCTGCCTACGCTCTGCCTGTTCGAAGAGTGCACGAACCTTGTTGCTACCCTGTCCTTCGCTGACGCCGAAGTAACGGAGCACCGCGTTTGCATCCAGAACGTATTCTTTCACCGTCTGTTCTCTCGCTCCTGCTCCGCTTGTCTTTCCTCGGCCAGATCCTCTTCGAGCGGAAAGCCGGAAAGACTTCCTTGCAGTGCATAGATCGCCGCGTGATTGTTGGGCTCAAGTACCAGGCGGCCACGCTCTTCTTGAAACACTACGGTCGTGCCTTCCCTTAGCCCGTAGCGCTTCCTCAGGTCGGCGGGAATCACAATCTGCCCCTTGGAACTGATGATGGAACTCATCCGCACTTCACACCTCCCCGTATGATTCGTCTTACTAGAGTGTAATACATCCGGATGCCTGCCGAAATTCGTGGCCACGGAAATGCCCCTAAAGGAAACCACGTGCGTCAGCCCTTCGCCTATCTAGAAGCGGATGGCAAAGACGTACCTCAGGGCTAAACAGGCTGCGGAAAAGGCGCTGCACCGGGCAGGAAAGCAAAACCTCAGGGGCTAAGCGGATACCGCGGGAAAGGCATCTGTTCTTCCCTCGGTAGCCGCAGCTAAAGCCCTCAACTTTTCAGCTTTTTACGGCACGGCTGAAGCCGTGCCCTGATACAAAACATGAGGGCATTTATTCAACGAACTTCCGGGACATAACACCTGTGGTCATCCCGCAAATCACGCCGTAAATCTCGCCCTCGTCCGTGTCACAAATTTGCGTCACTTCCAGATGGTTCCAGGGCTCGAAATCGTCCCCTTCTGAGCGCGCGCCTCATCTCGTCGACACCCCTACCGCGCCCCTCGATCTCCCTGGCTTTGTCATGGGGACTCCGTCTCCGTCAAGTGGCAGTAGGCGCCATGCATCGGCTCAAGCTTTGGGTGACCATGCTCGACAGGATACCCATTACCGGCAACCGTCGACACCCCTCCCGGAGAATCCAGCAGTGCTAAGATCCTGTTCACAAGGGGTGCTCGTTGTGACATACGACCAAGAGAAAGTCGACGAGGTGGTGCTGGCGCTTCTGACGCTCACCATGTTCAAGGATGGGCCTGACTTCCGCGCATGGAAGGGACACGACTGGGTGACAATGGACCGCCTCCATGAGCAGGGCTACATTTCCGATCCGAAGAGCAAAGCGAAATCAGTGTGCTTGAGCCCTGAAGGCGTTGAGAAAGCCAAAGAGTTGTTCGCGCAGCACTTCGGGAGCGATGCTTAGAGGGTTCGAGCATCCGACTCCAGCCTGTCGGCCGCCAGCGGGCTTTGCCTGTGCCTTATACGGCCGGATCTGTTGCTCAGTAGAGTGCTTAACTTCCGGCCGGAAAACAAATCTGGTGACCTACCGGTGGGCACAACGCAACTTGAACGTGCGAACATGCGGCGGTTGCGGCAAAGTATTGATATGCAAACGTCGGGCGTTCTCAACAAGATCATTACCGATGCGTGGATACAAACAGAGGCAGGCGATCTCTACTACGACCGCGGCTTGGATTACTTTGAAGAGGGACGCGTCTCCGCACTGCAGCAACGCGGCCAAACCATCCTCGCCAGGGTTACGGGCACGGAAGATTATTCCGTAGTGCTTGCCCTTAAAGCGGAGACCGTCACCTATCACTGTGATTGCCCGGTCGGAAGCGAAGGTGATTTCTGCAAGCACTGTGTGGCCACAGCCCTGGCTTGGCTGCACCAACAGGATACTTCGGAAGACCCGTCTCCCAAGATCACTCTGGAGGATGTAACCAAGGCACTCCAGCAGGAAGATAAAGAGACATTGATCCGTTGGCTGCTCGCATGGGCAGAGGAGTATCCAGGACTCCAGAACCGATTGATGATGGCGGCTGCCCGGCGTATGGGGCCGACAGTATCGATCGCGCAGACAAGAAAATCGCTGGAGAACGCGCTCCGCATTCAGCGTTTTGTGGAGTACCGCGATATGCCGGCCTATGCCGCGGGCGTGGAAGACGCTATCAACGCCATCGAGCGCCTTCTGGAAAGCGGGGAGGCCAGCGCCGTGGTCGAGTTGTGCGAGCGTGGGCTCAACGGACTTGCCGGCGCCGTCGAAGATACGGATGACTCGGATGGATGCATCCACGGCTTGATGGAACAGCTGCAGGCACTCCATCTGCAAGCCTGCCAAACAGCCCGGCCCGATCCGGAGGTGCTGGGGGAGAAACTATTTCTGCTGGAGTGGAAGTCTGCTTACGGCGAATGGCACGGGGCTGCAGAGAAATACCAACACGTGCTGGGAGCCAAGGGAGTTGAGGCTTTTCGGAAAAGAGCCGAAATGGAATGGGCAAGAGCTTCGGAGCTTACCGGGGAACCAGGCTACCGTGACGAAAATCGCTCCCGGCTGACTTCCATTATGGAGGCGCTGGCCAGGCAATCCGGGGACCTGGAGCAGTTGGTGGCAGTACTGGCGAGTGATCTCGGCTCGGCGCATAGGTATCTACGCATCGCCACGCTCTATCACCAGGCAGGCAAGCACGAGGAGGCGCTGGACTGGGCGCAAAAGGGTGCTGCCCATTTTTCCGGTTTTGCCGGCGAAGGGCTGCGGTTGTTCGTGGCCGAGGACCACCAACGCCGCGGATACCATGGGGATGCAATCCGCCTGGTGTGGATTGAGTTTCGCGACAGCCCGGGACTGGAAAATTATCAACTGCTGGAAAGGTTTGCCCGGGCAGCGGACGACTGGGACGACTGGCGGGCGCAGGCGTTGGGGTACATCCGGCGGGCGCTCGCCGAGGCGGCGGAAAAGCGGCGAACGCAGCCCACCGCACGCATGGGAGAGGCCTGGTGGAAACAGGATGCTTCCCTCCTGGTTGAGATTCTTCTCTATGAGAAAGAGCACGAAGAGGCGTGGCAGGCCGCGCATGCGGGCGGTTGCAGGAATGATGATTGGCTCGAGCTAGCGAGAGTTCGAGAGAATAAGTATCCGGAGGAGGCCGCGGCGTTGTATCTCCGCCTGGGAGAACATGCCATTGTCCACGCCCGTGGCAACCGCTATGAAGCCGGTGTCGCACTGCTGGAAAAGGCCGCTGCCCTGCTGCATGGGACGGGGAAAAGTGAGGAGTTTGAGCAACGATTCGAGGTTATTCGCGGGAAGTATAAGGCTAAACGGAATCTGATGAAACTAACGGAGCAGCGGCACAAGTTTTTGTATCTGCGTCGAAATTCGTGAACAGAACAGGAATGGCCCTGAGGGAAATCCCCAGCCCGCGAAGACCAAAGGGCAATAGCAAACTCAAACTGAAGAGGTACAGGACCGCTCAAGGCGCACGACATCTGCCATGATAAGACCCATGGCGCATATTGGATTTCTCCCGGTCCATGCCAAGGGACACATGTATCCCGCCAGCAGCTTGGCTCTGCACCTTCAGCAACGGGGCCATCGGATTACGTTTTTCTGCCTTGCGGATTCTGCGACGTTCTTTCAGGAATACGGTTTGGCTTGCGTCGTCGTCGGTAGCGAGTCATTTCCGATAGGGTATGTCGACCAGGTTTTCGGGAAGCTGGGAAAGCTCAAAGGGCAAGCCGGCGTACTGTACACGATAAAGCAGTTTGCAGATTTGCTCGATATGCACTTCGCCGAACTCCCGGCAGCGATCCGAGCCAGGGAGGTGGATGCCTTGGTCATTGATCAGTTCCACATGGGCGGAGGCGCGGTTGCCGACCATCTCCAATTGCCGTACGTGCATGCCGCGATGGCCATGATGTTCATCGCGGAAAGTGGAGTGCCCCCGATCAACCTGGACTGGGGGCCGGAGACGCATCCGTGGGCGAGGCTTCGCAACGCGATGGCGCATGCCCTGGTGCAAAAGATGTTGAAGCCGGTGCATAAGAAGATCAACGCGCAACGAGTGGCATGGGGATTGGCCCCCCATGCGCGGTATCCCAACGACGTCTTTGCCGGCCATCCGCAGATATCGCAACAGCCACCGAGCTTTGAATTTCCTCGGCGCACATTGCCGCCCGCGTTTCATTTTGTTGGTCCGCTGCATAGTGGAAAGACTCGACTGAAAACGGACTTTCCCCGGGAGCGGCTCGATGGGCGCCCGCTCCTCTACGCTTCCCTGGGCACTTTGCAGAACGGACTGGATTGGATTTTTCGCGTGATCCTGGCGGCCTGCGAAGGCCTGGATGCACAACTTGTTCTGTCGCTGGGCGGCAATATGGATCCGGCAGAATTTTCGGGGACAGCCGGAAACCCTATTGTGGTGAAATTTGCGCCCCAGCTGGAGTTGCTGGAGCTAGCCGCACTCTGTATTACCCACGCGGGATTGAATACCGCTCTTGAGTCTTTGGCGTGTGGTGTGCCGATGGTGGCCATACCGATCACCAACGACCAACCAGGCGTGGCGGCAAGGATTGCATGGTGCGGCGTGGGCGAGTTTATGACTCCGAGGCGGCTGACCGTTCCTCGCCTGCGTGCGGCCATCCTGAAGGTTCTCTCTACGCCCGCCTATCGCGAGAACGCCCAACGCTTGCAGCGGGAGATCGCAGACCTGCACTCGCTCGACTATGCCAGCGAAGTGATCGAGGCGGGCGTACGCCGACAAGCTGTTCGCTAGCCGGCCGCAATCCGGTCGAACTTGGTAGATCCAAGGAGCTCGGGCGATTCAGCGCGGCTGAATATCGGAGCGTCGCCCGGCTCAACCTATGTATGGAGCAATACCGGCATGCAGAAAATCGTCACCCTTGAAAAGCAGCGGTTCGCCCGTGGTCTTGGCCAAGGCATAAGCGAAACAATCGCCGAAGTTCAGCCGGGCGGCGTGGCCGCTTCCGCGACCAAAATCGCGGTACGCTTGGCGCGCGACCTTCGCCTGCTCCTCGGTCACAGGCTCGATGGCTATTCCACCCTCTCGCAGCAAATCGTCGAAACCGCGGCTGGCAATCGGATCGCGGCTGCCATCGATCACAACGGCAGCCTCAAGATAGTTGGCCGCGGAAAGACGGCGGCGGTCCGCATCCGCAATGGCAATCGCGAAAGCTCTCGCCTCCGGTTCATCGCGCAAAATGGCTATTAATGCTGAGGTGTCCACAATCATTTCGGAAGGCCCTTTTCGTCATAGAGCAGGTCCCCATGCTCGACGGTGCGGAACGGCTCCTTCAGATGAACAGAGCACTCCTTGCCGATTTTCAAAAGCCTTTCAGATAGCGAACCCGCCTTGCTCTGCTGAAGACGTTCGAGGCGCTCGCGAACCGCCACCGTAACTGCGGTCGTGAGGCTTTCACCAGTGACTCCGGCCAGCTCGTGGGCCAGGCGATTGGCTTCTTCATTTTTGATATTGAGGCCCAAATTATACCTTTCTACCCATATGTTCCCTAATTCTACCATTTTAGAGGACAGGATGACAATTTCCAGGGGGACGGGTACGCTGTTCGCGATGACCAGAAGAGAGGCTTTGCTGGGGCTGGCGGGGATGTTAGCGCGGGCGGCGCAGGCGCTGCCGGCTAACCATAACGTCAAGTGGGCGCTGGGCTCGAATTTGTGGAACTCCTTTCCGGGCTCGCACTTTACCGACATCCTCGACGTGATGCACGATACTGGCTTTATCGGGTTGCGCTTGACCCAGTATCCGCAGATCCTCACCAAGTACGACATCACGCCGGAGCAGATGGAGCGGGAACTCTCCAAGCGCGGTCTGCACGTGATCACCATCTCCTTCAACGGCGCGGCGGATGATCCGGCGCAGCACGCCGCTATCTTGACCAACGCGCGGAACGCCATGACGTTCCTAAAGCGCTTTGGCGCGGATCACCTGGTAGTGTTTTCGCCGTCGCGGGGCAAACCCGCAGATGCATTTGTAACCATGTGCCGCTTCTATAACCAGCTGGGCGAGGTTGCGGGGGAGATGGGATTCAAGGCCGGGCTGCACAATCATCTGGGGCAGATGGTGCAGACTCCGGAAGAGATCGATCGCTGCATGGCGCTGACCGATCCTAAGCTGTTCTACTTTTCTCCGGACACTGCGCACGTCTACCTGGGTGGCGGCGATCCGCCGGTCATTCTGGAGAAGCATAAGCACCGGCTGATGATGGCCGATTACAAAGATGCCAAGCGTGCCGGGCTGACTGCGAAGTACATCACTAACACTTATGATCTGGGCGATGGGGAGATCGATTTTCCAGCTTGCCATCGGGTGCTGCGGAGCATCCGCTTCAAAGGCTGGTTGTGCGTGGATCTCGATATAGCAAGGAACGGTCCACTGGTCAGCTACGACCGGTGCGGGGCCTATGTGGTGCGCACCCTGGAACCTATTTATGCCTGACGTGACCCGGCGGGAGATGCTAAAGATGACAGCGGCTGTTGCATTTTCGAGCGACCCCACCTATCGGATTCTGGATCCGCATGTGCATGTGTGGAAGCACCAGGCCCAATTCCCTTTTGCGCCCGGCGCCAAGGTTCCCGATTACGATGCCACTCCAGAGATGCTGCTGGACCTGATGAAGGCCAACGGGGTGGCGAAGACGGTGATTATCCAAGTCATCCATTATCGCTACGACAATAGCTATCTTGCGGCAGTGCTCAAGCAGTATCCGCAATACTTTCAAGGGGTGTGCCGGGTGGATCCTTTGGATCCCGCGGCGCCGGATCATCTCACGCGGCTTACCAAGGAGGATGGATTTCATGGCGTGCGTCTGAGTCCGGCCGGCGACGCAGGCGGAGACTGGATTCGCGGACCACTGATGCCTTCGCTATGGAAGCGCTGCGAGGAGCTCAAGGTTCCCATGACGCTGCTGGTGCCGATTGGCCGCGTTCCGGATGTGCAGAAATTGGTGGAGAGGTTTCCGCAGCTCACGGTCGTGATTGACCACATGGCGGATTGTCCGGTGGATCATCCGGAGCAGCTGGAGATACTCGTGGCCCTGGTGCGCTATCCCAAGGTGTTTGTGAAGATCTCGCACACCTGGTCGCTGTCGAAGGAGAGCTATCCGTGGCTTGATTCGCAGCGGCTGGTGAAGCGCTTGTACGACACCTTTGGACCGCAACGGCTCATGTGGGCGACGGACTGGCCCATTGCCAAAGATCGCGCTAGCTATCCGCAAAGATTAACCGTCGTACGGGACGACATGAAATTCCTCAATGCCGACGACAAGAGCTGGATGCTCAGCAAGACAGTGGAACGGGTTTGGCCTTTCCCTTAGGCAGAAGTGGCCACTGGTTGAGAATTCTCTCCCATTGGCCGGGTGCTCAGCGGATAGGGCGGCGACCAGGGTGGGTCGGCGAAGGGATTGAAATGGAGGTCCGAGGCGACCAGAAACGTTTGCGGGGTGGGGTGGCGAGGGACTTCGCTGGGTTGACGAGGAGGAGGAGGAAGACCACGACGAGTAACGTACACCGCTTGCGCACGATCCGGTTCCCTCTTTACTTATGTTTCCTTTAAGGAATGATCGTGTCGCCGGTAGGGGAAAAGTGGGTGGTTGGACGGTTGACTAGAATGGATAGGTGAGCTCTCCCATCAATGCCTCGCGTACCCCAATTGCCCCGCTGCTCTCGAGACGGTTCCCTGCCCCGGTTCGCGAGCGCGGACAGCAATATTTCCGGGAACATCGGGTAAGGATTCGCTCGGGCACCTCCACCACGCTCGAGGCGGAAGTGCGTGGATCGGAAACCTATTCGGTGCGGCTCGCGTGTTCGGAGAATCGGCTTGGGTTGGCTTGCGAATGCCCGTTTTTCTTCGACAAAGGCCAGCATTGCAAGCACATATGGGCAGCGATTCTGGCAGCCGACGAACAAGGTTACCTCTCGGAGGCGACGGCTGCGATCGAACATACAATGCCGGCGATCAAGCCAGCTCTACCGCCAGCATGGAAGACGCAGCTAAGCAGAATTGCGACCGCAACTCCGAAGAAGGAGGAGGAAACGCTTTGGCCGGAGGGCACGGAGATTGTCTACCTTGTGGATGTAGCCAAGAGCAGGGGGACGGGGACAGCGGTGCTGGGGATCGGCCGCCGTGAACGCAAGAAGGCCGATGGAGGCTGGAATACTCCCCGGCAATATCTCATCGATGCCAGCCGCATTGCCAAAGTTCCCCTGGCCGAGGACCGCGAAATCCTGGCTATGCTGCTAGGCGGCGGGGCCTATGACCCGTTCGGTTATTCACCGGCGAATGAGCGTGGCAGCAACACATTTTCGTTGTCAGCCGTGATTGCGCAAAACTTGCTGCCACGGATCGTCCGTACGGGGCGATGTTTTCTGCCTTTCGATAAGAACGAAAAAGACAAACCGGCATTGCAATGGGACGATGGCGAACCGTGGCGGTTTCTTATAGAAGTGGGTGGGAGCGCGACGGACGGTTGGCGTATGGAAGGCAGGTTTCATCGCGGCTCAGACAGGATGAGTATCGACGAGGTGGTGGTCGAATCCAGGAGTGGTTTTCTGATTACGCGGGAGCATGTTGCACGACTGGCCGAAGATGGGGGCTTTCCGTGGATCGGCGACTTTCGCAACAACGGCGTTATCGAGATTCCCGAGCAGGAGCGAGAAGAGTTTTTCAGCAGCTTGTTGTGTTCCCCCGCGCTGCCGGCGCTCGATCTACCCGCGCTTTGGACGTATGAAGAAGTCATGGTTTCGCCGCGAAAGACTTTGAGGATTTTTCAGCCGCGCCTCTCCTACAAGAAGGATGGTATGCGGGCAGAGTTGTCGTTCGAATATGAGGGCCGCGCGATAGAGGAGCACGCAGCCGTGCGCGGAATCTACCATGCGGAGAGCCGGCGCTTTATTCTTCGCGATGAGGCAGCCGAACAGGCCGCCGCGGCGACGTTGCTTGCCCTTGGTCTGCGATTCGCGAAAGCCGACTGGAGCGAAGACGCGGGTTGGAGGATAGCGGCCAACCGGATTCCGCGTGTGGTGCGGGAGCTAGTCGAGGCAGGATGGCAGGTCTTCGCGGAAGGTATGTCGTTTCGACAGCCTGGGCAGTTCAGCGTTTCGGTGTCCAGTGGCGTGGATTGGTTTGAGTTGCACGGCACAGCTGCTTTTGGGGAAACGACGGCGCAGTTGCCCCAGTTACTTGCCGCTCTACGACGCGGCGATTCCATGGTCGCGCTGGACGATGGCTCCTACGGTCTGCTGCCGGAGGAGTGGCTGCGCCGGTTGGGGGCGGTGGCCGCGATGGGCGAGGCGCATGGCGATTATATTCGCTTTCGGCCGAGCCAGGCGGGCGTGCTCGATGCGCTGCTGGCGACCATGCCTGCAGTGGATTGCGATGAGGCCTTTCGACGAGTGCGGCGAGAGCTGGAACGCTTTCAGACGATCGGGCCTGCTCCGCAACCGGCGGGGTTCCGGGGGGTGCTGCGCGAGTATCAGCGTGAAGGGCTGGGCTGGATGCACTTTCTGCGACAGTTCTCCTTTGGCGGCTGCCTGGCTGATGACATGGGCGTGGGCAAGACAGCGCAGGTGCTGGCGCTGCTGGAGACGCGCCGTGAGTTACGCGCGAAGGGGGAGATCGATGCTCCATCGCTGGCGGTGGTTCCCAAATCGCTGATCTTCAATTGGAAGGAGGAGGTGGAGCGATTCACGCCGCAGATACGGGTTCTGGATTACACAGGGATTGGGCGGAGCCGAGGAGACCTGTCGGAATACGACTTGATTTTGACGACCTATGGAACGCTGCGCAAGGATGCTGTTCACTTCAGGGATCTGGTTTTCGACTATGTGATTCTCGATGAAGCACAAGCGGTGAAGAATGCGAAAACCGTATCGGCGAAGGCGGTGCGCCTGTTGCGCGGAAACCATCGTTTGGCGTTGAGCGGCACGCCGGTCGAGAACCATCTGGGTGAGCTTTGGTCGCTCCTGGAGTTTTTGAATCCCGGCATGTTGGGTAGTTTCGGTGCGTTTCAGGTGGTGGGCGGCGCGATGCGGAACTCGGGTGAAGACGCGCGCAAACTGCTGGCGCATACGCTGCGGCCGTTTCTTCTGCGGCGGACCAAGGAGCAAGTGGCCAAAGAGTTGCCGGCAAAGATCGAGCAGACGATCTATTGCGAGATGGAACCACAGCAGAGAGAACTGTATGACGGACTGCGCGATCACTACCGCGATTCACTGCTGCGCAAGATCGACAAGGACGGCATTGGGAAGTCGAAGATCCAGGTGCTGGAGGCGCTGCTGCGCTTGCGGCAGGCGGCCTGCCACCCGGGTTTGATTGACCGCAAACTGGTGAACGACCCGAGCACGAAGCTGGATGTTTTGATGGAACAGTTGAGCGCGGTTCTGGAAGAGGGGCATAAGGCGCTGGTGTTTTCACAGTTCACCAGTTTGCTGGGGATCGTGCGCAACAGGCTGGATGCCGATGGGGTGACGTATGCCTATCTCGACGGCAAGACGCGCGAGCGACAGGAATGCGTGGAGCGGTTCCAGAACGATGGGGATTGCCGGCTGTTCTTGATCAGCCTCAAAGCGGGCGGAGTGGGGTTGAACCTGACGGCGGCGGACTATGTGTTCATCCTCGACCCGTGGTGGAACCCGGCGGTGGAGGCACAGGCGGTGGACAGGACGCACCGCATCGGACAAGTGCGGCAGGTATTTGCGTACCGGCTGATTACGCGAGACACGGTGGAAGAGAAGGTGCTGCAGCTGCAGGAGACGAAGCGCCAGCTGGCGGATGCGATTATCGGCGCGGAGAATAGTTTGATCCGGGAGCTGGGGGCGGAGGATATTGCGTTGTTGTTGTCTTGATGGATCAGGATGGTAGCTGGAAGAGTTGCAGTCCCAACCCGTTTAACAGGTGGACTGTCCCCTGGTTCTCCCTGGTTCTGGGAGGAGGCAAGGTCAGGTGAAAGGAGTCAATGTGAGACTTCAGTGTGAGGCTGTCGCCGCATACACTGGGTCGGGGGAGAGCACATGTACGATCACTCCAATAACTTTGGAGCCGTTTTCACCATTGGTGAAAATAACGGCACCAACATGCTTGGAAGGGACAAAGAAGGCATGGGTGTTCACTCCCGTGTCGGAACCCGAGTGGTCTACGATCGTGACGCCGTTGTGGACGATGATCTGCCAGCCGAGACCCATCCCGGCCGAGATGTGGCAGGCAGTGCCAGGCGTCTCGTGGGTGCAGACCTGCTCACGTGCGTCCTCCGAGGTCCAGTCGCGGGTCATAACCAGGCGCTCGGCAGCAATGGCCGGGCTGAGGCCGTCGTTGCGCATCACGCTGGCAACGAAACGCGCGTAGTCGGTAATGGTCGTTTCGACCAGATCGGCAGCGTTCCAGGTGGAAGTAACCGCCGGCGGAAGGAAGACACTATTCGTGTAGGGCTGGGCGAGGCGGCCGTTAAACCACTCCTGGACGATGAAGGAGGTATCCTTCATGCCAAGAGGGCCGAGCACGTAGTTCTGTGCGAGCCGATCGAACGGCTGCCCTGCCTTGTTCTGCGCAAACCGAGCGACGTAGAAAAAGCCTTCGCCCGAGTAGCTGCTCTGAGTACCTGGCTGGAACTTGAATGTAAGGATGCCGTTCGTCATTCTGCGCCAATTGGCGAAGCCGGTCTGGTGCGAGAGGCAGAGACGCGGGGTAAGGAGCTTGTTCCAAGGATTGTTTTTGATGTCGGGATCGACCCAGTAGGGATAGATGGACTCGTCTAGCTGAAGTTTGTTTTGGGAGGCCAAGCGCAGGATTGTTTCAGCGACGATGGGCTTGGTGAGCGAGGCGATGTTGTAAAGGGTCTTGTCCGTAGCGGGAACACCTGGGCTCTGCTCGCCGGCGACAACTGTCCAGGCAAGCCTGCCGTTCGCGATGTAAGCGACGGAAGCGCTGGGGACGTTGTATTGCTTGAGCCACCCGGGAAGATCCTGACTGATTTTTGCGCGGAGTTCGGCTGGTGTCGGCTGCTCGGGCTGCGCTAAGAGCCGTGTGGACGAACTAATGATTGCCCCAAGAGCGAGAGCAACGGGCAAGAGTTTGAAAAGGTTTTGCATGGCTTCCTTGTAAAAACTGGCGACGGCCGTACGAATCGAAGACCGTTCTGCACGAGTAATCCGAAACATTTTGAAAAAGGGGGGAAGAACGGATCAAAACTCTTCCCCTTCCCAGGAGTCCAAGAATACGGAGACCGCATAAACGGGTTACTCTTCGACTCTGTAGAACATGCTGCTTTTGACCGAAGCTAGGGAACGGGTTGAAGCAAACGGTTTCATTCCTCACGCAAAGCCGCCACGGGATTTATATTCGCCGCGCGAAGCGCCGGCACGAAGCTTGCTGCCAGACCAACCACAACGATTCCAGCGATTGCAATTGACAACGTGACTGGATCCCTCGGCTTTAGCCCATACAACATCGAAGCAGCTGCGTTTCCGGATGCGGCTGTCATCGCCGTACCGGCCACCACGCCGATGGATATCAAAATTGCAGCGTCCCGCAAGACCATTCGCACGATGCGGTTGCGATCGGCTCCGAGCGCCATGCGCACACCGATTTCATTTTTGCGTTGGAGGACGACATAGGAGATCACGCCGTAGATGCCGATTACTGCCAGTACCGTCGCCAGCACACCAAAGAAGCCCGAAAGGGTGGCCATCAAGCGCTCGCGCATGAGACTCTCGCGAATTTGCGTCTTGAAGACGGTGTATTCAATCTCCATCGAGGGATTGATTTGATTTGCCGCCCTGTTGATAGATGGAATCAACGAATACAGCGATTCGTCCGATCGAATCATAAGCGTCGAGCGTTGCTCAGGACCATTCGACTGCGTGAACGATACATAGACCGTGGGTGAGGGGTCTTCGCGCATATCGTGGAATTTGGAATCCTTCACCATGCCCACAATCTGGTACGTTTTGCCGGGCGCGTCGGAATCGTGGAACACCTTGCCAACCGGATTGGCCCCGCCGTAATACTTGCGCGCTAATGCCTGATTCACGATTGCCTTGCGCGGTGCGGCCGGCACATCTGTATGATCGAAGTCCCGCCCAGCAAGCAGCGGAGTCTCCATCGTTTGAAAATATCCAGGGCTAATGCGGTTCAAGGTCACGTCTTGCCGCTCAGCTCCACCCGGAATATCGATATTGCCATCCCATCCGCTCTGGCTCAAGGGAATCATCTGAACCTCGGCGGCAGAACTTACACCGGGAATGGCTTGCATACGCGAAAGCAATTCCTGCTTGAAAACCATCTGGCTTTCAGCCATTAGTTTCAGCGGCGCGAACTCGAAATCGGCAATCAGAATATGATCCGGCTGAAAACCTGCATTCAAATTGACGATGTTTCGGAAGCTGCGCACGAACAAGAGAGCAGCAGCTAGCAATACAAGAGAGAGCGCGACCTGGGAGATGACGAAAGTTCGCCGCATCAGGAAATGATTCCGGCCGGCGGTTGTTCCACGCGTGCAGGTTTTGAGCGTTGCGCCTGGCTCGGTTTGGGACGCCTGAATCGCAGGCGCGAGCCCAAACAGGATGCAGGTCAGAATCGCCAAGCCGGCGGCGAATCCGAGCACACGCCAGTCGGGAGTCAGTTCCACAAAGATCGGGTTCTGTTGAGGGCTCAAGAATGCGACCAGCACACGGCTCAGGATTTGGGCCAAGCCGACGCCTCCCAACGTCCCCAGCGTGGCAAGCAGCAAGCTCTCCGCCAGCAACTGGCGGATCAACCTGCTCCGCGATGCCCCGAGCGTCAGCCGTAAGGCCATCTCGCGCTGTCTCGCGCTCGCGCGAGCGAGCATCAGGTTAGCCAGGTTCGCGCAGGCAATCAGCAGAACCAATCCGGTCATCGCCAACAATACCCACAGTGGAGATTCATAGTCCTTTCGCAGGCTTGAAACTCCTGTGGCTGCCGGCAGTGCGCCCAAGTGGAATGTGAGATAGTCCTTCTTCGCAATCGCGTCGTAACCTGCAGGCAATGTTGCAGCGAAGATTCCGGGTGAGATCGCATCGAGTTGCGAAGAGGCTCGCTCGAGGGTCCAACCTGGCTTCAGGCGGCCGATGGCAGCAAGCCACCAGACAGCCGGACTATCCATCAAGGAGGGTCTGCTGAGATTCGTCGAAAAGACTGGCTCACTGCACAGGGGAAGGGCCGCATCGAAATTCTGTCCTACCTCGAGGCCATAGAAGCTTGCCGGAGCAACGCCGATGACTTGAAATGGATGGCCGTTAAGTATGAGTTTTCTGCCCACCACGTCAGGCCGGGCTCCAAACTCACGTTGCCAGAAAGGGTAGCTGAGCGCCACACCCTGCACACCGCATCCACGGTAATCGTCAGCGGGAGAGATCAAACGGCCTACGACCGGTTGTATTCCCAGAACATGAAAGAATTCTCCGCTCACGAGAAGCGCATTCGCATAACGAGCCTCTCCGCCCTCTCCAACATTCAGGCGGGTATCGGCCCATGCCGCAATCGCGGAGAAACCCTGTTGCTCGTCATGCACGGACTTCCACAGGTCGCCCGTCAGGTCTGAGTTGGACGAGTAGAAATCCCCGGTGCAACATTGGGGCGAGTTCACAATGGCCACCCGCGCAAGTTGCTCAGGCTTCTTTACGGGAAGGGTTCTGAGCCGCACTGCGTCCAGAAGTTGAAAAATAGTAGTATTCGCGCCAATCCCCAAGGCCAGCGAAAGAATCGCGACGGTGGCAAAGCTAGGGCTTCTGACAAGCAGACGGGCACCATATTGCAAATCATTCCAGATGCCAGCCAACAGCCGCTCCTGTTTCTCCCTGCCAATGGGGATAGGCGCCGACGTCTCGCGTACGGTAGCTTTCAATCCCGCCACCAGTTTGCCGTCCGTCAAATCGTGCCTCAGGATTCCATGGGCCTGCTTCTCGCCGACACCTGAGATGAGCAACTCTTGATAACGATCATTGAGGTGCTGACTCAGTTCCTCGACGACCTCTGCTTCGCGCGCTGCCGAAAGATTCAATGGAGCGATCGCGACCTCGATCTCCTTTGACCAGTCATGCATTCTCGGCCTCCGTGATCAGCCGGATTGCGTTCACGAGGTTGGCCCAGGTAGAACGCTGCGCCTCCAGCATCTTCTTCCCCTTGGTTGTGAGTTTGTAATAACGGCGACGGCGCTGGCCGGCCTTTTCAACCCATCGCCCTTCGATCAGGCCGCGTGCCTCCAGCCGATACAACAGTGGATAGAAGGAAGCAACGTTGTACTTCAACACTCCTTCGGACCGCTCCTCGATCAGCTTGCCGATCTCGTAGCCGTGGCGAGTACGGTGCTCAATCAGGGAGAGGATCA
>CAWGDH010000020.1:0-516922 GCA_963821215.1 uncultured Acidobacteriaceae bacterium | reverse complement strand
CGCGGGACATTGCCATTCACCGTGTTGATGGTGAGCAATCCAAATTGCGTGTTGTAAGCCCCTGGGCCTGGACCAGAAGCGTAGGAAGGCCGGTCATTGAAGTCGCCGTCGCCATTCGCATCCGTGCCCGTTGTGATGTTGTATGGCGTGCCGCTGCTTGCGAAGAGCTCAGTCGAAAACTCCGCTTTCAGCGGCAGCTTCACGTTGCCCATCGCACCGAAGAGGCCGGATGTCTGCCAATCCACCCGCGACGACTCGCCCTGCTCGCTGTAGCTCGACTGCGGATTGGCCGCCCCGCTGTATTCTCACCGCGGAAACCTCCGTCCGACCGGACACCTGCCATGTGCACATAGAACGCGGAAGCGCCGAATCGCTTGTAATCGTTCTGCGCCAGAGATAAAACCAGGAATCTCCCCCGCATATGCGCAAGCTTCTCGTAGAGAAAGATGTTCTCGTTGGCTGCAATGGGCCGTGGAGCAAGAAGAGCCGCGATTGGGTCAGGCGCATTGCCAATGCTGCCTGCAACCATCGGAGCGTTGATGTTTTCCACCCGGATCTGATCCCAGTTCGCTGTGTAATTGAAATCACCCTCAGCATGCCAATGATGCGCAAACTCATGTTCTAGTTCGAACTGAGAGCTAAACGAGGGTATTTGCCTGAACGTCTTCTGGAACTGATAGAGTGTGTTCACGCTGATCGAACCGGCAACCGGCGTCTGCGGATTCTGGAAACTCGGCGCATAGGTTGTCGGCTTTTGCCGGATTCCATTCAACCGGTTAACCAGCATCGCATAGCTGGGATCAACCGCGCTCGAGAACAATCCTGTTCGCAGGTGAACAACCCAGGCCGATTTATGGTCGAGCGCCCAATTCAAGCCGAGGCGCGGCGAAAAGTTCGCAAAGCTGCCGGGCGCGGTTTGAAACTGATAGCGTAAGCCTAAATACAAAGTGAAGCGATTGGTTAGCCTGGCAAACGTCTTGCGCGTACAAAGCCAACCGCCATTGAGTGAGGGGCACGAGCGGAGTTCCGCTGTTCGTCTGAAGGTTGTTGGTGTTCCGCCAGGGAGGCTCGCAACCGCACGCCGGTACTGCTCGATGGCAGTGATGGTTGTTGTTTCGCCGGTCGGATTGTTGTTCGCGTCGAGCACAGGCGCGCTTCCTCCACCAAAGACGTATGCGCCGTTGAAGGTGTCCGGATCGTAGTTGTGTTCGAATACCCCCAGAGACTCGCATGCCAAACTTCCAGGTATGCCGGCCCGGCGTGAGTATTACATCGTCATCTGCTTCGAGATCGCGTTCACGGTTGTTGAGATCCCCGCTGGTTGACCCTCCACCAACGAAATAGCCTGCCACCTGCACAGCAGGCGCTATCGAAAGAGGGCTCTGCTCTGTGCGTTTCCAGGAGTAGCCGATCCGCGTCTCATGCAACATGTTGGCACTAACGGTCTGCGAGTTCAGCAGACGCAGATCATACTCGCTCACCAGGCTGTCGTAACCAGCCTCAGCCAGAACCAGCCCGCCGGCGCCCTGATTCCCGAGATTGTTGACGTTAGCGCCAAAAGACACAGTCATCAGATCATTTGGTTTGACTTGCCAATCTGCGCGTGCGCAGCGATCCACAGCCGTTGCGGAGCGGCTACGGATTGTTGCAGGGGTGCAGGAGCTCCGCTTGAATTGAGTGTCACCGCATCGACGACATTGAACTCATCGATATCGCGCTTTTCCAGCGCAAAGAAGACGTCGCTTTTCTTCTGCGGTAATGGGGCCGCCGAGTTCGAAACCATATCGCCGTTTGCCCGCGGGCGTTGCGGTCACTAACAACGGATCGGTAGCGTTGAAAGGGTCGGCACTGTCAGCAAAGAACAGGGCTCCGTGCCACGGTCCGGCGCCTGGCTTGGTTTCGATTTCGCAACCCCGCGCCCAGCCACGGCGGGTTTTGGTACTCGGACGAGAACAAATCGGGATTCACGCGAATAGAAGAGATGAACCTTCGGCAGCTGCTGCTATTCTGGAAGCCGTCGACCGTGACCAGGGCACTACCAGAAGGACCGCCTCCACCCGCGGCGAACGCCTGCAATTCGCGAAGAAAGTCGTCCGGATCATCAGAGAGCCGTTGCACTTGCTCAGTCCCGAGAACAGTCGTGCCCGCCGTGCGGTCGTCGTTAGCGTTCACCGTACATCCGTCTGCACCCATGCCACAGCAAGCCGGAGATTGACATGCGCGGTGCCCCCTGCATGAGCGTGTGCGCGAGCGATGGCCTGGGCGAATCCGTCGGCATCCGCGGTAATCGTGGTTGAGGTGACGGACACACACGCGAACGCATAGTGGCCGGTCGCATTGCTTACGCCCGTTGCTCCAGTGCCGGCCTGCACGTGTACTCCGGGAACCACCGCTCCGGTCGGATCAGTAATCACGCCCTCGATATGCATCCCTCGACTGCACGGCTGCTGGTGATAGAGGCCGCCCTCAGCAATATCTGGTGAAGGAGACCGCGTACTTCTGGCCGGTCATCACAACGGCGTTCACGGCCGGCCCACAACTATTTCCGAACGGTTGCCTGTTCATTCCCCCTCCAGTTCACCTTCCTTGATTTCTCAAGCTAGGTGAACCAGGACGAGGTTCGCTTTCCGTTTGGAACGAGGCGCCTGTTTAGCGGCGCGAGTGGGATTCATTCAAGTTCCATTAAGCCCGTCGGGCCCATCTGACGAGTGCGCCGCCAGCTAGCGGGTTGTCGCATAGAATTCGTTAGTGGCAGATGAATTGTCATCCCGCCTGCCCCGGCGCGCCGTGGGAGCAGTGGACTCGCGGATGCGAGTTGAGGGACAACAGGAGCTTTGGGCGGCCCATTCAAGCCGTACTTTGGCTTGAGTGGGCTAGGATGCCTCCCCGACACTTTGTCATCCCGAGCAGCCGACTCGCGGGGGCGAGTTAAGAGAGAAATGAACGACGCTAGCTCTATTTGGGTGCGGCGGTCATTCGTCCTCGCTCTTCCGGCTTCCCACCGACCCGTCCAGGGGACAAGGCTGGTGAGGAAGCGAGAGATTTGTCGCACAACCAACGCATCAGGCTTACCTTCGCTTGGGTCGCCAACTCGGTTGTTCGTTAAGAGAGGTTGTGACTTATTCGATTGCGTTTTTGGCACGCCCAACCAGGCCGTTGTTTAAAACTTCCACCAGGCCGTCATCCTGCCTGCCCCGGCGTGCCGTGGGAGCGAAGCGCCTAGCAGATCTATGGGGCGTAACAGAGGGTTTATGGCGCGCAGTCGAGGAGCCTGTCCCGAGCGCAGTCGAGGGAACCCCGACGATGCTTGTTCTCCGATGCTCCTCATATCTTTCCAGCTACCAAAGTTATGAAAGCAACCAAAAAAGTCACAGCCTCGATTAGAGTGGACGTCAATGAAGGATTCCCAATCAGCGGCTCATCTCCCGAAAAAACGATCCTCGGAAACTACGGCTCAAGGGAACTTCTGCGCCGTTCACCAGTTTCACTATGTAGTCTCCGTGAAAGAGCGGATGTAAACCCCGTACCGCGGCCTTTCGCACCAGGGTCGATCTGTGGGTGCGCACGAATTCCCTTGGGTTGAGCTGGTCTTCGAGGCCCTGAATCGTCTGCCGCGAAATGTGCGATCCAGTCGGTGTGTAGACAACAACATATTTGTTGGCTGCTTCTATCCAGATGATTTCGTCGACCGGGACGAACAGGATCCGCTCGTCATCTTTAATTGAGAGCCGTGAGAGCCATTGACTGCCGGCCACGCTTGGGACCGTGGAGTTCAGTCTCCGGATCGCTCGCTCAATCGATATCGAAAGGCGCTCTCGGTCGAATGGCTTGCAGAGATAGTCTACGGCCTCGATTTCGAAAGCTTTTACTGCGTACTCGTGGTAGCCGGTTACAAATACAAAGAGAGGCGGCCCTGCGATCTGATCAATCATTCCGAACCCATCGAGGCCCGGCATTTGGATATCGACAAACACGATATCTGGCGATAGTTCCCGGATTTGTTGAACCCCCTCAACACCATTCGAACTCTCCCCAACGACTTCGACATGGGGTTCGCCCTCAAGCAATTCGCGCAGATAATGACGCGCGTGCGCCTCATCCTCAACGATGAGGACGCGGGCCGCCATTCCGGCCGTGGCTGCGTTGGCCTCTGACCCGTTCCGCATAACTCCTCGATCTTAACCCCACCTTTAGGTGTAACCAATTGTGGGAAACGGCCCCCCGGATTTCCTGTGGAACTTGTTGGCGTCGGCGAACTTCATGCGGCTTTCTTCAAAGAAAGTCCGCACGCGCGGTCGCGTCCAGTGCAGCGTGCAGGAAATCCGGGGCGGCGCTCCTGTTCCGATCCATACGATCCTTCGCTGACGGAGGCTCTTCGATCGAGGCAGCGCCATCGCCGGCTTCGCGGTAAGGAATGGAAATATCGATCTGGACTCCGCCTTCCGGCCGATCGGAATAAACAAACGTATGGCGATCTCCGTAGTGGATCTGCAGGCGGTCAATCGTGTTGGTAAGCCCTACGCCGAACCGTGGCCCCGCAAGACTGGTCGCGCACTTGGGACCATCGTTGCGGATCATGATATTGAGGGTTCCTGACTTACAGGATGCGCAAAAGCAAATCTCGCAGGGACCGGTTATTTGCGAAGCGCCGTGGCGTATCGCATTTTCGAACAGAGGCTGCAACAGAAACTGTGGCACCAGGGCCCGTGTGGCTGCAGGCTCGATCTCATAGTTGAGCAACAACCGGTCTCCCAGCCGGAGCTTTTCGATCCCAAGATACAAATCCGAATATTCCAGTTCGTCAGCGAGTGTTTGTATCCGGTTGCCATTGTCCTTGAGAGTACTGCGGAGAAGATCCCCAAGCGCAATCACCATTCGCCGTGCTGTCGGCGGATCCTCGACGGTCAGGCCCGCAATGGTGTGAAGGGTATTAAAAAGAAAGTGCGGGTGGAGTTGCATGCGAAGTGTTTCCAGGCGTGAGACTGCGAGCTGGCGTTCTAAATCCATCGCGCGCATTCTTTCTGCCTGAAGATCCTTGAGCACCTGCCAGCCTTCGATTGCGGTCACCAGCACGATTCCAATCAGAATTTCGTTGGGCAGAAACCAGAACAGATCGGATCCGGCCATGAACTGAAACGTGGAGTGAGAGGGGCGATCTGGGAAATAGGTCGAGAGAACGATGGCCCAGTGCGTGAAGTCTACAAGCAGCGCAAGCACTGCGATTAGGATCAGGAGGATCCCCGCATTTCGGATTCGTCTTGGTACCTTCAGTGGGAAGCGCCGAATGCATCGTGCAAGAATCGGCAGGGTAAGTGTCCAAAGGGCAAAATGCACAGCGTTGGAATAAAGGGCAAAGCCGAGGGGCTTATGGCCGAGTTCGCTGATTTCCAAAACGGCTGTGAAAAACAAAGAAGCGCCTGCCCAGCCGAGGATCACGATTTTGAGACGGGCCAACGCAGTCATTTGCTTATTATCGCGCCTGAACGATAGGCGCTGAGCCTCCCTGTGCTAAGCAGATTACGCTGGTTTTGCCGGCGCTGTGTCACGCTTTGTCGCAAGATGCAGATTTTACGGCGTGAAATGGCTAGCCTGTTTAGAGGGATCTACCAGCAAGTTGCCGTATAACCCCTCTCCGAGATTTGATTTCGAATGTCCTGCAAAGCAAGCGTTGGTAGATTGCCCGACGTTCCCACCGGGGGAGTTGAAATTACTGAAAAACCGTTTTTCGGGAACTTCGCGAAAACTCATGCAGAATCTTTTTTTGCGCTGATCTTTTTTTCATTGAGTGAAAGGCGAGCGTTTGCGCCAAGCCAGCGTCATTGCTTACATAGAACGGAAAAAACTTTCCCAAGCCCCGTCTCGGGACTAGATGCCAATCAGCGCACAGCAAGCGTATTTTTTGGAAAATCGTCAGGTGCTTCATGCGATTTCTCTATGGTCTACCCTACACATGGCGGGTGTTATGGAAGAACCCTGGTCTTACTGGGATCATCTTGCTCACAGTCGCTCTTGGCGTGGGCGCCAATACAGCCATTTTTACAGTAGATTACGCGACCTTGCTCGCACCCCTACCGTATCCACACTCAGATCAACTGGTCACGGTCTGGACTGACGAACAAGAGTGGTTCCCGTTACCCGTCAGCAGAGAATTTCATTGATTGGAACCGGCAAAGCCGAGCATTCCAGGACCTCAGCGCTTTTAGTGGCGGCTCGTTCGAAATTGGGCCCGCTGAAATGCCACAGGGTGTTATGGGCATGCGGGTCACTACGAATTACTATCGCACGCTTGGTAGCTCTTTCTTTCTCGGGCGCGATTTCTTGGAGGACGAGGGCCACGCAGGAAAGGACCATGTCGTCATCATTACGCATAAACTCTGGAACCATCTCGGTGCCGATCCGAAGTTGGTCGGTCAGACGCTCCGTGTCGGTGGAGAGCCCTACACCGTCGCAGGTGTCCTCCAGCCGGGCATCGCGGACCGCGATATCTTCCAGATGAGTGTGCCACTGGTCTTCACACCAGAGGTACTGCATCAAAGAGCGGTCCCCTTCGTTGTCATCGGAAGGCTCAAGCCCGGAGTCACGATTATGCAGGCCCAGGATGAAATGGCCGCAGTGACGACAAACCTGGCGCAGAGCGGCGCCAAGAGCCTCCAGGTCAAAGGCGCAATCGTAGAACCGCTCAAAGACTACGTCGTGGCTTTGCCCAGTGAGATGAGGCGGGCGCTTTGGCTCTTGCTCGGAGGAGCAGGATTCATACTCCTCGTCGCCTGCGTCAACGTGGCAAATCTCCTGCTTTCAAGGGGGATCGCTCGACAGAAAGAGGTGGCGGTGCGTTCTGCATTGGGCGCAACGCGATCGACGATCTTCATACAGACCTTGACAGAGAGCGTTCTGCTGGCGATGGCAGGGGGCGTCCTGGGCGTCGGATTGGGCTATTCCATGCTGCGCGTCCTGCTAGCCGCCATGCCTAAGTTAACGCTTCCTTGGGGGGTCAATCCGGCGCTGAACCCCTACGTTCTCTTGCTTACTCTAGCGGCGACAACGCTCGCGGCCCTGCTTTTCGGTTGCACTCCGGCCTGGTATGCCTCAAGGATCGATCCAGGAACAGCCATGAAGAGTGGGGGCCAAGCTGGTCCAGGCGTCGGACGACATCGGCTGCAACGTATGTTGGTCGTTGGCGAGTTGGCACTGGCTTTGGCGCTTATCACAGGGGCGGGGCTCGCTATGCATAGCTTCGTAAACCTGATGCAGGTGGATATGGGAGTCAGGACAGATCACGTTCTCACCTTTTACCTGAGCGTTCCGAAGACCCTGCCAAAAGAGCCAGAGAAGATCATCGCGTACTACAAACAGATGCTCTCGAGCATCCGATCTGACCCGGGCGTTTCTTCCGTTTCGGCACAAACGGGGATACCACTTTTCAGAATGTACAGGCCCACGCCCTTCGCGATTGTTGGAGAGCCTGCGTATAACAATACCTCGACCTTGCCCAGGGCGGACTTTGGAAAGGTCACGCCGGACTACTTTAAGACGTTTGGAATTCGCATCGTGAAGGGTCGGTCCTTCGACGACCAGGATACGGCTTCCGGCGTAAAGGTGGCTATCGTCAACGAGGATTTCGTTCGTACTTATCTGAAAGGGTCCGATCCACTGCAGCAATCCATCTCGATCTGGCAGTCGAACAATGGCGAAACGCCGTCCGCAAACCCTACGGAGTGTCAGATTATTGGGGTCTATCACGATGTGTTGAGCGGATCGATGCGGGAACATCATCCAGAAATGCAGGTTCCTTTCTGGCAAAGCCCTTCACCGCAACCAGCCATTGCGGTTCGCACTGCGGAAGACCCTGACTTGATGATCAAGAGTATCGCCGCAGCGGTTCAGTCGGTGGACCCCAAGGTCTCCGTGGGCGGACCGCGCACGATGGAACAGATACGCACCCAGGTGTTAAGTTCCGACCGGCTCTCAATGATCCTCTTTGTCAGTTTTGGAGCCGTGGCACTTCTACTCGCAACGCTGGGAGTCTATGGTGTAATGTCCTTTTCCGTTGAGGGACGAACACACGAGATCGCATTACGGATGGCACTCGGAGCCGACCGGTTCCGAGTTGTCGTGACAATCGTAAAAGAGGGCATTCTGCTCGCGTGCGTGGGTTTAGGTTGCGGCCTCATCGGTGCCTACCTCGTCGGCCGTGGAATGCGAAGCGCGTTGTTTGGCATAGGCCCGACAGACTCTACCGTTCTGACTGCCGTGACTTTCGTCCTTCTCTTCGCAGCGTTACTGGCTTGCCTGCTTCCGGCCGGGCGTGCTGCTTCGGTCGAACCCATGCAGGCGTTGAGAACGGAATAGCCACCCTTGCGGGTGCCTGCAACGTCTCCTTTCGGTAAGTTCACCCGTAATCGCGGCATGGCCGACTTGGGCCATGCGCCAGTGGATTCCGCAAGGTGCCGCTTCTATCCCCGGTCACTTCCACCCCTCGATGCCAGACGTGAAATCGATTAGGAAAGAATTGGTCGTGAAATACTCCATCCCAATAATCGAGTTGCCATTTGCGCCGGCATCGACAACAGTCATGGCAGTTCCCGTGCCAGCAGTCGTGTAGGTGTACTTGAATCCGGATGGCATGGTGACAGTCACAGTCGATCCAGTCTGGATCGCGAATGGGAATGAACTGCCTGTTGGTGTCGAGAAATATTCGTACGCGGTCCCCGTGTCGAAAGTCACGTCACCGGCGAAAGTGCCAACCGAAGCTCCGGAGGCGGCAATGGTAATACCGGGGATGTTTTTTGGGCACACGGGGTAGCCGGCGATAACCGGCGGACCTATATACCCACTGGGCGGGCAGGTCAGCGTTGTGGTGCTGAAGCCGGACTCCAACTCTGGATTGAGACCAACCGTCAGCATCGGCACGGGTGAACAGCTACCCGGGGTGGTGATGTCACAGGCCTGGATAGGCGCTGGGTTTAGCAGGAATCCTGCGTTCAAATGAGCACCATAGTGGAGATACTTCATCGCGCTTACAACGTAACAGCTTGTGCCCGACTGCTGCGTGCAAGCGCCGAATCCTCCAGTAGGCTCCACGGCCCCCGCTACATCAATCGTGCCGCTCGTGCTCGCGACCCCGAACCAACCCTGCCAGCTTGGGGGTGCGAATCCATGACCGGTAACATCGTCGATCGAATAAAACAAGAATATGGGCATGAGCTGGGTCGTTACTGCACCCTGTGCATCGCCAAAGGTGAGCTCCGCGAACCCGAGGTTGCCATACTCGACTGTCTGGTTGAGGGTACCGTAGCTGCGAGTACCCTGCAGGTTAGTGACCATAATGCCCTTGTATGTTACCGACTTTTGTCCAGCGGGGAAGATGAACCCTGAAGTTGTGACCATGCTGGCGGGAAAGATGTTCTCGGCGTACAGCGTAACGCCGGCCGAGCCTGTGTCGAAAGCGAGCGGCATACTGACGGGTACAGTTCCCACCGAGGTGACCATCACGGTGAGTAGAGGGGCACTGTTGGATGATTGATTCGGATATAAGTTCAGAGTGGGCAGAGCGGTTGCGCCATTCACGGGCGGAGCGGTTCCCGAAGTCCCGCCGCAGGCAGCAATCGAGAGCGCAGTCAATCCGGCGAATATGCTGAGAATGAATTGGGACCTCATTTTCGTCACCGCCTCCCTGCGTAGTGGCCGTTCCACTCCATCCTGAATCTCCTTTTTCAACTCAAAGCCCTGCAATGGTATCGCTCCTGACGTGTGTGGTGGTCTTTCACTGTTACTTCGTCAATCGCGGCTTCGCCACGTTCACAGTCTCTTTTGCGAAGCTTTCGAGGGCAACGGGCAGCCGTCATCCGTCCACCAAAGCAACCCCTGGAAAGTCTGGTTATCGGTAAGTTCCCCGACGGACCAGGCGGGAGCAATTTACCGATAACCCCGGGAGTTTTCTCTTGCCTAGGTCGAATAGAATTGTCGTTCGAAGGATATTTGATCCTATGCATCAATTAATAATTGGCAGACGGAAACTCGCAAGAAAGCTTCTCAGCGCGGCTGGATGGATGTCTCTTGCAACGCTGACGCTATTCTGCTGGACGTTCCGAGCTGTAATGGCGCAGATGGCGCGGGATGTAGGCGGCACCTGGCAGGGAACAATGCAGGTGGGCAACGGCCTGCGAATCGTTTTGGTTATCTCGAGGGATGGTCACGGCGGCGATGACGGAGGTGGCTGGAAGGGTGTCTACTACAGCATCGACCAGGGAGCGCAAGGGCGACTCATCCCTTTCATCACGGTGCAGGGGGCCGATTTCAGGTTCGCAATTGCTTCGATCGATGGCCGCTACGAGGGAAAGATGGGGCCCGACGGTAGATCCATCATGGGCGCATGGACGCAGGGTAAGGCGTCCTATGCCCTTAACCTTGTGCGAGCCACCGCTGAAACGGAGTGGCCGATTCCTGAACCTGCGGCGCATATGGCGTCGGATGCCGATCCCGCTTATGAAGTGGTCACGATCAAGCCGAGCGATCCGAACGACGGACAGAGCGGATTCCAGACCAGAGGGCGTCGCGTTCTTGCGGTGAACGAAACCATGAATGATCTAATTTCATTTAGTTATGGCATCCATATCAGGCAGATCGCAGGTGCGCCGCCTTGGTTTGCCACTGACAGATACTACATCGAAGGTGTGCCCGACGCGGTCGGGGAGCCCAACCTGAAGCAGTTTCGATCGATGATGCAAAAGCTGCTGGCGAATCGGTTCAACCTGAAGGTTCATAACGACCAGAGGGAACTTTCGGTCTATGCCTTGACCGTCGGCAAGTCAGGACCAAAGATGACGAGGAGTCTGGGCAATCCGGATGGGCCGCCCGATGACGAGTTCTCAAGGTCCGCTTGGATGAAGGAAACGAATACGACGATGACCGAGTTCACCAAGGCGCTGCAGTACGTGCTGGACAGGCCTGTTGTGGATCATACGGGGTTAACAGGTCGGTGGGATTTCCGAGTGCAATGGACGCCGGATGAATCCCAGTTCGGCGGCATGGTTCCTCCATCCTCGGGTAATCCCAGCGCAGCGCCAGGGCTGTTTACGGCGATTCAAGAGCAGGTTGGGTTGAAACTGGAATTGGTTAAGGCGCTGGCAGAGGTGCTGGTTGTAGATCACGTGGAGAAACCTTCGGCAAATTAGATTGAACAATAGGGAGACCCCTCGGTATCTCCCAAAGCTCGCTAAAAACCAAGTAACCATGTGGTTTCTGAAAAGTCGGGTTATCGGTAAGCTCCCCAACCGGAGACCAAGCAGCAGCAATTTACCGAAAATCCCGGCTCTCGGGAACGCCGTCTCCATGCGTTCGACCGGCCTGAACCAGCCAGTGCTCGTCGATCTTTCCGATTTTCGCTATTCCGTTCGCAACACCCGCATCGGGTCGGTACGCATCGCGCGAATTGCCGGAATATACATGGCAATCAGTGAGACCGCCGCAAGCAGGATTGCGGAGATTCCGAACAAAGTCGAATCAAAGCGGTGGAGTGGAAGTGGAGAACTGGCCAGCAATCGGTTAAGCAGCAACAAGGCCGGTTCGGACAGAGCCATTCCGCTGATTATTCCAACCGCGATATTCCTGACGCCTCGCAAAAGAACCAAGCGGAAAACCTCCGCTCGGCTCGCGCCCAGCACCATTTTGATCCCAAACTCACGCGTCCGTTGACTCACCGCTAACGACAGAACACAGTAGACACCCGCGACGGCCATTAACAATGCGACTGCGGCCACAAGCAAAATGATCTGCGCCATCACCGTGATAGCCTCAGCATGCTCTTCGACCGCCTCCCAGATTGTCTGTGGCACAGTCGTCTGTAAGGGATCCAAGCGCTTCACTGCTTCTCGTACGGCGTTCTCCAGGGGTTTTGCGTTTCCCACGAAGCGCACGTAGAGGTTTCCGCCAACAGCGGAAGGACCGCGAAGCGTGTAGATACGCGGTTCGTCGGGACGACCGAAATGCTCCGAACGGGTATTGGCCACTATACCCACAATCGTCAGGTAGCGATCATCGGGCATAACGACTTTTTTTTCGATCGGATCGCTGCCCGGCCAAAACTCGTTTGCTAGCGCCTGCGACACCACGGCCACCGCGGCTGGACCCGTCGAAGTTGTATCTGTGGACCGGAACACGCGTCCTCGCAGTACGCGAATGCCGAATGAGGGAAAGAAATCATCTGAGACTTCGTCGACCGAGACAGGCTGCCCGCTTCCCTTGGTCTGCCGCGGAAGGCGAACTTCTTCAGGAGGAGAAGGAATGAATGGTTGCAGGCTCGCATACGCAACGGACTGTACACCCGGGATCGCGAGGATCTTTGTTTCGAGCGACCGATAGAACACCTGCGCCTTCGCCCGATTGTCCGCAGAAGTGTTTACACGCAGGGGTATCGTGAGCGTCTGATGAATCTCGAATCCAGGATTTATGCCTCTAATGAGACCTGGCATCCGACCGAAGATGACCGCGGCGCACACCAATACGAAGCCCAGAGCAACCTGCGTAATGATGAGGCCGCTGGTTGTATGGGAGCGAACTGTAGCGGCGCCCTCGCGTCCCTTTAGAGCTGTGAGGATATCGAGTTTCCAGGCAGCGCGAATAGGCATGAGCGACGACAATACGGTTGCAGCCGCCACGAGAATCATCAGATAGACAAAGACGCGCCAATCAGGACTGAGGCGCAAGTCAAAGCTAGATTGACCCGGCGCCAGGAGGTTCAAGATCATCAGCGGGACGCGATAAGCGAGCACCATGCCGAGAGCTCCTCCGAGGCAAACGATGAGCATGCTTTCCATCAACAGCATGCCAGCGAGCCGCGATCGCCTCACACCCAGCGCCAGGCGAATGGCGACTTCGCCCCTGCGCGCAATCGTGCGCGCAAGAAAAAGCGTGGCTACATTGCTGCAGGCAAGCAGGAGGACGAGCGCCAGCGGCCCCAGCATCAGCGTCGACATCCCGACTGCAAGAGCACGAATGGAAGGGTGTTCGATTTCCGATCCGTTGGTGAGGATCAGAGAGGTTTTGCGATCGAAAGTCGAAGCCTTCCGCTGCACGTAGGCCCGATCCTGCTGGTTCATAATGGCAGTCAATTCGGCTTGCGCATTGGCTCGGGTGAATCCGGGACGCAACCGGCCCGTCATGGAAAGCCAGGGCTTGTCGGGGCTGTCGGCTAAATCCCCTGCATGGTCGAGCTGAGGCCCCAGCTTGTAAGGAAGAATGACGCCGCCCAGCAACTGATTGGCAACGCCGGACGGTGCAACGCCGATCACAGTCACGGTTACCTCATTGAGCCGGATGGTCTTGCCCACGATCTGCGGGTCGGCGTCAAACTCGTTCTTCCATAATGGCTCGCTCAGCACGGCCACTTGCGCCTGGGCTCCGGAGTCACACTCGTGGGAGGCGAAGAACCGGCCAATCAGCGGTTGGTCGATTCCGAGAACGTGAAAGTAATTGCACGAGGCCAGCAGTGCAGTGATGTACTTGTTTTCCTGTTCAAGAACGGCGGGATACTGCCGCCATACCGAAACCTCACTGAGGGTGTGGGAGCGGCTGCGAATTGCCTCAAAATCCTCGGTTGTGAAACCGAGGATTTGATCTGCCCCTGTGAACCATCCTGCATACCGGGGAAATATCTGAACGAAACTCGCCGGGTCAACGCGCGTTGGACCCCTGAGGAACGCCGCATTCACAATTGTGAACACGCCAGTATTTAGCCCAATCCCCAAGGCCAGGGCAAGCACGGCAACCGATGAAAGCAACGGCGCACGCCGCGCCGAGCGAAGCGCGCGACGGAAGTCCTGCCACAAATGCTCCAACGTCAACCAACTCCAAGTCTCGTGCGTTTGTTGGCGAACCGCGACAAAGCTTCCAAAGGCCCTCAGCGCGGCAAGGCGCGCTTGCTCTTCGCCCATCCCGCGAGACTGATTCTCCCTGGTCTGTCGTTCGATGTGATCCCGCAGCTCTTCATCGAGATCCTCATCCTGGCGGTGGCGCACGAGCAGCGAACGCAGACACAGCGGAATAGTGTACAGCCAGTTCTCGAGTCGCATCTTTCACACCTCCGTCAACCGCAATACGCCGGAAATTGCCGCGGAGAGACGTTCCCAGCTCGCGGCTTCCTCTTCAAGGTGCCGTTTACCCAGCCGTGTGAGCGAGTAAAACTTCGCCCTGCGGTTGTTCTCGGTCGGCTTCCACTCTGCCCGGATCCAGCCCTGATGTTCCAGCTTGTGGAGGGCCGGATAAAGCGATCCGTCGCTCACCTGCAGCACGTCACCAGAAACCTGTTTCAGTCTCTGGCTGAGGGCCCAGCCGTGAAGCGGCTCTAGGGCAAGAATCTTCAGAACCAGCAGATCTAAAGTGCCCTGCACGAGATCCGTCGGCTTGCTCATAAGGTCTCCTCGCGGTTACCGAGAGAGAATAGCGCAGCTTCCCCTCGGTAAGCAAGTGGAGCGGCCGCTCTCTGCTCCCCATATTAACGAGAACCGGGCAAGTCACGCATTGAGCCGTTCATGTGTGGCGTGCGAACGACCGGCGCCTCGGGCAAGTGCCCGAAGTCGGGTTTTTCGGTAAATTCCCCCGGCCAACGGTCGGGGTGAGCAAGTTACCGGGATTCCCGTTTTTGCGGGAACTCCGCGCAGCGCTACAATTAGGCAATGTCGTGAGGCTGACATGAACCGGTTCTGTGTTCTCATGGCCCTCTTTCTGCTCGGTTCCACGAGCTTCTCTCAGGCAGCCAACACCTCGGTCACCACACCTTCTAGCCACGGTCCAGAACTCGCGCAATATAGGCTTGAAGCAATTAATTTCGTGGGGTCCCACTCTTTCTCGATAGAGCAATTAAAAGAAGCCTTCAATGTCCCTGTGGGCAACAAGTTCGATCACCAGGCTGTTGGCCAAGGGCTAGAGCGATTGAGGCTGATTTACGGTGATCATGGCTATATCAACTTCACAGCGGTTCCGACGCTTCAAATCGATAGAGACCGAGGGACGGTCGTCTTGACGGTGAGTATTGATGACGGTGCCCAGTTCACTTTCGGGCGACTGTTCCTGACAGGTCAAGAGACGCGGAAGGGAGAAGCCGATGCTCTGCATAAAGCTTGGGCAGCTCTGTCAGGCAAAACATACGATTCATCGCTCTTGTACAAGTGGCTCTCCGAAAACGCACCCTTTCTTGCCAACGGAGGGAGCCCCCCTGGTCGGCAGATTGAGGTGCATGTATCCTCAGACACCCATCGGGCTGACATCGGAATTAACTTTCCTCGTCCGAAGTCCTGAAGTGGACCGAACTGCAATTTCATTTCGTTTATCCTGACGCCCTCTATGAAACCCGGCTAAGGGTTTCGCCTCTTCAGTAAGTGCGCGAGCCGGCTTCCAAGAAACTTCTTTCCGGAACATTGCCCGTGAAGTCCAGCTATCGGTAGATTGCCCAGCTAGGCGTACCGGATCGATGCTCAGCTTGTATCCGCCTCAAGCGCTGGTACTGTTTCAGAATCCTGCTAGCCCCCTTCTGTGGGCGTAAGATAGCTCGAAGAACGACCCGGCGATTCGATCATGTCCCTTGCCCGGCGGTCCGTGGCTGTGTTTTGTGCGAAGGCCATTTTGTTGGTGCTTATCGTCGGCGCTTTTCACCCGCGTTGCGCAGGTCAACGCACGCCCGACATCTCTGGAGCATGGGAAGTAGGTGGAGGGTATCACTTCCTCGGCAAAACCCACCTTTGGATAACAATGCAGATGGCCGGGCCGCCGAAGGCGGTGCTCTACGCGGCCTACGACAATCCACAACCAGCCCTGGTGACATCGGCCCTCCTCCACGGCTCGACTTTCCTATTCTCCGTTGAATCCCTTCACCTTTCATACAAAGGCACGCTCAGCGCAGATGGCGACACGCTCACAGGTTCTTGCACCGTGGCAAACCAGTCACACGCACTCGACTTCCGCCGCAGCATCGACGCCCAACCCATAACGGTTCACGGCCTCGAGCGAATGCTCCTTGCAGTGGCAGGAAAGCCTGATGCGCAGGTGGCCGCCCAGATCCATGGTAAGCGGCTGACCGAACGGCTCAGTACCACCCGCCTAACCCGCCTCGAGGCGAACATCCCCAGGCCTGAGGCCCGACAGGCATTGATCGCCTTGGCAGATAGCTCTGCGTTCCTCGATCCACCCGGCGACGAGATTCCCTCCATGGAGAATCCGGACAGCGCCACCCAGAACAAAATGCTCGCGCTCGCGAAGGACTTCGTCGCCCGGACGATTCCTCGCTTGCCCAATTTCACAGCGACGCGAACCACCACCACCTACCAACGGGACTTGCTCCACAAAGAGTTGTGGCACGCGGTGGGGCTTTCCCATGCTCTGGTGTTCTATCGCGATGGGCAGGAAACACAGCGCTCCAGCGCATTCGATACCGATCCCGGCTTGTCGACGCGAGGTGAATTCGGTCCGATCTTGAGCACCGTGATGCTTGATATTACTAAGGACAACTTCGCCTGGAGTCGCTGGGAGAATGGTGAAAAGGGCCCGCTGGCGGTGTTCCAATACCAGGCTGAAGCTGGCCACTCGCATTACGAGGTAGAGAACAGGCTTTCCGGCTACGTGGGAGAGATCACCATGGATCCAGCGGATGGATCGATCGTTCGCTTGGCTCTGAAAGCAGATATGGAACCGGCAAATCCGTTTCTGATGGCGGACCTCATGATTGAGTACGGCCCAGAGGTACTTGGGGACAAAACCTATATCTGCCCGAAAAGGGGCGTGGCACTATCGCAGGGTCTGAGGCAACAGTGGCTGAATAACGTGGTATTCACCAGCTACCACCTGTTCCACGCAACCACGCGCATCCTGCCTGGAGCGAAACCAACGGAATGAAGGGTGCGCTCCATGCTCCAGGTCAGATGTTGTAGCCAGACAAACGTCAGTCGATGATGACCCAACCTAATCGGTTACCGCGTTACCGCCAAACGACCTCTCGCTCAGCCCTGTGCCCGCAAAGTCTCGTTTCGGTAAATTCCCGTCAGCCTAAGGGCGCCCAGGCTCGGGCAATCTACCGGGAACCCCGTTTTACTGGAACTCCTACCGGTGCTGCCGGCCTCAAGGAGTCACTGTCCCATTCTGTGCACTGAGTCGTGGTTCGAAATCGGCGGCAACCTGACCGCAAATCTACGATTTGCCCGCCACCCTCCATCCGCGCCTGTTCGCCGGTTGTATCAAAATCCCATTCGCTGCTGCTTTGCTCATCAACTAGCGCATGAAGCGCTTCTCTGGCTGCCCAAACGAATCTCTCTTCGTTGGTATGAAGGAGCGCGCGGGCGGCGTAGGCCGTAACCCACTCATCGCTCGGGCCGAGCGAGGGGTCAAAACCCTCTCATAGCCGCGGCTCGTTTCCGCAAAACAGACGATTGGCGAACAGGAAATCGATTCCCCGCTCGATCGCGTGGGAAACGGTTTTGTCAGTCATGATTGATACGAAAGAATATACTGGGAAACTGATTTCGCTTTGCCGGTATTCCTATGAATCGACGTGAATTCCTATACACCACTGCCCTCGGGTTGGCTGCGGCCGCCGTAGCGCCCGCGCAAGAGTATGATCGCGACAAACGTCGGCGAGTTGGTTTGATCGGTTGTGGATGGTATGGAAAATCGGATCTGTTCCGGCTGGTGCAGGTATCGCCGGTCGAGATCGTCTCTTTATGCGACGTCGATTCGCAGATGCTCTCCAACGCCGCCGACATGTCCGCCGCCCGGCAGCGTTCCAGGAAGAGGCCTCGCACCTACTCGGACTATCGAAAGATGCTTGCCGAGAAAGATCTCGACTTGGTGCTGATTGCACCGCCCGACCACTGGCATGCCCTGATCATGATTGAAGCCGCAAAGTCTGGCGTGGACATCTGGGTTCAGAAACCGATTAGCCGCGACGTTCTGGAAGGCAAGGCCATGCTGGCCGCTGCCCGCAACAACAATCGCGTTGTCCAGGTTGGGCTGCAACGCCGTAGCACGCCTCACCTGGTCGAGGCAAAAGAGCGCTTCATTGAAGAGGGTAAGCTCGGGAAGATCGCCCTTGTCGAGATCTACTGCTACTACCACATGCGCGCGACGGCAAATCCCCCTGATACCGCGCCGCCTGCGAATCTGGATTACGATGTCTGGACTGGTCCTGCTCCAATGCGGCCTTATAACAGCTTGGTTCACCCCCGCGGCTGGCGCGCGTTTATGGAGTATGGGAACGGCATTGTGGGTGACATGTGCGTCCACATGTTTGATATGACACGGTGGATGCTCGGATTGGGCTGGCCAACGAAGATTGATTCCTCCGGTGGAATCTTTGTCGATAAGAAGAGCAAGGCGAACATTTCCGATACCCAGACAGCCACCTTCGATTTCCAGGATCTTCGAGTCGTGTGGCAGCACCGCAGTTGGGGCGAGGCCGCGGATCCAAAGTATCCATGGGGCGCGACGTTCTACGGCGACAAAGGAACGCTAAAGACGAGCGTGATGGGATATGACTTTATTCCCGTCGGCGGCGGACAGCCTGTTCATAAAGACGTTACCTACGAGTTGGAACAATACCCTGAGGACAAGACTGAAAAAGACCTAGAGAAACACGTCGCGCCCGCCATCCGGCATCATATGCAGAACTTTCTTGCCTCGATCGACGCGCGTAGCCATCCGGTCGCCGACATCGAGGAGGGCTACATTTCAACCGCGTCGTGCATTTTGGCGAACAACTCGATGAAGCTGGGCCGAAGCCTGGCGTGGGATCCAGAGAAGCAGCTCGTAGCTGGAGATTCCGAGGCAAACGCACTGTTACGCCGGGAATATCGAGCGCCTTACACGCATCCCGAAGCTTAGGACGGACTTGCAATCGCGGTTCTGTCATCGTGCCCCATATCTGAGTCTTCGAACCACTCTGTGTCATTCGAGGTGTCTGGATAAAAGGCGTTGCACGCAGCTGAATTCACATAGGTCTGAAAGCGATCTTAATTCCTATTGAGACAATCTGAGTGACCAGTCGCCTTATCCGCAAGCCCGTGATCGAAATACTCGCATTGCCCACAAGTGTTCGCGGTCTCAGGTTTCGGCATCGCATTCACCATCCTCGTTATCTTCGTTTCTCCCGACGCCACAGACATCTCAATAGCACACCCATTCGTATGAGGACGCGTCGTCAGGTCTACCACCGGCTTGCTGTGCGACCCACCTGGTTTCGCGGTTTTTGTTGTCTTGGCTTGTACCAACCGAGAGTCGTCATTGCTCTCCAAACCGCGTCGACATTTGAGCGGGCCTGTTTGTCGGCGAGACGTTGTTTTGTCTCTTTGTTATAAATGCCGGAGGCGTTATGGTGGTCCGGGTCGGTGACTATAAGTTGGTGTTTGAGGCGCAGTATGCGTCGTCAACGGCGGTTTGGTCGGAGCCTATGGTGAAGTTGCGGCTTCCGCACATCTTCAACCTCCGTCGGGATCCGTTCGAGCGTGCCGATTTCAACTCCAATGTCTATTGGGATTGGCTCATAGTCACGCCCCCCAGCTTTATCAATGTCAGGCAGTCGTGGCGGCACAAATTAAAAACTTCGTGAAAGTATCCGCCTCGTCAGAAGGCGGCTTCATTTAACCTCGACGCGGTCATGGCATCGTTGCATCAAACGCAGACCGCGGCGGCAGGACATAAATAAGCGGCAGGGGGGGGCCGAAAAGGCCCCCCCCTTTTAATGAAAGACAGGAACGTCATACACCTGCGTTTTGCTACTTCGGCCACAGGCTTCCCATCCGAGGTGTTGTCGCCCCTGTCGCAAGTGACGGTTTCCGGTCAGCCTGTAATGGAGTGAACTGAATATCAAGCATGTGATTTGCGGCGTGACCTACTCTTGCACAGATCGCGAGTTCGGATGACGGTCACGCAGACTAACATACCATGAGAATTCAATTCAATGAATCAACCCTTACCCCACAGCATAGCGACTGACGATGTGACCAGTACGAGCGAACACGAAATCGCTTTGCTTTGACGATGAGGCGAATTTGGAAAGGAGCATGTATGAGTGAAAGTCAAAATCATCTCACAATTAATTTCCCCATCAAGTCTCCCGGCGATGCAAAAGCGCTGGCACAAGAGCTGCCTCCGTTGATGCCCGCTTTCGCGAAAGCGCAGGACACCGTAGGGTCCGTGCATTACTCCCGCTTCCTGCCTTTGGACGATGGAACACTTCTCTTCCTGGCCGATATCGACGGCGACGAGGAAAAGCTCATCGGAGATCTCGCGAACTCTGCCGCGCCGGTGTTTGACGCCATTTTCAAACACGTGGCGGACCCTCCGTCCACACCTGTGGCCAACAACGCAGAGGCTTTCACAACATGGGTAAAGCACCACAGTCTCCACCCTGCACATGTCTATGCCGCTTTCCCGAACGTTTCGGTTCAGGACATCAAGTCCTGCGCTCGCGCTGCGGGCTTTTCGGGTAGTGGAGAGCAGCACCCCGTGCTAATTCCTCTGCCCCTCAAGTCCCATCTAGGAGCTTTCACCTTTGGAAGAACTGGTGTTCAGGGCGACTTCGAAGCAGATGGATGAGGGTGCGGATAAGGTCGGCACGCTGCATTTCGCCCACTTTGTGCCCCTTCAGAACAAACGTCTGGGCTTCTTTACCATCTACGACGGCTCTTTCGACAAGTACATGCAGGACTTCACGGAGAAACTCGTGCCGGTTTTTAACGTTCTCTTCGAATTTGTCCCTGATGCACCGCCAACCCCAGTGCAGAAGAATGCCGAAGCGTTCGCGAAGTATGTAGCGTCAGTCAACCGCCTCCCCATCGGGTTTTACAGCGCCTATCCGGGCCTGGCAGTGCAAGACATCAGAGCTTTACTGGCAGACGCTAAAGTGGGAACTGCTCCCGCAAGATAATCGCTCGTAGTGCGAAAACGATAATCTAGGAGTCGTATCGGAGGTTTGGCACGAGACTGAACGCGACTGGCTGGTCCCGCGGATTTACACGGCGTATGTGCGCGCCAACGGGACAGCGAAGCCCGTTCGGATCCCTGAGCCATCGGCGTTCACATACCCAAAATTGTTGAGCTGGTCGGGTGAAATTCCACCAGACGACTGTCAGTCTCTGGTGACAACACAAGCGGTACGCCGTTCCGCCACCGTCCGCACATCTCCGCGGCAAGCAGTTCGGGGTCAATCTTTTCCCTATTCTTTTGTAGATTATTTTCGAACCCGACACAGGGTGTGAAACCAGGAACTAGTAAAAATCGTAGCGTTCCCGCGGCAAAGCTACTCATTGCTTCAAGGGCAAATCTGCAATCGACATGCGATATCGAGCCCAAGAAGTGCCTCAAAAACGGGATTCCGGTAAATTGCTCTGGCTGGCCGCCGCAGGGTGGGGATTTTACCGACTTTTCATGCACGTCACTATCACTACAAGTTTCCCGTCAAAAGTCTTCAAGGCTCTTCCCAGTCGAGGGCGTACACATCTTGGGTCCCTATATCTTTGAGCAGAAGCGGGGAATCGTCTGGATCGAGACCCAGCCACGGGCCGACGTTGCCTGTGGTCGGAAGGTTCGCCAGGTCCGAAACCTGCTCCACCTCGCGATCGCTGATCCCAATTCTCATCACAGCCGGATTGTCCAGCCAGCGTAAGAAGAAAACATACTGTCCGTCTTTTGACCAGTTCAGAAACGCAGCTCTTACCTTTGCGAGTTGCGACCACTTCTGAGTCTGGAAGTCGAAGAGCACCAAGCTCAGCGAGTCCGACGGCATCGCCACAATGTATTTACTATCCGGCGACCAGCGGGCGCCGAAAAGGCCTCGGGAATCGGGCAGCGCGGAAAGCTTGTGGGTATTGAGATCGAGCACACGGACGGTTGAATTATTGTCACCAGCCACGCCGCTGAAGACGATCTTATTACCGTCCGGCGACCAGTCAGGGTTCACTTGAGCCTCGGGATCGTCAGCCAGCAGTTGTTGGGGGCTGCCTCCGTCTGCGGAAACCAAATAGATCTTTTGTTGGTTGCCGGGTGTGCCATCGAAAAATGCAATCCGTTTGCCGTCCGGCGACCAGCGCGGCAGGGCTGCCAGCAACGGAGGGGCGCTCAGTTGTACTTTCCCGCTGCCGTCCCGCTTGCTGCGCCAGAGAATGCCTTGGGGGTAGGAGACGTAGGCCACCCACTGGCCGTCTTTGGAAAACGCGACATCTTCGGCAGAGATGCCCGAGAGAAAGGGCGTGAACCTGCCGGACTTAGGGTCGCCACGCTCCAGTTCACCGCGGGACGTCCGACCCACGACGAAAAGCTTCTTGCCATCTCTGCTGGGCAGCGGAGTGAACAGACCGAGCGGGCTAGAAGTCAACTGCATGGGCCTACCCGTAATTCCGTGAAGAACTGTTCCCTTTTCGGAGAGTGCCCAGATTTGCCCCATAGATTGGAAAACGAAGTATTTTCCATCCGCCGTCCATTTCCCGCAGCATTCGTCCGGAGGATTGTGCCATCCGGAAAACAACGGGTGCAGATTCGTCCCTTCCACCGAAACTTCCCAGAGTGAATGCGCGCTGGTCTTGTAATCGATTATGGTAAACCTCAATGTTTTTCCCGCCGGTGACCATGCCGGGTAAAAGCCTCGGCCTGTCAGAGAAACCAACTTTCGAGATTCCGTCCCATCGCTCCTGGCCAGAAACAATTCGCTTCCGTCGGCGTAAACCAGTGTCCCACCATCAGGGGACCATGCCGCGTCCTGCCCGACAAGAGAGCCCAAGCGGAGGGGCGAACCTCCCAGGATTGGGAGTCTCCAAAGCTGGCCCCTATACTCCGTACCTTGGTTGTCTTTGACTAGAAGCTCGGCTCCATCCTGGGAGACGTTCAAGGGCAGAATGGCGTTGGAAGACGCCGGAATCCGGACCGGCTCGCCCCCAGAGGCAGACACCTGCATGATGCCGCTGCTGACGTTGAAGACGGTGGGTCTCCCAAAACCAAGATAGAGCCGCGAACCATCGGTACCGATCAAGGCCTTCGGCAGACCGTCGTGGGTGAGCTGGACATAATTTGAGACCTTCGGCACCGGCCGCAGGCGCGTCAGGAGAAAGACCAGCAGTGCTGCGGCAGCTATGAGCAGCAGACCTGAAGTTGGCCAAAGCCATCCCCGCTGCAGGGAGAGCTTGTTGCGGGGGCCTGCAAATGTCGGGACTACGGAAGGCGGGCGCGGCGATGGTTCTTCGATTTGCCTCCCAGGAAACGGTGTCTCTGTTAGCTCTGTCGTATTGCGCTGCAGCCTCTCCAAATTTTCGCGGATCTCGCTCGCGTGCTGATAGCGAAGTTCCCGGTCCTTCTCGAGGCAGCGATCGATGATTCGCCCTAATCCCTCTGGAACAGAGGGATTCAGTCGCGCAGGAGTGAGATGGATATGCTGAACGATAGAAATCAGAAGCTCTCCGGTGGTATCTCCCGGGAAGGGCGAGCGGCCGGTGCACATCTCATAGAGCAGGATGCCGAAAGAAAAGAGATCCGTGCGGGTATCGACCGGTCTGCCGAGAGCCTGTTCAGGTGACATATAGGCCGCTGTCCCCAACGCGGCTCCAAGGCCGTCCGTTAACTGCTGCCGCTCCAGGTCCCCCCCAGCGGCCGTGAGCTCCTTGAGGGGCATCATCTTGGCCAATCCGAAGTCCAGAATCTTGGCATTGCCGCGTTTGGTGATGAAGATGTTTGCCGGCTTAATGTCGCGGTGGATGATGCCCATCTCATGCGCCGCTTCCAGCGCATCCACGATGGCGATGGCGATGGCGATCACCCGATCGATGGGAAGAGGGCCTTGCTGAACCAAGTGCTTTAGTGTTTCGCCATCCAGGAACTCCATGGCGATGAAGGTTCGGCCGCCTTCTTCGGCGATCTCATAAATGGTGCAAATATTGGGATGATTCAGCGCGGAAGCAGCACGCGCCTCGCGCCGGAAACGCTCCAGTGCAGCCCCGTCGTTCGCGAAGTTGTCCGGCAGGAACTTGAGCGCAACAAACCGGCCAAGAAGCGTGTCTTGTGCCTTGTAGACCACGCCCATGCCACCGCCGCCGATCTTCTCTAATCCGCGGTAATGGGAGATGTTTGCTTCGCTCATTGGGATATTTTCGCAAACATCCAGAACGTCCCGTTCAAGTAAGTCAGCGGTCGTGTCCGGAGTCGTTTATCACCGGAAGCATTCTAGCCGGTATCTGCAGCGCTTGGTCGCGACCGGCGAGTCGATTGTGGATGGCGCACAACATATAGTTCTTGGGCCACCCCGCCGAAGCACAGAAGTACCTTTGAGGTCTCGATCAGCCAGACAAAGCCGTGTCTTGCATGTCGGGGGGCGAACCTCCCATGAAACGGGATTTTCGGTTAACTTGCCTGCAGTCCGGATTGCCGGTACACAGTTCTTGCAAATCGCCGAGTTCCTCATCCAGCCCTGATCAGTACCGAGACCGCGTCTGGATTGTTATCGGTCCGGTTTTCCGAATAACCGGGAGTTAGCATTCCGCTTCCAGGCCGGACGACTGACACTATCACAGTTTTAGTTAGCACGAGAGAGAGGTATAACTTCAGGATTGCCGACCATCACCCCGAACGGAAGGTGCCGCTTAGGAGACGCGCCACGCGAGCAGACCGCGCGGTTCACGAGCGAGGCAATGGCTTACTGCACGCGCTTAGAGCGAATGTAATCTCGGTTTGGTCACTTCACCTTTTCGAGGTCGCCGGGCTTCCAACTCTTGGCAAAGGCGGCTTCCGTCGGGGCATAGAGTCGGAAAATACTGAAATAACCCTTCCCCGGGACGGTCTTCAGCCAGTTATTTTCCTTCCCCGCCGGTGCAGTGGGGCCGAGGTAGAGATCAATGGAACCGTCCGCATTGACCACCGGTTTGTCCCGTAAACCCAGCGAGGGAAACGGCTGACCATTGTCGAGTCCGGCGGCTGTCCTGGCGTCATACAATGTCGACCAGGCTGGTGTGATCGCGTAATCGCTTGCGCAATCGGACATGGGTTTGCGCCTCCGATTCACTCGTCGCGTTATCGGTTGGATCGACATACTCGGAGCAGTCCCCGCTATGGCGAGCTGCGTTCTCCTCCAACCATTTCTCCATCGCCGGCGAGGGAGCGGGTATCTTAACACTGTCGCCAATGCTGTCAAAGCCGCTGAAAGAAATGTTGGGAGCAGGCCAGCGCTTAGGTTTACCTGCAGGCAGCTTGAACTCGACAGAGATAGTGGTGGTGACGTTCACCGGTTTACCGTCCTTAACGAAGGGGCTAAAAACGTAGCCAGAAACAGTCCTCCGTGCGGCCTCCCAAAGATCAGGCGACTCTGCTTCGGCAGCGCCCGAAATGCTGTGAATGCGTCCATCGGTGTAGATGCCGACTTGGAGTTGAATGATCCCCTCTATTCCGGCCACACGAGCAAACGGCGGGTAAACGGGTGCCACCTTCTTGAGAAGAGGACTCTCTGCTTCATCCGGGGTTACTGCGCGCCATTGCTGAGCCGATAGGGTCAGGGAAAAGGTTAGAATGAGTGCGAAAATTACAGGGCTGCGCATAAGCAGGTTCCATGTGCGAACGCCGAAGACAGGTTGAGGCCGCCGGATCCAATGCTCGTTCATAAGAATCAGTTTACTGACTGTTCGTTGTTGTTTTCGCCCCGGAATAACCAGCCGATTTTTGCCTTGCAGGCTGTGTGTCAAGGCTGCCGAAGGCACCCCGCTAGCGGGTGCGGCCCTACGACCATCCCACATAGTAATCGCCCTGCACTGGAAGCACTCCTGATCGTGGAGGGCTTGTTTGCGCGCGACCTTCCTGGCTCCCTCCTCTTGGATACCCCGAAAACTCTATAATTCCACGCAGGGTATGAGATCAGACGACAGAAGAAGACGGGGCTGGAATTACGACGCGCCACCCATACCTAAATCGACTCGTTCAGAGATCCACGACCGAGATGCGCGAAGGTCCCCTTCCATTCGCAATCTTGCGGCAGGGTTGCTGACGATATTCATAGCGATGGTGATCATTGTTGCCTGCGTCGTGGCATTCCGCGCAATTGATTTCAAGCGCATTTCTGTTCCTGCGGCTCTCAAGCGAATCAACAGCTCTATTCCGTTCCAAGAGTCCGCTTCCTCTTCTGAGATGACGCCCCTTCCGGCCATTCATAATTCTCCGGATACAGAATGCAACAATCGCAAGCAGTGTACCGACGAGGAATTTGCGGGCTTGGTGGACAGTCTGCGCCGGCAATGGACCATTACTCCTGGAGAGCTTCGATCCAAGTGTGCTGGCTATTCGACGTATCCGTCGCTTGAGCACTGTATTCTCGCGGGAACTGTGTCGTGGTTAGATAAGCATCCAAAGGGAGAAGCCCCCTGGATTAATCCTAAAAATTTCGACGCGGCCATCATGGCCCTTTGCCAAAAGGATCCCCAATCGCTTTCTCTTTGCCTGAAACCATAAAAGAAACGCCATCCAAATGCATTCGCGGACTTCCTGCAAACGTCTCGTTTTCGGTAAATTGCCCGAACGGCACTGTCGCAAGTGACAGTAGTTAAAGATCCACCAAGAGCACAATCTGATCGTGAGTGTCCTTGTTTTCGTGCTCGACATTCCCGAATGGATTGCCGTGGCCAAGATTCGTGTGGTGCTCGCCGATGATCATCAACAGATGCTCGCAATAGTTCGCCAGACGCTGGGTGAGCAGTTCGAGGTTGTGGGCGCCGTGGAAGATGGCAAGCAAGCCGTCAATGCCGTTCTTACGCTGAATCCCGATGCACTCGTCATCGATATCTCGATGACCATCCTAAACGGGCTCCAAGCTGCCAAGCAGCTCCAAAGGGCTGATTGCCGAGCCAAGGTCATATTCCTATCCATCTATGAGGGCGGGGACTTTCTTGACGCAGCGTTTTCTGCTGGGGCTTCCGCCTATGTCAACAAGGCTCGCCTCTCCACCGACCTCGTCCCAGCAATTCACGAGGTGATGTTGGGGCGAATCTTTATATCCGCGCCGCAACTGATGCAGCGTGACCGACCTCCGGCCGCGCGTGACGGTGTACTGGCTGCAAAGTCGGGTTTGCGGTAAGTTCCTCAGTCCGGTGCGGCATCCGGCTCGATGCCCAGTTTGTCGTTGACGGCGCGTGCATGATCCGCTGTCGGGAGCCGAGGTACCTTTCCGTGGTCTCCACGGAGCGATGTCCAAGCAGAAACTGAATTTGCTCAAGCTCTCCACCGGCTGAATGGCAGAGCCTTGCACAGGTGCGACGAAGGTCATGCGGAGCCACCTTGTCGATGGCAGCCTTCCTGGCGCACTGGCGCACGACCCACCAGACGACCTTTTCGCTGATACCGGAACCCCAAACAGTGCCGCTATGGGTGACGCAGCGGAAGATCAGACCGTCTTGGATACCAGCAATCCTCAGCCATTCATCCACGGCGGCCTTTACCCAGCAGGGCACTGGGACCGTGCGGACATGACCACCCTTACCGAATAGGTCGATGATGGCCCGGTGATCGTCTCGCTGTTGAAGGTGCGCCAGCTTCAGACCGATCAGCTCGGCACGCCTGAGGCCACAGCCCAGCAGGAGGGCCAGGATGGCATGATCTCTTTTGCCTTTCGTTTCGCGTCTATCAGGGGCCTCAAGAAGCCTGCGCCCTTGAGCGCAGGTAAGCCAGTTTCCGAGCCGAGTTCCAGTTTCTTCGTGCCTTTTACGCGCCTGATACTGGCTGCGAGATCGGGACTGAGTAAACCATTGTCAGAAGCCTCGTAAGCCAGACGGCGCACAGCCGCCAGCCTCAGGTTGATGGTTGCGGGGGCAAGCCGTCTAGCCTCCAGTATCGGAGAACGACGGTGCGACCGAACGCCAGTCTGGGTTCGGAGCAGTACCAGGCGATGAAGTCATTGATAGCGAAGGCATAGGTGCGTTTTGAGGCGACCGGGCTGATGGCTTTGTAAAACCGATGTCTTGGAGTGATCAAGATCAGGCAGGCGCAGCGTGTTCTTCGCCGAGCGCCGCTTAACTGTATGCTTCTTGGGCATGAGAGCGGTCTCCCTGAACCGCTCGGCCATGATCGACCACCCAGCACCCCCCAACCGGAAGTTACCGATAACCCCGTTTCCCGGGAACCCCGCTTCAACTGGCGGAGATCCACTTGTCCGAGATGCCGACTAGACTATTCGTCCACGTGATTTTGCTTTCAGTGCTTTTGAGTGAGAGGCCGATTCTGGGATGTGCCTCGGGCACCGATCCTGCGTGACGGCGCAGTGGCGATCTGGAAGTCTCAGGCGGCGAGCCCGAGGGCTTGCGTCACCCGAGTCATTTCTTTCCCGCCGCCATGCGCTGTTTCAGCTCTTCGAGCCAGTTCTGGACTACAACGATCTGGTGCGGACCCTGGTCTTCATCCGCGGCTTTCAGCATCAGGAAGCGCCGCCCATCGGGCGACACGTCATAGTTGGGAAGGGTCAATGGGGTCGGCAGCCACGGGCCCTCGAACAGAACCTGCGGCTTGGCCGCCGAAAACCCCGGCTGCAGTGTCACGGCTACAGCCATCATGCGGTTTCCCGCCCGGTAAAACAACTCGCGGCCGGCCCGGTTCCACACCGGTTCGGTCCCTCCTTCCGTCGAGATCTGCCACTTGCCGCCCGACCCCGGATACGGTTGCACATACACCTCCCACTGCCCCGATTCATTCGACGCGTATGCCAGCCAGCGTCCGTCGGGGGAGAAGTCAGGTGACGTTTCGTCGTACTGGGTCTTCAGGAACGGCCGCGCTTTCCGGTCGCCGACCCCCACCGTCCAGATGTCAAGCCCGGTCAACGGGTTGACTTCCAGGAACGTGATGGTCTGGCCGTCAGGCGACCAGGAGCCGGCAACGTTGATATACGGGCTGGTGGTGAGGCGCTCGGCGGTCCCGCTTCCGTCGGCAGGCTGGCGGAAGAGGTTGGCAGGCCCCTCCCGGTCGGAAGTGAACGCAAGCCTCTTGCCGTCGGGCGACCAGATCGGATTGAAGTTTACCCCGCCAAACGTTGCCCGAGACATTCCGTCGCGCGCGATATCGTATACCCAGGCTTGGGTGTCGGTCTCGCTGATGGTAATGGTGATGCGCCGCCCGTCCGGCGAGAGCCTGGGATAGTTGTAGCCATGCGCCGGCGCCGGGAGCAATTGTTCTTTACCCGCCCGATCCACCCACACCAGCCGGGACGAGGTACTGTGCATCGCTCCCGCAATGTACACCAGCGTGCCGCTGGTCGAGAGACTATACTGCGCCGCTCCCAGCATAGATTGGCTCACGCCTTCAAGTACGGGCGAGGACGATCCCGCCAGTTCCAGACGCTTGGAGTTAAACGGAACCGCCATCAGGGTTGCGTTCTGGGCGTAGATCAGATCCCCCGTTGCGGTGAGGTGGGGCATGGTGCCCGCAGTCAGATCCTTCTCCTCACCCGTTTCACCGAGCGCGGCAACCGCGATGGACGCTCCATTTCCAAAGGCGAAGCCGGCCGGTCCGCTGGCAAATAGAACGGCCTTGCCTTCCGGCAGGATCTGCGGCCAGCGCCAGACCGGGTTTTTCATTACCGTACCCATCCGGCGCGGCGTGCCTCCGGAGGCGGAGACCTGGAAGAACCCACCGGTTATGGGCTGAGACACGATCGTATTGTTCGCTCCCCAGGATCCGCTCCGGGCTGCAAATGCGGTGCCGTTATCACTCAGTGTGAGGGGCGCGCCCCCTGCCACGGACACCTTCTTCAGCTTGGTTCCAGCGAAGAAAGCGACCCACCGGCTGTCGGGTGAGAAAAAGGGCGACGCTGCCCCCTCCGTGCCGACGATGGGCTCCGCCTTCAGCGCGTCCATGGGACGCAGGAAAAGCTGCCGGGGACCATCCCCGCGGCGGGCAACATAAACGATGTTGGCGCCATCCGGCGAGATGGCGACCACGGGGGTATCGAGATTCGCGAAGTGTTCGTCGGGACCCAGAGCGATTTCCAGCCGCGACACCGGCCGTTGCGGCGCAGGTTTCAGCATCCATACAGCGACCGCGGCAATGACCGCGGTCAGCAGAGAGACCGCGGGCCAAAGCAGGCGCCTCCTTGTGGGGCGGTCTTCAGCCTGCGGTGCGACGTCAGCCCCGCCGCCGGCAATCCAAACCAACTCCGCTTTTAGATCCCGAGCCGTCTGCCAGCGGTCGTCGGGATCCTTCTCCAGGCATCGCTTCACCACCCTATCCAGCGCCGCCGGAGCCACTTCTTCCACCGTTGGCGCGGGCCGTTCCATCACCGCCGCAATGATGCTCGCGGCATTCTGTCCGTCGAACGCGCGCTTGCCCGTCAGCATCTCGTACAGCACGCAGCCAAAGGAAAAGATGTCCGCCCGCCCGTCTACTTCCCGAGCCTGTAACTGCTCCGGAGCCATATATTGCAGGGTCCCGAGGATGGTCCCTTCCTGTGTCGGCGCTTGTGCGACGGTGTCTTCGCTGACCCCTACACCGCGCGCCCGCGCCATCTTCGCGATCCCGAAATCCAGCACCTTGATGCCCGATTTCGTCACCAGCACATTTGCCGGCTTCAAATCGCGATGCGTGATGCCGGTGCGGTGTGCGCTGTCCATGGCCCCGGCCAGCTGGATGGCGAGCGCCAGCGCCTTATCGAGTGCCATCGGACCTTTGAGGGGTGAGCCCTCCACGAATTCCATCACCAGGTAGTTCGGCCCGACATCGTAAAGTTGGCAAATGTGGGGATGATTCAACGCGGACACGGCGCGCGCCTCGCGCTCGAAACGCTCGTTGAATTCCACTTTGCATGTCTTAATCGCAACCGTGCGGTCGAGCCGCGTGTCACGCGCTTTCCACACTTCACCCATGCCGCCGGCGCCGATAGGCGCAAGCACTTCGTAGGGTCCGAGGCGGTCTCCTGCAGAGAGTGGCATGTGGCGGATTCAGCTAAGTCTACTCTAGGAGATGTAGGGAGATGTAGGGACAGCATACCTATTACGGCAGTTCTGGGGGGTAGGTATCGTGTCCCGTTATCTCCTCGCATGAACCTGGTTGGCTCCGCCCGCATTCAGCAATGGCAGACTCTTGATCAGAAATGGATGGCAACCTTGGGAAGATTCACCATCTATCAATACGATGAATCGGGCAACCCGCTCGCTCACATCCAGGGCAATGTCATCGGGACCAGAGTGACCATGGACACCGGTCTCCAGAGCGTTGAGTAAGTCGAATCCTGGTTGGCATTCTCTCAGATAGAAGATGAAAAATTCCATCTCTCCAGCCAGCAGACATTGAGTTCCAGCTCTTTCGGAACCCTCCCAATTCTCATCTTTTCTCGTGACCCTGCAAAGTCACCACCCGCAAAACCCTCTCAGGCCGAACTCGATAGGCGAAGCGCCTGGGGCCAAATGCAGGATGATCTGAAAAATCTCTCCACGTGCAGTCGAAGAATCACTGCAAAAAATAGCTCTCACCATGTTATGGTCGACCGGCCCGATTTGATCGAAAAGGAGGTGCCGGCTTTCATTGAACAGATCCGAGGTTCGACTCCGCAACCCACAACCTACGGCTCAACAGAGACAGAGTAGGAGCGATGCTCCACGTGCCGAAAAACAGCGACGGCTTCAGCGATGAGGCGCCGGACTCCAAATAGCCACCCTTGCGGGTGCCTGCAAAGTCTGGTTTTCGGTAAATTGGCTCCGGAGACTTTGATATCGCTCCGGACGGACCAGGCGGGCGAAGTTACCGGAAATGCGACTTTGCGGAGCCTACTCTTCCTCAATGGGACAGGCTACCAGTAGTCGAAACTGGAGTCGTGAATAGCAATTCCCCGCGCCGACAGTTCATCCAGCAACTGCGCTACCGCACGAGATATTTCACCGGTTCCCGGTACGATCACTGCCCATTCCAGGTCTTCTCGGAACTCTTTCGTGCTGATGCATTTCTCAAGCGAAGGAGGTGTTGTAGCTTCAACCTGAATGATGGACCAGTCTCGAATCAGTGCTCGTGCAACGTTTCGATCCGGCAATCTGCCGCGCACGATGAAATGATTGTTGCCGTGCACGAGTATGCCTACGATGCGATTTCCTACGGCTCATTAAAATGCCGAGACGCGCGGATCGGGAACCGGATGACCGATCGCAAAATGGTATACGACCTGTCCTCGGCTGAGTACAAGGTTGAGGTGACGGTGCACCTCATCATCGTAGAAGGCGCCGATGCCGGTCGCGCCCAGTCCTAATGCTTCAGCGGCGAGATAAAGGCGATGGCCGATAGCACCTGCCTCAAAATGCACATAGCGATAACCACGGTCGCCATAGCTACGAGCGGCACGATCGAGATCGCCAATCATCGAAAAGGTCACGCAGGAGTTACCGGCCAGGTCCTGCCCCAGGCTCAGACCAGCGGCCGCTACGCGCTGGTCGCCAGCCTGCACCTGCTCCAACTCGGCACATTCCGGCCAGAACCTGTAGACACCGGGTTGTAACCCATCAACGCGGTGAGCATACAAATACAGCTGAATGAAACGCGTGGCGGCAAAGTCAGCCGACAATGGCTTGGCTGTGGCGGCGAGGATGGCCGAGAGCTGCGCCAATGAGATCGATGGCTTTCCACCCAGGAAGTCGAGCGCCGAGCGTCGCATCCGGGCCACCTCGCCAAAGCCGCGAGTCGATGACGCCGGAGAAGGCAGCTCGATCTCACCGGAGCCGGTTGGAGCCGCCTCATCGGTGGACGCGCGGCTACTTCGTTTCGTGGCAAGGTGAAGACTGTCAATCAGTGGGTGAGCAATCGCCTCCTTCGAAAGCTGGTTCGGCCGCCCGCCGAGCCAGACAGTTTTGCTAGTGGCCGCTTCACGCACTGGAATGGACTTGCCGTGCAGACTGACAATCAGCATCGGCCATTCATCCATGCTCGGGCGGCACAACTGGACCACTTCATCGTCGGGGAAATCCCCTGCCGCGAAACTCTCGCATCCGATAGCCCGGGCGGAGAGCGCGAGTGCCTGCCAGGCGTGTCCTATGTCGTGCAAGCAGTACCGATAGGCCCGTTCACCGTACTTCCACGACTCGCGCCACACGATACTGGTCAAAACAAATACAACTGGCGCGGAGCCGTCAACTGCCCTCGTTCCGAAACCACCGTGTCCGCGCTGCTCCGCCATGTGTCTGGAGGGATCGTAGTGATACATTCCATCTGGCCACCCCTTCAGGCCCCGTGTCAGGAAGTGGAATTCCGTCGGGTGCAGATTCCCGGAGGACGGATTCACTCTTAGCGCATACCTATCTCCGGTGGACGGGACAAGCTTGGATGCGCTAATCGCAGCGGAATAGAAGAGTAATTGCGAGAGAAAAGGTGATCCGTCATCCGCAGGCGTGGTGCCAAAAGCACCTTGAAGCAGGTCGATAGCTGGCATTTCAGGGGCGGGCGGATCTGCCGGCAGATCGAGCACGGGCACGCCCTCGTAATGTCGAAACGGATCGGGCATGTTCGCCCAGTCGAGAACCCGCCGCGCTCGCCTCAGAGATTCAACGCTATGCTTTGTAGCTTCGTGATATTCGCGCCACCTCATTGTCGGTAGACGGCCTCCATTGATACTGATGCTGGTAGCTCGCAACAAGGCGACATTCCACTTATTGAGGAGTGCAGGCCAAGCTGCCGGTGAACCGGGCAACGCCTGAGCGGACAGCCGGAAGTGATTCGGTTACTTCAGTATCGCCGACGAACCGGAATGAAGGGATGACTAGAGCCCTAATAGCTTCGGACGCTGCGCTGGAGCAAAGCGCTTGAGGATTTCCAGCCCTCGCTGCGTCTTCTCAATTTGGCGAAAGCAGGCGGGACGTTCCCGTGTCTGGGAACGGGACGCTCGGCTATTGTTTTGGGAGCTAGTGCTGCCTAACCAGCGAAAGATTGAGACCGTGGTCGCGAACATGTCATCCGCGGGCTATAACGTTGAAAGCTTGGCTGGAGTTGGTCCCGTTGTGCGTGGACCCGTGGGGGATCCGCGTAGCCCTGGTGACCCGGCAATGATCAAAGCGGCCGAGTTCGTTCAGGAGAGAAATTGTCACTTCTGAGATCTCACGAATAGACTCAATGGGTTGGCAAGCAGTGGCCGGCAGAGACATGAATGAAGCATTTGGAGCGCCGAATCTGCTGCGGCAGTCATTGAGGAAGCCGTCAGACATGCCGTCGCAGAAGTCAGCTTAGTCCGCGAACAACCCCCGCATTTTCGGAATTAAAGGAAGAGAACTCAATGACGGCCCACTCGGTCCTCTCTACAAAAGATATAGTCAGGTCGGGTTATCTAGACCCGACCGCTCCCCCAGTAGCGGTGATCACATCAGGGGACGAAGTAAGCTATCCGCACACCTGGACGCACTGGGGCAACGAGGCGGTCTTCGGGATGACCTTCGCCGACCGGGAACCGCTAAGGCATCGCTATCCTCACGGTCCATACTCAATGCTCGGTCCCGTAGAAGTCTCGGGAGCTCAGCCTGGCGATATCGTGGAGTGCACCCTTCTGGCACTTCGCACACTTGACTGGGGATGGAACTCTTTCCCGCTTGGAGTCGGCGCTTTACCCGCCGACTTCAAAGAGCCATATGTGCATTACTTCCGCTTCGATAATGCACGAACGACAGCCGAGTTCGTAGACGGTATGCGCTTTCCCTTGGCTCCATTTCTCGGAGTGGTGGGCGCGGAACCCGCTGGCGATGCGATCGTCAGCGCTATTCTCGCTGGCGCCTATGGCGGGAACCTGGTGCTACGTGACTTCACTGTCGGGACCTCACTGTTTCTGCCGGTGATGAAGCCCGGAGCACGAATTTGGATCGGCGATGTTCACGCTCTGCAGGGGGATGGAGCGGTTGACCAGACGGCAATTGAAACGGCCGCTGAAAATGTGACCGTTCGATATGATCTGCACAAAAACGTCCCGCTCACCCAGCCTCTTTTGGAAACCAGCACGGCTTGGATCTCAATCGGCTTTGGCACTAACCTTGACGATGCCCTGGTAGCGTGTCTGCGAGAAGTTATCCGCTGGCTATCAAGCGCCTCGGGGATGTCGCAAGCAGAGGTATATGCTTTTGCAAGTATGAGCGTCAGCTTTCGAGTCACGCAGTACTCTCATCAAACCGCGTCGGCATATAGTGCAACACCTCCAAAAGCTATTCATGCCGTAATACCGAAGGGCGTCTTTCCCGCAGCAACTCTTGCACGCATTGGCCGCTGGCTGCGGCCCAATCAAAAATGACTACCTCCAGCTTAGGAACATCCGATCGACTCGACATCCTTGAAGTGCTCACGCGGGCCGAGACTGCCGCCTCTGTTCGAGATGCCGATGCGTACGTCGAATTGTTTACCGACGACGCTGTGCTGGACGGGGCGCAAGGCGTCCACATGGGTAAGGAAGCGCTGCGTGAAGCGGTTGGACCAATCTGGGCCAGCGAGGGTTCGGCGACCTTCCATCTACTTCTTAACGCGGTGATTGATTGGGTTAACACCGACAGCGATGAAGTAATAGTGACGTCAGTGTTGCTGATCGTAAGTCAAGGTGCTCCACCGCAAGCTTTGCATGTTTCCGAAATCACTCAGCAACTGAAACGGGTGGATGGACGCTGGAAAATCGCTCGACGAAGCGTCAAAACTTAGGGCATCGCACTCTTCCCTGCCTACGGATAGAGTCCGCGTCTACCGACCTCAATCGCGTATTCCAACATCTGCTTGGCTTCTGATGTGCCCAACGCTCTCCCGCGCGTGCCTGTGTATTTGGTCACCGGTGCAAAAAAAGCGGACTTAGGGACACTTCAGCCTCTCATACTGCATCTGTGTGAGGTTCAGATACACTCCGCCGCGCCCGTGGATGATCTCGTGTTCAAACGTCCGCCTGTTCTCAAGGTCAGCAATTGCTCCCCCAAGTTCCGCCAGCTCCCGAACCTTATCGGCTGAGGCGAAGGTCAGCTTCTTGGGCAGGGGCGTTTTGAGGTCCATCTCAAGAAATTGGCAGTACCAACCCCGGCTTAGGAAGAACGACATGTACACCCGATGACTCGGACGTTCATGGCGGTGCGGCATGGCGGAATTATAGGCGAATGAGAGGCGCAAATGATCCACAGACTCAAGACGGCTTTAAAAGCCGGTCGAAGCGATCCGGCATGAAGTATTTGGTGTCGATTTCACCTTTGTATTTCTTGTCACTTGCAGGGGAGGATTCGGCTTGAGTAACTACGCTGTTGCATCGACGATACAGGGTCGGGGTCGCTCGGCTTCTCGGAGAAGTGCCTGAAATGTAGTGCCTGCAAAGTCTTGGTTATCGGTAAGTTCCCCATCCGAGGCATGGGAACTCGCCTTATGGATGGATCGGGTGCGTCACAAAGATACTTTGGTAACGCCTGAATGGCTCCCGATAATGTCTGACTGCGGCCATAGGCAATTGCCACGACAATCTCATGACTCCCAACTCCCTTAATCCAGGCTCATTACGACGGATGCTACCCGAACGGGCCAACGCATCAACTGAAGGGGTCAATCACATGTAGCAGAGACGATTCGTTCGTCGGTCCTGCTGTGGTATAGCGACGTCTCATCGGCGCACGTATACCTTCTCTATCCTGATGCTGCTTGAGGCATGCTTCTGGACCTGGAGGTGCAATTGATCGAGCACAGCGCACTCGCGGCGGCAGCGTGGCTTTCTTTGGATGTTCTCTTTGTCATTGCATGGGCGAGGTATCACTCAGCGCGTACTCGATACGCTGACTGTATAGGAGCTTCCCCCAACCAGCAGAACATACTCCAGGCCGTCCCTAAGCACTCAAAGCTTGAACTAGTTCGCAGACAAGGTGTCTAAGGCCGAGGCTCTGAGTGCTGGTATCGCCTCTATTCATAGAGGTCTGGCTTCAGATCCTCATCCCGCAATCGACCCAGAATATCGCCGCCGAGAACGAAACGGAGTGGAAGACTTGCAAGAGGCGAGGGTTTAATACCCCCTATCAGTGTTTGAACCCTCGTATCTGAATGCGCCATGACCCCTCCCTTGATCTTTCCGTAATGAATGCGTTGCAGGGTCAGGGATGAGTCGATATCCGTGCCCGGTACATCTGCTCTGACATTCCCAAAGCGGGGACCGGGGGGACCCCCGGGGTCGCTGGCGCGACTGGGTCCGTCCACGAAAATTTTCAATTTCTGAAAATTTGACTTTTTAGTCCAAGTGACGACATGCGCGTTTTGTCGTTACTAATCCGCCGACTCGAGTACTCACCCAAAGACGGTTCCCATCTGCGAGCAAGTAGACTAGCAATGAAGAGGAGGAGGGGCGGTTTGACCGATTTTATAGTCGAGCGCGTGCTGTTGACGAACGACGATGGCATTGATGCTCAAGGAATCAGGGTGCTTGAAGAGGCGGCGGCGGCGATAGCCCGCGAGGTCTGGGTAGTAGCCCCAGAACACGATCAGAGCGGTGTTTCTCATTCGATCAGTCTCCATCACCCGCTAAGAGTCTCAACCAAATCCCGGCGCAAGTTTGGCGTATCTGGAACACCCGGCGACTGCGTTGCCATCGCCGTGCAGGAACTCATGAGGGACAACGCGCCGGATCTGATCCTGTCGGGAATCAATTGCGGTTCCAACCTCGGCGTAGAGACGGTGTTCTCAGGAACGGTCGGTGCCGCGATGGTGGGAATGTTGTTAGGGTTTCGATCAATCGCTCTCAGCCAGGTTTTCACGCGTCCAAATCCAGTTCGATGGGAAACTGCCTCTGCACTCGCCCCCGGCGTCCTCCGTAAATTAGCGGAGATGGAATGGCCGCAAGACTGCTGCATGAACGTCAATTTTCCCGACTTCTCAGCGTCTGAGACAACGCCGATCGTCTTCACTGAGCAGGGTCCCGGACTGATGGAAGGACTCAACATTGACAAACGAGCCGACCCGCGTGGGCAGGATTATTACTGGCTCAACATCCGCAGAGGAGCAAGGAGAAATCTTGAACCCTCTGAGACGGCGGTAGTCCTGAAAGGCGGAGTGTCAGTTACACCTCTGCAGTTCGAGAGGACGAATACGGAAGCACTTTCCACGCTCAAGAGATCTGTCTGACTCTTCGCGCGAGCGGATTCATAACGGTAAAGTCGGCCAGTATCCAGGGATTCTGACCGGGCCCCCACGCCGGGATACCGGGACCCTGCTGCGTTTTCCGAACCTGATATCGGAAAGTCGTCCTTATGGATGAGCCATGATCGATGCAAATCGCTACTGTGGTAGAAATTCGTAGCTGGTGAAGGCCAGCATCTTGCTGTCGGGCGACCAGGACGGAACATTCATAGTGCCACGGCCGCCGAGCAGCGTGGCGAGGGTGCGCACTTTCCTATCGGCAAGCGACAACACGCAGATCTCAACATCCTGATTGGCTGGATGACCCTGCGTGCCTGGCTTGTAAGCGAGGAAGGCAATCATTCTGCCGTCGGGCGAGATGTGTGGAAACCAGTCACTCGTGTCGCTTACCAGGAGTTGTTCTTGCGCACTCCCATCTGGGTGCATGCGCCAAATCTGCACGTGGCCGGTGCGGTCCGACTGGAAGTAGATCCATTGACCATCTGGGGAGAACTCGGCCACGTCGCCGTTCGACGCAAGGAGAGTTTCGGGGCCACCGGCAACAGGAATTGTATAGGCGTCGAAGTTGTCGCCATGCTGGCTGGTAAAGGAAATGGTCTTGCCATCGGGCGACCAACCGTGAAAGTAGGCGGGACCATTCGGAGTGACACGTCTGGGCGTTCCGCCGGCACTAGGGACAACGTAAATCCGGGCCTGCCCGTCGGGATCCTGATTGCCGATGGCAATAAGGCTGCCGTCGGGGGAAACGCCATGGTCACCATTGATCTTCGTCTCAGGGGCGGTCGGAATGAGGGTTGAGGAGGTGGCGCGTGGAATCGTGCTGTCGATGGGATGGATGCCATCGTCGAGTACCAGGTGCTGCAGGGTCCCTTCCTGGTTGAAGATCAGCGCCTTGCCGTCAGGTATCCAGTTGGGATCTTCAAAATGGACGGGTGCGGTGTAACGGACGCGACGGTCGGTGGAGGCAACGATGACCGACTCGAGGGTGCTGTGCAGCACAGGTTGACCGGTAATCGGGGACAAAGGTTCAGTCCTGACGTTCGAGAAGATCGCCGTTTCTATTACGTTCTCATCGTGAGAGCAGACACCGAGACCGACGTAGAAGTCGCCTTTGATGCTGACACGCATGGCCGCACCGGAAGGCGCCATGGTGCCGTTCGCGTCGGGAATGGATACATAGGCGTAGTCGCCGCGTTTCTCGATGCGTACGCGACGCGGTCCCTTGCCATAGGTTTCTATCTCGTGAGTGTTCGCGCCGATGGTGTCGCGGTACTGCAATGAGGTGAGGCCGTCGCCGTGACGGGCGACATCGGCGTAGATCGAATGCGCATCAAGCGACTGACGAATCATCAACACGGCTTTCCGGTGCGCATTGCCCTTCTCGCCGACAAAGTCGATGTCGGCACTTAAGGCCACGTCGCCGGACATTTTTCTCCAAACGTAGTGGAAGTCATCGATGCCAAACCAGAGGTTGGCTCCACTGCCAGAAACGGTGTAGCTATCCTTGGAGATGTCGTAATGGCCGCTACCAGGAAGGAGAATCGTGCCGACGTCGCCCTGACCCTGGAATTGGCCCAGATCGTGATTGCCGGTTTGGCCGTAGGCGACAGCGGTACCGAAACAAAACGGCAGGCCGAGCAACAAACTCCAACGACGCTTTCCGACACGCCTCATGCGCTCCTCCATGAATAAGATCATCCTCCACGAATAAGGATAGGAATGGCAAACCACAACGACGGCATGTGTCCAGGTTTCCAGAACCGAGTCGGGGTGACGCGTTGGCATGTCCCATGTGCGTTTTTCAGGACCGATCCTTTGAACGAGGCTCAACCCATGCTCGATGGGTGCTTTGATCTGTTATCGCCAGTTGGCTCTTGGGCGCCAACACACGGATGGAGTCAGCCAACCTGGTTTTTCCAAACGACGGGGAAGGGAGATGCGGCTCGTCTGCCTTAAGCAGCGTGTCAGCTTCCCTTAAAGCGACTGTAGCCGCCCCATTCGGCAACAGAGGGGCGTCTCCTAGATCAAGGAACGGAGACGATCAACCAATTCCGAAGGATGAATTGGCTTAAGCAGGAGTTCGAACTGGTGGGCGCGAACACGCAGTGCGTACCCCTATTATTGGGGGATGCTATTAAGTGCCATATCCCCGATGTTTCATCGACTGGAGCTTTTCGTTATCTGGCCAGGAAACGGTCAGTAAAAAGGCGGAATCCTCGAGAGCCTCCACCTGATGTTTAATCGAAGCGCCCAGTGCCAGCACATTGCCCGGACTCAGATCATGCGCGTTTCCTTGCACTGTGAAGCGTATCGCTCCGTTTAATACTTGGACCGAGATTGTGCCATCGGCATGATGGTCTTTTATCCTGGCGGCCTTCTCCATCGAGATCAACACGATCCTGAGGTCTGATTTCTTAAAGAGAGTCTTGGCATAATGACCCGATTCCCATGGTTTCTTTCGCTCCGAATCCGCGATCTCCTGTGCTACGTCAAACTGCACAAGGTCCTTCGTCATGGTCCCATCATCGGCAAAACCTTCCGTCGTCATATGTTCTTTCCTTTCCACTGAGTTTGATGCCGTCCTCCCAAATCTGGACGGGCAGCTCCAAGCCGATCTGCCGTAGTTTGATCCGTTCTACACACTTTTTGTCGTTCACCATCCACAGCCGCTCACGCAGCGATGCTGCGGATGATCTATGGAAATGACAGCAGCTTTCGCAATTTGGCGCGCGGTGCCGTCAAATCTGCGAGCGTATAGCCATCCAACACCTCGATAAACGCGGCACGCGCATCTTCCATTGCGCTGAGGAGCCGACAGTTTGGCAAGATGGGACACGAGGCTTCAAGAGGGTGCATGCATGGCACGAGACCCATGTCGGGCTCCATCCGACGCACGACTTCTCCCACGATGATCTCCGCCGCTGGCCGGGCCAGACGCAAGCCGCCATTCTTTCCGCGGGTTGTGCTGACGTAGCCCTCAAGCCCGAGTCGATGCGCCACCTTGACGAGATGGTTCTGCGAAATCCCATAGCTCTCGGCGACCTTTGCAATCGTCGTCAGCCCGTTCCCCTGAACGGCAAGGTACATCAGGAGCCTCAGAGAGAAATCGGTGTAAGCGGTTAGGCGCAAGTTCTTTGTTCACCTTTAGCGTTTGACATGTCGTATTACGACCTTAAATTCTTGATAAGGTGTATATATAATACATGTTTTATGGAGCAGAGCCCCGCGAGAGGCTGAAACACGCGTTGCATGAGGTAGTCCATTGATTCCTTTCGACGCCGCACATCAGGCAGTTCACTATCCGGAAGATCGCCGCTTTCGCGTCTGGCTGAGTTCGCAAGCTCTCCTGGTCGCCTTCGCGCTGGTGCTTGGGCCACTATTGCTTGCGTGGCTGCAACATGCAATCTTCGGACTGCCTTACCTTGGGCCTTCTCCGGCTTCTGCTGAAGGCACTCCGAGTGGACCGCATGGCTTTCCCTTCTGGGTTCGCTGGAGCCATTTTTCGAATCTGTTCTTCCTTTTCATGCTCATTCGCAGCGGCCTCTCTATCTTGATGGATCATCCGCGACTCTACTGGAACGACCATTGCACGCCGGGAACGGAGTGGATCCGGTTCACACCCCTGGAGGTGCCGAAAGACCGCATGTGGACCGCGAAGGATGACGCCCGCTATCTTTCGCCGATGGTCTCGACCCCGGGCTACCGCCACACGGTGGGGATTGCACGCTCATGGCACTTCATTACGGTCTACGGTTTTGTTTTGACCGGAGTCTTTTTCGTCATCGGCCTTCTAACCAGCACGCAGTGGGAAAGGCTGGTGCCGACCTCTCCAGGTGTCTTCGTGCAAGCGTGGAACACCTTTGTTCTCTATGCCAACTTTCACTTTCCGCCTGAGCCGAACGGATTTTACGGCTATAACGCCCTGCAGCAGCTCGCTTACTTCGCCACGGTGTTCATTATGGCTCCGTTGTCGATTCTCACCGGAATGGCAATGTCTCCTGCACTTGTGAACCACTTCCCGTCCTATACGAGGATCTTCGGCGGGAGGCAGGGGGCGCGCTCGATCCACTTTCTCATGCTTGTCGGATTTATAAGTTTTATCGTGGTCCACGTCACCCTTATCGCTCTGACGGGGTTTCAGCGGAATATGAACCACATCGTGCTTGGGACAGACGATCTTCGCCCGACCGGAATGATTCTGGGGTTTATCGGAATCGCCATTGTGCTGCTGTCGTGGGTGGTCGCGCACTATGTCTCCTGGTACTTCCCACGCGGGCTTCAACACGCGCAAAAGGCCGTCACTCATCCGGTCATGCTGCTTACGCTGGACAAACTGATTCCCCGTGAACACTACACGACGAAGGACCTCTCGCCGCACTTCTGGCCCAACGGCAAAATCCCTGTGCGCGAGGATTGGAAGCAATTGGTTGCGGAAAACTTTAAGAGCTACAGGCTCAAGGTCACCGGCCTGGTAGAAAATCCAGTTGAGTTGTCGCTGGATGATCTCCGCGTTCTCGGCCTGGAAGAGAACATCACCATGCATCACTGCATCCAGGGTTGGTCCGGCATCGCTCAATGGGGTGGTGTCTCCATGCGCAAGCTCATCGACCACGTCAAACCGTATCCATCCGCCAGGGTGGTAGCGTTCTACTCTTTCGGCGGCTCACTTTACGGGGGTCTTTACTACGACACCCAGACCATCTTCAATGTGCCCAAACCGGGGTGCCTTTTGGCTCTCTCGATGAACGGCTCCCCACTCCCCGCGGAGTATGGCGCTCCGCTGCGATTGCGGGTAGAGAACCAACTCGGCTACAAAATGGTGAAGTGGATCGAACGCATTGAATTCGTCGCCTCGGAGAAGGTCTTAGGCGAAGGGGAAGGCGGGATCAATGAAGACCATGAGTATTTCGACTTGCTCCCAAACATTTAGAAAAAAAACAGGTGACAGACAGGACGATTCCCTAAATGTTCATGGCTCATAGGTGATCGTCCTCTCTTTACTAAAAGCGGTGACTGACAGGACGGACCCCAGTTGTGCGCGTATGGGGTACGTCCTGTCTGTCACCTGGTCTTTGGACAACGGATAAGGTGACAAACGGATAAGGCGTCCCCTTTACCATCTTGTTTTTTGCAAGATCGGGCAGAACCCTTCACCTGAAGCTTCCGTTCTGACCTGCGCCGTGGGGCTACTGCACGGCGAGCGTCAATGTCTGGGTAGCCTTGATGGTTCCCGAGACCCCGGTGATGGTGATCGTATACGCGCCTGCCGTCGTACCGGCAACGGGGTTATTAGTACAGGCGGTGCCATTGCCGCCGCTGCAAGCGGTCACCCCGACGGCGAGACAAAGAAGCAAGATCAACATGCTGGCAAGCGTTCGCCAAGCGGGTTTTCTCCGCGGGTTGGCGAACAGGAGCACACAGGCCAGGCTGGCGACACCGGTCGTTTTCCAGGGAAATCCCATCGAGTTTCCAGAGGAACACGTTCCCGGACTCGAAGCTGTGGTCGATATGGTCAGGAGCGCTGATCCAGGGGTGGTCCCGGTTACGTTGACGGGACTGGTGGCGCCGAAGCTGAAAGCCGGCGGCGCCACGGCGTTGGCCGGCCCGCTGGTCAAGGATGCGGTCAGAGTCACCTTGCCGGTAAATCCACCGGCGGGCGTGATCCGGATGGCAGATGTGTTTCCCGTGGTCGCGCCGGCAGCTACGCTGACGGCCGGACTGGTGATGGTAAAACCAGGAGGGATCGCCGAGGTTACTGTAACCGTAGCTGTTTCACTGGCGGCGATGTAATTCTCATCCCCGGAGTAGCTGACCTTGAGCGTGTCTGAGCCGGCAGGCAGAGAACCCGCGGGGACATCGATGGTTGCATCCCCGTTATGGAGCGCCACCGCGGCCGAAGTGTATGAACCGTTGGTCAGGGTAACGGTTCCAGTCGGAGAAACGCCGCTATCCGCTCCCGTAACGGCGACGGTAACGGCCAACCCCTCTGCCGTGGTGAGACTGAGCAAGGATGGACTTACTTTTACTGTTGCCGCCTGCTGTTGGGCAGAGAGCGATACGGTGGCGGATGCACCTGGAGCCCACACGTTATCTCCAGGGAAACTCGCATCCACCAGATGAGTGCCTGCTCCCGGCACAGAGATGTTCGAGGCGGTTGCCGTCGCGCTCTGGGTAAGCTGGGATACGAAGACGAATGCCTCAGCCGGCAGGTTGCCCACAAAGAAATCAGAGAGGCCGTCGCCATTGAAGTCTGCCGCCGCGGCCGCTTCGGGATGCGCGCCGGACTGGTCTGGTGTCGCCACAGACAAGTTGATGGGACTGGCCGCCGCCTGGGTAAAGCCTCCTGCTCCGTCGCCGAGCAGGATCGATAGGGTATCGTCGTTATCGTTCGTAACCACGAGGTCCGCTTTGCCATCCCCGTTGAAATCTCCCAGGGCCGCCGCATCGGGACTGAAACCTACGGTGATTGGGCTACCCGCTGCGGCCGTGAAAGTGCCATCGCCCTTGCCGAGAAGAACCGAGATATTTCCCATAGCGCCGCCGCTGTAGTAGCTGTTTACGACGGCCAGGTCAAAAACGCCATCCGCGTTGAAGTCTGCCGCCAGTACGGCTTGGGGATAACTGCCCACCGTGATCGGGCTGTTTGCGGCTTGGGTAAAGGTGCCGTCTCCCTGGCCCAGAAGGATGTTCATATTGCCGGAGCCAAAGTTTGCCATTGCCAGGTCAGCGATGCCATCCCCGTTAAAATCTGCAACTGTGATGGAACTGACCTCATCGCCAAGCGTCACCGAGCTTTGCGCCGCGTTGGCGAAGGTTCCATCCCCCTTACCCAGAAGGACACTCATCGAGCTGGGCCCAGTCACAGACGCGGCTGAGTCGCCAATGACTACATCAGCGATGCCATCTCCGTTGAAGTCTCCCACGGCTACGGCGCTGGGTTGTATAGAGGAGGATATGGGGCTATTCCGCGCCGGTGTAAATGAACCGTCACCATTTCCCAGAAGAACGGTGACGTACCCTCCGAAGACATTCGTGGTGACCAGATCAGGGATCCCGTCGTTGTTGAAATCGCCGGCGGCTAAGGAGGTTGGCGTCTGGCCGGCCGCCACCGGCCCAGTGGGCGGGGCGGTAAAGGTTCCGTCTCCTTTCCCTAGTTCAATGGAGATCGTGGAATCGGAGTTGTTTGCGATGGCTACGTCGGCAAAGCCATCACCGTTGAAATCGGCGATGACCGGGGATAGAGCGCTGTTGCCTGTCGCGGGGTTATCGGAATTGAGGAAGCTAAGGACAGGAGCACCCGCCACCAGGCTCGCCGTGGCCAAAGAAGCATTTCCGTCGCTGGTGTCCAGGAAGGAAATCGATCCTGTGATGGGCACCGCGCTGCTCAATCCCGTGACCGTGGAGGTAAGCGTGTAGTTGCCTGGATTGCCGCTGGACGTGAGCGTTGTCTTGGTGGGAAGAGCCGCGTTGACAGAAAACCCAACGACGGCCGAGGTGCTGCCCGCGGTTACCGTGACTCCATTGGATGTCCCGGCGAAGATCGCTTTATAACTCCGGGGTCCGGGGCCTGGATGTAGACGTAACAACGTTGTCCCATTGCCGGTAATCTGGACCGTGCCGAGCAGGAAGATGTCAGTGCAATGGGCAGCGGAGGCATCGCAGAAATTTACCTGGCCCGCGGTCACAGCGGCAGCCCCGGCGTTTACCGTGGCAATCAATGTCACTTCGCTGCCCGCGTTCACCGTCGCACCGGGTGCAATGACGGCGCCGCCCGAGGTCATGGTGAGGGTCGTTGTGGTCGCGACGGAGGCCGCCCGCGCCGAAGATCCCGCTCCACAAATGGCCAAAACGACGGCAGAAAATACCCCAGCAAAACGATGCCTACTCACCTGTTATCTATTCCTCGCGATGCCATCCTACCCTTTACCTTCGCCGTTGCCATTAACATGTGCCACGCAGCAGTGGCATTTTTGTGGTATTGCCTGGAGGAAAGATTTTAAGCGACGCGCAGTCGAAGAAATTCAGATTTCGGAAAGAAGATTTGTGGTCAAGAAGATTTGTGGTCAAGAAGATTTGTGGTCGATTTGAAGAAAAAACAGGTAAAAAAACAGGTGAAAAAAAACAGGTGACAGGACGATTCCCTAAATGTTCATGGCTCATAGGTGATCGTCCTGTCTGTCATCTCTCTTTGTCATCTCTCTTCGGGGCGGTGACGATGCACTGTTACGCCGGGAATATCGAGCGCCTTACACGCATCCCGAAGCTTAGGACGGACTTGCAATCGCGGTTTCTGTCATCGTGCCCCCATATCTGAGTCTTCGAACCACTCTGTGTCATTCGAGGTGTCTGGATAAAAGGCGTTGCACGCAGCTGAACTCACATAGGTCTGAAAGCGATCTTAATTCCTATTTAGACAATCTGAGTGACCAGTCGCCTTATCCGCAAGCCCGTGATCGAAATACTCGCATTGCCCACAAGTGTTCGCGGTCTCAGATTTCGGCATCGCATTCACCATCCTCGTTATCTTCGTTTCTCTCGACGCCACAGACATCGCAATAGCACACCCATCCGTATGAGGACGCGTCGTCCGGTCTACCACCGGCTTGCTGTCCGACCCACCTGTGTTTCGCGGTTTTTGTTGTCATGGCTTGTACCAACCGAGAGTCGTCATTGCTCTCCAAATCGCGCCGACATTTGAGCGGGCCTGTTTGTCGGCGAGACGTTGTTTTGTCTCTTCCTTATAAATGCCGGCCCATCGGGAGGTACCGCTTCGAAGGGCGAGCCATTCCTCACTAGGTTTGGCCTAGAGCGTCGTTCCAGGCCGGAAGCGCCCGTGAAGTCTGGTTATCGGTAAGTTCCCCATCCGAGGCATGGGAACTCGCCTTATGGATGGATCGGGTGCGTCACAAAGATACTTTGGTAACGCCTGAATGGCTCCCGATAATGTCTGACTGCGACCATAGGCAATTGCCACGACAATCTCATGACTCCCAACTCCCTTAATCCAGGCTCATTACGACGGATGCTACCCGAACGGGCCAACGCATCAACTGAAGGGGTCAATCACATGTAGCAGAGACGATTCGTTCGTCGGTCCTGCTGTGGTATAGCGACGTCTCATCGGCGCACGTATACCTTCTCTATCCTGATGCTGCTTGAGGCATGCTTCTGGACCTGGAGGTGCAATTGATCGAGCACAGCGCACTCGCGGCGGCAGCGTGGCTTTCTTTGGATGTTCTCTTTGTCATTGCATGGGCGAGGTATCACTCAGCGCGTACTCGATACGCTGACTGTATAGGAGCTTCCCCCAACCAGCAGAACATACTCCAGGCCGTCCCTAAGCACTCAAAGCTTGAACTAGTTCGCAGACAAGGTGTCCAAGGCCGAGGCTCTGAGTGCTGGTATCGCCTCTATTCATAGAGGTCTGGCTTCAGATCCTCATCCCGCAATCGACCCAAAATATCGCCGCCGAGAACGAAACGGAGTGGAAGACTTGCAAGAGGCGCGGGTTTAATACCCCCTATCAGTGTTTGAACCCTCGTATCTGAATGCGCCATGACCCCTCCCTTGATCTCTCCGTAATGAATGCGTTGCAGGGTCAGGGATGAGTCGATAATCCGTGCCCGTTACATCTGCTCTGACATTCCCAAAGCGGGGACCGGGGGGCCCCCCGGGGTCGCTGGCGCGACTGGGTCCGTCCACGAAAATTTTCAATTTCTGAAAATTTGACTTTTTAGTCCAAGTGACGACATGCGCGTTTTTTGAGGACCGATTATTTCCGAGTGGGCGACCATACGACCAGAACTCGTCAATAAGTGCTTTGGCCTGACGGCAACAGTCGAGTTCGACCAGCCAGGCGGAAATCAAGCAGGGCGAGGGACCAGTCGAGCGCGTTCTATTCGCAGCGCAGAGCCGTCAGGGGATCCAACCTCACCGCGCGTCGCGCAGGGAGGTAACAGGCGAGCAGCGCCACCAGCAGGAGTAGGCAAGAAACCGCGACGACTGTAAGAGGATCGGTCGGCGTGACGCCATAAAGCATGCTCGAAAGAAACCGCGCGAAGGCCAGGGAACCTGCAATGCCAATTGCGATACCGATGAGAGTGAGCCGCAATCCTTCACCGATAATCAGCTTCAGGACGTCATCCCGCCGCGCACCCAGTGCAACGCGGATCCCGATCTCCTGGGTTCTTTGTGCAACGCGTTGTGAGAGCACTCCGTAAATCCCCACAGCCGCGAGCAGCAGAGCAAGAATGGAGAACAGGCTGAACAGCTTCGCTCGGAATCGCGGCTCTGAAAGGAAAAAGGAAAGCGACTCCTTGACAGTCTGAACCGTTGGGAGAGGAACGTTGTTATCGACCGCAACGACAGCGCGTCCAACTTCAGGTTCAACTGCGCGGGTGTCCCCCGTGGTCCGAACAAAAAGGGCTAAAGAGCGCTCTGGGGCCTGCCGCAGGGGCCGATAGACGGAGGGACCCTGGGAGTACCCCTCGAAAAGCGTGGGACGCGAAACGTCTCCTGCAATGCCAACAATCGGGAGCCAGGGCTCTTTCGAGTCAGGCTCACCGCGCTTGATCCGTCGCCCAAGCGCGGCACCCTTTGGAAAGTACTGCCTCGCGAAAGCCTCATTCACGATGGCCACCGGCATGGAATTGGAACGATCCACGTCAGAAAACTCTCTTCCCTGGAGGAGGGGGATGCCCGCCACGCGAAAATATCCGCCGCTTACAGGTTCAGTTTGCAATGCGGTGACGACCCGCGATGGAGAGCCCGCGCCTGCAATGGTGACGCGCTCGGTGCCCCTTCCAGAGGCCAAAGATGACGCGAAGGCAACGCCTTGCACTCCCGGGAGGGAATCCAGTTTCAGTCCGAGGCGATCCCAAAATCTCATCGAGTCCTCGGGTTTGGGATAGGACGACGTGGGCAGACGAATATCCCCGGTTAACAATCCGTCGCGTTCGTACCCGAGCGGGGCCGTCGTCAGGCGGATCAAACTTTGGATCAGCAGACCGGCTGCCACCAGGACGATTAAAGAGAGAGCCATCTCCGCAACCACGAGGTTACGGCTGGTACGGTGGCTCGCTGCTACGCGGGATGCGCCCTGCTTGGACTGCTTCAACACTTCGTTCAGATCGAGCCGCGAGGCCTTCCAAGCCGGCACAACGCCAAACAGAACCCCGGTTAGTATTGCGAGGATGAACGCAAAAACCAAAGCCTCCCAGTTCACGGAGATCGGGTTACCGGGGGGTAACTGCATCGCCTCTTCTATAGCGATAAAACGGACGCAGAGGATCGCGAGAAAGACGCCGAGGCCGGCTCCAAGAAGCGAAAGCACTGCGCTTTCGATCAGTAGCTGTCGAATGAGACGCGACCGCCCCGCACCGAGCGCCGCGCGAACTCCGAGTTCCTTCTGGCGCACTGTAGCGCGTCCGACCAGGAGATTCGCCACGTTTACACAGGCGATCAGCAGGACGAAGCCAACGACCGCAAAAAGGATGAACAAGCCTCGGCGAAGAGTCCGCCCCGTGAGCCAGGTGAATTCCGATTGCAGATCCTCAAGGGCTGGTTCCAGCTTCATTGCCGCCCAGCTGGGATTCTCGGTAATAATTCGGCTCTGGATGCTGGCGAGTTCTGCCTGAGCAGCAGAACGGCTCACGCCAGGCTTGAGAAGACCAAATGCGAGCACAGGCATATCCCACGGTCTTTGTGCAAACGGGCTGCCGGGAGTGATCAGCGTCCAAAGTTCGGTCTGTTTGGGATAAAAGGAGAAATCCTTCGGCATCACGCCGACGATGGTGCAGGCACGATCATCAAGTGTCAGACTCTTCCCGATCCAGTCCGGCGTGCTTCCTAGTTGTTTCTGCCAAAACGGATAGGCAAGAACTACGGTGCAGGCGCTGGTCAGATCTTTAGCTGCAAAAGTGCGCCCATGCGCGGCGCCAACGCCGAGCATGGAGAAGAAATTCGCGCTCACCGGAACAGCGACGACCTCCTTCTTTTCTCCGTGCCACGAGAGGATGGTCTGCAGTCGCCCCGCCCAAGTGGCAGCAGCCATCCTCTCGAAACTGTTGCTACTACGATCCCACTCCTCAAACTCGCGGTAGGTATCAAAGATCGGGGCTGGTTCCTTCGTCAGTCGTTGCGCGATCATCACGAGACGGTCGGCATTTTTGTACGGCAATGGGCGCAGTAGCGCCGCGTCCACAACGCTGAAAACGGCGGTGTTGGCGCCAATGCCCAGCGCGAGAGTCAGGATCGCTACCACGGTAAAACCGGGTGACTTGCGCAAGCCGCGGAGAGCGTAGCGCAGGTCGCGGCCAATCGCTTCGATTGATACCACGATATTCATCTCGTACGCCCGCTCTTTCGCCAGGGTGGCATTGCCGAATCGTCTTCGGGCGTCTTGCTGCGCCGCAACCGCGTCCATGCCGGCGCTGACGTTGTCGCGGGTTCGTGCGTCCAGGTGAAACTGCAGCTCCTCTTCCAACTCTTCGTCGACCTGGTTGCGGCGGAACAGGTTCGAGATACGGTTAACCCAGCTCACGGGATCCTCCTGCTAAGCCAGACTGAGCACACGCGCAACGGCCTCAGTCAATTGGGACCACTCCTGCGCCTCCTCGGCCAACTGCCTGCGCCCAACTGCAGTGATGGAGTAGTAGCGGGCGCGCCGATTGCTTTCTGAGGCTCCCCACTCAGGCTTAAGCCACCCAGCCTGTGTCATGCGGTGAAGAGCAGGGTAGAGCGAACCTTCCTCAAGACGCAAAACGTTCTCGGAGATCTGTTCGATCCGGAGGGTAATCCCGTAGCCATGCATTCGGCCGTGCGAAGCCAGGATCTTTAGCACCAGCAGATCGAGTGTTCCCTTGAGACGGTCATTGGTGTGTGTACGCATCTGTCTTCCCATAGCCAGCTATATAAGAGGGAGTTGCGTCTTGTCAAGAGCCGGGCTTTGAGCGAACAACAGAGGAGGCGACGTGGCCGATTCCCGAACCGCCCAAGCCGATGGCCGGCGATGGGCGCTCATATTCCGCCGCCGGCTACTGATGATCCGAATGCGCCGCTAAGCCTGTACGTTGCGTTACAAGAGCAATTGGGCCTGAAGCTGGAGAGCACCAAGGCGAACGCGGACGTTATGGTGATCGACCACGTGGAGAAGCCGTCGGCGAATTAAGTTGGACGGAGGATGCTGTTCCGGTCGGATCACCGCCAATCCGGAAGTTACCCCGAAATGGAGTCCGGATGGGCGACGATCCGACCTAAACCCGCGATTTGACCTTCAACCCGTCTGGATGAGCGCGTTGGTCCGTGGTCGCCGATCGAGAGCTACGAAGAGGGTTTTCCCTCAGACCCACGCCAACTTGCTGTTACAGGTTTGCACGAAATCTGTCTCGTTTCGACCTGAGAAAATCCCCAAGGTCCTTATCAAACTCCTTCGGCTGGTCGAACCACGGGAAATGACCGGCGCGATCAATGAACAACAAGGTTGAATGCCTGAACGTAGCGCTTGTTTCATAGGCCATCAACGGGTCCATTGGATCTTGGCGTCCATTAAGAACCAATACTGGACGGTCGAAAGTTTTCAGCCGTGGTCGTAGATCATACCCCGGCGCGGTGATTTCTGGGCCGAGCACACGGCCGACGTCAGCGTGCCAGGCACTGCTCAACTCTCCCGCCAGCTGCTCCCCGGTTTTTCGATCAAAAAAGAGAGCCTTGGCCTCCAACTCTGCCATTGCCGCTCGCGATTGTGGCGAGTCCGCCTTCTCAAGCGTCGCGAGCTGATCCCGATCTTCGAGCGAGAGACGGTCGAGCACGTTGTCCTGGAAGGCAGTTAGGTACTGGAAGGCGACCGGAGCCGTGTCCAGGAGAATTATCTTATCGATCCTGTCTGGAAAAGCGGCAGCGTAATCCATCGCCAGAACTCCGCCAGCAGAGTGCCCCACGACGGTCCAACGCTGAACATTCAAATGCGCTCTGAGCGCCTCGAAATCTTCGAGATAAAGTGCCAGATCAATTGTGCTCTTGTCGATCCGCGGAGGGAGGGATCGCCCCGTGCCTCGCTGCTCGAGCAAGATGGCATGCCCGTATTTCGCGATTTCTGAAGCCACCGGAAGCATATAGTCGCAGTCGTCTCCCGGGCCGCCACTCAAAATAAGAACCGGCTCGCCAGCACCCAGCGATCGATAATAAAGATCGAATCCGTCTCTGGGAATCGTTTCAGTTTTAAACTGATCCTCATAGCCCGCCAATGGTGACAGTGTGTTTTGAGCACGGGCGTTCCCAATCAGAGCGGCACAGACAGCAAGGCTGAAGAGAGGAAGCCACGGCAACCGGTATCCCTTAAACACTGAACCTCCAGTCCATTCCCTGATCTCGTCACGGAATGTTTGTTAGTCATACGTCCAAAGCATCCTTTCGGTTCAAACAAATTGGCAACAAATCAATTTGTGCACTCGAAAAAACTCTCAGTTTCAGAGACCAGGCAAGGCCACGCGGGCTAAGAAGCCCAAGGAGGCTGTGGCCGTCGGAGAAAGGCTATCGCTGTTGTGCTTCAGGGACAAGACGACGGGCCGGGATCAAGTGCAGCTTACGGGGTCTTAGGGCAGGCGAAGGCATTCAGGGGGATCTCGGCGGGGCGGACAAAGACCTACACACGGCAGAGCAATTTCAGCGAAAAGCTCTTGACTCTCCCGCCGGACATAACCTGGCAAGAGAATATTCGCAAACCATGGAGTCCCTTTTAATCTTCCATGCTCAAGTCTTGACTGCTATGAAGGGCACAGCAAACATGCGCCACCCAATCCAATATTGGGATCACTCACAGCGCAGCGCCACCATCGGATCCACCAGCGTAGCTCGCCGCGCGGGCAGCAGGCAGGCAATCACTCCGACCGCGACCAGCAGCGCCGTGACCGAAAAGAACGTCGTCGGATCGGTCGCTTGCACGTTGTACAGAAGGCTATGGAGCAGGCGTGTCACCGCCAGCGAAATTCCTACTCCCGCCGCTCCTCCTAAAACCACCAGCAACACACCTTGCCGCAGTACCAGCACCCACACATCCCACCTCTGCGCGCCCAGTGCTGTGCGAATCCCAATCTCCCGCGTGCGCAGCGTCACCTCGTACGAGAGCAATCCATAAAGCCCGATGCACGCCAGCACCAGCCCCATCCCCCCGAAGAGCCCGAACAGCCGCGCCACCAGCCGTTCGTTGAACAACAGCCGGTCGATCGTTTCCCCTTGCGTTCGCATCTGGAACACCGGCAGATTGTTGTCCGTCTTGTTGACTGCATCGCGCACTGCTGGCATCAGCACCGCTGCCGCCGTCGTGGTTCGCAATGCAAAAGTCGCACCACCCTCCCTGAGCGGTACATAACCGGTAGGAGCCTCCGCTGCCCGCAGCGTGGCGTATTTCGTGTCTCCTACCACGCCCACAATCTCCCACGGGGAATCCTTCGCATCCGTGCCCCCAAAATGGAGCCCGATCGGGTTTCTGCCGCCCAAAAATTTGCGCACGAACGACTCATTTACCAACGCCGCACGCTGTGTCGTATCCATATCTGCCTCATTGAGGATCCGTCCCGCCAGCAGCGGAATCTTCATGGTCGCGAAGAAGTTCGGACCCACGGCCAGCATCTGTGCCTGGACTGTGCTTTTGCCGCTTTGCCCTTGAATGTGGACGCCCTCTGTCCACAAACCACCGTCCAGCAATGCGTCGGAAGAATAGCTTGCGTTGGCTACCCCCGGCAATGCAGCTAGCCTGCTCTGCAAATTCGCATACAGCTGCGGGATGCGCTCTCCCTTATAGCCCGCGAGCTCTGGTTCAATCGAGAACAACAGCACGTTTCGAGTATCGAATCCTGGATCAATGCCGTGCAGCTTGTCCAGCGTGCGCAGCAGTAGTCCCGCGCCCGTCAGCACCACCATCGACAGCGCCACCTGTAGAACCACAAGGCCGGAGCCCAATCCGAACCGGCGTCCGTTACCATTCCGCGCCGCTGTGTTGGTCGAGGAGCTCCCCTTCAGTTCCGTCGCCACGTTTGCCCGCGCTCCACGGAATGCCGGCGCGAGGCCAAACCCAATCCCCGTCAACAACGCCGCGCCCAGGGTAAAGAACAGCACCGGCGCATTGGGATGCAAGTCGATCCCCAACGGGGAGGAGGAACTTTCCGAGAGAAACGCCGCCAGCCCGGTCGCCCCCACGTAAGCCACTAGAACCCCCAGCGCTGCTCCCACGAACGAGAGCAACAGGCTCTCCGTCAGCAACTGCCGCATGATCCGGTGCCTGCCGGCGCCCACCGCCAGGCGCACCGCCATCTCCTTCTCACGCGCGGCCCCGCGTGCCAGCATCAGCCCCGCCACATTCGCACAGGCAATCAGCAGCACAATGCCTACCGCCGCCATCAGCAGGATAAGTGGCTCGCCAAACTGACCGCGAATCCCGACCAGACCCTTTTCCGCCGGCAATAACTCCAGCCGCGGATCATCTCGCTTTTGCCACAACGGTTGCGCGCCGTGCATCACCTCGTTAACGAACCAGGCATTCGCCGCCGCCTGCGCTCGCATCCTCGACACTCCCGGCTGTAGCCGGCCGATGATCGCCAGCCACCACCCCGACTCTGAACCGCGGCCACCCCACGGAAGCCCCAGTGGGCCAATTTGTGACAGAGGTACCCACAAATCCAACGTCTTTCCTGGAGTCAGATTGGTAAATCCCGGATCCGCGACACCAACAATCGTGACCACGACAGTGTTCAATCGAATCGTCCGTCCCAGGACGTCCGCCGAGCCGCCGAAAGCGCGTTGCCAATAGCCGTAATCCAGCACCGCCACCGGCGCCGCTCCGGGCCTCTCATCCTCAGGCTGCAACGTTCGTCCCAGCGCGGCCCCTACACCCAGTGTTTCGAAATAGCTCCCTGAGACCAACTCACCGTGCGCGACGCTTGCCGGCCCGTTCCCGCTCAGATCCATCTGCGATGGCCCGGCGAACGCCATCGTATTTGAAAACAGATCCTTGCGGCCCGCTATGTACTTGAACATGGGATACGACAAGGAGCAGCCACTTTTTCCATTTGCGGTTTCTTCGTATCTGCAATCCCCGTAGCTGCTGGTTCCTACGTGATTCGGCCAGGCGTGCGCCTCCCATTGCAGCACCACCAACTCATCCGGATTGCGCACCGGCATGGATCGCAGCAGTACTGCGTTGACCAGGCTGAAGATGGCTGTGTTGGCCCCAATACCCAGTGCCAGCGTTGCAATCACTGCCCCGGTAAACGCAGGTGACTTCCGCAGCATCCGCAAGCCGAAGCGAATATCCTGCGCAATCGTTTCGGCGAAGGTCACTCCGCGGGCCTCCTGGCATTCTCCTCTCACCTGTTCCAATCCGCCGAATTCCAGCCGAGCCTGCCGCCGCGCCTTGTCGCGAGTGAGCCCCGCCTGCACATACTTTGCGGTCTGCATCTCCAGATGAAAGCGCAGCTCGTCATCGAGTTCGTCATCGACTGCGGTGCGACGAAAGAGAGAACGAAAACGGATATAAAGATCGCTGAGCATTGTGGCGCCCCTTAAACCTCTGCTTGACATCCGCTGAACAAGCTCCGAGATAGCCCAGGTTCGCAAGATAAGTAGGTCAAGGTACCTTGCGGGAGATCCATGTCTTTGCTCGGCATCTTCTCTTGGAGCTACCCATCCGCTTCTACAAGAAACATAAATCAAGTCTTGTAGAAGTACAAGGGGAACGAATTTGGGAGAAGCTGAGGATCGCGCGGCCTGGTTGCCGGAAAAATAAACCTCCTAAGTCCTAACCGAACCTCCCCTAAATCGAATCTATACTTGCAGTAACCCAAATACTCGCGGAAGCTTCTCCATGGACGGAGTGTCTTGATGATGATCCTTGGACCAAACTGCTGGACCTCCATCTCCTCCGCTCAAGCCTTCCTCCAGCGGCCGGCAACTGCCCCTGGACCAGGCGCCCGTCTGATGGCTGGTGTTCGACCCATCAAAAGGGGCGGGAAATTAATTAATTTGATCATCTTCGTGAAACAAAGGACTTAGCCGCCAACATGACCAAATCTATTCACAACCGGCAGGCTGAAACAACCGAAGGAGGATATGACCGGACGAAACGTAACCGGCCTACAGCATTTTCACTACTGGTGCATACGGAGCCACTGCTCCCGACGTGGCTTTTCCTCAAGAAAAGCCGCACTTCTCTGAACTTGACTGTGCAGAGTAGAAGTGAAAATGCTCTGGAACCGGGCAAACCGTGGTAATCACGAAGTAACTAATCACGCTTTTCACGCTTTTCGCGCTCTTTTTTTACCGCTAAAACCGGCCGCTGTACGGAGCAGGCCTTCACAGCAACGCAGTGCTGGAGATGCAGCCATGAATGCAAATAGACGCCCTGTCTCTGTGACCATCCTCGCTTGCGTTTACCTGGCGGTGGGCGTCGTGGGCTTTGCTTACCACTTCCGTGAACTGCTATCCCTTCAACAGGACATCGTCTGGGCCGAACTCACCGAGTTCCTGGCGATTGTCTGCGGAGCATTCATGCTCCGAGGCCACAACTGGGCTCGTTGGCTTGCGTTTGCGTGGATCCTCTTTCACGTGATTCTGAGCGCCCTTCACTCCTTAAGTGAATTCGCTATCCACGGTTTGCTCTGTGCGGTGATTGCCTGGATTCTCTTTCGTCCTCAGGCCGCGCACTATTTCCGCAGCGGGCGCAGCGCGCCGGCTACTTCTGCGTCCTCATGAACTCACGTACCAGCGTCGCAATCTCCTCTGCTTTGGTATCGAGCGCGAAGTGTCCTGCGTCGAGTACGTAGACCTCCGCGTTCGGTACGTCCCTGCGGTAGCGTTCCGGCTCGCCCAGATCGAAGGAGAGATCGTGCTTGCCCCAGACGACCAAAAGCTTTGGCTGCGTCTTCTGCAACCACGCCTGCCACTTCGGATAAGCGTCGACATTCGTGCGGTAGTCATAGAAGAGGTCGCTTTGAATCTGCGCCTGTCCTGGCGCGTTCAGGAATGCGTACTCATCGGTCCAGAGATCCGGGTCATAGAGCTCGACCTTCGGATCGTCTCCGACATGGCGCGTCCTCGTGGTTGCAAGCGACAGCAGGTTTTTGCGCAACGCTTCTTCATAAGCAGGCCTGTCGGCCCAGAATGCTCGCCGTGTTGCCCAGTTCGCTCCCAGGCCTTCGTTGTGAGCGACCGCATCCTGCACGATAAGTGCCTGCACCCGCTCCGGGTGTGCCAACGCCATGCGAAAGCCAACCGGGCCGCCGTAGTCCTGCATATAAAGCGTGTAGCGCGACAGGCCCAGCGTCTGTGTAAAATCCTCCATCACGGAAGCGATGTGGTCAAAGGTGTAATCGAACTGCGTCGGATCGGGCCAATCGCTATGTCCGTAACCCGGATAGTCGGGCGCTATCAGATGGTAGTTGTCCGCAAGCCGCGTCAGCAGCGGCTGAAACATCCTCGACGACGAGGGAAGGCCGTGCAGCAAGAGGATGGTGGGAGCGTCTTTCGGTCCCGCCTCCCGATAGAAGATGGAGAGCCCATCGACCTTCACTGTGCGATAGAAAATCTGCTGTTCCATTGCTTTGTCCTTTCTCTGGGCATACATGCTCAACCTGGTCGCGAGCCCCGCCGCGAGGGCCGCATTTCGTCCTATGCATACATCCCTCTGGCCTCGCCGGTTTACTCTGCGGCGCACCGAAGTCGATTTATCATCAGAACTGCAAAAGAATGCGATCTAAGGCCAAGCCAACACAGCAAGAGGAGCTTTTGTCATCATGCGATCTGATATTGTGCCCGGCGCCCTCTTTCCCGACTACGAACTCACCGACCATGCTGCGAAGCGCCGCAAGCTCTCCGAACTCCAGGCTCAGCATCCCATGGTTATCGTACTCAGCCGAGGGGGTTTTTGCCCCAAGGACCGCCGGCAGGCCGAACTACTTGTCCAACTGCACCGTGAGCTGGAAGTCGGGTATTGCCGTCTGGTCACGATAAGCACAGACAACATCACTCTTACCAACGAATACCGCACCGGCGTCGGTGCCCACTGGCCCTTCCTCTCGGATGCGGGAAGAATCGTTCAAAAGGACCTGGATATCGCCGAGTACACGGATCCAGCCAACAATCCGATGATTCCGCATGTCATCGTGCTGGAACCCGGGCTGGTCATATACAAGATCTACAACGGCTATTGGTTTTTCGGCCGCCCGACGATGGAGGATCTCCGCCAGGACCTCCGTGCCGTCACCCGAAAGTGCCGCCCGGATTGGGATATCACAACGCCGGAACTGAGAGCCGCATGGAAGGAAGGCCGGAAAGAGCTCTTTTATCCATATGGCAAGACTTATGCCCAAACGCTCGGCGAGCAGGATTAGAGTGGTGACCGGGTAAGACCTCACTTTTTCGAGGTCAAGTGGGGAGGCGATCCGCTCGTTGTCGTGGGCGCCTCGGCTGCGAGATACTGTGGACGCGGCGGTTTAATGAGGGGACTTTGCTATGGCCATCATCCGAAATTGCCCATCTTGCGGGAAACCCAATCGAATTCCCGCCAAGCACCTTGCCGACACAGGAAGATGCGGTGCCTGCAAAACGCCGTTACCCGCAATGGCTGAGCCCATTGAAGTCAGCCCCGAGGAGTTCGACGAGGTGATTCGCGACAGCAAAGTTCCTGTTTTAGTTGATTTCTGGGCGTCGTGGTGTGGCCCCTGCCGGATGGCAGCGCCGCATGTCGCACAAGTCGCGCGAGACCTCGCAGGCCGGGTCGTCGTGCTGAAGGTCGACACCGAGCGGTTTCCGGAACTTGCTTCCCGGTACAACGTTCAGGGTATTCCCAACTTCGCCGTATTCGCCCGTGGCAGCCTCCAGTTCCAGCAGGCGGGCCTGGTAGACGCCAACACGATGAAAAGTTGGCTCGCAAATGCCGCCTAGATTGCAAGATTAGGACCACCCGGTCAACAATTCGAAAAAAAGTGTTGCCCGCGGCTGCGGTTAGTGGGACCCTTGGAGCGCCACAACTCCGGCGTGCCCGACCCTTGTTATCGGCGGGTGGGAGACGCAGTCAAATGACACCTATTTCGAACACCTCGGCCCCTGAGCCGCGAACGTCACCCTGGATTGGAATTGTAAAGTTCCTTTTGTTAGCCATCTTGATAGCCATGATTTTTCTCCTTGGCCAACAGATGGTAAGCCACCGCTTCTTTCGAGGCGGCTGGGTCGACCAGCACGACGTACTAAAACCGTAGTAAGAAGTGCCGCCCAAGCCAACTAGTCAAAACTTCGCAGCCAGATATCGCGCACAGAAATCTTGCACGGCTGGCTTTCGATCTCGAAGCCGATAAATCCGGGTTGGTTGTTGATGGAGTCTTTGGTGTCATCGATGAAGATTGCCATCAGCTGGCCATTCATGATGTGCATCATCACGCCGCCGCGCGCGATGACCTCGTAGTCGTTCCATTCGTTGGTCTTTACGTAGCCACCGAGCGCGTCTATGTTGCCGATGTTGCCAACCAGGCGATTGGTCTGGCCCGGCAGCGCCTCGGTTACCTGGCCCCGATATGCCAGCACGCCCTGCATCGTGTTTTCGGAGTACCACTGGCCTGAGTATGACTGCGCGGCTCCACTGACTGGGAACCAGAAATCCGCCTGTGGTCCGGTCATCATGTACTTGAGGTCAAACGGCGGCGTGCCCGGCGGTTGCGCTCGTAACCACGGCTCGCCGGTGAGACTGCGGTACTGAATGCCGCCGCCGCCGCCTTTCTCGATTTTCATCTGCAGCTTCAGGTCGAAGTCGCGTGGTTTCTCTCCCCGATAGACGATGTAGTTGTTGCCGATCGGCTTATCCGCCAGCGTTTCGCCCACCATGATGCCGTCTTCGATACGCCACACGTTGGGGTCCGCGTCCCATCCTTTGAAACTCTTACCGTCGAAAATCTGGGTGAAGCCGGTGTGCTCGTCAATGTCGTAGGGCGCTGGTTGATGAAACTTCGGAAAGCCACGGAGCTTCTCGCCGTGTGGACCCGTCTGGGGTGGCCCCGACGCGGGAGACTCCAACGCCGGCGGCACCGACTGAGCGGTGAGCGCAGCCGGGAGCGCCAGGAAAGCGATATTCAGCGCGGCGGCCAGCAAAACTGATGGACGAACGAAACGTGTGTAGGGGCGATACGATGCGGACATGGAGTTTCCTGCCTCCCGATTGAGACGACTCAGAAACAATAGGAGTTTAGCTTGAGAACGTCAAGGAAGCCGCTGCGAATTCGGGCGTAGGCCTGGTCTCTTCGCCTCCCCCGCAGTTGATTCCGCGGCGCGCGCAAAATAACCCTCAAGACCATCCCCGTGCCCGCGACTAATCGAATGACGCGCGCCCTCCTTGTACGTTTAGAATCCACTTCAATGGCAAGCACAGATGGGAAGACGGGTACGGCGGTAACACTCAAACGGAGCCTCCGCCTGCGAGACCTCGTTCTCTACGGAATCATCGTGATTCAACCTGTCGCTCCGATGCCGCTGTTTGGCATTCTCATGCTTCGCTCCGGCGGCCACGCGGTCACGACGGTTCTGCTGGCCATGGTCGCCATGCTTCTTACGGCGATCAGTTACGGAAGAATGGCGCAGGTTTATCCGAGTGCCGGGTCGGCTTTCACGTATGTAGGGCAGGAAATCAACCCATCGTTAGGCTTCATCACTGGCTGGAGCATGACGATGGACTACATGCTCAATCCGTTGATCTGCATCATCTGGTGCAGCAGGGCCGCCATGAACTTTCTGCCCGGAATCCCTTATTGGATCTGGGCTATCGCATTCTTTCTGCTGTTTACTATTCTGAACCTGCGGGGAATAAAGACCTCTGCCCGTATTAACCGCGACCTGGCCATCGGGATGGGCGTAGTGATCGCGATCTTCTTTGTCGCTGCGATTCGCTACATCCTGCGCACCCCACATGATGGGTTGAGCTTCTTCACGCTGCCGTTCTACGATCCTCACACGTTCAGGGTCAGGTCGATTCTTGGCGGAACATCGCTTGCCGTCTTAACCTATATCGGCTTTGACGGTATTTCGACTTTGTCGGAGGAAGTCGAAAATCCCAAACGAAACATCCTGCTGGGCACTGTTCTGACCTGCATCATCATTGGAGTTCTGTCCGCTCTTCAAGTTTATTTTGGACAGTTGATCTGGCCTCGTGGGCTACCCTTCCCGGATTTGGATACTGCTTTCGTTTATGTGGCCGCTCGTGCCACAGGACCCTGGTTCTTCCTGGTGATGAATCTCACCCTCATGGTGGCGAGCGCCGGCGCCGGGATGGCGGCTCAGTTGGGAGCTGCCCGGCTACTCTTCGCGATGGGACGAAGTGATGCGCTGCCCCGATCATTCTTCGGCAAGGTCGACCCCAAGCATCGCATTCCGCGAAACAATGTGATATTTGTCGGCGTAGTAGCCCTACTCGGGGCCTTTCTTGTCTCCTATTCGCTGGGCGCTGAAATGCTGAACTTCGGCGCTCTGATCGCGTTCATGGGGGTGAATGCGGCTTCCCTTATGCACTATTATGTCCGCGCCCGCCCCAGGAAAATCCGCAACCTCGTTCCGCCCTTACTAGGTGGCCTGATTTGCTTTTTGCTCTGGATAAACCTGAGCCGGCCGGCCATCATCGCCGGTGTGATCTGGATGGCAGCCGGCACCTGCCTGGGAGCATGGAGAACGCACGGCTTCCGCGCCGAGCTGGTCAATTTTGATGTACCCGCGGAAGTTGCCGAGTGAGAAGGGGAGAGCTTATCCGGCCTTGTTGGTTTGTGTCTTCGAAGGGGCGCCCAGCCGGACACTCCTGAGAATCTTGTCCACGCGGGGCCGCTCGCGGATGGGATCAAATCGGGCGTCGACAGCCAGCCATGGCAGTTCACCCTCCTTCTGCTCCCATGATTCGTTCAGCAGGGAGATTGCTTTGTTTGCGTCGCCCAGGGCGAGCGCAAGCGCTGCCTTGCGAAATCTACTGCTAGGGTGCGCGGGATCAAGAAGTCCAAATTCGTCCACGATCCCCACCGCCAGGGCTTTGTCTCCGCACAGAGCGTAGATCTGAGCGATTGCTCCCTGAAATGGGGATTGGCCGCCGGCACTGCGCTGCATCGTTTGCGCTATCCTTTTCGCTTCCTCGCCCTGGCCAAGCTGCACCTGGACCAGCGCCTGATATATGAGCACTTCCGGGGGAAGAGGCCCATACATAAGAGGCTTGGAGAAATGCTCGGTAGCTTCCTGGTATCGGCGGCTCCAAAAGAAAAATCTGGCGTACGAAGCCTTTTGACGATAGGAGAATGGATCGATCTGCTGCGCAATCTGGAGATAGGTCCAAGCTTCATCAAACCGTCCCAGGGCAGTCAGGAAGGCGGCAAATTGGCGATAGGTCCCATGGTGCGATCCGAGCGCCAAGGCGCGCCTGAAGGCGGCTTCGGCCTCCTTCCAGTTCCACTCCATTGCCAAAGCGCAAGCCATGGCCGAATGAGCTTCGATCATCTCCGCATCAAGCTCCAGGGCACGCAGCGAGGCCTTCCTGGCCTGGGCGACCAACTGGGCTGAATCTGGCGCACCCCGCTGAGCCATGCCAATGTAGCTTTGGGCAACGCCGCAATGGGCCCGGGCATACTCCGGCGCGGTCTGCGCCACGGCCTGAAATCGAGCGAGTGCCGGCGGCAGATCCGCCACATCTCCCTGTTCAAGCAGTTCTTCGGCAGCGAGAACTGCCGGATAAAGCTTTAGCAAAGACGGAGCTGCGGAGGCTTGAAGCTTCCGCACCACCGACTGCCGGGGTGCAACCCGGCTCACCAGTGCAGACGCGATCTGTTCTTCGATTCGGAATAAGCCGTTGGCGTCCGGCTCGGCTTCGAACCTTTGTGACCATAGCTGGAACCCATCCGCGTTCACCACCCTTGCCGTAACTCGGACACGGTTCCCCTCCTCCCTTACCGTTCCCTCAAAGACGAACTGAACACCCAGTTTATCCGCCAGGGCGGGGATGTCATTCGCCAGCGAACCCAGATGCATCATCGAGCTCGCGGCGATGACACGGCAGCCCTCGGTGCGCATCAGTATATGGATAAGTTCGTCCGTGATTCCGTGCGCACAGGCGGCGGATAAAAGACTACCGGACATGTCGACGAATGGAATGACAGCTATGGGAGATCCGTAGCCCGGCATGAAGAGACCGTCCTCGCCATTGACAGCCGCTGACGAATGGCTATCCAGGTTTCCTCTGGAGCGAAATACAGGTACGTAACTCCCTGGCCGGAAGTAGATGAAGATGGGGTCGCCCTTACCCTCCCCCTCGTAATATTCCTTCAGCTTACTTCTCAATCGGCGAGCCTCAGTGCGCACGATCGAGTCCTGGCTAGGGTGGTACGGAGGCTTACGGTCATAGACCTCGGCGCCGATCAGGTACTCCTTGAGAAGATCCTGGGTGCCCCCGATGGCATGCTCGACCGTGAATCGCAGGAAGCGGCCCAGCCGGTCGGATTGGGCAAAAATCGGGCTCTGCAGAAGGCGATCCAGTTCTTCGCGGACTGCCTGCTCCGAAACCACCATGTCGTTTGCTTCGTTCACTCGGCTAAAGCTCCAAGCTTCCTGACCCACAACGTCCGGCCAGATAAAGATGAGGAAGCCCAGGGTCAAGACTTATCTTATTTCGCTTCGCACTCCGGGCGCCGTTCATGATCACGGTGATCTCACCGTTGCTCACGCTAAAATCCTAAGACCATTCTGCCATTCTCGCATCCATAGATCGTGAGGCGCGTGTGACAGAGACACACGAGACGGTGCGGGTCTTTGCTTTAGCGTCGGCAGAAATGCAGCCAGAGCTAAGGCGCCAATTGGCCCCTATTGGGGTGAGCCCTGTATTCATTGAACGGGCGGCCGAGCTCTCCCACATTACGCGTGATGGAGCCTCTTTCGATGTGGCTCTTCTGCCCGCGGCTCTTCCGGATTCCGACTGGTGGGCGCTTTGGGGAAGCATCTCTTTACTGAACCCGCGGCCCGCCCTTTTGGTGTACGCCCACACGGCGAACTTCCAGCTGTGGTCGGGAGTGCTCGAATCCGGTGGCTATGACGTCATCGTGGAGCCGTTTACCGACCGGGAGATCCAGGGCGCGGTGCTCAGAGCAGCGGCAAGCTTCGAGGGGCGCAGCCAGAACGAAATCGGCAATGAGTGACTTCGTGATCCTTCGATTGCGAGCGAAAGGCAGCAATGTTTCAGAGAGTCGTAGCAGCGTACAACGAGTCCCCGGAAGCAGAGCGGGCTCTCATTTCAGCCATCAAGCTGACAAAAATTATGAACGGGGAACTACAGGCCATCACCGTAATGGCGGACCTTCCTGCTTACACCGCATTCGCCGGCGTAGCAGATCCCTCTCTCCCGCACGCGCTGAAACAAGATCGCGAGACGTTCTATCAGCGCTTACAAGAGAAGGCGCGTGCCCTCGCTCTGTCCCATGGTGTTGAGGTGCGTACTCACCTGGTCGAAGGGTATGGAGTGGAAGCCATCGTCGACTTCTTACGCGAGCAAAAAGCGGACCTCCTGGTCATCGGATTACACCAGCGCGATTTCTACATCGCGCGGCTATGGAGCACTGTTTATGAATTGGCACAGGAAGCGCCCTGCAGTGTTCTCGGGGTTCATTGACAGAGAAGCTCTGCATTGCTAACCCGCAGTGATGGGGAGTGACAAAGAAAATGACGAAGCGAATCATCATTCCGGTTGTAACTCTAGGGGTCGCAGCGCTGCTCTTTTTCACCATCAACGGCTGCTGGAATTCATGGGAGGGACGAGCCGGCGATCAGAAGACGGATGATGCCTATGTGCGCGCCGACATGACCCCGCTCAGTACGCGCATCTCGGGCACCGTGCGCAGCATGGACGTTGATGACTATCAACCGGTGACGCAGGGCCAACTCCTGGTCCAACTCGATGATGCGGACTATCGCGCGAAGCTGGAGGAGGCGAAAGCAGCCTTGGCGGGTGCACAAGCGGAATTGGCTGACAACCAGGCTGCGAAGTCCATCCAGGACGCCAAGATTCAGAACGCGGAGACTGGCATAGCACAGGCGACCGCGGCGGTAAGCGCTGCCCAGGCGGCTATTACTGCCGTACAACCGGAGGTCGAGCGGGCAGAACTCGAACGCAAGCGCCAGCAGGCTCTGATCGCTGCACAAGCAACGACCCATCAAACCTTGGAACAGACAAACGCCACTGCAGCCCAACTTTCAGGAACGCTTGTAGCTCAGCAGGCCAGTTTGACCAGCGCAGAAGCCGCGCTTGCCAGTAGCCGCGCTACGCTCGAAGCCGCGAAGCGAGAGCGCACCGCCCTCGATACAAAAGACAACCTCTATAAGGCGAATATCCAGGCCAAAAAGGCGGACATTGTAGTTGCCGAAGTGAACCTGGGCTATACTCGCATCGTTGCGCCTACGGCAGGCGCAGTCGGGGAACGCCACGTACGAGAGGGTCAGTTGGTTTCGCCCGGACAGGAGGTCATTGACCTGGTAAGGGGCGATGTGTGGATCGAGGCCAACTATAAGGAGACGCAGCTTACCAACATGCGCCGGGGAGACACGGCAGACATCAGGATCGATGCCTTTCCCGGAGTCGTCCTGCATGGGAAGGTGGTTGAAATCTCGCCGGCCAGCGGATCGCAATTTGCGCTGCTGCCGCCCGATAACGCCACCGGGAACTTTACCAAGGTGGTGCAGAGAATTCCGGTCAAGATCGCGCTCGACCCAGGGCATCCCCTGCAGAACGTGCTTCGCCCTGGTTTTTCCGCGGTGGTCACGGTTCATGCTTCGGGCAAGAACGCTCCTTCGGGGGGGTCGCAGCTTTGAGCGCTCCTCCAGCCACACCCGGGCCGGCGAATCCACAGACTTCACCATCGGTGATCACGACTCACCCATTGCTTGGCGTTGCCGGCGTATTGCTTGGCGCGAGCATCGCGACCTGTACCGGACGATTGATGAGCGTCGGATTGGTTGACCTGAGAGGCGCTTTGCACCTCGGCGTGGATGAGGCTTCATGGATCAACACAGCTTTCAATGCATCCTTGATGTTCATCGGGCCCTTTTCTGTATATCTAGGCGGCCTGCTTGGCGCCCGGCGCGTCCTGCTGGCCTGCGCGGCTTTGTTTACCCTGGTCAGCGTAGTGCTTCCCTTTGCTCCGAACCTTCCCGTAATGCTCGTTTTGTTGGTGCTCGCGGGCTTGACAGCAGGAACCTTTTACCCTCTCACTCTGTCCTTCGTCCTGCGCAACCTTCCCATGCAATACGTGCTGCTGGGCATCGCGATGTATGCCGTGGACATTCTGTTTACTACCAACGTCGCTACTTCGCTGGAAGCGTTTTACTTCGACCACTGGTCCTGGCGCTGGATCTTTTGGAACAGCGCCGTGCTTACCCCGGTGATGATGGTCCTGATTTATTTCGGCATCCCGTGGCAGCCCATGCCCAAGCCCAAGGAGGGGCAGCCCAAACCGAATTGGAGAGGTTTCCTCTACGCCAGCCTTGGAGTGTCGCTCCTGTATATCGCGCTTGATCAGGGGCAACGGTTGTATTGGATGAACTCCGGCGTGATCGTCGCTCTGACGGTTTCTGGAGTTTTCCTGCTCTGCGCGTCCCTGGTGCGCCATTTCGTCATCCCGAATCCGCTGATCAACTTCAAGTTTCTTGCCCGGCGGAATACCTTCTTGTTGAGCATAGTTCTCTTTCTTTTTCGTTTCGTGATGCTGGCTTCGGTGGTTGCCATCCCCAGCTACCTTGCCTCGATTCAGGGTTATCGTCCGTTGCAAACAGGCCCTGTCTTGTTATGGGTTGCCTTGCCGCAATGCGTGCTCGGGCTGGTCGCCATCTACCTGTTGAAGTACATCGATGCCCGGCTCATCCTGACCTTGGGCTTCGCGCTGGTGGCCATTGCCTGCCTCATGAATGCCCAGGTTTCGTCGGTCTGGTCGGGTGAGAACTTTCGTCCATCGCAGGCGGTCATGGCAGTGGGCTTGGCGCTCGCATTCAATGCCATGGTGGGATCCATCATTCTCGAGGTCGTCAATACGGGAGCGCTCACTCGTCCGGTCGACGTTCTCACCTTCGCCGGTTTTTTCCAGACGATCCGGCTCTTCGGCGGGGAATCCGGTAGCGCGTTGATGGGGCATTTCATTCCAACGCGGGAACAGTTCCACTCCAATATTCTCGGTCTCGGGGTCGGCCTTGGCCAGACGGCTACTGATCAACGGCTATTCGGCCTGACAGCAGGGATGGCCAGCCAATCCCCGGGCTTGTCGACCGCCGCCGGACGAGCGGGCGAGATCCTCAACCTGCAAATCAGACAGCAGGCGTTCACTCTGGCCATCGCTGACAGCTTCAGCCTGATTGCGTGGGCCGCTGTCTGCTGCTTGATCATCGTGGCCTGTATGGCAACTGTTCCTACCCAATATCGCCAGGTAATACGGGCCGCCGCCGGACCCGCCTGAAACGAGTTGGGCCCTGAAGGATACGCATATGTGGCTGAAGATAACGAAGCGCTGCTCACCTCGATTACTACCGCGGATGCTTGTCTACATCCTATGGCTGACGCCAATTTTGGGAACTGCTCGAGCCCAGCAAACGGCTGCGATGCACCTTACTCTTCCCCAGGCCATCGATCTCGCCCTCAAGCAGAATCGAAGCCTTGGCTTGGCACGGCTGGGCGTTATCGACAGCGAGCACAAGAAGCAAATTGCCCGCTCGGACTATTTCCCCCATATCAAGAACGAATCCAGCGCGCTGCACCTCACCGAATTTGCTGGCGTGGAGATTCCCGCCGGAGCCTTCGGCAATCATCCGTCCACAGGTGCGATTCCGGGACAGACCCTGTTCCTCGATCAGGGATTGCTTACTACGTATACCAGCGGCACAGGACTGGCCCAACCGTTCACGCAAATGTTCAAGATTCACGAATCCAACCGCGCCGCCACTGCCGATGTCAATAGTGCAAAGATTCAGGTCGATCAGGCAGAGGATGACGTAGTGCTCAAGGTACGACAGGTGTACTACGGAATGCTGATTGCCCAACTGAAAAAAGAGGCTGCGGTCGAGGAAGTAAATGCAAGCCAAGTCAAAGATCAGGAGGCTCAGAATGAGGTGCGGAACGGTAGCGCGCTGGAATCCTCCGCTCTGGAAAGCCTCGCTGGACTTCTGGAGGCCAAGCAGGAGGTTCTGACCGAAACGCTGCAGATTCACTCTCAATCGTTTACGCTGAACGATTTGCTTGGGCTCCCGTTGGAAACGCAGCTCGAGCTCGATAGCGATACATCCATTGCGACATTAACTACGCCCACGCGTGAGGAGTGTATCCGGATCGCCCAGGACCAGAGTCCCGAGATTCGCTCTGCGGTGCAGGCTGTGCTGAAAGCCAAGGCCGGGCTTGCAGCCGCAAAGGACGCCTATATTCCTGACATTACCGGGCTGGCACGCTACAGCTATCAGAGCGGGATTCCATTCCTCGTCCATAACTTCGGCACCTTTGGAATCAATTTCAGTTACGACCTGTTTGACGGGGGTCGCCGGCCCGCCCAGATCAAAGATTCGCGGACGCTCCTCTCCGAGGCCGAACTCAATCTCGCCAAGGTAAAGGACGAAGTCGCCGTGCAGGTGGAAACGGCATACGACAAGGTAGAACAATTGCAGAACATGGTGGGAGTTGCGGAGCAGGCTTTGAAGGTCAGGGTCGAGCTCGCCCGGCTGTCCGACCGGCAGTTTGAACAGACCGAAACGTTGGCATCCGCTCGCTCCGAGGCACACTCCAAAGTAGCCGCGGCAAAGGCTTCTTACCTCGAAGCAACGCTGGGACTATCGCTTGCGCAGGCCGACCTCAAGCGCACAATTGGCCAGTTGCCCCGTTAAGCTAACTGATCGCGCGCGTCTGCAGATTGACAGTTACGGTGTCATCCGGAGTCTTGGTAACTCCACCGTCGCTCTCCGGATGAAATTCGATGGTCAGTATCTGTGCATTCACCAGCACCCGCAAATAACCGTAGTCAGTGTCGTCGTAGCTTTCCAGAGTTAACGTGTCGTCGATCTTGTAGGGTGTGCGATACGTTCCTCGCATGACTGACAACGGGGAATGTCCGCCGCAGCCGGCGATGAGATAGGGAATCTGCATGCTGTTTACGGTCCGCGTGAAGCGCTGGTAATTGTGTGCGTGTCCGGAAAACACAGCATGCGGCCACACACCTGCTGCAGTGCAAGCGCTATCAATATCCGCAAGCATCTGAGGGCTCCCTCCATGGGTTGAGTCGCCCGTAAATGGTGGATGATGCACGGCAATGATCACGGCCCCGGCGTAGTTCTCGCTTTTGACGCGTTTCAGCGCTGTGGTCAAAAACGTGATCTGCCGGTTATCGAGGGAGTTCGTTCCACCCTGGCTTGAGATCACGCCGGGATCTTCCAGCACATTGCTGTAGAGCCCGAGGATGCGCACAAATGGGGCATCAAAGGTGAAATAAACTCCAGGCGCGATCATCGTCGTTCTGACCAGCGTTCCGGCATCGGGAGATGGCGCTGGGCTGGCTGCACAGAAGTTCCGCAGAAAGGCATCCAGCGTAGGAGCGGGATCATTAGGGTAGACCACGCCATCATGATTGCCGGGTATTGCGACGATGGGCGCGGGATAATTCCGAAACGGCTCGTAGAACTGATCGTAGTAATAGGTGGCTTCGCCAAAATAGTAAACAACGTCTCCAAGATGAAAGAAGAATGACGGCACATCGGCGCTATTCTCCTCATCGAAGTCTGAGACCATCTTGTCCGCCACCAGAGACTCTGTATTGGGTCCGATGACGCTGCCCGTGTCACCGACGGAATGGAAGACAATCTGTTTCGCCTGCTGGATCGCCGTCACCTTTGCGTCGCCCCCGCTTCCATAGGTTTGGGCAAGGGTCAGGATCGGTTCCGCAGCGCCGCCAACCGGCTCGGGGACAGGTTCGAGATTGGCGATTTCGTTGTAATTCTGATCCGTCACCGGGTCTTTGAAGGTTGTCGGATCGGGAGACGGCTGCGGTTGAGCGAAAACCGGTTGCTCCGTGCTGACGCTAGCCTTGGCCCCGCTTTTCTGCCGATGTGGGGGAGTATGTTTTGCCATTCATCGACTCCTGCATAAACAAGCGCTCTACCAGCCTAGCTGTTCTGCATGCCGGGAACAATAAGGGCTCTTTCGGGAGGGCAAAAGTTTTATTGCATTTTCATCGAGCGAGGTGGCTTCTTTCTTAGACGACTGCTTTTTGTCGCTTCTTGCTGTATTGTCTTCGACAAGGCAGAGGAGACTCGAGTGACGGGAATCATCACGGGAATTGGGTGGCACATGGTGGGCGCTGCATCGGCCGCGTCGTTCTACGCGCCCATTAGCAAGGTGAAGCAGTGGACCTGGGAAACTACCTGGGCATTAGCCGGCATTTTCTCCTGGGTTTTATTACCTATCTGTGTCAGCGCCATCCTGCTACCCGATCTGCGATCTTTCTACGGATCGCTGGATGCCACCGTCGTTTTCTGGACTTTCCTCTTCGGCTGCATGTGGGGAGTCGGCAACGTGAGCTACGGTCTCACCATGCGCTACCTGGGCATGTCGCTTGGCATCGGAGTTGCCATCGGCGTCACCCTGGTGGTGGGAACGTTGATTCCTCCGCTCGTCCATGGCCAGGGTGGGGAACTTGTAAGCACGCGCGGCGGCCTGCTCACGCTTTTGGGGGTCGCCGTCGCACTTTGCGGCATTGTGATTGTGTCCATCGCCGGGCATCGAAAAGAGATCGCGCTAGGCGCGGAAATTCGGGAGTTTGATGTGAAGAAGGGGCTGATGCTGGCTGTTATGTGCGGCATCTTCTCCTCCGGCATGTCGTTTGCTATGGACGCGGCCAGGCCCATTCAAGCTTCAGCGATTGGTCTCGGGGTTAAGCCCCTGTACGCTGCGCTTCCCAGCTACGTCATCATCATGGGCGGAGGAGGTCTGGTCAATTTTGCTTACTGTTTCAGCCGGCTCATCTTCAAGAAGGAGTTTTCGTTGAAAGCCGACCTCGCTATGCCCGGGGCCACGCTGCTCAAGAACGGATCGCTCGCCGCCGCCGGCGGCATCATGTGGTATCTCCAGTTCTTCTTCTACGCGTGGGGCGCAGCCAACATCCCAGCCAGCTACGCCTACGTGAACTGGATGCTGCACATGAGTGGATATGTTCTCTTTGGTGGGCTGGTGGGGCTTGCGCTTGGCGAATGGGCAGGTGTGGGTTCGAAACCGCTTCGCCTGCTCTGGGCGGGGATGCTGGTCATCATCGCGGCGGCCAACATCGTGGGCCTAGGCATGGCCTCCTAGCCCTGGTTCCCTCACAAATGACGTGCCCCATATCTCGCTCGTTTTTCGCGAGATGTGGGATACCACCGACGTTGACCGCTAAGCGCATCGGATGAATCCAGAGTCAGAGGGAAAGAGCAGTGGTATCCCACATCTCGCGAAAAACGAGCGAGATATGGGCCACCCGTCATTTGTGAGGAAACCAGCCGTAGCCTGTATAGGCTTTTCTCTTTTCACCCAATGATCTCAATCTCCAGCTGCTCGCCTTCATTGAGTTGAATGAGCTCGGCGAGGTAAACCCTGGCCTGCTCCTTGTTCTTCTCCACGCGCGTGGTGATTTTCTTGCCGCCCACCGACGCAGTTGCCCGGGAGCCGGGCGCGGCCAGCGTGCATGACTGGCACGGCAAGGTTCCGGCCAGCGTCTGGATCGTGAAGCCCACTCCGCCGCCCTGCGTGCGCTTTAGAGAATAAGTTCCCCAACCTGTGCCCGTCGCCCAGAAGCAGTGGAAGGTCTCGTGCGGCAGCCGCGGCAGCGCCATCACATGGGCTCGATCCCCTTCATAATGGAATCCGCTGAGAGCCACCACGCTTGACCATGAAGACATTGCCCGGGCATAGTGATGACCGCACTCCGCCTCATCCCAGGGGTTGCGCTTGATCCCGTCGTAGCGAGCGCGCAGGTTCTCGACGTACTCCACCCCTTGCGGAATCATGCCGGAATAAAACATCAGCGCCGCGGTCGAATGCTCCAGGCCGGTCCAGGCCTCAGCGTAATAGGGAAAAGGAATGTGAGGACGAGGCGCCTTGCCGTAATCGCAGACCACCACGGCAGCTTCATTATTCAGCGCATAAGTACGTTGTACAGTGTCATGGTCCACCAGGCTGCGTTTGTAGTTGTAGCGATAAATCGATTCCAACGCGGTACGCACATGATCCGGTGCCACCAGGGGTCCCAAGCCGGCAATGTCCGCGAGGTACTGCCCCAGGAGCTGATCGATCAGGCATCCCTCGCCAACTTGATACTCTGGCTGTTCCGTATTCTCGCTGCCCATGCCACTGCGCAGCTGGGGTGAAATCTGGTCGGGCCGAAAGCCGCGAATCTGCTGGATATAGAACTCATTGCGAAATAGGTTGCCGTCAATCCAGCGGCTGCCCATCTCGAACAGTCTTCGATACTCATTCGCAGAGACATTATCACCTGCGGCGCGCCCCATCTCTTCTGCTGCGCGCAAAGCCCCCAGGTAGTAGATCCCACAGAGGGGATTAGGACCGTAGAATTCAACGTCATAGGTGTTGTGCTGAACGCCATCCAAGACGCCGTCACGGTTCGCATCCCAGCCTCCGGGAATCCAGGCGAACTCCACCGCCTTTTTTACTCGCGGCCACATGGTTTTAAGCCATGCCTCATCTCCGCAAAGCTTCCAATCCAGATAAGCATGGATGATCTGCCCCATCTGCCCGTCTGCCGCTGCAATGTGATATCTCTCCTTGCCGTCTGGAAGCAGCTGGCGAAAACGCATGCCACCCTGGTCGTCCATGCTGTACCCGAAGGCAGCCTGGCGTAGCGATCGTGCGTAGGAAGGAAAGAGAAATGCGGTTGCAGTCTCGTAATTCCACACGTGGGTGCAGTTTCCGAAGCAGCAGCCCCTATGGTCATCGGAGCCCTCGAAGCCGTGGAATTCGCCATCCGCGGTGCGAAAGCAGGTCGTCGTCGCCAGCGTGGAAAGGTTAGCGCTGGCCGCTTCTTTGACAGCCGCGGGCAAGGTGCTGGCGGCGAAAGCGGTGGCAAAGGTGCGTGTGCGGGATTCCAGCGACTCGAGATTTGTCGCTGTGTATTCGGCCACCTCCCATGCATCCTTGAAGCGCGTGGCATAGTAGTTGCCGATAATGGTGTTGCCCTCGCCGGCGGGAAAGTCCCATCCGCACCACTCCGGAGTGCGGTTGGGGAAGTGCCAGGCTAACAGAAAAGTGAATTCCGCCGACGCGCCGGCAGGTATCGATCTCTGTTGGCAAAGGGCGCCGACCGCGCTTCGTGATGCCGGTTCGTTCAGCAGGGCTCCGTCTCGCGAAAAAGCATCCCAATACAACATGGGCGAGTTCCACCAACGCCCGCGCGGCCAGCCACGCCAGTGGGTGGTGGTTGCGCCCTGACTAGGAACAACGGCGAGGGCAAAGCTGCCCTGCATCGGGTCACCGGCGGCGACGCTCGGATTGGTCATCATCAGACCTTCCAGCCGGTCGGCGGTGCGGTACTCATTCACGCGAGGGTCCTGGGGGTCGCGAGCCTGGTCGTTTCTGGAGAGGGCCTTTACCGGGTTGTCGATGGAAAAGGAAATGGCGACGCCGGCGCTCGAACGCCCCGGGTTGTTCACGCGATAGCGCAAGATCGCAACCGGCAAGCCCGAGGCGTCGGGATCATGCGGGATGAACGGCGAAAAAGCATCGAGCTCAATCTTGATCGGCAGGCTGGGGTCTTTGAATTGAAGGTGCGCCAGCGGATACTGCGCAGTAAATTCGGCGGTCGCGATTCGGCTCAATCCGGGTGAATTGTTCGAGCCCAAGCCGTCCTGGCCTTCATACGGCGGCAGAATGCGCGCTTCCAGAACGCGCGCGATGGGCTTCGCCTCTCCACCTTTGATCCAGATCGCAGGGAACGCGTATGACGGAGAAAATCCCTTGTTGGGCCGGTTGAAGATCTCCCAATCGCGCAGCTGGCCTCGCCCGCCGAGGGCCAGGCTTCCGGAGCCGACGCCGCCCAGCGGGAAAGCAAGCATCTTGATCTGTTCGCCGGTGAAGACACGTGGGAAAGAAATCTTTTCTGCGGCGTCGCGTGGGTGTGGCGTCGCGGTCTCCGCCTCTGCGAAGGGAGACCAGTGGGGAATCTGCGTGGTAGCGCCGATAGCGCCCGCCGCCTGCTTGAAAAAATCCCGACGCCCTATGCGATACTTGCCGGCCATGGCCCCCTCGTACGAATGTTCCTATAGACCTAGTGTAGTCGCGCGACGCGTTGATCAACTTCACGGGATACTTTACTCATGTCGTTCTTCTGCAAATGGTACGTATCCACCAACAAGTCGCCGCCCACATAGACTTTGGCAAGGTTCATGGCATTGCACGCCAGCACCACGGTGGCATAGGGATCGACGATAGGTCCGCGCTCAACCAGTTTGGGATCGACAACAATAATGTCGCCAAACTTGCCCACTTCGAGACTACCCACCTTGTCCGCCACTCCGAGCACCTCCGCGCTACCCAGGGTGTGGAAGCGCAACACGTCAATCGGCTGAAGAATTTTGGCGCTCTCGTATTTCGCGCGGATTACGTAAAGGCCCATGCGCATATTCTCGAAGGGATCGGGGAGATCCGAACTCCCTTCGCCATCGACTCCCATCCCCACCTTGATGCCCATCTTTCGATACTTGGGAATGTCGGCGATGCCGGACGCCAGCCGGCCATTGGACATGGGGTTCCATACCATTCCCGAACCGGCAGCCGCCACCGTCTTCAAGATCGCATCGTCAGTATGGATGAAGTGCCCGAAGCTCACGTTGGGGCCCAGGATGTTGGCCGCAGTAATGTATTTGAAATTGTCTCGCTGCGCCTGCTGGTTCACGGGAGATTCCAGGTAATGAATCTCCGAGTAGAGATGGTAATCGCGTAAAAACGAAGCATCAAGCTGAAGAGCCTGGGGAGTGGTAACCCATCCCGAGTATGCCATCTTCAAAACAGTGGGGCGCGACATGTCTTTCTTGGCATAGGCCAAAAACTTCTCCAGGTTTGCTCGCCGAACTTGCGGGGTCGATTTGCCTGAAGGCTCGTAGGAATGAATGAAGCGCATTCCGGAATCGAGCTCTGCGCGCCACTGATATTCTTCGAAAGCCTCGTTATCGTCACGCGCATAGGCAAAGTTGTAAACGGAAGTGATTCCGTGAACCAGGTGATCGAGCGCGCCTTCCAGGGTGAACCAGTAATAATCTTCCGGACGGGTCCCCAGTTCCCGGGTTTCCAGCACCTGCACCCATCCGGTCATTGCAGGGTATTGGTAAACATATTGGTCCGTGGCCAGTCCGCGAAAAGCGCTCTCCGAAAGATGACTGTGCGCAGAGATGAAGCCGGGGAGAACGAATTTCCCTTTGGCGTCATAAGTGGTCTGGGCTTGCGTGCCCGGGGGCGGGTTGCCTTTGCCCATCGCCTTGATCTTTCCGTCGTTGCCCACCAGAATGTAGCCAACGAACGGCTCCGTCTGCCCGGGCTTCATGGTCATTTCCGTACCATTTACGATGAGCAACTTATCTACGGCAAATACGCGCAAAGGACACAACAGAACCACAAGCAAAGCTGCGCAAAAGAAGCCCCAGCGACCGGGAAATACCATTTTCTCGGATCCTCCGTCTTGATATCCTGGCGCATTCCTGCCTGCGCGAGGTAATACATCCGGGCCTATGTGATTTGTTCGCCAGCAGGGGATATAGACTACCACTACTCCCCCGGATTTCCCGTATCAGCGAACTTTTGTGGCTGTAGACTGAAATGCGTTACCCGGCCCGCAGACCTGAAGTTACGCTCGAACGCTTCCCGAGGTGAGTGCTTTGCTTGTTTCCAGTTCAAGAGCTGGCCTGGAATCGGATCGTTCTGTGTGCGCCCCAAGCTCGGCTGCAAGAGCTGAGCGGGGCAAAGTCGTCTCTGGGTGTAGCAAAGGCCTTATCGGGTGCTGCTTCGCAGCGCTGGCATTTGTCGGATCGCACTCCCTGGCCGACCCCGTTTCAGCCGGGACCAAGCTGGAGATTCGTCTCCAGCAGCCGATCAGCTCCTATGCTACGCACAAGGGGACCAGGATCTCTGGCGTTTTGATCGCTCCAGTGACCGAGGGAGGCGACATGCTGCTCCCTCTCGGAACTACCGTGGAAGGTTCCGTTCTATCGGTGCGCAAGGTCGGCATTGGGGTTGTACATGAAACCGCGCGCCTCCAACTGCAATTCGATCGAGTACTTCTTTCCGATGGAAAAAGCGTTCCGTTGCAGTGCCGCATTACGGAGGTGGAGAATGCCCGCGAATCCGTGGATGCGCAGGGCCGTATAAAGGGAATCCGTTCCACCGCGACTTTGAGCAATCGCGCGTCGGGTATTCTCGGCAGCCTTGCCTTTGGCGACCCGATCGCAGCCATTTTTACCACCGCTGCTTCCGCTTCCGTCCTTCGATTCTCGGAGCCCGAGATTTCTTTACCCGTGGGCACGGAATTAATCGCCGAGCTAACCGCTCCTATCGTCCTCCCAAAGGAAGAACCAGTACTCGTTCCTCCCATCGCGACCACGAAGTCCGAGAGGAAAGAACTGAGCCAGCTGGTGGAGAAGCTGCCATTTCGGACATATACAGAAAAAGGTCATATCCCGTCCGACATAACCAATCTGATATTCATCGGCAGCGCCGGCGCCTTGGAACGCGCGTTCGCCGCCAGTGACTGGGAGCAAGTGGACTCGCTAACCGCCGAATCAACCTATGCGACTGTACGCTCCGTCGCCGAGAATCAGGGTTACAAAAGCGCTCCCATGTCGACCCTGCTGCTCGGCGGCCAGGCTCCTGCTTACGGCTACGCCAAGACGCTGAACACCTTTTCCAAACGGCATCATCTTCGCATATGGGCGAGTTCCCTCGACTGGTATAACGAAAGCGTCTGGACCTCCTCATCGACGCACGACACGGGCATCGGTTTTTCCAAGAAGAACAAAACGTTTATCCACCTGATCGACACGCATATCGACAACGAACGCGCTAAAGTCGTCAACGATTTGATCTTTACCGGGTGCGTTTCGGCCGTGCAACTGGTGACCCGGCCGTGGATTCCCAAGGATGCGAAGAATGGAACTGGGGAAGATCTCATCACCGACGGACGCGTAGCGGTGCTCCAGTTGAACGACTGCCGCACAACGCAAGATACGACAGTGCTTGAGAGTGCTACGGTGCCGGTCCATGGCAATCGCGCGGACCGCGTGTCGCGGCAAACCGTGCTAACGATTAAGAACAATATCCTGCGCGATAACGTGGGCGTCATGGCTTATTCCGGCATTCGCACTGCCGTAGCGGAAGTCAAGAGGAAAGAAACCGCGGGCCCCCCGAGGAGCATGGAGATCGACGGCGCCAAGTACACCATTAGTGGAACGGATGGGCATCGGGACGACTACACATCCTCGCCCGCAGCGATCATGCACAGCAGCCCCGAGACGATGGAAGAAATGGACCGTTGGAGGCCGCCCTCGGTTGAGATCGGCTTTCGAGCATCGTGGTTGGGCTACACCGGCGGGAATGGGGGTGGAATCGGCTTCATCCTGAACTCCATCAATCCCCCCGGGGAGCAGATTGTCATTGCTCTCGGCAATTCACTTCAGAACGGCTGGAATCTCGGCGCGTCCGTCACCCTTGACTCGCAAAAGTATTTATCCCAGGAATTTAGTTACAACCACAGTTTCACTACCTTCAAAATGGGATTGTCGGTGGTGGATAACGACACCACGAGCGGTAGCGTGCAGAATGCGTTTGCCTTCGCCACCTCCGGACTCTTGACTTCTCAGGTGTCGTACAACCTCCTTATCTGTACGCGTCCAAGAACATCGCGCTTGCGTCCCTATTTTGCCGTGGGGCCTGCCTTGCAGCTCATGCATCTGGACGACGCCCCGATCAAGAAGGCGCCCAGCTACTTTCGCCTGGGGCTTAGTAATATCGGGCTTCTGAGTGCTGCTTATAATTTTGGGAGTACGCCGCCCCTGGAGGGCGGCGGCATCTTTCAGCCTGGATTGAACTACGGCGGCGGCGTTCGCTATCGCGTATCGCCGCGGTGGATGATTCGCATGGACTATCGCGAAACGCTCACCTCGCAGCCCGACTTCTGGACGAAGTCAAAGAACAGTATTCTCAGTGGTATTGAGTTGGAAGATGCCACTCTGACTTTCGTCGGACCGACATTCGCCGGAGCCATGCGCCAACAGCGGGTTGGCGGCGGAGTATCTTTCACCTTTTAAGATTCGAGTCTGAGAAGAAAGTACTGGATTCACGGGAGGGCTGATGAACGCGGGTGAATTTCGCGAAGTAGGGCATCGAGTGGTGGATTTACTCGCTGAGTATTTTGAGAACATTGAGGAGCGGCCCGTCTTTCCTGATGTACAGCCGGCGGCCCTGAACAAGCTTTTCGCCGAGCCGCTCCCTCAGGATCCCACTTCCGCGGAGGCGGTTCTGGCTGAGTTGGAACAAAAGCTTCTGCCTAACTGCACCCATGTCGGACATCCGGGCTATATGGGGTTGATAACGCCGTCGCCCAGCCCAATCGGAATCATCGCGGACTTCATCTGCTCCGCTCTCAATCAAAACATCGGGACCTATACGGTTGGTCCTGGCGCTGTCGCCATGGAGCGCCGCACCGTCCGGTGGCTCACCGACCTGGTGGGTTACGGTGAGCGCGCGGGCGGCAACCTGACCAGCGGCGGAATGATGGCGAACTTCATCGGGCTCAAGTTAGCGCGGGACTCCGTTTCAGGCGATCGGATACAGCAGGACGGGGTTCAGGAACGATGGGCTGTCTACACGTCGGAAGAACGTCACGTCTCGCTGGATAAGGCCGTTGACGCTGTGGGCCTGGGACGGACGGCGCTGCGTGCGCTGCCTACTGACCGCGAATTCCGCATACGGTTGGACGCGCTTGAGGCAGCCATTGTGGAGGATCGTAAAAGCGGCATACGGCCGCTATGCATCGTAGGCATTTTCGGAACCACCAACACCGGGGCGATTGATCCGGTGCGCGCGCTGCGGGCGATCGCTGACCGCGAAGGAATGTGGCTCCATGTCGATGCCGCGTATGGCGGCGGCATGTTGCTTTCGCACGCATGGCCTATGAGCGATCAGGGATTGGAACTCGCGGATTCGGTCACCATTGATCCCCACAAGTGGTTCTATGCGCCGCTGGACGCGGGTGCGATCCTGGTTAAGGACGACCGTCGATTGACTGCGTCTTTCGGGCTCAAGCCTGCATATCTGACCGACGAATTCGATCGCGCGAACGAGCGCTACCAGTATTACGTTCACAGCTTCGAGCAGTCGAGACGCTTTCGCGGGCTTAAGGTGTGGATGAGTTTCAAGCGCTACGGGGCACGCCAGATCGGGGACTGGATCGACAACAACGTGCGCCAGGCGAAGCATCTTTATGCGCTGGTAGAAAAACATCCTGACTTCGAGCCGGCAACTGAACCGCCGTTGTCGGCGATCTGTATTCGTTATCGCGGAGCGGATCCGGACGAGGCGCAATCCAAGCAGCTACATGCGAGGGTTGCCAGGCGAATCGAGCAGAGCGGGAAATTCTGGTTTTCGACCACCGAACTAAAAGGGAAGGCATATTTTCGCATCAGCCCTTTGAACTTTCGCACGCGTACGGAACATATGGACCAACTGCTGGCCTTGCTTGAGCAGGAATGCCGTAGTGCGCTCGAAGCAATGAGTACGGAAAAGCGCTAGGGGATCTAGAGCCGTTTCGCAATGACTATGGTCTGGCAAAAGAAATCTGCCTCTCCCTCGCAAAGGCCGGGTGCCCCATATCTCGCTGGTTTTTCGCGAGATATGGGATTCCAACGGTGTTGACCGCTAAGTGAATCGGACGAATCGAGAGTCAAGGGAAAGAGCAGTGGAATCCCACATCTCGCGAAAAACCAGCGAGATATGGGGCACCCGGCCTTTGTGAGGGAACGAAAAGCGCCCTGCATCAATTCGTGTTAGCCCCGGACTACCTCGCCGCGGCGAGCATCAGTCCGGGTAGCGGGTTTTCAAACCCGCGGGAACGCTTTATCTCGCAATCGCAGCGTGTTTAGCCCGGTGTAAGCGCAGCAGCCTTGCTCTGCTTATGCGTCAACGACGGGCGTCCAGACGACGCCCTGGCAGTGGATTCTCTTATGACAAGTTCCGGTTCCATGATCACTTGTGGAGCGTAAGGGGCCTTGGGATGGTTGATCCGGTGCAGCAATGCTTCGGCGCCCGCTTGCCCCATGGCACGGAGGGGTTGGCGAATGGTGGTCAGGCTGGGAATACCGAAGGGGGCGCTCAGCACGTCGTCGAAACCGATCACGGAAACATCTTGCGGCACCCGGAGCCCAGCTTCGTAAAGGGCTCGAATAGCACCGACGGCGGCGATATCGTTGAATGCGAAGAGCGCAGTGAAATTCCTGGTGCGCGACAGCAGGGCCTTTACCGGGCCATACCCCAGGGCGGGGGACCAACTGTTCTCGGTCAGCTTGATGAGCAGTTCCTGGTGAACCTCCAGGCCGAAGGCGCAAGCTGTTTCCATAATCTCCCGCCAGCGATAGTCCGTGTCAACCGTCTGTTCCTGACCTCTCATGAACGCTACTCTGCGGTGTCCCAGGTCTGCGAGATGCTTGAGCGCGAGATGCGCGGCCTGCTTGTGGTTCAGTTGGATATTGGTTACTCCGGCAACGTCCTGGTGACCTGAGATGGAGACAATAGGGACCGAGACCTGGGGCGGAGCCGGAGTATTCACCAGAAGAAGTCCGTCCACGGATCGTTCGAGCAGCATCCGTGGATAGTCCTCGAGCAGCTCCGGCTGCCAGTAATGCGCGGCCAGCAGGTAAAAGTATTTCGCTGCCATGAGGTACTCTTCTACGCCATTCATGACCAGCGTGAAGTAGCCCTCGCTCATTTCAGCGACCATCACGCCCACTGACATGCTGCGCTTCTTGCGCAGCGAGCGGGCGAAGTAATTGGGTCGATACTGCAATTCGCTGGCCGCGGCCAGGATTCGCTCCCTGGTGGCGAGCGGAATCGCCTGCGCCGCCGGAGCATCGCTTACGACGACAGATACCGTCGTAAGCGAGAGTCCAAGGTGGTCCGCCAGGGTACGCAGGGTTACCGGTCTATCCTTTTCAGGTGCTCTTTTCAAGGGTAGACGGAGTGTTGCATTCTTGGTCGTAGGTTGTCAAAGGGGAAACGATTTCTAGTTCTCCTTCGTTACGCTCTTGCTTTGCTCGCTGGCGCCTGCCCTGAGCGACTGAAAACAAGTAGCTTAACAATGATTCTAGGGGTGCATCACCAGGGTTCGTTCCAGGCGGAAGGTCATTGCCGTCTCGGCCGGAACGCTGATTTCTTTGCCTCGTGTGAACAGCTGGGTCAGTGCGCCGCCTCCGGCCCCTGCAAGGGCGCCAATACCGGCGCCTTTTCCTCCGCCGAAAACCGCGCCCATCAGCGCCCCAATGCCCGCGCCACCACCGGCGTATTCTGCCGTTCGGCGGTTAGCCCCGAGGCCGCTGCGATTGTTTTCCGTCACCGAAGACGTATCAACCATGTATTTTTCGCCGTGAATCTCGACCGAGTAGAGATCCAGAACCAACTCCGGGCTGTGCACTGCTCCTCCGCTGCGGACGTTGCTTACCACTAGCTGGGCGCGTGTGCCGGCAGGAATGGCAACGCTGCCGCCGCTGCCGTAGACATTCCCCTGGATCGTTGCGGGATAGAGCTTGCCGGAGGAGTCCCGGCCCGACCTGATCGAATCGGACGTGAGGACTACGATGTCTGTGCCTTCCGGAATGACCACGGTGGGAATATGGTGCGTCGCAGTGGGTGCCGGCGATCCGGTGAGGATGAGGGAGCTGACGTCGCGCAAGGGAAACTGATAATCGATGCCGCCGCTGCCTTCAAAGGCAATAACCTGGGCTCCGTTGAGTTGGCCTGAGTAAGTTCTCCCGTTGCGTAAGGTGAGGTGATCGGCAGCATTCGAGAATACAAGCGACTGCACGTCGCCGACCGGCAGATCATAGTGAATGCCCTGGTTATCGGTGAACGAGAGGGTGCCGTTTCCCGGGGCCGCGTAGTGTCCGGAGTAGCTGGTGCCATCGTGCAAGACGATAATGTCTGCGTTTGCAAAAAAAGTAGTGGAGAGTAATGCCCAAAGTATCACTTGCCGCTTCAGCAGGTTCATTCTTCCGCTCATTCCTCGTTAATCAGAAAAGGTTAGCGTAAATGGCCAAAGAGCAAGAACAATTTTTTGTGACGGTTACGAGGCAGAAGGGATAATTTCAACAGGCCAAGGCGCGCTTCAACCGGGTAGACAGATTGACGCGTGTCACATTATGTGACACATTTGGTCTATGCCTAAGATCAACCTGCGTGAGCTGCGAGACACACGTCAGCTGAAGGCATGGCTTCGATCGGGCAAGACGGTCGAGCTCCACGAGCGAAATCGGCTTCTTGCCCGTATTGTTCCTGAGTCAGCGCATGCCGCGCCCAAAGAATGGCCCGACTTCGCTGCCCGGATCGAGAAGCTTTTTGGGGAGCGCTGTCTGCCGGGTGCCGATCTAATGATTGAGGAGCGCGGCCGCTTTTGACTATCTATGCAGATACAAGCGTTTTTGTGTCTTTGTACCTGCCGGATGCCCATTCTAAGGAAGCGCAGCAGCATATGGCGGATCATCCGCGTGTTTGGCTGACACCGCTGCATCGTGCCGAGTGGACACATGCAATCGGCCAGCATGTATTTCAGCGCAAGATCACGTCGCGAGAAGCGCAATCGGTCTACCAAGATTTCGAGCGCGATCGCGAAGCCGGTGTGTGGATGGAAATAGGGCTGCCAGAGCGTGCACTGGAAGCATGCATTGCCATGGCAAGAAATCGCGTCGCGCGCCTTGGCGTGCGGACGCTCGACACGCTCCACGTAGCTATAGCGCTGGAACTGCACGCCGAGCATTTCTGGACATTTGACCGTCGCCAAGCCAAACTCGCCGAAGCAGAGGGGTTAAACACTTTGTAGGTGGAGCGAACAACAGGTTTCACGTTCGTCTGGCGGCTTCGTTGTTTCGCGTTCCCGCCGCCCCCACCTGATGCCCGGCCTAGAAAAGTATCTTCATCCCAAACTGAATCTGCCGCGAGGTCGTGGAGGTTGCACTCACCACCCCGGCTGTTGCCGATGGCTCCGCTTCTGCCGTCGGAGTCTTTGGAGTCGCACCGGAACTGAAGACAACCGGGTTCGGTGTGGTGAAGTTGGAGCGGTTAAGCACGTTGAAGAACTCCGCGCGAAATTGCGCGCGCAGCCGTTCGTGGATGGTGGTGTTCTTGATTAACGCGAGATCCAGCTCCGCCAAGCCGGGCCCCGTGAGCGTGTCGCGGCCGGCATCTCCAAATGTTCCCGGGTAGGGCGCCGTGAAGGCAGCGGGATTGAACCACTGCGCCGCTGTCTTGGCATAGATCGGGCCATGAAAATTGGGAACCAGGTTGGGGCGTATTGGGTTCCGTGTATCCCCGTTGCCGGTTGGGTTGTAGCCGAGCTGCGGCGAGAAGGGGAAACCGCTCTGTAGGGTTGCGATGCCGCTCACCGACCAGCCGCCCACCAACTCCTTAGCCACCGGATTCGCAAGCAGCCCATCGCTGAAAGGCAACTCCCAGGTGCCATTGATCGCGCCGGCATGGCGGATATTCGTGGCCGCGGGCCCGTAGTCAAGCCCAGGGTTTCCCGGATACATGACATAGGCCGGGGTGTTGGCCGAGACGCTGGTGTTCCAGGCCGAGCCATCGTCCAGGTTGCTGGCAAAGGTATAAACACCGCGCAGCTGCAGTCCGTGCGACAACTGGCGGCGCACATCCACCTCGAGACCGTTGTAGTTGCTGACTCCCTGTGAGACCCAGGAGGTGGTGTTGGCCACGTTCGGGTTGGCCTTGGTTGTGCTCGCGTAGAAGATGGTCCCTGGCGCAATCGCTGCAGGGCAAGGCGATGCCGGGCAGACTACGGTTGGGGGCGTGTTCTGGTCCTCGGAGAGAATCTGATGGTATCCGTGCGAACCGACATAGCCGATGGTGAGCGAAGTCGCTGGAGCAATCTGTTGCTCGATCTTGAATGTCCAGGCAAGCACCGTCGGGGTGGCGATGTCCGGCTGCACATTGCTGGGTGAGATCTGCCCGCTGCCTGCGCCTGTGCCACTGGCGAGGCCGGAGAGCTTGTCCACGGTCGTGTTACTGAACGACAGGGTGGTGTTGAACGGCGCAGTCTGGTCAAGCCGGTAGTCCAGCGTATCCAGCAGTGCGCGATGCACGCCAAAGCTTGCCCGTAGGGCAGTCTTGCCGTTCCCGAAAAGGTCATACGCCACGCCAATGCGCGGCTCGGGCATAAACGTAGCGCGGTTTTGCGCCAGGGCAGAGCCGCCGATGGTGGGATTCGTGTTGATGACGCCGTGGGTGAAGCCATAGTTCGATGCACGGTTGTGGGCTTCATTCCAACCGTTGGTTGATTCGGAACGGAAGCCCGCGCGGAGCTCGAGGCGAGGCGTAACCTTCCACGCGTCTTCGATAAAGCCCGCTCCAAAAAGTGAGCGCCAGCCCAATTCTGTCGGCGCAGGCACCACGGTAAACGTCGCCACGCTTCCTTTCAGAAAGCTGGTAAGGGTGGAAAAGGACGCTTGTCCATACTGGTTCTGCGCCAGGTTGTCATTGGATTGCAGCCGCTGAAGCCACACGCCTACCTCGACCTGGTGCCGTCCACGGGTCCAGAAGATATGGTCGTCCACGGTGAAAAGATTACGGGCAGTCTGGTTGTTACTGCCGGTGTTGGCGCCGGCCAGCGTCACCTGGGAGGCGCCATTCGATGCCGTGCTGCCTGAGATCACAACGGCTCCGACGGGCGCGCCCGCGATCCAGCCAGGTACTGGGACGGGAACCTCGCCGGTAAAGTAAAACGCCGCCCGCGAATAACCAAAACGCAAGGTGTTCAGAAGGTTGGGAGAGAAGACGTGCTGTTCCTGCGCGCTCAAGACCTGTTCGCGCAGCCGCTCGTAAATGGTTGAATACGGGTTTTGCGAGGGAGTGTTTGCGTCACTGTCATCCACGGTATAGACGCCGAAGAGCAGATCGTTAGGGGTCAGGTTGGTGTCGATCCGCGTGGTGCCGAAATCCTCACGGATGTGCTGTGGCGGATTGGCGAAGGCTTCTGCAATCCCGCTTGGTGTGCCATTCGGATTGAGCAGCTCGGGACCGTTGGCTACCGGCCACAGCGCGAGTAGCGGCCGGACAATGGCAGCCGCAGCGGCACGCGAGGTGTCGTCGGGGACGAAGCTGACTGCGCTGAGCCCAAGGTGCTGGCGGTAACCTTCATAGTTGCCAAAGCCAAATAGCTTGTCGCGGCGTATCGGGCCGCCGAGGGCGGCGCCGAAGTTGTTCCGTTGAAACTCCGGGATCTTCGCCTGGTCGAAATAATTGCGTGCGTCCAATGCGCTGTTGCGTAGAAATTCATACACCGAACCGTGCAGCTTATTTCCTCCCGACGCTGTGATGATCGATATTTGCGCGCCGGTTCGTTTGCCGTAATTCGCCCCATAGGTATCGCTGACCACGTTGAATTCGCGGACCGCGTCCACCCCCAGCAGCTCCCCGCTGGTGCCGCCTGGGGTTACGTTGATGAGCGAGGCTCCGGTGTACTCGATTCCGTTCAGCAGGAACAGATTGTCTTGCGGACGTCTTCCGGAAACGGAGTACATGTTGCCCACGGAAGAGTTGGATGTGCCCACGCCGCCTGATCGCTGGGTGGTGTAGCTGACCGACGCAGGGTTCAGCTGGATCAGTTGGTCGAAGCTCCGTCCATTGAGCGGCAGTTCTTTAACCTGCTGCTCATTGACTAGCCCCTGGGTTTGCAAGGTTGAGATGTCGACGACGGCAGGAGTGTCCACCACCTGGACGCTCTGTTGCACGCTGCCCACGGTGAGCACAAGGTGCAGCTGGACATTCTGACCGACGGTGAGCACAACTCCCGTGCGGCTGAGAGGCTCAAAGCCATCGCGCGAGACAGAGACGGTATACGTGCCCACGGCCACCGAGGGCGCCGAGAATAGGCCGCTCTCCGCAGTGATGAACTTGCGTTCGCTGCCGGTCTCGTCATTGCGGATAAGCACCTCGGCTCGTGCCACAGAAGCGCCAGAGGAATCGACGACGTCACCGGAGATGGTGCCTCCCACCATCTGGCCCTTCGCCCCGGATACACACAGTGCAACTGCGACCAGGGTAGAGTAGAGGCAATAGCGAAATGGAACTTGCAGGTCGTGCATAAGTAAACTCCTGGAAGATTTGCTACATACGGCTGGAAACAGCAAGGGCGGGGGCGTACAGCTAGCGGCTACAACAAGACCAGAAGGGGCGCTGAGAGAGAATAGCGCCAGATACAAATCCGCCTGGATGGAGAGCAACGCTCACGTGGAGATTTTCCTAAATAGAAAAGTTGGTTTTAGAAGATGCTGCCAGAAGAGAAGCAGCTATGCTGTGTCCGTTGCGAACTAGCGCAAACAACAACAGCTGGCCTGCGCCAAGGCGGCGCGGCTACAGCTTGGACAGTGATGGAGAACGCAGGTCACTATCAAACTTTAACACAGGAAGTACCGCAAATGACAGCTGGGAATGGGACGGTGAATTCCCTAATCAGGATTCCCTAATGGCCTCCCAGGTCACCTTTCCGTACTCTCCTAAGTCAACCACCCCTGCCATGGTCTTTTCCTGCGCAATGCCTTTAAAAGTCCATTCAATGGAGTTTCCAGGGACTGCCATGATGCTGCGTAACTCAATCTCGTCGCCATGGATCACCCCTGTGAGCGGAGCGCTGTAGAGCTCTCCCAGCTGGGTTCCGGTGAGTTCATTTCCGCTCTGTTGCAGCGTGAACTGCTGCTCTCCAACGCCGCGCTCATAGCGGATCGCCACTGCCCACGTTCCCTGGACCGCCATCGGGGCACCGGATGGGATCACAGGATCTTCATAGTGTCCAGGCTTGGTGAGTCCCTCATACAGCGCATCAGCGATCATGCGCTCTTCTCCTGCCTCCATCATGTACGGCATGATGATGACCGAGCTGGCCATCTGAGCGGGGCGAACACCGGCGCTCTCATGAAGGATAATGCGCGGCGTGCCCGCGTCGAGCCGGGCGGCAAGTTCGGTTCCGGTGATCTTGAGGATGCTCGCATCCCAGCGAATGCGGAGACGAGGCGACCGGTTCGACAGGTCTACAGGCTGCAGATACTCGGTCGAAAGGGAAGGCAGGCCCTGCACGCGCGACTCAATGTGCTGTAGCCATGAGAGCCATGCCCGCTGATCCGCGGCGTGGTCGCGCTTATACCATTGCCGCACAGCCGCTAGCAGGCCCATGGTTTCTTCTTTGCTGCATTTAAATGCGCGGCCGTAGTTGTGGTTGGGCGCAGATTGAAAATAGGCTGCGCGGCACAAGTCCTTTTGTCCAATAAGCAGGCCGGAGGATTGGGGTCCGCGCAGGCACTTGCCGCCGGAGTAGCCGACCAGCGTAGCGCCGTGTTGCAGGTGGATATTGGGAACCAGAGGCTCCTCGGCCGCGGCGTCGACAAAGACGGGAACGCCCTTCTCCCTGGCGATTGCACAAATATTCGGAATGCTCAGTGGGCCATTCTCTGCTGCCGGGCCGGACAGGATGTAAACCATCGCCGTGCGGCCGGTGAGGTGGCTGCGCAGCTCTTCGGCGGAGTCGACTTCGACCACCTCGACCCCGGTCATGCGCACTCCAAAGTCATAGGGGTTGCGGGAATGTTTGGGGATGATGACTTGGTCACGGCCCTTGGTGTAGGGCAGCGCCTGCGATTTCTCAGGATCGGTACCGGCGATACAGGCAACGACCGCGAGTGCAATTGCAGCCTCGCAACCGGTTGTGGCGATGCCCCACTCTGCGCCGGTAAGTTGACCGAGCTCCCGGCCGACAGCCTCCATCAGTTCGTCGAGATGCACAAAGTAGAAGGAGGCGTCGTACATCGCCTGCTTCACCTCGGGCAGGGAGCACGATCCACTGATGATGGTGAACGTGCCGCGGCCGTTCACCAGTGGGCGAACCCCAATCCGGGTAAAGAGGTTGTCGTGCTCGGTGCCCTCGCGCACAAGCGTGGCGCGGCTTGCGGACATGCTGGCCCCAGCTGCAGATCGTAGTGACATGGTTCTAGATGTAGGCGATGAGATCGATTTCTACCAGCGAGTTGCCAGGAATGCCTCCGGCCGCTGCGATAGTGGTACGGACGGGAGGCACCTTGCCCCAGCGTCCTGCATAGACGGTGTTCATTTTGCCCCAGTCGTTGATGTCGTTCAGGTAGACGTTGACTTTGAGCACCTTGTCCATTGAGGAGCCGGCACAGATCAGATTCTTCTCCAGTTCGTCGAGCACATGCTTGGTATGCTCTTCAATCGTGCCTTTGAAGTGCGCGCCGACACCCGCCAGAAAGAGCAGATTGCCGTAGGAAACGGCGGCGGAGAACAGCGGCGAAGCGCCGGGGGCATTGTCCGCAACAGGCTGGCACGAATAGGCCTTCTTTTCCAGTTTTGCCGATGCCTTGGCTTCGGATTTGCCGGCAACCATGGCGCTGCCGGTTGCGATAGCGGCGGCTTTGGCCGCGTTCTTGAGAAGACCTCTCCTGGACTGCATTTGCATCGACTGACTCCTTTTGCTTTTCAGTTGGACTGGTGATTGAACCTATTCAGGCATTCTTTGAAACTTTGACGAAACCGATCCCTGAGCCGCTAGATGGTCTTCAGAGCAATGCTCTTTGGTTCGTTCACCATCGCGACGTTCGCATTGCAGTGTAGCTCACCGGTCGCGCAATCTGCAGTCACGTTGTAAATCGATCCTCCTGGGCCATCCAGAACGAAAATACTCTCTCCATCGGGCGCGGCCGTGATCTGGGTCGGAGTCGCCTCTCCCAGCGTGACAACCTGCGCGGGTGTAAGCCTGCCGCTGGTCGGGTCCACGCGCCACGCCCTCAACTCGTTCCGGTTTATTTGGCTGGTGTAGAGCATGAGGCCGGAGGGATGCAGCGCAAGCGCATGCGCAGAGGCCACGGGAAATGACAGGCGCTGGATGGTTTCGCCTATGGCTCCAGATACCCCATCATAGCGGTAGCAAACGAGAGTGCTCTCCAGATCGTGCCAGGCGTAGATCACGGAGCCCGCGGGATGAAGCGCGCACGCACCTGGACCACTCCCCTCACCGGTGGCATGTTGCCTACGCCTCTGGAGTCCGCCGCCTTCCACTGCGAACATGCTCAGCCGGTCGCTGCCGAAATCGGACGAAAGCAGATGGCGCCCGCTAGCGTCGAAGAGCACAGTATGGGGATGCGCAGACGCCTGCGACGGGGCATGCGGCCCACAACCTGCCTGCTTAAAAATGCTGCTCCGTTGGCCCAGGCTGCCGTCCCCGGCAATCGGAATGAGGTTGTAAATTGCGCCGCCGTAAGCGGCCACGGCGAGCAGCTTTCCATCTGGTGAGAGGGCCAGATGCCGCGGATGGGTTGCGGAAAGGGACAACGGCGTGCGGCCTAACAGGGTCAGGCTGCCGTCAAAAGGATCGATGTGGAAGGCTTCGACGGTGCCCCGCGGCAAGCCCTCGTGCACATCTACCTCGTTGGCCACATAGAGTATCGGCTTTACCGGAGAAAGCAAAATGCAGGCGGGAGCGCGGCTGGCTACGCGCTGCTTCCTTGTCCAGTACTGGCCGCGCAAGCGGAAGACATGCAGCGAGCCTTCCCCCGACGCTACGTAGGCAAACTGCCGGGACGGGACTGCGGCCACTTCCTGCAGGTGGGGAAGCGCGACCACGCCCGCGGCGCCGCGCACAAACTCTCTGCGGGTCCATCTTGCCGGCAATTGTCGATCATCGGGCTGAATAGGTCCCTCCTAGGCGCGGATCGACATCTTGTGGTGAAAGATGTTGTTGGAGTCATAGCGCCGCTTCACCTGCTGCAGGAAAGGGTAAAGATCCTGGGTGCCGTAATAGAGCTGGGGCCAGAAGGAGTACGCCAGCATGTCGCAGTCGGGATAGTTGATGTAGCAGCCTTCGTAATACTCGTTGGGGTAGGGAGCGCCGGCGTACTTTGCATCCACCTGATGCGAGTAGAGGTCGGTGTAGAACTCGCGCATCCACTGCAGACGGCCCGCATCCTCCTCCGGGTTGTCCCAATATTGCTGGAACTGGACCTTCATGATGGACGAGCGCTGCCAAACCGAAGTGACGTCGGCCATGCCTTTCGCATTGACGGCTCCTCCATAGGAGTCGACGGCCATGACGGCTCCGCGCAGGTCGACACCGGGAACGGTGCGCCTCAGCTGCTTATAGATGCACTTCGCCTCGGCGCGCGTAAAGTTCTGCTTCATGTAACAGGATTTGTATGCGGCGCGTCCGCTGTGGCCGCCGCTACTGTCGCCAATCGTCGCTTCCAACCAGAGCAGCCGATCGATGGCGTATGGCCCCAGGGTCTGGTTTGCCGGCGGCCTCCGCTGGGCGAAGCGCTTTTCGCCGGCGGTGGGCGCGCGGGTCTCCAGGGGGCCGAAACTCTGAAAGAGATCGAGGAACTCCCTTAAAGGCTTCAGATCGTCACACCTGCCATCGGGGTTGCAGAACTGCAAAGAGAGGCCCATTCGACCCGCGGAGGCGTGGGTGAGGCCGAGTCCAGCAAACAGTCCCCAGGTATCCGGCTCGCTCCCCCGCTTGGCCCAGTAGTTTCCGAATGTCATGAGGATGCCTGCGAAGTTGTCCTCAGTCATGGTGGCCCAGTCAAAGGACAAGTGGGCATTCACTACCTCGTAGGGCGCCGCGGGCAATCGGTCGAAGAGAAAGCCGGTGATCACGCCGAAGTTTCCTCCGCCCCCGCCGCGACAGGCTCGGAACAGATCGGGGTCATGGTCCTTGTCGATGCGCCTGAGCGCTACATGGCCCTTGCCGTCGACGGTGAGAATCTCGACCGCCGATAGGTAGTCGACGGTGAGTCCGTGCAATCGCGAAAGCACACCGTACCCGCCTCCGCTGATGTGGCCCCCGGCGCCCACTTCGTAGCAACTGCCGCCGGGAATGGTTACACCGTGGCGCTTGTAGAGATCGATGTAGACCTCGCCCAACTCCAGCCCCGGGCTTATGCGGTAGCGCGTCCCGTCGCCTGGCAGGCTCACAGTCTTAAACAGGCTAAGATCCAGGATCGCGCCGCCTGGATTGTTGACCACGAAGTCTTCGTAGCAATGGCCGCCGCTGCGAATGGTGGGGCGCATGCCTGCGTTGACGATGCGCTGCAACACCTCGGCCGCCTGTTCGGCGTTTTCGCACAATTCGACCGCGGCCGCTGTTTCCGCCGCGTTACCGTCCCAGCGCAGATTGCGGCTTCGGCGCAACATAGCGTAGCGCGGATCGGTGCGGGTGATCTTGATGGCCGTAGATGAGTTCGACATAAAGTGGCTGAGTTTTTGCGGACAGCTGCTGCCAGAAGTACGAGAACTGTGCCGGCTACTTCATTTTCACTTCTGGTGTTTACCAAGCAACCAATCCCAGGTTTTCCCCAAGAAAAGCCGCACATCGCTACACTTCCCTCTGCAGAGCGGAAGTGAAAAGGCCTTAGAAAAGACTAGCGAAAGTATAGCCTGCGTTCCGCACCGCCAGCCAGACGGCCACCAGCGCGAACTGGGCGCAGAAGGTCGATTCAATCGAAAGCCAGAATACAGACGTGCCCGTCGCCCGGCGGGCTAATACAAGGATAAGTGCAAGCAGCACAACCAGGCATGCCACACCGGCACGGTAACCGTATCGCGCAGGGGAAAGGATCGCGGCCGGGCGCGGAGGCAGCTGCCGGGCGATCCGGGCAGCGAAGTCGGGGGAGATCTCGAATCGAGGTGCGGTTTCAAGCACGCGAAGGATTCTTGCATCGAGTGACTGCGTATGCGAAGCAGGATTCATCTCGTCTTCTGCCATGTGGTTCTCCTTTCAAGCGTCTGCCGGCGTTCGATCCCTTCGCGAAGCTTCTTGCGGCCGCGATGCAGGTGCGTGCGCACAGTGCCAATGGGCAGGTTGAGCGACTGCGCGATCTGCTCGTAACTGCGCTCCTCCTGATGATAAAGCACGAGTATGGTTCTCTCCACCGGGCTGAGCTGCTGTAACTGCTCCTCTACGGCATGGCGAAACTGCCTTTCGGCAAATTGCTCTTCCGCGTCGGGGCTGGGATGCGGCAGGCGATCCTCCCAATCGGATTCCTCTTCGGAAAGGGAGACAAGCGGACGGTCCTCCCGGCGGCGGCGCTTCCATTCATCCTGGGCAACGTTGGCAACGATGCGATAGAGATAGGTGCTAAGCAGGGATTCCCCGCGGAAGGCTGGAAGTGCCCGGTAGAGGCGTAGAAAGACCTCCTGCGCCAGGTCGTCGATATGTTCGCGGCTGCCGGTAAGGCGAATGAGGGTGCCAAAGACCATGGCCTGATGGTCTCGGACGATCTGCTCGAAGCTGGAGTCGACGGCATGCAAGGAGAGTCAGACTAAGAATCTAGCTGAAAGTTTCATGCATCGGCTGAAACTCTCAAGCCAGCCGGCAGTCTAAGGCGGTCAGAAAGGAAGGTAAGGCTTATGGGTTGGAATTGGAGTCCGTTCATGGTCCCGTTGGGGGCTTTTTTGGTTGGGATTGTAGCTATAGTTTCCGGCGTCGCCGGTGGCGCGTACAAGCAGAGGCTAAAGACCGAACAGCGTCTGGCCATGTTGGCGCGTGGAATGAGCGCCAACGACATTGAAAAGGTATTGAGCGCTGACGGCAGAACGGCCAAAGGCGCACTCGAGGGAATTGCGAGTACGCGCAGAACCGGAATTGTGCTCATCTCGACCGGAGTCGGGATAATGCTCTCTTTTCTCGTACTGGCGTGGATTGTTGGCGAACACGAAGTCCTCTCCGGGGGGGCCATCGGCTTGATCCCGCTATCGATCGGCGTTGGCTTTTTTATCGACTACCACCTGCAAAAGCGCGATCTGTCGCGCTTTGGGCTGGAGGTAGAGCGGGCGGAGTAGCCGGTTGTAGAGCTTCAGGTTTGATAAGATCAGCCCTTGTGATGCAGGAGCGCTAATGGAGCTGATTAAGGATAAAGTCGCTATTGTGACCGGGGCCGCCGCCGGCATCGGCGCCGGAGTAGCCGGGCTGTTTGCCGAAAATGGAGCCCATGTATTTCTCGCCGACCTGGACGGACCGCAGGTAGAAAAGGTGACATCGTCTCTAAAAGCGAAGGGTGGCTCGGCTTTCGGCTTTGAAGCCGATGCCGGCAATCGCGAGGCCATGGCAAAGATTGTTCAGGATGCAATCTCGCGCTTTGGACATATCGACGTCTTGATCAATAACGCAGGTATCTATCCCCGGCAGCCCTTTCTGGAAATGACAGAAGAACATTGGGACGCAATGCACGACATCAACTTGAAGAGTGTCTTTCACTGCACACAACTTGTCATGCCCCACATGGTTAAGCAACGATCTGGGGCGATCGTAAATATCTCTTCGGTCACGTTCTTTACCGGCCTCCAGAACTTGACCCATTACGTCGCATCGAAAGGCGCGATCATTGGGTTTACCCGTTCTTTGGCGAGAGAGATCGGGCCCCATAACGTTCGCGTTAACTGCGTAACCCCTGGCGCCATCGAAACCGAGGGGGAAAAAAAGCTGATGTCCAAGCAGGAAGCGGATAAAGTGATAGAACGGCAAAGTCTCAAGCGGCGCATTGGGCCGCTCGATGTGGCCCGCGTGTGTTTGTTTCTATCGACAGAATTGAGCGACGCGATGACTGGCCAGACGCTTAATGTCGACGGTGGTTGGGTCATGTACTGATCAAGGGGCGCAAATACTCTGCGCTGATGGCGAGAGCCTGTTTGCGATGCGCCAAATCGCTCTCGAATTCCCGGTCCTCGACTTCCACGCAGACAGGTCCGTCGTAACCCGAATCCTTGAGCGCGTGGAGAAACTTCGCCCAGTCGATGTCCCCGCGCCCTGGCAGCTTTGGACTATGAAACTCCAGGGGATAAGCCAGGATGCCGACCTGGTTCAGCTTCGTCCGGTCGACTGCTACGTCCTTCAGATGAACGCGGAAAATGCGCGAAGAAAATTCCGTAAGTGGGGCGATATAGTCCATCTGCTGCCAGACCTGATGCGACGGATCGTAATTGAGTCCGAAGTTCGGGCTGGGGATCTCCTCGAACATGCGCCGCCAGATCGCGGGACTGGATGCAAGATTCTTGCCCCCGGGCCATTCGTCGGCGGTAAAAATCATCGGGCAGTTCTCGATGGCGATACGAATCCCCTGGTCATCCGCATAGGCCATCAGATCTTTCCAGACAGATAAGAAGCGAGGCCAGTTTTCCTCAACGGATCGGGTCCAGTCGCGGCCGACGAACGTACTCACGACGGTGAGGTTGAGCGCCTTCGCGGCGCTGATGACACGTTTCAGATGCAAGGCGCCGACCCGCCCTGCCTCCGGATCGGGCGTAAGGAGATTCGGATAATATCCCAGCCCGCTGATTTCCATGCCGTGAGCTTGGGCAAGATTTAAAATCCGCGGGACATCGGCGGATTCTAAATTGCTGACATCGATGTGGGTAACGCCCGCATACCGCCGATCGGCCTTGCCCACCGGCCAGCACATCAACTCTACACAGGAGTACCCCGTTGCTTTGCCGAGAGCGAATACTTCTTCAAGCGTGAGGTCGGGGAGAATGGCGCTTACAAAACCTAGTTGCATGGTCTTCGATTTTACTGCCAGGATGCGGCGGCGATCCGTCTACGATGTGGTTGCCACCGCACTCATAGCCTGCTGGGCATCCTGCCGCGCCTTCCTCAGAGTGCCCACGGGATCTTGTGTCGGATAGAACTCCATCGTTATGAACTTGTTGTACTTCAGCTCGGCAAGCTTGCGATAGATATTCAGATAGTCGATCTCCCCTGTCCCTGGCTCGTGTCGTCCGGGTACATCGGCAATGTGTACCAACCCAACGAGATCGATGTTTTGCTCCAACTTTTCTATCAAATTACCGTAAGCACGTTGTTCGTGGTAGAAGTCATACAACACCCTGACATGCGGGCTTCCTACGGCACGGATAATCTCGAATGCTTCGCTGACAGACGTCAGATACATATTCGGATTTTCCAGGGGATCGATCGGCTCGACCACGATCTGCACATGATTTGCCGCGGCAAGATCAGCAGCGCGCTTAAGGTTCTCGATAGATGCCGCATGTTGAACGCTGCGCGACACATTGTCTATACGATTGCCTGATTTGAGATTGATCTGCGGGCTTTCGAGCTCAGTGGCGGCTTTCATCTGTGCGGTGGCTTGGGCGAGGAATTCGCCCGCCCCGGCGGGATCTGCAAAGCCGGCCTTGACCCCGCTCAACATATCGAAGGTCAACCCCAGCGTGCGCATCTTGGCCATCACCCGCCGCGTCTCATCGCTTGACCATTTCTGAAATTGCCCAGTCAGCTCTACGCCCTGGTAACCCGCGTCGGCAACGATCTCAAGACAGCGATCGAATGGCGCCTGCTTCTGCAGTGTCCATAACATCACGGAGAAGCGGGATCCATTTTGGGAAGGTAAGGTCTGGGCGTATCCGCGGGAGAGCACTCGTCCCAGGGTAGCCCCGACCATCAGCTGATTGAATGTACGACGATGCATGGCGCTCCGTCTCTTGATTGCTGCAACCATTATGCAGCTATCAGGGAGTGGAGCGCCTCCTGCATTATTTAGACCCCATCTTTGAACTCAAAAGAACGGTGGGAAGCTCAAATCTGGGCGACACCGCCATCTACGAACAACTCGATGCCATTCACGAAACTGGAATCGCTCGAAGCCAGGAAGAGCGCTGCGGTCGCAATCTCCTCCGGGCGTCCGATTTCCCCGCGCGGAATCAGCGATGCGAAGTACTTCTTTGCGTCCGGCCCCAGCGGGTCCAGTATCGGGGTATCGATCGTTCCCGGGCTGAGTACATTCACCCTTATTTTGCGTTCCTTCAGGTCGACCAGCCAGGTCCGCGCAAACGAGCGCACCGCGGCCTTGCTTGCGCTGTAGACGCTGAACGACGGAAAACCCTTGATGGTCGCGATCGATCCGTTCATGAAGATCGAACCTCCGTCGTTAAAAAGCGGCAGCGCTTTCTGCACTGTAAATAGCGTGCCCCGCACATTCAGGTTAAAGGTATTGTCGAATTGTTCCGGGGTAATCTCGCCCAGCTTCACCATCTCGCCCATGCCGGCGCTGGCGAACAAGACGTCGATCTTTCCCTTCGTCTTCTTGACCGTTTCGTACAGCCGGTCCAGATCGTCCAGGTTCGAGGCGTCACCTTGAACGCCGGTTACATTGCGGCCGATTGCTTTCACGGCCTCATCCACCTTGTCCTTGCGGCGGCCGGTGATGAAGACGTACGCACCCTCTTCCACGAAGAGCTTGGCGGTGGCGAGCGCCATGCCTGAGGTTGCCGCTGTAATCACTGCGACTTTTCCGTCCAGTTTGCCCATTGTCTTCTCCTTGGAGTTTTTTGTTTAACGGAGCCCGCCGCCGGCGAGGATCTGTTCGCCCGTAAGCCAACCAGAGTCGTCGGAGGCGAGGAAGACGGCTACGGAGGCGATGTCGCCGGGCTGTCCCAGGCGACCGAGCGGGGTCTGGGAGATCGTCGCCTTTTCAAAGTCGGTACCGTGGATGCCGGCGGCGTGTGTGCCCTCGGTTTCGACCATTCCGGGATTGATCGCGTTCACGCGGATTTTCTTGGGTCCAAGCTCGCGTGCCAACACGCCGGTGATGGCGTCCACTGCGCCCTTGGTTCCGGTGTAGATGGAGGAGGCGGCAGGTGTGATGCGGCTGACGACGGAGCCAATGTTGATGATGCTACCGCCCTCGCCGATGTGTTTGAGGGCTGCCTGCGTAGTGAGCAGCAAGCCGAGCACATTGGTGTTGAAGATCCTGTGAAACTTCTCTTCAGTAATCGCCTCAATCGGGGCGAACTCGTAGACGCCGGAGTTGTTGACCAAAATGTCGAGCCGGCCGTAGTTTTTGATGGCCGCGTCGATAATCCCCTCGGCCTCGGCGGCCTTGGAAACGTCGCCCTTCACGGCGACAGCGTTGCCACCGGCTTCCGTGATGGCGTCGACGACGATTCTGGCGCCCGATTTACTGGACGCGTAGTTCACCACTACAGATGCACCCTCAGCCGCGAGTGACTTGGCGATGGCGGCTCCAATACCTTTGGATGCGCCCGTAACCACGGCTACCTTACCCTTGAGCTTGCTCATATGCGTCTCCTTGCTATTGCAGGTGTCGAATCGACCCTTGCTGCAGCTTAAGATGGGCCGCCGTTCCGCAAGGATTCAATAGTTCTGGAAATGTGAACTATTGAACAAGCTGGCATGTAAAGATATGATAAAAATCATGAGGCCTCTCTTTCACCCTTCGCTCGAAGACGTTACGGTGGAAGCGATTCTTCACGCACTCTCTGACCCTGTGCGTGTGGCTATCTTTGCCGACATCGCTGGATCAGACTGTTCGCAAAATTGCTCCACCTTCCTTCGTGTCAGCAATAAGACCATACCCAAATCGACGCTCTCTCAGCACTTCAAGGCGCTCAGAGAGTCAGGCTTGATCCGCAGCGAACGGCACGGCGTCGAGATGCAGAACACCTCTCGCTGTGTAGAGATCGAAAACCGCTTTCCGGGACTGATCAAGGCCATCGTCAATGCCCACAACATCCAGTTGAAAGACAAGGGCCGGTCTGGCAACGGAAGCAAACCGAAGCCCGCCAGGCGTAAGACAACCAATAAGTAGGTTTCCATACCTCGAAGACGTGGGGATTTGAGTTGACGGGAGTCAACCTGACCGATCCATCTCATGCTGCGGCTGCGCTATGCAAGTAAGCTACGTGGCGGCAGCGAGCGTCGCCCGCAGCCAGCCCGCGATCCGGGCGAGTGCGGCGTCAGACTGAGGAAACCGCGCCACTGTCGCCGGGTGCACGGGGAAATTGTGATGCATATCCGGCGCGTGCATCTGCGTAACAGCAACCCCCGCCGCTTTGAGCTTCTCCGCGTAGGCGATGCCATCATCGCGCAACACATCGTACTCCGCCGTTGCCACTAAGGTTGGGGGAAGCGGAGGCGATTTATGTAATCGAAGTGGTGACACATCGGGATCGTCCGGCGAAGCGCCTGGCGCATATTGCTCCCACATCCAGCGCATCAGGTTCGCTTCCAGACCGTAGCCGGTCGCGTTCTCAGTGTAGGAAAGATGATTTGCGCTAGGGTGGTCGGTGACAGGGTAGAGCAACAGCAAGGCGCGCAACGCGGGTGCTCCCGGCGTACCGCAAAGCCGGTTGGCGGCCACCGCAGCCAAGTGGGCGCCGGCGCTATCGCCACCAAGAGCTAGCCGCGCCGTGTCCCCACCCCACAGCGCTGCGTTGCTGACGGCCCCCTGTACGGCGGCGAGTGCGTCCTCCAACGCCGCGGGGTGAGGATGCTCAGGCGCGAGCCGGTACTCAACCGAAACGATGATCACACGGGCCGCCTCGCTCAGGAGGCGGCAAAACGGGTCGTGCGTTGCAACCGAGCCAGCCACCCAGCCGCCGCCATGTAAATACACCAGGACTGGCAACGTCTCTGAGCCGCGGGGTGGTGTGTACAAGCGCCCGGTAAGCATGCCGGAGATTGCGACATCGCGTGCCTCGACGACGTTGGGCAGACCGGGGATGGACGGGCGGTTCTCCAGCGCCCGGACCAGGAGCGCCCGGCGCAAGCGTAGCAACTCCTCATTTGAGGTCGGGGCTGGGGCGCCCGCCGCTGCGGCTTGCGCATCCAGAAAACTGCGCAGCTCCGCATCGATCGGTTTCCGTTCTCTCATCGCATCTCCTTAGTGTGCCGCCATGGCAGCCGCTACTCCGTCGTTGAACTTTTTGAAGAATGCATCATAGCTCCCGTTGGCCTCGGCAAAGCGCAACGGCTTCACCCGTTCCACGCAGATCTCGGTTGTGCCGGGCGAGGTTTTCAGGATGTTCATGGTTTCGGCGATATAGTCCTTGAGCGGCATGGCGTTGGGATCGTTTGCCTGCCGTGTTCCGGCTAACTCCGTCTGCACGTAAGGCGGGATAAGTTCAAGCACCTGCACAGAAGTGTCTTTGAGCTGATAGCGAAGCGATTGCGTATAAGAATGAATCGCTGCCTTGGTCGCGCAATAGGCCGGGGTGGTCGCCATCGGAACAAACGCCAGTCCGGAGGAAACTGTCATGATCACAGCTCTTGGCTGTTTCTCGAGTAACGGCAGCAGCGCCGCGGTCAAACGGATCGGCCCCAGCAGGTTCGTCGTCACGGTCGCCTCGGCATCCGTAACTGAGCCATCCCGCAGCGACTCCAACCGCATGATGCCCGCATTATGGATGACGACGTTCAGGGCCGGGAAGTCGACTTTGAGTTTGTGGGCGAAGCCCGGGATCGCGTTTCCGTTGCCGATATCGAAGATAGCAGCCTTCATTCCCGGATTCGCCGCTGTCGTTTCCTCGAGCAGTTCTCTACGGCGGCCGGCGATGACAACCTGGTTGCCCTCCGCGTGAAAGGCTTCAGCAAGAGCGCGCCCAATGCCGGAGCCCCCGCCCGTGATCAAAATTGTGTTGCCAGTGATCTGCATGATGATCTTCTCCTGATTCGATCGTATGATGCATACGAACAATTTGGGAAGTAGGCACTTGAAGCACGAAACCTACCGGAAGGAGAGTATCGCGATGAGAATCGCCATCGTGAAAACATATGCAGATCGTGCAGCGCTTTACGATTGGTTAGACTTTCGCCGGCCGGTAGGGACGAGCCCATCAAAGAGGCCGTGAAGACACAATCGCGCATCCTCGAGAGCGCTTGATGTTCGTTCGAGCCGGCTGATCAGCAGGCTCCCTTCCAGAACCGCTATCACAGTGTTCACAATCCGGCCGGGGTCGGTTTCACGCACTACCTCTCCCCGCGCGATGCCATCTTTCAAAATCTCAAGAAGCGTGGATTTCCACTGCCGCAGCCATTCGACAGAAAGTCTCCGCAGTTGAGGATCACCGTCATCCGAGTCGACGGCAGCGTTCATAAGGGGACAGCCACCCTTCAATGGAGAAGGAGTAGATACGAATCGATCCACCAGGTAGCGAAGCCTATCGATGGCGTTAGGAATATGAGCTGCATCGCCGGAGCGGGCTTGAAAGACCAGCGCAAGGGAATATTTAAGGCATTCCGCGGCTAGCTCCTGTTTGCTGGAAAAATGCCGGTAAAGCCCACCCTTCTCCAGGCCGGTGGCATGCAAAATGTCCTGCACCGAACATCCCGCCATGCCGCCCTGGTTAAAGAGGGGAGCGGCCAATTCGATAATGCGCTGCCTGGTTTTCTCGCCTTTGCCCATGGCACTTATCAGAGTAGCAAAAAAAGACGCATCGGTCTCTTTTCTGCTGAATCCATAGATAAGACCATCGCCCCGAAATTTTCCGAATATGTGCGTTCGACTTCTCTCTATCAACGAGTTTTGAGGGTAAGCATTGGCAACCAGCGTAGCTACACCACTTCGAATTCCACGGCAGGTTGCGATCAATCCGTGGGTCGTGGCCTTGACCGTAACGCTCGCTACCTTCATGGAGTTGCTGGATACGTCAATCGCTAATGTCTCGTTGCCTTACATAGGCGGTGGCTTGGGCCGATCGTTCGATGAGGTGACCTGGATACTCACAACGTATCTAGTGGCGAATGCCGTGGTGTTGCCCATGTCCGCGTGGCTATCGCGAGTGTTCGGGCGCAAGAATTACTACATGGCCTGCGTGAGTCTCTTCACCATGGCGTCGCTGTGCTGCGGTCTGGCTCCCACGCTCGGCATTATGCTCGCTGCCCGGGTCTTTCAAGGCGTTGGCGGAGGAGGGCTGGCCCCGGTTGAACAGGCGATCCTGGTGGATACTTTTCCGGCGAATAAGCGGGCCTTGGCTTTCGCGCTTTACACGGTCGCCATTGTCACTGCACCCGCGATTGGGCCGGTGCTGGGCGGGTGGATCACCGACAACTACAACTGGCGGTGGATATTTTTTATCAATATTCCGATCGGCGCCTTGTCCCTCTTCCTCACCAACCGATTCGTTCACGACCCGCCCTCGTTTGCACAGGAAAGGAAGAGCGCCCGCTCCGCGGACGGCAAACTTCGGATCGATGGAATTGGCATTAGCCTGGTTGGCCTTGGCTCGGCCGCTCTCGAGTTTCTGCTTGATCGGGGACAGATCGACGACTGGCTCGGTTCAAAGTTCATTCTTTGGGCGGCCGTGATTGCGGGAACGTGCCTCACGACAGCCGTCTTCTGGGAACTTCGACATCCCGATCCAGTGATTGATCTGAAAATGCTCAAGGTGCGCAACTTTGCCATCGCCAATGTCTTCTATTTCATCTTTGGCGTTGGCTTGTTTGCTTCGACCACCATGATTCCTCAGATACTGCAGTCGCTCTATGGTTATCGAGCCATCGACGCAGGCCTTGTGCTCGGGCCCGGCGCCCTGGTTATCACCGTGCTGGCGCCCGTGGGGGCCCAGCTGGTGCAACGCGGCATTATCCACCCGCGCATACTGCTCTTCGGCGCTGTCCTGGTGGTGGGTATTTCTTTCCTGCACTACAGCCACTTCAACCTGGATACGGATTACACCCACTATGCCCTGGCTCGCGGATTGCAGGGTTTCGGCTATGCTTTCTTCTTCGTACCCCTGACCGTGATCGCCTATTCGCAACTGACACCGCAGCAAAATAACAAGGCATCGTCCCTGACCAATTTTTTCCGCAACTGGGGAGGGAGCGTCGGCGTTTCCCTGGTCACGACCATGTCTGAGCGCCGGCAAGATCTCCACCAGTCAAGAGTAGGTGACAACATTACTGCATCCTCGGAGGCTCTGCAATCAGGAGTGAAACAGACCGCCGCTTTTTTGCAGCAACGCGGCTTTTCCCCCGCGGACGCCATGACCGCCGCATACAGCCACTATTACAACCAGCTTATCGCTCAGACCAGGCTTCTGGGCTTTATGGATTGCTTCTTCATTCTCGGCGTAATCACGTTAATAGCGGCCCCACTGGCCCTTTTGACTAAATATTTCAAGGTGGGCGGAGGGTCGTCAGCCGCGCACTAGACGCGCCGTCGCTAACGTTTCGCTAAACTGGCGGGTTTTCGTTCTCGAACGGGTGTGCTATCGGGATGGTTGGCCGCAGCCGCCAGCCATGCGTCGAGTCCGAACTCAAACCCGCTGAACGGTTTTTCTTCACCGAATACCTGTGCGGCTTCGAGGGTCACTATCCCATGAAGGAGCGCCCAAAGAGCCACCGCTGCTTCGCGCGCGCGGCTTTCCGTTGAGATGAGGGCCACTTGATCAACAACGAATTTCCACAAATCTAAATGGGACTCGGTATCCTCCTGGGAGGGAGTACAAGGCGCCATCAACAACCCGTAAAGATGAGGATTCTCGCGTGCGAAACGGACATATGCCAAGGCCATGCTGCGAACCGCATCCACCGGTCGTTTTTGTCGCGCCGCCCGCTTGAGAACGGATTCGAGCTGACGAGCGCTTTCGGCGCTCATAGCAGCCTCCAATGCCGCCCGGTCTGCGAAGTAGCGATAGAGAGCGTTGGGGGCGACGCCCAGGGACGCGGCAAGACTGCGCAACGAGATACTTCGCAAACCATCGTGAGCGAGCTGTTTCAGGGCAGCCGAGAGAATGGCTTGTCGATCTGTCTTCGAGGGATAAGGCATACCGGAACACTGTACATCTTGACATCGCCGTTCTGAAAGTGTACGGTGAACATGTTGATGGTGTGCGGTGTACACCTTAGCCAGCAAAGGAGAAATGGTATGGCCGGAAAGCAAAGTGTAGTGGTGACTGGAGTTTCTACCGGAATCGGCTGGGGCATCACCAAGGTGCTGCTTGCCAAGGAATTCCGCGTGTTTGGCAGCGTTCGAAAAGAAGCTGACGCCGATCGTCTCCAGCGGGAGTTTGGCAGCGGCTTCAGCCCGCTCATCATGGATGTAACCGACCCCGATGCCGTCGATCGCGCAGCAACCCAGGTAGGCGGCGAGCTTGGCGCCGGCACTTTAGCAGGTTTGGTCAACAACGCCGGTGTCGTTGTTCCCGGCCCTCTCCTTTACCTGCCAATGGAGGCCTTTCGCCGGCAGCTAGAGGTAAACCTGGTCGCACCGCTTTCAGTGACACAGGCCTTTGCTCCTCTGTTGGGCACAGATCGCAAGCGGCGGGGCCCAGCCGGACGGGTCGTCAATATCAGCTCTGTGGGCGGCAAGATCGGCATGCCGTTCTTAGGAGCCTATGTTGCTTCCAAATTTGGGCTCGAGGGGATGTCGGAAACACTGCGACGTGAACTGATGCTCTATGGGATCGACGTTATCGTAGTGGGGCCCGGATCCGTTGCCACTGCGATCTGGGATAAAGGCGAAGCCGAGGATATGACCGCATACCAGAAGACGGAGTACAAAGACATACTGGAGGAGTTTCGCAAATACGTGATTGCAGAGGGCAGAAGAGGGCTCACACCGGAGCGTCTGGGGCAAGCGGTATATCTTGCACTCGCCACACCCCACCCACGTGCTCGTTATGCCGTCGTGCCACAGCGGTTTAAGAATTGGACGCTTCCAAGACTGCTTCCCAAGAGGATGCTTGACCGGATGATCGGCAAACAACTTGGACTGACCGGTGCGCACTCCTGAGATTGCAGCGCCTGGGGGCCCACCTTGGCCAAATCGCCGCAATTTGAGTATATTTTCGTGCATGATGCGTATCCACTTTTCCAGCCTTCTCGTTTCTGCGGCGCTGATTGTTGTAGCCGCTCCGCTCTTCGCACAATCGCCGGATAAACCAAAACCTGAGGAGACGGAAGTTTGGGAACCGGTTCCTCCGGTGGTGACACCCGGAGCCACCTGTGGGGCGCCTCCGTCCGACGCCATCGTGCTCTTCGATGGCAAGAATATGGACGACTGGGTTTCGGTCCGTGACAAGTCGCCCGCCAAATGGACGGTTGCCGGTGGAGTGATGACCGTAAGCAAAGGCGAGGGAAGCATCGAGACCAAACGGAGCTTCAAGAACTACCAGCTTCACGTCGAGTGGAAGGTTCCCACCGACATCACCGGCAGTGGCCAGGCTCGCGGCAACAGCGGTGTGTTTCTAGCCTCGACCGGGCCTGGCGACGACGGATATGAGTTGCAGGTTCTCGATTCTTACCAGAACAAGACCTACGTGAACGGCATGGCCGGCAGCCTCTATAAACAAGCTATTCCGCTGGCGAATCCAACCCGCAAGCCAGGGGAGTGGCAGACCTACGACGTGGTGTGGACAGAGCCTACGTTCAATAGCGACGGCTCGCTGAAGACTCCGGCCTATGCCACGGTATTCTTCAACGGCGTCCTGGTGGAAAATCACTTCGAGTTGAAGGGGCAGACGCTGTATATCGGCAAGCCGTTCTATAAGGCGTACACTGCAGCTCCGATTAAGCTCCAGGCCCACGGCGACAAGAGCGAGCCAATCAGCTTTCGCAATATTTGGGTCCGGGAGCTTCCGTAGAAGTTAAGTGGCTGCACGTCGCTTAGAGGTGCAGCCACAGAGGAAGGCTACTGCTTTTTGGGTCCAACGAGCGAGAACATGGCTCCTTGAGGATCCTTGCCAAGGATAATCCACAGGCCACCGGGCACCTCATGAGGACCCATGAGCACCTGCCCGTTCTTCTCCTTGATGCGCGTTGCTGCGGCGTCGATATCCTCAACGTTGAAGTAGTAGAGCCAGAACGGGGCCGGCGAATTTTTGGGATCCCGGGTCATCGTGGCGCCTACAGCCGGGCCGCCGTTATTAAAGATCCTATAAATACCCATGGGACCCATGTCCATAGTCCTGTCTTCTTTCCAACCGAAGAGGCCGGAATAGAAGGACCATGCGGCCTCCCCGTCATTGGCGGAGAGTTCATTCCAGCCCACCGTGCCGGGAGAGCCGGCCGGCGGACGTGGCGGTGCATAGTCCAGCGAACCTTTGAACAAGAGAAAGACCGCGCCCTGCGGATCCTGTGCGGAAACGAAGCGGCCGACGTTTGGGATGTCCATGGGCGCGCAGTGCAGTTTCCCGCCGCCCTGTTCTACTCGCTGGGCATACGCCTCCACGTCATCGACGCCGATGAAGCCGACCCAGGCGGGTCTCATGCCGGCGGCCAGCATATCTGGAGTTAGCTGCATCAGGCCGGCGGTGCCAATTTCCCCGGTCGAGAGCAGTGTGTAAGGGATGCCGCCGGGGTCGCCCGACGGTTTCGCTTGCCATCCGACAACGTGGGTATAGAAATCCTGGGCTCCCTTGGCGTCTGTAGTTCTGAGCTCGTGCCAGACAAAGTCCCCTATGTTTGCTTTGACTGGCGTGGTCACTACCTGCTGTGCTGCTGTGCTCATGGTTCATCCTCTCTTCTTTCGTGATGCTCTTGCTGCGCTCGAAGTTCAGCGATATCTCGAGGTCAATCTCTTCTGGATATTGGGTCTTGTAGACGTCGCCGAATGACGTCCTCAAACATTGCTCGTTTATTATGTGTACACCGTCCACAACAAGCTATCAGAGGAAATGTACACTGTCCACAAGACACCATGAATTCAGCAAAAAAAAACCGCCCAGCGGTGCGCAAAACATTTCGCCATGGGGACCTGCGGAGAGCTCTTCTGGAAGCAGGCATCGCGCTGGCGCGCGAGGGCGGCCCCAACGCCGTCGTGCTCCGGGAAGCAACACGACGGGCGGGAGTTGCTCCCAACGCAGCCTACCGGCACTTTTCCAGCCACAGCGATCTTCTGCAAGCGGTCCGGGCGGCCGCGCTCTCTTCCCTCGCTCTGGCGATTGAGGCAGAGATCGCCGGCGTGCGGCGGAGCAAGCTTCCCGCGGAATCGGCTCGGGCGACGCTGCGCGCAGTAGGCACAGGGTACCTGAAGTTTGCGCTCACGGAGACGGGTCTGTTCCGAACAGCATTCTCCGTCCCTGATCGGGTCGAGGGCGATATCGATGCCGCAAAGGCGGGCAAGAGCGGCCTCAATCCATTTCAACTGCTCTCGGCAGCTCTCGACTTGATGGTAGAGGCGGGCGCCCTTCCACAGGAACGGAGGCCGGGAGCGGAGTATCTCGCCTGGTCTGCCGTTCACGGTCTTGCTTTCCTGATCATTGAGGGCCCCCTAGGCCGCGCATCGCAGAAGGAAGTTCATGCCGTCTCCGATCGTCTTCTACAGATGGTCGAAAAAGGTCTATGAATCTCCTTCGCTCCTGAATCCTATCGAGCGCGCCACACAACCGGACGCCAACCCGGTCTTTGCACCGGCCACTTCAGCTTCTCTTCTCCGTCGGGCAGCACTGTCGTCAGCACCCAGTCGATGCGTTCGGTCGCTTCTTTGAGGATTAACTGCAGCGATGGATCGTTCTCGACCGACGCCGAAAATACAATTGCGGTCAGCGCATTTCGGATATGGTGATTTACCTCGGCCGCAATTTCCATCCTGCGCGCCAGAATCATACGTCGACGCTTTTCGTATGCCATTACTAAATACGAAAGCACGGATGCGACGATACATGTATAGAGATCGGAGGCATAGATCCTGCTCGCATGATGCACCAGGCAATCCAGCCCGAAGCCGCAGACCCCAATCATCAGCCCTAATAAAAGAGCCGAAACAAACACGCGAGAGTCAAGAAACATGTGAAACCCCGAGCCACGGCTAACTCTAAATGCAGGCATAAACGCCGTTCTAGCCTTGATTGACACTCACGTCCAAAGCAGACGATCTGGTTCAGCTAACTAACCTTCGCACCGGGTGGCTTGAAACTGAGAGCGATTGCGGGGCGCCCACGCGAATATCAGGTGGAAGCGTCAATACTGGACAATCGCACCTCCGGGATAACTCATCTGCCAGTCTCTTCTGAACGCGGTCAGTGGCGGAGCCATTTAACGCAATCGCGATAAGTGTCGCTTTGATGTCCTCCGCTCTCTCTCGAAGCACATGCTCGGGTTTTCCAAACAGCAAGATCGCCTGTGCGCTGCTGTCGAGGCTGGTCAAACTCCGAGCCAGTGCTTCGAGCCGGTACTGAATACCCATCTGCGCATCAGGCATCGATGGAATATCTCCAGGATCGATAACATGCACTAGCTCAAGACGCGCACGGTGGCTCTGCGCCAATGCACAAGCGAAGTCGAGGACGTCCTGGCTATCCTTAGCGGGATCCGTTGTAACAAATAGGAGCGTGCCGGCGTACACGCTGCCGGCAGTAGAACTCATACGCTCATGGGTTGGCATGGTTGCCTCCTGGCGATCTCTATGAACGCCCAAGCATCTGCGCCTTCGCTTCGTTCTGGGCCCATTCCGATGGCGACCGAAAAACATATTCGCTGTAAGAGCCTTTGTACCCGCGCATTCGAGCTATGGGTGCAAGAATCGGAAATAGCGCTCTTTGCAGAAAACGCGGAGGGCTTAGGAATTGGATGACGTCATCGAATTCATTGGCTATTACTGCAAGCTGTAAAAGATTTGGCATGCCCTTTGGACCAGTCTTGCCATCCTGGGCCAGACCAATCATATTTCGTGTAAAGGCTTCAAATCGATTAGCCGGTCTAATATCCATCAACAGTTTCGCGTCAATAATTCCGGCATTCCAGAAGCGGTGAGGCACTCCGGGAGGGATTTCAATTGTCTTACCCAATTCGGCAATCGAAACCGCACCGTCGATAGACATGCCGACGCTGCCGCTTACCACTCTCAGCCGCTCGTGGATGGATGGATGCAGATGCAGAGCCGAACCAAAACCGGCTCCCCGCAGGTCGAGATCGACCACCAGGCGCTCGCCCCTCGTTTCACGTGTGCCCAGGCGGATGGTCGCTCGCTCGCCGGTGATCGGATTGTCAAATACATCGCCCCGCTTGAACATAGACATTTCCCAAGGAGGCGCACATTGGTTGCGCGCCCCGTAGTTTGACGTATCCAGTCTGGTGGTTTTAGTTACAGCCAGTTAGATGGACACGAGTAAGCTATGGAGAACCAGGTTTTTAGCTAACCAGCTTTTTCCGGACCGCGTAGAGAACGATCTCAGCTGTATTGTGGATACCAAGTTTCTGCATCAGATTTGTCCGGTGGCTCTCGACTGTGTACGGGCTTACGTCCAGCAGCACGGCCACTTCCTTATTTGTTTTTCCTTCGGCAAGTAGTTGCAGTACTTCCTTTTCCCGGGCGGTCAGGAGATCGAATGTATCGGAGAGACCCTGTTGCTTAAGCATCCGCATGTAATCCTCAAGCAGTGTCTCGTTGATTGCGCGGCTGAAAAACGGCTTTCCATGCGCCACAGCCTTTATTGCCAACAGCAGGTCTTCTTCGGCTGACTCCTTCAGCAGGTAACCCTTAACGCCCACATTGAGTGCTCTCAACAGATAGCTCTCATCTGCGTGCATGGTGAGAATAATGATCCCCACCTTGCTATTCACTTTTAATATCTGTTCCGCCGCTTCGATGCCATTCAATATCGGCATTGCGACGTCCAGGACGACGATTTGCGGAGAGAGGGTCGCGGCCATCGTCACGGCTTCCCGGCCGTTGGCCGCTTCACCTATCACTGCAAGCTCGGGGTATTGCTCGAGAAGGAGCCGCAGACCCTTGCGCACGACTCCATGGTCGTCCGCGATGAGCACCGTATATCTCATGTTTTCTCTTGTTCTCTGTAAGCCATCGATTTTTCGAGGCGTCGACTTGTAGTCCTGGATGCTTGGCAAGAGGTCTATCATCGGGTCCTTTTCGTTGGAGAAGCAAATTGCTCTCTAGAACGAAGATAGGCGGAAGGAGCACCGGAGCAAATCCCTTGGAGACACCATTGGCAAGTCTAAATGACAGGAGAGGACGCGAGATGGGACGGCCCCGCCACTAGGACGGGCTCGGATCGAGCCTGGCTGGCAATTCGAGGTGGATCAATGTTCCGCAACCGGGCTCCGAGGCCACGGACATATGCCCTTGCAAGGCGCGCACCCGCTCAGTCATGCCCATCAATCCGAGGCCCGGGGTTTGTAAAAGGGCATCGAATCCCCTCCCGTCATCCTGTACAGAAGCAACCACTCGAGCTTCGTCCTGCTTTACGATGACCGTGACGCGGCTGGCGTCGGCATGCTTCCCGCAGTTGGTCATGGCCTCTTGAATCGCGCGGTACAGACACAGTCGAAGCGCTTCAGGCAGGTTGTCGAGTTGGCCCTCAATGTTAACGGAAACAGGGATACCGCATCTGCGCGAGAACTCTTTTGCCTGCCAGTGCAGCGCCGGTTCCAGTCCCAGATCATCGAGCATGGAGGGCCGCACCAAGAGTGCGAGATTCCGCACCGAACGAAGAGCTTCTTCCGCCAGTCCCTTTACGCTTTCAAGTCGCTTCCTGAATTCGTCATCCGGCTCGTAATGCGACAACGTCCCCAATTCCATGCGCAAGCCTGTCAGTAGCTGGCCCACTTCGTCGTGGAGTTCTCGAGAGATCGTCTTTCTCTCCTCCTCCTGTACGCGCACCAATTGATTGGATAAACGCCGGAGCTCCTGTTCCGCCTTCTCGGCGCGCTTCCTCTCTGCCTCTGAGACTTTATCGAGCCGATACATATATGCCGTGCTGAATACCCCAATCGCACACTCCAACAGGAGAAGCATTAACGTCGCCGCGATCGCAATCTGCTGCAGTTTTGTTCGCTGAGCCTCGCTTTCCTGTTCCTCGCGGGCGAGGCTGGCCTGGTTGAGAGCATCGATGCGCCCGGCGAGATCAAGAACTCTTTCCGGCTGGTTCTCCAATTCACTGAAGAGGGTCTGTTCCCACGGCCGCGTTCGTGACGTGCGAAGGCTTTGCTGTATTGAGCTCCAGTACTGATCCAGGCCTTGCTGCAGGGCAAGAATTTGCGGCTTTTGGTTTGCGCCGATCAGCTGAATCAGGGTTGCGCAGTTATTTGCTGTATTCCTCTGCAGCTCGGAGATCCGGTTCTCGGTCTCCACAACATCGGGGTTGCTGAAACCGCTTTGTTCTATGAGAGCGCCCTTATTGATATTTGCCTGGATATCTGAGATAGCGTCATCCGCTCTCTGGTAGATCTGGTGCGCAATCTTCGTGTGTTCGTGGATCCTGGCAGCCGCGCGTAAGACAAGCCACGCGAAGAGCGTTGAGAACACCAGCAGGGCTCCAAAGGAAACGGCGACCGCGGGCCAGAGTCGTGCGCGCATGTGACAACCTTACTCCCACCGATTAAAGATTCAAGCTGGGTCGCCGCCGAAAATACTAACGGCGATTCTCCTCGTCCCATCCTCATCGAGCCTCTCCCCCGAAAGAATCGATTTGCGGGTTTCGTGGAGAATCGCCGGGTATCGGGTAGCCCACCGGTGCGCTGACTGGCCTGCGCGTGGGCTACCACACTTCAAATGTCGGTGGATGTTACAAGGACACTACGCGCGGGCTTCAAACACCATATTGAACGGCGTCTCCGTTGCTTTGCGGAAGCGGGTAAACCCGCCGCCGCGGACCACCTTCTCTATATTCGCCGGACCAGCCTGTGCACCCAGGCCAAGCGCCACCTCCTGCGAGAGGGAACACGGGACACACACCGATGCCGACGCCGAGTACATGATGCGTCCAACGGGGTTCAGATTTCGAGCGACCTCATCATGGGCGAACGGCTCTACGATCATCCATGTGCCTCCGGGCGCCAGCGACTCGCGCACATGCCGTGCCGCACCCACCGGGTCGCCCATATCATGCAGGCAGTCGAAGAACGCCACCAGGTCGTAGCCACTGCCGGGAAACCCCTTTGAGGGCGCTATCTGGAAGGTCACGCGGTCGCTTACTTGAGCCGCCTTCGCTTTCTTGCGGGCGGTTTCAATCGATGGCGCATGGTAGTCGAAGCCAAAGAACTCCGATTCGGGATAGGCCTTCGCCATCAGCAACGTGGACGCTCCATGCCCGCAACCAATGTCAGCCACCCGAGAGCCCGCCTTCAGTTTTGCCTCTACTCCCTCCAGTGCGGGAATCCAGTTCGAAACCAGGTTCGCCAGGTACGTTGGCCGGAAGAATCGCTCGCAGCCTTCGAACAAGCCCTTCTCGTGCTCATGCCAAGCCATGCCTTTGCCGGTGCGATAGATCTGGGTAATCTTTTCCTCGTCTTTCATCAGTGACGCCAGCATGTGATAGAAGCCTGGGAGGTGGATCGGGGTATCGTCTTGAGCCAGCGCGAGCGCTTGTTCCGGAGTCATGAAGTAGGTGCCGTTTGCGGCGTCATACTCCACAAATTTGCCGGCCGCGTTGGCGTTCAACCATTCTCGTATGTAACGCTCCGCTGTTGCCGTACGCTGTGCAAGCTGCGCGGGGGTCACCGGCACGCCATCTCCCATGGCGCGGTAAAGTCCCAGCTTGTCTCCGATAACGATCAGTGGCGCTTGCATGGCCGCGCCCATGTCTTGCACTGCTTGTCCGAGCAGGGCGTTGAGCTTGTCAGGATCGATGGCTCGTGTTTTTTCCGATGAGATGGAAGGTGATGAGGCCAATTTTCTGTTCCTCCTTGTTCGGAAGCTCGCAGTCCTTCGGGTGTACGAGCAGACTATGGCAGAGATCGATCATAAGCGGGTGATGGACAATTGCTATCCCCTCGAGGCACTAGAAGTCCGCTGAAAAGGGAGGATCGCGTGCGTGGCCTTTTGTGCTGCGCGGCCTTGCCTTGTAATGCAATTCTGATGATCGCCTTACGATGCCGGTGGTAATCCGGGCTCTGGGATGAGCCATGATCTAGCCGTCCGTCCTGGTTCACATGCCAGACACAATCGGCGCCAGATTCGCAATCGTAATGGTTGCAAGTTCCAATTTGCTGGATCCGATACAAGCGGAGTTTAGCGAGTAGATCGGGCTTGGTGGGTAGCCCCACAAAGCTCCGCGGGGAGTCCGGGTCCGGCCGCACCCGTTGCGAAACTGTTTACGGGTGAAAAAGCGGCGCTTTACGCTGTCCAATTCCGGACGATGAGACCTCGTCGCTACGGCGAGAGTATATCCAGAACTTCCCGCGGTTCAGGTCGTACGCGGAAGTCGGCATGCGCACCGGCGAACAGGATGGTGCCGTCTTTGCCGATGATGTAGGTCGCAGGCAGTGGCAGACGCCAACTCGCGTCCCCATTCACCAGGGGAATATTTACCAGGATGCTGCGGTAGTACTGCTGCTGGGAAGGCGCGACCGCGTAGGCCAGGCCGAACTGGGCAGCTAGCCGGCATCCGGCATCGGTGAGAACGGGGAAGGGAAGACCATGTTGCACAGCCGTGAAGTCGTTTTGGCGCACGGTTTGTGGGGAGATCCCAATGAGCAGCGCGCCGCGCTTGCGCACCGCGGTGTACAGATCCCTCCAGGACTCAAGCTCGGTGACGCAGTACGGGCACCAGCGCCCACGGAAGAAGTTGATGACCAGCGGCCCAAGCGCCAGCAGGTCCGCGCTGCGCACGATGCGGCCCGCAGCGTCGGGCAGGGCAAACTCCGGGGCTACCGAGCCAACCTGCAGGATTCTATCCTCTACTCCCGCTGCATAGAGCTCGGCAACTGCGCGCTCGCTAATCTCCAGGCGCTCCGGCTGGACAAGGTTCCGGGTGTTGGCTGTGATCTGATCGAGTTGGTCTTGCAGTTTAGACATAAAGACGTTCTCTATGGGGCAAGCTCCTAAATCCCTCAGGACAGCCACACTTGAACTGCGGCGGCAGACACTGAAGGCCGTCAAAGCACACAACCAAACTGATCAGGAGCTACCCACAGCGTTTTGACGATCTTTATGCCCGAACGGCTTCAGTAAAGTTGAGCTTTTCTTGGCAAGCTCGCCAACGCCCTGCGTTTTCGCTGAACTCGACGGTGCAGAGTAGAAGTGGCAACGCGCTAACGGCCCATGCCGCGCATGCCGCCCAGGGCGCCCATCATCCGCCGTTGCATGCCACCGCCCTTGCCGGCACTTTTGAACATCTTACGCATCTGCACATACTGGCGCAGCAGCTGGTTTACTTCCTGCACGCTCGTTCCCGAGCCGCGCGCAATCCGTTTGCGGCGGCTGCCGGAGATGATTTCGTGCTTGTCGCGCTCCTGCTTGGTCATGGAGTTGATGATGGCCTCAATGCGCGTAAATTGCGATTCGTCCACCTGCCCGGCCATCTGCTGGATGCCCTGAAAAGGGCCAATCGAGGGCAGCATCTTGAGAATGCTCTGCATGGATCCCAGTTTGCGGATCTGGCGCAGTTGGTCGCGGAAGTCCTCCAGAGAGAAGCCGTCGCCGGAGAGCGCCTTGCGGGCAAATTCCTCCTGCTTCTTCTTGTCCAGGGTCTCTTCTGCCCGCTCAATGAGCGTCATCATGTCGCCCATGCCCAGGATCCTGCCCACGATCCGGTCGGGATGGAAAGGCTCAAAGGCCTCCGGCTTTTCGCCCGTGCCGATGAACTTGACCGGCTGGCCGGTGACATGGCGGATGGAAAGCGCAGCGCCGCCGCGGGCGTCGCCATCCATTTTGGTGAGCACAATGCCGGTCAGCGCCAGCTGCTTATGAAATTCTCCCGCGGAATGAACCGCGTCCTGGCCGGTCATGGCGTCGGCGACGAAGAGGATCTCCTGCGGGCTGAGCAGATTCTTCAGGCTCCGCATCTCCTGCATCAGTTCCTGGTCCAGGGCCAGACGGCCGGCGGTATCGACGATGAGCGTGTCGCAGCCGGAATTGATGGCCTCGCGGCGCGCCTCCTTCGCTAGGCGTTCGACCAGAGCGGTCCCTGGCGCCTCACCCTTGGTGTCACCCTCGTAGAGGTTGATCTTGATCGCGTTGGCCACCACCCGCAGCTGCTCCCGGGCAGCGGGCCGGTAAACGTCGACTGAGACCAGCAAGGGGCGGTGGCCGCCCTTTCTGAGCCAGGCGGCCAGCTTGCCCGAAGTGGTCGTCTTGCCGGACCCCTGCAGCCCTGCCATCAGAATCACCGTGGGTGGACGGGAAGCGAAGTTGAAGCGGGCTGTGTCCTTGCCCAGCAGGGCGACCAGCTCGTCACGGACGATTTTGATCACTTGCTCGGTAGGAGACAGGGCCGTCATGACCTGCTGGCCCACTGCCTGCTCCCGGATGTGATCGATAAGCTCCTTGACCACGTTCAGGTTGACGTCGGCTTCGAGCAGGGCAACGCGGATCTCACGCAGGGCCTCGCCGATATTCTCTTCGGTGATGGTGCCCTGGCCCCGCAGATTCTTGAAGGCCCGCTGCAGCTTGTCGGATAGGTTTTCGAACATGGCGGTACTTACAGTTTAACCGACGAAGGCGGGAGGCTGGGGACGTGCATGTCCCCAGCGTGTTGGGTTACTCCTGGGAGGAAGCAGACGGCTCGCTGAGATTGGGAACATCGATGCCTAGCGCAGTGGCCAGCGAAATCTGGTGATCCTGCTCCTGCAGGAGGATTTTCCGGATGTGCTCCGCGGTCGCATACTCGCCCAGCTGGTCGCACTGGCGAATCCGCTGCCGGTAATTGCGGATGGTCTCGTTCTCGTTGTCCAGGTCGAAGCGCAGCATCTCTTCCGCCTTCTCTGAGGTCTTTACCGGTTTGGGCACCACCACCGGCATGCCGCCCATGTAATCGATCTGGTTGGCGAGAATGATGGCGTGCTGCAGTTCCTCGCCGGCATGCACCTCCAGCTCGGCCGCGATATTCATGTAGGCAGCGCCCTTCAGTACCTGGGAATAATTCACATAAGCAATAATCGCCTGGTATTCCCTGGCCAGATCTTCATTGAGCAGGGCGATCAATTTTTGGCGGGTGATGGTTTTTTCGGTGGGGACGGTGGCTGTGGCCATTGCTTTCTCCTCGTTCTTGACGCAATTTCTCGGTAGCTTTAAGTAGGTCTGTCTGTTTTGGTGCAGGATACCGGCCAGGGGTTGCAGGGCTGTGCTCCCGGCGATAGGGGGACCCGGATTCACTTGAACCTGCCAGCGAGCGTGCTGCAAGCCGATCTGCCGCTGCAGCGGCTGTCGCCGAGCGGCATCTAAAAAGTGATCCGATGAGGGATTTCAGCGACCGTGGCCACGATCGAAGAGGAACAGAACAATAGCGAACCCGAGACGCTCCAGGCACCCGGTGCGAGCGGCGGTATCTCGCATGCCTGGCGTGCTTTGCGGCATCGCAACTTCAGGCTGTTTTTCAGCGGACAAAGCATTTCCCTCATCGGCACATGGATGACCCGGATCGCTACCAGCTGGCTAGTCTACCGGCTGACTGGGTCCGCGCTGTTGCTGGGCCTGGTCGGCTTCATGGGCCAGATCCCCACCTTCCTGCTGGCCCCATTCGCCGGCGTATGGGTCGACCGGCTGGATCGCAGGCACGTGTTGCTATGGACTCAGGCGCTGGCTTCCGTGCAGTCTCTGTTACTGGCTGGGTTGACCCTCTCCAAGCGCATCACGATTGGGGAGATCCTGATCCTGAGCGCATTTCAAGGTCTGATCAACGCCTTTGACATGCCTGGGCGGCAGGCCTTTCTGGTGCAAATGGTGGAAGACCGGAAGGACTTGGGCAACGCTATTGCCATCAACTCATCGATGGTGAATCTGGCGCGGCTGGTGGGTCCGTCGCTGGCAGGTGTGGTCATTGCCGCCTTCGGCGAGGGTTATTGCTTCCTCATCGATGGCCTGAGCTACTTTGCGGTTATCGCATCGCTGGCCCTGATGCATATCAAGCCGTTGCCGGGAAGGGGTGCGGCCGCTTCCTCCATGTGGGTGCAATTGAAGGAGGGGTGGGCGTACGTCTCTGGCTTCGCTCCCGTGCGTACCATCCTGCTGCTCTTCGCGCTGGTCAGCCTGATGGGCATGCCATTCGTGGTGTTGATGCCGATCTTCGCCTCCCAGGTACTGCACGGTGGGCCTCACACCCTGGGTGTGCTGATGGGCGCGTCGGGGGTGGGCGCTCTGGTTTCGGCGCTGTCGCTCGCGCTGCGCAAGACGGTCCTCGGGTTAGGGCGGATGATTCCGATTGCCGCCGCCTGTTTTGGTACGGGGTTAATTCTCTTCGGCCTCTCGCATGTGCTGTGGTTGTCCATGTTGTTGATGCTGCTGGTCGGTTTCGGCATGATGCAGGGCATGGCGGCCAGCAACACGATCGTGCAGACCCTGGTGCCGGAAGACCGCCGGGGGCGGGTCATGAGCTATTACACGATGGCGTTCGTAGGCATGGCGCCTTTCGGCAGCCTGCTGGCGGGCTTCCTGGCCCATTGGCTGGGTGCTCCGCGGACGGTGATGATCACCGGCAGCGTGGTCATTCTAGGCGCTTTATGGTTTACCAGCCGGCTGAAGGCGATCCGCGTCGAAATCCGCCCTATCTACCAGGCACTGGGTATCCTGCCGGCCAGTCTGGAACCGGTGGTCGAGGATGCCGCCGGATAGAATGCTTTTGGTGCCCACTCTGAAATCGATGGCGCCGCACGCGACTTCGCCTTGCTCCGGGGGTCTGAACGCCTAGATTGGTGTTTGCGGAGCAGCTCGATCATGTCCTTACCTCCACGTTCGATTGCCGGCTTCTTTACCCGCGCCCTAGCTGGCTGCTTGGTCCTCTCCCTGGTCCAGGAACCGGTAACATTGCTGGCTGCAGCCAGTCCTAGCTGGCACAGCAAGCGGACTCCCGCGGCGAAGCCCCTGACAGAAGAAGAGCGCGCGATGCAAGCGCTGAACCGGCTGACCTTTGGGCCGCGGCCAGGCGATTTGGAGCGAGTACAGGAGATTGGGGTCAAGAAATGGGTCGAGATGCAGCTCAACCCGGAGCAGGTCGACGATAGCCTGCTGGAGGCGCGTTTGCAGAGCTTTCCCGCGATGCGCCTGAGCCAACAAGAGCTGCTGCAGGCCTTTCCGTCCGGGGCGGTGATTCGCGCCGTGGCCGACGGAAAGGCCGCACTGCCCAGCGATCGGGTGGAGCGCGCAGTCTACCAGAACCAGGTCTTTGCCTATGAAGAAAGGCGCCAGAAGCAGGCGCAGGAAGCCGCTCGCCAGCCTGGTTCTGAGCCCGTTGGCGCTACGGGTGCGACCACTACTGCGCCCAATACAATGACCAGCGCACCGCCAATCCCGGCAGAGCGTAATGAGGAGAACGCTAAGGAAAGCGTGATGGCCGATGCCATGGCACTCGAGGATGCAGCCAGTTTGCCCTCGATCACCGTGCATGAGCAGAAGCTATATGCCGATCTGGCCTCCACCCAGATTGTGAATCTATCGCCCGACCAGCGAATGCAGCGGTTGGTGAGTATAAAGCCCGGCCAGCTGCGCGGCTTCATGAAGAGCCTGACCGGGGAAGAACGCGTCCAGCTGACGGCGGGGATGACTCCGCAGGAAAAAGAAACGCTGGTTGCTTTGATAAACCCTACGCTGCTGGTGGCCGGCGAACTTTTGCAAACGCGCCTGCTCACGGATATCTACAGCCAGCGGCAACTGCAGGCAGTGATGACGGATTTCTGGCTGAACCACTTCAACGTCTTTCTCAAGAAGGGACAGTTCGCGCCCTGGTACCTGGTGGACTACCAGCAAAACGTAATTGCGCCGCATGCCATGGGCAAGTTCGAAGATCTGCTGGTGGCAACGGCGAAAAGCCCGGCGATGCTGTTCTATCTTGACAACCATTCCAGCATCGGCCCGCATTCGTTGGCCGCGGAACGGGCCCAGGCCAATCCTGCAGCCAAGAACAGAGACCCTGGGCTGAATGAGAACTATGCCCGCGAACTGATGGAGCTGCATACCTTGGGAGTCGACGGCGGGTACACGCAGAAGGACGTTACGGAGGTAGCCAAGGTCTTTACCGGCTGGACTATCGAGGACCAGCGCAAGGGAGGTGGCTTTACTTTCAATGAGCGGCGCCACGAGCCCGGACCCAAGTACGTCTTGGGCCAGACCATTCAGGAGAACGGCGAACAGGAGGGTCTCGCGGTCCTGCACCAACTCGCAAGCAGCCCGGCGACAGCTCACCATCTGTCGCAGCAGTTGGCGGAGCGTTTTGTGAGCGACACTCCGCCGCCAGCGCTGGTCGACCGTATGGCAAAGACCTACCTGCATAGCGATGGCGACATCCGGCAGGTGCTGCGCACCATGTTTACCTCGCCGGAGTTCTGGTCCCGCGAGGCATATCGCGCCAAGGTAAAGACTCCCGAAGAGTTCGTTCTGTCGGCGGTGCGGGCGACCGGAGGCGAAGTGGAGCGGCCGGCCATTGTGCTCAATGCGTTGAACCAGTTGGGCATGCCCTTCTTCGGCTGCCAGACGCCGAACGGTTATTCCTGGACAGCTGGGGCGTGGGTAAACTCCGGTGACCTCCTGACCCGCATCAACATCGCACTGGCTCTCGCGGGCCATAAGCTAGGCACGGCGACCGATCTGGATGCCTTGATGAAAATCAAGGGACCCGCTGCCGCCAATGCTGCGCAGAAAGAAACCAGATTGGAAGCGGTGTTCCTGAATGGGCAGTTGAATCCGCAGGAGCGGCAAACGGTTTTGCAGCAGGCTGACGAACTGGCTGCGCAAGGATCGATCGCACTGCCCGGGTCAGAGCCACCCAAGCCTGGCGCCAAGCAAGCGGGAGCCCTGGCGGTAAGGGCAGCATTTGTTCAGGTGATGGATCTGGCGACGCCGATACCCGCGCCGGCGGATAAACAGGCTGCGCTGGTGGCCGGCCTACTGCTGGGCTCGCCCGATTTTCAGAAACGGTAGGGAGAGTTGCAGTCGCCGCTCACGGTATCGGGATCTGCGATCCTACTGGGGCGAGTTGCTGTTCGGCGAATTCGGGTTTGACGGGCTTGGTGATCCACCGGAACCAGAGCCATTACTTGATCCGTTACTCGAGCCAAAACCAGAACCAGAGCTGGACCCAAAACCAGAACCAGAGCTGGAGCCGAATCCGGAGCCGGAGCTAGAACCGAATCCAGATCCCGAGTTAGACCCGAATCCAGAGCCGGAGCTAGAACCGAATCCAGATCCCGAGTTAGACCCGAATCCAGAACCGGAGCTAGAACCGAATCCAGATCCCGAACTAGAGCCGAATCCAGAACCAGAACTGGATCCGAATCCAGTACCCGAGCTGGAGCCGAAGCCGGAAGTGGAACTACTGTTCGAGCCGTTGGAGAGGTTCGTGGGGGCGCCGGCCATGGCGTTGAGAGCGTTCTGGGTGGGATCGAAGACAAATTCCCATTTGTTGTAGGTCGTCTGCTTCCTGTAGACCTTGATCGATGTTCTCTTGTCGAGCAAGCCAACTCCCACGATTGGTGCACCGCCAAAGGTAGCGCCGGGTGTGCCGAAGGCGCCGCTGCTCCCGGTGGTTCCTGGGGTAGCGGTCGTGGCTGTTCCCCCAGTTGTGGTCGTTCCCCCGATTCCAGTAGACGAACCGAACCCACTGCCCGCGCTGGAACCAAAGCCACTGCCGGAGCTAGAGCCGAAACCACTACTGGAGCCGGAACCAGTGCCGCCAATCGGCGAAGCGGATGAGCCGCTGTTGCCGAATGTCGACCCGGAGCTACCGCCGAAGGATGAAGACGAAGATCCGAAGGACGACCCGCTGCTACCGAACGAAGATCCCGAAGAGCCAAAGGACGAAGACGAAGAGGATCCGAAGGAGCTGTTGGATGTGACCCCAGTACCATTGGTCCCGTTTGTACCGTTGGTTGCTCCGGTGGGTGTAATGCCGCCGTTCGGCTGCTGCAAGCTTTGCCCGAACAAGCCCATAGCCGGCACTGTGGCCTCGCCCAGGTGAATAATGCGCCAGTCGTCCTTGCCGGTCATGGGGTCGAGATACCGCTTGCGCAGGAAACGCTGATTGTCCGTCTTCATCAGCTGGTCGATGCTGTTGGGATAACGGTTGTACTTTGCGTAATAATTTTGGATCGCGCGGGCATATTGCTTTCCGCGGTGTATCGTTTCCTCTTCCTTATCGCGGCGGATCTCTTCCGCTATCTTGGGCGCCGCTACCGCCAGCGCAAACGTGATCAGCAGGACCATGAAAAGAACGCCGAGCAGGAGAAATCCCTCCTGGTTTCGCAAGTCGTGCCAAGAGCCAGATGGTGTTGAGTTGCGTCTCATCCTTAGCTTCCTAAGCTTCATAACGTGCTCATTGGCGTAGCGGTAAAGTTTGCGTGTTGTGGTAAGGAATGTCTTCGACCTGGACCGAGGCGGTGCCGATCTTCACCACCCGATAACGCCGGTCGACAACATCTCCTTCTGAGGCGATAAAGATGTCATCCCCGTGCAGCAGGAAGACTTGTTTTTGCCCGGTCCTTTCCGCCGCATAGCCATAGAACCCGAGATTGATGGGAGGCGGTGGCGGAGGCGGTGGAGGCCCGGTATCGACGTGTGCCTGGCGGATGGGAGCGATCGGTTTGGGTATCGCCGGTGGCGCCGAGAACTGGGAGAAGATGTTCCGCCCAGAGCCGGTGTACTCGAGCGACTCGGCCTGACGCATGATCTCCGGATGCAGCGTCGGGTCGAGCGCGGCTAAGCCGCCGATCCTTGCGGCCGGGTGGGCATAGGCCCCAGCGGCGGTGCTCTCTGGCGCCGTTTCGCCCCCTGCAGTCGTGGTTGCAGGACGTGGCGCGGTGACCACCTGGGGCGGCGCAGGCTCCGGGGAGGGCGAAGGGCCGAAGGTCTGCCACAGGAAGCGCACCAGCAGGATCAGCATCACCAAGCCGAGGCCAGTCGCCAGGTACACCTTTTTCTTATCTTCCGTACCGACTTTGATGGCCATTAGTGGGCTTCCTCCTCTCCGGGGGGTGGGCCCTCGTCTGCCCGAGCGAGGGCAGGAAGCTGGCTCAAGTCGCTGGCACGAAGATAGGTAATCAGGCGAAGGCGCACATTTACCAGGCCGCCCTGTTGCCCGGTCAGGGTGATCCCGCTGATCAGGAAGAAGGTCTTGCTCCGCTCCAGCCCGTTGATAAAGTGCATCAGCGGTGCGTACTCCCCGCTGAGGCTGGCATCCAGACGGAGCTCAATCAGCCCTGGGAGCGCGCGCTTCGGGCTGTAGGCAAGGCTGGTAAGGCGGACCGTATTTTTCGTAGCCAGGTCATTGATCGCGGAGGAGATGGTGGAGTATACGGCGGGAAAGCGCGCGGCGTAGAACTGATCTGCCTGGGTCCGCGAGAGGTCGACCTTCTGCGGTAATCCTCGCAACGGACTCATCTCCAGCTGCAGCGCGCGATAAGCTGTCTGCCTCTGCTGCAGCTGCTCTGGGCCGGCGGCGCGCAAAGTACTCCAGGCAAGAAACAGGCGCACGCCCAGGACCAGGTTGAGGATCAATAGCAGCGCCGCCCCGGCGATGTGCAGGTTGAGTAAACTGACGAGCTTGCTGCTGAATTTCTTCATGGCGCGGCCACCTTGCCAGCCTGTGGTTTATGTCTGGCTTTCCCGGCAGCTCTGGGGGCAACCTTCGAGTGCTTGCTGCCGGCTGGACTCGCATTCTTTTTGCTCGCCGCAGCTGCCTTTTCGGCTGGCTCGGGCAGCGGATTATATTCCGCCAACAGATCAAAATTCACATTGGACGCGGCGCTTACCGGCTCGACGGCGCGCCCATTCTGGTTGCTCTCCGCCGTCTCCCGGGCCAGGCGGGGAGAGAGAAAACGGTGGGAATGTTCCAGGTTGCGGACCAGGTCGACGCCGCGATCATGGGGGCCGCTGACGCGCAGACGGATGGTCACTTTCCCGTCGCGGGAGATAACCGGGTCGATGTTCATTACCTGCACTCCGCTGGGCAGCACGTTTTCCAGGTCCATCATGACCGCGGTCCAGGAAAAGGCTTTGCTCGCAAAGAGCTGATTAAGGAACTGTGCCTGCGTTAATACGGCGGCGTTCTGTGGCTCCCTCATTTGTGTCTGAAAGGCCTGCCGCTGAGACTCGATGGCCTGAATCTTCTGTTCCACCGCGTTCAGCCGGGCCTGGGCTTCGGATGCCTTATGCTTTTCAGTGGCCAGCAATACCCAGAGCGGCACCGCGATCACCGCCAGCAGGATGATCAGGATCCGCAGCCGCATGTAGAGCGGACCAAGCTCTACAAAGGGATGGGAAGCGAGATTGAGTTGGACGCGCATCAGTTGGCGAGTGCTCCCACCACGCCGGCAAGGATGCCGCCGGGCATAGCCTTACTCTTGTAGGGCGTAGGAAAGACATCGCGCACCGGGATGCTCTCGTCGCCCAGCAAGCGGATCAGTTCTTCCGGGCCGCCAAGGCCGCAGGATAGCAACTGCCGCGGTGGCGATTCCAGCGTATCTTCAAAATAAGCTACTGCGACACTTACCGATTGCTGCAGCTCGTCGGCGGCATGGAGAGAGTTCTCCTCGGGCATTAATTCTTTTTCCGTGAGTTCCAGGGTGCGGTGGAGCAGCAGTTCATTCCGGCGCGTAATGGCAGTAGTGACCGAGCTTCCGTTGCGGTTAATCACCAAAGACGGTTCTTCCGTGCTGACCGCGGCCAATGCAGCCAGGGTGCTGGGTAAGACTACTCCCGGTTCATAGCCCGCTTCGCGCACCGCGCTTTCATACTCCGCCAGGACGGCGGCCGGGGAAACGGCGACGATCACCCGCACCAGTCCGGGCTTGCCGGGCATGATCTGGTAGCTGACGGCGGCATCTTCCACCTCAAACGGAACCAGCTTGCGCAGGCGAAAGCGAATAATGGGCAACGCTTCGGCGGCCTTCGCGGGTAAGAGGTCGAAGTCCAGCAGCAGAACGCGGACCGCTGCGTCCGGGATGACGACGGTGATCTGGGTCTCTTTGAGGCTGATTTCGTCGAGCGCCTGGCGCAGTGCGCTGGCCACGGCGGCACGGTCGGTGAAGTTGGGTGGTTTCAGGCCGGCGGCAAGCACACCGGGGCGCAAAGGAGCGAAGGAAGAGACAATTTCCTGTTCGGCTTCCCCTGGACGGCCCGCCACCACGCCGGCGCTGGTGATTTCACAGGCCAGGCGGGGACGCAGCGCATCGGCTTCGGAGGGAAAGATACGGTTGGCGATGTTGGAAAGCATGTCTAGCGGAAGGCCTCGATAAAGGTGACCTTGTTGATTTCCTTAAGTGTTGTCAAACCACGGCTGGCGCGGTCCACGGCCGATTCGCGCAGGAACTGCATGCCCTGCTGCTGGGCCAATTTGCGCACCTCGGAGGAGGGTTTCTTCTCCAAAATAATCTCGCGAATCGGATCGTTCAGTTCCAGCAACTCATGAATCGCGGTTCGGCCGCGATAGCCGGTGCCTGCGCACTCGATGCAACCGGCGCCTTCATAAAAGTCGAAACTGCGCCACAGCTCAGGGTCCAGTCCGCTGTTGCGCAGGAATTCATCGTCGTAGCGCACCGGGTGCTTGCAGTATTCGCAAATGGTGCGCACCAGCCGCTGGGCCAGGATGCAATTGAGCGCGGACACAAAGTTGTACGCCTCCACACCCATGTTGAGAAAACGTCCCAGCACGTCGACCACGTTGTTGGCATGGACGGTGGTAAATACCAGATGGCCCGTGAGCGCGGAGTTGATGGCGATCTGCGCCGTCTCCTGGTCACGGATTTCGCCCACCAGGATCTTGTCTGGATCATGACGCAGGATGGAGCGCAAGCCGCGGGCGAAGGTGAGTCCCTTTTTCTCGTTCACCGGGATCTGCGTGATCCCGCGAATCTGATACTCCACCGGGTCTTCGATGGTGATGATCTTGTCCTCGTCGCTCTTGATCTCGTTGAGCGCGGCATAGAGGGTCGTGGTCTTGCCGGAGCCGGTGGGGCCGGTGACCAGCACCATGCCATAGGGCTCGCGGATGTAGCGCCGGAAGCGGCGCAGATCTTCCTCTCCGAAACCCACCACGTCGAGGGTGAGCTTGCGGAACTTCTCACTCATCGACTCCTTATCGAGCACGCGAAGTACGGCGTTTTCGCCGTGCACCGTGGGCATGATGGAGACGCGGAAGTCGATCAGGCGCCCTTTGTAGCGAACGCGGAAGCGGCCGTCCTGGGGGACGCGGCGCTCGGCGATGTCCAGTTCGCTCATGACCTTGATGCGGGAAAGGATGGTGGAGTGATGCTCGCGCGCGATCGGCGCCATGGCTGCCTGCAATACACCGTCGATGCGGTACTTCACCACCAGTGAGTCATCGTAGGTTTCCAGGTGGATATCGGAGGCGCGGCGCTCGAGCGCGGTGAAGATGGTGGTATCCACCAGCCGGATGATGGGGCTGATGTCCTCTTCGGAGGTTAGCTTCTCGATCGAGATGTTCTCGTCCGGGTTGTCTTCGGCCGAGATCACATCGAAAGTGAGCCCCTCGGACGCCTCGTCGAGAACGCGCTGCGACTGTTCCGTCTTCTTGAGCAGGTCGGTGATCTGAGAGAGGGTCGCGACGCGGGTGGTGATCCGTTGTCCCAGCAGGCCGCTGATTTCGTCCAGGATCATGAGCCGGCTGGGATCGCTGACCGCGATCACCAGCCGGTCTTCCAACTGCTCCAGGGGCACGAAGTTATAGCGAAACATCATGTCCACAGGCACGCTGCGGAAGAGCTCGTGCTGGATGCGAAAGTTCTTCAGATCGACGAACTCACAGCGATAGCGATGGGCCAGCGCCTGGGCGCGCGAGCTCTCGTCGGACTCGGGAACGATGGTGGTGAGAAGCGCGGTGCTGTCGGCCATACGAAACTCCTAACGAAAAATGGACAAAGCGGAGGTACGAACCCTCCTCAGCGGCCTCCCATGGAACTCGCTTGTCCCAGGGAGAAGATGGGCAGATAAAGCGCGATCAGGATGACCACAACGACTGAGCCCATCACAATCAGGATAGCGGGCTCAATCAGAGCCAGCGCGGCGGTAAGCGCCGTCTGTACGTCTTCTTCGAAAAACTCGGCCACCGAATTGAGCATTTGCGGCAATGCTCCGGTTGATTCACCGACGTCGATCATTTCCACCGCAAGGTCAGGGAAGACGGCGGTTTTTTCCAGGCTTTGGGCCAGGCTTTTTCCCTCTCGCACGCTGCCTACGGAGGCCATCACAGCCTTGGCGATGGTGTCGCTGGAGATCGAACGGGCCGCAGTTTCGAGCGAGGGCACGGGAGGCAGTCCGCCAACCAGCAGGCTGGAAAGCGTGCGCACAAAGAGCGCGACCTGATACTTGCGCCAGATATTACCGAAGACCGGCATACCGATGCGCATGCGATCGATGCGCGCTGTGCCGGCTGTGGTCTGGCTGTATCGGTAGAGCACGTAGACGATGATGGCAATGCCGGCCAGCAGCCATAGAATGTAATGTTGAAAATTATTGCCCACCGTCAGCAGCATGCGGGTCACGGAAGGCAGGTTGGTTCCCAACTGGTCGTAAAGCAGGGCAAAGCGCGGCACAACGAAGCTGATCAGGAAGATGAACAACGCGATCACCATTGTGATCAGCAGGCAGGGATAGAGCAGGGAAGCCATCAGCTTCTTGCGGAAGGAGAGCGAAATCCGCTGGAAGGCAAGGTAGCGCGACAGAACATCTTCCAGTTGTCCGCTTCGTTCTCCTGCGAGCAGGGTGGTGGTGTAGATCAGGGGAAAGCCACCTTGGGCTTCAAAGGCGCCGGAGAGCGATTCCCCGGTACGCACCCGGGCGGCCACATTTTCCAGTTGCGCGCGGAAAGTCGGGTTCTTCTGACCTTTGACTAACATGTCGAGCGAGCCAACGATGGGCAGTCCAGCGCGGATCAGGGTGAGAAACTGCTGGTTGAAAATGATGAAGGCTTCCAGGTTGGCGCGCTTGCGGCTGCCGCCAACGCCACGCATGCCGCGCGGCCGTACCGAGTAGACATAGTACCCGGCCTGGGAGAAACGGCTGCGCAGCTCTTCCGCGGAGCCGGCAATCTGCACTTGCTCCTGAATGCGTCCCCGCTCATCTGCCAGCTTGACTACGTACTCTGCCATGGGCCCCTTACCAGTTTACCGGGATACTCCAATCGCTGCGGACGGCTTGGCCGGAAGCGTTCCCAGCTTGCCAATTTGACCGTGTGGACCCACGGCCCAAGGCAGGCTGAGCGCATTCCAATTACCACTATCGAGCCATTGCCATGTTTTGCCATCGTCATAGGAGATATCGGAGCCATTGCTGCCCACCGTTATCCAGGCCCGCTCTGTTTCATCCCAGGCGACTGCCGAACGATAGCCATGGGGCGATTTGGCGGCTGCGCTCCAGTGTTCTCCGCCATCGGAGGTGAAGGCCGCATTGCCCGTTGCTTCGTTTGACTTGCGAAAGTCTCCACCGACAGCAATTCCGTGCTTCGGGTCGCGAAATGCTAAGGAGAAGACGCCGGAGGAGTCGTTTCCGCTTGCCAGCGGAGTCTGCGCGCTCTGCCAGGTAACCAGACCCCTGGTCCGCAGGACCCTCGCCTTGCTGGTTCCCAACCACACCCACCCTCCGCTCGCAGCCATTGCGCTATTGCTGGCGGCGAAAACAGACTCCCCGGGAAGCGGCTCCAGATCGGCGGCCGGGCTCCACGTGTTCCCTCCATCGTGGGTCACCAGCAAACCAAACCTCACATGATCATTACGTTTGGGGTTTGGTGCTGGATCACCGTAAATGATGCCCTGCTGCCGGTTGAGGAAGAGAATCCCATCCCAGAAGCCGGCCGCATCGGGGTTGGTCAAGAGCAGCTTCCAGCTGGTGCAGCCATCCGTGGTCTGATAAAGGCGGGACTGGTCGCCGGGTCCGCTCGCCAAGGCCAGAGCATTTTGCGCGTCCCAGGCCCGGATGCCGCGGAAGTCCAGCTTGCTTGCGCCGGGTGGCGTGGCGCACTGCTGCCAAAGGTAGCCGGCGTCCTCGCTGCGCAGTACCGTGCCGCTGGTGCCGCTGGCCCAAACCACGCCACCGCCCACGGCATCGATTCCCCGCAGCCCGGCGGTAGACCCGCTATCCTCGAGTTCCCACGGGCCGCTTCGAGTCGCAGTCTGTGGCCCGGCAGCCAAAGCCGCCAAAACCCACGCAGTTAAAGCCACCAAGGCTGTGATCCGCATACTTTGAAGACTAAAGGCACGGCTTCCAGCCGTGGGGTAAACGAAGTCTGCGTTAGAACCCACTTCAGCCTCATAGGCTCCGGTTCCCAGACAAAGGATGGGTGCCCCATATCTCGCTCGTTTTTCGCGAGATGTGGGATACCACTGCTCTTTCCCTCCGGCTCTCGATACGTCCGATGCACTTAGTGGTCAACATCGTGGAATCCCACACCTCGCGAAAAACGAGCGAGATATGGGGCCCGTCCTTCGCGAGGGAACGAGAGGCAGACCATCCCCAAGCCCTACACCGGAGGCAAACCGTCGACCACCGGAATGCCCGGCGGCGGCCGAAAAACGAAATCCGAATCCGGAGCGGGCCCGTTTGCCTGGCTGTCCTGAAAGGTGAATGCGGTTTGTGCTCCGTCGGTCTCGTTGATGACCATGGAGTGGATAATCCCATCGGCGCTCACACCGAGCACGATTTTCTCCACCCGGTTGTGCATTCCTTTGGGCACTCCCGAGAGCTGCAGCCCGGCGTCGGTGGTGGAGAGGGTCAAGCCGTCGAGCTCCTTTTGTAATTGTGTGTGTCCCAGCAGAAAGCGTAGGGGTGAACGCAGATCGTCGAGTTGTGCGGCGGGTACGCGCCACACCTGGGCATTTCCCGGCGAATAGAACCAGGCATATTTACCGTCGAGAAGAAAAACCGCGCCTGCTGGATTGGTGTAACTCCAGTGCATTTTTCCCGGCTTACGCAGCAGCAGAATACCGCTCTGCTCGCGTTCAATGCCCATTCCGTGAAAGCTCTCAGTGAAGGCGGTGCGCAGCGAATGGAGGTGGTTGTAGTACTTGTCGACGCGTTGTGCCATCTGCTGCGCGTTCGGTTCCGGTTGGGCGAACGAAGGAATTGGCAACAGCAGAGAGAGCACAAGCAGCAAAAAGAAACAGCGGGTCTTTACTGGATCGGCTGGGAGCAATTCGTGCCACCCGCAAGGTCGGCCTTGATCTCCCCCGCCTGGTCGATGCAAAAGCCGCGATGGCCCGACTTCCCAATCGACTGCGGAACCGCCGTCGCCTCATACGAGGTATACATGTCCTGGTTGTTGACGTTGACCTTGGTGCAGTTGACGATGTTGAACGTGTAGCCCGACTTCTGTCCCGTGGCCAGATCTCCCTGCAGGACTTGGGCTGCCTGAGCAGTGGGCGGGCCGGCGTTGGCGTTGCCCCCAAGTGCGCTCAGCGCACAAGCGAAGCCGTTGGTGGGAAAATTCGTCTGGTACTGGATCTCCGCCTGGTAGATGGCGCGCAGCGACTGGATGGCTGAGGTCTCGTCCGCCTGGGCCTTCATGCTGATGAAGTTGGGAATGGCGATCAACATCAGAATGATCATGATGGACATGACGATCAGCAGTTCCATCAAAGTAAAGCCGTGCTGGCGGTGGGTGCGGAGGATCCCGGTACTACTGGTGTGAGTCATGACAGTCCCATTTTACAAATGATATGGACGCAGCCGGCGGCAAAAGCGCTCAGCGCACCTAGCAGGCCAGCTGCGCACGACTAATCTTAAGCCCGTCGAGCCGGCCCAGCAGCGTCATCGCAACCTTGTCCGGATCGAAGAGGGAGTTGGCCATGGCCATGACCTCTTCGCTGGTGACGGCATCGACCTTCTCCATGATTTCGTCCACGCCAAAAAAGTGCTCGAAGTACATCTCCTGCCGAGCCAGGTTCGACATGCGCGACATGGAACTCTCCAGCCCGAGGATGATGTTGCCTTTGAGCTGGTCCTTGGCGCGTTGCAGCTCTTCCTCCGGGAGCGCTTCGCACTTGAGGCGCCGGAACTCGCACATGATCAGCTCGATCACTTCCAGGCAGTGGGCCGAAGAAGTACCCGCATAGACGCACAACGAGCCAGTGTCACGATAGGGATTCAGGTCGCTGAATATCGAGTAAGCGAGGCCATGCTCTTCGCGCACCGTCTGAAAAAGCCGCGAACTCATGCCGCCGCCCAGCACGGTATTGAGCAGCAGGGTTACGTAACGGAGATCGTGCGCGATGGGCGGAGAAGGCACGCCCAAACAAAGCTGCACCTGTTCCAAAGCTTTCTTGTTGCGCAAGATGATCTTCGAAACCGTGCGCGGTTCGGTCTCCGCAAGCGCGCCGTTGGCGGGCGCAATGTGGTCGAAGCGCTTGGCCACCAGTTCGACAAAGTCGTCGTGCTCCAGATTGCCCGCGGCGGAAAAAACCATGTTGTTGCCGGAGAAGCGCTTGCCATAGTAATCGAACAAAATATCCTGCTCGAAGCGGCGCACTGTCTCCTTGGTTCCCAGGATAGGTTTCCCTAAGGGATGGTCCTTCCAGAAATTCTGGGTGAAAATCTCGTGCACCAGATAGTCGGGGTTGTCCTCGTCCATCTTGATCTCTTCGAGAATCACGCCCCGCTCACGCATGATGTCTTCGTTGTTGAAGACCGGGTTCAACACCAGGTCGGAGAGAACGTCGAGCGCAGTGGGCACATGCTGATCGAGAACCTTGAGGTTGAAGCAGATGGTCTCTTTGCCGGTGAATGCGTCCAGGTTGCCGCCGATGGCATCCACCTCGCGCGCAATGAGCTTGGCGGAGCGTGACTGCGTTCCCTTGAAGACCATGTGTTCGACGAAATGAGAGATGCCGTTTACTTCCGGTAGCTCATGGCGGGAGCCGGCCCTGATCCACACACCCATGGCAACTGACCGGATATGCTCCATGCGCTCGGTCAGGATAGTCAGGCCTGAAGGTAGGATCGTGCGTCGAATGCTGCGTTCTGTCACCATTCCAGTGTAGCGGCTTTCCCTGGGGTCAAGCGGATTTCCTGTGGGCGATTACCAAAATGCAGCGCAGCTTGGGCAGGCCTTCCAGAGGCAAAAGTTGCTCCTTTATGCACGCTTGTTAGTGCATACGCCAATGGCAGATCCACACAGACAGGGGTGCTATTCTGCCAGAAGAGCTTCTTTCGATGCCGGGTAGGGAAAATCTCGTCCAGTTGTTAGACGGAGAGGCCAGACCCGCCGTGAGCAACCTTTTCGGCCTTTCCCGTCAACAACTTACTGAGTTGATGCTACAGTTTGGGCAGCCCGCCTACCGGGCTGGCCAGCTGCTGCAAGCCATGTTTCAGCAGCGGACTGCCTCCCTCGACCAGGTACTTACCCTGCCCCGCGAGCTGCGAAAATCCATGGCGGACGAGGGTTGGATCCTTGCCGGGCCCAGGATCATTGAGACCTTCCGCTCGGTCGACGGAACCGAGCGCTACCTGATTGCGGGTCTGGATGGGCAGACGGTGGAAACGGTCTGGATGCCGGGCGGCGACGGGGGAGAGCAGGGGGATGGGAGCGGGCACGAAGCGGCCGGCGCCGGCTCCCGGCGAGCCACGATCTGCGTCTCCAGCCAAATTGGCTGCGCGGTCAACTGCCAGTTCTGCCTGACGGCAAAGTTGGGATTGCAGCGAAACCTGTCGGCCGGAGAAATCGCCGGCCAGGTGATCGCGGTGCTGGAGCGGCAGTCAGTGCAGCTGGGGCGGGACCGCATCAACCTGGTTTTTATGGGCATGGGGGAACCGTTCCTGAATTATGACGAGTTCATGGCGGCGGTGCGTCTGCTGGTAAACGAAGCAGGGCTGGCTGAATCGAGGATGACGGTTTCCACTTCAGGCATTGTGCCCGGCATTTTGCGTCTGGCCGGTGAGCCGGTGCGGCCCAGGCTGGCGATCAGTCTGAATGCCCCCAACGATGCGATTCGCGAAGCGATCATGCCCATCACCCGCAAGTGGAAAATCGATGAAGTCATCCAGGCGGCTGCCCAACTACCTCTAAGGCCGCGGGAACGGGTCACCTTCGAGTACGTTCTATTGGGCGGTGTGAACGACGGCTTGCAACATGCAGACGAGTTGGTCGCGCTGGCGCGCAGTGCACCCATGCCGGTGAAGGTGAACCTGATCGCCTGGAATCCCGGTCCCGGGATTGGCTATACGATGCCCGCGCCAGAGCAGGTGGCAGCCTTTCAGCAAAGACTCATCGCGCGGGGTGTTCCCGCCTTTCTGCGCCGGCCGCGAGGCAGAGACATCTACGCCGCCTGCGGCCAGCTGAAGCGAACCGTCAACGAGATTCAACCGGCGGTACCGTAATGCACTTGGGATCTGTCCCCGCAAAGAATCGACGGGTGCCCCACATCTCGCTCGTTTTTCGCGAGATGTGGGATACCACTGCTCTTTCCCTCTGACTCTCGATACAACCAACGCACTTAGCGGTCAACATCGGTGGAATCCCACATCTCGCGAAAAACGAGCGAGATGTGGGGCACCCGTCCTTCGTCTGGGAACCAGAGCCTATGAGGCTGTTAGGCGAGTTCTAAGGCGGACCATGTTGGCGCCAATTTTTCAACAGTTTGCTTATCGGTGGCCCGCGATGCCCAGCCCTACGGCTGCATCGGCTACCCGATCCGCGGCGTGGCGGACTACATCGCCTTCGGCGGCAAAGTCGCCGGCGATACAGCGCACGCCGAGGGCTTCGATCTTGGCGATGTCGGCGACGATCGGCGACGACCCTTCTCCCGCGTAGCGATCGAGCAGAGCCTTTGAGACGGGCGCGGTATTCACCAGCGCGTAGTCGAAGATGGCATGGTGCGCGTGCTCGTAAATGCGCTCGATATGCTGCGATGCGGTGAGGTTCAGGCTTTCATTGGCTTGAGTCATCAAGTTGCAGATGTACACCCGGGCGGCCCGCGAAGATGCCAACGCTTCGGAAACACCTTTGACCAGCAGGTTGGTAATGATGCTGGTAAAAAGCGAACCGGGGCCAATGGTGATAAGGTCAGCGCGTTCGATCGCTTCCAGCGTCTCGGGCAGAGGTTCAGCGTCGGCCGGCTCCAGCATGAGCTCAACGATGCGCTGCCGGCTGGCGGTGATGTTGGTTTCCCCGTGTACCAGGGAACCGTCGTCCATGCGCGCTGCGAGGGAGACGTTCGCATTGGTCACGGGGTAGATATGGCCCCGGGTGGCGAGCACCTGGGAAGAGAGTTTGATGGCCTGGGCGAAATCTCCGGTGATTTCCAGCAAAGCGGCCACAAAGAGATTGCCAAAGCTGTGGCCCTCAAGGCCCTCGCCGGCGGTGAACCGATGGCGGAAGAGCCGGGAGATCAGATGCTCGTCTTCAGAGAGAGCCACCATGCAATTGCGGAGATCGCCCGGTGGCAGCATATTAAAGCCGCGGCGCAGCCGCCCGCTCGAGCCCCCATCGTCGGTTACGGTTACCACGGCAGCCAGATCGGATATGAGGCATGGCGCGGCATCATCGCCGGAAGACGGATGAGGCGATGCCACATAGCGCCGGAGCCCGCGCAACAGGGTGGAAAGCCCGGTGCCTCCGCCTATGGCTACGACGCGAATGGCGGAGCGGTCCGTGTCCCGGCGAACGGCAGCGGATTTCGCGCGCCTCGGCTTGGCCAAGATCGGGGACGGGGATTTCATAATGCAGTCACAAAGCTAATCTATGCCAGGAAGCGAGCCACGGGATTACCGCAGAGGGAGAGCGGGGAACGCGACCACACTTGGTACACAAGCCTGGGGGAACGGGAGACGGGGAACAAAACCCGGTGCTTTCGCTTACGGAACTTCGGGGTAGAGTAATTCGGTGAAACGGGGATCATCGGCCATATCCTGAAAATCTGAATCGCTGCGAGCCTGGATGCGGTTGCGGGGGCTAAGCTCGATCGCCTTAGCCAGGTGTTCGAGGCAGGGTTCAGCCAGCCCGGTCATGCTCTCCAGAATTGCCAGGCCGTAATAGGCATAGTCGGCAGCGGGGTTAGTCTTGAGAATTCTTTGGAATTGCTCGCGAGCCTCCTCATAGAATCCGGTATTCAACAGGGAAATGGCGTAGTCGTACTGTTCCTCTGTGTTGTCGAAGGAGAGGCCGCTTTGTTGCGCATGCCGTTGGCAGGCGGAGAGATAGACCCTCACCCGCTCCAGAATCTCGACTGGGCCCTCCTGGCTGAGTCTCTCAAAGACCAGCCGGGCCTTCTCATACTTGCCTTCATGCATCCACTGCAGCGCGGCCTGGTACTCATTCAGGGCCTTTTGGTGACCAGCATTCGGCATGGGACGAGCCTTACCCTCAATGGTGCGAGGATTGCGCCGAGCGGGGATACCCTGACCTGTGTTTTGCATAACCCACTCTTCTTTCTCCTGTTCGGCAACAGGAGTCGACATCGATAGGAACATGGATCCGGAGCAACAACAAGCTGTTAGATTCGTTTTTATACGCACGGAAGTGGCGTACGTCAACCCGGCAGGTAGATAGGCATCCTTGGCAAGACTGTAGCACGGAAGGCAAATCAGGGTGTGATGGCGTCGACCGGCTTACGGCTTCGAGCGCGGGGAATACACCGCCGGGTTGAGCGCCGGGTCGTTATACATCTTTAGTTGGCGGTAGAGCTTGAATCTGCGCTGCCGGTCGAGAACCTGCTGCCACAGCCGGTCGAGGGCCCCGGCCAGATCGTCCCGTTGCTCGACCAGGATGCGCAAACGGTGCAGATTGCGTTCGCTGTGGCCTGCGGGCGCCTGGGGACGGTCAATCTCTTCCCGGGTATGAAATAGCTTGAGCGAGAGAATCGACAGCCGGTCCAGGATCAGGCCGGGCGACTCGGAATGCAGTTCGGCGCCCGGAGCGGGCAGGTTCTGCTGGCTGAGAAAGTCAAGCAGAAACACATCGCACTGCTCGGTGAGATCGTTGCGGCGCTGGTTGGCGTGGTCGATGAAGCGCTTGATCCGGGCCAGGTCCTGGTCGCTGACATCAGGGGCGCGGGCCATATCCTCCGCGTGCCAGAGTTCGAAATTGGCTAGGTGTTGCTCGGCGATCACGCGCTCGAAGCCGCTCAGAGACGAGGCCACGGCCGGAACCTGGTGATGCCAGTCTGCGGTGCAACGGTCCTGCAACGCAGTGACCTGCAAGGAGTTGAGCGGCGGGGCGCAAAGCGGGTTGGTGGCCATGGGCGTTAACCGGAAAGGAGCGTTTCTCCCCCTGTGAGGGCGCGCCAACCGGCTGCTAAAGTAGCTCCAAAACGTGGTGAGCTCGGTGGGAATCGAACCCACGACCCACGCATTAAAAGTGCGTTGCTCTACCGACTGAGCTACGAGCTCATTTCTACTTAAGTTCCAAAGTACCACAATGGGCAGAGCCGGCAGGACGCTGGCCGACCCTCTCCACGCAGCTGCGAAAGCCGGGTTTGGGAGCGCGCCTGGAGCAGGCCGGCGGCAAGACCCGGGCTAGTTCGGAGACCCATGGCAGCTCCGGATTTTCTGTCATACGAGAGGCGACACGACGGCGGGTGAGCTCTCCGCCCGCCGGACCTCATGAATTTTGACCGTGTCCCTCACCTCAACAGTGAAATCCGGAGTATGTTAAGGAACTAAAGCTCCCCCGAGAATATGTCGAAAGACGACGATGAGACTCTCCCAGTTCGCTGAAGAACCAGCCTGTCCTTGTGTCCAGCTTTGGGTTCTGATTTGGGAGAAGTGAGGGAGTGGCATGACAGAGATACCATCTGACCCGGAGCAGAGCGCACCGCCGGAGGATATTGCGGCGCTCTACGCTCGCGCCCGCACGCCAGGGAGCACCTACTGGGACTTTTCGGCGTCGCGCAAGGAGGTGCTGGGGCACTTCCGTCAGCGGATCGCGCGCGAACAAGCAGAACCGGGCAGCACCGCGCAGCCCACGGTGATTTCTCCCCGCCCATCCAGGGAAGGCCAACCCAGGGAAGAGGGTCAAGCCCCTCAGCTTCTGTCCCAAGAGCCCTCCGAGGCCGCCGAGCCGCAGCCCATGGATGCCGTGGCCACACGCTGGTATGCGTTGCGTTCTATTTTCGCTCCGCCGGAGGTGGTGTCAACACCGAGCCTGGAAGACCGGCCACCCATGGTCGCTGTCTTTTCACTTGCCGGCGGAGTAGGCAAGACCTGCCTGGTAGCCACGCTGGGGCGTGCTCTGGCGGCTCTGGGGGAACACGTCCTGCTGGCCGACACGGCCGCTTACGGGCCACTGCCGCTTTATTTCGGTTCGCGCGAGTTTAAGCCTGGCGTGGTCCGGACCTTTTCTCCTCCCGGAGGGGAGGGCGACGCACCGGTACAGGTCCTGACCCTGGAGCCGGAGCGCTATCCCGGGGACGGTGCGGATGAACATGACCCGCTATTGGGAGAGCTGGGGCGGGACGGGCGCAGCGCGAGCCGCATCCTGGTAGATATCGGTACCGCCAGCCGCCAGGTGACGAGGCGGCTGCTGCTGCTGCGACCGACGATTCTGATACCCATCCTTCCGGATATAAGCTCGGTAGCAACCGTGCGGTCGCTGGAGGCGTTTCTGTTCAACCCGCCCAATCAGCCCAACCGGGATCGACAAACGGGAGCTGTTTTTTATCTGCTGAACCAGTTCGATGTCTCATCGCCGCTGCACCTGGACGTGCGCGACACGCTGCAGCAGCAACTGGGCGACCGCCTGCTGCCCTTGGTGCTGCGTCGCAGTTCCGCCGTCAGCGAGGCGCTGGCCGAAGGAACGACCGTGATTGATTACGCGCCCGGTTCGGCGGTTGCGGAAGACTATATGCATCTGGCCGGGTGGCTGCACAGTTTCGTTGCGCCGGCCGCGCTGGGGCACCCTGGGGTTCGGTGGAGCGAGCTATAGGCTTCTCCTCACCGGCCTGCGCTTGGGCGAATCGGCCAAAACCGTCCGGCTGTTACCATCCGCCCCCATGGCGCATCCTATCCTCGGGTTCATGACGCCATCTCACCAGAAACTTTGCCATGGAAGGCTGATGCCCGCGCGGAACTGGTTTGTAGCGGTATTGCTCATGCTGACGCCCTGGCCCGCGCGCACGGCGGATGCCTTGGCGCCGACCGAGATCGAGCAGGGCTTTCAGAGTATGTACAATCTGGATTTTCAAAAAGCCCATCAGGATTTTTCCACCTGGGAGCAAACCCACCCCGCAGACCCAATGGGACCGGTCTCGCAAGCGGCCGGCTTCCTGTTTGGGGAGTTCGCCCGCCTCGACATCCTCGAAAGCCAGCTCTTCACCAACGACAAAAAATTTGAAGCGCGGTCCAAGCTTCGTCCAGACCCCAAGGTACGGCAGCAGTTCTACGCCGCAGTGGATCGCGGAGACCAGCTCGCGGACGCAGCGCTTAAGCTGCATCCTGATGACAGCAACGCCCTCTTTGCCAAGGTCCTGGCCATGGGCCTGCGATCCGACTATGTAGCCATGATTGACAAGGAGGATCTGGCTGCGCTGAGCTACATGAAGCAGGGACGCATCCTTGCCCAACAGTTACTGCAGCAGAAGCCGGACGACTACGATGCTCTATTGGCTGTCGGCGTGGAAAATTATCTGACCGGCATCAAGCCGGCGCCCGTGCGCTGGATGCTGCGCTTGGGCGGCATCCAGACGGACAAGCAGCAGGGCATACGCGAGCTCGAGCAAACCGCCGCGCACGGGAACCTCTTAAAGCCTTTCGCCAAGCTGCTGCTGGCCGTAGCCGCGCTGCGTGATAAAGATGATGCGCAGGGATGTGAATTGCTGCACCAGCTGGCGGTTTCGTATCCGCGCAATCCTCTCTACCGCAACAACGCTCCCCAGTGCGCGGGACGCTAGCCTCAATTTCTCACGGCCTGGTCATTCGTTACGTATTGAGATCTCACTACCGACCATCGCTTAGCCAGGGGGGCCTGTGAGAAATTCAGGCTAGACCGACGAAGGGCTGAAACGAAACCAGCACGCGGCCCTAGGTATCCCCTTTCCGGAACGCCAGGCAAATCCCAGGACTCGCGAGTCTGTGTGAGAACTACGAGTCCCGTAGGGACGGCTGAGAGGGGTACTTCTGCCTCCGAAATGGACTATTCGAGATGCGGGGCAGCCGACCCAGGACCATGTCCTGGGCTACTCTCAGCCGTCCCTTCGGGACTCCATTCTGAACCGGCGGTTCTTACGCGGGCAATTCAGCCCAGACATATGGTCCAAGGTGCACACTTCTCCGCCCGCCGGTGGACTTAGGGCGCTTATGGCGCTTATGGCGCAAACTTTCCCGCGGCCCTTTGGTTGTTCTAGCGCTTGCCCTTGCTGATCGGGACCACCTGCACCGTGGCGTCACGAATTTCCGCCAGAAAGCGATTGATCACCGAGCCGCGCAGAAGAATGTCCAGCCGCGAGCGCGCCGATTGCCCGAAGACCACGTGCGAGATGCCCTCCTGTTGCGCGAACTCGATCAGCGCGTCGGCGACGTTTTTGTCTTTCAGCACGATGACCTGGGCGCCCAGCTCGCGAGCCAGGCGCTGGTATTCCTCCATGCGCTGATACTCCTCCGGATCTCCGTGGCGCGAGTCTTCGTCCGGGGATTCCACCCGCACCGCGTACCAGTTGGTAGCCAGGCGGCCGGCGATGCGTGCTCCAACCCGCAAGAGTCGTTCCGCCCCCGGACGGGGGGAGAGGCAGACCATTACCTTCTCCGGCATCGGAGCCTGTTCCAGCCCCTCACTTCGGCGATATTCAGCAGCGCGGGAGCCGACCTCTGCCGCAGTGGTGCGCAGAGCAAGCTCGCGCAGCATGCTGAGGTTGCCTTTACGGAAAAAGTTGGCCAGCGACTGCTCGATCTTTTCCGGGGCGTAGATCTTGCCGTGCTTGAGGCGTGAACGCAGTTCTTCCACCGTGATGTCCACGTTCACGACTTCATCGGCCCGCTTCAGGAAACTGTCCGGGATGGTTTCCCGGATCTGTACGTCGGCGGAGCGCGAAACAGAGTCGTTGAGGGTTTCCAGGTGCTGCACATTGACCGCAGTCCACACGTTGATGCCTGCGTCCAGCAGTTCCAGCACGTCCTCGTAACGCTTGCGATTCCTCGATCCCGGCACGTTGGTATGTGCCAGCTCATCGACCAGGCAGATGTTGGGACGCCGGGCAAGAATGGCGTCGAGATCCATTTCCTCCAGAACCACAGAGCGATAAGGAATAGCACGCCGGGGAATGATTTCCAGATCTCGTACCTGATCCTGGGTATCCTTCCGCCCATGGGATTCGATCAGCCCAATGACAACGTCAACACCCTGCTTCCTGATCAGGTGGGCATCTTCGAGCATCTGGTAGGTCTTGCCCACGCCGGGAGCGGCCCCAATGTAGACGCGCAGCTTTGCCGGCTCAGGCGCTACGGATGTGATGTCGCTTGAGATGTCTGTCATTATCCTTGGGAAGACTAACCGATTTCGATGGGATGCCGGGTGGCGACGGCAGTGGCAACGGGGAGGGTAAAGCTGAAAGTAGCTCCATGGCCAAGCCGGCTCTCCACGGAGATCTGACCACCGAGCAATTCCACCAGCCGGCTCACCAGGGCGAGGCCCAGTCCGGTTCCCTGGTCATGCGCCGCATTGAAGCGGCCGAAGATCGTGGCCAAGCGGTCGGCCTCAATGCCGCGGCCCGAGTCGCGCACAGAGAATTGCACCTTATCTTTCTGCTCTGTGGCCTGCAGCAAGATGGTCCCGTTCTCTGGCGTGTAGCGCACCGCGTTGCTCATCAGGTTGTCCATAATGCTGCGCAGGGCGCGGCGATCTCCGTTCACATAGGAGAGGTCGGCAAATGCCTGGATCTGCACATCGATGTTTTTGGCCCGAACTTCATCGCGCACCCGGGAACAAGCGTCGCGCAGAATATCGATGGGGCGGAATCGATCGATGCGGATTTCACGCCGCCCGGTATCAATTTCGGAGACCTCGATCAGGTCGGACATGAGATCGTTGAGACGTTCTGCTTCCTCTTCCGCTCCATGAATCACATCTGCCTGCAAGGGGCGCAAGTCTCCAGCGAAGCCTGAAGTGAGTGTGTACAGGCTGAGGCGAAGCTGCTCCAGAGGCTGGCGGAGTTTTTTGGACGCAACGGCGAGAAAGCGGGTCTTGAAGCGATCGATATCCTGCATCTCGGTGATGTCCTCAAGCACGCTCACGGCTCCCAGCAGCTTTCCCTCGGAATCTCGCATGGGTGTGGTGCGCAAGCGGTAACTGCGCTGTCCTTCGCCCAGTTTCATGGGCAGAATGGCGGCTTCGTCCTCGGTGGCGATGGACTGGCGCATGGAGACCGCATCCCGCACCGCGCGCAGAATCCTCTCTCCTCCCGGAGTGTTGGTCAGGGCCATGCGATCGGCGGCCGCTTCGCCCAGCACTTCGCTGGCTGCCTGATTCACCTTGAGGACATGCCCCTTCGCGTCGGTGACGATCACCGGCTCAAAGATGGACTGGACGACGGCGTCGGAAAGCTGCTGCTCCATCTGTTTGCGGCCAAATTCGGTCTCGCGGAGGTCGCGCAGCCGCACCGCCATGCGGTTGAGCTCGGTAGCAATCGTGCCCAGGTCATCGTGGGTTCGCCACTCGATGCGTTGTTGCAATTCCCCCTGTCCGATGCGGCGTGCGGCAGCGGCGGTGCGGCGGATGGGACGAATGATGGAGACCAGGAAACCGATGGTGATCAGAACGCCGCTCAGGATGGAGAAGGTGGTGATGGCGGTGGCCCGGTGAGCCAGAGCAGCACGTGCCTGCGCTGCGGCCGCGGCGGAGACTGACGGCTGGTGGTCAAGCGCAGCCGCCTGGTGAAGGGACAGAGAATCATGCAGGCCGATGGCAAGCAGAAGAGACAGCAGCAGCACGTAACCGAAAATAAGTCTCTGATACAACGTCAACATCGACTTGCTGCTCCTCCGCGGTGACGGCTCCAGTGTTATTTTGCGCCTTCTATGCGGTGAAGCAAAGCTCCAGGCATCCTGCAGACCCGCACCTTGGGGTTGGCAAATGGGCATGGGAAGCTGGTGTTTGCCTGCGCCGGCAGGACGATCCAATCGACACCGAGCGGCGTGAGCCGGGCCAAGCGCTGTTCATCGCTGGCGCTATTGAGCTGAGCTGTGGCCTGCGACCCTTGCCACCAGGGAATAGCGGCCTGACGAAAATTGCTGGCGATGCCGCCGTCTTTGAAATAGTCGGCGACGGCGCTTCTCTCCGCGGTTGCGCGAAAGCCCTGGGCATCCTCGCCCGGCCATTCGATGTAGTCGTTATCCAGGGCGAAGATCGCACCCTCAGGGGTGTTGGCGCGAATCCACAAGAAGGCCTGCTGCCAGGGGTTGCGTGGCGTCAGCCAAGGCCATTCCACGTGGTTCGAGGCTGGATAGACAAGCATCTGGGCGCCAAACATGGTGAGCAGAAGCGCCAGGTAGAGCGCAGCGATGACGCGTTTGTGCCTTTGTGCCAGCGTTCCCAACATGCCTCCGGCCAGCAGGACGCCGGCGATGTAGACGAAGTGGAAGGCGCGCAACACCTGCAGCCGCGCCAGCAGCAGGCTTCCGCTGCGATGCACAAAACAGATGGACGCGAGCAGCGCGCAACTGCCGAGGATAGTTGCGGCGATGGCCAGCGCGCGTGCGGCCCACGGCCCCCTGCTACGCGCGCCGGCAATGCCCAGCAGGAGCAGCGGCATCAGCAAACCCGGATACTCAAACCATCGCCAGCTGGAAAGAAAAAAATAGGAGCGGCTGAGGGCCGCGCGGTTGTAAGCAAGGCTGGGGTCCGCATGGTGCGTGACCGCGAAAATGACGGCGCACACCAACCATCCCAACCCAGCAAGCAGACCTAGGGAGCGCCACATGCGGCGCTGGGTAAGCGCGAACGTGAGCAGGGTGATCGCTGCATAGCAAGCCATCAAGGGATGCAGCAGCGCGGCCAACCCGAGCCATAGTGCGCAAGCCAACCACTGTTGGTCGAGAACGGCCGCCAGCGCGAAGAGCATGAGGGGCGTAGAAAAGGAGCGCGCCGTCACGTAGGGATCCATGATGGAAAGCGATGTGCCGGCGACCGGCAGGGTAAAGCAGCAGGCAGCAAGCAACACCGCTCCCCAGCACGCGTTGTGATCGGGAAAGATTCGTGCCGCCACCTTCCACGAGCCGAGAAGAAAGAGAAAGATGGAAGCCACCTGGCAGGCCAGAAGCAGGACGGACAGGGAAACATGACTCCAGCGAAGCAGCGCCGCGAGAACGTGGGCAAAGATGGAGAGATGTGTGGGCGACAAGGCGAAAACCGCATCCGCCTGGTAGAGGCTCGGATCTGCCAGCTTCTCAATGCCGGCTACGTAGACAGCCCCGTCATCCGCCAGCGGGTGGTATCCATGGACCAGAAGCACCGCGGCGGTGAGCAGCGCGATGGTGACGGTCGCGTTCCGGGCGAGAAGAGAAACCGCAACTCCAGATGACAAATTTATTGCACAAGATGAATTGTCATCTCGACCGGAGCGCAGCGGAGTGGAGAGACCTGCGGTTTCTCTTCTACTTTCAACCCATCTCAACCCGTTTCGCCGCTTCACTTATTGCTGCTGGTATCGGCTCAACACATCGTCCAGCGACACGATGCCCTCGAGGGTGCCCTTGCTGGCCCGATTCTGAATAGGGAGAACGGGCCAGCGGGCGAGGTAGGGAATCGCGCTATCCAGCGGCATGTCAGGGAAGAGGAGCGGCACCCGATCCGGCTTGAGGGTGCGTTGCACGGGCGTATCCGGGGTCTGTGTCGCTGCAGCCGAGGTGTACTCGTTACGATTCATGGAGTACCAGGAGCCATCGTTAAGCTTTACCACCAATATCGGCGCGTCGGCGACAGCCAACTGGGCTGAGATCTCCTGCAGGGTTGCAGTCCCGGGAAAGATAGGAACGTTCACCGGGTGCAAGGCATCCTCCAGATGCAGAACGCTCTCCTCGCGCTGCTCTTCCATGGATGGCAGGTCCAGGCCATCCTGATGGGTGAACGTCTCAAAGATGGGATACGGCTGCAGACTGCGCGAGACCAGGTAGGCAATGGTGTTGGCGAGAATCACGGGAAGCACAATGGAGTAGTTTTGGCTGACTTCGAGAACCATGAAAACGGAGGTCAGTGGCACGCGTAAGAACGCTGCAAACAGAACCCCCATGCCCACCAGCGCATACGAACCGACCGAGATGGGAAAGGTGGGGAAGAATATCTTCTCGAAGGTTCCGATCGATGCCCCCAGCATCGCTCCGATAAAAAGAGTAGGTGCGAACATTCCGCCTGGCGTGCCGCTGGAGAACGAGATGGTCGTGGCGAGAATCTTGAGCAGCGCCAGGGCAAGAAGAAACTTCCAGGTGAACTGGCCGTGCATGGCCTGGTCGATGACGTTATACCCAGGTCCCATCACCTGAGGAGCGCCAAAATAAGCAATTGCGCCCACGACCAGGCCGGCGATGGGTGGCTGGATATACCACGTCCACCGGGGAAGCTGGCGAAGCCGCGGGCGGCAGTAGCCCAGTGCCTTGGAGAAAATAAGCGACGCGATGCCACCCGCCACTCCCAAAACTGCGTAGGCAAAAAGCTCCTGCGGACCCTTCAGCGTCACAGAGGGAATGCGAAACATCGGCTCCGCGCCCCAGAACGCGCGTGCGACGACCACACTGGAGATCGCGGCCAACACGATGGAGCCGAGCACGGCCGCGCTCCACCGTCCGATCACCTCTTCGACTACGAACAGAATGGCCGAGATAGGCGCGTTGAATGCGGCCGCCAGGCCCGCAGCTGCACCGATGGGCGCAAACATGCGCAGCCGCTCACGCGAGAGGTTGAGGCGGCGGCTGACCATGGAGGCCACGCCGGCCCCGATTTGCAGCGAAGGATCCTCAGGACCGAGCGAGAATCCACCGCCGATGGCGAGCCCCGAAGTGATGAATTTCCCGATGACTGTCTTGAAGGAGATATAGCCGTTGTAGATGTAGAGCGCTGCCTTGGTCTGGTTGATGCCACTGCCCCGCGCGCCGGGGAAAACCAGCTGGACTAATACGGCCACCAGAAGGCCCACACCCATGGGCACAAAAAACAGCCGCAGCTGCCCTGGGTGTGGCGATGACCCGAGGGTAAGCACCTGGATCCAGTTGATGGCGACGCGGAAACAAACCACCAGGAGGCCGGAGATGACCCCAATAAAGATGGAAAGAACCAGGAAGAGCCGCTCGTCGCGATTGGGAGCCAACCGGTGAAAATCTGCCGGGTTAGGCCGATAACGCCTCTCCTCCGCAACCGCAACCGGGTCGACTCCTGAATCCGGATTTGGCGGAGCTGGGTCTACGCCGGGCGCTTCTGTGGCCGTGCTCATTCTTCCTCCACCTGGTCAGGCGATTGGGCAATCTTCAGTAATAGGGCGTCATCACCCGTGGGCGGCCCGCAGAGCTGTTGCGTAACCAGCTCAGTGTCATAGATGAGTTGAATTTGGCTTTGGGCTAGGTCGGGATCGTCTTCGAGTTGGCGCGCCGTGATTTTGGCGGGCGACTGTTGCCACCGCTCGCTAAGCGCCTGCAAAGGATCAACCGGAGCAGGGGCCGCGGTCTGGTTTGGTGTGGGAGTGGTTGGATGGCGGCCGAAATGGGATTCCAGACTTTGCAGCGGATTGGAAGTCTTGGATGCGGCTGCCGGTGGCGGAGCGCTGGCAGCCGCGGGGTTATTAGCCGGCGGCTGAGGCTTGGCTTGCATACACTGTGCCAAGCGTGCCATGGCAATCGTCCGATCGGTGAGGATGCGGTTGCTACGCTCACTCGGGCTTAGTCGCTGAGAGGGGTAGAGGAGTAGCAAGCGGGTCGTTTGGCCCAGACGATCACGACTTTCTTCCAGGCCGGCTTTAGGTTCCTGGTCAACCCCTGGGCCCTCCAGGGCACGTGTAAGGTAGCGTTTTGCCTCCAAGTAATGGCCTATTTGGAAGGCGGTGCGTCCCGCACCCTCAAGGGCTTCGTGCAGCGACGGGTGACGGTGGAGGATCGTCTTATAGAGGTGCAAGGCGTCGCTCGGATCCTGCGCCTGCTCCATCATTCGGGCAATGTCCAACTGAATACTGATGTCGTCCTGCGGGGCATTCCCGGAGGCGACCAACAGCTCGCTGCGGGCCCGGTCCAGGAGCTGGTGGGCAATGAGATAGTTGATCAGCTCAAAGCGCACGTCCCGGCGGCGCACATAGCCGTCGCCCTCCCAATTCCCGTAGATTGCCCTCTGATAGTCCTCGATGGCCTGGTTGACGTTGTGCTGGCGAGCTGCCAGGCGGGCGAGTTGCAGATTGATTAATCCGCTGCCTTGCTGGCTTTCGAGCAGCGCATTAAAGTAAACGGCAGCTTCCTGGAGGCGGCCCGCGGATGCCAGAGCCTCGGCAAGTTTAATTTCTGTGTTGCGGTCGCTGGGGGCAAACGCCAGCGCGGAGCTAAGGGCGTCAATTGCCGCCTGGGGCTTGCCATCGCGCATGGCCTGTTCGCCACGTTCCAGCCAGCGGTTGGCCAACTCGACCTGATGGGAGGCGTAAGATTGGTAGAGGTAATTGGTCAGCACCGCCAACAACGCCGTGATCGCGAACAGAGTGACCAGAGACAGAGTATCTGCGAAGATCAGACGGCGCCGTTCGATACGGTCGTGGGCGGTTAGGGGAGACTTGAGCGCGAAGAACGACATCATTATCCAGTTTACTTGGAAATAATGTCCAAGCTTTCGACGACCCCGTAATCGATCATCTTACCTCCGTGGACTGCGGACTTCTGCGTTGTGACCGGGAGTGCACTCAGGAATGAACCAGCAAATCGGCACCAGAGACAACCCCGGGCAGAGCATGAGCCTCAAGGATAAGGAACGGGCTCTGCAAGCACGGTTGCGTTCGCTGGGTAGCGTCATTGTTGCCTACTCCGGTGGGGTCGATTCGGCTTACCTGGCATACGCGGCCCATATTGCGCTGGGGCAGCAGATGCTGGCGGTAATCGCTGACTCTGCCAGCCTGGCACGCTCGCAATATAGCGACGCCCAGGATTTTGCCCTGGAGCACGGAATTCCTTTGCGCTCGATCAAAACCCACGAGTTGGAGCGGGAAGAATACGCAGTGAATGGGCCCGACCGCTGCTTCCACTGTAAGGACGAGCTCTTTAGCGTGTTGGAGCAGGAGTTGGAGCGTACCGGATTTGAAGCTTTGGCCTACGGGTTGAACCTGGACGATGGTCAGGATTTCCGTCCCGGCCATAAAGCAGCAGCACAGCATCGCGTTGCCGCCCCGTTAGCCGAGGCAGGTCTGAGCAAAGCCGATGTCCGCGCGCTGGCCCAGCAGGCGCAACTGCGGGTTTGGGACAAGCCCGCTTCGGCGTGCCTCTCCTCGCGCATGGAGTACGGCCGGCGGGTGACACCGGAATCGTTGCGCATGATCGAACAGGCTGAGGATGCGCTGCGCGCTCTGGGGCTCAAGCGGTTTCGCGTCCGCCATCACGGCTCGATTGCGCGCATCGAGATCGCCGAGGAGGAGATGGCCGCCATCCTCCAGGTAGGGAAATTGAAGGCCATGGCCGCCGTGGTTCGCGCTGCCGGATTCCGGTACGTCTCGCTCGATTGCGAAGGATATCGCTCCGGGTCGATGAACGAGGTGCTGCCCATCGAGGTGTTGACCGGTTTTGCAAAATAAGATCGGATACCTGGAATGCTTTGCCGGCATCAGCGGAGATATGCTGATGGGCGCCCTGGTCGACGCAGGCGCACCCATCGAATTACTGCGGCGCACTGCGGCTTCGCTGGCGTTGGGAGCGGAATTACGCGTTACCAGGGTGAGCCGCAGCGGCATTCAAGCAACCAAGATCGATGTGATGGTGAACGGACAAGTGCATGAGCCCGCCGCCCCTTCTGGACCGGTCCAAGAGGAGGAAAAGCAGGGGCAGGTGGTAGAGCACGGCCACGGACACCATCATCATCACGACCATGGCCATGAACACAGCCACGACGACCCCCACAAGCACGAGGGCGCAAAACACGACCACGGGCGCGGTCTCCCCGAGATTCGCGGCCTGCTTATGGGTGCCGACCTGTCCCAGCGCGCCCTTAACCTCAGCCTGACTGCGTTTGTTTTACTGGCCGAGGCCGAGGGCCGCATCCACGGCATTCCTGCGGAAGAGGTTCACTTCCACGAAGTGGGCGCGGTCGATGCCATCGTCGATATTGCCTGCTGTGCCGCAGCCGCGGATGCCCTGGATCTGGAGGGGTGGTATTGCTCCCCGGTGAATGTGGGAAGCGGCTTTGTTAACTGCGCCCATGGGCGCTTTCCGGTACCCGCCCCGGCCACGGCGGAGTTGCTCAAGAACCTGCCAACCTATTCAGCGCACGTGCAGATGGAACTGGTCACCCCGACCGGCGCGGCCTTGCTGCGTGCCCTGGACTGCCGGTTCGACGCCACCCCCGTGATGCGGACCCAGGCGATCGGCTACGGAGCAGGTACGCGGAACCCGGAACGATTCCCCAACGTGGTGCGTGTGATCATTGGTGAGATCGCCGCGGCGCAGTCGTTCATCGAGGACAAGGTGACCGTGCTGGAGTGTGCCGTGGACGATTCAAGTCCCCAGGTGCTGGCCCACACCGCACAGTTGGCCATGGAGCGGGGCGCCCTGGACGTGATGACTTCCGCCGTGACCATGAAAAAGGGACGATTGGGAACGTTGCTTACCGTATTGTGCAAGCCCGGCGATGCGACCGATCTGCAGCAGCTGATCTTCAGGGAAACGACCACGCTGGGCATCCGGGTGCGGGAGGAGAATCGCGTCGTCCTGGCCCGGGAGGTCACACCGGTGGAGACGGATTTTGGGGTGATTCATATCAAGACCGGCTCCTGGCAGGGAGCAGAATGGAACGCGGCGCCGGAGTTTGAGGATTGCCGAAGTGCTGCGGCAGCCTTCGATGTGCCCCTCAAGACGGTGATGCAGGCGGCCATGGCGGCGTGGCGTACGCGGCAACCGGCGGGAGCGCGATCATGACCGGAGATACGATCCTGGCAATGCTGCAGTGCGTGCGCGATGGAGAACTGCGCCCGGAGGAGGCCATGGAGCGCCTGGCCAAGTTGCCCTACGAGGAAGCAGGCTTCGCCAAGATCGACCACCACCGCCGCCTGCGGACCGGGCTGCCGGAGGTCATCTACGCAGCCGGCAAGACAGCCGCGCAGGTGGGAGAGATCTTTTTTCGCATGGCCGCTATGGGTGGAGATGTGCTGGCGACCCGCGCCGATGAGGCTGCCTTTGCTGCCGTGAAAGCCCTCGTGCCGGAGGCGCAATATCACTCCGTGGCTCGCATTGTTGCCCTGCGGCAGACACTGCCGGGCGCGAGCGGCTGGGGTTCGCTCGCCGTACTGTGTGCCGGAACCAGCGATCTGCCGGTAGCTGAGGAGGCGGCGGTGACGGCCGAGGTGATGGGGGCCGAGGTGCGGCGGATCTACGATGTGGGAGTCGCCGGCCTGCATCGGCTGCTGGCGCACCGCGAGGTGCTGGGAGAGGCCGAGGTGGTGATTGTCTGCGCGGGGATGGAAGGCGCGCTGCCCAGCGTAGTGGGGGGCATGGTAGGAGCGCCGGTCATTGCCGTACCCACGAGCGTGGGTTACGGCGCGTCCTTTGGCGGGATCGCGGCCCTATTGGGCATGTTGAACTCCTGCTCGCCCAACGTAACCGTGGTCAATATCGATAACGGATTCGGCGCGGCCTACGTGGCTTCCACCATCCTGCGCCGGATTCACCAGGCGGCCGCGAAGAACACTGCACAGGAGATGGTGCGCTAAGCAATATTGTCTTTGCAGTCACGATTGCACTTTTTTCGTTGCTCGCATCGCCGCCGGAAAGGTATCTTATCCCCTCGGAGGAGCCATGGCATCGACAGTCTGGAAGGGCTACATCTCGTTTGGCCTGGTCTCGGTGCCGGTGCGGCTCTACGCAGCCGCGCGCGAAGAACACGTCAGTTTCAACCAGATCCACGAAGTTTGTGGCTCCCGCATCAAGCAGCAGATCTTTTGTCCTACCTGCAATCGGGTGGTCGAGCGCAGCGAGCTTGCCAAGGGGTACCAGGTTGACCGCGATGCCTATGTGCTGGTGAGCAGCGACGAGCTCAAGACACTGCAGGCCGAGTCGTCGGAGGCCATGGAGATTACGCAGTTTGTCAGCCTCAGCGAGGTTGACCCGATCTATTTCGAGTCGTCGTACTATTCGGCCCCCGAGGATCCGGGCCGGCGCGCCTATGTATTGTTGCTGCAGGCGATGGAAAAGCTCAATGTCGCCGCGATCGCCAAGGTCACGCTCAACCAGCGGGAGCAGATCGTCCTGATGCGCCCGTACCACAATGGCATCGTGCTGCACACGCTTTACTTTGCCTCTGAGGTTCGGGAAGTTGCCGAATATGGCAAGACCGAAAACCTGGCCCTGCAGAAGCCTGAAATAGAGCTTGCTGAGCAATTTATTAAGCAGTTGACTGCAGGGTTTGCGCCGGAGCAGTACAAGGACGAGTATCAGGACCGGGTCTTGGCGCTGATCGAAACCAAGCGAGCCGGGCAGGTGGTTGCCGGGCAGCCGCAAAAGCCAAAATTGGCTCCCGTCATCGACCTGATGGAGGCGCTCAAGAAGAGCATTGCCGAGCGTGGCGCCCCTGCCGCCGCGGCCGCTCCCACCTTGGTCGAACCCGCCAAGAAGAAAGCCCCGAAATCCGCCGCGGTTACAGAAAGCAAGCCCGCGCGCGGCCGCAAAACAGGCTAGCAGATTTACGGACGACCAAGGTCGGCCGATAGGAAACTATTACAGTTTCTAAAAAGCAACCTCCTTCAAGATCTGACCCCTCAGGAGACCGGCGGGTGCCCCATATCTCGCTCGTTTTTCGCGAGATGTGGGATACCACGGCGCTGTACCGGCAACTTTCCCACCCTATTGGCAAACTAAATCAAGGTTCGCGGTATCCCATATCTCGCGAAAAACGAGCGAGATATGGGCACCCGTCTTCTGCTGCGGAGCCCATGGGTTCCAGGGCTATTCCAGCACTGCGACTCCGTGCGCAGGTAAGGTCAGTTGGGAAGCCGGAGCTGCATCATTCGACAACAGGTCCTTCATAGCAGATGGGAGCGCGATCGACTGGCTGCTGGGAGAGTGATTGATCACGATCACGACCGATCTTCCGCTCCCGCTCCGCCGGCAAACCTCAACCTCCTCAGGAACGTTGGGGAGAATGGGCTGAATCTGGCTCATCTGAATCCAGGACGCCGTCAGCTTGCTCATCAATGCATCGTCGAGCCAGGCGCCCACATAAGTGATGCTGCCTTTGCCTACCTTGCGGTTGACCACAGCGGGTTGCCCATCGAGCCATCCGTTACTGGCCCCATAGCGCATCAGCACCTCAGTCTCTGCACCGCTGGGTTTAAGTATCTCTGCCCAGACGCTGGCCGAACCCGATCCGATCTCTCCGCTAATGGGTACTTGCTTCTCCAGCGCATAGAACTCCTCGACCTGGGCGCCCAGCAGCCCGGCCAACGGTCCTGGCTGACGGTTGGGATAGAGAGCGTTGTAGCTGTCTTTCATGCCACTGCGCGGGCCGAGGACCAGATTGCCGCCGTGGTTCACATAGTCGATCAGGTGTTGCGCGACCGCCTCCGGTAGAAGATTCAGCGCCGGTGCTTCCACCAGCTTGTACTCATCGAGCGGCGCGTCGGGCGCGACGATGTCTACTGCCTGGGTCATCAGACGCAGCGGCCGGTAAAAGCTCAGCAGCTCTTTCACCGGGTCGAAGGCGGCGGCGTGGCGCTGAAAATCGATCGCCCAGCGGCTGTCATAGTTTTCCAGGATGGCCGCCGACGAATGGGGAGTGGTGCCGGAAAGAGCCGGACCTGCCTTTTCGAATTCCGTTCCGATCTGTTGGATCTCGGCATAGACGGGCACAGGCAATCCATCGCTGCCGACCAGCGTGCCGTGATATTGCTCCTGACCATTGAGCGCGGCTCGCCACTGCCAGTACTCGACCGCATCGGCCCCGTGACCCACGGCCTGCCAGGCCATCTCACGAACCTGCCCCCGATCCAGAGGATTATTCGTCGCTCTCCAGTTCACGAAAGCCGGTTCGGTCTCCATGACCCAGAAGTTCTTGTGTTTGAATCCGCGATCCAGATCGTGAGTGGCGCCATTGAGCGCGGGGTTGTAAACCGGTTGCGCGACGTAGTCGTCCCAGGCGGCGATGTCGAGATTGCTGTAGACGATGTAATGGTCAAAACCATCGAACCAGCCCATCGTGTTGGTGGTGATGAACTGCCGGGGATCAGCATGCGGACGGATGGCGTCGATCTGGTTTTGGGAGTAGCTCTTCCACGTGTCACTGACGAAATGCTTCCAGTCCAGCTCCAGCGCGGGATTCTCTTCGCTGGCCCGCACCGGAATCTGGTCGAAATTATCGTATGTCTGGCTCCAATAGGTTGTCGTCCAAAGCCGGTTCAGCTCGGCAATAGTTCCGTACTTTTTCTTGAGCCAGGCGTGGAACTGGGTTTGCGCCGAGGGCCCAAAATCAGCATTGCCGTACTCATTATCGAGTTGCCAGCCCACGACGTTGGGGTTGTGTCCATAGCGGGTCGCCATCTGCTCGGCTATGCCGTGGGCTAGAACGCGATACTTGCCGTCGGAAAATGAGAACTGCGCGCGGTTCCCGTGCTCGGCGCGCTTGCCGTCTTCATCCACCCGCAAAGTCTCTGGATATTTGCTGGTGAGCCACGCGGGAGGAGCAGCAGTCGGAGTGCCCAGGACAACGACGATATGATGTTTGGCTGCCTTCTCGATGGCGTGGTCGAGCCAAGTGAAGTCGTACTTGCCCTCCTGGGGTTCCATGGTGCTCCAGGCGAACTCGCCCATCCGCACCAGGTGAATGTGGCAAGCGGCCATGCGATCCAGATCCTGATCCCACTGCGACTCCGGCCACTGCTCCGGATACCATGCCGCGCCCAAAAGTAGGGGCTGTACACCGGGATATTGCGTAGCCTGTCCTGAAATGTGTGAATAGCTGGTCAGCAGCGCCAGCACCACGAGAAATGCGCAATGAGCGTGCATCTTTGTCATGAATCAAGGCACCGGGCGGCCTCGTGGGGAATTATGCACGCACAGGGAAAAATCAGCCAATCGCCTGAGCCTTGTTCAGGATGCAGACCCTGGCGGCGAGCATAACCAGGGCGATCCATAGAAGGTCCGCCCCCAGCAGATGGAGGATCTGCATCCACACCGGAGCCAGCAACGTTACATCCGCGAGGCCAAGTCCAAACTGGAGTACCAACAAGCAGAGCACCAGCAGAGCCAGCTTGCGCTCCGACGGTCGCCCGAAGCTACGCAGCAGCAACCAGCAGATGAAAAGCCCGGCAATCACCGCCGTCAGAGGGTGAAGAATGCGCAGGCGTAGCAGCCAACCGCCGCTGGCGGAGAAGTCTTGCGCAAAGGCAGCGCTGAGCGAGGTTGCGGGAAAGAGCGTATCGCTGAGCGCCGCCAGGGTCCCAGTCACTCCCAGTACCAGGGTTGCGCCTAGTCCGGTGATCGCGAGCGGCATTTGCGTGAAGCGTATCGTGCGCCGGGTGAACGCTTTATCGCGAGATAAGAAATGCGCCGCCAGCGTGAGTGCGCCCAGAAGTAGCAGAGTATTGGCCAGATGCAGAGAAAGGTAAACCGCGCGCGCCGGCGAACGGTTGTCTGCCGTGAGGCGCAACAGGACTAGCAATGCTCCCAGCAGGGCCTCGTTGAAGGTGAACACGGTCGCAGCGATGGCGGCTATGCGTGCGAGATGGCCCGAAACTGTGGAGCGAAAGGTCCATAACAGGAGCAGCAAAACCAGGGGGAGTGTAAGGCCGCTGCTTACTCGATGAGCAAGCTCGATCAGAGTTGCCAGGCGCGGATTGCTTTGCAACACGACTCCGTTGCAAAGCGGCCAATGAGCGCCGCAGCCGGCGCCGGAACTGGTTGCGCGGACCACGGCGCCCCAAAGGATCACGACTACGTTGTAGGCCAGCACCCCCCAGGCAAAGCGAGGCAACAGAGTCGAGGTGCGGGATCTCTTTCCGGCCGCAGCTGGAATCGCCTGAGCGGAGCTCATCAGAACCTCTTGGCTTATCTTACCCGGCCAGTTCCTTGGCGCGCTGGGTGGCGCGCATCACGGCTTTGATCAGGGTCACGCGCAGGCCGCCCTCTTCCAGTTCCAGGATGCCATCGATGGTGCAGCCTGCCGGCGTGGTCACGGCGTCCTTAAGCAATGCCGGGTGGTAGCCGGTTTCGAGCACCATCTTGGCCGCCCCGAAGGTGGTCTGAGCCGCCAGCAGGGTGGCAATATCACGCGGTAGGCCGACCTTGACCCCGGCTTCCGCCAACGATTCCAGGATGATGTAGATGAACGCCGGCCCGCAGCCAGAAAGGCCGGTCACAGCGTCCAGGTGCTTCTCTTCCACCATCACGGTCCGGCCGACGGTAGCGAAGAGCAGGGCAGCGAGGTCCAGCTGCTCCTGGGTCGCATGACGCCCACGGCTCAGGGCGGCGATGCCCGCTCCCAGCATGGAGGGCGTGTTCGGCATGGCTCGGACCACGCCAATTTCCATATCCGCAGCATGCTCGATCGCCGTCGTCCGTACCGAGGCAGCAATCGAGATCAGTAGCTTTTGCGGCGTGAGCACGGGACGAATCTGCCGGATGACCTCGGGAACGGTGGCGGGCTTAAGGCCGATCAGGATCAGGTCCGCTGCCTCTGCGGCCGCCACATTGTTCGTGGATACATCGACCCCCCACTGCGCGGAGAGCTGCCCGGCGCGCTCTACGTGCTCCACGGTGGCCAAAATCTGCTCCGGCTCCAGCACCTTGGACTTGAGGAAGGCCTGGAGCAAGATCCCCCCCATTTTTCCCGCTCCGAGTATGGCAACGCGGAGGCCGGCAAGCGGTTGATTGGCTGTATAAGCGCCCATCGAATCTCCTTACTTATTTCTGTGTCTTCTGCTGAGCCGCGATCCAGGTATCAATGCGCTGTTCCAGTAGATCGAGAGGCAGCGCGCCCGAATCAAGCACCTGATCGTGGAAGGCGCGGATGTCAAACCGATCCCCCAGCGCCTGTTGCGCTTTGGACTTAAGCGAGAGCAGCGCGATTTGCCCTACTTTGTAGCCCAGAGCCTGCGCCGGCATGGCAATGTAGCGATCCACTTCGGCTTGTACATCGGTCTCGGGCACGGCCGAATGCTGGTGGAAGTAGTCAACCATTTGCTGGCGCGTCCAATGCTGTGAGTGGACGCCGGTATCGACTACCAGGCGGATCGCACGCCAGATATCCGCTTCCAGACGCCCATAATCGTTGTAGGGATCCTGGTAGAAGCCGATCTCCTTGCCCAGCCGCTCGGCGTAGAGTCCCCAACCCTCGGTGTACGCGGTGTAGTAGGTATATTTGCGAAACTCGGGAAGACCGGTGAGCTCCTGAGCGATCGAGATCTGCAGATGATGCCCGGGCAGGCCTTCGTGATAAGCGATGGACTCCACCGAGTAGAGAGGCCGGGTGGCGAATTTGTAGGTGTTGACGAAGACCGTGCCCGGCCGGGAGCCGTCCGGAGTGCCATGCTCGTAGTAGGCCGCCGCTTGATCCTTTTCTGCATAATCCGGCACCGGCATGACCACCAGCGGCGCTTTCGGCAAACGCCCAAAGAGCAGGGGAAGCTTGGGACGCATGCGGTCAAGATATCCACGATAAGCGTCCAGAAGCTGCTCTTTGCTGGTGGGGTAGAATTTGGGGTTTTTCTCGGCCGCGTTCTGGAGCGCCTTGATGTCGGCAAACCCCAGCTTTTTAGCAATGGCCAGCAACTGCTCTTCGTCCTCCTTCACCTGGTTGATGCCGATCTGGTGAATCTGGTCCGGGGTCAGATCAGTGGTGGTGCTCTGCTTTACCAAAAAACGGTAATAGGCCTCGCCATCGGGCAGAGCCCATATACCTGGATCATTGCGGCCGCCGGGGATGTATTGCGCCTTCAGAAATTTGCCGAAGCGAACGTAAGCCGGCACCACCTGCCGGGTGATCGCTGCCAGTACCTCTTCTTTAATGCGGGCCTGCTGGGTCGCTGAAACCGAAGCGGGAAACTTCTGCACTGGAAGGGCGAATGGGCTGTCCTCCGGTTTTTCATTGGCGATGTTGTTGACTTCCCCCAGCGCCTTCTCCATCAGGTAGGCGGGCGGTTCGCGGTGGTCGTCCATGCCGATAGACATGTCGTCGGTGATCTGTTGAAAGGCGAGTGGGACCTTCTTAAGACGAGAGATGTAATCGTCGTAGTCCTTTACTGTAGTGAAGCTCAGTTGCGGTACGAGCTGGGGCAGATCGACCTGCAGGCCATAGAACTGATTGACCGGCAACTCCCAGGGCTTGAATCTTGCTTCTTCCTGATCTTCGATCAGCTGGCGCACCATCAGCTCTTTACTCAACTGCTCCTGATCCGACATGCCGGCCGTATCCACCTCGGCCAGCCGAGCGAGAAAGGCGCGGCCGCGGGCGAGGGACTCGTTATAGGCCTGTACGGAGTAATCCGAGAGCTGATCGTTGTAGCGGTTATCGCCAATCGAGGAGGCGAACTCGGGTTCGTGCTTGAGGCGATCTTGCCAGACATCGGAGAAGATGGTGTTCAGCGTTTTCACGCGGCTGCTGAGAGGGAGAGCCGGCGTTGCGCTCGGAGTGCTTTGGGCGGCGAAGAGGATGCCGGGGGCGAGAGCGATCAAGACGAGACGAAGGGCAAAAAGCTTTGATGTTCGTAACAAACGGATTCCTGAACTCGCAAGAGGCTGGTCGGGTCGAGGTAGTTTCGCAATTGGGCGCAGTCCTTGCGAAACAGCCTTAAGCGCAGTGTATCGACAATTCGTGCGGGCGAATAGGGCGGGTGGCCTGACCGTAGTGGCGCGGGGCCCCGGTTAAAGCCATTTCACTTCTACGCTGCCAGGCAAATGCGGCGAGGTGCGTCTTTTCTTGAGGAAAAGCCGCACCTCGATATTCGTTCCTCTGTAGACACCAGAAGTGAACATGTCACAACGGATTCTTAGCCAAAGAAGTGGGGCTATGCGAGGAGCTCGTCTTGCTTCACTTCGGGGGTTGCCATGGGCAACGCGACGTCGGTTTCCAGCATGCGGTAGAGCGTGGACCTGCTAATTCCGAGTTTGGAGGCGGCGCGGGCTTTATTGCCATCGCAAGCCTTCAATACCTGGAGGATGTGCCGCCGGATTACCCCATCGAGGGTGTAGTTTTCGGGAATGGCGGGTTCGCCGTCCTTGGGGCCCGGTGGTTCAAGCGGCAGGATGACCAGATCGATAGGGCGCAGCCACTGGCCTTCGCCCGAGAGGCACGCGGCCCGGATCACGCTTTCCAGCTCGCGCACATTCCCTGGCCACAGGTGGCGCAGGAGAATAGGGAGTGAACCCGGACCGAGCCCCTGCAAGGGCCTCTGCTGCTCGCGGGAGACAGCATCGATGAACATTTGCGCCAGCGACGGAATGTCTTCTTTGCGATCGCGCAGAGGGGGCAGCGAGAAGGAGACGGCGTTTAACCGATAATAGATTTCGGGCAGAAAACCGCCCGCCAACACCTGGGTTCGCAGCGGTTTGCGGGAGGTGCAGATCACTTGGGAAGGGTAGGGAAGGACCCCCGGTTTTTCCGCAGAAAGGGCAGTTTCGAAGGAGCGAATATAGCGCAAGAGCTGCCCTTGAGGTTCGGCCGCCAATTCGTCGATATTGCGGATCAGCAGTATGCCGTCGGCTGCCCGGCGCACGGCGGCACGGAGAGGTTCGGGGCGCAGCTCGCTTTGGGGGGTGACCTCGGCGCAAAACAAGCCTGCCGCCTCTTCCGCAACCATGATGCCCGGAGAAGCATGGCGCGCCTGGATATGCCTGGCCAGCAGGTGTTTCCCGGTGCCGGCTTCGCCCTCAATCAGGGCCAACCGGACGCGCGGGCCGACCTGCTGCAGCTGTTCACACACGCGGCGCATGGCCAGCGATCGCGACACCAACTCGGGCAGCGGGCCGGCTAACGGCCGCCGCGGTGGCGCCCAACGACTTGGTTCCCGGCCCGGTTGCATTGTCTGATTCATCGCTCCACACCTTCCGCCGTCATCCTCGTTGCTTGATGGCTCTTAGGCGCTTTATCGGCGGGGCGGAAAAAGAGTTGAGTCGGTATGTGCTAAGGAAGGAACGGAGCTGATTGCAGCTATGCCTTGACCGCATGCCCGCGCGAGGAAACAGCATCGGAAGCAATCATTCCATCGCGAATGTGGACCACGCGATGGGCGTACTCGGCGATGTCCGGCTCATGAGTGACCAGGATGATGGTGTTGCCCCGCCCGTGCAGCTCATCGAACAGAGCCATGATCTCATCGCCGGTCTTCGAATCCAGATTGCCCGTCGGCTCATCGGCCAGGATAATCGAAGGCCGATTCACCAGTGCGCGCGCGATGGCCACCCGCTGGCGTTGGCCGCCGGACAATTCGTTGGGCTTGTGGTTCATGCGCGCTTCCAGATTGACCGAGCGCAAAGCCGCTTTGGCGCGCTCGATTCTCTCCTCGGAAGGAGTCCCGTTGTAGATCAGCGGCAGCTCTACGTTGTGCAAAGCGGTTGCCCGCGCCAGCAGATTAAAGGTCTGGAAAACAAAACCGATCTCGCGATTGCGAATGCGCGCCAGCTCGTCATCGTTCAGTTCACTGACCAGGTGGCCGTTCAGCCAATACTTTCCCTTGGTGGGCGTGTCCAGGCAGCCGATAAGATTCATCAGCGTCGACTTACCGGAACCTGAGGGGCCCATGATGGCGACGTACTCATTGTGCCGGATGCGCAGCGAGATGCCGCACAGCGCGTTAACCTGCTGATCCAGGCCCATGGTGTACGTCTTCCACAGATCCTCAACTACGATGACCTCTCCCTGGGCGACATCCTGGGCCGTGCCGGCTTGCGTTGCGCGGGTGGTCTCGAGTGCCATCGTTCGCTCCCTGAATCGCTACTGGTAAAACTCTGCGCTTGCGTGCTTAGCCCAGCCTATCAAGATGCCCACTTAAGACGATTCAGTCTCCGCGGTTGCGGACGCATTATCCCGCTTCAATTTGACATTGTTCTTGAGCGTGCGCAGGACTTTGTAGGGCCCGATGACGATTTCATCTCCTGCTTTGAGGCCACTGGTGACTTCGATGTCCGTGGAGCCGGTGATGCCGGTGGAGACCGGGACAAACTGCGATTCCAACTTGCCGTCATGAGACCGCAGCACGAAGACTCCCTGAGTGCCGGGATCCTGCCCAGGCAGCACCCCATCTCCCGTCGACGCAGCGTTCACCGTCTGCATCGAGCCGTTGCTCTTCAGCGATGCTGCGGTCCGCATGGCCAAAGCCTGGATGGGAATCGCCAACACATTCTGCCGCCGGGCCGTGATGATTTTCGCGGTGGCTGAAAGCCCTGGGCGGAGCTCCGGGGAGGGGTTGGTGAGCGTGACCACTACCTTGAAATCCTTCGCCTCTTCGGTGCCCGTGGTGCTTTGGCTGGTGGCGATACCGGTAGAGCGCAGAATAGCCTGGTCGCCGACCTCGGTCACCTTTCCCGCGAAGACCTTGCCCGGCAAGGCGTCCACTGTGATGTCCACCGGCTGCCCCATGGCGACGTTCACGATATCGGTCTCATCGACCTTGACCTCTGCTGTAATGACGGAGAGATCCGCCAATGTCATCAGGGTGCTGCCCTCGGCATTCTGAATGCCGACCACGACGGTCTCGCCTTCGCGCACCGGCATATTGGTCACAATGCCATCGAAGGGAGCCGTGCTGACGGTCTTGTTCAGCAGATCCTTGTCGCTGGTGAGCGTGGCCACTGCGGTGCCCAGCTTACCCCGGGCTGACGCCGTCTGGGCGCGAGCCTGTGCCAGCGCCGCTTTGCTTTGTTCCAGGGTTGCGACGTCGGTGGCGTAGGCCGCTTTCTTGGAATCGTATTCCGACTTGGCGATGAGCTCAGCCTTGTACAGCGCCTGGGCCCGCTGCCAATCCAGCAGCTTCTGATTGAGATCGGCGACGGAGTGGTCCACCGTCGCTTCGGCCGTCTTCTCCGCCGCCAGGTAGGAGGCTATGTCGGTATTGGCCGACTGAATGCTGGCCTGCTGGGCCACCACACCGGCCTGGGCCTGTACGCTCTCTACTGTGGCCAGGACCTGCCCCTTCTTTACCCGGTCGCCTTCTTTCACGTAGAGGTGAGTGATCCTGCCAAAGGAAGTGGCGCCGATGTTGACGTAGGTCTTGGGCTTGATCTGCCCTGTACCGCTGACAACGGAGACCAGGTTTTCACGCACCACTTTGGCCGTGAGTACCTTGGTGTACCCCGACTGGGCGCGAACGATGGTAAAGGTGGTGACCCCGGCTGCTACCAGGACCGCACCTGAGACGATCAAAATCTTCTTCAGTTTCATGGGTAGAACGGTATCCCCGCCCTTGTCTACATCATACGTGGAACGGCCCGCTGAGGTTCACGGTTTAACGGTTCAGCTACCCATTTCCTTGCCTGGCTGTCAAAGGAGGAGCTGCGATGCGAGTCTTGCCGGGGTTTGGGCCGCAGGATAGCCAGCGAACCCTGCTCGAAAAACCTGGTCTGGGCGTAAGCGACGGAAATCCGATCCGGTACCCCAAACGCCGGTTACCCGCGACTCCCATCGTCCGCAAGATAAAGGGAGAAATGACATTCGCCGCTTGAATTCGGTGTTACCGAACCTTAAACTTGATGTGCCGTACGGGGAGTATCGCGCAACTATGCTGAAGCGGGTTCACCATGATTTTGGCCTGATTAATATCGCGAGGGGTGGTTTTCCTCGAGAGAAAACCACGAAAGGCTCCTTCGCTTCGGTTTGTTCCAATCGCGCAACCGCTCTAGGGGTTCATTTCACCCTTTTTGTGTTCTTGTCGTTGGGTCTGCCACCCATGCTCTTGGCGCAATCTGCAACCGAGGCCAACACGCCGAATGCGTCGGATACCCAGAGCACGCAGGACCCGCTACACCGGCCACAGAGTGACAAAGATAAATTCAAGCAACAGAAAGAACTGAGGAACGAGCTGAAGGGGCCCTACAAGAAGTGGGTCGATGAGGATGTGCGCTGGATCATCACCGACCAGGAGCTGAAGGCCTTCAAGAGCTTGTCGAATGATGAGGAGCGGGACAACTTCATCGAGCAATTCTGGCAGCGGCGCAACCCCGACCCCGACTCACCTGAGAACGAATACCGCGAAGAGAATTATCGCCGGATTGCTTACGCCAACGAGCACTTTGCCGCCGGCAAGCCGGGTTGGAAAACCGACCGCGGGCATATTTATATCGCGTATGGCAAGCCCGACAGCATTGAATCCCATCCCAGTGGCGGCTCCTATGAACGCCCCATGGAAGAGGGAGGCGGCGAGACCTCAACCTTCCCCTTCGAGATCTGGCACTACCGCTATATCGAAGGCATCGGCGAGAACATCGATATCGAGTTTGTCGATACCTGCATGTGCGGCGACTACCACATGACCCTTGACCGATCGGAGAAGGATGCTTTGCTGCACGTACCAGGCGCGGGCGCGACCCTGGGCGAACAGATGGGCACGTCGAAGAGACAGGATCGCTTCAACGGCGGCCTGGAAAACCTGGGTGGCGGACCCATGGCGAGCTCGAATCAGGCCAAGGAGTTTGACCGCCTGGAGCAGTTCGCCAAGCTGCAAGCCCCACCGGTAGTCAAGTTCAAGGACCTGGAATCGTTCCTGGTGAACCACAAGCTCCTCAGCGGGCCCTTCTTTCCCTTCGAAGTCCGCACCGATTACGTGAAGGTCACCGACGATATAGTGCTCGTTCCCTTGACCTTACAGATCAAGAACCGGGATATCACCTTCAACACCAAGGATGGAGTTTCCAAGGGAGAGGTTAACGTTCTGGGGCGGGTCGCTACCATTACCGACCACGTAGTGCAGACTTTCGAACAGACTCTGGAAGTGGAAGAGCCTAGCGAATTGCTGGGGAAGGCACTCGACCAGGCGTCCGTGCACTGGTGGGCTTTGCCACTGAAGCCGGGCCGGTACCGCGTCGACATTGCCATCAAGGACGTCAACAACCCCGACCACATCGGCACTTGGGCCGAGGGAATCATGGTACCCAAGTATGACGATGAGAAACTCTCGGCGTCGTCCCTGATTCTGGCCGACAAAATGGAGGAGGTGCCGACCAAGCAGATTGGCACCGGGCAATTCATTATTGCCGGAACCTACGTCCGGCCGCGGGTCAGTTCCGGGCCTGGAGTGCCCGTCTCTTTCCATCGTAGCCAGAAGCTCAATTTCTGGATGCAGGTCTATAACCTGGGGATCGACGACAAGAGCAAGCAGAACGCCGCCACGATCCAGTATCAGATCAAGGATCTGGCTAACAACAAGGCGATTCTGGATACGTCTGAGACCAGTGCGGCGGTGGGAGACAACAGCGCCAATTCAGATCAGTTAACGGTGCGGAGGTCGGTCTCCCTAGCCAGCCTGCAGCCGGGCAAGTACCAGGTGACCATTACGGTCGACGACCATGTATCAAAGCAACAAGTGGCGCAATCGGCCCCGTTTACGGTTGACTAGCGCTCTGGTAAGCTGCAAAGAGTAACTTTAGTGGCCGGAGTAGAGCATATAGCGTCGGCGATCGCAGAATTGGGCCCTTGCACTGCGTTTGAGTGAGTAGCGTAACTGAGTGCGTAGAAGTTATAGCCAAATCGCAGCTCTCATGGTGGTGACCGTAGCGGGTCTCTTGCCTGCCTCGGGGGCGCCTTTCCCTGCAACGGTGAGCGGCGTAGTGCGCGATGCACGGGGCACCCCGCAGATGGGAGCCGTGGTTGAGTTGATGGCCGCCGATGCTACGGTGGTTGCCAGGGCCTATACCAACATGCGCGGAGGCTATGCCTTTGATCATATTTTGCCCGGAGTCTACCAGGTAAAGGCGACCGGAGATTCATTCCTTCCCACCCTGCGTGAAGGCCTGCACCTTAGAGCCCGCAGCAAACTCGTCGTCAACCTTACCCTGAGCACGCTCTTTGAGGCCGTTCAATGGCTCCCAGCCCAGCCCCGGGCACCGGATGAACCGGCTGACGACTGGAAATGGACGTTGCGTTCCTCAGCCAATCGCCCCCTGTTGCGTTATCTGGAGGACGGTCCGCTGGTGGTTCTTGCTGGCGACGACAATGGATCTGCTCCGCAATTGGCAGCCCGGGTCAGTGTTGACGGTTCCTCGGGAGAGTTTGGAGAAGATGGCCCTCATCACGCCTTTGCGTTGGAGCGCTCCAGTGCAACCGGCGGCCATCTGATTTTGCGTGCCGATCTGAGCCCGCAACCGGCGGACAGCTCGGAGTACCTGGCAGGATACGAACTTGCCCTCGGTCCGGAACGGCAAATTCGAAACGTGGCCAGCGTACAACAGATGAACGTGGTGGAAGGCGCTGGAGGAAGCCAAGGACTCTCCGCTTTCCGGCTGCGCAGTGCCGAGGCGGTGAACCTCGGTCCCAACGCATCGATGGAGGTGGGCAATGAGGTCCAGTCGGTGCATGGGCCTTCCGGCGTCACCTCCAGTCTGCCCTTCGTTAACGTTGCCTGGCATTCTGACGGCGCCGTCGTATCGTACCGGCTTGCTACCTCGCCGGAAATGCAGGACGCCGGGCAGCTCACCGACGAGCGCACGCTGGCGCCCATGTTCTCTGAAGAGGACGGCAAACTGAGGATCCAGCACGGTCTCCATCAGGAACTTCGGCTGGAAGACAATACTGCGTCGCGCCGGGGGATGTTGGCTTTCTACCAGGATCAGGTGGATAGTCCGGTTATCGGCGGAGGCGGTTCTGTAGCGCAGCAGGAGCTCGCCTTTGGGAATATGCTGTACGATCCGGTTGCGCAGGTGTTTCGCGTCACGGGTCCCGGTTACACGAGCGGTGGGTTCAGGGCAGTTCTCGCGCAAAGGGTCACTTCATCCACTTGGGCAACGCTTTCTTTTGCTAGCGGCAAAGCCTTGGCCTTCGATAGTCCTGGTTCCGCGGTCACGTTGGACGAGGCTGTGCAGGGCCTCACCGAGCGCAGGACAGAAGCCGTTACGGCGACTCTCAACGGCAAGTTCGAGCGCACGGGCACGGGCTGGCGTGCTTCCTACCGTTGGCAGCCTGTGAATACGGTAACCCCCGTAGCGGTGTACGACAACTTCGGGCAGAGCGCATACCTCAATCTCCTGATCCGTCAACCAATCCACTGTGGTCATCTGCTGCCCAACGGAACCGAAGCGTTAGTAGACGTTCGCAATCTGCTGGCTGAGGGTTATCGACCCTTCCTTACGCGTGATGGCAGCACGCTTTATTTCGCCCAGGACGAGCGCTCGATTCTGGGCGGACTTTCCTTCTCGTTTTAAGTCGCAAACAATTCTTGCAATAACCTGGTGGGTGATCCAGCCTGCGCGATTCTTGCGACGAGTTGGATACGAAACTTTGCATTATGCCGCGTATCGTTTCGCAGTCACCGTGCAAGATTCCGTTGCGGGACTGGGCTTCTGCCTTATGTGCTATATTTTTTCTTAGGCGTGACTCAAGTGCGCGCGCTTGGCCTATCTGAATGTTGCTCAACATTCGGCCTTTTACCCTCACGGACGCGTAGCTCAACTGGCAGAGCATTCGACTCTTAATCGACAGGTTGATGGTTCGATTCCATCCGCGTCCACCAAACGCTTGCAATGGTTGTGACGCAGGGATCGGTTACGCCGCACTCAGCAAACGAGCGACGGCATCGCGAAGCAGCTCCGGCTTGTAGATATCAGACGTGAAGGTCGTTGTGCCCAAGCGGCGCTGTTCGCCGTAGTAAGAGAGAGCCAGAACTTTGATGTCTGGATGGAACTCAGTGGCCTGAGCGAGTAGCTTTCTCGCCGCGGAGTCCGGCACGGACTGGCAGAAAATCAGAAGATCGTATAAGCGTTCCCTTAAAGCCATTGATGCGCCTCTTGCGTCTACTGCGACCACCTCCCAGTCCGACAACAACAGGGCTCGTGTTTCCAAGAGAGGCGAGTACTCTCCGACCAGCAGGATCGCGGCTTTCACCTGCATCCTCCTTTGGAGTGCGGAGCCACAGAACTTGACGTACTACCCAATAGACGGTTGGGGATCTGCATTTACCATTAAGCAGGGCTGGATAAAAAGCGCCATGTTGCGACACTTCAAATGAAAAAGTAAGCGAAGGCCTACGATGGCTCGTTCAGCGGCTTTATCTGGGTAGTATGTCGAGCCCGAGATCCAGGGACCGGGTGCTGTGGGTGAGCGCGCCGACCGAAATGATGTCTACCCCGGTATCGGCTATCTCGCGGATCCGGGCTAGGGTGATGCCGCCGCTGGCTTCGACGTGCGCACGGCCTGCGATGTGGGCGACGGCCAAGGAAAGTTGGGCGGTGGTGAAGTTGTCCAGCAGGATAGTATCGACGCCCGCGCTGAGGACTGCTTCGATCTGCTCCGGTCGGTCCACTTCTACTTCGATATGCGTGGTATGGGGCAGCCGGGCGCGCATGGACTGCAGAGCTTCCGTTAAATTACCTCCGCCATCGGCAGCCAGGACCGCAAGATGATTGTCCTTGACCATAACGGCATCGGAAAGTGAGTAGCGGTGATTGTGGCCACCGCCGCAGCGGACGGCATACCGTTCGAGAAGCCGGAGCCCCGGCGTTGTCTTGCGCGTGTCTACAATCCGCGCCCGGGTCCCTGCAACGGCTGATACATATTGCGCGGTTTGGGTGGCGATGCCGCACATGCGCTGCACGAAGTTGAGAGCGACCCGCTCTGCCTGCAGGACGCCCTGGGCGGGTCCTTCAATGGTGGCGAGGACCGTCGCTTCGGCGAAAGGTTCCCCGTCATGCAGATGGAAGCGCGTGCTGATGGCGGGGTCGGTGAGTGACATGGCTGCGGTGAAAACATCTTCTCCGCTGAGAACGCCGGGTTCGCGCGCCACCAGGCGGGCAGTCACCTGCGCCGAGGCCGGAATGAGCGACTGCGAGGTTAGGTCGCCCCAGGGTGCGTCTTCCTCGAGGGCCACACGTACGAGGCGGTGAATTGCGTCGCGGCTGGGCCTGATCAGCATGCGCTGGTGACGGCCTTCGCGATCGTCTGCGCGTAAACCAGGGAGTGCTGGAAGTCTACGGATGTTTCAGGGAAGTCTTCGCGGAAGTGAGCGCCCCGCGATTCACGGCGAGCCAGGGCGGCAGCGACCATTACCCGGGCAAGAGCGAGCAGGTTGGCAGTTTCCAGGTCTTGTATCGTGTCGCTGCTCGGGAGCCAACGATCGAGCTGTCTTGCGCAGGCCTCGAGACCTGAAGCAGACCGTTCGATCCCAACTGCATTCCACATCATGTTTTGCAGCATTAGCCGGTCAACGGGTTCGCTGCTGTTCTCTCGGCGGTGTTGTGAAACCGGCGCCATTGAAGTTACTTCGCGCTGTCCGGTGGTAAAAGGCGAAGACGGCGCAGTAGCTGCTTTGACGGCATCTTCATTGAGCAGCAACGCTGCGCACCTCCAGGCAAAGACGAGGCTCTCGAGCAGGGAATTGGAAGCGAGACGATTGGCTCCGTGCACGCCGGTGCAGGCGACTTCGCCGACAGCAAGCAGGCCAGGGACAGAAGTGCGGCCCCAGATGTCGGTGCGCACGCCGCCCATCCAGTAATGTGCCGCCGGTGTGACGGGGATAGGTGTCTTGGACCAATCGAGCCCCCGGGCGCGGCACGCGGCGTCGATGGTAGGGAAGCGTTGGGCGAGGAAAGATGCACCCAGCCCGGTCGCGTCCAACATAACAGGCTGTCCATTTTGCGCGGCCATCTGGCGGGCGATACCGCGGGCTACAACGTCGCGCGGGGCGAGCTCGGCACCGGCGTGGATGTGCTGCATGAAACGGCGCCCATTGGCGTCCAGGAGCAACGCCCCATCACCGCGAACGGCTTCCGAGACAAGGAACGTGTCCAGCCCTGTCAAGGCTGTCGGGTGGAACTGATAGAACTCCAGGTCGGCGAGCTGCGCGCCTGCACGCAGGGCCATCGCGACGCCATCGCCCGTCGCTACCGCCGGGTTTGTGGTGTGGCGAAAGAGTTGCCCTGCGCCGCCGCTGGCCAGCACCACAGCCTCGGCGTCAATATCGCTATGCCCGCCATTGCCTGAGAGGACTTGGAGACCTGCGACCTGTTCATTACGTAGGATCAGGTCGCAAGCAAAGGTATGTTCCATGACCGGGATGCCGGCGGCGCGCACGGCGCGAGCCAGCGCCAGTTCGATGGTCAGGCCGGTGGAGTCGCCGCCGGCGTGCAGTACGCGAGCGCGGCTATGGGCGGCTTCGAGCCCGCGGGCCAACTCTCCGTTGTGTTGATCGAAGGCAACGCCTAGGCGCACGAGATCGCGGATGCGGCCTGGGCCTTCAGAGCAGAGCACTTCAACAGCGCCCGGATCGCACAGGCCGGCGCCCGCGCGCAGAGTGTCGGCAATGTGTTCGGCCACACTGTCGTCCGAGAACATTGCAGCGGCAATACCGCCCTGCGCGAACCGGGTATTGCTGTCTTCAAGCCGGGCCTTGGTGACCAAGGTAACGGCGTGCTTGCGCCTGAGCTGGAGGGCAGCGATGAGCCCGGCGATGCCGCTGCCAACGACAATGATGTTTTTCATGCGCCCGCCACCGGCCTTTCAATTTTGGACCCAGGCTTGAGGCTTAGCATGCGTTCCAGGGCGACCCGTGCAGGGACGGCGACCTGCTCAGGCACCGTGATGCGGTTGAGCACCTGGCCGCGGGTGAGCGCTTCCAGAACCCAGGCGATGTAGCTGGGATGAATGCGATACATCGTTGAGCAGGGGCAAACGACGGAGTCGAGACAGAAGATTTTGTGCTGCGGATATTGGTTGGCCAGCCGCTGTACGAGGTTTATCTCGGTTCCGACAGCGAACGTGCTGCCGGCGGGAGCGGCGGCTATAGCCTTGGTAATGTAGTCCGTTGATCCCGACTCGTCGGCTGCATCAACCACTGGCATGGGGCACTCCGGGTGCACGATAACCCGGACCTCGGGGAAGCGCTGACGGGCGGCTGCGATCTGTTGCACGCTAAAGCGCTTGTGCACCGAACAAAAGCCATGCCAGAGGATGACTCGGGAATGCTGCAGCCTTTGTGCATCGCTGCCGCCGAGCCGGCGGTTGGGATCCCAGAGCGGCATTTGCTCGAGCGGGATGCCGATCGCTTTGCCGGTATTGCGGCCGAGGTGCTGGTCGGGGAAGAACAAGGCACGCTGGCCACGAGCTAATGCCCACTTAAGGACTTCTGTCGCATTCGACGAGGTGCAGACGATGCCGCCGTGCCGGCCGCAGAAACCCTTGAGGGCTGCCGAGGAGTTCATGTAGGTTACGGGAACGACCGGCTGGCGACCCGATCCGTCGCTTGCGTTGCCGAAAACTTCTTCGAGCTCGTCCCAGCAATCGGTTACCGAGTCCAGATCAGCCATATCGGCCATGGAGCAGCCCGCGGCGAGGTTGGGCAATACCACGGCTTGGTCCGGGCGCGAGAGCATGTCGGCGGTCTCGGCCATGAAGTGGACCCCGCAGAAGACGATGAACTCGGCTTGGGGGCGAGTCCGGGCAGCGTTCGCCAGTTGGAAGGAGTCACCAACGAAATCCGCGTATTGGATCACTTCATCGCGCTGGTAGAAGTGGCCCAGGATGACGAGGCGGTCGCCCAGCGCAGCCTTCGCAGCACGGATCCGGCGGTCCAGATCGTTCTTCGAGGATTGGCGATACTCCCGCGGAAGGTAGCCCTGCTGGGGCGAGCCCGCGGGCAACGAGTCGTGCATCGAAGCGCCGGGGCCGTAACCGGGCTCCTGCGAGTCAAAGACCCAGGGCTCGTCTGCCAATGCCGTGGAGCACACACTGGTGGCCCCGGGGAGGGATGGGTTCGTGCTCACTGGAAGTTCGCCTATGCGAATCAACTGGATAGTGTCGTCAACGGATAACAATTTGTCTCCTGCACCGGTGCGGCTTGCGGAATTTTGACCGGCTTACCGAGGCTTGGGTGAGCCTCCGAGTGCCGCAAAATCCCCTCTTAGGGTACAAGACGGGATCCTGAAACGGCGCTTTCGGTCGTAGCCCGGCGTCCGATACTGGACGCTAGATGAGCGGCTTCCCCATCTTCAAGTCCTGTGTATTGGAGTCGGCGCAAGTGCCCGCGGATGCAGCCTGGATCTCTCTAGGAGGAAGACGCTGAGTAGCAAGTGTGGACATATCGGAGCAGGGGGGTTCTCCCGGCAGCCCTTGGGCTGGACCAAGACGCGCGTTGATCGACTTCGCCAAGCCGGCAAGAAGGCCGATTATGCAGGCCGTTTCGTCCGCACCTAAAGGTGCGGACGAAAAAGCCGTGCTTCGGTATCCCTTCTATTTGTCTGTTAAGCGAGGTTGGCTGCAGTTGCAGGCCCGCTGCTCGTGGTGAGAGAACCATTGACGCCGGAGGGGAAGAACCCGCCGCTGGTGGCGTTCGCTTTGCCGCCGAACGCTAGGTAGAGGACCTCTCCATATGTTCTGGTAGCGGGCAATCCGTTAGGGGGATTGATCGAGAGCACCTGGGTCTGGCCGCCGGTGGGAGGCGGAAGGAGATCGGCTGGATCCAATGCAGAGGTAGAGATATGAAGGGCAGCAAGCTGCGTGCGGATCGAGCCAACGTGCTCCGCCTCTGCAGCGAGAATACGTGCTGCGGTGGTGATGATAGCCGGTGTGCTGAGCAAACCGGCGGCGCCGCCGTACGCCGATACTCCGATGTCCTCAAAGATTCGAGAAAGCTGCAGGAACTCAGCTTGGGAGTTGAAGCCGAAACCCAACGCATTGAGGTTTATGTTTGGCTTAGCAATCACTTGCGAGCCCAGCGCCGAACGGAGCAGCGAAACATGGGCGCGCTCGTCTCTTCCTATCTGCTCAACAATTTGATAGGTCAGGACCTTGTTGTCGGTGAAGCTGACTTTTTTCCCGCCCGAAGTGACCATTCCGCTTGTCGGGTTGGATCCGTTCGCTTCGCCGGTCACACCGATCCCAAAGAGTTCGATACCTTGGCCAAAAAGTGCGTAGGTATAGAACTCGGACTCGAGATATTCGAGATTGAGTGCGAATTTCAGGACCTCTACTTCGGTCGTGGTCTGGGCTTGTGCGGGAGTCAGTCCAGCCATGGAAAGTGCGGTCACGCCCGCGGTCGCAGCGCCGATCGTCTTTAGGAAACTGCGTCGATTAGGAGATGCGGTAACAAGTTCGTCGATCAAATTTTTCGCCATGATTTCCCTCTGGGTGCGGTGATTTTTCGTTAATGATTGACTGCCCTGCGATCAAGCAATCTGACAGGTCCGAAACTGAAAAGCCGGCGGACGATCTAACGAACTCCTTGGTGCGACCCCGATCAGCGATGCAATCACCCGTGCCAATTTGGGCTCAGCCATGTCATGCAAACAAAGCCTGGCCACAGCGCAAGCGAAGAAGCACACAACGGACACGAGCCGTTCTAACTTTTTTCAGAATGTCCTTGCTTTAGGAATTAGGCGGAGACCGCCAGGTCCTGCGTTGGGCCTAAGTCGCCCATTACAGGTACGCTGGATGGCAGATATTGGATTTCGTGTCGCAAGAAAAACTTCAGTAATGAATCATGGTGCAAGCGAGCGTGAGCAAAGGGAGGAGGGCGACGCCAGGTCGCGATACCGGGTCTAGCCTCAGCCTCGCATCTCTCAATCGACAGCGAGCTATTTTGACCAGACCTGGGATGCCCGGCGGCGTAGTCTAGAGCTGGGTGATGTGTAGTGAACCAGGTTGTTGGGGCTCTCGCACAGTATCGGTCCTGCTCAGAGGATGCCATTGAGACCATGCCTGATCGCAATCAACCTTAATCAAAGGATGGAACCGCTCATCGCAACGACAAGCTGCTCCCTCTGCCTGCCAGAGGGCAAGATGTTGAAGTCCGAGAGGCCGAAGACCTCGCCGGGTGCACGCTGGCTCAGCCGGTTTTCAGGACTTCTCTTGTTTGGTCAAAAGTGCCCACTCTGCACATCGATGTTGTTCACCGAGGCGGAGCATCAATCATTCGATCGCCTGCTCAAATTGCTGGCATTCCATCCAGTTCGTTGTGCCAACTGCTTTCGCCGGTATTACTGTTTCGCCAAGGGCTAGCCCCAATTTCTCACAGGCCCCCCTGGGTAAGCGATGGCCGGTAGTGAGATCTCAAGCCGTAACGAAACACGGGTGCCCCATATCTGCCCGGTTTTGGCAGATGTGGGATTCCACGGCCGTCCACCGGTCATTGTCTACGAGCAACAGGTCTTCAGGTCCATGGTCAGCTACACCCTGTAGACTCTGGGGTCGAAGTTTGTGGAATCCCACATCTGCCAAAACCGGGCAGATATGGGGCACCCGTGTTTCGTTACTGACAAGGCCGTGAGAAATTGAGGCTGGCTGACGCGACGGATACCGATATTGCGCTGCGGGGTGTGTTCGTTGCCTTGCCCCGGAAAGCGTGCTCGCTACTTTGTAATCGTCTTATTCTCAAACAAGAAAAGTCCGCTCTTGCCACCCACCGCGAAGTCGAGGTCTCCGTCTCCATCAACGTCCGCGACTCCGATCTCGATGCCGCCACCGGTGCGGCCCCCGTAATCGATCACATGCTTCACCCAATCAACGGAGTGGGAAGCAGGATCGAGTATCCGCTCGTACCAATAGACGCCTAGCGGCTCCCGCGCTCCAGGATCATGCCCGTTGTGCGCCATGTAGCGCTTGCCGGTCAGCAAGCCTATATTGCCAGTTTTTCGAAAATCCACAATTACCATGGCGTGGGGTTGCGACCAGCTATCGTCAATCACATGCTTGACCCATGTGCCGTCACTCGTGTGCTCCAGCCAAAAGACGCCATAGCCGTGCGCCATCGAGGAAATAATATCCGGCCGGCCATCGCCGTTCACGTCGCGCACGTACATAAAGCCCAGGGCATCCTGGAAATTCCAATCGGGATGGAATTTCCAGTTGTTCTGCCGCGGATCGGGGGGAGCCTCCAGCCAGCCCTTAGGAGTAAGGATATCGTTGCGGCCGTCTCCATTTACGTCGCCCACTCCAATTCCATGACCGTAGCTGTGATCGCTGACAATGTGCTCAACGATCCCGCCGTGATGATCTCGCTCGTACCAGGCAAGAGGACGTTTGTCGTCTCCGAACTCGGGCAGAATCTCATTGGCCTTGCCGTCGTTATCAAGGTCAACCAGAAAAGAAAACTCGATGGGTGACCCAGTCGCGATGGGATGCTCCTTCCACATCTCGCCCGCGCGCCCGGGGTTTCGCCACCACGACAGCTTCTTGCTGTACCATCCTGAGGTAACCAGGTCCACATAGCCGTCCCCATCCACATCGAGAGGGAGCGTTGACAGATCGTCGACGTAGTTGTTGGTGTACACGAGCTCGCGGAAGTGGTGCTTGGTCCAATGTGGCGCCTCATACCAGTACTCGCCCGAGACCAGATCGAGCTTTCCGTCCCGATTGATGTCGGCGAAGACCGCGGTTTCCGACGATCCGAGATCGATGGTGTGTTTTTCAAAAGGGATCTCATCGGGCCGGCTGGCAGACCGGCCCGTCGCGCACAGAAACAACAGGGCGCATAAAACAAAAGTCGAATACCGGCTACGAAACATGCACAATCTACCCTTCCGCTAACAGTGTTTGATGGAACGTACTCTTTTTACCTGGTCTTCTAGTGTTCCGGAATACTGAATTCAGGGAACGCCGCAAGATAGGCGTCGCCGTTATATCCAAGCTCTTGCAGCAACCCAATGCGAGAGGTGTAATAGCCATCCGCGGTCAGGTTTTTGATTGCGGTGAAGAAAGCGGCATCGTCCCCTGTCACGCTTTCCTTGGGAACTCCTTTCTGTTCGGCGGCTTCACTCAGCGAAGTAAGGATTTCGACCTGCTGCGCTTCGCTCAACTGCAGAAAGGCGCTAGTGGCAAACCTGGATTCACTCATTGTGTCTAAGCGGGATAAGCCTGCGTGAAAGATGCCCTGCAGTTTCGGTTCTGTCTTCACCACCAGATCGATATATTGGGGAACGCCGGCTTCCGCGGCGCCAGGAGTATCAGTCGGTGGAATGATGAGTTCCGTCAAGCGAGAGACGACCAGCAGATCCGCCGGGGTGAAGAACTGCGGCGCAAACGGCGCGTTCGGCTTAGCTTCCTGTGCCGCCGCTTCTCCGGATGGATGGATGTGTTGACCGTAGAGTTCGTTGGCTGAAAAGGGGAATGCGCAGGTCACACCGACGGCTCCAATAATTTTCAGGGCTTCACGGCGGCTTTTCATCAGATCTCTCCTTTCTGCAAACGATCACTGATGTGATCGGCGGTGCGCGCCGCAAGGGCCATGATGGTCAAAGTCGGATTCTTTTCCGAAGCGGACGGGAAAACGCTGCCGTCCACCACATAAAGATTAGGTACGTCGTGACTTCTGCAAAACGCATCGACGACTGAGGTGCGCGGATCAGTTCCCATGCGGCAACCGCCTAGCTGGTGGTTGAACGTGGGCTCTGCAAAATTGGAAACAGAGAGCACTTCTCCGCCGGCCCGCTGCAAGATCTCGACAGAGGCCTTAGTCATCGCCTCGTAGAGCTTTCTTTCGTTTTCCTGTTGCACTGCGATCGCCTTCACCGGGTACAAGCCGTACTCATCCTTTACCGACTTATCCAGCTCAATAAAGCTCTGGTCATTGGGGATCATCTCGCCAAAGCACTGAAAACTGGCGTAAGCCGGAAAGCGTTGCTTGACAGATTGCTTGTAGGCGGCGCCAAAGCCCGGGACTTCCTTGGCCCATCCGGTAGTGCGGCGTATACCCGTGTAAATCTGCACTCCGAAGCTGCGCGCATAGTCTCTTTTTTGCGCATGCATGTAGGAGGGCAGGTAGGCATGATCAATGAAGCCCTCGTCATTCACCACCGGGCGGCCGATCATCTCCGTCAAAAACCCTTCCACCCCGGAGTTGAAGTGAGGAATGAAGTTGCGACCCAGTTGGCCGCTCGAGTTTCCTAACCCTTGCGGATAGAGTCGGGACACAGACATCAGCAGCAGCCCTACGCTTTGTATGCAGGCACAAGCAACGGCGACCGAGCGCGCTTGGATTTCGCCTTCTGTGCCGGTCACCCGATGAAGATAGCGAACTCCGGTTGCGCGGTTTTCATTGGAGACGGCCACTTCGCGCACAATCGAGTTAGGGAAGACGGTCAAGTGGCCGGTCTTCATGGCAGGGGCCAGGTGTACGTCAGCGGAGTTGTACTTTGCTGCCACATCGCAGCCGGCCATGCAATTACCGCAGTAGTGGCAGGCAGGCCGCGCCTGGGTTGCCCGGGTCAGCGTTGCCTTGCGGGTGTGAATGATGGGTATGCCTAATTGCTTCGCACCGCGCTGCAGCAGAAGATCTCCCAATTTCAGTGACGGCGGCTCCATGAATATTCCGTCCGGAAGATCTTCCAGACCGTCGCGGTTTCCGCAGACGCCGACCTCCCTTTCAATCCGTTCATAGTAAGGAGCCATGTCGGGATAGTCGATCGGCCAATCGGCTCCTGCTCCGTCGATCGTGTACCCCTTGAAATCGCGATGGCTCAAGCGCAGGGCTACGGCGTTCCAGAGCATCGTCTTGCCCCCGACTCCGCGAGCGCGCTCCGAGCCAAAACCGGGCTTACCTGGTTTCATGGTTGGGATATGCCGGTTCGGATAATCGAATGGAAGAGCATGTGTATTGAAGTCGGTGCGGGTATTCACCGGTGGCCCACCCTCAACCAGCGCTACCTTCACCCCGCGTTGAGCCAGATGGCCGGCAAGCGTGCCTCCACCGGCGCCTGAGCCAACGATACACACATCAAAAACCGGGTTTGGCATGTAACCTCACTGAACTCGGACCAGATGGGCCGCCAAATCACCACGGCAGCGCACCTCGCCTGCAAGAGCAAAACTCAGGCTTTCCGTGGTTTCAGTCATCCGCCATGCCCTTAGCGTCGGGCCTTGAAATACAGCGCCCATTCCGGGTGTTCACCCCATCGGAAACGAAGTCTATCAGATCCAATCATGCGGCAAGGGACCGCCTTGGGTGCCTTTGGGTATAGATAATTTCGGATTTGGGCGTCCCGACGTTTACATCAATGACCCGGTCCTCCGTGGAGCATGACCACGCTGGAGAGCTCGGCGCCGGCCAAGGGAAGGCTTGTGTGAGGGCAAGCGATGAGGTGGGATAGGGTGGCGACCCCATGTGAGCCGCCACCCTTCCCCGTAGTTAAGAAAGCCCCGTAGACCCTTATGCCGCCAGCAATACGAGGCCTATGCTGCGCGGGTCAATCTGAGCCGATTTTGTATGTGGGGTCGGTGGCGTGTTGTTCTGCTGCGAAGTCTGAGCAGCTCTGGTTGTAAATGCCACCGCTATAATCCCGCAGACTGACAAAGCTCCCAGGGTTCTGCTTGCAGTAGACTTTCGCGTTATCGATAGACTCCTGGACATTGACTTTCGGCTTGGTTGGGGTGTCAATAGCCTCACCTCACTTCTTGCGCAGTCGCGCTCAAGAACGTGATGCTGATTCTGGGCCTTGAGTAGATATGGGGTGTGCAGGCCCTTCTAGGCCAGTAGGCACTGCGCAACCAGGACGTGGCGCTCCGTTGCGCCGATTTCAGTCAACGGCGCACCTCGTTTGGGGGGAGGAAAACAGGATAGACCTCTTTTTCGAATCGCGAAATCCGAAAATTGCTATTTTCGGGCCTACGGGAGAAGATGGCCAGACGATGCGCCAAAGCGGGAATTGAGCCGGCGGGACCGTCACTGATTGCTATCCTCAGCCGCACGCCCTGCACATCGAAAGAGCTTTCGACGGGACGGTAACTACTTGATAGGTAAAGAAGTTTCCTTCCCGAAGAAAGAGGTTTGGCGGCCAGGCACCTTAATTTATATCTAATCCGCATCCAACACGTGGAGCGGGTGTCGCAAGTGGGAAGTCGACTGCGGAGTGTAAGATAGAGCGTCATGCAAGACGACAAGGTTCAGGAGCCCGAACAAGAAAAGCCTGCAGAGCACACGACCGACTGGGCTGACCTTCGCGCCCAGGCCGACAAGCTCGGCATCACGTTGAGCCAGCTGCAACAACTACAATTTGAAAAAAAGATGAGGCTTGCCAGAAAGTCCAGGCTTGGCGCCCCGCCCGGCAAAGATGGGTCTCCGGGTAAAGGCTAGGCAGCTGAACGGGACGGAAATGCAACAGCAATTAGAGCAGACTTCGAGCGAACTGACCTGTCAGGTTTCTCTTTCCGGATTCAACCTGATCAACTCGCCACGTCTCAACAAAGGAACAGCCTTCTCCGATCATGAACGCGACATATTTTACCTGCACGGTTTATTACCGCCGCATGTAGGCACTCTCGACGAGCAGATTGAGCGCCGCAAGGAGGCTCTCGCCGATGAGTCGACTCCCTTCACTCGATACAGCCTTCTTCGCGACCTGCAGGATACAAATGAGACGCTTTTCTACGCGCTCCTGGTGCGCAATATCGAAGAGATGCTGCCTCTGGTGTACACACCAACCGTGGGGGAGGGCTGCCAGCGCTTTAGTGAGATATGGAGAAAGCCGCGAGGTTTGTTTCTCAGCTACCCGAATAAAGACCGTATCGACCAGATTCTGAATCATGCTCGCTATGACGGTGTGAAATGCATTGTGGTCAGCGATGGAGAAAGAATACTCGGACTCGGCGATCAAGGTGCGGGAGGCATGGGTATCCCCATCGGGAAGATGGCCCTTTACACCGCGCTTGGCGGCATTCCTCCGGAGAACTGTCTTCCCATCCTGCTCGACGTGGGAACGGATAACGAGGAGAGGCTAAAGGATCCAATTTATATCGGATGGAGGCATCACCGAGTTCGCGATGAAGAGTACGACGCCTTCGTAGATGCCTTTGTGAACAGCGTAAAAAAACGCTGGCCAAATGTTCTTTTGCAGTGGGAGGATTTTGCCGGATCGAACGCCGCCCGATTTCTGGCCCGCTATAGAGACCAGCTGTGCACCTTTAACGATGACATCCAGGGGACTGCGGCTGTAGCGACCGCAACTTTGCTCTCTGCCATCAACGTAACCGGTGTGCCACTCGAGCAACAGAAGATCGCCATCGTGGGCTTCGGAAGTGCGGGTTTAGGGATCACCAACCTGCTGGCCCAGTTCATGCAGGACCGAGGTCTCACGGAAGAGGGAGCGCGCAGTCGCTTCTTTGCTATCGATCGATACGGACTGGTCACGGAAAATGGCGAAGGGGTGCGTCCCGAGCAGCTACCCTACGCGCGCAAAGAACAAGAAGTGCAAGGTTGGAAGCAGGCGAATGGAGAGATCACCCTGCTCGATGTGGTCCGCAATGCGAAGCCTTCAGTGCTCATCGGGGTGTCTGGCCAACCCGGTGTTTTTACCCAGCAGGTGGTGCGTGAAATGGCAAAGTATTCTGAGCGGCCCGTCATCTTCCCGCTTTCGAACCCGACATCGCGCAGTGAAGCGACTCCTCAGGACCTGATGGATTGGACAGAAGGACGGGCGCTGATCGGCGCCGGTAGCCCGTTCGCGCCGGTGAATGTAGGCGGAAAGCAGGTTCCCATCACCCAGACCAATAACTCCTATGTATTTCCCGGGCTCGCTCTTGGGATCGTTGCCTCGAAGGCACGGCGCGTCACCGACGCGATGGTCAAGGCCGCCGCTGAGGAGTTGGTTCGTCACCTACCTACCCAGAAGGACAGGCAAGCGAGCCTGCTTCCGCCACTTTCACAAGCGCGCCAGCTCGGTCGCCTGATCGGGCTGGCCGTGGGAAGACAGGCGATTCGAGAAGGTCAAGCGCAGGTGGCCAACGAAGATGCCTTAAGCCGCGAACTGCAGGCAAATGTTTGGGAGCCCGTCTACGTGCCGTACGAACGCAAAAGAACACCCTTCGACGAGGCTACTAGCGGACAACCGGTGTGTAGAACACCGGCTTAGCGTGCAATAGACCGACAACCTGACATCGATTCGAAACAGCCGGTGTGTTATTTAGTCGTGCATTTCTTGCCCGATCGGCAGATTTTTCCCTCCAGCCTGTAAATATTGCCCAAGCTTTTTGTTTACCGCCGCTTAGCCTGTCGGCATCCAACAAAAAGAGGACGATAGCATGCCAAAGCAAAAGCCTGGCGCCAGACTGGAGAATTGGGCGGTTGTGGAAAGCGCGAACATTGCCAGCTATCAAGCGTTGCGAATTGGGAGCTTGTTGGCAGGTAAAGTGTTCAGCCATCCAACAATTGGGGATGGCGCATTCATCTTCACCTCACCGGTCGTTCGCTTTGATCAGAAGACGAAAGTTGCCGAAACAAGAAATACCTCTTATCGCCTCGGGCAAGCCAGTCGCGAATACAAGCTCTGGACTGAAGAACAAACGGGAGTTGCTGCCTAGCCGCGTCAGAGAATTCGCGGAAGTACTTCTGTTGCCGACCCGAGAACGATCTCGTCGAAGGCGCCGGCGTTGAGAGGCTCCTCCGGGCCCACATAGGTGGTGCCTATGCCGCGTTGGTTGGCGACCTGTACTAATCCCGCGGCGGGATAAACGGATCCCGAAGTGCCTACCACCAGCAGGCGCGTGGCGCGATCGAGTTCGGCATAAATGCCTTCCATATCCAGGGGAATTTCGCCGAACCACACGATGTGTGGGCGAACCGGCTCGCCGCACTGCAAACACATAGGCAGATCGGCAGCAGTCTCGTAGAAAGATTGGTCCGGAAAAGGAAGGTTGCATTCCACGCAGCGCGACTGGAAGAGGGTCCCGTGCATGTGGTGCAAGCGATGCGTTCCGGCACGCTCATGAAGGTCGTCTACGTTTTGCGTGCACAGATAAAAATGATTGCCCAGCTTGCGTTCAATATTGGCTAGAGCCACGTGCGCCAGGTTCGGCTCTACAGCCATGGCGTCACGGCGCCGCATGGAATAGAAGCGCCACACCAGTTCGGGATTGGCATGCCAGGCTTCGGGCGTGGCCACCTCCTCGACCCGGTAACCATTCCACAACCCACCCGAACCTCGGAAGGTAGCAAGGCCACTCTCCGCGGAAATACCGGCGCCGGTGAGGACGAAGAGGCGGTCTTGTTGCGTAAGCTTCATGGCGAGTTACTGCGCTGCGCTTGAGCCGCCGGTAGCAAGCGAAACGGCCGCCGAGGCAGGTACACGACGGGCGCGCCTGCGCTTTGCCACTTCCACTGGCGGAGTTCCCTCGCGGCATACCCTTGGCACATTCTTCATCTGCTTGGCGAAAACCAGGTAGCTTGGGGTGGCCGGCCGCAGCGTAACCCAGTAGCTCGACGGTGAGAGCAGGGGTTTTCTCTGTGTGACTATCTGGTTTTCCAGAATCTTCACTCCACACAACAGATTATTTCTTGGTTGCAGGATGGTCTTCGCCGGATCTTTTTCCGGTAACGTCTTATCGTGCTCCCAGTCGAAATTGCAGCCATACCGCGTTGCGTCCATATACGTAAGCTGCAGCAGCCCCTCACTGCGGACCATCCGTTTGCTAACCGTATCCTCCACTGCCACTGCGGGTTCGGTATGGCGCACATTTGTAGTCGGTTTCAGGCCCGCCTCTGCCCCTGCAAGCGCTTGAAAAGTATAAGCCCAAAAGGCACGTTTATCAGCATCGCTCAGGGCGGCGAATCGGGGGCAGTAGCTTCTTACCTGGCGAGCCACGCGAGTTGACAGCATTGCCGGTGACAACGCCCGCTCCACAATTTCATCCCACTGCGGATCCCAGGACTGCTCTCCCAACTCGTCCTTCTTCTCGGCAATGGGCGTTGCCGGGGCTGGTTTCATCTCCGGCTTCGCCGGTTGGGCCGGCCGGGCCGTCTGCTGAGCAGCATGGCTGCCACAACCCGCCAGTATAAGGACGCACAGCGGTAGAGCTGCCATCCTCCGCCTTGTCATCGCGCAAACCATAACCAAATGAGTTAGATGCGAAAATTGTCTTTGCGGAAAACGAAAATCTGGACAAGAATCCCCCGGAGTACACAAGCGGTTTACCTGTGCTCTGAGTTTTGCGGCATTTTCAGGAAATCTCTCTCCGCGAGGGCTCGCCGCGTAAATCGTGCCTCATAGATCGCTCCTTTGAAATGATCTTTCAGGTTGATTCGGACCCCCACGGATGAATGGCCTGGGCGCTGGGGAACCAGTTGAACGCTCCCTTCGCCTTGCAACTCATCGCCAACATAGTTCCTGAGCGTTTTTCCGTCGTAGACGGCAGTAACGCGGTACCACTTTCCCAGAGCATGCAATCTCTCGCAATTCAGTAACACCCTTGATTGCCCATCCGCCATGGCAAAGCTGTCCAGGCACCACTGCCCGTTTAGAATTCGTATCTCGAATAGCAGCCGGTCGTCGGTGTCCTTTCCTGTCGCTGGATCCAGGACCGATAGATGGAAGAACCGCTGCGCCGGCGCCCCATCAGCGTCCGGACGGAAGATTACCTCCCACGTCCACGTCTCTGCGCCTGCCAGGGGATGGACGGCAACAAAGAGGGCATCCTCGACCCCGTCGAACTGCACCGCGCGCCCGAAGGGCGTCGCGATCACCCGGGGATGCCCCAGTACTTTAGTAGCATGGCCGCCAATCGCCGAGGTCTGATTGAGCATCCAGACTTCGGCGTTTTTTGCTTCTTCGGGCTGGCCGTTCAGCAGCGAGCCCGCCAAAGCACATAAGGCAAATACAGCTGTTGGCAGAAGTGGCGCTCGCATCGTCCCTCCCTCGCTTCCGGCCAAACTTGCTTACTCAGGAATAGAGTTTACCGGTTCCCGTGCGATCGAGGCAGAAATTGGATAGAGATCAGAAACAGTTACTTTAGGCCGTCCGGTCGATTGAAACTGACAGATTCCGTGGGTGAGGGCGAGCTATCGAGGCGTGGCGTAGTCTTCCCGGTATGGAGTGAAGATGTCCAGAACCTCGGAGTCCTCCTGTGCGGAAGCCTGGTGTTCGACATTGCCTGGAACCAGAAAACTGTCTCCCGTGGTTGCCTCGATGACCCCGCCAGGATGCTGAAAAGTGAGATGGCCGCTGACGATATACACCATCTGTTCTTGCGGATGGCTGTGCCTGGCGCCCACCCAACCCTTCTTCATCCTATGCCGGACGAGCATCATACTCGGGCTATAAGACATGACTTGCCGGCGAAGTCCCGGCTCCGGGTGAGACATGGATTCATCCTCTGTGCGGAATACCTCAACTGTGCTCAGCGACATGCATTCTCCTCATCAAGCTATATACCTTTACCGCGCCATCCAGCCGCCGTCCACCACCAGCACCTCACCGGTAATGTAGTCGCTTGCCGGCGACGCGAGAAAAACGGCAGCGCCTGCAATATCATCGGGTTCTCCCCAGCGCGCAGCCGGAATGCGCGCCAGGATTTGGCTGTTGCGCACCTCGTCCTCACGCAGCGCAGTGGTATTTTCCGTGCGGAAGTATCCGGGTGCAATGGCGTTCACCTGAACATTGCGCGCCGCCCATTCATTGGCCAGCGCCTTCGTCAATTGCGCCACGCCGCCCTTTGAGGCCGCATAAGCCGGCACGCGAATTCCACCTTGGAACGACAGCAGCGATGCAATGTTGAGGATCTTTCCCTGGCGCCGGTCAAGCATACTGCGGCCGGCAAGCTGGCTAAGACGGAAAACGCTATTCAAATTCACCTGGACCACAGTCATCCATGCCTGCAGGTCGTGATTCTCAGCCGGCTCCCGATAGATGGTGCCGGCATTGTTCACCACGATGTCCGGTGCGCCCATGGCTCCTGACACAGCTTCATACAGAGAATCCGCGCCATCCGGCTGGCTAAGGTCGGCAGCGAAACTTCGGGACTCGTTCCCTAGGGAGCGAATTTTTTCGCTGGTTTCCTGGGCAGGGCGACGATTGCCATGGCATGCGACAGATGCTCCCGCCTCAGCCAGCGCGATCGCGATGGCGGCGCCGAGCCCGGTGGCAGACCCCGTGACCAGAGCGAGTCTTCCATCGAGACGAAACTTGTCCAGAATTCCCATCAATGTCCGCCTGTTCTTTACGCACCAACCAGTCGACGATCATTCTTTTGTTTCACAAAGAGCTTGTCAACGCCGGCCGGTAGAGACGCGTTCGCTGGCAAGGCATGCGGAACAATATCGGGGGTTAAAATTACTTTGCAGAAAGTTTCCCCAGCGATATGCCCGAACTTGTACAGATCAACTCCCGGTCTTCGCAATCCCGCACCACGGCGTGCTCCCCAGTGTGGCGTTCGCAAGCAGTTCTGTGGATTCAGAGTGTGACGCTGGCGTGGATGCTCATCGAATGCGGAGCATCCCTTTATGCGGCAGCGGCCGCACACAGCCCGGCGATGCTCGCTTTTGGCTCGGATAGCCTGGTTGAATTGCTGTCCGCCACGCTGGTGCTGCTGCAATTCTCATCACTCAACATAGTTTCCGAAAAGAAAGCAGGGCGTATTGCTGGAGCCCTGCTGTTCGTTCTCGCCTTTATCGTCGCACTCACGGCTTTGCTTTCTTTGCTGCTTCACGTGCGACCCGAAACGAGTCACCTGGGCATGCTGGTTACTATTGCCGCACTCATTGCGATGCCGATTCTAGCCATCCTGAAACGCAGAGAAGCGCGCCGTACTAATAATGTTGCGTTGGCGGCCGATGCTATTCAGTCAGCTACTTGTGCCTACCTGGCCCTGGTCACCCTGGCCGGCTTGGCGGCGAATGCGGCCTTCCATATTCCCTGGGTCGACTCGCTCGCTGCATTGATTGCCGTACCGATCCTCTTCCATGAAGGGCGATCTGCCTGGCAAGGCCATGCTTGCGGTTGCTGCTAAAAAAAACGAATAAGAAAAGTAATAGCGAAACCACAAAGGCTGCGGTAAACTGAAGCCACAACGAAGGACAACGCGATGATAGTAAACTCACAGACCCAACGCCTCGCCCAACCAGTCCAGCCTCGCGGCATATCGGACTTTGTCGGTTTGAAGGAAGTAGAGCGCCCCTAGCGCACTTCGTTAGCAGATTTACGAAGGCCCTGAGGCGCAGCCTCAGGGCCTTTCTCATTTCGGGAACAGCTTTCGGGGCAACTTCCTTTGTTGAGCCATCCGGCTCCAACTATCGCTGAGGGTAAATTCCTCGCGATCTACCAGTTGTCCTGGTGAGTGATTTATGCGTGTTTCCCGAAATAGCCAGAACGTGATGCGTGAAGTGCTTGCCTTCCTCCTCGGCCATTGGCGACGAGAGGCATGGCTGGTTACCGGTGTCGCCTGCTCCATGGTGGTTGCGACCATCGCCGACCTGTTCATGCCTGTCTTCGCCGGACGCATGGTGGACGCGATCGCCATACATGCCGGCACTCACCGGCAGGCGTTACAGGCCGCACTGTCGGCCTTGGTCACCATGCTCTTGTTGGGCGGCGTCCTGGTCGCCGGCCGCCACCTATCGCTGATGGGCATCAGCCGGCTCACGATACGGTTGATGGCGCGCGTGGCCAGCGATGCGTTCTACCGTGTGCAGCGGTTCTCGACTGACTGGCACGCCAACAACTTCGCCGGCTCGATTGTGCGCCGGGTCACGCGCGGCATGTGGGCGGTGGACCTGATGGACGACACCCTGCTGCTGGCCTTACTGCCCGCATCGCTGGTGCTAGTCGGCAGTGCACTGGTGCTGGGTGCGCACTGGCTCTCGATGGGCTTGATCGTGGCTATTGGCGCGACGCTCTACGTCAGTCTTTCCATCGCACTGTCGTTGAATTTCGTGTCGCCTGCAGCCCGCCTGTCGAACGCGCAAGACACGCTGGTGGGGGGCTCCCTGGCGGATGCTGTGACCTGCAACGCGGTGGTCAAGTCCTTCGGAGCCGAGGCACGTGAAGATGCGCGCCTGGGCCGGGTGCTCAACAAGTGGAGCCGTCGCACGTATCGCCACTGGACCAATGGCACCTGGAGCGGAACCACGCAAATGATCGTTCTGCTCTGTCTGCGTGGCTCGGTGACGCTGTATGCGATCTGGTTGTGGTGGCAAGGCCGCGCCACGCCGGGCGGCGTCACCTTCGTGCTCACCAGCTACTTCATCGTGCACGGATATCTGAGAGACGTTGGCCAGCATGTCGCGAACTTGCAGCGCAGCGTGAACGAGATGGAAGACCTGGTCGAGATGCACGTGATGCCGCTGGGCGTAGCAGACCGGCCGGATGCCCAACCGATCCGGATCGGCAACGGTGAGGTGCTCTTCGACCGCATCACGTTCCGCTATGGTGCGCACCACGAGCCGCTCTTCCACGACTTCACCTTGCGCATTGAGGCCGGCGAACGCGTGGGCCTGGTCGGCCACTCAGGCTCCGGCAAGACCACCTTCGTCAAGCTGCTGCAGCGGCTCTATGACTTGAATGAGGGCCGCATCCTGATCGACGGACAGGAGATTGCGCGGGCGGCGCAGGTCTCTTTGCGCTCACAGCTTGCGTTGGTTCCGCAGGAGCCGCTGCTCTTCCACCGCTCGCTGGCGGAGAACATCGCCTACGCTCGCCCGGAGGCAACGGCAGCGGAGATCGAGCGTGCAGCTCAACTGGCCAACGCGCATGACTTCATCATCCGCCAGCCGAAGGGCTATGCCACGCTGGTTGGCGAGCGCGGGGTCAAGCTTTCTGGCGGTGAACGCCAGCGGGTGGCGCTGGCTCGTGCCTTCTTGGCCGATGCCCCCATTCTGATTCTGGACGAGGCGACATCCAGCCTCGATTCTGAATCGGAGGCGCTCATCCAAGAAGCGATGCAGCGGTTGATCGTCGGCCGCACGGCCATCGTGATCGCACACCGCCTGTCGACGGTGCGCATGCTTGACCGCATCCTGGTCTTCGAGCAAGGCCGCGTGGTCGAAGAGGGCACGCACGATGCGCTGGTCCGCAGAACCGAAGGCACCTACAAGCGTCTGTTCGAGCGGCAGGCGCTGGGATTGTTTGTCGAGGAGGCGGATATGGATGAAGCGGAAGAACTGAGCGCCTGAAGGAGGCGCTCAGGGTTTTTTCGGATCGTAAACGGCGACGCCGACGCGGGAGTCGGCGCCGCCATAGTACAGGAACCACTTGTCGTGGAAGAACACTAATCCCTCAGCAAATGTGGTCCCCGCAACATACTGTCCACTCTGTTCCCATGGCTGCTCGGGCTTGAAAAACGGCTTATCGGTACGCGCAATGAGCTTGCGTGGATCATTGGCCGCAAAGAGAGCCTGTCCGTCAGAGTAGGCGCCGGGGGCGATTCCGGGTGCGCCATGGACCGCTGCGTTCTTGCCGTTGTAGATAAGGATGATCCCGCGATCCGTGAGCAGGGAAGGCGGCCCCACTTCGGGGAAGGCGCTGTCGAAGTGTCCCGGCCGATTGTGCAGCAGCACGATGGCTTTGCCGGACGAATCCTCGACCGGTGTCCAGTGGATCAGGTCAGGCGAAGTTGCCAACCGCACCTGCACCTCGCCCCAGTACATCCAGTACTTACCCTGAATTTTGGCGGCGATGAGACGGCCGTTCGTGAGCCGGGTGACCATGCTGGCCGATTTGTAATCGAGATGCTGGTATTTATCGCCCTGAAGCGCGCGACCATGCTTGGTCCAGTGAATCAGATCAGTAGAGGTGGCAATTCCGATATCGGTATTGCGTCGGTTCCATTGGGTGTAGGCAAGGACGTAGGTTCCATCTTCGCTCTCGACTATGCGAGGATCTTCGACGCCGCCAGGCCATTCCCGGTCCTGCTGTGAGTCAACATCAGGATAAAAAACCGGGGATGGTTCGGTGGTGAAGTGGATACCGTCTTCGCTTGCGGCCAGACCCAGCCGGGAGGTGTGCATGCCGATGACCATGGTCCCGGAGTCATCTTCAGCACGATAGAGCACATAAATCTTTCCCTGCCGCACGATGGCGCCGGGATTGAAAGTGTGCAGCGCCTCCCAGTGCACAGGTTTGCCGGTAATTGGATCGGTAAAGACGGCTTTCGGGTTCGGCTCGATGATCGGCGCATCGACGGGGCGCACAAAGGGCCCCAGTGTCCAGCTAAGATTCTGCGCCGACTGCGCAACCCGCAGGCTCGTCGCCAGGAAAAGTGTGGCGACGATGGTGATGCCTGCCTTGCGTATGTGCGAAGCTCCGAATAAGTCCAAGGAAGGTCCCCTCAGCGGCTAAAGCCGTTTTCCTTCGAGCATAGATGGACGGCCTAAATAGGCCGCGTGAATTCGACTATTCAAGAATTCGGGGCAGCCAACCCAGGACCACGTCCCGGATAAATTTCAGCCGTCCCTGCGGGACTGCTCGTGGGCCATGCTAACCCAGGACCAACGTCCTGGGCCACCCCTCAGCCAGAACTGTTCAAATTAGTGGGAGAGATGAGGGTTTGGCTACGTAATTTGTTGAAAAGATTGGAGAGGAGTCAGAGCGACGAATGCGGGTTGCCAAGTCATCCCGACCGGAGCGAAGCGTAGGGACCTGCAGTTTCTTTCCCTCGGCAGGAAGCAGAGGTGATTCTCACGCAGCCTCTCTAACCCCTGAGGGAGCGAGTTTATTCACGGACGGTGGAAACGGCCCTCCAGAACAGCCTTGGCCAAGATGTGTCCGTCCATCGCCTTCATCACTTCCGCCTGGGTTGCATCGGGCCCCAGGCTTAGCTTGGTATCCAGCGCATACAGCTCGAAGGTGTAGTGATGATACGGCCCCGGTGCACGTGCGCCCATGCCCATGTACCCAACCTTCCCACCGCGGTTCAGCGCCTGGATCGCTCCGTCAGGCAATTGCGCCTCCGCCGGCACGCCTTCCGGGAGCTCGCGCGCTGTGCCTGGAATATTGAAGATCATCCAGTGCAACACCTCGTTGGTGGTCTTGCTCAGCGAAGTATCAGGATCATGCAGAATCAGCGCGAAGCTAACCACTCCATCGGGCACGTTCGTCCAGGTGAGGTGAGGCGAGACTGCAGCGCCGTTCTCCGCCGCCTGGGTGTACTTGTTAGGGATAATCCCCCCGTCGTCAAACGCCGTCGTGGTCAGCGTGAGTCCAGGCTTCGCCATCGGAGGAGGGGCAGCCGCCGGGGTTTGCGCGACCGCACCCACGGTGGAAATCAACACCGCAATCATCATGAACCTTTTCATCGTCGCTCCAATCGTTATTTCCTGCTGCGATAGAACACGTGCCAGATTTTTCCGTTCTGGCTGTCGGTAATGTAAATCGTGCCGTCCGGAGCTTGCGCCACACCATCGGCGCGCGCCGCCGCCTCCATAGGATTCATCAAGGGTTCTTTACCTGCAAAGCCGCTGGCGAAGATCTCAAACTTACCCGAGGGTTTTGGCCCGGCGAATGGCTGAAAAGTTACGTTAGAAGGTGCCTGAGGGAGAGGGGCGCGGTTCCAGGAACCATGGAAGGCGATGAACGCCCCACCTTTATAGCGGGCGGGGAATTGGCTTCCCGAATAGAACATCACATCCACCGGGGCCCAGTGCGCGGGGTAGCTCGCAATCGGGAGCGCGAATGCGCTGCAGCGCCCTACGGTTTTGCCGTCGCCGCCATACTCAGGGTTGAGCAGCAGCTTCTGTTGGATGTAATCGAAAAAGCAGTAGGGCCAGCCGAAATTGAGTCCCTGGGTTGCGCGGTACATTGGCTCGGCAGGGCGCGTGGCATTTTCCTCCGCGGTAAACTTGCCCGGCCACAAAACGTCCAACTGGTCGCGGCTGTTCATCACGATGTACAGCGCGCCATCGTGCCATGTGATCGCCGGCTCCTGGCGCAGTCCGGTCACAAATCTCTGGCCATCCGCTTCTTTCTGGTGCAACTTGTTTTCGTCAAATTTCCAGATTCCGCCATGGGTCTCCAGCAGCGGACACGGATCTTGCCCCATGATGCCCTTCTGCCGATCCAAGGATTGGCAGGCATTGGAGGGAGAGCCGATATTGATGTACAACGAACCCTTGCCGTCGAAGGCTATGCCCTTGTCGTGATGTTCATGCTCTGTCGGCAGGTCCTCGACAACTACCTCAGGGGGCCCGGTGGGCTTCAGTTGCCCCGGAGTCATCTTCCAGCGCTCTACCGACTCTACCTTGGCCACGTACAGATAGCCGTTGCGCAAAGCAATCCCGGTGCTGCTTCCGTCGCCAAAATACTCCTTGGTCTCGAAGCGCCCGTCGCCATTTTCGTCGCGGAGTGCGACCACGCCGCCGGTCTTGCCTTTGCCGCTCTGCAGCGCTACGTACAAATCACCGTTGGGCGCCACCACCGCGTGCCGTGCCGTGCCCAACCCGTCCGCTGCCACCAGCGCACAGAACCCTTCCGGCAGCTTTATTCCCCCGTTGTCTGGATCGCAAGCTAGTGGTGTTCCCGCATGCGCGGCGAGGCTGCCCATACAACACAACGCTGCCCCCAACACTCCAACGATTGAGCGCTTGAAATTCATCTCTATCTCCAGTCGCTGCTCACAACCATGTTGATCCGATCTACGGTACGATCAGGGTAGTGTAATCTCTTCCAGGAGTAGACGCGGGTGCCTGCAAAAAAGACGGTCATACTTAGCTTCAGCCTCTTGCTGGTCGGATTTTCATGCAATTTTCTTCGTGGCCAATCCGCCCCGGCCGCGGATGGCATTTACACCATCGACCAAGCCCACCGTGGCGAAGCACTCTATCAGAAGCAATGCGTGTCCTGCCACGGATCCGCCCTGGATGGCACGGGTCCGTATCCGCCGTTGAGCGGGGATGATTTCCTCACCAAATATGAGGGCCAGCCCGTGGCCAACCTCTACGACATGATCCAAAAGTTGATGCCGGCTACAGCGCCAGGCACGCTTACCCGTCCTGAAGCCGCCGACCTTCTCTCTTATATTCTCAGCTTCAACAAGTTTCCAGCCGGGAAGACGGATCTGCCGAGCGATGAGGACAGCCTGAAAAAGCTTGTTATTCCCAAACCTGCTCCGACGACTGCGCCCAAGACTTAATCGAATCGGATTAGTGACCTAAAGCCTGTGCAATCGCCCGTTCTGCCAGGGGCGCCATAATGGCGTACCCTTGCGCCGTGGGGTGAACGCCATCCGACGATAGGCCTGGGAGCATGGCGCCCTTGGCGTCCGCCATGGAACTGTAGTAGTCCAGGTAGACGTATCCGTTTCTGGAGCAGAAATCCTTTAGCCACTGGTTCAGTTCGCGAATGCGCTCCACGGGATCAACGCCTGGTTTCCATGGATACGCATACGCCGGCGTGATGGAGGCGAGCACTACCTTGATACCGCTCTGCTTCGCGATATCTGCCATCGAGGTAAAGTTATCCTCGATCATCTGATTGGTAGAAGGACCGGTGTTGCCGGCGATGTCATTCGTCCCCGCCAGGATCACCACCGCTGCGGGATGGAGATGTACCACATCCTGCTGGAAGCGCACCAGCATTTGGGGCGTTGTTTGTCCACTGATCCCCCGGTTCACGTATGGCTTGCCCGGGAAAAAGCTTCCTGTTGTCGGGGAACGTCCCCACGCGTCGGTGATCGAATCTCCGAAAAAAACTACTCGGTTCTCGCCGCTTTTAACCGCAGGAAGCGCCTCATTGTCCGCCCGGTAGCGAGCCAGGTTTGGCCAATCGTCTAGTTGCGCCTGCATCCCCTGCGCCTGCTGCGCCCACATGTATCCTACGCACAGCAGGGCCCCACACACCCATAGAGCTCTTCTCATCCCTACTCCCATACTCGTCGTTGTCATGGCTAATTGGAGCTAATCGAGTAACGAACCACAAGTCCCTCCACATAGGTTACTTCTACGCGGCGATCACTGGTCGCGTATTGAACTATCTGTGTTTTCAGGCCGTCGTTCGAGACTGATTCCGATAACTGCTTTCCTGGACCGAACAGGGTCGTGACTTCTTCTATCTTCATGCCCCGCTTGAGTTGGGCGGTGGCGGGAACAGCGGCATTGCCGGCCGGGTTTTGCGCAACGGGTGCAGCAACAGCTGCTGTCTGGAGGCCGTCGAAACTCACATAGTCGGCGAGCAGCTTCATCACCGCCTGGGGAGTTTTTTGGTCCGCCGGTATCGAGCCGGACCAGCGTAAGTTGAACCGCGAACCGCCGCGCAGCCGATTGTCCGCAACCTGTTGCGCCTTGATCTGGCTGGCTACCTGGGCGGCGGCTCGATTGTTGGCATCCTGACGTTCCCGGCGCGCTCGCTCGCGATCGAGGTCCCGCTGCAGACTCCGCTTTTTGTCTTCGTCGGTGGTGTTGGCGATCTGTTTCTCCAGTTGTTTCTCGTAGTCACTCTTGTCCACCGACTTGGCCGTGACCGTGGTGTTGGAGTCATCGAGAAAGGTGCCGAAGCCGCCTCCGTCCAGCTGAAACTCAATCCGGTCATCCTTGACCACGACTCCCGTAACCCGCGCCGTGGCGCCTTTGGGGATCGCAACACCGTTGCTCTTGAGACGGTTGGAATACTCTTTCCAGTTCATGGGGACGTCTTTGTTGTAGCGTAGGTCGACGCCCTGCTGGGTACCCGGCATGTCGATCTTCAGCACCACTTCTTTGCCCGTGAAATAGCCCTCGAGTGAGTTCGGGTCCTTTTGCGCGCTCAGTGACAAGGTAAAGAGCGCCATGGCAAACAGAATTACGCCACGTACGGGCATTTTCCTCAAGAAAAAGCCCACATCGCCGAACTGGGATGGGAATGAGTCGTGTAGTCGCTCTCGAGACACCTTTGCCTCCCCCAGCCTTGGCAGGGACGGCCTGATGATATGCGAGGTGAGGTCTGTGCTCAAACAAATAGTGAGCCCGCTCAGTGCGCCAGGCGGTAAACCTCCGAGCCCGCAAGAAGGAAAGCTCCGGTCCCGAAAACGTAGCTTGAGGCAGCAGTGAAATCGCCTGGAGCAGCTCCGACCGGCTGGATGCAGCCCAGCCTGCCATCCTCATAAATGTGAGACAACAGTCCCTTCCATGCCTTCTGCACCACCGGTTGGTATTTCGCGCGATTCAGGATTCCGGAGTTGATTCCGTAGGCAAAGCCATAAGCAAAGAAAGCGGAGCCGGAGTTCTCCGGCAGCGGGTAGGCCGCTGCGTCCAGCAGTCCCGGCCTCCAAAGGCCGTCCGCTCCCTGAAGGGACGCAAGTTCTTCGGCCATCTCTTTGAATTGGGCGATGTACTTGGGGCGTGAAGGATAATCTTGCGGCATCACTGTCAGCACTCGCGCCAGGGCGGCAAAGACCCATCCATTGCCGCGTGACCAGAAGATGCTGCTGCCATTGGCTTCATGTTTGTCCAGGAATGATTTATCGCGAAAGAAGAGGTGGTTTGACGGGCTGTAGAGCAAGCTGGAAGTGATCCACCATTCGTGGTCCATGAAGTCCAGGTACTTGCGCTCGCCGGTCGCCCGGCTCAGTTTAGCGAGCACCGGCGGAGCCATGAACAGGGCGTCGCACCACCACCACAGAGGTTTCTCCGGGTCATCCGGCAACGCCATGACGGCATCCATACGCTCCCGGATGGGCGCGATCATCGCGGGGTCGTGATATCGGGAGTAGAGCTCCAGGTAGGTTTGGCCGATCGCCTGATCATCTGCATTGGCCACACGGGGACCGGGCTGCCAGTTAAACTTCTTTGCCATTTGCAGCATAGCCTGCTGGTATTTCTCGCCCTGGGCCGCTTTGGGTACAGCCATGAAGCCGACATAGAGGGCGGCAAAGGTCCAGTTCTGGTTGAAATTCGCTTGCGCGCGGGCTAGCTCCCAATTGGCTACCTTCTCGATGGCGTGGCTGACGTTCTTCCTGGTCAGCTCAGGTGAGAGATCGGTCGCCAATGGGGGCGCCTTCGCGGGCGTGTCGCCGACCCAAGGACCCTTCTTAGCAGCAGTGAGTTGGCCCAATAGCCCTTGTGGAGTCAGAAGGATAGCCGCCGCTATGACAACCTTGTAGATAAGGCGCTTGGGGCTGGGAATCATGGTGCGAGGCACTCCTCTGGCGAATCTTATACTCATTTCCGCCAGCAACTTGTCTCACTTGCGGTGGTTCTTTCCGTTGTCGGGGTGTGTCTTGCATACGGCGAACAGCTTTGCAGGAAGATCGAGGCGCATCGGGATAGAGACGGCCAGCCGGATGCTCCTCTGTACTCTGGCGCTGACCCAACTTTGCGATCCCATCGCTTGCGGTTAAGAAGAATCCACCAGAGCCGCAGACCGTCACGCTAAAGATCCCGGCGCCACCCAAGCCGAAACAGGTTCAGGGCGACCAGCGCATAATGCACGCGAACCTCGGGGAGTAGCTAGTCCGCTCTGCTCGTTGAGTTACCGTAGCATCAACTTATAGAACCGCACTCCGGGGACGGGATTCTCGTTAAACCTGGTAATCTCCTCAAATCCGAGGGAGCGATAGAGTTCGGCCGCCTCCGGCATCGCCTCATTCACCGTGTCGAGCACCACGGCACTGCATTCATGCGCTCGGGCCCAATCGATCGCGCTACCCACCAATCCGCGCCCCAGGCCCTGCCCGCGGAAACGTGGCTCGACCCACAGTCGCTTTATCTCGGCGGCCTCCGTCCCGTCTGCCAGCACTCTCCGCGTAATGGCGACGCAACCCGCCCCTTCATCCTTGACCCGCGCCAGCAGCAGGTCTGCCACTTCCTCCGCATACTTGCCTGGCAAGGCACGAAGCTCTGCTTCATAACCCGGAATGCACACGCCGGCTGCCCCCGATGGCGAGGATGCCAGGTAGTCCCCGTAGTTTCTTAAGAGAGAGCGCGCCCGTTCTGTATCCTCCGGCCAACGCGCAATGACGATCTCGTATTCTGCTGTTTTCCCTCTCATACACTTTCCTCGTCAGCTTACATTGAACCCGATGCTGCTTTGTCCATACAATCGCGTGCATGAAGATATCAGCGCGTAATCAATTGCGAGGCAAAGTAGAGAAGATTGATCTAGGAGTCGTCACGGCGAAGGTGGCGGTTCGTGTGGGCGAAAATCTCATTGAGAGTGTCATCACTCGCCAAAGCGTGGAGGACCTGGGCATCAAAATAGGAGATGAGGTCACTGCAGTCATCAAGTCAACCGAGATTATGTTGATGGTGGACTAATCTCTGCCAGTGACCCACCGCGATGATCGTGATCCGCGAAGCACAGGTAGAAGAGGCGGAGAGCATCTGCGCGTGTCTCAATGCGGCATTTGAACCCTTTCGTTCTCAGTACACTCCCGCGGCCTTCGACGACACGGTTCCGAGCCTCGGAGCCATGCGAGAACGCATGGCTCATATGAAGGTCTATGTTGCCATTACCAGTAACGGAGAGGTCGTAGGGACGATCGCATCCGGCATGAAGAGAGAAGAGGGACACCTGCGAGGCATGGCGATTCACCCTCGATGGCAAGGGCGTGGTATCGCTGAACAGCTGCTTGATACAGCCGAGAACGATGTACTCGCCAATGGATGCAACCGGGTTACTCTCGATACGACCCTTCCACTCCAACGAGCGATTCGCTTCTACCGCAAGAATGGTTTCGTTCCCACCGGCGGCGTCATTGATTTCTTTGGTATGCCTCTGCACGAATACGCGAAGCCATTGATTCCGCAGTGAAACCAGTGCGACAGGGCTGCTGCCTCCGTAACCTAGGTCTGGGGCTCTTCGCACAGGCGGGCGCGCTTCAGGAGCAGGTTCCGCTCGCGCGCATTGCGGGTGAGCGCCGCCGCCATCTCGAACTCGGCGCGAGCTTCTTCGAAGCGGCCGAGTTTGGTGAGCAGGTCGCCCCGTACACTCGGCAAGAGATGGTAATTTTTCAGCGAGGGCTCGGCAGTGAGTGCGTCAACCAGTTCGAGACCGGCTTGCGGGCCGAATGCCATCGCCACCGCGACCGCACGATTCAGCTCGACGATCGGGGAAGGCATGAGCTGCGCAAGTGCATCATAGAGCGCGACGATGCGGGTCCACTCGGTATCTTCCGCGGTGACGGCCCGCGCGTGACAGGCGGCGATTGCCGCCTGTATCCCGTACGGCCCAAGGCCGGCGCCCATTTGCTCGGCGCGCTCCAGTGCGGTGAGACCACGACGGATGAGAAGTTGATCCCACTGCGCGCGGTTTTGATCGAGCAGCAAAATGGGCTCACCCGATGGCCCTACACGCGCCCTGGAGCGCGACGCTTGAATCTCCATCAGCGCTACCAGGCCGTGAACCTCAGGCTCCTGCGGAACACACTCTGCGAGGATTCGCCCCAGGCGTAGGGCATCCTCGCAGAGCTCAGGCCTTAGCCAGTCGTCCCCAGAGGTGGCTGAGTATCCTTCGTTGAAGATGAGATAGATAACCTCCAGAACAGACGAAAGACGTGCAGCGAGTTCAGTGCCGCGGGGCACTTCGAAAGGGACACGCGCCTCTGTGAGAGTGCGCTTGGCGCGCACAATCCGCTGTGCGATGGTGCTCTCCGGAACCAGGAACGCACGCGCGATCTCTTGCGTAGAAAGCCCTCCCAAAAGACGCAGCGTGAGCGCGACCTGCGCCTCAGTGGAAAGCACCGGATGACAGGAGGTGAACACCAGGCGCAGAAGGTCGTCGCCGACGTCGTCGTCCAGCGCGCTAACCATGTCCGGTACCGCCATCTCCTTGCCCGCAAGCTCGCGGCCGAACTCATCGAGTTTGCGTTCCTGCAGAGCGCTCCGCCGGAAGCGGTCGATCGCTCGATGCTTGGCGGTGGCCATGAGCCAGGCGCCCGGATTATCCGGGACGCCCGACTTCGGCCATTGCTCCAGCGCTGCCACCAACGCATCGTGAGCGAGGTCCTCGGCGGCACCGATGTCGCGCACCATCCGGGTCAGCCCGGCGATGATTCTGGGCGACTCGATTCTCCAGACCGCGTCAATTGCCCGATGGGTATCGCCGGCCATGGTCACAGCTAACCATCACACCATCTTCAATCCGATGGTGCAAGCAAAGGCACTGTGGGCAAAGCCTCATGCCACGCCGCGCTGCCCAGACTGCGCCTGCAAATGCTCAAACCCAGCCGCGGCCTCTCTCACGTCGGCAGGGAAATCAGAGAGCTCCTGCACCTGGCGCACCTCGACGACGCAGTCATCATTACCGGGGCAGCGTGTTGCCCACTCAATGGCTTCCTCTCGTGACTTAACCTGAATCATCCAGTAACCACCGAGCGCCTCCTTGGCTTCGGTAAAGGGTCCATCGACAACCTTCGGTTTGCCGCCGGGAAACGAGACTCGCGCCCCCATGGATGGTGGTTGCAGCCCGTCGAGTGCGAGCAACACTCCCGCTTTTTGCAGGGATTCGTTGTACTTCATCATTGCCGCTACTGCCTCGGCGCTGGGCATTGCGCCCGCCTCGGCGTTCTCGTAGCCCTTGGGGATCATCAGCATCATGAATCGCATATTTGTGTCTCCTTCAGTGTGAATTCCTGACTCTACTGGAACGTCGAATAAGATAGAACGAAATCGACAGCCATCGGATTTTTTTTGCCGGCATCGATGCAATGAGGGGGAAACGTCCAAATGCTCTACGCACGTTTGGGAAATACCGGCCTGCTGGTCTCGAAATTGGCACTGGGAGCGATGACCTTCGGCTCTGTGGAGGGCCCTATGGCATCGGTCGCCAAGGTAGGACAAAAGGGTGCAGATGAAATAGTCGGCAAAGCCTTGGACGCTGGTGTGAACTTCTTTAACACCGCTGACGCTTACACCGGCGGCCAATCCGAGCAAATGCTGGCCATGGCTCTGGGAGCGCGACGGAAAGACGTTGTGATCGCGACCAAGGTTGGATTCCGCACCGGAGACGCGTTGATCCAAACCGGCCTTTCGCGGCAGCATATACTCTCCTCCGCCGAAGAGAGTCTGAGGCGGCTGAAAACGGATTATCTCGATGTGTACCTGGTTCATCGAGTAGATAAGTACACGCCCGTCGAAGAGACGCTAGGGGCATTGAATGATCTGGTGCGCGCGGGCAAAGTGCGCTACGCGGGTTTTTCCAATTGGCCCGCGTGGCTGGCGGCCAAGGCGTTGGGCGTGCAGAGAATGAACGGCTGGGCACCGTTCCAGGCAGCGGAGATGTACTACTCCCTGGTGGGTCGCGACCTCGAGCACGAGATTGTTCCCCTGGCTCTGGATGCCGGTATCGGCATCATGGTGTGGAGTCCGTTGGCCGGCGGCTTTCTAAGTGGAAAATATTCCCGTGAAAATCCGCAAGGCGACGGAGGCCGGCTGACCGGCTTTGACATCTTGCCCTACGATCGCGAGCGCGGCTATGTGCTGATCGACGTGTTGAAAGAGATTGCCTCAAACCACCAGGCTTCGCCGGCACAGGTTGCGATCGCCTGGCTACTCAGCCGTCCTGCGGTGGCATCTGTGCTTGTCGGTGCGAACAAGCTGGGACAGTTGGAGGACAATCTCTCCGCCGCCAATCTGACCCTGAGCCCGGATGAGTCAAGCAAACTGGATGGCATGACCAAACCGGCCGCGATTTACCCAAACTGGTTTAACACCAATATCTTCGATCAACAGGCAAAGAACGCACTCGAGGGATAGATCTGCGAACTAAGGAGCGGCCTCTAACCGCCGGCAACGGCTGCGATCACCAGGAAAGGCTCGGCCTCGGTTACGACTGCGTCGGGCAGGGGAGCATCCGGTGGTTGGTGGGAAAGATCCTCCGCGCAAGCAAAGAATCTCAGGAACGGCCTGCGCTGGTGGGTGACATGATCGCGGATCGTTCCCCGCAGCATCGGGTAGCTGGCCTCAAGTGCGTCGAGGACCGAGCGCTGCGTGACCGGGTTCTCCACTTCCAGCTTTACCTCGCCGTTGACCCGAGCCAGTGTGCGAAGGTGTGCCGGGAGCAGAACTCGGATCATGACAGAGTCTGTACCTCGACAGAGAGGACGGCCGGAAGGTCCCGGACGATGGGGGCCCAGCTATCCCCGGCGTCGGACGATTGGTAAACCTGGCCGCCGGTCGTGCCAAAATAAATGCCGCACGCGTCGAGCGAGTCGACGGCCATCGCATCGCGTAGGACGTTCACGTAACAGTCGCGTTGCGGCAGCCCCTTCGTCAGTGCCTCCCACTCGTTTCCCCCCGTCTGGCTGCGATACACACGCAGCTTTCCATCCGGCGGGTAGTGTTCCGAATCGCTCTTGATAGGCACAACGTAAATGGTCTCCGGCTGGTGCGCGTGTACGTCGATCGCGAACCCGAAATCAGTCGGCAGATTCCCGCTAACCTCCTGCCATGATTCGCCTGCGTCATCGCTGCGCATCACGTCCCAGTGCTTCTGCATGAACAGCACGCCCGGGCGCGACCGATGCATAGCAATGTGGTGAACGCAGTGCCCAACCTCAGCCGACGGGTCGGGGATGTGTTCGGATCTCAAGCCACGGTTGATGGGCCTCCACGTCTCACCACCGTTATCCGTACGGAAGGCGCCCGCCGACGAGATGGCGATGAACATCCGCCCCGGGTTCGAGGGATCGAGAATGATGGTGTGCAGGCACATTCCACCCGCGCCCGGCTGCCAATGAGGGCCGGAGCCGTGGCCACGAAGACCCGCCAGTTCCTGCCACGTTTGCCCACCGTCGATAGAGCGGAAAAGGGCAGCGTCTTCGACCCCGGCGTAGACCGTATCTGGATCGGTGAGCGACGGCTCGAGATGCCAGACTCGCTTGAACTCCCAGGGGTGCGGCGTCCCGTCATACCACTGGTGAGTGCCGGCGACACCGTCGTAGACAAACTTGTTATCCACCGGTCGCCATGTCTTGCCGCCATCGTCAGAGCGTTGGATCAGCTGACCGAACCAGCCGGTTGATTGTGACGCATACAGCCGGTTGGGATCAGCGGGCGATCCCTTAAGGTGGTAGATCTCCCAGCCCCCAAAGAATGGACCACTAACATCCCATTGTTCACGCTTGCCGTCGGACGTCATGATAAACGCGCCCTTGCGAGTGCCGACCAACAACCTTACCTTGCTCATCATCTACCTCTCAATTGGCTTCGCGTGGGTGCGTACGAAGCGGCTTTGCTCCCACTCGCTCATGCACGCTAACGCCAGGCCCCAGATTTCGCTAGCAGTGGAGTTGAGTCTCGTTCCTCGCATCGCACTAGAACCTCAGTGAGAAATTCATCGCGATGGGTTTTCCTGCCGGACAACCAGAACGGCAGTTCGACCAGAGTTTCCCAGATACGGGGAAACCTATCGAGATCACTTGCAAATTGCAAGCGAATTAGAGCAGTGCGGGAATTGCCGGGGCACGGTCGAGTTTTGGCAGCAGGGCCTCTTTTGAGTCTGGCGATTCCTATAAATTATTGATCTGTTATCTGGTCAAGAGTGCTTGAGCCTGATACTATTCCGCGCATTATTTGCGACCCGTACAGCAGGGCTTTCATGCTCCTGGGGTATACGGGCTAGGAATTCAAAAGATAACGTTTTCTTTCTGGAGGCTGTAATGCATCACAAAAGACATTCTCTTCTGGAGCTGCCCCACCGCACTCCATGGATGTTGAGCGCAAAATACCAACAGATCCTGACCCGCTGGCTGGCCCTGTTCTCCTTTGCGTGCCTTGTATTGGTCGGAGGCCATCTTTACGCCCAGGCCGTTAGCGGCACCATTGTCGGCACCGTGACCGACCCAGGAGGTGCGGCGGTGACTAACGCACAAGTCACCATTGTGCTCACAGGTCAGCAAACCACCTACAACACCGTCACCAATGAGAGCGGAAACTTCACCCAGCCGGACCTTCCCTCCGGCACCTACACCGTGACGGTCGCGGCGCCTGGCTTCAAGAACGAGACGCGCGAAAACATTGCCGTCATCACCAACACCACAGCCCGCGTGGACGTGACCCTGGCCGCCGGTAGCACCTCAGAGACCGTCACCGTCACTGCCGCCCCACCGTTACTGCAGACCGACCGAGCCGACATCTCGACCAACCTGGAGCAACGTCAGATCGCCGCTCTTCCGCTGAGCAGCGGTAACAGCTTCCAGTCGCTGCTCAACACGGTGAACGGCATGGCGCCGGTCGTCTTCAACAACTCGCAGTTCTTCAACGCCAACAATGATCTGTCGGTGAACGCAAACGGCCAGTCATCGTATGTGAACCTGTATCAGATTGAAGGTATCGACGACGATCAGCGCACCGGCATTCACACCATTCTTGTGCCATCGGCCGCTGCCCTCGCGAACGTCGACATCACCACCAACAACTTCGAGGCCGAATTTGGCCGCGCCGTCGGTACGGTCGTCAACCTCACGCTGAAGTCCGGAACCAATAGCTTCCATGGTTCGGTCTTCCAGAACATGGAGAACAACGGCGTCAACGCGCGCAACTACTTCGCTACCGGCCCCAACGGACGGCTCGTGTACAACTACACCGGCGCTTCCATCGGCGGCCCGATCCTCAAGGACAAGCTCTTCTTCTTCGGCGACTTCCTTCGCATCTCCGACCACGAAGAAACCAGCTTCACCACCAACATCCCCTACTACAACGTGCAGGGTGGCAACCTGAACCTCTCCGGCTACAGCGGCCAGGTCTATGACCCCAACACCGGAGACGTCGCAGACTGCCAGGGCGGACCCACGCCGGCAAACTGCGGCAAAGGGCGCACGCCCTTTGCCGGCAACATCATTCCGCTCTCCAACCCCGGCATCAGCCCCGTGGCCGTCACAGTGTTCCAGGATCTGGATGCGCTCGCTCGTAATCCCCAGAAAAACCTGTACTACGCCAAGTACATCGCCGGAACAACGACCAACAATTACTCCGCCAACCTGCCCTTCCACAAGGACATGTGGAGCTACGACGTCACGTCCGACTACACCATTACCGAAAAGGACCACCTGAGGGGCCGCTTCAGCCACCAGATGATCGACACCTACCAGGCGCCGGTCTTCGGCTCTTTCCTCGGTGGCCCGGCGGGCAGCGGTGGCTTTGAGGCCAGCGGTACCGCGACAGCCTACAGCACCGGCTTCAACTACGACCACCTCTTCTCGCCCACCTTGTTCACCGAGGGGCGCGTCGGCGTTGCCCATCTACGCAACTCGGCGGAGCAAACGGATTACGGCAAAAACGATGCCCGCGCGCTGGGCATCCCCGGAAACGGCCCCAACGGCACCAATAACACCCTCACCACCAGCGGCCAGGTCGCCTTCCAGGTCAGCAACTTCGCCGGCAACGGTGAAAACGGCACCGGCGATCCCCTCATCGGCTACTCGCAGTCGCTGCCCTGGCTGCGTGCTGAGTCCAACATCGACTTCGCAAACAACTGGACGAAGGTGATCGGCAACCATACAGTGAAGTTTGGCGCCGATATCCGCCGCATACGCGACGACCTCTTGCAAGGTAACAACAACGCAGCGGCAGGAACCTTCTACTTCAGCGAGAACCAGACCTCAGCCCCGGGAGCCGCCAGCACGGGTCAAGCCAACGACGTCGCCAGCGTGCTTTTCGACGTCCCTTACCAGGTGGGCCAGGACACCAACAGCACCTTCCCCTGCTACCGGCAGACGTGGCTCTTCTTCTTTGTGGCAGACAAGTGGCAGGCCACGTCGAAGATGACCATCGATGTCGGCTTACGCTACGAGTTGTATCCGCCGGCAACGCCACGCCTGGCCGGTGGCTTTGTGAACTACAACCCGGCCAACAACCAACTGGTGCTCGCCGGCGAAGAGGGCAACCCCTCCAACCTCGGCATGCAGACCGACTACCGCAACGTGGGGCCGCGCCTCGGCGTCTCCTACCGGGCTACGCCGAACACCGTGGTCCGGGGCGGCTTCGGTATTAGCTATGTTCCATTCGTCGACAACAGCTACGCCTACAACTATCCGATCAAGACCAGCACCTACTACACCATCACGCCCACCTACGGTTTTGCGCTCAACCCGGCGGGTGGCGTGGTGAACTTCACGACCGGCGTCCCGGCAACGCCGACCGTTGCTTTCGGCTCCAACGGAACGCTCACTGAGAGTGCCGCCAACGGCACCATCGGTCTGGCCAATCTTTATATCCCGCTCAACTTCAAGAACGCCTACGTCTCTTCGTGGAACGCCGTCGTGGAGCAGGCGCTGCCTTTCGATAGCTCCTTTCAGATCGCGTATGTGGCCAACCATGGCACGCGGATCGACGTCGCGCAGAACATCAACCTGCCCAGCATCTATGGTCAGAGCGCAAGCTATGATCCCCTCAAGTTGGCCTTCGGTAAGACGGCTGCGGTCACACAGTACTTCCGCGGCACCTCCACCAACTACCAGTCGCTGCAGGCGCAGCTCGCTCACCGCTTCAGCAAGGGTCTTGCCTTCACCTCGGCGTTCACCTGGGGTAAGGCGCAAGGCTACGTCACCAGTGGCCAGGATGGCGCTCTGCTCTTCTACGCCGGCCCCCCGCACCGCAACTACGCCGTTTTGGACTTTGACCGCAGGCTGAACTACGCGCAGACCGTTATCTACGACCTCCCCGCTGGCAGTGGCCACCAGCACTTCAACCAGGGTCCTTTGCTGTATGCCCTGGGTGGATGGCGTGTCTCGGCGATCATTCAGGCGGTTTCTGGCCTGCCCTTCACCGTCACCAGCACCAGCGCGACCACGGGAACCACGCAGACGGGCGATTTGGTCGCGCCTTTCCAGGTCACGCACAATGTGAACGGCGCGGGCACCGCAACCTGGTTCAATCCGGCCAGCTTTGCTGCGCCGCCGAAGTGCACAGCGTACTCAGCCGCCAACCCGGTTCCTTGCGCGCTCGGCGATACCGGCCGCAATCAGTTCCGCGGGCCGGCCTACGTCTCTGACAACGTGACACTGTCCAAGGTCTTCCCGGTTTATCGCGAGTCGCAGCTGGAAGCCCGCTTCGACGCCTTCAACATGACCAACACACCGGCCTTCGGCCTGCCCACCACTGCCATTGGATCGAACCTCGGTAAGATCACCTCGACCCTCGGCAGCGGCGTCGGCAACGTCAACGGTGTCGGCGGCCCGCGCGTTCTGCAGGCCTCCGTCAAATTCACGTTCTAACCCAGATAGCGCCCGCATCCTCTCCCTCGGGACCTGGCTGGCCATTGGAGAGAAGCGTACGCTCAAACATTCAGCGCAGCACGCGCTCTGGCCTTCTTAGGAGCTAAAGCTCGATACTGTTTGCATGATCGGCAGAACGATAGCCCTACTGCTAAGTACGACAGCTTTTCTCTCTCCATCAGTCTTTCGCGAATCCGCGGCAGCGAATAGCGGCCCGGAATTCACCAACGGCGATGAGCTGAAACTCCCTGCGGGCTACCGGGAGTGGGTTTACCTGACCTCAGGCTTCGACATGAGCTATAACCCGGCGATGCAGATGGGTAACCATCACATGTTCGACAATGTCTTTGTCAATCCTGAAGCGTACCGGGCCTTTGTGAACACCGGCGCCTGGCCAGACAAAACGATACTGGTGCTCGAGGGCCGTGAAGCCCAGAGCAAAGGCTCCATCAACCAGAGCGGTAACTTTCAGGCCGAGGTCATGGACCTTGAGCTTCACGTGAAAGACGAGCAGCGTTTTCCGGGGAAGTGGGCCTTCTTCGCCTTCGGTGGCCAGAAGACAGCAAAGGCAATCCCAACCTCTGCCAGCTGCTACAGCTGTCACGCCCAACATGCGGCGGTTGACACCACGTTTGTGCAGTTCTATCCGACCCTGCTGCCCATCGCCAAAGAAAAGCGCACGCTTGCCGCCTCCTACCTGAAGGAGACGGGCACACGGGTCCACCCGTAGCAGAATTGCAAGCCGGAGAAGAGGCTGCGGTACACGGAAAACGGCCGCCGAGCTCGGCTCAGCTCAACCAAAAGGTTGAGATTTCCCTCAACCCGTCACGCGATGACAGTCCGTTCCCTTTCAGCTAGCCTTTGACCTGTCGCCCATGGTGCCGGATAAGGTTCCCAAACCGCGTAAGCTAGCGTGGGGGGAGCCGCTTGCGGGTAAAGGGCCATATGTGGCGTTCAAACGGTCAAATGCGGAGGGACTGGCTCGGGCTGCAAGGTTTGGCAGTGGCTGCCGCGTTGGTGTTGTGGCTGAGCGGATGCCGCTCCTCCGGGCTGCCCAAGCCGGCGACCAAGGCTTACCTGGATGAGGTCAAGGCTTTCTACGTCGGCCTTGCCGCGCTGCAGGTGGGAGACGATGTGCGCGCTGACAGCACCCTCGAACGAGCCACACAGCTGGCCCAAGGCGAACCGGCGGGCTGGGCAAACTGGGGCCTGCTCGCGCTGCGCCAGGGGAACTTCGATATCGCAGCGCAACGCCTGGGACGAGCGCAGAAGTTAGTGCCGGAGAATGATCAGGTTCACTATCTGCTGGGTGTTCTCGAAAGCAAGCGCGGCAATCCGGCGCAGGCTATTGTCGAGCTGCGCCGCGCAGTGCAGCTCAACCCGCACGGCTTGCGGGCGATGTATTTGCTGGCGCAGGAGCTGGAGCGTCAGGGCGACCCCAACAGCGAGGTCGAGTTTCAACAACTGCTGCAGCAGATTCTCGCTCAACAGCCGGGGAACCCAGCGGTTTTGCTGGAGCTTGGGCGGGTGGCGGCTAAGCGTGGTGACGGGCAGACGTTGCACTCAGTGATCACACAGATAAGTGCACACGCCGGTTCATGGCCCGCGGAGGTCCAACCGCAGTGGACTGCCTTGCAGGCAGCGGCCGCCGGGCCTGACCCACGAGCGGCTGCCCTGCGCATTGCCTTTCTGCGCAACTCATTAATGCGCCTGCCGGACTTTCGTCAGAGCCTGAGCGTGATTCAGCCCACAGCAGGGAACGAGGCCGTGCCCTTTACCCGCTTCCTGCTGCTGCCCTCGCCAACATTTGCCCCGCCACCGGCCGACATCGCGATCCGCTTTCAGCCTGCGGCGGTCACCAATCCAGGAGCTGCGCAAGAAGCCCAAGCTTATTCCTGGATCGGAGCCATCTCGCTTACTGGGGAGGGTGCTCCGGTAATCACCGTGGCCAACAGCCATACCGTAAAGCTGGCCAGCGGCGCCGCCTTTCCATTTCCTGGAGGGTCCGCAAACGAGCCGCTTGAGCCCGAGTCCATCCTGCCGGTGGACTTCAATTACGACTTCAAAATGGACCTCGTGCTGGCTGGAGAAGGCGGTGTTCGCTTCCTGCGTCAGGAAAGCGCCAGCTCTTTCACGGATGTGACCGAGCAGACCAAGCTGCCTTCGGCGCTGTTGCATGCTCCCTATACCGGCGCCTGGGCGATCGATGTAGAGGCCGATGGGGATATGGACATCCTGCTGGGCGCCCACCAAGGACCCCCAGTGGTGCTAAGAAACAACGGCGATGGATCGTTTACCGCGATACAGCCGTTCGCTGGGATTTCGGGCCTGCGCGGCTTTGCCTGGGTCGACCTGGATGGCGATGGCAATCCCGATGCTGCCATGATCGATGGCGCGGGCGCGCTGCATTTCTTTCATAACCAGAGAGGAGGCATATTTCGCGAGCTCGCGCTCCCCAATGGTCTTCCCCATGTGAGAGCAGTGACGGTTGCCGATGTCAGCGGTGCAGGAACGCTGGCCCTGGTGGCCCTGGAAGAAACGGGTGCACTGGTAGCAATTACCGACGCTGAGGGGTGGAAGGTTGCCCAGTTCGGGAATGCGCCGCGGATTGCGGGAGAAGTGCGCCTGCATGCCGCCGATCTCGATAACAATGGTGCGGTCGACCTGCTGCTTCTTCCGGTTGCGCCGAATGCCACGAATCCTCCCCAAGCACCTCCCGGAGCCTTGGTGTGGCTGGGCGATGGCGGGCAGAAGTTTACTCCGCTGGCTCAACCGATGGGTCCCGCGCGGGTATTTGACGTCGCCGACCTCAATGGCGATGGAAGACTCGACCTGCTGGGACTCTCCCCAACCGGACAGGCGCAGCAGGCGCTCAACCAGGGGAGTAAAACGTATCAGTGGCAGATTCTGCGGCCTCGAGCACGGCAGGCTACGGGTGACCAGCGCATCAACTCCTTTGGTATTGGCGGAGAGATGGAGCTTCGTTCTGGTCTCATGCTCCAGAAGCAGCCGATCACCGCCCCGCAACTGCACTTTGGCTTGGGGGAACAGGCTGGCGCCGACGTAGTAAAGATCCTATGGCCCAATGGCATGGAGAACGCTGAGTTTGCCCTGAAGGCGGATCAGGAGGTGCTGACCGAGCAGCGTCTCAAGGGTTCGTGTCCATTTCTGTTTGCCTGGAACGGCAAGCAGATCGGCTTCGTAAAGGACGCCGTGCCCTGGGGTTCGGCAATTGGTCTGCAAATCGACTCGGTTGGCTCCCCCAAAATCGCAGCCACCGAAGAGTGGTACAAAATCGGCCGCGATCAGCTTGTGCCCCACGATGGCTACTACGACCTGCGCATTACCGGCGAGCTCTGGGAAACCTACTACTACGACTACCTGAAGCTGATGGTCGTCGACCACCCGGTGGGGACCGAGATTTTTACCGACGAGCGGTTTGTGATTCCACCGGTGAAGCTGGCAATCACTGCCGTTGCGCCTCCGCACCCGGTTGCGAAAGCTACCGATGATCGAGGTGAGGAGGTGACCGCGATCGTTAGCAAACTCGATGGCAAATACCTGGATACCTTTGGACGCGGGCAGTATCAGGGTCTTACTCGTGATCACTACGTAGAGGTTGACCTGGGTAACGATGTTCCTTCGAGTGGGCCCCTGTGGCTGATTGCCAAGGGCTGGGTGCACCCTACCGACTCCACGGTAAACGTTGCGATCAGCCAGGGAAGCGAGCAGAAGGCGCGCCCTCTGAGCCTTGAGGTACCCGATGGGCACGGCGGATGGCACACCGCCCGGGCGAACCTGGGCTTCCCGGCGGGCCGCAAGAAGACCTGCCTCATCAACCTGGAGAATGTCTTTCTGCCCGGCACGCCGCACAAGCTGCGCTTGCGGACAAACCTGGAAGTCTATTGGGATTCCATCGAGTGGGCGCAGGGCCTGCCGGACACGCGGCTCAAGGTCACGCGCTTGGATCCTTCGCTGGCAGATCTTCACTACCGGGGATACTCGGTGATCCATCAAGCCAATGCTTCTTCTCCCGAGCTACCCGATTACAACCGCATTGCAGCCAGCCGGCAGATCTGGCGCGATCTCGAAGGCTATTACACACGCTATGGCGATGTCCGCGAATTGCTGGCCCGCATCGATGACCGTTATGTGATCATGAACGCGGGCGACGAGATTAGCTTGCGTTTTGCCGAGCAGCCTCCGCCCCCTGCCGGATGGGTGCGGGATTATGTGATCGCCGGAGACGGCTGGATCAAGGATGGAGATTACAACACGGTCGACTCCCGCACTGTTCGGCCCTTGCCCTACCACGCAAAGACTCAGTACAACCAGTCTCCGGGCAATCTGGAGAGCGAGTGGGTATACCGCCAACATCCAGAAGATTGGCAGAATTATCACACCCGTTACGTGACCTCAGAACCCGTTGACCAGGCACTCAGCAGCGGTGCAGCGCAATGAAAGCAAGCATCACCGCGAGAGTTGTTCTGGCTATTCTGTTTGTGGGGATGTTAGCCACTCCCCTTGCTATCAAGCAGGTTTCCGCGCGAAGGGAAGAGGCCCAGGCAAAGCTGGACGAGGGTCAGGCAATCGCCCGGTACGGCTTCCATCTGCAGGAGGTCTCGCAACAGGCCGGCATTCATTTTATCCACCAGGCGCCGACCCTGGACGCCAAGCTCGAAGGCATTATGCCGGAAGTCGCATCGATGGGCGCTTCCGTCTCCATCGTCGACTTCGACCGCGATGGCTGGCCTGATATCTACGCGACCAACAGTGCCATCGGCAGCCAGAACCACCTCTACCGCAACATGCACGATGGCACCTTCCAGGATGTTGCCCCACAGATGGGGCTGGCCGATGTGAACCAGGCAGGAACCGGAGTCTCCATGGGCGCCGTTTGGGGCGACTATGACAATGACGGTTACGAAGACCTGTTTCTGATCAAGTGGGGCAAGCCTGAGCTCTTTCACAACGACCACGGCCACGGCTTTACGCGCGTGAGCGACGCTGCCGGTCTACCCCCCTGGATCAACGCCAACACCGCTGTCTGGTTTGACTATGACGGCGACGGGCTGCTCGACTTGTTCGTCGGGGGCTACTATCCGGAACAGCTGGACCTTTGGCATTTGCAAACCACGCGCATGATGCCGGAGAGTTTTGAGTACGCGAAAAACGGCGGCCGAAAGTTCTTGTTTCATAACCTCGGCAATGGCAAGTTTGAGGAGGTGAGCGAAAAGGTAGGTATTAAGAGCAACCGGTGGGCGCTTGCCGCTTCCGCCGCGGACTTGCGCGGCACCGGGCATCCTGACCTGTTCATTGCCAACGATTACGGCGTCTCCGAGCTGTACCTCAATGACGGAGGACACTTCCATGAGGCAGGCGAGGCGACCGGGGTAGGATTCGCGCCCAAGAGCGGCATGAACGTCGCCTACGGAGACATTCTGAACCAGGGCAAGTACTCCATTTATGTCTCCAATATCTCCCAGGAGGGAGTTTTGATCCAGGGCAATAATCTCTGGGTACCCCAGGAAGGGCCGAGCCTGAAGTATGCCAACCTGGCCCGGGATATGGGTGTGGAACTGGGCGGCTGGAGTTTTGGCGCGCAGTTTGGCGATCTGAATAACGATGGCTATCTGGATCTATATCTCACCAACGGGTATATCTCCCTCAGCCGGACCAGGAGTTATTGGTATGACTTTTCCAGGGTCGCCGGTGGCAACAGCAAGATCATTGGTGACGCGGCAGATTGGCCTGCCTTCGATGGACGCAGCCTGTCGGGATATCAGCAGAAGAAAGTCTGGATCAATGATGGGGCGGCAAAATTTGTGGATGTAGCCCAGGCTGTGGGCGCGACCGATATTTATGACGGGCGCTCGGTTGCGTTGGCTGATCTATGGAATAGCGGCGTACTCGATGTGGTGGTGGCCAACCAGCGTGGTCCCTTGCTGATTTACAAGAACACCGTGAACCCTCAGAATGAGTGGATCGAATTCTCACTCGAAGGCTCCAGGAGCAACCGGAGTGCGATTGGTGCCCAGGTCACCCTTTACTGGAACGGGCAGCGGCAGCTACAGACGGTTTCCGGCGGCAGCGGGTTTGCCGCGCAGAATGATCGGCGTCTGCATTTTGGGCTGGGTAAGAATCCGCAGATCGAGAAGGCAGTCATCCGTTGGCCATCGGGCAAAGTCCAGACCGTCGACAACCTGGTTCCCGGAAAGCTCTACAATATCAGGGAGGCCGAATGAGTCACGGGGTTGGTATCGCGCAACCGGTAAAGCTTCAGGCGGCGTGGAAGCGATTCTTCAGCCCCTCCAACCGCTATCTCTCCCCGCTGTTGATCTCCTGCGTCTTGTTGGTAGGCCAGCTCTCCTACGGCATCCTGGAGAGTTACACCCGTACCTTGTTGGCGATTGGCACCAGCCTAGTCGCCGAGCTGATTCTGTCGCGCATTTATATGGGCAAGTGGCCAAACGTGGCCAGTGCTTATATCACTGGAATCAGCGTTGGCATCCTGGTGCGTTCCCCCGCCTTCTGGCCCTACGCCCTTTGCGCGCTTATTTCCATTACCTCGAAGTACGTGTTGCGCGTCCACGATCGGCACATCTGGAACCCGTCCAACTTTGGTATTGTCGCCATGTTCGTTCTCGCTTCGGGCACGGTGGCCGGCTTGAGCATCCAGTGGGGGAACTTCGTCTGGCCGATGATTGTGATCTGGACGCTCGGATCGGCGATCATCTGGCGTCTGCGCCGCTTTCATATCAGTGCAACGTACGTCGTGTCATTTCTCGCCTTTGCTTTGCTGCGCAGCTGGATCACGGGGGACCCCTGGCGGTCGGAAATCTCTCCCATCACCGGACCTATGTATCAGTTATTCATCTTTTTCATGATTACGGATCCTAAAACGACGGTGCGCTCGAAGACCGGCCAGTGTTTAACGGTGTTTGCCGTGGCTGCAGTCGAAATGGTGCTGCGTTTGCACCAGGCGGTATACGCCCCGTTTTACGCCCTCTTCCTGGTGGGGCCGGCGGCTATGCTTTTGGAAATGTGGATGGACGCCCGTCGTGCCCGCCTTGTGGTAGCGCATGCTTGAAAGTACCTTACGTCGCTGTCTTACTTTCTGTTTTCTCGCGACCCTGATTTCGAGCGCATCGGCGCAGCGCCCTTCCGGCCCGATTCGCTTTGTCGATGCCACCGCCGCGTTCGGTATTTCTTTTCGTCACCATAGCGGTGCCTTTGGAAAGAAATACCTCCCGGAGACCATGGGCAGTGGCGTGTGTGTCCTCGACTATGACAACGACGGATTCCAAGACATCCTCTTCGTGAACTCAATGGACTGGCCTGGTCATGGCTCATCCAAGTCTTATCCCGCCCTTTACCACAACAATGGCGATGGAACTTTTACCGACCGCACCAAGCAGGCTGGGTTAGCGGTCGAAATGTATGGCATGGGGTGTGCGGTCGGCGACTATAACAACGACGGCAAAGAAGACATCTATATCACCGCGGTAGGGTCCAACCACCTCTTCCGAAATCTTGGCAATGGACGCTTCGTCGATGTGACGGCAAAGGCGGGAGTGGGTGGCAGCGGGTTTTCGAGCGGAGCTGTTTGGTTCGACTACGACAACGACGGCAAGTTGGATTTATTTGTGGCCCACTACGTCACCTGGTCGGTGGATAAAGACCAGTTTTGTTCACTCGACACAAAGAACAAATCGTATTGCACGCCCCAGGTTTACCAGGGCGAGAGCGCCAGGCTTTACCACAATCGCGGTGACGGAACCTTTGAGGACGTCACCAAGCGCGCCGGTTTGTACGATACAACCAGCAAGTCTCTCGGCATTGCTCTGCTCGACTATGACGACGATGGCTGGCTCGATCTGCTGGTGACCAACGACACCCAGCCGAACAAGCTCTATCGCAACAACCACAACGGCACATTCACAGATGTCGGCGTGCAATCCGGTGTGGCTTACAGTGATGCCGGCGCTACCCGGGCGGGCATGGGGGTAGACAACGGCGACTATGAGAACTCAGGTCATCCCGGTCTGGTGATTGGCGACTTCACCAATGAGGGCATGGCTTTGTACCATAGCGACGGTTCCGGTTTGTATACCTCTGCATCCGAGGCGACCGGGATCGACCGCTGGTCGTTGCAGTCGCTTACCTTCAGTACTTTCTTTTTCGATTACGACCTGGACGGTCTGCTCGACATACTAGCGGTAAACGGGCACGTGGCCGACGACATCAGCGTAACCCAACCGCATTTGAAGTACGCGGAACCGGCCCTGGTATTTCATAATCGGGGAAAAGGTCAGTTCGAAAACGTGTCTACGCAGTTAGGACCTGCGCTGCAGCGGCCGATCGTGGGTCGGGGCGCTGCCTACGGGGACTTCGACAATGACGGCGATCTGGACCTGGTGATTACTGAGGCCAATGGTCCGGCACGGCTGCTTCGGAACGACAATGGCAACCAGAACGATATGCTCCGGGTGAAGCTCATCGGTACGCGCTCCAATCGGGATGGCATCGGGGCCAAGCTTACGCTACAGGTCGATAGCCATCTTTCGCTGTTACGTATGGTAAAGACCGGATCCGGCTATTTGTCGCAAAGCGAGTTGCCTGTGACCTTCGGGTTGGGCAAGCCTGACCCAAGCAGAAGAATGCGTCTTACCATCGTATGGCCCAGCGGCCATAAGGACGTTGTACCAGGCATTCGACCCGACCAGGCCATCACGGTGCAGGAAGGGAAGGGGATCGTCACAGCGCACGCGATTGCATTTGTAAGGACTGCGAAGGTCTCTCCGAAGTGAACTTTGGCGCGCTATGAACGGGTAAACCGCAGGTCCCTCCACTACGCTTCGCTCCGGTCGGGATGACAATTCTGTTTGGGCATCAGAATTCCGGTACCCAAACAAATTTGTCATCCCGACCGGAGCGAAGCGTAGTGGAGGGACCTGCGGTTTACCCGTTGGCCTAACAAATCATGAGGGAATGACCCGGTGCACTGTACCAGAAACCAATGATCGGGTGGCCCCATATCTCGCTCGTTTTTCGCGAGATATGGGATACCACGGCTCTCAATCTACTCGTCTCTGTTCCGCCTCAACCTTTCTCCCCGACTTGCGCAAAGAATCCGGCCCTCTCCAGCATGGCAACAATCTCTTCCCGGCTGGCTCCCAGTTTATGTGCCGCATCGAGCAAGTCGGCAGCACGAACGGGATATCTGTTATGGCGCGCGGGATCGCCGAAGCCACCCACGTTGAAGGGCTCTATAATCCGCTGAACCTCAGCCGCGAACGAGGCGTCTGGCCTGTACGCTCGCTCCAATAAGAGTTGCGAAGCCGGCCCAAACGATGGATGCCGATGCAATAGGAATCCAGGCGCTAACTCTGGTTTCCCTAGCCGGTGCGCCGTCTCAGCGAAGCTGACCGCCGCAAAATATAAGAGCGAAACGGCGATAAAAGCCGGAAAGTCGTCCATGGTCGCGTACAGCGCGGCAATCAGCCGGTTCGCAGCCAGCAAGTCTGCATCCGTTTCCTCCGCATAACGCTGCAGTTGCTGCGCCAAGTCAGCCGAATCACCATGTCTATGGATGATTTGCGCAAGCCGTTCTATCCCCATCAGGTTGAGAGCGAACCCGGTCGATAGCAGCGGGTCAACGAAACCGGCCGCTGAGGGCAACATCGCCCATCGTTCTCCTGCCATGGTCCTGCTGCGGAAGCTGATTGCCGGCATGTGCCGGAACGGCTGGCACGCGGATGCCTGCTTGAATTCTGATTTCAATCCAGGCAACCGGTCCAGAAGCCGCTGCCATGCCGGCTCGCCTTCGTTCAGCGCCAACTCTTTGGCCACCCGGCGAGTGGCTGCGACTCCAGCACTGGTGACCCCATTATTGAATCGCAGCACCCATGCCCATCCACCGTCAAACACGTGATGCACGGCCGCGTCATCCACCGGATAGGGAGGCGCATCTCCCGCGGTCTTAGTGCGTGTAACCCCGGTGAAGTGGCTATATAAGCTTTCGGTGGGAGGGAATCCAGGGAGCGGAGACTCCTTCAACTGCAAACTCCGATACAGAAAACCGCGCGGCCCTGTGGCATCGATCAAGAGCCTGGCGTGCAGATTGAACGCCTCCTCGCCCGCGCGGCCAATGAGGTTTGCTTTTTCCTCTGCGAATGCTACCGTCTCGATCCGGACACTATCGCGGTAATCGACCCCAAGCCTTTGCGCTTCTCGAACCAGGAAGTGGTCCACATCCGCCCGGTACCAATGAGTGTCGGCGATATCGTCGTGCGGGCTCGCCGCCACCAGCAGTTCATCTTCACCGTGGAAGAAAGTGAAGCCGCGCTTCAGTCCGCAGGCGATCTGCGGGTAGGTGCGCTGCCAGCTTCCCCATTTTGCCAGCGGAGTAATCCGCGGCAGATCATAGGTTGTGCTCAACCGTTCCAGCAGAAGATTGCTCAATGGCGTGGTCGATTCCCCGATGGCCATCCGCGGATGACGGCCCTGTTCCAGCAGGACAACCGAAAGCCCAAGCCGACGGGCAATCATCGCCATCAGGCTGCCGCCGAAGCCGGCGCCGACGATGGCAAGATCAAAGTCGCGCTTCAACTTACACCCCCGCAATGGCTGCATGGGATGCGATCGAGCACCACCTGCTGCAGATTCATCTGGCGCAGCCGGGTGGCGCGCTGCGCATGGCAGTGCGGGCATGATTCGCGCAGCTCCCACAGATCGGCGAAGACTCTGCCCGCCTTGAGACGCAAACCATACTCCATTGCCCCTTCCAGCGTTGCCAAAGACGGAGGCGCGAACATGAGCGCCTCCATGGCCCCGTTTCCTGCACGCGTCGGGATCAGAGTTGCGGCTGTCGCACCAATTTCCATGGCGAATGCCAAAGAGCGCTCAGCCCACTCCAGCGCTTCCGCTGCCGGCATCAGCGGAGGCTGCACCAGGATAAAGACCCGAAGATCGATCCCGTTGCGGCGCAGAAAGTTTGCCGCGGTCGAGAATTGCTCGAGTGTCATGCGCTTATTCAATCCGGCGAGAACTTCCGGATGCGCCGTCTCCAGTCCGATAGCGATCTCGAGTTTGCCGCTAAGCAAGTCGCGAAAACGCAGGCACGCTTCGCCGGTAAGCGCGGGATGATTCTCCACGATCAACCTCTCGAAGCGATTAGCGCGCTGTGCGATGGCGGCATAGTCTGCGGGAGGAATTGCCTGGGGATCGAAGAAGCTGCCGCTGTTATAGAGCTTAAGCTGGCGTGCCGGTGGAAGCTTGAGAAGCGCGTGATCGATCTGTGCCGGGATAGCCCCGAGCGGTACTGTTTCCCTGAGCGTATTGCGCCACAGGTCGCACATCAAACAACGGAATGGGCATTCACGATTGGTGAGAAAGATGGTGGCGACCGGTTCGATTGCGCCGCCAATCGCACATTCCTCTTCTACGAAATACTGATAGGGGAGATAAGGATCGCGGATCTCTCGCGCCGGGCGCCGGCTGAGTATCCAGGCATCGCGTTCCGCCGTTTTGGCCGGATATACGTTCATGGATACAGAGACAGAAATTTCTGGCGATACTCCGCCTCATGAAAGGGCAGCGCGGAATGCATAGTGGTCTCTGCAACTGCCCCATGCTGGAAGCGCCGTTTAGGGAAGATCGGCATATGGAGGCCGGTGACGGCCTTCACTCCCCGCCCAACGATCTCACCCTTCAGCTGATACAGCCGCTCCACATCGTAGTTGGTCAAATCAATGAACGGGATGGCTTCGGCAATCGCGATCAGCGACGGTTGCGTGAAAGGACTGAAGCCACGAAAGCCGAAGTGGTGGGCCGGAGCGTAGCTTCGGCTATAAGACCGGCTCAGTCCGCCGCTGTAAGTCAAGGAGTGTTTGATCTTGCCCACGCCCCAACCTTCCTGGTACAGCATCGGGTTGTTGATGACGCTGCGAATGGTGAGTTCAGGATTCTGCTCGATAGGATAATCCTTGAGGTTTTCATCGCCGCCATCCCCGTCGATCAGGTAGCGCCATGTGGGATAGCGTCGCCGCACTGCCCGGCATAACGCCATCGCCATGGTGGCTGATTGCACGTCGAGCGCTTTGTAGTCTTCGATCACGCGGATGGTCTCATCGACATCGAGCGACGACGCGTCCACTGCGACCGATTCAAGGAACAGGCCCAGCCCGAGGGCCTCAAGAAAAGCGCGCGCCTGGCCCAAATCAGGACCATCGCCGATATCGAGCACAAAGGCTTTTAGCCGCGAGGGACTTATGCCTAGCTTGAGCATGACGTGGTAGGTGGTAAGGAATACGCTGCCGCTGTCGATGCCGCCCGAAAAGCATACTCCGACTGGATCCTCTGCAGGCACGCGGACTAACCACTGCTCGATCTCACCGGCCAGCGCGCCGATGTATGCTGCGCCAATCTGGTCCAGATCGGCGGTCATCACTCCCTGGGCGGGCGTAAAGAAACGGGTGTAGACCGGATCGGGGTCGGGGCAACCGATCAGCTGCAGCGCAACCACGTAGTGGGCGGGAACCATTCGCGTGTAGCTGGGGTGAAACTGGGCTTCCAGTCCTTCCGTTTTCAGCCAGTTATAGATCGCATCGATGCGCGCGGCGACGATCAGCACTGGCCCTGCCTGGCGCTTGGCCAGGAAGTAGCGTAAGGGCCGGTCCAGCGAACGTGCCAGCTTCACGGTCTTGCCGGCGCGCGCGACCAGCGCAAACGAACCTGCGATGCGGCTCACTTCTTCCGCAGACCCGTTCAGTACTATCTCGCGCGCTTCCTCCACCGAGAGGCGATAAATCTGGTTCGCCTCTGGTTCTGTGAGATCGACCACCTGCTCAATGTACTGCTCCTGCATCGCGCCCTCGACTCTTGTCCGTACTTGGTCAAGGATAGCGCAATCGACGGCGATCGGAACTTGTAGCGCTTAGTGTTTGAGCGGAGTGTCCCAGTGGAAGACCAACTCGAGGAAAGCAAGCTGGGCATTGCGCCCCTGCGGATAGATGTTGCCGGGCACTCTCTTTCCCCAGACGTAAGAATAATATCCACCGACGTCCAGATGAGGCGTAGCGTGCCAGTCTGAACTGATATCGGCGGCGCTCGTGAAAGAGCTAAATCCCCCGCTGGGCCGACCCGTGAACCCGAAGACCTTGTTATCGAATGCCCCTCCACCCTGGTACCAGAGGTCTTTGCCTGATGTAAGCTGCAGCCACCACAGGTCGCTGCGCAGCTCCCACCGGGGCTTTGGGCGATCGATGATCTGCACAAATTCGTCTGTGAGATTCATCAGGTTGAAGTAAGGGAACCGTGCATAGACGCGCGGAGTGGGCAGAAGCTCAAAAAAAGTTCCGTGCTTATTATCGGAGGGATTGTTGTCTCCGCTGCTGCGCCACCAACCGCCGCGCAGCCACGGTGTGCTTGCCACGTGCAGAAGCTGATAGCCTCCTTCAATATCCGCAGCGCCGGCGCGGTGGTTTTGCTCTCCCCACCGGCCGTTTTGCAACGCTCCCCAGCCGACGAAATCGAATTGTCCCGGGCCGGCCGGAATGGCGGTCAGAAAGTCTCCCCCATAGGTGCCAACACGAATGTTTTGATGGTCTGCCTGCCGCACCGCCAGCGGGCGGTTGTCCGTCTTCGTGATTCCCGTGCGGCCGTCGTGATAGCCAATCGCAAACACACGCCACAGGAAGCGGTCCTGCCAGTCGGACTTTGTGTATGCAAGGTACTGCGCATCCACGTTCAATTCCGGATTGCCGTTCATGTTGAAGACGCCCTGGTCCGAGCGTGCAGCCATTGCGGTTATATCCCACGTACCCTGGCCGTAGTGTGCATCGATTCCGTCGAAACTTCGCTGCGCATTGGTAAAGCCAAAGTTGCCCACCAGCCGTTGCGCCACCCGGTTGGGCTGCAGCCATGCCAGGGTTGGATTCTTCGGTTTCGTCTCCAGTCCCTCAAAAAATTCAAAGCGTCCGAGACGAATATTCTTGTCGCCGTCGAAGCCATAACGAACGAATCCCTGCTTGAAAAAGGCCGCCGCGGGATAAGAGTTGTTGCCGCTGCTAGCGTAATAAGTGCCGCCCAAGCCCAACTGGCCCTGGGCAGTCGACGAACTGACCGCGGTGTTGGGAGCGTCAATAATCGTGGCTTGCGTGATCTCCACTCTCCAGTCCCAGCGCGCTATGGTCTGTGAAAGCCCAAAACGCAACAGTGATTCGCCATAACCATAAATGTTGTCTGGAGGGGCCTTGTACCACTCCCAGCCAAGACCTCGCCCCCGTTCATAGACAAAAAACTTAACGGGATGCTGGCTGGGTGTCGATTGCGGCGTCTGGCCGCGCAAAGCAACCGCGCTCGATAACAGGACCAAAAAGCAAATAGAACGACGCACACCTACCTCCAAAATGGGTTGCCCGGTTCTTGCGGCAATTGATTTCTCAACTTTTATGTAGAAGATTGCTTATTCGAACGACATTTTGTTCATGCAGAACCGCAATTCGGACGGGCGATCGCAAAGCTGTGCCTGCACCTGGGCAGTCCATGATTAGGGACAGGATCTCTTTCGGACTTATAAACATCGGTGGCGCAAGAATCAATGAATCAACGCCAGTGGTCAACCACCCTGGGGCTGGTATTTATCTCAACCCTCAGGTGGAGGTCGTTCGAGATAGCCTTTGCGAAGGATGCGATCCGCGGCTTCAAGTGGGCTACGCTGTGGCTTGGCGAGAGAATTGCTTAGGTCCAGCCCTGCTAACAAGCCGGCTGCGGACCAGTCACGATTCAGGTGGGTATCTACCTCAACCTTTTGGTTGAGGTAGGCTCACGGTAATGGCGCTAGAATCCGGTTGCGAATACCACGAATGAATTCTAGACATGAAAGAAAAAGCTCGACAGGCTTGATCGTTGGTCTTCGCCCGATCGCGCTCATCGCTGTCCTGCTGGTTCTCTGGCAAGTTGCCGTTACCCGGCGGCCCATCCATATTTTGCCAACGCCCTGGGGTGTCGTCATTGGCATCGGCGATCTCTTGCAGCACGGGCTGCTGTTCAAGTATGTGGTTGCCTCGCTCTTCCGCGTCACCTGGGGCTTCCTGCTGGGCGTCGTTCTGGCAGTGCCTTTGGGGCTCATCATTGGCTGGAACCGCAGGTTAGAGATGGCATTCAACCCCCTGATTCAGATCCTTCGCCCCATCTCTCCTCTCGCTTGGATACCCATCGCCATTCTCTGGTTCGGAGTGGGTGATCTCTCCGCCATCTTCCTTATCTTTCTGGGCTGCTTCTTTCCTCTGCTCCTGACCTCTATCAACGCAGTGCGGGGTATTCCCGCGGTGTATCTCAATGCGGGGCGCAACTTCGGTCTCAGGCAGGCCGCCCTGGTCTCTCGCGTCCTCTTCCCCGCGGTGATTCCACAACTGATTGTCGGCATGCGCATTACCCTGGGAGTTGCCTGGCTGGTGGTGGTGGCGGCGGAGATGATCGCAGTGAACTCCGGTCTCGGCTTTCTGATTGTCGACGCTCGCAATGCCGGAAACCGTTATGACCTGGTAGTCGCCGGGATGGTTATTATCGGCCTGATCGGTTTGCTGTTGGATATGGGAATGCGTTCTCTCGAACAGGTGAAGTCGCTTCGCTGGAGTTACTCGGAGGATTAGTTGGCAAAGTTGAAGTTACAGGCGGAGCATATCCACACCGTCTTCGCCCGTGACGGAGAGACGACGGCCGTGCTCGAAGACATCAACCTCGAAGTCATCGAGGGAGAATTTGTTTGCCTGCTCGGACCCTCCGGCTGCGGTAAATCGACACTACTAAGCACCATGGCCGGCTTTCTCTCTCCCACCAGAGGAACCATAAAGATCGATGGGGAACTCGTGCATGGCCCGGACCCGCGGCGCATCTTCGTCTTTCAGGAGCGTGGTGTATTCCCCTGGCTCACCGTCCAGGGGAATATAGCTTTCGGACTTTTTCACCTGAGCAAGGCAGAGCGGCAGCAGCGCGTTGCCCACTACATCAAGATGGTGGGGTTGGAAGGTTTCGAGAAGTCCTATCCTGCCGCGCTCTCCGGCGGGATGAAACAGAGGCTGGAGGTCGCGCGCGCTTTGGCCGTCAACCCGGACGTGCTTTTTCTCGACGAACCCTTTGGCGCCCTCGACTCCATCACCCGGCTCGTCATGCGTGCTGAACTGCTGCGCATTTGGGAAGCTGAACGCAAGACGATTATTTTCGTCACTCACGATATTGATGAAGCGGTCCAGCTGGCCGACCGGGTGGTGGTGATGAGTGCACGCCCGGCCACCATCCAGCAGATCGTAAAAATCGATATACCGCACCCCCGCGACATCAGCTCGGCGCGCTACCTGGAACTGCGCGACGGCATTTTCCAACAGATCGGTTTGGCCCACAGAATATGAATTCGCTCGCAGAACCGAAGAAATGGGAAAAATACTTCTGGCCGGTGCTGGCCTGCTCTCTGCTTCTCGCGCTGTGGCACTACTCTGTCGTCTGGACGGCGACCAGGGTCTTTCCCTCGCCCCTCGATGTAAAGAGGGGAATCGCTGAGCTGATTCGGAAACAGGTGTTGTGGGGTGACATCATCGATTCCCTGCGCCGCGTAGCCATAGGATTCGGTGCCGCGGCCCTCGTCGGTATTCCACTGGGATTGACACTCGGCTGGTATCCCGCGGCTAACCAGGTGGTGAACCCGGTGCTGCAGATCCTTCGCCCCATCAGCCCAATCGCCTGGATCCCTGTAGCCATCATCCTGCTCGGCGTAGGCGACCACGCCGCCATCTCGCTTATCTTCCTGGGGGCGCTTTTTCCCATCATCGTTGCCTGCGTTGACGGTGTATCCAATGTGCCCTCGGTCTTCCGTCTCGCGGGACGTAACTTCGGCCTCAGCCCGGCCCGGCTGCTTGCCCGGGTCGTCTTCCCGGCCGCGCTGCCCAAAATCATTGTCGGTTTGCGTATCGCCCTCGGCATCGCCTGGCTGGTGGTGGTGGCAGCGGAAATGATTGCCGTCGATTCAGGTCTTGGCTACCTGGTGATCGATTCCCGTAACTCAGGCAAGCGATACGACCTGGTGGTGGCGGCCATGTTGCTGATCGGCCTGATTGGCCTGGTCCTCGATAGCTGCTTCCGGCGGCTGGAAAAAATCAAATCCGTTCGATGGGGATTTCGCGATGAGTCTTAAGAGTAAGATCGCGCTCGGTGTATGCGCATGGCTGGTCCTCATTACAGGACTGCATGCCTGGCTAAATGTGAATTGGGTGGCTGTGCTGAATGATTATCGACCGCTGGCACAACGCAGGATCACCGTTGCCTACCTCCCCGTCACCTGCCAGCTCACTTGCCCGGTAACGGACTACATCTCCAAGTACTCTCTGTCGGGTGAAATGTTTTTGCCCAAACTGTTTCAGGGCTTTCCGGAGATGAAGGAGGCGCTGATCTCGAACCGGGTACAGGCTGCCTTTATCGTTGCCCCGTTGGCGATTGCTCTGGTTGCCCAGGGGGTTCCCATCAAGATCGTTTACCTGGGCCACCGCTACGGCAGTGCGGTCGTTGTCCGCAAAGACGGTCCCATCAAGACCTTTGCCGACATGCGCGGCCGCACGATCGCCATCCCCAGCCGCTTTTCCGACGAGCGCCTGCTCCTCTTCCGCGCCATGAAGGTGTGGGGGATCAAGCCCAGCGAAATCAAGATGGTCGAGATGGCGCCCCCGGATGTTTCCGGCGCCCTGGCCGCGCATGCTATCGACGCCTTTGTGATGGGCGAGCCCTTTCCCTCGCAAGCGGAGATGGCCGGCTTTGGACGAGTCCTTTTTCAGGCGCGTGAATACTGGCCCGATTACATGTCATGCATTCTGGTCGTGCGCCAGGACCTGATCGATAAGCGCCCCGAGGTTGTCCAGACCCTGGTGGATGGCATCGCCCGCTCCGGCCTTTGGTTGGATAAGAGCAAGCCCCACCGTGAGGATGCTGCTGATTTTGTGGGCCGCTTCTACTACAACCAGAAACCCGCGTTGCTTCGCTGGGCGCTCACCAAGCCGATGGACCGCGTCACCTACAGCCCACTGGCTCCGCGTAAAGCAGACTTCGATATGGTGCGCGATTTGATGATCGAAACGGGTGTGCTGAATAAGAAAATCAAATTCAGCGACTACACCGACACGCGCTTCTCTGACCAAGCCAGTATCCAGACACCCTGGAGATATGAACCCGGCACTGCAACCGCCCGCTAAGGAGACAACACATGTTTCGTAGACGCTTTCTTCAAATGATGACCATAGCAAGCGTTGGCGGCCTGGCCTCTTTCGAAGCCATGTCGGCTGGAACCAGCAAGACCGTGATCTATTTCGTGAAGGGATTCAGTTGCATCACCTGCGCCACCGGTCTCGATACCATGCTTCTTCAACAAAAAGGCGTTATCTCGAGCAAATCAACCTACCCGGAAGGCAAAGTGACAGTGGGCTTCGATCCTCACCAGATAGCCGTGCAGGCCATCGTCACTTTCATTACCGATCTGGGTTTTACCGTGCAAAGCGAACACAAAGGCTGACGACATGTCCCAGGAAAGAAATTATTCAGAATTGGCTGCCACTCTTGCCGCATCGCTGAATCTCCAGCAGCCACCGGTAGCGATTTGCTTCACCGAGTCAATTCCGGCCGGTATGGGTTCCCATAGGGGCCGCGTGGCCGCGGGATGCCGTTTCTGGCAGGACGCCGCGACCGCTGCCTTTGCCACCTCCGCCGTCGACCACAGCATGTGCGCCATTGGCGTTTACACCCACAATCTGCCTTCTTCGGCAGCGGCGACCGTGGATCTGCAAGATGCCCTCAAGGTCTTTGCCGAGCTTGACTATGTCCGGGCGGAAGACGTGGCCGCCATTCCCGTCTTGAGAAGGCAGCCTGCCTATGTCGTATACAGTCCATTGGACCGGACGCCCCTGCCGCCGGACGTGGTCGTGTTGTTCGTGGATGCCAGGCAAACCCTCATCCTGTCGGAGGCAACCCAGCAAGTAGAAGCCCAGAACCCGCCGGCAATGGGCAGGCCTGCGTGCGCCGTGGTCCCCCAGGTGATGAACACCGGCCGGGCGGCGTTAAGTCTAGGCTGCTGCGGGGCGCGAGCCTATCTGGATGTACTCACCGACGATGTGGCTGTGTTTGCCATTCCCGGACAAAAACTCGCGGCTTACACGCAGCGGATCGAGGCTTTGGCTAAAGCGAATGGTGTCCTGGCAAAATTCCACAGCATCCGGCGCCACGCGATTGCAGCCGGGGAGACGCCTAGTATCAAGGATTCCCTGGCCGCCCTGATGGGTTAGGCTGTCTGGGCGGCAGCCACTCTCGTTGTCAGACATCTCCCTCTTTCGTCCCCAGACAAAGGCCGGGAGCCCCATATTCTCCCGATTTTAAATCGCAAGGCCCAACCCCGCCTCCGCTGCCAGCCCAAGTCTGAGAGAATCTCAGGATGAGAAGATCCAAAGTGCTGGTGGGGCATCAAACCTCGTGAGTCACACCAGAGAAACGGAGCAAAGCAATGGCAACCGCGGTGAATGTGCAATCTCTCACGCAACGGGCAGCCTGGAAGGCGCTCGAAACCCATCACGACAAGATTCGCAATGTTCCTTTGCGCTCACTGTTTTCGGACGATCCAGGACGTGCGGCCCGCTTTTCGATTGAGGCGGCCGGTCTTTTTCTCGATTACTCGAAGAATCGCATCACCGACGAGACCCGCAAGCTTCTCCTGCAACTGGCCCAGGAATCTGGCCTGCGGGAGCGCATCGACGCCATGTTTCGCGGGGAAAAGATCAACATCACCGAGAAGCGGGCGGTGCTGCACGTCGCATTGCGCGCGCCCAAAGGCGAGGCCATCTTTGTCGACGGCGAGGATGTAGTCCCAGGGGTCCATGCGGTGCTCGATAAGATGGCCGCCTTTTCCGACCGCGTGCGCAGCGGCGATTGGAAAGGCCACACCGGCAAGCGTATTCGCAATGTGATCAACATCGGCATCGGCGGCTCAGATCTTGGCCCGGTGATGGCCTATGAGGCGCTCAAATACTACAGTGACCGGTCGATGGTCTTTCGCTTTGTCTCCAATGTCGACGGCACGGATTTTGCTGAGGCGGTGATCGATCTGGATCCCGCGGAGACCCTGTTCATCATCTCCTCCAAGACCTTCACCACCCTGGAGACGATGACCAATGCACACTCAGCGCGCGATTGGGCGATGGCAGGTTTGAAGGATGAAGCTGCGGTCGCCAAGCATTTCGTCGCCGTTTCGACCAATACCGCTGAGGTCAAGAAGTTCGGCATCGACACCGCCAATATGTTCGGCTTCTGGGATTGGGTCGGCGGCCGCTACTCCATGGACTCTGCCATCGGCCTCTCCACCATGCTGGCTGTCGGCCCGGCAAATTTTCGCGCCCTGCTCGACGGCTTCCACCAGATGGACGAGCATTTCCGCACCGCGCCCTTCGAGAGCAATTTGCCCGTGATCCTGGGGCTGCTTACTGTCTGGTACACCGACTTTTTCGACGCCCAAACCATGGCAGTACTGCCCTACGAACAATATCTAAAGCGCTTTCCCGCCTACCTGCAGCAGCTCACCATGGAAAGCAATGGAAAACATGTCACCCTCGAAGGCGAGCGGGTGGACTACGACACCGGCCCGATTTACTGGGGGGAGCCGGGAACCAATGGGCAGCATTCTTTCTACCAATTGATCCACCAGGGCACGCGCCTGATTCCCTGCGACTTCATTGGTTTTGAGAAGACCCTCAATCCGTTGGGGCGGCACCATGACATGCTGCTGGCCAACGTCTTTGCCCAGGCCGAGGCTTTGGCCTTCGGAAAAACAGCGGAGCAGGTCAAGGCCGAAGGGACACCGGATTGGCTGGTGCCCCACCGCGTCTTTGAGGGCAACCGCCCGTCCAACGTCCTCTTGGCGGAGAAACTCACGCCAGAAACGTTGGGTAAGCTGGTCGCGCTCTATGAGCACTCGGTATTTACCCAGGGCACCGTATGGCAGATCGACTCCTTCGATCAATGGGGCGTCGAGTTGGGCAAGGTGCTGGCCCAGCACATCATTGCTGAGATCGAGGCCCCGGGTGATGCCGCCCTGCAGCATGATGCTTCCACCAATAACCTTATCCGCCGCTATCGCAAGCTCAAGTAAAGCCTGCCTAGTAGGCGTGAACACACAACCGAAAGAGGAGCGATTCGATGCAATTAGGAATGGTAGGTCTGGGCAGAATGGGCTCCAACATGGTCAAGCGCTTGCTGAACAACGGTCACACCAGCGTGGTGTTCGACCGCTCGGCGCAGGCAGTTCAGGATCTGGAAAAACAGAAGGCCGTAGGCGCGTCTTCGCTCGCGGATATGGTCAGCAAGCTCTCCAAACCACGCGCCATCTGGCTGATGATTCCCGCCGCTGTGGTGGACCAAACCATCGCCGAGATTGCGCCCCACTTGGAGTCCGGCGACATTTTGATCGATGGCGGCAATTCGTACTACATCGACGACATTCGTCGCAGTAAAGCGCTCGCGCCTAAGGGCATTCAATATGTCGACGTTGGCACCAGCGGCGGAGTATGGGGTCTCGAGCGAGGCTACTGCCTCATGATCGGCGGCCCCACTGCGGCGGTCGAGCACCTTGAACCGATTTTCAAAACCATCGCCCCCGGCGTTGGCGATATTCCCCGCACCGTCGGACGGGACAAAATAGGCGGAACGGCGGAAGAAGGCTATCTGCATTGCGGTCCCAGCGGCGCCGGCCACTTTGTCAAGATGGTGCACAACGGAATGGAATACGGCATCATGGCGGCCTACGCCGAGGGCCTCAACATCCTGCACCACGCCAATGTCGGCCTCAAGACGGGAGATATTGACGCCGAAACTACGCCCCTGCGCGAGCCCGAGCTCTATAAATTTGACTTCAACCTGTCAGACGTAGCTGAGGTGTGGCGGCGAGGCAGCGTGATCTCCTCCTGGTTGCTCGACCTCACCGCCGCTGCTTTGACCAAAAGCCCTGCCTTATCGGAGTTTGCCGGCCATGTCTCCGATTCCGGCGAGGGTCGTTGGACCATAAAGGCGGCCATTGACGAAGGCGTGCCCGCGCCGGTGCTCACTGCGGCGCTCTACGAACGCTTCAGTTCCCGCGGTGAAGCCGATTTTGCCGATAAACTGCTCTCCGCCATGCGCTTTGAATTTGGAGGTCACGTCGAAAAGAAAGCCGCGAAGTAGCATTTTTGCTAGTCGTGTAGACCAGGAAACCGAGCCCGACGCGGCCATTCCGCCAAAGAATGGCCGCACATAACGGATCCCACCGGGCCACAGTATTAGTAAAAATGCATTAGTCGGCTGGTTCAACAGGAAGCTGGGAGCCGGCGCCGGGCTTCAAACGCTCGTAGACGCTTCCCGATGCCATGCGCGTGGCGGCCATCTCGAAAAATCGGGCGCGGAGGCATGGCTTCCAGACAAAAATCTCTGTGCACGGCTCGATTGGCTCGCAATATCTTCTCAGCAACAAAGAGGACCCGCCAACAAAGTTGATGAGCTCCTGCCTGCGCCCAATCTCATGCTCCAGCATGAAGGCTCGCATAACGGCGGAGAGGGATTCCTTCTTGTAGTTCATGTCGTTCATTTGCAAATCCACATAGGTCACGCCATTGCGCCGCCAGCCGGTAAGCAGGCTCAACCATTGCCCATCCGGCAAGCGCAGGCCCATGGAAAAAAAATCAGAGTTCGCGCGCAGCAAGCGATATCGGGCGTGGAAGAACTTGCTGTTGCGCGGCGGCATCGATTTAGCTTCCAGCGCCAGCATCCCCTCCAGGGACTGATCCGGATCAAGCTCAGGTAAAAATTGAACGTTGGCGCTTTTTTCCAGTTGTTGGCGCTTGCCTGCAAGGCTACGCCGCGTACGTGGTCCCAAGCGTGCCAGCATACCTTCGTACGTGCTCTCCAGGGGCAGCTTGTGCTGGACCGTAGTTCCGACGAACCTACGAAAGTTACTCGCCGGGCCTATGATTTCCAAGCACGCGTCAACAGAAGCCTTCACGCTGAGGCTCACTCCGTGAATTCGCCGCTCTTTTAGCAGCGCCTCGGTTGCCAAATGTACGTATTGCACGCGGTGTGCTTCGGGGCCCGTGACCAGACTTTCTCCGATATAGTCCCCGCCGCGGAACAAGCCCAACCCGATCCCCAGCCTGGTGTGCTCATAGAACAGCACGCAGGCTTCGAGCTGCTGCTCCCGGCGAATCAGCACCGCCGCACATCTTCTGTTGGGCAACGTATTTGCAGCGATAAAGTATTCCGGCTCGGTGGTTAGATCATCTTCCTGGCCGCAACGCCGGCGGAGCTCGAGAATCTCAGCCAGGCAGGAGTGCAGTTCCCGATTGCCGATCACCAGTTTGGTGACTCTTGCACAGTCACCAAGCCTGGAGAGGGCTCTCGGCTCATGGCCTACTGTGCTGCCGTCCAACCGCTGACGGCGCTCGCTTGAGCTCGTTTGGTTGCTGCCGGAGATTAGAGACGGTTGGCTCATGCTGTCCGCGTGTGTCGTCATCAGGAATCTAGCACTGCGTATTCCACGGACGCGCCCGGAATTCCTGCCCCTTTCAGGGGAGCCGGCCGGCAACTAGAACCGGTGCTTACAACTGGAATGATATTACGGCAAGCACTGGATCAGGATGGACGCAGCCTTCCCATTCAAGCGTGGAAAAACTGGAAATCGTACTGTGATTGCGCTTTTTGGGGACGCATTGCCAGAAGTGTACCGCGGCGATCGACGATTAGCCAGACCTGCTCCCGCGCATCTCCATAACGTACGGTATTGAAGTAGGTTACTGACGATACGCTGAGGAAAGCGGAAAAATCCGGCGAAGTTCAGTCAAAAGAAGGACTAAATCTATCGCTCGCGGTGCCGATAATAAAGCGCGGTCGACCAGAACATCACTACCAGCAATCCATCACAGCCCAAACTCGTCCAAGCGGCTCCGCGCCAGGAATAGCGAGGCAGGATAACCAGGTTGAGAGCAATGTTGATCAAGGCCGCCAGCACCTGGATCGCCATGCGCGTGCGTTGCAGTCCCGCACCCGAAAGTGCGTCTGCCAGGAAAGAGTGCAGGCAGCGCAGGAAGGGAATCAGCGCCAGCCAGCGGACCGCCGGGACCACAGCATCGTACTTCGATCCCAGAATGTGGGGCAGGATAGGCGCGAACAACCACAGTCCGGCAGAGGCAACCGAACCGTACAGGGCGGTTTTCGCCATTAGCGCCAGCGCGTACGGATAGGTTGCCCCGATGCCGTCCATCCCCTTGCGAAAGAAGCGGGGGTATGCCGCCGCAGCCAGGGAGCGGACCGGGGTCATGCTTACGTCGATTACGCGATAGGCTGCGGCGTACACGCCGGTGGACGCCAGGTCCGCCAGCTTGCTTAGCATGATCTTGTCGATATCGTTATAGACCGTCGTCGCCGAACCGGCGATGCTGAAATACACCCCTTCCGCGGCATCTTCCCGTAACGCCGTCAGATCCGTCTCTGGGCGTCCCCACAAGAGCGAACCCTTGGCCACGGCATAGATCATGCCCAGCAAGGTGCTGAGCAAATACACCAGCACCCAGCGATCGAGTGTCACCTGGTGCACCGTCGCCATCAAAGCCACGATGCCGGCCAGCCGCAGCAGGCTGACAACCACATTCTGCAGAGAGGTTTGCTTCATTCGGTCCGAGGCGGCAAAGCCGAACGCGGCCAGTTCGGTCACTTTCATCAAGACCATATCTGCAACACAAACCAGGATGACGGCAAACGGTGCGGTCTTCAGATGCAGGAGGAAGCTCAGACCAACTGCGGCCGCTGTGAGCAATGCGCCGGAGAACACGGTGAGCAGGATTCCGTTGCCCCAGCAGATGGCCGCCGGCCGTTTACCGGAGCGCACATTCTTGATGAAAAGGTTGGGTGTGCCCAGGCCGGAGAAGGGGCCGAGAAGCGCGGCCATGGCCACCACCGTCACGAACGCCCCATAAGCATCCGGGCCCAGCGATCGGGCGACGAGAACGAAATAAGCGGCCTGAATCACCAGCCGGAAACCCTGCCCGATAGAGAGGTGGGTGGTGTCCCTGAGCAGGCCGTGGGTCTTCAAGCGCGCCGATAGGTCCACAAGCACCTCTCTATTCGTGCCCCGGTCAAGGTCAAATGAGCGCAGAGTTACGCTGATTCTACGTACTTGTGAGCAAGGGTTTGCGTCGCGGCGAACAGATCAAGGGGCTCTCTTCACGGCCGGTGGCAAACCGCCCTCATCGCCGGAGAGCGGCAAATCCTTTATGCTTTGGCCTGAGACGCAAAAGGAGTACCCGCTTGTTCTGTCGTAGTCTCGTCCTGTTGTCGCTCGTGCTGTTGGTTTCTCCAGGGGATGTGCGGGCCCAGAGCGCAACCCCGGCCCCGCAAGACTCGCAACCCCAGGCCATGGGCGTAACCACTGGGGGCACTCATGCGCCGGTGCTCGACTCCGAGCAGCGCCCCATTACCGCCGGCGGCTTTGTGAAAACAGGTCCCGTGGTCTTTGAGGACATCGCCGCCAAGGCCGGGCTGACGGTGTGGCATCACACCATGGGTACTCCCCAGAAGCAGTTCATCCTGGGCGCGCCGGGCTCGGGCGTGGCGCTGCTGGACTACGACCACGACGGATGGCTGGACATCTACATGGTCAACGGATCGACCTATGATGCGCTGTCGGGAAAGGCTACTCCGCCCCACGCCGCCCTCTTCCACAACAACCATGACGGCACCTTCACCGACGTGGCCGCCAAGGCCGGGGTGACCAACGACCGCTGGGGATTTGGAGTAGCCGTAGGCGACTATGACAACGATGGCTGGCCGGATCTCTTTGTCGCCAACTTCGGCCATAACCGTCTCTATCACAACAACCACGACGGAACCTTCACCGACGTGGCGGAGAAGGCCGGGGTGCAGCTGGGCGGCTGGTCGAGCGGTCCCACCTTCGGTGACTACGACGGCGACGGACGGCTCGACCTGTTTGTCTCCGGCTACGTGCACTACGACCAGGACAAAGCCCCCACGCCTGATGGGAACGCGGTGGCGGCGAACTTCTGCCAGTTCCGGGGGGTCCACGTAATGTGCGGTCCGCGTGGGCTCAAGGGAGAACACGACCATCTCTTCCATAACAACGGCGACGGCACCTTCACCGACGTCAGCCAGAAAGCGGGGGTGAGCGATCCCAATGGCTACTACGGCTTTACCTCTGTATTCGCTGACCTGAACAACGACGGCAAAGTGGACCTGGTGGTAGCCGATGACTCCACCCCCAACTACCTGTACATCAACAAGGGCAACGGCACTTTCGAAGATGACAGCTATGCCTCGGGATATGCGCTCAACGAGAATGGCCGGGAAACCGCATCCATGGGGATTGCGGTCGGGGATTATCAGAACAACGGCCGGCTCGATCTTTTCAATACCACCTTCTCCGACGACTACGATGTGCTCTACCGCAACGATGGCGATGCCAACTTCACCGACGACAGCTATGCCGCCGGCTTGGCCGAGGCGACCGTGCCCTTTCTAGGTTGGGCTACCGAGTTCATCGATTACGACAACGACGGCTGGAAAGACTTGTTCATCGCCAACGGCCATGTCTACCCTCTGGTGGACCAGAACAACTGGGGCACAACCTACGCCGAGCGGCCGCTGTTGTTCCACAACCAGCAGGGCAAGAAATTTGACCTGGTGCCGGCGGTCGAGGGCTCCGGGCTGGCCCTGGTCATCCCCGCGCGCGGCGCGGCCTTTGGCGATCTCTTCAACGACGGCCGGATCGATGTGGTGATCAATAACATGGACAGCACGCCCACCCTCTTGCGCAACGTCGACCCTGATCATCACCACTGGGTGGAGCTGAGCCTGGTCGGCGGAGCGAAGAGTCCGAGGGACGCGGTGGGAGCTGCGGTTTATCTCACCGCCGGCGGCCTGCGGCAGCGCGGTGACGTGCTCAGCGGGGGCAGCTTTGTTTCCTCCAACGATCCCCGGGTACACTTTGGCCTGGGCGATAGCGACAAAGTCGACGCGGTGGAAATTCACTGGCCGAGCGGCCTGAAGGAGAAGCTGAAGCTGCCCGGCGTGGACAGAATTTTCACCGTGGAAGAAGGCAAGGGGGTCATCGGGCAGACCTGCGCTCAATGTCCCCGGCAGCGGAGCAAGTAGCGCGCCCTGGCTTTTTCGAGGAAGCATGAACGACCAGAACATGCAGTTTCCCCATCGCCGCTTTGACCCTCTGCGCGGCCGCTGGGTCCTGGTTTCCCCGCAGCGTACGCAGCGCCCCTGGCAGGGCGAGGTCAGCCGGACAGAAACCAAGCCGCCGGTGCATTACGACCCGGACTGCTATCTTTGCCCCGGCAACCTGCGCGCCGGCGGCCAGCGAAACCCGCCGTACACCGGCATTTTTGCCTTTGTCAACGATTACGCGGCCCTGCTGCCCGACTCACCCGCGGTGGTGACGGAGAGTGGGAATGGGTTGCTGCGGGCGGAGAGTGAGCGTGGCGTCTGCCGGGTCTTGTGTTTCCATCCCGACCACAGTTTGACCCTGGCGGGCATGGAAGTGGCCGACATCGTCAGCGTAGTCGAAGCCTGGACTGCGGAGTATACCGCGCTGGGTGCGCGCCCGGCGATACGTCATGTGCAGATCTTCGAAAATCGCGGTGCATTGATGGGCGCGAGCAATCCCCACCCCCATGGCCAAATCTGGGCCACCGAACATATTCCCGACGAGCCGCTGGCCGAGCTGGCCAACCAACGCGCCTATAGCCGGCAGCACGATTCCTGCCTGCTCTGCGACACCCTCAAGATCGAACTTGAGCAGCGGCAGCGCATCGTGTGCGAAAACCAGGAATTCGTCGTGTTGGTGCCCTTTTGGGCCGTCTGGCCTTTTGAGACCCTGCTCCTCAGCCGAGCCCACCTGGGGAGCATGGATGCATTCAGCCCGGCGCAGCAGCACGGGCTGGCGGATATTCTCAAGCAGTTGACCATGAACTATGACCGTCTGTTCGCCACCAGCTTCCCCTACACCATGGGCTTTCATCAGCGTCCAACAGATGGGGAGGCGCATCCGGAATGGCATTTTCATGGTCACTTCTACCCCCCGTTGCTGCGCTCGGCCACTGTGCGCAAATTCATGGTCGGCTTTGAAATGTTGGGTATGCCGCAGCGGGACATCACTCCTGAGACAGCCGCCGAGCGGCTCCGCTTGGCTGGTGGATAAACACGTGACGATGCGTCGCCTCCGGCTCCTGGCTGGACTACCTTTCCTCCTGTCGCTCTGCCTGGCCGCGCAAAACATTGCGCCCGTAATCACCGTCGACCATGGACCGAATGCGGCGGCGCAACAAGCCAAGCCTTACGTGGTGCTGGTCTCGCTCGACGGTTTCCGCTACGACTATGCTAAAAAGTATGGCGCCAAACATCTGCTGGCGCTGGGCGCCCAGGGCGCAATTGCCGCTCAGGGAATGATTCCGTCCTATCCTTCGCTGACCTTTCCCAACCACTACACGCTGGTCACCGGGTTATACCCGGAGCACCACGGAATTGTGGCCAACAACTTTTATGATCCCATCCGCAAACAGCGCTACTCTTACAACGATCCAGCCACCAGCAACGACGGCAGCTGGTACGGAGGCACGCCCCTCTGGGTGTTGGCGGAGAAGCAGGGCATGCGCACCGCCTGCTTTTTCTGGCCCGGCTCAGAGGCGGAGATAGACGGCGGCCGTCCCACCTACTACCTCAAGTTTGACGACCACTTTCCCGACGCCAGGCGCATCGAGCAAGTCGTCGCCTGGCTGCGCATGCCGGCCGAGCAGCGGCCGCATTTCATCACCCTTTATTACTCCAACGTTGATCATGCCGGGCATCAATACGGCCCCGACAGCCCGCAGACTGCGGCGGCGGTTGAGCACGTCGACCAATTAGTAGGGGACTTATGGGCGCAGCTTAACCGGCTGCAGTTGCCGGTTGATTTGGTGGTGGTTTCCGACCACGGCATGGAGCAGGAGCAGGGACCCTGGATCGACCTCGACAAGTACGCCGACCTGTCCAACTTCATCACCGTCGGATGGTTGCTCTACCCCAACTCCGAAGCGGCGGCGGAGAAGGCCTACCAGGAATTGAAGATCAAGAGCGATGCCTTTACCGTCTATCGCCGCAAAAGGGTTCCGGCGGCTTTCGAGTACGACTACAATCCCCGCGAAGGCGATCCCGTCATCGTGGCCAATGGGCCCTATGCGATTCGGGCCCATGGTCCCGCGAGCGGCGCAGCGGATAAGCCTCCGGAAGCGGGCGTACATGGTTACGACCCGCGGGCGATGAAGTCCATGCGCGCCCTGTTCCTCGCCGTCGGGCCCGATATTCTTCCCGGTTCGACACTCGAACCCTTCGAGAACGTAAATGTCTATCCGCTGCTCGCGAGCATCCTTGGATTGAACGCCCCTGCAGTTGACGGCAAGCTGCACGTGCTCTCAAAGATCCTGAAAAGCCCACCCGCCGAAGACGAGCCCTAGCTGCCAGTTCACGCCCGCTCTAGACGGAACCGGGAAAACTCATTTCCTGGAGAATACGGCCTTGAAGACGGGGGCCCTCGGCGCCATATTCCTAGCAAGTCACAGCTTGATCCCTCTGCAAATTCAGTCCCGTAGGGACGGCTGAGAGTGCTGAGAGTAGCCCAGGACGTGAGTCCTGGGTTACCGTGTGCCAACGAGCAGTCCCGCAGGGACGGCTGAAAGTTACCCAGGACAAAGTCCTGGGTTGGCTGCCCCGAATCGCAAATGGTCCATTTCGGAGATAGAAGTACCCCAGGATTGCATTCTGGGTAATCACCCATTTGCAAGTCGTCGAATCCTGAGAGGTGCTTCCTCATCTACCTGATATCGATGAAGCATAAAAACCAATCGCTCTCAGATACTCTCTTGCTCGACAATCCCATCTGGCATGCCCTATCCACGCAGCAGAGTGCTTTGGCTCAAGGCAATGGCATCGCCAAGCGCTTTCCCAGCGATGTGGCCCCATTTGGAGGTTTGATCGATCAATCAGCGGCTGCTTACGAAGCGCTGGAGGAAATACTTCCGGGGGCGGTCACTGCCCTGTTTCTCGACGCAGAGCCAGTGCTGCCCCCAAATTGGGAGATGGTACACAGCGGAGAGATCTACCAGATGATTTGTGAGGCGCCGGGGCACCTGCAAGAGAACCAGGTCTTCAGCAATCTGACCAACGCGGATGTCCCTCAGATGTTGGCCTTAACCAAGCTGACAGAGCCGGGTCCCTTTCTTCCCCGCACGATAGAACTCGGCGCCTATCTCGGTATTTTCGATGCCGGATCTTTGGTGGCCATGGCAGGCGAGCGCCTTCACCTCACCGGCTTCACCGAAATCAGCGCGGTGTGTACGCATCCCCAATACAGGGGACGAGGATATGGAATCGCGCTCCTGTCCGCCTTGATCTCCCACATCACGCAGCGCGGGGAGACACCGTTTCTGCACGTGAGAGCGGGAAACCTGACTGCCGTTCGTTTATACGAAAAGCTGGGGTTCCACGTACGTGCTCAACTCCATCTGGCGGTGATCAAATCTCGCGCGGCATCGGCTGTGTTCTCCCCCAACGGGACCATCCGCAGCCACGTCTCGCCATGATCCGCGGCAGCAGGGTTACGGCGTGCACTTCCGTCTACACTGCGAAGGGATGGTGAGCCAATCAGCAGCAGCGTCGCGCCGAGTCGGCATTCATCTGCCTACCGCCGGCGGAGTCTGCCGCGCGCCGGAAAGGGCCCACATCATCGGCGCCAACACCTTCCAGATCTTCTCCTCCAGTCCCCGCATGTGGCGCGGGAGCGTGATTCCCGCCCCGGACTGTGACCGCATGACGGAGCTACGCTCGCTCTACGACTGCTCACCCCTGGTCATACACGCCAGCTACCTGATCAATGTCTGCAGCCAATCCGACCCGGTGCGAGCCAACTCCATCAAGGCCTTGCGTGGAGAGATCCAGCGCGCCTTGGCCCTAAACGCTGAGTACCTGGTGCTCCATCCCGGCTCCTGGAAAGGCCTTACCCGGGAGGAGGGCCTCCACTTGGCGGTCGAGTCCGTCGTCCGCGCTCTCGACGGCTTGCCCTGGGCCCAAAAGCCCTTCACCCTGCTGATCGAGAACACTGCCGGCGCCGAGTTCTCCCTGGGCGCGTCCCTGCAGCAGGTAGCCGAGCTCATCGACCACCTGCGGCCCGTGGCCCCGGTCGCAGCTTGCCTCGACACCTGCCACACCCACGTGGCCGGCTACGATATGGTCACCCCCAAAGGCTATGAGGCGACGGTGCACCAGGTCGAACAACTGCTGGGCTTCGAAACCGTTAAGGTATGGCATATGAATGACGCCAAAACACCGCGCGGCTCCCATCTCGATCGCCATGAACATATAGGAGAAGGCACCCTCGGCATCGCCCCCTTCCGCCGCCTGCTCAACGACCCGCGCTTTGCCCACTCTGCCTTTATCGCGGAAACGCCGGTCGATCAGCCCGGCGATGACCTGCGTAACGTCAGCGTGCTGCGTTCGCTCATCGCGCGATCCTCTTCCATGGCCAGTTACAATCGTTCATGAAGATGCCTCCGGCCGACACAAAGAATAACCCCGGCGCCCGCTTTGAGACGGCCGCGATCTCCCCTCCGGCTGCGGCCGCGCACGAGGTTCGCTACGATCCGGCGGAGATTGAAGTGCGCTGGCAGCAGCGCTGGGATGAGCAACCGGATCTTTACCGCGCCGAGCCCGAGAGCAGCGGCCGGCCGAAGTATTACGTGTTGGAGATGCTGCCCTATCCCTCCGGCCAGCTGCACATGGGCCACGTGCGCAACTACGCCATTGGTGACGCCTTGGCGCGCTACATGTGGATGCAGGGCTACAACGTCCTCCACCCCATGGGGTGGGATGCCTTTGGCCTCCCGGCAGAAAATGCGGCGCTCAAGAACAACACCCCGCCCCGCGAGTGGACGCTGGAAAACATCGCCCACATGCGCCGCCAGATGCAGCGGCTGGGGTTGAGCTACGACTGGCAGACCGAAATTACCACCTGCCTGCCCGACTACTACCGTTGGACGCAATGGTTTTTCCTGCGCATGCTGGAGAAGGGACTGGCGTTCCGCAAGCAGAGCAAGGTGAACTGGTGTCCCTTGTGCGCCACCGTGCTGGCCAACGAGCAGGTCATCGATGGCTGTTGCTGGCGGCATGAAGATACGGTGGTCGAACAGCGCGATCTGGAGCAATGGTTTCTGCGCACCACGAACTACGCGCAAGAGCTGCTCGACGGGTTGGACCACCTGCCCGGCTGGCCGGAGAAGGTGCGCACCATGCAGCGCAACTGGATCGGGCGCAGCGAAGGGGCCACCATCGAGTTCATTCTCGATTCAGCCGGCGAGCCGGAAACCCGCAATGGCAAAGCGACCCTCCCGGCCGCAGAGGATTTTGTTGCCGGCGCTGCCATCGACCCGAACGCTACCCGCATTCCGGTGTACACCACTCGTCTGGACACCATCTTCGGCGCCACCAGCTTGCAACTGGCGCCTCAGCACCCGCTGGTTAATCAATTTGCCCAGGACGACGAACGGCTAGCCGCCGAGGTAGCGACCCTGGTCGAAGAGCAAAAGAAGGCGCGCGAGGCCGGCGATCCCGGGGCCATTGAAAAGCACGGCATTTTTACCGGCCGCTATGCCCTCAACCCCTTCAACGGCGAGCGGCTGCCCATCTGGGTAGCCAATTACATCCTGCTCGAGTACGGAGCCGGCGCGGTAATGTCTGTACCGGCGCATGACGAGCGCGACTTCGAGTTTGCCCGCAAGTACGGGCTCGAAGTGCGCATCGTTGTCTTGCCCCGCCGCATGGGTCCGCCCCCCGCCGCGGGCCAGCCCGACGAACCGGTATTGCCCTATACCGAAGAAGACAGCCTGCTGATGAACTCCGGCGACTACAACGGGCTGGGCTGCCAGGAGGCACGGCTTAAGATGGTGGCCCTCGCCGAGGAACATGGCTTTGGCCAGCCCACCGTGACCTTCCGGCTTAAGGATTGGGGCATCAGCCGCCAGCGCTACTGGGGTGCGCCGATCCCGGTGCTCTATTGCCCCAAAGACGGTATCGTGCCCGTGCCCGATGATCAGCTCCCCGTGCTGCTTCCGGAGCAGATCGAGATCACGCAGCAGGACGGCTCTCCGCTGAGCCGGGTTCCCGCCTTTGTGAATGCGACCTGTCCCAAGTGCGGGGGACCGGCCCGGCGCGAGACCGACACCATGGACACCTTCGTCGACTCGTCCTGGTACTTCTACCGTTATCCTGACGCGCACAACGCGACCGCTCCCTTCAGCCGGCAGAAGATCGACTATTGGTTCCCCATCGACCAGTACATCGGTGGGGTGGAACACGCGATTTTGCACCTGATCTATTCCCGCTTCTGGACCAAGGTGATGCGCGATATGGGCCTGGTTGGTAATGACGAGCCCGCCACCCGCCTTTTCACCCAGGGGATGGTTATTCGCAATGGCGCCAAGATGTCCAAGTCCAGGGGCAACGTGGTCTCTCCGGACGAGATGATCGCCCGCTACGGCGCCGACGCCACCCGCATGTACGCGCTTTTTGCCGCCCCGCCGGATCGCGACCTGGAATGGCAAGAGGATGGCGTGGCGGGCATCAGCCGCTTCCTGGGCCGCGTCTACCGTTTGGGCATGCGCTACCGGGAAGCAGTGCGCAGCTGCCCCAACCACTCTGCGCTTGTGCCCACCTCTGCTTTGGCACAGTCGCTGTTGCGTAAGCTGCACCAGACCATAAGCAAGATCAGCCAGGATTTCGCCGGGCGCTGGCACTTCAACACCTGCATCGCGGCGGTCATGGAGCTGGTCAACGAAATCACCGCCGCCGAGCCGGGCCTGGCAGAGATGCCGGCGGAGGTTTCCGCTCAGTTGATGGCCACTCTTTTGCCTGCGCTCATCCTTTTGCTGGCGCCCTTTGCTCCTTATCTTGCCGCCGAGTTGTGGGGTGAAACCGGTGGAACCGGCTCGCTGCTTCGTCAGCCCTGGCCGGGCTTTGACCCCGATCTGGCCCGGGAAGAGGAGCTGGAAGTACCGGTGCAGGTGAACGGCAAGTTGCGCGCTGTGGTCAAGCTGCTGCCCAACGCCGGAAGCGAGGACATGCAGCAGGCCGCATTGGCCGAAGCCAAAGTGCAGGCAGCCATCGCCGGTAAGCAGGTGGTCAAGGTGGTGGTGGTGCCGGGCAAGCTTATTAACATTGTGGTGAAGTAGGGTTCCATGAACGTCAAGGTTGGAACGAATTTTTCTCCGGCGAACGACCTCACCAGCATTGTGGTGAAGTAAGCTGAGCGTGCGCGGAACACAATCTTTGGTGCATATCTGCGCCTTTTGGTGGAAGCATCCAGGGCCGCTTGGATGGGAGTTGCTCTGGCGCTGGGGCTTCGGCATTCCCGCAGCAGCGATCCTCTACCACCAGGCCGCCCTCATTGTTGCCGGTGTTTCGCTCAACCAGGAAAGCCTCTCCAACCTCTCCCTCAGCGATCCTCTGGCGGCGGGGCAACAGCTGACGCTGGCGGCCGCGGCCCTCACTCCATCCGTGGTGCGGGCGGCACTCTGGCTGGGGCCATTGTTGGCCGTGGCTTGGGCGGTTGCATCAGGGCTGGGACGCAGCGCAGTGCTGCACCGCCTCGACCCCGCCTTGCGCCCGGCTCGCTTGACGCTCATCCTGCTGCAGCTTCTGCGCATCGCGGCTTTGGCCGCCGTTTGCGTGGGTTGGTACCGCGCCATTGGCTGGGCCGCGGATGCGACCCTCAACAACGCCTCTCCCAACCTGGTGGCCTGGAGTGCCTGGGTCATCTGCCTCTCGCTTGGCATCTTCGTTCTCTGGGCGCTCCTGAGTTGGATCTTCTCCATTGCTCCTTTGCTCGCGATGTTGCAAGGCACAGGCGTCTTCCGTAGCCTGGCGCACAGTCTTCGCCTGGGCGCCCTCACCGCCAAGCTGGTCGAAGTGAATATGGTGTTGGGCATCGTCCGGCTGGCGCTGATTGTGCTGGCCCTGGTGTTCTCGGCGATTCCGCTGCCCTTCGAGACAAACATGACCGGCACGGCCCTTTACGCCTGGTGGGCGGTGGTCACCCTGCTCTATCTGGTGGCCAGCGATTTTTTTCAGGTGGCGAGATTGGCTGCGTTCGTCGAGTTCTGGCGGCTGTACCATCCCGACACTTCGGCGGTCAGCCCAGTCGAATCATAATGGCCAAAGCTCCGGGTACCGCTGCCCTGTTGGCAAACGGAATTCCCGGAACAGGTTGCTTCACCGGCTCTTGCTTACGCACAGAAAGCCTGAAAAACTAGAACGTGGATACCTCCTCGATCGTCATCCTGGATTTTGGCAGCCAATATACCCAACTCATAGCCCGCCGCATACGAGAGCAGAATGTCTTCTCGGTCGTCCTACCCTGTAGCGCTTCGCTCGCCGAAATCCAATCCCATCATCCCATCGGACTAATCCTCTCCGGAGGTCCCTGCTCCGTCTATGACGCCGATGCACCGGCCGCTGACCCAGGCATGTTGACCCTGGGACTGCCTATCCTCGGAATCTGTTACGGCCTGCAATTTCTTACCCATCATTTAGGAGGCAAAGTGCGCCCCGCGGATAAGCGCGAGTACGGGCCGGCCCAAGTCTCCATCAAAGCCTCGATCGAAGCGCCGGCCGGCCCCGGCCACCAAGCGGAGAACCCCTTGTTTGCCGGCCTGCCGGAATTGCTCGACGTCTGGATGTCGCATGGAGATGAGGCCCTGGAGCTGCCCGCTGGTTTTTCCCTTACCGCGCGCACCGCCAACGCCGTGGCCGGCATCGCCGATCCTGCGCGCAACATCTGGGCGGTGCAGTTCCACCCCGAGGTCCGGCACACACCCAAAGGAACCGAGTTGCTGCGCAACTTCCTCTTCCGTATCTGCCATGCCGAACCCAACTGGACGCCTGCCCAATTCATCCAGTCGACGGTCGCGGCGATTCGCGAGCAAGTGGGGGATGGCCACGCCATCTGCGCCCTATCCGGAGGCGTCGATTCTTCGGTGGCTGCGGTGCTGGTGGAACGTGCCATCGGCCACCAGCTCACCTGTGTCTTCGTCAACAACGGCGTGCTGCGCAAGAACGAATTTCAGCAGGTCCAGCGCAACATGCGCGACAAGCTGGGTCTGCGGCTGGTAGCCGTGGACGCGAGCGACCGATTTCTCTCCCGCTTGGCTGGGGTGCTCGACCCGGAGCAGAAGCGCAAGATTATCGGCAATGAATTCATCTCTGTTTTCGATGAGGAGGCGGTGCGCATACTGGAGCATCAGCAGCTGCGAACCAGCGTCGCCTGGCTGGTGCAGGGCACGCTTTATCCGGACGTGATCGAATCCTCGTCCGTCAAAGGGCCGTCCCAGACCATCAAGAGCCATCACAACGTCGGTGGCCTGCCGGCCACCATGAAGCTGAAGCTGATCGAACCGTTGCGCGATTTATTCAAAGATGAAGTCCGGCGCATCGGCCGCGACCTCGATATGCCGGCTGAGATCCTGGAGCGCCAGCCCTTTCCCGGTCCCGGCCTTGCCGTGCGCATCTTGGGCGAAGTAACGCCCGAGCGGGTTGCCTTGCTGCAGGATGCGGACGACATCGTGGTCAGCGAGATCAAGTCCGCCGGGCTCTACCAGCAGATCTGGCAGTCCTTCGCCGTGCTGCTTCCGGTGAAAAGTGTGGGCGTAATGGGCGATCAACGCACTTATGCGTACACCTGTGCCATCCGCGCGGTGCACTCCGAAGACGGCATGACTGCCGACTGGGTGCCCTTGCCCTACGATCTGCTGAAGAAAATCTCCAGCCGCATTGTGAATGAGATCCGCGGCATCAACCGCGTGGTTTACGACATCACGTCCAAGCCGCCGGGGACCATCGAGTGGGAGTAGACGTGTACACAGAGAGGATCCCCTACTTTGCAACGGCCAACGGGTGAACCGCAGGTTCCTCCACTACGCTGCCCGCGGATTTCCTGTTGAGACTGGTGGCTTTGGCGAATTTCATGCGCCTTTCTCTACGGAAAGCCGCATACGTGGTTGTTCATGAGCACCGCGTGGTAAGAAATCCGGGTACGCTCCGGTCGGGATGACAAATTCGTTTGGGTACTATGCGGTGATAGTGAAACGAATTTGTCATCCCGACCGGAGCGAAGCGGAGTGGAGGGACCTGCGGTTCTTTCCCGCTTCAAGTTCTTCGCATCAAGTGCTCGAGCTACCTACGCCAGCGCGAGCACATCCGCAGCCGTGACCCCGACCTTTGGGAACCACGAGTGCGCCGCTTCCAGACTCTTATTGACGTTTTGAATGTTCTTCACACCCTGGTCGTTGAGCCAGTCTGCAAATGCCTTGGCGCCGCCCTTGGCATAGATTGCGATGCCGTCCTTCCACGTAGCCCGGCCGCAGAGAACTCCGTTAAAGGTGGTGCCGCTCTCCGCCGCCAACTCCAGAGTCTCGGTAAAGACCGCGTTGCTCACTCCGGCGGAGAGGTAGATGAATGGCTTGTGGGTAGTCGTCGCCGCGTCCCGGAAGTGTTGCAAAGCTTCGTTACGCGTGTAAGCGGCTTCGCCTTTAAAAGCCCGGGTGCCCTGCACGAACTCCATCTGCACCGGAACCTCTACCTTCAACACGTCGATCAGATATTTTGCTTTGCCGAATTCGGACATCGAACCAGAGACGATCTCCGGCTTCTTCAAGGCGTACTCGAGCGACTTCTCACTGTTGCCGTGCACGTCGTAGCCGACAAATTCCAGGAAGAAGGCGATGTCGTGGGCCCGGCACTCGTCGCCGATGCGCTCAATGAATGCGTGCTTTTGATCGTTGATATCGCTCTTCTCAAACGGGGTGTAGTAAAGCAGCACCTTGACGCAGTCCGCGCCCGCCTCTTTCAGCCTGCGTACCGACCAGTGGTCGAGCAGATCAGGCAGCCTTCCCGGCTGGTCGGCATCGTAGCCGGTCTTTTCATAGGCCAGCAGCAGGCCTTTGCCGTGGCGCAGTTTGGACGCCGGCAACCCATACTCGGGGTCGAGCAGGATGGCCGACGCGTACTTGGTGAGAACCTCGGTCACCAGTTCCTTGAACTCGACCAGCGCCGAGTCCGGCAAGTCGGAAACGCCCTTTTCTTTGGCCAGAGACTTCTTCAGCGATCCGCGCTGATCCATAGCAGCCGCGGCAATCACCCCGCGTGCATCCGAGACGGCCTTGAGTCCCGCCAGTTTTCCAGCTGTCAGCTTCGTGGTTGTCATTGCTCATTCCCTCTCATTTATTGCCCGTTGTGCCCGGGGCTCATTTTAATGCATTCGCGTTTTCAGAGCATTTTCACTTCTACTCTGCCCGCCGGTTGCCTGGTAAAAATGCGTTAGCCCTGCGCCAGCACCGCCCGCTGCGCTTCCACCAGTTCGATGATGCCGCGCTCGGCATGATCCATCATCTCCAATAATTTTTCCCGGGGGAACGCATTGCGCTCCGCCGTCGCTTGTACCTCCACCAATCCGCCGTCCTCGGTCATGACCACGTTCATGTCCACTTCGGCCTGGGAATCCTCTTCATACGCCAGGTCAAGCAGGGTCACTCCCTCAACAATTCCCACGCTGGTCGCGGCTACCAGCTGGGTGAGGGGCAGCTTCTTCAGCGTTCCCGCCTCCACCAGCCGCCGCAAGGCAATGGCCAGGGCCACGCAGGCTCCGGTAATGGCGGCAGTGCGGGTGCCCCCATCGGCCTGCAGCACATCGCAATCCAGGATCACGGTGCGTTCACCCAATGCATGCATATCGACCACGGAACGCAGCGAACGCCCGATGAGCCGTTGAATTTCATGCGTGCGCCCGCCCACCTTACCCCGCTCCGACTCGCGCGGCGTGCGCGTGAGTGTGGCCCGGGGAAGCATGCCGTATTCCGCCGTGACCCATCCCCGGCCGCTGTTCTTCAACCAGCCGGGCACACCGGTTTCGATAGTAGCGTTGCACAACACCCGGGTGTGGCCCACTTCGATCAGCAGCGAACCCTCGGCCATCGAGGTGTAATGCGGCGTGAGCCGTACGGAACGCATCGCACCCGGGGCACGATCATTGGGGCGGAAGAAAGTCGCCGCAGATTTTTGCTGGGGATTCATCTCCTGATTGTATGAGAGCTGTGATCAAAGCTGCGGACCGGATTTCCTCGGCGCGGCGTCCTCCTTGTTCGCCTGCTGTCCCGGTTCCTCACAAGCGTTCCCATTTCGGGAATCGTCCCGATTCGGAATTCTGTTCCTAAGGCACACATTGGGAGTGAGTTATCGCCACCGCAAGCATGGTTGCAGTTCCATTTAAGAACTCCTCCTTCCACCGGAGAGACCGCCGCATTTTCCCGGCTATTCAGTGCAAGTGATGCCTATTGAGTCACTTACTCGCGTTCTCCTGCAACCCCTCCCCATTGGTCTCCCACGTGCACTACTACGCGCATCCATCCACCCCACCAGGTGGAGAAACCAGCAAGGTGCTTCAGCTTGCCGCTTCAACTGAAGTCTTGAACTTGAAATCTTGAATCAGGAGGTCGGGGCATGCGTTTTTTCCTCAGAGCGAAGGTGCGAAAGTCTTCTTTGCCGCGGAACCGGTGCTACGCGGAGGTGGGGCGGACTATAAGCTGCGCGGATAAATCGTCGCTAGCAGCTTTTCCCGGCGAGCTAGCGAAGGTTGCCGTCACAAATGTCGATACAGCAGGCAGGGAAGTTCTTTTATCCGGCCAGGAAGGAATCTGCGTACAATGGCGATAACAATTCCTGTTACAGCTTCTGTGGCAACTATGTCGCGTCCCGTGGAGCGCACCGGTAAGCTTCATCTCCTCGTGGTCGACGAGGACGCAGCCATTCGTTCGGCATGCTGTGAGATAGCGGCTGAGCTCGGCTTTGTACCGCAGACCGTTTCCACCATCGCAGCCGCGCGTACCCTCTTGCGCGATCAGGCTGTAGACATCTTGCTGCTCGATCTGCGCGCTCCCATAGGCGAAGGCCTGGGACTGCTGCACGAGATCAAAGCGCTCAATCCCAGCTTGGTGGTGGTGGTGATGACGGCCTACGCAACGGTGCCGGCGGCGGTCGAGGCCATGCGCACCGGGGCCGCCGATTATCTGACCAAGCCCTTTGCTATGGATGAACTGGCCGCGGTGCTGGAGCGTGCGCTGGAACGGTCCAACGAACGGCGCACGGTGGAAGGCGCCAGCCGTCAGTTGCGCGAATCCCTGCGCTCTGCCCAGGGTCTGGGCAACCTGATCGGCCGTAGCCCGGAGATGGACAAGCTCTACCGCATTCTGGCCAAGGTAGCGCAAAGCTCGCACCCGGTGCTGATCCTGGGCGAAAGCGGCGTGGGCAAGGAGCTGGTGGCGCGCTCCATTCACAGCAATGGTCCCCACGCTGACCGGCCGTTTGTTCCTGTCGATTGCGGTTCGCTGGTGCCCACGCTCATGGAGAGTGAACTCTTCGGCTATGTGAAAGGCGCGTTCACTGGCGCCAATCGCGCTAAGGAGGGTCTGTTGGCTTCGGCCCAGGGAGGCACCGTCTTTCTCGACGAAATTGGTGAGCTGCCGCTTGATTTGCAGGCCAAGTTGCTGCGCGCGCTGCAGGAAAAAGAGGTCCGCCCGGTGGGCGCCACCCATCGCATCCACATCAACGTCCGTATCCTGGCAGCCACCAACCGCGATCTGCCGGCGATGGTGGAGCAGGGGCGCTTCCGCAAAGATCTTTACTACCGGCTCAGCGTGGTCAACCTGCGTATCCCTCCGCTGCGTGAGCGCAAGCAGGATATTCCCCTGTTGGCAACTCACTTTCTGGAGCGGATGGCACGCGAAACCGGCACCCCGCATACCCTCAGTGACGACGTTCTGCGTACCCTGGTGGAGTACGAGTGGCCAGGGAATGTGCGCGAGCTGGAGCACTCGATCGATCGCGCCTGCACCCTTTCCTCCGGTCCCGTACTCCACCTGGGGGATCTACCCACGCAGTTGCAGAACTTTCACCTGCAACATCGCCGTTCGCTGGTGGTGGCGGCGCATCTTCCCAGTGCCGCTGTCCCCGCTGCGCGAGGAGCAGTTCTGCCCTTGGCTCAGTTGGAGAAGGAGGCCATTCTCGAAACCTTGCGCAAGCTGAACGGCGACAAGCTCCTGGCCGCGCGCCTGCTGGGCATCGGCAAGACCACCCTCTACCGCAAGCTGAAGGAGTACGGCATCAACGCCCCCGAGGGCGAAAATAACCCGGGCAATGACCGCGGCAACGATCCCGGCAACCACGCCAACTAAAGCACCACTCCGCTGCCCAACTGGTGGCTGCGGGATTCAGATCAACAAGGCAACCCCTGCTCCAAATAAGGAGGTAGTTGTGCAATCTGCCGTGCAGCACAGTGTCCTGATCATCAGTCCCATGGCCGACGCAACCCGTATCGCCGAGTCCCTGGCCGGCACTCTGGGATGTTCCGTCAACCTTGCCCCCACCCATCGTGCCGGGTTGATCGCGCTTCGCCACCGTGACTACTCGGTGGTGGTGGTGGACGACTGCCTGGCGGAGGCCAATCCCGCCGCCGCTGAAGTTCTGTGGCAGAACTTCGGCATGGCTGTGCCGGTGCAGATCAATTTCGCTTTCTCCGGGGGGGCGAGGTTGGCCCGCGAAGTGCAAGCCGCGATCGGGCGCCGGGAGCAGCAGCAGGTGATGGCCTTGCGCGCCGCCGCCTTGCTGCTGGAAAACGACTTGAAGTCTACCCTGACCGGGCTCCTGCTCCAGTCGCAGCTCGCGCTCGCTGAACCCGAAATACCTCCCAGACTCGCCGGCAAATTAGAACTGGTGGCCGAACTCGCCGGAAGCCTGCGCCGGCGGCTCGAACAGGCCCAAGCCTGAGCGGGACTTCCCTAGTGAATCCGGTTGCCTTCCCCGTGGCGTAGAGATATGTCTCCGGAAGACCCGGGAAGACGACGCCTGCAGGCCAATGCACCGAACTCCCCCCACCGGACAACTCTGGTGCGGAAATCATAACTGCAACTCCGGCCTCTTCTCCCATTTGGCGGCGTTGCTTTCCCCTTCCGTGAGCGTATCCGTGCTCTAGCCTGAATTTCTCACAGCCCTCCTGGGTAAGCGATGGTCGGTGGTGAGATCTCAATCTGTAACGAAACACGGGTGCCCCATATCTGCCCGTCTGCCCGGTTTTGGCAGATGTGGGATTCCACGGCCGTCCACCGGTCACTCTTCACGAGCAACAGATCTTCAGCTCCGTGGTTAGCTACACCCTGTAGACTCCGGCGCCGAAGTTTGTGGAATCCCACATCTGCCAAAACCGGGCAGATATGGGGCACCCGTCCTTCGTTACCGACTAGGCCGTGAGAAATTGAGGCTAGTCCGCAGCCGGTTTTGCCGCGTGCGACGAACCAACCGGGTTGGTGTAAGCTTGAGTCGTTCTCAACGCTCCGCCCGCTCATCGCTGAATCGGGGAAGTTTCCAACCAGCCAGGCCGGGACCCTCGATTGGTCCATGAATCGATCCCACGATCGAGCAGAGAGCGACGTAGGGCCATCGACAAACGATAGAACGGCTGCTCAAACCATATCCACAGCACCTTCGGCTCCTGCGCCCGGGCTCACGCATCTTTAAGTTTGCTGGGAAACGGGATCAATCCGTGACGGCTTTTCTTTAAGAAAAACCACTACATCGCGGTCCTCTTGAACCTGAGTTGAAGGGAAAATGCTCTAGCATGGCAATGCAGAAAATTTCGTATCTTTCGTATCTATGGAGAGAATCATGAAAAAACACGCGTTCTTCAGTCCCCGGCGCTCGGGTGGTGGCCGCGCGCACAGGCAGACGGCGTACTCTGTTGCGAGTGTGCTGTCGATCGGATTGACTGGGTTGTTGCTCCTCGGCGGATGCAAAAAGACAACGTCTCCCGCTGGCCCTGCTGCAGAACCCACGAGCACGGCCCAAGCTGCCCCAACCCCAGCCGCAACCCCCGAGTCTGCCCCGGCCGCTCCCGCTCCCGCAGAGAGCGCGGCTGCGCCGCCCCCGCCGCCCGCTCCAGCACCACCCCCTCCGCCGCCCCCGCCCCAGCAATATGTTGTGCCCACGGGAGCCCCACTGGTGGTTCGCGTGGGCCAGACCCTCAGTGCCAAGAACAACAATGTAGGCGATACTTTCACTGGGACATTGGCCCAGTCCGTGGTGGTCCATGGGGTCAAAGTCATCAAAGCCGGGACCCCGGTCACTGGAACCGTGGTTGCCGCCAAGGGGCGGGGAAGGTTCAAGGGTTCCGGAGACCTGGGTATAGCGATTAACCGGGTGGGTAGCTACTCGGTCGTGACAACCTCTTATGAAGCGACGGCCAAAGGCAAGGGCAAACGTACCGCCGGCTTCGTTGGTGGCGGCGCTGGCGGAGGCGCGTTGATCGGTGGCCTCGCCGGTGGCGGCAAGGGTGCGTTGATCGGTGGCCTGCTGGGAGCCGGTGCTGGCACTGCGGGCGCCGCGTTTACCGGCAACAAAGATATTACTGTGCCCGCGGAAAGCGTCGTCACCTTCAACCTCTCTCAGCCCATCACGGTGGTGATGGCAAATCATTAAGCCGGCTGGGGCGAAGCGAAAGAATCCCGGATTTCGCTTCGCTCCTCCGGCTGTTGCGGAAGTGGGATTGCGATGGCGCTCGAAGTTGCAGAGACTTTAAGAGCTTTATGCCAGTTGCGTGGGTGGGGGCGATGCGCCTCAGTGTGGCCGTGCTTTGCGGGAACGGCTGCCAGGGAACCATCCCCTGTCTTCCACCAACTGTGAGAATGCTTTAGCTGGTACTGCCGGAGGCAGAATGGATAGCGATCCCCTACGCAGGATGCGACGCGGGCATACAAACGGCTGGATGACGGCACTGTCGCTGGGGCTGCTCGCCGCCGGCTTTCTCGCCTGCTTGTATATCCTGATCGGCATTCCGGCCCAGGCGCAGGCAGTCGGCGGTTCCACCACCGCGCCTCCCACCACCGCTCCGTATTACCGTCGCCAGCAGCCGCCGGTTTCCCCTGTGGCCGCGCAAACTCCCGCGTCTCCCGGGCAGGCGTCGGCCGGCCCTTCGCACTCCGATATCGTTGCCGATGAGCTCCAGGCCGAGCTGACTACCGTTCACGACCAGGTGCGCCAATCCCAGGAATTCATGCGCGAGGCGGCTGCGGCAGAGCACCGAACCCGTATTGCATCGGTCCTCTTTCTGGCTGTCTTTATGGTCGTCGCCGCCCTGATTGTGATCCAGGTCTACCTTCAGGCGCGGGCCTGGGATAACGATCAGTCCCGGGCGGTTGCCGAGGTCGAAGGCGTCACGTCTCAGCTGGAAGCTCTGCGCGATGCCCAAAGTGAAGCCAGGAACGCGTTGCCCGGATTGCTGCAGGAGGTGGGCGAACAACCCCTGAGTTTTCAGGAAGAGGGCACAGCCTTTGCCCCCCGGGCACTGGCGATTATTGATGACATCGACCATCTGGCCTACGTCGGCCAGGGCCGGCTCGCCTTTCGCGACCTTCCCTCGGAGACGGATGCGGCCGTTTACCTCAATGGCCTGTTGCTTTCGGCAGTTGCCCACTTGACCCGCTCCGATCCATGGACGGCATTCGCCCGGCTGGACCAGTTTTTCCTGCAGTTGGCGCACTTCCCGGAAGCGGTGGAGCGACGCCGTATCGCCCAGGGCTATTCCTACCGCGCGCTGGCTGCCTACCAGGTATTAGAGTCCCAGGACAAGGAACCGTCCTGGCTGCGCAAAGCAGAGCGCTCCCAGCTCGAGTCTTTGTCCAAGCAGGCTTTTGCGGATATCGCCCACGCCACCTCCGTGGATCCGGACTGGCGGCATGCGACCTTTGTCGAAGCCTTGCTTTGCAGCCGGTTTTACCTCGCCGAGGAGGCCGGCGACAACAGCTCGCGCAGCGATCTCTTTGTCCGCGGCCTGCGCCGGGCAGTCGCTCTTTACAAGGGATTGATCGAGGACAAGGCCTATCGCGGGCCGTCGCGGCGCAACCTGGTGCGCGTTCTCAAACGCATCGCGGAGCAGACCGGCGAGAAGAGCGATTTCTCCGATTTTGGCTACGCCTTGAATGCCTTTCCCAGCGATGAGGAGCTTGCCGATGAGGCACTCGCTGTCCGCCAGCCAACTTCCCAGGACCGGTTCTTATGGCAATGGCTGCTGGGGGACGAGGAGCTCTTCGCCAACGTCGACCGGCTCAATCTGGCCGAATACCGTGCCTTCTGGATTCGCATGCTCGACAACAAGGTCCATCTCCGCAACTGGAGGGCAGACCTCGCGGAGCTGCAGCAGACCAATCCGGCGATGAAGGAATGGAATATCCAGCTCCTGCAATCCGAGCCGCCCATCACCCTGTCGAACGCGATATCCCGGCGCCAGGAGCGCTTCGATAGCCCCGCCTCCGGAGCATGAAGCGCCGCGTTCCTCCCCATCGCATAGCCGACGGTGCAGTTTCGCGCCGTGAGGCCAGCCGGACCGCTTGTAATTCCAAGGTAACGTAAAAGTTACTAGCTGACCGGCTGACAACCACCCGCTCTCCTTCGTATCATAGTGGTACCCCTGGATAGATCGATGGGCGATCAAATGTGGTTCGATTAAGGAGACAAGAATGACTACCAAGAGCGCAGAAGCGGCCAACGGGACTGCCAAGAAACGGAAGCCGGCAGCCAAGAAGCTGACACCAGCCGCCGAACCCTCGCGCGAGGAGATCGCTCGCTTAGCGGAGAAGTATTGGGCTGAGCGCGGCTGGCCGGAAGGTTCACCCGAGCAGGACTGGCTGCGTGCCGAGCAGGAACTGAAGACCGCATCGTAGAGGTTAGGGAAGGCCGATTTCGGGTCGGTCACGCCCCTCCCTTGCCAGCCCGGGCCTCAGGGACCTAAGTTCTCATCTTCCGGACGGACGAAACACTCTCGTGACAAATTTCGTCCAGCCAAGGGCGCAGCCTCTGCTGTGCGGGCACTATGCTGCGCATGAAAAGAGCTGAGTGCCCAAGAATGTCCACCGGCAACTAATGCTGGGTGGCCCATTCAAGTCTTCTTTTGGCTTGAGTGGGATCCCGGCACTCGATGTGCCACTCCCCGGCGCCAAGGGTGCAAGGGAGCCTACCACCGCCTCACCAGTCCGGTCACACTTCAGTGACCTTGAGTCTTTCTCAAGTTGGGCGATACTTAACACCAGGGAAAAAGCTGATAGTTCGCCATTCCCACTGTAGTTTTTTGCCTTTCTCTGCCGCGCCTTATGAAAAACGAAGTGCTAGACATTTTGATCATTGGCCTGCTCGTGGTGTTGTTTGCCTCGATCTACCGCAAACGTGCGAGCGCGCGATTACGCTGCTGGGTTGCCGGGTGGAACCTGGTCCTGCTGCACTTCGCCGCCCTCTTGATTCCAGCGGTATCGGGCTGGCGGCAGGAGTTGGCCGACAGCCTGAGCGTCAGCGCCCTGCTCCTTTCCGGGGTGTGCTTCCTTTTCTCCGCTCAAGTCATTCTGGGGAGTTTCGCCGGACGTCTTCTGGCGGCGCTTGGGTTCGGTCTCCCGGCGCTCTTCTATATCAATTACGTGGTCTTCGGAGGCGCCCAGCAGTGGCCGTTGTATGCCGCTGCGGCGATGACTACTGCCAGCGGCATAGTCTTGGCATGGAGGTTGTGCCGCGGCCGCAGCCGGGTTTGGGCAGCTATCACCCTGGCCTTTTCGGCGGGTGGAATCTGGACCGTCGTCTGCTTGGTGCGCCATGCCCCGGATCAAGGCATTCTGGCGCTGCTTTTTGAGGTCTTCCTTACCTTCGCCGCGCTCTACTGGTTCGACTTCCGCCGCAGCTCAACCGGTGTATGGACTTCTATTCTGGGCTTGGTCGCGTGGGCTGCGGTCTTTCCCGTCGGGCTGCTTTGCAGCTACCTCGTCCCGGCCGGGCAGATTCCCTCCGGGCTGTGGAACGTGCCCAAGTATTTCGTGGCTTTCGGCATGATCCTCACCCTGCTGGAGGACGAATTCCTGGCTGCGGGTCGTGCCATAGAACATTACCGTTTGCTCTTTGCGGCCCACCCGCATCCCATGTGGGTGCACGATCCGGAGACCCTCCGCATCCTCGAAGTCAACGATGCCGCAGTCGTCCACTACGGCTTCACACGCGAAGAATTTCAGAGCATGACCATCCCCGATCTGCGGCCTGGCGAAGACGCGGGCGCGATTCTCAAGGAGTATTCCGGGACCAATTCCACCAAGCTCTCCGGGCCTTGGCGTCACCGTCGCAAAGACGGCTCCTACATTCAGGTGGATATGGCGTCGCATAGCATCGACTACATGGGGCGCAGGTGCAGTTTTGTCCTGGTGCAAGACGTCACCGACCGCCAGCAACTGCATGAGCAACTGGTTCACCAGGCGCACCACGACACCCTCACCGGGCTGCCCAATCGGCTTCTGCTGGAGGATCGCATGCAGCAGTGTCTGGCCCAAGCTTCCCGCTACGGACAACAAGTCGCCGTCCTGTGCCTGGATCTGGATGGTTTCAAGCAAATCAACGACTCCCTGGGGCACGCTGCCGGTGACTTATGCCTGCAGCAGGTAGTGGCGCGGATCTCCGCTCGCCTGCGCGCCGTGGATACCTTTGCCCGCACCGGCGGGGATGAGTTCGTGATTATCCTGGGCGAACTGGCCAACAAGAGCAGTGCCCTGATGGTCGCGCGCAATGTGCTGGAAAGCATCACCAAGCCGATCGAAGCCGATGGCTTCGCCTTCGACGTCTCGGCATCGATTGGCATTTCCATCTATCCCGATGATGGGACCGAGTCTATGCAACTCCGGCGCTCGGCCGACGCCGCGATGTACCGCGCCAAGCAGGCAGGCGGGGGCCAATATCTTCTAGTCTCTTCGCACATGAGTTCCTCCGCCGGAGAGGTCACCGAGCTGGAGCGCTTCATGCGCAGCGCCCTGCAGGGGGACGGGCTGGAGCTCTGTTACCAGCCGCAATACTCCATGGTAGGCAATCTCTGCGGCTTGGAAGCGCTCTTGCGGCTAAACCATCCCCAACAGGGCACGATCCCGGGGGATCGCTTCCTTCCTATCGCCGAGGAGCGTGGCCTGATTGTTCCCTTGGGCGAGTGGGTACTGGATGAGGTTTGCCGCCAGAGCGTCGAGTGGCAAAACAAGAAGCTCACCCCGCTGCGTATATCCTTCTTTGTCTCTCCGCTGCAGTTTCTGCACTCCGATTTTTCCGCCCTGGTGCTCAGCACCGTCACTCGCTGGGGCCTTGACCCGCGCCTGCTCGAACTGATCGTCACCGAGAGCACCGTCATGCGCAACCGCCCTGAGGTAGCCAGCCAGATGCGCAGTCTGGCCGCGTTGGGCGTCCACTTTTCCGTGGCGGACTTTGGCACCAGTTACTCCTGCCTGAGCCACCTTCATCAACTTCCTGTTAGCACCCTCAAGGTCGACTGCTCCTTCGTCGAGCGCATCTCGGAACCCAATGGGACCTATACCATCGTGCAGGCCATCGTCGCGCTGGCCCACGGTCTCGGGCTGAAGGTCGTAGGGGAAGGAGTGGAGCGCGCCGATCAGTTAGAGTGCCTGCGGACCCTGGGCTGCGATTTTGTGCAAGGTCCACTACTGGCGCCCACTCTTCCGGCTGCGAGTGTTGTCAAATACCTGGCTTCGGCAGCGCCCCCGGTCGCCCGGCACTCGCGCCGTTGATATCTTTCCCGTTTCTTTGAGCAGATACCCCACACCTCGAGAGCATTTTTGCTCATGGTCCGGAGGTGTGGGAACATCATCGACGGGCCGGGCGAAGTGATTCGCAAATGTCACAGTAGCTGATCTAAACGGCTGCCCAACGCCGGCCGGGAATCCGGAACTACGGAGCGACGATCACCCCGCACGCGATTCTGTCGCCTGCATTGCCCGTGGGGTCGGTCAACATGTCGTCCGCTTTCGCGTGAATGACGAAGGCCGTGCCCCCGTTGGCGAAGACCGAATTTTTCGCGTCCTTCTTGAGAGAAATGCTGTCGGTCACGAACGAAAGGTGGTCCGTTCCGTCCGCCATTACCTGCAGATTAATCGGCATGTCGCCGGCATGAGCCCCCTTGGGATTCTTGGTTCCATGCTCTTTGCCATAGGGATTAAAGTGACCGCCTGCGCTCTTGAAATCCGGTGCATCGCACTTAGCATTCTGATGAACGTGGAGTGCATGTTCGCCCTCGGGAAGATTCATCAGGTTCAGCTTGACCTTCACATTCTTCCCGTCGGGTGTGAGGATCGCTGTGCCCGCGTCCTGACCCTGGCTGGTCTTGAAGTCCACTTCAATGCCCTTGTTCCTCGCCGCCGAAGCCGAAATCGCCAGCAAAGCCGGCATCGTCATCGCACCTATGCACACTCTAAGCAATCTGGTCATCTGTTCCTCGCGTCTCTAGAGCATTTTCACTTCTACTCTGCACAGTCAAGTTCAGAGTAGTGCGGCTTTTCTTGAGGAAAAGCCACGTCGGGAGCAGTGGCTCCGTATGCACCAGAAGTGAAAATGCTGCAGCGGGCTTCGCCGGACAATCATACCCGAACTTTTCACTCCATCGTGAGAAGCTACGGCGAAAGCATATTACCCCGCGTGCCTATAGCTGGAAACAGCTCTGCCGTGGCCTGCTGTGGGGCTCGCAGCAAGCCTCCGCAAACCCCGGTAAAAATCCTCTAAATAGCCTGTTATCAAGGTAATGCACAGCAAGTGCTATGTACCGACCGGAGCCCTGAACCTAGAGTGATGACAACACCGAGAGCAGGCAGGGGCATGGTTCCTCGCATATTGATCATCGATGATGAGGCCGACATTCGTGAAGTGACGGCGCTCAGCCTGGAAACCATCGCCGGCTGGCAGGTCATCCTGGCCCCATCCGGAGCCCAAGGCATACGGCGCGCATCGCTGGAACAGCCGGATGCCATTCTGTTGGATGTCATGATGCCTGACATCGATGGACCGACCACCTTTCAGATCCTGAAGCAGAATGGAAGCACCGCCCACATTCCTGTGCTTCTGCTGACGGCAAAAGTGCAGGGGCAGGATCGGCGTAAGCTGGATGAATTGGGCGCCGCCGCGATTCTTTCCAAGCCCTTCGATCCCCTGACGCTTGCCGATCAGATCTCAGAGATCCTCGGCTGGGACCGGGAGCCCGCTTGTGACGGCGGAACCTCAGCCATTCCCCTCGCCGGCGACTGACAAGTCCCTGAGACCGCTCAACCCACCTACCATTCGATAACCTGACCCTCCGGGCAGTTGCTTTGCAGTGGGGCTTCCCGCTGGGGCTAGCCTGAATTTCTACCAGACCCCCTGGGTAAGCGATGGTCCGGTGGTGAGACCTCAATCCGTAACGAAAGACGGGTGCCCCATATCTGCCCGGTTTGGGCAGATGTGGGGCACCCGTCTTTCGTTACGGATCAGGCTGTGAGAAATTGAGGCTAGCAGGGAAAGCCCTGTACGTACGGCACGGCTTCAAGCCGTGCCGTACAAAGCCACAGCAACGAGGGCTTTAGCCCCCGAGTACAGCAATCATCCGCTAAGTAGTCGGGCGCGGTTTGACCGCCAGGAAAACAGGCGGTAGTGGATTGCCATTGATATCGGTAAGTTTGGGGTTGATCTCCTGGGTGTCGAGCAGGGTGGTGGTGTTGATCACGTGGAGCAGATTATCCCCCGTAGTGCCGGCGAAAAACAAGGTGTTATCGGGGGAGAAAATGCCGGCCACCGGAGCCAGGGCGTTGCCCGTGAGCTTGACGTTGCTCAGCGTTCCCAGCGTGCCCGCCGTCGCCGACGGTTTGTAGACCGGCAAAAGTGCGCCCCCTGCCGGAGTCGTCGTGGCGTCGCTGCTGTAGGTAATGAAAGCCTCCAGCGAGTTGGTGGCGGCGACCACCTGGTTGATGTTGGTAATGCCGTATGCCGCCAGAGAAGCCTGATTGACCACCGGGGGAGGGCTGAAGACGAGGCTGGTGGTTTGTCCATTGGCGTCCGTGGGGCAGGCGATGCCGTACGTGGCGTTCACTCCAGGTACGGTTATCGAGAGATCAGTGAGCGTCGGTGGATTGGCGGTGGCGCCGATGATGTGTTTGCCATCGGTGGTGGAGGCCACGTGGTCGGAGGGCACCGCGACCGTGGTGGCTTCGGGATAATTCACCACCGGCTTGACCGCGGTTTCCGGGCACTGCCCATAAGCAGAGGTAGCTGAGCCGGTGAGAAAGACAGCGGCCGAGGGGATCGTCACAGCCGCATCAGGCGAGCAGAACATGTTGTAGGTGTTGTTGGGGTTTGCCGTGGTGTTGGGCGGATAGGTCGTAGGATTGGTGGGAATGGGACTGGTCGTGTTGGTCGCCGGGCAGACCCCCGTACTGGTGGTCCCCTGATTTGCAGGCAGGGGTTCGGTCGACCAGCCGGTAAATACGTTGTGGATGTAGAGCACCCCGTCGCCCACGATGTAGACGGTTTGGCCATCAGCGGTGTACGCGGCTTTCTGGGCGATACCGGAGATGGAGGTGTAGCTTCCCCCGGTAGTCGTCGCCGTAGTTCCTGACCCGCTTGTGGTTGTCGGTGTGTAGAGATAGATAACGTCGCGCAACCGGTCATTCACCACCACCGAAGTGTTGGTCGGCGAGACCGCCAGGACGACGCCCGGGATGGAGGTCACCTCCGCGGACAGGCTGTTGGTTGCCGCGGAATACGTCATCAACTCGTGGTAGCTGCCGAAGTAGAGTGTCGTGCCGGTAGGATCCAGGACCATGGAGTTGGGCGAATAGGGAAGCTTGATCTGGTTACCGACGGTCCCGGTCGACAAGTCGATGGGCACGAAGTACGGTGACCCCGGGCTGGAGATCCAGATGTAGGTGCTGTTCTTGCCCGGAGACGCGATCTGCACGAAATTGCTGATCGCGGGAACGCCTGTGCCCAGGGTTCCCATTTCGTTGATGGGGGCAGGATTGCACGTGGTCGGCTGGCAGATGGCTGTGATCGCCGAGTTGGAGGGATAAGATGCCGTCACCGCGCCGGTGGAGGTGACGGCGATGCTTCCGGGGTTGGTGGATACATAGCTGAGCGGGAGCCCGTTGATCGTGTTGTTGTTGACGTCCGTCACTGTGGCGGTAAGCGCCAGAGGTGTATTAAGGGTGACGCTGGCGCTGGTGGCGCCGGTCGAGGCAACGCTCAGCGCGATCTTGGCTGGCGGGCAAGTAAAGAAATAGCCGGCGTTGCTGCTGGTCTGGGCAATGGTGCCGGTGATCAGGGTAGAGCCCGGAGCTTGGGCGGTGGCCACACCATTCTGATCGATGGTGACGATCCCCGCGGAGGCGGCCGAGTAGGTCAAGTGGCCGATGACGTTGTTGCAGTCGTTGGGGCCATAAGTCCCATTAGCAAGGATACTGGGGCTGCAGAGAAGAACCGGCTGGCCCGCTGGAACGGTCGAGCTTGGGCAGGCTCCGGTTGTCCCGGTCGAAGCGCAATAGGCCGTGGAGTCCAGCTGCGACGTTTGGCCCTGCGATAGACACTGGGGCTGGCCGGTGGTAGTGTTCGTCGGGCCTTGAACCGCGAGGCTGGTAAGCGGCGGATGGGAATAGACCGCGACTTGGTTGCTGGTAAATCCCGCGGCGCTGGCGGTCATATACGCGATACCGGTCTTGTTAGTCGGAATGCAGGTGGTGTAAGCAGCGACCGCCGGGGTATGAAGATTCCAAGTCCCGCCGCAAATCTGGCCGGTAGGCGAAACGTCGGCGATGGTGCGGTCCGTGGTGCCATAGGTGTAGGTGCCTACTGAGGCCGAGGTGCCGGTACAGTTTTTCGCCGTGGGGGCTTGCAGTTGCGAGGTTTGCGAGAATGCAACCGAAAGTCCGGTGGTCTGAGGCTGAAGGGAGATGGAAACCGGCTGGGTATTGGTGTAGCCGTAGCCCGACCCGTTGCAGTAAGTCGAGTTCTTGTTGGCACAGCCCTGGATGGAAAGACCAACGGGAACGGTAAGGAGAGCCAACACTACAAGAGTCAAAAACCGCTGCATGAAACCTCCCCGCCGGGTGTCGCCGCCCCCGGCGGTTGATGAACTACCACAGAAAATCTCCGATAGGTGCACGCCGGAGCCGCTGTCTTCCACGTGGCTTTTCCGTCATGAAAAGCCACACCTCGCGCGTTCTGGTGGTGCAACTGCAATCGGAGATCGCTGTCCTGCCTAAGCACTTGTTCCAGAGTCAACTCCGCGCCACGCTATCTCTCCAGTATCTTCTGGAGCGTGGCTGTACCTCGTATGATCGCTGGCACCGTAGCCGCCGCCTCGATCCGCGTGCAGAGTTGTGTGGTCAACGTCCTAAGTGTAGAAGGGACTGAGCCCTGAGGCAACAGGGGTGGTTGCGGCCGCGGTACACTCCGCCCCGACCACCTAGCTTGCCGGCATGTATTGTTCAAACCACGACAGGGCCCGCGCCAGCACATCGCGGCGATGCTGCGGCGAGTTGAAGTGGTGGCCCTCGTCCGGGTAAACCACCAATTCGGTGGGCACATGTTCGGCGCGCAAGGCGTGCCAGAACTCGAACGACTGCGGAGCGGGGCATTCTCCATCGCGGTCGCCGACCACCACCAGCGTGGGTGTCTTGACGTTGCGGATGAAGTCGATGGCCGAGCTCTTGGCGTAGACCGCGGGGTCGTCGTACACCGAGGCGCCGAAGAACGGCGTCATCCATTGGTCGATGGAGTTTTCCCCGTAATAACTCTTCCAATCGGAGATGCCGGCGCCGGCGACGGCGGCGTGAAAGCGCTGCGTCTGGGTCACGGCGAACATGGTCATGAAGCCGCCATAACTCCACCCGGTGAGGCCGATCCGTTGCTGATCGATGCCCAACTTTGCGCTCACTGCGTCCACGCCCGCCAGGATGTCACGCAGATCGCCGTAACCGAAATCCTTCCGGTTGGCCTGGGTAAAGGCCTCCCCCTCGCCGTAACTGCCGCGCGGATTGGGCATCAGCACAAAGTAATCCAGGGCGGAGAAGGCAATCGGGTTGTAACCCAGGTCCGGCCATTGCGGCACCACCGCGCTCGAAGGGCCGCCATGCACGCTGACAATCAGCGGATATTTCCGCGACGGATCGTAGTGGGCTGGGTAAAGCAGCCAACCTTGGACACGGAAAGCATCACTGGTCCATTGGACTGATGAAGATTTCCCCCAGAAAGGTTTGCGGGCATCGTTGTAATGGGTGACCGGATGCGCCGGCGCTCCCAGTTGACCCAGGTAAACCTCCGGAGCGGCGGAGAAGGAGCTCTCGATATAGGCCACTTTGTCTTTGGCGACGGAGAGGCTGAACTCCAGACGGCCGTCGCTGACCGAGGCGGGAATGGTTGGTTTGCCGGGGGCGATCTTTCCACTGACAGAGTCCAATTCCCCGATCTCCACCTGCCCCGACTTGATCCAGGAGACGAGCAGTTGCGCGGGTTCGAGCCAATGAATCCACGCCGCGCTCCGGTCCGAGTCCGCGGTAATGTCCCTGGCCGTTCCTCCGCTGGCGGATACCAGGTAGATATCGCCGCCGGTGGCGCCCTGGTCGCTCATCAAGCCCCCGATGAAAGCGATCTGTTGCCCATCGGGCGACCAGCGGGGCACCGCGATCTGCAATCCGTGCAGCGGGCCAGGGGTGTGTTCCGGGTCGAGCACCGATAGCGGTTGGCCGCCTGCCAGCCGTTGGGTATAGAGCTGGGCTACCCACCAGTTATTTTCCCCTGGCGGGGCTGCGGCCACGTAGGCCAGCTGGCGGGAGTCAGGCGCCCAGTCATATTCATAAACATGCAGGGTGGCTGGGGTGATCTGGCGGAATTCACCGGAAGCTGTCTCGATGGTGGCGACGCGCTGGATTTCCAGCCCCTCGACCCCGATTACGCCGGAGGGAGGTTTCATGGGCGCCAGAGCACCGGCCGGACGCGTGGCCCCTTCAATATATAGGCAGGCAAGATGCAGGCCATCCGGGGAAAAGGCCAGGCTGGTGACTCCGCCGTGCAGATGGGTGAGCCGCCGGGGCGAAGAGCTGGCCGCACCCGGGGTGGCGAGATAGACGTCCTCCTGATCCATAGCGCCGGCGGCCGAGTCATTGCAGTCGGAGGTGAACGCGAGCTCTTTGCTGTCCGGCGACCAGGCCAGATCTTCCTCCAGGCAAGAGGCCCCGCTTCCGGCGGTAATCCGGTGGGCATGGGAGGAGTCGGCCGTGGACGCCGTTTGAATCTCAGTTCCGCCCTCCGCGTCGACCACCCAGGCGATCTGCTGCCCGTCGGGAGAAAGAGCGGCCTGATGAAGGTTGCGCGTCCTCTCCAGTTCGGAAATCACATTGGCAATGCGAGGATCGACAGCTTTGAAGAGCGCGTTCTGGCTGAGTAAGGCGGAGCGCCGCTGGCAAGAGCCATCGCGGCCAATCCAAGGCGGCGCGGAAGCGCAGCGTTAAGAGCCAAGGTGGGGAACAAGGCGCAGACATTCAGCACGGATGCTAGCATATCCGGTGGAGCAGGGTATTCCGAAGACCTTCCTTTGGGATTTGTCCCAGCCACAGACCGACGGGTGCCCCATACCCGGGATTTCCTGTGGTGCTTGGTGGAACCAACTAACTCCATGCGGCTTTCCGTGAAGAAAGCCGCACACGCGGATATGGATGGAGCCTCGAGCAGGAAATCCCGGTATCTCGCTCGTTTTTCGCGAGATGTGGGAGACCGCGAACCTTGATTGTTTTTTTCCAATCTCAAAAACCGGCCAATTCAAGGCCGCTATGAAACACCCAACAACTAACCGGTCCTGTCCCCGTGCCATTGACGCGGGCGGCGCGGCTTGGTATCTTAAGAAGGTTCCGCATAAGCCTGTAAAGTGCGTGCTTGAACGATGTGTCGCAGTAAAGGCTGAGCAGCACAGGCCTTACCCGGCAAGGCGCGCTTAAGACTGGCAGCAAGAATTTGCGGCCCATTCATCAGGGTCCCTTCAAAACGCTCGCGTGATGCAGGGAAAACAATCGCATCGGCCTTTGCGACACCTCCCACCTGGGGAGGCTATGCGGGCCGGAACTTCGAAACGGAACTGGCTTCTTTTTTGGTGCCCGGTTTTCGGTGCCTGATCCGGCACGAGGCGTAATAGCGCGTGAGCGCATGTGCCCCGGTAAAGCTGGATTTGAAAAGAAACGCGCGGCCACCGTCGAAGTTCTCGTCTGGTATGCAGCAAGCAGGCGCGAAGCAAGCCGGCTTCGTGCATCGATGAGCGCCGGGTTCAGGCGCAGCGTCGGTGATGTGCGGCGCAGTAGTTTTTGGCGAAGGCGGTCGCTTCGCTCTAGGTGGATTTCGCCCACGCAATGCGGAAGTTTTAAGGAGTAAGGTTTGCCTACATTCAGTCAGCTCGTGAGAAAAGGCCGGACCGCGGCGCGCTACAAAACCGCATCGCCGGCGCTCCAGGGATCGCCGCAGCGGCGCGGCGTCTGCACCCGCGTCTACACGCAAACGCCCAAGAAGCCGAACTCGGCATTGCGCAAGGTCGCCCGCGTCCGCCTGACCAACGGCGTTGAAGTAACGACCTATATCCCCGGCATCGGTCACAACCTGCAGGAGCACTCGATTGTTCTCATCCGTGGGGGCCGCGTGAAGGATCTGCCCGGCGTGCGCTATCACGTCGTGCGCGGCACGCTGGATTCCGTCGGCGTAGCTAACCGCAAACAGAGCCGTTCGAAGTATGGCGCCAAGCGCCCCAAGAGTGGGGCTAAGTAGTCAAGGGAAAGGTTTATGCCGAGAAAAGGACATATCGCGAAACGGGAAGTTGCCGCCGATCCGGTGTACAACTCATCGCTGGTCACAAAGTTCGTCAACTCCATGATGTGGGACGGCAAGAAGTCGACCGCGCAGGGCATCTTCTATCAGGCGATGACCAACCTGGAGCAAAAGGGCGGCGACGAGGCCTTGAAGCTGTTCAAGAAGGCAGTGGAGAACTGCAAGCCGCTGCTGGAAGTAAAGACCCGCCGTGTGGGCGGTGCTAACTATCAGGTGCCGATCGAAGTCAATCCCGAGCGGCGTACCTCGCTTGCCATCCGCTGGCTGGTGACCTACGGCCGGGCGCGGGGCGAGAAGGGCATGATCGACAAGTTGACCAGCGAACTGCTGGATGCGGCTAACGGCCGTGGCGCAGCCATGAAGAAGAAGGAAGATGTCCATCGCATGGCCGAGGCCAACAAGGCCTTTGCCCACTACCGCTGGTAGTTGAACGTTAAGAACCCGGGCCTGTCGCCGGTAAGGGGTAGGCGCAACAAAAGCAGCAAGAAGAATCGCGAGTCTTACGTCTCGCGCGAGAGTGAGAGAAAACCGTGCCTCGTCTAGTACCACTCGATCGTTGCCGGAATATCGGAATCATGGCGCACATCGACGCCGGCAAGACCACAACGACGGAGCGGATTTTGTTTTATACCGGCATCACCCATCGCATCGGCGAAGTGCATGAAGGCACGGCGACGATGGATTGGATGGAGCAGGAGCAGGAGCGCGGCATCACCATTACTTCCGCTGCCACCACCTGCACCTGGCGCGATATCCGGATCAATATTATCGATACGCCTGGCCACGTGGACTTTACCGCCGAGGTGGAGCGCAGCCTGCGCGTGCTCGACGGCGCCGTAGCCTGCTTCGATGCGGTGCATGGCGTCGAGCCGCAATCGGAAACCGTATGGCGGCAGGCGGACAAGTACGGTGTGCCGCGCATTTGCTTTATCAACAAGATGGACAAGATGGGCGCTGATTTTGAGCATGCCATCGACACCATCCGCAAGCGCCTCAATGCCAAGCCGGTCGCCATTCAAATCCCCATCGGCCAGGAAGCTGGCTTCAAGGGCGTGATCGACCTGATCGAGATGCGCGCCATTCTGTGGCACGACGAGACCATGGGTGCCAAGTACGACGTCGAAGACATTCCAGCCAACCTGCTCAAGAAGGCGGAAGCCTTCCGCATGCAGCTGGTGGAGTCGGTCGCCGAGAACGATGACGACATGCTGCACAAGTTTCTCGAAGGCGAGACCCCGACCCCGGCCGAACTGCGCAAGGCTCTGCGTGGGGCGACCATCGGCATGAAGCTCTTTCCCGTGCTCTGCGGCAGCGCGTTCAAGAACAAGGGTGTGCAAACGCTGCTCGATGCAGTGGTCGACTATCTGCCCAGCCCGCTCGATGTCCCTCCGATCGAGGGTCACAATCCGGACAACATGGAAGAGGTCATCCTCCGCCATGCCGACGACAAAGAGCCCTTGACGGCGCTTGGCTTCAAGATCATGACCGACCCCTTTGTCGGGCAGCTGATCTTCGTCCGGCTCTATTCCGGGCACCTGAAGACGGGCGACACGGTCCTCAATCCGCGTACCGGAAAGAGCGAACGTATCGGACGTCTGCTCAAGATGCATGCCAACAAGCGGGAAGAGATTGTCGAGATTTATGCCGGCGACATCTGCGCCTGCGTGGGGCTGAAGAACCTGATCACGGGCGACACCATCTGCACCGATAAGGCGCCGATTGTGTTGGAATCGATCGATTTCCCGGCTCCGGTTATCCACGTCGCGGTCGAGCCCAAGACCAAGGCCGATCAGGAGAAGATGGGCATGGCTTTGGCCAAGCTGGCGCAGGAAGATCCCACCTTCAAGGTGCACACTGATCCTGACTCCGGCCAGACCATCATCAGCGGCATGGGCGAGTTGCACTTGGAAATCATCGTCGACCGCATGATGCGTGAGTACAAGGTCGAGGCCAATGTGGGTAAGCCGCAGGTCGCCTATCGCGAAACCATTCGCAAGAAGGCGGAGGCCGAAGGCAAGTACATCCGGCAGACCGGTGGATCAGGCAACTACGGCCACGTAAAGATCCGCATTGAGCCCAACGAAGCCGGCAAAGGCTTCGAATTTATTAACGACATCAAGGGCGGCGTGGTGCCCAAGGAGTACATCAAGCCCACCGAGCAGGGCATTCGTGAGGCGCTGCAGGGTGGAGTGTTGGCCGGCTACGAGATTGTCGATGTCAAGGCGACACTCTTTGACGGCAGCTACCACGATGTCGACTCCAACGAAATGGCTTTCAAGATTGCCGGATCGATGGCTTTCAAGGAGGCGGCCCGCAAGGCGACACCGGTACTGCTGGAGCCGGTCATGTCGGTCGAAGTGGTGGTGCCGGAGGAGTATATGGGAACCATCATCGGCGACCTGAACTCCCGCCGCGGCCGGATCGAAGGCATGGAGCATCGTGCTGGATCGCAGGTTATCAAGGCCAATGTGCCGTTGAGCGAGATGTTCGGGTATGCCACCCACATGCGCTCATCGACCCAGGGCCGGGCCAATTACTCGATGCACTTTAACCGCTACGAAGAAGCGCCGCGGTCGGTGTCGGAAGAGATCATTGGCCGCAACCAGGGCAAGTAAGTCCGATGCATGCGCGGCTGGTGCGGGCTTTAGCCCTGGCGACCGAGCCTACCGGTTCAGAAGTGAGTCCCGAAGGGACGGCTGAAAGTGCCCCAGGACGGAGTCCTGGGGTTTCAGCGGAATTTGCAGAGTTTTTTGATTTAAGCAGGTAGAGAGGGACGAGATGGCGAAGGAGAAGTTTGACCGGTCCAAGCCGCACGTGAACGTGGGGACGATTGGGCACATTGATCACGGCAAGACGACGCTGACGGCGGCAATCACCAAGGTATTGTCGAAGCACAATCCGAAGATCCAGTTTCGTTCGTTTGATTCGATTGACAATGCACCTGAGGAGCGGGAGCGGGGCATTACGATTGCCACCGCGCACGTGGAGTACGAGACGGCCAACCGTCACTACGCCCACGTGGACTGCCCGGGCCACGCCGACTACATCAAGAACATGATCACCGGCGCGGCGCAGATGGACGGAGCGATCCTGGTGGTGGCGGCGACCGATGGTCCCATGCCCCAAACCAAGGAGCACGTGCTGCTCGCCCGCCAGGTAGGGGTGCCCTACATCGTAGTCTTCCTGAACAAGTGCGACGCGGTGGAAGACGAGGAGCTGACGGACCTAGTGGAGATGGAAGTCCGGGAGCTTTTGTCGAAGTACAACTTCCCCGGGGACGATGTGCCGGTGATTCGCGGCTCGGCCTTGGGAGGTTTGAACGGCGAGGCGCAATGGGAAGCCAAGATTGACGAGTTGATGGATGCGGTAGACAAGAACGTACCCTTGCCGGCGCGCGCCATTGACCAGCCCTTCCTGATGCCGATTGAGGACATTTTCTCCATTTCCGGCCGCGGCACGGTAGTGACAGGCAGGATCGAGCGGGGCAAGATCAAGGTAGGTGAGGAAGCGGAAATTGTCGGTTTCCGGGAAACCCGCAAGACTGTGGTCACCGGGGTCGAGATGTTCAAAAAGCAGCTGGATGAAGGACTTGCCGGGGACAACGCGGGTCTCTTGCTGCGCGGTATTGCCAAGGAAGACGTGGAGCGCGGGATGGTCCTGGCCAAGCCCGGCTCGATCACGCCGCACACCAAGTTCAAGGGCGAGATTTACGTGTTGAGCAAGGAAGAGGGTGGCCGTCACACGCCATTCTTCAATGGCTACCGGCCGCAGTTCTACTTCCGGACGACGGATGTGACCGGGACAGCGAAGCTGCCGGAAGGCACGGAAATGGTCATGCCTGGGGACAATGTGCAGCTGGAAATCGAGCTGCATACCCCGGTAGCGATGGAAAAGGGTCTGCGTTTCGCCATCCGCGAGGGTGGGCGCACCGTAGGCGCCGGCACCATTACCGAAATCATCAAGTAAGAGTGGCCCATTCAAGCCCGCTTGGGCTTGAGTGGGCCCAACGGATTTGGTTGAGTGGCAAGAGGGAATTGAGATGGTAGGACAGAGAATTCGCATTCGGCTTAAGGCTTACGACTATCGCGTACTCGATACCTCGACTGGTGAGATCGTCGAGACGGCGAAGCGCACCGGCGCGCAGGTCGCGGGCCCCATTCCGTTGCCCACCGTGAAGAACAAATACTGCGTGCTGCGTTCCCCGCACGTCGACAAGAAATCGCGCGAGGCCTTCGAGATCCGCACTCATAAACGGCTGATCGATATCCTCGAGCCCACGCAACAAACTATCGATGCGCTGATGAAGCTCGATCTTCCAGCCGGCGTCGATGTCGAGATCAAGGCATTCGAGAAGTAAGACGGAGAGCATCATGTCGGTGAGAGGAATTCTGGGCAAGAAGATTGGGATGACGCAGTTGTTCGATGACAAAGGGGAAGTGCACCCGGTCACCGTACTGCAGGCGGGTCCCTGCGTGGTGACCCAGCTCAAGACGCTGGCCGGCGACGGTTACAGTGCGGCGCAGATCGGCCTGATCGAGTTTGTCAAGGGTGGCAAGGTGAATAAGCCCATGGCCGGCCACTTCGCCAAGAACAATGTGCCGCCGGTGAAGTTGATGCGCGAAGTTCCCCTGGAGCTGGTCAATAGCTCCGGCGGTGAAGAAGCCGCTCCAGCACTCAAGGCGGGCGACAAAGTACTGGTGGATATTTTCGAAGACGCCAAGTACGTGGATGTGGTGGGGACCAGCAAGGGCCGTGGCTTTGCCGGTGTAGTTCGTCGCCATCATTTTGGCGGTGGTCCGAAAGCGCATGGTCACATGTTCCAGGTGCAAGGCTCGATCGGTGCATCCTCGTTCCCTTCGCGCGTCTTTCCCGGGCAGCGCATGCCGGGGCACTTTGGAGCCGAACGGGTCACGGTGCGCAATCTGCGCATTCGCGGCATCGACCTGGACGAGAACCTGTTGATGGTCGAGGGCGCGATCCCCGGTCCGCGCGATGGCTACGTGATGATTTCCAAGTCCAAGGCGCCGCCGCGTGAGCGTCGTGGCTTTGGTGGCGGCGGTACGGTCGATCCGTTGAAGGCCTCGAAGAAGGCTTCCGGTGGCAAGCCTTCGGGCGCTAAGGGTAAGAAATAGATTTTGCACCAGCCCACTGGCTTGGATTTTGTGAGACTGCGCTGACTTTTGGGGCTTTGTATCAGGGCACGACTTTAGTCGTGCCGAAGGCGAGCGGAAACAGGAAGGGCTTTAGCCCCTGCTGGCAAGAGCGGTTTTAGGGAATTGGGTGAATTGCGAAGCGAGCCCGGACTGGCGAGCGTAGCAGGAGGGCGAGAGCGGTTTTCACCGCGAAGCCCTGCGAGGAAATGATGGCACAGATTGATGTAGTGGATCTCGGCGGACAAAAGGTAGGCTCGCTCGAGCTGGCAGACGAGATTTTCGCGGCTGACCAGATCAACGAGGGCCTGCTGTGGGAAGCGGTCAAGCACTACCGCGCCGCGATGCGGCAAGGTACAGCCGCCACCAAGAACAAGAAGCTGGTCTCCGGCGCAGGCAAGAAGTTGTGGAAGCAGAAGGGTACGGGACGGGCTCGTGTAGGCTCGGTGCGCTCTCCCATCTGGCGCCACGGCGGCACGGTGCACGGACCCCAACCGCGCAGTTACGACTACGCCTTTCCCCGCAAAAAGCTGCTCGGCGCCCTGCGCTCCGCGTTGGCCTCCAAGCTGGCTGATGGCAAGCTGACTGTGGTCGAGAGCCTGGAGCTCGCCGACGCCAAGACCAAGGCCTATCGCGCGGCGCTGGATAAGCTCGATGCCAAGCGGACCACCTTGCTGGTCGAAGGTGGCCTGGAGCCAAGCCGCAAGTTGCTGCTTGGTTCGCGCAACCTCGATCGGGTGGAGTTGATGCTGACCAAGGAAGTCCATCCGTACGATCTGCTGCGCTACGAGCGGGCGATTTTTTCTCGCGCCGCCATCGAGCAATTGCAGGAGTCGTTGAAGAAGACTGTTTCCCGGCGCAAGCTTGCGGCCGGTTCGGAGGTGGCCTGATGCCGACTCTTTATAACGTGATCAGGCGCCCTCTCATTACTGAAAAAGGTTTGGGCGTCAAGGAAGTGGAAAGCACGTTGGTCTTTGACGTGGCTCCGGACGCCACCAAGACCGAGGTCAAGCAGGCCGTCGAGGCGTTGTTCAAGGTGAAGGTACTAAGCGTGCGTACCGCCAACTTCCTGGGCAAGGAGCGCCGCCGGGGCAAGTTCTCCGGTTTTCGCCCCGATTGGAAGAAGGCTTACGTTCGCCTGCGGAAGGGCGAGAAGATGCCCGACTACGTCAACGCGATGTAAAGCGGCCCGCAACTGGGAAATTGTTTTAGAAGCTACTTGGAAGTACGAGCAAAACGATGCCGATCAAGACATACAGACCGATCACGCCAACGCTGCGTTTCCAGACAACTCTGGTAAACGACGACATTACGACCAATCGCCCGCACAAGCCGCTGCTGGCAGTTAAGCAGCGCACGGGAGGCCGCCGCAATTCCGGCGACCTGACGATGCGTCACCATGGCGGTGGCCATAAGCAGAAGCTGCGCCTGATCGACTTCAAGCGGGACAAGTTTGGCGTGCCGGGCAAGGTGGCCTCGATTGAATACGATCCCAACCGCTCCTCGCGCATCGCGCTGGTGCATTACCTGGACGGGGAGAAGCGCTACATCATTCAGCCGGTTGGACTGAAGGTAGGGCAGACCATCATGAGCGGGCCCGAGGCCGACATTCTTGTCGGCAATGCGTTGCCGCTCAAAAACATTCCCTCCGGCACCACGGTGCACAACGTGGAGCTCCGTCCCGGCAAGGGCGCGCAGATGGTGCGCTCCGCGGGAGCGTCGGCCCAACTGGTGGCCAAAGAGGGCGACTACGCGCTCTTGAAGCTGCCCTCCGGCGAAACCCGCCGGGTGCTGGTAGCCTGCATGGCGACCGTAGGCCAGGTCGGCAATACAGATCACGAGAACGTATCGATCGGCAAGGCCGGACGCAATCGCTGGAAGGGTATTCGTCCCAGCAATCGTGGCGTATCCATGAACCCGGTCGATCACCCGCACGGCGGCGGCGAGGGCAAGACCTCCGGCGGCCGTCATCCGGTTACCCCCTGGGGACAGCCGACCCGCGGTTACAAGACACGCAACAACAAGCGGACCGACACCTTTATCGTCAGCCGCTACAAGAAGTAGTCAGGAGCATCGAGAGCTATGGCACGTTCCACGAAAAAGGGTCCGTTTATCGACACCCACCTGATGGTGAAGATCGAAGCGATGAATGCTACGAATGACAAAAAAGTCCTTCGTACCTGGTCGCGCCGCTCGACCATTCATCCGGATATGGTGGGCCACACCCTCGCGGTGCACAACGGCAGAAAGTTCATTCCCGTCTACGTGACGGAAAACATGGTAGGGCACAAGCTGGGCGAGTTTTCCGCCACCCGGACCTTTAAAGGTCACTCGGCGAAAGCCGCCGAGTCGTCGGCCAAGCCTCGCTAAGCAGAATTTAAGGGAAGAAGCCAATGCAACTGGAAACACAGGAATTCCGGGCCGAAGCGAAGTTCCAGCGGGTATCGCCGCAGAAAGCTCGCCTGGTGCTGGAGCTGATCAAGGGGCGCCGCGTGGGCGAAGCACTGGAGACGGTGACCTTCACCAAAAAGGGTGTCGCGCCGCTGGTCGAGAAAGTTCTGCGCGCGGCCATTCAAAACGCGAACTATCTCAGCCAGGAGCGAGAGCTCGATCTGGATGTAGACAACCTCTATGTCAAGACCGCACTGGCCAACGAAGGACCGCGCATGAAGCGTATCCGTCCGGCGCCAATGGGGCGGGCCTTCCGCTATCAGCGGCGGCTGGCGCACATCGTGATCGCGGTCGCGGAGCGCAAGCGTGGCGGCCTGGTGGAAACGGCTGATGGGGAAGCAGCGGCTCCCAAGAAGCGTCTGCTGAGGGGCGCAGCCAAGAAAACTGCAGCCAAGAAGGCCGTGGCTAAGAAGAGCGCAGCAAAAAACTGGAAGAAGGCCGCGAAGTAGGTTCGAGGAAATTATGGGACAAAAAGTTCATCCTTACGGCTTTCGACTAGGCGTCAACAAGCCATGGCGGTCACGCTGGTTCGTGGAGCGCGACTACGACAAGTTGCTCATTGAAGATGTGCACCTGCGCGAGGAGTTGAAGGACAAGCTCAAGGCGGCCGGCGTCAGCTCGGTCGAGATTGAGCGTCCGGGCAACAAGCTGCGCCTGATCATCCGCACCGCGCGTCCGGGCATCGTGATTGGCCGCAAGGGCGCCGAGATCGAGAAGCTGAAGGCGGATCTGCAGAAGCGCACCAACCGCGACGTCTTCATCGACATCCTCGAGGTCAACAAGCCGGAGCTGGATGCGCAGTTGGTGGCCGAGAACATCGCTCTCCAATTGGAGAAGCGCGTGGGCTTCCGCCGTGCCATGCGCAAGGCGGTCGATTCGGCGCTGCGCTTTGGCTGCAAGGGCATCAAGGTGCGCGTCTCCGGGCGTTTGAATGGCAACGAGATCGCGCGTTCCGAGTGGTATTTGCAGGGGCGGCTTCCGCTGCACACCCTGCGCGCCGATATCGACTATGGCTTTGCCGAAGCGCGCACCACCTACGGCGTGATCGGGGTCAAGACCTGGATCTATCGCGGTGACATTTACGAGCAGAAGCGTCGTCAGCCGCAGCCGGCAGGCACCAGCGGAGTTTTCTAGGAAGGATTTTTAGAGGCGAAATCTTATGTTGATGCCAAAGAAGGTTAAGTTCCGCAAGCAGCAGCGCGGGCGCATGTGTGGCAAGGCGTGGCGCGGCTCCGAGCTCTCCTTTGGGGACTATGGGCTCAAGGTAATGGAGTGCGGCTACATCACGGACCGGCAGATTGAAGCCAGCCGTGTCGCCATGACGCGATTCATCAAGCGTGGCGGCAAGATCTGGCTGCGCTTGTTTCCTGATAAGCCGGTGACCAAGAAGCCGGCCGAAACCCGTATGGGCAAAGGCAAGGGAGCTCCCGACCACTGGGTAGCAGTGGTTCGCCCGGGCAAGGTCCTCTTTGAAATGGAAGGGGTCAGCCCGGAGATGGCCGCCGAGGCCATGCGGCTGGCTTCGAACAAGCTGCCTCTCAAGACGCGATTTGTGATGCGCCACGATGTCAAGCCAACCGCGGTCGTCAAGTAGCGGAGAAGAAGAGCCATGGAAACGGAAAAGCTTCGCAATTTGAATGATGAAGAGCTGGTGCGGCAGGAAAAGCAGACCGCCGAGCAACTCTTTCGCCTGCGCTTCCAGATGAAGCTGGGGCAGAACGAAGGGGTAAAGAAGCTGCGTGATCTGCGCAAAGACGTAGCCCGCATCAAGACCATTGCCCGCGAGCGGGCACTCGGTCTGCACGGCTCTGCCCTGCAGCCGGCCAGCGAGGCACCCGCCAAGCCGGCCAAAACCAAGAAGGCCAAGCCGGCCGGAAAAGAGGCTCGTTAAGCCATGTCGGATGCCACAGCGGTTAAGCCGGAGTCGCGGCGCACGGAAAAAATCGGCAATGTCGTTTCCACCAAGATGCAGAAGACCATCGTGGTCCAGGTGGAGATGCGCAAGACTCACCCCAAGTACAAGCGTGTCATCAAGCTCAACAAGAAGTTCTACGCCCACGACGAGCAGAACTCAGCTCGCGTCGGCGACGTGGTCAGGATTCGCGAGAGCCGCCCGCTGAGCAAGCTGAAGCGCTGGACCCTGGAAGAAGTGGTGCGCCGCTCCTCTCTGCCGCAAGTAGAAGAAGTAGCAACGCCGGTCGTTTAGCGGAGGGCCCACTTTGGGATTTCTCCCTGCAACAAATCGAGGGGTGCCCCATATCTCGCTCGTTTTTCGCGAGATGTGGGAGACCGCGAACCTTGACGTTGTTTGTAGGTAGGTTGGAAAGTGATTTCTTGAGAGCTGCGGTGTCCCACATCTCGCGAAAAACGAGCGAGATATGGGGCACCCGGGATTTCTGGTTGGTTAAGAGGTTTGTAAGGAGATACGAGTATGGCAGTACAAATGAGAACCATGCTGGACGTAGCCGATAATTCCGGCGCGCGCAAGCTGCAGATGATTCTGCCCTTGGGTGGCTCGAGCGGAAAAAAGGCGGGCTTGGGCGATGTGATTACTGCCTCCGTAAAGGAAGCGTCTCCCGATGGTCAGGTCAAGAAGGGTGTGGTAGTGAAGGCGGTCGTAGTGCGGACGCGGAAAGAATATCGCCGCCGCGACGGCACCTACATCCGCTTTGACCAGAACGCCGCGGTGCTGATCAACGAAGCGGGAGAGCCGGTGGGCACGCGCGTCTTCGGTCCCGTCGCCCGCGAGCTGCGGGAAAAGAAGTTTTTGAAGATTGTGTCGCTGGCCCCGGAAGTCATTTAAGGCCGGGTCATCGGAAGCGAGGATTTTATGGCATTGAAGTTACAACGCAACGATACGGTGGAAGTGATTACCGGCACCGATAAGGGCAAGCGCGGCCGTGTGCTGCGCGTGCTCAGCGACGAGGACCGGGTGCTGGTGGAGCACGTCCGCGTGGTCAAGAAGCATGTGCATCCCAATCCGCAGCGCAATATCAAGGGCGGCATTGCGGAGCAGGAAGCGGCCATCCAGATCTCGAATGTGATGCTGGTCTGCGGCACCTGCGGTCCCACGCGCGTGGGTCACAAGTTTGAAGGCGATACCAAGGTTCGGGTGTGCAAGAAGTGCGGCCAGACCATTGCGCCGAAAAAGAAGTAAGCGGAATTAGATCACGCAACGGTAAACGGGCAAAGCAAACCCACTCCGGGACCGTGAAAGAAAGAGACACTAATGGCGAAAGTAAACGCGAGACTCAAAGAGAAGTACCAGAAAGAAATCAGGCCGGCATTGCAGAAGGAGCTGGGCCTCAACAACCTGATGGCTGTGCCCCGCCTGGAAAAGATTGTTCTCAATATGGGTTTGGGCGAGGCCACGCAGAATGTGAAGATCATGGATCCGCTGGTGGCCGATCTGGCTTCGGTAGCCGGGCAAAAGCCGGTGACCACGCGAGCCAAGAAGTCGATTGCCGCCTTCAAGGTGCGCGAGGGCATGCCCATCGGCGCCATGGTGACTCTGCGCGGCGACATCATGTACGAATTTCTCGACCGGCTGATCTCGATCGCGCTGCCCCGTGTGCGTGATTTTCGCGGCGTATCGACCAAGAGCTTTGACGGGCGAGGCAACTACACGCTGGGTATGCGTGACCAGCTGATCTTTCCCGAAGTTGATTATGCCCGGGTGGATAAGTTGAAGGGCATGAACGTCACCATCGTGACCACAGCCAAGGACGATAACCAGGCGCGTGCCCTGCTCCGGCAGTTTGGCATACCTTTCCGGCAGACGGCATAAGGAAGAGAGACGAATGTCCACTACAGCAAAACGAGTAAAAGACGCACGCAAGCCGAAGTTTTCCAGCCGCCAGCACAATCGCTGCAAGATCTGCGGCCGTCCGCGCGCCTATCTGCGCAAGTTCGGTCTATGCCGCTTGTGCTTCCGCCAGCTGGCGCTTCGGGGTGAAATTCCCGGTGTCGTCAAGTCAAGTTGGTAAGTGAATCGACCCCTACACCGGATCTTGACGTAACAACAACATTCCCGCTGGTTCTCAGGCGTTTCTCATGCCGGAGCGAACGGGGAGTGGAGGAGAGAGAGAATGAGTTTGACCGATCCAGTAGCCGACTTTGTGACTCGCATCCGCAATTCCATCCGTGCGCGCCACCAAAAGCTGGATGTGCCGGCCTCGAAGCTGAAGACCGAGATTGCCCGCATCCTCAAGGAAGAAGGCTACATCGCCAACTACAAGGCGGCAGAAGAGAATGGCCGCGCAGTGCTCCGGGTCTATCTCAAGTACGGCGCCAACAACGAAGCCGCCATTCGCGACCTGTCTCGCGTTTCCCGTCCCGGGTGCCGCGTCTACGTTGGCCGGGATGAGATTAAGCGTGTGCAGAGCGGCCTCGGCATCAGCATCATGACCACCCCGCGCGGTGTGATGACCGGCCGGCAGGCGCGGCGCGAAGGCGTCGGCGGCGAGATTCTCTGCGAGGTCTGGTAAGGAATTGAGTGCAGCGTAGGTTGCGCTCTGGCTGCAGTGGAACGATCCCGGCTTGCCGGGACCGCGACTCGCAAGCCGTGAAGGATTGAAAAGTATGTCGCGTATAGGCAAGAAACCGATTCCGTTACCCACCAGCGTGAAGTACACCGTGCAGGGCAACACCGTGCTGGTCGAGGGCCCCAAGGGCAAACTCACCGCTATGCTGCCCACCGGCATCACGCTCGAGAAGAAGGACGGCACTCTGCTGGCGGTGCGGGAGAAGGAAGATCTCGCCGCCCTGCACGGCTTGACCCGCGCTCTGGTATCGAACGCAGTGGAAGGCGTGACCAAGGGTTGGACCAAGGAGCTGGACATCGTCGGCATCGGCTATCGCGCCGAGCTGAAGGGCAAGGGGACGGTGGTCTTCACCCTGGGCTTCTCTCATCCCATCGAGTTTCCTCTGCCCACGGGCATCGACGTAGCTATCGATCCCAAGCAGACGCGGCTGACCATCAGCGGCATCGATCGCCAGAAGGTAGGCCAGGTGGCCGCCGACATGCGCTCGCTGCGTAAGCCCGACCCGTACAAGAACAAAGGCGTCCGCTATGTAGGCGAACGCTTGAAGAAGAAGGTCGGCAAGACCGGCGCTAAGTAAACCGAGGATACCGAACGGGGCTGCAGGGCAGCTCCGCCTTTAGGAAGGAAAGAACCAGATGCTCCCGATTAGACAGAGAAACGTAATTCGCCAGCGCGTGCACTTTCGCATCCGCCAGAAGATGGAAGGTACGGCAGCGCGGCCGCGGCTGAACGTATACCGTTCGCTGAACCACATTTACGCCCAGGTTATCGACGACTCCAAGGGAGAAACCATCCTCTCCGCCTCCACCCTTTCCGCCAAGTTGAAGACTGGCGGCAACGTGGCCGCGGCCAAGGAAGTGGGCAAGCTGGTAGCGGAGCGCGCACTGGAAAAGGGAATCAAGAAGGTAGTCTTCGATCGCGGCGGCTATCTCTATCACGGGCGCATCAAGGCTCTGGCCGACGCCGCACGCGAAGCGGGTTTGGAGTTCTAACGGTTTTTGGAAGGATCGGAAAACAGCATGGCAATACTCAAGCGGAAACTGGACGCCGGGCAGTACAACCTGAAGGATCAGGTGGTGTCCATCAATCGTGTCACCAAGGTAGTCAAGGGCGGCAAGAACATGTCCTTCGCGGCGCTGGTGGTGGTCGGGGATCCCGCTGCCGGGGTGGTAGGCTTCGGCTCGGGCAAGGCCAAGGAAGTCCCGCAGGCGATCCGTAAGGGCATCGAGGCGGCCAAAAAGAACCTGGTGCACGTAAACCTCTCGGAGACGACCATACCCCATCAGGTATTGGGCCGCTTCGGTTCCGGGCACGTGCTGCTCAAGCCGGCGCCGGAAGGCACAGGCGTAATTGCCGGCGGCGCGGTCCGTGCGGTAATGACCTCGGTCGGGGTGCAAAATGTCCTGACCAAGAGCCTGGGCACCGCCAATCCGCACAATGTGGTCAAGGCCACCTTCGATGCGCTGGTGCAGTTGCGGGATCGTGGCGAAGTGGCTGCCGCTCGCGGCAAGCAGGTACAGGAGTTATATTGATGGCAGCGACGTCCAAACAAATGATGCGCCTGCAGTACTACCGCTCTGCGATCTCTACTCCGGAGAAGCACAAGCGGGTAATCAAGGGATTGGGCTTCACCCGGCTCAATCAAGTGGTGGAGCGTGAGGATACGGCCTCCATCCGTGGCATGGTCAAGACCGTGCCCCACCTGGTGCGGATCGTCGAATAAGGCCGCCCCAGAGAACAAATGCGAGTCGGACTGGTTAAGCCAGCCGGCGTTGAGCGAGGATAGTAATGGCCAAGAATCTTTCTAATTTGCGTGCCCCCAAGCAGGCCAACAGCAACAAGAAGCGTGTCGGCCGCGGTATGGGTTCGGGTATGGGCAAGACGTCGACCCGGGGCCACAAGGGACAGCGTTCGCGCTCCGGTTCCCACATGATGCGTGGCTTTGAGGGTGGACAGATGCCGCTGCATCGCCGCCTGCCCAAGCGCGGTTTCACCAACATCTTCCGCACTGAGTACTCAGTGGTTAACCTGAGCCGGGTCGCGGAGCTCCATGCCGAAGGCCTTAAGGAACTGACCCTCGAGACCTTTGCCGCGAAGGGCCTGCTCAAGAAGCGTCATGGCTTGGTCAAGGTGCTGGGTGATGGCGAGTTGACCGTTGCGGTGACGGTGCACGCGCATAAGTTTTCCAAGTCGGCCCAGGAAAAGATCGAGAAAGCCGGCGGCAAGGCTGTTCTGGTCGCCTAACGGGTGATGAACTGGCTCCCCCCAGTTCATAGGTGACGGAAGAGCAAGAGAACGAAGGTCACGGCCTTAGCCATGCCGTAGACACCGAAAGTTGATGGGCTTTAGAGTCCAAGTTGATGGGCTTTCGAGTCCGAGTGAGAACCTGCCGGGTCCAGAAGTGACTCCCGTAGGGACGGCTGAGAGTAGCCCAGCACGTAGTGCTGGGTAGGGTAATGGAAACTCCGTCCAGTCCCGAAGGGACGGCTGAAATTGCCCAGGACAAAGTCCTGGGGTTTCTCACCCCGGCAAATTTGGCCCTTGGGGGAACGGCAAGAGAACGAAGGCCACGCGACAATTCGGGTCGCCACTGGCTTTGTATCAGGGCACGACTTTAGTCGTGCCGTCAAGAACGGGGCTGACGAGGGCTTTAGCCCCTGAGGTACGCTTTTCCTGAAGGGTACGGGCTTTAGCCCGTACCCTTCAGCCGGCAGGATGAAAGGGGGCTTTTAGCCCCCGAGGCATCGACTTTATGTTTGAGAATATCGCCAATATCTTCCGCATCCCCGACCTGCGCAAGCGGGTTTTATTCACGCTAGGTATTCTCGCCGTCTACCGTCTGGGCTCGCAGATACCCACCCCCGGGGTGAACCTCAAGCTGCTGGCGCAATTCTTCGACCAGCAGGCGGGCAGCGCGCTCGGCCTGGTCGATCTGTTCAGTGGTGGCAACCTTCGCCGCCTGACCATCTTCGCCCTGGGCATCATGCCCTACATCACCGCCTCCATCATCTTCCAGTTGCTAACCGTGGTGTATGAGCCACTGGCCAAGCTGCAGAAGGAAGGGGAGCTGGGGCGGCGCAAAATCACCCAATGGACCCGCTACGTCACCGTCGTTCTGGGCGCCGTGCAATCGCTGGCCATCGCCCTCACCCTTTCCCACGGCTCTGGCGGCGTCTCCTACGTCTTGAACCCTGGAATCGGCTTCATCCTGATGACCATGGTCACGTTGACCACCGGAACCGCCTTCATCATGTGGCTGGGCGAGCAAATTACCGACCGCGGCATCGGCAACGGCATGAGCCTGCTGATCTTCGCCGGCATCGTGGTTGGCCTGCCCCGCGGCATTCAAGACTTGATTGACAAAGCCCGTACCCAGGCCTGGGGATCCTTCACCATCCCGGCGTTGGTCCTGCTGATCGTGGTCATGATGGCTACCGTGGCCTTCATCGTCTTTGTCGAGCGCAGTGAACGGCGCATCCCGGTGCAGTATGCCAAGCGGATCGTCGGCCGGCGCATGATGGGCGGTCAATCCACCCACTTGCCGCTCAAGGTAAACTCCGGCGGCGTCATGCCGGTCATCTTTGCCAGTTCGATTCTGTCTGCGCCGCTGCTCTTTGCCAGCTCCGGCTACGTACGCAATAGCAGCTTCCTGACCCGTGTCTTTGACGGTCTGCGCCTGGGGGAACCGTGGTACGAGTTCCTGTACATCGTGGGCATCGTGTTCTTTGCCTACTTCTACATCTCCATCGTCTTCCGTCCCGATGACATAGCCGACAACATGCGCAAGTACGGCGGCTTCATTCCCGGCATCCGTCCGGGCAAGCGCACCTCTGACTTTGTGAACGACGTCCTCACCCGCATCACCCTGGTCGGCGCCATCTACCTGGTGGTCATCTCGCTGATCCCGCAGATCCTGATCAGCGGCATCCACCTGAATGACCTCTGGCTGGTAGGCGGATTCTTCGAACAGCTGCCCACCTGGGTCACCCACGGGTTGAACTTCAACTTCTACTTCGGCGGCACCTCGCTGCTGATCGTGGTGGGCGTAGCCATGGACACGATCAACCAGGTAGAGTCGCAATTGATCATGCGTCACTACGACGGTTTCTCGCCCCGCAGCGGTCGGGTGCGTGGAAGGCGGTCGTGGTAAGCCCTTTGCAAGTGGCGGAAGGATTGCACGCTACTAACGAAAAGCTGGTGACCCCCGGTCCCATCCTGCTCATGGGGGCGCCGGGCGTAGGCAAGGGCACGCAGGCCAAGGGAATCATGGCCGCCTGGGGTATCCCTCAGATCTCCACCGGGGACCTGCTGCGCGACCATAGGGATCGCGGAACCCCCCTGGGTCTGGTGGCCACGAAGATCATGAACTCGGGCAAGCTGGTTCCCGACGATCTGGTTAACCAGATGGTGGCGGAACGGTTGGCTCAGCCCGATACCGCCCGGGGCTATATTTTGGATGGCTATCCGCGCACCCTGGCCCAGGCGGAGTGGCTTGATGCGCGCTTGGCCGCTGTCCAAAACGGGCTGCCGCTGATTGCGGTTAGTATCCAGGTAAGTTATACTCAATTGTTGCGTCGTATCACGGGTCGGCGCAATTGTCCAACCTGCCAGCGCATTTACAACGTTTACCTGCAGCCGCCGAGAGTAGACACGGTATGCGATGTGGAAGGCACACCGCTGGTCCAGCGCGCGGATGATACGGAAGCGGTTTTCCATGAGCGGATGCGCACTTATGCGGCGCTGACAGCGCCGGTGGTGGAACATTATCGCGCCAGCAGCCGGTTCGTGGAAGTGGATGGCGAGCAGCCGGCGGACGAGGTAATGGCGGGCATCATGGCCGCGGTAGCGCGACTCCGATCCCAGAATTAGCAGTCTCAGTTGAGGGTTCTCAGGGAAGTTTTTTCGCCGGTTGGGCGAAGGTTTCGAGTGAAGGAAAGAGAGTCGAACAGGCCGATGGCCATCATGATCAAGACGCCGCAGGAGATTGAAAAAATGCGGCGCAGCGGAGCGGTCGTGCGCGAGGTGCTGGAGCATGTACGGTCGCTCGTCAAGCCCGGTGTCACCACGCTCGATCTGGAAGTGGCGGCGGAAAGCAAGATTGCGGCATCGGGAGCCACCTCTGCCTTCAAGGGCTATCGCGGTTACCCCTGTGTTTTGTGCACTTCGGTGAACGAGCAGGTGGTGCACGGCATTCCCTCCAAAGAGAGCGTGCTGCGCGACGGCGATATTGTCTCCATCGACTGTGGTGTGGTGTTGGACGGCTACTATGGCGACTCTGCAATTACGGTTCCGGTAGGATCCGCGGTAGCGCCGAAAGCCAAGCGCTTGTTGGACGTGACCAAGGCATCGCTCGAGACCGCGATTGGGGTGGTGCGACCCGGAGCGACGTTGGGGGATATTGGCGCGGCGGTACAGGAAGTAGTCGAGGCGGACGGATTCAGTGTAGTTCGGGACTTTGTGGGCCACGGTATTGGGACCCGGATGCATGAAGATCCGCAGGTACCTAACTACGGGCAGCGGGGAGTGGGAACCAAGCTGCGCGCGGGGATGGTCTTGGCGATCGAGCCCATGGTGAATGCGGGCAAGCCGGGTGTGCAGGTATTGAGTGACGGCTGGACGGCGGTTACCGAGGATGGAAGCTTGAGCGCGCATTTCGAGCACACCGTCGCGGTAACGGCTGAGGGCGCCGTAATTTTGACGCAGTAGGCAACGAAGCCTGTGGGCGGATCGGGATAAGGTTTGTCGAAGGAAGACGCGATTGAGGTAATGGCAACCGTAGTGGAGACGTTGCCAAACGCGATGTTCAAAGTCGAGCTGGAGAACAAGCATCAGGTTCTGGCTCATGTTTCGGGGCGCATGCGGAAGAATTTCATCCGCATTCTCCCTGGCGACCGGGTAGCGGTTGAGCTCAGTCCATACGATCTGACCCGGGGCCGGATCGTTTACCGCTACAAATAGAGGGAGCAGCAATTATGAAAGTAAGGGCATCGGTAAAGAAGATTTGTGACAAGTGCAAAGTCATCCATCGCCGCGGAGTGGTGCGGGTGATTTGTGAGAACTCGAAGCACAAGCAGCGTCAAGGCTAATACTGGGTGGCCCATTCAAGCCGTTCTTGGGCTTGAGTGGGATAACACTCCCTCAAAGGCAATAAGAGAGGAAGTTTAAAACTCTCTCGGGGTAACAAAAGAGGGAAGTCTAAACCTCTTTACTGGAAACAAATCGAGGGGTGCCCCACATCTCGATTTTGAGATGTGGGATCGAACAAATCTCAACCGAGGGTTTTTGACCCTCGACTACAAGCACCGGAGAGGCTAGTTAGCCATAGAGGCTTGCGTTGAACCTCTCCGCGAAGCGGATCCCGTATCCGCACAGCTTCCACCGGTAACCGGCTCGAAGCGGCGAAGCCGCACCGAGCCCACGCAGGAAAAAGGATTAAGCATGGCACGTATTGCTGGCGTCGATCTGCCCCGTCATAAGCAGGCAAGAATCGCGCTGACCTACATTTTCGGAATCGGCAACCCTCGTGCGCGACGCATCCTGGAGACGGCCAATGTGGACCCGTTCAAGAAAGTTCAGGATCTGGGTGAAGACGAGGTAAACCGTATCCGCCAGGTGATTGAGAACGAAGGCCAGATTGAAGGCGATCTGCGCAAAGATGTCTCGATGCACATCAAGCGGCTGATTGACATTCAGTCCTATCGTGGACTGCGCCACCGGCGCAACCTGCCTGTTCGCGGCCAGCGCACGCACACCAACGCGCGCACCCGCAAGGGACCGCGTAAGGGCACAATCGCAGGCAAGAAGAAAGCGACGGCGAAGACTTAATGGCGAAGCAGGAGCAGAAGCAGGCATCGGGCAAGGCTGCCAAGAACAAGAAGTTCAAGAAGCGCGAGCGCAAGAACGTTCCTTACGGATTGGTATACGTTCAGGCCTCGTTCAACAACACCATCGTGACCATCACCGACGGCCAGGGCAACACGCTTTCCTGGAAGAGTTCGGGTTCGCTGGGCTTTCGTGGATCGCGCAAGGGCACTCCCTTTGCCGCCCAGCAGGCTGCGATGAACGCCGCCAACCAGGCGCGTGACCATGGTCTGCGTTCGGTCGATGTGCGGGTAAGTGGTCCGGGCTCTGGCCGTGAGTCGGCGGTACGCGCCCTGGCTGCGGCGGGACTCGACGTCCGCTCCATCCGTGACGTCACGCCTATTCCGCACAATGGCTGCCGTCCGCCCAAGCGCCGTCGGGTGTAAGACTTTTAACCGCAGGACCGGGACGAAGGATTGAATCCGTAAACCGGTCGGCCTCTGAAGTAAGGAGAATTACGTGGCACGTTATACCGGACCAGTCTGCCGTCTTTGCCGTCGCGAAGGCACCAAGCTTTTTCTGAAGGGCACCAAGTGCTTCTCCGAAAAATGCCCCATTGAGAAGCGCAACTTTGCCCCTGGCCAGCACGGTCGTGACCGCAAGCCCAAGATCGTAGGCTACGGCCTGCAATTGCGGGAAAAGCAAAAAGCCAAGCGCATTTATTTCACCCTGGAGAGCCAGTTCCGCGCCTATTACGAGAAGGCATCGCGGTCCCAGGGCGTCACCGGCGAACTGCTCTTGCAGCAGCTCGAGCGCCGTCTTGACAACGTGGCCTTCCGCCTCGGCTTTGCCAGCTCGCGGCGCCAGGCGCGCCAGATCGTGCGCCACGGCCATGTGGAAGTGAATGGCCGCAAGGTGAACATTCCGTCGTTCCAGGTAAGTGTGGGCGACGAGATCAAGATCCGTGAAGGCAGCAAGAAGCTCACAGTACTCGAAACCTCGACCGAGTTCGCGAGCCACCAGGTAGCGCCGCGCTGGCTGCAGGTGGATCACGCAAATCTGTCCGGCAAGGTACTGGCGCTGCCCAAGCGTGAAGACGTGAATCTGCCCGTAAACGAGCAGCTGATCGTCGAACTGTATAGCAAGTAACCGTAGCTGAGTACAGATTCAATCAACGAGGAGAACACAAGCACGGCCGTAGCAGAATGCTTCGCGACGCCGTTGCATGGAGAGGACCACAGATATGCTTTGGAGAGGATTCCAAAAACCGAAACGTCTCGCAGTCGATACGGAAACGCTCACCGAGAAGTACGGCAAGTTCAGCGCCCAGCCTTTTGAGCGCGGCTTCGGCACCACCATTGGCAACGCGCTGCGGCGCACGCTGCTTTCCTCGATCGAGGGCGCGGCTGTAACCGCGGTCAAGATCGAAGGCGTCCTGCACGAGTTCCAATCGATCACCGGCGTCGTTGAAGACGCCACCGACATCATCCTGAATCTCAAGCAGATTCCCTTCAAGCTGAACGGGGAAGGTCCCAAGGCGCTGTATCTGCGTGCGGACCAGCCGGGAGTAGTGACCTCGGGCATGATCGAGGCCGACGGAGACGTTGAGATCCTGGACAAGGACGTCTATGTCGCGACCGTCAGCGAAGGTGGCAAGCTGGACATGGAAATGCGCCTCAAGCGCGGCCGTGGCTATATCTCCGCCGACAAGAATTTCGATTCGGATTTAGGAATCGGCTTCATCCCAGTGGATTCAGTCCACTCGCCGGTGCGCAAGGTAAACTACGCCGTGGACGCCGCTCGTCTGGGTCAGATCACCGACTATGACAAGTTGACCATTGAAGTCTGGACCAATCGCTCCGTTCTTCCTGCGGATGCCATCGGCTTGGCGGCCAAGCTGCTCAAGGATCACATGAGCATCTTCATCAACTTCGAGGAAGAGATCGAAGCTGAGAGCGCGCACGACGAGGGCCGCATGCAGTTGCGCAACGAGAACCTCAATCGCTCCGTAGAGGAGCTTGAGTTGAGTGTGCGCAGCTACAACTGCTTGAAGAACGCGAACATTCAGACCATCGGCGAGCTGGTGCAGAAGACCGAGCCGGAGATGCTCAAGACCAAGAACTTTGGCCGCAAATCCTTGAACGAGATCAAGGAAATTCTGGCGCAGATGGGCTTGTCATTGGGCATGAAGATCGACGAGCACGGCAACGCGGTGCCTGGCCCGACCAGCGTACTGCCGGCCGCAACGTTGGCAGCGAGCTACAACCGTTACGACGACGAAGAGGATGACGACGACGAAGATCTCGAGGGAGTGGACATTCCCCTCCAGTCGGAGCCGGAGAACTTCTAGTCTTATGAGTGACCGGTGGGAGAACCCACCGGTCACCCGTTTAATTTCTGTTGGAAAGAGAAACCCATGCGCCATCGCAATGCAGGATACAAATTAGGACGCAACACCAGCCATCGCCGCGCCTTGCTGCGCAACCTGGTGACGTCCATTCTTCTTGAGGACCGTGTAGAGACGACCATCACCAAGGCCAAGGCCGCTCGTCCTCACGTAGAAAAGCTAATTACGCTGGGCAAGCGCGGCGATCTGCACTCACGCCGCCTGGCACTGTCCTATCTGCAGACCCGGGAAGCAGTCTCCCGTCTGTTTGATACCGTGGCCCCGCGTTACGGTGATCGCGCTGGCGGCTATCTGCGCATCGTGCGCACCGGCTTCCAGAAGGGTGATGGAGCCGAGAAGGCCTTCATCGAACTCCTCGGTTCCGAGCAGGAGTTGGATGAGAAACGCCAGAAGCGTGCAGAAGCCAGGGCCAAGCGCCGCGAAGAAATCGACAAGGCGATGTCCGAGAATCCCCCACCGGACGGCAGCGGCGACCACGCCTAAAGTTCTGTCAGCTATTCCCGAAGCCCGCGCCGAACGGCGCGGGCTTCGCTGTGTGCGGCTTGGGTAAGTAGCGGCCCCGCACCTTGTCATCCCGCCTGCCCCGGCGTGCCGTGGGACCGAAGCGCAGCGGAGCGGATCTGCGGTATTCCTTTCCCCGTCGCTCCCGTGAAGGGTACGGGCTTTAGCCGTACGCAACTGCATTGCAGTGAATCCGGCTTTAGCCACTGAGGGGATTCATTTCATCCCCTCTCGAATTTTCCGCAAGCCGTTTAGACTAGTCGGGCCGTCAGGATTCAACAAAAATCGGGGCTTTAGTGTCTGAGTGAGAAACCTACCGGTTCAGTATAGAGTTCCGAGGGACCCTTTTGTGCCAACCAGGGACTCAAGTCTTCTCGTATCCACGGCTCTAAGGCTTTGTGTCAGGGCACGACTTTAGTCGGGCCGTAAAGGCCCAAAAGGGAATTGGGCTTTAGCCCCTGCGCTTTTTTCTTCGCCAGGTAGCTGAAACAATAGGGCCAATATTCAGCTCTATCGACGAGTCCTGCTTTGACCGGATTCTGAACGATATATGCGCGGTGCTGTGAAAAGCTTTGTTCATCCCTTATCCGCACGTCGGAGAACCCGCGTTGCCAGACCTCTCCTTGATATCCAAAATCCCTCTTCAGACGGTAAGAGAATCCGCCCTTGATAAGCTGCATGGCCTTTTCAATGGTAACGTCGCCCGGGAGCGTCATCAGCAAATGTAGATGATCTGGCATGATCACGAAGTCATGCAACTGAAACTTACCTGTCGCTACATTCGATCGCAGAACGTCGATGAGGAGCATTGCGTTCCGTTCAGATTGCAATAAGCGCCGCGCCATGCTGGTTTTCGTTGTGACGAAGAACACCCGTGAGCTGCTCAGAACTTCCTCGGGACAAGCATTTCTTGGAGGATGAGCCATAGTAGGGGCTGAAGCCCAATTCTCTTTCACTCATTAGCCGCCCGACTGAAGTCGTGTCCTGACACAAAACCAGAACTGACTACGATGGAGCCTCTCCCTTTTAGGCCCTGCATAATCGCTTTGCAAATGAATTCGGCTTCATTTTGTCGAGTCGCGCCAAGGCGGAATCCCCCTTTGCGCCCATCGCCGATGGAGAGACCCTTAAATTTCCCGGCCTAAGCCTCCGGGTTCTGGAGAATCGAAGCCACATCAGGGCACGGCTCTGAGGCTTTGTATGCTTTGTATCCGGGCACAACTCCGAGCCTGTTTATCCGGACATGGCTCTAAGGCTTTGTGTCAGGGCACGAGCTTAGTCGGGCTGCGGAAAAACTCTTGTTTTGTGTCAGGGCACGACTTTAGTCGGGCCGTAAATCGCGCGCCTGATGAGGGCTTTAGCCCCTGAGGTGTTGCTTTCCGGCCTGCCCCAGAGTTTTTCCGCATCGCGAGTTTCCTAAACTCAGACGAAGAGTCACCATACCGCAACCTGATTCGATTTCCTGGTGCGGCGCGATCCCAGATAGGTGTTGACCTGTCGACGGTAACGTCCGCGATCAAACCCCTAGTCGAGGAGAAGGGCACACTCGATGCAGTAGGCATCACGGAATTTGAAATTCAGAAACGTGTACTGACAAACTTCCTCAACGTGCTTAAGTCTTGGTATGGCCCGGCTTGGGGAGCTAAGGATAATGTTTTTCTATCAGCTGCCGGCTTTACGGGTGCGATCGATTTTTTTAAGAACAAACTGATCCCCTATTGCAATGTAAACCGCAACTATAAGTTGGAGTTCATGGCTGCCGCGATGAAGCTGGACAAAGAATACCTCCTGAAGAGGAGCGATCTCAAAGGGCTGCAGGGACGAAATGCGGCTCGACAAGTGACGGACGGTCTTACCGCAAGATTCGGACCTTCTGATCAGTCCCAGGATGACATCGAGTTCTGAACCGCCATGCACAGGGCTGGCACACTTCTGATAAATCTTTTGGGTCCAGGCTGTAATCGCAAAACGGCGACAGCACGCGCGTTGAACGCATCGGAAGCAGCTATTCTCGCGTCCGCTTTGCGGGACGATGCCCGAGATTACTACTACTCGGCCTGCTCGACACTCGCCGCCGCAATCCAAGGCCTGAACTCCCGCTTATACACCTGGTCAACCGTGAAGCTCTATTACTCCGTTTTCTATGCGCTGAGGGCGGACCTGGCGATTCGCGGTTATTGCATCTTCCATGTCAACTCCTCTTCGCTTTGGGTTCAAGCGGCGGCAGGCTCCATGCCGGCACTGCTTCCGATCAGCGGCCAACGCTGACGCGCAATGGCGACTGAGAATCCGACCAGCCGAAATCCACAGCTCGCGTGACTATCACCTTTACGCAAGGTGCTCGCGAGTGGGAGGATTGCGAGCATGATGGCTTGGGCGAGAGCGCGCTGGAAATATGTGACCGATTTCGTCGGCGAAGTGCGCGATTACCTGAAGGGCGCCGCACTTCCGATCTGGGCTCGGATTGGCCCGATCCTACTGAGCGAAGTACCGGTGACCGAAGCTTGGGGCTTTCTTATTCAGGAGGCTTTTGTCCTCTCATGTTATACGTGCGTCGAACTATGGCCTGCTTTTTTGGGGCATTCGATACCAACAGGCGCTGCAATAGCAGCGCTCGGATTCGGGGCGGTTATCATGACCGCTAGAGCAGACAAGTTCGCCAAAACAGAGCAAATCGTTTGGGTCATCATTGCGTTTGTCTTACTTTTCGGAGAACTCGTCGTAATAGAGAGGGATCGCGCCGCGCAGGACCATGAGCATATTGTCGACATGCGCAAACAGCAGGAAGAATTTGAACGGACGCTGCAAGGGTTGGAAAACACAGAGAGCGTGCTTACGGGTGGAGAATCCTACGATGTTATTTCCACCCTTCCTGTTTCCCTTTCACCGCACGACGCCGCCTTCACGTTAATGATTTCCGTGCGAGGAAGAAACCCTCTCTGGGATGTGGTAATCGAGATGGAAAAAGGCCCGATTAATGCCCGATACTATGTGTCCCATATTCCCGATTACCTCGCTGGCAGGTTACGTACGTCCATAATCCATCCCGAGGAAAGACTAACGTCTACTATTTTTGGACATGGTCTAGGACCGCTATAACCCGAGAAGAACTGCACGTGCGGTTCAACGCGGCGAAACAACTTTGGGAAACAGCGTGGAAAATCTATCACGACGGTCCGAAACCTATAAACGAACTTGTCTTTGGCGCGGATAAGGAAACGGAGTATCCACTAATCAAAACGAACGGTAACAGATAATTGGCATTTGCGCATTTGCCGCATTTGCGGGACGAAATAACCCCTAAATCAAATGCCCGTGGCCGCGGTCGATTGTTCCCAGGCTCAAACCACACTGCTGTGGCACTGGTTTCCCCGAGCAGGAAACTGCAGGACGAAAAGTACCCGAACGCACCGTCGCATTGCAGAATGGCCCCTCTCCGGCCAGGGCGTATGCTTCACCTGATGGAAAGTGAGATAAAGTTGCCGCCGCTCATCCGTGCCGCCACGCCCCTTCAATAGGAGTAGACGGAAATGGACGGGACGGTCAAATTCCCATAGGACAGCGCTGCGCTCCCCCAGAACGCGGACCAGCCATCGGCCTCAGCGTTGCCGCCGGCCCAAACCCACACTTCATAGAAATGATCGCTGTCGACGGGCGTCACTCCAAACAACGGAAATCCGGACGTCGAGCCCTGATCGCCGCCGGCGACCGACGTAATATCGATCTGTTGATCGATCACTGCCTGCACAAACTCGCCTTGCAATGTGTATTCGCCGACGTAAAGGCCAACGAACCCGCCGGCATTAGCGCTGTCAAACACCGTCCATGTTTCGGCATCGTAGCTGATCGCCGGATTGGCGATCACCTCCATGATCCCGTTGTCGGCCATCGGCTGGAAATAGCCACCGAGTGCAACCTCACTTGCCGCCGTCTTGCCGTTGTCGCCAGTCCAGGCATCATAGGACATGGTTCCCGCGTTGCCGTCGACGCTTTCACTTCCGGTCGCGCTTCCGGTCTCGGCATCCCACTGCCAAGTCCAGAACGGTGGCACGAGCGTGACCGCGAGCGAACCCAGCCGTGCCCGTTCCCGCACTTTCGCGCGGCGCGGCGCATGCGGATGTTGCTGGGAGTGAGCGGTGGACAACCGGCGGGCATCCTTGACGGCCCGCGCCAGCGCCGGATCTTCCTTCGCCAGCCCACGCATGATGTTAAAAGACGCCTCTTTAATTGATCGCTGCTCTTTCAACACCGCCTGCCGCCGCTCGAACCGTTGTTTGACGACCGCGTCCAGGTGTGCGCGGCTTTTCTTCAGATGGTCTTCATCCGGCTTCCTTCCGATCAGCCTTTCGTCAAGGCTCATAGCATCCTCCTAGTGGGTCATTTAACTGAACCAGGGTTTCCACTTAGGAAAACCCGGTGACATAACAATGGGTTTGGCGAAGACACGAGAAGCAGATGATGACTTTGTTGATGGCGCCAACCTGCAGCTTGGTCTTGAAGCCTCATTAGGATAGTGACGGCAGAATCGCGATCGTTACTCCGATAGAAGGAGGTGGGAAAGAGAGTGCGTTTTTCGGGACGAAACCCGGCATTTGCGGGACTGGACTGGGAAACCCCCGTCGCGGGGGAATGGGAGGTGGGGGACAGCCCGGCCTGCGTGATCTATCTGCCGCCAGGGTAGAGGAAAATCGCGCAGGAACTGGGGGGCGGGGTGTGCACACGGGAGATTACTCGCCAAGAATTTCCACGAACCGTAATCAGCGACGCGACGAAACCATCGTTTGATTTTGGCAAGTGAATTCTGGAAGTCCCGCGCGGCGCATCAGCGGATGCCTGCCGGGTCCCCAAGTTCGCCGAGAAATTAACCGAATCCACCCTAACTCGCATCTATATCTGCAGCAAATCAATTATCGGTAGCGTGGAGCGTAACGGATATTGCTCGCTGCGAGGAAGGCGCATTTCGGCGATCGTGCCGTGACGGCATCCTTTACATAAAGATCGGCATTCCATGAAGATGCTCGAATTCCCAACAACAGGGGACCGCGACGGAAACACGCCCCACGATCGCCCCATCCCCATGTAGATGCCCGTCAGCAGCCGGCAAGTATGGGTCCCCTAAATATCTTATGGGGGCGGGAAAAATAAAAATTTGGACATCTTCGTGAAACAAAGGACTTAGCAGCCACCCCCGAGAGAAACCAAGACGGGAACACCGCGTTCCTGAAACCAAACCGCAACCCAGGGCCGTCGCCCTAGGCACGCCCCAAGGGGCAGATCAATCGATCTTTCTCAACTCAAAACGGGAAAGACTGGATTGTCACTCATGAAGTGCGTCGGCTGCCAGCGCATTTCATAAGGCCAATCCAGTCTGCCTTCCTCGAACACAGGGGGGAACAACTGCGCTTTTCCTTCCTGCTAACAGGCGAGCAATCGGTCTTTAGATCCGGCGGTCAGGACATTAGGGGATAGCTGCTACTTTGACGGGGACGAACGGCCGCCACCGAGCCCGCGTGCCCGGGTCATTGCCGAACCCTCTCATCTGCCGAGTCGGGCGCAACCAGCAATCGCATTGAACCGCGAATCGTCAAGTCTTGCGCGAAAGCGATTCCGCTAAGCTCACAAGACGGTCATGAAATGGGCTTCTCCTGACCCGCCGAATCCCCTTGACGGAAGATTGAGAAGAGTGAGACAGAAGAGTGGAAGAGTGAGGACAGACAGAACTGACCCGAATGGGGACCCGTCGGTTTGGCTCTCACTTTTCTCCTTTAACCAGAAGGTCCTCAACCGCGCCGATCGTGAATTGTCCCTTGCAATCCAGAACCACCTGCCCACATCCGGGAATGATGGCCCAGCGTGCAGCCAGCCAGCTTCCCCATCATGAGACAAGGATTTTGAGGGGGTGGGTTCAGGCGTCCGCGAGTGAAATTAGACACGTACGTCCGGCTAGTAATCGCTATTGCAGAGCCAGCCAAAGTCCGAGAATGCACAGCGCAAGTAAAGCGGGTGCAACGATCTTCACCGTCCGTCTCAGCAGGTGCATCCTGGCGGACAATGCTTGCTGAGTCTCAACCTGTGCACGGTGACCCATTAGGTCATCGCATGCCTTCGTGGTGCTCCTCAACATCGACTCTACCGGCCCTTCGGAAGCTAGCGCGGTTCCTAGTGTGCCGGACTTGTGCATTCGCGACAGCTCAGGATAGAGGCCAAAGGAATCGACGTCTCCGTCCTCATTCGCTATCGTCCGTGAAAGGTCGCCTGGAGCATGCGCCTGGGCTTCCGTATTTTGCACCTCTGCCGTTCTCATCGCGTAATGATAGCCAGATCTTCAGGCCAGGTCCATGACCCAATCGGGTGCCCTGGCAAACAAAGGCATCCCTGTTTCTGGACCTCGTGCTACACGACAAGTTTTGGGATTACCACCGAGTAACCCCATGCTTGATTCCAATCGGGTACGGAGTGACCCTGTCAAAAGCCCGCGGCTGACCGATCTAATCGTGATACCGTGGAGCGCATGGAACAGACCGGCCTCATCGTCGCGCTTTTCAGGTTCGTTGTCGTAGTCGCGCTATCGCTATTCATCTGGCGACAGTTCAGGGGTGGCCGTCCGCCCAATCCGATGCATCCCTCTCCGGCAGATGATTCCGCTCTACTTCGGAGGCGTCGTAGCAAGATGCAAAGGCTGAAGTTGTACTAAATGTATCGCCAGCGCGCGATCTCAGGTTCGGAGGCTGGCACTTACCGGCTCGCGGCAGCGGCAGAAATTGGTTTCTACAGCTCCCCCACGGGAATGTTCGTCCGCAGAAAATGAGCAGGCTTAGTTCCCATTTGTCACCATCTTTGTGCTATCTCTTTGTTGTCATATATGGGGCCGCGACCATGGCCGGCAGGGTGAACTGAAAAGTTGCCCCCGCCCAGGGCTTGAGGTGCCCCACAAACGGCCTGCGTGAGACTCAATAATCGAGCGGCAGATGGGTAGTCCATACCCATACCATCAGGCTTTGATGAACGACGGTGACAGTATACACCTATTGCTGCAATTCAGCTTCTGCCGTCGTGTCTCGCTGCGGCCCTCCCTCCGGCGTGGATAAACGTCGATCCGTTCGGGGAATAGGACGTGAAAAATCTAATGCATACCCTGATGCATTTCCTGTGGGAAGAGTATGGGAGACCTGCCCTCAAAACTCTTACGTGGGCAGAAGGCTAACCCTTCAGGATCGTTAACGGCGCGCCAAGTATTTCAAGCACATCCCAGTGCGTCGTCTCTCCCTTGCGTTCGAACTGGAGCGTGACCTGAGAGGCGCCGATGCGCAGGTTACTCAGTTTCAGCTCGCGCACAAAGGCCGGTAAATACGGATCGACGATTGCTAACTGCCCTCGGTCAGCCCTCGGCTCCAGACCCAGCAAACCGGTCAGCAGCAGGAAGGGGGCTCCGGAAGCCCACGCCTGGGGCGAGCAGGAAACGGGATAGTGCACCGGCTCCCCGCTAAAATGCCGTCCCACCCCGCACAGGAGCTCCGGTAGCCGGTACTTGCGATAGTGCAGGGCTGCATCGTACAGTGCCTGGTAAATCACCGCAGCTTCGCGCCGCATTCCATAGCGCGCCATGCCGTAGCCAATCATAGATGTGTCATGCGGCCAAACAGACCCGCAGTGATAGCTCATGGGGTTAAAAGTCCGCTCCGCTGAAGACAGCGTCCGAATCCCCCACCCGGAGAAAAGCTCCTTGGTCAACAGCCTGTCTGCCACTTGCCGCGCCCTTTGTGGGCTGATGGCCGCGGCCCATAGCAGATGCCCGGGATTGGAAGCATCCACCCGCAGCGGCCTCTTCTCGCGGTCGAGCGCCATCGCGTAATAGCCACGATCCTCCAGCCAGAACCGCTGCTCGATCAAGCCACGCAACTCCTCTGACTTCTTTGCCGCCTCCGCAGCCAGCTCCGGCTCCTTGAGTAACGTCAGCAGTTCCGCTGCTCCGAGTAAGCCGCGGTGGGCATAACCCTGCACTTCCACCAGCGCTATCGGCGGTTCCGCAATGCGACCATCGCTGTGACGATTTGCATCTCCAGAGTCTTTCCAGCCCTGGTTGAATAGGCCTTTAGGGTTTCGCCGGCAGTATTCGATGAGGCCATCCCCATCCAGATCGCCATATTCCAGCACCCATCGCGTCGCCGCCACAAGCGCATGCTTCAAGTCCTGCACCAGCGCGAGATCACCGCTCCAGCGAAAGTATTCGTGCATGAGAACCAGAAACAAGGGAGTCGCATCGACCGAGCCATACGATCTCCCGAACGCCACCTCGTGTGTGGCTGTCATCTCGCCGGCGCGCCGCTCGTGCAGAATCTTGCCCGGATCCTCATCTCGTTCGTCATTGCTGACCGTGCCTTGGTAGCTGGCCAGCACTCGCAGCGTGTCGCGTGCCAAATCCGGATCAAGTAGCAAAGTCTGATAGCTGCTAAGCAGGGAATCGCGGCCAAACAGCGCGGCGAACCACGGCACGCCGGCGGCGACCGCAGCTCCGCCGCCCTCTTGCATGCGCAGCGAGTAAAAATCCTCCACCGCAGTTTGCAGCATCAGGTCGAAAATCTTGTTGCCTGACTGGAATAGCGTACACCGCGCGCGCCATTGATCATGTTCGGCCGCCGATTGGTTCTGAACCGACTGCCGGTCTTGCTCCACTATGGCCGGCTCACGGTCGCCAAGCGAACCCACGGCCATAGAAATCGTCGTTGTGATGCACTGCGAACCGTGAGCGGCTAGCCGTACCTCCCAGCGCGCGTATGCTTCGCCGATTGCCCGCGGCGATGGAGTAAAGCGGATGTCGGTCCAACGTACGCGGTCATCCAGGCCCTCATAGCGGATGCGTACACTCGAGCGCTGCACCCGCGGCCGCGCATAGCGGCCGCTCTTGCCCCGCAACAACCCGCGCACCTGGAAGATATCCATAAAATCAGCGGCGTAGAAAAGTTCCACCGTCACGGTCACTTCGCCGTCATGATAATTCTGCAGCGTCAGCACATCGAATAACCGGTCGCGACCCAGAAGCAACTCGCGGTCAATATAGATCGTATTGATCGGCAAATCGAGGTTCGTGCCGGGCACCGTTCCAGCGCGCACCGTGAGGCCGATGCGAGCCAGATCAGCTCCCGTACTGTTGCAGGAGAGCAGCGCCGGCGGTTGGCCATTCGTGCGCAGTTCGTAGTGGCTAAGGAAGCGGGTGTCGTTATGGAAAAGCCCGATATTCGGCGCGCCTGGAGGCAGCAGAGCCCCCTCTTCCGTGGCGGCAAAAAACGTGGCCCCGTGGATGAGCGCCAACATCCCTGAGGAGGTGAACGGAGGCTCATGATATGCCACTTTCGGCTCTACCGGAGCTTCCACATATTCGCTTTGGCCGCGATCCATCCTGCTCAAGCCGCTTCCTCGTCCTGCTCGATACCAGCCAGGATGGAACAATAGAGGTCTTTATACCTGCTTGCCATAGTGTCCGCCGAAAACAATCGTTCCACGTAATTCCAGATCGCCCGCGCATCAAAGCACTCCTGCTTCAGCACCCGGACCGCTTCCTCCACGCTGTGGCAGATCCTGCCTGAGATGCCATCCGCCACCACCTCCTGCACCGCCCCGCCGGGAAAGGCAATAACCGGGGTTCCGCAGGCCATGGCCTCAATCATCACCAACCCGAACGGTTCCTCCCACTCTATGGGAAACAGCAGTGCCCGGGCATTGCTCAGCAGGTCATTCTTGGTGGTGAAGTCCGCTTCTCCTATAAACTCCACATTGCGGTTGTCCAGGTGCGGACGTATCTGTGTATCGAAATAGCTTTGAAAAATCGGCTGTACCTCCCCGGCGATCTTGAGAGGCATTCCCAGCCGCTGTGCGATTGCGATTGCACGGTGCGCTCCTTTGATCGGGCATATGCGCCCCAGAAAGCACAGGTAGTCCTGCTTGCTCTCGTTGAAGCGATAACGCGCCAGGTCGAGACCATGGGGAATCACCCGTGAAGGAACAGAGGGATGCATGGCTGCCTGATGCTTGCTGATCGAAACATACGAGACTGACCGATATCGCTCATAAAGATGGGTGATCGAGGGTTCGCATGGATGGTGCAGAGTGCAGGCGAAGGGAACCGGGCTCAACCGCGAGAACGGCACAGCCAGGGCATTGCTGACGTGAATGATGTCGCAATCTCTTTCCGCGTCTTTGATAGACCAGGATGAGTGGTCCAGGTCCTTGGTGAGGCCTGACATCTCCGCGGGCAGCGGCCAATCCTGCTTGGGATATATCCAGCGCACGTCAGCCTCGACCGTCGACTCGCCGTTGGCGTAAACGGCCACATCGACTCCCAGGCGGCCGAGCCCCTGGGCGAGGTTGGCAATAAAGAGTTCCGTGCCTCCATACCGCACCGGAGGAACCGAGATAAAGGGCGAGGCGATCAGAGCGATACGCATAGCAAACTCCAGGCCACTTGGACTCGCATCAAGTTTGATGCGAAACGCGGCTCTTCGTTAACCAGCCCCCAAGAAATATGCCGAATGCTATTCGTAGCGGACCCTAAGCCGCCATTCATTCGTGCCACAGTGCGTTGGGGACTTTGCGCGGTGCGGCCAGGCATGTATATCCAAGCCGGCAGGACAATCAGGGCGAAATCCTGGCTAGTGTCCTGAGTTAGAAGGCCGTTCGCAAAACATCGCATAAACCGCAGGTCCCTCCACTACGCTGCGCTCCGGTCGGGATGGCAATTTTGTTGCACGACGGCAATAATCCCGAGAAATCATCGATTTCAAAACAAAATTGTCATCCCGACCGGAGCGCAGCGTAGTGGAGGGACCTGCGGTTTATGCCATGTTTTGCGAACGAACTTCTAACTCAGGACACTAATCAGTTTGCGGCCGCGGCGGATTAGCCCAGTGACCGGATTCGTCTTTCCCGCTCACAAGGACGCCTTTCGCGTTCCAATCCAGGCCTGCTCGGACGATGGTCGGGCAATAGCGCAGAGTCAATCCGCAGCGTCGTTTGCTCGATTGATTCGCTTCCGATCCGTGCAATAGCAGATCGCTGTGGATGGAAATTTCCCCGGCCTTCAGTTCAACATCCACTGGCCGTCCAAGAGTCTCAGCATTCGGCACAGTTTGGTTCAGAACATTTGCTTCGTCGTTTTCACTCAGGGTGTAGGTCAGATGGCCCAGGTGGTGCGAACCAGGAATGTACCGCATACAGGCGTTTTCGATAGTGGCATCATCGATCGCCAGCCATGCGGTCACCGCCATGGACGGCGTTAACGGCCAATAGCTCGAATCTTGATGCCACGAGACCCGTTTGCCATCTCCCGGCATTTTGCAAAAGAAATGCGAACCCCAGGCAACCACGTTCTCCCCAATCAGGTCCTTGATGCGGGACACAATACGAGCATCCGTCAGGATGTCGTAAACCCGTCCATGACGGAGGTGCGCCGTGCTGATCGAGTAGCTGTCGCCGCCAGCGGCGAGCGTCTTGGCCAGCAGTTCATCAAAGTAACCACGGATGCCGGCTATCTCTTCTTTATCGAAGATCCGAATGCCGGCCAGGTAACCGTCGCGATTGAACGCTGCAATCTGCTCCGGCGTCAGCGCTGCGGGATGCTTGGTAGTCGAAGGATGAAACCGCAGGTCGCGGTCAAGCTTGCGCAACTCTTCGCTGCTCGGGACGAACCTGGGTGTAGTCAAAGGTTTCATAGCTCCGATTCTGTCAGCCTATCGTCCGGATGCACCTACCGGGCCCTTATAAAAATTTAACGCCAAACCATGATTGTTTTGCAAGTTCCTGTGACCGCCTACTTGGTGTCCGGCTCTTGAGGGATGGCTGCTCCGTCGGAGCGGGGGTCTCCTGCAGCAAAGTTAACCTGACGGCTGCTGTCACGGACTACGGCCGCCCCTTGGCCTACTGAAAAGGAAAAGGGCTCGAGCAGCTCGATCTGGTGGCCGCGCTGCGTGAGACCTGCACGGACATCGGCCGGGATGGTCTCCTCCATCTCAACATCGCAACCTTCGAAGGTACCTTTGGTGAAGCGCGGCTGTTCGAGCGCAGCCTGGACGTTCATGCCGTAGTCCACGATATTGGCGACGAACTGTGCGTGGGCCTGTGCCTGGTTCCAGCCGCCCATAATGCCGAAGCCGATGTGGATGTCGCCCTTCTCCATGAAGGCCGGGATAATGGTGTGCAGGGGACGCTTGTGTCCGGCGAGCGAATTAGGCAGGCCGGGAGTGAGCTGGAATCCGGCGCCGCGGTTATGAAAAGAGAAGCCGAGACCCGGAGGGACGAACCCGGTGCCGTAGCCGGCGTAGTTGCTCTGGATAAGCGAGACGATGTTGCCATCCTTGTCGATAGTGGAGAGGTAGATCGTGGTGTTGCCGTGTTTGTTGAGCTCTGCCGACACCTCTGAGGGAACAACCTGGCAGGCGGCCTTATGCATGTCGATGAGTTGCGCGCGCTGGGCAGCGAGCTCTTTGGAGATGAGCTCCTTCACCGGGATGGAAGTGAAGCGCGGATCGCCGACGTACTTGTACATGTCGGCGTAGGCAAGCTTCTTGGCCTCGATCATGACATGGAGAGCATCGACGGAGTTGTGGCCATATTGTGCCATGGGAAAGTGCTCCATGATATTGAGCATCGATAGCGCGGCGATGCCCTGCCCATTGGGGGGCAGCTCATAGACAGTCCAGCCGCGGTAAGTAGTAGAGACGGGCTCGACCCACTCCGGCTGGAAGTCACGAAAGTCTTCAAGCGTGTGCGTTCCACCGTGAGCATCAAGGAATTTGACCATCGTCTCGGTCATGGGACCGTTATAGAAAGCATCGCGGCCATGTTCGGCAATCAGGCGAAGGGAACTGGCGAGAGCGGGGTTCCTGAAAAGGTCGCCCGGCGTCGGAGCAGTGGGCCAGATGTCGTAGGTCTCTTTGTAGCCGGGCTGGTCGAGTAAGCTTTTTGCGATCCAGTAGCGGGCATTGCGCTCGGCCAGGGGAAATCCGTTCTGCGCGTAGTAGATGGCGGGCGCCAGGAGCCGGCCAAAGGGCAGAGTTCCGAAGCGGCTGCGCAGGGCCTCCCAGCCGGCCACGGCTCCGGGCACGTCGATGGTCTCCACCCCGATGGGGTTAATTTTGGTCACGCCTTTGGATTTGAGGTAATCGATGGTGAGGGCCTTGGGGGTCCAGCCGCTGGAGTTCAGGCCGTAGAGTTTGCCGGTTTTGGCCTCGTAATAGATGGCGAACAGGTCTCCGCCGATGCCGTTGACGTAGGGCTGGACGACACCCATGACAGCGTTGGCCGCGATGGCGGCGTCGATGGCGTTGCCCCCTTCTTCGAGGATGTGGGCCCCTGCCTGTGAGGCCAGAAACTGCGGAGTGGAGACAATGCCGAACTTCGTGACCACCATGGAGCGGCCCTGCCCTGGGACCGAGGAGAATTGCTGCGCAGGAATAATCATCGGGCTAACAAGCAATGCGGCCACAACTGCGAGACGTTTCATGCCAGGTCCTTGGTTCGATCTGGATTTGGAAAAACAGAGATCCGGGGATATCTATAGGCGAGACTACTCCAACTGGCCCCTTGTATTTCATCTAAGTTTTGCGCCGAGCAGAATGGGGTCAGTCTCAAGAAGCGTGAGCGACTTCACCATTTGCTGTGTCTGTTCTTTGTATTTCTTGAAGTGGGGAGACTGCAGATGCGCTTGATAGGAAGCGGCATTGCGATAAATCTCGAACAGTCGAATCTGTTCGGGATGTCCTTTTATCGAGACGGCATACAAGGTCAGCACACCCGGTTCCGTCCGGATGGAAGCATTGATTTCTTCTTTCAGCGCCGCCTCGTAGGCGTCCAGTTGATCGGGATAGATTTCGAGCTCGGCGATTCTCACCATACGGTCATCCAACGGTTCAGAAAATCCACGCCGGATCGCCAACAAGAGACAGGAAGCGATCAGCGGCAGTCCAAGGACGATGATTCGTTTTGTTTTCATACTCACCTCGTGACCGCTACCTCTCAGACGACGCTGACCAAAGCTGTGTTGCTGTCCTTTAACGCCTTGACATCTCGAATCGGCGGCAGGCCGAAGAATCGGCTGTACTCCCGGCTGAACTGGCTAATGCTCTCGTAGCCCACTTCATATGCAGCGGTGGTAGCGTCGAGTCCGTCCATCAACATGCGTTGGCGCGCGGTTTGCAGTCGCAATTGCTTTTGGTATTGCAGCGGACTCATCGCTGTGAGAGCGCGGAACTGATGATGCAGGGTGGAAACACCCATCCTTGCTGTGGAAGCAAGCTCCTCCATGCGCAAGGGCTTGGCATAGTTCTCTCGCAGCCAGGAGATCGCGCGGGCCGTTCGTTGACCCAGATCGCCGCTGGTTGCGATGGCGCGCAGTCGCTCCGCCTGCGGTGTCCGAAGAATGCGATACAGGATCTCGCGGTGAGCCAAGGTACTGAGAAACGGTATGTCCTCCGGCGTGTCGAGAAGTTCGAGCATTCGCATCGCCGCGCCCAGCAGCCCGACGGTTGTCTCCCCAACAGCCAGGCCCTGGCGGTGGGTAGAGGGTGGCCCCTCCGGAATACCATCCCGGCTCAGCACCTCGCGAACCGTCGGCAGGTCAAGGCGCAGGAAGATCGACAGCAGCGGCGTTTTTTCCGATGCTTCGATGATCTGGCTCTGAGCCGGCACATCGATCGATGAGAGCAGAAACGAGCTGCCATCACAAAGATACTCCGTGCCCCCGAGCAGAATGCGCTTCCGTCCCTGGACGAAGATGCTCATGCCCGGCTCGTAGGAAGCCCGAAAACAAGCCGTAGGAGCCGTCCGATGATAGAGGGATAACCCGGGTATCGCCGTCGGATGTTCTCCAGGCGTCTTTGCCAGCAACTTGATTCGTTCCGCCAGCAAGCGCCGCATTTCTAAGACGGCCAAATCCTGCGGTTTCGCTCTTTTTCCCGGCTTCAGCATGCATGACCCTCCCAAAATCAGCTTAGTCCCGAGCAACCAACTATGTGCACGAAATCTGCAGGACAAACAGGATCGTGCAAACAATCGGCAGGATCAGGAAAGCGTCGCGTCGCTAAGCCCGCTAGGCTTGAAGGAGTGGGAGGAAGACCTGAAGATGAACATCTCCTTTAAGAACAAGGTTGCACTCGTGACCGGAGCCGCCTCCGGATTGGGCCTCGCTACAGCCAAGGCGTTTGCCGAAGCTGGCGCCTCCGTGGTGTTGGCTGATTGGAATGAGAAGGAAGTGCGGTCCGCGGCCAGGACCCTTGCCGGCGAGGGTCACAAGACGCTCGCCGTCCGCTGTGACGTATCGGAGGATGCGCAGGTAGAAGCGATGGTGAAGCAGACTGTCGCCACCTTTGGTCAGCTAGATGCAGCCTACAACAATGCCGGCGTGCAAAATGTCCTCGCCGAGACAGCCGACTCTCCACGCGATGATTACGACCGCATTATGGCCATCAACCTGCGCGGCGTGTGGAGCTGCATGAAGTTCGAATTGCAGCAGATGCGCAAGCAAGGCAGCGGCGCAATCGTCAATTGCTCTTCGTTAGGAGGGCTGATTGGGGGCGCCCGGCGCGGGACGTACCACGCCGCGAAGCATGGTGTGATTGGTTTTACCAAGAGCGCCGCTCTTGAATATGCAGCACGCGGCATTCGCGTAAACGACGTCTGCCCGGGAATGATTCACACCCCGATGGCCGACAAGATGATCGCGGAAGGTCAGGGAGAAGAGTTGGACCAGATGCTGAAGACCTTCGTTCCCATGGGCCGTATGGGCAAAGCCGAAGAGATCGCCGATGCCGTACTGTGGCTCTGCAGCTCAGCCGCGAGCTACGTTACCGGCCAATCGATCTCGGTAGACGGCGGCTATGTGATGCGCTAGCCGCTCCGGGAATACATCCAAAGGAGATGAAAGAATGAGTTCCTGGCCCAAAGACGAATTGAAAAGGATCGCCGAAAGCGACGATCTGCACATCTCGCCGTTCCGCGAGGATGGCGTGACCTACGGCACTCCCACCTGGATCTGGTCGGTCGTCGTAGACGGCGCGCTGTATGTGCGAGCTTATAACGGCCCGTCTTCGCGTTGGTATAAAGCCGCGATGCAGCAAAAGCGCGGCCGGATCACAGCGGCCGGGATAACAAACGACGTAACCTTCGATCCAGTCGACGACTCGATTAACGATCTGATCGACGGCGCCTATCGGGCGAAGTATAAGACCAGCCCCTACCTTCAGCCAATGATCAGCAAACGCAGCCGTTCCGCAACAGTGAGGATCGAACCCAGCAAGCACTGAGAAGAGGAGGCAAGAGCTTGGACATCAAACGAGTTGGAACGCAGGCATCCGGTAAGGGACCTGCCGATTGGTTTACCGGCGCCGTACGCATCGATCCATTGTTTCAAGCGCCTGACCCGGCGTTCGTCTCCGGCGCAAGCGTCACCTTTGAGCCTGGCGCACGCACAGCGTGGCACACTCATCCCCTTGGTCAGACCTTGATCGTGACTGCGGGCGCGGGGTGGGCGCAACTGGAAGGTGGACCTGTCCAGGACATTCATCCGGGGGACGTCGTCTGGTTTGCGCCCGGTGAGAAGCACTGGCATGGCGCCACTTCGACCACGGCCATGACCCACATCGCCATCCAGGAAAAACTCGACGGTAATGTCGTCGATTGGCTTGAGCACGTCAGTGACGAGCAATATCTCAAGGGTCACTGAGAAGAGAGGACACAATGCAAAAGAGAATGCTGGGAAGCAGTGGGCTCGAGGTCTCTGCCATCGGGCTGGGATGTATGCGCATGAGCGCCGGCCACGGAAAAGTTTCCGGGACCAAAGAAGAGATGATTGCTCTGCTACGAGGCGCAGTCGAACGGGGCATCACCTTCTTCGACACGGCTCAGGTCTACGGTCCCTTTGTGAACGAGGAGCTCGTGGGTGAGGCGCTTGCCCCGATACGCGATCAGGTGGTCATCGCGACCAAGTTTGGCTTCAACTTTGGGCCTGAGGCGAACTCCAAGCCGCAGGGTCTGTGCAGCCGTCCCGAATATATCCGGCAGACTGTGGAGGGCTCTCTGAAGAGGCTCCGCCTGGACGTGATCGACCTGCTCTATCAGCATCGCGTCGACCCCGACGTGCCCGTTGAAGAAGTTGCAGGTGCGGTGCGAGACCTGATCCAGCAAGGAAAGGTCAAACACTTCGGTCTTTCTGAAGCGGGCGCACAGACCATCCGGCGTGCCCATGCCGTTCAACCTGTTACGGCGCTGCAAAGTGAATACTCCCTTTGGTGGAAGCGCCCCGAGGAGGAGATCATCCCCACGCTGGAGGAACTAGGTATCGGTCTCATCCCCTACAGTCCCCTTGGCAGAGGGTACCTTACCGGCACCATCACGGAAGAAACGAAGTTTGATCCAGGCGATAGCCGAGGCACGTTCCCACGATTCTCCCCAGAGGCCCTGAAGGCGAATCGTGCTTTGATAGATGTCATTCAAGCCTTCGCGGAGCAGAAGCATGCGACGCCCGCCCAGGTAGCACTCGCCTGGCTGCTTGCACAGAAGCCTTGGATCGTCCCCATCCCAGGTACTACGAGGCTGCAGCGATTGGAGGAGAACATCGGATCGATTGGGCTCGAACTCACCGCGAACGATCTTCAGGAATTGGACACAGCAACTGCGCGGATTTCCGTCGAAGGCGACCGCTATCCTCCGGAGCTTGAGCGCATGACTTACCGGTAGGAACGACCTGTCCCAGCTTCGGGCACCTTCGGCCCTGTTAACGACCGTATTTTCCGCAATCCAAGCGCACGAAAGTGCCTGGCGAAGACGTTCTAATCGCCTCACTGATTGTCGGCACATGGTGCCTGACGATCCGCCAGCTATTCGCCGATAACGAGACGATTGCGATCTTGCGGCCTGTCAGATTTTGCTGGTATTCGAGCGAAAGGTCGCCCGTGAGGAGAACCTCGAATCCTGCAGCTTCGGCCGCCTGTAGCAGCTCCCCGTTCGTGAATCCGCCGAAGCCGATATAGACCGCCGTTGACACTTCGTGGTCCGGCAGATGCCCACGCAATTGGTGCGGCATGTTCTCATCAAGCAAAACCTTCAAGGCTGCAACAGGAGCTTGCGGGAGTGGCCGTAGGCTCTGAGGGAGCGGATCGTCTCGACGGAGAGACTGGGAAAGCTCTCATGAGTTTCTTCGACTGTTGCTCCTAGTTCCTGGTCTGTGAGGATTGTGTCGGCGGGAATCCGCGTGCCCTTGACGACAGGCGTACCGCCCACCTTTCCGGGAACGCTCTCAACTAGCTCGCACTCAGACCAATCAACGGTCATGATTTTCTCCACAGCTTCTACCATGTTAGCCAGCGGCGGCCGGTGGGTCAATTGGTTGGGAAGGGAGATAGGGGCCCACACCAAAGAACCAAACCCAGTGACGGTGGTGGCTCAATGCGGCGCTCTTCGAGCAACTATGGACTTTCGCCATCGAGAGCAATAGATTCCAAGATTGAGAGCGCATACGGCCACACCCGCACACGTTACCACCCAGTAAGGGAGATTGGGGTACACGATCGCGTCCAGGTAGTGCAGCAGGAAACCGCCCTGGTACAAAGATGAGCCGCTCCGGACTTCGAAGTATTGTTCAGCCAGGGTCAGCGGACATGGCCATGGGCTCACCTCCACAATAATTCCCCAAACCAGGGCGAGAATGTGCAGCAAGCTCCACACGGGCCGTCCGCGCGTCCAGAGCGCTCCGAAGATCACCAGAGCAAGCCAGACGAGATGAACCACTAAGATAAGGACCGCAACAAGGGCCATAGCTCACTACGGTGCAGCATACCAATTGCCGCGGCACGGCGCGCAGTTCGACGGTTTCGTCTGTTGTCTTAACTTTACCGGGCGACGGGCGTTTGCATCCATGTATATCTGGGGGGATCGAAAGGAGAGCCGATGAAGCCCTGGAAAGTCATGGTTCTGATGACGCTACCGATGTTGCTCTTTGCCACATGGCGCATCTGGTCCATTTATCAGGAACGCCATAAGCCGTTCCTCGTCAAACAGGCGCCGCCGGAACGCAAGATCACTCAGGATGATCTGGTGATTCCGCGCAAGTTGTATATCGACGATCTGAAGTCCGCCAAAGAGCTCGATGGGAAAACCGTGTGGCTGCAGGCCGGATATCAATTGGATTATTACCCCTATCGAGATCATTCTGTTGTATTCCGCGATAAGAAAGGTCCGCTGCCGATGGCTCAGGAGTTGAACATCGTGGATGTGGTCGAACTAGCGACACCGGCAAACTGGACGAGCAGAATCCCCCGCGGCTCGAAGAACATCTTCGTCATCTTTCGTGAGCCAGGCGATCGCCAGGAGTACGCTGTCCCGATGGGAGAGGTGGAAGGGGCCAACGAGACCTTCCTTATGGATGATCTTTTGTACTACGACGACCCGCACAAGTTATATAGCTACTGGCCAGGTGATGTATGGCAAGCCATTGACCAGCACCAGGTGAAGCCGGGGATGAGCGAACTGCAAACCATGATGGCGGTCGGCCAGGTAGCCCAATCGGACTCCAGCAACTACGGCAATCGGACCGTGACCTACACCGCGGGTGACCGCAAGATTACGGTAACTTACGCGAACGACAAAGCCACACAAGTGCAAGAAGAGAGCGGCCATGCATAAGCCGCCGCAAAATGAACAAGCGGGGTTCATTCAATTCGGCGATGGATGATCGACATGATCGATCACAATCACGTCGACCGGTGTCTTCTCCGAAGACAGTTTGAGTCCGAGTTGCTCACGAATCGCCGTGAGGAGCGTTGGGGGTGCGTCCGGGGCGTTGCTGGGCGGCGGAACTCTGATGCCCATGCCAGCGAACTGCGACTCATCCGGAGTCCACTTCAGCACGAAGTCCCAGCGGCCGGCTAGACCCGTCTGATCGACCACGGGGCGATCGAGCAGGGTCGCCTGTAGCAATTGAGCAAAATCGAGCATCGGCGCGTTGTGGACATGGAGCGTTCCAATCGGCCCAAAACCCAAGCCCTCCTGGGTGGGATCGCTGGTGTCCTTGGTCATCTTTGGCGGGTCCGCGATCGCCGTGAGCACGAAGGCAGACATCTCTTTCTTGTCCCGATGAAATTTCAGTTGGAAGCGGTCGGCCAGCAGCTGACGGGTCATGCCTTGCGCCTGTTTCAGACTGGGCCGGCCTGCCATGTCAGGCTTTGCGGTGACGTCGAATTTCTCGCTGAATACCCAGTCGGGCGCGCCTACGATTTGCTTCGACTGGAGGTTGTAGACGGTGCATATCAGGTCGGCCAATGTATTGTTGATGGCCTTGAGCACGTGCCCGTCCCATATAAAGCCTCTACCCTGCGCATCCGGTTTGGCCGGTTTAATGGTCGCCACCTCCACGCCGGGATTGGAGTTCGCGTCCATCGGCGGCTGCTTGGGCGTTGGGGGAGGAATGGTCCATTCCGTCTCCGGGGTGGCGCGAGTAAAGTTAAGAGGTAGTATGTTGGAATCCTGGGTCCAGGTACCTGTGAGGGTCTTCCCATCCGCGCTCAGCTTGCCCGCATACGTGCCAAAGGGGAGGGTCATCTTCAAGGTGGGGCCATCGACTGTGACGTTGGTGGCGTTGTAGCCATCTCCACTTTGATCCGGTAAATAGAAGACAACTTTGTAACCGCCGTCGTCTGCCTTAGTGATCTTGACCACATCGCGGTAGTCTTTGCCCGAATGCAGCGTGCCCTGCCAGGTGCCCTCAATGGCTGTCTTCTGTGCCGGCGCCTGCGCGCTGGGCGGTTGTTGTGCAGTAGCCTGAGCCTGAGCCATCCGCAAAAAACCGGTGCCCGGCGAAAAGCTCAATATCAACGAGGCGGGAACCACGAGCAACCACTTTTGGGCTGGATAGGCTTGACGCGACCGATATTCCATCGTCATCCCGACCTTTCTTTTCGAGCAGTACAGCGCAAGGAATGGGCCTTTGGAGCGATGAGTCGATACCATAAGACGTCCTGAGCCAGCCGAAAGTTCGGCAGTGCTCATGAAATTCTGCAAGTGAGGCCCTCGCAGAGGGGCCGATTTGCCGGTGGTTTTCGAAGTTCAAAAAAAGAGGCCAAACGCGCTATAAGCGCTTTCATCCGATTTTGTAACATGGACTCCGGATGGAACACCCTGCCAAACACGACATCCGTGGAGACGCCCGCGTCCCGCCGCGGAGCACCGGGCGCCGATATGATGCGCTGTTTCGCCTCGGCGAGGCCCTTTCCCAGTGCCGCAAACCCGAAGACCTGACGCAGGTCCTCGCAGACCAGTTGCGTGACTTCCTGGAGTTCCTACAGTTCTACATCATCGTCTACAAGGAGAACTCCACGGAAGTCGAATGGGCGGTGGTCGGCCGGGAAAAGAGCCTCGCCGCGGCCTATGCGGATGTACCCGTCCAACAGCGGCCATCGTGGCAGGCATACACTACCCAGGAGCCTTTCCATATTCACGACTGGGACACGGATGAAAGAGTCCCGGCACGCCTCAAGCGAGGAATTGCCGCTCAAGGGCTTGACGTTGGTCCGCTCGTCTTTGTTCCCCTCACTACGCCGCATCGTCGTCTGGGCGCGTTGGGCATGTCCGGACCTCCTGGAACCGAATACAGCAGCGATGACATTGGCTTTTTGCGCATGATTGGTCGAGTGGTCGCATTCGCAATTGATGCCAATTTCAATCTTCGCCAGGCGGAGGCTGCTCGCGCAGAATTACAGTGTCAGAACGAAAAACTGCAACGCAGTGAACGAGAGCTGCGCGATGTTATCGAAACCATTCCATCCATGGCGTGGTCAGCCGCGGCAAACGGTCCGGCTGAATTCTTCAATCGTCGCTGGCTCGATTACGCCGGGCTGGGGTTGGACAACCGCGATTCACCCAGATGATGTAAACGTCCTAGTGGAGTACTGGCGAGGGATGTTGGCTTCCGGTACGCCAGGTGAGATCGAAGGGCGTCTGCGCCGTTTCGACGGAGTATACCGCTGGTTTCTTTTCCGCGCGACTCCAGCCTTTGACGAAAGCGGAAGGGTTATCAAATGGTACGGAACGAATACCGATATTGAGGAACGAAAAAAAGCTGAGCAGATTCTCGCCGTCCAGAACACCCGGCTTCAACTACTTCTGAAGCTTACCAGCCAGATCACTTCAAATCTGGAGCTTCGCAAAGTGCTGCGCGCAATCTCGGCCAGTATTCGGGAACTGATGCATTGCGATTTAGTGCATATCTCATTGCCTGATGCAGCTGCAGGCACATTCCGGGTGCACGCATTGGATTTCCCGGAAAGCAGAGGCTTTGTTATGTGAACGCCCTTAGCCCGGGCCATATCGATACGCCAATATTTGACAGCTGGCAGCAGGGTGAGGCGCTCATACAGATGAAACAAGAGCTCGCAAAGAACGTTCCGTTGGGACGGCTCGGAGATCCGGACGAAATCGCTAAAGCTGTCGCGTTTCTCGCGTCAGACGAAGCGAGTTACATATCGGGCATTGAGCTTTTCGTCGATGGCGGAGTAGCGCAGATCTAGTGTGCCGCAAATTTCACTTCCAGATCCTTCCTGGATTTTCTGAAACTGCCGGACAGTTGCGGACGATCCACACTCAGCACTCAAACCGAGAGGAGACTTTCTATGCAAACACATCAAGCTGACTATTTCTCTGCCTATCGCAACGTGAAGCTGACGCGAGACGCCAACGGCGTGCTGGCAGCTCAACTTCACACCAACGACGGGCCGTGCATAATGACTGCACAGACTCACACGGAATTTGTTGAGGCCTTCTACCGTATTTCGCAAGATCGAGCGAACAAGATCGTAATCCTGACCGGAGCGGGTGGGGAGTTCATTACGGATGTCGATTGGTCATCTTGGGCCGACCCCGCTGATCCCGGCGTCTGGAGCCAGATTCACGACGAAGGCGTTCAGGTCTTGGAAAACATTGCCAACATACGTGTGCCGGTCATCGCGGCGATGGAGGGACGAGCGCATATTCATTCCGACTATGTGCTGCTCGCCAATGTAATTGTGGCTGCCGAGGGAGCGACCTTCCAGGATGTGGGCCATTATGCCGTTGGGGTTGCACCCGGTGATGGAATCTTCACCACGTGGAGCTATCGCGCTGGAGCTGGACGAGCCGAGGCCTTCCTCCTCAACCCACAGCCGCTGCCGGCGCGTACTGCGCAGGAATGGGGAGTGGTTGCCGAAGTTGTGCCGAACGGCAAGGCGCTCAGCCGGGCGCGGGAATTAGCTGAGCTGTACTTGAAGGCTCCAGAAGTGACGCGACGCAATACACGGGTGCACTTCATTCAACCCTTGAAAGAGCGAATTGTACGGGAAGTCGGCTACGGACTATCGCTCGAAGGAGCGTCTGCAGCGGACCTTATGAAGTCGAAGCAAACCAAAACCGAAGCTCGGGCATCGACAACAAGGGTCGCATGAGCAGGCCGGCGCCCGCGGTTTGGCAGGCTGCCGGCCGGAGAATTCGGCTCTAGGAACGGGGGGACCTTTCCCTCCGTTCCTAGAGCCCCTCCAAGCCTCAGTCGGTAGCATCGCCTACACTTCTACCCCGTGGCCGCGAAGAAGCCGAAGCGCGGATTTTCGCTACAACTTGCTTCGAGTTGTCACGGACGAACCATCCCGGAGCCAGCCCAAGATGATCCTGAATTTCCGCGACCCTAGTCTAGTCGAAGAAGTCGCGATCCTCTTCCGCGAGGTGCGCCTTGGCTTGCTGGACTTTGAAAGTGAGACCGAGACCAGGTCTGTCCCAAACGTCGATGAAGCCGTTTTTGACCACTGGATCCGGCAGGCCGTCCACGATGTCATACCACCATTCGGGCTGGCCCTTGGCATATTCGAAAGCGATGTAGTTCTGCGGCAGCGCCGCGCCCATATGCACCTGCGCAGCGACGCCGAATAATCCGTCGAAAATTCCGTGCGGAGCTACCAGGATTCCGTGGAGATCGGCGTACTCGGCGATCCACTTCAATTCGGCGATGCCGCCCACATCTTCCGGATCGGGGCCGAGGACGTTGACGGCCTGGGTCTCGATCAGCTCCATGCAGTTTTCCCGCAGATAGAGCTCCTCACCGGTGTGAATGGGCGTGGACGTGCTGTCGGTCACTTGCTTGAAGACTTGCGCTTTCGGGTTAGGCTCGTAATCGCCGGTGATGATGTCTTCGAGCCAGGCCAGCTTCAGCGGCTCCACGGCGCGCGCAAACCGGATCGCGTCCTTGACTACCCACCCGGGCCCGCAGTCGAAGGCCAGCCCGATGTCATCCCCCAGGGCCTTTCTCGCGGCTTCGGCGCAGGCGATGCAATTGTCGATGCCACGTTCCGTCATGAGTCCACGATCCATGTACGGCGCCGCCCGCCCATGCCATTGGGGACCGTACCAGGTGTTGGGGATGGCCGTCATCATGTCTGTGTTGTGGAAGCCGATGGGCATCTTGACCAGGGTATAGCCCTCTTTGGCTTCCTTCATCTGGGTGGCAAACTCGGCGTAGTCCTGCGGCGTTTTTGGCATCGTCATCGTGGCGCCGATGTTGTTTTCGGAGTTTCCATAGGGACGGACGCGGTCGCGGATCTTCCCCCCAAGCAGCTTGTGGACCGGCAATCCGGCCGCCTGGCCGGCGACATCCCAGAGCGCGATTTCAATTGCACTGATGGCGGCGCCCCAGGGCTTGGAAGCGCCAAGGCGGCGAATCCTCAGCATGATCGCGGCCACGTTGGTCGGGTCTTCGCCGATGAGATACGGTTTATAAAACAGCACCATCGGCTTGAGATAGGGCTTGGCCGTCTCCGCCTGGCCGTAGCCGGAAATTCCCTGGTCCGTAACGATGCGAACCGTCGGATTGCGGCCGATGACGGCACACTTGAGGTCGGTAATCTTGATCGGTCCGCTTGCCTTTGCTGCTTCAGGGGGATTCATCGCAGCAGCGCTCGCCCTGCCACCGAACATGGTTGCCCCTGCTATCCCTGAAAGGGATCCTACAAATCCTCTTCGTGTCCACTTTGCCATCACCTTACCTCCCAAAAGTTCGATTGAGTGGCTTCCGGGGCAGTGGTCTATGCTGCCGCAAAGCCGTGTACATCATTTCACGTTTGGACAAAGCGGGTGAGGCCGCTGGTATTACTGGCGCCATGGTCTTCCGTCGAGTGTGATCTTTGCATGGGTAAACTCTGATTATGTTGCCCGTCCAGCGTAACGACGGGGTCCGCCCGGTCCCGCACGCGATGGGTTGCCCCGAATCAGGGCCGTGCGGCCCTGAGGGGTGGGCCCTGAGGAACAGACGGAACGTAACCGTTGCGAGTACCAATCAGGATATCTAACCCCCACCCCAACAGTTCTGAATTGTGGGATGACAGAATCTGCGTTGACGCGGGCCGGCAATCCCAGACGTTAAGTTTCAAAAGTTTCGGGAACAGCCTGGACCCGGCACATCCAATTAAGCGATCTCAGCCGGGCATCACGACGGAATAACCCTGCTTGCGGGCCTGCTGATACAGTGCCTTATCAAAAGTAACAAGCGTGGATTGCAAGCCGTTGGAGGATGCGAGGAGCCAACCGTCACCGATCCATTTGGAGGCCGGCCTCGCCCCGAACGGCTCGGTGACGCGGCGAAACTCTGCGTCCGCATCTCGCGGCTCAGGGTAGAAGTCGACCCGCGGATCAGCGAGCCACCGATCGTATACGCTCCAGGCCTTACGAAGGGTCAGCGTCTGCTCACCCATGACGGCCTGATTGGTCAACAAGCGGAGTAGGCCTATATGGGTATAGCGACAAAAGATGAGCCGTGTTTCCCGGGGCAACAGATTTGCCCACGCCCAAGCGTCCGCGCTGTGAGAGTGGCCGGCAACGGAGAGCGCCAGCCAAACATTCAGGTCAGGAAAAAATGAAGTCATGCGGATTCTCATCTTCCGGAAACGCAGGGCCAAGCTTCCCCGAACCTTGAATCAGCGGACGCGTGAGACGGTCGCCGCTCTTGTTGGTGTCAGGATAGGTTTGATCGATCGCCCGTACGATCAGCGAACGGATGGAAGCCCCGGACTTCTCGGCCAGATTCCGCAACCGGTCGTGTAGTGGGTCCGGCAGGTCAACTGTGGTACGGACAGCCATGACATGATTATGTCATAGGTGACAGACATGCGATAGGCGTGACAGCGCCAGGTTGTCGCGATGTGGAACTGCCACGGCCCGGTCGGCTCCAAGGTGGCGTTGCCCAGCGTGATCGGATCACAGGGCAAGAAGACAACCCACTGAATACCAGCCCTACCGCACGATCGCAATCGAGAACGGCGGGCTCGTCCTTTCAGCCTGTGTCCGCCGCTTTCGGCCTCCTATCTTGGCACTACCGGCAAAATCAACGCGCTCGAATATGCGCCGCCGTGCAGGATCGTATTGGTCGCCTTCACGAACTGCGTATCTTCGGCGCCGCTTTTTCCCGTATTCAGATTGCGATCGAAGCGCGGGAAATTGCTCGACGACACTTCGAGCCGGATACGGTGACCCTTCAAAAAGACGTTACTCGTGGACCACAGGTCGATCTTGTATTCGTAGACCTGGCCGGGTGTGATGAGTTTCGGTTCTCCGAGGGTGGACACGCGGAAGCGTGCGCGCAAAATTCCCTCGGTCAGATTTTGCGCAAACCCGTTGGGCCAAACGTCGACCAGCTTGCCCGTGAAGTCGGTGTCGACGGCAGAGGACTTCGCGAAGAGATCAAGAGTGACAGGACCCGTGACTTCGAGGTCCTGATCGAGCGGCGGCGTGGTATAGACGAGCACGTCGGAACGGGCTTCCACGTCTTTCTGATCGCGTGGTCCCGGCGCCAGATGATCGGAATCGCAGCAGAGCGGACCGCCCACGGTGGGGACAGGATTAGCCGGGTCGTAGACGAAAGTGTCTGTTCCTTCCTTGGTTGGCGTCGCAGTGGAAAGCGAACCGTCGCCCGAAGCGCTGTTGGCCTTCCCGTCGGAGTGAAGATAGTAATTGGTCTGCGTGGCGCGCGCGAGGGGCCACGCGGGCTCATCGCGCCACTCGTTCTTGCCCATGACAAAAATCCTGACAGGCTTGCCGCTGGCGAACTGATTCTGCTTGCCCAGAAACAGGTATTCGAACCAGTCGAGCGTGATAGCGTCCTCGTCAAAGGCTGCGTCGGGGCCGAAATCGACCTCGCCTACCTTGCGGCTCCAGCCGGAGTGTCCGCCGATGGCGATGATCAGATGTTGCCCATCGCGTGCGGCCTGGTTTCCGGCATGCGCCTTGAGGCCGAGGTAATTGCGCAGCGAGCCGCTCTGGAACAGGTCGTACCAGGCTGCAATCGTGAGTGCGGGGACCTGAACGTTCTGGTAGTTCTCTGCGATTGACCACTGCTTCCAATAGCTGTCGTATGTGGGATGCGCGAGCCAGTCGAGGAAGTAAGGCGCGAGCTCGTGCGTCAACTGCGAGCCGCTGGTAATCGGCTTGATATTGAAGACGGGGAAGTCGGTCAACGGCAACACGCGATCGCTAACCAGCGCATTGGTGTCATCGCGGAGCAGGCGATTCTCCGTGTCCTGCGCCAGGCCCGCGGTCCAGGACTCGTCAAACCACTGCTCGAATGCGCCCCCCTGGTAGGTCCAGTTTTCGTGGTAGTTCGACGCTGTGACGACGGGGCAGATACCGGCCAGGTGCGGCGGATGGGTGATGGCGGCGAGCATCACCGTAGCGCCGACGTACGATCCGCCGAACAAGCCAACTTTGCCGTTCGAGTGCGGCAGGGCCGCGGCCCACTCCACCGTGTCGTAGCCGTCATCCATCTCGTGCTTGAAGGTGTACCACTCGCCCGCGGAGGTGTAGCGGCCGCGCACATCCTGGATTACCACCATGAAGCCGCGCGCCACAGCCTTGCGCGCGAAGTCGGCGCCCCCGTCCTTGTTGTAGGGTGTGCGCTCGAGCAATAGGGGAAAGCTGCCATCGCCCGCGGGTCGATAGACGTCGGCTTTGAGGGTGACGCCATCGCGGGTCTTCATGGCGACGTTGTGCTCGATCACGATATCGGCAGCGGGCTGTGCCAACGCAGGAGCAGGAAGAGACGCAACCGCGAGCACAAAAAGGCAAAGAGTTTTTCCGAACATGAAATTCCCCGGCGGCAGAGGCCGAAGCAATTCTAACTAAATTAGCGTGGAACCAATCCCATCTTTACCTGCTAAACGGGCCGGCGACCACTTCGGCCATGTAGTTTTGCCCATGCCGCCGTAATTCCTGGCGGGAGGAACCCTCTTTAGGTGAATATGTCGTTGGATTCCCAACCAAGGAGAAAAACCCGCATGCCCGCATTCTGTCGCGTCGCCGCAAGTCTACTATTGGTTTCGCTGTCATGCAGCAACTCGGCCATACTCTTCGCACAGGATGTTATCCCTAGCGCCAAAATCCTGGTTATCTCCCGCGAATACACGAAACCGGGCAAGGATGGCCCTGCTCACCAGGCTGTGGAAGGAGCTTATCCGCGGGCGCTGGCAGCGGCCAAGAGTACCAACCACTATTTCGCTGCAGTCTCTCTTTCCGGACCGCCGCGCGTATTTTTCTTCCATGGCTACGACTCCTACGCTGAGTGGGTGCAGGGGAGCAGGGGCGCGCCAACCGATCCCACGGTAGCTGCTACCCTCGCCCGCACCACTGCGGCCGATGGTGATCTGCTTTCATCCAAGGACTACACCGTATGGGTGAAACGCGACGACCTGAGCCTTAATCCAGGCTTTCGCGTCGGCGCCCGCGTTGAGGTCATCATCCAGTACCTGGTGCGTCCCGGGCACGCCCAGGAATTTGAAGACCTGGTCAAGCTGTACACAGACGGCTATAAGGGTGTGCCTGGCATGCACTGGGGTACCTATGAAGAGACCTACGGTTCTCCCGGCAACGCCTTCCTGGTCATCATCACCCATAAGTCTGCCGCCGAGCTTGACGCCGAGGACGACAACGATAAGAAGTTTGCGGAGACTTTGGGCCCAGAGGGGCTGAAGAAGCTGGCGCTAATGGAAGCCTCCTGTCTGGAATCGAAACAGACGGACCTGTTCTACATCGACCCGAAGATGAGCTACCCAACAGAGAGGATGCTGAAAGCCGATCCGGAGTTCTGGAAGCCATCGCAAACTGGGATGCCGTAGAAGCTTGTTAAATCGCGTTACCCTATTTGTCAGTAAAGGAGATGCGCTGCATGGGGCTCACGAGCCGTCGGGAGTTTGTCAAAGGCGCTGCAGCCTCCTGCATCGCGCTTGCGAACATTGAAGCGAGAGGGTTCGACAACGGAGATGCCGCCGGCCTGCCAAACCCTATCTTTGCCTACGAGTTTGGCGATATCAGTCCCGAGCAGCAAGCCACCTTTGCGCGCGAGTATGGATTTGAGGGAACCGTCTTCGATCATGCGCGGCAAATCCCCGAGCGGTTAGCAGCTCTGGACGATGCGCATCTCCAGTTGTTCTTCCTTTGGTTGACCGTCGATATCAGCAATGGCGGGATCAAGTATGAGCCAGGCATGGAAGCCGCGATCGAGGCATTGCAAGGGCGCGGAACGGTCGTATGGGTGGCCATTCAGGGGGGCGGCGCCGGAGCAGAAGAGCGGGCCATTCAAGCGGTCGATCGAATTTCCGATCTCGCGTCTCGAGCCAACCTTCGCGTCGCGCTCTATCCACACTATGGCTTTTACCTGGCGCGGTTCAGAGACGTGGTGCGGCTTGCAGAGGGAGCCGGGCGAAGCAATGTGGGCGTCACGTTCAATCTCTGCCATGAACTGCGCTCCGGGTTTGATCCGGAGTTCGATCAGTTACTGCATAACGCCATTCCACGTCTGTACGGGGTCACGATCAACGGAGCCGACCGGCAGGGCCGGGATTGGAACGCGCTGATTCAGCCTCTCGGCCGCGGAGATTACGATGTCACCGCGTTGGTCCGCACAATCGCAAAAGCCGGGTACCGCGGGCCCTTCGGCATCCAGTGCTATGGACTGAAAGGTGACCCGGGAGTCTATCTGAAACAATCGATGGCGGCTTGGCGTGTCATTTCCATGAGTGCCGCCAGAGTCAATTCTTAAACACAACACCAGCTGCCAGACATGGCCGCGATTACCGGAAACCAGGACGCCAGTCTGCGGTCCGTTGAGAGAGCTAAGCGTTACCAAACTACTTCCCGTGCAATTCAAAACTTCCGCATCTCCCGCTCTTCCTCAATCGCCTCTATCCAGAGTTGCAATGTCAGGTCGTGGCTGTCGAGGTTCCCTGATAGATACGGACGTAGCTCCGCATAGTAGCGATCACGCAAGATATCGAGGCTAAAAGGAACCGTACGCGCCAGAAAGCGTACATCCCCTCTATCCCGTTCAATGTTTCGTTGCAGCTTGGCGAGTGCAAGATCATAGGGATCAAGGGCCATAAGGCGGATGTGGATGTAGACAAGTTGAGGGATATGCCACTGAACCGAATCCCTTGTCGCGGTATCCGTCATATCGAATGCGAGTCAAGCCCCCGCTACACTGACACGTTCTGAGCAGCAAGATCAGATAGAATCTGCGTGGCCAAGGCCGCCTTGAGAGGCTCGCCCCCCGATTCAGACAGCTCTACAGACTTCAAGCGATGCGAACGCAGAGTCGTCGCGCGAAGAACCACGCTGCTCTCAATTCGCTGAAGGCCTCTCGACATGATCTATGACGAGAACCTCCTCGCTGCCTTTCTGGGATTCGAGTCTGAGTCCAAGTTGTTCTTCCAGTGCAGTGAAGAGGGAAGGCTTTGTGCTGTCTATATCGCGGCCGGGAGCCAGCGGAGCGAACTCGAGAAGAACTTTGAAAGAACCCTTGAATCCGGTCCTGTCAAGCACTGGGCGCCCAAGCACGCCTCCAAGAACGCTTACGAACCATTGCATCGAAATTCTTTCATTGGTGATTGACTCGGGCGTCACGTTCATCCCGCCGCATCCACCTTCCGGGTTGGCGTCCGTGCCTTTCCAGCCATAGAGGCATGGTTCGGGTTTCGCATCCGGCAGCTTCAGTCCATTTTTCGCCGGCAGCAGAACGTAAACTCGCGCTTCGTGTGTTTCGCTGTGAACCCTCAGGGCGAATCTGTCCTTCAGCAGGTTCTGCATCATCAACGAAAATTCGTCGGCGCTTACGTTGGGTTCCGGCGCTACGGCCGAGACATCATAACCGTCGGTAACAACCCATGACGGACCGCCTGAGACTTTTTGCCGCCAACCGACGCCAATGAGCTGCCTCAGCGTGACGTTTGTTGCCGTAAATCGTCCTCCCACCGGCGGTACCAACCATGGGCGGCTCCCGGAAAGATTTCTTTTGACGGATGCTACTTCGAATTCTGGCCGCGCTGCAGGAGCTTGCGCGAGAGCGGGCACGCAGGAAAAAAGAAAACTGATGATCGGGATGAGCGTGTACATAGCTCGCAGCTTAGCTGGGCGTGCCACTTATTCGACGTGATAGTTAGGCGCTTCGCGCGTGATAATCACGTCGTGCACGTGGCTCTCGCGCAGCCCCGCGCTGGAGATGCGGATAAAGCACGATCTCTCCTGCAATTCGCGGATGCTGTTGCAGCCTACATAACCCATCCCCGAACGCAGCCCACCCACCAGTTGGTAGACCATGGCTTCGAGGGGTCCACGATGGGGCACGCGTCCCTCGATCCCTTCGGGTACGAACTTGGCCAGCCGGTTTTCCCCGTTGCGCTCTCGCGCTACGACTCCTTCGGTGGAGGGTTTCTCTTCCAAGTCTCCTTTTCCTTGGAAGTACCGCTCTCCGGAGCCCTGCGACATAGCCGAGAGGGAACCCATGCCACGGTACGTCTTGAAGCTGCGGCCCTGGTAGAGGATCGTTTCCCCCGGGCTCTCGTCAACCCCAGCGAACAATGAGCCGATCATGACCACGCTTGCGCCGGCGGCGATCGCTTTGGTTACGTCGCCGGAATACTTGATGCCGCCGTCCGCGATCACCGGAATATTGTGCGCGCTAGCCGCCCGGTAACACTCGCTGATGGCGGTAATCTGCGGCATGCCGGCGCCGGTGACCATGCGCGTGGTGCAGATGGATCCAGGACCTATGCCCACCTTTACGGTATCCGCGCCGGCCTCAATCAGCGCCTTTGCCCCTTCATAAGTGGCGACATTGCCGGCCATCAGGTCCACCTCCGGAAAGCGCTTTTTGACCGCCCGAATGGCCTCGAGAACACGCGAGGAGTGGCCATGCGCCGAATCAATGGAGAGCACGTCCACCCGAAAACGGACCAACTCAGCCGCACGCTCGAGAAAGTCGCCGGTCGCGCCAATGGCCGCACCTACCCGCAGCCGACCCTGATCGTCTTTGGCGGCGTTGGGGTATTTCAGCTTCTTCTGAATGTCTTTAACTGTGATCAGACCTTTGAGCTCGTACTGGCCATTGACCACCAGCAGCTTCTCGACCCGGTGCTTGTGCAGGATCTTTTCCGCTTCTTCGAGCGTCGTCCCCACCGGAACCGTGATGAGGTTGTCTTTTGTCATCACATCGCCGATCGGGATGTCGGTGCGCGTCTCAAACCGCAGGTCGCGGTTGGTGAGAATGCCCACCAGCTTCTTACCCTGGGTCACGGGAACGCCGGAAATCTTGTAACGCCGCATCACTTCCAGTGCATCGGAAATGAGCTGCTGCGGCTCAATGGTGACCGGGTCGACGATCATGCCGCTTTCCGAGCGCTTTACCTTGTCCACTTCGCTGGCCTGCTGTTCCAGGGAAAGATTGCGGTGAATCACCCCCAGGCCGCCCTGCTGGGCCATGGCAATGGCCAGGCGCGACTCCGTCACCGTGTCCATCGCCGCGGAAAGCAGCGGAGTATTAAGGGAAATCGAGCGCGTGAGCATGGTCTGGGTGCTCACTTGTGCGGGCACAACGTCGCTGTAGGCGGGTACGAGGAGGACGTCGTCGAAGGTAAGAGCTTCCGATACGGGTGTCTGGATCATAAAAGGGGGTGTAGAGCGAATTTCCTATGGTTATCTGTCAAGGCTCCTGCGACGAGAGAGAAAAAGCGATCAAGGAGCGGTTCTTTGGTGCAAGCCATGCTGGTATTAATCCTATAACCTACAGGAAGAAATGCTCGTGGTTGAGGGAAAAGGCGCCTTCTGCAAACTGGATGGGGCGCGTTGAAATCCGCCCTGAAACGGCGTATTCTTAGATGGCAGACGAATTTGTCCTTTGGCTTCGCCTTCAGCGCACTGCGGAGTAACACGGAGAAATGAGTGGGCGAAAGCCCACTTTTCTTTTGGCCGGGATACCGCGCGCCCGGCCCCCGATGGCCAAGCATCTACACGTTGACCTCGGATTTCCTGTCGAGGTTGGTGTTATTGGCGAGGGTCATGCGGCTTTCTTAGCGGAAACCCGCACACGTGGACGTTGTGGAGGGCCGCGAAGCAGCAAATCCGGGGTAAGCGGCAATTATGTCCTTGAGTATTGAGCAAATCCGTCGCACAGCGGATCGGGTAGCTGCATCGCACGGGCTGGACGTAGTGGAGATCGAATACCTGGGGGGCAGCAAGCATAGGGTTCTGCGCGTCTTTATCGAGCAAAACGCCGAACAGCGCGCGCGGCGGGCTGAAGAGGCTAGCGCCAAACTCAAAGCCGGGGCGGTGGCTGACGAGGAACAAAGCCTGCTCGAGCATCTGGGAAGTGAAGGCATCGCCCTGGATCAGCTGGCCTGGGTAACGCACGAGGATTGCGAACGCTTCAGTCGGGATTTTGGCACGGTCATTGACGTTGAGGATCTAGTGCCGGGCAGTGAATACACCCTGGAGGTTTCCTCTCCGGGGTTGGACCGCAAGCTGGCGACACGGGCCGATTACGAGCGCTTCCAAGCCAGCCCGGTGAAGATCCGGACCTTCACTCCGGTTGCGGGCAACCGGCACTGGTTGGGTAAGCTCACAGAAGTGAAGCCGGAAGGAATTGTGCTCGACCTGACGGCAAAAAAGCAGAAGGGGAGCAAGAAGGGCCCTCCCCAGGGCCAGACAATCGAGATTGCCTTTGCCAATATTGAAAAGGCCAATCTGGCGCCCGAAATTTTGTAGCTTGAGCGAACAGGTAAAAGAGAGAAATCATGGCGAGTGTTCTTTATCAAAGTATTGAGGCCTTAAGCCGGGACAAGGGAATTGATCCGCAGATTGTAGTTTCCGCGGTGGAAGACGCGATTGCTCTGGCCACACGCAAGTACTACAAAACACAGGAGAATATGCGGGCCGAGCTGGACCGGGAATCAGGCGAGATACGGGCCTACGTCTACAAGACGGTGGTCGAGGCTCCGGAACAGCTGGAAGATCCGGTGAACCAGATCACTCTGGATGACGCCCGGGCTCTGGCGCCGGAAGTCGAGACCGGCGGGGAAATCCGCTATTACAAGCCGACCGACGTGCTGGGGCGCATCGCCGCCCAGATGGCCAAACAGGTCATCTTCCAAAAGGTGCGCGAAGCCGAGCGGGATACCGTCTACAAGGAATATGCGCACCGCCTGGGCGAAGTGCTGAACGCCACGGTCAAGCGTATCGAATTACAGGACGTCATCTTCGACCTGGGCAAAGCGGAAGCCAGGATGCCCAAACGCGAGCAGTCGCGTCTGGAGCAGTTCGCCATCGGAGAGCGCGTGCGCGTAGTGCTGCAGCGTGTCGACCGCGCCGCCAAGGGTCCCCAGGTGATCGTCTCCCGGGCCGTTCCCGAGCTGGTGCAAAGCCTCTTCCAGAGTGAAGTCCCGGAGATCTACGACAATACCGTGGTCATCCGGGCCATCGCCCGCGAAGCCGGGGAGCGCACCAAGATCGCCGTGCTCTCACGGGATAAGGATGTGGACCCGGTGGGCGCCTGCGTCGGCATGAAGGGCATGCGGGTGCAGTCCATCATCCGCGAACTGCGGGGCGAGAAGATCGACATTATCGAGTTCAGCGAGGAGATCACTACCTTTGCTGAGAAGGCTTTGCAGCCGGCCAAGGTGAGCCGCGTGAGCATTACAGACCTGGGGGAGAAGCAGATCGAAGTTATCGTAGACGACTCCCAGCTCTCCCTGGCTATCGGCAAGAAGGGTCAGAACGTGCGTTTGGCGGCCAAGCTGCTGGGCTGGAAGATCGACATCAAGAGCGAGGAAGAAAAGCGCCAGGAAGTCGAGCAGCAGATGCAGGCGATGAGCGGCGGACCTTCGACTCCGATCGAACAAGTGACGGAGCTGGGCGAGCAGATCATCCAGAAACTGGTGGTTGCCGGCATCACCACGGTCGAGGCACTGGCCGATATGACTCCGGAGCAACTGGAAGAGATTCCGGGCATCGGGGAAAAGACGCTGGAGAAGATCAGCCTGGCGGTACGGCACTACTTTGGCGAATACGAACCCGGCGAGGAGCGTCCCGCTGCGGAGGGGGCAGTGGCCAAGTCAGACGAAGAGGTGGTTGCCAAGGCCAGGGCGATTGAAGACGCCCAGGCTAACGAGGAAATCGACGCCCTCACCCTCGATCAGGAGGGAGAGCGGGAAGCCCCTGACGAGCAGGACGGATCCGGCCGAATCAGCGACGACGTGGCCCGGATGCGTATGGAAGAGCTGACCGAATCGGGCGCCGATCTGGATGACATTGGCGCGGTTTCGGAAACACCCGGGCGGGAAGATACCAGCGAGATACTTGCCAGCCATAGTCCGAATTATGAAATAGCCAGGTCGGAGGCGGTGGACGACGGCAACGTGGAAGAACCCAGCGAGGAAACCCGGCAGGACGCGAAGGTAGACGAAGGTGGTGTGTAAATTGAGCGCAACCGCGTGGTTGAGTGGCGCACATTCTACATTTTCAGAGGATAATAATAATACCTGTCATTCCACGGCCGTGAGGTTGCGATGAGAGTCTGAATGGCGGCGGTTTTGACACAAAGGGACGGATGAGCAAAGTTCGGATTAACGATTTAGCGCGCGAGCTCGAAGTAAAGAGCAGGGCGATCCTTGATGCCTTGACGGCTGTCGGTGTGACTGAGAAGAAGACACACTCCAGCTCGTTGGAAGGCGACGAAGCAGAACGGGTACGCCAGCACTTTCAACGTAGCGGGAAGAACGGTGCCGGCGCTGCAAAGATAGACAGCGAGCCAAAGCAGAAGATCGACTGGTCGCGGGTCTCGAAGCCGGGCGACGTGCTCAAGGCCATCCAGCAGAGAAAAGATGAAGCTGCGGCTGTAGCCCAGCGGCCCTCCGTTCCGCCGCCGGCTCAGCCCCAGTCAGCCAAGCCCTCTGCTCCAGCCCATCCGGTAGCCTCAGCTCCTGTGGGTACGAGCCCGGCCGCTCGTGTAGCTCCGCCGTCCCCGGCCATTCCTCGTCCGGCTGCGCCCACCCCGGGATCCACGACTCCGCCAGCCAGCAGTGCGCCCGGCCAGCCGACGGCTTCCTACGCTTCGTCCAGTCAGGGTACGCCCAGCCAGGGTTTGCCTGGGCAGGCCCGGCCGAACCTTGGTGGGCAAGGCCAACGTACGCCGGTCCCGCCGCCGCCCGCTCCGCGAAGAATCGTTCCCCAACCCCGTCAGGAGCCGCGGATTGTGGTAGCTCCGCCGCCGGCCGCCCCGGCGATCGCAGCCAAGCCGCCCGCTGGGCCGGTCGTGGCCAAGCCACCGGCTGCAGGCGTGGAAGTGCGCCCGCCGGCAGTTGCGCCAGGTACGGTCAGGCCCCCGGTTACGGGCACGGCGCCCGGGACTGAGGTTCGTCCTACAGCCGCCCATCAGGGTGCGGTGGCCGCCTCACCCGTGCAGCCCAAGCCGCAAACGCCTCCGCCCGTGTCTGTGCCGCCCGCGAGTGCTGCTGAGACGACAGCTGTCGCCGCTTCCGAAGCGATCGAGCCGGCAAGTTCCTCACCGGAGATGCCGCCCCCTCCACCGCCCCCAGCTCCGGCGCCACGACGCGTCATCATGCCGCAGACGGGTCCCCGCCCGGTGTATCTCGCGCCGCCTCCGCCAGTGGTCCAGGCAGCAGCGCCACCCTCCAGCGCCCCGCAGCCCCCAGGCGGCCCCATTCAGCGCGGACGGCCCATCTTTGATCGTGGCCGGCCGTCAGGTGGGCCCGGATCGGGTGGCCCCGGCGCCGGTGGATCAGGGTATTCACCGCGTCCCCAGGATGGTCCTGGTGGAGCGCGGCGGCCGATGCACCCCACACGAACCCAGCCCGGCGGTCCTCCCGGCCCGGGTGGACGGCCTCCCTTTGGTGCGGCCCGGCCTGGTTTTGGTGCGCGCCCCGGCTTCGGTGCGCCTCGCCCCGGCGCGGGTGGTGTAGGCGGTCTAACTCCGCCTCCAGGCGAGGCTCCTCGTCCCCAGAGGGCGGCTCCGCAACAACGGCGCGGACGCCAGCAATATCCCAAGACCAAGGAAGGCCCAATGAAGGGCTTTGCGCCCCCGCCTCGTTTTGGTGGAGCGCAGATCCCCCAGGAGCCGGTGCCCATCAGTCGCACCATCACGGTGACAGAAGGCATCAGCGTAAAGGATCTGGCGGAAAAGCTGGGAGTACGCGGCAAAGATCTGATCGCATCGCTGCTCATGCGCGGCGTGTTTGTCACCGTCAACCAATCGCTCGACGCTGAATTGGTCAAGGATGTGGCCGCGCAGTTTGGGGCTGACACCCAAGTCATTACCTTTGAAGACGAGATGGCCAACGAGGCCCTCGAGAACCTCATGAAGGATGAGGATGTCAGCGAAATTGAAGTGACGCGGCCACCCGTGGTCACTGTTATGGGCCACGTAGATCATGGCAAGACCTCACTGCTGGATGCCATCCGGGAGACCGATGTGGCTTCGGGTGAGGCAGGTGGTATTACGCAGCACATCGGCGCCTACAAGGTGCGCATCGCCAAACAGGACTCGCCTGCATTTGGGCGCGAGATCGTCTTCCTCGATACCCCGGGTCACGAAGCGTTCACGCGCATGCGCGCACGCGGCGCCAAGGTCACCGATATCGTTGTCATCGTGGTGGCGGCTGACGATGGCGTCATGCCGCAAACGCTGGAGGCGGTCGACCATGCCAAGGCAGCGAATGTGCCCATCATTGTTGCCGTGAACAAAATAGACAAACCGGATGCGCAGCCGGATCGGGTGAAGCAGCAGCTGGGTGATCGCGGGCTGGTGCCGGAAGCGTGGGGAGGTTCCACGGTATTCGTGGACGTCTCGGCGAAGAAGAAGCAGAATCTCGATCTGCTGCTGGAAATGATTTGCCTGGTTGCAGATCTGGGCAACTTGAAGGCCAGTCCTGATCGTCCGGCGGTAGGCACCGTGATTGAAGCGAAACTCGACCGCGGACGCGGCGCCGTAGCCACGGTGCTGGTGCAGAATGGTACCTTGCGCGCGGGCGACAGCTTCATCATGGGCAATACGTTCGGCAAAGTGCGCGCCATGTTTGACGACCGTGGCCGCGCCACCCAGGAAGCTGTGCCCTCGACGCCGGTAGAAGTTCTCGGTTTGGAAGGCATGCCGGATGCGGGTGACACGGTTCTCGTCGTTGCCGACCGTGATAAAGCCAAAGGCATCGCGCAATATCGCAAGATGAAGGAGCGCGAGTCGCAGCTGGCGAAGTCTTCGCGGGTCTCCTTGGAAGGCCTGGCCGAGCAGATCAAGCAGGCCGGGGTTAAGGAACTGCCACTGATCCTTAAGGGAGACGTGACCGGATCGGTCGAAGTACTGGCCGACTCGTTGCAGAAGATGTCGACCGAGAAGGTGCGCATCAAGGTGCTTCACACCGGCGTGGGTGCGATCACGGAAAGCGACATCCTGCTGGCATCGGCTTCGAACGCGATTGTCATCGGCTTCAACGTGCGCCCGGAGCGCAAAGCGGCCGACCTAGCAGAGCAGGATGGAGTCGAGATCCGGCTGCACTCGATCATTTACGAGTTGCAGGACGAGATCAAGAAGGCCATGCTGGGCTTGCTCGAGCCGACCATCAAGGAGAACTACGTTGGCCGCGCTCAGGTGCTCAACATCTTCAAGATCCCCAAGGTGGGCACGATTGCCGGTTGCCGCGTGGTCGACGGCTCCATCAAGCGCGATGCGGAGGTTCGCCTCATGCGCGATGGAGAACAGGTCTTCAAGGGCAAGCTGGCTTCGCTCAAGCGCTTCAAGGACGATGCGCGCGAGGTGACCAACGGCATGGAGTGTGGCATGGGTATTGCCAACTTCAATGACATCCAGGTGGGTGATACCGTTGAAGCCTTCGTGACCGAGCGTGTAGCTGCTGAGCTGACTGCTCAGTAGCTACGCCTGCAGCGCGGTTCCAGTAAAAATTCTCGGGTGAAAATGAACCTGGAACAGATCCAGAAGGCGCTGCGCGAGCAGCAGGTGGATGGCTGGCTCTTCTACGACCATCATCACCGCGACCCGATTGCCTATCGCATTCTCGGTCTGAGCGAGTCCACGCACGTGACGCGGCGATGGTATTACCTCATTCCCGCCGAGGGCGAACCGCGCAAGCTGACTCACCGGGTGGAGCGTGGCAAGCTTTCGTCGCTGCCCGGCAGTGGGGAAGCCTATTCCTCGTGGCAGGAGCTGGAAGCTGGTTTGCGCACCATGCTTGAGCCATACACCCGGCTGGCCATGCAGTACTCGCCGCGCAACGCCATCATGTACGTATCTTTAGTGGACGCCGGAACCATAGAGGTCCTGCGGGAGCTGGGAAAAACCATTGTCAGCTCCGCCGACCTGGTGAGCCGCTTCGAGGCAGTGCTAACAGCAGAGCAGATCGCTAGTCATTACCAGGCGCAACGGGCGATTGATGAGGTTCTTCGTGCCGCCTGGAAGCATATGGCCGCGCGTCTCGAAAACGGCGCTGCGCTGAATGAATACGAAATGATGCGCTGGCTGCAGGAAGCGATGCGGCGTGCCGGCATCGCCGACGGCTATGGGCCGAATGTCTCGGTGAACGAGAACAGCTCCGACTCCCATTACGAGCCGACGGCTGCGGCCTCCAGGCAGATCAAACAGGGCGATTTCGTGCTCATCGATATTTGGGGGCGCATGGATCGCCCGGAGACCTGCACCTATGACATCACCTGGACCGGCGTAGTTGGCCGGAGCCCGAGCGATCGCGAGCAGCAGGTTTTCTCTGTGGTCGCGCAGGCGCGGGATGCGGCCATCAAGACGGTGCAGGATGCGTTCGCTGCCGGCCGGCCGATCGCAGGATGGCAGGCCGACGACGCGGCCCGCAGCGTGATTCGCAACGCCGGCTTCGGTGAATACTTCACTCACCGTACCGGGCATAGCATCTCGACCGAGACGCATGGTAACGGAGCGAATCTGGACAATCTCGAAACTCACGACGAGCGTCTGATTCTGCCCTACACCTGTTTCTCTGTAGAGCCGGGCATCTACCTCCCGGAATTCGGAGTCCGCAGCGAAGTGAATATGTTGACCGAGCCAGGCCGAGCCGTAGTCACCGGACCTATACAGACGGAGCTGGTGCGGATCTAAAGAGTAGCCAAAGCCGGGTGCCCCATATCTCGCGAAAAACGAGCGAGATATGGGGCACCCATTGTTCTTCTGCGGGGATAAGACGAGCGCTCTAGCGGCGAATGAAATACATAAGCCAGCTGGCTACGATCACCGCTCCCAGAAACAGGGCAAAGCAATAAGCTCCATAGCGAACCATGGCCTTGGGCGTGCTTCGCTGCGTGATGCCGAAAATGATCGAGGCAAAAATGGCAAAGAGAATGACCGACGTGAAATGAGAAGGCGCAATGTTCATGGTTTTCTCCCCACGGCGATGCTGTGTGCGTCCACGGCACAGATCAGGTTCAACAATCCCGCAACCACCACAAACTTAGCCCCGTAATCGGCCGTCACCACCTGCACCGGCGCCTGCCCCAGCCCAAGGCCATGGCCAATCAGATAAAGCAGGCCGGCTCCGAGATCACCCAGGAAACCCAGCATGTCCAGAAGGTCGGCGGTATTGGGCGCATAGAGCCTGGCGCCCATCATGATGCCCAGCACGAACATACAGCTGATGGTTGCCAGGATCAAAACCCCGCGGCCCCAACGTTTGAGCATAAGGTGTCCCGCCCCGGGAATAAGCCAGCCCGCAATCAGTGTCATATACCCCAACCGGCTTACCTTCGCTGCCGCCGATTTTTTTTGCTCGTCCGCTCTTTGCGCCATCATTTAAGAATACACAAGGAGTGGTGCTTCCGGGGATGTTCCCAGTTATCTCCGGGCTCTCGTACGGCGGTCCCAAACCATGGCGTCAAAGGTCTGACGGATGATGAATCCGCTGCGCAGATAGAGGTCAACGGCCTCGGAATTTTGCCGCGTGACGGTGAGCGTGAGGGCCTGAAAACCGGATCTGCGCAACGCTCGCGAGCAGTCGGCCAGGAGCCATGCGCCGAGTCCGCGACGGCGATACTCCCGGCTGACGCAGATCTGCGTCACGTGGCCTACGTCTTCCCGCACGCGGGAGCAGAGCAGCAGGGCGGCAATTTCTTCGCGATTGCGGTAAGCGAGCACGCGCGACGCGGAAGCGTCGAAGAGTCCACACCCCGGGAAGCGGACAATGTTGTGCAGAAATCGCAGCGAGCCGGAGACGGAGCGGTACTGGTCGTTGATGATGCCGTCCAGATGACCTTCGTAAGCGTGCGCAATCAAGTGGCCGGCCGCGGCAAAGTCACTGTCTCGCCAGGTGCGCAGTTCCAACCCATCCAGGACGCCGTCGGGCGGCCCTTCCAGAAGGCCGGCGGAACTCAGTTCGAGCTCCATAAACAGCCGTTCGTAGATCTGGAATCCGGTCTCGCGCAGGGTTTCCGCATGAGTGCCGTGAGGACGCAGCAGCAGTTGCGACTCGATGCGATCGACCCCGGGAGAATGCTGCAGCAACTCGATCATATGTTCGAGCAGACAGCGTTCGACATCCGCAGTCGACTGGGGATTAGTTGCGGACGGCATGGCAAAAACGTCGCCGACCAGGGCTTTTTCATTTTCGTAGACACAGAAGACATAACCGCATATACGGCCATTCTCGATGGCAACGTAGCCCGGCAGAAGCCGGGAGTCGAGGTATTGCAACAGCAGGTTGGCAGAAGCCTGGAAATCCCAGCGGAGGCGCTCGTTCCAGACACGGCTTTCCGCCTCCAGCACCGGCTTGAGATTGCCGGCGGAGAAGTGGCGCAAGTCAAGAATCTCCAGGTGTAGGGCGGGTGTCATTCCGCCCTGCGCTTGCCCATGTTCCAAGCCTTTCGCCGCGACCAGAACCCTCGGCGTTGAACAGGAGTGTACGGTACTAGACCATCCCGTGGAAACCCATGCAGTGGGAAAGCCGCACACCAGCGGCCTTAAGGCTTGGCGAATACCTGGTAGACCGCGAGATTTTGCGCGGGATAGGAGAAAAGAGGTTGATAGGATCGGCCAGCCAGCAGAGTGTGCAAGTCGCCGGTATAAGCTTCGCGGGTGATGAGGATGTGCTCCCCGGGGGGAATGCCGTCCTGCTCATAGTTCTCGACCCGGTGGTTGCGGTAAAAAGAAAGGCCATATTCGACGTCGCGCCGCACCTTGTATACGGCGACTCCTTCATTCGGCCGGGCAATCTGGCTGATGATGGCTGCCAGCGGCCGGGCAGAGTAGGCAGCGTCCAGCAAACGGATGTTCTTCTTGGTAGAGGTGATTGCCGGCAGGCCAAAGAACGGCCCGACCCCGAAGATAAACAACAGCATGACGACCAGCGGCACCATGGTGACCATGCGCAGGCGGGCCAGCCCGAAGCGGGCTACGACCACAAGGATCAGGAGCGCGGCAGCCAAGGCGCTGGAAACCGCGGGCAGCAGAATACTGACTGGCGGTCTCATTCCTGGATGCGTGATATGCCACGGTAGCAGCAATACCAGCATGATGGTGATCGCGGAAAGCAGAGCATGCAGCAGCAGCAGCCATAAGTTCAGGCCCTTCTGGCGCATGCGGTTGATGTAATCCCCGGTGAGAATGGTGAGCGGCGGAACGGAGGGCAGAATGTAGCCCGGCAGCTTGGAGTGGGAAAGGGAAAAAATGACGATCGGAAAAAGCGTCCATAGGACCAGAAATTCGGGAAAGGCATCGCCCCAGCGGCTATGACCGACGTAATGATGTTTGGTCCGCCGCGCCCGCCACTCGGCAATGGATTGCTGGACCGCGTCCGCCAGCGCACGCATGGCGATGACTGACCACGGCATGAGCGCGAGCAGCATGATGGGGATGTAGTACCAAATAGGGTGCTCATGCATGTAGCGGTTGGTGGCGAATCGTTCCAGGTTATGTTCCAGGAAGAAAATGCGCAGAAAATCGGGGTTACGCCGCTGGACCGCGATATACCAGGGCAGGACCATGGCGAAGTAGAGAACCACCCCGGGGAACCAGATCGTCCGGCGGAGCAGGGACCACTCCCGGCGCAGAGCGGCAAAGCTGAAAATGATGAGCAGCGCCATAGCGGGAGCCACGGGACCTTTGGCCAGCGTAGCCACGCCAACGAAGAAGTAGAGGTCGAAGAGCCAGAACTTCCTATCCGTCTCATACCAGGCATACCAGCCGAGCATGCCGATGCAGAAGGGGGCGGCCAGCTGCATATCGGTCGAGGCCCCGCGAGCGAAGCCGATGATGCCGGCGCAAGAGGCGGTAATTAATGCGGCATCCAACTGGCTCCCGGGCCGGAAGCGGCGGAGATGCAGATAGATCAGCGCCACCAGGATGAAAGCAAAACTGGCCGAGGGAAGACGCGCCGACCAGTCGTGTACGCCAAACTCGAGGAAGGCAAACATGGCCCGCCAGTAGTACAGAGCGGGCTTTTCCAGCCAGGGATGACCCCACAGCACCGGGGTGACGTAGTCATGGCGGGTGAGCATCTCCCGGGCGATCTGCGCATACCTGGGCTCATCGGCGCCGACCAGGCCAAGTCCATCCCCGCCGAAGATGGGGACCAAGCCATAGAACAGGAAAAACGGCGTAAAAACGAAAAGGCTGATGGCTTCCAGGGTGTCGTGCAGGCCAGGGAAACGAGCTTCCCACGTCTTCTGACCGGTGCCTGGCCGATGAAATTCTCGAGGCGTTGCCAGCATTGCTTTTTTCTCAGCCATCGATTCTGCCGGGCGGTACGACCATGACTCCTGGGGTTGCAGCAAGCCCACGGTTACTAAGAGGGATGCAAAAAGAAGGAACCGGATATTGGGCTACGGCCACAAGGCTATCAGATTCATCGGCTGGGCGAGAGAAGGACGCGCCGTGGCCTTAAGTCCCACGAAAAAAAGGAGCAAACGCGTCATTCATGCGGAGAGGGAGGCGGCATTAGCAAGCTCCGCGCGGAGATATTGGAGAATCTGCTCCGTGGCCAGCGGCAGTGGGCCGTCCAGGGTGCAGCCGCTGGCATTTTCGTGACCGCCCCCGCCAAAGCGCTCGGCAATGGCGGCCACGTTCACTCCCCCCTTGCTGCGCAGGCTGAGGCGGACGCGATGGTCGCGCAGCTCGCGCAGCAAGACAGCGACCTCGATCCCCCGGATACCAATGGCATAGTTGACGATGCCTTCGCAGTCTTCTTCCGCCGCGTGCGTGCGCTCCATATCCTTCTGAGAAACCCAAAGCCAGGCTAAGCGTCCATCGTGGTGCAGGTTGGCCAGTGCGGCGCCGAGCAAGAGTATCTTCGAAGCTGGGTTGGAGAAGTAAACCTCCTGAGCGATGAGTACCGGATCGGCTCCCTGGCGAACCAGGTTGCGCGCGAGTTCGAAGGTGTTTGCGTCGGTGCCCTCGTAGGCGAAGGAGCCGGTGTCGGAAAGCACGGCGCTGTAGAGGCAGGTGGCCATTTCCGGCGTAATCTCGATGCCGGCAGCGCCGGCGAGTTGGTAGACCAACTCTGCGACGGCGCAGGCGTCGCTGTCGATCCAGTTCACGTGAGCGAAAGCACGGCCGCTGGTGTGGTGGTCGATATTGATCAGGAAGCGGTTCTCCAGTCCATCCAGGCGGGTACGCTCGATTCCATCACATTCCAACAGGATCACGGTGTCGTAGTCGCCTTCCACCCGGCTCCAGTGGCGAATCTGCGCGGCACAGGGCAGTGACCGGTAGATGCATGGCACCCGGTCGCTCAGCGCCATATCGGCGCGCTTGCCCATTCGCTGCAGCATCATCCAACAGGCGAGCAGCCCGCCTATCGCATCCCCATCGGGTCGCGCGTGCGCGGTCACCAGCAGGTGTTCGGCTTTGGCGATTGAGCTGAGCACCGCGTCGATGGGTGGCGTGGATGGCATGACAAGGCAGCCGGCGAGAGGCTGCTGCTACTCCTTGGACGTAGCGGTCGCTTGAGGCTTTGGGGAGGCCTCTGTCGCATCCGCTTTCTGGGTTTTTCGATTGCGCCCGAGGAGCTCGTCGATGCGCAACTTGAGATGCTTGGATTTATCGATCTGAAAGGACAGCTCGGGAACGTGGCGCACGCCCATGCGCTCCAGCAATTCGTGGCGGATGAAGCCCCGGGCCGCGGTCAGCGCTTCGCGTGTCTTCTCTTCTTCTACTTCGCCGCCATCGACGGCGATGTAGACCCGGGCGGACTTGCCGCCGGGGTTGATCACCACCTCGCTGACGTAGGCGAAGCTGATGCGCGGGTCGGCGAGTTCGCCCACGATCATGCCGCTGATCTCTTCGCGAAGTGTTTCCGCGACGCGATCGCGATGGTACTTTCGTGCCCTTGGTTCCACCATGGAAAAAGTCCTTAGCTAAACCCTTTAGAATATCAGAAAACCTAATCCTCAGACTCCTCCTCGAGGAAGGTACACCAGGAGTCGGCAACCTGGGCGCCCAAGTCATTGGCGATGCGCACGGCAGCGTTCTCCACCTGCCGCATGAGGCCGGAGAGATAGTCACGGGAGCGGGAGATCGCGGTTACGCCTATGGTTGCGGACTGCCAGGTGACAGCCTCGTCCAATTCCGCCACCGAAATATTGAAGCCATGACGAAGCTTTTCCTTGAGACTGCGGACGACTTGGCGCCGGTCTTTCAGGGAGTGAGCCTGCTCGATGAGCAATTCAAGGGTGAGCGAAATAATGGCCATGGCGATCCATTGTCACTTACGAGCCACCAGTGCCGCTTCCGCTGCAGCAACAAAGTCGGCTGGCTTCATCGCTGCCAGCGAACTGCATTGGACCAGCCCTCTGCGGCAGGAAGCGTTCCCTCGTAACTGCAGGCAGGGGGAACACGCCGGCTGGTGGAAGAGGCTGCTGCTGCCGGGGCTGGTTGGCCGGAAGCGGTGAGGAAACGCCGGCCCGAAATAGCCGATCGCCGGCACATCGTAGAGCGAAGCCAAGTGCAGGGCAAAACTGTCGGGAGCGATGACCAGCTCGGCCGCCGAGACTTTGTCGAACAGCTCCTGGACAGAACCTTGGCCGTACGCAACCACGCGCGTCTCTAACGCGAATTCTTTCACCGCGCCGGCCGCGCCGTGGACCACGATTGTGTGTTTAGGGAAAGCTTGCAGCAGGTCGGCGATAATGCCTGTCCATTGTTGATTGGTGAGCTGCCTCGCCCGCCAACCGGCTTCGGCGGCGCAATAAATATAGGGCGCCTCCCCACGCATACCTGGAGGGGATGCGTAATCGCTGCGATACGAGGCGAGCGGCCGGCCTTGTCCCTGCAGATCGAGCAGCTCTAGTTCCACTTCTGCGTCGTGCTTGTCTTCCGGGCGGCGAATGCGGCCGGGCCGGTAGACCGACTTCACCACCGCCGAGAGCCAGGGCCGAACACTTTTCCATTCAAAAAAACCATCCTCTGCGTAGAGAAGGCTAAGCCCCTGGATCCAGCCGGTCTTGCGTTTACCGCGTACCAGAAGGGAGAGAACCAGCGTGGTGCGGCTGTCGTCGAGGGCGAAGACCAGATCCGCCCGTGGGATCCTGAGGAGACTGCCGAGTACCTGGAGTTTTGCGTCACCATGATCGACGACCACCAACTTCAGGCGCGAGTCCACCAGGGGATAGACCTGTCCGCCCTTACGGTTGGTGAGCATGGTGATTTCGGCATTTGGATAAAGCCGGCGGAGCTCAAACAGAAAAGGGGCCTTTAGCACGTAGTCGCCAAAGGTGCGAAAGCTCAGTAATGTAATGCGTTGGATGGGCATGCTAGAGCAGAAACAGGAAATACGAGGTTTTCGGTCGAATCCGAGAAGCGGCCTTTTTCTTGATGAAAAAGGCCCATCGCGGTAGCTACTCTGGATACAGCAATCCTGTTTCTGCTGTAGCCCCGGTAATTATATCGTTCAGCAATGACCATAAATCGGATGGATACCAGCCCGGTGCGCTACGTCTTTCTCGATCGCGATGGCGTTTTGAACCGCAAAATGCCTGAGGGCGCCTACGTCACCGACTGGTCGGAATTTCAATGGCTGCCGGGAGCGGTGGAGGGGATCGCAAAGATGAACCGCGCCGGCATGACCGTGATCGTGGTCAGCAATCAGCGAGGCATCGCATTGGGCCTCTATTCGGAAGCCAAGCTTAACCTCATTCACAGCACCATGCGGAGTCACCTTGCACAGCATGGCGCCCGAGTTGACGCGATCTATTACTGCCCTCATGACGTTGGCGAGTGCCAGTGCCGAAAACCGGATACTGGGCTCTTTGAACAAGCATACAGAGACTTTCCCCAGGCCTCTGCCCACAACAGCGTCGTCATCGGCGATTCGCTTTCAGATATACGAGCCGGAAAGAGATTGGGTATGAAGACCATCTTCATCGATGGAGAAACCGACCACCAAAAGGCAGGAGCCGCTGAGGCTGCAGAGAGCGCTGATGCCGTTGCCGGCTCGCTGCTGCAAGCGGTCGAACTGCTCGTCTAATCAAAACGCATCGGCGTATCAACAAGCCTATCCCCGTCCAGTTTTTCGTCCAGTTCCTCCGTCTAGTTCCGTCTCAGTTTCAGGTAGGTCCCCGAGTCAGCTTCTAGGGTGCAGCTCCGCAAGCTCAATCGCTTCTTTCAGATACTCCGCTAACTGGTCTCCATAATGCGTCCAGGTATAGTTTTCCGTCACCGTCTTCATTGCGTTTCTGCCTATCTGCTGGCGCAGAGCTTCTTGCGAGGAAAGCCGGGAGATGGCTTCGGCGAGGGCGTCGGAGTCGTTCACCGGCACATAGATTGCGCTCTTTCCATGCTCTAGCGGTAAGCCGCAATTTTCTGTCGTAATGATAGGTAGACCCGCGGCAGCCGCCTCCATCCCAGAGCGTGACGAACCCTCGGCGAAAGTGGGAAAGACAAATAAGTCCGCCCGAGCGAAGGCCATGCAAACCTGCTGAAGAGGAGCAAAAGGTGTGTGGGTAAAAAACAGGTCGTCGCCCGCTTCGAGGCAAGACGCCCCATTGTCCAGGTTACCCATCAACTCCAGACGCAGGTCGAGCCCGGACCGGCGGCAGTTGCGAATCGCTTCCAGCAAAAGGCGGACGCCTTTGCGAATGTCGAAGTTCCCGGTAAAAAGAATCCTCACCGGCCCATCGATGAGGTAATCGCGCTTCAGGTCGAAGAACTCTTCGCGTACTCCCAGGTAGGCCACACGGATCTTTTCCACCGGGTAGCCCTGTTCGACGAAAGTCTTCTTCACGAAGTCGGAATTGACCAGCAACAGGTCAGCATCAGCGCAATCACGCATGACAAGCTTCCACAGATCCGCTCGCGAGTCGTAACCGGCCGGCAGGCCGAAGCGGGCAAACTCTTCTTTCAGGGCCCTATGTATGAAGGCCGGATGGGCGATGGAGTGATCGGTGACAATCGCCAGTCCGTTGCGGCGAGCTTTGCGGATTGCGCCGGATTGGCCGGCACCGCTGCGCACCAGCAGCACATCGGCATCCTTCAGGTATTTCCGGCTACCCCACGCGGCCAGGCGAAACTCCATGCCGTAGGCGAGGTCGAGAGGAATGATCCGGGTCCGTTGGATCAGCTTGATGACGGTTCCAGCAAACTCGACCCAGGCTATCGGAGTGACGGAGACACCGGGAATGCCAATCTGCCGCGCAGCCATGCGCGCGGCCAGGTGCTTTTCTCCAAGGAATCTCCCCAGGAGCTCCACCAACGCCATCTGATTTTTTTGGGGTACCCAGCCGGTGAGGAAGTTGACTTCTACCCCGGCAGCGGCCAGAGCGCGGGCTGTTTCGTGAAAGTGGAGCTTGCCGAATCCCGTGGCAATAATTGCTTTCAAACGCTACTCTTCGACATCCACACGGGATTGGTAGTAGTCGTTGTAAGCGCGGCCATAGTATTCGGCGTAATCGGACGATTGCAGATCCACCGCATTCAACACCACTCCCAGCAAATGCGCTCCGGAACGCAAGAGGATCTCGCTGGCCCGCGCGACCACGTTCCTGGTGGCCTGTCCGTAGCGCAACACCAGCACCACTCCATCGCTGACGGAGACCAGCACGGCCGCGTCGGTCACCGTCAAAACCGGTGGTGTGTCGATCAGGATGAAGTCGAAGCTGCTGCGCAAACCCTCCACCAGCCTCTGCATCTGCAGCGACCCCAGCAACTCGGCGGGCATGGGGGCTATGGGACCGGCAGGCAAAATATGCAGGGAGGGCAGGGCCTGTATGGGAACGATCGCCTCTTCCAGCCCGGCCTTGCCCGTCAGCACTGAGGTGAGCCCAACCTTGTTGGCGATCCTGAAACGCAGATGCACCGATGGCCGCCTCAGGTCAGAGTCGATCAACAATACCCGGGCTCCGTTCAGCGCGAAGACGATCGCCTCCAGGGTGGTGATCGACGTCTTGCCCTCGGATGGTTTGGCGCTGCTGATCAGAATGACCTGGGGAGGCGTGCCGGCGCGGGAAAGAAGAATGGTAGTGCGCAGCGACCGGTAAGCCTCGGCCAGCCGTGACCAGGCGCCGGGCAGCGGCGAGGTAGCATCTCTGACAAAAGTCTCCGGGGAGAGCAGCTTGGTATCGACCTGCGGAACTACCCCCAGCATTGGCAGGCCAAGCCGCTCTTCAATGTCATAAATGGTTTTGATGTTTGTATCCAGAGCTTCCACCATGAACGACAACAGCAAGCCGATGCCCAGGCCGCAGAGCAGCCCGAGCGTCAGGTTGACCGACTTGCGTGGAGAGCTGGGGAAGTCCGGAGCATCCGCAGGGTCGATCTTGCGGATATTTGTTGAGTGCAGGCCGGCGATGATGCCCGCCTCTTGCAGTCGCTGTTGCAGTCCGTCGTACAACGATCGATTGGATTCGTATTCCCGGCGGGCGAGCGAGTATTCGACGGCTTTGGAGTTGCCCATGTAGGCCGAGCTTTTTTCCTGGTCCAATCTGCGCTGCAGGGCGTCCTGGTTTTGTTTGGCCGCATTCACCTCTTCCTGGGCTCGGGAAATTACCGTGCCTTGTTCCCGCTTCGTGGCCTGGGCGACTTCAGCCATTTCTGAGCGAAGGTCGACCAGCCTGGGGTTCTTATCGCCATACTTGGGGTTCAGGCTCGCATACTCGGCTTGCAGGGAAGTCATGCGCTCTTTCAAACTCAACAGAACCGGATCGCCGCTCAGGGTGGCCAGCACATCGGGCGCCGCGCTCTGCATGGTAATCAGCTTGGCTTCCGCCACCAGCCGCTGCGATTCAGCCGCGGTTACATCGTGGCTGATGTCCACCAGCCGGGAAAGCACAATGCTCTGTGTCTGGTCGATGCCCACCAGGCCGATATCCTTCTGCACCGACAGCATGTGCTCCTGGCTGGTTTCCAGCCGTTTGCGCAGGTCGCCCAGTTGCCTTCCCAGCCAATCCGAAACCTGCTGCGTCGCGGCGTAATTCTGGCTGAAGTTGTGCTCCACGTAATTGGCAATCAGGGTGTTACAAATGTCCGCGGCAAGCTGTGGGTTGCGTGCGGTGTAGCTCAGGTCGAGAATGTTGGTGTGGCCATAGCGCTCCGCGGCCAGACCCCCTTCAAAGATCCCGATTAATGCGTGACGGTCCCGTATCTTGTTCAGATCAAAAACATAGTTGGAATCCAGCGGTAGAAAATCCTTGTTCCGATCGAGGTGCAGCGACTCGATGGTCGCCATCGCCAGGGTCGAACTTTTCAGAATCGCGATCTCGGTGTCCAGCTTGGCCACGTCGATGTATCCGCTGTCGTAGCCTCCGCCGGTATCCATCCGGAACTGATCGGCCGTGTCCTGGGTGATCTCGATATTCGCCGAGGAGCGATATTCTTTAGGGCTGGTGGCATTCTCGATGAACCCCGCACCTGTGCCCAGCAGGGCGCAGACCAACACCAGCCAGATATATTTCTTGCCAATCAGGAGGAAGTGCTGCAGGGTCTGGCCGTCGTTCATTCCCAGGCTAAGAAAAGAACGCTCGGATTCCTTAGGCTCGCGATACTCGGGGAGTACGACCGGTTCCGATGGTGGGGGATAGACACTCATACGCTTGAAAGTTCACCCAGTCGGCAAATCGAAGATGTGCAGTGGTGGAACAGCGGAAGAACCGCCGGGAAGAACGGTCCGCCGCTCCTGAACCTCTCCCTCCAACTGCCCGAAAGTGGCCGGGTTTTCTCGCGAATCGTGAGGCACGATAACCTTAGAATCCAGATTATAAAGTGCCGTAAGGCTGTTCACCAATCTTTCTCGCGCGATGAACCAGCGTGACTAAACCCTGGAGAACTCCGCCCGGACTACGGAGCCCTTGGTGGCCGTCATTCGCGAGATGCAATCTACGTCAGCCTAACTGCGGCTCACACGTGCCCGGATCGCGGACTCAACCGCACCGGGATGGGTCAGGATCCGTTCCAAGCGAAATAGATAGGCGCGCACCGTATCCAAGACAGTCCAACTGCGGCCGCGGGAAAGCGAAAACATGCGGTTCACATCCGCCTTCATCATTTCGCCGTGCCGCTGTGAACCAGTGATGGATTTTGCGTGAATGCGAAAAAGGCCCAAGTCCTGATTAAGGTATTTGACTTTGGCCCCTTTGCGCAGCATGTCCACCAGCAATTCGCCATCCCAACAGGAACGGTTCTTCACATTGAACCCGCCCACGGCTTCGAAGGCCGCGCGGCGGAAAAACGTCGCCTGTTGCAGCCAGGTCGCGCCTCCATAGAAATAACGGTCCAAGGTAAAACCGGCCGCGCGGATGCGTCGAATGCGCTTGCCCCGGGCGTCGATGGTGAAACCGTTGCCCATCACGATGTCGCAATCGGCGTTCTGCGCGAAGGCCTGGGCCACACTTCTCATCGCTCCCGGCAGCAGCGCGTCGTCCGAGTTGAGAAATCCGAAAATGTCTCCGGAAGCGTGCTGAAACCCTTTGTTCAGGCCGTCCGCAGCGCCCTGGTCTGGCTCGAAGACTACGCGCGCTAACTGGTTGGCCTGGCTTTCGATCAGCTCCCGGCTTCCGTCCGTTGAGCCTGGATCCACCACGATGTATTCGATCGCCGGGTAATCCTGGGTCAGCACCGAACGCAGCGCTTCCTCCAAGTACTGCCGCTGATTGAAGGAGATGGTGACGACACTGAACTTCATCCATTCGCTACCATTGGCTCTAGGTGGAAGGCGGTGAACCAGATGCGCTACTCCGGTCGCTGTTCGGCGGGCGCTCGAGACCCGCCTCACTTGGTATAGAAATATGCCTGGGTGGCGAATCCCACCGCGGCCGTCAACGCTGTCTTCGAGGCTGCCTTGAGTACGCTCGGCGGAATAAAGAGAATGTCGTCCGGCTGCATGGTGATGTCCACCGCGCGGCCACGCAACACATCTTCAAGTCTCACTTTTTGCACCACCCGCGTTCCGCCCGGCGAGGCTCTCAGCAGCAAAGTGCGTTGCGACCACGACGAAGGCTTGGTTCCCTGGGCCAATGCAATCACTTCGGTAAGTGTGGTGTGGTTGGACTCGCACAGCGGAAAAGCTCCGGGCCTGGTTACGTTGCCGCCCACGTAGACCACGCCGCAACGGCTCACCAGGATGGTTTCTCCGGTCTTGATCTCCAGTTCAGCATTGTCATTTTCGCGCAGTGTCGGATCCCATAGAACTGTTTGCGGGTTTTTCATCGAGCCGGAGGGGAAGATTTCGATCACATGTCCCGCCCGGTCGCTCACCCCGCCCGCCTCGGTGAGCATATCGATCAGCCGCTTCTTACCCGCCAGGGCATAGATGCCGGGGCTCTTCACCTCGCCCATTACGGTGACGTTGTAACCGAATTGCTCGGTGGTGACAATCACATGCGGATCGCGCAGGATCTGCTGCTTCACAAAGAGCCGTGCGATTGCGGGTGCGGCCTCGATCGAAGTCATTCCTTCTATATGAAAGAGACCGGCGTAGGGAATGGCGATCTCACCGCCGGGTGACACTGGCATTCTTACCGAGTACTCCGGGGCATCGAATACCTGCACCTCGACGATATCTCCGGGGCGGATCGGTCCGTAGCCGAGTCCTGCTCCCGAAGACGGACCGGTGGGGGTCGCATATCTCGAAGAGCGGGTGGTCGCCGCCGCAGCGGGTGCATTCGGTTGGGGAAAGATCGGCCCCAGGGGGGCCGAATTCGATGAGGGGTTACTGGGCGCGGGCGTAATCTGAACCGGCTCGGGGCTTTGCGAAGACAGCCCCCCGCTATCAGGAGCTTGTCCCTGGGCCGGCGCGGCGCACAGCGTGAGCTGCAGCACTGCGATGGTGGCCAGAACTCTGAGCGTCTCCCACCCCACGAACTTTGGAAAACGCCTCCGGGGGTTGACATCGATAGCGGTGGCGGCGGCCGCCGTTGCCAGGTGAGGGATTCGCAAGACAGGCTGCATCGCTAAGAGCACTTCTCCTGTAGGCGTAGAGTCGGCGGACGAGGAACGCGTCGCATCGAGTCCTACCCCATCACAGTAACAGGAGAAATGCTCGAAACATTGCTCCTGTTTTGCTGTGGAGTTCAACTCATTACGTGGCCGGCGTGCCTGGCTCGCGTCCTACTCTTCGCTTTACCGGTTGTGCTGGAACTCCGGCGTAAACGGTCCATGGCTCCAGATCACGGGTGGCGACCGAACCCAGGCCGAGCACCGCGCCTTCGCCGAGGTTCACTCCAGGAGAGACAGAAGCACGGGCACAGACCCATGAGTAGGCGCCCAGGCACATGGGGAAGGAAATGAGTGGGAACGATGGGTCATTGTAGTCGTGCGTGGCCCCGCAAATGTAAGCCTGTTGGGAAACGATAGCGTGCGATCCCATGGTCACCGGCGACGGGTTATAGATCTCGGCCTCGTCGCCCAGGGTAACCCCGTCCGCGCACAAGAGATTCCAGGGCGCCCATACGCGAGACTTCGGATAAAAATGACAATGCGGGCCCAGCCTGGCTCCGAAGCGGCGCAGCAGAAAAGCACGCCAGGAATGAAAGGGGCGGGGCGAGGTGCGAAACAGAAGCGTCCAGCATATCGACCAGGCCAACCTGCGGGTGCGGTTGGAGAAGGAGAACGAAGGCCTGAGATAGGGGTCGGTGGATTGGTCTGCTCGATACATCGTTGCTTGAGCAGAGCGGAGTCGTGTGGAATCCCTCCACTCCGCTACCCCGGATTGGCTATCGAGCTTGGTGGCATTGGCAGACTTCATGCGGGTTTCCTTACTGAAAGCCGCGCACGCGGGCATTGGTGAGTGCAGCGTAACAGGAAATCCGCGGCAGGCGAGGCAGGGAAAATGACAATTGGGTTACTCCGGATTGGTTGTCGAGCTTGGCGGCGTCGATGAACTTCATGAGATCCCGCCTGCCCCGTGGCGCGTGCCGTGCCGCAGGGCCGCAGCGTAGCCTGGTGATGGAGATATCTGCGGTTATGCGGGCGACCGGCTTCAGCCATGAGCTTCAGCCTTGGCTCACCTTACCCGGATAACTACACCAAAGCTGAGAGTGTAGGGCTTGAGCTTGGTGTCGACGTAAACGCCGGGCTGTCCGGGCAAAAATCCCGGAGGGTAATAGTGGGTTCCCAGGTCCCAAAGCTGATACTGAAAGTCGACCAAACGAAAATTCAGGGTGTGATTCTTGTGGTAATCGACGCCGCCGCCGAACTCGTAAACAATGCTATTGTCCGTCTGACCATTATGGTAGGTAATGTTTCCGGGCCCGATCATGAAGTCGCCGTAAGGGCGAAAGCGGCGATAAATGTAGTGAAGTTCGGGGCCCAACATAATGGTTCTTTGTTTTCCAAAAGTGCCGGTGCTGTAGGTGAAGCGCGCACCCAAGGCAGGCTGACCAAACACGAACCGCCCCAAGCGGAAGTCAGCGCCGGCGGCAAAGCCTTGATTCCAGCCGTTGGCATCGTCGGTGTTGCTGGGCGGAGTAGCGCCTGGAGGGTAGTCGAGGGTGGAGTTGAAGTCGGTTTTCACCAGGGTATACAGCCCATAGACATTGATTTGACTTCCGCCGCCCTTGATTGCGGGCACCACCTGGGCATGAGATGCATTCGGCAGTATGGCTGCAGCCACAATAACTGCGAACGCCAGTGCTCTAGAGAGAAGTCGCATGTTAGCCGCCCGTGAAATCAAAAGTTGATACCTTCGGTGTCTGGAGATATCCAGAAGTCCGGGGCCGAGATGACGCATTGCACTCCCTGGTCCAGGCTTCATCTCATCATGCAGAGTACAGACACAAATAGAGCATGCGCTGCATCCACTCGTTTCTACCAAGTAACCTCGCTGGTTACAAATCCAACAATAGTTGCAGCGCCAGTACACATACTGATGCCCGAAAAGGGCGGCTCACGGTTGCATTCCAATCCAGAACTGTATTAGAGAAACCCGCTCTCGAAGCTGAAAGAGTCAAGCCTCACAGCAGGCTGTTTGCACGCGAGTGCAACATGCGTTTATTTGCAACAGCACTACTACTGATGCACGTTCAGGGTAATCAAAAGCTACTCGGCTGTCTAGAAGAGAAACAGCGCTGTCGCAGAACAGAACAGCGAAAACAATTAGCGCACAAGGTACCGCATCAATTAGCCGCCAACGCAACGGGGACTCATCGTGGTAGGCTTTACACGGCAAGGGCTTGGGACGCAGTGACGGGTTCATTTATGCTTGATGCAGGATGGGCCGGAACCTTTCAGGGTAATAGCAGGGAGAGTACTCAATTCGTTCTGGAATCTCACCACGGTTAAGGCTGTGCAGTGGAACTCGAATCCGGACAGATCGCTCCCAGGCCAGTGCGGCGCACCCGGATTTCCTGTGGACATTGGTGGCGTTGGCGGCCTTCATGCGCCTTTCTTTACGGAAGGCGCACACGCGGGGCGTCTAGCGCTGCGTGGCAGGAAATCTGGATATCATCGAGCATCTCTTCTGTTACCGTGGTGCTGATGGGCCGCCGCTCGCCGGAGAATACTCCAGAGCATTTTTGCTTCCGGTGTTTTTTGAGGAGAGCAAATGCCGGCGTGGGCCCTTCCTCGAGAAGAGACGCACCTCGCTACCGTGCTTGCGCAGAGTAGAAGTGAAAATGTTAGCCCCATAGATGAGTGGTTTTCGATCGCAAGCATGTGGAGTGTTCATGCCTAAAACTGCCCTACTTATTGGCGCCGGCCCGGCAGGACTCACGGCCGCTCTGGAGTTTCTTCGCCGTTCCGACGTGCATCCCATAGTGCTCGAGGCCAGCCATGAGATAGGCGGCATCTCGCGCACCATCAGGCATAACGGGAACCGCATCGATATTGGAGGGCATCGCTTCTTCTCCAAATCCGACCGGGTCATGAACTGGTGGATGGATTTGATGCCGCCCGAGGCGAGTGCGGACACGCAGCATGCGTTGCGCTACCAGAATAAGCAGCGAACCTTCAAGAGCAATAGCCAGGGGCTTTCGCCCGAGACCACGGACTTGGTGATGCTGGTCCGGCCGCGCAAGAGCCGCATCTACTTCCTGCGCAGATTCTTCGACTACCCCATCAAGCTGACTGCGGACACGCTGCGCAAACTGGGTTTGATCCGTACGGTGAAAATCGGTTGCAGTTACCTGCTGGCCAGGCTTTTTCCACGCAAGATGGAGAAGTCGCTGGAGGATTTTCTCATCAACCGCTTCGGGCGCCAGCTGTATTTGACATTTTTCAAGTCCTACACGGAGAAGGTCTGGGGCGTTCCCTGCGAGGCGATCAGCGCAGAGTGGGGAGCACAGCGCATCAAGGGACTGTCGCTCACCACCGCGGTTCTTCATTTTCTCAAGAAGGCTTTTTCTTCCTCCCGGGACGAGGCGATCCAACAGAAGGGAACCGAGACCTCGCTGATTGAGAAATTTCTCTATCCAAAGTATGGGCCGGGTCAGCTCTGGGAACACGCTGCGGATCAGATTCGCAAGCAGGGGGGAGAGATTCTTCTCGGTTGGCGCGCCACCCGGCTGTTCGTTCAGGGTGACAGAATCACAGCGGTGGAGGCGGTCAGCGATAGCGGGGAGCGCCGCCGCTTTCCGGCCGACTATGTCTTTTCCACCATGCCGGTGCGGGAATTGATCGACGCCATGGATACGCCGATTCCCAGCGAGGTCCGCGAGGTGAGCGACGGCCTGCAATACCGCGACTTCATCACCGTGGGACTACTGGTCGATGGTTTGAAGGTACGGGAGGCGGACGGAGGGCCGCTGAGGGATAACTGGATCTATATCCAGGAGCCGGATGTACTGGTGGGGCGGCTGCAGATTTTTAACAACTGGAGCCCCTACATGGTGGCTGACCCCTCCAAGACTTGGATTGGGCTGGAATATTTTTGCTATCAGACGGACGCCTTGTGGAAGATGGCGGACGAGGATGTGAAGAAATTTGCCATCGCGGAAGTGGAAAAAATCGGGATTTTGCGGGCCTGCGACGTAACCGACGCGCATGTAGTGCGTGTCCCTAAGACCTATCCAGCCTATTTTGGCACCTACAACCGCTTCCACGTCATTCGCGAATTTCTCGACCGCTATGCCAATTTGTACCTGGTGGGCCGTAACGGGATGCACAAGTACAACAATCAAGACCACTCTATGCTGACCGCCATGACCGCGGTCGATAACATCATTGCCGGCATAGAGGACAAAGACAACGTCTGGTCCATCAATACCGAAATGGAATATCATGAGGAAGACGCAAAAAATGAGGCACGGGCCTCCGGTTCCCCCACCAAGAATATTGACAGTGTTCGGGCGACGGCTTAACGCAATTGCTCTTCTAAAAGTAGAAAGAGCGCAAAGCGGCTCGAAATAGCGTCCCTCCGATCTCCAATCTTGCACGATTTGAGTATGGCTTTCCCCCAAAGATAGTAGTTACATCAACTTCATCGATGCTAAGGCGGATCCAGAAAACAAGATGAGCGAATCCATTGCAATTACAGTAGTTGGATCGGGGTACGTCGGTCTGGTGGCGGCCGCATGCTTTGCTGAGATCGGCCACCGGGTGTTGTGCGTCGATAACGACGAAGATAAGGTGAATAAGCTTAACCAGGGTGTGGTGCCTATTCACGAGGAGTTTCTGCCCGAGTTGCTGGGCAGGCACCGTGCCAGCGGACAGGTTCAGTTCACCACCGACCTCAGCCATGCCACGCAGGAGTCGCAGGTCATCTTCATTGCCGTCGGCACGCCGCAAAGCGAGACCGGCAATGCAGATCTTTCCTACGTAGACGCGGTGGCCAGCGAAATCGCCCGTTCGATTCACTCCTATAAGGTTATCGTCGAGAAAAGTACAGTCCCGGTGTACACCAACGACTGGATTCGACGCACCATCGAACGCAATGGTGTCTCGCGCTCGCTCTTCGACGTGACGTCGAACCCCGAATTCCTTCGCGAAGGCACAGCGGTGAAGGATTTTCTCCACCCGGACAGAATTGTTCTTGGCGCTGACAGTGAAAATGCGGCGCGACTGTTGGCCGCCATCTACGAGCCGCTTACCTCAGGCAGCTACTACGAGCGTTCGGATGCGGTTCCAGGACACCGTTGCGCCGCCGATCTGCCGCCGTTTTTGCAGACCTCGACCAAGGCGGCAGAGATCATCAAACACGCCTCGAACGCGTTTCTGGCCATGAAAATCTCGTTCATCAATGTGGTCGCCAACCTCTGCGAGGCAGTGGATGCGGATGTGGAGCACGTGGCCCGCGGCATGGGACTGGATAAGCGCATCGGCAAGCGCTTCCTGAGCGCCGGAATCGGCTACGGAGGCTCATGCTTTCCCAAGGATGTCGCGGCCTTTCGCTATGTCGCGCAGCAATTGGGTATCGACTTTGGCTTGCTCGAGGAAGTGGAAAAGATCAACGAGCTGCAGAAAGAGCGCTTCTTTCAGAAGATTCGCTCCGCTCTGTGGACCTTGCGCAAAAAGCGTCTCGGTGTGCTCGGCCTGGCCTTCAAGGGGGGCACGGACGATATCCGGGAATCTCCTGCTCTGGAAATCATCCGCATGCTGCTCGATGCGGGGGCCTCGATCTGCGCTTATGATCCGGCCGCCATCGAGCGTGCCAAGATCGAGATGCCACCCAATGCAAACCTGCAATATACCGACGATCCCTATGCGGCCGCGGACAACGCCGATGCATTGTTGATCCTCACCGACTGGGCCGAATTCGCCCGCCTCGATCTGCAGCGTCTGCGCTATACGCTGCGCTATCCCATCGTCATCGACGGCCGTAATCTCTTCGATCCCTGGGTCATGCAGGATCTCGGCTTTACGTACCTCAGCGTAGGCAGGCCATCGCAGCACACCTCGGTCGAATCTGCATCGACCAAACGCTGGCCTTAGATAACGTTTGGAGACTCCGGGTCATCTAACCGGATCGACTCTAGATCAAGGGGAACCGTATATTGACGACTCATCGTGTCCTGGTCACCGGGGCCGCCGGCTTCCTCGGCTCCCACCTGTGCGATGCACTGATTGCCGACGGTAACTACGTCGTGGGCGTGGACAATCTTTCCACCGGCCGGCCCGCCAATCTGGCCGGACTGACCGGCGAGCCACGGTTCACCCTGGTAGAGCAGGACATCTGCCAGCCATTCGACCTGGGATCGGTAGACTATCTTTTCAACTTTGCCTCGCCTGCCAGCCCTGCCGATTACGCGCGGCTTGGTCCTGAGACGCTGAATGTGGGCTCCCAGGGGACCAGGAATGTCCTGGATCTGGCCCGCAAATATCAGGCAGGCTTTCTGCACGCCTCCACCTCAGAGTGCTACGGCGACCCCGATGTTCATCCGCAGACGGAAAGCTACTGGGGCCGTGTCAACCCCATCGGACCGCGTTCGGTATACGACGAGGCCAAGCGATTCTCCGAGGCCCTCATCATGGCCTACCACCGTTATTACGGTGTAGATACCCATATGGTGCGCATCTTCAACACCTACGGCCCGCGCCTGCAGCCGACCGATGGGCGTGTCATCTCCAACCTGATGATCCAGGCGCTGCTCGATGAAGATCTCACCGTCTACGGAGATGGCACCCAGACGAGAAGCTTCTGCTACGTCTCCGATCTGATCGCCGGCATCGTTCTTCTTTCGCGTTCCAACGAGCATCTTCCGGTGAACATTGGCAACCCGGTAGAGTGGACCATCATGGACTGCGCGCGCGAGGTTCTGGCGGTGACCGGCTCGCGCAGCAAAATCCGTTACGAGCCTTTGCCCATCGATGATCCCATGCAGCGCTGCCCCGACATCACCAAGGCAAAAACCCTTCTCGGTTGGGAGCCAAAGATCGCCCTGCGCCAGGGTCTCGAACTGTCTCTCGAGTACTTTCGAGCCAGCTTGCCGACGCGCTCCCAATTAGGCTAGTGGTTTCGGCCTCCATTACAATCCAGGGGGGACGCCACAGGTTCGCCTACGGCAGTTTCACTTCTGGTGTTTGCGAGGCAACACTGCCCAACGCGGCTTTTCCTTAAGACGGGGTCCCCGGCAAGCTCGCTTGCTGGGGTGGAAGAAAGGTCGCACTTCGCTTAACCCAACTGGGCAGAGTAGAAGTGAAAATGCTCTAGAGGTGAGTGATGCTCAACGATTTGTCGCCCATTCTCGTTACCGGCGGAGCCGGCTTTATCGGGTCGAACTTTGTTTTGGATTGGCTCGCACTGGTGGGTACGCCGGTGGTCAACCTGGACAAGCTGACGTATGCCGGAAACCTGCAGAACCTGACCTCGATCGAGCACCATCCCGGCTACCATTTCGAGCAGGGAGACATATGCGACCAGCCCTTTGTCGACCTTTTGCTTGATCGGTATCAACCGCGCGCGATCCTGCATTTCGCGGCTGAGAGCCATGTGGACCGTTCTCTTTCCGGCCCCGAGGCGTTTATCCGCACCAATGTCGATGGGACCTTCCGGCTGCTCGAGGCGGCCCGGGCCTACGTGGCAAAACTCACTGCGGAGGAGCGGCAGAAGTTTCGTTTTCTGCATGTCTCGACCGACGAGGTGTACGGCACTCTTCGTCCTCAGGATCCAGCCTTTGAGGAGACCACTGCCTATGCCCCCAACAGCCCCTATGCCGCCTCCAAGGCAGGCTCAGACCATCTGGTACGCGCCTACGTTCATAGCTATGGATTGCCGGCGGTGACCACCAATTGCTCCAACAACTACGGTCCTTATCAGTTTCCCGAGAAGCTTCTGCCCCTGATGATCACCAATGCCATTGCGGGCAAGCCTTTGCCGGTATATGGTGACGGCCGTCAAGTGCGCGATTGGCTCTATGTGGGCGATCACTGCTCTGCTCTGCGGGCCGTGCTGGAGCGCGGCGAGGTGGGTGAAACTTACAACATTGGGGGCCGTAATGAGCAGGCCAATCTCGATACGGTGGAGCTGCTTTGCAGCCTGCTCGACGAGATGTTGCCCAACTCGTCCCATGTGCCCCATCGCGACTTGGTCAGCTTCGTTACCGACCGCCCGGGTCACGACCGGCGCTATGCCATCAACGCGACCAAGATCGAACAGAAACTGGGCTGGCGTCCCGCCGAAACCTTTGCCACCGGACTGCGGCGCACGGTGCAGTGGTATCTGGCGCATCAGGATTGGGTGCAGCAGGTGACCAGTGGCGCGTACCGGCAATGGATCGACCAGAATTATGCCCACCGTGGAGGCGCCAGGCGATGAAGGGCATCATCCTCGCCGGTGGTTCCGGGACCCGGCTCTACCCCGTCACCCATGTTGTCTCCAAGCAATTGCTTCCCGTCTACGACAAGCCAATGATCTATTACCCGCTGTCGGTGTTGATGCTGGCCGGCATTCGCGAGGTTCTGATCATCTCCACCCCGGCGGATACAGCGCTGTTCGAACGGCTTCTGGGCTCGGGCGAGCAGTGGGGTATGTCCTTTCAATATGCCGTACAGCCCACTCCGGATGGCTTGGCGCAGGCATTGATTATTGGGGAAAAATTTATTGGCGGCGCGCCATGCTCTCTCATTCTTGGGGACAATATTTTTTACGGCCACGATTTTGCCCAGAGTCTTCAGGCCGCGGCACAGGTCCAGGATGGCGCTGTGGTCTTTGCCTATCCGGTCTCCGATCCGGAGCGCTACGGAGTGGTGGAGTTCGACAAGTCGGGCCGCGCGTTATCAATCGAAGAAAAACCAGAGAAGCCGAAATCCCGCTATGCGGTCACCGGCCTGTATTTTTTTGACGGCCAGGCCTCGCAGGTGGCCCGCCAGATCAAACCTTCGGCGCGAGGCGAACTGGAAATCACCGATGTCAATCGCTGGTATCTGGAAAAGGGCAAGCTGCGTACCCAAGTTCTGGGCCGGGGCTTCGCATGGCTTGATACCGGGACCCATGACTCTCTCATTGAGGCAGCCATTTTTATCGAGACCATCGAGAAGCGGCAGGGACTCAAGGTAGCCTGTCCGGAAGAGATCGCCTACCGCTTAGGCTGGATCGACGCTGCGCAACTGGAAAAGCTGATTGCCCGGGTAGCAAAAAGCGGCTACGGCAAGTATCTGAGCTCCATTCTGGAGGAGCACGTCTTTTGATTCCAAAGCTGAACCGCAGGTTCCTTTCCATTTAAATCACAGATGACGTGCCCCACATCTCGCTTGTGTTTCGCGAGATGTGGGATACCACTGGTCTTTCCCTCTGACTCTCGATTCACCCGAAGCACTTAGCGGTCAACGTCCGTGGCATCCCACATCTCGCGAAAAACGAGCGAGATGCGGCCCACCCGTCATTCGGTTGCGCCTCCAACGTGCCAAAACCGAAGACCGCTACCCCGGCTTCGCGCGCAGCGATGCCAGAAAATCCTCCACCGGTCGTGTGTTCAGGACGTCCGCTTTTGTCAGCCACGCCCGACGTAGTTGCCGGATCCCATAATGCATCGCGTCCAGATGGCTGATGTGGTGCGAGTCGGTATTGATCACAATGTTGCAGCCCAGCTCCCGGGCGTGGCGCAGGTTGATGTCGCACAAATCAAGCCGGTCAGGATACGCGTTATGCTCGACCGCTACACCGAGCTTCGCCGCCTGCTTGAGCACTGCCGTTAAATCCATTTCGTAGCTCTCTCTGCGCAGCAATAAGCGCCCCGTCAGATGGCCGAGAATTCGAATGTATGGATTTTCGATCGCTTTGAGCAAACGCTCCGTCATCTGTTCTTTGGGCTGTTGGAAGAGAGAGTGAACGCTGGCAATCACCACGTCCATCTGCGCCAGCACGTCGGGCGAGAGATCGATCTCTCCGTCACCCAGGATGTCGACTTCAATCCCCGTCAGCACCCGGATGCGGCCCTCCATGCGCGCATCCACTTCGCGAATCTGTTTCATATGTTCGAGCGCCCGCTGATCATCGAGCCCGTTGACCATGGCCAGATTCTTCGAGTGGTCAGTGATCGCAATGTACTGATATCCGCGGGCGACGCCGGCTTCGGCCATTTCGAGGATGGTGTTTCGTCCATCCGTGGCCTGGGTGTGCATATGCACATCGCCGCGCAGGTCAGTGGTCTCAATGAGCCGCGGCAAACGATGCTCGGCCGCGGCTTCGATCTCGCCCTGGTTTTCGCGCAACTCGGGCGGAATCCAGTCCAGACCCAGCGCCCCGTAGATTTCCTCTTCGGATGCGGCCGCTACCACCGCGCCGTCGTCCAAACGTGCCAGCGCATACTCGCTCAAGGTGTAGCCGCGCTTCAGCGCGCGCTGGCGCAGCGAGACGTTGTGCATTTTCGAACCGGTGAAGTATTGCAGGGCGGCGCCGTAAGAGGCCTTCGGCAACAGGCGCACGTCGACCTGCAGTCCGCTGCGCAAACGGAAGCTCACTTTATTCTGGCCTTTCGCCAGCAACTCAGCGATCGGGGGATAGGCTGCCGTGTACTCGACTGCAGCGGCAACCGTCTCTTCGGCACAAGCTGGACCGGTCACCAGCAAGTCCAGATCACCCACCGTTTCCCGTCCCCGCCGCAGTGACCCCGCCGGCATGACCAGCTCGACTCCCGGCAACTGTTCCAGGTAGAGCGTCACTCGCTCTGCCGCGGCTTCGGCGTCGTCGAGCAGAAAACGGCCGCTGTTCTTGCGGTATTCCGTTATTCCACGCGCCAATTTCTCGATCAGCTTTTGTCCAAAGCGCGGCAGTGTCGCCAGCTTGCCGGCCTCGATAGCGGCCTGCAGCTGATCGATGTCGCTCACCTGCAATGCTTCCCAAAGCAGGGCCACCGTCTTCGGTCCCATGCCTGGCAGCTTCAGCAATTCCAGCATGGTGGGCCGGTACTTGGTCAGCAGCTCGTCGCGCAGCTTCAGGCTTCCGCGGGTTTCGATTTCCTGGATGTTGGTCGCCATGCCCTTGCCGATGCCCTGAATGGCAAGCAGCCGGGCGGGCTCATTGACGAAAGAACTGAGTTGTTCGGTGCTGTTCTCTACCGCTTCGGCGGCCCGCCGGTAAGAGCGGATGCGGAAAGGGTCTCCTGCCGCAATCTCCAACAGGTCAGCGGTTTCGGCAAGTAACTGCGCAATGGATCTGTTGTCCATCCCATTCCCGTGTGCATTGCTGCTCAGGGGACATTAAAACATTTTCAGTTCTGGTGTACACAAGACAACCGCTCGCGACGAGGCTTTTCCTCAAGAAAAGCCTCACTTCGCTTAATCAGGTCCGTGCGCACACCAAGTGCGATGAGTGCAAGACCCTGTTGTTCACAGCTATGCGTAGGCTGGCGAGCCTGCGATTTCTCCGGCGTGAGGCGTTAGGCTACTTCTCGAACCCGAGTTACGGAATCAGCCTGAGGACCTTTTTGTCCTTGGACAATGTCGAATTCCACCTCGTCCCCTTCCTTCAAGCTCTTGTATCCATCGAGTTGGATCGCGCTGTAATGAACAAACACATCGGGTCCGTCGTCCCGGCCAATAAAGCCATAACCCTTCGCGTTGTTGAACCACTTCACTTTGCCTTTGTATTGAGCCACTAGCCTGTCGACCTTCCTTAACGCGGATCGAGCATGAGGAGAACAAACTGCTCTCCTTTACAGACGCATCACAAGGTCGAATGGTTTTCCCCAAATGTCGGTTCCTCACCTGGGCTGCGGCGGCAAGCGCCCTAATTTTTCGTTTTGCTTTTCTCCCTCCGCCGCAGCCGGTCATAAAGCATCACTGAAATCAGCGTTTTACCGTCGTGAAGCTTGCCAGCTTCGATCATGCCAAGCAGCTTGGAGAGGGGTATCATTTCTATTTCCAGCTGCTCGTCATATTCCGGTGCTGCTTCTCCCAGGGTCAGGCCTTCGGCGATGAATACCTGCATCCACTCGCCTAGAAAGCCAGGGCTGGCAAAGTAACGCACCATTTTCCGCCAGCGCGCCGCCTTGAACCCGGTTTCTTCCAGTAGCTCACGCTTGGCTCCAGCCAGCGGGTCCTCGCCCTCTTCCAGTTTTCCCGCCGGAACCTCGAGCAGATATTGTTTTGCGGCATGACGATATTGGCGCTCCATCACGATCAAGGGGTCGCGCTTGCTTTTTTTATCGTCGACCGCCAGGACGACGACCGAACCATCGTGGCGCACCACGTCGCGCATCACTCGCCGGCCCTTCTCCAGAATTTCGTCGGTGTATACGCGGAAGAGCGGGCCGTCATAGCTCAACTTTGATGAGATCACTTCGACTTCGGGGCGCTTGCTGCTGGTCTTCTTGGCTGCACTCTTACTCAACGCTGGTTTCTTGGGCATGCCTCTCCTTTTAGTGCCGGATAATTTAAAGTACCATCCGGTCAGCGGTGCGCCGGGGCGCTCTGGGCGAGGGAATTTGCAGCGCAGCGTTTCCATCATCGGACCAGGGAATTGGGGCAGTTCGCTGGCGCACGCTCTTGGTGTAGCCGGAGTTCCGCTGCACGAGGTCATTGTTCCGGCCACCCTTAACCGCGCCCAATTGGAAGCCGATATCCTCTGGCTGTGCGTACCGGATGCCGCCATCGCGGCGGTAACCCGGCGCTTGGTGCGGCGGGTGGGCGCACGCGGTCTCAAGGGGCGAATCGTTGTCCATTCGAGCGGAGCCCTCAGCACCGAGGTGCTGCAGGCAGCTGCTGACGCGGGGGCTTCTGTGGCCTCGGTTCATCCGGTGATGAGCTTTCCTACCCGCACTCCGGTTCCGCTGCACGGGGTTCCGTTTGGCGTCGAGGCGGAAGCCGCGGCCCGCCGCATTCTCTACGCCATCGTCCGCCGCATCGGCGGCCGCCCCTTTCCGATTAACGGTTCCAGGGCCGGCGCCAAGGCGCTGTACCATGCCGTGGGCGTGCTGTCCTCGCCGCTGCTGGTCAGCCACCTGGCCGCCGCCCAGGAGGCTGCGGCGCTGGCTGGATTCAGCCCTCGCCAGGCCCGCCGGCTCATCGAGCCCATTGCCCGGGCTACCCTGGACAACTTCTTCCGGGCGGGGGCGGAGAAGAGTTTTAGCGGACCAATTGCCCGCGGGGATGTACAGACAATTCGTCTGCATCTTCAGGCCCTGGAAGCCCATCCTATGTTGGCGAGCGTGTATCGCTCCCTGGCGCTTTATGCGCTTGAGGCTTTACCCGCCCAGGGCAAACAAAAGCTGCGCCGTTTGCTGCGGTAGCATTGGTGAGAGACTTGAGCAGAGGGAGCGAACGAATGGCGCTGGAAGAAGAGACGGCGGTGAGGACGGAGTGTTATCCCATCGCGCTTTTGCCCGGTCTTAGCCGGTTGTTCCTTGATTTCGCAGAGCGCCGTGAAGCGCTCGCGCCCTTCTACCCGGCGAGCGCGTATTCCACCCAGTGGATGAGCGCCCCCCCAGTACTTCCCGCCGCTCATCGCGCCACTCTCTGCGACATCCTGGAACAGCAGAACCGCAGTTTCGGCGCATCGGAAGCGGCCCTCCAGAACATAGCGCGGCTGCGCGAGGGCGCAGGCGCAGTCGTCACTGGCCAGCAGGTGACCCTCTTCGGCGGTCCGCTCTTTACCATTCTCAAAGCGGCGACCGCGATTCGCAAAGCAAAAGACGCTTCCATCTCCGGCAGCCCGCACGTGCCGATTTTCTGGCTGGCGACCGAAGATCATGATCTGGCGGAAGCCGATCACGTAACATTGCCTGACCGCCACCAGCTAAAAACTCTGCGGCTAGCTAACGGGCACGCGCATGGCTTGGCGACCGGCGGCGTCACCCTGGGAAAAAACATTGAGGAGCTGGTGACCCAGGCGGGCGAAATCCTCGGCCCTGGACCACTGCTCGACCAGCTCGCAGCCTGCTATCGCGAAGGCCAGAGCCTGGGCCAGGCTTTTGCGCAATTTATCTCCCGTACCTTTGCTGCGCAGGGGCTACTGGTGGTGGATGCCGCTGAGCGCAGCTTCCATGCGCTGGGCAACGATGTTCTGCGCCAGGCGATCGTGCGCGCCGATGAGCTGCGGGTAGCGATCACCGATCGTGACCAGCAGCTTGCTGCTGCCGGCTATCACTCCCAGGTTTTGGTTCCGCAGTTATCCAGCCTGCTCTTTCTGTTCGATAGCGACTCCGGGGTGCGCATGCCGCTGCGGCGGACGGCAGACGGCGGTTGGCAAGCAGCGAGGCATGCCTACTCTACCTCAGAGCTGCTGGCTATTCTGGATGCAGAACCGGAGCGACTCAGCCCCAACGCTCTGCTCCGGCCGGTCTTTCAGGATTCCATCCTGCCCACCTCCGCCTACGTGGGCGGGCCGTCGGAAGTAGCGTATTTCGCTCAGTCACAGGTACTTTATGAGCGCATCCTGGGGCGCACGACGCCCATCCTTCCCCGTCTCTCGGCTACGCTCATCGAGCCTGCAGTCGCCGCTCTGCTCGCCCGCCATGATGTTTCCTTACCCGATGTGATTCAGAGCGCCTTGAAGGATCCGCTCGAGTTGGCGCAACGGTTGGGCGCGCGCGCAATCTCCGTGGTGGGGAAGCGCAAGCTCGCGGCCGCTGGAAGTGCGCTGGACACAGAGCTCTCCGCGCTGGCCACCTATATGCACTCCCTCGACCCCGGGCTGGGGCGGGCGGCCGACGTCAGCAGTTCCAAGATGCGCTACCAGATGAACCGCATGCGCCGGTTGGCGGCAAACTACGAACTGCGGCGGGAGCAGTCGCTGGGCCGAGACGCGGCACTCATCGCACTCAATCTTTTCCCCAATCGCCATCCCCAAGAGCGGATTCTCGGCGCGGCATGGTTCTTGTCCCGCTACGGCGATGGCCTGCAGGAGTTGCTGGTGGGACAAGCCGGGCAGCAGTGCCCCGGGCACAAAGCCATCTGGCTTTAGGTTTCCGCCCGCCAGGCTTACGGCAAGTCCCGGTTAAATGTTTTAGAATGTTGGCAGCAATGAAGGCCAAAGCGGACAAGCCGTTCGACGTGATCTGTCCCGATTGCGGGGCGATCCTGAAGGTGGACCCCGAAACCAGGGCGATCCTGTCGCATACCTCCGCCCCGCGCAAGCGGACCTTCGAAGATTTTGAAGCTGCCGCCAAGGCCATGCGCGCGCAGGATGAGCGCAAGGAAGACATCTTCCGGCAGTCGGTAGAAGCGGAAAAGAATAAGCAGCAACTGTTCGACAAGCGATTCGAGGAAGCGTTGCGCAAGGCGAAGGAGACTCCCGATGAGGGACGCCCGCTGCGTGAATTCGATCTCGATTAAGCAGTTTCCCAATTGGTGTGGACCGAAGCCGGCGATTGGTCTAAGGCGATTCTCCGCATCTAAACCAGCAGTTCACGCGAAAGAGAGACACCTATGGGGATCACACACATTCCGCAGCAAGTGGCATCCAGCGTTCAAGACGCGGCCGAAAGCTTGAAGCAACAGGGAACCCTGCTTCTCGACAATGGCTGGGATAAGAACTGGGTGCGCACGGTGGCCGCCGGGTCTTTGGTCACGGGAGCGGTTCTGCTGGCCACGGGCAAGCGCAAGGCCGGCTTAGCCGTTGCTGCTGCCGGCACCGTGTTTGCGTTGCTGGAAGATCCTGAGGGCGTCAAGAAAGTCTGGAACAGTCTTCCGGACTATCTCGAGAGCGGGCACAGCTTCCTGGGCCGTTTCGAAAAGTTTGTGGGAGAGCTTACGGCGCAGGGTGAGAAACTCCGCACGGTAGTCGAAAAAGCTGTACGCCAAGCCTAGAATCCAGAAATCTAGCCGATCCCTAATTGCTCACGTGCCTTCTGGCTGATGCGGTCCGGTGTCCACGCCGGTTCCCATACCAGGTTGACCACGGTTTCGCTGATCTCAGGCACGCCCGCCAGCCGGTTCTTTACTTGTTCCATGATCGAGACGTGGGCTGGGCAGCCCTGCGAGGTCATGGTCATATCTACCTCCACACGCTGCCTGGGGAAAGCTCGCTTGGAGTTCGCGTCCGGCGTCACCTTGACCGTGTAAATCAGACCCAGGTCCACGATATTCACCGGGATCTCCGGATCGTAGCAATCTCTCAGGGCAATCAGGACATCTTCCTCGGTGAGGGCCATCGTCTCTCCGTCCAGTCAGTGTTTGCGCTCCACCAAGTACCGTGCCACCGCCTTTAGGCGATCGGCGCGCTCACCATACCCGGGCAATTGCGCAAACGCCTCATCGATCAAACGCTCCGCATCTTTAATGCTCTGGGTCACTCCGTATACGGCGGGCCAGGTCGCCTTCTCACTGGCCACGTCCTTACCGGCTGTCTTTCCCAGTTGGGATGACTCCTGGGTTACATCCAGCACATCGTCCATGATCTGAAAAGCCAGCCCGGCCTTGCGTCCGAACTCCCGCAGCCGTTCGATGTCGCCTGCGGAACCGCCGGCGTAGAGGCCTCCGGCCATCAGGCTGACGCGAATCAATGCCCCGGTCTTAGCACGATGGATGGCTTCCACCATTTCCGGGGTTGGCTTGTGTTCCTCCGCTTCGAGGTCCATAACCTGGCCGCCGATCATGCCCTCGACGGTTCCCGTTGCCTGCGCGATCGAGCGCACGATCTCCACCGTTTGCGGAGCCGGGCACTCGATGCCGGCCAGCACCTCGTAGGCCTGTGTCTGCAGCGCATCCCCGGCAAGGATGGCGATCGCCTCGCCAAAGGCAACGTGGCAGGTCGGCTTGCCGCGACGCAGATCATCGTTATCCAGGGCGGGCAAATCATCGTGAATCAGGGAATAGGTGTGGAGCATTTCGATCGCTGCGCCCAGATCTGCCACTCCTTTGGGAAGTTGACCGGAGCCTGCGATCATTCTTGCGGCTTCCATGCACAGTACCGGCCGCAGCCGCTTGCCTCCGGCAAAAACACTGTGCCGCATCGCCCGGTGAATCGACACCGGCGCCTGATCCGGACCGGGCAACAGGCGATCCAGAGCCTGATCGATAAGCTCCGCACCGCTGTCCAGAATCTCCCGCACACTTGGCTGCATTTTGGTAATCATACGCGACGGTGACGAGGCCTTTTACGCTCCCACCAAACCACCACCGCGAGCCCCAGCAATGCGATAGCGGAGATTACGCGCCCGGCAATGATGTCCCCGGTTGGGGTCCATCGCACCTCCATCACATGACTCCCTGCCGTCACCGGGATAGCCATCAATCCGTCTTCCCGCAGCGGCCGGCTGTTTACCGGTTGGCCATCGACGGTCACTCGCCAGGAGGGATAGTCCATCAGACGCAGCACCGCATAGCCCGTCTCCGGAGTTGTGAGACTCACTGTCCAGTGCTCACCATTCCGTCGCCTGGCGTCGACCCGTGCCGCTATGCTGCCGGGATCTCCGGCTCGCCACTCCGGGTTGTTTGCCGAGCTGTCGTCCGCTGTGTCATCCTGCGCCCCGCGCAATACACGCACCAGGGGCAGGTGTTGTTGGACGGCGGCATTATCGACTCCGATAGGCGTGTACTCGTCCGTGCCCTCTATGCCTTGCCCTGTCCGGAACCCAGCCAGCTGCGCCGTCACCGCATCCTCATCATCGCAGGGCTGGAAGAAAAGCAGGGCGCCGCCGACGGCCATGGCGGCGATCATGATGCCGGCCACCATAACCTGCCACTTGGCTTGGCGGACAACCGCCATAGCGGCAAGCGCGCAGCCGGCCACGCTCAGGGCCATCAGCCAACGCCAGGGAAACTGCAGAAACTTCATGTGCGGCGTGTACTTCCAGATCACATCGCTGGCTGGCAATTGCAGCAACAGAATGACCGGGAGCATCGCGGTAAGAACAATCCTGGCTGTTCCCCCCTTCTGCCTTTTCCACGCCAGGTAAGCCGCAATCGAAGCCCCGGCAAATTCCAGGACCAGGATCCATGACGCCGTGTGCAACACCTGGTCATGAAAAGCGTTGGCTGTGTGCGCGAAGAGGAAGCTATCCTCGACACGCATTCCGGGCGTAATTGCGCGCTCGATCTGCACCCACCGCTGCTCGAACGCCGCAGGTACGATGTAGAAGGCGGCCAATCCCAGCCCGAGAGCCACTCCTCCTGCGGCGCGCAGAGCCGGCCAAGGCCTTCCCTCCGCTATCCACATGCCCAAGGCGAGCATGGCCAGTAGATAACTGCCCACCACCGCGGCGGGAGAATTGGTGAGCCATAGGGCAGCCACCGACAGGGCCAGCGGCGCAATGGATCCGCTCCTGCGGAGCGCGAACAGCACCATCAAGGGAAGCCAGGCGGCGGCCAGGAGCTCGCCCAGGGCCGAGCGCTCGTAGGCCACGAACATCGCATACGGATTGGCTATGTAGAGACAGGCGGCAAACGTCGCCGGGCCGGCCGGCGCCCACTCCCGTGCCAGCAGGTACATGGTGCCTCCGGCGGCCAGCAGCGCCAGCAGCACGAAGAGCACCGGAGCCGCGTGCCAGGAGGTCACAACCCCCAATAGGGCGCCTAGAAGCCACGAAGCCGGCGGATAGAAGATCAACCGCGGCTCCCCGGCGCCATAGTTCGCATCCTGCACCCAGTGGGGATAGAAAAGGCCTGCGTGCCAGGCCCGCGCAACCTCCATCCAAGAGAGAAGGTGGAAGTCGAAATCATGGCCGCACGAATTGCCTCGCGCGAACAGGACTCCAGTCGCAATTAAGGCGGTGCCGGCGATCAGTAGGGCCGGGATCCTGCGCCGGAGGGCCGGAAGGGTTACGGTGTGGGTCGTCAAGGCACCAGTCGTAGAGTATGCGTGGTCGATGCGGCCACAGCCGCCTCCGTGAAGGGCATGGGGAAGGTTTTGCCGCTGTACCAGTAGGGCCACTGGTCCAAAAAGTTCGGGCTGAGTGGATCGCCGGACTCGCCGATCACAATGTTCTCCGTCGATCCGTCTATATTGCTCCAGTCCACCGTGAGGCGCTGGCTTGCTCCCAGCAGACCGCGCACGTGGTTAACCGTGGTCTCGTCTCCCCACAACTGGTACGGACCGGTGCTGGTCCATTTTCGGAAAAAGGGCAGCATTCCGTACAGGGGGTGGCGCACATCGATCACATGCTGGCTGCCATACGTCCAGTCGCGAAGGGATAGCGGGGCATGATGGTCGGCCATGCCTTGATGTACCGCCGCGGCGATCAGGTCGTCCCAACTCTTGTATTTTGCCGGCAGCCATTCCGGCGGAGCCTTCTCCACCATCTCTTCCTGCACGAAATTCTTATTTTGCCAATCGTAAAGCCGCCAGTCAGAACCCAGCTTCGGTTCGAGGACCAGCGGCCACAGCGCTTGCTTCGTGGCATCCACGATCTCCGCCGCCACGGAATCCTTGGTGATGACACCATCCCAGGTGCGCATCAGGTCAGCGGCCTGGCGGAGTCGCGCGTCGGTCCCAGTCACCCGGTCAATGGAATAGGCAAAGCGCTGCGCCAACTCCCGGTCCACCTCGGAGTAGGTATCCATCTGCAGGGTGAGCATATCCGCCGGCGTGAGCTTGCTGTGACTGGAAAGCCACTTCCAAATGCGCTCGTTGCGATAGGGTGCATCCCAGTTGAGCGCCAGGGGGTAGGGATAGCCGTCGGGGGTAATGCGTGAGTTAGCGGTTGCGACAATGCCGTTGTCCGGGTCCAGCACGCTCGGAAGCTCGGTGAAGGGAATATAGCCTTGCCACTCGTGCTCGCTGTCGGCTGCGGTTCCGGTCTCCACGATGGGGACCCCGCTCAGGCCAGCGGGCCGGATGGGAAATAACCCTACCGCCTGGTAGCCGATGTGCCCCTGGTCATCCGCATAAGCCATGTTCTGGGTCGGACCCCACCATTGGCTCACTGCCTGGCGGAATTCCGTCCAGTTACTGGCGGCGTCGATCGCCTGCAGCGGCAAACCGCGCAACTGGGTGGAGTAAAGGGTCCACTTAAGCGAAAGCATGCGCGTCTCATGCGGCAAGAGGGGGGTGATCACCGGCCCGTGGTCGGTTCTCTCCACATCGAGCAGCACATCCGTCCCGAAGCGCACGTGGATATGTTCCCGGTCATGCTCCGGCTGGCGCCATCCGGTGCCCGTCCAGTACTCGCCCTGGGAATTCGTCTTTTCCACGTATACGTCCTGTACATCCCCATTGAGCGTGGTGTAACCCCAGGAGATGTGTGCGTTGTGGCCCTCAATGATGAGGGGAATGCCCGGGGTCGTTACCCCCGCCACATGGAAGCTGCCCGCCTGCAGGTCTTCTTCATGCCAGATGTCAGGAATCGAGTGCTCCAGATGCATGTCATTGGAAAGCATTGCCTTTCCGCTGGCGGTATGGGCGCCGCTCACGGCCCATTCGTTGGAGCCGCGGCGGCAGCCGTCGCAGGGGTCTGATCCCAGATTGAGAATTTCCCGCAGGCGTAATAGGTCCTGGAGGCTGGTTTGCGACTCGTCGAGGGGAATGCCGGGAATGCTCTGCTGCGGTGCGGTGAGGTCGGGCATCGACTGGGTCGGGGGGTGGTCACGCCAGGTGGTCGTAGGGTATAGCTGGGCGATCAGATTCGGCGTCAGCTTGGCCTCGACCTGAGCCCGCTCCAGTTTCCAGGGATACAGGGTGTCCAGCCGGGCCACCATGTTCAGGGCTACCAGCCAGGAATCGACGGGCTGCCAGGGCCGGGGCTTGTAGTCCAGCAGCCGGAACTCGGCCGGAAGGTTGTCCTGATGGCTGGCGATGTAGGCGTTGACACCCCGGGCAAACGCTTCAAAGAGGCGCCTTTGGTCCTCCGGCATGGTTGCTGTCAGTCGTTCTGCGGCTGGCCGGATCTGCAACACCCGCTGCAACTTATCATGCTCCACCACGCTTGAACCCAGCAGCTCGGCCAGCTCGCCGGCGGCGAAACGGCGGGCCATATCCATCTGCCAGAGGCGGTCCTGCGCCACTACAAAGCCCTGCGCTTCCAGCAGGTCATCCATGGTCGCCGCCTGGATATGGGGTACTCCATGGACGTCTCGCCGCACCACGACGGGGGCAGAGAGCCCGGGCAGCTGCAGTTGGCCGTCGAGCTGGGGCGCCTGCTCGCGGATGGCGTTCTTGAGCCATGCCACACTAGCGACGGTCGCCACTGCCGCGACAATTAACAGGCTGACAACCAGGCCGGCCGCAATCCTAACCGGCAGCGAAAGCCTTCGCCCCCGAGCGCCGCCCACCTCAACCTTGGCCATCATCTTGCGCCCATTGTCTCATCGCCCAGGGGTTTTCTGCGGGCGCAGCTTGACAGGTAGGCGGCTCCCGGCAATCCTAGTCATTCGCAAGTACCCGGATTTCCTGTGGAACTGGCCAGCGTTGGCGAAGTTCACGTGTCCAGCGAAGCGTACAGGAAATCCGGGCGCCAGCGTCCTGTTCGTTTTCGAGAGAGGAACATAACTGTTTGAAGGTTCGCGTTTTCTATCACGACCGGTGCTTTGATGGAGCATGCTCAGCTTCGCTCTTCATGCTCTTTCATCGCGAATGCATCCGCCCGGATGCGCACTACGATTTTCACGGGTTGGTGCATCGTGCCGGAGCGCTCTTCGACGAGTCCGAATTCACCGGCGATGAGAATGCAATCGTGGACTTCAAGTACAGCGCTTCGCCGCGCATAACCTGGTGGTTCGATCATCATCTAAGCGCCTTTCTTACGCCTGCGGATCAACAGCATTTTCTTCTCGAGCAGCAGAGCGGCAATACTCGCCATTTCTACGACCCCAATTACACCTCTTGCACCAGCTTGATTGCCCACATCGCGCAAACCCGCTTCGGCTTTGACCCGGCTCCGGTGGCCGAACTGATCCGCTGGGCAGACATCGTGGACGGCGCGCTTTACGAAAGCCCCAGGGCTGCCGTGGAAATGGCGGAGCCCGCCATGAAGCTCACCTTGGTGATCGAATCGAGCCAGGATCCGGCCTTCATCCCGAAACTGATTCCCCTCCTCACAGCCATGAGCCTGGGCGAAGTTTTAGACCAGCCTTTTGTGGCTGAGCTCCTGCCGCCGCTGCTCGAAAGGCATCGCAAGTCGCTGGAGATTATCGGCAAGCGCACTGAGTTGGTGGATGGCACGCTCTACTTCGACATTACCGATCAGCCGTTGGAGGGTTACAACAAATTCGTTCCCTACTTCCTGTATCCCGACGCGACCTACAGTGTGGGCCTGAGCAAGTCCAGCTTTCGCACCAAAGTTGCAGTGGGGTCCAATCCGTGGACCAAGGCGCGGCCGGACCAGATGGTCAACCTGGCGCAAATCTGTGAGCGCTACGGGGGCGGAGGGCACGCCCGTGTGGGCGCAATCTCGTTTCCACCCGACCAGGGCGACCGGGCCCGCGCTGCCGCCGCCGAAATCGTCACCGAGCTCCGCGCCCACAGCCCCTTCCCGGGTCACTAAGGCTTTTGGCCGCAAAGTCACTGGCAGGATAGACTCCATGAGCAGGAGCAGCCACGAATGAAGCTTTACCGCACCGCCAGCGGCTACATCGTCGAGCAGCAGGATCGATTTTATGCAGGCGCGGACACGCCATGGGATCAACTGGTCCTGCGCGAGGATCTCGAAGCCTACCTGAGCAAGACTCTACAGCAGCAAAAGCCGATGGAAGCCGGCTCCTTCGCCGGGATCGAAAAGCTGCTACTGCCGCCCATCGGCAGCCAGGAAGTATGGGCCTCCGGGGTCACCTATTACCGCAGTCGCAATGCCCGCATGGAGGAAGCAAAGACGGCGGGCGGCGGGGACTTCTACGAGCGTGTATACGTCGCGGAGCGCCCGGAACTTTTCCTGAAAGCGACTCCCCATCGCGTAGTCGGCCATCGCGGCAAAGTTGCCATCAGGCGGGACGCCACCTGGTCCGTGCCCGAGCCCGAACTGACGCTGCTGGCGAGCCCAAGCGGCAAGGTCGTGGGCTACACCATCGGCAACGACATGAGCTCGCGGGATATTGAGGGCGAGAACCCGTTGTACCTGCCCCAAGCCAAGGTCTATGACCGAAGCTGTGCCCTGGGACCGGGGATCCTGGTTGCGGGCGAACCGATCCCGCCATCGACCGAAATTCACCTGCAGATTCTGCGTGCCGGCAAGAGTGCCTTTTCAGGTTCCACGGCGCTGACGGAATTGAAGCGCAAATTCAGCACCCTGCTCGAATATCTCTACCGCGACAATAGCTTTCCCAGCGGCTGCTTCTTACTGACCGGGACGGGTATTGTTCCTCCGGATGAGTTTACTCTGCAGCAGGGGGATGAGATTCAAATCACCATCACTGGAATTGGAACGCTGATCAATACCGTTGGCTAACGCAGGCTGGGGAAAGTCTGCACTAGACGGGAAGGCGTTACACCTCAGGGGCTTCTAAAGAGGGTGTGTGAGAACTACTCTCAGCCGTCCCTCCGGGACTCAATTTGGAGAGGGTAGTTCTCACACACTCTCTAAGGTCCAACGTGTTCTCAATTATCTATCTACGGCCCGACTAAAAAGCTGCACTTCGCTACGCCTGCCACATTAGAAGTAAAGCTTACGATTTCGGCGCGTTGATCTTGTAGGTCAGCTTGTCCGATTCAAATCGTCCGCTGGGCACCGCGATGCCCGCGCTCTTCAACTTCTCGTCATCTTCCGGGGTCGCGCTGGGCCCGTCGTAAACGACGTGGAATTCGTAGGTCCCATGCGCGTTGGTGTCGACGCCCATGGCTAGCGGCCGCCTTGCCTCATAAGTCTGGCCCGCCTTGAGGGTCAGCCAGTTCTTTGACCGTTCGCGAATGTCAGGCAGACCGCTGCCATCTACCTCGAGGCCGCAATCGATACCCGGCTGCGGCTGGTTGGAATTCTCCGGGATGAACTTGACCTCCAGCGAAAGCGCGCCCGGCGCGCTCTTGCATAGCAGGGGTGGATCGGGTATGCGCAACAAATGGCCTGATTGATTCGTGATGTGAATCACCAGGATCGGCTGCTGCTCCGGCGCAGCCATGTCGAGGGAAGCGGTCAACTTGATGTCGGGCTTGTTCGTCTGCTTGGCGCCAGCTCCCATCAATAGCAGCCCCGTCAGTCCCGCTGTGAGCAGAGTTCGCATAGGACCTCAAGCAAGATCCTAGTACATTTCCGCTCCGCGTTATAGCCGGACCTAAGGTGGTCTCTCCAAGTCGAAACGGTCGGTCGTGCGTACGTAGGTAGAACCGGCCATGCGCCCGATCGCGCGCAGCTTGTCAGGGTCGATGCGAAAGTTCTCGATCAAGTCCTGGCGGACATGAAAGCGAAGCACTTCGCCCAGCACCAGGCTTCCGCCACCCGGCTGGTCGCCCACCTGCACCACCTGATGCAGCCGGCACTCCATATGGACGTGGCTTTCGGCTACGCGCGCCGGCTTGATCAGCTCACTTGCGATGGGCGTCAGTCCGGAGAGCAGAAACTCGTCCACCTCCGGGAGCACTTGGGCCGCCGTCGCATTCATGCGCTCGGCAAATTCCTCGGACACAATGTTTACGACAAATTCGCGCGTGGCCAGGATGTTGCGCAGCGTATCCTTCGCCATGGGTGGAACAGGGCGCAGGATGGGGCAAAAAACCACCACCGGAGGATTGGAACTGCAGGCGGTGAAGTAGCTGAACGGCGCGAGGTTCCTTACGCCAGCCTCGTCGACGCTCGAAACCAGCGCAATCGGCCGGGGCACGATCGCGCCCACCATCAGCTTGTATATGTCGGTGGTGGAATGGTCAGCGGGATCGAAAGCCAGCATCTTTCCCGATGCCGGCTCTCCGTCCTCTAGCTCGCTCATGCAATCTCCAAAAACGATGGGATGCAAAGAGCTTAAAGATTACCGCGTTCCGCCTGCTCGCGCTCGATGGCCTCGAAGAGAGCTTTGAAGTTACCCTTCCCGAAGCTGCGGCTTCCTTTGCGCTGAATGATCTCAAAGAAGAGGGTCGGCCGATCCTCTACCGGACGGGTGAAGATCTGCAGCATGTAACCTTCGTCGTCACGGTCTACCAGGATGCCCAATTTCTCCAGTTCGTCCAACGGCTCCTCAATCCGGCCGGTGCGTGCCTGCAACTGCGTGTAGTAGGAGTGGGGCACGCGCAGGAACTCCATGCCCTGCTCCTGCAAGCGGGCTACGGTGAACAAAATGTCATTGGTGGCAAGGGCTATATGCTGAACGCCAGGCCCGTGGTGGAACTCCAGAAACTCCTCGATCTGCGACTTCCGGCGCCCCTCCGCGGGCTCATTCAGGGGGAATTTCACCCGCCCGTTGCCGTTGGCCATCACCTTGGACATCAGCGCCGAGTACTCGGTAGAGATGTCCTTATCGTCGAAGTGCTGGTAGAGAGAAAAACCCATTACGGTCGAGTAAAAGTCTACCCAGCGGTTCATCTCATTCCAACCCACATTGCCGACAACATGGTCGACGTGCAGGAGGCCGGTAGGGCGGGCAAGGTGATCTTTCCCCTTGGCAACGTACCCAGGCAAAAACGCGCCATGATAATTCTTGCGCTCGACAAAGGTGTGGATCGTATCTCCGTAAATGGCGATAGACGCCTTCTTTGCGCTTCCATGCTCGTCCTTGCTCTCGTGCGGCTCGTCCACACTGCGCGCCCCTCGCCGGGTGGCCTCTTTCCATGCCAGCCGGGCGTCATCTACCCAGAGGGCAACGTCGCGAACACCGTCGCCGTGCAGGCGGATGTGCTCAGCCACCTCGTTGTCCGGCCGTAAAGGTGTGGTCAGCACAAAGCGGATCTTGCCCTGTTGCAAAACGTAAGAGGCCCGGTCGCGCTGGCCCGTCTCGGGGCCGGCGTAAGCTACCAGGCTAAAGCCCATAGCCATGCGGTAGAAGTAAGAGGCTTGGCGTGCATTGCCGACATAAAACTCTACGTAATCAGTGCCGTTCAATTGCAGAATGTCTTGACTGGTTTGTTGCTCGTGGTGCGTAAGCGTGGTCATAAAACCTGGGTTACTCCTTGGGTCGCCCGTATGAGGGCCGGAAGAAAGATATACCTTTGGGGAGGTTATTGGATAGGCCCCGGAAGGTACGATAACTACTGGGACAACTCCGTTATCGGCTGCCGCAACTCAATTGGATGCGCAGCGGAGATGAAATGCTGAAGAACCCGTCTCATAGCAAGGGGAGGGACGACCATGGCCATCGGTTCAGCAACGCTGGGGGCAGCAGAGCCGTACCTCATCCAGCAAGAGTGGACAGCCTACACGACTGAGCAACATGCCATCTGGGCGGAACTGGTAGGCCGTCGCATGCCCCAGATCCAAGCCCACGCTTGCCGGGAATATCTGGACGGTTTTCAGCAAATCGGGCTCAGAACAGACCTGATTCCCGATCTGGCTGAGGTGAATCAACGGCTTAGGCCCCGGAGTGGCTGGAGAGCTACCCCGGTGAGCGGTTTTTTGCCTCCGGACGCCTTCTTTGCCATGCTTGCGGCCCGGCAGTTCCCGACCACAACCTGGCTGCGGAGCCGGGAATCTCTGGAGTACATCCCGGAGCCGGATATCTTCCATGACGTCTTTGGCCACGTTCCCATGCACGCCCATCCGGTATTCGCCGATTTCCTGCAGCATTATGGGGCGGTATGCGCGGCCTTGACCGATAAGGATGCCCTGGAGAAGATGGGCCGTCTGTTCTGGTTTACGGTCGAGTTTGGCGTGATTCGCCAGCAGGGAGAATACCGGCTTTACGGAAGTGGGCTGATCTCCTCCCAGGGAGAATCGAGCTACGTGATCGAGGGTGGTCCGGAAATTCGGGACTTCGACGTGGATCAGGTCCTCAACCAGGAGTTCTCCACCTCGGAAATGCAACCGGTCCTCTACGCGGTGGAATCCTTCGACCAGATCTACGAGGCAACCTACCAGGCGGAGCGGCAGCTCTGCCAAACCCGGTAAAAGCTGGGGTCGGCCTGAGCGGCCCGCCGTAGCTATTGATCGTGCAGTAAACGGCCCGTATTTTCTTCAAACTGTCACGAGCGATGGTGCACAATTTTTGTAGAAGAAGGGTACCTTGCCGCGCATTCACTTTCAGCAGCAGCTCGCCGCGCTCAAAGACAAGTTGTTGGCCATGGCTGCGCTTTCTCAGCAGGCGGTGATCTCGTCGGTCGACGCCTATCTGCAGAGAGACGCCGGGCTGTGCCAGTATGTGCGGGAGAACGAGACCGCCATCAACGCCGCGCAGCGCGAAGTCGACGAAATGGCCTACGAGTTGCTTGCCCAGGAACAGCCGATGGCCATCGACCTGCGCTTTATCCTGGCGGTGATCAAGATCAACGGGGATTTGGAGCGTGTCGGCGACCAGTCGATGAGCATCGCCATCCGCACCCAGGAACTGCTTGAGTACCCGGCGGTCGAGCTACCGGTGGACATTGCGTCGATGGGCGAACACGCCTCTCGCATGGTTCGCTCGGCCATCCAGGCTCTGCTGGACGCCGACGCCCAGTTCGCGGAGGCGGTAGTGGTCATGGATGATGAAATCGATGAGATGAACCGCGTTGCCCGGACCGAGCTCATGAAGGTCATGGAGCAGCAGCCGGAGAACAGCCTCCAGGCATTGAACGCGATCATCATCGCGCGCGCCCTGGAGCGCATTGCCGACCACGCCACCAATATCTGCCGGGACGTGATCTTCTGGATCCGCGGCGCCGACATCCGGCACCAGGTAAGTAGCGCAATCGATTGAAGGAAGGGCCAACCTCCGAACTCAGCCTCATAGGCTCTGGTTCCCCCACAAACGACGTGCCCCATATCTCGCTCGTTTTTCGCGAGATGTGGGATACCCCCAATGTCGAACCCTGAGTGCGTCGGATGTATCGAGAGTCGGAGGGAAAGAGCAGTGGAATCCCACATCTCGCGAAGAACGAGCGAGATATGGGGCACCCGGCCTCTGTGAGGGAGCCAGAGCCCTCCAAAACGAGCAAGAAGTGGGATACCCTCCTTTTTGAAAAAACCGGAGTTACTACGCAAGGGATGCCACTGGGGGTGTATTGACTTGAGTCCCCAGCGGGATTAGGGTAAAGATATGTCTCTGTACTGTCGCCGTAGCGCTGGCTGTTGCGTGTTCTCATCGCGCCGCCCCGGTCCGTCCTAGAGCATTCAGTCGAATCAGCATCTTCGGAAACCCGGGTGTCGGCAGCCAGCGACACGCGGGTTTTTTCGTTTCTAGCTCATGTTTTTCTATTCTGCTTGCATTCCGGGGAAGGTATCGATGGCCGAGGTCAAGGAAACAAAAGCCCAGCGCATGGAGCGGCTTAAGCGGGAAAAGGATCCATGGGAGGCAATGGACGAAATCCGTGCTTTCGCCGCCGCCGGCCGGGAATCGGTGCCCCCGGAATGGGCTTCGGCCTATTTCAAATGGTGGGGCGTCTATACCCAGGGCGACGGGGCCGGCGCACTCGGCGGCAAGGGAGGGGAAGGCAAAGCGACCGAGTACTTCATGATGCGTATCGGGTTGCCCAACGGCATCGCCAGCTCGAAGCAGATCGAAGTGATCGCGGACATTGCCGCGAAACACGGCCGCGATCTGGTCGATATCACCGTACGTCAGGCCATCCAGCTGCATTGGCTCACGATCGAAAGTCTTCCCGGGATCATTGAGCGCCTGGATGCTGCCGGGCTCTCCCCCAAAGGCGCCTGCGGTGACGTAGTTCGCAATGTAACCGGCTGTCCCCTGGCGGGTTTGGATGCGGACGAAGTTTTGGATGCCTCCCCTTTCGCCGCGGCAGCGGCCAGAGAGGTGAACGGCAACCCGGAGCTTTACAACCTCCCGCGAAAATTCAAGGTTTCAGTCACCGGCTGCTCGGTATGGTGTTCCTATCCGGAAATCAATGACATCGGCTTGACCCCTGCTGTGCGCTCCACAAGCAAGGGGCGCGAGGTGGGATTTTCTGTGCGCGTAGGCGGCGGCCTCTCCGCCGATCCGCACCTGGGCGTGCGCCTGAATGCTTTCGTGCAACAGGACCAAGCTGTGACCGTGGTGCGAAAGATCACCGAACTCTTTCGCGACCAGCAGGGTTTGCGCGAAAGCCGCGACCGGGCGCGCATGAAGCATCTCTTCCTCCGCGAAGGTTGGACCGCAGAGACTTTTCTGGCCGAACTGAACCGGCGCTTGGGCTACCAGCTCGATCCGGCGGTAGAGGAAAAGGTTCCGGATGACATCTATCGCGATCACGTTGGTATCCATCGCCAAAAGCAGGAGGGGCTCTGCTACGTGGGCCTCTCCGTGCTGCGCGGGCGCATGACCGCCGCCCAGTTGAACGCCGTGGCCGGTCTGGCGACCCGCTACGGCAATGGCCAGCTACGCACCACGGTGATGCAGAATCTGGTGGTCGTCAATGTGCCCACCGGGAAGGCCCAGGAACTGGCCCAGGAGCTGGAGGCGCTCGGCTTGCCGGTGCAAGGCTCCTCGTTCTGGAGAGGCGCCATCGCCTGCACCGGCAGCGAGTTCTGCAAGCTGGCCATCACCGAGACCAAGGGCTTCATGCGTTGGATTGTCGACGAGCTCGAAGACCGGCTCCCCGGCTTCGACCAGCATCTCAAGCTGCATGTGACTGGCTGCCCCAATAGCTGCGGGCAGCATTGGATCGCCGACATTGGGATGGAAGGTAAGAAGATAAAGCACGAAGGCAAACTGGAAGACGCGTACTACTTTTGCGTGGGCGGTTCAGTCGGACTGCATCAGCAGTTAGCCAGACCGCTGGGATACCGTTGCCTGGCTACGGAAGTGCCGGATGCATTAGAGCGGCTGCTGAGCGGTTATTTGCAGGAGCGGCGGCCGGGCGAAAACCTTCGTGCTTACTTTGCCCGCTCGAGCGATGAGCAGTTACGCGAGCAACTCGCGGGCGCGGTCCTTGAGCCTGTACCCAGGGATCCTGCCCCGGTTGGCGGTAAACACTTTGAGTGATCGCGTGAGTCTCTTTCCTTTGTTCCTGAAGCTGGAAGGGAAGCGCTGCCTGGTGGTAGGCGCGGGCCAGATCGGCCTGGAAAAGGTGGAGAGCCTGCTACGCTGCGGAGCGGTAATCCGGGTGGTCGCACCGCAGGCGATTGGGCGCGTGCAGCAGCTGAGCTCCAGGGGAGAAATCGAGTGGCTGGCTCGCCGTTTTGAGCCCGAGGACGCAACTGATTGCGCTCTCATCATTGCGGCCACCAACGATCGCCAGGTCAATCAGTCCGTCTTCGAAGAGGCTGCGCGCCGCTCCATCCTGTGCAACACCGCCGACGATCCGCCGCTGTGCGACTTCTTCTTCGCTTCGATCGTGCAACGGGGCGATCTGCAGATCGCCATTTCGACCGCAGGCCAGAGCCCGGCTTTGGCACAGCGCTTGCGGCGCGAGATAGACGCCCAGCTCCCGCCGGACCTGGGAACCTGGCTCGATGATCTGGGGCAGTTGCGCCGGGAAGTCCTGCAGGCAATGCCCGCGGGGCCGGAACGCAAAGCTCTGCTACACGAGCTGGCGCATCGTGAGGTTTGTGGGGCGCCCGGCTGCCCGGCGCGAGCCTTAGCCGCCGCCACGGCCGCGGAACTCAAGCCGGAGGTGCCGCAGTGAGCAAGGCGGAGGCAGGCAAGGTTTATCTGGTGGGCGCCGGGCCCGGTGATCCGGATTTGCTGACCATCAAGGCCGTGCGCCTGTTGGCCGAGGCTGGTGTAGTGTTGCATGACGACCTGGTGCCGCAATCGATCCTGAACCTGGCCGGCAAGCAGGCGTTGATCATCAGCGTGGGCAAGCGTTGCGGCCGGAAGAAGATCACCCAGGCCGCCATCCATGACTTGATGATCGTTTCGGCACGCAATGGGCTGGCAGTCATACGGCTGAAATCCGGAGACCCCATGATCTTCGGACGCGCCGCCGAGGAAATCGACGCCCTGCGCGAGGCTGGAGTGCCTTTTGAAGTAGTGCCCGGCGTGACCGCCGCATCCTCAGCTGCGGCCTTTCTGGAGGCTTCGCTCACCGACCGCAGGGTCTCCTCCAAGTTGATCGTTTTGAGTGGTCACCATGCGGCGCGCACCGTACCCCAACCGGAGCTTTGGCCCGGCAGCCTGCCCGAAGATGCGACGCTTGCCATCTACATGCCAGGCCAGGATCTAGCTCAAGTGGCCGCCTCGTTGCTAAAAAGCGGTGTTGCTGCGGCTATGCCATGTGTAGCGGTAACCGACGCATCTCGTCCTGAGGCTGGATACACTGCTTCGCGATTGGACGGGCTGGCCCATTTGCCCACTTCGCTGGCTCCGACCCTATTGTTGATAGGCCGCGCCTTTGAAGCTGTGCTGCTGCGGGGCGCAGAACCAGAGCCGGTGGAACAGGCCGCTCTCGATCCCCTGAGTGAACCCCTCCCATCATCGACCCAATCTCAGCGGCTATAGTTAGCCTGAATTTATCCCCATCAAACCACTTCTTTACCACGGACAGCCGCGCACTTTCGCCCACGTATACTGCCTTAACGCATGAAAATAATCACCACGGCGACCGCCTTTCCTCCGCACTACTTCCTGCAGGAGGAAGTGGTTGAAGCATTAAAAACCCAATGGGAAGACGGCCTGGAAAATGCAGCGGTGCTGGAAAGGCTGCATTCCCGAACCGGGGTTGCCGGCCGATACTTCTGCTTGCCCTTGCAGGACTATCCGCCCCTCGACACTTGGGGTAAAGCCAACAATGTCTGGATTGAAACCGCGCAGCGCTTGGGTGAGCAGGCGATCGACTGCGTGCTCAACAAGGCAGGCGTGGATCGAAAGCAGGTCGGCGCCCTCTATTTCGTCTCCGTAACCGGAGTCTCCAGCCCGTCGGTCGATGCCCTCCTGGTCAACCGGATGAGGCTTTCGCCGCAAATCAAGCGCAACCCCGTCTTCGGCTTGGGGTGCGTGGCCGGGGCCGCAGGCTTAGCTCGGGCAGCCGACTACGTTCGCGCCTACCCTGACCAGGTTGCGGTGCTGCTTTCCGTCGAGCTGTGTTCCCTTACCTGGCAGCGGGACGACTTCACCGTCGCCAACATGATCGCCACCGGCCTCTTCGGAGACGGCGCAGTTGCCGTGTTGGTGGCCGGGGAACAGGTCGAGCTTAAGGGGCCGAGAATTCTCGGGTCTGCGTGTTCCTTCTATCCCGATACGCCGGACGTGATGGGCTGGAAGATCTCTGAGAAAGGCTTCCAGGTGGTGCTTTCCCCTGATGTACCGGCCGTGGTGAGGGAAAACCTGGGACGGGATGTGGATGCTTTTCTTGCCCAGCATGGGATGACTCGCGATCAGGTCGACTCCTGGATCATGCATCCCGGCGGCCCCAAGGTGCTGGAGGCAGTGGCCGATGCTTTAGGGCTGCGCAATGGCGAACTGCAACTCTCGTGGGACGCCTTGCAGCGCGTGGGCAACCTATCCTCAGCCTCGGTGCTCGTAGTGCTGGACGAGGTCATGACCCATCGCAGGCCTAAGCCGGGAGCGCGCAGCGTCCTGGCCGCCATGGGGCCCGGCTTTTGTTCCGAGATGTTGCTGCTGGAGTGGTAGGACAGGAGAGCCCGAGTGATCCGTTGTGATGCGCTCATTGCCGGAGGTGGTCCCGCCGGCCTCGCAGCCGCCATCGCCCTGCGGCAAAAAGGGCTGGATGTTCTGGTCGCCGATGCCCTTTGTCCGCCCATTGACAAGGCATGCGGCGAGGGCCTGATGCCGGATGCGCAGAAGGACCTGGCCGCGCTGGGCATCCAGGTAACTGCTGAGGATGGCGCCGCTTTCGACGGTATCGCTTTTCTATCCGGTCGCCATTCTGTTGCAGCCCAGTTCGAGCGCGGGACCGGCATGGGCATCCGCCGTCTGCAACTGCATTCACTTCTGATTGATCGCTGCCGGCAGCTGGGCGTAAGACTGGCGTGGGGTAGCCGGATATGCGCCGCGCCGAAAGATCCCCAGAACCGATCCCAGAATCAGTCTTGGACCCCATCTTGGACCTTGGATGGCCAATCCTGTTCCTATCGCTACGCGATCGGAGCGGATGGCCAATCCTCCCGCGTGCGCCAGTCGATCGGCCTGGGCCAGGGAAACATCCTCAGCCGTAGATTCGGCGCCCGCTGTCATTACCGTGTGAGGCCCTGGAGCCGTATGGTGGAAGTGCACTGGGGCGATCTGGGCCAGGCTTACGTTACCCCCGTCGGCCCGGAGGAAATCTGCGTGGCCACCGTCGCTCGCTCACCGTCCACAAGAATGGAGGCGGTCCTGGCCAGCCTCCCGGCATTGCGAGCGCATCTCGAAGGGGCTGGCGAGCTGAGCAAGGTGCGCGGAGCGCTGACCACCACCCGCAAACTGCGTCGTGTCACCGCCGGCCATGTGGCGCTAACGGGAGATGCTTCCGGCTCCGCCGATGCTATCACCGGGGAGGGCATCGCCCTCTCCTTCCGCCAGGCTCGGCTGTTGGCCGAAGCCATCGCGGTCGATAACTTAGCCATCTACGAAGCCGGTCATCCGGCTGTCTTACGGATGCCGCATCTCATGTCCAGGGCGATGCTCAGCATGGATACCTGGCCCTGGTTGCGTGACCGGGCCATGAGTCTATTCTCAGCCCGGCCGCAACTGTTTGCCCATCTGCTGGCCTTGCATCTCGGCGAGCGCACTCTAAGAGATTTTCTGTTTTGGGACGTACCTGCCCGGAAGGCGGCCTAGGCGAATGGGATTCAAGCGTGGCACTGCGGCTCACTGCATAATTGCAACTCTGATTGTTCTCACTGCTCACCTTGCCTATCCGCAAAACCACGGTCAGAACCGGGGCCTGAAGGTAGTACTCGATCCGGCGCAGACTGAGATCCACTGGACGCTGAGTGGCGCCTTGCACACCACTCACGGCACCTTCAAGCTGAAGAGCGGCGAGTTGTTCTTTAACCCCGCAACGGGTGTGGCCGAGGGGGAGATTCTGGTTGACGCAACCACCGGAGAGAGCGGAAACGCGGCCCGCGACAAACGCATGCAGGACGAAGTGCTGCAAAGCAATCGCTACCCGGCCATCTTTTTCCATCCCACCCAGATCAAGGGGGCATTCGAAACGGGAGACGCGACACAGGATCTGGTGGGGGTGGGCACATTCAACATCCACGGCGCAGATCATCCGATGGAGATGCCGCTCAAGGTGCAGGTCGCTGCAGGCGTGCTTACGGCAACCACGCACTTTACGGTTCCCTATGTAGCTTGGGGAATGAAAAATCCCAGCAGGTTCCTGCTCAAAGTTAGCAAGCAGGTGGAGATCGAAGTCACAGCTAAAGGTACGCTCAAGCAAGGAGAATGAACACACTCCCCACCGCCCGAATCACACGCACCATTTCCCGGCCGCGCCTTCTACATGTAGAAGGTCTTAAAAGCGTCCCAGGCGTACATCCCAATGATCGCCGCGGTCAAAATGCTGGTGACCCCGGTGAAAACCTTCAAAAAGGGTTGGAGCTTGGCCAATTTGTGCAGGATCGCATCGTTTTCCTTGTGCTGGCGCTCGGAAATATCGTCCAGAAACAACTGGTCGTCTTCATAGCGGGTGATGGTTCCGCGATAAAGCAGCAGACTCAGCAGAATGGCCGCGAATACTCCCCAGGCTATCCACAACACTGGAATAAAATGCATAATTGCCTCCCGGTTGTTCATCAGTCCCCGATACCGAGCGGGTCCAGAACTGGTGGGCTCGGAGGGTAGGAGGGGCTTACGGCTAAGAAATATAGACCCGGAGAGGGTCAATTGCCCAGGAATTTCTCATTTACCTTGAGGATTCCCGGCAACCTGGGCTCACTTTGGAACCCTCTCAAGACTGTAAGCAATTGAGGAGCAAGAAAAAAATGAACGTGCAAGGGAAACAGCGCCTTTTGGCAATATCAACAATCGTTGGGTTGGCTTTTGTGGCAGCCTGCAACAATCCTCCCCCCTCGGACCAGCGCCTCCAGGAGCAGGCTGCCCAGGCGACGGAGACCGCCAAAAAGGATTCGAAAGAGGCTCTTGCCCAAGCCCGGGTGGCTGCGGCAAACGCCGAACAGACGGTGAATGATGTCGCTGCCGGCGTCAAGCAGGGTTTAGACAGCAAGACGTCCACAGACAACGCGCGCATTGACCTGAATGCCGCGTCGGAGGCCGATCTGACCTCCTTACCAGGAATCTCGGTGGTTAAAGCGAGGCAAATTATTCAACACCGGCCCTACACGTCCTCGCATGACCTGGTGAAGGACGGATTGTTGAGCGAGCATCAGTTCGAGGATATTGCTTCCAAAGTCACGGTGCACTAAGGCGTGAGTCTCAGCAGCCGCGAACGCATCTATTGTGGTAGGTAATTCCGGCTTGTCTGCCTCGGCATACCGGTCTAAACTAATACCTGCAGGCAGCATAGGGAGATCATCATAATGTCAAGCGTCGCTGAACCAGTAACCAACCTCAATCCCGTGTCCATGCCCCTTACGCTTTCCCCGCAGGCGGTAGCTAAGGTCCATGAAATCATGGCGACCCAGGACCCATTGCCGGCCGGTCTGCGAATTGGCGTGGTGGGCGGCGGTTGCTCCGGGTTCCAATACTCAATGTCGTTTGAGAACCAGGCGGGCATGATGGACAAGGTCTTCAAGTTCGACGACCTGAAGGTCTTCGTCGATGCCACCTCGCTGATGTACCTGAACGGCTGCGTGGTCGATTACGTTGAGACCCTGGAAGCAGCTGGCTTTAAGTTTGATAATCCGGCGGTGAAGAGCACCTGCGGCTGCGGCTCCTCCTTTAACGTCTAAGTTCCTCCTGTTGCAGGACAAAGGGCTCCGTCGCCAGGCGGAGCCCTTTCTGCATGTGCGCCAATTTTTCTCGCTTCCTACAATATTTCCCACCTCTCCCCGTCTTCACCATAGGCGTACAGAATGACGAGTCTGGATCAGATAACCACCGACCAGGACCAGCTCATCACGCAGGCGATGGAGCGAGACGGATCGCGTCTGCGTAATTACATCCGCAAGCATGTGCTTGACCGGGAGGCGGCCGAAGACATCCTGCAGGAGGTTTTCTGTGAGCTGGTTGAGGCCTACCGGTTGGTTAAACCAATCGAACAGGTAAGTGCGTGGCTCTTCCGGGTGGCCAAAAATCGTATCGTCGACCGCTTTCGCGGCAGGAAGCTCGAATCGCTCACCGCCGCAGAATATGGCGAAGGGGACGATGTGCCTGTGTCTCTCGAAGATATGCTGCCTTCTCCTGATAGCGGACCTGAGGCCGCCTATGCACGGAGTGTCTTGCTCGACGAGATTGACGAAGCGTTGGAGGAAATGCCGGAAGAGCAGCGGTCCGTGTTTATCGCCCATGAGTGGGAAGGCTACAGCTTCAAAGAGTTGTCCGTTGAAACCGGCGTGAGTGTGAACACCTTGTTATCGCGCAAGCACTATGCCGTGTTGCATCTGCGCCGCAGGCTGCAATCGATCTATGAAGAATTTATGAAGAAATGAGGCAAAGCATGAGAAGGAAATGGTTTTACAAAATCCCTGGAATTATCTTGATTGTGATCGCTGCGGTTGCATTATTCGGTTTCATTGTGCAACACCTGTGGAACTGGCTGATTCCCGCAATTGTCGGATGGCATGCGATCACATTCTGGCAGGCGGTAGGCCTCCTGGTGCTGAGCAAGATCCTTTTTGGCGCAGGCTTCCGCGGCCGGGAAAACATGCCGTGGCGCCGCCGCATGGGAGAACGATGGGAGAGGATGTCTCCCGAAGAACGCGAAAAGTTTAGCCGGGGCATGCGCGGATGTTTCGGTCGTCGGGAATTCCAACCGGAGGAGCAAAAGATTTGAGGCCGAATGAAGACTACATATGTTGAACCGAACCTACGGGCGTCCGAACTGGAAATCGAGAACGCCCGACTGCAGCGGCTGGTTGCCGAACTGCTCGCTAGAAACCAACAGCTCCGCCAGGCGCTGGAGGCCGCAACCCGTGACGACCGGTTGGCGTTGAGGTGAGATAGTTGCTATCCTGCCTCAACGATGAGACATAGATATGCTGCTGTTTCTGCCTTTCTGCTGGTGGCCACGGTAACTTTGGCGCAGCAAGCTGATAAACTGCCGATCTGGGCCTATCCAGATCATTTTTCTTCCTCCCCCGTCACCAGCACCGAGGTGGAACATCTCCCCGGTAGCAAGGCGAGCTACACCAAGGCGGAGATCAACAACATTTTCGTCGTTCCCGATTGGTATCCGGACGCGCACCCGCCAATGCCCGAGGTAGTGGCTCACGGACACAAGCCCGACGTGTACTCCTGTGGCCACTGCCACCTGCCGAACGGCCAGGGGCGTCCGGAGAACGCGAGCGTAGCCGGCTTGCCCGTGGATTACATCATTGAGCAGATGGCGGATTTCAAGAAAGGATTACGCAAGAGTTCGGATCCGGAGATGCTTTCCGTAACCGCCATGGTGAAACTGGCCAAGGCGGTCAGTGACGAAGATGTCAAAGCGGCTGCCGCGTATTTTTCCTCGATCCCATATAAGCCCTGGATTCGCGTGGTCGAAGTAGACCAGGTGCCAAAGACCAAGCCGGAGGGCGGCATGATGGTGGTGATCGACGGTGGTGGAAAAGAGCCGATCGGCGACCGCGTGATCGAGGTCTCGGAAAACCTGGAGAGGACCGAACTCCGCGACCCGACCTCTGGCTTCATAGCCTATGTGCCGAAGGGAAGCCTGGAAAGAGGCAAGCTTCTGGTGACCACGGGTGACAACGGAACCACCATGGCCTGTACCATGTGCCACGGGCCGAATCTAAAGGGCACAGGAAACATTCCTTCGATCTCCGGCCGCTCGCCCAGCCAGATGACGCGGCAGATCATTGACTTCCAGCTTGGCTCCCGGAACGGCCCCATGGCGCCAATGATGAAAGGCGTAGTGGCCAAACTGACCATCGCCGACATCGTAGCCATCACCGGCTATCTGGCCTCGCAGGCGCCTTGAAGGAATCTCGTCTTTGCTTACTGCTGCCGTAAAGCTGCGGCTATGAGGGTTTTACTGTTCGTGACAACCTTAGCCTTATAGGCTCTGGTTCCCACGCGAACGCCGGGTGCCCCATATCTCGCTGGTTTTTCGCGAGATGTGGGATACCACTGCTCTTTCCCTCTGACTCTCAATTCACCCGATGCACTTAACGGTCAACCTCGGTGGTGCCCCATCTCTCGCGAAAAACCGGCGAGATATGGGGCACCCGGCGTTCGCGTGGGAACAGGGACCTGCTGTTCCCCCTACCCCCTCACCGAAGCTCTTTAAAACTGCGCAGCACCAGCCACCCCCGAGGTCCCTGGGGACTTGCGGCTAAAAAACTCCAGCCCCGACTTCACAATCACATAGAGCACCGGAATAAAGATCAAATTAAGAATGGTCGAAACCAACATCCCGCCGACGATGGTGGTGCCCACAGAACGCCGCCCCAGGGCTCCGGCCCCAGTAGCAAAATAAAGCGGCATCACGCCCAGGATGAAGGCGAACGACGTCATCAGGATCGGCCGCAGACGAAGCTCGGCCGCTTCAATCGCCGCCTCCAAAATCGACTTGCCTTGTCCCCGGATCTGCTCCGCAAACTCGACGATCAAAATAGAATTCTTCGCTGACAGGCCGATCAGCATCACCAACCCGATCTGACAGTACACGTCATTGGCCATGCCGCGCAGGGTGACCAGCCCCAAAGCTCCCAACACGGCCATAGGTACAGCCAGAAGGATGATGAAGGGAAGAGCGAAGCTCTCATATTGGGCCGACAAAGTGAGGTAAACAACGAGGAGCCCCAGCCCAAAGATCAGCACCGCCTTGCCGCCGGCCTCAATCTCCTCGAGCGATAGCCCCGTCCAGGAGTAGGTCATTCCTTGGATCATGTACTTCTTTGCCAAAGCCTCCATGTTAGCCAAGCCTTCTCCCGTGCTATAGCCGGGAGCGGCAGAGCCGTCGATCTCCGCTGAGCGGAAGAGATTGTAATGGGTAATGACCTGCGGGCCCGATTGCTGGGTGATGGTCACCAGGTTGTCGAGCGTCACCATTTGCCCCGAATTGGAACGCACATAGAATCTCCGCAGGTCCCCAGGGGTCATGCGAGCGGATTGCCTGGCCTGCACGTAAACTCGGTAGGAGCGGTTGTTGTAATTGAAATCGTTAACATATGCCGAGCCCATGTACACGTTCAGCGCGGAACTGATCTGGCTGATCGGGACACCAAGGGCTTCTGACTTCACGCGGTTAATGGTGATCAGCAGCTGGGGATCGGTGGCCGTGTAGCTGGTGTACAGGCCAACCAGTTTCTTGTCTTGACGGCTCGCGCCGACGATCTGGTGGGCCACGCGATCCAGATCCTGCAGCGTATTGCGGCCCAGGTCCTGCAGTTCGAAGGCGAATCCACCGAAGTTACCCAAACCCTGAATGGCCGGCGGTTCAAAGATAGCCACGATGCCCCCCGGTACACCAAACAGCTTTGGCGCCAGGTAGGCGTAGATTTCCGCAGCCGAATGCCCCGGCCCCTTTTTCTTACGCAGATCGACGGACTTGAGCGGAACAAAGATCAGTCCATAGTTCGATGAGCTACCCCCGCTGAGGCTAAACCCCATGACGGCAAAGGTCCCGTAGACATCATCGTCTTTGCGGATGATGTCTACGGCCTTTTGCGCAACGTCAGAGGTGTAAGTGAGCGAGGCGCCAGGTGGAGTTTGCACAATACACAGCAGATAGTTCTGGTCTTCGGTCGGCAGGAAGGCGGTCGGCGTGTGGGTATACAGGTAGACCGTCGCTGCCAGGCCGCAGACAAAGAGCACCAGCACCACGTAGCGCAAGCGCAATACCTGGCGAATCGCTTTGCCGTAAATAACCGTGCTGGAAACAATCGCGCGGTCGATCAACCCCAGTAGCCCGCGTTTATGCTTCTCGCCACGCAGGAGGATAGCCGCCAGCGCCGGAGACAAGGTCAGGGCGTTAAAGGCCGAGATGGCTATGGAAAAAGCGATGGTCAGGGAGAACTGCTTGTAGAGAATGCCGGTAGTACCGGGAAAGAAGGAGACCGGTACGAATACGGAAATGAGCACCAGTGAAGTAGCAATGACTGCACTGGTAACCTCAGCCATAGCAACGGACGTGGCAGTGTGCGGATCGGAGTGTTCCTCGTTGATATGGCGCTGCACGTTCTCGATGACCACGATGGCGTCATCGACCACCAGGCCGGTTGCCAGCGTGATGCCGAACATGGTCAACGAATTGATCGAAAAGCCAAAAATCTTGATGAAAGCAAACGTTCCAATCAGAGACACCGGGATGGTGATCGCGGGGATGATGGTCGCGCGCCAGTCGAGCAGGAAGAGAAAGATCACGATAATGACGATCACGACGGCTTCGCCCAAAGTGCCCACGACTTCGCGGATGGAATCGCCAATGACCGTGGTGGTATCGAACGGCACCTCGTATTTCATGCCCGGAGGAAATGATTTCGCGAGTTCGTCCAGCGCTGCCTTGGCTGCGCGGTCAACCGCCAGCGCATTGGCATTACTCAGCTGCTGCACGCCGACACCCACCGCGTCGACGCCGTTATAGTTCAGGTCAGTAGAATAAGTCTCCGCGCCTAACTCGGCGTAGCCAACATCCTTCAACTGGACGATGCCGCCGGGACTGCTCTTGATGACCAGGTTGTCAAACTCCGACGGCTCGGAAAGCCTCCCGACTACGCGCACGGGGATCTGGTAATTCTGCTTCTCATCTGAAGGCGGTTGGCCCACCTGGCCGGCCGGAATCTCAACGTTCTGCTCGGACAGGGCATTGGTGACATCCAGGCTGGTCAAGCCGCGGGCCGCCAGGCGGGCGGGATCGAGCCATAGACGCATCGCATACCGGCGCTCGCCGAAGATGACAACATCGCCGACACCGGGGATTCGCTTGAGCGCGTCCTTTACATAAACGTCGAGGTAGTTGCTGATGAACAGATCGGAATACCGGCTATCCGGAGAGTAGAAAGCAGCCGCGAATACGAAATTGTTGTTGGTCTTGGTGATGGTGATGCCCGTGTTATTCACGATCTGCGGCAGGCGCCCGGTAGCGGCCGAGACACGATTCTGCACGTCAACCGCGGCGATATCCTGGCTGTAGCCGGTTTGAAAGGTCGTAACAATGGAGCTGGTTCCGTCATTGGAACTGGTGGAGGAGATGTAGCGCATGCCCTGCACACCATTGATCTGTTGTTCCAGCGGAATGGTCACCGCGGACTCGACCGTCTGCGCGTTTGCTCCCACATAGTTGCTGGTCACCGTGATCTGTGGCGGCGCCAGTGTCGGATATAAGGAGATGGGCAGCGTGGGGATGCAGACTGCTCCGGCAAGAATGATCAGCAGGGCGCAGACTGTTGCGAACACCGGCCGGTGAATAAAGAAATCAACCACGAGAACGCTCCCTTTTGTTTGCGGCCGCCTCAGACCGTTTGCACAATACGTGGCCTGATCGATATTGCGACGGGTGGTTTTCCCTGGCAGAAGACCACTTAAAAATCTTCACATTCATCTGCAACAAGAGTGAACTGGTCTTGCCGGCTTAATTCCTCGTGGTGCGTGCAGCGGATTATAGATCTCAGAGACTGTTACTTGATTTCTATCCCAACGGCTGTACAGGGGCGCCGTCGATCAGGAACTGCGTGCCTGACACGATGACCTTTTCCCCGTTTTTGAGTCCCCCTAGAACCGCGTAGTTGTTGCCCACAGTGTCGCCGACAGTGATGGGTCGCTGCCTGGCAAAATACTTGCCGTCCTGGTTGGTAGCGACGTAGACGAAGGTTTGGCCGCCCAGCCGGATAACCGCCAACACCGGTACGACCGGGATAGACGACGTGGTCCAAACCACCCGCGCCTTGATCTGTTGCAAGTTACGCAGCTTGCCCAGATCGGCGTGAACAGGCGCTTTGACCAGGATTCCCTGTAGGCCATTGTCTACCTGGGGCGAGACAAAATCGATCGCGGTGTTCTCCAGCAAATTCTCCTGGTTGTCGAGAATGACCACCGGCAGACCCTTGCGGATCTGCGTGACCCGTTCCGTGGGGACGTAGATGTAGGCTTCCAGGTCGCGGTTCTCATCCACCGTCGTAAGCATGGTGGTAGCCGAGACATAGTCGCCTAGGTGCACTGGGATATCGCCCACGATGCCGTCGAAGGGAGCCGCGATGTGGTAGTAGCCGAGCTGCTTCTGCTGGCTCAGCGTAGTTGCGACGGCGGACTGATAATCCGCCTGTGAGTTCTTGTAAGCCTGCTCTGCCTGGTCGAAGGCATCGCGGCTGCTGACGCCCTGCTCGAAGAGCTTGCGCTGCCGCTCCACTTCAATCTGGTTGTACTGAAAGACGGCGAGTTTTTGCCGCTCGGTTGCGAGGGATGAGGAAACCGTCGCCTCCTGCTTGGCCGGGTCGATTTCCATCAATAGCTGGCCGGCCCGCACACGATCGCCGGAGTGGACGTAGATTTTCACCAGGTTGCCATCGACCTGGGGATTGATGGTGGCCGAGCGCCGCGACTTGATGGTGGAGACATACTCGTCATATTGCGGAACGGCAGCGGCCGCGATGGTCTCAGTTTGCACCGGCAGCGCTTGCGGCGCCCCCGCTGCCGCCGCGGTTTGCCCTTGCCTGGCGCAGCCCGAAAGCGCCAGCAGGAACAGGGGCAGCGATAATTTGGTCCAGACGGGAAGCCTTGTCACAGCGTAATTCCTCAGAGGTAAGAAAGGTTGATACAAAACCAACGCACCCGCTGGAAAACCAGCGTGTTTTCTACTCCCTATGCAAAGGAAGTGGCTTCTTGGTGACCCGTTGGATGAGATTGGCACGAAGGTTGCTTCAGAAAGTTTATCGTCTCCAGGCGGGGTGGTCACCCTAGTTCGTTATTAGAACGATCTTTCCTATGTGCCTGCCCGATTCCATCAGCCGGTGGGCATCTGCGGCCTGCTCGAGGGGAAAAGCGCTGTCGACGACCGGTCGCAGCTGTCCGGTTTTGAACAGTGGCCAGAGTTCCTGCTCCACGGCTCGCGCCAGCGAGGACTTTTCTGCCACCGCTCGCGGGCGTAGTGTCGACCCGGTGATCGTCAGCCGTTTGGTCATGATGGTGCGTAAATCGACCGTCACCTGGCTGCCGTGGGAGAAGGCAATGTGCACCAACCGGCCCCCCGTCGCGAGGAGACTGACATGCTTGGCGAAGTAGTCGCCTGCGATCATGTCGAGAATGCAGTCGACGCCATGGGGCTGAGACCAGCGGGCCAGCTCGGCGGCCCAGTCCTGGCTGCGATAGTTGATAGCGATGTCCGCGCCCAGGCCGAGGCAAAATTTGCATTTTTCGTCTGTGCCGGCGGTAGCAGCGACCCGGGCGCTGAAGGCGTGGGCGATCTGGATAGCCAAAGTGCCAATTCCGCTCGAGCCGCCTTGCACCAGGAAGAGGTTGCCGGCAAAGAGCCGTCGCGGCTCGAACAGATTGGCCCAAACCGTAATGGCGGCTTCCGGAATAGCGGCCGCGTCGCGCACCGAAGTGCCGGCCGGGACGGCCATGCACTGGCCTTCGGGCGCTACGCAATACTCGGCATAGCCACCGCCTGCGAGCAGGGCGCAAACCGCGTCGCCGGCTTGCCAGCGTCCGCTTGTGCCGGCGCCAAGCTCCGCGATGTGCCCGGAAACTTCCATTCCCAAAATGGGCGAAGCACCCGGAGGGGGCGGATAGTGCCCCTGCCGTTGCAGCAGGTCGGCGCGGTTGACCCCCGCCGCTTCGACCCGCACGAGCACTTCCCCCGGACCCGGCCGCGGAACCGGCCCGGTTGCGAGCCGGAGCGCTTCCGGGCCGCCCGGCTCTGCGATCTCGACATAGCGCATGGATTCAGGTGTAGGTGTCATGTCTTGAGCGGGCATCTGTAGGATCAGCATAGCCTCCCTCGATGCGAAACGAAGTTCCCCACAGATCCTCAAAAAGTACACTGGATAAGTAAGGACTTCTTGTGAAATTCAAAACGGCGAAGATCACCGCCAAGGGCCAAATCACGATCCCAAATGAGGTTCGCCGTGCTCTGGGCATCAGCGCGGGGGACCGGCTGGGGTTTGAGGAACGCGATGGGCAGATGCGCGTGGTGCCTATTCGATCGGAGAGCCCGTTTGCTCGCTATCGTGGCATCGGCAATCCGCAGATTGGTTCCGGCAAGAAGGCCGTCCTGGAATGGCTACGTACGCAACGTGGCGAATGACCACCCCGTTGACACAAACGTTGTGATTGCTCTGTGGGATGCGGACCCGCAGGTGAACACTGCCGCCCAAAATGCCCTTGATTCCTCGCATGCACTCGGTGCTCTTGTGATCACGGGAGTCGTTTATGCCGAGTTGCTCGCGCTTCCTGGCCGAACAGAGGTGATGCTCGATCAGTTCCTGTCCGTCACCGGCATGCGCGTCGACTGGCAATCAAGCGAAGAGGTCTGGCGTGTGCCAGGCAGAGCGTTCCGGGGCGATGTATCGCGGCGGAACGAAAGGAAGACGGAATTACCACGCCGGATCCTGGCCGATTTCCTAATCGGCGCCCACGCATCCGTTCACCGGTTCCGCCTGCTCACCCTCGACCAGCGACTCTATCGAGCTGCCTTTCCAGATTTGGAAGTCGCTACATTTTGACGGATTTCGCGCAGTCACGGGGCCTTGATCTCATTCGCCGTGGAGAGTCCACGCAGCAAGAAGGGATTGAAGTCGGTTTGGGTATCGAAGGGGTCCACGCCTTCCCGGCGTTTCAGCCACGCCACGCCAGCATAGGTGAGCGGCGTGGCCAGCGCCTCATAGACCACTTTGATCAGGTATGACGAAAGCATCAACCGGATCAGGGTGTGCCGGGAGACTGTGCCGGCAAAGGAGATGAGCATGACCAGGAAGGTATCGAACCCCTGGCCGACGATGGTGGACCCGAGGGTGCGGGTCCAAAGCCAACGGCCGCGGGTGAGGATCTTGAGCTTGGCGAGGGTAAAGGAGTTGGCAAACTCGCCTGTCCAATAGGCGATGAGGCTGGCGGCCACGAAGCGCGGCACCAGGCCGAAGACCGTCTCGAAAGCCTGTTGGTTATGCCACCCGGGGTCGGCGGGGAGGGCGACCGCCATGGCGCCGGCGGCGCTAAGCAGGGCGGAGGCGAAAAAGCCGATCCAGATGGCGCGCCGCGAGGCTTGGTAGCCATAGACCTCAGTGAACACGTCGCCAAAGATATAGGTAATAGGGAAGAGCAATTCTGCGCCGCTGATGGTCAGGGGTCCGAGGCGGCAGACCTTTTGGGCGACCAGGTTCGATACCAGCAGGACCACGACGAAGATGAGGACGAGGGTATCGAGGTACTTGTAACGGGCCATGAAGTTGCAGTTTATCGTGCGACGGCTGGGTGTGGCCTTTGATCCCGTGAAGAGGAACCATGGTCCACCCGGTCCCGCGCAGGCGGCGATGACGAGGATAGAAGGCTTTGTTTCGTTGCCCAAAACTACACAGCAACAGTGGAATGCGATAAAGTTGAACTTGGCCAACTCCGGCCAGCCCGAAGGCTACGGGCCAAAGTGAACGTCCCCGTCGTCTAGCCCGGCCTAGGACACCGCCCTTTCACGGCGATAACACGGGTTCAAATCCCGTCGGGGACGCCAACAAAACAAAAGACTTAACGGAACTCACCCGATAAAGCTGGCCTCCGTTAGCGTCCATTAAGACGTTCCCTCCGGTTCCTTTGTCTTCCCGCCGATGACCATGCGTACGATTCGGCTATGCGCGTGGCGCTTGAGTTCTGTCACTCCTTGCGCATAAACGTTCATGGTCACCGAGATGTTCGCGTGCCGTAAGAGCTCCTGTACCGTTTTGATATCTTCGCCATTCGCCTTGAGCAGCGTGGCAAAGGTGTGCCGGAAAGTATGCCAACCGATCTTCTCTGAAATGCCGGCGGCTTTTGCAGCAGGCTTAAGGTGCGCCCGATACAGAGTGCCTGGCCAATACGGTTGTTGCCCGTCCTTGGCCGGACTGGCGAAGATCCAGTCCTCCAGCTTTGGATATTCGCTATTGTGCCGCCATCGCCAAAGCGCTTCGGCAAGTTCGGCATCCATCGGGATCGGTTTGCGTGAAGCTTCCGTCTTGCAGTCGCCGATGTGTTGCAATGAAATCGAGCGTGTCACGGAGATTTCGAGGTTCTCGAAATCGATGTCGCGCCATTGCAATGCAAGAAGTTCCCCAATCCGCAATCCCGTTGAAACATCCACGAGAACCATTGTTCTGACTGGCTCTCGCAGCTGTTCCAGCAGTGCCTGGATCTGCGCGATGCTCAAAATTACGGGAATGCGGGAGCGCTTCGCGCTTTGCCGCACTCTCGTGATGGGATTCTGATCGTGCCATTCCCATCGGACCGCGTGATTGAAAATCCCATGCATCAAATTGCGAATCTTGGCCCGGCTTCCGTTGGTTAGCGAAAGCGACTTGAGCCACTCCTCAACCGCTACTGATTTCAAATCCCGCAGACGATACGAATCCCACCGTGGAAGAATCCATTTTCGGAGATAGCCTTCGTACGTCTCGCGAGTCGCAAAGGTCTTACCTGCGCCCTCGCCCATTTCCTTCAAGCGGTAGTGTTCGACAAGAGTGCCGAAACTGATCGCCTTGATCTGAGCACGAGGGGTTTCGATGTTGATGTTTGCTCGGAGAGCCGAGACGGCTTTGAGGGCCGCCGCTTCCGTCGGGTATTCGCGAAGAGGTCCAACATTTGTACTTCGACGGCGACGTGATCCGTCGATTTGCACTTCGTACCATCGGTACTCCCAGCTTTTTTCACCCGAGCGGTCTCTAAGCCTTAAACTTCCGTCCTGATAACGTGTCCTTCTCAATGCGCTTCTCCTTCTGCGTTGAGAGGCACGGATGGCTGATCCCAAGATACCGGTCCGCTCGTTGGATTGGTAGACCTTAAGCGTTATGCATGGGACTTTTGAGAGGCTGTCAGCTGGCCTGCTCTTGGTGGTAGAGCCAGTCATTCAGGTCAGAGGCACGGAATCGCCAGAGCTTGCCAACGTGGGTTCCGTGAATCTCACCACGGCGCGCCATCTTCTGCAATGTCTTCGGATGAATTCGTAAGAGAGCCGCGGCTTGCGAGCTGTCGAGTAGTGGCTCAAATTCCGTGATCGAAAACGGACTCCGATCGACCGGACGAGGAGTGAATCGTGGGAGAGAGCGCGCCATAAAAACCTCCGATTTCCAGAGAATGGCCGCATTTTCCACAAGAGTCCAAGACTTTCTCGATCAACGTTGATATCCGGGAAGCATCGCGGCGGAACGTTGAGGCTTTGCAAAGTGTCTTGGGGAGGGTCATGACGCGTAAAGGAATTCTGGCTTTCGCGACGATGCTATTCGTTCTGTTGCGCGAATAAATGATCGTCGAATGTTCATGTGCAGATTTCGCAGACGGCAGATAACGGACCGCTGGTACAGGCTGATTCTTGGCGGGAAGAATACTACCAAGGAGGTGCGCTTGCTCTGAAGCAACCGGTAGCTCCGGGTAGACCCGGGTTGGCCCACGATCCGAAAGATCGTGGAGCCCTTGGTCGCACTTGGAGTGTTCTCTCAGCGGCTTGCGATTGGCATTAACCGAGAATCGTTCCTGGCGACATCGGCGTTTTTCAGGACCTATTTGGTTCTGATTGTCTAAGCCCGCTCACTGAGTGCGTTTGCGGAACGTCTGGTCTTTGGCACGCACCAGATCTTCGTTTCGCAAGTGCCAGCAGCTTCGCCCAGAGCGGGAGCGTGGCTCAGCGAGCGAGTTCGGTGAGAAGCCAAGCCCTTGCCATCTTCCAATCGCGCATGACGCTTTGGGGAGAAATCTTCAACACTTCCGCTGTTTCCTCTACGCTCAATCCTCCGAAGAATCGGAGCTCGATGACCTTTGCTTTGCGTGGGTCAATTTGAGCGAGCTGATTCAACGCGTCGTCAATGGCTACCATCTCCCGGTCTCTCGAGCCTGATGGGATCTCCGGCGCGTCGTCGAAGTTCACATGGACCGCACCCTTACCCCGTTTGGCCATGTTCTTTGCGCGGGCTCGATCTACCAGGATTCGCCTCATCATGCTTGCCGAAACTGCGAAAAAATGCGCGCGATCCTGCCAGCTGACGTTGTCCACTTCCACCAGCCGCAGAAAGACTTCGTGCACAAGGGCAGTAGCCTGCAGACTGTCGCCTGACCGCTCCTTACGCGTATATTTTGCTGCCATCCGCCGTAGCTCAAGGTAGACCTTCGAAGTGAGGTCTCCCAGAGCTTCCTGATCGCCGCCGCTCCAGGCCTTCAGAAGATGGGTGACGCTTGTCGTCTCTTCGCCCATGAATGCCGCCGATGCCTCGATCTTACGACCTCGTGACGAAAGCGAAGAATTATTCGCGGTTGTTGTAGTTCTTCGCCATGTTTCTCGCTTACCAGGATGAAACCGCTCCACGAAGACCACCAACAGCATTCGTTTCAGCCCGGGAAGGCTGGGCAAATGGTCCCAGTTCTCGAACTCAGAATCAACCCAGACCACTAGGAGGTCTCTCTTATGAAAGCCCAATCGATGAACACAAATTCTTGCCAGTTCCTGAAACTTCCCGCATCACTCCTGACCGTTCTGATGGCTCTCATCCCATTTGGAGCTCCCGCGGCGGCAACAGCTCAAAACACGGCCCAGTTGAGCGGAAGCCCTCACCAGACCCAGGGACCGGAAGGGTCGTGGCTCTACACCGTGACCATTCCGGGATATGCCTTCCAGGGGATTGAGACTTACTCCACTGGAGGAGGCTACACGGAAGCCGACCAGCTTTCCTTCAGTCCTCTTGCGGTGGCAAGCGCGGGTCACGGCGCGTGGCAAATGACCGGCGAAAGGACATTCAACCTTACTTACCTCAATCTCACGTTCGATGCCTTCAGCAGCGGCAATCCGACGGGAACACTGAAGGTGCGCCAGACTACCAAGATGGATAAGAGTGGAAACTCTTACACCGGCTCAGGCGACTACACCTACTACGATCTGGACGGCAATCCCATTCCTAACATCAGCGGAACTTTTACCATCACGGCCAAGCGGATTGTGGTGCAGGCCCCATAGCAGCCCCCGCGGGTACTGACAAATAATTGCGGGCAGCCGCTCATGGCTGCCCGTTTGCCGTGTTTTTTTGAGTAGTTCCGCAGGACCGGCCGCCGCGATTGCCGGTTCTCGTACTTCTCGTTGAGCAGACCTCGTGATCTCGCGATAACATTAGCGCTGATCGCGGGGGCCGCTCAAACGAACCCTGAACACTGGCAGAGGATGGAGGAGTTGTACCACGCCGCGCTGGAGAAGTCCGGCGAAGAGCGTGAGCGCTGTTGGCGAATTCTGATCCTGAGGTGAGACGCGGCGTTGAAGCTTTGCTGGCGCAAGGGACCTCGGGTGAAAGGGTGCTCGACCATCCCGCATGGGAGCAGGCAGCCACTTCCCAGTTGATTCCACCGGCGGCGCAGATCGCTCCCGGTACACAACTCGGACCATACTGCATAGAAGCCAGAATTGGTGCAGGCGGCATGGGCGAAGTGTATCGGGCGCGAGATACGCGTCTGAATCGCCTGGTTGCAATCAAGGTCTCTGCTGCACAGTTCACCGAGCGTTTTGAACGCGAAGCGCGAACGATTGCCGCGCTCAACCATCCCAACATCTGCCAGATTTATGACATCGGCCCGAACTACATCGTGATGGAGCTAGTTGACGGCTATCCGATCGTCTCGACTGAACAGCATGAAAATCTGCCCACTCCCCCAGCGAAAGCTCTTGCCCTCGCCTTGCAAATCGCAGCTGCTCTCGAGGCCGCGCACGCAAAGGGCATCATTCATCGCGATCTAAAGCCGGCGAACATCCTGTTGACGTCCAGTGGTCAGGTAAAGCTTCTCGATTTCGGACTCGCGAAGCAAAGCCGCGATAGCGGCTCGGAGCAAGACAAGGCCGAAACAATGAGTCTTACCCAGGTGGGCACGATCATGGGCAGCCCAGCTTACATGTCTCCTGAACAAGCCGAGGGGCGGCCTGCGGACGAACGTTCTGACATCTTTTCGTTTGGCGCGGTGCTCTACGAAGTTCTTGCCGGAAGGCGTGCCTTTTCGGCGCCTTCCGTCGCTTCTACTCTGGGCGCAATTCTGCACAAGACCCCGGAGCCGTTGAATGCACCGTCTCCGCTGAATTCAATAGTCTTCAAGTGCCTCTCCAAGTCACCCGCCGCTCGCTACCAGACTGCAACCGAACTCATGACGGCGTTGACGAAAGCCTCAACAACAGGCGGTTCCAATGTCGTTGATCGAATCGCACCGCACAGATTCCGGTTGATGATTGCCCTCGCTCTGCTGGCGGTGCTGGGGACTGTTGGTGTCGCCGGCGGAATCTATTGGAAGCGGATCAAGTCCGGCCAGATTGATTCAATCGCCGTTCTGCCACTCGATATGCGCAGCACCGATCCTGAAGCGGACTACATTTCGGATGGCATCGCGGAAAGCATTAACAACAGCCTGGCACAGATGCCGGACGTCAAGGTAATTCCTTACAGCGTAGCCCTCCATTACAAAGGCAAGGCAGTCGATATCCAAAAGACGGGCGACGCACTTCAAGTCCAGACTTTGCTCACGGGCCATGTTGCGCAACATGGTGACAACATTAGCATCGGCGTCGAACTCGATGACGTTCGCAATGGAAAACAGCTCTGGGGCCAGCAATACAACGGAAAGGTTGGTGATCTGTTAAGGGTTGAAAGCGACATCGCCAGGGAGGTTTCTCAGCGGTTGCGCTCGCAACACTTCACCTCCGACCAGCAAAAGCTGGCCTTGGGCTCAACAGAAAACCCCGAAGCGTATCAGCTCTATCTGAAGGGCGAGCATTACACATCTAAGTTCACTAAAGATGGCTTCGACAAAGGCCTCGCCAATCTCAATCAAGCGATTGCCATCGATCCCAACTATGCCTTGGCTTATAGCGCCCTCGCTTACAACTACATAAATCAGGACGATTGGTTTATCACTCCCAAAACCGCCGGGCCAAAGGCCAGACAAGCCGCCCAAAAGGCGCTGGAACTTGACGAAAGCAACGCAGATGCTCATGGTGTACTGGCTATCGAATCGCAATGGTACGAGTGGGACTGGGCCGGCGCGGAGCGCGAGTTCAAACGAGCCATTGAACTCAATCCGGACAATGGAGACGCGCGCGGCTATTATTCATGGTTCCTGCCGATCATGGGTCGCGGAGATGAAGCGGTCGCCGAAGCGAAGCGTGGTTTGCAGACCGATCCGCTCTCGACCGGCCTAAATGGCAACCTGGGTTCCGTTTTTGTTTTCACGCATCAGTGGGACAAGGCGATCGAGCAACTGCGTACGTCCATCGATCTCGATCCGAATTATTGGTTCGACCACTATTATCTGGGCAGGGCGTATGAGCAAAAGGGGAGATTCCCAGATGCCATTGCTGCGTTTAAACAGGGGATATCGCTTGGAGGCGTAACTGAGGTATGGTCCAGCCTTGGACATGTCTACGCGGTGGCGGGCAAAAGGGAAGATGCGCAGAAGGTCCTTGACCATCTCAAGGAACTGTCGGTTCACGAATATGTTGCCCCTTACAATTTTGCCGTCATCTATGCAGGTTTGGGAGACAAAGAGGAGGCATTCGTCTGGCTCAATCGCGCTTATCAGGAGCGATCCTATTTATTAACATATCTCACGGTGGATGAGCGTTTGGAGAATCTCCATTCCGACCCGCGCTTTGACGAACTCCGGCGTCGGGTCGGACTCCGACGCCAAAATAATGCATCGCCAATGCGCCGATAAAGCCAATCAGTCCTGATATGTCGGCCAGGCTCCAGCAATCCGGAAGTGGCGTATCGCGGTATGCTGCGGCGTTTATCGTTACCGACCGAAACTGTGGGTAGCCAATTGCCTCTCGCCCGGTCGTGACTCGGTCATCAAGTCCTGCTTCTCCAATCCTTGATGTAGAGAAGGTTCTTCGTGTCGAGCTGAAGAACCCGATGCTTGAGGAGCAGCGCGGTAGTTTCGGGGCCATACTTGTCGATTTCGTCCTGAGCAAGAAACGACTGCTTCGCCGTTTCGAGGTACACAGGCAGCAGTCGCGAAACTGAGTCGTTCTCGATGTTCTTGAAGATCACGGTGTCGTGGACAAGAATTGGCAGCCGGGTCAGCAAGAAGATGGTGAGATCGAACAGCACAAGTCCCGTGTAAGCAACCCCGGTTCCCGTGTCTTCCTCAACCTCGAAGCTGTAGCTGCGTTCCCGCAACTGAAGGTAGGGACTCTTTCGATCCGGACCGAACCGTTCCGTCATGATCCGGCGCATGCCGTCATTGATCGTCTTCTCGATGACAACCAGAATCGTTTCTTTCTCGGTCTGAAGGAGTTCCTTGAGCCGCTTCGTCTCGGCACGAAGTTCCGCCTCATACTCATAGCGACCGTTTTCCTCGCGGGCACTCTTCATCTTCGTCGCAACTTCGGCAACCCGGTCCACGAGCGCGGTAGGTGCTTCCACGGTGTTCAGGCTTCGCGCCATGCGCTCGTCAATCGATGCCAACTCCTGATCGATTGCAGCCAACTGCTCTTCGAGCTGTGTCTCCGATGCGCCCAGTTCTGAGCGCAGGATTCGGGCGACTCCCGTAACCAACTGGGAAAGCGACTTGACGAGGACAACCCCGTTCTGCACGCGCAGCTCCCCGACGGAAGCCGCTTGGCGGCGGTCATTCCACCGGTCGTGCGCCCCGCTCCGGCCCTGACGATTCGAAAGTTCACGAGCCGTCGATACACTATCGACGACCTCATCGATCGCGGGACGCTAACGCGGGCACTTGCGGATTTTCTTGAGGCGCAGATTCGCAGCGGAAAGACGCTACTCATAAGCGGGGGAACCGGGAGTGGGAAAACGACTCTCCTTCAAATTCTGGCCCAGGCGATTCCCGAGCATGAGCGCATCGTCGTCATCGAGGACACCTCGGAGCTTCGCATCCGCAAGCCGAATGTCCTGGCAGTCGAATGTCAGGCCGATACGTTCAAAGCCGCGATTTCTTTCGACGACCTTTTGAAGTCGGCTCTCCGTTGGAGGCCGGACCGCATCATCCTGGGCGAAGTGCGGGGCATAGAGGCACGAACATTGCTCGACTCCTTCAACACAGGGCATGACGGCTCTCTGGCAACGATCCACGCCCACTCCGCGGCAAGAGCGCTCACCCGTTTTGCCAACCTGGTGATGCGCTCCCACGCGCAAGCGGCGCTGTCCGATGTCGAAGCGGAGATAGGCGAGGCCGTCGAATTCATCGTCCATGCCGAGCGTCAACGCGGGCGAAGAGTCATCCGTGAGGTGTTGGCATTGAAGGGCTACGACCGAAGCGCAAAACGATTCCTTTTGGAGACGATTTACGAGGTGGACCATGAACCCGCTTGAGTACCGCAGATCAATCCAGATGGCGCATGATTTCTTGACCCGATGCTTTGCGCCCGGCGAGTTCATCGCGTTGTTGTTGCGACGCGAGAAACCGGTCGAGGTCACGCAGAGAGTCGTACTGGTAGAACATGCCGTCGCACCTCGTTACTTGGGCTGGCTCGCATAGGCGCGGCCAGTGAGTTGCTCGCCCCACTGGTCGATCAGATCAGAAGGCACCTCATGGCAGGGTCGAAAATACACGCCGATGATACGCCGGTTCCGGTGCTGGCTCCCGGCAGGGGCAAGACCAAGACAGCCAGGCTGTGGACCTATGTGCGGGACGATCGGCCTGCCGGATATCAGACCGCACCTGCAGTGTGGTTCGCTTATTCCCAGGATCGCAAGGGCGAACATCCGCGCCAGCATCTGAAGGACTTCCGCGGTGCGCTGCAGGCCGACGCCTACTCAGGCTTCCATCATCTCTATGGCGCAGGCGCCATCTATGAAGTCGCCTGTTGGGCTCACGCCAGGCGTAAGTTCTACGACGTTCACCTGGCTCATGCATCGCCCACGACTACCGAAGCGATGCTGCGCATCGGAGCACTGTACGGAATCGAGGAAGAGATTCGCGGCAAGCCGGCCGAGCATCGCTGCTCAGTACGCCAGGCGCGTGCCCGGCCGCTACTGGACAGTCTCAGGCACTGGATGGAGAAGGCGCTGCGCTCCCTGTCCACCAAGAGCGAGACGGCAGCCGCCATCCGCTACGCGCTTTCCCACTGGCGTGCTTTGAACCGCTACGTCGACGATGGGCTGCTGGAAATTGATAACAGCGCAGCGGAACGCTCCTTGCGCGCTGTCGTGCTGGGGCGTAAGAACTATCTCTTCATGGGATCTGATGTCCGGCGGACAACGGGCCGCAACTCTGTACAGCCTGATCGGCACGGCTAAACTCAACGGACTTGACCCGGCGCTCTATCTCCGTACTGTGCTGGCTAAGCTCCCCGAGCACCCCATCAATCAGATCCAGCAGCTGCTGCCCTGGAATCTAGCGCCCTCACTTCAGAACGATCCTTCGAAAGCCGCCTAAAAGTACACACAACAAGTGTCCACTAAAAATAAGTGGGCACTTAAAACACACTATCCCTACCTGCTCAAGTGGGGAATTTCGTACGCTTACGCATCGTCGAACCGTCGGAGATTTGGCCGGCGCTGACTGGCCCGTCTGAGTACCAGCTAGTTCAAATGCACTTTTTTCTTTCGGAATTGATTCAGCTTGAAATGTGTCCCGGCTGGAGTTCGGATGGGGCCAAAAGAACCATCGAAGGTGCGGTGGTGGTTAGCTTCGGAGCTGGACTGCTTTCCTAGGCGTTACGTAGAAGCCTTCGCACTGTAGACCAGAGTTCATCAAAAGTTTCGAACTCGATCTTATTGATGCCTGCTGGGCTGCCTTCGAGATGCGCATGAGGTTCCTTGGACGCGGTAAGGACAAAAGTAGGGGGCCGGTCCTTGGGTGCGAAGACCGTGAAGATGCGAGCGCGCTGGTGAAGAAGCCACCACATCGTCCAGTCGCTGAAATCTAAGCTCGTGCCAATGAAAACGAGCGGAAAAACCATAAACTGCTTGAACCAATTGAAAGCAAAGGGCCCACTGAGCTTGGCAAAATCCGCCGGAAGCATCAATCTTCCGGAACCGCGACGCCATGCGTACATCAGACGTATTCGCTGTGATTCCAATTCCGCAATAATCGCCGCGTGTGAGAACGTTCCTAACCGGACCCCCTGCGGCGCTCCAATCGACCCGTTGATTTGCCAGATATCCGTCGGGAGAGCGGAGCCGCCGAGTCGAAAGACACTTTTCCGATAAAGTTCTGACTCGTAAAATACCCCCGGCGGGGTCCGTCTGGATGCTCCGATCGCGAGCGCAAATGTGTCGTCGATACAAGTGGTAAGGATGTGTCGAAACTCAGATGCCTGTAAATCCACATATAGCTTGCCAGTGAGACCATCTCTGCTTTGGAGCTTAAGATCGCGAGCGAGGCGTTTGAGAAATCGGTTCGGAGCGTCCTTGCGTTTGTCGCCCTTTGCGAAGCAATAATGCATCTCGTCGTAAATGCCTTGGTCGGATCTCGGCACGCGTGCCAGCCTGTCGCGATCGAGTCGTTGCAGCTCGCGCATGATTCCATCCAGGGTTGCAGTCCAAGGTTCCTTCTGGCCGCCCCGAGCTTCCTTAAACGCCTGAATATTCAGGCCATGGCCGAAGACCGGAACTGCCTGACGCCGGCCTGCGTCGTCTCGGGCATTGAGACAGCGTGCAAGGGACTCGACCTGCTGCCGGTCTGGTGTCATGCGATAGCCTGCCTTATGATCCCCCACACTTCATCATGAGACCTGAAGGACACAGGTTGTAGTCCAACTGTTGGTCCAAGTGAAACCACGTTGGTGGGGGGATTCCCCACGTGAACAAAGTAGGCTGGTGGAACTCGGTGTTGCCTCGACCGATATCTCAACAACCACCACAGAGACCACTCATCTGCGCCCAGACCGCAGCCTACAAACAACAAGGGACGGCCTAGGAACGCTGTGACCCAGCAAGGATGATTGGGCTTCTCGTTCTCGTCATCGACAAGAGGTTCGTCTTCCTCATCAGAAGCCTCCTTCCATGGTACAAACACGCGCCAGTCTTCTGCGGAGTATCCGAAATATTCGCGCAAAAGCCCGAGATGGAATCCGTAACGCCTTACGCCGAGTTTGAGCGTGTCCGCACGTCTTGTGTCGCCGTGAGGATACCAGATGCGAGTTACAAAATTTCCATGGGCAATCAGATCATGGCGATACAAAGTTTGCGCTGAAGGGCCCTGGTCGGGTTTGTCCGGACCCGAAATGAATTTCCCGGAATCCAGCGCAAGCGCCGTGCGCCGATCGAAGTTCAGAGAGATTAGATCAGAGAGCCCGGAGGCTGCGATTTCCTTATAAAGCGTATATGCATGCGTGCGTTGTTCGATGATGCGCAAGCCTTTGACTATTCGCATCTGCAAGTAATTCTCAGCCTGGAACGGTTCTATCCCGCGAGCACACGCTAAGCCAGTCAGTAGGCACTCCCAACGCGACAGAAAAGAAGACGGAAGGCGCCCCCGTTCTTGCTCCGTCAGCCCGATCTCGGCTGCAATGCGACCAAGAAGGCCGGCCCAGTCGTCGTCCGGGCCCTGCTTTTCGATCAAGCTGGCCTGAATGTTTACGCCAGTTCCGAACACAATAACAATCCCATCGGGTTGGCCCCGACTCTTGGTTATCAGATTTCCAATTTGTGCAGGGCGCCTGACCTCGGTAACTGATGGCATAAGCGACTCACAATCGATTTGGGATCAAACGTTCAGAGCTGATGTCTCATACGTGCTAAAGCCACGTGAACCTGCTTCGACCTCAAAAACGCACTAAGCAGGTACCTTGCAACACGCTGCAGTTAACCTTTCAGCCACTACTCCATAACAAAATTGTTACAATTCATAAAATCCCGTGGGTTGCGGATGCAAGTCAGATTCCACACTTGCGGTTCCACTTCCGTGGTCCTGCCTCGTCGCTTGCCCCAAGGCAACTATGTCCAATATTCCAGAACGGAGACAGCCTCTTCCCCTACATTTGGGATGTGGTGGTTCACCTCGGGGAAATGCTTCGGCGGGGCTCGTTGCCGGTAAATCATTGGCAATAAGAGAGATTTTGGAATAAGAGCCTCAGCCTTGGTCATATTTCCCGTGAAATGGTTCAAACTTGAAGTGGTTAGGGACGCCAAATCATGAAGGCAAAACAACTCGCCTAGCATAACGTAAATCTTGGAACGCTTCGTGCAGGTCCAAGATTCTTGGAGGGACTTCTAACGAACTAGACCGCTTCGCATCTATTTTTACTCTTCACTTTCGGCCTCAAGTTCGCTGCGTTGAACCCTGCTTTTGAAGATCGGTAAGCGTTTGAAGATTTCTTTCAACTGGCTTGCCCAAATCCGCCGTCATACAGCGCAGCGTGTTATCGATCAATCGTAGTCAGTCCGATAAAAGCTTTAGGACTCACGCCAGCCGCTCAAAATGTTTTTGGATCATGTCAAAGCGCTCTTCGGCAAGCGAAATCAATCGATCTGCCATAGATCGATCATGGAGGGGCATGAGTGCTCCCTAGTGGGGGCGTGAGTCAAAGCTGACTTGGCCGGTGAAGACACCTTGATCTTCTCATACATGCTAGTGCAGCATCAAAGAATACCTGCACTCACTGTCCCTGACAGAATACTCATCATATGGGTCCTGACTTCGGCAACGTGTGGCGAGTGCTGGATGTTGGCCTATTCAAACCTTTCGGATTACATCTGACGCAGTGCCCGTCCGGCAGGAGATAATGCCAAAGCTAGGACAGGGCAGATTTGATTGGCATGCAATTTGGACACTGGACATAACGCCTACGGAGGTCTCACATGAAGCCAGCGCTGTTCGTCGCTAGTTCAAGAGAAAGTAAGCGGCTGGCGCTTGCTGTTCAAGCCAACCTCCAGCACGTCGCCGATGTTACGGTGTGGGATCAGGGAGTCTTTTCGCCGGGCACTATGACGCTAGATGTGCTCAGCGAAAAGGCCAGCGATTCCGACTTCGGCGCATTTGTCTTCTCTGCCGATGATCTGGTGCGATTGCGTGAGCAGCAATTCATGGCAGTGCGTGATAATGTGCTGTTCGAATTTGGACTATTTATCAGCCGACTCGGGCGCAAGCGCGTATTCATGGTGTTCCCAGACAAGTCGCTGTCTCCACTTCACCTACCCACGGATCTTGCTGGACTAGCAGGTGCTACGTACGACGCCGCCCGATTGGAGCGCGAGCCAAATGTTCAAGCAGTCCTTGGTCCCGCATGTTTTGCGATCGAGACGGCAATACTGCATGAATGGGGAGAGCCAACCAACCTGACTGGAGATCTCGTGCTATTGCTCAGATATCTTTACCGAGACACGGGTAAATGGGTTCTGCCCGGATTCTACGTACGAGGCATGGCGGTCTTTAATGGAGCGCCAGAAGATGCCGATCAGCAAATCGGACGAGGTTGGAACAGAGCGGTAAATTACCAGTTGCTATGTCTTTATCTGGAAGGCCTAGCTGAAAGAAATGACGTTACATCCGTCATGTATAGAATCAGTAATAGAGGCAGAAGGATTCTGGAGTCACTAGAGGACAAGCCTGCATGGGCAAGCATATTTCAAGCAGAACTCTACCCGCTGACAGGAGTCGAGTGGGGAAGGGGTTCCGGCAGCAAAGAAAGTGAGAAGCCGCAGCTAAGCGGTAACGACTATCGACTACTCTTCGCTGTGTATGAGAAGCCAGGCACTCTGATTTCCAATTACGAGAATGCCATCGATGAACCTGCACGTTCTACGCTCCTTGAGCGCGCCCAGCGTCTTGAAAAAATGGGGCTTATCCATGTACTCCTTGAATCGAATGAACTCGACATCACGTCGAAGGGACGTGATATTGTCGGATCCATAAAGTCAGTGGCTGATCAAGTCTATAGACGCGAGCAGAGATAGGCGGACCGCACTTCTGCGTCGTTGAGATCGTTCTTCTGCTCAGCCGAGCCCGATTCTTAGCGAACAGCGGGATCACTTGGGTTTACCCAGGACAGAAACCTGACGGCAAACTGAAGACGTAGATCACGCGCAAACCTATTGCAACAGACCGTTAGGCCTGAAAACTACGTGGCCTTTTATCTCGCACCGTTACTTTTCCGAAAAATTTCATAGACAAATCTGCCACCCGGAGATACCCTGCCACTCACATTCTCTTTTTCCTTCTGCGCGAATGCGCGGACTGGCACGGCAGAAAGCCACGGGCCCTAGAGCTACCTAGGGCAAACGTAACGGATTTGGTCTCTCTGTCACCATCAGGATGTTGGTCTAAAGACGCGGAGCAGGCACTGCGCCTTCTCCAAGAAACAAACCCGCCACCGGTTCCATTGCGTTTTCGGTCACCCGCGCGGCTTCCTTCCCTCCCTCGGAGGGCGCGTTCGCTTGCGCTGCACGATCTCAGATTGCTTCAATACGTCCGCGGCGGAGCCGAACCACCGGTTCTCTGTTCAGGCCCGCTTGTGTCTTTCTGCTGCTCACTGGGCATGCACGCCTAGGCAAGGAGGGCCCACTATGTCTGCATTTACGTACCCCGCTGTTAATATCGATGAGTTGTCCAGCGGCGTTCCCACTATCACCGGCGTCGCCACGTCCATCGCCGCCTTTATTGGCTGGGCCGATCAGGATCCGGTCAACAAGCCCATCCTCGTGCAAAGCTGGTCCAACTGCGCTGCTCTTTGAGAGCAGTGTCGTAGGGTTTGCTGAAATGTTTTGCGCTCTTCCATCACTATTACAAGTAAGTTGCCTGATCGTTCTAATTTGCTGGCTTAAGCACTTGCGGGGTGAGCAGGGTTTTGCAGTGGGTGTGGTTGCAGTTCGAATGACTGACAAAGTACATACTTCCGAAAGACCCATGCATGAGGGTTCTCGCGATGAGCCATGAGAATGGAGGTCCTGCCGATGGATTCCGATCCGGCAAGCCGAGCGGATACTCGAGATCGCAAACACGCCTATCCAGAGAGTTCCCCAAAGACTCCGGAGTCTCATTCGGCAGAAGCCCATGCCGATAACGGTGCCTACGCCAAGCATGATCAGAAGAAACCGAAGCACGCCGATCCGCTTCCGCACATAGCTCTTAAGCATGGTGGTGGAGCGATTCACGGCATCGGCGAGAAGTTTTCGGTCAACGCGGCAACCGGCACCGCGGAGATGGCCATCCCCCTGACCCTGAGCCCAGGGCGAAGCGAGTATACGCCGGCGCTGGAGCTGAGCTACGATTCGGGTTCGGGAAACGGTCCATTCGGATTCGGCTGGAAGCTGTCGGTGCCGGCCATAGTTCGCAAGACAGACAAGGGGTTGCCCCAGTATTGCGATGGGGACGAATCCGACGTGTTCATCCTGGCGGGGGCCGAAGACCTGGTTCCGATTCTTGACGTCAAGGGCGCGCGGGTTCATTCTTCGCGAACCGTGTTCGGTATCAACTACGATATTCACACTTACCGGCCGCGGATCGAAGGCTTGTTCTCCCGAATTGAGCGATGGGTGAACGTGGCCACGGGTATCAGCCACTGGCGGACCATTTCGACCTCAAATGTCACCACACTTTACGGGTACGACAACCTAAGTTCGATCGCCGATCCGGCCGATCCAAGGAAGATATTCTCCTGGTCGATTTGCCGGAGCTGGGACGACAAGGGAAACGCCGTCACGTATAGCCACGTCGCGGAGGACGATCAGGGAATTGATCTCTCGCAATCGAGCGAAGCCAATCGCACCAGCGGGGTGCGCGCGACGCAGCGGTACCTCTCCCTGGTGTGCTACGGCAACACGAACCCTTATCTTCCGGTATGGAATGAGGCTGGCCAGGAAAAACCTGTGCCAACCGACTGGTTGTTCAAAGTCGTGCTTGATTACGAAGATCATGGGGGCGGTTCCCCATCCCCACAACCCGGTCCAGGCTGGCCCGTTCGACCGGATCCTTTCTCCGCGTATCGCGCCACGTTCGAGGTACGGACCTATCGCCGGGTGCGGCGGATCCTGTACTTCAATAACTTTCCGCAGGAAGCGGGAGTGGGCGCCGATTGCCTGGTGCGCTCCACCGACTTCCTCTACTCGGATCAGCAAACGGCCTTCAACCCTCTTAATCCGATCTACACATTTCTCGTATCAGCGACGCAAACCGGATACCGGCTGGACGGAACGGCTTATACCAGCCGATCTCTACCGCCCGTGGAATTCGAATACAGCCAGCCGCAAATTCAACAAGAGGTGGAGACGGCCGATCCCGACAGCCTTCGAAATCTTCCCGAAGGCATCGATGGCACGCGATTTCAATGGATCGATCTGGATGGCGAGGGGACGCCGGGGGTGCTGGCTGACTGGGGCGATGGGTGGGGATACAAACCCAATCTCAGTCCGGCGAATCGGGTCCCGCAGCCCGATGGCAGTTTAGAAACAACAGTAGAGTTCGGGCCGCTGCAGACGGTGGCGCTCCTGCCGTCGCGCTCCAGGCTGGCCGGCCAGCATCTGATGGATCTTTCCGGCGGGGGAAGGCTCGATGTGGTCGACTTCCAGCGGCCCGCTCCGGGATTCTTCGAGCGCACACCAAACGAGAACTGGGAACCATTTCAGGCATTCCAATCCTGGCCTGACATAGATTGGTCCGATCCGAACGTCAAGTTCGTCGATTTGACTGGCGATGGGCTGACCGACGTTTTCATTACCGAGGACGGAGTGTACACGCTCTATCCGTCGCTCGGGGAAAGCGGGTACGGCGAAGCGCTGTTGACGCGGACCCCGTGGGACGAGGACCGGGGACCGAAGGTGGTGATGGCCGACGGAACGGAAACAATGTTCCTGGCCGACATGACCGGCGATGGCCTGAGCGACATCGTGCGGGTGCGCAACGGCGAGGTATCGTACTGGCCGAATCTGGGATATGGGCGGTTCGGGACCCGGGTGAGTATGGATCGCGCCCCGCGCTTCATCGACGAGGATCGCTTTGATCCGCAGCGCATCCGGCTGGCGGACGTGGATGGGTCGGGGACGGCGGATCTGGTGTATATCGGCGGCGAAGGAGTTGAAGTGTGCTTCAACCAGTCCGGCAACGCCTGGTCGGCGTCGAACCGGATTGCTGTATTCCCCACTGCCGACAAGCTGAGCAATGTGCAGGTCACTGACCTGCTCGGAACAGGGACAGCTTGTCTGGTTTGGTCGTCGCCGCTGCCAGGGGAGGCGGGTCGCGCGCTGCGTTACGTGGATCTGATGGGCGGGATGAAGCCGCATCTGCTGACGCTGGCGCGGAACAATCTGGGATCGGAGACGCGGGTCACGTACGCTCCTTCAACGCAATTTTATGTCGCGGACAAGAATGCGGGGCAGCCGTGGGTCACGCGTTTGCCGTTCCCGGTGCAGGTGGTGAAGCGAGTCGAAGTGTTCGACTGGATCGGGCGCAGCCGGCTGGTGACCCGCTATTGCTACCACCACGGTTACTTCGATGGATATGAGCGTGAGTTCCGCGGATTCGGACGGGTGGATCAGTGGGACACGGAGGAATATCGAACCGACACAGCCTTTTCTGAAGGCGATGCCGCTAATTGGAACCAACAATCGTGGACGCCGCCGATGCTCACCCGTACGTGGTTTCACACGGGAGCGTTCGAGGATGCGATCGCCGTGTCGCAGCAGTATGCCGGCGAATATTGGATCGAGCCCGCGCTCCGCGGAGAGCAGCCGGCGCCGATGTTGCTGCCGGATACCGTGATCCCTCCGGGCGTGAATCCATACGAGATGCGTGAAGCATACCGGTCGCTCAAAGGGCACATGCTTCGCAGCGAGGTGTACGCCCAGGACGGTTCGTTCGTGGAAGGAAATCCATATGCGGTGACGGAGCAGAATTTCACCATCGAGTTCCTGCAGCCGATCGGCTTGAACCAGCACGCTGTATTCTTCGCGCATCCGCGCGAGTCGATCTCCTTTCACTACGAGAGGAATCCGGCCGATCCACGTGTTACTCACGAATTTACGCTCGAGGTGGATTCGTTCGGCAATGTGCTACGGAGCGTGTCCGTCGGCTATCCGCGCCGCACCGGTTATGCGCCGCCGGAGCCAACGCTTTCGGCTCAAACGCAAAGCATGCTGGCATACGACCAGGGGCGGCTAAGCGTTCTCTCGACCAGGCACGAATTCACCAACGGTATCGATGTGGCGGACGTTTACCGCGAGCCGCTGCCTTACGCAACAATTGCGGCCGAGATCACCGGGATCGCTCCGGCAGCGCATATTCCCGGCGCTACTAACCTATTTGGCTTCGACGAGCTTGATGCGATCTGGAAATCGATGTGGGACGGTACGCACGATATTCCTTATGAAGCCATCCCTGCGTCCGATGTGGACGGTGCCGGAACGCCCGCAGCGACGCCGACGCGCCGGATCGTCCACCGATCATTGACGCTCTACCGTAGTGACGATTTGACCACCTTGCTTCAGCCTGGCCAGCTGCAATCGCTGGCGGTGTCCGGCGAATCGTATCGTGCGGCGCTGACGCCCGGGCTGCTCACGACAGTATTCGCCGGCTTGGTCACGGACGCGATGCTAGCCGAGGGCGGCTATGTGCAACTGCCCGGCGACACGGTATGGTGGATTCCGGAAGGGCGGGTTTATCTTTCGCCAGGCGACACGGATACGCCGGCGCAGGAGTTGGCCACGGCGCAGGAGAATTTTTTTCTTCCCTGGCGAGCCGTGGATCCGCTTGGCGGTATCACGCGAGTTACTTACGACGTTTACGATCTGCTGGGCGCGACCGCGACGGATGCGGTCGGGAACGTAACCAGTGCGCTGAACGATTACCGCGTGCTCCAGTCGGTTCAGGTGACGGATTCGAACGGCAATCGCGGACAAGTCGCCTTCGATCTTCTGGGGATGATGGTCGGTACGGCTGTGATGGGCAAGGTCACGGAGAGCCTGGGCGATTCGCTGGCGGGGTTTGTCGCCGATCTGGACGACGCCACAATTCTCGCTACGATGAATAATCCGCTGGGAAATCCGGGTGCAATTTTAGCCGGCGCGACATCCCGGATCGTATATGATGTCGACGCCTTTTACCGCACGGGAATAAAACCCCCGACGCTTTATACTCTGGCCCGCGAGACTCATGTATCGGATCTGTCGCCGGGGCAGACGACGCTGTACCAACACAAGTTCACCTATTCGGACGGATTCGCTCGCGAGGTTCAGAGCAAGGGGCAAGCGGCGCCAGGGCCCTTAACCGAGGGCGGCCCCGCGGTGACGCCGCGCTGGGTCGGGTCGGGCTGGACGATCTTCAATAACAAGGGCAAGGCGATCCGGAAATATGAGCCATTTTTCTCGGCAACGAACGCGTTCGAGTTTGCCGCGATCAACGGAGTGAGCAGCGTTCTGTTCTATGATCCACAGGGCCGTCAGGTTGCTTCGCTTCACCCGGACAATACTTGGGAGAAAACCGTCTTCGACGGCTGGCGCCAGGAGGCCTGGGACGGAAACGACACCGTACTGATTTCCGATCCTCGTACGGATCTCGACGTTGGGGACCATTTCCTGCGTCTGCTGGGAAAGGCGCCGTTTGTGTCCTGGCACGATTTGCGGATCGGCGGTGCATATGGCGCCACTCCAGCCGATCAAGCCGCGCAAAAAGACGCCGCGCAAAAGACCGAAGCTCACGCGGCCACGGCGGGAGTGGAGCATTTGGCGGCGGCAGGGCATATATGTCTGAAAGTGACAGACAACGGCGGCGGTCTGCGCTACGCGAGCCGGATCGCGCTCGACTGCGAGGGCAAGCCGCTGGCGGTGTTTGACGCGCTGGGCCGTCGGGTGATTGAGAACGTCTTTCGCGCCCCGCAATATATCGCCGGGACCGACATGGCGGGCAACCAGCCCTACCATGTCGGAGTGGATGGGGGCGCCCGCCGATCCCTGGTCAACATTTTTGCCAATCAGATTCGCACATGGGACGCGCGGGGAAACGCGTTCCGCAATTTGTACGATGCGGGGCACCGCGCCACTCACCTTTACGTCAGCAGCAACGGCGCGGCAGAAATCCTGATTGAACGTTCGGTTTACGGCGAAGGGCTTGTGTCTTCGAATCTATGCGGCCGTCTGTTCCGGCAATACGACACTGGCGGCGTCGCTATTCAGGAACAATACGATTACACCAGCAACCTCGTGGTCAGTGCGAGGCAGCTTGCCATTTCGTATCACCAATCCGTGGACTGGTCCCCGCTCGCGAACCTGACGGACGCGGCGTCTCTGGATGCCGCGTCCGCTCCGCTGCTGGTGACCTCAGATCGCTTCGAAACCAACACATTGTTTGACGCGCTGAACCGGCCGATTCAGACAGTTACGCCGCACAGCGCCACGATGAGCCCGAACGTGATCCAGCCGTCTTTCAACGAAGCGAGTCAGATCGATCGGCTGGACGTGTGGCTGCAGCAGCTAGGGGCGCCTGTCGCGTTGCTCAGCCCGTCCACGGCTGGGCTCCACGCAGTTGTGAGAATAGATTACAACGCGCGGGGTCAGCGGATCGACATTACCCTGGGCAACCAAACTGTGACCACGTACTCGTACGATCCGCAAACCTTCCGGCTGACGAACCTGGCGACCAATCGGCCGAACAGCTTCGCCGCTGACCAACAGAACGTTCAGAACCTGTTTTACTACTACGACCCGGTCGGTAACGTAACTCGCATTCGAGACACGGCGGACACGCAGGATGTCATCTACTTCAACAATCAACGTGTTGACCCTTCGGGCGACTACACCTACGATCCGCTGTACCGGCTGATACGCGCCGCCGGCCGCGAACATCTAGGGCAAAACGCGGACGTGCTGTCGGCGCCCCAACAAGTCACAAACGATGATTCGTTCCGAACCAGTTTGCCGCAGCCCGGCGACGGTTTCGCAATGGGAAATTACACCGAAACCTACGGGTACGACCCCGTCGGGAACCTGCTCGCGATGGCGCACCGGGTGAGTTCGGGCGGCTGGACGCGCTCATACACCTATAAGGAACAGTCGCAGATCACCTCTGCCGAAACCGGCAATCGCCTGTCGACGACGAGCCTGCCAGGCGATCCCGTGGCTGGTCCGTACTCGGCCACATACAGCTACGACCCGCACGGGAACATGACGCGGATGCCGCACCTTCCCGCGCTTATATGGGATGAGCAGGATCGGCTGCGATCGACGACTCGGCAGGTGGTGAACAGTGGTACGCCGGTCACGACGTTCTATGTCTACGACGCGGACGGCCAGCGGATTTCGAAAACCACGGACAGCCAGCGGATTTCGAAAATTACGGACGGCCAGACCGCTGCGCGCCAGTCGCAACGGATTTACCTGGGCCCGGTGGAGATTTATCGGGAGTTCGCGGCGGACGGTGCGACGGTGACGCTTCAGCGAGAGACGCTGCACGCGATGGATGGTGCTCGCCGGGTGGCGATGATCGAGACGCGTACGGCGGGTACGGACCCAGGTCTGGCGCAATTGATCCGATACCAATTTACGAACCACGTCGAGTCTGCGGCGCTCGAGCTGGACGGCCAGGCTCAGATCATTTCATACGAAGAGTATTTTCCTTACGGCAGCACATCTTACCAGGCCGTGCGGAATCAGACCGATACTACCAAGCGCTATCGATATACGGGCAAAGAGCGGGACGCTGAGAACGATTTGTACTATCACGGTGCTCGTTACTACTTGCCCTGGCTGGGACGCTGGACCGCGTGCGACCCGATGGGGATAAACGGCGGCACTAATCTCTACGACTACGCGCGGAATTCTCCTATCGTGCTCCACGACCCCAGCGGGACAACTCCGGAGAACGGTGACCATGCCAATCGAAACGTCGCGACCGGCCTCGGCGTCCTCTCCGCGGTTTCCAGCCTAGCAACGGGTGGACTCTCGTTCACCGCAATCGGGCAGGGGCTCCGCAGTGCCGGAATCTCCCTGAACGTCGACGAGATCACCGCGATCGCGAACGCCGGGTCGTGGAGCAGTCCTGCCAACAAGCAGTTTCTGGATTCGATTACCAATCAATTCACAAAGAACGCGGGAGTTGCGAGCCATCAAATTCCCGCGCGGCAGCAGATCTCACTGATCGAGGAAGCGGCGAAAGGGGAAAAGGAGTTTCAGGCCGCGGCCAACAGTTTGATGACCAGGACGTTCGCCGAAGTGAAGGAGCTTGAGCAAATCACCGATACGGCGCTCGGGGCGATAAAGAACCTCAACCGGGGCCCGCGAGATTTGGCCAACGCCCTGAACAAGTCGATACGAGGAAGAATCGCACGCGGGGCAACTCCCGAAGCGAAGATCGTGGCGGATGCCCTTAAGAAAGCAGGTTTTGATCCGCGTACCCTGACGGCGGTTCGCCAGGAGGTCGCCGCGGTTGAGGAGGGTACAGCCGTTGCTAAGGCCCTTCCGGTTGTCACTAGGGTGGCCAAAGCCGTCGCGCCGGTTGCGAAGGCGCTCAAGCCGTTGGCCCCCGCGATCAAAGTACTTGGCAGGGCCGCGGGCGTGGCGGGAGTCGCGTTGTCCGTGGTGGATCTTGCAACTGCGAAGACCACTGACCAGCGAGTGGACGCTGGAATAGGGTTGGCCGGAAACGCCCTTCTCGCCTCGGAGAACCCTGTCGCGATTGCGGCCGGAGCCGGAGTGCTCGGGGGCCAATATCTCGAGCACAAGCTCAATGTCAGCGATGTCTCGTCATCCTGGGGAACGTCCGCGTATGAAGGCCTCAAGAAGGTGGGAGTTGGTGATACAACGAGTTTTGTCGTCGGAGGCGTCGTCACGGTGGCATCGACCCCGGCGGCGCTTGCGGTTGCCGCGTACAAGAAGGCGGTGAGCCTGTGGTAAAGACCGCCGTCGGCAGGGTTTGGAGAATCTCCCGCGCCGCTGGCTCTATCGAGGCCGAACCGAGCGGCTCTTGGGCGGCGACTTGAGACGTTACAGCGCGGTGCTCTCGCCGAACAACATTGCAAAGCCCGGCGAAGGGATTTTTGAAGCAGTTCCATCGAACAAACCTTAATCCGGATTGAAGAGTTACAAAGGGACGGCCATGAACCTACAAGGACGCAATCTTCAGCAAGGCCTCACCGGAAGCGACGTCGCCGAACTGCAATCGCAGTTGGCGCAACTCTCCTACGTGGTACCCGCGGCGGAGCAAACAGCCTCCAGCTTCGAAGCCGGGACCTTAGCCGCTGTGCAACATTTTCAGACCGCTCAAGGGCTGCCATCCACGGGAATTGTCGATACCGGCACTGCAGCCGCATTAACCGCCGTCGTTATTGAAAGCACGTATGTTGTGCAGGGCTTTGTAACCAGTCCGGTGAGCGCAAGCGTCGCCGGACTGGCGCTTCAATTGGTCGACAAGAACGTTGGCGCCGATTTCTACCTTCCCTTCGGAAAGCCGGGGACGATCGGCACAACGGGCCCCGGCGGCGCTTACAGAATCAGCGTTGTGATTTCAGCCGCGAGCCTGAGGGCAAGGAACAAAACCCAACCCGATCTCCAGGTTCGCGTATTGACCGGCACGACATTTTTGGCCGCGTCCGGCGTGGCCTACAATGCCCCCCAGACGGTGACGCTGAATGTCGCGTTGCCGCCTGCCACGACAGCGCTACCCAGCGAATACGAATCACTCACCGCGACCCTGTCGCCGCTTTACCAGGGCTCGCTCAGCGCGTTGCAGGAAAACGCAACGCAGCAGGACGTCACGTTTTTGGCCAACAAATCCGGCTGGGATGCGCGCGCAGTAGCGTTGGCGGCTCTGGCCGACCAGTTTTCTCAGATGACGGCGCCGGCTCCGCCGGCACCCCCTGCTGCGGGAACTCCCGGCGCGTCGGCAGTCGCGGCTGAGGCGCATCCTCTCCCCGTTGCAGGAACTCCGGCCGTTGTTGCTCCCGTTCCGGCCGCCCCGGCGCCTCCCGCATCCGCCCCCGCGCCTCCCGCGGCCGCCCCGCCGCAGACGGTCAGTCTGGCTTCACCGTTTTATTACGCACTCTTTCGCTCCGGCCTGCCGGCCGACCCCGGCAGCTTGTTCCGCACGTCGGCGCCAGCGGTCCAGTCGATCTGGCAGCAGGCCATCACCCAAGGAGTAATCCCACAGTCCTTGTCCAGTCAGTTATCCACTGCGGTGCAGACGTATCAAACGCTGGCCGCGACAAATCTATTGACCGCGGCGCCGGTTACCGGCGTTTCCACTCTGGGCGCGATGCTCACCGCCAGCACTCTTTCGGCGGACCAGCAGGCCACATTTGCGCAGCTTTCCACCCAATACAGCGCCGATCCGACCACTTTTTGGGCCAACGCAACCAAGGCCTTTGGGGCGCCGCTCACCGCGCGGCTGCAGCTCGACGGCCAGCTGCAGTACATGGCGCTGAACAACGCCCCGCTGGTGCAGGCGTTGCACACCGGCGAACCCACTTTGGCGGCGCCACTGGATCTGGTGACGCTTGGCTACTACGACGCGGCGAAATGGACGCCGCTTATCGGCAACTCCGTGCCTCCGCAGATTCCGGGCCAAAGCGCGGCCAATTACTCGCAATTGCTGGCGGCGCAGGTGCGGCTGGTGTATCCGACGGCCGTCGCGGCCGATCAGGTGAAACGCGGAATCTTCAAGGTTTCCGACTCCGCGGCGGTAGCCGCATCGGTCTCGACGTTCCTGAATCAGAACTACAGTACTTTCACGATCGGCGCAGAGCCGGTCGAGGCGTTCATTGCCCGCAACAAGATAGCCGGCGTCGCGCCGGCGGTGGTGAATGAGGTCAAGCGGCTGCAGCGGGTATATCAATTGAGCGCCGACGACCAGACCATGTCCGTGTTGTTGCAGAACAACCTCGACTCGGCGTACTCCATCACCCGTTACGACTCCGCGGCATTCGTGCGCGCGTTTCAGGGTCAGTTCGGGGGAGCGGACCAGGCGACTGCGACGTACGACCGTGCCCGCCACATTTACAGCGCCGTTCTCAATGTCACCCTGGGCTACCTCGGAGCGCGGCAGGGGCCGACGCTGGGCAGCGGCTCGACGATTATTTCCTCGTTTCCACCGGCTCCCGCTAACCAGCCTTATCCGGTGGTCGCCTACCCGACGCTGGAAAGCCTGTTCGGGTCGCTCGATTACTGCACGTGCGAAGACTGCCGGTCGATTCTGAGTCCGGCCGCGTATCTGGTGGACCTGCTTCATTACATCGATCAACTTTCACCGAGCCCCGGCTTCCAGAATCCGCAGTCCGTGCTGTTTAGCCGCCGCCCGGATTTGCAGTATCTCCCGCTCACCTGCGAGAACACCAACACGGCGCTGCCGTATATCGACATCGTCAATGAGACGTTGGAATATTACGTCGCGAACGGACTATCGATCGCGAATTTTCAGGGATTCAGCACCGACGATACCGTCACCTCGGCGGAGCTGCTGGCGAGTCCGCAGTTCGTCAACGATGCCGCCTATGCGACGCTGCAAAGCGCGTACTTCCCTCCGCCGCTGCCTTTCGACCGGTCGTTGGCACAGCTGCGGCGATTGTTCCAGAATATGGGCGCGGCGCTCCCCGATGTGATGGATGCCCTGCGGACCGGCACGTCCACCACGATCAATCAGACCGGCACGGCCTACGGCGTGGGAGACATTCTGATCGAGCAACTGGGAATTTCACGGAACGAATATCTGGTTTTCACCGACAGCACTCTGGGCAATGCAAGCCACACGCTTAATCTTCAGGGTCTTTACGGATATGCCGGCACCAGCGCCGCGGCGCTGGCGTCGCTGCAAACGATCTCGCTTCAGGATTTCTCGCGCCGCACGGGTGTGTCTTATACGGATTTGGTTTCCATTATCCAAACTCAGTTCATCAATCCCAACGCCATTCTGATCGAACGCCTGGAGCGTCTGAACGTTCCGTTTTCCACGTTGAAAGCGCTGAACACCAATCCCTCAAATGCGGCCGCGTTCAAGGCCGCGCTGCCCGCCGGCCTGGACGCAACAGCCTACGGAGGGAGTTATGCCGCCGATTATGACGCAGTGGTTCAATGGGTCCTCAATTCGGCCAATTTCAACCGCATCGCGAGCATCGTCACGCTGGCGGATCCGGGGGGAAGCGCAGATCCATGTTCGGGCTCCTCCTTCCAGTTTCAGTACAGCGGCGGAACTCCCCTGACCGGGGCCGATTTCGTCAAGCTGATCCGCTTCATCCGGCTGTGGCAAAAACTGGGACTCTCGATTGAGCTGACCGACGATCTTGTGGCGGCGCTTTACCCGGCGGCCGACCTGCCTTCCGGTACTAACGACACCGTCAACATTCCTCTTCTCGACTCGGGTTTCCGGATTGCGCTGCTCCGGATCGGGGTGCTGTATCAGGTAATCGAGAAGCTGTCTCTGACCCCCGCCCAGGTGCTGCAACAGTTGCTTGCCTGCTGGGCTCCGATCGGAACCTCGGGCGATAACGCGCTGTATCAGCAGATGTTCGGAGGGCCGGCCATCCAGCGGGAAGATCCCGGAGCTCCGATCGCGACGATCGGCGGCGGTCCGAATACCGGCGACAAGCTGATCACCACGATCAATTCCGTGCCGGTCTCGCAAACCGTGAGCGCCGGGGACACGCCCGCCGCGGTCGCGGCCAAAATCGCTGCCAACATCAACGCCACCACCACGGTCGATCCGAGCACCGGCCTCGCTCTCAACCAGCGCATCATCGCCTCCAGCCAGAGCGCCGTGGTCACCATTCGAGCCGGTTTCGTTCTGCAGTGCGGACCCGCGGCGGTCTTCAGCACTTCCGGGATACCGGCTTTAACCCAAACGGCGACCGTAGCCGCCACAGCCGCCGCGGGCAATGTGTTGACCGCGACCATCAACACCATCCCGAATTCCTACACCGTGCAACCCGGCGACTCGCCGGCAACCATCGCGGCGGCTGTGGCGGACGCGATCAATAACAATGGCACGCCCGACCCATATTCGGGAACGCCTTTGAACAGCCTTCTTTCCGCCTCGAGTTCGGCCGGGATGGTGACCATCGCCACCGCCAACTCAGGCGCTCCGCTGGCTTTGGCGTGTTCGTTTGTGATGAGCGCGGCGGGCGCCTGGTCGATGGGCTCGGCCACCGTCGGGGGAACGGTTGCCGCGGGCGACGTGCTGACCACCACCATCAATGGTCTGAACGTTCCCTTCACGGTCACCAGCCAGACCACTCCGGCCGCGGTGGCCGCTGCGATGGTAACGGCAATTCTCGCCACAACGACGCCCGATCCGGTCTCGGGATTGCCGCTGAACACTATTCTTCACGGGTCGAGCAGCGGCGCCGTCGTCACTCTCGCCGCCACCAACCCAGCTACGCCTCTTACTCTGGCGTTTTCCGCAACAGGCGCGATGACGTATGCGCCCCTTCCCACGCTCGCCACCTCTCAGATCGCCACGGTTTCCGGTTCGTTCGCTCCGGGCGCGGTTCTTGCCACCACGATAAACGCGGTCACCGTGACTTACACCGTGATCGCCGGCGATACCGCCGCCTCCATTGCCTCCGATATTACGAACGCGATCAATTCGACTACGACGGTCGATGCCGACACCAATACCCCGCTCAAGCAGATCGTATCTGCCGCGGCGAACGCCGGCCAAATCACGGTGACGGCAATAAACTCCGGCGCAGCCTTCAGCATGACGGCCTCCCTGACCACCGGAACCTATACTGCCGGCGTGCAGCCGCCGCCGTTCGCCGACAACGGGTATGGCGATTTCCTTTCCGATCCTTCGCAAACCATTTTTGGACACGAGCCGGTTTTGCGGGCCGCGTTCAACCTGAGCGGCGCCGAATTCACGCTGATCGCCAACAGCCTTCAGTTCAGCTATTCCACTCCGTTGACGCTCGCCAATATCAGCAGCATCTTCCGAATGGGCTGGCTGGCGCACACGCTCGGTATCAGCGTCACGGAGTTCCTGCTGCTGCGGCAGGCTACGGGACTGGATCCGTTCGCCCCCCTGGATCCGGGTTCAACCCCGCCGGCAGATCCGCCCGTGATCCGCTTCATTCGGCTGGTGCAGGCGCTCTCCAATGCCGGCATGCCGCCAACCCAGGCTCTGTACCTGCTGTGGAATCAGGACATCAGCGGCAAGTCAACGCCGGACCTGGAGACGATTACGGGCCTGGCCTTCGCTTTGCGGGCGGCTTTTTTGGCGGTCGCGGCGCAGTTCACGATCCAGACCGATCCGGACGGTACGATCGCCAGCGGCCTGATGGCGCTGGTCTACGGAAACACGGCGACGGACTTCTTCTTCGGGCTTCTCAACAATACGCTGGTCTCGACTATCGACTATCCCAACAGCAGCTACCCCTCACCGCAACCGCAGCCGGTGCAGCCGGTAATCGACGCCTCCGCGGACAGGCTCAGCTATGACAGCCTGCGCAAGCAGTTGAGCTTCGCGGGAGTGCTTGATCCGCAAACGCAGGCCGCGATCAAAGCGGCCATCGTGGCCAATCAGAATGTGCCGGCCCTGCTTCAGGCGCTGACGGATCTGGCGACGGCAAACAGCCAGATGGTGGGGCCCTTTTTCACCACTTACCCGGAGTTGTTACCGCTCTACGTCGCCTACGCCACCTCGACCGCGCCCGCCGAACAGAAGCGCACCACCCTGCTGGCCAACTTCCTTCCGGCGCTGATCAGGAAGCGTAACCAGGAACAAGCTCTGGCCACGGTGACCGCGGCAGCGGGAAGCGATCCGAGCTTCGCCAACGCGTTGCTTGACGACGCCACCGTTCTGCACGCGGCAGCGGATGCAACGGCGCCGATCGTGAACGACCTGACCGCGCTGAACAACCCCGGCCTCGCCGCGCAGCTGTTTTTCTCCAACCATCCGTCGGGAACGCCGGACATGGTGCTGGATGCCGATCCCGCCGCGTATGCGCCCTCCACCATCGGCGCGCAACAGAGCGCGACCGTTTCCGGAAAGATCACGAATGGCGACGTATTGTCCACGCTCATCAATGGCGTGGCCGTCCCGTACACGGTGCCGGCCACTGACCAGACCGCGGCGAACGTCGCGACCGGCATCGCCAAGACTATCAATGCGGTGGTGGCGGCCGATCCGTTCTCAGGGTTGCCGTTGAAATACGCTGTAGCGGCCACGGCCCAAGGAGGTGTCGTCATGCTTCAGGCTCCCAACCAGGGCGCCGGACCCTCCGTAACCTGCTCCGTCACGCCGGCCGCTCCGCCGCCGGTTTATTCTGCCGGCGCACAAGTTCTCGCATCGCAGACGGCAACTGTCGCCGGAACAATTACTGCCGGAGATGTTTTAACCACCACCATCAACACCATTGCGATCCCTTATACGGTGGTCGCGAGCGACACCTCGATCACTATCCTGGCCGCGCATATCGCCGCGGCGATCAACGCCACTTCCAGCGCCGACCCTGCCAGCGGTCTCCCGCTGAAGCAGGTAGTCACAGCGACCAGCGTTGCAGGCGCGATTACCGTGACGGCGGCTTCCTTTGGCCCCGACCTGACGTTGACCTGCTCGGTCGCGGCGGGCGGTACGGAGACCTTCACCGCGGGGGCGCAGGTTAACGCGTCGCAGGCGGCGACGTTGTCGGCGGTGCCGCCGGCGAACGACATCGTGATCACGACCATCAATAGCGTCTCGGTGCCCTACACGGTTGCGGCCGCGGATACCACCATGGCCGGTCTCATGGCGAACATCGCGGCGGCGATCAACGCGACGGCGACGGTCGATTCGGTTACGGGCAAGGCGCTGAATGCGATCGTTATCGCCTCCGGCACGGCCGGCGGCATCACCTTAACAAGCACTCCACCCGGAGTGTCCTTCAACCTTGCCTGTTCGCTTACCGCGGGCTCCTGGACCGTGAACAACCAGGTTCCGGTGTGGCAGTGCGCCATTGTCGCCGGAGGAATTACGGCCGGCGATCATCTGTACACAACTGTCAACGGAATTACGGTTGACTATCCCGTGACCGGCACGGAGGCCGGCGTTTCCGTGGTCGCCGCCAATATCGTGGCAGCCGTCAAGGGGACCGTTGCGCTGAACGGAATCGTAGCTGTGTCGAATGTGGGTGGGATCGTCACGTTTCAAGGTTCCGGCGCCTTCACGCTTTCGTGCTCGACATCCCCGGCCCCGCCTGCGGCGGAAGCGACGGAGTTCTATACGCCCGGGCCCCAATTCGTGGCCTGGCAGGCGACCGTCGCCGGAGGGTATTCAGCCGGCGACGTGCTCACCACAAGCATCAATGACGTGTCGGTGGCATACATGATTACCGCAACGGATTCGACGCCCGCCGGTATTGCGGCCAACGTTGTAAAGCAGATCAACGCAAGTACCGCGGTCGATCCGCTGACTAACCTGCCGGTCAATGGACTGGTGGTTGCGTCGAGCTCGGGAGCGGTCGTCACCTTCCGAGCGGCGGGACCAGCCCTGGTGTTGAGTTGTTCCATCTCCGCGGGCGCGACGGAGATCTATACCGCCGGCGGGGAATTGCCTGCCAGGGCCGGCGGCGGTCTGATGGCGGGTATCTGGAGCGGATACATCAATGTGCCGCAGGACGGTTTTTACAACATCCAGGTGGAGATGGATCCGGGCGCAGGGGTTGTTTTGTCGATAGATGGCGAGAGCGTTGCCATGGCGCCTTCGGCCAACTCATCGGTATGGGGTAATCAGGATCCCATACAGCTGACAGCTGGCAAACTCACCGCAATCAAGCTTACGGTCACGTCCCTTAAGAGCGCCCTGGCGCTGAACTGGCAGAGCACGGGTTTGGGTTTGCAAACGATTCCCGCGGTCTACTTGTATTCCGATACGATGGTGGACCATTTGCAAACCGCCTATGTAAGGTTCCTCAAGGCGACCGCTCTGGCAACAGCATTGTCTTTGACCGCAGATGAGATCGCCTTCCTGGGCACCAGCACCAGCTTCGCGGTCAACACCACGGTTCAGCAAAAGCTGGCATCCGGAGCGGTCGCGTTTACGCCTGCGTCTATGCAGAACATCGGCGTCGGAACGATGCTAGTCATCGACAGCGGTCCGACGCAGGAAATCGTCACCGTGACGGCCATCACGGCAACGACTTTCAGCGCGACGACCGTCAATCCGCATGACGGGACCAGCACGCCCTTCCCGATCGTGGATCTGCCGGACGCCGCCACCGGTCATGCGTGGTTGAATCTGTTGCTGGTCTCTCCGATCGCCGCATCGTCAACCGCTGCCCTGCAACCGGTGGCCACGTACACGGCAGGCCCAGCAGCGCCCGCGTCGCAACCGGCGACGATCGGGGGAACCATCAAGGCGGGAGATTCGCTGACCACTACCATTAATGGGCTCGCCACCACGCACTTAGTGACGGCCGCCGACAGTGCGCTCGCGATTCTGGCGGCGAACGTCGCGGCCGCGATCAATGCGAACACCAATCCGGACCCCCTCAGCGGCCTGCCCTTGAATCAGGTGGTCGCGGCATCGAGCGCCGGCGCAGTCGTCACCATCAGCGCGGTTGCCTTCGGTCCCGATTTCACGTTGGTTTGCTCCGTGTCCGCGGGAGCAACCGAAACCTACACTGCCGGAGCCAGGATACTGGCGTCGCAGACGGCGATTTTGTCCGGAGTGCTCCCGGTGAACGAGATTGTTGTCAACACCATCAATAGCGTCACGGTGAGCTATACGGTGGCCGCTGGCGACACGACGGTCGCGATTCTTGCCGCGAACGTAGCCAAAGCGATCAACGCCACTTCCGCCGTCGACTCCCTGACCAACCGGCCTTTGAACGCCCTGGTTAAGGCGTCGAGCGCGGGCGGCGTCATCACCATCGGGACCATAAGCCCGGGGGCGCCATTCACGCTGAGCTGTTCGATTGCCTGCTTCCGCGGCGTTCTGGACGACCTTCTTAATTTTGCACGGATGAAGGCGGCTGTTTCCCCCAATGATGAACAGCTATTGGAGGTGCTCGAGGATCCCAATCTGTTGAGCGCCGACGGAGTGACTTATCAGATCGTCAAGCTGACTGGCTGGGCACAAAGTTCGCTGAACTCTTTGCTCAACGGCTTCTTTGGAAGCCCGCAGCTCTCCAGTCTTTCCTCGATTGAGAATCTGCGGCGCGTGTTCGATGCCTTCGCGTTGGTGACCAGTTGCCGGATATCGGCGTCGGCGCTGCTGGCGGCGACCACCAATGCGCCGACGCCGTCGACGGTAGCTTCGCTGCAATCGGCCCTCAGGGCACTCTACGCCGCCGCCGATTGGCTGAACGTGGTCAAGCCCATCAACGATGCACTGAGGATTCAGCAGCGGGATGCATTGGTGGCATACATTCTGCAACACCTTGGTGACCAGTACGCCGGTTCGCTGCTCACGCTCCCGACTTCGGCCGATGCGCCGGCCGGGTCCACGGCGCTGACCTTCGCCGGCGCGGCGAAAGTTCAGGCGGGAATGAGCGTGCAGGGGCTGAACGTCGCGGCCAATACAACCGTCACGGCTACCACCGCCACCACGGTGACGCTGAGCACCTCGCTGCCGGCCGACGTACCCCCGGGCACCGGTATCCTGTTTTCGCCGCCCGGTGCGGTGGAGATCTCAACCGCCGACGATCTGTACGAATACTTCCTGATCGACGTGGAGACCCAGCCGCCGGTTGAGACTTCACGAATCCGGTTGGCGCTCTCCACTGTTCAGCTCTTCATCGAGCGCGTCCTGCGAAACCTCGAGCCGCAGGCTAACCCGACCGACATCGACGGATCCCTGTGGACGTGGATGAAGCGTTACCGCGTGTGGGAGGCGAATCGCGAAGTGTTCCTCTGGCCTGAAAACTGGCTGTTTCCGGAACTGCGCGACGACCAGTCTCCCATCTTTGAAACGATGATGAGCGCGCTTCTGCAAAGCGATATAACCGACGACTCCGCGGCCGAAGCGTACCTGGACTATCTTTCCAATCTGGAGGCGGTGGCCAAGCTGGAACCTTGCGGCCTTTACTACATTGCTCCCGGCAGCGACACGCAGGAAACCTCCTATGTCGTGGCCCGGACTGCAGGCGCGCACCGCAAGTACTACTTCCGCGAATTGCAGTACGGCAGTTGGACTCCCTGGACGGAGATCAAAATCGACTGCGAAGATATGCCACTGACGCCTGTCGTCTGGGACGGCCGCTTATTGCTTTTCTGGCTCAAGATCTCCAAGACGACCGTTCCTCCGCCGCCGGTGGGCACTCCGGCGACCACGTCCACCTTCTCCAGCGGCCACAAATCCAACACGTCAGTTACCAATCTCTCCCTTGATGATCTTCAGGAGGCCGGCACCAACGGCGCGAGCCAAGTGGCGTCAAACAAAATCAACGTCTCGGCCGTACTGTGCTGGAGCGAGTATTACAACGGCAAATGGCAGCCCCAGAAGTCCTCGGATGTCAGTCAGCCGACAAACCTGGGCCAGTTCGACTCTTCCGGCTTCGATTCCGACAGGAACCTGCTGCAAATCGTTCCCGTAAACGTTGCTTCGGTATTCGGGTTCCTGGTCAATAGCCGTTTTGTCGGAATCGGCGGCGTTCAATCTACGCTTCCAGCCGATGCATTGGTCCTGAGTATCTGCTCACCCCTGAGCAGTTCACCTCTCTACCCCGGTTACGGTGGCGGGTTCGTTTTCTTCAATACCCACAGCCTGCCGGTGCGCTGGGACGACATCTTTCTCTGTGTGCCCTTTTTCCTGGGGCCACTTTCGGTTGGACTTCCTGCGCTGGCTCTGCCCGCGAGCCCGGGTCGTACATTTGATCCGATCCGGCACTACAGCGGCGGCAGCCTTCCTATCACGGCTACCAACCCGGGCACGGCTCCGTTCAGCATTTCCTATTGGAATCTCGCCTACCCTAATACGGCGATTTGTGCGCCCTCTGCTCCCCCTATTGTGCCGTACCCCCCGCCTACGCCAAAGTCCTTCGGTAACAGCCTGTTGGGATTGAACCGCGTGCCGCGCCTCATTGACTCCGTATGCGCTGCGCCCCAGTGGTTTGCTCCCTTCTTTTTCGAGGATCGCCGAAACGTGTTCTACGTAACGACAGCCCAGACGTCGCTGCCGTTCTTCAGCATCGGTAACTACGGGCACGGCATCGTGAACCTGAATGCTACGTCGGTTCCCACGATAGCCGGCCTGGTGGCCGGCAGCATACCCTACCTGACGCAAAAAACGCCTTTCTCGGCCCTGATTCCTTCCGCCGGCGACCCGACCGAAATTGGCCGCTATGTGCAGCAAGGCGGCAACATAAAGGTTGCTATTGGCACGGTCACCCCCGTCAGTTACCAGGGCACGACGTTGTATCCTGCAGGACAATTTCTCAACCAATCCGGCGCACCGCTGGTCGCGCCGGATACAAAACAGAAGTGATGTGTTCCGAGAGGAGACTATGGCTGCACTCAATCAAGAAGCTGGCTACCACTATTCCGCGGACACAACTTTAGCGGCCGAAATTGTGGCTGATCCGTTGCGTACCACCACCACCTACACGTTCGAGAATTTCTTCCACCCTTTGGTGGGAAAGCTAATACAAAAGCTGAACCTGACCTCGGTCGCTGGCATGTTGGATCCGGTGTTTCTGAATGGCCTTGCCGATCCGAATGTGAAATGGTTCTGGACCGACTACAATCCTTTGCCTTCCCAGCCTTCATCGGTGGTGGTCAAGCCGGAAGTGAGGAGTATCGATGTTCAACCCGCGGGACCGTACGCGAACTACAACTGGGAGTTGCTGTACCACATTCCTGTGATGATCGCGGTTCACCTGAGCAACAACCAGCGTTTCTCGGAAGCACAGGAGTGGTTTCACCTGGTGTTCGATCCGACTTCCACCGATACCAGCGTTCCTCCGCCCATGCGGTACTGGAAATGTCTCGCGTTCCGCAACAATCAACCGATCCTCGATATCAATAGCCTGCTGCAGCTGTTGAGCACGCCCAACGACCAAGGGCTGACCAACGACCAGATCAACGCAAAGGCCGCAGTCCTTACCGGCTACGAGGCCATGCTTCAGGATCCCTTCCAGCCTCATGCCATCGCAAGAACCCGCATCAGCGCTTACCAGTGGTACGTCGTCATGAAGTATTTGGATAACCTGATCGCCTGGGGCGACAGCCTGTTCCTGCAGGATACGATCGAGACCATTAACGAAGCGACGCTGTGCTACGTGCTGGCGGCAAATCTCCTGGGACCGCAGCCGCAGGCACTGCCGGAACAGGGCGCGTCCACATCAATGAACTTTCTGCAGTTGAAGCAGGCCGGCCTCGATCCCATGGCTAACGCTCTGATCAACCTGGAATCGCAATTTCCTTTCAACACGATGCCGACGCAGCCGTCCACCGGCGGATCTGACGATCAGACCGGCGCCCTGTTTGGCATGGTGCGAACGCTGTTCTTTTGCGTGCCGCCGAATCCTCAGTTACTCTCCTACTGGGACACCGTGGCTGACCGGTTGTTCAAGATCCGCAACAGCGAGAACATTCAAGGCGTCTTTCAGCAACTACCGCTGTTTGATCCGCCACTGGGCCCGGGGATGCTGGTGAAAGCGGCCGCCGCGGGAATTGATATCGGCAGCATTGTGAGCGGCTTGAATCAACCGATCGGTCCGGTGCGGTCACCGTTGCTGATCCAAAAGTCGCTGGAGATCGCGGCGGAAGTTCGGTCGCTTGGGAATGCGTTGTTGTCGGCGCTGGAAAAGGGCGATGCGGAGCAGCTGGCCCTGCTTCGACAAGGGCATGAGATTCAACTCCAGCAGCTGATTCAGAATTCGCGCTTCCTGCAATGGAAGCATGCGCAGGAAACGACCAACGGCCTGCTCAAGACGAGGGACAGCGCGCTTGAAAAGTACACTTACTATCTCCGGCTGCTGGGTCTGACCCCGGACAGCACCACTGTGCCAGCGACGCTGAACCTGAATCGGGCGGAGCTGACAGAGGATAACTTTGACGATACCTACAGCACTCTGGTGGGCCAATATAATCAATCGGTCGCACTGCAGGCCTATTCGAAACTGCAGCTGGCGCAGGGATCGTCTCCGTCGAATCAGTCCGGGGCCTCAGGGTCGGGCCAACTATACCTCAACACGAATGAGGATGCCGAGTTGAACACTCACTTGCCCACCGCGAGGGATACCGGTCTCACCGCGTCAGTCATCAACGCCGCTGCAGCGGCGCTCGTGTTCATACCGGAGATAGGGGTGAAGATACAATTTTGGGGGCTGGGCGCTGACTCCAAGGTTTTCGGAGGCTCCAAGGTTTCTGATGCCGTGAAAGTAGCCGCGGACGTTCTGCAAATGGTAGCGGCGTATGAGCAGAGCCAGGCCGCAATCGCTTCCCGCACAGCCGGTTATCAACGCCGCGCCGACGAGTGGATGCTGCAGGCAAACCTTGCGGCTCGCGAGCTGATGCTGATCGGCGAGCAGGTGCTCGCCTCCTTGATCCAGGAACAAGTCGCCTACCACGACTATCAGACGACGAAGACACAGGTGCAGCAGGCACAGGACGTCCAGGCTTTTCTGCAGAATAAGTTCACCAGCGCCGTCTTTTACAACTGGATGCAGAGCGATATCGCGGGCCTATATTACCAGTACTACCGTTTTGCGTGCGATACGGCACGCAAGGCGGAAGCGACTATGAAACAGGAGTTGATGCGGCCGGAACTGGATGCAACGCAGTTCATACAATTCAACTACTGGGACAGCGGTCATCAGGGGCTGCTTTCCGGAGATGCGCTCTATCTGGATATCAAACGGATGGAGCTGGCCTACCACGACAACAACAAGCGCGAGTTGGAATTGACGCGCCACATCTCGCTGCGGCAGCTGGATCCGCTTGCGCTGCTGACGCTGAGGCTCACCGGCTCCTGCCCCTTGACGGTTCCCGAGTGGCTCCTCGACCGCGATTGCCCCGGACACTACATGCGGCGGATCAAGAGCGTCAGCCTGTCGATTCCGTCGGTGGTTGGGTCATTTACCAGCATCAACTGCACCTTGAGTTTGCAAAGCAGCACCCTGCGCGTCTCGCCATCTTTGAATGGCGGCGTGTACGCCCGGGATACAACCCAGGACGACACCCGCTTTGTCGATTATTTCGGGGGCGCCGAATCTATTGTCACCAGCGGGGGGACGAACGACAGCGGCATGTTCGACTCGAATCTGGACCAGAGCCGGTTCTTGTGGTTTGAGGGAGCAGGGGCAGTAAGTTCCTGGACGCTTGAGCTTCCCAGTCAGTTGAGGACCTTCGACTATACGACGATTTCGGACGTGGTCCTGCACATGAAGTACACTGCGCGGGAGGCAGGCGACCCGCTGGGCTCTCAGGCAATCAGGGAATTGGTCGCGACGTTCGATACCGCGGGGCAATCCGGGCAAGCGCTGCTGTTTTGCCTGCGCTACGACTTTCCCACTGAATGGTCAGCATTTGTGAATGGCTCTGGGAATTTCCAAGTCTTATTGCAAAAGAGCTATTTCCCATACAGCGTGCAAAGCGCGCGGCGCATTACCATCGATTCAGTAGTAACTTATGCGGGGAACAATGGGAAGGTCGCGTCAGTTACGCAACAGAGCGTCAGTCTGGACAACTTATCCTCCGGCCTGAGTCAAGCGGGTAGCGCGACGCTGAGCTTGCCCAAGGATAACCAGGTAATGACGCAAAGCTCCTCGCAGCAGGTGTTCTTGGTGCTGAATTACCACTTTGGCATGTCGTAAGCTCGGCCGCCTGAGGCATCTGGACACCTTCCGCGATTATCTACGTACTTGTGTAAGGAAGTTAGTGAAATCTATTTACAAGTGGAGAGTAACATTGGAGCTTTTGCGTTAGGCCAGTAGCCAGTTCGGTACGCTCAAGATTCGCAAACAGGTGTCACGTGTTAGGCCCTAAGTCGATAATAAATCCGCACCCGCGCTTGGTCTGAATTAACTGCTACACTCGTGCAACGAGTAATTCTAGGTGCGCATATGGACCAATGATTTAAGCGCGTAACCTCGTCGCTTGTCATTCTCCTATTTTGCGAAGCACACCGCAGATCCGTAGCTTTTCCGCAATGCATTTGGTGGGTTACAGCCTGGACGAGTTGCTGCGTATCGCGTTCACCATCTCCCGACCGCGATGATCGAGAGCGCTTCACTCTGTCTTAAAGAGAGCATGGAGTCGACCCCCGTGGCTTTGGGGCGCTGAACAGATCGCTTTGCCAATCAATCAGATGCCGAAGGCTTCAATCGAGCACGAAAATCTTCGCAGCGAATTAGAAAATCATTGCGTCAGCACGTCTTCACTAAACGTAGTCTTTCCATCTGCGATACACCAATGCCCCGGCACCTGTTTTGCCTCTTGCGGACCCGGCCAAGGAGGCATCGTAGCAATGATGAACATTAGAGGCACTTCACCTGTATTCCTGAATTGAAAGTGGGTGTGCGGTGGGATGGTAAGGCAAATGCCAGGATGAACAGCCTCGACTGTCTCGTCCGCTTCCAGTTTTCGCCAAACTACTCCTGATCCTTGTATGAAATACCAAATCTCCTCGACTGAATGGTGAGCTACTGCGGTAGAAGTGCAGCCTGATAAGAGGGTGCAATGCGATAAACCACCTCCATTCATGTCTGGCAGAAGCCGAATCTCGGATCCATCAGGCGCGGAGTAGCTGGCTTCACTTGGAAGTGCAACGGTTTCGACTAGCATTCATTCGGCCTTTCTGAAATTGCAAGGCTTCCATTTGATGGATAAGCATACCAGCTAACGCATGAATAAGCCGCCACGGCCTGCGAAATTCGGGCGAGAACATGATGAAAGGATTCTAATTGCTTCATACAAACAGGGCGCCGGCGTGGTGTAAGGAACGCTACTACAAGCTCGGCGATTCAGTTTGGCGGTGTTCTACACTCTTTACGCCTAGAGTCAGCTGCAGGAACAAGAAAAAATCAGCTAACGACTTCTCGGACAAGTGAAGCCGCAATAGGTCGCTTGGAGTTAAGGGTGCGAAAGTCGGCTGTCGCGACCGGACGGCAAAGCGTGTCATTATCCGCAGATATTTTCGCTCCATTGTCTTGCCTGGGTTTAGCGCTTCATTGCAGGATGAGTTGTGTCGATCGATAGTTCCACCAAGTCGAGAAACGATTTAGCGCGCAGTAACCAACTATTGCCGTTGCTGGCCGGTTGGTATGCTGTTTCAGTGCCCACAAGCCTTCAATTGCACTACGGATATCCAGAATTCCTCCAGGATTCTGAAGGGGCGCATCCGTACCGCCCATGTCAGGGCCGCTTTTGCGGTCAGCCGGGAGCTCGTCCTCCTCTACTGGTCGGTCCGGCATTTAATCAAATGCCGGAATGGCCGTCGCCGATGACCTGAGGGCGGCAAGCGCACAGGGTTGCTGAAGTCGCGCCCAGCGACTCTTTTGGGGGACCGCTTGCGGTGGAACCAAAACCGGCATGGCAGCGCCCTTGCGCGCGGCAGGAGGGGAGCTCCTCAGCAGAGGGCACCTAGGGGGCCGCTCCGGTTCTTTAATCTTCGCGGACATTTGCGGAGCACTTAAGCTGTTCGTTAAAGCTGCTGGGATTCGTTCCGATGCATTCTGATTCTCAGCAGTGCCTTAATGTTGCGAGTTGATACTTTCACGGCGATAACACGGGTTCAAATCCCGTCGGGGACGCCAAATAGAGCCAATAACTTAGATTGGGTTTCGTCTTCCATTTGAGGGTGCAAAAGAGACACCGTTCGGCGCCCCTTTTGCACCTTTTTCAACGCCGAGAAGCTGTAAACGAATCACAGGACCAACGGACCGGCGATTGAGCGCTAGCTTCTGCGACCTGCGAAGGGAAGACGAGCGACAAAACTGCTGCCTGAGCTTCATGCTTGGCCGGCGTCACTGCTTGCGTGTAGACGCTGAGTGTCGAGCGCAGGGAGGAATGCCTCATTAGCTCCTGCATCACTTTGAATTCAGCGCCGACACTTCGTAAAAGCGTGGAATACGTGTGGCGGAACGTGTGCCATCCATTTCTCCTCTGGATGCCGATCCTTTCAGCGGCTGGTACCACGTACTTCCGCAATATCGCTTGGCCCCACAAGGGCTTTCGTCCGCGATGTTGGCAGGAGGCGAAAACCCAATCTTCGGGCTTGCCGTAGGAGCAGGTTTGTCTCCAGAGCGTGAGCGCGTTAGCCAGGATGGGATGGACTGGCACCGGCTTCTGTGACGCCTCGGTCTTGCATTTGCCCACCACACCGTAGGCGATTGCCCGGGTTACGTTCATCGTGCCCTGAGCGGAGTCAATGTCCCCCCACTTGAGGGCGAATAATTCGCTCTGTCGTAAGCCGGTTGACGCTGCCAGGAGAACCATCGTTCTCTCTCGAAGAGCGAGACTGTCTAGAAGTGATTTGATCTCAGCCGGTGTGAGGACGTTCGGAGCCTTCCGCCTCTTCGCGCTTTGTCGAACCAAGGAAATAGGATTGCGGTCGAAAAATTCATGCCGGCAGGCGTGATTGAAAACAACAGACATCAGGTTTCGAATCTTCGCGCAATTGCTTCTGGCAAGCAGCAGACTGCGAAGCCATGCTCCACTTCCACCGTTCGTACCTCGGCGAGTTGATAGTTTTTCCATCGCGGAATGATCCACTTGTTCAAATAGAAGATGTAGTTTCTTGTTGTCGAATGACTGCGCCACGCATCATTCTGAGCTAGCTCGCGATGTTGGAAATGCTTGCAGAGGTCTGCAACCGTCATGGCGGCCCGTGTAGGCCGGGAATTGATGGAACCAGGCATCGCAATGATTCGGGCCGCCAACTGCCGAACCTCAGCGGCGTCGGAATACTGCTCTATCGTTCCGATCACACGCTTCCGGTAGACACGCCCCCCATCTCCACCTTTTTCTGACCACCTGAACTGCCAAACATCTGGACCATTCTTTCGCTCTGCCTTCACCAGGCTTCCTCGTTGCATAGATGACCTCCTTCCCGCAGTTGCGGTTGGAGAAATTCTCCATGGATGAGGTAGCTCTTCGCCAATGAAGAAGAGCAGGGAATTGAGTCCTCGTGCCCCTGTTGAGATTATCGCTTTGCGCAGGCGATAAGCCAGGGGCTCGTTCCAATCAAGTTGGGCTCATTTTCTGCTGAGTCCGCTGGTGTAGAGGTCCGAACTTCCAATTAGCAAGGCATCGCGCTCTCTCAATCTCCACGTACATTGCAGATGCAAAGCTAATTTCGCAGCCTTCCTAGGCCCCCGTGGAGTATGCATTATCCTGGCCTCGCCAATGGCAAACATCGCCATCTGGCCGGCCGTGTTGCACCACTCAGCGGCTTACCAATGAGGGCGAGTGGCTGAATTAGGTGGAGAAAAAACGGAGGCGCGGAGAAAAGCCTGGCATCCTCCCGCACTTCATCGCAACGGACGATTGAGCCTTTGGTAGTCGCAGCCAGAGCCGCTGTCAGCTTACGTTGTTCGGTTAGTGTTGATTGATAATTGCCATCTTCCATATAAGTGCTCCTGTGTAGTGCTTACCAAAACAACACGTCCCGTGCTCACTCTTGGCTATGACGGAGCCCCGGTCAGTGCGGCAGAAGCCACCGATCGCTCCGCTTTCGCACCTTCGTATCCGCGAATAGCGGCTTACATCGATTGTTGGGCAGTCTTTGGACGCTTTGAAGTGTGGGTCATAACAAAGCGTTCCCCGGTTTTTTCCGAGATGCTCGGGTGGAACAAGATCTCGGTGATCTGGACTGTCGGCCTGGTCACGGCTCTCTACACCATGAAGGGCGGACTAAGAGTAGTCGTATATACCGATGCCATTCAGACACTGATCCTTATTGTGGCGGCAATTGTTCTCACCACGCTGGGATTACACCATGTCGGTGGGTGGGCGCAACTCCACGCCCGACTGTCTCCAGCGATGTTCCACATGATCAAGCCGGCTACGGACCCAAACTATCCATGGCCCGGCATGCTGATCGGAGTTTTTCTGTTGGGCAGTTTCTACTGGTCCATGGACCAGGTTTTGGTCCAGCGGGCCTTCTCAGCAAGAAATCTGAATGAAGGACGTCTGGGTGCGGTGTTTTGCGGATTCCTTAAATTAAGCACACCTTTCCTCCTGGTCTTACCGGGTTTGATCGCACGCGTTTTGTACCCCCATCTTTCCCGGCCCGACGCGGCTTGCCCGGCCCTGCTGGCCGGCCTGATGCCCGCTGGATTATTAGGACTAACCGTGGCGGGCCTTGTGGCCGCACTCATGGGCCATATCAGCGCCACGTACAATTCCGTGGCGACGTTGGTCACTCGGGATTTTTATCTTCGCTGGCGTCCGCAGGCCAATCAACCAACCCAAATCGCAGTCGGGCGTATCGCGTTACTGGCAACCTTTGTCTTGAGCGCACTCTGGGCGCCCATGATTGGAAACTTCGGCAACCTCTTCATCTATTTGCAAACGGTGCAAGCTTATCTGCTGATGCCAGTCGCGGGCATATTCTTCGTCGGAGTTCTGTGGAAACGCACGACGAATGCGGGCGTGCTCTCTTGTTTGGCTGTAACGGCCGTGCTTTCCCCGGTCTTTATGGTCAACAGTCGTGCCCGATTCATGCCCTTTATGGAATTCCCTTTGCTTCGTCCCTGGCTCAACTCGGCTATGGTGGCCTGTGCCGCATGCATGGTGGTTCTGGTCGGCGTGAGTCTGTGTACCCGGCCTGTGGAAGCTTCCCGCCTACGGTCTACGACGGTCCACAGGGGCGACGGCTCTACCGCAGGCCCTCAGCTGAACGTTCTCGAGGACTACCGTTTTTGGGCGGCGGTGTTGGTCGTTTTGACTGCTGGGCTCTGGTGCTGGATGAGGTGACTGCACTATGCGGGCTGGGGAATGTTCCCGGGTTCAAATTAGTTTGACGGGCAAATTAACACGCGTATATGATGCGCTCTGTCGAAAAACATTTCCACGAGAGGCATGTTGAACAGCAGGTCCCTCCGCTGCGCTGCGCTCCGGTCGGGATGACAATTCTGGGGGATTAAGAAAACCGCAGATCCCTCGGCTTCGCTAGGGATGACAAAGGGGAGGGTGGCGCTTCCATGGAGGGCGGTCGCTGGATAAAAGCCGTTTTTCATTACCTTGGTGGGCCGAAGACCTATGAACACTTCGGTCGGGATGACAAGTTAATTTTGCGGTCGAGGTTTCGACATCTAAACAGAGTTGTCATCCCGTCTGTAGCTTTTTTGGTTTCGAGAAAAAACTGATGCTGAAAACAAAAGGCTTAGGTGCTTCCAAAGTCGCCAAAAATCAATAAAGTCACAGACTCCGACCGGAGCGCAGCGCAGTGGAGGGACCTGCTGTTTCTTTCCCTTCTGCGACTTCTCACGCAGACTCTGCAGACCATGAGCGCTTCGGTCGGGATGACGATCTGGCTGCATGTTCGATTTTCAGATTGAGCACGCCGGAGAACGCGTAATGATACCCGTGGCCAAGGCACCGCAATCAGGGCTGTTACACAAGACTGCCCGGGGATTTCTGTCGGTTGCCGCAGCGCTGGCGGTCATATTCCAGATTTTTGCCACAAACCTTGACGCCCAAACCCAGCCGTTTTCGTCCAGCGCGGAATACAAATCGATGGTTGAGGAGTTACATGAAGATCCGATACTTCCCAGCCGAATGACCTCGGGGACATTGCTCTCGATGGCGCAAGCACCTGCAAACCTCAAAGTGACCGAGTACCCTGCGAGGCTAGGCCTGGAGACCACTGGCTGGCGCCTGACGATCAGCAAGGACCGCTGGGCGATGGCGTTGACGAACAAGCAGACCGGACTCACATGGCATTTAGGTGAACCGGACAACGACTGGTCAGGGCTAACCTGGACGGCCGGCGGGACAGCTGAGGTCCGGCCGGCAAAGGTGTAATCGATCGTACGGCAAGGGGATCATTGGCGAATGGACGTAGGCATGCCAAGCTCGACTACGCCCGTAGTACTGGAAATCGCGGTGATCTCGCCTACGATAATCCGGCTTTCCGTAAGGGCACGACAGCCTGGCGGTGGTTTGCGATTGAACATATCCGGTGCAGGACCGTTCTTCGGATCGGGCGAGAGATTCGACCGCCTCAAACTCGATGGCGCGCAGTTGACATTGCATCCGGAAGACCTCTTGCGCATGCCAGGCCATAACTGGACTTACATCCCCACGCCATTTCTGTTCACCCCGCGAGGTCTTGGAATTTATCTCGATACTGCGGGCATAAGCAGCTTTGACCTCAGCCACTCTGCACAACAGCAGATCTCAATTCAGCTTGATCATCCTTCGGTCGACGCGTACTTCTTTGTAGGCGAGCCCAAAGGGGTTCTCGAAGACTACACATCTCTTACCGGACGCACGCCTCTACCGCCGCCTTGGGCATTTGGAGTATGGGTTTGCTCGTTACAGGGCGCGGCAGCAGTGCTCCAAGACGCCCACAGGCTGAGGCAAGAGGCAATTCCGGCAAGCGCCATATGGACGTTCGACGCCATGGACAAAGGTGACATTATGGGGTGGCCTTTCTGGACGTCGGGCTTCTATCCAAATTTGGGGGATTTCACCAGTCAGCTTCACGGAATGGGTTTCAAGGTGCTTACCTATATTCATCCCTGGCTACCTTCGGTGCTGGACCCTTACAACCTGAGTAGTCCTTCGTTTGAGCAAGGCAAGCAAACGGGTCTCTTTGTGCAAAATGCACACGGCGATCCCACGGGACCGAAGATTGCGTCTTACACGGAAGGTAACGTCGACTACACCAGGTCCACGGCGGTCGATTGGTGGGAGCAAAGGATTCGAGACGTCCTGGTGAATGACAATTTCGATGGGTGGATGGAGGATTTCGGAGAGTTTGTCAATGACACTGATCGCTTTGCTGCGGGGATCGATGGGCGTGACATGGCAAATCTGTATCCGCTTTTTTATCACAAGATTACCCAGGAGATCGCACGAAAGGCGAAGCCGGACGTGGTGGAATTTTCCCGCTCCGGCTCAGCCGGCTCGCAGGGGTACACAGCTGTGGTTTGGGGCGGAGACCAGTATCCGGATTGGTCTCAGGATCATGGACTCCCGTCTGTGGTTCGCGCCGGCATTACAGCAGGTTTATCAGGCTTTGCGGTTTGGGGACCCGATATTCTGGATAGCGGCCGTTCCCGGGAACTGTGGACGCGATGGGCTGAGTTTGGCGCGTTGACCCCCATCATGCGCGACCATTTGTGGGACAAGCCGGCAGGCGCAGTCAGCTTATGGTACGACGCGCAAACGATGGATACATTCAGGATCTACGCGCGATTACATATCTCGCTGTTTCCCTATTTCTACGCGTATGCCGCGGAAGCAGCAAAGACCGGCCTTCCGATTATTCGTCATCTCTTATTGGAATTCCCTGATGATGCGAAGGCGTACGATGCCGGAGGGGAATACATGTTGGGGGAGAAGCTTTTGATCGCGCCCGTTCTTACCGAAGGCTCCTCTACCCGCTCTCTTTACCTGCCGGAGGGCTCCTGGATAGATTATTGGACCGGGGAGACTATCAAGGGCGGTCAGCAGGTAACGGTGCCGGCGCCCCTGGAACACATTCCCATCCTGGTGCGCGCGGGTAGCATCATTCCCTTTATCAGCCCTGACACTCAGACCCTGGCAACTGACGTGGCCGGAAACAAGTATTCCTCGCTTAGTAGTGATATCACCTGGCGTGTCTTTCCGGGTTCGTCTCCTCATCCGAACCGTTTCATGCTTCAGGACGGGACGGCGGCCGAAGCAAGTGAAACAGGATCACGAATGGAAGTGCGGGTAGAGCATTCTCCACTGGTCCGGAATTATCAGATCATACTGCCTGCGACAAGCGCACCTGGAGAGGTGATGCTTAGCGGAAAACGCATCTTTGCCATCGCCGGCAACCAGCAAACGAGCGGCTGGCGGATGGATCCAGCCAGCCAGACAATGCATGTGCTATTGCAGGCCGATAACTTCGATTTGACGGTCGATCGATGAATCTGAACGACAGGCCTGTAAGTTTGACGACGGAGGACGACCATGAGTGAAAACGACGGTCGATTGCTGCTGCCCTCGAGACGAGATCTTCTCAAGGGCGGCGCATTGCTAGCCCTGAGCTCGCCCCTAGGATTCGCCGGGCTGGCCATGGCGCTCACGCAGTCACCCCGGGGACTGACCTCCGGATCGCCAAACCCGGCAACACAGCCGGCTTCACCGGAATGGATGAAGAATCTCATCATTTACGAGATCGCCACCAAGGGATTCATCTCGCCGAAAGGGCCGGAGAGCGGAACCTTCTCGAGTCTCCAAGCCAAACTTCCCTACCTCGAGGAACTGGGCATCAATGGTATATGGCTGACCGGCTATTCCTTGTGTGATCCTCACCACTTCTACAACGTCTGGACGCAATATGCGGTGATTGAACCAGACAAGTTCGATCCCACGCTGGGCACTGCGGAAGAGTTCAAGGGACTTATCGATGAAGCCCATCGGCGCGGCATCAAGGTGTTTCTGGATGTAATCACGCACGGTTTAATGGCCGGCAGCCCGGTGATTCAGCAGCATCCGTCATGGTTCCGTGGCGGCAGCTGGGGCATGACCGATTTCGACTGGAACGGCGGCCACACCGATCTGGATAACTGGTGGGTGCGCATCTATACCGACTTTGTGACGAATTACGGTGTGGATGGATATCGCCTGGACGTCAACATATACCGCCCAGATCTTTGGGAGCGCATCCGACAGAATGCGGCCGCCGCCGGGCACCCCATCGTCATCTGGGAGGAGATGAATGCAGTGATTCCCGGAGTTACGGACTTTAGCCAGCGCGAGAACGTCATCAGTGTAACGAACACTGGAGTTCTCAACGATGTTCTGGTTAACGACCTGCCTGGGTTTTATGATCGCAAATACGGCCGAACCGGCTACTACGAGGTGCAGGTTCAGTACGAGGACTGCAGTCGTCTAAGCGGAAACACCAATGGCGGCGGTCAGCTAGGCGTTCGTTTGGCTGGACTCTCTGCCGACAGGGTGGGCAGAAGGTTCGGCGAAGAACGTCCGACGCCGGATGGATTACCCGACGTGAAGATCACATTGGACCGCGTTTCCCGCAAGCCGATCGCAAACATCACGGTGCGCAACGACGAGGGTGAAGAATGGGTGCTTCGTCCAGGAGAGGGCGGCAGGCCGTTGGCAGTGGACGCTCCTGACACGTTCGGCCCACTGGTAGTGGGACCTGAAGTGGACATCTACATAGCAACCCTTGCCTGGGGATCATCGATTCAACTGAGCTGCCACGACAATGGTTGGACTGGATTTCCGTTGGATAAAAGCCCCTATGTGGCCCAGGGGAGTCGCTCTCTGTTTGGATACTCATTCTTGTTTTCTCCCATGATCCCTATCTTCTTTTCCGGCGAGGAGTTTGACGCAACATTCCATGCTTTGCCTGAATTGTCTCCCAATTTGTATGGCGACAAGGCTGCCGGAAAGGGGCGCTGGTTGTATGGCGCCATGCTCGATTGGAATGAGCTGCAACAGCCTGAGCACAAGGATATGTTGGTGGACGTAAGGAAGATGATGGCTATCCGCAACAAAAACTCGGCGATTCTCGCTATGTGGCCAGGGGGCCAAGAACCCAACCTTAAGGCCATTCGGTCCCAGGGAAATATCAAAGTTCCAGTTGCCTATCTGCGATGGAGCAATCGTACAGCGATCGTGGTCGCCGGCAACAGGGATAGGGACGCGGACGCGAACCTGAGATTAACGATTGACTTGGCCGGCACTGGTCTTGCTGGACAGAAGAGCTATACCGTCACTGACTTGTGGTTCAGCCAAGAGCCCAGGAGCTGCACTGCGGCACAGCTGCGTGATTTCCATTGCACCATCAAGCGCGATGGAACTGCGGGCGGGGGACTTTCCGTCCTCAAGATTGAAGCGGCCTGATCAAATCGCGAACGGCTGCCTAATGAGGCAGAGCAAAGCTGTAGACCGCATTTCCAGCGGAGATTGCTACGAACTGCCGTCCGTCGACTGCGTAACTCATGGGCGAGGAGGCAATCGTGCCGCCGGTCTGGAAATGCCATAGGGATCTTCCCGTTTTCGCATCCAGTGCAATCAAATTTCCGTCCCCCGTAGCGAGGAATACCAAGCCACTTGCCGTGGCCAGCGCGCCCGCGCCCATGGAGAGGCGGAAAGTGGGGTATTGCCACTTGACCGAGCCAGTCGTGGTATCGATCGCCAATAAGCCCATTTTGCCGAATCCACCCGCCGGGAACGGTACGCCACCCTGGTACTGCCGCCCGGCCTCATACTTTACTGGAATACTTCGATAGCCCATGGCGCCATTGAGGGCAACCACGTACATTACCGAGTGGATCGCATCGTAGGAAGGGTTTTGCCAGTTGGCACCTCCTATGAGAACCGGAGCAACGACGTTGCCCTTGGGCGACGACTTCCAATCCGGCAGCAGAATCGGACGGCCGTCGGGCTGAAAGCCGCCATTCCACGTCTGCTTTACGTATGGTTTGGCAAAGATTAGTTTCCCATCGGTGCGATCGAGCACATAAAACATTCCATTGCGGTCCGCTTGCAGCATGAGCTTGCGCTTCACCCCTGCCACCAGACTGTCGGCCAACACTACATCTTCATTGGCATCCCAATCGTGCGTATCCCCAGGCGTGAATTGGTAGTACCACTTTCTTTGCCCGGTTTCCGGATCGAGAGCAAGGACCGAACAGGTGAAGAGGTCATCACCTGCGCGCACCTCTCCGTTGAGATTCGGCCCAGGGTTCCCCACGGTCCAATACAAAACATTGCTCTCCGGATCATAGCTGCCCGTCAGCCAGGCGGCGCCACTGCCGTGCTTCCAACTGTCATCACTCCAAGTGTCGTGACCGAACTCTCCTGGACCCGGAATAGTATTGAATCGCCACAACCGCTTGCCGGTCGCTGGATCGTAGGCGTCGATGAAGCCACGGATGCCGAATTCTCCTCCGGCTATTCCGACAATGATCTTGTTATTGAGGGCCAGCGGCGCTCCAGTAAGGGAATTGCCCGTCATTGTATCGGCCACCTTGGTTTCCCAAAGAACTCGTCCGCTGCGTGCGTCTAAAGCAACCAGCGCTGCGTCGAGCGTGCCAAAAAAGACGCGATTGCCCAACACTGCTACTCCACGATTAAAGGGATTTATCTGATTGGGATTGATAGCTTCCTGATGGCGGTCGTACTTCCAGATTTGCAGGCCACTTTTAGCGTCGATGGCGTACACACCCGCCGACGTGTTGGTGGTGTAGGTGGTGTACATGGTGCCATCCACCACCAGCGGCGTGGCCTCGAGCTGTGGGCCTGGGGGCATCGGCAAGGCCCACTGCGCCTGTAGCTGCTTCACATTGAGAGGAGTGACCTGACGCAGCGAGGAAAAGTGATGTCCCTGGTAATCCCCCCAATACGTGAGCCAGTTCTGTGGCTCGGCCTGGGAATCGCGCAACCTGGCAAAGGTCAATCCGCCGGGAATATCGACTTGAATCGTTTTGGCCAGATCGCGAGCCTTCAGGATTTTCAAGTAAGCGACCAGGTCTTGAACTTCCGACGGCGAGAGCAGTTGGCCGTAGTTATCCGGCATCAGCGACTTGGTCTCGGCAGTTTCGGCGAGGATATCTTTCCTGTCGAACCTGCGCAGCTTTCCAGTCAAGTCCGTCATCAGAAGGGTGTAATTGTCCTCGGCCCGCTTCATCCCCTTAACCTCTTCGCCATTGCGGGTCTTAATGCTGACAGCGCTTGGTCCGAACCAGCGTCGTTGATTTGGCCGGGCAGCATTCGGATCGAGGATTATGTTGTGCAGATAGGCTGCGGAATTTTTTCCTGCGTCGGAGAGATCAGGCCCAATATCCAAGCCGCGGGCGTTTACCTCGTGGCAGCGGCCGCAGCCGCCCTTGCCCCAGAACGTTGCTTCGCCCGCCGCCGCATTTCCAGTCACCACCTCATCTGCTGCGGCACCATTGGTGTTGAGGCTGCGCAGATAGGTAATGATCCGCCAAACATTGTCCGCAGGCAGGAGAGAAAATGCAGGCATCTGAGTACCTGGAATACCACCCCGGATGGTCCGGAACAGATCATTGTCTCCGCTGCCATGCCTGAAGTTCCCCGAGGCCAGGGCCGGCCCACGGTCCCCGCGGGCTTCTCCCCCATGACACGCCTGGCAGGTTTGCCCATAGAGGGTCTTGCCGGCTGCGATCGCCGCCGGATTGCCGGCAAAAGGATTTTTCTGTACATCGGGAGTATCCGCTTGCTGCCCCAATGCCGGCCCCGCCAGCAAAGACGCCACTAAAAAGAAGAAACCGGCATACGCACGACCGGCGATTGTACGCCTGTTGCCCGATATTCGGATCACCGTTGCTTTTCCCCCTGACTTCCCGCGCTCTAGTTCTTTCAAAACAAAATCGACGGCCCCGCACCGTCCAACGATCTCAGGCACACCTGTTGCCGGACAAGAGACTTTTGTTTTGGTACCAAACTTGATTATCATGCCGGGGGGATTTCCTGGATGTGTCATGTGCTCCTAAATGCAACTTTAGCCGGTAGCCTGGCGCTTCTTGCTTCGATCGCAGTGACCCAGGAAACGCAGCAGAACGTTCCGGCCGGCAACACGCCGGGGGCGAACCAGGCGCCGGCCAGGAACGCTGGTTTCTTCGGAACACCGGAACAACGGGCCGCGGCAACCCGCGTCTTTCTTGGCCTGGGGCCGGAACCGGATAAGGCGGCAGCGGCCCGCGGCGCACCGCTGTTCCAGCAGAACTGCGCCTTTTGCCACGGGCCGCAGGCACGCGGCGCGGAAGGCCCAAACCTGATCACCTCCGACATCGTTCTGGGCGACGATCATGGCGAGCATCTGGTGCCGTTTCTGAAGAAGGGACGCCCGGAAAAGGGCATGCCAAGTTTCTCCGGCATGGGGGATGACCAGTTAAAAGACATTACTGAGTTTCTCCATTTGCAGGTGGAGGATGTGGCCAACCGCGGCACCTATCATGTACTGAACATCCTGGTTGGCGATGCCGCCCGGGGAAAGACGTATGTCGCCGCCAACTGCATGTCGTGCCATACCGCTGACGCCTTCGCGCATATCGCAACTAAGTACCGCTCTCCCGACCAGCTTCAGCGCGCGTGGATTTGGCCGGCGCAGTCCACGGACAATTCTCTCGCCATCACGGCAACGGTGAAAACAGCGGATGGCGCCACGATCTCTGGACGCGTCACCCAGGTCAGCGATTTTCGCATAACATTGGTGGACCGTGACGGACAGACCCACGTGATTGACAGGGTGCCCGGAGTAGATGTCGTGACGAACGACCCGCTTGCGCCACATCAGGCCATAGTCAATGCCCTCAAGAACGACGATATGCATAATGTCACTGCGTACCTCGAGACGCTCAAATGAAATTTGCGACCGCGCTTTGCGCAGGAATCGCGGCCGCTGCCCTGGGCGCCCCGACGCTTGCCGCACCCAACGTCTCGCTCGATCCGCAAGCCATTGGAAAGCCGCCGGTCGACGACTGGACTACTTTCAACGGCGATTACAGCGGCCGGCGATACAGCTCGCTTACCCAGATCACGCCCGCCAATGTGAACCAAATCGCCCAGCAGTGGGTTTACAAAATTACCGGTGTGAGTTCGCGGCGAAGCGGCCCGGTGACGGCAATTAAATGTACTCCGCTGCTGGTGAACGGAACTCTCTATATTACGATTCCAGATCATGTTTGGGCGCTCGACGCGCGCGACGGCAAGGAGATATGGCATTACGACTGGGTCGATCATGGCGGTCATCTCATTGGGCAGCGCGGTGTTGGCATATGGAAGACTACTGTCTATTTCGAGACACCCGATAACTGGCTCCTCGCCCTCGACGCCACCAGGGGCAAAGAGCTGTGGCGGAAAAATTTTGCCGACGCGCGTAAGCAGTATTTCTCCACCTCAGCTCCCCTGGTTGTGAAGAACCATGTGATTGTCGGTGTAGGCGGGGACGCAATGGATATGCCCGGGTTTCTCGATTCGTTCGATCCGCGGACCGGTGACTTGCAGTGGACCTGGTGGTCTACCCCACGGAAAGGTGATCCAGCGCTCAAAACCTGGCCCGATGAAGCCGCTTCAGACCACGGCGGCGGCATGACGTGGATGCCGGGCACCTACGATCCTCAACTCAACTTACTATTCTGGGGAACCGGAAATACCAATCCTGTGTTCGCAGGCCAAGGGCGGCCTGGAGCAAATCTATGGACGGAGTGTATCGTGGCGCTCGACGCCGACAGCGGCAAGCTGAAATGGTATTTTCAGGTTTCGCCGCACGATACCCACGACTTCGACAATACAACCACGCCCATCCTATTTGACAAGGTGGTTGACGGAAAGCCGCGTAAGTTGGTTTCGCAGGCAGCGCGCAACGGCTTCTTTGTGACTCTCGATCGCGTGACCGGAAAATATCTTGTAGTCAAGCCGTTTGTGCCGCTGGATTATTCCTCGGGTCTTTCTCCGCAAGGCGAGCCTATCCCGATTCCGGATAAAGATCCCAGCGTCGGCGGTTCCATCAATATCGGAAACGCCACCAATTGGGAAAATCCGGCCTACAATCCAAAAGCTTCCCTGTTCTATGTGAACTCGGTCGAAGGAAAGGCAATCTATTACCTGACCGACGATAGTGCTCACCCCGCCGGGTACGGAGGCACGGGCGCCGGCATCGGGCGCTCCAGGCGTGTGCTGCAGGCGATCGACCCGCTCACCGGCGCCGCGGTGTGGAGGCATCAATATCCAAACGTGAACAATGCGCCAAGTACCGTCGGTGCCGGTATTCTAACCACCGCCGCTAACCTGCTCATCACCGGCGACGATCAGAAAAATCTGATCATCTACAGTGCTGACAAAGGTACGGTGCTTTGGCACCATGAAGGCGATGCAAACCTGTCAAACGGGCCAATCACTTACATGCTTGACGGCAGACAGTGGATCCTGTTCGCAGCCGGCGATAGCCTCATCGCTTATAGTTTGAATAAATAGATCAGATTGAAGATTCATCCCGGGCTCTGCGGTCGTGCCTAATCACCCGCAGAGTTGTCATCCCGATCGAAGCGTACCCGGATTTCCTACGTCGCAACTGCCAGAAACGAGCACGTATGCGGCTCTCCGCAGGAGAGGCGCATGAACTTTATCAACGCCACCACCCTCAACAGGAAATCCAGGGGAGCGTGGTGGGGAGACCTGCTGTTCAATGCCCTCTCGTAGAAATATTTCTCGACAGAGGAGTCACGGGCCTTGGGCTCAAAAGCGCTAACCTAAGATGCTTTTCTTCAAAGCTCCCACAAAAACCTCATGCTTGAGCGAAGCGCCTCGCAGATCTTAACAGAGGGTTTATGGCGCGCAGTCGAAGGACCTCGAGAGTGCTTATCTTGCCCATGCTGTTCGGACCTTTCGACCACCGTAGCCGGAGGGCGCATCTTGCACCGGTACCAGCTGATGGTCAGGGGTATGTCCTGTATGGCTGCCGAGAATTTAGATGCAGCCGCCGGATATAGCAAGTCGGCCCATGAGAGCAACCGTGGCGGGCTCGCGAGTGCGGGTTTTGGTGGCCGGAAAGCTCTGAAGATCATCGGCCAACAAGCATCCTCGGGGTCCTTCGACTCCGCGCCAGAAACCCGCTGTTAAGCGAAAGATCTGCGCGGCGCTTCGCTCAAGGATGACGTTTTTGTGGAAGCTTTGAAGAAAAGCATCTTAACTTAGCGCGCCTGGTATGTCTTGCTGAAGTGGTTGCGCTCGTTGGTGACCGTGATTTTGCCATCGCGAGCGATGTTAAGAGCGATGGCATAGCCCTGATCGGGTGCGTCAGCGAGATTGGCAATATAGTCCGGGTCTCCGTTCAAATCTGGATATCGCACCGTGTAATGAATGCGCCAGAAACCCTCGAGGCCGGAGTAACTATTCACCGTCTTGATTACAGCTTCGTCACCACCCTTGGTGGGACCGTTTTGCATGACCGCGACCAGCGGATCCAGCGCACCCGTCGGCGGGCTGCTGGAGAGATTCATCCCATGACCGGTAACGAAATAGACATCGACCTTGCCGACCTTGTTCGCCGGACACAGCAATTCGATCTCCTTGTTCCAGGTGAGATCTCCGAGATCAAGGATGCGCGTCTTGCCGAAGGTAATAAGAGTGCCTACCGAGCGGACGTTCTCCTCGCCTCCATTGCGCTCCATCTGGGGCACGCCGGTGCATAACGGATTGGGCTGGCCCGCTCCGGGCAGTGGCTTATCCAACACATGTCCATCGCTAGTAACGAACTCCAGGTGCATTGAGCCGATGTCAATCTTTTGGCCGACCTGGGCAATGATATGTTGGTGCCCCTGATAGGCTGCCACTAATTGTGGATAGAGCGTAGCTGTGGCAAAAGCGAGCTGGCGCGGTGTCGCGTTGGGCGGCGGTTCTTCACGGTTGGGGCCGTGATCGATGAAGGTGCCGACCGGCAGCTTGGCGAGCAGCGCCTGAAGGCCGCCCAAATGATCCACGTGATAATGAGTCACGAGCAGGTAGTCAATCTTGCTGACGCCGAGCGATGCGGCAGCGGCGGCGATGCGATCGGCACTTGACGGTATGGGCGGCGGTGGTAGAGCACCGGGAACAGGACGTGGGCCGCCAATGCCGGGCGGCCACCCGGTGTCGATCAGGAGCGACTTACCTTCCGGCGTCACAAACAGAACAGCAGCGCCGCCTTCGACATCGATTGCAATGATCCTGAGATCTTTTGACGCCCTGGGCGTCGCGCCAAAGGCAACCGCCACGAGCGCAAACGCAGCGACGCAAGCAGCAATCGTGCGATGGTACATGTTTCCTCCTGCGTCTTACCCGAAGTAGCGGGCGGCAAAGGTGAGAAATATAGGCCAGTTCGGCCAATAAACATGACCGTATGGGTGCTGGCGAAACCCTAAATCACCATCGATAATAGCGGTTCCGGTTGCCGGGAATGTGGCGGTTCCAAGATCCTTCTTCCCCAGTAGTCTGTAGACCGGCCCGGCTCCAACTTCTGCCAGAAACATCCCCCGGGCATCGGCCCATCCGTCGGCACGAGATGGATCCCAAGGGCCATCCATCTTGATCACGCCGCCTCCGATAAAAACCGGGCGCGGCGCGCACAGAGCGATCAGTTCGTTCGCGTCCACGGGAAGATCATTCGCAGTCAAGGGTCCGGCATACTTGAGAAAATTAGGAGCCATCCAGTGATATTCGTTGGCTGCCGCAACATTCTCCACGGTCTCTCCAAAATTGTTGCGCCGGTAGAGTTTTGCCCCTCCTTCTCCGGACGAAGAAATATAGCCAATTGCGAAACGCTGATCGTACGCCATCGCAACCAGAGCACCTTTGCCGAATCGTGAGTGACCCGTTAATCCCACTCGCCGGGCATTGATGGACTTGTCGCTCTCGAAGTAGTCGAGGACACGGCTTGCTCCCCAGGCCCAAGCCCGCAGCGCACCCCAGTCATCCGGTTTGGTTCGGGGCTGGCCCTTGTTCATCAGACCGATGATGCCCTCAGTAAGGCCGGCGCCATTGTCAGCCTGGACGCTGAATGGCAGATAGCTTGCGTAGCCCCAGCCTTGGGCAAGAACCTGATGCTGCCAGGAAGGACCGCTCGGCATGGCGTCGCCGATTGGCTCGGCCATCATGGTGGCGACCGTTGTGAGTGGAATTCCATAGGGTCGTATCATCGCCGCCCAATCCTCTGCACTCACGTCGAATTCCATGATCACCGGGACCGGCCCTTTGGCATTGGCCGGAGTGCTTACAGTGGCTTGAATATCGACGTGAATGAGCGGGTAAGACGAGTTGTCCACATGACCCACCAGCTTTTTGGTAATGACCGGCAGATCTCCGTTCATTTCTCTGACGGTAGTTTTGACCTCCCAACGTACTCCGGGCATCTGCCGGGGAACTCGACCATAGACATCTTTGTCGAAATACTCGACGATCTGCGGCCGCCGCTGATCCCACCACATCTTCGCCGTGGTTACCTTCTTGCCGTTGTTGAGAACAAGCGGGTCCGGAAGCTTTAGGTTCGGGTTCACCTTCGATTCATCGTAGTTTGCGGGATTGGGTAACCCTGGGTTCGACTGTGGTCCGGAACGCAATACGTCAATATGCAAGAGCTCCATCGTTCTCTGACGATCCTGCTCGGCGGTCAGATGTACCGGGGGAGGGAGATTTTGCGTTGCAGGATGATCGTTGCGGCCGGCGCTCTGAGCAGAAGGGTTGAGCATTCCCACGACGAACCCTATGCCGGCCAGCCATGCAACTGATCTTCTCTCGGGGTTTTTCAATTTTCCCTTTCGGAGCCTACTGGACCTCACCCAGAGGGCGAATCCAGATGTTGCGATAACGTGTCGGGTTGTGATGATCCTGCAACCTGATCGGTCCCATTGGGTCATGAACGATCAACTTTGGGAGCGCGCGGTGCTGGGTGGCTCCGAGAAGCTGGGTGTGATTCTGCGTGATCACTCCATTGTGGAAGACGGTGACATAGCCGGGCACATCCACTTTACCGTCCTTGAAGTGTGGGCTGGTATAGACGATATCGTAGACTTGCCATTCCCCAGGAGGGCGGGAGGCATTCACCAGCGGCGGTGACTGACCGTAGACAGCCGACGCCTGTCCGTCAGCATAAGTAAGATTGTTGAAGCTGTCGAGCACCTGTATTTCGTATATGCCGTAGAGGAGCACCCCGCTGTTGCCGCGTTCCTGGCTGTTGCCTTTGGGTGGCGAAGGGGTGCTGAATTCAACGTGGAGCTGGCTGTCGCCGAAGTTTTGCCTGGTCCAGATGTCGCCGGCGCCGGGCACCACTTCCATGTAACCCTTCTCGACTTTCCATTTCGCAGGTTCCCCGTTTTGGGTGCGCCATGCCGCGAGACTTGTGCCATCAAAAAGTACGACGGCGTCGGAGGGCGCCTTGCCAGGCATGTCTTGTGTACTGCACGTGCCAGGGGTGATTACAGGAGGACGCGGACGCGCATCGTCATGGACGCGCCACTTGCTGCCCGGAATAGTGGGCGTGTCGGTATATCCGGTGGGCGCCTTTTGTTCCTGCGCGCTGAGCGCTGTGGCGACAACGACAGTGATGATTACAGACTTAAATCTCATCTTCTCCTCCGAACAAGTTCTCAGTGCACATCGACCGAACGGTCTCCCTCGTAATGCATGATGTGGTAATAAGCTTCCCAATTACTCCATACAACCGGCGGCTGGAAGTGCGTCAGCGGATCATTGAGGAACGCGGCAAACGTTTGCACCACCTGCTGGGTCTGGTATACACCGGTTAACCAATCTCCCCTGTACCAGTTTTTCCATTTGCCGTATTCCGCGCCGGCCTGCGCCTGACGCACAGCGTCCAATGCATTGAGGGCTAGAGAGGTCGCCTGCCGGGCTTCGGGTATCTGTCCACGATCAGCATCTTGAATTGCTTTCGAGACTTCGAGCAAAGTTCGATTGCTCTCGCGGTTAATGTCGATCATGGTCAGCATTTGCGCTCGATAAAAGGCTCTTCGATCCGGGGCAACCAGCGGCTCCGCTGCCAGCGCCTTGGCCCATACAGCATCCCACCGGCTTTGTGCTTCACCGCATTGCTCGATCTCTTTGGCTACCGTCTGATGGAGCCATTCTTTACCCGCAGGCCGGTCGGCTCGTTCGCCCAACGGGCGAACCGGCTCCCACTTCGGTCCCTGACTCGGAATGGAGTAGAGAGGAAAATCGACCATGTAGGTCAACGCCATCTGGCGTGTCTCGGTGTGATAAAGCTGATCTCCATACTCGATAGCCGGGTGGCCAAAATGAACCGGAGCAGCAAAATACGCTTTGTAGATCTCTGCCAGTTGTGGGGCTGATTTTTCTCCAAACTCCTGCGCAGCCCATTCCCGGTACACTTGCGCGCTGTCGGTGCCGTGATCGGGAAGACCTTTCCAGGCTACGCCCATGACAACTTTCGAGGTCATGACGACGGGGCGAAGGTCGCTGGTATTCAGCAGCAGATATTGCGTCGCTCCGGCCTTGATGTAGCGGCCCAGCTCAGACAGGATCCGGTCGACGGGAACCATTTCCGTGAGCTGATTGGCGCGATTATTCATCATCGCGACGTGATAGTAGGCGCCCTGCCCGGCCTTTACGAGTCCGTTGTCCTGGAGATATCCGTAGCCCACATCGGCCCAGACGGTCGTGACCTCCGGTGGAATAGTGAGGTCGCCCTTCTTAACCAGCCTCGCCCCCTCCTGCCAAAGGTCGGTGACAAATTTGGCATCAGGTCGGACCGCGCGCACAATGCGCATCTGGTCGGCGATGGCCTTGCTGATGAGCTGACCAAGGGCCTCATCGTTGTTGCGAACGCTCGGATCCATGGTGTCATAGGAAACGTCCGACAGCCCGCGCAACCCGACTGCCCAGAGTATTTCCTGATCGGGACCGTAAGCCGCTACCGCATTCTTCCAGGCTTGCTCGAGAATCTCCGGATGAGTGGAATAGTTATAAGGAACATCCTTCGGCCATCGCGCTACATTTAACCCCAGCGGGATGGCATGATGTTGGTTAACGATCAAGCCACGTTCGCCGGCTAGCTTGACCTGCGGATCGTCGGGAAATATCCAAGTTCCCGGAACGACCATATTGCCTTTAAGTCTCAGGATGGTCTCGTAAACTTTATTCCACGCCTCAAGAGAGATTCCGGTGTGGTCTTTCTTTTCTCCGGGAGCCCACCCGGTCAACAGGTCCTCGTCATTGATAAAGAATCCACGATATTTGAAGACAGGTGGAGGAAAGGCTTTTTTGAGAGATCCCGGAACGACGATGTGCGTGCGCCGGATGGGCACGTGGTCGGTCCAATAGTAGAGGGGATCCACTCCAAGAAATTCCTCGGAGAACTCATAGATCGCATAGATGGTCCCCCGCATGTCGGCTCCGGAGAGCACCACGGCCCTGGCGGTTCGATCTGTGCTCCAACTGGCTGTGGCCAGCTGCATAGAGAACGATTCGGCAGCGGTGAGATTGTTCGGCCGCATGGGCGCAGGAAGCCGGGATGGCTCGCCGATCAGGATCGTCATCGGTCCGGCATCTTGCTGCCGGTTCACGATCCTCGGCTTGGTTCCGAAAACGCTGTAGCAGTCATCCGCAAGGTCTTCGGTTGCTCGCCGAACCGGGGCCGGCTCGTCCGCGGCTTCAAACAAGGTGACTCGCGAGTCCAGGACATACGACCCATCCGCTGATTTACGCGATTGCGCCACAGCAGGCATTGCACAACCCAGGGCCAGAGTCATCAGCAACAGAAAGACCTTCAAGGCCACCTGAGCGACAACATATTTTTGCCTGGGCGCGGGTTGTTCCCACATGATGGCCACTCCTTATCGCATTGCAGTTGTGACCGCCGATTCCGGCTTAAGATAGCGACTGGCGAAGGTGAGAAAAGTCGGCCAGTTCGGAGCGTCGGTATGCCCGTAGTTATGCTGGCGGAAGCCCAGATCACCGTCGATCACTGCCGTGCCTGTGGGTGGAAACTCGGAGACGGTCAGGCCTTTCTTGCCCAGTAAGCGGTAGACCGGACCGGCCGCAAGCTCGGCCATGAACATTCCCCTGGCGTCCACCCAGGCATCTCCCGGAGCCACACCGCCGCTGATGAAGACTGGCCGCGGGGCGCACAACGCAATCAGCTCGTGGGTATCGACGGGCAGGTCATTCGAGTGCAGCGGCCCGGCATACTTGAGAAAATTACCGGCCATCCAGTGGTACTCGTTGGTGGCAGCAATATTTTCGACCAGTTCGCCGAAGTTGCGACGGAACAGCTTGGCCCCTGCTTCGCCGGAAGAGCTCACGTATGCAATTGCGAAGCGTTGGTCATAGGCCATGGCAACCAGCGCGGCCTTGCCGTAGCGTGAGTGCCCTTCAAGCCCGACCCGTTTGGCATCCACAGACTTATTGGTGGCAAAGTAGTCGAGGACACGGCTAGCGCCCCAACCCCAGGCGCGCAAAGCTCCCCAGTCGTCCGGCTTGCGTGGCCGGCCCTTGTTCATAAGGCCGATAATTCCTTCTGTTAAGCCGGCGCCGTTGTCTGCCTGTACGGAAGTGGGAATGAAGGTGGCGTATCCCCAACCTTTGGAAATCACCTGTTCCTGCCAGGTGGGCCCGGGAAAAGATGGTGGTGGGTGCGCTCCACTCGCCGCCATGCGAGCACGCAGAGCAGCCATCACCTTGGGATCGTAGGTGAACTGCAGCATGACAGGGACCGGCCCGGTCGCCTCGGCCGGTATGGTTAAGGTCAACTGAATGTCTACCGTAATGAGTGGATAGGACGAGTTATCGACGTGGCCAACGAGCTGTTTGGTGACGACCGGCACGCCCCCGACGTTCTCCGTAACAGTACTTGTCACTTCCCATTTCACGCGAGGAGTGTTCGCTGGTTCGCGGCCATAGATCTCGCGATCGAAATATTCCACAATCTGTGGGCGGCGCTCTTTCCACCACATCTTTGCCGTTGTCACCTTCTTTCCGTCGTTCAAGACCAGTGGATCCGGCAGCTTGGGGAATGGGTTAGCTTTCGATTCGTCGTAGTTAACCTTGTTGGGCGCGTTAGGGTCGTGGTTATTCGCGCCCTCTCGCAGGGAAGTTATGTGGAGCAACTCCATCATCCGCTGACGATCCTGCTCAGCGGTCAAGTGGACTGGTGCAGGGAGGTTGCCAACGGCAGGTTGGGTGGAGGTGCTGGCCTGCCCCGCAAAAGCTGGACTGGTTGCAAGGAAAAATATCAAACCCAGTTCGATCGAACGCTGCATGGACACAACTCCTCCGCTCACTGGGATCCAAGCCGCTTACAAACCTGCGGATAACGGGCTACATGGCCGTCCCCGGCGGACCTTTCCGGTGTCTGTGACGCATCCAGATGTGTCGAACGCCTCGCTTGGGCATATAGTATGCGACGCAAACTATAGAGGCAGGCAAATAGAGTTGTCAACAGGGAATCGCGAAGCCGCGCGCAGCTCGAGCCGTCCAAATTAGCTGATTGGTCGAGCTCGGGATAATCATCGATCAGTGTCCCCCTTATCAAGAGCGTGTGTGAGAACCGGGACGGGCTGACGTGTGGCGGGGCGGCCCTCCGGGCCTAGGGAGCGGCTCGGTTTTCTTCTGCGGTTCTCTCAGGCAGGGGCATCTATGAAAGTTTGGCATTGCCGGCGCTCCTTCATTTGACAAAGACTTTACGGGGCGTGGTAGCCCACTCAAGCCAAAAGAAGGCTTGAATGGGGCACCCAAAGCCCTAGTTGTCTGCGCGCAATTCGAGCCGCAAGGCCGTATCGTTGAGAGTGGTATAAACTGATTCCCTCGGCCAATATACGGACGCAGTTTACATAGGCCCCAATGCAATCGCGTACCTCGAACTACCTGGTGTCACTCTTCACGTCCGGCGCAATATTGATCACCATCCCGCTTTTTGCGGCAGCGATTTTTCACCGGAACTCCGCCCTACTGGCTACAAATGGCAGGGCGGGCGCCGGAGTGCGCTTTACAGATGTTCGAAAGTCCGCAGGTATCACTTTTCGTCAAGACGCAACGGCAACAAACGAAAAATACTACCTGGAGACCATGGGAACTGGTGTCGGCTGGATCGATTACGATCAGGACGGTCTACCCGATATCTACTTTGTGCAGTCAGCAGCAACTGACATCTATACGCCTCCGCAGCCGTTGCGCAGCGCCCTTTATCGCAATAACGGTGATGGAACGTTCACAGACGTAACCGCGAAGGCCGGTGTGGGCGGCGAGGGGCACTATGGACAGGGAGTCGCCGCCGGGGATTTCGACAATGACGGATACCCGGACCTGTATGTGACCGGCTATGGCCGCGCCATCCTGTACCACAACAACCGGGATGGAACATTCACGGATGTGACTGCCAAGGCGGGTGTAGCTGATGAAGGAAATTGGTCGACCAGCGCCGGCTGGTTCGACTACGACAAAGACGGCTGGCTGGATCTGGTAGTCACCAACTATATAGATTGGACCCCCAAGAACAATCTATGGTGCGGCCAGCGGAAGCCGGGGTATCGCTCCTACTGCCATCCTGATAACTACAAGGGCGAGTACACGAAGCTCTACCATAACAACCACGACGGCACATTTACCGACGTAAGCAACTCGTCCGGCGTGGGCCGGCCTGAATCCAAGGGCATGGGCGTAGTGTTGGCAGACTTCAATAATGACGGTTGGCCAGACATTGCCATCGCCGACGATAGCTGGCCGAATCTTCTCTTTCTCAACAACCACGACGGAACCTTCAAGGACGTGTCGTATCGATCCGGTGTAGCGGCCAGTGAAGACGGCCGTTACGAGGCAGGCATGGGAATCGATGCTGCCGATGTTTACGGCGATGGGTGGATGGACATCTACATCACTCATCTCGACAGCCAACTCAATCGCCTCTACAAAAACAACCACGACGGGACCTTCGACGACGACACCTACCCGTCCGGTGTTGGGAATGGGACACGCCAGCTCAGCGGTGTGGCCATGAAATTCATTGATTATGACAACGACGGTTGGACGGACATCCTACAGTTGAATGGCGCCATGCTGGACAACATCAGTCTCTATCACAACGAAACATCCTACGCGGAGCCGCTGCTGATGTTCCGGAATCTCGGTAAGGGGAAATTTGAAAAGGTTTCGGATTCCCTGGGACCTGATTTCGTGCGCCCCGTGGTTGGCCGCGGCCTGGCTGTGGCAGACTACGATAATGATGGTGATATGGATTTTGTTACGAATAATCGCGGCGACTATCCCCAACTGATGCGCAACGACGGCGGGAATGCAAACAACTGGATTGAGGTTAAACTCGTGGGCACACGTTCCAACCGTGACGGTATCGGTTCGGTGTTGAAGCTGACATGCAAAGGTTTCACGCAAGTCAAGCAAGCCACCGGCGGAGGGAGTTACATGTCGGCGAGCGACAATAGAATTCACTTCGGATTGCGCTCCATGCAGCATATCGATAAGCTCGAAATCGATTGGCCAAGCGGCCAGGTAGATCTATTGAAGGACCCTCCTATCAACCGGATCATCGCGGTCCAGGAGACCAAGGGTATAGTGGCGCGTCCATTCCCGAAGATAGTCACACATTGAGAGGTTCAGATCAGACTTGCCCAAATTAGCTTTTAGTTGGACGAGCAGCAAAACTCCGGGTGCCCCATCCTTTGCGTTCTTTGCCAAGGGTGGGATACGCAAAAGCTTGTGTCCACATTTGTTGATCCCACCCTTCGCAAAAGGCGCGAAGGATGGGGCACCCGGAGTTTTGCTGCTCGTCCAACTGAGATCGGGATGTCAAAGGAGAACGTGGGCCAACGACCTTGGCGGTTCTACTACCAGCGACACACTTCTTCCGGTGCGGTGCAGGCCGTGAGAGTCGCTCGCCGCCGCTTCCTCGGCTCCTCACTTTTTCTTCTCGGCGATGGACTGCTGGATGCGCTTACTACTCCCCTGTGCAAGTGGAAACAGTCGCTCCTGGCAGAGACAAAAGCGATTCCAAGCGCGGAGAGCCTATCCCCGGTTACTTTCGTGGACGTAGGACGCGAAGCCGGTTTGAACGTCCCCAACGTGTGGGGTGAAGTCACTCATAAGAAATACATCCTGGAAGCAAAAGGCAGCGGATTAGCATTTTTTGACTTTGACAATGACGGGTGGCTGGATATTTATCTGACCAATGGAACGCGCCTGGATACAACCTGGCCGCCGGGAAAAGCTCCGACCTCTCATTTGTATAAAAACAATCGTGATGGAACGTTTACTGACGTAACGGAAAAGTCCGGTTTGGCGCGGACCGGATGGCAGACGGGTGTGTGCGTCGGCGACTACGACAATGACGGCTGGGACGATTTGTTCTGTTGCTTTTACGGTCACAACATCCTGTTCCACAACAACGGAAACGGGACCTTTACCGATGTCACCCACAAGGCCGGGCTTCATCAGGAAACCGTACGCTGGGGATCGGGCTGTTGCTGGTTGGATTATGACCGGGACGGTCATCTGGATCTCTTCGTGGCAAACTATATTGATTTTGACCCGAGTAAGGTGCCGGCGCTGGGCCAATCTCCTCCCTGCCTGTGGAAGGGCGTTCCGGTCATCTGTGGCCCTCGCGGTCTGCCGGCAGGCATGAACATCCTTTATCACAACAACGGAGACGGATCGTTTACCGATGTATCGGAAAAAGCCGGCATTTTGAAGCCAGGAGCGCGCTATTCTATCACCCCCGTCTCCTATGACTTTGACAACGACGGATGGCCGGACATCTATATCGCGGTGGACTCGATGCCCAGCATCCTCTTCCACAATAATCGCGACGGCACGTTTACCGATGTTGCGGTCTCAGCCGGTTGTGCCTTTAACCAGGATGGAGAGGAGCAGTCGGGCATGGGCGTGGCCGTCGGCGATTACGATTGCGATGGCTGGCTCGACATCTTTAAAACGAATTTCTCGGATGACTCATCGGATCTGTACCACAATAGTCACGATGGAGCGTTCACCGATGCGACACTTGCCGCAGGGTTCGGGGGCAATCGACAGTACGTGGGCTGGGGCTGCGGTTTCATTGATTATGATAACGACGGATGGCCAGACGTGATGCAGATCAACGGTCATGTCTACCCGGAAGTTGACAGCATGGACATCGAACAGACATTCAAGAATCAACGCCTCGTATACAGGAACCTGGGGGGCAAGACATTTGAAGATGTTTCGTCAAAGTTGGGCCCTGGGATTCTGGAGCGCTATTCGAGCCGCGGCGCGGCCTTTGGGGATTTTGACAATGACGGCGATGTGGATGTGTTGATCATGAACATGAACGACCTGCCTTCGCTGCTACGCAATGACGGCGGCAACAAGAACAACTGGATCAAAATCAAGTTGTTGGGAACAAAGTGCAACCGCACGGCTATTGGCACGCGCGTACGCGTCGTGACCGGGGATCATGCGCAAATAAACGAAGTCGCCAGCGGCGGCAGCGTCATGTCGCAGAGCGACCTGCGCTTACATTTCGGGCTGGGGAAAGCGAAGGTTGTCGATCTGCTTGAAGTGAAATGGCCCACTACACAGAAAATACAAAGGTTTACGAATATCCCGTCGAACCAGATACTCACCCTGCGTGAAGGGATGGAATTAGAATCTTCTTTGCTTAAGCGGCCGACCAAATAGCAGTCGCATCTACTCTTGAGCTCAGTGTTTTCTTGTGCCCCTCTGGCGTTTCCTGTAGACTTTTTTCGTTCTGTAGATCGACTTTGCCCGAACTCGATCAACCTCCTATGGCTGCAAGGCGAATGATTTCGCTCATGTCGGGCCTGATCGCCCTTGTTGCCGGCGGCAGTTTTACTGCACACACGCAAATGCAAACTCCAACCAACGGGTACACTCCTGCCGGAACCTCGCGTGCCGCGAAGAGCCCAATGGAATCCATTGATCCTAATGGATGCGGCCGATGTCATAGCGCGGAAGTGGCCGGGTTCGCTCTTTCTGCTATGTCGCACTCGATGCGACTTGCGGCGGAGGAACCGAGCGGGAAAGTGCAGGTTGCCGGCACGACGATCACCATTTCGTCATCCCCGGCCGGCTCCTGGCAGCGCTGGGAGAGTGGTGATAAGGCAACCGACTATCACGTCGATTATGTTGTTGGCTCAGGTAAACATGCCTCTGGTTATTTGGTTGATATTAACAACCACCTTTTTCAGTCTCCCGTTGCCTACTACAAGAGCCAGCACGGTTATGATCTGGCCCCTGGATACGAGACATTGCCCAACCCTGACTTCACGCGAGCGGCAACCCCGGGCTGCCTTTTTTGTCATTCGGGAGGCGCGGAACCAGTGGCGGGAACGGAAAACGAGTACAAGTCTCCCCCGTTTTCGCACCTTTCCATCGGGTGTAACCGGTGCCACGGAGCTACCGCGGCGCACCTGGCGCATCCTGGACAGACCACCATCGTAAACCCGGCGAAGCTGCAAGGCGCTGCGAGGGACAGCATATGCGAGCAGTGCCACCTGCTGGGAGTCGCCCAGGTTCTTAATCCGGGTAAGCAAGCCAGCGATTTTCATCCCGGAACTCCACTGGAAGATACGTACACCGTTTACCGCAATAGCATGCCGCCGGGGACCGCTGCAAAGTTCAGGGTGATCAGCCACGTCGAGCAACTTGCCCTGAGTATGTGTTCGCGCAATAGCAATGGACGGTTGTGGTGCGGTACTTGCCATGATCCGCATCGAGACCCGGTTCAGCCAGCAGCGTTCTATCGATCGAAATGCCTGGGTTGCCACACAGCGGGGTTTGCCAAGCCGCATCCTTCCGCCGACAGCAACTGTATCGGATGCCATATGCCAAAGCGCGACGCCAAAGACGGCGGCCACACAGCCTTCACCGACCATCGCATACAGCGTCGGCCTGAACCTGAACAGCCGCTTACGGAAGACATCGACATCGCGGCCTGGCGGGAGCCATCTGATCCTGATCTACGAAAGCGCAATCTGGGAATTGCCTATATTAAGGTGGGGATGGATCGGCGGTCGGCAACCTTTGTCGTCCGAGGTTATCGCATGCTGACCGAAGTGCAAGGGGCGTTTTCCGGGGACCCTGATCTGTACAGTTGGATGGGGGCCGCGTTGCTGTCGGTGAAACAGGACTCCGAGGCAAAGCGGGCTTACACGCGAGCCTTCGAACTTGATCCGTCCTCGACGTTAAAGGAGGCGGATCTGGGTATGGCATACGCTTCCAGCGGGGAATCGGATGTTGCCGCCCGGTATCTCGAGGATACTTTGACGAAAGATCCGTTGAACCTGTCGGTTGCGACTCTGCTGATGGAGATCTACAGCAAAGAGGGAGATGGCGCTAAAGCAGCGGACCTAACTAAGAGAATGCGGGCTGCGATGAAATAGGTTGAGCCCGGTCGAAAGACATTCCCAGGAGGGGTCCGCTGCACTGCAGATCCCTCCACTCCGCTACGGATGACAAAGGGGAGGGCGGCGCTTCCATTGAGGGCGGTTGCCCCGGACCATGAGCAGCCTATGATGGTAGCGCCTGCCGAGCAGAAGCGAGCAGGAGACGTCTTTCTTAGGTGTCGACTGAATCCATAACTTGCTGCGCTAAACGATCCGGGTAGTCTTTGACTTCACAGACTTCGTCGAAGATCATCGTCGGCAGTTTGTCAGACGACACGGGCTCCCACCGGGGCAAACCCGCATGATTGGGATCGCCTTTCTTGGCAAAATCGATCCATGCCTCACTCACCTTCGCGGCCAGCGCCCGCGCGCCCGGGCCCGCACCAGTCATGGTGTCGCAGAGTTCTGCGTTGTCAAAACAAAAGCTTATCTCTGCGCAATGAAAAGCCATGGGGCGACCGTCAAGGATCGGGGTCTGCCAGGTAAACCAATAAAGGTAGGCTGGCGCGCTGCCAAGTGCAGCCTTTAGCCTGGCTTGCTTGATGGCCGTTGCCCGGGTGGAGGAAACGGAAATGATCGAAAACAGCTGGAACGGGTTGGCGTTGGGATGACCGGCGCGAAATGCATCAATGATCTCTTTGCTCTTATCGCTCCCGTAGGCTGCGCCAATTTTTGCCGTCAATTCGTCATTGGTCATGGAGAACGCGTTTGGATTGTCCATCCCAGTCACGAACTCGTTGAGCACACTGCCCACAAGAAGGGGTACATCCGCCGATAGCTGCGGGGCAGCAGGATCCCAGATCTGCTGCGGGATTATCTTACCGTCGACCACCGGTTGCCAGCCTAGTAGCCTTCCAAGATGGCGGAAGTTCACGGGCGGAGCATTGGGTGAACGCGGAGGCATAAGACTCCGTTGCGCGGTGGTGGCGGCCAGCAGCAGTTTGTCGGTTGGGACCATTTGCAATTGATCCACATCGGAGGGGGAGATATTCAGTTGCTTCAGGACAGCCGCGGCAAGCTCGTAGGAGTCATGCGGATCTCCTACCTTTAAAATAGAACCGCTCTGCACAGCCCCGCGCTGAAATAAACCTTTTGCCGAAGGCATAGCCATCAGCGTGTTTACTTTCCCCCCGCCTCCCGACTGGCCGAAGATCATCACACTTTGTGGGTCCCCGCCAAAATTTGCGATATTGTCACGTACCCACTCCAGTGATAGGACCAGGTCCATCATGCCAACGTTTCCCGAGCTCGCGTATCGCTCGCCGCCCGCCTCGGCGAGATTAAGGTAGCCAAACGTGCCCAGGCGATGGTTCATGGAAACAACAACGACATCGCCGCGACGGCTTAGATTTTCGCCGTTGTAACCAGGCTGCTCCTGGCCTGAGCCCGCAACATAACCGCCTCCATGGATCCATACCATGACGGTTCGTTTGCGGTTGTCGTTAATACCCGGAGTCCACACGTTGATCCGCAAACAGTCTTCACCTGGCTGCCCATCGTCCCATTGAAATAGAAAGGCGTTTTCGTCATGATTCCAACTCTCGCGCGGCGGCTGCGGGCAGACGTGCTCATAATAGAGCGCACTGCGGATACCAGACCAAGGCTCCGGCTTTTGCGCCGGCATAAACCTGTTCTTGCCGGCGGTAGAGGCTCCGTAAGGAATTCCCCTGAAGGTGTGAATTCCATCTCGGGTGAAGCCGCGAACCTTGCCACACTGGGTCTCGACGATCGATCCATTGTCGGTTGCAATCACCCGCCTGTCCTTGCCGTTTCCATCTTCGCCGCCAGAAGCGGCAACGGCTGCTCCGGGCAATATACCTGTAACGGCGGCTGCACTACCCAAGGTGGCCGCACTCTGCAAAAGTGCGCGGCGGCTGAATCGTTGGTTTCGCATTCTCAAATCTCCTTTAGCTGCCCAATTGCGCAGCGCACATTATTGTCTTTCCATGCCCGAACTGCTGGATGTTAACTGACGAGCCTTTTCAAATTCCAGTTGAGAGTCGTCGCTCTTTCCCAATTTGGCCAAGGCTCGGCCCTCTAAATAATGAACACGTGGATTATCCGGATCGGTCCCCATCAGCTTGCGGAGGATCTCATCCGCCTCGGCGTATTTACCTTCTTTAAGGCGGATGGTTGCGAGCAGTTCCCCGGCCTCGGAATTGCCTGTATCCTTTTTGAACGCACGTTCCAGATAAGTTGCGGCTTCGTCCAAATGCTCGCTCTGAAAAGCGATCTGCCCCAACCCGGCGTTTGCTTCCGCGGAGTCTGGCTCCGCGTGCAGCACGGCTTCATATTCCGCGCGAGCCTCGGTAGCTTTTCCGGTTCGCTGGTATATCCTGGCTAACCCAAGCCGCGATTCAATCGACTTCGGGTCGAATCGCAAAGCTTTCTGATATGCGTCTATAGACTGCTCATCCAGGTGTTGACGGTCGAGAAGATCTCCGCGGGCTTGCCAAAGCGTCGCATTCGAGGGGTTCTGGCGAATGCTGTCGGCCAACAGGCTGTCCGCTTCATCGAGACGCCTGGTTTGCATCAAGACTTCGGCAAGTGCAACCACCACGTCAACCTCGTGGGGTGCCTGTTGGTTCGCCTGAGAAAGAAGAAAAACCGCCTGATCGGGCTGGTGCGAGGCCAGGTAGATTCGGCTCAATTCCAGATACGGTTCCGGTTTCTGTGGTGCGAGGCGCATTGCAGCTTCAAATGCGCCCCGAGCCTTATCGGAATTTCCTGCTTTCACATACGCCAGCCCGAGGTTCTGGTAAGTCTCGTAATCTCTCTCCATGATTGGAACAAGTTGAAACTGGAGGATTGCTTCGTTGGGCTGCCCATACTCGGCAAAAAGGAGCCCAAGGGAGAAATGCAGTTTCGGGTTCTCAGAGGCGGAGGTCGAGAGTTGCTGAGCAGTTTGCGATGCCTCTTCTGTCGAGCCGGCCCCCAGGTATGCTTTTACCAGCATCATCTGCAGATCAGGATCTCCTGAGCTGTCGGCTTTTGCAGCTCTCAGATATTGGAGAGCACGGCTAAAATCCTTCTGCTCGACGTAGTAGGTAGCAAGGTTGAGTACTGCAACTCGATTGTTTGGATCCAGGCGCAGAACTTTGCGGAATTCCGCCGTGGCCGCTCCCGCGTCTCCCGCGTGCAAATAGCTGACTGCCAGGTTGTTGTGAAAGGGTGCCCAGGACGGATTGAGAGAGATGGCCCGCAACAGGGCTCGGTGGGCTTCAGTGTACCGGTGTTGCTCGTCGAGGCTAATCCCCAGCAAGGCGTAGGCTTGTGCATTGCCCGGGCACTGGGGTAGAGCTGCCGTGATGGCAGTTGTCGCCTGCGCGGCGTTTCCTTCCTCGACAGATCTCTGCGCGTGTTCCACGATTGAATCACAATCAATTCGGTTGCCAGAGGGCTGGGCGTGAGCGCTATGAAATCCCGTCAACAAAAGGTGAGCCATCAAGCTATACCTAAGTATCTGCCTGAGGATGGGGCTACCTGGTGGAGTAATTCTCATTAGAAATTGATCCCATGACCCCCATAAGCGTACTCTGGCGGAATTCAGCGTCCTGCAATTTGGTCGCGTTTGATATTTGAGCAAATAACTTGTTAGATTCCTCCGTTCGGCCCGCGAGCCGGTAAGCGGTCGCGAGCTGGTAAGTGATGGCGGTTGAATCGGGCTGCAGCTTCTGCGCATGCTGGAGGTCGTCAATGGCTTCCGGTATATGTTTTGCCATCAACTGCAGTTTTCCCCGCTGCAGGTAGCTAAAGGGAAACGTGGGGTTCAGCTTGATACTCGCTTCCACCGTATTGAGCGCTTCCTGGTATTCAGGCGAAGAGGCCGTAAGACCCTGCCTGAAGAGAGCATCCACCAGAAAATAATCGAGCTTCACATCCTCAAGCCCTTTTTGAATCGCTCCTCTCAAGGTGCCCGCTGCTGCAGCATACTGATTTTGGTCCATGAGGCAGATTCCCAGACCCACATAAGGATTTGCTTCAGCCGGAGCGAGCGCAACAGCGGCCTCATAGTCAGCCTGGGCCTTCTTCAGATTTCCCTGCAGGCTGTATACCACTCCGCGAGTGAGGAACAATTTGTAACTTTTAGGGATCTGCTGAAGGCCTGAAGTTAGAACGTTCCCTGCGGTGGCATAGTCCTGGTCTTTGACTGCCAGCGTCGCACGGTCGAGGTAATTGTCATCCTCTTTGGGAAAGCGAGCGATGCCCTCATTGAAGGCAGCCTCAGCCTGCGCCTGATGACCGTTCACTTCCTGCGCAGCGCCGAGCAAGCTGAATAGCTCTCCGCGTACATTCCCGCGCCGTTTGAGCGTGGTCAACAGCTGGATGCAATCTGCATACTTCCCATCCTGGTAGTAGGCCAGAGCGATGCCATAGTCGCGACCGAAGGGGTCGGAAAAGTCCTCCGGCAGGGCGCTAAATACCTTGATTGCCTGATCGTAGCTGCCGGCTTCACCCAACAACCAGGCAATACGAAATTGTTGCTGCGGATCCAGGTTGGGCAGGGTGGTTAGCCGGTCAAGTTCCTCAGTCGCTTCTTGCGCATGACCGCTCTTGATGAGCGCTTCGGAATTCATCAGGGAAAGAGGGAAACTCATATCGACCTGGGCTCGAGCCCGGGAAAAGAATTGCGCTGCCGCTGGGTAATTCCTGGCTCCGAAATTGTATTCTCCCAGGATCGCATTCACGGACCCATCGTCGGGCGAGAGTTTCACTACCTCGGTTAGTTCTCTTGCTGCGTCCTCCTTACGCTGCAGTTGCCAATCAAGGATGCCCAGTTCCCGTCGCGCAACCCAAAAGCTGGGATCAATGGCAATCGCTTTTTGCAGGACTCGAATCGCTTCTTCGATCTTTCCATCCAGGGCCAAAGCGATGCCCTCGCCTGTGTATCCCTGGGGCAAATTGGGAGCGGTCTCCTCAAGCTGTCTGAATTGCTCCAAAGCCTGGGGATAGTCTTTTTGATGAAGCAGCCTCATACCCTCTTGATAAAGACTCGCTTCTTTTTGTTCGTCGGGTCCGGTTGCCTGGTCAAAACCGAGAAGGGGAGATGCGCCGGTCATTGCGGACAGCAATAGAGCAGTCAATGCAAGACGACTAACTGGACGTGGATTGCCGAATGGAAGCAGACAATGCAATTTGGGATAACCTCCGCCTGCAACGGAATCCATCGCCAGAATCCGGAACAAACATCATAAGCGCCGGGGAAACGAGCAGCAAGATTCGATGGAAGGCCCTAGCGAGGCGTGCCCAACGAAAAATTCACCGCAGGTCCCTCCACTACGCTGCGCTCCGCCGAAAAACATTTCCACGAGAGGTCCGCTGAACTGCAGATCCCTCGGCTTCGCTCGGGATGACAAAGTGGAGGGTGGCCCTTCCATGGAGAGCAGTTGTTGAATGCAGCACCCACCGTTGGGCAACACCAAGAGTGGGCCGCCATCGTACCCATCCAAAAGCTTATCCATCCCTCCTGCTAGAAGATAAACTTCATAGCGAATTGAATTTGCCTTGCCGGGGCGGCAGAGGTGATCTTCATAAAAGTGTTGCTGTCAACATCTGTCGTCACGGTGCCTCCGATCTGGGGCGAAGAGCCGGTGGCACTGCCGCCCGGAGGCGAGAAATTTACCCGATTGAAAGTATTGTAGCTTTCGGCGCGAAACTGCAGATACGTCGACTCAGTGAAATTGAAATTCTTAAAGACTGAAATATCGAAGTCGTTGTAGTCGGGCCCGCGGAAGCCATTGCGTTCCGTGGTGCCAAATGTGTATTCAGGAGGAACGACGAAACACGCGGTGTTGTACCACTCGTTCACAGTCTGATGGAAGCCGGACGGCTCAAGTTTACAACCAGACACATAATTGGTTCGCGACCCGGTGCCGGTGTTCGCATTGTCGGCACTGACCCCGGCGGTAAAATCGACGCCGCTATGGATCTGAGTTATATCGCCGAGGTTCCACCCGCCGATGAGGTAGTTCATTCCCTTTCCTACCCCCGACCCAAACTGCTCGCCTCGCCCGAACGGCAATTGATAGACCCCACTAAAGACAAATAAGTGAGGGAAGTTTTGCTGGCATGGTCCATAATCGGCAGCTACATCGTAGGTGTTCTGCGGGTAGGCATCGAACTCTCCCCCATCTACGTTGAGGCACTTGGAAAACGTATAGGACGCCATGAACATGAGGCCCTGGGCAAAACGCCTCTGAAGCTGGCCTTGTATCGCATTGTAATTTCCCCAGAACTTATTCTCGTCCCCTTGAATTGTGCCATTGATGAAGGGAAAGGGTTCACCGGCCGGTTGCGCATTGGGTCCCATATTTTGCGGAAGGGGTGCATTGTAACCAACTGTTCCCCACAAACGCCGGCTTACAGAACCCACGTAATTAATCTGTAGAGACGTGCTATTGTTGAGCTCCCGCTGACCACCGACATTATATTGCAAGGAATAAGGGATCTTACTGTTAGGATCCCCGGCGCGCCCGAAGACCGGAGTTCCACCTAACAGAAAAGATGCTGCGGAAGGAGGGTTGTCCAGGAAGGTACTCGGAACCTGCCGGTTTAGGCCGGAAGGTATCGTTTGTCCTCCAGCCGGCCAGCTGCCGCGAGCATCCTGCGCATCTTTGGTGAAAGCGTTGTGATCGTCGAAGACATTGAATCCAGCCCGAATCACAGTCTTTGAGTCCAGGGAGTAGGCGATTCCCAGGCGTGGCTGCCACCCATTGTATTGCGGCGCGAATATCGTTGACCGGATATTCGGGACCGGCCATGTAAGCGGGTTGGGGTTGGTGGGTGTCGGCGCGGGCGTATACACGTACGGCATCAGCAGGCATTGTTCCTGGATCGCATGCAGCGACTCAGGAGTGTTGTAAGAGCCGAAGGGGCATTCGGTATTCCACATGGAGAAAATGTTGTCTTTGTAATGCGGGGGCGCCTGGAAGTCCCAGCGAATACCAATTTGTATATTCAGCTTTTTCGAAGCTTGCCATTTGTCTTGAACGTAACCGCCGAGCCAGTAATTCTTAAAGTCCGCGTGCGTGATTCCGGTGAACACGTTGAATGTGGAAGGAAGGTCTAAAAGCATACTGGCCAGTCCGTCCCCAGTTGTCGAAACATTCGCGTCGCCCGTGGTGATCGCGCTGGTTGGGTATTGATCAAAACCGAAGGAACCTCCAAACCCGTCATCGAAGGCGTGAGTATGCAGCCACAAGAACCCGGCTTGTATCGAATGAGATCCTTTGGTTTTCTCAACATCGTCATTGAACTGATAGATCCGCATTGGACCTTCAGGCACGGCAAATTGGCTGCTCCCGGTAAAACTTCGTGGACCGATCGAGAATTCGGGAATGAGAGGAATCCCATCCTTAATTGGCAGAAAAGCGGCCGAATTGACGGCGCTTATCAAAGCTTGTCCGGCGGGTTCCCAGACCAGGCCGTAGTGCATCCACGTATAGCCGAAACGCGCAGACGTGAGCAAGGTTGGACTAAACAGATGCGTGTAACCCGACGTGATCATCTTGGCGTGGTTTAAGTTTGAAATTGCACCATACTTCTGCGAGGTAGGTTCTACCTCGTCAGGTTGCGAATAATAGAACTTGGCGAAGCCTGTGTCGTTGTTGTGGAAAACGTGGTCGAAGATTGTACCGAATTGGTTGGACATGATGGTGTCGTGGCCGACATAGCTGTAGTTGGGAAAACTGTTTCCCCCAGGTCCATAATTGGGCGCATAATACGTGGCTTTCAAGTAAGTTAGAGCGACCGCATTGAGCGGCATGACCGAGGGTATGTTGTTATTGGGAATCGGGTCGCGCACCAGCTGGCCATTCACCGTCCGCGTGGTGTACGGATTGTAGAGTTGGCCCACCATAATGGGTCTGCCGACCGCATCATAGGCCGGCGCGCCGGTTGCAGTTGTCGCCTGCTGGCCCGTGAGCAGATCGGAGAAATCACCGGCCACTTCACTCGCGATCGGATTACCCGCCAATGCAGTGATGCCCTGGTCACTCTTAAACCCCTCCCAGTAACCGAACCAGTGCGTATTGTGTCGAATCCCGTTGAAAATATGCGGAATGATCACTGGACCGCCGGCGGTGAAGCCATACTGATTCTGGGTGTAAGAGGGCTTCGGAGTTCCGGTGAAATTGTCGATATAGTTTGCTGAGTTTAGAACATCGTTGCGGACGAACTCCCAGACACTACCGTGGAGATGGTCCGTTCCGGTCTTGGTCACGATGTTCACATTGGCGCCCGAAGAGAAGCTGAATTGTGCGTCGGAGATGTGATTTTGTGTCTTGAATTCCTCCAGGGCATCTGGCGGGGGAGCGATTACATACACCTGGATATACGGGTGATTGTTAATGACGCCATCCAGCGTAAAGCTGTCCTGGCCTCCGTTCTGCCCGTTCACCGCGGGTGAGATACCACCTCCGGCGATATGAATGGAAAAGCCATTTTGCTGCCCGCCTTCGATGGGTGCGGCCCCCGGCGTCAGGAGAATCAACTGCGTAAACTGCCGTCCGTTTAGGGGTAGATCGACCGCCTCCTTGTTTCCAATCACTTGCCCCAACGTCGAACCGGTAGTTGTGAGCATGGGGGGAGCAGCCGTAACCTCAACAACTTCAGTTGCTTGCCCGACGGTGAGCACATTATTCACTTCCGCATCCTGACTTACCTGCAATTCCACATCGGGCCGCGATAAGGTCTGGAAACCCTTCGACGTGACTTTCAGGGAGTAGTGGGCCGGAGGCAGATCGGTAATTGTGTAGAAGCCCTTGTCATCTGTAGTCGCATCTCTGGTGGCGCCGCTGCTGAGGTTCCTTATCTCGACCTGCGCACCCGGAATGACGGCGCCTGAGCTATCTGTAACTGTTCCATGAAACGAGCCGTTGACCGCCTGTGCCAAGGCCGGGTTCTGGACTCCGGCCAGGAGGGCGAGCAAGGCGAGAGAGCAAACGACAAGCGCTGCAAGCTTAAACGCCGCATGGCGCAAGAAGCACCCGGTAACACTGACCTGATGTGGGAACCACATGAACAGCCTCCAAAAGTTTGCTTTGGGTATCCGGCCGCAATTGATTTAATATCGGCCCAGAACTATAGACATGGGAAAATAAATGTGTCAACAAAAAGTTCACAGAAACCTTACTGCTGCCGGATCAACGCCAATGATTTGGGAGGACTATTAAAAGTTTCTGTCGGCCGAAGTCTGCGATGAGGCTGGAGACAAATGTGCCTTTTGCATCGGTGATCCTCGTCCGGAGATTATTCTCCCATCGCGTAAAATCAGTGAAACCGTCGCCGTCCAAGCGGAAGCCGCATTCGCAAGTAGGAGAGGCTATGGGAAGATCATGGCAACCGAAGAACGGCATGCCTCGCGTGGATCTCACGCAGGCCACGCTGGCCTCGAGCGAAACGGCGCGACGGATCAATCGGGACATCATTTTGCAACTGATTCGCGCTCGACAACCGGTTTCACGGGCTGATCTAGCGAGATTTTCCGGCCTGCAGCGCAGCACCGTTTCGCAGATTATCGAGCAGTTGATCACCGAGCATTGGGTACGGGAGGGCGCGATAGCCCGTCTCCCGCGCGGGCGGCATCCCACCATGCTCACCTTGAACGAAGAGTTGATTGTGCTCGCAGCCGACGTTCATCCTGGCCAAGCGACGGTGGCAATCGTAGATCTGGATGGCCGTTTCTTGTCGCGGTCGACGCTCCCCATTGGCTCAGATCCGGCAAAGTCCGTGGCCAGCATCATTGAATGCATGAAACGGATGAGAGCGAACCATTCGAGTAAATCCCTGGAAGGGATCGGGATCAGTCTCCCCGGCCGGGTAGACCCGGCAACGCAATGTCTTATCTTTGCGCCAAATCTCGACTGGCCTAATTACGACATCAAGCGGGTGATCGAGCGGGCTATGGGATTACCCGTCGCGGTTGAGAACGCCGCGACCTCCTGTCTCATGTCTGAACTCTGGCTCGGCAGGTTGGATGGGATTCAAAATGCCGTCCTGATCACGGTCTCCGAAGGGATCGGCGCAGGGATTCTAAGCAATGGTCAACTGGTGACGGGGCAGCAGGGGATGGCAGGTGAATTTGGTCATATTCAACTGGATCCGGCAGGCACACGATGCGGCTGCAAGCTAAATGGCTGCTGGGAAACGTTCGCCTCCTGCAACGCGGCGGTGCGGTATTTTAGCGAGTCCGTCCCAAAGGCAAAGCGAGTTACGTTTCATGAACTATTGCACCTCGCCGATGAAGGAAATGCTAATGCAGTCCAAGCATTGGAAAAACAAGCCATGTACATCGGAAAGGGTTTGCGCATGGTCACCGCTGCTCTTGCTCCTGAAGTCATCCTGGTCGACGGAGATGTTACCTCGGCATGGGACCGCTTCGCTCCTGCCATCAAACGGGAACTAAAAGCGCTAACCCTGGCAGGCAAACCACCCCGGCTCGAGCGCACCCATGAAGGCGATGTTGCGAGGCTCCGGGGCGCCGCCGCACTCCTGCTACAGACGCACGGCATGCACGCCAACGTCTGACGGGTCGCTTGGGCACTCAAAGCCACGTGCGAAGCCTAGCCGAACTGCAGCCGGCACACAGAATGCCCTCGAGCCTGATCTAGATCCGGGCCGCTTGCCGTCGCGGCAGCCGTTCCGGGCAGCAGATTGACCGCCTCAATCGGCGTTCACGAAAGCAGCGCGAGCGTTACACATCGACGCTGACCAAGAAAAAACCGCGGGGAGGTGGACGAAGGTGTTGGCGATGCTTTGGTATCAATCGGCGGGATGAGTGGAGCTCGGGCAACGCAGGGCGACGGTCATGCGGATTGCCAGTCGTGCCAAGGCGGCGACGGTGACAAGTCGCCATTCGGGACTTAAAGGTCCAGGCAGGCACTCCATGGATGCCACCTCGTTTAGCCAGTCCTCTGCCGATGACTTGGCGTATTCCTGCCCGAACAGGTCAGTCACGGCTCTTGTGAATGCCACGAACTCGCTCTCCGCCTACGACGCCACGATAGCCGTTCGACCAATTGCAAAGGTCACACCAGCGCGGTTGTAGTCCTCAATTTAAAGCGGTCGTCGACCCGTGGACTTCTTACGGATCGCGCCGTCCTCAGTGGCGAGAGCGGCCATCAGGACCAGGATGTTTTCGTGTTTTGGACGTGCTTTTCTCCACGTGTTGAATGCTCGAACCACTTCGAATTTCTTCCTGCCGAAACGCCTGATGAATCAGCATTCCATGAATCGCTTGGTCCTAACTTTCAAAGAATAGGAACCCCTGAACGACAACTAGCCCCATTGCTCGTTCTACAGCCCGCCACGGAATTTCCTCGTGTCGCGTTAAGGTTCTTCGAAGAGGCGCGTTTGCCTAAGTTCGGGTGCGGATGACACGCTATCCGTTATCCCGTGCTTCGCGAAAAAGCGAAGAGGTTCTGTCCACTGCGATCGTCAGACTACTCTCTTGGATGATTTACCCGACCCGCTCGCTCACCCGCGAGTTGCCGCACGGATCCAGGAAGAGCTGCCCACGGTCGAGGATCTGCGAGAGGTCGTCAAGAAGCTCTGAACAGAGATGGAGATATTGCGGAAGGATTTGCCGGAACAAGAACAAGGCGATCGGTGCCCCTGGAAAACACGAACAATTTTGCATAGCCCATTGCAATATTGGATCTTGAACCCTCGCCGAACCCTTTGGGTCGGAACCGGGCCGCGCAAACGGCTAAACTGATCTTGTAAAGCATTCGAGTCATTGCAGTTATGGCAGTGATGTCCGACATTTAATCAAATGCCGGAATGGCCGTCGTCGATGACCTGAGGGCGGCAAGCGCATAGGGTGGCTGAAGTCGCGCCCGCGACTTTTTTGGGGGGACCGCTTGCGGTGGAACCAAAACCCGCATGGCAGAGCCCTTGCGCGCGGGAGGAGCGGAGCTCCTCAGCACGGGGCGCCTTGGGGGGCCGCTCCGGTTCTTTAATCTTCACGGACATTTGCGGAGCACTTGAGCTGTTCGTTAAAGCTGCTGGGATTCGTTCCGATGCATCCTGATTCTCAGCAATGCCTTAATGTTGCGAGTTGATAGGGCTTTCACGGCGATAACACGGGTTCAAATCCCGTCGGGGACGCCAAACTCTGACAACTACTTAGCTCAGATTTCTCCTTCCATTCGTGGGTGCAAAAGAGACACCGTCTGGTGGCCCTTCTGCACCCTTTTCGGCGCGAAATCTACGAAGAGAAGACGAGCGATAAAACCGCTGCCTGAGCTTGATGCTTGGCCGGTGTCACGCTTGCGTGTAGACGCTGAGTGTTGAACGCTGTCCCTGTATCGCTCTTTTCGGGTCCGCCCGTCATCGGTATTGAGAAATTTTCTCACGGCCAAATTTAAAACTTGCCACTCGTGAACGGTGATGATGGCGGCAATCCGGGTGTTCTGGAATCCTCCGCGATGAACCATTTTTCCGTTGCCGAGCTGGAATTCAGTCGTCATTCCCTCAACGTCGGCTTTGCCTTGCTCTAGGTCAACCGGAATCCTGAAACCAAAATCACCGTACATCGAGCCAAGAACTACTTCTGGGGTCTCGAGATCAACGATGCTGCCCGGAGGCGCCACCAGCACCAGCGCGCACAAATAGCCGGCCGCTTTCCTGAATTTCTTCCTTGCTTCGTCGATATGCCTTCGAAGCGGTGCATATGGGCCAAACTGACTGAATCCGCGCGGTAGGGCATGCGATTAGGCGCGGTGCGGCCTCGATTCTTCCGCGAGCGATCGTTGTCTTTCGGTGGCATGCGGTCAGGTCGTGGAGCTTCGCAAGTAGGTCTTGTGTTCTACGGTCGTCACTTCGGTTGGTTATCCGGATCATGTCGCCAACCAACCTGCCCCATCTGAGGCGTGCGTCGTTCGACGGGCATGGCAGATTCCACAACACATTGATAGCTGGGTCGCTTGGGAAGTCGGATGCCGCCCGAAGAATGAGGTCGCAGAGATCATCGGGCTCTAAACTCCAGGCTGCTAGAAGTAATCTTTTCGTTACGCCATCGACGCCGTCTGCTGCTCGTAGTCGGTCAAGGGTCAGTCTTTCTCCCAAAATGTCGGGTTGAAAGCCCGCTAGCGGCGACGTCGTGTACATCCCGTGTACATCGTTCGATGTTCTTTGCTATGCCAGTATCTCTAAGTTGTTCTAGTTAAATGCTTTACCGAGACTCAAGCGGCGATTATATAAATCCTTCTCGAGCAAAGGGAACTTCTTTGCTTTGAGTCGTTTACTGCTTGTCGGTGCAACCAATCTGCCAAGTGTCGTGTACATCCCGTGCACGCCAAAGTTTGTCCCCAAAACTCTATTTAGAGTAGCTGCTCTGTTTGCTCTCCACTTTGTGCCGGTATCCCGTCCGTCCCTCGAACGTCAGGCGTTCCCCGGCATGTGACCTTACTGCACCGATAGCGGAATCGTCAGGGTCGCCGATGCTGTGCCGCCGCTCGCGGTTACCGTAACGCTATAGCTTCCCGTCGTCGCGCCGGGGTTTGACGATGGAGAAGTTGTTTCCTTGCCTCCCCCGCATCCGATCGATGCGCCTATGGCGATCGCAAACAACAGCAGCGCAAATGAGGCCCCTCTCCAGCGGCGGCGCGGAACCATCCCGCAGAGAAGCAGCGCCGCAAATGCGATCGCGCCTTCGTGCCGCCAGGTCTTTGGACTCTGGTCTGAAGCCGAGGCTGAGGTCGTGCTGACTGTCAGTGTTGCACTGGCCGGGATGCCCGCCGTCACCTGTCCCTGAGTCGGATTGAGGCTGCAAGTCGGCGCATCCGTCGGAGTGGTGGTCCCTTGATAGGCCACCTTACAGGCCAGGTTCACGGTTCCAGCGAACCCCCCAACTGAAGCGACCTGGATGGTCGCGGTCGCCGCACCTCCCGCCGAACTGATGGTAAGTGAAGACGAACTAGACGTAACGGCTACATCGGAACCGGTTCCGCTCAGCGCCACGATCTGCGGGGAGCCACTGGCGTTATCGGTAATCGTGATCGCGCCACTACGAGTACCAGTCGTTGTGGGAGTGAACGTCACGGAGATCGTGCAATTCGCCCCCGCAGCGACACTCATGCCGCAGGTATTGGTCTCAGCGAAATCTCCCGAGGCGGCGATAGAGGCAATGGAGAGCACCCCATTCTCGGAGTTGGTCAGCGTTACCGTCTGAGCTGCGCTGGTGGTCCCCGTAGTCTGCGAGGCGAAGGTCAGGCTGGTCGGTGAAAGGGTCGCGGCGAGGGCCGGGGAAGTTGCGGTCAGGGTGAAAATCGCCGGCGTGCTGACGCCGTTCACCGACGCTGAAGCCGTCAGACTTCCGGCTTGCGTGGCTGTCACCGTCGTGGAAGTCTCGCCATTTGCGCCGGTCGTCGCGGTCGCACTCCCGAATGTCAATCCCGTGCCGCTGAAGGTCACCGTGGCTCCGGGCACCAGGTCAGCGGCGGAGTCCTTAACGACGACGACCAGCGGCTGGGCAAAAGCACTGCCCACTTTCGCTGCCTGTCCTGAGCCTGAGACCACAGCAATGCTGCCCGGAGAGCCGTAAATCGTCTCTGTCAGCGGAGTGCTTGGGCTCGCGGCATAGTTGGTGTCCCCGGAATAACTGGCGGAGATCGTGTGGGCGCCCGCGGTCAGGGTGCTGGTCGCATATGCGGCGTGGCCGGTGTCATCCAAAGCCACGGTCGTTGAACTTCCACCATCGACACTGAAGCTCACTGTACCGGTGGGAATTCCGCTGCCGGTCGCCGGAGTTACGTTGGCGGAGAAAGTGACCTTCTCTCCGAGCGCCGCAGGATTGGTGTCGGAGGCTAGCGTAGTGGCCGTCTCGGTTAGAGCAAACAAGAACTTCGCGATGAAAGCGTTGGAGTTGCCATTGACAGCGCCATTGCTGACTGTCTGAAAAGCGCCGGGCGTCACCGGGAAATTGGTCGAATCTGTTGATCCAACGAAGTATGCATTTCCAGAGGCGTCCAGGGCAATAGCGGCGCCCCAATCACCATCTGTGATGCCACTTCCGCCAAGATAGGTCGAATAGACCAATGCCGTGCCAGCACTATTAAGCTTGGTCAAGAAAGCATTCCAGTTTCCGTTCGGAGCTCCCTTGTTGACATTTTGAAAGGCATCCGGAGTGACCGGGAAATCAGTCGAACCGGCCGATCCTGTGATATAGGCATCTCCAGAGGCGTCAATTGCTATACCAGCAGCGGAGTCCGGAGAACCGGAGTTTGCTGTGCCACCTAAGAAGGTCGAATAGACCAACGAAGAGCCAGTCGGATTCAACTTTGTAACAAAAGCGTTCCAGCCATAGCCTGCGACTCCTTTATTGATCGTTTGAAAGGCGCCCGGAGTAACTGGGAAATCAGCGGAAACAGCAACTCCGGTCAAATACGCATTGCCCAAAGTATCGACAGTGATGGCCGTCCCTTGATCACCGTCGGTGCTGCCCCCCAAGTATGTCGAATATACCAAAGTAGACCCTGATGGATTCAATTTGGTTACAAAGGCATTACCTGCTTTGTTGGCCGTCTGGAAGGCGCCCGAAGTAACCGGGAAATCTGTACTACCAGCTTCCCCTGTAATATAGGCGTCCCCGGAAGCATCAATAACGATGGCGTGCGCAGAATCGATGATGCCGTCCACAGAATCACCGCCCGTGCTGCCTCCCAGATAAGTTGAATAGACTAACGACGATCCGGAGGGGTTCAGCTTACTCACAAAAGCGTTTGGTAACTTCTTGGCAGCCGCATTGTTGACCGTTTGGAATGCGCCTGGTGTGATGGGGAAATCAGTGTCAACTGTAAATCCCGTCACATAGGCGTTCCCAGACGAATCGACTGCGATGCCGAGTCCTTGATCACCGTATGCGCCGCCGCTCTCCGTGACATTGCCGCTACCACCCAGATATGTTGAATAAATCAAAGAGTCGCCGGTAGAATTGAGCTTCGTTATAAATGTATTGGAGCCATTGCCTTGCACGGCTTGCTTGTTGACGGTCTGGAAGGCTCCCGAGGTCACTGGAAAGTCCGTCGAAGACGTGTCTCCTGTTACATATGCGTTGCCGACAGCATCGATCGTAATCGCGTCAGCATTATCTTGGCCGCTGCCACCGATGTATGTCGAATAGACCAACGCCGAACCGGTGGGATTTAGTCTTGTGACAAAGGCATTTGAGCCAGAACTGGCAGCTTTATGGTTAGTTGCTTGATAAGCGCCTTGAGTAACAGGGAAATCCGTCGAGGACGTTGTCCCAACAAGATATGCGTTGCCCGCGCCATCTGTTTCAATGCCGCTCGCAGAATCTCCGCCACTCCCTCCCAGATACGTCGAATACGCCAGCGTCGGATCGATCACCAGCTCCCGGGTCTTGTCATAATCCCCGACCCTGAACCCAATCGCATTCCCGGCCAGCAGCACAAATTTTCCATCTACCATCTGCCGTTGGCTGACGGGCGCCCCATTCAAGCCGTCGGGCTGACTCGCTTTTAGCTGATACACCACCGGCTTATGAAATGCGATCTGACCATTCTTGGCGATGATCTCCAGGTCGCCGTCTGGGTTTAGCTGTATCTTCTCCGCTCCGGCGAAGTGCAGCTTCACCTGCTTCGGATCAGCCCCCGGCGCAACCACAAAGTCATACTCCAGTTGCCGCTGGTTGCCGTAGTAAACCAGGTCCACTCCGGGATACACCCCCGCATACTTCACCTTGGAGTAAGTCGGAATGTTGCTGTGCCACGTCGCCGGATCGTTGCCGATAAAGTAGTTTGCCGTCCCCGGAAGCTTTTCTTCGCCCTCGATCTTCAGCCCAGCGCTCGCGCCCTTCAGTTGCATCCGTACCACATCCGTCTTCACCGTTTTGGGTTTCCCATTCAAGCCCTCCATTAGCTTGAGTGGGCAATGAAGACCATCTGCCTTCCGCCGCTCGCCATCTGCCTTGCTCAGAGCCAGCACAGCTTCTTTGTCAGTCAGGAAAAGTGTGTATCCGTTTCCCCGCGAGGTAAAGCACACCTGCCGACCGGTCTGTCCCTGGTTGGCCTCGAAGCTTAACGGCAGCTTGCCATAATTCGCAGTTGGCTTCGGAGAAGCAGGCGATCTGTTTGCGTGTGTAATCGCAGGCGTTTGTGCCATGGCGGTAATACTGCTGAGGACGAGCAACGCAAGGCGGGCAACAGAGATAGCACAGGTTTTCATAGAGGCCTCAAGGGTGCCGATCTGGGAGCTGTACAAAAAATTTCTGGCAGAAAAAACGTCTTTCCAGGCGGTGCATTTTGGGGTCACCCGATTAGGTCACATGCGCGCATAACCTCAGGGTGGGCCAGCAGTTGCAAACCGCCACACCATCATCATCTACTTGTTTCGCTTGTTATCATTCGGGAAGACAGATGTTAAGGTCCGCCCCAATCGCGCTTATCGCAGAAGTCTTCCGCAAGAGAGCTGGTCTGGGGCGCCTCTGTTAAGTCCAAAGGCGCCGCACGATCAGTGACTGCCGCCACGCAGCAGTCACTCTTAGATTGCCACTCAATAAGTGGAGTTGGACCCTATAGAAAACTTATAAGCAACTCCGATGGAGATTACCGGGTAAGCCTTCAAAGCACTTATGTCGTTGTTGAAGATTGTTTCCTGCGCCAGGATATTACTCTGGACGGTGGGATCGGAGCTGATGGCGCGGCAATTCGTCGCATCCGGATTGCAGACGTTTCCCGTCAGGTTCAACAACGTATGAGGAGCGCCCGAAAAAACGACTCCAGCCTCGAATGGAACGCTGAAGTGCTTGTTGTGCGGGACCAGGCTCCCCCAGCCTGCCAGAGCCATGGGGGCGGCGGGGCTGAACTTCAGAGAAGCATTCCCGCCCACCGGATTACCAGGAGCGCTCATATAGTACTCGTTGTTCAGCGAAAAGGTATCCAGGGCCGGCACGGAAGTGTTTGCCTTGAGTTGGATCCCGTTATAAAGCATAACTCCGGGGCTGACGTGAAAGCTTCCCCTAAACGGATACCAGTCCAGGAGAGCATCGACGGAGCGCAACTGCAAACTGGCATCGTAGTTGATCCCGTTGTTGCTGAAGGTCATGCTGTAGCCGAGTAAGTTCATGCCTGCTCGCACATCCATGCTCCGGCTGAGCGGAGTGGCTGCTTGAAATCCTATGCCTAGCGACGAGAAGGTCGCTCCAACACCCACAGATGAGAAAGGGCGACTCGAGGCGGCAGAGGGATTGGGAATCGTAATCGCGGAAGTCGCTATTGTACTGTCTGCTGAGGAACTGGAAGCTTCCGGAGCGCTATCCGCGATTGCCACATCAGAAGAACCTTGGCTGTTAACTCCGTTTTGCCCGGATGCAGGACAGACGCCTGACCAGAGAGCAGCGAGAGTGAAAACTCCAAAAGCAACAAGTGGTGTTTTACGCATATATTCCTCTAGTGGGAAGAGATATCTTCCGCGGTTATGATGCTGAAGTAAGTTATAAAACCCACGACAAGCGCTGTATGTTGCCTTATGGCGGTTTGTCGTTGGGCTCATCTGCCCTATGGCCTGCTTGTCAGGGATGCAATGGTACGACTGTAGGGCAGCCGATCTTTATGCCGCATCTCCCAAATGAGATAGGAAGTCTGCACCTTTAGTGTCAAAGTTGGCCGGCTATATGTGCAGCTGGTTATCGGTGAAGAGCGTCACACCGATTGAGCCAGTATTTGAGTGCTACCGAGGCATAGTAAGTACCCGCTCGCAGTCTGGGTATATTCGCAGAGCAGGGAAAGAAACCGCTGCCAACTCTCATCTTCAAACGGGCGCCATGCAGGCCGGCAACAAGCTCAGAGAAGGCTGCGAATTGATATTATGCTGAGTACCAGCTGGATGTTCTTGGTAAGGAAAGAAGGAGCCGGACCAGCTCCGCCTGGCGGCGAGTGCCGGTCTTGTGCAGCAGACTCTTGAGCTGGGTACGCGCGGTACCCAGGGAAACCTCTCTGGCTTCAGCAATGCGCTCCAATGACAGGCCCGCCAGCAAGCCGTTTGCTACCTCCACCTCGGAGCTCGTGAGGGCATAAAGAAAGCTGAGCATTGCTCGCGGCAACGCGGCCGACGCTTCAGGGTCGGTAATCAAGACCAGCACATGGGCCGGAGAGACTTGTCCATCATTCGCCAGCCGTAGCGGCGAGACAAGCGCACTCAGCGGCCTTCCGCCCGACGAGCGAGGCAGGGTAATCGCGCCACCGGGCTGTGTCGCTGCGGCTCCGCTTGCGGCCGCGGCGTAACAGATCAAAGCCTGCAGTCTGGCCTGCCGGGAAGTATCCGAGGCCACCAGCCGATTGCGATGGACGCGAATGCCATCCTGCCGCCGTGCCAAACGCTCCGCTGCCTCATTCATGTACACGAGAGAGCCATCCTCAGAAAGAAGGAAAGCCGGCGTCGGTGTTGCTCCCAGGACAGCCTCGGCGCGAAACGCACGTTCACTGCTGGATTCCAGAGCCTTCAACGTCCCGAGAGCCGACCGCAGATGCGGGATCAGCATTTGCAACAGGTCCTCGGATTCCTTTGACAAGTCGCCCTCCCGGGCGCTCCGCCAAAGAGTAACGCAGCCGATCCGGGCCGTACTAGAGACGAATGGAACCAAGGTGGAGCTGCTTAGGCCGAAGCACACCATCATATCGTTGAAGAATTCAGTCCTCTTGAGTTGCTCTCGGGAGATAAGCTCTTCGCCCTCGATGATTCCGACGCGAGGATTAGTGCTATAGGGCCCAACATAAGGGTCACAACGAGAAAAATGCGCATTGTAAAGGCGCAGGCTCTCCGGATCGTAGCTCACACCCCCTCCAGCCATCATCAGAGTATTCTGAGAGGCCTTTTCGTGGCTCATTAAATACCCGGTCGACGTTTCGGTGGTCTCACAGAGCAGACTGAGGAACCTTTGCCAATTGCCCTCTTCAAGTGGCGCGGCATGTAGGCTGGCAAGAAGCTCAGAGAGAGTCGCAGTTGAAATCATCACAGCTATCTGGCTGGCGACGCTTCACAGCTCGCCATTCGAGAATAATTTTCCTTGGCTGTGAAATTTAAAGTAGAGGGGTGGCTTTCCGTAAGGCAGTTAGCTCTTTTTTCCATATCACCAGGGATCCCGATCTATTTTCTTGCACTCCGCTTGTTCGAAGCCCCAACACTTTAGGGCAGAAAACCATCGCGAGCCCGCCATGGCTTTTGTTCGCTAAGCTGGGCTGAACTGCCAACAGTCTGCTTGTTCGGGACTCAGGATCCAACCGCGAATCTCAGCCTTATCGAAAGATATGTTCTCTGCTGATTAACGCGCCGTTTCGAACGAGGTAAAGACCGAGCGGGCGGTTGCGCCGTCGTGCCAAAGGTAAGCAACCTTGAGCCCTGCGTTCATTCAATCCGAGTAGCTCGTGGGCCAACCTCCTGCAAAACAAAATTTCCGGCAACTTGACCTGTTTACCGGACGTTCATAGACAATTTTACCGAAACCAGACTTTGCAGGAGTTTTGAAATCAAACCTGGGAGAAGCCGGTTTGTCATTACCCAAGGAGCCCTACGCCCATTGACGTAGGCCCTATACCAATGAGGCTTGCTTGAGCGCCGCGCCAGCATCTAATGTGCGCCGTTCTATTGCATGTTGAGACTGATGGCGGTAGTTGCGACAGCTTTTCCACTTGTGCCGGTGACCACTACCTGATAACTCCCCGTGGTTGTCCCTGGATTCGGCTTGCTTAGAGAGGTTGGCTGGCAAAAATTTCGTCTAGTCCTATTGTTTGCAGCATTTGGGGTGCACATTGCAGGCGCAAGGTTCAATGTCTTGCCAGCCAACCTCTCTATTTCTTCGAATTTTCGGTCTACTCACCTGTCAAAAAGCGCCCCTTAGAGGCCGATCCTTTCTGCAACTGGTCTCACGTGCTTCCGCAATATTGCTTGGCCCCATAGGGGATTTCGCCCGCGATGTTGGCAGGAGGCGAAAACCCAATCCTCAGGCTTGCCGGGGAATCACCGGACGAACGGGTAGTCACCCCGGTCGTCCATCCATTTCAGGAATGCGGAGAGCGGCAGCGTTCGCACTCGGGCTGATTTATTACGTGAAGTCTGCGCTCGGTCTCAGTTACTTGTTCACTGTTCTTTCTTTCAGTAAATGTTTTGCCTGATCATCTCGACAAAGGCCGGGGCGTTAATTCGGAGCCTGGAGAGCAGATATGGCAATGACTTCCCGATAGTGGCGGCTTGATCTTCCAACGTCTGCATCACCATTGCCGGCGCTGCACCATAGAGATCCTTGAGAAACGCAGATGGTCCTTGTGCCGTTATCGAATATGGCGTAAGCGAGGAGGCGGGAAATCTTTGATGTTGTAGGTGACGATTACTTTCACACCTGCGTGCGCCGCGGCGGCCAGGACATGGCGGTCCTTCGGCTGGTTTGTCATCGCGGAAATCAAATCTTCATAGTCCTCGATCCACGCCTCTGGAAAATGTTGCCTGATTTCGCTCTCGCGGTGCATGGCTTTTTGATCAGAGAGGCCGAAGGTCTCGCGAAGAGTGCGGGTTACCTCCACCATGATTTGATCAGTCCATTTCGGCAAAAAGAGACGTGGGCCAGCAGCAAGCCTAAGGAGCGTGTCAGCCAAGGGCATTGGGACCAGGACCCACGCATCCAGGTCTACGGGACGAGCCCTCTTCACTCGTCCGTGCCGCCTTGGGGGAATACATTCCGCTCGTACAAGCCGGCTTCGAACGCATCGCGTGCCAGGAGGTCCAGCGCAGCAAGACGCTCCTTGTCGCGTTTCTTTGCGAATTCCAAGACATCACGAAGATAAACACGGCGCTGGTTGCCAACTCGATGATGGGCCATCAAACCGCTTTCAAGCTGCTTGATGAAGAATGGACGCGACATTCCGAGAATGTCGGCAGCCCGTTGGGTCGTAATCGCCTGATTATCCGGAATCAGCGTGACGGTCTGGCCGTTCGACATGAACTCCACCGCTGTTCTGAGGACTTCGACCACAGTACCCGGAAGTTCGATCCGTTCACCCGCAGAGCTGATCAGGGCAGGAACGCCTCGGCGCAACAGCTTCTGTAAGTCTTGCACTTGTTGCTGCTCTGACTTCGGGAGCGGGATCGGTTTCTTCGGTGCAATGGCCATAATACGCCTAAACTACCACATATTCGAAATACTCGCAATACGCGCAATAGTCGTAAGGGCGCGCTCAGAGCGGTTCAAAATTCCTAGCTCGGCCGAGTAGTCCAAACCCTCCTTGAACAGTAGATTTTGCAGCAGCTTTTTTTTGAGGCCCTTCTTCTCTTCCAGACGGGCACATAACCTTTTCAATTCTCGTTCCCAATCTCCCTGCTTTCGAGCCCAAATCTTCGCGGCCACTTTAGGGAAAATGGGCGCGATTTCGGGGTCCACGCGTAGTCTCTTTAGGAAATCGAGAAATCTGCTTTCAAGTTGTTCGCTTGATAGTTTAACGGCCCTACAGCCGCTCTTTCTGCACCAATAGCGCCCGTACTTCTTGGTGCGTCCCTACACCAACACACCGGTGAGTGGAGTACCAGAAACTTCACACCTCGCGAAGCATTTCAATGGAAGCGCCGGATTCAATTTACGTTTTGGTGCAGCGCTTGGCCTCCGACCGTCAAGGATCGCCTGAACTCGGTCGTAAATTTCTTGACTGATGATCGACTCATGTAGTCCGCGCGTTGGCTCAAAACTCTTGTCACTCGGCAAGATGATCCAACCGGCACAGCGGGTTTCGTAAGATCGCTTGGAAAGTTTGGGATGAAAGCGACTTGCAGCGAGTGGTCTGTAGTCCCTCATCCCTAACGATCTTCAAGACCTCGGCTTTCTTATAGAGTCCAGTAGCCATCAGTTCAAAGGCACGTCGAATCAGTGGGGCCCGCATGGAGGGGGAACTCACCTATAATCCCGTCACAGGAGGTTCGGCGACGTGTGCGAATGACACGGCGTGGCCCTTATCGTTTTTAGTCGGCTTGCTGGTTGATATCCAAGTCTCCCTCTTCGGGAATCCTTCCTGATATAGTTCACGCGTACAGCTCACGATACCCATTGGATCGAAATGATGACCGACTGGGGGCAATCTGCGGAGGAACTATTTGGAGAAGCACTCGAACTGCCCCCCGAGCGCAGGTCTGCCTTTCTCGACCGAGCCTGTCGGGACGTTCCCGAACTCCGCCGCCGCGTCGAGCGGCTACTAGAGCAGGATCGGGAGGCCGGTAGTTTTCTAGCGAATCCCGTCTTTGCCCCGGATGCTAACACGGCTCAGACTGCTGCAAGCCCAATGGCCCAAAGCCGTTTCCTGGCCGGGCAACTCATCGCCGATCGTTTCGCCATCGTTCGTTTTATTGCTCGTGGGGGGATGGGCGAGGTCTACGAGGCAAAGGATCAGTTTCTTCAGGACACCAGTGTTGCTTTGAAAATCATCCGGCCGGAAATCGCAGCCGATGCCACGACCTCCGCACGCTTTCAACAGGAGGTCGTTCTCGCGCGCAAAGTGGTTCATACCAACCTTTGCCCCATTTACGAGATTTTTCGCTGCAACCAGCCCGCCCCTCCTTTCCTATTTCTGAGCATGCGATTGCTGCAGGGCCAGACCTTGTATGCACGCTTCCAGGAATCGGCAAAGCTCGAACCCGGCGACGCTGTGAACATATGTAACCAGTTGCTGGCGGGCGTGGCAGCTTTGCATGCCGGCGGCATTATTCACCGCGATCTGAAGCCGAACAATGTAATGTTGGAAACGGACAATTCTGGACCACACGTCAGCATTATGGACTTTGGACTTGCGCGTCCTCAGGAGGCAGAGAGGACATTGTTCGGATCCGGCGTGATCGCCGGAACACCGGGATACATGGCTCCGGAAATGCTTCGTGGCGAGCGGCCGACGAAAGCTACCGATCTGTTTGCGCTTGGAATTGTGTTGCACCAGGTGCTGACCGGCGAACGTCCGCTTGCGTCGGGAGGAATGGCGATTGTCCCATCGCCTGCCTTGCGTTCCGCGGGTGCTCCCGCAGCGCTGATCCGGGCAGTCGAGAGCTTCCTCTCGTCAGACCCCGACCAGAGAATCAGTGGTTTTGAGCGCGTTACCGTACCGGGGTCGTCGCGGCTGCTGCTGCAAACGAAACTGCAAAAGAAGAGAATGCTTGGGTACCTTGCGGCCGCAACCGTGGCGGTGCTGTTACTGGTGTTTGCGGTGAGGGCCACAAGATCCCCGAGCCTTGCCCAGCTTGAGTCAACCCAACTGACCTTTTCAGCGGAGCCCAAAGAGGGACCGATCTTTACCGATGGAGCAAGAATTTATCTGAACAGCCGGGGAGTTCCTTCGGAGATGGCTGCCAGCGGGGGGGCGGTTGTTCCTATGCATATATTGGGTCCCGGCATCTTCATTCTAGATATTTCGCCGGATGGTTCGCAGGCCTTGGGATGGAAGCCAAAGCCAGATGACGAAGTTGAGCGGGGAACGTTATGGACAGCGTCGATGTTGGGAGGCGAACCGCGTAAATTGACCGATCATCTAGCTCAGCACGCGCGCTTCTCACCCGACGGGCGCGCAGTCGTATTTTCCGACTCGAGTACGCTCTACAAAATCGATGTGGATGGGCAAAATTTGCGCAAGATCTGGGACGCTCCGGGTGCCCTGAGGGCGCTGAGTTTTTCGCCGGATGGCCGCCAACTCAGCGCGACCGTAGGGGTCGAGATCCGAGGAGTCGACTCCGCCCCCACCCGGCTTTGGAGTTTGAGTGTCGACGGCCAGAATGCACATCCGTTGCGGCTCAACTGGCCAGCAGAAGCGAATCAGTTTTCCGGCCAGTGGACACCCGACGGACGCCATTTCGTGTTTTCGTCCGACCGCGAGGGGCGGTCCAACTTATATGAACTGGCAGCGCCACTTTGGTTTGCATTCTGGAGGAAACCGGCGGCCGTACGTATTACCGGCAACCAGTTGCCTATCCTTGCGGCGGCTCCTATGCGCGACAGCCAAGGGCTGTTTGTGTTGGCAAGAACGGATGAGGGAGCCATGCGGGCTTATGATCCTCGCAGTAAAAAACTGCTCCCGTATCTCGATGACCTGTCCATGATCGAGTTCGTGATCTCGCCTGATCGCCACTGGATGGCCTACTCGGAATATCCCAGCCGGCATTTGTGGAAGAGCCGACTCGATGGAAGTGAAAGAGTGCAGCTGACTAGTTCCATCGCTGCGATGCAGCAATGGTCGCCGGACGGCAAGTGGCTCGCGTACACAGATTCTCACAACGTATACATGGTTTCCGCGGCGGGCGGCGCGCCGCGGAAACTGAATCCGGATGGCACTGAGGGCGTGGCGCCGAGTTGGTTTCCCGACGGGAAATCCATTGCTTTTAATAGTTACCCTTATCCGGATAAGCCATTCAGGATCCATGTGATTGACCTGGCGACGCTCCGGATATCGGATATGCCCGGGGCCGATCGATATTATGTACCCTCTTGGTCTCCTGAGGGGAATTACATGGTGGCGATGGCTCAGAACCCGTCGCGCATGGTGTTGTACTCAGCACGGACGAAAACGTGGAAGGTTCTGCACACTTTCGATGTCCCCTGGGGGTATTGGGTGTGGGCGAGAGACAGCAAGTCGATTTACATAGGATTGATACAAGGGAACAACGGAATCTATCAGCTCACGGTACCCCAGGGAGAATGGAAGCAAGTATGCGGCTTGGACGGTGTGAACGATCCGAGTGGGTCTGATTCCTTCTTGAGCTTGACACCGGACGGGCAGCCGGCCATCATGAGCCGGACTGGTGTCGGGCAGATCTATTCGCTCCGGTGGTTGCACTAGTGGGCATCAGAAAACGAACGCAAGACCAGCCCGGAATTCTGAACCTGGACCTGCACCGCCCATCATTGGAATAGCCTGGGCGCAAAATCCTTCAGGTCGCGGCGCCACGTCTGCCATTCGTGAGAAGTGCCCGGCGATTCGTAAAACACATGCTTTACCTTGGCCTCATCCAGCGAAGCATTCAGACGCTCCAGCCCCGTCTTCATCATTGCCGGCTCGTCCGTCCCTACCCCCAGCCACACCAGGTGAACACGCTTGCCAAAGGCCGCCGGATCGGCCAGCTGCCCATTAAGATCTGTCTTGACGTCCAGCGAACGGTTGCCCAGCACCATCGGCCCTGCAGCCCCGCTGAATCCCCCGATATACGAGAACAACTCCAGATGATCGAAGGTTACCTGGAACGTCTGCATGCCGCCCATCGATAGGCCCGCCATAGCGCGATGATCGCGATCCGCTACGGTTCTAAAATGTGAATCAACGAACGGGATAAGCGCCTGCGTCATATCATCTTCAAAGGCCGAAGCCATTTCCTGCATGGCCTTCATCATCTCCGGTGAACCGAAGGGTTTCCCGGTCAGGTCCGGCTCGGGACGGCCGGCGCGCTTCGCATAGCCGCAGGCCATCACGATGATCATCGGCTTCGTGCTTCCGCTCGCAATCAGGTTGTCGAGAATGAAGTTGGCACGGCCCTGCCGGATCCAGCCTGTCTCATCTTCGCCCCCGCCGTGCTGCAAATACAGCACTGGATACCGCATCTTCGTTTGCCCGTCGTAGCCCGGCGGCAGATAGACGAGGGCGTGCCTCCACCTACCGGTAACTTTTGACCAGTACCAGATCTCACGCACTGCGCCGTGGGGAACATCCTGCGGCAGATAGTACGTTGACCCGGGTTCCGGTATCTCGATTCCGCTCGCGTCTTTGCCACCCCCGAAGAACGTATGGCTTGCGGGGTCACTGAACTCCGCCCCGTCCACCAACACCGTGTAGTAATGGAAGCCGGGTACCAGTGGTCCGGATGTCACCGTCCAGAATCCATCGGGCTGTTTCACCATGTCCAGTTTCGCCGCTCCCCAGAAATTAACCTGGACCTTGCTTGCGTTCGGAGCCTTGATTCGGAATTCAGCTCGGCCCTTGGCGTCAACCCGCGGATACGCTGCACCCCACACATTGGTGGACGCGGGCTCAAACCCGTCCGGGCTCTGGGCGCAGCAGTAGCTCAAAAGCAGCAGCAATGCGATTCCGATTCTTTTCATCAAATCTTCTCTACCCTGGAGTTCCGTCCCCGCATAGCCCGCTTGGACCCGGGTAATCGTTTTCCCCTTCGGGCGACTGATCCCGAGAGGTTGTGGCTTTTTGAGTTTCCGCGTTTTTGTTACGCCCAACCAGACGGTTGTTTAATACTCCCACAAGGCCGTCATCCTGAGCGAAGCGCCTCGCATATCTATCGCTTAACAGAGGGTTTATGGCGCGCAGTCGAAGGACCCCGACGATGCTTCCTAGCCCATGCTCTTCAGAGCTTTCCGGCCACCAAAACCTAACAGACGTCAAAAAAGTCACAGCCTCCCAGCGGAGGGTTCGGAACAGCGGCAATCGTACTCGAACGAGATTCTCGAAGAATAGTCGGAATTTTTAACGCTGTACATCGATTTGCTCGATGTATTCTTGCGGCCATGGACACTACCCTCGACGCTTGGGAGATCCTTCAAACCGTAGTCCAGTTAGGAGGTTTCGCCCCCGCTGCCGAAAAGCTCAACCGCTCCCAATCCACCATCAGCTATGCCATTGGCCGCTTGCAGTCGCAGCTAGGCGTCCGGCTTTTCCAGATTCAGGGCAGGAAAGCCCACCTGACTGAGTTAGGAAAGGTGCTTCTGGCCGATGCGGAACCACATCTGGCTGGCTTTCATCAACTCGAGCAGAACGCCCGTTTGATGGCGTCGGGCGGAGCGCCGGAGATACGGCTCTCCGTCGACAGTATCTTTCCGGACGATCGTCTGTTTGCTGCCTTGGCGAGCTTCTCGACCAGTTTTCCGCATGTTAAGCCGAAGCTTCGCCAAGGTGTCTTTCTTTCCGCGGATTCTGAGTTCTCGCTCCACAACGCCCAACTATGCGTCACCGGCTTGATATCCCGCGAACTCTTCGTCAAGCCGATTCTGGTCATTGAAATGGTCGCGGTCGCGCGCCGCGATCATCCTCTCCACTCCATCCGGCGCAGGCCCTCACGCTCAGACCTCATGCAGCACGTGCTGGTGACCATCGAAAGCACGGCTTCCGGTAGCGTGAAGCACCAACCTCGGCTTCCAGCACAACGAGTGCTTTCCGTAGGCACAATCGAATCGGCCATCGCGGGCGTTCGCAGCGGGTTTTGCTTTGCCTGGCTCCCCAAGTATCGTATTCAACCAGAGCTCAACAGCGGCGACTTCATGGCCCTCCCTCTGCCCGCCGGTAAGACCCGGGATGTCCATCTGAATCTCGTGTGCAGAGACTTGAGCCTCAGCAACTGTGAGGCCAATGCTTTGGCGGAGTTGCTGGGCATCAACCGCGAACCGGAAATGATTTGATCAATGGCGGCCTCTAAAGAGATTCCGTTCTCCGCAGAAACGCATCCACAAAATCGATATGAATAAACGATTTATTTGACTTGTTCCTGGCCGCCGCCGTTCTGTATATTCCGAGTCCCAGAGAACGTTTCCTGCTTCCATGTCTGTTTGCGCCATCAGAGTTTCACCAGCATTCTCCGCGGCCGCTCCGCCGCGTCCTACGTGGAGTTTTCATGGAATTTCCCGCTCTTCGGTTCGTCCATTGGCTGTCTCTGTTGCTGTTGCTTTCGACCGGATCACTCTTAGCCGCGGAAAATGCTCATCTGTCCATCGACGCGTCCAAGCCCGGAGCGAAGATCGATCGCAACCTCTTCGGCCAGTTTGCCGAGAACCTCGGACACGGGCTCTATGAAGGTATCTGGGTCGGGCGCGATTCTCCTATCCCCAATACTCGCGGCATCCGCAACGACGTCGTGACCGCGCTTCGGGCGCTCAAGGTGCCCAATGTCCGCTGGCCCGGCGGCTGCTTTGCCGATGAATACCATTGGCGCAATGGAATCGGGCCGCCCGCGCAGCGGCCGGCAACCATAAACGCCGCGTGGGGCGACGTGGTCGACACCAACAGCTTCGGCACCCACGAATTCATGGACTTCATCCAGCAGATCGGCAGCCAGGCCTACGTCTCGGTCAACGTCGGATCCGGCACTCCGCGGGAAGCGGCCGATTGGCTGGAGTACATGACCGCTGCGCAACCTACGGCGCTCGAAAAGGAACGGGCCGCCAATGGTCATCCCGATCCCTACCAGGTCGGCTTCCTGGGCATCGGAAACGAGAGCTGGGGCTGTGGCGGCAACATGACGGCGGATTACTATCTCAGCCAGCTCAAGATCTACAGCCATTTCGTCAGGAATGACAATCCTGGGCAGCAAAGTACAAATCATACGCTCAAGATCGCTGTTGGCCCGGGCGTTCCCAAGACCGAATGGACCGAGACCATCATGAAGGCGTGGCAGCATCACGACTCGAACTGGAATATCGACGGCCTTTCCCTGCACTCGTATACCGTGCCCAACGGATGGCCCCCTTCGACGCCTTCCACAGGCTTCGGGGTTGAGGAATACGCCAAAACGCTGAAGTCCACCCTGTTCATGGATGAGTTCCTGCGTCAGCAGGAGAGCGTTATGGACAAGTACGATCCGCAGAAGAAGGTCGCGCTCGTAGTGGATGAATGGGGCGTATGGCATGCGCCGCTGCCGGGCACCAATCCCCATTTCCTGGTGCAGCAGAATAGCCTGAGCGATGCCGTTCTGGCATCGCTGAACCTGAACATCTTCGCCCGCCATGCCGACCGCGTGCGCATGGCAAACATTGCCCAGATGGTCAACGTGCTGCAGTCCATGATTCTCACCGACGGGGAGAAAATGGTTCTCACTCCGACCTACTACGTCTACAAAATGTATGTTCCTTTTCAGGACGCGACGTTTCTTCCCGTCGCCTTTAACGCCGGCAGCTACACACAAGGCTCTATCAACCTGCCGCGTCTGGATGCTGTCGCCGCCAGGAACTCGTCCGGTAAGCTTTGGCTCGAAATCACCAACCTTGATCCCGAAAAGCCGGTTGATATCGATGCGGAGATTTCCGGCGCGACGGTCAAGTCGGCCGAGGCAGAGACTCTGACTGCTTCGGCCGTCGACAGAGTCAACACCTTTGCTGCACCTGACACCGTTGTCCCCAAACCTACCCCCGCAAAAATAGAAGGCGGCAGATTGGTGTTAACGGTCGAGCCAAAATCGGTGACGGTCATTTCACTGGAGCCATGAAAGGGGAGTGCCGGAGCAGACTCTGAGACCATTACTCGAGAGCATGGTCGCGTCCCTATCCGGATCAAAATCGAATTCGTATCCGCGACAGTAACTTGCCCTGTCGCGGCCCGGCATGGATGCATACCTGCGCCGGATGTGAATGGCCGATCAGAGAAAAGCAAGCGGCAAGTGGCAGATTGCCGGCAATCACGTGATAGTAGCCAGTTTCCAGATGAGGAGCGATGAAATCTACGAATTTGTTTTTCATAGTGGTGTTGATGGTGGCCATGACCCCCGGCTCCAGGATTGCCGCGCAGGTGCAGACTGTGGTACCTCCAATTGTCGCCGGCGCAAAGCCCGTTATCGTGGAGCACATCAAGATCCACGGTGAAGCTCTGGAGGGCAACCTGGAGGGAGACGCGGTTGACCGCGACGTCATCGTCTTCCTTCCGCCGGGCTACAAGAAGGACAAGCATCGCCGCTATCCGGTGGTCTATGCCTTGCATGGCTACTCAATTGGCGCCGAGCAGTGGACCCACGAGATCCACGTGCCCCGGACGATTGAGGGAGCTTTTGCTCTAGGTGCGAAAGATATGATTGTCGTGCTGCCCGATTCAAAGACAGTGCACAACGGGTCGATGTATTCGAGTTCGGTGACCACAGGAGACTTCGAGAAGTTCATTTCTCACGATGTGGTCACATATATCGATGCGCATTACCGCACCATTCCAAAACGCGAAAGTCGTGGATTGGTCGGCCATTCGATGGGCGGTTACGGCGCCTCCCGCATCGGCATGAAACATCCGGATGTATTTGGCAGCCTGTATATCATGAGCCCTTGTTGCATGTCCGCTCGACCCGCCGGACCTGTCAATCCTGAGCTCGAAAAGACTCTGGAAGCGGTGAAGACACCCGAGGACTCGGCAAAGCTTCCATTCTTTGCCAGGGCACAACTTGCTACGGCGGCGGCATGGTCCCCCGATCCGAAAAATCCGCCGCTCTACCTCGACCTGCCGATGAAGGACGGCGTTCCCCAACCGGATATCCTGGCAAAATGGGCGGCCAACGCCCCACTCGCCTTTGTGGATCAGTACATCGGGAATCTCAAGCAGTATCGCGCCATTGCCATGGACGTGGGCGACCAGGATGGCTTGCGCATCGATGCCGGCAAACTGCACGATGTCTTCGATGAGTACGGAATTGCAAACAGTTTTGAAATCTATCCGGGCACTCACGTCAGCGCGGTAGCAGACCGCTTTCAAAATCATGTGCTGCCCTTTTTCAGCAAAAATCTATGTTTTCAGGCCAACTGTCGCTAGATCGGTTTGGGCAGGTATATTGCCATGTTTGAGCGGAATTTGCGATGGAGTGATGCATCTCTGAAAAACCGAGACAGTCGGTCATGAATCGAATATCTATTGCGATGCTGCGACCAACCGGCCGGCTTACCGCCAGGTTTGACGGCCTTGCCCAATCGTTCGTTTTCAATGCCAAAGCGAAACCGTAACCAGGGAAAAAGCCGGAGGGCCCAATGAGACCACGAGTCGCACTTTCCGTCGCACTAGCATTGTCGCTGGAGTGCACGTTTGCAATTGCAAGTCAGCAAGGCCAGTCGGCTGTTCCAGACCCGCTGACGGTGACCATTGACACACAAAAGACAGCGGAGCCGGTTTCCAAGTATGAGTTTGGCATGTTCATCGAACACATCGGCCCCCTGATCTATCGCAGCTTGTGGGCCGAGATGCTCGATGACCGGAAATTCTATTTTCCGATTACCTCCAAAGGTCCCGAAGCTCCGAACCCAGCGCCAGCCGGCTTTCGGCGCAACCAGCTTCGCCAATGGCGCCCTGTCGGTCCTGATGAAGCCGTCACCATGGACAAGGAGCAGCCTTTTGTCGGCGACCAGAGCCCGCGCATCGCACTCGACTCCGAAACTCCGCATGGCATCGAGCAAACCGGGCTTGCGTTGCTCAAAGGAAAGAAGTATTCGGGGCGGATCTATCTTCGCGGCACTCCCAGCAGCAAGGTAAAGGTCGCGCTGATCTGGGGTGAAGGCGCCGGCGATCGGCAGACCATCTCCATAGGAGCCCTCCGCGGCGAATACAAGAAGTTCCCGCTCAATTTCACACCCAATGCCGATAGCGTTAAGGCCACACTCGAAATAACTGGTACGGGCGGACGCGACTTCCACATCGGCACCGTTTCCCTTATGCCAACGGATAATGTTCAGGGATTCCGGCCCGACACGATTGCCCTTCTGAAGCAGCTCCACTCCGGCATGTGGCGGCTGCCTGGCGGCAACTTTCTTTCTGACTGGAGCTGGTACAACGGTGTCGGCGATATCGACAAACGTCCACCGACGTTCGACTATGCCTGGAATGCCATGCAGTCCAACGATGTTGGCATGGATGAATTCATGACCCTGTGCAGGCTCATTGGCGTTGAGCCCTACGTCACCGTAAACGCGGGTTTCGGCGATGCGCATTCGGCCGCCGAAGAAGTCGAATACATGAACGGCTCAACCGCCACGCGCCTCGGCGCAATGCGCGCCCGCAACGGCCATCCTGAGCCTTATCACATCAGGTTCTGGAACATCGGCAACGAGCCCTGGGGCACGTTCCAACTCGGCTATACCCCCCTGAAGTATTTCGTTCTCAAAAACAATGAATTTGCGGCCGCGATGCGTAAAAGTGATCCCTCCATCACCCTGATCGGCTCGGCAAAGATGTTGGAACCCATGTTTCTGAAGGGTGAGAACCGCGCCAAGTACGCGGATAACCTCCAGCCTCTCTACGGATCAGACGTCGATTGGACTGGCGGGCTGCTCGCCCATTCCTGGGGAACTTTCGACGGCATCGCCGAGCACTGGTACGAGTCACCAGGCAGGCACTTCGATGTCGAACGCGCAAAGAGCTTGCCGCCCGATGCGCCGGAAGACGATGCGTACATTAAGTATGACCCGACATTGCTCCAGTTTGCGCGCTATGCTGGCGACGTTATCCGGCGCAAGGCCGAAGAATGGCAGGGATACCAGCAGCGGTTTCCAGCCATGCTCGACAAGAAAATCTTCCTTTCCATTGACGAGTACGCTTACTTCGGCGGGGGCAGAATGATGGGCCCGAATTTAAAAGTGGCTATCGCCTATGGAATGCTCTTCGACGAGATGCTCCGGCACACTGATTTCCTTACCATGTCAGCCCACACCATGGGTGTCTCGACCATGGACTACACTCCCACCGCCGCGGCCATGAATACAACCGGGCTCGTGTTCAAGATGTACAGCAATCATTTCGTCGGTACTATCCCGGTGGCTCTATCTGGCAATTCGCCGCAACCTGCAACAAAGAACCCACCTTATGCTGATGAGCCTAAGTCACCCTCCGGCAGTCCGACTTATCCCCTCGACATGTTCGCGGCGCTCACCTCGGATCATAAGTACCTTAACCTTGCCGTCGTGAATGCGACGGAAACGGAACAGAAGTTTGATCTGAAGGTTTCCAATACCAGCCTCGCCGGGCCATCGACGTTGTGGCAGATGACTGCGAACAGCTTGGATGCAGCCAACCACGCCGGACAACCGCCTCAGGTCGAGGTGAAGGAGATCCCAATGGGCAATGCGCCAGGCTCCATCGCGGTGGCCCCCACGAGCGTGAACATTTATCAGTTCTCAGTGGCAGGAGCGAGGCAGTAAAAGGAAGACCCCTCCCCGCCGTCATAGGTTAGATTGGCGGCCACCGCGTGGGTATACAGTTGCGAATCGAGTTCGCGGCTCCTATCGTGCCGGCCCGCCGCCAATGGGAAAACCTGGGGAAAACCTGGTGGACGGAAAGGAAGATCATCGACGATTGAGCTCCCGAAAAAGCTATTACCGTGCCCCGCAAACGCCTTCTAGCTAAGCGCGACGATGCGATGCCTGTCGTACTGCTTCCACAGCGCAGGCAACGAACCCGGCAAGCTCTTCCTATCTGGACACCGCCATGGTTACTAAAGAATTTCATACGGGCTCTGGACGGGATAGCGAAACAGCACTACTCTGAAGGTAGAAAATCACCCGTCGGGGCCTTCGTGCCGGAAAGCCCTGCCCGTCGTAGCACCCGGTCTTCTTGGTGCGCGTCTCCCTGAAGCTCGGAATAGTGATTCCCGGCTGAAAACGCAGTACCGTAATGCAATGGCTGCAGGTTCCTGCTCCCCCGCGTAAACCCGCCGCTCGGGAAGGGTGCGCCCAGGTGCTCTCTTGATTGAGCAGTTTTGACAACTAGAAGAAGTTCACGGCCGAGCTAACCGAGGTACCGTTCCCTGCAATCCCGAGCGGGCGCCCTTCTCCCTGGTCATGGCATTCAGAGGCCCGGGAGAAGGGGCGGGAAAAATAAAAAATTTGATCATCTTCGGGCAAAACCCAGACAAACCACGGAAAAAGACGGAAACCCAGTCCCCGCGGAGCCGGGCGCTTCGGCCACCTGGGCACTTCGGACACCTGACGGTTCAATTTCCCAATAGGGCATTGGCTCTTGCCACCGCACGACTTTCCGGCCTCAGCTTCTGGGGATGAAGAGGCCGTTGCGACCCCCTCTGGTGCAATCGTGGGCAATCGCGGCGTCCAGGAAAACATAATGGAAAATCCTGGCTAAAAATTTCTGCCGCCCATTTCCCGTTTGCCGTTCAACTTTTGGCCCGAAACGTACGTCTAAGGCGAATATGCAGGTCTCCAGGGCCCGGTTGGTGCCACCCTTGCGCACAGGACGCCTAGCTTCTCCCGCACTCAGGTTCGTTGTGCTTTTTCTCTGTGCGACTGCCTTCGCGTGGGGCCTGCAGGCCAAGATCTCCTAATGTTCGAGCGCACAAGTCCACGACAAGACCGTTGCCAAGTTTGTTCAGGACTGACGAGGTGACAACGAAGCCGGCGCGAAGAAATTCTCCGTACTCCGGCCGGCCAGCGGTAGCGCGCACCTGCTTTCCGCCCGGATCGCTGTCGCCTTCGTTGTTCCGCGCTTCGCTGTGCCGGAAATCTCGCCTTCCTCTCACGGCCTCCACCGCAAAACGCCTGACTACTCTTCGCTCCTCGCTTGTGCGGCGCGCCTTGCCGCAACTCAACCATTCGGCTACCGGATCGTCCGGCGGCCCGGATCTGAAGCTTCGCCTCCCCACGCGGCCTCAGCTTCGGAGTATGCGTTCATGACCATCGGATCGGCTGTGCGGCGCCAATCCCCGTTCCATCCTGGCGCGGCTGATGCATTCCCTACCGCCTGTCGCATTGCGCGCCTTCTTGCCTTCGCGCAACCGCAGAGAGTCGAAGAATCTCAACCGCGAGGGCTCGCATGAACATCAGCGCGCCATTTATCCGGCGGCCGGTGGCCACCACCCTGCTGACGGCGGCGGTGGCGCTGGCCGGGTCCATCGCGTACAAGCAATTGCCGGTCGCTCCTCTGCCCCAGGTCGACTTTCCTACCATCTCGGTGTCGGCGAGTCTGCCCGGCGCAAGCGCCCAGATCATGGCCTCCTCCGTCGCGACCCCCCTGGAGCGACAGTTCGCCCACATCGCCGGCATTACGGAGATGACCTCGCAGAGCCAGCTCGGGCAAACCAGCGTCACCATCCAATTCGATTTGGACCGCGATATCAATGGCGCGGCGCGCGACGTGGAGGCGGCGATCAACGCGGCCCGCACCTATCTACCGGCGAACCTGCCCAGCAACCCTACCTATCGCCTGATCAATCCAGCCGACTTTTCGATCATGATCATGGCCCTGACTTCGACGAAATACGACAAAGAGGCACTGTACGACGCCGCCTCGACGATCATCGCGCAGAAGCTCTCGCAGATCCAGGGCGTGGGGGAAGTGTTCGTGAGCGGAGCGTCCTACCCGGCAGTGCGCGTGGACGTATCACCGACCCAACTGCACAGCTACGGCTTGACCATGGCGAATGTTCAATCCAGGCTGAGCCTGCAGAACTCCCAGTTGGCGCGCGGACAAATTTCCAACGGCTTGACCACCGCGGACATCGTCGACAACGGCCAGATCTGGAACGCCGCTCTCTACAAACCACTGATCCTCGGCTATCACAACGGTATCGCCGTCCACCTTTCCGATACCGCCCAGGTCACCAACGGCGCCACCAACGTTTTCAACGCGGGCTATCTCAACGACCAGCCCTCGGTCACCATTCATATCCACCGCCAGCCCGGCGCCAACATCATCGAGACCAACAACCGGATCCGCGCGCAGCTTCCCTTTCTTCAGGCGGTGATCCCGCAAGGGATTCGCATGACGGTCGTTCTCGACCGCACCATCACCATCCTCGCGTCACTCAAGGACGTCGAGTTTTCGCTGACGATCTCCGTTTTGCTGGTGATCCTGGTGGTTTTCATCTTTCTGCGCAGCGCGCGAGACACGCTGATTCCCAGCGTCGCCGTACCCGTCTCGCTGATCGGCACCCTCTCGGTGATGTATCTGCTCGGCTATAGCCTGGATAACCTTTCGCTCATGGCTCTGACCATTTCCACCGGCTTCGTGGTCGACGACGCCATCGTGGTCATGGAGAACATCTCGCGCCATGTCGAGCAGGGCATGGCTCCCTTCGCCGCGGCCATGAAAGGCGCGCAGGAGATAGGCTTCACGGTTTTGACCATGAGCATCTCGCTGATTGCCGTCTTCATACCCTTGCTGATGATGGGCGGTATCGTGGGGCGGCTGTTCCGCGAGTTCGCGGTGACGCTCTCCATCACCATCGTCCTCTCGCTGCTGGTTTCCCTAAGCGCCACTCCCTGCATGTGCGCCCATCTGATGAAGCACCGGCGAGAGAAGAAACACGGCGTGCTCTTTCGTTTGAACGAGAGAGGCTTCGACAAACTGCTGGCGCTCTACCGTCACTCGCTTCTCTGGACTCTGGACAACTCCGCTTTGATGCTTACGGCTCTGCTGTTGGTGATCGCGCTCAACGCCGTCATCATCGTGAAGATACCCAAGGGCTTCTTCCCCCGCCAGGATACGGGAGCGCTGCAAGGCGGGATGCAAGGCCCGCAAGACGCCTCCTTCCCGGTGATGAATGCGTCCATGAAGTCGGTGATCGAAGTAATTCGGAAGGATCCTGCGGTGCAGAATGTGGAAGGCTATGTAAGCCAGGGCAACAGCGGTAGTATTAACGTCGCCCTCAAGCCGCTCGACGAGCGCAAAATCGGCGCCGACGCGGTCATCAACCGGCTCCGCCCAAAACTGAACAGACTTCCCGTAGCCGCGGTCTTTCTGCAGTCGGCGCAGGACCTGCGCATCGGCGGCCGGTCGACCAATGCCCTGTACCAATACACTCTCCAGTCGGACAATGTTCAGGACCTCTCGCATTGGGGCCCCATCCTTCTGAAAAACATACGAACGCTTCCCGGCTTTCAGGATGTGAACACGGATCAACAAAACGGAGGCCTGGATGAAAAGCTGACTTTTGACCGCACCATGATGGCCAGAACGGGCCTTACTTCGCAGGCTACGGACACCGCGCTCTACGACGCATTCGGCCAAGCGGAAGTATCGATTATCTATACCCGTCTGAATCAGTACTACGTAGTGCTGGAAGTGGCGCCCCGGTTCTGGCAATCACCCGCCGGCCTCAAATACACCTACCCGGCGGCGTCGAGCAAAGGCGTCGTACCATTGAACGCGGTCACAACCGCCCGGGACAGCACTACTCCCATTGTCGTGAATCACACTGGTTTGTTCCCTTCCGTCACGGTCTCCTTCAATCTGGCCCCGGGAGTCTCCTTAAGCGACGCCACGCAGGAGATTGCGGAAATGCAGAACCGGCTGGGCATGCCGGAGACCATTCGCGGCTTCTTTGCCGGCACCCTGCGGGCCTATCAACAATCCCTCTCGACCGAGCCGATTCTGGTTACGACCGCGCTCCTGTCCGTCTTTATCATTCTGGGAATGCTGTATGAGAGCCTGGTCCATCCACTGACCATCATCTCCACGCTGCCTCCGGCCAGCGTCGGCGCCATGCTGGCGCTCATGCTCTTCCACTTGGACCTCAATGTCATTTCGATCATCGGCATCGTGCTGCTCATCGGCCTGGTGATAAAGAATGCCATCATGATGATCGACTTAGCTCTGGCAACCGAGCGCGAGGAGGGCATGAGCACCAGAGATGCGATTCTTCATGCCTGCATGCTGCGCTTCCGTCCGATCATCATGACCACCTTGGCGGCGATGTTTGGCGCCCTTCCGCTGGCCTTCGGCGCCGGCACAGGATCGGAGCTCCGGCGGCCGCTGGGGATCACCATCGTCGGCGGACTGATTGTCAGCCAATTGCTTACCCTCTTCACAACGCCAGTCATCTATCTGTACATGGACCGCCTGCAGCCAAAATCCCACAAGAAGCATCACGCAAAAGAGTTCAAACTCGCAGACTTTAGGGACGCCAATCAATAATGAGTGGTCTTGCCTGATCAGCCCTTCATCATAGGGTGAGTTGTCTCGATCCATTCCTCCACCATTTTGAGAAATGATTTCGCGTGGAAGACGATTTCGTCTGCCTCGGTTGCGGTGGCGATCGTCGCGCCGGTGTAGTCAATTTCGTTTCGCTTGCGGCGGCAGGCGTCAAAATAATCAGCCAATAGCTCAGCTTGCTTGCCGAGCGACAGTTTGGCTCCTTCAAATGTCAAGCGATGATGGCCAGGCACGCTTGCGATTCTGTATCCAGCACAAGCGATAGCCATCTTCGCTGTCTGCAGTGCGGCGTTATAGGCCGTAGCAAAGCGGCGATCTTCGGAGAGCGCCGGGATCGCCGCGTCTGCTAGATCGCGGGCCACAAGCCGGCGGATGTCGCTCAGTTCCTGACGGCTGGTCGTGTGTCGATGGACGCTATTACTTTGAAGCAGTTTCTTCCAGCTCATTCAGCGAACCCTTCAGCGGAATTGTCTTGGCGTTCATCACAGAGCTGAGGAAGTGATCCGCCGATGCCAATTTCCGATGGAACTCCCCCGGGGAAAATAGAGTGACGTTCACGTCGCGGCGAAAGCGGTTTTCAAGCTTTCGCAAGACCGGGAGCAGATCGATCTGCTGTAGCGTTCCTACGACCATCAGGTCTATATCGCTACCGGCGTGCTCCTTTCCGCGCGCAATCGATCCATATAGTAAGGCGAGTTCGATTCGCCCGCCAAATTTCGCGATTGCAGCTTGGAGCTCTGGAACAATCCCGGCGGTCTTCTCGACCAGCCCCTTGAGTTCCGGGAACACCGGAGATTCGGTGTTTGCCTTAAAGTAAATCCTCCGCCCATCTTGACGCCGCAAAAGAAACCCGGAGGCAACCAGTGACTCCAGTTCCCGCTGAAGACTCGAAGGAGTGACCTCCAAATGCCGGGCCAATTCGGTCATGAACCACCAGTGATCGGGTTGAAGTAGGGTTGCGGAGAGCACGCCCGCCCGAACCGCTGGAAAGAGAGCGTCGAGTGTGCCGTTCGTACGCATAATGCGTAATTATATACGTAAAATGAGTATGCGGCCGCGCCCTTCTTTCCGGCTTGCCTGCCGCCAATGGGCTTGGAGAAATCTGTATTCAGCGGTGTACCGTCGCTTTGGTTCCGGATTCTTCGGGGACGTTTGCGGAGCAGTTAAGCTGTTCGTTAAGGTTGCTACGATTGTAAGTGTCGTCTCAAGGCCGTCTTGATAAGGGCGTCGTTAAGTGTCCATCTATTTTTAAGTGGACACTTGAGATGTTGCGAGGTTCTCCCTTGCGATCCTGCGAGTAGGTGAACCACACGGCTGGTGGCACATCACTGCCCGCTGGACGATCGTCGCGCACATAGGTCCAGAGCCGCGCAGTCCTGGTCCTGCCTGTGCCGGGAGCCAACACCGGAACGGGCGTGTCATCGGCGTGTAGCTTGGAAGCCGCAAGCACATGCTTGCGCAGCTGATCGACCAAAGGCGAGAGTAAATAGCTGGCAGATCCTACCCCGTCGGCTAGCGTCGAGCGATCCTGTCTCGCCGGGTCGCAGACGCTGATTATCGTAGACCTGCTCCGGAGGCAAGTTCGGCGAGTCATTGAAACAACTGCGCGCATGGGGGTACGAGTCTCCCGTGGAAACACTGACGGGGGGCAAATTCGGAGATGCCGATCGCGGCCGGATGTTTCAATGGCCGCTCTGCCATCGCGCACGCGCCTCAGCGAGAAAAAGGTTGCCATGCAAACATCCAGTGCCTTCTTGTGTTCAATTTGATGAAATAGAAAGTGGGCAGCCAAATTTACATCCTTCAGCCAACCCGCGCATACTCATTCCTACAGCTGTGGCGTGCTTTTTTGTGTTGTGAGAGCCGTCAGGACCCCGGGGGGTGATTAGCAAATGCGGAGCAGTAAGTTACTACCTTTGGAATGGCTCGTTGCCGGCGCTTTGTTGCTGTCACCCAGCTTGTCGCTCCCCGGGTACGGACTCAATGATCAACAAACCACCGCACAATCAAATGCAACGTCCACCTACCCGACCATGCCTGGTGTCAAACCGGGCAGCATTGATGACGTCAACGCCGTCGGCGTCCGCGACATCGGCGGACGCGGCATGGGCAACTGGTACTCGACTGAAAGCGAGATCCGCATGGGCAAGACCTATGCGACGCAGTTGGCGAAAACCGTCAAGTTCGTGAAAGATCCGGTCGTCGTGGAATACGTAAATCGGATCACGCAAAACCTGGTTAATAATTCCGACGCCAAGGTTCCTTTTACCATTCAGGTCATTGATTCCGATGAAGTCAACGCCATGGCATTGCCTGGAGGCTTCATGTTTGTGAACAGCGGCCTCATTCTCACGGCGGATGATGAGGCGGAAATGGCGGGCGTGCTCGCGCACGAGATAGCCCATGTAGCCGCCCACCACGCCGTGCGGGAACAGACGCGCATGAACTACGCGCAGTTAGGCTCGATTCCTCTGATCTTCATGGGGGGCTGGGCAGGGTATGGTATATATGAGGCGGCCCAGCTCGGCATCCCGCTGACTTTCCTGCATTTTTCCCGTGGCTTCGAGGCCCAGGCGGATTTTCTCGGCGTTCAATATATGTATCGTGCTGGCTACGACCCGCAGGCCATGGTAACGATCTTTGAGAAGCTGGAAAATCTGCAGAAAACCAGGCCGAACCTGATTTCCAAAACATTCTCTACTCATCCGCAGACGCCCGACCGCATTGAGGCCACGCAAAAGGAGATTGCCACCATACTCCCGCCGCGTGCTGAGTACGTGGTCACTACCTCCGAGTTTCAAGACGTCAAGGCGCGCCTGGCGCGCATCGAGAACAGGCGTAGGTTGAGGAATGCCGGCGCCGCCAAAGGGCCGTCTCTGCGCCGCGCGAGCGCGTCGAATAATGACTCCGATTCCAATGATCGTCCGACGCTGCAACGCAGAGATGATAACTAGTGTGGTGTGTTGGTGATTTGATCGATTATCGTGAGATGGTGCAGAGTCAAACCTGCCTGCAGGAGATCCGGCGACACGAAACATATCCCCCAATCACGCGCGTTCAACACCGGTCTTCGGCAATCACGCTGCGATTGCCTGCGACCCGTCGAATGAGTCCTGCTTTCGCAAGCAGCAGGTGTTCTGGGACCCCAGCGCGAAGACGGTGGCGACCTCGGCCGCATAGCGGCCAGGCTTTCACATCCGGCTCGTCTTTATTTATGTCGGTGGGGGTGGTTGAGGCGGATGGTTGGGTCGGAGCGATTCGAACCCATGCTCCCAAGGCGTATAGTTGAGATCTTCAGCACTTACTACGACTTGCTAAGATCTGCCGCTGGGCTCTATTTTTGAGCCAGTGGCTTCTAACGAGAATGGGAGTATATGTGTTACGAACTCGCCGTGTTTTTCTGAAGAATATTGCCCTTTCCGCGGTCCCTGCCCTGTGCTTGCCGGCCCTCGGCTCATCCCCGGTCCTAAGCCGCTTTAAGGTAGGCGCCATCAGCGACGGCTTTTCGCAGGATTTCGAAAAGGCTCTACAGATCATGAAGAGCAGTGGGCTCTCCTGGGTGGAGATCCGCGACATCTGGGGAAAATACAACACCGAGGCAACGCCTGAGGAAATCCGAAGGGTTAAGCAGTTGCTGGACAAGTACAGCTTCAAGTGTTCGGTGGTAGATTCGGCTCTTTATAAATGTACCCTGCCGGGGACCAAACCTATAAAGAGTGAGACCGACTCGTATCCGTACTCAGGCCAGATGGATCTGCTCAAGAGAGCCATAGATCGCGCCCACGCGTGGGGCAGCGACAAGGTGCGCGGCTTCACGTTTTGGCGCGTGGAGGAGCCGGGGAATCTCTATCCGCGAATCTCGGAGGAACTGGCCAAGGCAGCATCGGTAGCCCAGGGCGAAGGTATTCGCCTGGTGATTGAAAACGAAGAATCTTGCAATGCTGCGACCGGTCATGAGCTCGCCACCCTTTTCAAAACGATTTCGTCGCCGAATGTTGGATACAACTGGGACGTGGGTAACGGCTACCTGAATGGTGAAATATCATACCCGAATGGTTACGACGCGCTCGACAAGAAGCGAATCTGGAACATACATCTCAAGGGGATGCAATGTGGTTCGGGCTTTGCGGACTGCCACGAAACGTTTGCGGATGAAGGGCAGATTAACCTTGTGGGTCAAATAAGGGCGCTTTTGCACGACCACTATAACGAAACGATGTCACTCGAATGCGAATTCACAGCTCCCGGGATGACTCATCAGCAAACCACGGAGCGATCTATGCAAGGCTTGCTGCGTGTGATGAACAGGGCATTTGCGTAGACCAGAAGCACTGGAATCTGTATCAGGCCAGGTCTGACTCCGGACTTCCTGCCGCCATGATCGCAAACCGTATCGGGACCTGGCGTTGGCAGCATTCAACTCTTGCTTTGGCATGAGCCATTGGCCCGTTCCAGTCAGCTGAAAGGGAACAGGTTCTGGTCTCAATTGGACCGAAGCGCAATCATCGGATCAATCCGCGATGCACGCCGTGCCGGCAAATATCCCGCCACCAGCGCCACTACCATCAGCAGCACAATCATCCCCACATACGTCACCGGATCGGTCGTCTGCGTCCCAAACAGCAGCGACGCGATCTCCTTCGACGCCACAAACGAAGCCACTGTTCCCGCGGCAATCCCCGCCAGCGCCAGCACCAGCGTCTGCCGCAGCACGCCTCCCTGCACGCGCCTACGGCTCGCGCCCAACGCCATCCTGATCCCAATCTCCTGCGTCTGTCGCGTCACCCCGTAGGCAATCACACCATAGATCCCGAGCGATGCCAGCGTCAGCCCCAGCGCGGCGAACAGTCCCACCAGCAGAACAAAAAACTTCCGCGGCGAAACGGCGCGATCCACCGTTTGCGCGATCGGCCGAAACTCCGCAGCCGGCTGATTCGGATTCAGCTCGCGCAGCGCATGCAGTACGCTTCCCGCCATCGATGCCGGCGGCACGCGGGTGCGGATCACCAGCTGTATGTCCTCGGGATCCTGCTGCGTGATCGGGTAATAGATCTGCCAGCCCGGGTCACCCTCCACACTGTCCGCGTGCACATCATCCACCACGCCCACCACCACGCAATCCCCGCCGCTCGCCTGAAGAATCCTACCCACGGCATCTTCCCCAGGCCAATACACCTTCGCCGCGGAGGCGTTGATCATCACCACTCGTTGGCTCGTCGGCCCATCGTCCCATGTGAAGTCGCGCCCGTGCAGGCGCATCCCCATGGCGCGCATGTATTCCGGAGAAACCACGTACACCAGCGGCCCGTGCAGCGCACCCTCCGGAAAAACCTTCCCCTTTGGTGTAGGCGTTCCCCACGCGCGGTTCCGCCCCAGCGGCAGATAATCCGCAAAGCCCGCCGCCTGCACGCCCGGAAGCGCGCTCACCCGCGCAACAATCTGCTGTAGAGCCACACCGCGTTTCGTCTCTCGCGCGGCCTGGTTGGACCCGCTGTCGTCGTAGTCCACTTTCATCGATGCGGCTTGGTCCGGCTGGAATCCCAGATCGATATCCAGCACCTTCAGAAAGCTGCGAAGCAGCAGACCCGCGCCCACCAGCAGCACGCACGCCAGCGCCACTTCGCTGATCACCAGCACCGCGCGCAGCCGCTCGTGTCTGCGTCCCGCGCCGGCACCCGCACCCGAATCCTTCAGCGTCTCGTGAAGGTTGCCGTTCGCCATCCGCAGGCCCGGCAGTAGACCGAACAGAATCGCTGTCAGAAGCGCGATCAACACCGTCCAGCCCAGCGCTTTTCCGTCAAGGCGCATCGTGCCCAGCAGCGGCAGAGCAATTGACTGCTGATGCGACAGCCAGAAGATCACCCCAAAGGCAAACGCCAGCCCCAGCACCGCGCCGGCGCCGGAAAGAATCAGCGCCTCGGTCAGCAATTGCCGCACCAGGCGCCCACGTCCCGCGCCCAGCGCCGCCCGCATCGCGAACTCCTTGCTCCGTGCCGCTGCCCGCGCCAGCAATAGGTTGGAGAGGTTCACGCACACGATCAGCAGAATCGTCCCAACCGCGCACCACAGCGCAATCAGCGACCGCCGCAGCCGCCCGCTCACATAATCCTTCAGCGTCCGCACTTCAATCGAAACGCCAGTTTTGTTGACATAATCTCCGCACGACCGCGGATACTTGATGTTCCAGCACAGGTGCGGCACGACCATCTCCGCATCCGCCTGCGCCTGGCGCACACTCACCCCCGGCTTCAGCCGGCCGATCAGCGTTAGGATGTTGCCCCACATCCGCTCATCGTCCAGGATCAGCGGCACAATCATATCCACCTTCGACCCGGGAGAAAACACCGCGCCGAAGTCGAAGCTCCTCGGCAGCACACCCACCACCGTCGTCGGCTTCCCGTTCAAATCGATCTCTTTGCCCACGATGTTCGGGTCCGCCGCGAACTGCCGCCGCCAGTAAGGATTGGCCAGCAGCACCACCGGATGCGCGCCCTGCCTCGCTTCCGCCTCCGTGAACATGCGCCCCATCATCGGCTGCACACCCAGCACCTGAAAGAAATTCCCAATCACCTCGATGCCCGTCGCCGGCACCGGCTCGCCCCGGCCAGTCAACCGCAGATTGTCGGGGCTCGTGAACGCCTCGTATCCCGTCACGCCCTGGTACGAGCGGCTCTGCGCCTTGAACTCCTCATATGCATCGGCCGAATACGTCGCGCACGACAACCCGCATTTCTGCGGCGGCGGTGCAATCCACACCAGTTGCTGCGAATCCGCAAACGGCAGCGGCCGCACCAGAATCGTGTTCACCACGCTGAAAACCGCGACATTCGCCCCAATACCCAAACCTAAAATCAGCACCGCGACGGTCGCAAATCCACGATCCCGCCGCAACGTGCGCAGCGCGTACCGAACGTCCTGCCCGAGCACATCGAGAAACGGCAGTCCACGCGATGCACGCTGTTGCTCCCGCGCCTGCTGCACACCGCCAAAGCCCACCAGCGCCTGCCTCCGCGCTTCCTCCGGCGTCATCCCGCTCCGCAGGTTCTCCTCCATCGCCATCTCCAGATGCGAAGACACTTCCGTATCCAGTTCCCGATCCAGCGGCTCCTTTTGAAAGAACGCCCGCAACCGATTCCATCCCTGCCGCAGCACGTCGATCCCACTCATCGCTTACCGCCTTCCTCCTCCATCGCCAGCACCCGCCCTATCACTGCGGACAGCCGCTGCCAGTACGCCGCATCCTCCGCCAGCTGCTTCCGCCCCCGCTTCGTGATCGTGTAGAACTTCGCCTTCCGGTTGTTCTCCGACGTCCCCCACTCCGCCTCGATCCAGCCCCGCTGCTGCAGCCGCACCAGCGACGCATAGATCGTTCCCTGGTTCAGCAGCACCTCGTTCCCGCTCACCTGCTCGATTCGTCGCGCAATCCCATAGCCGTGCTGCGCGCCCATCGCCGCCAGCGTCTGCAAAACCATCAGGTCCAGCGTTCCCTGTAGCAAATCCAGTTTCGAATCGGGCATCCCATCTCTCCTGTGCGATAACCACATTAGTATGTCATGAAAACCTGTGGAGATACCACAGGAGAAACATTTTGAATGTGCTCCCCGTCCTTGTCCACGGAGCCCTGCAGCCGAATCCGTCACCGAGCGCAAAACCGCCAATCCACTCACCGGCTGTGCCGCCTCTTACATGGGGTGGTGCGTTGCAGGCGTGTCACCCGCAATCCGGACGTAACCCCGAAATGGAGTTCTGTTCGGATTGGCGACCACACGACCGGAACTCGGGAGTGGCTGCCGATCCAGATCCGCGAGACCTGACACTTTGGGCAAACGGGACCTCGCTAGATGAATGACCGCAAGCCGGGATTCCGACCCTCCATTAAGGGCGGAGATCCGGCGACACGATACAAGTTACCCTGGTGGCTAGGATTCATCATCGCTTTGGTCGGCGCCTTGCGACCACGACACGGGCGGAGATCCGGCACGATACACATCCCCGCTGACACGCGTCAGTGCGGCGGCGAAAGATGGAAAAGGACGCGGGCCTGGCGAAATCCAATCACCGTCCGTGGGTAAGCGGACTTCCTTCGCCACATCAGCAGAACCTCTGCCAACTCGGATCGAGCGGGACAGGTTTCTGCGATGTCTCCGTTTTGCCGGGTCCAGCGGGCTGAAAAGCCATGGAGCAACCATATGCGCAGTTAAACTGAAAGCGTGAGGTTTCGATCTTGTATTTCCCTCTGGCCTCTTCTCTCGATGTAGACCCCTTCGATTGGCTTCACTTCCTGCAGCATCAGCTTCTCAAAATAGGCCCTCTGTCGATCACGCCGCTCTTCCTCGTGAAGGCGTGCCTATTCTTGTTTCTCCTTATCACGACCTCGCGCATCATGCAGCGGGTGCTTCTTTCTCGTCTCTTCCGTCATCTCCCGATCGCGGAGTCCCAGAAGTTCGCGCTAGGGCGCTTCATCACCTATCTCTTTTTCCTGGTGGGCCTCTTCATCGGACTTCAGTCACTGGGCGTGAACCTGAATTCACTGATCGTTTTTGGCGGTGCTGTCGGCGTCGGCGTGGGTCTTGGATTGCAGAATGTCGTAGCAAACTTCGTCGCCGGGCTCATTCTTTTGATCGAGCAGCCGATCCGCATTGGCGACCGAATCGAGACCAAGGACACCTTGGGCGACGTCGTCAAAATTGCGGCGCGCTCCACTTGGATAAGGACCAACGATAATGTCGTTATCATTGTTCCCAACAGTGACTTCATCAACAACCCGGTCACAAATTGGACTGCAAACGACCCGAATGTCCGGATTTCCGTCCCCGTAGGCGTGGGCTACAATTCGAACCCGGATCAGGTTCGCGATCTTCTCTTGCAGGCAGCAGCGGCTCATCCAGATGTCCTGGCGGATCCTAAGCCTGACGTCATCTTTGTCGGCTACGGCGACAACTCATTAGACTTCGCGCTCCGTGTCTGGACGTCCAGCCGATCTCACACACCACTCATTTTGAAGTCGGATCTATATTTTGCACTCTTTAAAATCTTTAGCGATCGCGGTATCGAGCTACCTTTCCCTCAGCGTGACCTTCACATCCGATCCTCAGATATTGCACTGCCATTCAATCAGCCGGAGGGTTGACTGTCGTCGATAGTACGATCCATGGTGTAACGTTCGTATCGCCGTTTCAGTCGCCGGGAGGCTATGGATCCGCTGTCAGATGTTCCGCCGCTGGCCCAGGTTCAGCTCCACGATGCCCTCTCCTGAGTCACGCCGCAGCGGCCCCATCGTGAGTTGCGGAAACAAATAATGAAATGTGACCGTGAAGGCGAAATGAATTCGATCGAGCAGGAGCGCATTCATGGCGACCATCAGAATATCCTGCGACGGAACTGCTGGCTGTGACCTGCGTCACAATCGATTTCCGCCATTCCTCACCCGGAGCATCCATCCTGGATCGTTTCGAACTCTTCTAACGAGCAATTCCGGCTCTTCGGGGCTGGCCGATGCCTTTGAGGTTGTCGTACAGTGGCAAACAGGCCCTCCGGCGCCATGTCGCCAAGAAGCCGAAACAAGGTAACCCGCTCTGCTAATTCTTCGCTTCAAAGGAGCAACATGTTCCGTGATCTGAAAACCCTGACTGGGTCTGTTGTGGTTGCAACGGACGGGGAGATCGGAAAAATTACAGATTTTCTCTTCAATGATCAATCATGGACGATTAAATATCTGGTAGTTGACGTGAAGCGGTGGCTTACCCGCAGGGATGTAGTCCTCGCTGTTAGCGCCGTTCAAGAGATTGATTGGAACAACAGGACCTTCCAAATCCGGGTAACCAAGGAGCAAGTTCGCGAAAGCCCTCTTATCGACTCGGCAGAACCAGTTTCGCGCCAACAGGAAATCGCTATGGAGGCGTACTTCGGTCGGCTCGCCTGTTGGGTGGATCGTCAGGCTGGGGCATCTTCCATCCCGACTGGGACAGAATACCCGCTGCGTTCCAAGGGAAACCTGCATCTTCGCAGCGTCTCGCACCTGACCGGTTATACGATCTGGTCTGCTAAGAACGAGGTTGGGCATCTGGAAGGCTTTATCGTGGATGAACCCGCCTGGCATATCGGTTTTCTCAGCGTAAAGGCTGGCGATTGGCTCGCCAGCCGCTCTGTCCTGATCCCGACCCACTCCGTGGAATCAGTTTCCTGGGCTCATCATCGGGTCAAGTTACATCCGAATCGATAAGCAATTCAAGTGAGGCGGCTGATTTCAACCAGGGAGGTCAAGTTAGTGGATGAATTGATCTACAACGAACGCGGCAACGAGGTGCTTGTGGTCAAGTATCTCGGATCTCGACTGCTAAGCCTCAAAATGGAGTTATACTGGCGCATCTCAAAACGTGACTTCACGGGATGTTCTGAATTTGGATTCCGCCCTTAGAAAGGGGGACGCACGCCTATGTTCGGACGGCTCGGTACATTCTGCCTGCTTGTAGGATATTTTTCGCTATGCACCCTGGCGGCGACCGCGCAAGAGGTGGTTCATGCCTTGACCGGCACCGTCACGTCAATGGAGTTGGGGAAAACAATCCAGGTAGACACCGACGACGGTCCTGAGGTGGACTTTAAAGACTTGACGAATTCGAGCATTCCCCTCGAATTCGACAAGGATCTCCGTGCCCAGGCAACCTCAGCGGACCGGTTCAACATCAAGGGAACACACGTGATTGTGTACTATTTCGGCGAGGGTACTCAGAGGACTGCGGTTGCATTGCAGGGCCTTCCCGCAGGGGCACTCAAAAGGAGTATCGGAACTGTGGTCAAGTTCGATAAGCATCAGCATCTTTTGACATTGGAAAGCGCTCCAGGAGGCGTTCAGTCGTTTCATATCGACGCTAAAACGGTCGTTGAGACCTCCGTGGGAGCGGTTGGAGGCCGTAGGTTCGATCCCGAAAGAGGCGATCAGGTACGAGTGACCGCCGCTCCGGCTCAGGGAACTGGGACCGCTCTTTTCATCTATGCCAAGTGAGTTTCTCCACCCCAACGGGTGCCGTCACAGGACTTAGGGACAGGACGTCAGAGGTTGACAGGAGCTTTCGTGGCGGACCAAGGAAGGTTGTTTCGGCGGGTCGAGCTGCACGCCTCTCCGGAACAGAGAGACGCCATCTATCTTTCCATCCTTGACTCCAGTCACATCGACATCGAATACGCGGCTCTCCTCATCGTTGCCGGACTGATCGCACTCTTAGGCCTCTTGGAGAACAGCGCGGCCGTCATCATTGGTGCCATGTTGATTTCCCCGCTGATGAACCCGATTCTCGCCGCTGCATTGGCATTGTTATTGGGCGATGGAAAGCTGGGAAGACGGTCCGCAATCGTCCTGGTCGTTAGTGTAGCTGCCGTTATTGCTGTTACATGCCTGGCCGCCTTTGTCATCCCGCTGAAACAGGCAACACCCCAAATCCTGGCACGAACTACCCCCAACCTCCTCGATCTGTTCATCGCCGTTCTTTCCGGACTTGCCGGCACCTTGGCTCTCCGTGGAGGTACAGTGGCCATGACGATTCTTCCGGGTGTCGCCATTGCGGTTGCCGTTGTCCCTCCTCTATCCGTGGTCGGTTATGGTTTGAGCACCCGTCAGGGCTCGATCGCAGGCGGAGCCTTTCTGCTTTTTATAACCAACCTGGTCGCTATCGTTATAAGCGCCGTCGCGGTCTTCCGTCTCATTGGGTTTCAGCCCCGTAGAGAAGCAGAGCAAGGCCGGTGGAAGCTGAGATACCGTCTTGGAATCAGCGCACTGGTATTGATTCTTCTTTCGATACCGCTCTTTCTGACTCTGCGCCAAGCTGCCATTGAGATAGCCGTACGGTCCCGTTTGCAGCGCGAGCTGAAGGCCTCCTTTAAGACAGATGAAGCCTCGGTCTCTGATCTGAATTTCTCCCGGCAGCCTGCTGGGCTGCTCATACAAGCTACTCTTCGAACAGGTCGCTACATCGAGACCAATGCGATTCACTCAGTTGAGGAAAATCTTCGCGGGCAGTACGGTCCTGATACAAAACTTCTGATCGATCAAATTCTGGTTACCCATGGAGGCGTAGCCGCAGTGCAAACGGCTCGGGCTAAGAATCCGATTCTGGGCGGCGTCGTCACTCAGCTCGCCGAGAAGGCGCCGTTTGACTTCAAAGCGTCGGGGCTGGAGAGTCTCCAGTTTGTTCAGACCCAGGTGGATGCGGTCTTGGCCGGCACCGACATCGGGCGCGAAGCCGTCCCCGAAATTGATCTGGGCCCCATTAGCCCGCTCGTTCTGAGGTTACGGTTGTCGTCCGCCGAGCCTCTACCGGTGGAGACAGTCTCGCTGTTGGCATCGCAGCTGGGCTCAAAGCTTGGTCTGCCCGTTCAATTACGTGGTCAGGTGAGGCTGAAAGCACCATCTTTCCAGCTTGCCCTGACAGCGATAAGGCCAAATCAGGGAATGAGCGTAGATGGCCGTGCGGCGCTTACCAAGATGATTCAGACGGTTCAGCAAGACAGCCTTCGCCTTCAGGTCACCTGTGCACCTGACCGGAGAGCTGCGGGTGATAAAGCAATCCCGGCGCTCGCTTCCGACATTCGTCGCGTCCTTTCCGAGAGCGAATGGAAGAACACCCAATGGGCGCTTGACATTGAACCAAATGAGCCCAATTCGCAGGCTTCTGGAGAAAATGCGAACTCCGTTCGGTCTGTCACTAAAGGTCCTTCGCCCACCGCCGCGGACCAATTCCACTGTGACGTAAGTGCCTTCCAGGATCTTTGAGGCTTAACCAGGGTTCTTCCGGCGCGGTCCGGAGCCGACTCCTTCGTCCATTTCTGCATCCCTGCTACGTATTGCGTGTGAATCATCGAGTGAGGCTAGCAATGCAAACCAAGATCCACAAAACCTTGAAAATCTTAGCCCCGGGCAATTCGCTTAAACGCCGTGTAGTCTATAGCCTGGCCATCGTCCGCCTCATTCTCGCGCCGGTGATTTTCTTGACCATCTACTATCTCTTTGAGATGGGTGCAATCGTCAACCGCATCGTTAACATAGATGCGCCCGCAACCACACTGGCCGAGCAAATCTCGGTTGAGATGTTGCAGGCGCGGCGGAGTGAGCGCAATTATTTCCTGGTGAACGATCCAGAGTATCTTCAAGCCAATCGCCAGGCTGCAGATAAGATCAAACGCCTGGTTGTGCAGATCGACAGCCTTGAACCCGCGGAAAGAGCTGCCACGAAGGGGATCGTGAAAAACCTGCAACTCTACCAGCGGCAGTTGGCCGCTGCGGTAGCACTTCTGCAACAGCCTGGTGGTACGACCAGGCAACGCGTTCAGCAAGCAGTCCATGGGTATGAGGGCGACCTGAACGAACTGCTCCGTCGCTCCAGACGAATCGCAAATGCTGAGCTGGTTCAAGAGCTCCAAAACCAGGTCCAATCGTTTGATACAGATCTCGCCAAGGTGCTGGGGCAAGAGAATCCAACCCTACGACTCGTGACGCCAGAGATGCAGGCAAGTAGTCAGCAAGTACTGGAAATCGCTTCACAGTTGGAAGCAGAAAGCTGGGAGCGTGTTCAAAGAGACCATGAGGAGGCCCGTGGCCTTCTTCATGATGCCGAATGGATCCTGAGCATCGTCTCTGTGATTACGTTCCTCATAAGCGTTTGGATCAGCTTTGTTCTTCCGCGAGCCGTGGTCAAGCCATTGGTGAGCCTTAGGAACGCGGTAGATCAAGCGGCAGCCGGGAATCATCTTGTCGAGTTTGACCTGCAGGGAGAGGGTGAGATCATTGATCTTGCGCGCAGCATCGACAAACTCGTTCATCGTGTTGCGTAGATTGGCCCCAGCGACGGTTTATCTCTATTGGTCAACCCCCCAATAAGGGGGATATGCGTAATGTTGGTGATCTTCACGGCCCCACAGACCGGCACGGTAAGTATTTCCTAACCGTGCGGTCATTTAATTTAAGTTTCTGCTGCCGCCCTATGCGAAGATCCAGGAAGGGCCTTCTTCATGGAATGAGAGCTGCGAGAGCCTCAACAAAGGAACATGCCAGCACATGGTCTGCTTCGGTCCGTGTGTACCGGTTTTGACGTAACCGAAAACGACTAGCGATCATTCGAAGCGAGCAGCTGCCGTCATACGTCGCAAGCGAGCCATTGTGAAAGGAGGGAGTTGTGTTTCGCCACACAATCCCGATTGGACGCATCCTTGGAATCCCTATCGATTTAGACTACTCCTGGTTTTTGATCGCAGGCCTGCTCACTTGGCTCTTGGCTGCGAATTACTATCCGGCGGAATTCAGGGGTGGCACGAACGCCGAATACTGGCTGATGGGCGCCGTGACGACGGTACTGTTTTTTGTCAGTATCCTTGTCCACGAACTAGCCCATTCTTGGGTGGCCCTTCGCTACAAGATACCAGTACACCGCATCACTCTGTTCATCTTTGGCGGCGTGTCCCAGATTGCAGCCGAGCCTCCGAGTGCCGGGGTTGAATTCTTTATTGCGATCGTCGGGCCGCTTACCAGTTTTGCACTGGCTGCATTCTTTTTCTTGTTAGAGCCGTTGCTCGCGAATGTTGCGCCAGCCTTGGCTGTGGCCAAATATCTCGCCCTCATTAACGCCATCCTCGGACTGTTCAACCTCGTTCCGGGGTTCCCCTTGGATGGAGGCCGTGTTTTTCGCGCCATCGTTTGGGGAGTGGTCAAAAACTTCCGCCGCGCAACCTTGATCGCCGCGAGTACCGGGCGATTCTTTGGCTTTCTTTTTATTTTTGTCGGGGTATGGGAGGTCTTGAGAGGAAACGTTGTCAATGGATTGTGGACCGCCTTCATCGGCTGGTTTCTGGAAAGCGCGGCCGGAGCTCAAGTCCAGCAGCAAATGGTGCAGGGCCTGTTGGTTGGCCACAAGGTATCAGAAGCAATGGGAGATTTGGGTGCCCACGTGTCGGGAGACACTACATTGCAAAGGCTGGTAGACCAGGAGGTTCTCGCACACGGTCGGCGCTGCTTCCTGGTGGACCGCGGAGGCCGCACGGTCGGACTGCTCACCCTCCACAACATGAAGGAGATTCCTCGGACCTCCTGGATGAGCACTACTGTGACCCAAGCCATGATTCCGCTTGACAAACTAAGCAGGATCGAGCCCAACGCTGAGCTATGGACGGCTATGGAAAGGATGGGGCAGGACGGAGTCAACCAGATGCCCGTCATGCTAGGAGATGATGTTGTCGGAATGCTTTCAAGAGCCGACATCGTCAAATATCTGCAAACTCTCCAACAAGTAAGCCCCGCGTGATGTCCCGAGATCTCACTGGCTCAATGCCCTTGTGAGTCGAATGAGTCCCTGCCGTATCGCAAGCTCGTCAAATCCCCCAAAGCCGAGGAGCAACGCATTCGGATCAGGACGTCTCAGGGTGCATCGATCGACGGCAAGAACCTCAACACCCTGGGCCGCCGCCAACTTTTCCGCCTGTTGTGAAGTCATTCCATTCTTCAGGTACCCGATCGTGTAGAGGCCTGCCCTGACGTTAGAGATCTCAAGCAACCCACCCAGATGTTGCTTGGCTCCTTCCATGAGTGTTGTCAGGCGCTCCGCATACAGATTCCGCATCCTCCGCAGATGACGCGCCAAATGCCCATCGACGATGAAGTCGCAAAGCACCGCCTGGTCAAAGGATGAATTCCGGAAATCGGTTCGGTAACGGAAACCCAGGAAGAAATCTATTAACGGCGCAGGCAATACCACGTAGCCCACGCGTAAGGCTGGGAATAGCGTCTTGCTGAACGATCCGATGAAGATAACGCTTGAGTGATTGTCGAGACTTTGCAGGGCAGGCACAGGCGGTCCCTCAAACCTATACTCGCTGTCATAGTCGTCTTCAATCACAAAAGCGCCCGCGCGTGAGGCCCAGCTAAGAAGGGCCATCCGCCGCTCCAGCGACATCGTTGCCCCTAGCGGGAATTGGTGAGCCGGCGTTACGTACGCGCCCTTCGCATCCGGACAGATCTTGATTCCGGCGGAAACAGACAACCCTTCATCATTCACTGGTACAGCAATCATCCTGGCTCCGACATTGTCGAACGCGATTCTGGCTCCGAAATATCCAGGATCCTCCATCCATATCGGATCGCTCTTTTTCAAGAGCAGCCGTGCCAATAGGTCGAGCGCCTGTTGTATTCCGGAAACGAGGACGATTTGTTCCGCAGTGCACCGCACCCCACGGGACGTGCGCAAATACTCGGCGATTGCATCGCGCAATGGCCGATACCCGCGCCGATCAGCCTCTTTGTTTAACCATGATCTGAAATTACGTGCTCGGTCCGCGGCAATGCGTCCCCAAACCTCGGACGGGAATTCGTTGATGGCTGGAACCCCGATCCGAAAGGGGCGGATCCCTTCGACAAAAGCCAGGTCGACCCAGGGTTGCGGCCGTTTATATGTCGAAATGACGCGACGAATGTATGCCGGTGTCGTGGCAGCCTGGCGGGCCGGACGAGGCGCCTCTACACGATTGACCCAGGTACCGAATCCGACACGGGAAGTGATATACCCCTCGGCTTGTAAACGCTCCAGAACGCTGACGACTGTACCCCGGGAGAGTTCATACTGGCTGGCAAAATCTCTGGATGCCGGCAGTCTGGCGCCCGGCGCGAGCCGGCCTTCCAGAATGGCAGAGCGCAGTTCGCCATACAACCAATTGGTCAGGGTCTGATGGCGCGAGCGGCTTTTGAGAGTGAGCTCGAACGAGCTAACGGCTTTGGGCATCCCGAATGGTCCAATAGATTTTACGAAAATGGCTCTGTTCGATGTACCACTGCGGCCATACTATCAGTTCTGAAGTCGATAACGTATGTATCGTCATTGGGTTTCTGGCTTCTCGCTAAGTGACTCAAGGGAGGTCAACAGATGAAAGTTGGAGTTTGCTTCTATGGCTTGGGCACTGCTCTCACAGGCATTCTGGATATCGCCTGGGGCGCATTCGACGCCTCTCATCAACCCATCAAGGCCCTGGGCAAGAATCTTCCTGGCCAACACATACTGGCCTGCGTTGCGGGCGTCTGGATGGTCGCGGCTGGTCTTGCAATCTTGTGGCGGCGCAGCGCAAGGATGGGCGCCGCGGCAACCGCCATCGTCTATTTGGTTTTTACCGCATTTTGGCTACCTCGGTACTACGCCGGGATTCATGTGTATGGCTGGCGAATCGACGTATTACTAGGCATCTCTTTCGGGCTCGCTCAACAGGTGTTCCTGGTCGCTCCGGCAGCCCTCGTTTTTGCGTCTACCGCCCCACCGGATTCCCTGCTGCAAAGGAGAGCAGCTATCGCCGCACGTTGGATGTTGGGGCTGCCTCCTATCATCTTCGGCTTATTCCACCTCGCAGCCATTCATGTCTTCGCGAGCATCGTCCCGCAGTGGATGCCGTTCCGAGATTTTTGGGCGGTGCTAACCGGAATCGCCTTGTTCCTGGCAGGAAGTGCGATCTGCTCGGGAATTATGGATGTCCTGGCCGCCAGGCTTCTTGCGTTAATGCTGTTGCTCTTTGAAGGTCTTGTAGAAATTCCTCCTATTTTTATCCGACCGCACAATCAGGCAGCATGGGGTGCCGCCGTATACAATCTGGCTGCGATAGGGGCATGCTTGATATTCGCCGAGTTTCTCGCAAGCCGTGCAGATCGAAAACGGCTCGGTCCCGCGGAGAATGTCACCATGTCACGCCCCGATCCCATGGTTGCGTGATTCAGTAACGCGTGGTCGCCGACGGGTATCCACGAGCCCCTCGTCCATTCCAGTAAAACCGGATGTCGACGGACTTCTGCCCACAATTCTCTTTCGGACGGTACTGATCACCTACGCCGATCACTTCGCCGTTCTTCAGCCGTGAACCACAGTGAACCGCGGCTGCCGAAAGGGTCTCAAGGCTTCAAGGAGCGACAGCAATCGGCCCGGCTTGTGGCTGTACTTTGTAAGCATTGCTGAAGCGGACGCGAATGAGCCAATAGATCATCAAGGGGAATGGCAGGACGGCGAGTACAGTCAGAAAGATGGAGCCGCGCAGGAAAGCGGGAAAGACCTGTTGCTGACCGAGGAAGAAGGAGCCTGTAGCGAAGAAGAGTCCGAAACACATGCGCCATAGGTGACGCGTGATTCGCGGTCTGCCGGAGATGCCGCCGCGAGCAAGCATGCGGATATCTCCGGCGGCGGCGAGCAGGAGGACGGCTGCCAAGAAGAAGCACATGGCAGCGGGGGCGTTCTTGTCGGGGTGGTGGAGCGTCCAGACGCCGAGCGTGATGATGGCGACGGCTCCGCCGGTGCCAACGAGAAGTGCCGCGAGGTCAAGCCGGCCTATCCCCCGACGACGGCCGGCGAGCCACGCCGTAGTGATCATGTAGAAGGTGATGATGCTGCCGATGATGTTGCCATGCTGCGACTTCATGATGGCGAGACAGAGGGCGCTGGAGGCCAGTGTAAGCATCGCGACGGTGAAGATGTTTCCTGAGGCGCGATGTAGGGGGCTACCTTTGCGGACGGCAATAGCGAATGTGCCGGACAGCAAGCCGACGGTACCAGCGACAATGTGGAGAATCAAGAGTGGGAGCCGCATGCTTCCACGTCCTTTCAGCATTAACCGCTTCAATAAAGGCTCGCTGCCAGCGCCGGTGCGGAACCAATCGTTACATCTTTGTTTGGAGAAAGATGTCTCTTTTGATACACCTCTGCAACTTGTCCCTCACTTGGTGAGAGGAATGAAGATGCAATTGGCGGCCCACTCCGAGGAACGTCTATCCCGTTTGACGCTGCGGAATATGTGGCTCAGATCGCTGGCAAACATGAAATAGTCCGATCGCAGTCGTTTACTTCTGGATGGTCGGCTAAGCGTATGGTGCGCCACCGCTTCTTTCGAGGCGGCTCGGTCAATCAGCGCGACGTGCTGAGACCATAGTGAGTGGTGTTGTGCCCGCCCCCATCTCTGACTCGGCGAAGAGGCGGACGGTCCGCTATGTGCCGGCGCGATCGATCCAATGCTCACAATGGCTTGACACCCGGAACTCAAATAGATATTAATTAATGCATTAGTTAATTAATGCATATAACGAAAAAAACTACCGGAAGTCCTGGCCGGCCCGCCGCAAACCTCGAACGCGATGCGCGCGAGTTGCTGCTGGCGGCAGCTACGGATTTGTTTGCCCAGCACGGCATCGCGGCAACAACGTTTGCAATGATCGCAAACCGGGCGGGGCTTACACCTGCCATGCTGCATTACTACTTCAAGAACCGCGAACAGTTGCTTGACGTTGTCGTGGAAGAGCGGCTTGCTCCTCTCATTGCTTCGGTGTGGAACCCGGTCGAAGCGGACGCCGCTCCGGAAGAAGCGATTCGCGGAATCGTGGAACGGATGCTGGCGGGTATCGATCGCATGCCCTGGATCCCATCGACCTGGATGAGAGAGGTTTTGAATGAGGGCGGCCTACTGCGAAGCAGGATGTTGCGTCAGTTGCCGTTCGACAAGATAAAGATCCTGAGCAAGGCAGTCGCGCGCGGTCAGGCGAGCGAAATGATCAATCCGAGTCTCGACCCCGGACTGATTGTTTTCTCAATTATCGGGCTGGTGATGCTGCACATGGCCACGATGCGTTTGTGGGCAGAAGTTTTCGCGCGCAAAACGCCAGGCAGGGATGCAATCTGCCGCCACATCACCGGTCTACTGCTCAATGGTTTGCAGCCGGTATCCCTCACTCCAACGGGCAAGATGCCGAGAAAGAAATAAGAACGGAGGAGATCATGGTCGCCCGGACACTTAGGAGCCTCAGGCCCTTCGGCCTCGCTGCTGCAGCTACGTTGATGGTGACCGGCTGTTCCCGCAAGCAGGTAAATACATATCAGGGTTACATCGAAGGAAAATTTGTCTACGTCGCTTCGCCCCAGAGTGGCCGGCTTGACCTTCTTTCGGTCACGCGCGGCGATACGATTGAGGCTGGGCACCCGCTGTTTCAGTTTGACAACGAACCTGAGGCAGATGAGGTAAGGCAGGCTGAACATCTATTGCGAACTTCTCAGTGGCGGCTGGCAGATCTGCAAAAGGGGAAACGTCCCGCCGAAGTAGATGTTACGCGGGCGCAGTTGATGCAAGCGCTGGCCGGGGAGAAGGAGGCCGACCAAATCCTGGCCAGCGATCAAGCCCAATACCGTGCCGGCGGCATCCCCCAGACGGACCTGATCAATGCGCAAGCTGCAGCGGAGTCGAATACGGCCAAGGTGCGAGAGCTGGAAGCCTCCTTGGCAGTGGACGCTCTTCCCGCGCGTGAGCAACAGATAAAGGCGCAGTTGAGTCAGGTTGCTGCCGATCGTGCCTCGCTTGCGGATGCAACATGGAAATTGCAACAGAAGGAGATCGCTTCACCACGGCGAGGCCTGGTATTCGACACTCTCTATCGCGTCGGTGAATGGGTTGCCGCAGGGAATCCCGTTGTCGAGCTCCTACCCCAGGAAAACCTGGAGATTCGCTTCTTTATCCCCGAATCAGTCATGGGCCGCCTTCGGGTGGGACAAAGCATTCGTGTGAACTGTGACAGCTGCTCCGCCAACATCGGCGCGACGATAACCTTTGTCTCGCCTCAAAACGAGTACACGCCGCCGGTCATCTACAGCAACGAAAATCGCTCGAAGCTCGTGTTCATGGTGATCGCCAAGCCGTCCGTGCAAAGCGCATCCGATCTGCATCCCGGACAGCCTGTGGAGGTCACACTTCCATGATGGCCACATCCAGCCCGGATTACGCCATCGATGTGCAGCGCCTCAACAAGCGCTTCGGCGACAAGCATGTGGTGAAAGACGTTTCGCTGCGCGTGCGCCGAGGCGAAATTTTCGGTTTCCTGGGGCCAAACGGCAGCGGCAAGACAACGACCATTCGCATGATGTGTGGGCTTCTGAAACCCGACTCCGGCACCGGAACCTGCCTGGGATACGACATTCTCCGCGACAGTGCGGATATCAAGCGCAACGTCGGTTACATGACGCAGAGGTTCTCCTTCTGGGAGGATCTCACCATTATGGAAAATCTGGACTTCGTCGCGCGGATGTATGAGGTTCCATCGCGCAAGCATGTTGTGCGGGAATCCCTGAAAGACCTCGGCCTCACCGCTCGCGCCCATCAGCTTGCCGGTGAGTTGTCCGGCGGATGGAAGCAGCGCATGGCTCTGGCGGCCTGCATGCTGCACGCGCCCGAGCTGCTCCTGCTCGACGAGCCGACTGCGGGTGTCGATCCCCGGGCAAGGCGCGACTTCTGGGACGAAATACAGGCTCTCGCCGGGAAGGGGATCTCAGTTCTGGTGAGTACGCACTACATGGACGAGGCGGTGCGCTGCCACAAGCTGGCCTACATCGCCTCAGGAACTCTCCTGGCGCAGGGCTCCGCCGATGAGGTGATTGCCGGCCAACACCTTACTACGTGGGCGATCCATGGCGAGCATCTTTCGGAATTGCAGGAAACGTTACGACAGCAGCCAGGAATCGAGCAGACAGTTACGTTCGGGGATGTTCTGCACGCGAGCGGAACAGATGCTGAACAGTTGCGGCGCGGTGTGGAGGCGGCCGTCGGTCTCAGCGGCCGGCGTGCGGAGCAGATCGATACCAGTCTCGAGGACGTCTTCATTCACCTGATGAGTCAGGCAGAACCGAACTCCGGGGGCAAGCGATGAGGCGGCGCCATGGCTTTTCGCTAGTGCGCTGGTGGAGCATCGTGCTCAAGGAGTTTACTCAGCTCAAGCGTGACCGCCTCACCTTTGCGATGATCGTGGGAATACCGATCCTGCAGATGGCTCTTTTCGGCTATGCCATCAACACCAACCCCAAACATCTGGACACCGCCATCATCAGCGCCGATGACAGCGACATCACACGAAGCTTCATCGCGGCAATGCAGAACTCATCGTATTTCAAGGTCGTCGAGGAACTGCCCAATGAAGCAGCGGGCCGGGAGGCGCTGGCTCGGGGGCAGCTGTTGTTCGTGGTGAATATTCCGGCGGGATTCACCCGCCAACTTCTGCGGCATGAACGGCCTTCGCTGCTGATCGAAGCAGACGCCACCGATCCCACGGCGACAGCGAGCGCGCTTGCGGCAGTCAACGGTATTGTCCAGTCTGTAATCCAGAGGGAGATGACTGGGCCGCTGGCCACGCTCCAGGGCACGCCGGCGCCATTTGACGTGAACGTGCACCAGTTGTACAACCCCGACAACATTACGCAGTACAACGTTGTACCGGGATTAATGGGCGTGGTCCTGACCCTCACGATGGTGATGATGACCGGGTTGGCGATCACACGCGAGCGCGAGCGGGGCACCATGGAGAATCTTTTGGCCATGCCCTCCACGCCGATGGAGGTGATGACGGGAAAGCTGATTCCCTACATCGGCATCGGATTGATTCAGGCTTCCATCATCCTGCTGGCTGCGCGCTTTATATTTCAAGTGCCCTTTTTCGGAAATATCGGCGCCGTATACCTGTCGGCGCTTCTGTTCATTGCCGCCAACTTGACGGTGGGCATTACCTTCTCGTCGTTGGCGCAGAATCAGCTGCAGGCGGTGCAACTCGCTATCTTTTACTTTCTCCCCAACATTCTGCTCTCAGGATTCATGTTTCCCTTCAAAGGCATGCCGGCCTGGGCGCAAGTGATCGGTAACCTGCTGCCCCTTACTTATTTCAACCGCCTGATTCGCGGCATCCTGCTCAAGGGCAATGGGTGGTCGGATTCGTGGCCCAGCGTGTGGCCGATGATGGTGTTCACGCTGGCGCTCATGGGTGTTGCCGTGGCGACTTATCGCAGAACTCTGGATTGAGGATTGCCGGCCATGCATGTATCGATGACTTCCAAGCAGACGGCTGCAGCCCTGGCCGCGGCTCTAATCGGACTTTCCGTAGGGTGTACGGTTGGTCCGCATTACCATTCGCCCGTGGCGCCGGCGGTTGCTTCGTACACTCCCCAGCCACAACCGAAGGAAACGGTGAGCAGCGCAGGGCCCGCAGGGAATATCCAGCATTTGAACCCGTCAGCCCAGATTTCGCCGCAGTGGTGGACGGTGTTCCAATCACCAGAACTCAATGGCATGGTGAGCGAGGCGCTGCGAAACAGCCCCACCCTGGTACAGGCGAGTGCCCGCCTCAAACAGGCGGAGGAAGAACTGACCGCTCGCACCGGCGCGACAAAGTATCCCTCGGTGAGTGGCGCTGCCTCGGTACAGGGGGAGCAAGTGAATCTCTCTGCCTACGGAATTCCTTTTCCAAATCCTTCACCCTTCGCATTGCTCAACGGCTCAGTGGCTGTTTCTTATGCTCTGGACCTGTTCGGCGCGAATCGCCGCCTGATCGAAGGCCTGCGGGCAGAGCGGGAGTATCAGGAGTGGCAGCTGGAGGGAGCCCGTCTGATGCTCGCGGGCAACGTGGTATCGGCTGCCATTCGCGAGGCGCAGTTGCAAGCGCAGATAGAAATCACCCGAAAACTGCTTGGGGTGCAGCAACAGGAACTGAAAATTACCGGGCAGCGATATCGCGCCGGAGGAGTTTCGAATTACGACCTTCGCAGCCAGAGAACGGCTGTCGCGCAGATCGAGTCGCTACTCCCGCCCCTGCAGCTGGAGATGGATGTGGTCCATGACCAGCTAGCTTTGCTGATGGGGGCGTCTCCGGCCAATAGCAGAATTCTGAGCATTTCGTTAGCAAGCTTGCGCCTTCCCGAAGAACTGCCGGTAAGCCTTCCCTCTTCCCTGGTAAGCCAACGTCCTGATATTCGTGCAGCGGAGGCTCTTCTTCATCAAGCGAGTGCGAATGTTGGGGTTGCGACTGCGAACCTCTACCCGCAGATTCTGCTGTCAGGAAGCGGCGGGGGCCTCGGAACGAATTTCACCACTGGAGGCGATTTCTGGAACGTCGGAGCGTCACTGACACAACCCATCTTCAACGGGGGTGCTTTGCAAGCAGAAAGACGCAAAGCTCAGGCAGCTTACGGGGAAGCGGACGGCGTTTACCGCCAGACTGTGCTTGAGGCCTTCAAGGAAGTCGCGGATGCTCTCTATGCAATTCAGCACGACGCTGAGACGTTGCGGGCGCGTACCGAGGCTGCCGGTCAAGCGCAGGCGGCCTATGAGATTGCGTCGCAGCGCTACCAGGCTGGAGGCATCAGTCACCTTGGGTTGCTCGATGCGCAACGCCAGCAGTTGCAAACGGCGTTGGATCAGACAACGTCGGCAGCAAGCCGTTACACAGACTCGGCGACGCTGGTGCAGGCACTCGGCGGCGGATGGTGGAATCAGACCCACATATCCGCTCCAGCTGCCACGTCTCCGCGGACCCCAGTCTCAGATTCTTCTCACTGAATCCCAGCAACCCGCAAAGCAAGTCCGGCGACTTCTTCATGCGAATCGAGTATCGTGTGCCTTGCATCACAGCCCCAATGGTCGAGTTCTAGTAGCTTTGAGTGATGCTGGAGCCGATTAGAGGAATGGCGGGCGGTCCCATATGCACATGTTGCGGAGCGATAGCCCTATTTCAGGATCGTGACAGCCCGGCCACGTTTTATTGCCTCTTCTGCGCATGGTTCGCGGCGGAGAAAACCGCCGACATCGCATTGAAAGATTTACTCGCGGTTTTGAAAGCAAGATCTTCTTACGTAAATTGACCCAAATAATACTGGGCCCGCACTCCGGAAAAGGCGTTTACAACCTTGACGTTCCCAGCGCCTGAACCCTTGGGCAAGTCACCGGGAAGCCGGCTCTTTGGGATCTGCGGAAAGCTCGCTTCCGCGGCCCGTGATTGGAAGCGATCCGGCTTGGCCGGAGCCAATTTGCTTGTTGTCGCTGGATCTTTGCCGGCCACCCACTCCGATATTGAAGACCGTAGGCAGCGCATGCTTGGCCGGAATCACTGCTTGCGTCTAGACGTTGAGTGCCGAGAGGTTGTGACTTTTTTGATTTTCCGCGTTTCTGTCACGCCCAACCAGAAGTTTTTCAAACCTTCCCACAAGGCCGTCATCCTGAGCGAAGCGCCTCGTAGATCTATCGCTTAACAGAGGGTTTATGGCGCGCAGTCGAAGGACCCCAACGATGCTTTCTAGCCGTTGCTCTTCATAGCTTTCCAGCCGCCAAAATTATGAAAGAAATCAAAAAAGTCACAGCCTCCGAGCGCAGGGAGGAAATTCTCAACTCCTGCCTGACATTGGATTGGCCTCCTCAAAAGAAATCTCCTGTTTCCTCGGTCCCAGCGTGATGCGGTACTCCTGGCCGCGGCGAGGGTGGAACACCAGAGCTGGCCGGAAGCACGCAATGCATGTTCCGGAGGCGTGGCGGACGCTCGGATAGACAATCCCATTTGAGCCTGCGTACAAAAGCGCGTTAGCTAGTGCCTGCGATGCTCCGTAGCATTGTGGGACGGGACCAGGCTGCAAACAGGCTTGCGACTCATCGGAGTCAAAGTAATGAAACTGACCAGAGAAGTCGGCGAGGAAGTCTCGATAGTCAAAGGTGTACTGGCCAGTCAGTCGCGCCTCTTCGAGGAAGCGCCTCTTGTGAAAGGCCACCTCTGCCATTGAGGTTTCAAGTTCCGCGCCTGCATACCAGGCACCGCGCTGCGGACTGTGAAAGCGACCGCCGTGCGGACCGTGGTGGGTAAACGCAGCGTTGACGATGTGGGCCTCAGGCACACCATACAATAATTCGCCCGGGCCGATGGCCCTGTTGCCACCGTGTTCTGCGATTGTTCGTTCGTTTGTCGCGGCATCAAGTTCGCTTAAATCGGCGAGCACTCCTGGTGGAAGTGAAAGCGTCTCAAGAACGCTCTCGCCGCTGTACCTCGCAGCAATCAACCTATGAGTGCCAGCACGATCAAAGAAATCGAGGCAAGCCAATCAATAGCCGCCTCGCGCCGCATCGACCAGACTGCGGACCTGCTGCAATCCCGGGATTCCCGCTCGCACCATGTAGTCGAGGGGAGTCTGACCACCGAACAAGAAATTGTCGTTTGGCCGAGCCACCCATTCATCGGCCAGCTGGTCCGGCAAAAGAATATGCAGGGCCTTATAGATTCCGACAATATATGAGATCCGGGTCAGTTCGTCTTGGCGAAGGGTTCCTGCGGCCGTTCTTAGTTTGTAGACGGTTGACCGAGGCACTCCCCCGAGCAAGTCCCCGGCCCTCTCGATCGGCAGATGCCACTTGTCCATAATCGCGAAGAACCCATCAATGGCCGATTGACTCAGACGTTCCCGGGTCTCAAGACGGCTGAGATCCGGTACGGCGTCGAACTTGTAGCCTGGTGCGGCGTACCTCGGCTGAGTAGCCATATGATTATTCCCCACGAGGTCATTGTCTCAAAATAGATAAATTATGTCTACTGGTGGAATTTGTGCTTTCCCTGACGCGCTACCGCCTTGGATTCAGGAACTTGTCGCAAGTGGGGACACAACCCCTTCACGGTCGGATGGCTTCAGCGCAGTCAAAAGGCCTTTCAGGATCGAACGCTAAAGGCGGTAACCCAGGAAAACGTTTAATTTCTTTGATGTTCCAGGGCCTCGGCAGTGCTACGAGTTTCTTCGTGATGAATCTGCAGGACCCAATCAAGAGATCGCCATTTTCGTCGCAACCAACACCTTCAGCAACGAGGCTGTCTGACGAACGCTTCCTGAGATGGTGATAAGCGCCTGGGAAACCTGCGGATGTAACTCCGCAAGCCCCTCAAGACGGTCACTCACATTGTGGAGTTGTTGTGCTTCGTTCAGAATCGCTTGCGAGGACATGGCGGTGCCTTCCCGAAATACTGAGGTATAACTTCGGATAGCTCAAGGAACCCGAAAAAATCGGTGATGACAGCTGCAGGCAGCTTTCCCACCGTCCTCGCGCTTCTTCAGTAGTCAGCATGCTAAAACTGGCAAAGACAGATGTCTGATCAAATCAGACCACTCCCGCCGTGTGGGAGCCTGCCGCAGGGAGAGCTTACGGATGATTGACTGGCAACTGGTCCCGCAGAACTACATTGATCAAGGACTTGTGAACCCGAATGCGACCTTCATATTCAATAAAGCCCAGCTCGCGAAAATGATTCATGAATAAGCTGACACGGGACCTGGTGGTTCCGATCATTTCCGCGAGGGACTGCTGTGTGATCGGTGGAAGCAGATATTCCGCTTCACCTGGCTCACCATCCTCCGCCAACAACAAAAGAATTCTCGCCAAACGCTGCTCGCTGCGGTTGAAGAGCTGATCGACGAGATCGGCTTGAGTTCGCATATTCCTAGCCAGCAAGAATTCTAAAAGCTGGTCGGAGAAGCCACGCTCCTCACGCATAACGCGGATGATCGCCGCCCGATCCATCTTGACTGCCGTACAGTCCGAAACGGCAATGGCACTTGCTATACGCAACTCACTGCTGCTTGCGAGCGACTCCACTCCAACGAAGTCGCCGGCGCGTAAGAGACTGATTGTAGCTTCCTTACCGCTCTTTGAAACCACAGCGAGTTTCACCCGGCCGCTTTGAAGATAGAACACGGAGTCAGCGGCATCTCCCTGGGAAAAAAAGACTCGCATTCGCTTCAAGCTGACACTTCGTCCAAGGCCAGCTTTCGCCAGAATGACGCCGGGATCAAATCTAGCGGGTATTATCGTGCTCATCGGCAACTCATTTCTTGAGATTCGGTATCTTCAGCCCATGATTTTCACATCGTTTGTGAACAACTCTAGTACGTGTTACTGCTAAAGACTGTGACAAAAATCACATCCTGAAACTGGCTGAAATCCCCACCCGGGCTCGATCATTGGCCACTTCAAACCCTTGCTCTTAGAGTGTCCGTGGCGGCGTGACTTCGAGATCCTCGAATTTCAGAATTTCGTTCGTCGCATGATCCTTCGTCGCACAGCTGTTAGTCCCCCTGTGCAGAGGTATGTGCTTAAGGTTGTCGCATAGTGCTCAGATGCTTGGTCAGATTCCCTGCACACAAACGCGCCTTCTGTGTCGCCGTCAGGTACACGGTTGCGGGCTAAGGATGCAATTCACACGCACGCCTCCACAGCATCACACCAGCGGAAGAAACATCCTGTTCGTATGCACATGCCAGTCGCGTGAGGTTACCCCCTCCAAAGTCTCCGTTTCAGCCGAAAGTGAGCAGAAATGAACAGATCTCTCTCGCTTGGCCCGAACATACTGTGAACATGAGTCTATTTGTCGTTGCTTGCGCGCTGACGATTTCACTCAAGATGTTTCGTGTCCAGGCAAGCGCTGTTCTAGCAACCGCTCATTCCGTGGAATTCGAGTCCCTACGATTGACCCGGTCTTCGAGCGAGCCTTTCGGTCGATTGTTTAAGCCTCCTCTGGACTGAGCGCCAGTCGAGTTAAGAAGAAGAGAAGGATCCTCATGAGTCCGAATGCAGAGACCGTCCAGCCTAAGCCTGTCCCCGAGGACAAGTCCAAGTCCCACGCGAAAGCTCAGGCCAAAGTCGATTTGAAGCCTGGTGCAACGTCTAATTCGAAAGACGATCTGAAGTCCCTTCCCATGCCGGAGTTGCAGACAAAGCTGGGGTCTACTCCAGAGGGTCTCAGCCAGGACGAAGCCAAAAAGAGGCTGACGCAATACGGCCCGAACGAGATCCCGGAGAAGAAGACCAACGCATTCCTGAAGTTCCTGAGCTACTTCTGGGGCCCCATCCCGTGGATGATTGAAGGGGCAGTCATTCTGTCGGGAGTGGTCAGGCACTGGCTGGATTTCTACATCATTCTCTTTTTGCTTTTTTCCAACGCCGTGGTGGCATTCTGGGAGGAACGCCAGGCAGGAAACGCCATCGCCGCACTTAAGGCGACGCTGGCAACGAAGGCCAAGGTAAAGCGCGATGGGAAGTGGTCCGATCCTAAGGCCAGTGAACTGGTGCCCGGCGATGTGATTCGTTTGCTGCTGGGCGATATCGTGCCGGCGGATGCGCGCTTGTTGAAAGGCGATCCGGTGCAAGTGGATCAGTCTGCGTTGACGGGTGAATCCTTGCCCGCGACGCGCAAGTCCGGCGAGGCAGTCTTTTCCGGTTCGATTGTTCGAAAAGGCGAAATCGACGCCATGGTCTACGCCACCGGGACGAATACCTATTTTGGTAAGACAGTGCAACTGGTAGAGGAGGCCCATAGCGTCAGCCATTTTCAGAAGTCGGTGCTGAAGATCGGCAATTACCTGATCGTCCTCGCGGTCGCCTTGGTCGCGGTGATTGTCACGGTCGCGCTCCTCCGCCACGATCCGGTCCTTGATACCCTGCAATTTGCCCTGGTGCTTCTCGTAGCCGCGATCCCTGTGGCAATGCCTACCGTGCTATCGGTGACCATGGCCGTCGGCGCGCGTCTGCTGGCAAAAAAACAAGTAGTTGTCACGCGGTTGTCGGCGATCGAGGAATTAGCTGGCGTAGACATCCTGTGCTCGGACAAGACCGGTACCCTGACCCAGAACAAGCTGACGTTGGGCGACCCGTTCACGGTGAACAATATTGCCGGAGATCAGGTGGTTCTCTGGGCCGCGCTCGCGTCACGCGCGGAAGACAAGGACACCATCGACCTGGCGGTGATCGGCGGGGTGAAGGACGAAAAGACGCTTAAGAGTTATCAGGTGCTCCATTTCCAACCGTTCGACCCGGTGCACAAGCGCACCGAAGCCACCGTCAAGGGCGGGGACGGGAAGCAGTTCTTTGTGGCCAAGGGAGCGCCGCAGGTCATCTTGCAGATGTCGACCAATGCAGGTGACGTAAAGCCAGCCGTTGACAAGGCAGTAAATGACTTTGCTGGACGCGGTTTCCGGTCGCTAGGGGTAGCCCGGGCGGAGGTGGAAGGAAAATGGCAGTTTGCCGGCGTGTTGCCGATGTCCGACCCGCCGCGCGAACAAGCCAAGGCAACCATCGCTAGCGCAGAGCAAATGGGCGTGAAGGTCAAGATGGTCACCGGAGACGCACTGGCCATCGCCCGGGAAATGGCGAAAGAGCTCGGGATGGGCACCAACATCCTCGATGCGAGTACCTTGCAGGATAAGAAACAACAGGATAGTTCGCAAGCCTCCGAGGCCATCGAAAAAGCGGACGGCTACGCCCAGGTATTTCCGGAAGACAAGTTCCACATTATCCAGGTCCTGCAGAAGCGCGGCCACTTCGTCGGTATGACCGGCGACGGTGTAAACGATGCTCCTGCATTGAAGCAAGCGAACTGCGGCATCGCCGTTTCCGGCGCCACAGACGCGGCCCGCGCGGCCGCATCCATCGTTCTGCTGGCGCCCGGCCTGTCGGTAATCATCGACGCTATCAAGGAGGCGCGCAGGATCGTCCAGCGGATGAACAGCTATGCCATTTACCGCATCGCCGAAACGCTGCGCGTTTTGTTGTTCATGGTGCTGGCGATCCTGGTGTTCAACTTCTATCCAGTGACCGCGGTAATGATTGTGATGATAGCGGTGCTCAATGATGGCGCCATCCTGTCGATTGCCTATGACAACGTTCATTACAAGCAACAGCCCGAGGCCTGGAACATGCGCCTGGTGCTTGGGATCGCGACCGTGCTGGGTCTGGTCGGCCCCGTGGCCGCGTTCGGCCTGTTTTACCTTGGTGATCGTGTCTTTCACCTCGGCCATCCGCAACTACAGACGCTGATGTATCTAATGCTTTCTGTGGCCGGACATCTGACCATTTTTCTCACTCGCACCCGTGGCCCGCTGTGGTCCATACGCCCGGCAAGAATTCTGTGGATAGCGGTGCTCGGAACCCAGGCGATAGCGACTCTGATAGCGGTGTATGGGCTGTTTATGACGCCTCTCGGCTGGAAGTTGGCCGGCCTTGTTTGGGGATACGCTATTATTTGGGCACTCCTGACTGATCGCGTGAAACTGCTTGGCTATCGGTTCCTCGATCATGCCAAGGCCGGGGAGTCAAAGCCTGAGCTTAAGGCCGGAGCACCCGCGCAGGAAGGCAAGGCCACTGAACCGAAGCCTCACGACAAGGCTAGCCAGCCGAAACCAGAGGCTAAAGTCCTGGAGACCAAGCCTGCAGCCAAAGGAGAGACTAAACTTGCAGCAACGGCTAAGGCTAAAACCGAAGCCACGGCCAAAACACCGGCCGATTTGGAGCCGCAGATTGCCAAGCTGGCCTACGAACTCTATGAAGAGAGAGGCCGGGGGGAAAGCCCGGCAGTTCAAGATTGGAAACAGGCGGAGCGCCAAATCAGAAAAGATGAAGCCAACTCTGATCCTAAAACTCAAGCTAAAGCTGAGCCCGAGCCCGGACTGAAGCCGCTGCGCTGACGATTTAGGATCTATCTCCGCTGCGGACGGCTCGGAAGCTGAAGATGGCCTATCCCAGAACCACCACGAAGCGCCGGGCGGAATTGCAGTTGATCGGCAAACAGCTGGCGAAATAAAGAAAGGGAGGCGTGATGAAAACTACAAACTCCATCGGCTCGCCACCCACCCAACCGCTCGACGACTCCGTCCCCTGGTTGGAAACGCAAGCAGAAGTCACCGCATGCCGCTACGAGTTCGCCAGGATGAATACCCTCTCCCTCGGAATTGCCACCAGCCGCAACCAATTCATAATCTCCTTTAGCTATTACGCCCACGCCAAAACGTTCTGCGATGAATTCACCTCACCGGTAGCCATGGGCAAAGGTGAAACGTTTTCCGTCTTTTACAACCCATTGAATCCGCAACAGAATAACCGGTCCGAATTGGCTCCCACGAGCAAGGTGCCCGTCTTTGCCTATGGCGTTGCCGGGTCCATCGTTATCTCGCTCTTGTATCTCGCGATGATGGGCGGCTGCCAATAGGCGGCAGTTGTGAGACGCCTCGTCCCCCTCGACTCGACGAGGCGCGTTTCCAGTAACCGGAACAAGTAATGGCAGCAATAAGTACCGCTTCTGCCGGAGTAGACCATGCAGTCACATCCGAAGTCCGTCGAGTTAGACGAACCTGCCGCTGCGCAGACACATGCCGCCCTTCCGTATCCTCTCGGTCCGACAACCAGCTCCGAGGGAACAAACTTTAGTGTGTTTTCCGCAAGTGCCACTCGAATGGAGCTTGTTCTCTTCGACCACGCCGACGACCCGAAGCCAGCCCACGTTATCGTTCTCGATCCGGTCCGCCATCGTACGTCTCATTACTGGCACATCTTCTTACCTGGGATGAAGCCGGGGCAACTTTACGGGTATCGCGCCCATGGTCCCAACGATCCGGCGAATGGGCAGCGCTTTGACAGCCAGAAAGTCTTACTCGACCCTTATGGAAAAAGTGTATCCGTTGGCCGGAAGTATGATCGAGCTGCCGCATGTAAGCCGGGAGACAACGCCGCGACATGCATGAAAAGTGTATTGGCCGATCTAAGCACCTTTGATTGGGAGGGAGATCAGCCACTCTATCGACCGTTTCGTAGAAGCGTCATCTATGAAATGCACGTAGCGGGATTCACGCGCCACCCCAACTCCGGCGTGGCTCCTGCAAATCGAGGAACCTATCTCGGAGTGATCGAGAAGATTCCATATCTTCAAGAATTGGGCATTACGGCGGTCGAACTTCTACCCGTGTATCAATTCGATGCCGGAGATGCTCCCCCGGGGGTCACCAACTACTGGGGATACGATCCGATATCCTTTTTTGCTCCTCATTTGGCCTACAGCGCCTGCAGAGACCCGCTTGGCTGCCTGGATGAGTTTCGAACCATGGTGAAAGAGCTGCATCGTGCAGGCATCGAAGTGATTCTCGACGTAGTCTACAACCACACCGCTGAAGGAGACGAAAACGGTCCGACTCTCTGCTTCCGCGGGCTCGAAAACAGCTTCTACTACATTCTGAACGAGGACCAGGCTACCTACGCGAACTACAGCGGGGCCGGCAACACTCTTAAGGCAAACCACTCCGTTGTGAAGAGACTCATCGTCGACAGCTTGCGCTATTGGACCTCCGAGATGCACGTCGACGGCTTCCGTTTCGACCTCGCGTCCATCTTTTCGCGCAGCCACACTGGCGAGCCAATGATGAACCCGCCTATCCTTTGGGAAATCGATTCCGATCCGATGCTGGCAGGCACCAAACTAATAGCCGAACCCTGGGACGCGGGCGGTTTATACCAGGTCGGCAGCTTTGGGCAGGATAAGTGGAAGGAATGGAACGGTAAATTCCGTGATGAAATCCGTGGCTTTCTCAAAGGGGATCCAAATACTGTTTGGAGACTTCGAGAGCGAGTGACGGGCAGTTTCGATTTATATAAAGAGGGCGGCCGCCCAGCAGGGCAGAGCATTAACTTTGTTACCTGCCATGACGGCTTCACCCTCGACGATCTTGTCTCGTTCGATCACAAGCACAACGAGGCGAACCGCGAGCTGAACACTGACGGGTCGAATTCCAATCTGAGTTGGAACTGTGGCGCAGAGGGCGCGGAAGCCGATTCCGGAGTCGAGCTTCTACGAGCCCGGCAGATCAGGAATTTCTTTGCACTCACCCTACTCTCCGTGGGAACGCCGATGCTGCTGATGGGAGATGAAGTCCGGAGAACGCAGCAAGGAAATAACAACGCCTACTGCCAGGACAATGAAATCAGCTGGTTTGACTGGAATCTCTGCCACCGTAATGCGGACCTGCTGCGTTTCGTGCGCAATATGATCCGGCTTCGTCTCAACTTCAATCAAGGAACCAAAGCTGGCCAGATCACCCTGGAAGACTACCTCAGCAAGGCCCGAATTGAATGGCACGGAGTCCATCTCGGTAAGCCCGACTGGGGAAGAGACTCCCACAGCGTCGCGCTCACTCTGCACAACATCGCCGTGAGCCAGGTACGCTACATTGCGATCAACGCCTATTGCCAGCCGCTCGCCTTTGAGCTTCCTCCCGTTAAGGGAGGGTCCGATGCCGCATGGCTGCGCCTGATAGACACCTCACTACCGTCTCCGGATGACATCTCTGAAGCGGGTGAAGGCTCAGTTGTGGTGGGTGCCAGCTACCTCGTCAATCCGCGCTCCATCGTCATGTTGCATTACGACGAGGCGGCGAAGGGCGAGACAGATCTCACGCCGGAACGGGGCCGGCGGCC
>CAWGDH010000019.1:0-458155 GCA_963821215.1 uncultured Acidobacteriaceae bacterium | reverse complement strand
GAGACATGCCCTCCAACGCCACTGCCAAAGCGGGCCCAATGCCTTCCTTCGTGCGCTGACGCCCGGCCAGCGCTGCCTCAACTGCCTTGGCCCGCACCGGACGATCAGCCATGCAACCGAAAGCGATTCGCGCGGACGAAATGACGTTGCGATGCTCTTTAAGAACCGCGGCGATACTTACGACACTGACACCTCTCGGCTTGACCCGGCTCACCTTCAAAAAGCGAAACTCGTCCTTCTCCGGCACTTCGAAAGTCACCGCGGTGGCGATCTTGCCGGCATGAAAGCTGTCGCGTTCGGCAAGGAAGACCCCTAGTGGCAACTCGACGCCCGGCGTCCCGGCGTCAGCAACGCTTACTCTGGCATCGAGCGCCAATAACGCCACGGTGAAATCGCCATACGGCGACCCGACGAAGAGATTTCCGCCAACCGTCGCCATGTTACGGATCGCTGGGGCTCCGATGGCGTTCGCTACCTTAGCCAGGAATCCGAGGTCGCGATGACGAGCAACGGTGGCCATGGTCGCGGATGCGCCAATCCTCACTTCGCTCCCGGACACCGCAATGGCGGAAAGTGACGGGTCGGTCGCACGAACGAAGGTGGAAAAGGACAAATCTCCCTCATTGGCGTCCCGGACCAGGAGCGTTCCACCTCCGAGATACCGTGCACCTACACCTTTCAGCGCAGCACTCGCTTCAGTTACCGTCGAGAATGTTTGAAGCGTAAGGGACATGACGAAACTCCGGCCGGAATGCGGTTAGCTTTGTCCGGAGAAGTGAGCCTTGAGCGCATTAAAACCACCCTGGAAGACATTTTCGGCCATGCCTTTGACGATGCCGTCGACCTGCTCGGGCGGGGCGTCAAACTTCGCGCTCCATTGCGCAAAGGTGCGGTTGCCATCGGTTACCCGGGTGAGCTTCAATGTCGCCTTATGATTGGTAATGGGCTGCGGGGTCTCAACCATTGAGTAAGAGCACAGAAAGTTGTCGTCTGAGAAATCGACCAGCCTTTCGCGAATTTTCGCGCCCGAGGCGAGCGTGAAGTTTCGCACGGCCCCGATCTTGTCGGGAGCTAACCCATCTTCGATGTGGCTCTCAACCATGCGCGGATGCCAGCTTGGCAATCCGTTGAAATCCCGAATGCGAGCCCAGACCTTCTCGACAGGCGCATCGATGACGCTGGAAACTATGACTTCAGCCATGAGGATGCCCTCCAAATGATGCACTGGTAAACATACACTCCGCACGCATAGCGGCGCTAGCCAGGCCGGCCTCGTTTCTTGTCAATCAGTCTGAAAATCTTCGGAGCCGGCCTGCCGAACTGCCAACTGAGGCGCCGGCCGTACGTAGATTACTCAGCGGATCGTGCCGCCAACCGATATACGGCCGGTGGGACACCGATGTGGTCGCGGAAGAAACGCGAGAAATTGCCTTGGGAGGTGAATCCCATATGCAACGCGACAGAGACGAGAGATTCTTCGGTGAACTGGACCCGGCGCGCCGCTTCGGTCATCCGGAGGGTATTCCAGTAGACGTTGGGAGTGAGATTCATCTGCTCCTTGAACAGGGCGAAGAAGTGTGGGCGCGATAAGCCCACGCTACGGGCCACCTTGTCGAAACAAATCCGCTCGCATACGTGGGATTTCATTAACTCAATTGCTTTGCGGACGCGGAAATCGCTGGTACTGCAAATACTGGCGATAGGCGCGCCTTCCGGGGCTGCGGCATCGGCAACGTCGATGAACGTGTCGATGAAGCGTTCTACTTCATAACTTGCAAGGTCATCGATGCCATTGCTCCCGCTCAGGGTATCGAGGAGGCACGCGGTGGCCCCTCGGATCCACGGATCGATCGGAATGAACGGCCTGGCGAAAACAGGAGCGCCGATAGGGAGGCCGCGGCGGTGGCGGACCCAATCTGGATCGATGTAGAAGGCGAGGAATGAGCCGGGTACTCCGTCCTGTGCCAAAGCATGGCTGTGAGGCTCGAATGAATTGATCCCGCCGGCAATCTCCGGACCAAGCTGCATGGTCTGGCGGCCGATCGTCATTTCGCCGCCGGCGCCCTCCAACCAGAGGATGATATGTACTTCGTCATGAGCGTGGGTAACGAAGTCAGTTGCGACGTTGAGTACCGAGATATGTCCAAATCTGCCGCGATAAAGCTTGATGGATTCCATCATTGCAACTTCCTCGATGCAATATGTTGCAGTCCAGGAGGATTCCGATCCTCAGGAGATCTCTCAGCATTCGATCTTGATTCCACGCGTGATCCGCCATCCCTGTCAAAGATTAGCTTCCAGGTATACCCCTATCGTCCGGCCATCCTCCCAATTGTGCCAAAATTACCAACACTAAGTCACTTTCAACCGAAGCCACAGGCCAGATCATCCGTCGAAAAATAGATTATTTGCCCGAATGGACCTTCGCACGGGAGGTTTCTACCGATGGAACTAGTTCTACCAGCGGCACCAGATAAGGCGGATCTACAGAATGGACGATCAGCACGCGAGTTGTCGTGGATGGGTTTTCTGCAATACTATTCAGCGCATGAATCGACGGACGTTTTTCTCGCTTGCTGGTGCGGCAGCGGTTTCCCCGGCTCTCGCCTTCGGAGCTGATATGCAAAAGCAAATCAAGATCGTCGGTCTCGAAACCGACGTTTTGCGGTTTCCTCCCGGACAAATCTTCTACGACGCCATTCACGAATTTGGTGCAGCGAGTGGTGCGGTCGTGTTGCGCCTGCAAACCGATGCGGGCATTACCGGTTGGGCGACCAGTTCGTTTGGAACCATGGCCGGAGGCCCGCTGGTTCTGCAAAGCATCTTGCAGAATGAAGTGAAGGCTGTGGTAGTCGGACAGGATCCGGCCTTTCCCAAACGCTTGCGTTCGGATTTGTGGAAGGCACTCGAGTATTCCGGAGTTCAAGGCGTGGCGCAACTGGCGATCGCGGCTACTGAAGTTGCTACCTGGGACATTCTTGGAAAGTGTGCACAGATGCCTGTGTATAAGATGCTAGGTGCATTTGCAGACAAAGTCCCGACGTACTCGATGTGCGGCTGGTACTATCCAAACGATACTGACCTCTCCCAGTTCAAGAAGAAATTAAATGACGCGTTTGAGGAGGGATTTGCTGCCGCCAAAATCAAGGTGGGCCGATTCTCGCTCGACGACGACGTCAAGCGCATTAAGGTCGCAATGGAGATTGCAGGAAAAGACCGGCCGATCATGGTCGATGCCAATCAAAAATTCGATGTAGCCGAGGCAATTCATCGAGGCAAGGTCTACCAGGAAATGGGCTGCTACTGGTTTGAAGAGCCGATCGTTCCTTACGACCACGCAGGTTATGCCCAGGTCGCAGAAGCCTTGGACTTAAGAATCGCTACTGGAGAAAACGAGTACACCAAATATGCGTTCGCTGACCTAATCGCGCGCCGCGGCGTTGACGTGGTTCAACCCGATGGCCGGCGCGCAGGTGGTGTTTCTGAATGGATGGAGATTGGAGCAATTGCGGATGCGGCCAAGCTACCTATCGCTAGCCACGGTGGTGGTCCGGAGGATATGCAGATGCTTCTTGCCATGCCGAATGCGATCTACATGGAGGCAGGCAGCTTCAAGAATCATTCCTCGACGATCGAAACGCTCCGCATGGTAGACAGCGCGGTCCTGGCGCCGCAGAACCCAGGAATGGGGAGCGAACTGCGGCCCGAGTATGTCCAGCAGCATAAGGTGTAGCTGTCTCCGGCGGACTGCATCGTCGGCCTACTAGTGTCCTGAGTTAGAAGTTCATTCGCAAAACATCGCATGAACCGCAGGTCCCTCCACTACGCTGCGCTCCGGTCGGGATGACAATTTTTGTTTTGAAATCAATAATTTTTCTTGGAAAGCTGCCATTGTGCAACAGAATTGTCATCCCGACCGGAGCGCAGCGTAGTGGAGGGACCTGCTCATGCGATGTTTTGCGAACGAACTTCTAAGTCAGGACACTAGCATCCTGCAGAACCCCAAAGAATCCCTGGGGCCAACCACAGGCCAGATCATCCGTCGGGAAAATAGATTATTTGCCGGAATGCACCCTACGGTGAACGGCATGCTTGCCGATCGCGGCCCAGTCCCATTCGATTCCGTTGCCCGGCTCTTGGGAGGCGATAGCCATACCTTTTTCGACCCGGATCCCGGTCGATGTCACCATGTCCAGTTGCGGGATGTATTCGAGATAGCGCCCGTTGGGCACCGCGCAGCAAAGCCCAAGGTGTAGCTCCATGAGGAAGTGCGGGCAGACCGGAACATTAAACGCTTCCGCCATATGGGCGACCTTGAGCCACGGCGTGATGCCACCGATGCGGCCAACATCGACCTGCACGATCGAGCACGCGCCGCTCTCCAGGTAATCCTTGAATTGTGAAATGCTATAGAGCGACTCCCCCACCGCGATCGGCACGCTGGTAGAGGCAGCAAGTTGCCGGTGGGCGTGAACATCATCGGCGTGGATTGGCTCTTCAAACCATGCCACGTCGAGTTCCTCGTAGGCACGGGCGCGCCGGATGGCCTCATTCAGGCTGAAGCCTTGGTTGGCGTCGGTCATGATTTCCCATGCCGGGCCCACCGCGGCACGCACTGCCGAAAGCCGGCGCACATCGTCCGAGACATGCGGCTTTCCAACCTTAATCTTGGTCCCCCCGAAGCCGCGTTCCTTGGCCCGCAACGCCTCCTCTACCAGCTGGCCGTCCTCCATGTGGATCCATCCGCCCTCAGTGTAGTAGCACTCGATCGAATCTTTGGCGCCGCCGGCAAGACGGTGAAGCGGCAGACCTGTCTTGCGCCCGCGCAAATCCCAAAGGGCCGAGTCAATGGCGGCCAGCGCGATCGACGTGAGCGCGCCTACGGTCGTCGAGTGAACGAAGAAGAAAAGGTCGCGCCAAATCCGCTCGATCTCCTCAGCCTCGCGATGGAGCAAGAGGGGAACGAGGTGGTCGTCGAGAAGCTTGATGACAGACGAACCGCCCGTGCCGATGGTATAGCTGTAACCAGTCCCGGTGACTCCGTCGGAGTCCGTTAGGCGGACCATTGGTGTCTCCTGGCACTGGAAGCTCTGAATGGCGTCGGAGCGCTTCACCTTGGGCGCCAGATTTACTTGCAACACCTCAACCGAAGCGATTTTAGCCATGGAAAATTTCCTTTTGGAGGAGCCCGTTTACCCTCAAGCGGCTCGCCATCATTCTGCTTTCTTCTCGCGCTCGGCCGCCAAGGCCATCAAAAGCCGATCGCGCCATGCGCGGCGGTTGGGTAAAGCATCTTGGCTGAGCAACTGTCTTCGTTCAGCCTCCACCTTGCGGATCAACTCCTGCGACCAAGGTTCGTCATGATTGCGCGATCTGGCAATCTCATGAATGAGAGGTCCCAATCGGGCTGCGTAGTCTGCTACGCCGCCGGCCGCATTCAGATCGATTGTCTCGAAAGGACCCATAAAAGACCAGCGCCAGCCGAGACCGTCGCGGACCGTTCTATCGATATCCTCACAGTTGGCTACCCCGTCTTCGACCAGGGCCCATGCTTCGCGGAGAAGGGCAGCCTGAAGACGGTTCAACACAAAACCCTGAACCTCTTTGCGCACATGGACAACGCTCCGTTTCAGCGCGCGCATGAAGGAGTCTGCAAACTCGATGGTCCCACGGGAGGTTTCTGGCGATGGAACAAGTTCTACCACCGGCACCAGATAAGGCGGATTGACAGGATGAACGATCAGCACGCGAGAGGAGATCCTCAAGCCCTGCGCAAAGGCAGAGGCCGGAATCCCGGAGCTGGAGCTGCCGATCACCAGATCCGGCGGGGCAGTTTGCTCAAGATCTTGCAAAAGACGGCGCTTCACATCCAAAAGCTCCAGCACGGACTCCTGCGCATAGGCGGCCCCGTCCACTGCATCAGCCAAGCTGTATGCCGCTGTCAGATGTGCAGCCACCTCCTCCGGATGATCGATGAGGCCGAAGGAACTTAAGTCCTTCAATTGCTCTGCTATCAGTGACAATGCGCTATCGGTTGCGCTGCGATTGGCATCGTATACGCGAACCTGCAACCCAGCCCTTGCAAAGACGATTGCCCATCCAGCGCCAACCAGACCTGCGCCGATCACCGCCACCGGCCGACCGCCAACCAACTCGTTTGGTGTCATGCGAACACGAACATCTCCGTCAAAGGAATGCATCAGATCAAGCCGCGCAGGGTTCCCCCGATGTCCAGAGCAGCACCCGTGATGTACTTGGCCAGCGGTGAAGCCAGAAAAACGATAGCCTGCGCCACGTCTTCGGGTTGTCCGATACCGAGAGGCAGGTAACGGTCCTTCAGGAAGCGTTCCAGGGCGGCCTCTCTGTCGACGCCATAGCTTTCGACGAGTTGATCGACAATCCCGCCCGGACGGGTCCACATTTGCGTCCAGATCGGCCCCGGTAATACTGTGTTCACGCGAACGCCAGGGGCGTACTGAACTGCCAGAGCCTTGCTGAAATAGAGCAACCCCGCTTTACAAGTACCATAGTCCATCAGCGTAGGCTCCGGCTGCTTTGCCAGGTCAGAGGCCGTATTTACTACCGAGGCGCAGCCGAGCTCAGCCATTTTCGGAACCAGTGTGCGGCAGGTTCGAATACACCCCATCAGGTTAATCTCCAAGCTCTTAGCCCACCGCTCATCAGACAGCTCTTCGAAAGATCCGGAATTGCCCAGACCCAGATTGTTAACCAGGATATCGGGCGCTCTTCCAAAGGTGGCGAGTACATAAGCAGTCGCGTGCTCGACGCCTTCTGCCGTTGCCAGATCCGCCTCCACGACGCCGTGCCAACGATGAGCCTTTTCGCGAAGTGCGGCGCCGTCGCGGTCAGCCACGATGACGTGAACACCCTCTTGCGTGAGCAGGTCTGCTGTGGCTGCGCCTATACCGTGCGCGCCGGCAGTGACAAAACCAAACTTTCCGTTGATCTGATAATCCATACGCTTCGTTTTCGAGCCTTATGACGCGGTATTGAGGACGAGGACAGTGGCGATGGGGTCCAATGCTTTCGCCGGGAGCTGGACCTCAAGGCTATCGCCGGTCTGTGTCAGCTTCAAAGGAGTGTGCGCGGGGTCGGCAAGCAGGTAAGCGCTGGTAACTTTACGCGGTACCTTGTCCAAGCGGAAGGAGCCGGTGGGCCAGGTGAAGATCTCAATGTAGATTTTGTTGGTCGTGGTGGTCGATCGCCAATTCCACGCTGGGATGAATTGGGGATTGCCTCTCTTGTCCTTCTCCGTAGGACTGAATGCCCCTGCTTCCGCGCCAAAGAGGGTAGGCTTGGTGTTGTAGATGGCCTCGCCGTTCACCCTCAGCCATTGGCCCATCTGATGCAGACGTTCCACCTCCGGAGCCGGGACGACACCTTTGGAATCAGGCCCGATGTTGAGCAGATAGTTGCCGCCTTTGCTCGCGATATCGATGAGATTACGGAGTAGGGTCTCGGTCGACTTGAAATTCGTGTCATACGACTTGTAACCCCAGGTATCGTTCATGGTCATGCAGGCTTCCCAATCGCGGCCCGGGTAACCCTGGGCAGGGATGTGCTGCTCGGGGGTTTCCGTGTCGCCCTTGTAGGTTCCTCCGAGTCGATTGTTCCAGATCAGATTGGGGTGCTGGTTGAGAAGTGCGACGATCTCGGCCGCGCGCTCGGGCGTCATATTGGGCGTGGGCGTGTCGAACCACACCACAACTGGAAATTCCGCATAGTTGGTAAGAAGCTCTTTGATCTGCGGGATCGACTTGGTGTGGAGATAGGTGTCGAAGTCGCCGTCTTGTGCCTTATCCCAGTGGTGAGTGACCGGATCATGATGATCTTTCATGATCGCACTCGCGCCGGGCGCGGTCCAGTCCTGATCCTGAGAATAGTAGAAACCCAGCTTCATACCCTGCTTCCTGCATTCTTCAGCCAGCTCGCGAAGTGGGTCACGCTTGAACGGAGTTGCGGCGACGATGTTAAAGGAGTTGGCTTTGGAGTCGAACATGGCAAAGCCGTCGTGATGCTTGGCGGTAATGACGATGTACTTCATGCCGGCGGATTTTGCCAAGGCCACGATATCGTGCGCGCTGAAGCTGGTGGGGTTGAACTGCGATGCAAGAGCTTTGTATTGTGCGACCGGGATGGAGGCATTGTTCATAATCCACTCACCACCGCCCGGAATCTGCTTACCATCCCAGGTGCCCGCTGGAATGGAGTAGATACCCCAGTGAATGAACATGCCAAAGCGTGCTTCGCGCCACCATTGCATGCGAGCATCTCTTTGCGCCGGGGTCTCGGTGTCCTGAATAGAAGGGATTGGATGATGAACCGGCTGCGCCTCCGGCTTGCTGCCCTGCAGTTGCGCATAGCTGAGTGAAACTGCGGCAAAGACGAGGACGCTGGACAGGCTACTGCTCATCAGGTTCATAGTAGTTCTCCTAGTCGCAAAACGTACTATTTGTTGGCCAGCATGGCGCTCGGCGTCGTATCCGCGGGCAGATCTCCCAGGACGAATTGGATCGCACCCAGCATCATTTGTGCCAGCGCGGGCGTCTCGAAGAGCGTCGGAGTATGTCCCAAAGCGCAGTTAAAGACCCGGCCTTCACCAAAGCTCTTGATCCATACCAGGCCGTAGTCCTTGTCAGGGCGGACATGCCATGGCGTCAGGTTGGTCTTCTCGGCATCGATGCTAATGAGAACATGCAGCTTCTGACGCGAATAAGGTCCATCGGGTAAGAAGTGGTAAAACTCATCCGTGTAGACGAAGCCCTTTCCTCCCAATTGTGCGGTAAGTGGGCTGTCCGCGAATTGCTTGGTCAGAGGGCTATTGGGATCATCAATCTTTAACGTTGCGGTCTCCACATGATGAGGACCGCTCTGCGCGCCGATGAGCTCGCCGAACTCCGGCACATCCATCGACGCGTAGCTTGCGCCGTGAAGGCCGGCAAGGCCTCCGCCCTGACGCACAAAACGGATAAGGCCGCTCAGCACCGCGGGATCGGAGAAAACCTCCCCATCGCCGCTGTTCATAAATACCGCATCGTAGTCCAGAATTTTTGGATACTTCAGGTTGTTTAGATCATTGCTGAAGATCGCCTGGTACGCGCCCGTTGTCTCCGCCATCTTCTGAATGGCGAAGTTGGCATGTGCCGCGGTGTCGTGATAGTAGGCCCCTGCCGGAGCCAGATCGATGACCAGAAGCTTCCTGGGCGCTTTGGGGGTCACCAGCGCATGTTTGGGCAGTGCGGCTACGATCTTCTCTTTGACATCTGCTGGAATGCGGTCTGTGCTGGTAATGGGAATTAATTTCGCATCCTGCTCGACCCGATAACCCATCGCAGGACGCACCACTCTTTCAAAGTCGTCAGCCTGCCGCCACAGTTCGGCGAATGCGCCCCGTGATGTGCCAGGCTGTGGCCCGGTTGCGATGATCACCTGCCACGGATCGACGTCCAGCGCAATAAACAGGGGCTTTATCCCCCCGTATGGACGGCTGCAGTTGACGCATTTGTTCGGCTCCTCCTGCGGTGCGGGTTCCTGTTTAGCCACGTCCAGCAGGAATTTCTGTGCGTCCGCCACACCGGTTCCCAGCGGGACGTCTCGGCCATTTGCCCCCAGAACATTGCGGTCGCGCAACCGGACCACCATCAAACGGTCCTTGATCATGGCTAATCCATCGACCGGCCTGATCCCGTGTTCGATCCAATTGCCGAAGGAGACGCTCACGCCAATGTGTGGGCTTGTACCTTCGATCGCGCTCATGACGCTTCTTGGATCTCCATCGATGGCGATCGCCACGTTCACGCCATTGTCGCCGGCGAGCTTATCCACCGCGGACAGCGACGTGGGCACGGCGGTGGTCACGATCGCTTTTACGCCCAGCTCCTTGGCAAATGCAAAGAGCTTACTGGCCGCGTTTCCGTCGGAGGGGATGCTCTCTACCCGGTAAGCGATCATCTTCAGCCGCAGCTCCGCCAGCCGGGCTTTGACCGCAGCGATCTCCTCAGGCGAAAGTTGATCATCCAAATTCTTGTCGATCTGCGGGCTCACCTTTTGTCCGCTATTCCCTTCAATGCTCGCGAGTCCTAATGCGTCCGCTAAAGCGGCGGCTTCGGAAAAGGAGAGCTGTCCGAACACTGAGGAGGAGATACCCACCTGCCAGCCAAGCAGGGTATTAACAGAGGTGCGAATTTGGGGCGAGTTCGGCCGTACAGATTCGTTCGGGCCTAGGTCGACCGGAGGAGCCGGCGCGGCGCTAGCGAGCTGGGCGGACAGCATAGCTACCGCCACTGTTGCAACAGTTAAGAGATGCGTATTTCTAGTCATATCGTTTGTACCTCTTCAAAGAACTTATGAGTACCGACCGCGCATGCTATCAAGATCGATCTATTTAAAGATCCACCCGCCATCAACGTGGATTGACTGGCCCGTAACATACGCCGATTCCTCTGACGCGAAGAAAGCAACTACTTTCCCTATGTCCCGCGGCTCTCCTGCTCGACCGACCGAGATTTGTGCCACAACGTTGGACAGGATGGCCGGGTCCTTTTGAATCCATGCCGTCATGTCGGTAGCGATAAAGCCGGGATGAACGCAGTTCACGCGTATTCCCAACGGCGTCATTTCGGCCGACGTATTGCGCGTGAGAGCTTCGATCCCCAGCTTCGCAGGGGCGTAATGCGTTCGTCCGGGAAGAATCTTCGCCGCCTGTATGGAACCTACATTCACGATGTTTGCCTTGCGGCCTTCCGCCACAACACGACGGCAAAAAACCTGCGAACAAAGCCAGGGGCCGCGCAGGTCTACATCTGTGACGCGCGTCCACTGCTCGTCAGTGATTTCGAGGAAAGGAACGATCGTCTCGATGCCGGCATTGTTCACCAGGATATCGATGTGTCCAAGTTCATCCCAAACCTGCTTGAACATCGCTTCCACCGACGCACGGTTGGAGACGTCTGCCTGTACTGCCATTGACCGGCGGCCCTTGGCGCGAATCCAGCGCACAAGGTCTTCAGCCGCACATCCTGTGATGTCAATATCGTTGATCGCTACATCCGCACCCTGTTCCGCAAACACTTCGGCGATCCCTCGACCTATCCCCCGGGCCGCTCCAGTTACCAGGGCTATCTTGCCTTCGAGCTTCATTTATATAACTCCGTGAAAGATGAAAATGCTCTGCGATCAAACATTCAATTCGCGCTCGAAGCCGGCTGTGGCAAGGCGAAGACGTAGTAACCTTGACCTCCCGGTTTGCCGGGTTTGAAGGCGATCGTTGCCTTATTGCTGTTCACCGCCCCATAAAATGCGATGTATTCACGCCCACCTACCTCGTAAACCGCCGGGATTCCATCAGGGTTTGCGTCCAATTCTGTTTCCCATAACGTTTTTCCCGTGTCCTTATCAAGTGCGTGAATCATCCGGTCCGGACCTGAGCCGATAAACAGCAAGCCACCAGCCGTTACTACTGGACCATTTCTCATGAAGGCCGAGCTGCCGGTGTCCTTGATACCTTGCGCTGCCAGGCCCGGTGTCGTTCCAATCGGTCTACGCCATTTGATGGTGCCCTCATTCAGATCGTAGGCAACGATCGACGACCATGGCGGGCTGAATGCGAGCAGGCCATTGCTAGCACGAAAGGTAAAGCCAAATTGGCCGTAGAAGCGCGTCTGCCCTGGGGGCGGAGGAGGAGCCGAGGGGTTGACTTGCGGGTTCTCCGGGTTTCCTTCGCCTGCAACCGGGTCTTTGAGGTAAGCGGCCAGCGAAAGTATATCTTCCGGCTTCAGCGTAGATGCGGAGAATGCCGGCATAACTCCGTTGCCCGCCCTGAGAACAGCTGTGAATTTTTTAAAGTCGATCGTGCTGGGGTAGGTAATGCGCTCGCGATTCGGTCCGTGGCAAGCAACACAATTGTTTATATAAAGGGCGTAGCCTCGCCTTTCGAATGTTCCTGAAGTGGTACTCAAGTGGCGAACCGGAGGAGCTTCGGTCATCGTGTGGATTGTTGGCGCGTCGTACGTCTTGACGTACATCACGCCTGTATATGGATCTGCGGCTGTGCTGCCCTGATTGGCGCCTCCATTCTCACCCGGCACTTCGATGGTCTGCCGGTTGTAGGCGGGCGGAGTGTAGATGCCGTCGTTGCTGGCCTTCAGAAGTATGTCGCGTATCCGCGCTTTCTCCGCAGGGTCGAGATACGGATTGATCTCGTCGACCGTGAACTTTTGCCGCGCGAATGGCGGCGGAACTGTCGGGACAGGTTGGGTTGGCCAGGATACTTCATTCGGCATATCGCTCTTTGGAACCGGCCGCTCCTCAATCGGCCACAGCGGCTTGCCGGTCACGCGTTCAAATACATAGAGGAAGCCGAACTTCGTTGCCAGGGCAACGACATCGACCTTCTTCCCGTCGTGCAGGACAGTCAGAAGCTTCGGGGCCGCCGTCGGATCGTAGTCCCAGAGATCATGGTGCACAACCTGGAAGTACCATACACGCTTGCCTGTGCGGACATCGAGCGCCAGAAGGCAATCGCCGTAGAGGTCTGTCCCTGTACGATCCGCGCCGTATAAGTCGTAGGTAGGAGAACCAAGAGGGAAGTACGCGATACCGCGCTTTTCGTCGAGCGAGATCTCACCCCAGGCATTATTACCCCCCACGTGTTTCCATGCGCCTGGAGGAAAGGTATCGTATCCGAACTCGCCGGGACGGGGAACCGTGTGAAAGATCCAAACCATCTTGCCGCTGTGTACGTCATAGGCGCGGATATCTCCCGGAGGTGAGCCATAGGCCTCTCCCGGCGCCGAACCGAGTATAAGCAGGTTTTCGAAGACCCGCCCCGGAGTGCCGCTTTGCACTTCGGTAACGGAGGCGGGATCGCGGTCCAGCCCTTGGCGAAGATCGACTTTGCCCTGGTTGCCGAAGGATGTGATCAACTCCCCGGTTTTCATATCGAGCTCTTGCAGATATCCATCCACGGCAAAAATCAGCCGCCGATCTTTTCCGTCTTTCGATATCCAATGATTGAAGCCGCGATTAGTCGGCTGCCCTCCCTCGACCGGATGAGCCCAGATCTGCTTCCCGGTTGCAGCATCCAGTGCATAGATTCCGTCGTCTTTGCCAACTACGTACATCACGCCGTCGATTACCAGCGGATTGAACGAGAACCGGCCGGCCGGCCCAGGCGCGGGGACAAACCACGCCAGCTTAAGCTGAGTCACATTTGTCTTGTTAATCTGCTTGGCCGCAGAATACCCCATGGAGTCGGGGGAGCCGCCGTAGTCGCTCCAGGAGGAATACGTTTTCTCCCGCGATCTGGCCAAAATTGGATCTGGGGAATAGCCCAAAGCGAGCGCCAGCAACCCAGTCGTGGCGCCAATGCGAAGTAGTAAGTCCCGGTTTCGCTTTTCCATAACAACCCTATTGCCCCTCACAGGCAAGCTCGTCATCAGAATCTCGAGCACTAACTTACTAGCTGCGGAACTTATATCCCAGCTTCTCCAAGTAAGCCTTGGTCGTTTGCACGGTCTGGAGAGGTGTCATTGGCCCATCTGGGGAGGGATCCAGCTCGACCATGACGTCGTTGATCAGACCTACGCTGTCCATCATGTCCAGAATCGTTGGAATATCCACCGTACCCATGCCCAGCGGACAGTATCCGGAATACCACTCCCAACCCTTGTAATCCTTTAAGTGCATGTGCTTTACCAGCGGCAGAAAATCCTTCACCACCTTCGCCGCATCCGCACCGCCCTTCTGAAGCTGGCCAACATCAGGAGCGAACTTCAGGTTCTTCGTGTTCACTGCATCCATGACCGTATAGACTTCATCGCGCGATTCGATGCAGGTGCCGGTATGCTGATGCAGCCCTGTTGCCAGGCCCAGATCGGTGACTGCCGCGGCATAATCATTGAGTGCGGAGATGATGTCTGCCCGGTGTTCCTGAAAGTTGTATGTATCGCGTTTAACGCTATTGGGAGCGAGCACAATAAAACCCCCGTTGAACTTCTGAACAACTTTTGACAACGCAGTGATACGAGCGATTTCGTCCTTTCTTTTAGACGGATCGATCAGATTGCCAGTGATGTACCCGGATCTCAAAGGCACTCCGTACTTCGCGATCATTGGAGCCAGCAGACCGCGTTTGTCCCAGTTATCCAGGACCTCGGGGAAGGTTTCAAAGGACCAGAAACCTTCCGCCGAGATGTCTTTCAATGCCGGCTCCAGCGTGGCATCGTCGCCCGGGCGCGGGAAGGTGCCCCAGGTGATACAGGTGTGGCCAATCTTCAGCTTGCGAGCGGGCTTCTTTTTAGCGAGCGCTGTCTCTAACGAGGGGAAGGCTAAAGTGCCCAAGCCAAGGGCCGCGGTCTTAAGAAGGTTACGGCGCTGTCGCATCAAATCCATGGTTCACCCCCTGAGCATTCACGAATCATATTGGTAAAGGTTGACCTTTCGTTTCCATGCCGAACGGTACCAGCAACAGTCCAAAGACAAACGCCAGCGCGCTCAATGCGACCGGTACCCCGATGCTCTTGTAGTGGGCGATTCCCGCGCCCACGATGAGTGTCGCACCAGCTGCTACAAATCGGCCCACACACGTAGCAAAGGCGAGTGCGCTCCCCCTGCACTCACTGCGGTACTGCTCCGGCAACCACAAGAGCTGCACCGAGAAACTGCCTCCACCCACCCCGACAAAGAAGAGACACGGGATGAACGCGCTTAATCCTCCGTGCCCTGGGTAGAACGTGTAACCGAAGGCAAGAGGAATCGACACTGCCATGATGGCGAAGAAAAACGCCAGCGCGCCCCGGCGTCCCAACCGATTGGCGATGGGCGCCATGACCAGGCAGCCAAGGATTGTGCCCGTGGCTAACAGCATCGTGGCCCACGACGCAATCCGCGCCGCGTCCCCGGCACTGTACCCCTCGCGAAGCGCGACCTGCGTCACTGCGCCAGGAGCGTAAACCGACCCGGCCCACAGACCGATCATCGAGACCAACAATAAAAGGCAGTTAAGCGTGGTTCGCTTGCGATACTCGGGCGAGAAGAGGGCAAAGAGCGAGTCGCGTGCCGTCCATACACCTATGCTTTCGATTCTCTTCTTCCACCGCTCCGGCTCCTGGACGCCGTAGCGGATGAAGGCGACGAACAAGGCGGGCGCAACACCCGCCGCGAACATGGCCCGCCATCCCAGGCGCGCGCCCAGAACATAGTTGAGTCCCCCGGCAAGAAAAATCCCCACGTAGTAGCCCGAGTTAAGATAGCCCGCACCGGCTACTCGATGCTTACTGGGCAATTCCTCGGCTACGAATACCGCGGCTCCAACAAACTCTCCCCCGACACCGAAACCGGCAAGAAAGCGAAACACGCCGAGCTGCCAGATGTTTTGCGCGATACAGCCTAGAAATGTAAACAGGGAATAGCAAAGGATGGCTAAGATGAGGGCGCGGACGCGCCCGAAGCGGTCGGCAATTGGCCCCCACAAAAACGCGCAGCCCCACCCAACCAGGAAGACGCAGAACAAAATGCTGCCATAGAACCCCAAATTGCCCACGGTGGCCGGTATCCCCGAGGCAGGTAGCAGCTCGTGCATCGCCGGTACAAGCACAAGGGCGTAAATGAACGAGTCCATTCCATCCAGGGCCAAACCACCCCACGCTGCCCAAAACCCTCGCACCTGGTTAGGGGTGAGTGGGATGGCAATCGCGGGTTCGTTAAGTGTCTTCAACACGGCCTTATCAATCACGTCTTGATCTTCGGAGGTTTTGTTGGCCTAAAGCCTCCGTAAGGTTTTAGTGGAATCAATGTCATCTCCGTCATGCCGGCCCCGGCAAACGGAAATGTCTTCCACGCTTCGCGAACCTGTTCTTCGCTCTCGGCTTCCCACAACAAGCACGCGCCGGGAATGTCTGAGCGATGCCAGATCTGACGAATCAATCCTTCCGAATACAGCTCGCGGGCGCGCTCCATCTCTTGCTCAGCCAAGCCCGCGTATGCTTCTTCCGCAAATCCTTTCCGACGCTGCGAGACCGATAGAAATTGCATCGTGGGTCAGTCCTTCAGAATCGCTACGGCTCGAACCGGCGCGCCGGTCGTGTTCACCCACTTGATAGGGAAGAGACTCAGCTTGAATCCATAACCTGGCAGTTGGTCGAGGTTGGTTAGGTTTTCCAGGTGGTAATACTCGCGCGTTAGCATCACCCGGTGGGCCTCCCAAAATTTCTTACGTTCAAACATCGCCCAGATAGGCGGGTCATAGGTAACCGCGTCAATCCCCGTCATCTTGACCCCTTGATCCAGCAGCCAGTTGGTTGACTCGCCTGTCATTCCAACGCTGTCCGTGAGGTATTTATCGCTATCCTGGAGCTTGCCGGCTCCGGTGTGGATCAACACGATATCCAGCGGCTTCAGGGTGTACTTGATCTTGCCCAGCGCGTCCTTCATGTCCTGAACGCTGATACCGGCGCCTTTAGGCAGATGGCGAAAGTCGAGACACACCCCATCTCCATAGCAATACTCAAGCGGAATCCCCTCAGGCCCCGGCGCGTCCTTGCGCATGTGACGCAGCGAATCCATGTGAGTTCCAATGTGATCGCCCAGCACGACGATGTAAGACGCAGTCAATGAATCAACCCCGTACTTTGCTGCGCCAATCCGCTCCGCAAATTCCTGCCAGGTCTCAAACATGGCCATGGAGGGGCGGACGACGCGTGGAAACGTGACCATTTCGTTGTGTACGGGCATGCTTAGATCGACTAATCTTTCGGCCACAGTGCTCATTCCTCCCCAGTCATTGATGCGTGATGGTTACTGCGTAACAGTTATGCCGCCGTCCAGATAAAGGGTTTGTCCAGTGATGAAATTGGAGGCCGGCGCAACCAGGAATAGCACCGCACTCATAACATCTGCCGGCTCGCCAATCCGCCCCAATGGAATGCGAGCCACGAGATTCGCATAAAACGTCGGGTCAGCCAGCATCTTGCTGACCTGCTCAGTCCGGATAAAAGTGGGAGCAACCACATTCACATTGATGGCGTGCGGCGCCCACTCCGCCGAAAGCTGTCGGCACAACGTAATCAAGCCGCCTTTCGCGGCGCAGTAAGCGGCATAGCCACGCCCGCGCAACCCAAGCAGGGAACGCACAGAACCGAGGTGGACCTGCTTTCCACCCGTTCCCTGTCTCATCATGTGGCGAGCAGCCGCTTGGGCCTGAAACATGGCGCTTTTCAGATTCACGTCGTAAACGTAGTCGAACATCTCCTCGGTCACTTCTTCCGCCTTCTCTTCGCGGTTCAGTCCGACGCAGTTGACCAGGATATCCAAACGTCCGAAGTGGGCGACGACCTCATCCACCATCTGCTGCGTAGCAGAAACCGAAGTTGCTTCGAAAGAGGTCGCCCATGCATCGGCGCCGTCGGCCTGGAGCAATTTCGCGCACTCACCGGCGCGCACTCCGTTATGGCCGGCAATGGCGATTTTGCCACCCATCGCCGCTAAACCACGGCAGACGGCTTCCCCGATACCGCCATAACCTCCAGTCACCAGGGCGACTTTGCCATCCACTCGGTACAACTCGTCTATCGATATCATTTCCGGGTTAGATCCTCACTTTCCTTTCGCTCCCAGAGCACTGCGGTGATCACGCCACTGACCCTGGAGGGGGTAGCATCCCCGGATCGTTGGGATGGGATGCCAAAGGATGAACAGTAATGGTCAAATAAGCAAAGAGCGGTAAGGAGATGAGTGCGTTGTGCAGCTGGTCGCAGTCATCAGCTCGCCAAATGCCCCAGTTCTCACGCCTTCCCGGCACTCGCCACAGACGGGAAAGCACACCTTGTTTGGCCAACTCCCGGCTCCGTGCCGCCTCTTGTGCTCGCAGCTGTTTCTCTCTGTCTTCACCGCCTTCGATTGGAGCGACTTTCATGTGCACAAGAAATTCCATAATCATCTCTTCCCGCCGACCGTAAGTATTTGTCACTTGACCGCGAGCAAACGCCGCGTTTCATCGATAACCTTCGTGGCGGTAGGAAGAAGAGCACGCTGGAGGATTGGGGAGACGGGGATCCTCATATCAGGAGTTGCGACCCGAGCGATGTTGAGATCCAGGTCGTGCTTGAAAAACTCGTGCAGTCTCGCGACCACCTCCCCGCCGAATCCACCGGTGCGATTTGCCTCGTGCAGGACGATGACCTTGCCCGACGCGCTCCTGACGGCAGCGCGCAAGCCGTCATCGTCCAAAGGACAAAGCCAGCGGAGATCTAGCACTCCGACATCCACCCCCTCTTCGCCCAGTTGCTTGGCTGCCTCCAGGGCAACGAGAACCATGGTTCCCCAGGTAATAATCACCGCGTCGCGTCCCGGCTTATGCAGGCGCGATTTCCCGATAGGTTCGATCACATCCGTGAAATGAACCTCACCGGTTGTCTGGTAGAGCCCTCTGGCCTCATAAACAATACACGGATCAGGGCAGGCGGTAGCAGCGCGCAAAAGGCTATAGGCGTCTTGGGGCGTCGCGGGAATAGCGATCCTCAGTCCTGGAATATGGGCGAGAAGCGCTTCCAGGCATTGCGAGTGTTGGGCGCACGATCCAGGCGTGGCGCCCTGTTGCGTGCGAACGACAATTGGGGCCCCGGACCGGCCGCCGGTGATGTAGCGCACATTAGCAGCCTGATTGATGATTTGATCCAGCGCTACCAGGATGAAATCGCCCCACATGATTTCCACGATCGGCTTCATACCCATCAATGCCGCACCGACAGCCGAGCCAAGAATAGCGCTCTCCGAGATGGGAGTGTCGAAGACCCGATCCGCACCAAATTTCTTTTGCAGACCTCGCGACGCGCCGAAGATTCCTCCGGATTGGCCGACGTCTTCTCCATAGACGAGGACCTCGGGGCGCGTTGCCAGCTCGCGCGATAAAGCTTCGTTGACAGCCTGGATGTAGCTTACGGTCTTGGTCTCCCCAGTCTCGGGTGTATCAGCCGAGGCTGCCGGAGACGGTGCTTCGGCCCATACATGCTGAGCAGCCGTTTCGGCTCCTGGAAGAGGAGAACTAAGGACGGTCTTTTGCACCCCGTCCATCTCGGCCTTAACACTCAGCTCGAGTTCGTGAAGGGCCTCTCGGGTGAGCACTCCAGCAGCTATCAGCTTACTGCTAAAGGTGGTGATGGGATCGCGAGCCCGTGCCTGGTCACGATCCTCTTTGGACCGGTAGTGCTCGATATCCCGGTTGTAATGTCCCCACAATCGCGGCACGCGACACTCAATCAACACCGGTCCGCCGCCTTCTCTTGCCCGATTGGCTGCCTGTGCGATGGTATCGCGTACTATGAGCGGATCGGCTCCATCAATCGTTACCCCGGGCATTCCGTAACCGTTTGCTCTCTGGGCGATCCGTTCCACTTTAAAAGTGAGTGAGGTCGGTGTCAGCTCTGACCACCCGTTGTTTTCACAGATAATAAGCACTGGTAAGCTGCGGGCGGCGGCGAAGGCGAGCCCCTCATGGGTTGAGCCCTGGTTGAACGCACCATCTCCGATCGAGACCGCAACCACGTTGCCATTGCGCGAAGCCAGGTTGTACATCGCGACGCCGCAAGCAATCGGAACACCGGCTCCGACGATCGAGTTCTCGCCGATAAAGCGCCGCTCGGGCGCCATCATATAGGCTGAACCACCACGGCCCCCGTTTACGCCGATACTCCGCTGGCAAATCTCTCCAAAGACTTCCGTTAAGGAAAGCCCCGACGCCAGCGCCCATCCATGGCCCCGATAGGTTGCAATAACCTGGTCTGCCTCTTTCAGGCCCGCGATCGTTCCGACAGGAACAGCCTCCTGGCCTGCGCAAAGGTGTGCTGAGCCGATTACCTGTGGTGGTGTACTCTGGCTTAGATCGAGCGAGCGCTGCTCAAGCTCTCTGATACGCAGCATTTCTCTAAGGAGCGCGACGGAAGAAGAAGAATCATCTTTACCCACGGGAGTCGCAGCGCCCGAGACGGAAGCAGTCATTAGTCAGTCCCTCACCCATTCATTCCACTTCTCTGAATTGTCCTGAATGGTTCTCTACGCTGACCAACGACCATAGGGAGGGGTCTTGGTTCGCGTTGTAATTACCTGCTTTCAGCCGTACTTAGTCAGCGGTATAAGTCAGCAGAACTATTGTCGCACTTATCTTCCTTTCTTGCTACGAAAGCTATCCTATGGAAGGTCTCTGTTGCCAGATACCGGTGCTGTCTCATCTCACAAACCAAACCCTGCCCAAGAAGAGGGTCGCATCAGAAGAACAGTGAGGCTCCGGATGCGACCGGGAGGCAATATACAGCAAACTCGTTAGAACAAGTCTCATAAACCCGCAAGTGGTGCAAATGTCATAGCGTTACTCGAAGCCACAGACCGATATATGGGACCATTTCTAGAAATAAGCCCTTAAGGCGAGCTGTAATACCCGTGGGGTAGCTCCGGGAGCCAGTGCGGTGATGACTCCGAATCCACTGTTTCCATAGGTTGTGCCAGGCACGCCGTAGTTTTGAATATTGAAGACATTGAAGAACTCTGCCCGGAACTGGAAGCCGAACTCTTCATGAACGGGTATATCCTTCAAAAGCGAAAAATCGAAGTTATCGTAATTCATTCCATTGATGACCCCACGTCCGGAGTTGCCGTACTCGTTCACCGGGTGAGCAAACACGGCGGTGTTGAATGCTTCGCTCTTGGTCGGATGAGAAAGCTTGGGGTTACCAGTCAAATTTGCCCGGCCATAATTATAAGTACCGGTGTTCCCGATGCCTGCCGGATCTAACCCTGCATCAGGAAACCCCAGCGGAACCCCGGAATGCGCGGAAGCGATTATATTGCCCTGCCAACCACCAAGAACTGCACCGCCCACTCCGTGAGTGAGATAGGCCTTGCCAGGCCCGAAGGGCAGCGCATAGAGGCCATAGCCGTACCAAAGGAATTTAAGACTATCCCCTGAGATCCCGTAGTCGGCATTCAGGTCATTGTAGTTCTGATAAGCCGAATAGCCCTGCGGACCGTTTTCCACACCGTAGAACCCGCTTCCGCCGCTGTCCATTGTCTTGGACCAGGTAAAGCCGGTTCCGAAAGAAAGTCCATTTGTAGCCCGCTTGTCGACCTTCACTTGCAGTGCGTTGTAATTGGCCCAGCCGCGCGACGTAGCTTCAAGTGCAGTTCCCGACCACGGGAACGGACGGTCGGCGCCGGCGAGGCCGGGCGCAGGGGAATTGTTGTCCAGTCCGGTGATGGGTTGGTCGTAGTCGACCGCTCCGACGTACGAGACTGTGGCCACCAGGCTGGAATTAACCTGCCTTTGCACTTCGAGATTAAACGTATGCGAGTAGGGATTTTTCAGATGGGGATCGTAGTACCAGCCGAACTGATTGAAAGGGGTCGGAACTGTGGGCAGAGCATTTGTATTAGAGATGGTCGGAATAATATCGTTCATGGTATCCACCGGCTGGCCTATGACGTTAAATACCAGGGGGAGGGAAGCATTGGAAGGCCATGCCAGCAGCCGGTCTCTCACGGTTTGGATCGTGCTGATCGAGTTATCGAAGAGCAAGCTGTATCCTCCCCTTATGACCGTGTTGTTGTCGAGTTTGTAGGCAAGCCCAATGTGCGGCCCGACGTCCGTGTAGCTGGCATCGGGACCCAGGTTCGGATTGGGCGCTACGGTAACGTGGGCTGCGATAATCGCATTATTTGCCGGCGTGGTTGAGGGGATGCAGGGCGCATAGACGTTGTTAGCAGGGTTGCAGGGCGGGGGCAGCTTGCCGCCGGAAACGATCCAGTTTCCAGTGTTCGGATCAAGCATGGCAGCCGTTGTTCCCTGCAGCAGATGAGGGGATGACTCACCGTCCCAACGCAATCCGGCATTGATGGTCAAGCGTGGTGTTACTTTCCAGGCGTCCTGAATATAGGCCGACGGCGCCACGACCCGAACAGCGTTCACCTCTGCCTGAAAACGTCCATTATCCGGCACGCCAATCAGAGCGCCGGCAAGGGCGTTGCCGGTTTCCGATGCGTTTTGCGGATTCGCTGTTTCCGGAGTAGCAAAAGTAAATGTCGCCCCCCCGAAGTGTCCCCCCGAAAGACCCTGGGTCATCTCGGGCATCTGTTCTTGAAAACCAAAGCGCACCTGATGGTTCCCGTGAATCCAGGTCATATTGACGGCAAAATTCAATTCGTGGCTTGCCGATCCGGCTGGTCCACTCCCGCCAATACCGTTGTACCCTGTGAAACCGAAATTTTGGAAACCGTAGACCTTTTGCACATCGGCGAAGATGCCGTTGGCGCCGCTTGGAACACCGCTGAAAGTTGTCGTACTCACCGCGTTGAATCTGCCGGAATATCCGATTGCTGCGTCCAGAAGCAGAGTCGGAGAGAAGGTATGCGTATAGCCGCCGCCGAAGTTTCTGTCGTCTGCGCTTGTGGAAGTGCTCGCATGTGAGGAGTTGGGACTGAGGTTCGTCCCATCCAGAAAGCTGTAACGGAACCACAGGGTGTTGCTGGTTCTGAAATTCTGATCGACGCGTCCGCTGAACTCATTGGCGTTGTTTGTACCGACCGCGTTCAAAATCGTGTTGGGGCCGCCCGGAGTGGTGGGAGTGAAATTAGGGGTGTCGCTGTAGCCCTTCAAAAAGGTCTGAACGCCCTGGTCGATCATGTCAGCAGGGATGACATGCCCGTTGCCCAGCAATTGCCTGGTATAGTTTCCCGGCGTTCCGATGGTGGTGAAGGGATTGTAGAGAAGTGCAGGCGCGCCTGTGTTGGTCAGGACAGAAGAATTGGTGAAATCTCCATTCAACTCAGCAGCAGTCGGCGATATATAGCTGGCTTCTTTTGCCTGGGAATATCTCCATCCCTCGTACGCGGCGAAAAAGAATGTCTTGTTGGTCCCGTTATAGAGTTTCGGAATCCTGACCGGGCCGCCCACGTCTCCGCCATACTCGTTTTGATGAAAAGAGGCCGGCGCGGCGGGAACGTTTCCCTTGAAGTCCGTGAACGGATTGCGCGAGTCGAAGTCGTTGTTACGCAAATATTCCCAAAGTGCTCCGTGAAAGGAATTTGTCCCCGATTTAGTGACCACGTTGACCACCCCGCCCAGGACGCTTCCATATTCTGCCTGGTCGTTATGCGACTGGACTTTGAACTCCTGGATTGTGTCAGCGATCGGTGGGATGTCGTACGTGCTGGCAAAAGCGGCGGTGTTGATGATGCCGTCCAGATAGTAAAGATTTTCACGATTCCATTGGCCCTGAGTGGACGGAAACACAAAGGTCGAACCGGGAATGCCTGGAGGTCCAAATCCGGTGCCGTAGCCAACACTGCTATTTTGTGAGTAGTTGACTGGGCTCTCTCCGGGCGTCAGGGTCAGCAATGCGGAAAAGCTTCTACCGTTGAGTGGTAGTTCATTCACCGTTCTCTGTTCCACCACAGCCCCCAGGTTGGCCGTTGAGGATTGCAGCATCTCAGCGGTTGCAGTCACGTTGACCGTCTGTGATGTTGCTCCAACCTCGAGTTTAAAATCCTGCGTGAGGACTTGGTTCACATCCACCTTGAGACCGGCGCTGCTCGATGTCTGAAAACCCGTCTGGGTTACAGTGAGCGTGTATGTTCCCGGCGGAACAAGCGGGAACTGATACAAACCCTCAGCGTTGGTCTTGGTCGTGCGAGTCAGGTGGGTTGCCGTGTCCTCCATGGAAACAGTCGCCTCGGGCACAACCGCGCCGTTCTGATCGTAAACATGGCCATTAAACTGGCCGGTGACGCTCTGTGCGTGTGCGGCGGTACACAAGACAAGCAGCATAGCGAACAAGGTGGAGAGATGCATGGTGAGATGTGCAGCAAATGCAGCTCTCGATGAATTGCAACGGGAAGGCTTATTTCCGAACATGCTCGCGTTCGACATGAAAATTCGCACAACGGCCTCCTGGGCTCTTAGCCCAAAATAGGTGTTCCAAGGAACTTGTATGACTGCTTTTGTCCTCATCTACTCCCGAACCCTCCAGCCTAGCCAAGGGCGGCGAAACCTAAACTGGCGGTCAGCCGCAGAATTCCGGCCCCAAACCGGGTTACTGCTGAAAGATTCCTGGATTCCAACGCCGTCCTGTATAGGTGTCGAGGAATACGATTGTCAAGAAAAATATCTCACTCTGAAAACATGACAACTATATGATGATTTTTACCGGGAACTACCGTTTCAGAGTTCAATAGGGGGCTTCGCTCTTAGACCTAAAGGAAACCCTGGTGCTGAGCTGAGGCAGGACGTTGGCCACCCAAGGCATTTATGAACTAACTGATTAAGGGACCGCGGGTTGCGGACCGGGAACGGGGCGGACGGCTTGCTTAGAGGTATCGAGATCTTTCGAAATGCGGCTATTGATATTTACACTTGATCAGTGTGCTGCAGCAGTCTGGGGGGACTCCAGTTTCCAAACACCCATCGCCGGATGCTAGGCCAAAAATGCTGTCGCGCAGCAGCGCAAATTCAGTGATGCTTTCTTTCAGCCACCGTTACCTGTCGCCCGCATCGGGCATCGTGTTGTTGATGTGTCTGTTGATAAGCCAGCGTGTCTTCTTCCCCTATTTCGCCTCGGCACAACAGGCCGGCCACTCCCCGGCCGGTAGACAGTCAACACCCGCGCTGTTGGGCCAAGCGAAAAAGCTTGTACAACAAAACGACCCCCAGGGTGCGCTGTCTCTCCTGCAACAGGCCGATGCACACGGTGTGTATGCCGCAGATGTCCACACCTTGAAAGGAATTTGCCTGGCGTTGCTCTCAAAGCCAATCGAGTCCGCCGCCGAATTTGATCAGGCCATCGCGCTCCGGCCCAATTACGCGCCCTCGTATCTTTCCTCGGGATTGGCGTATGCCTCGTTTGACAACCTGGACCGGGCGCTTGAACGGCTCTCGATGGCTGTCAAACTTGATCCAACTCTGCCCGGCGGACGCTATAACTACGCGCTCGTTTTGGCGCGTGCTCAAAAGTGCGGAGAGTCGGAGAAGCAGGTAGATCTGGAAATCGTCAACAAAAATACGAAGGAGCCTGCTGTCGACCTATGGCGTCTAAAAGCTCACGATGCCTACTGCCAGAAGAAGTGGCAAGACACCCTCGACGCCTATCGCAAGACATTGGAGTTCGATCCACAATGGGCGGAAGCTTACGCCGCGATCGGCGAGGCGCTCTTTTCCCTCAATCGTTCCCAAGAGAGCATGACAACTCTCGAAAAGGCAGCCAGCCTGGACCCGGAAAATGAAGCTCCCCATGCGTTGTTGGGCAAGCTATATCAGGATGCCGGCCAGCAGGACAAAGCCATCACCGAGTTCGAAACCGCGCACCGCCTCATGCCCAGCGATCGCGAAGTGACGTATCGGCTTTACAGGATTTATAGCCTCAAAGGGGACACAGTAAACGCCGACCGACTGCAAAAGGATCTGGAGGACCTGCTTGCGAGCAACCGCGCCGAAGCGGACAGTGAGACGAAAGCCATGGTTCTGAACAATACAGGCATTGGGCTGGAAAAGAAGGGAGATCTTGCCGCAGCGCTGGATCATTATGATCAGGCAGCCAAAATAGATGTAACCAACATTGTTTTCCAACGGAACGCTGCGCTTGTTCTATGCAAGGTAGGAAGAACCGAGGAGGCCATCCGCCGGCTGCGAGACATTCTTTCGGTTGATTCCGATGATGCCGAGACTCTGCAGATCCTGGCGGTGGCAAACGAGCTGGCCGCCGGCGATCTGGCCAAGAAGCAAACTCTTCCGCGATCGCAAGCCGCTCACTGAAAAGACAATACTTCCAGCTTCCCCTGTCATCCATCGCAATGCTGGCGAGGAGTTCAGGCTAACTGTCCGCGGTTACGACTACTCGCCGCCGCGAGAGCCGTTCCACCGCGTCCCAGTCCACTGAGATCCCGATGCCAGGTTCCTGGTTCGGCTTCATTCGTCCATCCTTCACGGATGGAATGTTGCGGAGCAGCAGATTCAGGGGATCTGCGCCACACTCCGCCGTGATCCACTCGACCGCTTCTACGTTGGGAAAAGCGCATGCGAGGTGAACATGGAGTGGAGCGAAAACGTGCGGGAACACCGTCTTTCCTGCCCCCGCTGCCAGATTAATGGCCTCGATCGCGCCCGTGATTCCCCCGACTGTGGTCGCATCTACGCGCAGGATATCGATTCCACTTACCAGCTCAGAGACAACGCGTGCTCCAAACGTATCTTCGCCGGCCGCGATCGGCGTCACCAGGTCACGTCGTAGTTCGTGGGTCAACCGCACATCCGAGGCAGCAAAAGGATCTTCCAGGAAACCTAGCCCCAAACCGTCGAGTGCGCGACAGACCTTCTTTGCCTCCGTCAATGTGTTCCAGGTCCAGTGGGCATCTGCCGCAACCTGGCCGGGCATCTTCTCAACGACAGCGGAACAGTATTTGTAATCGAAGACGGCGTCGTCGCCCTTGAGCATGATTTTTACGCGCTTGCAGCCCGCATCCTGCAGCAGAGCAACCTCGTCGACCACGGCTCCGATCCCGCGTTGATCAACGTAGTAGCCGGCAACTACGGTTACCTCGGCTGCGGCCCTCATGCCCCCGAGAAATTGGAAGAGCGGCTGGCCTGCACGCTTACTTGCGATATCCCAAAGAGCAATGTCAATCAAGCTGAGACCCCGGGTCAAGCCAGCGCGTGCGGGAACATTCGATTGCTCAAGATTGAACATTACCTGCCGCCGCATGCCGCAGTCGGCGCCAAGAATGCGCCGTCCCATGCCGCTCAGCGTCTCAAACAAGGGAGTTCCACGCGGATAGCCTATGGCCTCGCCAAACACTCCGTCTGCGCATTCGATCCTGAGTAAGACGTAATCCCGATTGCGGATCTCGACCGGACCCAATCGTAGAACGTAGGGAAGTGGTATGGAACACTCGGCGATTTGTATCTTTGAAATCTGCACGGCAGTTTGCCCTCGATCATTTGGCGTTCATGGTGGCGGTTCATTGTTCAATGCAAGACCACTATGATATAACGGCCATTCTGATGGGCCATGAAGACGCGAGTCATTCCGTTGGCCTAGAAGTGGTTTTTGAAACAGGAGGGTCACTTTGTCATCCCAATCCACCGTTCTGTCTTCGAAGGGTATACCGGGTCTGCGAGGAACAGAGCATGTAGGCTTCACGGTGCCTGATCTGGAGCAGGCGACATCGTTCTTCGTGGACGTCATCGGTTGTGAATACATGTTTGAGCTCGGTCCCTTTGTTGCGGAAGACGACTGGATGACAAAGCACCTTAACGTGCACCCCAGAACAGTGATGCGCAGGCTGCGCTTCTTCCGTTGTAAGTATGGACCGAACTTCGAGATTTTCGAATACGAGGCGCCCGATCAGAATTCCACCCAGCCGAAGAACAGCGACGTCGGGGGACATCATCTCGCCTTCTATGTCGACGACTTCGATGCGGCGGTAGCCTACCTGTCAGCCAAAGGAGTACGGCTTCTGGGCGAGCGCACAGTCAGAACCTCTGGCCCAAATGCGGGACAAACGTGGATTTATTTTCTCTCCCCGTGGGGGATGCAGTTTGAGTTGGTCAGCTATCCCAATGGCAAAGGCTATGAAAAGGACACCACCTCCCGCCTATGGCATCCGGCCAAACCAGCGGAGTAGGAACAATCGAGGTGTGAGGGAACTCAGAAGAGCATACTCGTCCAAATTAGCTGACTTTGTCCATCCACGTCCGCCCATGCCAAGGTGGGCAGCCAACCTCGAATTTGTCATCCCGAGAGGTTGTGACTTTTTTGATCTTTGTGGTTTTGACACAACCAACCAGAGAATTTTTCAAACCTCCCACAAAGCCGTCATCCTGAGCGAAGCGCCACGCAGATCTATCGCTTGACAGAGGGTTCATGGCGCGCAGTCGAAGGACCCCGACGATGCTTGTTTGCCGCTGCTCTTCATAGCTTTCCGGCCACCAAAACCTAACAGAAATCAAAAAAGTCACAACCTCCGACCGGAGCGTAGCGGAGGGATCTGCAGTTTGCGTTGATGGAGAAACGGAACCCGGAGCCGATTCGCCCAGGGCACTTTCGCTGTGCGGATGACAAACTCGAGGGTGGCGGCCCACCTTGGCATGGGCGCAGGTGGATCGACAGAACCAGCACGACAGCAACCAACCCTGTTTCGTTTGCCCGCGTTCTCTTCAACGCGTTGAGCAAGTCGTGCCGTCCAGAAGGCCGTTCGTCCGCTTATTGGGACAGTTCTGTCAGAAGAGAGCACCCGCCACCTGCTCCGCTATGTTTCGAGATCTCTCTTCCAGCGCTTCCCGCGGTATAGCGGGATCTTTTTTGGCGCTGGTGGTCAGGGTTACGGTGAAAATCTGGTCTCGAACAATGCCGATAACCTGCTCTCCATAGCTCTTCCCTTTGCTCTCCACAGCACATGTCACCGCTTCATTCCCGATGCCACGCAACGCCGTTACGTGAGAACCGCATCGAGCCTCATGCGCAGACATAGCCTGCTGCGCATCCTTCACCTCTTCGACCGTTATCTTTAGCTCACGAGACGCGGTTGAATCATGGTAGGTGAAATCGCAAGCCGCCTTGCCACCCTCTGCGAGAGTGGCCATGGGCCCACTCTCGCTGCTTCGAAGCGCCCCCGTGGCCGTCGCCACGTTGAGCCATGGACAACCGGTGTTCATCTGGCAGATCGCCTGCCAGGGAGCAAGTAGCACCAATACCGCCAGGTATCTCATTTACGCTCGTGGAAAACTATTGCGCTCCTGCAGCCGGCTTCCCCTCATGAGGCAGATCGGTGTGCACATGCTGGGGAATGCTCTCAATCGATATCTCAGGATGCTGGCGAAGAAAATCGAAGGAATAGGTAGGCGCACCAGGATCAAATTTCTTGTCAATGAACTGGGCTTGTTGCTCTGCAGCCTCCTGATTCATACCCATGCGGCGGTAGATGATCGACAGGTTGTAGTGTGCGGCTAGATCATCCGGGTCGATCTGCTGCAAGGCCTCAAACTGCTCTCTCGCCGCGGGATAGTTCTGCTGGCGATAAAAGGCGATGCCGAGATCGCGCCGCGCATCGCGCGAACGGGGGAATAGCTCAACCACTTTTGCCAGATCGGCGGTCTCCGCCTGGTAGTTGCTTGCCCTTCTTTCCAGCAGGGCAAGATAGTACAGCGTGCGAGCGCTATTCGGGTTCAGAGATAATGCCTTGAGTATGCTGCCCCGGGCAGACCCATATTTTTCCCACTGAATTTCGGTCAATCCGATATTGGTATATGCATCGGCATAATCGGGTCTCAGCTTCGTCACTTCACTAAAGGCACGTACTGCATCGGAGTATTGCTGTTGGTCGAGATAAGCGATGCCGAGATTATTCCAGCGCATCCAGTCCGGGTTATCACCGGGCTCAGGTCGGGTGACTGTATTCTCGCCCACGTTCAAGATCCGGCTACGCGACGCGATCTCTACAATCGGATACGCCGGGTGGTCCTTGCCAAAGACATTGTTCATGTAGCTTTCGCGAAAGTGCCGGTAGTTCACCTTCGCTGTCACCGTGATCGGTCCTTTCGCATCTGATGGAATGCGGAACTCATACCGAACTAATACCGACCGGCCGGCCTGGATGGAGTTGTCATACGCGACGGAATGAATGGTCCAGACTTTGTGGTTATCGACAAACCCGCCATCGACGTCGACCGGCCGATTGGTGAAGCTGTGCGCTCGTTCATCCAGCATGCCGTCCGGCTTGATAAAGCCGCTATGATAAATATCCTTGCCCGATGCATCCTTGGCGGTGAACTCGACCCACGCTTCGTAAAGGTCGCGCACCTCGGGGATCAACGAATGCCCGATGTTCTTATTCTGAATCACCACCAACGTTTGCACAATTTCACCCGGCTTGAGGCTGAAGGGCACTGAACCAAGCGGAGCGATGATCTTGTTATCGACCGTTTGCAGGGCAAAAATATCTACATTGAGGTAGTTGCCGGCTTTGAGGAATTCCGTGGTCTTGCGCAATTGTTCATCGAAGCCGTAGTAGAAGGGAACGGCTGTATTTCCGGCAGGCCAGCGATGTGAAGCGAAGGTGCCCTTTTTCGCCCCGTACTCAAGAAGCGTGTTGGGCGCGCGCTTCATGTGGCATCCCTGGCAACTGCTGAAATCCGCGGTGTAGAAGCTCAGCGGATTCTGCTGCGAGAATTTCGATTGCTGCCATTCGTCGTAGGTAGTAAATGCACGAATGAATTTGTAATCGTTCAACGCATCGGGCAGATTCGCCTTGTGGCAAGTTGCACAGAACTCCGGCGTCCGATAGAAGCTCCTCATGACCGCCTGGGAATGGCGCAAAGGATACTTCATAATTTCCTCGTACGGAACCTCACCCGGAATGCGGTTTCCCTTCTCATCCACTATCACCGAAGGGATCCCCATGACGAAACCGCCGTTGCCACTGGTCGATTTGAGGCTTTGGATCGAATGGCACGCGGTGCAGGTAATGCCGTCCTGATCCATGCTCCGGTCAACCTGGGAGTTTTGTGTCAGACCGCCCGTTAATACTGCGACCGGATTGTGGCAGCTGTCACAGTGCCGGGAGTATTCAATACCCTTCGTCCTGATAAGAATATTGACGCTGGTTCGATAGAACGGTGTGCGAAAGGAATTGGAATGCAACGACTGCCGCCATTGGTGGTAGGCCTCCTCATGGCAATGCGCGCAATACTTTGCGCTGGGAAAGGCTCCGGGCTGAATGAAATCATCTCCTGCCATAGACGCATTCCCAGGCGCAGCAAGCTGATCCTTGCCGAACCTGTAGTTGTAGGTAGCACGAATCTTGTCGGCGTACTCTTTGCGCGATGTGTCCTGGCTGGAGCCGGCCTCGATAGTGCCCATAAAAAAGCACAGACCTGCGGCCAACACCGTTACGGCAAGAAACGCGCGCAGGAAAGCAGTCTTCATAAACGATTCTGCACACTCATTTAGCCGCGGCCGCGTTCTTCGCGATGGCATCGTAGACGCTGGGCACCAGGCCTTTGCCTTCTTCGACAACAAAAAAGCGATCGATACTCGGTAATTTGACGTTCTCGACAAAGCCGCTCGGCCAATGAATCTCTACTGCATCGACCGCCGTCGCCTGCCCCAGCCCGAAATGAAGGCGCTGATCGTTCGATGATTCATAGCTGCCGCCGCTCATTACGTCGCCGCGCTGCCGAATACCCCCCGCGGTCAGGTAAACGGTGGCGCCTATTGCATCGCGAGGGCTCTTGGGTCCACCGATGAGCGCGATCCCGACCCAATGGTTCTTATCGGGATTTACATTGCGAAGCAGAACCGGAGTATGGTCGATGCAGTTGACCACCACATCGATTTTGCCGTCGTTAAACAGGTCGCCAAAAGCGGCGCCGCGACCGGGAATGACATCAGCCAGTCCAGTGCCCTCCACCGCGGGTACAAGTTCAAATCGTTTCCCCTTGTCGATGTTGTGAAAGAGCAAAGGACGCTCGGCGAAGGTCATCCCCCAGTCATAGTGGTGCTGGTCGACCTGCGGATAGACGTGGCCACTGACTGACATGATGTCTTTCCATCCATCGTTGTCGTAGTCGATGAATTCAGTGCCCCAGCTCAGGAATGGATAAGTTACCTGAGCGATTCCCATCTGTTCTGTAATCTCAGAGAAGTTGCCGCCGCCCTCATTGCGAAAGAGAGTTTTGTAGTCGTCCGAGAACGTGGTGGTATACAGATCGACCCGGCCGTTATTCAGGTAGTCGCCGACGGCCAGGCCCATGGAGGCTGTTTCGCGAGCCTCCTGATTCAGAGCGAATCCGGAGTAGAAGCTCGCGTCCTGGAACGTGCCATCCCCTTTATTGATGTAGAGATAGTTGGGGGTCGAATCATTGGCGACGATAAGATCAACCTTGCCGTCGTTGTTCACATCCACGAAGGTTGAAGAAAAGCCGTAGTAGTGGCGTTTATCGCTAACACCGGCCTTCTCGCTTACGTCGGTGAAAGTCCCATCGCCGTTGTTATGGAACAAATGATCGGGTTCCCCGGGAAGGCCGCGTGGGCCGCACATTACCGAAACCCCACGGTATTGGCAGAACGAATGGGCTGCATCCCCGCCGCCGGATGGAGGGGGATTCTTAAAGTCGTAATGCACGTAGCCCGGAACAAATAAATCGAGCTTGCCGTCCCCGTCATAGTCGCCAAAACTGGGCCCGTTTGACCAGTTGCCGAGGGTCACTCCGGCTTTCTCTGCAACATCGGTGAAGGTCCCATCATGATTGTTGTGATAGAGACGGTTCTTGCCAAAGTTGGTGACATAGAGGTCGGGCCAGCCGTCGTTATCGTAATCGCCTACGGCTACGCCATAACCCCAGCGGTCGTTCGTCACTCCGGCTTTACTGGCAACATTGGTAAACGTTCCGTCATGATTGTTGTGGAAGAGAGCAGCGTGGGGTGGCTCTGCTTTGCCGGCTTCAGCGTCATACGTTGAGCCGTTCACCAGGTAAATGTCGAGCCAACCATCGTGGTCGTAGTCCAGCAGCGCAACCCCAGAACCAGTGGTTTCGATGATGTAGTTCTTTTGCGGTGTTCCCATCTTGTGTTGCCAAACCGTCAAGCCGGACTGTTTCGAGACGTCCTGATAGATGATCGGCCCCGTCTTAACAAAGCCACCCGCAGTGATGGGTCTCTTTTCCGAGTCCAATACGGGCGCGAAAGTACCCCCCGTGGCTGAGCCTGATTGTTGCTCAGATGACGCGTTGCCACCGTAGATGGGAGCTGTCGACTGCTGTGTCTGCTGCGCCTTAGAGTTGGCCCTGAAGACCACAACGAAACAAAGCGCTGCTAGAAGAGCAGCACAGGCCGCTCTCGTTCGCGAGACATCAACTCGAGATAAAGCCATGAATAGCCGACCGCCAAGCAAGCTGGGTTAGAAAACTCGATTATCGGTGTTGTAAAAAGGCACTGTCAAGGAAACAGTCGGAAGAAGCGCCCGCAAGGCGCTGATAATGTTAGCCTTAAACCGTTAGGTGGGGATGAGTGTCGTAGCCAAGGTTGAGTCTTAGCCGTGAGTTCGCTAGGTGTAGACCCGGAAAGCCTCCAGATTCACCCGCGCTTCGCTAGTACTCACTAGCTTGATCGTATGTTTGCCCGGCCGTAGCTCATATTCGGAGAAGACCACGACTCCCAAAAGCACCGGGAAATCCTGAAGATCCAGATTCGCACTCGCTTGCCTGGCGCCATCCAGATAAATTTCCACGCTCCCTAGTCCCTTACTCTTCTGTGCCACATATTCGATGCCTGTGCCCTCGAAGGACAATTCGGCGCTGCTTCCCGGCGTCTGCGTGGCCCGAGGCAGTTTGTCTACATCAGCATCCTCGATCGTCGCCCATGGAAACCACGTTCCGTGGTAACGGATTTGCCCGTCCGAAGCTGCGATGCTCTTAGGCGTGGGCAGAGACGTCGTCCGCAAGAGCACCGGGATATGCCAAATCTTGTATGGCGTGCTGGGAACATCGTCGAACGGGCATCCAGCGGTGAAGAGAGAGATCTCGACATCCGCGCCTTTTCGTTGCTGAAACCGCGCACAGAGGCTCGGGCCATACATGTGATACTTGGGTCCCATGAAGCGATCGCTAAACGAGTTGACTGGCCTCCATGGTCCCCACGGATGGTTTGCCTGGTAGAAGTCATAGCGAACCTCGTTCGGCTCAAACCACTTCGTCATCTTCGCGGTGTTGTACCACGAGATCAGCAAGTAGACACCTAGAGCCGGAACGTAGCACACCGGCGTCTGACCACATTTAGCGGGACGCTGCAATACAGGAGCCGCGTTCTTGATCTCTGTAGACCAGTTTGCGGCGGCACCCGTGTAGTACTCCCAGTCTTTGCTGTTCAGGTTGGACAGATGGGAACGTTTCACTCGTCCCAGAATCAGGCTGTCACCGTCATTCCAGAAACCGTTTGTGGAGACAGCATAAACATACTCGCTGGCTCCATCGCGTGAGACCTGGCCTCCATTCTGTCCATAGTGAATAAAGAATGGCGCTCCAAAACTGCTTCCTGGCCACATCGGGTGATCGTAGTTTTCTCGCGCGCTGCGCGTCCAGGTCAGCCCGCGATCCGAAGACTTGATAAGGCTCGAATTGACTGCCAGCTGACGCATGAGAGGGTCTTTGCTATCGCTGCCATAGGTGTTTCTGGAGACGAAAGCATAGAACACGTTCTCGATACATTCCTGGCCACATGCCTTCCACGTGGCGTTGTCGGCCTCCTTCTGGCCACCCTTGCCATAATCGTCCATTTGGTTGACTTGCGCGCCAACCAGGCTCGACGGACTGTCTCCGGTGAGCCGGTTAAAGGCCAGGTTCATACCCTTCGTGCCGAAACCGCGCCCGTCACAATTGAAGGCATACAGATTGCCGTCGTCCGCCCAGAACGGATCCCAGGTGTCGCCGTTCGACATGTCCCACTTGTGAATCCTATTCAGATCGAGAAAGACCTCCGCGACCGCTTTCGTCTCTGCTGCCTGCGACTGTTGCGCAAGGAGCACTCCTGGAAAGAGCTCCGTAGCCATTGCCGCAGCGCCGCAAGCAGTTATACGCGCCAAAAAATCCCTGCGATCCAGCGAGTACTTGTCCCGCTCGTTCATCTGTCTCCTCTAAAGCTGAACCGGTCTTCCTATGGATTGTGTTTCCAGGATTGCAGTTGTCCTTGAAGCCACTGCGGAGTTTTCTCACTGTGACAGAGCAAGCACGCATTCGGGCTCTCTTCCTGACCAAAGCGCAGCGTCATCTCCGCGTTAGGAATATCGTCAATCTGGTGCGACCGGACGCGGGTTAACATGCCATACATGATGCGGGGCATGTGGCACGAGACGCACCGGCTCGCCTCGCTGTCGAGCGGATGATGAGTATGCGCTGCGGCCTGCGCTTTGTCTTCAAATTCGGTGTGACAACCCGTGCACATGAGATCCGGCTGGTCCTTGAACTTCAGCGACGTCAGGTTGGACGATTGATCGTGCCCGTGCGGGTCGTGGCAGGTACCGCAAGAAGCCTGGCCTTTGCGAAAGCACTGCGAACGCTCCAGCGCCTCGACCATGAAAGTCGTCTGGCTTAAGCGTCCATCTTTGAAGAAGCCGCTGCGCGTAAACTCCCCCAAGGGAACGGCGGTGTTCTTCAGAAAGAACGTCCCCGTGCTGGAATAGTTCAGCTCTCCGGTGGGGCTACCTTGGTGGACATTCGATTGCATATGACATTGCGCACAAATGGCAACGAAGTCGCGATTGCTTATCCGGCTGAAATCTACAGGAGGATCGAGAGGACCCTTGGTGTAGAACTTACCTTTTGTCATCATGTCAACATGTGCTGCTGACGGGCCGTGGCACATTTCGCAATCGATGCCTGGCTCGCGGAAAGTCAGGTGGTCAGGGGAAAGTCCACCGCCAACAGTACTACGCAACTGGCTCGTGTGGCAGACAGCGCAGTTCACCTGGTAACTCGTGGAGGCATCCAGCCGCTCCCAGGTTTTAGGATCAGCACGCTCGCTACGCGGCGCGTCAATTACCTTCCAGTAATCCAGCCATTTTTTTTGGATGGCGCTGTATTGAATCGGAAAAACGTGGATCTGCCCGTCGGGTAGTGTGGTAGCGTAGGCCTGCTGCCATTTCGAACCGATGGTGTAGTCTACCGGGTAGGAGTGCCAGCGGCCATCGGACTCCATGATCTTGAAATAGTGGCGCCCACCTTGAATGACCATGCGCGCAAAGAGGGTGCGATTGTTCCCAGGCGTGATTTGTAATTTCCCGTCCCGATAACCGATATCGTCGCCGGCATAGAACTCATTGTTCTTCTCAAAATCTCCGATAACATTCTGCGGCTGATAGGGGCGCAACATCTTCGCCATCCCGCTCTGCGACCACTGACGATAGATGTCGACATGACAGCGGCCGCATGTCTCCGAGCCGGCGTAGCCGGGTAGCTTCTTTGAGGACTCGCTGGCCTCAACAGTGGCCGGTGGCAAGATGCCGTCCTTCCGGCTCTCCATATCGCTGACAAAAGCTTCAAAGCTTGGTTGCGATGCGGGTTTGGTAGCTCCGTAGATCGTTGATAATTGTTCCCGGGCTTTGGGCGCGAGCACCTTGTCTTGCTCGTAGACTGTAGCGAATTCGATAGCTGCCCGCGAAGCGTCGTTTGTATACAAATACGCAACGCCCAGAAGATAGATGATCTCCATGTCTCCAGGCTTGAGGGTGCGGGCTTGCTCAAGTGCCGACGCTGCCCGCTCCAGGAGCGACACTCGATGAGCGCCCGCAGGCGCCTGCAATGCCTCATTTGTAAGCGCCCGTCCGATGACGAACCAAGCCGTTCCTTGTTGCTTCCTTTTCGCATCAGGCCAGTCGCGCTCCGGGATCTTGGCTGGGTGGTCGAACCGATCCAAATAATCGAGAGCATCACGGGCGCTTGCAAGCGCCGCCTCGTTCTGCTGCAGCGCAGCCTGGACATCGGCGACGGCAACCAACAGCAGCGGATTCTCCGGCAGCAGGGAGAGCGAAAGATGCGCGTAGTCCAGTCCGGACTTGAGCTCGCCGAGATCAAAGCTCGAACGAGCTGCTGCCTCCGCGGCCGGTGCCAGAAACGCAGACCGAGGATACGTCACCAGAAACGAACGTGAGAGAGCAAGCAACTTCTCGGGATCAGTGGTTTCAAGAATGGCGACAAAGGCAGACCTCTCGGCTGGGTCCTGAATTTCGTCCGCTATGCTGATAGGCGAGCGGCTACCGGACGTAACAACGGAGTCAATATTCTGCGCGGCCATTCGCTGGCTGGCGCAGAAAAGCATCCCGGCAGCGCTACATATCAGCAGCGCCTGCACGGCTGCGCGATGATCGCCTAAGCCCAGAAGCAGGGGCCTCACCCTCATGATGGATTCCCAGGTTGCTAGCTGCGAAACTTATACCCGAGCTTAACCAGATACGCTTTGCTGAACACCGCAGTTTCCAATGCGCTCATCGGTGTATCCGGAGCACGGTCCAGTTCAACCATGACGTCCGGGTTGTGGCCCGTCTCCTCCAGCGTGTTCAAAATCGAGACGATGTCGACAACTCCCATTCCCAACGGGCAGTAACCCGCGAAGTACTTTCCGCCGCTATAGTCTTTCAGGTGCATGTGCGAGGTGATCTGAGCGAAGTCCTTTACCACTTTCGCCGCGTCCGCGCCGCCCTTCTGCAGTTGTCCCACGTCCGGGGCAAACTTCATCACCTTCGTGTTTACCTCATCCATCACAACATACACTTCGTCGCGCGTCTCGACCACGGTGCCCGTGTGCTGGTGGAGCCCTGCGGGCAACCCGATATCGGCCAGCGCCATACCAATTTCATTCAGGCCAGAAACGATATCTGCGCGGTGTTCCCGGAAATTGAAGTTGTCGGGTCCCTGTGCTGCTCCCGGTCCCAACCGCCTGCTGTTCACTTGAATCACCGCAAAGGTCCCTCCGTACTTCTGGATGATCTTTCCCACGCGAACTACGGTTGCGATATTCTCTTTACGCAACGAGGTATCCGTTACGTTGACCGCGATGTAACCAGCCTTCAACGGTACATGGTACGTGTCGATTAGCCGGGTCAAGGTCCCGTCTGTATCATAAGCTTCGAGGATCGGGCTCACTGTCTCAAAACCCCAGAAGCCCAGGTTGGAGATGTCTTTAACGGCAGCCTCTAGATTCGCCGGGTCGTGCGTGCTCACATTCCAGGCGAGAGTCGAATACCCGATCTTGAGAGTCTGCTTTGGACCGGGGACCGCTGCGGCGCTAGCGTTCGCGCACGGACACGACCCTTGCGGTGCTTGAGCGGCGCCGGAAGCGGAAAGCGCGGCGGCGCCCAACGCGAATCCGACGGACCTGTTGAAACTTCGGCGGCTGATTGTCCTTTTCATTTTCACCTACTTCTTGGCGGCGAGCTGCGCGCTTGGTGTGGTATCGGTTTTCAGATCGCCAAGGACGAACTGAGTCGCTGCCAAAAGTAATTGTTCCATACGGGCGTCCTCATAGAACTCAGGTCTATGCCCCAGGGCGCAATTGAAGACACGCCCCTTGCCGTAGCTGCTGACCCAGACCATTCCATAGTCGTTGTCTGGACGAGTGGTATAGCGGTTGGCGGAAAGCTCAGTCTTTGCCGGGTCGAGGCTAATCAGGATGTGTAACTTCTCTCGCGAGTACGGTCCGCTGGGAAGGAAGTGATAGAACTCGTCGAAGAAGTCGAAATCCTTTCCTCCGAATTGCTTCGTCAGCGGACTATCTGGATCTTCAATCCGCAGCGTCCCAGGCTCGCCGTTGTATTTATGAGCTCCCGACTGTGCGCCGATCAGGTTGCCGAACTCAGGCACATCTACGCTGGCGAAGGTGGTCGCATGTAGTCCGGCCACTCCACCGCCTTCTCGTACAAAGCGCATCAGCCCGTGGATTACCTCGGGATCGATAAAGAGCTCGCCCTCAACGCTGTTCAAGAACACGGCATCATATTCTTTGATTTTTGGATACTTGAGATTATCCAGATCGTTGCTGAACGTCGGTACATAGGCGCCGGTGTATTTTCCAATGAGTTCCAGCGCAAGATTTCCATCTGGGATGCTGGCGTGATAGTAGCCGCCGTCGACGCATAGATCCAACACCAGGAGCTTGCGCGGCTTCTTCGGCTTTACCAGGGCCTGCCGTGGAATAGCCGCATCGATCTTCTGCCTCAAATCGGCGGGCAGGTGGTCGGGCGAGGAGATCGTTTGCATGCGCGAAAGAGTGTCAATGCGCCAGGCGATCGCGGGCAGAACAGCTTTATCGTAAGCATCGGCCGCTTGCGCAAGTTCTCCGCCCGCTGGATCCAGCGCGAAGAACAGAGGCTTGCCTGCGGATCTCTTGGCGCCGCCATCGCGTGCCGGCGGCCAATCTGGTTGAAGAGCAGGCGGCTGAAGGCGGCTTAGCTGCAGGAGAAATGCAGACGCATCCGTCACATTGTGCAGGTCCGCGGCGAGCAGCCTGTTCTTCACCACTGCCAATCCATCAAGCGGTTGAATCCCAGCCTTCGCCCACGCGCCGAGATCCACGCTCAATCCAATGTGGTTGCTGAGAGGGTCGAGCGCAGCCATCGCGCTCTGCGTATTGGCATTCACCACAGCCACGTTTATGCCAGTCTCGCTCGCCAGCTTGTCGAGTGCAGCGAACGACGCGGGTTCAGCCGGAACGATGACCATGTCAGCGCCCAGCTCCTTGGCAAACTCGAATGATTTCCGTCGGGAGCCCTCGTCGGCGGGCAGAACGTCGAGATAGTAGGCCGGCATCCGGAGACGCAATTCATCGAGCCGATTCTTCACCTTCGTCACTTCGTCCGGGCTCAAGTGGCAGTCGAGCTTCTTGGGAATTTCTGCACTGACCTGCTGCGTGCTTACGCCTTCTACGGCAGATAGGCCCGCGGCATCGGCCTTCATTGCTGCATCCGAGAACGTGATGGGGCCGAAGGCGTCAGTCCGCACGCCGAGTCTCCATCCGAGTATCTCCCTCGCGCTCGTGCGCAGCCTGCCTCGATCCGCAGGGCGAACTGAAACGGATGGCAGGCTGAAGCTGCCAGGTCCGGGTTTCTCGCCGCCGCCCGGATTTTTATTCGGATCCGGCGGCGATTGCGTGTTCGCGAACATCCCGGGGCAGGCCAACAAAGCAAGCAGCAAAACGGTGAGAGCTGTCACCGCAGTTCGAGTACTCCAGAAACCCGGATTCATGACACGCATCGAAATCCTTTCGCGAACGGGCGACTTGCGGCCGGTAAATAGATTCATTGCTTGGGCAAGGCAAATGCGTAATACCCTTGTGCGTCTGCCTTGCCTGCTTTCCATGCGAAGCCCTCTGCCGGTGCGGTTGTTGGCGTATGTCCCGAGGCGCAGAAGACGATGTACTCTCGTCCGTCCACTTCATATACCGCCGGCAGCCCTTCGGGGTTGGCCTCAATCTCCTGCTCCCAAAGTAGCTTTCCGGTGTCTTTGTCGTAGGCGTGAATGGTGCGGTCCGGCCAGGTCGCTATAAAAACCAGTCCGCCCGCCGTCACCAGCGGCGCGGTCCGATTCCCGGCCAATGCTACCTTCGCGGCCCCCGTGTCTTTAATGCCTTTGGCCGCCAGACCAGGCACAACACCGATCGGCACCCTCCATTTAAGCTCTCCGTCATTCAGATCGATGGCAACCAGAGAAGTCCATGGCGGGCTGATCGCCGGCAGGCCATTACTGGAGAGAATTCGATTCTCATAATTACCAAAGTACCGGGTGATTCCGGGCGGTGGCGGCAGGCGTTCCATTCCGCCACCCGGCGCCGCCGCGAGAGGCGGACCGCCGGCCGCGGGATTCGAAATGTAGGCAGCCAGGGCGTCCAGATACTCGGGCCGCAAATCGGAGAATCCCGGCATCTCCCCTTCACCGCCGCTGACAATCTTCTTGAACCGATCGATGCCAATATCCTTGGGCGACATGACCCCGATGCGATTCGGGCCATGGCACCCCTGGCAGAGTTGAGAGAAGACGGCATGACCTTGCGTCTCGGCGGTCGCCCCATGCGGTACGCGCAACGGGAGTTTCTGCGACAACTTGTACTTCAGCTCGGGCGAATCCGAAGTTCGCAAGTAGACCATGCCTGTCTTCGGATCGGCTGCACCGTTGCCCCAGTTGGCTCCCCCATCGTCGGCCGGAATCTGGATGGAATCGCGCTTGTCTGTGCCCGGGGTGAAGATGCCCTGGTTGTTCGCGGTCCGAAGTATTTCCAGGATGTGCGCTTTATCTGCGTCGCTAAGGTACGGGTCGATGTCCTTCTCGGTGAAACTCTGGCGTGCGAAGGGCAGTGGCTTGGTGGGTACCGGTTGCGTCGGCCATGACTTTTCTCCCGGTGCGTCGCTCTTGGGCACGGGTCGTTCCACGATCGGCCAAAGCGGTTTTCCCGTGACGCGATTAAACACAAACAAGAAACCAGTCTTGGTGGGCTGAGCAACGATGTCAACGGATTTGCCGTCATGCCGCACGGTCAGCAATTTCGGCGCCGTGGTTGGATCGTAATCCCATAAATCGTGGTGCACCGTCTGGAAATACCAAAGCCGCTTGCCCGTTCGCAGGTCCAGGGCCAGCAGGCAATCTCCGTACAAGCCGGTTCCGATGCGGTCCCCGCCCCAAAAATCGTAGGTAGGTGACCCGAGGGGGAAGTATCCGATGCCTCGTTTTTCGTCGATTGCGAACTCCCCCCAGGTATTGACTCCGCCAACGTACTTCCAGGCGTCCTTGGGCCAGGTGTCGTAGCCGAACTCGCCCGGGTGGGGCACGGTATGAAAGCTCCAAACCGTCTTGCCCGTTAGCACGTCATACGCGCGAATGTCGCCCGGAGGTGAACCATAGGATTCGCTGGTGGCTGAACCCAGGATGATCATGTTCTCGAAGACGTGTCCGGGCGTGCCGGTTTGAATCTCCGGAATTGTCTTGGGGTCTCGGCCGAGCCCCTCGCGTAAGTTGACCCGCCCGTCGCTGCCAAAAGTGCGGATAGAGGCGCCGGTCCGGGCGTCGATCTCCTGAAGAAAGCTGTCAGCAGAGAAGATCAACCTACGGTCTCTCCGGTCTTTGCTCTCCCAGTAGTTGATGCCGCGATCGGTGGGAGTGCCTTCGGTCGGATGTGTCCAAATCTCCTTGCCCGTCGCCGCATCAAGACAAACAATCGCCTTGCCGCTGCCGAGAACGTACATCATGCCATCCACGATCAATGGGCTGAAATTGAACCTGGCGCTCACCCCGGGCACGGAATAGAACCAGGCTTGGGTGAGCTGGCCCACATTCGTCTTGTTGATCTGCTCCAGGGGGGAGTATTGTAGGGCGTCCGCCCCGCCGCCGTAATCTATCCAGTTTGCGTCAGCGGGAGATTTTTGCGTTCGCCCCCGCGGGACGGTAGTGATGCATAGCAGAGCTAACCAGCAGAGGCTTCGCTTTTTGAACTTCATACGGAATTTAGACCTTCAGCCAGTTAGACCGCCGCAAAACTGCTCGGATTGGAACGCATCCTTATATATGTGTGCGATTTAGGCTTGTCAAGCAAAACATCTAAATCTGACAATATGCACACTATATGATGACTCTGGGCTTTTGGCGCGCCGGTAGACTGTCTGCTGCGCACTATGATGAAGGGATGATCCCAGTGGAAACATCGAGTGAAGCTGCGCGGTTTCGAACCATTATCGAGAGTCTTTACACCCCAGTACTCGGCGACGTGTTGGATGTGTTGGGCTACACCCATCAATTCCTGCCCCAACCCATTCAACCCATAAAGGAAAGCATGCGCGTGGTTGGCCGCGCCATGCCAGTCCAGATTGCCGATACGTGGGGCAGGCAAGAAGATCCCTTCGGTCTGATGACGGAAGCCCTGGACCAGATCCTTCCCGGTGAGGTCTACGTGGCTACGGGAGGCTGTCACAACTGCGCCGCGTGGGGCGAAATTCTTACCGCTACGGCGCGGACACGCGGTGGTCTTGGCGCCGTCATTGATGGATTTCATCGCGACACCCCGCAAATCCTGGCCCAGAATTGGCCCGTCTTCAGCCGCGGACGCTATGCGCAAGATGCAGGTGTTCGCTCGAAAATTGTGGACTATCGATGCCCGGTCGAGATCGGGGCAGTCCATATCGAGCCCGGCGACCTGATTTTTGGAGACATGGATGGCGTATTGGTTGTGCCCCGTGCGATCGAAGAAGAAGCGGTTGCTCGCGCGCTCGAAAAAGCGCGCGGAGAGAAGGTAGTGCGCAAAGAAATCGAGGCAGGTTTGTCGAGCACCGAGGCGTTCCGCAAACATGGAATCCTTTGAAGCAAGCGTGACCCTCGATGCGTGGGAGGTAAGCATGTCTGAACTCGCTGTCACTGATAGCCGGCTGTTGTTTCTCCACCCCAGAGACAATGTCTGCACTGCTATCTCTCCTATAGCAAGCGGAGTAAGTCTACATATAAATGGGACGAAAGTTCTGGTAGAAAAGAGCGTTCCCCTTGGCTTCAAGATAGCTGCCTGCAACATCGCCATCAACGAAATCATTGTCAAATATGGTGTTCCGATAGGTTCCGCAACCCGGGATATCTCATTGGGTGAGTTAGTACATCTTCATAATATGAAGAGCGACTACCTGCCGACTTATACTCTCGACAAGGAAGACGGCCATGACTGGCAGCACTGAATTACACGGATATCTTCGCCACGACGGACGCAAGGGCATACGGAATTACGTTGCCGTGTGCTACCTGGTGGAATGCGCCCACCATGTAGCCCGTGCCATTGCCACTCCTTTTGGGGAGCGTGGAGTGCATCTGATCGGTTTTGGCGGATGTTATCCCAATGCCTATGCCTCTCGCATGATGAAGAGTCTTTGCACGCATCCAAACGTCGGGGCGGTCTTGCTGGTGTCGTTGGGTTGTGAAAGCTTCGACCGCCGTAGCCTTGAAGAGGCGGTTCGGCAAAGCGGCCGGTACGTGGACACTTTGATCATTCAGCAGACCGGCGGCACGCGCAAGACCATTGAAAAAGGTCGTTCGTGGGTCGAATCCACGCTTGCCGCAATGCAGTCAGATGTCAGGACTCCCATGAATATAGAGGAGCTGGTCGTCGGCACCGTCTGTGGAGGCTCTGACACCACCAGTGGCATCACCGCAAACCCCGCTATTGGCCTTGCCTTTGACCACCTGACCGCCCGGCATGCAACCGCTATCTTTGAAGAGACGGGAGAGCTGATTGGCTGTGAACACATCATGGCGCGACGCGCGCTCACGCCCCAGCTGGCGGATGAACTGGTAGCGGTGGTAGCCAAGGCAGCAAAATACTATTCTGCTCTTGGCCATGGCAGCTTTGCCCTGGGAAATGCAGACGGCGGCCTCACCACCCTGGAAGAGAAATCCATGGGCGCTTATAGCAAGAGCGGCAGCTCGAAGATTTGCGGCATCCTCAAGCCGGGAGACATTCCTCCCACCGATGGCCTTTATCTGCTCGACGTAGTTCCCGATGGTCCGGTGCGCTTTGGATTTCCCAACATCAACGACAACGCCGAAATTGCAGAACTCATCGCCTGTGGTTCGCACCTGATCTTATTCTCGACCGGGCGTGGTTCTGTTGTCGGTTCGGCCCTCTCGCCGGTAATCAAAGTCTGCGCCAATCCGCAAACATTCCGCCGCATGACCGATGATATGGATATCAACGCAGGGCGCATTCTCGAAGGTTCGGCGACCCTCGAAGAGCTGGGTGATGAAGTCTATGAAGCAGTGATGGCCACGGCGCGAGGCAGGCAAACCGCCTCGGAATCTCTCGGCCATCAGGAGTTTGTCTTAACCTACAAATACTTTGAGCCGGCAGGTCCAAGCTGTTTGCCGGCGTGAATCCTGGTGGTTCAACTATTGATTTTGGCAACGTTCTGCAGGGCTGCCAGGTACCGTTCAAAATTTGCGTCGAAACGTTGCTTGGGCACAGAGATTCCCAGCACGAACCGGCCTCCCAGGCCTTCCACCGGCACGGCGAGACATTGCAGCCCCTCATGGAACTCTTCGTGGTCGACTGCATAGCCGTTGGATCGGATACGCTCGAACTCCCTCATCAATTCGTCGGCGTCGGTGATAGTTTTGGCCGTTCTGGCTTCTAAGGGATGCTTCGCCAAATATGCCTGGCGTACGGCTGGCTCTACCATCGCTAGAAGCAGCTTTCCCGCCGCTCGCGCATGGGCATAGCCGCTGTAACCCTGGGGAACCTGGGCGGCTCCGACCGGAGATTCGCCGCGCGCGGTCGCCAGGGCAACGATTTCACCGTCAACCCAGCCGCCTGCGTATGCAGTTTCCCCAGTTGCGGCGACAATCGCCCTGACCCGCCGAGCAAGATGCTCAGGGGGAGCCAATTGGCGGCGAAAGCCTTCTGCTATGGAAACCGCCGCCAAGCCGAGCACGTACTTATTGCTGTCGTTCTTCCTGATAATCCCGGTCCCGTGCATGGTGTGAATGAGATGGTAAGTAACCTGGCGCGCGAGTCCCAATTTGTCCATGATCTCTTTAGCCTTCAGGCCATTAGGGCTGTCGGCGATGGCAAGCAGAATCGCGATCGTACGGACGGCGGATTGTATCCGCGGTTTTAGCTGGTTCTCCTCCGCTGTCAGCGGAGACGATCCGTCCGAATCGAGCGTATTCGTCGCGTATCCATCCACGGGTTAGTCTCCTTGGAAATAGTTAGCCCCGGGCGATCGCAACATGGGGTTCTTCGTATATCTGGCGCAAACGGGTTCGGCGTCATCACCAATGGTAAATGAAGGCGCTCCCAGAATGACGCTATACGGCACTAAGGTGAAAGGGCCGGTTTAACCCATGCGGTCAGTGTCCGGGTCTTTCGCCCTTGCCCTCGAGCAACCTGTAGGTCATTCTAATGCAATAGTTTGCGCCAATATGGCGTAGCCAGAATTCACTCGCGCGGACTGGTTGAATCGGGGTTGTCCTGCTTAACTGCTCTAAAGCCGTACCCAGGGCACCCGGTCTGTTCTGTACTATGAATCGGTTGCCTTCAAACGTGGGTAGAGGACTTGGGATGGAATTGGAACTTGCTGGAAGAGTCGCAGTTGTTACCGGAGGAGCCAGCGGCATCGGCTGGGCGTGTGCGCGCAGTTTGTCGCGCGAAGGCTGTAACGTCGCATTGTGGGATCAGTCGACCGAAGTCAAAAAGGCTGCGAATGTGCTTGCTCAGGAATTCAGTGGCTCATCGCTCGGTATAGCGGTGGACGTCTGCGATTTTGCTGCCGTCAAAGAGGCAGTTCGGCAAACCGAGACCGGGCTGGGACCGATCTGTCATGTGGTTCATGCGGCAGCGACCGGTTCAGGAAGATTTGGCTATCCGTTTACGAATCTCGAGCCTGCGGACTGGCCGCGGGTTTTGCAGGTGAACATGTTGGGAATGGTCCACGTCGCCCATGCGGTCGTGCCTGGAATGATCTCGCGAAAAGATGGAACGCTTGTCTTTCTGGCCTCGGTCGCCGGGCAAATTGGTTCCCAGACCGATCCCCCTTACAGCGCGAGCAAAGCGGCCAACATCAACTTTGCGCAGTGCATGGCGAAGGATCTGGCGCCGTATGGAATTCGCGTCAATGTTGTGAGTCCGGGTATGGTGCGAACGCCGCTCAACGAGCGCGTCTGGAAGGCGTGGAACGATCAACAACCCACCGGGAAGCGTCGTTCGTACGAAGAGTGGGCGGGCGATAAGGTGCGGGCCATTACACCGCTTGCCCGCTGGCAGGAGCCTGAGGATGTGGCCGACATGGTGACGTTCCTGTCCTCTGCAAGGGCCGCACAGGTAACTGGTCAGACCATCAACGTCGATGGCGGCCAGGTGATGCATTCGTGAGCTGCCGAATTTGTGGTGGGAGCCCCCGCATTTATGCGGGGGAAGGAGCGCTTTAGCGCTCTGTGAAAGGGTCTCGACTCGAATCACGCGCTTCCCCGGATTTCCTGTGCAGCTTGGTGGCTCCGGCGCGCGTATGCGGCTTTCCTTAACGAAAGCCGCATACGCGGTCGCGTCCAGCGCAGCGTGCAGGAAATCCGGGTTTAGCGCTGGCAATGCCCCCCACGATTGCTTGCTTCACTGACTGGCAATGAAGCAAGCAGCGTTGCCACCAGAGCCGGTGCAGGAGAACCCGACTACATTGGAGCCTTGGATAGGGTTATACACGCCGACTGGTACCTGCTTAACGTATACATTTCCGGCGGCTTTAGCTGTTTTGGGGCGACACAGAAAAGCACCTAGAAGGAAACCCAGCAGAACCGCCAGAAAGGTCTTCAGAAAATTCATGTTGCTGCCCTCCACCATTCATTGAGTTGACCATAACTGGAACAGCGCTTTGCCGTGAAAATTGTAGCCCCATAGTAAGTTGAAGAGCTCTGGTCATAGCACCATTCGATACGAGCATGCTGTGGAGTTAGCAAATTCTTTCTAAGAAAACCTCGCGAAGTTGTTAAAGCTATCGCCTCGCAAGCGGAAAGACGCCAGCGTGCTTCAACAAAACCTTGGGTTTTATTTATAGACCGAACAAGGCATTGCACATATTATTCCTGCTGACTGGAGTCTGCGCATGGACGATCGGAGGAACGAAAATTTGCCGCGCTTTAAGGATCAAGTCGCATTGGTTGTGGGTGCAGCTCATGGAATCGGGAAAGCCATCGCAGTGCGTCTTGGGCGCGAAGGGGCAGACGTGGTGATTGCTGATGTGGACCTGGAGGCCATGGAGACCACCGTTCAAGAAATGCATCGTGAAGGCAGTCAATGCAAAGGCGTGACCTGCGACGTCCGCGATCAGGCCCAGGTGGAAGCCGCTGTCAAGCAGGTTTTGGACTGGCATGGCCGCATCGACATATTGATGTACATTGCCGGAATCGCCGAGGCCGTCCCGTTCCTCGAACTGGATGTGGCCACCTGGGACAATACGCTCAACATAAACTTACGCGGCGCATTTCTGACCGCAAAGGCAGTGGTGCCGCACATGGTAGAGCGGAGGAAAGGCAAGCTGGTCTTCATGGCCTCCACCAACAGTTGGGATGGAGAGGCTCAGCTCGCGCACTACAACGTGACTAAGTCCGGTGTTTTCCTTCTGGCAAAGACGCTGGCGCGTGAGTTCGGCAAATTCGGTATCAGGTCCAATGCAGTCGGGCCTGGACCCATCCGAACCCGCTTATCCGGGCCAATCCTCAACGACCCCATCTACCAGCAGAAATACCATCCTGAGACAGGCGTCATTCCTCTTGGGCGCATGGGAACGCCGGAAGAAGTGGCTGGCCCGGCCCTCTTCCTCGCCTCCGAGGATGCAGCTTACGTCTCCGGTGTTCTGCTCTTTGTCGATGGCGGACAGCTGGCCTGATACCTAGAAATTAGCCTTGATTGCTATCTGACCGATCCTTGGATCACGAGCGCTCGTCACTTGGCCAAAGGTGGCGGCATTGATGTTGCCCAGCGGGTTCTCGAATTGCGCGTGATTGAACACGTTGAAGAACTCTGCTCGAAATTCGGTTCCGATCCGCTCGTTGATCTTGGTCACTTTGTGCAGAGAAACGTCCCAGTCATTCAAACCAGGTCCGCCGAAAAATCGACGGCTTGAGTTTCCCGTTGTCCCCAACGCTTCCGGCGTGAAGTGAGAGACATCGAAGTAGGCGTGGCTGGGCGAATTTCGCGGATTGTACTTGGCAATCGGCCGGCCGTCGTAATTGGGAAAATCCTGGCCGCTATCAATGTTGCTGTAAAGAATTCCTCCCTCCCCAAAGCATCCGCAAAGAGAGTTATCGTCGGTCTCGTACATGGTTATGGGGAAGCCCGTAGTAAAGCGTGTAATTCCGTTGATGGACCAGCCTCCCAGCAGCTTCGTGGCTACGCCACTCTGCGACGATGTGAGCTTTTGAAAAGGCATCTCATAACTGTAACTAATCACGAAATTCTGATCCTGATTGAAATCGGAGAGCGCGTAGCTTCTTGAGATTCCGGGCGCGTATGCATAAAACTCGTCCGCGGCAGAAGAACCAGTGTCGAATGATTTCGACCAGGTGTAAGCGGCCAGGAACCTGCTAGCGCCTGCTCTCTTATCGACCGTGATCTGGAGCGAGTTGTAATTGGAACTTCCAATTGAGTCATACCAGTCACTCTTGCCGAAATCCAGAGTGCCCTGGCTCACGAATCGTCCTGAAGTGACGGAATATGGACGAGTGCCGTTCACCGCCTGGCCGTTCGGCAGTTGATAGATGACGTCCTCTTTCCCCGGGCCGCAGCCGTTTGCTGGCCCCAGGGCCGCGAGAACGGCCAGGCAGGTCGCCGGATTGCCGGGATTGAACGTAAGTTGTCCCAGCAGGTGATGCGCCTGCGTCCCGATGTAGGCAAACTTCACGAGCGTGGAGTTGGAAAGCTGCCTTTCAATGCTCAGGTTGTACTGAATCGCGTACGGACGCTTGAAATTGGTTACCAGTCCAGGCGAGCTGGCTAGCGGTTGCACCTCCGCCCAGTTGAACGCTCCGCCCGGCTTGGGAATCGTAAAGGGGAATCGCTGCCCTGGATCGGGACCGCTTCTGCGCCCTTTAAACGGCTCCTCGAGGTAAATCGCCGATGGGCTGCCGTAGAACAAGCCGTAGGGAGCGTCACCGGCTTCATTATTGCTGGTTACTCCAGCGTTGTTGCTGTAGAAAATTCCCCATGCGGCACGAATGCTCGTCATTCCCGGTCCACCGGTGATTCTGCCCAGCAGTCCATCGCCTAACGAAGGCGAGTAGGCAACACCGATGCGAGGGGAAAAATTGGTGTATGGGGTATAAGCCAGGGTGGCTGGAATTCCCTTGTCGCCAGGGAAGACCCATCCCGTCGGAGCCTCAGGGAACAAAGTCGATTGCTGGCCGGGAACGAAGGTTTCGAGTTTGTTTCCCTTGTCACGGAATGGGCCCGCTACATCCCAGCGAAGGCCAAGATTCAGGTTTAAATTGCTAGTCATTTTGATGCTGTCCTGGCCATAGAGCCCGTATACCTTGGTGCGCGCGTCAGACAGCTGGTAGCTCGCCATATAAAAATAATCGGGGGTTCCGATTAGGTAATCCGCAACATCGATGCCGGTTTCACCCCCAAGGAACTGAAATTGACCGTTAGAAGCATAGGCCTGGCGCTCATTGCTCTGCACGATGCGGAACTCGCCACCGAGTTTGACGTTATGTCTTCCTTTGGTCAGAGTGAAGTTGTCGAGTACCTGATACGTATTTCCGTTCAGCGGGCCGTTCTCGGGAGCCGCCCCGATGTTGGTGCCGGTGTTCTCCAGCTCTATGTCTGGAAGGCCCTCAACCGGGGGCCAGGTTGGAATGAGCCCTAAACCTCCTTCCACAAACCCAAAGCTGCCAACGTTGCCCAGGCCACCCTGAGGGAGGTTGCGATTCGCGGCACTGCGCAGGAATACGCCCCGCAACTCGTTCACCTTGTTGTTACCAAAGATGCGGGTGTTGCTGATCGTCGCCAGCTGCGAACGGGAGAGGGTTGCGCCGCCGAAGCCAGGAACATTTTCGAAAGTCTGGTTGGTGTATGGAAGCAGCACGGTGGCGTCGTCGTAGAAGTAATAGCCAGAGTATTGATCGTTCGCAGTACGGTTGTAATCGATGCGAGTTGCGAATTTGTTGTCGTGCAGAATCTGATTCTGGGGAGCAGCGCTGTAACTGGAGACGCCCGAATTGGGCGCAGGTATGAATTTCAAACTACCGAGGGCTGCGGAAGACCACGCCGCTTGGGGAATGACATTGCCGGGAAATACACACGCCGCCGTGGTGGTACAACCGGGAGCCCAATAAGGTTCGCCTGCCGTTACAGGATAGCCCAGCCGCGAAGTGAGCGTCTGTGCCATATGGCCAGGCAGGTTGTCGCCCTGGACAACATTGATGAGTCCAGTCGTCCCGCTGAAGTCGCCACTTCGTTCGGCGTTGGTCGGTACGTTCACCACTCCAATGGTTATACCCTGGGTTTCTCGTTGCCCCTCGTAGTCCCCAAAGAAGAAGAGCTTGTCTTTTACGATCGGGCCGCCTATGGTTCCGCCGTATTGGTTGCGCGTGAATGTTCCCAGCGTCGGAGAAAAATAGTTCCTCGCATCAAGCGCCTGGTTGCGCAGGAAATAGAAGCCCGACCCGTGAAGGTTGTTGGTGCCGCTTTTGGTAACCACATTGACGATGGCGCCCGCGGAATGCCCATACTCAGCGTCAAAGGTGTTGGTGAGCAGTCTGAATTCCTGAATGGAGTCGAGAACCGGAACGATGGCAGCGCCGTTATTGACAACTTCCTGGGCCGAAGATCCATTGACCACAAACTCGTTGGCCGACTCTTGCATGCCGTTGACCGACAGGTTTCCTACGTCGCCCAGGCCGTCAGCGGGTTTGGGAAAATTGAGCTGGCTTTGCCTTGACCCCACGGCCACCACGCCCGCTTGCAGGCCGAGCAGGTCGATGTAACTTCTTCCATTGAGGGGCAAAGCTGTGATCTTGGTGTCTTCGATGACATCCCCAATCTGATTGCTCTGCGTCTCTACCTGAACTGGTTGCCCTTGCACATTCACCGTCTGCGAAACGCTGCCCACGTCGAGCCGGAAGTCGGCCCGGTAGCTCTGGTTCACCAGCAGCTTTATGTCTGACTGATTCAATGGCTTGAAGCCGCTTGCATGGACTGCGAGCTCATAATGGTCGCCGATGGGAACGCTGGGGAACTCATAGAAACCAGTCGAGTTCACCGTCGTCTGGCGATCGTATCCAGTGTCACCGTTTTTCAATTCCACCGTGGCGTTGGGGACCACCGCCCCGCTGCGGTCGGTAACTGTTCCACTAATAGTGCCAACCACATCTGCCCGTAGCGCCTGGGTCGCAAAGAAGACCGACAGTGCGAAGAGGGCCCAATAACGGACTGTCCCAATACTGCCCTTTTCAGACATCTGGGCCCCCTCAATTGTGAATTGAATTTGGGTATGGAGTTATTAGGTGGGTGAACCGGATTTCAGTCTAGGAAATTCGCCCAGACTTTTGTTGAATTGGTAGGATATGCCTGCTTCGTTTGGCCCACGGCAAAGGCGGGTACGCGGCTTGTGCTGCTGTACAAACCAGATCAAACCCGATCAGTGTACTCCTGATTATTTGCTCCCGTGTTGGGGCTAGTTCGCGGTGATCCGAAATGAATAAGTGCCCGCGGGCAATTCGTAGGCGGAGCTTCCATCTGCGCTACTCACCAGGCTGAGCCTCTTGTTTTTTGTTAACTCTTTTCCGTCCAGCTTGAACTTACCCTCTTGAGTTGCTGCCAACGGTAAGCGGCCAGTAGTGTTGGGCGGAATCTTGATCAGCCAGGTAACAGCCGCTCCCTTCATCGACCATGAAGACCTTATCTCGCCATAAGAGGACTGGTACCTGAAGTCGAGACTCCCCAGACGGGCGTCGAAGTTCGGATGGAGATAGATAGTGTGGAAGCCCGCGTCTGAGGGCAAGGCGTCGATGCCGGCTGCGTAGCGGTAGATCCAATCGGCCACTGCGCCATAGGCGTAATGGTTGTAAGAATTCATGCTCGGGTCGCCCCGCATCTGGTCGCCGTTCCACCGCTCCCACATGGTGGTGGCGCCATGCTCTACCAGGTATCCCCATGAGGGATACCCGGTATTGAGCAGCAGGCGGTAAGCAACATCGCTATGACCCGTATCTACCAACACCGCCAATAGATAAGGGGTACCCAGAAATCCAGTGGCCAGACGCCCACCGTTGGCCTCAATCTTGGCCACAAGTTTCTTGCTCGCCGCATCGCGCAGGGAATCAGGCACTAAGTGCATGTTCAGCGCCAGCACATAGCCGGTCTGTGTATCGCCGCCTTTGGCCTTGGCTTCCGGATTGTTGATCTGCCCGAAGGGCGACGGGCCGTTATCTGCCCCGGCGATAAATCCATCAGCATGGACAAACGCGTTGGCGAAGGCCGTCCTGATCTTGCTGAACAGGGCATCATATTTTGCCTCATCTTCGGTCTTGCCTAAAGCATGCGCCATCTGCTTCATGAGCGTGACATCGTATGCCCAATAGGCGGTGGCCACCAGCGGCTCGAGCGTAGGCCCTTCTGGTGAGAGCCAATCGCCGAAAGGTATGCCGTAGTTCTTCTTCCATAGATAGTCGGGATTGGCCGCCTGGATTGCTGACAGATATTTCTCCATTGCATCCCAGTTTTGCTGCAAGACGCGGGTGTCTCCGGTCTGCAGCCAGGTTGTCCAGGGAATGATGACGCCTGCATCACTCCAGCCGGCCGCGTAGCCCGGGTTCGGCGTAGATGTACCCGGAGCAAAGATGCCGTACATCGGCGTGCCCACCTGCGTCGCTCGGATGTCGCGCGCATATTTCTTGGAAAACTGCGTCAGGTCCATGTTGTAGGACGCCGTCCGCCAGAAGACTTGCGCGTCCGCGGTCCAGCCCAAACGCTCATCACGTTGCGGGCAGTCCGTCGGTACTCCAACGAAGTTGGAGCGCTGTCCCCAGAGAATATTGCTCCAGAGCTGATTGATCATGGGGCTGCCGGAGTGCAGTTGAACCGTAATGGGCGCATCGGTATATATGGCCACCGCTTTCACCGTGGTAAGGTCAGGCTTGGCAGGCAGGCCGCTTACTTCCACATAGCGGAAGCCATGAAAGGTGAAGTCGGGCTGGAACTCCTCCAGGCCTTTGCCGGAAAGAATGTAGTGGTCGGTTGCTTTCGCCGAGCGCAGATTCTCGACGTACAGGCTGCCGTCAGGATTGAGCACTTCACCGAAGCGTAACTGGACGTCGGTGCCGGCTGGACCACGCACCTGCAGCCGCGCCACTCCAGCCATGTTCTGGTGAAAGTCGTAGATGTAGACCCCGGGCTTGGGGTTGGTGATGGCCGTCGCGGTGAAGATCTGCTGCGGGCGAATGGGCTGGAAGGATTGGGGAACGATCTCCGGCTCCAACGGCTTGACCAGATCGACAGGCTTCCAATGCGCATCAGAAAACGTGGCCGTATCCCAACCCGGCTGCTCCTTGGTCGCGTCGTAGTTTTCACCGTCGTAAATTTCCGCCTGGGAGATCGGAGAAATATCGGCTCTCCACGATTCGTCGCTGACGATCCACTCGATCGAGCCGTCTGCATGCTCGATGCGAAGCTGTGCCTTCAGCGTCGGAGGAGTGTCTCCATAGTTGTATCCCTGGCGGAACCACATCAGTGGAGTGGTGTACCAGCCGGGGGCAAGCCAGGCTCCCATCGCATTTTGCCCGGTCTTCAATTGCTGGGTGACGTCATAAGCCTGGTAGGGAACATGGCTGCGGAAATCGTCCCATCCCGGAGACAGAACCTGGTCGCCGACGCGCGAGCCGTTGATTTGGAACCGATAGGCCCCCAGCGCGGTCACGTAAAGCCGCGCAGAGGTCACGGGCTTGCTGATTGCGAAGCTGTGGCGCAGTAACTTCACCGGCCCAGTCTGCCAGGGATTCCCTATTGCTGCCGTGCTCATGGGCGAAGGCGGAGGCACATAGGCAATCGCATGCCGCCACCCGGAATCGTCGTACTCCGGCGTATACCAATTCAGCTTGGCGTCGAGGGCAGCCTTCCACTCCTTGCCACTCGCCCAGACGCGCGTCGAGCCATCCATCATCTCGACATAAAGGCAAGCGCTCATCGACGTCTGGTCGCTTGGAGATGGTCCCATGCCGTTCGCCGCCGGCGTTCCGTATAAAGTGACGCCGACGGCCAGCAGGTTTTTCCCGGCCTGCAGATCCCCGGTGACATCCCGGCGCAAGTAGGTTTTCCATGGCGCCTGTTTCCACGGCGGCAGCGGCACGGTCTCGAGCACCTGGCTGCCATTGACCCATGCAGCAGCCGAGTCCTCGCCGGTAACGAATAGGTCCGCGTGTTTCACCTGCCCAGCGAGCTGGAACCGCAAGCGAAAATCGTGCTGGGTATCGCGGCCTATCTGGGCGCCTGCGGGTGACCTGTCAGCGTTGGTGATCCAGGTAGCGCCGGATTTGCGCACCGCGCGGTGCTCAACATCTTCGTAGCCGATCCACTGTGCTCTCCAGTTTGTCTTGAGCAGTCCAGTTTCCCACCAGCTCACGTCGCTTGCCGGATAAGGCTTTCCATCCTTGTTCCAAAGCTCTACCCGCCAGTAGTAGCGGGTGGAAGCGGCCAACTGCGGGCCGCCATACGCCACGCCGAAAGACTTGTCCGAAGTGATGCGGCCGCTGTCCCACACATCCGGTTTGCCACTCAGCAATGAGGGATTGGTCGCTACCTCGATCCTGTAGGCCGTCTGCCGTGCAGCAAAGCCGTTATCCTGAAGCTGCCATGAGAACAACGGCTGGGCAGAATCGATGCCCAGCGGATGATCCAGCGAGTCGCAGGTAAGATGTTGCGGCTTGCCTGCGGATGCGAATGCGCTGCCGGCGCTCAGCGTAAGACCGGCGATGAGAACGAGCAGAGAGCGGTTCGCTCCGCGCCAGCGCTTGCTTACCGCATTGGCCTGGTGAATGGGGGCCCTGTCTTCGAGGTTAGCGGAGCGTTGCGGCCTTGTATCCATGCGGCTTAAACTATCCCGTCGTCAAGGCGCCAATGTCAATAGGAAAGAGCTATACCTTTCGAATCGCTCACCGGTTTTCAAGACCCTTTCAATTGAGGTATGGTACGTCACCTTGCCGGATAACGCGCAAAGCGCTAATCTCTCCACGGTCGATGAGAGTGGTGAAGGCGCGGCTCGGGCCTCAAGGCAGGATGGGACTCATCTGCATCTCGCACCGTTTGCAGTCGTTGTCCTAAGTGAGGAGACCTTATGCAAAGAATTGCTTTCCTTTTGCGGTTGCGCGAGGGGGCTGAAGCGGCGTACGACGTGGCGCACGCCAATGTGTGGCCGGAGATGCTGGCGCTCCTCAAGCGATCGGGCATCTCGGAGTATTCCATCTTCCGCCGGGATCAACTGCTTTTCCTCACCATGCATGTCGAGGATTTTGAGCAGACCTGGGCCCGGATTGAAGCCGATCCGATCAATACTCGCTGGCAGCAGGCCATGGCTCCCTATTTTGCCCCGCTTGATCCACTCCTGCCCGGAGAGCGCTTCCCCATGATGCGGGAAATATTTTTTATGCCTTAGGTCTCTTCTGCAACAATGCCAGTGGTGACATTTCTATAGAGGATTTGTACCGTGACCAAACCGAAGATTAGCCGGCTCTATCTGATCCCGATTCTTTCCAAGGCCATGGACATCCTCGAGTTGCTGGAAACGGAGAAGACGCCCCTCTCTCTGGAGGATATCTTCCAGCGGGTTCATATTTCCAAGACCAGTGTCTACCGCATCCTCAAGACTTTTGTCCATCGCGGTTATCTGGCTCAATCTCAAGACGGACGCTATCGTGCTGCCGCGCGGCCCAAGAAAATTCGCTTTGGCTTCGCCAGCCAGAGTGTGACCATGCCGTTTTCGGAGGCTGTAACCGCCAGCTTGCGCAGCGCCGCAACCAATTCGGGCATCGATCTGGTGGTGATCGACAACAAGTACGACCCCGAAGTGGCTTTGCGGAATGCGGAGGAATTTGTCGGCAAGGGCGTAGATCTCGTCATCGAGTTTCAGATCGACGAACCCATCGCCCCTTTGATCGGACACACGCTCTCGAGCGCGGGCATTCCTGTCATTGCCATCGACATTCCGCACCCTCACGCAACTTATTTTGGAGTGGATAACTTTCAGGTTGGCTTCGAGGCCGGAGAGCTTCTGGCGCAACATGCAATCGATCAATGGAAAGGCAAACCGGACTGGGTCATTGGCCTGGACATTGCTGAGGCCGGATCCTTCGTGCAGAGCAGGATCACGGGAGCCTTCCAAGGCGTTCGCTCACGTCTGCCGCAGTTTTCCTCGGATCGCTTCATGAGGCTCGAGGGCGGCGGATTGAGACAGCGCAGCTACCAGGTAACCGCGGCATTTCTGCGGGATCATAAAAAACAGCGAATCCTCATCGCTGCGGCGACCGATACCAGCGTACTTGGCGCCCTCCAGGCGATACGTGAGCACGGCGCGGAGAAAAATGTGGCCGCGGTGGGTCAGGATTGCATCCCGGAAGTACTGGAAGAGATGCGCTCCGGTGCGCCCTGTCTTATTGGTTCTGTTTCCCATGAAGCTCACACCTATGGTCCGCGCCTGATTCAGTTGGGGCTTGCAATTCTAAGGGGAAGTGCAGTTCCGCCTTACAACTTTGTGCACCATAAGCTGGTCACGCCTGCCAGTTTGAAGTAACCGAAGTGGTGGGAGCCCCCGCATTTATGCGGGGGAAGGAGCGCTTTAGCGCTCTGTGAAGGAGTAACCGATGGTCCAGTAGTGAGATCTCAAACCCTAACGAATGACGGGTGCCCCATATCTGCCCGGTTTTGGCAGATGTGGGATTCCACGGCCGTCCACCGGTGACTCTCTATCGGCACCAGGTCTTCATGCCATGGTCAGCTGCAACCTGTACACGCAGGGGCCGAAGGTTGTGGAATCCCACATCTGCCAAAACCGGGCAGATATGGGGCACCCGTCATTCGTTACGGACCAGCCCGTGAGAAATTGAGGTTAGCTTCACCGCGCCCTGCTGCGGGGCAGGTTCACGGTTTCAAAACCGCGACAACGTAGTCTGCCGTCTGTGAGCCGTCGGGCGACGCCACATGAACCGTGATTGCAGGCGACTTACCGGAGAGCGGGACAACCTCGGTCCGCCCGCTTTTGGCGGGTTTCCCATCGATGGTGAGCGCACTCGAACGCGACGATGTCGGTTCCACCGACAAGGACACGCTGGAGCTCTTCCTGACCAGAGTCGCGGTGTAACTTTTCACATGGGGTGAGAACGTCGGTTTCAGCACCGCGCCGTCAATATTGAGGAGCGTCAGGCCGGCGATCTTGTCAACAGGCGCCGGAAGGTAATGATCTTTGTTTACATTGATCGCGACCCAGTCCGGGTCATGCATGCGATCGCCAATGGTGACTTGCAGCAAGCCTGCGGGCCGGTACGACGGTACAAGTACTGCGTCTCCCTTGTCCATCAGAGACTGTAAGGCCGATTGCAGGTTATCGAGGTATTTTTCGCCTATTAACGGGTGATCGTTGTGGCCTGTCATGATATGCGTGACCTTACCGCGGAAGTACTGCCTGCTTGTCTTCACCGTAGCCAGATAAGTATCCACCGGGGCCTGGCTGAACTGAAGCCAGAGCGCGTCAGGAATGGTGGGCGAGTTGCTGCCGTAGGAGTCACCAGTGAAGAGATTGCCGGTCTTCTCGTCGAAGATCACAATTGACCCGGGCGTGTGTCCAGGAGCGTCGTAGATCACGAGCGAGCGGTCCCCAAGATCGACACGGTCTCCGTTGTGAACGGACTGAAGATTCTTCGCAATCACATCATCGGCGATGCCCCTGGACTTCAGCAGACGCACTGTGGCTGGCCGGTCCGCTTCACCAATGCGCTCCACTGTGTCTGCAATGAACTGGTCTGCCTGTCCAATGTGATCGCCGTGGCTGTGGGTGAAGATCGGCTCAATGGGCAGGCCGCCGGTGTACTGGGAAAGGTATTCTCGCAGCTTGCCCCGTCCCTGCCCGCTATCGATAAGCGCAAATGCCTTTTCGCCTTTCACCAGGAACATCTTGTCGTTGTCGGAGTCGCGGATCATGCGTACACCGGGCAGTATTTCTTCCGACACGTAGGCGGTGCGATCCCGCCGATCCACGACGAACTGAAAATCTGCCACCCCGCTGTTGGTGTGACCCTCATGCATGGCGACTGCGCGTATCGTGTAGCCGGCCTTGATGCCGTGATCGCCCTCGTAGATGCCGCCGATGAACAGCACCTGGGAGGGATCGTACACCGGGCTCTTTGAGGTTGGCATGCTGCCGTCCCAGGTGTAGTGGATCGTGGCCTGGGGATCAGCATCCATCAGAGTGACGGATTCCGTGGTGGGATATGTGCCCGGGTCAGGAAATACGGTGGGTGCTTCCAGCTTGGGACCGGACCCCTGAGGCTCGGGTGGCCCGAATTGTGCGTTTACGACAGGAATGAAGCAGAGAAGCGCAACCAGCGTCAGTCCAGGACGCAAGGGCGCAGCAGCGCAGATTCGGAACAATTGTGTGCCTCCCCAAAAAGAACCGCATGACCCGGTCCACGATTACGTGGTCATCTTCAACTTGTAAACCCGGTGCCCGTTTTCCCAAACCAGAGTATGGAAGAGCTTCGGAGTGGTATTCGCCTTCAACACGGTGAGTGTCTCGCGCGCTACGCACTTACCCGCTAGTCTGGCTGCCCCTGGATTGCCACCTTGCGAGATGCCCGCGCCGTGCCCGTCGGTGCATGAGCAGTCGCTGCCAAAGAACAACTTGTCTTTGTGTCGCTTTAGAAAATCGGCCGTGAAGGAAGGATCGCGTGTGAGTGCGTTATTGCCCGAGTTCGCCGATAGATCAGCGAAGAGGTTTGGATAATCTGATAGCCACTTGTCGGTAATACCGCCGCGCACGATGGGCGTTCTTGGGTAGTCCTTGTCGTTGGCATAATCCGCGCTGACGTTGGCCCAAAACGCGTCGCAATGTCCGACGAAGGTAGTCTTTGGATACTCCTTCAGGATGGCGTCGAAGCGCTTGAAGCCGGTGTTGAATACGCCTTCGGTTGGGGTGTGCGGTACTTCCTGGAAGTGGATGGTCACGGGCACATCGAGCTCTGCCGCGGCCGCATATAGCCGCCGCATCTCCGGTCCATCGGCCTCGACATGAAATTTCACCTCGCCGAAGCCGTGCGCTCCGGCCTTTACTGCCGCGGTCAGCAGCGTTACCGCGTCGGGCGCGGAGACGTTGGTGCTTACGGAGTAGCCGGCAAAACGCGTTGGCTCCTGGGCTATGAAGTGTTTGCAGTCGTCGGCCCCGGTAAGCCGCGCCAACATATAGGCGGCCTGACAACCCGATCCGTTCAAGTGGGCAAGGTTTGCCTCCAACGTCTTCCGCGGATGAAAGTGGCAGTCGATCACCGGGCTGCCCCACAAGTTCGCTGTCTCCGGCGGTAGCTGAGCCTTGACCACGCGTCCCGCCGCGACTGCCACCATGGATGTAAGAAACGTTCTCCTATTGATTCCCACTGAGGCATGCTCCTTTGCCGATTAGCTCACGAGAGAGTATATGCTGCCTGATCTCGACCTGATACGAACGTGTACTCGAATTAGTTTGCCTGTTCTTGTCGTTCGCCAGGATCAGATCCAGGAGTCCATCGTCGATGGCGCTCTCCGCGCAGCCCGGTTTCAAACGCGAGCTCAATACCTGGAAGGTGTAGGCTCCGAACGACGCGTCATCGGGAATATAGCCTGAGTTCGCCATTCTGTTGGCCAGCAACTCCCAGTGGACGAACTGATTACATACAGCGCAGGACCGCTCAGCAAGTTACTTGCAGTATCGTCCAGCGTCCCGCCACCAAGGTTCTTCGAATGTGCAGCTTATGAGGGTTCAGGATTTCTGTATCGAGAGGTATGATACCTCCGCTGGTGAAGCCGTTGATCACCAGCAAGCTGCCGCCGGTATTTTGGGGGGGCGGATTTCGTCCTTCAACCTTTTCTTTGAGCCACATGGTCACGAAACCTGCGGACGCCATCGAGATATACCCCAATGTCGCTGCCCAGACTTATGGCACGGAAGCCTTTGCCGATCCAATGCACCGCTAAGTCGGGTGAAGATGGAAGAAAACCCGGAGCAACGCCATGCCGGCGGCATGCAGCGACCAACGCGTCCATAGCGGCCAGAAATCGCGGATGCTCAAATTGCGCCGGGATGCCCAACGAGACGGTCAGATCGTAATGCCCCACCCAGGCAACGTCGATGCCGGGAACGCTTACGATCTCCTCCAGGTTTTGGAAAGCAGTTTCCGTTTCCAACAGCAGGATCACGGCGATTTCTTCATTGGTTTGGGCAAAGAATTCCGCCGTCCCTACCCGATAAAGATCGTGAGCGATGCCCAGCGCAACACCGCGTCTGCCCCTTGGCGCGTATTTGAGCTGGCTCACGATATCTTCCGCCTGCTGTTTGGTTTCTACGCGCGGCACCATGGCGCCGCGAGCGCCCACATCCAGAACGCGCGAAAGCGGAGCATATCCAACATCAGGAACACGTGCGATGGGAAAGATTTCGCTGCCCCGGCAGGACGCAATCATTTCCGCCAGCAGAGTGATATCGCAACGCCCATGCTCCATGTCGAAGATCACGAAATCCATCCCGCACGCGGCAAGCATAGGGCCGATGCCCGGAGTGAACAACTCCAGGACCATCTGGCCCAGGAGTACGTCCCCCTGCTGCAGACGCTGGCGAAAGCGGTTCATCGAAGTCCCTCTCTTGCTGCAAAGGCAGCTTTGTATTTTTCAAGTTTCTCGAGAAAGGCAGGGCGCGTCAGCACCTGAGGATTGACCACATGCTGAGGGGCCTCACCGTGATAGACGGCCAGCGCACCCTCGCAGTCGATCCTCCCCATATCGCGGAACAACTCCTCGCTCCATGCGATGGAGTGCGAAGTCAGGATGACATTGTCCATGGCTATGAGCGGGGAATCAGCGCTGAGTGGTTCCTTTTCGAAGACGTCGAGGGCGGCGCCCCGGATTCGACCGCTCTGCAGAGCGTCTATCAAGGCGGCCTCGTTGATGATCGGCCCGCGCGCCGTGTTGATGATGACCGCATCCGGCTTCATCAGAGCGAATTGCGGCTTGCCCAGCAATCCACGAGTCTCGGGGGTGAGTGGGCAATTGACCAACACATAGTCCGATGAGCGCAGAAGCTCTTCGAGCGAGACCATCTCCACTCCGAGGTGAGAAGCCCGTTCGCCCGCTGCGTAGGGATCAAAGGCAAGAAACCTTGCCACGTCAAACACCTTGAGCAGGCGGATAGCTTCTGCGGCAATATTGCCCAGCCCGATCGTCCCAACCACTCGCTGACGCGGTTCACGGCCAAGGCGAACTGTACTTTGCGTCCATTGACCCTGGCGCACCAACCGATCTTTCACGATGAGGTTGTGGGAGAGCGCCAACATGAGAAGCACGATGGATTCGCCGACCGGGCGGATAACGCCGGCCGGTGTTATGTACACCGCGGTCCCGTTTTCCGTGCAGGCCTCCAGATCGACGTTGTCGTAGCCAACGCCGCAGCGGCCGACAGCGCATAGCCGAGAGGCTTTTTTGAGAGACTGTTCCGTGACCCTTGGTCTAAGGGAAATCACGACGTCGTAGTTCTCCAATTGCTCGGGAGCATATTCCGCGCGATTTTCGCGCAGAAATTCATACGAGATCGCGGGTACGGCGTCGAGCAGCGACAAGCCCAGATCCGGAAAGATGGGCTTCCCTTGCTGGTCACAAAAGTCGGCAGAGAGCGCGACCCGAAATGGGTGGGATGAGTTTTCGCCGCTCATGCTTTCTGCTCAACCACGATCACCCAATCCTGAAAGATGGGAATCTCCGGTACTTTCCATGTGCCGTCGGCATCGGGCGTAACGTCGCCGATCGGCTGCTCGTTCCCGTTAGCCGGATTAAAGAAGAACGCCTTATGCACGCCGCCTTCGAGTTGGTGGAAGACCGCAGGTTTGGTGAATGCGGGGCAGAACGCGATGGCGGCTTCGCCGGGAATTTGACCGGCGAAGGGCTGCCAGTAGTCTCCTTTGGTCCAGTGAGGCTCGATCATCTCCGGCTTCGCTTCAAGTTTCCACCAGGAATAGCGCATGAGTAGTTTCTTGGCCATCCCGAGTTGGCCGGAGCCGGGCAGTTGCGCTGCTACATTCCAGGGAGGACCACCCCAGGAGTGGCCGTGCGGAGACAGCCCGTAGGGGTGCTGTGGAGTATTCACTTGCCAGATGCCGTTGGCTCCGTACGTGTGTCCACCAGTGCCGCTCAGGATCGCGCTCCAGAACATGAAGCGCTGCACCTCCTGGCGGCTTGCCTCCTGAATGCCTTCGTAACAGACTTCCCCGATCAGCACCGGCATCTGTGGGCTGGCCGCGAGCGAGGCTTGCACCTTCTCAATCGTGTTGGGCACACTCTGCCGGTCGTTGTGGCCGGTCTGCAGCATATCGAAATCGAGCAGCGAAGGGTCAGTCACGCACAGCCGCGCGCTACTGGAGGGATGGATGGTGATGGGGTGATGATGGGCATCGATGGTGCGCACATAGCCCGCGAGCTCGGTTAGGCCCTGCTTCTGCGTCTCCGCATCCTGCTCCTTGGTCTTCGAAAGGTAGTAGGGCATGGTGCCTTCTCCGGCGAGACACCAGAAGACCGGGTAGGCGCCCCAACGAGCCACCAGGTAGCGCCAATGCTGCTTGACCTTGGCCATCCCCATGCGGGGGATGAAGTAGCCCCAAAATCCCACCACGCAGGCGGCGAGACCATGGTCCGCCAGGTACTGAATGCGCACGTCGGCCATATCGAAGTACGCCGGATTGATGCGGGCGAAATCAGGTTCCCACGGATATCCCGCCTCGTTGGCTCCACGTGGATCGTAGGGTTCCATGTCGGGATAAAGTCCGGCCACGATCTGTACCACCGTAAAACCCTTCTGCACGCGGTCGGCAGTCAAGGTTTCAAAATCATCCGGCCAGCGCAGGCGTTTACACAGACCCATCCACCACGTGTCCCCGAGCCAGAAAAAAGGAGTGCCGTTGGCATATTCGAAGTGGCGCCGGTCCGGCGCAACTTTGAGGACCCCATTTTTGTAGTGCGGGTTCTCTCCCGTGTAGGCTTCTGCGTTCAGTACCGAGGTGACATTGTGGAGATCCTTGTTGGCGGTGTCACTGCATACAGAACGAAGCCGGTATGTTCCTGGCACAGGGGGAGCGTAGCGCACGCGCCAGATGGAGCCACCCGCCCAAAACGCGGGCACGCGTTCTTCGTGGCCCTGGGGAGTGGTTACGATCACGTCCACGTCGACTTGATTAAACGGGTCAGAATATTGCTTCCCGCTCGAGTAAGACCACTCCGTCGCCGTGCCGGTGGTAGCCACCTTATCCTGCCCCAGCGCGGAACTGGTGACAGCACTGATGGCCAGTGCTTTACAGAAGGATCGTCTTGACATCCCGTTCAGCACGGATCTCCCGGTGCTCGATTTGCTAAGCCATCCGATAATCTGTCAGACGAAAACCCCTGTCAAGCATCGGCCTTGACGGGTTGGGTGCTGTAAGCTGGTGGCAACAAAGGGAAGATGGTATGAAGAGTACTCCCAGGCGGCTTCGAGTGGGCGTCGCCGGAATAGGCCTTGATGCGTATTGGAGCCAATTCGCAGGCCTCGAACAGCGGCTCATCGGGTATCTGCAAACGCTCGAGCAAAAGATCGCCGGCGGCCAGCGGACGATTGTCAATCTAGGCCTGGTGGATACGCCGGAGAAATCTCTAGCAGCCGGCCATCTGTGCAGGACGCAGGATCTCGACCTGCTGCTGGTCTATGTCACCACCTATGCGCTTTCCTCTACGGTCCTTCCCATCATCAAGCGCGCCAAGCTGCCGGTGATTCTGCTCAACCTGCAGCCTTCTGCAGCCATTGACTACGAAAAATTCAACGCCATGCAAGACCGCACCGCGATGACCGGTGAGTGGCTGGCCTACTGCAGCGCCTGCCCGGTGCCGGAGATTGCTAATGTTCTACGCCGGTTGGAGATCCCTTTCCACCAGGTGACCGGCATGCTCCATGACGATCCTATGTGCTGGGATGAAATAGAGGCGTGGTTGCGCGCTGCCGAGGCGGTAAACACCCTGGCGCACAGCCGCCTTGGCCTGATGGGTCACTACTATGGCGGCATGCTCGATATCGCGACCGATCTGGCGCAGGTGAGCGGCCGGTTCGATCTACACATCGAGATGCTTGAACTCGACGAACTCACTGCACTGCGCCGCGGTCTCTCCGATGAAGCGGTGAATGCCAGGATCAAAGTCTTCCGTGAGTTTTTCGAAGTAGGCGAAGACTGTTCTCAAGCAGAGTTGGCGCGCGCAGCACGAACCTCAATCGCGCTCGATGAGCTGCTGGAGGAGAAAGATATCGACCTGCTCGCCTACTACCAGAAGGGCACTGGGGTAGCGGAGAATGAAGACACGATGAGCTCCATCATTCTGGGCGCCTCCATGCTCACAGGGCATGGAGTGCCGGTTGCGGGCGAGTATGAAGTGAAGAATGTGATCGCTATGAAGATCATGGATTTGCTTGGCTTTGGCGGTTCGTTCACCGAGTATTACGCGATGGATTTTGCGCAGGACCTGGTGTTGATGGGTCATGATGGACCAGGCCACATCGGTATCGCCCAGGACAAGATCAAGGTTCGCCCCTTGCGTGTGTATCACGGGAAGGTGGGCGCTGGGCTTTCGGTCGAGATGTCGGTGAAGCATGGGCCCGTAACTCTGCTCAGTGTGGTTGAGGAGAAGGACGCTGGGTTCATGCTCCTGGTGGCTGAAGGCGAGAGCGTAGCTGGTGCGAACCTTGCTATCGGTAACACCAACAGCCGGTATCGCTTCCCTCTAGGCGCGCGCAAATTCGTTGAGAGCTGGAGTTCACACGGCCCGGCACATCATTGCGCCATCGGCATCGGACACGTGTCCAACCAACTGGAGAAAGTAGCGCAACTGTTACAATTTCCCTTCGTGCGCGTTTGTTAGTACCGGGGCTCCGGTCTCTCTACCTCTGAACCAATTTCTTTCCCTGGACGAACTCTTTCCTTTCGACAGATCTCTCCCCCTTGGACCGATCTCTCCTTTTGAACTTGAACCGATCTTTCCTTTTGGATGGATCTTTCCCCCTGGATGGATCTTTCCCTCTGGACGGGTGCCCCACGTTCGCCTCAGCGTACGTGGGCCGAAAAAGACGGGCCGAGCCCTCGAACGCTTTTACGTTATCGACCACCAGGATCCGGACAGGATCTAGGAAAAGCAATCGAGACATATCATCTTCGCGTTGTTAGTACTGATCGTGGGCATCCAGACTGTCCTCTCTCCCTCCGAGCAAAAGACGGGTGGGCCCCATATCTCGCTCGTTTTTCGCGAGATGTGGGATACCACTGCGCTTTCCCTTTGACTCTCAGCGGTCAAAACGAGCGAGATATGGATTGGCGTTTAAATGTTTCCGGAGGAGAGTCGCTGCGCCCAGCGGGCTACGGCTATCGCATCCACACCGGCCTTTTCCTGAGCGGCGAGTTGCACAGCGAAGTTGCCCACGGTTGAGCTTTCCACTGCGCCGCAGCGTACTTCGAGGCCGGTCGCGCTGGCCGTCAGCCGGTTGAGAAGGCTATTACGGCTGCCACCGCCGACGATGTAAATTCGTTTGAACTTCTTTCCCGTGATGCGTGCAAGACTGCTCACAATTTCTCCATACTTGGCGGCCAGGCTGTGGAGGATGAGATTTACCATCCTCGGTGCAGCTTCCGCCCCCTCTTCAAACCTCTGCAATCCGCGCTGCGTGAGTTGCCGATTGATACGTGAAGGCATCTCTCCCGGCAACAGCAAGTCCGGGTCGTCAACATCCAGCAGATAAGCAGGGGCGGGGAGATGCCCAGCCGCTTGAATAAGCTCAGGCACGGTCCAATCGATCTCCGGAGCCCACTCGGTCATACACTGCCGTAACAGCCACATCGCGTTGACGCCTTTATGAAAACAAATACGGCCGCCAACGGCCCCCATATTGTTGAAGTCCGATGCCGTCGATTGTTCTCCGATAATCGGCTCGTTGAGCAGCGTGCCAACGAGAGACCACGTACCGGAGCTGATGTATACCCAGTCGTCTCCGCTGTCAGGAATGCTGGCGATGGCCGACGCAGTGTCGTGACAGGCGGGCGCGATCAATTCCACACCCTCCAGGGCGCGCATGTTGAGGTGATCTCCCGTCAACTTGCCCACGATGGTGCCGGGCGGAACGAGCGGAGGCGCTGCCGCCTGTACCAGACCCGTCGCTGCGAAAATCTCCGGCGACCAGGCACGCTTCTCCGCATCGACCAGTTGGGTGTGGGTTGCATTGGTATATTCCGATACGGCGCGACCGCCAAGGCGATGCAGCATGTACTCGGGCAGATTCACCCATGGCTTGTCGCGCAGCTCCTCTGCTTCTGCGAAAAGCTGGTAGAGCGTATTGAGGCGGCCCATCCCGATGCCGGTAATGGACCAAAGCCGCTGCGGCGAAATCAGCTGGAACACCTCTGCCTGCGCAGGAACGGTGCGTTCATCCCGATAGCAGAAAGGATCGGCGATGGCTTCGCCCCGTTGATTCAAGCGAACGTAGTCAACCGCCCAACCATCGACTGCGATCGAGCGCACGCCTTCGCTCGCGATTTCCGCGCTTTTTCGCAGACCGATGTCGACCTGCTGGGTAATCTGCTTCAGATCCCAGTGCAGCTCGCCATGCAAGTTGATTGGCCCATTGGCATGGCGGTGAACCAGCTCAATCTGTGGTTGACCATCGCGCCAGCGGAGCAGGGAAACACGACAGCTTTCGGCGCCAAGATCGATGGCAATCATCGCCCGCCGGTCTTCTGGACTCATCTCAGAAAGTCCTCCGTCAGTCCTCCATCGATGAGGATCAAGTGATCGGTGGTACAGCGCGGCTGCGGGCCGCCGCCCAGGAAGAGGATCGCTGCCGCAAAGTCCTTTGGACCGACGGGCTGAGGGGTAAACGCCCCGCCAGGACTCTCGATCCGCCTGCTCTCTTGCGCACTCATCCTATGCCAACGGCAGTCGGGATTTGGATTCCAATAGACCAAGTATTTCACAGCCCCTAGCTCATGGGGGTTGCACCTGCTCCCGACGGTAGCCGCTCGCGGAGCAGGTCATCGAGGTCGCAGAGCTTGTCGGTGACCAGGTTCAGCTTGCGGGAGAGGTTTTGGATCTCAGCTTCGGCGCGGCGGTTCACGTCGAAGTCCAGCTCGCTGCGCAGACGGTCCTTTTTGTCCTGCCGGTTCTGGCTCATCATGATGACCGGCGCCTGGATGGCGGCCAGCATGGATAGGAAGAGATTAAGCAGGATGAAGGGGTACGGATCCCACGCCCGGCCTCGCAGGGCGACGTTGACGCAGGTGTAGACGATCAGCACGATTGCGAAGAGGATGATGAAGGCCCATGAGCCTCCAAAACTGGCGACCTTATCGGCGATATGTTCGCCGAAAGTGTATTCCTCCTCGATCACGTCGTTGGCATTCCGGTTGGCGCGAATCCGCACCAGTTGCTGCGACGCGTGAAATTGCTGGCCAAGTACCGTCAGCATATCCATTCCGGCCAGGGGTTTGCGCTGCAGCAGGGTAGAAATGTCGTCGCGGCTGATCTCCACGCACGTGGTTTCTTGGATGGCCAGGGCGCTTGTCTGGTGCGGTGTTTGCTCCAGCATGGAAGCGAAGCCGAAAAACTGCCCATGGCCAGGTTGGTCGACCAGAACCTCCTGGTGATCTTCGTCGACCGTCGTGACCTGCACGTTGCCGGCAAGCAGAATGTACGCGTGCTTGCCGGGATCACCCATTTTGTAGATGCGCTGCCGGGGAGCAAATGTTTTGAGATCGACCTGGGCGGCCAGGACGGCAATTTCATCATCGTCGAGCAAGGCAAAGAGTGGTACGTGTTTTAACTCCACCGGGTCGCATGGCATAGATCACCTCGTTGGCGCTGCATGGTATGGCAATGAACTGCGAGAGACGATAACAGAGGCTGGCTACTGGCGGATGCTAATTTCGCGTGTACAAAGGCGGCTTGAGTGGAGGGGCGCCGGACTTCTTTGTTGCCCCGGGGACGCCTTCAAAGGCAGTCTCGGGCGCCGCAAACACAAGCAGCTAGTAACTTATGCAATTACAGCGATTTATGCTCAATACTTAATCTGCAACGCGAATCGTTTGGCGGTCTTTGAAAGCTAAACGGCGGTATGATGGAGCGCGGCCCCGCGGCCTCACCGGAGGGCATCCAGATGACCATGCTCATCCGTGCATCGTTGCTAGCGTCAAGCGATGGGCGGCGCCCTCACCGGACCGTTAGCTGTCGACGTGAACGGACGCCCTGTCGCTGATCTCGCGCCCCGGGAGCACGGGCGTTCTCTTCTTTGCCGCGTCGGATTGTCCCATTTCCAACCGATAAATTCCCGAAGTTCAGCGCCTGGCAAAGTAAGCACTTAGCCCTGGGCACCGAGCGGCCGCAAGCGACGCACCCTGACCTCGAAGAAGCTATCCGCGCCGTTCTTGCCGGCAAACCCGTTCCCAGCCGGAGGGTCCGCCCGTTGGCTGCTCGATTGTGACCCTGCAACCATGAAGAGCGCCCAACCCGCCCCGCATCGGCGTGTCATCATAATCGGCATGAGCCTTGCTTCCAGCCTGCACCTGTTGGCGTTGGCGGCTATCACCGTAGCCGCCTCAGCACAGACGGTCGAATCCAGATCAGCCCAGCCGGGCCGGTCAGAGAGCACGGCTCAACTCATAAACGTTTCCTCCGAACTAAGCCAGTTGCGAAAGCTATCAACCAATCCTTCCGCGGACCGGTGGCAAATCCTTTGGCTGCATCAGCGCATTTCCGAACAAGTGATGGCGGCGTCCCTTCAAGTCGATGCCACGATAGCCCAGATCGATAATGAGATTGCGCGCTCCAATGAGGTGCGTGGATTTCTGGCGGACCGCCGCGACCGCGCGGTGAGCCGGGCAAACCTGCTGGGCGTAATCGTAGGCGGAACTCTCGGCGCTACCAGCTCCGGCCTTCAGCTTTCATCGAATCTCACCAAGCCGGCGGCCGGTGTTGGTATCGGCGCCGGGACACTTGCGTCCGCACTTGCCCTGGCTGGAATTCGCGAGGAGCGAGGCAAGAGCAGACGATTCGATTTCGAATCCAACATGCTGGCCGAGTTTTTCGACCGTCCCACTCTGCCCAATAGCCGCTATCCGGAGACCATATGGATCTTCCTGAACGAACCCAGTCCCACCGCGCAGACCGGTATCACCCGCAAGCAGGAATTGCTGCAAACCTGGGTTCAGGTGGACCGAATCGACTCCCTGTCGAGTACGGAAAAAATCGATCACCTTACCAGTCAGCCCTCCGAAAACCTGAAACTCAGCATCGACGACTTCGAAGATCGCGGCGCCATGCTGCAGGACGTTCGGGCCAGAATCTCGTATCTCAAGAGGGACCTGGGAGCGCTGCTCGCCTCGCTGCCGGCGGTAAGTGAGAGACCTTAGCACATTACGCAGAGAATGCACGGACCACCACCAGGGTCATATCGTCGTGCTGTGGGGCGGTCCCGGCAAATCTCGTGGCCGCATCGAAGACGCACTCCAGCAGTTGCTGCGCGGATGAGATTGAGCACCCGCGAATGGCGTCGATCAGACGGTCCTCACCCCATTCTTCGTCATTCGGATCCATAGCCTCGCTGATCCCGTCGGTGAAAGCTATGAGGACATCACCGGGGCCGAGCCGCACCGAGCCTTGCTCGTAACGGCTGCTCTCCAGAAGGCCGATCACCGTTCCACCAGGTTCCAGGCGGGTGACCGTAGTGTTCTCCCCGGCGCCATGAAAAAGCATGGGAGGATTATGACCCGCGTTGACGTAATCGAATCTGCCTTGGGCCGGATCGTACTGGCCATAGAAGAAAGTCGCGTACCGATTCGACGAGGAGGCCTCGTACACCAGGCGATTAATGCTGCTCACAGCGGCTGCCAGGTTCTCCGGGGCACGGGTGGCTTCACCGCGCAACGATGCCTGCAGGCTGGCCATCATCAAGGCTGCGGCAATTCCTTTGCCAGAGACATCGCCGATCGCGATGCCAAGCTTTCCCTCGGGCAGAGCAAGAAAGTCGTAGTAGTCGCCGCCGACGCCCAGGGCAGGCCGGCAGTGACCGGCATAATCGAGACCCCAGATGATTGGCAGTTTCTGCGGAAAGAGCCGTTCCTGCACTTCGCGCGCAATTTCGACTTCGCGGTTCAGGCGTTCGCGCTGCGCCACCTCATCGGCGACGGTTTGCAGCAGGTTCGCATTTTCCAGGGCCAACCCAGTCTGCGTGGCCACCGACTTGAGCAGGCGCACATCCGAGCCGGTGTATGGTTCTTCCGACCGCTTGGCGCCGAGCGAGATAAAACCCAGAAGTTTGTCCCGCACTGCCAGCGGGAGCAGCAGTTCCGACTGCAGCGCGGCCAGTTTGCCTCGCTCTTCGTCGCTGATCCCTTCCTCGCGGTAAAGCCAGGATTGCCGGTCGTTCAAGAACACCCGGGCCGGCTCCTTCTGGCTCTTCAACACCAACGCTGTTCCAGTTTTGCTGGGGAAGGCCACTGCAGGAAGACTGGCATACCCCACGGCGAATGCAGGCCGGTAGAATCCGTCCCCGCTCAGGAGCACGGCTACCTGCGGCACATGCAACGTATCGGAGATGCGCGCCGCGACGGTCTCGAGCAGCGATTTAGGCTCAATCATGGACCGCACCTGGTCGCTAAGCTCGGTCAACACGTTCTCCGCGTTATAGCTCTCGCGGAAGAAACGGCGATCGACCCAGGTGCGCAAGTTGTCCCCCAGCCTGCGGATAGTGAAGTAGGCCGTGATTCCGGCCAGGATGACGATGGTTTTTTGCGGACGGTCGTGGCTGGCGTTTGCGGCCATGGTAGTCCCGGCAACGATAACCACTCCCATGGCAATAAACTGCAGCACGCGTATACTGCCCCTGGCCAGCGTGTACTGAAGCCCCTGGCGCAGAGCAACACCCACTCCCATTGCCTTCTGCACCACGATGACGTAGGTCAACGTGAGGGGAAAAAGGATGAGCGGAATCACGCTGAGCGCATTGAACCATGAGGGGAGAATTTCGCTGGCGTACTTGCCCTGAAAGGCCGCGTACAACGAAGGCAAAAGAGCGGGGCTGAAGGCTACGATCGCGCCCCAGTATAGAAAGCGCAATCTTCGCGCGGCGTCCGGTGATTTGCTTAGGCCGAGCTTGATGCCCATGGCCGAGAAGAAGCTTCCCACCAGGACGAACGTCAAGATCAATGACGGTGTTCTCAGAAATCTGAGGGTCTTATAGAGACCGTTGACCGATCGATAGTCGCTTGCCCCGCCGATTGTGATGATCACCCCCGTGAGTGCAATGAGAGCGAAGGGAAGTGCGCAGCACCACTGCAAGGCTCTCCAAGTGTAGTCGTATCGACTGCCCTGCGGAAAAGGTTCAGGAAAGAAGCGCCCGAAGAGGTAAATGGCAACCGGGAAGATGGCCTCCAGGATCAATTGATAGAGCAGACCCGCTTCGCGCCAACCCGGCGGCCAGCCCTCGACAATGAAGGTTTTCAAAATATTCGGAAAGCTCATCATGAGCGCCAGCAACAGCCAGGCCATGGGATCCCGAGGACGGCGAAAGGCCACCCAGAAACCGAGCAGCAGAGACAAGCCCGGGAGCAGAAACTCCACCACCTGATCACTGAAATTACTCCAGGAATAAAAGGCGGTTGAGGTAACCGGCAAATCGATGCTTCGCTGCTCGCCCGAAGAGGCGTCTTTCGCAACAATCGTCATCACCAGGGGGACACCTGCCCTAGCCTTTTCGAAAGCCTGACCCAGGACGCCGGTTCCGGTAAAAGGCGTTCCGTTGACGGCCAGCAGGTGGTCGCCGTTGCGGATCCCAAAGCTGGCCGCCTCGGGTGTAACGAAACTGATCGTGTCGCTCCCGGCGTCGACAAAAAAGAAAGGGAAGTGCAGTGTCTCCCGATGGAAAAGGTCGGGCAGATAGCGGATCTGGTAGAGCAGACTGATGACAAAAAGACCGGCTAGGAGGCTATAGAGAAGGGTGGGACGCTTGGTGGGCACGGGCTGTGTGCTTCTCCTGGAAGTCGCTCTGGGCCCGGAACCATGATTCTATAAGGTTCGATGCGCACGCACGAAGCGGATAGATGTTTGCCAATCGGTCTAGGTACATCAGCCGAGACCTGCGGGACGGTGAAGATTGCCGCTCAAACGAGGAGGCTCAAATTCGACTTCGGCAGCATCCGGCATCGCCAGGTCCAGGATGTTTTCCTGCTTATTTGTGATCTTCCGGTATTCCTTTATCGTGAGTAGAACGTGGGCTGGGCGGCCGCGATCAGTGATAAAAACAGGGCCCTGTTTAGCGGCCTTCTTGGCTCTGCTGGCATCGTGATTGAACTCGCGGCTGGAAAGAGTCGTGATTGTCATATCCCACTCTGGCTTAAAGTCTTGGAAGCGGTCTGCCAATCACTTCCCCTGGATCGCTTGATCAGGCTGAAGCATAAATGCGTGAATGGTGCGGTGAAAGTACCCCCGGCCTACGATCTCGCCGTTGTCGTTGATGCGCGATGCCACCAGCAGCGTCCAGCCGGAATTGGGCGCGATGAGTTTATTCAGATTGATCATCTTGCCGTTCTCCCATAGGAACGCCCTGAGCTTATCGTCGTCGTTTGAGCTGCCGACCACCTGCCCCAGGGCATTGATGTCCAGGGCTGTGGTCGCCGAATCCTCGTTGCCGAGCGTGCCCAGGTCCTCGACGGAACCGTTTCTCCAGATCACACCGTGTCCCGTGCCGTTGGCCAGATCGCAGGACCCGATGATTGCGCCGCTGTTATTGATGGCCTGAGCACTGCAGATGGTGCCGCCGGGTAGGTTCGGCAGCTGCTGCATCTTGCCTGCTCGCCAAAGAAAAGCCTGAGGCTTACCATTCGGAACCAGATTCGCCTCCCCGACAATCTCATTCTTATCATTTATGTCGCGGGCTCGGCTGTAGTTTCCCTGGGCAAGGAGTCCGAGATCGCGGGGCAGTTTCGACCTCCACAACACTGCGTGTTTCTCGCCGCTGCCGATCTCCGCGCTCCCTACCACGCTTCCTGCCGCGTTCACAGCCGAGGCCGTTGAATACGCGCCTCCCAGCGATTTCAGCAGTTCCAGTTTCTTGTCAGACCACTTGAACGCCTGCGTGAAGCGCAAGTCCTGTGGTACTTGAAGACTTCCTACTACCGTAAGCTGATCGTTGATGTCGGATGGGTAGACGAGGGTGAAATTCTTTTCCCCGTCGATAGAGATCGTCTCCTTACCGTGAAAGACGATGCCCGGCATCAGGCTGGCGGTTTCCGAGTGCCAGATGGCCAAGTCACCATGATTATTCAGCCCTGGAGTGTCGGTAAGCGTGCGCACCAGGGAGGGGCCAAGATCCACTACCGTGTAGTGTTGTTGGACCTGCTGGGCAACACTGAACAGAGCTGAGGCCAGCGCTATCCCAGCGAGCAGGACCGCAGATCTCACCTGGCCCAAGCCGGATTTCTGGCGAAACTTCCCCCAGGACGGGGTCCTCAGGCTCGGTTGCACTACCCGCTCCGAAACCATGTGCGCACGAAGCAAAACGGTCGCCGCTTTCACAAACGTGTAAGACTCCGCTCTTGACGCCATCCGGCTACTGCGACGTCATGGTAGTCATATTAACCGTAAGCACGACGCTCTGGGTTGTAACTACAGTTCCGGAAGTTCCGGTAGCCACGACAGTTACCATCGCGGTGGCCGGTGTTGCCTTCACGACAAACCCGCTCATGCCACAGCCTGACAAGCCGACAAGGGCCCAGGCGCCGGCAAGCAGCAGGCAAAGATGCCAGAGGCGCTGCGTCTTGACCAGCTTTCGTTTGCCAACTGCGAGCGCCAATCCGGTCAGGCCGCCCGGGCACCAGAAGACCAAGGCAAACAGGGCCGGGCTGAATGGGCTTTGCGGCGCTTGAGACGGTACATCCTTACTAGCTTGCTGCGTAGTCGTATTGATCGTGAGCCCGGTATTGATGCTCTGGTTGTTACCGCTCAACGTGAGCTGAGTCTGGGCAAATGTGCAACTCGCATCGGCCGGCAGATTCGAACAACTCAATGCGATCGTCCCACTATAGCCGCCAGCCGGGGTGAGGGTGAGAGTGGTCTTTCCTGTCGCCCCTGCCGCAATGGTCAGCGTGGTGGGGTTCGCGCCCACCGTATAGGTAGCTGTCGGTTGCAATGGCAACCCGTTGATGGTGACCGCCACTGCTGGTGAGCTGCTGCCGGCAAAGTTTCCCGCGGCCCCATAAGTAGCGGTGGCGGTATCGGTCCCGGCGGGGAGCGCGGTGGTGCTGAGGGTGGCCACGCCGCCGTTCAGCGCCCCCACACCCAACGAAGTGGACCCGTTGTAAAAGGTCACGCTTCCCGCAGGCACGCCCGCGCTGGAGGTCACGGTGGCGGTCAAAGTTACGCTGGCCCCGGATGCGGCATTGGGCGGTGCGCTTAGTTTGGTCGTGGTCGCTGCCGCAGTCACCGTCAGTTCGCCGGGCACAGTGGTCACGGTGTAGTTGGCCAGTTGTGCGCCGCTTACAGAAGGCGAAATTGGATAGCTGCCGATATTGCTGCTGGTGGTTGCTGTAGTGGCGAAGCTTTCCGTAAAGCTGTCGCCGCCCACCGCGCTACTTAGCGTTCCGCTAAAAGCCGGATTGGCCGCGCCATAGCTCCGGGTCGCGCTATTGGCCGCGACCGTCAATGGGGCGGGTGTTACCTGAAAGCTCTGCGTCGCACTGGCCGCGCTGTAGCCGGCATTGCCACTTTGTATGGCCCGCAATACTACCGTGCCCGCGCCAGTGAGGGTGACGATGCCGCCGGCAATCGAAGCTGGGCCGGACTGCACGCTAATAGTGACTGGATAACTGCTGCCCGCGCTCGAACTTGCTGTCACCGCGAAGGGCGCGCTGCCGTACACGTGCGACCCGACGGGTGGGAACGTGATGGTTTGCGATCCGCCATTGACGGTGACCGCCGTCGCCACCGAAACACTGGCCGCAAAGTTTCCCAGTGCAGCATAGCTTGCCGTGACAGCATCGCTACCTGCGGGGAGGGCCGCTGTGCTGAGAGTGGCCACACCACCCGCGTTAACCGTGCCCACGCCGAGCGGGGTGGAACCGATCAAAAACGTAACCATGCCCCCTGGCACACCCGCTGCGGAAGTCACTGTAGCAGTCAACGTTACATTGGCGCCGTAGGACGCACTGCCCGGTGCGCTCAATGTGGTGGTGGTCGCCGCTGCACTCACCGTAAGCGTGCCGTTTACGATGCTGACGGTGTAGTTGGCTAGCTTTAGACCAGTCACCGCCGGCACAATCGGATAGCTGCCCACATTGCTGCTAGTGGTAGCGGTGGTGGTAAAGCTTTCGCTGAAGCTGTCGCTGCCCACCGCCCCGGTCACCGTTCCGTTAAAGGCCGGATTGGCGGTGTCGAACGCGCGGGTCGCGTTATTGGCCACGACTGTAAGCTGCGCAGGCGTCACCTGGAAGCTCTGGGTTGCTGTAGCCGCGCTATAGTCCGTATTGCCGGATTGCGCGGCTTGCAGCACCACCGTACCCACACCGGTGACGGTTAACACGCCTCCACTGATCACTGCGGGACCCGACTGTACCGTGATGGTGACCGGATAGCTGTTGCCTAAGCTCGAACTCGCAATTACAGCAAAGGGCGCGCTGCCATAGGTCCGCGATGCAATGGCTGAGAAGCTGATGGTTTGCGATGCCACATTCACGGTGATGCTGCTTGCAGGCGATGTGCTGGCGGCGAAGTTGCCCGTTGCCGTATAGGCAGCGGTGAGTGAGTCGGTCCCAACCGGGAGTGTGGTGGTGCTTAGCGAGGCCACTCCGCTGCCGTTCAGTGTCCCGGCTCCCAGGCTCGTGGATCCGCTATAGAAGGTGACGGTTCCGCCGGGCGTCCCCCCGGTCGACGCTACTGTGGCCGTCAGGGTTACGCCGGCGCCATAAGCAGCGGTGGGTGGAGCAATCAAGCTGGTTGTAGTCGAGGCCCCAGCCACCGTAAGCGTCCCGTTGACAGTGGTGACGTTGTAGCTGCCCAGGTTTGTACCGGTCGCCCAAGGCACAATCGGATAGCTGCCCGCATTGCTGGTAGACGTAGCTGTGGTGGTAAAGCTCTCGCTAAAGCTGTCGCTGCCCACCGCGCCGGTGACGGTCCCAGTAAAGGCCGGGTTTGCCGCGCCATAAGCGCGGCTCGCATTGTTAGCGCTCACGGTCAACGTAGCCGGCGTTACCTGGAAGCTCTGGGTCGTCGTGGCCGCGGAGTAATCCGCGTTCCCGGCCTGCGACGCTTGCAGCACGACAGTCCCTGCGCCGGTGAGGGTCACGGTGCCTCCAGCGATCGATGCTGGACCGGATTGCACGCTGATGGTGACCGGATAGTTTTTGCCCGCACTGGAAGTGGCCGTCACCGCGAAGGGAGCGCTGCCATAAGCGCGGGATGCAATGGCGGGAAAGGTAATGGTCTGCGTCGCCGGGTTGATGGTGATGCCGCTCGGCGATGAGGTGCTCGAGGCAAAATTGCCCGCCGCCCCATAGCTTGCAGTCACGTTATCGGTGCCGCCGGGGAGCGCGGTGGTGTTCAGCGAGGCTACGCCGCTGCCGTTCAACGAACCCGTGCCCAGCGCGGTGGTCCCGCTATAGAAGGTTACGGTTCCCCCAGGCGTGCCGGCGGTGGAGCTCACCGTTGCTGTCAGAGTTACGTTGGCTCCATAAGCAGCGCTGCCAGGTGCCGTCAATGTAGTAGTGGTCGCGGCGCCAGTCACCGTCAATGTGCCGTCGACAGTGTCGACCGTGTAGTTTCCCAGGTTTGTACCGGCCACCGAGGGCACAATCGCATAGCTGCCCACCGCGCTGGTGGTGGTCGCCGTGGTGGTAAAGCTTTCCGTAAATGTATTGCCATTCTGCGCCCCGGTCACCGTTCCGCTAAAGGTTGGGTTGGCCGCGCCATAGACACGGGTCGCATTGTTGGCGGTTACGGTCAGCACCGGTTGTGTTGCCCCCGTGATGGTAAGCGTACCCGCGTCCACTACCACCAGGTAGTTGCCGGCGGATGAACCGGTTACCGTGGCAGTGATGGGATAGGTACCGGCCGGGGAACTGCTGGTCGCCGTCGTGCTGTAGGTTACGACGATGGTCGTGCCCAAGGTGTCGCCGTTTTCCAGGCCTGAGACTGACCCCGTCAGCACCGGCAGCGATCCGCCAACGGTCATGGTGGCGTTGGCTACGTTCACCGTCAGCTGCGGTTCAAGCAAGCCGTAGACAACCAGAGATCCCGAACCGTTCGTCGTGCCCACGGGTCCAAAGTTGGGCACATACATTTTTCCGTTGGCTACCAGGGGCGGACAATATTTTGAAAAGTAGCCGATTTCATCCCGCGCGTCGTTGGTCTTATCCGACCACAGCAATTGCAGCGTATCCGCGTTGAAAGCGTACAGAACGCCCTGCGTCAGCCCAGCGCCTGGGAATGTTGGATTGTTGTTGCCCGCAGCATTGCCGTTATACGGGGTGGATGCCCATACGATACCGTTGCTGTTCCCGTTCGCGGAGATCGAGGTAAAGCCGCCGGGCATGGCGCCATCGTTGTTGGTCACCGGCGCTGTCATCGTACTGGTGGCCCAGGGCGTAGCATTTAGAAGTCCCGTGGTGGAGTTATAAGTAAAGGAGCGCAGTACATCGTTCTCGCCCCAGATATAGATGGTCGGGCCATTCGCGTCGCTATCGAAGTACGACGCTGTGCCGTGGATGTGGCTGGTTCCTTTGCCATAGATAGCCTGAAACTCCTGCTGCACATGGTCGCTCGAGGCGTTGAACTCTCCCATGTCACTCGTGTTCAAAAGGTAGAGCACGCCTTCCTTGCCTCCACCCAGCACGTAGTTGCTATTCGGAACCAGGATGACTCCAGCCGAAGCCAAATCCATATCGCCTGCACTCAACGAAGCGGCGTTGTAGGGTGTGAAGTAATCAAGAAGCTCCAGAGTGGGCGATAATTTGATAATGCTTTCTCCGGTCTGTACCAGTTTGTTCGGGGTCACGCCGGAGCTTCCATTGCCTGTCGAAACGTAGAGATTTCCCGCGCTATCGATCGCAGGAGCCTGTCCTGCCATCCAAATTCCGCCCTCTGAGCCAATGGTCGTGTCGGCGTAGACCGCAACCTGCGCCAGCGTCGACTTGTTGTACGCTAACACCCAGCCTTGGTAGGGCAGTATGTCGTCGTGCGAGCCGAAGGCAATGTAGATGTTCCCATTGGCAAGAGCCAAGCCCGGGCGTTGATTCTCCCGCTGAGGGACGAGTGTAAGCGGAGTGGTGAGATCCGGAGTCGAGTAAGTCGCGGTAATATTCACCGGGCTTCCGAGTACTGGAAGACCGGTCGCAATCTCAAGTGCGTTGAGATGGTCCGCGTAAATCACGTTGTTGTTCTGCACATATTGGTAGGCAGAGACGAAGTACATGATGTTCGTGGATGGATCGATAACCGGTGTGCTCAAAATACCCAGGCCGGTATACCAGGAAATATTCTGATCGTTCTGGACCCACTGCGGCGTAATGGGTGTGCCAAAGTTCTGGCTCCAATACACTGTGCCGTTATCGGCATCAATCGCGTAGACAGTGTTCCGCATGCTGGCCACGAAGACAACGTTGTGCGTGCCGCCGGCAATCGCAAGGTTCGAAACGTACAAAGGTTGTGCGTAGACCTCCCCATCGGTGGGGACGGTAAAGAGCTTGCCGAAGGTTTTCGAGTTTACGTTTGCCGGAGTAAGAATCGTCTCCTGCAAATTTGCGCCCGTCCGCCCAAGGTCATAGCTCCTGGTATAGATATTTACCTGGGCTAATGCCGCGGCGCTGAAACACAACAGCAGCAAAAGCGTTAGACACGTTTGCCCAGAGACTTTTTTCATGCGTCCCGGACGCTGGGAACGATTGATCAGATCCGCAGCCCACACATGAGCCCGAAGCCGATGTGAGTGATCTAGATGCTTTGCCACAGAGCCGCCCCCAATTCAAACGAGATCGCTTGGCCACACGCGTGCCAAGTGTCCCTGGGGGAGGAAACCGGAACATCTTCCGGGAGAGATCAGAACGCTCTTTGGGGGGGACTGCGAAACATTCTGAAGCGATAACCGTTGCGAGCAAATTGTACCATTTAGGCAGGGCAAGAAAGCACATTACCCAAGGGCGCACATTAGTTTTAAAGCGAGCAGAATGGTAAGACCCGCAAGGCTTACGGCTAACGTTCAGCAACACTTACCAACAGTGCTTGGAATTGCCTTCTGCCTGCAAGAATCCCGCCCGAATCCTTCGCTTGAGATCTGGCTGTGGCGGCTTGCGAAAATTCCGCCGGCGATTTCCTACTGCATCATATTGAGGGCAAGAGTTACGGTCTGGGTCGAAACCACACTCCCGGAAGTTCCAGTCGCCACCACGCTCACCTGGGAGGTGCTCGGGGATGCGTTATTCGCGGTTCCGTTCATCCCACAACCCGATAGACCAACGGCTAAAGCGGCCGTGCAGGCGAACAGCAGGAGAAGCAGTAAGGCTGGTTGCGTTTTCTGGAGCTTGCGTTTGCGTAGGAAGACGGTCAATCCGGTCAGTCCTCCGGGCCACCAGAAGGCCAAGGCCAGCAGTGTCGGATTGAGCGGGCTTTGCGGCGCCCGCTTGTCTGCCGTTTGCGCAGTTGTGTTGATCGTAAGCCCCAGGTTGATGCTCTGGTTATTGCCAGTCAGCGTGAGCTGATCCTGGGCAAATGTGCAAGTGGCATTCGTGGGCAAATTCGTACAACTCAATGTGATCTTCCCACTATAGCCGCCAGTGGGGGTGAAGGTCAGGGTGGTGGCTGCGGACGCGCCTGCCTGAACCGTCAGCGAGGTGGGATTCGCCGCCACCGTAAAGGTAGCTGTCGGCTCCACTGGCGCGGCGATGGTAAGCGTCACAGGTGCTGAGCTGCTGCCGGCAAAATTTCCCGCGGCCGCATAACTGGCGGTGGCGAGATCCGTTCCGGCGGGCAGCGTAGCGGTGCTGAGCGTAGCCACGCCGCTGCCGTTCAGCGTTCCCACTCCGAGGGAAGTGGAACCGCTCATAAAGGTCACGCTCCCTGCCGGCACGCCTGCGGACGATGCCACGGTCGCCGTCAACGTCACGCTGGAACCGGAAGCCGCGCTGCCCGGAGCGTTTAGCGTAGTCGTGGTGGGCGCCGGCGTTACCTGGAAGCTCTGCGTCGCCGTCGCCGCGGCATATTCCGAATTGCCCGCTTGCGTGGCCTGCAGCACCACGGTGCCCACGCCCGTGAGGGCAACTGTGCCGCCGGCCATCGTAGCCGGGCCAGACTTTACCGTGATGGTGACTGGATAGCTGCTGCCTAAGCTGGAACTCGCCGTCACAGCAAAGGGCGTACTCCCGTAGGCTCGCGATGCAATGGCCGGGAAGGTGATGGTCTGCGATCCCCCGCTTACCGCGATGTTGGCGGACGGTGACGTGCTGGCGGCGAAGTTGCCCGCCGCCCCATAAGTTGCGGTCAAGCTATCGGCACCGCCGGGGAGCGTGCTGGTGGTTAGCGTGGCCACGCCGCCGGCGTTCAACGTGCCCGTGCCCAAAGCGGTCGTGCCGTTGTAGAAGGTCACTGTTCCACCAGGCGTGCCCGCGGTGGAGGCTACCGTCGCCGTCAGGGTTACATTAGCCCCATAAGCAGCGCTGCCCGGCACCGTCAAGGTGGTCGTGGTCGCGGCGCCGGTCACCGTCAAGGCGCCATTCACAATGGTGACGGTGTAGTTGCCCAGGTCTGTACCGGTTACAGAGGGCACAATCGGATAGCTGCCGACGGCGCTGGTCGTGGTCGCCGTGGTGGCAAAGCTTTCCGTAAAGGTATCGCCGTTTTGCGCCCCGGCCACCGTTCCGCTGAAGGTTGGGTTGGCCGCACCATAGGCTCGGCTGGCGCTGTTGGCCGTCACCGTCAGCGCAGGAAGCAAGCCGTACGCAACCAGGTTGCCGGAACCGTCGGTGTTGCCCACCGGCCCGAAGTTGGGCACGTAGACCTTGCCGTTCGCCACCACCGGCGGGACATATTTGGCGAACATGCCGATTTCGTCCCGCGCGTCATTCGTCTTATCGGTCCATAGCAGGCTCAGTGTATCCGCATTGAACGCGTACAGAACGCCCTGTACATTCTTATGTACAGCGTCGCCGTTGTAGGGCGTCGAGGCCCATAGAATGCCGTTACTGTTGCCGTTTGCCGAGATGGCAAGAAATCCACCCGGCATGGCCCCATCGTTATTGGTCGCCGGCGCGGTCATCGTACTTTTGGCAAAGGGAGTGGTGGTCAGAAGGCCGGTGGTGGTATTAAATTGGAAGCCGCGCAGTACGTCGTTTTCACCCCAAACATACGTGCTGGGGCCGTTTACGTCGCTGTCGAAGTAGATTGGCCCGCCATGGATGTGACTGGTGCCGACACCGTAGACAGCCTGAAACTCCTGGCGCACATTGTCGCTCGAGGCGTTGAATTCTCCCATCGCGGTGGTGTCGACCAGGTAGAGCACCCCTTGCTTGCCGCCGCCCAGCACATAATTGGTGTTGGGAATCAGCAGCACGCCGGACGAGCCCAAATCCATGTCGCCTGAGTTCATCACGGCTGTGTTGTACGGGGTGAAGTAGTCAAGCAGTTCCAGGCTAGGCGATAACTTGATGATGCTGTTGCCGGTCTGCTCCAGCTTGTTGGGAGTCGCGCCAAAACTTCCGTTGCCGGTTGAAATGTAGAGATTGCCGGCAGCGTCGATCGAAGGCGCCTGCCCGGCATTCCAAATTCCGCCCTGTGTGCCTAACGTTGTATCCGAGTAAACGGCAGTTTGCGCCAGCGTCGACGTGCTGTAAGCCAGCACCCAGCCGTTGTATGGCGTCTGGTCCTCGTGGGAAGCGAATGCGACGTAGACGTTCCCGTTGGCGAGCGCCAGCCCCGGACGAGGATTCTGCTTTTGCGCGCTAAACACCAACGGAGTGTTGAGATCGGCCGTGGAATAGGTGGCGGCGATCGTCACCGGACTTCCGCTTACCGGAAGTCCCGTTGCAATCTCAATTGCGTTGAGATGGAAGGCGTATTGCTGGGCCCCGTCGGCCGGTTGGGAGCCGGAGACAAAATACATGATATTGGTGGTTGGATCGATCACCGGCGTGCTCAAAATGCCGAGCCCCGTCGCCCAGCTAATATTCTGATCGTTCTCCACATCCTGCGGGATGATGGGTGAGCCAAAGTTCTGCGACCATAGCACGGCGCCGGAGTCGGCATCGATCGCGTAGACGGTGTTCAACATGCTCGCCACAAAGACAACGTTGTGCGTGCCCCCGGCAATCGCCAGGTTCGATACATACAGGGGCTGTGCGAAAATTTCCCCGTCTGTGTGTACAGTGAAGAGTTTTCCGAAGCTGGTCGAGTTTACGTTAGCCGGAGTGAGGGTTGTTTCCTGCAGATTCGCACCGCTCCGTGCATTGTCGTAGCTCCTGGTATAAACATTCACCTGGGCCATTGCGGCCACGCTGCAGTACACGAGCAGCGACAAACAGAGACAAACCCGAGCGGAAAACTGTTTCATGCGTCCTCGGTCCGGGAGAGTACGGACCTCTTCTGGGGGAGGGAAATTGTTCTCAGTAAGATGAAAAGTGTCTAAATACTTTGCCAACAGGCCACCAAACGAACCACACCCTCTGCGGGACGCCTACCCAAGCACACGCATGAAACGGTCAAAATTGGCTGGACCTCAATCAGCCAGCGTTCCAGCTGGTGATAGAGTCGAGCACCGGGGGAAGGGCCCAAACCACCTTACAGAGACGTCAGTAAGATCCTTCGCGAAGGATCTTAACTAGCGCTGCACATGACATGAATTAGCGGGTATTCAACAAGCCGACGGTCTCGCGGGGGGGAGTGATGTCAGCTAATTGACACAAATGTCACTAAATACGAAACCCGATCTTTCGGAATTGTACCAACAAAACGCGCAAAGTTCACCCTCAAATAGCGAGGAACGGATATTCATTTTGATAGGGCTTGACACGATCGCATCATGGCTATGCCCAATCGCTCCATTATATTCCTACTCTCTGCTCTGGACAGAGGAGGTTTGATGGTGAAGCGACCGCCGGTTGCGACGTGCCGTTCAGGTTCGGAGCCCCGCCATCTCCTTTGTAGGCACGGTTCAGTCTCGAGTTAGAGCCATAGAGTCGGGGGGGGCGTAACTGTTGCTGTAAGACCCGGCACCCTGTGCCCGGGCAGCGTAGCGGTACCGCCGCTTACTTGATACAAAGAAGACTTGAGTCCAATCCACACACAAGAAGGTGGCCAGGTGGGAATAACGCGACGGGAATGGTTAATTGGCGCCGGAGGTCTGGCTTCTGCGTTAGTCTTTGCCGCCCCAGTAAGGGAAGCCGTTGGTGAAGTTCGGGCGGCTGCCGAGGAGACTCCAAGCCGGAAGCTGAAGGTCATTGTCGCGGGCGGACATCCCGGCGATCCGGAATACGGATGTGGTGGCACCGTCGCTCGCTTGACCAATCTTGGCCATGAGGTAGTTCTGCTTTACCTGAACGACGGAGCGTGGCCTCCTACCGGCGCGTCCACAAGGATCGCTGAGGCAAAAAAAGCGTGCGAAATACTCAAAGCACGGCCGGCCTACGCCGGACAAATCAACGGCCATGCCGTGGTGGACAACGCACACTATGAAGAGTACGCGAAGCTGATCGAGGTCGAGAAGCCAGATGTGATCTTTACTCAATGGCCGATTGATAACCACCGCGACCATCGCGCAATTACCATGCTCACTTACGATGCATGGCGGCAGTCAAAACACAAATTCGCTCTCTACTATTATGAGGTTTCCGATGGTGAGGATACCCTTCAATTCTCGCCCTCGCACTATGTCGATATCACGGAAACGGAACCGGCTAAACGTGCTGCCTGCTATGCTCACGCGAGCCAGACGCCCGACAGGTATTACGCCCTGCAGGATCAGGTCGCCGCTTTTCGAGGTGTAGAAGGCGGCTACAAAAGAGCCGAGGCCTTTGTGCTCCAGCTGCAGAGCCCCAGCGATGCTTTACTGCTGTTCGGGCGGCCGTAACAAGAAATGAGATAAGCTGAAAGGCCGAGGGGATGGGATATCCATGGATCTGTCTACAGCGCACGCACCAATCGGCCACTTTGTCGAGCAGCCTGAGAACTTGGAAGGATGGCAGAAATTCCGCCTTTCCCAGGAACAGATAGCCGGGTTCAACGAGCAGGGATATCTCGCTGGAGTTCAGGTTCTTAATGATCGGCAAATCGATTTGCTTTGCGCCGAGCTAGCCGGCTTGATGAAGAAATCACATCCCGCCAATTACCTGTTCCATGAGTATCACTCCAACGAATCGAAGGATCCGAATGCGGTTCTCTTCCATGCCCTGGGAGCGTGGCGAACCGGACCTGCCTTCCACGATGTGCTCTGGAGTCCGGCATTCCTGGTGCCGGCATCGCAGTTGTTAGGTGGACCAGTGCGCTTCTGGCATGACCAGCTTTTTTGTAAGCCCGCGCATCACGGGGGCGTAGTGGCCTGGCACCAGGATTACTCTTACTGGACGCGCACCGAACCCATGTCGCATCTTACTTGCTGGATCGCGCTCGACGACAGCGACCGCGACAATGGGTGCCTCTACTATGTTCCCGGAAGCCATCGCTGGAAGCTGCTGCCGGTAACCGGTCTTACGGGAAAAATGGATGAAATCATGACTGTTCTCACCCCTGAACAAAAGCAGGCCTTTGTTCCCGTTCCCATCGAATTGAAGCGCGGACAATGTACCTTCCACCATCCCCTTATGGTGCATGGATCTTATGCCAACCGTTCGGATCGGCCGCGCCGCGCGACGTTGATCAACGCTTTCAGGGACGGAGTTCGATCTGCTTCAGACGATCCACTCTTGGAGGGTGTTCCCTCTATTCCCAGCGGAGCCAAGATGGAGGGGCAGTTTTTTCCCTTGCTCTTCGATCCTCAGTTAAGCAAAAACTGATAACCAGGAACTGAACTCAGAAAGTTGCGGCCGAAATCATTGGCATGGAGAAAACATCCACCTGGCGCAGATATTGCTGCACGCGCTCGCGCTCTTTGTTCGAATAGGAACCAAGCGGCGGGGTAAGGTAGGCGCTGCATATTCCCATCAGCGATAAGGCACACTTTAGCCCGCGTAGTGGATTCGCGGTATGGTCCGCGGAGCGGTAGATGGCGTTATCAAATTGCACTGCCTGCTGGTGCAGCGCGAATACGCGACTCACATCTTGAGCAGCCGCCGCCTCATACAGGGCAACGAAGAGCCGCGGCCAAACATTAGAGCCGCCGGCCATGCCTCCGTGAGCTCCCATCAGCACGGCTTCTGCCAGGAGATCGTCCGGTCCTACCAGCAGGCTGAAATCCGGCAACGCCCTGACGCCCTCTCTTACCGCGTGGAAATAACCCATGTTCAGGCCGCTGTCCTTCAGTCCTACGATATTCGGCTCGCCGGCGGCCTCAATCACCGTCGCAATTTCAAGCGAGAGGTGGGTATTGAGGGGGGCGTTGTAGAGAAACAACGGCAAAGGTACTTCCGCTGCCAGCCTCTTGAAATACTGCAATAGTTCGCCCTGGGAAACCTGATAGTAATAAGGCGGCGCCGCCACCACGGCCAGCGCGCCGCACTCATAAGACTTTTCCGCCATGCGCAGAGCATCCTGGTAAGAGGTGTCGGTGATGCCGACGATCACCGGCACGCGAGAGGCCACTTGTTTGCAAGTTTGTTCAATCAACGCCGAGCGCACATTGTAGGGCAGGTTCGGCGCCTCTCCCGTGGTGCCCAAAATAAAGAGGCCATGAACCCCGCCGCCGATCAAGTGTTCGATGAGCTGCTCGAGACCTTTCTCATCTAAAGTAAGATCTTCACGAAGTGGCGTAACCATGGCCGTGATAACGCCGCGCAGAGGGCGAGGCAATTTCCGATTCAAGACAATCTCCTGAGCAGAAGCAGATGGCTCGAAAATGATAGTATCAGCCCTCGTATTGCCCCGGCTCGAAACCGGGGAGAGAGATTATAGTTCTAGTTGGCCGTAGTAAATCGAGCCGGAGGAGCGCGAAGGGAGCGCATGAGTATCGAGCATACGGTGTTGGTGCTGGCCCAGGAAGACGATCCGCAGCTAAGCATGCTGAAAGGCCTGCGGCACATCGTCGGCCGCGAGGCCGCGGCTTTTGCGAGCGCAGCGAAGGACCCGGTAGTGATTCTTGCCTGGTCGGGACCCAAGAAGGTTTTGCGGGAAGTGTTTCTCATGTGCCAGGACGTCCGCTGGGTGCATTCCCGCTCGGCAGGATTGGACAACGTGCTCTTTCCGGAGCTGATTGCGAGCAACGTCCCGCTTACCAACGGCCGGGGTGTTTTCAGCCAGTCGTTGGGGGAGTTCGCCCTGGCGGCGATCCTCTATTTCGCCAAGGATTTTCGCCGTATGCTGCGCAACCAGATGGCGGGAGTGTGGGAGCAATTTGATGTGGAAGAAATTGACACCCAGACCGCGGGCATTGTGGGGTATGGCGACATTGGCCGCGCCGTCGCCAAGCGGGTCCATCCCATGGGCATGCGGGTTCTGGCCACCAAGAGACACGCTCCGCCGGGATCCGATCCGATGGTCGATCAGTTCTATAAGCCGGAAGATCTGGAGGAGATGCTCGGCCTCTGCGACTATGTTGTGGTCTCGCTCCCGCTTACGCCGGAGACCCATCACATGATCAGCGATGCGCAGTTCGCGGCTATGAAGCCAACCGCGGTGGTGATCAACGTAGGGCGGGGCCCGGTGATTGACGAGGCAGCCATGGTCCGTGCCCTCACGGCCAAGCGGATCAAGGGTGCAGGGCTCGATGTCTTCGAGGTTGAGCCGCTGCCGCCGGGCGATCCCATGTACAAGCTGGAGAACGTACTGTTGTCGCCCCACTGTGCGGATCATACGGCACAGTGGCTCAACCAGGCGATGCGCTTCTTCGTGGAGCAGGATCGCCGCTTCGCCAACGGGCAGCCGCTGGAAAATGTAGTCAACAAGAACCTGGGTTACTAGAGCAATGGGCGAGAAACACAAGTTGCGTAGCGACATATGGTTTGGCGACCAGGTAGAGCCGGGCGAAGCAGCAGTCTACCTGGAGCGCTACGGCAACTCCGGCATTACCCGTGAAGAACTGCAGTCCGGCCGGCCCGTCATTGGCATCGCGCAAAGCGGCAGCGAGCTGGTCCCTTGCAATCGGATCCACGTAACCCTCGCCGACCGGGTGAAGGCGGGCATCCGCGATGCTGGGGGACTGCCCTTCGAATTTCCTACTCATCCCATGCAGGAGACGGGCCGCCGCCCCACCGCCGCCCTTGACCGCAACCTTGCCTACCTTGGCTTGGTTGAGATCCTGGCCGGCTATCCATTCGATGGCGTGGTGCTCACTACGGGATGCGACAAGACCACTCCCGCGGCTCTGATGGCTGCGGCCACGGTGAATCTGCCCGCCATCGTACTGTCGGGCGGACCGATGCTCGACAGCTATGTGAACGGCAAGCTGAGCGGCACGGGTATGGTGCTTTGGGAAGCGCGCCGTCAATTGGCGGAAGGCCTGATCACCGGCCAACAGCTGGTGGATATGGTGATGGCCGGTATCCCCAGCGCAGGCCACTGCAACTCCATGGGAACAGCGCTGTCGATGAATTCGCTGGCAGAGGCCCTGGGCATGTCTCTGCCCGGATGCGGTACCATCCCGGCCCCTTATGCGCAAAGGGCCAAGATGGCGTACCAGACCGGCCGCAGAATCGTGGAGATGGTCAGGGAAGATCTCACTCCCAGCAAGGTTCTTACCCGGGAAGCCTTCGAGAATGCGATCGTGGTCAATTCTGCGATCGGCGGCTCGACCAATTGTCCTCCGCACATCATCGCCATTGCTCGCCACGTGGGCGTCGAGCTGGACATTCGCGACTGGGAGCGGGTTGGCCACAAGATCCACTTGCTGGCAAACGTGGAGCCGGCGGGAGAGTTTCTTGCTGAGGCCTATCATCGCGCCGGCGGGGTGGGCGCGATATTCGGCGAGCTGATGCAAGCCGGAAAAATTCGCACCAACGCGTTGACTGTGAGCGGGGCGACAGCCGGCGAAAACTACAAAGACGCGCGCAGCCTCGACACCAACGTCATCCGGACCTATGACAATCCGCTGAAGCAGAACGCGGGTCTCCTGGTCGTTTCGGGTAACCTCTTCACCTCCGCATTGGTCAAGACCTCGGTCATCAGCGACGAGTTCAGGCGGCGGTACTTGTCCGAGCCGGGCAACGAAGATTGCTTTGTCGCCCGGGCGGTTGTTTTCGACGGACCGGAAGACTACCGCAAGCGCATCGAAGATCCCTCGCTCGCCGTCGACGAGCATTCCATCCTGGTGGTTCGCGGAGCGGGACCGGTTGGCTATCCGGGCTCTGCTGAGGTAGTGAACATGACTCCGCCGGGCAGACTCATCCGGCAGGGAATTCGCATGCTGCCCTGTATGGGAGATGGCCGGCAAAGCGGCACGTCTGATAGTCCATCGATTCTGAATATCTCTCCGGAATCAGCCATTGGCGGGAACCTTGCGATCCTCAGGACCGGCGATCAGATCAAAATCGACCTGGCGCACCGCCGGGTGGATGTGCTGCTGTCAGAAGAGGAGATCAGAACCCGGCGCAAGGAACTCAAGCCGGCCGAAATAACCAACCACTCGCCCTGGGAAGAATTTTACCGGTCGAACGTGGGGCAGCTGGAGACCGGCGCCTGCCTGGAATTCGCAGTGAAGTATCACGATGTGCGCAAGGTTGTTCCCCGGCACTCGCACTGAAGCACACTCACGCCGTTGCCCCCAGGGGCCGTTCGGGATGAACAAAGTACCAACACGCCGCGCCGGCGATGTACAGGGCTGCGGTCAGGTAGAGCGGCCCCGCCCAGGAGGCACTCGTTCGGGTCAGCAAGGCAAAGGCAATCGGGCTCAAGACCCCGCCGATCTGCCCCGAGGTGTTCATGGCTGCGCTGATGGTAGCGGCATGATTGCCCGCGATATCCGCGCACGCGCCCCAACTGGCTCCGAGTAGAAAATTCGACGAGGCAGCGGCCAGCGCGATTAGCACAGCGGAGAGCTCTCCTCCCGCCAGCGAGCCGCAGAAGAGAAATACTCCAGCCGCTGCCAACGAGCCAAATCCAACCAGGCAACGACCCCGCCGCAACCCTAGTCTCAGGCTAAGGTAGTCGGTAAGGATGCCGCCCAACAAATCCGCGGGAACGCTTAGCAGCAGGGGCAAGCCGGCGAGAATGCCCAGCGCCGTCCCGTGCAAATGCTTTTCGTGCTGCAGGTAGGTCGGCATCCAGGTCACATATAAATTGAAGCCGTAGGTCTGGGTGAAATACATCGCACACAGGAACCAGATTCCCGGTGTTCTCAAGGCCGCTTGGACCATGCTTGCTTTGCCCAGCTCCTCCGGCACGGCAAGCCTTCCGCCTTCGATCCAGGCAAGCTCGTCCGCCGAGACGGAGGGATGATCGCGTGGTTCATCCCGGTACCAGCGGAACCAGAAAGCAGCCCAAACAAATCCGAATACAGAGAGCACGGGGAAAGTAGCGCGCCATCCGATCCGGCTGGCGATGGCGGCCACCAGGAGTGGCGTAAGTCCGCCGCCCAGGTGCGCGCCCATGAAGAAGATGCCCTGCGCGGTGCCTCGCTCCTGCTCAGGGAACCAGCGAGACAAAGCGCGCGCGACTGTCGGCCAGGCACCGGCTTCGCCGGCACCAAACAGGGCGCGCAGGGCAATCAATGAGGGGAAATCCCAAGCTGCCGCGGTGAGCCCGGTGAAGACAGACCACCAGATAACAATTCGTGTCAGGACGCGACGGCTACCGATGCGGTCAGCCCACCAGCCGGTGGGTATTTCGAACAGCGCATAGGCCGCTGTAAAGGCGCTGAAGACGAATCCCATCTGGATGGTGGTGAGTCGCAGATCACGAACAATCGCAGGCGCGGTCACCGAGATGCAAACCCGGTCCATGTAGGTAAGAAAGGCCAGGGCAACGGTCATGGCCAGCACGCGGGATCGAACCCCCGCAGAGAAGCTCACCTTTTTCATTACGGTCAAGCATAAGCTCCGACAACAAGTGATGTGTTACAAGGAATGTGTATGGAAAAGTCGGTTCGGGTTGGGTTCGTGGGCTCGCGTTTTGCAGCCAAATTTCACTGGGATGCCATCCGTCGGGTCTACGGAGTGCCGGTCGAGATAGTAGGCGTGACCTCAAAGACGCCGGAAGCGCGAGACGCCTTTGCGAAGGAGACGGGGATACGCGCATTCGATACTTTCGCCGATCTCTGTGCCGCAGTGGACGTGGTGGATCTCTGCACTCCGCCCTCCTCGCACGAAGAGCTCGCGGTGCAGGCTCTCGCTTTGGGCAAGCACGTCATCATTGAAAAACCCTTCACCGGATACTACGGTGCGGCTTCCTTTTCCAAAGAGCAAATGCTTGCCGAGGCCACGGCGAGTTGCGGACGCATCGTTGCGGCGGCGAAGGCCAGCGGCAAGCGCGTCTGCTATGCCGAGAACTGGGTCTATGCTCCAGCGATCCAAAAAGAACGCGAGATCATCGAGAAGAGCGGGGGCCAGATACTTCGCATTATGGGAGAGGAGTCCCATAGCGGTTCTCACTCTCCTTACTACGGCATTTGGAAGTTTTCAGGCGGCGGGTCACTGGTGGGGAAGGGGTGCCATCCGGTGAGCGCAGCGCTTTACTTGAAGCGGGTCGAGGGCGAAGCGCGGGATGGGCAGCCGATTCGACCGGCGACGGTGAGCGCTCGGACACATGAGATCACCCGGCTCCCCAACTATCGCGACGAGGGCTTTCTCCGCACCGGGTACGATGACATTGAGGACTACGCGCAGATTCACATCACCTTTTCTGACGGAATGGTGGCGGATATTTTCTCATCGGAGCTGGTCCTGGGCGGCGTTGCCAACTGGCTGGAGGTGTTTTGTAACAATCACCGTACCCGATGCAATCTGAACCCGATCAATGCGCTGGAGACGTTCAATCCCAGGGAAGAGATTCTGAAAGATGTGTATGTCGTAGAGAAAACCAACACCAAACAGGGTTGGAGCAGGCCGGCGCCGGATGAAGGTTGGCAGCACGGGTATCCGCAAGAATTCCAGGACTTCATGGAGAGCATCTACCACGATCGCGAGCCCCTTTCGGGAATAGGCCTGGCGCAAGATACGATCGCGACCTTGTATGCCGGCTACTTGTCAGTGGAGCGCGCCGGGGCTGAAGTTGCAGTGCCTTTGTAGATTGGGAAAATCTCCGCTTCGCTTTCAACCAGTAGCTGACCGGCGGGTGCCCCATATCTCGCTCGTTTTTCGCGAGATGTGGGAGACCACGGTTCTTTCCCTCTGACTCTTGATTCATCCGACACACTTACCGGTAAACGCCGGTGGTATCCCACATCTCGCGAAAAACGAGCGAGATGTGGGGCACCCATCCTTTGCGAGGGAACCAACGCCCCCGGATCCTAATCCGCAGAGACCTGCTCGGCGGCGAGCGGCGCGGGAGCACGCCATTGAAAGGCGAAGAGCGTGAGCACATAGATGGAACCGGCGGCAAAGAAAATCAGCAGCGCATAGTTGGTCCACAACAAGCCCACGAGAAATGTAAACAGCACGCTGCCCGCGGCGCCCACGGCTCCTCCGATCCCCACTACCGTGCCTACCGAGCTCGACGGAAACATATCCGACGGCGTGGAAAGCAGATTGGAAGACCAGCCTTGGTGCGCCGCCGCCGCCAGGCATAACAGGGCGATTGCCTGCCAGAGGGGATGCACAAAGGGAACCAAAGCCACCGGCACGACACAAAGCGCACAGATCAACATGGCGAATCTTCTGCCCATGCGGACGGAGTGCCCGCGGCGTATGTAAAAGCCCGCCAGCCAACCTCCAAAAATGCTGCCGAACGTGGCGCCGATGTACACAATGATCAGCGGCAAGCCCAGGTGCTGCATGTCCACATGAAAGCGCTCGTTGAAGTATTTGGGCAGCCAGAAAAGATAAAACCACCAGATCGCATCCGTGGTTCCCTTGGATAGCGCAAATCTCCAGGTATTCGGGCTAACCAGAAGGGACTTGTATGCAGCCGGCGGGGCGGCGACCGATTTATTCGTCGTATAACCGTATTTCTGATGCAGGCGGTTGTAAGGAAACAACAGCCAGCCGATGAGCCAGATCAGTCCGAGACTGCTGGTGGTATAGAAGGCGGCCTGCCAGCCGTAGCGGACTGCCACCAAGGGGATCATCATGGGAGCGATCAGCGCCCCAGCGCTGGTTCCCGAATTGAAGATGCCTGTGGCCAGCGCGCGCTCTTCGGCGGGAAACCAATCAGCCGTCGCTTTGAGCGCCGAAGGAAAGTTGCCGGACTCTCCGATGCCCAGCGCAAAACGAGCCATCCCGAAGCCAAGCGGTGTGCGCGCAAAGACATGGCTCAGCGAAGCGAGCGCCCATACCGCGATAGACGCGGCATATCCCTTTTTTACGCCGATGCGATCGATCACCCGGCCCGCAATCAGAAACCCCAGGCCATAGGCAAAGATGAAACAGTTAACGATGTCGCTGTAGCGCCGGTTGTAGAGGGCGATATTCTGATCGGCCCCGAGGACGTGCTTCAACAAGGGCTCGACCAGGCCCAGGGCCGTCCGATCCATGTAGTTGATGGTGGTGGCCAGAAACAGCAGGCCGCAAACCAGCCAGCGAAGATTCGATTTGTTGGTAGGTGAACTCATGCCATGGCTTTAAATTCAAGAACCTTGGCATTCTTCTGCGCCTTCAGCACCAGCTCCGCGGCCAGCAGAGCCTGTTCCTGGTTCTGCCCGGTATGGGTCCGGTTGACGATGTCGGAGACAAACTGGGCTCCGAAAGGCAGCTCCACTTTGCTGCAATCCATATAGGTCGCTTGCTTCTGGTCCACCATGTAGAGATGATTCCCGCCCGGCTTGCCGGCAATATCGATGTACTTGCGCAGCTCAATGTAACCCTCGGTGCCCAGGATGAAGAGACGTCCATCGCCCCAAACGCTTAGGCCGTTGGGGGTAAACCAATCCACGCGCACATAGCCGGCTCCGCCATCGCCATGCATCATCATGTCGCCGAAATCCTGAAACTTGGGATGCGTGGGATGATTCACATTGGCGATCTGCGAGGCCGTCACCTCGGCGGTGGTTGAGCCGGTGTAGTAGACGAACTGGTCCGCCTGGTGGGATCCGATATCGCAGAGGATGCCACCGTATTCCGCCGGGTCCCAAAACCAATCGGGGCGGCTGATGTCGTTCACCTTGTGGGGAGCGATATTCACCGTCTGCACCACCTTGCCGATCGCGCCTTGCTTGATCAGGTAGCCGGCCTGGACGGCCGCGCGCACTTCCAGCCGCTCGGAATACATAATGGCAAACATCTTGCCCGTCTCCGCCGATACCTTGCGCACCTCCGCCAGCTGCTCCAAAGTGGTGACCGCCGGCTTGTCGCTCAAAAAGTCCTTACCTTGCTTCATGGCGCGGATGCCCAGCGGGGCGCGCAGCCGAGGAATCGGCGCGCCGGCGATCAGCTTGAGTGAAGGGTCTTCGAGAATTTCGTCCTCGCTCCTGGCCAGCCGGGCACTGGGATACATCTTCTGGAAATCGGCGATGGCCTTCGGCAGGTTGGAGTAAAAGGAGACCAGCTCGCCGCCACCACGGATGACCGCGGCGGTCATCCCCATAATGTGATAGTGATCCAGACCGATTACGCCAAACTTGATCGAGTACTTTGGCTTTGCCCCCGCGTCGGGGCCCGCTCCGGCAGCTTGCTCCATCATAGGCCCGCTCGCGGGATGGAGGCCAAAGGCGGCCTCCGACAGCAGGGTGGATGACATGCCAACGGCTCCCATGACCTTCAGAAAAGAACGCCGGCCCACATGCTCATCCTGCACTCGTCCCGCCCCCTGGTACGGCCCCACGTGATAAGCTGCGGGATCATCCTAATTTGTTCGCATCTTGGAGTAAACATTGGGTTCCAGCCGGTTCGATCTAAAGGGCAAATGTGCAGTTGTCATTGGGGGTACATCAGGCCTGGGAAAGGCAATCGCCGTAGGACTTGCCGAGGCTGGAGCCGACGTGGTGGCTTCCTCCCGCCGCCAGGAAGAAACGCAGCAGGTTGCGGGCGAGATTGAGGCCTTGGGACGCCGCTCGCTGCGCGCCACGGTGGATATTCGCGACCGCTCTTCCATCGAGTCCCTGCAGCAGAAGGTGCTGGAGAGCTTCAGGAAGGTTGACATCCTGGTGAACGCCGCCGGAATCACCTTGAAGACGCCCACGCTGGAATGTACGGAGGAAGGCTGGAACAGCGTCATCGATATAAACCTCAACGGCACCTGGCGGTCCTGCCAGATCTTTGGCAGAACGATGGTCAGCCAGGGCTTCGGCAGGATCCTGAACATCGCATCGCTCACCACCTTCGTCGGCTTCAACCAGGTGGCCGCTTACGGGGTCAGCAAAGCGGGCGTAGGAGCGCTGACCAAGACGCTGGCGATCGAACTTGCCCCCCACGGAATTACCGTGAATGCGATTGCTCCCGGAGTCTTTCCCACGGCGCTGAATCGCGAGCTGATTTTGCATACCCAGCGGGGACGCGAGTTGAAGATGCGTACGCCCATGAAGCGCTTCGGAGAGACGGATGAGCTGGTCGGCGGCGCCATTTACCTGGTCTCGGATGCAGCCTCGTTTGTCACCGGAGAGATCCTGGTGATCGACGGCGGATTTCTGGCCAGCGGAGTCAATCAGTAGATGAAAATTGTCAGCGCAAAGTTGATTGTCTGCAGTCCGGGGCGAAATTTCGTAACTTTGAAGATCGAAACCGACCAGGGTATCTATGGTCTGGGCGACGCCACTTTGAACGGACGCGAGCTGGCGGTCGCCAGCTACCTGGAGGATCATCTGCTGCCTTGCCTGGTGGGGCGCGATCCTTTTCAGACGGAAGACATCTGGCATTATTTCTACCGCGGAGCCTACTGGCGGCGAGGTCCGGTGACCATGACCGCCATCGCGGCCATCGACATGGCGCTCTGGGACATCAAGGGCAAGGCGCTTGGCGTCCCCGTATACAACCTGCTCGGAGGCAAGAGCCGCAACCAGGTTCTGGTTTATGCCCACGCCACCGGACGCGACATCGCGGAGACGGTCGACGAGGTGGAGCGCTACCGGCAGATGGGGTATACCGCCATCCGCGCCCAAAGCGGAATCCCAGGGCTCAAGTCGACGTATGGCGTGTCGAAGGATGACAAGTACTATGAGCCGGCCGAACGGGGCTTGCCTTCTGAGAGCTTATGGTCGACGGAAAAATATCTGCGCCATGTTCCCAAGCTCTTTGAGGCTTTACGTAAAACGCTGGGCGACGATCTGGAGCTGCTCCACGATGTTCACCATAGGCTCACTCCCATCGAGGCAGCGCGCCTAGGCAAGGAGCTGGAACCCTATCATCTTTTCTGGCTGGAAGACCCGGTTGCGGCCGAGTTGCAGGATGGGTTCCAACTCATCCGCCGTCATACCACGACTCCGCTGGCGGTGGGCGAGGTGTTCAACAGCATTTGGGACGCGGAGCAGCTGATGCGCGAGCAGCTGATCGACTATATCCGCATGAGCGTGGTGCACGGCGGCGGCCTTACCGCCATGAAGAAGGTGGCCGACTTCGCCGCTATCTACCATGTGCGTACCGGCTCCCATGGGGCAAGCGACATGTCGCCGGTGTGCATGGCCGCGGCGCTGCATCTGGACATCGCCATCAATAACTTCGGCATTCAGGAACACATGCTGCATAACGCGCAGACGGAGGAGACCTTTCCCCATGCTTATGCCTTCCGCGACGGCTCCATGTATCCCGGGGATGAGCCTGGTCTCGGAGTCGACATCCGGGAAGATGTGGCTGCGGGATTTCCGTATCAGCGGGCGTACTTGCCGGTGAACCGTAAGGAAGATGGGACGCTCTTTCATTGGTGATGGGGCACGGTCCGCTAGACTTAAACGGGGGGATGCTATGTCTGAGGATGTTTCGAGGCGCAAATTTTTGGGGGCTGCATTGGCTTCGGCTGCGATTGCGCCGCTAGCCAAAGCGCAGAAGGTGCGGTCGGACGATCACTCGCAACCAAATGAGGAGCAGCCGGGAGAGATCAATACTCCGCTCGATCAAGAGAATCCAAGCTCAGTGTGGTCGCCGGAGACGGACAATGGGACGGTCGAGCCCTTCAAGTATTCGTTTTCCCTAGCCCACAAACGCATTGAAGACGGCGGATGGACGCGCCAGGTAACGGAGCGGGAATTACCCATATCGAAGTCCATAGCCGGCGTGGAAATGCGCCTGGTTTCGGGTGGAGTGCGTGAGCTGCATTGGCACACCAGCGCCGAATGGGCCTTCATGATCTATGGCAATGCGCGCATCACGGCGGTCGATGCCCAAGGGCGCAGCTTCGTCAACGACGTGACCAAGGGCGATTTGTGGCTATTCCCAGGCGGTATTCCGCACTCGATCCAGGGGCTGGGACCCGATGGAGCCATGTTCCTGCTGGTCTTCAACGATGGAAGCTTCAACGAGTTCGAGACCTTTCTGCTTACCGATTGGTTCAAGCACACGCCCAAAGAGGTTCTGGCCAAGAACTTCGCTGTGCCGGCTTCGACCTTCGACAAAGTTCCCAAGAAGGAGCTGTTTATCTTCGCCGCCGAATTGCCGCGTCCTCTGGAGGAGGAGCAGAAGGCGGCGGCGGAGGGTACGGGGGCGATCGACGGCGATTACGTCTTCCGGGCGAGCACGATGGCGCCTACGAAGGTGACAGCGGGCGGCGAGGTGCGCATCGTGTCGAAGAAGGAATTTCCGGCAACGGATATCACCGCGGCTATTGTGCGCGTGAAGCCTGGCGGTATGCGCGAATTGCATTGGCATCCGCTCTCCGATGAGTGGCAGTACTACGTGAGAGGGAAGGCGCGCATGACGGTCTTTGTGGCAGGAGCGAAGGCGCGGACCTTCGACTTCCAGGCGGGGGACGTTGGGTATATCAGGATGTCTCGTCCGCATTACATCGAGAATACGGGCACGGAAGATCTGCTATTTCTGGAGATGTTCCCGATTGGGACGTATCAGGACATATCCGCCGCGGAGTGGTTGGCGCACACCCCGGCGCGGCTGGTGAACCAGCACCTCTTCACCGGCGAGGAATTCGTCGACAAGATCGCCAAGAAGGAAGCTGTAATCACGCCGATTTAGGGAGAGCTGCCTCAGCGCTAAAGAGGCTGCGTGAGATCTGGGAAATGAGCCTGTGTCATAGCAAAACCCCAGCCGAACCGGACGGGTGCCCAGGTTCGCTGGAGCGCACCTGGGCGGAAAATGGCGGGCGACCCGGATTTCCTGCCACGTGGCACTCACCAACGGCTGCGTGTGCGGCTTTCAGTAAGGAAAGCCGCATGAGGTGCGCCAACGCAACCAAACTCCACAGGAAATCCGGGGAAGCCCCACCATCGTTTCTTGCAATGCGCATCAGGTCTATGCAGCCACGGTGGGAGGTGAATTGCTGCCTGTCACGGCAATGTCAGTGGGTCAGGACGACGTGCGCGGCGGCGGCTTAGCTGGCAGCCATTTGTAAAATTTGATATTTTTGGGTCCTTTTGGAGATTAGGAGCTTAGCGGGGGGCGGGCAGAGAAACCGCAGGTCCCTCCACTGCGCTCGGAGGCTGCGGCTTTATTGATTTCTGTTAGGTTTTGGTGGCCGGAAAGCTATGAAGAGCAGCGGCAAACAAGCATCGTCGGGGTCCTTCGACTGCGCGCCATAAACCCTCTGTTAAGCGATAGATCTGCGTGGCGCTTCGCTCAGGATGACGGCTTTGTGGGAGGTTTAGAGTTTTAAACAACAGTCTCGTTGGGCGCGACAAGAACGCGGAAAATCAAAAAAGTCACAACCTCTCAGGATGACGGCTTTGTGGGGAGGTTTGAAAAATCCTCTGGTTGGGTGTGTCAAAACCACAAAGATCAAAAAAGTCACAACCTCTCAAATGACAATTCTGTGGCTAACCGTTCATTCCGTAGCGCAGCGAAGTGGAGGGACCTGCGGTTTCTTTCCCTCGGCTGGAGGCGTCGTCGCTGATTAAGGCGCAGATCGCAATATGCTTCGTGATGGCGCTTTCGTTCGCTCTGACTCCTCTCGAATCTTTTCAACAAATTACATAGCCAAAACCTCATCTCTCCCCACTAATTTGGGCAGCTATGGGGTCCGGAGGCACTTCTCCCCCCGAGCCGGGAGCGAGCTTGGGCTCCCACGGCACGCCGGGGCAGGCAGGACTGGGGGGGACGTCAGACGAATATTCTTGTTGGCCGGGGGCTGGGCTTGGCTGCGGGTCGTTCGTTGTGGCATATCGATGCCATTCGGCGGCGTCGATTTGCGGGTGGGTGGTCGCAGGGGCGGATTTCTTCTCCGAAGAGATGGCGCGACGGTCGGGGATGAAGTTTTGCATGGCCACGATCATGGAGAGGGCCTTGACCTGTCCGGTAATGCTGCCTCGGGTCATGTCGGGGCTGAGGTTGGCGATTTCCCAGAGGCGGTCCAGTACTTTTTCGCGGTCCAGATTCCGGCGGCGCAGTCCGTCCACGGCTTGCCGGGACAGGTCGGCCTCCTGCTGGACGAGCTGTTGCTGCACGGCGGCGCGGTGCTCAAGCATGTAGGCGCGGACACGGGGCTTGGCTTTGGTGTAGGCGGCGGAGTCGGGGTTGAGGCCGACGGCTTCGGCGGCATGACGGTCGGTCATGGCGCCAGAGAGGACCAGGCGGGCAAAGGCTATTTCCTGATCGGTGATGGGGTCGCTGACTTCATTTTTGGGCATAGTTGGCTCCTAAAATTTGAAAGAGACCGAGCTTGAGTGAAGCTATGGATAGCGTTCAGCAACTTTGTAGGGGGAATCGTCATGCTTCGCGGCATCCTGAAGCGGAATCTTTGCCATGACCTTATAGCGTCCTGCCTGTGCCGTCCATGGGCCTTAGCAGAAAAAGATGAGGATGAAGGGGTATTTAACTCGTAGTTACTAGGCTGCCCTGTCACGGTGTCTCGATGCACCGCATCGATCTCCTACAGAATTGGTTTCAGCCAAGAACCACGACGTGTCAACGATGTAGAGCGAAGAGCCCTCTAAAGATGTTGATCTTCGAATGCTTTCCGTTGTCCAGCCCGCGGGTTTATCGTTCAAGCTCAGAAGGTTGCAGCGGCAACCCCGGATAGCTCACCTGCGTTCCATTCACCTGAGCCCAGGGATGCAAGCTGAAGGGCTTGATTTGTGAAGTGCTTGCAATCTCCGCTACTTCAACGTCGCGTGCTAACAGGGCGTCGGCTATGAGCGAGCGGTGGCATCGCCAAGGGACAGCCTCTGCACACATGACCGCGACTTGCTCCAGCCGCGCCATTTTAATCAGGTCCTCCAGTTGGCCTGCAAATTCTGGAGTCTGCATGTAATCGGCGTATCCTCGAAAGCTCAAATTGCGCCAGCCCAGATTTGTCATCGCGCCTTTACGAGGATGCCGAAGCCCGCCAAGCCCGGGCATGTGGGTGTAACCCAGATGGTCGCGCTGGAGCGCCTCGGAAAGCGCGTTGCGCTCGTACTGCGGATTGTGGCGTGAGTGAGGTACGGTGCGCACATCGACAAGCCGCTCGACGCCGTGCGCTTTAAGCATCGCGATAAAGTCTGCGATCGGTCGCGTCGAGTGGCCGATAGTGTATATACGCAAATCCAAGTTGCGGTTAGCTCTACAGCTTGCGGAGAAAGTCGGCAGAGGGATGAGATGAGTCCCCTCAGCGGCTAAAGCCGGACCTGTTTACACCAGTTACGTACGGGCTGAAGCCCGTACCCTTCAAAAACCAGAGTTTTCCGCAAGCTGTCTAGTCGCCGGCTACTGCTTCCAAGGTCTCCGCGGACTGGTTCCTCAGAGTCTGCTCGAAAGCAGCAAGCTGAGCTTCAATATCAACTTCCAGGCCGCGACGCTTGACGATGTCTTCGCGATAGCGGCGGAGGAAGTAGTCGATGGTTTCCACGCGGATGCGAATCGATCCCGACGGCTTGTTCTCATCCAGATCCTTGAAGGAGAAATACGGCGTTCCCGATTGCTCGATGATGCCTTCGATCACGCCGTAGATAGGCGCATCGTGTCCGCACTTGAAGCTGGAAACCTCCAGTGCCACGAGGTTGGGATGGCGGGCGGTAAACTTCGCTGCCCAAACCTTGTGATTGGTGCTGGTCGAGTAGCGGTTCTTCCACACATCCTGAATGTCCAGAGGATGGGTGATGAGGCCGGCGCGCACTTCGTCGCCAAAGAGGCGATCGAGTATGTCCTCGTCGATCGGCAGCGTGCTCTGGGAGAAAACAGGATAGCCGAGCTTCTGAAACTCCTCCATGATCTCGTGGTTCAAGCCTGGGTCATGGTGGTAAACGCGGCCCAGCATCACAATGCCAATCCGGTCTTCACGCTCCAGCTGATCAAGCGTCTCCCGCGCCTGGCGGCGAATCTCCGCTTCGCAGTCAAGTAGGGCTTTGAAGCCGGCTTCGATGGCCCGCTCATTTTCCTCGCGAGAGAGACCCAGCACCGGCCCCCACGCTTTGAACATCTGGTCGGCGCAAATCTTCTGATCTTGCAAGTCCAAAATCGGATCGATGTAGCTGATGCCGTTCTCGGCGAAGATCTCAGTCTCCTTGGTGAAAGCGGCCTTCACCACCTCCGGTGTAGCGGTCACGGTGGGGCATGCATTCGAGCCCGTCAGGTTGACCAACGGCGTATGCAGCCGATCGTACATGGGGAACCAGATGGCGTTTAACGGCTTCTTGCTGTGCTTGGTTGTGATCAGGTTATAGACATGCGCAATGCCGATCTTTGATGGGTAGCAGGGGTCGATGGCGCCCCGGCTGGCCCCGGCGCGATAAAGCTCCGGCGTCGTGTAATCGGAGTAAACGAGATTTTCAGCCTTGAGCCCTAAGCTCGCAAAGTAGGCGTTGAACATCGGCGCATAGGTGTAGGTATTGAGCAGCCGAGGCATGCCGATGCGAAACTCGCTGCGCTTCTGCATTAAGACTGCCCGTTCTTTTACCGCCTTGCCGATGAATAGTCCCTTGGTGCTGGGAACAGCGTCGGCAACCAACTCCACCTGACGATGACGGAAGACGTCGCGCGCCGCGATATCGACAAAGTTCGGGTTCGCCTCTTTTATCTTGTCGATGTCGGCCTTGATGTCCTTCATGTCCGCGAGATCTTCCACCGTGCCCTTTTCGCAGGTGGCGATGATCAACCGTTGTTCGCCGACACGTAGAGGCACCTTGGTCTTCTTAGGCTGGAAGTCGACCGGCTTGGGAAGCTCCACCACCTTGCTCGATCCCGGAGAAATTTGGATCTGGATGAGCGGTTCGACCTTGGCCTTGAACGACCCTTTACTGCTGCCTGTGCTGCAGGAAGAACCATGGCCTTCCGCATTGGCCTGGATTTGTTCGAGGCTCGGCAGTTGCGTGACCAGAGCAGGCGCCGATGAGTGGTCATGATCATGGCTCTGCTGGGCAGCTGTCACATCCACGTCGATAAAGGTACGCAGGCAATTGTTCTTGCAGAAGTAGCAGCGTGTGTCTTCATTCCGCGTGGTGCGATAGCGAATGTTGGCCACCGCTTCCAAGCCGATAAACGTGGTCTCCTTGCCGTTGGTCCACAGACGCAAGGCCTCTTGCGCGGCGCCGATCGCACCCGACTCGCCGCAGTGCTCGTGCACGATAATCTCCGGCACTTTGCCCTTGGCGCGGAAGCTGGACTTGATGAAATCCACTTCGGCCTTTACCACCGCCAGATTGTTCTGTGTGCCGCCCTGCAGAACGAAGCGCGACCCCAGCGAAGCCAGGTTGGGAATGCTGGCAACGTAGAGGAATACATTTTTCGGCAGCACATCGGCTAGTCCGGCGAGAATCTCCTCGGCCCGCCAGCCCTGTCGCTGGAAATTTACAATATCGGACTGCATGAAGACGGCACAGCCATATCCAAAGGACGGCATCGATGTGGCGGAGAAAGCGATATCCGCGAATTCCTCCACCTTCTTGCCGAAGCCCTCTGCCGTGGATTGCAGGAAGTACCCGTTTCCAGCAGAGCACTGCGTATTCAGCTTGAAATCTTTAACCCGGCCGTCCTTAAGGACGATGAGTTTGATGTCCTGGCCGCCGACATCGATGATCACGTGAGGATCTTCATAGAACTTGAGGGCGGATTCCGTGTGTGCGACGGTTTCGACCAACGCAACGTCGGCGTGCAGCACATCCTTGAGGATGTCTTTGGCATATCCGGTGGTTCCTACCCCTAGAACTTCCAGCTTGGCGCCTTTGCTCTCGACCTGCTCGTTCAGCTTTTCAAACATCTCAATGCCATCCTGGATCGGATTGCCATTGGAAAGCTGGTAAGTCTTGCAAAGGATTTCGCCTCCCTTGCCGAGCAGGACCGCCTTGGTAGAGGTAGAGCCCCCATCGATGCCGATAAAACCGGAAACCGTCTGGCCGGGCAGAAATTCCGCTGGAGTGAACTTCTTCTTGCGGAATTCTTCGCGAAAGAGTTCGAGTTCAGTCTTATCTGTGACCAGGCCTTTGCCACCGGACTGTGCCTTTTCTTCGGCGCGGCCATAATCGATGTAATACAGAAGCTTCTCTATCCCCTGGTAGCAGCCGATCTCCGGGTCTTCGTCTTTGCCGTACTCTACTGCGCCGAGAGCGGCGAAGTACTGTGCGTTTTCCGGGACCTTGATCAAGTCCTCGGGCTTCGATCCCTCGGGAATTTCGACCTTCCGCTCCTTCCACATGCGAGGGATGTTGACCTGCCATGCTTCGCGCATGCCCTGGATGAATCCGTTTGGACCACCGAGGAGCAGAACATGGGGACGCAATGTGTGTCCGCGGGTCAACACACTCAAGTTCTGAAGGACGATGGCTTCGAACAGCGATGCCATGAGCTCGTGGGAGGGAGTCCCCGTCTTCTGCAGGCCGTTGATATCAGTTTCGGCAAAGACACCGCACTTGCCGGCCACTTTGTGCAGCTTGACGCCATGGTAGGCCTGGTTGGCAAGTTCAGCCGCAGGGATCTTCAGCTTGGCGTTGATCTTGTCGATGACTGCGCCCGTGCCGCCGGCGCACTTGTCGTTCATCGAGGGAATCTTTTTCTTCCGGCCAGTCTCTGCATCATCTTTGAAGATGATGATCTTCGCATCCTGCCCGCCGAGCTCGATGACCGAATAGACCTCGGGATGGAGCTTCTCGACGGCGAGTGAGACAGCGTGCACTTCCTGGACAAATTTGGCGCCCACCATCTCTGCGATGGTGCCGCCTCCCGATCCAGTGATGAAGATGCGTGTGTTCTCCGGGCTGATGCCGGTGTCGGCCTCCATGCGTCGGAGGAATTCGAGACACTTTTCCGGCTGCCTGGTTTCGTGACGCTGGTAGTCCTGCCAGATGGTTTTGTCCGTTGCGGCATCCACCACGATCGCCTTGACCGTGGTGGAGCCAACATCTAAACCGACCAGAAATCGCTGCATACACTCTCCCCTGAAAGGCTGGCTTCAACAACGATGAGCGGTCAGGCTACTTGTGCTTTGGCCACGGAGACCCGGGGACGCCGGGCGTATGCTCGATCCTTTTTCATGAGGTCGTTCACGTGCCAGGCGAACTGGGCTGCCGTTCCCGCAAGACCGTGGCGATGGGGGAACTTGTAGAGTGCATGCTTGAGCTCTGGATGCTCATCGACATAGGCTCGGAGTTCGTCCAGTGTCCTCCCGGTCTCGCTGAGGACGCCGTCAAACTCCGCCCGAGCCTTGGCTTTGGCTTCGGCGAGCGCCATCTGCACGCGGCTGTGAGCATTGACTTCGCCTTCGCCGGAAGTTTCGACGGGCAGGAAGATCATGTCTTTGAATTTGTTGACCACCCGCGATTGCACACCGTCCGATTGCGTCGAGGGCATGCAGCCAAAAGGCTTGAGCGCCAGCACCATGTGGCAGAGGTGATTCACGGTGTAGTAGACGTTCTTGCCCACTTCCATGTGGCCTTCACCGCCGCGCGCGAGCTGGTGGTAGAAGGGATGAGCCAGCCGGGCGAGCTCTTTTTGCGGAATCAGGTGATGCGCTGTGTCCCCCATGTGGCGAATGGTCCGATGATAGAAATGGTTCCACATCACGGTGCCGGCGCTGAGCCCACCCGTCTTCTTGAATACCTTCAGCCGGTTGGCGAGCTGCTTTTTCACTTCATACCACTTGGGATCTTGATAGGGAGCCTCTGCATTCGCACGAGCTCTGGCGCCTTCCTTGGCCACGTGCATCATGTAGGCGATCCAGGTGGCGATTGGTTCCACCAGGACTTGCGCGCCCTCCTTTTCCAGGAAAGCGAACATGTTGAAGTTGCCATCTCCCTCGGTTGTCTGGGCCCAGAACTCGCCCGTGATCTTTACCACCGGCTTTACCCGCAGGCGATCCACTTCGATTCCGTTGATGCTATCGCGGCAGGTGTGGAGAGCACCCACGTATTCCTTGCCATAAAGGTTGTGGGCGATCTTTCCCAGAGTGCAACCCAGCCCTTCGATCTTCTTGTTCTTTTCAATGTAGGGCTTGGCCCACTTCGGGGCGGCCTCGAGGATATGCCAACGTTTGCGGTCGCGCAGGGTGTCGGTCATCGTTTTCACTGATTCGCGAATCACGCGGTCGGTCTCCCCCTTGTTCACCTCAAACGGACGAACCTGGTACACAAGCTCGTTGATCACATCACCCAGGTTGAGGGCATTGAGCATGCCCATGCCAAAGTCGACGGAGAACTTCAGTCCAGGCTCCCCACTGGCGGCCTTAATGCCGTCGGTCTGCTGGAAGAGCAGTACCCGGAAGCCTTCGAAGCCGGAGTTTTGCAGCGCGAAGCGATACTCCGCCTCGTACATGCCGAAGCGGCAGGGGCCGCAGGAGCCGGCAGTGAAGAAGACGTAGTTGTCGATGATCTGCTGGCGCGTTTCTCCCTGTTGCTCCAGCTTCTGCAAGTAGCGGACCAGGTTGCCGACGGTGAAGTAGGTGGGGTTGCACTGGCCGTTGTTGCCGAACTCCTTACCCGCCTGGAAGTCGGCGACTTCGGGGGTGGGAATGTTCATACACTTGTAGCCGCTGCCATGGAAGACGGCCTTGATCATCTCTTCGTGTTTCCAGGTAAGACCCCCGAAGAGAATGGTCACGTAGTCGCGTTCCGGCCCCGTGAAGGTGCGCTCCACTGGTTTCTTGAACTCGCGCATGCGCGCTAATCCAGCTTGCGCTCGAAGACGAGCCCGTTCGGCATCAATGCGGGCTTGAATCTCTACTTCGAAGTCGGTCTGAACAATTTCGTTCACGACTACGGCCATGGGGGATCTCCTGTTCTTCGCTTGCTTAGGGTTGACTTCGTGCACGGTTGCCGGCCGAGACGCGACCGAAGGGACACTTCCTCGGGCTACATCTGTCCCGACATTCCCTGGAATCCATGTGCGAGCTGCTTGAAGAAATACTTAATGACCCGTTGGTCGTTGTAGCACCAGCCAAGAATGTGGTTAAGGGTGGAAAAGCAGTGAGTTTGGCATGTTTCTTTCTGGTGGTCCAGCTGCTTGGTCTCGAATTTATGACTGCCCACCACGCCCCAGTCGTAGCTGGCGGTGTACATCGGGAAGCACGGGGCGAGCGTTCCATCCACGCGGATAATCATAGAATTCTGCCCGGCGCGGCAATTCCAGGGAAAGTGATTACCCTTCATAAAGTCGACCATCTGCCAAAGCCGAGTATTGGAGTTGACCATTTTGTAGCCGCTATCCTGCTTCTCTGTCAACCACTGAATTGTCTCTTCTACCGCTGGCCAGTCGTCCTTGGTGATGTACGTAACATTATTGTCGGCGTGCTTGAAATGCTCGTCCTGTTCCAGCAGAGGCGACTCATTGATGTGGTAGTCGGTGGCGATGCCACAGTCATGAGCGATCTCTGTCAGCTGCCGCACATCGTCGAGGTTGTTACGGCAGATGTTGATGTTCAGAAAAACTGAATAGCCGTACCCGTATTGTTTACGAACCAGGTAGTCGAATTGTTTCCGAATGGGGACCAGCGCCTTGGGAAGCCCCTGTTTGATATCTACCGCATCTACAGCAATATTGAAAGTGGAAATTCCAGCATCCGCCAATTTATCAATCACGTCGATGCGGAGCAGGCGGGCATTGGTCGGGAGATAGATCCAAAAATCCTTCTTGGCCGCGTAGTAGGTGATGCGCTGGATCAGGTCCGGCCGCAACAGCGGTTCGCCCCCCATGTAAGCGAGCACGCGACAGCCGGTACCGTGAAGCCAATCGATCGATCGCTTGGCCGTATCCTCCGTCATCCCTTTTACTTTATTGTCGAAGGCCCAGCAGTAATGGCAATCGAGATTGCATTTGAATTCCGTGAACAGATATGCGATGAGTGGATGGAAGTCGCCTGCCGTGACCCGGGAGCGGATATAAGGAAACAGCCAGCCCTGCATGGCGTGGTAGATCTGGCCTGGTTTCCAATGGCGTTTATCGGGCGGACTCCAGTCGGAGTTCTCGTCAATCGGACCCAACAGCTCGGGATGCTGTGGAAAAACTGGGTCTGGAAACCGCTGCGGCTGCCCGACCGGCTGCAAGCCGGGCAGGGGAGTTTGAGGTTTGGTCAGAAGGCTATGCAGCGGAACATCGAGCCGGAAACTTGAAGATTGTTCGCTGCGCTCGGCGAGATTCATCACACCCCCACGAGGATCAAGAATGAAATCATTTGGGCCTCGGCGCCGCGTGGCGACTCGAGGACTTTCATCGTGGCTGGTGCAACTTTCGTGCCATATCCGTCTGTCCCCGTCGCCGTTCGATAAGTGCTTGATAGCACGGGTATTTTGGTGTGGAAGGCAGGCCCGAGGTCACCCCGTCGCGGCGAACCAGTGCCAACAAAGCTAACCCGGTGTCAACCTATTGGCACCTTGCTGAAGGGTCGGGCGCTGTGAGAACGGAATCAGAACATTTTCACTTCTAATCCGCACAGTAAGGACCACGAGGTGGGCTTCTCCTGAGGAAAAGCCCCTCGGAAAATGCTGTAGGCGTCAAATGTCGCCACTCCATTGCTGCTACTTCTCGTCACAATTGTCATCTATGAAACATCTGCGGAAAGGAGCTGGTCCTGCCGGATATGCAGAGGTCGCGCACCACGAACCTTCACCCGTCGAACGGCATGCCCCCCAGTGCAGAGCAGGTTGAGGAGGTTCTGCGCTTCGCAAGAAAACTGGAGACGCACAGCGATCACGAACAGCTACTGCGCGCTCTGCCGGCTGAGCTTTGCGTCCTGGTGGATTGCGCCATGACGGCCCTCATTCACTTGCATGAAGGCCAGATCACTACCCACGTGGTCGACGGTGAGGGATGCGAGCTGGCGACAGATCATTCGGCTATCAAGTGGCCGGAGGCGGTTTGGCAAGCGATCTGTGAGCAGGAGATGCCGCTGGTTCTTCCCACGCTCGACCGAACCGCGATCGACGAAAGCCAAGGATTTTCTGAGGCGGTCCGGTTTTTTCGCGAAAGCGGCAATCAATCTCTTTGCCTGGTTCCGTTAAGCACCGCACTTCATCGGCTGGGCGCGCTCTGTATTGGACGCAAGGATCGGGATGCCTTCTCGGAGGAGGACGTCGGTCTTCTTCGACTCATAAGCCACTACGCAGCTCTGTCCGTCGATTACCGGCTTACCTTTGCCCGGTCCCAGCAGCTGCGGGTTCAGCTGGAGAAGGAAAGGACCAAGCTGGGGCTGATTCTGGACTTGAACAACAGCGTGGTCTCCAACCTTGAACTGCGCGATGTTCTCCAGTCCATCTCCCCTGGAATCCGAAAGGCACTGCAGGTGGATGGGGTGGCTCTGATCCTGCCCGATAGGGAGGGCCAAGAGCTCCAATTGTGCGCGGTGGATTTTCCAGACGGGAATTCTGTGGCTGGCCGGGATTTGCCGGCTTCGCTTTACGGTGCAACCGCCGGGCAGGTGTTTCGCTCCGGAAAGCCATGGATCGGGGATATCGGGCAGTTACAAAGGGCCGGCCTGGACCAGAGAATCGCGTCCGCAGCGGGGGTAGAAACGTTATGTATGTTGCCCCTGCTCCGGGCCACCCGGGTGCTCGGCGTCCTCTGCATGTTGCGGACTGAGAAAAATGCCTTTAATAAGCTGGAGCTGGAGTTTTTGTCGCAGATCTCCGGGCAGGTTGCGGTAGCCATCGACAACGCCTTTGCTTACCGTCAGATCACCGAACTCAAGGACAAACTCACCCAGGAAAAGCTCTATTTTGAAGATGAACTGCGCAGCGAAATGAATTTTCAGGAAATCATCGGCAACAGCCCGGTGCTGCGGCGTGTCCTGCGCCAGGTCGAGGCAGTCGCCCCGACGGGGTCTACGGTGCTGATTCATGGGGAGACCGGGACGGGCAAGGAACTGATAGCCCGGGCGGTCCATAATCTCAGCCAGCGTCATGCCAACCCGTTTGTCAAATTGAACTGCGCGGCCATCCCCACCGGACTGCTGGAAAGCGAACTCTTCGGGCATGAGAGAGGAGCATTCACGGGCGCGGTCACACAGCGGATTGGACGTTTTGAATTGGCCTCTCAAGGAACTATCTTCCTGGATGAGGTGGGCGAGATCCCCCTAGACCTGCAGCCCAAGCTGTTGCGTGTTCTGCAGGAGAAAGAGTTCGAGCGTTTGGGCGGTTCGCGCACCCTGCGCAGCAACGCTCGTCTTATTGCCGCGACCAATCGTGATTTGCATGCGATGGTCGAAGAGCAGAAGTTTCGCTCCGATCTGTTTTATCGATTGAACGTCTTTCCCATTCACGTTCCGCCCTTGCGCGAGCGTCCGGAGGACATACCGTTCCTGGTTCGGCACTTCGCGCAATACTTCGCTTTCAATATGTCCAAACAGATCGACACCATCTCGTCTGAGACCATGAACGCGCTGGTTCGTTACCCGTGGCCGGGCAATATACGGGAGCTACAGAACGTCATCGAGCGAGCGGTGATCCTTTCCAAGGGTCCGCTGCTCAAGGTCCCTCTCAGTGATCTCAAACCCCGCACGCCAGAGGGGGGAAATGGGAATGGGAATGGCTTCGCCACGCTTGAGGAAGTGGAGCGGAGGCATATCCTGTCGGTTTTGGAGCAAACCAACTGGGTCTTCGCCGGCCCCAATGGTGCAGCTGCACGGCTCGGTATCAAGCGGCCCACGCTGCAATTTCGCATGCAGAAGCTGGGAATTTCACGGCCGCCAAAAGCTTAAAAAACAATCCCCTGCATCGTGCCAACAGGCTGGCAGAATGCCAACCATTTGGCGGCACGCCTGTTTATGAAATGGGCGGATCCTGTTGAGTCAGGCGTTGTCTAGCTAAGCAGAAATTCCGGCCCACCTTCATTCCGCGTTGGGCATTCCACGTTAGGCACGCCGATTGCATGTACACCAATCACTGGGAAGAAATACAGCCGTCCCTTGGGCTGCGTGAGTAGAGGATCGGAGGAATCGCCGTCGAGCACCGGCGGCCGCTCTAAAAAGGAACCAGGAAGATGTTGAGAATCACCGTTGTGGAGAGTGCTTTGGAGGACCGATGGATTCTTCAAGGCAGGCTGACCAAGTGCTCGGTAGCCGAGTTGATCTCCAGTTGGAGAGCATCCACGGCTTGTTCCTCAGGCAGGCGATGCGTCGTGGACCTTGATAAGGTAACTTCCATTGATAAGAGCGGCGAAGAAGCTCTCTCGATGATCATGAAGGACGGAGCGACCGTAGTGGGGTCGGGCGTCTACACCAAACACTTGTTAGACGAGCTGCGGGCGGGGAAGGCAACACCCCGGGATTCCGATTGACTTGAGAGTTTTATTACATCCGGACCTTACCCCAGCACCGGGAGACAGCAAGCACGCCGGTGCTGGAGAAAGCCCTCAAACGGCTCTCAGAAGGGGATATTGAGAACCAGTTGGACGTCGAGCGCTGATCAGCTAGAAGATAATTTTGCCCGCTAACTGACAATTGAACGGCTCACCCGGACCGATGCCTGGCGCGCCGAAGTAAGTGCCAAAGGTTGAGCCGATCGTGCCGCCCGAGTCGCTGGTGGAAGGCTGGCCGGCTGGCGCGAGGTTAATCCGGTTGAACAGGTTGAACATCTCCGCGCGCAATTGAAGGGTCATCCGCTCCGTGATTTTGGTGTTCTTGAACACGGAGAAGTCGACATCAGAAAAACCTGGGTTCCGGTAGGCCCCACGTGCGCTTGTGCCGTAAGTGCCCAACGCCGGATCTTCAAATGCAGCTGTATTAAACCATTGCACGGAGCCATTGACGATGCTGTGGTTGACTCCGGCAAAGGGGTTGCCGATCTGGTTGGCGCGATCGGCGCTCTCCCCGTTTCCGCTGTTTTCATGGCTAGCCGTAACACTGAACGGCAAGCCGCCGTGAAAGGACAAAAGCGAATGGAGTTGCCACCCATTGCTTAGCCACTGGGGACCATGCAAAGACCCGGGCACGTCATAACTGGCATAGGCCGTGAACGTATTTGTGACGTCGAAGTCGGAGTTTCCGTATTCGCCGTGAAGGTTATAGCTGTTCTGTGGAAGATAGGGAATCAGCCCTGTCTCTTCATCCAGACTGTGCGACCAGGTGTAGGTCATCTGGGTAGTGATATTGTGCCAGTTCGTCGTTCTGACCAGCGCTTGTAGCGAGTTGTAGTTGGAGTTAGCCTCGCTCTCAACCTGGTTAATGACGGCATAGTTGGGGTACTGGCTGAAGTAAGGCCGCGTTGTCTGCTGATAAGTGTATTGGTTGACGTCGACACTGACGTTGCCGCTACCGAGAGCGGCCTGGTTGATGTCGCGAACATCCAGCAGGTGATGAGCGGCGGTCCCAACATATCCAATTTGCATGATGACATTGGGCCCAAAGCTTTGCTGGATATTCAAGTTATAGCTATAGGTGTAAGACGGGCGGAAGTTGGGGTTCACGGAAAAGAGATTGATGACTCCGGCGCCGGCAATCGCTTCCGCCAGCGGGGTGAAGATGAGCTGCCCGGGGCTCCAGATATTTACCCCCGACAGCGGATTGGCGCTGGCTACGGGGTTGACACCGGCTGGATTGTCCTGCACGCCATAAGGGCCGCCATTCTGTGTGCCGCGCAGATTGAGGAATGGGACCATGTAGGGCGCATCAAAGAACATGCCAAAGCCGCCGCGGACCACGGTGTTGGTGTAACCCTCAGGTTGATAGGCAAAGCCTACTCGGGGGCTGAAGCTCTTCCAATATTGTTGATAAATGTTGGGCTCATTCACACCCGCGACGGCGATACCGTTCGGCGCGCTAGGATTGAAGCTGGTCAGATCGTGATATTCGCTGTGGATGGGGCCGCTGTAGTCGTAGCGCAATCCATAGTTGAAATTCAACCGATGGGTAACCTGCCATGCATCCTGGGCAAAAAGGCTGAAGGTGTTTTCAAAGACCTGGCGTTTGGGATCCCCTTCTACGATGTTGGTCGGCGAGGTGAAGCATCCGGCCAGGAAGTCCGCCAGGGAAAGAACGTTGCTGTCGTAGTTGGAACTTGGTGTATATCCTGGCGCCGTCGTGCCCAAATTCCTGGTTGCCAGCGCATCGCAAGGGGTGGCGCCTGGAGCAGAGCCATTCGCCGTTTGAATACCGTACGTCCACGGGCCCTGGGAGCCATCAAAGGTGAAAGTGCCGCGCTGGCCGCTTTGGTAGAAATCATCTACTTGAGCCTGGCGATATTCTCCTCCGAAGCGAAACTCATGTGTTCCCTTGGTCCAGGAAAGCGCGTCGTCGATGTGGCCGGTAATGTCATTGCGGCCGGAGTCGACCGTGACCCCGACGGGATCGAAACCGTTATTGGTTGCGCTCAGCCCCGAACTTGCCCCGGCCGCGGAGATATTGATGCGCGGCGAACCAGACAGGCTTTCTTTCGTGACACCGGTGTTGAGGCCGAGGGCGACCGGATCGAAGCTGTGATCCGCATCGGAAAATACCTGGTTGTAGTAGTTCACACCTAAGAAGAGCTGGTTCACGATCGAGGGCGAAATAACCCGGTTGTAGACGATCGAGTAGTTGTACACATGAATCGGTGCTTCCTCATAGTAAGGGCTCAAGAAAGAGGAGGTGGGGGCGATCTGATTTCCCTGACCCATGAACGCCTTGACCGATAAGTGATCTTTGTCGGTGAAATTCTGATCAATCTTGACGATTCCGTTGAAGCTGTGCCCGGTGAGCGGCGAAGTGTTGTAGTAGTTGTTCGCCTGCGCAGCGCCGGTGAGGGCGTTAGCCGGCCAAAGATTGGCCAGCAGGGTACTGGACAAGGAATTGACCGGAATCCCGTAATACGCCAGCACGCCTTCCGACTCGGCCTGGTATGCGGCGGAGGGCTCGGTCGACCGGCTCTGGTTGCCGATAATGAAATTGTTGTGCTCGTAGTTCACGAAGAAGAAGGTCTTGTTCTTGAAGATGGGGCCACCCACCGAACCGCCATAAATGATAAAACGCGTCTCGTTTTTCGGCGAGCCATTGGCAAAAGGAGTATTCACCGCCAGGGCCTCGTTGCGGTTGAAGTAATAGCCTGTGCCGTGGAGCTGATTCGTACCAGACTTGATTACCAGGTTCGCGGTGCCACCTGGGTTGCGCCCGGTTTCCGGGCTTGAGCTGGTGACGAACGAAAACTGATCGATGGCATCGAGCGGCAACACGATGCCGGCGATTCCGTTCACGCCGCCTTGATTGACGGCTGGAATATTCCACCACAGGTCGTTGTTATCTGTGCCCTCGATTTGCCAATTCACGGAGTTCGATCGAGTCCCGTTCACGGAGGCGATACCCGCACCCCCGCCTGCGGAGTAGCCGGCAAAGCCTGGCGTGAGCTGCATGAACTGGGTAAAGTCACGGCCATTCATCGGCGTGTCTTGAATGGTCGTGGTGGGCAGAACGGTGGTTTGGGTGGTCGAAGTGGTGTCGAGCGCGACGCCCGCGGCGCTCACTTCAACCGTGGTTGCTTGCGACGCCACCGCCAGCTTTATCGGCAGGCTATAGGTAGTTCCCGCGGAAACCTGAACCTTCTCAACCTTGAGTGTTTCAAAGCCGGAGGAGGTGGCGGAAACGGTATAGAGGCCGAGCGGAAGGTCGGGGAAGCTATATTCGCCCGCACTGGAGGAGACAGAGGTGTGCGTAACACCCGTCGCGTCTTCAGTGATCTCAACTTGTGCGCCGGGGATGGCAGCGCCAGCCTGGTCCGTCACGACGCCGTTGATGCCACCACGAAAGTTTTGTGCTCCGGCGAATGGGGTGAGAACCAGCGAAAGCAGCAGAGCAAGTAGCGGGAAAGATCGAATGCGGATAGCACTAGATGACATAGGACAACCTCCAAAGTCTGCGCAAAACAAAATATCTCCAGACCCTCTGAGACCCGGGGTCGGATGAGTGATATAGGGTCTTATCTTCGACTTGGAAGGGTGTTACAGGCCTATTCCGAGAGAGTCCGAGTGAAAGATCGCGCTTCGACAGAGAAGGCGTTCACTGACGAATACTGCCTGCTACCGGGAACGAAAGCGGTATCCGTTTAAGGTAACTGCATCCGCGGTGGAGCGCAACCACAAAATGAACGGGCTCCGGGCTTAGGGCTGTACGCCAGGGAGGCTTAGCCACCCCATAAATGGCCCAATTGGACGTTAAATTTGGATAAGTTCCCAGCGGACGAAGCATGAGGAAGGTATCTCAGGGGCTAATGCTCTCGTCGTGCGCTCGTTGAGGGCATGGCCGTGCGACTCTGGGCGAGGACTAATGAGAGCTGTGAGAGGGGGAAGACAAACAGCAGGTCCCTCCACTACGCTACCCCGGATTTCCTGTTGAACTTAGTGGCGTTGGCGAAGTTCATGCGGCTTTCCTTACTGAAAGCCGCACGCGCGGCCGTTGGTTAGTGCCGCGTAGCAGGAAATCCGGGTCCGCTCCGGTCGGGATGACAACTCTATTGCGGGGCCAAGCATTTCTCACTGAAGCGCTTGCGGGCACAATAGAATTGTCATCCCGACCGGAGCGTAGCGCAGTAGAGGGACCTGCTGTTTCTCTTCCCCTTCTCACACACCCTCTTTAGAAGCCCCTGCGGTATTGCTTTCCTGCCCACTGCGGACTTTTTCCGCAGCCTTTGAAGCCGTGCCCTTCGTAGGCAGCTTTTGGTCGCGTCTACGTTGCCAGGCGGGGACGGGTTAGTTGGTAGTACACCACCGGGGTAACGACCAGGCTGAGGACAATCGAAAGCGAGAGCCCTCCGATCACGGCGATGGCGAGGGGCTGCAACATCTGTGATCCGGCGCCCAGGGCCAGCGCAAGAGGAAACATTCCGCAGATGGTAGCGATGGCAGTCATGAGGATGGGCCGCCTGCGTCGCTCAGCCGCGTGGAGCATAGCTTGCCGGGCATCCATTCCGCCGGCCCGCAGCTGCTCGTCAGCATCCAGCAATAGGATGCCGTTTTTGGCCACAATCCCAATCACCATGATGAGGCCCATGAAGCTGGCCACATTGAAGCCGGTGCCTGTGATGAGCAAAGCGAATACGACGCCGGCGAGCGAGAGGACGGAACTGGTCAGGATGGAAATCGGAGCAGCGAAATTGCGGAACTCCGCCAGCAGCACACCGAAAACCAAGGCAAGCGCCAGCACAAGAACGCGGGCCAGATCGGCAAAGGAACGTTGCTGCTCCTGGTAAGTACCGCCGTATTCTACGCGAACCGAGGACGGAAGCTGCAGCCGGTCCACGGCAGCTTTGACTGACTTCATGGTCCCACCGAGATCGGAGCCTTCCAGGCGCCCGCTCACCAGGATCACCTGTTGGAGGTTCTCACGGCGGATCTCGTTTTGTGGCGGCAGCTGAGTCACGGTGGCCATAGCGCTCAAGGTAGCAGTGTGCCCGCTGCTGCTGTTGAAGACCGTGTTCTCGATGGCTTCGAGTGAAGCGCGATTGGCGTCAGGCAAACGCACCCGGATGGTGTAAGGCCTGCCACCTGCAATCAGAGGGTCGTTGGTGGGCAGGCCATCGAGGATGGACGTTGCATCCTCGGCGACTTCAGTGGGCGTAAAGCCGAGCCGCCCGGCAACCACGGGGTCAATTTGGAAGTTCGTGGCGGGCCCGCTGATGGTATTGTCGACACCATTCTCGGTATCCACCACTCCGGGAATTTTGGCGATGGCCTGCTGAACGCGAGGACCAAGTGTGAGCAAAAGATTCTGGTCGTTGGAAAACAACTTGATCTGGATGGGTTCAGGCGAGTTGGAGAGATCGCCAATCATATCCTGCAGAATCTGCGTGAACTCCATATCGAGCGATGGCTCGGCCGCATGGATCTGTTGGCGAGCATCGGCAATCACTTCATCGATGCCGCGTGAACGGTCCGTCTTCAGGCGAACCGTAAAGTCACCCGTATTGGCTTCTGTCACCGCTGCCAGGCCCATCTGCAAGCCGGTACGGCGCGAGGTGATCGATACTTCGGGGATGCGGTGCAGGATCTGATCCACGTGGTCGAGAATACGGTTGGTTTCGGTCAACGATGTTCCCGCAGGGGTAAAGTAATCCAGGATAAATGCGCCCTCATCCATCTCCGGCAACAGGTCGGAGCCGAGGCCGCGATAGCTGAAGTAGCCCGCGATGATGAGCACCACGCATATGACCCCCAGCGCAAGCGGGCGTTGAAATGACCATTCCAGCGAGCGCTCATGATAATGGAGCAGACGGCGGAAGGCGGTTCCACTTTTTTGTTGAATGCCAGCGAGCAAGCCACTTCGCTTTTCTTTTGCGAGTACCGCCGGCTCGGCGTGAATCTTCTTCTCCAACCTGAGAGAGAGCGCCGGGGTGAACGTAAGGGCGAGCAGAAGGGAAGTGAGCAACGCAACCGTCATGGTTACGGCAAGGGCGCGGAAGAAGCTTCCCGTAACCTGGGTGACTGAGACCAGGGGAAGAAATACGATGACCGGCGTGATGGTGGAAAAGACCAGCGGCCGGCTGATCTCGTGGATGGCTTTACGCACCGAAGCCGTCCGCGACTCACCCGCTTCGCGATGCACCGCGATGTTTTCGACCACCACGATCGCGTCGTCGATAACCAGCCCGATAGCCGCGGCCAAACCGCCCAGGGTCATCAGGTTAAAACTCTGGCCAGTGATGCGAAGAAAGAGAATGGTCACGGCGACAGTGACCGGGATGACCAGGCCGGCGACGAGCGAAGAAGTCCAGTCATGGAGAAAAAGGAACAGGATGATACAAGCGAGCACCAGGCCGATGAGAATAGCGTCGCGGACGCTGAGAATGCTCTCCCGCACCAGCTCGGACTGGTCATAGAAAGGTTCGACATGAACGCCGGCGGGTAACTTGGATTGCAGTTGAGCCATTTCCGCTGCCACCCCATTGGCAACCGCAACTGTGTTGCTCGAGGGCTGCCGGGTGATGTTGAGCAGCACGGCGGGTTTGCCGTTTGACCTGACCGCGGTATACACCGGCATGGTCGACGGTTCTACTGTTCCGATATCGCCGACGCGGATGGCCACGCCATTAGGCGAGGTCTTCACAATCAGATTGCTTAGCTCGGCGGCGTTGTGCGCCTGGGCCCCAATCAGCCCGAGGATGAGTTGATGGTTCGCCTCGTAAAGACCGGGAGAATCGATGATGTTCGATTCCTGGACCGCATTCACCAGTTCGAGCAGGGTTACCCCGGCGGCTTGAAGCCTGGAGAGGTTAGGCACGATGTGGTACTCGGGAATCTGGCCGCCCTGCACCAGTACCGTGCTTACCCCATTGACGCGGTTGAGGGGTGGTTTCAGATCGTAGGTGGCTATCTCCCACAGACGGGTTTGGGGGACCGTGTCCTTACCGCGATCATCCGCCGTGAGGGCGTAACCGAGGATGGGAAAGGTGGCGAAGGTGAGACGGTTGGTGGTGATGCGCGCCGTGGCGGGAAGCGACTGGGAGACTCTGGCCAGCGCTGCGTCCGTCAACTGCAGGGTGCGGAACATATCAACGTTCCAATCGAAGAAGAGGCTTACCTCGGCGGAGCCGCGGCTGGTGTTGCTGCGCACGGTAAGCAGGCCAGGAACGCTGTTGACCGCATCTTCAATGGGCTTGGTGATGGTGACCTGCATTTGTTCCACAGGCATGACGCCGTTGTCCACACCAATGACCACGCGGGGAAAGTTGGTTTCGGGAAAGACGGAGATCGGCACCTGGAACGCCATGTAGATGCCGGCCAGCGTTAGCATCGCCAGGAAGAAAAAGATGGGCTTGGCCGCGGTCGCGAGCCAGAATGACCCCTCGTCGCCGGTGCCGGCCTTCACTCCTTCTCTCCTCCGGCTTCCGCGGGAGCGGTGCCGACCTTGACTTTGGTGCCAGGGTCCAACCCGTATCCGCCGCTGGTGATGACGTTATCGCCAGGGGTGAGGCCGCTGAGGATTTGCGCCGATTCGGAGTTGCGGAGGCCAAGAGTTACCGGGCGTTTCTCGGCGCTTCCGTCAGCCTTGATGACCAAAACGAATTTGCTTACGCCATCGGGGTCGGTTTGTACCGCTTCTATCGGAATCAGCAGCGCATTGGCTGCGGAGCGGCCGGTAATGGTGGTGTGTACGGGCGTGCCCGCTTTGAATGTTCCCTTGGCATTCTCCACCCGCAGCCACACCTCCACCGTCGTGCTGCCCGGATCGAGCGCGGGGCTGACGAGGGAAACCTTGGCCGGCACTGGATCGACCAGCCCAGGAACGGTTATGGTGGCTGCCGCCCCCAGCGAAAGCTGTTGTGCTTGTAGCTGGGAGAGGTGCAGCTTAGCCAGCAGCGCAGAGGTATCCATTACCGTAATCACGGGGCTGCCGGCGGCGGCCGTTTCCCCAGCGAAGAGGGGACGGTCAGTCACCACGCCGGAGATAGGGCTGCGAATCTCCGTATAGCTGAGCTGGGCCTGGGCGCCGAGGTACTTGCCTTTGGCCGAGGTGAGTTGTCCTTGCGCGCTCTCGAGGGCGGCCTTGTGGCTGACCTTCTGTACCGCTTCGAGATGTTGTTGGGCTATTTCATGAGCAGCCTGGGCCTGCACCAGAGCTGCTTTGGCGGTATCCAGGTCGCGGCCCGGGATCGCTCCTTCAGAGAAGAGTTGGGTACGGCTGTCCACAATGCTCTGCGCCAGGTTCAGGTTGGCGGTTGCCTGGGTGAGGTCCAACTGCGCCTTTACGGTGTCTTCCGGCACGGTGGCTCCGGTGGCGATGTCGTAGGTACCCTGAGCTGCGTTGTAGGCGCCCTTGCTGTCGAGTGCGGCAGCCTCGAGATCGCTGTTTTCCAGCGTGGCCAAAAGCTGACCAGCTTTGACGTGAGAACCGCGCTGGACATAGAACTTTTTTACTGGCGCCGTGACCTTAGGAGAAATTGCGGCCTGGGCTAAGGGCGCCAGCGTGGCGTCCGCGGTGATTGACTCGGAGATGGCGCCCCGTTCCGGATGCTCAGCCTGCACGTAGACCGCAGTGGGGGCAGTCTCCGCAGATTTGCTACAGGCGGTAACCAGCAGGGAGACGCCTAACAGAAGCGCTCTCCCGAGCAGTTTCCACCGACCACGGATATGGGGCACCCATCGATCTCCGGTCAGTGAAGAATTTCTGGTCACGGCTCAGATCGCTCCTGTCAGCAGTTGCAGGTTAGTGAGAGCCAGTTGGTATCGGATGGTTCCATCCTCGCGTGCAATTTCCGCCGCGGTCAAAGAGTTTTGTGCGTCCACTACTTCCAGCACCGTAGATTCTCCCGCGGTGTAGCGCAGGCGCGTAAGGCGCAGACTCTCGGCCGCGGTTTGCACGCTCAGATCGAGGGACTGCAACTGATCCCGCGATGTGGCGGCCTCGGCGTAGGACTCGTCCAGTTGGGCGATGAGCCGGCGCTGGGTAGCCGTAAGCGCGGTATGTGCGGCTTCGCGCATGATCTCGCTCTGGCGGACGCGGTGCTGCGTCGAGAGCCAATCCCAAACAGGAATGTCGAGCGTGGCGCCGGCGGAGTAACCAAGATTCTTAACCCCTTCGCGCCCGTTGACGGCGAATTGCACTGCATCGATCCCGTAAGTGAAGTTGAGAGCAAGATCGGGTAGATAGGCGGCCCGTGCAGCGGTCACGTCGAGCGAACTGACACGTAGCGAAGCCAGCGCCTGATGGAGTTCCGGATTCAGCTTCATCGCGGCCGCATCCACATCAGCCCGGGCCGGCAGCGGCACAACCGCGCCGGGCACGAGCGTGTAAGCCGTCCGAGGATCGGCAAAAAGGAGCACACCCAGATCCAAGTGCGCTTTCTGTTGCTCGAGCAGAGCATCGGCAAGATCGCGATCGCGCTGCTGTTGCTGCAACTGCGCCTTCACTACGTCGGCGTGCGCCGCTTCCCGGGCGCTCTCCCGCTGTTGGGTTAAGTTGGTAAAGCTGGCGGCTTCTCCGGCGGCGCGGTGGGCCACACCTACTTTGTGGTCAGCGGCCAGCGCCTGGTAGAAGAGGCCGGTCACGGTATTGACCAGTCCGCGACGGGCAATCTCCAGCTCCGCGGCGGCAACCGCATCCGCGGCGGAAGCGCGCGAGACTGCGGTCAGTTGTTGCAGTCCGAATGTCTCCACGACGACGCCCTGGCTGGCATACTCGCGAATCGCATTGTTGGCGATGAAGCGGGGAGCAGACTGGCTTCCTACCGGCCCGGCGCCGTTAAACGCGCCATTGGGTTGGGTATACAGGACCTGGTTGTGGTAACTCACATTGGGCAGTAACGCGGCTTGGGCGATGGAGTGGTTGAGCGCGGCGACACGTTTATTGGCTGCCGCGGCGGCGAAGCCAGGCTCGTTGGCACGCGCCAGCGCGATGGCCTGCTCCAACGTTATCGAGGCCGGGGTTGTCGAGGCCGGTGGGGCAGCAGCCGTCTGCTGGGCAAAGGCCGCGGCTGTCATCGACAAGCCGAGGGACAATGCGAGGACTAGAAAAGAAGTTCTTAGCATGGCTTCTGAAAGACGCAGAACCATAGGCAGCAGACTCACTTCTGTCCGACCACCAGAATGGTGAAGCTGCCGGGGACAATCGCCGGTCGTGGATGCGGGTTAGCCGTCGTCGGGGCGGGACGCTCGCCGAATGTGGCCGTCGCCAAGTAGATGCGTCCCGTGCGCTCGTCGAGGGTCATGGTTCTGGCTCCGCGCTGCGTAGCCAGATTCTGCAGGACCGGGTAATCGGTTTTGCCGGCATCAATGATGGTTAGCGTTCCCCCGCCGTTGGAAGCGAAGGCGAGCTTGCGCCTGGCATCGTAGCGAGCGGCATCCGGACCATCGCCGATGGGTGGATTGGCCACGGTCTTTCCCGAGTTGGCATCGACCACCGCCATCTTGCCTCCGTCGCACACGGCGAAGAGCTTGCGCCCCGCACGATCGATCGCGAGGCCGGAGGGTGAGTCGCAGTTGTCCAGTGGCCAGGTCGCGGTAATTTTCTTGGCCGCCGCGTCGAAGCGGACGATCTCATTCTTGCTCTCGATGTTATCGAAGACCGTGCCGGTTCCGTCCGCGACCGGGAACTCAGGCTTGCCGTCGAGTGGGATGGTGGCCACCACTTTGCGTTGCGCGGTATCGATCACGGTGACGCTGCTGCTGCGGCCGTTAAAGGCCCAGACGGTTTTAGTAACCGGTTCGAAGACAATGCCGTCCGGGTTTGTGCCTGCGGGGATTGAGGCCACGGTGGCCAACGTGGCGCGGTCAAAGACCACCACCACATTGGCTCCTCCATCACTGACGTAGCCGTACTTTCCGGTATCGTCGAGAGCCACGCCGTGGGTGCCTTTCAGCCCGGTGATGCTGCCCACCACCTTCCCCGAGTCGGTGTCCAGCACTTCGACCCGCGGTCCGTGCGTGACATAGATGCGGTGTGCCTTAGGGTCGGAGGTGAGGTAGTCCCAGCCGCCCTCGCCGCCAATGGTCCATCGGGTCAGGACGCTGTACGGCGTCTGCGCCAGCGCAGCAGAGGCGGCCAGGAAAATCGACGCGGAAAGGGCTAGTGTCTGCAAAGCATTGCGAAGGCAATTCGATCTCATCGGATCTCCTATCAAGCTCGCCTTCAATTTCGCACAGCTACCTTAATCGAAGCTGAAGGCACCGAAGAAACCGGAAAGTGCACCATCACCCTGGTTCCAATCCCTAACTCGCTCTTGATCTCGATCGTTCCCTGCGACCGGGATACGATTGCTTTGCAGATGGAGAGCCCCAGACCGGTTCCTCCGGTGTTGCGGCTGCGGGAGGGATCGCCGCGGTAAAAACGATCGAAGACGTGCGGCAGATCCTCGGGTGCGATGCCGTCGCCATCATCCTCGACGGCGAGCTCTCCACCCGGCTGCACTACGGCGCGGATTGCTGAGCCGGCAGGACTGTGTTGCAAGGCATTCAAGAGGAGGTTGGAGCATAGCAGTTGCAACTGCTCCGGCTCGACGTTGACCAGCACCGTGTCTTCAGCCGACACCAGGATACGCAGTCGCTTCAGCTCCGCCATGGATTCAAATTGCTCTGCGACCTGGTGCAGGGTCTGGCCCAGATCGGTAGCGAAGCTGGACGAAGACAACTCTGTCTTTGTTTCCAGGCGCGCCAGGATGAGCATTTTGGCCACCGCGTCTTCTATGCGATCGCAATCCATCTGGCAGCGTTCGATCCCGCGCTCATACTCGAGCGCTGTCCGTTGCTTCAGAGTGAGCAGTTGCAGCGAAGACTTCAAAACCGCGACCGCGGTCTTGAGTTCGTGCGCGGCATCGCCGACAAACCGGCGTTGCTGCATGAAGGAGCGCTCCAGGCCGGTAAGCACCGTTTCCAGTGCGAGCGTGAGGGGGGCAAGCTCCCTGACCACGCGGGCACGTTGGGGAGGGACGAAGTTCCATGAATCCACGGAAACGCCGGCTGCTTCCGCCGCCAACTCCCGCAGCGGCGCCAGGCCGCGATTCAAAAGCCAGAAAATCAAAAACCCTGAAACCGTCAGCAGCGATAAGCTGGTGACCGCGTAAAACGCGACCGCCCTCCAGATATCTCTCCACACGCGATCGATGGGCGAGCCATAAAAAATGCTCACGCGGCGCGGGATGCCTCCCCCTTTGTCGCCAGGATCGACGATTCTCAGGCCCTCGATTCTGAGCGCTCGATAGCGGATGCCATGGACATGGACTCTAAGGAACCTCCCCGTCTTCGCTGCCAGCAAGCCTTCATCTGGCCCGCTCCAATTCGGTGAATGCCCGAGGACGCGGCCGCGAGCATCCTGGACCTGGTAGATATCCTCGGCCGGAAGATTCACTTCCGTTCCATCGAGCATCACGTTGTCCCCTGTGTCTTCCGCATCCTGCACCGCGCCCAGCAACGAATCTGCCCGGCCACGCAGCATGACGTCAAAGGACCGAAAGCGCTGGTGGCGCTCATAGAGCATCGCTGCCGTCGATATCGAAAGCGCGGCGAGCAGTTCTACCAACAGAACGGTGGTGATCAGTCGATGAGTGATGGAGTAGGGCTTCATCGGCTCTCCTCGAAGCCCATCAGCAGGCGGTATCCCCGGCCGCGCAGGGTTTCGATGCTCGGCTGCTGGGTAGCTGCTTCGAGCTTGCGGCGGAGGTTCGAGACGTGCGCTTCGATGACGTTGGAGTGGTGTTCCCAGTTGTAGTCGTAGAGATGCTCCAACAACTCGCGCTTGGAGACGATCACGCGCGGCCGGTGGATCAGGTATTCGAGAATGCGGTACTCCGTGGGTGACAAATCCACCGGCTTGCCGGAGCGCCGAACACTCTGCTCGACGGTGTTGACTTCCAGATCGGAGAGGCGGAGCAGGGGATCGGCCACTCCTTTGCCGCGGCGGATGAGCGCCTTGGCCCGGGCGATCAATTCCCCCAGGTCGAACGGCTTGCTCAGATAGTCATCTGCGCCGGCATTGAGCAGGGAGATGATGGAACTGGCCTCGCCCTTGGCGGTCAGGATCAATACCGGCGTTCGATCCCCGCGAGCCCGCATCCTCCTCAGCAATCCGAGGCCATCTAAACCCGGCAGCATCAGATCGAGGATGATCAGGTCATAGCAGCGGTTTTCGGCAAGATCCAGACCGATAAGCCCATCTTCGGCGCAGTCGACGGCGAAATTCGGCCCTTCGCGCAAGGCTGAGGCCACGTTCTCAGCCAGCCGCACCTCGTCCTCGACCACCAGAACCCGCATGAACGCAGTATCCTCCATGCAAGGTTAAGGGAAGCTGAAGACCGGATTGGTTGGGTTGTTGGGGAAAGAGACCGCAGGTCCCTCCACTCCGCTGCGCTCCGGTCGGGATGACAATTTTATTGCGGGAATTGGCCTTGGCCCCGGTCAACGGAACTAGCAGCCGGTGACGCAACAAAATTGTCATCCCGACCGGAGCGTACCCGCAGTCTCTTTCCCCTGCTGCCGCTCTCTTCCGCTACCTCTCTCCCGGGGGCGGAGCACTCACGTTCGTCCCGCTCTTCGGAGGTTGCCAGCCATCATTGGATGGACCATTCTGGAAGAAGACGGAATCCTTACTGTAAGGGCCGGTCGCATAGATCGCGTTGGCCTGGCCGAAGAACTTTCCCGCGCGCAGCGTATCGGCGCGAACCTTGTCGACCAACTGGTGATAGCGTTCATCGGTCTGTTCAAATCCAGAGAACCAGCGCAGATCGTTGTTTCCAATAATGACGACATCCACACCGGGAACTGATGCGATGTCATATGCGTTGGCCACGCCGGTAGGCGTCTCGATCATGACCACCACCAGCATGTTGTCGTTGATGGTTCGGTGGTAGTCAATGCCGTTGATGCCCCAGATGCTGGCTGCCTGTCCCTGGCCCGTGCTGCGCCGCGCAACGGGAGGATAGCGGGCCCATTTGGCTGCTTCCCGTGCCCGGTCCACATCGTCGACGGTGGGAATCACAACCCCAAGGGCGCCGATGTCGGTCGCGTGCTGGATGTGCCACTCCTGCGCGTCAGGCAGCCGAATCATGGGAGTGGCCTTGACGTGCGGACAGGCGGCAATCATCTTCTCGATGTCGGCAAACTCCAGCGTGCTGTGCTGCATCTCGAACCAGGTGAAATCGTAATGCTTGGCGCGTTCGCAATAGTCGGCGATATCCATCTTCGATTGGGTGAAGCTGAAGACCTGCTTGCCGTCGAGGAGCTTCTGCTTGGTGGTGTTGTAGAGCTTCGCTTTTGCGGCAGCACCGGAATTTGCGTTTTGCGCCCCGAGTTGCATAGCGGGGATCGCCAGCGCCAGAAAAGAGCAGGCAAGTATTTGCGTTGCCGACCACGTCTTCATCCCTATGGACCTCCTCCAGGATGCTGCAGCCATCCTTTATAGACCCAAACTCCGTTCTGTGGCGATGGAAAGAAACTGGTTTGGACATCGCAGCCCGATCGCTTTGACGAGTGGAATCTCTACCGTATACGCTTTACCCGGCCCCGCGCCGCGCATCGCTTATGAGCGGCCTGCCCAGGAAAAGTGCAATGATGAATGAAATAAGCAGAGCAGCAGCGTTGCGCTGGTGTCTGAGCCTCTTCGTGCTCTTGGGCCTTTGGCTGGCTTCAGCCAGGGCAAAGGCAGACATCCAATACTTCCCGGAGCGCAAAGTTTGGGTGCTGCAGGCCGGTGAAACCACCTACGCCTTCGGCGTAAACGAGCGCGGTGAGCTGCAGTCGATCTATTGGGGCGCGCGAGTGGCGCGCGATGCGGATTTTCCGGCCGCCCACAGCCGGCCACAGGTGGCCTCGTTTGACCTCTCGACCACCACCACTCCGCAGGAGTATCCGGGATGGGGCGCCGGGCTCTACACCGAACCTGCGTTGAAGGCGACCTACGCCAACGGTAATCGGGATGTCGTTTTGCATTTCGTCGAGCAGCATCTCGATGGCAACACGCTGGAGATCGTGCTGAAAGATATTGCTACCCCGCTCGAGGTGCACCTCTACTACCGGGTCTATCCCGAGACCGGCGTTTTGGAGAGGTGGTCACGCATCGAAAACAAGACCGATCAGGCCATCACCCTGGAGAGCGCGCAGTCGGCCGCCTGGACCTTGCCCCAGGGTGTGGGCTACGGCTGGCACTATCTCACCGGCCACTGGGGTGCGGAGTGGCAACTGCACTCCGAGGCGCTGCAGACCGGAGCGCGCATCATCGAAAGCCGCCGCGGCAGCACCTCGGATCAGGCCAACCCATGGTTTGCCATCGACCGCCCGAAGCAGACAACGGAGGAGAACGGTCCGGTCTGGTTTGGAGCTTTGGGCTGGAGCGGCAGCTGGCGCATCACGGTGGAGCAGACGGCCATGCAGCAGGTACGTGTGACCGGCGGCTTCAATCCCTTCGATTTTGGATACCTTCTAAAGCCGGGCGAGCAGCTCCAAACTCCCCCGTTCTATGGTGGATTTACGAATGGGGGCTTCGGTGAGGCTTCCCGTATTATGCATCGCTTTGAGCGCCAGTCCATTTTGCCCGGGGGAGAGAAAGCGGCTTTGCGGCCCGTTCTCTATAACTCCTGGGAAGCCACGGAATTCAATGTCAGCGAGGCGGGGCAGATCGCCCTGGCGGAGAAGGCCGCCAAGTTGGGCATAGAGCGCTTCGTCATCGACGATGGATGGTTCGGCCAGCGCAAGGACGACCATGCCGGCCTGGGCGACTGGTATGTGAACAAGGAGAAGTTTCCCCACGGACTGAAGCCGGTGATCGATCGCGTACACGCGCTGGGCATGGACTTTGGCATCTGGGTGGAACCGGAGATGGTGAACCCGGATAGCGACCTCTATCGCAAGCATCCCGAGTGGGCGATGAATTTTCCCGGCCGTCCGCGTACCGAGGCGCGCAATCAACTCCTACTGAACCTGGCCCGCGACGACGTGAAGGAATACGTATTCAACTGGCTCGATCAGCTGGTCACCAACAACGACATTGCCTTTCTCAAGTGGGACTACAACCGCAACTGGGCGGAGCCTGGCTGGGACGCGGTTCCACCAGACGAACAGAAGAAGATCTACGTGGCCTATGTTCGCAACCTGTACGACATCCTCGATCGCCTGCGGGCGAAGCATCCCAAGCTGGAAATTGAATCCTGTTCCGGTGGTGGCGGCCGGGTGGATCTCGGCATCCTGCGCCGCGTCGAAGAAGTGTGGACCTCGGATAATACCGACGCGCTGGACCGGCTTACGCTGCAGGATGGATTTACCCAAGCGTATACGCCCGGCATCATGATGGCTTGGGTTACCGATGTTCCCAGTGGCATCGATGGGCGCGTTGTCCCGCTAAAATTTCGCTTCCTGGTGGCGATGACCGGCTCCTTGGGCGTGGGAGGAAACCTGAATAAGTGGACGCCGGAGGAGATGCAAGAGGCGGCTGGGTTCGTGACCTACTACAAGCGGATCCGGGCCACGGTGCAGAGGGGCTCGCTCTATCGGCTCATTGCCCCTGAGGGCAGCGAAGTTTCGGCCACCGAATATGTTTCGCAGGATGGAGGACAAGCTGTGCTCTTTGCCTTTCTCCATTCAGAGCAATTCGGGACGCCCTTCCCAACTGTCTTCCTGCGCGGCCTGGATGAAAACGCCATGTACAAGGTGGAAGCGATCGATCCCAAGCAAGTGACGGAGACGGAGAGTGTAAGCGGAGCTTATCTGATGCACCATGGCATCGACCTGAAGTTGCATGGTGATTACGATAGTACCTCGGTGATCCTCGAAAAGCAGCCCTAGATGCGAGGATGGTGCTTGCCGCCCTCGAACTGAAAGAACCATTGAATCAGGCACATAGGCTTTTCTTCCTCGCGCTCGGGCTACCCGCTGCGCTTCAGGCGCATCTCTGTTCAGAACTTCGCAGGCAGTCAGGGGTTACGATCGGGTGAGGCGTGTTGCGGCCAGCTCTGCGGTAAACGAGGAACGAATGAAAAATCCAGGAAAGCTGTTTCTTTTACCGGCATTGACATTGGCGCTTTTGACCGCTGGTTGCCACAAGAACGATAGCGATCAAGTGGATGCCGCATCGAATGGGAACCTGGCGCCGGTCAGCGATAACGGTGGAGCTGCTCCAGCGAATGAGAGTGAGGCTCCGGCGAGCGCCCCGACTTATGCAGCTCCTACTTCTCCTGCGGAGAGCCCGCAACAGTATCCTCAGCAAGCGCAGCAGCCGCAATATCAAGAGCCACAAGATCAGGGTCAACAGTACCAGGGGCAGAACGATAACGATCAGGGCTACCAGGTCGCCGAATACGCTCCCCAGCCTCCTCCGCCTCTGCCGGAATATCAACAGCCGCCGTGCCCCGAGCCAAACTACATCTGGACACCTGGCTACTGGTCTTATGCTTCCGCCGGCTTCTATTGGGTTCCGGGAGTTTGGGTCTTTGCTCCCTATACCGGTGCACTATGGACCCCGGGATACTGGGGCTACAATTCCGGCCGTTACGGGTGGCACCAGGGGTATTGGGGTCGCTACATTGGCTACTACGGCGGCGTGAACTACGGAAACGGCTATGTCGGGCGGGGCTACTACGGCGGTTATTGGAATAACAACCAGTTCAACTACAACCGCCAGGTGACAAGCGTCAACACGACCATCATTCACAATACGTATGTTCGCAACGTCACGAATATCACCACCTATAACCGGGTGAGCTATAACGGTGGTCCTGGCGGCGTAAATCTTCGGCCAAGCGCGCCGGAATTGGCGGCGCTCCGTCAGCCGCGTTTACCACCGTTAGCTGTTCAGCAGCAGCACAGGGTTGCAGAGAGCACAAACCGCGCTCAGTTCGCAGATGTAAACCACGGCCGGCCGCAGACGGTCGTGGTAGCGAAGCCGCTGGCAGTGGAACGGCGTCAGCCAGCTCCGGCTCCGGTCCTGCAGTCGCGTCAACAAGCCAAGCCCTTGAATCAGCCCGCCCCGGCGGAACGGCCGGCGCCGCAGGAGAGGCCGGCTCAAGCGCGGCCAGCACCCCAGGAGCGGCCGGCCCAGCCGGCAAGGCCAGCTGAGGAGGCGCGACCGGCTCAGCAGGTACGCCCAGCCCCGCAACCGGAACGGCAGGAGCAGCGGCCAGCCCCGCAGGAAAGGCCTGCTCCGCAGCCGAGACCGCAGCCGGAAGCGAGACCGCCGCAAGAAGCGAGACCGCCACAGGAAGCGAGACCGCCGCAAGAAGCGAGACCGCCGCAAGAAGCGAGACCGCCGCAGGAAGCGAGACCGCCGCAGGAAATGAGACCACCGCAGGAAGCGAGGCCACCGCAGGAACCGAAGCCAAGGGAGGAGAATCCCCATCCCGAGGAACCGAGGTAGCTGACGTTCCTGCGGAGTCCGTGTCATAGCAGGACCCAATTGGAACAGGACGGGTGCCCCAGGTACGCTTAGGCGAACCTGGGGCACCCGTCCTGTTCCCTTCAGACCGGCTATGACACAGGGACTGATTACTTTGAGTGTTTTCGCGCTTCTATCAGGGCTTGATAGAGAGCAATGGTTTGGTCGCCAATGCGGGTCCAACTGAACTTCTCTTCCGCACGTTTCCGGCCCGCTTCTCCAAAGCGTCTGCACTTTACCGGGTCAGCGAGCAGATCACTCAGTTTCGCAGCCAGATCGCGGGCAAAGCGATCAGGATCCAGCGGAAAACTGGTCACCGGATCCTGCTCAAAAGGGACCAGGTAGCCAGTCTCACCGTCCACCACGACCTCTTTGATGCCGCCCACAGCACTGGCTACGACCGCTGCCCGGCAAGCCATGGCCTCCAGGTTGATGATGCCGAACGGCTCATAGACCGAGGGGCAGCAAAACACCGTCGCGTGGCTGTAGAACTGGATCGCATCCGGCTTGCTGAGCATCTTGTCGATCCAGATCAGTCTTGGATTGAAGGCGCGCGACTCCTCCACCTTGCGCTGCAACTCGGCGGCAATCTCAGGCGTATCCGGAGCACCCGCGCATAGCACCACCTGGATTCCAGCGGGCAGGTAGCGAATCGCGTCTACCAGGTGGGTGACACCTTTCTGGCGCGTGATGCGGCCCACAAAAAGCACATAGGGGATCGACAGGTCGACGCCGTGGGCTGTCAATGCCGAGGTCTCCGGCGTCCGTTGGTATTGCTCCAGGTCGATTCCGTTGTAGATCACGTGGATCCGCTCGGGATCTACCGGGTAGGCGCGAAGGATATCTTCTTTCGTGCCACTGGAGACGGCGATCACCGCGTCCGCGTCGAGGATCGCAGTTCTCTCCATCCATGAACTCATGGCGTAACCGCTGCCCAACTGCTCCGCTTTCCAGGCCCGCAACGGTTCCAGGCTATGGGTCGTTAGGACAAAAGGAATGTCGTACAGCTTCTTGGCCAGAAAGCCGGCCATGGACACGTACCACGTATGGGTATGCGCGATGTCGATCCCGGCCAGCGCTTTAATCTGGGTCAGGTTCAGGGAGAGCGCTTCCAGGGCTCCCTTGAATTTTCCCTCGGTGCCCTCGGTGATTTCGTTCCAGGGTTCCTGACCGCGCACGTGAAGGTTGCCCTGATCGGACCACTGTTCGCCCCAGCAGTGCACTTCCACCGAAACCTTGCGCGCCAGTTCGCGGCTGAGATACTCCACGTGAACTCCGGCCCCGCCATAGACGTGCGGTGGATATTCCCGTGTGAAGAGTCCAACTCGCAATGCTTCCTCCCCCCGCCAAACGCGAACCACAGTAGCAGCTATAGATTAAGAATCGACTGTAACCATCACATAATAGGAACAGTCTCGCAGGGACCACGGCTCGACAGCAGACCTGGGCGATGATGCCAGAGTCTCTTCCGACGGGTCGACTTACAGTAGTATGGCGGGGATGGAAAATTCAAGCCGCCGTTCTTTCCTGGGGAAACTCTCAGCCCTCGCCCTTGCATCGCGTGTCCGGGGATGGGCCGCCACACCCGCCGGACTGATCTTTGCCGGCACCTATACAGAGAAGGGCAGCAGCCAAGGCATCTATGCCTTTCGCTGGGATGCTGATGCGGGCGCCATGACGCCGCTTGGGCTGGCGGTGGCCACCGTCAATCCCAGCTTCCTGGCGCTCTCGCCGGATCGCCGCCATCTCTACTCCGTTAACGAGGTGGATGACTACGGCGGAGAAAAGAGCGGTTCCGTTTCCTCCTTTGCCGTCGCTGGGGATAAGTTGCGGCCTATAAACGTTGTTTCCTCGATGGGAGGCGGGCCTTGTAATGTTGCGGTCGATTACACGGGAAAAGCCGTCTTCGTCGCCAATTATGGCGGCGGCAGCGCCGCATCCTTCCGGGTGCTGCCAGGCGGAGGGCTCAGCAAGGCAGTCTCCAGCTTTCAGTACACCGGCCACGGCGCGGACCCGAAACGCCAGGCGCGTCCACACACACATTGCACAACCGTATCCCGTGACAACCGCTACGTGCTGGTCAACGATCTGGGCCTGGACCGCGTCTCCGTCTATCACCTGGACGCCGCCACTGCGCGGCTGTCGGCCAACACACCTCCCTTTTACCAGGCGCTGCCCGGCTCCGGCCCGCGCAGTTTCGCCTTTCATCCCAGTGCACGGTGGGCGTACTCTCTCAACGAGATTGCCAGCACACTCGACGTCCTGGCATGGGATAGTGAGCGCGGGACCCTGAGCAGAATCCAGAACATCTCTACGCTTCCCGCAGGTTTCTCCGGATCGAATACAGCGGCAACGGTCGCGGTCGATTCCGCCGGCCGGTTTGTCTATGCCTCTAACCGCGGGGATAACAGCGTGGCGGTTTTCTCCATCGACGATCGCGAGGGAACGCTCAAACCCGTGCAGCATGTGGACTGCGGAGGCAAGAGCCCTCGCCATTTCGCCCTCGATCCCGGCAATCAGTGGCTGCTGGTGGCCAACCAGGACTCCTCGAATATCGTCGTCTTCTCCCGCAATGCTCGCTCTGGCCTGCTGACGCCCACGGGCAAACAATACCCGCTCAGCTCCCCTGTCTGCCTTGTCTTCCGCTGATGAAAGAGCGATTCCTGCAACTGGATCGGTTACAGTTAGCCTTTGGCGCGGTCGTACTGGAGCAGAAATCTGCCCACCGAGAAACCACGGGTGAGCGCGATGTGATGCGAGCGGTTCACATCCAGCCGTTCGAAGCCACTGCTGGGCCAGTTTTCAATCAGTGACCGCATGCGCGCCAAATCAAGCATGCGGCTCGCCAGTGGAGAGCTCTGCAATCGCTCCACCTCCGCCGCCATCCGGCCGCGGACTGCCCCCATGTTCACGTACCAATCCGCGGATTGACGGCCGCGTTGCGTGCGGCGCAAGGTGCTGGCCGGTAGCCGCCCCACCATCGCCCGGCGGGCGAGGGAACGCAGTTGGCCTCCGCGGAGAAACTCCTCCAACGGCACAGTGAGGCAGAACTCGACGATGCGGCGGTCATAGGTAGGATCGCGAAAATCGATCTGCCATCCGCCCTGGGCTGCGACGGGAGTGTCGCTTATATCGCCATACTCGAGCAGCGTGCGCAGCATGGTGCGCCCGTCGGGAGAGTTCCGGTTCAGATCGTGAAAGGCAGCCCGCTCCAAATGCAGGCGCTGGGCGATCTCAGGATGCAGGATGCTGTAGTCGAGCGAGAAGCCGCGCATGTGCGGATCGGTTATGCTGCGCAGCCAGAAGGGAAGTGACGGCCACACTGCATTGCGAACAATCGAGCGCATGGAGGTGTTTCGCGTGCTTGTAAGTTGCCGCGCCACTCGGGCTAACGTTCCCCACTGGCCGGAACGAAACCATGCCGAAAAGGCAGGCATACCGTCGTAGCTGAGCGTCGAATTGCCGCAGTTCCCATTGAGCAGCACGGTGATTCCGCTGGCTCGCGCGCGGTCTAAGATGGCGTTCGACCAGACCTCGTTACTGGGTCCGAAGCATGGGTGGTCGTAAAGATTGTTATTGTGATCGAGGATGTCGAGAAAGGATGTCCCGCTTGAGTCCACCAGCACATGGCGCATATTGGGATAGAGCGCGGCCACTTCGGATGCAGGCCCTCCCTCGTCGTCAAAGTGAGTCTCGCTGCCCAGGCCTGCGAAGCCGGGGCGAGGCACTGCAGTAAAGCAGGTGAGCTCACGACCTTCGGCGCCCAGCAAGCCGGCCGCAGTTGCGGCGACGGCGCCGCTATCCAAACCGCCGCTCAGTTGCGCGCCAATGCCACCCGTTGTGCGCAGGCGCGCGCGCACTCCCTGATCAAATTTTTCGCGGAAGCAATGCAGGTAGTCCTCAGGCGAGCGCAAGCGAAGATCTTCCAGCTGGTCCGTGCGCCAGTGACGCCAGAGCTTCGTCTTTTCACGCTGCACGCTGAGCGCGCAACCAGATGGCAGGCGCCGAATATTGCGGAAGATGGTTTGTTCGATGGGGATGTTGGCCAGGGTGAGGTAGCGCGCGAGGTAATCCTCATCTACCTCCGCGGCTATGAAAGACAGCTGGTGCAGACCCTTGGGCATGGATGCGAAGGCGAAGTTGTTCCCCGCCGACGTGTAGTAGAGAGGACGCTCCCCGGTATGATCGCGAGCCAGGAAGAGATGCTGTTCCCGCTGGTTCCACACCGCGAAGCTGAAGGCTCCGCAAAGATGGTCTACACATTGCTCACGCCAATGCTGCCACGCCGCCAGAAGCAGATCGCTGTCGGCCATGACCGCAGTCCGTTGCGTGGAGAGACCTAACTCCGTCCCCAGCTCAGCGCGATTATCGAGACGTACATCTGCTACCAGAGCGGTGACACCGTCGGCCGAGAGCGGCTGTTGATCGAAGCGATCTTCGGGGAGAAGACGGAGAAGACAGCGGCCCATGGCAAGGGACGAACCGGTATATTGCGAGCAGTCATCCCTGCCATAAACGCTGAGCGCCTGAAGCATGTCATGACAGGCTGAGGCGACGGGAACTCCGCCGTCAAAGGACCAGATTCCCGCAATTGCACTCATACGAGGAAACGGTATAGTTAACCGTCAATCTTGAAATTTTATTCTGCTGTAACTTCTCGAACGAGAAATCCTGTGAAGAAGTCCTTAACTGCAGGAATGATCTAAGAGCGAGGACGATTGAAGTGGCCGCCGGCCCCGTCCACTTTCGAAGGATGAGTACCACCCTCAGCACTCTGTAGGGCGATAATCTCGAGCGACGGAGTGACCCACGGCCTTTTCGCCTGGCCTACAACTTGGTCAGATGCGCCGTGATCGTTAGCGTCGTAGCTCTTCATTGAAAGCTCCCCTGGACCCCGTAAATTTGAAACTTACGCCCTGCCACCCGGTACAGCTAGAGCGTAACGCAGGAGGTAACCAGCGTCAACGCGTTCCTCCACGTGGTAGTTACTACAGTTGATACTAAACCCTGCAGTCGGGCTTTTCTAGCACCTTAAGGTTAACTTGCAATGGACGTGGCTGACACTTTTTGGGGATAGGTAGATGATACAGGTTGCGGGAGTGTATGTGTTCGCCGGGATTACTCTTTTCTCTGAAATGGTGCTTCCGGAATTACCCCTCATACAACACGAGGAGGCGACCCCGCATCCCGTCACAATTCGACTGGGAGACCTTTCGAATCATCATTTGCCCGGCGCCGTAGAGATCGATCCCGATTGCTTCGCTACCGCCTCGCAATATTTCCTGGTCGTTCACGGAATCGCACGCTACCTGGTTACCAATGGACGGGAGATTGTTGTAAGCCCGGATACCGGGGCTCTCCCGCTCGATGTGCGCGCTTACCTGTTGGGGACAATCTTCTCCGTGCTGTGCCAGCAGCGAGGGCTTCTTCCCTTGCATGCTAGCGCGGTGAGCAGCACAAAAGGAGCCGTGGCCTTTCTGGCTCGCTCCGGCCAGGGCAAGTCGTCGTTAGCTGCGCATCTGGCGCGGCGCGGCTTTCGCGTGCTGGCCGACGACGTCTGCGTCATCGATCCCACGGCGGCAGATAAAGTGATGGTGATTCCGGCCGCTCCGTGGTTGAAGTTGTGGCGCAACTCCCTGCAGCAACTGGGAGAACAAGCGGAAGGGCTGCAACAAGTCTTCAGCGAAGACGACAAATACCGCCTGCCGCTTTCGAGTAGCCTTGTACCCGAACCGATTCGCAAGCTGATCTTTCTGGAGAACACGGAAGAGTCTTCCACTGCCACCAGGATTGAAGACGTATCCGCGGTTGAGGCAATTCCGCTATTGATGAACCTGACCCATCAGGCTTATCTGCTGCAGGCTACAGGCCAGCGCGAGAATAGCTTTCTATTCTGCGGCCGCGTTTCATCGCAGGCCCGGGCGTATCGTCTGACCCGTCCCTGGGGTCTCGCGCACCTCAAGTCGACGCTGGACACGCTGGAGAAATTTTTGCTTGAACCGTAGACCGTTCGAGGTCTTTCAGGGGAAGGTGGTGAGCACGGTGAAATGCGACTCGAGCTCGCCACCCACCACCGTGCGATCTCCCACTTTGACCCAGGTGTGTGCCTTAAGCTGATCCGCATCGCGCGTGACGCCGTAGAAGAGTTTGCTGGCGATGTGGCGCCGGCGAAGCATGAAGTACGCGGCGAGGCATTGGGGAAAACATACGAAGCTTAAGGGGACATGCCGGACCACTGCGTCGATAGACCACTCAATGCGGCGCAGCGTCTGCGCCGGTTCCGCTTGTGAAAGCGAGGAGTGTGCGGCGCGGCCCATCCAGGCAGTGAGCCTTTGCACCGGAAGAAAGTTGAGCGCAATGCGGAAAAAGGTAAGCATGCATGCGGCTTCGATTGCCAGGGCAATGTCAGCCACCGGCAGTTGCATCACCCGGCGGAAAAGCGCGCGGGTAAACGGAGTACGCGGTGCCGCCTGTGCCGTGAGATCCGGCTTCGGCCGCACAGCCCGCCGCAGCAGGCGATGACGGAGGTGAAAGCCTAACGACTCAAAAGGACTCAGCAGGGCGTAAAGAGGGAAGAGTGCATCCGGCAGATCAAACGTGCTCCAAATACGCGGGCGAAAGAGAGAGCGCTCGAACAGATCCAGGCGATAACGCAGAGAGCTGTGAAGACGGTATTCATTGAGAAACCATCGCGGGGAGGCTATCCGTTCTCGTATGGGACGGTATTGGTTTGAGGTCAGCAGGCTTTTTGCGAAGCGCAATATATGAGCGACTCTGCGATCGTTCCGGTCAAGATACTCCGCCGGTAACGTCTGCAGGTCGTAGCCAAGTAAATCCTGGCAAAGAAGAATGGCTGCGCTGAATTGCGCCAGCGCTTGCTGCTCGGCCGCGGCCGTTGCGGCGGAGGCAAGTTGCTCCCGGGTCATGGTGTGCAGCAGAGCGCCGATATCGGCCAGCCATTTCAGGCGCAGCCAGCCGTCGAGTGCTCCATGCACGCAGAGATAGAGCAACAGCCGGGGCGCGGGCAACGTCGGGATCCGCTCCGAAGCAAGGTTGATCCAGTCTTCACCAACCTGGTCCAGGCGGGCGTTGGCGGGCAGAAACGAGTTGCGGAAAAGCCGCCAATGCAGATCGATGACCACACCGGTCGTGGGGTGTTCATAGGAGAAATCCTTCTGGTGCGCGAGGTAGGAGCGTAGCCGCCGCGGGGTCAGCCGCGCTTGCGGCTCGAAACGCACATAGCCCTGGCTTTCGAGAATCTCGCCGGCTCTAAAAATGTTCTTCTCCGCCACCAGCAGATCGATGTCTCCGGCATCGCGCAGCGTGGGATCATGAAAGGCGCACACGGCCAGGGGAATGCCCTTGAAGATCCGGTGATCGATATGTTGCTCGCGGAAGAGGCGATGCAGAGCGACGAGATGCCCGGTACGTCCCAGGCAGATGTGAGCATTGGCCACGCTGCCGGCACGCAACGCTGTGGCTTCCTGGTCCGGCATGTAGCCGGGGGCGAAGGTGTCAAGGTTGCGGGTGAAGAGCGGGACCACCTTATGGTGGTCGACGATCTCACGCAGATGAGACCAGCGGATGGGTTGCTGCGCAAGGGTCCGGATTCGATCGCCGTCGACTGCTTCCTGCGGCCAGCGAACGCAGGCCAGCACAAGATCAAATTCAGGTGAGGAGACGATCCCGCCGGGCTTCATTTGCTCTTCCGTTGCTCTACCTTCTTCTCTCTCCCCCCTCAGTATGTTGGAAGCACAGGCACGCGACAAGTCGTAGAGGGGATTCCCGTGGTTTGGAAAATGCTCAGCGGGAGAGCCACGGCGGCCTGGGAACCTCGGGCCGGAGCGGGTAAGCCGGCCCTGGCTGTCCGTGGATCACCACGACCGTGGCTGAAGACGACTGCGACCCGTAGTAGGTAGCGGTTCTTTGCCGGCATCTCTGCGAGCCGCCCGCGTACGACGCGAATATGTTCTGATAGGTGCCGTCTCCTCCCAGGGTTGAGGCGGAAACCTCCAGGCCAAAAAGACCGCGCAGCGAGCATTGGTTGGTGACCGACCCCAAAACTGTGTTGCCCGAATAAAAGGTAACGGTGCCCCCCAGGACCGGCATCTGGTCCTGGTCGGTCACAGTCGCCAGCAAGGTCACACTCTGGTCCGCGGCGATGGTGGCTTGGCTGGGCGCCAGAGCGACATTGGTTGCCAGGCCACCGCCTGACCACTGCGGGGCGTTCACCAGGCTGTAGACGTTGGGGCTGCCCAGGCCGGTGGCCAAATCGTAGCCCGGGCCGGCGGCGAAGCCGGGAGACGTTTCGTTATCCGCCGTGCTGAGCACTCCGTAGTAGCCGGGCGTGTTGGTCAGAGAACCGCCGCTGGTGGTGACGGTGATTTGGTATCCGTAACAGTTTTCATTGTTGGACGCCGGATCGGTGCTGCTATCGGTGAACGTCCCCGCGCTGGTGGCCGTGCCGGTGCAGGGAACGGACGTGGTGCCGGTGATAAATGGGGTTGACGGCGAAGCCCCCGGGTTGGGCGTGGCGCTGATGTCATGGAAGTAGCAGCCGCTATTTACCTGCGGACCCAGGTAAGCCGCGCAATTGGCCAAGCTCGGCTGGGTGGAGCTGCCGTAGCTGACATACTGTTCCCCGGCCAGCGGGTAGAGGACATAGTTGGCCTGCCCCTGGCGATCCCCGCTCTTTTGGTTAATCAATGCCATGATGCCGGCAAAGGCCGGGGCAACGAATGAGGTGCCGCCTCCGTAGTTGGCGAAGACGTCATTGGCGTTGGTGTAATCGCACGCGGTGCCCGGCGGCATATTCGCCAGCCCCGAGTCGCAAAGAATCAGGGTTTGCGACCAGGTATAGCCTCCGGAGGCGAACATGGAGATATCCGGAACCGCCCGGCCGCCTTGCTGCGGAATCCCTGGGACGCCGGTCTGCCAGGCAGGCCGGGCCGACACCGTACTCAGTCCGCCGCCGCCCGCCCAGGCATTGGCATAGGGGGAGAAGGCGGTATTGGGATCGGCTGGCTGGAGCGCGGCCCAGGTACAGAACCCATTGGGCCCGGAGCTGCTGGTGAAGCCCTGGCCAAAATATTCCAGGACCAGGGGACTGGCGCAGCTTTCGTTCCACGCCATCTCCGGAATATACGATTGCGCGCTCACAAAGTTGGGGCCGTTGACCGCGGACCAATAGGTGCTGGTGGTTCCGCTGAAGACATCGCTGAAGTCTGTCCCCCCGGCGGCAATGTTGTAGGGCGTTGAGGCCTCGTTCACCAAAGAGAGGCCATCGGTTGCGTAGGCGCCGACATCCTGACAGCCATCGCCGCCGTTATCGCCGGATGCGACCACCACCGTAATCCCTTCAGCCGCAGCCTGCTGCCACAGCGAGACGTAAAACTGGTTGGCTTCACCCTGGGGTTGTGCTTCGCAATCGCCATAGCTGGTGCTGAGCACGGAAATCCGCTGCACGTGGGCCGGGTCCTCAATGACGTAGGCGGCAGCCAGGTCGGCCCCCGAGGTGACGCCCTGCTGTCCGCAGGCGACGAAGTCTATAGTGGCGTCCGGAGCCATAGCGCCGGACCACTCAGCGTCCAGGTAGCCCTCCGGCTCGTTATCAGATGGGGCAGGCGCGGCGCATACGCTCGCGGGAGGGTTTTCCATCTCGACGGAGCCGTTGGGGCCGAGCGCGGAAATGCCGAACTGATCGCGAAAACTCTGGATATCGGCGCTGGCCAGGTTGGTTTCTCCTACCACGCCAATGGTTTGCCCGGTACCGACGAGCAGGGGCGACCGTGACCGGGGATCAACGTGCTCCTCCCAGACTTGGTCCACCCCGTAGATCTTCGCGAAGTCCTGGGGACCGGCGATATAGAGGGCGTTTGCCGCCGAGGTCAGATGTCCGCTCCCGGCGCTCGATCGCGACCATTTTCCCGTGCTGCGATCGAAATGGGCTACGCCGAGATGGTGGACCTGCGGTTGGGGATGGAAGTCGTTGAGGGCTCGGAAACCGGAGACCATTGGGGCCAGGGCAGTGGGAATGTAGGGATCGCCGGCGTTCGCGTAATGGTCTTGTCCGTTGACGCGATAGCGATGGATTTCGATGTGGAAGGCTTGCGCCACCTGGCCTGCAGTGCCGCTAAAGTCTACAAAGAGGCCGCCGGCGGGTACGCTGTTCAGCGTGAAGCCATGCTGTGTGAGCCACTGGGTGACCTTGCCGATGTCTTCGCTCGAAGGCCCGAACTGCGCGCCGAATTGCTGTGGTGTAAGCCAGTGGTGAAAGTCAGGTGAGCGAGCGTCGTACTGCCGCCCGATGAATTGCTCCAGCGCCTGTTGCTGTGATTCACTGCGCCGCAACATCATAAGGATGTGTTGCTGGGGTAGACTATCGGGCGCACGGCCTTGGTCAAACTCCGGTCGCGCATGGCGGCTGGTGTTGCCGCGGAGCCTGGTCAGGCTGTTGTTATCCGCCGGCGCGGTGATACTTTGCGCAGCCCTGGCTGTCGCGCAGAGCAAAGCAGCCAGCGAAGCCGCCGCAACCCAGCCGGCGAGGGCCCGCGCCGGGCTCTTTTGCTGCATGCTTGGAATGGTTCCCACGCCTTATGAAGTCTAGTGGAACCATAGCCGCGGGGATTCGATCTTTGGTTATAGGTAACGGTGAAGATAACCCTTGACTGGACGCCCTGCTATCCTGCCCATATGTACGACCCGATGGCAGGCAACACCTCGGCGCTTCTGATTACCGAGCAAGTGCTGGTCTTTGCGGTCTTCGTGGGTTCGGTTGCTGCTCTGCCGGCATTCATTGAGTTCATTACCGAGGTGCGCAAGCGTAAAGAGCGCATCGATCTAAGCCTGGAAGACGAATTGGTGAGCACGCTTCGGCCGCGGGTCGCCGGTATGGACGATTTGCTCAACAGCATCGCCGATCTGATCGACCGCGCGCGCAATCCGGCTGCGTATCAGGATCTGAAGATCGGCAACGAGGTGCTGATCATCGGTCCTAACCAGACGGGCAAGAAAAGCCTGGCGCAGAGGATCGCGCAATTGGCCGGGATGGACCGGGTGGTCACGGTCTTCAATCCCCGGGACAGCGACGCGCTCGCTAAGGCGAAGAGCTTGGTGCGCGGCTATAAATGGCAAAAGGTGATGCTGCTATTGCCCCGGATAGACCTCGCCTACCAGCAGGGCGATCCCGAGGTTCTCACCGAGCTCGACGCGCTGATTGAAACCACATCCGAGCGGCAGAATGTTCTGGTCGCCGCCACCACTGTCTCGTTCGAGGCCAACAGCGATCTGGATAATATCTTCGGCATCAAGCTGGTGCTTCCGGGAGCCAAGGTCGGCAAGGCGCATCGCGAAGAGATTCCAGAAGACGCTCAGCGCATGCTTGCGGATGTGACAACTTTTTACCTCACCGAAGCCAAGCGCCGCGGTTTTGTTTTGCAGGGTCTCGACGGGCATGTTTTTTGTGAGCGCATTCTGGAGAACGTGATCAACCCGGCCGAGGTGGAAGACATCGTTGCTCTTTGCGAGACCACGGCGCTTTACCGCAAACGCAGCAAGCAAACGACGGAGCTCCTGATCACGCCGGAGATCCTGGATTTGGCGATGGCGCGCGTGGTCGTCGGCTGAGTGGTGATTGCAAGGGGGCGCTCAAGGATGAAAAACATTGGCTTTGTATCAGGGCATGGCTTTTAGCCATGCCGCACATTAAGGAAAGGAATTGGGCTTCAGCCCCTGGAAATGGCAATACCTAAGCGCAATGCGAGTGAGCATCGAATCCTGAGTTCCTCGCGCACGTTTTTTGTAACGACCAGCACAAGCATGGGGCGGGCGTTGTTGCAGTCGGAACGCAATGCAACGCTGTTGATCGAGGTGCTTCGTTCGTATGTGGTGGCGGGAAAATTCGAGCTGCATGATTTCGTGGTCATGCCTGACCATGTGCATCTGCTGATCACGGTCTCAGGCAATAGCACGATTGAAAAAGCCATGCAATTCGTTAAGGGCGGATTTTCCTATCGCTTGAAGAGAGAATTTGGGTATTTGGGAGAGGTTTGGCAACATGGCTTTTCCGAGCTGCGAGTTGAGGATCGCGAGAGTTTTGTGCGCCATCGGGAATATATCGCTCAGAACCCCGTAAGGGCCGGATTGGTGGACTCGCCTGAAAGGTTTCCCTACTGCTTCACCTATCTGGCAAAACGAAAGCTAGCAGGGGCTAAACAGGCCGCGGAAAAAGCCTGCACAGGGCTGGAGGACGACATCTCAGGGGCTAAAGCCCTCTAGTCTATTCAGGTGTTTACGGCACGGCTGAAGCCGTGCCCTGATACAAAACATGAGTTTTCCGCAGCCTGTAAAGCCCGTTAATGGATCGCATGCGTGCGCACAGCTTAGCACAGCTAAGGCTGTGCTAAGTTACACAGCATGGTGCTAGCGTGTTCGCCAAAGGAGCTGCGACCGGAAAACTCCGGCGTACGACCTGAACAGGATGCCGATCAGGCTCTACGTAAATGCTTTGCAACCAAGTTGCATTAGCTGCTGAGGTACGCTTTGCTCTCTTAGTATCTGCTGAAATTTAGGGAAATCCGTACCTCAGAGCCCATGAGTTCCACCGATTCATCTCAGTGGCCTGGCGATACCCGCCAGAAAGCTCTGCGCAGGCGGAGGATAGTGAATCACTACAGTCTGAATCTCAAACGGTGTAACCGGTACTGTGACCTTTTGTCCACCGACGACGGGTAGCGGCGAGCCTTCCGGCTTCTCCATCAGGTTCGCCAAAGTTGCCGAGAGGATGCCCGGGGGCAGCGTCAGGGTGACGTTCCCTCCTTTACCGGCCCACTCAAAGAAACGCACCAGCAGACCGTTCCCGTCCTCGGTCTTCTTCATCGCGGTCACGACCACGTTGTCCTGGTCCACGTCAAGGAAATGGAAGCTGCCCGGTAGTTTTCCCGCGTGAGGCAAGACCTGCATGGCGGCGAGACGATAGTTGAAGTCATACCCTTGGCGGACGGTGAGCGCGTCCTTCCAGCTTCCGGCATGGGGATAGAGCGCGTAAGAGAAATGCTGGTGGCCCTGATCAGCTTCAGGGTCAGGCCAGGTGGGCGAGCGCAACAGGGAAAGGCGCAGCACGTTCCCCTTCCCGTCGTATCCATACTTCGACTCATTGATCAGACTGAAGCCGTTCTTGCCATCGCCCAGATCAGCCCAGCGCAACGCCGGTACCTCGAACTTGGCGTCTTCGACACTGTTGTTGCGCGTGGTCGGACGCTCAATACTGCCGTAGGGAATTTCGTACGTGGCTTCCGGACTGCTGGCAGCGAGAGGGAAAGCAGCCTTGAGCAGCTTGTGGCGTTCGTGCCAGTCGATATCCATAACGACATCGACCCGGGGCAGGCCGTTGTAGAGGGTGATGTCCTCGACGAAGGTGGACGCTTGCCAATGCCGGGTGACGCGGATGACGGCGCGCAGCGAATCATGCTCGGTCAGTTGGACGGAATCGGCCATATCCAGATTGGTGACCACCTTGTCGAAGTCCGCGTCGATGTTCCAGGCGTCGTATTCCTTGGGAGTGTCGACGAACGCCTGCAGCTGGTTGCCGCAGGCGCCGGCGGCGATGGCGTCAAAATTGGTTTTCTTATTCACTAAGCTGGTAATGCAACCGGTCTTGGGATCGACCGTAAGGCGGAGGAACTGATTCTCCAGCGTGTGCCCGTCGGCACTGACTTGAACGCCCGGCACCGTTCCCGCCCGAGCTGCTGCGGGCCTGGCGTAAATCAACATATAGCCCATGCTCGCAACATCCGGCACCAGGGCGCGGACGGAGAAGGTGTGGGTCGCAGAGTTGCTGAGCGAGCTTTCAGAGGGGAGAACTTGCCCGGCCTCATCCACAATTTCAATGGCAGGAGCCGGCTCCGGTAACTGCACCGTGAAGTCGACTACGCCGCTGCGCACCCAGGCCAGCGGATTGAAGACCAGCACCGGCACGCCCTTGCTCCGGCTTTGCGTATCGACGTAGCTGGCGATGGCGCCGAGTGCCTGGCTGGTGGCCGCGTCCGCGGTAAAGCGGACCATATCGTAATCCTTCTGCGCATCCTTATAAATGACGCCAATGCCCGATCCTGCGGCGAGGTCGTGGAACTGGTTGAAGAGGACCTTCTTCCAGGCCTCGTTGAGTTGGTCCGCCGGGTAGGGGGTTCCGCTGAGCCAGGCGAGGGAAGACCACTTCTCCGCGTTCAGCATCTCTTCTTCGCTCTCGCGCATGTTGCGCTTGTGGGCCGCCTGGGTGGTGAAAACGCCGCGATGGAACTCCAAATAGAGTTCATCGTTCCAGACGGGGAGGCTCCACAGCCCGGCAGGTGGTTGGGGCAGTTTAGTGTCGCCGGCGGCCAGGGTCTTGTAGTTCCAGACGGGCGCGTGCGCGGTGTCCAAGTCTTTCTCTACTGCGGAAAAGAAGGTCTGGGCAATGCCAAAATGGAGCTGCGCGTAGGCCTTGTCTGGCGAGAGCCAGCGGTTGCCCGAGTCGAGCATGGCGCGGGTTGGGCCGCCCCCGTGGTCCCCGATGCCGTAAAGGTGCATCATCTCCGTGGTTCCAGGATTGTCCTGGCGCGCGTGGGCGAATGCTGTGGCCATGTTGACGGGATCGATCTCATTGACATAGTCGTGGGGGAAGTAGGTGAGCACCCGGCTGCCGTCTGGAGACTGCCACCAGAAGAGCTTGAGCGGAAGCTGGTTGGTGTCATTCCATGCCATCTTCTGGGTCACGAAGTAATCGACTCCGGAGCGCTTGTAGATCTGGGGCAGCTGCCAGTTGTAGCCAAAGGAATCGGGGTTCCAACCGATGCGCACATCCACGCCAAAACGAGATTGAAAGTAGCGTTTGCCGACCAGCAGTTGCCGCACCTGGGACTCTCCGTCGGGCATATTAAGGTCTGGTTCTACCCACATGCCTCCCACCATCTCCCAACGGCCTTCTTTCACTCGCTGCTGGATCTGTTCAAACTCGGGGGGATACTTTTGCTCGAGCCATTCGTCGTAAGCTGCGGCCGATTGGCTAAAGGTGTATTTCGGATATTCGTCCATCAACTGCAACGCGGTGCCGAAGGTCTGGCGCACCACCTCGACGGTCTCGGTCCATGGCCACAGCCAGGCCGCGTCAATATGAGCGTTTCCAGTGAGGTGGATATTGGCCTGTTGTAGCAACGGGCGCAAGGTCATGATACCCTTTTGCGCCTCGCGCAGAGAGTCATCAAAAGCGGCCTGATTGGCATCACTTAGGGCAGATAAGCTGACCTTTTGGATGAAAGATTGCAGCTTTTGCGAAGTGTCGCTTCCGCCGTCTCCGAGAGCGGGAAGCAGCAGGGAAGCAGAAACGGCCTCTTGGCGAAAATCCTCCGGGTTGGGGCGGTTGGCAGCAAACTGGATGGTCTGGTCCGAGCCGCGAAATTGCTTTTGATCTTCGCTGTGCAACAGCTTCACGGCCACCAGCACTTTGTCTCCCGGTTTGGCGTCCGCGAAGAGCGTGATGGGCTCGAGGTCGGTGCCCATGGCCACGCGGCGTCCGTTGAGGTAAATGATCTGCGTCACCGGACCGTTGGCATCAATCCGCACGCGGAACGAAATCTGTGTGCCGGTCAGATCGTAGCCGTTAAGGTTTTTGGGCACTTCGATGGTGGCCCGCATCCATAGGGCCCCGCCGGGCAAGGTGGAGGGTACGGTTGCGGTTTGCCAGCCGGCATCATCGAGCGAAGGCGACTCCCCGTGAGGCAGATCGCCGGCGTGATAGCGCCAGGCGGGCTCGGGCAGGGCCGATAAGCTGGCTAGTTTGTCGAGGATCGTTTGCGACTCCGGAGTCAGGAGGGAGGGTAAGGGCGCTTCCCGCAGGTTCTGGGCGGGTGCGCATAGACAGCCCAACCCAGCCAGACACAGGAGACAAAGGAGACCATACAAACGCTTGGCAGACAGCATGATCCGGGATTCCTCGCAGGGGGAAGTACAAACGGCCACTAGCTTAGCAAGGTTATTTGACTAGGGCAAAGAACCCGCCTGCTCATTCCTCCTATAAGCAGCCCTGTGTTAACTTTGGGCGTGCGACCGGTCGTGCCGGTCTGCATCCAAACTATGCTGATCCGCCCGGGTTCGAGACGGACCACAGAAACCGGCGGAGCTCGTCCTTCATGGTTCAAGTAGCCGTAACCAAAACGCCAGTCAGCAGCAGCGACCACCCCAGCAACTACCGCGCGATTCTCATACCCCACCTGAAGGCAATCTTCGAGCTCACCTGCGGCCGGGAATTCCGGCCGGTGGGAGAGGTGACATTCCTTCCAGAACCGGACTGACGGGCTTACGTACGGCGTGCAGGCAGAAACGTGGTGGTAGGAGAAATAGGAATGGCCATTCCCGAAGGAACAAGTTCAGCATCCAGCCGAACCACAAGCAAAGTCGCGCCCATAGGTGCGAAGCCCGGAAGCAACTCCGGGGGCTACAAGAGGATCGTTTACATCATCTGCGCGGTGGCTGCTCTGGGAGGCCTGCTGTTTGGCCTTGACCAAGGATTCATCGCGAACTCACTTACAACCATCGATGCGCAGTATCATCTCGGTGTCCCGGGTGGTGAGCGTTACTCGGCCATCCTCGCAACTGGCGGGATTATCGGTGCATTGCTCTCGGGCATCTTCGCACGCTTCCTCGGGCGAAAAAAAAGCCTGCTGTTTGCGGGGTTTATTTTCACTGCAGCTTCAGGTCTCTCGGCGATGCTACCTCCGCTGCCGGTCCTCTCGGCCTGCCGCTTCGGCCTCGGCTTCGGGGTCGGTGTTGCATCCTTTGTCGTGCCGCTGTACCTGGCCGAAACTGCCCCAGCGTCCATCCGCGGCGCCATGGGTACACTCTTTCAGCTGATGATCACTATTGGCATCTTCCTGATCTCGCTGACGAATGTCTTCATCGCTCGAGCATTCACCAAAGCATCCACTTCGCTGCCGCTCATGTTTCTGACGATCACATTGTTCGCGGCGATGATGTTCTGCGGCGGCTTCATACTGCCCGAGAGCCCGCGCTGGTTGATGCTCAAGCAAAGGAAGGAGCAGGCAATAGCCGTGCTGCAGCGGACGATGAACACGCAGCAGGAGATTGACGCTGAGATAGCGGAAATGGAGCAAGCGCTGCATGGGCCGCAGAGCGCCGGTATCGGCATTGTCGTGCGCGGTTACTTCTTTAAGGTTCTCGTGGTCGGCGTAGTCCTGCAGATGTTCCAACAGCTCGTCGGCATCAACATGATGATTTACTATTCGCCGACGATCTTCGGCTACGCGGGCATAACCGGCTTGTTGGCGGCGATGACCGTCCCAACCGTCAACATGCTCTTCACCTTCCCGGCGATCCATCTCGTCGAGAAATGGGGACGCAAGAAGCTCCTGTATGTGGGCGCGGTGGCGATGCTGGTCACCATGGTTGCCTCCGGTGTCGCCTTCCACTCGATTGCGGGTAATCCTGCAACGATCAGCGGCACCGTGAAGGCCGTGTTGCTTGTATCGGTGGTGGTCTACATTTTCGGCTTTGCGGTTTCCTGGGGACCGGTCGCCTGGCTCGTCTGTTCCGAGATTTTCCCGCTCGAGGGCCGGGAAGTCGGGATGACGATTACGACCATGGTCAACTGGACGTTCGCGGGTCTGGTGATGGGCAACGCGCTTTCATTTATGAGAGCGCACGGGAACGCGTCCATCTTTTATGTTTTCGGAGGCTTTTGTGGGCTGGCCATCGTTTTTGTCGCTATGTTCGTGCCCGAGACGAAGGGAATCACCCTGGAGGAGATGGAGTTAAATCTCAAGGAGGGCGTCCCACTGCGCAAGCTGGGCGAACGGCGCACCAAGCACACCACGGCGGTGCCGAACGAGGCTGGCGGAGCCCGTAAGTAATTTCGCCTTTAAGTGGTTTTGCTTGCGTGGGGCCGGAGTGGGATACCACAGCTCTTCAATATGGGAACGCTACAGCATTTTCACTTCTGGTGTATACAGAGCGACCGCTCCCGACGTGGCTTTTCCAAGAAAAGCCGCACATCGCTGAACTTGACTGTGCAGAGTAGAAGTGAAAATGCTCTAGAGTGTGCCGGCTTCGAGGTAGGGCAGCATGGCCGCCCCGAGCAAGCCGGCGTCGGGGCCAGTGGCCGCTGGGACGACGTAGGTCTTACCCGTCGTGAAGCTCTGATCCGCTCCCGGTTCAGTGAGGCCATAGATGTAGCTCAGGCTACGCAGTTCTTCGAACATCCGCGGTGCAAACAGGTCCCACCCGCTGACGACTCCGCCGCCGATGACATAGAGGGGCAGATTGAAGACATTCACCAGCATCGCCAAGCCCATTCCGAGGTACTTGCCGGCCTCGGCAAAAATCTGGCGGGATGGCTCATCCCCTTCGCGGGCCAGGCCGGCCAGATCGCGAGCGGAGAATTCACACTGGCTTTCGATGCGGCGCGCCATCAGTTTCGCGATTCGATCAGCGCCGCCGCGAGTGGCAGCCCGAGTCGCGGCCCGGCAGATGGCGGTTGCAGAAGCATATTGCTCCAGACATCCGCGGCCTCCACAGCCGCAGGGAAAGCCATTCTCAACTAGAGGAATGTGTCCTCCCTCGCCGCCCATGCCGTTCATGCCATGCCAGATTTTTCTGTCCAGGACGATGCCCGCGCCCACGCCTGTGCCCAGAGTCAGCATGCACATGGAATCGCCCGGCATCTCTTTGCCTACGCCGCTCTTCCACTCGGCCAAGGCCGCCGCGTTGGCGTCGCACTCGACGATTACCTGGGTGTGCAGATTCGACTCCATTGCATCCTTAAGACGGAAAGCATCGAATCCAGGCAGATTGGGAGGCCGATGAAATTTTCCCGAAGGCAGTTCGAGCGGGCCAGGAGCTCCGATCCCGACACCCACGAGCTGTTGGTTTGGTCCGCACTGCTCGAGCACGCGGCGGATCGCGTCGCATATGTCGCCCACCACGGCGTCGGGACCGTCACTCACACGAGTGGGCAGGTTGATGTAGGCCAGTCGCTTCCAATCAGGGTTGAAGGCGGCGATGCGGAGATTCGTGCCCCCCAAATCGACTCCAACGGTGAGAGGGCCCTTCTTGTCGCTGGACGCGGCCGTCGGGCTGGCTGGTGATGGACTCTCTTGCCTGTTGTTCAAAACCTGACGCCCCTTCGCTTCCGGCGTGATGCCGGGATTGGCTTACATGTAAGTTAACAAGCCGAAGCGGCGCAGGCTACTTTCCGGCGCATCCTGAGGGGCGGCGAGCCCGGTCAGCGGTGGCCGAGCTCCCGGGGGTCAAACGTCTAGGCGTTGCTGCCGAAGATCTTGGACGCTAACCCAGCCAAGCCACCAGCTTCGGCGGGCTGACCACTCGCGCCAGAGAAGTGGGAGACGACCAGGGGAAGAACTACGGCAATGACTCCGCTCGCAACTGCCGGAGAGATGCCCGCCCGCTGCGCAATCGCTTCTACGGCCTGAGCGCCGAGGCCCTGTTGCACTTGATCTGGGCTGATGGCTTTGTTTTCTCCTGGATTGACCCAGGACTGCACCTGATCGGCGAGGCCGTTCTGCTTTAACTGATTAAGGATGCCATCCATTCCACCGGGATGCTCCTGCATCACCTGGCTGAGCGCGTCGGCTACACCGTGGTGTTCCGGGGAAGCTCCTCCGGCAATCGATGTCAAGGCGTCGAGTAAGCCCATAATTGCTCCTTCGTGTCGTTTAGGTTAGGTTTGCGCCCATAATACGCCGTTCGAGTGGTCGTTTGTTAATTAACTCCGAGCGGGTTCGACGCGGTGGAGGCGGTCTGCCGGGTGCGGGGACCGTGTTACCATCGTTCCAGTTGGGCGGTTAGCTCAGTTGGTTAGAGCGCCTGCCTTACAAGCAGGAAGTCGGGGGTTCGAGTCCCTCACTGCCCACCAACTTCTCATTCCTTAAGTTCCTCACTCTCTCTCCCCAAGAAAGCCTGTTCTTCTGCGATAGAAGGAACCGTCACTGTTGCCGGCGTCGTTCTCGCATGTCGGCCGGACCGTGTAATTAACATCAGGTCGTATGCTCCATTTTTTCCTGCTCTGGGAATAATTTTCACCATCAGATTAGGCTGCCTGCCATACGCAAGTTTTTTTCGAATTTGCGGCGAAGAAGGTCTCTGCTGTGCAAAGAGTTGTGTATGATCCGTTTAGAAAATTTTGCTAAAGTATTTCTGCCTGAAAGTCCAGTTCGAGAATGATTAAGATCTTTTGACCGGACAGTCCTGAGTTTTTGAACGACTTGCCGGAATCGGGCCCCTCATTCTACGCACTGTGACGAACTTCGGTCGGACGCCGCTCAGAGAAGAACCCCAGCGCGCCACTGAAGCGCCAAAAGAGGTTGTCGAGTTCAGGCGCACGGTGTCTTGTCATCTCAGACTAGCCCATTAGCATAAGCAGCTCGCTCCACTGCAGCCAATGATCGCCGCAGCGGGCGGAGTCTTGCGTGGTCCCAATGTGCACGCGCTCGTAAAAAAAAATAGCAAAGGCAGTATCGATGAGGAATCTCCCCTACCTGTTTCTAGTCCTTTTGACATTCGCGGCACCTGCGTTCGCAAGCGTCGCTGTAAGTAGTCCGGCAAATGGCGAGACCGTTAGCTCACCCATGCAGTTCGTCGCGACCGCTGCCACCACTTGTTCACAGGGAGTAGCCACCATGGGCGTCTACCTGAACAACCAACTAGTTTACGTAGCCAATGGGGCGAGTTTGAATACCCCAATTGATCTGGGCCCGGGGGTTCAGCACACAGTTGTGGAAGAGTGGGACCGCTGTGGAGGCGCCTCCTATAGCAGCATCAACGTCACCGTCGAGGGCAGCGGAACAGTTCTTACCAACCTCCAGTCCAGCGGCGGATGGGTGGGTTGGGGCGAGTTGGCTCCGGCCTATGCCATTTGTGGCGCTCCCTGCCCGGGAGTTACCTGGTCGATGACACACGGCGTGACATCCCCGTCTCTGAGCGGAAATGCCACTCGATTCTCCATTGGGGGAACCAAGCCTTATTCTGATGTCCTATGGACTAATCCGATCATTGGCCAGAACTCAACCCAAAAACTGCTTGACGCCGGCCACACGCTCCTGCCCACGTTGAATAACTTCACCTATGACGCCTACGTCTACGTGACAAATGCTTCAGTCACCCAGGTGCTGGAGTTTGACATCAACGCCTATATGGACGGACTCGGAATGACCTGGGGCAACCAATGCAGGATCGCAGGTGGACACGAGTGGGATATCTGGGATAACACAGCTGGGAAATGGGTCTCCACGGGTGTCGCGTGCAACCCTATAAACAATGGTTGGAATCACGTTGTCATTCAGGTACAGCGAGAACCTGACAACACGCTTCTTTACCAGTCGATCTCCTTGAACGGTGCGACGGCTAATATCAACCAGACCTCTGCGCCAACGTCGGTTTCGTCGAGTTGGTGGGGCATCACGGTTAACTACCAGATGGACGGAAACTACCAGCAAGCGTCTAATACCACTTATCTGGATGACTTCAAATTTACCTACAATTAGGAGTGGCGCGGTAACAGGGCCTCTCCTAACCATAACCGTCACGAGCCAAAGGGGGCTTGACGGGCGTCTCGCCCGTCAAGTCCCCTTTGCGCGGCTCCTTCGTAAACCGCAGATCAGGCATCTCTTTATATAAACCGTGACGCCGCTCTAACCTCAACTTCTCACGGCTTGGTCTACTGGCAACAGGTCTTAACGTCCATGGTCATCGACACCCGCAAACTTAGGGGCCGGAGTTCGTGGAATCCCACATCTGCCAAAACCGGGCAGATATGGGGCACCCGCCATTCGTTACAGATTGAGATCCAGGGGGGCCTGTGAGAAATTCAGACTGGCTGTCATCGTCCTGACGAATACCTCTGGAACTGCCGCCGTAAGCGCGGATCGTCTGGCGCTTCGCTCGACCCTGCCCGTCCTCAAGCGTGCCTAAATTCGCGCGGGCGCGGTTCGGCGAGCTATCCTTAGCAAACCGCGGTCTGCCAGGCGGACGGTAGACTATCGATGCGACATTTGAGGCTCGGGCCACGGTCTTGCTATAAGTGACATCTGATGCAATCAAGAAGTCGCTGTGAGGTTTGACGAGTATGGCCCAGACGGTCGCGAACCAGATCACGGGGGATGACATCATCTCCGAGCTGATCCGAAATGCCGATGCTGGGTGGTTCAAGGTTCGCTACACCGTTCTCGTGCCCTGCATTTTTAACGTATATCTCCATCCACGCGACTACGAACTCATCCAGCCCATCGCGGAGCTCATTCGAGAGGAGGCGGTCCGTGCTCTCAAGGAGCACCTCTCCGACCTGAACAAACCCCGCACGGCAAGTCCATTCGGAAAGCGCTTCGGCTCAGCCGGCGAACCCCGTCCGGAATACAAAATTCTTGAGAAGCAGTGGGTGGTCCAGTTTCATGGAGACCAGGAGGAGCGGCTCCGGACCGGTGAGATCGAGATCTACTCGGAATTGGGGAGCGCTCGTCCCAAGGAATTCGGAGCCGGAGCTATGACGACCTTCATCACCCGAAATCCTGCCGGGAGCTCAGGCGCGGGAAATAGCGAGGGCGGTCATCCTCAGGTTCCTGAGAGGGCGGTGCTCGCCAGAGTGCGCTATCGGGATTCTGGAATGGACAAGACGTTCGTGATGACCAGCGAAGAGATTGTGATTGGGCGCGGTGGAAAAGCTGTCTGGGTGGATCTGAAGCTCGAAGGCCCTCCGGATGTGTCCCGCGAACACTGCCGCATTCGGCGCGATCCCCAAACAGGGAGCTTCTTCATCAGGGACCTCAGTCAATTCGGAACGGCGGTGAACGGGAGTCCCATTCCCAACAGCGTGGATCGAGTCGAAGGCGGCGAGAAGGTGGATCGTAACCGCGAGGTGCTTTTGCCGTCACCGGCGAAGATCACCCTCGCCGATGTCTGCACATTGGAATTCGAGGCCGAGCCTTGACCTCCACTTTGTTCTGGCTCCGCATTCCGTTTCTTCTTGGATTCGTCACCATCGTTGTTTTCCTGGTATGGGCGTTCGTGCGCCGCAGCGACTAGACCATGTTTGCCACGTCGCAATTATTGGTTGACGGCCATTCCGACGTAGGGCGGATGCGAGCCGAGAACGAAGATCGCTTTTTCATCGATGCGCAACGTGGCATGTTTCTGGTGGTGGACGGGCTCGGTGGGCACGCGGCGGGCGAGCGAGCAGCGGAGATTGCGGTGGACATCATCTCCACCCGGCTGTCGCGCCGCACCGGCGCCAGCGACAAGCGCATCCAGGAGGCATTCGCTCTTGCCAGCACGGAGATCTTCGAGGCCGCATCTCGCCACCCTGAGTGGGCCGGAATGGCATGCGTCGCCACAGTCGCATTGGTCGAAGAAGACCAGGTTACGGTCGGCCACGTCGGCGACTCGCGGCTCTACCTCCTCACTCCGGGAAAGATGGAGAAGATCACGCGAGACCACTCGCCGGTAGGTGAGTTGGAAGACTCGCAACGGCTCAGCGAAGACGCCGCCATGCGCCACCCCCGCAGAAGCGAGGTGTATAGAGATCTGGGAAGCGCGGCTCACGCGCCCAGCGATACGGACTTCGTCGAGATCCATTCTTTCGCTCTTCCCCAGCCGGCGGCGCTCCTGCTTTGTTCCGACGGCCTTACCGATCAGGTGACAGCCGCTGATATTCGGCGCCTGATCGAGCACCACGCAGGAGACCCCGAAAAGGCAGCCCACGCACTGGTGGAAGCGGCGAATGAGGCCGGGGGTAAGGACAACGTTACGGTGATATTGGTTGAAACAGAGGACTACGCGAGACTGGCTTCTGCAGCAGAACCTGGTCAGGGCTCCTCTAGCCGCTTTTCTCGTTGGACCTGGTTTCTTCTCGGCGTGCTCGCGGCGTCTGCCGTGTTCCTGGCAGCGCGGCCGTATTGGGAGCACTCGGCATCCGGACTTAAGCTTCGGTTTGGAGTGGTGCGCTCGCCACGCAGCTGGACCGTCGGTCCCGATGCGATCACCACCATCGGAGCCGCGCTGGACCGGGCGCGGCCTGGAGATACCATTGAAGTAAGTCCTGGCGAATATCACGAAGATCTCCATTTGCGCAGCGGTATTTCTGTGGTGAGCACGACGCTGCACGGCGCCCGGATCCTTTCCCCCGATGTGGCGGTTTTGGCTGAGGATATTCACAACGCACGTTTCGCCGGTTTTGACATTGCGGGCCCAGGGAGAGTGGGCATTCGCATTGCAAACTCCGATCTCCACGTTACGGACGTGCGAGTAAGTGGTATGCAAAACGCCGGTATCGAGATCACCGGCAGGGGCGAGTCTGTCATTCAGGCGTGTGAGATTGCGGATAATTCCGGGGCGGGAGTTTCTGTGCGCGAAAACGCTCGCCCGAGCCTTGAACACAACCTCATCCGCCATAATGGACATGGCCCGGCGATGCTACCCGGTATCCTTATAGAAGGTACAGCCACTCCTATTCTCTTCGGTAACATCATCGAAGAGAGCGGAGCAGAGCAGATATGGGTCTCGCCGTCTTATGATGCAGGCAGTCTGCTGACTGACAATGTGGTGGGTCCCGAGACGCGGGATAGCAGTCATCAACTGAAGGTAACTTCTCATTGAACAAAGACGCCGTGGATTGGGAGACAGCAGGGCGCTTCACTCTTCACCGGAAGTTACCGGCCGGCGGGATGGGACGCGTCTTCGAAGCGGAAGATCCGATCGGCCCACGGCGTGTCGCGTTGAAACTGATCGATCTCGGCACCGACCCGGATAGCCTTGAGATCGTGAGTGCGGAACGGCTTGGGGCGGAGTTGCAAACGCGGCTCTGCGCCATCGACAAGCGGGTCACCGCGATCTATGAATCGGGCGAGATGCCGCGCTACTTCTACATCGTGATGGAGTACGTCGATGGCCGCGACCTGTCGGAGCTGTATGCGGCGACGGGTCTGGAACCGATGGTGGCCGCGCGCATCACGCAGGACGTTCTCGAGGTTCTGGATCACGCTCATAATTTCTCGACTACCCTGCACGGCCGCTCCATTCGGGGCGTTGTTCATGGTGACCTGAAGCCGCGCAATATCCGGCTCACTCCGGCGGGCGAGGTGAAGGTTCTCGACTTTGGCATCGCCAAGGCGCTCTCACTGACGCGCAGCTTCACGCACAATGTTTTTGGCAGCGTGCAGTACTCCTCACCCCAGCGGCTGCTCACCGGGGAGGTCGATGCCGGCGCGGATCTCTGGGCTGCAGGCGTGATGCTGTATGAAATGCTTGCGGGTCATCCGTACTTCCGGGCAGAGAACGGCTCGCGGCTGGAGCACATCATCCGCAGCTATGACGGCGTGCTGCCTTTGCCGGAAACGTGGCCACAGACCCTGCGCAACATCCTGCGGCGAGCTCTCCACCCTGATGTGCGCATGCGCTACCAAACGGCCGCCGAGTTTGCCAGAGACCTGCAGGCATTTCGCAATGGCCAAGCCGTATCCGCCCCGGCTGATGGGGAAGGCACTCGCCGTGTGCCGCTGAATGATGACGCAACGAAACGCACGTCCCGGCCGGAGGCCGCCCCGTATCCACCGCCTGTAGACGCGACACGCAAGACCGTAGCTACTCCATGGACGCCCGTACTGGTCCCACCGGCGCCGGCGCGCCGCAGGCCGAGTGTGATGCGCATCATGATGCGCACGCTCGGCGCATTGCTCGTCGCGGTCTTGCTTTTTCCTGTCTATCTCCTGGTGAACGAGTATCTGGTCTGGGGCAGCGCGCACCAGTTGGCACGGGACCTCTCCAGTGAGAAGCAGCAGAATCTGGACGCCGCCTGGAAGGAATACCAGAAGCTATCATCGCGTTCCCACTTCCCGATCAGCCTGTGGGCCGCTCGAGACGAGTTGCAGCAACACCTCGTCGCCGATGCCGACAGCACCATCGTGAAGTTTCGCTCTCCTGAGGCGCCGCCGGTATCAGAGGCAGATTGGACCCACGCCCGTGATGACCTGTCTCGCGCGATCGAGCTCGACCCAGGCAACAAGACGCTCCATGGGAAGATCCGGCTGGTCGATGGTCATCTGGCTCGCTTGCGCGGTACCGCCGAACAGGATCCTCGATTGCTGGAAGACGCACGGCAGGACTTTCTGGCAGCGGCGCTGGCCCTGAAGAAATCACCTGACCCCTGGCTTGGCTTAGCTCCCCTGTACATCTACTCCTTGCACGACCTGGCCCATGGCGAGGCAGCGATTCGCCAGGCCAGCCGGCTCGGTTATGCGACTGGCAAGCGAGAAACGGCGGAGCTCGCAGATCTCTACCGCTACCGTGCTGAGCGCGTGATCGCTGTGGGCGATCAGGCGAGCACCAAAAGCCAAGCTGCGCACTACTACCGGATGGCGGCTCCTGATCTTGCACGAGCGCGCCATCTGTATGAGAGCATCGTGCCGTGGGACGGTGCAGCCGACAGCCTCAAACGGGTGAATGATTCGATCAACCGCATCTCGGCCCTAGAATAGGGGAAGGCGGAACGAATGGCGGTAACTCGCAGCACCTTGGCCGAGCGGGCCCAGAACCCTCGCCGCCCGATAGAGGCGCGGGGCAGGGCGGGGGAGCGCGTTCTGTTACTGCTGACATCGGCCTTGATTCTGGCAGCGGTGAGCCTCACGGCGGCAGCGAAGATGGCCAGAATAGGTGGCTCGGATAGCGACCGCCTGAACCTCTCAACGTTGGATGGACGCGAACAGCTCCTCCCCTTCTTGCAGTGGGTTTCCTCTCCTGCCGAGCGCCAGTACATTGCCGGCAAGATATATGAAGATATCCGCAGCGGCCCAGGTTCGGTATCGCACGTAGGAGAGATCGGCCAGATCCGCGTTCCCATCCGTGATGTGCTCAGGACGCATGGGCTCACCGGATTGCAGGCGCGCGCGCACCAGGTGCAGGCGGCAAGGCCCGGGGTGGAGACAGTCCTGCTGCTCGACTCCGCGGAGCTGGCGCGGCTGAAGCCATTCTTTGTTGTGCGCGACAAGTCAGAGTTTCGCACGCAGCTCATGCTGTGGTCTCTTCTCGTCTTCTGCTCTTTCTGGGCGGTACACATCTTCTGGTCCGTCCGCGCAATCGGCGGCCCGCAATACGTGTTGCCGTCTGTTCTGCTGCTGAGCGGCGTTGGAATGACGCTGATGATTACCCTGCGCGACCCGGTGCGAGACACGCTTGCCTTCTCCACGTTTGCCCAGGGTGTGGCCGGTGGCTGTCTGGTGTTGGCTCTTGCCAGCACACTGGACTATCGCCGCATTGCCGGAAAGCTAAGCTACGTTTTTCTCATTGCAAGCTTCGTGCTCTCGGCCGGACTCATCCTCTTCGGTTCCGGACCAACCGGCAGCGACGCGAAGGTCAATCTGTTGGGATTTCAACCTGCCGAGGTCATTCGGGTTCTTATCGTCTTCTTTCTTGCCGGATATTTTGCGGAACGATGGGAGTTTCTGCGCACGTTGCGCGACCGGCGCGAAGCCCTCAAAGGCATCTCGCGTTGGGTGGAGGTGCCCAGGCTCGAGTACCTGCTGCCTGTGCTGGGCGGGGTCGTCGTCTCTCTCGCCTTCTTCTTTCTGCAGAAAGATCTTGGGCCTGCGCTGCTGATCGCATGTTTGTTTCTCGCTATGTACGCCGTAGCCCGCGACCGCTATCTATTTGCGTTTATCGGCCTGATCGTGATCCTGTGCGGGTTTGCGTCTGGCTACTTTCTAGGCTTTCCGAAGAATGTGGCCGGACGAGTCTCGATGTGGCTCTCACCCTGGGACAACTCTGTTCGCGGGGGCGAACAGGTGGCGCATTCGCTTTGGGCGTTCGCCACCGGCGGGGCATTCGGCACGGGCCTCGGACTCGGCGATCCGCAGTGGATGCCCGCGGCTCATACCGATCTCATCCTCGCTGCCCTGGGCGAGGAATGGGGATTCCTGGGCGTACTCGGAGTGCTTGCAATCTATGCAGCCCTGGTTTGGTTTGGCATTCGCGTCGCGCTCCGCGCCCGGTCCGATTACAACTTCTTCCTCGCGCTCGGACTCACCCTGGCCTTCGTTCTCCAGATCCTACTGATTGCGGGCGGCGTGCTCGACTTGATCCCTCTCTCCGGCGTCGTGGTTCCGTTCCTCAGCTACGGCAGAACCGGTCTCATTACCAACTTCGCGATTATCGGCATTCTGTTCTCCCTCAGCCGCGAGATCTCTCCTGTGCAGGATACGACCGAGCCTTTTCGCGTCAGCGTGCGGGAGATATCCTACGTGATCGCCGGTCTCGGCGCCTGCCTGCTGCTGAAGGCGTTTTACATCCAAGTGATCCATGCAGACTCGACTGCGGGGGCCGGTGCGCTCGCGCTGCAGGCGGATGGAGAGCGCCGCTACGAGTACAACCCTCGTCTGCTCGCAGTCGCGCACTCTATTCCCCGAGGCACGATCTACGACCGCAACGGAATTCCGCTCGCGACCAGCAACTGGAATGAGATTGCGCGGAACCGCGACCGCTATAACGGCATGGGCCTGTCCGTGGGTGAACAGCCCGCGGCCGGGGAAAGTCGCTACTATCCGCTTGGACCGGCGACCTTCCATCTGCTCGGAGATTTGCGCACGCGCGCCAACTGGGCCGCGCGCAATAGCTCCTACGTAGAGCGTGATTTCATGCAGACGCTGCAGGGCTATGACGATCGTGCCACCGTTGTCGCGGTGTACGACCCGCGTACCAGGACTTCTCAGCGCATCCTCCGATACGACCTTCGCGAGCTGCTGCCGCTGCTGCGCCATCGCTGGCAACCTGACAACCCTGAGGTAAAGAAGGTCTTTGACCGCGATCGCAATCTGCATATGACCATCGACGCTCGCCTGCAGTTAGTGACAGCGGACCTGTTGGAACGCCAACTCCGCCTGCTTGGCCGCACAAAAGGCGCAGTCGTAGTACTCGACCCGGAAAACGGTGATTTGCTCGCCTCGGTAAGTTATCCGTGGCCCAACCCGTCCCTCTCCGGAGCAGAGCCGGACCAGGACGCCCTGCTGGATCGTGCGCGCTATGGACTGTATCCGCCCGGATCTTCTTTCAAGATTGTGACTGCCATCGCGGCGCTGCGGAAGGATCCAGCGAACGCTGATCAGGTCTATGAGTGCAAGCGTCTTCCAGATGGCCGCACGGGCGCCTTCATACAGGGATGGAAGCGCCCGATCCACGACGACGTCAAAGACAGCGCGCCTCACGGAGCCATCGCGATGCGTACTGCCATCGTCGTCTCGTGCAATGCCTACTTCGCGCAGCTGGGCACTTACAAAGTGGGTCCGGAAGCGCTGCTCGATACTGCCACGCGGCTCGGCATCTCGGTAGCAAATCCGTCGGACGTGAGAACTCTGCGCGCAGAGATGCCGCAAACGTCCTACGGCCAAGGTCAGGTGGTGGCCACTCCCTTTCAGATGGCGCGGGTGGCGGCCACCATTGCCCATGGTGGCTCCATGCCCTTCGGCCGCTGGGTGACAGATCAGGCGAACCCTCGGCAGGACGCGCCGCAAGCGATTCTCAATCCGGAGCTATCCTCACAGGTGGGCGAGTACATGCGCGGTGTCGTCACCTCTGGCACCGGCCGCAGCGCCAATCTTCCGGATATCCCCATGGCGGGTAAGACAGGAACAGCAGAGCTGGAGCATGCTCCGTCGCACGCCTGGTTCATCGGCTTTGCCCCGTATGGCGGAGCACACAAACTGGCATTTTCCGTCCTGGTCGAAAATGGACAATATGGCGGCACTGCTGCCGCTCCGCTGGCCGCGGAAGTCATGAAGGCAGCCAAGGTATTGGGCTACCTGCAAGGAGCTCCATGAGCCGACTGCACGATCTGGAGCGGCGCATCGATGAAACACTACGCGGCATGCTGCGCTCCTCGTCACCAGACCAGAAACGCGAACTGCTGGAGATTCATCGCGCCCTGCTTGACGATGTCACAGCTCATGTAGACAGGTTGCGGCGCGGTAAGCAAACGTTCCCTTTTTCTCAATTGAATGTGCAGATCCTTTTGCCGGACCCTTCGCTTCGACGCTCTTATGAAGTCGTGTTCGTTGAAGGCGATGCTCTTGCTCGCGACATCCGCCTTCGCCTTGAGGATCAGCGCGTAGAACTCCCGGTGCATCTGGCGGTGCAGGTAGAACTGGTGGCGGAATTGCCGCCTGATGTGGCGGCTCGTGGATTTGATGTGCACTACGGCAGCATTCCGACCCCGCAGCCAGCGGAGAAGGGAATGGAGGTCCGGCTTACCGTCATCACCGGATCTGCCGAGCAGCAACAGCTCTGCTTGAAGAAGAAGCGCATTCACCTGGGACGTCTCGCGGAAGTTATCGACGCGGATGGGCGGCTCACACGAAAAAATGACGTGGCATTCCGAGACGACGGACAGGCTCCCAACCCATCTGTTTCGCGGGCTCACGCCCACATTGAGTTCGATCCCGAGAAGGCTGTGTTCCGCCTCTTCGATGATCGGAGCGCCCATGGAACCAGCGTCATCAGGGATGGCTCCGTGATTCCAGTCCCTCAGGGCGCAAGCAAGGGCGTCGCTCTGCGGCACGGGGATGAAATCGTGCTTGGACAGGCGAGCCTCCGCTTCGAAGAAAGTTGTTCCGAATCCCTTTCCGGTTAGAGAGGTGTTTTTCACTCACTCGGGAGGAGTATCGAGGCTGTTACGAGACTAGTGGTCTGCGCTGTGTGAGAACTATCCTCTCCAGATTTAGTCCCGGAGGGACGCTGAGGGTCGCTCAGGACGCCAGAGTTTGTGTGAGTGCGGGGAAAGAAGCCGCAGGTCCCTCCACTACGCTTCGCTCCGGTCGGGATGACAATTCTATTGCAGGGGCAAGTACCTCTTGCTGAAGCTATTGCGGGCACAACAGAATTGTCATCCCGACCGGAGCGAAGCGTAGTGGAGGGACCTGCGGCTTCTTTCCCCGCACTCACAGAGACTCCTTCGGGACTCGATTGGACAGGATAGCTCTCACACACGCTCTTATGCCCCATGCGTCCCTGCTGGGCGGACTTCTTTGGCTACTTCATCCCCGGTGTTTTGGCTACGATCGAGCGGTTGTTATTGCCGGCGGCAGCTTTTTTGCATCTGTCCAGCGCATCTGTGTCGGCAACCATAACGCCTGTTCAAGTTGCGACCATGGGGTCGTGCGCATGCGCACTTCCGGGTCATTCGATGTTCCGTGCGTCAACACCACCAGAGGATGCCGCCCCGGCCGATCCGCATACACTTCGCTGAGCGATGAGAAGACAGGTGCGGCGCCGGTTCTCGTCATTAGTTACCCAGCATGGCAGTCGGACTTTGCCGGTGACCCAGGCGTCGTGGGCTCTACGGTCTATGTTCAGACGCATCCCTTCACCGTTGTCGGCATCGCGCCGCCGGGCTTCTTTGGTGATCGCATTATTGAGCGTCCGCCTGACTTCTGGATACCCCTGTCTAACGAGCCCACCATCGAGGGCGCAGGCACGTCCCTCTGGAGCCAGGGTAAGGAGGACACCGCATGGCTTTATTTGTTGGGAAGGGTGCGCCCACAGACCAACATCCCGGCCTTACAGGCAAAGCTCTCAGTCAACTTGCGTCAATGGATGCGGTCGCATGGCACTTACACCGCCAACGGCGGCGCGGTGCAGATTCCGCGCCAGCATGTGGTTCTTGTCCCTGGAGGGGGCGGCATACAAGGATTGCAGCGACAAACGGGCCAGGGCCTGCGGACGCTCATGATTCTCTCCAGCATTGTCTTGCTGATTGCGTGCGCGAACATTGCCAACCTCCTGCTGGCCCATGGAACTACGCGGCGCACCGAAATGGCCGTGCGCATGGCTCTGGGCGCAGCCCGAGGCAGAATCATCCGCCAGATGCTCACCCGAAGCGTGCTGCTCGGCCTCATCGGCGGAGTCGCCGGCGTGGCACTCGCGTATGCTTCTTCGCACATGATTCTCGCGTTGGCATTTCCGCACGCGCGCAACATGCCGGTTCAGGCCAGTCCCTCTCTGCCCGTGCTTGGATTTGCGTTCCTGGTTTCGCTGCTTACGGGCATCATTTTCGGTATAGCGCCTGCCTGGCTATCGTCTAAGACAAGGGCGGAGGAAGCGCTACGCGGCGCTAACCGCAGCACCGGTGATCGCTCGTCCCTTCCCCAGAAGGCCCTGGTAGTTCTTCAGGTGGCCTTGTCGGTGGTTCTGCTTTCGGGGGCTTTTCTCATGGCCAGATCGCTGGCCAACCTTGAGCATCAAAACTTCGGCATTGCCACAGCCAATCGTTACGTCCTGCGGTTCGATCCACAAGGAGCGGGCTACAGCCTTGCACGTCTCCCCGCGCTTTACCGTCAGATTGAAGAGCGATTCTCCGCATTGCCCTCGACGATGAATGTGAGTCTTGCGCGCTATACTCCGCTCGATGGCAATGCATGGGGAACCTGCGTCGTCCAACAGGGTCATCCCGCGCCCGGCCCAGGTGACAAGTGTTTCTCCTCATGGGTTCGAGTGAGCAACCGCTTTCTTCAGTCCATCGGGGTGCCTATGGTGCGCGGGCGCAACTTCTCTGCTCAGGACACCCAGGCTTCCACCCCGGTCGTGCTCGTCAACCAATCCTTTGCGCAGTATTTCTTTCCCAACCAGGATCCGATCGGCAAGCATTTCGGCCTCGTGTCCCCCAAGAACTCCGGGGCATTCGAAATCGTCGGCGTATTTGCCGACTTCAAAATGAACGACCCTCGGGGCGAAGTCACACCTCTTTTTCTACGCCCGCTCGCGCAGCAATACCTTGGCTACACCGACCCTGAAGCAATTTCTTCTGAAGAGAGCTCGATGTTCGTCGGATCCATTATCATCCAGTTCGCCCGCCCCCAGCAGGATGCGGAAGATATGATCCGCCGGACACTGGCCGACATTGATCCGAATCTCACCGTTTTCTATTTCGCTCGCTACGATGCCCAGGTTGCCGGAAACTTCAACCAGGACCGCCTGATCGCGCGTCTCACCACCCTATTCGGTGTTCTTGCTCTGACTCTTGCCTCCGTAGGGCTTTATGGTGTGGTTTCGTTCTTCGTAGTTAGGCGCACAAGCGAAATCGGAATTCGCATGGCGATGGGCGCTCCCCGCTCCAGTGTCATTTCCATGGTGCTGGGCGGAGTACTTGGGCAGATTCTGATCGGCATCGTCCTAGGCGTCCCCGCAGCCATCTATACATCTCAAGTCTTCGCGAGGCTGCTTTACAAGGTCAGCGCCGAGGACCCGCTGGCGTACCTGGGCGCTGTGATGGCGCTGGGAATTTGCGCCGCAGTTGCGGGATTCATCCCCGCGCACCGGGCCGCTTCGATTGACCCAATGGACGCGCTGAGAGAGCAGTGAAGGAACCGGCAGACAAGCGGCCGGTCTGTCCCACTCCAGAGCTGTTCCAAATTAGCGGAGGAATGGCCTTCTGGAAGGGCGCAACCTGGTGAATGCGTTGAAGAGAACGCGGCCCAACAAAATCGGGTTGGTTGTTGTCGTGCTGGTTCTGTCCATCCACCTTCACTACTGCCAAGGTGAGCCAATTACCCTCCCCTTTGTCATCCCGACCGGAGCCCAGCGGAGCGGAGGGATCTGCAGTTTCACTTTCGGGCACAGCGAAAGTGCTCTGGGCGAATCACCTCCCGGTTCCGTCTCACCATCAACGCAAACTGGTTCCCAAACCTGGAACAGAAGTGAACAGGGGGACATAAGGTTCGGGGGCTTCGGAGGGGGTAAAGCGGTTGGCGAAGGTGGATCGGCTGGGACCAGGAGAAACCGCAGGTCCCTCCACTACGCTTCGCTCCGGTCGGGATGACAATGCTGTTGGGTCCGGAAGCGCCTCTGCGGCCGAGTTGGCGGCGGGCTCGGGCTCCCGCAGCATGCCCCGCGGCACGCCGGGACAGGCGGGGCAGGTGGGCTCGTCTTCTTGCTGGCTGGGTTACTTTTGGTTGGCTGGAGACCTGGCGGTCATAGCCCGCAATGCCGCCGATTGAAGTTCGCAGGAACTGTTGTGCCTCGTCGCTGATACTAAGAAATACAACACGTGCCAAAAAGAGGGCGGAGGGGCGAGTGAAATTTTTGACGGGTCGACATATGTGCCGACCCACGCCCTGTCTATAACCGAGAGACTAGGCTCTTAATTTACGCCGCATTGTTTCTGCGATCAGGCCGATCAGCCCATACGTAAGAGTGTTCGCAAGGATGACCAAATAGACACTAATGCCGAAGTCGAAACGAACACTAACGAGCACGATTGGCTGAGTCAAAAGGGCGAGATTCCACACAATCGGTTCGGCGCGAGTAATCGGACTTGGGTTAGCAGAGAAGGAATACACCGCCCAGCCGACCGCAACCAGAAACCCCAGAGCCGTGTATATAGTAATCCGGCATTTCATGGTTACAGCCCTCCAACAAGCGTGATTTTACGCCTTTTTCGGCGCCAACCGGGGCCGCATTGACTGCGATCTTCGGGCAAGTTGGGGAAAACGCCGTATTCAAGGAACAACTCGTTTGGTGCGCCTGGCACGATCGACACAACGAGGTATCAGTTCTCATTCGGCATCGCTACACGATCGATGACCACCACGTCGACCGGAGCCTTGCCCGCTGTAGGCTTCAGGCCCAATTCCTCCTGCATGGCGGCAAACAAAGACATTCCGGGCGCATCCGACGAGTCAGTCTGCGTTCCGTCGAGCCTCTCCGGCGTCCACTTCAGCGCGAACCTGTAGCGCCCATGTTCTGGAAGCCCCGTCTGATCGACTACGAGGCGTCCGCCGATCTCCAGTTGGAATGCCAGTACACTTGCAAGCATCTTCAGATCGGCCCCGCGTCCTTCGATATGGCCATGGCCGTCGTTATGTAGCCCCTGCCAACTCTTTGAGTCCGTCGATCCCTCGGCCGGAGTCTCAAACTTGACCAGCTTCGTTTCGCCGATCGCCTGCATCCTCACCACCGGCAATGTCCTCGTCTCTTGATGCACCTTCAACTGAAACCTGTCGGCCAGCAGCGCCTTCAGCATTCCTCGCAAGATCTCAAGGCGTTCATCATTCTTCATCTTTTTTACCTTCGCTGCGGTCTCTGCATCCAGCGTTCCCTCCAGATCGAACCTCGTGGACTTAATCCACTTCGGGCCACCTATGATTTGGTCGTCTGATCCGGAACTCAGTTTGTACGCGAACTGCAGCAAGGACTGTAGCGTCAGATTCTGCGCTTGCAGCCGGTCTTCCCCGAGGTTCAGATTGGAATTCTGTACGTCGGGCTTGCTGACTCGAACGACGCTCACCTCGAACGCTGGTTCTCCAGCTGCACTCGGCGTTTGTGCAGGGAGCGTCGCCGATAGCCCAGCCATCGCCACGATCAGGCTCAAGAGTGCCGTGCGCCGCAAAACAATTGGAAGTTCCATGGTTTTTTGCACGTTCAACTTTGAAGAAGGATACACAAATTCCGGCAAAGTCTTTTCGGCAACTTCGACTCTCAACTGGCGACAGCATCAGTGATGTTGCCGTCTGATACCGATCAAAAGGCCTGCACTCATACCAATAGACTGCTGATGACCGGCCATGAAGTTGTAGTCGTAAGCCGGCTCCAGATACCAACCAAAACGGTGTTTGCCGTTGGGCCAGAACATGAAATCTCCGGCGACCTCACCCGAGATTGAGTTGGATGTTGTTCGATGCTGCCGAAGGTAGATCCATTCCGGCCCGACTCCCAGCATGAACTCGGCTTTCGAAGACAGAGTCCAAGGCTTCTTGAAAAGAAAATCTGTGTCCCATTCGGTGGAACTCCGCGTGAAGAAGGGCGAGATGCCGGCCTCGATTTCCAGCCAATCTTCGATAGGAGTGGTTTCTGCCGCGAGATTAGGGGCGAAGCTCGCAGCACCTCCTGTGGTGTTCCAACTCGTAGCAGCACCTAGCTCAAGGATGACGCTAGGATCATCGTCAAGCGGAGACGCGCTGTGTCCCACTGCTTGGGCGTACGAGGTTGAGGCCACTGAAAATGCTAGTAAAAGCCTGAGCCATCTCATTCAACGATGCTAAAGTCTATAGTGGCTATAGGGTCAATATGAGCATAACCTTCCGCATCGGCGACCTAGCGAAGCAGGCTGGCGTCAAAGTCGTCACCATCCGATATTACGAACAGGCCGGTTTGCTGCCCGTATGCGAACGAACGGCCGGTAACTATCGCGTGTACGCGGAGGAGCACCTGCAACGCTTGAACTTTGTACGGCGATGTCGCGAACTAGGCTTCTCCCTGGAGCAGATCAGGGACCTACTGCTACTCTCTGCATCCAAGTCGCCCACCTGTGCTGATGTCTGCAATGTAGCTGCAGATCACCTCAAAGAGGTGGAGTCCAAGATCACCGATCTGAAGCGCCTAGCTTCCGAGCTTCGTCGTATCGTTTTCTCATGTAACGGAAAGCGGCCGAGTGCGGACTGCAGGCTCATTGCCTCTCTCACGGATGCCTGAGCGAATTGTTCGACCGCCTCAGATAGGCTCAGCAGTGATCGCTACCGGCCAGTGTCCAGGAATTTTCACGGGATACCGGGCCACTACGGCGATCTTTGTACGAGCGAAGATGAAATTCTAGGACTTTCCGGCGTAGTCTCCGTACTCCCAGTCGTAGGGCACGCCCGTATCGCCGAGGATGAACTTAACCAGGCCGGCGAAGCCTGCCTCCGCCCGAACATCGTTCGAGAGAATGACGACGCACCGCTGACTCTTCTCAAGGCACACGACCGTGTTCGCAGTCTGCTCGTTGTGTCCACCTTTGAAGAAGCCATGTCCTTGCGGCCCATCAAAGACGATGACGCCAAGACCCGCGTAAAGGTCTTTGCGTTGCTCTGCGGCTGGGGCATCTGGCGCCAGTGGTGGAAATTCATGCGCTGTGGTGATTTTGAGCTGCGGCTTCGTCATCTCCCTGCGCGAGGCTGCGCTGAGCCCGTCGCCGCGCACCAGGGCCGCAACGAACTTTGAGAGATCGTTGATGGTGGTATCCATCGATCCTGCCACGCGCACATGGCTGCGCTCATCGTGGGGCTGCGGCTGGCCTTTGTCATTCCATCCATCGGCAAGATTGGAAGCGAAATCGGGCCTCCATATCAGGCGCGTGCGCGTCATACCGAGGCGGGTGAAGGTCGCAGTTGTCAGTTCGTCCACGTCAACGCCAAGGCCCTGCGACCGCTTGCCATGCTCGATGGCGAACTGCAGCAGGCTCAAGCCTTCGCCGGAGTAGCTGAAGCGTGTGCCCGGATTAAAGTGGATGCGCAGCTTCTGGCCGGGCTCGATGAACCAGAAGTTATTGAAGCCCGTGGAGTGCGTGAGCGACATGCGTGGCGTGATCTTCTGCCACCGCGGATCGTTGGCGAGATCGGTATAGGGGCCGTACTTGTCGAGGAACTTCTGGTCGGAGTGCGAGCCGTACTCGATCAACGGCTTTTCGAGATCGTCTTCGATCGGCGTATCGAGTTTGAGCTTGCCTTGATCGACCAGTTGCAGCACCTGATAGGCGAAAACCATCTTGGTGAGTGAAGCGCCGTACATCACTGTATCCGTAGTGAGCGGTTCAGCCTTTGCATTGCGCATACCGTAAGCCTGCACATAGATCACCCTGCCATGGTCAATCACGGCGATTGCCAGCCCGTTCGCGTGTGTGAGGGCCATAGTCTGCCTTACTTTTGCATCGATGGCACTGTTAGAGGGAATCGCGAGCGTTGCCTTTTGCGCGCGCGAAGGAACCGCAAGCGAAAATAAGAGAGCTGCGAGGGGTGCGAACTGCGAAAAAGAGTAGCTCATAAGCAACGAGATTCCAGCGCACAGCAATGAATGACCTTCAGACGCAAAAGTGGAACCCATGATGGCTTTGCGAACAGAGTAGAGGCGATTCATGTTCTCAAACCCGGCCTTCTGGCGCGGCCGATCCAGAGGTGTGTCGAAGTCGACGGGCGACAACAGCCCAATGCGCTCACCGAGCCCGGTATCGTCTGTTCTCTAAGTTCCGGTAGGGCTGTCGCCTATCGGGACTTAGCCGCATTTTTGGGGGATTATTTCCGGATAGGCGGTAATCGTGTGCCATGAGCACGAGAAACTCGCGAGAGCGGATCGTGCGTAACTGCTTAACCGATGAGGGACGGCCCCTCGAAGTCGGCTTACAGGAGCGGACTTCAAACCGCCTTTCGGCGGCTGTGGATAAAAGCCATGGTCGTGAGCGCGGAAGGAAAAGGCCCGGCATTGACTGGGTCAGGTGTCAGGCAAGAAGAGGACTGCAAGGAAACCACTATGGAAGTGTCGAAACCTATTTAGACGATGTCAAAACCGCGGCGTGATTGTTACCGCGGGACAAGCTCCGACGAAACCTGTTTACGGACGGAGCGGCATCCGGCATGAGAGGTGGCCTGAGCTTGCCATGAGGCGGATAAGCGGAACATGGGAACCTGCGATCACGATGCTAACGGAGAAGCTACAAGTGGCGAACCCACGAGGGCGAGAGTACGGATGCGTGATGGCAGGGACGGAACAGCGCGTACTAGCAATGAAGTCCCCGATAAAGGGATGGAGCGAAGGCGCTGTGTCAAGGAGCCTGATTCAATGAGCCAACCACTAATGGGAGGAGCCCGATGAATGAGGCAAAGCCATTTTGTATTTCCAAGAAGGAGGTCTGGGAAGCGTATCAGAAAGTGAAGTCCAACAAGGGATCGGCAGGCATCGACGGACAGACGATCGAGGATTTTGAAAAGGGACTGAAGAAGAATCTTTACAGGATCTGGAATCGAATGTCGTCGGGCAGCTACTTTCCACCGCCAGTCAGGACAGTGAAGATACCGAAGAAGAGTGGCGGGGAAAGAAGTCTGGGCATTCCGACTGTGGCGGATCGAATCGCGCAACAGGTTGTAAAGGCGCGGCTGGAACCGGAGGTTGATTCACTGTTCCATCCTGACTCTTATGGCTATCGGCCTGGGAAGTCAGCGTTGGACGCAGTGGGTCAAGCCCGGCAGCGGTGTTGGCAAAATGACTGGGTCTTGGATCTGGACATCAGAGCCTTCTTCGACAATCTGGACCAAAATCTCCTGATGCGAGCGGTGAAGAAACACGCATCGCAGCGGTGGATGGTTCTCTATATCGAACGCTGGCTGAAAGCGCCAGTGGAACAAGAGAACGGGCAACTCGTTCCGCGTCAGAAGGGCACGCCACAAGGTGGCGTGGCCAGCCCGCTGCTGGCCAATCTGTTTCTGCATTATGCATTTGACCGATGGATGGCGACGTACTATCCGAGTGTTCCATTCGAGAGGTACGCCGATGATGTCATCGTGCACTGTAGAACGGAATGGCAGGCCAAGGCGATTCGGAAGGCAATAGCGAAGCGGTTGTTGGACTGCGGACTGGAACTCCATCCGGAGAAGACGCGGATCATCTATTGCAAGGATGATCTGCGGAAGGGAAGGCACACCGATGAGAAGTTCGATTTTCTTGGGTACGAATTCCGTCCGAGGAAGTCGATCAATCGCAACGGAAAAGTCTTTACCAATTTCAGTCCCGCGGTCTCGACCACAGCTGCTAAGTCGATGCGGGCAATCATCCGCAACTGGCGCCTGCGGCAGTGCAGTCATCAGTCTTTGGAAGATCTTTCCCGTCTCTACAATCCGATTCTCCGGGGCTGGTTCCAATACTACGGCAGGTATTACCGTACCGGGCTTTACTCGGTGATCCGCCAACTGGATCAAGAGCTGGTCAACTGGGCCAGACAGAAATACAAGAAACTGCGTAATCATGTCCGACGTGCACGGCGATGGGTCGCGGCGGTCTCCCGTCGCTCCCCGCACCTGTTTGCACCCTGGGCTACGATGCGCGGGGGCTCCTTGATGGGAGCCGTATGACGCGAGAGTGTCACGTACGGTTGTGTGTCCAGCGAAGGCTGGCATGTTCAGTAGGAGATAAACCTGCCGGGGCAAGAGTCAGAGGCCCCGTAGCTTGGATAGCAGGGAGGAGGGAAACTGAATTTCTGAAGCCTATCGACGACCGTCTCTTCGGGAGAGGTGCAAGTTATCGGGCCGTAATGAAGATGAACGTAAATGTGGCCTCGAAAGTGAGAAGCTCCGAGGGCCGAGCCCGCAACCGTGAGGGCGAAGGCAGCATGGATAGCCGAAATCTGACCGATGCGGTTATCTCACTTCGGCGGGGTGGAAGCGACGGCACGATGACAAGGACATGCTGAGCAACTGGAGAAGCCCTCCTCGCCCCGGCGCGAAATCGCTGGAGCAAGGTAGGCCCTATAACCGGTGAACCCGGGAAGGGGGCTGAAGGCGAGAGGGTGGCGGATGGGTCCGCAGTAGCGATGAAGCCGGGTAATGCCGGTGGAGCGAAGGGGCCCTGCTGTTTGTAACAGTTCCAACGAAACGGGAGGCAAGGGTGGATGATAAATACACCCATTAGTTTGCAGGACCTGAGGCGGAACATATACGTCAAGGCGAAGGCTGAACCGTCGTGGCGTTTCTGGGGTTTGTACGTCCATGTCTGCAAGATGGAGACACTACGTGAGGCGTACGCGCTGGCCAGGAAGAACAACGGCGCTCCGGGAGTGGACGGGGTGACGTTCGAGGCCATCGAGGCGCAAGGCGTAGAGAAGTTCCTTGAGCAGTTACAGGGCGAACTGAAGGAGCGTACTTATGTACCGCTAAGGGCACGACGGCGAGAGATACCGAAGGACGGAGGAAAAGTTCGCGTTCTGTCGATTCCCGCTATTCGTGACCGAGTGGTGCAAGGCGCGCTCAAGCTCCTATTGGAGCCGATCTTCGAGGCGGACTTTCAACCGGGGTCGTACGGCTATCGACCCAAACGCACCGCACATGAAGCGGTGAATCGCGTAGCAACGGCAATCGTTCAGTGGAAGACCCGGATCATAGATCTGGATCTACGCGCATACTTTGACACAGTGAGACATCATCTGCTGCTTGAAAAAGTTGCGCGCCGGATCAATGACGACGAGGTGATGCGTCTGCTGAATCTGATGTTGACGGCATCGGGCAAACAAGGCGTTCCGCAAGGCGGGGTGATTTCGCCGCTGCTCAGTAACATCTATCTCACCGAGGTGGATCGCATGCTGGAGCGAGCGAAAGAAGCTACGCGCAACGGGAAGTACACCTACGTCGAGTATGCCCGCTTCGCTGACGATCTTGTCGTGCTGATCGATGCTCATCCGCGCAATGCGTGGCTGTCGGGGGCGGTGAACAAGCGACTTCGGGAAGAATTTGCCAAACTACAAGTCGAGATCAATGAAGAGAAGAGTCGTCTCGTGGAGTTGGACCGTGGGGAAAGCTTCAGCTTTCTGGGGTTCGACTTCCGACGCCTGCGCAGCATAGGAAGGCAGGTGTGGCGAGCGCATTACACGCCGAAGATGAAGAAGCGCACGGCGTTGCTGCGTAAGCTCAAGGAGGTGTTCCGGCGATACCAATCCCAGCCGGTGGACCGGGTGGTCGAACTGATCAATCCGGTGTTGCGGGGCTGGGTGAATTACTTCGCCGTCGGAAACTCCAGCGGGTGCTTCAGCTTCATTAAAGACTGGGTAGAAAAGAAGATTCGGCGTCACCTGGGGCGATCCCGGAATCGGCGCGGCTTCGGCTGGCAGAGGTGGAGTAGGCGATGGCTATACGAGGAACTGAAGCTGTTTAACGGCTATCGGGTTCGTCGTGCAACTGCGCCGAAAGCACTCCCAGCATGATAGGTCTCATAACCCCTGGCATGAAACAAACAGGAAAGCGCAGTGCGGGAAAACCGCACGCTGCGTTTGACGTGGCGGGAGCTGGAAACGTGACCATGGTTGCCGGACTGCGGTCCCTCGCGAAAGCGACGGAATTACCACCGGCGCCTACCGTGCGCGCGCCTGCTCTCGACCCTACCTGCGAGCGCCTCGGGGTGAGACTCCCCGGGGCGACTCTCCCTACCGGACCGCAGCCCCGCGAAGCAATTCTGATTCCTACCTTCGAATCGCATCCCGTACTCCCCAGGTCTTGTGAAAAAATGAAGACGTCCGGAGATCGTCAATGAAGACGCTATTCGCCTCGTTGTTCTGGCTTGCAAGCCTTTCCTTGATTGCCCAGAGTGCACATACGTTCGATGTCGCGGGTACTCTAAACCTCATTGACAGGCCGCCCGAAGCCACTCCCGTTGAGGCCCTAACCTTCCAAATCCATCCTCTCACAGGTGGGTTTGATGTATCAGCAACACCCGACAAGGATGGGAGGTTTGTGCTTAGGAAGACACAGCCTGGTCGGTATTCGTTGATCTTTCCGATGCCTGGGCGGATAGAAGTGTTTGCGATCGGCGCGAGACAACTCACTCCCGAAGACTTCGAATTGAGCTCGAATGATCCCGGCCCTATTTCGATAGTAGTGAGCATGAAGTCAGCGACCGTCGCTGTGAGAGTGTCCGGTGTTCTAAACGATAAAAGCGATGCCATCGCACTTCTGGTTCCTGCGGACAATCGTCTGACCTTGCGAGAGTCCTGCTATTCAAACAGGCTTACAGGTCCGGAGACCGAGTTCCGATTTGTGCCTCCCGGCAAATACCGACTAGTTGTCTTCAATTCCAAATACGCGAGGGATGTTTCTGCATACGCTCCGAGAGTTCCGGCATTCTTAGATCGTGAGAGTGTGGAGGTTGACGCGTCGCCGGAACACGAGGCCACCGCTACGGCGTCCTTCATAAAAGACGAGACGATCGAAGCAGCAATTCGAGAAGCTGGCGGTCCTTTTGATCCATTCAAGAATCACCATGCGAAATAACTAACCCCTAGCGGCCGGATTGTGGCATCCTACGCTGCCCATGCTGTGGCTTATTGTCACAAATCGGGCCGTCCGGTTAGACCTGCAAGACGTCCCCATCGCGAGCGACCATCTCGTACAGCACAGGGTTGACGAAGAAGCCAAGGAAGAGGCGCGAGATGAGGCCGGCGACGATGACGATGGCAAAAGGCCTTTGCGTGTCAGAACCGATGCCGGTTGAAAGAGCCGCCGGCAACAATCCGAGACAGGCGACCAGGGCGGTCATCACGATAGGCCGCAACCGCAGGAGCGAAGCCTCCCGGGTCGCTGTACGGATGTCGCGATTCTCCCGGCGCAGCTTGTTGATATAGGAAACGAGGATCACCGCGGTTTCCACCGAAACGCCCATCAGCGCGAGCAAGCCCAACGCCGATGAAACGCTGAACGGCGTGTGCGTAACTTTGAGCGCGATGAGGGCGCCCACAGGCTCGGTCAGGATAACTCCAAGAGCAATGGTTATAGGGAATTTGAAATTGCCGTAGAGGGCGAACAAGATCATGAAGATGATCAGCAACGCAAGCGGGCCGATAAATTCTATTTGGTGTTTGGCTTCAAGAAATTCACTGTACTCCCCGCCCCAGGCGAGCCGATAACCGGGTGGCAAAGATTTTTCCAGATCCGCAATCGCTCGCTGTCCAGCGAGCACCGCGCCTTGGAGATCGCGTCCCTCAACGCTGTATTGCACGCCGATGTAGCGGGAGTTGTTTTCGCGATAGATAAAGGACGCGCCGCTGGCCTCGTGGATATTCGACAGCTCCCGCAGCGGTATCTGCTGGCCTGCAGGCGTGCCCACGAGCAGATTGCCGATCTGCTGCGCATTCTCGCGAAATTCCGGCTTCATCCGCACGACCAGATCGAATAGTTTTTCGCCCTGAATTACCTGGGTAGCTGCCTGCCCGCCCACGGCCGCTTGTACCACCGCTTCTACGTCGGCAACGTTAATCCCATAGCGGGCAATCTTGTCTCGATCGACGTCGATCAGCAGGCTGGGCTGGCCCAGTTCGCGCACCACGGTCAGCTCGGTAAAACCCGGCACCTGGGAAAGCCGGCGCTTGATCGCGAGCGCTTTGCTCTGTAAGACATTCAGGTCGGGTCCGTAAACTTTTACCGCGAGCGCACTCTTGAGGCCCGTCAGCGCTTCATCCACCGCGTCCTCGGCCGGCTGCGTGTAATTGAAGATGACCCCCGGAAATCCGCTCAGCTGCTTCTGAATGTCCTCCTGCAGTTCGGTCTTGTTGTGGATGCTACCGCTCTTCCAGGCCGCGTCATGGTAAGGCTTGAGCCCCACGTAGAATTCGTCATTGAAAAACCCAGTAGGATCGGTGCCATCGTCAGGACGGCCAAGCTCGGAACCGACGTCAGTGACCATTGGATACTTCATCAGGATGTTGCGCACCTGGGGCGAAAATCTGCTCGCTTCCTCGAACGAGACCGTGTACGGCATGGTCGCGCGCACCCACAGCGCGCCTTCGTCGAGGTGAGGCATAAACTCCCCGCCAATGAAAGGGACGAGCAGGAGTGTGACTGCGAAAATAAAGCTGGCCACGAACATGGTTATTTTGGGGTGGTCGAGGCACCAGTCAAGCTCGACCGCATACTTGCTGCGTAACCATTCAAACGGCTTGTTCACGCGCTCGTGCACCCCGTTTTTGAACCAGTAAGCGCACATCACGGGAACGAAGGTGAGGGTCAGGATCAGGGCGCCCACCAGTGCGATCGACACTGTGTCTGCCATGGGTTTGAACAGCTTTCCCGATGGCCCAGCGAGCGCGTAGATCGGCAGATACCCGGCGATAATAACTGCGACGGAATAGAAGATGGGGCGATCGACGTCTTTGGCCGCGGCCAGTATCACCTCTTGCAGGTTGTAGGTCTGGCCTTCGCGCGCGCCCAACTCGCGGAACACGTTCTCTACCATCACCAGGGTTCCGTCGATGAGGATTCCAAAATCGATAGCGCCAATCGATAGCAGGTTGGCAGCGACTCCTCGCGCATGCAGAAAAATGAAGGAAAAAAGCAAGGCCAGGGGAATGGTGAGGGCGACGATGACCGCGGCGCGAATGCTCACCAGAAAAGCCATGAGAACGATGAGCACCAGGGCCATGCCCACCAGCATGTTGTGCTCGACGGTATCGATGGTCAGTTGAACCAGGTCGCTGCGGTCGTAGTAGGGCCGCACCTTTATGTCAGCAGGCAGAATATGCTCATTCAGCTGCTGGGACTTTGCTTCGACGCCCCGGAGCACGTTCTGTGTCTGCTCGCCGCGGCGCATCATGATGACGCCTTCGACAGCATCATCGTGCTTGTTGAAGCCGAATTCGCCCAGGCGTGGGGCGGCTCCGATGGTGACGTCGCCGATGTCGCGGATGCGTACCGGCACGCCATTCTGCGTGCCCACGATGACGTCGCCAATGTCCCGCGTATCGTGCACCAGGCCGAGGCCGCGAACATAATAAAATTGGCCGCCCTGCGAGTAGAATCCTCCGCCGGCGTTCGAATTGTTGACGGAGAGCTGCTGCAGTACGGTCGGCACCGTGACGTGGTACGCGTAAAGCCGGGCCGGATCGAGCAGCACCTGGTACTGCATCACCGTGCCCCCGAAACCGGAATCGTCGGCGACCCCGGGAACCTGCTTGTATTCGCGCTCGATGACCCAATCTTCGTAGACCTTCAACTCTTGCGGGGTGCGGTCAGGACTCTCGATCACATATCGATAGACCAACCCGGACGGGCTGGCGAGCGGAGCCAGCGTCGGGGTTACGCCGGTTGGATACGTCACTTCACTTAAACGCTCGAAAACCACCTGGCGGGCAAAATAGTCGTCGGTTCCTTCGTCAAAGGTCATGATGACATCCGAAAGCCCGTACAGCGAAATCGAACGCATCACAGCCATCCTCGGCACGCCGTTCATCTCAACCTCTGTCGGGATGGTAACCAGGCGTTCAATTTCTTCGGCTGCGTGTCCCGGCCACTGGGTAATGACTTCGACCATCGGCGGCGACAGATCGGGATAGGCGTCGACCGGCATGTGCCGGAATGAGATCGCGCCACCCACGGCAATGAACGCCACCAATAGCAGGACCAGGAGCCGTTGCCGGAGCGCAAAATGTACGATGTGATGAATCATGGGAAGCCGGCTCCTCAGTGTTGCAGCGAATTAGCAAACTGAAGGAACAAGCTGCCATCGCCCACAACTCTTTCTCCCGGGGAAAGGCCCCGTAGAATTTGTGTCTTCCCCTCGAGGCTTTCGCCGATTTCCACGTCGCGCCTGCCAAATTGATTGGCGCCGCTGGCCAGGTATACGAACGGCTGATTGTTATCGTCGCGCAGAACCGACGAGTCGGGTACGGCGATCGCATTAGGAATGGAGCCTGCTGTTACGGTGACGGTGCAATACATATCCCTTTTCAACTTTTCACCGGGGTTGTCTACGACGATCCGGGCCTGGAGTGTTCTGGTGTTGGGGTCAAGGGCAGGGGAGACGTAAGAGATTCTTCCGTGAAAGGTGCCGGGGTAGGCGTCAGTTTGGACTATCACGTTGTCGCCGGTGCGCACATCCGCGAGGTCTGCCTGGTACACGTTGGCCAGAACCCAAACCGTATTCAGGTCTGAGATCGTAAAGGCCTGCGTTTGACCCGCCAGCACCACTTGGCCGGGAGAGACGAGGCGCTCGACCACCTCGCCACCGATGGGAGCAAGTACGGGAATCAGTGCCGAGCTTGGCGCCTTGGCCAGGTCGCCTGGGTTTTTGATGCCGAGAATCCTCATTCCCTGATCAGCCGCGTTCAGGTCTGCCTGCGCCTGGTTGCGGTCCGATTCGGCCTGCTCCAGGTCCCGCTGAGCGATGGCGTGATGCAGGTATAAGTCCTGTGCGCGGACCCAGTTTTTGTCCGCGAGCCGGAAGGAATCCGCGGCCTTCAAATAAGCATCCAGCAACTGCGAATAATCCGGGCTGCTCACATCGAGCATCGGCTGACCGGCCTTGACATGCTGCCCCGGGACGACCAGAATCCGGCTGACCGGGCCGCCAACCTGGGTGATGACGGGGGTGGTGTTAAAAGCGTTGTAGGCCACGGCGCCCGTAAGCCGGAGCGTGCGTGTCAATTTAGTTGGTTGGACGGTAACTACCTGGACGTGCGACATCTGGCCTTGCGGAATGGTGAAAAGCCGGGGGGTCGCAGACGGCGATCCGTTGGCGGAATAGGAGGTCATCTCGCCTGCTTCCTTGCGATCGCCGGAGCTGCAGGCCGTGAGTGTCAAGGCGAAGGCGAGCGCCACCACGCTTTGCAGCGTGATGGATGAAGTGGTCATGGCAGGCTCCTGGTTCCTACAGCTTCGCGAAGCTGTTCGAGTGCGATTAGATACGAAGCGAGCGCCTGGCGGTAAGCGAGTTGTGTGGCCCGGTAGCTCCGTTCCGCATCAAGAAAATCAAGCAGACTGGCTGCGCCACGCCGGTAGGCATACTCGCTTATGTCGCGAGACTGCTGCGCTTCGTCCAGATATCCGGAGCGATAAAGTCCCACCACCTGGTCGTTGGTGCGCAAATTCTCAAAGGCGTCCCGCACGTCCGTCAGCACCTGCCCGTTCGAGAATCTTTCCTGCTCTTGCGCTTGCGTGATGGCGAAGGCGGCGCGCGCAATTTCCCCCTGGTTGCGATCGAAAATCGGCATCTGCATTTGCCCGAACAGGGAAACGTCGTTGAGATAGCTAAGGTGGGTATAGTTGATTTCCCCAGTTATGTCCCTTTTGCCGATAGCCTGTTGCAATGCGTGTTGGCTGTTGGCGGCGGTAACTCCCTGCTGTGCAGCCCGCAAATCGGGCCTGTTCTGCAGGGCCGATGCCTGAAAGTCATCCAGGTTGCCCTTGACCGGCTGGTAATCGAATGTCCCAGCTACGTCATAGTCCGGCGCGATCGATTCGTAACCAAGCAGTTGGCGCAGGTCTGAGAGCCCCTGTACCCTGGCGAGCTGCGCAGCGGACACGTCGGTCTGGAACTGAAGCATCTGCAGCTTGATCTTGAGCAGGTCGCCCTCGCCTATGTCGCCTGCTTTGTAGCGGGCTTGGCTGATATCTACCGTGTTCTGGAAGCTTTTGAGATCCTGGGTGGCTAGCGCAAGCGTCGATTCTGCGAGCTCGACGTTGATGAACCCGGTGGCAACACTAAAGGTGAGACTGCGCTCATTGTCGGCCACCTGCGAGCGGGTCACGGCGGTCACGTCCCTGGCGGCCCGCAGGCGGTGTTGCCGCTTTTTGCCTCGCTCGAACAAATAGCTGACGCCCAGGTCGAACTGCGCGGTGTTGTCGAGGTAATCCGCGCTGAATTGGCTAGGCTGGAATATCGGCAAGAACTGCCAATCGCTCAAAATGACCGGGTTCGGCCGCAGATTGGCTGTGATCTCTTCCGCTTCGCTCTGCTGGATCGTGGTGCGCGCAGCCAAAATGTTGTGGTTGTGACGCAGCGCCATCTGAATGGCGTCGTCAAGCGAAATCGTCACCGATCCCGGATTCTGCGCCAGCGCCTGCGCCGGGGGCGCCGGCGACTGACTTTGCGCAGGTGGGGATTGCGCACCTGCAGCTCCGGGAAAAAACACTGCGACAAACAAAACTGGAAACCGCAAACGCCGTAAACGCATGGGAGGTCAGCCTTCTCAAGGGACAGGTACACGGATTGGTGTGCCGCGGTTGGCACATGAAAGAAGAGGCTGTCATGCGGGGGGCGCCCGCGCGGGAATGTGCCCGGTCGCGGGACTCAGGATGAAGCTGCAATCTTGAGGTTCTGGCCCAGGTTCTGTGGGGACTAGTATGTATACACGAGTGCTAGCCAGCGTTGGCTCGATGGCCTGATGGCTCAGATGGCAAATCGGGCAGGCCTCAGGCGAAGAAATAGCATGACGATGCCACACTCCTCTGAGCGTTGTCCCTATCACCAGCATGAATAGCGCTATCGGGAGCACCGTGCGCCAAATTCGCTTTTGCTCAGACACTTTTAGGGACGCTGACTGGCCCCGAGATACAGCGTGCCTAGTGTAGTCCAGGAGCTCCATTCCTGGACATGACGCCACAGTATTAGCCGCAAGTAGTATCATTTAGCCCTCGTCCTTCGGACCTGCGTTGGGGGAGGAGGGATTCATGAGATACCGTCGCTATGGGCGGTCCTTAGGCAACTGCGTCGGGCTCGCAATTCCCATCCTGGTGGGCTCGCACACTTTCCTCGCAGAAACACTTAAACCATCGCCCGCAACGGCAACTGCGGCCGCGATGCAGAGTATATACCTTCAGAATGCCACCATCTCCACGATGTCGCCGGAGGCGCAAGGAGACCTGCTTATGATTAACGGAAACTATGTCGCTGCGATCGAGGCCTATCGACAGAGCTCGCTTCAATCCGCCGCCACCTGGAACAAGATTGGGATCGCATATCATCATCTCTTCGCCTTGGAAGAGGCTCGTAAGAATTACCAGAGAGCGCTTACTCTCAATCCGCGTTACCCTGACGCGCTCAACAACCTCGCTGCCGTCTACGACGGAGAGCGCAAATATAAGAAGGCGGAAAAAACCTATAAGAGGGCGCTGAGGTATGGGCCAAACTCTGCTGTCACCTACCGCAATCTGGGTACGGCCTACTTCAGCGAGGGGAACTACAAGGAGGGGGCAAAGGCGTATCGGAAAGCCCTGGAGCTTAATCCAAATAGTTTCGATCCTGACCAGACCGAGATCAAAGAGGAGAGGATCTCGCGCTACCAGCGTGTAGCCATCAACTACTGTCTTGCAAAAGCTTACGCGATGACTGGAAAGAACGTACAGGCTCTCAATTGTCTTCGAAAAGCCTTGGACGCTGGTTTCAACGATCGCCGGCTCCTCATGGAGGACAAGGAATTCGCCCAGCTCCGCACTACACCGGAGTTCCAACAACTAATTGCTGCGCACCACCTGGATTAGGCGCTTCTTTCTGCCCGCTGAAGAAAGCTCCGACGCACCTGTCGCGATCATCAGTTATGACCTTTGGCAGCGGACCTATGGGGGAAGCCCTGGAGCCATCGGAGCCACTCTCTGGCTCAAGCAGCACGCAATGACCATCATCGGTGTTGCACCCCGAGGTCATCGGAGCCTCCGGTGTCACGGCTTGACGCAGGCCAAAATTATTTTAGAGTAGCGTGCACTAAGAGTGACCGGGTTGTTTCTTCAGAAGCCTCCATAGCTGGTGCACCGCGCCCGCCATCTGGTCTGCCGGAGTGGCTGCAAACCCAAGCACGAACCCATGGCGCGGCTTATTCATATAACAGGGCGACAGTGGCCATAGGCATAAGCCGTACTTTGCTGCCTGACTTGCGATTTCTGCGTCGTTAAATCCCGATGGGAGGGTCACCGTCAGGTGCATTCCGGCTGCCGCGCCGTGGATCTCCAGCATATCCCTGCAAGTGTTCTGCACGCTCTCCACCAGAGCAGTCCGGCGTTCCTTGTAGAGTGCCCGCATGCGGCGAATATGCCGGGCAAATAGACCGGTACGGATGAAATCTGTGAGCACTTCCTGGAATAAGTAGGAGGGGAAGATATCTAACGAGAATCGTACCGCCATAAATCTTTCAATGAGATCAGGCGGGATAACAATATAACTCACTCTTACGGACGGAAAGATAACCCTGCTGAATGTCCCAATGTAAATCACGCGTGCATCGGAATCGATTCCCTGAAGGGAGGAAACCGAGGGAGTGTCGTAACGGTATGCGCTGTCATAGTCGTCTTCCACAACCCATGCTCCATTATCCCGAGCCCAATCGAGCAGACGCAGCCGGCGAGAAGCGCTCATGGTAACGCCGAGGGGAAATTGGTGCGACGGCGTTACAAACGCGGCACGCGCATTCGGCAGCAGATTAACCCCTGCAGACACATTTATGCCTTCGTCGTCTACCGGGACGGGGACAATTCGGCAGCCTGCCCCGAGCAGAACCGACTGTGCAAGCTGGTAGCCCGGCTCTTCGATCCACACCGGGTCGCCAGGATCCAGCAGCACCCTCGCCGTGATTTCCAGAGCCTGTTGCGATCCCGATACGATCATGATTTGCGACGGGTCGCATTCGACAGCCCTCGCGGTGCGGAGGTAAGAGCAGATGGCGTCCCGGAAGCGAGCAAGCCCCAGCGGGTCGTTGTGATGAATGGCGCGCAAACGTGGTCTTCGACCGTGTTCAGCCAGCAGCTTCGACCACGCTCCGAAAGGAAACTGATCGAGCGCCGGAAGGTGGACTCCGAAGGGTCCCCAGCCATGCCGCCAGGAAACAGTTTCGCATCGCGGTAATAACGAGGAACGCTGGGAAAGACAGCGAGATCCTTCCGTGGTTGATCGTGATCTTCTACCGTGTGGGAGTTGACCCGGCAATGACGCCGAAACGAAGGTTCCCGATCCGACTCGACTTTCGAAGTAACCCTCGGAAAGCAACCGCGCATAGGCGCCAAGGACCGGAGAACGGGATACTTCCAGATCTTCCGCCAGGTGCCTGCTGGAAGGTATTTGTTGTCCGGGCTGCAAATTGCCACGCAGAATTGCGGCACGGAACCCTTCGCAGATCTGGCGGTGCAGCGGAAGCGTATCAAGGCGGTCGATAGAGATGACGGGTGCAATTCCTGACAGGTCTTTCGCCACTTCTTTCACTCCACTGGTATGCGCCTTGAGCTGAAGAATCCGTGGATGCGAGTCGGCGCCCAGGGCCGCTCCGAAGAGGCGGGTCGACGGGCTCACGTCAGCCTTTGCTTACTGCTGACGGAAAAGTGGATTTCCCCCCGAAGTAGCACTCAATGCTCTCCACTTTCCCGTCTCTGAGCCGGAAATACTCTACATTCCGGAATGATTTGCCGTTCTTTGTGTGGCAAAGATACTTCACAAACGCCTCGTTGCCACTGCCGAACACACGCTCCAGATCAAAGCGATCGATAAAGTTAACCTGTGTATCCCAGCATTGCGTTTTGAAAGCGCTCTTACTGATGTGGTCGTCGCCGGCCGCGCTCGTGAAGGTAAAGTTGTCGGCCATCATGGACTCAAATTGACCCTGGTCCTTTTTCTCCCATGCCTTGTACCACCTGCGGACAATTTCTTCGTATGCCGGGCTCCGCTCCGTACCTGCGCGCGCCCGTGCCGTTACCAAGAGCCCCGCTGCTCCAGCCAGTGCGCAAGCTCCCGATTGGAGCGCCTTCCGCCGTGATACTCCGATCCTTGTCATGTCCATCCGCCTTTTCCAGCTCTTGAGTTAGTGGCTTCTGGGGCCACGCTATCGAATCGGCAACCTCGTATCATTTCGCCCTTCGGCGCCGTTTTGCGACTGTTGCCGAAATTCCTGATCGCCCGGGCAGCGCGGAACCCGGCGATGGTTGGAAGAGCAGCTCGATGTATCGCCGCAGATGATCAATGCACTGCGCCGCAATCGCAGCACCACCCCGGGCCTTGGCCAGGATGAACGCGCCCTGGAGGGTGGCCTGGATGTAGAGAGCGAGACTTTCGGCGGTCCATTCGGGGCGCATGCCGCGCTGCCGCATCGCCTCTTCCATGTCGGCCAGCAGTGTTGCCGCGTGCCCGCTGATGCTCCGGTTGCATGCCTCGCGGATCGCCGGGTGGGTGTCGTAGACCTCCTGCACCATCGTCCCCGCCAGGCAGGTATAGTCAGGCAACTCTCCCGTCAGCAGCGCCTTACGTAAGTCCACATAGGCCAGCAACCGGTCCAGCGGGTCGGCTAGCTGGTGGTAGGACGCGGAGCCAAACTGCGCCTCCGTGCCCTCAATCCAATAGTCGGCCGCGGCCAGCGCCAGTTCGTCCTTGCTGTCAAAGTGGTGGAAGAAGCTTCCTTTAGTCAGACCAGCCGCCTCGCAGACGTCCTCAACCCGCGTGGCCGTATACCCCTTGACGCGGATCACCCGGATCGCAGCCTGCAGGAGCTTGGTTTTGGATTCGTGTCTCGCTTCGGCCATCGGCATTTTGGTACCAACCAGTGGGTATGCGTGCCACTATACCGACTGGTTGGTACGCTGATCAAGATGAATCTTTGCTAACCGCGCAGTTCTTTCGTCTTCGAATTTCAGCTCAAAGCAGCGCAGGTCTACATCCATGGCGGACGGATGGGTCGCTCCAGCAAGTTGCCGTATAACCGCACTAATTCTCCGAAGGCCGCTCGACGTGGTCGACGATGAGGAAGCTTATGGGAGCGTGGGAGCGTTTGAGTTCCAGACCTAGTTGGGTCTTGAGGGCGTCGTGGAAGTTGGCGGTGTTATCGGCGATGGCAGCATCCCCGCTCGGGTCGTGCATCCAGGTCAGGGTGAAGTCGTAGAGTCCGGAGAGGCCGGTCTGATCGACGACGGGGCGCGGCATAGCGGCGAGTCCGGTCATGGTCGGGATTGTGGTAGCAAAGAGGGAGAGGGGAACGGCGCGGCCACCGAAGTGCTGCCCGGGGGCGGAGGATGGAACGTGCGCGATGACGCCGCAGACGGGGGGAAGATCGCCCACGGCAGCCGGTGCGGCTGCAGGATGAGGTGCGGGCGCTGAAGACTGGCCGGATACGGGAGCGGCGCAGGCGTCAGATGGGGGATGCGGTCGAAGATTGGGGCCGGTGGCGCCGCGCTTGGCAAGGACAAGGGCAAAGACGGGAGCGTCAGCGGAGACGTAGTGGATAACCAGATGGAAGCGGTCGGCGAGAAGAGTCTGCATCATCAGGCGCATCTGGTCGATCGAAGTATCGGCCGGAGCGCGCGCTGAGATGTCGAAGTACTCTGGCTGGGCGTCGAAAGAGCCGGTAACCCAGAAAGGCGCGCCCGACTTGGGTGCGCCGGAGAACATGTTGAAGCGGAGGGAAAGTTCCTGCGTCCCGGAAAGCTTATAGGCGAAGGAGATGTAGCGCCAAAGCGACTGGTGGGTCACGATGAGATAGCCGCCGGCAGCGCTGCGGGCGTCATCAGGGCTGATGCTGCCGTAGACGAAGCCGGAATCGAGGGGAACGTTGGTGTGCTGAGGGGAGCCCGGCTTGCTGGGCCGGACGGAGGCGACATCGAAGGCGAGCCGGGCATGGGTGGGTGTGCTCTGGGCTAACGCGGAGGAGGCGGCCAAGATGCAGGCCGAGAGCTTGAATGCGAATGAGGGCATGTTTTATCTATGTAGTATACTACGAGGCGGAGCAGACGACATAGCGGAACATCAGGAACACTTTCTCGATCGTCCAACCGCAGCGTTAGTAACTCAGACGCTTTCATTCCCCGGGCAGCCTGCAAAGTCGCATTTTTTGGTAAATCCCTATGTTATCGCGCTATTGGCGCAAGCAAAGCCGAGTCGTCGATAAAGAAATAGAAGAAAAAACGAGCGATTCTATTCCCCCATCCGTCTAAGTTGAATCGCAAGAAAGACGGCGGCGACGTAAGAGCCAACGCAACGCAAGGTATATTGATGGTGTTGCGTTGACAGGAGCAGGTTGCATGCAAGCACCCCTTGTTGAGCCTGGCACTGAAACCACGCCCGCGCTGGAGCCAACCCCAGAACAACAGGGTTGGTTACACAGGCGAAAGTGGCTGCTGCTTCTTGTCGCAATCGTTGTCGGCGCCCTGACCACATTTCTGTGGCTCCATGGACACAGGGGCCGTCCCACGCCAAGCAGTACTGCCGCCTCCTCAGTCAATACCTATCGCACGTTGCGCCTGACCGGCACAACGCAAGCGGCCCGTATGCGTTCTATTCAGGCCCCAACCCTTGCCGGAGACAAGGAGGGAACCCTCACCATTACCGACATGCGGCCCGCTGGATCGAGCGTAAAGCAGGGCGAGCTCCTGGTTGAATTTGACCGCCAGGCCCAGTTACGCGACTTTCTGGACAAGCAGGCGCAAAACAGCAAACTGGCTGACGACGTCTTGCAGGAAGAAGCCAAGGAAGACGCGGCTCGAGCTAAGGACGAAACTGAAATCAAAGCGGCCGAAGGCGATCTGGCCAAGGCCGAGCTGGAGATGCAAAAGGTCGAGATCCTGTCCCGGATTGATGCCGAGAAGGCGCGCGAGACCTTGGATGAGGCCAAAGCCACCCTCGACCAGTTGAAGGAAACGTTCAGTCTCAAACGGAAAACGGCACAGGCCTCCATTCGCATCCTGGAAATACAGCGCGATCGCGCGGGCGAAACCATGCTGCATGCGCAGGCCAACGCGGCGCTGATGCAGGTGCACTCCCCGATCAACGGTGTCGTGGTCCTCAACACCATCTGGAAACAGGGAAATATCGGAGAGGTGCAGGAAGGCGATCAGGTGCGGCCCGGCGTGCCCTTCATGCAGGTGGTTGATCCTTCTGCGATGGAGGTGCAGGTCCTCGTCAACCAACAGGATTTGCTGGCGTTGCACGACGGGCAAAAAGCGCGCGTCCATCTCGACGCCTATCCCGACCTGGTTTGCCCGGCGGAGTTGGAAGTGATCGACCCGATGGGGAAGCCGGGAGACTTTTCGCAAAAGGTGCGGACCTTCTCTACTACCTGGTCCGTCATGTGCACGGATCCGAGACTACTGCCCGGTCTGTCGGCGGCGGTGGATACACTTCCGGATGACGGCCACACCGGGAAGGCGCGTTAATGTATTCCATCCCGAGCCTCCTCAAGCAGCGCAAAGTCATCCTTCTCGCGGCGATCTTGCTGGTAAGTACTGCTGCCATCTATGGGCTGGTACACCTGTCCACGCAACCCGCCAAGATCCCGGCCTTCGAAGTGAAACAAGAGGAGTTCGTCGACAGCCTTCAATTCCGGGGGGAAGTGAGAGCGACGAAGTCATTGGCAGTGTCTGCTCCGGCTGAAGGTGGAGAGCTGCAAATCCTGAAGATCGCCACCAGTGGCTCAGACGTGAAAAAGGGCGACCTGATCGTCGAGTTTGATAAATCGAAAACTGAACAGGAGATGGCGCAAGATAAGTCAGCCCTGAAATCGGCCCAGGCAGCGGTTGACCAGGTGCGGGCGCAATCACGCCTCACCGAGGAAGAGGACCTGACCGCCATCACCAAGGCGCAGTACGATGTCGAAGTCGCCAAGTTGGACGCCAGCAAGCAGGAGATCGTATCCAGGATTGAAGGCGCCGAGGCCAACCTGAAAGTGGCCAATGCCGGGCAGAAGCTGCACGAAGTAGAAGAGAAACTTAAGTCCGATCGCGCTGTCATCCACGCCAATGTTGACAGCAAACTCGACGCCAGCAAGAAAGCCGCCTACGACCTGGAGCGTGCGCAGCGCTCGCTGGCAACGATGACCCTGGTCGCGCCGTCGAGCGGGTTGGTCAACCTGGTTTCAGTTTGGCACGCGGGGAATGAAGCTCCCTTCAAACCGGGGGAGAGAGTGTGGCCGGGCGCCCCGATTGCCGAACTGCCCGATGTCTCCACCCTGCGGGTTTCCGCGCGCGTCGACGAGGCGGAGCGCGGCCGTCTGGCTCCTCATCAGTCCGCGACCGTTCAACTGGATGCGATCCCGGAGCGGCAGTTCAGCGGTAAGCTTGACCAGATCAGCACCATCGCCACCATGGATTTTTCCGCAGGTTGGCCGATACCGAGAAACTTTAATCTGCTTATCACCCTCGATGACAAAGATCCGCGTCTCAAGCCGGGCATGACGGCGCAAATCACGGTGATTGTCGACCGCATTCCGAACGCCATTGCCATCCCGGTACAAGCCTCCTTTCAGAGGTCCGGTCAAACGGTTGTCTACCTGGTGGATGGCTCCCACTATCGCGAGCATCCCATCGTCGTCGCTCGCCGCAGCCGCGATCGCATTCTTGTCTCCAGCGGTTTACATCCCGGGGATCGTGTGGCTCTTGAGGATCCTCTGGCTAAAGACTCTTCGGTAAAGGAGTGACCAGGCACTCATGAAGCTGAAGCCGAAGACACGCTGGCCGGTGCTCGCCGCTGTTGTCGCCGTGGTTGTTCTGATTGGCTTCGCGCTGAGCCGCTCGCGCCTGGCGATCGCCAGCGATGGAATTCCCCTCGCCCAGGTCAAGCGCGGCAACCTTGACCTGAAGGTTCATGCGGACGGGGAACTGAATGCGAGCCATACCATGATGCTCACAGCGCCCGCCGTGGGTGGAGGCTCGCTGCAGATCACTCGCTTGCTTGCCGGCCGCCTCCCGGTGAAGAAGGGCGACGTGGTGATCGAGTTCGATCCCAGCGAACAGCGTTACAAGCTGGAGCAGAGCCGATCCGAGCTGCTACAGGCTGAGCAGGAGATCATCAAGGCCCAAGCAGACGCCGCAGTGCTGAAGGCCCAGGACAAAGTGGCCTTGCTCAAGGCTCGCTACGATGTGCGAAAAGCGGAACTCGACGTGCAGAAGAGGGAGATCGTGAGCGCCATCGACGCCGCCAAGAACGACGCTGCCTTGAAGCAGGCAAAGCAGTTGTTGGCCGAGCTCGAGGGCGACATCGAATCCCATAATAAGTCGGGGCAAGCGTCGGTCTACCTGGCCCAGGAGAAATACAACAAGTCAAAACTGGAGATGGAGCAGGCCCAGCAAAATATCGACAAGATGAGCGTAACCGCGCCCATGGATGGATTGATCTCCATTCAAAAGAACATGGATGCGACCGGAGGCTTCTTCTTCACCGGCATGTCGGTCCCCGATTACCACGCGGGCGACCAGGCGCAGGCGGGCAGTGCCATTGCCCAGGTAGTCGATCCAAAAGAACTGGAATTGAAGGCCAAGATCGCCGAGCGCAACCGCGGTAACGTCAAGCAGGGCCAGGCGGTAGAGGCGGTCTTCGACGCTTTGCCAGGCCGCACCTATCACGCCAAAGTCACGCAGGTAGGCGGCATGTCGGTGCATGAATTTTTCGATGACGACGCCGGGGGTACTTTCGACGTCACCATGCAGCTCTCCGATGCCGATGCGCGCCTGCGCTCAGGGATGACGGCGCGGCTCTTGTTGCTCGGTGACACGCGGCGCGGAGTGCTTTACCTGCCGCGCCAGGCGCTCTTCCTCAAAGACGGCAAGCACATCGTCTACGTGAAAACGGGCAATGGCTACGAACAAAAAGAGATTGCGATCCGCGACGAGACGGAAAGCCGCGCCATCATCACCGGGCTGGGCGAGGGCGCGACGGTGGCCATGATCGATCCAACGCTTCCCCGTAAGCATGACAGCGCTGCCGGCTCCGCGGCCTCAGGTGGAGGTACTCCGTAGATGTTTGGGAAATCGGGGAAAGCCTCGCCGGGGCGCTTGGGGCGCGGGTACCAGCAATGGGCGCGGGATGTTCAGTTGGGCATGCAAAACCTCTTGCTCCACGGGCTCCGCTCCCTACTGACCATGTTGGGCATGATCTTCGGAGTGGCGGCCGTGGTCGCTATGCTCTCGATCGGCGCCGGCGCCCGCCAGAAAGTGATGGCACTGATTGAGCAGATGGGTGTACGCAATCTGATCGTGGAGGCAAAGGAGACCACGGAATGGCAGGCTCACCAGAAGGTGCGCAAGATTTCTCCGGGTCTGACCTTGGAAGACTACCGTGTGATCCTCGATGACGTGGATGGCATCCAGGCCTCCACTCCGCGCAAGCGTGTGACCCCATCCAAGACCATTCCAAAATCACAGCAGGATGCGCCGGTTGTCTTTGGAGTGGAACCGCAGTACCAGCAGATTGCCGGCTTGCATTTGTTGAGCGGCCGGTTCTTCGATCGCCAGGACGAAGATCACGCGGCCTCGGTCTGCGTGCTGGGCACAGCCGCCAGGTTCAACATGTTTGGCGCGGCCGATCCTATCGGCCAATTCGTCAAGGTCAATGAGCAGTGGTTTCGCGTGATCGGCATTGTGAGCCCGCAGCTCAGCTCGCAGTCTGAGGTGGCGGGGGTGCCCTCTGCAGACGCGAACAACGTTATTTACATTCCCTTTCAGGCCGCGATCCTTCGTTTGCAGGATAGCTACAGCGAGGTGCGTGACGAGATTGATGGCATTTACCTGAACCTGAAGGATAACGTCGACATGACGGCGGCGGCCCAGGTGGTGAGCGCCGTTCTCGATTCCTCTCACCACGGAGCGGGCGACTTCAGCGTGATCGTTCCTGCCGAGCTGCTGGCTGAGCAACAGCGCACGGAGCGCTTGTTTAACGCCGTCATGGTTGCGATTGCGTCCATCTCCCTGTTCGTCGGCGGCATCGGCATCATGAATATCATGTTGGCCAGTATCCTGGAGCGCACCCGGGAGATAGGTCTTCGCCGCGCCGTCGGTGCGCAGCAATCCGATATCATCCGCCAGTTTGTCGTGGAGGCGACTACGATCTCGTTTACTGGTGGAACCCTGGGGATCATCTTTGGCTTCATCCTGTCTCGTCTGATCGCCTGGCTCGCCGGGTGGTCGACGATCGTAACCGCCAGCTCCATCGCGCTCGCTTTTCTGGTGTCCATCAGCGTAGGGCTGATCTTCGGGATTTATCCCGCCATGAAGGCGGCCCGTCTCGATCCGGTAGAAGCAATTCGCTATGAATAAAGATGAAGTACGAACAGCACGTTGCATTGAATTTCGATAGTACCGGAGCGACACGATGGGCTTTTTCCGCCTTACTATCATTTGTTTGCTGCTATGGGTGGCTATCCCAGCGGCAAATGCGCAATCTTCTGAAAGCTACTCCGCCCTGCTCACCAGGCAGGTTAAGTCCGGCAAACTTTCGCCTGCCACGCATGTGCACGACTACGTGGTGGATGGCAAGCTGCGTCTTCGCCTGCAGGACGCGGTGCTGCTCGCACTCGAGAACAACAGTGATATCCGCATCGAAGAAACGCAGGTGGAAGCGCAGAAGTTCTCCTTGTTGGGCGCCTACCGGCCATTCGATCCCCTGTTCCAGAGCAGCGCGAACGTCAACCGGTACTCCTATTCCGGTTACACACAACTACAGGGCGTGGGGGATACGAGCAGCGCCGCCCTCGATACCCTAAGCCAGACGGTGCAGGCGAGCTACACCCAGACATTTGTAACCGGCACGAATATATTTGCCAGCCTTGGCAGCACTCGCACCTCTACCAACAGCGACTTTTACTTTCTTAACCCTTACGTCAATTCGACCATCACTCTGCAGTTTACCCAGCCCCTTTTGCGCAATGCCTGGCGTTTCCCGAATACCGCTGCCCTGGTCATCGCGCGACGAGCTCTTCACCAGTCGCGCGCCGCCTTTGAAGCGCAAGTGAACGACGCTATCCTGCAGGTGATCATCCAGTATTGGACAGTAGTTCAGGCGCGCGGCAGCTTCGAGGTGGAGCAGCGGTCTCTTGCGTTGGCAGAGAGCAGCTATCAGCATGACAAGCGTGCCCTGGAACTGGGAGCGCTGCCTCCGCTGGATATTTATCGCTCCCAATCGGAGGTGGCCGCACGACGCCTGCAGGCCATTCAAAGCGAATATGCGCTCAAGCAGGCGGAGGAGGCGTTTCGTTTTACCATCGGAGTTGATCAGGATCCAACCCTGGCAGCGCTCGAACTGGATCTTGTGGAGCAGCCGGAGCCACAAGGAGAGATTGAGAGCATTGATCCGGAAGAGGTCCTGAAGAAAGCGCTGAGCGCCCGTCCGGAAATCGCCGCCGCCAATGATGCGCTTGCCAATGATGAGACCAGTATTCGCCTCGCTCACAATCAACTGAGGCCTGATCTTTCGCTTACCGGGTTCTACCAGAGCAGCGGCATCGGGGGTAATCAATACAATCTGAACACAGGCCAATTGATCTCCCAGGGGGGGCTGGGAACATCGTTCAACCAGCTATTTGGTTTTGGGTTTCCCGGTTATGGCGGTACTCTTAATTTGAACCTGCCCATCAGGAATCGAGGAGCGAAAGCGAATTTGGGCACCGCGTTAGTAGCACGGCGCCACGATTTATATACATCCCAGCTAACCAAAGAAGAGATCGTTCGCCAGGTGAAAGACTCGGTCCATCAGTTGGAAGAGGCGAAACTCACGCTGGCCGCGGGCAAAACATCGTTGGAGCTGGCGCGTAAATCCCTGGCTGCCGATCAACGGAAATACGAGCTGGGCGCGGAAACTAACTTCTTCGTACTCGATTCCCAAACCAAACTCGCACAGTCGGAGCTGGACCTACTGCAAACGCAAATCAACTACCAGATTGCACGCGCCACGGTCGATCGCGCTACAGGCAGCTTGTTGGAGCCGTATCATGTGCAGATTGACGAACTGTCGCAATGAGTGTTGCCTCTGGTAACTGTAACCATCACGATCGAGATGAAGCTGGATCCCACCCACCAAATCACTGAGCGCCAGTAGCTTTCGGGGACCTGCTGTTTCTCTCCCTCGGCACCAAGCGTTGTTGCTGATAAAGGGCAGATGGCAATATGCCTGGTGATGAATTGGCAACCCGCTTTCGTTCGCTCTGACTCCATTCCAATCTTTTCAACAAATTACATAGCTAATTTGGACAGCTATGCCCGCAAGCAGCCTAGAACAGTAGAAAATCCTTCTCGGCTTCGATCTTTTTTGCGTCTACGCCCTTGACCGCTGCAACACCCTGCCAGTCTTTGAAGGGTCCGTGGGCAGCACGATAATCGGCGATGGCTGTTGCTTCCTCAGGTGAGAGCTGCAGAGTTTTCTCGAGATCGTCCGTAGACGCTTTGTTGACGTTGATTTTCGCCGCAGGCGAGGTAGGGCCGAGATTTTTCGTCAAATAGTCCAAGATCATACCGTATTCCTCATCGGTCAACGTCAGGCCATTAGACGTCATCTGAGTAATCACCTGGTCCCAGTCGTCTCCGGATTTTCTTTGCAAAGCAAACTGCGAAGCGTCGTGGCACTGCGTGCATTTGCGCACGACAATGTCCTTTCCCGGCGCATCGGGCAGCAAGTCCTTCGGAGCATCCGGCGTGGTCGCCGCAGCGGTAAGCGATGGAATCGCGAATAAACATGCCCCGAGGCACCATCCCAAGACGAGCCGGGTCATGCCAACTGGAGCTTTACACCGTGTGGAACCGAAAGCCATGCCAAACTCCTGCGTGAAAAATGCTCTCCAATGACTTATTTCGCGGCCTGATTAAGGACGAAGGAGTAGAGTGTATCCCCCGCGATGACGAACACGTATTGCTTACCATCCAACATATAAGTAATAGGCGGGTTAGGCGCTGCGAGAAGTCCGGCGTGCCAGAGAATCTTTCCATTGGTCGCGTTGAAGGCGACCAGGTCATTTAAGTTTGACGTGAAGAGCAAGTTTCCCTGCGTGGAGAGCATTCCGACAGGACCGCCCCCGGTAGGCCAAATGTGGCGCCAGACGACTCTGCCTGTTTTATAGTCAAGCGCCTTGATGGAACCCGGACCAGGAGGAGCCAAACGACTTTGGATGCCGGCCCAACCCTGCGGGTGCCTATCCGTATCGGAAAGGTAAAAGACACCGTAACCTTCGGTCGTGCCGACATAAAACAAGCCAGTTTGCGGACTGAAGCTGGGCGGGGGCCAATTGGTCGCGCTGCCTGACGATGGCCACACCAGTGTGCCGCCCACGGAGGGTTCCTTTTCCGGGTTGGGAATGGGCTGACCCTTGGCATCCAATCCCTTGCTCCAATTCGAGGTGTCTACGAAGGGAACGCTGACGATACTCTTGCCGCTCGTCCTATCCAGCACAAAAAAGTATCCGTTCCGGCTGGCTTGGGCGACCAGTTTTCGCGGTTTGCCATGGATCACTCCGTCAATCATGATCACACTGCAAGCAGCATCCCAGTCGTGCGTGTCATGAGGAGACGTCTGAAAATGCCATACCATCTTGCCCGTATCGGGGTTGATCGCGATGATAGAAGAGGTAAACAGATTGGCGCCCGCGCGTGCTTGTGGGGCGAATACCGGATTGGGATTCGCCGTGCCATAGAAATAAAGGTTCAAGTCCGGATCGTAGGAGCCCTGTACCCATGGGCCGCCGCCTCCATGGATTGAAGCGTACTCGTTCGGCCAAGTGTCAAAACCCGGCTGGCCCGGCCTCGGTGTGCTGTAGGTCGTCCACTGGACCGCGCCTGTCTCCAGATCGCGCGCCTGCAGGAACCCGGAGAGGTCAAGCCAGTCGCCGCCTGTACCGAGTATCAAATGATTCCCGATAACAATGGGGGCCATCGTGGAGTAATAAAATTGCTTCGGGTCGGAAACAGGTAACATCCAGCGCTGTGCGCCGGTCCTGATATCGAGCGATACGACAAAATTGTCGCGGGTCAGGAAGTAAAGCCAGTTGCCGAAGATGGCAGCGCCTTTATTCGCCATTCTCGACTCATCTCCCCGCGATTCCAGATAGTAGTGCCACAGCACCCGGCCATTGCGCGCATCTACCGCCCAAACATTGTCGGTCGCGGTGAAGTAGAGCACTCCATTGACTAGCAGGGGAGAGCCGGCGCTACGGATTGCTTCCGGCTCCTCGCCGGGCTTGAGCTCGGCCGGCGTGCCACCGGTAACCCGCGCCATCCACGCTAACGACAGGTCTTGCACATTCCTGTCGTTGATCACTTTTAGAGGACTGAACCTGCTGGCCGTATAGCGACCGTTATACAGCGGCCAGGAATCGGCGGGCGGATGCAACAGCATGGCCTGGTCGACGCTTTGCCCGAACATCGGACCCGCAAACAAACACAATAGACAAAATAGCGCACACGTTTTCATTTGAGGGTTACCAGGTAGGCAGTCACGTTGTGCATGTCATCGTCTTGCAGCGTCTTCAGCATGTCCAAATGCACCTGCAAGGGATTATGCGTTTCGACTTTGGGGAACCCACCATCGCGTGCATACGAATGATAGACACCGGACATATCCTTGAAGGACACATTGAAATCGGTCACAGACAATGGAATACCGGTGTAGGTCTGGCCTGAAGCCAAAGTAACTGTGATGGTGGTGGTCGACTTGGTGATGTGTGGCGGCGAGGTGTCGGCCGTCATCGAACCATTGCTCGCGAACCTGCCGCGTCTTCCACCCCGGCGGCCACCTCCTCCGGTAATCCAGAGAAGCTGCAGGGCGGGAACATCGTATTTGGCGCCAATCCCTGCCATATCGCCGGTTGCGGAATGACAGCCGGCACACTTCTGGTTGAAGTACACCAGGCCTTTCTTGGGATCACCCACGAGAACGTTTAAAAAAGTGTAGGTCTGCCGGAAAGCCGCGCCATACACTTGGGCGCGCAGCCACGCCACGAGATCGGAGATCTGGGAATCTGTGAGATCGGGTTTTGCCATTCCCTTCGGGTGACCGGTGCGCAGCACGGGCCCGATCAAATTTCCTGCCTCATCATCCTCAACCAGTTTGGAACCGATCAGGTCCGGCCCGCGCTCGGTCCCTTTGGCGGCCGCGCCGTGGCAAGACGCGCATCCGGCAGCGAAGATGGCTCCCCCGCGCTTCACCGCCGCCGGATCCTGCCGGCTGATGCGCACGGCTGCAGGAGAGGCGACTACCGGAGGATTCTCGCCGGCCTTTTGCGTGGGATTCTCCTGGCCCCGCGCTTGAGCAAGCACGATACAGACGGTGAAAATGATACCTAGCCCAGGCACTACACAACGAACATCCCATCGATTCTTCACAGCACCCCCAAAGACGCTGTCTAATGTAAGGAAGGAGGCTCTTCGGGAACAGCCTGTCCATCAGCGCGCGGATCAGACGCGCCGAAATTTACGCCTAAATGACCGTCATGCATCACCACGTTGCCCCGGCCCATGAGTTGCGTGTAACGAGCAGTGATGGTCAATTGATGTCCTTTTGAGGTCAAAGCGTCGAACACCGCTTTCGAGAATCCATTTTCAATGGCGACATCGCATCCTCCGAAATCGCGCTTAGTGAATCGAGCCGCATCCATAGCGGCCTGTATGTTCATGCCGAAGTCGACAACATTAGAGACAAACTGTGCGTGTGCCTGCGCCTGATTGAATCCCCCCATAATGCCGAACGCGATGGTGACGTCATCCTTCTGCATAAAGCCGGGAATGATGGTATGCAGAGGCCGCTTGTGCGGAGCCAGGGAGTTGGGCTGCCCTGGTTGCAAGGTGAAGCCGGTAGCCCGGTTCTGCAGAACAAAGCCTGTCCCCGCCGGCACCAGTCCACTTCCAAAGGCGCTGTCATTGCTTTGTATCAAGGATACTTCGTTGCCTTCGCGATCGACCACTGCCAGGTATGTGGTGTCGCTGCTCAGACGCGAAAGTTGTTGAGTCAGCACAGAGGGCAGAACATTGCATTGAGCGCGGTCTTGGATGAGCTTGGCGCGGCGCTCCGCCAGCTCTTTGGAAATGAGCTGCGCAGTGGGTACGTCACCGCTCCTGGGATCCCCGACGTAGCGCTGAAGGTCCGCGTAGGCAAGCTTCTTGGCTTCGATTTCGACGTGCAACGTTTCGGCGCTGTCGTGTCCCCACTGCCGGAGCGGGAACTGCTCCATGATATTCAACATGGAAAGCGCCGCGATGCCTTGGCCGTTCGGCGGCATCTCCGAGACCTTCCACCCGTGATAGGTTGTCGAGACCGGATCGACCCATTCGGGCTGAAAGTCCCGAAGGTCGGCGGCCACCATGAAGCCGTTGCGCTCCTGCGAAAGCTTTAGCAGGGAATCAGCGATGGGCCCCTCGTAAAAACCATCCCGGCCCTTTCTTGCGATCAAACGCAGAGAGGATGCCAGATCCGGATCGCGGAACATCTGCCCCACTCCAGGAGCCCGGCCACCCGGCATGAACACGGAAGCGAAGGCAGGTTCTTTCGCAAAAAGGGGACCGTATTCCTTCCAGTTAAACGCATCTACTTCGGTGACAGGAAAGCCCTCCTCAGCCAGACCGATCGCGGGCTGCAGATCTTCCGCGAGCGCCAGCTTACCAAACCGCTTATGCAGCGCATCCCAGCCGGCAACCGCACCGGGAACCGTGACCGCATAAATACTGTTGCTCGGAATCGCCTTAACAATGCCTTTTGCCTTCAGGGCTGCAAGACTCATACCCGCCGGCGCCCATCCACTCGCATTGAGGCCATAGAGTTTCTTTGTCTTGGCGTCGTAGACAATGGCAAACAGATCTCCGCCTACTCCGTTCATCATCGGCTCAATCACACCGAGAGCGGCATTTGCCGCGATCGCGGCATCGACGGCGCTGCCGCCACGGGCTAGCACAGTAGCCCCAACCTGCGACGCAAGTGTCTGGCTGGTAGCAACGATGCCGTACTTATTGATCGTCATAGAGCCGGCGAAATCGCGCGCAGGCTCGGTGGCCGCATACATCGGCGCATGCAATAGCAGACCGGCAGCGGCCAGGAAAAAACCTAGCCGGATTACGTTGTGGGCCCTAATGGTAGTTTCCTCCCTACAGCATCTTTCCTTCGGGCGTATCGCAGCTAGCCAATTCCGCACGGCCGGGGTGGCGGCCCAAGCAAGCAGTCCCGGCAACCGGAAGAGCCTTCACGGGCCGTGGACCTAAAAGTTGAAGACGCCGGCGAACTGCAGAGTGCGCGCCGACCCCGTAGTGGAAGTAACCTGACCGAAACTCGCGTCCGTCAAGGTGCTATCAGGGTTGCTGAAATTTGGATGGTTCAATGTATTGAAGGCATCCATCCGGAACTGAAACGTCATAGACTCACGAATCGGGAACGTGCGAAATACCGAGCTGTCAAAGGTAACGAGTCCGGGGCCGCTAAAGACGTTCTGGCCCATGTTTCCCAAGGCGGCGCCGGCCGGCTGCACGAAGGAGGTGGGATCGAACCAGTGATTCTGGGTGCCTATGCCTTTGAGGCGATGGAATGGTGCGATCTGGTTCGGAACCTGGCTCGTTCCGGGAGCATTTAACTGGCTCGAGCTGGCGGTGAACAACAACGGCGTTCCCGATTGCACGTGAAGGATGGTGCCCAGCTGCCAACCGCCGGCAAGCCGGTTTCCCCAACCCTGGTTCAACCAACGTTTCCTCGCTCCGAACGGCAGCTCGTAAACAAAGCCCTGCGCATACGTTTGTGTGCTATTCCAACTCAACGGCGCATAATTGCGCGGATAGTCCAGATAGAAGGAGAACCCTGCGACGCTTCCGGTAGTTGAGATATAGCCCATCGCTTTTTGCCAGCTATAAGCCGATGTCCATACCAAGCCGTTTGCGTATCGATGTGTGAGACGGGCCTGCAGCGCGTTGTAGTTGGAACTGGTGCCCTTCACGATCAAATCCGTCGCGGCAGTCCGCTTGAAGGTTGCGTATTCCGGCTGCCCCGAGGCTCCTGCGCCTGCCTGCTGGCCCGCGTTCAAATTAAAGTTCCCGGGAATCTGGCGGCCCTGATTACCCACGAAGGAGATGTCGCCTACCCATCGCTTTCCCAGATTTTGCTCCACGGTGAGGTTATACGACATGACATAGGGATCCTTGTATTGCGGATTCACGACGTTCCAGCTGGACGCAATGGTTGCATTCGGAATGATTCCATTGGCTGGAATGGGGGGCTGCGGCGCGGCGGGAAATCCCTGGGCCAAGGTCTCGGCAACGTTCGAGTCGTTGATCGCCGGGGTATAAGAGTTCAGGGAATTGAAGGCGATATTCTGCCTTACCGGGTAGTTGTAAGCATATTGAATCCCCTGAAAGGAAGCGTGGCTGATACCGAATCCGCCGCGCACAACAGTGGCCGGACTCGCTCGATAGGCAAAGCCAAGACGCGGCTCGAAATTCTTATCGTTAAGCTGAAGGCCGAGATTTTTGGGTATATTGCCGTAACCGGCGACCTCAAGACTATTGGTCGTCGGATCGTATTGCGAAAATCCACCCTTTCGATTGGGATTGGCGGGGGGATATAGCTCATAGCGAAGACCGTAGGTTAGCGTCAGCTTCGGTGTGGCCTGCCAGGTGTCCTGAATAAAGGCAAAGTAGAGTGGTTGTCTCCAGGGAGCATCACCGACATTGACATCGCGTCCTACTTGGCTAGGCACGTCCAGCAGGAAGCTGGCGAACGCATTTGCGAAAGTTGGCTTGGAAGTAGGCGAATTGAGTGCGGTTTGCCCATCCGCATAGGTGTAAAGTCCCCGCGGGCTGTAGGTTTGCCCCTGCGTCAGGTCTGCGCGAATGACCCACAATTCGCCGCCGAACTTGATCGAATGGTTTCCCCGGATCTTGATCCAGTCGTCGACCGCGTCGATATGGGACTCTGAACGCAGCCACGGCATGCTCGGGCTGTAGCCCAACAAAGGGCTCGAAAAGCCGGAAACACTTATGCCCACCAGGCCGCTGGTGAACTGGCTCACATTGACGCCGGGAATCCCCAGCTGCGTCGACGCATCCGAACCATAATCCGATGGCTGTGCAGTGTTGTCAAAGTGAGCGACCCCCAGGCGCGCCTCCATAAAGAGTGTGGGCGAGAACGTATGCATGTACTGCCCCGCGGTTACATACGTCGTATCGGTGCCAGTGCCCTGGAAACCGCTCGACCCTCCCGGACCGCCTGCGGAGCCGAATGCAGGATCCTGATTGGTATTAATGTGCTGATAACTGTAACGAAAGCCCAATTTGTTGCTTTCTGAGAGGTTATGGTCCAGCTTGACATCGAACTGCGTGGAGCTCTGCAGATAGCCAAGGGTCTCTTGAAAGTTGTTCGTAGTGCCCGCCCCTGGAATGTTCGGCTCGGGTATGAGAGATAGCAGCGCGAGAGGGATGGCTTGCAGCCGGGAGGCTGGAATTTTGTTACCCGCGAATTGTTGCCGCCCTGTCCCATTCGCATTACCGGTGCTGGGATCGTAAATGGGGCTGGTACTTGCACTGAGGTCGCCGGTTCGAAAGGCCGCGGTGGGAACGGTGAGCAGAAGGTACTGGTGGCTGGCATTGGACGAGCGCAGTACATCGGCGAAAAAGAAGGTGCGGTTCTTGATAATCGGGCCGCCGATCGTTCCTCCGAAGTAGTTATTGGTGAACGCTGGAAGCTTGCCCGTGGTGTTGAAGTAGGTGCGGGCCGATGTTGCGCTTACGCCGTTGTACTCATAGGCCGAACCGTGAAAGCTGTTGGTCCCTGACTTCAAGATGACGTTGGTCAAAGCCCCTGCCGCGCGCCCGAACTCCGGCGCGTAGTTACTGGTCTCGACATCGACGGTCTGAATCGCCGCTGCTGGAGGGATATAGATCTGCACCTGGCCGGCGAACTGGTTATCGTCAACACCTTCGATCTGCAGATTATTTCCATTGATCGACTGGCCGTTTACTTCAAACCCCTCAGAATTCTGCGCGTTGTAAAACGACGAAAAACCCTGTGTCGGCAGACTCACGCCCGGGACCAACGATTCGAGCGCCTGGAAATTGCGGTTCGTGGTGATGGGAAGGTCTTCAACCTGCTTCGATTCGATCTCCGCGCTTACATCGGCGCGGTCTGTTTGTAACAGAGGCGCTGAGTCGGTGATCGTTACCGTCTGAGATACGCCGCCCGCCTTGAGAGTCACGTCCACGCGGACGGTGGTGTTGACCGGCACCTGCACGTCTTTAGTTATGCTGTTTGCGAAGCCGGAGCTAGTTACCGAGACGCGATATACACCTTGCGGCAGCAGGGTAAATTCATAGTTACCGCTCGCGTTGGTTAGCTGGGTGGTCGAGATTCCAGTCTGTTGTTCCGTGATGGAAACTTGCGCGCCGGGAATGGCAGCTTTTGAGTTATCACTCACTGTACCCACCAGCGTGGCCGTCACGGCCTGCCCGAATAGCCCAGGAAGAAGGGTGGAAGAAAGCACAATTGTGCCCAGCAACATGGGCAACCTGCGTACCTGCATGGGGCCTCCCGGCTAAATTGAAGCGGTTTGTGAAGATCAGCTGAATTTCTTAAAAATGACAATAGTTGGGCTCCCTTGTTGTGTCAATAGTAATGTTTCTCAAAATCAAGCAGATTATTGCTTATAGTTGAATTCTTTTTCCCGTCTCAGAAAAAATGCGGGACGCATCCGGGCGAAATATGTCCCGGCAAACTAAACCTTCCCACGCGGAATTCACTCTGGCGAAGGCGCGATCACGCGGCAACGCGAAGACAGGAAAACCGCCGATTCTGCTGCGGCGCCCTCGCTTCGATCCCCGTGCGCTTGCTGCTGGAAGCCGGACTCCCCCTCAGCGTGCATGACTATTTTGTTTGCTGTGAACTCTGCTTTTCTTGGGCGAGGAATTCGGACAGGCCGTGATCTTGAGGCATGCCGGATTTGCGGGCCGCGAAAATCTGACACTGTGAGAATATTTTCTCCAGTTTCCTCTTTGTGTTACTATCGCGCTTGTCGTTAGGGCCTCAGCGGTCTGCCAGCCGTCGAGGCCGAAGCCAGGGCAGAATCGGGGCGCGATGTCGCCGGGAATCCGGACAGCTTTAGCTCTTGCCCCAATCGTCTGAACAAGCTCCTCGTTGAGCTCTTGAATGTTGCGGCGGAAGTTACCCTCCCGCCGTGTGTGCGCGCCTTATAGCGTCGACATAGGTCACGGCTTTTGCGGCCAGACCAGCGGGCCCAGGAAATACTGAGCCGTGGAGACAATGATGGAAGAGATGTTCGCTCGTCGGGATTTTCTGAAAGCCGGCGCCGGCTCGCTATTGGCGGTTAGCGCGGGATTACTGAATTCGCCTTTTGCCCAGGCTTCTCCGGCAGATGTGATTCCGGTCGCCTCTAAGACGCCGAGACTCCTCTCCGGCTGCTGTGCCTATACCTATCGCAGATCTCTCCTGCATGGCCCCATGACCATGGAAGATTTTATTCGCAAGGCGGTCGAGCTTAAATTAGACGCCGTGGATATCACCGTGTACTACTTGAAATCTACCGATCCCGCGTACCTCGAAGGTCTTCGCCATCTTGGATACAAGAATGCAGTTACCTTCTCCGGGACAGCTTGCGGTGTAAGCATGGTGCAGGCGGACGCCGCCAAACGTGCGGCCGGCTTAGATGAGATCAAGAAGTGGATCGATGTGGCCGATCGTCTTGGTACGTCCCATCTACGCGTATTCGCAGGCAAGCTGCCACCGGGCGCAAGCCTGCAGAACGCGATTGACTGGGTGGTAGAGACCATGAAGCCGGCCAGCGACTATGCAGCGGAAAAGGGAATCATGCTCGGCCTTGAGGACCATCAAGGTGTGTCGCAAAGCGCTGATGTTTGCCTGGAAGTGGTACACCGGGTGAATTCCCCCTACGCCGGCATTACCCTGGATATCACTCACTTCGTTCCCACCCCGCAACAGGATGCTTACGCCCAGATTGCGGCATGTATCCCATATGCTAGCGTTGCCCACATCCGCGATCATTTTGATGACCACACGCCCATCGATCTGGACCGCGTGTGGCAGCTCTTCGCAGCGGCCGGCTTCAAAGGCTACATGTCTTTTGAGGGAAACGAAATCGACAGCCCAAATGTACCCCAGGTCGTGAGCGAAATTCAGATGCTGTGCAGGAAGTATTCCAGCGTTGGTTGACAGACAGATCTTCCACCGGCGCTTCAGGAAAATATCGATCCATCCAGATTTGTTGCTGAGTCCAAATCGAGATAGAGCGTAGCGTCGGGATGAGTTCGCAAAAGAGTAGCCGGGCAAACCGGTGAAATTGCCTCCGTAAGGGTGCGCCGGACGATCTCCGCTTTGCGGCTGCCGGGCACGGATAACAGCAACCTGGGCACGCGCATCAACGCAGGAATTGTAAGTGTCATGGCCTTCTCCGGCACATCTCCTAAGCGGTCAAACCATCCTTCTGCCGCCTGCTGCATCCGGCACGCAGGGTCGAGGTGCACGATTTTCATATCTACCGGATCATTAAAATCTGCTTCCCCGGGATCGTTGAATGCCAGGTGACCGTTCTCGCCAATTCCTAGCAGACACAGTTGCGGATTGGCCGCGCGCAGTCTGGCAGCATACTCCTGGCACACGTGTTCCGGGTGAGATGCCGTTCCATCAATCTCGAAAAATTCCTTCATCGGCACCTTCTGCGTAAGGTTCTTGCGCAAGTAATAGCGGAAGGATGCCGGATTGCTGCTTGGGATGCCGATATATTCGTCCAGATGAAATCCACTTATCTGCTCCCAAGGCAAATGGGGCAATGAGGTCAGCGCTTGCAGCATATCCAACTGAGATGCGCCGGTGGCAAAGATGACACCGACGGTGTCTTTTGCACGGCCCAGGCAAGTCAGTTCCTGTGCCGCGGCCTGCGCTGCGGCCATCCCCGCGGCCTGACTCGTGGGGTGGACCTCTATGTTCAGGCTTCCCGCCAGCATATGCTTTACCTCGAAATCCGTGGCCAAAATTGCTCTCCTTCGTAGTTGTGCTGACTCAAGACATGCTGCTGCACACGCGAAACCGTACGTTCTTCCCTGCGGGCGAGCAGTTGTCAGCTTGGGTGAATCAGGAAACGATCGTCATCTCGCGCGAGCTCATGTCCGGTGCGTCTTCGCGAGAGGTGTGGATAGAGCGGCAGGAATCCCGCTTGATAAACTCCGTTGGAATGGTAACAAGGCGCGGCTCCAAATTGGGTTTTGCGATACGGCCGAGAAGCAGCTCCACCATGTGCCGGCCCAACTGTTCTGGAAACTCCCGGATCGTAGTCAGTTCCGGAGAAAGCCATGCGCCGATGGTGTCGTTGCACCCGGCAACACTAATATCCCTCGGAACACTCATGCCGCTGTGCCGCAACGCCTTGTAGACTCCATGCGCGGTAGGATCGTTGCCGGCGAAGATAGCCGTAACCGGTTCACCACTCGCCAACAGGGACTTGGTGCCAAGGTATCCAATCTGGGTATCGTCTTCCGAATCGATACTGCTCGCGCGAGCCACTAGTCCGGCCTCTTCCATGGCGCGGCGATATCCCTCGAAGCCCCGCGCGAACCAGGGCAAACGGGTATTCCCAACAAAGCAGATATGGCGATGGCCAAGCTCGATCAGGTATCGGATCATGTCCCGGCCACCTTGCGTTTCATCGGAGAAAATCACATCGTTCTTTAAGCTTTTCGGGTCGCCCATGATGTTGTTTCCGAGAACGACATATGAAATTCCCTTATGCTCCAGCGACTCGAGCAGATTTGCAGACGTCGTACCCGCCAAAATCAGTCCTCGCACCACATCATGGCGCTGCACGACCGCCGGCAAATGCAGCTCTTTCCAAGGAACATTGGGAAGGTAATTGAACGACAGGAAGATCAGGTCCCAGCCGTGGGCCGTGCAGTATGTCTCCGCCCCACTCAAAATGCGGTAATGAAACGGATGTATCACGGCACGATTGCTGAGAATGAAGGCAAGCGCTTTGGTCTTGTTCCGCTGCGATGGATCGATATCCAGTTTCGCCACGGCATCTAATACTGTCTTCTGAAGGGCTGGATCCACCCGGCTATTTGCATTCAAGACCCGTGAGACGGTTGCAATACTTACATTCGCCGCGGCCGCGATCTCTCGAAGTCCCAGCCTTTTCTTTTGCGTGCTTTTTTTTTTCATCCGCTTGGGACCGAACCCTCGGTCATAAGTCCATCAAATCATCATCGAATATAGGGAAAAGTTTTCCTTAAGGCAAGAAACATACTGGCAGCCCAGTCAGGACTATGCAGCAGCTGCCTGTGCGACGTGTTGTCCAGGGTACCCACAACCTCGTCCGGAGAGTCCTCAACGTTCCCCAGCCGTGAGCTGTCGCGGTCGAAGCTGGGTCTGGCGGATGCGATGCCTTAGCCTGCCATCCACCCGGCCTAGCAAACTCTCGCGCGCAATCAAGCGCAAGGAATCCGCCTTCCTCATGAGCTTAATCGGCAATATAAGGGGTGTGAGAAAATATATTCCTATCTCAGAAAGAAATATTATGCATTTTTACGGTAATTTTTTCGTTGACATCCCGACACCTTTACCGCTATTTTGGTTTTCATTCATCGAGAAAGCCTGCACCGTCCTTTTGGGTTTCCCTCGACGTTAGGAGAGCCTGCCTATCGATCCAGGTGGCTACCCAAGGGCCGGCGCTTCACGTTCCTCGAACACTGCCTCTTTGCCGTCCCATCGGCGTCGCTCCCGCAGCCTGGCGCAAACGCTCGTGCTGTAAAGCGGGAAATCGGCACGCTAGAACCGCGCGATCCTATCGGGGTCACAGGAAAATAGGTAATTCTCCATGTCCTACTCACGCCGCAACTTCCTGGCTACTTTCGGAGCCTTCGCCGCCGGCGGCGCCATCGCATCCCGGGCGGCTATTTCTGAAGCAAGCAACACCAGCAACGAATGCCCGTTCCAACTCGCGGTTATCAATGATGAAATCGCCCAGGACTTCGGCCGCGCGTGTGAACTTGCCTCGACCAGTATGGGGCTGCGATGGATCGAGCTGCGCGGAATGTGGAACAAGAATCTTGTCGATCTTGACGCGGCCGAGCTGGCTGAGGCGAAAAAAATTCTACGCAAGTATCAGCTGCAGGTGACCGATATTGCCAGCCCTCTCTTCAAGGTGGATTGGCCCGGCACTGCAAATCAAAATGGAGGGCAGCATAGCAAGTTTGCTGCCGACGCCGGCGATTTCAATGCCAACCATACGTTTAAAGAGCAGGATCAATTGCTGGAGCACTGCATCGGGTTGGCCGATATGTTTCAGACGAGCCGAATTCGCTGTTTCGACTTCCTGCGCCTGGACGATCAAAAGCCTTACCGGGACGACATGAATCATAAGCTGCGAGAAGCGGCCGCCCGTTGTGCAAAGGCGGGGAAGATTCTGATGTTCGAGAATGAGGAATCCTGCAATACGCGGACCGCCGAGGAGTCGGCAGCCCTTTTGCGCGCTATCCCGGAGCGTAACTTCATGCTCAATTGGGATCCTGCAAATGCCGCCGCAGTTGGCGATACACCCTATCCAAACGGATACAACTTACTGCCTAAAGATCGCATTGGGCATTGCCATTGCAAGGACGTTGTCCGCAAGCCGGAGGGCGGCTATAGCTGGGCTCCGGTCGGCGGTGGCGTGGTTGACTGGGTGGGACAGTTCCGCGCACTGCGTCGCGACGGCTACCGTCATGCCGTGAGTCTGGAGACGCACTGGCATGGACTCGGAACCCCGGAAGATTCCACCCGCATGAGCATGAAGGGCTTGAAGACCGCGCTCCAGAAAGCGGGGCTCACTTGTTAGCAGGACGTGTAAGAACAGATAGCACTTTCGACCATGCTCCGTTCCGGGACAACAGGCACAACAAAAGATGAGAAGCATGAACCGGCGCGAGTTTGTGGGACGTGCGGGCATCGGCATTGCGGGCCTGCGCGTCTTTCCCGATCGATATTTGTTTGCCTCGCCTCGGCACGCGCATCCGGTCCCATCTTCGCCTAGAGCCACGGGTCCACCAATGCCACGCTCGAAGGGGGAGAGCTTTGCTCGATAGCCGTGCGCTGGCGTCCAAAGAAGCCCGGCAAAATACGGAATCGAAAAGTGTCGGCCGAACACGCTGGTGGATCGGCTGGACGCTCTTTTTTTCCACCGTCAGCAATTACGTCAGCCGGCAGACGTTCTCCGTGCTATCGCCGGTAATCGTCAAGCAATATCATCTCAATCATTCCGAGTTGGCTGGCATCCTGGGCGCGTTTCAAATCTCTTATGCGCTTACCTGGCTCTTTGGCGGATTTATCCTCGATGCGGTGGGCACCAGACTCTGTTTGGCGCTGGCGGCGACGTTCTGGTCGATCGTCAATATACTTACCGGCTTTGCTCATTCTGTTTTCACTTTTACGGCCTTTCGCTTCCTGCTCGGCATTGGAGAAGGTTTCAACTGGCCGGGAGCCAGCAAGACGGTTGCGGAATGGTTTCCTAACGAGGAGCGCAGCGTTGCCGTAGCTCTATTCGATAGCGGCTCCAGCGTGGGGGGCGCCCTGGCCGCACTGGTGATCCCTGTCATCGCATTGCTGTTCGGTTGGCGCTGGTCCTTTCTCTTCTCAGGTGTCTTGAGCCTGGTCTGGGTCGCCGTGTGGCTCCGCGTCTATCACCCTTTAGATCGGCACCCGCGCGTCACTCCGGAAGAGGTCGCTTTCATCCGCCAAGGGCAAGACATGGCTCCCTCTTCCGGAGAGAAAAGTTTTCGCCGCTGGCTGAAGCTGGCCAAAGATCCCAACACCTGGGCCATCCTTCTCGGGCGCGCCCTCACCGAGCCGATCTGGTGGTTCTATGCCTTCTGGCTGCCGCAGTACCTAAGCGATGCGCGCGGCTTCAGCCTCAAGCGGATTGCTTTGTTTGCCTGGATACCTTTTGTCGCAGCGGATCTTGGTAACTTTACCGGTGGCCTGGTTTCCGGTTATTGCATCCGGAAGGGCCTTTCGGTAATCCGCGCCCGCACCTGGGTTTGCGTGATTAGTTGCCTGCCGATCCTTGCCGGTATTCCAGCCGCGAGAGTCCACAACGCTTATTTTGCTCTGCTTCTGATCTGCATAGCGCTCTGGGGCTATGCCAGCTGGGCGACCATGGCCTTGACTCTACCCTCCGATCTGTTTCCGCAGGACGTCGTAGCCACGGTTACGGGATTGAGCGGATTTTCCGCCGGTATTGCAAGTACCCTTTTCACCTTCGGGGTTGGTTTTATTGTCGATCGGTTTTCTTATGGGCCCGCTTTCGTGGCGGCCGGACTGCTCCCTCTGTCTGCCACGGCGTGTTTACTTTTCTTCATCCGTGACCCCCGGCCGGATCGTATCCGGTCACGCAAACTATCATTCGAGTGATCCCTTTCCACTGCACGTAGGAGTGCTGCCATGCGAGTTGGAATTATCGGAACCGGCGCCATCTCCGCCAAGCATGCCTTGGCGTACCACAATCTCGGCTTCAAGATCGCCGCCTGTACCAACTCCACTCCCGAAAAGGGAAGGGCGTTTGCCGCGGCCCACGGAGCCGTATTTGTTTCCACGGCTGAAGAGGTCGTCCGCCACCCCGAAGTCGATTACGTGGACCTTTGCACCTTCCCCGACTTTCGGCTTCCTGTCTTGGAACTCTGCGCTCTCCACCGCAAGCACCTTCTGGTGCAGAAGCCCATGGCCACAGATCTCACAACGGCGGGCGAGATGATTCGTATGGCTGCCGAGGCGAGCATTCAGCTAGGCGTGGTCAGCCAGCATCGTTTTGATGACTCCATCATTTTCCTTAAGAAGGCTATCGAGGCAGGCGCCCTCGGACGCATTCTCCAGGCCAACGCGTATATCCCGTGGTATCGCTCTGCTGAATACTACAGGCGCCCGATCAAGGGGAGTTGGGCGGTGGAGGGCGGCGGAGCCCTTATCAACCAGGGGATACACCAGGTCGATTTGCTGCTCTACCTTATCGGCCCCGTCAAGCGTCTCTCTGCAGAATGGCAGTTGGGAGCGCTTCACGCCATCGAATCAGAAGACTCCATCAATGTGGTGCTACGCTATGCTAACGACGCCATTGGTGTCTTGCAGGCATCGACTGCCCTATGGCCCGGCTCTCCGGAAAGAATTGAGCTCTTCGGGGAAAATGGGGCCGCCGTGATTACCGGCGACAAACTGACGGCTTGGAATCTTCGGCAAGACTTCGCTGAGCCGGCTCCGCTCATCTCCCAGATTGCCTCCGGAGCCTCCGATCCGATGGCCATTTCTGTTGTTCCTCTTGAGCGCCAATTTTCAGACTTTGCCCAGGCCTGTCAGCAAGGGCGCGCCCCCTTGTGTTCCGGGATTGACGGTTATCGCGCGCTGCAATTCGTGCTGAGCGCTTATGAGTCTTGCCGAAGCGGGCTTCCTGTTTCGGTTGCGGAGCTGAGCGGCTTGCCAAAGCTATAGTTGCGTCACCAAGCCTTTCAAGCCTGATCCACCACGACCCACGAGTGGGCTGGCGCTGCCCTTTGGAGGGGGTGTGTGCAAATTGCGACCTCGCACTATCACAGTTACAACCATGGACTGGTGTTCACAGCACGAATGAATTTCTAGCCACCGTTCACGAACTTGCGGTAACTAGCAGGCTCGAAAAACCCGTCGAGCCGAATCCAGACCTGAATTACATAGCAAAGGAATCGAGATGCCGGAAAACGAACATGATCTTTCACCGCTCCCCGAAGAAAGCCACGAAGCCAAGGAAGACAGCCAGGGGGCAGGCCCGGATACGCTTTCGCGCCGGGCATTCGTCGGAGCCGCGGCGCTGGCGAGCGCGGGTTTTATGACCGCACCGGGATTGGCCCAAACGCGGCAACAAGCCGAGACTGGCAGGGAGGACGACAACACCAGTGATCCCGGCCCGGAAGACCAGCCACTTGTCCAGCAAAATCCCTCTTCGTATATACCGCCATTTACTGATACGGGTAATCCCGGGCCTGTCTGGTATTCCTTCGACATCACTCCCAAGCGGCTGGAGGGCGGCGGATGGACCCACCAGGTGACTCAGCGCGAGCTGCCTACCTCCAAGGATATTGCCGGCGTCAACATGCGACTCACCGCCGGGTCGTTTCGGGAGCTTCACTGGCATCTAGCGGATGAGTGGTCGATCATGCTGGCAGGAAAAGCAAGAGTCACCGTTATGCAGCCTGACGGTAAGATGTTCATCGATGACATCGAGAAGAATGACCTTTGGTATTTTCCAGCCGGTCTTCCCCACTCTATTCAGGGACTGGAGGGAGAGGGATGTGAGTTTCTGCTGGTCTTCGACCAGGCTGACTTTTCAGAAGATGACACCTTCCTGCTCTCCCAATTCCTCGCTCATATCCCACCAGAGGTCGTAAAGAAGAATATGGGTTGGGACAGGCAGGAGTGGGACAAGCTGCCGCCAACGGAACTTTATATATTCGAGGCCCCGCTCCCAGGACGGCTTGAAGATGATAAGCGATTTCTTGGCGACCGGCTGGAGACCAGAAACCAGTACACGTTCAAGATGTCGAAGATGCCACCCACCACCCGGAATGCGGGAGGAGAGGTTCGGATCGTCGATTCTACAGTCTTCCCAGCTTCAACGCATATCGCGATGGCTCAAGTAAGGCTCAAGCCCGGCGCGATACGCGAGCTGCATTGGCACCCGAATGTCAGCGAATGGCAGTACTGGATACAAGGCGCCGGCCGCATGACGGTGGTGAACGCCCAGGGAAAAGCCCGCACAATGAACTTCCATCCAAACGATGTGGGTATCGTTACGGCGATGGCGGGCCACTACATCGAGAACACCGGCAAGGACGACGTTGTTTTCCTGGAGATGTTCAAGACCGATCGCTACTTGGACATCTCACTCAATGAGTGGATCGCTCGAATGCCCGATAAGATGGCCATGGCGCATCTCAAGCTGCCACTTTCGGTGATTCGGAGCGCGCCTCAGAGCAAGAACAACACGTTGCCCAAGTAAAGTCTGCATGGATTTATCAGGCGGGGGAGGGAAATAGCGCCTGTAGTAAGTGTAACCATCACGATTGGAATGGAGCTGAACGGGAATCTTGCCTCTCCAGCTCCAGGCTCATGATTCTTATCTCTTCACTCCGGGAGCCATTGGAGGATAGCAGCGTAAGCGCGTGTTTCAGCACCTGCCTCTTAACATCCCGGGTTGGCATGGGGGGTATGACCGTCATCCCACCCACCAAGTCGCTGAGCGCCAGGTAGGACTTACGGCTGCTGGAGAGAAACTCCAAGGGGTATTCGGGCTTGCGCGCAAAAGCCTCCGCCGGCTCCGCATCGAGCAAATAGCTGGTATCCGGCTTGGGAACGAACTTCATTATCAGGCGAACGTATGCGCGAGCAGCTGGGGCGCGCAATGTCAGGTTGGCCAACTCGTCGTAGATATATCGGTCACATATGATGAAATCTGAGTCAGAGCGCAACGCTCTCCCAATCACCCGCCGGAGCGACAAGGCGTCGACGAAGTAGATACCCACTCTCACCCACGTCATCCACCACGAGCGGACGTTCTTGTCTCGCCGGACAATGGGCGCGCTCGGAGTTCCAACGCCTTTGTCGCCTCCAAACAGGGTATGTCCGCTTACTTCGCGCATGCGAGTGAGCCGCGCAACATCGTCCCAGAATGTGATCAACTGAACCCGCAGCCCAGCCTCTTCCAGCCGGCCACGAAGAGATTCGATCTGAGTACTTTTTCCGGCGCCGTCAATGCCAGAGAAGCTTACCAACCTCACGTGCCGATTCTGATGGATTGGAGACATTGGTTTCGCCTGTTAGTTTGGCCGGCTGGAACTCGATTCCGAGAGTGCCACCACCGTTCCAATAGCAACCGCGGCACCCACGATGAGACCGACCTTGATAAGGATGGAGCGCGATCGCTTTTGCTTCCCCGGTGCAATCACCGCTCCGGCGGGGCTGGAGGCGGGCACGCCCAATGGCTTCTCATAGGGCGCGGCCGCTGTTCCCACAGGCTCCTGAGGAGCGGTCTGTTGCGCTTGCGCGGAACTTTGGGCATTGCTACTGGGATTACTCGCCGATGCGGCTACCGAAGCCGGATCACTGGGCAAAGCCTGGGTCGTCTGCGCAGGCGGCTGCGGCGCCTGTTGTACAGCGGGCGTGGCTTCCTGCTGCGCGGGGACCGGCTGTTGCGCTTGAACACCAAGGGGCACAGCCATGAGTATCACCAGGGCGGCGGTGATCGGTTGCTGTAGCCAATAAGCCGAGATTCTCATTTGTTCCCCCCTTTGATAGTGCAGAGTGAGATCAGAAACAGCGATTCAAGCGGCACTCCGCTCATTCTGAGTGCGCGCACCCGGCGTGATCCTGGATTGCGGGAGCTGAAGAAAGCTGTTCACAGCGTCCGCACTCGTGTCATGAAATTCAAAAAGACGATCGACTTCAGTGAGCTTCAGGACCGCCCTTGCTGCCGGAGGCACGGCTGCGAGTTTCACGTCTCCGCTTCGCTTCATCGCCTCTTCCAGACAACCTAGCAGCATATGAATGAGGGCGCGGTCCACCTTTCGTATATGAGTGCAGTCGAACACGATCCGCGGGCAATCGCTGCTCATGCAGCTCTTGATCTCGCGAAGCACCTTGCGCGCTTGTCTCATGCTGAGTATCTCCGGCAGCTGTTCGACTACCACGGTACGACTTTGAATGGTCATATCTCCGCACCTCCAATTATGTTTCGCAAACGATCGATCCAACTTCACCCCGTACTCTGCAAAAAACGCGCAAGCTCGGTCTTGGGACGGTGGACGAATTGCCTCAGCACATTTGTCCCGTAGTGGAAAAGTGTGGTCAGGTTCGTGTTGTACCAACAACACTCCGTCATCCTTGGCGATATTCCACAGAGGTACCGAAGCCTGTGCACCCGGCTGGGCGTTGCCAGCATCGCCGCTACCAGCCGGTGATTCCCATCCAGGATGGTGAGAGGTTCCCTCTCATTGGTGCCGATAAGAACCACAGGACCCAGTTCGGTGTCATCCTGTAGCAGTCGATCACGTATCCCATCGATCTTCGCCTTGAATCTGCCGTCTACCGTGTCCTGCCGCCTGCGCATGTATTCGGCAACTCTGGTTATGGAGAAATTACCCCGGGCAACTTTCCGCCACTGCGCCCGGGGAAAGACCCTGATCTGGGCGAGGTCCTCGTCCTTGACCTCCAGCTCATACCATTCGGTTCCCAGGGGGAGCTCGTTCCACAAAGCAAGGTGGCGGATGAAAAAAAGCGCGCGCCGTTTCTCATTTTCTGCCCTATCGTCGAGGTTGGGGCTGGTCACGATGGGATGCATTGCTTCCTGGTATTCGCGAAAAGCGAGATCGCTGAAATCGGTTTTGAGAAATTCCGCGATCACCTCATCCTCCGAGACCCGTCGAATCAGCCGCACGGGTCGAAACACACTCGCCTCCTTGTTCTTGTCTGAACGGGTCAGCGAGTCGACGAGGAAGGGCACCGCCACAAACACCAGCAGCGCGCCCATGAGCACCAGCTGTACCAGGATCACCTGCTCCAAGGAGGAATGGAAGCGGCAGATTCCCGCGATCACCACTCCACTGAACGCCAGCTGAACCAGGCTGGTGTTGGCGATCTTGTAAGACATTTCGTAAGAGATGATCACGGCGCTCAGCGAGTAGACAACCGTGGTGATCGCATACAGCGCCAAAAGATGGGGAAGTCCGCGTTCTCCGGCTACTTGAAACTTGGCCCCGAAAAAGAAAGTCCAGATGCCCGCCGGCGCGAAGCGCAGACCGATGGCTATGACCGAGCCAATTGTCAGCACCAGCAGCAGGGAAGTGGCAATGAGCTTGAAATCTTTTCTTTCCTCTTCGCGCGTGCCCGCCACCACCGGGAACATGCTGTTTACCACCGCTGAGGAGAAGGCAAACACTACCCGGCCAACCATGGCCACCGCGGCATACAGGCCCGCCGCCTGGGGCAGGAAGAAATGCTTCACCAGCATAATGTCGCAGTTGTTGATGAGTACCTGGCCGGAAAAGAAAATGACCGCCTGTGAGGTCTCGCGCAGAGCGTAGATCAAGCGGACCGGGTTGGGCACCCAGTTCGCCACCTTGGGGATGATGGCGAGATAAGCCACTGCAACCGCGGCGGAATTAGCTGCGATCACTCCGCGGACTCCGAAGCCCAACAGAATCAATAGCAGCGAACCACCCAGCCGCACGGCTCCCTCGAACACCAGGTTAGTGGCCAGACGGCGGAAGCCATAGGCGCCCTGCAGGTAGCCGCGCCGGCTCCCCAAGGGAACGTAGAAGGCCGCTCCCACTGCGAGCAGTGCGACGAGTATCGGACTGGGCAAATTCAGATAGCCGGCGATGGCTTTCTGAAAAAGCAACAACAGCAGCGCGACCAGGATGCCGCATACCCATGCGCCGCGGTGGAAGCCTCGATAGCCGGCAAACTTTCCCTCGGGCGAAGGCTGTTGCGCCACTACCTTTGCGGAGACGATCTGAAAAGAAAGCGTCACCGCCGATATCAGGGTAAGCAGGGTATAGACTGCGGTGGCGTGGCCGAAACCCCTGGGGCCGAGAAATTGCGCGACGGCAATGTTGTAGCCGAAGTTGATTGCTGTTGCCGCCCCCGATCCCGAGAGCAGCACAAAGCTGCCCGACAGGAGGCGGGATTGCAGAGGTCTCGGCTTATGGGCGGAGGAATCTAACACATTCTTGAGGCTCCAGCTGCCAAGGGCGATGGGGCCGACGTCTGTTTTGCCAAGGCCAGCACTATTGCAATGAACTGCTCAGGTTCGTGGATCGAGTCCAATCGTTAATGCGATGCAAAAATCTACCTTCCGGCTGCTCGCAATTGCTCAGGTTTAGCCTCTTGCCGCCCCAGGGTGACAACCCGCCCGGGGCTACGTGCTTCTAAAAGATACGTTTATGTTTCGTCCCCCATGCACGGCTCTGCTTTTTTTGCTCTCTTTGCTTCAAGGCTGCCCTGGTTCTCAAACGCCCCCAGCGGTGCACTTGAAATACAGGGCCACGGGAAAATCTCCTGAGGTGCTGGCCCTCTATGAAGCCTGGTTCGGACACCCACGGCACATCTCCGCCGCCTCCGTCGGCTATTCGTCCCACGATCCCGCCGTGATCCGCAGGCAGATTGACGAGGCGGCCGCCCGGGGGATCTCTGCCTTTGTCGTTGATTGGTATGGCGATCGGGAGCCCTTTATCGATCAGAGCTATGCCTTGGTGCAGACCATCGCGGCGAAGCGCAAGTTTCATGTCGCGATGATGTATGACGAGACCAACCAAGAAGATGGGGCGACCGACGAAGCCATCGCGGATTTTACGATGTTCCACGACACCTATCTCTCGCCCAAGGCGGCCGGGCATGAGGCGTATCTTACCTATGAGGACCGGCCGGTAATTTTCATCTTTCCCACCAGCGGCCACACCGACTGGGACAAGGTCAGGGCCGTGGTCAACAAGTGGGATCGTCCACCTCTTCTCATTGATGAAAATGTACCCACTCAGTATGCGGATGCCCTGGACGGGTTTTACGCATGGGTAAGTCCTGGACCGAAAGGGTGGGCTGCGGACGGCAGTAACTGGGGAGAACAGTATCTGAGCGATTTCTACCAGACCATGGTGGCCAAATACCAAGACAAGCTCATTGTTGGGGGGGCATGGCCCGGCTTTGACGACAGCAGAGCCGCCTGGGGCACCAACCGGCACATGTCCGCGCGCTGCGGCCAGACCTTCCAGGACACCTTCAACTTCTGGCGAAAGTACTTCCCCGCCGATCAGCCAATCCCCTTCATGATGATCGAAACCTGGAACGATTACGAGGAGGGAACCGCAACCGAACCCGGCATCCCTACCTGTGGAAACGCGCCGCAACCTGCGCGCAAAGACGAAAGTTCGCCTCCGAAGCCGTAGGGTTGTGGCTTTCCTTTGATTTGTCGTGCGAAGTTCTCGGGACCTGCGGTTTCACTTCCTCGAGCCAATGCCGTCGCCAACGATCTTTCAGCCGCTAACGAATTGCCGATGGAAGAGTCTGTCCCTCCTTTGTCATCCCGTCGAAGCCGAGGGACCTGCTGTGCGCCTTTCTCCCAAACAAAGGCCCCCTGCAAGTGCGCTCACACATCCTGCCTGACGGCTTGATTGTTGGGACCTAGCCAATCTGTAGTTAGCCGCTGCATGCTCGAGTAACCTAGTTAGCAAATAAACAACCACGGGGCAAGAGCTGCGAGCTCACGTGCAAGGGCCTTTGCTTGGGAGAAAGGCGCACAGCAGGTCCCTCGGCTTCGCTCCCCCGGATTTCCTGTGGAGCTTGTTGGCGTTGGCGAACCTCATGCGGCTTTCCTTACTGAAAGCCGCACACGCAGTCATGGATGGAGCCACGTACAGGAAATCCGGGTCGGGATGACAAAGGGGAGGGCGGTGACTTTTATTGGGAGCCGTTAGATCGGGATGGACAGAAAGAAACAGCAGGACAAATTGTTGATGACCTCGCGAAAAATCAATAAAGTCACAGCTTCTAAGGAGAGATTCCCTGGAAAATCCGCACCCGCCATTGCACTTCCGTAGGCGTAAGGACAACGAGGTAGCGCGCGTGCACCCGCTGCGTGGTTAGAACTTTATCGTGGTCCAACACCTGCTGATCGTAATCGACATTGTCTATCAACTGAATGGATAACCCTTCGGGGGAATAAAAGACGACGCGAAGATCGTGTGCACGGTCCTGATAACGGGTGTGAATTCCCAGGGCAGCTTGCTGATGCGTCGTTTCCGTGAGCTTGTCTAAAGCCGTTCCTACAAAGTTCTGATCGAGCAGCTCAGGGCGATTTTGCTCGAGCGCAGCATTCAAACTCTGCCAGGATTGCAGATAGTCGCGGATCACAGCCGCCTCGGTTTGCTTTTCAAGCGGCCGGGGGCGCTGCAGATTCGATGGTTCCACCTCTACGGTCGGCTGAAACGCCAGCAGAGGCAATGGCATAGCTGCCAGAAAAATGACCAACATTCCCTTGAGCATGGTCATCTCTCCCAGCGAACCTCATTACCCAGCACCACCCCACTCGCCACGGAAATTCTTGCCCCGCTTTGGGCAGGCATTTGCACCTCGGCGATCCCGTGTTTGAGCGGTACGTCTACCGTAGATTGCGTTCCGCGATAGCTCTCTGTGAAAGTGACGATCGTTCCGTCCGGCACGGGGTTCCCGCTGCAGTCGCGTACCGGATCAGTCTTCAACTCAAGGTGCTGGCCTACCGACTGAGCGCTCATCATCAGCTTGCACGGGTCACCCGGCACCTGTTCTATGACCCGCGTGCTGCTGATTCCATTCAACCGCGCCTCAAACTTATCGATACCTTCTTTCGGAGTCGAGTCCATTTCCGTCCAGGCAGCGCCATATTGAGTGACCACGCTGCGCTGCTGCAGGGGACCTGATGCATTCGACAGTTGGAAGGATACGGGTTTCGGCGCCGTAATCAGATTGTGATAAGTATCGAAAACGTAGACCGCGCCGCTTATCCCGTCATGCAGGCCGACCGGCAAGCGAGACGGCTTGGCGAGAAAACTCAATTCAGCCGGCTGGCTTGCCGGTACAACATCGAACGATCCCTGATCCGTCACTGGCCCCGCTACCAGGATGGCCAGGTAATGGCCTGCGTTGTAGAGAGATCCCGCCGCGAATGTCGTTTTCCCGCCCAGTTGCACATTCCGTTTGAGCACTTGCCCGGGTCCAACAATGTACAGCACCGCTGGTCCGCTTCCCGTGCTGGCAATGGAGAATAGGCTGCCGGCTTCGACGGTTTTGGGCAAGTCCATGGCCCTGCCTTGCGCGCCGGCCAGGTGCGCGGTCGCCAGAGCCAGGCCGCCCAATAGCGATAAGAGCCCCAGCCTCACTAGAAACCTCCAAAGCTGTAGGTTGCCGCAATGGCGCGCTCACTGCTGATCCTTCTGGCGAGGTCCTCAGGAATGTGCATGTCGAACGAGACCGGTGTTTGGGGCAGGAGCGCGCGGTCGACATATTGGTCCGCCACCCATACCACCTGGCCTGACTTGTCGTAGAACGTTCCCAGAACATGCGTGATATTCGCCACCTGCCCGCTTTCATTTACTAGTTGCGCGCTCAACGAGGCGTCCGGGGCGGGATTCAATCGCTGGTTGTCAATCTCGATCACCGGGTCGGCCGACGCCGACACCAGGGTAGACAAAGGGTCCATCCGGATAGAGCCGACGTCAGACAAAGAGAGGTTAGGAAAATTAATCAGAAATGGTGTGACTTGCTTAGGCATCAGGATGTGCGAGATCTTGTCGAAGCTACCTTCGCTTGCCATCGGCGAGCCATTCTTTCTGAGCAGGGTCGCCCTGACGGAAACATAGGCGGGCACCACGTCTTCGTTAAGCAGTTCGCCCAGGACAACTACGCCTTCGGCCCGCTGCACCGGGTGCATGTCCACAATGCGTATGTGCGGAGCTTCCACATCCTGAACGCCCCATGGATCTCCCGCGCCCGGGTATATCACATACCAGCGCAGGTAATTCACGGTGATCACCTGCGGGGGCACACGGGGCTCGCGGACCAGGGGCCAATCCACATGCCATCGATCGCCGTCCCGCACCACGCGCAAATCGCGCGTATTGACAAAGGGGCCCACCACGGTGGACCAGTGCAAGCGCAACCGAACCAGCGCCTCATTTTCAGAGGCGTGCTGCGGCAATACCTCAAAAGTATCCAGCGTCGCATAGGTGCGCAGGCTGGGGTAGGATCCGGTCAGGTCCTGGATGAACTGCTGTTGCGTGAACTCTGCCTTGTTGCCGAGACTCGAGTAGGCATCTGCCCACGAGCGCGTGCGGATTTGATCACCCAGCTTCTCGACCGCTGCTTGCGGCGTCGAAGAGGAGCGGAGCAGGCTTTTTCCGCCGGCAAAGGCTACTGCGGCAGGATCTGGCCACAGGGTTCCTATGACCACTAAAGCCACCGTGGCGGTTGCGATGAAGGCGGCGAGTACAGCTCCTCGATTCATGACACCATGCTCCCGGGCGCAAAATCAAGCGAGGCGGCCGAACGATCGCCACTGTGCTCACGGCGCCTCTCTTCTGGAATCAGCACCACCAGGATAGCCAGAAGGCTGCTGCCGAAGGGGAGAGTTCCCCACAAAATGCCCTGCCACCGGGGAGGCATTTGCGGCGCGTTCACCGGCGTCGCGGGGGGAACGCCATCCTTGCTCCACACGATCACGGTTTTGTCATCAAGCTGGTCGACCTGGCGCCAGCCGGCGAATTTGAGTAGGGGATCGTAGTACGGATCGCGCACAAAAACCCACTTCAATCCGTATCGGTCAGCGTGTTGCAGCATCGCCCGCAGCGCGTCCAGACCTGGCTTCCCAAAGTATTTTGAGCTGGTGAGCTCGGCCGCGCCGTAGCGGGTCAGTTCCGGAAGCATGCGACCAGAGTTCCATTCTCCATCTACACTGCTGGCGTCGGTCTTCATCGCCAGTCTGGCAATCTTGTTGCCAAACCCCAGGGTGATGTAACGATACTGATCATGGCCATCTCGATTGAGCCACGAAGCGACCGAATCGATATTGAAATTTGAGGCGTCGGCCGGCCGATAACTAACCCAGGCAACCCCCAGCGCACAGGTGAGCGCGGCTGCCATAGCCAGAAAAACAGCGGCCCGCATGCGGAACCGGTCGATAAGTTCTGCCGCCAGCAGACCCACGAAAGGTAACGCCAGCAAAGTGGCCCAGTAGCTGAAGCGCTCCATGGTCAGTACTTCGAAAGCGCGCCCCAGCAGCAGATGAGCAACCGGCGTTGTGCCCCCAAGTCCCACCAGAAATGCCACCCAGAAGCCCAGCAGCAAGGGCCGCAGTCGAACCACCATGGAGCCGCGAATCACAATGAACGGCAGGGCCAGGATCAAGGCGCCGTAAGGAATGATGAAATAGTTCAGTCCCCATTCCGGGCTCAGAATGTAATTTGCACGGCTGGAATGCGGAATAGGAGTCTGTGTAACCGGATAGTGAATCAATGCGATCCAGAAGGGAAGAAGGACGATGGCGATGGCCGCGGCCACCACCACGGTGATCGCCACCGTGCGCACCACAAACGAAGGCACCGGCGTCCGCTCGCCGTCTTCCCGGTCGAGCATGACCAGCGCCAGCACGGGCAGGGCAAAAAATAGCGATCCGAAGAGAAGCGTCGCGTGGTGAGCTGCCGCCGCCGCCGTGAACAGTGCGCTCGCTTTGAGAAACGATCGCCACCTTCCGTGCCGGACCCATTCGTACAGGTAAGGGAGCGCATTTAAATAAATAGGCGCCGCAGCGGTTGTTCCCAACTGCCCTGCGGAGTAAACCAGGAAGCTTTCAGAACCAAGCAGGACGCTCGCCAACGCCGCGAACGATGCAGCGCGTGGGTTGACCCATAGCAGAGAAAAACGATAGGTTCCCAGCGCCAGCAGTAGGATGGCCGCGAGCTGCACCGCCATATAGGCCATGTCCAGACCCGTGATGCGCGATAGCAACGCTACCCACTGCTGGGGCAGAGGTGGGTAGGTGGTTTGAGAAAAGCCCGCGTACCACTTCGCATTCCACGGGTTAAACCAGTGGTGAACGTAGTGGGAGGCAAAGAAAATATGGAAGTTAGCGTCGTATGACTGCAGAGGCAACTTCATCAGCAGCAGGGGCAGATGAACCACGATGGCAGTCATAAAAATCAAGCTCAGCGGAATAGGCTTTCCCGCCGGCGTGAATTCCATTCTTTTCACTGGGCACACTCTTGAATGCCTTAGATTCAAAGCGCCGGCCTTGCGGTTGCTTAGCGGGCGACGCGAGGCGTTCTATTCCAGCGAAGCCGATTGTCAGACCGCGCAGCCAACGTTCCAGGCATTCCCGGAATCTAATTTGCTCACGTAGGCCCCCCCGATTGGTGAACCGTTTGATTGCAGGACCTGCATCTTTGAAAGTTTCGTGTTGTCTGCCGCTTCTCGTTGCACTTTGCTGCTCGTTACGCGCTCAAGTCTACCAAGTCGAACCAGGCGCGTCCGGGAAACCGCAAGCGACTCCGGCGCAGACCCAAAACCAGCCGTTAGGGTTTGGATCGAATATCCAAACCGCGCGGTTGGCGCACGCGGCACAAGCCGCGCTCGCACAGGGGGATCATGCCCTCGCCGTGGACTACGCACAACGCGCTGCGCAAGCTGACTCGACCGAGCCACAGCTATGGTTTCTGCTTGGCTATGCGGCTCGCCTGGACTCAAAGTTCCAGCTTTCCGAATCCGCGTACACGCGTGGGCTTCGTTTGGCGCCGTCGTCGCTGGAGGGGCTTTCCGGTCTGGCCCAAGTTTACAGCGTGGTCGGACGAAGCCAGGAAGCCGAGCGTCTCTTGAAGCAGGTGATTTCCTCCGATCCCAGGCGCCGCGACGACGTGCTGTTGCTGGGCGACCTCTACATGAAGTCAGGAGACTACACCAACGCAATCATCTGGCTGCGCAGAGCGGATGCAATACAGAGCGACGCGCGTTCAGAGTTGCTGCTGGCGCTTACCTATCAGCACCTGAAGCAAATGGATCTGGCAAGCCACTATCTCGACTTAGCACGCCACCGGGACCCGGATAACCCGGACGTCCAACGATCCCTGGCCGGCTACTACCGGGAAACAGGGAACTACCCGGAATCAATCGCGGCGCTGAAGTCGATCCGCAATCCCAAACCTGATGTCGTCGCTGAACTGGCCTATACCTACCAGCTCGATGGCAAGCCAAGGGACTCCGCTACCCTGTACTCGCAAGCCGCCAATGCGATGCCGCGGGACCTGGAGCTGCAACTCTCCTCCGCCCAGGCCCAGGTAGCTGCCGGCTCTATTGAAGATGCCCGCCCGTTTTTGGAGCGTGCAGCAAGACTTGACCCCGATGCTTACCGCCTGCACGCTATCCGCGGAGAAATCGCACAACTCCAGGACCACGATCAGCAAGCTGTTCAGGAATACAGTACAGCGCTGGCCCATCTACCTCCGGCCCCGGTCGAAGGGCCGCTGTACGGCATCCAACTCCACATGGATTTAATGGAGCTTGATCGCAATCTACGCGATCAAACCGCTGCCCGGCAGCATCTCGAGATTGCGCAAAAGGAGATAAACGCGCTCAGCCAGCAGGGGCAAGGCGGAACACAGTTTCTGCGCCTCCGTGCTTTGATCCGGATGAACGCCGGCCAACTCGACAGTGCACTGGGCGATATGAAAGAAGCGTTGGCGATGAGCCCGCACGATCCCAATAATCTCCAACTCGATGGCGATCTGCTGATGAAATTAGGCCGCACCGCGGACGCGATCGCCGTCTACAAACGGGTTCTCGCCATCGATCCACGGAATCGATTCGCGCTCACGTCCCTCGGCTATGCGTCGCGGGCCGCAGGCCGCGACCAGGATGCGGAGAAATATTTCGTACTCCTGGAGCAGGACTACCCCTCGTTGTACGTTCCCTACCTCGCTCTCGGCGATCTCTACACCGCGCATGGTCAGTTCAAAAAAGCCCAGATCCCTTACAGCAAAGCATATGAGTTAGCTCCCCGAAATGCCTTGATCGTCGCCGGGGGGATGAACGCCGCCATCGAGTCCCATGATCTCGATCTCGCCCGCTCGTGGCTCGATCGCGCTACCAGCGAAATGGAACAGGAACCCAAAGTGCTTCTTGAAAAGGAAAGGTACCTCAGTTTCAAGGGCGAGTATCAGGAATCTGCCGACGTGGGACGAGAAGCAATCAAGGTCCTGCCTCAGGATAGGGATGTAGTGGTCTATCTCGGTTACGATCTGCTACGGCTTGGGAAGTATGACGAACTGCTTGCGCTGACGGCAAAATACGACACCGTCTTCCCCCACGAACCGGATATTCCGTTATTGGCCGGCTATGTGCACAAACATAATGGGCAGCGCGAGCAGGCACTCAAGGACTTTACCGAGGTGTTGAATCGCGACCCCAATGTAGTTACGGCGTATGTGAACCGCGGATATGTCTTGAACGACCTTCACCAGGCCAAGCCCGCAGCCGCCGACTTCGAAGCAGCCCTAAAACGAGAGCCAAAAGATGGTGAGGCCCACCTGGGACTTGCCTATGCCGACCTCGACCTCCATCGGCCTCAGGGAGCCTTGCGGCAGTCGCAATTGGCAGAACAGCAGATGGGCGATTCCCGGGTCCTGCACATGATCCGCGCGACAGCCTACGGCCGCGAGGGACTGCTGAGCAAAGCCGCGACAGAGTACCGCGCCGCTTTGAAGTTCACGCCCAACGATGGAACCCTCCACCTGGGACTGGCAGATACTCTCTTTGGACAGAGGCACTACCACCAGGCAGTGGACGAGTTGCAGATTGCAGAGAGACTATCTCCCCACGACCCTGCGGTATACGCACTGCTGGCACGTGCTTATGCCCAACTGCAGGATCGAGAGCTGGCGCTCCAGAATGTACAGTTGGCCGAGCAGCATGCCAGGGGCACGCCTTCTGGTGGCGGCGATGCAAAATCAGGCGATAGCGAGATCTTCGTCGAAACCGGAGAAGCTCTAAGCCAACTGGGAAATCAAAAGGAGGCCATGGAGCGCTTCCAAACGGCGCTCACCAGTCCCAACAGCAATCGCGTCGGTGTACGTCTTGCCATCGCTCAGCTTATGGCCCAGCAAGACCATACCCAGGACGCGGAACGGCAAATCGGTTTGGCCCTGATGGAAGCCGAGGCAGGCGAAACGGCGCCACCTACCGGTAACCAATATATAGAGGCGGCGGATGTATTCCGCCAGATGCATGAGTATCAACTGTCCCAGACCTATCTTGAGGATGCCAAAGCAGCAGGTGCGTCAGACATCTCTGTGCGCGTGGGTCTGGCGAACAACTATCTCGCCCTGGGAGACACAGCCAGGGCTGCCGCCCAACTGTCAGCCGTCAACCATGTCGCTGACAGCGAGTCCGACTACCAATATTTGCTGGCGGAAGCCAACGTCTATCAGCAGGAGCATCACGGCACACAGGCGCTTACCGCCTTTGCCCAGGCAGCGAGCGCAGCCGGAGAAGACCAGACCGCGGAGCAGGACCTTCTGCAGGCCGGGGCGAACGAAGGCTACCGCATCAATCCCACCGTGAGTATGTTGGCCGATTTTTCGGTGCAGCCCGTCTTCGAAGACTCGACCGTATATGTTCTTGACTCCAAGCTGGACGCAACTACGCCAGTGCCCAGCACCGACATCGGACTGCTGCCTCCGCCTCGTTCTTCGCTGGCCACAGAGGGTACGAGCGCCTACCATCTGCATCTCGGGGATGCGCCCACGCTCGGCGGATTCTTCCAGGTCAGGAACGCGCGCGGCGAAATATCCGTGCCCGCGACTAACTCCATCGTCAACCGCAACACCACTGATTACACAATCAATTTCGGGGTAGCTCCGACCATTCACCTGGGCAGCAACGTATTGACCTTCAACAGCGGCGTTCAGGGAACCATACGCCGGGACTCTTTGTCGCCGATGGAAATGAACCAGAATCTTTTTCGTGTGTTCACCTATGTTTCCACAAGTTCATTCTTCAACGCCGTCTCCGCCGACGGCTATTTTATTCGCGAGGTCGGCCCTTTCACCGAAAGCAACATCCATTCCCAAGCGCTGGTGGGGGCGGTTGACTTCCGGGTTGGGGAGCCGTGGGGCAAGACCGCCCTGGTAACCGGCTGGGGAAGGAACGATCAGCAGTTCACGCCCGCGGGAATCGAGGATTACTACACCGCTTCCTATATTGGTTTCACCCACCGGTTCTCTGACCGTCTGAACATCGAAGCCGTCGCCGAGGACCTGAGGGCATGGCGAGTGGTAGGAGCCCGCTCGGGCATTGCCCAGGCTCTGCGCCCGGCGGGCACCATTGACTTCGCTCCCACGCACCATTGGGACTTCCAGGTTTCGTCCGCCTACTCCAGTACCCGGGGTTTTCATGTCTATGACACTATCCAGAACGGCTTTTCCGTCTCCTACGCCACTCCCCTTCGCCGCAAGTTCGATGACGAGAGCGGAGAAGTCCACGTACAGTACCCCATTCGCTTTTCGGCTGGGCTACAACAGGAATCCTTCTTCAACTTCACCCAAGGTCCGAATGAACAGCTAAGACCTTACGTAAGCATCACACTATTCTGAGGTTAGAAGTCGATGAATATCTGCCTCGTGGCAACCTTTCCTCCCAGTGGACGGCAATTGAACGAGTATGCCTTTCACATTGCGCGGGAGTTGCAGCTCGACGAACGGATCAACCTGACTATTCTTGCCGACGAATTGGCCGACTACGAATTTGCCACCGATGCTGATGGCAATCCGCTCAAGGCCGAGCAACGCTCAGAATTGCCCGGCTTCCATGTGATTCGCTGCTGGAAATTTGGCAGCGTGAGCACTCCAATGCGTTTGCTGAAAACCATTCGCCGCCTGAAACCCGACGTAGTGTGGTTTAACCTCGTCTTCTCCAGTTTCGCCACGCCCGCCAATCCGTTCGCCGCATTTGCCGGCCTCTCGGTGCCCGCGCTCACCCGGGCCATGGGTTTTTACACCCATATCACTTTGCACCACATTATCGAACACGTCGATTTTGCTGCCGCCGGCGTGCGCCGCGAACGGCTGCTACGCATGGGTTCCGATTTTGCCACCAGGGCGCTCCTGAAGGCGGACTCGGTGTCGGTCCTGCTTTCCCGCTACCGGCGAACGCTCATGACCAAGTATGCGGCGCGAAATGTCCTGTTGGGTTCGCACGGAACATTTGCATCTTTTCCCACACCTCCGGATCTTTCGCTGCGCGGAAATCCGGATCTCCGCATTCTCGCCATTGGACACTGGGGAACCTATAAACGGCTGGAGACGCTGACGGAGGCTTTTCCGTCAGTCCTCAAGCAAATCCCCAATGCCCGGCTGATCATTGCCGGCGCCAATCATCACACCAAGGCGGGTTATTGGGAGTCGATCCGGGAAGCACAGCCTGCAAGTTTGCCCATCGAGTTCCGCGGGTACGTTCCTGAAGAAGATATTCCAGAACTCTATCGCACCACCTCCATTGTGGTGATGCCCTACGATTCTGCAACTGGATCGAGCGGCCCCGCCCATCAGGCTTGTGAATACGGAGTTCCGATCGTGTGCGCCGACATCCCGGAGTTTCGCGAAATGGCAGCCGACGAAGCAATGGCCGCCCGCTTCTACAAAATAGGCGATGCAGGCGACCTCGCTGAGCAGTTGGTCGCTATATTGCGGTCGCCGGAACTGCAAAGTCAGATGGCGGAGCGCAACTACGCGGCTGGTGTCCAGATGACCATGGCCAGCGTCGTTCGCAATTACCTGCGCTGGTTTGAGCTCAACAAATGCAAAAGGGCCATGGGCAGCGCAGGCGTTCTTTCCCTGCGCCGTCGTTTTTCGCGGACCCCTTCCGGCAATTGGGGCCGGAGCGAGTGGGCGCTTCCGCCTTCCTCATCCAAGGGCATCGACGGCGCCAAAGTTTTCGAAGGGCTCGTATCTGTCATCCCAGACGATGTTCATGCCGGCGATCTCGTCGACGCTCTGGAGTGGCGTAGGGATGGTGACGGTTACCGAGGAAGTCCGGGGCTCGAGGGTGAGTTCTAACTGAACTCTCCAGGAGGAGAACATATTGTTAGACGCGAGTATTGAGCGGCCCCTCTCCCGCCTTCTTCAGCCATTGGCGCTACCCTCGTGCCTTTTGCTGTCTCTGCTGTTCACCGGATGCGGTGCGTCCTTCACCAATGATTCCAGCGCAAGTACTACGGCGCCTACCGTTACCGTAACCGCCAATCCCACCTCGGTCACAGCCGGCAAGTCCAGCACCCTGACCGTGACCGCAACCAATGCAAGCGCGGTGACGGTCACTGGAACGGATGGTAGCAGCTATACTCTACAGCCGAGTGGCGGGACGCAAACGGTCACCCCGTCCACGACCACAACCTATACCGCAACCGCGACTGGAACGGGAGGAAAGACCACCGCGACCGCGACCGTAACCGTGACCGCCGCCGCAGTTGCACCGACAGTCACTATCAGCGCCAGCCCCGCGTCAGTTGCGGCCGGCACATCGTCCGTCCTGACAGTTACCGCGGCCAATGCGACCCAGGTGACTGTGACCGGCTCCAATGGCACCAGCTATACGCTACAGCCGAGCGGCGGTACGCAATCAGTCACTCCGGCTGCGACCACCACTTATACCGCGACCGCTGTCGGAGCGGGAGGAACCACTTCGGCGACTGCGACCGTAACCGTAACCGCGCCGATAGCGCCGCCGACCGTCAGCATGACTGCCAGTCCCGCCTCGATTTCTTCAGGAAAGTCATCCACCTTGACCGTTATGGCCGCCAATGCGACCCAGGTGACCGTGACCGGCTCGGACGGCAGCACTTATAGCTTGCAGCCCAGCGGCGGAACCCAATCCGTCAGCCCCACCGCAACCACCACCTACACCGCGACCGCAACCGGAGCTGGAGGGAAAGCCACCGCGACCGCGACCGTAACGGTCGTGGCGGCCGCGGCCCCGACCGTGAGCATCGTTGCCAATCCCACTTCTATCACTGCGGGAAATTCGTCCGTCTTAACCGTGATCGCAACCAACGCTACCCAGGTAACTATCTCCGGAACGGATAGCAGCGCCTATACCCTGCAGCCCACCGGGGGAACGCAATCCGTCAGCCCGGCCGCGACCACCACTTACACCGCGACCGCGACCGGCGGGGGAGGAAGCGCTACGGCCACTGCGACCGTAACCGTCACCGCGGCGGCCAGTCTCCAATCTATCGACCATGTCATTTTCATGCTGCAGGAGAACCATACCTTCGACAATTACTTTGGCATGCTGAACCCGTACCGCCAGGCCAACGGCATGAACGTAGGCGATGACGGAGTTACCTATAATGTGGACGGCATTGACGACAAGCTGACCACGATCAGCAATTCAGACGATCAAGGCACAGCCTATCCGCTGTTTAAATTCACCAGCACCTGCATTGATGATGAGAGTTCAGACTGGCTGGCAAGCTACGGCGACGTCAATACCTACGACTTTCTTGCTAATCGTCCCATCCAGATGGGCGGCTTTGTCCACAACGCCGAGGGCTACGCCAACAGCTGCAATTCCAGTCCTGCCGGCACCTGCTCCGGCGCTTTCACCGATCTTACCGGGGAGCGCTCCATGGGCTACTACGACCAGGGCTTCCTTAACTATTACTACTACATGGCTTCTCAGTTCGCTTTGTCCGACCGGTGGTTCTCGCCGGTGTCGACCAAGAGCATTGGCAACCGCATTGCAACCTTTACCGGAGGCACCACCCAGGGGTTGGTCTATGACCCGGGCAATGATGACCACCTCCCGCAGCTCGACATACCAAACATCTTCGAGGAGCTCGACCAGGCGAAGGTGTCGTGGAAGATTTACTACACCGTCACGGACGACCTCTGCCTCGACGGTGACGACTGCTCCTCCTCGGCAAACGCAAATTATCCCGCCACCGATTTCGAAAACCTGTCTTATTCGTATCAGTATCTATATGAAAACCCAACCAAAGCTGCGTGTACCGCACCCACCCAGGCGTCGACCGTAGTGGGCGATTCAACCAACTCCTTCTGCATCGATCCCAACCACATTGCCCCGCTGTCTACCTATTTCAGCGATCTTGCCAATGGCACGCTGCCCAGCTTCGCCTTCATCGAGGCCGGCTATGGCAACAATGACGAGCATCCCGGGTCTGGCCAATCGATCCTGGCTGGGCAGGCGCAGGTAGCCAACATCGTGAATACCTTTATGGCTAGCTCGTCATGGAAGGATTCCGTCTTCTTTCTCGCCTACGACGAGGGTGGAGGACCTTACGATCATGTTCCGCCCGTGCCCAATGAATCCAACATCAACACCGATAGCTCGCTGGGCACGATCCCGGATATCTCAACCATTGCCGTCAATCCCGACAGTTACAATCCCTGTGTGCCGCCGGGTGGGACGGCGACGACTCATTGCGACCTGACAACGACCGATCCCGGCGCCAACTCAGGCGATGCAGCGGCCGTAAGCGGCTTTGCCGCTCAGCTCGGGTTCCGCGTGCCCAACATGATCATCTCGCCTTTTACACGCAAGCATTATGTTTCGCACACGCCTATGGATCACACGGCGATCATCAAGTTCGTCGAGAACCGGTTTATCGGCGCATCCGCGCATCTGACTGCCCGCGATGCGGTTCAGCCTAACCTGCTCGAGTTTTTCGATTTCACGAATGTCCCCTGGGCTACGCCGCCAACGCCGCCTGCCCCGGTGACTGCTGAGTCGCTAGGCTACAATCCCTGCACTCCGCAGAGCTTCGCCCCGTAAGCGTTTTTTCGCACCAGCCATTATGAGTCGCTGGAGACCACCTCGAACGGCCGCATCATGTCGTTGTCTTCGTGTTCCAGCATGTGGCAGTGATACACATATCGGCCCTTGTAGCCTTCAAAGCGAATCAGCAGGGTGAGCACATCCCTTGGATTCACCACCGCTGTATCTTTCCAGCCGGCTTCGTTGGCCGCGGGCGGCCGTGGCGATCCCACTAGTTCAAGCTTGCCGTTCTGAAAAGCTGCGGCGTTGAATCCTTGGCGATGCAGAATTTGAAATTGAACCAGGTGTATGTGCATGGGGTGAGCGTCGTCCGTAGTATTGATAAACCGCCACGTCTCGAGACTGCCCAATTTCACAAACTCCGTGACCGGGGCATCATAACCCTTGCCGTTGATCAGGACCCCAAGCGAACCTCCATGACCATCCATCCGTTCCGACAAGACGAAGTCCCGGGTGATGGTGGATTTCGTTTCATCCAGCCGCTCCATGGGTGTGGCTGGTGGCAGGCTGAAAGAGCTTCCTGTGCTGGAAAGCGGACGAGTCACTCGAAATTGCATCAACTCATAGAGTTTTTGATGGCGCGAGTTGATCGCATCCCAACCCGGATAAGGAGCAGGAGCATCGTTTGACAGGGTCACGATCTTGCCTTCAAGTCCGGAAAAATCAACCATCAGGTCAGCCCGTTCCGCCGGCCCCAGAAGTATTTTGTTCAATGGAACCGGCTTAGAGAGCAAACCGCCATCCGTTCCTATCTGGTGAACCGTAACCAGCGAAGGTATATCCGTGACCCGCTTTGCAAGATTGAAAAACAGGTTGAAGAAGCGTGAGTTCGCTCCGTTTAGAAGCCGCAGCCGGTAGCGGCGCGGCTCGACCTCGAGATAAGGATAGATAGAGCCATTCACAACCGGCAGATCGCCAAAAAACTCGGGACCCCAAGTGCCTGCCGGAAGCGTCAGCCCAGCCTCGTTGGAGGCGCAATAAACCAGCTGACCCTGCTCGTCCAGCGTTCGGTCCTGCAGCAGAAGCGGTATCTCATAATCCCCCGACGGCAGATTCATGCTGCGCTCCTGTTCGCCGCTCAGCAGGTAAAATCCGGAGAGCCCCGCATACACATTCAAGCGCGTAACGCCCACCGCGTGATCGTGGTACCACAGCGTCGCCGGCGCCTGGCAATTGGGATAGTAGTAGAGCGCTGAAGACCCGGGAGTAAACCACTTTTCAGGTAAACCGTCGCTCTCCGGCGGAGTGCGTGAGCCGTGCAGATGAGGAACCGTCCTCACTTCAGGCGCAGGCGGCATCGCGCCATGAAGGTGGGTATCTACCGCGAACAAATGGCGCGTGGGCAGGTGGTTCTCCCACCGCACTTCGATGGGCTTGTCTTTGAGCGCGTGGATGGTTGGTCCAGGATACTGCCCTTCAAAACCCCACACGGTTGTGGGCGGAAGCTGAGAATGTAGCTTCTGTTTGGTTTGCAAAATCCGAATGCGATATTGGGCCTTGCCTTGGCGGATTCCGTAGGGAGCCAATTGCTTCGGTATGGGGAGACGATCTATATATCTTTCCAGAGTGGCCGGGGTGCGGTAGACCGGTTGGGGTGCCTGAGAGCCCTTTAGTTCGCCGGCAAGGATGTCATTTGCCAAGGCCAGGGCTGGAACGGAGGCAAAGCACCGCCGGAGGAACTCACGCCTGCTTCTTGCGCCCATCTCACCTCAAGAGTACCCCCAAACTCCAGCCTCACCCATCCCTCTGCGAGACTTAGTTGAGCGTGATGGCACTCGCTACATAATGGGCCCCATCGAAGCTTGCGGTGGCAGAAACGTGGTCACCCTGGTGGAGATTCCGGGTCAACGGAAAATGGGTGGGATCGAACGACACCTGGTAGCTCTTATCATTCTGTGGATCCGCCAGCACAAGTATTCCAGAGTGCAAATCGAGGAACGAGATGTTTCCGGTGAACACAAACGACGATCCTGGCGTGGCTAGAACCGCGATCTGGCGGGCAACGCCGTGGCCCCGGTAGTCAGAAGCAAACTCGACCGAGATGAGCGATCCGGCCACCAGGTCTGAGCCGCCTGCGTTCGTGGTCGAGGGTTGCCCCTGGCGAATGATGGGCGTGCCCGGCGGCACCAGGAGTGTCAGCGGTTCGCTGGACAAGCCGCCGCTGATGGCTATCTCACGAGTGTCGGGGTTATAGCGCAGCAACTGCCCCTGGTATTCGCCTTCGGGCGCTCGCGACAACATATGGATGCTGAGAGCAAAGACGTTCGTTCCGTCCAGCACGGTTTCAACGGAAGCAGGCTCGTCAGCTCTCAGATCGCCGGCATCAATCTTTTTCCCGTCACGGTAGAGTTGCGTTCGCGCGTCAAACAAGATCGTCATGGGATGGCCGCCGTAGACAGCTAAGGTGAATTGGTCGCGCACCGGATCGACCTTCGCAATTTTGCCGCCTATGACGGTGGCTTTTCCCTGCGGTGCGGGCGGCAACGGAGGCAAACCGTCGGAGGTGAGTGCTGGGGCTTGGTCAGTCCGCGCATTTGCGACTGCTGAGGAAGCGAGGGCCACGCCACCCAATATGGCTATAGCGAGAAGACGACTCATTCCATGCACCTTATTTTCCAGTACAGATTGGATGCCGCGGCAATCAACAACGGTGGCCTGACCCCTCCAGGAATATCGCGATCGAGCGGCAACAGATGTCTCTCATTTGCATCAAAGTAAGTATTTCCACCTCCCGGTTTGCGTACGGCCGGTTGCCCGAAGGTAGCGAGCAAAATGTCTGTTACACGGAGTGGTTTGGTGATCGTTATGGCAACACTGATGAGTGCTGCCTACCCCATCGCTGGCGCGCAAGAGATCAAAATCACGATTCCACGCTGGAGCGAGTTAACTCCCGTGCAGCGCCTGAACCGCCAAGGTGTCGACGCAGTAAGCAAGCACCAATACGAAAAGGCTGAAGAGCTCTTCTACAAAGCCTATCTTTACGACCCAGTCGACCCTTTTACCCTGAACAATCTCGGTTACATCTCTGAGCTGCAGGGAGAAGTAGATCGGGCACTGAAGTTTTATGCGTTAGCGTCGGAGCAGGGCAGCACTGCGGTGATCGATCTCAGCAATGCCAGGCAATTAGAGGGAAAACCCATGGGTTACGCTCTCACTGATTTAAAAAATGTACCCATGCGGGTAAACCGGATGAACGTTCAGGCGATAGAGCTTTTGTCGCAGGGACAAAGTTTTGAGGCTGATGCTCTGCTCCGCCATGCCCTAACCCTGCAGCCGGCGAATCCCTTTACCTTGAACAATCTGGGCGTGGCCGAGGAAGCCACGGGAGACTTCGAGAGCGCCTTGAAATATTACGACGCTGCTGCTGCTTTGCACTCTACGGAACCGATCGTGGTTACGCTTAAGCGCTCCTCGAGAGGTAAACCCGTCAGTGAGGTAGCTGCGGAAAGTGCCCGGCAGTTGAGAAAGCAGGAGCGGAACGTAAGCAGCGCAGCGGAGCGCGCGGCTATGTTTACGTTCCGCGGGGTAGCCGCGACCAATCAAAATGATTGGGAGGCCGCCAAGCGAGACTTTCTTCAGGCATACCAGCTCAACCCGGAGAGCGCGTTCTCGCTCAACAATCTTGGCTATGTCGCCGAGAGAGATGGCGACCTCGAGACGGCGCAGTTCTATTACTCCAAGGCCCGCAAGGCAGAAGATGCGAACGCCCGGGTCGGCTTGGCCACCCAACGTTCCGCCGAAGGCCAACAGCTGGTTGCCGTTGCCGACCATAGCGATCAGAACGTCGACACCAGGCTTGAGCAATACAGCCAGGCACAGCATCAGCAAACAGGACCAGTCGAGCTGATTCCCCGAGGAGATAACACCCCGCAAGAGCCAGCTTCACCCCCTACGGCTCCATCCGGCCAACCGGCTGCTCCGCAGCCTCCCCGGTCAGTGAAGCGCTAACCTTTATGCCTACGCCGCCGATTCCCAAACCATCCACTTCCATGTCGATTCTCTCTCGTCTGCTTCTGTCGCCGGACATTACGAGCAGGGAATTGGGCGAACTGAGCTGGGACAGACTGGAAGATGTACGTGCGTTGGCAAGTACCAACCACGTGATCGTCCGCGCCTTCGAAGTCCTTCTCCGCACGGCGGGCGAAGCGCAGGACCACATGCAAGCAGAGTGGGCGGCCGACGCGTTGGGGGCCGAACGTCTGCGCATCCAAAACGCGGTTTTGTTCTTGCGTCTTATCTGCGAGGCTTTCGCTGAGGCCGGTTACGACGCTACGGTGATCAAATCGCTTGATCACTGGCCCGACCTGGGCAGCGATCTGGATCTATACACGAATGCTGCCCCGGCAGAGATATGCGCCTTGATGGGCAGGCGTTTCGATGCGCGCATTGCAACCCGCAGTTGGGGAGATCGCCTGGCGCGCAAATGGAACTTCCTCATACCCGGACTACCGGAGGCAGTCGAAATCCATATCGGCCGCCTGGGCCAGACAGGAGAACAGGTCTCCATAGCCTCCTGGCTCGCGGACCGCGCCCGGACGATCACAATTGGAGAGTTCTCATTTCCAGTGCCGGCCGCGTCAGACCGCCTGATGATCTCCACGCTGCAACGAATGTACCGACATTTCTACTTCCGCCTATGCGATATCGTCGACACGGCCAGCCTGGCTGCTTCGGGAGCCATCGATTACGCGGACCTGCGTTCCTCGGCCCAGAGGGCCGGCATCTGGGAAGGCGTGGCGACCTATCTGGTCATTGTGTCTGACTATTTGAAGGTGTATCGGGCCAGCGGTCTGGATCTGCCCCAGTACGTAACCGCTGCTGCGCGATTTGGCGGGGACGAGGTTTATTTTAGCCGGGGCTTTCTGCGTATTCCAATCATGCCCCAATCCGCCGCCCTTTACGGTTCACAGCTCACCGGCCTGTTGCGCAAGCGCGAACTGCACAACACCGCGCGACTTAGCCTGCTGCCTTGGCTTGCGACGGCCGCGGTGGTCGGCCAAAAGATCACTGGAAGCGACAAAGGCATCTGGTAAAAGAGCATTAGACACTAGCCACAAAACATCGCACTGAATCAAGGATGAGGGGCTTGCACCTCTGCTGATCCCAACGGCGTCACCGTACTCGACCCCGACTTAGGATAATAGCCCCTGCGTGTTCTCACCTCGAGCTTCCCATGATTCGGAGCGCTGGCCTCAACGCGAACCGTCCGATACCCCCCAAGGCTCGGCGGTTCGGTCGAATGGTAGCCAAGGATGTATTGATTACGGATATCGCGAGCAACTTCGGCGGCGATCTGATTTACGTCGTCGAGCGAAGGAGGGAAGTAAGCAATGCCGCCCGTCTCCTGCGACAGCATCTCCAACGCTGCTCTCGCCTTTTGCGATTCTTCCTTATCGTCGCCGAAAAGCAATCCAATGGAATATACGACCGGCCCCCCCAGGTTTTGCACCCGGCGGATGGCCTGGTCGAGGGTCATCCGTGACGCGTTATCCGCTCCATCGGTGATAATCAGCACCACCTGCTTCGGCTGCTTGGCATGGTTTGCCAGCTCGTCTGCAGAAGCGACGACTGCATCGTACAGAGCGGTTGTGCTTCTGGAATCGAAATGCGACAGTCCGCGCTCCAACGCAGCAATGTTTGAAGTAAACGTTTGGTCGAGGTAAGCCTTGTCGGAAAAATTCACGACAAACGCGGCGTCGGCGGGATTGGAATCTTTCACCAGCTCCAAGGCGGCAGCCTTTACCGCCGCCCGCTTATCGCGCATGGAACCCGAATTATCAACCAAAATGCCAATCGATACCGGCAGATCCTGGTGCTGGAATGAATCGATTGTCTGCGGGACGTTGTTCTCCCACATACGAAAATCGCTGCGCTTCAAATCGGTGACTAGCCGCCCCTTTTGGTCCAGCACCGTGCAATTGAGCAGGACTTCATTCACGTCTTCGCGCAGGGTGAAGACTCCGCTCTGACCCTTCTGCAGTCGACCCGCCTCCTCGTTGGCCAAAACCGTCTGCGGACTTACCGACACGTCATCCGCGGCATCGGGCGACATAATCGGGTCACGGTCCAGGCTGAGATTGGGCTGGACCTCCGGCTTGGTAGGATCGTAGCTGGCTACTTCCAGGGGCTTGTTCGGCGCGGGGGGCGCCGGCTGCGTTTGCGCCGGCGCGATCGAGCAGCAGAGCAGCGCCAACACCACCGGCGGACTCAACCGGCGCAGGCGCGCTCTTAAGCAAACCTTGCAGTCCATAAATAGGCCAAATCGCGCTGGTCGTGTCATCCGGTACGAGGCAGATCATCGTACCGAGCTCGGGTCAAAGTTGCTGGCAGGCGCCTTGTCAACTCCTTGGCACTCACCCCCGCCTCCAACATCTCTCTCACCACAAACAACGGCCGTTGCTTTATTTCCGTATAGATGCGTCCGATATACTCCCCCACGATCCCGAAGCAGAACATCTCGATGCCGCCGGTGAGCAGGACGGCAAGGATAAGCGTTGCCCATCCCGGCACCCAATGCGGTGTGAAAATGCGCACCACCAAGGAGTATAGGATGCCCGCTCCGGCCATCGCCGCTGTGATCAGCCCCAGAGCTGTGACGAACCGCAGGGGCACGGTCGAGAAGGAGAAGATCCCATCCAGCGCCAGGTTGATCATCTTGCGAAATGGATATTTGGTCGTGCCGGCAAAACGGGCGTCCCGGGCATACTTTAAGCCAAACTGCCGGAAGCCGATCCAACTCGACATGCCGCGTAGGAGCCGGTGGCGCTCCGGCATCGCCAGCATGGCATCTACCGCTCGTCTATCGAGCAGCCGGAAATCGCCGGTGTCCAGAGGAATCTCCACATCGGAAAGCTTGTTGATCAAGCGGTAGAAGACCTGGGCGCTCCACAGCTTGAACCCGCTCTCGCCCGCGCGTGTCTCGCGAACGCCGTAAACGACCTCGTAGCCCTCGCGCCACCGCTCCACCATTTGCCAGATGACTTCCGGCGGATCCTGCAAGTCGCTGTCAATAATAACGACGCAGTCGCCCTTGGCGGCTGTGAGCCCCGCGGTCACGGCCGCCTGGTGGCCGAAGTTTCGCGAGAGCATGACGACCCCGACTTGAGGGAAGCTGCGATGGATGAGCCGCAGAATCTCTTCGGTGCGGTCGGTAGACCCATCATTGACGTAAATGAGCTCGTACTCGTCAGCGGGGGTGCCCTCGAAAACCTGCATAAGCCTGGAGTGGCAATGCAGCAGCACCTCCTCTTCGTTAAAGCAAGGCACTACAACACTAATGGTGGGACACAGGGAAGATGGCATTTAGTCCTCAAGGCTTTTAAAAAGAAACCGCAGGTTCCTGAGACGTCAGTCTTGCCACTAAAAAAATGTCTTGCCACTTAGACTCTTAACCTTTTGATGCAAGAAACTGAACTGCGGTCATCTCACCCTGATAGGAAATCTGGAGGCTTACGTGGAGCGAAGCCCACGGTAGGTAGGCCGGCAAATCAGCCTGGACCAGGAAAAGCCGGCTGGTGGAAGGACACGGCTACAGTTTTCGGAAAAATCCCGCTGTTGGGTCGGTCCGGATTCTAGCCTGGACCATCAACCCTGCAGTTTTTGGGGCTCGGAGATTAGGATTCCCTTGAGTTTCCCGAAGGCCAGTGGGTTTTGAGCATCGGTATCCGCGCTAAACCGGCTGCAGAAGACGGGCGATTTCGTTCGGCAGACCCCAAAAGACGTAACTCAGGGGCCGAAGTGTCTGCGTGACGACTCAACTCACAAACTTAGTCCCGAAGGGACGGCTGAGAGTAGCCCAGCACGCTGTGCTGGGCAGGATTGAAGGACGACTGCACGCAGTTCCGGTACGCCACCACGCGGGTCCAAATTAGCTTTCGAGGACCCTGCGGTTTCTTTCCCTCGCCATGAAGCGTAGTTGCTCAAAAGGCGCAGATCGCAATATGCTTCGTGATGACTTGGCAACCGCTTTCGTTCGCTCTGACCCCTCTCCAATATTTTCTACGAATGACTCTCAGCCGTCCCTTCGGGACTCAATTCTGAACCGCTGGTTCTCACGCAGACACTTCAGCCCTCATAGCTGCCGCTTAGTACAACACAGTCGAAAACGTAGCGTGAGCCGCAGCCTCATGGGGACACGGCTTTTCAGCCGTGCCACCATGGGAGAGTTTTCCTGCGCCTGCAAGGGTCGGGCCCTTCTTCAGCGACATCTCCGCAGCCTGTTCAGCCCGTATATCAAGGAAGAAGTCGTCCCTGCAAAGGGACGACTGGGAATTCCAGGACGATCAGCCTTCAAAGCAGACCCAAGGCGAAGGTCTCCTGACCTCCGCCTTGGGTCGCGCCTACCAGCGGGAAACCGTCATGGCATCCACGTACACTGCGGGCGAACCAGTCGACCCAAGTCCATCCACCTGAAAGTTGGTCAGCAGCACCGCACCCCACCCAAGTGCAAACGCCGAGTTCACCGTCGCATTGATATTCGACTGCGCGCCGTCGAGCCAGACACTGTGATACGTGATATTCCCCGAGTCATCACGGGAATAGTAGACCTGCACGTGATGCCACGCGTTCTTACTCCAGCTACGCGGATTGCAATACGCAGACGAGTGTACCCATACGTCTGAAGGGTTTGTAGGACTTCCCGCATTCTTGGTGTAATCCCAGGTGCTGGTATAGCCGTCGCATTGGAAGCCAAAAATCACCGTCTGGCCATTTTCCATCGTCTGGTTCATGTCCATTTCCAAGTTCCCGATCTGGCTGGAAGTATTGGTAAGGTACACCCAGGTGTCATAAAAGAAATTTGTCGCCGTCTGGTCGTCGCCGAACGTCACGCTGTAACGTTCACCCCCGGAGTTGGCAAACGTAGTCAGAAACTTGCGCGAATGGCCATTCTCTGAGGGAGAGCTCACAATGCTCATGCTTCCATTCGCGCTGCCGTTACCGCTGCCACTGTCGAAAGCAGCGACCCAGTTACTCAAGCTCTCGATGCTGCTGACTCTGGTGGCAGACGAGGGAACGATGGAAGCACTCTGCTCAGCCGTAACGTCGATAGCGACATCGGTCACGCATGAGGCGCCCTCGCTGCCCCACGCCTTCACATGCAGCGTGTGGGAGCCGGTTGCGGATGAGACCTGGGTATCGACAGAAGTACCGCTCACCACCGTTGTGTCCGTGCTGTTGTCGAGGGAGTAACCCATGGAGACTACCGACTGAGACGAACACGTGGGCGCGTCAGCGTTCAGAGTGAAGGGCGAAGACACGTCCGCTCCATTGCCGGGAGCGCCGACAGTCACGGTTGCGAATGCGGGTGCTGTGACTGTAAGGCCGCACAGCAGAGCATAACCAAAAAACTTCTTCATAATGAGCCTCGTTGAATTGAGTTCTTGCCCGTGTAGGCAGGGCTTCGTGGGGGCTCCTCCGCCGCCCACTGCAGCGTCGGAGCCCGAATATATTCAGTTGTTTGGGCTTGTCTGAGCGAGGACAACGTGCGCCCGTACGGAACTCAACAACCACTTCGCACACTACGGCGACTGCATAAGCAAACGCTTATGCGAACCGTTTCCGCGGGCGGCTCAAGTTCTCAGGTCCAGAATGAAACTTGCTTGACAGGAATATTCTCGAGGGCGTTCCGAAGAGAAATCCCGGTCTGCTTCAGATCCTGGTCTCAAGCTCGCAGGCAAAAATGATTGTGAATTTCTAGACGGATCATACACAACCGTTCGCGGCAGTAAATACCTATTTAGATATTTCTGAAGAAAAGTGTGAAAATGTAATCCCGCCGCCCAGCTATATGAAAATAGTTCCCACTTAGGCGGAAATTATGTCGCGATTGCTGGCACGGATTACACACACCTTCTCTCATATCCCAAGGTGATCCGCTTTGCTGCAGCGCTTCGCTTTCAGAAACAACATGCTTCATGAGGCTCGATAAGTTGGAATCGCAGACATAGGAGACACGCTCTCCCCCAATTTCGGGGTTGTCGAGCGTGGTTCGTCCGCGCGATCGCGGCTGCGTAGTGAGGGGGCAAGGCCGATCGAGTCAGAAACCTCGCAAATCGTTAAAATTTATTCATGAGAGCCGAAGCGCGCAAAGGCTTCACACCATCACACGCGACTCCAAATCTGGTCTGCACACGATGGTCAAAATCCTGCATGACGTTGCCCATGCTTTCAGTCGAAAATCCGGAAATGATCCTTTTCGGCGCGGCTCTCACGCATGGCTGTTAACGTATTTGCTAGCTGAGGTGAATGGAATTGACATCGGAGAGGCTGCGCTCGATCTATGAGATCAACACCTGGGTATGGCTGTCTGATCTCAGCCGGAAATGGAAGACGGCGATCGATCTAAGTTCCGTCCCTGCGGCCGAGTGGGACAGCATTGCAGACTACGGCTTCGACGCGGTGTGGCTCATGGGCGTTTGGGAACGCAGCCCAGCCGGCATCGCCATAGCCAATCACAACAGCATGCTCTTGAATGAATTTCGCCATACTCTGGCTGATTTCACAATCGAAGATAACGTCGGCTCGGCTTACTGTATACGGCGCTACTTGGTCGATGGACAACTGGGCGGCCCCGCGGCTCTTTCCATTGCCCGCAACGAGCTGGCCAAACGGGGAATCAAGCTGATTCTGGATTTCGTGGCTAACCATGTAGCGCCGGACAGCCCCTGGATCACGGAACACCCGGAGTACTTTATCGGCGGGACTGAGCAGGACCTTAGGGATAATCCTGGTTCCTACCAGAGGTTGGACGGCCAAATCCTCGCCGAAGGACGAGATCCTAACTTTCCTCCGTGGCCTGACGTGATACAGCTGAACGCTTTTCACCCCGGCGAACGCGCAGCGATGGGAGCGACTCTGCTCAACATCGCGAGCCAGTGCGATGGGGTTCGATGCGATATGGCAGAGCTGTTGCTCAACGAAGTATTTGCACGAACGTGGCAGGGGCGGGTAGGGCAGGCGCCTGAAATTGAGTACTGGCGTGAGGTCATAGCGCCGGTTCGTAATGCTCATCCGGCTTTTATCTTTCTGGCCGAAGCCTATTGGAACATGGAACAGAAATTGCAGGAGCAGGGCTTCGACTTCTTCTATGACAAGTTTTTATACGACGAGCTCCGGAGCGCGGATGTAAACGGCATTCGACGCCAGATCTCGGCGCCGAATGCGTACCAGGACAAGCTCGTGCGGTTCCTGGAGAACCACGATGAGCCTCGATCTGGGAGTACGTTCTCGCCCGCGAAGGTACGGGCAGGGGCAACGGCGATTGCCACCCTGCCCGGAGTGGCGCTTTTCCACGAAGGACAGTTTGAAGGAAGAAGAATAAGAGTCCCTGTCTTTCTGCGACGCCGGCCGGATGAGCCTGCCGATCTATCCTTGCGCATGTTCTACAACGCGCTTCTACAGGCGGTGAGGAATCCTGTATTCCGCTATGGCCAATGGAGGCTCTGTGAGATAACGGGCTGGCCGGATAACCACAGCGCTGATAACCTCGTCGCCTGGCGCTGGGTTTTGGGAGATGCTCGACGGCTGGTGGTGATGAACCTGAGCAATGGAGATGCCGAGGGCCGGGTCCACGCGCGGTGGGATGGCCTGGGCGCAGGTCAGTGCAGGCTCTTGGACGTCTTTTCCGGGACGACCTATTTCCGCGATGGAGAGGAGATGGAATCCGTGGGACTCTTCGTAAAGCTCGGCCCCTGGGGCTGTCACTTTTTCGAGGTTTATCCGCCTCTTGCCGCAGGCCAAGCAAAATCCTCTGCAAAAGAGGGTTTCCTCATGCCGGGGAAGACCAGCACGTAACGCCTACAGGTGTTGGGTCCGGTTCCAATGCAAGTATTCTTCGATGGCGATAAGAATAAGGGTTGCGAAGGACAAGACCCATTGGAGACGTTCCATTCGAACCTCTTTGGGACGAAGCGGGCGTTGGCGCCAGCGTGAGGCCGGACGGCTGCGCAGACTGCGGAGTTGCATCAGAATCGCGAGGTTCAATAAAGAACCGAGAAGCGCGAGGGTGATCATCGGTAATCGAATCCAGCTCCCGTGGAAGCTCTCTAACGCCGCTGTAGCGCCGGCACTCAATACCACCGAACCTATTCCAATCACTAAACGGATGCCGCTTAGGGCCACAAAGAATGTACAGATGCTTTGCAGGAGGGCGAAGAAGAAGCTGGACCAGGCGATTACATCTCGAGTGCGGCCATCCTCGCGTGTATCTTCCACTAGTTCTCACCTTCGGAGTTTCCGAATATACTGGTCTGGATTTTAATCTTGATTTTCAGTTATCTACGTTAAGTGCGCGCAGTTAGATAAGTCTGCGTCGAGCAAAGAGCTAATCTCAGGGACGCTTTCACGAAAGAAGGGTGTTTTCATGTCAGAGATTTCCGCTACTCCCGTCGTGGTTATTGGCTTCGATATGCCTTTTTGGCCTTTGGTCAGGTTCCTGGTCAAAATTGCCATTGCTTCCATCCCCGCCGGCATAGTAATCGCCTTCATCTATTTGGTGCTGGGATGGATCTATGGAGCTATCCTGCTCGCCACACATCACGCCAGCTTCATGAGATAGAAGAGCGGCCCTAGGTGCGGTAGGCATGGACCTTATCGCAAACCAGGCGAAGCCTATCTTCGAGGTTGCCCGAAGCAGTCTTGAAGGCATCGGGGTCGATGGTGAGGGGAGCGCCCAGAACGACCAGAGGAGCTCCGAATTCGGGCGTACGAATTGCGTCTTCAATAGAAAGACCGCCAACCGCCTGGACTGGCACCCGGACCGCGGCAACGACCTCCCGCAATTGATCGAGCGGGCTAGGATAGGGTTTTCCCATTGCGGCAAGGCCGCGGCGTTCATCGAAACCGACATGGTGAATTACGAAATCGCAGCCAAAATCCTCTAGCCTTCTGGCAGCCGCAACCATGTCCTCGGCGGCAAGATTGTCACCCATTACCTTTATGCCGAAATCCTTTCCCGCCTGCACCACCACTTTGATCGTCTCCGGGTGAGCACGCTCCATGACTACGACGTGCGTTGCTCCCGCTTTGGCCATCATCTCCGCCTCAAGCCAACCGCCGTCCATGGTCTTTAGGTCGGCCACGATGGGAACGCCGGGGAACTCCGCGCGCAGGGCACGAACACCGTTCATTCCCTCGGCGATGATTAACGGAGTGCCCGCCTCCAGCCAGTCAACCCCGGCACGCAGGGCGAGCCTTGCGGTGTCGAGTGCTTCGGGGATCGAGGTGATGTCAAGGGAGATCTGTACGATGGTTTCCATGGTTAGTCTTTGAAGTGGCAATCTATCTTGGCCCGGAGAAAGTGGACCGATTCCCGCAGCTCTTCCATCCCGTCCAAGCCATCTTCGATGGAAACCCAGGAGTCAAACCCAACCGCGTGGAGTATGGAGAAAATCTTGTCGTAGTCGTTCATGCCCTTACCGATGACTCCATGGGAGAGCCGGCTGGCGTAGCCGACTGAGTTCTCCTCTTTGCGCAGATCCTCGATTGTTCCACTCTTGAGGTAGCGGTCGCTGGCATGCATGGTGACGACGCGATGCTTCACCCGTTCGAGCAAAACCAGAGGGTCCTCGCCGGCCAGGATGGTGTTTGAAGGATCGTAGTTGACGCCGAACCATGGCGAATCGATCTGGTTGACAATTTCGACGAAGACATCCATCTTTTGCGCAAATTCCGGGTACTGCCAATAGTTGTCTTTGTAGTGGTTCTCCATGGTCATGACGACGCCGTTTTTTTCGGCAAAGGGCAGCAGGCCCTTGATGACCCGGACCACCTGAGCAACACCCTTTTCCCGTGTGAGTTCCGGCCGGCGTTGGCCCGAGAGCACACGGCAAAACCGCCCACCAAAAAATGCGGTGATCTCAATCATCCGCTTCTCGCGCTCGATCTCCGCTTGCAACAGCAGGGGATCGGGCTGAGTGAAATCGGGAGAGCAGCAGAGCATCGGCATGGCCAGATCGTGCTTCTCCAGCGCGGCCTTGACCTCTTTGAGAAAAGCCGCATCGTCTTCCACAAAACCCGCGTAGAATTCGAGTCCGTCGACGCCAAGCGTTGCCGCCAGTTCGATCCATTCAAAAACAGTCATGGTGTGATGGACGCACAGCGCATCCATGTAGCATTTAGGGAATGCGGCTAGCCTGGGCTTCATGCAAGGGTTCCGTCAGCGCTTTCCTTTACCGGGTTCCGGCCAACGACGGGGTATTGCTCCACGTCGAGAACTGCGCCGTTGATGAGTGCCGCCTCGTCGGAAAGAAAGTAGACCGCAGCCCAGGCAATATCTTCCGGCGAGAGCAGCCGGCCTGAGGGAGCGAATGTCCTCGATACCCGGGTGGGCCAATCCTGGGGTAAGCCCTCTTTCATTTTCAAAGCGAATTCATTCGGAGTCAGAGTCCAACCGACGTTTAGCTGGTTGACCCGGATACCTTCGGCTCCATGTGCGTCTGCGAGGTTTCGCGTCAGGGTCATTAAGCCACCCTTGCAGATGGAGTAGATGAACTGATTGCGCTCTCCACAATAGGCATTGATCGAGCCGATATTCAGCACTCGGCCTGTGCCCTGTTTGCGGAAGTGGGGCAGGGCGGCCTGAATAAGAAGAAATGGCGCCTTCAGGTCGACAGCGACCGTGCGGTCGAATAATTCCGAATCGGTCTTCTCGATATTTCCCCGTACGATTGCGGCGGCATTATTGACCAAGCCATCGATCCGTCCAAAATGGCCGATCGTTTCTGCAATGAGCCTCGCGGGCACCTGCGGATCATCAAGCGCCCCGATGCTGAAGGACGCTTGTTCTCCGATTTCAGCAGCCAATTTTTGCGCTGCATCTTTCCGTCTTCCATGGATCATGACCTTCGCGCCTTCGCGGGCAAAGACCCTCACCATGCCCTCTCCGATGCCGGTCGTCGAGCCGGTCACCAGGATTACTTTGTCTTGCAGGCGTTGGCTCATGGCTGGAGCACTCCTTTGACGATTACGCCGGAATGCATCTGCTCAAAGGCCTCGTGCCATTGGTCGAGTGGGGAGATGCGATTGAGTATCGGATCGAGATCGATCTTGCCACTCGCCAGCAGGGAAATGACTTTCTCCCAGATGGGCCAGTTGTGAGAAAAGCTGCCCTGGAGAGTGACCGCTTTTTGCACCAGTGGATCGAGCGAAAAATTCAGCGGCTGTGGTCCCCATCCAACTTTGGTGATCTGCCCCGCGGGACGCACAATATCGAGCGCCAGCTTAAGCGATGCGGAAACCCCGGCAGCATCGATGACCAGGTCGAGGCCATAGCCGTCGCCGAAATTCCTGACCCATTCAGCGATGTCTTCGCCTTGCGCGCCCAGAATCGTGTCGGCTCCGATTCGCTTCGCGACCTCCAGCCGCTTGGCGTCGGCAGGAATGCCGATCACGATAAGGTGTCCAGCCCCGGAAAGCTTCGCCATCATCGCGCACAGCAGTCCGATCGGCCCGGGTCCAATCACCGCGACCGTATCACCCGGCCGCAAGTGAGAATTGACGCACACTGCGTTGTAGGCAACGCAGCAGGGCTCGGTCAGCGATGCCTTCTCCAAGGCCAACGAGGCAGGAACCCGGTGCAGGCAGCGCGCAGGCACCCTGACAAAGGGCGCCATCGCCCCATCGACCCCATAGCCGAAGCCGAGCCGCTTGGGATCCAGATTATAGAGCCCCTGACGAATGAACGCCGAGTCGGGTGGAAGCAGGGCGGCGGTTTCGCTTACCACCCGGTCGCCCTCTTTGAAGCCGGTTACCCGGTTGCCGGCTTGGGCAACGTAACCGGCAAATTCGTGCCCCAGGACGACCGGGTAATTGACCGGCCAACTCTGCTTGCCTGTGTATTGATGGAGATCGCTGCCGCAGATGCCCACGGCCTCCACTTTGAATAGAACGTCTTCTTCACCAATGCCGGGAACGGGAAGTTCCCTAAGCTCGACCGAATGGGGATCCTTTGCGTAATTGACTAAACCGACCATAGTCAACCATTTTGCGTAATCGGTGACCCACAAAGCAAACCGATGGGGAGGATTTTAAACTTCAAAGGTCGAAACCGTCAGCCTTCTCCTGCTGTAGCCGGCCATGTAGCGCGAGTAGGCAGCGATTCCCAGGTTTCCGTAGAGTGGAATCTGGTAGGCCAGCGCGGTGCTGTGGAGAAACTCGGCCAGCAAGCCCATCAGGGGCGTCATCACTGCTCCGCCAACGATCGCCATCACCAGAAAAGAACCAGCGATGTTGGTGTTGGGGCCGAGATCCTTTAGGCCCATGGCGAAAATCGTGGGAAACATCAGAGACATAAAGAAGCTGGTCAGCAGAATCGCCGCGAGCCCCATTCGGCTCGGCGAGAATATCCCCACCAGCAGCAGAATGGTATTGAGCAGGGCGTAGGTGGTCATGATCTTGCCGGGTGAAAAGCGGCGCATCAGAGCTGTGGCTACGAAGCGGCCGATGGTGAAGAGGCCCATGCTACACGCCAACAGAATTCCGCCGATGCGCTCGGGGGTATGAGCATATTCTTTCGCGTACGGAATAAAGTAGCTCCAGGTGCAGACCGATGCGCCCACGTATAGGAACTGCGCGACCACGGCGAAGAGAAAGTGGGGCTTGTGCAGCAACTCGCGCCAATTTCCGCTTACCTCGGCCACGTGAGACCTCGCCTCCATGAAAGCAGGGAAGCGGGTGACACTGATCATCACAGCCCACAGCAATGCGAGCCCGCCTAATGCAAGATACGGTGCAACGACGCGCATCGTCTCTTTATGCAGATAGGCGGCATACGTTCCCGCTGCCTGCATGGCGGCGGCTTGCGATTGAGAGAGCTCCACGCCGGAGAAGATGAAAGCGGTTCCGACCAGGATACCTGTGATGCAGCCCAGAGGATTGAAGGCTTGCGCCAGATTCAGTCTTTGCTCGGAGCTTGCGGTGGGGCCAAGTTGGGCCACGAAGGGGTTGGAGGCGGTCTCGAGAAAAGCGAGTCCGCTCGCCATGACAAATAAGGCCGCCAGGAAAAAACCATATTTGCCGGAGTTTGCCGCGGGAAGGAAGAGAAAGCATCCGGCCGCAAACAAGAACAGGCCGGTCAGGAACCCCGATTTATAGCCGCGGCGTTTCATGAGCAGACCGGCCGGCAACGCGAGCAGAAAATAGCCGAGGTAGAAAGCCGACTGCACCAATCCAGCCTGGAACCGGCTGATCTCGAAAGACTTCATAAACTGTCGGATGAGCACGTCGTTCAAATTATTGGGAATGCCCCAGAGAAAGAACAGCCCGGTAATCAGCACAAACGGACGCATTACGCCGGGTGGGAACCAGGCCGCAGCGGCGGTCTGTGGCTGCTGTTCATCGATTTTGGCGGGGATAGGCAATAAGCCTCCGGCTGAGTACGCTATCGACTCTATAATCTCCGCTTGGCCAGAGGCAATTACCTATTCGACACGCAACAACTTGCACTGCTCTGCCTCTGGTTCCCTCCCAAAGGACGGGTGCCCCATATCTCGCTCGTTTTTCGCGAGATGTGGGATTCCAATGCTCCCTCCCTGTGATTCTCGATTCATCTGAGACTGCTTTGTGAGCACCGTGCCCTTCATTCGAGGTTTTCCCTGCTTGTTTCACCTCAGGGATTGATCGCATAGCAGCGGCTCCTATAGGGTTGTTTTGGAGCTGCGCCCTGGATGTCCATCTGATCGACGGCACATACGAACTGTTCCGGCACTACTACGCGATGCCCTCGGCACGCGATTCTGAGGGCCGGGAGGTCGGGGCCGTCCGCGGAGTGCTCGCCTCCGTGTTGGGTCTGCTCAAAGAAGGCGCGACCCACGTGGGTGTCGCGACCGATCACGTAATCGAGTCGTTTCGCAACGGGCTGTGGCCTGGCTATAAGACCGGCGAAGGCGTCGAACCTGAGCTGCTGGCGCAGTTCCCACTCCTCGAGGAGGTTCTCTCTGCAGCGGGGATCGTCGTCTGGCCGATGGTGGAGTTCGAAGCCGATGACGCCCTAGCAGCCGCATCCGTGCTGGCAGCCCAAGATGCGCGAGTCGATCGCGTGATTATCTGCACTCCGGACAAAGACCTTGCTCAATGTGTACGCGGCACGCGGGTAGTCCAGTTGAATCGCAGAACACGCGTCACCTTCGACGAGGCTGGTGTGGTTCAGAAGTTCGGCGTAACGCCGGAGTCGATCCCTGACTACCTGGGACTGGTGGGCGACGCGGCGGATGGGTATCCGGGGTTACCTGGCTGGGGTGCGAAATCCTCAGCCGCGGTCCTCGCCAAGTATCTCCATCTGGAATCCATCCCTAAGGACCACCGCGAGTGGCACGTGAACGCGGCCAATGCCGGTACTCTGGCAATCACGCTCGTCCGCGAGTGGGAGCGCGCTCAGCTTTTTCGAACCCTGGCCACCCTTCGCACCGACATCGCACTCTTCGACGACGTGGACCAATTGCGATGGAACGGACCCACACCTGCCTTTCCGCCGATTGCAGCCCGCTTGGATGCCGCGGTCACGGAGACCGCGCGCCGCTCTCCGCGCCGTTCCTGAGTTACGGTTGCGCCTGCTTTTCACTGTCTGTCCCGGCAGCGTGCATGGTCTCGAAGAAGCGCACCACCGCTTCAAGATCACCCTGTGGCAGGGTTGCAAGCAGACGGCGGGTCTCGTTTTCTACTCCTTCATACATGGCGGCAATTTTGTGTAAACGGGCAGGTATGAGCGTAATCAGCAGGCTGCGCCTGTCAGCAGGGTTGGCCTCGCGGCGGAGGTAGCCGGCCTTCTCCAGCCGGTCCAGTGCAACCGTGATACCGCCACTGCTTAGGCGGGTCCATCCCGCCAGGCGGCTGGGCGTGGAAGGGCCGTAAAGCTGCAGCATATGGAGCAGCTGCATGTCGGTGAGGCCAAGGCCGGCCTTTTCCGCAGCTTGGGCATTGAAGAAGATGCTTGCCGCGATGAACTTGCGGATTTCGAGGACGATGCGGTCAGCAGTCGTGACCGGCGCCGGCAACTTGGTGAGGTCCGCTTTGGCAGCCGCAGGGCGGCGCGATTTGGCTTTAGTGGATATAGACATGCAAACTCACATATGCTTTACTATCCATGTATCTTAGTTTATAAGATACATGGATGGAGAAACAAATGACCACAACAGTCAAAGCTTACAAGGGAATGGGCATGGAAGGCAGCACGGCGCGCTGGTATGACCGCACCACGCGCAAAGACATGCCGGAGTTCAAGGCGTTGGCGCTGCGCATTGCGGCGGTGGTTCCCGCCGGCGGTACAGTGCTCGAAGTAGCGCCGGGGCCGGGCTTTCTTTCGATTGAACTGGCCAAACGCGGGTTGCAGGTGCGGGCGGTCGACATCAGCAAAACCTTTGTCGAGATCGCACAGCGCAACGCGGCCACCGAAGGGGTGCAAGCGCAGTTCGAAGTGGGTAACGCGGCGGCTCTGCCGGTAGAGGATGCAAGCGTGGACTTCGTGGTGTGCCGTGCGGCCTTCAAAAACTTTAGTGAGCCGGTGAAGGCACTGGCAGAGATGCGCCGCGTGCTGCGTCCTGGGGGAACGGCGCTCCTGATCGATATGCGCCGGGATGTAAAGGTCAAGGAACTGAAGCGGTATGTGGATGGGCTGGGTGTAAATCTGCTCAACCGCTGGTTCATGATGGCGATCTTCCGCGGTATGTTGATCAGACGTGCCTATCGGCTGGAAGAGATTCGGCGCATGGCCATTGAAGCGGGCTGGGTCGAACCGCGGATTGATTCATCGCCCATTGGATTCGAGGCCTGGTTGACGAGATAGGCTTATGCCCGATGACCCCACGTCTTAAAAGCGAGACTTGGGGTCTCCATAGCGCTACTAAGCTGACGGCACTGGAAGCAGGACGATAGAGTCCGTGCCGTTGGTGGTGAACGGTCGCATGTACGTGTCGTGGCCCTTCTGTCACGTGGCTGTGCTCGACCCTGAAACCGGCCAGCCAATTGCCGATGGGAGCACAACTCTACCCTTTGTCATCAAGAGGTTGTGACTTTTTTGATGTTCCGCGTTTTTGTCACGCCCAACCGGACTGTTGTTTAAAACTCCCACCAAGGCCGTCATCCTGAGCGAAGCGCCTCGCAGATCTGTCGCTTAACAGAGGGTTTATGGCGCGCAGTCGAAGGACCCCGACGATGCTTGTTAGCCCATGCTCTTCATAGCTTTCCAGCGACCAAAAATTATGGAAGCAATCAAAAAAGTCACAGCCTCCGAGCGGTTCCACTCAAGGACGCCACGAATCTCTCACAAATCCAATACCCTGTGCAGCAAGGCCTCATCGACGGCAGCAGCCTTACCCGAGCGCGACTCAAACGCCATTAGATTGCATGCAATTCCCGTGCACAAACCTGTCATATTAAATTCTATGGAGCACATGCCGGGAGCCGCTTTGCCCCAATGGAGCCGAAGGAGCTTCGTGCGCTACGGCGCCGCGTTGGCCGCCGGGCTTCCGTTGCTCAGTTCCTGCAAGTCTTTAAACCGGCGAGACCTCGTCTTGGCCCTGGGCTGGGTGCCCAATGTGGAGTACGCCGATCTGTGGGTGGCCCTGGAGAAGGGCTATTTCGCCCAGGAAAAGGTTGCGCTGAAGGTGTGGCCCGGTGGTCCGAATGCACCGCAGCCGGTTGTCGAAGTGGCTGCGCGCCAGGCGCACATCGGAGAAGCAGAGTGGCTGCCGCTGCTCGATGCCTGTCTCCGCGGCAATGACTTCGTGATCATTGGTTCCATCTTTCCTGTGCACCCCGCCGCGTTGATGTCTCTACCGCGGCGGCCGGTCCGCCGGCCTGAGGACCTTCCTCATGCTCGCTTTCTCGTACAGGGGCCGAGCGAGCGGACCGCCATCGAAGCCATATTCAAGCTGAATCATCTGCCCCCCGACTATCAACTGATCCCCGTCGGCTTTTCTCCCGAAGCGCTGCTCAATAACGCCGGAGATGCCTACTACTGCTTCATTACCAACCAACCGCTGATGCTCGAGGACATGGGCATGCGTCCGGGTGTGGATTTTATTGTGACCAGGCTCGACCAATTCGGATACAAGGTCCCATCGACGCTGCTCTTTGTCGACCGGCACACACTGCAAGCACGACGAGCTGAGCTGGTCGGGTTGCTCAAGGCCCGGCTCCGCGGCAAGGCAGCCAATGATCTTGACCCGGCCTATGCAGCGCGGCTTGCGGTGGACAAATTTGGCGCCGATCTCGGGCTCACCTTCCAGCATGAGCTGCGCACCAACCAACTGCAGTTGCCGCTGTACCAGACTCCCGGATCACCGGGTCCCTTCTGGATCTCGGAGCACGACCTGGTCAACAACATGTATGGCGCGGCGATCGCCGCCGGTCGCACCAACCTGCCCGATCCGTCGCGGCTCATGGACATGTCACTGCTCCAGGAGGCATACCAAAGCCTGGCAATGGAGAGGAAAGAAGCATGACTGAAGTGAGAGAGGCCGACCTGCTGATTCATCACGCCAGCATCGTCACTTTCGATGACCAGGGCACGGAACTCGGCGACGCGTCCCTCGCCATCGTGGGCAACAGCATTGCCTGGATGGGGCCCACGGCGGAGAGCGCGAAACATTTTCATGCGCGGGAGACGATCGACGCCACCGGACTGATCGCCATGCCCGGCTTTGTCGATGCCCACGTTCATACCGCACAGCAGTTCCTGCACGGCAAGATCGCTGCCATTCGCCGCAGGGGCGAGCTGAAGAGTCCCATGTGGTCCCGTTACCTGATCCCGTTTGAGAGCGGGCTCGAACCCGAGGATGTGTACTGCAGTGGACTGGCTGCCTATGCCTCGATGATCAGCAGCGGCACCACCTGCTTTCTCGAAGCAGGTGGACCCTTCCCGGATGAAATGGGAAGGGCTGCAGACGAGATCGGCATCCGCGGCCGCATCGCCCTCTCCACCATGGATATGGATGAGAGCATACCCAGAGGCTCGCGCTTCACCACTGAAGAGGCTCTCAAAAACAACGAGGAGTTGGTTAAGCGCTGGCAGCATCATCCGCGCGTGAATGCCTGGCTCGCATTGCGCCAGATCATGGTCAACACCACGGAGCTCACGCGCGGCATGAGCGCTCTGGCCAAGCAGCTTGACACGCCCATCCACACTCACCTCGCAGAGGGAACCTACGAGGTGGACTATGCCATCAGCAAATGGGGCTTGCGACCGGCCGAGTATATGGAGAGCATCGGAGCTCTCAACGCCAATGTCCACGCGGCCCACTCCGTGCTGCTAAGCCTGCACGAGCTCGACCTCTATCAGGCACGCAATGTTTCCGCCTGTCACTGTGCCTTCAATAACTACAAGATGGGCGCCCCCCGTGTGCTGGAGATGCTGCAGCGCAAGATTCGCCTGGGGCTGGGCACCGATGGCGCCGCGACCCGCGGCAGCCTGGATATGTTCGAAGTAGTGCACGCTGCCACAGTAGGCCAGCAGGCGGTGGGAGGAACCCCCTACCACATCGATCCGCCGATCACGCATGAACAGATGCTACGTGCCGCCATACGCGGAGGGCCGCGCGCGGCGCGTCTGGAGCGGCATATCGGCTCGCTTGAGGTGGGCAAGCTCGCCGACCTGATCCTCGTCGAATCCACCGGCCATGCGCAGTTCCCGAATTACGATCCCATGATTACGTTGGCGGAGAGCACGGTCGGCCCCAACGTGAGGACAGTCATCATCGATGGCCGGGTGGTGATGAAAGACCGCGTATTGCTCACTGTTGATCTGGGGGTCATGAAGGAGCGGCTGCGCCGGCAATACGGCATACTCATGGACCGCTTCGAGAGGGCCATCGCCTGATCTATGGCCAAGGTTGAGATCCATGGCGTCCGCAAATCGTATGCTCTCGATCGGCGCGATTCCGTGCTTGCGCTCAAGGACGTGAACCTGACTATCGAGGACGGCGAGTTCGTCGCTCTCCTTGGTCCCTCGGGCTGCGGCAAGAGCACATTGTTGCACCTGGTCGCTGCACTGGAGGAAGTATCGACCGGGTCCATTCTGGTAGATGGCGAGTCACCGGCGCTGCTGCGCGACCAGCACCGGCTGGGAATTGCCTTCCAGGATCATGCACTGCTGCCCTGGCTCTCGGTGAAGGCCAACGTCGCGCTGCCGTTCAAGATTGCCGGCCTGCCCGTTGACTACGCTCGCGTGCGGCACTTGGTCGAGCTGGCCGGTTTGCAGGGCTTCGAAGAGGCACGGCCCAGCCAGCTCTCCGGCGGCATGCGCCAGCGCGCCGCAATTGCCCGCTCGCTCTGTCTTGAACCCACGCTGCTATTGCTCGATGAACCCTTTGGCGCACTCGACGCCGTCACCCGGCGGCGTATGAATCTCGAGCTGCAGCAAATCTGGCTGGAGAGAAGCCTGACTACTTTGATGGTGACCCATTCGGTGGACGAAGCGCTCTTTCTGGCCGATCGGGTGGTGGTGATGAGCGGCCGGCCGGGCGTGATCGTGGAGGCTATCCCCGTGCCTTTCCCGCGACCGCGCCGTATCGACTGCATGCGCTCGGAGCAGTTTCACCAGCTGATCGATCACCTGACTTTGCTTCTGGAGCACTGAAGTGCAAAGCGCGAGCGAAAAGAAACCCGAAAAGAAATCGATGCTCGTCTACGTCGTCCTGGCGCAGCTGGGTCTGTTGGCCGCCTGGCAGGCGTTGGCCCATTCCGGCGCCGCGGGGCTCACCGTTCCCACGCCGGCCAGCGTCCTGCGGGTTTATCTTCAGCCCAGATTCGCGGCCTTGCTCTACCGCTCCGCACTTGCCACCATAAGCTCGGCGGCGGCGGGCTTTGCTGCGGGCGCGCTGCTGGGAACGGCAACCGCGATGGTTTCGTATGTGCTGCCACCGCTGCGGCCAGGACTGGATCGGTTGGCGGTGACAGTCAACGCGATTCCCGCGGTTGTGCTGGGGCCGATCTTCATCCTGCTGGTGAGCCGGGAGCTGACCCCGGCCTTGCTCGCCGCCATATCCGTCTTCTTTCTCATCTATGTTGCGGTGGCCTCCGGCCTGCGTACTGCCTCCGCCGGCCTGAGCGCGATGATGACCACCTTCGGAGCCGGCCGGTGGCAGCTTTTGTGCTACCTCGATCTTCCTTCCGCCGTTCCTTCCTTGCTCAGCGGGGTGAAGGTTTCCGTCACGGCTGCGATGATCGGCGCCATCGTAGGGGAGTGGTTCGGAGCTCCCACGGGATTAGGCATCGTGATTTTGAACACCATGCAGAACTTTGAGATACCGCTGATGTGGGCGGCCGTGTTGCTGGTGGCATTGATCTCGCTTGCGGGTTATGGCGCGGCCCATGCCGCGGAGCGATATGTCGGGAGTAGATTTCTATGATGCGCCGCGTCGTTACACAGTGCTGGGCCCAGAGTTGGGGACTGCTGCTGATCTTTGCCGCTTGGCAAGTGTGGGTTATGTCGGCCCATTACAACAGCATCGTGGCTGTCTCTCCCGTCGCTGTGGTGCGCGATATTGTGCTGCATCCAGTGATCTATTTAATGCCCGCTTTGTGGACGCTCGGCTTCGCACTCAGCGGACTTGCCGCGGGGTTAATCCTGGGGCTGCTGCTGGCTATCGCCGGATGGAGATCACAGATACTCTCCGCCACCATCAGTCCTGCCGCGCTGCTGCTGAGCTCGACGCCGGTGGTCTGCCTGATACCGCTGTTGGCGCGCATCTTCGGCTACCAGAGCCGGACGGAGTTTGTCACTGTGGCCATCATGACTTTTTTCCCGGGCTTCGTTTTTGCCAGCAAAGGGTTAAGAACGTTGCCGCCTGGGTCGGGCGAGTTCTTCGCGGTGCTGGCGGCAAGCCGAGGCCAGCGATTGGTGTGGCTCGCTCTGCCCGCCGCTGTGCCCGGCATGGCAGTTGCGTTGCGCATTGGGGCAGCCTACAGCGTCATGGTGACCATGATCTCGGAATACCTGATGCAGACAGGAGGCCTGGGCAATATGTTCGCTCTCACCAGTCAGGCCTTCGAGACCGAACGCGCCTGGGGAGCCAGCCTGGTGGCCATGACCCTCTCGGTCGCGCTTTACAACGCTGCCGGCGCGGTGGAGACGCGGGTGCGAGAGCGCTACCGCTAAGGAATCAGGATTTTTCTTCCGGCTCCGTATCCTTTCTTCCCATGTAGAGATCGTCCAGATACTTGCCCCACTTGGTTTGCGTCTGATCGAGCCTGTTCTCGAGTTTTGCGCCTTGCGTCCACCAGTGGACGACATCGCGGCCCATCGCCACGCCCCGGCGGGTATGCATGTCCACCTGGAAGTCCTGTACTTCGACTCGGCGCTCTCCGCGGGCCACGACGAATTGAGCCCAAGTGGCGAGTTCCATGGTGGTGTTATCCTTCTTCGCGGTTGCGAGCAGGCGCACGGCATGCACCGAGTACATCCACCGGTCGCCGCGATCGGGCATGCGCAGACGTTGAGTGTTCAGAGCCTCGAGGATGGCAGGGGCTTCTACCAGTCCAAGGCCGACATCTTCAGTGGCAATAATCTCCAGCCTGCGCCATAGCAACTCCTCGGCTTCGGGGCCACTCAAGAAGAACTCATACGCGGCGAGCACCGCCTCCTCTACCCAACCACGGCGTATGGACTTCTGCAGCACAGAGCGGAGCTCGTCGAAGGCATAGCCGTTGACCGATGTTGCCCGGCTCCATACATCCTGACTCTGGTAGTTTTGCGACATGGCGCTCCTTATCCTGCGAGTGTTTGAACTCGATTAAACCGGCTGGAGCCAACCTCTGCAAGTGCGGTGGTTTACATGCAGGTCGATGGTCCACTAGAGTGAGTTGGCAATCTAGGGAGGTCAAAATTGAAGTGGCTGCTAACGTTTCTGCTGCTTAACCTTTCCGTCTTCGCGCAACAAACTCCCGTGCCGGAGATCGACTACACCTCGGTGGCAAATTTTCTCAAGCTTCCCCCTGACATGTATCTGGGAGAGATGGCTGGTGTGGCGGTCAATTCCAAGGGGCATATCTTTGCGTTATCGCGCGGAAACACCACCGGCCCTGCTTACGGGGCCGCCGCATCGCAGCTGCTCGAATTTGGTCCCGACGGCAAATTCATCCGCGAGATTGGCCACCATCTGTACGCGTGGTCTTTCGGCCATTCGGTAAAGATCGACGCGCAAGACAATATCTGGGTGGCGGACAAGGGTTCAGATATGGTCATCAAGTTCGATCCCGAAGGCCGTGTGCTGATGGTCTTTGGACGCAAGCAGGAAGCCTCCGACGAGGGCACTGAACCCCTCAAGCATCCGAAACCGCCATTGCCTCCGGTGGACGGAATGTTTCGCCAGGTGACCGACATGGCGTGGGATGCGGCTGGGAACACCTACATCAGCGATGGCTACATCAACTCACGGGTAGCAAAGGTGGATAAGGACGGCAACTGGCTTAAGTCCTGGGGAGAGCCCGGGGACCAGCCTGGACAATTCAGTGTGCCGCACAGCATTGCGGTCGATGCCACGGGGAATGTCTACGTAGCAGATCGCGGCAACCGCCGGATCCAGGTCTTTGACGGCGATGGCAAGTTCCTGCGCCAGATCACGATTGATGTGCCTTTCGATCCCAATGCCCGTCCCGCAATCGGGCCCAAGCCGAGTCAGGCCACATCCGCCAACGGCACCATGAAGGCCGGATCCCCCTGGGCTCTCTGCATTACGCCGGGTCCCCATCAAGTGCTCTTCAGCTCGGATGCCTATCCAGGCCGGATCTACAAGCTGAGTCTGGATGGAAAGGTACTTGGCTACCTGGGCGAGTCGGGCAAGCAGCTCAAGCAATTCGGATGGATCCACGAAATCGCCTGCCCGTCGGAGAATGAACTCTACGTTGCCGAATTGCTGAATTGGCGGGTGCAGAAGCTCATCTTGAAACCCACTCACTAAATTCCATCGTACGGTCCTCTGGCTCCCTGACGAAGGACGGGTGCCCCATATCTCGCTCGTTTTTCGCGAGATGTGGGATACCACCGAGGTTGATCGTTAAGTGCATCGGGTGAATCTGGAGCCAGAGGGAAACAGCAGTGGTATCCCACATCTCGCGAAAAACGAGCGAGATACCCGGATTTCCTGTACGTGGACCTAAGAAACGGCCGCGTGTGCGGCTTTCATTGAGGAAAGCCGCATGAAGTTCATCAACGCCATCAAGCTTCACAGGAAATCCGGGGGTATGGGGCACCCGTCATTGGTCAAGCAGCGAGGTCTTCGCGGCAACCGCGCTAAAGCGGGATTGGGTCGGGTACGGTTGGCCGTAACCGCCAACCAAAAACCGCCGCCATGCCGGCAATGCATAAGATCCCGATGACCAGCGCGACACAGCCGGGCCAACCGCTGTGTTTCCATAGCAAGCCCGGAAGGATACCGCCCACCGTTCCGCCGACATAGTAGCTGCAGATGTACAATCCCGCGGCAGAGACGCGGCTGCCGGCTGGGGCCGCATCCCGCAGGAAGCTATTGGCGCAGGTCTGCGCCACGAAGACACCCGAGCCGGCAACCGCCAGTCCGAAAGCCACCATCCACAAGGAATGCATGAGCGTCAGGCCGACCCCCGTCATGCAGAAGGCTATGGCGGCTATCATTCCGTGCCGCAGTCCTACTCGTGCCAGAAATGTACCGGCAACCAGCGTAGTGATCAGGCCACAAAGATAAACCGTGAAGAGATAGCTCAACTGTTGTGTCGAGAGGTGAAAGGGGGCGGCCGCAAGATAAAAGGTGATATAGCTGAATGTCGCTACCAGCGCGAAGAGCATACAGAACCCGATCGCGAAGGTGGCCAGCAGACGAGGATTTCGCAGGTTATTCAGCAGGGGCGCTAGCTTCGATTCAGCTTGTGGCAGTGCACGGGTTGTCTGCGCTGGTGGCAATAGCCACCGCGTCAGTCCGGCGCCGCCCAGCCCCATAAGGCCGAGCACCACAAACACCGCATGCCAGCCGTAATGGGCAGCGATCACGCCACCCAGGATGCGGCCCAAAAACCCACCAAAGACTGTTCCGGCCACATAAAAGCTCATCACCCGGGGTACTAGCAATGCGGGCCACTCCTCGGTGATGTAGGTGATGGTAATGATGAAGATCCCCGGTGTTACCAGCCCTTGCAGAAACCTCCACACCGCTAGCATAGGAAGACCTGTCGCGGTTGCAGTCAGCAGCGTGCAGAGCGCAAGAACGATCATGGAGCCTACGATCATCCGTTTGCGGTCGACTCTTTCGGCAAAAATGGCCAGCAGAGCCGCCGACAGGGCGACGCCGAGCGTCGAAGCGCTAATCGTCAGGCTGACGTTGGCCTCTGACGCGTGGAAAACATTAGCCAGCAGGGGCAGAAGTGGCTGGACACAGTAGAGGTCGATAAACGCGAACATGCCGCACAGAAATGCCGCGAATACCTGGCTGTAGGGTCTAAGGCTCCGTCCATACAGGACCTCTGACGCCGCAGTCATCGGCTCATTAAGCGCAGGACTAAGGGTATGGGACACAAAATAGAGATGTCTCCTGGCGGCAAGCCGTCGCAAATTGATAATGTGAACCATTCAGCCTTGCCGCCAAGGTGATGGAAACAAAAGGCCATGGAGCCATTGTGACGCGAATCGGATGGTTGCACCACCCTTCTCTCTGCCTATGTCTGCTATCGCTCTGCTTGGGCGTCCCATCTCTCGCGCAGAGATCGTCTCCGGAACCCATTCCCATCGGGCTCGATGCCTATCGGGCCTGGGACCAATGGCCGCGGCAGCGCATCGGAATGCGCGCCTACATGCGCAGCACCTACGATCGACGGGGAGGCAATGAAGGCGCCGACGCATCCCATTTCCTCTATCAACTCGCAGATGACTTTAACGTCACACTCGACGTAGAGGGTCCGGGAATTCTTTTGTTCAGCCGCTACAACCACTGGCACGGAAGCCCCTGGCATTACGTGGTCGACGGCACAGACCATATCGTCCAGGAAAGCAGCACCAAAGACCCTCTGCATCCGGTTCCCAATTCCACCTTCCTTCCCCTGGCGGCATTCCCGAGCCCGCTGAATGAGACCTGGGCCACGACCCGGGGCGCGGACCTGGTGTGGAGTCCCATTTCTTTTGCGCGCAGCTTTCAAATGGCGTACACACGCACCCACTATGGAACGGGATATTACATTTACGACCAGTTTGTGCCCGGGACCCGGTTATCGCGCCCCATCCAAAGCTGGAACGAGAGTGTTGTTCCCGGCCAGGATGTCCTCGATCTAATCGCGAAATCGGGTACGGACATCTCTCCTCAGGGCACGAGAGAGTTGAGCGGACAAGTGAACGTTCCCGCCTCCGGCGCCGTCACGACGGTGGAGTTGAAGGGCAAGGCGACGATTCGTCTTCTGGGCTTTTCCATCCCTCGCGATCAGGCGGCCGCCTTCAAGAGCGTCCATCTGCGGGTAACCTGGGATGGAAGACCGCAACCTTCCATCGACGCTCCCATCGCTCTTTTCTATGGCGCCGGCACTCTTTATAACCGCGACAACCGCGAGTATCTGGTGAAGGCGTTTCCGTCCAGCATTCGCTTTTCCCAGGACCGAATCCACCTGGCGTGCTATTTCCCTATGCCGTTCTTTCGCTCCGCCCGCATGCAGCTCGTGGGGGCCGGTCAGCAGATCGATGACGTCGAATGGCGAGTGCGGTCCATGCCTTTGCAGCAGCCTGCGAATCAGCTGGCTTATTTTCATGCGACCTACCGCGACTTCCCCGACCCCACACCCGGAGAAGACCTGGTGCTCCTCGACACCGCAGACATGGAAGGAGCGAACCAGTGGTCCGGAAGCTTTGTGGGGACGTCGTTTATCTTCTCTCACCATGCAGACCTGCGAACCCTAGAAGGCGATCCGCGGTTCTTCTTTGATGACAGCCTTACGCCGCAGGCGCAGGGTACAGGCACTGAAGAGTGGGGCGGCGGTGGGGACTATTGGGGTGGTTTGAACATGACCTTGCCCTTCGTCGGTCATCCGGTGGGAGCACGCAGCGCACAGCTTGCGGTAAACGAAGAAGACAAAATCGAGTCCGCCTATCGCTTTTTGCTCGCCGACCTGATGCCCTTCGGAAGGAGGGCAGTCATTCACCTGGAGCATGGCGGGAACAACGAATCCACAGAACACTACGAGACAGTGGCCTATTGGTACGGCTTGCCAACGCCTTCGCTGGTCGAAACCGACCGGCTGCAGATTGGGGATGCAGCGGAGGAGCACGCTCACGCTTACTCCTCACCGCAGGCTTCCGCGCCGTATACCATCTCCTCTCGCTATGAGTGGGGCGTCGATACCCTGAATGGTATGGTCATTTATCCCCAGGAGCAGGACACGGGCCGTACGACCAAAGGCACCTCGGTGTTTCGACTTCGTATTCGCCCCGACAATCTGGGAGTGCTGCTTCGCCGCAAGCTGGATTACGGGTTTCCCGATCAGCGGGCCGAAGTGTATATCGCAGACAATGCCAAGTCAGAAGGGAAGCTGGCCGGCATCTGGTATCTGGCCGGCTCGAATACTGTTGTCTACTCGAATCCGAAAGAGGAACTGGGAGCCACGGAGCACAACGTCGAAACCTCCAATCGCAGATTTCGCGACGACGAATTTCTCGTCTCGCGCGATTTGACGCAAGGCCGAAAAGAAATTTGGGTGCGAATCAAATTTACCCCGGTCAACCGGCCGCTCTTTCCCGGTTATCCAGTCGGCGATCGTGCCTGGAGCGAAATCCGCTACACCGCTTACTGCTTCATCACTCCCAGGAGCCGCTGGTAAGCGGAGTTCCGGCAGGAGAGCCACGGATTTCTGCTAACCGATGACTGCGGAGAGACACACGCAACGTTACCCTTGCTTTAACCATCGTGTTGAGTTAGTAAACGCCCCTCCTCAGGCCGGGCACTCTCGCAGCAAGCGCGGCTATTCCGCCGGCGCCATGTGAACGTTTGAACAAGCATCCGGAGATCCCAGAAACCATCAATCTTTACAAGAGCACCGCGTTGCGCTCAATATTGATCCGGAACGCTCGACAATTCCTACCCTACAAACCTGAACCCTAGTAGCTGAAAACGGAGTGGACACTCGATCACATCACGCTTTCGCACATCCGGGCTTGCGAGACTGCATGACTCGCCGGCCATTTGGTGACACAGCAAATGCTCACGAGGTTGCGACGGCGCGCTGAAAGACGCGGACTCGTGCAGCAGAAATTGGAGCTTTCAGTGGAGTCTTTCCCACTCAATCTTTCTGCGGTTTATTTCAACCCGCACCCGACCTCGATCTTCTCGCCGTTCTCAACGCCCGGCAGGGAGATAGACGGGCTGTCGCATTTTGTCCTGGCCATCACGGCAGGAATTTTTCTTGTCGTGAGCATCTTGCTCGTCCATGTAATCACGCGCTATCGAGCGCGCCCCGGTGAGAACTCAGAACCACCGCAGGTGTTCGGGAGCTTGCAGATTGAACTGTCATGGACAATCATTCCGATTCTGATCATCGTAGTCCTGTTTCTTAGCACGGCGCGGGTCCTATTTTCCGTTCAAGACGCTCCGAAACCGGCCAACGCGCTCGATGTCGTCGTCACCGGTCATCAGTTCTGGTGGGAGTTTCAGTACCCTCAGTATGGGGTCGTAACCGCGAACGAATTGCACCTGCCGTTGAGCACTCCAGCCGCGCCCAGGCCGTCGTTCTTAAAGCTGATGTCTGCTGATGTCATCCATAGCTTCTGGGTACCCGAGTTGAACGGCAAGACGGATCTTGTGCCCAACAAAGTGAACGGAATGTGGATTGATCCGCAAAAGCCGGGCCTTTATTTGGGGCAATGTGCACAGTTCTGCGGCGCGGAGCACGCAAAGATGCTGCTTCGAGTCTATGTCGACACACCGGAGCAATTCCAGAAGTGGATCGCCGGCCAGCAGAAAACTCAACCGGAACTCAACGCGAACGATGCCGCCCACGCGGATCAAGGAAACACCAACGCCGGTGCGAAACTTGGCCAAGCCGATTTTGAGCACGCCGCGTGCTTCGCTTGCCACACGATATCGGGCACAGCTGCGTTTGGCCGCATGGGTCCTAATCTGACGCACCTCATGAGCCGCGAAACTTTGGCTGCAGGAATCATCGCAAACAACGCGCAAAACCTGAAGGCGTGGATCGCGGACCCTGACACCTTCAAACCCGGTTCATTAATGCCGGCCCTGCACCTTAGCGACCGGGAGAATGCAGAGATCACAGCGTACCTTTTAACCCTTAAGTAGGCGAGTGAGAAGCAACCATGGGCGGAGAGAGCATACCAATTGGACGTAACTTCGACGGGAGCCTGAGTAGGACGCGGGCGCGCCTCACCTATCTCGAAGTCCTTTACCGCTGGATCTTCACTGTCGATCACAAGAAGCTGGGCATTCTCTACATCTGTTACGGCCTTGTGTTCCTGCTGGTCGCCGGCGTTGAAGCGCTGATGATTCGTATTCAGCTCTTCTTTCCCCACAATACATTTGTTTCGCTATTTGTTTACAACCGGCTGTTTACCATGCACGGCACGACGATGGTTTTTTTTGTCGGCATGCCCCTGATCTTCGGCTTGGCCAACTATCTTGTTCCGCTGATGATCGGAGCGCGTGACATGGCGTTCCCGCGCCTCAACGCCTTCAGCTTCTGGATCAGCGCTTTGGCGGGTCCGTTGCTCTATTACAGCTTCATCGCTGGAACCGGTCCGGCAGGGACCGGATCCGCGCCCGATGTGGGTTGGTTCGCATACGCCCCACTGACCGAACGCGCCTTCTCGCCCGGTCACACAATGGACTATTGGACAGTATCGTTGCTCCTGAGCGGCGTAGGCAGCATCGGCGCGGCCATCAACATCCTCGCTACGGTGTTCTGCATGCGATGCAAAGGGATGACCCTTTTGCGGATTCCATTGCTGCCCTGGCTCTACGTTACCGTCTCATTTCTCGTTCTTGTAGCAGTCAGCCCACTCACCGCATGCCAGATCATGCTGATGATCGACCGTTACCTGGGCGGACATTTCTTCGATACCCGGGCAGGAGGTTCGGCGATGCTCTGGGCACACTTCTTCTGGATCTTCGGACACCCGGAGGTTTACGTACTTGTCCTGCCCGCCTTCGCCGTTGCCAACGAAATCATTCCAGTCTTCTCGCGCAAAGCCATCTTCGGCTATCCGGCTATGGTGGCGGCATCGATTAGCATCGGTTTCATTAGCCTTGGCGTCTGGGCCCACCACATGTTCACGCTCGGCATGACGTCGTTCAGCAATGCCTTCTTCACGCTTTCCACTATGCTGGTCGCGATTCCCACCGGCATCAAGACATTCAACTGGATAGCCACCATGTGGGGGGGAAAGATCCGGTTCGAAGTACCGATGCTATTCTCGATAGCTTTTCTCTTCCAATTTGTGATTGCGGGCCTTACCGGAGTCATGCTTTCTGTTTCTGTATGGGACTGGCAGCTACACAATTCCTATTTTGTCGTGGCTCATTTTCATTACGTGCTGGTGGGCGCCATCGTGTTCATGATCTTCGCAGCGCTGTACTATTGGTACCCCAAGATGACCGGACGCATGCTCGATGATCGACTGGGCAGATGGCATTTCTGGTTGATGGTGATCGGCTTTCACATGACCTTTGACGTAATGCATTTTCCCGGCCTGCTGGGCATGCCGCGGCAGATCTACAACTACGAGCCGGATCGGGGATGGACCTTGATGAATCAGATCATTTCGGTGGGTGCATTTATTCAAGCCATCGCCGTACTGATCTTTGTCTATAACCTCGTGCATTCTTACTTCCGCGGCAAAAAAGCCGGTCCGGACCCGTGGGATGCGTGGACCCTGGAGTGGCTCACGTCCTCGCCTCCGCCTGCTTACAATTTCGCGGTTGACCCGGAAGTTTTCAGCCGCCGGCCGTTATGGGACCTGAAACATCCTGAAGATTCCGATTCCGCATTCGAGTAAATTCGCCAAGAGGAGAACATGGCTACTATTCCCCTGCAGCACAGCAATCCTCAGGACACGTGGACCCTGCCCAGGCGCGGCACGGTCGCCATGGCGGGCCTCATTATTGCGGAGTCCGCCATCTTCACAATCTTTGTCGTCGCGTATCTCTATAACCTTGGTCGCGATGTGCAGGGGCCCGCGCCCAAAGAAGTGCTCGACGTCCCCATTTTCTATACCGTGTGCCTGCTCTCATCGAGCTTTTTCATCTGGCTCGCCGAGCGCGCCATCGATCATGGCAAGATGGCGGCCTTCCGGCTCTGGTGGTCGATCACCATTCTGCTGGGCCTAACCTTCCTTTACGGCACAGCGACCGAGTGGCACAAGCTCATTGTGCACGATCAGCTGACGATCAGTACCAATTTGTTTGGAACGACGTACTACTCACTTGTGGGTCTGCATGCTTCGCATGTCGTGATCGGCCTCATCATGATGCTCGTCACACTTGGGCTGGCGTTCGCCGGCGTGGTGGGCCGGCAGCACGCATATCGCGTCAGGACCCTGGCTCTCTACTGGCATTTCGTTGATGCTGTCTGGGTCGTCGTCTTCACCGTTGTTTACGTGGTGGGCAGATGAACGAAGGACACAATAGAAACACCGCTGAGTCGCAAAACGGCGACAATCCACTGGGCACGGTCCATTTGCCTGCGCCCACGCCATGGCCTTTTCTCATGGCGCTCGGGCTGACGCTGGTCGGGGCTTCGCTGGTCACCGCTTTTTGGCTCATCTGGCTGGGCGCTCTTCTTTTCGTAATCTCTGCGCTGGGATGGTTCCGCAATGTGCTGCCGCACGAGGCACATGAAGATGTTCCGGTGGCTGAGGAGTTGTTCTCGTTGGTGCCCGTGTATGAAAACGTGGCGCGTATCGAAGTGGGCGAGACACACCGCGCCCAGTTGCCGCTGGAAACGTTTCCTATATCCAGCGGCATTATGGGCGGAATCGCGGGCGGCCTGGCCATGGTCATTCCGGCCGAGATCTACGGCGTCGTCCGCCACCACAGCATTTGGTACGTGGTCAATCTGCTGGGCGGCGCAGGCGTGGGGTCGTGGACCAATCCCACCGTAGAGCAGCTGAGCCATTTTCGTCTGAGCGCATTCATCACCGCCAATATCATCCAGGGCGCGACCACTCTGCTCGTCGGCATGCTTTACGGCGCACTGCTTCCTATTTGGCCTAGAAGACCGATCCTGCTCGGCGGCATCGTTGCGCCCATTGCATGGACCGGCTTGCTGTACAGCATTCTCGGGCTTATCAATCCGTACTTCGCAAAACACATTGACTGGTGGTCGTTCGCGGCTTCGCAAGTGTTCTTCGGAGTGGTCGCTGGATTCGTGGTTGCGAAATCCGGCCGCCTCAAGCACCTGCACCAGGTTCCGCTCGCGGTGCGGCTCGGTGTAGAGAGTCCCGGTTTGTCGCCGGAGCAGGGCGGAGAAGATCACAAGCGATGAGGGTGACGCCAGTGTTTGCATGTCTCTCCGCACGGCTCTTGACTGGGGTGGCGAGAGGCAATCCTGGGTGTCACCTAAACTCTGTCCCGAGCCGTTCGTGGAAGTTTGAAAATGTATGGCAGGGGAGACATGCTACAAGAGACGCCCATAGGAGGATCAATGGAAGAGGAGATGTACTTCGAAGACTTCTATCCCGGCCAGAAGTTCAATTCGTTACGCAGTTACCGCGTAACAGCAAGGGAGATCATAAGTTTTGGCGAGAGCTATGATCCTCAGCCGTTCCACATCGATGAGGGCGCGGGCGAGAACTCTTTCTTCAGCGGTCTTTGCGCTTCTGGATGGCTGACGGCCGCGATTGTCATGCGCCTTCGAGTGGAATCGATCAAGGTGAAGGGTGGCATGATCGGCGCCGGCGTCGACGAAATGCGCTGGACTCATCCTGTGCGTCCTGAGGATAAACTCCGCACCGAGTCGGAGGTGCTGGAAGTTCGCCGCTCAGTGAGCCGCCCGGGATTCGGTATCGTTCGCTCCCGCACGACCGTGTTCAATCAGCGTAACGTGATGGTCATGAAGTCAATCGTGAATTGGTTAGCTCCTCTCAAGAACACCTGACTTCTCTTTTTAACTGAACAGGTACAACTGGCTTCGGCGGCACGAGGCGCCCGGGAGACAAGGGTCCCCAATGAATGGCGCTCGACGTGTCTCAACCTCGGGGTCCACTACAGGTATGCTGTCCCTTTATCTCCCGTATCTCCCGATTCAGACTATCTCGCTGGCTACGGGGCAGGCGTGGGGCGCAGGCGGACAAATCTGGCATCTTGCCGGATCTGATCCACGAGCGGCAGCTGGGTTAAGAGCGGCAAATAACTGTCTCGTTCCACGTACGCCACTTCCAGCCACTCGAAGGCGGATTCCACCTGACCTACGCCGAGGTGTCCCAAGGCCAATACTGTGGGAGAACAACGACCACCGCGATGCATTTCATGCAGCCGATTCAGATCTACTCTCGCAGCATCGAGTTGTCCGAGATCACAGTGCGCTTTCGTGATTACCATCAAGGCAGTAGGAAGCGGAGTTTTCGCGAATGGGCGTTCCAGAGCGAGAATGGCTTCCGCGGGTTTACCCGAGTCTACAAGAGCTCCACCATAGTTCATCAATCCCATAGCGAAATCGGGGTTCTGCTCGAGAAGGTCTTCACTTTCCTGGATGCATTCCTCAAAGCGGCGCGCAAAAAGCAAGATTTGTGCACGTTGGCTGCGAAGGAACAGCGAGGAAGGATCAATCGAAAGCGCACAGTCGATATGGCGCAGAGCTTCGTCATATTTGCTCTGGAATAGCAGGACAATGGAGTAAAGAAACTCTATCTGGGAGGATTGCGGATTTGCACGTAAGGCGAACTGGATTTTTTGTTCACCCTCCTTCCATCTCCATTCATGCATCGCCAACACCGCTCCCATAGTTGCATGCGCCTGCGGATTCTCCGGATCGAGGTGAAGTGCTCTTTGGGTCAGAGCCGTTGCATGAGCAACAATTTCCGCCGAAGAGGCGTGCCTGAACATATCCAATATCCGGTTGCACTCGGCTATCATGGCAAACGGAGGAGCCCACGCAGGCTCCAGGGCGACCGCGTGTTCGTACCACTCGATGGCCTTTGAGAGCGATGTGATCGCACGTAAAGAGAACAGGAAATTTCCCTTAAGGAAACTCTCATACGCCTTGGGGTTAATTTGCCTTGGAGCAGATGACAAAACGTCCTGCTTCAGAGCAAGCGCCGCGGAAGTAACGATCGCTGTTACGACATCCTGTTGAAGAATGAGGATGTCCTGGAGATTACGGTCGTACGTCTGCGCCCAGAGATGCCTGTCTTCGATCGCGTCAAGGAGCCGTGCTGAAACTCGGATGCGATCTCCAGAGCGAAGAATGGATCCCTCAACCACTGCTTGCACGTTCAATTCCTTGGCAATTTGCTGCATGCTCAGCTGCGAGTGCTTGTATCGCACGGTCGTCATCCGAGATAAAACATGCAGCTCTGAGCGTTGCGCCATTTCTGTTATCAGCGCGTCCGTCAGCCCATCCACGAAATATTCACTGTCCGGAATACCGGAGAGATCCTGAAGCGGCAGAATAGCAATCGCTCGGATTCCTGTGTTCTGCGGCGGGGCTTCCTCAATGATGGGCGCGATCCACCTGTAGCCGTTCCGTGCCACCGTTTCGATATAGGTAGGTGAATTGGCGTCCTCTCGAAGCGCACGCCGGAGCTTCATGACGGCTGTGTTGATGCTTCCCTCGAAATCGACGAAGTAATTATCGGGCCACAGAGTCTTCTGAATCGATTCTCGTGATACGAACTGCCCCGGACGCGCCACGAGTAGGCGAAGTATCTCGAAGGGTTGCTGTTGCAGCTTCACCTTGACGCCTTTGCGGCGCAACTCGCTGGAGCGCAGATCAAGTTCGAATATCCCGAAGCGGACAAACTCATGCGCCGGAGCTTTGTGCGGCGCCCCGATGGTCGCTCTCCCCGCTGAGGTCCATTGCGAAATAGGGCCCTTCATACGGTCCACCCCCAGGTTCGCGCAGGTGAGGCAGGCGAAGTTTTCGGATTTGCATGGCTGGTGATCTGCGCGTGTAAGCCATTGTAAATCAGAAGCTTGCCGGTTCACCTCCAATTCAGCGCCAGTCCATGGTCTTCGCCCTCCTGACCAGGCAAGATTCCATCAACAGAAAGCCGAAAGTCAGGCAGTCACACCGCGGCGATCGGCGTTCCGGAATGTTTCTGAAAGGTAAAAATAGTGCCCATCCCAAGCAACAATCCGGCATGGCAGGCGTTTGGAGCAAGAGCGCTGGCCCGCGTGATCTATGGCGGAGCAGATATCGCCGAGTGCTTCTCGACCTTCGAGCGGATCAGCAACGGCACTGCCGAGAATTGGTATCGAGAATGGACCAACACCGCCGAACGGGTCTTTGCAATCGCCCGAACCTGTGAACAGGCCGGTCACCTCATCAGTGCGCGCGAGGCTTATTTCCGCGCCTCCACTTACTATCATGTCTCCTACTTCCCGCTCTTTGGTTACCCCGTAGACCCATGGCTGGCGGACGCGTTTGAGCGGGAGACGGACGCCTTCCATTGCGCTGCGAAGCTTGGAGAATTCCCCATCGAGTCCGTTGAGGTGCCCTTCGAAACAGCTTCGCTTCCCGGTTATTTTCTATGCCCGTCTCAGTATCGTTTAACGCGCCCAACCCTGCTTCACGTCAACAGCGACGACTCGAATATTCAGGAGATGTACTTTGGACACGGCCCCGCCGCCGTTCGCAGAGGATACAACTGCCTCCTGCTCGATGGCCCGGGGCAAGGGCGCAACCTTATACGGGATAACTCCTCCCTTCGCCCCGACTGGGAAACCGTAGTGCGCGCGGCCGTGGATTATCTTCTTACCCGGCCTGAAGTCAATCCGAAACAGATCGTTCTGGCTGGCTGGGGCTTTGGGGGATTTCTTGCGCCCCGGGCCGCGGCATTCGAGAAAAGGATAGCGGCGCTGATTGCCGCCCCCGGGCTGTGGGACCAGGAAGTCGATCTTAAAACGTTTCACCTATCCCCCGAGATCATCGCCAGGTTTCCGAAAATCGAACCGGCGCTTTTTACATCGCTCGAGAAACAACTCCGATCTCCGAACGTCGACCCAATGACACGGTGGCGCATTCTGCAGCGCAGTTTCTGGGTCCACGGAGTGGACTCAATGTATGACCTGACGCTCAAGTTGAGGGAGTTCGCAATCAGCGGAGTCGCTGACAGAATTTCGTGCCCAACGCTGATCACCACGTGGGAAAGCGATCCGCAATCGGCGCAAGCGAAGAGACTCTACTCGGCCCTCCGCTGCCCCAAGCATCTTGTCCATTTCACCGCCGCCGAAGGAGCCGGCGGCCATTGCGAATCGCTGAGCAGAAGTCTCTACCATCAGCGCGTTTTCGACTGGCTCGACGACACCCTTCGTGTCTCTTCAGAACTCAGCCCGCTGGGGACACTCAGCTTGATGGCTACCAGAAAGGAAGAAGTTTATGCATACAAGTCCACAACTCTATCGGGTGAGTAATCACTCCCGGAAGTCTCGCGGCTCTTGGTGGCGGCTGGCAGCCATAACCTGCGTGCCGGCGAGAAGGCTAGGGCTAAGGATAGACAAAGATACCTATGTTTTTCTGAGGAACTGGCAATGCTGCGCACAACCATTGAACCCCGTTGCACAAGCGCCTATGTGGCCCTGTTGGCCCTGCTGATTATCTACATTCTGCTCTTTGCCACAGTGATGTATTCGCAGGAGCTACCCATTGCGCCACGGGCGGCCGTTAAGCGGCAGGAGTCACACACGCGAAAGCCGGTTCCGTTGTCCAAGTCCGACAGCCCTGACCTTGGCAGTGCTGACTGGTTTCGTGAACGCGGCCATTTCAAGTTGGCGCACTTTATGCCCTTGCTTGAACACATAGATTGGGATATCAGCTATGACAAATCCGGGAAACACCGCCATAGCTCCCGCAATAAGTAGGGAACCGGGCGACTAGCATGTCGCAGTCAATGGCTACCCATACATGTCTTAGTCACAGATACGTTGACGTTGTCCATAAGTTACATATATCGAATGTGAGGTGAAGTATGAGGTACCGGAAAGCATCTAAATGCGTCGTCCTTTGGTCGATATTCGCGTTGTCCGTTTCTGCGGCCTTGATGGCGCAGGAGCAGCAGGCGCCAGGAGAGCATGCCGAAATTCAGACGGCAGAGAATAACGCTGTGGCATCGAGCGGTGCCATCCCGGCATCCGCCTCAACAGATAAGTGGCAGTTTGTGAGCCTGTCTTATTTGTGGCTTCCCGGGATGAGCGGAACCGTTGGGGCTCGCGGTCATAATACCAGCGCATCCGTCAGTCCTACCGGCCTTGTAAAGGATATCAATATCGGTATCATGGGAGCCTTTGAAGCACGCTACAACCGCTGGAGTGTGCCGTTCGACTATGTTTGGGTCAGGCTTTCCGATAAGAAAGCGCTGCCCGAGTCTTCCGGCTATTCCGCAAAAGCCACTGTCAATGAGGGCTTCTGGACGCCAAAAGTAAACTACCTCGTTCTGAATAGCAAGATGGCAAAAATCAACGCCACAGGGGGCCTTCGCTACTGGCACTTAGGGCAGGACCTTCAGTTGACCGCGCCCAACGCACCCGTCGTCAGCGTTGAGGCTTCGCAGAACTGGGTCGACTTCGTATCCGGCGCAAATGTCGTGGTTCCGCTCTCCAAAAGAATCGCAGTCATGGTACTGGGCGATGCTGGTGTTGGAGAGGCCAACGTGGACTATCAGGTTGCGGGCATCGCCAACTATCAGATAAAGCCGAAGTGGGGAATAGGCATCGGGTATCGCTACCTGGACGTTGACTATCGTAATAGCAATCGGTTCATCTTCGACACCCACCAAAGTGGACTAACCCTAACTTTACTTTACAAATACGGCAAACAACCGCCTATTCAGTGAGCTGTCAATCAACCGCCGCAACCGCGCCGTATGGCTAGGAGCACTGTTGCCGGGATGTATAGCTACAGCTCAAAATGCGGAGGTTCCAGCTCAAACACCGACGAGCCGCCATCTCTTGCGCATTTCTGCGATCAGGCAGACCGAATGGATTACGGCCGGTTAATCAGAAGCAGACGGCAACGAGAGATGTATTTGCAATCAGGTCCTGCCGAGCGGTAACGGACAAGGGCAGTCAATACCTCGAGTGCAACCACGCGTATGGCTTTGTGTGGCTTCGAGCGCGAGAGGTCCACGTCAACAGAAATAAACCGAAGAAAAGGAGCAAGTCGATGGCTACAAAACAACCCAATATTCTGATCCTCTGGGGCGATGACATCGGAATCTGGAATATCAGTCACTTCAGCGATGGCATGATGGGCTACCGAACCCCCAACATCGATCGCGTCGCAAAAGAAGGAGTGAAATTTACCGACTATTACGGACAGCAGAGTTGCACCGCCGGGCGCGCGGCCTTCGTCTGTGGTCAGAACCCACTCCGCACCGGCTTGACCAAGGTCGGCATGCCCGGCGCTACGGTCGGACTTCAGGCGGAGGACCCGACCATCGCCGAATTGCTTAAACCGCTCGGCTATGCCACTGGTCAGTTCGGCAAAAATCATCTCGGCGATCGTAATGAATACTTACCGACCGTGCACGGGTTCGACGAGTTCTTCGGCAACCTCTATCACCTGAACGCGGAAGAAGAGCCGGAGCTACCCGACTACCCCAAGGATCCGGAGTTCAAGGCGCAATTCGGACCCAGAGGCGTGCTCCACTGCCACGCCACGGACAAAGACGATCCAACGGTAGACCCTCGCTGGGGCCGAGTAGGCAAGCAAACCATTGAAGATACCGGTCCCTTGACCAAGAAGCGGATGGAAACCATCGATGAGGAAATCACGGCAGGCGCGCTTGGCTGGATGGAAAAGCAGGTCAACGCGAATAAGCCCTTCTTCCTCTGGTACAACTCGACTGCCATGCACTTCAGAACTCATCTCGCCGATAAAAATCGCGGTAAGAGCGGGCAGGATGACTACAGCGATCGCATGGTCACGCACGATGAGCAAATCGGCGAGATGCTTAACAAGCTTGATGAGTTGGGCATCGCCGACAACACGATCGTCATGTACTCCACCGACAACGGTCCGGAGAACGATACCTGGCCCGATGGCGCCAACACACCATTCCGCGGGCAAAAGGACACCAACTGGGAGGGTGCATGGCGCGTGCCGGCGTTCCTCCGCTGGCCGGGAAAGATTCCGGCGGGCTCGGTGCTGAACGGCATCGTTTCCCACCAGGACATGCTGCCCACGTTGCTAGCTGCGGCAGGCGATCCGAACATCAGCACCAAGCTCCTCACCGGCTACAAAGCCGGGGAGAAGACGTTCACGGTCCATATCGACGGGCTTAACATGTTGCCCTATCTCACAGGCCAGGTGAAGGAGAGTCCTAGAAAATTCTTCTTCTATGTCAGCGACGACGGCGGCATCATGGCGGTCCGGGTCGGCGACTACAAACTTGTGTTTGAAGTGCAGCGTGCGACTTCAACGGCGGTTTGGCAGGAGCCGCTGGTGAAGTTGCGCCTCCCGAATATCTACCACCTGCGTCGCGATCCGTTCGAGCGTGCCGATTTCAACTCCAATGTCTATGGGGATTGGGTCATGAATCACATCCCTCAGCTTTATCAATGTCAGGCAATTGTGGCGCGCCAAATTGAAAACTTTATGAAGTATCCGCCTCGCCAGAAGGCGGCTTCCTTTAACCTCGACGCGGTGATGGCGTCATTGCATCAAACGCAGGCTGTTGTGGCAGGACGTAAATAAAGAGGCAAGGGGGTCGAAAAGGCCCCCTTTTAATTCAGGTGGCGGAGCGGAACCGCGATGCAGTTGCGTATTGCCAACCCGCACGCCTCAGTATCGGTAAAGAATTTGGAGAGCCATTTATGGATAGCAAGAATCCGGCACAACCGAGTCTCAAGCAGAAAGCCACGCATGAACTTCAGGACTTTGTTGTCATTTCGCTGTACCTGGCTCTCTTCTTTTGCGCACTCGCGGCCTACACCATACTGCTGCTGAAGGATTACAACACCAGTAGTTCCGTGAGCTATGGTTTTGCGATCATCAATGCCCTTGTAATCGGCAAAGTCATTCTGATGGGAGAAATGGTGCACTTTGGCAGGGAGCTTGATAACAGACCGCTCTATCAGACTGCTCTTTACAAGGCATTCATGTTTACTCTGCTTGTGCTCGCCTTTCACTTTGTCGAGGAATTCGTCAAACGGCTGATTCATGGAGGAGGGCCTGGGAGTGTTTTGCACGAAATCCGCATCAATGATTTGATCGCCCGGAGTCTCGTCGTATTTTGTACTTTCATTCCCCTCTTTGCATTCATGGATCTGCGGCGGATGCTGGGCGAAGACAAATTCTACGGTCTGTTCTTCCGTTCGAGAGTCGCGGGCAATCAGGACCCTTCAGCGAGGAACTGACCACTGCGGGAGTAGCCCGGCTTCGGCGACAAGCTTGCTATTAAGGGCACATACACCCTCCGGGGAGATCCAGATCCGACGATGTCTAAGACGGCCAGAAACAAGATGGGCTGGCTGAGTACAAGCTGGCCCTGTTCGACGAGAAAACCAGGAAAACAAGGGCAGCTCTGTCCACGAAACTCTCTGTTTGAAACTCTAACCCGATTCTTTCATAGTTTCTTGGCCACCTTTTCGCGGGTCGTTCTTGCCAAATAGCTGATTTGGCAGTACTTTAAGGCCTGGCGATCTTGAAGGGAAATCTCCTGCGACATGGCAATCCACCTCGATATTCCGGAAGCCGTGGTCAGCAGCCTGCGTCTGCCTCCTCCGGAAATCGAGCCGAGACTGCGCACTGAACTCGCCATTGCCCTCTACTCTCAATGCATTCTGTCCTTTGGGAAAGCCTCCGATCTCGCCGGCATTTCTCGATATGCATTTGCCGGCCTCGTTGACGAACGGAGGCTGCCTCGGCACTATACCGACGAGGAGCTGACCCAAGACCTTGCGTATGCTGGCGGTCAGTAATACTTCTCCGATTTCGAATCTAGCTTTATCGCTGCGCCTCTGGAAGCAAGGATACTCAGCGCTGCCAGAGAGTAGGCGCAGGATAGCGCTGGAACAGCGCTCATCACGGCATTTCTCGGGATAGGTATGCTGTTCCTAAATCTCCCCTGGAGACGAAGGTCACGAAGAGGGAACCTTCCGTCTGGTCACCGATTCCTGCGGTGGTCCGACGGTCTCGCGCACAGCCGAATTTGCTTCAGGGTCACTTCCGGTCTGTCCTGCTTTTGCCTACTCGCAGCGAAAACCGATTTCCCCAGGAGCCGTGGCGGAGATTAGTGAGGAGCTGTCTCCACATAGACTGGGTCTGGATAGAACACGCGGACGATTTCTCCAATAACCTTCGGACCATTTTCACCATTGGTGAAGATAACCGCGCCGAAGTGCTTGGCGGGAACAAAGAAGGCATGGGCATATGCACCGGTGTCAGACCCGGAGTGGTCGACTATGGTGACACCGTTGTGGACGATGATCTGCCAGCCGAGTCCCATACCTGCTGAGATATGGCAGGGAGTACCGTGCGGCTCATAAGCGCACACTTGCTTGCGCGCGTCATCTGGGACCCAGTCACGGGTCATCACCAGCCGTTGCTCAGCGATAGCTGGGCTGAGAGCCTCATTGTTCATAACGCTGATCACGAAGCGAGCGTAGTCCGCGACGGTGCTATGGACGAGATCAGCGGCGTTCCAGGTGGAGGTGAGCTGCGGCTCAATGAAGCCGTTCTTGTCGTATGGCTCGGCGAGGCGCCCGCTGAACCAGTCCTGTGTTGTGAACGACGTGTCTTTCATGCCGACAGGGACGAGGACATATTGCTGCGCCAGCTGATCGAAGGGCTTTTGCACTTTGCTTTGCGCGAAACGGGCGACATAGAAATATCCCTCTCCGGAGTACCTGCTCTGGGTGCCGGGCTGGAAGTTGAAGGTGAGAACCTGGTTGGTCATGCGACGCCAGTTGGCAAACCCTGTCTGGTGGGAGAGGCAGAGGCGTGGCGTAAGGAGCTTGTTCCAGGGATTGTCCTTGACGTCTGGATCAACCCAGTAGGGATAGATGGGCTCGTCGAGCTGGAGTTTCCCTTGCGAGGCCATGCGCAGGATGGTCTCTGCGACGATGGGTTTGGTGAGCGAGGCGATGTTGTAGAGCGTCTTATCGTTCGCCGGAACACCAGGGCTTTGCTCGCCGGCAACCGCCGTCCAGGCGAGTTTGCCGTTCGCGATATAGGCGACGGCTACACTGGGCACGTTGTATTGTTTGAGCCATTTGGGCAGGTTCTGGACGACTTGCGTCCTGAGGTCAGCGGGCGTCGGCTGGGGGTTCTGGGCCAGGAGCGGAGCGCAGATCGTGCAGCCTGCGGTGAAGCCGAGAATGACAAGAGAAAGTTTGCCCAGCGTTTGCATGGCGTCCCTTTCAAAAAGAGAGGTGGCGTGTACCCCGGATTCGCCGCTGGGCCATCAAAACCAGCCCCCGGTCGGCACGAGGCCATTGATGCGCAGATACGTGACGAGATTGCCATAATGCAAGGCGTCATGATTTCCGACTTGCGTCAAGAGGAACATCTTGTTCGTCTTGGCGCCAAAGAAGTCCGCCGGGTCATTGAGGTGCGCATCGGTGAACCCGGAGTACACCCCATCGCAGTAATCGAACCCACCTTTGAGACGGGCCATGATCTCGGCCTTCGAAACCTTCGCGGAATCCGGATCAGGGTTCGCCTCACCCTTGGCGTTTGAACACAATATGTAGGAGATATCCGCCACATGATTCAGGATCTCGGCAAACGAGCGAACCTCCTTTGTCGGCCGGTAGCTGTACTTGGACTCTGGCATCGCGTCCGCCGACTTCATGATCTTGTCCTGCATATTGCTACGAAAAATCGATAGCGTCGTCGTCAGCGGATTCGGCGCCTTGATCGGATTGGGCATGACTATTTGGGCGTTGGCCAAGGACGCCAGGACGAAAGCAGATACCATGCCTACAGAAACCACGACGCGAGCAATGGATCGGAACATAAAGAATCCTCCAATATCTCCGGGTGCGCCGGAAAAGGCTTTGAGATTCACAGGTCTGGTTTAACTGGTCTCTGCACGAGGCGCGATCTGCTTGGAGCTGTGCACGCAGCCAGCCAAAACGCTCCAATTTCAAGTCACTGATTCATAAGTAAGTTCAGTCCCCGGGGTGGCGATCGGCAACGCGATCTTTGTCCGGAATCGAAACTCGCTGACCAAAAACAAACAGTCGATGCGATAACCGGCTTGTCGGAAATTCGCTCCCAACATCCATTCATCGCATGGCCTGAACCGGCCGGAGGGGGAGAACCAGGACAGACTGTCCTGCTTTTGCCCTCGCAGCTTTAGCCCCAGCGAGAACAACCCTGAGACGAAGGTCACGAGCAGGGAACATTTCGTCTGGTCACCAATTCCCATGGCATGGAGAAAATGGCGCAGTGGCGGTTAGCTCCACAAGAGCGAGGGCATCGATAAAAGATCGTAGTCAAGGCGAACCCACCTTTGCACCTCAGCGTGGTTCTGTTTTCCCAAAGTGCCAGCTCCGCCTGTCCACGAAGCTTCCATGACAAAGCCAAGGGGATCGGTCGCGGTAGTGGTGTCGACGAGGTGAGACGCGCGCTCAGAAGGGGACGATTTCGAGCCCTGGAACCATCTGGAAATGACGCACATTTGCGGTGGCCACGCGGTAGCCAAGCTCCAGAGCTGTAACCCCGATCAACAGGTCGGAGAGGGCGATACGCACGCCCTTTGCCGTGCTCTCGCCGTCGATCTGTCCGGCGCGCAGAGCAACTGGAACCGTCACCGGATGCACCGGGAGGGCCGTCGTCAGCTCTTGCAGGAATTGCCGCCGCATGGTCTTTCTCTCCGCCGTATCGCCACGGGCTGCACCGTGTGCCAGCTCGATCAGCGTCACGACCGAGAAGGCCACATCTTCACCGGCTGCACGCTCGGCGATTTCGCTCAATACCTGCCGTGCATTGCTGCCCTTGCGCTCTGCCGCGATGAGCACGCTGGAGTCGAGTATTAGTCCCATGCCGGGGGGTTCAGCGGCTCGCGATGGGTGGCCACCGCCTCTGCGACATCGCGGGCGAAGTCCTCATCGATCGTCGCCGGGGAGCCCTCCGGCAACAGGGCGATGCACTCCTCGATGGACCGGCGCGGCGGGGCTGGGGTGTGCAACACGGCCACGGTGAGCGAACCATCCTCGATGATAACCTCAGCACCGGCGCGCACGTGAGCCAGCAGGGCGGTGAAATCTCGCGCGGCCTCGGCTACCGAGATGTGGATCCTCGCCATACACACGATGATACCGCTGTTCCTTTCAGAGTTGTTATTCTTCGTTTTCTTCGGCGTGCAGCGCGGTCAGCGACGTGTTTCTATTGGGGCGATTTCCGTCCGGTCCCGGTTTAGGTCTGCACGTCTGATCCGGCAGGGGGACGACGTCTTCTTTTCCTCCCAGAACATTGCTGAAGTGTTTCTTCGTCATCGCGCAGGGAAGTGATTACCGATGTGGCCGGTTTACCCTCACTAGGTCTTCGTGGACGGAGCTTCGGCATCGTTTGCCGCAAATTTTCGTCTGGCCACGAATTTTCAGAGATCCCGGACCTCGATGCCGGCGAGGATTACAGGATCGCGATCGGGAAACTCCGCTATGAGGGAGAGTTTCCCGCCCATCGCTTCAATCGAGCGCCGGAGCGTCGAGATGTGCATGTCGGTGCGCTTTTCGATCTCGGAAATCTGTTTCTGCGCGACCCCGAGAGTTTTCGCCGTGCGAATCTGTGTCATCTCGCGCGCACGGCGCAATCCCTGCAAGGTCATCTCCTCGGCGATCAGCTGGCTGGCGCGCTTTTCGATCTTGCGGCGGCGGGTGGCCGACAGGCTCTTGATGATGTCGTTTACGTTCCGGGGGAAACCAGGAAAACCAGGACGGATAACCAGGACGACGGTAAACAGGAGCAGATCCATCCTGCTTTTGCCCTGCTTTTGCCGTCCATCCTGAAGCTGGCGTCGGATTGAGGTTAATGCAACACCGAAAGATACGTTGCCTTTTCACAGGACCCCGTAGTAAATACAACCAGCTTGATCCTGGGCCTCCACAAGCTGCCCAGGAGGCAGCGCGAAATGACCAAGCACTACAAGCTAACGTTAGCCGCGTTAGTCCTGGTTCTCTCTGCCTTCGCTTCAGCCACAGTCGCCAACGCTCAACTCGTTCCCAACTTCGTCCGTCCACGCACTCCCAACGAAACCCCGCCCCCAAGGTAGTGTTCATCGGGGACTACATCACGTATTTCTGGGCCAGCGCATTTGCCGCCAATCCCAACTGGGTCAATAAAGGCAGTACGGGGGTCGCCCAGTTTGGAGCAACCTCAACCTCTGCAGGCGTGAGGGCCGCATTTCAATCGGAAGTAGTGAGCCTCCATCCCGCCGCGGTTCACATCCTGATTGGGATGGGCGATGCGGATGAGACAGATGACGCCAGCTTTCAACTCGCCGTCCCAGGCTTTCTAAGCAGTCTTGAGGCCATTGTCGAGCAGGCCAACGCCGCCAACATCAAAGTGGCGCTGGGAATGGAGCCGAACGCCTTAGCCTCTTTCGGGCAGCTTGAATCAATCAACTCCGTCATCGCCAGTTACGGTGCAGCAAATAACATCCCGGTTATCAACTACGCGGATGCCTTATCCGGTTCTATTGGTTCGAGGCTGCAACCCCTGCAGTCCTCCGGTATCGGAAGCGACATCTTCCAGCAGTATGGCGGAGGGCCGTACATAGCGCCAGCCACCACCAGTTTGCCATTTCCGGATAACTACGGACTTATCCCTACCACTGCTGGGTATGCCCTGATGACCCAGATGGCGGAAGCAACCATCGACACCCTGAACTTGACGCTGAAGTCAGGCTGGCTGCAAAACGTCCAACAAGCAAACGCCAACGAGGATGATGGCCCAACCCCCAATGTCAATACCGTACACCCGGGCTCGGTAGTACAGTTCACACCGATTGGCCTTTACAGCGACGGCAGCCAGCATCCTTTGCTCAATACCAATTTTGAAGGCTCTGGCGGCGCCTGGACATCGAGCAATCCCCTGGTGATGTATGGCGAATCGGCAACGCGATCTTTGTCCGGAATCGAAACTCGCTGACCAAAAACAAACAGTCGATGCGATAACCGGCTTGTCGGAAATTGACTCCCAACATCCATTCATCGCATGGCCTGAACCGGCCGGAAGCGAAGCGCTTCCGTGTCAAACTCACCAATCCCAACATCCCTAAAATAGACCCAGGAAAAGCAGGCCGGTCTGTCATGCTTTTGCCCCCTGCTTTTGCCCCACACTCGGGGATTTTCTGGCTGAATACAGTGACGTCAAGCTCTACCTCAAATACTTTGGATTTCGCCTAAGCGATCGCATGGTGGGTCGGGCAGACGCGCTTTCATTAGGGTTTCTTCCGTCTGCTGTCCTGCGTTCCCCGGAGCATCCAACTCCTGTTGCTTTCCCACTGAAGTTGTGGCATTCTCCTTGTGGGTAACCCAATGGAGATGGGAGCCTGCTGAATCAAATGAAACAGAAGAAGGATGTTCCGCAGGGGACTCTCGCCCTCATGGTACTCAAAACTCTTGATGTGCTCGGACCGTTACACGGCTATGCCGTCGCGCGACGGATTGAGCAGATCAGCGGCGGCTTGTTTTCTGTGAACCAGGGAACCCTCTACCCCGTTCTGCTGAGGCTGGAACAGGAAGGGGCAATTACTTCTGACTGGGCCACTTCGGAGAACAATCGTAGGGCTCGCTTTTATCGGCTGACGCGGGAGGGACACAAGCTGCTCGAAACCGAAAAGCGCGATTGGGAACAAACTTCAGCCATCATTGCCCGGTTCTTTGAAGTGAAGGCGGAGGACCTGGCGTGAGATCCGTGAATCGCTGGTTTGCGCGTATCCGAAATTTCATGACCGGCCGTCGCGGCGATGAGCGGCTCCGCGAGGAGATGGAACAGCATCTCGCGATGCAGACGGAAGAAAGCATTCACGCGGGCATGCCGCCGGATGAGGCCAAGCGGCAAGCGCGGCTAAAGTTGGGAGGAGTGGAAACGATCCGCGAGCAGTTTCACGCGGAGGAAGGATTACCTTTCCTGGAAACGCTTCTTCAGGATCTTCGGTTTGCTTTCCGGGTTCTGCGGAAGTCGCCCGGATTTGCAGTCACAGTGGTGATCACACTGGCGCTGGGGATCGGGGCTAATACCGCGATTTTCAGCATAGTTTATGGAGTAGTATTTCGTCCGCTGCCGTATCCGCACCCGCAGCGGATCATCGAGCTTACGGAATCTTCGCCTCGCGGCAGCGACGAAAAGGACGTCACCTATCAGGAATTGCAATTCTTGCAAGAGCACGGTTCTCCATTTCAATTCCTTACGGGCTACACGGTCCAGGGATACAACCTCAGCGTGGGCAACAAAACTGAGCGTGTGAAAGGGCAACCGGTTTCCACCGATTACTTTCATGTGCTGGGGACTCAGCCGCTGCTGGGGCGCGATTTTCTTGCTGAAGAAGATACCGGCGACGGCGCTCATGTCGCCATCCTCAGCTACGGAATCTGGCAGACACAGATGGGCGGTGATCGAGAAACCATTGGGCGAACCATCACACTCGATGGCGAGCCGTTCACCGTAATCGGCGTAATGCCACCAGGGTTGGAGGGCAGTGTTGATCCCATTTTGCCTGGCGATACCGATGTATGGACGCCCCTGGCCCTGGTGGGCCAAACCGCGGGCTCCGGGCAGAATATCGAAGTTCTTGGCCGGCTCCGGCCAGGTCTAGCGCTGGCACAAGCCCAAGCGCAGATGCGGAGCATTACCACTGCATTCCGCAAGGCGTTTCCACACGATCTTGACCCCACAACTACCCTAAGTATTCAGCCTTATCAGACGATGCTTTCGAGCGATGTTCGGATGATTTTGCTGGTGCTGTTTGGCGCAGTTGGGCTCGTTTTGCTGATTGCCTGTGCCAATGTTGCTAATCTTCTGCTCGGCCGCGCCACCGCGCGCGGCCGCGAGTTTGCAGTTCGCGCGGCGCTAGGGGCTTCGCGTACGCGGCTGGTTCGGCAAGTGCTCACGGAAAGCGTTCTGCTTTCAATTATGGCTGCTTTGCTGGCGCTGCTGCTGGCGCGCATTGGAATGCAATCGCTGCTAGCGCTCAGCCCATCCGACCTCCCGCGCGCGAATGACATTCACCTGGACGCTTGGGCATTTGCATTCACTTTGGCTGTTGCGGTGATCACTGGGATTTTATTTGGTCTGGTTCCTGCCTTCCGTGCATCTTTCGGGGAAATTTACGAAAAACTCGGTGAAGCTGCGGCCCGCATGAGCGGCGGAAGAAAGCACGGACGCTTTCGCGCAGTGCTTGTGGTCAGTGAAGTAGCGATGTGCCTGATTCTGCTGACCGGCGCCGCATTGCTCATCGAGACGTTCTGGCACGTGTTGAATACCGATCCCGGATTCAATCCCAGTCATGTGGTCTCGATCGAAGTCTATCTCTCCGGCTCGCGTTACAACTCCACCGCAGCGGTATCGCGCTACTACGAGGAAGCTGTGCAACGAGTCGAACGGCTGCCGGGCATACAGTCGGCATCCGCGATCACGGCCGGGCTGCCTTTACGACGAGGTGCAAATTTCGGTCTCTCGGTCGCGGGCAAGCAAATACCGCGCACATTCGGGATTCGCATGGTTATGTCCGGCTATTTTCGGACGATGGGTGTTCCGCTGGTGCTGGGGCGACCTTTGACCGCAGCCGACGACGAAAACTCCCCTTCCGTTTCCGTCATTAGTCAAGAAGCGGCGCGGTTGCTCTTTCCGGGGCAAAACCCAATCGGCCAACGGTTTCAGTTTGCGCGGCTCGATTGGCAAGTTGTTGGCGTGGTCGGAGATGTGAAGTCTTATCTCGACAAGCCAGCGGAGGCCGGCGTTTACATTCAGCTAGCACAAACACCTTATCCAGTACTGAACCTTGTTTCCATCTGGTTTCCTGAATACATCGTCGTCCGCACATCGGCTGACCCGCTGGCGCTGGGTCGAACCGTCGAGCAGCAACTCCAAGCGATTGATCCTTCGGTTGGCATAGGCCACGTCCGCACCATGGAGCAAGTCCGCTCTGCCGCCGTCGCGATGCGCCGATTCAATATGACATTACTCAGCATCTTCGCTGCACTGGCATTGCTGCTGGCCTCTATTGGCATTTATGGCGTGATCGCCTATAGCGTCACGCAGCGCACACATGAAATTGGCGTGCGTATGGCGCTCGGCGCGAAACACGGAGATGTCCTGCGGCTGGTGCTGCGCCAGGGTATTGTTCTAACTGGTTTCGGTGTTGGACTGGGCATTACCGGGGCGCTAGCACTCACACGATTGCTGGAGAGCTACTTATATCGGGTGCAACCAACCGACCCCGTTGCGTTCAGTTCAACGGCTCTGCTTTTAGGGGCGGTTGCCATGCTGGCAAGCTACATTCCAGCACGGCGGGCAACGAAAGTCGATCCGCTGATCGCGCTGCGGCGTGAGTAAATTGAAGAAAACCAGGACAGAAAACCAGAGAAAACCAGGACAGACTGGGACAGAAAACCAGGACAGCCTTCTGTCCTGCATCGGTCCGACGCATTGGAATATAAGAAGCTCACTGCGGCTTAGGCTTAATCAGTTCGGGAACAAGCGAAAGCAGGTATTTCTTCTGCTCGCCGGTGTCTTTAATGTTGCTGAACTGAGTGGCTTTAGATTCGCCAATATTGATTCGCAACCAATTAGCGACCATTATGGCCCACTCTGCTTCTTCTGATGATTTCGGGGTTGACGGATCCCCTAAGGCATTCTCCTCGAGCACAAATTTTGAAATTTGCAGGGATAGTACCAGCTGTTTATCTATTTTGAGTTCAGCAGGTTCCGGGCCAAAATAAACCCCAGTCGTTGTGTTTACCAACGTTGGATCCCCAGAACTATTAGGCTTTAACCCCATCTCCGCGAATGCCAAAAACAACGTGGTTTCAGTAAGATTCATCGCGTGCCACCGCCCAAGGTGTGGGGGCTGTGGAGGGCCAGGTTCAGGCTGGGTAACGATAGACACGCCATCGACCGGAATCGGTGAATCCAGCCTAAAGACTTTATTTTCGTCGATGTTCCAGCCAGCCTCAGAGAGAAGCAGAAGGAATTGACCGGCGACCACGCACGCTCGCTCGCTCCGCCCGAGACATCCTATTCTTATCTTGTTGGCCTCCTTCGGGGGTTTTAATAGCTTTAGATATTCATCGTGCCGCTCAGTAGGGACTCCATACACCAGCAAACGTGAAGGAGCAGGCGGTGCTGGTATATTTCCCGATGGCCTGTGCCGGAGCACCGGATTAGGCGGTGGCGGGGGATTGGCTGGAGGGCCGGCTGGAGGTTTGTCAAGATTGGCGGCATCAGCTGGAGCAGGATGATTCGTGGCCGTTTCCTCGGCGGATGCCTTTGGATGCACTTCTGCCCTTGCCTTAGCGACCGCTTCTAGGCTATCTAGAGCTCCCAGACCTCTGCGAATTCCATACAGGTACAAGACACTCAGCAGCCCAGCCCCCAAGAAAACGTAGAGGTAAGTCATAGAAGTCCTCTTTAATCCTTGGCTCAGGAATCTCTTGACATGGTCATTTGATAACACGTGATTCCACGTCATGTAGACCAAGACCGCAAAAATGGTCCACGGGAGAACTGGCGCTAAAACCTCAAAATATTTAGTCACGGCGAGCGCCACAGCAACGGCGATCAGAACTAATTCCGTGACAAATTTGACTATCTCTTTGACCACGCATTTCAGCATACCCTTGTATCAAGGGGATAATCTCGATCTGTGGATCAGGTTCGCCTTGTGTTCTCCTAAGCTGAGACTCATGTTTCGCGGACCAGAGAGCTCAAAGCTCGCCGTGGTTCAGTGCGATGGTCGTTCCTCTACGGCGTGCGGTCAGCATTGAACCTCAACAGGTGCCACGAGAAAGCTGAGTCATTTTGTCGGCGGCGGTGCACCCGTTAAGCTGGTAGGTCATGCTGGAATCCGGTTCACCCTCCTTCAATCGCCGCCATCTTGCGCGCACCGCCCTCTTCGGCGGGGCCTCCGCACTGCTCTCCGCATCCACCCTCGCCGCGCAGCATCCCTCCGCTTCCGAACTCCTGGACGCCCGCCATCTTGGCGCTGCCGGCGACGGCAAGGCCGACGACACAGCCGCACTGCAGCGCGCCATCGATGGCGCCGCGGAGAAGAGCGGCGGCGTCTTTCTGCCGCCCGGTGTTTACCTTTCACGCGAGTTGCACGTGCGGCCCGGCATCGCCCTCATCGGCGTGCCCGGGTGGAATTACAGCTTCGGCGGCGGCAGCGTGCTGCGCCTGGCTGACGCCTCTTCCCCGGGCCTACTGAACTTGACGGACGCGCGAGGCGCCACTGTCGACGGTCTTTCGCTTGACGGCCGCGAGCTGGGCCAGAGCATCCACGGCATCTTTACCGCGCGCAGCGCGTTCGGACCGCACGAAGATGGATTCCGCATCGAGCGCAGCCAGGTCGCGCGCTTCAGCGGCGATGGCATTCACCTGGACCACGCGTGGTGTTTCAGCGTCCGGCACTGCGAGATGATGGCCAACCGCGGCGATGGTCTCAGCCTGCGCGGATGGGACGGCTTCATTCTCGACAACTGGCTCTCCGGCAATGGCCGCGCCGGCTTCGCGGCGCGCAGCGAAAATGCCTCCGTGACCTTCACTGCCAATCGCGTCGAGTGGAACCACGACGAGAACATGGTGATTGTGGGCGGCGATGGCTATCAGATCACCGGCAACTTCTTCGATCGCGCGGGCACGGTGGGCATTGCGCTGCGGCAGAATCCGCAGAGCGAGTCCTGGAACAAGGGCCCGTGCACGCAGGTGACGATCTCCGGCAATTTCGTCAAGCGCAGCGGCAAGTTCGCCAACGCCGGCACGCACGACTCGGCGCAGATTCTTCTGGAAGCGTCAACCGGGGTCACGTGCACGGGCAATGTTCTGCAGTCCGGGCAGGACGATGGCCACAAGGGGATCTGGAGCCCGTCGGAAGGCATCGTCTACAGCGGTCTGGCAGACTGCGTGATCGCCAATAACGTGCTCCACAACGGCGCGCTGCGCCGCCTCATCGTCGATCTGGGAGGGCACGGCGATGGCGTGGTGGTCCGCGACAATCCTGGACGCCTCTCCACGCCGCACTAAAAGCGGTGACTCACTAAAAGCGGTGACTACTAAAAGCGGTGACTGACAGGACGAACCCCAGTTGTGCGCGTATGGGGCACGTCCTGTCTGTCACTTGGTCTGCCTCGACAGCGGACGATGCCTCGCAAAGGGTTGGATCGAGGCGGACGCCAAGCCGGTTTGTCCGCTTCTGTGCGGAGCGTACTTCAGGGAGAAGGCTGGGATTGCTAAATCCATTCCTTCTGATGACGAGCACGCCGATTCATGAAGTTTCGTGGACAGCGGAGCTGGCACTTTGAGGCAAAAGCAGGACTGTCCTGCTTTTCCCCTCTCCTGCTTTTCCCTAACTACTCGAATCGAAGTGCTTCAGTAGGGCTCACAGCCGAAGCACGGCGGGCGGGAATGAGCGCTGCACCTAGTGTCGTCGAGCATAGAACCAGAGCTGCCACGAGAATTGTTGCTGGATCTGTTGGCTTGACGTTGTAAAGCTGCGATTGAACAAGACGGCCCAATGCCCAGACGCAAGGCAGCGCAATCGTTGTTCCCCCAGCGATCATCACCATCGCATCGCGTAGGACGAGCCAGACTGTAGAAACGCGCGTCGCTCCCAGCGCCAATCGAATACCGATCTCGCGCGTACGCTGGTTCACAACGAAAGACATCACTCCGTATAGGCCAACCAACGAGAGCAGTAGCGCCAGCGTGCCGAAACTGCTGCAAAGTGCCGCCAGCATACGCTCTGTGTTCAAGGATCGGTCGATTTGTTCGTCCAACGTGCGGAAATAGCTGATTGGCAATGTTGGATCGGCGTTGTGAAGGATCGCCCGAATCGATCGAAAAGCCGACTCAGGCGTTCCCCGAAACCTGACATAAAAATTCGAGCCAGAAAACTCGGTACCAAGGGGAAAATAGGCCTGTTCCCACTGTTCGCGAACATTTCGGTAGCTAATGTTTTCCACGACGCCGACGATCTCGCTGTCCGGTTTGGCGTCGGGTGCGGATCCCATAGCGACACGGGCGCCGAGGGGATTGCGTCCTCCGAAATATCGTTTTACAAAGGCTTGGTTGACAATCACCGCGCGCTGCCCGCTCTTACTCACAGGCAGCGGTAGATCCTCCCGGGCGACGTCCAGTGAATCGCGTTCGTTGAAGTCTCGTCCAGCGACAATTCTGACTCCGAGGGTTGCGAAGAACCCAGGACTCACGGCATTCATCTGGACCTCGCGGTCGGTAACGTATCGTTCACGAGCCTGGATGGTCAGAGAATTACTCCAGGCTCCCCCGAGGAGTAACTGGTCGTGCGCAATCGCCGAGGCTTGAATGCTGCTTGAATCGCGGAGTCCTTCAGTAATTCGTCGAATGAGCCCGGCTTCCTTTGCTCCAGAGTAGCCGTTAAGAGACGGCCTGATGCCGAACGAGATCAGGCTGGATGTGTCAAACCCCGGACCTTTTACCAGCAGCCCAGAGAGGGTTCTAACAAACAAACCTGCGGCGATTACCAGAATCAACGTGAACGCGATCTGAGCCGTCACAAGCGCCCTGCGCAGCGCCAAGCCGCCGGAAGGTGTGCCACCCCGCTCCCGGAGCGAGGAATCCAGCGGTTTCCGGCCGGCCTGCAAAGCTGGTGCAGACCCGGCGAGGAAGCCGGTGACCAGGCTTACAAGGAACGCAAAAAGCAACAAACGCGCATCGATGTTGGCTCGCAAGCCGGTCGCAGCGGTGTTGTGCGGCAGGAATGCGATGAGCGCCCGTATCGCAATCGGCGCCATCGCTACACCGAGTAGTCCACCGGCAAATGCGAGAAGCACGCTGTCAGCTAGAAGCTGGCGTCCAATTCGCCCCCGTGATGCTCCCAATGCCAATTTGGTACTGATTTCCCGATGGCGAGCCGAGCCGCGCGCTAAAAAAAGTCCGGCAACATTCAGGCAAGTCAGAGCCAAGAGCACTGCCGTCGCCACGAACAAGATCCACAGCGACCGCGAAAGGTCATTGCGCAGAACAGAATAGCCGTCAGGAGCGGCTGTGAGGTCCAGTGTCGATCGAAGGAACTGCCGCCGCTGCTCGGCGCTGAATCTTGAAAAGTCCGTGCGGCGCGTGTCTTCGTCCAACATCGCTTTGAACCAGGGTTGCAATCCTGTCTTGGCTTCCGCCAAAGAGACGTTCTGCTTCAGCCTCCCGAGAATCTGCATCCAACGCGTGCGACGATCGAGCATTGTCTTAAATCCGGGAATGGACTGAGCCGACATGACGGCTGGAATCCAAACAGACGGGACCTCGCCCACGTCGATGCCATGAAACGTCGGCGCAGCCACGCCGACAACCGTCATCGGGTGTTGATTCACGAGCACCTTTCGGCCCACAATGTCCTGGGCGCCTCCGAATTGGTTCTTCCAAAAATCGTAGGAGAGTACAACCGCCGGACTTGATCCCGGCACCTGGTCATCGTCGATCGTCAACAGCCTGCCTAGAGCAGGGCTCACTCCCAGTACCGAAAAGTATGTACCCGACACAAGTTCCGCGGCGGTCAGCCTGGGTTCTCCGCCCGTCGAGAAGCTGATAGTTGTCGCCGCGCGGCAGAATACGCCATCGAAGAATTGCTTCTGCTGCTGGAGATCGCGGCAGATCGGGTAGGACATCAAGTTGCTACTGCCGAAGGTCTCCGCCAACTGTTCGCCATTCCAGTCGAAGAGAACCAGGCGCTCTGGGTGGTCGACCGGGAGGGCGCGAAGAACGATCTGATCGATGAGAGAGTAAAGGGCGGTGGTCGGTCCAATTCCGAGCGCGAGGGAAAGTACTGCCGTCGCCGTAAACGACGGGCTCCGGAGGATAGATCGCGCCGAGAAACGCAGGTCGTGCACGAAATCCCGGAGCCATCGATTCAGCCAGACGTCGCGCACTTCTTCCCGAAGCCGCGTTGCGCCCCCGAGTTCCAGCGCTACCCGCCTTCTCGCTTCGGGTTCTGGCAAACCTGAATGAATCAGGTCAGTCACGTGGCGGTCGATGTGATACTGCAACTCGCGATCCAGGTCGCCTTCGAGCCTTCTCTGCCGGAACCAGTTGAGAATTCTTTTCATTGCGCTGCTCCCTCGTCAAAAATCAGTTGCACCGCGCCCGTCAGACGAGCCCAGCTGTCTTTCTCAGAGCGGAGCTGCTTTTGCCCGGAGCGTGTCAATGAATAGAACTTGGCTTCGCGTCCAGTTTCCGATTGCTTCCAATCGGCTTTCAACCAGCCTTTCTGTTCCAGCCTGTGGAGCGCAGGATACAGAGATCCCTGATTCACCTGGACAACGGATTTCGAGATCTGTTCGAGCCGCTGGGCAATCCCGTACCCGTGCGCCGGCTCCAAAGAGAGGATTTGGAGAATCAGCATGTCGAGCGTGCCTTGAGGAATAGGAAATCGAGAAGATGGCATCAATACCTCAACCTTCTACCGCTCAAGATACCACAACAATAGGTCGAAGGATGAGGCCTTACCGCTGTGGTCCGATGAGGCGCCATCTGTCAGCGAACACCGTTGATGATCATGGCCCGGCGCCGGCTGTCAAGCGCGAGAGCTGTCTCACAAGTTATGTATCTCTTGCGGTCGTCCGTTTGACCATTGAGTGTGATCTCTAACCCTGATCCCCGTGGTCGAAATCGGGGAAAAGGCCTTGCGTGGCAACCGCTGTGTTAGGTTTGGTACATTTTCTTTGACCCTTATGAGCTCAACCGCCGTCCGCCGATCTAACCCTTCCCTGCGTGTGGCCCTGCGGCTCGCCCTCCTCTTCGCCGCCATCAAGCTCCTCCTGCAGTTCACTCTGACACTCTGGACCCAACACATCGGCTACAGCTACTTCCGCGACGAGTTCTACTACATCGCCTGCGGCCGTCATCTCGCATGGGGCTTCGTCGATCACGGCCCCATCGTCGCCCTGCAAGCACGCCTCGGCGAGCTCCTCTTCGGCGACTCTCTATTCGCCATCCGCATTCTCTCCGCACTCGCCGGGGCCGCCACCGTTTTCCTCACCGGCCTGCTCGCCTGGGCCCTCGGCGGCCGCCGCCCCGCACAGGCGCTAGCGATGCTCGGCGTCCTCGTTGTTCCTGTCTACATCGCCCTCGACGGCTTTCTCTCCATGAACTCCTTCGAGCCCGTCTTCTGGATGCTCTGCGCGCTCGCGCTCATTCGTCTCATCGACGGCGCTCCGCAGCCATTCTGGTGGAGCATCTTCAGCCTCTCCGCCGGCATCGGCCTGCTCAACAAACCCTCGATGCTCTTCTTTCTCATCGCCGCCGGCATCGGCCTGCTCCTCACGCAGCAACGCCGCATCCTCTTCACTCGCTGGGCCGCAGTCGGAATCGCATTAATCATCGTCATCGCCCTGCCCTACGGTTTCTGGCAGATTCACAACCACTGGCCCACTCTCGAGTTCTTTCACAACGGCAAGGTCGGAAACAAGAACGTCATCCTCGGCCCTGTGGGCTTCTTCCTCGCCCAACTCTCGCAGATGCACCCCACCAACGCTCTGCTCTGGATCACCGGCGTCATCTCTCTTCTGCGCGCACGCTCTATCCCCCACGGCCGCTGGATCGGCTTGACCTTCCTCATCTTCTACATGCTCATGTTCGTCCTGCACGCCAAGGACTACTATCTCGCCCCCATCTATCCAGTGCTCTTCGCCGCCGGGGCCATCGCCTGGGAGCGCCGCGTCCCTGTAAAGCCCCTCGTCGCCGCAAACCGCGTCTTCGCCTTCCCCATCTTTGAATGCGCGCTCATCCTCACCGGCCTTCTCGTCCTTCCGATGTCCTCTCCCATACTTCGCCCCGCCGCCTGGGTCCGTTACACCACCGCGCTGCACCTGAAGAGCAGCAAGACCGAAACCGCCGCCAGCGGTGAGCTCCCGCAGTTCTACGCCGACCGCTTCGGCTGGCAGCAACAGGTGGCAATCGTCGCTCGCGCCTTTAACTCCCTTTCACCTGCAGACCAGCGCCGCGTCTGCATCTTCGCCGGCAACTACGGCGAGGCCGGCGCCATCGACTTCTTCAACCGCCGCGATCAGCTCCACCTTCCACCTGCCCTCAGCGCACACAACAACTACTGGCTCTGGGGCATGCATGGCTGCGATCCCGACCTTGTGATCGCTGTCATTGATGACTCTCCGGACGATGTCTCGAAGAAATACGAGTCCGTCACCATCGTCGGCGTGCGCGACACACCCTACGCCATGCCTTTCGAGCACGGCAACATCTACCTGCTTCGCGGCAGACGCCCCTCCGCGCCCTTCAACTGGGCCGACGAGCGCCATTACTACTGAGCGATCCTCAGCCCTTCGCCCGCGAATCCAGGTCGTTATGCGTCGCGTTGGAACTCATCCTGTGCGTTCGTACGCACCCAGATTTCTCGTTCAACACGTTCGCTCCGCACATCACAGAAACACTGATATTCGACCTTTCTGAAAATCAGTGAACAGACGAAAGGGAAAATCAGTGAACAGACGAAAGGTACCCTGGCGATTTGCTACCCGCTGAATCCTAACTCACCCTGTCGTGTATCCTTGCTAGCTTTCGCGGCCGCCACCTTTCTGCAACGCAACCAAGAAAACCAGGACAGGCCTGCTTTTGCCGAAGTCGTGCATCAACGAGCCAGAGCTTGGTACTGGATGGAATCCGTGGCGTCTCCGAGGTCGACGGTCAAAAGGTAGTTAGCCATGGGAGCCCCGCTCTCCTGCGTTTGACTATTCCTATGCGGGCCATTCTGTTCAGTCTTTTTTTTGTCCCAGGAGACGACGCAGAAGCCGGCAATTCAACCGCTATCAGCTTCTATCCGATTCGCGACTCGTCTCTTAACACATTAAGATCAATTACGGTTACCTTTTGGGTACCGTTTTGAACCCCTGATATTACCGAGGTTGCTGGCAGAATATGAGGCGGGTCAATTACCATCCTTTGCAGGTCGCGATCTTCTGCCGGACCCTTTTTGTCAATTCTCTGGGGGAGGGTACTGATGAAGTGGGACGATGAGGATCGCGGCTCGTAAATAACGAGTGTACGTTTTGAACAGGGCTCTCTGTAACGCTCTGCTTGTAAGTGACACGATATCGACGTTGTGAAAGACGGCGCGGAACCCAAAACGAAAAGGGAAGGGTCTGCAAAGCCTTATTTGATGGTTCAATTCCATCCCGCGCCTCCACCTAAAGCAGGTGACCGCTTAGACTTGTGGGCCGTTACACTCCCCATTGATTTGCTTGATCTGCCCCTCCCCGAATCTCGATAGCAAGGAAATAAACAATGACCATCCGTTCGCTTGTAATTTGCCGCGGGCTTCTTCTTGCCGTCTTGGCGCTTTCCCTGTTTCAGCTTTGCGCATTGGGCCAGAATGCTCCGTGCCCTCGCTATCAAGCGGGCAGCACAGTCAGTGAGCCTAAGAATCTTTACAGTGCGGGCGGCAAGCTGCAGGTCACCTTGACCTACCAGACGCGCGTCGATCAGTTTGGCAATACGCTCTACTGCTTCAGCACAGAAGACGGAGTGGAGTCGCCCACTCTGCATGTCCATCCAGGCGATCAGCTCATCATTCACCTGAAGAATGAGCTCCCGCCATCCAGCGCCACCGCAGCGATGCCAGGCATGGCAGTCACTCAGTGGCACTCCAGCGACTGCTCTTCCAAGCCAATGAACAGCTCATCCGTGAATATCCACTATCACGGCACAAACGTACCACCCGCCTGCCATCAGGACGAGGTGATCACGACCGTGGTGAACTCCGGAGACAGCTACGACTACGACGTCCACTTTCCAAACGATGAACCGCCCGGGCTTTACTGGTATCACCCTCATATCCACGGCATCTCAGAGCCGGCAGTGCTGGGCGGTGGTTCCGGCGCCATCGTCGTCGACGGGATCGAGAACGTAAACCCGGAGGTGGCCGGCCTTCCTGCACGCACCCTCATCATTCGCGACAACCTGGTCCCGGGGAATCCGACCCCGGGCGGCGCGATCCCCTCCTGGGATATTTCGTTAAATTACATTCCAGTTCCTTACCCGAGCTTTACCCCGGCAATCGTACCCATGAAGCCAGGGCAGAAAGAGTTCTGGCGGGTGTTGAACGCGTCGGCGGATACGATCGTCGATTTACAGCTGCAGTACGACCATGTGGCCCAGCCGCTTACTGTAATAGCGCTTGACGGAGTACCCACCGGATCCCAGGACGGGTTGCGTCAGGGCGTCGCCGTGGTCACGAAGCACATTCTGCTCCCGCCGGCCTCGCGCGCTGAGTTCATCATCTGCGGCCCATCCTTGAAGGTCAAAACCGCGGTTTTGTATACGCGGAATATCGACACCGGGCCCGACGGCGACAACGATCCGACACGCCCGATCCTGGCGATCAAGGCGAGCAACGGCGCGGCCGAACCGTCGCTGCGGATCCCGAACACTTCCTCGCTCCCACCTACCGAGCGCTTCTTTGGGCTTGCCAATACGGTGCCGACGACCCGGCGCAAGCTCTATTTCTCTGAGGTTCTAAGCGATCCGAGTAATCCCAATAGTCCCACCAACTTCTACATTACGGTCGATGGACAGACACCCGTTCTCTTCGATCCGTCCAATCCTCCGGCGATCGTAACCAGGCAAGGCGCCGTGGAAGACTGGACGATAGAAAACCGCTCTCTTGAAAACCACGAGTTCCATATTCACCAGATCCATTTCCTGGTTCTGGAAGAAAATGGCAGGTCGGTGGATAAGGGACAGTACTTAGATACAGTGCAGGTTCCGTACTGGAGCGGAACCGGTCCCTATCCGAGCGTAAAGCTTCGTTTGGACTTCCGCGGGCCGGTAGTTGGGGATTTCGTTTACCACTGCCACATCCTCGGTCATGAGGACTCCGGAATGATGGCGATTATACGGGTACTTCCGGCAGAGTAGCCGTCCGAGTGTTTCGGGACGAAATTACCCCGGACTACCAAGAGTCGCCCAGCTGAGGGTTAGAAGGAATCGAAGGAGAAGATAGCTTGGGTTTCGGGGGTCTCGGGACGGCCTGAGTTGGTAGAAACATGGCTCAGAACGATTGGGATGATTTCGGAGTAGCCGAGGAACGAAAATTACAGACAAGCGACTGATGCTTTCCCAAAGGCTCCGTCTGGCGCCACCCTCATTTTCGCGTTAACCTAAGTACCATTCAGCACGCGATCCGCCCCACCCTGAGGCTACCGGATGCGAACGGTTCTCGTTCTTTTCGCGATTCTCTCCATCTCGTCGCAGGCTCAGACCACGAGCGCCCCCAAGTCCTTCATCATCGCCGACGTCCACACCAGCCCATTCACGTCCAATCCCTTTATGCACGGCAACTCCATCCAGGGCGACCGATATTTCCTTACCCAGGCCACCATGGCCGAACTCATCGCCACCGCCTACGGCGTCGATGTAGCCAATGTGCACGGAGGTCCCACGTGGCTCGAGCGCGATCACTACGACATCCGCGCGAAAGTGCCGCCCAATACCACACCGGAGGACGTCAAGCTCATGCTTCGCGCTCTCCTCGCCGACCGCTTTCACCTCGTTGTCAAAACTGCTACCGCTCCTATGCCAACCTACATCCTCTCTGCCGCCTCCGGAAAGCCGAAGATGACCGAGTCGGAAGGTTCGGGCGATAGCTCCTGCATCCCTCTTCCTCCGCCAGCAAACAATCCTCCCGGCGCACCGCTCTACATCAGCGCCAGCTGCAAGCATCTCACCATGCCCGCACTCGCCGACACTCTCCACAACTTCGCTAGAGGATATCTCGATCAACCGGTTGTCGACGAAACCAACCTTGCAGGCGCCTGGGACTTCACCATCAAATGGACCCCTCGCAACCTGCTTGAAAAGCAGGGTGCCGATGGCATCTCCATCTTCGCCGCCGTAGAAAAGCAACTAGGACTCAAGCTCGAACTCAAAACCGCTCCCCGCCCCGTCTTCCAGGTGGCGAGCGTTGACGAAACTCCCGACCCCCAACGTCGCCAACATCGGCCAAGCCCTTCCCGAGCCGCCTCCGGCTTCGTTCGAGGTCACCGTCATCAAGCCCAGCGCCCCTGGTGAGAAGGGCTACGGGCGCATCACCGGTGACCAGGTCGAGACCCGCGCCATTCCCCTCAGGTTCCTCATTAACTTCGCCTGGGACATCAACCCCAACAATAAGGAAGGGATCGCCAACGCGCCCAAATGGCTCGATGACAGCAAGTTCGACATCACCGCCAAGGCTGGAGCCAATGTTCGGGTGGACAGGTTTTCCTCCGCCCGCCTCATCAACTACGAAGACCTCCGCAGCATGATGCGGGCCATGATCACCGAGCGTTTTCAGATGAAGTGGCATATGGAGGACCGCCCCGTCACCGCTTACACTCTAGTAGCGGCCAACCCCAAACTTAAGCCCACGACCGACCCCACCGAACGCACCAAATGCAAGGAAGGCCCGGGTCCGGACGGCAAAGATCCCCGCACCGCCAACCCCGTCCTCAACCGGCTCCTCTCCTGCCAGAACATGACCATCGCCCAGATCGGCGACGAGCTCCAGCACGTAGCCAACGGTTATATCTACAACACGGTGATAGACGGCACAGGTCTGAAGGGCTCCTATGATTTCACGCTCAGCTTCAGCTCCGCCGATAAGATGCTTCCCACCGCCGGAGATGCCGCCAACAGCTCCGACCCCAATGGCGCCCTTTCCGTCTTCGACGCCGTCAACAGGCAGCTAGGTCTCAAACTGGAAAAGACCAAACGTTCTTACCCGGTCCTGGTCATCGATCACATTGATGAGACCCCCACCGAAAACTAGGTCGTTGTCCCCAAAACTCTTCATTCCCGTAGTTCCCCTACCCTTCTTCCACATCTTTTTTTCCCAGAACTCTGGACGGTAAAACCGAGCTGTAATACCGTCCTAACCAGGACTCCGATGATTTGAGATTCTGCTCCTCGAATGAGTCGCGGCACATCGTGCGGCAAATATCGGTCTCCTAAACAGCTTATGGGGGCGGGAAAAATTAAAATTTGACCATCTTCGTAAAACAAAGGACTTAGCCGGCACCTCAAGGGGAAACCAAGACGGGAACATCGCATTCCTGAAACCAAACCGCAACTAGGGCCGTCGCCCGGGCACGCCCCAAGGGGCGGATCAATCGATCTTTCTCATCTCAAAAAACGGGAGAGACTGGATTGACTCTCATGAAGCGTTGGTATTGCCGGCGCATTTCATAAGGCCAATCCAGTCTGACTTCTCGAACATGGGGCACCCGTCCAGGGGGCAAGGCTTGGTGGCAAGCCGGGAAGGCGGTAGACGAAATGACAGCCAACCCCCAAACCGAGCTAACGTCGTTCATTTCTCTTTAACCCGCCATCGCCAGTCGGCACGCTCCACGGCAAGGCGGGACAGGCGAGATGGCAGACGATAGCGCCTCGCTGTGCGTCAAGCTTCCATGAATCCGGGAAGCTTCAGCGCCCTGCGATCGAATGTCGCGGTGGCGCGGCACCCTAATCGTCGGTTGCGCGCGTTGATCAGACAGTCGGCAAATTCTGCATGCGAGTCCTTCCACATGTAAATGGCGTGCTCAACAGAGGGCTCATCCTCAAAGACGACTTCAGCCGTCTGCAGTAAGGAAGAAAGTGCCGCGACGATGTCGGGCTTTGTCAATTCGTACCGGCTGCGCAATACCCACTCCATCTCCAACAACACCAACAAGCTCACCAAGACCGGTTCGCCGATGTTTTCTTCGCGATGGATCAATCGCCGGGCTCGTTCATACTGGGACCGGTCATCACCGACCAGGTATCGAACGAGGATGTTGGTGTCAATGCCGAGCATCAGCGCGACAGTTGCCCAATGGGCACGGCCTTCCTGCCCTTCTTACGGAGAAGTCCTGCCAGGTCCGACACGTGCTTGTTCTTCACTCGCATGACCACAACGCCGTCCGGCATCAACGTGAACGTCATTCTGTCTCCGGCCTTCATCCCAAGACGGTCGCGGATCGGCTTCGGAATTGTCGTCTGCCCTTTGCTCGTGAGTGTTGCCTCCGTGCTCATGGCGATCCCCCGAATCCTTACTTACATCATTGTAGTAAGGAACGAATGCCCAGGCAAATTGGGAAGCAATCGCCTATTGTTTGCTCACCTGTTTCCTCCTTACAGTGGTTAAAGGAGCACATGGCCGCCACCAGGAGCTCACTTCGCAATACGAATTAGAGTTTGGTCTCCAGAGTTTGGTGACAAACCAGAATAACTACCCATGTGCCAAACAGCGGGACGGTCAAACCGAAAAGAAACGCAGGCCCCTCCACTCCGCTCCCCCGGATTTCCTGTTGCGACTGGTGGCGTTGGCGGAGTGTATGCGGCTTTCTCTACGGAAAGCCGCATACGTGGTTGTTGATGAGTGCCACTTAGTAGGAAATCCGGGTACGCTCCGGTCGGGATGACAATTTTGTTGTGTCCGCAAGTGCCCTCAACGAAAAATGCAGCTCTCCTTGATATTCCACCTCAATCGCAACCATCATTTCCTCCAGTGGCACGATAGTGATAAAAACTCTGGACTACCCTATGGGGGGTGAGCTGAAGTGCCGCTTGACGTGCTATCAAGTAATCCGGGAACCTGTCTTAGCCAGATGTTGCACGCTCGGGCAGTCATCCGAAGGTAAACGAAAACGCCTGTACTCCGGGGACTCGATTGTGTCAGTCCGGATACATGATTCTTCCTGAGCGCTATAGAAATATCGAGGGAGACGCTCGTTGAGGAGACGCAGCCCACGCAGGCAAGGGAACTTACCTGCGTGGGCCGCCAACGGGCCTAAGCCCATTGCAATCACAGTGCAGCGATACCGTTGAAGCCTACGGTCTTTGGTAAGCCTTCGATGTCACCTGGGTTGCTGAGGGTGCCATCGGAATTGATGCTGTAGATGCCGACAGAACCTGTGCCGGAGTTGAGCGTGTAGAGGTAATTGCCGTCGCCGCTGACGACCATATCGAGATTAATAGTGGCTGCGGGGTAGGAAGCGACAATCGTTCCGCCGATCGGAGTGAGGGCACCGTTGGAGCCGACAGAAAAGCCAGCGATCGTGGAAGTGGCGGAGTTGTCAGCGTAGACGAACTTGCCATTCGGAGTGATGGCGTTCCAGCAGTTACCGTCACCAAAAGAAGGAATGCTCTGGCTGATCGCGGTAATGGTGCCGTTGGCGTTGATGGTGTAGGAGGAGATGCTGGAAACGTCCGTTCCGTTAGGCTGGTCTTCAGAGACGATCAGTTGGCCACCCGGTGTGAAGACGGTAGCAAAGATACCGGCGGTTACGCTGTGAGTGGTGACCACTGTCCCAAGGGTTCCGTCTGGGTTGATGGGAAATATGTCGATGTTTTCGGGAGCCTTTTCGATGACGACGAGTGTCCGGCCGTTCGGGCTAACGGAGATGGAAGAGCCGCCAGAGTTCGTGGCAGTGAGAAGCGCGGTGGAGTTGGAAATCTGGGAGAGGTGACCGAGCCCATCGGCGCGGAAGGCTACGATGGCTCCATTTCCGCCCGCATTGAGGACGTAGACTGTGCCGTTGTGTTCTGCGACCGCGACGGGGAAGGCGCCGCCAGTGGTCTCCTGATCGACGAGGATGGGCAGACCGCCGAGGAGATGGAAGCTGGAGATGGTGCCGCTGCCTGCGTTGACAGCGAACAGCAGGTTGTGATTACCGCTGAGAGTGAGTGAACCTTGCGACTGCAATGGATCAGTGGTACCTCCGCTCCCGCGGCCACCAGTTGCAAAGCTCCCCCTCAAAGCGAAACTATTATCCCGTTGACGCTGATAGGCGAGCACCTCGTTTTTGACAGTGTCATTCGTCATGACGAAGACGGTTGAAGAGGAACCGGCGACGTTCTCAGCGGCATACATGGTTGAGGTAATTGCTCCAACGCTGAGCGCGATGGTCAACAGGCCACGAATTGCTTTCAACATTTGCTACTCCTTGGAAGGGTGAGGATTTGCGCTCAAAAAAGATCCAGACGCTGCCGGCGAAGGCAGCGCTGGAGCACAATCCGCTTTGTGCGCAGCTATTCGAGAGGCCACGGGAGGAAAGGTTACAGGCTCGTGCATGAATTCTGTTTCATCACTCCGATGATCTTGAAGACGGGGCGCGATCTGATGCGCTGTGGTGATCATCCAAACGACCTAAAGCGGCTTGGCCGCAAAGATCTCTACCTGCTGAATCTGCGGTGATTTAGCAAATAATTCTTCAGCTTTGGCGAAGAGTGACTTGGCAATCGCGCCGTTCAGATGCGCTTGCAGTCCGGCTTCATTCGCGAATGTATCGAAGATACCGAACGTGGCCTGTCCGATGCGAAAGGCAAACCATGTCGTCGTTCCTCCTTCTTCCATAACCAATGGTTGCGCGGATTTCAGGAACTCTTCGACTTCACCTTCTTTACCCGGTCGTGCTTCCAGTGTGGCTGATATTGCAAAAAGGTCCATGTCTTCTCCCAATTTATTGGTTCATGTGGTGTGGACCAGAGATACTTCCTCTGGCCCTCTTCGGTCCATTGCTGGCCCTGGTCTCAATCTTCAGAGCATCGGCTTGATTGAGCGAAAGCCCTCATATGATTGAGGGAAAGAGAAAAGGTTACAACTGGCACGAAGCATCTGACGAATCTCCTGCCGCTCCACAACTTCCGAAGGAATTTCGCGCCAGTCCCGGAGCAAAGCCGGAGACACAACTCCTCCGCCATCGGGAGGATCGTCAAGCGATTCCATGCGAACGATCCTCTGTCGCCGAAGTCGGCTTCTCGCCTCATTGAGTGTAATGCTGATGAGCCAGGTGCCGAACTTGGATTCCGCCCTAAATGTGGATAGGTTACGAAAGGCCTTCAGGAATGCCTCCTGTGCGACATCCTCCGCATCCGCCTCGTTCTTCATAAGAGACAAGGCCATTAAATACACGCAGCGCTCGTGGGGATGGATCAATTCGTGGTAAAGCTGCGTATCCCCAGCCAAAATGGCGGCAATCATTTCGGCTTCGGTTCGAGTTGAGGAGTGCCGTTCCATGGTTACCGGGCTGTACTCACCGTCCTCGAGATATGAGTGTCTCTTTGGCAGAAGGCTGAGCCGGGAACGGCACTCCCGCCTCGAATCGTTAGAGAACCGGAAGTGAATTTGGTTACACTAATGTCCCCCCAAGGCATTGTTGCAACCAACGGCGCAGGCGCGACATGAGCGACCACCGCGGTTCGGGTTCGCCGATGATGAATGCAGCGAAACACGTGATAAGAACGAACCACTGGCGCGAGGCGCCCAAAAACCGCCATAGGGCGACATGCGGCCCAGAGTAACCGGCTAGCGCCAGCAGGAGCGCCGTCACCGTGATGCCGAACCCGCTCGCGGTGCAGGTCAGAACGCCAACTACAAGTCCCAACCCGATCATTAGTTCGTTATAGCCAGTCAGAACGTGGCGTTTCGGCTATACCTGTTTGTCGTTTTGTCGATAATCAGATCTGTGCTAATCCGCCATCAACACAGATCTCGCTGCCGTTCACGAAGCTGGAGTCGTCGGAAGCGAGAAACAGAGCCGTCGTTGCGATCTCCTCCGAGCGTCCGAACTCCTTGCGAGGAATGGCTGACAGAAAGTACTCCTTCGCTTCTGCAGGGGCGTTCGCGAGAGCGTTGGTAGCGATCGGTCCCGGGCTGAGCACGTTCACGCGAATCCTGCTCTCTGCGAGTTCCACCGCCCACGATCGCGCGAATGACCGCAGAGCCGCCTTGCTTCCCGCATAAACGCCAAGCCCCGGCATGCCCTTGAGGTGAGCTATCGATCCGTTCATGATGATCGATCCGCCATTCCGCATCATGGGAAGCGCCTTCTGCACCGTGAAGACTGTTCCGCGGGTATTCAGGGAAAAGATGCTGTCAAACTGCTCTTCTGTGATCTCCCCCAGCGGCGCGCGGCCGCCATGACCGGCGCTGGCAAACACAACATCGATATAGCCCTTCTCCCGCCTGACCGTCTCGTAGAGTCGATCGAGATCAGCCAACTTCGCCGAATCGCCCTGCACTCCGGTCACATCGCGTCCGATCGCTTTGACCGCTTTGTCCAGATTGTCTTGCCTCCGGCCCGTGATGAAGACGTGTGCACCCTCTTCGACAAACAGTTTGGCCGACGCCAGCGCCATTCCGGAGGTTGCTCCGGTAATCACCGCCACTTTACCATCTAACTTGCCCATCTCTACTCTCCTTCTCGTCCGCTTTGGAAGTTCGGAAATGATGAAAACTGACTCGCTCATCGAGCCAGGAACTCCGCACCTACCCTTTTGTCGGTCTGGGGCACGCAGCACCCTAGGCACGCGTTACTTCGACGCGTTAGATATCTGGCGACGAGAGTATCAACCGAATATAGACCCGCACCAAGGATCAGAACCATGAGCGAGGCAAACAGGAACGTGTACGGGTCGGCAGCGTAGAACTTACCTGGATCGGAAAAGATCGAGACGAGTGCCTCGTGATCGGCTGTCCAGTAGGCCGCGAACATATTGCAGGCGAGAAGAAATGCGATCGGACGCGAGAACAATCCGAGCATAAGGAGGATGCCGCCCGTGAACTCCAGCATAGCGATGAAAGGAGCGTTGAAGCCTGGAAAGGGAATATTGAGGCTCGCGAAAAATGCCGTGATCCTGGGTAGGTTGTGAAGCTTGCCCCAGCCTGTCTGGGCAAACTGAAATCCCCAATAGAGCCTGACGGCCAGCAGCATGGCAGACTGCAGTGAGGAGAATACTGAAATGATTCGGCGATAGGCATGTAGAAGCTGACTCATGATTTCTTCCTTGGTATGGCGCCTCGCTCCTCAGCGCGAGGACCTCTTGTCTCATGGTTAGAGACCTACGGCTCAGTTCGGTTACAGTCTCATCTTCGAAAATCACCTCTGTAACCGTCTGAGAGTCGCTGTGTCAGATAAGAAACGTTCAGTTGGAGGCAGATCCATGCAGCTTCGTTCCTTACTTGCTCTTTCGTTTACACTCCTCGGGATCAGCGCGGTTACGTGTTTCGCTGCGCCTGGCGGGGCAGGCCCAGAAAGGCCTGCTTCCGTAGCGGTCGTGGAGCTCTTCACATCAGAAGGATGTTCAAGCTGCCCTCCGGCCGATGCTCTGCTGCGCGAGATCAACTTGAAGCAAACGAGCGCCGGCCAGTTGATTTTGGGCATCAGCGAGCACGTAACGTACTGGAACAATCTCGGCTGGAAAGATCCGTATTCCGCTCCAGTGTTTACGGACAGGCAGAGTGTGTACACCTCACGGCTTTCCCCCGAAGGGCCCTACACGCCACAAATGGTCGTGAATGGACGTGATCAGTTCGTAGGCAGCAACCGCGGGGCTCTTGAGCGCGCTCTCCGTGACGATGCTCGGCGAGACCATCTCGCTCTGCGTATTATTTCCTCCACTGCCTCCGACTCTGGAGTGGATGTGAGGTTTGCATTTACGGGCCATCAGTCGAAGCCTCTCGATATCGTCGCGGTTCTTACGGATGACACCGACCGATCGAATGTTCTACGCGGAGAAAATAGCGGCAGGCTCCTTCAGCATGTGTCTGTCGCTCGTTCGCTGACGCGCGTGGCAAAAGTTAAGGACGACGCAGAAGAGTCCATTCATGTTCCCCTGCCTGATGGCTTTCAACTTGGCGGTGGATCAGGGCATCACCTAATCCTGTTTGCGCAGGAGCCGCTGCAGGGAGCAATCGTTGGCGCCGCCACGATGCCTCTCTGAATTTACAGGGCGGTCTGTAACCAACCGTTGGTTCAAGCCTCAAACATGCGGCGGGGAAAGAGAACCTCGACACCAGTTTCCGGCCAGCTATAGCGGGTCAAACTCAACTTCCAGGCACACCGCCTGGACCAACCGAAAAAAGGAACTCTTCATGAAAACCACTACAGTAAGCAACCTCGCTCTGGCCGCCGCTTTCGCCGGCCTCCTCGGCGGCACGACCGCGCGCCTCAACGCCCAACCCATTTCCGGCCAATCGCAAGCAACCGCAAGCTCCTCGGCAGTCGCCGGTGTGATGGTTGCCTCGGAGAAGGAGCTTCCCAAGCACTCCTGCAAGGGGCAAAACGATTGCAAAGGCCAGGGCGGCGGCGACAAGGCGCATCGGGGGAAGAATTCCTGCAAGGGGCAAGGCGCTTGCGCGACAGACGGCTCCAAGCCCCCCAAGAGCTAACCTCAACCCCGCCTAGGAGGTCTGGCTCCTCACAGACCTCCTACCCTTCTTCTTGATCATCGTCCGCGGAGCATACATGCCAGCCAATCGTTTCAATGGATATACCGACTATGGCGTCGGCATCGGTCTGAGAGTGCCGCATTATGACCACATCTTCTCAAAGAAACCGATAGTCGATTGGTTCGAGATTATCTCGGAGAACTACATGGTCGATGGTGGGCGGCCACTGAGAATTCTTGACCAGACTCTCGATCAATATCGAGTCGTTCAACATGGCGTGTCCATGTACTTTGGCAGTGCGCAGCCGTTGAACCGTGACCATCTAAGGCGGGTCAAGGAACTGACGAAGCGGACCAAGACCCCTTGGCTGTCCGACCATCTTTGCTGGGGCAGCGTGGACGGCCGCTACACGCATGATCTCCTTCCTCTTCCTTACACGTTTGAAGCCATCCGTACTACTGCTGAACGCGTGTGCATGGTTCAGGATTACCTTGAGATTCCTGTAGCCGTGGAGAACGTCAGCAGCTATGCCGAGTACCACGACTCGGAGATGACCGAGTGGGAGTTCCTGAGTGAGGTCGTTCATGCGGCCGATTGCGGGATTCTTCTTGACGTCAACAATATCTATGTCTCTTCCCAGAATCACGATTTCGACCCAATGGTGTACGTTAACAGCATCCCTGCGGAACGTGTTGCACAGATCCATATCGCAGGCCACTCGAAGTTCGAGAAGTACATCCTCGATACGCACGATCACCCGGTCCTCGATCCCGTCTGGAAGCTCTACCAGCGCGCCATTGAGCGTTGCGGTCCAACCGCCACACTGCTTGAGTGGGATGATAATATCCCCTCTTTTGAAGAGGTGCATGCCGAGGCGCTCAAGGCCAACCGCTTTCTTCTCGCGAGAGAATCCCCTATTCCGCAGGAATTTACGCTGGCCAAGGAGGCCTACCTATGACCCTGCTCGAATTACAGCGGCGTATGGCCGAAGATGTCCGTAGGCCATTGACTGCGGATTACGAGATGCAGAAGACCACCGAGAATGGTGGATCGACAGAGGAGATCGCGACGAGCTACATTGCACCGAACCCGCGCCTCTCCTCTTTCGAGCGCCTGGAGATCTACAACCGTCAGTACTGGTTCCGCCTCATCAGGGCGGTTTCCGAGGATTTCCCAACCCTCAATGCTTTACTGGGGCCGAAGCGGTTCGACGCGTTGATCCTGGCTTACCTCGCCGAGAACCCTTCCATGTCCTGGACCCTGCGGGATCTCGGTTCGACGCTCCCGGCATTCCTCGATGCGCATCCCGAGTTCACCGGAAGGCGTCACCGTCTCGCGGTCGATGTTGCGAGGCTTGAGTGGGCGTACGTCGAAGCCTTTGATGGGAAACATTTGGACCCGGTTACGGCTGAATATGCCGGCTCGGTCGGGCCAGACTCAAGGCTTCTCCTGCAACCCCATCTTCAGCTGCTTGAACTGAGCTATCCGGTGGACACTCTCGTGCTTGCGGTAAAAAAAGGAACGCCTGAGACCGACATTGTAAGCAGTGCGGCGACTCAGCGTGGAATGTGTACTCGGATGAGACTCCCAGCAATGAAGCGGCAGCGCGTTTACCTTGCCGTTCATCGCTTCGAGGATTCGGTGTACTATCGCCGGATCGCACGAGAAACCTTCCTGCTGTTGAGGGCGTTGCGTGCCGGCGCCCCTGTAGCAGAAGCAGTGACGCAAGCCTTTAAAAAAACCACGCTAACAGCCGAAGGGCAGGCCGAACTACTCCGCGAGAGCTTTGCTCACGCCTCGGAGTTGAGCTGGTTATGCCCGAGCCTTGAAAATACAGAGAATCCATCGGCTCTCGTCATGTAGTCCACAGGGCGGAGGACGGGATGCCCGACGAGTCGAGTTCTGGAAAAAGGACGCAACTCAGGCGCATGCTCGCTTGCACGCGGGAGCCTTGATGGACAACAACGAAACCCAACCCCAAAGCTTTGTCGAAATGGTTCTCGCGCTGCTCGAACACCGTTTTCCCTGGCTCGGGCAGTTGATTGAGAAACCAGAGCTGCCGAATGCTGTTCCAGCACGAAATCCGGTGATTAGACCGTCTTGTGCGTAGGTGAGAATCTGGAACTCCTCGCGAAGTTGCTGGCGGTAGCCCTTAGAAATAGCATCGTCGGTCCAGGTATACAACTGTGCGTTCCATGCGGGACTATAGTCGAGAGCGAGCGTGGGAATCCCGCCTAGAGTATTGTTCGGCCTGTGGCCATCCGCCAGGTCAGCTGACAGCCCTTGACGCTGAGGATTGTCGCACCCTTCCGTGCCATTGGTGGCGATAAATATGCGCTCGATCGGGCTGCCGAAGCTGTCGTCATCCAAGGAGAAGCATATTCATCAGTGGTGCATAGGTGTTGTGCTCGATTGTTGCTGCTAGGGTGTTGCTGGCATCCATGGATAGGTACCAAACCGGGCGGCCGAAGCTGAAGCCGTTGATCAGATTCAAGGTAACGGTCATGTTGGTGGGATCGATGGCCACCACTTGGTCATGAACCTTGGTATAGTCTACGTTGCCATTGGGAAAATTGATCTGGCTAGCATCAACACCGTATCGTCAGCTGTGGCTCAATCCTCCTTTCATGTGAACAAGAATCTGTACACCGAAAGGGCTAACGCCTCCGACCCCAATGGCGCCCTCTCCGTCTTCGACGCCGTCAACAGACAGCTAGGTCTCAAACTGAAAAGACCAAACGTTCTTACCCGGCCCTGGTCATCGATCACATTGATGAGACCCCCACCGAAAACTAGGTCGTTGTCCCCGAAACTCTTCATTTCCGTAGTTCCCCTACCCTTCTTCCACATCTTTTTTTCCCAGAACGCTGGACGGTAAAACCGAGCTGTAATACCGTCCCAACCAGGACTCCGATGATTTGAGATTCTGCTCCTCGAATGAGCCGCGGCACATCGTGCGGCAAATATCGGTCTCCTAAACAGCTTATGGGGGCGGGAAAAATTAAAATTTGACCATCTTCGTAAAACAAAGGACTTAGCCGGCACCTCAAGGGGAAACCAAGACGGGAACACCGCATTCCTGAAATCAAACCGCAACCAGAGCCGTTGCCCGGGCACGCCCCAAGGGGCGGATCAATCGATCTTTCTCATCTCAAAAAACGGCAGAGACTGGATTGACACTCATGAAGCGCGTTGGTATTGCCAGCGCATTTCATAAGGCCAATCCAGTCTGACTTCTCGAGGGGCACCCGTCCAGGGGGCAAGGCTTGGTGGCAACCCGGGAAGGCGGTAGACGAAATGACAGCCAACCCCCAAACCGAGCTAACGTCGTTCATTTCTCTTTAACGCGCCATGGCGAGTCGGCACGCTCCACGGCAAGGCGGGACAGGCGGCGAGATGACAGACGATAGCGCCTCGCTGTGCGTCAAGCTTCTATGAATCCGGGAAGCTTCAGCGCCCTGCGATCGAATGTCGCGGTGGCGCGACACCCTAGTCGGCGGTTGCGCGCGTTGATCAGACAGTCGGCAAATTCTGCATGCGAGTCCTTCCACATGTAAATGGCGTGCTCACCTGTTTCCTCCTTCCAGTGGTTAAAGGAGCACATGGCCGCCACTAGGAGCTCACTTCGCAATGCGAATTAGAGTTTGGTCTCCAGAGTTTGGTGACAAACCAGAATAACTACCCATGTGCCAAACAGCGGGACGGTCAAACCGAAAAAAACGCAGGTCCCTCCACTCCGCTCCCCCGGATCTCCTGTTGCGACTGGTGGCGTTGGCGGAGTGAATGCGGCTTTCCCTAAGGAAAGCCGCATACGTGGTTGTTGATGAGTGCCACTTAGTAGGAAATCCGGGTACGCTCCGGTCGGGATGACAATTTTGTTGTGTCCGCAAGTGCCTTCAACGAAAAATCTTGACCCTGCAAAAGAATTGTCATCCCGACCGGAGCGACCTGTCCCGGCGAGCCGTGGAAGCGTAGTGGAGGGACCTGCGGTTTCTTTCGGTTGTGGTCAGGACAGAATTTCACGCGGTCGCGGCAGGCTCGATTCTGGGAATCAAAAACAAAACGAGCAGGAATGCGATGGGATGCAGTAAGCCCGCGGAGAGCAGCACCAGCGAATAACTATGGGTATGAGTGAGAGCCGAGCCCACCATCAGGTCGAAGAGCATGGCTCCGAAGGAGCCCACTGCGCCCATCAGCCCGGCGACCGAACCGACGACTGCGGAAGGAAAGATATCGGCTGCGAGAGTCTGCAGGATAGTGGACCAAAACTGGTGTGCAAAGAGAGCCATGCTGAAGATAACCAGAGCCCAGCCCAGAGGAGATTTTGCGATCAGTAGCGATATCGGCATCATCGCAGCGCTCAGCCCCAGGCATATCTTGCGCGACAGATTGACTGTCAGGTGACGCCGGACCAGCATGCTGCTTAGCCAGCCACCAGTAAAACTCCCAGCGCCGGCCAGGGCATAGGGGATCCAGGCGTAGTAACCAATCTGCTTTATGTTCAGGTGGCGCACGTCGCCGAGATACTTGGGCAGCCAGAAGATGAAGAAGAACCATACCGCATCGGTGAGAAACTTCGCCGCCAGCAAGACCCACAATTGCCGGTATTTGAATAAATCAATCCAGGAGAGGCGGTCTTTCGCCGCGGCCTCATCGGCGAGACGAGCGCTCGCTAGCGACTGCTGAATATGCTCCAGCTCCTCCGGAGTAATGAAGCTCTCTTCCGCCGGAGGATTGTAGAAGAGCCACCAGACGAGAGCCCAGACCAGGCCCGCTGCGCTGGTCAAAAAGAAGATCCACCGCCAGTTGAGCGTAATGATAATCAGCGCAATGAGAGGAGGCGCAATCACGGCTCCTAGACTTGATCCAGTATTCAAAATGCCGAAAGCGAGTGCCCGGTCCTCCGCCGGAAACCATTCGGAGATAGCTTTGGACGAACAGGGAAATCCGCCGCCTTCACCCAGCCCCAGCAGAAACCGCGCAATCCCCAGCCCAAAGACACTGCTCACCAGCCCGTGCAAGCCAGTGGCAACGGACCAAAATAAGATCAGGATCGAGTAGCCCTTACGGGTCCCCAGCCAATCCGCGATCTTGCCCCCACCTGCATACATCACGGAGTAAGCAAGAAGAAAAAGCATCTGCAGCACTGAGTATTGCTGGTCAGAAACCGCAATATGCTTTTGAATCTCAATGCTGGCGACGGGAAAACTCTGCCGGTCGAGATAGCTGAGCGCGGCGGCGCAAGCCAGAAGGCCGGCAATCCACCAGCGAAGCTGCGGAATCCGAGTCATAAATGGGAGTCAGCGCTGGAGGATTTCGGCGACTTCGACCGCGCGATGCGAAGCCATACTCAAGTAGGCTGCTTCGACTACGGCAAATGTCTTCTTCACGTAGTCATGGGCTTCGGTTTCGAAAGGATGCCCGCTCTCCAGGCATTTGATGAAGTGGAGCTGCGTGGCATAAACGCTGTCACCACGGTATCCGACGCCGGAATCGCGCCAGATTCTCTCTTCTCCAGACCAGATCTCGCCCAGACTGTTGATTCGGATTGATCCTGCGTCTCCCTCGAAGGTAGCCTCGTCAAGGGTCGACCGGGTGTCGTCGTGCTTCATGAAGCTGTGACCCTCAACCCACCCCAGCGCACCATGCAGGTGCCGCAGCGTCAGGATCACATGGTCCTCGCCGGCGATGCGAGGGTTTCTTCGTGCGCCCTCCGCATAGACGGAAGCAATGTCTCCGAAGAGGAAACGTGCAGTGTCGATGTGGTGCACCAGCACCTCATCGATCATGAAACGCTGTAGCTGACGAAAATATGCCTGTTTCGGATAAGGCTCATCGCCCGCGCCATGGCTGACCCGGGTGCGGAATCCATAAGCCAGCGGGGTTCCAATATCGCCCCGGGCAATGAATGCGGCGGCAGCGCGATACCAGGATTGCCACCGCCAGTTGTCGTGAATCATGAACCGGACGCCACGCCTCTCAGAGATCTCGACCATGCGGCGAGCAGTATCCCAGTCCGGCGCCATGGGCTTTTGACAAATGATCGCCAGCCCTTGCTCCGCCGCCATCGAGACCAGCTCCAGGTGCGTGGTCGAACGAGTGGCAATATCGACGAAGTCCAGCTCTTCCACCTGCAGCATCTCTTCGACTGAGGTATAAGCTCGCGGGGCCGCGGCCCGGGCCCTTTCGATCGATAGATCGCAAGCGGCTACGATTTCGGCATTGGGTATGCGGGGCCAGGCCGCCTGGTGATGCTGGGAGAAGAACCCGCACCCGATCAAGGCACCCTTGAATTTTTTCAAACTGGCCCCTTCGCGGATAGGAGGTGAGCCGGATTGTCGCACATCATCTGACGGATGTGATCGACAGAAAAACCCGAACTGCGCAACCGCTCTGCGTAGAGCCGCAAGCCTTCCGCCGGCGGAGGTGTCTGTGGCTGGCCGAGGTCGGTGGAGAGGATGGTGGTCTCCACACCGGCTTCGATAATCGCTTGTTCAATCACCGCGAAGGGCACGCATCCGCAAAGATGGGTGGTAGAAACAAAGCAGCGTTCGAACCAGACATGGCCCATCGCTGCCAATTCCTTTTGTTGTTGGAAAGGATAGAAGGTAGGCGCCCATTCGGGATGAGTCACCAGCACTTTCTTCACCCCGCATTGACGCGCCTGGTGGATCAGCACGACCGCCTCGCGCGGACTTAAGTGTCCCGTGCTAAGGATGCAATCGGTCTGCGCCACTGCTTCCAGAATGGCTTGCGCTGCCGGAACCAGGCCGCCGCCGGCATCGAGAACGGTAATGCCGCCCGAATCCCCGTGAAACAAACGGTGATTCAGCGCGGACCGCGTGGGCATCCAGATCTCCTTCGCGCCCATGGCAAGCGCGAGCTTCACCGCGGCAACGTTCAGCCCGCCCACCGTCTCGTTCAGAACCAGCCCCCCGAAGACCTCAATGCCGGTGACCACCTTCGAGACCAGCCAGGCGCGCTCCACCGTGGAGTTCTGATGAGACTTGATAAGGATGGCGCCCATACCGGCGCGCTCCGCCTCGCGCGCCAGATCCAGATCGTTGAAGCGCCGCACGTCCACGTCCGGAGCACTGTGCACGTGCAGATCGATGGCGTCTTCGAGGAAATCGGGCAAAACATTCATTAGCTGCTCAACTCTCGAGGAGGAACGTCTCTTCCACTCGCCCATCGCGCAGACCATACATATGGCGATGGAGATTGACTGTGGCATCGCTGTAGTGGGCCCAAATCTCCAACTGGTCGCCTACCTGCGCGGGAAAGTTGGGATCGACGATATCGACGACGGCATGCTCCGCGTTCAGCTTGCGCAGACGTGCGCCGTCGGCATTTTTCAGCACCGGAACTCCGCGCTCGCCGCTGATCTCCTTCAAGCCGATGTCGAGAATCAGCCGCTCGTTGCCGCTTCTGCTAATCACGGTTCCCAGCACACTGAGGGCCAGTTCGAACTCTGGGCATACGGTTTGGTAGTCGGTATCCCACAGCATGTACGATCCTCCCTGGATCTCGGTGACCCCGGGAAACCTGCCAGAAATGGTATGGGTTCCTGTTCCGCCGGCGCTGACAATTTCCAGCGGGAGGCCGTGCGCACGGACCAGATTGGCCGAGTCGACCAGCTTGCCCATCGCCTCGTGTACAGCCTTGACCTTGTCCGGTCCAGGCTTCAAGCGGACGCAATGCCCTTCATAACCGATCAGGCCGCGCAAGCGCAAACCCTGCGCCACTGCAAGCTGGGCCAGAGCCAGGACCGGTTCCCCGGGGAGCACTCCACAACGGCCCATCCCGGTGTTCACGTCGACCACCACATTGAGCGGCACCTTGGCGCGCGCCGATGCCGCGGAGAGCGCCGCGATGGTCCGCTCATTGTCGACCCCCACCATGATGTCGGTGAGGCGCGCGATCTGCACCAGGCGTTCGATCGCGGTGGCGCCGGCGATCTCATTGGCCAGCAGGATGCCCGTGATCCCGTTCCTGGCCAGGGCCTCCGCCTCGCCCAGCGTGGCGCAGGTGATGCCGATGGCGCCCGCGGCCAACTGCCGCCGGGCCAGGGCCACGCACTTGTGGTTCTTATAGTGCGGGCGCAACCGGGTCGGACCCTCGGCGAAAAAGGCCGCCATCTTCTTGATGTTGCCTTCCATCGCGTCCATATCGACCACGAGAGCCGGTGTTTTTATCTGCGCTTTCAACAAAGGAATTGCCCTGCTTTCTGGTGAGGATTGAATGTCTATCTTAGTTTGCATGTCCGGTTGTATCCACCAGGTAGAGCACTGCATCGCCGCTGAACGGCGCGGTGAATGGCTGGGCAGAGGAGCCGGAGTGGATCGGAGGCTTGACCATCGTCTTACCGGTTGCCGGGTTGAACCACTCCACCTTCAGGCTTCTCGCCCGCGGCATGGCTGACAGATTGACGGTAAACGATCCGCCGGAAGGAGCGTACACCAGGTACTCCGCGCCGGCCGGCGGGGTTTGCACTAAACAATATCCGGTGGAACTGAGAGCTGGATGGGGGTTCACGTTCACCAGGTTCAACTTGCGGGAATATTTCACCGTGTACCCGAGATTATCTCTGAAGTTTTCATAGCGCGTGGCCGGAGCGGAGCAAATTCCCCTGGTGGGAGAGATACACAGGTTCCTGTTCTCCCGCGGGTAGTAGACCAGGTAGGGGTCCATGAACAGCACCTGGCTGCCGTTGGCGAAGTTCTTCCACACGTAGTTGCGAACCTGCTGTGGAGTATCCTTCCACGCGCCGCCGAAGTAGGAGTGATCGCTGTCGTTGACGTTCACCTTGCAGGCCGGAGTGCCGCTTCCGCAGGAGGTGATTGGGGAAATGGTGCTGTTTGGCGCCACCCAGTCCGCATTGGAGTTGTAGAGAATCGCATCGGTGGCCGCTCCCGAGGGTAAAAGTCCAGCCAACCCGATCGGATGTTGGTGCGGCTTCTGAGCCTCGTATTTTCGAATGTGCGCGATCTCATAATAGTTAAACCATTTCGTATTGCTCGGAGCTTCCTCGGAAACGATCCACAGCACATTTGGCAAATCGTTCAGGGTGTCGATTACTTTCTCCACAAAGGCATCCTGGTAGCGGGTGATGTCGTTGGGCGCCGTCATGGTCATCGACGCCATGCCTTTGGGACCGCTGGTGTAGCCATCGTCGATGCCATTGATGTTGTTCGCGCCGGTGAAAGGGTAGCCATCGCTGGCGCAGCGGAACAGGTTGATGAACTCTCCGGTAAAGAGATAGATACCGGCATAGATGCCGGCGTCGTTTAGCGCCTTGGTCCTGGCCCGCAGGCGATCGAAGTAGGCCTGGTTGAACTTGGTAAGGTCGAATTTCAAGCCACCGTCGGTCGCCTTGCCAGGACCTGTCCTCTGCCACGGTTGCGGGCTCACGGTAAACTCCGGGGGCGCGCTGCTGGTGGAGGGCAGAGAGCAGAATTTCGGCATTTCCACGCGCCACAGCAGGGTGAAGTTCTGCCCGTGGGCGGTGAGGAACTTTACGAAGGCAGGGAAGTCCAGGGTCTGGGCGGATCCGCCGGTGCCCCAATCCTGAAGCGTGTTCCAGGTCTGCGAGCCGGCCAGGATGAGAGCCTTGCCGTTTGCGTCTTTAAAGTAGTGAGGGTTGCTGGAGACCACCAGCGGCCCGGTTATCTTGGCACTGTCTTGAGGGTGAGCGCCCTGCACAAGGCTCAAGAGCAGAAAAGGGAACAGACCAAGCTTCAAACGGCAGTGCGACATCGCTTTCCTCTCCACATTACGGTTTCCCAGGGCATAAACAGGTTGCGGGACTGCTCGGCCGTGAAGGGTACGGGCTTCAGCCCGTACATGAGCCGTGAGAAGCGGAAGAGAAACAGCAGGTCCCTCCACTGCGCTACCCCGGATTTCCTGTCGAGCTCGGTGGCGTTGGCGAACTTCATGCGGCTTTCCTTACAGAAAGCCGCACACGCGGGCGTTGGTGAGTGCGGCGTAACAGGAAATCCGGGTACGCTCCGGTCGGGATGACAATTCTGTTGCGTGGAAATGGCCCCCAATGACGGTCAAACGAATGGATATTTGTGGTCCCACAGAATTGTCATCCCGACCGGAGCGTAGCGCAGTGGAGGGACCTGCGGTTTCTCTTCCGCTTCGCACGGCAAACTCTTTTGCCCTCTCATGCACGGGCGGCAGCCTGCAAAAGTTAGCGCCACAGCGGCCCGTTAACCCCGCCCGATGTATGGCATATTCGTCGCCATTACGGTCATGAACTGAACATTCGCGTCCAAGGGCAGGCTCGCCATGTACACAACAGCTTCCCCAATGCGCTTTGCATCCATTCTTGGTTCTGCCATCATCTCTCCGTTCGCCTGTAGAGAGGGAGTGCCTGGTTTACCGCTCATTTCCGTGCCTGCATTGCCGATGTCAATTTGACCGCAGGCAATGTTGTACGCCCGGCCGTCGAGGGAGATGGACCGGGTGAGCCCGCTGATGGCATGTTTGGTAGCCGTGTAGGGAGCTGAGTTCGGCCGCGGCACATAGGCCGAAAGCGAACCGTTGTTGATAATGCGCCCTCCTCGCGGCTGCTGGGCCTTCATCACGCGGAAGGCTTCCTGGGCGCAGAGGAAGGAGCCAGTAAGATTCACGTTCACCACTTCGCACCATTGCTCGTAGCTCAACTCCTCGAACGGAGTTGCCGTGTTCACACCCGCATTGTTGAAGAGAACATCTAACCGGCCGAATCTCTCCCGGGTGCTGGCGAACAAGGCACGGACGGAATCGGGTTGGCGCACGTCCGTGGATACGACGTGCATATTGTCGCCGCCTGCCATGGCTGCTGTTTTTTCCAGTTCCGCCAGGCGCCGCCCAGCCAACGCTAGCGAAAATCCGGCCGCAGCCATCTCCAGTGCGACCGCGCGGCCGATGCCGCTGCCCGCCCCGGTTATGATCGCTACCTTGCCCTGTCCACCGCCTTTTCCTGCGAGATCCGTGCTCAATTGCATCTCCTCCCTGGACTCATGTTCTCCACGTCTCCGCGGCTACTTGGCATAAAAACGATAGCGGATGTTCCAATGCGCCGTTTGTCCCGGAGCGATCACCAGGTGAATATAGGCCTCGGGGCAAATGGTGGTGCGAGGGGACCAAAAATTGAACCGCGACATAGGTACATCCCCAGTTTGCTCGACTCCGACGCCGGTTTTTTGGTTCTCGACGGTAATGTCGTAATCCGAAGGGCTGCTGGAATAGCCAGTCAGATAGCTTTCCACGTACTGCCCCTCTTGCAACTCCCGGTGATAGACGATTTCCTTACCGTCGATCCCAGCCAGCGGCTCCATCGATTTCTCCGCCTGGGGCGCAAAGGGAAAGCGAACGACCATTCCCGGCCCGCTCGGAGCGCCATCCAGCATGAAGAAGTCGTGGTCGTACACTTCCGTGTCGATGGTCTTGGCGCCGGTGTTTTTCAGGCTGTGCTGCAGGATGAGAACGGGCTCCTTGGGGTCGAGCCTGACGGTCTTCTCATAGTCATACGCGATGCCAATGGGCGATTGGAGCTGTTGCCGGAAAGATACCTCACTGGGCCGGGCGCGGACCGTCCACTTGCCACCGTCGATCAGCGGATAGGTGTACATGAATTGGTAGGCGGAATTGTCCAACTTACGCAGCACGCCAACCCCGATCTTCACGAACGGCTCGCCGGGTTTTGCCTGGTCGTAGTCCAGAGCGCCGTCGCTCGATCTGAATTCTTCGACCGGGCCGGCAATAGCGTCGGCCAGCAGCGGGTCGTAATGGGGAAACCAGATGCCAAAGTAAGTGTGACCTTTATAGGCTAGGCAGGGGATAACCCCGGACCAATCGAAGCGCGAAGCGCGGTAGTAGCCATTCTTTGCGTCCGGCAGGTAAAGTACGGCTTGCACCAGCCCGTTGGAGATAGAAGCTTTCGGATAGTTAGCCTGCTGTAGGGAGGAGCACCCGGGCGAGGGGTTTTCCGCCACCGCAGATAGAGCGCATAAAACCAAGAGAAATCCTGTACTTAGGAGCGCTTTCAACGCAGTCGTCCGCCTTCCTTATCGCCGACTGCGTCTGCAGCCCGCAGTATGTCAGCTGGTATTTTAGTATCGCCTCACGTTTAAGGCACAAGCCGAGGGGCTCCCATACATCCAAAAAGGAGAAGATTGAATCTTCTTTAAGTGTTTTGGTGCTGCAAAATCGGGCTGTATTGCAAACGGTGATTGGGAGTCCCGCGTGCAATAGGCCTTTCACGCAACGCGGTTATTACGAGGTGGAACGCGGATCCCTCGCCGCGAAGGAGAAAGTATGCTGCTGATCATTCTCATCATTTTGCTGTTACTTTTCGGATTCGGTGGTTATCGCCTGGGGCCCGGGATCGGCTATTACGGCGGCGGCGGCATCAGCCTGATCATCCTAATCGTGATCATTCTGTTGCTCTTGCGAGTCATCTGACAATTTGCCGAAAGGGTGGCGCGGTATTCTCCAGGTGAATGCCGCGCCGCCGACGGACTGGTCGCGTCGGCGGCCAATAAGGCAAACGGCGGTTTTCCCAGAACGTCATCTGGAGCCTCCCCCGAGGAACCAGATCAACATTCTGCAGAAAACCACCGTTTGGGCAAACCATACAGGCTTTTGCGCGTGTGTGGGCGCACCCAGTAGTAACAACTTCGTAACCACTTTTGCGGGGACAAAGTCCAATCGAGGTTTTTGCGTCGCCGTGGATCCTTAGAGCAGAAGGGTTCTGCGCCGCCCCCTTTGAGGGGTGCGTTGGACTGGCGGAAGGCATTAGAGTAGTCGAATGGATCAACCGTACTCCGACGCTGTAGTTTTTTTTGGCGCCACCGGCGACCTTGCTTATAAACAAATATTTCCATCCCTGCAAAAACTGGCAAAGCGCGGGAAGCTGACTGGCCCCGTGATCGGTGTTGCCAAGGCGGGCTGGAACCTTGAACAGTTGAAGCAGCGAGCCCAGGACAGCGTGGAAAAGCATGGGGGACTTGATCCCGCCGGCTTTCCCATCCTGCTGGACAAGCTGCGCTACGTGGACGGGGATTACAAAGATGCAGAGACCTTTGCCAATGTCCGCAAACAACTAGGCGACGCAAAACATCCCATTCACTATTTGGCCATTCCCCCCGTCCTCTTCGGCGAGGTTCTCAAACAATTGAAGGCGTCCGGTTCGGCGCAGGGCGCGCGGGTGGTCATTGAAAAGCCGTTTGGCAATGACTTGCCTTCTGCGGTCGCGCTCAACAAGACGGTTCACGAAGTGTTTCCCGAAGAAGATGTTTTTCGTATCGATCACTACCTGGGCAAGAACACGGTGCAGAACGTGATCTTCTTTCGCTTTGCCAACTCCTTTCTGGAGCCGATCTGGAACAACCTCTACGTGGAAAGCGTGCAGATCACGATGGCGGAGCAATTCGATGTGCTGGATAGAGGAAGCTTTTACGACGCCGTGGGGACGGTGCGCGATGTGGTGCAAAACCATTTGCTGCAGATACTCTCGAACATTGCCATGGAGCCTCCGCCGACGCTGAGCATCGAGAGCTTGCGCGACGAACGGGTCAAGGTGCTCAAGAGCATCCAGCCGTTGACCGCGGAGGATGTGGTTCGCGGGCAATACACCGGGTACCTCGACACGCCGGGAGTCAAAAAGGACTCAAAGACCGAGACCTATGTGGCCCTGCGGCTGTCCATCAACTCCTGGCGCTGGAGAGGGGTGCCCTTCTTCGTCCGGGCGGGCAAGTGTATGCCCAAGACGGAGACCGAGGTGGTGGCTAAATTGCGCCCGCCGTGTGCGATCTTCTCCACGGAGCCTCCGCCGGCCAATTACGTGCGCTTCCGTATCAGTGGTGATCCGGTGATCGCGATTGGAGCCTCAATCAAATCCGCGGGAGACCAATTGCAGGGATGCCCGATCGAGCTAATTGCCGACCAGGAATGCGGGGAAGACAATATGCTGCCCTACGAGGAGCTGTTGGGCGACGCCATGGCTGGGAACCAGACCTGGTTTGCGCGCGAGGATTACGTCGAGGAGGCATGGCGCATCGTGGACCCGATACTGGACGACTCGAAGGTGACCCAATATCAGCCTGGCGGGTGGGGACCCGAGGGAGCAGACAAGCTCATCGCGCCGTTTGGCGGTTGGATCGCTCCAAAGTAGGGGTCTTGCCCAGGAGTAGGGGGTCGCTCAGGCCAGCACATCCTGAAGGCGGAAGAGCGAGCCGACGCGATGGGATGGCCTGTTGCTGAGGCTGCGCCAGTCGCCCCATTCGGCTACGCTTCCGTTGTCTAGGACGTAAATCATTTCTGCCCGCTGGATGGCGGAAACCCGGTGGGCGATCAACAGAATCGTGGTGCGGCCTTGCAGATGTTCGATCGCATCCAGGATTCGCTTCTCGTTGTCGAGATCGAGACTGCTGGTCGCCTCGTCAAGAATGAGCAGCCCGGGTTTGCGCAGCAAGGCGCGAGCCAGCGCGATGCGCTGCCGCTGCCCATAGGACAGAAGCATTCCGCGGTCGCCCACAGTCGTATCCAACCCCTGCGGTAATGCAAACACGAACTCGGCGGCGGCCAGGCTGAGACTCTCTCTCATCTCCTCTTCCGAGGCTTCCGGCTTGGCCCAGCGCAGGTTGGCCCGCACGGTATCGTGAAAGAGCACGGTGTCTTGGGCGACGTAGCCAACGTGCCGGCGCCAGGCGCGGGCGGTCTGCGCCGTGAGTTCGACGCCGTCCACCAGAACCCTCCCAGTAAGGGGGGAAAGCAGGCCGTTGACCAGGTCGGCGACGGTGCTTTTCCCCGCACCCGACGAGCCAACGATGGCGGTGATTTTTCCCGCCGCAATGGTCAGCGATAGATCCTTGAGCACCATGGGCCGTTGCGCGTCGTAGCGGAATCCCACCCGCTCCAGGCGGATTTCGTGGGCCAGGGAGGGCCCCAGGCCGGCAGCGCCAGGAACTTCGGCATTGGCCACGCATTCACGGTAGATGGTCATTACGTTTTCGAAGGCGGGAAGCTCGCTGAGGAAGGCCTGCAACTGATTTTGGCCTGCAGCAAGGCGAGGGATAAGGCGGGTAAAGACCGCCAGCAACAGAAGTATGGAGGCTGGGGCTACGTTGAGAATCTGCAGCGAAGCGAAGATGATCCCACCCAGTACCAGGAGAGACCCGGCTTCGAACCAGAAGGCCGCAGCTGCCTGGCTCCTGGTGTTCTCCAGGCTTTGTTGCAGGGCCGCGGACTGGAGCGAAGAAAACATCGCCAGGTCGCTGCTCTGCGCGTCGTAGAACTTCATCGCTTTGAGATTCTGCAGGTGTTCCGTTGCCGACGCGTAGACTTCGCTCACGCTCTCGGAAACGGCGGTCCCGCTGGCGTGGACAGCGCGCATCCAGCGGCGCGAGATCAGCAGCAGAACTGCCCCGGTGGCCAGCACCAGGGAGGTCATTCCTGCGGAGAGTTTCAGCGCGAGGGCGATATAAACCAGGGCGAGAATGGCGTTGGACATAGTGCCGATGAGCAGGTAGGTGCAGGTGGCCACCCGGGCCAACTCAGCGGTAAGCGCATGGGTAAAGTCGGAGGAGCGGCGGCGGACCAGGAAGGGCCAATCGGCGTTGATGATGGCCTGGTAGAGGCGCCTGCCGAGGGCCAGTTCATAGGTGAGCACGGTGCGAAAGGTGAGCACCGACTGCACCCGGCTGAACAGCGACCGCAGCGCCATGAGCAGCATGAAGATCAGCAGCAAGGTGGCTAGCCAAAGTGACGGAGACAGTCCACTTCGCACCAGCAGGGCGCGAACTTCGCCGGTGTAGTGCCCAACATGCCCCTGGTTGGCCAGGTTGAAACCGGCTACCTGCAGGATGGGGAAGAGCAGAGCTACGCCCAAGCCTTCTGTCAGGGAGGTAAACGTCATGATGAGCACGGCAGCCAACAGCTGCCAGCGCGCTATGCGGATCAGGCTGGAAGCATATTCCAGAATGGGGCGCTTGGAGGCGCCCAACTGATCCGCGGAAAGCGCGGCGAGAGTCCTCTGCCCGGGGGGAGTGGCAGGGGAATCGCTGCGGGGGGCCGGCATGCCTCAAACAATAGCAGAGGCACGCCGCGGTGCAGATTGTCAACATGGGAACCCGGGTATATTGCTAAGCATGACGGAGCTGAATCTGGCATCGATCGTATGTCACATGCCCAACCCCGTGGCCGCGGACGTGGCCGGTGAGACCGTGCTGATGAGCCTGGAGCGCAGTCGCTGTTACGGATTGGGTGAAATTGGCAGTGAAATCTGGAGCAAGCTGGTATCCCCGGTCCGGGTATCGGACCTGGTGGAGGAATTCAGCGGTCGCTACGAAGCTCCTCCCGGGGTTATCGAGCGTGATGTCGTCCAGTTGCTGACGCAATTGGCGGATGAAGGACTGATCAAAATCTGCTGAGCTGAGATTCGAAGCCATCCTGCGCCCGGCGGCTCCAGATCCCGCGGACACCTTGACAAAACAGGAGCGGAACGCCAGAATGCCCGCTGATTCACTTTTTCAATAAACGGCATGGCATCTCACAATGTGGTACAGGGAAGCAGCGGCGTTTACAAATTACAGGCGCTCGATCGCGCCTTTGCGGTGCTAGATCTACTCTCCTCCAGCTCGGCTCCCATGGGGCTGGCCGAGATTGCCGCCGCCCTCGATCTGCACAAGAGCACCGCACATCGCTTTCTCATGGTGCTGGAGCGTCACCGTATCGTGGAGCGCACGCCCGCGGCGAAGTTTCGTCTCGGCTTGCGGTTATGCGACTTTGGCAGCCGCGCCATCGAGCAGTACGATCTGCGGGACCGCGCCCAACTCCACCTGAAGACCCTGGTCGCCGAGGTCGAGGAGACCGCCCACTTGTGCATCCTGGAGAAGACGCACATGGTGTATATCGACAAGCAGGAGCCGGAGCGCACCATCCGCATGATCTCGCGCGTGGGAGCCAGCAGCCCTATCCATTGCACGGCTGTGGGCAAGGCGATGCTGGCAACTATGTCGCGGCCGCGGGTGGAGGAGATGTTGCAGGCGGTGCAACTGGAAAGATTTACCCGGCGTACCATGACCAGCCGGGAAGCGTTGCTCAAAGAACTGGATCGAACCAGCCGCCGCGGGTACGCTGTCGACGACGAAGAGCGGGAAGAGGGCGTGCGTTGCGCCGGAATGGCTATCCTCGATGGGCGCGGCGAGGCCGTCGCCGCGGTTAGCATCTCCGGCCCCTCATTTCGCGTGACCATGCAAAAGATTCCGTCCATCGCCGATAAGCTGATGACTTGTGTGAAGGGAATTCAACACGATCTGGGATTCATACCGTTCGCGCGATAGGCGCAACGGAATCGACGCAAATAAGGAAAGAGGCCAATGGAAGAGTTATCAATCAAGGGCGCAGAGACCAGCCGTTGGGACTGTGTGAGCTTAGGGGAGGTCATGCTGCGTCTCGATCCGGGCGAAGGCAGAATCCATACCGCACGGCAATTTCAAGCCTGGGAGGGTGGGGGAGAATACAACGTGGCCCGCGGACTGCGCCGCTGCTTCGGCCTGCGCACCGCCATCGCTACCGCGTTTGCCGACAACCCCATCGGCCGGCTGGTGGAGGATTTCATCCTGCAGGGCGGGGTCGATACGTCACTGATTCGCTGGGTTCCCTACGACGGCATTGGACGTACGGTGCGCAATGGCCTCAACTTTACTGAGCGCGGTTATGGAGTACGGGCAGCCGTCGGCTGCTCCGACCGGGGCAACACCGCTATCTCCCAGGCCAAGCGCGGTGACTTCGATTGGGAAGCTATCCTGGGGCCGCGCAATGGGTCCCGCTGGCTGCATACAGGAGGCATCTTCGCCGCGCTCTCGCCGTCCACCCCGGAGGTTGCCGTCGAGGCGATCGATACAGCCCGCAGGTATGGGACGATTACTTCGTTTGACCTGAACTATCGCGACTCTCTCTGGAAATCCATCGGAGGCAAGGCGAAGGCGCAAGAGGTGAATCGAGCCCTGGTGAGCAAGCTGGATGTTCTCTTTGGCAATGAAGAAGACTTTTCCGCCATGCTGGGGATCAAGCTGGAAGGTGTGAAAGAAGATTTCGATGAGTTGCCGGTCGCCAGCTACGAGGCCATGCTGCGCGAAGTCGCCGATTCGTACCCTAATCTGAAGCTGGTGGCCACTACGCTGCGCACCGCGCAAACGGCTTCGCGCAATGCGTGGGGAGCCATGGCGATTTACAAGAGTGAGATCTTGTACGTGCCGCAGCGGGATATCGACATCCTGGACCGGGTGGGAGGGGGAGACTCATTCGCCTCTGGCCTGGTGTTTGGAATGCTCATGGGAAAACCCGCGGCATGGGCCGTCGCCTGCGGAGTGGCCCACGGAGCGCTGGCCATGACCACCCCAGGAGACACCAGCATGGCTACGCGCGCGGAAGTGGAGCGTGTGATGCTGGGTGGCTCCGCGCGTATTGCCCGTTAACATCTGACCCTGGGATCAAAGGAAAAGAGAATGTCGAAGGAAGTGCAGCAGCAATTGGAGGAAGCAGGAATCATTCCTGTTTTGCGGGCTCGCTCGGCGAGCGAAGCCATGGCTGTAGTTGAGGCGATGGTTGCGGGGGGAATCACGGTCATAGAGGTCACCATGACTGTGCCCGGCGCGATCGATGTATTGAAGGAGCTGAAGCGTGTCTACGGCAACCGGCTGCTGCTCGGGTCGGGAACCGTAACGGATGGTGCGGAGGCTGCCGCTACCATCGAAGCCGGTGCGGAATTTGTGGTGAGCCCAAGCCTCCACATGGACGTGATTCAGGAGTCTAAGGCGCGGGGCAAAGTTTCGCTGCCCGGCGCATTGACTCCCACTGAAGTGATCACCGCGTGGCGGGCAGGAGCCGATTTCGTCAAGGTATTTCCCTGCTCGGCGATGGGCGGGGCAAGCTATTTGAAATCGCTCAAAGCTCCGTTTCCTTATTTGCGCTTGGTGCCCACGGGCGGTGTAACGCTCGAGACCGCCGCCAGCTTTCTGGAAGCCGGCGCCTCGGCGCTGGGCGTGGGGGCGGACCTGGTCAACGTCGCGGCGATCGCGAAAGGCAAGCCGGAGGTCATCACCATCGCCGCTCGCGCGTATCTTGACGTGATTGCTAAAACACGCGCGACAGCGAAAGCGTAAACTGCTTTTCTCACCCATGCCGCATCGCGGCAGGAAAGAACAAGGTATAGACCGAATGACAGGCAAACAGAGGAGTTGGGCAGTTCCCGTGATCTTGTTGGCGATGGGCATAGTGGCTGCTCCAGGGCGGGTTTCGCTGGCGCAGGAAGCGGGGACGGCGGCGTCGCCGGACGTGTATTCACAAGATGAGTTGCTGAGTATGGAGAAGAAGCTGAAGGAGAAGGCCGAAGCTTCGGGACTGGCCACAGAGACGGTCAAGAAATATTCCACCGACTACTCGATGCTGGCGTTTCGCACGAAAAGCGGACAGGCCGAGCTGCACGAGAAGTTTGCCGACTTTTACGTGGTGGTCGATGGCAAAGCAACGCTGGTCAGCGGCGGCAAAATGGTCAACGGCAAAAGCACGGGGCCCGGCGAAGTGCGGGGTGACTCGATACAGGATGGCAAGGAAACCAAGCTGAAGAAGGGCGACATTGTCCACATACCAGCCGACATTCCCCACCAATTGCTGCTGACTAAGGGAGACACCTTCCAGTATTTCATCGTTAAGGTGCAGGAAATCGAGTAGCCACTCCTACCTGACGACACTCTCCAGGCCAGGGTCTAGCCTGGATTTCTCACAAACCTGCCTCTCTCTACCGGTAACAAATGACGGGTGCCCCATATCTGCCCGGTTTTGCCTGCCCCGGCGTGCCGTGGGGCAGATGTGGGATTCCGCCGCGCTGATCCGGCAGCTTTCTCTACTGCAACCGATCCCCAGGGTCCATGATCCTCTATACCCTGTAGAGTCAGGCGGTCGAGGTCCGTGGAATCCCACATCTGCCCCACGGCACGCCGGGGCAGGCAAAACCGGGCAGAGGGGCACCCGTCATTTGTTACCGGTAGAGAGAGGCAGGTCTGTGAGAAATTCAGGCTAGAATGTTCTGCCAGGGAGGATTCACGATGCCGCGAGTGACACTGTACAAACCAAATGGTGAGACCCTTTTGTCAACGAACGCGAAAAGGTTCGAGCAGACAAAAGGGGCTTTGATACTTCATCTCGAGGGTCAACACGCCGAGGTCTATGGCGCTACGATGATTACAACTTTGCCTTACGCGATCCAATGTGGGCAACGTTGCGACGAAATTCCGCCGAACGCTTAGAGACCTCAAGCCTGTCCCTGTTCTGGCGACGGGTCAATCTCAAGCCGGGGGCTAGAATATTCGATTCAGTTCTCAAAAGCGGCCAGCGCGCGCTTGTAGACCTCGACGGTGCGCGCGGTCATGGCGCTGGCTGTGAACTGAGCGCTCCAGAGGCGCCGTCCCGCGGCGCCCATCGCAACGCGCAATGCCGGGCCGATGATCAGCCGGGCGAGCGCATCACGCAGGCCGGCAACGTCTCCCCGGCTTACCAACAGGCCGGTCTCCTCGTGGCGCACAGACTCAGCAATGCCTCCCACGTCGGTAGCCACCACCGGCAACGCGGCGCGCATGGCCTCCAGGATGCTGATGGGCAACGCTTCGAAGTTGGTAGAGAGCACAAAGACCTGCGCTTCCATGAGCAAACGGTTCACATCGCTCTCCGGCGGCAATATGCTGACTCGCCCGTTGAGCCCAAGTGCTTCCACTTGCGCGTCTACGCCCGGTCTCAGCTCGCCCGCCCCGACCAACAGCAAGCGCCATTCCAGGCATAACAAGCCAGAAAGCGCCTGCAGCAGGGTGCGGTGATCCTTTTGCGATGCGAAGCGCGCTACCATCACGATCGCCGGGGGCTGGGCGTCGATTGGCTGCAGGCGATCAAAGGCGATCTCCGCTATGCCGTTATGCACCACCTCCAGCGCCTTGGCCGGGCAGATGCGGAATTGCTGGGCCAGCCTCCGCTCGTACTCGCACACGTTGATCACGCGCGTACCGAGCCGGCCCGCCAGACGTTCTGCCCAGCAGAAGAGTGGATTTGTATGGAGCGACGCGCGATCGAAGATCGACCACCCGTGGGGAGTAAAGACACTGGGGATGCGGTGCAGCCGCGCGGCTGCGCGAGCCAGCGAGCCGGCCTTGGCGGTGTGAGCGCATACCAGGTCCGGTTTCAACTGGTGCAAGGCGCACCAAAGCTCGACCAAAGCCGCCACATCGCGGTGTGGTCTCACCGGCCGGACCAGGCTCCTCACCGGCAACCATGGGATCCCTGCCTGGCGGAGCTGGTCGGTGAAAATGCCGGGCGCTCCCGTGATCACAGTAACGTCGTGGCCAAGGGTGCGCAGCTCGAGTGAAAGCTCGCGCACATGGCTCTGTGCTCCGCCAAGAACGTCGCCCCGGGTGAGCACATGAACGATCTTCATGCCCGCCCCCGCCGATCCTTTTCGCCCGCGAGCAGCGACGAAGGGCGGAAGGTCTCGCTCGATGGCCGCCCGTACCAGGCAGCGAGGAGGTTCCACAGACTGCGCCACTCCGCGAGCTCTGCCACGGAAGGCGCTTGCGCGGCCTGATGACCGATGCGATGCTCGAAACCGGCGGACACTGCGGCGCAGTTGGCGGCAAACCTCGCCGAGGAGACACCCAGTAGCTGCAACTTGCGCCAGACGCCACGGCTGACGCCGGGCTGCTCGCAGACATACTGTATGTGGAGCAATTTGTAGCGCAAGAGCTTCTTGAGTGTGATCCGTTCCCGCCGGTAGCCCAGCAAGACCTGGGGGAGATTGGCAAAACGGCTAAGCCGGTAGCTGCGCAGCAGCAGCTCCTGATCCTGAGCGAGCCACGCGGTTTCCTCGTAACGCCAACGGCGAAACCACTCAATGCGCCCCATCCACAGCGGATGCCACAAAGGGAAGCCCCGGAAAGGCGAGTGGGTGATGCCGGCATGGTCCGTTGCCGGGTTGAAGCGCCAGAGCGGGCGGCCGCGTTTGCCGAAGACCATGGCGCCGGCCGCGCATAGGTCTATCTCCGCATGAGCAACCAGGAAAGCCAACTGCCTTTCCAGCCGGTGGGGATAGGCAATATCGTCGGCATCCATTCTGGCCAGGTAACGGCCACGCGCCCGGTCGATACATTCATTCAATCGGGCCGCGAGCCGTAACCGCCTTCCGTCACTCCAACAGATCACGCGCGGGTCGCGGAAACCCTGTGCGATCAGCAGACCCTTATCGTCGGAACCGTCGTCGCAGAGTAAGAGCTCAAAGTCGCAGTAGCTCTGATTCAAGAGCGAGCGGACGGCCAGCTCCAGGGTAGCGGCGCTGTTGAAGAAAGGCATCGCGATCGTGATGACAGGATTGGTCATCGGCTTTGGACAACAACTCTGGATCCAGATACCCGCGGCGACTCTCCGCCCAGGGATTGAAATACAGCTGCATATTGTTGCGCCAGCCGCTGCAGGCTGAAGTGCTCTTCAACCACAACGCGGCCGGCAGCCCCCATACGCTGGCGCAGGTCCGCATCGCTGAGCAGCGCAGTAAGTGCATCGACCCACTGCTGCTCGCAACTTGCGCTCAAGCCCACTTCGCCCATCGCCAGTACTTCGCGATTCATGCCGGCGGCGGTGACCACCACCGGCAGCCCCGCCGCCATATAGCAGAGCATTTTGTAACTGCACTTGCCGTTGCACCAGGCGGTGTCGGCCAGCGGCATCAGCCCGATCGACATATGCGCGAAGGCGCCTAACTCGGTTTGTGGCGTCCAGAGTTCAAACTCGATCCGAGACTCCGGAAGGCGTTTGAATTGGGGTGGACGATCGGCGACGATGAGCAGCTTCGCCCGGCTGCAGTGCTGAAACACACGCAGCAATGCTCCCTCAATCGAGTAGAGGAAGGGAAAATTGCCGCTGGTGCCGGTCCAGCCCAGCACCAGTGCGGGCGCGGGTACACGGAAACGGCGCGGGCGATACCACGAGGTATTCACCGCCGTGGGGATGATGGTGACGTTGGTATTCCAGCGGGAGAATTGGTCGGCCAGAAAACTGTTGCCGCACACTACCAGGTCGCTGGCCCGGGCCAGATCCCGGGCGCGGTGTCCACCGGTGTTGAGCCAAACCGCGTCATCGACGTCGAGGACCATGGGCCGCTTCGCTAAGGCCTCGAGGGGGGCAAAGGCGGGGAGGAGCTGGCGCGAGATCCAGGTCACATCGGCCTTCCAGGAGCAGGCAAGAGCCGCGGTACGCGCTGCCGCGGTTGCTGCCATCCATAGCGGGCGCAGGCTGCGTTGCTGGGGCAGTATGTTGCCCCAGGGCAGAGGGTATTCGCGCACCGCAATGCCCAGCTTGCCCAGCGGATTGATGTATTGGCGCACCCGCGCCCTGGCGCTAGGCACCATCACGCCGCCGGTATACGCGGCTACGCGCACGATTGGGGCTCCGGCAGGTCGCTCTCCGTCGATTGCGGATGACCGAGCAGGGTAAGGCTGGGAGCGAAATAAACAAGGGTGGGGACCGCCCCCGCCTTGACCAAAAACATGATCTGGGCGAAGTACTCCTCGGAGAAGACGGTCATGACCGTCGCGTAGACGAATGCTCCCAGGGTGAAGACCGCCCAGCACCTGCCGTGGATGGCACAGCGATATACATAAGCGCTGAGAAAGCCGACCAGGAACATCAACCCGGCAACTCCGGCCATTCCGCCATGATCCATGTAATAAGGCAGGAACGCGGTATAGACGTTGGTTATCTGGCTGGGCGAGATTTTTGTATATTCGAGATTGCGGTCACGCTCGGAATAGGTTGCGCCGAATCGATTTGCTATCCGCTTGGCGAACTTACCCAGATCCCAACCATACCTCAGCTCGGGATTTTGCCGATTCTGGTCGAAGGCAATGATTCCGCCCAGCCAATACGTGCCGAAACCCTGGGCCAAGTGGGGAAGATTATCGGTCAACGATGCTCCCGCATTCGCGCCATATTTGTTCATGGCGACCTGTCCGGCGGAGAAGACCAGCAGGAATACAAGACCCACGATCCCCAGCAATCGGATGGGGGCAACTCCCTTCTTGAGCCACAGCATCACCACTGAGCTGATCAGTAGAAGGAGCACCTCGGAGCGGGCGCCGTTCAGTAGTTGATATCCCGCCGCGAGCAGGACGAGAAAGAGTGTGCGGCCCCTGCGCCTGCCGGTGTCGGCGTACTCGTACACGGCAATCAGAGCGACGATGCTCAGCAAGGGCAGGATGAAGGACTCGAATGAAAGGGCAGTGTGGCCGGATACGTTCGCCTTGTTGGACGCGATGCGGATTTGTCTCCACAGACTTGCCCGGGGAGCGATGGTTTCACTGAGTTGTTTGAAATACAGGTAAGAGAAGGGGATATTCAGCAGTGAAAGTAACGCCGCGATGGTCAGCCATCGGTCGACCTGGGTGCGGCGCTTCGCACTCACCGCAGAAAGTGTTAGCCCTCTGCACAAGGGAACCACCACGGCGCAGATTCCTCCCAGAGAGAAGGCGAGAACGCCGGTGAGGACGATTTCATTTGCCCTGGTGGTAAGAGGGAAATACAGATCTCCGCACAACCAGATGGCAAGGAGCGTGATTGTCCACACGATTGCCAAAGATGCCGGGGGAAAGAGGACGGAGCGCCCGTAGCGGTACATGGCCGCACTCCAAAGGGCGAGTAGCGCAACCGTAACCGGCAGCGTCACGCGCCCGCCGATTCCGGCAAGGGGGTCGTGTTTGCCAAGAACCGGAAGGCCATTGACACCGTCGTGGTATCCCACCCTGGAACTGAACAGGGTTCAACGATGGGACACCGATACTCCGCAACGCTCTTTAGCTTATCTGACACGGTGTGCAGCCCCTTCTCCTCGATCGGGTGGAGTCTTGCCTAGGCGCTGCCTAGCGCGGTGTAGTAACGGGCATAGGCTTTAAAGGTGGCGTCCGTCGCGATAGCCGATTCATTCAGGACGATGCCGGCGATGGGTACATTGACCCGGCGAAGAGTTTCCACTGTTGCGCCCAGAGCCTTCATCGGAGTATGCCCGCAGCGCACTGCCAGGACCGTTACGTCCGCGGCCGCGGCCAGTTCCAGAGTCTCCGCGCAACCTAACAACGGCGGTGAATCCAAGACGACCAGGTCGAACTCCTTGGTGGCCTGGGCCAATATTTCGCGCATCTTCGGCCCGATCAACGCTAGTGCCAGAGGCAAGGGCAATCCGGAGCCGAGAACGAAAAGATTGGGGCGCGCGGAGACCGCGCGGGTGGCTGTTTTCCAATCAGTGGTCTGCGCCAGTACCGCCGCCAAGCCGGCATCGGGCTCCAGGCGCACCAGCCTTTCAATCGCCGGTTGGCGCAGGTCGCCGTCGATTAACAACGTGCGTTTGCCTTGTTCCGCGTTGGCCATCGCCAGCGAGAGCGCGAGAGTCGATTTTCCTTCGCCCGGGAAGGCGCTCGTTACCAACACGCTCTTGGGCACATGCGCCTGGGTAGAGAGCATCAGATAGCCCCGCAGGTGGCGTACGCCCTCGTCGAAAAAACCGCCTTGCAGGCTGCGAAAGCGGCTTCCTGGGAAGCGTATGCCTTCAGAGGCGATGGCCAGCCGGAGATGCATGTCTATTACTTGAGGCAAGGCGCAGACCACGGAAATGCCAAGCGCCTCTTCCATCGGCTCGATCTCTTTCGCAGTCACGTCGGTTAGTTCCGCGGAGATAAAATATGCGGCACAGACGAGAGAGAAAAAGGCCATGCAGCCGCCTACAATCAGCGGCCAATTGGGAAAGATCGGCCTGGCGGCAGGGCGAGCGGAATCCGCCAGCCGGATGACGTTGTTTTGCAATTCGGAATTGATGCCTGACTGCTTGATCTTGGCAAACAGATCTTCGTAAACGTGTTCCGCGGTGTCCGCCTCGTGCTTCAGCTCCAGATAATCGAAGGATTGTGAGGTCAGATCGTCGACCTGTTGTTTGGTTTCGGCCACAGCGGCCGATAACATGCGCTCGCGCACCAGTGTCTGGCGGTAATCCACGCCTATGCGGGAGGCGACGTTGCGGCGGCTCTCGTCCAGTGCGGCGCTGGCTTCCTCCACCTGGGCCGCCGCCTTGCGGTACTCCGGATGCTGATCTCCGTAAGTTGCACCCACTAGAGCCAGGTTTGCCTTGGCTACCTGCAGCTTCTCTACATCCTTGGAGAGATCGCTCGATTGGCCGGAAACCTCGACCTCGGGCAGGGAACCATCTTTTGCTTCGCGGTACACTGCCTCCTTGGCGATACGATCCGCTTCGGCGACGCTGTTCTCAGTATTCAGCGCTTGCAGCCTGGCCACCAGTACACTCGTCTTCTGCTCCGGATCGGCGGTTCCCAGGTCGCGCTGGTAGACCATCAGCGCGTTGTGTGTCGACTCCATCTTTTGCTTTAGGTCAATCAGTTGCCGCTCCATCGAGGAGGTGAGGCGGCCTGCCTCCCTGGTGCGCGTCTCGAAAATCTCGCGCAGGTAGGAATCGGCAATGGCGTTGGCGACATCGGCGGCGATCTGGGGATTTGCATCTCGATAGGTAATGGTCAATAAGTACGTGTTGGGATTGCGATCGACCTTCAGATGTTTCAGGACGATGGGCGCATTTCTGATCGCGGCTTGCTTGTTCCGCGAAACGGGCCAAAACCAGTAGCGCTGCAATTGGTGTTCACGCTCCAACAGGTTGTAGCGTTCCGCTACCGGACGGAGGATGGAGTCGGCCTGCAGAAGGCCTTGCTGCGTCGCCATGAACTGGTCGTCCCCGGTGGTCATGGGGCGGCCGGATCCAACGATTTCAGGCACCTCCTGCCTGTCAATCGCTATCAACGCGGATCCCACATTGACAGCGGGCAGCAAGGCACACCCGAGCGCCACCAGAGCAGTGAGCGCGATGCTGAGTACTGTGATCATTTCCCAATGGCGGCGCACGATCTCCGCGTAAAAGGTGAGTGGCCGCTGGAAATCAGCGGGATCGCTCAGCCTGGGATGCGGCTTCCGTATCGCTATCGAATCGGGCATACACTGGGCTCCGTTCTGGCAGCAGATCTAGATTTTCGTATCAACGTATGGGCGGCAGCATCGCCGAGAGATGGTTCATCACGCAGGACGTGGCGTGGTTAATGGGAGCTCCAAATGGCGGCCGATACGGCAGCATTGCCCATGCCGGTTACATGGTTTAGCACGCTCGCGCTCGCCTTCAGTTTTCCGTTGATCGGAACGTAGAGAATGTCGTTGGGGGCGAGCTTTACATCTTCGGACTTTCGATCGAGAATGCGTCGCAGCGGGACCTCTATTTCGGTTTTCTGTGTACTCCCCGGGTCCGTCCTGTAGATATAAGCCTTTTTAAGGCTGAATGAGTCAAGACCGCCGCTGAGCGCCAGCATTTTGAGCACGGTGGTGTCTTGCGCATCTTGAAAGGGAAACGCTCCCGGCCGCTTCACGTCACCTACGACAAATACCTGCTCGCATTCCGGCACGCGGATCTGGGCGCCTGCGAGGACTGGGATATTGAGCTGGGGGTGAAGCCCGTCGAAAAGCTCGCGCACGGAGATTCGTTGTGAACTGCCATTGGCCTGTTCGACGATAATCTCCGGGCCGGCGTCGGGCAGCAACCCGCCCGCCTGGCTTAACGCATCCAGCACGCGCAGATTACCCAATTCCTGGAGCGTCATGGGCGTCTTGACTGCCCCGGCAATGGTGACATCGCGGCTGCGATACTCCACCACGGAGACATCTACGACGGGATCTACCAGCAGATGCTGTGCCTTCAGAGTGGCAGTAATCTCGTCGCGCAATGCATCCGGCATGAGACCTGCGGCGGGGATGGGTTTGCTGAGCAGTGGCAGGTTAAGATTTCCCTGCTGGTCGACGCGGAAGGTCTGCGAGAGCTCGGGCGAATCATCGACTGCCAAGCGAACAAGGTCGGAGGCTCCAATCGGCTGAAACGGCAGATTCGAGCCTCCAATGGCGACAGGCGCTGCAGAGGAAGCTGGCCCTGGTTGGGGGGAAGACAAACGCTGCGCCGTGGCGGCGATAGAGATCACGCTCGAAACAATCACTATTGCCACAGTAAGTTTTCTCATGGCTTCACGCTTGTATTAGGAGCAGCTTAGTGCGACGGGATTAAACGAAAGTGGAGGTGAAGATTAATTATTTCTCAGCTTAGTGTCGATAACTAATGACCCTTGCAGGCACACCAGCGCAGATTGACATGGCAGGCAGATCAGTCGTCACCACGGCTCCTGCGCCAACCACGGCGCCATCGCCGATGGAGACACCCGCCGTCACTACCGCGTTGGCTCCCAGCCACACATCATTGCCGATCCGGATTGGCGCGTCGCGTCCGGGCTGATTACGAATCAGCTCACCACGGGCTATTCCATGATTTGAGGAGAAGATCGATACGCACGGGCCGAGAAGCACGTTGTTTCCTATCGTGATCGGGCCCGCGGGAGACGCCCATACGGAGCAAAGATGATTGATAAAGGAATGGTCACCGATCTGGATCATCTCCGGGTACTTGAAGATCACGGTCGGCGAGATCTTGACTCCCTTGCCCAGCCTTTGCAGCTTTGCCTTGCGCAAGTAGCCGGCGCCGGTGATAAAGGCCAGCAGGTAGAGCCAACCTCTCAATGCCTCTGCGATCGATCGGATCAACCCGCCCCCTGTGAGGTAGACATTTGCTGCCGAGAGAGAGCGAAGAGAAGATCCCATCACTCCGCTGCCATGCGTAGCCTAAGGCGGCAACTTAAACCAGTGCTGACGTGAAGATTAATTATTCCTCAGACACTCATGAGGCTTTGGCATTGCCAGCGCTAACCTGGATTTCTCACAGACCTGCCTCTCTCTACCGGTAACAAATGACGGGTGCCCCATATCTGCCCGCTTTTGGCAGATGTGGGATTCCACGGACCTCGACCGCTGACTCTACAGGGTGTAGAGGATCATGACCCTGGGGATCGGTTGATTACCAATACCCGCAGGGAGTAACTTCCAGTTAACTCCCCCTTCCTCCTCATGTTTCTTTTCAAAGCTCCTTGTGCGCCCCAAACAACCCGTGGGATCGTTAATCCAGCAACCAACTGAGGAGTTCGTAACCACCACAGTACCTTCTAACAATAAGCAACCAAAAGAGTGACCTTTGATGGCAACCAATCCAAGCCAAACCTCGGAAGACCTCAGCACCCGGTCCCCCTACGTGCCCACCCACGCCGAGGTAGAACATCGCCTAAGCCGGCACCCACCTCAGCCTCATCGCGCATATTTCCCAGCGCGAACTCACCCAAACATTCCAGCGTGAACAGGCCCATAACGGCTTCGCCAACCGCTGCCTTTGGACGTGGGTCGAGCGCAGCAACTGCCTCCCCGGCGGCGGCAGCGCGCCCGCGTATGAACTATCCGCCATCGTCGGCACAGTGCGCAACGCCGTTGCATGGGCCACCGCGCGACCCGAAATCCTCTTTCGCCGCGACCAGGAGGCTCAGCAGCTTTGGGCAGATTGTTATGAGTCGCTCAGCTATCGTGATCCTGGCCTGCGGGGCGCAGCCACAAGCCGTGGCGAGGCCCAGGTCCTGCGCCTCAGCGCCCTCTATGCCGCGCTCGACTGTAGCGAAATTGTCTGCCTCCCCACCTCGAAGCAGCCTACGCAGTATGGACGTATTGCTACCGAAGCGCCGTCCGCCTCTTCGGCCTGGCCACCGGAGACCCCATCACCGATCGCATTCGCGAGGCCGCCGAAGCCTCCCCCAACGGCCTCTCCAGGAATCAGATCAGTCGTCTCTTCTATGGCCACGTCAGCAGCGAACGCCTCGATGCTGCGCTCGAACAACTTGCCGCCATCGGCGCACTCGCCGCCTACTCTGAACAAACGAGCGGTCGACGCTCAACCCTCTGGTTGGCCGTCCAACACTAGCAAACCGCCGACACACTCACGGAAAACGAATAACCAGACAGTAAGCCTTTTCTCGCTTATCTCGCTCGACCTTTTTCCCGCATGAAAGCGCCGGCGGCGGGCTTATCGCTCTTTTCTCTCACAAAGTGCATTCTTTTTTCGAAAACCTTTGCGGAGCCGGGAACGCGACGGGGAGATTCACAAGATTTATTCGTCAGACGGCACTGAGATCTATTCGTCAGATTTAGAAGCGCCGCCCGTTGCCGCTAGAGGGGAACTTCGGACCCTTACCATAAATGCGGGGGCTGCCACCACCGATCTTCTCCGCGCTGACTTTGTTCATAAGTCTTATTACATCGGTAATGCACACCAAAGGTAATTGTGACCAGCATCGCTAGATAGAATATTGGCCACAGCATTAGATACCGATATTTGCGAATAATTCGTCTTGCCACCCTGTGGTAATCCAGGGTCCGCGTTTGCCCGGTGCAAACCGGCCCCATGCCGCCGAACTGAAATTGCGTTCACAGATCACCGTTCTCAACTGCGCGGAGGCTCAATTGAACAAATTCATCACGCTTTTGGTTCTCAGCACAGGTGTACCGGCGCTGGCCACGACCTACACGGTTCAGGCCGGCTCCAGCGCAGCTACCATTCAGGGAATTGTGAACACCGCCGGCTCGGCGGCAGGCAATACGGTGATGTTCTCTGCGGGGTCTTATAGTCTTGCGTATACGGTGACGCTGCCATGCTCGAACGGCACGATTTACACCGGGCCAAACGTAGGCGTGGTCACCCAGGCCCACATGCCGGCCGCGGTCCTCACTAGCACTGTGAAGACGAACTATGCCCTGCGGACAAACAGCAACGGTACTACATTTACCGGCAACCAGGGATGCACGATTCAGTATTTAACCTTTTCCGGCACGCAAGGTGGCATTTACGTTTCTCATCCATCCTCGGGAATTGTCATCCAGTACAACTATTTCACCCTTAATAACCCTCCTGTGGGCGGCGCGGAGTCGCAACAGGCTATCTATCTCGACGGAGACGGGAATGAAGGGTTAGATCCATCGACCGGCGCTTCTTATATATCCATTCTCTGGAATGTCTTCTATAACAATTGTGCTCTGATCAATGCGGAAGGTGGTGGAAACGGCAACGTTGATTCCGGCGGCTTGTGTGCGGCGACCTTGGTGAGCGCATACAACAATCACCTGGTCTGGAATAATAATACCGTTAACCTGATTGAAGAGGGGCTCAAATTTCTCGAACAGAGTAACCTGCAGCAAACCAGCCTCAATGCGGATGTGGAAAATAATAACCTGCGGGGGAACTCCCGCATCATGATAGAAACGCAGCAGGATACGAATGGTGTTGGCGCGTACAACCACAATGCTTTTTATCAACCCAATAATCCCAACAACGGCACCTTCGAATTGTCCATGCCGGAGTTTACCCCGTCAATCTCTCCCACCCACAGCTCCGACGATAACGTCTTCATCTCCAACGTGCCAATCACCGGAGAGACCGGCCCAGGCGCACATTACGGCATTGGCCTGGAGCTATGGGGCGCCGGTAGCGTAGCCACCAATAACCTGTTTCAAGGCGGAAACGGACCGGAGTCCTGCGGCGCCGGTTACGGCTGTACGGGATGGACGATATCGGTGGGTGAAGCATTTACCAACGCCAATGTTACCGGCAACTACTTCTCCGGTACAGATACGTGGTCAGGTACGGTGAATAATGTGAACGACGCCGTGGACTATGAGGACGGAGCGTCCTCGTCGAATCCGGGAATCGTGATCAGCCCTAATACTGTGGTTAAAACCAGCACTACCATAGCGACCGTCGCGCCCATTATTTCACCCGTGTCCTCTTCCACTGCTTCCACGGTTACGCTAAGCGACAGCGATACGAAGCATAGACTCTCCATTTTCTACACTACAGACGGTACCAACCCGGCCATCTTCGGTCCAGGCGGCGCGGCGGGAAGTTCACGCGTCTACAGCGCTCCCTTTACTGTAGCGGCGGGAACAATCCTGAAGGCGATCGCGTCCTGGGGACAGGGCGCGAACCAGGGCATCGTATTCCCGTCCTTTGGATACGTTCCCAGCGCTGTTGTCACTGGTGTTGTAACGTCAACAGGGCGGACCATCAAGAGTGTAGTTTTGCGCCCGGCGTCGAGCAACAAAACCATGACCAGCGGTAGTACGATGCAACTCATAGCCTACGCAACTTATTCGGACGGCTCAACGGGTACATTGCCCGACGCGGAAGGTAACGTGGTGACTTCGTGGAATACCACTAACCATGCGGTGGCCAAAATCAGCAGCCAGGGGCATGCTACAGCACTGGCTACCGGTTCAATAAGTATGGAGGCCATGGTCGGTAGCCTGGTTGTTTCTCCCTGGCCAGTGACAGTAATCGCCGCAGCGACTGCCCCCAGCGAGGCTGCTCCGGCTGCTGCTAGCGAAGCAAGAGACGCTGCTGCTCTCCAGGCTCCTGCTGCTGCTGCCCAGGCAATTGCGGTTCCAGAAAGCCAGAGCGCGCTCACCGCACTCACCCCCGGGCCGTCACCGGCCGCTCCCGGAGCTCCTCTTCCGGATACCTTCCTCGGGCCATTTTGGGAGCTGGTGACTCCGGCGGGCGGGTCGGCTTCCATTTCGAATTCTCATCTTTTCATCGGCGTGCCCGGAGGTGCGAACCACGACCTGCTACTTCCGTCCAACCAGGCCGTACGGGTCGTGCAGACGATCGGCAACGAGGATTTCGATGTGGCCGTGAAGATCGATTCTCCGCTCGTGGCTATGGATGGGAACACTAGCCAGGGCCTGATGGTGCTCTCCGGTAACGAGGACTTCATCACCTTTGCTCTGGCGACCGACGGAACCAAAGTGGGGCTCAATGCCCGTATGGTTACGGGTGGATCGGTAACCACGCTGCTCGATGATACTGATTTCAGTCAGTATCAGAATCCCATGTACTTACGGGTCACGAAAGCCGGCAGTGCTTACGTCGCTCTTTACTCGGTCGACGGAGCTAATTGGACGCAAGCCGCCAGCTTCACCGACACCACCGCTTTCACTTCCATTGGACCCTTCGCCAGCAACTACAGCAGCACTCCTGGCAACGCGACCCCTGTCGTCATGTCAGTGAACTGGTTCGACGTTCTGCAATGAAGATACAGCGCGCTTGCCGCGGCTGCGACTTACAAGCAACCGTATAAGTCGTGGGTGTCACGCTTCTCTGTAAACCAGGATAACTAATCTGCCTCGAAATGCGTCTTAGCTCATTGCTTGGCAGAGTCCATAACTTCAGTAATGCACAGCATTGGTAATTGTTGTTAATAACAGTGCGGAAGATAGTGGGCACAGATAGCAGGGACCGTTCCGTGCGCGGCGATTCGCCTGGACGGAGCACCGGGAGTAACGTTGATGTATAGAAATAGATCACAATATCTCTTCGCTATCGTTTGCCTGCTGGCCATGCTGGCGGTGGTGTCATCCGCCTTCGCGGCCGGCCCGGTTCCGGCTGTTCCCGCAGCGCCATTATCAAGCAGTTTCCCCGGCCCGCTTTGGGCGGTGGTTGCGCCAGGGGGAGGAACAGCCGTCGTCTCCAATCAACACCTCTTCCTGAACGTTCCCGGGGGCAGCAACCACGACGCGTTGCATACGTCGAACCAGTCTGTTCGCGTGGTGCAGCCCGTTGGGGACCAGAACTTCGATGTCTCCATCAAGATCGATTCACCCGTCGTGGCCACGGATGTAGGGACGAGTCAGGGTCTGATGGTGCTCGCGGATAACGAGAACTTCATCACCTTCGCGCTGGTCACGAACGGAACCAATCTCGCCCTCAGCGTTCAAACCGTAACCGATGGGACTGTGGCTACAGTCTTTGAGGAAGCCAGCTTCAACGAATATCAAAACCCCATGTGCCTGCGGATTACCCGGAATGGCGTGGCGTACATAGCCTACTATTCGGTCGACGGTGTGGTCTGGACGCAGGCCGCCAGCTTTACTGATGCCAGGGTTCCGACTTTGATCGGCCCCTTTGCCGGTAATTACAACCCCACTCCTGCCAGGGCTACTCCTGTGGTTATGGCCATCAATTGGTTCGACGTTCTGTGATGTACGTTCGCGAGTTCGTTAGTCGTTGGTTGTGCGGAGAAGTTCTCTTATGAGTAAAAAGCCGCTCCAGGTTCTCCTCGTCGAAGATAACGCGGGCGATGCGCGGTTGTTGCGCGAGATGTTCAACAAGGAACCCTGGGGCAGCTTTGAATTGTCCCACCTGACGCATATGCGCGACGCCGAGGCCCGGCTGGCTAAAGGCGACGTAGATATTGTTTTGTTGGACATGGGATTGCCGGATGGGCATGGTCTCGAGACCCTGCGGCGGGCGCGCGCGGCGGCCCCCGAAGTGGTGATGATCGTGATGACCGGCCTGGAGGACGAAGCACTGGCCGCGGAAGCGATGAAGGCGGGCGCCCAGGATTACCTGATTAAAGGTCAGATTGAAAATCGAGCGCTTCCCAGAGCTCTTCGCCACGCGATTGAGCGCCAGCGCATGCAGGTGGAAACCGATCTCATTCGCAAGCAACAGTTACAGCTTCGGGATGAATTCCTCTCCCATGTGTCGCACGAGCTTCGGTCGCCTCTGACATCTATCTACTCGTTCAGTACCATCATCGCGGATGGACTGGCGGGAGAGACGAGTCCGCAACAGGATGAATACCTGCAGATTATTCTGAGGAACGTGCGCCAGCTCCAGGCGATGATTGAAGACTTGCTCGAGGTGACGCAAGCGCAAGCCGGGAAGCTCAGCGTGGAGTTGCAGTCTGTTTCGGTAAATGAGGCTATCAGTTACGCCGTAGCTACACTCCAGGGAACCGCTACAGAGAAGGGGGTCAAGCTCTCCTTCGATCCATCCGCGGATCTGCCCGCGGCTTATGCGGATGCGACGCGCGTGCGGCAGGTTCTAACCATTCTGCTGGATAACGCGATGAAGTTTACCCCCGACGGCGGCTCGGTGCAGGTCACCGCCGGACCATATGAGGAAGATGCGAACTTGTTGCTGGTCGAGGTCTCCGATACGGGATGTGGCATCGATCAGGAGGCCGCGGGGCACATCTTTGAGCATCTTTACCAGGTGACGGATCCGGGCCGTGCGGGACGCAGGGGTTTAGGGCTAGGCCTGCACATTGCCAAGGATCTGGTCACAAGGCAGGGTGGAACGATCTGGGTTGAGAGCGAGCCGCAGAAGGGCAGCAACTTTTGCTTCACCCTGCCCATTTTTTCCTTAGCAGGCCTGATTCGGCCAATCCTGAGGCACGAGAAAAAGCCCGGCGAGGCGATTGCGGTCATCACGGTGGAGATCGAGTGCCGCGACGGCTCGCCGGATGTACCAAGAAGGATTCTGGATGTGGCGCGCTCGGTTCTGCAACAATGCCTGCGTCCTGACACGGACGTACTGCTCCCCAATATAGGTCCGGACTGGGAGCACAAACTGTTCTTCGTTGTTGCCTACACACAACCGCCGGGGGCGGAGATCATTGGCAGACGTATTCTGGGGCAACTCCGCGGGCATGAAGAGTTCCAATCGAACGAATTCACTTTCGTCATTTCGCATAGCTTTCTGCCTCCGATAGCAAGAGCGGCAAACGAATCGATGGAAATGTTTGTCGAACAGGTGGCGGCTGAAGTGCGGGACAACATTAACAACGGTTGCTTACTGGGAGAAATCTAGCCATGGTTCAAAAGAAAATTCTGGTTGTGGATGACGATCCTGATGTGCGATTAGGACTCCAATTGCGCCTCAACGCAAACCACTACGATGTTATTTGTGCGGCGGACGGAGTGGCCAGCATCGCCGAGGCGCGGAAGCACCTTCCCGATCTGGTGATCCTGGATCTCGGCCTGCCTGCGGGTGATGGCTTCAGCGTTCTGGAGAGATTGAAGGCGAACGAGAAACTGTCCCCAATTCCGGTGATCGTGTTGTCCGGTCGCGACCGCGTAGGCAATAAGGACCGTGCGCTCAAGGCGGGGGCCAAGACGTTTCTGCAAAAACCGATGGCGAATGACAAGCTGCTGGCGGTGATTCGGTTAGTCCTGGAGGCAGAGAGCCATACTCCGGCAGTGGTGTATGACTTGGCCGATCCCTCCTAGGCGGGTCTGGCCGCGCCGTCTCCGGGCAGGGCAAGCTACCTTGTTATGCCCGGTTGCATCCCACGGGCATGAAGGATGATCGAAAGAAAGCCCAGCCGGGCGCGCCTTGTGACTGGCCAATTTCGAGGCGTGACTTCGTCAAGGGGGCAAGTGCCGTGGTCGGCGCCGCCAGCCTGGCTCCTTCGCTGGCCCACGCTGCAGGCGATGGCACTCCCGAAGCCAAGCAAATTTCAATTAGTCTGACGGTCAACGGCGAGCATCAGCAAATGATGATCGATTCCCGAACGTCGTTACTCGACCTGCTGCGGGAAGACCTGAAGCTCACCGGCACCAAAAAAGGTTGCGACCATGGCCAGTGCGGCGCATGCACCGTGCTGGCCGATGGGCGGCGGATCAACAGTTGCCTGGCGCTGGCAGTTTCCCACGACGGATCAGCGATCACCACGATTGAAGGGTTGGCCAAAGGCGAGGTCTTGGACCCGGTGCAGCAGGCTTTCCTCGACCATGACGGATACCAATGCGGGTATTGCACTCCGGGTCAGATAATCTCCGCGGTGGCGTTGCTGGGCGAAGCGAAAAAGGGCGCGCCCAGTTTCGTTACCGCCGATCTGCGCAAGACCGGCCCAGTAGAGCTAACCCAGGCAGAGATTCGCGAGCGCATGAGCGGTAACATCTGCCGCTGTGGAGCGTATCCCGGGATCGTGGCGGCTGTCCATCAAGCCTACAGCGGTTCCTGCCGGCAGGCCGAAGGTCAGGGCGCCTCCGCCCAGAGAGGAGATGCCTGTGCAGCCGTTTGAGTATCAACGCGCCGGCGATCCCCAGGCGGCGGTGAATGCCATCGGGGCCAATAGCAAATTTCTGGCTGGTGGCACTAACCTGGTCGATCTTATGAAAAATCAGGTGGAGATGCCGGCCCACCTGGTTGATATCACTCGTTTGGATTTGGCAAAGATTGAAGAGCTTCCAGATGGCGGGTTGCGCCTGGGCGCGCTGGCGCGCAATGCCGATACCGCAGAGCATCCCCTGGTGCGGGAGCGATATCCCATGCTGGCGAAGGCGATCCTGGCCGGCGCCTCTCCGCAGTTGCGCAACATGGCGACTAACGGCGGCAACCTGCTGCAACGCACCCGCTGTTACTACTTTTATGATCCGGCTTACGAGCAATGTAATAAACGAAATCCGGGCTCAGGATGCGGAGCCCTGCACGGCTACAACCGGATCCACGCGATCCTGGGCGCGAGTCCCTCGTGCATCGCGACCCAACCATCGGACATGTGTGTGGCCCTGGCCGCATTGGCCGCAGTGGTTAAGGTGCGCGGCCGGCGCGGCGAGCGGAGCATCCCGTTTGCAGATTTTCACCGGCTGCCGGGAAACAGCCCGCAGATAGATACCAACCTGCGTCCGGATGAGCTGATCCTTGCCATCGATCTGCCCAAGGGGCCATACGCGGAGCACTCTACCTATGTGAAGGTGCGCGATCGCGCCAGCTATGCCTTCGCGCTGGTCTCAGCGGCGGCGGCACTGGAACTCGATGGAGGGACGATTCGCTCGGCCCGGCTGGCGTTGGGCGGCGTGGCGCAGAAACCCTGGCGCTCGGAGCAAGCGGAAGCTTTGCTGGTGGGTAAGCCGGCCAACCGGGCGTCTTACCAGGCCGCTGCCGAGCAGGCCCTCGCCGGAGCCAAGACCTACGAGCACAATGCGTTCAAGGTGGTGCTGGCAAAAGAGACCATCGTGCGCGCATTTACGCTGGCGGCCCATACGGGAGAACAAGCATGACATTGATCGGGGAGCCCATCACCCGCGTCGACGGCAGGGCCAAAGTGACTGGCGCGGCAAAATATGCGGCTGAGTTTCAAATTCCGCAGGTCGCTTATGCGGTGATGGTCACCAGCACCATCCCTAATGGACGCATCCAGCGCATGGAGACCGCCGCCGCGCAGCGTGCCGCGGGTGTGCTGACGATCATGACCCCGGCCAACGCGCCCAAGCTGCCCCAGGGCGGTAGAGCAGCTGTTCATCCGCCGGCAGGACGCGTGCTTTCGCTGCTGCAGGATGACTTGGTGCACTACAACAATCAGCCTATCGCGGTGGTGGTGGCGGAGACGCTCAACCAGGCGCTCTATGCTGCTTCGCTGGTCCGGGTGCGCTATCAAGAGCAGCCGGCGGAGTTGGATTTCCAGGCAGGTTTCGCTACGGCGCATCCCGGTGGGCATGGGCATGATCCCGCGGAAGTCTCTGCTGGTCAGATCGCTGCCGGTCTGGCTGCAGGCGAAATCAAGGTAGACGAGATCTATCAGACGCCGATGCAGACTCACAATCCAATGGAGCCGCACGCCACCATCGCGCAATGGAGCGGGGAACAGCTCACGCTGCACGATGCTACGCAGTACATCTCAGGGGTAAAGCAGACGGTGGCGCGCACCCTCGGAATACCGGACGACAACGTGCGCGTCCTCTGCCCGTTCACCGGCGGCGGTTTTGGCTGCAAAGGTTCGACGTGGTCGCACGTGGTGCTCGCGGCCATGGCAGCCAAGGTCGTCAATCGTCCGGTGAAGCTGGTGTTGGAGCGGCCACAGATGTTTGGTCCAGTCGGCGCGCGGCCAAGGACGTACCAGCACATTGTGCTCGCGGCCAAGCGGGATGGCACGCTCACGGCGATGCAACATAACGTCTATAGCCATACTTCGGTCATTGAAGACTTCACCGAGCCCTCTTCCAATGTCACGCGCATGCTGTATGCCAGCCCGGCGATCCAGACATCACAAAAGCTGGTGCCGCTGACTCTGGGTACGCCCACCTTTCAGCGGGCTCCGGGCGAATCTACGGGAACCTTTGCGCTGGAGATCGCGATGGATGAGTTGGCATGCAAACTCAACATGGATCCGATCCAGCTGCGCCTGAAGAATTATGCGGAAAAGGATCCCACCAGCAACAAACCCTTTTCCAGCAAAAATTTGCGTGAGTGTTATGCCCGGGGTGCGGAACGCTTTGGCTGGGCTAAGCGCAATCCTCAGCCTCGATCTACCAGGGAAGGGAACGAGTGGATCGGGTGGGGCATGGCGACGGCTACTTATTCGGCCAATCGCTCGGCGGCGTCGGTGCTGGTTCAATTTGAGCCTGGTGGCCGGGTTACCGTCGCTACCGGCTCGCAGGATCTGGGCACTGGTACCTACACCATCATGGCGCAGGTAGCAGCGGCGACTTTGAACCTGCCGATGAATCTGATCGATGCCAAGCTGGGCGATTCTACTTTCCCTAAGAGCCCTGTGTCGGGTGGATCGCAAACCGCAGCCAGCGTTACGCCTGCCGTACAGGCTGCTGCCAAGCAGGCGCAGCTCAAGTTGTTGACTGCGGCGGCCGGGGATACGGGCTCGCCACTGCATGGCGCACAACCCGATCAACTCGACTTCAAGAACGGCAGGATCATCCGCAAAGGAGAGCCGGCGAGCGGTGAAACCCTTACCGCTTTTCTGGCGCGCAACGGAAACCATCCGCTGGGTGCGATTGCCTCGGCTGAGCCGGACCAGGACAGCTCTCAGTATTCGAACCACTCTTGGGGAGCGGTCTTCGCGGAGGTCGCTGTGGATGCCCAGTTGGGCATGCCGCGTGTGCGGCGGATCACGGGTGTTTATGATATTGGCACTCTGCTCAATGAGAAGACGGGCAAGAGCCAGTTGATTGGCGGCATTGTGTGGGCGGTGGGTTTCGCTCTGCATGAAGATTCGCACGCTGATCTGCGAAACGGGCGCATCGTCAACAACAACCTGGCCGAGTACCACGTGCCGGTGAACGCGGACATCGGTGAGATCGATGTTTCCGTAATCGGCATTCCGGATTTAAAGTTCGACCCCCTGGGAGCTCGCGGTATCGGCGAGATAGGTATTACCGGAGCCAGCGCCGCGGTGGCCAACGCTATTTATCACGCCACGGGAAAGCGCATCCGCAGCGCGCCGATTACACCAGATCTGCTGCTGGGCTAGTTGAGGCTTCTCCACCACCGATTCTTCATTTTCTTCGTGTAGGTCCTCTTTGACGGGCCATAGTGTAGAGGTGCCATGTCCCCTTATTTCTCAGGAGTGGAATGAATGCCCTTGCGGAATTGTGCGAACTCTACGGAAAGCCGCATACGTGGATGTTGATCCGTGCCGCGTAGTAGGAATCCGGGTACGCTTCGGTCGGGATGACAATTTTGTTGTGGGAATTGGCCCCGGTCAACGGAACTAGCAGCCGGTGGCACAACAAAATTGTCATCCCGACCGGAGCGCAGCGGAGTGGAGGGACCTGCGGTTTCTTTCCCTCAGTACGAAGCGTCGTTGCTGATAAAGGTAAAATAGCAGCTCCCCGAAAGCTAATTTGGACAAGTGTGACTCTCAGTCGTCCCTGCGGGACTGGTTCGTCTCTCGAATCTCTCCCCAGGACCACCCCGGGCGGTGCGAACCTGGGGCATCCGTCTTGCTCTTGATCCTAATGTAGTGCAGCATGGTCGCTGCGGCTGTTTGGAGGTGTACGTGTCTCTGCGGCTTTCCTGTTGGGTTGTATTCGCTCTGCTCTTTACTGCCGGAGCGCCGGCGCAAGAGACGCGGGTGGTGTTGGACCGCGGTGGCAGCACCATCGTTCTCGAGCCCTACGCGCCTAACATCATCCGCGTTACGTTGAGCCTGCTCAAGGATCCGGCGCTTGCTCCTCCTGGCTACGGTTTTACAGCCAAGCCTTCCGCTGCCGGCTGGAGCCATCAGCAAACTGAGCAGGGAGACACCTACCAGTCCAGCCGGCTCAGCGTGACAGTCGCCTCAAATAGGCCAGGGACAAGCAAGCCTCTGCCGACGCAACTGGACATCGCCAAGTACTTCAACGGCTCAACTCCCGGAGCGCACATCACTTTCAGCACGGCCGATGGAACCAGGCTGCTCGATATGCAGGGCTGGGCGATGGCGGTGCCCAACCATAAAGACGGCACAGCCGGCGTGCTCAACGACAAGCGGCCCAGGGACGAAGCTTTCTACCAGGTGGGCGCCACCTTCGCTTCTCCCGACGACGAGCACTACTACGGCCTGGGCCAGAACCAGGAGGGCTTTCTCGATCATCGCGGCCATACCGTCGAGTGCTGGAACAATTACACCGCGACCGGCGGCCCCACGTTCTGTGTCCCCCTGCTGGTGACTAATAAAGGATATGGTGTGCTCTGGGATAATCCGTCGCAAACAACCATCGAGCCGGGCTTCAACGAGCAAACGCGGTGGACTTCCCAGGTGGGCGACCGCGTCTCCTTCTTCGTAATCGCGGGCAGCAAGACGGACGAGATCTACTCCGGCTATCGCCTGCTTACTGGAGATACTCCTATGCTTCCGAAGGCGGCGTATGGATTCATCCAATGCAAGCAGCGCTACAGCACCCAGGCCGAAGTGATGGCGGTAGCTAAGGGCTATCGCGAGCGGCACCTGCCGGCGGACGTCATCGTGGTCGACTGGTTCTACTACAGCAAGATGGGGCAAATGGATTTCGTGCCTGCCAATTGGCCGGATCCGGCCGCCATGAACAAACAACTCCACGCCATGGGCTTCCAGACCATGATCAGCGTGTGGCCGCGATTCGAGCGGGGCACACGTTATTACGACCTGGTGCTGAAGAATGGCTGGTTTGAACATCTCGCGGATGGCACGCCCATGGATGGCCTGCCCTATGACCGCGCCGGCTCCGACATCGACACCACCAATCCCGCCGCCGCTCGCTGGTTTTGGGATGTGATCCGGGAGAATATCATCAGCAAAGGCTTTGATGCCATCTGGGCGGATGAAACCGAGCCCGATCTGCCGCCCAACGGCGGTTACTTTTCCATCGGCCCAGGCACCCGCTACTTCGATGTCTATCCGCTCTTTCATACCGCGGCTATTTATGAGGGATTCCGCCGCGATGTGGATCATCGGGCGCTGATCCTGTCCCGTGACGCTTATCCCGGCGCGCAGCATAACGGAACCATCTTCTGGTCTTCGGATATTTATCCCACCTGGGATACGCTGCGACGCCAGATTCCTACCGGGCTCGACGTGACTGCTTCGGGCATTGCTTATTGGGGAAATGACATTGGAGGCTGGCAATATCTGCCCGCAGTGCATCATCCCGCTCATCCTCCGCTGCTCGATCCCTCCGATGCACGCGACAACGTGGGCGGCTACGACGACTATCCCGAGCTGTACACCCGGTGGTTTGAGTACGGAGCCTTCCAGCCGAATTTCCGTACTCATGGGAGCCGCCGGTACAACGAGGTGTGGTCCTACGGGAAACAGGCGGAGCCGATACTGGAAAAGTATCTGCGCCTGCGCTATCAGCTGATGCCTTACATCTATTCGTTGGGCTATCAGACGCACCAGACGGGCGCTCCGTATATGCGGGCGTTGTTTATGGACTTTCCCCAGGATGCGAAGGTGGCGGAGATCGGCGACGAATATATGTTTGGGCCCGCATTCCTCGTCGCGCCGGTTACGGAACAGGGTGCGACCAGCCGCATGGTGTACCTGCCCGCAGGCACAGATTGGTACAACTACTGGACTAAAGAACGCGTGAGCGGTGGGCAGACGATCCGGGTGGATGCTCCCATCGATACGCTTCCCCTCTTTGTGCGCGCCGGGTCGATTGTGCCGTTGGGGGAGCCGGTAGAGAATACCGGTGAGGTACAAAAGATAGCGAAGATCCGTGTGTATCCCGGCGCCAACACCGACTTCACGCTGTATCAGGATGACGGCAAAACCTACGCCTACGAGAAGGGAAACAGCAGCATCACCACGCTGCACTGGGATGATACTGCGGGCAAGCTCACGCAGCAGGGTGTACCGGTGGGGTCGGAGAGTCAGTTGTTGGAGGTTGTGGGTCGTTAGGGGTTGTCAGAGAACTGGGGAAAGAAACCGCAGGTCCCTCCACTTCGCTACGCTCCGGTCGGGATGACAATTTTGTTTGGGAACAGACATTCTCGATTGCAAACAAAATTGTCATCCCGACCGGAGCGTAGCGAAGTGGAGGGACCTGCGGTTTCTTTCCCCAGTTCTCTGACAAACTCTTAACGACCGTCGCACGACGCTCTGAGGTAGGGTGCAAAGCTGCGAGCGAGGACGATATAACATGGGAGCATGCAGCTTCCAGTCAACCCGCCGGTCTTGCCGATGCTTGCCAAGCGCGTAGCCGAATTACCGGCCGGTAAGACCTGGATCTTTGAGCCAAAGTGGGATGGCTTCCGCGCTTTGGTCTTCCGCGATGGGGACGAGATTCTCATCCAGAGCCGTGATCAGAAATCACTGAATCGCTATTTTCCCGAGCTGCTCGATACACTGCGTTCCCAGCTACCCACGCGCTGCGTGCTCGACGGCGAAATTGTAATTGCTACAGAGAGTGGTCTCGACTTTGAGACACTCCAGCTGCGTATTCATCCCGCTGCATCGCGGGTGAAGCTGCTGTCGCAGCAAACGCCGGCGTCCATGGTCTTCTTTGATTTGCTTTGCGAGGGAGATCGCGATCTGACCGGTTGGCCATTCGAAGACCGGCGTGCAGCGCTGGAGGCGCTGCTTTCTTCCGCTGCGCCTCCGATTCACACCACACCGGCAACCCACGAAGCGGATGTCGCGTCGGACTGGTTTCGCCGCTTTGAGGGCGCTGGTCTCGATGGCGTTATCGCCAAGCCGGCGGCAGGCACCTACGAGCCCGACAAGCGCGTGATGCTCAAGGTAAAGCACGAGCGCGATTGCGACTGCGTGGTTGCCGGCTTTCGCTGGCACAAGAACGGTCAAGGCACCGCCGTCGGCTCGTTGCTACTCGGGCTCTTCGATGATTCAGGCGCGCTGCAGCATGTTGGTGTCTGCGCCAGCTTCACGTTGGATAAGCGCCGTGAGCTGGTGGAATTCCTCTTGCCTTATCGAGAGAATGCGCTCACGAACCATCCCTGGGGCGGGTGGGCGGACCCTGGATCGTCAAGCGATGGAGGCCCGCAGCGCATGCCAGGCGGACAAAGCCGCTGGAGCCAAGGCAAAGACCTGTCATGGGAGCCGCTGCGGCCAGAGCTGGTGGTCGAAGTGGCTTACGAGCACATGCAAGGCAGCCGCTTCCGCCACATGGCGCAGTTTCGCAGATGGCGCACGGACAAGAAACCGAGCGACTGTACCTATGCCCAACTCGAAGTAGTTCCACCACAAGAGCTGATGGAGATTTTCGCCGCCGGGCATTGATCTGAGCTCACACCTTTTTCCTGGAAGCGCGGCCCGTGCGCCACTCCCGCGTCGGATCGTCGTCGGGGTCGGGAGTCTCCTGCGGCGGCCTTTGCTCTTCAGGAACATGACGCAGGTTGATGCGAATGCGTGTCCAGGTAGAAGAGGTGCCGCGCATCGAGTCCACCAGCACGTCATCCACGGCCAGGAGGGCGGCCACTTGGGCATGCTTGCTCTTCCACCTTTCCAGACCCGCCAGCGCAGCATCTTTATCGGGGGAGTTCGCCACCACAATCAAAGGCATCTTCGTCCGCGGTGATTTCTTGGCGGCGGACTTGGCGCGCGAAGGGGCCACACGCGGCGCTTCGCCTTCCATCTTGCGGAAGTGCGGTGGCCAGGGCGCATCACCCAGGCCTGCGGCTTCATCCTTAGCTGCGAGCTCAAGCAACCCCTCAAGCGAACCAGCCTCGCCGTTCATGGCTGCATGGGGATCGCCGATCTCCGCAAAACGCTCCGGCATGGTGAGCACGGTGAAGTCGGCCGGCTCGCAGTCTGGGACCTCATGCCAATACAGGGGGGCAGAGACGCGGGCATCAGGCAGCGGGCGCACGGAGTACGCAGAGCAGGTGGTCCGATCCTTGGCGTTCTGGTTGTAATCGAGGAAGACGCCGTGACGCTCCTCTTTCCACCATTTGGAGCTGGCCAGGGCGGGAACGCGACGCTCCACTGCACGCGATAACGCGAGCGCCGCGCGGCGCACCTCGCTGAAGCTCCAGCGTGGTTGGATGCGTACATTCACGTGCATTCCGCGTGAGCCGCTGGTCTTAGGCCAGGCGCGGAGACCGAGCTCCTGGAGCAGCGCCTTCACTTCCAGGGCAACGCTGCGAACGTCTGACCAGGCGACGCCAGGGCCGGGGTCTAGATCGACGCGCAATTCGTCCGGGTGCTCGAGATTGCCGGCGCGTACTGCATGAGGATGCAGCTCGAGGCAGCCCAGGTTGGTGATCCAGGCGAGGCCGGCCGCGTCGTCGACCACGATCTCCTCGGCGGTACGGCCCGACGGAAAGGACAAGATTACGGTTCGCATCCATGCGGGGCGATCGGAGGGGGCGCGCTTCTGGTAAAACGCCGGGGCCTCGGCGCCGTTCACAAAACGTTTGAGAACGATGGGGCGATCCTGGATTCCGTTGAGGGCTCCGGGCGCGACCGACAGGTAGTAGCGCACCAGATCAAGCTTCGACAGCTTGGTCTGCCTGGAAAAATAAAGCTTGTCCGGATGAGTCACGCGGACTTCGCGGCCCTCGATCGAGAGCACCTCGGCGGCCTCTTCTTTGCTCACGAAGACAGGCTACACGCTGGGTCCGGATCTTGTCGAAGCTCGCCGACTATTTTGCATCACGTCGAAATAGGGGCCAGCACATACTTGTCCGGTTGTTTATCGAAAGTCTGTTTGCAGCCGCTGCAACAGAAATAGAACTGCTTGCTTTCATACTCCGATTGATGCTTTGCTGTTCTGATACTTACTGTCATTCCACAAATTGGATCTTTCGCTTCCTCTTGCTCCCCCGCAGCACCGATCTGCCGGATTACATGGCTCCTGCTCAGCTGGACAATTTCGGCCAGGATACTCACGGCGATCTCCTCCGGCGTACCAGCGTGGATATCCAGGCCCGCCGGAGCCCGCACTCGATTCAGTTTTTCCGGGCTGATGCCTCGGCTGGTGAGAGATTGCAGAACCTTGGCCGCCTTTGCCCTGCTAGCCACGAAGGTTACGTAGGAAGCATCGGTTTTGAGTGCTTCTTCGAGCGCCTCCTCGTCGCACTCTCCCTGGGTGGAGACAACGATGAAGGTCTGCGGCCCAATCCTCAGCCCGTTCAGGTCCAGATCTGCCTGCACTTGATCGGCATCCGGATAAGTCTGGCGGTCGGCCTGTGGAGCGGCGATGGAAACCGTGTAGTTGATGGTCTTGGCGAGACTGGCCAGTGTTCGCCCCACAGGGGAGCGGCCCATAATCACAATATGCGGCTTGGGCAGAACCGGCTCTATATAAATGTCGAGCGTGCCGCCACTGTGACAGCTCATGTTGTAGGCCACGATGCCTTCCTCCTGAGGTGAGGAGGGACTGATGCGGACCAGGCGAGGGCGTCCGTCCTGGAGCGACTTCAATGCCTCCTTGACTACTGCCGGCTGAGCGCAGCCGCCGCCAATCCAGCCCCAAAATGCGCCGTCGGCCAGGATGATCGCTTTGTCGCCCACCTTGCCCGAGATCGGCGACAGATAGCGCACCACTTCCGCCACCGCGAAGGGCTCACCTTTCGCAAGCAGTTCGCTGGCCTTACTCAGAAATTGATCGAACATCTTACAGGTACCTCTCCAGTGCCAGCAGACTCTCCAGGTTATGCGCCGGAGCAAAGACATCCACGTGAGGGAGTGCCGCAGCCATGCCCCGCGTAACGGGCTGATAGCCCTTCAATCCCAGCAGGGGATTGAGCCACAGAACTTTCTGCACACGACGTTTGATAGCTCGCATCTGCGCCGCCAGCAGCTCCGGCTCTCCTGTATCCCAGCCGTCGCTGAGAATAATGAAAACGGTATCGCGCGAAAGCAGCTTCCTCCCATAGAGTTGGTTGAACTGGAGCAGCGACTCGCCGATCTTTGTGCCGCTGGACCAGCCAGCTGCCCGCTGCGAGAGACGCCGCAGAGCGTCGGGCAGGTCAGTAGTGCGGAGTAGATCGCTGATCTCGACCACGTTGGTGCTGAAGAGAAAGGTATGCACGCGCTCGAAACGAGCCTGCAGCGCATAGGCAAACCGCACCAGGAACATGCTGTAGAAATTCATCGAGCCGCTGATGTCGAGGAAAATGACCAGCTTGTTCTTTCTGGGCTTTCTTCCTTTGTAGGCCAAAGAAATGGGCTCGCCGCCACGCATAATACTCCGCCGGATGCTTCGGCGAAGATCTACGCGCTCGGCCAGCGTATTGATACCCATTCGCCGCGAGCGGCGCAGGCGCATCCGGCGCAAAAGACGCAAAGAGAGCTGTTCCAGCGAGGCCAGGTCTTTGGACGGTACTTCGGAAAAATCAACTTTCTTTAGCCGCTGTTGTGCGCTCGCTCCGTACACCGCTTTGCCATCCCCGTCTTGCGCCGCAGCCTGGTTGCCGGGTTGGTCAAGAAACACTGCGGCGCTGTCGTCACGTTCCTGGGTGTTGCTCTTGGAAGATCCCATGTGCTCGCCGGAAGCAGAGCGGGGCCTGGATCGTGATTCGCGCCAAAAGCTATTAAATAAATCCGGGAATAGCTCCCATTCCTCTTTGCTTGAGCAGAGCGTCGACTGCAGGGCAAAGGAGAAGGTCTGGCGGTTTGCGATGTCGATGGTTTTCGCAGCTTCGAGTGCAGTGATGGTCTGGCTGGTGCCCGGGGATAATCCACTGCTCCTGAGGAAGCGCGAAAACTCTACGATCGAGGCAGCCAGCCGTTCGGATTGCTCTTGACGCATCGTGCCTCCTCCTCAAGAGATCTGCGGAAGCAGCAGGTCGTTCGCTGCCTCTTTGAGCTTGGCGCCATCTTCCATGGATTTCGCCAGGCAACCCATGGTCGCCTCGATCACTTCCGCATTCAGCCGCTGGCTTCCCAGCGAGACCACGGCCTGCGCGCAGTCCAAGGTCTCCGCCACTCCGGGCGGCTTTGCCAGATCAAGACGCCGCACTGCCTGCACATAGCGCACTACCTGGCTCCCGAGTTCCTCCTCGATGCCGGGCAGGCGGGCGCGCACGATGTTCATCTCCCGTTCGAAGCTTGGGTAGTCGATCCAGTGATAGAGGCACCGCCGCTTCAGCGCATCGCTCAGTTCGCGGGTGCGGTTGGAAGTGAGGATGACATAAGGGATATGCTTGGCATGGATGGTGCCCATCTCGGGAACGCTGATCTGGAAATCGGAAAGCAGTTCGAGAAGAAAAGCCTCAAATGCTTCATCGGCGCGGTCGATTTCGTCGATCAGGAGCACCGGGGAAGCGTCCTGGGCAAGGATGGATTTGAGCAGCGGCCGCTCCAGCAGAAACTCGCGGCTGAAAATGTGTCTCTCCTTTTCTTCAACCGTTTGTCCTGTTCCTTCCTGGATCCTTATGGCCAGTAACTGTTTCTGATAGTTCCACTCGTAGACGGAGGAGCTAACATCCAGCCCTTCGTAACACTGCAACCGTATCAGTTGCGTTCCCAGCACGGAGGCCAAAGTCTTGGCCACCTCCGTTTTACCCAGGCCGGCGTGGCCCTCGATCAGGAGAGGCTTGTGCAATCGGGTGCTGAGATAGACTGCGGTGGCCAGGGAGCGGTCGGCTATGTAACCCAAACGCTCGAAGCTGCGCAGAAGCGCGTCGGGATCTTTCACTGCGTCATCGCCGGGCTGCGCTGCTAAGGCTGGCATGTGATTTCGTCACCGTAGACTTCAGGAACTGCGGTGAATCGCTCCCTTGGCGGCCGCCCAGGCCACAGATGCGGCGCTCAGCGGCTTGGCCTCCTCCGCAGGCGCGTCGGCCGGTTGTTTCAATTGCGCCTCAAAGTTCCGGGTGAATTGCACAAACATGATGTTCGCGACCTCGCTGATCACCCGCGATCCCATCTGGGCCAGAATGCCTACCACGTTGACCTCGGCAACACTGGTGACCTCGGTGCCTCCATCCTCCAGAGGACGGAGCTTGCTGGTCATCTTCATCGACGCGCTGCCCCGGCCTTTCACGTCCTGCCCTTTGCCGAGAATTTCCAGCTCGTGCTTTTCCGCGTCGAGACGAAGGATCTCCAGCTCACCTTTATAGTCCGTGGCGCTGGGGCCCACTCTGACGCTGATGGTGCCCTTGTACGTCTTCTCATCCACCTGCTCGGTAATTTTGGCGCCGGGCACACAAGTGGCGACTCGCCGGGGGTCGCTCAACAGCTTCCATACCTGGTCCACCGGCTCTTTGACCTGAAAGGTTTTGGTGATCTCGGTTGCCATGGCTTTAGTTGACCACGCCTTTCTCTTTTAGGATGTTCCAAACTTTCCACGGGGCGATCGGCATATCGATATGCTTTACGCCGAGGTGGGAAAGCGCGTCGACTACGGCGTTCACGAAGGCCGCGGGAGAGCCGACATTGGGCGACTCGCCCACGCCCTTGGCGCCGAAGGGATGATGCGGCGAGGGGGTGCAGGTCTTGCCCGTCTCCCAGTGGGGAGTCTCGACTGCCGTCGGCAGCAGGTAGTCCATAAAGCTTCCTCCCTGCACGTTGCCGTTTTCGTCGTAGCTAATCTCCTGCATGAACGCGATTGCCAAGCCCTCGGTCAATCCACCATGAATCTGACCTTCCACGATCATGGGGTTGATGATGTTGCCGCAATCGTCCACGGCAACAAAACGGCGGACCTTGACTTCGCCGGTGCCCTTGTCAATGTCTACCACACAGATGTAGGTGCCGAAGGGGAAGGTCAGATTCGGCGGGTCATAGTAATCGACCGCCTCAAGTCCCGGCTCCATCCCCTGCGGCATATTAGTGTATGCCGCGAAGGAGATCTCCTGGATGGTCTTGGACTTGGTGGGCGCGCCTTTGACGAAGAATTTGCCCGGCTCCCAGTCCAGATCCTCCTCGCTGCATTCCAGCAGATGCGCGGCGATCTTCTTGGCCTTCTCGCGGATTTTGCGCGCCGCCATGGCCGTAGCCGCTCCGGAGACGGGAGTGCTGCGGCTGGCGTAGGTTCCCAGGCCGTAGGGAGCCGTATCCGTGTCGCCTTCCTCCACCGTCACATCAGATGCGGGTATACCCAGCTCCTGGGCGACGATTTGGGCGTAAGTGGTCTCATGCCCTTGTCCCTGGCTCTTGGTTCCCATGCGGCAAATGGCTTTGCCTGTGGGATGAACGCGAATCTCGGCGCTGTCGAACATCTTGATGCCGGCGATATCGAAGGTATGCGAAGGGCCGGCGCCGACTACTTCCACGAAGCTCGAAACGCCGATGCCCATCAGCTCACCGCGCGCCCGCTTCTCCTGCTGTTCCTTGCGCAACGCCTCGTAGCCAATCGTATCCAGCGCCACTTTCATGGCCGCGTCGTAATCTCCGCTGTCATAGGACCAGCCCAGCGGCGATTTGTAGGGAAACTTTGCCGGGGCAATAAAGTTCTTGCGCCGCAACTCAACCGGATCGGTCTTCAACTCCTGGGCCAGAACATCGACTGCGCGTTCGATCAGGTAAGCAGCTTCCGTCACGCGGAAGCTGCAGCGGTAAGCGATGCCGCCCGGGGCCTTGTTGGTGTATACCCCATCCACCTCGCAAAAGGCAGTGGGATAGTCATAGGCGCCGGTACAGATGCTGAACAAACCCGCGGGAAACTTGGTCGGTTGCGCGGCCGCGTTGAAAGCGCCGTGATCGGCTAGCGTCTTGACCCGCATGGCCTGGATTTTTCCGTCCTTGGTGGCGGCGAGCTCGGCGGTCATGTGGTAATCGCGGGCGAAGCCGGTGGATTGAAGGTTCTCTGAACGCGTCTCGATCCACTTCACCGGCCGCTTGATCGTCAGCGACGCGACCACCGCACAGACGTATCCCGGATAAATAGGAACCTTGTTGCCGAAACCGCCGCCGATATCCGGCGAAATAACCCGGATATTTTGTTCCGGAATGCCACCCACAATGGAGAAAAGCGTGCGGTGCGCGTGCGGGGCTTGCGAGGTGAGATAGATGGTAAGCCGTTCGGTAGCGGGATTGAAGTCGGCCACGCAGCCGCAGGTTTCCAGCGGCGATGGATGGCAGCGCTGGAAGATGGCGTGAACCTTGGCCTGCACCTCCGCGTCCTTGAATGCTTTATCCGTGGCCGGCCGGTCGCCGACTTCCCAGTGAAAGATGTGGTTGTCCTTTTGCTCGCGGTCTTCGCGCAGGATGGGCGCCGTGGGATCGAGAGCTTTATGAGGATCTACCAATACCGGCAGTTCCTCATACTCAACCTCAACCAGTTCGGCAGCGTCGGCGGCCGTATAGGGATCATCCGCAACCACAAAGGCTACTTCCTGCGACTGGAAGAGCACTTTGCCGGTTGCCAGCACCATTTGCTTATCAAAGAAGAGAGTGGGCATCCAGGCGAGATTCGCCTTGGCTAGGTCTTCGCCGGTGATCACGGCCAGAACGCCGGGAAGCTGCATCGCCGGTTTTATGTTGATGCTCTTGAGCCGGGCATGCGCATAAGGGCTGCGCACGATGTGGCCGTACGCCATATCCGGCAGTTGCACATCGTCCACATAGTTGCCTTTGCCCTGGATAAAGCGCAGATCCTCCTTGCGCTTGATGGGATGGCCCATGCCACCGATCTCAGGCGATGTTTGGAAGATCATCTTTTTTACCTCCCTGCTCCAGCTTGCCTGCGGCATACTGCACGGCTTTGACGATGTTCTGGTATCCCGTGCAGCGGCAGAGGTTCCCGGAAATTCCCCAGCGAATCTCTTCTTCTGTGGGATGAGAATTTTTACTCAGCAGGGCATAGGAGGAGATAAGCATGCCGGGAGTGCAGTAGCCGCATTGCAGGCCGTGCTCTTCTTTGAAGCCCTCCTGCAGCGGATGGAGCTTGCCGTTCTGCATCAGGCCTTCCACCGTCAGCAACTCGCAACCGTCTGCCTGCACGGCGAACACTGTGCACGATTTCACAGCCTTTCCATCCAGCATCACGGTGCAGGCGCCGCAATGGGTGGTGTCACATCCGACGTGCGTGCCCGTTAGCCCGGCAAAGCTGCGGATAAAATGGACCAGCAACAATCTGGGCTCGACCATGGCCTCGCGCATCCGGCCATTCACGTTGACTTGAATCGCTTGTTTCTTCGCCATCGAGTGATTCCTCTGCTGCCTTTCGAATCTCTATTTGCCAATTCGTTCGTATGCACGAGCCAGGGCGCGCCGGGTCAGTTCCTTGACTAAGCCCTTCTTGTATTCCGCCGGGCCGCGCAGATCGGAGCTCGGATCCGCGGCGTCTGAGGCCAGTTGCGCTGCCTGCGCGATGTTGGCTTCATCCAGCTTCTTTCCGCGCAGAAATTCCTCTGCTTTGCCGGCCTTCACTGGAGTGGCGCCCACATTGGTGAGGCCGATGCCTACCCTTTGGCAGGTCCCTTCGCCATCCAGGGTCACCTGTGCGGCTACCCCGGCAGTGGCAAAGTCGCCCACCTTTCGTTCCAGCTTCAGGTAAGCTCCCGCGCTCCGTGGCGGCGGAGTGGGAATGCGCACCTCGCTCACGATCTCGTCGTGCGCAAGTTCGGTGGTAAACAGGGTGACAAAAAAGCTCTCGATGGGCAGTACTCTCTCCCCTTGCGGCCCCATAGCCACGACCTGCGCTCCCAGGGCCAGCATGGTTGCCGGATGGTCGTTTGCCGGATCGCCGTGGGCCAGGTTGCCGGCCAGGGTCGCCATATTCCGCACCTGGGGGTCGGCGATCACGCGGGCGGTGTCGAAGAGAATGGGATATTTCGCGTGGATGAGGGGAGAGTTTTCCAGTTCGGCTTCGCGTGTGAGCCCGCCGATTTTCAAGTAGCCGTCTTCTTCCTTGATGTAGGAGAGGCCGGCTATACGGTTGATGTCGATCAGATAACCGGGCCTGGCTATTCTGAACTTCATCATGGGAATGAGACTCTGTCCGCCGCTCAAAATCTTGGCGTCGTCTCCGTATTGCTGTAGAAAAGCAATGGCTTCAGGAATGGTCTTCGGTCTGAGATACTCAAAGGCCGGCGGGATCATCTTCGTTTCCACCTCCCATCCAGGTTTCTGGATGCGCACGAGATGCGACGGAACCTGCCAAACCGTAAGGGTTTCAGGCCCGGCAACCTTATATTCCCCGGGAAGGTCGATGGTCAAACGAACCCCAAGCGGCCTGTGCAGCTGCGGTAACGCTCGGCAAGGTTCGGCCGCGCAAGACGGTGAGGGACCAGTTCTCGCTGGACGGGATGGCCCCTATGCTTCTATACGAATTGCCTCCTTGTTTCTATACGGGATCCTCCGATACAAACGCACCCGACTCCTTTATCAGGGCCAGCCAACAGGACAATTCGCGGTTAGGCCCACACTGCAGGGGCGGGATGTGGTCGTCGGGCTGACCCTCGAGCAGACGCAAAGCCGCCTGTGCTGCGCGCTTTTTGTTTGCCCGAGGGCTCTCCCATGGCCCCGTTCCGGGGCGTTGCGAAGCTACGATACCTCCGGGCTCAACTCTTCCAGCTTGTCCAGGCAACCGTTCCAACCGCGCTCGTGCCTCGCCGCGGCATCCGCAGAGCTGAAGTGTTCATGTGTCAGGATAAGCTCCGTTCCATTCTCTAAATCTCGAAACCTAAGGGTGACCAACGTCTCCTTGCCTGGATCACAAGCGTTGTTCCAGGTGAACGAGAGCAACTCGTTGGGAACAATCTTCCGATAGACTCCAGCCGCTATATATACGGCATCGTCTACCCCGCGTATCTCAACGCGGTACTCGCCCCCGATGCGTAGATCGGCGCTGGCGCTCGCCACCCGCATTCCGCTCGGGGCGAACCATCGTTGCATCAATTCCGGCGTTGTCCAGGATGCGAAGACGCGAGAACGCCGGGCCTTGATCACTCTACGGATTTCCAGTTTTACGTCTTCACCGGTTTCTTGCTCTTGCACTGCTGCGTGTTCGCTCATCTTCTTCTCCTTCGAGGAAGTGCTGGAGAGCGTCAAGCTGCTGCTCCCAGAATTTTTGGTAGTAGGCCAGCCATTCCTCGGCCGGCCGAAGCGGGGCGGGATTGAGACGGACGATTTGAAAGCTGCCGCGTCGCTCGCGCGCGATCAGTTCCGCGGACTCCAGGACTTTGAGGTGCTTGGACACCGCGGCCAGGGAAATACGGTACGGCTTGGCGATCTCACCGACGGTCTTTTCCCTGGCTGTGATGTCCCGAAGAATAGACCGGCGCGTGGAGTCGGAAAGAGCGTGAAAGACTGAGTCCAACCGGGCCGCATTCGATTTAACCATATGGTTGAATGTACTCCGATGCAAACCCCAGTGTCAACCGATCGGTTAAATGCTTTTGAGGGCGCCTGGAAAAGGGAAATGGTCCTCCATGGACCCGGTGGGAGGTCCCCCTGCTTTCAGCAGGGGGCTCGAGTTTGCTCGAAGCGCACGACCTTCCGATAAGAGAGTGTCTTTGCTCTTATGTTTTGCTTTGTATCAGGGCCCGACTTTGGTCGGGCCGCAGACGATTGAGAATTGGACGGGCTTTACAGGCTGCGGAAAAACTCCAGTCTTTGAAGGGTACGGGCTTCAGCCCGTACGTAAGTAGTTGCAAACAGGTCCGGCTTTAGCCGCTGAGGGCATCATTTTCGGACCTCTCAAGACTTTTTCCGCGGCCTGTTTAGCCCCCGGCCCCCGCATGCATGCGGCCAAGCTCGGCATTCAAGCCGAGCGGCTCTCGTAGAACGATTTTCCTGCGGCTTTACAAGCTGCGGAAAAAAACTCATGTACCCGCATGGCCTCTCAATCCCCACCCAGGCACGTACCCCGCCGAGCCCTGGAAAGGGTTCACGGTGTCTTTGGGTGTCAGATCCACTGTCTCCCACGTAGTGTCATCAAAGTCCGGCTGCGCCCACTGTGGTTGGCTGGTCGCCGCGTCGATGGGCGAGTCTCCCACCTGAAACTTCCACGGTCCATAGAGCGGAACCACGGAGTGAGCCAGATGAATGTGACAAACTCGGTGACAGATCACAAGATCACCACTCGCAGAGCAGCTACGATTACAAGTTACCCTGGACAGATAGGGGTGTCGGGTGGTTTGATCACGGCGGACCTCGGAACCACCTCGGTAGCCGCTCCCTTGCGCGATGTTGAAGAGACAAAGCGCAGCAATGGTTACCAAAGAGCTTTTCTTGTTCTCTCGACGCGCCCCTAAAACCGTAACTATTGTGCAACCAAGAATCGATATCCAGCGCCGTCCTCACGACGGCCTTGCCTGGCCTTGCACCGGCGAGCTCTGCCCGTGCATCTGCCGCCAACCACCGGGAATCTTCAGCGCCCCCACCCCTAAGTATCAGCGCCCCCAGTAGCGCTGAACAACCACCCTTGAGTGTTGGGTATAAGAAGGGAATTCAGAACAGGGTACTCACCCCCGTTGCGAAATGACACTCTGCACCTGGCCGTGTAGCCGGTTTGACGTCCACATGGACCAGACCGGTAGGTAAACAGAAGCCGACTGCCGTATTAATCATTCCCAGCACGACCGGTCTGTTCCAACTTGTTGGCCGACTAGTAAGTTCCGGTTGGCCGGTGAACCGGAAGACAACGTGGCACCTCTGCAGGAAGAGAACAAATTCCGGATCGCAATTATCCCCTCTTGACATTGCTACTATACGGTAGTAGAAAAAGGTGCTGTGTAGTAGATCAGATGAGACGACCGAAGCTTACCAAGCTCGAACTTCAAATCCTGGAGGCCTTGTGGGCCTGCGGAAAAGCTTCCATTCGTGAGATCCAGGAAACATTTCCGGAGCCCCGCCCGGCCTATACCACCATTCAGACAACGGTCTATCGGCTCGAAGGGAAAAGGGCAGTGCGGCGCGTCAGGAAGATCGGGAATGCGCACATTTTTGAGCCGTCTGTGCCCAGGGATGTGGCCCGGCTCCGGTTCCTGGACGAAATTCTGAGTTTATTTGGAGGCCGCGCGCAGCCCATGATGGCTCAACTGGCCGAGGCGGGGAAGCTCACCCTCGATGACGTTCGAGAGCTGGAGAAGACCATTGAGCAGTTGGAAAAGCGAAAGAAGGAGAGAAAGGAGAAATCGAAATGATCGGCCAGTGGACCAATCATCTTTGGCAGTCGACGCTGTTTGCCGTCGTAGTAGCTCTCGTGACTTTCGCCTTTCGCAAGAATCGGGCTCAAGTGCGCTACTGCTTATGGCTGAGCGCGTCAGTCAAATTCCTCGTTCCGTTTGCGCTGTTGATGAACCTTGGCAACGGCCTCTGGATTGCATTCGCCGCGAGGAAGATCGCAACAGAGCTTGCGCCGCCGGCCGTCGCGCTTACGGTGCAGCAAATCGCACAGCCGTTTCCAGGCACCTCGCCGTTCGCACCCGGTGCCTCGCTCACGCATACCGCAGATTGGGTCCTAATCGCGATTTTCAGCGCGTGGATTTGCGGATTTTTGGGCGTGGCGCTTGCTCGATTTCGCGGCTGGTTGCGCATTCGGGCTGCCATGCGCGCAAGCACACCCATTGACATCCAGGCCGCAGTCGCTGTTCGATCATCGCCGGGATTACTTGAGCCCGGCGTGGTCGGGCTCCTCCGTCCCACCTTGCTCTTGTCTGAAGGCATTTTGAAACACCTCCCGCCGTCCCAGTTGGAGACGGTGATCGCCCACGAGCTGAGCCACATCAAGAGACGCGACAATCTCACCGCAGCAATCCACATGGTTGTCGAAGCGGTCTTCTGGTTCCATCCGCTCGTCTGGTGGATTGGAGCGCGGCTGGTGGAAGAACGCGAGCGTGCGTGCGATGAAGCGGTGCTGAGCCTGGGGGGCGAGCCACGCGATTACGCTGACGCGATCTTGAGTGTCTGCAAACTCTACCTTGAATCTCCGCTCATTTGTGTGTCCGGCATCTCCGGGAGCGACCTGAAGAAACGCATCGTCCGTATCATGGCTCGCCATGTGGGGCTGAACATGAGCCTGGGCAGGAAGCTGTTGCTGAGCGCGGCTGGAGTGCTGGCCGTGGCAGTGCCGGTGATTGTGGGTTGGGGGCAAGTGCAGGCCCCTTCGCCCCCGCACGAATACGAAGCCGCTACAATCAAACCAAGCAAAGGGCCTGCGCCTGGTGGCAAAATAGGGGTGTGGGCCGCGCCTGACGGGTTCAGCGCATGGTTCATCACGCCCCAGCAGATAATCTCGGTCGCATATGGAGTCGAAAGATTTCAAATTTCAGGAGGCCCGAGCTGGATCCCCTCCGAAAGATTCGACATTGAGGCAAAAATGGACGCCGGAACAGCTGATGCACTGGAGAAGTTGAGTCGAGACCAGCGCGTGCTTGCGGGGCAGCAAATGCTTCAAGCGCTTTTGGCGAACCGCTTCAAGTTGACGGTTCACCGCGAGACAAAGGAACTTACCATTTACAAATTGGTCATCGCGAAAGGTGGCCCCAAACTTCAGGAGGCAAAACCTGGGGACACTTACCCCAACGCACAGACCTTCCCTGACGGCACCCATCCGGGAGCGGGCTCAATGCAGGGAAGCCAACTCAGCGGGAAGGTAACAGCTCAAGCGGTGCCCATCGCCGAGCTGGCGCACGACTTAACGCAGATGCTTGGCCACCCCGTTTTGGATAAAACCGAGCTTAAGGGCGTCTATGACTTCAAACTCCAATTCACCCCAGATGACCGGCTCCTACCGCCTTCCGGGCTCGCACCAAATGAAAGGCTTCCGTTACCCCCAGCCGATTCCAATGCCCCCTCTTTGTTCGACGCCCTCCGGGAGCAGCTTGGCCTGAAATTGGAATCCGGAAAGGGGCCCGTCGAAGTCATCGTGATTGACCATGTTGAAAGACCTTCGGCGAATTAGCGGCGATCCGTCGACCACATCGAGCAGCCTTCCCCGAATTAGGTATTTTAAGGAAGCAGCGGTCTTGGAGGCTCCGGCGATGACAGGCGCCCTCTGCGCACGAATCTTATTTCCCGGCGCGCTTGTGCCATGGACCGCGAAACCGGCACCTGAGTCGATCGGCATGTCTAACCCTCGACATCCAAGCATTGACCGTTTGTCAACCCACTAACGAGATTCGTCCTCGAAACGACGATTTCGGTAATCGGCCAAGTGGACTGGATTTGTAAACACTGGCCGACTTATCGTTACTAATCGACAATTTTGATCAACGAAATTCTGGGAATCTCTTCCGTTACTTCACTTGCTCAATTTCCCCCGGACGCCAGGACTTATCGAAGAACGGCGGCAAGGGACTGTAAAGGCGCAGGAGGACAAACCATCCTTTGCCGGGAGTGGTCTGGATCCAGTTGCTCGTCTTTCCTTCAGGTGCCTTTGGGCCGAAGTAGATAGTGGTGGAACCATCGCCATTGTCAACTGCCGCTGGAGAAGGAAAGCTCTGGCTTCCAGCGCGCGGAAAACGCTGCGGAGTGTCCAGCATGGAGCGGGTCTGGTTATCGTAAACGGTAAGCGACCAGAACCTGGCGGCGGGGATGCCTTTGGGAAGCTTTACCGAGTAGTCCTTGCTACCCTCGAGCGGCACGCCGTCTGAATCGACGAAACTGCCAAGATAGGCCGAGCCTATGTTGGGCAGGTACATGACCATCGCCGGCGTGATGCCGGTGGCGACATAGAACATAGCGGTGCGGGAGTTGAGCTTGCGTGCACCATCTTCGGCTGAAGGCACGATGGCTCCGCCGCTGATGCGGGGCGGAGGCGCCATGAAGTTGTAGCCGCCGACATAGAGCGTATTGAGCCAGTGCGAGGACGCATCGTAGTAAGCAAAGCCCTCTTCAGGACGCGGATGGAAGGTGATGACGCGGCTCACAGCATTGGCCGTGGCAACCGATTCGTTGAGGATCTTCTTCATGCGTGGATCAGGGTTAAAAGGCTTGTCCTTCACGATGCCGAAAGAAGCGAATGATCCAGCGATCTCCGAATCGAGCGCCGAGGCAGGCTCATCCTGGACTGCGTCATTCAGGAACTCGAAAAAGGTGTAGTCGTTTGGTGGGATCGTGTTCATAACCTTGCCCGTGCCCTCTACAAAGCGCGGCGACGCGGGTTCGGCTAGCTGAGCGAGCTCGGACTTTCCAGTGAGGAAGTCGGCTATGCTGGTGCCATAGCCGCCAGGAGTATAGGGGTAGATTTTGAGCTGCGCCTTGATGCGATCAGCGACAGGCCGGGCTTCGTTATTTTCAAGAAAACAGCGGCCAAGGACGGAGACACGGTTGGTGCGCGATTTGCTAACGAAGTATCCGCCATCAGGCAGCGGCCCATCGTGACCGGGCGGGACAAGGAGATATCGTCCACCACCCCCGCGGTCGGGACCGGGAACCCCCATGTCCGTGATGTAGCGCCACCACATATCGTCGACGATGGTGAGGCTGCCAAGCGGGGGCTCCACAACAACGGGTCCCTTGCTGAGATCGACGAAGGTCCAGAAGTAGATCGTATCGGCGTTAGCGGTGAGGAAGAGTGACTTGGCGTCCATCAATCCGGAAAAGATAAGCACGTCGTTGTCGTTGATCCCCGCGTCGATAAAGCCCTTGCGGATGGCCCACTGGCTGACCGCCGCGAAAGCATTGTAGAAGGCATTCTCGGCGTGGACGGCGTCGATGTGGTCGTAGGCTTTCGTCGCAGTCGCATCGTCCGGCATGCCGTCTTTGAAATGCATCGTTCCCAGGGGCGTCTCTACTCTATCCGGTGTCGCGACCTGTGGAGGAGTGGAAGCGGCAGACTGCGCGTCGAGACCAACTGTATCTTTTTGCATACGGTTCTCCTGTCGTTCCTACTTCACCTCTTCAAAATCTCCCGGCTTCCAGCTTCCATCAAACGCCGCCTTCTCCGGTCCGTAGATACGGATGTATGCGAACCAGCCCTTACCCGGAACAGTTTTGACCCATTGAGCCTCGTGCCCCGCAGGAGCCGTCGGACCAAAGTAGAGATTCGTTGGCTGCGTGGTCGAAACGTTTTTCAACTCGAAGAGCGAACGCAGCGCCGCCTTGTCCTGATCGGTCTGGACTTCCGAGCGTGTCGCCGCGTCATACGCTGTTACTGACCAGAAAAGTTTGTTGGGCACAGGCTGTGGCACGGGGAGTTTGTAAGTCTTGCCGCCATCAAGATAGGCACCTGTGTTGTCGCGGTGTCCGAGCCAGTACAGTGAGCCAGCTCCTTCGGTGCGGCGAAACATCGCAGGTGAAGTGACGATGGCCTGCGCAAACCAGCGCTCACGTGCCTCCATGTCCAGCCCCATCGGCGTTTCAAACTGTATAGTGCCCGGCACGAGCCCAACCCACTCCCACTTGCGGTCCGGCCATGCAAAGCGGTCAGGCCGCGCGCTGGCAAAGGCCGAGACGAGCATCTGGTCGCGGCCAGCTTTAGCGGCGCGTTCCAGAATATCCTTCATTCGGTCATCCGGATTAAACGGCTTGCCCTTCTCAATACCGATAGCCGCAAGCAGACCGGACATAGCTGGATACCGCGGCGAAACCGGTTCGTCGTTGACGATCTTCGCGAGAACCTGCCAGAACTGAATGTTGTCCTCCCAACGCAGGCACGACGTATCGAGCCTCATCTCGGTTGTATCGGTCCACGTCATCAGTTTGTCTTTGGCATCTAGCGGATAGACCCTGATTTTTGTGAGAGCTTCGAGCGCCGCCTTCTGATCTCCGCCCACCGGAAGCGCGCGCACAGCGAGCAGCAACTTGTGGGTTTCCGACTGTCCGACCTGATATCCGGCAGGTGAAGCGTCTTTGTAGCCCGGAGGCAGAATCACAACCTTGTCGCCCTTTCCTGCGTTGGGTCCGGGTAGTCCTAAATCGACGACCCACGTCTGGTTATGGTCGTTCACTAGACCGATGTAGGGGCCGGCGGGAACGTTGATGATCATCGGACCTTGCGAGACGTCAATCGTAGCCGAGGCGTAAGGAGTGTCTGAGTTGAGGGTGAAACCTACCTGACGTGGTCCGGCGGCCGACATGCCTCCTGCAACATTGTCCTGAATGCCTATATCGCGATTGCCCTGAAATATTCCCTCATTCGACACCGTTGGATACCAGAAGCGATAGGCCTGTACCGCACGTCCAAAGTCGGTATCGTCGATGGCCTTCTCTGCTCCATCAGCAGTGGGGTAGCCTTGTGAGAAACCATACATTTGCACTGGTTCTTCTCCTTACGCGGTATCGGTATGTAGTACGACAACGGCTAAGATCGATGCGTTCGTTAAGAGCGATGCGTTCCTGCATCAATCATTTGAAGTTGGATCTTGCCGTTCCAGGCGCCGTCAAAACGACGGGGCTTTTGACCAGATCAGTTTAGCGCAATCGATTTCGGCACTCACGGCCGCGATAAATACCTAGAAACGCGCCAGGGCCCCGGTGTCCCGGCGTTGAAACCAGACAAAAGTTCCTGGACACTGGCCGACTTTTCGGTACTAATCCTGCTTTTGCCATCCAATCTATTGACCAACTGGTAATTGCCGGGTAGGCGGTGATCGTGTGCCATGAGCGCGAAAGGCCGAAAGGCCGAGTAGTGCGCAACTGTTTAACCGATGAGGGAGGGCCCCTCGGAACCGGCTTACAGGAGCAGGTTCCAAACCACCTTCGGCGGCTGTGGTTAAGTGCCACGGTCGTGCGCGCAGAAGGAAAAGGCCTGGCGAGGACCAGGTCAGGTGTCAGGCAAGAAGAGGACTGCAAAGGAACCACTGATGAAGTGTCGAAACCTATTAGACGATGTCAAAACCGCGGGGTGGTCACTGCTGCGGGACAAGCTCCGACGGCACCTGTTTACGGGCGGAGTGGCATCCGGCATGAGAGGTGGCCTGAGCTTGCCAACGAGGCGGTTAGGCGGAACATGGGAAGTCTTCAGGTGATGCTAAGAGAAAACCTATAAGTGCGAACCACGAAAGGGAAATATCGATGCACTTGAAGATGGCGGATCATCCTGTAGTAGCGTTGGAGCGTCTGTAATGGATGGGGAGCGAAGAGGATGACATAGCTCGACGGAGGGTTCGGCCAACTGGATGTTCAGGATGAGCCCTTTCCTCCCGAGACGGTTTGCTCTCGAATGAGAGCAAGCTACGGCTATGAAGAGCCGTGTGAATCGAGAGGTTCACGTACGGTTGTGTGTCCAGCGAAGGCTGGCATGTTCAGTAGGAGATAAACCTGCCGGGGCAAGAGTCAGAGGCCCCGTAGCTTGGATAGCAGGGAGGAGGGAAACTGAATTTCTGAAGCCTATCGACGACCCTCTCTTCGGGAGAGGTGCAAGTTATCGGGCCGTAATGAAGATGAACGTAAATGTGGCCTCGAAAGTGAGAAGCTCCGAGGGCCGAGCCCGCAACCGTGAGGGCGAAGGCAGCATGGATAGCCGAAATCTGACCGATGCGGTTATCTCACTTCGGCGGGGTGGAAGCGACGGCACGATGACAAGGACATGCTGAGCAACTGGAGAAGCCCTCCTCGCCCCGGCGCGAAATCGCTGGAGCAAGGTAGGCCCTATAACCGGTGAACCCGGGAAGGGGGCTGAAGGCGAGAGGGTGGCGGATGGGTCCGCAGTAGCGATGAAGCCGGGTAATGCCGGTGGAGCGAAGGGGCCCTGCTGTTTGTAACAGTTCCAACGAAACGGGAGGCAAGGGTGGATGATAAATACACCCATTAGTTTGCAGGACCTGAGGCGGAACATATACGTCAAGGCGAAGGCTGAACCGTCGTGGCGTTTCTGGGGTTTGTACGTCCATGTCTGCAAGATGGAGACACTACGTGAGGCGTACGCGCTGGCCAGGAAGAACAACGGCGCTCCGGGAGTGGACGGGGTGACGTTCGAGGCCATCGAGGCGCAAGGCGTAGAGAAGTTCCTTGAGCAGTTACAGGGCGAACTGAAGGAGCGTACTTATGTACCGCTAAGGGCACGACGGCGAGAGATACCGAAGGACGGAGGAAAAGTTCGCGTTCTGTCGATTCCCGCTATTCGTGACCGAGTGGTGCAAGGCGCGCTCAAGCTCCTATTGGAGCCGATCTTCGAGGCGGACTTTCAACCGGGGTCGTACGGCTATCGACCCAAACGCACCGCACATGAAGCGGTGAATCGCGTAGCAACGGCAATCGTTCAGTGGAAGACCCGGATCATAGATTTGGATCTACGCGCATACTTTGACACAGTGAGACATCATCTGCTGCTTGAAAAAGTTGCGCGCCGGATCAATGACGACGAGGTGATGCGTCTGCTGAATCTGATGTTGACGGCATCGGGCAAACAAGGCGTTCCGCAAGGCGGGGTGATTTCGCCGCTGCTCAGTAACATCTATCTCACCGAGGTGGATCGCATGCTGGAGCGAGCGAAAGAAGCTACGCGCAACGGGAAGTACACCTACGTCGAGTATGCCCGCTTCGCTGACGATCTTGTCGTGCTGATCGATGCTCATCCGCGCAATGCGTGGCTGTCGGGGGCGGTGAACAAGCGACTTCGGGAAGAATTTGCCAAACTACAAGTCGAGATCAATGAAGAGAAGAGTCGTCTCGTGGAGTTGGACCGTGGGGAAAGCTTCAGCTTTCTGGGGTTCGACTTCCGACGCCTGCGCAGCATAGGAAGGCAGGTGTGGCGAGCGCATTACACGCCGAAGATGAAGAAGCGCACGGCGTTGCTGCGTAAGCTCAAGGAGGTGTTCCGGCGATACCAATCCCAGCCGGTGGACCGGGTGGTCGAACTGATCAATCCGGTGTTGCGGGGCTGGGTGAATTACTTCGCCGTCGGAAACTCCAGCGGGTGCTTCAGCTTCATTAAAGACTGGGTAGAAAAGAAGATTCGGCGTCACCTGGGGCGATCCCGGAATCGGCGCGGCTTCGGCTGGCAGAGGTGGAGTAGGCGATGGCTATACGAGGAACTGAAGCTGTTTAACGGCTATCGGGTTCGTCGTGCAACTGCGCCGAAAGCACTCCCAGCATGATAGGTCTCATAACCCCTGGCATGAAACAAACAGGAAAGCGCAGTGCGGGAAAACCGCACGCTGCGTTTGACGTGGCGGGAGCTGGAAACGTGACCATGGTTGCCGGACTGCGGTCCCTCGCGAAAGCGACGGAATTACCACCGGCGCCTACCGTGCGCGCGCCTGCTCTCGACCCTACCTGCGAGCGCCTCGGGGTGAGACTCCCCGGGGCTACTCGACCGGGCAGAACCGACAGTTGTGTTGCGATGGAGTGCGCTCGAGCGCGCCGACGTGATGCCGGCAGGTTGATGTCGAGATGCGCGGATGTGGCGCGAGCAACGGCTGGTGGCGGGCTTGCAGGCCATCGCGGGGTTGTCCGGCCCTGGGGTGCCGTGAAGGTCACCATTTTCGATCTAACATGCGTTGGGACAAGATGGCGACTGAAAAAGCACGACTGGTGTCACGGACAGCTTCCGGTCGGCTGCTTCTTGAGCATCCCGGACACCGTTTTCAATTCTTCCTTCCGCCTTCCTGCAATGCCTGCAACGCCTTCTCCACGCCGAGCGAGCCGGAGACCTGGCTGGGCGGGAACTCCTTAAACGTGGAGAGAAAGTGGCCCATGATCATCGTGGCGGGCATCATGACCCACAACTTCTTGCCCCACCATTCGCCGTAAGATGTCGACTCGGTCTGGTATCGCTCCCATGGATCGACGCGCAGGTTGGTCACCAGCGGGACGTTGGTCGAGCCCTCCTTGCCGGTGAACAGGTTGCCGACGATGGTCTTGAAGGTGATCTTCCACTCGTTGTAACGTACTGCCATCAGGTCGGCGTTGTCACTGAAATAGAAAAATTCGCGGCGCGGACTTTCGGCGACCGTGCCTTCGAGGAATGGTTTGAAGTTGTAGCCGTCAAGATGGTTCTTGAAGGTTTTCGCGCCGGCCTTGTGGCCGGTGAGCACCTTCTCTTTCAGGTCCGGCTCGCCAGCGGCGGCGAGGAGCGTCGGCATCCAATCTTCGGCCGACATGATCTCGTTGATGATGCTGCCCGGCTTGATGACGCCAGGCCACTTGACCAGCATGGGCACGCGGAAGCCGCCTTCGTACACCGTGCCTTTCTCGCCGCGGAACGGATGGTTGCCGCCATCAGGCCAGCTGAAGATTTCCGCGCCGTTGTCGCTGGTAAACATCACGATTGTGTTGTCGGCGACACCAAGTTCGTCCACCTTGGCGAGCAATTCGCCCACGACCCAGTCCAGTTCCGCCATCGCATCGGCAAACAGTCCAAAGCCAGTCTTGCCATCCCACTTCTTGGAAAGATGCGTAAAGGAGTGACAGCGTGTGGAGTTGTGCCAGAGGAAAAACGGTTGCTTCGCCTTCACCGAGCGGTCGATGAAGTCGCACGAGCGCCTCACCAGATCCCCATCGATGTCTTCCATGCTCACCTTAGCCGCGGGATCCAGGCCCGGATGCGGCGGCAGGGGACCGGCGTCGGTGATCTTCTGCTTGCCAACGCGGCCCCAGCGCGGGTCCTCGGTCGGGTCGTCGACGTCGGTCGCAACGCTGTGGATGATGTTGCGTGGGCCGAACCTCGCGCGGAATTTTTCGTCCTTCGGATACTGCGGGTCGTAGGGTTCCTCCATCGCATTGAGGTGGTAGAGGATCCCGTGGAACTCGTCGAATCCATGGACTGTGGGCAGGTATTCGTTGCGATCCCCCAGGTGGTTCTTGCCGATCTGCGCCGTCGCGTAGCCGAGTGGCTTGAGGAATTCCGCGATCGTTGGATCGGAATCCTGCAAGCCCTGTTTTGCCGCGGGCAGGCCGACTTTCAGCAGACCGGTGCGGAACGGCGTCTGTCCTGTGATGAACGCCGCGCGTCCCGCGGTGCAGGATTGTTGTCCGTAGTAGTCCGTGAACAGGGCGCCCTCGCGGGCGAGCCGGTCCAAGTTCGGCGTGCTGCCGCCCATCATGCCGCGGTGGTAGGCACTGATGTTCCAGATGCCTACGTCATCGGCCATGATCATGATGATGTTTGGTTTGCCTGCAGTAGCCATCGGCCCTCCTGTTCCTACACCATATGCGTGATACCCATGCTCTACACCTGTCAATTGTGACAGTAGAAGGACCTCTCACTTTCTCTGTAAAGTCAACCCGAAGCCACGCCGATTCAATAGCCTTCAGCACTGTTTGGCTTCCTACTCTGCTGATCGGGCTAAGATTGAACAGCCGGCCGGCGGGTCGCCTGCCGTTGTGAATCTTTGGCGCCTTAGAGGTGTGTTCTTTCTACACCCGAACAGAAGGTAATCGGCTTTCCTGTTGGCTGCGCGTCTTGTACGGAAGGAAAGCGGTTGGGCTCCAATGCATCTTGGCAGGCGCCAAGCGTTCCAGAAGGAGGCCGGATGACCGTACAGGAACGAACAGCCAGTCGTGAACTGCTGCCTACGGAGGGTGGTCCAACATATCGGATTGAGAAACGCCGCGCGCTTATGAGGGAGAATCCCCCAGGGATCGTACGAAGAGCACTCGTTTCCATCTGTCTGACATGGTTGATCCTTTTTGCTCTAGCCGCATTCCAGGGATTTGCCGTTGGTCACAATGTCCCGGTACCGTTCCTCCGAGACATCGCTATCCATGCCCGCTTCATCCTGGCCGTCCCTCTCTTACTGTTAGCTGAAAATGTTGTGGGGCCGCGACTAGCGCACGCTGCTGAACACTTTGTCACCTCCGGCGTCGTTATCGAGCAAGACTTCAGCAAATTCGACTCGGCCGTCGGGCGGGGCCTTGCATTATGCGATTCGAGACTGGTCAGGTTTATCTTTGTCGCGCTTGCTTATGTCGTCTCGGGTTTAACCGTTTGGTCGACATCTGTTCACGTCTCTTCGTGGTCGGTACTTCGGACCGGTGGAGATTTGTCACTTACGTGGGCTGGATGGTGGCTCATGCTGTTTTGCATACCGCTGTTTCAGTTTTTGACCCTACGCTGGCTCTGGATCCTGTTTCTATGGGGACAATTCCTCTGGCGAATGAGTAAGTTGAATCTCCAGCTGATCCCGATACACCCAGATGAGGCTGGGGGACTTGCATTCGTGGGCGAAGCCCAACGTTATTTCGGCATCGTCGTTGTCGCCTACTCGTTGGTTGTTGCTGGTGTTCTCGCCAATACAGTGCTCTACGACAAACTGCCGCTGCCTCAATTTGCCGGCGAGATAGCAGCCTATGCGGTATGCGCAGTCCTCCTTCTTCTGACCCCCTTGTGCGTATTTACTCCGATCCTCTGGGAGACAAAAACGTCGGGTATGTCGATGTACGGAATTCTGGCCTATGAGTACACAAAAAGCTTCCATCAGAAATGGATCGTGCAGCGTCGCGCGGGCGAAGAGCCGTTGCTCGGAACGGCTGACATTCAATCATTAGCTGACCTAGGGAATAGCTTTGCGTTCGTGGAGAAAATGGGACTCCTTCCGATAGGGTCGCGTGTACCTATCCATCTTGCACTCGCATCGCTTATTCCGATGTCGCCACTACTTCTTACGATTATGCCTCTGAACGACATACTCAAACGCCTCTTGGACACCGTTCTGTAGATGATTACTGTTGAATCGACCTTCCCGGCACCTAACTCCCGGATTGTCGCCCACTCGGAAATAACTCAAGAGTAGACACTTGAGACCGAGACGGCCGCCCTCTTCCAAGATAGACACCGAAAAACGCCTAGTGTTCATTTATTTCCGGTGGGCGACTTTCCACCTGGACGTATAGTCGTTAGCCTTGATCGGAAATGCCTCGGGGCAGGATGCTGAGGGTGCCGGGATTGCTCCGAGGCATTTTCGATAAGGAGACTTGAAGGAAGGCGCTGGCAGTGGTGGGCGCTGCTATGGAGTTGTGGGCGAGACTCGGCAGCTGCGAGCGAGGGCGAGAGTCTGGAAAAGAGAGGCGGGAAACGTTGCTATGCGAGGTGGGGATGGGTGGGAGGGGTAATTCCGCGCTCTGCGCGCAGCCGGGAACCGCCGAAAAGGCGGCAGTTTTGTGGTTCGGACGTAGTTGTGCGAAGACGTGTCGGCACACGTTTGCGAGCCATCGCATTGGGTCGGGATCATGAGGTGTCGGACAGTTTGCATCGGAAGGCGATTTGTTGCATGCAGCAGTTTGTTTCCGAGTCGATGTCGTCGCAGCGCTTTCCCATGATCCTGCTTGGGGCGTTTGCTTCCATCGCGCTGTTGCTAGCGTCCATCGGAACCTACGGCGTGATTTCCTATTCCGTGACGCAGCGTGTACACGAAATTGGGATTCGTATGGCACTCGGTGCAGAGAAGCGAAAAATTTTTCAAATGGTAATTGGGCAGGGTCTTCGGCTGGCTGTTTCGGGCCTGATAATCGGCGCAGTAGCCGCTTTATTTCTCACCCGATTGCTCTCCAGCTTCTCGCACCTACTCTACGGAGTGGGGGCGAGCGATCCTGTAACATTCGCCGCCGTATCTCTCACGTTGGCTGGCGCGGCCATATTGGGGTGCTATGTTCCTGCGCGTCGCGCGTCGATCCGATGGTCGCATTGAGGGATGAATAATCACAGCACCTGGCGGTTTCGTGCGCCCTGCTGCGTGCTCCGAAATCAGAATCCAGTTTCGTAACAGCCTCGAACAGGCCCGCATGGATGGGGATCTGAAAACGCTGGATCGATCTCTAGGGTCATTGCACTGGCGGAAAGGCGGAACAACCCATTCCCTAAAAGTATTCCCTTGACTGAATATTCACTAGAGGCTATAGTAGGAATTGAGGTTCAGATCCAGTCGAAAACGATGACGTGGGAAGTTGAATACACCGACGAGTTTGGCGACTGGTGCAAAGACCTCACAGAGTCAGAGCAGGATAGCATTGACCGAAATGTCTATCTTTTGGAACAGTTCGGCCCGACACTTTCAGATCGGTACAGCAAGCCGGTTGTCACTTCTCGGTACACGCATATGCGCGAACTGAGGGTGCAGCATGGTGGAGAACCAATTCGTGTGCTGTATGCTTTCGATCCACGCCGGGTAGCCCTGTTACTCCTCGGTGGCAATAAAACCGGGGATGACCGATGGTACGAAAAATCTGTGCCGAGAGCAGACGAGCTCTATGAGCAACATCTGCGAGAACTAGCCGACCCAGATCGGTAAATTACAGTTCTTCGGAACTGTGCCTATGCAGAGGGAGATATGGGAAATAAATGGACCACCCTTCGGGCGAAGATGACGCCTGAACGCAGAGAGGCAAATCGCCTTGCAGCGCAGCAGATGATCGCAGCGATGCCGTTAGACGAACTGAGAGAGGCACGCAATATCACGCAGACGCATCTGGCTTCGCTTCTGCAAATTACGCAAGGCTCGGTTTCCAAGATGGAGAAACGCACGGATATGTATGTGAGTACCTTGCGTTCCTTCGTACAGGCGATGGGTGGCGAGCTGGAGATCCGGGCAATTTTTCCCGAGGGAACGGTTCGCATAGAACAATTTGCAACGCTCGCCGCAGGCGGCGGGCACACAATTCAGGCTGCCGGTTCGCACAAATGAGCCAATAGAAGTTGCAGACGGAACCGGCAAGGAAGGTGAAGATGCCAGTTCCGCAATCCCGTACCCAATGGGCCGAGAGACAGGCAGAAGAGCTGCTTTCGGTACCCTTCATTGCTGAGTTCGTTCTGCGCAGCCCGCAGAGGATCGACGGCACGCAGAAGGAAGTCGCCGACCTTTTGATTCTGCACAAGGACGGCAACCTGCTCCTATCGCAGAAGACTCAAGAAGACCCTCTGAGCCGGAACCAACAAAAAAATGAACTGTGGGTTTTGAAGGCTGCAAAGAACGGCGTCAGTCAGCTTTGCGGGGCGCTGCGTCCTTCAACCAAGGCCATCTGGTGCGAGCATCCGCGTCGCGGGCGAGTCGATTTTCCGACCGGTCTTCCTGCAATCTCCCATGGCATTGTGACGGTCGAGACGTTTCGGCCTGTGGTGCTCGAAGCCGCGGCCGCCGATCTGCCGCTGACCCAGTGCGGTACCCTACTCACCTACATTTCGCTCAGCGACTTCATGAGTGTCGCGGTGCAGCTGAGCACAAGCCGATTTAGCGCCAAAGCAGAATCACCAATTCTCGTCCTGAGAATTGACGTACTTTTAAATCTGCTGAGTGGGCAAGGCTGCTCACTGCGCCATACAAAATGAAGTAGACAATCTACCTCCAGTGGGGGTAGAGTATCTACTTCTATGAGCGAAAAAGACCAGTATAAGAACCGGATTGAGCTGCTGCAGGGAACACTCGACATGCTTATTCTTCAGACCCTGCAATGGGGACCGCAGCACGGATACGGAATTGTCCAGGCTTTACGTTTGCGATCCGGAGACGTGCTTCAGGTGGAGACCGGATCACTGTATCCGGCTCTCCATCGATTGGAGCGTCAGAGCTGGGTGCAGTCTGAGTGGAAGCAGTCAGAGAGCAAGCAAAAAGCCCGATATTACCGAATCACGGCCAAGGGGAAAAAGCAGTTGGCCTCGGATCTGGGCCGATGGGAGCGGATTGTCGAAGCGATTGCGTCGGTGATGTACGTCAAGCCGGAGGAGAGTGAGTCATGAAGTGGTTCCCGAGCTTCGGTTTTCAGCGGCGCAAGCGCGAATTGCAGGAAGAGATTGATGCGCACCTGCAGATGGCGATTGCAGATCGAGTGGCGCGAGGCGAGACGACAGAGACGGCGCGACGAGCCGCGGCGCGGGAATTTGGAAATATTCCTCTAGTGCAAGATGTGACGCGCGACATGTGGGGCCAAGCCTGGCTTGAACAACTAGGCCGGGATGTCCGTTACGCGTTACGGCAACTGCGCAAGAGCCCCGGCTTCACGATCACCGCGACGGCGATGCTGGCAGTAGCTATCTGCGCCAACAGCACCGTATTCAGTTGGATCGACGGCACAATGTTGCGTCCGGTTCCTGGCGCGCGGGACACGGGCGATCTTGTTAGCCTGCAGCGGGGGGAACGGAACTTCTCTCCGACTCCGCCCCTCTCGTATCTCGACTATCGCGATCTGCGCGAGCAGAACCACACCTTCGCCGGAATACTCGCATATCATCACGACTGGATCACGCTGACAGGCGGCGCACAGCCGGAGCGTGCCTATATTGCGAACGTGTCGGCAAACTATTTCGATGTGCTCGGCATCAAGCCAGTGCTGGGGCGTTTCTTTCTGCCGGAGGAGGAGGCCCGTGCGGTTCCCAACGTGGTCCTGGGCTATTCGCTTTGGAAGACGCGTTATGCCGAAGACCCGGCAATTGTGGGCAAGTCGATCGAGATCGCCCGACATCCTGTGACGGTGATCGGTGTGGCGCCGGAGGGGGTTGTCGGAGCAATGCCCGGGATCCGTGAAGATCTGTGGGTAACGCTCGATCCCCTGGGGACGGATGTGTGGCGGATGACGCATCGCGATGCGGACTGGCTGAACGTGATAGGAAGATTGCGGCCCGGCGTGAGTCTTGGCACGGCAGCCCAGGATCTCGATACCCTGATGCATCATATTGTGGCGGCGTATCCGGACCAGCATCTCGGCGATAACCGGATCACGCTCGATCCCATGTGGCGCTCGCCATTCGGCGCCAACGGATACATGGCGGCGACGCTGCCCATTCTGCTGGCCTTCGCCGCTGTGGTGCTGTCGCTGACCTGCGCGAACGTGGCTACGCTCACGCTCGTGCGGTTTGTATCCCGGCGGCGTGAACTTGCGATCCGGCAGTCGCTCGGGGCGAATCGTATTCAACTGGTGCGGCAGATGGTGCTGGAGGGCGTGGTGCTTTCCATCGTCGCAGGAGCGGCGGCCCTTGTGTTGACATCGTGGACTTCGAAGACATTCGCATGCTTCTTTCCGGCGAACTCGAATCCCCTCATACTCAACGGGAGCATGGACCATAAGGTGGTAATCGGGATTGCGGTGTCGTCCCTGTTGGCCGGCATGCTGTGCGGCGCTCTTCCCGCCTGGCGTTCGTCCCACGCGCCGGCAGTTGAGGTACTCAAGGCAGAGTCTGCAAGCATCTCCGGCGGCTCACGCAACCGGAAATTGCTCAGCGGGCTGGTGGTGGCGCAAATCGCACTTTCACTTCCTCTGCTGTTGTGCTCCGGGCTATTTCTGCGAACACTGCGGAATCTCGCCGGCGCGAATCCCGGATTTGAGCAGGACCACATTCTCACTGCGTCTGTGGGGCTGAATATTGCCGGCTACAGCCACGACGAGGAACAGGTGATCCGTCACAAGATTCTTGATCGCCTGTCGGCATTGCCTGGCGTGAAGGGGGCATCTCTTACGGACTGGATTCCGATGACCCTGAGCCACAAGGGGATCGATGCGTATCCGGAAGGGTATGTGCCGCACCCCCATGAATCTTTGCAGGTGGTGCATGCCGAGGTGTCCCCGCGGTATTTCGAATCTCTCCATATACCCATCCTGGAAGGACGCGAGTTTACACCGGATGACGATGAAAAGGCCCCGAAGGTACTCATCGTGGATCAGACGGCGGCGAGGCGCTACTGGCCGGGACAGGACCCGCTGGGAAAGAGACTCAGAGTGTGGGGCAGCCTTTTCACGGTAGTCGGCGTTGCGAGGAATTCAACACATACATTCGTGAATGAGTCACCAGAGCCTATGGTCTATATGAGCTTTTTCCAGGAGGCGTACGAGACGATGGTGCAGGTGGAGACCGAGGGAAATCCGGTCGACCTGGCGCCAGCGGTGGAAAACGTCCTCCACGAAATCGATACACGGCTGCCGGTTTTCGATGTGCGTTCCATGCGGGAGAGTACCCAGATAGCGAACAGTTTTGCCGTCATACAGAGCGCCCTGGCGGGAATGTTCGCGCTGATTGGGCTGGTTCTTGCGATCACCGGAATCTACGGAGTCGTGGCCTATCGAACCCAATTGCGGACCCACGAGATCGGAGTACGAATGGCTCTGGGCGCTTCGCGCGTCGATGTGCTGCGGCTCGTGCTGTTGCAGGGGTTGTGGCTCACAGGCATCGGGCTGGCGCTAGGACTGGCGTTTGCGTTGGGACTGACCCGCATTATCGTCCGGCTGTTGTACGGAATCGGCGCCAACGATCCGGTCACTGTCGTTTCCGTCGTCATGCTCCTGGGAGCAATGTCTTTGGCAGCATGCTACCTTCCGGCGCATCGAGCGATGCGCCGAAACCCTGTGACTGCGATTCGCGAACTGTAAACCGCAGCTCGGACTCGACGCGAATCGGACGGATTCGGGGTATGCGTGGCGCTCCACCTGGTTGGCAAGAAGGGTAACCGGAAACTTGCCGGTCTGCGGATACCGTCCCCGACGTAGCCCTGCGCCATATCTCCGCAAAGCCGGTATTCGGCAACTCGCCGGGGCGCGCTAAATTGGGTAATAATATACTTGACTGACGTCAGTCAAGTATATTATTACCCTAAATTGGATGCTGCGCGACGGTGGTAGAGTGGTCGACTCTCATTCAGGCGAGGCATAGACGATCTTTCCGTCCACGATGGTCATCTCACACTTCAGGTTCTTCAAATCTGCTGAAGGAATGCTGTAGGGGTTGTGGTCCCATACGGCGATGTCGGCACGCTTGCCTGCTTCGAGGGTCCCGATCTGCTTTTCTAGGAAGAGCTGCGGAGCGGCCGAGGCGGTGTAGGAGCGCAGCGCGACGTGGATGTCGACATCTTGCGAAGCGCTGAAGGGGTGCGTTCCGTCGAGAGCCTCGCGCTCGACCGCGGCCCAGAGGCCGTAGCGCGGGGCGAGCGGCGCGACACCGTAGTCGCTTCCGGAACTCCATCGAATTCCCCGGTCTGAATAGGTCTTGAGCGGGAAGATAAGGGCAAGTCTCTCCGCTCCGAGGGTGGGCAGCCAGCTCTGGCCAAACCACCACAGAAAGACAGGCTGCACCTCCGGATAGCCGGCGTCGTATTGCTTTTCGAGCGCGGCCATCACGTCCAGGGCGTGCGTCGTGGGGAAATTGGCATGGATGATGGAGTGACGCAGGCCGGGGATGGGCTTTTCTTTTTCCACGATCGCATAGGTATCGACGACCCAGTCGATGGCGCGGTCGCCGATGGCGTGGGTTCCGACCGAGATGCCGGCCTGATGGAAGAGCCGGACCATCTGCCGGTATATCTCCGGGTCCATGTTGGGATAACCGGTATTCCTGGGGTCGATGACGCCGTTCTTGAACCAGGGCTGATAGCTCCACGCTGTGCCGGCGATGGCGGCGCCGTCCATAAAGATCTTTGCCCCGCAGACTGCGAGGCGTCCATGTTGATATTCGCGAGGCGTGGGTGATGCGGCTTGGATCGCAGCGAGCGTCTGCCGGGCGGAGTCGACCGACTCCCCGGCGCGCCACAGCATGCACACCCGTTCGTCGAGCAGGCCCGCATCGTTCAATGCATGAAGGGCACTCCACTGGGCCGGTCCAGCAGTGTCTTTGAAGGCTGTGACGCCTTCGCGATGGAGGTCGTCGATCTCTTTGAGGATTCCCTGCTTGATCTGCTCCGCCGTGAACGGCGGAATGAGAGCGCGAATTGGAGCCAGCGCACCTTCCTTTAAGATGCCGGTGATATGTCCGGCGGCGTCGCGATCGATGGTGCCGTTCGCCGGATTCCTGGTTCCGTCGTCGATCCCCGCCAGCTTGAGTGCATAGCTGTTCACCGTGGCGTAGTGGACGCTGGTGTTGGTAAGAAGAACAGGATTATTGGGTGAGACGGCATCGAGGTCAGCGGCGTAGATATAGCGGCGCTCGGCGAGTTTGCCCTCGTCCCATCCGCGCCCACGCACCCACTCTCCGGGCTTGGCCACGGCGACGCGCTCCTTTACCCGGGCTACGATGTCAGCGACGCTGGTAGCGTCGTTGAGCTTGATAAAGTACAGGTCCTCGGCGCCAGCTTCCGCGTAATGGCTGTGAGTGTCGATCATCCCGGGGGTCGCGGTGCGTCCGTGCAGGTCGACGATGCGGGTTGTCTTTCCTGCTAGCTTCATGATCTGAGCGTCGGTCCCGACGGCAACGATACCGCCCCTGCCGATAGCGAGCGCCTGAGCGATAGTGTCCTTCGCATCGACAGTCAGGACGGTGCCGTGGATGAGCACCATGTCGGCCTGCTGGGCGCGCAGCGGCGCGCAGTTGCCAAGAGCTGCGGCGAGCAGGGCAAACGTTCGGATATAAGACATTTTGGCGAGTATATAAGGTAATCGAGACCCCGGAAATAATCCGAGAATATATAACCATGAACGCGTTCCCCGTCAGGGTTGCTTCCGGATTGCCGGCCATCCTCCCGGATATTTGATTCGGTTGCCGAACACTCAGAGAAAGCCGTTCGCCGGAGTATGTTTACTGATGAGTGGGGAAAACAGAGTGATCGACTGCAGAGCTGCGACGAAGAACTATGCCTCTAAACCCGTTCTCCGAGGCATACACCTCGTTGTAGAACCTGGCATTTGTGCCCTATTAGGGGCCAACGGTGCCGGCAAGTCCACGCTGCTACGCCTGCTCTCAGGATTAGAGGAGCCAGACAGTGGTTCCGTGTTCATCGGCGGAGTGGGTTTCCGGGATCATGGAGTTAGAATTCGGCGGAATTTGGGTGTACTACCCGAGGGGCTCGGGCTGTTCGAGTCTTTGACGGTCATCGAGAACCTGATGGCAGTTGGACCCATTTATGGACTCACGAAGAGCGAAACAGCAGATCGAGCAGCGGACCTGCTAGGGCTGCTCGATCTTACACAAGGACGCCACACCGTTGCACGCAATTGTTCGTTCGGCATGCGGAAGAAGACCGCCTTGGCCATGGCCCTCCTGCACAAGCCGAAGGTTCTGCTGCTCGATGAGCCGTTTGAAGGTATTGATCCCGCATCGTCCGCGGTCATTGAGATGCTGCTTGGCCAACTCTCCAGCGATGGCGCTACGATCTTGCTCACCTCTCACATTCTGCCAATCGTGCAGAAGATAGCCACCCGCGTAGTCATTCTTCACCAAGGTCGAGTTGAATCAGATTTCAGCCCGTCCACGGCAGACGAAGGAGTTGAGGAGGTGTATTTCCGCATCGTTGGCGAACCACAGCCGGAGGTGCTGGATTGGCTCAGATCCTAGCCCTTCTGTTCTTGTTGAAGAAACTGATGTTGAAGGAACTGAGCAGCTTTTCCTCCGTGCGTTTCAACAACTTCCTGTTCTCCATCCTTTTTCTTCTGGCCGCGGGGTTAGAAAGCAGGGCACCGAAAGCAGCATTCTGGAGTACGCTCTTCTTTCAAATTGTCCTCCTTGCGCCTCTGCTTGTTACTTTTTCCGTAGATACACAACATAGGTTGCCCCCGGAGCGAGTCGCTACTTGGCCGCTGACACGTACACAAAAACTCTTGCTCAGTTCCGTAAGTTTTGCGTCGAATCCATTATTTATAGTGTTGTTTTTTGGCTACCTGTTCTGGATGGGCCTAGCCGCGGGTCTCTTTTTTGTTCTACTGGCACTCATCGTCCATGGGACGGTATACGCCGTTGGCCGTCTCCCGTTCGAGCTAAGGACGCCTGCAGGTCTCAACATCTCAAGGACGCCCTTGAAGGTCGGCGGAATCGCGCAAGAAATGTGGCGGGAGCTGCAGGGAACCCTGGACTTTTGGACCGCGCTGCTTATAGCTGTTAGCGGAACCCTTTATCGACTGTTCGGGCGGGCACCAGAGCCCGAAGCATTTCCCATGCTGGCGTTATTCGTGGGTATCGCAATGAGCACGATTGGGCAACGCATGCTCCGTCTGGATGAGGGGCAAGCATTGCTGCGCTATCGTCTCCTACCGATAGCAGGGTGGAAGCTGCTCGTCACGCAGGACATGACTTTCCTGATCCCGCTTGCCGTCATGGTTTCACTCCTAAGTCTACGAACAGGCATTGCATTTGGATTGGTCGCTATCGCGGTCGGGCGATACCCGTCGCTGAGGCAGCGGGCGAACCAGCGTAGATGGCGTTTCGTCGGAGGAGATCCACGTTTCGGGGTAGCACAGGTTCTCTTGGGTGGATTAGCTGGAATCGGAGCGGCAAGGATCGGACTCTGGGTCTTGGCCGTTGCCTCCGCCCTCTACCTGGTTTCCGTATTCTGGGGCGAGTTGCTCTGGAGACGCTCCTTGACTGCTTAGTCGAAAAACACGTCTCTGGTAGAGCGGCCCAAGCAGCGACGTCGGACGGCTCGTCTCTCGGACAAGCTGTTTCCGCCCCGTTGCCGTGGGGCGATAAAACTTGGCCTTACGATTGTTCTCGCTCGCGCCCCAGTACGAAGATACCCAGCAGCGATCCTCCAGCCGATGCAGTGCTGGATAGAGCGATCCCTGCTCCACCTCCAGAACATCCTCCGACGTGCGCTCGATCACCTTGGCAATGGTGTGCCCATGGGCATCGCCGCCGACTAGCGTGCGCAGAATCTCATGTCCAGAGTGCCTTTGAGGGCTCTGTTGCAACTTTTCTGTCCCGGGGTGAATCCGAACTGTTCATCCCGTTTACCGGTTCTGTTGCTTTCCCAATGGAACTGTGAGATGCTCCTGTTGGTAGCCCAAATGTAAGAGCGACGGCGCCAAATTTTATGAAAACGAAAAAGGACGTACAACCGGGAACGCTGGCGCTGATGGTGCTGAAGACCCTAGATGTGATGGGGGAACTCCACGGATATGGCATTGCCCGGCGTATCGAGCAGATTAGCGGAGACATCCTTTTTGTCAATCAGGGAACACTTTATGCAGTCCTCCTGAGACTAGAGCAAGAAGGGGCGATTGCATCGGAATGGGGCCCTTCTGAAAACAATCGTCGTGCCCGGTTCTACCGGCTAACGCGGGTGGGGGCTAAACTTCTTGAAGCCGAGAAGCGCGATTGGGAGCAGACGGCGGCGATCATCGCCCGCTTCTTTGAAGTGAAGGCCGAGGACCTGGCATGAAGACTCTCAATCGATTCCTGATCCGTCTGCGCAATCTTGTCACTGGCCGGCGCGGCGATCAGAGGCTGCGTGAAGAGTTGGAAGACTACGTGGCGCGCGAGGCGGAAGCCAATATACAGGCCGGAATGAGCGAGGAAGAGGCGCGGCGGCAGGCGCGGATGAAGCTTGGCGCCGCGGAGGCGATCCGAGAGCAGTACCACGCAGAGGAGGGATTGCCCTTGCTGGAATGTCTGGCGCAGGACACGCGATTTTCGCTGCGACAGATGAGGCGTTCGCCGGGGTTCACGCTCGTCGTGGTGTTGACGATGGCACTGGGGATTGCGGCGACGACAACGATGTTCACGGTGGTGTATTCGACGCTGCTCAGGAGCTTGCCTTATCCACAGTCGGAGAGGATTGTCGCGATTCACGACACACGGATTGCCGGGCGGTCGGCTGGGGGGCTGATGACGGGTCCGCGATTCTATGACATTGAGGCGCGAAACCGGAGCTTCTCCAGTCTGGCGTTCTTTTACTTCGACGAGAGCACCCTGATTGCGGGAAAGAAGTTGCCCATCTATGTGAAGGCAGCGGCAGCGAATGCAGGATTCTGGGATGTCTTCGACACAGCGCCGATGCTAGGGCGGGTATTTAATGCGAAAGACGACGTGCCGCATGCACCGCAGACCGTAGTGTTGAGTTATCCGGGATGGCAGCGGCTTTTCGGAGGCGATCCGAACGTAATCGGAGAACAGGTGAAGCTGGATCAGCAGACGGTGACGATTGTGGGCGTGATGCCGCGAGATTTTTCTGCGCCGGGAGGCGTGGACCTTTGGCACGCGGCGCAGTTTGTTCCGAATAACTGGGGCAATTATCGGGGCGACGGACTGCGGAACATCATTGTATTTGGGAGGTTGCGGCCGGGCGTAACTCCGGCGCTGGCTCAGGGCGATCTGGATCGGATCGGGGAGCAACTCAGGAGGGAGTATCCGTCGAGCGACGGCGCGTGGCGGTTCACGAGCGAGACGCTGCGCGAGGACCGGTACGGCCACGAGGAACCGGCACTGGTGGCCTTGCTGATCGCGTCGGCCCTGCTGCTGCTGATCGCTTGCATCAATGTGGCCAACCTGCTCTTGTCTCGCGCGACGGCTCGGCAGCGGGAGGTTGCGCTGCGGCGGGCGCTGGGTGCCTCGGGACGGCGCCTGGCTTTTCAGTTATTGGTGGAGAGCGGGCTGCTTGCGTTGGCAGGCGGCGGTACGGGAATCCTCCTGGCATTCGCGCTGACTCGCACCGCCGCTACTAGCCTGCCGGGGATTCTGGGGCGGCCGGGCACGATCCACATGGACGGGATTGTTATTGGGATCGCTCTGCTGATTTCGCTGGCAACTGGAATCGTGTTCGGAGTGGTTCCGATGCTGGAAACACGGAAGGTGCAGTTGCATTCGGCGCTCAAGCAGGGTGAGGCACGCCTCGGAGGATCATCGGGCAACTGGTTGCGCAGCGTCCTGGTGGGGGTGCAGGTAGGTCTGTCTCTGGTGCTGCTGGTGGGTGCGTCGCTGCTGGCGGAGTCGCTGTGGAACTTGACGAAGCAGCCGCTGGGATTTGAGCCGGAACACCTGCTGACGTTTCGGCTGGTGCTGCCGTGGAACACGAGGCCGGAAGCGGTACGCAATTTCTACAACGACGTGCAACAACGAATTGAAAATCTCCCTGGAGTAGAGGCTGCGGGGCAGATCAGTGCGCCGCCGATGGGCGACTTTCATGTGCGCGGCAGCTACGACGCGGACTGGCTGCCGCAGGTTGCCAATCAGACGGCAATCAGCGCGGAGAATCGGAATATCGCCGGGAATGTGCTGGTGGCGATGGGGACACCACTGCTGGCGGGAAGAGCGTTTACGGCGCAGGACCAGGTTTCGACACTGCCACCGGTACTGGTGAACGAAGCCTTGGTGCGGGAGTTTCTGCCGAAGGGAAATCCAATCGGACATCACCTGCTCCTGAATGGACAGGCGCACGAGATCGTGGGGGTGGTTGCCGATGTGCGAGGGGTATCGGGAACGATCGCGGCGGAGCCTGGACCAGCTGTCTACTGGCCTGCGAACGCCAATGGCGGTTGGCATCGCAATTTTCTGGTGCGGACGAATGTGCCGCTGGAACAAGTCGCAAAGTCGATCCGCGAGCAGGTATACCAGGCGGACCCGTGGCAGTCGGTAGGCGAGATCGAGACGATGGATCAGCTACTAAGCGATGCTGTGGCGCAACCACGGCTGAACGCAGCGGTGGTTGCGTCATTTGCCGGGATCGCATTGTTGCTGGCCTGCGTTGGAATTTATGGAGTGGTATCGTATTTTGCTGCGCAGCGCACGCAGGAGATTGGCGTCCGGATGGCACTCGGAGCGACGCGGGGTGACATTACACGACTTTTCGTGCGGCGGGCGATGGTCCCGGCAGCGATAGGCCTGGCGACCGGTACTGTGGTCTCGCTGGCGGCGAACAGGCTGTTACGCAGTCAGTTATACGGGGTGCAACCGGATGATCTGCGGCTTTACCTTGCATCCCTGCTGGTCCTGCTGGCGCCCTTGCTGGTGGCTACCCTCAGGCCGGCGATACGCGCAGGGAAGACAGAGCCGATGGAAGCGCTGAGAGCGGAGTGAATACAGGGCCATCGCATGAGGATCTAAAACGGAGGTTCGCTCGCATCCATAACCTGATGACGAGACAGCGCCACGATGGGCTCTGTTGCAACTTTTCTGTCCCGGGGTGAAGATGGGCTGAAGGCGAGCGGGGTTAGTGATGTCAGAGTTCAAGTGGCGTCAGTTTGAAGACGAGATTATCCTTTGCCTTGCGTTGGTACTGCCGCTATTGCATCAGCTATCGTGATCTTGAGCAGATGATGGGCGAACGCGGCGTGCTCGTGGATCACTCTACGATCTACCGGTGGGTGCAGCGGTACGCTCCGGAAATGGAGAAGCGTCTACGCTGGCAGTGGCGTCGCCCGCAGTCAACGAGCTGGCGAATCAAGATCGGGGTCAAGCCGCTGGAAACCGGGGACAGATCACATGATCACCACTCGCAGAGCAGCTACGATCACAAGCTACCCTGGACAGATAGGGGTGTTAGGCAGCCCGATCACGGCGGACCTCGGAACCACCTCGGTAACCGCTTCCTTGCGCGATGATGAAGAGACAAAGCGCAGTAATGGTTACCAAAGAGCTTTTCTTGTTCTCAGTCTCACTCGACGCGCCCCTAAAACCGTGCTATTGTGCAACCAAGAATCGATATCCAGCGCCGTCTTCACGACGGCCCTGCCTGGCCTTGCACCGGCGAGCTCTGCCCGTGCATCTGCCGCCAACCATCGGAAATGGTCAGCGCCGCATTCCTGCGGTCCCGCAAGGGCGCACCAGGGAAAGCATCCCCAGCGCCCTGATTTGGGAACTGCCGGAAAACGAATCACCTGGCAGATCAGTCCCCTAAATCACTTATGGGGGCGGGAAAAAGTTAAATTTGATCATCTTGGGAAAACAAAGGACTTAGCCGCCACCACGACGGAAACAAGGACGGGAACATCGCATTCCTGAACCCCAAACCTAATCCAGGGCCGCCGCCCTGGCACGCCCCAAGGGGCGGACAGATAGGTCTTTCTCATCTAAATACGCCTCTCAAGGCCCCTACGGGACTATGTCTCGCGGCTAGCCACCCCGGCTGGCCGCCTCCCGCTCCATCGCACCGGAACGAAAATGCGCCTCTTCGTCCCGGCCGCGCAGATTTTTGGTGGCTTCACTGATTGGGCGAATGAGATGGCGACTCAAGGATCGGAGTAGCTCTTGATTTGCTCAATATCGCGTCGAGATCCCATTCATGGTGACGACAGTGAGCGTCGCTGCGGGTCGAGGAAGCTGCCCACCCTCGTCGTTGCTCACGCAACTTCTTGACAATGTAAACCTGGGGTGTTTACAGACCCTCGGAGGCTCATGCTGGTGGGCGCCCCCGCTTGCGTGGACGCGGCGGAAGCCGAGCGGCTCGCGTGGTTTTTTAGCCAGGGAATCGCTCAGGGACTAGGCCGGCAACGGTCCTGGACCCCAAGACCCCAAGACTTAGTTAGCTTAATTCGCTTAATTCGCACATCTTCTGCACGGCCTCGGTTATAGGAGGGGAATCACCTCAACCAGCGCATCTTTTTCCCGAGCCACCTGCACTGGGTTACGCAAGGGGCGGCCGAATCCGTCGAAATGGACTTCCATAACATCCCCATCCTGCAGTTCGACACCCTGGCCAAAGCTCAGCGAATGCGCACCTAGAAAATGGATGTGCACGTCACCCGGCCGCCGATGCAATGCGAACTTGAAGTGGTGATGCTCCAGGTTGCGCAGGCTGTGCGACATCTCTTCTTCGCCGCTCGCGATCGGCTGGGACCAGAACGTCTTGCCGTTGCGGGTGATGCTCACCTTACCCGGCACGGCGCGAAAATCAGGATCGACGACCAACTCCGGACCAATCGAACAAGTGCGCAACTTCGAGCCAGCCAGGTTGAGATAGTTCTTTTTCTCGAAGCGATGGTCGGAGAACTCGTTGCCCTGGGCCATTCCCACTCGATAGGGCTGACCCTGGGGACCAATCACATATGCCACCGCGATCTCCGCCTCTTCGCCACCGTCGTCCGCGTAGGAGGGAACCAGCAGCGGTTCACCCTGCGCGTGCACAATCGAGCCATAGCCCTTGTGAAACCACTCCGGGGCGATTCCTATTTCTCCCGCTTTGGGGCGGCCGGCTTCCATGCCCCAGTGGAACATCTTCATGCTGTCGGTCAGCTCCTGCTCTTTCGCCATATGCATCGACGCCCGATCGCGCGCGCTGCCCATGTGCGTCAGCCCGGTGCCCGACACCAGGCAGCGGGCGGGTTCCTGGGGATGATCGAGGGGACCAAGCAGCTTCCACTGCGCGCTCCCACTGTTGATCGGGTCGTAGTCGAGGGACTCATCGGTAAGATGATCAGCCACCACGCTGGTAAGCTTCCCGCCGTTAGCGATGGCCGCCTGGGCCAGCCCGTACACAGAATCGAAGTCGCGCAGCAAACGCAACTTCGGTTCTTCGACGACGGCTATCCGGCGCACATCGCCGGCCTTCAATTGCACCAATCGCATCGTATCCTCGCCCCCGTTTACTCAATGATCTGGAACTGCTTGATTCGCTCCTCGTTGATGGTCAAGCCAAAACCGGGCAGTTGGTCATCCAGGTCGATGAAGCCATCTTTGGCCCGTGGCTCGCCATCGAAGATGTACCAGAAGAGCTCATTGCCCACCTCCACATCCACCGGCGGAAAGTACTCCGCCATGGGCGAGTTGAAGCTGGCCATCACCACGTGGTAGTTGTGCATCTGGCCTGCATGGGGAATGACAGGGATAGAAAACGCCTCCGCCATAGCCGAGATCTTTCTTGCCTGGCTGACTCCTCCTACGCGGTTGGTATCCACCTGGAGATAGTCGACAGCGCGCGCCTCAAGCAGGTCGCGCACTCCATAGGAAGTGAACTCGTGCTCTCCGCCGGCGATCGGCACCCGGCCATAGGACTTTAACTCGGCATATCCGCGAATATCGTCGGGAATCACCGGCTCTTCCAGCCAGCGCAGGTTGAAGGGCTCGAGCAGGGGGAGCATGCGTTTGGCGTAGTCCAGCGTCCAGCCCATGTAGGCGTCCGCCATCACATCGATTTCATCGCCTACGGTTGCGCGCACCGTGCGCACGAGGTCTATGTTGCGCTGCATCCCAGCGGCTCCATCGACCGGACCCCAACCGAAGCGCAGCTTCATTGCTTTATAGCCTTCATCCTTGTAACGCTTGGCCTCGAAGGCCAATTGTTCCAGCGGGCTCGCGTACAGCCGGCTGGCATAGACGGGAATGCGCGGCTTGGTGCGGCCGCCCAGAAGGCGAAAGACCGGCTGTTTAGCCGCTTTCCCCAGCAGGTCCCAGAGGGCGATGTCGACCGCGCTGATCGCCGTCATGCCTATGCCCTTGCGTCCAAACGCCATGGTCTTGCGATACATGTGCTGCCAGAGAAATTCGATGTCCCAGGGGTCCGCGCCCAGCAGCAGCGGTTTCAGATGAAGGTCGATTACCTGCTTGGTGACAAGCGGGGTCAGGGCGGCATTGCCGATACCCACCAGCCCGTCGTCGCTCATCACCTCCACTACCAGCCAGCTGTGAAAGGTGAAGGTGCTCATGGTGGAGACCGGCAGCGAGAGCAGATCCATGGGGTTGGTGCAGAAATGCGGTGGCAATGGTGTCGTCTCTCCCGACCACTGCGCAACTCTGGTGCGGACTTCGCGGATCTTCATGATGAAAGTGTTTTTCCCCGTTCTTGAATTGGTGAAGATATTTCAGTTGGTTGGCCACGTCACACGCAAGAGCGAAAGACCCATGCGGGGCAGTTGTACATCCACTTGTATTGCTCCATTCTCCGGAGTCATCCACCGCGGAGAGTCGAGCAGTTGGAGCTGGCCGGCAGCTTGCAGCTTTGCGTATTGCTCGGGCGTAGGGTTTTGCGGTGATCCCATCTCCTTCCATACCGTGTAGGCATTGCTGTGATCATCGTCGATGCGGTACTGCTGCAGCAGCACGCGAGATGCGGAGGCTGGAATGGACTTCATGGAGACTACGAGGGCAGCGCCGGGCGCAGCGACGTCGTCATCGTGATAATTCCACAGCAGCACCGAGGCTTGGCCGGCCGCACTGGTCGCCAGGGCGTCGATGTCCGGAGACTGGCGCACACCATTTTTCAAAATACTGTCGAGCGGCGCTGCTCCGCTGCTGACCGCCGCCACGCGATCACCGCTCATCAATCCAGCCATGCGGAAGAAATTCAGTATTGGCTTATCGATGCCATTGGTGGCCAGCGTGCGATAGCCGTCGAAATAGGGTTTTCCTTCAAACTCAAATGCCCAGGTCAGCATGCCCAGCAGATTTACGTGATCGCGATTAGCCAGCTCCAACAGGCCCTTCATCGCTGCCGCGGTATAGCTGGGATAGAGCGGCCCATTGCGATACGCGTTGGGCGGATAGAGCCGCGCGGAGCAAGCCGCGCACCCCTCCGGATCCGCTTCACTCAAGATGATCGGAAGGCTTTGAAAGTGCGGGAAACTGCGCACGATGGCGAAGCCATCTGCAGCATTGTTCAATTCATGGTCGAGGCCCATTTGCACGTGACCATCCACTACGTTCGGTCTTCCCTTGACGTGGAAAGAAATAAAATCCAGCGGGATTGGGCCGCCGTTCGCCGCACTGTTCTGGGTTGCGCAGTGAGCGAGAAAAAGCTGCAGATACTGTGACGCGTTGCCCTTCGGGCCAGGGCCCGTCGTTGCTGGTCCACCTACGCGCGCATGGGGAATCGCCTGGCGTACGCCCGCGACCGCGTAATCGTAAAGCTTGTTGTAGTCGTCTTCGGTTCCTTTCCAGTAATACTTGCCGTCGGGCTCGTTCCACACCTCCCAGTACCAGGTGGAAACTGTGTCCATTCCATAGCGCTGGACCATGTGCGCAGCCACTTGATGATTCAGCTCCTGCCATCGCTTGTAATCTTTGGGAGGAAACGACCAGCCCTCCACCTCCCCGGGCTTAAGGGGCCATCCTATGTGGTAAGGATCGGGATGGGTGGAAAGCGCCTTGGGCATAAAGCCCAGCTCCACCATCGGGCGCACGTGCGCCGCCGCATAGGCGTCGAAAATCTGGTCGAGAATGGTCCAACTATAAACCGGCTTCCCGTGCGCATCCTCGGTGTAGACGTTCGAAGAGCTCCATTTGAGATCGGGCTTGCCATCTCCCGTGGCGAGCAGGAAATGGGCGCGAATATAAACCGGAACCGGGCTCAGATCGTGTAGCTGGCCGAGCAAGGCCTTGCCGTTTGGCGTGGCTGTGTAGCCGGATTCGTCATAGCCAAACCAGCTGTAGATGGGGGTGAACTTACCTGCGGATTTCGCCAGGTCTACGTCGATATGCACGGGGCTTTGCGCCCTTGAGACCGGTGCAGCCAGCAGCAGGCCGAGCATGGAACGGTAGGCAAACCTTCTCAACTGGGTGAGACCCACGCTGGGCGTCCTTATCTTGTTCACGACAAACAGGCTACACCTTTTGCTGGCCGCGGTTCCTGCAGCCTGCATCTAACCCGGCTGTAGGTCGTAAGGAGAAACACTCTATGAACGTCGGCAAGCTCAGGTCTTTGACTTTGATCGCCACCCTCGCACTCACCCTTCCCGCCTTCGCTCAGAGCTCCGACACTGGGGCCAAGCAGGATATGAAGAACGCTGGATCGGACACCAAGCACGCGGCGACCGACGCGGGACACGGCGTGAGCCAGGGAAGCAAGACGGCGTACAACAAGACAAAATCGGGAACCGAAAAAGGTTACGACAAGACCAAGGAGGGCACCGAGAAGGGCTACAACAAAACGGTGCAGGGAACCAAGACCGGCTATCACAAGACGACCCACGCGACCAAGACTGGCTATCACAAGACGACTCACGCGACCAAAACTGGAGTCAATAAGGTTGAGGGCAAGCCGGACACGCCAGCCAACAATCCTCCCCACTAGACCCTACCTCAAGACACGAGGCGTATTGCGATCTGCGCCTTTATCAGTATGACGCTTGCTGCCGAGGGAAAGAAACCGCAGGTCCCTCCACTACGCTGCGCTCCGGTCGGGATGACAATTTTGTTGTGCCACCGGCTGCTAGTTCCGTTGACCGGGGCCAAGGCCAATTCCCTCAACAAAATTGTCATCCCGACCGGAGCGTACCCGGATTTCCTACCACGTGGCACTCATCAACAACCACGTATGCGGCTTTCCGTAGGGAAAGCCGCATGAAATTCGCCAACGCCATCAATCTCGACAGGAAATCCGGGGGAGCGTAGTGGAGGGACCTGCGGTTTCTTTCCCTCGGCACGAAGCATCATTGCTGAGAGTAGCCCAGCACTGCCCCGGAATTCCAGTACGCAGCTCTAGACACGTCTGCATACGCGGCTTTCTCTACGGAAAGCCGCATGAGGCTCATTGATTCCGTGAATCTCAACAGGAAATTCGGGGCCGTGCTGGGCTACTCTCAGCCGTCCCCTCTGGGACTAAGTTTGTTAGTTGAGTTCTCACGCACCAAGAAAGCCCTCATCAGTCCTCAACGAAGGGGGGCGCGGCTGAAGCCGTGCCCCCCTTCGTTGAGGCAATCTTCCGCAACTTCTGAAGTGGAGCCCCGATTCAAAGCCAAGACACAGTATCCCAAGAAGTTTCTCTCGCCGATATCCTTAGGGCTCATGGCTCCAGTCGCACGGGATCGTGCTACCGCTGCGGCTGCTCTCCACCGCCATCTCCAGCACCCGCATGGTTCTCCAGGCCTGCAGCGGGGTTACCTCGAGAGCAGCATTGCCATGGATGGCGTCGCGCAGGTTGATGTAGTAACCGCGGTAGTCTCCGGGCTCGGTGGGGATGCGGGTGCTCACCGGCTCACCATCCTCATCCAGCGTGAGGTTTCCCCAGTGCTCGGGACTTTCCACGCCCCAGGGCTTGGAAGAAAACGTGTCTCCGGCGAGCAGGTGGGCCTCCTGAGGATCGATCCCGAATTTGCGAAAGGTGCCGAGCGTGCCGTTGAGCGTAAAGCGCGCTCCCGGAGAACGAGCCAGACAGGTGGCACGCAGCCATACACCCAGACCCGAAGGCGCCGATCCTGAAAGAGACGCAGGGAAGTGGAGATAGAGGTCGAAGGCGTCGTCTGACCGGGCTCCCTCTCGCTCCACCCGTACGCTCGCCCAGACAGATTGGGGAACACCAAAGAGCACCAGTGCCTGGTCCACCAGATGTGCTCCGAGGTCGAGAAGAACTCCGCCGCCAAGCGAGCCGTCCTCCCGCCACGCGTGCAGCCGGGGCGCCAGGCGATAGCGGTCGTAATGAGATTCGAATTTGACCAGCCTGCCCAGCTGGTCGCCGTCGAGCAACTTGCGCACCGTCAGGAAGTCGCCATCCCATCGGCGGTTCTGGTAGACGCTGAGCAGCCGCTGGCGCTCACGGGCCAGGAGGATCAGCTCCGCCGCCTCCTCTGAGCTCAGGGCAAAGGGCTTATCGATGACCACATGACGGTCTGCCAACAGGCACTGCCGCGCAATGGGCAGGTGGGTGGCGTTCGGCGTAGCCACCACCACCAGTTGGATACTTGCATCCTCTAATAGAGCATCGACTGAGGGTACGATCCTGGCGTGGGGAAAAGCGGCAGCAGCCTCGGAGCCGCTCCGTTGCACAATGGCGGCTAACTCCAATCCCTCCACCGCTTCGATGACGTTCGAATGGAAGATGCGACCGGCGAATCCAAAACCAATCAGGCCCACCCGTATACATTTCATGAATCCCGCAGCGCTCCTAAGACTCTTTATACGTGAAGGGCAATTGGCCGCAATTTTGCGCAACCGGCTGTCCCCGGAAACAGGACACTTTCGAGCATTCCAGGAATTACCTCCGGGGCCTGCTGAGCTTGACAAAAAGCCAGCCAGGCAAGAGTATTAAATCCTATGCAGGCAATGCATTATCCCGCTGGTTGTTGTTGCTGTGACAAGTGTTGTTGGTTGTCACTGCAATAGCGGGTGTGAGTTTTGCTAGCTGAGAAGTAGGGTTTCCCCTAACCAGACTTTCGCGTAACTCAGACGAGTACCACAGCCGCTGCCAGATCTCTGGCGAGCGGTTTTTTATTGGGGCCGAATGGGGACTGAAGGAGCCGGAGTGGCAAGCTTGGGAGTCCAAACGATGGAAGCTGGGGCCGCGCCGAAGCTCAGCCATCTACAGTTGTTGGAAGCGGAGAGCATCCATATCTTCCGCGAGGTGGCGGCTGAGTTCGAGAAGCCGGTAATGCTGTACTCCATCGGGAAGGATTCCTCCGTCATGCTGCGGCTGGCGCAGAAAGCCTTCTACCCCGGGCCTATTCCGTTTCCCTTATTGCACATAGACACCGGCTACAAATTTAAAGAGATGCTGGCGTTTCGCGATGACTACACCCGCCAGGTGGGGGTCAAGCTGCTGGTGTGGCGGAATGAAGAAGCCTTGGCTGCGGGAGCTAACCCGGTCGCCCTGGGAACGCGCCGCTGCTGCGGACTGCTGAAGACCACGGCGTTGCTCGATGGCCTGCGCGCCCATGGCTTCGACGCTGCCTTCGGCGGAGCGCGCCGGGATGAAGAGAAATCCCGCGCCAAGGAACGCATCTTTTCCTTCCGAGACGGCGCCGGGCAATGGGACCCGAAGAACCAGCGGCCCGAACTATGGAACCTCTATAACGCGCGCGTGAACCCGGGCGAAAGCATTCGCGTCTTTCCCTTGTCGAATTGGACCGAGCTGGACGTCTGGCACTACATCCACCTGGAGAAGATTCCAGTGGTGCCGCTCTATTTTGCCCAGGAGCGCCGGATGCTGGTGCGCGGCGATAGCCTGATTCCCGTGGAGCAGCCGTTCGTGCAGGGCCTGCCCGGGGAAGAGCAATGGGTCAAATGCCGCCTGCGGTCGCTGGGGTGCAGTCCGTGCACTGGAGCCATCCGCTCCGATGCCGACACGATTCCCAAGATCATTGCCGAGTTGGTCGCGTTTCGCTCTTCCGAGCGGGCCAATCGGGTCATCGATCACGACCAGGACGGATCGATGGAGCTGAAGAAGCGGGAGGGCTACTTCTAATGTCTCTATCGCTCGACCGCGGCGCTATAGAAATGGAAGATATGTTTTCGATGGAGGACTTTCTCGCCGCGGAGCAGGCCAAAGACCTGGTGCGCTTCAGCACCGCGGGCAGCGTAGACGATGGCAAGTCGACACTGATCGGCCGCCTGCTGTATGACTCGCAGAACGTCTACGAGGATCACATTCGCGCCGTCACCAAAGCCGCGACCGGCAATGTCGCGAGCGCGATCGATTTTGCCCAGCTTACCGACGGCCTGCGTGCGGAGCGGGAGCAGGGCATCACTATCGATGTTGCCTACCGCTACTTCTCCACCACCCGTCGCAAGTTCATCATCGCCGACACACCCGGTCACGAGCAGTACACGCGCAACATGGCTACCGGCGCATCAACCGCCGACGTGGCCATCATCCTGGTCGATGCGCGCAAGGGCATTCTCACTCAGTCGCGGCGTCACGCTTACATTGCCTCGCTGCTGGGGACCCGCCACATCGTAGCCGCGGTCAACAAGATGGACCTGGTGGATTATTCCGCAGAGACCTTTGCGGCGCTGGAACGCGACCTGCATCACCTCGCGTCCAAGCTGGGCATCGACGGGTTGCTCTGCATCCCCATCAGCGCATTGCACGGAGACAACGTGGTCGATCGGGGCACAAGGATGCCTTGGTATGAAGGCCCCACGCTGCTTGAATACCTGGAGACTGTGCCCACAGGTCGTGATGTGGCCAACGCGCCGTTTCGCATGCCGATTCAGCGCGTCATCCGTCCTGATCAGCACTATCGCGGCTTCGCCGGACAAATTGCCGCCGGCTCGGTGTGGCCGGGCGATCGGGTGGTCGCGCTGCCTTCGGGCAGAACCAGCCGGGTGAAAAGCATTACCACCTTCGATGGCGATCTGGACCGGGCGGTGGCGCCGATGTCGGTGGCGCTCACGCTGGAGGATGAGCTCGATATCAGCCGCGGAGAGATGCTGGCCGCCGCGCACGAGGCGCCGGCAGTGGCGGCGAACTTTCTTGCCGCGTTGGTTTGGATGGATGCCGAGCCTCTCGACTTGGGCAAGAGCTACCTGCTGAAACACACCTCGCAGACAGTCAAGGCCGCCATCAGGACGATCCAGCATCGCGTTAACATGCAGACCCTCGAGCCGGAGCAGGCAGCAACGCTGGAGCTCAACAGCATTGGGATGGTGGAGGTGGAAACCACTCGTCCTCTTTTTCTGGATACGTATGCCGACCAGCGGACCACCGGCAGCTTCATCCTGATCGACCCGGCATCGCACGCCACGGTAGCCGCCGGCATGGTGCGCGAGGTTCTCACCGCCGGCCGTGCCGCCAGCGATAAGAAGACTGTTGCGGCTGTAGCTATCCGTGATCCTGAGTTGCTGCGCCAGGTCGAGACCGCATTGGGAAAGAGCCGTGTCGACGTGGTGCGCACGCGGACCGCGAATCGAGCTCTCCTGCAGCGGTTGTTCCAGGCAGAAGTCACAGTGCTCATCGAGGCTAATAATTTGGATGAGTTTTCCGGCGAAGTATCGCTCGCCCTGCCCGATACGGATCTGTCCTTCGAACTTGTAACCGGATTGCCCAGCGAGCCCGCAGAGAAGCTTGCCTTCCTCTTGCGTGCGCTGGGGGAAGGGAGCAACCAATGAGCATATCTATGTCCCTTTCTTCAACACACCAAGCGACCTTGGAAGAGAAAATCGCCGCCGCCCGGAACTTGGTGGACGAGCAGATTGCTGCGGCCCGCGCGGACGAGGTCTGCGTGACCAGCAGCTTCCAGGCCGAAGATATGGTTGTGGTGCACCTGGTGCGGGCCGTGATGGGCAATGTGCCGGTGATCTTTCTCGATACCGGCTATCACTTCGCGGAGACCTACGCCTATCGCGACCGCCTAACCAGCGAGTGGGGCCTGAACCTGGTGAATGTGCTGCCCAGTCTTACCGTGGCAGAACAGGAGTCGCAATTCGGCATACTGAACCAGACTGCGCCCGACCGCTGCTGCGGCATGCGCAAGGTAGGTCCCCTGTTCGCGTCGCTCGAGCCCTACCGCCTATGGTTCACCGGGCTGCGCCGGGAGCAGGCAAAGACCCGGGCAAACCTTCAAGCAATAGATGCGTTCACCCTGCCTACAGGTAAGAAATTACAGAAGATAAGCCCGCTGGCGGATTGGTCGACCAGGGACGTGTGGCAGTACGCGGAACAGCATCGCATCCCATTGCTGTCACTCTACGAAAAGGGCTACACCAGCATCGGGTGCGAACCATGTACCAGCCTGCCTTTTGATGCCAATGACCCCCGCTCAGGCCGGTGGGGTGGACGCAAGCAGGAATGTGGTATCCACGTGCAACCGGAGTAGAAGAGAGTTCTCCATGCTGCATTTGCTGATAGGGTTTTCGATAGCGGTGGTGATCGCGCTTACGGGAGTGGGCGCAGGCGTAGTTACGGCACCGTTATTGATCATCTTTCTGCACGTTCCGGTGGAAATTGCAGTTAGCACCGCCCTGGCTTACGCGGCCGTGGTGAAGTTGATCGTGGTTCCGGTCCAGATGGTGCGTAAGCAGGTCTCTTACCGGATCCTGGTATGGATGCTGCTCGGCGGCATCCCGGGGGTCATTCTTGGGTCGCTGATCTTTGGGCACGTGGCGCAGCATGGCCCCAAGGCGCTGCTATATATCGTGCTTGGCGCCATTATCATCTTCTCCTCCGGCTGGCAGATCTTTCGCCACTTTCGGCCCGACGCCATTACCAGACCGACGACTGACCGTCCCCAATGGATTGCCTGGATAACCTTCCCCATCGCAGCGGAGGTGGGTTTTTCTTCCTCCGGGGCCGGGGCGCTGGGCACCGTTGCCTTGCTGGGACTTACTTCTCTGACCGCGGCGCAGGTGGTGGGGACCGATCTTACCTTTGGCCTCGTGCTTTCTGTCGTGGGAACGGGTGTCCACATGATCAGTGGCACCTATGACTCGGCGTTGTTGTGGAAACTGGGAATCGGCGGCGTCTTTGGTGCGCTTGCCGGCAGCGGGGTGGCCCCGCGCATTCCTAACCGCCAGCTGCGTTTTGCGCTCTCGCTGTGGCTGATGGTCATCGGATTCGAATTTGTCTATCAGGCAGTGTTCGCGGTGCGGTAAGCAGGAAGCCGGATCACGAAGCGATTTCCGCGATCATGCCCGGCCTGCAGGCTGATGCTGCCGTCATTGGCTTCAACCGCCCATTTCGCGATGGCCAGCCCCAGGCCACTCCCACCTGCCTCGCGCGAGCGAGAGGCATCGATCCTGAAAAATCTCTCGAAGACCTTCTGCCTGAGGTCCTCCGGGATCGTCTCACTACTGTCTTCCACTGCAATATCCACGGAATCCCCGGTGGGTACGACGAGGATGGAGATCGAGGTCGAAGGTGGAGAATACTTGATGGCGTTCTCTACGATATTTGCCAGCCCACGCTGCAACACCATGCGATCCGCGCTCACCAGCAGACTCGCGTCTCCTTCTATTTGAATGTGCTGTCCCTTTTCTTCTGCGAGAAGGCCAAGAAGGCCGACAACTTCGCGGGCAAGATCCAATGGACTAAAGATTGTTCTGTGGAGTGTGACCTGGCCGGCATCCGCCCGCGATATGGAAAGGAGGCCGTCGACCATTTCAGTCAGCCGAGTCACTTCTTCCAGCATGCTCCCGATGGTGTCTCGATATTCTTCCGCCGTGTGCAAGCGCTGTAGACCCACCTCTCCAACGCTACGGATCGATGCCAGCGGCGTTCTTAGCTCGTGGGATGCATCCGCGGTAAAGCGCTTCAGATTGTCGAAGGAGTCTTGTAGCCGCGCCAGAAGATCATTGAGGACCCTTGCCATGTAGCCCAGTTCGTCGTTGGGGTTCTCCACTGGAAGGCGCTGGTCCAGGTGACTGGCGGTGATGGTTTCAGCGCGGAGCGCCATGTTTTTCAAGGGCAGGAGCACCTTGTAAGCCATGCGATAGCCGGCGAGGCCGGCAATAAGGAGGGTGGGGGGCACCGCCAACAACAACAACCCAAGAAACTGCCACACCCCGCGCTCGATCGGCTCAGTGCTGTAGGCGAGCCGGATGAGGAGCGGCCGGGTACCAATCGAGTGGATATGGCTGATGAGCAGCACGCGTGTTCCATCTTGCAGCTGCACTCTGCGCGGGTTGTAGCTGGACAACCCTTCGTTGGGGAAAGGCGGCCCTCCCAGGTCCTGCCACCTCAGCTTGGCATTGCGCAGAAGCACTTGACCTTCCGGGGTCAGTACTTCCATGTACCGGTCGAGCAACAGGATATGTTCCGGATTGTTATGGTACTCCTCGTGGAGTACCAGAGTTCCATCGGGCGCAAAGGCGAGCAGCCCTTCCGCGGTCTCCACATCCTGTATCTCCGCATGGTACAGGCGGTTGCTCAGTTGAAAGTATTCCAGCAGCGTTGCTGCACTGATGAACAGCAGGAGCACCAAACCAAAGACGCTGACGTACCAGAGCGTCAGGCGGTGACGGACATTGCTGGAGTGCAGCATCACGGTTCGTCTTCGCGCAGCACGAAACCTACTCCACGCACGGTATGCAAAAGCTTCTTTTGGAACTCGCCATCGAGCTTGCGGCGCAGCCTTGTAATCTGCACGTCAATCACGTTATCCAATGGAGTGTAGCGCATCACCTGCTTCCAGACTTCGCGCGCCAGCATCTCCCGGGAAACGACGGTGCCACGGTTCAGAAGAAGGTATTCGAGAAGGTCGAACTCCCGCGCGGTCAACTCGAGTTTCTTGCCGCGTCGTGAAGCGGTGCGCCCTTCCAACTCCAGGGTCAGATCTGCGATCTGCAGTGAGGAGAAGGCCGCCGGAAGCTTGCGCCGCATAAGCGCTCGAATGCGAGCCAGCAATTCAGGAAAGGCGAAGGGTTTTACCAGGTAGTCATCAGCCCCGGCGTCCAGCCCCAGCACTCGATCATCGATAGAGTCTCGCGAGGTCAGAATCAAGACCGGCATCTTGAAGCCTGCTCGCCGCATGTCCGCAAGCACTTCGAAGCCGCTGCGTCCGGGAAGCATCACGTCGAGAAGGATGAGGTCGACGTGTTGGTGGCGCAGAGACGAGAGGGCGTGTTCACCGCTGGGGGAGAGACTGACGGCATAGCCCTCTTCATGCAGTCCTTCCGCAACTGCCTCGGCCAGTTTCCGTTCGTCTTCTACCAGCAGGATGTTCAATAAGCCATCTACCCCGAGGATCCTGTTTAAAAATGTACAGGCTTGTCTGCCGGTTACGACGCGGCCGGCCAAAATGTCAGGGAAATGTCAGAAAAACGTCAGGTTTGCGTAAGGCGGTTGGGTGCTCAAATCCCCTTGTGATCGGTCAAGGAGATTTCACAACCATGAGCAACTACTCCCGTTCTCTTTCGTTTCTCGCTCTGCTTGGCTGCTTGGCGATGGTTCCGGCAAGCCGCGCGATTACGATACCGGCTCAGACCACAATCCCTGTCATCTTCACCCACACAGAAAATGCTGCGAAGGTAAAAATCGGGGATGTGGTAAAGGCCAAGACCATGCAGGTGGTTTTGCTGCCGAACGGAGATCAGATTCCGAAAGGATCACTGGTCATCGGGCATATCGTCGAAGCGCGGTCATTCAAGTTTGATGACACGCCGTATGCGGCCCAGCAAGCTTCCTATCTTGCAATCAAGATCGATCAGGTGGTGGATAAGAGTGGCCGCAGTTCTGTTGTTACCTCGGTGCGTGCCTTAGCGGACCACAACTCAGTCGAAGAGGCGCTCACTCCGCAGAGACTCGATGATCCGGATTCACTGGGCACGATGGAGATGGTCGGTGGGGCTCACTATTCGCCGATAGAGAAGCGCGTCACGGCCGGACCGGAAGACGACATCGTGGCCTACAACAAGAAGCAAGGTGTCTTTGCGCATCTTCTTCCCGGAGGCGCGAGCTGCCCGGGAACCCAAACCGAGCAGTCGGTAGGCATCTTCTCCCCGGACGCCTGCGGCCTCTATGGTTTCACGTCCTATCATCTATCCGAGGACAGCGCGAACGGCACCTTCCGGCTAGCCTCAACCCACCACACGGTCGTCCTTTATGCAGGCAGCGCGGCGCTGCTCCAGGTGCAATAGGCGGCTAAGAAAACTGCAGGTCTTTCGGCTTCGCTCTTAATGACAAAAGGGTTGGGCAGGCATCGTAGCGCACTCAAGCCACAGTACGGCTTGAATGGGGCACCCAAAGCTTTTGTTGCTTAACTTGCCGCGCGCGAGTCGGCTGCTCGGGGTGACAAAGTGTGAGACAGTGGCATGCCTTAACCGAAGCATCCCTCGCCCCACACCCCCGGATTTCCTGTGAAGCTCGTCGGCGTTGATGACCTTCATGCGGCTTTCCTCGATAAAAGCCGCGCCACGTACAGGAAATCCGGGTATCTCGCGCCAATGGGCGCCGCTGAGTGCATCGGAGGAATCGGGAGTCAGAGGGAAAGAGCATTGGTATCCCACATCTCGCGAAAAACGAGCGAGATGTGGGGCACCCGTCCTCCGCGAGGGAACGAGGAACCCAACACAGACTCTGCCTACGCCTGAGTCTTACGCGCGTAAACCAGGAAGAATCCGGCAGGAACCAGAAAGACCGTCAAGGCTGTGGAGGCGATGAGACCACCCACCAGCGCTCGCGCCAGCGGAGCATAGGATTCGCTGCCTTCGCCAAGCTTTAGCGCCATGGGGAGCAGACCTATAACCGTGGCCAGAGAGGTCATCAGAATTGGCCTTAGGCGAACCCGGCAAGACTCGATGATAGCCTCCCCTACCTGCCGTCCCTCGCTGATGAGGTGATGAGCGAACTCCACGATGAGGATGCTGTTTGACATTGCAATGCCGGCCAGCATTACAACACCCATCAGTGACATGACATTCATCGTTGTGCCAGTAAGCACAAGGATGAGCAACACTCCACTGATTCCCGGCGGCAACGCAAGCAGGATGATGAACGGATCGAGGAAGGAACGGAACTGCGCTACCAGCACCAGGTAAAGCAGGATAACGGACATGATGAGCCCAACGGTGAAACTCCTGAACGAGGCGCTCATCGCTTCGGCACTGCCGTGCACCGTGACGTTAATACCTGTGGGAATCTTCTGCCGGCCAATAACCTTGCGTACCAGGTCGGCTGTTTTGCCAAGATCCTCCGTGGCGGGGCGGACGTAGATATCGAGCTTGCGCCGGATCTGGTAGTGATCGACTTCGGTGGGAGCCTGGATCTGTTGAATATTCGCCACCATGTCCAGACGGGTCGGCTGCACCGCACCCTCAGCATGAAGAGGAATTGCCTCCAGGTCCTGCACCGTGCGGATCTGCGCTTCGGGATACTGCACGGTGAGGAAGTAGTTATTCCCATTCCTGGGATCGATCCAGACATTGGGCGCAATCATTTGATTGGAGGTTAGGGAAGTAATCACGTTGGAGATAACTTCCTTCTCCGTCAAGCCAAGCTTCGCCGCGTGGATGCGGTCGACGTTGATGCGCAGCGATGGATAATCCAGATCCTGCGGGATGAACACGTCGGCCGCCAGCGGAGAGGAGCGCAGGTTGCCTGCAATGGCCTGGGCGACCTTATTATCTGCTTGCAGGTTGGCCCCACTAATCTGGATGTCTATCGGCGCCGGAGCTCCCATGTTGACCACTGCATCGACCAGACTTCCGGTCGAGAAGTATGCCGTCAACTCCGGCATTTCCTCAGCCAGACGCTGCTTGATGCGGGCGATATATTCATAGCTGCCGATGCTGTGTCCCGGAGTTAGTCCGACCTGGATAAAGCCGGTATGCATGGCCGCATTCGGGGTATAGATGGCTGAAAATCCATTGTCGACACCGATGTTGTCCACAATGATGCCGAGATCAGAAGGCCGGACCACATCTTTGATCAAGGCTTCGGCCTTGGCTACTTCCTGCTCCGTGACCAGGAGCTTAGTTCCCGAGGGCGCCTTGATGTTGATGACGAACTGGCCGGCGTCGGTTTGCGGAAAGTAAGAGAATCCCAGCAGCCAGTAGAGACCGAGGCTCAAAACAAAAACCACCGCGAAGGCGACCAACACCTTCGCCGGCTGCCGGAGTGCTCGCTGTACCAGGACCTCGTAGGCCGCCAGCATCTTCTCGAAGCGCGTGTTGAAGGCGGTGTTGAATCGTGCCGCGAAGCCGCTCTTCCCACCTTCCAGGGTGCGCGCCTCGCCCGCATGCGACTCGTCAAAGCCTTCGGGATGATTCAGCTTGAGGTACTTGGAGCAGTAGAGCGGCACCACCGTCATCGCAATCACGTAAGAGGCGAAGAGCGCAACCACCACGGCCAGCGCCATGGCCGTGAAGAGAAACTTGCTCACACCCGACAACAGGGTCACGGGAAAGAAGACGATGGCCGTGGTCAGCGTGGAAGCAAGCACGGGCAGCGCCACCTCCCGGCCGCCGTTCTCCGCTGCAACCATGGGTGGCTCGCCGATCTCCAAATGACGGTAGATGTTTTCGAGCACGACTACCGAGTTGTCGATGAGCCGCGAAAGCGCCAGCGCCAGACCACCCAGAACCATGCTGTTTACTGACGAACCATTCCACTGCAACACCATAAACGTCGCCAGCACGGAGAGCGGGATGGAGAAGAAGACCGCGAGCGTAGCGCGCAGGCTGCCAAGAAAGATGAGGATCATCAGGCACGTGAGAAAGAGCCCTATGCCGCCTTCATGAAGCAGGGTCTCAATCGCGGTGCGGACAAAGCGTGACTGATCGAAGACCACGGTCGTGCGCATTTCCGAAGGCACATCGACCAGGTGGTGCAGGGCGGTGCGAATCCCTGACACGACGGTGATGGTGTTAGAGTTTCCTCCTTGCTTGAGCACCGGCAGATACACCGAGCGTTGCCCGTTTACGTGCACTACGTTGTATTGCAATGCGTGCGCGTCTTTGAGCACCCCGATGTCTGACATCAGCACCGGATTCTCGCCATTCATCTTTACCGGGTATTGGCTGGCATTTTTGAGGTCAAACTGTGCGTTGGAGTAGATGTCGTAATCGAGGTTGCCGATCTGTACGTCGCCGGCCGGCAGGATGAGGTTGGCCTGGTTCATCGACCGCACCACGTCCATGGGGCTCATCTGCCGCGCTTCCAGCTTGTAGGGGTCGACATAAAGCTGTATTTGGCGCCATGGGCCGCCGAAGGGCTGGGGGATGGAGGCTCCGGGTACGCCCGCCAACTGGTTGCGCACAAAATTCTGCGCAATATCTTTGAGAGCCCCATCGGTCATACCCGGCCCATTCATCGTGACCAGGCAAACAGGCAAGCTGGATGCATCGGACTTGAGCACCACCGGCGGGAAGGTGCCTGGGGGCAGGTCCTTCATGTCTGAGACGGCGAGATTCGCGATGGTCGCCGCATCGGTATCGGCGTTCGTGTCCGGTTGGAAGTAGACGCGAATAATACTCACGCCATCGAGAGAGCGCGACTCCATGTGATCGATGCCGCTGGCCAGCGTGAAGAAACGCTCCAGGTGATAAGTGATGTTGCCCTCGACCTGCTCCGGAGGCATACCCGAATAAAATGTCGCCACAATCACTACCGGCACGTTCATCGCAGGGAACATATCGACAGGCATGCGGGCAACGCTGCTCACGCCGAGCACAAAGACCATGAGGCAGACAACGATAATCAGGTAAGGGGTGCGGATGGCAAAGCCGGACATGCAGCTCCTTTCTAGGACGGCGGTGCTGGAACCGCATCGGAGGTCGGCAAGAGGGGCTGAACTTTCTGCCCGTCACGGAGATCGGAACGGCGACTGGTGATCACGACGTCCCCGACATTGACTCCAGAGAGAATCTGGACATACTGGGGCGACTGTATCCCGGTATGTACATTGCGCGTCTGTACCTTGCCGGCGCTGTCAACCAGAAAGAGCCTTTGGTTATTCCCCGTGCCATCGACAGCTTCGGGGGGAACCGCCGTGGCATTCAGGGCCTCCGCTGTGCTCAGCTTGACCTCGGCGTACATACCGGGGATCAAAGTGAGTTGAGGATTTTTGACATCGACTTCCGCGGTCATCGTCCGGGTCGACATTTGCACCCGGTCGGCAAAGCGAGTGATTGTGCCGTCAAATGTGCGCTGCAGCGCCGGTACATTGACGGTTACGTGTTGACCGTTGTGGATGGCGGCAACGTCTTCCTCAGGGACGGGAAGCATAAGCCGCAGCAGATTATTCTGCGAGACTTTGACCACCGGCATGGCCTGGGTTTGGGAGGCGATGCCGGCCTGAATCATCGAGCCGTCGCTGGCATATCTCTGGGTGACGACACCGCTAAAGGGCGCAACGATCCTGGTGTATTCGACCAGCGCAGCCTCATGAGCGAGGCTGGCGACGGCGCTTTGGTAGCGGCTCTCCGCGGCCTGGACTCGTTGCAGGGCAGCGCTCACCTGCGCATCTGCTTCGAGATTGTGCGCGTGAGCCACATCGACTTCCTGCAGCGGGACAAGACCAGGCTCTTTTTTGGAAACATCCTGAATACGGCTATAAGACAGTTGGGCCATCTGGCTCGCTGCCTGCGCCCGCTGCAGATCGCCTTGGGCTACCGCCCTCTCTGCGTTGGCGGTCTGCACATCGGATTTCGCCTTGGTAAAGTCTGCTTGCAGTTCGGGAATCTCCAAAGTGGCGAGCAATTGCCCTTGCTTCACTCGATCGCCGATGTCCACCAGCATGTGCTGGATGTAGCCGGCCTCCTTGGCCATGACATCCACTTCGTAGTAAGGCTCGAACTCGGCGGTAAGGGTAATGCTGTTTCTCAGATCAGTGCGGACAACCCTGACAGCCGGAACCACCGGCACGGCTGCCCTGCCCTCTGAGACGGCGCTGTGGGAGCAGGCTGACAATGGCCAAACCAGCGCGACCGAGAAGATGACCAGCAGCCCCTGGCGCTTCGATGAATGCAGCTTCGATGAATGCATCTCCCACCCTCTCTCGCGCGGCCTAGGGCCGGACACCTAAGGCGTAATTGAGCGCAGCCCTTGCGCTGAGATAGTCAAAGCGGGCGCTGGCGGCTTGGATAAGCGCAGAGGTCTGACTCAACTCCGCCTGGTTGAGCTCGACGATGCTGCCCAGGCCTGCGTCATAGCGCGCTTGCGCTAAGCGCACGGCTACTCCGGTCTGGTTTACGAGATCCTGCGCTACCTGGATCTGCAGGTAGGCGTCTTTTGCCCGCGCCCAGCCGGTGCGCACGTCGCGCTCGATCACCAGCGAGCGGTCGCGCACGTCGCGGTCGGCAGCCTGTGCGCGGAGCTTAGCCTCGGCTATGCGGCCGGAGTAGAGGCCGCCGTTGAAGACCGGCACTTTGATATTGATCCCGGCTGCTCCATAGTTTTGCTGCAGCGTATGATCGCGGTCCGGTACCTCGCCGGCCGTGCCGAGAATGTCCACGGTTGGATAGTTCAGCTTGCTTTCGGAATTGGCATACTGGTGCGCGGCCTGTGCCTGGAGATTCAGAGCTTTCAGATCGGGCCGGTTGACCAGGGCTTCGCGAATGTAGAGATTGACATCGTCTTCGAGCAGGGGCGGCTGTGGCTGCTCGGCGAGCACGTAGTCGGGATCATTGTCGTCGCCCATCGCCGCAGTGAGCTGTGCGCGCGCCTCCCGCACGTTGCTGTCGGCATCGACAACCGCCATTTGAGCTTCCGAGACAAGCACCTGGGCAAACTGGACATCGAGCGTCGATCGGAGCTGGCTTTGCGCCAAGGCCGTCAGCTGGCGAAGCTCCGTTTTACGGAACGCGAGAACAGCCTGAGCGGTTCCGCGCACGCTCTCCGCAGCCTCGGTTGCGAAGTAAGCCTGGTCGACATCGCGCAATATTTGCTGCCTCACATCTTCGGTGCTCTGCGAGGCGGATCGCGCTGTCAGGCGCGAGGAGCGCACCAGGTCGCGTGTCCGCCCGAAGTCGGTGACCAGCTGGGTGAGCGTGACCCCGCCCGCCACGCGGGTGGAGATGCTGGAAGTGGTCACCGCGCCTGCTGCCACAGCGCTATCGCCATTCGCTTGGACCGCGGTCAGATTTGCGGTCAGCTGGGGAAAGTAGGCCGACCGGGTCTGCTGCACCCGCTTGCCCAAGGCCTGGGCTCTCAGGGCTTCAGCGGCCAGGCGCGGCTGGTTCTTGAGCGTGCGCGCCTCCGCATCGGCGAGGGAAAGCGTGAGCACTTGGGCCGTTTGCGGCATCGCCAGATAGACATGGCCAACCAATAATCCCAGGGAGCCCCAAATCAAAAACATCCGCAGCTTCATCGCTGTTTCCGGTCGCCGCTATGAGCCACTTTCAAGATGGTCGTCTCCTGCACTTCGACCATTCCATCCGTCACCATAAGAAGGAGTTCGGGCATAAGCCGATCTACGACCTCTCGCTGGTCGACAAACTCCAGACGGACTGGAAGGTGCTGTCCCTCGCTACCGGGCGCACCTTTGGTATGCAGGCGATGGTGATAGCCGAAGCCGGCATCAGGGCGGAAAACGGTGACTCCCGCGACCCGCTGCGCATAAAGAAAGTCGAGGATGTCGGTATAGAGAAACTCGTGGCTGGAGCTAACGTCTGCGTTTAGATGAACTATGACCCGCAGCGCCGGTCCACTATCCAACATCCACACTCTCAGGAAACGGGAATCACACAATATCTGTGTGGAGTATAAAAGTGGAGGTCTCGGTCTAATCCTTACAAGTTCCTGACAAAGTGCGCGGTGCCTGGCGTGGGATGTAAAATGAGCGGCATCATGAAGATACTTACTGGCGAGACGCGTGGTTGCCGCAAGGGTCCGGAGACGTGGTTCACTGGGACCGTGTGGCTGAACGAGATCGTCAACCCGTCAGCGCCATCGCGGCTTAAAGCAATCCATGTCTGGTTTGGGCCGGGAAGCCGCACGGCATGGCACACGCATCCTGTCGGACAAACGCTGCACGTGTTGGATGGGCTGGGATTAGTGCAGTCGGCCGGCGAACCGCCGCGGATGATTCGCCCTGGCGATACTGTCTTGATCGCGCCGCAGGAGCGTCACTGGCACGGCGCGGCGCCTGGAAGAACGATGGCTCACATCGCCATGCAGGAGGCTGACGGGCACGGTATCGATGTGGTCTGGTTTGAACATGTCACAGACGAGGAGTACGCGGCCTCGCCCGCCTGAAGAGCCAGGCTGCTATTTAATCGCGCCGTGCTTGGTGGGGATATGCTTGGTCTGCTCGGCACTCTTCACTGGGTCGCGATCCTCGTTTTTCTGCCGCGGTGCGCGATCGTACTTGCTGCTATCATCGTCCTTTTCCTTCGGCGGCGTAGTAGAGCCGGTAGTGCGTCGGCGCGTTTCATGCTTTGTTCCGGGCATAGACCACCTCAACCTTAGTACAGATGCCATCCGCGGAAGGGCGTTGCCCGCGATCATCGGAACAGGGGCCAACGGCAAGCAAACAGACTCAGCATGAATTGAACCTGCCGCTCAAGTCTACGTATCGAGCCGGAACTTGGTCTCGGCCAGGCGGAACATCGGCCGCCACACCAGGCGATTCACCGTGACTACCATGAGCGACATGATGATGGTAGCGAGTAGCAGAATAGAAAACTGACCATGATCGCTGGCGGCGCTGATCTGTGCGCCCAGCCCTAGCGTCTGCAGGGTGCGATCTTTCAGATGAAAATATTCGGCGATGATACTGGCGTTCCAGGCGCCGCCGGATGCAGTGACCAACCCGGTGACCAGGTAAGGAAAGATGCCGGGCAGAATCACGATCTTCCAGCGCTGCCAGCGGGAGAATTTGTAGAGCTCGGCGACCTCCTTCAGGTCGGAGGGAATCGCCGTGGCGCCGGCGATCACATTGAAGAGGATGTACCACTGGGTGCCCAACAGCATGAGAGCGATCGAACCAATGCCCAAGCCTCCACCCCAGCGGACAAGAGCGAGCAGCAAGATGGGAAAGATAGCCGTCGCCGGATACGAGGCGGCGATCTGTGCCAGGGGCTGCGCGATTCTGGCCAGACGGGGATGAAAGCCAATGGCGACGCCGGTGGGAATGGTCCAGGCCGAGGCAATCAGCAACGCAGCATTGACACGCAGAAACGTCGCACCAGCGCCTTTAAGCAGTTCTACGATCTCCGGTCCATGCACATGGCGTAACAGCTCGAGCGCACGAAAGGCGGCAAAGGCGACCAGCAACGTAACCGCGATGATCAGCACCACCGCGCCCAGGCCTGAACGTTTGCGCGCTCCGTGGATGGGGCGCGCGACCAGCTCTCGCCGCCGCCGCGCCAGGGCCCCGTAGATGCGTTCGCTGGCCGGCACCAAGGTTACCTGCCGCAACCAACCGAGGGCATTCGAGTTCTGCAGCGCATAGAGGATCGGCGATGTTTTGCGGCTGGCGCTCTCCCCTTGCTCGAATTTGAACTTGTCGGCCCAGGCAATCACCGGCCGCCACACCAGCTGATCGGTGGCCACAATAATAAGGATCATGGTTACCGATCCCCACAACATGCCATGGTTATCGCCCGTGCTGGCCGCCGTTTGCAGATAGGAGCCGAGGCCGGGGAGACGGAAGTCGCGATCGCCCAATACGAACATCTCGCAGGCCATCAGGAAAAACCATCCGCCGGCCACTGAAACCATGGAGTTCCACACCAGACCAATGGCCGAGTACGGCAGTTCCAGCTGCCAGAAGCGCTGCCACGCAGAAAAGCGAAAGACGTTGGAGGCTTCGCGCAGCTCCCGGGGCAGGCTTTTGAGTGATGAGTAAAAACTGAAGGCCATGTTCCATACCTGTCCGGTAAAGATCAGCAGGATGGCGCCCATCTCAATGCCCAGCTGGCGGCCGGGAATCAGCGACACCATGGCCAGCATCACTCCAGGCAGGAAGCTCAAGACTGGAATGGACTGAAGAATATCCAGCACCGCGATCATGAAAGCTTCGACCTGGGGGTTGTAGGCGGCGATGTAACCGTAGCCCACAGCGAAGACCAGGCTCAGCAAATAGGCGACGCCGATGCGCACTATGGAGTAGAAGGCGTACAGCGGCAGCATTTTTGCCGAGTTGGAGATGGCAACCGAGGCTACCGGATGCCCCATCCAATATTCCGCGATGCGCAAGACAGCGTAGAAAAGAGCGAGCCCGCAGGCGGCCACGCTGAGGTCGAGAAAAAAAGGCCAGGTCCGCTCCAATACCAGGGAGCGAGAAAGGGTGGGGTAGCGGGAGAATGGAGCCGGCGCGCTCATTCCGCCTGGGCCTCTTCGACCGCTTCCGCCGTCTCTTCCTGCTCCGGCAGGATGAATCGCCGGCGTGCAGCGTCGAAGTCGAACAGCTCAGCATAGCGGCCCCAGCTAATTGCCGTCTCCAGCTGGCGCAGTGTCTCATCCGCGCTGAACTGCTCGTCCAGCATGTCGAGAAAGAATTCTTCTGGAACGGTGTGGTCTGACTTGGTATCGAGAGCCCGGGTAATCTGACGCAACAGCAGCACGTTTTCCACTGCTGCTTTACGAAACAGCTCTTTCTGCTGCTGGATCTCTGATTCGGCGTACTCCCTTCCCGCCGGAGTAATGGCTGCGTCACCCTCTTCCACCTTGAGAAAACCGAGCAATTGCGCCGCGTCCACAATAGGCAGCAGGTCATCGATTTCAAATGCGAGATCATCGGCCAGGCGATAGATGTCGGCTCGGCCGTTGTAATCGATGAGCAACTCGAGCAGGCCGGCGATTCCACCGGGGCGGGCGTGGGGAAGCATCTGGTAGTGCATCTGCCGCTGGTCCCGTGCCGCCAGCCGCTGGGGTACGGCGGAGGGCGCCACGTCGGGCCGCGTGAGCACCTTATAGATGTAGTCGACCAGTTGGGTGAAGGCGGCGCTCTTGCGGTCGCGCGGCTGGCTCAGCGTTACTGGAAAATCCACCCGCACATGCCCCGGGTTGCGGCCCAGCACGATGATGCGATCAGCCAGAAGTAGAGCCTCTTCAATGTTATGGGTCACCAGAAAAATGGACTGCGTAGGAATGGTCTTCTTGTGCCACAACTCCAGCAGTTCGCTGCGTAGATTCTCGGCCGTCAGCACGTCGAGGGCAGAGAAGGGCTCATCCATAAACAGTACTTCCGGTTGGACCACCAGGGCGCGGGCAAATCCCACCCGCTGGCGCATGCCTCCGGAAAGTTCCTTGGGATAAGCGGCCTGAAAGCCATCCAGGCCGACGGTGTTCAGAATCTTGAGGCTCTGTTCGCGCCGTTGCTCACTGGTAATGCCGCGCGCTATGAGCGGCGCCTCCACGTTCTCGAGCACGGTCAACCAGGGAAATAGGGCAAAGCTTTGAAAGACGATGCCCACATTGACTTCAGCCTGGAGAATCGGCTTGCCGTGCCAGAAGACTTCGCCGGCGGAGGGTTGGGACAGACCCGCCAGCATACGTAACAGTGTAGACTTACCCGAGCCGGACGGGCCGAGCAGGGCGACGATCTCTCCCTGCACAATCTCCAGGTCAGTGGCGGCGATCACCTGAATGCGGTTTTCGCTCGGTTGGGCGTAGTACTTTTCTACCTGCTGGGCGCGAATGATCGGTTCAGCCATCGGCAAACGTCCAACGAAAAAGGTTTATGGTCAGATCAATCTTATATGGAGAGCAGGCCCCAGGGCCGCCACAACAGTCGCCAGGAAGGCCGCAACGCCAGACCGGGAAACAGCATCAGAGACATGAGCGTATGATTCCAGTAATCCCTACTGGCTCAGCATTTTCCCTTAGTACCACCTTATCGCGATTTGCCTATGCAGATCAGGATTATTGGAGCGAGTGGACGAGCGTCAGAACGACATAGGTCGTCATTCAGGAGCAAATGACCAATCAACAGGTAAAGCCCAAAGTGCTGGTAGCCGATGATGAACGCGTGATCGCGGACACACTGGCCATCATCCTAAACCAGAGCGGATTTGAAGCGACCGCTGTCTATAACGGCGAAAAGGCTGTGGAAACCGCACGTACCCTCAAGCCCGATATGCTCATCTCCGACGTCATCATGACCGATATGAACGGCATTGACGCGGCGATCACCATCCGGACCATGCTGCCAAACTGCAAGATCCTGCTTTTCTCAGGCCAGGCTGCCACCGCGGACCTATTGGACCGGGCCCGTTCTCAGGGACACGAGTTCGAAATTCTGGCCAAGCCAGTACACCCGCAGGATCTGCTGGCGCGTCTGCGCAGTTAGGGCGCGGTCTTCCTGGCTTCCTCTTCCTAGCCCTGCGGCCTCCTTTGGGAGGCGCAGGTACATCTTCCCTGGGCGAGAGCGGCCGCTGCTCTCGCCGCACCTTCCTGCATTCGCTTTTTTACCGACAATTCATCTATCACGCCCGGTTGCGAGTCTCGCTCGCGGCGATTCTGATCATTGCCGACACGCTGCGCTCGACATCCTCATCCGTGGTCGCCCAACTGGATACGCTAATCCGCATCGCCGCCTGCCCATGCCACCGTGTTGCGCCACACCAGCAGGTCCCATCCTGCTGAAGCCCAGCGATCACGCGCAAAGTCTCTTCCTCGCTGCCGAAGGAAACCAGCACCTGGTTCAACACCACGTCGTTCAGCACGGTGAAGCCCGCAGCCCGCAGACTCTCCGCGAAGGTTTTCGCCTGAAGGCAGTTTCGCTCGATCATTTCCCGCAGTCCGCTGCGTCCCAGGGAACGCAAGGCCGCCCACAACTCAACTCCCCGCGCGCGGCGTGACGCTTCCGGCGCAAAGTGCCACGGTTCACGGCCATCGCCCGGCGTTAGATACGCCGCGCTGATCGACATGGCGGAGCGGAGATGCTCCGGCTCCCGTACTACCGCAACCGCGGAATCGTAGGGCACGTTCAACCACTTGTGGCAGTCAATCGCCCAGGAATCAGCAGCCCCCGCACCAGACAGCAAAGGTGCGCATTGCGGTGAGGCGGCTGCCCAAAGCCCGAAGGCGCCATCCACATGCACCCAGGCGCTGGCCGCATGAGCACGGGCGCAGATTTCCCCCGCGGGATCGAACGCGCCGGTATTCACGTTTCCTGCCTGAACGCAGACCACGGTGCGATCGTCGAGCGGAGGCAGTGCTTCCGGCCTCATCCGTCCCTGGGCGTCGGCCGGAACCCGCGTCACCCGCGAACGCCCCAGTCCGAGCATGGAGAGCGCCTTCAACACTGAAACATGGACTTCGTCTCCCACCACCACGTGAATCGGCGGCGCCCCAAATAGTCCGTCCTCTTCGACATTCCATCCGGCACGCTGCAACAGCGCGGTCCGCGCTGCAGCCAAGGCGGTGAAATTTGCCATCGTCGTGCCGGTAACGAATCCCGCACCCGATGATGGCGGCAGATCGAGCAAGTCCAGCATCCACGCAAGCACGATCTCTTCCAACTTCGCCGCCACCGGAGACATGACTTGCATTGCCGCGTTCTGGTCCCATGCTCCGGCGAGCCAGTTGGCGGCCAGCGCGGCGGGCAGGGAACCACCGATAACAAATCCGAAATAACGTCCTGCTGCGGTTGCCACCGTTGCCGGCGACCCGAAGTTATCCAGCGTGGATAAGACCTCCGCGGGATCGGATGGCGACTCGGGCAGCGGCCCGGCCAGGGCCTGCAATCGTGCCACGTCGGCAGGCAATGGTGCTACCCGCCGGTTGGCAATCTCCTCCAGGTATCGCGCCGCACGTTGCGCGGTTTCTACCAGCAAAGTCTTCATGGATGGCTCTCCGTAGCCTGATGTGCTTGTCTGTTCTTAGCGGCCGGCGGTTCTCCCGGGAGCCACATCGGGTTGCCCGCTGGAATATGCTCCACCTTCATAGCGGGAAACACCAGGCGCAAGTCTTCCGCGCATTTTTCCATCCCCGGCTCCTCAGACACCTCGTGCCCCAGGAGGATAAGCGCCTTATGCCGCCCTTGCGCGCTCGCGTCGCGCACATACTCCACCGTCTCCCACTCCGATGCTTCCCCGGCAATGAGCAACTCCACGGCTTCGGATCGCAGCGCCTTCACCTGGGTCTCCAGCCCCGCAGCCCCGGGCACCAGAGCCACGTGCGTAATCAGCAGGTTTGGATTTCCCACCACGCGCATGGTATTTGCCTTCAGCTTGGTTTGTATCTGCTTCGCCAGGGCCGCGAGGCTCACCGGCGGAATGGTCACATGGAAGGGGTCATCCGGCCGGGCATAACTCTGCCAGCCCAGGGCCTCCAACAACCCCAGTTCAATATGATCCGGAGCCGTTCCATGGATCTCATCATGCAGGCGAAAGACCACCATGTGGTGTTGCTCGATGAATGCCAACTTTTCCTGATAGACAGGATCGTTGGCAAAGAACGCGGTGTTGTCGCGATGATTGTAGAAAGTTGGTTCGTGCGTGATTACCAGGTTCAATCCGCGGCGGTTCGCTTCTCGCAAAACGTCCATCGTGTCCAGGAACGTTGTTGCAATCCCGGTTACGGGGGTGGAGGGGTCTCCGGCCTTTATCGTGTCTACGGTGTCGGGAACGGGAGCGGGATACCGCTGCTGGATACGGTGAATCACGTCGGCAGCCGTGGATGTCTGAGCTGCTCCGGAGATAGGGAACAACGCGGCACAAAAGAAGAGTATCGCGAGGCGCATCTATGAATCATGCGTGAAACGACGGTTGGAACACAATGCTAGAGAAAAACAACTCTCAAATTCCTCGCGCGGCTTTTTATCAAGGCGCGGCTTCAGCCGGCCGCAAACGAGGGGTTGAGGGCGTTAGTAAGAGCCACCGGTTCAGGTTTGTAGTCCCGTAGGGATGACTGAAAATTTACCCGGGACATGGTCCTGGGTTGCTCGAATCGCGAATAGTTCATTTGAGAGGTAGAGGTGCCCCAGGATTGCATCCTGAGTATTCTCACCCGTCCCTTCGGGACTCAAAAGAGGGTAGTTCTGAGGCAGACGCTCAAGCCCCTGTGGCACTTCGTTCTTCAAACCTGATGTTCAGGATGAGTGCATGGTGGAAAAGCACCGAGGTAAGCGTTGCCGACGTATTCCATCTCCTGGTGTATGCCCGTCGCAGAAGTATAGTAGCCGTTGACCGTCATCCGCTTCAGGATTACGAAGAACCGTTGCAGATCGGTCGCCGGATTCTCCTCGTTAGCCGCGGCTTGGTGCAGAGCGTCGTTCAACGAGGAGCGATTGGCCTCTTCGCGCATCAGGCGGATCCCGTCTTGCCATTGCTTCTTGACCGCATCGTTGCTGGTCGCCACCATCAGGTCAGCAAATAGGCTGGTCTGGGCCTGGTGCGCGCCCGGAGAGTGATCGTCGGCGGGGATAATCATTTCCATAAGCTGGTCGAGAAGACGGCTTTCTTCCTCACTGAAGAACTGCAAGCTGTATGCGGCAGGAACCGCGGGAGCGGCTTGCATATGGACCATAGCGGCGCACGGCAGCACGTTCAACTTTTGTGATAACGCGGTGAGGGCAACTATTTTGAGCACCGCTCTTCTTTCCATACTCTCCTCCGAGCCCTATAGCTCGCCTTTTTTCCGTTGCTCCCTAATATGGTCGGCAGCCCGCATCGACAGGGCCATGATGGTAAGCGTGGGATTTTTCTCGCTGGAAGTGGTGAAGCAGCTGCCATCGGTGACATAAAGGTTTTTCACGTCCCATGCCTGGCAATAGCTGTTGAGCACCGACGTCCGCGGATTTTTTCCCATGCGCACGGTCCCCACCTCGTGGCTGGCAAAGCCAACGGGACCCGTACCGAAACTCGTAAATACCGGGCCCTTCATGCGGGAAGAAACTTCCAGGATGCTCTGTTTGGAGGCCTGCCACAAAGCATGATCATTCTCGCTGAAGCGAAAATGCACGACCGGAGTCGGAATGCCATGGGCATCGACGCGGTTCGGATCGACACTCACATAGTTCCGGTATTCGGATGTGACTTTGCCCCAGCTCCCAAAGGACAAATATCCAGGCTGCATTCTCCGCACCTGCTGCTTAAAGGCAGCTCCATAGCCTGGCAGCCTGGTAGCCTGTTGCGGGAACATGTAAGTGGAATAGTTGACCTGAAAGCCCCAACCCCCGACGTAATCGGTCTTGCCGAAAAGCTGGTTGTAACGAGGTACGTAGACGTGATCGGTGGCGCCATCCTGGTTGGAAGGTTTTTGTCCTTCGAGTTCCTCTAAATAAATGCTCACCGACTCATTCAGGTGACCGTTGAGATGATGCCCGACAACGCCGTTGGAATTGGCAAGGCCTGTGGGATATTTCGGCGAGCGTGAATTGAGCAGGAGCCGCGCAGACTCCACTGTGGAGCAACACACCACAACAATGGCAGCCTTGACCTGCAGTTCGGTGCCCGTCTCAGTGTCGATGAAGGAGACGGCGCGCGCCAGGCCCTGGCGGTCAGTCAGGATCTCGCGCGCCAGCGCATTCTGGTGGAGGGTGAAGTTGCCCGTAGCCTGGGCCTTGGGCAACATGCAATCCGGAGTGCTGAAGATCGAAGCGACATCGCACCCATCCATACAGTGGCCGCAATAATGGCAGGGCGGCCTGTTGTCGTAAGGCCGGGTGAGAACTGCCTTGCGCACCGCAATCAGGGGAATGCCCATCGCGCTGGTGGCGCGGTGCATGATGTGTTCGCTGCAACGCCACGGAATGGGGGGCAAATAATTCTTGCCGGCGGGCAGGATTTCAAGATGATCGTCGTTGCCGCAAACCCCGATAATCTCTTCGATGCGATCGTAATAGGGCGCGAGTTCCTCATAGCTCACTGGCCAGTCTTCCTCGATGCCCTGCAGCGACCACTCTTTGAAATCTCTGGGGGCATAACGCAGGGTAACAGCGTTCCAATGCAGAGTTCTGCCCCCTAGGGCGCGTACCCGGTCCATGGCGATGTTGTCGGAATCGACATAAGAGATGGATTGTGCAATATCGCCTTGATAAAAGGGCGCTTGCTTCTCACGGCGGAATCCCCGGAAGGGCAGTTCGTAGGGCCACTTGTGGGAGAGCAACTCCGATAGAGGGACCCTGCGGCCCGCTTCCAACATGACTACTTTGGCGCCGCCTTCGCACAGCTCTTTAGCCATTACGCCGCCGGCGGCGCCGGATCCGATGATGCAGACGTCAAACTTTTCCTCTTTGCTCAATACTTCCTTCCAGGCCTAATCGACGATCCTTAACGCGAGACTAAAACAATTCTAAGGGATGGTCGATGGCCAAATAAGAACTCCACTTGCGCACACAGTTCCGCAGGGGTCTGCCTCTGGTTCCCGCACCAAGGACGGGTGGGTGAGGGAACCAGAACTGAGTGGGTCCACCTCCGCCGCGACGATTAGGGCAACAAACCAAAGACGGCGACACTGGTCTGCGTGCCCACGTACACTTTGCCATTGGCGATCATGGGGGTGACGAATTTGTTATCGGAAAAATTATCGCGCCCGTTTGGTGCTTGATTGCTGTCATACAGCTCAACGGGCAGATTAGCGGGATTGAAGGCGTGCAAGACTCCTGCTCCGTTCTGGTTTTCAATGGCCCACACGATGCCGTTCTGTGATCCATTGGAGCTCACGCTCGGAGTCGCACCAGGATAGGCGAATGTATTCGCAGAGGCACCGGCCGGAGATGTGGCCAGCAATGCATTGGTGATGGGAAATGCCACGAGCGGATCGCCAACACCCGCGTAGTAGACGGTGTTGTTGTAGAGGGCGGGCATCGAAAAGGCACCTCCACTCAGCGCATCCGGAATCTCCTGGTAGATTGCATTGTTACTGCTGGCGTTGAACTTGCCCATGTCGCCGCGATTGACTACATAGATATTTGTGTCCTTACCGGCACCCACGGCGAGTTGGCGCGTGACCCCACTGGCATCCGTCAGGTCGGGCAACAGCATGGCGCCGCCGGAGCCCAGGTCCTGATCGGCGTCGCTCTCGGATTGCAGGTTGTAGGCGGCGAAGTAGTCCGCGGCTGCGAGGGAGTTTCCAGTGGTCGATACTTTCATGAAGGAGTTGCCAAAGTCTCCCATGGCAGGAAAGCCGTTGGCGTTCAGCGTCGAGTCGAAGGTTCCGTTTGCATCCAGGAAGAAAATATTGCCTTGCGTATCCGCGGCAAGGCCCGCGCCGCTCATCCACACCGAGCCCTCGCCATCGCCATAGTGTGGAGTGGAAGGGCCGTTGGGGGTCAGGTTCAGCACGCTGGTTTGCTGCAACGTGCTTTCACTGTAAGCCATGAGCCAACCGGTGTAAGGATCATCGTCGCAGTGCGAAGTCCAGGCCAGATAGATCTGGCTGTTCATCAAAAGCAACCCGACCCGCTCGGCGTATTGACCGGGATCGAAGACCTGCGTCCCATTCGTGGAACCGTACCCGTTTCCAGGGTAGCTGGCCTGAATTTCCGACGGACTACCCGATAGCTCCGCACCTGTGGTGAGGTCTAACGCGTGCAGCCGCTGATGGTAATTACTGCTCGCATCCTTCGACATGGCAACGAAAAACACCGTGCCGTTCGGTCCATTGGCGCGGTCAATCACCGGGGTGTCGGTGATGCCAATCTGGGGCGTAATCTGGCCGCAGCCATGATCATCGCTGGGCGTTTCATTGGTTCCCAAAGCTGTGACTTTCCACAACTGCGTGCCGGTGTCGGCGTCGAAAGCGTAGGCGCTCGCATTTTCAGTAACTACGATGAGCACATTATGCGTGGTCCCAGCGATAGAGAGGCCGCTCACATACAACGGCTCAGCGTCCACTTTGCCGTCCACCGTCAACTCAAAAAGCTTGCCAAACGCGTTGTAGTTGACGTTTTGCGGGGTGAGCGTGGTTTCCGACGCGTTCCATCCGTCGCGCGCATTGTCGTTATGATAGGTGGTCACATTCACTCCAGGGGAAGCAGCCACCGTGAGCGCCAGGGCGGCGGTGTGGCTGAGCGAACCCGAGGTGCCGGTAACGACCACACTGGCACTGCCCGGCTGGGCGCTGTTACCCGCGGTAAGGGTGACACTCTCTGGTGTTCCGGGGGTAAGCGAAAGCGTGGCTGGGTTGGCGGTTACACCGGCAGGTAAACCGCTGAGCGCAACGCTGACGCTGCCGGTAAACCCATTGAGCGCGTTGGCCGTGAGCTGGACCGGTTGCCCGGCCGCACCAACGGTCAGGCTGAGCGACGCAGGTGTAACGGCAAGGGAGAAGTCTGCTTGAGCAGGCGGTGGGGCAATCACCGTAACGGCCACCGAAGCAGTATGGGTGAGGCTGCCCGACGTCCCAGTGAGCATGACTGTGGATGATCCGGCCGCCGTTCCTACCGGTGCGGTCAAAGTCAGGGTTGCAGCGGTTCCTGGAGTCAGTGTGATGGTCGAGGGCTGCGCTGTGACCCCTGCCGGTAAGCCCGCTATGGTTACCTGGACGTTGGCGGTAAACCCGTTCTGCGCTGTCGCCAGCAAAGATATAGTTGCCGGTGTGCCATTGGCAGTTAAGCTCACTGTTGCCGGCGTGGCGCTGAGCGTGAAGTCAGGCGTAGCCTGCGTTGCTGCCTGAACGGTGAGTGGGGCCTGCGTGGTGGTTGCCTGCCCATTGACTGTGGTGGCAAACGTGACCATTGCGGTCGTAGCGGTTGCGGAGGAGGCCGCCGTAAACACCAGCGGCAGCGCGGTTCCCGGAGTAGCCGATAACGTCGAGGGAGTGATCGTGACCCCGGTGGGAAGGCCAGACACGGTAACCGTCGCCGCGCCGGCGCCGGCCGGGGCGGCAAGCATTAGGGAAGCCTGCTGTCCGGCGGCACCCGCCGTCAGACTGATAGTCGATGGCGTCAGCGTCAGCGTGGCCGCAGTCTGAGACTCGTTATTACTGCCGCTATTGCTACTGTTATTGCAGGAGGCAAGCCCGCCAGCAAGCAAGATGCAGGCGAAGAGCGAAAGAATGCCCTTGGAGATGCTGTCGTAGCGATGCGTAAACTGGGGCATGGTGGCTCCGGGGGATAGACTGGTCTGCCGGGCAGGCCGCTCTTGAGACCTCATGCTCCATGACAAGCCCTCGCTGGCTCGGGTGACCATTTCTCTACCATTCCGCCTAAAGTGTTAGGCGACAATCACACTTTAGGCACAGGTTTGTTGCAATAAGAAGCACCACGTGCGCTGCAACATGACCCAAGGACAAATCGTTGGATGCCGGATTCCACACCCGAGCGGCCTTCACCGAAACCATAAACACGCCGGTTCACCGCCGTGCGAGGTTGCGGATTTTAGGGATAACTCAGTATTAAGTGCGTTGATGTTGTGGCAAAATTAAGGAAAAGTTCTTGACATCACAAAATCGTTTCTGATATTGCTCAGGGACCAAGTAAGCATCTCGCTTCTGGTTTTGTTTATGCGCCGCGCCTCACGCCACGCTGAGTCTCGAATCCGCGGTTAGTGGAAAATGTGCGACCTGCGTTTGTAACTGGTCTTCAGGGCGCTCTTAGATTTTCCTTCACAATGTCGCAACGCTTGTTACGGCGCAGAGGATTCGCCGCGGTGAGGCCAGAGTGTATCTTGCCGCCTTTGAGCAAGCAGTACTCTTAGGCTGCTAAGAGATACATCTTTACTCTTCAGCGACACTTGTACGCCGTTGTCTCGAGCAAGCTTTTTCGTCCTTTTGGTTTTGGAGCCACTCATGAAAGTGCTCACTTTTCTCCCCCGGTTCGATCTACAAAGACGCGTTGCCAAGGCGCTCTGTTCGGCTCAGTTTGTGGTGGAGACGGTCGTCTCCGCGAAGGAGTGCCTGCAGTTTGCCCAGTTTGCCCAGTACGAGGGTGTGCTCGTCGATTCCGATTCTCTGATCTTCGCTGATGCCCTGGCCCTGGTAAGGCTGCTGCGCCAGGAAAACTCCGATGCATCGCTCTTTGTTTTTGCCCGCTACCTCGATCTGGGGCAACGTTTGCGCCTGTTCGAAGCCGGGATCGATGACTGCGTGCGCGAGCCGTTCTTTGCTTCGGAGCTGGCCGTGCGCCTGGGCCTTTCGATACGACTGCGTCAAGCAGCGTCCGAAGTGGTGGCGTTCAATACCGTCAATGTGTTGCGCTCGGGTGATCTTGAACTGGACTTGGTGCGGCGAAGAGCCGCGCGGCTGGGCAAGGCCATCGACCTCCGGCCGAAGGAATTCCTGCTGCTCGAATACCTGGTACGCAACGTAAACCGTCCGGTGACACGCACCATGATCCTTGAACATGTCTGGAACTCATCGTTCGAGGGTTTGACCAATGTGGTCGATGTGTACATCAGCGCGTTGCGCAGCAAGGTAGATCGCGGCTTTCCTCAGAAGTTAATTCAGACCAACCGCGGCATCGGCTATACCTTTACTTGCGTAAGCGCCCTCGCTCCGCCAGCCTCCGGTTATCAGGCGAGAGTGGATGGAGGCGCAGCCGTGTCTTGAGTTGTACCAGGATGATGCCCGCGGCCAGGTCTGTGCACGCCGCGTCGTTGGCTTAACCGATCCCAGGGATCTGCTGCCGACGATTTGTGTGCGCGACATATAATGCAGGAAAGGTGTGCTCCATGGCAGGGATTGGTTTAAGGCTTCGCGCAGTTCGCCGGCAGTGGCAACTCTCTTTGCGCGAGGTGGAAGAGCGGAGTCTGCGCTTTGCGCAGCAGCAGGGCAACCAGTCCTACCAGGTCTCTGCCAGCTGGCTGGACCGGCTGGAACGGGAAGAACACGAACTGACCGTCAACAAGCTCATCGTCCTGGCGGATATTTACAACCTGCCCATCGAGCAACTGTTACGGTCCATCTATCCGGGTGATGCCCAACCCGTGTCCCTGCGGCAACTCTCCAGTCCGAATGCGACCATGCTGTTGACGGAAGGGCCGCTGGAAGAGCAGGCAAAGTATTTACTTCCGGATGAGCTTGGTGTCGAGCAGCCGCCGGATGAGACCACGCTGCTGGCGGCAGAGAACGGCTCGTCGCTGGCGCCCTACAGGCGAGGCATCATTGGCAAGCGCGACCGTACCCTGGATCCTATGATTCCGGCCGGGTCGATTGTTCAGATCGACACCCAGAAGCGGGCCATCTCGTCGCGCAGAGACTGGACGCATGAGTTTCAGCGGCCCATTTATTTCTTGACCACCCGGGATGCCTATGTGTGCGGCTGGTGCGAACTGGACCGGGATTCCGACTGGCTAACGCTCATACCCCACCCGCTATCGCCCGCTTCCAGCCGGCGATGGAGGTACCGGAAAGAGATAGAAAGTATAGGCCGCGTCACCTTTGTGGCCATTCGATTGACGCCCTGAGTCCGCCCCGCGGCTCTAGAGCGCCTCTTGCAATTTTGCCAGCATGGAGAAGTCCACCGCCTGGTAGAGGTCAAGCAGGCGGCGGGTCATGAGGTAATAAGTCACTACCGCACGCTGTGCATAGAACGGAAAGGAGATCTGCAGGTTTCCGGTCTGGGCTGCCCCCTTCAGCCGAGCCACATGCCATTTCAACTCCCGGGCATCCAGGCGGAGCCGTTCTGCAATCACCAAAGCCTCTGGATACCACTGCTGGAGGTAGAAAGCCAGATCGATCAGTACATCGCTATTCGCCTCCAGCACCTCAAGTCCCTTGAGTCCGCCAATCAACGTCCAGAGCTGCGCCGGCTCAAGATTCGCAGCATCACCGGCTTCCTTGGGCTCGCCGGATTCGTCCACCAGGTCGAGGGCGACCTGGGCGATGCTATTCCGGTCTATCCAGGTCAGCTTTTTAAGCAGTTCTTCCCAGCTCACCTGGGGAGATCGGCGGCCCCGGGAGTAGTAATATCCCGCAATCGAGAGGAGAACACCAATAAAAATCCCGATTGCAGACAGGAAGTAAAGGTTATGCGTAGTCACAATTTTTTCCGTGATCGCAGGCCGTGAAGATCGTATTCCACTCGTCTTTGTAAAGTAAACAGCCTTTCTCGCATTTCCTGTGTCATTTCGCGAGATGGCTCCTCCTCACGCCATAGCATGACGGCCCAGTAAGAAACACAAGTTATATATGCAGCGATACGAATATGCGACAGGAAAACAAACGCCGGTACGCCCCGGCCGACGCCGAAGTAACTATGCCCGGTCTCGATCAACATACTAACCACGGAATAGGCGCCCAGTCCCTGGGCTATCTTGGCCACGTGCGTTCTCCAGGGAAGCCTCGCGCTTATGGAAAGAGCCATCATCAGAACGAAGAGCTCGCTGATCAACGCCGATGCAAACAGGGTGCCTTTGGTCACAAACGAACGCATCCACGTTTGCGCCGGCGGGCTTGCCAGCCAGCTCAGGCCCAAAGCTACGGTTACGCTCAGGCCTACCATCCACAGGAAACTGCCGCGCACGTCGCGCGCCCATACGCCGACGGGCCGGAAAACGCGGCTGGCAATCTCGTAGACGATGCCTAGCTCCAGCATCGTGTCGACGACCGCCAGGGACCAATACGTAACAAAGTAACTTTGCCGGGTTCCGTACTTCAGCACGAAATACATAACCACGGCTCGGATGACGCACAGCAAAGCAAGCGCCGTAAAGAGCGGGAAACTCTTGGCGCGGCCTCGATAGCAAAGGACGAAAAGCAGGCCGAGATTGCCTAAGAACGAGACCGCCCACAAGAAGAAATCTAGACCCGTCAGATGCATCGTCTGGAGTTCCCTTCAAGGCGGTCCCGGGAGAGAGCAGCTTGAAGGTATTTTACGCCAAGCCTAGGTACGCGAGGATCGTCTGGACCACTCCCGGCTCCGGCTCTCCGCCGGTTTGTGCGAGAGCAGCTGGGGTAACGAGCGCCAGGAGTGCTGCGCCGATGATGAGTTTCGAAGCCAGGTGCTTGAGCATGGTGTGTCTCCTCAGTGAGCGCATATATGCGCTGCAGGGAGATTACGAAACCAACTCAAAAAGTCCGAGATATTAGCATCTGTTGTTGTGGATCCGTAACATCGTCCATCGTCTCGTAAGAGCGAACTTGCTGTTGTTAGATCGCCCATAAGTGACTGTAATTTGAATAGCTCTGCGCGCCTCACCCGGATCACCGTTTCCGATGCGCAACAATGGCCGATGTGCGCTCGCGCTCGCGCGGCTCTTGGTTTATTGATTTGGTGGGCGGGAATTCCGGCCATCGCAGAGCAGAAATACCTGGATATATCCAGGCATTGAACAGGTGGAGCGGCGCTCGCTCATTCGCTATGTCAACAGAGGTCTGCCGCGCCTTCACCCGGGCCGCTGACTACGTTTCAACTGTCTTTTTTGTTAGTACTAAGTACTAAGCCGTTGCCAAACAAATAAGACACACTTATTGACAGATTGACGGTTATTCTGATATTGCTCAGTGACCATGTAGTGTGTCTTGCTTTCTGTCTTGTGTTTGTGCGTTGCGCCTCCCGTCAGGCTGAGTATCGGATATGGCGATTAAGTCGAAATGTGCGGCCCGCATTCGTAAGCGCTCACCGGAGTTCTTATATTTCCTTGGCAACCCCTGGGAAATCGCTCCGATAGCACTCGCGATTCATCCTGCCGTTGAAGAATTCTTGTGTTCTGTTTCTCTCGGGCCCGTTTAATAGCCTAGTCAGTCCAGGAGCCGCTCATGAAAGTGCTCACCTTCCTCCCCCGGTGTGACCTGCAAAGACGCGTTGAAAAGGGGCTCAGCTCGGCTCAGTTTGTCGTGGAGACGGTCGTTTCCGCAAAGGAGTGCCTGGAGTTTGCCCAGTTTGCACAATACGAAGCTGTACTCATTGATTCCGATTCTCTCATCTTTGCCGACGCCCTGGCCATGGTAAGGCTGCTGCGCCAGGGAAATTCCGACGCATCGCTCTTCGTCTTCGCGCGCTATCTTGATCTGGAGCAACGTTTGCTACTGTTCGAAGCTGGCGTGGACGATTGTGTGCGCGAGCCATTTTTCGCCTCGGAGCTGGTCGTGCGCCTGGGCCTTTCGATACGGCTGCGTCAGGCAGCGTCCGATGTCGTCGCATCCAATGCGGTGAATGTGTTGCGCTCAGGTGATCTGGAACTGGATCTGGTGCGGCGAACGGCCGCGCGTCTGGGCAAGGCCATTGATCTGCGGCCCAAGGAATTTCTGTTGCTCGAATACCTGGTGCGCAATGTAAACCGTCCGGTGACGCGCACCATGATCCTGGAACATGTCTGGAACTCCTCGTTCGAGGGTTTGACCAACGTAGTCGATGTGTACATCAGCGCGCTGCGGAGCAAAGTAGATCGGGACTTTCCGCAGAAGTTGATTCAGACCAACCGCGGCATCGGCTATACCTTTACCTGTGTTCCTTCCTTCCCCGGAATCCAATCGGTCGAGCATGCGGACCATGCCAACGGATTTCGTGTTGCGTCCGTTAGAACCGGCGAATTGGACAAGCGGCGAGTTGCGAAAGGACAGAAGGATAGATTGACTCACCTGGCTTTTAACACCTCTCGATAAATCTTTTTTAATCTCTCCCCCATAAAGCCTTCAGCTTCCCTCGATACAGTCTCTGAATACCAGAACCCACCGGACAGTGACTCGGAGGCGCAGATGGCGTCAGTAACTGTAGTTGCGACAGAAGCGACACTCCCGCTCATTGGCCTGCCCAGGATTTCCTGCAACCCGTGGCTGTGCTCGCTGCTGGTTCTGGCCAGCGATGCGATTGCCCTCACGTTCACCGCGACCCTCGTGCTATTGGGCAAGCGCGCTAGCGGGGGAGGGCTCGACATCCATCGCTACATCGCTCTCTGGCCCGCGCTGGGATTGTTCTTCGCCATCTTTGCCGCCTCCAGCCTCTACCCGGGCATCATGCATAATGCGGTCACCGAACTTCGCCGTCTTGGCTTTGGACTAACCATTAGTTTCCTGGTGCTGGGGGGGCTGATTTGTATTACCGGGAGCGCTGATGACTATCCCCGCCGGGTTCTTTTTTTATGGTGGTCGATGGCCATGATTGTCACTCCTCTGCTGCGCTCCGTGGTGCGGGAAGTGGCTTGCCATAAGCCCTGGTGGGGAATTCCCATCGCTGTGTTTTACACCGGCGTTGAATCAGCTGACATCATCCGGGAACTGGAAAAGCATCCCGAGATCGGGCTGAAGCCAGTGGTCATTCTTTCTTCCCCTCAAGCTGTCCGGCCCCGGCATCGCCTGCCGGTGATTGATATGCGATTTGCGGCGGAGGTCCGAGCCAGCGGCGTCGGCCGCGCGTTGATCGCGCTCCCGGAGGCGGGTTGCGGAAAGTTGCTGCAGGACCTTGAGGTGTTTGAAAGCCTCTTCCCGCGTTTACTGATCATGCATAGTTCGCCGGATCTTTATAACCTCACCGTTGACGCCCGGCAGATTGGTGGCTCCCTGGCGGTGGAGGTGAGGAGAGATTTGCTTTTGCCGCTTCCCAGGTTAGCCAAGAGGCTCATGGATCTGTTGATCGTTTGTGTGGTCCTGCCGGCGGTCGGGTTCACCATTCTTCTCCTGGGCATTCTGGTAAGACTCGAATCGCCCGGACCAGTCTTTTACGGTCATCGTCGTATTGGACGCGATCACTCCTCATTTCGTGCCTGGAAGGTGCGCACCATGCAGGTCAACGGAGACGAGCTGCTGCAGAAGGCCTTGGCTGAGGACGGAGACTTGCGCGAGGAATGGCTTCGCTGCCGCAAGCTGCGCCACGATCCTCGCATCACGCGCGTAGGCAGAGTTCTAAGGAAGATGAGCCTCGACGAATTGCCCCAGCTGTGGAACGTCTTGCGGGGCGAGATGAGCCTGGTCGGGCCGCGCCCGATTGTGGAAGAGGAAGTAGGCACCTATGGACAGAATTTCTCGTTGTATTGCAGAGTCACACCGGGGCTTACCGGTTTGTGGCAAGTTTCCGGCCGTAACACCGTAAGCGCATACGATCGTGTGCGCCTGGATAGCTATTACGTTCGCAATTGGTCCCCGTGGCTTGATCTTCATATCCTCGCGCGTACGGCGAAGGTTGTTCTGACCGGCCAGGGCGCGTACTGATTCACCGCAACCGACGGAGGCGAGAACGAAATGACGAAGAGAGCGAAAGACAGACGGGTCATGGTCACCGGTGCGGCTGGTTTTATTGGCGCCCATCTCGTCCACCGGCTGCTGGCGGACGGGTTTGAAGTGGTTGGCGTAGACAACCTGAACAACTACTACGACCCTAGACTTAAGGATGCGCGGCTGCGAAAACTCTGCATGGGCCCCCAATTCTGGTTTATCCCGCTCGATCTGGCAGATAGAGAAGGTGTGGAAAGCCTCTTTCGCAAAGGTGAGTTTGAAGCCGTGGTTCATCTGGCTGCGCAAGCGGGCGTGCGGCACTCTATTACCAATCCCGACGAGTACGTCGCCAGCAATCTGGTCGGCTTTGTCAATGTACTCGAAGGCGTTCGGGCTTGCGGGTGCCGCCATTTCGTCTTCGCTTCTTCCAGCTCAGTCTATGGGGCGCACAACAAGATCCCTTTTGCTGAAGAAGATCCGACGGATTTTCCGGTCAGTCTCTACGCGGCGACCAAGAAGAGCAATGAGGTTCTAGCCCACGCCTACAGCCATCTGTTTCATATCCCGACGACGGGACTGCGGTTTTTCACCGTCTACGGTCCCTGGGGCCGGCCGGATATGGCAATCTTTAAATTTGTTGATGCTGTCATGGGGGGCCGCGCCATTGAGCTTTATAACTTCGGCCGCATGCAGCGCGATTTCACCTTCGTCGATGATGTGGTGGAGGGAATTGCTCGCCTTTTGCCCCTGCCCCCGGAATGCGGCAAACCTCAGGGGACTAATGCCCGAGCGCCCATGCGTCTTTGCAACATCGGAAACCAACGCCCGGTCGAGCTTCTGCACCTGATTCGAACGATTGAGAGATGCCTGGGCCGATCCGCCGACATTCGCCTGGTGCCTATGCAGCCGGGCGATGTTTATGAAACGCAAGCTCGCGTGGATAAGCTCGCTGAAGTTACGGGGTATTGGCCACGCTTCACGATCGAAGAAGGCATACAGAGGTTCGCGGACTGGTATCTGTGCGAGTATCTTCCGATGGGCCTGGCAGACTCGCCCATCGATCACCGGCCGCTGCCGGTGCAGAACGCCCGCCACGGCGTCGTCGCGACTGCCCGGGAGGCATAGGTTTTCCGCCCAGCACCGGCAGTTGTCTGACCGGCGCAGAAAGGTTCTCTGCATTCATGGATCCAATCATCTTATACGTCCTTATCAGTCTTGGTTTCATCCTTCTGCTACTGCAATGGCTGAAGCTCGCCGAGTTGAGCCGCAAGTCCACCGATCTTCGCCCCATATTGGATACGCTGCATATCTTACAAAGTGATCGCGGACTGCTCGACCGAGGGATACGTGACGAGAATTCGCGCAATCGCCAGGAACAGGCTAACGAGTCCCAGGCATTACGCTCAGAAGTTGTGACTACTCTTATCGCTGTTGGAGATTCGTTTGCTGCCAAGGTTGGTGTGGTTAGCCAATCGAACGACCAAAAGGCCGAGCTGCTGCGCACCGCCTTGGAACAGCGAATGGATTCGTTTGCGTCGGAGTCAGCGCGCAAGATCGACGGTCTGACGCAATCTCTGAGCGCTTCATCGGCACTGCTCCGCGACGAGGTATCGGCAAGACTGGGTGACTTCAAGAATTCGCTCGAAATGAATGTGAGAGAAGCGCATCAGCTGCAATTGTCGCAGACGGAAAGTGTTTCTGGAGCCATTCGGACTTTGGAATCCAGCGTTGGACAGAGACAGCTCCAGCAGCAGAATGTAATCGACGCGAAGCTTGCGCTGCTCGGCCAGTCTGTCTTATCGACCCTAACCGAGATATCTCAATTGCAGAAGGCTGAGATGCAGGATCTTAAGGCAACGGTGGAATCTCGGCTATCGACCATCCAACTCGAGAATGAGAAGAAGCTGGATCAGATGCGGCAGACGGTAGACGAGAAGCTGCAGGGTACCTTGGAGGCCAGGCTGGGAGAGTCCTTCAGGCAGGTGAGCGAGCGTCTGGAGCAGGTTTATTCGGGGCTGAGCGAAATGAAAACGCTGGCTAGCGGGGTGGGCGATCTGAAGCGTGTTCTGAGCAACGTCAAGACCCGTGGAGCGTGGGGAGAGGTACAGTTGGGAGCGATCATCGAACAAATGCTAGCTCCCGAGCAGTTCGCCAGGAATGTGGCCATCTCCGGCAGCGGTGAGCGCGTTGAGTATGCCGTCAAGTTGCCCGGTCGCGACAGTAGCGGCGAGCCAGTCTGGCTGCCTATCGACGCCAAGTTTCCTATGGAGGATTATTCCCGTCTGGCCGAAGCGTCTGAGAGGGGGGATGTGGAGGCAGTGGAGAAAGCTTCACGTCAGTTGGAAATGACATTAAGGTTATCGGCGAAGAATCTTAGTGAGCGGCACCTTGCGCCTCCCTTTACGACCGACTTCGGCATTCTGTTTCTTTCCACCGAGGGGCTCTATGCCGAGGCGATGCGGCGGCCCAGCTTCGCGGATGCGATCCAGCGCGAGTATAGGGTTGTGCTGTCGGGGCCGAGCACGCTCGCGGCATTGTTGAATGCCTTGCAGATGGGCTTTCGTACCCTTGCCATCCAAAAGAGATCGAACGAGGTGTGGGAAACCTTAGGATCCGTTAAGACGGAATTCAGTAAGTATGCCCAGGTCTTAGTGATCGTCAAGCAGAAGCTAAGCCAGGCACAAGATTCAATCGACAAAGCGGAAACGCGCACCAGGGCCATCCAGCGTACGCTGCGGGATGTGGAGGCAGCTGAAGCACTGGAATTGCCTGGTGAGGCCGAGGACGGAGAAGCCGCCGGAATACCAATTCTGGCCAGTGCTATGCAGGAGGAATAGAAGAGTGCTGCAACATTGACTGTCCGGCTGGCCGCTAGCTAGCTACTCCGCTCCGGAGGCGGCGAGGGAATCGGAACCTTCTCGCCGTTGTCCCGGAAGTGCGCTTAATAAGTAAAGATCCCGTTTCTTTCCTTCCTTATCGGTTTCTCTCTCGACTGGCTCCGCATCCAACTATCTTTGAAACCTGGCAGTGGTCTCCTTCGTCTTGAGAGGTGGCCCCGGCTCTCGAATGAAGGGAACTCATGTCCATCCGCAAGCCTTTTGCTTTCTCTCTTTTTATCCCAATACTATGCTCCGTCACGCTCTCCGCCCAGGAGAGTGCTCCGCCGCCAACCGGAGCCGCTGCGTCCAGTATCACGCTCGACGTTGTGGTGACGCCGAAGTCCGGGCGGCCCGTCGCCGGTCTGCAGCAACAGGACTTTACCGTTCTTGACAACAAGACTCCGCGGCACATCACGTCTTTCCATGCTTTCGCCGGCAGCCAGGCTCCCGTTCACGTCATCGTTCTTCTCGACGCCGTGAATGTCCCGTACTCGAGCATTGCCTACACACGGGGTCAGATTGAGAAATTTCTGCACGCCAACGGCGGCCAGCTAGCGTACCCTACCGAACTTGCCTTTTTTGAAGACAAGGGCGTCCAGACCCAGCGGGCTTTCTCGACTGACGGCAATGAGCTCAGCAACTCTCTTGATCAGTACGCCATTGGCCTTCGCGACATCCGCCGTTCCTCGCAATATGAGTTTATCGACCGCTTTAACCTTTCCATGACTGCCATTGGTTCGCTTGTCGCCAGCCAAGCCAAGCTGCCGGGGCGCAAGATGATCCTGTGGGTCTCGCCCGGCTGGCCCATTCTTTCCGGTCCCCGTGAATACCTGGATGCTAAGCAAGAAAGCCAGCTCTTCTCAATGATCGTCCGGCTTTCGACGCAGATGCGCGAGGCCGGGGTGACTCTTTACAACGTCAATCCAATCGGCGCCGGCGAGGGAGTAGGCCGCTCCAACTACTATGAGGATTTCCTTAAGGGTGTCAGTAAGCCGAGTCAGGTCGCGATCGGCGATCTCTCCTTGCAGGTGCTTGCTGTTCATAGTGGAGGTCTTGCCCTTTACGGCAGTAACGACCTCACCGGCATGTTGAAGCAATGCGTGGCTGATGGCGAGGCGTACTATGAGTTGTCCTTCGCCCCCCCTCGCGCCGATCATCGCGACGAATATCACCATCTCGAGGTTCAGGTAGCAAAGCCCGGCTTAACTGCCCGCACCTGGGATGGCTATTATTTGCAACCCTAGGAACGTGGCTGGGGGATCCTCGGCAAGGCGCTGATTGCAGTATCTTGAGAGGGTGACAACGTCCCCACAATCCGGTGATCTGGCGCTCCCGTTACCATCGGCGCCATCCCTGGACTCGGCTGATAAGGACCTGCCGCAAGGTCTGCTCCAGGAGCTCTGGCTCACCGCCAAGGGCGCAGCCAGCGGGCTAACGTGCGACGAACTCTGCACCGTTTTGTACTCCGTGGGCGCGAAGTTCAACTACGGTTTGCCAGATTCCGCTCATCCTGATCATTCGCAAAAGGCAGACTTCTTGAGATCGCTCCGCCTTGAAGACCTGGCGCTCGCTACCGCCTGCGTCTTGGGCCGCGAGGTCGCGTGGGGACGCTTCCTTAACCTCTATCGCACGCCCCTCACTCAGGCCGCTATCGCTATCACCGGCTCGAGCACGCTGGGTCACGATCTTGCTGACTCGCTCTACTCGGAGCTATATGGCTTGCGCGAGGTGGAGGGAGAGCGCCGCTCTCCCCTAGCGTCCTACTCCGGTCGGGGCTCGCTTCTCGGCTGGCTTCGCACCACGCTTGCCCAGCGTCATGTTGATCATCACCGGCGCACACACCGCGAGTCGCCACTCGATACTCTCGACGCTCCCGCGCCGCAACTGGATTCCGCACCGGTCGCGGCGGAACTCACTGACCTGACCCGCGCTATTACCAGTACGCTTCAGGGCCTTTCCGCGGAGGAGCGCTACTTGCTCTGCACTTACTTCCTCGATCGCCAGCCTCTGGCCCAGATCGCCCGGGTCCTCCATGTCCACGAAGCTACGATCGGCCGGCGGCTCAAGCGTCTGCTTAGTGATCTGCGCAAGCGGCTGCTGCAGCAGCTTCAAGCCGGCGGACTGAGCAAGCGGGCGGCGGAAGAAGCGCTGGGTAACGATCCGCGCGATCTGGAAATCAATCTGCGTGCTTTGCTGCAAAGTTCGCAAACCACCTCGTTCTCAGAGCAGACGGCAACGAACGCTGCTGCCGCATCCGGGCAACTATGAGCGAAATTCTTCAGGCCGGGCAGCATCCAGACGCGGACCAGCTTAATGCCTTCGTCGAGCACACCCTGCCGGCGCACGAGCAGCAGCAGACGCTCGCGCATCTCGCCCTTTGCCCGCACTGCCGGCAGATTGTTGCCCTCTCGCTTCCGACCGCCGACGAGTCTCCCATCTTGCAGCCCGAGGCTGTTCGCCATCGCTGGTTCCCCCGGCATCCCGCATGGGCGGGGGTTCCCGCGCTTGCAGCTCTCCTGCTGGTCATCTTCTTCGTTCGCCATGAGCAAAGGAACCTTGGTCAAACCTCCGTACCATCTCAGATAGCCGATGCCCGGGAACCGGCGCCGCCGCCTCCGGCTCAAATTCCTCCGCCAGAAGCGCTCCGCAGCATAGCGCCACTGGCCAAGCGTGCGCCTCAGACGCGGCCAGCTGCCCCGGAAACCCAGCCAACGCCACTCGCCCAAGGGAGACAAGGGAACGCGAGCGGCGTTATGGGCGGTATCCTTGGAGGCATCGCAATCCAACCGAAGCAACCACCTGCAGCGGAACGCTCCTTTGCGCTCCCAACGGCGAGCAACGGAGAACCGGTGACCGCGCTCGCAGTGGATCGCCTTCAGGCTACCTTTTCCGCCCCGAGTCCTTTGCCCAGCCATCTCGCCATCCTCTCGATGGCCTCGCGCGCCAACCAGAGGCTTGCCATCGACACCGAAAACCGCCTCTTTTTCAGCAATGACGAGGGAAGAAACTGGAAGGCCGTTCCCTCGCCATGGAAGGGCCGCGCAGTCACTGTTGCGCTGACTTCCGCGGTTTCCTTCGGTAGTGCAGCGCCCGCCCTCAAGATCAGTTCTCGTCCCTCAGGGACCACAGGGTCAACGTTGTCCGGCACCATCACAGACCCTGCCGGCGCTGTGATTCCCGGCGCAACTCTAACCGCCGCCAACTCCGACGGCGCGCTCGTCGGCAGTGCGACAACCAACAGCCACGGCCAATATCGCATGGCCGATCTGGCGCCCGGCAGCTATCGGATAGAAGCCCAGGCCAGGGGTTTCGAAACGCAGTCGTTCGTCACCGAGGTGACGCCCTCACTCCAAGCTGTGGCTGACGCCACTCTGCGCGCGGGTTCCCCTGCTCAGACGGTCAACCTCCAGGCATCACCCGCTCCCCCCGGTACCTCGTCTGCCGGCGCAAACCAGGTGTTCAAGCCCGTCGCCGGCCACGCTCTGTCGCGCTTCGAAGTAACCACCGACGACGGGGAGCGCTGGACGAGTACCGACGGCCAGAACTGGGCTCGTAAGTAACTCCCCCGCGAATCACAGCAAAAAAAAATGTTTTTCGCGGCAAGTTTGTAGAACCTCCGCGTTCTCCGCTCAGACAGAAGCTGCCATCCCCCAAAACGGCAGCACACCTGGAGAACCGGCATGTTCACTCGCGGTGGCGTTCGACTTAAGCTTCTCCTCCCTCTGGCGTCTGTACTGCTCCTCATCGGCCTCGCGGCTTACGCTTCTTTTAGTGCAACGGGGACCCCGTCATCCGGCGCGACGTTCACCCATGGAGTCCTCTCCGTAGCCATTCCCTACCATGGGGCGCGCCCGGGTTCCGGTAAATTCATCGCGGAGATTGTCGACCCGGAGGACCACGTCCTCGGCCGCGCCGAGCGGCCAGTCGACATTACCCAAAGCGATGGCTCCTGGCAGCAAAGCATCGCACCCGCAAAACCGATCGCATTCGAAGACCTTGTTTGGCAACGGGTGCGCTATCGTTTCGAATACGGTGACAAGAGCATCCCAGCGATCACCGGCGTCGAGTCCATCTCCCGCGTCCTCCGCCGCCCGGTCGTTCGCATACTAGGCCAGACGGAGTACTTCGCAGGCAGCGATGCCGCCATCCGGGTGCTGGTTTCGGACGCCGGCAACGACGATGCCGCCCTCACCGGCACCATCCGCGCCGAGCTTCTTATTCCCCAGCAGAGAGCTCGCCCGCTCTTCTCCGGACATCTCAACCGGCGCGGCACGGTCGCGGCTCAGTTCCATTTTCCGGCCGGTCTCGAAGGCAAATACGATATCCGCTTTATCGCCGACACGCCAATCGGTTCCACCGAATATACGCAGCCCATCCAGATCAAAGACCCGGCATTGATCATGCTCACCACCGAGAAACCGATCTACCAGCCTGGTCAGACAATCCACGTACGCGCGCTCGCGCTCGATCGCGCAAATCACCGGGCGGATGCGGATCGCAATCTTACCTTCGAGGTGGAGGACTCACGGGGCAATAAAGTTTTCAAAAAGAGCACAGCCACGGACCATTTCGGTGTCGCCTCGGCGGAGTTCTCACTCGCCGATGAGGTGAACCTGGGCACCTATCATCTTCGGGCCCTCATGGGCGACAGCTCCGCTCCTGTGAATACCGCGGAAGTTGCCCTCAACGTGGAACGCTATGTCCTGACCAAGTTCAAAGTCGAAGTGGAGTTCACGGAAAAAGACAACAAGCCACGGCGTGACTATCGTCCTGGCGATCACGTTACCGGCACGGTGCGCGCCAACTACTTCTTCGGTAAGCCAGTCGATCACGCTGAGACGGCCATCAAGATATCGGGCATCGATGTCGAAGTCTTCGAAGCGGCATCCACCAAGGGCAGGACAGATAAAGACGGCGCGTATCACTTCGATCTTGTGCTGCCCGCCTACTTTGCCGGACGGAATTTAAGCCATGGCGCAGCACGCGCCTTGGTCGAGGCCACCGTGAAAGACTCCGCCGGCCACTCTGAGACGCGCGGCGAACCGATCACCGTCAGCCAAACTCCTCTGCTGGTGACTGCTGTTCCGGAGGGCGGAACACTGATCCCTGATCTCGAGAACCAGATATTTCTTTTAAGCTCTTATCCTGACGGAACGCCCGCAACCGCTGCTCTCACAGTCCACGTCCGCGGTGAGCGCGATCAACACGTCACTACTGACGGCAGCGGCATCGCCACCATTCACCTGGTTCCCGGCTCCGATAACCTGTCCCTTCGCGTGGACGCTGATGATCATCGCGGCGCCCGTACCATAGCCGATCTTCCCCTGGAGACGCGGGAAGGCTCCGACCAGATCCTGCTGCGGGTCAACCGCGCCGTCATCAAAACCGGCGAACCAATGCAATTGAAAGTCCTCTCCACCCGCGCTCGTGGCTCGGCTTACATCGACGTCGTGCGCAATGGGCAGACGGTTCTGACCCGCGATCTCGATTTGCAGAACGGGCAGGCCGAGCTCACGCTCGCGGCTACTGCGGAGATGGCGGGCACCCTCGACATCGACGCCTACCTCTTCGGCCGCGACGCCCAACCGGTCGCTGACCATCGCCTTGTCTTCGTGCAGCCGGCGGACGAGCTGAAGATTGAAACCACGACGGATGCAGCCACCTACAAACCGGGCAGCGATGCGAGTATCTGCTTCCGCGTTACCAACGCTCACGGTGAAGGCGTTAGCGCCGCACTCGGCCTGCAGATCGTGGACGAAGCCGTCTTTGCGCTCGCGGAAAAGCAGCCGGGCTTCGCGAAAACATTCTTCTACCTCGAGCAGGAAGTGATGAAGCCGCGCTACGAAATCCACTCGCTATCTCTGTCGAGCGCCGTGGAACCGGTGGAAGGCGCCCGCGGTGAGCAGCAGGGCGTCGATCAGCAAGACAGGGTGGCGCGGGCTCTTTTCTCTGCGACGGAGATGGCGAGGCCGGCGCGGCTTGACACAGAGTTTGGCCGCAGTCTGCCGCAGGACAAGTACTTTGACTACGAGCAGCGCTACCGGACGGTGTTCTTCGACCAGGTGCGCGGCCTTGCGGCACAACTCAGCGAAGAGATCCGGAAGCATGGGGCGACGCAGGACATCCCAACGATGGTCAATGCCGTGCGTGCGCGCGACTCCTGGAACACGCCGCTGCATATCGAACCGGAGGCCTTGAGTTGGGGAACGGCGCATGTCTACCAGGTGCGCAGCGCGGGTCCCGATGGCGCATTCAACAGCAAAGATGATCTTGTCACCTATCTGGAAGCCCGCTCCGGAAGCCTCGTTCCTGAGCCAGCAAGCCGCGGCACCCTGGAGGTCCACATTGAACACAACCGCGGCCCCATGAATCAACGAGCCGAAGTCAACGGTACGGTAGTTGACCAAACCGGCGCCTCGGTTGGCAGCGCGACCATCACACTCCATCAGGTGTTCACGGCAAACACGCGGACGACGCACGCTGCGGCCGATGGCCGGTTTGCTCTTGCGGCTCTTCCTCCGGGTAACTATAGGGTGGAGATCTCATCGCCTGGATTCCTGAGCCTCTCGAGAGAGTTCACGCTGCAGGAGCGCGACCGCGTCCTGCTCAGCGCCACAGTGTATGTGGGCAGCGTAACCGAGACCGTCATGGTTGAGCCGCCGCCATCGCCGTCGCCCCTGAGACTGGCAATGGTAGCGGGGCAAGGTGTGATGGGCGGCATAGTGGGCGGCTTAAGAGCAGTAGACGCGCTGGATGGACTACCCATGCAAAGGCCTGCACCTCCAGCCCCGTCCATGCAGGGCCGTAGCTTCGCAGCCGTACTCAAGACCGCACCGCAACAGGCCGCGCCGCATGTTCGCTCCTACTTCCCGGAGGCGCTGTACATCAATCCGGAGATCATCACCGACGCCCAGGGCAACGCCAACATCTCTATCCCTGTCGCCGATTCCATCACCACCTGGCGGATGGCGATGCTTGCCTCTACTGTCTCCGGCGCGCTGGGCAGCGCAACCGCGAGCCTGAAGGTGTTCCAGGATTTCTTCGTGGATCTCGATCTTCCGGTCACGCTCACCCAGGGCGACCAGATCTCCCTGCCGATCGCGGTTTACAACTACTCCGGTAAGTCCGGGCAGGTCAGTCTCAAGCTCAAGCGGGAAGACTGGTTTTCCCTCGACAACGATACGCCGGAAAAATCCGTCGCCGCTGAAGTGGGCCGCATAGGCAGTTCGCAGTTTACGATCACCGCCACGCGCATCGGCAAATTCAAGCTCACCCTCTCTGCTCACATGGAGGGTTCCGACTCGCGCGATGACATTGTTGTCCGCGAGATTGAGGTCATCCCCAACGGTCGCGAGCAGGACTTGGTCTTCAACGGGCGACTCGAAGGCTCAGTCACACACGATCTCCACTTTCCCGACAATGCCATTGCCGATGCCACCAGCGTCCTGGTCCGCCTTTATCCCGGACCGCTTAGCCAGCTCATCGAAGGGATGGACAGCATCCTCAGCATGCCGGGCGGCTGCTTCGAACAGACTTCCTCCAGCACCTACCCCAACGTGCTTGCGCTCGATTACATGAAGCACACCAAAAAGCTCACCCCGGAGACGCACGCCAAGGCCGAAGGCTACATCGCTAACGGGTACCAGCGTCTGCTTACCTTCGAAGTTCCCGGAGGCGGTTTCTCCTGGTTCGGGGAGGCTCCAGCGAACAAGATTCTTACCGCCTACGGGCTGATGGAATTCAACGACATGGCGAAGGTGTCGGAGGTCGACCCCAGGCTGATTGAGCGCACCCGCGACTGGCTGGTCAGTCAGCAACAAGCGGGCGGTAGTTGGAAGCCTGACGCCTCCTTCATCAACGAGGGCGCAACCGATCGCTACAACTCCAATGTGCTGCGCATCACCGCTTATATTGCCTGGTCGCTGGCCGATACCGGTATGGATGGTCCCGCCATCGACAAGGCGAAGGATTTCATCGAATCTCACTTGAACACTGCGCCAGATCCCTACACCCTGGCGGTGGTCGCCAATTTTGCCACCGAGTACGGCCGCGACCGCGACTTCACACGCCGTTCCATGCAGGCGCTGCTCGACGCGCGCACGGAAAAGGATGACCAGGTCTTTTGGAGCGCCGAAGAGACCGGTGTTTACTCAACCGGCGCAAGCGCTGCCATCGAGACTACCGGGCTGGCTACTCAAGCGCTGCTCAAGTGGGGGCAGGCATCAGAGACGGCTCGCAAGGCTCTCAATTTCATCTCTCAAAAGAAGCAGGCCTCCGGAGCCTGGGGCACCACACAGGCGACTATCATGGCTCTTCGCGCCTTACTGCTGGCTACGCAAATGAGCGCGAGTGACGTGCACGGGGCAGTCCAGGTGATGCTTGAGGGCAGGGAAGTGAAGACCCTTAATTTGACTGAGAACAACAACGACCTGCTTCACCAGTTTGTCTTTAAGGGCATTGACACCCATCAGCCTGCCTCGATCCGGCTCCATTTTGAAGGCGCCGGGAGTCTCGCTTACCAGGTGGTGGGCCGGTCCTTTATCCCGTGGGATCAAAAGCCTGCCGCCGAGCCGCTTTCCATCAACATAGCCTACGACCGCACTCGGCTGCAGCAGAACGATATAGCCACCGAGACGGTGACGATTCGCAACAATCTCGCCAAGACCGCAAACATGATCATGGTGGACCTGGGTATCCCGCCGGGCTTCGATCTGCTGAGCGAAGATCTGCAAGCGTTGCAGGAAAAAGCGGGCGGCGCCGAGGCCGGACGTCTGGAGAAGTTCAGCTTGACCGCAACCCAGGCCATCCTCTATTTCAATGGCCTTGCAGCACATCAGGAGGTCACGCTGAAGGTGCGTTTGCGCGCCAAATACCCTATACGCGCGCACACTCTCCAGTCGCGCCTCTACGAGTACTATGACCCCGACGTGCACTCAACCGCACGGCCGGTAAAGCTGGAAGTGGATGGTCGATGAAAATCACCGGCTCTACGATGAGACTATTTCAGTAACCTCGCCTGCTTCCCCTGATGAGAAAGCAGGGAGACGGCCCGTTTGTCAAAAGAAACGAAGGTGTCGCCGCCTAACCAATCGCCCTCGTAGGCGATCAGGCCGTCGGCAAAATCCCCTCCTGCCTTGAGCACGGACAATCCAGCATCTACAGCAGGACGATTGACGGCAACGTTGTCCGCGCTGAGCAATGCTTCGAGAGCGGTGGAAATATTGTCCTGCCCAAATTGGTAAACGCGGCGCAGGACCCAAACAAACTCGCACAGGCAAGGAAGCGTAACTGCGATGAGCTCTGCTTCCTTCAAAAGCCTGGCGGCTGCCTGGGCCTGTTTCTTATCGTCCGCGACTACGGCGCGGACAAGGATATTTGTGTCGGGAGTGATTCTCATTTCTGCCTGGACCAGCCGGCCGCCGCAGCTTCATTCATCTCGTCAAGAGTCGCGATCTTCCTGGTTTTGCCCGCGAGCAGGCCGAGGAAGCTGTCTATCTTGCCGCGTGGACGCGCTGCCCTGAGCGTCACGGCTCCATCCGGCTGCTTGTCCAATTCAATTTTCTCTCCTGGCCGGATGCCAAGATGTTGAAGCACATCCTTGCGGAAGGTAACCTGGCCCCGTGCGGTGACGGTCAAAGTGGTCATTCGCTCATCCTTCCTGCTCCTGTCAGATAGTAATGCAAAAGAGCATTACATGCAATGAGCGCAGCGGAAGCATTGCTAAAATAGGTATTCTCTATTCCGCTTGCTGAAAGGACCCAATGGCTGCCTTCGGGGGTGAACTGTCGCGGCTGGTCGATGAATTGAATCGTTCGAAGGCTGCAACGGTAAGCGGCGGAAGTCCTTCGATCGACCGCTTATTGGCGCTTGCCGCCCAACGGGGTGCTTCCGACATCGTTTTGGTGGCTGGTTCCGCGGTCGCGCTCCGAGTCAAGGGCTCTCTGACGCCGGCTGCCGGCAAGCTCTTATCGTCAGAGGAAATACGCAGCTTATTGCTTCCGTTATTAACCGCCCGGCAGGCAGAGGAGTTAGAAGCGAACAAGTCGTTGGACTTCTGTTTCGTGCGCGGGCAGATTGGGAGATTCCGAGCCAATTTTCATTATCAGCGCGGTACGCTGGCGGGCTGCGTTCGCCTGCTTCCGGCGCAGATCCCATCACTCGAATCGTTGCACCTACCGGCGGCGCTGGCCGAGCTGGCGGAACGGCGACAAGGGTTGGTGCTGCTCACGGGTCCCACTGGTTGCGGCAAGACTTCGACCCTCGCGGCGCTGCTTGGCCTGATCAACCTCCGCCGTCGCGATCACATCATCACCATCGAGGATCCAGTCGAATACGAGCATGCGAACCACAACTCCATTGTGGAGCAGATCGAAGTGGGCCATGACACACCCTCGTTTGCGCAAGCGGTGAGGGCTGTATTGCGTCAGGACCCCGACGTGATCCTGGTGGGAGAAATGCGCGATGCCGAGACCATGGCAGCGGCGCTTACGGCAGCCGAAACCGGGCACCTGGTGCTCTCCTCTCTGCACACCAACGATACGTCTCAGAGCATCTCGCGCATCCTGGATATTTTTCCTGCCGGGCATCAGTCGCAAATTCGGCAGCAACTCTCCCTGGCCCTGGTGGCCATCGTCACCCAGCAGCTGGTACCGGCTGCCGATAACGGAGGGCGCTACCCGGCGGTCGAGATCTTGATGGCCACGACAGCCATACGCAATCTGATCCGGACCGGTCAAGACCACCAGATCCGCTCCCACATTTCTACCGGGCGTGCCGATGGCATGATGACCATGGAGCAATCGCTGGCCGAGCTGGTTGGGAGTGGGCGTATCCAGCGTGATACAGCTTTCTCCCACTGCTACAACGTCGCCGAGTTACGACAATACCTGAGAGAGTCGCCAAACCAGCCCTGAAGTTGGAATTCCCTTCCTGCACAAGAGCTCCCGTACACTTCCCTGTAGAGGTGAAAGGGAACGGTGGTTTTCTGAGATTCCTGAATTTTCCCGTCGCGTTCCTGACTCCGCGAGGTTTTTGAAAAAAAGAATGCACTTTGTGAGAGAAAAGAGCGATAAGTCCCCCCGGCCGGCGCTTTCATGCCGGAAAAAGATTGAGCAAGGAGCGAGATAAGCGAGAAAAGCCCTGCTCGTTTGGTTATTGGTTTTCCGTAAGTGTATCCGCGGCTTGCTAGTGTTGGGTAGCCAACCAGAGGGTAGAGCTTCGACCGCTGGTTTGCTCGCTGTGGGCGACGAGTGCGCCGATGGCGGCAAGTTGTTCGAGCGCAGCATCGAGGCGTTCGCTGCTGACGTGGCCATAGAAGAGACGGCTGATCTGATTCCTTGAGAGACCGTTGGGGGAGGCTTGGACGGCCTCGCGAATGCGGTCGGTGATGGGGTCTCCGGTGGCCAGGCCGAAGAGGCGGACGGCGCTTCGATAGCAGTAGGTCCATACTGCGTAGGCTGCTTCGAGATGGGGGAGGCCGACAATCTCGCTACAGTCGAGCGCGGCATAGAGGGCGCTGAGGCGCAGGACCTGGGCCTCGCCACGGCTTGTGGCTGCGCCCCGCAGGCCGGGATCACGATAGCTGAGCGACTCATAACAGTCTGCCCAAAGCTGCTGAGCCTCTTGGTCGCGGCGAAAGAGGATTTCTGGTCGCGCGGTGGCCCAGGCAACGGCGTTGCGCAGTGTGCCGGCGATGGCGGATAGTTCATACGCGGGCGCGCTGCCGCCGCCGGGGAGGCAGTTGCTGCGCTCGACCCATGTCCAAAGGCAGCGGTTGGCGAAGCCGTTATGGACCTGTTGACGCTGGAATGTTTGGGTGAGTTCGCGCTGGGAAATATGCGCGATGAGGCTGAGGTGGGTGCCGGTGGCGCGCAGTTGGTGGTGCATGTCGAGGGTGGGGAGGTTGCCATTATCCCAGGCGCAACGGAGCAGGGGAGAGAGGTGACCGTTGCCGCGCTTGAGGGAGTGGACGACGGTGGCGAATTCCTCTGAGAGGGCGAGGAGACGGCGGTCGGTGGGCGGCTGCTGATCGCGGAGGGCCCGTACGAGGCCGTTGGCGGTGAGGCGCGCGCTGTTGACGCGGGTGGAGAGCCAAGATGGGTCGACGCCGGCGAAGAGGTTGGCGATGAGGTTCCAGCTGGTGCCTTTGCGGGCTTTGCTGGAATCGCCGACGAGGATGACGAAGAGGTTGAGGGCATGGCGGGTGGATTCGACCATGCAGTGGGGGCCGGGGCCGATAAGATTGCCGAAGGCTGCGAGGAATTGGAGGAGGAGTGCGGCGGGATGCGCTTCGGTGTGCGGCGCGAGGCTGCTGACGATGCGTCCGGCGGGTCCGTGAAGGGCGGCTTGTTCGAGCTCTGGATGGGTGGGTGGTTGCGGTGAGGCTGCGCGCGGAGGCTCTGGCTGCTCGGTGGTGGGTGGCGGGTTCAAGTCTGGCTGTGGGAGGCGGCTTCGCAGTTGGGTTAGGCGGTGCTCTACTTCGGTGAGGGTGGGCACGTGGGGGGACGGGGTGGTGAGGTCTTCCGGGATTTGGTTTGGGTTGGCTGCCATGAAAGGTCACTCCCTTGGTTGCTTATTGTCAGAGGTTCTTTGGTGGTTACGAATTCCTCAGTTTGGTTGCTGATTAACGTTCCCACGGGTTATTTATGGCGCACAAGGATCTTTGAAAATAAACATGAGGAGGCAGGGGGAGTTAACTGGAAGTTACTCCCTGCGGGTATTGGTAATCAGTGAGCTGGGAGGCTGGGCGGCCTCAGGCGCATATATCTGCCCTGGTTTCTCGGCACGGTCGCGCCGGTTTGCACTGGGTGCGTCGAACCGAGGACTGGCCGTGATCATTTCTCGACGCAAAAGCATTTTCACTTCTGGTGCATACAGAGCAACCGATCCGACGCGGCTTTTCCTCAAGAAAAGCCGTACCTCGCCGCACTCACCTATGCAGAGTAGAAGTGAAAATGCTCTAACCAGACAGAGCGCCGTCGTCTGGATCGGGAGAACTTCCCGGAAGCGGGGCGGTACGGAATACTTCTCCTCGCACAGGGACGGAGCGGTGATCAAGATTCGTGGCCAAGGGGTAAATGCGGCGACGGGATACCTGTTGCCCCACTATGCATGAATCCGCGGTTACACGGCAAAGGGAACAGCCGATCGGATGTCGGTATGCGAGAAGTCCCTGCCCTTGAACAGCAGCGGAAGATTACGTGAGCGCGCCAGTGCGTAGACCACACAATCAACAATATTGAGCTGGGCTGGATTGCTTTGTCCCTTGTCATATTTGCGGAAGGCGTCGAATGCGGCACTAGCTAGCGACTCGTCAACCGGCTCCACAACAATCCCAGCGTGCGCAATCAGTTCGTCAAATGTTGTAATCGCATTCGAGCCAAGCCGTGAGGACAGAACTATTCGCGTCTCCAGCGGGGATACAGCGGGGATACAGCGGACATCACCCGAATCGGAGCAGTCTTGATTGCTGTGCGGTAGACGTCGCCATCCGGCTCGTTAGCTATGGCGGCAACGATAGCGGACGTGTCGATTACTACTAGTGGGCCAATCCATCCGGTCCATTACCGACAATCTCGTCCGGGGAGCGCGCGTCCAGAACTGGCATTTGAGCCAATTTTTCGAAAAGATAGTCGAGTTCGTCATCCTTGGCTAAAGGAGCTTGCCGGTTGACACGCACCAGTCGTTCTTCGATGGCGCGCACCACCGCAGTATCAACATCCTCCCCGGTGGCAGCCGCGAGTTGGGATGCCAGATCGCGGGCTTTGACGGAATTGATCTCCAGAGCCATATATGCGGTTCTTAATACTTTATCCCCAGGCCCGAGGCGGGAATTCGAGACCAGACGGAAGACCATCCACAGCTCGGTGGCTAGCGCGAGTGCTGGTCACAGATGATTATGAAGCACATTACGAATGGCTCTGCCATGATTGCCGTAGGGGAGCGGTGGCTAAATACGTTTCCTGATTCCGAAGCAAAATTTGCACATCCACTCACAGAAGAAGTTTCAATGCGCTACCTCAATCCTCTCTCAAGCCAAAAGTGGAACCGGCGCGCATCGTGTCGAGAAACGAGGGCAGATGCATGCGCCCGTCGCGCAGCGATTCCCCGACCGACTGGACCCGACCGACTGGACCGACTGGGGACAGGATGGACTGGGGACTGGAAAGGTACCCGTAACAAAACACCCCAGGAACGGCGGCATGAGCTGCTTCCGTCGCAAAGCAAAGCAACGTTGGTAGCTGGTTCGGCCGGTGATGAACATTGCTTAACGTAGACTTCATGGGAAACTTAGCCCGATAAGAGAATATAGGGTCGACTAAAGGGAAATGTTCCCGACTCAGGACGGGTCATGGGCGCTTGCCGCGGGTGGTTGTCGCGCAGGTTCCTCATGATGTTACCCAACGCGGCAACGCACGCCGCTTCATGCTCGATTGCGACGCGGACCGCAAGGTCTATCTGGAACTATTACGCGAAGACATCGAGCGCTGCCAAGTGGCCCTGCTCGGCTATTGCTTGATGTCCAATCACGTCCATCTCGTCATGGTTCCCAACGAAGCCGATGGATTGGCGCAGGCTCTGAAGCACACGCACGGCCGCTATGCCTCCTATTGGAATGCCGCCCATGGCTCCAGCGGCCACCTTTGGCAGGGACGGTTCTAATCCTGTCCACTGGATCAGGCCCACCTGTGGAAGCGTTGCGCTACACGGCGCTGAACCCAGTGCGTGCGGGACTGGCGGCTGACGCCGGGTCGTGGTCGTGGTCCAGCGCAACGGCTCATCTCGGCCAAGCGACGGATGATGAGCTGCTCGACATCGAACCGTGGCGCCATCATTGGTCTGAAAGCACCTGGCGTGCGTATCTTGCAGCTGGAGAGAAGCAGTTTGAGTTGGCGGCCATGCGTCGTTGCACATACACCGGCCGACCGCTAGGCAGGGCAGAATTTATCAGACGATTAGAGCAGAAGACGCAAAGACGCCTGGCGGCACAGACGGGTGGGCGGCTGAAACTGCTCAATCAGGATGGGCGTCAGGGCGAACTGACGTTTGGTGCCTAGCCAGAGCTGCTTTGCCTAAACAGCACAGTCGTTGTGCCGATTAGGTTACGTTTCGTCTGTCACGGGTCGTGCATAACGAAACAAAAACAGGCCGAGGTGTCACCCATTTGACGGCTGCTCGCGTGTCTCAACGATGGGGTGCAGTCCAGTTTGTCACTCGGTTTTCTGTCACGCGGTTTTCTCTGGCCCGCGGGAACTGGCACGCTGCGAGCGGCAGGTGAGTTGACTTGCCGGGAGTTTCGCTCTTACCATCAGTCAACCAGTCAACGATCCGTATCCACGCGGTGGCGACATGATTGACACGACTATCTCGCACTACCGCATTATGGAGAAGCTTGGTGGTGGTGGAATGGGCGTGGTGTACCGGGCGGAGGACACTCGCCTGGGCCGCTTTGTTGCGCTCAAGTTTCTTCCCGAAGACTTGGCCCGGGACGGTCAGGGACTGGAACGCTTTCGCCGCGAAGCCCGCGCCGCATCCGCGCTCAATCACCCCAACATCTGCACCATCTATGACATCGGCGAAGAGAATGGACGTACCTTCATCGTCATGGAGTTTCTTGAAGGCATAACCCTTAAGCATCGCATCGCGGGGAAACCTGTCGAAACCGACGTCCAGCTGGGGTTGGCCATTGAGATTGCCGATGCGTTGGATGCCGCTCACAGCAAAGGCATCGTCCACCGCGACATCAAGCCAGCCAACATCTTCGTAACGGAACGCGGGCATGCCAAGATTCTGGATTTCGGTTTAGCGAAGGTCGTACCCACGCGCGCATCGTCAAGCCAGATTGGGGCGATCACCGTGGCAGAGACAATGGATGAGCAGCACCTGACCAGCCCGGGCGCAGCCTTGGGAACGGTCGCTTACATGTCGCCCGAACAGGCCATGGGAAAGGAACTGGATGCCCGAACCGATCTCTTCTCGTTCGGAGCCGTGCTGTATGAGATGGCCACCGGCACCTTGCCCTTCCGTGGCGGGAGTTCTGCGGTTATCTTCAAGGCCATTCTGGATGGAAAGCCGACGTCGGCGGTGCGCCTGAATCCTGACCTGCCAGTGGGGCTGCAGGAGATCATTGACAAGTCACTGGAGAAAGACCGTAATCTGCGCTACCAGAGCGCCGCCGATATGCGGACGGACCTGCAGCGGCTGAAGCGGGACACGGAGTCAGCGCGCATCTCAGCGATTGGAGCTGCCGCGCCGCCCGTCAGTCGCAAGCGGAAGCTCTGGATTGCAGGCGCGATCCTGGCGGCTGCCCTGGTTTTCGGATTTCTCGTCCCCACTCCCGAGCCGCGAATACTGAAGTCCACGCAGCTTACCAATGACGGAATGTCTAAGTGTTGCCTGGTCACGGACGGTTCCCGGATTTACTTCTCAGAAAATGATCCAAGTGTAGACGCTTACCACATCGAGTATATTCCGGTTACCGGCGGCGATCCGACGTCGATCCCCATCCCCACACTGAAAGGTTCTTTGGGGATCAACGATATCTCCCCTGAGCACGATAGATTGCTGGTTCAGGATGATATCTCCATGGTCGAAGGCGCTTTGTGGAGTGTCCCTTTAGCCCCGTCCTCTCCCCGTCCCTTGACTGACATGCGTGTCAGTAAGAACTTCAACGGGGCTAAGTGGTCACCGGACGGCCAGAGGCTGGTCTACTCGAAGGGCTTCAACCTGTACCTCGCTCAAAGCGACGGGACTGAACCCAAGAGACTTATCACCAGCAAAGGTATTGTTTCTAACCCCGTCTGGTCGCCGGACGGAAAGTCAGTTCGCTTTACCGCGACGGAATCGGCAACCAGCAATGTCGCCACCTTGTTTGAGGTTTCAGCAGAAGGGGGAGAGCCACACGAGGTGATTCCACAGTGGCACGGAAGGTCTTCCGAGAGCTTCGGAAAGTGGACTCCTGATAGCAAATATTTTCTTTTCCTGGCGGGTACGAATGGCAGAACGGATATCTGGGCCATCCGGGAGAACCGATCATTTCTGAATCTCAGAAAACGCGAACCCGTACGTTTGACAGCGGGTCCGATACGCTATGGATCGTTTGCCTTCAGCTCCGATGGGAAAAAGATTTTCACACAGGGAATTGAGCTTCGCGGACAAGCGGAGCGATACGATCGCAAGTCTGCGCAGTTCGTTCCCGTTCGTCCCGCCCTCTCCGCCGAGTGTTGTGTTTATTCGAATGATGGTCAGTGGATGGCCTATGTGACTTTTCCCGAAGGGAGTCTCTGGCGCAGCAAGCTTGATGGCAGCCAACGTCAGCAACTCACTTGGCCCCCGATGGCCGTTTTAAATCCGCATTGGTCTCCCGACGGGAGGGAGATAGCCTTTTCCGCGTTCTTACCGGGGAAAACTTTGAAAACCTTCATCATCGCAGCGCAAGGCGGCACGGTCCGGGAGCTCACCCAAAGCGAGTGTCCTGAACTTGATGCGAACTGATCCCCCGACGGGACACATCTAGTTTTCGGAAGCTTTGCTATCCGGTCCGACGCATCGTGTCCAGAGGTGCTCTACACTATGGATTTGAAAACTCACGAAATCTTCACGGTCCCCGGCTCCGAGGGGCTGTGGTCGCCGCGGTGGTCCCCGGATGGCAAGAGCATCGTGGCCCTTACCCATGCTACGCATTCACTGATGATTGGCGAGATCGGAGCTGGGAAATGGTCCGAACTCGTCGGGCCTTCTCTTGAAATCTTCGGGTACCCGCAATGGTCAAGTGATGGGAGCCTCGTTTATTACCGTAACTTCTCCCGAGACGCTATGTACAGCGTTCGTGTTAAGGATCGTAAAGTCGAGAAAGTGGCCGACGTTTCGGGAATTCCAATTACCGGGAATGTTGGGAATTGGACCGCCTTCGCCCCTGACGGTACCCCCATGATCCTTCGCGATGTCAGCTTGAACGAACTCTACGCCCTCGATTTTGACGCTCCCTGAAGCCGCCACCTCGGACAAATGCGGGACAGGAACGTGTAAAAAAATGGGGTTAAAAATTGGGTTGGAGGGACAGATGAAGTAACCACCATGTTTCTGATTAGGGGTTACTTCGTCTGTCCCCTTTTCCTCTTCCCAGTCGTTGTGCCGATTAGGTTACGTTTCGTCTGTCACGGGTCATTCCGTCTGTCACCGGTGATTCCAGGCTGTCCCTCTTTTACCCTTATAATCTCCAATGATCGCAGGCAGGGCTCTTTCTGGCCCCGTTCGATGTTGGAGATGAAGGGACGACCCAAGCCAGAATGAACGGACAGGTACGTTTGCGTCCAGCCCCGTTCTTGGCGGAGCCTGCGAATACGCCTACCGAGCCGTTTACAAACATCACCTTCCACATCCTCATAATTCGCTGTATCCTTTGGGCGACACTTCGCCTATAGGCGACATAAAGCGGATCGATCCTATCGGACTGGGCGAAAGAGGGAGATGCTGGATGTCAATCGATGGGCTAAAACGCGACGGAGCTATATTGGGGATTCTCCTGATTGTTGGCTTTCTGCTCACCGGTGAACAAGGCGCAAGTGCGCAGGCTCCCTCAATACCGCAGGGGCCAGACCTACTCGAAACGATTTCGTTCATGAATAGATCAGTCAAGCCGGAAGTGAGCAGCGTTAGTAGCGATGGTTATTGCGTAGTGGACGTTGTAAGAAACAGACATTACGACTTTGCAATTCCAAAGAGCACCTCGATCCAGGGTAGGGACCAGTTTGGCGTTCCCCAATACGGGATAGATTGGCTGATCGTACAGGAGCCTGCCTGGATCATGCGAATTAACTTCGCGACGATAGAGCCTAAGTCGGTCACCTCGGAAGCGATTCCAAGCGTAGCGTTTCTGAAAGAGCATGCTGGTGAACGCGCTTTGGATTTGAAAGGAATGTTTGACCTCATGCTCGTCACCTTCGATACGACCAATTCAACGAGTTCAATAGAGACCGGTCATTTCAATTTGTCTAGTGATGGAAAGAGCGCCATTCCCCAATTTGGCCATCAAGGTAGCATGGGCTTTATCGTGTTTGAGTCGAAGGACAGAGCGGAGAGATTCGTCACAGCGTTTGTCCATGCCGTAGAACTGTGCGGTGGTAAAACAAGTGACTTTGCCCCTACACCGAGTAAGCCATGAATCTCTCTTGGTTGGGCTGGGTTATGGGTAGCGGCTGGCTTGTTCGGCTGCGCCTTAGCTGTCCTGATAGAAACCTACCGGGGGCTCCCTGGCGGTGACGTGCTAGAAGCATGCTTTACCGAAGGGGACCCACAATCCCGATACCCCGATCCTCCTCGAGAGACAACACACCTACCCAAAGATACGTTGCCTTTTCACAGGACCCCGTGGTAAATACAACCAGCGCGATCCTGGGCCCCACAAGCTGCCCAGGAGGCAGCGAAAATGATCAGGCACTACAAGCTAACGCTAGCCGCGTTAATCCTGCTTCTCTCTGCCTTTGCTTCAGCCACAGTCGTTAACGCTCAACTCGCTCCCAACTTCGTCCGTCCGCGCCTTCCCAACGAACAACCGGCTCCGAGGGTGGTCTTCATCGGGGATCAGGTTACCTCCAAGTGGCCATTGCCATACCCCTGGACCAATGCGGCGGTGGCAGGCCAAACATCTACAGAAACTCTAGCAGGGCTACAAACTGTACTTAATACACATCCCCAGATCATTCATTTGATCACTGGGACTGCCGACTCCATGTTTGTCGGGCCGCATCAGGGACCTGCTGGTACTCCCACGGTGGAGCCAGACACCACCATCGCTAACATCCAGCAGATTATACTTGAATGCCAAAACGCAGGTGTAGGCATTATTGTGGGCACTCCTCCCCCCGATCAAGATGGAAACGATTACGACGAGCTTTCAGCATACTTCGTCTATCAGTGGATCACGTTGCAGATGACTAACACCACGGGAGCCACCATGGTGAACTATGAGTCTGTCTTGGTTCCTTCGTACTGTCTGGACAGTATCAATGATTCAACTCTAGGTCCCGGTTGTGGATGGGCAACAGGACTTACTGTGGATGGTATAGTCCCGGATGCAGCAGGATATGCAGCTATGGACCCTCTAGCGTATAAGGCGATAACCATTGTAGGTAGTAGCCTCTAAAATGGACCGCGCCTTCGCTGTGCTAATAGAACCCCCTTGGGGGCTTCTGCCGGGTGGCCTTCCGACCAGGGGAGGTTGACACCCTGTTTTGGTATCAGTCGATTCGGGCGGCGGCGCAGATTCTGGGACCTTGGCGATCCTTTGGATGCTGCTCCAGACTGGCCGTTAATCGTGCCAGGATCGGGCTAGCGGCTTCGCTTGCGGGATAAGAGGCAATAGCGTGCGCTCCCTCCCTACTCTTTAACCTTGTCCCATGTTATCCAAACGCTAGTTACTGGTCCTCTTTCCCAGTCCCTAAGAATGTCTACACGCTTTTCATAGTGGCACCCCTTCTCTCCCAGCGGTGCAAAATCCCACTCACAGTCTTTTGGCTTAGAGTCAGAATGTACTTGGGTTGCGTTAACGTGATAGATGAACGAATACTTCATCGCGTCTGTCCATCTATCAGGCAACAGTACCCACACGATGGAAACCGGTAACCCGAAGACAGCAGCCAGGATTGCGAACGCGAGTAGGGTATCAAGGGGTAGTCCTTACCTTTTGGGCGAAGGTCGGAGCGGTGTGCACATTCTCTTTCGGCGGTGGCGCTTCTAGGTTTGGCGGCGGCAGTGGCGGTTCTATCTTTGGTGGTGGCAATGGCGGTTCTGACTCCACCGCTGGCGGTTCCGATATCCATACTTTACGAGTCTTCAAGCACCCTCCGTCGTATTGCTGTTCACTTGGCAACCTCCCATGTGCTCTGCTCGCCTGGCCACAAGGACCAGACCATCCATGGCATCAGATCCCTGCAAGGCAGCTAGGCCACAGGTCTTCAGCATCGGGCCGAGGATACCACCAGTTCGCACTGGGGTGGATGAGCAACTACCCTCATGGTCAACTTAGGGCATAGCCTATCTAGACACGTTAAATAGGGCTAAATTGTGTCCAACTAGGATCATAATATTATTTACTTGCTCTCTTTAGTTTTTCCTGTGGATCGGCAGTCTTCGTCTGATAACGAGTATTTGCGACCACAAGTATCGGCTCGACAAACTCAGGATCGTTCTCGTCGTAGAAGCAAATGTTGATGCCGAGCACTCTATCCGCGTCGCTCCTACGGGCATAGAGTCGAATCAACCCTTCGGCAATGTACGCTCGCCGGGAGATGGTGATCCCCTGGTTTAGGGCGACAACATTTCCAAAGATCGACTCATATTCGACCAGGGTTTTGTCCAAATCCGAGAGGAGTTTGACACAGTCGGCGTGCATATCAAGCACAGCGCGAATAGCCCTCCCCATCTGTTTGCCGTATTCAGCATCCATAGAATTTTCCAGACTTCCTATCCACCGGCCAGATTACCCCTACAGAACTGAGGAAGTAGCCGGACCGATAAAAACTGCTTGCCGCCCACCGGCTCGGGAGCGATCTCCTGCGAAAGCCTCGGAAAGCTTCAAAACCTCTTCCTTTGAGGAACTCCGCTACCTCCATCAACATCGTCTCCCCTGCCGCATCATTTTCAGCGGTCTCCAGCACATCCTGCCACTCCAATCCAAATATCCGTCTCACAGCATCCGCCTTTTTGGAAACGCGAACGCTATCCTCCAATTCAAGCTTGGCGAATGTCCGAGTGAGGTAGATTACGTAACGGTGATCTACGCCGCAAGCCCAAGCGGGCAGGGCCGAAGGATCGTCCAAGAGCGCAAGGTATCGGGCGAGCTGGTCGTCCTCGCCGACACCACTCTTGGCGGAGTTTAGCTTTACTTCTATGAGTACAACCAGAGGACAGACGCCTTGTCCTGTGAATCTGAGGATAAGATCGGGCTCTCCGTATCCGAGACAATCTCTCCAAAACAGCGTGGTGAGTTCGGTAAAACGGTCGAATGAAGCTCCGGCGCGGCTGAGCTCCGATGCCAGGGAAACAGGGACTTCTCCGACGCTTCTCGCCCGCTGGAACAAGCTTGGCCAAAACACACCGGGCCGCACATGGCGGAGATCGCCGAATACAGCTGAAGTCATCCAATCCTCTTGACCTTCAGCTTCGGGAAACCGCTTACCGTGAATCTCCGCTAACAGCATCGAGCATAGCCTCCTACCATCGCTTCTGAAGTCAGTACATGGTCAGTTTCTTCCCCTTTGCCATTCATCGCTTATTACCGCGTATCGACTGACAAGGGACAAGGGGGAAGGGAATAGCCTATCGTGGCTAATGCAAAGGAGTCTCAGGCAACCGCGAATTGTCGAGGCGAACCCACCATTGGTAGAAGTAACGATCCACAACAAATCACTAAAGAAAATCTTCTGAAATGTGGAGTGCTGGATCAAATGGAGCATTTTTCAGTTGGTTCGCAATGACCAGATCACTCACGTCGAAATGCTGTGCAACGTATTGCGAGGCTTCTTCTGTGGAGTCGTCCTTTTTGATCCTGTCTTCATATAACTCGACAACCTGCTTTCTCGGGGCCAACAACTCAGCTGCGAATGCTCGGGCTGCTTTTTGATCCCAGACATGTGCATCCGTTACGAGGCGAGGTCCCTGAGAACACCCGAACATCATCAGGTAGAGTCCTCGGGCTTCAAGAAAGCGCTTAGTGCTAGACAACGAAGGTTCTTTGGCAACCAGTACCCCGCTCTTGCTTGCATTTCCACCTACCACCGCTCGCACACCAATCCGAGTCGGGCTACCGTTGTACTCAAGTTTGATGTGTGGAAAGCCGGCCTTCTCTGAAAGCTTGGCGACCGAGGCCACACGGCCAACAGCGTCGATTCCGGATCTCCGCCGCAACATGTCAGCGGCCTCGTAACCGAAGCGCGCAGGAATCTTTGAAAAGTCTCGCACAAGAGCCGGAGCATTAGACTTGAGCTCACATAATTGGTGTTTCGTAGTCGTTTGGTTAACACCTTTCCACGCACTCTGTGCGCTCTGAGACGAAACCGTCGAGACCAGGTCATCAAAGATTAGGTTTAAAAGCGGTGACTGACAGGACGAACCCCAGTTGTGCGCGTATGGGGTACGTCCTGTCTGTCACTTGGTCTATGTCACTTGGTCTAGTCACTTGTGCGCGTATGGGGTACGTCCTGTCTGTCACTTGGTCTAGTCCTGTCACTTGGTCTAGTCCAAGATCGAATAGTTGTCGATCGATAAATTCGCGTGCACAATTCCGTGATCTTATTCACCAGTTCTCGAAGCTCAATGAACAAATACTCGTGTTCCCGCGGCTTACCGATCAAATTTCCCCCGGATGAATACCACACGGAAGTAGATCTTTTCCGTGTTTAAATGGCGTAGCACGAGCTAGACAAAGAGTTGCCCATGTCTATCACGATTCAAATCAGGAACCACGCCGCAGAGTTGGATGCAAACTACATACTGCTTCTAACGTCGAATAGCGTCGAGCGTTCGGCGGTAAATGAAATATTGACGAACCTTTGTAGGGCAGATGTGGGTCGAGATACCAGAGGTTGCAATATTGGATTTCTAGATGGACGATTGGCCCTTCATGTGACCGGAGACAGCGGGATTTCAAAGCCACTGTCCATCGGGCGCATTGCAGGAAGTTTGCTAGCCGACCGGCAATTCCCTAAGCCTGCCTTGGTACTGCTGATAGGATTCTGCTGGGGTAATCCACAAAACGCTACTGTCGGGTCCGTCATATTGAGCCCACATATAGTGTCGCTAAATGAAATTCGAGAAACCCCAAACGGCACGGAGCGGGTGCCCCGCCATTCTCGAAGCTTCCTTGAACTCACACCGGCGTTCATCAGTTCACTCGGAGAAGCTCTCACACCTCATGGGATCACAGCGCTCTTCGGCCCGATGGGAAGCATGGAGACACTCTATCAGCACACAGACAGTCGCAACCTTCTCATCAGCCAGTTCCCTGATCTGCTAGGCGGCGATATGGAGGCTTTTGGATTGCTGCCGACCGAATTTCCGTGGCTGGTCGTTAAAGCCGTTTCGGATCTCGGTGACAGCGGCTTTCATCGTGAACAACAGCGCGATGCAGCTCGGAGGGCAGCAAAGACGGTACTACACCTGATGGCCAAGCTTAGCGATGAGGGATACCTACCCGAACGGGAAGCCAACGCGTCTCTGACGTTGCTTGAGGATCTCATCACTGGCAATGTCCTGAAGCTACATGTGCGCGAGCTTGGTCCAAACGAGCTAAACGACGTGCTCAACAACACGATTGGGAGGCCGTTACTGTATAAGCTTGGTCGGTATGTGTCTGCGATCGAGTACGATCCCGAGTTCCCGAGCCTGATCTGCGCGGTTCTCTTAGAAATAATGCAGAATGCTATCAAGCACGGGAAGGCCAATCAAGCAACTGTCACTCTTCACCCCACCAAAATCCTGGTCGAGGACGACGGGAACGTATTCGATCCAAGAAACCTTACAGGCTCGAACGGCGGTGCCTGTGACTGGCGTGTTGCGCGGGAGCGCTATTTCGATGATGGTGAGGTCCAATTTACTGCCAAGCAGGCGTCCAAAAGCAAAGGCAATCAATATGTTTTTGCTCTACCTAAAGCAAGCCGTGTCCTTCGGGACGCTAGGCAAAACTGTTCCATGCGGATTACTCCACAAACGATCGGCGCACAGTACGGCAATCCGCGGGTCTTGACGTTCAACGAGGAGTGTACGACTTTGTATTTTTACGCAGAAGGGCTTCGGATGAGTTCCCGTCGAATTAGTGTTGCAGATGCTATAAGAGACGCTGTGGTAAGTGGGCACAAAGTCTACGTCGGATGTCCATCTGAACGCGATACGGTGTTTTTTAAGGAAAGGTTGAAAGATCTTCTTGGAGAGAATCTGGTTGTCTTTGTGGACGCAGCCCGGTCCTAATGATCGAGCTCGCGCACGATACTTTCTCACTCCGTCAACGTAATCAGCGCCGCCGAACCCCACTGGTTACAGTGGCGACGCACAGATTGAACACGAGAGGTTGACCACCGCTCTGAGGGAGCATCTGGGAACGGGCTTCAATCCTGCGGTCTTGAGGGGCTCTGGCGAGATTTAGGCTGGTGATCAATCGCCAAAGCGCTTACCGACACCAGATTAGTACCGAAATGTCGGTTAGTCTACCGGGATCTTTAACCGGGTCGGGCCCGGAACATTGGCGTCGCAACCTAGCGTTTATCGTTACCTAACTTTCAAGAATACCGGTCACTGGCTTTCGATTAGACAACGTCTCGCGGATATCGCGTTGAGGTGAAGCGTCAAATCGGCGTCTGTAAAATACGTAGCAAGCACGGCAGGTTTATAGCTGCGATCACGATAAATTCCTCAATAGGTTGAGCAGGCGCAAAAGATGCCGCTAGGTAAGTCTTAAGAGGAAGCACGATGGGTAAAAATGACCATCGCTACTACTCATCTCGGGAGCAGTAGCGATGGAATCCAGGCGGCATATGTTTCAGCGTCCAGTTTGTAGCAGAGCCAGCTCTACTGCTGTCGGCGTTTTGGCGGCGGCAACTTCCAATTGATGTTCAGCCTTCGATCTGCCAAAGAAAAGCCCATTATTTCCAGCTACCCAGACAGCGCGCAGAAAGTATTTGTCGCCGTAGTGAGTGAATACGGCCTTGCCCTTCGTAGCCGAAAGGCTGTCATCGCCCAGATGGGTCAGCACTAATCCAGAGGTTTTTCCTCCCCGAATCAGCATGGTTTTCTCACCGTTCATGCTGATCGTGTAGATGCCAGGAGCGAAATGTTGCCCCATCCCGGTTTCGAATGCAAAGGGCACGTTGATCTTTGCTGCAAATCCTGGAGCCAGATTCTGTGCCTGGGCTGCCGGCGCCAGCGAAGCGACAGCGAGAACAGCTGCGATCAAGCCTGCGGGAACTTTTAACATCACTAAGGTGCGCATGGTCGTTTCTCCGTTTCTTCTTTCAGAAGGCGTCTCACTGAGCGCCCTCACTCACTAAGGCGGAAACCCATGGGAGAAACTGTCATGATCCTCGAAATTCTTTTTCGGGCTCTCTTTCTACGAGTCAAGGAACGCAAAACACCCGGTGTGTCGACTCTCTACTGGAAAAGGAATGACGACACTGCATCTTGCCACTTAGGGCGAGCAGCCGCTGAGCGCCGCTGCTGCGAAGCTCACTTCTGCTCTCTCGGGCGCCAGTTCAGAATCACGTTAAGGGAAGATGTTTCCTGGGATTTGTCGCTGATAATCAGGAACCGTTTCCCGTCCGGAGCAATATCCCAGCTCATGGGCCCGGTGCGAATTCCGGTATCCACCATTTCGGTGTCGAAAAGAGCGTGTGGAGTGGCGGATTGGAAAGTGGGGTTGGTGCTCACGTCCACCGCCATCATCTTCTGGTCGGGCGAAATGTAGAACAGCCCTTTCCCGTCACGCCGCCAACGGGGCATTACGCCGCCGCCCCGCGACACCACCCATCTGCCCTGGTTCGGAGCAGGCGGAAAGGGAATGACATAAATCTCGCTCTGACCAGATTCATTCGACGTGTACGCGACCCAATGTCCGTCGGGCGAGAACTGACCCTGGTCTTCCGTGGCCGGCGTCTGCGCGAGAACCAGCGGATGTGAGTCAGGCTGTCCGATAGGCAACGCAAACAGGTCTGCCCCGGTTGCCGGATTGATTTGCGCATAGATAAGGTACCGCCCATCGGGCGACCAGCTCTTTGGAACCGCCAGTGTATGCGAGCGAAGCAGGAGTTCTTCGGGCTCCGCTCCGTTCGTGGCCTTTCGATAGATTCCCTGCGAGCCGTTGTAGGCGACGTAGCGGCCATCGGGGGACCATGCTGGATTCATCCCTCCTGACGACCCGAGGGTCAACCGGGTGGTCACCCCTCGCCCGAACTCAAGGATCGTAACCGCCCCTCCCGGATCTCCCGCGAGCCGCTTGCCATCAGGGGAGATCATGACGACCCCGCCCGCATCGCCGACAGCGCCCAGATTGTTGCCTTGGCGGTCACGCCAGACATACTGCCAATGGCTGTGCTGGCCGGAGACATAGGCCAACACTCCGTTGTATGAGGATGCGGCCAGCCAACTGGAGTTTGTGCCCACGGCAATTTCCTGCGCCACAGGGAAGGGATCGCCTGACGATTCGAGCTGCTTCATGTCAAACGGCAACGCCATGAGCGTACCGGCGCGGGTGAACAATATCGCTCCCACGCGGCCACCGGGTATCGGCGCGACCACCTCGGCCCGGGTGACATCGGGCAGAATTCGCCTGGCCTCCGGCCCGTCCATTGACCCGAGCCACACCCCCCCAGACTCAGGTGTGCTTCCATTGCTATAGCGCGTGGCTACGTAGTGACGGCCATCCGGCAGGAACGCGGGAAAGAGTTCCCTGATCTCGGCATGCCCGGGGAGTTTCGTTATCGCCCCGCCTGCGTCAGAGACTCGCTGCACTTGGGCTAAGGATCCGATCAGGATGTCGCCGTTGCGATTCCATGTGCCACCCACAGCCGCGAGCGCATCGCAGAGGGTTTGCACCGGGCCCCCGGAACGATCGATTTTCTTCAGCTTGGCGTCGGCAAAGAAGGCAACGAACTGGCTGTCCGCCGACCAGAATGGATCGGCCGCATTATCGGTTCCAGCCAGCGGAGCCAGTTCCAGTGCATCGAGATCGCGAATCCAGATCTGCTGTTTCCCGTCCTTGACCAGAACCACGGCAATCAAGCGCCCATCCGGAGAAACCGCAAGCGACCGGACCAGTGACTTTTCGGGAAGCAGAATGTTCATGCGCACCAGCGGCGGCAGCGCAGGACGCTGGCCAAAGCGCAGAAGTGCGAACACCACGAGAGCGAGGCCGGCGATCGCTGCGAGGGCCAGCCACCCAGGCTGGTACCTTAGACGACTGCAACCGGACAAAGCCTCCGGCGGCGTCTGCGCAATCGACTCCAGCTCCCATTGCAGGTCGCGCGCGGACTGCCAGCGTTCGTCCGGATCGGTCTCGAGGCATCTCTTGATGACACGTTCCAGGGCGGGCGGCAGATCTTTGGGGAATCTGGAAGAACTGGCCGGTTGCCATCTCCACCAGGATCAGCCCGAGTGCGTAGATATCCGCCCGCTCATCGGCTTCTTTTCCTTCGACTCGCTCCGGCGCCATGTAGGCAGGCGTACCAATCACGTGGCCGGGCTCCGTCAGGCACGGATCGCCCGGCGATCGGGCCAGGCCGAAGTCCAGCACTTTGACGCCGGTCTTCGTCATCATGATGTTCGCGGGCTTCAAATCCCGATGCACGATGTTCCTCGCGTGAGCCACGGCCAGGGCCGCGGCAATCTGCGCTCCGAATCGAAGTGTCTGTGCCAGGGTCAGCTTGCCGCGCTTGAGGCGCGCGGCCATGGTTTCGCCTTCGACCAGCTCCATCACGAGGTAGTTGGGGCCGACGTCATGCAAGGTGCAAACGTTGGGGTGGCTGATCGCTGCAATCGAACGCGACTCCTGCCGGAAGCGGTCGAGGAAGGCGCGCTTGGAGATCTTGATGGCGACCGGACGTTCCAGGCGGGTATCGGTCGCGCGGTACACCTGGCCCATGGCGCCCTGCCCGAGCAGCGCTTCGATTTGGTAAGGCCCCAGCTGGGTACCGGGAGTGAGCTGTGCATCGCCGGTTTCGGCAATGAGGTTCGCGGCATCCTGATCGAGCAGCTTGTCGCCGGATTCGGAGTCCTGCGCCAACAGCCTTTCCACTTCCCGGCAAATCTCAGGATCAGCGCCAGCCAGAGCTTCCCCGCCCCTCTCACGGGCCGAGTGATAGAGCTCCTCGATCTGCCGCCAGCGCTCGGGTGTCAAGCGTTACCTCAGGAAGTATATGAATGGTATTATTGCGCCGACAGCGTCCAATTGATACGATTTCCGGCACTCTCGGCGACTTAGCCGGAGGGTAAGGCCAGGAGGCGCGCGCCGTGACCCATCAGCCCCAGCCGAGCCCCAAAGACGATAAGACATCGGAAACAACGCAGCTGCTTCGCGCCTGGGCCGAGGGAGACCGAGACGCGCTGGAGCGGCTGACGCCGCACGTGTATCGCACCCTGCGGCGCATCGCAGGACACCACCTGCAGAACGAGCGCCCCGGAAACACCTTGCAGGCCACCGCGCTGGTGCACGAGGCGTACCTCGAACTGATCGACATCACCAATGTGGACTGGCAGCACCGGGCCCACTTCTTTGCCGTGTCGGCGCAGATTATGCGGCACATCCTTCTGGACCGGGCGCGGCGGCGGGTGGCAGCCAAGCGGGGCGGCAATGCCGAGCGGGTGGACCTGGACGAGCTGCCCGACCTGAGCGGAGAACGGGCGAACGAGTTGATTGCTCTTGAAGACGCTCTCAACGCGCTGGCCGCGATCGACGCGCGCAAGGCCCGCGTGGTCGAGCTGCGCTTCTTCGGCGGGCTCAGCGTGGAAGAATCTGCCGCCGTCCTCGAAATCTCGCCGGAAACCGTGATGCGGGACTGGAAGTTCGCGCGCTCCTGGCTGCAGGCCGAACTGAGCCGCCGGTAAGCCCTCCTCCCCCTAAAAAAATTCACCCTGGTGCCAGTTTTCTCCTTCGCTTTGCGCCTAAAGGGCAAAGCCGTTCAGAGACAGGTTTCCCACTCTAACCGGATCTCTGCTCCGCTTCTGAGTTCACACCAAAAAGGAGATTGACATGACTCATCGTATGTTTAGGATTTGCATCCTTCTGACTCTCGGCTTCGTGGCCTCGCAGACGATCCTCCCGGCACAGGAGAGGAAAGAGCTGGAGGGCGTGTGGACCGTAAGCGTCAACGTGACCAACTGCCAAACCGGCGCTCCCATCCGGACCGTTGCTTCTCTGCAACAATTCCGGCCAGACGGTTCCATGATCGAGACGGCCAACACCGCCTCGCGTGGCATCAGCGAAGGAGTCTGGGGTTCCGCGGGCGACAACAATGTCGCCGCGCTGTACTGGTTCTACCGCTATAACGCGGACGGAACGTTTGCTTCGCGGGCCAGCGTCACGGACAAAATCGTCCTCGGTTCGAATGGCGAGTTCACCTCAGCGGGCATCGTCGTCGACTATGACGCGAATGGCAAACTACTCACGACCGGCTGCTTTACACACACGGCCACTCGGCTAACCGCGGGCTTTGAGCCTCAAGGAAACAAGTGGAATCACTGAAGCACCCTTCAGGGTCTCGGGCCGATCGGGTGTTTTCTCCCGCGATCGGCCCGCCGCTTTATTTAAGTGAGATCTGTCATGGCCGGAAGATGCCTTGGGTGCGTTCAGAGGCTCGACGTCGAATCTTCTGTGTCGTCGCCAATCCGGAAGCCGCTACCTCGATTTATGCATAACCGCCACTCAGCGAAGTCGGATAGGTCCTCATTTGTCGGCATTGCGGAAGAAATCATGAAACGCGTCCGCCACCGGGGTTACTCGGTGCTGCGTGTCGAGACTGATCTAGGAACCCGCAGCGTGCGCTAGAGGTTCTTCTCTATTACCGAGCACCCTTCAGCGCCGTGATTCGTCAGAATCGTAGGCGGAATAAACTTGAAGTATGCAAGGATTTGACGAAGATGAGCGCCCTCCTCTTCAGGAGACAAGCAGGGACAGAAAAGCTTTCGCACGGTCCATGGTGTTATAGCATTTTCACTTCTACTCTGCACAGTCAAGTTCAGCGATGTGCGGCTTTTCATGAGGAAAAGCCACGTCGGGAGCGGTCGCTCTGTATACACCAGAAGTGAAAATGCTGTAGAGCCGTCTACGACTCAAAAGACTGCCATCTGCCGCTTGAATTTGACCAAGACTCCGCCCGAGCAAATACAATTCCTGCTGGGACATGTCTCTGCGTAAACAACCGACGTGATCCTGGTGGGAGAAATGCGCGACGCCGAGACCATGGCTGCAGCGCTTACGGCAGCCGAAATGGGCCACCTGGAGATGCGGGACAGACGAAATAACCCCCAAATGAATGTCGAGGCGTCCGGTGCGAAGCCAGACTAAATGTAGTTTAACCATTCGGCGTGGCGAGCATTCATCCATTCGGCGCATGATCGGCTTGCAGAGCCGCTGTATTGGGGAGAGCGCTTAGAGGGCTTGCCAAAGCTACTACATCGGTACCCCCCGTGATCCGTGCTGCACAGGTCGTGAACTAGTGCGATTCGCTCGTGTTGTCGCTTTAAACGTTGCTCACCACATTACGCAGCGCGGGAATGCGCGGCGCTTCATTCTGGAGACTGACACGGGACGCGGGGTTTACCTTGATTTGCTCCAACAAGGCATTCAGCGACACGGCGTGGAACTGATCGGCTACTGCTTGATGACTAATCACGTTCATCTCGTTGCTGTGCCCCAAAGCAAGGACGCCTTAGCCCGCGGTTTGAAGCAAACACATGGCCGATTAGCCTCTTACTGGAACGCGGTAAACCGCTCCAGCGGGCACGTGTGGCAGGGGCGCTACTACTCCTGCCCGCTTGACGGCACCCATCTCTGGGAAGCCCTGCGTTACACCGAGCTCAATCCGGTACGCGCTTTTCTGGTGACATCTGCTAAGGATTGGCCTTGGTCTTCTGCGGCTGCGCACTGCGGTACCGGACCGATAGGCCCATGGTTGAGCTTCGATGCTTGGGAGCGCCGATGGTCATGCGACGACTGGCGAGCCTATCTGCAGGCCACCCAGCCAGAGTCCAGTCGAAAAGCCATCCGCGATAGCACCTTCAGCGGACGACCACTTGGCTCAGCAGAATTTACTCGCGCGCTGGAAAGGCAAGAACATCGGCCACTGATCAAGCAAAAGCCCGGACGCAAGAAGCGCTCCGAGCCCGGTCGGGAACAGACCATTTTCTCCTTCGACCCCTTTTGATCGCTTCTTAAAGCCTTTCCACACACAGGTCGAAGACCGGCCGTTCAACCGTTCAGCAAGTGATTCGTGCCGGGATTCTAATTCATTTAGGGGTTATTTCGTCCCGCATCACCCGCATCCGCATCACCCGCATCTGTTTGCCCCATCGACGCTCTCTGCTGCCTGGCTAGAGTGGAGTGACTGCTTGGCGAAGGGGAAAGAGGCAACATGTCGAGTGTGTTTCCAGGTTCGAAGCTGCAGCGTCGTGAACCAACGGGATGCCAGATTTCCGTATAGCCGGTTAACGATAACTCGCCGGAGCGGTCCATCCGATCAGCTCGATGAGCGCATTGCCTGGTACCGTCAAGCGAGGCTCGAGAAGCGCCCCCCCATGCACAATGGGCGGGAGGTTCTGAATCCGGCGGTCAATGAGATAGTGGAGTTTGTGCATGCCAACCCTTGCGTGGATGTAGACCAGGACGGGACATAAACCAGTTGGGTACTCCCATAACGTCGGCTTCCGCTACCACCGTGAACCCGAATTTCTGATAGAAATGAACGTTTGCTCGTCGGTCGGTCTCGAGATACGCAACTGCTCCATAGGCATCCATATGCACACAGAACGCGGTCAGTAAGGCGCTTCCAATTCCACGGTGCTGGACGCTGGGTTCGATGGCCACTGGTCCCAGATGCCAGTGGGGCTCCGCAGGATCGCGATGCGCCCATGCATCGGCCCAGTTCAGAACGCCACGTGCCGTGCAGCGTGGATTGCCGAACACGACTGCGGGTAACACCCGGAGCTTTTCAAGAGGAGTGGGCTGACAAAAGCCGGGCCGTGCAATGCCGCAGATTCCTACAAGCGCGTCATCGCGATAAGCCCCGTAAATTAACCCCCTCTCGTGGAGACCGAGCAGTACCGGCCGGAAGAACCGTTCCAGCGCCTGACGGCGGCGCTCCGCGTCCGATATTGCGAAAGCCCGGACGTGCACGGGGTTGTCGCGCATGGCGCGGCCAAGGATCAGGGCTGCTGGTAGAAGGTCGGTTCGTCGCAGCTGGCCCAGCTTTACTACGCAGTTGGTTTCCATTCCAGATACCCGCAAAGTCAAGTGAGCTGAACCTTGTATCCATCCCTCAGTTTTACAGGGATTATCCCAAACTGTACGGCGAACTGTTGAGATTCGGGACAGACGAAAGAACCCCCGAAACACCGGTCGCCTGAATTGCCGGCCGCGTTTGATGATGTGGGGTAATTTCGTCTGTCTCGAATCCCCGAATCCCTGTCTCGAATCCCAGGGGAAATTCCGTCCGTCCCCGAAAAGGTCCGTCCCCGAAAAGGTCCCCGGTCTCCATCGCGTCTGTCGGCTCTCCGAGCCGCCCCAGGCTTCCCCGCGGCGTGCCGTTGTGAAGCGGGATTCGCTACCACTTTCGTGTCATAACCAGCCCCTCTTTTTTGACCTCAAACTGAGGAGTGGAAGGGAGTCAATCAATGGCAAAATTTGGATTGAAAGAGGGAGGTAGCATCATAGAGGTTTTCGAAGCTGACACCGTGGTTGTCCGACCACCTCACACAACTGCGATCTTCTACTCGGGATGGGATGACTGGCGGGAGACGGCGAGGATCGATTTGAAACCCGGTCAAACTATCGAAACAGATCCATTGAGATTACCTCGGTGATCCCTTTAAGTGCTGTAGAATGTATCCGATACTATCCGCGTGTATCTTGCGGTACCCCATGGTATCCGAAACCCGTGTACACTCAAGGAAGGTGACGACCATGCCAGCCACGGTGACTAAAAAGCCCGAGCAGAAAGTGGTTCCATCTCAGCAAACTGTGCGACCTGAGGTGATGGACGCTTTTGAGCAGTCGGTTGCTCGCAACAGTGAGCTATTGCGGCTTCTCGCCAAATAGATGGCGGACTACCTCACGGTAGCAGAAGTCTACCGGATGCAGGAAATACTAATCGAGCGATATGGCGGTCTTCCTGGTATCCGTAACGCGGGTGCTATCGAGGCCGCCATTTTCCGGCCGCAAAATGGCTACTACAACTCCCTCGAAGAAGAAGCGGCAGCTCTGATGGAGTCGCTAGGCAGCAATCACGGGTTCCTCGACGGTAACAAGCGTATAGCTTTCACGGCCACTGACGTTTTCCTCCGGCGCAACGGTCTTTATATCGACGTCGCAGCCCTGGATGGAAACGCGTTCATCTACGGGTCAATGGACCGGAAAGAATTCCGCTTTCCTCAAATCCTCGATTGGCTTCGCCAACACATCAAGCCCCTTCAAAGCGCGCCGATTGAGGTGGCCCACGTTTCGGTGTCGGATGCGCGTGGAAAAAGCTCACCATAAATAGGGCGTCGCTGTGACTGCGATGGACCTAGCGGAATAACAACCGCGTTCATTCTGATGGCTTCCACGCCCTCAGATTCTTGTGGTCGCCTTGGTAATCAACGTCGACGTTCAGATAGGCCGGCTGAGCATTATCCGCGACTGCAACAAGGTGGAAGCGATAGGTGCCTCGGTAGCTCCTTAAAGGTTTGTCTTCCTCCGTCGGTCTCTCGAAGGTGAATTTCCACCCAAGCGGGGGCACCTTACTGATGCGAACGAGCAAAACCCAGTGACGGAACGTTTACCTTCCGACTGCGTGGAAATGCTCCGTCTGTCATTAGGTTTTTTGACACTCCACCGGAGATGGCTCTATATTCCCACCTAGAATGTCTACCAAGGATAAAGAGCGCATCGAACTTTTGCAGGGAACCCTGGACCTGCTGATTCTCCGGACTTTGCTGCCTGGACCAGCGCACGGCCACGCAATCGCAAAAACCATCGAGCTCAATTCCGCCGATGTGTTGCAGGTCGAGCAGGGTTCGCTCTATCCCGCTTTACACCGTCTTATCCGCCGTGGCTGGATTTCTTCCGAAGAGGGTACATCGGAGAACAATCGCCGCGCCAAGTTCTATCGCCTGACCGCCAAAGGACGCCGTCAATTAACAGTTGAGACCAGCAAGTGGGAAAAACTGGCTGAAGCGATCGCACGAATCCTGCGGCCGGCAGAGCAGGAGTGAAATAGATGAACTTTCGGAAACGAATGATGGCGGATTTGGATCGGGAGATCCAGGATCATATCGAGATGGAGACGCAGGACAATATCGGGCGCGGCATGTCGCCTGAAGAAGCTCGCTATGCGGCTATTCGGAAGTTTGGCAATGCCGCCAAGATAAAAGATCAAACATACAAAGTCTGGAGCGAAGCCTGGCTGGAGCGATGGTTACAGGACGTACGTTTCGGTGTTCGCACACTCTCAAAGAATCCTGGCTATGCGATAGCCGCAATACTTACCCTGGCGCTCGGCATAGGAGCCAATACTGCCATGTTCAGCGTGGTGCGTGGGGTTCTGCTTGCGCCACTTCCGTTTCATCAGCCTGAACGCCT
>CAWGDH010000018.1:0-67880 GCA_963821215.1 uncultured Acidobacteriaceae bacterium | reverse complement strand
CCTAGAATCAATAATTTAGCAGAGAGTGGCGCAGTAATTCTCCGAGCCCATTCGCACTCCCTTCTTGTAAGTGGTTGAAAATACTTAATCAACGATGTTCCCGTATTGTTCCCGAGAGCATAAAACCCCGCTCTAGATGCATTCCTAGCGATGTGAGCCAACCCCTCGTGTAGTTTGTCATGCCGCAGGAAGCGCTGATTGTGGCAAGGTTGCGAATTGGCTTTTGGTCAGGACGGTCATGTTGCTGACTTCCGCGGACGGCGAGTAAGCAGGGGCCAACTGCCATCGAGGCTATCCTCCACGCAGCCTCGCTGCAGAACAGCACGCAAGTTCTCGGCGAGGCCGCTGCCGTGTACAAAGTGGACACGGACGCTATCGCCCTCAAGGTCAAACAGGAGTTTGCGGCTAAAGATAGAAAGCAAACGATGAAGGAGGATGCCGCCAAAGCGCCAGTTAGAACTACGAAGAAAGCGAAAGTCGCCTAAGTTTTCAGCGCATCATTTCTCAAGAGCCTGCTATCCAATAGGATTTTTTGCTGGTCCTCCCGCCTTCTAATGTGCCGGCACTCGGCGCGCTTGAAACGCACTCCAGCGTTCACGAAGCTAGACCGACGTTTAATGTGATGGCAAATCCTGTAATTCGTTCAATATGGCGTTGGCCGTTCGCAGACCCTTGGATTCATTTCCGCAGGGAAAGGAAGAAATCGTGCTGCGGAGCAGAATCTGCGCTTTATCACGGCGGTTATCGTTGATCAACAGACCAGCGAGGATGGCAGCGACTTTCAAATCCCAAAAGCGAGCACCGCGTTCGTGAGCGAGCGCTCTTTCCAGGCGATGCTCAACTGTCGATTCAAGCCGCCTAGCGTTGTGCTCTAAATCGAAATCCGCTTCGATCCGGAAGAACTAGGCATCGCCCAGTGGCTGTCCCCGCAGTCCACAGACGGACGGAACGAAGCCCACATCGATTGCGGCCTGATTCACTAGACTTCCCCCAGGCATCAGTAAATCGAGTCGTTAGGCGCCTGATAATCTTCCCCAAATTTGTTTTTATGAGGAGGCAAGTGCGGGTTGACCGTGACATCGACCACACCCAAATCCTTCTGTGAGGCGGCCACTACCACACGGCGTCTCAGAGCGTTCAGATCGGGAGTGCTGCCTCCCTCGGCCCACACATGCATTTCATAGGTCGCAGGCGGTACATCATGCAACAGGAGGTTGCCATCCGCATCGGATACTCCAAAGTATGGCGTAGATAAAGTAACCACGATGGCGCTCATTTCCGGATGAATATTGCAGAAGATATACGAAACACCGTCGTGGTCGAAGTGTACAGTCCTTGAGCTTCCGCTTTCATACAGACCGAGATCGAACCGTTTTCCATTGAACAACGAGAAAACGTTATGGAAAAAAGGGTCGAGGTTAGGGAAGTCAACACTGCTGCCGGTGGGGATCACAAGCAGATGCGGCGTGAATGTCTTGTCCTTCTGAACCAGCCGGTAATGTCCCGGCTTGGCTTTCGATGCAGCACTCTCATTTGAGAGAGGGGTAAGCCAAATGACAACACCGGCCGAGCCGGCCGGCTGATCCTTCGATTTGCCCAGCCGGGTCATCTGCACTTGTACCGAGGTGTCCACCATCTCAGCATAGCCGGTCGCTGCGGTGCTGACCCAGCACAGAAAGAGCAGCATCGCTCGCATTGAAATAGAGCAGCGCACTAGAACGAATATCCTGTCGCCAGCCCAAGGCTTTGGGCTGTGTTCACCTGGCCCGAGATAGGCCAGCTATAGATATTGCGATACTCGGCTGAGAACACGAGGTAGGTCTTCGGCCGAAAGACGATGTTTGCGATAACCGTGCGATTTCTCGCCAGGTTAACATAAGTATTCGTCAACGTCGGATCGGTGTAATACCGCAGCATGCTTGAGAAGCCGGCATCCTCGCCGAAGCCAGCATTCGCCTCCACAGACTGCGTGATCCGGGCTTTGAGTTGTGACCATCCACCCTCGTCACCCAATCCACGAATGGCTCCCGAATCCGGATCGGTGACGTAATCTTTAAAAGTGCCTCCGCCGAGCCCACCCAGCGAGCGTCCGCGATAGAATTCGCCGGATAACTCGAGTCGACGGGTAAAGGGGAACCGCCAGTCCGTCGTTCCAGCCCACGCGTCAACGTGTTGTTGATTAGCGTAGGTTTGCCGGCTGTAGTAACCGCCGGCTCCGACGGTAAAAGATCGATCCATGAGCGGGAAGCTGTAACTCACTCGAGATTCATAGCCAGGCTGTTTACTGCGCTCGGCCGGGTCGGGTTGCCGCTCTCCTGAGGTCGCTGGACTCTGCGGGGAAGCCGGGTCCATCAGGGCGAAATCGAAACCAAGCGTTCCGGCGCCCCATCGGACATGATTCATGGATTCAATTTGAGGCGCCCAGATCCACAGCTTGCCCGACCAGGCAAAGGGCGGTTCACCCACGCCGACGTACGACGTCGGTTCTTCCGGGGCAATCAGCGGCGCGTCCAGCGCAGCAATCAAAGAATGATTTGTCCAATCCAGCCGGGTGTGAGCGGTGCGCAGGCGCAAGTTGCCGGTAGTGGTGGTGTAATCCGCGTATGGTACGCCGCCAAAGAAATCTACGTGAAAATCGCCTGAGGAGCGCGCGCCCCAAATCATGGGCCCTCTCGCTTCCAGCCCGAAAATGGTCTGCCGCATGGTAGCCGCCAGACTTCCGTTGGCGTTGGTTCCGGTTCTGGCTAAGGCAACGATCGGCAGGTCGATATTATCCACAGCTCCGTTATTCAAAAACGATGAGAAAAGCAGCAAGCCATTGATCTTGACCGGATATTTTGAGGCGCTTTCCACTTTAGTCTGGTCATGCTGTTTGACTTCAGCTTGCAGAATTTCGTCATTGTTCTGCAATTGCTGCACGCTGTCTTGCAACCGAGAAGCAGCTTCAGCCGTCGCCGCTGGTGTTTGCCCATTGGCTGCCGCCAATTGTGCCCGAACCTCCTGCAGTTCGCTGTGTAACTGATCGATCTGCTGTTTCGAATCGTCAAGCTGGTGCTGCATCCCATGCAACACCGCCAAGACCTGGTCGAGCCTCTCTTCCAGGTGGGTAGAGTCGGGGATGCGTGCAGATGACTGCCCTTGCGGAGAGGGACCAGCCCCCTCTTGTTGTGCACGCGCAGTTCCGCTTACCAGGGCTACGAAGACAAAAACCAGGAGCACAAAACGCTCATTTTTCATGCCATACCTCGTTAGGCCAACCTGGCCGGCATATCCCGGGACGCTCAAGTTATAGCGTGTTGGACCGCTGCTCATTCGCGGAGACTTCAAAAGCATGCAACGTGCTCTTGGCCAGTGAGAGAGAGAAGACGGTGTGCCCGGGTTCGGACGCCTCGAGCGTGACCGCGCCGCCGTGTTCACGAGCGATCCGGTCGGCCAGCGTGAGACCCAGGCCGACGCCTCCAAGTTTACCCTCACTGACGAACGGTTCGAATAAAGTCACGCGAATATGCTCGGAGACTCCTGGTCCGCTATCCACCACGTGGAACGTAATCCAATCCATTGTATCGACCAGAGAACCTCTTACCTGCGGTGGTCCGCTGCCTTTTCGTGCCGCCTGGCAGCCGTTGAGCAGCAGATTATAAAGCGCGCGCTCTAACTTCTTGCCGTCAATCCATCCCTCTAAAGAAGGCAGCGCATCATGTCCAATCGCGATGCCCTGTGCGTCGGGGTGAGCTCGCACCATGGCGATGGCTCTCTCCAGGACTAACGACAGCGACTCATAGCTGGTCTGCAAATGCTGGCCAGTTCGGCTGAAGATCAGCAGTGATTCAATAAGCTCCGTCATGCCCTGCACTCCCATCTTCACTTCGGAGAGCAGCTCCGCCCGCTCCTCCCGTCCCACCGACCACGACCCCAGAAACTCCGCGTTGGCATAAACAGCAGAAAGATAGTGCCGCAGGTCGTGAGAAATGGAGCTGGCCATTCTACCGATGGTTGCCAGGCGCTCTGCCTCCAGCAGCTCTTGCTGCGTTCGTCGCAGTCGCAGACGCATTTGATCGAATGCCGCGCCCAGTTCACGCAGCTCCTTTGCCCCCCGGCTCTGCAATTCATATTCGAAATTTCCTGAGCCCAGCGCGCGAGCGCCGGCCACCAGGGCCTCTAGCGGCTGTGTAATCGTGGCCGATATGTAGGTCGCCAGCACCCCTGCGATGAACAAAACACAAACACCCAGGCCGATAAGCAGCCGGTCAAGCCGGATGAGATAGCGGCTTGCCTCGTCATACGACTTGAGAACCACCAGCCGCACGCGCGGAGAACCCGACCCTGAAAGCAGCGGAGACGCCTCCATGAACCGTTCGCTCCCCAGCCGCACATCCGTTTCCTCCGAGGTGCCATGGAGAAGAGTGGGTTCGCGCTGCATGAACTCTTTGACCCGGTTCGAGTCTAACGTTGAGCTCACCAACCCATCATCCGCAACGAACACCACCTGGGCTTCCGCTGCTTCTCCCACTTCGCGTGCGACTTGATTGTCGATGGCATAACCGATAGCAACATAGCCCAGCAGCGTGCCTTGAGCGGCCGAACCAAAATAGAGCGGCTTGGAAACAACTTCATAAAGCCGATTCCCACTCAAGACATAGCGTGGCCTCGAGGAAGCAATAAAGCCGTTCCCCAAATCGGTGGGGGCTTCCGTAATATCGGGCGCCAGACCCTTCTCATACCGCGCGATCACTTTCCCGCCGGGCTCCGCCAGCGCGAAGAACGCAGCTCCACTCACTTTCCAGAACTCAATGCCTCCATCCCGAACCGTACGTTCATTTCCTGGCGCGGACCTGAGAAGTACGGTCATCAGTGCTTTCAGACTAGGCAAATCCGCCAGCAACGCGGCTTCGCGGCCCAGCATTTCCCGCCGCTGCCCCTGCAGGTTTTGGAAGGTGGCAATTGAACGGTGAAGGTCCGATGCGAGGGCCAGGCGAATCTGCTTCTGCAGGCCGGTATGAATCACGATTAAACTCAGCGCAGTTAATCCAAAAGAGACCGCCAGGAGCGACAAGAGCAGGGTCGTGCGCATCCGCATCGCCACCGGTTTCTCCGCCTCCTTTGGTCGGCCGCCCTTAGGCTTGCGGCGAATAGACAAACTTGTATCCCATGCCATGCACGGTGCGAATGTGCGCCGGATTGGCCGGATCGGCTTCCAGCTTCTGACGAAGCTTCAGGATTTGGTTGTCTACGGTGCGTGTGGATGGATAAAAGTTATATCCCCAAACATCATTCAACAGCTCTTCGCGGGTAAGCACTCGCTCTGCATTATCCAAAAAGAATCGCAGCAATTTAAACTCATGCGCCGTCATGGGAACAAGTTTGCCCGCGCGGCTTACTTGCATCCGTGTGAAGTCAACCGAGACTTCCCCAAAAGAAAGCGCATGATTGGGGAGCGATCGTTTCGACCGCCGCATAGCTGCCTGGACGCGTGCCAGAAGCTCGCGCGGGCTGAATGGTTTGGTCACGTAGTCGTCCGCGCCTAGCTCCAGCAGTAATACTTTGTCGGCAACTTCAGACACAGCGCTGAGAATGATGACTGGAATATCCGGCGATGCACGTTTCATGAGCTTGCACAGCTCCCGTCCCGACAAGCCCGGCAGCATCAGGTCCAGGACCACTGCGTCCAGGGAGCCGGCCTGGAAGATCTCGAGGCCGGACGAGCCATCCGCAGCGGTTTTTACTTCATACCCCTCCGCACTGAACAAACGCTGAAGGGCCTTTTGTATTCGTGAATCGTCTTCGACAACGAGGATCGCACTCATATTGCCTCAAAAATGATTCTCCTCTAATTTGCCCTTACCGGAAAGAGGAGGCGTGGTCGAATGACAAATGATTGACAAACCGATGACAAATCGCAGACAGCCGGCCGAGCGCTTTAAAAAACCACTTTGCATGCTGTCAGGTGGCCAAAATTACATAAAGGAGACAATCATCGGACAAAGCCCCAAGGCTACTCGGAATAAGCTTTGAAGGTAAGTCCGGAGCTGCTGTCGTTATTCTACGCTGCCGGCGGCAGGTGCTACTTGCGTGTGGCGATCGTTCATCATTGGCTGGTCACGCAAGGCGGGGGAGAGCGCGTCCTTGAAGCCTTGGCCTCCATGTTTCCCGACGCTGACATTTTTACTCTGATTGCTGATCCGAAATCGATTCCCCCTAAGCTCAAAGGCCGGCGTATCACCCAATCCTTTCTTGGTCGTCTCCCCTGGTCGAGGAAACTTCACCGCCATCTACTCCCTCTCTACCCCATAGCCGTAGAGCAGCTGGATTTGCAAGACTATGACTTGGTCATCACCTCCGATGCGGGACCGATGAAGGGGGTGATCGTGGCTCCCGGGGCCCTCCATATCTGCTATTGCCATGCCCCGATGCGATATATATGGAACCAATACCACGAGTATCGCAACGACCTTTCAGGTCCGGCAAAGTACGCGTTCGCCGCCTCTGCCCACTATGTCAGAGGCTGGGACTTCGCTGCTGCGCAGCGCGTGTCGCTATTTGCGGCCAACTCCGTGAATGTGTCTGATCGTATTCGGCAATATTATGCACGGCCAAGCCTGGTCCTCTATCCTCCCGTGGATACTTCCCGTGCATCCCTGGAAACGACCGTGGACGACAGTTATCTCGCCGTCGGGCGCCTCGTTGCCTATAAGCGATTCGACCTCTTAATCGCTGCTTGCAATCGTTTGCGACGCAAATTGCGCATCATCGGCGTGGGCCCCGAAGAATCCGAATTACGTGCCCTCGCCGGGTGCACCATCGAGTTCCTCGGCCACGTCGAAAACGATGTGCTGTGGAGCGAATACGCCCGGTGCCGGGCACTGTTATTTGCTGCCGATGAGGATTTTGGCTTGGCTCCCGTTGAGGCACAGGCCTGCGGAAGACCCGTGATTGCCTATGGAAAAGGGGGTGCTCTGGAATCAATTGCGGCCGGAAGGGAAAAGCTCCTTGCCGGGAGAGCGACCGGGATCTTCTTTCAGCAACAGAGTGTCGGTGCTCTATGCGACGCCATTCTTGAATTCGAGAAGAAGGAGCGGCATTTCGATCCGATATTCATCAGCGATTGGGCCAAGCGCTTTGATTCTGCCTATTTCGTCGACGGCTTTCGCGAACTGGTAAACGCCGCTACGGCGTCTCGCCAACCAACTCCCTTTAGGCAACCCAGCTTAGCCTCAAACGCACCGCGGGGAGTTGCTGGGTGAACGCAAGCTTGGTCATCGACGCCCGCTGGTTAAGAACCGGCATCGGTCGCTACACTCTATCGCTGCTGCAAGGACTGCGAGAGAGTCTTAAGAACATCTCTCTCACCTGCATCACTCAGCCGCGTTATGTCGACCTGATCTCAGGCCTTTGCCAGCGTGTGATCACCTGCGACGCCCCTATCTACGGAGTCAAGGAGCAGTTGGCGTTGCCTTGGCTTGCCAGAGAGGCTACTGCCTTGTATGCGCCGCATTACAACATACCGGTTATGTGGAGACGCCAGTTGCTGGTCACCATCCACGACCTCAACCATCTCTTGGACGCCACCTATCGTAGCAGCTGGAAGTCCCGGCTCTACGCCAAGCCGCTCTTGAACCTTGCCGCCAGGAATGCCGACGTTATCATCACGCCCTCCGAGTACACCAAGGCGAAGCTCTGCGAACACCTGCATGCTGACCCGGCCAGAATCTCGGTCATTCCAGGCTGTGTCGCCTCCTGTTTTCACAAGAAAGAAAAAATCCAGGCGCGCTCCAGCGTTGCCGGCAAACTAGGCATAACCCGCCCCTACCTTCTGTTTGTGGGTAACTGTGCACCCAACAAGAATGTGACTGTGCTGCTGAAGTCTCTTGCCCGGCTACGAAGCAGGAGAGATGACGCACCGCTTCTCGTCCTCGCGGGAAATGATTGCAAATGGAAGCCGCAAACCCAGGATTATGGACGTAGTTTGGGCCTGCAGGCCGAGGTTCTGTGGCTGGAAAGGCTCACCGACGTTATGCTGGCCGATTTGTACTCCGCGGCGCTCATGACCATCGTGCCCTCGTTTGAGGAAGGCTTCGGACTGCCGGTAATTGAGTCGATGGCCTGTGGAACGCCCGTCGTCTGTTCACAAGCGGCGTCGTTACCAGAGGTAGCGGGCGATGCAGCGTTATTCTTTTCCCCGCACTCTGCTGAGCAGCTCACCTCCCATATTGAACACCTAATGGATTCCACCATGGTCCAGGAGAAGCTGATCGCTGCAGGACTAAAACGGTCCGCGCTGTTTTCGCATCACAGGTTCGGCGAGCGCCAGGCCGTGGCGATTCGGGAGCTGCTGTCAAGCTAAGCGCCTTTACCGCTCTGATGCCCTGATACGAACCAACTAGTTCGCTGGTAACGAAGTGTCGCAGCTACAGCATCAAATATCCGCGCAGTCTTCCATAAGCACTGTTCCAATAAAACCAAGCCTTGCCAGGTTCAGCCAACATCACCGACTTGATCATCCCGCCCAGCGCCCGCGCCACGTGGTAGAGCAATGTACACACGGAATAGCGATGTTTTCGCAAAAGATACCCAAAGCCCATGCCATAGCCTAGCGCGCGAGAACTTGCCCCTTCTCCCCCGCCTTTGTACGGGTGGTAGACAAAGAGCTGCTTGGCAAACCATCCTTTCCCCCCACGCTGCATGCAGCGTAATGCAAGGTCGCTATCTTCCCCAGACTGAAACGGAGATACGGCTCCAAGTCCCATTCGCTCGTCAAACCCGCCGATCTGCGCCAGCGCTGCTCTGCGGATGAACAAAGACGCGCTGGCACAGGCGCGCAGAACCGAACCGCGATCGATAGCGCGAGAGTGGCTCGGCCATCGCGCCGCAACTTCCCGCCCGCTCTCGTCCTGGGCGGTGCAGCAGAAGAAGTCGTAATCCTGGTGTTGATCGAACCATGTACTCATTTGCTGCAGAAAGTCGTCCCGGTACCAGCAGTCGTCGTCAGGGAAGCAGAGGATCCGCCCGGATGCCAGACCGATTCCCACGTTGCGCGCCCGCGACAAGCCTCTTGCCGAGCGAACATGAATATACGAGATCGTATGCCTCCAGTTCTCGAGCACCTTCAGAACCCGGTCGTCGGCATTCTGGTCCACAATGATGAGCTCGACGCTGTTCAGAGTTTGACGAGCGATTGACCCCAGCATGCGGTCGAGTTCCTGTACCCGGCCTACCGTCGCCACGATAAGCGAGACGGCAATCCGGTCATCGTCCACTTCATCCATAAGGAACACCTCGTGGACCGTCAATGACGGTGAAGAGCGCGGTCACATCCTCGAACCGCCGGCTTTCAGTAGAGCCAACAGCGAGCCGCCGCGTACATAGAGCGGCGATTGCGAGAAAGGCCGCCTCATGCTTCCAATTGGCCTGAAAGCTGTCGGCGATAATGAGCCCCAACAGCAAACCGGCTCCAACAACACCATGTAACTCCCATGCGCGGCCAGCTACACAGGCAAGCAGCGCAATCCATGCCGCCAGCCCAATCACGCCCCACTCCACCAGGATCTCCAGCTCCGAGATTTGTATATTGACGCTATCTGGATAGACGCCCGTTTCACTCGCAAACTCGCCATAGCGTCCCGGGCCCAAGCCAAAGAGAGTGCTTGCGGGATGGGCCTGGAGCAAAGAGACTCCATAGCGGAAATGAAAACTTCTCTCTCCCACACTACCGCCGTTGATCTCCGTCACCATATCCGTAGTGGAGGAGATGTTCTTCACCGAGAGCGAATGAAACAGAAAAACGCAAATCGCGAGGGTGGCCACAGCCAGCAACGGACGCATGATCTCCGGACGCTTCTTCGCCAATTGCGGCACAGACGCCAGAAGGGCCACCGTTCCCGCTACCAACACTTGGTCGGCGAGAGAAAACAACATACCCAAACCGGCAAGGCTGATGCCCCACCCAGTCCACTTGGGGTAGCGTCCGGGCTCCCGGGTGAACAACAAAACGACCAGCATCGAGAACATGAACAGGCCGAACGGAGGAGACTCAAAAAACAGTCCGCCCATACGCGGGATGGGGATCCCATTGAACCAGATCGCCTGTCGAAAGAAATAGGAGCGCGTATACGTAACCACGGATGCCGGCGCCGCAGCCAAGCCAACGGCAACCAATTGCAAATAGATGCCGGCGGCGAGCCCGAACACAACAGCAAAGATAGACGAGCGCAGAATGACCCGCGGCTTATATACCAAAAACCAGCAACTCAGCAGAAACCAGCACAGGTTGAGCCATAATCGAAGCGGTTCGCGTAGCAGAGTATAGAGCGACGCCGGCGGCCGAAAGATCACTCCAGAGAGCGCACAAGCGAGACTTAGAAAGAAAAGCACAGCCGCCCCAATAACAGCCAGCCGCAAGCCTCCATCTAAAAAGTCTCCCCAACGGGGAAAAAGCGCAAGGAGCGCCGCAAGGGCGAGCACTAGCGTGGGATCAATCCATATCGCGCCCGTCAAGCCCAGCATAAACTTCGACGCCACCCCGACCGGGATGACTGCAATCGCCAGCGCAAAAAGCACAGTGGCCACGCGAACGTTCACGGCTGCCCGCTCCCCGCAGTGCTCTGCACGCGGCCACCGCGTTGCGCCAGTACGTTTCGCAGGATGGCCAGCTGCTCCGCATTTTGGGGTTCCACACGGGCGCGAGCCCAGGCATCTTTCCCCAGAGCCAGGCCAATCACACATACCGCTGACAAAAGCCCGGCGAGCAGCACCAGCAAAGTTCGCGGTGGCCAGGTTCTTCGATCGAGTGGAACGGCCCGATCCACCACTTGCAACAGGGGAGGCGCTTTGGCCTCCTCGATGCGAGCCATCTCATACTGTTTCGAAAGCGTTTCGAACAAGGCCTCGTGGTAGCGCAAGTCCCGTACCCTGCGCACGTATTCTAACCCGGCTGCAGGTACCTTCCCCGCCGGGAGGAAGTAGTCGCTGGTGTCGGAGCCATGAGTCCCCTTCTCGGCCTTATTCAGTTGCTCACGCAGAGCCGCGATACCGGCTTCCAACTCCGATACTTTCTCGTTATGTTCGGTAGCGACCGATTGCAGTTCCTCCAGTTGCAGCTGGCGGCTCACCATTTCAGACCGCAGTTGAGCGATGGTGCGCAGCGTTAGCTCCGCCTGGGCGCTCATCTCGATCACCCCGGTTGACTCCTGCACCCGCTTTAAATCCAGCTCTGCTTTGCTCAGTGCATCCCGTTCCGCGTTGACCTGCCGCTCCAGGAATATCCGCCGCTGCGACGCTTGTGTTAACGCCAGCCGTTCATTGATCCCATAAAGAACATCAACGTACGCATTCGCCATATCCGCCGCCCGCTTGGCCGACTCATCATCCACGTTAATGCGGATGAGATACCCTCTTGTGCCCTCGACCCGGGTATGCCGGGCCAGCACTTTACGTGTATCAACCATGCGCTTGGTTCGATAGAGACTCTGCAGGTTGAATCGCCGGATCATTTCATCGGCAATCGTCCGGCTGCTAAGAATCCCCAAATACGTCTCTTCTGGAGTCTTCACTCCTCCGCCTTCCAAAAGGTCCGGACTTAAAGACGATAAGGATCCAAGCTGACTGAGGAGGGCCGTCGCTCCTGATGAAGGCTGGGGTGCAAGGATGATCGCCGTGCCCGTATAGCTGACCGGTATGAGCATAACCAGCCCGGCGCTAATCACCAGCGTCCAAAATACAGTCAGGGCGAGCGTCCGACGCGAACGTGCGACAACAACCACCATCTTGAGAAAACCGGCTTCCGCTTGTTGCATGGCTAAGCGATCCTTTCCCCGCGATCCGATCAATGCAGCACATTGATAGCTGCAGCTCCCAACGCAAACTGTCCGAAGATCGCAGACCAATCCGTGAGGCCTCTCAGCAGTGTCGTCTTATCCACGATCTCCGGCACCACCACCGTATCTCCCGGGTTCATCCTCAATTTCTCCAACCCACCGCGTGCCGCCTTCGATTTGCGACTCACCACCGAGCCATCAGCCCGGATGATGAAGGTATGCCGGCTATCGCCGCTCCTGGCAATCCCGCCCGCTAACTGCAAGTAATCCTCAGCTCTGCGCGACGTTTCAAAGATGAAAGCGTTTTGGTCATAAACCGCCCCCACCACTTTTACATTTGCCGGTTTCGGAGGAACCACAAAGCTATCGCCGTCTTCTAGTGGAAGGTCGGGGATGTTCTCTACGCCGGTGCTCCCCGGCGCAATATCGAGTACGATTCTTCCGCTGGCCCGCAACAAGCGAAGCTTAGCGGCCAGAGCTCTTTGACTTTCCAGGCTCGCTGACACCGTGGCCGCTTCCTGCACGTTGACGGCGGAAGTCGAACGTGTTGCGCCGGCGCGTTCGATGTCTCTTTCCAGGTCAGCGGTGTATTCGTCCAGCTGCGCCTGTTGTTGCCGTCTCGTAGACTCACGGGTGAACGACGAGCCAAACAGATATGCCTGGCTGGTGAGCCCCCCGGCGCGCTCGACCAGTTCACGCAAAGTCTCTCCAGGCTGAACGCTGTAGACGCCGGCGGATACAAATTCCCCTTCCAGTCTTACAAACGTGGTCTGCCGCGTCTGAGGAACATGAATATCCGCCTGCGAAAAGATAGTGACAACATCCCCGGGCTGTAACTCAAGATTGTCCTTCTCATCTTTCTCTAGCAAAGCTCGGCCCAGGTTAAACGGCTTGAGTGAAGTCGCGAGATCGTTGGGATTCAGCCTCTCGACCACCGCATAATCCCAGTCGATCTCCGGCACCCGCTGGCCAACGCGGTTCGTGACTGGGAAGCGCTCAGAAGGCGCTCCGGTTTCCGAAGCGATGCTTCCTCCATTGCCCAGCTGTCCGTTCGTCTCGCCCTTGTCCGTCGTCTGATTCCCGGGCGAAGCCTCGCTCTTCTCTTCGGGCTTGTTGGCGGCCGCTGCTGTCGCGGAATTTCCTTCATCCTCATCCCGGTTGACAGTGCGGGACGAATCCACCCCACGGGCGCCCGGGGCCTGCCCGGAGCCAGCGTCGGGAGTCTGTGTTTGCCCCTCCAGGTTGGTAAACACCAGGCTGTTCTTACGCCTCCAGTAATCCCGCGTAAGCAAAGCATCTTTGCTTGGGATAAGGTCGGTGATGCGCATGCCCGCATGCCAGGCAAAGCGCCCCGGATTGGCGACATTGCCTCGCAACGTAACCGCGTTGTCAAATTTTGGGACAATCGATAAGACCCGGAGAATGTCGCCATCAGCCAGCGGCATCTTCAGACCCGCCGCGTTGAAGTGGATCTCAATCACGTGACGTTCACCGTTACTATCGATGCGCTCCAGTTCGCCTGACTCGAGCGTCGCCAGTGACGTTAATCCGCCGGCCATGGCGAGCACATCACCCACCGTCTCTCCGCTGCGAATCTCGTAGATTGCCGGTTGGCTTACGCTGCCGGTCAGAGCGACCCTAGGTCCCGCAGGGCGAACGTAGATCACATCCCCAGGCAGCAGGGGGATATCTTTTGACTTGTCGCCATTCAGCAGAAAACTGTAGAGGTCGAGTCGCGTAACGATGGAAGTGCCGCGCTTCACCTCGATTTGGCGCATGGATCCTGTACTCGCAGGACCACCCGACACGAAGAGAGCATCCACCAGGCCGCTTAAGGAACTGACCGTATAGCTCCCAGGGCGCCTTGTTCTTCCGACGACAAAAATCTGAATGGCCCGCAACTGGCCCATCTCTACGTTCAAATCAAATTTCTTGAACGAAGTAGAGATCTGTCCTTCCAGGTAATTTCTCAACTCCGAGAACTTGATTCCCGCAACCTGTAATAGACCCACATGCGGAATATAGATACTCCCACTCCGATCGACCGTCACTCGAAGATAGAAGGCAATGCTGCCCCAGGCACGCAACAGCAACTCATCGCCCGGGCCGACAACATAATTCTCCGGTACCGGTACCCGGTCGAGGGGAGCGAACGTAGCCGGCACGTCGCGAAAGAGCATGCCGCCAAAAATGGGCAAGACCTTCCCCGTGTCGGCCGCCACAAACTTTTGAAACTCGGTCAAAGGTTCGGGACGAAAGCGAACGGGCGACGCTGTAGACAAGGGAGGCCCGCTCTGACGTTGGTAGTAATCGCGTGAACTCAGATTTAACGGCTGGCCGTTGCCAAAGTCATAGCGCGTATCCGCCTCTGGTAAATCGATCCTTCCCCCCGAGTTGTACTGCGCGGCAGCGGCCGGATTATTGTAGGGTGCCGCACCCGGACTCATTTGTGTCGTCTGAGGCGCGCACAGAAAAAAGCGATCGTCGCAAGCGAGCGGTCCTTGCGATCCACTGGTATCACCGAGGGGGCTTCCCAGTTGCGCCTGGCAGTGCGTAGCAGCCGCGACCGCGACCGCACCCAGCAAAACCAGCCAATGTCTAAGTTGTTTCTTCGTCATGAGTATCTGTGCCAACAACTTCACTAAGTGGGGTTAATGTCCAAAACTTGTCATCTGGTGACAATTACATTCGGAGACATTCGTTCCGACTTAACTACCTTAGATCACCTCGCCGCAGATAATGCGGGGCTTGGCCCGAAATGACAAAGCGATGACATCTCGCGTACATTCCCAAGCCGTACCGTTCCTATACTTCAATCTATCGGCGCGTGGAGCGGCGCGACCTGCGCCCACACTCGCCGGCAGCCTCTGCGAGCAGAAGGAAAGTAATCATGAAGGTATGGTGGATTGGAACCTGCATCTTATTCACAACATGCTGGGTCCACGCACAAAACCCCGACGCAGCCTCATCCGATGCCGGCTATATCCCCGTGCTCTCTGGATCGATGGGGTATGTCCACAACGTTCACGGCGGCGTGACGTCGCTTGAGCCGCAGGTGGAAACAGTTCTGTTGGTTCCATTCGGCTCCCACGTCTTGCTCGAATCCAGAGAGGAATTCTTCGGCTTTTTTCAGCGAGAATTCCAAACGAGCGGACCATTCAAAGGCAAGGTCTTCAAGTCTGTGGACTACGCTCAGTTGGACTGGCTCGCCAACAGCCACGTCATCGCAACCGCAGGAGCGTTCCTCTTGCCCTATGGGCTCTACAACGAACGCCTCGCGCCTCTCTGGATTCGCAATCTACAGGACACGCCTATCACTGACGTCATCGGCACACGTCCCAACGGAATCGCTGATGGAGTCATGCTGCGCGGCAATGCTTATGAAACTCCGGTATATAGCATTCAGTACTCTGCCTATTTCTCCACCCGAAGCAGCATCAACCAACTCGAGGCCTCACGGCTTGTGGGTGGCGACACCAGCATCTTCCTGAAGTCTGCTCGGTTGGAGATAGGGGAATCCTTGCAGCACACCCTTCAGCAACACCAGATCAATAGTTCCGGAACCTATGTCTCCTGGCAGCCGGAAAAAGTTCCTCTTGATCTGAAAGCGGAATTTGATCGCAGCTTCAACGGCGAGGGGTATTGGCTCGAGGCAGCTTACAGGCTCTCGCAGGTTTCCCCAGCGCATGCTTTTTTCAGCCGGGTGCAACTCGTACCCCGGATGCAGCAATTCCATCCGCTGAACGGTGGCGGCAATAGCCTGCCGACCAAAAATACGCAGCGATTTGATATCGGTCTGAACTACTACTTTCGCGATGACCTGAGGCTCATCTCAAGCTATGGCCGCGAGTTCAGTCAGCAGGCAAACGCAAACATTTGGAATGCCGGACTTACCTATCGTTTTATATGGCCGCTTTGGCCGGGGAGGAAGTAATGTCTCGATCGACCCTAAACGCCATTTGGCTGTCTGCTTTGCCGTGGCTGCTATATCCGGTGTTGCTGTTTGCCGGAACCAGCACACCTGGTCCCAAGAAGGCCGCCCCGGTAGCAAATTCGCAAAGCGCCGGAGAACGCCTTTTTGTTCAGAACTGCGGTCGTTGTCATCAGCCGCCAATGAGCATTTCACCCAGAACCACCGGGACCATTCTCATGCACATGCGCACGCGTGCCCGTCTTTCCCGTGAAGACGAGCAGGCACTTCTAAAGTTCATGGCACCCTAACCCGACTACATCAAAGGAACCTGAGTGATGAAGAAGCTTATCCAGTCTGCAGCCATACTTATCCTTACCTTCGCGGCTTACGCAATACCCGCGATCCATGCCCAGGATCACCCGCAAGTCATTGAGATCCACGCCAAAAGGTTTTCTTTTACCCCGTCAGAGATAACCCTTATCCAAGGAGAAAAGACGACACTCGCCCTCACCTCTGATGACGTTACCCACGGTCTGGTGATTCCGGAGCTGGGTGTAAACGTAACCCTTCCCAAGGGGAGGGTGATAAAGGTCGATGTGACTCCGCAACAGACCGGAACATTTCACGGGCAATGCGGCCACTTCTGCGGAGTGGGCCACGCGTCGATGGTGTTGTCGGTCGAGGTCAAGGCTAAGTAGTCATGGGCTCCTGGCTGCTCCTTCTCGGTTGGTCGTTCATCGGCTGTTGCACCATGATCGCATGCAGTGCAAAGCCTCCAGGTCCAATAGAAACCAGGACTGCTTATTTCGTGAAGCAGCGAATTACGGTGGGCGGCAGGTCCAATAAGAACCCAATTCCTGCGACCAAGGGAAATGTCGACGCCGGTAAGCACGTATTCAGCTATTACTGCGTTGAGTGCCACGGAAGAGACGGACAAAATACCGGGGTGCCATTTGCCGCCAGCATGTCGCCCCCAATTCCATCTTTGGCCGGTCCTCAAGTGCAGGCATACACCGATGGCCAATTGAAATGGATCATCGATAACGGAATCTTCCCATCGGGCATGCCTGCGTCCAAGGAAACGTTGAGCGACCAGGAAATCTGGCAAATCGTGTTGTACCTCCGCGATCTGCCCAGCGCCGGGAGTCTTGGCGACCCCAAGGCATACAGCGGCGACGAATACGAATCAGACCAGGCTGCCAACCCACAGCATGGCTCGAACTAAGCCAAACATGAGGATCAAATGCCGTCAGTTAAAGCCGTGACCGCAACCGACGTCATCGAACCGGCGATTGCAGGCGACCCATTGCTCCGCAATGTGGAGCTCCCACTGCGGGAAATTTACTGCCCGCTCGGTTTCGCAGTAGAGGTTATAACCAATGCGGAGGGAGTTCTGCTCGCCGCCGAAGACAGCTGGGGTGGGCTCACCAAAGCCTTCTCCGAGCCTGCTGTCGAGCTCCGCATCGCGCTCGCTGAAGCCGGCTCTGGACGGTGTCCGCCGCCTCCTATCTATCGCAGCCAGGGTCACCTTCTATCCGTAGTAGCTGACGCACAAAATTTCGCCGTATGCGATCGTGGACAGGGCTTTGCCTTCGCATGGATCAACCGCGACGCGATGCAGTACAAAGCATATCTGCGCTATCACTTTCTCGAAGCTATCGCACTGAGCCTGCTGGCCGCGCGCCATGTGACACCGCTGCACGCAGCCTGCGTCGAGTTGGCTGGGAAAGGAGTATTGCTTTGCGGAAATAGCGGAGCCGGCAAATCGTCACTAGCGTTTGCCTGTGCTCGTGCCGGGTGGAAATATATTTCCGACGACGCAAGTTACCTGGTGCGCAAGGGAGCAAGCCGTTGCGTGGTTGGCAATTCCCATCAACTACGCTTTCGCCCTTCTGCCATCGAGCTCTTCCCGGAGCTGCGAGGTTTCAGCCCTACTCCACGGGCTACGGGAAAGCCCTCCATTGAAGTTCCCACCGCCTTCATGCCGTACCTGGAGACAGCGCGGCACTCCACCGTGGAGTACATCATCTTTCTCAACCGAAGCGAATCTGAGGGAGCTGAGCTCGTACCCTGCTGCAGAGAGCTAGCGCTCGAATGGGCCAACCAGTCTCAAGCCGGCATCGCACCCAACGACGAGATACAGGCAACCTCTATTCGCGAACTGCTCAACGCACAGCTGTTTGAGTTGCGCTATCGCTCGTTGGAGGAAGCGGTTGCCCGGCTTGAAGACCTGATCCGGAGCCGAACATGAGCCGCGGTCTCGAACCGTCATTTTTCCCTGCAGTACTCGACGCTCTGCAATTGCGGGGCGCCGAAACCATCGGCATTTGGGAGCTTAGGGACGCGCAGTGGGAAGAACTACTTACCTTCTGCGATCTCGCTCACCTCACGCTCCCTCTGGTTATGGCCTGCCAGAACGACGCTCCCGCCTGGGTCCTCTCACGCGTCAAACAGAACCTTGCCGACAATAGACTGCGCGAGCATCGCATTGAAACCGCTTATAGGGAAATTGCCGAGGCATTCGAGCGTGCCGGTGTCGAACACCTGGTAATCAAGGGATTCGCTCAGTATCCAGACTTTGCTGAGGACCTCGATCTCCGCATGCAATCGGACATCGATCTCTACTCTCCACCAGAAGCGCTTCCTGCCGCGCAAGCCGCCCTTGAAGGCCTGGGATACGAAACCAATCAAACCTTAGCCAAGTTTCCCGCGGATCACCTACCAGAGATGACAAGAAAGGGAGCGTGGTACTGGCGAGGAAATTTCTACGACCCAGAAATGCCGCCGGCCATCGACATACACTTCTGCTTTTGGAACCCCGCAACCACTCGTCTCTCCATACCAGGAGTAGACAAATTCTGGGGGCGCAGAATTGGCCGGCAACTGGGTGACCTAAGCTTTCCTTCCCTGTCTCCAATCGACAATCTTGCCTTTAACGCGCTCCACATTCTGCGCGATCTCCAGCGGGGAGACTGGGTCATACACCACGTTTATGAGTTGGCATGGTTCCTGGATAAGTGCGCGGACGACGAGATGTTTTGGCAAGACTGGCTGGCACTCCATGACGATTCGTTGCGCTCTTTGCAGGCAATTTCCTTCTGGCTGGCTCGCGAGTGGTTCCACTGCCGTTGCGCCCCGGCAGTGGAGCGCGAATTGACCAACCTCCCCCGGCCTGTTGCGCGCTGGCTGGAGAGATTTTCCCAATCCCCGCTTACCGCGATGTTTCTCCCCAACAAGCATGGCGTATGGCTGCACCTCGCCCTGCTCCAGTCGCGCCGGGATCGATGCCTCATCCTCGCGAGCGCATTACTTCCTATTCGGCTGCCGGCTCTCGGCGCTCCCGGACAAGACGCCACCAAGTCACGTCGAACGAGAAAGTTTTGGCCTTCGCAGCGCTATGCCAAGTACATGTTTCATGTTGTCTTCCGCATCGCGTTTCATCTTCAAACCCTGCCCAACACCATGTGGCACGGTCTGTGTTGGTGGCTCGATCAGAGGAGGCTCAGTGCGCCGAGGGCTTAATGCTCGCGGACGGAAGCTGCTGCTGCTTCTCGCCATGACGACGGCGATGGCCGCAGCCAGCCCGCAAAACAGTACCCATGTTCCGTTGCTCAACCCGGAGGAAAGCAGAGGGTCTGCCGGCTCAGTTTACATACCGCTCGATAGTTGGATCTACCCTGCCTTCGACCGGCTTTACGCCCTTGGCTATGCAGACACTGTCTATCTAGGCTTGAGGCCATGGACACGGCTGAGTGCCCTGCACATTCTTGAACACACCGCGGAGCAAATCGAACTGGCTCCCGCTGATTCCGAAGCCAGGCGAATCTTCACCACGCTCGCCGCGGAGCTCACGCAGCAAGGCACTGGACGCGTCGAGTTAGATGAACTCTACACTCGATCGCTCTCCGTCACCGGTCGCCCTCTCACGGATTCAGCCCATTTCGGACAGACGCTCATCAATGACTACGGGCGTCCCTACCAGCAGGGCTTCAATGCGATCGATGGTTTTGTCGCACATGCCTTCCAGGGACGCTTCTCACTCGAGCTGAGAGGCGAATATCAGCATGCTCCTGGCCGCGCACCCGATTCTCAATCGGCGCTCGACGCGATCTCAGAGGCGGATGAAATTCCAATCCAGCCCTCTGAGCTGCAGCCTCTACCACAAACAGACGTCTTTCGGTTACTTAGCGCAAACGCTTCCTTTCACTTGGCAAGCAATGAGATTTCCATAGGCAAGACGGAAGACTGGTGGGGGCCGGGTCAAGGTGGCAGCATGGCTTGGAGCAACAATGCGGAACCCATCTATGCCTTGCGCATCAATCGCGTGGAGCCGCTTTACATCCCCTTGCTTTCCAGGCTTACCGGTCCTTTTCGCTACGACTCTTTCTTCGGCGATCTGAAGGGCTGGGTGTATCCCAATCAGCCCTGGGTGCAGGCGCAGAAATTCAGTTTCAAGCCCACCAGCAACCTGGAATTCGGATTCTCCCGCGTAATCATCTTTGCTGGTCAAGGTCACGTGCCGCTCACCTTTGGTTCCTTTTGGCATAGTTTCACCAGCTTCAGCAATGTTCCAGTCTCCGAAAAGTTCTCAAGGAACGATCCTGGAGAACGTCACTCCAGCTTCGATTTCAACTGGCGCCTCCCGGGGTTGGAAAAGTGGGTGACCCTCTACTCCGACTCCATCGTGCACGACGACGCTTCCCCAATCGATGCTCCTCGTCGCGCTGCCATCAATCCCGGTATCTATATTTCACATTTCCCCACCCTTCCCCATCTCGACCTGCGCCTCGAAGGTGTCAACACAGACACGCCTGCCGGAACCATCAATGGAGGCCACTTCGTCTACTGGGAGGGCGAGTATCGCAACGGCTACACCAACAAAGGAAACCTTCTGGGAAGTTGGATTGGGCGGGAAGGGAAAGGAGGTCAGGTGTGGCTGACCTACTGGCTGAGCCCAAAGGAAAGCATCCAGTTCGGCTATCGCAATGCAAAAGTCGCCGCTGGCTTCTTACCCGGCGGTACCACCCAGAACGACTTCTCTTTGCAAGTCGTCAAGCGGCTCAAAAATGACCTGGAGCTCACCGGCTTCGCCCAGTATGAAGCGTGGAAGGCGCCTCTGCTCGCGCCCGGCAGAGTAGACAATTTCTCGGCTTCGGTGCAGTTCGCATATTTCCCCAAATTGAGGTGGGCAAAGTGAAATCTGAGAGAGCCTGTCCTGAGCGAATTCGAATCGGGACCTGCCGTTTCCCTTTCAATGGTTCTCACGGTGTTCATAACATCGAAGAGCGCCGGAGGTGCGACACTATGCTCAACCCGCATCCCGGTAATTCAACGAGCAAACGCACCGCTGGCAAGTTGGATTCTCACTAACCCTGAGCGACCCCCTGAACTTCCGAGCTCTCTCCCCATTTACAACCTCTTCCAAACTGGAAGAAGCAACACTCCCAACAGCGCGATGGAAAAAACAAGGCCTCACCGATCCATCTACCTCCACAACCGCGGAAACCCAAGGCGCATTGCAGACAGGCGATTCGGAAGACGCCAACCCTAAATGCGCGCGAAAGCGCCGAGGAATCCGCCTAAGCTTTTCCTCCGTCTCCAAAATATAGTTCCCGCCAATATCCTCGCCATGTTCTTGAATCAGCAATTCGATTTCCTCTTCCAGGGCGGCAACCTCACTTACCGTCAACGCAATCTCGCTCTGCCTCTCTCCTGGCCAAACCAGAGGCCGATTAAACGCCTCCGATGTCAAATCCGCCGCAAGAAACGAGATGGAATCAAATCCGGCCGTCTTGGCCGCCCTCACGGTAGCGCGAAGATAAAGATGATTAGCCTTCTGAACGGTAGTACGGCAGCCTATTCGCAGATCGGGTCGCTCGAAGTGAACAGCCGCGACGCCTCGGCTGATTACCTCAAATCCTCCCCGTACGCGCCGAATGCCATCATGAATTTCTCCCGGACCATCAATCGAGACAATCACATCATCAAAAAGTTCTGACACCTCCTCTGCACGCTTGAGCAACAGCAGGCCGGTAGTCAAAAGGGTGAGGTGGATATGTTCCTCCCGAAAGAAGCAGCAGAGTGCGCGCAAGTCACCATGCAGCAGCGGTTCCCCGCCGGACAAAACAACTTGGCGAACGCCGAGATTGCGCAGCGAAGCGCGATGCCTTTCGAAATCCTCAACTTTCACCTGCTCACGGATTTCGCGCTTCCAGATGTCACACATAACGCACCGGCAGTTGCAATGGCTATGGACATTCAGGATCAAAATCGGCAGGGATTTCAGCTCAGACTCGAGCTGGGAGTATTCCACACCCTCCTCATGCAGCAGGGGCACGACGCACTCTCTTTCCGCCGAGGCAAAGCTCGCTTCCCAAAACCTCCGCCGCATCGGCGACTAACCGATCAATGGGAGCACGAACCCGGCGCACGATCCCATCCAGCTCCAATGGCTGCATCCCCTGCTGAAGCGCGCGAGGAAGACGCTCGAAAAGGCGTGAACTGGCAAGCTGAAGTCGCCCGCCAACGATAACCAATTCGATTCTTTCGATAGTCAGCTGAGCCAAAGTCTCCGCAGGAGAAAGCCCAAAATCGTGGACCGCAATCAAATCTGCAACCGAGCCGGCCCACAACCGGCCCTCGCCCTGCCGCAAGCGAAGAACATCAGCTGCCCGGCTGGTCACCATGGCATAAACAGAGTTCGCATCAACGCCAATTTCCTTGCAAGTGAACCGAATGTCATCCAGCAGATCACCGGCCGCGGTGAGCGGCGAATCGCTTCCCAGTACCACAGTGTCGAGCGAACGCAAGAATGCAAGCGAGGGGGACCGCCGGAAAAGAAACTGATTCGATGTGGGGCAAAGAACAACAGCAGCAAGCCGCCGGTTGATCAGCGACACAGCCTCAAGAGTACATGCAAGTCCGTGGACAAGCACCGTCCGCTGATCGAGGGCCCGCATGCGCTCAAGCTCGAAGACTTCCTGCCCGCTCCGCTCATCCACCCCTTCCGCAACATGCACGATGAACGGCAGGTGAGCCGGGCTGGCTGCGAATTTGCTCGCCAGCTCCGGCTCCAGTTGGAGCGAATGCCCCCAGCCAAATTCTGAGACCACCCGAATCGGAAAGCAGGGGTCAAGTAGCTCCGGGGTAACCGGATTGTGATGGCAAACCGTAGTGACACCGCACAGCAGGTTGCGAAGGGCGCCCCACCACAGCCGAACCTGCTTGGGTACCATGCGATGCCGTGCAATCAAACCTGCTCTGTTGGAGTGGATGTCCTCTGCCCACTGTGCCGCGTTCTCATAAGGTCCATCACCGATATTAGGAAAGAGGCCGAATTCCAGATGATCGTGGGCGTTAACTAACCCCGGCAGCAAAAGATAGCCCGAAAGGTCAAGGTGAATTCCCGAGAGCGAGTCAAACTTCTTATCGACCCACGAGCGGTCTCGTAGCGAATGAATATATCTACCGGCGATCGAAACAGAAGCCGATGCGGCTGAATCCGGGCCCATAGCGCAGCGCGCTCCATTAAGACGAATAGATCCCCCAACGTCCTGCACAACTCTGGCTACCCGCGCCGCGCTTGGCCGTTTTCGTAACTGCAGCACATAGATCGCCGGGAGACCCGCGGCTCGTTCGTACAAATCAAGCCGGCCGCAGTGTTCAAAGATCTGCCGCTCCTCGATGCCGAAGCCTGGTTCAAGCAGCGAAAGCATCTCAAATCCACGATCCAGAAAGATCCGCGTGATCGCTTCCAAAGACCACCCGCTTCCTTGAATCGCGGTCTGCGAACCTCGCGCCGCGAATGACCTCTTCCACCTGCAGGCCGCCTCAGTGCTGGGATGCATGTCGCTGAGAAAAATGGTCGTGCCCGGTCGGGCAACACGATCAATCTCCTGCGCAAAAGCCGCCAGATCGTCAACGTAGCTGACGACGAAAGAAGACAGCACCAGGTCGGCGGACCCGTTGTGGGATGGCAAAGCAGTGCAGCACCCAAGCTGAAGCTCACATTTGCTGCCAACCTTGGCGCCGGCCACAAGCAGCATCTCAGGCGAGATATCGACCCCGAGCAAACGTCTCGGCCCCCTCTCAGCTAAGCGTTGCAGCCACCTCCCTGTACCGCACCCCGCATCCAGCACGTCCAGGCCGCGAACATCCGGCAACAGAGAACCGAGCACCCGCTGTTCCAGGGAAAGCAGAGGATTCGGCTGGCTGTCATAAACCTCCGCCCAGCTATCAAACACCGTCGAGCAAGCGAGTTGGCTCATAAGCTCTCCCGCTTCGGCTTGCGCAGATTGATGAAGTTGTTGGCCCACCGCAATTCCACCGGGAAGCTGTAAACCCGCAGCGCGTACCGCCACCAGCTCAGCACCTTTAACAGCGTCCGGCTCCATTGAGGAGCGCGAATGTCTTGCACCGTAGGCCACCGCGATGCCACCACAGTTTCAAAGTTATCGATCAATTTCTTGGTCCTGGTTTTCAACCACGGAGCATGGGTATCGATGCGAAGCGTGTAATCCAGCCATTCTTTGCTGGCCCAACCTGCAGGACTATCGGGAAACGCCATCTTGCTGTCAACATCTCCGTACATCTTTCCCGGCTGGGGCGTGGGTGTGTAGTGCTGCATAATAATCTCGGAATCAGGATTGATTCTCTTGAGCTTGCGGATAAAGCTCACCGTCTCCCGCGTATCGCGCTCCGGATCTCCTGGATTGCCGATCACAAACGAGAACTCGGGGATAATGCCGAACTGGCGCGTACGGTGAGCCATGGCCAACGTCTCTTCCGTCGTGATGCCTTTCTGCATCTCTTTCAGCACCCAATCGGAGCCCGATTCCGCTCCAAAGAAAATCATCGCGCACCCCGCCCGCTTGATTGCTTCGAGGGTGCGATCGGAGTAGCGCGACATGATATCCACCCGTGCTTCGCACCACCACCGCAGGTTAAGCGACTCCATTCGCTCAGCCAGCTCGAGCGCGTGATCTTCACGCAGAAAGAAGTTCATGTCATAGAACTGAACCGAATCGGCGCCATATCGACCCACCAGGTAGTTAAGAATCTTCGCCGTCCGTTCCGGAGACTCCATGCGCTCTGCCCGGCCATACGCGGCATGAACGCCGCAGAAGCTGCAGTTGAAAGGGCACCCAATGCTGGCATGATGCACGGCCGTGCGCTTCCCGAAAAATGAGGGCCGCAGGTATTTTTCAACCGGGAGACGATGAAACGGAGACCAGGGAAATTCATCCGGTCCCTTCATCGGCCTCTCCGGGTTCGTGCGATGGAATCCAAATGCGTCCTTGTAACCCAGCCCAAGAATTGACTCCAGGCTCCGCTTTCCTCGCAGCGCGTCGATAAGCTCCAGCAGAGTATCCTCCCCTTGGCCGCGAACCACATAGTCGACGTACCTCGCATTCAGCGCAGTATCCGGGTAAAGAGAAGGGAAGTAGCCGCCCCAGACGATCCGCACCCATGGGCGCAATCGTCGCACCTCGCGACATGTCTCCATAGCCGATACCATTTGTGGCCCCGGCATGCAGGAGACACCAAGCAGCTCCACCTGGCACATGTCGATCGTGCTTATGATCGCTCCCGTGGGATCGTCTTCCAGATTGCCGTCGATAATCCTGTATTCCTCACGGTCCTCCAACACCGCCGCAAGCGCCAACACCGCCAGCGGAAGCCGGCAATTGCGAGGCTTCGTGGCTCGGGGATGAAAGAGGATAATCATTTGACAATCCTGGCGGCGTAGATCCTAAAGCGGGAGGGCTTGCGCTTGTGCCGCAATCTCGCCATCAGCGGGCGCATGCGCCACCGGATACCGTAATTCGGTTCAAGCTTGCGAAACTCGATGTCGAAGCGTTTCTCCAGGCTCTCAAGCCGCTCATCGGTGAGGAATTCAAGGCTCTTGAGCTCATCAGAAGGAAACCCATAACGCTTGATGAATAAGGCGCGGCGCTCCTCGAGCATCTGCTGCCCGCTCAGCTCATCGCTATACCACGGAGTGTCGGCGATGAGCACGATACCGCGGTCGCGCGTACAGCGAATCGCCTCCGCAAATGTCTCTTCGTAATCCTCCGAATAATGAAACGAGGAATTAAAAATCACCAAATCAAACTGCCCACCGCAGAAGGGCAAATTGTCGAGCTCCGCCTGAAACCGTGGAAACATGCGGGGCAGCCGCTGCTTATAGTGCTGTGCCGCGCCCAATCCGTCCTGGTCATTGGTCAATAGGTCGATAGCCACGGGCTTGTGGCCCAAGCGAGCGAGACGATGGCTCATCCATCCGTTACCCGCGCCCAGGTCCAAAATGCGAAGCCTGCTCTGCGCCACAGTCGCGATACGCGCCACAATCTCCCGCTCGATGTAGCGAAACGTGCGCGCGCGCATGGCCCACTGAGAACTATGAAGCCCGGAAAGATCGCGATAGGGAAGCGCCAGGTAATAGTCGGAGTTGGTACTTCCCCGGCCCTCAGATGCCCGAATCGATTCGTAATCCTGCACGAAGCGCGCGTAACGAGCCACGCGCTCCGGCAGCAGTGCCTTCCATATACCTTGTTCGCAAGCCATCCTTGACTTGCAAATCTGGCAGTCAAACGGCGTGGCAGCCTCATCCTGCAGGATGCCGATCGAAGCGAAGCACCGCGGGCATCTCAGCCCGATCCCTGTGCTCTGCTCTCCATTGCGGCTCATTTTCACACTTGCTTGCGGGCTCACGAGCATCATCCCTCCACCCGCTCAAAGTGGATGAGCATGTGATCCCCAACCGTGCGCAACCAGGGAAGGCGAGCAATGCCCTTATCGATCAAGCACAGAACGCTCAGCACCTGCGGACATTTACGAACCCATGGTTCCAGATACGAAGGCGGGACCGCTACGCCGATCCCGGTGCAGGAACGCAAAGAAAAATACGGAGAAAACATCTTCTTCACCCCTCGCAAGGTCGGATAATGCACCTTCACCGTAAAGCCGTCGACCTTCGCGTTAGCGATACCTGAAAATCTCCGGAATGCCTTTCGCGCCTGACCATGGAAAAGAAACCACAACATCTCTGACAGGCAGAATCGGGTCGAAAGACAAAGCAAAACGGGAGCACCCATCTTTACCAGGGCAGCCAGGTTGCGGGCCGTCTGATGCAAGTCGGCAACACAATTTAATCCGGAAAAGTTCGATAAAGCCCCATCGAACAGTTGTTCGGGGCGAAGCTTCGACAGCTGCTCCGTCGGCAGCAGCTTGAACTGGATCGGCGCACTCGGGTCTTCGCTCTGCATACGATGCCGAGCCGTTTTGATCATTGCTTCCGATGCATCGCAAGCTAAAACGGAAACCTCACGCTGTGCCAGGAACAGGGCATCTTCGCCCGTGCCGCAATTGAGTTCCAGAATCTGAGTGCCAGGTTCGAACTGTTCCAACAGCACTCGCCATACCGCTCCACGCTGCGCACGGCCAATCATGGAGCGGGTAAACAGATCGTCGTAACGGGCGGCAAGGCTGTCAAACGCCAGCACGGTTTGCTCTTCAGCTTCGCTGCTGACGGTCATGCGTCCACCTCCGAGACTGAAGAGAGCAATCCCGCCCGCGACAACTCAATGCTATGGCGAAGGCTGGCTGCGTTTTCTGAGTCTGCCGCATCGCTTCCGGCCAGCCGCGCAAGCTGCACTTCGTCCCTAAGCAGCCTATCGGCATAGCTGTAGAACTTCTGTGAATGCCGTCCCTTGATCTTCAGCTCGCGATCAGAGCTGGTCGCCCACGGCTGCAGCTGAACTAGCCGGTCTGCCATCTTCTTGTAGTAAGGCGTTCCTTTGATCGGATACGAGACGGTCGTAAAGAAGATATCCGGCTGCGAGATACTCACGTGCCGGATGGTAGCCTCAATATCTTCCAGGTCTTCTCCTTCATAACCCCACATCAAAAACATTCCGCTCTGAATACCGCGTTCCCGGCTCATAGCAACCGCCTGCTGTACCTGTTCGATCTTGACTCCACGCTCCATGGAATCGAGAATTCGTTGCGATCCGCTTTCCGAACCAATCCAGATACGAAAGCAGCCCAGCTCGGCCAGCAGATCAAGCATTTCCGCATTGAGGCGATCTGCGCGCGAGATGCACTCGAACGGGATGCGCAGCCCGCGCCTGCGCATCTCCGCCGCATACTGGCGCAGCCACTGGTGGTTAATGGTGAACACATCGTCTGAGACCCAAACCATATCCGGGGTGTAGGTGTTCAGCAGCCATTCCACTTCGTCCACCACCAGCTGCGGGTTGCGCCGGCGGTGTGTCTGCCCAAACACCTGGTGGCTGCACCAGCGGCACTTATAAGGGCAGCCGCGTGCGGTGATGAAATTGACCGATCCTTTACCGTGCGCGTCTCTCCAAGTCTTCACATAACGATGGATGTCGATGGCGTGACGAGCCGGCCAGGGCTGTCCATCGAGATCGGCAATCTGGCCACGTTGCGCGGTTTCATACATTCGCCCGGAGCCATCCAGGTAGGCGATGCCCGCTATGGCCGAGTAGTCCGTCACCCCACAGCGGAGGGCCGCGAGTAATTCACCCACCGTAAGCTCGCCCTCACCAAACACCACAAAGTCCGCGCCGGCCTGCAGATATTCAAGCGCATAAGCCCCGGGTTCAGGACCACCGACAATCGTCTTCCAGCCTGCCCCGCGCGCAACCTTGAGCGTTTCGACAACGTTCTTGCGCGTCATCAGGTTGGCATAGATGCCCAACACGGAAGGCTTCTCGCTGCGCAGATGGAGAAACAGTGCCTCCCGGCTGGAGAAGGTAGTGTCGAATACCTCAACGTCGAAGCCTTGCTGCCTGAGGTGCGAGCAAAGATACAAAATACCCAGCGGCGCATAGGGCTTCATGATCTGAAGCTCCTTAGGATCTTCGTAGAGAAAGTATCCGTGTGCGAGTAAAAGCTCAGCCATTTGAGCCTCCTGATACCTGCAGCTGCACCAGCTGGTCTCTGCCGGCTTCTCCAATCTGGGTGAAGATGGTCGCCTCAGAATTCCTGCTGCTCTGTTCCAGTGCAATTACCCTCTCCCAAAGAGAGAACCAGTATGCGTCGCTGTTACTGTGCCAGGAATCTACCTCAGCGTGCAGGGCATTGCGCAGAGCCAGGTAAAACTCATCTTTGTAGGTCGCCTTGAACATCAGGCACAGGTCGTCGCTATCGGCCCAATTTCTCTTGGAGCCGATCTGTTCCTGCACCCGATCGAAAAATGCCGTCCCAGGCAGGGGATAGGAGAACGAGACGCCGATGTCATCCGGTCGCGTGCTTCGCACCAGCTCGATCGTTTTCAGTATGTCCTCCCACAGCTCTCCCGGGTAGCCGAACTGCAGGAAATAGCAGGCACGAATACCCGCGTTGCCAAGCCGCGCGCGCGCCGTTTCTACCTCCCCTACGCGTAACCCCTTATCCATAGCGTCCAGCACTTTTTGCGAGCCGGACTCAACCCCCATCCACACTTCAGCGCACCCCGCTCGCTTAAGGCCCGCGACCGTTTCCGGGCTCATCAGGTCGGCGCGAGACTGAATCTTGAACGGCAGTGCACATCCCCGTGCTTGGACCTCGTCTGCGAACTGTTGTACCCAGTGCTGGTTGAGGGCAAAGATGTCATCCCCAAACCAGATGTGCTCCACTCCGTAAACTTCCTTCAGCTCACGAATCTCGTCTGCGACCAGCTCGGCAGGCCGAAGTTGAAACTTGTTTCCGGAAATAGGCTTGGCGCACCAGTTGCACCGGTAAGGGCATCCACGGCTGGCAACAACATTAGTGGAAAAGTGACCGTGAGCCGAGACCCACGCCTCGCGGTACGGCTCCAGATCGATCAACTCGCGCGCCGGTCGTCGCAGGTTCTTCCAATTTGTGTTGCGCGATGAATTAAGCGAGCTGCGGACAAGGTTTCCCGAACCGTCGAGATGCAGAACCCCGGGGATATTGGTAGCAAGCTCTCTGCCGGCCAGAATAGAGGCGCATAGTTCCACCAGGCTCTGCTCTGCCTCGCCCACCAGAACGAAGTCGGCCCCATTTTGTAGATATTCTTTGGCATGGTCGGTCGCGTCAGAACCATGAGCGATCACAATCGCACCTGCCTTCTGTGCCGCATGCGCCAGTTGCCAGGTCAACTCGCGCATGCGCGTCAGGCACATCTTGGAAAGAAAGTTGAAGTCGTCTTCGTAGATGGCAAATATTCTCGGCTTCTGCCGCCGCAGCATCTGCGGAAAGCCGCGCACTGGATCTTCCAGCATGGGATCGAAGACGGCAGCCGAGATACCACTCTCTCTGAGCGCCGTGGCCGCGTAGAGAGTCCCTAGTGGCGGGTACGGTTGCATCTTTCGTACCTGCTTCGCGTCGTAGGGGAGATGATAGGAGTGCGCCAGAAGAACATCCGCCACAAGTTACCTCGAGTCGTTCATCATTGCTAACAAGCGTTTGCCGGCAGTTTGGGAAGTTCCTGGCCAGTTACCAGCGAGCGACGCAAAGCGAGCCGCTCAGAGATAGCCGCAAGCCAAAGCTCCCAGGGAAAAGAACAATGACTTGAATTCAGCCGCCAACGGATGGGCGATCGAATGATGAATTGAACCGCACGCCGCAGCTGCGAATCTTTCTCGCTTTGCCGGCATATCTGGCTATTGAGCAAGAAGTACTCGACCAACCGCTCCAGGCGCGCAAGCTCTTTCCCTTTTAGCCAGGGAAGCATATTCGCACCTAGCGGCATATCCATCCATTCCAGCAGGGAGTGTGGCTCGGGCACGCCCAGCTCCCGCAACTGCGGCCAGATAGGAATGCCCGGATAAGGAGTGAAGATATTAGGAGAGAAGCTTACATTTGGGAACTGCCGCGCAATATCGCTCATGGTTTGGAATGTGATCGTGCGATCCGCCTCGGTCTCCCCGGGATACGCAAAGATCAAATTAAACGTAACCCGAATGCCGGCCAGGTTCGCCTTGCGCGCCGTCTCATACATCTCGTTGACGCGTTGGTGGCGCTTGTTCATAAGCTTCAGCACAGACTCCGAAGTGGATTCAGTGCCAAATCCCATATGCGAAACGCCGCTCTTGCCCAGCAATAAAACTTCCTCCTCGCTCATCCGGCAAAGGAAGTCCGTTGAAGCTTGAAAGGTCCATCGGAACTTGACTCCCGATGCCAGGATGCCGCGGGCAATGTCGAGCGCGCGGGCAAGATGGACGGGAAAATTCGAGTCGAGCATGGCGACTTCTTCGAGGCGATACTTGGTGACCAGCTCAACCAGCTCAGAAACCACTCTCTCAGCCGGGAGGGCATTGAATCGACGCTTGTAGAAAACCATGTCGGTGCAGTAGTTGCACGCGTACGGGCACCCAACGCTGGTGGCATATCCAATCTTTCTCGCCCCGCTGAGCCTCTCGTAGGCGTCAAAATCCGTCAGGTCAAACGCAGGAATAGGAAGCGCATCCAGGGGTTCCACACGCCGGTCCGGGTTGTGTGTGCGTTGTCCATTTCTCTTCCATGAAATTCCGGCGATCCCGTCCAGGGAACGCTCTTGCTGCAGAGCTTCGGCCACTTCAACCAGGGTGACTTCGCCCTGCCCCCGGACGACCACATCAACAAAGGGCTCACTCAAGGTCTCATCGGGCAGCAGCGTTGGATGCCAACCGCCAAAAATAACTGGTAACCATGGAACGTCACTCTTGATGGCCGTGGCTATTTCGACTGCGCCCCGGATCATAGGCCCCGTAAGGACGGAGATCCCCAGGCAAAGCGCGTCCACGCTTTCACACTCGATGTGTGTCCGATAGTCAGGGTCAATGGTGGCGTCGATCACCACCACATCAAAGTTGGCCTGCCGCAGCGTAGAGGCAAGTGCGAGCAGACACAACGGCGCGCCGAGCGGCGGCCCGTCATACGGAGGGTAGAAGAGGATAACCTTTCTCCGTGTCAGCATGTGGCCTCCACGATGTTTGGTTCCAGCCGCTTGGCATCGACGGCTGGCTTCAATGCTGCGGCCTTCGCTTTCAATTTCTTATTCAGCCACAGCTCGACCGGAAAGCGGTAAGCGCCGTGGTCTAGCCTCCAGCGTGCGGGGAGCGAGATGCATTTCTGGGCCAGCCGGGTAATCGGTTTGCGCGTGTCGGCCGAAATCGGGATGCGATCGAAGGCAATACGAAGATAATCGCGCATGATCTGCAGTTCTTCATGATCGCGGCCGTTCAACCACGGAAGCTTCGTATAACGCGGAAAAAAGTCGACCCACCCTTCCAGTGAATCCGGAGTCTCGATGCCAAGTTCCGCAACCTTGTCCATGATGGGAGCGCCCGGATAGGGAGTAAAGATATTCGTCCAAAACTCCGCTCCGGGGAACCGCCGGCACACGTCCATCACAAAATTGATCGTCTCTTTCCGCTCTTTAGCTCCTTCGCCCGGAAACGCGAAAATAATATTGAACGACGGGCGAATCCCCGCCGCCAGGCATCGAGCCGCACTCTCATAAATTGTGGGGAAATCCTGAAAGTCCTTGTTCATGGCCTTCCAGACTTTACGAGACCCTGATTCGGCGCCCTGGCAGATCTGGTGCAGTCCACTTCTATGCAGCAGCTTTAGGTCTTCCGCTGTGAGCCGCGCCGTAAGATTAGTTGTCGCCTGAATGCTCCACTTGAACTGGGCTCCGGCCCGCACCAACCCCTCAGAAATTGCGCGAGCCCGGTCAAGATCCACCAGGAAGTTGTCATCCACGATCCACAGCATTTCCAGGCCGTATCTGCGGCTGAGATCGACTGTTTCCTCCACGAACTGTTCCGCGGGCAGAGCGTTCCATTTCCGTCCGTAAACGCCCGCATTCGTGCAGTAGGCACAATTAAAAGGGCAGGCGAGACTGGATGTGTACATTGCCCACCGCTTTCCGCACAACCGTTCGTACGCGTCAAAGTCAGCCAGTTGATACGCCTTCGGGGGCATATCAACTAGCGGCTTCAAAGGCCGCTCCGCAGTAAAGATCAATTTGTTGTCGCGCTTGAAACCGATGCCCGCCACAAAGTCCGGCGCGGATCGTTTCTCGATGTGGTTGATCAGTTCCAGCAGCGAATCTTCGCCCTGCCCGCGAACCACGTAGTCGATATAAGGCGCCTGCAGCGTCTGTGTAGGCAGCAGCGAGGGATGCCACCCACCCAGGATGATGGGGAATTCAGGATTCCATTCCTTGATGGCGCGAGCAATTTCCACTGTCTCCCGGATCATCGGTCCGGTCACAAGAGAGATACCAAGGCAAAGCGCATCGCGTACTTCTTCGAGCACGCGTTTCTTGTAGTTGGGAGTAATCGTAGAATCAATCAGGCAAATCTGATACCCCGCCCGTAGCAGAGGAGTGGCCACCGCCAGGATGCCCAAAGGCGCCGTAGCATCGGAGCTGGCAAACGACGGAAAGAAAAAAACAATTTTGCGAGACTTGGCCAAACCGCACCCCTTGCTTGAATAGGACAATAGATCCATACCCAAGCGCAGTTGTCATACGGATGTCAGCGGTTTGTAACCTGTTCTTGGTCTCTCTCAGCCACCAATCAAAGGGTGCCCCACATCTGGCTTTTGAGATGTGGGGCACGGACCTCACCCTCGCCCGCCCAAAACGCCACCGGTCCCCTCGGCAGGCCGCATTTGTACACCAGAGCGCAGTGGAGCGACCGGCTGTCCCTGACTCCCCAACTATGTCACCCGGCTGTCATTACCTTGTCATTTCCCGCAGACCTGTCCTTTTTAGCCAACCATCAGGAATAAGCTTGAATTCTGCGAAAGAGTTTCCATGTCAAGTCCAGCAGAGCGAACCGTAACCGTGGCGATGCCAGAATCAGCCGTCTCTTTAACTGGCGCCCTGCCAACCCTGGAGATCGCCTGCTGCGTTATCCTCGCCGCTCTTCTCCTATGGAAGGGAATCCTTCCTGGCTGGCACATTCTGAACACCGACTTTCCCAATTACTATCTCACTGCCCGCCTGTTCCGCGAAGGGTACCCTCTCGATCGAATCTACGACTGGATTTGGCTCCAGCGGATTAAGGATCACTGGGGTTTGGACCAGCCTCTCGTGGGCTTTGCCGGCCTCACCCCATTTTCTGCTCTTCCCGTGGTGCCCTTTTCCATCTTCCCAGCCATCGTCGCGAAGAGGCTTTGGATCCTCGCCAACGTACTGTTCCTCTTCTCCAGCGTAGAGCTGCTGAACCGCACCACCTCCCTGGGTAGGCGTCGCATCTGGCTGTTAGCCTTATTGGCCATCTTCCCTTTACGGACAAGCTTTTTGTTGGGACAGATGCACCTTCTCATACTGCTTCTTCTGCTCGCCGCCTTTTACTTCCATCGCCAACAAAAGCCGATTGCCTGTGGCATCTGCCTCGCCATCGCGGGATCATTGAAGATCTACCCTCTCCTTTTTGCTGGATATTTTCTCTGTAAAAGAGAATGGAGGCCTGCGTTATCGATCCTATGTGCAACCATTCTTCTACTGGGCGTTGGCTATCTATGTTTCGGTACCGACACAATGAATATCTACGCCACGCAGGTTCTGCCCCGCAGCCTTCAAGGAGAAGTCTTAGACCCATACAGCGTGCAATCCGCATCAGGATCTGCTCTGTTCCATAGGCTGTTTATCGCCGAACCCACCCTGAACCCAGTCCCGTGGCGCGACGCCCCGTCGCTCTATGCTGTTCTTTATCCCCTGTGGCAGTTGGCGGTACTGGTGCCCCTGCTTGCCGTCCTCAAGATAAAAAACAGTTCTTCGCAAACGAACCAACTCGAATGGGCCGCCTTCGTGCTTGTGCTTCTTGTTCTATCGCCCGTCCCCTCCAGCTATCACTTCGTGGTGATGATCTTTTCCATCGTTGTGCTGATGGATGTCCTTTTGGCGCGGCAGGACTATAGCATTGCCGCAGTCGTGGTCGCCTTATACTGCCTCATTTCTATCGTTGAGTTCCTACCCATTCACCGCGCCGATGGGATACTTGCTTTCGCGCGCTTGTGGGTCGGGTTGCTCTTGTGGGCCGTGTTCCTCTTCTGCCTGTGGCCAGACAGAGAAAAACTCCTGAAAGCCGGTGGGCTGCGACTAGTCTCTCTCTCCGCACTTGTGATCGCGGGCTGGACCGCAGGTGGCCTCGGCTACCATCGCCACTTCAGCTGCCTGAAGCAGGAAATGGTCAGGCGCATACCCGCACGCATGCAGCCTTACCTTGCCAGCAATCCCCAGCCAACTTCCACCGGCTATGTATACATCGCCATGTTGCCTCAGGGATATCGTGTGCTCGACCAATCTTTCCGTGGAGTCTGGAGCGCCGGCCACGGACAGCAGGATCAATTATCTATTGCCGTCGCAACCAGAACTCCGGTCTTACTCCTGGAACTGGCCGACGTCACAGGCTCGCGAATCGTAGCCATGCCTTCCGGCAGGTTATTAATCTCCGATGCAGAGTCTCCCGCCATTTCTTCCGACGGCAAGTCGGTAGCATTTATCCGGGAGATAGACGGAAAGGGAACTCTGTGGACTGCCCGCTTGGAACTACTACCGGAGATTCCGCCCAGACGGGTAACTGGCCCTGCCTACGACGTGCGCGGCGTAACCTACGCACCTTCTGGTTGGATCATGTTCGCCGCCAGGCTGAACGATCGACTAAGTATCTTTAGGCTGTCCCGTGAGGCAAAAATAGTCTCCTCACCCCGGGAAGACGTCGATTCCCCGGCAGTCTCTCCTGACGAGCGTTTCGTCGCCTTTAGAAAGCTCGTGGATCACCGCTGGCAATTGGGGTACATCGATGTGCTTTCGGGAGAGGAAAGGATGCTGACCCGGGCCGACTGCAATGTGTATACCCCGACCTGGGAAAGTCCAGTAACCATTGTCTATGCGACCGACTGTGGCCGGGGCTTCGGACTGAGTGCCTTAGCCTCGGTGGGCATCAGTCAGGTGCAGGCATCGCCATGTGGCCCAGCCCATCAATCAGAGCTCTTGACGATGCATCAAGCGCCGCGACTGATAAACGCCATGAACCATAAAGAACTGCTGGCCCCGGCCGCAGCGCTCATCTCGTATCACGCGGGCCGCGAAGAACGTGTGGCTCCCTAGATTATGCAGTTTCTCGATTTGCATCTCGACCACCCGCGAGGCGAACCAAGGCACCGGAAGGCGAAACGCCGCCGACATGGTGGTAGGGAGGGGAATCTGGTGCCAGGGAACCCTTTCCTGCTTGTGATTTTTCCCCAATTGTCGCGCGAACTCCGGCGTGTTCCACAGGGATGCTGCTTAGGGTGCTCGTGCCGGTAAAATCCCGCACAGTTTCAGCTGCCGTGTCCCAGTATGCTTCTGCGAAACGGATGCTCGTAACTCGCTAATAAGCTCCTTCCGCAATGCAAACCACTCTCGCGGTCTTCACCAGCACTTTCAAGTCATGCAGAAGAGACCACGTCGTCACGTACTTGACGTCGAGGGACACCCGTGTTGCATACGACACCGTCCCCCTGCCACTCACTTGCCACAAGCCGGTGATCCCAGGCTTGGCCGCAGCATAGAGCGCGTACGCTCGTCCGTACCGCCAAATTTCATCATGCACAATAGGGCGCGGCCCCACGAAACTCATATGCCCCTGAAGAACATTCACGATCTGCGGTAATTCGTCCAGGCTTGTTCGCCGCAGGGTCGCGCCCAGCCGGGTAACCCGGGGATCACTACGCAATTTGTAGTGTTCCGCCCACTCCTCCCGTGCTTCCTCATCGGTCGCGAGAAACGCAGCTAAGATAGCGTCGCTGCCGACGAACATCGTTCTAAATTTGTAAAGATGAAATCCCCGGCTACCCTGCCCGACACGAAGTTGCTTATAGAAAACAGGGCCCTTAGAACTGCATTTGACCAACAACATCAGCAGCAGAAAAACCGGAAAAAGCAAGAGAAGAATGACCACAGCGAGCACAACATCGAGCATCCTCTTAGCCACCCTGTATGACCATGACTGGCGAAAAGGTAAGTACAGATGGGTGTGCTCATCTGCCCGAAAAAAGCGCGACGGTTCTATCGAATGCCTGCCAGAGCAGGATTGATCTAGCATAGGGACACCAGGTGCAGAGCAGAACTTCTATCTCGTAGTGTCCGACAAAGCCTCAAAAGTCTTGTAAAGGGAGTGTCTTAACATTGTCACTTTTCAGCTCTCTCCCTGCCACCGATCAATGAGCGCCTTCATCTCGAGCGAAGGCGATAAATCTGCAGTTTTTTTAATCACGCCCAGAATTGTCGTAGGGCTGCGAGCGTAGCGCAAGGGACCTGCCGTTCAGCGGGCCTCTCGTGGAGGTTTTTCGACAGAGGGATCATAGGCCTTGGGCCCACCCAAGGTGATGAAAAATGTGGAGAGAGCGGTAGGCTCCCGTAGCGAGGAGTGGTAAAGGCAGCCTGCGCTCTGGATGAGTTGAGACCGTGACAGAGAGTGGCCTGGGATGTGCGTTTTGAACCGATGAGCGTGCGCGCCTGACCTAGTGGAAGGGCAGTAGCACGTGACAGTACGTAATTTCTATCAGCTGCGCGTCCTACCCTTCCTCGCCCGTTTAGGAGGGAGCGATGTCACACAGGGTAGCAGGGATCGATGTTCATGAGAAAGTGTTGATGGTAGTGGTGATCGATAGCCAGGATGCGGACTGGGGAGTGAAGCGTAAGCGATTCGGCACCGCATCCAGCGAATTGCGTTTGTTGTCGGAATGGCTGCGCGAGCAGGGAGTAGAAGAAGCGGTGATGGAGTCCGCGGCGCAGTACTGGAAGCCGGTCTGGTATGAACTGGAGAGTTCTGTGCGGCTTCACTTGGCGCAAGCCTTTTCCAATCGCGCACCCAAAGGACGCAAGCATGATTTTCGCGATGCCGAGCGCCTGGTGCGACGTTTGCTGGCCGATGAGGTAGCACTCCGCAGCGGCCTGGTAATGGTAGGAAGCTTGCCGACGATAGGCGGCTCATCGGCAACCGCCGCAGCCGGTTGCCTGATCGTCCTCAACAGCAAAGGCGATGTGATCGAAACATTCTGGGGTCATAACATCAATGGTCCATGGGACATGACTGCCGTGGACGGCGGGAACCTGGTCGGCCTGTTTGTAACCAACGTGCTCAATGGCACCGTCGCTGCAGGCGGCAGCCTTGTGAATGGTGGCACGGTCTTCGTCTGCTGCTGGCCGTACCCGAACCCAATCAACGGCAAACAAATAGCCGTCAAACTGGTGGATGACAACGGCGGCCCACCTCCCGGAAACGGAGCGCTCTTGGGTCTGATCGCCGCCAGGGATGGCGTCTACTTCGTCGATGACTCGTCCAACACCTTGAACTTCCTCCACTAAGTCCACCTGCTCTTGCGAAGCGCACGAGCCCACCATCCGGGCGCTTCCCCGGCTTGGGCGCAAGATTCCTTGAGGCCAGTAATATAACGGCACGGCAAATCTATGCCTGATCTGCGGAAGAGGGCTGCTTCATCAATTGTCGCGACAGCGTCACGACAATCCGTTCGCCGTAAACCGCGCGTTCTCAGCCGAACACCACGGTGGATGCACCTGCCGAAACCAATAGAGAGAGTGAGCCGTAGGTTGACGGCGACGGCAGTTTGCCGCCGCCATCCTCTCTATAAAGGTACGGATCTCGATCAACAAATGGGGGCTAGGATCTTCAGATCCAGATCTCGTTGCCTGATCCTTTTTACTATTCACCGATACGTTTACTATGTTCAAACGATCACGGTTACCCATCGATCTCGGATCCATGCTCCCGATGAGCCTCACCGGTTCGCGGTGGACAAAACACACGATCGATATTGACCTCGCGAAAGTCGAGGCCCTCATAACTCCGGGCGAAAACGAGTCGTGAGGTCCGCGGGAACAATACGGGAACAACCTGGGGAGGGAAACAGCCCGAATGATCCCAAACGATCCTAAGTCGTCATGCGCTAACAGCTTTCGCTTCAATAAGGTCCGCTGATTCTAGGCCACTTAGGCCCATTGGTAGGGGGGCCCTGAAAAGGCCGGCGTCGGCGATTCGATCCCGTCTCTGGCCACCACCCCATTATCACTCCTGTGATTACGCCTTCATTGAAACCGAACGACGATTCCGGCAGCCAGACGAATATTATTTTGAACGTTGGCGTCCGCGTTGGGCAGTTGTGTGCGCAGCCAGTCGGCCTCAAAAACGCGTAGCAAAAGACGATGCTTAACCGGCAGGTCCATGCCTCCGCCAATCTGTAGCGCCAGACTGTTTGCACTGCTGGAGGCCGCACCGGCGCCGGGAAAGATGCCGTCAAAGCCGTTGGCTTCTCCAGCCAGAGCATGGCCAAAGAAGGCATAGCGGTGATGCGCCGGCGACCACCCATAGCGCGGGCCGAAGGTTGCGGTCACCATATCCAGCCCCACCCCAGCGCTGTTGGCATTCTGCGCATGGAAACCGGAGATGTCCGCCTCCACGCCCAAGCCGTGCCAGAATTGTCCGTCGACCTGAATGCTGCCCCCCTGCATCCAGAACCTGTTGGCGCCCACGACGTTGGTCAGGAGCGAGTTATAGACAACGGCCACTTCCAGTTTGGGCGAGGCCTGGGATTGAGTACCATCTTGCTGCCCCCAAAGGTGCCGCCCAAATAACAAGCAAGCGCACGCAAGGAACAGCCTTCCGCAAATCGTACTGCGCATCTCAAGTTCTCCTGGTTACTCGACGTTGAGCGTGAGGTTGGTGGACCGCGTAAGGGGACCGGAAGTGGCAGTCACAGTTACCGTATAGGACGATTGCTGGTGACCGAAGAAGCCGTTGCCGGTGCCGCAACTGCTCAGAGTCGACACGGTTCCTAAGCCCACGGCTGTCAACAACAGCGTGAAGACAATCCCACGCAGTCGATTGCCCGCACGGCGCATCCGGACTGCGAAAGGCAACAGCAGCACTCCCCATACCATGGGCGGAAGCTCCCCCGAGACCGGAAACTCTCTCTTCATACTGGTCGAAGCGCTCGGCAACTGGATGGTCAACGTGATGCTGGTGAGTGGGATGTTTGCGGGGAAAGTCCACGAGTTACTGGTGAGTTGGGTCCACGACGACGGAGTAATGATCGCCGTAGCACCCGTCGGCATGCCGGTAACCGTTAACAGGACCGGGGTTGGGAAGATGGTGCCCGCGGTTGGTACGATCTTCAGCGGATAGGTAGCCGATCCTCCAGGCTCTGCTGTTTGGGTAGTGACGCCGCTGCCGGATCCACTGCCGCTGCCCGAACCGGGAGTCAGGCTGAAGTCGAGGATCGACTGCGACAATGCTGCACTGCCTACGGCAACGAAGTTCGTGTCTCCGTTGTACACAGCAGTAATCGAGTGGGAGCCATCGGTCAGAGATGAGGTGGTCAGCGCGGCCACGCCCGCAGTGAGTGTCCCTTGCCCTAGTGGGGTTGCGCTGTCCAGGAAGCTTACCGTACCTGTTGGCGTGCCCACCGTTGAGCTCACACTGGCCGTAAACGTTACCCCGGTTTGCGCGACCGCCGGGTTAGTGCTCGAGGACAAACGGACCGCCGGTATTAACGACGTAATCGTCATGGTTCCGGTAGCGGAGCCGGCGTAGTCGCTATCGGTGACCGTAGCCACAACGGTATAACTTCCGCCGGCGGTGGGCGCAGTCCTGCTGCCGTTATAGGTGAAGGTCACGGTCAGCCCACCTGGTACGGTGCTTGCCGTGGCGGAGAGCGGAGATCCGGTATACGTCTGGGTCAGATTACCCAACGTAACTGTCGCTGTACGTTTGGAGACTACCAGTGTTCCGGTGGCAGAACCCTGGTAGTTGGGGTCGTTGATGATCGCAACGACGGTGTAGCTTCCCGGCGCAGTGGGCGCGGTTTCGCTGCCGTTATAGGTGAAGCTCACAGCCAGCCCGGAGGGCACGGTGGTTGCGGTGACGGAGAGTGGGGAGCCGGTGTAGATCTGGGCCAGATTACTCAGCGTGATCGTCGCCGTGGGCTTGCCGACGGTGAGTGAGTAGGTGGTGCTGCTGCCGCTGTATGGGCCTGTTCCCGTGCTGCTGTCGGTCGCAGTCACCCTGAAGGTGTAGGGACCGCCGCTGGCACTGGGCGTGCCCGAAAGAACACCCGCCGTGCTGAGCGAGAGGCCGGCGGGCAGGGTGCCTGTCGAGACATAGGTGTAGGGGCTGGTGCCGCCGGCCGCTGTGAAACTCTGCATGAAAGGACTGCTGATGCCGGCTGCGGGCAGAGTCGCGGTCGAGGGCGAGACGGTGATGGTGGGCGGGAGTATGGTGAGCGAGTAGGTCTGCGAGCCGGTGACCGAGTCCGCGTCCATGGCGATCACGGTAATCGAGAAAATGCCGCCCGCAGTGGGCGTGCCGGTGAGCAAGCCCGTGGTGCTCAGGGACATGCCCGCGGGGAGAAATCCGTCGCTGATGGTGTAGCGATAGGGTGAGGTTCCGCCGATGGCCTGGAAAGTAACCGGACTGTAAGCCGCGTCGACGGTGCCGGCGGTAAGTGTGGTGCTTGCCGGCAGCGTGAAGGATATGGAAGTCGTCCCGGTACCGGTTCCGCCGAGGGAGATCAATTGCGTCGCCGCGGAGACATTCAGGTTGTTATCAGTCAATAGCAGCAACCCTGGAATCGAAGCCGTCGACGCCGGCGTAAAGTCCAGGGCATAGGAGCAGGACACATTGGCGGCCAAGCTACCGCCAGCACCTTCCGCGCAGGATGTCGATGCATCGAATGAGAAGCTGGCGCTGCCAGTAGAGATCGCTCCCGAAGCGATAGTCAGATTCGAGTTGCCGTAGTTGAGCAGGGTGAAGGATAAGGGATTGTCTGTCGTATCCGCTGTTCCATGCGCTGTTGCAGTCGGGAAAACGACCGAAGGGGGCAGATTCCGGTTCTGCTCATAGATCGCGCCGCCGCCATCTCCGTTGCTCCAATCCAGGTAGAGATTGCCTGCCCCATCCAGTGTCATGGGCGCTCCACCGCCGAAAGGAGTGGTAAACAGTTGCGTCCGCGCGGCATAAGTTCCACTGCTCAGCACGTACTCATAAATGGGAGTCAAGGTTCCGGTATTGTTGGAATCCTCTACATAAATGTTGCCGTTGGTGTCGATGGTGATGCCGTGTGGGGAAAACAACGTGCTGTCTATGGTGACGAAGGATGCGCTGTAACTCCCGCTAACATAAGGAATCTTCATCATCTCGGCCGTTGTGCCCGAGGTTGCGGCAAGAAAGAAGACATTCTCCCCGCTGTCGACCGCGATCCCCTGCGGGAATACGCTCCCGCCGAGAGCGGTGGAGTTGGCCAGCGTGGTTTGCGAACCGTATCCGTTGTTCTCTGACGATCCGGTCCAGGGCAATTCGGCGATAAGCTGGGCACTACGGTCGGAGAAGAAAAGGTTCCCAGCTCCGTCCACGGCGATCCCGCTGGGCAGGACCAGGCCGGAACCGAGCGAGATCGCTGAGCTATAGCCGCTTCCGTTCCACGGAAATTTGAGAATACTGCCGGTAGAGGTCGTGTGATCTGTCAAACCGACATAGAGATTGCCCGCCCCGTCCTCGGCCATGGCTCCAGATGGAGAGTTAGACGCACCGGGGAGATAGAGACTGGGGGGTGATAGCGCAGCCCCGTAGGAGCTCCCCAGCCAGGGCAACTCGATCACCGCGCCGGCAGAGTTATTTGAGTTGCCATCGACGAAGAAGAGATTGAATTGGGAGTCGACCGCCAGGCCCTCAGGCCAGTAGGTTGTCGTGTCCGGCGTGAGCATGGTCTGTGTGCCGGGAGGAAATAAAACCTGTGCCCCGGTTCCCGTGCCGGTCAAATAAGCCGTGGCCAGCACGTTGCCCGAGGCGTCCTCCAGCAGAACGGCGCCGTAACGCAGCCCCGGATGAAGCGGAGCGAAGGTCACGGCTACCGTGCAAGTGTTGCCGATGCTGTAGGCGTAGCTGGTCCCGTTGGTGTCGCAGGTACCGGCGCCGCCGTCGGTGAAGTCCAGTCCGGTGGCTCCCTGGGTGACCACCAGCGGCGTGCCGATGGAGCCGGCTCCGGTGAAGGTAAAGGTCACATTCTGGCTGCTGGAACTGCCCACCGGCTCGCTGCCAACGCTGACCGGGGCCGGATTGCCGGCGGTGGCGGCGGCCGAGTTGACCGTCAACGTGATGCTGGCTGTGGCCGTGCCTGGATAAGAGTCCTGGTCGGACGGGGTAAACGTGACCCAAAGCGTGTTGGAGCCGGCAGGCAGCACTGTTCCGCTGGTGACGACAGTCCCGGAGGTTGAGTTCAATGTGTAGACATAGGTGCCCTCGGTGTTGCCCACCGCATCGAGCTGCGTGCCGCTAAGCGGAGTGCCAACCGTGATTGCTGCCGGCGTGGCCCAGGTAACGGCCGAGTGGCGGTCCACCGTAATGGTGAGCGGACTGGTGACATTCGAAGAGAAGTTCGGACTGGAGACTGTAGCCGAAACTGAGCCGGTAACGGACGCGTCGCTGCCGGCAGCGCTACCGGATACAGTCACGGTTATCGTCACCGCGTCGCTCGCGCTGACTGCAATGCCGCTGGCATTGGTGCAGGAGAGCGTACCAACCGTGCAGATCCAGTTGCCGCTGCTTGAGTCCGCCATGGCGGTGGCCGTTAGCCCGGCCGGAAGCGTTACCGCAAGCGTGAGGTTGTTGGGAAGCGCGACGGTCGAACTGGTGTTGGTCACGTCCACTGTGATGGTGTCGTCGGTGTCGCCTTCGTCGAAGATTGAATTGCTCGGGTTGGTCGTGATCGCGATCGATGCCGTGGGCAGAACCACCGGCGTCACCGCGGCCGACAGATCGAAGATGGCGAACTCGAGCATTTTCTCCTGCGGAACCTGGCTGGCTCCGCTCAACGTGGGGCACTCGCTGGGAAATGTGGGGCTGCCTGATTCGGAGACGTTCTCAACGTGATACTCGTTGTAGAGCACACGCCCGAACTGGTTGGCTGCGCTTGCGCCCCATGGAGTGTTAAAGCTGAACTGCATGATCGGGCTGCCGCCGTTGTAGGCAACGTTGTAGGTCTGGCTGTCTTGTGATGGGAAGCTAAGCCAGGCTTGTGCCGGTGCGTTGACCGTATCCACGTTGAAGCGCAGCGTGCTGATCTCCACTTCGTTCTCGGTGCCGGTATTATTCCCGCTGGCTCCATATGAGTAGCCATTCTCGTAGAGCCACCCAGCAAGTGTGTTGCCGTCGCTGAAGCTGGTGTTGATGAGGGCCTCCCCGGGGTCGGGCGTGACCGAATTGGCGGCACTCCCCCAGGTCATCGGCGATGAGCTTCCCGCGCTGTAAAAGAAGTAGCCGTTGGTTCCCGTGTCGGCGGTATCGAGCCAGGCATCGCTGTTGTGCGTGGTAAACACGCGGCCGCCGAGGCTGGTGTAATTGATCAGGTAAGGAATCGTGGTGGAGCTTGCGCCAGTGGTTCCACCACCCTCGCAAGGAAACATCACCATGTCATAGCTGTTCAGCTTGGCCTGGGTCTGCAACGAGGTATAGGACGGTGTGCTTGAGCTGATCTCGGCGCCGTTACCCTTGTAGAGATGAATGCGCCCGCCGAAGGAGGGGCCGCTGGCAACCGAATCGTCAGTAAACTCCGTGGTGGCCACACCGATATCGCGAAACACGCACTCCAGCGCGTCGGCGCTGCCGGTCTGAATGGCGATCAGCGGGATATTGGCGGTCGCCGAGTGCGCGGTGGGCATGTTCAGTTGCAGGCCGGAGATCGGACCGGAAAGCGTGCCCGAACTCGGCTCGGTAAACTCGTTGAGCCACTTGCCGGACTGAATCACCAGTGTGTAGGAGTTGCCCTCCGGCACGCCGCTCAGCGTAAAGCTGCCATCGACGGCGGTAGTTGTATAGGCGTAGACACCCGTGCCCGAAGTGACCACCTGCGGCGTGACGGTCGCCGACGTGATACAACCCTCAGCGGCTGTTACCGATGTCGAGGTGCAGTTGGCTCCCGAGGCCGGCAGCGTGACCGAACCGTTGGTCACATAGACCAGCACGTTGGGCAGCGGCACGGTTCCGTTCGGCATATACACCGTGCCGCTTATGGTCGTTGGGCTCTGGGCAAGCACCACGCCGCTCAACCAGACCAAGAGAAGAAACAGCCCTGCGATCTGCTTAAGGATTGGATGCCTCTGGTTGCAAGCGAAGCTGAAGAGTGGGCGCGTCGAGCGGCTGGATGCGTTCATACAGCGGGTTGGGCCTCCCCGCGCTATCTACAGTCTTCGTCTTAATCAGCCGCGCAACAAAGCGATACGAAAGACTGACAGAACCGGCGCAGCCTTTCTCGCTCCGAGCGCGCTGTCAACAAGCGGAGACAGACGCGTCAACAGGGTTAGTATCGGAGATATAGCAGCCCGGATCTGTTTACCCTCTTTGCAAAAACGGAAGGGACAGCTTCAAAACGGGAACGGCCGGATCAAAATGGGAAGACTGGCCGACGCCTGGACCCTGTGGCGCCGTCAGACCATAAACCTCGCTCGAGAGACGCGACCATAGAAGGGTTAGCGCAGACCTGCGGCCGACCAGTGTACGAGATCCTTCGACCGCGCCAGTCCCAGCTGATTCCAACCGCGCCTGGCAAAGGTTTCGCCTTCCGTGCGCCCGGCGTAGATGAGATAGTAATAGCCGTCGTACTGGCGCGCGCTGTAAATGGCCGCCGCATTGTCACGATTGTTGGTATTAAACTTTTCCTGCGGCGTGTCGAGCTGGTAGCCCTGGGTCCACTTGAGCCATCGGGAGCCAGGCTCGAGAGTGTATAGGTAGAGCCCTTCGGGCGTATAGTCCGTGGTCAACAGGTACCACTTCCCATCACCCTGAATAAACTCGTAGTTTTCGTGGGTCAACCCATCGTCCTTGCCGTTCGCCATGAGCAAGGCGGGGTATCCGTCGCCAACGTAGTGGAAAGGGCCTTGCAGGGATTTCGCAAATGCCAGCCTGGGCCTCATTTTGCCGTGTGGCAGCCCTTCTTTCCAGATCAGGTAGTAGCCGCCATCTGCCGCGGCAAGGGCAGCGTCAATTACTCGATTGGCCCCGGTCAGGTTGAGGGCCAGCGTCTGGCGCTTTGACCAATGGACCAGGTCGGGCGACGTCATGTAAAAGAGCTCATTGGGCTTGCCTGGCTTGTCTCCCCACGAGTTAAGGGTCATGACATATTGCCCGCGCAAGAGCTGCACATCGGGGGAGCACATGCCGATCCATCCTTCTTCCTCACCGTCAAAGTTGAGAATCGGCGCGGAGAAGTGCTTGAAGTTGGGTGTGCTTACTTCCACCACGTGGGAGATGGTGTTGCCTCCCTTGGGGTAGAAGGCGGAGAAGAAAACGTAAAAGACGTGGTTACGATAGGCCATCGCGGAATCTTTGATCGACCAGTCGGGATAAGACAGAACAGGATTGCTGAGGTTCTTCCAGTCGAGAAGCGGTTGCTTCTGCGCGACCGCCGGCGGACCACACAGGACGGCAAGCAACACCAGCGCGAACGCCGAGTTAAGCGACATGCTCAGGCCTCACAGTCGACGAGCACGTGAATCGCATCGCTCCGATTGTCGTCGCGAAGGGCGAAGGCCTCTCCGATGCGGCTCAGGGGGATCCTGTGAGTCACTATCTCAGCGGTGTTGACTAGTCCATCCAGAACCAATTGCGTGCCCTGCTCATAGAAACGCCGCATATCGATGTCGCGTTTTGGTTCGGTGGAATAAATGTCGATACGTTTGCGATGGACCTTGAGAAAGTCGATCGGGGTGTTACAAACGCCGATGCATCCGTACATCACGACTTTGCCGGTAAACGCCGTGCAGTCGATGGCATCCACCATACCATCTCCCTCCAGCAAGCAGGGGAACACCACATCAAATCCTTCGGGAAAGTCGGCCCCAAGAACCTGCATGGTAGGGACGTTCGCAGCCGGAACCTTGTAGGTGTGGGTGGCTCCATACTTCTTTGCCAAGCATAGGTTGCGGTCGTTGAGGTCGGTGACCACCAAAGCTTTTGGGCTGTGCAGGCGAACTACCTGGGTCAGCACCAGACCACTCACACCCTGGCCCATGATCAATACCGAGGTTCTCTGGTTGATTTCTCCAATCTCTACGGCATGGAGGACGCCGGGTAAGATCTCGATCAGGCTGGTATCGATCAGGGGAAAGGACGGCGGTACCACCTTTACATTGAAGGGGCGGCATACGACATACTCTGCAAATGCTCCCCAGACATAGCGGCAAGTAACCTGGTCCCCTACGCGGAGGCCTTCTACATTCGGACCGAGCTGGTCAATGACTCCCGCGACCTCATGTCCAAGTCGCGCCGGGAAGGTGACGAATTCAGGCCGCCTGGTGCCACGATAAGACTCGACATCAGAACCGCACACTCCGACCCACTTGACCTTAACGCGGACCTCGTCGTCGCCTGGCTTGGGAATTTCTGCATAAGCAAGAGAAAGGCGACGAGGCTCATCGAGAATTGCGACTCTTTGGGACTCCGGATGGCCAGCATCGACTAACTTCAATGCAGCTTGTGTCATTCGAGTGGTCATTTACACCGCCGCGACTCAGTATATTCAGTGTTTCGCCGAGATGTCTTTGCCTGAAGTTGGTCAAAATTTGCCGCAAACGGAAATTTAAGAGGAGAGTTTATCGAGCACATTCCGGCACCAGGGACGCGGTGGCGCGGCTTTATAGGCTGTCTTGTCCATGAACGATTCACGTATAATTTCGTGCCGAGGTGACTCACGTGTTGACATCATTAGTGGAAGTGCTTTGGACCGCGCGCTATGACTATCAACCCAACTGGAGACTGGCAAAGCACAAGCACGACTATTTTCAGATGATCCACTTCGTTTCTGGGTCAGGCCACATTTCTGTGGGCCAGGATGAGCACCCGATCACAGCCGGTACTCTTTTGCTGGTTAAGCCCGGATGCATGCATGCTCTGAACCCATCGTCACTGGTGAAGACCCTCGACATCAAGTTTCTTGTAAGGGACCGTTGGCTACGCAAGCTGTTGCTTTCCGCCGATGCGTTGGTGGAAGAGAACGAACCACGGATCGCTGATTTGTTCGAGCGTATACGGCACGAAGGGGAACACAAAGGTTATCTGTATCGGGAGTTGTGCTCCGCATTCCTGGCGGAACTATTATTCGTATACCTGCGGAACGACCATGCCGGCCCTGACCATCTGCAGAGTTACCCCATCGAGCAGGAGCCTGCGGGAGATTGGATCGTGCAGCGAGCCGCGCGGTTTATCCGGGAGCACCATGCCGATGACTGCAGCCTGATGCAGGTGGCCCGCATTGTCGGACGATCGGACCGTCACGTGCGGCAGCGTTTCAAGAGTACTCTCGGCGTTTCTCCCCGGCGATATCTTCTGCAATATCGAATCCATTGGGCTCAGGAACTGATCGAGTACTCAGGTGACTCGTTCAAAGAGATCGCGTCTAAAGTAGGCTTCAAGAGCGTGCACCATTTTGCCCGTTCGTTTCATGAGGTCTGCGGCGAGACCCCGGGGGGCTGGCGGAGAAAATACCAGGCGGGGATCTGCAAGGACGTGAATATTGACCCCGAATTTGTTAATGGGAACTGGACGGTGCAAGCCGACGACGTGCTTCCGTCTTTGCAGTAGACGGCAAAAGTTTTGTCTAAGAACGGCGGGCTCGCTTTCGTCAACCGCGCCGGCGTGGGAAGCTACCGCTGAGCGAAGCCCTACACGCCGTCGCGGGGTTTGTTACGCCGGACGAAGTCCATGTCCTGCGTTGGCTCTGCATCGCACTCAATTACTATCGTGGTTACAGGATAGTCAGGCGCTGCCTGCGGCAGAGCGAGGAACTTGGTCTGAAACTCATCCTGTGTGAACTTCACATCCGCGCCGGTCTTGAGCAGGTGGGCAGTTTTTACTTTTACCTTCAGGCCGCCGATGGCCACATACTCACCCGGCCAAAAGTGGACGTGCATGTACAGGGTGTTGCCGATGCGGGTAAAGCTGGCGTAGTTGGATCGCCGCACCTGGCAAAGATCAGATTTGTAGATGCTTTCGCCATTGACGATGATGATGGCTTCATTTTCTGCACCCTCAAGCTGCAAAAATACCGAACTTGCCCCAAAACTCGAACCGCGGTGAAGAGGGTTTGCCTGGAGTCGATGAAACGAACAACTGACTCCGCCTGGGGGTTGGCTTGAACGCTGAAGCCGTTGATGGCAGCGTCTTCAACATGGTCGAAGATCAATGCCGGACGCAGGTCTGGGGTACTGACCTGAAAGCGCATGTTTTGCATGGTTATGCCGTGGACGTTGCGGGCATACAACCCATAGGCAGGCATGGGCCCCATCATAAAATATTCGCCTGCTATCTGCGGCAAGTCGCGCCGGGCGGCGTCTTCTGCGGTGCCTCCGCCGCCAAAGGTGAGGTGCACATTCTCGAGTGAGATGTTCTCCATGACCGCGCCGCCGACGCAGTGAAGGTGATGCAGGAGTGGCGCTCACCCGGCCTGGAGTCGCTGGTGACGGAAGCCTCGGTCAGCTGCGCCGGGCTGGTCGTGACCGTCCCTTGAATGTTGCTGAAGGAGATGTTGCGTACGATGGCCGGTTGTTCTGCCGGGGCGGCCGGAGACAGAGTGTCGCCGGGCGGCGTTGGACCTGCTGCCACGTGGATGGGGCCGGTGACGTTGTCCAGGATCAGGTTCGAAAAGGAGATGTTCTCATGACGCGAGCCGGAATTCACCTATGCCGAAGACGGGCACTTGTATCAAACCGAATCCGGTACAGACGCAGAAGCAAAGGAATCCTTCCGGGATACGCACCAACTGCAATGGATTGTCGGATCGGGAGCAAACGTAGTCGGAGCGATCGTGAAGCGGGGCGACTACCTGTTTGAGGCTCCTCTGGCCTTGTATACCAAGCCTATGACTTGGGGACCTGCGCCAGGGTACGAATTTGCAGACTACGCCTTCAGCCGCCCCATTCTGCCGGGATGCATTTTCTGCCATAGCGGCCGGCCTCAGCCGGTTGCGAACACAAACGGGCGCTTCGACAAAGTGCCGTTTTCGCAATTGGCCATCGGTTGCGAAAACTGTCATGGACCAGAGCCTCACACGTGCGTGTCATGGAAGGTTCGCCCGACCGCCGGGTCAAGGATCCCTCCATCGTTAATCCTGCCCGGCTCACTCCTGATTTGGCGAACAACATCTGCATGGGATGCCATCAGATTGGAGACGAAAGAATTCTGAAACCTGGTAAGTCCTACCAGGACTTCCGCCCGGGAACGCCGCTGGACAACACGCTGTCGATCCTCATGGTTCCACCTACGCGCGAATCTCCTCCACGCGACGATCATCTTGGACACTATTACGCCATGTCTTTGAGCAAGTGCTATCGGGCAAGTGCCGGCCGGCTGCGGTGTATTACCTGCCATGATCCCCATATTGAACCATCACGCCAGGAAGCCCCGGCCTTCTTCAATCGCAAATGCCTTACCTGCCACACAGATCAAGATTGCAAACTGTCAGCAGCGGCGCGTCAACGCAGCAGTCCGCCGGATGACTGTATCCAGTGCCACATGCCGAAGCGGGATGAGCGATTCATTGCGCACTCCACCCTTACAAATCACCGCATTCTCGCTCGCCCGGACGACCCGTTCCCGGATGAGGCGTTTGCCGAGACGGGATCCTCGCCCGGGCTGCTCCATCTTAATCCTGTTCCCGGCAGAGAAGCCGATCCTCCTCCGCTGCTTACTCTGTTGCAGGCATATGGCGAGCTGGCGGCCTACAAGCCGGAATACGTAGCGCCTTACCTCAAAGTGCTTGATCAGCTGAGCAAGAGCGAAGCCGACAACAGCCTGGTGCAGGCCGCGCTGGGACGTAGAGACCTGAAAAACGGAAGATTTCAAGAGGCCCTCGATCACCTCGAGCGTGCTTCGCAACTCGGCCCACCTCAGGCCACGGCCTACGCGGACTTGTCCGAGGCTTTGGCGAAGCTAGGCCAAAAAGAGGATTCGATTACTCAGCTTGAAACAGCAATCAAGCTGGATCCGTTCAATCCAATCATTCAAAAGACGCTTGTGCTTCGCTTCGTGGATCTGAAGCAATATTCAAACGCGCAGGCCACAATTGAGCGCTACCTGCAGATCTTTCCGCAAGATTCCTTCATGCGTAAGATGCTTCTCTCGCTGAGCCAAATGCGCAATAAATCCCATCACGTTTCCAAACCAGTCTGCGAACAATAGAATCCGCCCTCTAGGGCCGGCATTAAATTTATGCTCCGCGGGTTCGCCCGGGTGACAAGGTGATCGCTGGGGCATTCCTCTCTCTGTGCGCAGGAAAGGTCATGCTACTCATCCTGTTTCATCCATTCAGCTCTCGCCGGCCTTGAAGGTGCCGCCGCCACCATAAGGCTCCAGAGCTCCAAGAAGCAGCGAAACCGCTAAAGTAAAAGAAAATGATCTTGACATGTCGCGGAGACAATCTTATATTTCATGCATCCTGTGGTGCTGGAGCCGACCACTCGTTGTTCTTTCCGGTTGTCTTTACAGCGTACGTCAAAGCAGCCAGCAGGCACATTGGCAGCCCCGGGCCCTTCCTGAAGTAGATCAAGAACGTTAAGAATCGCGCGATCGGGATTCATCAACCCGAGAATGAGGTCGCATGGACGTATCCGGGCTGTTGCGCAGAGTTTTGCTACACGGCTTGATCCACGCGGGTTTACTGGGATGCCTGGCTTCCCTTATACCCGTGGTGAGTTTTGCCCAGCTATCGACCGCATCGCTGAACGGTGTTGTGAAGGATCAGCAGGGCGCCGTTGTGCCAAATGCTGCCGTTACCCTGTCAAACATAGATACATCCGTTTCAAGCACGACCAAATCGAACGGTGCCGGCTCCTACGCGCTACTGAACATCGCCCCGGGCCGATATGCGCTAAACGCGAAAGCCCCCGGCTTCGACGAGACCAACATTCCTTTGCTGACACTCACGGTCGGGCAAGTCGCCACGGTCGATTTCAATTTGATGGTCGCGTCGCAGAAGGCGATCGTGACCGTGCAAGCGTCGGCGCCGGAGCTTGAAGTTTCCAGCGCTAATCTGGGTACGGTCATCACCACCAAACAGGTGAATGATCTCCCGTTGAACGGTCGCAACTTCACGCAATTATTAGAGCTGACACCGGGGGTGGCGCCGGTCAGCACGGGGCAAAACAGCATGGCCGGATTCGCTGGGGGCTTCGCTGCTCCGGTTGCGATCGGCGCCTCTTTCTCGTTTCCAGCTATCAACGGGCAGACGAATCGCAGCAATTTCTTCCTGGCAGATGGGCTCAATAACTACGGAAGCTTTGTCAGCACTTACGCTGTTCCGCCCATCGTGGATGCGATTCAGGAATTCAAAGTGGTTTCGCATACGGATAGTGCGGAATACGGAGCCGTTCTGGGTGGCGTAGTGAATGTGGTTACCAAGTCCGGCACCAATGAACTACACGGCTCGGGTTGGGAGTTTGCGCGTAACGCAATTTTCGATGCGCGTACGTACTTTCTACCGACCACTGCACAAAAAGCGAATTACAGCCAGAACCAATATGGCGGATCGCTGGGTGGCCCGGTTTTCATTCCCAAGTTATACAACGGAAAAAATAAGACTTTCTTCTTCGGAGCATATCAGGGGTTTAACTACACCCAGACGAGCAACACCTCTCTGAGGGTGCCCACCGCGGCTGAATTAGCCGGAGATGAGAGTGACTGGCCAACGCAGATCTACAATCCATTTACGACGCGACCCGATCCGAACAACCCGGGTTCCTACATACGTGATCCATTCCCGGGTAACCAGATTCCAGCGGGCATGATCGATTCGCGCATGGTCGCCTATGCTCAATTTACATACCCGAAAGCCGGGGCTGCGTTCGATAGCAATGGAGATAATGCGCTCGACACCACGCCGACGCACCAGACACAGAACGAGTTCAACGTGCGAGTGGACGAAAAATTCGGGGCAAACGATTCAGCCTTCTTCCGCTATAGCTTCATCAACAGCCAGGTAAGCACGTCGGGTGGCGTTCCGGGGCTGCCAAGTATCACGGCCATTCCGGCACGCGACTTTGGCGGCAGTTTTGTCCACGTATTCAGCCCCACGCTGGTTGGTGAGGTGCAGTACGCGAGAGTGACTGTGCAGGACAATAACACCGTCCTATATTCGAAGCCGACCTCATCCATATTCAATGAGGTTGGCTTTGCGCCCGCCTTCGCAGGAAACTTCTCGGCGGTCGGCCAGACGAATCTCGTTCCGTATCTGACGGTTACAAACTACGCCAGCGGCGGCGAAAGTATTTATCTGACTCCCAAAGCAACGGACAGCTCGGAATATAGTTCTACCGTGACGAAACTCCTGGGCCAACATCAACTTCATTTTGGAGCCGGGTTTACCACGAATGTCTTTGCCAGTCCCATCGCCGGACCCACGGTAGGATTCGCGGCCCCGGAAACCGGCGATCCAAATTCCACAGATACAGTGAACACCGGGGATCCGATTGCGTCGTTCATCCTCAATGTTCCCGACAACGCGAGCCGGCGGAATGTCAATGAAGAGACTCGCCCCGGCGGAGTATTCAGCACGTTTGCCCAGGATACGTGGCGGGCGACGCCAAAATTGACGCTGAATGCTGGCTTGCGCTACGACCTGACCCTCATTCCCCGATACGGAACAAAGGCGACAGTAGGTCAGGAAGGTGGGCCCGAAACCGGAGATATGGATTTCACCAACGGGACGTACGTCTTGCAGGATGTTCCTCCAGCGTGTAGTGTGCGTGGCTATGCGCCTTGCATTCCCGGCAATGGGACGTTGCCGGCCCACGTTGTGGTGGACCCGCGTGGAACCATCGCCCACAACACCTACACCAACATCGGGCCGCGCGTCGGCGCCGCGTATCGGGCTACCAACGATATCGTGATACGCGGGGCTTTCGGAATCGTCTACGACAATTGGGCGGCTGTAAACCAAACTGCTCAGGCGATTGAAGGCGCGTGGCCTGACATCGGACAGCAGATCGCAAATAATCTTAACTATCCAAGCAGCACCTCGGCGACCCCAACCGTAAACGCGGAAGATCCCTTTGGAGCCGGTACCAGCAGCCTCTTCCCGACAGCCACACCATTTAACCAGGTAGACTACTTCTATGATCCGCATAGAAAAAACCCTATGTCATATCAATGGAACTTCGGTCTCGAACAGCTGCTCAATCAAACCACTACGATGACTCTTAACTACGTTGGGTCGGTTTCCAAGCGACTGGACATCGGCGGCTACTACAACACCGCTCTTACACCCGGCCCGGGCGATCCACAATCGCGTGCAGAATATCCTTACATTGCGCCCACCTACTGGGACCACAGTGCCGGCTCCTCCAGCTACAATGCGCTGCAGTTCGCCCTTGAGAAGCGGTTCGGCAGCGGCTGGTCCTACTCGGTCGCGTACACATGGTCGAAATCTATCAACGTGGGAACAGATGGCTGGTATGGGGAAGGAGGGGTCCCTCAAGACCCGTACGCCCCAGCCGCATATGGAAGCCGTTCGGTAGCCGGTACTGACTTGAGAAATATTTTTTCTGTGAACACGCTTTACCAGGTCCCAGTTGGGCGAGGGCAGAGATTTTCTACAGGGAGCTCGGCGGCAGACTATGTTTTGGGAAACTGGCAGGTTAACAACATCTTCTTCGCTCGCTCAGGATTGCCTTTTACTCCGTTTATCAGCAGCGATATTGCTAATACGGGAAACACCGGAGGCTACGAGACGGCAGATGTGGTGGGTTCCCCCTATCTCGCGAAACGAAACGCGTCGGAATGGTTTAACACCGCGGCCTACGCCGTGCCCGCGGGCTACACCTATGGAACCGCGGGAAGAGACTCCCTGCGGACGAATGGCTACTACGAGCTGGATACTTCGCTGTTCCGGCTATTTCCCATCGGGAATGAGCGGCAGATCGAATTCCGGGCGGAAGCATTTAACCTGTTGAACAACGCTGTGCTGGGATATCCCAATGCGGATCTGAATAGTGGTGCAGCTTTTGGCACAGTCAATACCACTGCAAATACTGCGAGGGAAGTTCAGCTTGGGTTGAAAGTTCGCTTCTAGCGCACTGAAGTACAGGCCTTTGACTGCCTCCGACGCGCGCATCCACCTACTAACCTTCTATGAGGTGGATGCGCGCGTTTCGATTGCCCCGGTGGTCATTGGAGAGACATGCTGCCTGCACGCCACCAGTGAGGCGCCGGCATGCATCTTCCCTCCTGACCTGAGAATCGCGCGACTCATGCCTCATAGTCTTCTCCCTGGAGAAGCAGTTCTGTTATGAGGGGGTCTGCATCCACCTTGCCGCGGTAAGTTTCGTTACCATGATCGAAGGTGGGATAAACCGCCTCGGTGTGCCTATCGCAGCATTGGAACGATCCAGAGGTGAAGGCGAGAGAGATGCAGGCTAAAGAATGGACGCTTTTCCTGAGGGTGAATAGTCGGCGGTATCGCAGGCTGTTCATTCTTATCTGTCTCCTTTGCTCAACATCGCTGGCGCTCGCCGCGGATGGGTGTGATCCGCTTAAGAAGGAATTCGACAGGACTCCGCTGCCTGAGAAAGCTTCTTACCACAATGAATTAGGCATATGGTTCGCAGGAAAAGGTGAGAAGGAATGTGCCCTCCAATCCTTCTTAACCGCAGTGGCGACAGAGAGCTCATCTTGGGAAGCAAACTACAATGCCGGCCGGATGTACATTGAGCTGGGCAATCTGACATCAGGGGCCCGTTTGCTTGCTCGGGCAGTTGCATTGAGACCGGATGCTATAGAATCTCGCCTTGCCTACGGAGAAGCAGTTGAAAGGTTGAGCCAGACAGGACGAGCTGAGCAAGTTTATCGGGATGGACTTAACCTCGATCCGCAATCACCCTTGCTGTATGCGAATTTGGCCCGTCTCATGGGGGAAAAAAGGGAGTATAAATCGGCTATTCATTACTGGCAGCAGGCCATTGCACTTGATCCCGAAAATAAGCAATATCGCATCTTGATCGCAGCCGCTTACACAAATGCAGAGCAATATGCAACGGCCATTACGACGCTTCAGGACCTTATCAACAGCACCCCGGATTTTGAAGCAGCCTACTTCAGCCTGGGCGCAGCTTATGCGCGGCAGGGCCAATTTACCGACGCCGCCAAGGCGTATCAGGATGCGCTTAACTTGAAACCGCAGGATGAGGAAGCCTGGTTGGCCCAGGCTCAGGTGCTGATAAGCCTGCTTCGCTATCACGAGGCGCGCAAACTGCTGGCGGCCTACTTTGCAGCTCATCCAGACGATGCCAACGCGCTGACCTTATTGGGCCGGGTCGATTGTCTTCTGGGAAATTTAACTGAAGCCGAAGGCGAGCTGAGCAAGGCAGTTCAGTGGACGCCGCAGTCATACGATGCCCAGTATTACCTGGGCCGGGTGCTGCAGGAAAGCGGCCACCTGGAAGAAGCAGTGCCCCATTTGAAAAGTGCGATATCACTTCGCCCGGACTCTCTGGAAGCCCACTTCCAGCTGTCAAAAGTCTACAAGGGCCAGCATCAAGAGGGATTGAAGGATGAGCAGGTTGCGATTGTTCGACAAGAAAATGCTGCCGTTGCCGAGCAAACCAAGGCAATCGTTCTTGGCAACGAAGGTACACGCGCATTTTCCGCAGGTGACATGGCGAAAGCTGTAGAGAGTTATGAGGAAGCTTTGAAAATAGACCCGAAGAATGCCAAGCTCCTCTATGACCTATCCCTGGTTTACCGGCGGCTGGGCAACAAGCCTTCAGAAAAGAAGGCTCTGCTGGAAGGCGAAAATCTCGATCCTTCCTACCCGGTTGTCCACAACCAACTCGGGATGATGTACTCGGAGGAAGGGGACAGCTCAAAAGCAGAAAATGAATTTCTCGACGCGATCAAAGACGACCCGGACTATTCAGACGCATTGAGCAACCTGGGTGTCTTGTTGGCGCGAGAGGGACAAACAATCAAGGCAGAGTATTTCCTGAATCGGGCTATCGAAAGTGACCCCACACTCGTAGAGGCATATCTCAATCTGGGGTTGGTTTTGGCGACTGAAGGAAAGCTACCCGCTGCACTGCGAGCCGAAGACAAGGCACTAGCAACTTCACCAAAGGACGCTGGCGCTCAAGCCGCTAAAAACGCCATTGAGATAGCTCTACAGCATGCTGCGGCATGGGCTGCCTCGGTTAGCCGCTGAACGAGGCCAGGATGGTTAATCGTGGCAAAGTGCGCGACGAAAGCGATAAAGTATTGAGAAGATGAAGCCTCTAGGAAATGCCTGTAACAGGAATCAAGACCACAGTCAGGTACGAATATGGATTTCCTCCTGAGCCGGTGCAGATCACAAAGAAGTACATGCTCGCGTCCGATTTGTGAGGATTCGATTGAATTAGGCAAGAGTAGGAAGCTGTCATGTTAAGCGTACGTACATATTCAGGCGCGAAGTTCACCGGCCGGGTGCCGGGCGGCACCTCCGCACGTGGACCTCTCATTCCTTTTATGCTGGTTACAGCACTCTTCTTCCTCTGGGGAATACCAAACAACCTAAATGACGTATTGATTCGGCAGTTCATGAAGTCCTTCGCGATTAGCCGTCTTCAGGCGGGTCTCGTGCAGTCCGCATTTTATATGGGCTACTTTTTGTTGGCGCTACCCTCTGCGCTTTATATGCGTAAGGTCGGTTATAAAGGTGGCTTTATTACGGGCCTCTTGCTCTTTGGCGGTGGAACCTTGCTTTTCTGGCCGGCAGCGATTGTAGGGCGGTACTCGTTCTTTCTTTTCGCACTATTCGTCATGGCGAGTGGTCTCGCCTTTCTTGAGACAGCGTCCAATACATTCATCGCGCTCTCCGGTCCCCCCGAAACGTCGGAGCGGCGCCTGAATTTCTCCCAGGCGTTCAATCCGCTCGGGTCCATTACCGGAGCCTTTATCGGGACGACCTTCATCCTATCCGGCGTGGAGACCGGCGCGGGCGCAATTCGGCGAATGCAGGCCACCGGTCAATACCAGGCTTATCTACATCTTGAGACGCTACGCGTGGTGCGACCGTACATCGTGTTGGGCGTCGTTGCCTTCGTGTTCGCCTTCCTTATCTGGAAAAGCTCTTTTCCTGAATTGAGGGATGAAGTTGGGGGGGCTTCTCAACAGCAAACTCCCATCACGGCACTATTGCGAGAACCGCATCTGGTCTTCACCATCCTTGCCCAGTTCTTCTATGTGGGCGCACAGGTGGGTACATGGAGTTACTTTATCCAGTACATTCTCGACTACACAGGGGGGCCGGAAAAAACGGCGGGCTATCTGTTGACGGGGACGCTTGCGATGTTTGCCATCGGCCGCTTTGCATCCGCTGCGGCAATGAAGTATATTCAACCGGCCAAGCTGATGGGAAGCTATAGTCTCATCAACATCTGTTTGCTTGCAATCGCTGTGAGTCATCCAAGCTGGCTGGGCGTCTGGATGATTGGTCTCACAAGCTTCTTCATGTCCCTCATGTACCCTACCATCTTTTCGATGGGGTTGCAGGGTTTGGGCCCTGACAGTAAGGTGGGTGGCTCGCTTATCGTAATGGCCATCATTGGCGGCGCAGTACTCACTCCGCTCATGGGAATCATCGCAGATGTCTCTAAAAGTACCGCATTTGCATACATCGTTCCGCTGCTCGGCTATGTTTGGATTGCGTGTTATTCATTCTTCCTAAAGGGTTCCACTCGCTCTGCGACCTGACAAGCTTCTTGAGACCGGTCGTACGACTCTTGAAGTCGATCGGTTAGCCGCCTTCATTGTCAGGTCGAATGCATGCGGGTTATTGTCGTAGATTTCTGTGCTTGACACGAGGTGATCATGGCTGTGCGGATGAAGGATATAGCAAAAGATCTTGGCATATCGATTGTGACGGTTTCCAAGGTTCTCCGCAATTACAGCGACATTGGTCCTGAGACCAGGGAGCGGGTTCTTCGCCGTATTAAGGAGCTGAATTATCAGCCGAGCCTTCATGCCCAGGGGCTCGCGTCCGGGCAGTCATTCATGATCGGCTTCATCGTTCCAGATCTCGTTCATGCTTTTTTCTCAGAAGTGGCGGAGAGTCTCGCCAGCGCCGTAAGACATAAGGGATTCGGCCTGGTCATCGCCTGCTCGAACGAGGATCCCAAGCTCGAAGAGCTGGAGATTGCCCTGATGATAAGACGCCGCGTCGATGCACTGATCGTGGCCTCCTGCCAGGCTGACTCTCAGAGCTTGCGGAAAGCTGCCGAAGACCAACCTCTGATTCTGCTGGATCGTTGTTTTGATGATTTCCAGTCCAATTTCGTAGGAACGAACGACCTGCTTGTTGGTGAGATGGCAACGGAGCATCTATTAGAGATGGGCTTTCGAAGGATTGCCCATATCGGCGGACAGAAGGTCAGCACATCGGTTGGCCGTTTGGAGGGTTATCAGAAAGCTCTTTCACGGCACAGGATCTCAGTTCCCGAAACATATGTGCTCCGTCGACTACGTTCCGACGCAGCGGGGGACACTACCGGTCGGCAAGCTATGGAAAAGCTGCTTCGGCTGACACCTCGGCCTGATGCGGTTTTTTGTTATAACGATCCCGCCGCGATCGGGGCGATGAACGCCATCATCGCCGCCGGCCTGCGAGTCCCCGAGGACATCGCGGTCATCGGCGCCGGCAACATTCGCTATGCGGAGTCCCTGCGGGTGCCGCTTTCGTCGATTGAAGTTCCGAGCGCTGCGCTCGGCGTGCAAGCGGGAAAACTCTCCCTGCGCCTTATCGCCAGCAAAAAGGTGCAACCACCTAGAACGATTCTTGTTCAACCGAAGCTGATCGCACGTGAGTCGACGAAGAACAAGTCAAACGAGAAGACGCAATCATTGAAAAAATCCAGGCAAAACCAGCATGGTAAAGATCCGCGACGCGCGTTAAAGTAGCAGGCAGGAGTTGAGATGTACGGAAGCAGCAAAGCTTACTTCACCGAGAAAATTGCGGAGATCGAGAAAGCCGGCCTCTTCAAGCGCGAACGAGTTATCGATAATCCGCAACAGGGTTGGCGCAAATGCTGGTCGAGTACTGACCTGCATAACAAAGCAGAGGTGAAACGATGAGCCAGTATGACCGGCGAGCCGAGTTGAGCAGCAGCTTAACCCTATCGGCGGGCGAGTCAGCTTCTTCCGCGATCAAGGATCATGCGGTCTGGACGGCCGCAAAATGAAAAATCGTACCTCCGTAAAATGTTTTAGGCTAGCTCTGACGGCGCTGGTATGCGTGCCCATTGCAGCGGCGCAGAATGTTGCACCCAACGCGGAATACAAACAACTCGCCCGTCAACTGGCGTCCCTCGTTCAGCATGAGCTGAAGGACAAGGGAATTCCCGCCGCCGCCATTGCCTTGGTCGATGATCAGCAGGTTGTGTGGGCGCAGGGGTTTGGCTGGCAGAATGATGCGCACACAATTCCTGCCACCGCGCATACGGTATTCCGCGTCGGCTCCGTTTCTAAATTGTTCACCGACATTGGGATTATGCAGATGACAGAAAAGGGCACGCTGAATTTGGACGTTCCCGTGCAGCAATATATCCCAGACTTTTCGCCACATAACCCGTTCCGTACACCAATCACCTTGCGGCAATTGATGTCGCATCGCTCCGGTTTGCTGCGTGAGCCGCCGGTGGGCAATTACTTCGATGACAGCGGGCCATCCCTGCAGCAGACCGTTCGTAGCCTGAACAAGACTACTCTGGTCTATGCTCCTGGAACACGAACGAAATATTCCAACGCAGGCGTAGCTGCCGCCGGCTATGTTCTGCAGACGCTGAATCACGAACCCTATCCCGACTATTTGAAGAAAGCTGTCTTGCGCCCGCTCGACATGCGGGAGAGTTCATTTGCTCCGGAACCTCAACTCATGGGCGCGCTGGCTACTGGCTACATGTGGAGCTACGACGGATTGCGTTTTAAAGCACCCAGCTTCCAGCTTGGGGAAGGACCGTGCGGGGCGATGTATACCACGGTTACCGATCTAGGCAAGTTTCTCAGCGCTCTCTTCAACAACGGCAAGGCAAACGGGGTTCAGGTGGTCCAGCCAAAGACTCTACAGGAGATGTGGACTCCGCAATTCGACGCGCCGGATGCAACAACCGGTTTTGGCATTGGCTTTCAACTCAGCAAGTTCGAAGGCCACCGCGAAGTGGGCCATGGAGGCGCGATCTACGGCTTTTCGACCCAATTGGAAGCTCTGCCCGATGACAAGCTCGGTGTCATCGTCGTCACGACACTGGATAGCACGAATGCAGTGGCCAGCCATATCGCTCAGGAAGCTCTGCGAGGCTTGCTGTTGACGCGTGCCCGCAAGCCTTCGGATTGGATCGACTTCAATCACAGACTCCCCGCCGACCTCGCTGTCAGGCTAGACGGAAGCTATGCAAATGGCGGCGAGACGGTCGATCTCCAAAATCAAAATGGAGATGTGTTTCTGTCGAATCTGAGCGGTGGGTACATGGTCTCGCTCCGGGACAACCTGGGCAGCATCAGCCGCGACGGCCGGCTCGGATACTCTCCGGATGCCATCCTCAATACAATGCCGATGCCAGCAGAAATTGTCCTCAATCTGAACGGCCATGACTATCACCGCAAGCCGGATCTGGAGCCCGCTGCTCCGCCCGCGCAGTGGAACGATCTGATCGGCGAATACGGCTGGGATTACGACAAGCTTTACATCCTGGAGAAAGGCGGGCGCCTGACTGCACTGATCGAATGGTTTGAGTTTGATCCGCTGACTCCTGTCTCGGACTCTGAATTTCAATTCCCCGAGCACGGTCTTTATATGGGAGAAAAGGCGACCTTTCTTCGCGATGCCAATGGGAAAATCTCAGCGGTCCAGGTGGGCGCAGTTGTATTCCCGCGCCTGCATACCAATGCCGACGGAGAGGTCTTCCGGATCAAGCCTCTGAAGCCGGTAGACGAGTTGCGCCAGGAAGCACTGCGTCAGCGGCCTCCCATAGAGAGCGGTTATTACCGCGATCCCGACCTGGTGGATGTGACCACGCTCGACCCCACGATCCACTTGGATATACGCTACGCAACTACCCGCAATTTCCTCGGGGTACCACTCTACACCGAGGCTCGGGCATTCCTGCAGAAGCCGGCCGCAACTGCATTGGTTCGCGCGTCGCATGCCTTGAATGCCCAGGGGTACGGGTTGCTGATTCATGACGCTTACCGGCCCTGGTATGTCACCAGGATGTTTTGGGATGCAACCCCCGACGACAAGAAAATCTTCGTCGCTGATCCCAGCCAGGGATCGCGGCACAACCGCGGATGCGCCGTCGATCTAACACTCTATAGCTTAGCCACAGGGAGGCCGGTCGTCATGACCGGAGGCTACGACGAAATGTCTGAGCGTTCCTATCCCTTCTATCCCGGGGGCACTTCAGTTCAACGATGGAAGCGGGATCTCCTCCGCAGGGCGATGGAGTCGGTAGGCTTTACCGTCTTCCAATACGAATGGTGGCACTTCGACTACAAGGATTGGCAGGTTTATCCGGTCATGAACCAGACTTTCGAGCAGCTTGATAAGCAGGATAAATGAGAGCAGTCCAAGCGATGGGGTTCAGCAGAAGGCGTTTCGTTGCAATGGCCGGGGCGGCCGCTCTAGCGGCCACTGATCTGTTGTCACAAAGCCACGATACGGCGGTGTTCACTCCAGAGCTTGAATCTTTGAAGAACTACAAAGCACCGGAGTGGTTTCGCGATGCCAAGCTGGGATTCTGGGCCTGCTGGGGGCCGGAATCCGTGCCGGAAATGGGTGATTGGTACGCGCGCAACATGTATATCCAGGGCCACATTCAATATGAGGAACATCTTCGTCGCTACGGTCATCCGTCGAAGGTAGGATACCGGAACATGGTCCCGCTGTGGAGAGCGGAAAACTGGGATCCGGAACGTTTGATGGGCCTATACAAAAAGGCCGGAGCAAAATACTTCTGTGCAATTGCGCAGCATCACGACAATATCGACTGCTGGAACTCAAAGTACCACCGATGGAATTCTGTAAAGATGGGGCCGAAGAAGGATGTGATCGGCTTATGGCGCGCTGCCGCCCGCAAGCATGGGCTCAAGTTTGGGGTGACCGAGCATCTCGGAGCCAGTTGGAATTGGTATGGAGTCACCAAGCGTGCAGATACGATGGGCCCCTACGCGGGGGTGCCTTATGACGGAGCTGACATCCAATATGCGGATCTGTACCACTGGGGTAACCAGAAGTCGAAGGTCCAATCGTGGTACCGCGATGTTCCCGAATCATTCCAGGTGGAGTGGTTCAACCGGATCAAGGATCTTGTGGATTCTTATCAGCCGGATCTTTTGTACAGCGACGGCAGCCTTCCGTTCGGGAGGCACGGACGCGACTTGTTAGCCCATTTCTACAATGCCAATGCCGCCCGCAATCATGGAATTCTGGAGGCTGTTTATAACTGCAAGTTCAACGATGACGGTGGCCAGTACGTCGATGGAATGTGCGTGCAGGATCTTGAAAGAGGAGTAGAAGGGCAGATAAGACCCCTCCCCTGGCAAACGGATACGTGTGTCGGAGACTGGTATTACAAGAAAGATATTGAATACAAGACAGCGACCACGGTGATCCAGATGTTGGCCGATATAGTGAGCAAAAATGGAAACCTGCTGCTGAATCTCCCCTTGCGGGCGGATGGAACTTTGGATGCAAGAGAAGAAAGCATCGTGGAAGAATTAGCCGCGTGGACTGCTATCAATGGGAAAGCGATTTTTGGGACTCGCCCGTGGAGAATTTACGGTGAGGGTTTCGAAGAGGTCGATAACCGTGACTTCGACGAGAATACTTTGGAATACACCGCCCAGGATATTCGCTTTACGACCAAAGGAAATCTTCTTTACGCAATTGCGTTGGCGTGGCCAGAATCGGGGATCGTTACCATCCGGTCGCTTCCCGCTACTGCTGTTCCGGTGGTACGGATGCTTCATGGCGGAGATCTCTTGGAGACAGCCCGTACTTCGCGAGGGTTGACCATCACACTGCCTCAGCAGAAACGAGGGGACCATGCTTATGTTCTTCAAATCGAGGGCGTGGTCTGAGTATTGGTCGCAAACTGAGCGACTACCCTTCGAACTCTTCTTGCTGGATAGAGAAGGGACGATCTTCAGGAGGTAGGTCGGTCTAACATCCTATTGGCTCTCGGCAACCGGCCTGCCATTCAGCGGCTGAAGGGACCGCGCCGAATCGTGATAGTACTTCATGTATTGGGCGATTTGTGCCGGTGAAAACTCAATCGGATTCTTCATCACGTACCACATCACGCCCTGGTTACAAATAGGGGTCGTCAGCGACCCGGGAAATCGGTAAAAGCTGCGGTCCTCAGGCAAGAAATCGGCAGCATTGATCTTCACCCCGGTTACCTTGTTTTCTTCGCCGCGTTCCGGCACATGTTCCAACAAGGTCTTCATGGCTGGGTTTTCTCTGCCGGCCACGACCGGCACCTCGATAATCAAGAATCTCGATTCGGGCGAGAGATGGACAAGCTGAACGGACATGGGCGGCCGTTTACCGTTCGTCGCATTCTCGCCAGGCTGACGAAAATGAAGTTCGCTGAGGAAATACGGCGTCTTGCCCACCCGGAGCCAGTCGTTGTCAGGAAATCGAAGCAAGATGCGATATCGATTGCAATCGTTGATTACGTCCAAATCGACAGGTTCATAAAGGAAGTGAAGATTATTAAAACGGCGGGCTCGATTTCGTCAACCACGCCGGCGTGGGAAGGTACCGCTGAGCGAAGCCCTACACGCCGTCGCGGGGTTTGTTACGCCGGACGAAGTCCATGTCCTGCGTTGGCTCTGCATCGCACTCAATTACTATCGTGGTTACAGGATAGTCAGGCGCTGCCTGCGGTAGAGCGAGGAACTTGGTCTGAAACTCATCCTGTGTGAACTTCACATCCGCGCCGGTCTTGAGCAGGTGGGCAGTTTTTACTTTTACCTTCAGGCCGCCGATGGCCACATACTCACCCGGCCAAAAGTGGACGTGCATGTACAGGGTATTGCCGATGCGGGTAAAGCTGGCGTAGTTGGATCGCCGCACCTGGCAAAGATCGGATTTGTAGATGCTTTCGCCGTTGACGTCCATCCAGTGGCCGACTTCAGTCAACACCTTGACGGATTCCTCGGGCACGGAGCCGTCCGGCTTGGGTCCAATGTTCAATAGATAGTTGCCTCCATCGCGCGCACACTGGATCAAATTACGGACGATTGTCCGGGAGGATTTCCAGTCAGTGTCGGCGCGTTGATAGCCCCAGCTATCATTGAGCGTCATGCAGGATTCCCACGCCCGTCCACCGGTTTCCGCCACAATCTTTTGCTCCGGAGTGGCGAAGTCGCCGGGCAGCTTATTGCGGTTGTTCACGATGATTTCGGGTTGTAACTGGAAGACCATGTCGTTCATCCGGTTCGACTCCCAGCCTTCGGCGTCCAAGGGCCAGGAAACGTCATACCACAGCACATCGACTTTGCCGTAGTTGGTGAGCAGTTCGCGAATCAACCCGTGGGTGTAGTCGACGAATCTGCGACGCGCCGCTTCGTCCTTCGCACACTGAGCGCCATCCGGGTGATGCCAATCCATCAGCGAGTAGTAGAAGCCGACATGCATCCCTTCCGCTCTGGCGGCTTCCACGTACTCCTGTACCAGGTCGCGTCCTGGCCCGCGCTTGGGCGCGCAGTAACTCGTCAGCTTGGTGTCGAAATTGCAGAAGCCCTCGTGGTGCTTGGTCGTCATGACCATGTACTTCATTCCTGCTTGTTTTGCCAGGCGAGCCCAGGCCCGGGGACAGTTCTTGACCGGCCGGAATGTGGCTGCATGCTCCATATAGGGACCGATGGGAATGGCTTCGTCTTCCATGACCCATTCATGCCGCTCGATAGTGCTGTATACGCCAAAGTGGATGAACATGCCGAACTTTGCGGCGTGCCACCACTGCATTCGCTGCGCGCGTGTCTGCTCCTGCATGGTGGCGGCGCTCGCTGGCGCTGTCGCTTGTGCGCCGGCCAGTGCATTCGGCATGCCCAGCATCGCGAGCGAAGCCCCGGTGGTTTTCAGTAGCTCTCGACGAGTGAGGTTCTTATCCATACTTCTCCTTGGTTACGCACGTATTTTCACGGCGTTTTCCCTGGCACCATTCTTGTATGCGATGGCAGAGGCGGCCTTCGACAGGTCGCCGCCATCGATGGTGATGGCTTCGTTTTCTGCACCCTCAAGCTGCAAAAATACCGCGGCTTGCCCCAAAACTCGAACCGCGGTAAAGAGGGTTTGCCTGGAGTCGATGAAGCGAACAACTGACTCCGCCTGGGGGTTGGCTTGAACGCTGAAGCCGTTGATGGCAGCGTCTTCAACATGGTCGAAGATCAATGCCGGACGCAGGTCTGGGGTACTGACCTGAAAGCGCATGTTTTGCATGGTTATGCCGTGGACGTTGCGGGCATACAACCCATAGGCAGGCATGGGCCCCATCATAAAATATTCGCCTGCTATCTGCGGCAAGTCGCGCCGGGCGGCGTCTTCTGCGGTGCCTCCGCCGCCAAAGGTGAGGTGCACATTCTCGAGTGAGATGTTCTCCATGACCGCGCCGCCGACGCAGTTGAAGGTGATGCAGGAGTGGCGCTCACCCGGCCTGTAGTCGCTGGTGACGGAAGCCTCGGTCAGCTGCGCCGGGCTGGTCGTGACCGTCCCTTGAATGTTGCTGAAGGAGATGTTGCGTACGATGGCTGGTTGTTCTGCCGGGGCGGCCGGAGACAGAGTGTCGCCGGGCGGCGTTGGACCTGCTGCCACGTGGATGGGGCCGGTGACGTTGTCCAGGATCAGGTTCGAAAAGGAGATGTTCTCATGACGCGAGCCGGAATTCACCTGGAACTTGATGGGGCAGCCGTAGACCTCGTGGAGCAGGCAGTTGGAGACAGTGATGTTCTCCGCTGAGCCGCCGCCAAAACGAAAGACGGACCAGCGGGTGCTGAATGAGCTGTTGGTGATGGTTATGAATTTACAGCTGCCAAACATTGCGCAGGCGTCGTCCTGCGACTTCACGATGCAATTGGAGACGGTGGCGTATTCGGCGCTGATGAAATGAAATCCGTCATTGTTGCCATTCACGCGGTTGTGTATGTAGATTTGGTCCATGTGAATGCGGGTGCTCTCTATCACCCGGACACTGTGGTAGGCGCAGTCGAGCAGCGAGATGTCGCGGACGGTAAGGTCTTCGCAGCGATAGCAAAGAATATGGTAGGGCCGCCGGTCGCCGCCGAGTCCGCTCGGGGGTGGGGTGCCGGGAACAGTGGAATGAAACTGCGCGCCCTGCCCATCGATGGTTCCTGGACCTTCGATGGTCAGCTTGCTTGCCTTGATGGCGAAGAGCAGGGCCCAGTTGCCGTCCTCAAGAGTGGTGTCTCCGCGAAGCGGGATGGCGTCGACTGCGTGATAATGTTTGCCATCTCCGCTACCCAGCAGTTTTCCTGCTGCGGTTATGTGCAGGGTGACATAACTCTTCAGCTCGACGGTGCCGATGAGAAAGGTTCCGGCTGGAACCAGCACGGTACCGCCGCCATCACGATTGCAAGCGTCGATCGCTGCCTGCAGCCCGCCGGTATCGAGCGTCACTCCATCGCCTTTGGCGCCGTAGCTGCGAATGTTGTAGACGCGCGCGCCAAGGCTGCTGGCGACTTCGTCAGTTTCGCGGGTATTGGCCGCCAGAGTCTTTTCACCGGCCAGGCCGGTTGCGATGAAGGCTAGAGGCGCCTTGCCCAGCCATTGGCGTCGCGTTAATAGAGCGGGGTCCATTTCAGTCACAGCTTTTCCTCAGAAGTCGATGCGCCAATTGCATGTAACGGGGACTCGGGGTGCTATTTAATTGCCCAAAGGTGGCAGCGCTTTGTGGGGTTGCAGACGAAGTTGCATTGGCAAATCTAGCGACACTGTTCCGCGATTGGGAGGCGATACCCGAGATCTGCCAGTTGTCGAGCACTCCGCGAGTCACCAGATTGTTCCAGAGGCCGTTCGCTTTGGGCAGGCTCCACAAATAGTTCACCACTAGGTTGTTCTTGATGTCGTAGTCGGCGTGCCGCAATGGAACTGGTTGGCTCCGC
>CAWGDH010000017.1:0-384742 GCA_963821215.1 uncultured Acidobacteriaceae bacterium | reverse complement strand
TGAACCTGTCTTGGAGGCGCCTTTGCGCAGAAGAAAATCGAAATCGCAGCCCTGGTCGGCTTGCAATACGCAATCCTCAAATAATCTGGCATAGCCGCGTGTGGCGATTTTGCGTTGCGGGGGCGACGCTTTCCAGGCCGCGAGGCGGTTTTCGAGTTCCTGGTCGTCAATCAATAGTTCAATCCGGCGTCCTTCGACGTCTAGCATAATCCGGTCGCCGGTCTTAACGATCGCGAGCGGGCCGCCTACCGCTGATTCCGGCGTGATATGCAACACGATGGTACCGAAAGCGGTGCCGCTCATCCGGGCATCCGAAATGCGCACCATATCTTTCACACCCTGGCGGGCCAGCTTCATCGGGATGGGCAGGTAACCTGCCTCCGGCATGCCCGGCGCGCCTTTCGGCCCCGCATTGCGCAGAACCAGAATGTCGTCGGCTTGCACCTCCAGATCGGCCAGGTCGATGCGGTTGGTCATGTCTTCCACGGAGTCGAACACCAGCGCGCGCCCGGTGTGGCGCATCAGGTTTGGGGAAGCGGCGGACTGCTTGATGATGGCGCTGTTGGGGGCCAGATTGCCATGCAACACGGCCATGGCTCCTTCCTCCTTCAGCGGGGCGGCGAGGCTGCGGATCACGTCCTGTCCTGGTACTTCTTCAGCCCCGGCGATCGCATCGCCGATGGTGCCGCCGGATACGCTGGGCGCACCAAGATCGAGCAGCATCTTGAGTTCGCGGAGGAGAGCGGGCAGTCCGCCGGCATGGTGGAAGTGCTCCATGTAGTGCGTGCCGGACGGCTTGAGATTGAGCAGAACCGGGACCTCCCGGCCCAGGCGATCGAAAACTTCCAGGTCGATGTTGACACCGGCGCGGCCGGCTATGGCGGTTAAGTGAATCAAGCCGTTGGTGGATCCGCCGATCGCCTGTAAGACGATCATGGCATTGCGCACGGAGGCTGCAGTGATAAGATCCCCTGGCTTGGGCGCGCCGGAGATGGCCAGCTCAGCGGCGCGCTTGCCGCTAGCCTCGGCTATGCGGCGGCGGTCAGAGTGGGTGGCGGGCGCCGTGGCGCTCATGGGCAGCGCCAGCCCCAGTGCTTCGACGATGCAGGCCATGGTGCTGGCCGTGCCCATGACCATGCAGGTACCGGCAGAAGGGGCGAGGCGGCCGCTGATCAACTCGATCTCAGCAACGTCGATGGTGCCGGCGCGGTGCTGTGCCCAGAAGCGGCGGCAATCGGTGCAGGCGCCCAGCACTTCACCCCGGTGATGGCCCACCACCATTGGCCCCGTGGGCACCACGATGGCCGGCAGATCGGCGCTGGCGGCCGCCATGACCTGCGCCGGAAGGGTCTTGTCGCAACCGCCGATGAGCACCACCGCGTCCATCGGCTGGGCACGAATCATTTCCTCCGTATCCATGGCCATTAGGTTGCGCAAGAACATCGAGGTGGGATGAGCGAAACTTTCGCCGATGGAAATGGTAGGAAAGACCATCGGCAGACCGCCTGCGAGCATGACGCCGCGCTTTACGCTCTCGATCAGCTCGGGAACATTGCCGTGGCACGGATTGTAGTCACTGAAGGTATTAGTCACGCCGACGATCGGGCGATCGAGGGCATCGTCGGAATATCCGCTGGCCTTGATGAAGGCTTTGCGCAGGAACAACGAGAAACCGGCGTCACCATAGCTGGTCAGCCCCTTGCGCAGACCCCGATTGGTGTCTCGTTCCCCAAAATCATTCATGCCGCAATACTAGTGCACGGCGCGCTGGGGCCGCTACTTCCGGAAATCCTCCTGATTTATTTTTCCCGGGTTATTTTTCCTGGACGGCTTCGAAGGCGGCCTTGAGCCGTTGGTGGAGCTGCGCGAGGTCTCGCGTGTGGGCCAACATCGATTCGACCAGAGCTTCAAAGAAGATCCCTTCTGCCAGCGTCGTCCAGCCGGCGCGGCGAACAATTTTTAAGAGCTCCTCGTAGTATTCATCACCGGGGAGTTTGGCAATTGCCTGCTTCGCCTCGCGGAGTTTCCGCTCGAATCGCTGCACCTGATCCGCGGAAACATCGGGCTTCGACTTGGCCAGGGTTGCCACGTTCTTTCTCCTTTTGATGAGCGCGTTTGCATCCACACCCCGTAGTGATGCCAACCCCTCATTCGTATCGAACTAGTGCAAATTTATTTGTCCTCTATCGACCATAAATTACTTGGATGCACGTCGCGGACGCGGGAAAAATAAACTGTAGATGCCCGTTCCACTTTGCTCCCACGGCAAGCCGGGGCTATGCGGGGCAGGCTCTGTTTTGCACTAATTCGTGTTCACGAGCCCGCATAGAGTTGAAAGCTGCCCCAATACAGGGGCTTGCGGTACACGCCCGGGGAATGAATGAGCGACAACTTGGCGACGCGGAGAGCTGCATCGGGGCTGCTGCCGGCCTCAAGCTCGCCGTAAAGCCGGTCCATCAGCAATGGCGTTGACGCATCGTTCACTTCCCACAATGCGCCGATCACGTTATGCGCTCCGGCGCGGAGAAACGCCCAGGACAAACCCACCAGTCCTTCCCCTGCATAGGCGCGAAGGCCTGATCCATAGCAGGCCGAGATGGTGACCAACCTCGCGTGCAGCGGGTAACGCATGATGTCACGGGCGTAGAGCTTGAAACTCTCCGGATGCTGGGGCGGTGGCGAGAGCACCACTGCCGAATCCAGCGGATCCAATTGGCTCGCCGTGCCGTGAGCGACAAAGTGGATGTATAAGAATCGCTCCGGCGCGCTTTCCGCATACGCATCAGGCACGGCCCCGGACTCGGTGACTACAGTCCGGCTGTCCGGCGGAAAGTGCTGTTCAATTCCCCGGATTTCGGCGAAGGCATTGACCAGCTTTTCATATCCTGTCCCGCTCGCGATGGGGTTGCCAATCAACAGCAGCTTTTTTTCATCCCCTGCCGCGAAGTCCTGGTCGAGTCCGGCGAGAAGCCGGATCGAATTTGCATTCGTAACGGTTACATCTTCAATCCAATAGTGCGAACTAGCGGCGCCTGGAGCAACAAGGGTCTCAAAGTTCAATCCGTTCAAGACGCCATCCGGAATGATAAATACTTTGGAGCCCTTGGGAATCATTGCAGCTGCTGGGCTCACAAGGGTCTCGTAGAGAGTCTTGGCGTTCTCGTTTGCGTCTCGCAGCGGGTCATCCGATCTCAGGATGGCTTTCTGATACCCCTGAACCTGGGTTTCAATTACAGTTTGCCCAGGCAGCAGAAACAGACTCGTGCGATGCGCTGTGACAGCCCACAAGTACGATTTTTCCAGGCCCAGCGAATAGAACAAAATTGCGGCATTCAGCTTGCGAGCAACCGACTGTGCGTCGACGGTGTTTTTCGCTTGCGGGCCAGACTTCTGCTGCGCCGATCCAAGACCTTCCGCAAGCGTCTTCGCACGGCCGATATCGAGCAGCTGCAAAGCTTTCTCCTGCTTTTGCGATGCGATGAGAAAGTCCGCGTAGTCACGGTAGAGAAGGTCACCGTTGGCGAAAAAAGGCAGCCTTAGCTCTTCATCCTTGACTGTCGACCGCTGGCCGTTGAATGTTTGGATGGATTTGCGATACCACAGATCCGCTTCTGCCATTCGATCTCTGGCAGCATACAGATTTGCGAGGGCATTCTCGATCCGGGCTCGCAGAGAAGGGCGCTCAGCCGATTGACGGTACAGCTCCACCAGCATTCGTTCTGCGTCGTGCCCATTTGGCTGCCGCGCAGCGATAAGAGCCTGCAGGAACAGTGGCTCCAGCTCCCCTGCTTTATCTCCGGAAATGCGAACCGTACGGATCGCTTCCTCACTGTGCATCCTGGCAGCGTCGAATTGACGCTCTTGAAAGAGCACAGACGCCAGGTTGGTATGGAGGCCCGCTATCTCGTAGAGAGAGTGGATGGTCAAGGCGTCTTTCAGCGCTTCCTGGTAGCACCGGTTGGCTGCATCCAGATTGCCGAGTGCGTAATAAGCGGCTCCAGCACCCCACAGAGAGTCAACCTGTGCGCTCGTAGCCCCCAGCTGGATTGCCACTTGTTGGGCCTGCTGAAAGCTGGAGAGAGCCTTCTCAAAATCTCCCAGGTCGAAATAGGCTGTTCCCATGTTTCGCAGGGCCAGTTGCATGAGCGACCGGGCCTGGATCGGTCTGGCTGAATCCGCCCCCTCGTTCAAAAGTGCCACTGCTTCGTCGTAGTGCTCCAGTCTCAGCGCCACGAAGCCGAGGTTCAAAAGATCGCTAGCTTCGAGGAATGAGTCCCGCTGCTCACGAGCGACCTTTAGACTCTTTTGGGAGAGGTCGGCACCCTCGGACAAGTGGTCTCGATAGATTTGAACGACAGCTTCTGTCCTTAGCACTTCGCCGATCAAGCTGGAGTTGCTCGCTTCGGATAAGCGCTGCGCCTCCTGCAACTCTGTATCCGCTTCCGCCGCGTGGCCGAGCCTGGCGTTCGCCAAGCCGCAGAGTAAGTTTCTCTTGATCGCCAGATCACCCACCGCGGGATAGGAGACTCCCGGGCTGTTGAGCAGTGCGATCACTTCCGGCCGGCGACCCTTGTCCGTGAGGATCTCGGCTTCGAGAAGACGGAATTTCATGGCCCAATCTGCACTGCTCGCAGAAGAGTTTTCGCGGGCCTTCTCGGCCTTCTGCAACGCGACATCAAGATCGCCATGACGAAGGTCGTTGTGGATTTCTTGAAAGCTCGTCGCCGGATCAGCCACCGCTGTGGAGCGACACCCTGCCAAGGTCGCGCCGGCCATTAAGGTCAGCCCCAAGCCTATGGCGGATAGGTGCCGCCGTTCGCCGAGGCGCCGGCCGCGTTCGCCTCCATCGACGTCGGGGACCCTAATTCCGCCCGAATCATGGAAAGGTGAACCGATGCCGGGAAGGCTATTACTTCCCCAAAGATGACCTTTCCAAAATTCGGAATATCCATGACGTGGCCGAAAGACTTGCCAGGGACCGCCGAGCCTATGCCATCCACCAACGAACATAAAATAGATCCGGAAGTTTTTGCGGGAGCTATCCAACCGTATCGGTCGACCACCCATTGGTAGGCAGCCCCGCCAGTCTGAGCGCTCTTGACTAGTTTGGCAGCTTGTAGCCGGCCAGTCTTCTGAAAAAGCGACCAGGTAATTGGGCCCGTCCCGGCGCCACCATCCAGCAGGCTGGAATTCAGCGTGAGAGAGGCGTCCTGACCGCCTATCTTAAGCCCCTCGAAACGAGACCCGGTGAAGGTGACGACAGGGTCTCCCCCATTCAGCGGGTGCTCCATGGAGATTTGAGCCACGATCCTATCCGCTGTCACGATCTCCAGCAGATTGAATCCTTCGACGACCGAGGTGACCAGGGTGGAGGGCGTGCCGTCCGTCTCGAGAAGGCGGCCTGAAACCCGGGTGTAGGCCGACGTGCAGGAGAGGACTCCTTCGAAATGGAAGGCTTCCGTGCGGTTGGTTACATGGCCACCAACTGCTGGGAGCGAAGCAGATGCCTGGGCAGGAACTGCTTGTTTAATGGGTTGCTGAATAAACCCGCCGAGCGAGTTCGCCTCGGCGTGGAAGTAATGAACCTTCGTGACATTGGACGCCATGGTGCACCTCGTTACGCGGATTTTTTAGTTTTGAGTGCTTAAGCTAAAGCGATAGTGCGCTAGATCGACGGCACTTCCGGCCCGATTACCCTGCACCGCGAGAGTGTACTCTCCTGCCCCCTGACCGGCCGAAGGCACGCGTATCGAAACGGTGTCCTTCGCCTCCTGCGAGGAAACTTCTACTCGCCAGGCAAGCGAGCCAGAAGGCGAATATAGCAGACAGGTATAGCTTGAAAAGCGGTCTTCCGTTGGGATATCCACCAGCAACAAAAACGGTTTGCCAGACACCACGGTGGTCGCAGGAATCTGTCCGCCGCGGCTATTGCCGCCAACGAGCGAAACCTGGGGCAGGATCTCCGGCGCTTTCAACTCTGCAATTTCGCCCTTGAAGCGGGGGTAAACTACCACATTCTGATATGCGATTACTAGCAGCGAGGCTGCCAGGGCAGACCAAACCAGGGCCGACGGCCAGAATGAAACGAGACGTGATTTGCTCGTGGCGACCGGACCGGGTTTCTTTACCGGATTAACCGTAAATTCACTCTTGGCGGCATCGATGAACCCGGCCGTTGCACGAAGATCGGTGGCACATTCCTGGCAATCGAAGAAATGTTCCTCAAACTCATCCCGCAGTTCTGGAGTCAGGTCATCCAGAAGATATTTCTCAACTGCAGTGAGCTGTGTCGCATGGTCATGATCCATAAGTTTAGGGCCTCATAGTCATTCTCCGCCGCTGGTTTTTACCCTAAGCGGCTAATATAGAACGACTTGAACGATTGTTTTGCGCGGTGCAACAACACTCTCAAATATTCGCGGCTAATCCCGAACTCGGCGCAAACCTCATCTTTGTCGCGCTCGTCCAGCAGCACCGCTTGCAGCAGACGCCGGTCACGCTCGGTTAGCTCGTTAAGGATCTGCCGAACCACTCGCTCCGTATCCTTGGCCTCGAGCAGGCTGAGGGCACTTGGTTCGCGGGCGGCAATGGTCGCCTCAGTTTCGTCGTCGATCGTGGCCGTTACTCTCTTCTGGGAGCGGTAGTGCTCCAGTAACACATGGTTGCAAACCGAATTGACGAAGGGGCCAAGCCGATCAGGGTGCCTAAGGCCTTCTTCTGCGCGCAACAGGGCCAGCACGCGCATGAAGGTCTCCTGCCTGACATCTTCGATGGCTTCTTTAGAATTCAATCGCGAGCGCAACTTTAGACGGATCAGTTCGCTGAAGTAGCTCACGAAATGGCCTTCGATATGCGTGTCCCCTGATCGAAGTTTCTCGACGTAGGACGCGTCGAACGCAAAGAATTCCAAGCCACGTTCCTCCACGGCGACAGCGAGCGCGTCCAAGTTTACACTGCCAGGGGAACCTGCTAAGAACACTATTCGGTTATGGATCGGTCTCGCGTACCCGGTCCTCCTGTGCCGTCCAGGTTGCCCCGGCCGTTTGCCGGCAAGACCTGGCGCGACAGAAGTCCGGTTATCCATACTTCCTCCGGGGCCCGGCTTGAGAACCAAGGCAAACTGTCAGCAGTCGTGGCCGGTGCGGATTGCTGACAACAGATGCGCGTACCGAGTAGTGGCGGCGAGCGAAGAAACGTTGCAAAGGCGCACGGGGAAATCTCGAAAGTGCGTTGGCTGAACGGCTAAGCCGTGGTGTTTGGCAAGAAAGGATTGGGCATCGGGAGATTTGTTGCGGTCTGCAGCCGATCCATCTCCCGATCGGGCTCCCCGCGGCGGCTCGGCTTCTTTGGCCAGGAATTCGTGCAACGATTTGTTCGCTGCCGGCACTACTTTTCATACGCCGTTCGCTGCAGCCGACGGAAAGGAAAACTAACCTGGTTTTCCCGGGCCAGGGCCTGGCGCACGGCGTCCAGCAGCGAACCTGCAGCTGGACGCTGTGCCGACCCATTTATGCAGACGTCTTGGACTGTCGGCTACGGAAAGCTTCGTATCGAGCTTTATTTTCGGCGTTGGGCGGATACAAGCCGGGCAGGGACGCACCCGCTTGCACCTCAGCAATAATCCAGTCCTCCAGTTTTTCCTGCTCGACGGCGGCTTCCGCAACATCGTTGACCATCGCGCGGGGAATGACGACGGCGCCATCTTCATCCACCACGATCAGATCATTGGGAAAAACGGCGACTCCGCCACAGCCAATCGGTTCCTGCCAATTGACGAAAGTGAGGCCAGCGACCGATGGGGGAGCAGCGGCCCCCATGCACCACACGGGCAAGCCGGTGGCGAGCACCCCGGCGACATCACGCAGTACTCCGTCAGTGACCAGGCCGGCCACACCACGCACCTTCATGCGGGCGCAGAGAATGTCACCGAAGATGCCGGCGTCCGTGACGCCCATGGCGCCGACGACCGCAATGCAGCCCGGAGCCATGGATTCGATCGCGGCGCGGGTCGAGATGGGGGAGCTCCAGGATTCCGGCGTAGCCAGATCTTCGCGCGCCGGGACAAAGCGCAGGGTGAAGGCCGGGCCCACAAGCCGCTTCTGGCCGGGACGCAGCGGCTTAGTGCCGCGCAGCCAGACATTGCGCAGGCCCTTTTTCAGCAACACCGTGGTGAGCGTCGCCGTGGCTACGCCGGCCAGTGCTGCCATCGTTTTTTCGACTGATTCCACTGTTATCCGTTCCATCATCATGTTGGTTACCGGGCTGTTGTTTCTTAGATGCTGGCGATCAGGCCGCCATCGACGCGGATAACGGAGCCGGTGATATAGGCAGCGCGCTCGCTGGAGAGAAACGCAACCACGTCGCCATATTCTTCCGGCTTACCGTAACGGCCCACCGGAATACTGCCCGTGCTCTCGGCCAACACATCCTCTACGCTGCGTCCTTCCCGTTTGGCTTTGGCTTCATCGAGGAATTTTAGCCGGTCGGTTGCGATTCGCCCGGGCAGGATGATATTGGCAGTGATGCCATCTTTGGCGACTTCGCGCGCCAGTGTTTTTGACCATCCGACCAGGGAGAGGCGCAGGGTATTGGAAATGGCGAGGTTGGAAATGGGCGACACCACACCGGATGAGGCGCTGGTGATCACCCGGCCCCAGTGCCGCGCTCGCATATTCGGCAGCGCGCGGTCGGTGATGGCGATGACCGAAAGCACCATGGCCTGAAAGTGCCTGGACCATAACGCCGGATCCTGGCCGATGGCGGTTGTAGGGGGCGGCCCGCCGGTATTGTTCACGAGGATATCCACGGGGCCGAGCTCGCGTTCGATTTTCGAGATGTGGCCATCGATCTGCGTCAGGTCGGAAAGGTCCCAGAGAAGCCCGAGGCTTTTGCCGCCGATGGCGGTCAATGCCGCCTCGGTGGCGGCGATGGATCTTGCGCCTATGCCGGCCACGGCTATTTTTGCGCCTTCGGCGGCCAACGCTTTGGCGATCGCCCGACCCAAGCCGCCACCACCGGCTAACACTAAGGCTGTTTTATCTTTTAGGCCGAGGTCCATGTAGGAGTCCAATTCTACTTGGGGTGGTGGGAGAGAAACAGCAGGTCCCTCCACTACGCTACGCTCCGGTCGGGATGACAAATCTGTTTTTACACCAGCATTCCAACGCCCAAACAGATTTGTCATCAAGAGGCTGCGACTTTTTTGATTTTCCGCGGTTTGTCACGCCCAACCAAAGTGTTGTTTAAAGCTCTAAAGCTCCGAAAAGGCCGTCATCCTGAGCGAAGCGCCGCGCAGATCTATCGCTTAACAGAGGGTTTATGGCGCGTAGTCGAAGAGCCTGTCCCGAGCGTAGCCGAGGGAACCCCGACGATGCTTGTTAGCCCATGCTCTTCAAAGCTTTCCAGCCACCAAAATTACGAAGAAATCAAAAAAGTCACAGCCTCCGACCGGAGCGTAGCCAAATCTGTTTGTACACCGTCATTCCAATGCCCAAACAGATTTGTCATCCCGACCGAAGCGTAGCGTAGTGGAGGGACCTGCGGTTTCCCACCCTCACTTCCAAGCGTCTGCCTCGAAGCGGGCGATCGCTTTTTCGTCGAAGAGATACCCGAGGCCGGGCCCGGTCGGCAGCGCCAGGCCGCCATTTCGCACTTCGAGTTGGCGATCGATGATCTCGCAAAAATTGAACACCTTACCGTCGGGAAAGTATTCGACGAACTGACCATTGGGCGAAGCCGCCACCATGTGCACGTGCAAATCATGGAACCAGTGCGGGCACATGGTCACGCCGTAAGCGTCGGCCAGCGCGGCAATGCGCCGGAACTCCGTAATCCCACCACAGACTGCGGCATCCGCCTGCAGGATCGATGCTGCCTGCTTGTCCAGCAATTCCTTGAATCGCCAGCGCCCGGCCTCAATTTCGCCGGTGGCAATGGGGATGCTGATCATAGCGGCCAGTTTGGCGTGGTTGTCGATCTGGTCGGGGCTGAACGGCTCTTCAATCCAATATGGATCGTAGGGAGCGAAGCGCTCCGCAAAGCGAAAGGCAGTGGGCACATCAGACCAGGCGTTGTTGGCATCCAGCATAAGCAGCACGTCGGGCCCGATCGCCTTGCGCGCCGCCTCGATCCTTGTTTCTTCTGACTTCAGGTCGCCGCGGCCTACCTTCATCTTTACGGCGTTGAGGCCAAGCGCCACGTAGCCGGCCATTTCTTCGCCCAGCATTGCGGGCGTCTTGCCCTCGAGGTAATAGCCGCCGCTGGCATAGGCGGGAACGGTATCTTCATAAGCGGCGCCCAGATACTTGTAAAGGGGCAGGTTGGCTGCTCTCGCGTTTCGGTCCCATAGGGCGTTATCGAGAATACTGAGCGCGCGCATCACCGAGCCGACGCGGCCATGCAGCAACACTTCCTGATACATATTCTTCCATAGCAATTCCGTGGCGTGCGAATCAGCACCGATGAGCATGGGCGCCAGCATCTCACGCACCGCCGTGGTGACCACATTTCCCCCGGAATGCCCGGCATAGCAATGGCCAATCCCCTCGACCCCATCTTCGGTGCGGATCCTGACTAGGCTGTAGTCGCGCGACGTTACCTTTCGGCGCGCAAAGGCGGTCGCCTGGCTGAGCGGAATATGAACAGTGCGTGCCTCGACAGAAACGATCCTGGCCATTTGGCTTCCTTTCTACATTCCGTTAAGGAGCTTGACCAAACGGGCAAATCCCTGTTCACGCGCAGTCTTGTTTCCCGGCACCGTGTTGTTGGGATCTTCGCCGGCGCGCATGAAGCCGTGACCGGCGCCCTCGTAGATCACAGGCTCATATGTCTTGCCGGCTGCCTTCATGGCTGCGGTAGTGGCCGGGATAGTGGCGTCGACGCGAGCGTCGTTGCCGCCGTAGAAGCCGTAAACCGGCGCGGTGATCGTGGTGACGTCCGCGGGACTGGTGCCATAAAACACAAAGGCTGCAGAAAGGTCTTTACGATGGGCGGCGAAGGCGAACGACTTTCCTCCGCCCCAGCAGAATCCAGTGACGGCAATTTTGCCGTTGCCCGCAGGAATCCTTTTTCCATAGTCAGCGGCGGCGTCCAGATCTGCCATCACGACCTCGGGATCAAGACCGGAGACAGCCTTCACGGCTGCGTCCTGGCTGGGAAACTCGCTTGACCCGCCGCCATTCGGCCCGAAGCCGGAGAGCAGGTCGGGAGCTACCACGATGAAGCCTTGTGCAGCCAGCTCGTCCGCCATTTCCTTGGCCCAATCGCTGAGGCCGAATATCTCGTGAATGAGGACCACCACCGGGGCCTTGTTCTTGACCTCCGGGTAGACGACGAACGCCTGCACTGTGCGGTTGCCGTGCTTGAGCTGAACATATTCATGATGGCGGGGCGAGGCTTCGAGGCGTGCCTTGGCCCAGTCTTGCGCGTGCATGGCAGCGGTCGCGAAAGAAAGGAGCAAAGCAGCAGCGGCAAATCGGATGGCGCGAACTGCGTTGAACATCATTGGGAGGAGTTTAGTCACAGAGGAGTGAGTGTCGCAAGCGTTTGACGGGTGCGAGGGGCCGTGTTTCGATGAAAATTGGTGAAACCGAGACCCGTTCTGCCGGTAGACACGATTCTGCCGGAGATTATCGATTCGTTGAAGCGATGTCCTAACCTTGTGATCGAAGCACCGCCCGGCGCGGGTAAGACCACTCGCGTGCCGCCGGCGCTGCTGCAGATGGTCAGCGGCGAAGTGGTGGTGCTGGAACCACGCCGCATTGCGGCGCGGATGGCGGCTCGGCGGGTGGCTTGGGAAGCCGGCGAACAGGTTGGCCAGACCATCGGCTACCAGGTGCGGTTTGAGGAAGCCGTTGGCCCGCAAACCAGGCTGCGCTTCGTCACCGAGGGCGTGCTCACCCGGCGCCTGCTTTCTGATCCTGGATTAAAGGGCGTGGCCGCCGTGGTGCTGGATGAGTTCCATGAGCGCCACCTGGAGAGCGATCTCGCGCTGGCATTGTTGAAACGCCTGCAGCAGACGCGGCCCGATCTGCGGATCGTGGTCATGTCGGCGACGCTCGATGCCGGTCCCGTGGCGCAATACCTCAACAGTTGTCCGGTCTTGCGGTCCGAGGGGCGGCAGTTCGACCTCTCGATCAGCCATCTGCCCTACTCTCCAAAGCCACTGGAGGCGCAGTTAGCGGAAGCGCTTGAGCTGCTGATCGCGGAGGAACCGTCCGGAGATGTTTTGGCTTTCCTCCCTGGGGCGGCGGAGATACGACGCGCAATGCGCGAAACTCAGGCCATCGCGCGCCGGACCGGGCTGCTGGTGTTGCCGCTGCACGGTGACTTGACGCCGGCGGAACAGGATCGTGCAGTCGCGCCCGCTTCCCAACGAAAAGTCATCCTGGCTACAAATGTCGCGGAAAGCTCAGTGACGGTTGAGGGAGTATCGGCGGTCATCGATAGCGGTCTGGCGCGGATCGCGACGTATTCTCAGTGGACCGGCTTGCCGACGCTGCACGTTGGCCGGGTGAGCAAGGCTTCTGCGAAGCAAAGAGCGGGGCGAGCGGGACGGACCGGCCCCGGCCGCGTGCTGCGGCTCTACACTACCGAGGATTACCTGCGCCGCCCGGAGCACGACGAGCCAGAGATCGCGCGCAGCGAGCTCTCCCAGCTGTGCCTCGCTCTGCGGGCGATGCGGATTGCCCAAATCGACTGGCTGGATGCCCCGCCCGCGGCAGCCGTCGAAAGAGCGGAGTCGCTGCTCGACCGCCTGGGCGCCACCGGGGCCATGGTGCAGCAGTTGGCACGGTATCCGCTGCACCCCAGGCTGTCGCGCATTCTCGTTGCGGCCATGGGGCGCGGTGTCGGCGAGGACGGCTGTATCGCAGCTGCGCTACTGGGTTCAGGTGCCCGCTCGGAGAAAAACGACCTGCTTGCAGCCATCGATGCAGATCAGGATTACCGCACCCGGCAGCAAGTGGAGCAGCTGCGCAGGATTGCCCGGCCTGCCCGGCAGACGAAGCACAACGACGAGGCTTTGCTGATGTCGATACTGGCGGGTTTTCCGGACCGCGTTGCGCGGCGGCGTGCAGGCAACCAGGTGCTGCTGTCGACTGGCGCATCGGCGGAGGTGGCGGGGGAAGCTCCGCAATATGAATTTATGGTTGCAGTGGACGCCGAGGACCGCAAAGATAAGCCGCTGCCACTGATACGTATGGCGGCGCGGATAGAGCCGGAGTGGTTGATCGAACTGTTTCCGGATCGTGTGCGCGAGCAATCGGGCGTGGAGTGGAATCGCCAGACTGAGCGGGTGGAAGCGGTGAGCGCACTGCTCTACGACGAGCTGGTAATTCAGGAATCCCGCGGGGCAATGCCGGATGCAGAAGCCGCAGCCCAACTGCTGGCCCAGAAAGCACTGGAGGCAGGTATCGATCGCTTCGTCGACAGGAATGCGCTGGATGAATTCCTAGCCCGCGTCGAGTTCGCCGGTGTGGAAGCGCCGGATGTGGGCCAGGCGCTCCGCGAAGTATGCCTGGGCCTGCGCAGCTTCGCGGAGTTGAAGAGCGCGGCGGCGCAATTCGTGGCCACACTCGAACGAAAGCTGGGGACGCGGCAGCTCAATGAGGCCGCTCCGCCGCGCATCCGATTGCCCAGCGGCCGGGAGACGAGGGTTCACTACGAACCCGGTAAGCCGCCCTGGATCGCATCCCGCCTGCAGGATTTCTTTGGGATGCGGGAAACGCCGCGGATTGGACGGGAGCGGACGCCGGTGGTGGTCCACCTGCTGGCTCCGAATCAGCGAGCGGTACAAACGACCACTGACCTTGCGGGTTTTTGGGAGCGGCTCTATCCGGAAGTGCGCCGGGAACTGATGCGCCGGTATCCGAGGCATTCTTGGCCGGAGCGCCCATAGGTTGTACAACTCTTAAGCGTGCGGGGGCGCGGGCAATTTCACGTGCAGCACATTCCTGAGATAGTTGATGTTGACCGCGAGATTGTCTTGAATACTACCGGTGCCGTCGCCTGGCCGGGGTGCGTCGAGATCGTAGACTACCCATCCCTTGAATTTTCGCTCCCGTAAGAGCTTGAAGAGAGCCGGAAAGTCCACGCCGCCCGCACCGAGATTATGGTACAGGCTTGCCTGGTGGTGCTCCGCCTGCGTCGGCGTCGATGTATTGCCGCGATACTTGGGATAGGTATCCTTCATGTGCACTTCCGCGACTCGCGGAAAATAATCGCTGATGATCTGCACCGCATCGCCGCCGCCCAAGGTTAAATGCGCGGTGTCAGCCGTGAGCCAGACATGCTTTGGATCGGTGTGCGCCATCACCGTGCGTATTTCATGCTCCCGCTCCATCGGTCCCCAGATATGGGGATGCGGAGCCAGCCTTACTCCGAAGGCGATGGTCTGCCTGCCGATTTCGTTCAGCGTGTGAGCCAGTGTCTTGAGTTGATCTTCGCTGGGTCCACCTTCGGGCCGGCTACCCATGTTGGTCTTCCAATGGTCGCAGCCGCAGGGCGCCAGAAAATCGTGCGCGAAGTTCACCATGTCCGCGATGAGTTCGGCATTACCCTCGGCACTAATCCAAGGGCTGGCTGGGTGATTGAACGGGGAATTCGCCGTTGAAACTGGCTTCGTTCTTGGCGCGCGCGGCAAATCACCAACGTCGATCAATTGGATCCCCGCAGCATTGCACATTCGCTTAAGCGCGAGCGGCTTGCCCAAAAACTGTACGACTTGTCCTGAGTAGGGCTCGATGCCTTGCAACCCGAAGCGAGCCGTGTCTGCGATGATCTGCTGCATATCGGTGGACATTCGCAGATTCCCGTTGGGCCAATCACCCCACAATGCACCGGTTATCCCAAAATGAATGTAAGGGTCGACCGGGTCGAGGGATTGGGTAGCAGCGCCGGCCGCCCACGCGTTCGAGTTGCCCAACACACCAACAGCAACTGCCGCGCCCGACAACGACAACGCCGAAGAAATAAACTCACGCCTTTTGAGGCCTTGTGAAGAGATGTTTTTAGACAAAGTATTTTCCTTTGATTTAGCCGCTTTCAGCGCTTGAGTCCGAAAGCGTAGACATGGGCATCATGGGTAACGACGAAGACTTTGCCCAGGGCCACCACAGGTTCGCTGAAATGCACCCAATCCGTGATGAGTTTTTCGCTGGAATAGAGTTGTTCTCCGGTCGCCGCATCGAATGCAAACAGAGTGAGGTTGTTGATCGGAGTGGAACGGTATTTAGCCGATAGCGGATTGTGATTGATCTCATCCTGGGTGCCGTGAACATAGGAAGGGCTCTGGATGGTCTGCTCTCCAGTCTGGATCGCATACAGTACACCGTTCGCCACCACCGGCGGATCGGGCACAATCATGTCGCGCGAGATCCACTGCGGAGCCAGTGATACCCTGTCTCCATCAGCGACGACCTGAAATGCCATGATGCTGCCATGGGGTGCGGGGCCGCTATTCGATTGGAACTGCGGCGCATCTTTTGAAGGTGGCCCCCACATCGGCACATAGAGGAAACGTTTGTGGTCAGGGGTCTCGTAGCTGGTGATAGCGCCCCAAGCTCCCTGACCCGGATTGCGGCCCTCGGCAGCATCATTACCAAGCTGCGGTGATTTGTATAAGGGAGTCGAGTGATTAGGCCGGCCGCCGCCGAGATCGGCTGCATCGAGCAGATACAGGAAGCCCTCCTTGCCCGCAACGGCGACGAGCATCCGGTTCTGGAAAGGAAAAACATCTGAGCTCGCCGAGCCCAGATCAAGATCCTTGGTATTCAAAAACTGCCAATTCGAGGGTGTGAATGAGTCCAGCAGCCGCGCGGCCCTGGGAGCCAGCTTGAGCACGGTCTCGCCGAAATCACCGGTCGCTGGATCATATAATCCGTCGGCTGTTTGCGTAATCACGGTGCCGTTAGGACCTTTCGTGACACCGCCGCGCCCCCAGGGACCCGAATACTTTGTGCCGCTGGTATAGAAACGTGTCAATTGCGGGTGGGCGAGATCGCTTACATCCATCGCCGAAACGCTCCCCGGCACCACCGATGGTTTCACGCCCGGTTCGGCGGGCAACTGGCCGCATCCGCGCCCGCTCGTGGTGTAAACGATGTTGTCGATCAGGTTCAGGCTCCAAGCCCGAGCATAGGGTTCGATCATATGGACTGGTGTCATGCGGTCCGCGCCGTCGCTCAAATTGAGGCCGCGCAGCTTACCGTCGCTGGTGATCAGAAAAATGACGTTGTTCTGCTTATCGATCACCGGCGTATCGTTCACCGTGTTCGAACACAGCCATGTGGCCGGCAGCATGGGCGCGGCGGGATTGGCGAAGGTCTTCTGCCAAAGGACTTTTCCCGTGTCTGCATCCAGTGCGAAGACAGTATCGTCGGCGCCAAGCAGGAACACCAGATTCTTTGTGCCTTGCGCGGTGCTCACGCCTTCCGCAACCAGGGGTGCGGTAAGCGTCGAAAGAACGATGCCTTTCGCTGGTGTGCTTAGTTGAGTGGTCCACAGCAATCTCAACCTTGACGCGTTGTGGATGCTAAACGAAGTCTCGCCTCTGTTCCAGCCGCTGTGTTCCTGATCATAACCCCAGGTCGTCCAATCGCGCGGCGGTGGCAGGTTTTGTGCCAAAGTGGCTTGGGCAAAGAACACCAACACCAGCACTATCGAGCTAAAGCGTGAGTCGATTCGCGCCATCGAATATTTGCAACGTCCGGAAGATACATAGTCCCGGGAGGGAGCATCTGTCAATGCGCTCGTACAGGGGCAGGACTCCCTTGCGAGCCGCTGAATAGGCTCGTTTGTGAACAGAAAAAAGCCCGTCCTTGAAGGACGGGCTTGGCAATTTCGTCTTGCGCGGCTCTAGCCGCCTTGGTTAACGGCCGCCATGAAAACCTCCGCCATGAAAACCTCCACCACCCATGGCGTGGACTCCTCCACCAGAAAAGCCCTCTCCTCTGAATTGCGCATAGTTCCGGCCAGCATAGGCGCGACCGCCGTGGAAGACGGGACCCCCGTAGAAGATGTACCGCGGCGAGTAGAAGCCCCATCCGAACGGACTCCAGAACAGACCGTCGCCCGGGAGCCAGGTATAACCCCAGAACCCGGCATCCCAATACCAACCCGGGGCCATGACACCGTACCCGGCATATTCCGAGGCCAGATTGAGATTAGCTTCGGCCAGGTATTGGGAACGGAGGCTGCTCCAGTTGTAGAGGGCGTCCTCAGCTTGATCGCGCTCGAAACTCACGCTCTGAACCGCTTCGTTACCCGCCAATCGGACCTGGTGGTCACCCTTTACCTTGATTGCCTTCTGGCCGTTGTCAGTTCGCTCCAGCAGCTCAGCCTCTCCCTTGAAAACGCGGACAGTGCCCTTATCAGCGTCGAAAGCGTAGAGCCCGTCTTTCAGTAGACGAGTGTTTGCACCGCCTTCCGCCACCTGTAAATCGTTGCTCGGGTGGACCTCATCCACTTCGATGTCGGCGCGGCCGCGGTCCAGTTCTATCTGCGTATTCAGCAGATTTGGGGAAATCATTCGTACCGCACTGTTTTCTCCCACACGAAGAAACACACCCGGGGTAAGCAGCAACTCGACCCGCCCATTTGCTGTTTGTAGCACCTGGCCTGGCTGCAGTTGGGCGTAGCCCACCGATTGCTGATTCAACGGCTGGCCGCTTATCGAGGCCGAGCCTTCTACATAGTTAACAGTCCCTGGAACGGCTAGGTTTGCGGTCTGCGCTAAGGCTACAGGCGCGTACAGAGTCGCCAGGGAAAGCAGTATTGCTTTCAACCTTGGCATCGTAGTTCATAACCTCTCTAGTTTATTAGAGAGTAAACAGGGAAAAAAGTTGCGCAGCCGGTAAAACCTGATGTCGATGATCAAGGATAAAGCTTAGCCGGCACTATTTCAGGTTCGGGCTCGCCGGCTGCAGCCAGCAACTTTTTCAACTGCTGGGCCAGTTCAGCGGCCTGCGAACGATATTCCTGGCGTCCGGCAAGGTTCACTAGCTCGTGTGGATCGGCGCGCTGATCATAGAGTTGGTACTCATGGTAAGTTGCAGCCGCGGGTTCTTTTGAAGAGCCGGACGGGTCCGCGACGCAGTAGGTCCAATCTTTAGTCCGAATCGCGCGCCCGGTCATCGATTCGCTGATCTGAATCAGTTGCTGGTTTGGCCACGCCTGCCGAGCGCCGGGATCGTTGAGCACCGGCAGCAGGCTCCGGCCCTTCCACCCGGACGGCACGGGCACGCCGGCTGCTTCGAGCAGAGTGGGCGCAATGTCGATGAGGCCGACCAGCTCGGGGATCTGCTGCGCGCCATGAAAGCCTGGTCCGTCGAGAAGCAAGGGCACGCGAAGGGAACTGTTGTGGGGGCTGCGCTTGTACTCCTGGTTACGGGTCATGAAATGGCAGCCATGATCGCTGATGAAGACGAAGATGGTGTTGTCGGCGAGATGCTCTTCTTCGAGAATGCGGCGCACTCTTCCTACTGAGGCATCGATCGCTTCAATGCAACCGTAGTAGTCCGGTAGTTGCGCCTGCCAGGTGCCGGGAAGCGCTCGTAGATCTTCAGGGACCGTGGAGTTCGCGAAACGCTCCACAGAACCATGAGGGCCGATGGGGCGATGCATGTCGTTCTGTTGGTGCGGCTCGAGCTGCGAGATGAAGAGGAAGAATGGTTTTTCCTGCTTCTGGCGAAGAAAGCGCTCCACGCGGTCAGTAATGAAGTCAACGCGATATTCGTCTTTGTAGGTAATCTCTTTGCCGTCGCGGTCCCAGATGGTTCCCTCGTAAGGATGCGAAGTGAACTCAAGCACATTTGCTCCTTCCCATAGGTCGAGGAAGCCGCCACGGAACTCAGGCTTTACCGCGCCGGGACCGCCGCCGTCGGCTTCATTGTTTGGAGCAAGATGCCATTTGCCAATCAGATTTGCGGAATAGCCGGCCGTGCGCAACTCTCCGGCCAGCGTCGGAAAAGTTTGGCCCAAAGCGAGGCCATTGTGCCAGACACCCGTTTCGGTAGCGTAGCGGCTGGTGAACAGAACCGATCGCGAGGGAGCGCAGAGGGGCTGGTTAGTAACCGCGTGAGTAAAGTTCTTACCCCGGGACACCATGGCGTCGAGATTCGGTGTGCGGGTGGAGCTGTTGTGACCGTTGGCGCCAATGAAGTCCCAACGAAACTGGTCTGAAAGATACAGAATGATATTCGGCGGTACAGCCGGCTTAGCGGCACTCTTTTCATCCGCTCCGGCCGGCGCGGGAACTGCAGCTGCTACAGCGGCTGCCAGGGAACTCTTGAGGAATGACCTTCTACTGTCTATCTGGTCCGGCATATCTCTCCTAACAAGCTATTAACGTGAAACCGTCTCTGCCCGGAAAAAGAATCGCGAGCTAGATGGAAGGGTTGCTCCCCGGCTCAGAAACTCTCCTACGGGAGACGCGAAAGTGATCTTGAAATGAAGGGTTTCCGGGCTATATAGTCAACAACCGGCAAGCATCTGCACTGTCGCGATAAAGATCACGTCTTGTTGGTCGTCCCGTGTCATTGCATCTGGGCGAACTATAAAAGCGCGTGACTTAGCGTGTCAAACACAGCGAGCGGCTCTGAACGCGGCCCGAAAGCTGTACTACCGTGGTTCCAAGTATCCACACGTCAGCGCCGTCTTTGCTACGACGGTCCTGCTTGGCCTTGCACGTTTTTCCTGACCTCGAAAATTAGCCGGAGAAATTTCACCCTCGCCTAAAAGTTGAAGAGCGCTTGAAAGGCGAAGTCCCGCACCGCGGACCCGTGCGAGAAAAAGCCGGTCGCCAGCTGAGTGGCCTTGCCGAAAAAGGGAGAGTCGGTGGTGCCGTTCGGCGGGCCGCCCAGGGTTCCGTTGGGCGGCGCCAGATTGACCACGTTGAAGATATTGTGGGCAAAGGCGCTCAACGTGATGCTGTATCGCCGGTCCACACGGATGTTCTGGCCATGCGGATTGGGTCCGTTACCGCCCAGCCCCATTCCCGGCATGTGCCCCCCACCGCCGCCGCCACCACCAGCCCTTGCTCCCTTGCCTTCTTCTACCCGCGGCCCAACGCCAAAGGTCTTGGCCAACCGCATATTCATGGCGAATTGAACCGAAGCATTGCCGTAGTTGACGGGGATGATCCTCGACCCAGCGGGAGGAGTCGCGCTGATATCGAAGTTTCCGTACTTGGTTGCATCCACATCCGCTGGATTGGAAGCCGAGGTGGCGAAGACCGGCCGGTCGTTGAAGAAGGAATCCCCGTTGTTGTCCTGGCTGAGCTGGACGTTGAACGGCGCACCCGACCACGCGCTGAGGAACGGGCTGATCCTGAAGCCCCAGGGACCCGAGTAATTCGCGAAGGCAAAGACGCGATTGCGGACATCGAAGAACTGACGGCCGTAATCCTGCATGATGTTGTACTGATTGGACGGGTGGTAGCCCGTGCCGCCGGTATCGCCGTTGGCCTTGCTGTAAATGTAGAAGCCGGTAAACGTTAGCCGCCGACCGTAGCCCACATTCAAATTCAGGAATATCTGGTTCTCCTTGAAGACCGCCAATGAATCGTACTCATAGATGTTGCATGGGGTACCCGGCGCGGCGCCGATCGGGTTGATAGGGCATAAATCCAACGCCGGCCGGCTCCCGTTGGGCAGCGGCGCATCGATATTGCGCGAGAGCAACTGATGTATACCGCGGGAGTAGAGATACGTCGCCGAGACGCTCACGCTTTTATTCACCTGATGCTCGATGCCGGTTCCCGTTTCTATGGTGGCGGGCGCATTCAGCCCGGGTTGCGTGCGATAGTAGGTCGGCAACGCAAGAGATTCCTGTGTGGTGCTGTCCGGAGGCGTTCCATTGGGATTGGGCTGAATGGTCTGCACCTGTCCCTGTTGGTTGAGGTTGTAGCGGTCTACATTGAGCAAAAGGTCATAGGTGTATCGATTGAAGAAAATTCCATATCCGGCGCGCAAGACTGTTTTTGGTGGCTTTCCTCCGCCCCCAAGGCCGTAGGAAAGCGCAACCCGCGGGCCAAAATTGGCTTTGTTCGGAATGTGGTTTTGCGTCTCGAAGCGCAGCCCGTAGCTGAGGGTAAAGTTGGGTCGCACCTTCCAGTCGTCCTCAGCGTAAAGGCCCAGATCGATTACGCCTACGCTTTGGGTCGGAACTCCGGTGGTGATGGAAAACTGACTGGGCTTGTTTGCCGCATAGTCATTCAGATCGGAATAGGTATAGGTGCCCACAAAGTTCGCATTGGAATAATTTGTGTCGTGCGCATCGCGCAGCCGCCCACCGAAACGTAGGTAGTGTTTGTTAAGTGAAAGGGAAGCGTAATTCTGAAACTCATAGCGAGTCTCGGTATCGCGGACGGTACCCAGGGGGCTGCCGCCCCCTTGAAAATTCTGCAGAACGTCGATAGCCGGGGCAACCAGCTGTGGAGTTTGGTTGGTTTGATCACGGACGTACTGAAAACGAGTGTTGTTGACGAACTTCGCACCGTACACCTGGCTGTCGCTGATCTGAATCCTATTTTCTATTTCGTTGGTGTTGTAGCCCTGGCTAGGCAGCACGAAGCTTCCCACTCCGCTGTTGTTCCGGGTGTCCTGCCAGTAGCTATAGCGAACAGTTAGGGTCTGATTCGGCGTCAATTGATAATCGATGCGGGGACTGATGTTGGTGCGCGTCTGTGGGTAAGGGACGGCCAGACTGCACGGCGTGCCGCTGGTGTCTACCACGGCGCCGCTTTCTGGTTCGCAAGTAGCAGGGTCAGGCACGTAGGGCACATTGGCATTGACGATGCTGTTGGCCTGAATATTTCGCCGATCAAAGTTGAAGAAGAAAGAAGCCTTCTTGCCCAGCGGGCCGCTTACATTCCCGTCATATTGCAATGTATGGTAAGGCGGTTGACTCTGCACGAAGGGATTGGAAGTGTTAAAGACCGATGCATTGGCGTTCATGAACAGCTGACCGTGCAGTTTGTCGGTGCCGGGCTTGGTCAATATCTCGATACGGCCATAACCAGGAGCGTCATATTGGGCGGAGAAGGGATTCTGGTTGATGATGATGGCACGGATCGCGGACTTAGGCGGCAGTTGACCACCGGTGAAGCCATCGATGTAGATCTGGCCCCCGCTGGGGCCCGCGGCGGGGCCCGCCAGCGCCGTGAGCTCGTTCGATAACTCGTCAGGGTCGTCCGAAAGGGCGTCGAGGTCCTTGCCCGTCAACACCACAGCGCTCACGTTGTTGTCTGGATCCACGCTCACACCCGGAGTATTGCCGGAAACCTGTACCTGTTGCTGTTCCATTTGAATCGTAAGCGAAACATTCAGGTGCTGGGTTTGGCCAGCTGCAATGTGCACCGGTGGAGAAGTGAACGTGGAGAATCCGGTAGCTTGCACGGTAACCGTGTATTGGCCGGGCGGCAGGCCTCGGATTGCATATTGACCGGTAGCATCCGACGTGCCGGCGCGGCTCACCCCGGCCGCCGATGTCACGGTAAGCGAAGCCTGTGGAATGACGGCTCCGCTGGGGTCGGCCACCTGGCCCTGGAGTGTACCGGTTAATGCTACTGTTGCTGTTTGTGCCAAAGCGTGTTGTAAGGAATTTATTCCCACCGAAAAGAACAGGATCGTCAGGCAGAGAGCGAGGAATCGGTTCAATAGTTCTCCTCAGATGAGTGCAGAGTTGGATTTTCGTTGTATTGCTTCGCTGGCTAGTAAGTGATGGAGCGCGCCTTGGGCAGGCATTCTTTCTGGGGCACCTACATTGAGTGCTCTATTGTTCCACTATGGTGCTTCGCCGCCACCCTCGCCTCCGCCGCCGCCACCGCCTAGATTCCAGGCAGAAGAAAGCATGGCTTGACTGCCGCTGGTAGATGCCTGCAGCATAGGCTCAACTCCGGCAACAACCGTGATGGCGGTCGCGCTGTCAGGAGCTTGGCCCTGGGTTGCCACTACGATGACCATGTTGCCTTTGGCGAGATCCTTCAACGTGACCGTTGGCGCGCGCGCCAGCAGCTGTTGAATGTCGGGGCCAGAGCTGCGGCCTTGGCCGCCTCCCGGCTGGTCCGCCCCGGACGCCCCTGAAGGGGGTCCGCCGGGTGCGGGGCCCTGCGAGGAAGCAGCTGCGGGCGCCGGAGACCCCTCCGGCCGCCTTGCTGCTCCCCCGCGATTCATGCGTGCAGCCAGCCGCTGTGCCACAGCGGGGTCCAGCTTTTTCACTTCAGTATCAGGCGTAATGGAAATGACCACCGGCTTCTTCGTAGCCGTATCAGTCACCGTAATGGTAGACGCAGCCGCGTTCACCGCCTGAATAGGGCCGGCAAGATTGCGGAAACTTCCGCTGACAATTTCCTCCGCCTCCAGCGTGTTACCGTCCTCGCTCCTGGAACCCCGGGCGCGGAGCTGATCGCCGGGTTTGATTTGGTCGAGCGAACTTTTGACTGCCTGGTCGAACCGGACAGAGCCCGGAGCATAACGGCGAATAACAGTGGTGGGCGAGACGTGAATCACCAGCGTCCGGGTACCACCAGCTCCAGCGGAGATGGTCACGGTTCCTGCTGCCGGATCGACTGCCTTAACCAGGCCCCCCGTACCGTGCTTCTGCCAGTCCTCTCGTTCCTGTTGCTGCCTCTGCGCAATGTCGGCGCCTTTAATGGCAACCAGCATGGTGGCAGCCAGTGACTTGCCATCCGCGTTGGCAGAACCGCGCGCCATGACTCGATCGCCGGCCTGCAGGTCGGCCAGGCTGAAGGGACTGGCCCCGGCAAGGGTTTTCTGTCCCGGTTCAACGCGCAGCAGCCGGGCGTTTTCCTCGACTGTGACCTGCATAGTGGCCCCAGCATCGCTCTTGACGGTGAGCGTGTTGCCGCTCACCGTTTGCACGGTACCCAGGAAGGTCACCGGCTTGGCGGCCGGCGCGGCCGCATCCTGGGCTACAGCTGCCGTTGGCAGCCACCCTGCAATGGCGAGAATCAGAGCGCCAAGCATCACCCTTTGCTTCCGGCTATTTAGCTTTCGCGTTTTTATTCCTGGCATCGTTCGCCTCGCCCAACGCTCTTTCTTCCGTTACTTCATTTTATTCGCTGCCAAAGGAGAGCCAGCAGGCCCGCCTCAAGGTGAATCAACCCCCTTACTGGGGTCCAGTCACGCCGCCGACTGGTACTCGCGACGGATATTCCAGGCTGGTATTTGGTTGGCTGGTTTTCACCCGGATCGATTGCAGACCGGGTTTCGCTGTAGAGACGAAGGTCAACTCATATTGGTTCTGCAGCTTGCGTTGAATATCTGAGAGAAAGGGCGCGAAGGATACCGGGTTGCCAAAGCCCTCCAGGTAGACCTTGCCGCCAGTCGACTGTGAAACCTGGGTTAGATAGTTCTGCCCTCCATCCGTCACCATAAAACTACTATCGAGGCGCCCCGCGCCCCGATAGTAGATGGAATAGACAATCACGCCGGCTTTTTGTGCATCGCTGGTCGCCGCCTGCACGTAGGGATCTTGGGGGTCGTAGCGTCCGCCGGAGTAGCGGTCGACGCCGTCGGTGACCATAATCACCTCGCGGCGAACGTTGCTATCCCCACCCGGCCAGTGCTTTGCCAGAGCCGAGAGGCAAAAATAAGGGCTGCCATTACTGCCCGCTACCCCTGAAGGCAGACGCAGAGACTTTAAGGCCTGCGCATGGTCGGTAGTAAAGTTTTGCGCCAGGTTCGGCGCCCCATTGCGCATATAGCCAATCGCCACCTGCGCGTTGGGAGGCAGCCCAGCCACAAAGGTGCGAATGTCGTTCAATTGCAGACCCAGGTTGCCGCGGGAAGAATCATCCAACAGAACCACCAATTGCAAGCCCGATCGATCGCCCCGCAAGGGAACCCAACCGGCTACTTCCTGCTGCTTGCGATTCTCATAAAATGTAATCGACTGCCGGGGTACAGTGGTCGTGTCTTCTGCTGATTTTGAGTTTGCCGTGACGACGGCCCGGCCGGTCGAAGTCTCCTGCGCCGATAGGGGCGGCTGGGAACCCAGCATCAAGAAGCAAACTCCTACCGCCATCGCCAACTTGCAAGTACCTGTCATCATCCTTTAGCCCTTGTTTCTGCTCATTCTTTCGATGCTTGCCGAGCATGCACCTATATGACGGCTGCCGAGTCCGAAAGGTTCGACCAAGGCTCAGAAAACCATGCAACTGCACTTCACCACGCAAGGTCTTTTCCAGATGACGCTCTGCTATCCTCGAGGGGATAGCAAGGATTACTTGGGTCATGCCGCTGCTGACGTAACTTATTGATAAATTGGGATCAGCAACGGGAGAAATGCTCGAGTTGACCGGCCCGAATGTAATGGATTCTCCAGTCGCAGTGCAGGTGGAACGTCCGCTCTGTGTCGACCTCGACGGGACGCTCGTCAAGTCGGATACTTTCGTCGACTCGCTGATGGTCCTGGCCCGTCGCCATCCCCTGGCTCTTTTGCGCACACCGTCGTGGGCCGTGAAAGGAAAGGCACATCTCAAGTCGCAGGTGGCCTCCCTGGCCGCTCTCGATGTTGCCCACCTGCCGTACAACCGCCCGCTGCTGGACTATCTAAAAGACGAGCATGCGGCTGGCCGCAAGCTCTATCTGGCCACTGGGGCTGATCATGTTCTGGCCCGGCGTGTCGCCGCTCACCTGGGCATCTTTGCCGACGTAATGGCCAGCGACGGCGCAGTGAACCTCACCGGAAACAACAAACTACGGCATCTGGAGCAACGGTTCAAATCCGATGGCTTCGACTACATCGGCAACGCCCTTCCCGATTTGCCGCTACTCAAAAGCGCCCGGCAGGCAATGCTCGCCAATCCTGACCTCAGGTTGAACAGTGCGCTAAAACGCCAAAATATCAACGTCAGCAGGAAATTCGCCGATCGCGCCAGCGCACCCGTTGCCCTGGCGAAAGCCCTCCGGTTGCATCAGTGGGCAAAGAATCTGCTCGTCTTCCTGCCTTTGCTGCTGGCCCACACCATCCGTCTCGGGCCCGTGTTGATCGCGGTCACCGCCTTCTTTTGCTTCAGCTTCATCGCTTCGGCTACCTACATCCTCAATGATCTGCTTGATCTGGAAGCAGACCGGGTACACCTGAACAAGCGCAAGCGGGCCTTTGCTGCAGGCGATCTTTCTGTAACTGCCGGCCTTGCCATCTCATTTCTGCTCGCGACGCTGTCCTTGTCCATGGCCGCTTATTTGCGACCAAGATTCCTGATCTTCCTCCTGCTCTATCTTGTGACCACACTGGCCTATTCCCTGGTGCTTAAACGCATCGTTCTTGTGGATGTCATCATCCTTTCGGGCCTCTACACGGTGCGCATGGTGGCCGGCGCTGCAGCCACAAACACGCTCATCTCTCCCTGGCTTGCGGCTTTCTCAATTTTCTTTTTTCTCAGCCTGGCGATGGTCAAGCGGTTCAGCGAATTGCAGAACCTGCATAGCCGCGGTATGAACCCGACCTCCGCACGAGGCTATCTAATAAGCGACATTGAGCAGTTGCGCAGCTTCGGTACCTCCAGCGCCTATGCGTCGATCGTCATCTTCGCGCTTTACATCAATGGGCGTGACGTGACCGCGCTCTATCACCACCCCGGCCGCATGTGGCTGATTACACCGCTGATGATCCTGTGGGTCAGCCGGGTCTGGCTACTGGCTTCACGCGGCCAGCTGGATGAAGATCCGGTGGTCTTTGCTCTCGAAGACCGCATGAGTCTGCTGCTCTGTTTAGGGGTACTGCTCATTGCCTACTCGGCGCTGTAGAACCGGCCCCCTCAGGGTGTATACCGGAGAGAGCGTCAACTATTTCGCAAAACTGCTCGAGAAAGATAACTGACTTATGTCCCCTCGCCAGGACCGGCCGCAGTTTGAATCCTGGGGCCGCTATCCAAGGCTCTCCGCCGAAGTCCGCCCCCTCTTCTGGAAAGAGGATTTTCCTCCCCCACAGATTTCCAGTGCAAAAATGCTGGCGGTGGGTATGGGACGCAGTTACGGCGACGTTTGTCTGCTCCAGAATGGAACACTGCTGCGGACGCCCAATCTCGATCGCCTGCTCTCGTTCAATGGGCAAACCGGCTTATTGCGCTGCGAAGCCGGAGTCACGCTGGCCGAGATTCTTGACTTCGCTGTGCCCCGCGGGTGGTTCTTGCCCGTGAGCCCAGGCACGAAATACGTAACCGTCGGAGGGGCCATTGCCAACGACATTCACGGCAAGAACCACCATGTCGCGGGCACCTTCGGCCTACACACGCCATGCTTCGAGCTGATACGGTCGGATGGGACGCAGATGGTGTGTAGCACAACTGAGAATGCTGATTGGTACGCTGCTACCATCGGTGGCATGGGATTGACTGGCCTGATCAGTTGGGCTGAAGTGCAGCTGCGCCCGATTGTCTCCCGGCGCATTCGCTATCAGTCCACCCAATTCGTCGGATTGGAAGAGTTTGTCGCACTTTCCAGAGCGAGTACGCAAGAATACTCCGTGGCCTGGATCGATTGCGTGGCCCAGGGCCGCAACTTTGCCCGTGGCATCTTCATGCACGGTGAGCACGAAGAAAATCCCGGACCATTGACGCCTTTGGCCAAGCCAAAGTTCGCCTTGCCCTTCGACCTGCCGGCCTTTGCCCTCAACCGCTCTTCCGTGGGCGCCTTCAATACCCTCTACTACCACAAGCAAATCAGCAAACAGCGCGCTGGCTTCACCGACTACGAGCCGTTCTTCTACCCCCTGGACCGCATCTTGCAATGGAATCGCTTGTATGGCCAGCAGGGTCTGCTCCAGTTCCAATGTGTTCTGCCCTGGACCACCGATTCCACGGGGATGATCCAGCTCTTGAAGACGATTACGGCATCAGGGCTGGCTTCTTTTCTTGCCGTGATCAAGGTCTTCGGGGATGTGGCTTCCCCCGGCATGATGTCGTTTCCCATGCCGGGTATCACCCTGGCGCTGGATTTCCCCATCCGCCGGGAGGTCAGCTTCAACCTGCTGGATAGGCTAGCCGCCATCACGGCCGACTTCGGCGGCCGGATGTATCCCGCTAAAGACGCTTGCATGAGCGCGGCGCATTTCCAGCAGTTCTATCCCCAGTGGGAACAGTGGGCCACCTACATCGATCCCTCGTTCAGTTCCAGTTTCTGGCAGCGGGTAAGCGGCCTTGACTGAACGCGACCCGGATTTCCCCTCCAGGGTGCTGGTCTTGGGCGCGACCTCGAGCATCGCCATCGCCGTTATGCGTCGGCTCGCCGGGCAGAACACACGTTTTATGCTGGTGGCCAGGAATAGCAACCGGCTCACAGCGGTAGCCCAGGACCTGCTTACCCGCGGCGCGGCCACAGTCGATACCTGGGCAATGGATCTGGATGACACAGCGGCCCACAATGAGATGCTGGCAACCGCAGCGGAGCGGCTGGGAAAGATCGACCTGGCCCTGATTGCTCACGGGGTGTTGGGCGACCAGCAGGCTGCGGAAACGGATTTCGAGATCGCCGCCGCCGTTCTGCATACCAATTTCATCTCCACCGTTTCCCTGCTGACCTGGCTGGGAAATTACTTTCAGGCCCAGCACGGGGGCACGCTGGCGGTCGTCTCCTCGGTAGCCGGCGACCGTGGCCGCAAGAGCAATTACGTCTACGGCGCCTCCAAAGGCGCGCTCAACATCTTTCTCGAAGGAATGCGCAACCGCATCGATCGCGACGGAGTCCAGGTCCTGACCATCAAACCGGGCTTTGTGGACACGCCAATGACCGCACAGGTGGCGCACAACGCGCTCTTCGCCACGCCGGACCAGGTTGCCCGCGGCATCCTCAAGGCCGTTGAGCGCCGGAGCGATATGGCCTACGTGCCCTGGTTCTGGGCCTGGATCATGCTCCTGGTGCGCGCCATCCCGGATTCTCGCTTCAAGAAGATGAACATGTAGCGCTGCGGCGCCTTCCTTTTGCATCCTCGAGCCGAATCCGCGAATCGTAAAAACCAGCCGCGCTGCGGCTGAGGAGATGCTCCATGGATTTGCAACTTACGGGAAAGACGGCCTTGGTCAGCGGATCCACTGCAGGCATCGGCCTCGCGATCGCAGGCGGCCTCGCCCAGGAAGGCGCAACGGTTTATGTCAATGGCCGCACTGAAGCGAGAGTGCTGAAGGCCATGGCGCAGGTGCGAGCTTTGAAGGCGCAGGTGAAACAAACGCAGGGTACGGTCGAAGGGATCACCGCCGACCTGGGAAATGTGGAGGGCTGCGTGGAGCTCTTTAGCCAGTTACCCCACGTGGATATCCTGGTCAATAATCTCGGAATCTTCGAAGCCAGACTTTTTGCCCAGATCTCCGATGACGACTGGCGCCGTTTCTTCGAGGTAAATGTGCTCAGCGGTGTGCGCCTGTCGCGCCAGTACCTGCCTGGCATGCTGAAAAATAATTGGGGCCGCATCTTGTTTATCTCCAGCGAGTCAGCCATTCAAATCCCAGTGGAGATGATCCACTACGGCATGACCAAGACCGCCCAACTCGCGATCGCCCGCGGCCTGGCCGAGTCGGTTGCAGGGAGCAAGGTTACGGTCAACAGTATCCTGGCGGGGCCAACTCGCTCCGAGGGTGTCTCCGGCTTTGTGAGTGGTGTGGCTGCGCAGAAAGGTGTCAATGAAGCGCAAGTGGAGAAGGAATTCTTCGAGACCATCCGGCCCTCTTCACTGCTCAAGCGTTTTGCCACCACGGAAGAGGTAGCATCGCTGGTGGTCTACATGGCGAGCGAGCGATCCTCGGCTACTACCGGCGCGGCGCTTCGGGTGGATGGAGGCGTCGTGCGCTCCATTTTCTAGGGAGAGGTCCAGCCCACGGGCATGCCGCTATCGGCTGCAGTTGGCAAGCAACCAAGCCCACTAAGTGGCGTTGAACACCAGGGATGCCGAGTTGATGCAATAGCGCAGACCCGTCGGCGGCGGTCCGTCGTTAAATACGTGACCCAGGTGCGCATCACACCGTTGGCAGGCCACCGCGGTCCGCACGCCCCAGCTTGTATCTTCTTTTTCCGCGATGTTCTCTTTGGCGATCGGCTGCCAGAAGCTCGGCCAGCCGGTGCCAGAATCGAACTTCGTTTCTGACGAGAACAGCGCCGTGTCACAGCAAATGCAGCGAAAGATTCCTCGTTGGTGCAGGTTCCAGTAAGAGCCCGTATAAGCCATTTCCGTATCAGCTCTGCGGGTTATGTCGAAGGCGTTAGCTGAAAGCTGTCGTTTCCACTCCGCGTCGCTCTTGACGATCTTCGGTAGCCGGACCGTGCCCGTGGCCACGCCAGTAGAAGAAAATTGGGCAATCCAAACCTCCGGTGCAGGACCACTTTGCGATGAGGCTGTTGGTGCCGATGGCGCAGGATGGAGAGACCACGCGGCAATGGCGGCGACGGCCATTCCCCCGCTCAACAGGAAGGCGCGGCGCGTCACTTTTTGCCGGGAGGCATCGTAGTTGAGGTCTGAGTCGAACATTAATTCACCTAACGCTTCGACTCACGGCAAGCCGGGAAGTTACATCCCCTATTTGGGATCTTTCCCCACCACGACTCTCTATCGGCAGTTTTTCGGGATATCTAAGCGTCGAGTTGCTTGGTTACCAATTCATTCAGCAGCGCCGGGTTGGCCTGCCCTTTCGACAAGCGCATCACCTGCCCCACGAAGAAAGCGGCTACCGTCTTCTTACCGGCGCGGTATTGCTCCAGCTGCTTGGGATTGGCCGCAACCACTTCCTGAATGAGCTTTCCGAGCGCCGCGGGATCGCTGATCTGCTGCGGCTTCTCGCGCTCGTACACGGTGCCGAAGTCCTCCCCGTTCTCAAACGCTGTGTCGAAGAGCCCCTTGAGCTGCTTGCTGGAAAGCTCTCCACCCTCGGCCAGATCCGCTGCCTGCACCAATCCCTGCATAGTGATCGGTGACTGTTCCAGATCCAGGCCCTTGGCCTTGAGACGGCCCATGAGTTCGCTCTGAATCAGGTTGGCCACACGCCGGGGGCTTCGCGCCTGTCTGGCTGCAGTCTCGAACTGGTCGGCAAAGGCGCGCGTAGCCGTGAGTGTCTGGGCATCCTGCATGGTGATCTCATACTCGGCGATCATGCGCTTGCGCCGTGCCTCCGGCAGCTCGGGCATGCGGCTTACCAGGATTTCCTTCCACTCCCCGGAAACCAGCAACGGCGGCAAATCCGGCTCGGGAAAATAGCGGTAGTCGTGCGCCTGCTCCTTTGAGCGCATCGGGTAAGTGCGCCCTTCGCTCGCGTTCCACAGCCGCGTCTCCTGAGCCACCCGGCCGCCGCTTTCAATTACCTCCACCTGGCGCTCGATCTCATACTCCAGCGCAGAGCGGATAAAGCGGAAACTGTTTACGTTCTTGACCTCGGCCTTGGTCCCGAATTGCTTTTGCCCGCGCGGCCTCACGCTCACATTGGCATCGCAGCGCAGCGACCCTTCTTCCATGTTGCAGTCGCTCACACCGGTGTAGAGCAGAATCTCTTTGAGCCGGGTCAAATACTCATAAGCCTCATCAGGCGTGCGCAGATCGGGCTCACTCACAATTTCAATCAACGGCGTTCCGCATCGGTTCAAGTCCACATAGGTCTTGGTCCCGGAGTCGAAAAAGCCATCGTGCATGCTCTTGCCCGCATCCTCTTCCATATGCAGCCGGGTAATGCCTATGCGTTTGGTGACAGTGTGCCCGGAACCATCGCGCGCCGGAACGTCGATCCATCCGTGTTCCGCTAGTGGCTTGTCGAACTGCGAGATCTGGTAGCCCTTAGGTAAGTCAGGATAGAAGTAGTTCTTGCGGGCAAAGACGGACTGCTCGCGCACTTCGCAGTTGATCGCAGTCGCCGCCAGCACAGCGTACTCCACGGCGCGCTGGTTCAACACCGGCAGTGCCCCCGGCAAGCCAAGGCACGCCGGGCAAATATTCGTATTCGGTTCGCCGCCGAACTTATTTGCGCAGCCGCAAAAGGCCTTGGTATTGGTAAGCAGCTGTACATGGACCTCGAGTCCGATGACGGGCTCGTACCGTTCCAGCACCTCTGGCGAAACGCTTTTCGCTGTGACCGACATTACTTTCGATTCTAGCAACGCCGGCGACGCAAATGGCAGGGTTTTCCTCATCCAATTTTGTCTCAAGCCGCCACTTCCCGGATTTCCTGCCACGCAGCACTGGAAAGAGCCGCGTGTGCGCCTTTCCGTGAAGAAAGGCGCATGAAGTGCGACAACGCCATTTAGTTCTACAGGAAATCCGGGTTTCCCGGCCCATGGTTGCGGAGAAAGGATAGTAAGATTCTCCAGGCAGCTCATGCATCTGGAGAATCCCGCTGGTGATCGATATTCGTCAGGAAGTAACTGCGGTCATTGAAGCCACCGTCCTGGTCGCGGCTGCCCTCTTCCCAATCGTCAATCCTTTGGGCAGCGCCGCCATTTTCGTTAACTTAGTAGGCCCGATTGCGTTCCGCACGCAGCGTTTGCTGGCGCAGAAAATCGCCATCTACAGTTTCTTCCTGCTGCTCTGCTCTCTGCTGTGGGGCGTGCATGTACTCACATTCTTCGGTATTCAGATATACGCAGTACAGATCGGCGGAGGACTGGTAGTCGCCGCTACCGGATGGTCTCTCCTGAACCAGGACACGGGACGCGCGAAAACCTCACCCACCCCGGAAGATCAAATCCTCGAAAACGCATTCTATCCTTTTACGCTCCCTATTACGGTGGGGCCGGGCTCTATCTCTGTTGCCATTACCCTCGGAGCGCATCTACCTGCCGAGTTGCACGAGGCTTCCCTTTTCTCACCCCGGGTTCTGATTGCAGCCATCGCAGGTATCACGTCGATCTGCGTGATCATCTATATGTGCTATCTCTATGCACGCAAAGCCGAGCAGCTTCTCGGCAGATCCGGAACCTCGATGGTGATGCGCCTTTCTTCCTTCATCCTACTCTGCATCGGCGTACAGATTATCTCTACCGGCATCAAGGCATACCTTCAAACAATAGGTAAATTCTAAGTAGACTTGTGTAGAAATTACGGTGCCCTTAGGAAGGATTTTCGAGCAACGCCGCTTTCCTGATCTGGGAAACATTGCGCTCGCTGCCAAGATATTTCTTGTAGGCAGTGATCCAGTCTGTAGCGATGGCCTGTTGGGCGGTTGGAAGGTCAAGCTCGCCGTGGCACACCAATTGATGTAGTCGCTCTTCCAGGGCATCTTTGACGTGGGCATTCCACGCAGCAGACGAAGTGGGCTCCGGCCATAAATTATGAATGTCCTCGGCGCCACCCAATCCCGGGGCAATCAGGTAGTCGATCTCATAATCCTGCGGACGGGGATTCACGATTCCATATTCTCTGAAGACCTCCTCTCGCAACGAGCTGGGTACGGCACGGACCACTTCCTCATGGGCCATGGAGCATACATCCTCGATGCTAACTGGCCGCGTTGCCCCCGGCGTGAGGTTATGGTCCGGAACCGCAACACTTGCGAGAGCAAGATCCTGGCGTGATCGCAGCTGGGAATGCGTTAAAAGAAACTTGGATCCCAGCACAGTAATGAACACCGCTGCGCAGAGGTAGGCTGCGGCACGATGCGTCGGAAGCAGTTGCAGCAGCCGCGGCCAGCGGCCGCCGGCCGGCTCGGCGGCTGCTTCGGCAAGCCGCGCCTTGAGCAGAGCACGTGAGCCGGTCGCAGGCGGCAGCTTTTCATCCAGCGTGCGTCGATGAAGGGTTACGAAATCCGCGATCGTGCCTTCCAGTTCCCCCAACCGGGACCGGCATAACCAGCATGCTGCGAGGTGAGCACGGGCTTGTCTGGCACGTCTTCCGGATACCTCTCCATCGACAACAAGCAGGATTTCCTGATCTGACAAATGGAACGGTTCTCTTAGCATGGCGTCATCCTTCGTCTACGCGCCCCATACGGGCCAGCGAGCGCGTGAGCGCGATCGATACCGCGCCCAGCGAAATCCCGAGAACGGCAGCTATCTCCCGGTAACGGAGCCCCTCCGCCCGCAGGCAAAGACAACAGCGGTCCTGCTCCGGCAGCGCGCGCAGAACGGCTTGCATGCGTTCCTGCCGTTGGCTGCTTGCTGCTTGTTCCTCGGGATTGAGCGTCGCAGCTGGCTGCAGCTGCGCCAAGGCTTCGTCTGAATCAAAAGTTGCCTGAGCCTTCTTGTTGGCCGAGTGCTGTTTCAACGCCAGGTTATGCGCCACCCGAAAAACCCAACCTGGAAGGTTTCGCCGCGACTTGCCTAGCTGCAGGTGGCGGAACAGAGCCAGGAATACCTCCTGGATGATCTCTTCCCCATCATGGAGAGACAGGCCCCGCGACACCACGTAACGAAGGAGGGGATTACGAAACTGCTCAAAGAGATGAATCACCTCGCATTCAGCCTCAGAGGGTTTCGCTGAAGCTCCAGTACGGGCGCTCGCTGGGAAAGCCAGTTCGTGAATCGAATCTGCCTGCGGTATCGGCATGAGTCCTCGTATATATATTCCCCTCCGCCTACCTTCTGTTCAATGTTTTTTGGGCCACAGGCACCACAGGCTGCCGGCGATTGCCGGCTCCATCAGAAATATGCTTGACTTGGCTGGATCTCCGCCACAGAACGGTGGAGTGTTTGTGCTGGATGAAGCCACCGGCTAACCCAAGAGTCACCAGGTGTCCTACAGACTGCTAAATCGCCGTGATCTCCTGAAACAGGCGGCGCTCTCCACGCTGGCTTTACGAGCCGGTCATTCGGTGGCCCAGCTCGCGGCCTCCGCCTCTACGGCTAAACCTCGCGCCATCAACGCGCTACAGCTCGAGCCCTTCGTCGATTCGTTACCTCTTCCGCAATCGTTGCCCGGCGAAGGACGTCGAGCTGGGACGAAGGTCCCGTTTTTCCGCATCACCATGCGCCAGATTCGCGTGAAACTGCATCGTGACCTTGCGCCCACGCGGCTGTGGAGCTACGGTCCAGAGGCAATAGGCCCGTTGATCGAAGCCTGCAAAGACCAGGCCTTGGCTGTAGAGTGGCTTAACCAGCTGCCGCCGCGGCATTTTCTCCCCATCGACTACAGCCTGCATGGCTCCGGCCGCGATCTTCCGGAGTCTCGCGCGGTGGTCCATCTGCACGGTGGCCGCACGCCGGCAGTGGACGACGGCTACCCGGCCCACTGGTATCCACCCGGCAAATCGCATGTCTCCCATTACCCAAACCGGCAGGATGCAGCCATGCTCTGGTATCACGACCACGCCATGGGCACCAGCCGGTTGAATCTCTACGCCGGCATGGTGGGCGTGTATCTGCTTCGCGATGCCCACGAGGCCCGACTCAACCTGCCCGCCGGCAGCTACGAACTGCCGCTCGTCCTATACGATCGCATCTTCGACCACGATGGTCAGTTGTTGTATCCCGTCTCGCCCATTCCGGAGCATCCCTGGACGGACGAGGTAGCCGGCGATGCCATGGTCGTGAACGGCCGGGTACAGCCCTTTCATGAGGTCGAACCGCGCCGCTATCGGCTGCGCGTGCTGAACGCGGCGAACGGGCGTTTTTTCCGCCTGGGACTATCCAATGGCGCCGCCTTCCTGCAAATCGGGGCGGATCAGGGGCTGCTTCCCAACCCGGTGAAGCTCTCCACTGTTCTCCTCGCACCCGGGGAGCGGGCCGATCTGATCGTCGACTTCGCTTCCATGCGTGGAGAGCGCGTGATATTGACCAATGGAGCATTTCAGATGATGCAGTTTCGCGTCGGCTCTGCTCCTGCCCAGGATCGGAGTCATGTACCCGAGGTTCTGCTACCTGTCACTCGCCTCCCCGAAACTTCCGCGGCGCGTACACGCGAATTAACGTTGAATGAATTCAAGGATCCTGCCGGGAACGCGATGGTCATGCTGCTCAATCGGACACCGTGGCACATGCCGGTGACGGAGAGCGCCAAGCTCGGCTCAACCGAGCTTTGGTCCCTGGTGAATTTGACCGGCGATACCCATCCCATCCATCTCCATCACGTTCGCTTCCAGGTGGTCGACCGCCGTGAGTTTGACCGTGATCTCTACCTCCTGCAAAGCGCCACCCTGCAGTTCAACGGTCGCGCACTCCCACCCCATGCAAATGAGGGCGGCTGGAAGGACGTGGTGCAATGCCCACCCAACATGGTTACGCGGATTCACATTTCTTTTGCTGGCTATCCCGGCCGCTATCTCTGGCATTGCCACGTCCAGGAACATGAGGCAAACAACATGATGCGCCCGTACGACATCGTAACTTAGGGCAGTTCCATTTCTACCGTGCAAAAATGCGGCCGCGCTGCCTGGGCTTGTCTCGAAGCTATAATTATGGGGAGATTGAGAGCACTCACTCTACATTACGTTCTGCTCGCCGGGTTGCTGGTTCTTTGCGTTGGTTGTAGAACCTCTGGAAATGACAGGCCGATCGGTGCAGTTGTCGCTATCCGGGCTCCGTTGGGGCTGCCTCCGGTCCCCATCCCCGCGGATAATCCCCCGACCGTGTGGACCATCGCCTTGGGGCGCAAGCTCTTCTACGACCCCATTCTGTCCAAAGACAAGACCGTCTCGTGCGCTTCTTGTCACAACCCAAACATCGGTTTCACCGACGGGCGCCGCATCGCGGTGGGTTTCGGTGGCCACTTGGGCATCCGTAATGCTCCTACCTTGTTGAATGCGGCATACTCCCCAGTCCAATTCTGGGATGGTCGCGCGCCCAGCCTGGAGGCACAGTCTGCCGATCCCATGGCGAACCCGGTCGAGATGAATCAGACACACCAGGTGTCGGTATCGAAGATCCAGGCGGACCCGGCCTACCGGGAAGAGTTTGCCCAGGCCTTTGGGCCGGGCAAAGTGACGATCGACAAGATACAGAAATCGTTGGCGAGTTTCGAACGGACGCTGCTCAGTGGCGACTCCCCGTTTGATCAGTACCAGTACGGCGGCAACAAACAGGCGCTCTCACCGGCGGCGATCCGCGGCCTGGCGATCTTTCAAGATCCCAAGCGTGGGAATTGCGCCGTCTGTCATACCATCAACCCAACTTACGCGCTTTTCACCGATGACAAATTCCATAACACCGGCGCGGGAGTCGATGGAGCAGGCGACTTCACTGATATGGGCCGTTTCGGCCAGACCAAAATCGCCGCCGACAAGGGGGAGTTCAAGACCCCTACCCTCCGCAATGTGGCGCTCACCGCACCGTACATGCATGACGGAAGCCTGAAAACCCTCGGCGACGTGGTCGCTTTTTATGCCGGAGGCGGTAACTCCAATCCCGATCTTGATAAAGAGATCAAACCACTCAACCTTTCCGCCCAGGACCGCGCAGATCTGGTCAAGTTTCTTGAGGCTCTCACCGGCCAGCTTCCCAAGAACGTGGGACCACCTGCGAAAGAACAGGTATATAGCCAACGATGAGACCCCTTCCTCTCCTCTCTCTTTGTTGTGCGGCCGCGCTCCTCGCCGGTTGCTCGGGAAAAGTAAAAACCGAACCGGCGAGCGTACCGAAGACAGAGCCGGCGCCGGTGTATTTCCATGTAGATCCGGCGACCGCCGGTACGGTGACTGGAACCATACGCTTTCAAGGCAAGAGGCCCGCGGCAAAAGTGATTGATATGAGCGAGGAACCTGCCTGCGTCGAAGCGCATCACGGGAAGGCGTATGACGAATCCCTGGTGGTGAGCAGACGCGGTGGACTGGCGAACGCCTTCATCTATGTCAAGAGTGGGCTGGAAGGAAAGACCTTCGCCATTCCTCCCACCCCGGTCACCATTGATCAGAGTGGCTGCTGGTTTCGCCCGCGGGTAATGGGCATTCAGACCGGGCAAACACTGCAGGTCATCAACTCAGACCCGGTGACGCACAATATCCACCCCATGGCGGAGATCAACCGGGAATGGAACCACAGTCAAGGCGCGGGAGACCCGCCGATCGAGCGCAGATTCATCAAACCGGAAATCATGATCCGGGTGAAATGTAACATTCATAGTTGGATGCACGCCTTTATCGGCGTCTTGAATCATCCGTATTTTGCGGTCTCGAAGGATGACGGATCGTTCGCGATCAAGAATCTGCCGCCGGGTACCTACACCATTGCAGTCTGGCAGGAAAAGCTTGGAACGCAAGAGCAGCAAGTGACCGTCCCACCCCATGGCAGTGCTGAGGCCAACTTCACCTTTAAGGAAAAATAAAGATGCGCAATATCGGATATGTGCTCCTTGCAGTTGGTCTGACTGTGTTGTCAACGGGCTGCAACTCCACCAAAGCTCCGGAGCAGCCTGCGCAGATCAAACCAGCAGAAACCTCAGCGCCGCGAATCTACGTAACCAACGAAGTCGGCGGAGATCTAACCGTGATCGACTCCGGCAACTACAACGTCCTTGCCACCGTTCCCCTGGGCAAGCGTCCCCGCGGCATCCATGCCAGCCCGGACCATAAGACGATCTACGTTGCACTCAGCGGCTCGCCCATAGCTGGGCCGGATGTCGATGAGAGCACACTTCCGCCGCCCGACAAGACTGCTGATGGAATCGGGGTCTTTGATGTTGCACAGAACAAAGTTGTCCGCACCATTCACGGCGGCTCTGATCCGGAAAACTTCGATGTCAGCCTGGACGGCACGCAACTTTATATTTCCAACGAGGACGTCTCGGCCGTCAGTATCGTCGACATTGCTTCCGGCAACGTAGTTAAAACACTACCGATGGGAGCACAGCCTGAAGGCGTCAAAGTAACTCCAAACGGCAAGCAAGTCTGGGTCACTTCCGAAGAGACCGGAACCATTTCCGTACTTGATCCGGTGGCGGGCAAGATCATCAAGACATTCAAGGTAGGGCATCGTCCTCGCAACATCGCTTTCCTGCCCGACGGGTCACGCGCCTACGTTAACGCTGAGAACGACGGAACGGTCGTGCTGGTGGATGCCAGGAAGTACAAGATGATCAAAACCATTTCCTTGGGCAAACCGGGGATAATCAAGCCAATGAATGTTGTGCTCTCACCGGATGCGAAGAGGCTCTACGTCAGCACGGGTAGAGGCCACATGGTATTCACAGTCGACACAGCTACAAATAAGGTTCTGGGATCGGTCGAAGTAGGAGCACGCCCCTGGGGCATAGCACTCTCGCTCGATGGCAAGACGCTCTATTCGGCCAATGGGCCTTCGAACGATGTGTCGGTCGTGGACCTGGCCACCAACACCGTGACCAAGAAAATCAAAGCCGGCAAGGGACCTTGGGGCGTCCTTGTATTGCCACGATGAAAGGGTATAAGCCCGGCGCAGCCTGTGCCTAACAGAACCCAATAAAAACTGGACGGTGCCACACGTTCGCCTCAGCGTACGTGGGCTGAAAACGATATGTTTCGATTGCTTTTCCTGGCCCTCAAACAAAAGACGGGTGCCACATCTCGCTCGTTTTTTGCGAGATGTGGGGTACCACTCCTCTTTCCCTCTGACTCTCGATTCATCCGATGCACTTAGCGAAAAACGAGCCTAGCTCGCCGCCAATTGCCGCAGCACATACTGCAGAATTCCCCCATTCTCGTAGTAGAGAATTTCCTGCGGCGTGTCGATGCGCACCGTTGCCTTGAAATTCCGTACCACCCCAGCCCCATCCGTCGTCTTGACAGTCAACGTCCGTCCCTGGGCAAACTTTTGTTCCAGCATCTGGCGAATCCCTTCCAGGTCGAAGATCTCTTCGCCTGTGAGATCCAGCGACTCCGCACTTTGGCCGTTCTCAAACTGCAACGGCAGAATGCCCATGCCCACCAGGTTGGAGCGGTGGATGCGCTCGTAACTCTGCGCGATCACTGCCCGCACACCCAGCAGCCGCGGTCCCTTGGCTGCCCAGTCACGCGAGGATCCGGAGCCGTATTCCTTACCGGCAAGAATTACCAGCGGTACACCGCGCTCCGCGTATTTCACTGAGGCGTCGAAAATGCTCATCCCTTCTCCCTCGGGCAGCAGGCGAGTGACGCCACCTTCTGTTCCCGGCGCCAGCTTGTTGCGCAGCCGCACGTTGGCGAAGGTACCGCGCACCATCACCTCATGATTGCCGCGCCGTGATCCGTAGGAATTAAAATCGACCGGCTTCACTCCATGCTCAACCAGGTATTTACCGGCGGGGCCATCCCGCTTGATAGAGCCGGCTGGCGAAATGTGGTCAGTGGTGACGCTGTCTCCCAGGACCGCAAGCACCCGCGCGCCTCTAATATCCTCTACCGGTGCGGGCTTAGCCGGCATGCCGTCAAAATATGGAGCCTTGCGGATATAGGTCGAATCGGGTTCCCACTGGTACGTGTCGCCGGTAGGAAACTTGAGGTTCTGCCAGTTCTTATCACCATCCGTAACCGTTGCGTATTCCTTGGTAAAGATCTCCGAGTCGATCGCCGACGCTATGGTGCTGTTGACCTCTTCCTGGGTTGGCCAGATGTCCTTCAAATAGACCGGCGCGCCATGGCTATCCTTACCGATCGGATCGATCTCGAAATTGTGCTCGATGTTCCCCACCAGCGCGTAGGCAACTACCAGCGGCGGCGACATGAGATAGTTGGCTCGCACCTCGGAGTTGATGCGGCCCTCGAAGTTTCGATTGCCACTCAGCACCGAGACCGCGACCAGGCCATGGTCGTCGATAGCTTTAGAAACGTCCGTTGGCAGTGGGCCCGAGTTGCCGATACAAGTGGTGCAGCCATAGCCCACCACCTGAAAGCGCAGCTTATCCAGGAATTCGACCAGTCCTGACCGCTGGTAGTAGTCCGTCACCACGCGCGAACCCGGCGCCAGAGAAGTCTTGACCCACGGCGGCACGCTCAATCCCTTTTCCACCGCCTTTTTCGCCAGCAGCCCGGCAGCAACCATGACGGATGGGTTTGAGGTATTGGTGCAACTGGTGATGGCCGCGATCACGATGGACCCATGGTCCAGGTAGGGATCGACATCGATGCCGAAGCGCTCCTTGACCGTGGTCGCCGGGCCTTTCTCCGGCGTGGATTTTCCACTGCCGTTGGGCCAGGTATGACCGCCCTCGCCCTCCCAGCGAATGGTTTGCCGTTCCTTGCGGCCCGCGGCGCCGGGCCCCAGTAGGCTGGGCAACTGCTGCTCAAAACTCGCTCCGGTCTGGGAGAGCGGCACCCGGTCCTGCGGACGCCGCGGGCCGGCCACGCTGGGCTCGACCGTAGAAAGATCGAGGTGCGTAGTCTGGGTGTATTCCGCTTCCGGCGAATCAGCAGTGTGGAACCATCCCTGTTCTTTGGAATATGCCTCCACCAGCTTGATCTGCTCCGCACTGCGCCCGGTCAGTTTCAGATAGCGCAGGGTCTCTGCGTCGATGGGGAAGATACCGCAGGTAGCGCCATACTCCGGCGCCATGTTGCCGATCGTAGCTCTGTCCGCGAGGCTCAATTCGCTTACGCCGGAGCCGTAAAACTCAACAAATTTGCCCACTACGCCCAGCTTGCGGAGTATCTCGGTCACGGTCAGAACCAGGTCGGTTGCGGTAGCGCCCTCGCGCAGCTTGCCCGTCAGCTTAAACCCGACCACCTGTGGCACCAGCATGGAGACCGGCTGGCCCAACATGGCAGCCTCAGCTTCGATCCCGCCGACGCCCCAACCCAGGACCCCCAACCCGTTAATCATCGTGGTGTGCGAGTCGGTGCCCACCAGCGTGTCAGGATACGCCTGAACCAAGCCGCCCTTCGGCGAGGTGGTAAAGACCACACGCGCCAGGTACTCCAGATTTACCTGGTGGCAGATGCCCATACCCGGGGGCACGGCGGAGAAGTTGCGGAATGCGGTCTGCCCCCATTTGAGGAAGGCGTAGCGTTCCCGGTTGCGTTGGAACTCGAGCGCGGCATTGATGGAATAGGCGTTCGAAGTACCGAATTCGTCGACCTGCACCGAGTGGTCGATCACCAGCTCTGCAGGTTGCAGCGGATTAATCTTCTCCGGGTTGCCGCCGAGCTGCTTCATAGCATCGCGCATGGCCGCCAGATCGACGATGGCCGGCACCCCGGTAAAGTCCTGCATGAGCACGCGGGCCGGCATAAACGCGATCTCCCGCGCCGGCTCTGCACTCGCCTGCCACTTGGCCAGGAACTCGATGTCGTTTGCCGTCACGCTCTTGCCATCTTCCTGCCGCAGCAGGTTTTCCAGCAGGACGCGGAGACTATAAGGAAGACGATGCAGGGAGAGGCCTTTGGCCTCAAGCGCTTGCAGACGAAAGATTTCGTAACTCTTGTTGCCGACCTTCAGGGTGGATTGGCTACCGAAGCTGTTCATTTGCTATTTCCTCTCTAAAGAGCACGTCACCTTTGCGCAAGATTGCGCACGTGCGCGCCTGATCAAATGTTGGTTGTCAGGGTCTGGTCTGACGAGAAGTTAGGAGGAGTGGCTCCGTCCACGGTCAGGCTTGCCGTGACGGAAACGCTTGTGCAGGAAGTCGCGAAGTCTGCTCCGGGCGTTCATGGTCCACTACAGATTCTAAAACATTTTCAGGGTTGCCGTGATGCGGCGAAGTTCTAGAAGCTCAATCCCAACAAGACCACGTTGAGAGCCAGGATCAGCCCTACCGTCAGCCAGCCCAGAAAGTTGATGACCGGGCCGTTGGTGAACCCGCCCATCAATTTGCCGCGGTTGCAGAGAATGAGTAGCGGCACCAGGGCGAAAGGCAGGGTAAAACTGAGCACCACTTGGGACAGGACCAGGATCCGGAGTGGATCCAGACCCAAGCCGATGACGATCATCGCCGGCAGCAAAGTCAACAGCCGCCGCAGAAAAATGCTGAAACGCACCTTCAGGAAGCCCTCGAGAATCATCTGGCCTGCGAGGGTGCCCACGGTAGAAGAGGAAAGGCCCGAACACAACAGGGCAACTGCGAAGATGGTCGCCGAAGCAGGGCCCAATAAAGGGCCCAAGGTACGGTGAGCCTCCTCGATCGACATATCGCTTCGCCCGGTGCCGGCAAAGGCCGCTGCGGCCACAATCACCATTGCCGAGTTCACCAGCCACGCGCCGTTCATGGCCGCAAACACGTCCAGCGCCTCCAGTCGGAGGTGGCGCAGCCGGGACGGGTAGCGGTCATCGGACGGTTCCAGATGCCGTTCCTGCACCTTCAACCGCGGCTGCACCAGACCGGAATGCAGGTAGACGACGTGGGGCATCACCGTCGCTCCCAGCATGCTGACCGCCACGTATATGCTCCCGCGATCCAGCCATGGGACCGCGGTATGGTAGGCGATCTGCCCCCAGTCGGGATGCACCAGGAAAATCTCCACCAGGTAACAGAGCCCGATCACCAAAACAAAGACCATGATGCCGATTTCCAGGCTCCTGAAACCCCGCAGTTCCAATGCCAGGATGGCAAAAACGCAGACTGCGGAGACGATCGCCGCCACAAACATCACCGTTGTCTTGGCCAGGCCCAGATGGAGAAAATAGCCGCCGAAAAGCAGATAAAAACCGAGTGCGGCGCCGAGAAACTCGGCCAGGTCGGTGGCCAGTGCCGACAATTCTGCGGCGACCCAAAGGCCAATCGCGGTCCGGCGCGAGAAATGCTCGCGGCAATTCTGCGGCAGCGTGGCTCCGGTGGCGATGCCCAATTTGGCGGATAAATACTGGATGAGGATGGCCATCAGGTTCGACCACAGCAACACCCAGAGCAGCTTGTACCCGAACCCTGTCCCGGCGATTAAATTCGTTCCAAAATTGCCCGGGTCGATATAGGCGATGCTGGCCACGAAGGCTGGCCCGAACCACGACAGAACCTGGCGACTCTTCAAATTGGAAAGCAGCGCCACGGGCTCGGGCGATGAGACTGGAAGCGAGGGTGGAGAAGCGGGAGCCATGACGCGAATCCTCGATCGCTGCGTGTTCCAGCGGCTGCGTCTTTCAGTATAGCTTGCATTTCCGTTTTATTGTTAACTATGGTTAATGACTCTTCGCAGTCCGCGCCCTCTGCGATAGTCTTGCCTCAGTTCCCGAACACGGGATTGATCTATTAAAGAGGGTTGGCTCGAGCGGATGAAAGTGCTGGTAATTGGTGCGGGGGGCCGGGAACACGCGTTGGTATGGTCCATCAGCCGGTCCTCCCGGGTCTCCGAAATCGTTTGCGCGCCGGGCAACGCGGGCATAGCCCAATTGGCGCGCTGCATTCCCGCCAGCCAGAAGGACCTCGATGATCTGTTACGGGTTACCGCATCCGAGCGTCCCGACCTGGTGGTGGTTGGACCCGAGCTTCCCTTGTCGCTGGGTCTGGTGGACGAGCTGCAACGGCGCAGCATCCCGGTCTTTGGGCCGACGCAGAAAGCAGCGCAATTGGAGAGCAGCAAAGCCTTCGCCAAGCGCTTTATGCAGCGCCACAAAATCCCGACGGCAGCCTATACCGTCGCCACCAGCGAGCAGCAAGCACTGGAATCGATCGATCTCTTCCATCTGCCGCTAGTGATCAAGGCGGATGGTTTGGCCTCGGGCAAGGGTGTACTCATCTGCGAGACGCGCCGCGAAGCAACCGAGGCCATCTCCGGCCTGATGGCGGGAAAACTGTTGGGCTCGGTGCAGTCTTCCATCGTGATTGAAGAGTTTCTCACCGGGGAAGAGATCTCGTTCCTCACCCTGACCGATGGAAAGCATGTCGTGCCCTTGGCGCCGGCGCAGGATCACAAGCGGATAGGGGAGGGAGATAAGGGACCGAACACCGGAGGTATGGGCGCATTCTCCACCGACGGCATGGTGGACGACCAGATGCGGGAATGGATACTTCACCACATTGCGCTGCCCGCTGTGAGGGGTATGGCCGCGGAAGACTCCGCTTTCGTGGGGGTTCTGTATTGCGGGCTGATGATGACGGCGCGTGGGCCCATGGTGCTGGAGTTCAATGCCCGCTTTGGCGATCCCGAGACCCAGGCCATTCTTTCCCGGTTGGACTGCGACTTGGTGGCCACTCTCGAAGCCTGCGTCGAGGGCCGTCTGAGCGACACGGAGCTGACATGGAAGCCCGGGGCCTCCGCATGTGTCATTGCGGCCTCGGCCGGCTACCCCGGCAGCTACGTGACCGGGCGCAGGATCAGTGGGCTGGACGAGGCAGCCCGCGTGCCGGGAGTAGAGATTTTTCATTCCGGCACCGCCCTCGTAGACGGGCATTACGTCACCGAAGGCGGAAGGGTGCTCGGCGTGACCGCTGCAGCCGCGAACCTGGAGCAATCGCTTTCGCTTGCTTACGAGGCTCTTGGCCGGATCCAATTCGAGGGGATGTACTATCGCCGGGACATAGGGCACCGGTCGTTGAAGAACGCATAGTCAGAAAGTTGTGCAGAAAATGATCAAGCTGTTAGTCGGGCCGCAAAGGATGAGAATACTTCAGGGCTAAAGAGGGGCGCGTGAGAACCGGAAGAGAAACAGCAGGTCCCTCCACTACGCTACGCTCCTGTCGGGATGACAATTTTGTTGTGCCCGCAAGAGCTTCAGCGAGAAATACTTGGCCTTGCAATAGAACTGTCATCCCGACAGGAGCGCACCCGGATTTCCTACCACACAGCACTGGGACAAGGCCACGTGTGCAGCTTTCCGTAAAGAACGCTGCATGAAGCTTGCCAAAGCCACCAACCTCGACAGGAAAACCGGGGTAGCGTAGTGGAGGGACCTGCTGTTTCTCTTCCGGTTCTCACACCCTCTTTAGCCCTGAGGTTCCGGCTTGGTGCAGGATTTTTCCCCAGCCTGTTTTTTCTCGGCCAGGGTGGGGAGCGGGGGCTGGCGGTGAATCTTCGCAGCCGCGAATTGCTCTAAGTAAGGATAGGTGAGGGCATGGTTGAAGTAGAGCTAGCAGCGGTCGACCCAGTATGCGGAATGAAAGTGCTGCCGCAAAAGGCCACGGCATCCGTCGAACACGCAGGACGCACCTGGTATTTCTGTTGCGCAGGATGCCGCACAAAGTTCGAGGCCGCTCCGGCCAGGTATGACGGCTCACAGCCGGCCGGTCTGGTGTCCATAGGCCCCAGCAAGAAAGCTTCGGAGCCGGGTCAATACACCTGTCCCATGCATCCCGAAGTGCTCTCCGCAAAGCCGGGCCCTTGTCCCAAATGCGGCATGGCGCTTGACGCTACCGAACCCTCCACGCCGGCGGAGCGCACCGAATACACCTGCCCTATGCATCCGCAAATCGTGCGCGATGGTCCGGGCGCTTGTCCTATTTGTGGCATGGCGCTCGAGCCTCGAACCGTTACCGTGAACGCCGCCAATCCTGAACTAGTCAGCATGACACGACGCTTATGGATAGGGGCAGCGCTAACGCTTCCTTTGCTGGCCATCATGGTCTCCGATCTTCTGCCTGGCCATCCATTGCAGCAATTGTTGGGGGGGACGTTGGGGTGGGTCGAGTTTGCCCTGGCGACGCCGGTCGTCCTGTGGGGCGGATGGCCTTTCTTTGACCGTGGCTGGGCCTCGATTGTTCATCGCAGCCTCAATATGTTCACCCTGATCGCGATGGGAACCGGAGCTGCCTACCTTTACAGCCTGGCTGCTGTGGCCGCGCCAAGCCTCTTTCCTCCATCGTTTCGCGATGCCACCGGACATATCGGCCTTTACTTCGAAGCAGCTGCGGTCATCACGGTCCTGGTCCTGGTAGGCCAAGTACTGGAGCTGAGAGCTCGCAGCCGGACCAGCGGTGCAATCCAGGCACTGCTCGGACTGGCCCCCAAAACTGCGCGCCGCATCTCTCCTGACGGAAGCGAGGCCGATGTCCCTCTCAGCCAGGTAGCCATAGGCGACCTGCTCCGCGTTCGCCCAGGTGAAAAAGTGCCGGTAGACGGCTCGGTGGTCGAGGGGCACAGCTCGGTTGACGAATCGATGGTGACCGGCGAGCCCATCCCGGTAGAGAAGGCGGCGGGAGCAAAGGTGGTGGGTGGAACGATGAACGGCACCGGCAGCTTCGTGGTGAAAGCCGAGCGGGTTGGGGCCTCCACGCTGCTGGCGCAGATTGTAAAGATGGTAAGCGAGGCACAAAGAACCCGCGCTCCAATTCAGCGCCTTGCCGATCGAGTGGCTTCGTACTTCGTCCCCGCGGTTCTGGCCGCTGCCATCATCACCCTTGTTTGCTGGGCCGTCTTCGGACCAGAGCCGCGATATGCCCACGCCCTGGTGAATGCCGTCGCGGTGCTCATCATTGCCTGCCCTTGCGCTCTTGGCCTGGCAACCCCGATGTCCATCATGGTGGGCACCGGCCGCGGTGCTGGCGAGGGCATCCTGGTGCGCAACGCGGAAGCCCTGGAGACTCTGGAAAAAGTGAACACCCTGGTCGTGGACAAGACAGGGACGCTCACCGAGGGCAAGCCTCGACTGAGCACCGTAATCGCGGCCGACGGTGTGGACGAAACCGAACTTCTGCAACTGATGGCCAGCCTTGAAAAGGCCAGCGAACATCCCCTGGCCGCTGCCATTCTTGCCGCAGCGCGAGAGAAGAAGATCGAATTGCTGCCGGTGGCGAATTTTGCGTCGCTCACCGGGAAGGGTGTATCCGGCTCCGTGAAGGGCAAGAAAGTGGCAGCCGGCAATGCCGCGTTGATGCGCGACCTCGGCGCTTCTTCGCAAGCGATGGAGCAGCAGGCCGAAGACTTGCGCCAGGGCGGGCAGACGGTGATGTTCCTTGCCTCGGACGGCCGTTTGGCTGGCCTGGTCGCGGTGGCGGACCCCATCAGGGAATCTACCCTACAAGCCATTCAGGAACTGAAGCAGGAAGGCGTCAAGGTGGTGATGGTGACCGGTGATAACCGCACCACGGCAGCGGCCCTGGCGCAGAAGTTAGGCATTGATTTCGAAGCGGAGGTGCTGCCCGCGCAGAAGGCCGAAGTAGTCAAGCGGTTGCAGTCGCAGGGGGCGATCGTGGCCATGGCGGGCGACGGCGTCAACGATGCGCCAGCACTGGCACAAGCTCAAGTAGGCATTGCAATGGGTACTGGGACGGACGTGGCCATGGAGTCCGGCGGCATCGTCCTGGTCAAAGGGGACCTTCGCGGCATTCTCAAGGCGCGGCGCTTAAGCCAGCGAACCATGGGCAACATCCGCCAGAATCTCTTCTTTGCTTTCATCTACAACGCCCTGGGCGTGCCGCTCGCCGCAGGTGTGCTCTACCCGGTATTCGGATTGCTGCTTAATCCCATGATCGCCGCGGCCGCCATGAGCTTCAGCTCGGTCTCTGTCATCGCCAACGCATTGCGGCTGCGGAAGGCTTCGCTTTAGCCTACTGTTCCTTCATATCCATTTGCGCGCGCCGGAAAGCGTAATCACTTACATGGACGGAGCCTTCAAAGGGCCGATTGATATCGGCAATCGCGACCAGCACCAGCGCGATCAGTAGAGTAAAAGCGCCCACCTGGATCAAGTGCAAGGCGCCGTTCGAAGCACCGAACATACAGGTAGACGCGACCGTGACCACTCCTCCCACCAGCAGCACCCACCAGAGCACGCCGGGAAGCCGTGATGCGCTTTGCACCAGGCGAATGCGACGATATCCCGCCAACATGCTGAGTTCGTACAGGGCATGATCTTCCGCCGTGATCTCAGTAGGAGAGGATCCTTTCGATTCCATGAGCGTCCTCCACATCTCGCGGGTGATGTCATGGGTTTCCGCGGGTACGATGTTGCGCGCCATCTGTCCCCATTCTTGATCTACAACCGTATCGGCATAAGTTCGCGCCAATGCCTTCAGATTCACCCCTTGTTGCGGCGCCAGCCCGTCTGCCAGCCGATAGAGATTGACGACCGAATTAGCCTCCGCATCCGCATTCAATTCGGCCGTTCCGAAGTCAATCCAAACCGTATACAGCATGAAGCCGATGATGACCGCATACGTGGTGCCGAGAACGGAAAGCTGCCACCCAATCAGATCGTTGTGCGCACGTCGGCTTTCCGCAGGCCAGTAATGGTTCATAGCCGCCATAACGAAGAAGGCGCCAGCAAGAGAGATAATGACGATGAAAACATTTTGTGCGGTACCCAGCATGTTCCGTCTGCCTGTAGAGATTTGGCCCCACTATAGCGGTTCGACGATCGTTACAACCGGTGAAGATGATTCAGGCGGGGCTTTTCCCCAGGAAAAGAGCCGCCTCGCTGAGCCCGGATGGGACGGTAATCGTGCAACCGCTCTAGTGTATCCCGCTAGATCTTGGCAACGCGCTACAGCTGGCGTTTCATCTCTCCTGGAGGCGAAAGTTGCGGGTAACAATCATCGGTGGAACCGGCCATATCGGCAGCTTTCTGACCCCTCGTCTAGTCGAGGCCGGTCACGCGGTCACCTGCATCAGCCGCGGCTTGAAGGAGCCGTACCAGCAGCACGCGGCTTGGCAATCAATCGAACGGGTGGAGATGGATAGAGCGGTGGAGGAGCAGGCGGGACGCTTCGGCGAGCGCGTTGCCAGCCTGGACGCGGATGTGGTGATCGATCTTACCTGCTACCAGCTGGCCAGTGCAGAGCAGCTGGTTGAGGCGCTCCGCGGCAATGCCGGACACCTTCTGCACTGCGGCACAATCTGGGTGCATGGACCGAGCGTCGAGGTTCCAACAACCGAGGCTGAGCCGCGGAGAGCGTTCGGCGATTACGGAGAGAGAAAGGCTGTGATCGAGGCCTTTCTTCTGCGCGAGGCGCGCCGCTCGGCGCTGCCGGTAACGATCCTGCATCCCGGACACCTGGTGGGACCTGGTTGGGCTCCGGTCAATCCCGCGGGCAACTTCAACACCGAAGTCTTCTCCAGGCTTATGCAGGGAAGCCCGCTCCAGCTCCCGAACATTGGAATGGAGACGCTGCATCACGTCCATGCCGACGATGTGGCGCAGTGCTTTCAACGTGCGATTGAACGAAGAAGCGTTGCTATCGGCGAGAGCTTTCATGTCGTATCGCCCGCGGCAATGACCCTGCGGGGATATGCAGAGCGCGTCGCTGCATGGTTTGGGCGTGCTGCCCGATTGGAGTTTTTACCCTGGGAAGAGTGGCGCCAGAGAGCGACTGAGAGGGATGCAGCCATGACCTGGGATCACATTGCCCACTCACCGAACTGCAGCATCGCCAAAGCACGCAGCCTACTGGGATACGAGCCGCGCTACAGCTCACTCCAAGCCGTCCGCGAGTCGGTCGACTGGTTGATTGCGCAGGGAGTAGTCCGGACCGGAACGCTCTAGGCTTCCCGCCAGTGGACCATGGGCAGACCAGGCGCGGGCGCGCGGAAGTAGGGAATTCGTTTACCCTTCAGCGAACCGATGTAGATGGTTTGCAGATCGGGTCCGCCAAAGGTGACACTCGCCATCCACGGAGCGATGCCTTGCCCGGTGGCGAACAGCACTTGCTCATTTACCTGGTTCGCGAAAAAAGCGCGCTCCAGATCCTCAACCTTCTGCGCATCGCCCTCGTCGAGCAGCAGGCGAAAATCCCCTTGAGGTGTCAGCACAAACAGCTTGTCCGAGTACACCATCGTGCCCCACAGATTTCCCAGGCTATCGAAGGCGATGCCGTCGGGCCACGCTCCCTTTCCCAGACTCGTCGGTCCAAAGACCTCGCGGTTGCTCAGGCTGCCGTCTTCGCCAACCCGCAATCTGCTGACACAGCCGCCGGTGGTTTCCACCACATACATAAACTCTTCCCGCGCGTCCATGCGGATTTCATTGGTGAAGTGAAAGCCGTCGGCAACGATGCGGAATTTTCCGTCAATGTACCTGGCGATGTAGCCGTCTGGCAGATCTCTGCGCAGGGCGTGCATCCAGTTCTTAATCCGGGTGGAGACTGTGATCCAAATGCGATCCTGCGAGTCGCGTAATACGAAGTTGACTTTCCCTATGGGCTCGCCGTCAATGGTGTCGGCAAGAACCATGGTTGCGCCGTCGCGGGTCATCACCTCGAGGCAGTCCGTGCCGAAGTTCGAAATCAAAATATCGCCGTTGCGCGCAAAGGCCAGACCGTTGGGTAGCGTGCCCTCCAGATACCGGCTAGCCTCGCTGGTCACGCCCTGAAAATGACCGGACCGCTGCTGGGTAATGATCTGTTGTTTTCCATCAGGGCTGATCCTGACCACTCCGCCGCGCGCGTCCGCAGACCAGAGGGTGCCGTCCGGTTCGGTCAAAATACATTCCGGGCGCTGCAGATCGCTGCCAATGTACTGGATCGCAGACTTCTCAACCCCAAAATCCAGGACCGGATTCTCTGTCAAAGTCTTATCTCGAAATTATGCGAATTCCGCCACTGCTTTTTCCGGCTCGCCATCGGAGCTGTGATCTGCATTGCTCAGCAGCTGCCCAATCGCTTCCGCGACCTTGCATACTTGCCCGGCAGCGACGCGGTAGCGTTCCTTGGAGAAGCGTGACATGGGTGCCGAAACACCAATCGATCCCACAATCACATCGTTATCGACGCGAATCGGAGCCGCGACACAACGCAGATCTTCCGCAAATTCCGCCTCGTCGGTGGCAAAACCTCTCTTCTTGATCAGGGCGCAATCTTTGCTCAGCTCCTGGATCGAGGTCATCGTGTTCTTGGTATATCTACGCAGTTGACCGGCTCCGATGAGGGCCCGCAACTCCCGTTCATCCGCGTCCGCCAACAAAGCCTTGCCATGCGCGGTGCAGTAGAGCGGCACCAGCTCGCCCACCTGCCCCGCCACCGCAATTACATTGCTGGCCGCCGCGTGGTCGATAAAAAGAGCATATTTCCCCTCGCGGATGGCCAGATGCGCGGTCTCGTTGATCTGCGTCGCCAGCAGCTTCAATTGCTTATTGGCGATCCGGATCAACATGTTGCCCCAGTCGTAACGGTGGGAGAGACGCCACATGGAAGAGCCGAGGATGTAATCCTTCCTGCCCGCCGGACACGCAAGAAACCCACGTCGCCTGAGCGTATTCGCAAGCCGGAAGGCGCTGCTGCGATCAATCCCCAACAACTCGGTAAGTTCTCCGAGAGAAACCGGTTGTTTGGAAAGAGCGACCGCTTGCAGAATCGTAAGCCCACGATCGAGGCTTTGGATGAATGGGATCTGGCGAACTTTGTCCTCAGGCATAAAGAAGGTCCGTATAAACTCGCAGCGTTACTCCCAGCATCTACAGGCGGACTTTGCTGGTCCTAATCAAATCCACGGGGGCAGTGGGTGATGGGTTTTTGGGGTTGCCGTCCGGTTCACCCATAAACATAGCATGAATTTTTAGCCCTGCCATCACAGCGCCACCTCTCCAGAGAACATCCCAGGTGAATCCGCTACGAGAGTACTGTTGCCAGTCGCGCTTGTCCAGGGCGAGCTGCGCGTTTGCGTAATACGCAAGTTTGACGCCATCCAATCTGCTGGGCCTGCCTCTTGGCGAGGCGGGTCATGGTTTATCATTTTGATAATGGGCGCCGAAAGGCGACTGAAACCGACTGGAGGCTTTAGGAAGATGGCGAGTGGTCGTGGGCTTTTGTGGGCTGTATGTACTTTGGTTACTGCCGGTGCAATGGTTGCTATCAATCTGATTGGTTTTGCCGACACGGCTAACCCCCCCGCCATGAATGCCAAGGCCAAACGTGGTGCTGCGGTCTTCCAGCAAAACTGTGTGAGCTGCCATAACAAGCAGCCCGGTGACACCACTCCCTTCGGCCCCCCAAACCTGCATGGCATCTTCAGCAGCAAGCCCCTGGTGACTCCCCCAGTCACGCCGGCGCAAGCAACCAATATCATTAAAAAGGGCAAGTCGCCCATGCCTGCCTTTGGCAGCATCCTGACCGAAACACAGATCAGCGACCTTATCGCGTATTTGAAGGCGCAATAGCTTTAAGAGAAGGCCGTTAGCCACGTTTGCTTACGGCCCCTCCCGGCTCGGTCGCTCAAGGACGATCTACTCCGGGAATTCCACGTCTTCGAAGAATTTATAGTTGTCGAGATTGGTCGCCGGAGCAAAGAAGCAAACAACCTTCATTTCCTCCGGCCCGGTATTCCGCAACATGTGCACTTTCCCTTGCGGAAACAGGACGGCGCTTCCCTGCTTCACAGGTTCAACCACTCCCTCGATCATCACTTTGCCCGATCCATGCACGATGTAGATAATCTCTTCGCCGTTCGGGTGGGAATGCGCGGGCCTCACCGTCTGTCCCGGCGCCACCAGGATCATGCACATCGAACAGTGACGTGCCTCGACATTGTCCTGGGTCATCAACCAGCGCAGACGCCGGCCGGGAAGATCGAGCACCTCGATCGAATTTTCATCCACGATTGGTAACCTCATCGATTCTCCTTCCAGGTCAGAACGGTGTGAGCGATTGCGTCAGGAGTCAAATGAAAGGCCGCGAGCAGTTCTTCATAGGTTCCAGAATGAATAAACTGCGGCTGGCCATCGCTCTTGAGTGTATTAAGAGCGACAATCCTTTCCCATCCGTCTGGCTTCACCCGCTCACGGTTGCGGTAAAGAACCTTCAGGAATTTCTGCAAGATATATCCGTTGTTCTGTTCCGCAAGAAGCAGTAGTTGGCCTGAGTCGTACAGCTCCAACAACAGCTCCTCGTCGATCGACGGCATATCCACGACGCCGACCGGGACTCCGGCCGCTGCGCATTGCGCGGCTGCAGCCAGCGCCTCATGTACTCCGCGTCCGCTGCTGACGATGGTCGCACGATCCGCAGCGCTGCTAAGCAGACGATGGCCCCTACCAAATGCGAATACGTAGTCGCTACCGTAGAGCACCGCGGAGCCCGTTCGCATCACGCGCAGATAAACCAGGCCGCGATTTCCTTCCATGATCCACCGCATGATGCAGAGCATTTGCTGCGGGCATGAGACGTCGATGATCTTGAGGTGGGCTACGGCGTCGAACGTCGTGCTGTCATCGTTGCCCATGTGGGTGGCGCCGTTGGTACGGGTTTCGAAGTTCGCTGCGGTGGCAAGGAAGGTCAGATCGAGACCATGACCTTCGCTCAACCAGCCGTCGGGTGCATCGATCGCTTCCTGGCGCTCCTGGGCGCCGACGGCAATCCGGCGCAGTACCCTCCAATCAAAGAACGGGCAGAACGTGCTTACCCAAGTGTTGTAACCCAGCGCCGCGAACGCCTCGCCGATCAGCATCATGTTGGCCTCGGCGACACCCACGTTCAGCGCCCGCTTCTGGTCCACAGCGGCAACACCTGCTTCCAGGCCGCTGGTGGATGCAAGATCAGCGTCAATGGAGACCACGGCTGCGTCCCTGGCAAAGACCTTCATCGCGCTGGTCACGATATCAGAGGCGGCATACTCTTTCTTGCGATCCAGTTCTGGCAATAGCCTGGCGTCGTAAAAGATGCGCTTGTTGCGCACAGGAACCCGCCTCGTCAGTACCGGGCCTACAACCGTAGTTACAGTTCGCCGCGCCGGCGAGTCCAAGTCGATCTCCAGATGCATGCGATGAGCCGCTTCCAGCAGCGAGTCTCGTGTGGCTTTCCCTTCAGTGCTCCCCGCCAGCCGCTCGCAGTAGAGAGCAAACTCCTGGATCCGCGCTTGCCGCTGCTCCGATTGCAGAGCGTGCTCCTGGGCAATCAGGCTATCTGGCAGCGTGACCTTGTGTTTATTGAGAAAATCGGAAAAAGAGCCAAAACCCTTACGACTGTTACAAATGATCGCCGTCGGCATGCCATTGCGAGGACCGAAACGAAAGCTCTCTAACGCCGCAACCACGCCATCGAATTGGGTTGCGTCCACAGTGTGCGCGCGCCAGCCAAAGGAGCGAAACACCCCTTCCAGCTCAGGCATGGGGAAGACCATGCGCGTGTGGAGGTCCAGCTGTCCGTTGTTGCGATCGACCATCACGCAGAGGTTGTCGAGATGGTTTTGGCCGGCATACATCACCGCTTCCCAGATGGGACCTTCCTGCAGTTCTCCATCACCGGTCATGCAATAGGAATCGAACCGCGGGCTGGTGCGGCCGGCGATAGCGAAACCCTGGGCCACGCCAAATCCCTGCCCCATTGGCCCGGTGGCGATATGCACCCCCGGTAAGATCGGCCCCGGATGCCCATTCAGAATGCTGGCAAACGAGCGTGAGTTCTTGAGCGTCTTGCGGTCGAAATAGCCAAGTTCAGCATAGATAGAGGCTAGCGCAGCCACTGCATGCCCTTTGCTTAGGGTGAAAATATCCTGTCCGCGACGCGTGGGATCTTCGATGTCCAGTTCAATGAAGCCTCCGTAGAACAAAGCAACCAGCGGGATAACGGAAGAGAAGGCCCCGCCCGCATGAAGTCCTTTATCGACAGCGTCGCGGCATTGCTCCAAGATGAGTAGACGGATGTCGGAGTCCTTGATAGCGAGCAGCTTGAGGACGCCCTGACACATGGCGTAATCGTCCTTGCGGAAAAACGCTCGGCTCAATCGTTCACGCAAGACCGGAGTATGCGAAGGATTCGTCGTCATTTCAATCACTTATTTCCCGACCCAACCACCATCGACGTAGATCGACTGACCGGTTACATACCCCGCCTCTTCGGAAGCAAAAAACGCAGCCACGGTTCCAATCTCGCGAGGCTGTCCGGTACGGCCTAGCGAGATCTGGGCCAACACTCCATTCAGGACGCTGGGGTCAGGGTGCTTCAGCACCCAGTCGACCATCGGCGTCTCGATCAAGCCTGGGTGAATACAATTGACGCGGATTCCCAAAGCACCCACCTCCGCGGAGACATTGCGGGTTAGCGCTTCAATGGCCAACTTTGCCGGCGCGTAGTGGGTGCGTCCAGGCAAAACCTTTCCTGCCTGGATGGAGCCGATGTTGATGATGGAACCAGCGCGCCCGGCAGCTATGGCCAGACGGCAGAAAATCTGGCAGCAGATCCATTCTCCGCGCAAATTCACGTTTACAACATCGCCCCACTGCTGATCGGTCAGCTCCAGAAAGGGAACGATCGTTTCAATGCCGGCGTTGTTCACCAGCACATCGACCGGCCCAAGGTCTTTCTCCACCCGGTCGAACATGAACTCCACCTGGCTGCGCTGGCTAACGTCGGCTTCGACCACCAGGGCGCGCCGGCCTTTGCGCTCCACCCACTCTGCCACCTCGCGAGCTTTCTCGCTTGATCCGAGGTGATTGATCACGACATCAGCGCCCTCTTCCGCAAATATCTCGGCGACTCCTTTGCCGATCCCCTGGCTGGCTCCGGTAATCAACGCAACTTTATTGCGGAGCTTCATATCACCTATCCAATCTGCTGCTCCTAGCCTTAGTGGATCGTCCAGCCGCCATCGACCATCAGCACGTGGCCCACCACCATATCGGAGAGCGGGCTCGAGAGAAACAGCACCGCGCCCACCAGATCCTCGGGCTGATTCCATCGTCCCCGTGGAATCATCTCCTTGGTAGCCCATTCTTTGTAGCCCGGCCGTTCCAGAATGTTCTTGCGTGACTCAGTTTCCGTAATGCAAGGCGCCACTACATTCACCAGCACGCCATCTTTTGCCCACTCCAAAGAAAGGGCGCGAGACAAATGGTGGACACCCGCCTTGGCCGCGGCGTAGACCGATCGCGACTTGAAGGCGATCTCGCCGAAGTTGGATCCAATATTGATGATCTTGCCCCCGCCTTGCGGAATCATTATGCGGGCAGCGGCTTGCGAGGCAAAAAACACGCTTTTCAAGGAAGCCGCCATCGTGCGGTCGTACTCCTCTTCGCTCACGTCGAGAGCAGGAGTTGTCCCCGTCCAGCCGGCGTTGTTCACCAGGATGTCGATGCGTCCGAAGGTTTCCTTAGTCTTAGCCATCAGGGCGCGCACCTGCTCGACGTCGGCCACATCGGTCTGCACGATAATCGCTTTGCGTCCCAGTACCTCGATCTCGGCCTGAACAGCTTTTATCTCGTCCTGTCGCTTCTCAGGGTATTTCGCCAAAACCAGATGCGCTCCTGCTTGCGCCAGCCCGAGCGCGATCGCCCGGCCGATCCCCTGAGAAGCTCCGGTTACCACGGCTATCTTGTCCAGTAGTCCGAAGCTCGAATAATCCACGCGTCCCTTTACAGTAGTCATCATTCTGTATAGTAAGCTATTGCAGTTGCATAATATCCAAGGAAGCCTACCAGTTGCCTATATTCTCGTCAAGGCACGGACGGTCATCCGATTGAAGGTGATAGCGCCGTGCTACTTATGCCCTCGCTCCGGCAGGGCGAACACATAGAGGCCCTGCGTTTGCGGCGCATTCGGCACCGGCTCGATGGTAGTCCGCTCGCCTGCCGGACCAATATGTTTCAGGCTTGGCCTCGCGCTGAACGCCAGGTACTCTCGCCCATTTACCTCGAAGACCGCCGGAATACCCTCGGGCCCGGCGGGCATTACCTTTTCCCACAGCACTTTTCCAGTGTCCTTGTCATAAGCCCGCATGGTCGCGTCCGAGATCGTGCCGGAAAAAATCAGGCCGCCTGCCGTGACCACCACCCCACCCCGCGGCCAGTAGCTTCCCGTATCTGTAACTCCTTTAGCGACCAATTCCGTCACACCTCCTAATGGGATCTGCCACTTGATGGTTCCCTTATTCAAATCGTAGGCGGTCAGGGTCGACCACGATGGCTTATTGGCCGGCAGCCCTTCGCTGGAGTTCATATACCCGTATCCGGTCCAGTAACGGACAGGAGGAGCACCCGGCGGCATGGGCGGCGGTGGAAGCCGTGGAGCTGAAAGGTATGCGACTATGTCGGGCGGAACGTGCGCTTTCGACGGATCAGAAAGATAGGCCACCAGGGCGTCGACCTCTTTTTCGGAGAGGCTGCTGAAGGCAGGCATGGGCGAAGCTCCGTCCTGCACAGTACTCTTGACGCGGTCGGCCCCGATCCGCGAGACCACTCCGACCAGTGAAGGAATGGACGGTGGTTGGCCAGTCAACTCCGCCGTGTGACACGCCTGGCAATTCTGTATGTAAAGTATGCGCCCCTCGGTCTCGGGAGTACCGGTCATCTGCCGCTTGGGCGGATTGGGCTCCAGTTTCAGCATCGAGGGTGCGTTCTTCGTCTGGATGTACAAGGTACCGGTCGAAGGATCAACCGCCCCGCCGCCCCAGTTGCCTCCGCCATTGTTCCCCGGGATCTCGACCGTGTTTTTGAAGCCGGGCGGCGTATAGATTCCTTCATTGCGGGCGTTCTGCAGCTCTTCTTTAATCTTCGCGCGTTCAGCTGGGTCGCTTATGTAAGGATCGACGTCGTCAGCGGTGAATGACTGTTGGGAGAAGGGAGGTGGCGCCGTAGGAAAAGGCTGTGTAGGCCAGGAATGCTCACCCGGCATATCCGACTGGGGAACAGGACGTTCCTCGATTGGCCAGATAGGCTTGCCGGTAACCCGATCGAAGACGTATAAGAAACCGTTCTTTCCCGCCTGGGCGACGATGTCCACCGTCTTGCCATCGTGCTTCACCGTCAGAAGCTTGGGCGCAGTGGTCAGATCGTAATCCCAAAGATCATGATGGACGGCCTGGAAATGCCAAAGATATTTGCCCGTGCGAGCGTCGAGCGCCAACAGGCAATCCCCGAAAAGACCGGCGCCGGTACGATCCGCGCCATAGAAGTCATAGGTAGGCGATCCTAGCGGGAAGTATGCGATTCCGCGCTTTTCGTCGATCGTCATCCCGCCCCAGTCGTTGGTGCCCCCAATATACTTCCAGGCATCTTTAGGCCAGGTATCGTAGCCAAATTCCCCGGGATGGGGAACGGTATGAAAGATCCAAACCATCTTTCCCGTGAGCACGTCATAGGCGCGAATATCACCCGGAGGCGATCCGTACTCTTCTCCAGTGGACGAACCCAGAATCAAGAGATTCTCAAAGACCCGTCCTGGACCGCCGGACTGAATGGACCGGATCGTCTTGGGATCACGGCCCAAGCCTTCCCGCAAATCGGCACTGCCATGGTTTCCGAACGAGTCCACTAGCTTACCGGTGCGCGCATCCAGCGCATGAAGCATGTTATTGGTTGCATAGAAGAGGCGGCGGTCGCTGCGATCTTTGCTCTCCCAGTAATTGAAGCCGCGATTGGTGATGGTTCGGGGAGTGCCATTATCGTGAACCCAGATCTCCTTGCCGGTCGCGGCTTCGAGAGCGACCGTAGTATTGTCTTTCCCCACCACGTACATGACCCCGTCGACCACCAGCGGATTAAAACCATAGCGGAAGCCGTTGTTGCCGTCGGGATAAAACCATACCTGCTGCAGCTGGGTGACGTTCGACTTATTGATTTGTGTCAGGGCAGAGTATTGAGCCGAATCCGCGCTGCCTTCATAGTCGCTCCACGTGGTGTACTTCTTCGCGTCTGCGGCGGAGGCAATCACGGCCACGAAGGTAACCGCGGAAGTAAGACCCCCCATGACTTTGCCCAAAATACTTTTCATCAACCTCATCCGGCAGGAAATTATTTCGAAGTCTTCGTTCGCCCCGCAGGTTTTCCCCAAAAGATATAAGCTCCGCTCCGGGTCGAAGTAACGATATCCATCCTTCCATCACCGTTCAGGTCGACCGCGAGCACATCCGATCCGGCGCCGGACCGGTTGTGGATCAATTGCGGCACCAGTTCCGCGCCCCCGGGCGCCTTGGGATTGCGGACCGTCTTATACCAATAAAGAACCGCGGGGCCATAGGGGTCGGGATCGAAGTAGTCGTCCAGATGCGACCAGAACCGCTTACCCACGATGAAGTCAGGAATGCCATCCCCATCCACATCAGCAATGGCCGTGCCGTGCAATTCCGAGAAGGTGACGCCTCCGGCATTCTTGGTGTTGTAGTTATCCATCACCATGTGCTTGACGAAGGTGATCTCGCCGTCTTTAGAACGCTTCTGTTCAAACCATGCCAGCCCCCAGCCATGGGCCTGCAGGCTGGTGACAACGTCGTTCAATCCATCTCCGTTTACGTCATACACTCCAATCTCGCTGCCGCCCGGTCCCGATCGCCCCCAACTCCCAAAAGCCACGGGATGATACTTCCATAACTGATCCCCACTTCCAGCGGGCGGCTGTTCCCACCAGCCGTCCGCGCCCAGAATATCCATCCGTCCATCGCCGTTGATGTCACCTACGCCGATTCCGTGGGCCGGCCATGGACCTTTCTCTGAGATGGTGTGGATGATCCAGGTTCCCGTGGGATTTGCCGGATCTGGCTTGGCGTAGCGCATATATCCTTCGGCTTCATAGACCAGCTCCGGCTTGCCATCGCCATCTACATCTTTCAACACCGTCTCTTCGCTTTGAATCAGCGGCACGACTTTGAATTTCTCCCAGCGCCGCGACTCGCCTTTGGGATTGACGTAGAGAACGGCTCCATCTTTCCCGCCTCCTGCATGGCTGGTGGTCAGGACGTCAGGCCAGCCGTCGCCGGTAAAGTCATAGGCATGTTCCACCCAGTCGTTCATGGAGAACTGCGTCGAAGGGTTGTAAGACTGAGCGGGATAAATCTCCCGCGAGGTCAGGAAATCAGGGCCAAAGTAAATGTACGGACCGGAAACAATATCCATTTTCCCGTCACGGTTGAAGTCCGCCGCTGCAGCCGACCAACCGTAGTAAAAGGGGCTTAGGCGTTGCATGCGGAAGCGGCTCCCTACTTCCTCGGGAGGATCTTTTTTGATAGCGAGATCTTTGTAAGCCACGTTTTTGAAACGGACTTCGCTGTCTTTGCCTACATAAAGGGCAATTGGACCGTACCCATTCATCTCATCGGTGGCCACGCTTGCGTACCCCCCACCGTCGTTCATAAAGACACGAAGAATGTCGGCATCGAGCAGCAGTTCAATCTCATTCCACTCCCCCTCGCGGATACCCTGCTGTGGCCGCGTAATCGGGATAGTCACGCCGGAAGGCGCGCTCGGAAGCGTCGGATAGTGGACGGGCGCGACAGGAGTGGAGGGATCGGGCGGGGGCGGCGCAAACCTGATCAGTCCACCCGCCGACCGCAATTCCTTTCGCTGGACTTCTTTTCCGGTACTATCGAGCGTAAGGCTATATGCCTTTAGCTCCCCATTCTTGATGGCCAGGTAGGCGCCTTGCATGCCATCCGCTGTAGGGCGCATCCGCAGCAAGACACCGGTATCGCATGGGCCAACACACTGAAAGGACACGTAAACGCCTGTGTCCTGGAACGACCGGTCGAGCACCAGCCAGCCGGAACCGCCAGCACCCGTTCCCTTACCGATAATCTCCCCCTGGCCCGCACGCCAGTCTGCCTCTCCCAGGGTGTGCCACCCGGTAAGGGTTGACCCGCGGAAGCTGCCATCCGGTATAAAGCTTGGACCACTCAGTGAGGGTGCAGAGCCGGCAGGAACGGCCTCCGCTTGCGAGCCATGGCTTCGGGCGACGGGAATCGCGATGAGAGAGAGAATGACGACAGAAAACGAAAATATCCGAGGTCGAAAACCCCAAAGCGGCATAGATGCATCCTTGTAAAGGCTAGCGATCGCTGGTTTCACAATACGCAACGGAGCTTTCGTTAGACCGCCGAAAGTTATCACGCCCGTCAAAACACAGTCAATCGCCGGCGCCCAGACTGTGCGCGATGGATACGCTGAGCGAAGACTTCAGGCGGCGATTCGGATCACCCGCCTTGGCTGAACCGCTGAATTGGATGTCCCGCGTTCCATTCCGTGGCATGGTGGACCCAGCAGGAGAACTGAATGATAAGAACGTCTGGTCGAGGTTTCTTTGGCGAATGGTTCGCCGGACTGGTTACGATGGCCGTGCTCGGCTCCTCTTGCAGTATGCAAGGCCAAGTCCCAAAGCTCAGATATAGAACAGCTGCCGAACATGGGTTTCTCATCTTGCGCGACCCCTCCGGGGCGATCCTCGCTTCTGGGGAGCTGACGCAAGTTCCTTACAAGCACCAGATCACGCTTCACGTGGTTCTCCATTTTCGCGATGGATCGATCGATGATGAGACCACGCTCTACACACAAGGAGAAACCATTCGCCTGATCAGTGATCGGCATATACAGCGCGGCAAGTCCTTTCCCAAGCCATGCGATGTGCTGATCGACGCGCTCAAGCAGCAGGTGAGTGTTCGTGACTTATCAAAAAGCACAGACGAGGCAAAGACGGAGCACATGGATTTGCCGCCGGATCTCTCCAACGGCATACTGTTGCCTCTGATCCAGAACATGCAAGCCAACACTCCCATCGAGGTCTCGTATGTCGCCCTCTCGCCCAAGCCGCGACTCGTGAAGCTGGCCATTGCCAAAGGCGCGGAGGATCACTTCACGGTCGGTGGCCGTTCTTATAAGGCGGTGAAATACGACGTCAAGGTCCACATCGGGGGAGTTGCCGGCGTAGTGGCTCCTATGATCGGTAAGCAGCCTCCGGATTCCCATGTGTGGGTAACCGAAAGCAAGGTACCGGCCGTCGTTCGGTTAGATAGTGCCCTGTACACCGACGGCCCGATCTGGAGCGTACAACTCGCCAGCCCGATCTGGTGAAAATGCGCCCATCAATCCCCTCCCGTCGCAAGGCGTCGTAGCCACTGCCAACGCGATGCGTTGGTGGTGGAGCGATAAGCGATCACTGCCGGAACACGCACTTCTATTTCAGTGCCCGCCCCGGGGCGGCTCCAGACTTCAAGATGAGCGCCGATCTTACTCGCCCGCTCAAACATCCCGGGCATCCCCCAACCTCGGGAGCGATCGGCAGCCTCAAGAATCTTCTGCTCGACACCGCGACCATCATCGCGAATGACGATGCGCAGCTGGGTAGGATCGAAGTTGATCTCGGTTTCGCACCGCTCTGCGGCGGCATGCTGAAAACAATTCGCGATCGCCTCACGGCCAATCCGGTACACCTCATTGCGGACAACGGGATGCAGCTCGCGCGGATCGCCGTTCACCACCACGCAAAAGTCCGCCGGCTGCTCTTGCCTGAGCTGCCGGCCCACCGCAGCAAGGGCTTGGGGCAGGTCGTTGGCTTCAGAGGAACTGCTGGTTAACTCAAGTAGCCGTTCCCGCCCTTCGGCGAGCACGTTGTCGGATTGTTTGAGTGCTTCTTCCAACATCTGACGCGTAGGATCATCTTGCGGGATGCGCTCGGTTGCCGTCTGAAAGCGCAAAATCAGACCCCCCATGCTCTGCAACAGCGTGTCATGGAGTTCGCGAGCGATTCTTTCCCGCTCTGCCTGCCGTTCGGCGAGCCGCGCCTGGATTTGGCGGGTCAGCTGCCGCAACCGAAAGGCAAAAAGAAGCGCTAGAAGTCCGGCGGCCGCAATGACGCACAACAACATAAACCAAACCGTTTGCAAGAAAGGGGCGCCGTCTCCCACCGTCCAGGCAGTGTGATAGAACGGGCTGACCAAAGGCGCGAGCGCCAGCCCCTTGACCACTCCGCGATGAATCGCCAAAACCATAAGCGTTTCCATCCTTCACCGGGGGAGCTGGCCGGTTTACCTTCGAGCAACATCCTACCGGACAGCTCTTTTGGGCCAAGCAACGACTGAGCTTAGATTCGATCAGTGCCCGTTTGGTCTTCTTTTTAAAAAGGGTCCCGGCGTGGGGAATTAGGTGAGTCTTCCATGAAGAAAGATGGCTTCGTTCAGGTGCGGGGCGCGCGGGAACACAACCTCAAAAATGTAGATGTTTCCATCCCTCGCGATGCCTTGGTTGTCTTTACCGGAGTTTCCGGTTCCGGCAAATCGTCCCTGGCATTTGGGACGCTCTACGCGGAGGCGCAACGGCGGTATCTCGAATCGGTCTCCCCCTATGCCCGGCGCCTGTTTCATCAGATGGCTGTGCCTGAAGTGGATGCCATCGATGGCTTGCCGCCGGCCGTGGCGCTGCAGCAACAGCGCGGATCTCCCACGACCCGTTCGTCGGTGGGCAGCGTCACCACGCTATCGAACCTGCTCCGCATGCTCTATTCAAGGGCCGGAGAGTATCCGCCCAACCAACCGCTCCTCTACGCCGAATCCTTTTCCACCAACACGCCTGAGGGAGCCTGCCCGAAGTGCCATGGACTCGGCAGGATCTATGAAGTAACGGAACGCTCCATGGTGCCGGATGATTCGCTCACCATTCGTCAGCGTGCCATCGCGGCGTGGCCGCCTGCGTGGCAAGGGCAGAATCAGCGTGACATATTGACCTCGCTGGGCTATGACGTCGATCGCCCGTGGCGCGACCTGCCCCAAAAAGACCGCGACTGGATTCTCTTCACTGATGAGCAGCCGGTCGTGCCGGTTTACGCGGGCTTCACCCCAAAGGAGACGCGCCAGGCACTCAGACGCAAGATGGAGCCCAGCTACCAGGGCACCTTTACCAGCGCGAAACGGCACGTGTTACACACCTTCGCGACCACCCAGAGCCCGCTGATGAAAAAGCGGGTCTCGCAGTACATGCTGAGCACTGAGTGTCCGCTCTGCCATGGCAAGCGATTGCGTCTGGAGTCCCTATCAGTGAAATTTGCCGGCTTCGATATTGCCGAGATCTCGAGACTGCCTCTAAAGCGTCTCGCAGGCATTGTGCACCCCTTCGCCGAAGGAACAGCACCACGCAACTCGACCACGGAAGCGGAGCACCCGGAAAAGCTGATCGTCACTAGGCGAATCGCCGAGGACCTGGTAGGGCGGCTTGCCGTGCTGCTCGATCTAGGGCTCGGTTATCTGACTTTGGAGCGCAGCACACCCACACTCTCGCCGGGTGAACTGCAGCGTCTACGACTGGCCACCCAGATACGCTCCAATCTTTTTGGTGTGGTCTATGTGCTCGATGAACCGTCTGCCGGGTTGCATCCGGTTGATATCCAGGCGCTCCTGGTTGCATTTGAACGCTTGCGGTCCGCCGGAAATTCCTTGTTCGTGGTGGAACACGATCTCGATGTGATCTGCCATGCCGACTGGCTTGTCGATGTCGGACCAGGCGCGGGAGAGCAAGGCGGCCATGTGCTCTACAGTGGTCCACCCAAAGGGTTGGAAGAGATCGAGAAATCGCAAACGCGACGATATCTTTTCGGTAATCAAAAGCTCCCCGGCCGCACGCCCCGCTCGCCTCAGGGTTGGCTGAGGTTGAAAGGAGTCACACGAAATAACCTCAATCACCTCGATGTCGCCTTTCCCCTAAAGGTTTTCACCTCCGTCACCGGAGTTTCCGGTTCCGGCAAGTCGAGTCTGGTCAGTCAGGCGCTGGTCGAACTGGTGGCAGAGCAACTAGGCCATCCCCTTCCTGTTGAAGAGGAGGAGGTAGCAGAAGAACTGGAAGCAGCGCCGCCGGCAACCACTAGTGGCCAGATTGCCGGCGGATTGGAAAGCATCCACCGTTTAGTGCGGGTTGACCAGACTCCCATTGGCCGCACACCGCGTTCCAATCTCGCCACCTACACCGGCTTGTTCGATCACGTTCGCAAACTATTCGCAGCCACCAGGATGGCGCGCGCGCGCCACTATGACGCAGGCCGTTTTTCTTTCAATGTGGCCAAAGGCCGCTGCGAAACCTGCCAGGGCGAGGGCTTCGTATGCGTCGAGTTGCTCTTCCTGCCCAGTGTTTATGCGCCTTGTCCAACCTGTCATGGAGCTCGCTATAACGCCAAAACCCTGGAAGTAAGATACCGCGATAAAACCATCGCCGAGGTGTTGGGGTTAACCGTGGATGCCGCCTGGGAGTTCTTTTCCGCGGAGCAGCCGTTGCTCCGCTCCCTTGAAGTTCTGCGGGAAGTTGGTCTGGGCTATTTGCGGCTCGGTCAACCCGCGACGGAGCTCTCTGGCGGTGAGGCCCAGCGCATCAAGCTTGCGACCGAGCTGCAGCGCCCCCAGCGCGGCTCCACTCTCTATATTCTCGACGAGCCGACGACCGGCCTGCATGCGGCAGACGTGGATAAGCTGATGGCGCAGCTCGACGCCCTGGTCCGGTCAGGCAACACAGTCATCGTGGTGGAGCACGATATGCGCGTGGTAGCGGGAAGTGACTGGGTGGTGGATATTGGTCCCGGAGCAGGGGAGGAGGGCGGAAAGGTGGTTGCATCCGGAACGCCTGCCGAGGTATCCCAAGCGTCCGCAAGCCTAACCGCCCCTCATTTGAAGAAGTTGCTGGCGTGATTCTGGACCGCATCTATTGCGGAAGGAGACGCCGTAGCGTTCCGGATAGCAAGCAGCTGCACCAAATCCGCGGGCATGGGCCGCGGCGAAATCTCTTCGAAATCTGCCGTCACGCGGCTCTGGGCAGACATATCGTTGTATATGAGCATCCATTTCTCCTCTGCCTGTCCCTTGGGCCGATCAAGCAGGCACCTGCAGGCTTGCGGAGTAGCCACGGCATCGGCATAATGGGTCACCCGACTAAGCAGGCTAATCCGAATCCCCAGCGCCGGCGCAGGAGCATCCATCATGGCCAGATTTTGCGGCACTTGCGGAAACCCCTTGCAGGAGACCTCGGCATTCTGCGGTGCTTGTGGCGCCAGGGTGCCGCAAGCAGGTGTTACGCCCGCGGCAATGCCCGTCCCTCCAGTCCCTCCTGTCTCCCCCCTTCCACCGGTAAAGACAGGAGCGAGTCCTGTGGTCAAGATCATCCTGGTGGTGGTTCTGTTCCTGGTAGTTCTGGGGACCCTCTCTGTAGCCGGCATCTTCTATGCGGTGCACCTCGCAAGCCGCAAGGCTCACGAATTATCCAGGCAAGTGCGGGATACGGGGCTCCTCTCCGCCTTTCCAAATGACAGCGGCGCCTCAGGTGGATCGGATCTCTCCGCCGGCACCTTGGGGCCGGGCGCCTGCCGCTTCCTGAGCAAAGAGGATGTTGGCCGTGCGATCGGCGTCGCCATCGTGGCGGCCAAGACGACCGTGCGCGGTTGCGAATACCTTGCCCAGGGCACGGCCGGCGATATGACGGCAAAGCATATCGCTGCTGTGATGGCGAGCAAGGGCGCCACGGCCCAACAGCAGCAGATGTTCCAAAGCCTCTCGCGCGGCCTATTGGGCAGCGCACAAGGTCAGGCCGACGGAAGCGGGCCGCCGGTCAATACCGTGGTGATGGCCTTTACCATCGATCCCAACGCGGCTAAAACCCAGATGAGCACGAATGAGAACGTATTAGCATTAGGCGCGGTGGGCCCGGGTGCAAAGCCCTTGACCGGTATCGGAGATGAAGCATTTGACGCTTCCGGTTCTGTCATGATGGTACGCAAAGGTGACAAGCTGATCCGCATCACCTATTCCACCTGTCCGTGCACCGTCGAAGCGATCAAACCATTGGCGCAAAGGCTCGCGGCGTCGCTTTAGTGAGTGAACAATATGCCCGACAAGGTCGAACTCTATGACGGTGCTTATGGTAACTACGATTCAGATGTCTATCGACAAGTAAGAATCGAAACCTACGGGGAAGATTTCGGCCAGACCAGCTGGGTCACCACCGAGGAGTCTGACGAGATTCCTCGATCGCTTGGCCTCACCAACGATTCGTCCGTGTTGGAAGTCGGCTGCGGATCCGGAGCCTACGCCTTGCATATCGCGCGGGAATTCGGCTGTCACATCATTGGTGTGGATATCAATGACCTGGGAGTTCATACTGCGAATCAGTTGGCCTCAAGCGCAGGTATGGCGCAAAAGGTGCGCTTCCAAGTATGCGACGTTTCGCAAGCGCTACCTTTTGCAGACGCTACCTTTGACGCGGTCTTCGCCAACGACGTATTGTGCCACATTCCAGGAAGGCCCTCTCTTCTCTGCGAAATGTACCGGGTTCTGAAGCCCGGCGTAGGGCGGATGCTATTCAGTGACGCCCTGGTAATCGGAGGGCTGATTTCGCACCAAGAAATCGCTATCCGGAGCTCGATCGGGTTCTACATATTCAGTCCCCCTGGTGAGAATGAACGATGGATCCGAAGCGCCGGATTTTCGGATATCAAAGTAGTGGATACGACCGAGAGCGCGGCCCGAATTGCAGGCAGGTGGCACGATGCCAGGTTGAAACATCGAGAAAGGCTGGTCGCTGCCGAAGGCGTGGCCAAGTGGGAAGGACTGCAGAGCTTTCTCTCCTGCGTGCGGGCGCTGACGGAAGAAAAGCGTTTGCTCCGGCTTCTTTACCAGGCACAGAAAGCCTGAGGCTATGGGTCGCAGAGAGTGCCCTGGCAGACTGCCGAAAACTCATGTTTTGCACCGGGTCACGACTTTAGTCGGGCCGTAAAGGATTGAGAATACGTCGGCCTAAGGAGGGTGTGTGAGAAGGGGAAGAGAAACAGCAGGTCCCTCCACTACGCTGCGCTCCGGTCCCACGGTATTGCTTTCCTGCCGAGTGCAGAGTTTTTCTGCAGCCCGCTAGTGCTCAAAGATCAACATCACATAGGCGAGAAAAAGCAACAGGTGGACCGCTCCCAGGAGAACGTTGGTTCGATTGCTGGTGAAAGTGAGAGCGCAAACCGCCAGAGTTAAAACCAACAACAGCGAATCGGCTGGATCCAGGCCCAGGATAATAGTCTTGCCGGTCACCAAGCCGATCGTCAGCACAGCCGGGATGGTCAGCCCGATCGACGCCAGCACCGAACCCAACAAGATGTTGATGGAACGCTGCAGATCGTTGGCCAGCGCCGCACGTGTGGCGCTCAGTGATTCCGGAGACAAGATCAACGCCGCCACGAGAAAGCCTCCCAACGCCAGAGGCGCATGGAGGACCTCAATACCGTGGTCAATAGGCAGCGCAATTTCCTCCGCCAGCACCACAAGCGGCAGCAGATACATGACCAGAAAGATGGCGTGATACGTAATTGAGTTGGTTTCGATAGCCGCCGCGTGTCCTGGAGCACTCTCCGCAAGTTGTTGCTCGACGGCTTGCCCCAGAACCGGTTTTACGAAGTATGCGCGGTGTCGCCAATTCTGGATAATCAGAAAGAGGCTATAAATCCCGATCGACATGATGGCGAGAAAGACGGATTGAAATCTGGAAAGCGTCGGGCCAGCCGAAGCTCTGGTGAAGTTCGGCAGCACCAGGCCGAGCACTGTCAAGGACACGATCAGAGACAAAAAGGCGTTTGCCCCCTGCAGGTTATATTCCTGCTCGTGATGACGTAAACCGCCCAGCAGCAATGAGAGTCCAATCATGCCGTTGAGCACAATCATCACGATGGCGAACATCGTGTCGCGCGCCAACGCGGGTTTGCCCTCGCCAGTGAGCATGACCGCGGAAATCATCATCACCTCGATGCCAATGACGGAAAGCGTTAGCACCAGGGTTCCAAGAGGTTCTCCCAGGCGCACCGCCAGGCTCTCCGCGTGGTGCACTACGGCAAAGGCCGAGCCCATGATGATGGCGAAGAGCCAAACCAGCATCAGCGCGAACCACAGTGGATTCGATAGATCGGCGAGCCAAGCTTTGCCAAACAGCAGAAACAACGCCGTCGTGGCGAAGGCTGCTACCAGAAGCCACTCCCGCCGTAGAGTTGAAAGGTAGCCGCCTTTTGCAAGCGTTGCTTCTGAACCCATGCAGTAGTCATATCAGAAATTGCGGCTACAGCAGAAACAGGATTGTTAGATAAGAACGGCATATCCCTATACTTGTCTCAGAGAAGTACCCTGGCTTAGTTTTGCGGGATTCCGGCCACGCGATGCAGGTACCTTGCGAGAAGCTGGTCGAGCTCCTGAGGTCGTAATGGTTTTGTGAGATAGCCGTCCATGCCTGCCTCCAGACAACGCTCCCGATCCCCGATCATGGCGTGCGCTGTCAGGGCGATGATCTGTTGATGGAACCCGGTCCCCTGCTCCAAATCCCGGATAGTCCGGGTAGCCTCAAGCCCGTCCATGTCCGGCATCTGCACGTCCATCAAAACGAGATCATAGGGGTCCTTCTGAAGTGCGGCAAGAGCCTCCTTGCCGTTCGACGTGACGACCACATGGTGCCCTCGCTTCTCAAGCAATTTCGTCGCCACCTTGCGGTTGACTGCGTTGTCTTCCGCCAGCAGCACGCGCAAAGATTCGACGGGCTCGCGGGTCAGTTCAGGGGATTCCGGAGTCGGATCTGCTTCATCCGTTCGTCCGCCGATCACGCGGCTGATGGCGTCATGCAACAGCAACGGACGCACCGGTTTGAGCAGGTGCGCGGCTGCGCCTAGCTCGGCGCATCGCGCAGCCTCTCCACGCTGGCCTCCAGCATTGAACATCATAATCGTCGCCGGAGCCGTCCCCGGCAGTCCTTGGATACGATCGATCAGCGCACAGCCATCCATTCCCGGCATCTGTGAGTCGATGAGCATAAGCTTGTACGGATCTCCGCATGCGTGCGCCGCCCTCAGTTGCAAGAGCGCCTCTTCTCCGCTCTCCGCGGAGGTTGGCTTCATCGTCCATTGAGTGAGCAGGCGACTGAGGATGCCGCGATGGGTGCGGTTGTCATCGACGATGAGCACCCTGACCCCAGCCGATCGATCCGGTGGAGCTAAAGGATAGATGACGGTTGGGCCGCTTTCGGCGGCACGGAGTCGCGCCGTAAAGTGAAATGCGGATCCGCGGCCAGATTCACTCTCGACCCAGATTTCTCCGTCCATCATCTTGACCAGGCGAGCCGATATCGCCAGGCCCAGTCCAGTCCCTCCGTGGATTCGTGTCGTCGAACTGTCCGCCTGGGTGAACGGATCGAAGATGATTTTGAGCACATCGGGAGCGATCCCCACTCCGGTATCCGAGACTGAGAAATGCAGAAGGCATTCCTGGGCATCCACCTGGTCCGCTCGCACGTACAACGCAATCTCTCCTGCATCGGTGAACTTGATTGCGTTGCCGAGCAGATTAACCAGGATCTGGCGTAGCCGGAACGAATCTCCTCGCACCCTATCCGGTACCTGCGTATCCACCACACACAAGAGCTCCAGCTGCTTCTCAGAGGCGCGCAAAGCGAAGGTCCTCAAGATGGTCTCCAGGTTATCGCGCAGATTGAAGTCACTGGCTTCCAGTTCGGTCTTGCCGGCTTCAATCTTGGAGAAGTCCAGAACGTCATTAATCACGTTGAGCAGCGCGTCACTCGACAGCTTGACGGTCTGCAGATAATCGCGTTGTTCCTCCGTGAGGTCGGTTCCCAATGCCAGTTCGGTCATTCCGATGACACCGTTCAAAGGGGTGCGAATCTCATGACTCATGTTGGCGAGAAATTCACTCTTGGCACGGCTCCCTGCCTCTGCCGCTTCCTTGGCGTTGCGCATGGCTTCCTCTGCCTGCTTGCGCACGGTGACATCGACGAACGTTACCACCATGCCGATGACTCGATCGTTACGATGGAGCAGCCGCGACCAGTATTCGGCCGGAAAGCTGGTTCCATCCTTGCGCCAGAGCACTTCGTCGTCTCCATGCGTATCCAGCCCCTTGGTGAATGCCTGGTAGATGCCGCAATCTTCGAATGGGTAAGGGGCTCCCCCAGGTCGCGCATAATGTATGACCGCATGCATGTTCCTGCCCAGCAGCTCGGAATTCTCCTGATAACCGGTGAGGCGCAGGCAGGACGAATTGCAGAAAGTGCAGTTACCCTCCAAATCAATGCCGTAGATGGCTTCGGGAGCAGACTCGAGCAGGAGCATGACCAACTCGCTGCTCTCGCGCAGCGCCTCCTGGGCGCGCTCGCGCTCGGCGATTTCTGCGGCTAGTCCTGCATTGGTGCGAGAAAGCATCTCGGTTCTTTCATGAACCCGCGCTTCCAGCGTCTCTCGCTGCTCCCGAACCTCGCTGGCCATGCTGTTGAAAGTACGCGTCAAAACGCCAAGCTCATCGCCCGATTGCACCGGCAACGGACGAAAAGTTTCGCCCGCATCTCCCGGAAGCGACTGGGCCGCGTGGGTCAGAAAGCGAATCGGAGCGATGATGTGACGGGTTACGACGACGAAGAGGAAGGTCACAATCAGCATGACAAGGACGATTCGGGAAAGGATAGTGCGTTCCATACCACGAATCGACGACAGCAAATTCACCTGGTTGAATCCAACCCAAACTGTACCCACGATGCCGCTCAGCACTTTCCTCCGGATCACCAGTGTGGGGACACGCTCGCCGGCCAGCCGGATCCAGGCATGGTCATTCACCGCCGACAGGTTCCGCTTTAGCTCTTCGGGAAATTGAGGGACGAAGGTATCGGCCAGCACTTCGCCGTTGGGTGCTGTTATGTAAGCCCACTTTACATCCGGGACGCTCAACACCTGGTCGATGGCGGCTTGCGCGGAGGTAATGTCCCGTGCAACCAGGGAAGATTCTACTGATGACGCCAACCCTTCCGTGACCACCTCAGAGCGGGTCACGAAGCTCTCCGTCAGTTGAGGCAATAATTGCCGGTCCATGGAAGCGTAAAGGATCACTGCGACGAGAGAAGCGCAGACTAGTTGCAAGAGTGCAAACTTCGAGGAGATGCTGCTCATGGCGCCGGTACCGGCTGCCATCGCCCATGGACGGTTTGATTCAGCCAGACCTGATGCAACCCCTGGTGGTTGGTAGAGGAAAACTCCAGCTTGACCCCCAACCCTGGGTCGAAGCCATGCAGCGACTCCATGGCTCGGATAAAATCCTGGCGCGACGGGTTGGGCCCGATCCGGCGCAGCGCCTCGGTCACAACCACGGCATTCAGCCATCCCTCTAAAGCCACCCCTGAGTCTCGCTCCAGGGGATTGTGAGCACGATAATCGACCACCAGTGGATAGCGGAGATCGTCAGTCGAAGGAACCACCTGGCTGTTGATGAGATTAGCTGTCAGGTCCACGCCCGGTTGCGACCACTGATTCAGCTTCTGCAGCATCACCATCGGATCGACAAAGCTGACATTGGCAATCGGTATGTTCCAGCCGCTCCGGCGCGCATCGCGAACAAAAGCGGCACAGGGGCCATACACCCCCACCGCGATGACCGCTTCTGCCCCCGCCGCGCGCAGCAGGTTCACCTGCGCGGTCATTGGAATTTCCATGCCCTGGTTGCGCGGGTAGTCCACACTGCTCACGATCTTGAGGCCATACTCTAGCAGAGCGGCGTTCACTCCGATTTCTCCACTCTTGCCGTACGAGTCGGCTTGGCCAAAAAACCCGATTCGACGGTAACCCTGGTGGTAAAAGTAGCGAACCAGGGCGCGCGTCTCCTCGTCATATGAAGCCCGTATGTTGAAGACAAACCTGTCATATGGAGGGGTACGCTGCGGATCGGCCCCAGTGAACGGTGCTACGTTCACAATGCCTTCCTTCTCGTAGTACTTCAATAAGGGAAGCACTCGGGTGAGGGTTGGCGTGCCCACGTAGTCGAAGAGAAAGAACACCTTATCCTGTTCGATCAGTTCATTCGTGTTCTGGAGGGCGGGATCCGGTTCATACTTGTCATCCTTGAGGATGATTGTGATTTTTCGGCCGCGAATACCGCCATGCTGATTGACCAGGTCGAAGTATGCTTTCGATCCCAAAAGCAGGGTCTGACCAAGCATGCGCGAGGGGCCTGACTGCACATTCGAAACCCCGATCACGATGGGAGACAACTCCGCCGCCGGGACTGGTGGTGTGGTGCAACAGAAATTTTCAAAGAGAACCCAGAACACAGCTGTGGCCGCCAAACGATGGCGCCAGCTTGCGAAGTTCCCGCGTGCCCAATGCTTATTTCGTTGCACAAGATCCTAAACGCTCAGACCCGTCGAGAGATGGCTCACCCGTAAGCACCGCAACGGACTCCTGATCGACGCAGTATCTGCTCCAGACAATCGGCAAATCCCAGGATTTGTTTAGCCCGCGGCTCCGCATGGTACGGACACACCACAACCTCGCTCTCGGGCGGAGCGTTGGGTAGCGCCAGAAACTTATGCTCTAAGGAATCAGGAGATACCTGGAATAATCTTCCGGTATTCGTCCTCGGTAAAAGCGCGGAGAGTTTCCATGCGAATACCGCCTTTCGATGCAAGAGAAAGACTGACGCGGGCGTAAGTCGCGTCATCGGGAGCCTCGATGATGGCCGCCATGTCGTATTGACCCATCAACATGTAGAAGCTCACTAGCTTTGCGCCGGCGGGCTCGATGGCTTTCCGGGCGGCGTCCAGGCGGCTCGGACTGTCTTTAATCTTTTCGATACCTTCTTTGGTCCAACGCATCAGGGCAAGGTAAGTGGCCATACGTACACCTCGGCGCGAAATATAGTCCTGAGCGAAGGGTTAGACAACCGCGAAGTAAACTATCCCCATGGCACTCTCATGAATTGGCTTGTATGGGCCGTTCTCTCGGCTCTTTTCGCAGCGGCAACGGCGTTGCTCGCCAAAGTCGGCGTCGCCCATGTCGATCCCAACCTGGCCACCGCCATTCGAACCTCGGTGGTCTTGGTCTTTGCCTGGACGATCGCTCTTAGTCTTGGCAGCCATAGCGGACTTGCGCACGTGGGCCGCCGCAGTTGGCTGTTTTTAATCGCTTCAGGCCTGGCCACCGGCTTGTCGTGGATCTGCTATTTTCGCGCACTCTCCATGGGTGAGGCGTCCAAGGTGGCTCCCATCGACAAGTTGAGCGTGGTCTTTGTTGTGCTACTGGCGTGGCCGCTTCTCGGCGAGACGATCACATTGGCCAAGGCGGCGGGGGCGTTGTTGATCGCCGTCGGCGCAATTGTCCTCGCATGGGCCTGAAGCGCAGCCCGATAGCCTCACTCAGTTCGCAGCGCCCGCATCGGTTCCAATCCGGCGGCTATGCGTGCGGGGACAAGTGCGGCCAAAAATGCCGCCGTAGACAGCACCAACAGCGTGATCGACAATATGACCGGGTCATAGGGCTTTACTCCGAACAACTGACTCGCCATCGCGTGACCAGCTAGAATCGCCACCGGAATGCCGATTGCCAGACCAATGCCTACTTGCAGGAAAGCACCGCGCAGCACCAGTTGCAGCACACTCATGCGATCGGCGCCCAGCGCCATGCGGATGCCAATCTCGCTCGTCCGGCGTTCCACCGAGTACGCGGTCACGCCATAGAGTCCGATCGAGGCCAGAACCAGCGCCAGGATTCCGAAGAAGGAGGTCAACTTGGCGATCATGGCCTGCTGCGTGAAGTTCGCCTGAACCTGTTCCGTAAAGCTTTGGAAATTGATCAGCGCGAGATCAGCATTGACCTGCGAAATTGCATGTCGCACCTGCATCTCGAGTCCAGGCACGTTACCCGCCGTCTCAATCTCTATGGCATTCAGATATTGCGATGCGTCCTGAAATTTCTCATAGCGCGGATCGTCCGTGTGAACCCTCTGCCCTTGGGCTAGAAAGTACATCGGGCGCATCTTCTCAGACGGTCCCCAATAGTTCGTGTCTTCGGTGACGCCAACGATTTCAAAGTATCCGGGGTGCTTCAAAACATCGCTGAAGTGTTTGCCGATGGCGTGGCCGTCCTTGAAATATTTCTTCTCAAAGAACCTGTTCACGACCGCGACGTTGCGGGTGCCAGGCGTGTCCTGATCGTTATTGGCGCGGCCCTCGACAATCTTGGTCCCAAGGGTGTCGAAATAAAGAGGGCTCACCCGCAACCATGAGGCTCCATGATCTTCCGTCCCCGGAGCCGGTGGCGGCTCGCCTTCGATGAAGACACCTTCGCCCCAGTTATCTCCCTCCATTGGGCTATACAGGGAGAAACTCACCTGCTTCACTCCTGGAATTTGTGCCAGGTTCTTGTGCAGCTGCCGGTAAAGCGCTTCCAACTGGCCGGGAGTGTAGCCGGCCATCTGCGGGTCGATATGGGCGATGAAACGATTCGCGGTAACAAAGCCAAAATCCTGGCGCTGCATATTGCTCAGGCTGCGGGCAAGTAATCCAGCCGCACAAAGCAGAACCAGGGAGAGAGCCGCCTGCACCACCACCAGCGATTTCTGCGCCCATCCGCCATGATTCGCCGTGGAGCGATTCGCGCCCCGCAAGGCATCCACGGGATTCGACCTGACCGTCAACCACGCCGGCGCAACACCGAAAAGAATTCCCGTCAGCAATGACACGGCGAGGGCAAATGCGAGTACGGGCAGCGAGGGCGTAGCTGAGATGGGCACGGGATCATGTTGGAAAGCGAGAAACAGAATGACTCGTGTGCCGGCGAACGCCACCACAATGCCGGCGATCCCACCCAATACACCCAGCACAATGCTTTCCGTCAAAGTTTGCCGAACCAGCGTCATGCGCGGCGCCCCCAGTGCTGAGCGCACCGATGTCTGTTGCTGCCGGTTGGCCGACCGCACCAGCATCAGGTTGGCAAGATTGGCGCAGGCGATCAGCAGCACGAATCCCGAGACCCACATCAGCAGGTGCAGCCCTTGCTGATAGTCATGCTTCATCATCTGCACGCCGTTGCCTCCATGGGAGAAGTGCAGCATCTGCCTGGCCACCAGGGGCTTGTCGCGCTCATCTACTTTGCTCAACGGGCTCAACAGAAATTGCCGCAACTGCACCTGCATCTGTGCTTCCATGGCGGTTGTGTCAGCGCCTGGACGAATGCGGCCGATCAGATCCAGCCAATTGAGAGAGGCCTCTTCCAGAAGCGGGGCCACTGGCGAAATCAGCGGCTCGTCGTGCAGAGGAATATAGAAGGACTGCGGCGTGCTTTGAACGCGATCGCCAAAGAAACCTGGCGGCGTAATCCCGATCACCGTGAAGGGCTGGCCATTGATCACGAACCCCGCTCCGACTACGGACGGATCCTTGCCAAATTTCTCCTGCCACGCCCGGAAGCTGATCATGGCCACGGCGGGAGCGCCCTTCCGGTCGTCATTCGGTGTGATGGTCCGCCCCAGGTAGGGAGGAATACCGAAGGTCTGGAAGTAATTGCCGGAGACAAATTCGCTTTTGTACGACTCGGATGGCTTGTTACTGCCATTGCGGCGCACGCCGATCAGGGATTGCCCGGCTTGAAAGGCGGCCAGCTCCTCGAAGCCGGTTGTTTGATCGCGGAACTGCTTGTATAGCTCGTAGGAGAAGAGCGTCCAATTGTCTAGCATACCGCCGGTCACGCAGCAGTTCTCTTCATTGCCGACGCGATACAGGTCTTCCGGATTCACCACCGGCAGCGACTTCAATAGCACCGCATACACCAGGGTGAAAATCGCCGTGGTGGCGCCGATGCCAAGGGCCAGGGTAAGAATCGCTGTAGCTGTAAACCCCGGCGCCTTGGCGAATTGACGTAACGCGTACCGGACATCTGCCACAGTCTGCATCCAACCCTCCGCAAGGCTAGATACGAACTATCGGCGATTCCGGTTCGATTTATTTTTGCTGGGCCCGAGGGTCTATTCGGGGGCTGCCCGCCGGCGGCGGCCGCTCAATAGGTACACTGCGGCACGCAGTTCCAGCAGAGGATCCTCGGAAGGATCGATGCCATCCACCCGCGGAATCGGGTCGAAGATAATGTTCTTCTGCTCGTGCGCCTCGTTGGCCACCAGTTCGGTGAACGCGAGCTGCCCCAACTCAAGCAACTTCCGACTTTCCGGCCAGTGAATGGTCACATCGTCCACCACATCCCCGTCCTCGGCTAATTGAACAACCACCTTGAGCTTGACTGGTTCCTTTGCAACACGGGCCTCAATTTCCTCGAAGAGGTAGTTTGGTCCTTTTGCCGCGGCAGCTGCCGCATCCAGATGATCGTTCCCGGCGGCGGGGAGAATGCGGTAGCGTCCGTAACGGCTCGCGCCCTCTTTGTTGATGAAGCGCATTGCAGTCAGACCGAAATACGATTCGCGCGCGAAGCTCGAGGCCGGCGGCTTCGGAGCCTGCACGAAGGTGAGCGCGGCGGGGTGGGTGCCAAGGTATTTCTCCAGCGGCGAGCCGGGGAAATGCGCCAAGTCGGTGGCCGCAATGGCGCTCAAGAATTCCAGAAAATCCTGACCCGTTCTCGCCGGGAAAGCATTGGTGGAATGGGCCACGATGTCAGTGTGCACGCGCTCCGCGAGATGAAACCGAATCGCACAGCCGCGTGGGTCGGCGTTGGGATCATTATCGGGAATCACGGGAATGCCGGTAGAGTTCGAAAAGCGCACCGTGGCTGGAGTCGATGGCTTGTTCAAGTGAGGAGCCATGCTGAGCCCGGCCGCTTCCGGCGTTGGGGTAAAAGTTCCATGCAGCATAATGCCTTTGGCGTGAGCTGGCCGAAAGCCGGGGTGTACGCCGAAGAGCAGGTCGAATTTCTGCAACAGTTCCCGGCTCAGAGCAACAATCTTTTCGTCTGTAGGTAGTGGCATCGATGAGAGTCCTCAATAAGTGGGTAGGCCTGAATGCTTCCCTCGGCACTAATGCCCAGGAGAACGGACTGCAGCCCCGGGGCCCGAGAGTTCCTTGTTAACGATGCCGCCCGGAGGGAATAGTCGCTCAAAAGCAACAATACTTCGGGTTTGTTAAAAACAATCTTGTACCGCGGATAGATTTATACTGCTCTGGACTCAGTGCTTCCAGCGGAGCGAATAGATCTGGGCCACGCCGGTATGGCTCATCATCGCCGGCTGTCCATCCGCTGTGAGGCTCACGAAGGCGTCGCCGCTGGCCACGCCCGAGTACAGGCCGGTATAGGTGCTTCCCAATTCGCTCACCTTTGCCCACTTGCCATCCGGGATGGTCAGCCGATAGATCCCTTGATGCCCCTGAACCATTCCCATATACAAGGCTTTACTGTCGCTCGCCCAGGTCCAAAAACCCCAGGGATCCTGGAATTCCGTTAATACCCTCCACGTCCTGGTATTTGCGGAATACAACATCATGCGCGATGGCTGTTGAGCGAACCTGGCCCGGCCGGTCTCGCGTTGGTCGAGACTATACCATAGGGGCCCGCGGGAGGCAGCCGGGTCCGGTATTTCCCGGATTCTGAGCCCAAAAAAAATAATTGTGAAAGTCGTGGCCCCTCTGCCGGGGCGGTTCCGCCTTAGTAAGTGAAGGCGATCAATGAGACGCCCTCCAAGGAGAACCGCCATGAGCACACTTTCGATTTCGAAGTTCCGCGCAGGTCTTTTCGCCGCCGTTCTTGCTGTCGCTCCCTTGTCGCCGGCATTGCACGGTCAAGATGTAGGAATGTTCGCCAGGATGAACGTGCCGTTTGCCTTCGAGACTGCATCCGGACATCACTTCGCCCCAGGCACCTACTCCGTACGCATGGAGAGCCTTCACACTTTGCTCATCCGGGGAGACTCGGACTCTGCACTCACGATGACCACCTTAGAGGATAACGGCCAGACGGCAAAGACCGGCAAGGCCATCTTCCGTAGATACGGTGACCAATACTTCCTGAGCGAAATCACAGTCGCGGGAAAAAGCCGTCGGATTGGCTTTGCCAAGTCGAAGGCAGAGAACCAGGCACAGATTGCTACTGAAAACATCCCAGCCACCAACGTGGAACTGGCTCTGTTGGAAACAACCCGCTAGAGCCCCCGGGTAGCGACCCTCAGACGGCTCGTCTTTCGACGAGCCGTCGCGCGTTTATTCATTCACGCGTCCCAGGTAGTGATCGAGCCAATCGAGCACCGCCCTGACCAGCTGGGGACGCCGCTCCGTGACATCGTGCGGCGTGTCAAGAATTAGGTGGCGCTTGTCTCCAGCGGGCGTGCCCAGCATGGCAAAGAGCGGATTCTGCGACCGGTCGAGAGAGAAGCTGTAGTCGTAACGCCCGTTTACCATGAGTACCGGTATTTTTAGCCGGGGCGCAAAGTCGGCCTGGTCATTGCCGGGTGTAGGCGGAAAAAGGAAGTATCCGCCGTCAAGAAAAATAGAAGTCTTGAGACGATCCTGCAGCAGAGTCGAAATGATCACTCCTTTTGCCGAGCCCATGCTGACCCCCAGGTAGGCCAGTTTGCCGCTGTCGATATCGGAACGTGTGGCGAGGTAATCGAGCGAGCGCGCAGCGTCCTTGTAGTGGGCGATGTTGAGCTCGTTATCCACCAGGCCCTCGCGAAGGTAGAAGTTCACCTTGCGCTCGTACGTGTCCAAATAAACCGGATACATCACCGCGCGGCCGCTTTGAACGACGTAGTCAAAAAACTTCAGATCGCCCAGTTTCCGGCTGTCGCGAAGATCCTCCACCCGGGCGCTGGGAAAGAACAGTACGGTTTGGTACGGTGGGCGAACGTGCTTCGGCAGGAACAAATATGCGGACATCCGCTGACCACCATAGGCGGCGTCGAATGTGACTTTCTCCTCCCGCCAGTCAACCGTATCCTCGACGACTCCATCGACTTGTGCATTCAGCGGGGTTTGCGGATAGGCGTAAAGAAGTTTGTAGGCGTTAAACACCTCGTCGGACACGGGCTTGAATCTCGCAAAATCGCGAACCATGGGCTTGACCGGGTTCAGGGCCTCTGCCGGCACAGAATCGGTGTTGAGCACACATCGGAATCCGTTTGTTTGCGAACGATCGAAGGGCGACAGTGCTTCGGGTGTGGTGGACAAGTAAGACTCCGATTTCCATGAACCGCCCAGAATGAAGCGCAGATCGCCGCCCGCGGCATTGGAGACCCATTCACGAACGTTGCCGGTCATGTCGTAGGTTCCGTACGGGCCGAGCCCCGGGTATTTGCCGACAGGTGCGAGAGCGCTACTGGTAATGTTGCTGGCCTGCACCGCACTGGCCGCGAGGTCCGGCGGATCTGCCTGGAGCCACTGCGCCAATACGGGCAGGCTCTTTCCTGAGAACGCTGCATACGCAGCAGCCTCGAACCAGCTCACGCCGGCAACGGGAAAATCGGCCTGCCCCTGGGGATAATGACCTGCGACCCAGGTCGATGGTCCCGCGCGCCCCGTCGTGTCCCGAAATTGCGCCATGGCGTCGGCCCACGAAAGCTGATGGCCATCCCGCGTAAATTGTTCGCTCCAGTACTCTTTCTTTTCGTAACCCCCGCTATCCACAAACTTCTGGTATTCGCGGTTGGTGACCTCGTACCGATCAACGTAAAAAGGGGGCAGCTTGCCTGGACCATACCAACCGACGAAATCGATGAACCATCCCCCAGCGCCACCTTCGGCACGCACCATCCCATCGGGTGCTTTTTGCGATGAACCGAGTGCAAAATCCATTTTGGTTTCTGTCGGCGGCGCGACCGTTATTTCGCCGCTGCCGGCCTTCGAAACCTTCCAGCGAAAATATCCCTTCGGAACGCGGAGATTCATCAGGGGCGTCCTACCGAGACTGTGCCAAGGGGAGCCTGGCAAGAGGTAATCCTGGATCTGAACGGTGGCCCCGGAGGGCGACGAAGTGATCGAGGTGAGAGTAGAGTTTTCGCCGGCGATTTGCTTGATCTGGGGATCCGAGGGCAAGTATTCTGCGGCCTTGTCGAGAAGAAGCAGGGCCGCGAGCGGTTTGTTTTGGGCGAAGAGGCTCCTCGCCTGTGGAATTGCTTCATCGCGCGCCCAATGTTTGCGGGATGAACGATAGTAAAGCCAGAGCGTCGCTGTGATTGCCAGAAGAAGGGCAACCGCGACTGCGACGGATAGAAAGCGCTTTGCTCGTTTGGCCGGCTTTTCCTGATCCAGAGACGTGGTGCTCAGCTGGGACAGTAGCTCCGACGCGTCGCGAATGACCTCCGTTGCTGACTGGTAGCGGCGATCGGGATTCTTCTCGAGCGCGTGCGCAACGATCTGTTCGCAAAGCGGTGGAACATCCGGCCGCAGCTGGCGCAGCGGAACGGGTTCTTCGTCAGTGATCGCGCGCAGAACAGCAATGCTGCTGTCGCCGTGGAACGGTGCGCGGCCGGTAAGCAATTGGTAATAAATTACGCCCAGGTTCCACAGATCCGTTCGTGCGTCGAGATTCTGTTCTCGCGCTTGCTCGGGTGACATGTAGAGCGGGGTGCCGATGAGTCCCCGGGTCTCCGTAACCGATACCGCTGGGTCTCTTGCCACTGCGAGGAGCTTGGCCAGACCAAAGTCCAGAACCTTCGCTCGTCCCTTCGGTGTAATCATCACGTTGGCCGGCTTCAGGTCACGGTGAATCACGCCTTGTTCGTGGGCCTCTTCAAGCCCCTCGGCAATTTGCAAGGTGATCGACGTCGCATCTTTTACCGTGAGGGGGCCTGATTTAAGTTTCGCCGCCAGCGATTCGCCCGGCACGCACTCCATAACGATGTAGTCGATCCCATCCTGCTCGCCGACATCGTATACAGCCGCGATGTGAGCGTGGCTAAGCTTTGCCAGGGCGAGCGCTTCCTTGTGAAACCGCCGCCGTGCCTCGTCACCCGTGAACACCCCGGGCGCCAGAAGCTTGATCGCGACCACGCGCTCCAGCTTTTCATCGCGAGCTCGATACACCACACCCATTCCGCCGGCCCCCAGGGGCTCGACAATCGAGTAGCGGCCGAGTTTCGTCCCTGCGCTCAGATGGTGGCTAGGGGCGGATTGAGTGGCGGATACGGTAGCCCGACCCTCGGGGGTAAGGATGGGCTCAGCAAGAAAGCTGCCGGCGAGTTGGTTGTCACGAAGCAGTTCCTCAACCAGGCGACGGAGCTCAGGAGCGCCCCGGCATGCTTGATCAAGAAAAGCAGCCCGGCGCTCCGGCCCCAATTCAAGGGCTTCTCCAAATAGTTGCGCGGCGGATTGCTCCAGATCGGCCATAGTGGGTATCCAGCCAGGTGTCCAAGCAGCTTACGCACGGCGAGCCGCCTCTACAAGCCCTTTCGCGTTGGCCAGAATATACCATAGGGTCGGCGGGAGGAAGCCATGGATAACGACGGCGGGCAGGTGACACAACTCCTGAAGGCGATGCATGCCGGAGACACGCAAGCAGCGGAAAGCCTGCTCCCCCTGGTTTATGCAGAACTGCATCGTTTGGCCAGAGGGTACATGCGGCGGGAGCGGCCGGACCATACTTTACAAGCAACGGCATTGATCAACGAAGCCTATTTGCGGTTGGTGGGCGAGGACATCGATTGGAACAGTCGGGCACATTTCATCGGGTTAGCGGCGAACGTGATGCGGCGGGTACTGGTCGATTATGCGCGGGCGCATAACGCGGAACAAAGAGGCGGGGGGCTGCAGCGGGTGGAAATGCAGGATGAACTTGCCATCTCGGCCGAGCAGCTTGACCAAGTAGAACATCTGGACGAGGCCCTCAAAAAACTGGAGCGGGAAAACCCGCGACAGGCGCGGGTAGTTGAGTTGCGCTACTTTGGAGGGCTTTCAGTGGAGGAGATTGGCGCGTTGCTGCAGATTGCGCCGCGGTCGGTCAAGCGGGATTGGGCGTTGGCCAGGATCTGGCTATTTCGTGAGCTCCGGCCAGGAGCGAAGGATCCGGAGGCAGAGCAAAAATAATTTTCGTGTGGTGGCCCCTTTTGGGGAACGGTCGCGCCTTAGTAGGTGAAGGCGGCTGTTGAGACGCCTTCCAAAAGGAGAACCGCGATGAACACACCTTCGATTTCGAAGTTTCGCGCAACCGTTTTCACCGCCGTCCTGGCCGTCGTTTCATTGGCGCCGGCGTTACAGGCGCAAGACCACAAAGTGGGCGGCACCATCCATGTGCCGTTCGCATTTGAAACTGGAGGTAAACACTTCGCACCCGGCTGGTACACCATTCGCATGGAAACAACGAACGTCGTGCTCATTAAGGGGGCATCGAAGTCAGCGTTTGTCATGGCACAGTGGGACGGCGATTCGCAGCCGGCGAAGAAGAGCAAGGTCGTTTTCCGGAGAAGCGGCGTTCGATATCTTCTAACCGAGTTCTGGATCGCCGAAGAAAGCGGCCACAAGGACATTGTTAACTCGAAGGCGGAGCGCCAGCTGCAGGTCGCTGAACACAGCTCCATGCCCAGTGGCGTAGAGCTCGCCCTGCTGGAGATGGGACGCGAATAGCCCGGTGAGCATCTTTTCGATGCTGGTTTGGAGTGCGACATAAGCCCTTATTCTGAAATGCAGCGTATGTCGCACTCACTCGCAGATCCGCGGCTTGATGCGAGAGACACCTTAGGCTGCCGCCAGGGGCGCAATCCTCTTCCGTCTGCGCCGGGAGACCTGCCACAAATCAAACTGAATTTGCATGTTCAGCCAAAGCTCAGGTGAAGTCCCTAGGGCTTCGGACAGTTTGAGCGCCATTTCCGCGGAGACGCCGGAGTTACCAACTAGGAGCCTGGAGAGTGTAACGCGGGACACGCCCAAATGAGCCGCGAGCTTGCTCACCGGCATCTCTCCTATGTGTTCGCGCAAAACTTCTCCAGGGTGCGCAGGGTTGTGCATCCGCATTGTTCCTCCTAGTGGTAGTCGAGATAGTCAACTAGCTTGGCGTCCGTCCCCTCAAAAGCGAAGGTCAGCCGCCAGTTTCCGCTCACGTCCACAGACCAGTGATCGGCCGTATCGCTACAGGATACGACACGCAAGAGATGCCGCCCTTGAAGTCGGAACTTCGCTTAACCCGACCGAACAGAGCAGAAGTGAAAACGCTTTAGAACCGGTTCGTGATGTCCATGGTGTTGTCGTCCCCATTACGGTCAATCAGCTTGTTATAGGGATCAATTCCGGCACGCGTGGGCCGTTCCTTCACAATGAACTCGAAAGTCTGCCGCGCTCCGGTAATCCACTCCTTGCGCAGAGCGAGCTGCTTTTCCTCGTCCTTCTTGCCGCTGAAGACACCTACGTCGATCAAATCGTGGAGCGGCGCAGGCGACTCGACGCCATTGCCGTCGGCATAGACCTTCCTGCCTTCGACGGTAAGCGTGACCTTGTACGTGCCATCGGGCATCTTCTGCGAAGTCGCTTCGACAGCCTTGTTGTCATAGAGTGTGATCTTCTCGAAGCTGTCGTCGAGAAAGTATTGAAGATCGGAGGGGGTTTGCGCGCGGAGAGCGTCTTCCAACAGGCGCGTGTCGGGATACGGCCCGGACTGCGCATCCGTCGCATTGGCATAGCGGTATTGCATCAGGAAGTTGTGCAGCGCGAGGTTGAGCTTGTCTTGCCCGATGTAATCCGAGAGCGCGTAGAACACCAGGCTACCCTTCTGGTACCAGACGTATGCCTCCCGCTGTACCCGGGCGAGGGGCGGCTCTCTGCGTGTTTCGTTGGAGCGGCCGCGCAGGTACCCGTCGAGTTCGTGAGCCAGGAACTTACGCATCTGGGTATCGCCATACTTCTTCTGCGCAACCCGGAGGGCAGAGTATTCGGCCAGCGACTCCGACATCATGTTCGAACCTGCAACGTGGCCTCCAATCAACTGGTGAGCCCACCACTGGTGGGCCAGTTCATGAGCGGTGACGAAGTAAGTAAAGTCAATGTCCTTATTAGGATTGAGGACACGCGTGATCCAGAATGTTTCGGTGAACGGACTGGTATTGGGGAAGGACTGCGCAAACTGCCGGTAGCGCGGAAATTCAAGGATACGGAACTGCTTGAACTGGTACGGGCTGTAGTTAGCCTGGTAGTAGTCAAGGCCAGCTTTGACCCCTTGGATCATGTCGTCGACATCGTAGCCATGCTGGGGTGCGTGATAGATCTCGATATTAACGCCCTTGTAGTTCTCGCGCTTTACGTCGTAGCGGCCTGAGACGTAAGCGTAGAAGTCGAGAATCTTCACATCACCCATATCGTAGGCATAGTAGTGGCGGCCGTTTTGGTGCCAATCGCGCTGCAGATAACCGGGCGCGAAGGCAATCTGGTCGTCCGGTGTGCTGACGACCGTGTGATAGCTGATCCAGTCGGAATCCGGCGTAAAAAGGTTAGTGACACTCCCCCAAGGGTCGCCGCGGCGGGGTAGATCCGTGAGTGGGCCAAGCTTTTCTTCGCGGCGGCGGCGCGGATCGTCCAGTTCGATGTCGGAGTTGTAGCCGATGTAGGGGAAGTAGCTGGAGTCGAAAAACATTCCATTGTAGGCCAGCTCCGGCCGCTCATTGCCGTCGCGGAAGCCATGGCTCAGGTAGCCGACCTTGAAGGTCAGGTTCAGCTTATCTCCAGGTGCGAGTGGTGTTTCCAGCTGATAGATAGAGTAGAGATCGCGTGGCGCCCTGCTCAACAGGTGGAACGGACGCTCGAATTGCACGTCGGAGAGGGACTGCATCTGGTCGGTGATGTGTATCTGCTGGATGGGCTGCGGCGTCTTGTTCTGCAAGACGAAGTGGCCGGTACCGGAGAAGGAGCGGTGATTGGGATCGAGGTCGATGTTGGCGTCGACGGAGATCACCTTGGGCTGCGCAAGGCGTTCGTAGCGCTTAAAGTCGCGCTCGTAGCGGGCCTGGATTTCCCGCTGCTGCTTGGTGGTAAGGAATTCGTTGAGGACGTGTGCGTTGTAATAAAACCATGAGCCGCTGCCAACAGCGATGAGCGCGAATAATAGGATCGCTGGTGTCAGGCGCGGCAACCGCGCCCGGGCCTGCCGCAGGCGGGCATGCCAGCTATCCTCGGCGCCCCGCCGGGCCAGTGCGATGGAAAAGCAGGCCAGCACAGCGAAGATCGCGGTCCAATACACGATGGACCACAGCAGCGCGGGCACGAAGTGGCCATAGCCGTTCATGTCCGAATAGGTGTAGGGGGTGTTCTGGCCGGGTAGGAGCAGCGTGTTCTCAATACCGAAGCGGAACAAAATCGGATCTAACACAACGATGCCGATCACGATCGCATGGCCCATGAACTTGTTGGAGACGACGGTCTGCACAAAGAAGGCCAATAGCGTGAAGCCGATCACCAGGGGAAAGGTGATGAGGTAGAGCTCTTTGAAATACTGCAGCAGGTCGTAGTGGTAGTAACCCGCTGCAGTCTGCATGATGACGCCGCACAACAGAACGACCGCGAGCAGGATGCCTTCGACCACGGTTAGGGCTATGAACTTCGAGAGCCAGTCAGTCGTTTCGCCCATAGGCAGGGCATCGTGAATGCCTGAGAAGGATGTGTCGCGCTCGCGCCAGACCAATTCGCCGGCATAAAGCGTGGCAATGATAAACAGAAACAGCGTTGCATTGCCTTCCACTGCCTGCACCATCAGGAAGGTGACAGGATAAACATTCTGGTCGTTCAGTTTTCCGGCGAAATAGCCGTTTATGAGCGAGAAGACAGTCAACAGAACAGTGATCGCCAAAAAGGGCAGTTCGCGCGTGATGTTGGTAAGACGCACTCGAGTCAGCGAGACGAATTGAGCAAATCCCGCCCTACCGCCGAAGTACTGGTGCACGCGCGGCAACGGCACTGCGACCAGTGACCGGCGTGGCTGCGCTTCCGCCTCTTCCTGCCGCTTAACCTTGGCTGCACGACGGCCCTGTGCGCTGGCCGTAAGTGCTTCCACCGACATGGGAAAGAATCGGTAGACGATTGCCAGGGAAATAAACCCAACGCCTGTCCAGAGGATGCGGTTGTAGAGAAATACGCCCTGGCTCACGTGCGGCGACCAGGAGAAGAGCAACGTGTTTTTCTCGACTACTGTCCAGTAGCGCGCGAGCACGTCGGCTAACTGCAGGCCGATCGGGTCCAGGATGCCGGACCAGAAGTGTTCCAGGGACCGCGTCGCGGCGAAGACGGCGTTGGCGATCAGATAGAGCATGAAGACCGCGACGCCCTGCAGATACACGATAAAGATCTTGCGCGACAGCGCGGCGACCATAAAGAACAGCGAGCCGAGAAAGAAGATCTGGATGACCACGATGAACAGGAACGGTTGCCAGTACCACCAGGCGTGTCCACTGGCGATGCGAGTGTGATCCGCCCATGGAGCAAGGGTCCCCGCCACCTCGCCGAAGACCATGCCGGAGAAGGCAAACACGCAGGTGACGAATGATCCTGCCCAGCGGCCTCCGAGATAAGCAAACTTGGTGATGGGCTTGGTAAAGATGAGCTGGAAGGTGTCGCGTTGGAAGTCGCGCAGAATAGAAGTGCCGAAGATGGCGGCAATGATGATGGTTCCGAACAGGGTGAAGACGGTGTAGAGAATGGTGTTTGAGAATGGGCCATTCAGTAGCTGCTTGCCGTTGCCGGTAGAGATAAAGTCTTCCGCCGCTATGGCCAGAAAACTGAGCACGAACCACAGCGCAAAGTACACGTAGGTCGATAGGCTCTTTAGCCGGAACTTTAGCTCGAACAAAAAGAACTCCCAGAAGAGGGTCATGCGCAAATCTCCTTGGGACCTAGTGGACTGGCTGAGGTACGGCTGGATTGGCGAGGTTGAGGAAGTAAACGTCCTCCAGGACGGCGTCGACGGGGCGAAAACCATCGCCCGGAGAGCCGTCGGCGTACACGCGAATCTCGTGCTGCCCACCGATCAGATGGCTTGAGACCACGCGCAGTTCCGCTTCCAGCGCACGCAGCTCATCATCGGTGGTGACCACCTTCGACCATATTTTGCCCTGCAACGCTTGAAGAGTTTCCTGCGGAGCACCCTCGAGCAGCAGCTCGCCGGCGGAGATGATGGCCATGCGTGGGCAAAGCTCGCGCACGTCTTCGACGATGTGCGTGGAGAGGATGACTGTAATATCGCGGCCTATCGACGAGAGCAGGTTCAGAAATCGATTGCGCTCGGCCGGGTCAAGACCAGCGGTGGGCTCGTCGACGATGATCAGGCGTGGCTTGCCAATCAGTGCCTGCGCTATGCCAAAGCGCTGCTTCATGCCGCCGGAATAGGTGCTGAGGGCTTTCTTGCGAAAGGCCCAAAGGTTGGTCTGCTGCAGCAGCGATTCGACCATCTCTTTGCGCTCGCCCGCCTGGGTGATGCCTTTCATCACCGCCAGGTGGGAGAGCATGTCGACGGCGGATAGCTTGGGATAAACACCGAACTCCTGCGGCAGATAGCCGAGCGTCTGGCGTACCGCATTCTTTTCTTTGAGGACGTTGATCCCATCCAGAAAGATCGTCCCGCTGTCGGGCTCCTGCAGGGTCGCGATGGTGCGCATCAGCGTGCTCTTGCCGGCCCCGTTAGGTCCCAGCAAGCCGAACATATTGTTGCCGATGGTGAGCGAAATATTCTTGAGCGCCTGGACCCCGTTGGGATAGGTCTTCGAGAGACCTGTAATCGTGAGCGACATGCAGGAAATCTCCTGAGCTGGAGTTCACTTGTTTGCGGCTACCAGCCAATATACCTGCAGTAGCCTCGGCAGCTCCGGCGGACGCCGTGCGCAGTCTGCCCGGCGCATCGATCCCTCTGGTTCTACTTTCCAATACAAAAGGTAGAGAAGATCAGGTTCAGGATATCGTCGCTCGTGGTCTCCCCGGTGAGCGAGTCGAGATGACGGAGTCCGCCATATAGATCCAACAGGACCATCTCGTGGGGAATGCTTTGCCCGGCTGCCGCACCCGCGGCCCCTAGCGCATCCAGCGTTTCCGTGACCGCCTGGTATTGGCGCAGGCTGGTCAGCATTCCGCTTTCCGTCTCCACCGTCCGCTCTCCTACCATCGCCAGCATCTTCTGCTTCAGCTCAGCCACCCCTTCGCCGCTGAGAGCGGAGGTGTGTACCACCGGCAATCCCAAGCCGCCCAGAGCCTCTTCCATGGCGGACGACGGGCGGGCCAAGTCTCTCTTGTTAACCACCACCAGCGCCCGGCGCTGGGCCAGCGTAGCCAAAAGTTCCAGTTCTTCCTGCTCCGGCACGGCAGTCGCGTCGAGCACCATCAGCACCATGTCGGCATCGGCCAAGGCCTCGCGCGATTTGCGCACGCCGATCTGCTCCGCCTCGTCGCTGGCCTCACGCATGCCCGCCGTATCCACCAGCTCAACCGGGATTCCGCCCAGAGACACACGCTCCGTCACCAGATCGCGTGTGGTCCCCGGCGCCGCCGTGACAATCGCGCGCTCCCGCTGCACGATGCGATTGAAGAGAGAAGATTTACCCGCGTTCGGCCGCCCCACAATGGCCAGCATCAACCCCGCGTGCACGATTCGCCCGCGCGCGAAGCTGTCCGCCACCGGCTGCAGCAGGCCGCGAATCTCCTCGATCCTGCTCACGATTTCGACCCCAGGCAACACATCCACATCGTCTTCCGCAAAATCAATGCCGGCTTCGAGCAGAGCGATCAACGCCACCAGCCCTTCTTTTATGGGCTTGATGCGTCGCGAAAGCGCGCCATGCAGTTGCTGCGCGGCGACCCGCGCCTGGTAGAGCGTCTGCGCTTCAATCAGGTCGTGCACCGCTTCGGCCTGGGTCAGGTCAATGCGGCCGCCCAAAAACGCCCGCTGGGTAAATTCGCCTGGCGCCGCCAGCCGCGCCCCGGCCTGTAGCGCCTGACGCACCAGCGTCTCCAGAACAACCGGTGAGCCGTGCGCGGCAATTTCGAGCACATCTTCACCGGTGTAGGAATGGGGTGCGGCGAAAAGTGTCACCACCGCCTCATCCAGCTTTTCCTGGGTTTCCAGGTCGAGCAGGTCCCCAAAGCGGGCTTGCGCGTGGGCCAGGGGATTGCGCAAGCGCAGCATCGGCTCAGCAATCCGGATCGCATCAGGCCCCGAGAGCCGTACGATGCCTATACCGCCGCGGCCGGGCGGCGTCGCGATGGCAACGATGGTTTCGTTCTGGTAAACCACATGGGGATCGGGCTGCATCGAGCCTCGCGATCCTTCAGGCTGGCGAGTTGCGCCGCGAGGTACGGGCAGCGGTATTGCCGAACTCGGGAGTCCGTGGCCGCGACCGGGGACGCTCCGCACCCTTCGGATAGACCACCACGAAGCGGCGCAAGCCTTCGCCACTGCTCTCGGTTTCGAGGTCGGCAAAATCTCGGAAGGCCAGGTGCAGCATGCGGCGCTCCCGCGAACTCATGGGGGCAAAGCTGTACGGCTGGGACGTGCTGCGGACGCGCTCAGCCGCCGTTTCCGCGGACAGCTTAAGCTCCCGCGCGCGCAGCGCCTTGAAGGAGTTGGCGTCGAAGGAGATGGTGTCGTGCTCTTCCGCTTCCAGACGCACGATCTTGGCCGCGATATGTTCCAACGCCCGCAGCAACTCGCCTCCGCGCTGAGTCAAAAGCACTGCGTCCGGCCCGGACATCTCCACATAAATCTCGCGGGCTTCGAGGCCGTCAGGATCACGGGCTCCCGCTCCTGCGATGATCCGGTACTTCAATCGCAGGCCGCCGGTGGTAGTAAGAGTCTTGAGGAATGCTGCAATCTTCTGGGCTGCAGCCGCGTGGTCGACTATCGGCATCGATTTAGTATCGCACTTGCGTGCAGGGAAGTCAGCCTCGCGGGGCGCTGAACTCTACGCCGGGTAACCACGGGGTCGCGTATGGCCTAGGCCAGATTTCCCAGCCTGCAGAAAAGATGCCCCGAAGGCTAAGTGTCCGTGTGAGATTCGCTTAACGAAGAGCACCGCAGAAGCAGCTTACCCCCGGTTCGGCTTTATAGGCTGGAGAAAAAGTCCGCACTGGGCAGGGAAAGAGGGCGGACCGGAAGAGAAACCGCAGGTCCCTCCACTACGCTGCGCTGCGGTCGGGATGACAATTCTATTGTAGGACCAAGCTCTTCTCGTCGAAGCTCTTGCGGGCACCACAGAATTGTCATCCCGACCGCAGCGCAGCGTAGTGGAGGGACCTGCGGTTTTTCCCCCTCTTGCACACCCTCTTTAGCCTCATCAGTCCTCGCTCAGAGTGGCACGGCTGAACCGGCTGCAGCTCAATGCGCACGGCTGAAGCCGCGCCCTTCGTCCGCACATGCAGCAAGTTTTCCGCAGCCTGGGGAACAGCGCCCGCTCCCTCAACCCTCTACCGGCGGACCATTTGCCGGCCGCTCCCGCCGCTCTTCTTAGCCGCCCGCTTGGCAGCGATGTCGCGCATCTGCTTGCCCATACCGGTGCGGTTCATGATTGCCTGCTGGATTACGTTGATCACGTTGCCGAAGGCCCAGTAAAGCGCCAGGCCCGAACTAAGATTCCATGTCATGAAACCGAAAAACACGGGCATCGTAAACGCCATCATTTTCTGCTGCGTCGGGTCCATTCCTGGCGACGGAGTCAGATACTGCACCAGGAACATGGTCACAATGAAAAAGACAGGCAAAATATGCAGCGGGTCGGGAGCGGCCAGGTTGTGCAGCCACAACCAGGGCGCCTGGCGCAGTTCGATGGTGTGCAGCAGCATGCGATAAAACGCAAACAGCAACGGCCACTGCACCAGCATGGGCAGGCAGCCGCCAAACATGTTCACACCCTCGCGCTTCTGCAGGTCGAACATCTCCTTGTTCATGTCCGCGCGGCGGGGGTCGGTAGCCTTGTACTTTTTGAACTTTTCCTTGATCGCATTCATCTCCGGCTGGATGCGCTGCATCTTCAACGCGGATTTCATCATCTGGATGCGCGTAGGCAGCATGGCCAGATTGATCACTAGGGTGAGGACGAGGATGGCCCAGCCCCAGTTAGAGACGATATGCTCGTGCACCCAGCGCAGGGCCAGGAACAACGGCTTGGCGATGATGCCCGAGTAGCCGAAGTCCACCACCGGTTCCAGGTTTGGCCCGGTCTGTCCTCCATTGGCCGTGGCACGCACGGAAGCCAGCACGTCCAGTACCTTGGGACCGGCGAAAAGGCGCATGCTGGTGTGACCAGTGTTCGAACCCATAGCGGCGCCGATGACGGCCGCTGAGTCGGTCTGGTCAGTCTTGCCATGACGCGGCACGTCGACCGAATCATGCAGGCTCACCAGCAAGGCCTGCTGCGGCGTGTCGGGAAGAAACATCGCGGCGAAATACAGATCGCTTACGCCGGCCCATTCGAAAGGCCCAGGTAGGGTGGCGCCCCCGGCAATCTTCTTCGCTGACTGGTTCTCGTTCTTGCCCCCCTGCATGGTATTGAACTGCGACGCCGCATAATCCGGCAATGTCTCCTGGTCGCCGAATCCGCCGGGCCACGCCACCAGCGCGGTAACCGGGCTCCCATGATCGGTGGCCGTCACTTCCACATGCAGCACGTAGGTGGAATCGAAGGTGAAGATTTTTTTCACTTCGAGGCCGTTATTGGAGTAGGTAAAGGTAAGCGTGGCGGGAGCATTCAACGTGCCCGTAGCCGACGGCACATACAACGCCTGCACCAGCTGGTTGCGCAGGCTGGAATCATAGGTCCACAGCGAGAGAGGATAACCAGCCTTGGCCGCCGCCTTTGGATTCACCAGGTCCAGCGGCTTACCCGCGTCGTCCTTGTACTTCTTCAGAATCCAGGAGACGGCTTGGCCGCCGCGATTGGAAAAAGTGATGCGGTAGAGTTCGTTCTCCACGACCGTAGTGGTTTCGGCGGCGGCGACCACCGCATCGGAGGTCGCCTTGGCGGACGTCGCCTTCGTGGCCTTCACGGGAGCGCCGGAGGCCATAGTCATAGCGGGGGCGGAACTAACCGGCGCCTTGGACGCGGTAGTCGAAGCCACCTCAGCCGGAGTCTCCGGTTGCGTCTTTTTCTTCGGCCCAAAGTATTGCAAGCCGAGGAAGATCAACACAAAGACGACGGAGAAGATGAGGAGGGTGCGTGAGTCCTGCCCACCGCCACCCGACTGATTAGGATTGCGTATTTCGGCCAAAGAGAGTTCCTGTCGATCGGACGATCTGGCGGCACATGGCGCCAATGGCGCCTGGGACCACAGTCTTATGGTAAATGGCGGGGATCATCTGTGCGGAAGGGACGGCGGGGCTGGGGCCGGACAGCTGGGATACGTGCCCGGAACCGGATCAAAGCCTCCCCGGCCGAAAGGGTTACAGCGCAGCACGCGCCAGAATGCGAGTGCAGTTCCCCAGAGCACTCCGTGGTGGGCGACAGCGCCCATGGCGTATTCAGAGCATGTCGGCTGAAAGCGGCATGCGCCGGAGACCCCGCTGATCGAGTGGAGCAGCGGCGAGACCCAGCGGCCATAGACTTCAGGAACGCCCATCGCGCTTCTCCCCGGCCTTTTCCACTATGGCAAAGATCCCGGATACTTCCGTTTGCAAGCCGGCGAATTCCGCAGTCAGAACCGTTCGCCGAGGATGCAACACGACGTCAACATCCCGCGTCAGCAAGGCCAGGTTCAGCCGGACCGCTTCGCGCATGCGCCGCCTGATCCGGTTGCGCTCCACAGCCTTGCCGAGAACCCGCCCGGCAGTCAGCCCAACGCGCGGACCAACGGGCGGAGTCGAGGTGCGCTCGGCGAAGAAGTATGTCATGGAACGCGAAAAGTGTTTGCGACTCCGCTGGTACACGCGCTGATAATCAGCGTGCTTGCGCAGCCGAGCGTCGTTTTGCGTTGGAAGTCTCACCTGATCATTCCCTCACGCCAAGGACTCTGGGTGAATTCAGGTATGGCGCATACTCGCGTCACGGTAAAGCGGAGCTGCGTTAGTCGCGGTAGCCGGCACTCACGGAAACGCGCTTCCGACCCTTCGCGCGACGACGGGAAAGTACCGCTGCTCCCGCCTTGGTCTTCATGCGCGTCAAAAAGCCATGTGTCTTCGCCCGGTGGCGGCGGTTCGGTTGGAATGTGCGCTTGGGCATAACACTGCGCTCCTGATCTCACTGAAAATTTCTGCCTGAAGGCAAGCTTTAAGTATAACGGATTCAGGGGAAAGAGCAAAGCGCGACAATGGTTCGGGCCTCGTTGAGCGATGGGGATGCGTCCCCTTTCACTGTGCATGGTGCAACTCCGGAAAGAAAGAAATTTTTGCCCGGAATGAGCCGTTGCACGGCCTTGTAACTGTGCTAGTATCGGCTCCGATCAAGATTGATTTTCTGCACGTCCACACTACCTGATCTTTCGATCTGGATACTTTCGCGAAGGGGCTTGTTCCCCCAAAGCAGTTCCTAAGCACAGGAGCAGCAACAACACGCACGGCTAATATTGGTGCGAACTTGCTCTTTTGCACTTTGCAGAAGGTATCAGGCAGTAGGCGTTGAACGAAGGAAGCGTATGTCTTTTGTCGCCACCGCCCCCACCGTACCCAATCCATGGGCACGGATCTTGGGTGCACTCGAAAAAAAGGTCAACCGGCAATCCTTTGATACCTGGCTCAAGCCCACCCGCTTCAGCCACATCACTGGCCGTATGCTTTTCGTGCGCGTTCCTACACCTGAGTTCCAGCACATAGGCGACCGCTATGGCGACCTCATTCAGGAAGCCATTGACGCTTTCCACCTGGAATTCGATGACGTTTCCTTTGTTATCCCGCAGGAGGACCCAGCCGCGGTCCGGGTGCGCGAGGATGGAGGGTTCGCTCCCGTCCCATCCCACTCTCACTCCGCCGGCGCCCAGCGCCCAGGCAATCGCGGAGCGCCCATGCCGGCGCCGCAGCAGGCCAAGTTCGACTGGACCACCGCCGCGCAACTCAACCCCCGCTACACCTTTGACGCCTTCGTCATCGGCAATGGCAATCAATTCGCCCGCGCTGCCTCCGAAGCGGTCGCCGAACGCCCCTCGAAAGCTTACAATCCGCTCTTCATCTATGGCGGCGTCGGCATGGGCAAGACCCATCTGATGCATGCCATCGGCCATGAGGTGAAGAAGCGCCAGCCGCAATGTTCCGTCTGCTATGTCTCCAGCGAGAAGTTCACCAACGAAATGATCAACTCGCTGCGCTATGACAAGATGACGAGCTTTCGCGACAAGTTTCGCTCCGTCGATCTGTTGCTTATCGACGACATCCAGTTCCTGGCGCAAAAGGAGCGCACCCAGGAGGAGTTCTTCCACACCTTCAATGCCCTGCATGAAAGCCTGAAGCAGATCGTCATCGCATCCGATCGTCCTCCCAAGGAACTACCGGAGATTGAAGATCGCCTGCGCAGCCGTTTTGAATGGGGATTGATCGCCGATATTCAGCCCCCCGACCTGGAGACCAAGGTAGCCATTCTGCAAAAGAAGGCGGAGAGTGAGCACGTTCTGCTGCCCACCGATATCGCCCTCTTCATCGCTTCAAACGTACGCACCAACGTGCGCGAACTCGAGGGCGCGCTGGTGCGGTTGTTAGCCTGGTGCCGTCTCAACGGCGCAGAGCTCACCCTACCCACCACCCAGTTGTGCCTCAAGCAGTTCATCGATACCCAGGTACGCAAGATTACGATCGAGGCAATTCAGCGCGCTGTCTCCGAGCAGTTCGGTATGCGGGTGGCGGAGCTGAAACAGAAAAATAATTCCCGCTCCGTGGTCGTTCCCCGCCAGATCGCCATGTATCTGGCCAAACAGATGACTGAGGCCTCGCTTCCGGAAATAGGACGCCAGTTCGGCGGCAAGCATCACACCACCGTCATGCATTCCATCGCCAAGATCGATGAGCAGCGCCGCGCGGACAAGGATCTCAACCGCACCATCAATAAGCTCCTGGAAACGCTCAACGGCTAAACTTCCTGAGCACCGGGCTGCCGCGCGGAGTTGCCTTCCCTTGGTTTGGGCGGTCCCGGTATGCTTTAGTTGTCTATGTCTTGTCTTGGCTCGCCGAGCCGTGTGGCTTTTTTGGCTGCTTATCTGCTCACCGGGGTCCTCCTCGGGGCAGTCCCGGTGTTGGGGCCGCGCGCCTACGCCCGCCAGCAAGACACCGGCTTTCTCAACCGCAGCATCGAAGTCAATGGCACGGTCTACCACTATGCCGTTTATCTGCCAATGGACTGGACTCCAAAGCAGAAGTGGCCAGTCATCCTCTTTCTGCACGGTTCCGGAGAGCGCGGCGAAGACGGCCTCGACGAAACCCAGGTAGGCCTACCCAACGCGCTGCGCTCCCACTATGAGCGCTGGCCTTTTGTGGTGGTGATGCCACAGGTCCCCTACAACCACCATCATTGGACCGACCCGGACATCATGGCAATGGCCATGGCGGCTCTAAACGCGGAAGTAAAAGAGTTCCACGGCGACCCCCAGCGTCTCTACCTTACCGGGATGTCCCTCGGCGGCTACGGGGTGTGGGAGATCGCCAAAGACTATCCCGGCCATTTTGCCGCCATCGCTCCAGTCTGCGGAGGCATCTACTGGTCGTACGCCCCGGGCCGATGGCACCAGCCTGAACTTGTCCCGGAGTACGTCAAGGCCATTGGCCGCACGCCCGTGTGGATCTTCCATGGCGCGGACGACCCCGTGGTCTCCCCGGCTCAATCGCAGATCATGTATTCGGCAATCAGCGCAGCCGGCGGAAACGTGCGCTTCTGGGAGTACGCCAACTACCATCACAACGCCTGGGACCGGGCCTACATTGACCCGCAACTGCCACAATGGTTTCTCGCTCATCGGCTTTCCGATATCGCCACTCTGAAGCCGTATGCCGAGAAGCGGATCATCCCCATCCATCCTCCGCCGATACACGTCGATCCCGGCTTGTATGACGCTTATCAGGGAGAGTACGTCGATGCCGGCGTGACCCAGTTGACCGTTTTCCGTCAAGGCAACAGGTTGATGTCTCGAAACCGTACTGGCGATCAGACGGAATTGTTGCCTGAGCTTCCCAATCGTTTTTTTTATCCCAGCGGCAGTAGTACGCGCATCACATTTGACAAGGGTCCTGATGGCCGCGTCACCGGGCTTACCTACTCCGACGATCGCCATCAGGAAGTCTGGATAAAAGCTCCTTAGAGTGATTTAGAAGCCATCCAGTGAGTGCACCAGGATTGTTGCCATGTGTAAAGCTGGATTCTGCGGAAGGCCTGTCAGGCTTGCATTTGACCGCGCTTTACACTCGCGGTCGCCGCTTTCCACAGCCGTTTCCGGGTGGCCTGTGCAGATGGTGGGGAAAGTGGGATCCAACTCGAAGATATTCGCAGGTCTTCCTGCTTTTCATTTTGCCAGTGTCCGGTTTTCTAAAACGTGGATGTGTCTCATCGACGCCATCAGCTTGGTTTCCGGCCTTGTTTCCACTTTTCCGGCGGCAACGGTTACTACTACTAATAAGGAATATATTTTTTAGGCTTTTCGTAGTAGCCGGGATCTTTGCCGTTCCGCTGTTGGTAATTCAGACCGGGAATCCACAGACACAACGCGCTTAAGATTTCTCATGCGCCTTCCGTGTGGTGTAGAGTGAGTCAAATCCACAAGGGGGAAAAACACCATGCTTAGCGCGGGCGTTGAGCAGGAGAGACTGGCCACACAGGGAGCAGCAACGATGGAGATCACCGTGAGCCGTCAGGACCTGCTGCGTGAGCTAAGTGCAACGCAGAGCGTGGTCGAGCGGAAGACGACCATCCCTATTCTCTCCAATTTTCTCCTCGAGGCCGGGTCGGCGGATGGTGACCCGAATCGCGCCGACCGCCTCACCATCACGGCCACTGACTTGGACCAGAGCATCCGGACATCCTGTGCGGCAAAGGTAAAAAAACCTGGCGCTTGCACCATTCCCGCGCGCAAGCTTTTCGACTACGTCAAACTGCTGCCCGATGGTGATATCTCCATCAAGCTTATGGAGAACCATTGGGTGCAGATTCGCTCCGGCCGCTCCAATACCAAAATGGTGGGCATGGCGCGCGCCAATTTTCCCCAGGTTCCAGAGTTTCCTGAGAGCGGCTTGACGCAACTGGCGGCAGCCTCCATCAAAGGCATGATCTCAAAGACCATCTTCGCTATCTCCAACGAGGAATCGCGCTATACCCTCAATGGCGCGCTGCTGATTTTGAAGGCGGAGTCGTTGTCGATGGTAGCAACCGATGGTCATCGTCTGGCACATATCGAAAAGACGGGCGAAACGCTACAAAATATCAGCGGAGAGAAAAAGACCTTGATTCCGCGCAAGGCGCTGGCTGAGTTGCAGTCGCTGCTCGCCGACAATGAAGGGGAGTCGCTCGACTTTTTCGACGACGAGCACACTCTGTTCTTTCGTCTCGGCCACCGTGTGCTCACGACGCGTAAGCTTACCGGCCAATTTCCCAACTATGAAGCAGTGCTGCCGCGGGATAACAACAAATTTGTGGTGGTGCGCAGCGAAGAATTGATGGGTTCGATCCAGCGCGTGGCGCAATTTGCCGATGAACGTTCCGGGGCCATCAAGATCCGGTTGGAACAAAACGAGATGAAGATCTCCTCCTCCTCGACTGAATCCGGCGAGTCGGAAGACACGATCGAGACTCCCTACAGCTTCGACCCCATCGTGGTGGGCTTCAACTCGACCTACCTGATTGATTTTCTCAGGGCGGTTGGATCCAGCGGCGAAGTCCGGCTGGAGTTCAAAGACGCCCAGTCGGCCGGTCAGATGCGGCCCGAAGATCCGGCTGATGACTTCAAGTACCGTTACGTGATCATGCCGATGCGTATTTGAAGAAGCGTTCCGCTGCCTCTTTCTACATCGAACTTCTTGGGTGCCCCATTCAAGCATTCTTTTGGCTTGAGTGGGCCGCGCTGCCGGACATCTAAGCCCCTACCCTTCATTGACTCTCACTATTCGGAGCGTTTGACCGCTTTTTTCACGGCGGTCTTGCGGCCTGCAGCGAGCTTCTTTGCGACTGTCTTCCTGACTACCGGCTTCTTCGCTGTCTTTTTGACAGTCGGCGCTTTCTTTGCCGGCTTGTTGCGCGCCACCACCGTCTTTTCCACCAGCATGGCTTTCAATTGCTCAAGGTCAATGGTGCGCGCCGACTTCCTTAGGCGCTCAATATCGTAGTAGATCCGCTTTTCTGTGAGGAAGATGTGGACCACGAAATCCACATAGTCCATCAAAATCCATTCCCCTTGCCGCCGGCCCTCTACGGAGTTGGGGTAGGTTTGAAAATCGCGTTTGAGGCGGGCTTCAATCTCGTCGGCGATCGCCTGCGTCTGACGTTCGTTCGATCCGCTCGAGATCAGAAAAAAGTCGGTGAAGCCGGAATCTAAGGTATCAAGCTCGAGAATGCGGGTGTCCTCCGCCTTCTTGTCTTCGCAAGCCTGCGCGGCGGCCAAGACCATGCGGCGCGTTTCCGTCGTTGCCATTCTGTGGGGTCAAATCTCCTTGCTCTTGCCTACTTTGTCAGCTGTCTCTATGGTATCCCGGGCGGTATCGGGCCGATAGAGCGCGTGGGAACGAATGTAGTCAGCAACCGCGGGCGCGAGCACAGTTTGCTGCTCCGCGCCTTCAGCGAGGGCGGCGCGAATCTCTGTGGCTGAGATGTCCTGGTCCAGGTCGGGCAACAGAAACAGCTTAGTGCTGTGGCCCGAAGGCCCTGTCAGGGTAAAGCGGGTGAAACCGGCTGCGCGAGCCTCGCCCGTGTTTTGCACACCATTGGGCAGGGCCGCATTGATCTGTTCAAGAGAGAATCCGGGTCTCCCGGCCACGATGAAATCGCAGAAAAGCAAGAGCTCGGCGCACCGGTGCCAACGCCGCAAAGTAAGGAAGGAATCGGCTCCCAGCAGGCAAAACAGTTCATCTGTGGGCTGGAGATGATTCCGTATTCGCTGCAAAGTGTCAAAGGTATAGTTCGGCCGGCTGCCGGGCAAAGCAGCATCCACATCGCTCGCCATGAGCCCAGGCTCGCCGGCCACAGCCAGCCGCACCATGGCCAACCGGTCCTCAAAGCTGGAGTGGCCAGAGCCGCCTTTCAGCGGCTGGGTGGCGACGGGCGCGACCAGCACCTGGTCAAGCGCCAGCCGCTTGATCGCCGCCCGGGCGATTGCGATGTGGCCGCGATGCGGCGGATCGAAGGTGCCCCCGAAGAAGGCGATGCGCATACGGGCATCGTACCGCGACCCGCAAACTTGAGCTGTATCCTAGGGCAACTTCAATGCCTACGGCTTACATTGCGCTCGGCTCCAACCTCGATTCAGAGCGCGGCACGCGCGAGCAAATGCTATCCGCCGCCATCAGCCGTCTGGGCCGCCTCGGCCATTTGGTGGCGCGCTCCTCGCTTTACAAAACCGATCCCGTGGGATATCGCGACCAGCCTGCTTTCCTAAACGCCGTGGTGGCTCTGGAGACGCAGTTGGAGCCGTTCCCGCTATTGCAGGCATTGCTGTCTATCGAGCGGGAGCTGGGACGGGATCGCAGCCGCGGTCCCTTGAAGGGTCCGCGCACGCTGGATCTGGATCTGCTGGTGATGGGGGATTGTATGGTCGCTGGGGAGGAGCTGTCGCTGCCGCACCCAGCCTTGGCTAAGCGACGCTTTGTGCTGGCGCCGCTGGCAGAGATTGCTCCTGAGCTTCGTCACCCGGAAACCAATCGGACGATAGCAGACCTGCTGGCCCTGCTGCCGGATGAGGGCGAAAATCGAGTTTCTGCCGTGCGCCGGCTACCCGCTAGCCCCGGCTGGGGGGAAATCAATTGACACAATCCCCGCTGGAGATGATTCCTATCACCGCCGAACGAAAGGCTCAGCTCGAGGAATATGCGGATACGAGGACCTCAAAGCGGGACGCGTATCCCTGGTTCCCTCACGACGGCCGGGTGCCCCATATCTCGCTCGTTTTTCGCGAGATGTGGGATACCACTGCTCTCTCCCTCTGACTCTCGATTCATCCGACGTACTTAGCGGTTAACATCGGTGGTCTCCCATATCTCGCGAAAAACGAGCGAGATATGGGGCACCCGGCCGTCGTGACAGAACCAGAGGCGGACGCCCCCTGTCCAGGCTAAACGGCTGCGGAAAACTCGCCGCACGAAGGGCGCGGCCTGCCAGCGGACACGCCGGATGAGTTCACGTTCGATGAGTCGAACAGACCCTGCAGATAGAATCACTGATGTGTCTCTCGCTTTTCAGATAGAAGCCGCCAGTGGGCAGGCGAGGCGGGCGACCATGACGCTGCCTCATGGGCAGGTCCAGACCCCGGCATTCATGCCCGTTGGCACCGCCGGATCAGTCAAGGCGATCCCGCAGCATCTGCTCGAAGAGCTGGACGCCCAGATCATTCTCGCCAACACCTATCACCTATACCTGCGCCCGGGTCACGAACTGGTCCGCCGGCTGGGTGGGCTGCACCGCTTCATCGCCTGGCCGCGCCCCATGCTGACCGATTCGGGGGGCTTTCAGGTCTTCAGCCTCAATCAGCTGCGCAAGATCAGCGAAGAAGGGGTGCAATTCCGCTCGCACCTTGATGGATCCACCCATTTTTTCTCTCCCGAGCACTCAATGGACGTGCAAATCGCCTTGGGCGCCGACATCGTCATGGCCTTCGACGAATGCACCGAATATCCCGCCGACCGGGCGCGCGCCCAGCAATCGCTCGAACTAACCCTGCGCTGGGCCCGGCGCAGCCAGCAGCACTTTAACCGGCATGCCAATACCACCCAATCGCTCTTTGGCATCGTGCAGGGGGGCATGTATCCGAATCTGCGCCGTGACTGTGCCGAGCAGCTGGTGGCCCTGGATTTCCCTGGCTATGCCATCGGGGGCCTGAGCGTGGGCGAGCCCCGGCCGCTGACCCGGGAGATCATTGAAAGCACACTGCCCCTGCTGCCCGCGGACAGGCCGAGATATGTAATGGGGGTTGGCTACCCGGATGAGATCGTGGAGTACGCCGCGCTGGGGGTGGACATGATGGACTGCACCATACCCACCCGCGCCGCCCGGCATGGCCTGCTGTTCACCTCCGGGGGGCGGCTCAACATTAAGAACCGGCGCTTTGCCGAGGATCCAGAACCGCCGGATCCAGAGTGCGCCTGCATGGTTTGCGGCCGCTACAGCCGGGCCTATCTGCGCCACCTGATGGCGGCCGAGGAACCGCTCGCCGGCGTGCTCAACACCCTGCACAACCTCGCCTTCTACCTTGACACGATGCGATCGGTACGAAATGCTATTGCGACGGATACCCTTCCCGCGCTTCTGGCCTGCGTGCGCGGGCGCCCCGAACGCGTAGGCTGAGCCGTCCAACCTCTTCATCCAGTAGACAAACCGGGGCAGATAGGCTGTAGTAGAAGGTTAGATAGAAATAATTAGAGGATGGTACGTTGACCTTCACTCCCTTGTTACTGGCTCCAGTCATTCCGCCCGGTCTGGTGACCTTTCTTCCCTTCGTCTTGATCATTGCCGTCTTTTACCTGATGCTGGTGCGTCCCAACCAGAAGAAGCAGAAGCAATGGCAAGAGATGCTGGGATCCCTGAAGCCCGGGGATCGTATCACCACCACCGGCGGCATGCGTGGAACCATCATGTCGATTAAGGAGGACGCGATTCAGCTCCGCGTCCCACCGGACGGCGTCAAGATCGAAGTCATCAAGAGTGCTATCGCTTCCGTGACGACTAACCAAGAGGAAGCTAAATAACCGTATTTCGCGGGCAGACGGTAAGCCCGGCCGAAAAACCTGATTGCGACCCCCATGCGTAAAACCCTCCTGATCGTTGCAGTTCTTCTCGTGTTCGTCTTTGGTATCTTCGGCATTCCGAAGGGCATAGGCCCCTCTGCCTGGAAGACGGCGTTTACTGACCGTATCCACCTTGGTCTTGACCTCAAGGGCGGGATCCACCTGGTGTTGCAGGTGATGGTGGATGAAGCCGTGAGCGCGGAGACGGATAACGCGGTAGGCCGGATCCAAGCCGATTTGCAGCAGGCTGGATCCCCCGCCCGGGTGTTTAAGCCCGATTCCAAACGTCCGGAGTTAATCCAGATTCAGGGTACGTCTCCAGACAAAGCCGGCGATGTGCGCAATCTGCTTGACTCGCGCTACGGCGCCCAGTACACCATTGCGTCCGGGCCCAACAACAGCTGGACCCTTACCATGAAGCAAACCGAGGTGCAGTCGATCGAGCAGCATGCGTTGCAGCAGTCGATCGACACCATCCAGACGCGCATAAACAACCTGGGTGTGACCGAACCTACGATTCAGGAATACAACCTGGGCACCAACCAAATCCTCGTCGAACTGCCGGGCGTGGACGACCTGAGCCGGGTCCGCGACATCATTCAATCGACCGCGCGGCTGGAGATTCACTTGGTTGTAGGCGGCCCCTTCGCCACTGAAGAGGCGGCGGCCCAGAGCGTTGGAGGGACGGTACCGCCGGAAGATATCGTCATGCCCTACGGGGGCACGGAACCCGAATTGCAGGGTCAATACTATGTTCTGCAGAGGATTCCTATCGTCGCCGGCGATGACTTTCGCGATGCACAGCCCTCGGTCGATGAAAATGGCCGGCCGGATGCGACGTTCATCCTCACCCGCAACGCGGGCGACCGCTTCTACCAGTTCACCAGTGCCAACATTGGGAAATCGCTGGCCGTGGTGCTCGACAACCGGGTCCAGGAAGCAGCCAATATCCAGCAAGCCATCCGCGATCAGGGACGGATCACCGGCTTGGGCAAAGAAAAGGCGGAGAACCTTTCTCTCATGCTGCGCACCGGCGCGCTGCCGGCCTCGATCCATTACCTGCAGGAGAGCGTAGTGGGGCCGTCGTTGGGCGCGGATTCCATTCACAAGGGTGTGCGTGCATCGGTCGTGGGCATGCTGGCGGTCATGATCTTCATGCTCATCTACTATCACGCCGCCGGAATCAACGCTGACTTGGCGCTGATGCTGAACCTGGTGATCCTGCTGGGCTTTATGGGCTATGCCCACGCGACGCTGACGTTGCCGGGCATTGCCGGGGTCATCCTCACCATCGGTATGGGCGTGGATTCAAACGTGCTGATCTTTGAGCGTATCCGGGAAGAACTGCGCGCGGGCAAAGCGCCCGCGCCGGCTGTCGACCAAGGGTTTGCTCATGCTTGGACGACGATTCTCGATACCCACGTGACGACCATCGTTTCGGCCCTCATTCTGTTTCTTTTTGGCACCGGCCCGGTGAAGGGTTTTGCGGTCACGCTGAGTTTTGGCTTGTTCGCCAACCTCTTCACGGCGGTCTTTGTCTCACGCCACATCTTCGATGAGATCCTCAAGCGCAAGCAGCGCGGACAGGCACTTTCTATCGGGTAGTGGTTGAGTTCGAGTAAGGCGGAGTTTCAGGTGGAATTATTTCGTGGCATTGACGTTGATTGGCTGGGGAAAAAGTGGTATTTCCTCGCCTTTTCGCTGGTCTTCAGCGTATCGGGAGTCTTGTCGATCCTTTTTTGGCACCACATCAAGTTGGGGATCGACTTTCGTGGTGGCACGCTGGTTTACGTTCAATTCGAGCAGCCGCCAAACCCCGACCGGATCCGCCAGGCGATGGATCGCTCCGGAATCCATGACAGCCGCATCCAGCCCTACGGAACGGCGTCGCAGAAGCAGGTAGCTATTTCGTTGGCGCAAAAGGAAACGCAAGAATCGGCCCTGGATACCGGGCGGCAGACCATTGTGCAGGCGCTCAATGCAAGCTACTCCAGCGCCGGGGCGGCCAACCAGGGAAAGCTCGACTTAGACAATGCCAGCCAGGGAGCTCTGGCCCAGTATCTGCAGCAGACCGACCCTGAGCACCTGGCGGGAGGCCCCGGCGCGAACGAGAAATATGCCCAGCAGGCAGCCGCCATCCTGAACCACCGCGACCACGACTTGGGCGGTATCTTTAGCAGCATCGACCAGTTGAATGGAGTGGCTGATCCGGCGGTGGTCAACCAGCTGAAGCAGGGTGCCTACCTCTCCGGCTTCCACGTCTTCGCGGCAGATATTATCGGACCCCAGGTGGGCGCATTGTTGCGCAGGCAGGCCTTGCTGGCCACGCTTTACTCCCTGCTCGGGATGCTGGTCTATCTATGGTTCCGTTTCGAGCTCATTTACGGTGTGGCCGCGGTGGTAGCGGTTTTCCACGACACCTTGATCACCGTGGGCGCCTTCAGCCTATCCGACCAGGAAATCACGCTGACGGTCATCGCCGCCATCCTGACCCTGATCGGCTACTCCATGAATGATACGATCGTGGTCTTCGACCGCATCCGGGAGAATTTGCGGCTTTCGCGTCGCGAGACCCTGACCACAGTGGTAAATCGCAGCATCAATCAGACCCTGAGCCGGACGGTTTTGACCTCGGGTCTGACTTTCCTCACTGTACTGTCGCTTTACCTCTTTGGCGGCGAGGTCTTGCGCGGCTTTTCCTTCGCCCTGGTGATTGGCATACTCATCGGCACCTATTCCTCGATTGCTGTAGCCGCGCCCATGCTGGTCGCCTATCAGGAGTGGCGCGGCAAACGGGGCAAGCGAGCCGTGCTGCCTGCGGCTAAACGGGGCAAGGTCTGAGGTCACGTCGCGCTTTACAGGCTGCGGGAAAACTCGCTACACGAAGGGCACGGCTCAAGCCGTGCCGTACAAAGCCCTCCTAGCGCTTTTAGCGCTGATATTTTTGGCCACCGTCCCCGATGCCGGCCTCCATAGGGGATTTTTCTCGCTCTTCGCTCAATCTTTTTCCCGCATGAAAGCGCCAGCCGGGGCGCTTATCTCTCTTTTCTCTCACAAAGTGCATTCTTTTTTCGGAGAGCTTTGCGGAGCCGGAAACGCAACGAGGAGACTCAGGAATCTTCGAAAACGACCGATAGGGGCTGTTTTAGCCCCTGAGGTACGGTTTTCCAACGTTTAGCCGGACCCTGTTCACCCCCCCTGCTCTCAATCTGCCTCACCGTCGGACATCTATGCCACGGCGGAAGCCATCTATCCAAGGTGCAACTTAGCTCCTGCTTCCAAAGATTCCGTGGCTTTTGCGCAACCGCAGTATAGAGACAAAAGTTTTCCACACCTCGCACAGTTACCCTAAGCATGCCAATAGCCCTTCGGGATCAAAAGAACAGCCTCTGGTGTCTAAGTTGGTACAAGTTCGAATATCCGAGGTTAGGCGATGTTTGAAGATTCTCTAATGGAGTCTGGTGGCAAGCTCAAGACCAAGAGTAAATATTGGTCCCTTCTTACCTTTGCTATCAACGGCGTGATCTTGGCTGTACTGATCATTTGGCCGCTGTTGCATCCTGAAGCTCTGCCCACACAAATGATGGCTACACTGCTGGTTGCTCCACCTCCTCCCCCGCCTCCTCCACCCCCACCTCCACCTCAGGCGCCGGTTCAGGTAAAGATCAAGTCTGAGATGCTCGACAATCAATTGCAGGCGCCCAGCAAGATCCCGAAAGAGATCAAGCAAATCAAGGAGTCGGCGGCTCCCCCTTCGATGGCTGGCGTTGCCGGCATGGAAGGCATGGGCGGCGGTACTGCTGGTGGTGTCATGGGCGGCATTCTCGGCGGTATTGGATCAGGGCCGACGGTTAAGGCCGCGCCTCCTAAGAAGCTGAGCATCTCGTCTGGTGTCATGGCCGGTAACCTGCTCGAAAAGACAATACCCCAGTATCCGGCAATCGCCAAAGCGGCTCGCATTCAGGGAACCGTCGTTTTGCAGGCTACAATTTCCAAGAACGGTACGATCCAGAACCTCAGAGTCGTTAGCGGTCCTCCGATGCTGCAGCAGGCAGCTCTTGATGCCGTCCGCTCCTGGCGTTACAAACCTTATCTCTTGAATGGAGATCCCGTCGAAGTCGAGACCACGGTCAACGTCGTCTTCAATCTCGGCGGATAGCCCAACGTGCCTGGCTCTGCTTTCACCAAAGGTGGTAGCCGGCAATCCCCCTCGTGGCCACTTCGGGTCATTTCGTAACGAAGTTGCCCGGTGCTAGCATCTGGATGTTTCAGAGCTATAACGAAGTAATTCCGTAGGAGGAAAGATTCAGTGATTCTCGCTCACCTCACCCATCACGTTTCGCTCGCTGTGTACTTCTTTCAGGATCAGGAGACCGTTGGCTTTGGCCCCCTGGATCTCTGGCATCACATGGGCAACATGGCCAGGGCCGTCGTCGCCGTCCTGTTCGTTATGTCTATCTGGTCCTTGGCTGTAATCATCGACCGCGCACTTTACTTCAGTGCGGCGCGCAAGCAGTCTCGTGAGTTCGCCCCACGGGTTGCAGGGGCGCTTAAAGAAGGCAAGCTGGACGAAGCGGTGAAGGTTGCTGACCGCAATAAGAAGTCTCATTTGGCCGAAGTGGTTACTGCCGGCCTGCAGGAGTTCCGCAATTATGCCAGCGGCGGCGCGATCACTGAGGAGCAGATCGAATCCAGTAAGCGCGCACTCGAGCGCTCCGAAGCAATCGTCCACGCCAAGTTGAAGAGAGGCCTCGGCGGCCTGGCAACTATCGGCTCCACCGCGCCCTTCATCGGGTTGTTCGGAACCGTGGTTGGTATCTTGAATGCATTCCAACAGATCGCGACCCAGAAGACCTCCGGCATCGGTGCAGTCGCCGGCGGTATCTCTGAGGCCCTGGTAACTACGGCATTCGGGTTGCTCGTGGCCATCCCCGCGGTTATGACCTTCAACTACTTCACCGGTAAGGTGGAAGCGTTTGACGTGGAGATGGACAACTCCTCCAGCGAGTTGATCGACTACTTTATCAAGCAGAGCCACCGCCGCTAAACGAACGGCGCGTACTGCAATCACTCCACAGCGGGAATCCTGCACCGGTTGGAACGGAAGAGTAAAATCCGTTCCAACTGGTGGTTTTCACCGGCCTCACAGAAAGTCATCCTTAAGATGGGCAGCCTGGAGCGTTTTCACAGTCGGTGCGGGCAGGCAGCTGACACTCACTCTGAAAACGCTATAACAGCTCGCCCATGGAGCAAAGAAAATGGCAATATCAGTTAGGAACGAAGGTGCCAAAGTTAACTCGAACATCAACGTCACGCCTATGGTGGACGTGATGCTGGTGTTGCTGATCATCTTCATGGTCATCACGCCCATGCTTCAGAACAAGGTGAATATTGAGCTGGCCAAAGTAACCGATCCGACTTCGATGCCCGATGCCGACAAGGAAGATTCGGTGGTCGTAGCCATCACCCGGGATAATAAGGTGTATCTGGGGCAGAACCAGGTTTCCATGGCAGACCTCGGCTCCAAGGTCGCTGATATGCTGCAGAACAAGACCGACAAGCAAATCTTTATGCGTGCAGATGCCCGGTCGCAGTACGGCACGGTCATGGATGCGATTGATGATGTACGCACTGCTGGTGTGGATCAGGTAGGCCTGTTGACCGATCGCCGGCAAGAAACGACTACTCCGCCACCGGCCACTCCGCCGGCAGGACAATGAGTTGGCGGTGCGATCGCTTGCTTGGTAACCGTACGAATCCGCGCTAGCCTTCCAGGGGCTCAGGCGAAAGAGAAGAGGTAACGATTATGGCAATGACTTCGGGTGGTGGCGGCGGTCTTTCCCACGACATCAACGTAACTCCGCTGATCGATGTGTTGCTCGTGCTGCTGATTATCTTCATGGTCATCACGCCGGTAACGCCGAAAGGGTTGGATGCTCTGGTGCCGCAGCCGCCGAAAAACCCGCAAAAGGAACAGGAGAACGACCGTACAATCGTGGTCCAGATCCTTCATCGTGCTGGTGGGGGGGTCCCCGGGTACAAAATCAATGAGCTGGACGTTTCCCACGGAGATCTGTTGAATAAGCTGGAAGGTATTTTCGCCACCCGGGCAGAGAAGGTGATGTTCGTCAAGGGGGATCCGGAACTGGATTTCTCGGCCGTGGCGGACGTGCTTGATATCGGCCATGAGGCAGGTGTGGATCACATCGGCCTCATTACACCAAAAGTAGCAGCAGGGCAGTAGAGCTGCTGAGTTGTTGCAGGTTGGGCCACGGTGAGCAAGCTGCTGAAGTCAGCATGCTGGCATTGAAGGAAAGGTTGCCCCACCCTGCTGCATGAGCCTCGCGAAATCAAGCAAACAATCGGCTCGAACGCTTTATACTGACAAGGTCCGCGGCTGCCTCCTGGGAGTCGCGGACCTTGTTTTTTGTGTGAGGCTTGCCAGCGGGCCGAAACCAATTACAATCACAGCGCGGAGTTTTTTCCTCTCGAGTTGCAGGCCCGCGTAAGCTCGTACAAGATCAGGCGGAGCCTGGCGATCATAAGGAGATTTGAACCAGAATGAAGCGAAGCGCATATCTACCGGTGCTGGCGGTCGCTATCCTGTCGCTGCTGACCATGGTTACCGGGTGCAGCAAGCTACAGGCCCGCGATCAATTGATCAAGGGTGTTCAGGCATATAAGAATGCCAAGTTTGAAGAGGCAATCGACCACTTCCAGAACGCGGAACGGCTTGACCCGACGCTGGAAAATGCTCCTTTGTATCTCGCCACAGCGTATGCTCAGCAGGTCGTTCCCGACGCCAACACTCCTGAGAATCAGAAGAACGCTCAGCTGGCGATCAATGCTTATCAGCAGGTGCTGGCCAAGGATCCGAAAGACCTGAACGCCTTGAAGGGAATCGCTGCGGTCTACCTGAATACGGGCAAGAGCGACGAGGCCAAGGCGTGGCAGAGGAAGGTTGCGGCGGTCGATCCGAATGACCCTGTGGCCCACTACACCATCGGAGTCGTGGACTGGCGCGTGGCCTACAGGAATGCAATCGCGACCCGTAACAGTCTCGGGATGCAGGACAATGGCGACATGATCAAGGACAAGGCCGCCTGCCAGAAACTGGCCGAGGAAAACGGACCCATCGTCGATGAAGGCATCAAGGAGTTGCAGCAGGCGATCAACCTCCGTCCCGGCTACGACGACGCGATGTCGTATCTGAGCCTGCTATACCGGCGCAAGGCCGACCTGGATTGCGGTGACGAGGCCGCACACAAGGCGGACATGGACTTGTTCGATCAGTGGCGTGACAAGACCATGGCCACACGCAAGGCGAACGAGGAGAAGAAGAACCAGCAAACGCCGGGCGGCATCACTATGGGAACCGGCAAGTAGTCGCGCTCACGAAGTCCTCAACAAGCCCCTGGCCTTGGCCAGGGGCTTCTTGTTTGTGCAACCATCACCGCTACAGGGGAAAGGACAGACCTTGGGCTACAGCATTTTCACTTCTGGTGTATACAGAGCGACCGCTCCCGACGTGGCTTTTCCTCAAGAAAAGCCGCACATCGCTGAACTCGACTGTGCAGAGTAGAAGTGAAAATGCCCTAAGCCGGTCTCATTGAGCGCCGTTCTTGAAGATCTGTTCCGCCAGGTGGTTCTCTACGTGCGCCTGATCACGCATTATTTCGTAGTAGGCGGCTCGCAGCAGCTGGGCGCGGCTGTCGCGTAGTTGCTGCCGAATCTCCTGTTGTACCCGGGGGTCGTTCAACTCACGCTGGCCGGCCGGCTCCTTCTCTATGAGCTTATAGATCCCGTAACCCACGGGAGTTTTGGCGCCCGGCGGAAGCAAGGGAATGACGTCGGTGATCTGGCCAGGCTGCAGCTTGGAAATCGCGGCGAAGACCGGCGCCTGGCTGCGCAGGCTCGATTCCGGGATGAAGCCCATGTTTCCGCCGTTGTTGGCGTCACTCGTATCTTCTGAGTAGTTATTGGCTACGGTAGCGAAGTCCTCTCCGCTTTCCAGCCGGTTGTGAATCATTTCGATCTTTCTGCGCGCCTCGACGTCGTTGCTCGCTTTGCTGTTTTGAAGATTGCCTCCCTGTTGCATCGGGGTGGGCTGCGAAGTCACCACAATGTCGGCGATGTTGTACTTGGGCTCGATGAAGTTGAAATTCGCTTTGTTTGCGTTGTAGAAGTTCGTGATATCGGCGTCCGTGATGTTGATGCGCGAGGTCACTTCCTTGTTCATCAGTTTTTCTGAGGTGAGATAGCGGCGGATCTGGTGGCGCAGATCGTCCAGAGACATGCTGGAGGCCTGCAACCGTTTGTCGAATTCTTCCTGGGTATAAGGCGCCTTCATCTCAGCGAGTCTCGCGTCGACCTCTTCGTCGCTGGCCACCAGGTTCATCTTCTTTGCTGCCTGCTGCATGATTTCGTCGTCGATCAATTGCTTCAGGATGCCCAGTCGCGTGGCGTCGGCTTGTTCCTTGGTAGGTTGCTCCTTGTTGTTGCCCAGGTTATCGCGGTAGTCCTTTTCCACTTCAGAACGTTCGATCGGCTGCCCGTTCACTGTGGCTACAACATCCGGTCCATAGCTATGCTTGCATCCGGTAACAAATCCGCCGCTCAACAGGGCGATACTCATCAAAGCGCAGGCCGTGGCAGGCTTATAAGATAGTGCGCGCTCTACGATTGGTTCCAATGTTGCTTATCCTCGCGATCCAAATCTTTTACTTCGGGGGTGGCGGAGTCACTACCGGTTTCTTGGCCGCTTCAGCCACCGGCGGCGGCGGGGGCTGCACGCCGGCCTCTCGCAGAGCGCGGTCGATGGCGATGCGGAGCTCCGTATCCGGCAGCACGCCGGAAATGCGCTCGCCGTTGATAAACAACGTCGGCGTGCCGTTTACGCCCAGGCTGTCCCCCTGCTTCATGGACGCGCGTACGGCGGATTCGTCCTGCTTGGCGACGCACGCGTCCAGTTTCGCCAAGTCCAGCTTGGAGCGCTCGCCCTCGTCGTGCGTCATCTTGTCCAGCGTTTTTTGCGCCTCATGGACATCGTGGGCGGGGCCCGTAACCTCCTGTGTGTGCCCATGGATGTAATCGACAAACCGCCAGTAGGCATCGGGGTTCTGAGCTGCCAGGCAGCCCGAGTCAACCGCTGCGTGCATAGCCCACGGGTGGATCTCCACCAGAGGGAAGTCCTTGTAGATGAACTTGACCAGCCCCTTGTAGTGGTCCTGTATGCCGGGGAAGAGCTGCTCGTGCATGCGCGCGCAGTAGGGGCATTCAAGGTCGTCAAAGTTTACAATGGTGACCTTCGCATCGGGCGTCCCTCGCCAGGGGCGGTTTTGGATAGAGATGGTGTCCGCGGGGTTATGGCTGATGTCGAACTTCTCCAGCCGCGCTACGGTGTTGCCATCGCTGGAAAGAAGAAAATTCACCACCGACTGCTTGCCGTCCTTGGCAAAAGTGATGGGCAGGTTTTCATATCCCGGAAAATCGCTCTTGCTGGTCGCCCCGATCACGACTTCGACATTTGGGGGCACCTCAAATTGCGAGCGCACCAAGACTTCGATTCTCCGGTTGAGCTGAGAAGTAGGGACGGGAGAAGCGCTAGTGGATGCGGTGCTGGAGGGACTCTGAGCCTTGCAGCCTGCAGCCAGAGTGACGAGCAGGCACCAAACCAGGGTACGGCGTACAAACAAGACAACCACCTTTCCATACCATAGATCCATTAGAGCATTTCTCCCATTATCGTGTCGCTTCGGAGCCGCCAGGCGCAGCTTTTCTAAGCTGAAAGGCCGCGTTTCCGGCGTCTTCCTCCAGGAAAGGTGTTCAGCGCTTCTCCCCGGGGCCGCTGCAACAGCTCCAACGGAATCAGAAAATGCGGTCCGAATGAGCCAGATTCCCGGCCGCACCCACTCCCGCGAGAGTGAAGATGAAGAGGTACTGGTTCTCGTTCCTTACCGAGCCGAGAGCCAGGCGCCGGTATTCGACAACCAAGCCGCAACAGTCCAAGTTGTAGGAGGTCTCGATGCCCCCATATTCCAGGGCATCCTGAGTGAAGTCATAGCCGGCGTTGGCGGCGATGCTCAGCCCACGTTTGGTTGGGGCTCCATACCCTAGTAGTAGACGGAGCAGGTTGTACTTGGTTACCTGGCTGGCGAGGTTGGAGGTGAAAGTGCTATTGAGCGCCTGTAGGGTGGAATAGCCCACACTCCCAAAAACGCTATCGCGACGGTAGTCGGCGAAGATATTGCTGGCGTCCAGCCGTTTGCTCTTGAAGTCGTAGTCCGCATCCCATTCCAGGTCCATGTGTTCGCTAGTGCGTACCTTGAATCGCGAAATGAGAGGGGACGTGTTACGCGGCCCGTTCAGAAAACTCACCCCGGTGAGGTCGAGCGTCGTAGCCAACACGTTGCGCCGAAAGGGAGACACGGCGCCCCCGAAATAGGGCTCGAAGAAATATTTTGCGGCTAGCTTCCAGGTAATCCACTCGCTGCTGTCACCGCCGCACTCGGTGTAAGACCACGGCACATAAATGACTCCGTTGATGGGCGGGGGCAGATCACCGCTCTTACAGGGCTTAGGGTGCAGATGCTTGAATAAGAGCCTCTGCGTCAATGAGTATTCCACTTCATTCGTATCGCTCACGATGTCGATGGGATCGAAGCGCGGGATGGAAGAGAAGTTATTGATCCCGCTAACGAAGTGATACTCCAACTCAGGCTCAATCGTGTGCCGCACGTCGCTGCCGAAGAGTTTCTCCAGCACCGGCGCCTTGAAATCCCGAACCAGTGCGGGCGGCCTCAGCTCAAAGCTCGCTTCAAGATCGGAGCGATTGATCGTAGCGTTGGATTCTATCGGTAGGGTGCTGGTGGGAATCTGGCTTTGCGTGTAGAAAGTCTCTCTCGCGCCAAATTCCGGCCGCAGTGTCCATCCGTCCAGATGCAGCGGTAAAGAGAGGTGAGGATAAAGATCGAAACGTCCAGCCTCCCCGCTCTGATACCCTGGCTCGCTGCGGCTGAGTCCGGCGGCCGACCCATCCACGCTCCATCTCAAGGGAGTGCCCCCTAATGGCCGCTCAATAGTGTCCAAATCGAGGCTGGGCAAGTGGAGGATGCGGATTTGAGGTGTGTCGTAGGTGTTCCCAACCTGCGTGATCCCTTCGAAGTTTTGATAGCGGTCGAAGTGCATGCTCGCCGAAAGCCCGTCGTCATTGTGGGTGACGAATGCCGAAGACGTTACCTGGGAGGCCACAGCGAGCGCGAAGGATTCGGCAAATGCCTCACGATAAACATACGAGCTCAGATACTCGCCCGTGCCGACGACACGGTTGTGCTCATCAAAGTCGTGCCGGCCGTTGAACAGAATATCCTGCCCCCCCTGGTTGATATAAGTGGGAGGCAAGCCCCGGTCGAAGAGAGCGGTAAAACGGGCGGTGGCAAAATCGTCTTCGCGGCCGCGGTAGCGGAATTGGCCACTGGGCGACCAGCCGCGTAAGGAGAAATATTGGGTGCCGAGGGTGAGATCTGCGCTGCGGCTCAGAACCAGGTAAAACGAGTCTCCGACCACCGTCCCCTTGGTAGAAGACGTGCCCAAGGCGGGTAGTAGCAAGCCGGATTCGCGGGTCTCAGTGCTTACCGGATGGGTAACGTAGGGCAGGAAGAGAATGGGCACGCCAAGCAATGTGAAATAACTGTTTTTCGCCCGTGCCTGCCCATAATCTACGCGGATCAGGGAGGAATGGATCCGCCAGTCCGGATCAGGCAGGAGGCATGACGTCATCGTGCCGTCGATTAGCCGGTAACGCTCCGGCCCTTCCTTGATGAGTACCTTCCCGGTAAACAGAAACGGATTGGCAGTCGTGTATACCAGCTTGCGCTTGCTCTCGGAGGGCTGGCGGCCGACGCTGCCGGTTACGTTTTCGAAACGGCCGGTTTCCAGATCAAAGTTGAGCGTGCCGTGATCGGCAAGGATAAGTTCGTTGTTGCGCTTGCCTTCGAGCCGCACATGTCCGTCGGCTTCGGCGTCGCTGGTTAACCGGTTGAAGGAGGCTCTGTCCGCGGTCAAGACGTAGTCCTTGTACTCGATCCTGACGTCGCCAGTCAGCGTGAAGACATCGCCATGCTTCTCCTGCTGGTTGGCCCGAAAGACTACGGGAACACCCGCAGGCGGCGCCTCAACTACCTCGGCAATCGGATAACCAGGGGCATCGGGGAGGGAGCTTGCCGGCGCCTGAGGGTTTTGCACCTGCGCTACGCTTTCATTCGCAAGGCTTGGCTCCGTCGCACCAGAAGCAGCACTCCCGTTAGCCGCCGAGGGAAACTGCCTGGTCAACGTCTGCGGCCAAAGCTGAGGATGACACAGCATTAACGCTGTGATAAACAACAAGGTGCGGGCTCTCATTACCAGGGGCAGAGCTAGGATAGCAAATAGCTCTCGCTCATAGCATTTGACGGTTCGCTGCTCTGGTTATCACAGGCTCGTTCTCTCGCCTTCATTGCGCTTGCCAATGAAGAAAGAAGCGTGTTTTCTGTCGCCTCCGCTTAGTCGCAGACTAACCTGGTACACACGCTCCCGTGTGTACCCGTCTCTTTACTTTTTAGTACGGGGCCACGAAACACGCACCATGCAAGAGGAGAACAGAAATTGAGTCTTTCTTCGTCGAATGTCGGAGAGCATCTTTCGCCAGCGGACACAGAAGTTGCGCCGGCGTGGAAGCAGGAACTGAACGAGCGGCTGGCTGCGACGCGCTCGCGCCACCGCTTACGCATTCAGGGGGAGCAAGTACCTCTCCCCGGTCTGGAGCACATGGAGCGCAAAGTTGAGTCCCGCGCCTCCCGGCTGGCTGCAAAGGTAGCCCAACGCTACGCAAATGCTCCGTCGTATAGCGAGGTCTTTGCCGCCAAGGCTCGGGCCCGGACAGAAACGGCAACGCCTGCTCTACCCCCCGGCAATAGGGATGATTTGGTGCCGCAACCCTCTCCCGAAAGTTGGAATGGCTCTTTGGACACTGAGCTGATCAGTGGCAGACCGGGCCTTGGCGCGGCCGTGGACGCTGACCACGCCGCCCCTGCGTTGGTGTCGGCCGGAGAGCCGGAAGAAGCTGCGGTGGAACCGTTGGCCGTGAGCTTAATTGACTTTCCGCGGGAGCTGGTGGCAGCGCGTAGAGTCCGTCCCCGCCTTGCGGAAGGTCCGCTGCGTGACAGCTCGCAACCAATGGAACACGATCAGCTCAGGATTTTCGAAGTGGCGCCGGAAAGCGTCTCGCAGACGGTAAGGGCCGTGGCCGGCAGCGCCGAGTGGTCTCCCATCCGGTTGGATACCGATCCGGTTTCCCCACTTCCTGGCGATGAGCAGACGCTCACCCATGAAATGCCGATCAGGACAGCGCCGCTGCAAGACCGGCTGATGGCCGGGATCTTCGACTTGGCGCTGGTGGTAGCCGCCTTTGCTCTTTTCGTACTTGTTTTTGCTGCTTGTACGGCACATCCGCCCACGGGAAAACCAGCGGCGCTCGCCGCCGGTTTGGTGCTCGGAGGGTTCTTTGTCCTATACCAATACCTCTTCTTCAAGTACGCAGAGGGCACTCCGGGGATGCGCTATGCGAAGATCGCGCTGTGCACCTTCGAGGACGAGAATCCAACCCGTAAGGCCATGTGCCGGCGGGTGTTTTTCATGCTGCTTTCGGCTGCACCCCTGGGGCTGGGCTTTGCCTGGGCATGGTTTGACCCAGATCGCCTGGCCTGGCACGACCGCCTGTCGCGAATCTACCAGCGCAGTTATTCCTAACCCAGAACGTAACCGCAGGTCCCTCCACTACGCTACGCTCCGGTCGGGATGACAATCCTATTGCAATGCCCAGCATTTATCGCTGACGCTCTCGCGTGCACAACAGAATTGTCATCCCGACCGGTTGTGACTTTTTTGATTTTCCGCGTTCTTGTCACGCCCAACCAGATTGTTGTTTAAAACTCCAACAAGGCGTCATCCTGAGAGGTTGTGACTTTTTTGATCTTTGTGGTTTTGACACACCCAACCAGAGGATTTTTCAAACCTCCGACAAAGCCGTCATCCTGAGAGGTTGTGACTTTTTTGATCTTTGTGGTTTTGACGCACCCAACCAGAGGTTTTTTCAAACCTCCGACAAAGCCGTCATCCTGAGCGAAGCGCCTCGCAGATCTATCTCTTAACAGAGGGTTTATCGCGCGCAGTCGAAGGACCCCGACGATGCTTGTTTGCCGCTGCTCTTCATAGCTTTCCGGCCACCAAAACCTAACAGAAATCAAAAAAGTCACAACCTCTGAGCGAAGCGCCTCGCAGATCCATCGCTTAACAGAGGGTTTATGGCGCGTAGTCGAAGGACCCCGACGATGATTGTCAGCCGATGCTCTTCAGAGCTTTCCGGCCACCAAAACCTAACAGAAATCAAAAAAGTCACAGCCTCCGACCGGAGCGTAGCCGGATTTCCTGCCACGCAGGGCTGGACATGGCCGCGTGTGCGGCTTTCCGTAAAGAAAGCCGCATGAAGTTCGCCAACGCCACCAACCTCGACAGGAAATCCGGGGGAGCGTAGTGGAGGGACCTGCTGTTTACCTTTCCTATACGCCTCGCATTCGAAGGGCGCGAACGGTTCTAGCTGACCGGTGCCAGAAGGGCCGAAGCTGCCGCGCCGATCACCGCGACCTCGCTATTCTCCGGCACGACCTCCAAGGCGTAGCTCTGCAACGGGCTCATCTTGACCATTTGCCACAAATACTCTTTGAGCAGGTTCAGGTCGAGGAAGCGCACGTTGATGCCGGTGAAGTAGAAGCGGCCAGGGCCGCCTAAATGGATCGAAGTGGCGGTGGCAGCACCCAGGCCGCGGTGCCAGAGGCGCACGAAATCCATGCATCGTGCATCGCCTTTCTTGGCTGCGGCAAAGACTTCTTCCGGTTCCATGTCCAGGAAGCGCAGGCGCATCGCGCGATACCCCATGATTCCTTCCAGGTGTCCCCGCCCCCCGCATCCGCAGTAGGTCTCTTTGGGATCGAGCGTCACCACCATGTGGCCACCCTCCCACACCCCCGGGGTGTAGGGATAGCGTCCGAATCCGATCCCGTTGCCGATGGTCCAAACCCGTACCAGGCGATCCGTGCGACCTTGCGTCACCGCCAGCCCAGCCGCAACCGCGTCGGCATCGTTCATCGTTTTCAAGGGGGCAACAATCCCCTTCGACTGAAAGATACCGGCGAGCGATTCGGCTATATTCCCTCCCTTTAGTTGAGCAAGGTTAGGAGAGTCCTCGACGATGCCCCCGCGAATGATTCCGGGAAGGGCGACACCAATGGCATCTATCTGTCCTTTCGGATGCAGCGCCATCACCTGGTCGGTGATCAAATGGCAGAGGCTTTCAAATGGATGTTCCAGCAGAGCCTCGTGGTCGTCCGGATTGTCCGGAAAGCGGCTCAGCTCTCCTACCAGTTTGTGATCTTCCATGAGCCCCGCGACAATCCTCGAGGACACGACAATGCCAATGGTCCTGCTCATCAGCTCTTCCTTCAGTCCGCCGCCCGGGCCAGCCGGTTGATGCCGTTGAACGCGGCAGCCTTATAGCATTCGGCAAGGGTGGGGTAATTGAACACCGTATCGATGAAGTAGTCCAGTGTGCCGCCAAGCGACATGACCGCCTGCCCGATGTGCAGCAGTTCGCTGGCGCCCTCGCCGATGATGTGCACGCCCAGCAGATGCCGGGTCTCGCGATGAAAGACGATCTTCAGGCGTCCTGTCGTATCGCCTCGGATCTGCCCCCGGGCGATCTCGCGATAATAGGCGACGCCGACCTCGTAGGGCACATCTTCATCGGTGAGCTGTTCCTCGGTCTTGCCGATGAACGAGATCTCCGGAATCGTATAAATGCCATAGGGGTAGTAACTCGGATTGGATACCAGATTGTCGTTGCCGAAGGCCCGCGCAACGGCGATTCGACCCTGTTCCATCGATACCGAGGCCAGGCTGGGAAAGCCAATCACATCTCCGACCGCGAAGATATTCGGCACCTTGGTGCGGAAGTCTTTGTCGACCGGGATGCGGCCGCGAGAATCCGGCTCGATGCCAACCGCCCCCAAATTAAGTTGCTCGACATTACCTGAGCGGCCGACTGCATACAGCAAAGCGCCGCCGGATATTCTCTTCTTGCTTTCCAGGTTGGCGACCACGCTACAGTCCGGCAGCTCTTCCACGCTTTCCACTTCCTCGTGCAGGCGCATGGTCACGCGGCTGTCACGCAAATGGTAGCTGAGCGCCTCCACAATTTCCTGGTCGGCAAATTCCAGCAGCTTGGGCCGCTTTTCAATCAGGGTGACGCGCACGCCGAGCGCGGCGAACATGCAGGTGTACTCCACCCCGATGACCCCGCCCCCCACCACGATCAGCGACTTGGGCAGGTTGGGCAGGTCGAGAATCTGATCGCTGTTGACGATCGAGCGCCCATTGATGGGCACCCGGGGAGAGTCCGCCGGCTTGGTGCCGGTGGCGATGATGATGTTTTTCGACTCATACGTTTGCGTGCCACCCTCATTGGTCACCTTCACGCGGGTGGCATCTTCAAAGCTGGCTATTCCCGGGAGCACATCGATCCCATTGCGCGAAAGCTGCGCTTCGGTCACATCGATCTCAGTCTTGATCACGTGCTGCACGCGGAAGGCAAGGTCCGCCATCGTGATCTTTTCCTTGACCTTGTAATTCATGCCGTAGATCGAACGGTAGTTATAGCCGGAGAGATGCAACACGGCTTCGCGCATGGTTTTGCTGGGGATGGTGCCGGTATTTACCGAGACCCCACCGACCGTCCGCATTCGCTCCACCACCGCCGCCCGCTTGCCCAGCTTATTGGCGTAGATGGCGGCGCGCTGGCCCGCTGGGCCGGAACCGATGATGAGTACGTCGTAGGTAATCATGCCTTGTTGGAAGGGTACCGGAAGAACGAATCGAAGAGATTAATTTCCCGTTTCTGCGAGTTCGATGAAGAACCTGAGAACAAAGCAAACACCATAACTTTTCTCTAGCATACTAGGGGTCCTCAAGAGAAATGCAGAATAGACCCCATTCCATGCAACTCTGTGCCATTACGGACCGCCGGCTCGTCTCGGCGGCAGGTCAATCTGAAGCGGCTCTTCGCCGCCAACTTCTCCATCTGATGGAAGGCTGGACTGCCGAGGGCGTGCATTTCATCCAGCTGCGGGAGAAGGATCTGGCTGCGCCCGATCTCCAGTCGCTCGCCCGGGAGATGGTGGAGAAGATCGACCGCAGCCATTCCAAACTGCTGGTGAACATCTCCGGGCCAGAATCGGCTGCCCTGGCAGTGGCCGCCGGCGCCGCCGGAGTCCATCTTGCCGGTAAACCCGCTCCAGGTGCCGCCCTGAGCGCGCGCCAGATCTTCCGCGCCGCCGGCCGGGACGCGATTATCAGCGTGCCCTGCCATGGCCTGGACGATATTCATGTGGCCCGGAAAGAACAAGTGGACCTGGTGCTCTTCTCGCCCGTGTTCGAGAAGTTGGAAGCCGTGCCCCAGGGCCTCGCAGCACTGCGACAGGCTTGTGCGGCGGCCGAAGGCATACCCGTCTTTGCCCTGGCCGGCGTAACCAGCTTCAATGCCCACGACTGCTTTGCCGCAGGCGCCGCTGGAGTCGCCGGCATTCGTCTCTTCGCCGGCGACGATTGGCGCCGCCTCCTACCGCCAAGCTGAGCCTTTGGAACGATATATAGTGAGATAAGACTTAACATGCAGAGTGTCCGTTTGAAAAAGTCGTTCACCTTTCCTCGCTTGGCCCCTGGATCGACATGGACCCGGCTGTTTCCCTCCTTCCTAAGCGCGGCCGTAGTAGCGGTGGGGATGTTTCCCGGGGTCGTTTCCTCCCATGCACAGGACACACAAACCACCAAGACAGCACCCGCAGCCGATACGCAAACCATGCAGACAGTGCCCCCAGTCAAAGAGAGATTCGATGTCGGCGTGGCCGGGCTTTATCAGGAGACCAACCAATCTAACGGGAATTCTATTCGCGAGGATACGACCGAATCGGGAGGCGTCCTGGTCAGTTTTCGCCAACCCTATCGCCCCTGGCTAGGATATGAAGCGGACCTCAGCTACACAAAATTCTACGAGGCTTACAACAAGGGCGTAGTCAAAGTGGAGAGCAACGTAACCGACCTCAGCTTCTCCTATCTGCTTCAATCACCTGTTTTCTATGGAGTTCAGCCCTACGCGACCCTGGGCGGCGGGATTATTGTCTTCAGCCCCATATCGGGGACCCTGACCAACTTGAATCAGACGGTGCCAAACTCGCTGCCGTCTCAGCTGCTGCCGGAGTTCACCTACTCTCTGGGCTTCAAATTCCCTTTGTTTTCCGGCATGAAAAGTCCTTTGTTTTCCCGCTTTGGGGTGAACTTCGGGCTTCGCGGGTTGAAATACAAAACACCTGATTTTCACCAGGTTTCGATCGACACTCGTACGCTGCGAACCACCCTGCAGCCCAACCTCGGCGTCTATTATCACTTTTGAGCCGGAGGAAACCACCGGGGATGCCGCCGCAAATAGCCGCGTCTGACCCTCTTGCCATCACCCAGTCACTGTGAGAATGCCATGTCCATACTGATTACCGTGCTCGATCTGGAGCGGCAGCCGCTTGAATTCAGCGAGACCGTTCCCCCCGGCGCCATCGATTATGGCTCCGGCATCCGGCAATTGGACGGTATGCCTGTAAGCGGCCGCGCCGACCTGCTCACCGAGCATCGGGGGGCCCACCTCCAGATCCATGACATCCGTTTGCGCGCTGCCTACCAGGGCAACTTTGAAATGCCCTGCGCCCGCTGCCTCGATCCTGTCACCCATCGGCTGGAAGAACACTTCGACCTCCTTTTCCGTCCCGTCGGTGTCGACGCGGACGCCCCGGAGCACGCTATCTCGACCTCCGATACGGAAATCGGGTACTATGAAGGAGGCCGTCTTGCGGTTGAGGACGTATTGCGCGAGCAGGTGTTGCTCTCCCTGCCGGCGAGAGCGCTCTGCCAAGAGGATTGCAAGGGACTCTGCCCTCGCTGTGGACGGAACCGGAATACCGAGCCCTGTGCTTGCGATGCAGGCCACGCTGATGCGCGGTGGGCAGCGCTGGCCGATCTCCGCAGCAGGATGAAAACGTAAAGTTCAAAGCGATCGCAGGCTGCAGCCGTTTCGGGGGCATCCCCGGTAACGCCGGGACCAGCAGTCTGGGAGAACGCCTGAAAGGAATCTGCAATGCCGAATCCAAAGCGGCGCCACTCCAAGGCCCGCACCTCCAAGCGCCGTTCGCACGACGCCCTCACCCCTATCACCGTCTCGGAATGTCCTAACTGCCACGAGCGCAAATTACCTCATAGGGCTTGCCCCAAATGCGGCATTTACAAGGGTCGAGAAGTGCTCGAAGCCAAGGAAGCCTAGCCCGATCTGTGGCCACGCTAACGGATATTGCGCTCGATGCCATGGGCTCGGACAAGGCTCCGGACCCCGAGATCAAAGGCGCAATCCTGGCCTGCCGTCAGCTCCCGATCCGCGTTCATCTGGTTGGGCCGGAGGATCGTCTGCGTGCCGCCCTTGAGGACGCTACTGGCGGCGAGCAGCTGCCCATCGTAATCGTTCCCGCAGCGGAATGGATCACGATGGATGAGAAGGCGGCCACCGCGATCCGCAAGAAGCCGGGAAGCAGCATGCGTGTGGGGCTTCGCCTGGTCAAAGAGCACAGGGTTGCCGGCTTTCTTACTGCCGGCAATACCGGCGCGGCGATGGCCGTGGCCAAAATGGTTCTGGGAGTGTTGCCCGGAGTCGACCGTCCTTCTCTGTCTACCCTGCTGCCGACCTCCTCCGGTTCGCGCTGTGTGCTGCTCGATGTCGGCGCCAACGTCGACTGCAAGCCACATAACCTGGAGCAGTTCGCCGTAATGGGCGAGATGTACGCGCGTAGCGTGCTCAAGATTCCGCGTCCTCGCGTGGGTTTGCTCTCGATCGGCGAAGAAGAAGGCAAGGGCAACGATCTTACCCGCGAGGCTTTTCCCCTGCTCAAGCAGCTCTCCATTAACTTCATCGGTAACGTGGAGGGTCGCGACATTTACAACGGTAATGCCGATGTGGTGGTCTGCGACGGTTTTGTCGGCAACGTAGCGCTTAAGACGTCAGAGGGGCTGGCTCGGCTGGTGCGCGATTTACTGCGCCAATCGCTCAACTCCACCGTCACCGCGCAGGTAGGCGCGCTGCTTTCCCGCAAAGCATTCAACGACTTCAAGAAGCGCCTCGACTATTCCGAGTACGGTGGCGCCCCGCTACTCGGCCTGCGTGGAGTTTGTATCGTGAATCATGGCTCCTCCAATGACCGCGCCATTTATAACGGTATCCGCGTGACGGCTGAATTCGCCCAAGCCGGTATCAACCAGCGGCTGGAGCAGGAGTTTGCCTGCCGCCGGCCGGCGGACGCTGAATCCGAGCCAGACTTAGGCCTGCCCATTCAGCCACTGCGTTAGAGCATTTTTGCTAATGGTGTAGACCAGGAAACTGAACCCAACGCGGCCATTCCGCCAAAGAATGGCCGCACATAACCGATCCCACCGGACCACAGTATTAGCAAAAATGCGTTAGCCACTGCACGAATGGTCAAGACAGCCTTTCTATTCCCTGGTCAAGGTTCACAAAGCGTCGGCATGGGCCGCGACCTCGCTGCGGCTTTCCCGATCGCCCGCCAGACTTTCGAGGAAGCGAATGAGGCGCTAGGTTTCGACTTGGCAGGGCTCTGCTTTAACGGACCCGATGAGCAGCTTCGCCTCACCGAGTTCACCCAGCCGGCGATCTTCACCGTATCGGTAGCAGCGCTACGGGTCCTGGCCGCGGCTGGAGCAACCGCTGATTATTTTGCCGGACATTCCCTGGGCGAGTACTCGGCCAACGTCGCTGCCGGAGCGATTGAGTTTGCCGCCGCTGCCCGCACGGTGCGCCGCCGGGGCCAATTGATGCAGCAGGCCGTGCCCGCGGGTGAGGGAGCCATGGCCGCCATTCTTGGGATGCCTGTCAATTCTGTCATCGCCGTGTGCCAGGATGCCTCGAGGGAGGTGTCAGCGGCCGTCGAGCCGGCCAACATGAACGCCCCCGAACAAACGGTGATCTCCGGAGCGACCGCGGCGGTTGAGCGGGCCATTGGACTGGCCAAGGAACGTGGAGCCCGCCGCGCTGTCCTGCTACCGGTCTCTGCACCTTTCCATTGCAGCCTTATGCAGGCCGCCCAGGATGCCCTCGCTCCGGTACTCAAGAGCCTTCCATTCTCACCGGCCAAGGTTCCGGTCGTGGTCAACGTCGATGCCACGATGGTGACCGCACCGGAAGCTTTGCGCGACGCACTGGTTCGACAAGTCACCGGCGCGGTTCGTTGGACGGAGTCGATGCAGCTGCTCATCGCCGAGGGAGTAACCAACTTCGTTGAGGTCGGTCCGGGCAGAGTGCTTAGCGGGCTCTTGCGACAGATTGACCGCAGCCAGAAGTGCGGCCAGGCGGAAGACCCAGCGAGTATTGAAAAGCTGCTGGCGGCACTCAGCTAATCCGTTGAAAGCTGGACTGGCGAGAAGCCAATCGTTTTTGACTTGCGCTCCACCCAAAGGAAGACGGGCGTCTTTTCTCCGTTGATGTCGACCCCGACCACCACGCCTGAGCCTACTGTTTTCGACATCACGATCTTATGCGTCTTGATGTCGCCCCAGTCGCTGGAGTGGCCCCAATCCACTACAAAACGGCCATAAGGGTACTGCGTATATTGTTGCAGGTGCTGTTGCCAGTTCGGATCGTGGTTCCAGATGGCGAAGGCCTTCGGCATGTCCTTTGCTTCGATGGCCGCAAAGAATTGATTGACGCGATGCTCCTGCGGCCAGTTCCAGAAATACCAGAGGAAGCCAGCGAGCACGAGCAGGGTGATGAGGCTCGCGATCAGAATATTCCTGCGCGCACGTGCCTTGGCAGGGTCGTAGGTTGGTGCATCGAGCAGGGTCATGGCGTTGGAGTGCTCCTCGCCTCTCCCGCAAAGTTTACTCTGATCGCATCTCAGTCGGCGAGGGGCCGTTCAGTTCCCTAGCGGGAATAGGAGATCTGTTCCTGTTCCATCTTGCGTTCCAACGCCAGCTCAATCAATCGCGAAATCAGATCGCGATACTTCACGCCTGACGCTTCCCACAGTTTGGGATACATGCTAATCGAGGTAAAGCCCGGCATGGTGTTGATCTCGTTGAGATAGAGCCGTCCGGAATCGCCCGCCTCGAGGAGAAAATCCACGCGCGCCAGGCCCGCGCAGTCGCAGGCGCGGAAGGCGTCAAGTGCCATGGCCTGCACTTGCTTACTCTGCTGTTTCGTTAGCTTGGCAGGAATGATGGCCTGTGAGCCTTCGCTGAGATACTTGGCCTCATAGTCATAGAATTCCTTGCCCGGGACGATCTCCCCTACGACGGAAGCTATGGGCTCATCGTTGCCCAGGACCGCGACTTCGAGCTCGCGCGCCTTTCCCATGGTGGTCCGGTTGCCGCGGCCGCCAACTGCCTGCTCGACCACGATCTTGCGATCGAAACCAGCTGCCAGTTCGATGGCTGGGCCAAGCTCCTTGCGATCATGCGCCTTGCTGATACCGACCGACGAGCCCAGGTTCGCGGGCTTAACAAAGAGCGGATACTTGAGTTCGGACTCGAGCCTGGCGATGATCTTCCGCGGGCTTTTTTCCCACTCCCGGCGCAGAAACGTAACGTGCTTGGTGATGGGCAACCCGGCCGCAAGGAAAAGGCGCTTCATGACTTCTTTGTCCATGCCGGTTGCCGAGCCCAGAACCCCGGAGCCGACGTAGGCCAGCCCCGCTAATTCGAAGAGCCCCTGCATGGTGCCATCTTCGCCAAAGGTCCCATGCAGCACCGGAAAGACTACATCTAATTGCAGTACTTCGTGGGCTGGAGAGATCGAAGAGGCCTCTCTTTCGAAGGGCACCAGAGAGCCGCCGCGGCCACCGCCCGCGGCCGGCATCGGAGGCACGATCACGCCTTGTCCCTTGGCCAGCAGCGCGGCTGGTGCGGTGTGTTGGGGATCGCCTGCACGCAGAGTCCCGGTATCGGGAAAATCCCCCGCCAACAGCCGCTCGGCGTCTCCGGAGACGACCCAGCGGCCCTGCTTGGTGATGCCGATCGGCACCACCTCATAACGGGTGCGGTCGATTGCCTTGAGGACCGAGGCGGCTGACAGCAGGGAGACCTCATGCTCTCCACTACGCCCGCCAAAGAGTACGCCAACGCGAAGTTTCTTCTTCATGCCGTTCTGATTCTATGGGTCTTCTAGAGGTCCGGAAGACAACGTAAGTTGCATCTTGTGGTGCGGCCCCATGCGGCGGAAAACCCGCCACAGTGCTTGACGATTACAAGAAGGTGTGTGAGAACTGCTCTCTCCCAATTGAGTCCCGCAGGGACGGCTGAGAGTCATAGCTGTCCAAATTAGGGGGAGAGATGAGGTTTTGGCTATGTAATTTGTTGAAAAGATTGGAGAGGAGTCAGAGCGAACGAAAGCGGTTGTCGAGTCATCACGAAGCATATTGCGATCCGCGCCTTTATCAGCAACAAGGGTTCAGGCTGAGGGAAAGAAACAGCAGCTCCCCGAAAGCTAATTTGGACAAGTGTGACTCTCAGCCGTCCCTCCGGGACTCAATTTGGAGAGGATAGTTCCACACACCCTCTTTAAGCCCGGGAGGTACGCATTTCTCACACAGACGCCATCTGATGTTTTTCCGCAGAGTCATTCTCGCTGCGCTCCACCCGCAGCGCGATCAGCGCAACCACCAGCGCTACGCTGGCCACCGCCGCGCTGCCTAGGGAGAGATAACGGTAGCCGATGCCCTCGGTCAGCATGATGCCGCCAAGGCTTGCACCCAAGGCGTTTCCCAGGTTGAACGCACCCTGGTTCAAGGTCGAGGCCAGGTTCGGAGCGCCCCTTGCTTGGTCTACGATCCGCGCCTGCAGGGGCGCCCCAGCCGCGAAGTGGATACAACCCCACACGAAAACCATCATCACTGCCGGCACTACGGCGGGCTCAAGCAACGGCATGGCCAGGAACATCACGATCAACAGCACGATCCCGCCGATGATCACCGGCATTTGCTTCCAGTCCGCGAGTCTGCCGCCGAGCAGGTTTCCTAGGGTAATGCCCACGCCGAAGACCACAAGCACCCTGGTCACGGCACCCGGCGAGAAGTGCGTCACCTGCTCGAGAATGGGCGCGATGTAGGTGAAGACACAAAACAAAGAAACCGAGGAGAGCGTGCTGAGCGCCAGCACCAGCTGGACCTGGGGGCGCAGCGCCGCGTGCAACTCATGCTTGAGGTGCAACTGCTCTGGCGGCTGTGAAGGCACCAGACGCAGCAGGCCCACACCGGCGATCAAGCCAATCGGAACCAACGCCCAGAAAGCAAACCGCCATCCGAATGCCTGGCCCAAAGCAGTGCCCACCGGCACGCCCAGCACATTAGCCAACGTCAACCCGGCGAACATCAGCGCGATGGCCTGGGCACGCTCCGATCGGGGCACCAGGTGCGAGGCCACGATGCTGCCGATACCGAAGAACGCGCCGTGGCAAAGTGCAGTAAGAATGCGTGCGCCGAGCAGCAGCATAAAGCTGGGGGCCAAGGCGCACAAACCGTTGCCCGCCGTGAACATACCCATCAGGATGAGTAGTGCACGTTTGCGGTCCATCCTGGACAACGCCAGCGCGACCAGCGGCGAACCGAGGGTGACGCTAAGCGCGTAGCCGGAGACCAGAATCCCCGTCTTGGGAATGCTCACCTGGAAGCTGTGGGCAAGATCCGGCAACAACCCCATAATGATGAATTCCGAGGTGCCGATGCCAAAGGCTGAAACGGCCAGTGCAAGTAGGGGTTTTCGCATAGGTCATTTCTATTGTCCCCGATCTGGCGTCGTCAGTTGACGCATAATCGCCTCCAAATGAAGCCATGAACCATCGATGTTTCAATCAGAGGGGCATCTCCATAAAGACATTGGCCCGCGAATAGGGCATGGGAGGGATCTTCTCCGGTGGCACGTGGCGAAAGCCGACCGACTCATAGAGATGCACCGCGTTTGCCAGCTTTGCATTGCTGCCCAGGAACAATGATTTGGCCCCGATCAGTTTCGCTTGAGCGATCGCGTACTGCAGCAATCGCCGGCCAACCCCCAAACCACGCAGCTCCGGCGACACCGCCATCTTCGACAGTTCATAGACAGCGTCGCCGATGGGAATCAATGCCACGCAGCCCACAGCTTGATCACCGAGATAAGCCATGAAGATGTGCCCGCCCTTCCCGAGAATCATTTTCCCCGGGTCGCCCAGTGTTTCCCGGTCTTTCTTCTCCAGCGTGAAATAGCGCGTGATCCATTCTTCATTCAGGGTCCGGAACGCAGTTGCGTCTTCTCCTTTCTCCAGCGGTCGAATCTCGATCTCCGGCAGGGCCGCTCCACGCTCTCCACCAGAAGTCCGCATCTCTTCTTCGCGCATCGCCATCGCGGTTTGCTCCTTATTTGCAGTCTGCCTTCTTAGATCGATTACGTCCAATATCTTGTTTCGCTGAACTAAGATGTCCAGCATATGGATCGCGATATAGAACTGCGGCACCTACGTTACTTTGTTGCGGTTGCAGAAGAGCTCCACTTCGGCCGCGCAGCGGCCCGCCTGCATCTCGCCCAGCCGCCGCTTTCGCAACAGATTCGCAAGCTCGAGGAGTTGCTGGGATATCCACTCTTCCTCCGCACTTCCCGCTCGGTCAGCCTTACCGTTGCCGGCGAAGCGTTACTGCAGCGCGCACAAAGGACGCTGCGCAACGTGCAGCGCGACATCGACGAGACGCGCAGCATCGGACGTGGGGACGTCGGCTCTCTTCATATCGGTTTTATTGGTTCGGCAATGCTCTCGACGTTGCCTGGCATCTTCCGTACCTATTGTGAAGCTTACCCGCGAGTAAGGCTGCACCTGCACGAGTCCTTCACCGCCCTGGTGACGGAAGGACTGGAAAACGGGAGCCTCGATGCCGGGATTCTGCGCGACGGGGACCCGGTGGAAGGCTTGGAAGTAACCACCATAATGTCAGAACCCTTCGTCGCCGTGCTGCCGGCAACCCACTCCTGCGCCAGGCATAAGAGCATCTCTCCTGCAGTGCTGCGCGACGAACCATTTATCTACTATCCTCGAAGCGCCGGCGCCCGGGCCTATGAGAAGCCGTTGACGCTGTGCGAGGAACACGGCTTTCGTCCGCAAATCGTTCAGGAGGCTTCGCACTGGCTTAGCATCCTGCGCCTGATTGGCGCCGGGCTCGGGGTTTCGATCGCTCCTGCATGTGTCCGCCGCATTGCCTCACCCGAAGTGGTTTGCCTTCCACTGCGCGGGGCAAAAGCAGTCAGCAATACCGAGTTGGCGTGGCACGCCGGAGATGCTCGCCCCATCGTCGAGCGGTTTAGACAAATCGCTGAAAGCACTCGAGGATAGCAGTGAGTGGATGTCGCACTTACCTTTTGACCACCGATCGTCTCGGTTTCAGCCAGTGGAACGAAGATGACCTGGCTTTGGCCATGACGCTCTGGGGTGATCCCAGGGTCCCACCAGGAAATCTATCCCCCCACAGGTCTGCTCAATCCCGCGTATCTGTTGATGAATCCCTGACGGATGCGGTTCCGGTTACATCAAGACCGGTGGGTTCAAAGCCGGCCAGGATGGTGACAATCTGCCCGTAGGGGACGAAGAATGCAAGACTCGACGAGGAAGGCTTCTTTTGTAGTCTACCGACGACTCTGTCGACCGCATTCTGACTCTCGATCCAGATGCCGGCTTCTTCCACTGCCAGCAGCTTTACGCTCTCCAGCTTATCGTTGTCGATAAAGCTGGGGCCCATAACGATAATCTGGCGGCCGACCAACCTGTGCAGCTCGATTTCCATGGCTACCTAGACGCTTGCCGGTGCAACGGGGTTGCAACTCCTGGATTCCGGTCAGAGAATCTTCTTTCCGAACGCGGAGCAGATCAACTCCACCGCCAGCTCGGCGGTTCGATTGTGCTCATCAATGACCGGGTTGACCTCGGCCACCTCAAAGCTCAGCAATCGTCCATGGTCAGCCAGGATCTCCATAGCCAGGTGCGCTTCGCGATAGGTGGCGCCGCCGCGTACGGGCGTGCCCACGCCGGGCGCGTCTTCCGGATCGATCCAGTCCATATCCAGCGAGACGTGGTAACCGGCTGTGCCTCGCCCGGCTGCACGCAAGGCTTCTTCCATCACCGTCCGCATCCCCCGCTCGTCGATGTCGCGCATGGTGTACACCTCGGAGATACCGGCGCGGCGGATGTTTTCCTTCTCCGTCGCGTCGATATCGCGCACTCCGATCAGCACCGTGTTCTCCGGGTCGATCTTTGGCTGCCAACCGAAAATATCCGACAGCGGCTCCGGCCCCAGGCCGAGCAGCGCGGCCAGCGGCATGCCATGCACGTTGCCGCTGGGTGAAGTCTCAGGAGTGTTGATGTCGGAGTGAGCGTCGATCCACAGTAGGCCAACCTTCTGATTTCGACGGCGGTAAAACTCCGCCAACCCGGAGACGGAACCCGCGGCAACGGAATGATCTCCTCCGAGCAGCAGAGGGGTGACGCCTTCCTCAAGCGTCTGCACTACGATTCCGGCCACTCGCTCGCAGGTTTCGCTGATCTCCTTGATGTATTTTGCATTCGGCTCGCCCTCTGCCCGGGTTTCAGCAATCGCTACAGGTACATTTCCGCCGTCGGTGACCACGTGGCCCAGAGCCGCGAGCCTCGCTTGGAGTCCAGCTACCCGGACTGCCGAAGGCCCCATATCAACCCCGCGGCGCGATTGGCCGAGGTCGAGAGGGACACCGAGGATGCGTATGTGGCGCGGCGGAAGGGACTGGACCCCACCGTGCAAAGATCCGGCAGCGCGCGGCCGCCCGGTCGAAATCAGATTCCCGTCCCGTGCCATGTTCTCAGGGATAGATCCGGTTGAGAGTCCGCGCGAATGGAATGGTCTCGCGCACATGCTCCAACCCGCAGATCCAGGCCACCACGCGCTCGATGCCCATGCCGAAGCCGGCGTGGGGAACCGATCCATAGCGGCGCAAATCCAGATACCAGGAAAAAGCTTCAAGCGGCAACTGGTGTTCCTCGATCCGCTTCTTCAGCAGTTCGTAAGAGGCGACACGCTGCGAACCACCGATTACTTCGCCATAGCCCTCCGGCGCCAGCACGTCGACGCACAGCGCAAGGCTGGGGTTTTCAGGGTCTGGTTCCATGTAGAACGCCTTCACCGCGGCGGGGTAGCGGTGCACCATCACCGGGCGATCGAACTGGGAGGAGAGATAGGTCTCGTCCGGCGATCCAAAGTCGTTCCCGTAGACAAACTTCGACTCAATCAAGCCACGGGTAAGGGCATCGTCAAGCATGCTGACGGCCTGGTCGTAGCTGACTCGTGGAAAGGGTGGCCGCACGGCCTCCAGCCTGGCGATATCGCGTCCCAGCACCTTCAAGTCCAGGAGCCTCCGGTTCAGCACTCGCTCGATCAGAAAGCTGAGAAACTCCTCCGCCAGCACCATCAGATCGTCCAGCGTGGCGAAAGCCATCTCCGGTTCCACCATCCAGAACTCCGTCAGATGCCGCCGGGTCTTTGACTTCTCGGCGCGAAAGGTGGGTCCAAAGGAATAGACCTTGCCCAACGCCATCGCCGTGCTTTCGATATAGAGTTGGCCGCTCTGGGTCAGGTACGCTTCGTCGCCGAAATATTCAACGGGAAACAGCGTGCTGGTGCCTTCGCAGGCAGCCGGGGTGAGAATCGGCGGATCGGTCAGGACAAAGCCGTGATCGTCGAGATAGTCGCGCGCTGCCTTGATGATTTCGGCGCGAATGCGCAAGATGGCCGACTGCCGCGGAGTCCGGATCCACAGGTGGCGGTGCTCCATGAGGAACTCAACGCCGTGCTCCTTCAGCGTGATGGGGAAGGGTTCCTCTTCGCTCACGCGCTGCAGCACTTCCACGTTGTCGACATCCAGCTCATAACCACCGGGTGCACGCGCATCCGCTCTCACCCTGCCGGTCACGATGACGCTTGATTCGTGGGTCAGGCCGCGTACTCGCTCAAAGACCTCCGCCGGCACCGCGGCTTTGGGCACTATGCCCTGCACGGTACCCGTGCCGTCGCGAAAGATGGGAAAGAGCAGTTTCCCGCTGGCACGCAGATTGTAGAGCCACCCGCGCAGCGTTACTGCTTGCCCCTCGTGCTGGTCCAGGGTAGCGATGGTGGCCAATGGAGCGGTCACTGGTTCCGCTACGGGCAATTCGTCTCTAGGTTCTTCCGCCATTTCTCAATCTCTAGGAACGTTGTCGCGCTGCTACAGCTGTTTCGCAATTGGTGTAAACCGAAGTGATAGGCCTTTTCGTGGTTTTCTTCCAAGGAAAACCACACCTCGCGATCTCTATCAGGCCACAGTAATTGCGAAACTGCCTTACAGCTCCAGCATCTTGAAGGTTTCCGCAGCGCGGGTGGCTACGTGCTCCGGCGAATCCTCGGGTAGGTAATTGATCTCCAGCACAGCAGCGGACAACTGCGGAGCTGTGCGCAGTTCCTCCATCGTCTCCGCCCAGGCAATGGTTCCGTCCCCGGGCCATAGATGTTCGTCTTTCTGGCCGTGGTTGTCATGGATATGGGTCGTCCGGATGAGCGGCTTCAACTCGGCGATGGCCGCGGGAATGCCACCGCCCATGTGGGCGTGGCCCAAGTCCAGACAGATCCCAACGTCTTTGAAGTGTCCAATGCGCAGGATCTCCACCAGGTTGGGCGCTTCGGTCACCTCGTTGGTGAGGTTTTCCAGCAAAAGCTTTACCCCCAACGGCCGGGAAAAGGCCTGCAGATGCTCGATCGCTGTCATGGCATTTTCGAGTGACCGCGGGCTCCAACTGTCTTCCCGTTCTCCCAGGTGCAGAACAAGGTAGCGCAGGGGCATCTCTTCTGCGGCCTCAAGGGCTCGCTTGATCTCATCCATGGCGTCGATGCGCCGGGACTTCTCCGGATGCACTACATTGACCGCAGGGGCGCCGCTGCGCCCCATCTCGGCGTCCCCAAAGAGCGGCATGTGCATGGAAAAAGGTTCTACGGGGTTGGCCGCGAACCACAAAGCAATTTCCTTCACATGAGGTTTGCTGGTGTAGTCGAAATGGTGGCGGGCGGCAAACACCTCGATTGCCTGCGCGCCTCCTTTGGCCAGGGCCTCCAGCAATCCCGGATGCAGCCTCTGGCGCAGAAATACATGGGTGGAAATGGTTCTCAGCATCGTGCCGTTTCCACGGAACTCATCGACTGCATAGTTTTGGTTTCCTTACTTCCGGAGCCTGCCCGGTCTGTCGCGCAAGTGTTCTCTACTATCTTCTCACCGCGCAGGAGTACGTGAACTATCTCCAGCCCTTGTTGGCCCGGTCACGTATCAGGAGAAATACTGGATTTTTGGCGGGAAGAGGGGGTGAAGCGAGGTTAACTCATTACTGCGAATAACGGTCACTAAGGATGGAGATCGGACGCATTTCGTCCTGCAGCGAATAATACGGAACTGTGCGCCAGCGCAATAGGCAGTCAAGCACAGCCTCGGAGTCATACGCGATATCAGCGACCACCAGCTCCTTGCCGTCTGCCCCATGGATCACCACGCCGCGGTCGCAGCGAATGCGGTACTGCTGCACATGCTTCAGTTCTTGCCAGCGGATACGGGTGGAGGCACAGCCGCGCTCGAGGAGACCTTGCCCGTCCAGGATCAGTGGTTCCGGCCAATCGGCCAACACCACCGGAACTAGGAAAAATCCGATGCCGAAGCTGGTCCAGCCTATCCAGTTGGAGTTGCCGGAAGCCAGAAGGTGCGCTGCTCCAAAAGCCACCGCGCCGATTCCGCCGGTCAGGGCCAGATAGTAAAGGAGAAGGCAGGTTGGTTTTACCGGGAAGCGCCATCCATCCGCCGTAGGCCTCGGCTTTAAGCCGAAGGTGGGGGCGATCAGGATCAACAGACCCACCGCACCGGCTACGATCATGCCGATCTCTATCATTTTCTCGGGGAAGGGCTGCATCGAGAAGAGTGTCGTCTTCTGCACCTAAGATTGGCAATAGCCGAATGGTGTAAGCGAGCACTTAAAGTACCGTGCCGCTCTGTGGAAGGACGGATGAGGGCTCTAGTGTTTGCGTAAGAACTCGACCAGCCGGGAGCCAGTCTTCCAACAGAACCCATTAGGAACTGGACGTTCGCCTCGGCGTACGTGGGTTGAAGAAGACGGGCGAAGCCCACCAAAGTTTTTTCCCTGTCCTCGCGGACTAGAATCGGAGGGATGCCCACCAGCGTTCGCTCGCATACCAAGATCAATTTGGGCCTGGCTATTGGCCCTTTGCGTCCGGATGGGTTCCACCAGCTCACTACCGTGTACCAAACCCTGGCGCTTCACGAGTGGGTGACCGTAGAAGCGCGGATGGCTGCCGCGACTTGCATCACCCTCAGTAGCAGCGATCCGCGCGTGCCCACCGATGGGCGCAATACGGCTTGGCGAATGGTCGAGCGCTGCCTCGACATGCTCAATCTCCGGGCCGAGGTTCACATTCACATCGACAAGCAATTGCCCCTGCAAGGCGGCCTTGGCGCCGGCTCGGCGAACGCCGTCGCCGCGCTCATCGGACTGGAGCACCAACTCGATCGCCGGTTATCGCCTCCAGAGCGCCTGCTGGTGGCGGCGGAGATCGGCTCTGACGTACCTCTGTTTCTGCTGGGTGGCGCGGTGGTCGGGGTGGGACGCGGGGAGGAGGTCTATCCTCTTCCCGACATTGCCTCCCTGCCTTGCGTGATCGCATTGCCCGCCGTCGGGGTTTCGACCCCCCAGGCCTTCCGCGACTGGGACTCCCGGCATGCGTTGACCACGACGCCCCCCTCAGCTACAATCGGAGAGTTGAGTCGGTCGATCGCTGTTGCATTTGGCGAACCGCACTCCTCCGGTGTCTTCTCCGAAGCTGTAAATACGAGAGAAGACCGGGCCGAGGATCCGCTTCTCGCGCTTGTCCGAACCGGGATCGAAAACGACTTCGAACAGGTCGTCTTTCCTCAGCATCCCTTTCTCGGTGAAATCAAGCGCATTCTTGTGGGCGGCTCCAGCTCGGAGGACGCGGCTCTCTATGCAGGCCTTTCCGGGTCCGGTTCAGCCCTTTTTGGGCTCTACCCAACTTCTGGAGCGGCGCAGGCGGCTTTCGAGCGGCTGGAGCGGCATGCCGTAACCGGCTTGGTCACCAGGACGTTGCCTCGGGGCGATTACTGGCGCACTATGATGGTGGCTGACGGGCCGTAGCGCGAAATCGTCCGTCGCATCCAGTTGGGCGATCGACTAATGGTAGGTCAAGTGCCTTTGGAGCACTTTGTCTAGGTTCGACTCCTAGTCGCCCAGCCAGTTTTTTGGGAAGTAGCTAGTTCCTGTCACGGTGGAGCATTCCGTGGCCCGACAATCAGGCGGAACAACCAAAGCAAACCAGCTTGGGAGGTTCGTGTGAAGGGAGAATCCAGTGTTCTGACGGTTCCCACCCCGCAACAAGAGGTTGGGAGCATAACCCAGGAGCTAGTGGCGCCGGGCAAGGTGAAACCGGAGCGCAAGCGCGCCGGGCGCTTAAGCGAAGACAAGCGGTTCAAGATCTTTGCCGGTTCCGCCAACCGCAAATTGGCCGAGGATATTTGTACCCACGTCGGCGTGCAGCTGGGAGAGAGCAAGCTGCAGCGTTTTTCCGACGGAGAGATTTACTTTCAGTTGCTCGAGAACGTCCGCGGCGTGGATGTTTTTATCGTGCAGCCGACTTGTTTCCCGGTGGATCAGCACCTGGTGGAATTGCTGATCATGATGGACGCGATTAGGCGCGCCTCCGCGGGGCGAATCACAGTAGTCGTGCCGTATTACGGATATGCCCGGCAGGACCGTAAGGACAGGGGGCGAGTGGCGATCTCCTCCAAGTTGGTGGCCGATTTGCTGACCACCGCCGGCGCCAACCGGGCGTTATTTATGGACCTGCATGCGGCGCAGATCCAGGGGTTCTTTAACATTCCGGTCGATCACATGTTCGCCAGTCCGGTAATGGTGAGCTACTTCCGGGAGTTGAACCTGCCCGATCTTACGGTGGTTTCACCGGACGCGGGTGGTGTGGAACGGGCGCGGTTTTTTGCCACCAAGATGCAGGCTCCGTTGGCCATCGTGGATAAGCGGCGCACGGATCTGAACGTGACCGAGGTGATGAACGTGATCGGCGATGTGCAGGGAAGGACCTGCCTGATCATCGACGACATCATCGATACCGCGGGCACTCTGGTCAAGACGGCGCATGCGCTGCTCGATGCCGGAGCAGTTAAAGTGTATGCGGCAGCATCGCATGCGGTGCTGTCAGGACCAGCCATCGAGCGCATCAGCAACTCGCGGCTGCAGGAAGTAATTGTCACGGACTCGATCCCGCTGCGCGAAGAGGCGCAGAAGCTGGAACGGCAGGGAAAGATCAAAGTACTCTCCGTCGCCGGCCTCTTAGGAGCCACGATCGAGAGTATTCACATGGAGACCAGCGTCAGCTCCTTGTTTAGTTAGCGAACGCAGGTCAGAAATGCAGGAGAAGAGTATGGCTGAGCAGGAAGTAGTTGCAGCAAAGCCCCGCGAGGGCAAGTTCAATAAGAATGCGGCCCGCCGGGTACGCGTCGCCGGTATGATTCCAGGCGTCCTTTATGGGGCCAAGGAACCAGCGATTGCGGTCGAAGTCGATCCCAAGCAGATCACCCGCATTCTGCATTCGGATTCCGGCCACAACACGATTTTCGATCTGGAGATCGGCGCCGGCCGTACCAAGGCCATGATCGTCGATTGGCAGTATGAGCCCATCAAGGGCAAGCTCATGCACATCGACCTCAAACGTATCGCTATGGACAAGGCGATGCGGGTGAAGGTGCCCATATTGCTGGAAGGAATTCCGGTTGGCGTCAAGATGCAAGGCGGCATTCTCGACCAGGTGTTGCGCGAGGTTGAGATCGAGTGCCTGCCGGGCGATATTCCCAGCCATATTGACTTGAATGTCAGCGGTCTTGGATTGAACAGTTCCATCCGCGTGGCCGATTTGCCTCGCGGTGGCAAGCTCAAGTTCATTACTGACGAAAGCGCAACGGTAGCTCACGTAGTGGCGATCAAGGAAGAAGTTGCGCCGGCGGTCGATGCCGTGGTTGCTGCGGCTCCGGCGGAGCCCGAAGTGGCCAAGAAGGGCAAGACCGACGCTCCGGAGGCGGCCCCCGAAAAGGGCGCCAAGAAGTAAACGTTCTGAGCTTGACTGCGGACGAAGGTGCAGTGGACCGGGAGCAAAAGGGTCCGGCCCTGGTGGTTGGTTTGGGGAACCCAGGCATCGAGTACCAGTTCACACCGCACAATGTTGGTTTTCTGGCCATCGACCGGCTGGCGGAACAGGGTGGCGTGGTGGTAGCCAACCGCCGCCACCGGGCGCTGACGGCCACTACCCGTATCGCCGGCAGAGAAGTGGTTTTGGCCAAGCCGGAGACCTACATGAACCTGAGCGGCATTTCGGTTCATGCGTTGGTGAGCGAGTTCGATGCCGACCCGGCGTGCGATCTGATCGTGATTTATGACGAGATCGCACTTCCCCTAGGCTCGCTGCGCATTCGGGAACGGGGCAGTTCCGGTGGGCATAACGGGGTCAAGTCGATCTCCGGCGCCTTGGGTAGCGAAGAGTGGTTGCGGATTCGCATCGGGGTTGCTCCCCCGGGGGATGAGGCGGCGGAGAGGGCGCGGCGGGGGCGTAAGGATTATGTGCTCACGCCCATGCGCAAGGCGCAGTTGACGATCCTTGATGAGGTTCTGGATCGCACGGCGCAGGCAGTAGAGATGGTGCTGGCTAAAGGGCCCGGCCCGGCAATGAACGAGTTCAATCGCCGCGAAACAGGCGACGAGTAGGAAGAATTGGAGAACAGCTATGCAACGCACGTACGAAATTATGTTTATCGTTCGTCCTGACATTCTGGACGAGGATCTCGACAAGCTGATAGCCGGGCTGGAGGCCAACATCACCCACGGTGGCGGCAGCATCAAGTCGCTCGAGAAGCTCGGCCGCCGCAAGCTTGCCTACACCGTCAAGAAGTTCAACGACGGCAACTATGTGCTGCTGACGATCCTCGCTGACGGTTCGCTGGTAGGTGAGATCGAGCGCCGGCTGCGCGTTTCCGAGCCGGTGATCAAGTTCATCTCCGTCCGCATGGACGAAGAAGAGAAGCGAGTGGCCAAGATCAAAGCCATCCGCGCCACGCGCAAGAAGCTCAGCGCTCAGCCGGCGGCAGCGCCTGCGGCTCCTGTTGAGGCCGCACCCGCGCCGGCACCGGCAGCAGAAGCGGCCAGCGCCTAAGAAATTTTTTAACAGAAGGAATAGGAAAAATTATGGCTGACGAAATTAGCACGCCAAGCGCACCAAGCACGTCGCGGCCCGAGGGTTCGGGGCCCGGATCTTCCGGACCTGGCGGACGGCCGCCTGCCGGCCGCCCCAGTGGTCCTGGGGGCGGTGGACGCAAGTTCTTTCGCCGTAAGAAGGTCTGCAAGTTCTGCGTAGAGAAGATCGACGCCATCCACTATCGCGATGTGCGTTTGCTGCAGCAATTTGTTGCTGAGCGGGGCAAGATTGTGCCTCGCCGCCTCACCGGCGTTTGCACCACGCATCAGCGGGGGCTGGCGCGTGCCATCAAGCAGGCTCGCAACATTGCTTTGCTGCCCTTTGCCGCCCGCTACTGAGCATTTTCACTTCTGCGCTGAATCGGTGAGAGCAGCGAGGTGCGTCTTTTCTTGGGGAAAAGCCGCCAAGGCAGTGGTTGCTTTGTAGAGACCAGAACTGAAAATGCTAGAGCGCACCAGGAGATCGAGTCATGGAAGTCATACTGAAAGAAGATGTCAACAAGCTTGGCCACCGCGGCGATGTGGTGAAGGTGGCTGAAGGCTACGGCCGGAATTTTCTGCTGCCCAAGAAGCTCGCCATGGAAGCGACGCCTGGCAATAAAGCGGTGATCGAGCAGATGAAGCAGGCTTCTGTGCGCCGCTCGGCAAGGGAGAAGTCTGAGGCGGAGCTACTGGTCAACCAACTCAACCAGGTCGAGCTGGTCTTCGAGCGCAAGGTGGGCGAGAACGATCATCTCTTCGGCTCTGTCACTGCAGGCGAGATCGCGCAGCAACTGGAGCAGAAGGGCTTTACCATCGACCGTCGCAAGCTGCAGTTGGAAGAGCCGCTGCGCCAGTTGGGTGAGTTCCACGTGCCGGTCAAGTTGCACCGCGAAGTGACGGCGCACGTGAAGGTCACCGTCAAGGCAGAAAACGCCGAGTAGTCGCGGCTCCCGTTGAGAGACCTGCGGTCTCTTTTTCAGCGTCCGAAGCTGAGCCGCATGGCCAACTGGTCAGGGAGCCCGGCACGCATAATGCGCATCTGGGCCAAGCGGAAATCATAGGGCACGCGGCGGAATTCAACCATCATGCGCTGATCGTCATAGAGCGCGTAGGCGGCGCGGCGGTCATTGTCCCGGGGCTGGCCCACGGAACCAGGATTGATCAAATAGCGCGCGCCCGGAACCAGCACCAATTCCGACACATCCGCTTCCTCATCATTCGAGTAAACCGGGTCGAGCTTGAACCAGTCCTCGCCATTGGTGGCAAAGCCGCCCTGCAAATGAGTATGGCCAAAGAAATTGATGCGGGTCTCCGCCTGCTTTAGCGGCAGTCTCGCATCGCGCACGGAGAGCAGGTATTCGTCTTCGTCGAGATACGAGCCGTGCATGCAGCTTACCTGGGGGCCATCCGGCGTAACCGGTCCACGAGCCATATGCTGTAGCCAATCAACGTGTTCCGGGGTGAGCACTTGCCGGGTCCAGCGCGCGGCGCGGCTGGCCACGGGGTTGAAATCCTCCAGCGAAAGTTGGCCGCTGCAAGCGCGGTCGTGATTGCCACGCACAAAGGTCTCGCCCAAGCCGCGCACGCGCTCAATCACTTCGTTCGGTGCCGCCCCGTAACCCACAACATCGCCCAGGTTCCAGACCACGTCGTGCTCCGGCGCGGCGTCGAGAACGGCCTCTAGGGCATCGATGTTGGCGTGGATGTCGGAAATAAGTAGAGCGCGCATGGAGTCAGCCGCCGTGGGGTACCGCGGCACATCTTTAAGGGGGCCTCGCGCTCCCTGAAATCAGCCGCAAACAACCAGACTATCAGACAGGTTGGATGCAGCGTACCCAATGGCCCGGGGCCTGTTCGACCAAAGTTCCGGACGCGCCGTCGACGGCTGCGGCCAAGGTCGCCAGCGGCTGGTCCCGATCGGTGGTGAGGGTAGGCACCGCGCCCAGCAGACTCTTGGTGTAGGCATGCCGTGGATCGAGAAAGACCTGGTCGCGGGTGCCGGTTTCGAGTAGCATGCCCCGGCGCATCACCGCCACCCGGTCGGCGATCTGTGCCACCACGGCCAAGTCATGAGAAATGAACAGCATACCCAGGCCGTTCCGTTGTTGCAGCGCTTTGAGCAAAAGCAAGATCTGCGCCTGCACGGTGACGTCGAGGGCAGTGGTGGGTTCATCGGCGATCAACAACAGCGGATGGTTCACCAGCGCCATGGCGATGAGCAGGCGCTGCCGCTGGCCCCCGGAGAACTGGTGGGGATAATCGCGCAAGCGCTTCTCCGGCTCGGCAATGGCCACCGCGTCCATCGCTTCCACGACCGCTTTGAGTACTTGTTTACGCCCCAATTCCGGTTGATGGGTTTCGATGGCTTCGGCAATCTGCCGCCCAACCGGCATGACCGGATTGAGCGCCGTCATCGGCTCCTGGAAGATCATGGCGATCTTGCGGCCGCGATAATGACGCATCTGCTCCGGCTTGAGGGTCAACAGGTCTGTGCCTTCGAAACGGATCGCACCTTCCACCCGCGCGGAGCCATCCAACAGCCGCAGGATGGACAAAGAGGTAAGCGATTTGCCCGATCCTGACTCGCCGACCAGCCCTAATACCTCGCCCTGCCCGACCGAAAAACTCAGATCGCGAACCACGGCCTGGTCGCGAAAATAAATGGAGAGATGGTCAACCTCGAGCAGTGGGGCCACGGGCCAAGATTACAACACCAGATCGCTCTCCATCAGGCTACGCTCTGTCGAAACATTCCTGAGCAGCTAAGACGAAGCGATGGTCCATACCCTGAGCAGGGCCGCGGAAAGGCTCTGAACGAAGGTCGCGGTAGGGGTCTGTGCCCTAGCGAACCAAAAAGGAACAGGAGGTCATCGTCTCGTTCCCTCACGAAGGGTGTCTTGAAAGCCGTGACCAACGTTCAAGACTTTTTTCCGCGAGCCGTGGTCACGCTGGATCAGAAAAGCGGAGTCTGTCTGCGGGGCAACGGAAGGCCGAAGTGTTCATAGGCCAGCCGGGTTGCCACGCGCCCCCGCGGCGTGCGGTCGAGAAAGCCGATCTGGATCAGAAAAGGTTCATACACCTCTTCCAAAGCATCCTCTTCCTCCGCCAGGCTGGCGGCCAGCGTGTTTAGCCCAACCGGGCCTCCGTCGTATTTCTCGATGATGGTCAGCAGCAGGCGACGATCAAGCTCGTCAAAGCCGTGCGCATCGACTCCATGCAGCTTCAAGGCAGCCTCCGCTGTTGCGCGGTCGATGCTGCCCGTGCCCCGCACCTGGGCGTAGTCACGCACCCGGCGCAGCAGCCGGTTGGCGATGCGGGGTGTTCCTCGCGAGCGCACTGCGATCTCTGTGGCTCCGTCCCGATCGATGGGCACTTGCAGCACTTCTGCCGAGCGCTCGACGATGTAGCGCAGCTCATCTTCGGTGTAGAACTCAAGCCGTAACAGGATGCCAAAGCGTGACCGCAAGGGGGACGAGAGCAGCCCCGGCCGGGTGGTGGCGGCAATGAAGGTGAACGGCTTGATCTCCATCACGTGGGTCCGGGCAGCCGGCCCCTGCCCGATGATGATGTCCAGCTTGTAATCTTCGAGCGCCGTGTACAGTTTTTCTTCGAGCACCGGCTGCAGGCGGTGAATCTCGTCCAGGAAGAGCACTTGGCGATCCCGCAAGTTGGTCAGGATTGCAGTCAGATCGCCCTGGATCTGCAGTGCTGGGCCAGAGGTCTGCTGAAAGCCCACATCCATCTCGTTGGCGATAATGGTCGCCAGAGTCGTCTTACCCAAACCCGGCGGTCCAAACAGCAGCACATGGTCCAGAGCTTCGCCCCGCGACTTCGCGGCCGCAAGCGCAATCGCCAGTTGCTCCTTGGCCTTCTCCTGGCCAATGAACTCCCTCAGCCATTTCGGTCGCAGCTTCAGCTCGAACGAGTTGTCGTCTTCGCCACGGTCGGCGGAGACCAGCCGCTCTGAATCACTTCTACCCACAGACATTGGCATCAGAGTAGCAGCAAGTGAGCGAGTCGCGGAAAGCGGGTCCATTTTCCGGTTGACGTTTATGATCAATGTCACTGGTCGATCAAGGAAAGAAGACATGCGTCGAGTTAAGAGGCCCGAAACAGGGTGGGCGTTTCAGCGGGTTACGACTCATCCCCGTGAAGTTCTGCTGGAGGAGTTCCTAAAGCCGCTCGAGATTAGCCAGCATAAGCTCGCGATGGACATACACGTCCCGGCAACGCGCATTGGGGAGATCGTGCATGGGCGCCGCGCCATTACTCCAGAGACGTCTCTTCGTCTGGCCCGCTATTTCGGGACAAGCCCTGAGTTTTGGTTGAATTTGCAGCAAAGTTTCGACCTGACGAAAGCCAGGACTGAGCAAGAGGGAAAGATTGCACGAGAGGTCCGGGCTTATGCCGGTTGACCGCGGTAAAGCGCTCTCGTTTGATTTCACTTCCTCACCATAGAAACAGAACATCCCCGCAGACTCGCTAAAATCAGTTCATCTATGGTTCCAACAACAGGGCAGGACCGTCTTCGTATCGCACGCATCTTAGGCATTGTGCTGGCGACAGCGATTGCCTGCGTAGTCATCCTCTACTTTTCCATTCCCATGAGCGATACGCAGCAACACCAATTCGATGTGATTGTGGTGTTGGGCAACCCGGCGAATGCAGATGGCTCCATCGCCTCGGTCGCCCGATCGCGCGTACTGGAAGCGATCCGGCAGTATCACGCCGGCGTTGCGCCCCGTCTGCTGATGACCGGAGGCGCAGTACAGAACCGGTTTGTCGAGGCCCAGGTGATGTCGCAGTTTGCACGGTCCGAGGGTGTGCCCGATGACGCACTTTTCGTCGAAGGTGAATCGCGGAATACCATCCAGAACGCGTATTACTCGTACAAAATTATGCAGGCTCACGGTTGGAGCTCAGCGCTGGTGGTGAGCTCGCCTAGCCATCTGCGCCGCGCCAGCCTCATCTTCAGCCACTATCCTCTGGCCTGGGAAATGCATGCGGCGCCCTGGCCCCCCAATCTCCCGGTGTGGAAGCTGGTCTGGTTCTGGTGCAGCGAAACCGGCTACACCAGCTACGGGCGTCTCTTCGGGTTTCCCAATGCAGGAAAATATTTGCCCCAAACTCACTTCACATTGCCCAAGCTCTAAAAAGAAATCACCATTCATGGCCAAGCTCTCCGGCTTCAAGTTCAAACGTCCGCAACAACTCGCAGCTCTGCTGTTACTGCTGCTGGTGGCACAGTGCCTCTGGGTTTTTCATCGCCAAACGCTCACCTCGCGGGATTACGACTTCGCTCGCTGCGGGCGCGAAATGTGGGAGCGGCCAAATCCCCTGGTGGGCTACTTCACAAGCTGCGGCAATATTCAGGACGGCACGTTGGGATACCGTGTTGCCGGGCTGCCACTGACCTTGCAGCGCATCGTGGCTGGGCAGGGCCAGGACACTTCCACCTGGGAGATGCGCCACGAACTTGGTTATGTCCTGGTGCTGCTGCATAGCGGTTTCCTCTTCACGGGAGTTTTGCTCGGGGGCGCGCTGTGGTGGGTAACGCGTCGGCTGTTTGGCAATCCCGGCGGGTTTATAGCGCTGGCTTTTTACTGCTTTTGTCCTGCGGTCGTTCACGCCTGTACTTATCCCAACAACGAAATCCTCACCGCATTTGGACTCTTCGCCTCGCTCTATACGGCGATGGGGGTGGCGCATGCCATGCAGGGCCCGCCCAAAAAATGGCGATCGCGCATCGTGCTGCTCACGCTCACCCTTGCTTTTACGGCGGCCTCGCATGTTGCCGCCTTTTTAATCGCCCTGCTGCTGGCGTTTGGCTTTATGGCCTATCTGGCTGTCGGCCGCCGCGCCTATATCGTTCCCATCATGATGGCGGCTACGATCGGCACATTGCTCCTGGTCTTCGCTTCCTACGATTTCAGCCCAGACGCATTCAGTTACTTCTTTCGCAGCGGCGCCGGGCGCATCTGGTTTTCTCTTGAGCCGGCTGGCCACTGGCTACTCAGTTTGCCTAATTCGGCGGTAACCTTGGCTGCGGCCACCGCCCTGCTGCTCTATCTGCCGACCCGCAGATCGCGCTACTTCGGCAATACTGTCCCTTTGCTTCTGGCCCTGCTGTTCTTTACCCTCATCACCCCCGGCATTGCCAGCGAGCCCACGCTCTGGGCGCTCCCCTTTCTGTTCACTTTCATCGCCGGGGTCTTCGCCGATTTTCTCGAGACACGCTATCGTCCGGTTCTCCTGGTGGTAGCTGGTTCGCTGCTGATTCTTCAAGTCGCTCTGAGTATTTTTTCGCTCCCGTAGAGGGCCAAATAACCCCCTCGATTACTATGCACAAATTATTAGAATAAAAAGACTTAGATTGGCCCCGACAGCTTGCTGGGCGGCCCTGAAAGACGTATCATCAAGGTAGACCTTGGCCGCAGATTGCGCGAACCTCGCAAACGTTCTCCGCAGGCAATTCCGCCGTTCGGACAGCTAATCCCCGTCTAAGGCCCACCTCTTATGGCAGACGATCAGAATCCTCTCCTTCCTCTAGGTCCCAACGGCAGCGACGGCAATCCGCCCGACGGCCCGGGAACTCGCCTCATCCCCATCAACATTGAAGATGAGATGAAGCGGTCGTATCTCGACTACTCCATGTCGGTCATCATCGGGCGTGCGCTCCCCGACATTCGAGACGGCTTCAAGCCAGTGCATCGCAGGATTCTTTACACCCTGCATGGCATGGGACTGGAATTCAACAAAAAGTACGCCAAGTGCGCCAAGGTGGTCGGTCAGGCCATGGGCGTGTATCACCCGCACGGCGACTCGGCTATCTACGACACCATGGTGCGGCTGGCGCAGCCCTTCAGCATGCGCTACCCCATGATCGATGGCCAGGGCAACTTCGGCTCCGTGGACGGCGATCCGCCCGCGGCCATGCGCTACACCGAATGCCGCATGACGCGCATCGCCGGTCAGATGTTGGCCGACATCGATCAAGACACGGTTGACTTTGTTCCTAACTACGACGAAAGCACAACCGAACCCAGCGTGCTGCCGACGCGCATCCCCAACCTGATTGTGAACGGATCGAATGGGATTGCGGTCGGCATGGCGACCAACATCCCTCCCCACAACCTGACCGAAGTGATCAGCGCCACCATTGAGCTGGTTAAGAATCCCCAGGCTGGCTTGGCCGAAGTTTTGCAGCACGTGCAAGGACCCGACTTCCCCACCGGCGGCTTTATCTACGGCCGCGGAGGCATTGCCCAAGCCTACAAGACCGGCCGGGGACGCTTCCTCATGCGGGCCAAGGCGGCGATTGAGCAGCTAAAGGGTGGCCGGCAGGCCATCATCGTGACCGAGATTCCCTACCAGGTGAACAAGTCCAAACTGATCGAGCGTATCGCCGAGCTGATCAACGAAAAAGTAATCACCGATATTGCCGAAGACGACTTCCGCGACGAGAGTGACCGCGACGGGATGCGCATCGTTATCGGGCTCAAGCGGGGCGCGGAAGCACAGATTGTCCTGAACCAGCTCTACAAGCACACCCAGATGCAAGAGAGCTTCTCCATGATCTTTCTGGCGGTGGTAAATGGCCAGCCGCGCGAGCTCGCCCTGCATGATGCGATCCGTCACTTTATCAATCACCGGGTCGAGGTGGTTCGCCGGCGAACGTCCTTCCTGCTCAAGAAAGCTCGCGAACGCGAACACATCCTCGAAGGCTACAAAATCGCCCTGGACAACATCGACCAGGTCATCCGGATCATCCGTGGTTCGGGATCGCGTGCCGAAGCACGAGAGAATCTGCGCCGTTTTTCGCTGTCCAAGGATATTGTGATCAAGCTCGACCTGGGCGTGGTCACGGGGCCGGAGAGAGAGCCCGGTCTGACCTATCGCCAGATCGACGCTATCCTCGAATTGCAGCTCTACCGCCTCACCCAGCTTTCCACGGACGAAATTCTTAAGGAACTAACCGAGGTGCGTGAACGCATTGCGGAGTATGAAGCCATCCTGGCCTCCGAAGCGAAGCTGCGCGCCCTGATCATTAAGGAGCTGGAAGCGGTGCGTAAGGACTTTGGTGATGAACGACGCACCCAGATCCTCGATGAAACGGCCGAGCTGCAGCTGGAAGACCTGATTGCGGACGAACAGGTCGCCGTCACTGTTTCTCATTCGGGTTATCTGAAGCGCACGCCGATCTCCATCTACCGCCAGCAGCGGCGTGGGGGCACGGGCCGGCTGGGTATGAAGACACGGGAAGAGGACTTTGTCTCCCAGCTCATCGTCGACTCTACCCACGCTTATTTGCTTTGCTTCACCAACACGGGGCGGGTGTATTGGCTCAAAGTGTATGAAATTCCCGACGTCGGCGCTGCCGGCAAAGGCAAGTCGATGGCCAGCCTGCTCAATCTGCAGCAAGGAGAGAGCGTCCGCACAATCCTGCCTGTGCGCAACCTGGAAGAGGACGGCAAGTTCATTTTCTTCGCCACCCGTAAGGGCACGGTCAAGAAGACGCCGCTTAAGGACTTTTCCAATGTGATGGCGCGCGGCATTATTGCCATAGGCATCGACGACGATGACGAATTGATTGGCGCTTGCCGCACCGATGGCAACCAGATCATCTTTCTGGCGACCCATGCGGGCATGGCTATTCGCTTCGGCGAGAACGACGTACGCTCCATGGGCCGCCCTGCTTATGGCGTGCGCGGCATCGATCTGATGAAGGGCGATTACCTGGTCGGTCTTGCCGCCACCCCGCTCGAACGTAAAAAGAACGGCAACGGCGGGCACTCACCGTCATTGATTCTTTCGATTACCGAGCAGGGCTATGGAAAACGCACCGATGTTGACGAGTACCGCTTGCAGACCCGCGGCGGCCGTGGCGTCATCAATGTGAAAACGACTGCCCGCAACGGCAAGGTGAGTGCCATCCTGCTGGTCGACGACAGTTCGGAGCTGATGGTTATCAGCCAGTACGGCAAGATCATCCGCATTGACACCAAGACCATCCGTGCCGCCGGTCGTTCGACCCAGGGTGTCAGGCTGCTGCATCTTGAGGACGAAGATAAGGTCGCGGCAGCGGTTGTTATTCCGCCGGAAGAGGCCAAGACCGAACCGGAAAACGGTACCTTGCTGCAATAGCGAGCCAAAATGGAAGGGGTACCGCGAGCGCGGTACCCCTCTCTCCAAGGCAGATTAACAGTGTTGCAAAGTTAGAAACCTCTGCTGGCCTTCAGTCTTGGCTGCTTGGTCGCTGCAGACTCGCTTCCGCCGGTCTGGTGCGAATTGCCACAGTTGTCGACCTCATTCCGGCCGTACTGCGGTTGCAGATAGAGTATGTATTGGCCGCCCACATACATGGGGAAGAAGCGAGGGCTGTTCTCGCTGAAAACCGTGACTTCGGTATTGGGGTGGATCTTGCCCCGGATCTTGGAGTCCACGCGCACCGTGTAGTTCACTCCATCCAGGAAGTCCCACACTTCCGGTGCTGGTTGCGCCGCCGTCACTGTGCCCACAACCACGGCAGATGCCATCCGCATCTCCTCGCGGGCACTAATATGTTCTGTCTTGCATTGGGAGAACCCGGTGGCGGCACTCATGCAGAGAAACAATGCAATTGCAAGCTTTTTCACAAACCCTCCTAGGGTCACGAATAAAATTTTTGCGTTACGACTAAAGTTGTATGTGTACTGCTTAAGTGGTAGATTGCCGTGTCCAATGGGGGATGGCAATTGTATTGTTTTGAAACGCCCTTACTTCGGAGGAGGCATGCTGGCCGATGGTAATGGGAGGGCAAAGGCAGGATGAGTAAGCCTCTTGTTTGCAATATCTGCCACTAAGAACGTGGCAGATATTGCGTGCCCAGGGATTCCATTCATGGCGCAACGGGGCAGAGCAGGGCGGTACCTTCGTTTGCGCTGGAGTACCAGGCGCAAACGGCGCCTCTCTTTAGGAAACAGTCACGTGCCCTTTGTTAGGGAAAAAGTGGCAGCGATTGGCTGTTGGGGAGTGCGGCCTGCACTTTCATTTAAAGATGTAGCGGATGGATGAAACGAGAAACGCCGGCTTACTGGCCCGCGGCGTGGACCATCTGCCGGATCCCCTTGCTCTCCTCATCCAGGAGGCCGGAGTTCCCGCACTTATTTACCACCCAGTGCTGGTAGTTGTTGGTGAGAAAAAGCAGGTACTGTTTGCCGGCCTCCAGGCTGAAGCCGTCGTCGCTATGCTCGCTGAAGATAGTGATCTCGCCCGTTTGCTTGCCCTTGACCTTTCGGTCGATATGCACGACATAGTTGGTGCCATCCAGGCTGTCCCAGGACTGAGGTACCTGCCGGGACGACATCACGGTGCCGATCACAACCACCTCGGAATCCTTCATCTCCCGGGAGGCGGGCATGGTGTTGGGGCAAGCCGCGAACGAAGCTGTGGCGACAAAAACGCAAGCTAATCCTGTGGCGACTCGCTTCAATATGCCTCGCTTCCCTCGCGTGGTCGTAGCCTTTTTCACTTCTGGCGTATAAGAGCAGAAGTGCAATGCTCTACCGCTTATGATCCCACGACTGAGAGCTATTCCCTTGCGATAAACCTTTGACGAACCAAGAGTTTCATCCCACATACCACTAAAGTGGCAGGTCTCGAGGCGTACGCTCGCGCATGGATTCCGTTGGATTCTGTCTTTGATTCTGGAAGTAACCGGGATCTTATTCCGGCCAGCGGCGGAAGATAAGGGCGCCATTGGTCCCGCCGAAGCCGAACGAGTTCGAAAGAGCCACCTCTATCTTGGCGGCCTCCGGCTTATTGGCGATGTAGTTGAGGTCGCACGCCGGATCAGGGTCGTCGAGATTGGTGGTTGGAGGCACGACTTGACGTTGCAGGGCCATGATCGTGATGCCTGCCTCCAATCCACCCGCGCCGCCCAGCAGATGGCCGGTCATGGACTTGGTAGAGCTGACGCGTAGTTTCCCACTGGTCGCGTGTTCACCGAAAAGCGACTTGATGGCCGCAGTTTCCAGAGCGTCTCCCAGCGGGGTAGAAGTTGCATGAGCATTTACATAGTCCACCGCGGAGGGTTCGAGATTGGCGCTGCGCAGGGCATTTTTCATCGCCCGCAAACATCCCTCTCCATGGGGCGCCATGCTGGTGATGTGGTATGCGTCCGCGCTCATGCCGTAACCGATAATCTCGGCCAGGATCTTCGCTTCCCGGGCGCGGGCGTGCTCCAACTCCTCGAGGATCAGAATGCCGGCTCCTTCCCCGACCACAAAGCCGTCGCGGTCTTTGTCGAATGGGCGGCAGGCATGTTCCGGATCGTCGTTGCGCGTAGAGAGGGCGCGCATGGCGGCGAAGCCGCCCACACCCATGGGCGTAATGGCAGCCTCAGCACCGCCGGCGATCATGACGTCCGCATCGTCCCGTTCGATGGTGCGAAAGGCGTTGCCCACGGAATGTGCGCTGGTGGTGCAGGCCGTGGACGTCGCCTCATTCGGCCCCAACGCCCCGTAGCGGATGCTCACCTGGCCGGCCGCCAGGTTCACAATGGTCCCGGGAATAAAAAACGGTGAAATCTTACGCGGGCCGCCATGAAGCATGGCGCTGTGCTCCCGCTCGATCACATCGAATCCGCCGATACCGGAACCGATGTGCACGCCCACCCGCTCGGCGTTTTCGGGCCCGATCTTCAGTCCTGAATGGTGCAGTGCTTCCTGGGTAGCGGCAAGCGCGAAATGGATAAAGCGCCCCATCTTGCGCGCTTCCTTCTTGTCCACGAAATTCAGTGGGTTGAAGTTCTTCACTTCAGCCGCGAAGGTAACGGGAAAACCCGTTGTATCGAAGCTGGTGATGGGAGCCATTCCGCTCTTGCCGTCTAGCAGGTTATCCCAGACTTCGGGCGCGGTATTTCCTACTCCGCATAACAACCCGATGCCTGTAACGACGACCCTTCTTGCCAAATCACTTACTGCCTTTCGCGTTCTTCTCGATGTATTCGGTAGCGTCTTTCACGGTTTTGATTTTTTCTGCATCTTCGTCCGGTATTTCCAGGTCAAAGGCTTCCTCGAACTGCATCACAAGTTCGACCACGTCGAGCGAGTCAGCGCCCAGATCTTCCTGAAATGATGCACTGGGAGTCACTTCAGCCTCATCCACCTGAAGTTGCTCGACGATAATCTGCTTGACCTTCTCTTCGACTGCTGCTGTTGCCATGCCGTTCTCCTGTCTATAGAAACAACTTGTTAGAGGGCTCACGCCCCGCAGTGTTAGGTGAACGGTCCGGGAAGGCGGTGCGGCAGGCGGTCCGGTTTTCCTCCAGGTGCCACCTGCCGCAGAAAAGGACTCGGGCTTAGCAGAGGGGACCAGCGGGACCCTCTGTGCCGGAAGCCAATGTCTGGCAGGAGACATCAACAGGAAAAACGGCCTAACCCGCAACCCGCGCAGTTCACGGCCCCAAAGTTTCCAGTCTACTGAGCGCCCCAAGTGGTGTAAAGCGCGGCACTGTGCGGGTTTTACAGTTACAGCGAGGCACCTAGTATGAAAACCCCTTCCACAGGCCCGGCAGTTGTTTCCCTCAGCATCTTTCGCTTCCGGGCGAGTAAAGTCAGAAAAAGAAGATGGCGATGTTCCCCGGTATGATCACTCTCGTTTTTGCCGCCGTCGGCGCCTTCGTCGCCGGCATCGCGTTGGCCACGTATTTTGAGCGTACTCGCAGTAATGCGGAGCGCGCGAGCTTGGAGAAGTCCTCAAGAACCCTTCTCGACCAGTTGGCTGAAGCTCGCGCCCATCTTGACCAGGCACGCACGGAGGGTGCGACCCAGAAGGCCACCATCGCCCGGCTTGAAGAGCGCCATGCAGCGACGGAACGCGTGGTGGAGCAGATGCGCGTCGATCTGCCGGAGACATTCAAGTCCCTCGCCAGCCAGGTGCTTGAGGAAAAATCCAGCCGTTTTGCGGAGCAGAACCAAGCCGGTTTGGGTCAGGTTCTCGAGCCTCTCAAGGCCCGCCTGGAGGACTTTCAGAGCAGGATCGAAGCTGCGCGCTTGGAGCAAGTAAGAGGGGGCGTGCATCTCAGCGCTCAGATCGACAAGCTCTTTCAGTCGAATACCCGGTTCGCCGAACAGGCGAACAACCTGGCCAGCGCTCTGCGCGGTTCCAGTAAGGCCCAGGGCGCATGGGGAGAATTAATTCTGGAACGGATTTTGCAGGCCGCCGGGCTGCGTCCGGGGCACGAATACCACGCCCAGGAAAACTACGCAGGCGAGAACGGCAAACGAGCTCAGCCGGACGTGGTGATCCATCTGCCGGGTGAGCGTCACCTGGTCATCGACTCCAAGGTTTCCCTGATTCACTACGAAGCTCACAGTATTGCAGAAAACGATGCGGCACGATCCCTGGCTGCGGAGAGCCATGCTAGCTCCGTGCGGGCGCATATCCGGGGATTGGCAGAAAAGAATTATCAGACACTGTATGGTCTCAATTCGCTTGATTTCGTGATCATGTTTCTCCCCATTGAGCCGGCTTTCATGCTGGCTATTTCGCGGGATGAAAAGCTGTGGGAGCAGGCGTGGCAGCGAAATGTCTTGCTGGTCAGTCCCAGCACGCTGCTTTTTGTCTTGCGAACGGTTGCTTCTCTCTGGCGGCAGGAGCAGCAAAAGCAAAATGTGGAGGAGATTGCCCGCAAGGGCGCGGATCTCTACAACAAGCTAGCCAGCTTTGTGGCCGACTTCAGCGAAGTGGGCAACCGGCTCGACAGCGCGCAGCGAAGCTACTCTGATGCCATGTCAAAGCTGCACAGCGGAAAGGGCAATGTGATCCGCCAGGCGGAAATGCTGAAGGCTCTTGGCGTCAAGCCGACCAAGCAGCTGCCCCAGGGACTAATAGAGTTGGCGCAGCAGGAGATTCTGGATCTGGAGGATTCGGAGCTGGTCGATGCCCCAAATCTCCCCGCCGAGACTCTACCCTGACCACGCATCCTGCCCCCAACCACGACTTTGGCTTTGTACTAAAGGCGAACCGCAGGTCCCTCCACTACGCTACGCTCCGGTCGGGATGACAATTCTGTTGCAGGGCCAAGTATTTCTCGCTGAAGCTCTTGCGGGCACAACAGAATTGTCATCCCGACCGGAGCGTAGCGTAGTGGAGGGACCTGCGGTTCGCCGTTAGGGCAGAGTTTTCGCGGTTAGGCACTTAGTTAGGGTCAATCGCGAGCGAACCCTTCCCGCAGCCTTTCCCAGGTAGTCTCCAGCATCTCCGGAAGCACCCGCGTCTCCGCAATGACCGTCATAAAGTTGGAATCGCCCAGCCAGCGTGGAAGTACATGCATGTGCAGGTGTCCCGCCACCCCGGCACCCGCCGCCTTACCCAGGTTAAGACCCAGATTGATCCCGTCCGGGGTGTAGACACGGCGTAGAACGGCGTCGGTGCGTTGCGCCAGCGTCATGATCTCGAGCGCCGTCGCCCGGTCCAGGCCGGCCAGGGACTCCTGGTGGGCAAACGGCACAATCATGACGTGCCCGGAAGAGTAAGGGAAGGCGTTCAGAACGATAAAGCTATGCTCTGCCCGCAACACGATATTGGCCGCGCGATCGGCATCTACTGCGGAGCCGCCCTGCTCGACTGCAAACCGAGTGGCCGCGATGAGGTTGCAAAAGACGCAGTGACAGTCACCGGGCCAGGCAGCCAACGCCTCGGGCACGCCCTTGCGCGCGCCAGGATCGGTATCGACCAGGTAAGGAAAGCGCCAGGGCGTCCACAAATAGTCCATGCGGTTCAAGTATACGGAGCGTTGGGGTACGCAATTGCGCCCGCCGAATGAGCGCAGAAGCCAGTAACCACCAGCGGGTTACAAATCAATAAAAATAGGCATTTCCAGCACTTTTCGCGCAGGTCGAATTGACCAGGAGTTCGTTGACATGCTTTCCCGGCGATTGCTATAGTTGTGTATGAAGGGTCTACGTAGAGGATTCGGCGTAGACGTCCATCGCCGCTCTTGCTTTACCCCCCTCCCGGATGCTCCTACCGGAGATTGATTTAAGTGCCAAGCCATTCTGTCCGGCTACACTAACAGTCTCCCTCCGAACGTTTGCTGGTGGATGGGATAAGCTCTACGGTGCCCCTGCTTCGCCGACCATGCCTGCAAAATAGTCTGGCGAAGTAGCTGCGGGAATGAATCTCGGGGAGCCTTGGCTAAGTCTATTAGGACCAGGACAGCGCGATTCATGAAGAACCGTAGTGGTGGACGGATCGGGAGTCGCCGATCGAGAATCCGGAGCTGGCATTCATGGCAGACGTCCTAAATCCTGAACGAACCGAGAGCACACCCCTGAACACCGAATTGCAAACCCCAACGCTTGATGCACCGGCGGATCATTTTGACCCGTCTGAGGAATTAACCCGCAACCCGCAAGCTGTAGCCCCCAGCGTGCCGCACCTCGTCGTCGATCCCAAGCCAGTTGTTACCCACTCCGGTGGGGAAGAATCTGAACTGACCGGCATGGAAGACTTCGCCGCGGCGCTGGAATCGTTTGACCGCGAACAAGCCGCCGAAGCCGCTGCCCAGGCCTATGACGATAACGTCGTCACTGGTACCGTCATCAAGCTGACGGACAAGCATGTGGTGGTTGACGTCGGGCTCAAGTCCGAAGGGCTGATTCCTCTGGAGCAGGTGCTGGATCACAACGGTCACCCCAAGCTCAGGGCGGGCGATACGGTCGAAGTGGTGGTGGAGCGCGAAGAAGCTGAAGGCGGCTTCCTGCTCAGCTACGACAAGGCGCAGCGGCATCGGGTTTGGGATGCAATCGAGCGCGCCGCCAACGACAAGACTCCGGTGATGGGCACAGTATTGGGACGCGTCAAGGGTGGGCTCACCGTTGACATCGGTATCAAGGCCTTTCTGCCCGGCTCCCAACTGGAAATCCGTCCGGTGCGGAATCTGGACGGTTACATCGGCCAGCAGATCGAAGTGCGCGTCATCAAGTTGAATAAGAAGCGCGGCAACGTGGTCGTTTCCCGCAAGGAGTTGTTGGAAGAGGAGCAGACCACCAAGCGCAGCCTGACGCTCGAGCATCTGGAAGAAGGCGCCATCCTTACCGGCACAGTGAAGAACCTGACCGACTACGGCGCTTTTGTCGACTTGGGCGGAATCGATGGACTGTTACATATAACGGATATGTCCTGGGGACGGCTCACCCATCCCCGCGACCTGGTAAACGTCGGCGACGAGATCCAGGTCAAAGTGCTCAAGTTCGACCGTGAGAAGCAGCGCGTTTCGTTAGGCTTCAAGCAGCTCACACCCGATCCCTGGCTCGATGCTGTCGAACGCTATCCCATCGGGGCGCGCGTGCGCGGCCGGGTGCTCAGCGTGACCGACTACGGCTCCTTTGTCGAGCTGGAGCAGGGCATCGAGGGGCTGGTGCATGTCTCGGAGATGACTTGGTCGAAGCGGATGAAGCATCCTTCCAAGCTGGTCAAGCCGGGTGACGAGGTAGAGACTGTAGTGCTCAGCGTCAATCCCAACGACCGCCGTATTTCGTTGGGGATGAAGCAGTTGCTCGAGAACCCCTGGGAGCATCTCTCGGAGCGTTATCCGGCCGGCACGATTGTAGAAGGCCGGGTGCGGAATCTTACCGACTTTGGCGCCTTCATCGAGATTGAAGACGGCATCGACGGCTTGGTGCACGTGAGCAACCTGAGCTGGACCAAGCGCGTGAAGCATCCTTCCGAGATTCTCAAGAAGGGTGAGAAGGTCCGTGCCGTGGTGCTCGGGGTGGAAGCAGAGAACCGCCGTCTGTCGCTCGGCATCAAGCAGCTGCAGCCGGATGTTTGGGAGACCTTCTTTGCCCAGCATCGCGTCGGTGATGTGGTCAAGGGCAAAGTACTGCGCACGGCGCAATTCGGAGCTTTCATCGAGATTGCCGAAGGCGTCGAAGGACTGTGCCACGTTTCCGAAGCTGCCGACACTATGGGCCAGCCGATCAAGCTGGAAGCTGGGCAGGAGCATGACTTCAAGATCATCAAGATGAATCAGGATGAGAAGAAGGTCGGACTCAGCTTGCGTGCGGTAGGCGAAGAAGCCAGCCGGGCGGATGTGGAAGCCTACAAGCAGCCGGTTTCAAGCTCCACCACCACGCTGGGAGACCTGGTTAACTGGAAGCGCCTCGAACACGAATAGAAAGCATATAAATAAAGGGGCACACAAGTATGTGTTCCGGGCGTGCCCCCAAATTGTCTACTTGGATGTGTCGATTTTCAGATCAAAGGTAAATTGCTTCTTGCTGTCGAAGGAGCTTATGGATCTGGTTTTTGACTTGTGTCCTTTGTACTCTGCCCAGAGCTGATAATCCACTTCTGAACTCAGCTCCCCAAAACGGTAGCGGCCGTCCGCCTCAGTGATATACGTTCTTACCTCCAGGCTTTTCTGGTCCTGCAGGTAGACAACGGCGTTCGCCTGTGGCTGGTCGCTCGAGTCCCGCACTATACCTTGTACCACCCGCTCCGACTGTCCAATGCTTTGGGCAAAACCTGGTGCCCAGCTTGCAGTTAACGCTAGAAGCAGCAAGAGCCACGGCCACCGGGACCCGTTACGAAATACAAGCCTCATTCCTCTTCCTCGTCGGCTACTTCTTCTTCGTCGTCTTCGTAGCCTTCCTCGTCCACTTGGGAGAGTTCGAGCGGTTCGGTGGCGACGACTTCGAACTCAGTGCCGCATTCATCGCAGACCACGATGTCACCTTCTTCCACTTCGTCGGGGTCAAAATCGAGAACGCTCTCGCATTCCTGACAGACTGGCATACAGCTCTCCTTTCACGGAGCATTAATATATTGGTGATGACCGCCACCAAGATGCGGCTTGGCTAGTTTCCGGGAGAACACCCCGGACGTCAAGGAACTCCAACCGAGACAACAAATCGTACCGCGAACGGCGACCAAGGGTTGAAAAAGAATACGAATCTTCTGCTCGTGCTGCTGGTGTCACCGCTTTCCTAGCCGACGCTCATTACTAACGTATACGCCGTTCTGCGAGGAAAGGACCCAGCGAGAGCAAAAGCGTGTTCTAGTCACCGGCTTGGGCGCTACGCCGGGTGCTCCACAGCGTGTGCTTATACCGATCCGGCGGGGCATTCGAGTCTGGTGTCACGGCGGTGGTGAAAACGCGTTAGTCTTAAGAAGAAGTCCTATAGAAGAACTGATGGCACGCTTTCCCCGCACCGGTTTCTCCGCCCTTTCATTTCCGAGCTTTCGCGGCGTCACCAGCCAACTGGTACTGGCTAATGTCGCTGTCTTCTTTTTATTGCTGATCCTGCAATTCGCGGCGCCGCGCATGGCGCTGGTGGTTCTCAGCTATTTTTCGCTTACTCCGGTGCTGCTGCTGCACGGATGGGTATGGCAGCTGGTGACGTACAGCTTCCTGAATGCCGGCGTGTTGCAGGTCGTATTCAACATGCTCACATTGTGGTTCATCGGGTCCTATCTCGAAACTTCCAAGGGAAGCCGCTGGCTTCTGGAGATTTACTTTTCGTGCGCGGTTGGCGGGGCCCTTATTGGGAGCGCGCTTAGCTTCACCAACGTTTTTCATTCCAGTCCCTTGTCCACTACCAGCAGCGCCGACGGCGCGCTGTTCGGACTGCTCGCCGCCTTCGCCGTGCTCTTTGGCGACCTCGAGATTTACATGTTCCCGCTGCCGCTGGCCATCAGGGCCAAATATCTGGTCATCGTTTACATGCTTGTCGAGGTTGCTCTGCTGCTCTCCGGAGGGCCTCCGCTCGCCTACTTCGTTATTCTTAGCGGCGCATTGATCGGCTTCCTTTTCGCCCGCCGCGCCCCCCGCCGGGCGATGAGCACGGGCTTAAGCGAAGCCTTCTTCAGCCTGCGCAACAATTACTACCGCTGGAAGCGCCGCCGTGCCTCGCGTAAGTTCGAGGTGTATATGCGCAAGCAGAACCGCGATGTCCGCTTCGACAGCGAAGGCCGCTATATCGACCCCGACGAAAAGCGCGACCCCAACGACCGCAAGTGGATGAACTGAAAGGGCGGGGTCTCTGGCCCAGCAGAACCCAAAGAAGGTAATAGGGCGCGGGTCCCGTTCGTATTAGGTCGACTGTGAGGCAGCCCCCGGTGGACTGAGTTCAAACCGCTCAGCTCGTGGTCCGGATGTGCAATTCCCGCAGCTGCTGCGGGCTGACCGGGGTGGGCGCATCGACCATCAAGTCGATGGCCTTGGCGGTCTTGGGAAAGGCGATGACCTCGCGCAGGCTTTGTGCCCCGGCCAGGATCATCGCAATGCGGTCTAGCCCCAATGCAATTCCCCCATGGGGTGGAGTCCCATAGGTCAGTGCTTCCAGGAAGAACCCGAAGCGCGACCGAGCCTCATCTTCGCTCATGCCCAGGGCGCGGAATATCTCCTGCTGTACATCCTGGCGGTGGATACGAATCGAACCAGAGCCCAGCTCCAGCCCGTTCATCGCCAGGTCGTAGTAGCGCGCGCGTACCGAGGCCGGATCAGAGACCAGCCTCCCCATGTCCTCCTCGTGCGGCGAAGTGAACGGGTGATGGGCGGGGAGCCAGCGTTGCGACTCCTTGTCAAATTCAAACATGGGAAAATCCGTCACCCAGATGGGCCGGAAGGCCTTGTCTCCGGCGACCTGCTGGCCCAGGAGCCGCTCCGGGGATTCGACCACCTGATCGGTCATGACGGATGTCTTATGCCGGTCGGCATATCGCCGGGCCAACTCTACGCGCAGATTCCCCGCCGCCGCATACACGCCGATCTCGCGCTCGGAGAGGTGCCCTTGCGTCTTGGTGTCGCTCGCCTGCACATGGGTGGCGGTATCGCCCGCCACCAGGACCAGCAGATCCTCAGCTTCGCCCTCTACCCGTGCGGGCGCCAGTTCGCGTATCTTCCTGACTGCTTCGGGAAAGCTCTTTTCCAGCCGCTTCCAGTCGTCAATGAGCTTCGCACCCTTGCTGGCGTCGAAGAGGGGCCGGTTGTCATCCCGCTCCTTGCGGGAAAGCTCTCCCACCCGGGGGATGCACACCAAAACCATCGGAAGCGTGGGATCGATGGCCAGCACCTGCAAGTCCTCGTCGCGGAACGCTGAGCGAACGTCAATCAACCCGGGCATCCGCAGGTCGGGCTTGTCAATGCCGTAGCGCCGCATGGCCTCGTCGTAGGTGATGCGGGGAAAGGGAGTAGACAGAACCACACCCACCGCGGCAAAAGCTTCGCGCAAGAAATTCTCCACTACCAGGAAGACGTCTTCCTGGCGTACGAACGACATTTCGAGGTCGACCTGGGTGAACTCCGGTTGCCGGTCGGCGCGCAGATCTTCATCGCGGAAGCAGCGCACAATCTGGAAATAGCGGTCGAAGCCCGAGATCATGAGGATCTGCTTGAATAACTGGGGCGATTGCGGCAAGGCGTAGAAGTGGCCGCCGTGCACCCTGCTGGGGACCAGGTAGTCGCGCGCGCCTTCCGGGGTGGAACGCGTCATAAACGGGGTCTCGATTTCCAGAAAGCCCTGATTCGACAGGCTCTCCCGCACCGCACGGGTGATCTTGTGGCGCAGTTCAAAATTCTGCTGCATTTGCTGCCGGCGCAGATCGATGTAGCGATATTTGAGGCGCAGCTCCTCGTTGGCGATGGCCTCCTCGGCAGGCGAGAACGGGGGCACCCTGGAATCGTTCAACACCAGCAACTGCTCAGCGGCCACCTCGACCTCACCGGTTGCCATCTTGGGGTTGATCACATCCCGGCCGCGCAGCCGCACCTTGCCCACTACAGCCACCACGTATTCCGGCCGCACCTGTTCGGCCTTGGCGTGGCCCTCCGGGGTCAGGTCCCGGTCCAGGACGATTTGCGTGATTCCGGTACGGTCACGCAGATCCAGAAAGATCAGGTTGCCATGGTCGCGGCGGCGGTTTACCCACCCCATGAGGATGACCTGTTCCCCGGCTTGTTGTGCGCGGAGCTGCCCACAAGTGTGCGTGCGTTGAAGAGTGCCTAGAAAGTCGAGCAATGCGGATGTCCTAATTTGAAGTTGGAGGGGCGAGAAGCGAGGCCAGCTTCTGGCCGAGTTGGGCCCGGGGAACCTTGAACTGCTCACCGGTGGCGAAGTGCTTTACCGTCAAGATACCGGAGGCGGCCTCGTCCTCGCCGAGAATCACGATGGCGCGCGCCACTTTGTTTGCCGCCTCGAACGATTTCTTTAGTCGAAACGATCCATCGCCTAGTTCCGTGCGTAAGCCGGTGGCGCGCAGCTCCCGGGCCAAAGCCAACGCCGCGGGGTTCATCCGGTCGCCCAGCGGAGCGATATAGGCCGCTGCCAGCTGGGGCGTATGCCTGCCTTGTGCCTCGAGGACCAGCACCAGGCGATCTTCGCCAATGGCAAATCCAATTCCCGGCGCTTTGGGGCCGCCGATCGCTTCCGAGAGCCCGTCGTAGCGTCCGCCGCCCAGCAGGGCGTTTTGTGATCCAAGTCCACCCTCACCTGGCTCGTCGTAAACGAACTCGAACGTCGTCCGGGTGTAGTAGTCGAGTCCGCGCACCAGGCGATGTTCATGCTCGTACGGCACTCCGCAGGCATCGAGAGCAGTGCAAACGGCGGCGAAATGTTCCTTGGAACCCTCATCGAGTGAGTCCCAGATACGGGGCAGCGTGGCGATGATGGGCTGGTCTTCCGCATGCTTGCAATCGAGGACGCGCAGCGGGTTGGTCACTGCGCGCCGCTGGCAATCCTCGCACATGCGCGACACCACTGGTTCCAGGGCCGCACGCAGGGCCTGCACGTATCGCGGCCTGTCGGTCGCCGAGCCCACGGAGTTGAGCAGCAGCCTCCAGCCCGTAATCCCCAGTTCGCTGAGCAAGGTGGCCAGCATTTCCAGCACTTCAGCATCGCGCAACGGCGATTCGCTGCCCGCACTGGGCGGTCCGATGACCTCAGCGCCAATCTGAAAGAACTGGCGGTAGCGGCCCCTTTGCGGCCGTTCGCGGCGAAACTGGGGCCCGATGTAGTAGAGCTTCTGCAGTTGGCCGGCCTCGCCCAGCTGGCGTTCAATGTAGGCGCGCACTACGCCGGCGGTATTTTCCGGACGCAGAGTCAGCGATTGCACCGATTCGCCCTGGATTCGCGCTTCCGGGGTGAAGGTATACATTTCCTTGGAAACAATATCGGTTTCCTCCCCAACTCCGCGGGAGAAGAGCTGTGTGTCCTCAAAAATGGGCGTGCGGATCTCGCCGAAGGAATAGCGCTCGAAAACCTGCCGCGCTGTGGTTTCGATGTGGTTCCAGAGTTCGGTTTCCGGAGGCAGCAGGTCCCGGGTGCCCCGGACGGCTTGCAAAATGCTCATAAGTGCTGAAGTATCCAACTCTTTCCAGAATACAGGCGCCCTTCCATGAGTTCCACTCGGAGGGAGGTTCTGCGGGCTTGGGGAAAGACTTTCTGAACGACAATTTTGTTGTGCCGCCGGCTGCTAGTCGCGTTAACCGGGGCGAAGGCCAATTCTCACAACAAAATTGTCATCCCGACCGGAGCGCAGCGTAGTGGAGGGACCTGCTGTTTCTTTCCCTCGGCCACTTCGCCCGTTCTTTGTGAGGGAACCAGAGCTCTTTGGAGCCGCAGGAGCTACCACTTTTCCCGTTCCTTGAGGTAAGTCGCGGTGTACTCCACATAATTCCGGGCATACTGCAGAATCGACTCACGATCGTTGGGGTCGAGCCTGCGCCGCTCTTTGGCCGGTACACCGGCCCAGAGCGTGTTCGCTGGCACCACCGTGTTCTCCGTAACCACCGCACCGGCAGCGATAATAGAACCCTCGCCAATCGTCACGTTGTTGAGGATCGTCGCGCCCATACCGATCAGGCAGGCATCTTCGATGACGCACCCGTGAACCGTCGCATTGTGTCCGATGGTTACCCAATCGCCGACCTTGACCGGATGTTTGTAGCGCATGCCGTGCAACACGGCGCAGTCCTGTACATTGCTGTAGGCGCCCAGGTGTATGGAGTGCACATCGCCGCGCAAGACCGCATTCATCCACACGCTGGCGTGCTCCCCCAGCTCGACTTGCCCCACAACCTGGGCAGAAAAGTCGACGTAGCAGGAGCCGGGAATGACCGGCTTATGACCGAGATAGGACCGTACCATGAGGAATTCCTTCTTGTGAGGTAGGGAAAATGCTGTACAAGATGCTGATTAAGCTTGACTCCATACCTCAAAGGTAACGTAAGCTTATAGAACCCAATTGGGACTGTTTGGAGGTGTGGTTCATTTGGCAGAGGTTCGCGTGCAGGAAGGCGAGCCGCTTGAAAATGCATTGCGCCGTTTTAAGCGCAAGGTTCAGCAGGAAGACATTATCAAGGAAGTGAAGCGTCACTCCTTCTACCTGAAGCCTGGCGAGCGCCGTCGCGTAAAGGAAGCGCTGGCGCGCAAGCGGAATCGTAAAAAAGCAAGAAAAGAGCAGGATTAACCCTGCAATGCCGGCCTACCGAGTTGCGAAGTATGCGGTAGGCCGGCAATCCCGTAGTCTTCAAAGAATTTGCGAAAAGAGGTTGTTAGGCACCATTTCCCCTCGCATTCCCGTATTTGGTGGGTGCGAGGAAAGTTGTCGAATGACAGACGAATCAGCTGGTTGGTGACACGATGCCAATTGAGCGCTTCGTCGACGGAATACTGAAAATTCCAAGGCATGCTCGGGGGGACGCGTAATGGATTTCATCGACAAGATACTGAAATGTTCAGATTGTGGTAACGACTTTGTCTTTACCGCCGGCGAACAACTCTTCTTTCACGATAAGCAATTCAAAAACGATCCAAAGCGTTGCAAACAGTGCAAAATTAAGCGCGTGGCCGGAACTGGCAATGGGGTGCGCACCGAGACCCGGACGGTCTGTTCGGAGTGCGCCACCGAAACCACCGTTCCCTTTAAACCCACGCAAGGTCGTCCTGTGCTCTGCCGGTCTTGTTTCCAGCAGCGGCGGCCGCCGGTTCCATCCACAGTAGCAGCCAGCGCCGCTTCCTGAAGTATCTCTCCCGCTGGCGGGGAGGGATACTCCGGTGTGGATAACTTAACGGCTATCAGCCGGTCTCCCGGATTTCCTGTGGAGTTTGTCTGTGTTGATGAACTTCATGCGGCTTTCCTCAACGAAAGCCGCACACGCTGCCGTTGCTTTGGTGTCGCGTACAGGAAATGCCGGTCCGGGGAGGGGTGCGTCCTTCGCACTTCTCCTCAAGCTCGGCCTTGAAGCCAGAGTCCTGAATCCGGTTTTGCATCAGGCTATTAGTTTGCTGCCGCGGGCTTGCGTGAGGCCGTTCGCCCAGCCGCCTTGGCGGGAGGCGCGACCTTTGCCGCCAGCGCCTTCTGCTTCTTGTCTTCGTGGGTTACCAGCAGCGCCTCTATTTGCCGCAGCAAGTTCATGATGTTCATGGGCTTAACCAGCATCTCGTCCATGCCTTCGTCCCGCCACTCGGAACCTGGAACCGGAAATGCCGTCAGCATGGCCACGGCCGGTTGATAAGAGGCCTGCTTCGCCGCCCGCACGACCTCGAGTCCGGCCGACTCATTTTCCATGCGCATGTCCGTGATCACCATGTGAAAGGTTCCGGCCTTCAGCTTTGACCGGGCCTCACGAGCGGACGCCGCCGTTTCCACCTCGAAGTCGTTCATTTCGAGGACCGCCTTGAGGGTCAACAGAATTGCGAGCTCGTCATCTACCAAAAGAATGCGACGTTTCATGGGATAAAACTCCAAGCTGCCGTAGTTGTAGGGTCGGGGGAGAAATCGTCCGCCTGATCGGATCCTACCTGAAATGGCGTTGCGTTGATTAGACTGACAACGTGGCAGAATACCACGTTGAGAACTTCGGCTGTCGTGCCAGCCGGGCAGACGGCGAGATCATAAGCGCCGAGCTGCGCCATCGCGGCCTCAACCCGGCTCTGAGCCCTGCCCGGGCCGACGTGATCGTCGCCAATACCTGCAGTGTGACCGCACAGGCCGACCGTACTGCCCGCGCCTTTCTGCGCCGGATGCGCCGGGAAAACCCCACTGCGCGCATCCTGGTCACCGGATGCTATGCGCAGCGGGCGCCCCAAGAGGTCGCCGCCTTGGCCGGTGTCCACGCCGTGATCGGCAACAGCCATAAGTCTCTGGTCGCGGAAATTGCCCAGCAGGCGGCCGCCTTTGTTCCTCTGGCCGCATTACGGCCCGCCCCCGCCCTCTACGTCGACGACACCTTCGCCCACTCTGATCTGTCAATGCCCGAGTCAGGGCCGGAGGCCGGCTGGTGGGTGGGCAGCCAGACGCGTCCCAATCTCAAGGTGCAGGATGGGTGCGGCAACCGCTGCTCCTTCTGCATCATTCCTGCAACACGCGGTCATAGCCGTTCTCTGTCGCTCGAGGCTTGTTTGCGCAACGTACAAGCCTTCACCGCCGGCGGTGGGAACGAGCTGGTGCTTTCCGGCATCAACCTGGGGCGTTGGGGTCGAGACCTCACGCCGCAACGCACGCTGGAGGATCTGGTGGGCGCCATCCTGGCGCAGACCGCGCTGCCCCGTCTGCGTCTCAGTTCTGTCGAGCCGATGGACTGGACGCCCGGGCTGCTGGCCCTGTTTCGTGCCCATTCAGTTACCCCCGGCGCCCGGCTCGCACGACATGCCCATCTCCCGTTGCAATCCGGATCCGACGCCATTCTCCGCGCCATGCACCGCCGCTATCGCCCTTGGCACTATGCGGAAAAACTGCGCCTCATTCGCGAGAGCATACCGGAGGCAGCGATCGGCGCCGACGTGATGGTGGGCTTTCCGGGCGAGAGCGAAGCCCTCTTTGAAGAAAGCTTCGCCTTTATTGCGGCCCAGCCCTTCACGTACCTGCACCTGTTTCCTTTTTCTGCCCGCCCTGGGACTAGCGCTTGGCAGCTCGCACAGGAGAATCCCGTGCCGCCGCAGGCGGTCGCGGGGCGCATGGCACGCCTGCGGGCACTGATTGCCGCCAAGAATCTTCGCTTCCGGCAAAGTTTCTTGGGCCGCGAGCTGCCCGCGGTTACCCTGCACACGGCGCTCGACGAAGCTACTCCGGCGCTGGCCGACAACTTTCTTGAAGTGCGGCTCGAAGCCCAAGTGCCGTCCAACCAGAGCGTACGCGTGGTGGTCACAGGGCTCACCGAAACGGGCCTGACTGGCCAATTAGCGACATAACCGAAGAGTTCTTCCGGTCGGTGTGCCGAAATGCTATGCTTTATTTGAGGGAACTAGCGTCTCTCGTTTCCGGAGGAACCCATCGATAAGCGTTCGGCCAAGTCTTTTATCCGCATTAACGACAGAATTCGCGCGCGTGAAATCCGCGTCATTGACGAAAACGGTGAACAGCTCGGAATTCTGCCTCCCTTCGAAGCCTTGAAGATCGCTCGTGAGCGTGGTCTGGATTTGGTGGAAGTTTCGCCTACGGCCCAACCGCCGGTGTGTCGCATTCAGGATTACGGGAAATTTCTCTACGAGAAAGACAAGAGCGACCGCGCCGCGCGCAAGAAGCAAAAAGTAATTGTGGTCAAGGAAGTCAAATTTTCTGTGACTGTGGATGAGCACGATTACCAGACCAAGAAGAACCAGGCCGTCCGGTTCCTGGGTGAAGGCGACAAGGTAAAGGCGTCCTTGCGTTTTAAGGGTCGCCAGATGGCGCACCGCGAGCTCGGTTATGCCATCATCAACCGGCTGATTCAGGATATGGGCGACGCGGGCATTGTGGAGTTCATGCCGCGCATGGAAGGCACCACGCTGCACGCCATTCTCGCCCCGGGCAAGAAGGCCGAGCCACCCAAGAAGCCTGCCGCGCCTAAGCCGCCGGCTCCCGGCCTGGTCGGCCACCAGCAACCCCAATCAGCCCAGTCGTAACGGCACCTGAACAAAACAGCAGGTCCCTCCACTACGCTTCGGTCGGGATGACAATTCTGTCGTGGAATGGGCGATACCCTGTCGAACTCCCCCACCAGCGACAGCTGTCGTGGAATGGGCGATATCCTGTCGAATTCCCCGACCAGCGACAGAATTGTCATCCCGACCGGAGCGAAGCGTAGTGGAGGGACCTGCTGTTCCACTTTCCCCACACCGAAGCCCCCCCGAGTAGCGCCTCCCGGCGCTCTCCCGTATAATCGCAAGAAGTAGAAACACGCTAAGTTAGCAGGAAAACCATGCCCAAATTGAAGACCCATAAGGGCGCGGCCAAGCGCTTTAAGAAGACCGGTACGGGGAAAATCCTCCGTGGTCAAACCAAGAAGCGCCACATTCTGACCTCCAAGAGCAAAAAGGTTAAGAAGAAGTTGAGTGGCACAGTACTGGTTTCTGATGGTGACAAGCGCAAGGTAGCGCGAATGATTCCCTACGCCTGATCGGCCCTCACGGGGTTTGGGCCGTTGGCCCCTGTCTTCAAGACAAGACGATCCGGCTTCAACAAGCGAGTGAAGAGGTACTTCCTACCTCCAGCCGCACAACGCAGCACCTAAAGGAGAACCACCCATGCCCCGCGTAAAACGTGGCACAAAACGCAATGACCGCCGCAAAAAGATTCTCAAGCGAGCCAGCGGCTACTTCCTAACCAAGTCCAAGCTCTACCAGGCAGCGCAGGAAGCCGTCGAGCGCGGTCTCAAATTCGCCTACATCGGCCGCAAGCAGAAGAAGCGCCAGTTCCGCAGGCTTTGGATCGTCCGCATCGGCGCAGCCGCCAAGCTCAACGGGATCAGCTATTCGCAGCTTATCCACGGTCTTAAGCTGGGGGGCATCGACTTGGATCGCAAGATTCTGGCTGACCTCGCCGTCAACGATCCGGCAGGCTTTACCGCGCTCACCGATCAGGCCAAGAGCGCACTCACGAAGACCGCCGCCTAACCCTCGACTGTCCACAGAGTTTCGCTCCAGCCTGGTCCCACTGTGACCGGGCTCGAGCGTTTGTGCCAGGAAACCCATGCCAACCCCAGAGATTCCTGAACTTCACGACTATTCGCCTTCCTCGCTGGACAGCTTCTTCAGCGTCATCCTGGGGCAGTTCGACCGGGACGCGGCGACGGCCGATACCGTCGAGGCAGTCGAGCAGCTGCGGATTCGCTGGATCGGCCGCAAGCAAGGAGTCCTGACACGGGTCGGCGAGGTGTTGAAGGATGCCCCGGCAGAGGCGCGCCGGGAAGTGGGCAAACGGTTCAACGCGCTCAAGTCCGCCATCGAACCGCGTTGTGATCCCGCGCAGACGCCCGCGGCGCGCGCAGGGGGCGCAGACGAAGCCATCGACATCACCCTCCCCGGCACCCGCCGCGCGCTCGGCGCAGAGCACCCGCTGCTCCGGACCATGAACGAGATCGTCAGTGTCTTTGCGGCAATGGGATACTCCGTTGGATTGGGTCCGGAGGTCGAGACCGACTACTACAACTTCGAATCGCTGAATTTCCCGCCCGGCCATCCGGCGCGCGATACCCAGGACACCCTGGTGATCGCCGGCCAGGAGCGCAAGCCGCTGCGCGAACGGCTGTTGATGCGCACCCATACCTCGCCGGTACAGATCCACACCATGGAACAGCAACCACCGCCGTTGCGTATTGTCATCCCCGGCAAGGTGCACCGTAACGACGCCGCCGACGCCACCCACTCGCCCATCTTTCACCAGGTCGAGGGGCTCTGTGTCGATACCAACATCACCTTCTCCGATCTCAAAGGCACGCTCGACCACGCCATGAAGGCTTTTTTCGGAGCCAGCGTCAAAACGCGATTTTTCCCTTCGTTCTTTCCCTTCACCGAGCCATCTGCCGATGTGCAGATCAGTTGCATTTTCTGTGGTGGTCGAGGCTGCCGCAAGTGCAAGCAATCCGGCTGGATCGAGTTGCTGGGCTGCGGCATGGTCGATCCCGCGGTCTTCGCTTTCGCGGCTCGGCACCAGCCCGCCTATGACGCGAAAAAAATCAGCGGCTTCGCCTTCGGCATGGGCGTGGAGCGGATTGCCATGATGAAGTACGGTATCGGAGACATCGGCCAGTTCTACTCCGGGGATATGCGATTTCTGGAGCAATTCAGGTAAGTCGCAAACCTTATGAATATTCTTTCTCAATGGATTCGTTCCTACGTGCCCGGCCTCACTTTGGCCGACCGCGAACTCGCCGAGGCTCTGACCCTGCGCGGCATTGCCGTCGAAGGCATCTTTGAACTTGGTCCGGGCCGGGGCTCACTCTTCGAGATGGACATCACCACCAACCGCGTCGATGCCATGAACCACTACGGCATCGCGCGCGAGGCGGCTGCCATCGTGGGTCACAAACTCGCGCCTCTCGACATCACGCTGCCTGCGCCGCATTCACTGATAGTTCCAATCAAGGTTGCGATCGAAGCTCCAGAGCTCTGCGGCCGTTTCACCGCGCGGGCTCTCAGCAATGTGCGCATCCAGCCTTCACACGGCAGCGTCGCCGAGCGTTTTGGGTTTCTGCAGCAGAAGCTCATCTCCAATGCCGTGGACGCGACCAACTACGTCACCAGCGCCATGGGTCATCCTACCCACGTCTTCGATCGTGACAAGCTGGAAGGCGGGATCATCCTGCGCCGCGCGCGTAGCGGCGAAAAGCTCCGGACCCTGGATGGAATCGAGCGCGTGCTGGACAGCGAAGACCTGGTGGTCGCCGATGAGAAGAAGGCGCTTGCCTTGGCCGGCGTAATGGGCGGTTGGGACACGATGATCACCGCCGAAACCAAAAATATTCTGGTGGAAGCTGCCTGGTTCGACCCGGCATCGGTCCGCCGCAGCAGCAAGCGGCACGGCCTGCACACGGATGCCTCGCATCGTTTTGAGCGCGGAGCGGACTTCAATGCGCCGCCCGTTGCCTCTGCGTTGGTTAGCCAGCTCATCCTCGAAGCCGGCGGCCGCGTGGACGGGGAGTTGGTGGACGTTGTGGTGGGCGAAGCACAGGCGCGGACCGCCCATCGCCCAGCCATCGCGCTTAGCCATCGCGAAGTTCGCCGCATTCTGGGCGCTACCGAAGATGGCCGGGGCGTGGAGCAGGAGACGACCGAGACCGTACTGCAGGCTCTGGGCTGTGAATTGCAGAAAGCTGGGGAAGGAGATTACCAGGTAACACTGCCCAGCTGGCGCCTGGACCTCGAACGCGAGATCGACCTGATCGAGGAGGTCGCCCGCGTCTACGGCTACAACCGCTTTGCTAATACGCTTCCCGCATTCTCCGGCATCGTGCGCGATGTTCCCCACGCCGGTAAAGAAGCGGCCGTTCGCCGTACATTGCTCGCGCTGGGTTGGAACGAGGCTCTCTCCAGCACCTTCTGTTCTGTTACCGACGCAGTTACTTTTGCGTCCCAGCCCGGCCTGGCAGTACCCATGGGTAATCCGCTGAACGAGGAAGCCGGCATGTTACGTCCCTCGCTGCTGCCCGGGATGCTTACCATGCTGGCGCATAACCTCAATCGCAACGTCAGTGATGTCCAGCTCTTCGAACAGGGTGCTGTTTTCAGCGGCAGTGCGGAGCGTGTCGATGAGCGTCCAGCCCTCGCATTGGGCGCGTCCGGGTCCGCCTGGAGCGGGCCGGAGCAGCCTGTTCACGCCATCGACTTCTTTGATCTCAAAGGAACGGTGGAAGAAATTCTGGAAAAGTTTGCCCCGCGCTCCTTCTACTTCGATACCTTTCCTGCCGGTGCAGGAATAATTCCGGCGTGGCTTCACCCTGGGCGTGCGGCGCGCGCCGTGGCCGATGGCTTGACCATTGCCTGGTTCGGCCAACTCAATCCGGCTGAGGCGCAACAGCGCAAGCTCAGGCAAAGTGTTTATGTGGGCGAGATTTATCTTGACCGGCTCTACCGCTTGCCCCTTCGTCAGCCCATTGCGCAGGAACTCTCGCGCTACCAGCCTGTCGAGCGTGACTTCTCGTTCGTCTTCGCGGATGCGGTGCGCTGGCAGTCGATCGCCGAGGCGCTCGGTAACCTGCGCATCGCTGAGCTCACGCGCTTCTCACCGCGCGAGATCTTTCGCGATCCTGCTCAGAAAGGGCAAACAGGACATTATTCCATTCTCATCCGCGTCACCTTTCAGGCTCTCGAGCGCACCCTGCGTGATGAAGAGCTGCAAAGTTTTTCACAGGCTGTAACCGCGGCGCTCACCTCCCTCGGCGGCCAGCAACGCGCGTAAACCCTCTACCATATTCAAGATGGAGGAACATGCGAAGACAACGCGGGTTCGTCTATTCTTGTGAATCGCGCCCCGAGTTTGCAAGCTATACTTTCTTCAGCAAGCAATCCCGCTTTTGTGTCATGAGGTATCTATGTCCACCCTCGCAGAACACCCTCCCGAGATAACTATGGCCGCCGACGATTTTCAGGCACTCGAAGAACGCGTGCTGCGCACTGTAGAATTGCTTAAAGGCGAGCGCGAACTCCGATTTTCGGTTGAACAACACGCTTCGCGCCTTTCTCATCGCGTCGAAGAACAGGCCGCGCACGTCGCTCAATTAGAGGAGCAACTCGCGGGCCTGCAAAGGGAGCGGGAAGCGGTGCGTGTGCGCATCGAGCGCCTGCTCAAGCAGATCGACGAAGTGGGTGATTGATCTTTGAGACGATCGGTGACCAATGGCAGAAAATAATATGGAAGTCCGGCGCACCAGCACATCAGTCAGCGTAGAGATCTACGACCAGACGTATCATCTGCGGGCCCCCGATCCGGAATACATACAAAAGCTGGCCAACACCGTGGACTCCAAGATGCGCGCCGTCTCCGCCAACAGCAATACCGTCGACTCGTTGCGCGTGGCGGTGCTTGCTGCCCTGAACATCGCCGACGAACTCATGCGCTTGCAAGAACATTGCCGGCTGCTCCACGGCACCATGAGCGAGACGCAGACCATCCTGCATACTCGCGCCAAGAGCCTCTCTGGCTTGCTGGACTCGGTGCTCGACGACGACCATCGTTACCACGAATCGGTCCCAGTCTCCGCCGGCCGGTAGCATTCTTACCGTATCGTCACTTGCCAACCAGCTTCGCGGACGTTAGCATCCATTCAGAGACCGGCCTGCAAAGCAGGTGCGGCAGTTAACGCTGGTTGAACCAACATTCATCGAACCGGGACTCGACTCGAACAATCGGCTCCGTGTGCAGTGTCCGCCAGTCCGGAATGCCTAAAGAGCTGCGGAGAGTCCCAACGTCTTAGGACGGGTTCACCGGCGCACTGCTGCACGGCCCAGTGGGTCGGTTTCGTCTCTCCTTCTACGTGCACCCGCATCTGTTCCAGTTCGGCCGCCTTGTTCTGCCGACCTACGGATTTCTGGTTGCCCTGGGCACGATCCTTTCCCTGTTGATCTGCGTGCGTTGCGCGCGCCTGCTTGCGCTCGACACCGACAAAGTCTGGAGTTTGGCTCTGGTGGCCATTGTCACTGGCCTGGTGGGCAGCAGGATTCTTACGATCTCGTTGAATTGGCCCCGCTATGGCATGCGGGCTCTAGGTATGAGCCTGAACGGAGCACGCGGTCCCGGACTGGCTGCTATCGCGATCGCAGTCGTGACCGGCGTGGGTTATGCGTTGCACCTCCGCCTCCCCCTCCGGCGTACTGCCGATGCCATTGCGCCCAGCCTGGCGCTCGGTAGTTCCGTCATCTCCGTCGGCTGCCTGGAAGCAGGATGCGACTACGGAACTCCAACCCATTTGCCCTGGGCAGTAATCTTCACCAGTCCGGCTGCGACGCCCGGAACACCCCTGGGAGTTCCACTGCACCCCACTCAGATCTACGCAAGCTTGGTGGAGTTCGCGCTGTTCATCCTGCTGCTATGGCTCTTGCATCGCCCTCATCGTGATGGAGAAGTCCTCGGCGCCTGGCTCTTTCTCGGCGGCCTCTCCAGCTTCCTGCTCGCCTTCTTGCGTGGCGACGGCGGCTCATGGCTTTCGGGTCTTATCACGGTCACGCAGCTGGTCGCCGCCGCGATAGTGCTCGCGGGTGGCCTTCTGTGGTTGCATCGCCCGCAAGCGACGCAGGTCTCCCATGGTGCCCCCCATGGTGGATGACGAGCCCCGTTTGCGCCAGCTCAGTGTTCCAGATGAGGCCGATGGACAGCGTCTGGATCTCTTTCTCGCCCACCAACTGGACGATGTCAGCCGCTCGCGGGTGCAGCTGCTGCTGCAACAGGGCAGCGTGCTCATCGGCGGCAAGCTAGCCAAAGCGTCCCGCAAAGTGCGCGGCGGCGAAAGCATTTCCATCCTCGGTGATCCCCAGCCGCCACCCTTGCACGCTATGGCGGAAGCGATTCCGCTGGAGATTGTTTATGAAGACGGGGACCTTGCGGTGGTTAACAAGCCTGCAGGCATGATGGTCCACGCCGGCTCCGGCGCCACCGAGGATGCACGCAATCGCGGCACCTTGGTCAATGCCCTGTTACACCACATGCGCGAGCTCTCCTCATCCAGCGGTCCGCTGCGTCCGGGCATCGTGCACCGTCTCGACAAGCAGACCAGCGGGCTCATCGTGGTTGCAAAGAACGACATAGCTCATGCCAGGTTGGCATCGATGTTCTCCCGCCGTCAGGTGAGAAAACTCTACCTCACGCTGGTGCAAGGCGATTTGCCGCAGGATAGCGGAACGGTGAATGCTTCTATCAGCCGCGACGCCATCCGCCGCACCCGCATGACCACCCGTCGCGAAGGAGGCCGCACCGCCGTCTCCCACTGGCAGGTGCTGCGGCGCATTCACGGTCCTTATGGCAGCTTCACCTTGGCCTCGGTTCGTATTGAGACCGGGCGCACCCATCAGATTCGTGTCCATATGGCTTCGCTGGGGCATCCCGTAGTTGGGGATACGCTCTACGGCGCCGCCTCCGCCATTGTGCCCCGGGCGGAATTCGCCCGGCTCCCGCGGCTCGCCTTACCACGGAACTTCCTGCATGCGGCCGAGCTGGAGTTCGCCCACCCGCTGAGCAATGAGCGAGTTACCCTGGTCTCCAACCTTCCCGCCGATCTCAAGAACTTCATGGCGCAGCTCGCCTCACCCCCGGCAACCGGGTCAAAGAATGTAGAAGGATTGCATCTCGACAAATGATGGGCACGGATGACAGACCGGAATGCTCTAGAATAAAAAGGGCCTCTATGACCAAAATGAATATCTGGCTGCGTTTGGTTGCCTCGGTGCTTGGATTGGCTTTCCTGGTAACCCCCGTCACCCCTGCTCAAACTGCGCCTGCCGCCCCACCGAACAATAAGCAAGCCCCGGCTACCCCGCCGCCGGTTCCCGGGACGCTTAGTGCCGTTCCCCAAGCCGCGAGTGGCCAAAGCAGCGATGCGCAGAACAATGGCAATTTCACTATCAAGACCAACGTCAATGAGGTGAATCTCATCTTCACCGTCACTGACAAGCACGGCCGCTTCATCCCCAACCTGCAGCAGAGAGATTTCGCCCTGCTGGATAACCAGAAGGCTCCCGCGCAGGTTTTTACCTTCACCCAGCAGACCAACTTACCCCTGCGGGTAGGCGTCATGATCGACGCCAGCACCTCGATCCGGCAACGCTTCCAGTTTGAGCAGAGCGCCGCTATCCAGTTTCTGCAGCAGGTAATCCGGCCGCAGTCAGACCTGGCCTTTGTCATGGGCTTCGACGTTACGCCCTACGTTACCCAGAACTACACCAACGATCAGGACAAGCTTGAAGCCGGCATCACTAAGCTACGTCCGGGCGGTGGTACCGCCCTGTTCGACGCCGTATACACTGCCTGCCGGGATCAGCTGATAAAAGTGCCGCCCGCGCAGCAGGGTTCGGTGCGCAAGGCGCTCGTCTTGATCTCCGACGGAGACGACAACCAGAGCCGTGCCTATCCTGATGACGCGATCAAGATGTGCCAGCGCGCCGAGACCATCATCTACACGATCAGCACCAACGTCAGTCCCAGCCGCGACCGCGGCGATGACGTTCTAAGAAAGATGGCCGAAGCCACCGGAGGCTACCCATTCTTTCCCAAGCGCATTGAAGACATGACAAACAGCTTTCATGACATCGAGGAAGAATTACGCAGTCAATATTCGCTGGCTTATCGTCCCGCGGATTTCAAGAATGACGGGGCCTTTCGCTCCATTTACCTGGTGGCGCTCAATCCGCACTACATAGTGCGTGCCAAAAAGGGCTACTTCGCGCCCAAGTCCTGAATTTGTAGATGTAAGAGACTTGCTACTTACTGCCGCCCGCAACCGGTGCGGTCCCGTACTTGCGCACCGCCCGGTCCACGATTACGTACAGTAACTGATCGTGATCGGCCTTCGCCTGCGTCTTGATGTATTCCCCGAACTCGTGGCCGACCGTCTCTTTATCCGGCAGAACCAGGCCCCGCTTTTGGGCGGAAAGCTCCGCCAGGGCTTTCACGATGGCAAAGAATCCCGCCTCGTTCTTTCCCCCCAGTTCCCAGGCGTCGTGGACGGAGCACGTCACCGCCTGATCGATCGTCCAAGTGGGCGCGGGTTCGCTAGCTGAAGACGCCTGTTGTCCAACGGCCGGGATCGCAACCCAGGACAGCAGAGAGGCAACCAACAGAAAGGCAGCATATCTGTTCTTCATGCCGATTCTCCATAAAGCGGTTTCGGTTCCACGCCAGGTGAAACCGCTGAAGATGATTCACACGGAGCTTTTCCCCAAGAAAAGCCCCACTTCTCTAAGCCCGTGCGATCCGTTTAATGCCGGTAGTAGTTGTTTTGCCGATTGTCTTGCGCAGATTTTCCGATAATTGCGCCGATCCCTGCGCCGGCAGCACCGGCAATTAAAGCACCCTTGACGCCGCCGCCGAACGCAGCACCCAGCACTCCCCCAGCTGCTCCGCCGATCAGTGCACCCTTACCTGGACCGATGCCCCCCTGGTTAGGCTGGTCGTAGTGGTGATCGTGATAGTGCCCTCCACCATAATTTCCCCCCTGAGATCCGCGCCTAGCTCCATCGTAGAAGTTGTTATTGTTGTTGCCTCGGTTTTGGGCGGGCGCCGGGAATCCAGAGCCCAGGATCGAGCAGGAAAGAAGCACCGCGGCTGGCAAAATGGCAGATCGCATGGTTTTCTCCGTCGCGCAATTATATGCGCCTTCGCCATCTCATCCCAGCATCCCCAGAAGTTCTGCTTGATCAATCACCGGCACTTTCAACTCCTTAGCTTTATCGAGCTTCGATCCTGCGTCTTCTCCCGCGACCAGGTAGTTCGTCTTCTTGCTGACCGAGCCGGATACGCGGCCCCCGGCGGCTTCAATCCGGGACTTCGCCTCTTCACGCGATAGGTCGGCCATGGTGCCGGTAAGCACGAATGTCAGGCCCTCAAGCTTTGCCGACTTCTTTTTCTTCTCTGCTGTGAAGGTCAGGCCTGCGTGGCGCAGCTTTTCTATCAACTGACGGTTTTTCTCCTCGGCGAAAAATTCCTGGATCGCCTGGGCCACACGCGGGCCGACCTCGTTGACCGCCTCCAACTCCTCGACACTTGCCGCCATCAGCGCGTCCATGGAGCCGAAGGCCTCGGCCAGCAACTGCGCCGTACGCTCGCCTACGAAGCGAATGCCTAGGGCAAATAGCACCCGGTTCAGCGGCAATTTCTTGGAGTTTTCAATCTCCGTAAGCAGAGACTGAGCGCTCTTTTTCCCAATACGTTCCAGCTCCAGTAGCTGCTCTTCGTTCAGCGAATAAATCCCCGCGACACTGGTCAGCATTTGTCGCTGTAGCAGTTGCTCAACCAGCGCCTCCCCGAGTCCCTCGATATTCATTACTTTGCGTGAAGCAAAGTGCAGCACGCTCTCCTTCAGGCGGGCAGGGCAATCAACATTGATGCAGCGATAATCCGCCTCGCCCTCTTCCCGCACCACCTCGCTGCCGCATACCGGGCAGGCGGCGGGGAAAACAAACGTCTTCTCTCCCCGCGGGTGCTGCGCGTCATCCACCACCGCCACGATCTTCGGGATCACATCGCCGCCCCGTTCCACCGTAACGTAGTCCCCGATCTTCACCCCCAGCCGTTCGATTTCGTCCGCATTATGCAAGGTTGCCCGGCTCACTGTTGTGCCGCCAATAAATACAGGATGAAGCAGCGCGACTGGCGTCAGCTTGCCCGTGCGGCCCACCTGTACCGCGATGTCGTCGATCTGGGTAACGCCGGAGCGGGCGGCGAACTTGTAAGCCACGGCCCAGCGCGGCGCTCGCCCGGTATAGCCTAGACGCCGCTGCAGCGCCGTCTCATTGACCTTGATGACGACGCCGTCAATCTCGTAACCCAAAGCGTGCCGCTGCTCCTCCGCCCACGCGACAAAAGCCAGCAGCTCGTCCATATTGCGCAAATGTTTACGATGAGTGTTGACGCGAAAGCCGGCGCTGCTTAATGCCTCCAGGGACGTCCACTGCTCCGCAAAAGCGCTCTCCCCCTTTTCCAGTGCGAAGTAAGCGTAGAAGTCCAATCTCCGCTGAGCCACGATGTTTGGTTCGAGCGTTCGAATCGTTCCTGCAGCGGCATTTCTCGGATTCACTGCGGGTGGAAGCCCTTGCTCTTCACGTTCCCGGTTCATCTTCAAAAAGGCATCGTCCGGCAGGATTACTTCGCCACGCACCTCAAAGCCTTGCGGCAGCCCGGCGCGTTGCAACCGCCCGGCAGAAACCGAAAGCGGCACCGATCGTATGGTGCGTACATTGCTGGTCACGTCCTCGCCTGTGACCCCATCTCCTCGTGTCAGGGCGGTCTGCAATAAGGCGCTGCCTGCGGGGCCGGGCTCATATTGCAACGCCAGCGAAACCCCATCCATCTTCAATTCACAAACGAAGCTTACTTCGGCGCTGCCGATCAGCGACCGCACGCGCCGCTCCCAATCACTCAGCTCCTGTTCGCTGTTCACGTTGTCCAGCGAGAGCATGGGCCGCGAATGATCTACCTTGGCGAAACCCTCCTTAGGCTTGCCGCCCACGCGCTGGCTGGGCGAGTCGGCGGTTACCAGCTCCGGGTAACGGCTCTCGAGCGCGCGCAGCTCCCGCATCAGGGCGTCGTACTCCGCGTCCGAGATCTGCGGGGAATCCAGCACGTAATATTGATATTCGTGGTGTCGGAGTTCTTCGCGCAGTTCGTCGATTCGCTTTCCGGCTTCAACCAGGCCTGCTGTGCTGCTGGATCGGGTTTCGGGCATAGCGTGCATTATAGAAACTGCGCGCCGGTGCTGAAACCCCGGATACTCCTCAGCGAGGATCACTATCTCTTATGGAACCGGTCACGCATTTCCTAACCGGCGCATGCCTGGGCCGCTCCGGCTTCAATCGCAAGACGGCATACGCCACGCTGGCCATGACTCTGGCAGCCGAGGCTCCCGACTTGGATATTCTCTGGGGCTTCCGTGGCCCGGTAGCCGGCTTCCAGCATCACCGCGGCATCACGCATACATTTCTCGGGGCCCCGTTCGTTGCCCTCGCCGTGACTGGTGTGGTTTGGATCTGGCATCGCAGCCGTCGCAAGCCGCCAGTTGTCCCGCCACGCTGGGCCTTGGTGTGGCTCTTATCCTGCCTGGCGGTCTTGAGCCACATCTTTCTCGACTGGACCAACAACTACGGCGTTCGCCCATTTTTTCCTTTTAATGCGCGCTGGTACGCGCTGGACATCGCCTTCATCATCGAGCCCGTCATCTTTGCCGCTTTACTGCTCGGCTTGGTGATCCCGGCAATACTCGGCCTGGCGGACCGGGAGATCGGCGCAGGCAAACCCTTGTTTCGTGGCCGCGGTTGGGCTATTGGCGCGCTGGTACTGGTGGGGATCGACTTGGGGGTGCGCGCGGTGGAGCATCATCGCGCGCTGCACTTGATAAGCAATACTCAATTCGGGGATCAAGCGATGGTTCGCGCTGGCGCCGAGCCCTATCCCGTGAATCCCTTCCGCTGGTTCGCAATAGTCGAAACGGCCGGCTACTACCAGATGGGCTCGGTGAACACGTGGAGCGAAACGGTTGACACCAGCGACCAGAGTGACGTCATCTTCAAGCCGCCGGTCACCCCCGCGGTGATGGCCGCGAAGCGCTCCTGGTTGGGCCGTGTGTACCTGGATTGGGCAAGATTTCCTTTAGTGGAAGACCGGGGACACGCCAACCTGATCGTCTCTGACGAACTCGCACCCGAGCCTCTGGACACGGCGGTCGAGTTCAGCGATCTCAGGTTTGCCTACCCCGTCCTCTCCCGCGGCAGAAGTGATGCCACGAGCGGGGCAACGACGGCACTTTCCGCGTGGGTTTACGTCGCCCCGGACGGGACCATCGACGCTATGGTGATGAATGGCCGGGTGCAGAAATGAGCGGAGAGCCCGGCTATTTGGGAAGCTTGGCCAATTCCTTGTCGGCTCCCGTCAAGTCCTTCTTGCCCCGCGGTTTCCACACCGTGCGCCAAAGCCAGTAAACCAGCAGGGCAAGGAACGCTACCAGCCCGGCCAGCAGGGCAAGCCGGTGCCGGGTTGCCAATCGCGCGGCAATGTTCACGATCTCCGGCCCGTACTCGATGGTCAGGAGCGCGGTGATCAGGTTGCGGATCACGCGGCCAACGAAGACGGCGAGCAGGAAAGTGATCAGCCTCATCTCGAAGACCCCGGCGGCAATCACGAAGAGTTTCCACGGCGTGGGCGGCGGCAGGATCGAAGGGATCATCAAGGCCAGGAATTCCTGTTTTTCGAAGCGGTCGCGCAGTTGCTCAAATCGAGCGCGGTTGATTCGCTTCATGAGGAAGAGCTCGCCGCCTGCCCTTCCCAGCAGGAAAAAGACCAAACCGCCCAGCGCCGACCCGGCCGCCGAGATGAGGACATAAATGTAGAAGTGCTTCTTGTCGGCCCAGACGTAGGTGGCAAGGAACAGGTCCATCGGTATCGGGAATACACCGGCGTCGATGAAAGCCATGGCGCCCGCGCCCCAGAAGCCGAGCGGCTTCAATAGCGCCAGGAGCCAGATCTTGTACTTCACAAAAAGATGGAGGATTTTCTTCAAGATCGATCCCGATCGTCATGGCCCTGTACAGGAGAGATGATCCAGCCGCCGTTCAGGCTGGATTCCAGGGCAGATTCTCTTCCGCCCCGTGGTTTTCGTGGCCTGCAGTGACTGTTCCTTCTAGTATCGTTAAACCGTGCGGAATAATAGAGATAACCGCCTCAAGCGATGCTTTGGCCCCGCTTGGGCTGCCGGGCAGATTCACTATCAGAGATCGGCCTCGGGTCCCCGAAACGGAGCGGCTCAGGGGGGCAAATTGCGTCTGTTTCCTGCCCTCGGCGCGCATCAGCTCCGCGAATCCGTCCAGGATCCGGTCGCACACGGCTCTTGTCGCCTCCGGCGTTACGTCTCGAGGCGATATACCCGTGCCCCCAGTCGTCACCACCAGGCTGGCCAACTCACATTGCTGGCGCAGCGCAGCCTCAATTTCCCCTTGCTCGTCGGGTACCACCAGGCGGCTAACCACGTGGAAATCGTGTGCCTGGAGCAGTTCGGCGACCACCCGCCCGGAGATGTCCACCCGTTGCCCCTGGAAGCAGGAGTCGCTTACGGTAATGACAGCGGCACGCATCATAAACAGAAAGTGGTCCTCGTTTGTGCCGTGGGCGGCCCCCAAACATTGACTCAGCGGCAGCGCTCAAAACGATTGTAAGTGTTCTTTGTGAAACCCTGTTCTCAACCCCATTGGAAACAATGAGAGAATGACATGATGTGCGGAGTTCATCGCCGGTTGATCGTTCCGGTGTGGATTGCACCCTTTACTGGCGGCCGATGCCCTCAACTGAAGCACCAACCAGCCCTCCCGGTCGACCCCCGGAGCCGTTCTCCCGTCGCAAACGCGTGCGTTATGAGGAGCTGGACCCTGATGAACTGCTCCACCTGATTGACAGGCTCGAAGACGAGCGTTCTCGTGCTCTGCGCCGTGAGGGGATCTGGATCTCCCTCATTGCTCACCTGCTCCTCTTTTGGTTTCTGATTTACGGCCCCAGGTTTCGCAGCCACCAACCTCATGTGGTCAACCCCAACGACAACAAGAAAGATCTGACATACCTTAACCTTCCGCCCGACGCGCAAAAGGAGGTCAAGCCCAAACCTAAGGCCCCGCTATCCGACAAGAACCGGGTCGCGCAATCGGCCCACCCAACCCTCGATCGCAAGACTTTGCGGCAGCTGGAGGCTATGAAGAAAGCCGGCCCTCCGATACCGGTCGCTCCGCCCCAAGCTGCCCCGCAACCCGCTCCGCCCACGCCAGTGCCCCCGCAACAGGCACAGGCTCGACCGGCGCCTCCGCCGCCCCCACCCCCTCAGCAATCGCTGCTCAATGAGCCTAAGCCGGCCCCCACTCCACCGGCCCGGCCCAGCTTCGACAGTGGGCCGCAGAACGCGGGGGATGCGATTCGCCAGGCAGAACGGAATGCCGCCCAAAATCCCGGCGGCATCTCTGGCGATTACGGGCAAAACGCGCCCTCGCAACATCCAGCCTTGGGTTTTGGCCCGGAAATTCTCAGCGACACCATGGGGGTTGATTTCGGCCCCTACATGCGGCGGGTGATCGAAGCCACCAAGCGAAGCTGGTATCCCATCATTCCCGAGTCCGCTCGCCCGCCCCTGGACAAACAGGGCCGGGTTGGTATTCGCTTCAAGATCTACCCCGATGGCAGCGTGAAGGAGATGATCCTTGAGTTCCCCTCCGGCGATGTCTCGCTAGACCGTGCAGCCTGGGGCGGCATCACCGGTGCTTCACCCTATCCGCCGTTGCCCCAGGACTTTAAAGGAAAATTCCTGGAGCTGCGCTTCGGCTTCTACTACAACCTGGACCCGGACAAGTTCCGTTGAGGGAAAGAACCTCGCTGTGCCAGTTGACCCTGAATTCCGCAAACGCCAGGTTTACGGCCTGTTATTGGTAGCGGTCATTCTTCTGCTCGCTGGCTTGGGCCGTTCCTCCTTGCACGATCTCTTTCCGCCGGGGTGGTGGAGAGTTTGGTAGAGGAGACAGCAGAGCCTTTGCTGGTCGTCATCCTGGGCCCGACCGGTAGCGGCAAAACCTCTCTTTCCGTAGCGCTCGCCCAGCGCTTCGACGGTGAGATTATCAGTTGCGACTCCGTAGCCGTGTACCGTGGCCTGGAGATCGGCTCCGCCAAGCCTTCGGCTGAGCAACGCAAGCTGGTGCCGCATCACCTGCTCGATGTAGTGGATCCGGATGCCTTTTACACTGCGGGCGACTACTCGCGAGCTGCCCGTGAAGCCATCGCCGGCATCGTCGCACGGGGCAGGCTGCCCATCGTCACCGGAGGCACAGGGCTTTATCTCCGTGCCCTGCTGCAAGGCTTATTCTCCGGACCGCAACGGTCGGCGCCCCTGCGTGATCGCTTGCTGCGCAAGGTGGAAACGCGGGGTCCGCTCTTCTTACATAGGATTCTCAAACGCCTCGACCCACCTTCAGCTGCCCGCATCCATGCCCACGATACCGCCAAGGTCATACGAGCCATCGAGGTTACCCTGGCTGCCGCCCGGCCCATGTCTGAGGTCTGGAAGAAAGGGCGGGACGCACTCACCGGCTACCGCGTACTGCGGGTCGGCCTCGATCCCGCGCGCCCGCAGCTCTATGAGCGCATCAACGCCCGCGCGCGCGCCATGTTTGCCCAGGGACTGATTGAAGAGACGCGGCAGCTCATTGCCCGCTATGGCCGCATACCGGTGTTGGACTCCCTGGGCTACCGCCAGGCAGCTCAGCATCTTGACGGCATGCTCACCCTGGATCAAGCCATTGCCGCCGCCAGTCAAGGTCACCGCAACTACGCCAAGCGCCAGCTCACCTGGTTCCGCCGTGAGCCTGAGGTTTGCTGGCTAAAGGGATTCGGCGACGACCCTTCTCTGGGCGCGGATGCGGAGAGCCTGATCGCCCGGTGTCGTGAAGAGTGACCCTGCGGGGCGAAAGGACAACGCGATCTGCTTTCCCCAGATACAATGGGCTTTAAGCCAACAGCATCTGGAACAAAATAAAGAGCGCAAAGTCAAAGTAAAGAGAGCAGAGATCCGAAGGATGAATGTGCGGTTGAGCGTGGGCAGGGTGTGGAACACAGCAAAAGGGATGCGCACCGCCGGCTGGTGCATGGTGTTTCTGGGCATGGTAGCCGGGTTCACGGGCTCCGCGGTAGCAGCTGAAAATACGGCAGCAACTCAAACAGCACTGGCGGTTGCCACAAACGATGCCGGTCCGCGCACCAGGGTGACATTGACGGCCCATGTGAGTACGGATGCGGCTGGTGCGCCCTCGGGAGTGGTCAACTTTCGCTCCGGCGAGCTGGACCTCGGCTCGGCGTTTTTGAATGGCGAGGGCAATGCGGCCCTGCAGACAGACATCCTCCCAGCGGGCAGCCACCAGGTGGTTGCCGTCTATCAAGGCGGGTCCGGTTATGTGGGTTCGCTCTCCAAGCCTGCGCAGGTGCACGCCAACGTATCGACGGTAGCCGGATTCACGGTGGCAGCCGCGCCCACGACGCTATCCACATCGGTGGGCGGCTTTGTGTCCAGCGTGGTGACGGTAACCCCCGTGAATGGCTTCAACGCCTATGTCAGTCTTTCCTGTTCGGGGTTGCCGGTGAACACCACCTGCAACTTTACCCCGGTGAGTGTGTTCGCCAGTTGCACCACCAACGTCAGTGGCGTCCAGACCTGTACTCCCGGAACCAGCGTGATGCAGATCCAAACGCTCGCTCCCTCGCCTCGTAGCGTAGCCGGCAACGGCGGTAGCGCCGGGATGCGGCGTTATGCATTTGTCTTTCCGGCATTGTTTGGCCTCGCCGGCCTGGGTGCCGGCAAGCGCCGGGCCTGGCGCAATTTGGCCCTGGGAATATTGGCCTTCGCAGGTGCCATGGGCATGACGGCCTGCTCTCAGCGATACAACTATCTGAATCACGGGCCGCCGGGAAACACGGGAAGCCCAGCCGGCAGCTACGTCGTCACCGTGCAATCGCAATCCTCGGCCGGCTCGGAGACCATCACCCCTCCGACCGAACCCCAGATAACGCTCACGATCACGGCGAAAAGCTAAAGGCTAGCGGTATTGAAGTGATACAGGGCTTGGCCCTCACTCGTCACAAACGCCGCAAGATGGGCTAGCATGAAAGATGCAGGTGCGCCGGGCGGTCGCTGCCGAAGCGCTCGCGTGCTTCGGGAGAGGAAAGTCCGAACTCCGCAGGGCAGTGTGCCGGATAACGTCCGGGATTTGAGCGTCAAGGCTCAAAGACGGCAAGTGCCACAGAGAACATACCGCCGCGGGCTTTACCGCCCGGGGTAAGGGTGAAAAGGTGCGGTAAGAGCGCACCGCGCCGTCTGTAAAGGCGGTGGCAGGGTAAACCCCACACGGAGCAAGACCAAATAGGGAGGGAATCCGCCGGCCAGACCCGGGCCGCGGATGCGTGCTGGCCCGGCGCGCTCACCAGGGTTCCGATCCCGGCTCGCCGGGGCGGTGGGAAACCTCCGGGTAGGTCGCTTGAGCGGCGCAGTAATGCGTCGCCTAGAGGAATGATCGTCCTCGACAGAATTCGGCTTACAGGCCACTTGCAAAACGCGGCCCCGCAGCTCTCACCGAGATGCGGGGCCTCCGCTTTTTTGAGCCGCCTGAACGGGGGGCACCGCTTCAGGTCCTGGCACACTAGCTGAGGCAGACGCTGGCTCGCAGGATCTGCGTGAGAACTACCTTCCCCAACTGTCATAGCTGTCCAAATTAGGGGGAGAGATGAGGATTTGGCTATGTAATTTGTTGAAAAGATTGGAGAGGAGTCAGAGCGAACGAAAGCGGGTTGCCAAGCCATCACGAAGGCCTATTGCGATCTGCGCCTTTATCAGCGACGACGCTTCCTGGCGAGGGAAAGAAACCGCAGGTCCCTCCACTGCGCTGCGCTCCGGTCGGGATGACAATTTTGTGGTGGGAATTGGCCTCGGCCCGGTCAACGCAACTAGCAGCCGGTGGCACCACAAAATTGTCATCCCGACCGGAGCGCAGCGCAGTGGAGGGACCTGCGGTTTCTTTCCCTCGCCAGGAAGCGTCGTCGCTGATAAAGGCAAAACAGCAGCTCCCCGAAAGCTAATTTGGACAAGTGTGGCTGAAAGTTGCCCAGGACAAGGTCTTGGGTTGTTTGCGAATTGCGAATAGTCCCATTTCAGAGGTAGAGGTACCCCGGGGATTGCATCCCGGGTCCTTCTCTCACCCGCGTGGGAACCGGGAAAGCGTCTACACTCGTATTAAAGCGTGAGCTGCCATGGAACTAACTGAAGCGGTCAAAATCGCGCTCCAATCCCTTTGGGCGAACAAACTGCGCTCGATTCTCACCCTAATGGGGGTAATGATCGGCGTGGCGGCTGTCATCATGGTGATCACGCTGGTCAACGGCGCGAACAAATTTGTCGCCACCAAGGTCTACGGCTATGGTGCAGATGTCTTTACCGCCTCCAAACAGCCTTCTGTGGTCTTCACCGACGCGGAGTACAACAAGTACGCAAAGCGCAAAGACTTAAAGATCGATGATTACCGCGAAGTAGCCGCGAAGTGTAAAGACTGTGCCAGCACCGGGGCCATGGCCAGCGTCACTGGCAAGGTGGTCTACAACAGCCACTCCAGCACCGACACCAGTATTCGCGGGTGGACGTGGACCATGCCGCCCATCTACAACATGGAGATCGATCGCGGACGGGGTTTTGTGCCTATCGATGAAGAGCACCATAGCAGGGTGGCCATCATTGGCCCTGACATTGTCGATAACCAGATGGGGTCAATCGATCCCATCGGCAAGGAGATCCGGGTCGACGGCAGCCAATACACCGTGATCGGCGTCGGCGAGCGCAAGGGCAAGACGCTGGGGCAGAGCCAGGATGATTGGGTGGCGATCCCCCTGACGACTTTTCTCAACACCTATGGATCGAATCGCAGCCTGACCATCTATGCCCGCGCCAACGGAGTCGGCGATCCCCTGGAACTGGCCGTAGGCGAAGTGCGGACCATTCTCCGTTCCCACCGCCACGACCTGCCCGGAGCTGAGGACAGCTTCTCTACGGATACCAATAGTACGTTCGTCGGCATCTGGCAGAGCATCAGCTCCAGTTTTTCTGCTGTTTTTGTCTCCCTCGCAGCCATTTCGCTGGTAGTCGGTGGCATTGTCATCATGAACATCATGCTGGTGAGCGTCACCGAGCGGACGCGGGAGATTGGGGTGCGCAAGGCGCTGGGTGCGCGGCGTAGCGATGTCATGCTGCAATTCCTCATCGAATCGGCCACCATGTCGCTGGTCGGCGGCCTGATCGGCGTCATTGCCGGGGTTGTCTTCGCCAAAGCCATCACCCTGGTGATCGGCTTTCCCTCCGAAATTGAGTTATGGTCGGTGGCGCTGGGTCTCTTTGTAGCCACGGCGGTTGGTATTTTTTTCGGGGTCTATCCTGCACGCAAAGCTTCGCTGCTCGATCCGATCGTAGCCTTGCGCTCGGAGCTATAGAATGAGTCTCGCCGACACCAAAGAAGCTATCGGGATGGCCATGGACACGCTGCGCACCAACAAGCTGCGCTCCGGCCTGACCATGCTTGGCATCATGATCGGGGTCACCACCGTCATTCTCATCTCATCGGTCATCAACGGACTCACAGGCAACGTGAATGGCCTCATCCAGTCGCTGGGATCCAATGTGTATTGGGTCTTTCGCTTTCCCGTCTTCGGTGCTCGCCCCACAGCCGAGATGCTGGCCAGAAAACAATTGTCCTATGAAGATGGCGAGGCCATGAAATCGCTGCCCCACGTAGTCGCAGTCTCTGAATCGCAGTGGTACAGCACGCCTCAAGGCTCGCAGGGCACTTTCGCGGTTAAGTATGGGAGCCATAAAGTACAGAACACCACCCTCCATGGTGAATCGGAGGATCAACCGCTGGTCAACGACCTCGAGTTCTCCCAGGGACGATTTTTCACCCCACAGGAGGCGCAGCGAGGGGCCAATGTTGTGGTTCTCGGCTCAGACACGGCCCAGGAACTTTTTGGTGACGGACCTGCCGTAGGTAAGGAGGTCCAGATCGACGGTGACGTGTTCACGGTGGTGGGCGTTTTCGCGCCTCAAAAGCAGGTTTTCGGCGGGGGCAAAAATCCCAACGATAACGCCGCCCATTTTCCGACGTTAACCTTTCACAAACTTCATCCTGAAATCCTCGATCACTGGATCAGTGTCAAGTACGACGATGTCAAAAATAAAATCGCAGTCGAAGACGAGATCCGCGAACTGCTTCGCCGCCGGCGTAAAGTCCGTAACGAACAACCAGACAATTTCGCCATCTTCAGCTCCGACGCCCTGCTGGTGTTATGGAATCAGCTCACCGGGGGATTGTTCATCTTTCTTGTCGGCGTTGCGAGCGTTGGGTTGATGGTCGGTGGCGTCGGCGTGATGAACATTATGCTGGTGAGCGTTACCGAACGAACGCGGGAGATTGGCGTACGTAAAGCGCTGGGCGCGACGCGCAAGAACATCATGTTTCAATTCACTCTGGAAGCGGTCACGCTATGCGCGCTGGGCGGCGTGATCGGAATTCTGGTGGGTGGCCTGCTTACTTTTGTGCTCAAGCTGATCCTGGGCTCGGTGCTCCCCGCCGAAATGTCGGTTGCCTGGTCGACCACCGCTTTTGTTGTTTCCTGTGCTATTGGACTTCTCTTTGGTATTTACCCCGCCTGGAAGGCAGCGTCGCTCGATCCCATCGTCGCCCTGCGCTACGAGTAAGGGGTGCCTGGACGTCCCGTTCGGCTACAGCGCTTTCGCGATAGGTCCTGCCGGTGAAAATGCCTCTCACGGGGCTTTTCACCAGGAAAAGCCCCGTGGGAGGAGGGATTAGGCAGAGTAATCGTGAAACCGCTTAAACTAAGAGCGTTTCTATGCTGCCCATTGTCGTCGCTGCGATCACGACCATCCTCAACCTGGCTGGCCTCGGTTATTACTTGCTTGCGCTCTGGAGCGCGCGCGCCTTCCAGCGCCAGTTGCGCCGGGCTTTGCCCGATTTTCAGCCGGGAGTCAGCATCCTCAAGCCGGTGAAGGGTCTTGACCCGGAAATGTATGCCAGCTTTGCCAGCCACTGTCAGCAGCAATATCACGGTCCCTACGAGATTTTATTTGGGGTGAGCAGCATGACCGATCCGGCCGTGACGGCGATCGAACGGCTGACGGCGGAGTTTCCCCAGCGGACGATTCGCCTGGTGCTCTGCCCGCAATTGCTGGGCGCCAACGGCAAGGTGAGTAACCTGGTGCAGATGCTGGGCAGCGCGCGGTACGACCATATTTTGATCAACGACAGCGACATTAAGGTTTCTCCCCACTACCTGCACCGCATCATGAGCTGCTTCCAGCTCCCTAAGCGTCGCGGCGGCCGTGTTGGCCTGGTGACCGCGCTTTACCGGGGCCAGGCGCACAGCACTATTGGCTCCCGCATGGAAGCGCTGGGGATTGCCACGGACTTTATCGCCGGTGTGCTGACCGCGCGGCAGATCGAAGACGGAATTCGCTTTGGCTTGGGATCGACCCTGGCTGTTTCGCGCGAAGCGTTGGAGGCCATCGGTGGTCTGGAGCCGCTGGTCGACTACCTCGCAGACGACTACGAGCTGGGGGCGCGCATTTGGCGCAGCGGCTTCGAGGTGGTCTTAAGTGGCGAAGTGGTCGAGACCTTCTTGCCGGCGTATCGCTTTGGTCAGTTTCTGGCCCATCAAATTCGCTGGAGCCGCAGCACCCGTTTTTCAAGAAAGCTGGGCTACACCGGTATGGTGTTCACCTACGGATTGCCTTGGGCCTTATGTAACCTGATCGCCTCGGGCGCCAGCCTCAGCAGTATTGCCTTGCTCAGCCTGACCTTGTTGGCGCGGGTGGCGTTGGCTTTGGCGGTCGGTGTGGGAGTGTTGGGCGATGGCCAGGTACTGCGTGATCTGTGGCTGCTGGCGCCGCGCGACGTAGTGGCGCTGGGTATCTGGATCTGGAGCTTCGCGGGAAATACCGTGGCCTGGCGCGGCCAGCGTTTCTCCTTGAAAGACGGCAAGATGAGCCGGCTCACAGCGGTGTAACGTTCCTGCAACCAAAGGTTGGGCTGCCCCATTCCGACCGCGTGTTGTCCGTCCCGGGTCGCCGTGGGGCTTGCATGGGATACGACGGCTCAGGATTTGCAATTCTTTCAGCCGCTAGCCAATTCCCGTGGAAGCACCTCCCCTTTGTCACCCCGCCTGCGCCGGCTCGCCGTGGACCGGAGCGCAGCGTAGTGGAGGGACCTGCTGTTTCACTCAATCGCCAACAAATGCTCTGGTAACGCAAAGCAATTTTGACCGTGGCGGAGTGTCACCTACGGCTGATTGCTAAGGATCTCCTTCCCCCCACTCTGCGCGATCGCGTAAGCTCGTCCGGGCAGCGCGGGAAGCTGGTCCACTGGGGTCCACAGAAAAATCCGTCGCGGCCCGCTCCAGAGCTGCTGAAACGAAGCATCGTCGTCAAAGACGTGCGGAGCATCTCTGAAAAACGAGCCATACCAGAGATCAGAAGAACGGCCATTGAGAATACGGACCTGGCGGCGCAAATAAAAGCCCAGGGTCGACCCTGCTTCGTATTCGCCGTGGATCTCCACCACGTCGCCCGTCCGTAATCGCGGTTGAATCGCGTCAGCCAGAGCTTTCGAGGAAAGCACAGGCGAGAAAGTGACCAACGCCATATGCGCAGTGATAAGGAAAACAACCATCATGGCGACAAGCGAGTAGTTTGCCATCCGGATCTTGTTGCTGAAGCGCAGAACCAGGTTAGCCAGGGTTCCTGCCACCAAGGTGATAGCCGTCAGAATCAGGGGAGGGCGAAAGGCGCTCATCGCCCGCGTGCTCAGATCGAGAAAATGACCCAGGGAGAGCGCATAATCTCCAGGGTTCTGCGTGAGTAGGGTGGATACATCCACGCCGGGGACAGGTGGCTGGGCGCGTATTGCGAGGTACGCGGCGACCAGGCCGCCGGTCGCCCCGACCAGGAAGAGAACGATGGCAATGCGGCGCCCAGCGATGCGCAGCGGGTCGCGGGGGGAGCATGTCTCTTCGCGGGCCAGCCAGTCGCCGATCATCAGGGCGACGGCCGGCAATGCGGGCAGCGCATAGTATTCCTGGCGGGTAGAAAAGCTGAAGAAGAGCATCACCACCGCGGCCCATATGGCCAGCAGCTTCCAGGCTTGATTGTTCCGGACCGGGACCATGGCCTTGAAGACGAAGGCGATCCATGGCATCAGCCAAACTGCAAGCAAGCCCCAGAAGAGCCACAGCGGGACGGTATCGTAGTCCCTCGGTACGCGCCGATTGAGATAGCGAAGCAAGTGTTCGTTGATGAAATAAAACCAGAAGAACCCATGCACGTTTCCCGGTGATGGCATGGTGCCGTAAGGGTTTCCCTGTGCTGGATTAGTAATGCCTGCAGCGAGATGCCAGGGCAGCGCAATCACCAGGAAGACCAGCAGGCTGGAAAACGGGTGCCAGCGCCACAGGTGCCCTAAATTACGATTGAGTGCCAGGAAGATAACGACAATGGCGAGCGGAAAAACAACGCCGATGAGCCCCTTGGTGAGCACGTTGAGGGCGCACGCTGCGGCAAAGCCCCAAGCAGTCGCGCGCGAAGGGTGTGGTTGCTCAAGAGAGATCCAGAACAGCAGCATAGCGAGCGAAAGCCATAGGCAAACGATGACATCGGGAATGATGATGCGCGTGTAAATGAAAATTCCGAAGGAGGTCAGCATTATCAGGGCGGCATAGAAACCCGCGGCATCGGAAGCGAACATGCGTCGTCCGGTGGCGAATACGACCAAAAAAAAGGCAAGTGCGGCGATAGCCAGCGGCAGCCGAGCGGCCCAATCCTGGGGCCCGAAGAGAGCGAAGCTGGCTGCCATGCTCCAGTACATGAGGGGAGCCTTTTCGAGATACCGGATGCCGTTGGCGTAGAGAGTAATCCAGTCGTGACGCTGGACCATTTCCCGCGCAACTTCGGCATGTACCGAGTCGGCATCATCCAGCAGCGGGGGGCTAAAAAGCGTAAAGCTTGCGTACAGCAGGAGCCAGAGGCCGGCAAGCGTGAGGATTATTTTCCTCGAACGGTGCGTGATAGACCACCTCTCCTGCTTAGTTCGAAATAACTTTCAGACTGGGTATCAACTGGAAGTGACGGACGTTGAGCGTGATCAGATCGAAGCCGAGTTGTAAGGCCCTAGCCCCGATCACGAGGTCCTCGAAGGGAATGACGATGCCTTTGGCAGCTTGCTCTCCTTCGATACGGCCAACGATCCGGGCCATTTCAACGGTGACAGGATGGATTGGAACATCGCTGCACAAGCGGTCGATGAAAGTCAGCCGACGCCGCTTGTCCTCGTCTGTTCTTGCCCGATATGCGCCGTGGATCAGTTCGGCGATCGTGACGACTGAGAAGCCGATGTCGATCTCGCCGTGAATGACCTTTATCTGTTCGAGGATTTCGAGGACGGTATGGCCTCGTCGCTCCGCCGCTATGACTACACTGGAGTCCAATATCAAACCCACGGAGTCAGTCCCACGCAGGAGGATTCCACGGCTTGCGATTGCGAATTATCTCTTCAACATCGGCGGCGAAGTCAGGGTCGAGCACTGGAGCCTCGCCAGTCTCTTCTTCGTGTTTCCTGGCCAGCGCGATGCAATCGGAGATGGCCGAGCTAATCGGAGCAACACTACGGATCAGGGCCACGGGCAGCCTGCCATCTTCAATAACGACCTCCACGCCCGCACGCACCTGGGCCATCAGCGCCGTGAAATCGCGCGCCGCATCGGCCTCTGAAATGTGAATCCTTGCCATCTTCACGATGATACCCTTATCCGATTTTCCTTAGCGGCTAAAGCGATGAAATCACGCTTATTGGTCGTTCTTTGTCGACTTGTCCCTCCGCTCCGCCACAACCAAAACCCAGCCCCGTAGCGCTATAGTAAGGGCAGATTCTTCGGGATCGCGAGCCATGGCACTTGACGCAGCAGCGGGAAGAGGACCGGCAATTTTTCCAGCCAGCGATTTGTTGGGACCGGATACGTCCCTCATCTACAACGACTGGTACCCGGCCATGCGTAGCGGCGCCCTCCGAGGCCGGAAGATGGCCACCGCCATGCTTCTGGGCATCCCGTTGGTGCTGGGCCGCAAAGAGGACGGCAGCATCTTCGCCATGCGCGACAGCTGCCCTCATCGCGGCATTCCGCTCTCCTGCGGATGGTTCGATGGCAGCGCCGTCACCTGCAAGTACCACGGCTGGGTCTTCGAGCCGGAATCCGGGCAGTGCATGGAGATCCCTTCGCTAACCAGCCAGGACTCCTATCCCCGGCGCATCTACGCCACCGCATTTCCCTGCCAGGAACGGGACGGATATGCCTGGGTCTACATGCCAAGGCCGGGCAGCGGGCGAGTCCGCCCCGAGCTCAGGGAGACGCTGCCACCTGTACCCCAACTCCCAATCTTCAGCGACCGGCACCGCAACGCGCATCTGACGGCGGAATTGCCCTGCAACGTGGACCACGGCATCATCGGGCTGATGGACCCGGCACACGGGCCGTTTGTGCATCAGGCGTGGTGGTGGCGATCGCGGCACAGCATCCACGAAAAAGAGAAGCACTTCGAGCCCATTCCCCAGGGTTTTCGCATGTCGGCCCATACACCATCTGCCAACAGCGCGCCCTACAAATTGCTCGGCGTCTACGGCGAGCCGATCGAGACCACGATCGACTTCGTGCTGCCTAACCGCCGCTATGAGACGATTCGCTGTGGCACCAAGTGGTTCGCCAGTCTCACCACGGTAACGCCCACAACTCCTGGCAATTCCCGCATCGACGTGTACGGCGCTTGGAACGTTTTCTACGGGGTACCCTTCGTGACTGCGATCGCCAGATTCTTCGGCGAGCGCTTTGTCCGCCAGGACCAACTCACGATGGTGCAGCAGGCCCAGGGGCTCAAGTTCAATCCCGGCCTGATGCTCATCGATGATGCCGATCGTCCGGCCAAATGGTATTTCGCGTTGAAGCGGGCGCGCCTCGAAGCCGAGGAGACCGGCCGGCCAATGCAGCACCCCATGGATGGCCCGGTCACGCTCCGTTGGCGAAGCTAGTGTCCTGAGTTAGAAGTTCGTTCGCAAAATATCGCATAAACCGCAGGTCCCTCCACTACGCTGCGCTCCGGTCGGGATGACAATTTTGTTTTGAAATCGATGATTTCTCGGGATAATTGCCGTCGTGCAACAAAATTGTCATCCCGACCGGAGCGCAGCGTAGTGGAGGGACCTGCGGTTTATGCGATATTTTGCGAACGAACTTCTAACTCAGGAAGCTAGCTAGCCTGAATTTCGCGCAGCCGGGTACTGAGATCTCAATCCGTTACGGACAAGACCGTGAGAAATTGAAGCTAACCGGTTTTTAAGGCGCCATGGCCTTCAGGGCCAAGGGCTCAGTTTCCCCCGACGCAGGCATCCCGCGCCCGGCCAGCGACCCTTCTTCCACCACCAATTGCTCCACCGCGATCGAAAGCTGACGGCCCAACTCCAGGAAGTTCGCCCTCCAGGTCTCTGCCGCCGCAGGCTCTAAACCCAGCAGGAAGCGGTTGGACTTGGTCAGTGTCTCGTACCAGATGTTTTGCGCCTGCCATAGATTCAACTCGAACGGCAGCTCGCGCAAAGTGCGAGCCAGGGTGAGCGAGTGCTCCAGGCCGCCGGGCTCCAGGGGTTTGGCGTGCAGCTGGACCATGGCCCGCTTCATGTGTTGATCGGTCAAGTAGCGGAGAGCGTGGCTTTCCAGTACCACCCCATCGGACTTTGCCAGAGAAATCAGGGAACGGACGCGAGCCAGGTCGATGGGATCGTCTTCGAGCGCTCGCCGCAGCCCCGCGTTGATCGCGAAACCGGCAGCCATGGTGAGCGCCGGCGGTTTGGGAAGTCCGGAAGCATTTAAAAAGTGCAGCAGCGAGGCGTGCTCCTCGTAGATTTTGACCAGGCTGTCTTCCACTTCGCTGAGCGTGGCATTGAGGATGAAGCGCAGAATGCGTCGCTGGTCGTCCTTGAAAAGGGAAGCGAGTGAGTACGGACTGCCTCCAAAGAAGCTATCGATCAAGCGCACCACTTCGGGCAAATTCGCCTGGGTCACGGCGGCGCTGCATTTTTGTTTGAGGTCGTTAAAGGCGGAGAGATCCTGCGGCGTCGAGCGTTCGACTGCGGCGGTTACGTTATGATCCCCGAAATGAAGCGCAGCAAAGGAAATCTCCTCCGTCTCTTCAGTGAGGTTGGAGGTGATGCGGCAACGGCCAATGGCCAGGCGCGCGCGGCCTGAGGTTACATTTTCGTAGTCCAACCGGCGCACGGTATAGCAAAAGAGGACTGTCTCTTCGGGATAGCTGCCAAAAACCGAGGAAATGGCATAGTGGGCAGCCACCTGCTCCAGGTTGACCTCCATCGGTTTGACCAGATGCCTGTAGATGTCGCCGCCGTCCTTCCATGGCGGACTGTTGCTCTTGGCCTGGCGCAGCCGCTCCACAAATTGCCATTCGAATAAAGCGCAATTGAGGCCGAAGATGTCGGCGGCCAGGCGCAAAGCACGCGCCGCATAAGACATGATCTGAACCGTTTCGATCCCCGAAATATCGTCGAAGAACCAGCCACAGCTGGTGTACATCAGCTGCGTGTGGCGTTGCATCTCCATCAGCTTGAGGATCAGCGTTCTTTCCTCGGCCGAGAGAACGCGTTGCTCGTGGGCAGCGAAGAACTGGTCGATCGCCTCCTCGGCCCCGGCTGTTTTGGCCGCAAGTATGACCGAGATATAAGCGTCGCGAGCGCTCCACACGTCCTTCAGCAGTCCGCGGGCTGTGTTTTCGGTGAGCGGGGTGACGGTATCCCGCAGCCAGTCGAGAGCTGCGCGCAGCGGGGCGCGCCATCGTTGGTGCCACCCTTGGCGGCCGCCGTTACAGCCGCAGTCGGAACGCCAGCGTTCGATACCGTGGGCACAACTCCACGAGGTATCCTCCACGATTTCTGCCTCCCACTTAGGGGGGAAGTGCGCCAGGAACTGGCCGTAGTTAGTCAATTTCGCCAGCTTCTTGTCCTCAATGAAGCGCAAAGCATAGGAGAGCGCCATCTCTCCATGGCGATGATGGTGGCCATAACTTTCCCCGTCGGTAGCCACATGAACCATCTGTGGTTCGGGGAGGCCGGGGTCGAGGCCGCGCGCCAGCCGCCAGGCAAACGTCTCGCCGTTGTTGAGCATTCCTTCGAAGGCGATGGAACGGGAAACTGGGCCGTTGTAGAAAAAGACGGTAATGCTGCGCCCATCCTTCAGCGGCACCCGGTAAGGATGGTTGGGATTTACCGAAGCGTTAGGCGTCTCTATCCAGCGAGCGCCGGCGCCATCGAGTCTGGGGAGAGCGGGTTGCAGGGTGCTCTCGGCGCGCTCACGCACCCGGGCGCATTGGTGCGGCGCAAGGATGGTGAACAGGATGCCATTTTGCGCCAACAGGTCCAAAGTCTCGGTATCGACCGCGGTTTCCGAAAGCCACATCCCCTCGGGGGCGCGGCCGAAGCGGTGCTGAAAGTCGGCAATGCCCCAGCGGATCTGGGTGATACGGTCGCGGGTAACGGCCAAGGGCATTATGACGTGGTTGTAAACCTGCGCCATCGCCGATCCGTGGCTGTCGTAGCGCAGCATGCTTTGCCGGTCCGCATCGCGGATCATGCGATACGTCCGGGGCGCATTTTCTTCCAGCCAGGAGAGTAGCGTAGGCCCGAAGTTAAAGCTGATGCGCGAATAGTTATTCATGATGCGAATGATCTGGTTCTCGCCGTTAACGATGCGCGAGGCGCCGTTGGGGGCATAGCATTCGGCGGTGATCCGTTCGTTCCAATCGTGGTAGGGCGCGGCCGAATCCTCGGTCTCAACCGTTTCGAGCCAGGGGTTTTCTCGCGGCGGCTGATAAAAATGACCGTGAATGCAGATGTAGCGTTCCGCCGGCGTCAACTGGTCTGACATGCAGTTATGATAGCGGGATTTTGCCCCCGGAGGGCGTTCCCCGCAGCTCGCAGGCCCGCCACAGGTACCAGCTCGCTACTGAGCGCCATGGCCGCCACTTCGCCGCACGGCGCTCCATCTGTTCCGGTTTAGGCAGCATATCGGCGGTGATTGGCTTGCCCGCCTTCGTCCTGCCAAACGTCAGCAGATATCCCTTGCGGATCCCATAATCCGTTCCGGGGAAAACATCGGGCCGCCCCAGACGAAAGATGAGCAACATCTCCGCGGTCCAGGTCCCGATTCCGCGCACGTGGCTTAGCCGCTCGATGATCTCCTCATCGGACAAGCGCCGGATAGCGGCCAGCGAGGGCACAGTACCGTCGAGAGTCTTGGCGGCGAGATCGCGCAGCGAGAGCAGCTTCGACCGCGAGAGACCGGCTGCGCGCAGCATATCCTCCGGGGCGGCTAGCAGTTGCTCCGGCTGGGGATGCAGATCGCCGAATCCCGCCAGCAAGCGTCCCAGGATAGCCTTGGCCGCATTGGCGTGCAGTTGCTGGTACAGAATGGCTTCGAGCAGCGCTGCAAAGGGTGAGTGCGTGCTTTTCACCTGCATCGCGAAGGGGCCGACACGTTCGATCAGAGCGCCCAGCTTTGCGTCGGCGTCGGCCAACTGTCGGAGCGCAAGTGCTGTGTCGTAGCGAACCGGGCGCAGGCCGTCGTCCATGAAAATATCTTAGCTTCGCGCGTGACCTCTATCCCAACCACGAAAAAAAAGTGCCCACCCTTTCCCTTGACTCGGCCGTTCAGCCATGTGCCAATTTAAGCTCTGAACAGTACCGAAGATGTAAACAGTACGCAGTTGTGCCGGGCTTCTTTCCCCCATTAGCGCTTTCCGTCATGGTCATAAAATCCCCTTAGCGGCCCCCAGGGGTTGCCTACCCCCCTCGGTTTGCTGCTATATTCAACTTTCCAGGAATGATCCGGGGAGGTTCTCCCGCGTCGTTCTGGATCCAGTCACAGACCAGAGTTCATAGCGGAACCTTCTCAACAAAAAACGGAATCTGAGGAAGCAGGACCGATCCAATGGCGCAGATTTTTGACCGGAGTTCCAACGCGCTAGCCCGCGCGAGCCTGGTCTTGACAGGGTTGATTGTCATTGCCCTGGGAGTCACCCTGGATCAATTGCAGGGTTCCCCATGGGTGACCAAGCAGGGACAGCGCGCCGAACAGCCGGTGCCGTTTAGCCATAAGCATCACGTTATGGGCCTCGGATTGCAGTGCCAGTATTGTCACACCTCGGTGGAGAAATCCAGCTACGCGGGCATCCCTCCCACCAAGACCTGCATGAATTGCCACGCGCAGATCTGGACCAACGCCGCCCTGCTGCAACCGGTGAGAACCAGCTGGGCTACAGGTGAATCCATACCCTGGATCAAGATCCACGATCTGCCCGACTTCGTTTACTTCAATCACGAAATCCACGTGAACAAAGGGATCGGGTGCTCTTCCTGTCACGGACGTGTGGACCTGATGCCGTTGATGTACCAGGAGAACACGTTGCAAATGTCCTGGTGCTTGAACTGCCACCGCGACCCGGCCAAGAACCTTCGCCCCACCACCGAGATTTACAACATGGCGTGGGAGGGTCCGACGTCTGCGAGGCCAGTGTGGTGCGGGAGCGAAGGGCTGAAGGATGGCGTTCCTACGGCCCAGACCGTGAGCTGCACCACCATCGATCCCAGCCAGGCGGGTGCCCAGGTGGCTTCGCTTGACATGTTGCCTGACGGAATGCATTTGCAAGCCACCAGCGATGCGCCGGCTACGGTGCTTCCAGCGAGCTTGCACTATGTGAAATTCACCGACCAGGATTCACTGGGTAAATATCTGACCCAGCAGTACCACATTCGCACGCCCCAGGAACTGAGCAGTTGCGAGACATGCCACCGATGAGCGAGACAGTGGACGCTGCCAAATCCGATAAGCCAAACCTAAAGAACACGCAGCCTCTTGACCAGGGAAGACGTGAAGCGAACATGGCAAATGAAACCACTAACGGCCCGGGCCAAAACAATCAGGCATTGACGATCGAGGCCGCCAGGGCCAAGCTTGCTGGCCAGACAGGAAAGAAGTACTGGCGCAGCCTGGACGAGTTGGCCGACACCCCCGCCTTCCGCGAGGCGTTGCAGCGTGAGTTTCCTGCGCAGGCTGCGGAATGGATCGATCCGGTATCGCGGCGCGGTTTCCTGAAGGTAATGGGCGCGTCCCTCGCGCTAGCCGGGTTGGCCGGTTGCACCAAGCAACCGGACGAGCCTATCTATCCTTACGTGAAGGAACCGGAAGACCTGGTGCTGGGACGGCCGGTGTATTTTGCCACTGCCTTTCCCTTCAATACGGGTGCGGTGCCCCTGCTGGTTAAGAGCGACGCCTACCGGCCGATCAAGCTGGATGGTAATCCGGATCATCCCGTCAACCGAGGCACCTCCGATCCAATCACCCAAGGCACGTTACTTGATCTGTACGACCCGGACCGCTCGCAGAGAGTGATCTGTCGCGGTGAGGTTCGGCAGTTCGCGGCATTTCTCGCCGAGTTCCGGGCCATGCTGTCAGACAAGAAGGCAAGTGGAGGGACCGGACTCTACATCCTGAGCGACACCGTGACCTCGCCCACCCTGGCAACGCAATGGAAGACGGCGCAGAAGACCTATCCCAATGCCAAATGGCTGCAGTGGGACCCGATCAACCGCGACTCAGCTTATTCGGCCTCGAAGACTGCATTCGGTGACTACTACGACGCCCAATATCGCTTGCAGGACGCTGATGTGATCGTCTCCCTGGATGCCGATTTTCTTTCCGGCATCACTCATCCAGGTTTTCTCCGCCTGGCGGCCGACTACGCCAGCCGGCGCAAGCTGCTGGATGGCGTCCTTACCATGAATCGACTGTACGCAGTGGAGAGCACACCCAGCACCACCGGCTTCAAGGCTGAGCATCGTTTGGCGCTTAAAGCTGGGGAAGTCGCTTCGTTTGCGGCCGCGCTGGCCTCCGCAGTCGGAGCAGGCGTCTCCGGTTCACCAGCTCCTCCTGCCGGACCGGCGGGCACATTTCTCTCCGCGGTAGCCGCTGATTTGAAAGCCAACGCCGGCAAATGCGTGGTGATCCCCGGGGAGCAGCAGGCGCCGGCCGTGCATCTGGCCGCCATCGCCATCAACCAGGCGCTGGGAAACGTTGGCAAGACCGTGGTCTACACCGAGACGGTGAACCCGATGCCGTCGATCCAGGGGCAGGAAATCGTCACCCTGGTCAACGACATGCGGGCGGGTAAGGTGGACTGGCTGGTCATTCTGAATGCCAACCCGGTATATACCGCGCCGGTGGACCTGCATTTTGAAGAGGCCCTAGATCACGTGAAGAACACTGCCCATCTCGGCTCCCATTTAAATGAAACCGGGGTAGCTACGGAATGGCATATCAACGGGACGCATTACCTGGAAAACTGGTCCGACACCCGCGCCTATGACGGGACAGCAACTGTGCTGCAGCCGATGATCGATCCGCTGTACGGCGGCAAGTCGGCGCATGAAGTAATTCAGTCCATGCTGGACGACCCCGATACCTCTCCCTACGAAGCCGTCCGCAAAACGTGGCAGGCAAGCCTGGGAACGGGCGACACGGAACTTGCCTGGCGCAAAGTACTGCATGACGGAATGGTGCCGGGAACGGCTTACCAGCCCAAGACGGTTTCAGCAAAAATAAGCGATCTGCAAGTCGCGGCGCCCAGCGAGCAGGACGGAACGTTCGAGGTCATCTTCCGGGCCGATCCCCACATCTACGACGGACGCTATGCCAATGTGGGCTGGCTGCAGGAAGTGCCGAAGCCGGTCACCAACATCTCCTGGGACAACGTCGCGATGATGAGCTATGGCACGCTGGGCAAACTCGGCCTGGCGGAGTCGGACGTGATCGCCATCCAGTCCAACGACAATACGGTGATGGCCCCCGTGTTCGCGGTTCCCGGTCATCCCGATGGATCGGTCACGCTTCCCCTTGGCTATGGGCGCCGCAACGGCGGCCGAGTCGCCGGCGGACTGGGCTTCAATGCCTACGCGGTACGCACTTCCAATGCTCTGCTGTTTGCTTCCGGCGCGACGATCAAGAAAACCGGGCAAACCTATGAGTTCTGCGTAACCAAGAGTCACTACACCGATCATCGTTCGGTCTTTGCCGGTGGAGATGGCTCAGGTACCCACTCGCTCGAAGGCAACGAGGCTCTGACGCGCGGCATTGTTCGCTACGCCACTCTGGACGAGTTCAAGCAGAACCCCAACTTCGCCCATGAGGAGGAGTGGGTCCCCGAGGATCCGCAGCCGGACGAAAGCATGTTCAGCAACTGGCGCTATGACAAGAACGCCTGGGGTATGGCCATCGACCAGAACTCCTGCGTCGGGTGCAATGCCTGCATTGTCAGTTGCTATGCCGAGAACAATATTGCCGTCGTGGGCAAGCACAATACCAAAGACGGCCGCATCATGCAGTGGATCCGCATCGATACTTACTTCGAAGGCGATCTGGATGCGCCCAAGGCACACTTTCAGCCTATGACCTGCCAGCAATGCGAGAACGCGCCCTGCGAGCAGGTTTGTCCGGTGGGCGCCACGGTGCACTCCCCTGAAGGCCTCAACATCATGATTTACAACCGCTGCGTGGGCGTTCGCTACTGTTCCAACAACTGCCCCTACAAGGTGCGCCGCTTCAACTTCCTGCTCTTCTCCGATTTCGAGACGGAAAGCCTCAAGCTGATGCGCAATCCCGACGTAACCGTGCGCAGCCGAGGGGTGATGGAGAAGTGCAGCTACTGCACGCAGAGGATTGTCGCCGCCAAGATTGCGGCCGATAAGGAAAATCGCCAGATACGCGATGGCGAGGTTGTGACTGCCTGCCAGCAGGCCTGCCCCACCGGCGCAATCGTCTTCGGCAATATCAACGACCGCGCCAGCAAGGTGAGGAAGGTCAAAGACCAGCAGCGCAACTACGGGGTGTTGGCGGATGTCAACATTCGTCCCCGCACCACCTACATTGCAGAAGTCTTCAACCCCAATCCGGATTTGGCCGAGGCGCGGACTGAGCACGCGCCCGAAAAAAGTTGAGAGGTTAGCGCAGCATGGCGACCAAACCAGAATTACCGGTAGATGATCCGCAGTTAGACCCGAAGACAGGCGAATTCCGGGTCATCGCGCCCGGATACACCTTTAGGTCGGTCACGGATGTTATTGCGCGTATCGTGCTCACTCCGCACACCCCTCTGGGCTGGTTCTTCGGCTTTATGGTGGCGGGCAGCATTGTCATCATGCTGCTCACTGCGGTCAGCTGGCTGTTCCTGAAGGGCGTCGGCATCTGGGGCCTCGACATCCCGGTCGGCTGGGGATTCGCCATCATCAATTTCGTCTGGTGGATCGGTATCGGTCACGCGGGCACGCTCATCTCGGCCATTCTGCTGCTCTTCAAGCAAAAGTGGCGTAATTCGATCAATCGCTTCGCCGAGGCCATGACCATCTTCGCCGTGGTCTGCGCCGGCATGTTCCCGCTCATCCACGTTGGCCGTCCCTGGTTGGGGTATTGGTTGCTTCCTTACCCCAACACGATGGACGTATGGCCTCAGTTCCGTTCCCCTCTGCTATGGGACGTCTTCGCCGTTTCCACGTATGCCACTATCTCGGTGGTCTTCTGGTACATAGGCATGGTTCCCGACCTGGGGACGATGCGGGACAACGCCAAGAGCAAGCTGGCGCAATACATTTACGGCATTCTCTCTCTCGGCTGGCGCGGCTCGGTAAGGCACTGGATGCGCTACGAGACGGCTTCCCTGCTTCTGGCCGGTTTGGCCACTCCGCTGGTTTTATCCGTACATAGCGTCATCAGCTTTGATTTCGCGGTCGCCGTCCTGCCCGGTTGGCATACCACCATTTTCCCGCCCTACTTCGTCGCCGGCGCCATTTATTCGGGCTTCGCCATGGTGATCACGCTGGCTATTCCGATCCGCAAGTTCTACCACCTGGAAGGCCTGATCACCATCCGCCACATCGACAATATGGGCAAGGTGATGTTGGCTACCGGCCTGATTGTCGCCTATGGCTACGGTACGGAAGTATTCATGGCGTGGTACTCCGCCAGCCATTGGGAATGGTTCATGATGTGGAACCGCATGTTCGGACCCATGGGCTGGGCCTATTGGGTTCTGATTACCTGCAACATCGCGTTGCCGCAACTGTTGTGGCTACGCAGCCTGCGGGTTAGCCCGGGCAAGATGTTCATTATGTCGCTGATCATCAATACCGGCATGTGGTTCGAACGCTTCGTCATCATTGTGACCAGCCTTTATCGTGACTTCTTGCCCTCTTCCTGGGGAACATACAAGGCGACGCGGTGGGACTATGCCACCTTTGTCGGCACCCTGGGCCTGTTTACCGCTCTCTTCTTTCTCTTCATTCGTGCGCTACCCATGATTCCCATGTCGGAGATACGCATGATGTTGCCTCAAGCCAAGGTGAGGCCGGAACCGGAACCGCTGGAGGCGGGTGACTGATGCCTGTGCGCGAAGGGATCTACGGTTTGTTGGCGGAATTCGATACCCCCAGCGAGTTGGTGGTCGCTGCGAAAACCGCCTATGACTCGGGCTGGCGGCGGATGGATTGCTATACGCCTTACCCGGTAGAAGAGGCAGCCGAGGCGATTGGCTTCCACCGCAACTACGTGCCCCTCATCTGCCTGGTTGGCGGCTTGATGGGTTTGGCGGCTATGTTCCTGTTCGAAACCTGGGTTGCGGTCTTAGCCTATCCGTTGAACGTTGCCGGGCGTCCGCTTTTTTCCTGGCCGGCCTTTGTCATCCCGGCTTACGAGTGGACCATCCTCTGGGCGGGTCTTTCCGCCGCCTTCGGCATGCTCGCCATGTGTGGCTTGCCGACCCTTTATCACCCGCTCTTCAACGCTCCCAATTTCCGTAATGGGGCAACAACGGACAAGTTCTTTCTTTGTCTGGAAGCCAACGATCCCAAGTTCGAGCTGCTGGAAGCCCGCAGTTTTCTGGAAGGCTTCGCGCCGGTTTCGGTGGTGGAGGTGGAGTATTAATCCAAAAAACCGAATCCGTCCTGGTTCGCGTTGGTTCGCTATAGGCTTGGTTGCCTCCGCCTGTTTCGGCGTGGGCTGTCGCCAGGATATGCAGGACCAGCCCAAGTTCGTTCCCCAGCGCAGCACCACGTTCTTTGCGGATGGGCGCTCCGTTCGCCCCCAGGTTGCGCACACCGTCGCTCGCGGCCAGTTGGATGCAGACCGCTTTTTCTATACCGGCCTCATCGATGGCAAGGAAGCCGATTTAATGCCCTTCCCGGTCTCTATGAAGGTGCTGGCCCGGGGCCAGGAGCGGTTCAATATCTATTGCTCGCCCTGCCACTCCCGCGTAGGTAACGGCGCGGGAATGATTGTGCAGCGGGGGTATAAGCCAGCCGGCAACTTCCACTCTGCGCGCATACTGGCCGAGCCGTTGGGCCACTATTTCTATGTCATGACCAACGGGTACGGAGCTATGCCGGATTATTCCGCACAGCTCACGCCGGTAGACCGCTGGGCCGTGGCAGCCTATATCCGAGCGCTGCAAATCAGCCAAAACGCCAACGAATCTGAAGTTCCTGCCGGGGTCCAGGTAGAGAATCTGAAGGACATTGCCGAACGGGAAGGATTGCCTGACTCCTTTGCCCAGCCGTGGGCCTTGCCTACGGCGACCGACATCTCCGCAGAACCGCCCGATACCAGCCAGGGAACGCCGGGAATGGCGCCGGCCACCGGAGACAGCTCGATTCCGGCGCTGAGCCAGCCCGGCGGCGGCGGCGCCACCAATGGCAATGCAGTGAAGCCCAAGGGCTTGAAACCGGTGACCAGGTAAAAGATATGGCTCACGAACACCACGCAAAAACGCTACCCTCCGAGCTCAATGCTCCGCTGCTGATCAATCAGTGGCGACGCCGGGCGTTGGTCGTCGGCGCCATCTTCACTGTGCTGTCGATTGTGCTGGCGCTGCTGGCGGCGATTGTTGACCACGACGGAATCAATCATCTGCTGCGCTCCTATTTGCTCGGTTACATCATGTGTTGGGGCTTCACCGTGGGCGGCCTCGCGATGCTGATGGTGCAGTACTTGAGCGGCGGCAAATGGGGCTTGCTGGTGCGCCGTCCGCTGGAGGCGATGTCGCGCTGCTTTCCTGTGGTTCTCGTTATGTTCCTGCCTGTAGGGTTCTTCATGAAGACGCTGTATCTGTGGGCGAAATACAGCAACCCCGCGGAGGCGTTGCGCCAGCATCTGATCACCCGCGATCAGGCGCACGCGATTGCTTATAAGCACCCCATGCTGAGTATTCCCAGCGTCTGGATACAGACCGCAGTTCTCTTCGCGATTTGGTTCATCTTCATGCACCTGCTGAACAAGTGGGGTCTGCAACGCGATGCCGACACCCGCCCCAACGTTCGTTTCTGGCAGGTAAGGCTGGAGAATCTGAGCGGCTTCGGCGTCCTTGTCTACTCCATCACCATGTCGGTCGGTGCGATCGACTGGGTCATGTCGTTAGACCCCAGCTGGTACTCGTCGATTTACGGCCTCATGTTCCTGGTTGCGCAGGGATATGCGGTTCTCGCCCTCGCCATTATCACGGTTCTTCGGCTTTCCAAAGCCGAGCCGATGAAAACTGTGCTCCGCACAACCGAGCAGCACGACCTGGGCAAACTGGCATTTGCCTTCGTCATGCTGAATATCTACCTCGCCTTCTCCCAGTTCCTCATCATCTGGTCGGGAAACCTGCCGGATGAGATTCCCTGGTATCTCGACCGCATTCGCGGCGGGTGGGGCTGGATTGCCTCGCTGGATTTCGTATTTCATTGGCTCATCCCCTTCACGCTGCTGCTCTCGGCTGACCTCAAGCGCAACAAGGAGCGCCTGATCCTGGTGTGCAAGATCATGATCTTCGCCCGCTGCTGGGATACGTTCTGGTTGATTGAACCGAACTTCGCCGACGCCCGGCGCAACCTGCACTTCAGCTTCGGCATTCTGGAATACATGACTGTACCCGTGGTCGTGATCGCAATATGGATGTGGTTCTATTTTGGCCAGCTGGAGAAGCGGCCGCTGATCCAGACCAACGATCCTCACCTGGAAGAGATTTTGGAGCCTGAACATGCCCATGCATGATCCCCCAGCACATGATCCCAATGAGCCGCAAAAAACGGCGAGTGAATCTGCCGGTTATGAGATCACGGACGTCAACGTCAATGGCATCGTCGTTTTTCTTGCGTCGCTGGCCGCGTTTGTCGGGGTCTTCTTCATCTTTTGCTTCGGCATGGGCAAGGTCATTAACACCGCAATTCTGAAGGCCGATGGTCCGCCAAACAAGTGGAACATGATCGGCACTCAGCCTGGCGGCAAGCGTCAGGACCTGACATCGAATGCCGTAATGGAGCAACAGCAGCTGAATGAGATGGTGCAGCGCTTTCCCACACCCCGCCTGCTAACTGACAACGGCAACCAGGAAACTGCGGAATTACATGCCCGGGAAGATCTACTGCTCGACCACTATAGCTGGATCGATCGCTCGAGCGGCAAAGTGCGCATTCCCATCGCTCGCGCGATGCAGTTGATTGCAGAGCGGCTCCCGGTCGCTCCCCAGGAGCAGCAGACCGAACCGCTGATGGCGGGAGATAAGGCTCCGGTGGTGACCGCGCCGCTTACCGATGGATTCGCCCGGACGGGATACGAGCAGCAGTATTTGGAGACCCTGCGGCAACAGCAGATGCGGGGCGAAAAGCCGGGCGAACAGGCCAATCTGGGGGCGAATCGCTGAACTTTCACTGCGGTCGCTTTCGACGGCTGGATGACCAATAGCGTAGGGCTCGCGGACGGGCTCCGTTCGACGATACCATCGAGGTAGAAGTTTTAGCATGCAGATGAAAGCCACAATCCGGTTCGTGCTCGCGGCGGCGATGTTCTTGCCTGCGGCAAGCATGGTGCTCGCCCAGGTTTCGCCCTATGGGGAAAAGAGTATGGGCGATCCAGCTCAGGATCGTCTACCTGACGTGCTCCACACAGTCAAGATCGATCAGCGGTTGGGCCAACAGTTGCCCCTCGATGCCTCATTTCGAGATGAGACGGGCAAGGTTGTCAAGCTGGGAGATTACTTCGGCAAGAAACCCGTAATCCTTTCCCTGGTCTACTACCAATGCCAGATCTTGTGCATGGAGGACCTGAATGGCCTGGTCGGAGCACTCGAGATGGTGAACCTGACACCGGGCAAAGACTTCCAAATTGTTATCGCGAGTATCGATCCCGCCGAAACTCCGGCGATAGCCGCGGCCAAAAAGGCGTTCTATGTGAAGCGCTACGGCCGCATGGACACCGCGGCGGGTTGGCACTTCCTGACCGGCGAACAGCCGGCAATTACGGCGCTCGCGCAGGCCGTCGGTTTTGGCTATGTGCGTCTCCCGCAGCCCGCCGGCAAGCCGCGGATGTTTGCCCACGCCAGCTCGATCGAAGTGGTCACCCCCGAAGGCCGCATGGCGCAGTACTACCTGGGGGTTGAGTATTCGCCCAAGGATCTGATGCTGGGGCTGGTCGAAGCTTCGCACAACACAATCGGCTCGCCGGTCGACAATATCTTGACTTACTGCTACCGCTACGATCCGAAGCTTAACCGGCACAGCCTCGTCATCGCCCGGATCGTGCAGGCGGGCTGCATGCTTACTTTCTTAAGCCTGGGCAGTTTTATGGTGGTGAGTTTCCGCCGGGATTTCAAGCAAGCAGCGGAGCAGCGAGCGCTGTCAACGCGAACGAGTAAAGGGTAACGATGCATATAAGTCCAGTGCTGTGGCAGTTTCTCGTAAAGTGGCTGACGAACTCTGCCCTCTTTCCGCCGGAAGCCTCGGCAATTGCGCCCCAGATGGACGCGTTCTACTTTTTCCTCTGCCTGATCTCGGCCGTTGGTCTGATCGCGGTGGCCATCCTGGTCTTCGGCTTCTCCATCATGTACCGCAAAGAGAAGAGCCCCGTCGCCACCCAAATCGAAGGTTCGACCTTACTCGAGGCTACCTGGACGATCATTCCCCTGGCCTTGTTCATGATCTGTTTTGTCTGGGGTGCACTGCTCTATTTCCGCATCTACGATCCACCCACCAACGCCATGAACATCTACATCGTCGGCAAGCAGTGGATGTGGAAGGCTGAGCACCCGGGGGGACAGCATGAGATCGATGCCCTGCACATTCCCATCAACCGCCAGGTGCAGTTGACCATGATCTCGCAGGACGTATTCCATAGCTTCTCCATTCCCGCCTTCCGGGTTAAGCGGGAAGTGATTCCCGGCCGGTATTCGACGGTGTGGTTTGAAGCGACCGCGGCTGGTACCTACCATCTGTTCTGCACTCAATACTGTGGTACGGATCACTCTGCGATGATTGGAGAGGTGGTCGCTATGACCCCGGACGATTACCAGAAGTGGGCAGCGGGCAGCACCAGCGGCGCATCGCTGGCGCAGAATGGCGAACGCCTCTTTGCCAGCTTGGGCTGCAATTCCTGCCACTCCGGCGAGGCCAGCGCGCGCGGCCCCAATCTCGCCCAGGTTTATGGCTCCAGGCTACAGATGACGGATGGATCGTCTGTCATTGCCAACGATGCTTTTCTGCGTGAATCGATTCTCAACCCCTCTACTCACGTAAGCGCCGGCTATGCCCCGATTATGCCCACTTATCAGGGGCAGGTCAGCGAAGAGGGTCTCATCGACCTCGTGGAATACATCAAGAACCTCAATTCGAACTATCGCATCCAGCAAACGTTGACTGCGAGTCAACTTCCACCTGGGCAAGCCGGCGCGTCCAGCTCTAACCCAAGCTCGCCTACAATGAATTACCGCACCCAGGAGACGCTGGGTGCCGGCCATGGTGGCCCAGCAAAGTCGGGCACCAAGGCACCCAAGGTGCCCGGGACGGTGAACCAATGAGTACTATCGTTACTCTTCCAGATCAGCAGAGCGCGCAACTGCCGAAGTTAAGTTATCTCAACAGTGAGTATGGCCTGAAGAGCTGGCTGCTCACCGGCGACCACAAGCGCATCGCCATGCTGTACCTCATTTCGATCACGTTCTTCTTCTTTCTCGGCGGCGCCTTCGCCGGGCTGATCCGTTTGGAGCTGCTGACGCCGCTGCCTGACCTGGTCGCCTCGGACACTTACAACAAGCTCTTTACCATGCACGGCGTGATCATGATCTTCCTCTTCCTGGTGCCATCGGTTCCGGCAACCGTGGGGAATTTCGTTATCCCTATCATGGTTGGGGCCAAGGACTTGGCCTTTCCCAAGATCAACCTGCTCAGCTGGTATCTGTATGTCGTCGGCGCAGCCTTTCTCGTGTACACCCTGCTCAATGGCGGCGTCGATACCGGTTGGACCTTCACTACCCCGCTTAGCACTCACTATGTCAATACCCACGTCATCACCGCAGCGATGGGCGTTTTCATCGCCGGGTTCAGCTCTATCTTCACCGGCTTAAACTTTATCGTGACCATCCACCGCATGCGCTGCCCGGGCATGACCTGGTTCCGGTTGCCGCTGTTCTGCTGGTCGAACTACGCCGCGTCTATCCTTATGGTTTTGGGAACGCCGGTGCTGGCCATCACGCTGGTCCTGGTTATGCTCGAGCGCACCGTCGGCATCGGCGTTTTTGATCCCACCAAGGGTGGCGACCCGCTGTTATTTCAACATTTATTCTGGTTCTATTCGCACCCCGCCGTGTACATCATGATTTTGCCCGGAATGGGAGTGATCTCCGAGGTCATCAGCACCTTCTCCCGCAAGCGGGTATTCGGTTATACCGCGGTGGCTTTTTCCTCGGTTGCCATCGCTGTCTTTGGGTTCTTTGTCTGGGCCCATCACATGTTCATCATGGGCGTGTCGAACTATTCCGCGCTGGTCTTTTCGCTGCTGACCATGCTGGTTGCCGTGCCCTCCGCGATCAAGATCTTTAACTGGGCGGCCACCCTCTATAAAGGGTCGATCACCTTCGAAACCCCGATGCTGTATGCCTTCGGCTTTATGGGCCTGTTCACCATCGGCGGCCTCACCGGCGTCTTTCTCGGATCGCTGGGCATGGATATCCACCTCACCGAGACCTACTTCATCGTCGCCCATTTCCACTTTGTGATGGTGGGTGGCATGTTGATGGCTTACCTGTCGGGTGTCCATTTCTGGTGGCCCAAGATGACGGGCAGAATGTATCCCGAGTCTATGTCGCAGTTGGCAGCGGTAACTACCTTCATCGGGTTCATCCTCACCTTCTTCCCCCAGTTCATCGTCGGCTATCTGGGCATGCCGCGCCGCTATCATGCCTATCCGCCAGAGTTCCAGGTGCTGAATGTCTTGTCGACGGCAGGCGCCTCCGTTCTCGGCATTGGCTATCTGCTACCAATGCTCTATATGCCCTGGTCGCTCAAGTACGGTAAGATCGCGGGCAGTAACCCGTGGCAGGCGACTGGCCTGGAGTGGCAGATTCAGTCCCCGCCGCTGACAGAAAACTTTGTCGATATACCGATCATGGATCACGAGGCGTACGACTACGACTGGTTGGCCCACAAGACCGCACACGAGGTAACGACTGTTGGATAGCCAAGCGATCGCCACCGGACACGCAGACCCCCACGAAGAGCACGACGAGGCACATCCCGCATATCTGCGCCACCATTTCGTAACCGTGGAGCAGCAGCGGGAGACCGCCAGCTTCGGCATGTGGCTCTTTCTGCTCACCGAAATCATGTTCTTTGGTGGGCTGTTCATGGCTTACTTGCTCTACCGCAACTGGTATTACGACGCCTTTGTGGCCGGCAGCAATACGCTGAGCATCGGCCTCGGAACCACCAACACGGCGGTGCTGATCCTATCCAGCTTCACCATGGCCATGGCTGTCTATTCGGCAGAGATCCGCCACCGTAAGGCATTGATTACCTGTCTAAGCCTTACGATTTTCCTGGGGTTGGTCTTTCTTGGCATCAAGAGCATCGAGTATCACGACAAATACGTGGAACACCACATCCCGGGGGCCAGCTTCAGCGTGGAAGACTTTGTCCACCCCGCCGACAAGAGGGATGTTCCGTTGGCGCCTGACATGGCTCAACACGCGCAGCTCTTCTTCTTCCTCTACTTTGCCATGACTGGCATGCACGCCCTGCACATGGTGATAGGAGTCAGTATTTTGTGCTTTCTGCTCTACCATGCCTGGCACGGCGCTTACACTGACGGGCACACCTCAACCATCGATAACTTCGGCCTGTATTGGCATTTCGTCGATATTGTCTGGATCTTTCTTTTTCCGCTGCTGTATCTCATCAGCCGTCATCCTTTGAAATAGCTGGTAAAGGAGAGCCGTCATGTCCACTCCTACGGAACACGAACATCACGTCGTCGGACCCAAAGTTTACCTGACCATTTTGCTTGCGCTACTGGTGTTGACTGCGACCACAACCGGGGTTGCATTCATCGATATGGGCATCTTTAACCCCATCGCGGCGCTTGGCATTGCCTGCCTGAAGGCTGTGCTGGTCATTCTTTTTTTCATGCATATCCGCTACAGCTCAAGGGTGATGATGCTCACCGTAGGTGCGGGCTTCTTCACCTTTCTGGTGCTGATCACGATGACCCTGTCCGATTACATCAGCCGCAACTGGGGTCTCTGGTAGACGTCCGGAAGTGAGAACCGCAGGTCCCTCCACTGCGCTACGCTCCGATCGGGATGACAAATCTGTTTGGGTACCAGCATCCTGGCACTCAGACCAATCTGTCATCCCGACCGGAGCGTACCCGGATTTCCTGTTACGCTGCACTCACCAACGCCCGCGTGTGCGGCTTTCAGTAAGGAAAGCCGCATGAACTTCGCCAACGCCACCGAGCTCGACAGGAAATCCGGGGCAGCGTAGTGGAGGGACCTGCGGTTCTCACTTAGTTCAATCTCCTCAATGAACTCCCCAGCACAAGTCCGTGATTTGCCCGAAGCGCTGCGCAAGATTGCTGACAACCCCAGAGTTCTTGTTCGCCGCGCCGGGGCGCCGGCGTCCGATGCGAAATGCGTTGTCTACTGGATGCAGCGAGCGCAGAGAGCGCTCGACAATCCCGCCCTCGACATTGCAGTGGAGGTTGGCAACGCCCTCAATCTTCCGGTCCTGGCTTACTTCTCCGCCATCTCCAATTTTCCCCACGCCAACTGGCGTCACTACGCCTTCCTGAATCAGGGGCTGGCCGACATCGAAGAGGATATGCAACAGCGGCAGATCGGCTTTGTCGTGCGCCGGCCGCCGAACAACTCCCTCGAAGCGCTGCTGGCCGAAGTGAACGCCGCCATGGTCATCGGCGATGAGAATCCCTGCCGCGAGCCGGAACGCTGGCGGAGAGTCCTGGCGGGCCGTCTGCGCATCCCTTACTGGACCGTCGACGCCGACGTGGTCGTCCCCTCCAACTTATTTGAAAAGCGGATGTACGCCCTGCATATCTTCAAGCCGAAGCTCTATGCTGAGTTGCCGAAATTTCTCGTCCGCCAGGCCGTCGTCAAACCGCACCGGGAATGGAAACCGTCACCGTCGTTGGAGTCCTTTGCCGTGCGCGAGGATGTCACCGAAGGTTGGAAGAAGCTCGATCGTTCCGTTCAGCCGGTCGAGAGCTTCACCGGGGGCACCCATGCGGCACTCAAGCGCCTGCACGACTTTGTGCACAAAGACCTCGCCGCTTACGACCGGACGCGCAACCATCCCGAGGTGGACGGCACCAGCCGGCTATCCCCATACCTGCACTTTGGCCATCTTGGCCCCATCACCATCGCCCTTGCGGTCGAAAAGGCCCTCAAGGAGGGCAAAGTCCCCCAACCAGCGCGCGATGCGTATATCAGCGAGTTGATAGGCTGGCGGGAGCTGGCGGTCAACTTCGTCAAATTTACTGAAAACTATGATTCGTTTGACTGCGCCGAGCCGTGGGCCCGCAAGACGTTGATGGAGCACGCGCGCGACCGGCGCGAACATCTCTACTCGATCGAGCAATTGGAACATTCTGAGACCCGCGACGAGCTGTGGAATGCGGCCCAGAACCAGATGGTGAAGTTTGGCTGGATGCACAACTACATGCGTATGTACTGGGCGAAGAAGATCCTGGAGTGGTCTCCTGACCCGGCGAAAGCGTTCGATACCTGCGTTACCCTCAATGACCGCTACTTTCTGGATGGGAGAGACCCCAACGGATACGCGGGGATCGCATGGTCGATCGTGGGCAAGTTCGATCGCCCATGGTTTGAGCGCCCGATCTTTGGCACGATTCGCTATATGTCGGGTGCTTCCACCGGCAAGAAGTTCAATTCCAAGAAGTACATACAGAAGATGTCAGAGGATTTTACGCAAACTGGCTTTTGGGCCCAGGACTAACGCATTTTCACCCCCCAACGAGGCCGGATGGGGCCGGTGTGCTATTTTCAAAGATGGTTTCTGACAGTCCATTTTCCCCCGAGTCCATGCCGCAAAATGCGCTGAGCTGCGGTACTCGTTTGGCGCAGGAATCTTTTTTCAAAGGGGCTGGCCCAGAATGTCGGAGCGCCCTGGTTATTACGGCATTTGGGAAACGACGGCATGGCGAAATATCTGATTACGGGAATAGCGGGGTTCATCGGATCATCCCTGGCCAGAGCCCTGGTAGATCGCGGGGAGCAAGTCCGGGGCGTGGACAACTTCGTGACCGGGAAGGCGGCGAACCTTGCCGGCCTTGAGGGCCGGATCGATTTCCACGAGGCCGACCTACGCGATGCCGCGGCGATGCGTGCCGCCTGTGAAGGAATCGACTATATCCTGCATATCGGAGCGCTGCCATCCGTTCCTCTCTCGGTGAAGAGTCCTGAACCAAGCCATCGTTCCAATGTCGATGGAACCTTTCATGTGCTCGAGGGTGCGCGGATAGCGGGCGTAAGGCGAATCATCTACGCCGCCTCCTCCTCCGCATATGGAGATCAACCAATCCTGCCCAGCAAAGAATCGATGCGTCCCCTGCCCATTTCGCCCTATGCAGTGCAGAAACTTGCCGGCGAATATTACATGAGCAGCTATTGGCAGGTGTATGGGCTGGAGACGGTGAGTCTGCGTTACTTCAACGTCTTTGGGCCGCGCCAGGGAGCTGATTCCCCGTATAGCGGGGTGCTGGCAAAGTTCATCCAGCAGATGCTCGAGGGGACGCGCCCAACCATCTTCGGCAACGGTGAGCAGGGCCGGGATTTCACCTATGTCGACAATATTGTTTCGGCCAACCTGCTGGCCTGCGCAGCTCCGGCGGAGAAGGTAGCGGGCAAGGTTTTTAATACTGCCTGCGGCGGCCAGCACACCCTCAAAGAGATATACCAATTGTTGGCAAAACTGATTGGGTTTGACCGCCCTCCGCTTTACGCTCCCCCGCGAACGGGAGACATACTGCATTCGCAAGCCGACATTTCCGCGGCCGCCGAGGCCTTTGGATATCGCCCCTTGATCGGCGTGAAAGAGGGTCTGGAGCGCACCGTGGAGTGGTATCGCGAGACGCTGAAGCTGCCGGTCGCCTCGCGGTAAGGTACCTACCGTAAATCCCTGGGGAGAAATATGTTGGTCGACCAGCAAAGTCTGACACAGTGGTTGTCGCTGGTTGAGAGCCGCGAGCTGCGAGTGGGGGTGATCGGCCTTGGCTACGTCGGGCTCCCGCTGGTTCTGCTCTTCAGCCAGGAGGGTTTTCGCGTCACCGGCTTTGATATTGATGCAGCCAAGGTGGACCGGCTGAATGCCGGCGAGTCTTACATCCATCGTATCGATCCCCAGCAGATCAAGAGTGCCCAGGATAAGGGTTTTCGCGCTACCGCCGAATTCGCTGAGATCGGCGAAGTCGATGCGGTTTTGATTTGCGTGCCGACGCCACTCAGCGATCACCACACGCCGGACATGAGTTACATTTCGGCAACTATGGACTCGATTGTTGACCATCTACGCCCGGGTCAACTGGTAGTCCTTGAGAGCACCACCTATCCCGGCACGACAGAGGAGCTGATCGCACCTGCAATTGAGCGTGCGGGCAGGGTCAGGGTAATGCGCGAGGCACTCGTTGCCGATGGGGTTCTGGTGGCGTATTCTCCTGAGCGTGAAGACCCCGGGAATACCAGCATCGACCGCCGCGACATCCCCAAAGTGGTCGGCGGATTAGGGGGCTTGGCAGCGGAGGCCGCCGCCGCCCTGTATAGCGCTGCGTTCCGCCGTGTGATTCGCGTCTCCACGCCGGCAGCGGCGGAAATGACCAAGCTGCTCGAGAACATCTATCGCTGCGTGAACATCGCGCTGGTGAACGAACTGAAACTGCTCTGCCTGCGCATGGGCATCGACATCTGGGAGGTGATTGCGGCGGCTGCGACCAAGCCTTTCGGCTTCCAACCCTTCTATCCTGGTCCGGGACTAGGCGGCCACTGCATTCCGATCGACCCCTTTTATCTGAGCTGGAAGGCAAAGGAATTTGATTTTAGTACCCGCTTTATCGAGCTTGCCGGTGAAGTGAATGAAGCCATGCCGTATCACGTGGTGGCGGCGGTCTCCTCCGCCCTGAATCAGCGCAGCAAGCCGCTCAAGGGATCGCGGATACTGGTGCTGGGTCTGGCTTACAAGCGGGACGTGGATGATCTGCGCGAATCCCCTGCGCTGTCGATTATCGAGATGCTGCAGCAAGAGGGCGCCGCCGTCAGCTACAACGATCCTTTCTTTCCCACGGTGGGACGGGGGCGGAAATACAATCTGAACATGGAATCGCAGCCGCTTGAGAACCTTGACGGTTACGATTGTGTGCTGATCGTGACCGATCATACTTGCTACGATTACGCCCACATCGTCAAAGAAGCGCAGCTCGTAGTCGACTCCCGCAATGCCACCCGTGGCCTGGTTTCAGAAAAAATCGTCCGCTGCTGAGCAGAAATCTGCGGTGACGGGCGGTGTCGATGCCCGAGCGGGACCGAATAAGAAGGGGACGAGTCTACGTGAGAACCGCCGGATCAGGTTTGAGTCCCGCAGGGACGACTGAGAATCACCCAGGACATGGTCCTGGGTTGGCCGGCCCCGAATCCCGAATGGTCCATTTCAGAGTTAGAGGTACCCCAGGATTGCATCCTGGGTAATTTTCAGCCGTCCCTGCGGGACTGCTCGTCCTTGCAAATCCCACCCAGGACTCCGTCCTGGGCTACTCTCAGCCGTCCCTACGGGACTCAATTTGGAGAGGGTAGTCCTCACGCACACTCTAGAGGCCAAGGAAATTGCCCCGTTGATGTCCGGGCTGAAGCCCCGACCTGCCGAACCGCGGAGTTCTCACGCAGACACTGGCGCCCATACTCGTTCCTCTCCTGTCGTGCTGGCCGTTCCCAGGATTTCTGCCTCAATCTCGAGGCGGGGAGAAGCCCCAAACTGTCATTCTGCATGGCTCTATGGGGATGTTTCGAGTTTTGTCCCCACCATCTCCAGGGAAAAGAACTTGCAGATACCCCCGGAGGCCCTAAACTAAGGTAAGAATTGGACAAGTTCGTCCCACGGTTGGACAGGGCTGCGCCGATGGTAAAGGAGTAAAACCATGGCAGAAGTCGGCGGCTATACGCCGAGCAAGCTTCTGCTTTCAGAAATTATGTGTAAGCGTTCAGGTCTTTTCTTGGCAGTCCTGCTCATTTTGAGCATTGCGCAGGTCAAAATGCCAGTTGCTGCGGCGCAATCCGATAGTTCCGATACTTTGGACTGCCCTTCCGGTGTTATTTCCTCGGTCGATGGGAGTTGCGTGAGTGAGGACCAGACTTTGGGGCAACAAGGCACTGGGCTGCCGGGCACCCAACAGGGCAACCAACCGAATGGCACCTATGGGGCGACAGGTGGGGTGGGTGGGGCCACAGGTGGCGCCGGCGGGCAAGTGTTGAGTCAATATCCCGGACTGCAAACCCAGGGGATGAACGGCAGGATTCCGGAATTTCGCGATCAAAGCGGGTTGAACAATTCGCCGGCCCAATTGGAAGCCCTTCTAGAGGCCCGGTCGCTGGCGTATCAGAACATTCCCGCTCCTACCGATTTCCAACTGCTGGTTCGCTCCTCTCTGGGCCGTCTGCTTCCTGTTTACGGCGACTCCCTGTTTCGCCTGCAGGTGCCTTCGACCTTTGCTCCTATCCGCAACGCCAATGTGACTCCCAACTACGTCCTCGGACCAGGCGATCAACTCATCATTCGCATTTGGGGACAGGTCGATTTCAACGCACAAGTTACCGTCGACCGCTCGGGTTCAATTTATCTCCCCCAGGTAGGCGAGATTCACGTTGCCGGCCTGCCTTACTCACAAGTTCAGGAACACATCCGCGACGCCGTCAGCCATATCTACAAAAGCTTCAATCTCGAAGTGGAGATGGGGCAGCTGCGGTCAATCCAGGTGTTTGTCGTGGGCCAGGCCCGTCGCCCCGGCACTTACACCCTCAGCTCGCTCAGCACCCTGGTGACCGCGTTGTTTGCCACCGGCGGCCCTTCCGTCCAGGGTTCTCTACGTGACATTCAGCTGCGGCGGAACGGAGAAACCGTCAGCCACTTTGATTTGTACGACCTGCTGATATTCGGCGACATGTCCAAAGACGCTCCGCTGCTTCCGGGCGACGTGATTTACATTCCCCCCGTTGGACCGCAAGTAGCTATAGCCGGCGAGGTCCACGTTCCCGCCATCTACGAGCTGAAAGGTTCCACTTCCGTGGAGCAGGCTCTCAAGTTTGCCGGAGGTCTCGCTTCCACGGCGTCGCTCCTCCGGGCCTCGCTCGAAAGGCTGGATGCACATACCGATCGCACCGTACTCGATGTGTCGCTGCAGGGACCAGGATTGGCGACCCCACTCCAGCAAGGCGACCTCCTCCGCGTGCTCCCCATCTCTCCGCAGTTCCAGAACACCGTGACTCTGCGCGGTAATGTTGCGGAACCAGGGCGGTTTTCGTGGCATCCCGGCATGACGCTGAGCGACATTATCCCCGACAGCAAGTCGTTAATCGTTCGCGACTATTGGGAACGCAGGAACCGGCTGGGAATCCCGGGTCCTGAGTTCAAGCCGGAATACGCCAGCAACCCCGATTATTTTCCCCGGAACTCCGCCGGCTATCAGACCCCGACTCCCCAGTTCGACAGTCGCGGACTTCCCATCTACAACCAGCCCGGCTTGCTCAATCCTTATCCGAGCCAACAGCAGAATGGCGGACAGAATACCAGCCAGTACCCAAACCAATATCCTAACCAGTACCCCAATCAGAATTCCAATCAAAACCCGAACCAGGGTTACAACCCGAATTGCGAACCGAACACGAACACGGCCCTGAGCCAGAATCAGTCGATATTCGCCGCCGCCAGCGGATTGTCCAACCCCCAGAACACCCAGCAACCATGCAACCCCAACACGAACGACAACACCGACACTGGCATCGGCAGCCATGCGGTGGCAGATCAGGAGCTGGCGTCCAGCGCCATTTCGCCCCGGCCTCCGCTCACAGTTACGCTTCCGGTTCCCGAGATCGATTGGTCCTATGGTGTGATTGAGCGGATGGACCCCAAGACGCTTACGACCTCACTGGTGCCTTTCAATCCCGGGCAACTTATCCTCTCGCACGATGCTGCGCAAAATTTGGCGTTGAAGCCGGGAGACGTGGTTACCATTTTCTCCCAGGCGGATATCAGGGTTCCCCAGGCAGAGAGAACCAAGTTCGTTCGTCTGGAGGGCGAGTTTAACCATGCGGGTATCTACAGCGTGCTGCCAGGTGAGACGCTGCCCCAACTAGTAGAGCGCGCCGGAGGATTGACCCCAGCGGCCTACCTCTTCGGATCGAATTTTACCCGGGAGTCGACGCGGGTACTGCAACAGCTCCGCCTGAATGACTACCTGCAAAATCTGGAACTGGAGATTGACCGGGCCACGATTGCCGCATCCGCCAGCGTGGGAACGGTTGACCCGGCGGCGACCGCAGCTTCGAGGAGCCTGGTTGCCAGATTTCGAAGCATCCGGGCCACGGGCCGGATCGTGCTGAACATTCCGCTGAACGCAACCGTCGCCAATCTGCCTAATATGCCGCTGGAGGATGGTGATCGCTTTGTGGTTCCGTCAAGACCCAGCACCGTGAACGTTGTTGGCGCCGTATACGACCAAAACTCATTCCTGTTCAAGAGAACGGAAGCTGTGAAAGGCTATTTGCGCTTAGCTGGGGGGCCGACGCAGAGCGCCGATAGTAAAGATTCCTTTATCATTCGTGCGGATGGCTCGGTTGTAAGCAAGCGCTCGCAGACCGGCGTCTTCGGAAACACATTCGAATCGTCGCACCTGGAAGCAGGCGATACCGTAATCATCCCGGAGAAGGTACCGAGGCCTTCAGCGTTGAGGAATTTCATCAACTACACGCAAATATTCTCTCAACTTGCCCTGGGCGCAGCGGCGATCGCTGTGCTGCAGTAATGGAGTTGGCCGTATGCCTACAGTGAGTGAAACCATCCATGAGGCCCCGGTAGAGAGGGGCAGTTCCACGCCACGGGAATTTGACATTCTCGACGTGTTGGTCATCATCGCTGCCCGCAAACGCCTTATTTTCCTGACCTCCGTGGCCGGCTTCGTACTCGCCATCGGCCTGGTGCTGTTGGTCAAGCCCTCGTTCACCGCCAAGACAATGATCCTGCCTCCTGAGCAGGAGCAGTCGAGCGGCGCTGTTCTGATGGGGCAATTTGGCGCGCTGGCATCCATGACCGGGTTGGGCGGCTCGCTGGGCCTCAAAAATCCCGTCGACCTCTACATCGGTATCCTGCAGAGCGAAACCGTGATCGATCGTATGATCAAGCGCTTCGATCTGATGGCGTTCTACCACGCGAAAAGGTTGAGCGATGTTCGCGCTGCCCTGAAAAACAGTTCCAAGTTCGTCGCCGACAAAGACGGGATGATCGCCATCTCGGTTACCGACCACGATCCTAAACGAGCCGCCGCCATGGCAAACGCCTATGTTCAGGAGCTATATCAGGTTAACAACCGGCTAGCCTTGGGCGGAGCATCCCAGCGAAGACTCTTTTACGAGCAACAACTGACAGAGGAGAAAGACAAGCTTGCCGATGCTGAAGTTGCGTTGAAACAGACGGAAGAAGCAACCGGTGTCATCGCGCCCTCCGGCCAAACGGAGACCATTATCCGGCAGGTAGCGCAGTTGCAGGCGGAGATCACGTCGCGTGAGGTCCAACTGGACGCGCTACGAACGTCTTCCACTGAGCAAAACCCCGATGTCATTCGGCTCAATACGGAACTGAGTGGCTTGCGCGAACAATTGCGGGAACTGGAAAGCGGATCGGGAAAGCATACAGCCGGGGATATCTCCATCACCACCGCGAATGTACCTAAGGCGGGACTTGAGTACATCCGCAAGGAGCGTGATGTGAAGTACCACCAACTGCTCTTTGATCTGCTTGCCCGGCAATACGAGGCCGCCCGCATGGATGAGGCCAGATCGGCTCCGGTGATCCAGGTAGTGGACCCGGCGCTGGTGCCGGATCGGAAATCGGCGCCATTCCGGGCATTGTGGGCCTTGACGGGCGGCGCTCTCGGATTCTTTCTTAGCACGGGCTGGGTGATCGGGTCCCACATTTACCAACGCATGGCAGCGGATGAGGAGCAGGGCAGGCGACTGGCCGTGTTGAGACAGGAACTCAAGCTACGCGGATAAATACCGTCGCTTAACAATTCTGTTATGCCCGCAAGAGTCACTCCGTCACAATCTCCCGGCATATCAGGTCGAAGACGGTAAAAATGCAGATCGTGATCGTAGTCGTACTGTATAAGCGATCTCCGGAGCAAAGTCAGACCATCAACAGTCTGGCCGCAGTTTTTGAGCGGAATCCGGAGCTGCTGAATTCATTTAGGGTCTTCATTTGGGATAACAGCCCGACCGCTATCGCCGATGCGGCGATTCCATTTCCTTATGACTACGGTCACAATGGCCGTAACTTGGGAACCTCCGGCGCTTACAACCATGCGATGGAATTTGCAGAGGCCAAAGGGGCGCCCTGGCTACTGCTCCTGGATCAGGATACGACCGTCTCCCATGAGCTTCTTCCACGCATGTTCGAGTATGGCAAACGGCTGCAGGGGGATCCGGAAATAGGCGCCGTGGTTGGTTTTATCTATTCTCATGGGGCACTGGTCTCACCCCGGCGGCTGCTCCGGTTCAACCGGATCGAGCAAATTCCTCCCACGTTCAACGGTATCCATAAGCAGAAGGCCTACGCGGTGAACAGTGCGACCTTGCTGCGCGTCTCGGCTTTGCGTGAGATCGGCGGTTACAGCGACGAATTCTGGCTCGACCTCTCTGATGTTTACGTATTTCAGGCGATGCACCGAAAAGGCAAATACATGTATGTGGCCGGGGACGTGCGCGTGGAGCACTCCATTGCCAGCATGGATTTCGACAAGGAGATGAGTCCCGAACGATACCGGAATTTCATGGCTGCAGAGAGCGCATACATCGATCTGTATTTGTCTCCGCTGGAACAACGCGCTCAGCTTTTTCGTCTTTTTGTGCGCACCATCCGGCAATATCGCCGTTATGAGAACAAGACGTTTGCCAGGATCAGCTGGGAATATTTTTGCCGGCGATTATTTCAGAGCAAAGCGAAAAGGATTCTGGGATGGCGACAACAGTTGGCGCGACGCGATATCCCTTTCATCGAAGATGGGCAAGTTACCGGGTGAGCTTACTTTGAAGCTTCCAATTCAACCGGAACACCATACCCCCCGCGCACGGCGGGCAGGATGCGAACCGATAAGGATTGCAAGACGATATAGATTGCCGCAAAAAGAAGTGCGTCGGTGTAATTTCCCAGCGAGGAGTATTGATCGGTGAAGATCGCCATGATCACGGGAAACATGCTTAGCGCAAAGAGAAACCTTCCCAGTAAGCTGCCGGTCAACGCTTTCCGGTATAGCAATGTGTGCAAGAAACCTATGATCGCGATTGTAACCAGCGTCCCCGCGACACCAAAATCGATTACATAGTCTTTGTACATGGTGTAGACATTTACCGGATAGGGGACGCCTACAAATTCCTGGAGCATGGGCGCGGGTGTGTATTGGATCAAATGAAGATGCGCAAGAATCATTAAGGGGAATTTGAAAGTGTGGTTTGGGACCGCCCCGAGACTTCCAGGGTTTTCCAGGAAGGCATCGAAAGCGGCTAAAGGCCCGACGATATAGCTCACGAAGAACACGCCTGCGATCTGGGCTATTCCGCTCGCGTAGAACTGAGCTTGTTGGCCTTTATTAACGAAGACGAGTCCGAGAAACAAAAACATAAACAGGAAAAGAGGTATGCGCGTAACCTTGAGCACCGCCCAAAACCTGGAATGGCCGGTAGTCATCAAGTAGACACAGATCAAACTACTGAACAATTGCAGGAGCGAACTCCGGCCGGTGGTTAAAATCGATGTCAGCAGAGCCAGAAAAGCCACGAACCAAAAGGTTTTGTCCCTTCTCTGCAACATTAAGATAATGGCTGTAAATAGAGTCCAGGAAACAAAGTAGATTGATATGCCTGGCGCCAGACCTTCAATACCTTGCCCGTTTCTCTGGGCGGCGATCCCGGCATTGCGTGCCCGCTCAAGGAATGTTCCACCTGTGCCCTGCGCCGCTTCCGCTCGAAGACTTTGAATTTGCATAGGGACACCACAAAGGAGGAAGAGTATGAGGAGCGGCTTGACCAGGTTGTTCCGCTGTGGGAACCGCGTCAGGACGAATCGCGTTTCTACCCATGCCTTAGGCACCAGATCAGCAAGCAGGCCGCCGGCCGTAAAGAGAATTGCTCCCGCCACGAATATGGCAAAGGTAGACGGCTGGATAGTATCCGTCTCCACGATGTTCATCCGGTAAAGCCCAGTCGCCAAAAGCCACATGGAGCAAAACAAGAAAGGCGGATACAGCACCGACCGCTTGATCCAGTAGTTGCCCACCGTCAAGACGAGTAGAACCGCAATGGTCCAATCTAAGCCCATATCGTCTGGTCGGACCCTCGGCAAGCGATGCGAAGCGCCCGCTGGAGGAGAAACGCACTGTTCATCCGGGAGCTGTTCACCATGCCAGTTTCAGGATAAATGCAAAAATGCCCCCGGCAAATGGAGACTTCCGATGAAAACGACTTTGCTTTCCGTGACAACTACTTTGGCGGTAATGTTATGCGCACTACAGACCCGGCTTGAGGCTCAGGTAGCCTCCACCCCGCAAGGCGGCAGCGCGGCGGTCATGAACGCCGAGAATCTAAAGGGTTTTCAGAACGCGCTGGACCTGCCTGGCGGGGACGCCGGAACTAAGATACGCAATGCAATACAGGCGCTTCCTGCTGCTGGGGGCGTCGTCGACGCCAGAGGTTTTAGCGGAACGGTTCCCATCAACGGCAACCTGGCGGCCGGGCTCCCTGCGACCAAGGCGGTGACAATCTTGCTCGGCGCTGCCACCTTCGTTCTCGCTTCGACTGGCGCGCAGCAGGTTTTTGCCGTAAACAGATTCAGTCTCATAGGCTCGGGCATTACGAATACGGTTCTGCAATTTAGCGATCCAGCTCAGGATATTTTTGTTGTTCCCAATTCCTTCAGCGTTGGAACTCAGGTTTCGATCAGTAACATGACAATCGAACCGGCGCCGGGTGTGAAAAAGACCAGCGGCAATATTCTTCGCTATGGCGGCAACAACGGCGTCTTCCAAAACCTGCGACTGATTGATGCATGGCAGGGGATCTTCATCCAGAACGCTCTTCAAACCATGTTCGACAATATTGAGTTTCTCACCACGAAGGCGGGAACTCTCAACTACGGCCTCTTCCTTTATGGATATGACGTGGACGATTTCTTTCACCATATCTATGGGGACTCCAACTATCCCATTGGGGATGCATTCATCCACACGCGAAACTGGGTGACAGGCATGCACTACAGCGATATTGAGTGGGAAGATTACAAAGGCGGGATCGGCCTTCATTTCGACTGTGGCACCTCGCCGGAAGCTCCAAGCATGGATTGCAGCAACGCACCCAACTCGCGGCCGGAGATCACGCGAATCGACCAGGTATATATCGAGAGCGGCCCAAGTCAATCGGCAGTGCTCATGCAAGGTGCACAGGACATCCGTTTTGAGAACTCCTATTTCGCTTCCAGTCGCAGCATACGAATACAAGGTGAATCAACGTCAGTCTCAATCGATAACTCTTTCATCGGCAACATGATTGACCAATGTATTGTCGTTGCGACCAAATCCGCGGGCGGCCCTGGGAAAGCGGACGTGAGTATCACTAACTCGGAGATCAACCTGTGCTCCCAGGGAAATGGGGCAGCGCCCGCAATTACTCTGATGCCAGGCGCCTCAAACGTAAGTATTCAGGGTAACCGCATCGGAAACAACACCTATCCTCAGCTGAACGCGCGTGAGTCGCCTTATGGCATCCAACTCTCAGGGAATAACAGCAATATCCGAATCATTGGCAACGACTTCACCAGCCAGCGCGACGGCCACCACTTGATGTTGAAGCCGATTCTTCTCCAGGGTGCACCGGGGGAGAACAATATCTTCTTTGCGAACATACCCGCTGACGCGCTGTCGAACGTTCCAGGAGTACAGAACTTCCCGGACGGAATTAACGTCGGCGGGAGCAAACAGGGGATTTCCAACGCGGACCATCTCTTGCGGTTCGTTGGAAGCATTACAACGACGGGTGCGAATAGTGATTCTTTGCAGGTGACCGGTATGAGTGCTTCGGGCCACTGCGAGCAGCAAGCGGGTAATGCGCTTGCAGCGACTTTGGTTTTGACTGCACCCGGCGTCTATACAGCTACTGGCGCAGGATCTGTCACCCTTCACCATCCGGCAACCGGGGGGGCTACTTTCGACGTGTTCTGCAGTTTCTGAAGAGCCGCAAGCGTGTTGCTGCTACGATCCTGACTACAAATGGGATGATAGAATCTGGTTTTTATTCGCAATTGGGAGCGAGGACTTCAGGACACGCGTTGATAAAAATACTGTATCAATACTGCAGACGCTTAGGTGCCGATTCGAGGAAACGCCTGCGCACGTTTGGGAGGAAGATGCCATGGTTGATCGACGCCGGCGCGTTTCCATTTCGAAAGAATCTGAAGATACTTGCTGCTATCTATGGATCTGATAAGTGGAATTACCACTGGTATGCTCAGCACTACGAGCATTGCCTTGCAAGGATCCGGCGCAAGAGGCTTAATCTCCTTGAGATTGGAATTGGCGGGTACGCCGACCCCAAGGAAGGTGGCGGCTCCTTACGGATGTGGCGTGCCTACCTTCCTCACGCCCATATTTACGGGATAGACCTCTATGATAAGACTGCCCATAACGAGCGCCGTATAACGACGTTTGCCGGCAGCCAGATCGATACTGCATTTCTCGATTCTGTTGTGGAAAAGATTGGGAAAATCGATCTAATCGTCGACGATGGAAGCCATATCAACGCTCACGTGATCGCAACTTTCCGTCACCTATTTCCCCATCTGGCTGACGGTGGCCTCTACATGGTGGAAGATATTGAGACCTCTTATTGGCCTCCGAATGGGAACTTGACTGACCGGAATGACCCTCAGACGAGTATGGGCTTCTTCAAATCTCTCGTGGACGGCCTGAACCATGAAGAATTCCGAAATGCTTATGAGCCGACCTATTTTGATCGAAACATCATGAGCATCTTCTTCTATCACAACCTGGTGATCATCAAGAAAAGTAAGGATCAGCGGTAATGCAACGCTTGCACGCCAAGAATATGCGGGCGCGCTGCTGCCACCTCATGGATTGCACACCCTGCGCTTTACGGCTTTGCTGTAAGGGCCAGAATGGTGCTCCCGGCCGGCAATGATTTACCAAAATCGTAAGCCTGGCCGCGCAGTATGTGCTCGAGGATGTCATGGATCTTGATCTCATCGAAGGGCACGGTTATATCAAGTTCCTTTGTCTGCCCGGGGAAATGGATCAGCAACACCGGACGTTTGTCGAAGACGCCATGGCTGGCAGTTTCTTCTTCCGCGCTCCATTGTGGTGTTCCCCGCCACAATGGTATGCGCCACGAGTGGTCGGAGCAGACGACTAGAGTGGTCTTCGCGGCCAGTGGAGTTGCATTTAAGGAATCCATCAGCTGGCCCAGGGATCGGTCAGCCAACGCCAGATTATCGATATAGGTGCCGGTGACGCGCTGGTGTCCGGGTCTGCGGTCGTAAATGCCTGGTGGGTGCGGCACTGGCAGATGTATGAATACGAAGCCGATGCTCTGGTCACGGATCAATGCCTCGGCTTGCGGCATGATGGCAGCCAGGTCGGCGGCGTGTTTTTTTTCCTGCGAGATATCGGGCTCGCGCCTATACCCCCGGGCCATTGCTGCGAACGGCGCCAGAGCGTTCTTGAGAACGCTCTGATCCGATGAAGTGCCGTTCCACTGCCCGTTTCCCACCCGCCAAAAACAGTAGTTCAATGTTCCTGCGAGAATGCGACAGTAAGGGTTGTACCAGCCGACGATACCGGTGGTCCAGCCCAGGCTCTGAGCATCTGCGAAGACCGTTGAGCGGGCATCGAAAGGTTGCCAGTCTCGTTGCCCGGCCAGTTTGATCTTCGGTTCTCCGTTGATATCGCTTCGGATGTCAGCGATGGTGTGGCCGAGAAAGAATGAGGGTACAACACGCTCAGTTTGGTAGCCTACCGGCTTCAGATCACTGAACGAAACGCTCTCGCCCTTTAGCTTGTCAAAAACAGGCATGGCTAACCCAGGGAAGCGATGATCGAAGGCCTGGTTATAGGAAAGCTCGTCGAAGAGAAGCCATACGATCCGCCCACCGCCGGCCGGCAGAGACTCCCGAGCGACCTGGGGTCCAGTTTGTCTCAGTGGCACCTTGGCGTCGCGCGGCTCCGCTCTCAAGCCCAGGTACAAGAGTTCCGGCAGTGTCCACACCATGCCGCAGCCCACCAATAACAGCAGCAAGCGAAATCCGCGCACGGCACGCCGGTAGTACACAGGTTGCAGAAAGGCTATTGCCAATCCGGCCAGGAGGATACCGTATTGAATGGATTCGACCCAGAGAGCCGGAACCGATTTCTGCCATGCAGCACCAAGGTCAATCACGAACGCTGGGGCAAGCTCAGAGGCCACCAGGGTCCAAACAATGGTTCGCGGGCCGGCCTCCCTCTTTTGCAGAAACCCAAAGAGCAGGGCAAGCAGCAGGCTGATGGCTGCCAAATCTATCAGGATGCCCCAGACCACGCTATGGATAGGCAAGAAGCTGTGATAGATCGAAGAATGACGAGGCGAGATCAGCGGCCAAGCGCGAAGCAGCATGATCAGTATGGCCGCTCCGAAGCCCTGAACGAGCGTTTTTGAGTTCATGCGTGCCCGAACAGAAGCAGCGTGCGACGGTCCGCCGATTCTCTTTGCGCCGCGATGGTAAGGCGCCGGTTCAATTGCTTTACGACGAAATAGTCATCCAGATGCCGATAGAGCTTATCTCGCCGGCGGCAAAGATTGATATCGCGAAGATCAGTCTGGATTAGTTGGTGTGCGCCGGATCTGGCCAATTGTTGCCGAGAGGCTGCGCTCCACAGCGTGTACCGAACAGGAAAAAGAAGGACCGCGGAAAGCGGGTTGGAACAACACGGTCGCTTCACGAAACTCCTCGGGCGCAGCTCTAGCTTGAATTTGTAACGTGCAGCAGGACTGAAAAGTTGCGTCCTGCTTAACTTTTCTGTTATCGCCAATTCTTAATTGATTCTATTGCTAAAACGCGGTGATGTCAGGCGGTCCAGGGTATGCGCTTTACAGGGGGCGGAGAGCTCATTTTCCCGCAGGGTACGGCCTTTAGTTAGGACCAGTGTGAGAACTCGCAGCAAATGCCGGGTGGCCCATTCAAGCGTTCTTTCGGCTTGAGTGGGTCTCGGCTCAATCCTGTGCCAGCCCCGGACTTTAGTCCGGGGGAGCGGGTTTTCAAACCCGCGAGAACGCTCCGGCATAAAAGGTTCAGGGCTTTAGCCCTGGTGGCGGGGCGTCCAATTCTTCTCTCAGAGACGCCGATGACCAGGCAAACTGCTCCGCTCCCTCGCTCAAACCAGCTCTTACCGGATTCTCCCAGATGTAAGTGCGGTGATATTTATAATCCTCTGCGTCGCGAATGCGGTGATTCACGAAACTGGCTTGCCATATTTCAGAGGCAAAGTGAATTTCCCGCTTCGCCCGATAGGAGAAACCACCCTTGATGAATTGCAGTGCCTTCTCCAGCGGGACTTCCGCCGCAGGTGTCAGCAGCAGATGGAAGTGATTGGGCATGATCACAAATTCGTGCAGCAGGAACCGCTTCTTTCGACGATTCTCCGCAAGAACATCCACCAGAAGCTGAGCCATGCGATCGGATTGTAGAAGTGCGCGGCGTCCGGCTGTCGTCGAGGTCACGAAAAACGTACGGATTGATTGGGGAGCTAGGGACATTCTCACCAGGGCTAATGCTCGCTGCGGCGAGGTAGCCCGGTCCTAGCAAGATAAACGTTCACGCGGGTTTGAAAACCCGCTCCCCCGGACTAAAAGTCCGGGGCTGGCACCGAGGGGCGCTAAAGCGCGTGATCAGGGCCTAGTCTCCACGAAGTGCTAAAGCGCTCCTTCCCCTGCATAAATGCGGGGGGGGGGCCACCACGAATTTCGCAGTTTCAGTTCTCACAGAGATTGTGCTAAACCGCCGGCACACGTTGTGACCGATGAAGCGAAGCAGCGAGCCGGCGTAACTGCTGGCTCTGCAGCGAATCAACATCGAATCGAGACCATAACCGTCAAGAGCATAGGCGCACATTTCTCTCCTGGTTCCGAGAAACAGTGGGCGCATCCCCGGGCTGCAGCGTTTTGTAAAATTCGATATTTTTGGGTCCTTTTCAGGATTGCCAGCTTAGCGGGGGTGGACAAAGGGGTTCTTTATAGGGAGCGGAACTCCCAAGTCCGGAACAGAAGCGAACAGAGGGACATAAGATTTGGGGGCTTCCGACTGGGTAAAGCGGTTGGCGAAGGTGGACTGGCGGGAGCCTGGGTCGGGAGGCGCCTCTCCCACCGAGCCGGGACTGGCGTGACCGGCGGGGCGGGCATGCCCATCTTCTTGCTGGGCCCCACGGCATGCCCCACGGCACGCCGGGACAGGCGGGACTGGCGGGACAGGTGGGGCAGTAGTTGGTTGCGGGTGGATGGGCGCAGCGGGGGATTTCTGCGAGGAGACGGCGCGACGGTCGGGGATGAAGTTTTGCATGGCCACGATCATGGAGAGGGCCTTGACCTGTCCGGTAATGCTGCCTCGGGTCATGTCGGGGCTGAGGTTGGCGATTTCCCAGAGGCGGTCCAGTACTTTTTCGCGGTCCAGGTTCCGGCGATGCATTTCCTCGGCTTCTTGCTGGACGAGCTGTTGCTGCACAGCGGCGCGGTGCTCGAGCATGTAGGCACGGACACGGGGTTTGGATTTGGTGTAGGCGGCAGAGTCGGGGTTGAGGCCGACGGCTTCGGCGGCATGACGGTCGGTCATGGCGCCAGAGAGGACCAGGCGGGCAAAGGCTATTTCCTGATCGGTGACGGGGTCGCTGACTTTATTTTTGGGCATAGGTGGCTCCTGGAGTTTGTGAGAGACGGTATTTGAGAGAAGCTTGGGGCAGAGGTATCCACTGCCCGGGGAAGCACGGTCTGGCAGCGGGATGCTTGGATTGCCTTATTTTGTGACAGGGATCAGGTGTGACACCGGACAGCGGTAAAACTGTCCTTCGCTCGGGCTTAGTCCGAAAACTAACGGAAACTGCCGGTCAGGTGGCGTCCGCCGAGAAGCTGCTCCTGCCGAAATCGTCTGCTAACAGGATATAACGCTCCGGAAGCGGACTTGGCCGCCAAGACTCTTTTCTTGAACCGACGGTTATCGTTCGGAGGTTACTCAATTGCGGTCACATAGGTAACCGAGACCCGATCCTCCGGATGATGGGAAGATGAAGGTTTGAGATAGTCTTACAGCACTTTCACTTCTGTCCAGCGAAGTGTGGCTTTTCTTGAGGAAAAGCCTCGTTGGGAGTGGTTGCTTTGTATGCGCCAGAAGTGAAAATGCTGTAGTCGCGATAGGTAAGAACGTAAACGGTTTGGCGATGTATCTCGTCAGTTAGGTAAGCACAACACAGTAGATTTGTGAAGTTTTTGAAGCTGCATTTCTGGCCTTGGAAGGACCCATTTGATGCCGAAGTTCCGTGGGCATCGTGCTTCTCTGCTCTGGCGGATTTCCACCATGCTCCGCGTGGGCGTCGCGTTGGTTGCGATCCTGTGTCTTTCTGGTTGGAGCGACACCGGGGCCGCTCAGGCCATCACTCGCGTCGCCACGATCAACACCATTGCGGGCAATGGCACCGCAGGGTACCTCGGGGACAGCGGCCCTGCTACCAGCGCGGAGCTCAATAGCCCATATGGGCTGGTGATCGATAACGCCGGCAATCTTTATATTGCAGACCCAGCCAACAACCGGGTCCGTAAAGTGGACTTAGGCACGGGCACTATTTCGACCTTCGCGGGCAATGGCGCGGCGGGTTACAGCGGTGACAACGGCCCTGCCACCAGCGCTGAGCTTCAACTACCTGTGGGCGTGGCGCTAGACACCGGCGGCAATCTTTATATCGCCGATGAAGGCAACAACGTCATTCGTAAAGTCAATACCTCTGGAGTCATAACGACCGTAGCCGGGAACAATACGGAGGGCTACAGCGGGGACACCGGGCTGGCCACCAGCGCATCACTGTATGCTCCTAGCGGCGTGGCTGTCGACAGCTCCGGCAATCTATTTATTGCGGATGCCGGCAACAACCGCGTCCGCAAGGTCACGGCTTCCACTGGCGTCATCACCACCATTGCGGGTACCGGCACGGCGGCCTACAGCGGAGACAACGGCGCGGCGGTCAGCGCGACACTGAACAAACCGTCCGCTGTTATAGAAGGCAGCACGGGCAACTTATATATCCTGGACACCGGCAACAATGTGGTCCGGCTGGTGAACACGACAGGCACGATCACGACCGTGGCGGGCAACGGCACAGCCGGTTACAGCGGAGACGACGGCCCAGCGACCAGCGCAACTCTGCATACACCTTATGGCCTGAACATCGATAGCTCAGGGAATCTGTACATTGCGGATTCCGGGAATAATGTCGTTCGCATCGTGAGTTCGGCCGGCATCATCTCGACCATCGCGGGCACTGGTACCGCAGGGTACAGCGGAGACAACGGCGCTGCGATCAGCGCAACGTTAGATAATCCTCAAGGCGTCACCATCGACAGCCAGGGCGACGTCTACGTCTCCGATCAAAGCAACAACCGTGTCCGCGAGGTGACCACGCCGGTGGGAAGCGCGGTGTTCCCTACCACGCCAGTGACTTCAACCAGTGCAGTGGTGACGATTCCGCTTCAGGTAAATACGGAAGGGACGATGATCACCGGCATCACGGCGCCAGTCTCGCAGGGCGGTAAGCAAGAGTACACGGTCGCCGGCGCAGGCTGCGCCCTCAACACGGCGCTCGCCGCGGGTGCGGTCTGCAATGTGACCATGACCTTCACTCCGGGTTATGCGGGCCCGCGGCCAGTGCCCTTACAGGTTGCGAGTTCGGCCGGCACATTCAACTTTGGGATGACTGGCACGGGTACCGGTCCCCAGGTAGCCCTTTCGCCGGGCATCATCACGACCTTTTCGGTCCCGAACAATTCCCTGATGGATGCGCAGGCTTCGAACGGCATCGCAATCGACAGCGCAGGCAACGTCTATGCTGCAATGGAAATCCCGGACGGGTCAATAGGCCAGCAGGAGATTTTCAGGTTTGCGGCAGGCACAGGCATCGCGACCGTCTTCGAACCAGATGCGCTTACGGCCTCCACTCCGATTGGCCTGGCGTTGGATAGCATGGGAAACCTGTATGCCGCCAGTCCAAACTACGCCTGCATACTCAAGTTCGCGGCGGGATCGAGTACCTTTACAGTCGTAGCGGGTACTCTCATCGGTACTGGCGCTTTCAGCTTCGGCGGCGCCGGCTATAGCGGGGATAATGGGCCAGCCGTGGACGCGGAACTAAACGAACCCGCGGCGGTGGCAGTGGACAGCGCCGGCAATCTCTACATCGCTGATAGCGGGAATAATCGCATCCGCAAGGTCACAGCGGGAAGCGGCATCATCACAACGATTGTGGGCAACGGCACTGCCGGGTACAGCGGAGATAATGGGCCGGCCACGGCCGCGGAACTGAACAATCCCTCCGCAGTAGCAGTGGACAGCGCGGGGAATGTCTATATCGCGGACTCCAAAAATAATCGCATCCGGAAGTTCACGGCAGCGAGCGGCATCATCACGACCGTAGCCGGAACTGGCGCTCCCGGGTACAGTGGGGATAACGGCCCGGCAACCAGCGCGGAACTGTACAACCCGACGGGCATAGCTATCGATGGTGGAGGTGACGTTTATTTCTCAGATACAACCTACAACGTCGTCCGCATGGTCAACACCGCAGGGATAATCACCACCGTGGCTGGGAATGGCACGAACGGGAACAATGGGGACGGCGGGCCGGCCACAAGCGCGCAGCTCAATCCCAATGGCTTGGCAGTGGACAGCGCCGGCAACCTATACACCCTGGGGGGCGGAGCCGTTGATCAAGGCGGGGTGGAGGGCGGTGTGCGCGTAGTGAATGTTTCCGCGAGCGCGCTCAATTTTCCCAGTGTGCAAATAAGCTCGCCCACCAGCACAGAAACAGTAGCGGTAACGAATATCGGCAACGCGCCTCTTGCCTTCACGATGCCGGCATCCGGCCAGAATCCGAGCATCCCGGCCGGCTTCACATTAAACGGTAGCAGCACCTGTCCCGAACTCAGCGCGGGGTCGCAGCCATCCAGCCTGGCTTCCGGTACGAGTTGCTCATTGGTGATCGATTTTGCACCGACGACAACAGCCGCCGTCACTGGAACCGCCAGCATCACGGACAACGGCCTGAATACAAGCCAGGTGCAGACGGTGCAGCTGAGTGGTGGAGCGGGAGAGATCGCGACGACCACGACGACAATTAATGTTGCCACTCCCGTTTTTGGTCAGACGCAGGTCAGCGCCACGATCTTAGCTACCTCATTCACGTTGGCGCCGGTGGGATCGGTGGTCTTCACGGTAGACGGAGCGGTTCAGCCGGCGATAACCGTCAATGGTTCGGGCGTGGGTACTCTTCCCTCGGCGGTGTCGAACGCGCTGGCGGTAGGATCACACACCATTGCGGCAGTCTATACGAGCAGTTCTCTTGGCTTCAGCAACAGCAATGCCACTCGTATTTTCTCCGTAAGCCAGGCGCCGCCAACGATCACGTTTGCGCCGAGCACTACATCACTGAGCGTCGCTGCAGGGGGCTCTGTAACCGATACACTTACCATTACTTCAATGGGAGGATACTCGGGAGCGCTACAGTTTTCCTGCACGGGGCTTCCTCAAAATGCGACCTGCAGTTTTCAGCCCGCGACGGTTACGGTGAGCGGCACCAGCGGCCCTCAAACAACTGTGGTCACTATACAAACTGCAGGCAGCACCGCGGCACTGCGACGCGACAAGCAGTCTCCGTTCGAGAACAATCCCGTGCTGCCTGCGGCTGCATTCTGGGCTCCGGGACTGCTAACGATGGCACTTGCCGGCAGAAAGCGCAGGCTTTCTTCGCGAGCCTGCCACTTGGTCGTCCTGCTGAGCTTGTTCGCTGGGACGTGGCTACTGAACGGATGTGGAGGCGGGAGTTCCTCGGCTCAATCGACTGCGCCAAGTAAAGCGAGTGCGTCTGTGACCCCCGCGGGAACGTCAACCGTGAAGATCGCTGCGGCTAATTCGGGAAGTACTGTGCAATCTTTTACTCTGACCCTCACCGTACAGTAATTGGCACGGCTTCGTGCCGGTTGGAAAATCACGGGTAGCCGGGCAGAGCTGATATTAGGGGCAAAAACGCTGGAGGGTAGGATTTGTCAACAGCCGGCGACCTGCGCCTTCGGTTCGACAGTTGTGGTCACGCAGGTAACTCAGACCGGCCTCACCGGACGGCGGCAAATTGAAGGTTTGAGATAGTATTAGTGGCGATAGGGAAGAATGTAAACGGTTTGGCGATGTATCTCGTCAGTTAGATACACACACCACAGTAGACTTGTGAAGTTTTTGTAGCTGCATTTCTAGTCTTGGAAGGACCGATTCGATGCGGAAGTTCCGTGGGCGTCGTGCTTCTGTGCTCTTAAAGCCTCGCGATTGGCGGATCTCCATCATGCTCCGGGTGGGCATCGCGTTGATGGCGATTCTTTGGCTTTCAGGCGGCAGCGAGACGGCGGGCGCGCAGGCCATCACTCGCGTCGCCACGATCAACACCATTGCGGGCAATGGCACCGCAGGGTACCTCGGGGACAGCGGCCCCGCCACCAGCGCGGAGCTCAATAGCCCGTATGGCCTGGCGATCGATACCGCCGGCAATCTTTATATTGCGGACCCAGCCAACAACCGGGTCCGTAAAGTCGTTTTAGGCACGGGCATTATTTCAACCTTCGCGGGCAATGGCGCGGCGGGTTACAGCGGTGACAACGGCCCAGCCACCAGCGCAGAGCTTCAACTACCCGTGGGCGTTGCGCTAGACACCGCCGGCGATCTTTATATCGCCGATGAAGGCAATAACGTCATTCGTAAAGTCAATACCTCTGGAGTCATAACGACCGTAGCCGGGAACAATACGGAGGGCTACAGCGGGGACAACGGTTTAGCCACCAGCGCATCACTGTATGCTCCTAGCGGCGTAGCTATCGATAGCTCCGGCGATCTCTATATTGCGGATGCAGGCAACAATCGCGTCCGTGAGGTGGCGGCTTCCACTGGTGTCATCACGACCATTGCGGGTACCGGCACGGCGGCCTACAGCGGAGACAACGGCGCGGCGGCCAGCGCGACACTGAACAAACCGTCCGCTGTTATAGAAGGCAGCACGGGCAACCTCTATGTTCTGGACACCGGCAACAATGTGGTCCGGCTGGTGAACACGACGGGCACGATCACGACCGTCGCGGGCAACGGCACAGCCGGCTACAGTGGAGACGACGGCCCTGCAACCAGTGCGACGTTGCATACACCTTATGGCCTGAACATCGATAGCTCAGGGAATCTCTACATCGCGGATTCAGGAAACAACGTCGTCCGCATCGTGAGTACGGCGGGCATCATCGCGACCATCGCGGGCACTGGCACCACAGGGTACAGCGGAGACAACGGCGCTGCGATCAGCGCAACGTTAGATAATCCTCAAGGCGTCACCATCGACAGCCAGGGCAACGTCTACGTCTCCGATCAAAGCAACAACCGCGTCCGCGAGGTAAGCACGCCTACGGGAAGTGTGGTGTTCCCAACGACAGCGGTCGGCTCAACCAGTACAGCCGTCACGATTGCGCTGCAGGTGAACACGGAAGGGACCACGATTACCAGTATTACGGCTCCGGTGTCCCTTGGGAGCAAGCAGGAGTACACGGTGACCGCAACGGACTGCGCCCTCAACACAGCGCTGATGGCAGGTACGGTCTGCAATGCGACAGTAACCTTTACTCCGGGGTATCCCGGGCCCCGTCCTGTGCCCTTGCAAGTGGTCAGCTCGACTGGGACACTCGACTTTGGATTGACTGGTGTTGGGACTGCGCCACAGGTCGCGCTATCACCGGGCATCATCAGCACAGTGTTAAGTTCAAACGACATTGCCGCGCTTCAGCTGGGTTCACCTCAATATCCGCAGGGTGGCTTAGCCGTTGACAGTGGGGGCAACGTCTATGCTGCAGTAACCGTTGTGGAGGGCCATATAGGTGAGACTACGGTTCTCGAGTTTGCAGCAGGCACGGAGGTCGCCACGAGCGTGCTGCCAACTATGTATCCTTCCAGGCTTGGCTTAGCCCTGGACAGTGCGGGAAATCTATATGCCGCGAGTCCGAACTTCGCTTGTATTTTCAAAGCAACACCGGGATCGAGCAACTATACTGCCGTAGCCGGTATTCCTGTTCCTGAGGGCGGTTTTTACGGAGGAAGTGGTGGCTACAGCGGGGATAATGGCCCTGCCGTCGATGCCGAACTGAACGATCCTGCAGCAGTGGCAGTGGACAGCGCAGGCAATCTCTACATCGCTGATAGCGGCAACAATCGCATCCGCAAGGTCACAGCGGGAAGCGGCATCATCACTACGATTGTGGGCAATGGGACCGCCGGTTTCAGCGGAGATGATGGGGCGGCCACGGACGCAGAACTGAACGACCCCGCTGCAGTGGTGGTGGATAGTGCGGGCAATGTTTATTTTGCGGATTCCAAGAATAATCGCATCCGTAAGTTAACGGCAGCAAGCGGCATCGTCACCACAGTTGCGGGGAATGGCACGGCCGGCTACAGCGGCGATAATGGTCTGGCGACCAGCGCGGAACTGAACGGTATGGCAAGCATCGCGATCGACGGTGCAGGCGACTTGTATGTCGCGGATAGTGTCGACTACGTCGTCCGCATGGTCAACACTGCGGGCATCATCACCACCGTGGCCGGCAACGGTACGTACGGGAACAGTGGGGATGGCGGGTCGGCCATTAATGCGCAGGTGAAGGCCTTTGGCCTGGCGATCGACGGTGCCGGCAATCTGTACATCGCGGGGAATACAGATGGGGACTCTGTGCGCCTGGTGAGTGCTTCTACGGCCGTGCTCAATTTTGCAAGTGCGCAAGTAGGCGTGAGTGGTAATCAGACAGTAGCAGTAACAAATATTGGCAACGAGCCTCTTGCCTTCACCGTGCCGGCGTCCGGCCAGAATCCCAGCATCTCGGCCGGCTTCACGCTGGACAGTAGCAGCAGTTGTCCGCAACTGAGCGCGGGTTCGCAGCCATCCAGTCTGGCTTCTGGCACGAGTTGCTCTCTAGTGATCGATTTCGCACCAACCACAACAGCCGCCGTCGCTGGAACGGCCAGCATCGCCGACAACGGACTCAACACAACCCAGGTGCAGACGGTGCAGTTGAGTGCTGGAGCGGGAGAGACCGCGGCGACCACGACGACAATTAATGTCACCACACCCGTTTTTGGGCAGACACAGGTCGGCGCCACCATCCTAGCTACCACAGGCACGTTGGTGCCGGTGGGATCAGTAGTCTTCACAGTAGACGGAGCGGTTCAGCCGACGGTAACCGTTAACAGTTCCGGCGTGGTCACACTACCTGCCGCGGTGGCCAACGCACTGGCAGTAGGATCACACACCATTGCGGCGGTCTATACTAGCAGTTCTCTAGGCTTTAGCAACAGCAATGCTACTCGTATTTTCTCCGTAACCCAGGTGCCGCCAACGATCACGCTTGCGCCCAGCACTACATCACTCACCGTCTCCCCGGGCGCGTCTGTAACCGACACACTTACCGTTACCTCCATGGGAGGATACTCGGGGGCACTCCAGTTTTCCTGCACGGGGCTTCCTCAAAATGCGACCTGCAGTTTTCAGCCGGCGACGGTTACGGTGAGCGGCACCAGCGGCCCTCAAACGACTGTGGTGACCATACAGACTGCAGGCAGCACCGCGGCACTGCGACGCGACAAGCAGTCTCCGTTCGAGAACAATCCCGTGCTACCTGCGGCTGCATTCTGGGCTCCGGGACTGCTAACGATGGCACTTGCCGGCAGAAAGCGGAGGCTCTCTTCGCGAGCCTGCCACTTGGTCGTCCTGCTGAGCTTGTTCGCTGGGACGTGTCTACTGAACGGGTGTGGCGGCGGGAGTTCCTCGGCCCAATCGACTACGCCAAGTACGCCGAGTACACCGAGTGCGCCTGTGACTCCTGCGGGCACCTCAACCGTGACGATCGCAGCGGCTAATTCGGGAAGTACTGTGCAATCCTTTAATCTGACCCTCACCGTACAGTAATCGGCACGTATACATTCTGCTTTGTCAGGTGCGGAAAAGGTCTTTAGAGAGATGGAAATGATGCCCTCAGCGGCTAAAGCCGGACCTGTTTGCAACTACTTACGTACGGGCTGAAGCCCGTACCCTTCAAAGGCTGGGGTTTTTCCGCAGCCTGTTGTGCCGGTTAGCAAACAACGGTGGTGACGGTTTGGTGACACAGCCAATCAGTCCCAATGTTCAACCCGCATTTACAGATTTAAGACCTACTTCAGGGAGCAGCAACTCAGGGCGCCGCCACTGGACAAAGATTCCCGTTGCTTAAATGAATTTTGAGTGTCTAGAATTGCCCCGCCCCCCTGACGACATGTTCTCCCTCCCTGCTGAGGTGTATCTCCATGAGCTACCGAAGACATACATGGGATTCGCTGCTTGCTTACCTAGCCATCGTCACCCTGGCAGGTTGTGGATACCACAGTAATCTGCCTGTCAACTCCGAAGCGACGGACGTCCCGCCCACGGGCGCGATCCGGCACGTAGTGGTGATCTTTCAGGAAAATGTCTCTTTCGACCACTATTTTGGCACTTATCCCAAGGCATTAAACCTGCCCGGTGAGACGCCCTTTACTGCGCTATCCGGAACCCCAGACGTTGACGGCCTATCCGCAGACCTCTTGTTGAATAACCCCAACGCAAGCAATAAGAGAAACGGCGCTGGGGCAACCAACCCATTCCGGTTGTCACCCGCCGAGGCCGCCACCGCCGACCAGGACCACGCCTATAAGGCAGAACAACAGGCTTTTGATGGCGGCGCGATGGACCTCTTTCCCCGCTCCGTGGGTGCGGCCGATGGACCGAACCTCGGGAAGGGTATCGCCGCCACTACCGGCCTGACCATGGGCTACTACGACGGTAATACGGTGACTGCGGTGTGGAACTACGCCCAACGTTATGCGATGAGCGATCACTTCTTCGGGACTACGTTTGGACCTTCGGCGGTCGGCGCCATCAACCTCATTTCCGGGCAGACCAACGGCGCAGTAAACGATGGCAACGCTGAAGGGAGCATGACGCCGGATGGAAACGGGGGATACACGCTTTTAAACAATGCCTACCCGCTCTACGAAAACTGCGTTAGCAGCAGCGAACTGTTCCATATGACGGGCAAAAACATTGGCGACCTGTTGAACGCAGCAGGCGTGACATGGGGTTTCTTCGCCGAAGGGTTCGACCTTACGGCGGTCAACACCAATGGCACGACTGGTTGCCGCCGAAGCCACACCTCGACCATTACAAAGGTGGATCGGCCTGACTATACACCGTTTCTCAATCCATTCCAGTATTACGCCTCAACCGCCAACCCCAATCACGCGCGACCCGCCTCGGTGCAGGCGATCGGGCAAGCCAATGATGGCCGCACTCATCACCAATATGACATCCACGATTTCTTTGCCGCGGTAAAGGCCGGTAATTTTCCAGCAGTCAGCTACCTCAAGCCGGCAGCCTATCGCGACGGGCACGCCGGCTACTCGGATCCCCTCGACGAGCAGGCGTTCCTGGTGTACGTGATCAACACGATCGAGCAGACCCCGGAGTGGAGCAGCACCCTCATCCTCGTCACCTACGATGATTCCGACGGCTGGTATGACCACGTCTACAACGTAGTCAATGGCAGTGCGACCGCGCACGATGCATTCTCGGCCGCGGGAAAATGTGGGGACGCGTCGACCGCACTAGCGGGCGTGAACCCGGCAACTTTGCACGCACAAGGAAGATGCGGTTACGGACCAAGGCTGCCGCTGTTGGCCATCTCGCCGTGGGCGAAGCAGAATTATGTCTCCCACACGGTGACCGATCAGAGCTCTATCCTGCGCTTCATCGAAGACACCTTCTTAAATCAGCAGCGTATCGGTCAAGGCTCGTATGACGCCATCGCCGGCTCTATCGACGATATGCTTGACTTCAGCGGGACATTGCCAAACAACGGCGGGGTCCTTCTGCTGAATGATACGACCGGCCAAGTCACCAGCGATTGATAGCTGTTGCTCCAACGTTGAGGCAACCCCTTCCCGATTTCACTTGTCCCGTCCGTTAAAGGCCTGAGCCTTGCCCAGTTGCTCTTCGTCGCCGAGATTGCGACACTGCCCTAGCCCCCTGGGTAAGCGAGGTCCGGTAGTGAGATCTCAAACCGGGCAGATATGGGGCACCCGTCATTCGTTACGGACCAGGCCGTGAGAAATTGAGGCTGGCAGACTCAACCACTTATGCGCATCCTCTATGATCATCAGCTTTTTTCTCTGCAGGATGCCGGGGGCGCCTCTCGCTACCATTTTGAGCTGATACGGAATCTTCAGGGCGCGGACGGGGTCGAATTGGAGATGCTCATGGGCCTGACCGGGTCGGTAATGCCTTTCGCCGCCCTGCGCCAGAGCAATACCAGGGTGTTGGCCCGCGGCACCCGGATCAAGACGGGAGTAGCCCGGTACGCAATCAATGAGTTGTTCTCCGCGCTGGCAGGTCCGCTCCGGGGAGTGGTCGACATTTACCACCCTACGCTCTACCGGGCTCTGCCCTGGGTGCGCCGGCGGCGCATCGTGGTTACGCACCACGATTGCATCCATGAGCGGTTCCCCGAGCTGATTTCCGATGCAGCTGCGGTGGTTAGAAGCAAGCGGAAGCTCTTTGCGCAGGCGGACGCCATCCTATGTGTTTCTCAATCCAGCCGAAACGATCTGCATCACTTTTATGATGTCGCGGAAAATAAGACACACGTTGTTTATCACGGCTTCTCTCCCTTGCAGTTGGCGCCCGGCGACCCGCCGGCCGTGATCGAACCGTACTTGCTCTACGTGGGCTCGCGCGTGCGCTACAAGAATTTCGGGCTGCTGCTGGAGGCCTTTTTCCGCAGCGGTCTGGCGCAGAACTACCGGCTGTTGGCGGTCGGGGGTGGCTCGTTTACCCCAGGCGAGCTGGAACGAATTGCATCGCTAAAACTCAGCGGTTCAGTCACCGTCATTCCCAAAGCAGACGATGTGACACTCGCCCGCGCTTACCGCGACGCTGCCCTGTTTGTTTATCCCAGCGTGTATGAGGGTTTCGGGTTTCCTCCGCTGGAAGCGATGAGCGTGGGATGTCCCGTTTTGGTCAATCGAACGTCCTCGCTGCCGGAAATCTGCGGAGATGCAGCGTTTTACTTCGAGGCTTCCGGCGCCGAGGAACTCGCCGCCAGCCTGGTGGCAACGCTGAGCGACTCCCAGGGCCTGGAGAGGAAGCGCGAGATGGGAGAGCAGCAGGTGAAGCTTTACGACTGGCGGCGAAGCGCGCAGGGTACTCTGGACGTATACCGCACGTTGCTAACCGGTTGAGCTCGCCGGGCTTACAAAAACTAACCGGATAGATCTGGGCGACATTGATAGCAAACAGGTTAAGATCGAAAGATGGGCGAAAAGGTCCTGATCACTGGAGGCCTGGGCTTCATCGGGCTGGTGCTTGCCCGGACCCTGGTTCGGCGCGGCGTGGCGGTGCGCCTTTTGGACAATCTAAGCCCGCAGATCCATGGAGTCGTGCCCCAGCCTGAGCTGGGAACCCTGCTCGAGGAACGCCACGTAGAGGTGATGCGGGGCGATGTTTGCCGGCGCCAGGATTGGGTTTCGGCCCTGAGCGATGTCACTGCTGTCGTTCATCTGGCTGCGGAGACGGGAACAGGCCAATCGATGTACAGGATTGGCGACTACACCAATACCAATGTCCTGGGCACTGCCCTGCTGCTCGACGTCCTGGCCAACGAACGCCACCAGGTCACAAAACTGCTTCTGGCCTCGTCCCGCTCCGTCTATGGGGAAGGCACCTATCGCTGCGCCGGCTGCGGTTTGGTCTATCCTCCCATACGCAGCCTGGATAGCCTGCAAGCCGGCCAGTGGGAGCCGCCTTGCCCCAGTTGTTGCGGCCCCATTCACCCCGTAGCGACTCCAGAGACCGCCAGGACAAGCCCGGCATCGGTCTACGCCGCGACCAAGCTGGCCCAGGAAGATCTGGTCCGGATCGCGGCCAGCGCGCTCGGCATTCCCTTCCTGATCTTCCGCCTGCAGAATGTTTATGGAGAAGGCCAGTCGCTCAACAACCCTTACACGGGCATATTGTCGATCTTCTCCAATCGGATTCGGCAGGGCAAAGCAATCGCTTTGTTCGAGGATGGTCAGGAAAGCCGTGACTTTGTGCACGTGGCGGACGTCTCTGAGGCGATGGCGATCGGCCTGGAGTCAGACGGCGGCGATGGCTTGACCATGAACGTAGGATCCGGAGTGCAGGTGAGCGTCGATACCATCGCGCGAAATCTGCAACGGCAATTTACTGAACCCAGCGCATTAGTGGTGTCGGGCCAGTATCGTCTGGGCGACATCCGCCACAATTTTGCGGATATTTCGGTTATCGGGCAAGCTCTGGGTTTTTCGCCTAAGGTGCCGCTGGAGGAAGGCATCACGCGTTTTGTGCGCTGGGTGAAGACTCAACCCATCGCCGAAGACGGCCCGGAAGATGGGTTGGATCGCGCTAACCGGGAGCTGATCGAACGCGGCCTGATGAAGGCCTGAGCCGATGCTGAAGGAGCTGCTCTATGCGGATCTCGAACGCCAGTTGCATTTGGGTGGCCGAAGTGATGAGAAAGCTTCCCTGCTCCGTTTGTTGTGCAGGCTGCCCCATCCCAGATTTCTGCCTATCGTCCTATGTCGTTGCAGCCGTTCGGCATTGATGAACGGCCTTCCAGCCCTGGCCCATTTGTTGTCTTACTTGAATCAAATAATGTTTGGCATAGAGATCTCCCCCAGGTGCGCGATCGGTCCCGGTATATTCTTTCCCCATACCTCGGGGACGGTCGTTGGTGCATCAAAGATTGGTAGAGATGTGACCATATTTCAGGGCGTTACCCTCGGAGCCAAGGAAATTGATATGGACTATGACTTGGCTCTCAGACCAGAACTCGGTGACTTTGTCGTCGTTGGAGCGGGCGCCAAGGTTCTCGGCGGAATATCTTTAAGCGATAATGTCAGTGTGGGTGCGAATGCTGTCGTGCTGCGATCCGTGCCTGCCAATACAACCGTCGCCGGCGTCCCTGCACGCGAAGTCCACTCATCCGAATAGAAGTGCCTGAGGTTTTGAAAGATTGATGAATCTCTTGCTCGACCTAACCATCATCATACCCAACTACAATACCAAAGCATTGCTGCAGCAGTGTTTAGCGTCGATTTACCATTACACCCGGGGTATTCGATTCGAGGTAATCTGCGTCGATGACGGCTCCACGGATGGCAGTGCGGAGATGGTCGAATCGGCCTTTCCCGAAGTCATCCTGGTGCGCAACAAGGTAGCGCTGCTTTACTCCAAGAACAATAACCTGGGCATGAAGATGTCGCGGGCGCGCTACGCCTGCCTGCTGAACAGCGACACCAAGCTGGTGGGCAACGCCTTCAAGGTGCTCGTAGACTTTATGGATGCCCATCCGGAGGCGGCTGCGTGTGGTCCGCGGTTGCTCAATCCCGATGGCACCACGCAATCGTGCGTTCGCAGTTTTGCCGGCCTGGGGACCATGATCCTGCAGGGCCTCAATTGGCATAAGTTCTTTCCCCGCGGCCAAGTGTCAAGGGAATACTATGCCTGCTCGTTCGATTATTCGCGGCAGCAGCAGGTGGAAAGCCTGGGAACCACTGCGTACGTGGTGCGCCGGGAGACCTGGGAGACCTTCGGCATGCTCGATGAGCGCCTGCCCCATTTCCAGGTCGATCTGGCATACAACCTGATGCTCAAGCGTAACGGTTGCAAGATCTATTACACGCCCACCGCCGAGGTGATTCATTACGGGAGCCAAAGCATTAACCAGATGCCCCGGAAAAAGATCATTGAGCAGCACCGGGCGATGGTCGATTTCAACGAGCATTACGATTATTTTGGCAAGAGCCGGCTACTCAAACTGATGGTGCGCGCGGCGGTCGCTGCCCGCTGCATGCTGAAAATTGCGGAATTTTATCTGAGCCGCGACAAGCGCGTAATCAAGGGACCGGGAGCGCCCAGGCTGAATGCGATCGACAGAACTGTCATGCAACGGGAAGACTTGCGGACGGGCGCCGATTAGCAGGGAGGACTCCGAGGTTAGCCTGCCGTTCATCGCAGGACAGCTTTCCTTCTTGAGCGCGGTCCATTGCGGCTTCTGGCTGCTTGATATTGCCCCCCCACTGTAAACCTTTGAAAAAAATCTGCGTCTGCACGAGCCTTGGTGCCTTCCCAGGGAATCTTGACTGTTATCAGCAGTGGGATACCCTAAGAATGGAAATACTGTTATTTTGGTTAAAAGGTTGAATCGGGAAAAGTTCTGCCCGGCGCAACATCCTTTTTGAACACGGGTTCATCCGTGTATGTATCGGGAATCGAGACCTTCGGCCAGCCGCGAAGATGCTCTCGAGGGAGTGACATCAACGCAGTGATTCGGTAGTAGGCTAAGGTAGCCGTCACCTCAGCCGATTGAGCGAGTGTCTAGCCAAAAATAAGATTTGCATCAGGACCGTCGACCTTAGAAAAGAACTTGATTGAAGACCCTGAACGTGAATTTAGCAAGCGCTCCAAAATTTTAGGACAGGTCTTAAAAAACGCATGGACACAAGCTTTGCTCCTCCGCAGCCCAGTGCGGCCCTGCTTTGGAATGATGTCGTCTCTGAGGTCAATAACCATTCGACGACTTTATTTCCACCGTTTTGCGCTATACCGCAGGACCCCGCTGCCTACTATGCCGAGCCGAGTGCATGGAGCGTGTCAGTCATCAAGCGATGCATTGACTTCGCCTTTGCCGCCGTGGCGCTTCTGCTTTTCTGGCCGTTGCTTCTGCTCGCTGCAGTTTTAGTCCGCTACAAGTCTCCGGGGCCGGTGATCTTCCGCCAGAAGCGGGTGGGTCGCAATGGGGTCCTTTTCACGGTGTTCAAGTTCAGGACCATGGCGATCGACGCCCAGGCGGACGGGCCCTCGCTGACCAAGCGGGGCGACCCACGGGTGACCAGATTCGGCGGCTTCCTGCGCAAGTACAAGCTGGATGAGCTGCCCCAATTGGTCAACGTGCTGCGCGGCGACATGAGCCTGGTTGGACCGCGTCCTAAGCTGCCTCACCTGGAAGTAATGCATATGCCGTTTCGGCCAGGCCTGACGGGAGCGGCAACACTGGCGTTCCGCTGCGAAGAAGAAATGCTGCAGGATATTCCCGATGAAGAGCTTGAGGCTTACTACTGCCGCATGATCAAGCCTTTGAAGGCGAAGATCGATTGGGATTACATGCGCGAGGCCACCTTGGCGAGCGATTTCTCTCTGCTTTATGAGACTGCCTTCTGCTGTGTCTCCAGTCGCGCCAACTCATGGGCGGTTGACTTTTCCAAGTCCGCGTAGAGTAGCTGCACCGAAAGTCTGAGGGAGAGAGCTGTGGTATCCCACATCTCGCGAAAAACGAGCGAGATACCCGGATTTCCTGTGCCCGGTACCAAGGAACGGCAGCGTGTGCGGCTTTCATTGAGGAAAGCCGCATGAGGTTCATCAACGCCACCAAGCTTCACAGGAAATCCGGGGGTATGGGGCACCCGTCCTTTGCTAAGGAACGAAAAAGGGCGCCCCTGTATAGCGTATGGCTGTTTCCAAACAGGATGTTGAGCGTGTCGCCGAACTGGCCAACCTCGAATTGACGAGTGGCGAACAGGCGGCTATGCTGCGTGATTTGAACTCCGTCCTCGACTACTTTGCACAGCTCAACGAGCTGGACACCACCTCAGTACCACCCATGGCGCAGGTGGCCAACCTCCTGGCGGAGGGTAAAGAGCCCGAAGCTGCGGCTCAGCATTTGCGCGCGGACGAAATTGCTCCGTCCCTGAACCGGGAGCGGGTTCTTGCTTGTGCTCCGGATACGGACGGGATTTTCTTCAAGGTGCCCAAGGTCATAGAGCGATAAAGTATTTAGATTTGCCCTTTAGATGTTGTAACGCAGGATGCACCAGAGCGCGCGAACACCGTCTTTCCACGTGATTTTCTTGCCTTCACTGTAGGTTCGCCCGCTGTAGCTGATGCCCACTTCGTAAATGCGAGGCCTTACGGGTAGCCGGGCGATTTTCGCCGTGATTTCGACCTCGAAGCCGAAACGGTTCTCCTGGATCGTGACCGCCTGAATCACTTCACGACGAAAGACCTTGTAGCAAGTCTCCATGTCGGTGAGGTTAAGGTTGGTCATCATGTTGGACATCAAGGTCAAAATGCTGTTGCCGACGTTGTGCCAAAAGAAAAGCACGCGCATCTCAGAGCTGCTGCGAAAGCGGGAGCCGTAGACTACGTCGGCGCGATCATCGAGGATGGGTGCAAGCAGCCGCGGATAGTCGGCGGGACTGTACTCCAGATCGGCATCCTGGACAAGGATTATCTCCCCGATAGCGGCTTGAAATCCCGTGCGGAGGGCAGCACCTTTGCCCTGGTTTACTCTGTGTTCGAGAACGCGTATGTTCGGATGCCGTTCGCTAAGAGCCTTTGCGATGTTCGCAGAGTCGTCTCGAGATCCGTCATCAACAATTATGATTTCCCGTTCCAACCCGGAGACGTCGGCGACCAGCACTCTCGCAATAATTGCTTCCAAGGTTTTCGATTCGTTGTAGCAAGGCACAACGATCGAAATAACACGGCTTTTCATCCTTCGCTTCCATCGGAGGTTAGAGGGTAGGTTTACCTTATCAGATTGTGGCCCCTGATCTTAGCAGCTTGCTGCGGCCCCCGGGCAGGGGCGGTTCACTGCGCTGATGTGACAGCTATATGGTCTCTTCTGCCGCGTAAGAGCCGGAGTAGCTGCCATAACAGTCCCAGCACGCCCGCCAGGCACGCTATCCAGCCGATCTCTATGTGAGGAGGGCTGAAGTGATAGTGAACCTTACTAAGCCCAGCCGGCAGAGTTGTCGCCTGGAAGATGCCATCCTGCTGAACCGGTTTGCCGGGTGCGCCGTTGTTCCTCACGTTCCAGCCAGGCATATAGAGTTCCCTGCGGCGCAATTTGGCCGGAGACGAGCACACGGCGGTGACAACCTCCCGCTGCTCAACCGTAAGGGTACAAGGACCACCCTGCATCACTTGGTAGTAAGGCGCAGGTTCTGGCAGCTCCCAAATGTCCACCAGGGAATCCGCGTAGGCCTTATGGAAGCCGTGCATAAGCATGGAATCCGTAAAAGAGATATGCAATCGTCTGCCGGGCAGCGCGCCGGCTGGTCCCTGGAGGTGCTGGTTCGCTGCAGGCGAAACTGCCAGTGCCATCGGCCCGGATCCACCTTGGTGGGTGAAGGTCAAATGCAACGGGGTTCCCGGGAGCGCGGCAAGCGGCTGATCGAGATGGACCTTAAAGAACGCACTGCTACCGGATTTGGAAAGAGATTCGAGGCCGGACCGGCACACTTGCGCGGCGCAAATGCTGACCTCAAGCTCACCGTCCGCGGGGGCAGCGCTATTCGTGATAAGCACTCCGACTCCATCGATGGCGGATTGGGAGAAGGCGGCCGGCATCGGAACGACAGTCTCAGCGGCCTGACCGGGCCAGAGAATTAGATTATTCGCCTGAAGAGCTGCCGAGTTCTCATCGTGGCTCACAGGGAGGGCATTGTTTCCGCTGACAGGGATTGGTTGGTGCTTCACGAGAGCCACCACTCGCGCGAGCGAATGGGCAACGGCTCGCAAAACAAAACGCTCGGCTGCCGGTTTCGCCGGATCGCCGGCCGCCGATTGGAACCAGGCAAGAACTCTCGGTTCCGCAGTTCGCGTTTGCGTTTCAGCCGCCCGCGGCAGGCGAGAATCTGCGGCATCGAGGTAGATCGTTGGCAGTGGGCTCTGGCCAGGGTTGGTTAAGACATACCTCACTCCGACATCGCGAAAGTTCGCCAGATTCGTGCTGAACGTCCGCGCCCCGGCGTCGCTGGTGTCACCCCAGGCAGGCCAGAAGAAAGTGACCCCGGTGTCCCTATGAAAGCCAGGCAACAGATGATGATCGACGTATTCCGCCCATAACCTCGGGACCGGAAGAATGTTGTGATTGATGCTGGCCACCTGAAAATAGGCGCTGTAATTGGGCGCAAGCGGACCCAGCGTGTAATTGCGAGACAGTCCTTGATGATCGTGCAGGAACTGCATTGCTTGGGTGTCTACCCGGTTATTTCGTCTGGCGCTGACCTGGGCCGCCATGAACATAACGGCAGCATCGAGAACTATCAGGACTGCGATGGTTGACCGGCGCGTCTCCGGGTGCGAAATCCGCCAGGCCAGCGCGAGTGCGGCCAGTCCAGCGAGCGCCCAGAAAAGCGCGGTCCCCAGGAACGCGAACATGACGAGCACCTTGCCGTGGGACCATCCCCAGATGGCCCTCTGCGGCCACGCCAGGACAACGCAAACCAGGAGCAGGATCACAACAATGGCAAAGCCACCGCGGCGTCGTGGAGTGGCGCCGCGAAACTCATCGAGACCATAGGCCGCGAGAATGGTCAACGCGAATATCCAGGATGCACCCGAATAGCGGAAGAACAAGGCCCGATTGAGTAACGGCAGGTGATCGATGATTGCTGTGACTGGTTGCACACCGAAGTTTCGAGCCCAGCACAACAACACCCATATAAGCAGAAGAAGCTTGAGCCCACGGTCGGCTGACTTGCGCATGACCGCAACCAACGCCATGACAAGGACGAGAGCTCCTGTGTAGCCTCCGAAGCCTCCCCATTTGTCATTGAACGCGTTCATGGGTCCATAGATGTAGGGAATCACCATCGCTGGGAGGGTTGTCCACGGCATGGATAGCCCACCCTTTTTGTGGACGTCAAAGGAATCCGATTGAAGCAGGTAATCTACAAAAGCGATCAGTAGCGGTGTGGCAACCAGCAACCCGAGTGCGAAGCCACCGAGCGCACGCCTTGCCATAGCCCAGCGCGCTGGTGCGGAAGTCAGGCGGTAGACTCCCCAGGCGAGGGCGAGTAAGCCGCTGATATAAGCGGGCTCAGGGAAGCCGGTAAGGATTGACCAGGCAATCGCCAGTCCGATGGCGAGGATACTGGCAGCGCCTTGTGCAGGCTTTCGCGCGCGTTCAATGCCCCATAACAAGCAGGGAAGAAACGGCGAGGAGCAGTAGACGGCTGCAGGTCCTGGTGTCCAGGCGATCACACCGTTCACGGCAAAGAGGGCGCCACCCAGGAGTGCTGCAAGGCGGCTGAGTCCGAGCTCACGCAAGAGCGCGTAGGTCGCAAGCCCGGCAATGATCTGCATGGCGATCCGTTGCCAGAGCACACCTTCCTTGAGCAGGAGCAATAAATTGAAGGGCAGGAAGAAGGCGCCTGGCTGCAACTCCCCTGCCAGGGGTACCCCAATGCCAGTGTAGGGATTCCACCAGGGGATCACTCCGTGCACCCAGTCCCATGCTGCGAGATGGCCCAAAGCCTGCGAAGTGAATCCGGCATTTGGATCAAGAAAAGGGGAGCCTGGGACAAGATGCATGCCACTGGTAATGCTCGAATAGAACCAGATGGGATCGGTGCTCAGTCCCAGCAGCCAAAAGGGCACCTGCAAGGCAAATGGAAATAAGAGCAGCAGGACGATCGGCAGCGCGGGATGGCGGTCAAAAAATTCTGTTTTGGATTGCGCACGCAACTCGGTTTTGAATACAGCTGAGTGCGACATGCAAATCAATTCCTCTTGGATTCGGCCTGGGCAACAAGTATGTGCGGTATCGCCAAATTATATAGGGATGAATGCGATATCAAGCGCGTGGCGGCAGCTTAGCGCCCGGTGTCGAGTGGGATAATGGAAGCATGAATTGGAAGCAGACCTGCATCTCCGAAGTTCAAACAGCGGTGCGCGACGCAAACCCCAGCGCAACCGAGTTGGCGGAACTCTGTTTTGAGGAGATTGAAGCACGCAATCCGGCTATTAATGCTTATCTGGCGGTGAGCCGCGAACGTGCGCTAGGCGCCGCCGCGGCCATCGATCAACTCGCTGCGCAGGGCGGTCCTCTGCCTCCGTTGGCAGGGGTTCCCATCGGTATCAAGGATGTGCTGGTGATGAAGGGTTCTCCGGCGACGGCAGGCTCGCGGATCCTCGAGGGGTACAAGCCGCCGTATGACGCTACGGTGGTCAAGCGTCTCGAAGCTGCGGGTGCGGTTCTGGTGGGAAAGCTGAATTGCGATGAGTTCGCCATGGGGTCGTCCACCGAAAACTCCGGTTACGGTCCGGTCCACAACCCGGTGGCGTTGGATCGTGTGCCTGGCGGCTCTAGTGGTGGGTCGGCTGCAGCCGTGGCAGCAGGCATGGCGGTCGCCACTCTTGGCACCGACACCGGCGGATCGATTCGCCAGCCCGCATCTTTCTGTGGGGTGGTCGGGCTGCTTCCGACTTATGGACGGGTGTCGCGTTATGGTCTGATCGCCTTCGCGTCGTCCCTGGATCGCGTGGGTCCGCTCACTCGCACGGTGCGCGACGCGGCCATTCTGCTGGGGGTGATCGCTGGACATGATCCACTGGATGCCACTTCCGCCACGTTGCCTGTGCCGGACTATGTTCAGGAGCTGGAGCAGCCGGTAAAGGGCCTGCGCGTTGGTGTTCCGGCTGAATATTTTGGAGAGGGGCTGGATGCCGAGGTGCGCTCGGCGGTGGAGTCGTCTATCGAACGCCTGCGCGAGGCAGGATGCACGATCCACCCGGTTTCGTTGCCGCACACCCGGTACGCAATTCCAACCTACTATCTGCTGGCCACTGCAGAGGCCAGTGCAAACCTGGCCAGGTTTGACGGAGTGCGCTACGGCTTTCGAGCCAAGAATGCGGATACCCTGGGAGCGATGTATCGCGAGTCGCGGGACATCGGCTTTGGGGCTGAAGTAAAACGGCGCATTCTGCTCGGGACCTATGCCCTCAGCGCGGGCTATTATGACGCTTACTACAAAAAGGCGCAGCAGGTGCGGACACTGCTTACGCGCGATTTTCTTGCCGCTTTTGAGCAGGTCGATGTGTTGGTGACGCCGACCGCGCCCACACCGGCGTTCAAGCTCGGTGAGAAGACGGATGATCCGCTTTCTATGTACCTTGCCGATATCTACACCGTGAATGCTAGTCTTGCCGGCATTTGCGGGATATCTGTGCCCTGCGGGCTGTCGTCACAGGGGCTGCCTATCGGGGTGCAGATTTTGGGGAAGCATTTCGATGAGTCGTCTGTCTTGCGTGCTGGCCTTGCGGTCGAGAGCGCGGCAAACAGGGGCTGAGGGCCGGCGGAAAAAAATCTGTTTTGTATCAGGGCACGGCTTTATTGGGATTCCGCCGATGTTGACCGCCAGTGCGTCGGACGAATCGAGAGTCAGAGGGAGAAAGCACTGGAATCCCACATCTCGCGAAAAACGAGCGAGATGTGGGGCACCCGTCCTTCGTGAGGGAACCAGAGGGCCTAAATTTGCCCGCAGCGTGTTTAGCCCGGACAGCCATCCTTAAAACCGAGCGGCCCTGAGGGCATGTTCGCGTTGATGCTGGGCGCAGATGACGGAGAGCGGGCGTCCTCTCCCGCAGAGTCCAGCGGCTGGTAGTATCGCTCTTCCGGGGCGGCGCAGGAGAGGCAGAGTGTGTGCCCATCGCGCACCAGGAACCGGTCGTAGTTGATTCCTTCTCCACAGTGTTCGCAGGCGACGCGCGCTCCTTTGTAACCGGGAAACTCCCGGGCGTCGAGTGCTACACGCACCCATTGCTCGTCGAACAGCTCCTGGTCGCTCAGCTCGCGGTATGCAGCCATTTGCTGCAGGTTTTTGTTTTCGATCTCCGGGTGCAGTTGGCGTGCCAGGTCCTTGGAGGATTCCCGGGCGGCTATGCGGACGGCGCGATGCGTTTCCAGGTCAACAAAGGTGGCCGCCATCTTGCCCCAATCGCGAAACTTGAGCGCGCGCTTGCCTAAGCGGCAACCGGTGACTACCCCAATGGCGTCGGTAGCACAGCGGTCGATTTCGACGAAGGTGACCAGGCGCTTGCGATCCTTGCCTCGCGGTTCCTCGATGCCCAGACGCCGGCATCCGAGCATTGCCAAACGGACGCCCAGGACCTGCCCCGCGCAGAGATGTCCGTGGGCAATCCTGGCTTCTTCAAGAAGGTCATCGAGACTCGGCATGGTTTCCGGCATGTTCCGATGCTAGAACATTTCCGACCGTAGCGCATTTTCTAGCGGGGATTCTGCCTTGGAGGCAGAGTATAGATGTGTTGTTGAATGGCCCTGGTTAAGGTGTCCCGCTCATATACGCGTTCCTGCTCAAAGCCGGTCTCCAAGTTCGGATCATTCATGGGTGAGTTGCTCTCAGGGTTGGCACGATAAAGCGCAATGCCTGCGAGAAGCATCTGACGCCGTTGGCCGAGCTTTTTGTAAGCGTGGATGTCCGCTAAGAGGCAAATACTCACAGCGAGCAAAAGGCAGGCTACGTAAAATCGTCTCCCGCTGAAGGCCGGCCAACGGTGGGGCAGGTACTGGGCGAGAAAGTAATAACAGAAAATCAGCACCAAAGTGGAATAGATGCTGTAGCGTGAGCCGATCGCGAAACTGACCGCTCCCCGCACCCACGCGACCAGGAGTGCCGTGGCCACAAGCCACACCGTGAAGTAAGAGGCGACTGGATTGGTCCGATCAAACCGAGTGCGAAGCGCAAGCCAAAAGATGCACAGGATCACAATCCCCACCAGAGCAGCCGGCCAACGAAGCGGGATCGCACTACAGCCCAGAAAGGCAAGAAAGAAGAGCGGCCTGGTGACAAAAGAACCTATATCCGCGGGGTGAGAGACGTGAGTGTAGTGGTAGAGATAGGCGGCGAGGGGCAAGATGAAGCCGGCGCACCACGCCAGAGACCTGGCATATTTGCGGCGAGGCAGCAAAATCAAGAGGCCCACGGGGCCCAGCAAAAATCCATTTGCCGAAGTAAACGCAGCCAGCGCAGCCGCCACACAAGCGAGCAGCAGACGAGCTCGACCTGGTTCGACCATACTGCGGGGAAGCAGAAGATAAATGGCAAGCAGACTGAAGAAAATGACGGGAATATTGACTAGCGCAGTGGTTGTCCAATTGAGATTGGGCCAATAGGTAAGGGAGAAAAAGAGGAAGCTGATGGGCAAAAATTCGAGCAGACGCCGATTCAGAGCAAGTCCATCCTCTTGATACGTTAGCCAGAGAAGATAACCAATGGGCAGCAGGAATAAATTGCCCACGGTAGTCAAGACCGCGAAGTTCAAATGGCCGGAAATTTCCATTTCGGAAGCGATGATGGAATGGGCAAAGGCAAGCTTGTACTCGTTGGACTGCGCCGTCGCTACGTCGAGCAGCTTCGCCTTCCATGTGGGCAATCGCTCGTAATTGGCCGCAAAGGCCAAGGCCACACCGTAATCATCTTCAAAGGGAACGGAAAGCGTCTGCCGGTACAAAATCCAATAGGCTACGATGGCCGGCAAAAGCACGGCAAACAGCAGGATCAAGGCAATCGCCGGCCGCGCTGGTATGTTCTCAAACCCGCGCCGGGTTGCGCTATTCTGCCCGGTTACTTCGGATGGCATGGCTGATTATATCCAGCCCGATGCTAGTTGCTGGCTGCGGAAGAAGGCTCATCATTGCCATCACCATCTTCAACCAGCACAGCGGACGAGCCAACCAGGTCGTAACTGACCGGCGTCGCGCCTGAGGGTTGGAAGGTAACGCGCAGCGGCTCCCGCTGCCACTGTGCGGCTCCGCACGCGGGCGAGTGGTTCTCGCCGGGGGACCATGGCGATATTTTTTTGGCCAGGACCGGCTTGCGAGCGGCAATCTGAGCAACCACAGCATATAACTGCTTGCCGCTTGCGGTTAATCCACAGTAGGCCGCATAGTCTCGAAACCAAGTCACATTCGAAACAGCAGGGTCGTAATCCGGCAGATGCAGTGCTGTGATGCTGCCCTTCAGCCGGTCGACCATGAGCCAGGGGCCACGCTGCCATATCCAATGTTCCGTCTTGTCTCCAGGAAGTGAATCATTGAGACGGAGAGCCCGGCGGACAACGAAGGTGCGGTCTGTGATGGCGTGGGACTCTCCGCTGGTCCATTCCTTAACCTTGCCATCGACGAGAAGAGGACGAACGCGTAACTGCTTTTCCCCGGGGAGAGCGCCGGCCGGGTCGCCGGTGACCGAGTAAGGAACATTTTTCCCGGAGCCAATGAAGACGGTGTGAGCCTTAGTTGCGGCACGGGAATCCGGCGCCGCGATCAAGCAAAACAATAGGAGAGATCCAACACGGCTGCGCATGGGCCACAGCTTAGGAGGGAGGAAGGGGAAATACAAGTTAACAAACGCTTATGTTTGGCTATTTAGGCGTCAGCGGGGAGGGAAAGCCTGGGCGCGGGTCTGTGGGTACTCTGAATAGCAGAGCCTGTAGGACTGCCTCCTTCCAAACTCGTGGGTCTTTGCAGGATTGTCGAAGATTCCTGCTGTGGCGCAAAAGCCAGATGCGGAAGAGCAGCCGGTCGAGAAAGTTTCCCCTCCGTTTCATATATAGAGTCTGGGCCATCAGGATATTGTGCAGACGCCATAAGGGTGTGCTTCCGATGTCGGAATAGGATGATTCGTGCGCCAGCATGGCAAGCATTACGTACACGCGATAGCCATGGACAATGAGCGCGTCGAAGACCGCGTGATCAAGAAAATCAAGCCAGAACTCCGCAGGGAATCCACCAATGGATCGCAGCGCCGCGACTCTGAGGGTGGAACCGGAGTTGTAAGCACACAGACGCTGGGGCTGAACTCCCACGACATCGGGAGTGAGAGGTGGTGTGGGACGCAGAAATTGACGCCGCATCTGATCGGTGAAGGGTATAGCTGGAGAATGGACTTGGCCGTTCACCAATAATTTGGGAACAATCGCTGCCACCTCGGGACGCGTATGCAGGGTGTTGGCAGTCTGCAGCAATTCTGCGATAAATTCGTGGGTCAACGAGGTGTCCTGGTCAAGCAGCAGCAGCCATTCGCGCTCTTCTGACTCGGCGCGCGCCAAGGCGAAGTTGTAGGCTCTCGCTAGCCCACCATTGGAAGGATCATGAACATAATGGGCGGGGAAACCATGCGCCACCGCGGGGCTCTGCGGTTGCGGAGAATTGTCATACAGGACCACCGAGAAGTGCTTCGCCAACTCAGGATTTTCATTCAGTATCTGGAACAGGGAGGAAACTGAGTGGCTTTGGGATAACTCGCAGTTGTAAACAACTACGACTGCCAGTATCGATGAGGGTGGGTGAGAAATTGGGGTTGTTGACATTTCAACGCGGGACCGCAGGGGCAACGGAGTAAGCTGACTTCGCCTCCAGGGTAGTATATCCAATGCACGCGTGGCCTCGGCGAACCGTGGGCCGAGTCAGGCTCGCTCCGCCCGCCGGTATAACACCTTGCGCAGGAGAACCCCGCCGGTTTGCCGGTCCTCTGCCGTCAATACAACCCACCATGCGATGGCCGCTGTAGCCACGGTCCAAACTGCGAGTAGGGCCGGGGGCAGGGGAAGCATGTTCAGCTTCCGCCAGAAAGGATAGAGGAGCAACGATGGCAAGAGGATTAAAAGGGGGCGCAACACTCCCTGTACTACAAAGCGCCGGCGTGACATCAGGATGGTCGGCTGGGTGAAACGCATGCTCACCAGAAGATGCACGCTGAAGCTGACGAAAGCGCCAACCAGGGTACCGACCGCAACCCCGACCGCTCCGATCCGCTGCACCAGCCAGATGCTCACAACTAGATTGACCGCCGCTTCCGCGATCGCCGCGATCGTCGCCAGATGCTGTTTTCCAGTGGCCACAACAGCCAGGATGTAGGGTAAGACAAGCTGTCGAACCACATTGCCTAAAACTAATACTTGGAGATAAACAGCGCTTTGTGCGGCATACCCACTGCGCTTTCCAAGCCATAAGTTGAGCAAAGGATAGCTGCCGAAAAGCAATGGCAGCCCGAGAAGGCAAAGCAGCAAAGCACAATAGCGGGTCATCCTTATGCAAATATCTCCAATCCGGCCCGGCGTTGTGTTCGCTTGCATGGAGGATACCGTAGGAACCATGGGACCGAATACGCTGGCAACGACCGCCAGCATGAAATTGGTGGGGCCGTTGGCAATCGCATAGAAGCCCGTGTCTTTGTACTGGTAATGGCCGACGATGACGATATCCAGACCGCTGACAAACAACATGGCAAGAGTCCAGATGGACATCACGCTTCCGTATTTTGCCAGTTGGATAGAGGATCGACGGTGGAAGAAGAGGAAAGAGAAATCGACGCGCGCCTTGGCCCACCTTCGCCAGCCATAGAACTGCGTTGCCGCGGTTGCCAAATTGAATCCCGCATAGACAAGGGCTAATTGAATGAGGCCGCTGTGCAGGAGGAGAAGAACGATCAGAGCGGCAGCGGATCCTACTCGACTGGCGGTGGCGACAATTGTGGGAAAAAAATATTGCTGCAAACCGGTGAAGGTAGAAAGAAAGACGCCAAAGGGTAGCGTGATAGCGGCAGACAAGCCAATCGCGAGCAGCGAAATACGCACTTGCGGTACGAGGGCCGCCGGCATCTGGTGAAAGAGCTGAGGCACGCTCCAGACCATAGCGCCAATGGCCGCAGAACCGATCGCTGCGGCAACCGTGAGAATCGTAAACGATGTGCTTACGAGATGATGGCTGGCTTCACGGTCACCTTTCGCATCATACTCGGCCACAAACTTGCCAATCGCTGTCTGCAGCCCTAAATCCAGCATATAGACGTAGCCGCTCAGTTGCAGGATCAAGACCCATGCACTGTATTCAGCCGGCGCCATGCGGTGCACCAGAAACGGCGGCAGCACCAACGAGACCAGCATAGAGAGCAGGACCCGCACCAGGTTGGAGGCAGAGCCCTGCAGTAGTTTTCGCTTATGCGACATTTGCCACTTTCAACAGGCGCCTCCCGCAACCTGCGTTAGCAGGGCGATCCAGGTGAAGTCCTGTTACAGAACGAATGCATGTTTCAACGGGCCGGCGGTGTTTGCCGCAGAACAACCACGTACCCGATCTCCTTAACAGTTCTGAAACCGGCGTCTTCGAGTGTGGACATCATAAGGCGGCACTTGTCCTCTCCAATGAACCTTGCGTGCGTTTCCAGGATGATCGTGTCGGCATTCTTTAGGACGTCTATTTCGCGGCACACCAGATCGTACTCCAGGCCCTCGATATCACATATGAGATTGAATCGGGTGAATCCATGATTGCGTACGATCTCGCTTAGTTGGGTCGTTTGCACGGTGACGGAGGGCTGGTCCCCCACCGCGGTTATGGAGCTTACACATACATTCGAAGAGGGCCGAAAAGTAACAGACTCCATGCCATAAGCGATGGCTCGATTCACAATTTCGAACTGGCAACGATTCAATGTCCGGTTGAGTTCCAACTGCGGAATGACCAGGGGATTGGCCTCAACCACCACATGAGCCGTGCGATTCTTCAGCAGTCTGTTGGTCACGCACGCCACCACGCCCATGGAACCGCCCAACTCGACTACCGGCAGGTCCTGCCGGACATATCGAGCGACTGCATGCCGTTCCGGCGCCTCATATTTGTTCATGATGAGTTCAACCTTGGTGGGAAAGTCAGTAATCCGGTCCAGGTTGAATGTGGATCGATTGAGACGTACTTCGGGCTTATGCGCCTTGGTCTTAATTTTCCACATAAGCCTTGAATGTTCGTAGAGGTTCTTCACTCCTCCATCGTGGAGAAGCCTGTAGGCGGTCACTATCTTTTTCCTGAGCATAGAGGGGTGAACACCTGAATAGCGGCGGCCGGGAAAGCATGCGATGTCATCTTCCATAGGCTACCAGCAGAAGGGCGCCCGGGCCGGGGATAGCATTTTCTAGCGTTCGTCAGCGTTCATTTCCCACAAGTGAACAGCCATTCCCAGATTGAGCTTTAGTCCTGCGTAATAGAAGCCGTAGCGGATGAAAGTGACGGTTCGGATGAAGCGGCTTCTACTCGTTTGGCAGCGTAGAAAGGCCTGCAGCAGCTTACGCTTCGGGGCCGGCAACTCTGACCCATGTTCGGTTAGAAAGGCCCTGGCTTCTCGCTGACTGATGTCCCAAAGGGGGAGGAGCGCGGGTACGCTCCGAGGGCGAAAAATTCGCTGCAGCAAGGGTCCGGGTTGCCGCTCAACAACATTCTCCGGGACGTTGCGGCCGGTCCCCAGGACATTATGTTCGTGTTGACGATAGAGGACAGTCTGAGCCCTCACGATACTCGACTTGCCCATGAAAGATGCCAGCAACCCGATCCACCGATCATGCATGAACGCTTCTGGTGGCATGCGCAACGCGAGCTCAAGCAACGGGCGATTCAACATCGCGGTGCATCCGGTCACGAAGCTCTGCACCATCAACTCAGCGAGCCGGTCCATGCGCTTAGGGTCAATGTTCATGTGGGCCCAGAAGGATTTGTAAAGTATCTTGAGCTGGTCGTCGACCACATGCAGGTCAGTAAAAACCAGCAGCGGAAGCTTCTTTCCCCAGCGGGCCTCGAGCTGATCCATTGCCTGTTTCGTTCTACTCACCTTATCCGGCAGCCACACGTCGTCCTGGTCAGCAAAACAGATGTAGTCCGCAGTGGACTCTTTCATCAGTAGGAGAAAGTTATTCTTGGCGCTGCCGGTTGGGGCGCTCGCGGGCATTACTCGAAAACGGCTGGGAAACTTTTTCGCATACTCGCTTAAAATTTCGACCGTTCCATCGCTCGATCCATCATCCCTTGCCAGCACGCGGATATTTCCATAATCCTGGGCGATGATAGAGTCGACCTGTTCACGTAAAAAGCGCGCGCCATTATAGGTAGCGAGCAGAACTTCAACTTCCTGCAGGCTGCTCATCTGCTCACCGGGCGCATACAATCTGCTCTTAACGTTCGCATGTGCCTAACGATTTTATAGGAGAAGCGGCCCAAGCCTGGCTTGGGTTTAGGATGGGGAAGAGCATCCTCTGATTGCACTGCGCGCGCCGACATGAGCAATTCCCAGCACAAGATATCGGTGGCGCTATGCACGTACAACGGTGAGCCATTTCTTCGTGAACAACTAGCCAGCATTCAGCAACAAAGCAGGTTGCCGGATGAGTTGGTGGTATGTGACGACCGGTCGACGGATCACACCGTTGCCATCGTTCGCGAATTTGCCGCGACGGTTTCCTTTCCGGTTACGATTGTGCAGAACCCCGAGACCTTGGGGTCCGCGAAGAATTTTGAAAAGGCCATTCGGCTGTGTGCCGGGGACCTGATCGCGCTCAGCGACCAGGACGATATCTGGTATCCCGATCGTCTTGAGCGTTCCCAGCAGGAATTTGTGGCTCATCCGCAAGCAGGCCTGGTTTTCTCCGACGCCGATTTGATTGATGAGCAAAATCGCCCGTTGGCCGGGACGCTGTGGCAGCGGCTTGGCTTCGCCGGCAAGCGCAGGGAAGAGCTGCTGGCCGGCCAATTCGTCGTTTTGGCTAAGCATAGGTTTGTGACTGGCGCCACGGCGATGTTCCGTGCAGACTTGCGCGATCGCTTTTTGCCCATTGGCGCGGACTGGATACACGACGAATGGATCACTCTCATCGCTGCCGCTTTTTCCGATCTGAGGCCCATCGAACAGCGGTTGATCCGCTATCGTCTCCATGGTTCGCAGCAGGTCGGATTTCAAAATAAACTGGAGCAAAGAGCGCCGGGAAAGACGCGTGCAGAGAGGCATTGGGGGCGCGTGGCCGAGTCGGTCAAAGACCTCCAGCAAATGGTGGACGTCTTGTCGGCGATGCCCCTGGACGAAGACCGGCCAGTCCTACCGGCCTACCAGCAGCAGCTGCAATTTCTTTCCTTCCGGTCTAGTCTTCCCGCTCACCGGCTGATGCGCGTGGTCCCGATTCTGAGGCGTTTTTCTCAGTACGAGCTTCACGCTTCGGGTTTACCCAGCATGTTAAAAGACCTGGCGCTGAGGCGGTCGCGATAACGCGAGACTCTCCTACTCGATTACGGCGATCCTGGCCTGCTTGCCGACCCGTATAGCGATCCGCGCAGGCCGCCTGGCGAGCTGGATCAACTTATCCGAGGTTGTTACACCGTCGATATTGACTCCAGCGGTTACCTGCCTGTCCGCTTCCGTACGCGAACTCTTCAGGCCCAGGGCTACCAGCAACTTGGCTACGTGAATGTCGACGGGATGATTCTTATCTTTCTGAGCCAGCTCCAGTGAGGCGGCAACCGCCACCTGGCGCAAGTCCACAGCCACCTCTTCTGCGACGGCCTCGACGTTTCGCTGCTGGAACTGCAGGGCCCAGTCCTCATCCGCTTTGCGCGCGGCTTCCTCGGAGTGGAAGCCGGCGACAATGGTGCGCGCCAGCCGCTTCTTGGCCTCCATGGGGTGCAAAGCGCCGCTGGCGACTTCGCCTTGCATCCGGTCCACTTCGCTCTGCCGCAGGTCGGTCAGGAAAATCCAGTAACGCCACATGAGTTCGTCGGAGATGGACATCAGCTTGCCGTACATCTCCTGCGCCGGTTCGTGAATACCGATCGCATTGCCCAGAGACTTGGACATCTTCTGCACTCCATCCAGACCTTCGATGATCGGCGTCATCAGGACGATCTGGGATGGCTGATCGTAGTGTCTTTGCAGTTCCCGCCCAATCAGCAGGTTGAATCTCTGGTCGGTGCCGCCGAGTTCGACATCCGCTCGCAGGGCCACGGAGTCGTAGCCTTGGGCCAGCGGGTAGAGCATCTCGTGCAGAGAGATCGGCTGTTCGTTGTTGAACCGGCGGTGGAACTCCTCGCGCTCCAGCATCTGGGAGACGGTGAATCGTGAGGCCAGGCGAATGATGCCTTCGAATCCGAGGGTCGATAGCCACTCCGAGTTGAAGCGAACCTCCGTCTTGTCCCGGTCCAGGATTTTAAAAACCTGTTCGGTATAAGTCTTCGCATTCTGCCTGATTTCTTCGCTGGTGAGCGGCTTACGGGTGACCGAGCGCCCGGTGGGGTCACCAATAAGCGAGGTGAAATCTCCGATCATGAAGATGACCTGGTGCCCCAGGTCCTGAAAGTGCTTGAGCTTGCGCATCAGCACCGTGTGGCCGAGGTGCAAATCGGGCGCGGTGGGGTCAAAACCAGCCTTCACACGGAGCGGTTGACCGGTTTTCCGGGAAGCCTCCAGACGCTCCCGCAGATCGGAGAGGCGGATGATTTCAGCCGCTCCCTTCTGCAGGTAGTCAAGCTGTTCATCAACGGGCGGGAACGGGATCTGCGTTGGAGAAAGGTTAGCCATCTCTTCAGCAGTATAAGGTTTCAGGCAAAATGAAAAGGCGCCGGGTGAAATGGAGGGAGCATGCAAGGGGATCTAGAGATTGCGCGGCTGCGGGCGGATACCGCAGGCTGCGAGCAGACGACCTTCTTCAACAATGCGGGCGCAAGCTTGCAGCCGCGATCCGTGGTTGCGCGGGTGATCGAGCATCTCCGCCTGGAAGAGCGGGTAGGCGGCTACGAGGCGGCTGATCAGGTTGCTCCCGAACTGGCGGCGTTGTACGGCAGCGTGGCGCGGCTGTTGCACTGCGCTCCGGACGAGGTGGCGCTGCAGGAGAACGCAACCCGGGCCTGGGAGATGGCTTTTTACTCCTTGCGGTTTGCTTCCGGCGATCGCATTGTGACCGCGGCCAATGAATACGCAAGCAACTACATCGGATTTCTGCAGGTGGCGCAGCGCACCGGCGCTGAGATCTCCGTCGTGGAAAGCGACCAGGCCGGCGAGGTGGACCTGGATGCGCTGGAGAGGCTGCTGGATGATCGGGTCAAGTTGATCGCGCTCACCCACGTGCCAACTAACGGCGGGTTGGTGCAGCCGGCTGCGCAGGTGGGCGCATTGGCCCGGCGAGCCGGCATTCCCTTCCTGCTGGATGCCTGCCAGTCAACCGGTCAGATGCATCTGGATGTCAATGTTTTGGGGTGCGACATGCTATCCGCGACCGGCCGCAAATATCTCAGGGGCCCGAGAGGCACCGGGTTTCTCTATGTGCGGAGGGCGATGCTGGAGCAAATGGAGCCGCCCCTGCTCGACTTCCGGGCAGCCACCTGGGTCTCCGCAGGTAAGTTTGAGGTCCGCCAGGACGCAAAGAAATTTGAAACCTGGGAAGCCGCCCCTGCCCCACGGCTGGGTTTAGGGGTTGCCATAGAATATGCGCTGGCTTTGGGCCTGGAACGGATCGAGCGGCGGGTTCAAGCTTTGGCCGCCATGCTGCGGGAGCGGCTGGCGGGGGTGGAGGGCGTGACGGTGCGCGACCTGGGCCGGCTTCGTTGCGGCATCGTGACCTTCACCTATCACCCTTATTCGGCGGAAGACGTGATGCTATGGCTGCAGGCAAACGGCATCGCGGTACGGACCATTGAGCGCTCGTCTACCCGCATCGACATGGAGCGGCGCGGGCTCAATGAGCTGGTGAGGGCCTCAGTGCATTACTACAATACTGAGGCGGAGCTGGAACGCATCTGCGACGTGTTGCGCGCTATGAATACGCGCTAAGAATAAATTGAGAGGCTCAGACCATGGATGCGGAACACGCACGGGAATACCTGCTGCGGTTGCCCCATGTCGTGGAAACCATGCAATGGGGCGCTAATCTGGTCTTTTGGGTAGGCGACAAGGCGATTGGCGGCAAAATGTTTGCTGTGCTGAACCTCGATGAGGAACAAAAGGCCGTGGTGTCCTTTGCTGCCGGCCCGGAGCGATACGCCGAGCTGCTGGAAACGGAGGGGGTGTTTCCGGCGCCGTATCTGGCCCGCGCGCACTGGGTGTCTATCCGCCATTGGGGGGTCCTGCGGAGCAGCGAGTTGGAAGAGCGGCTCAAATTTGGCCATGACCTGATCTACAACAAACTGCCGAAGAAGACCAGGGATGTGCTCGCCATGCCGGCTGCGACGCAGCGCAAGCTGGTGAAGGATCGCAGGAAGGTGCTGGCAATGCGAGCGGCGCGCTAGCCCACCGCTAAAGACATTCCGCGATCCGTGAGTCTAAAGAATGTCCCCCGAGTTTTGGGCGCTGCCGGTTTGTACAATTGGGCAGCAGGAGGATCGAGCTGGATGGGGTTAGGGCCGGGCAGGAATGCCTATCGTACACTTGCCTGCCTGTTGGTTATCACGGCAGCGCTGCAGCCGCTCTTGGCGCAGGATCCGGAAGCTGTTGCCAACCAAAAGAAGGCGCGGGCTACCCTGGATGCCATGGTAGCCGCCTTGGGCGGCGAAAGGTGGCTCTCGCTCAGCTCCTCCATGGAGCAGGGGCGGACATCGGGCTTCTACCTTGGCAAGCCCACTGGCATGACCTCGGAGTTCTACGAAATTCAAAAATTTCCCGATCAGACCCGCGTCGAACTGGGTAAGAAACGGGATGTGGTCGAGATTATTTCGGGAGACCAAGCCTGGGAGGTTACCTACAAAGGCAAACGGGAATTGCCCAAGGACCAAATCCAGGATCTGCTTCGCCGTCGTGACCATTCCATTCCGATAGCCATGCGTGTCTGGCTGAACGACCCCAAGACGGTCCTCATTTATGGCGGGCAAAACCTGGTGGAGCGCCATCTGGCCGATCAAACGACCCTGATTAACGCGGAGGATGACAGCATCACCATCCAGACCGATGCGGAAACGCACTTGCCTTTGCGGCGGACCTGGCAGTGGCGCGATCCTGTCTACCACGACAAGAATACCGACGCGGAAGAGTACGACGACTACCACACCATCGAGGGCTTTCCCACCGCCTTCACCATTACCCGCTACCACAATGGCGATATGACCAATCAGCGCTTCCTCTCCCACGCGGCCTACAATGTCCCCTTGACGCCAGACATGTTCAATCCTGACGTGGCGGCGGCCAAGATCAAAAAATGATGTTCTAAATGCTCTATAATCAGCGCTGCGACCATGGAAGATGAGAATCCCAGGCAGGAGGCGGCGCAGGTGCTGGACATACGGCAGATCATGTCCATTCTGCCCCACCGCTATCCCTTTCTCCTGATTGACCGCGTACTCGAAAGCAGCCGCAAGAAGCGGATCGTGGCAATCAAGAACGTGACCATCAATGAGCCGTTTTTCCAGGGCCATTTTCCTGACTACGCCATCATGCCAGGAGTGCTGATGGTGGAAGCAATCGCCCAGGCAGGCGGAGTGCTGCTGCTGCCTGAGGTTCCGGATCATGAACACAAGCTGTTGGTGTTCTCCGGTATTAACGAGGCTCGCTTTCGCAGACCGGTGACGCCCGGCGATCAGCTGCGCATCGAAGTGGATGTTTTGAACTGGAGGCCCCTGGCGGCGCGGCTCGAGGGCAAGGTCTACGTAGAAGGCAAGCTGGTGTGTCAAGCCAGAATCATGTGCGCGGTGGTGCCCCGGCCATCGCGCATTGGCAGTGACAGACCGGAAGGGCCGGTTGCTCCGCCCGCGGAGGATCCGGCTTTGGAGACGGTGAGTCACGAGTGAGCATTCACCCAACAGCCATCGTGGCTGCCACGGCTTGTATCCCTGAGTCCTGTAACGTTGGTCCCTATTGCACCATTGGTCCTGATGTGGTCCTCGGCGAGGACTGTGAACTGGTTTCCCATGTGGTGCTCGATGGAAAGACCCGCTTTGGAGAGCGAAACCGGGTCTACTCCTTCGCTTGCCTGGGCGTAGCGCCGCAGGATCTGAAGTACCGGGGTGAACCCACCAGTCTTGAAATCGGCGATGACAACGTTATTCGCGAGTATGTGACGATCTCGCGGGGGACTAACGGGGGAGGCGGTACGACGCGGATGGGCAGCCACTGTCTGATCATGGCCTATACCCACATCGGTCACGACAGCACCATCGGGAGCCACTGCATCCTGGCCAACGGCGCCACCCTGGCCGGTCATGTCACGGTGGAAGACTATGCCAGTGTGGGGGCGCTCTGCCCGGTGCACCAGTACTGCTGTATCGGAAAGTATGCCTACGTCGGCGGGGGAACCACGATCACTCAGGATGTCCTGCCCTACTCGCTGACCTCGGCCAAACGCGAGACCCATGCCTATAGCCTGAACCGAATCGGCCTGGAGCGCTCTGGCTTCAGCCCGGAGCAGTTGCGCGCCCTGCAGCACGCCTACCGGGTATTGCTGGCGGCCAAGCTTAATACCTCCCAGGCCCTGGAACGACTGCGCAGTGAAGGTCAGACGGAAGAGTGCGTGGCTTACCTGATGGCCTTTATCGAGCGTTCCCAACGGGGCGTGATCAAGTAGGAGCGGCCAAGTGCAACCGGAGCTGATCACCAGGCTGGGTCTAATCGCCGGCAATGGACGTTTCCCGTTTCTGCTGCTTGACGCCGCACGGGCACATGGGGCTGAGGTCGTGGTCGCTGCCATCAAAGAAGAGACCGACCCGGAGATGGATGCACGGGCTGCTGCCGATCCCGGCATCCGGGTGCATTGGCTCTCGCTAGGGGAGCTTTCGCGATTGATCGAGACCTTCCGTCAGGAAGGGATAAGCCGGGCGGTGATGGCCGGTCAGGTCAAGCACAAGCAAATCTTCTCCAGCATTCGACCCGACTGGCGCCTGGCCAAGCTGCTATTGAATCTGCGCACCCGGAATACTGACATGCTGCTGGGCGCGGTGGCCAAGGTTCTGAGCGATGAGGGGATCGAGTTGATCTCGTCCACCGCCTACCTGGAGCCGTTGCTGGCGCGGCCAGGAGTGCTCACCGCTCGCCCGCCGACTGCGGAGGAGCAGCAGGATCTCGCTTACGGGCGCGAAGTGGCCCTCGCCCTCGCCGGCTATGACATTGGCCAGACCGTAGTGGTGGCTGGGCAGGCCTGTGTGGCAGTCGAGGCCATGGAGGGTACCGATGCCACCATCGAACGCGCCGGGGCCATTCTGCGCACCTTGGCCGCTGAGGATGAGGCATCCACGCCGGCATCCACCCTCGCCCGGCGGCTGACCGTAGTGAAGGTGGCCAAGCCGGCGCAGGATATGCGTTTTGATGTGCCGGTGATTGGTCCCGGGACCATCGCAGTGATGCGTCAGGCCGGGGCCACGTGCCTGGCAATTGAAGCCGGCCGCACCCTGATCTTCGATCAGGACGCGGTTCAGCAGCATGCCACCGCCGCCGGCATCGCCATCATAGCGCTCTGACAGGCCTGCGGAAAAATTCATTGAACGAAGGGCATGGCTTCAGCCGTGTCGTCAAACGATTCGTCTGAACAGGGCTTTATAGCCCTGGTGAGAACGCCAACCTGATCACTAAGCGCCTGCGCATATTTCTAGCCCGCTCTGAGGCTTGTATCAGGGCACGACTTTACTTGCGGAAAAACTCATGTTTTGTGTCAGGGCACGACTTTAGTCGGGCCGTACACCACGTCACCGATGAGGGCTTTTAGCCCCTGAGGCATCTTCCAACGCTTCGCCCCCGCGGGAACACGGCTGGACAGCCGCAGACGAAAGCGGTCAATCGACTGGGCTCACTTTCGCAGCAATCTGGAGATTTCGGTGAAAACGAACAGAGTAGCAGTCGTCGCAATCCTGGTGGTTCTGCTTGCTGGCGCCGCCTTGAGTATCCGCGGAATAGCTGATGACACGGCCATGCCGCAAGCGGGCCAAACGGCCCCCAACTTTACCCTGCCCTCGCAGGATGGCACCCCTACCAGTCTCGACAGTTTTCGCGGCAAGTGGGTGGTGCTCTATTTCTATCCCAAGGACATGACGAGGGGTTGCACCAAAGAGGCCCACAACTTTCAGGAGGACATCTCCAAGTATCAAAAACTGGATGCCGTCGTGGTCGGCGTCAGCGTTGACTCGAGTGACAGCCACAAGGAGTTCTGCGCCAAGGAAGGGTTAAGCTTCAAGCTTCTCAGCGATCAGGAGAAGAAAGTCGTGGCGGAGTACGGATCCATGGGCGATCACATGGGCATCAAGATGGCCAAGCGCAACACGTTTCTGATTGATCCCCAGGGCAAGATCGTTCAGGTATGGACCGGCGTGAATCCCTCTCAGCACAGCGAGCAGGTTCTGGCGGCGCTGAACGGTTTTGAGAAAAAATAGCCGCGAATCCTTCCGGACCCCAGCGGATATAGAATGCTGGGCACCGCGCGAAAAGCCCAACCCCAAAACCTCCAGACGCAAAAACGCCCGGCTGCTAGCCGGGCTCTTTTGCTTGCCTGTTTTCGTTCGGGAACTACTTCTTCTTAGCTGACTTCTTCTTTGCTGTCTTCTTAGCTGCCTTCTTGGCTGGCGACTTCTTAGCTGCCTTCTTCGCCGCCGACTTCTTGGTTGCTGCTTTCTTCACTGCCAAAGGAATACCTCGTTTGATTGTAGATTTTTTGGTGCTGGCGCTCTTCTTGTTGCCGACCGCTTTCGCAGCCTTTCTGCCGCTCTTCGCGCCTTTGCTGCTCTTCTTAGCGGCAGATTTCGTTGCGGCCTTTTTGGCCGGAGCTTTCGCAGGAGCCTTCTTCGCCGGGGCTTTCTTGGCTGCTGGCGGAGTCGCCGGAGGCTTGGCGACGCTCTTTTTGGCGGCAGCCTTTTTGGCCGGAGCTTTCACGGGCGCCGGCACCGGGGGCGCGCTCACAGGTGGGGCGAATATTTCCATACCTGGAACGGTGGTTGCGACGATGACGCTTACTTCTTCTTCCTCTTCATCATCATCGTCGAAGCCGTCTTCCACCTCATCGGGGTACTCGTCTGCCTCGGCTTCAAACTCATTGTCTGCGTGTGCGTACAGTTTGTGTTCGTCCTGCATTCTTATGCCTCCAAGGCTTCGTTTGCTACGGATTCGGATCGCAGAGAACCGCTCCCCATCATACTTGCCTGCGGCGCGGATTATAGCAACAGCATGCAACGGGATGCCAATGAACGCAAGTGCGAATTAAGTTTCTTTTCCGGCAAGGTCTTCCATCGTGGCTGCGCCATTGTTTTTTCTGCGTCTTTTCCCCGCTCAAAGAGCCGGTGGAGTGTTCTTCGCGGTTGTATGCGCGCCGGTCGTAGCGGGTTTGTGCGCGGACGTGGAATGGGCGACTCCCTGTTTCGCACCCGCGGCATGTTTCGTCGATGTGCTCACGCGGCGCCTGGAGCCGGTGACGCGGGCCGGCTCAGCCACGTAGAGCCGCCGTCCCGGCGCCAAGCGGGCCGAACTCAGATGGTTCCAGCGGCGAAGTTGCTGCACCGTCACGTTGAAGCGATCAGCCACAGTCACCAGAGTGTCGCCATGCTCCACCTTGTAGAGCGTGAGGCGCGCCCTGCTGGAGGGCGCCGGAGGCACCGGAATAATGAGCGAGTCGGTCGAGGAGAGATCGTCTGCAGGTTCCAGCTGATTGACGAAGACGATCTCAGCAGGGGTTACGTGGTAATCGCGAGCGATGGTCTGCAGCGACTCTCCGGAAACCACTTTGTGAAACCGCCATTGATTTCGCTTGTCCACGGGGATTTCCGAGATGCGTTTCTGGTAGAGGTCTTTGCTGCCGGCAGGGAGATGCAATTCAAACGGAACGTCGGCGGGCGTGCTCATCCGCAACAGGCTGGGATTCAGGTCCGAGATCTCCTGCACCGGCACTTCGACCACGTCGGAGACCAGGCGCAGGTCAACACTATAGTCCGTGGTGACCGTGTCGGTGACCAGCGGCGGGTCGGGGGTCAGGGACTGCAACCCGTACTGCTGCGGATTCTTGGCCATAATCGCGGCCGCGATGATGATAGGCACATAATTCTTCGTTTCCTGGGGCAACACGTTGCGCCGGTACAGCTCCCAGAAATCGGCGTAGCCGGTGCGCTGGACCGCACGCTGCACATTACCCGGTCCCCAGTCATACGCTGCCATGGCCAGATACCAATCGCCCAGTTGAGCGTACAGCTCCTTCATGTAGCGAGCATAAGCGTGGGTCGACTTCTCCGGATCGAAACGCTCATCGTACCAGCCGTTGCGGGCCAGCCCATAGGGCCCAGAGGGCATAAACTGCCACATGCCACCCGCGCCCGAACGCCCGTTCACCGCCTGCGGCTGAAAGCCGGATTCGGCCACGGCCTGATAAATAAGATCCTGGGGAACCTTTTCATCGGCAAGCACTGCCGCGATCATGGCATGGTAGCGGCCGGCCCGTTCCAGTGAACGCATGAGCGTTCCCCGCCCCTTGGAAGAGAAATAGCTGATGTAACCAGCGACGGGATCGTTGATCACCAGCGGTAAATCGGAGACCGTAGTCTTCAGTTCCGCGATGGCTTGCGCCTTGACCGTCGGGTCCACCGGGAAGGTGACGTCGTTGGCAATATCCACGGGAGCGGGTTCGATCTTGGGCGCGAATCCATTGCCCTGCTTCAGCGCCTCGGTCTCCAGAGTATTGACAGCATCGAGAATGCGATTGAACTCGTCGCTTAGCTGGGGTTCGCTGCGCAGATCGAAATTGCTGGTCAGCATCATATCGACAGCGCGATCGAAGTCTGCCTTGGCTGTCTGCAGCTTGCCCGCGTGGTAGTCGGTCACACCGCTCTGGTACGCTGTTTCGGCCGCGTCGATCAGGGCCTGCACCTGCGGGCGGGCGGCAGGCGTTGCAGATGGGTTAGCCGACGCCGTGGTGGTTTCGGAGGGCTTGGAGGGCTTGAGCGTGGGGGCAGTAGCTTGGGGCGACTTCGCCGGCCCCGGGGTGACAGGGTTCTGCGGCACACACCCCGTAAACAGCAACGAGGCTGCGGCAAGCACCGGCATGACCACTCTGCAAGCGATATTTATCCCTCTGGATAAGCCCATGCGAATCGCCTTGGCACCCTCCGCCTTGGCTGCACATCGAAAGACCAGGTTCTTCCTTTGCTTGATTGTATTGCCCGGGGCCCTCCGGTGTGAATGATAAGATCGGGTGAGAGAATCCTCTCGCCATCAACTGATTCGCCACCCGCCGACCGGCACCCCTTCATGGATAGCAAGCACATCCGCAATTTCGCCATCATTGCCCACATTGACCACGGCAAGTCGACCCTTTCGGACCGATTGCTGGAGTTGACGGGCTCCTTGACGGCACGGGAGATGCAGGCCCAGGTGCTGGACGCGATGGACCTGGAACGGGAGCGCGGCATCACCATCAAGGCGCACGCGGTGCGCATGAATTACCTCGCCCGGGATGGCGAGATGTACCAGCTAAATCTTCTGGATACACCAGGGCATGTCGATTTCTCCTACGAGGTCTCCCGTTCCCTGGCCTGCTGTGAGGGCGCCCTGCTGGTAGTGGACGCCTCGCAGGGCGTCGAGGCGCAAACCCTGGCGAATGCTTACCTGGCTATCAACAACGGCCTGGACATGATTCCCGTGATCAACAAGATTGACCTGCCCAGCGCAGACGTCTTGCGCACCCAGGAGATGATCGAGTCGACCGTAGGGTTAGATGCTACCGATGCTCTTCCCGTGAGTGCCAAAACGGGCCTAGGCGTTCCCGAGGTACTGGAAGCCATCGTGCAGCGTTTGCCGCCGCCTACAGGAGACGCAGAGGCGCCCCTGCAGGCCCTGATCTTCGATTGCTGGTTCGATCCTTACCGCGGCGTCATCGTGTTGGCCCGGGTGATCAATGGCATCCTGCGCAAGGGTGCGAGGATCCGGCTCATGTCCAATGGCCGGGTATTCGATGTGGAGTCGGTCGGTGTGCTAACGCCCAAGCCGGTCGAGATTGGGCAGTTGTCGGCGGGTGAGGTGGGCTTCTTTTCCGCGACCATCAAGAACGTGGCCGACACCAAGATTGGCGACACGGTCACCGAGGATACACGCCCCGCTGCGGCGGCGCTGCCCGGTTTCAAAGATATTCAATCGATGGTTTTTGCCGGGCTCTATACCGTGGATTCGCATGAGCACACACTGCTGCGTGATGCGCTCGAGAAGCTGCGGCTGAACGACTCGTCCTTTTTCTTTGAACCGGAGAGCTCGGTCGCCTTGGGATTCGGTTTCCGCTGCGGGTTTCTCGGGCTGCTGCACATGGAGATCATCCAGGAACGCCTGGAGCGCGAATTCAACCTGGATCTAATTACCACCGCTCCCGGTGTGCGCTACAAAATCACCCTCACCGATGGATCGATCGTTGAAGTGGAGAACCCCTCCCGTTGGCCTGATCCCACCGATATCGAGAAGATCGAGGAGCCGGTGATCATTGCCACCATATTGACCAGCGAAGAGTACGTTGGTGGCATTCTCAAGCTGGTGGAGGAGAAGCGCGGCCGGCAGAAAAACTTCGAATATGTGACCCCAACGCGGGTCATGCTGACCTATGAGCTGCCGCTCAACGAGATCGTATTGGACTTCTACGACCGTCTGAAATCTGTCTCGCGCGGCTATGCTTCACTCGATTACCAGCTCGCCGGCATGTGGGAATCGCCCATGGTCAAGCTGGATATTCTGATCTCAGGCGAACCGGTCGATGCGCTCTCGATCATTGTGCATAAAGACTTCGCTTACGAGCGGGGACGAGCGCTGGTTTCCAAGATGCGCGAGCTCATTCCCCGGCAGATGTTCGAGGTTGCTATCCAGGCGGCAATTGGAGCCAAGATCGTATCCCGGGAAACCGTCGCCGCCTTGCGCAAGAATGTGCTTGCCAAGTGCTACGGGGGAGACATCAGCCGTAAGCGCAAACTCCTGGAGAAGCAAAAGGAAGGCAAGAAGCGCATGAAGCGGGTGGGGAAAGTCGACATTCCTCAGGAGGCATTTTTGGCGGTACTGAAAGTGGGCGAGGATACCAGCAAATAGTCGCAGCTGGTAGTTACGTTGGTCATGGCTCCGGCGCGTTTTGTGGAAACCCGCAAATTTCCGCTGTTGGATGGATCGCTGGCCCGCGGTCGCCGATAGTCCTTTAGCACAAGCGATAAACAATTGACAAGAAAAAGGTTAAGGGAGCACGGAAAGTGTGTTGCCGAGTTCTTTTGGGAGCAGGATTTGGAACAAAAAAAGAGCACTCCCCGGCTTTCCACATTTTTTTCCACAGACACGCCGGGAACCGGCTGCTAGGTATTTTTTAGCTGATTCTGGTTATTATTTCCCTCCCGGCGAGTGAATCTTGCCGGGAGGGATTGATTGGAAAATGTCCTACTGCGGCCTTGTCGTGCCGGGATGAGTAGTTGTTGAGGGCCGGCTGGGGCTGGTGGAGCTGGGGCGCGGGGCGGTGGCGCCTGCTGGTTGCGGCGGAACGCCGGACTTGACGTTGTAGGCCTCTACAATCGCCTTGGTGATGTCGGTGGAACCATTGGCCCACAGGACTGGCGTCTGCTGGGCGCTGGTGTCGAGCACCACGGTGAATTTGTTCTGGTTGGAGAAAGTATCCAGCACTGCATAGACCTTCTGTGCCAGCGCCTGGTACATATCGTTCATCGCGCCGCTGGCTTCGTTTTGAGCGTCTTCCGCGGAACGCTGCAGAGATTTGGTCTTTTCGTCGATGACCCTGAGGCGGCTGTCGCGCTCCGGCTCACTGAGGGTAGCGCCTGCATCCTGCAACTGCTTCTTGAGCGAATCGATCTCGTCGCTTTGGGCCTTCAATTGAGCCTGCTTGGGTTCAAATTTCACCCGCAGTTGAGCGAAGTTACGTTGACCTTCGTTGGTCGCGGCGACCGCCTGCTGGAAATTGATGATGGCAATCTTTGCCGTGGCAGGCACTGCCACGGCGGCGCCCATGCCCGCAGCAGGCAAGGGTGCGGAGGGTGCGGAGGAAGCCTGGGCTAACGCTGTGCTGGGCAAGGTGATGATGCCCACGCCGGTGGCGGAAGCAAGCAGGCAAACGAGGGTGATCGAACGCTTCATCGGAATACAGAACTCCTTTTGATCTTTGAATCCAGATCGCCCGCGTCTTTCAGCGGAAAGCGGGCCTTCGCTTGCGGGTCCCCGCATGCGCATTTGCAATGCAGTCAGCTGGCCAGCGCATCTGGCAGCAAATGCGAAGAAGAGACACGGACCGAGATAATCACAGGGGCCAGCAGTGATTATAGGTGTGGGCCGAAGGATGGTCAACGCAGGGTAGCCGCTGCACTCCCTACTATCCCCCCGACGGCCTCACTCTCAGAAAGTAGTGCTTACGCTCAAGCGGAAGGTCTTTCTCGGCTCGCGGAAATGTAACAGGGAATCGTAAGCCGAAATGGATTCGTTGTAGGTGTAATCACCCGCCCCGCCGGCGGGGAACATGCTGCGCGTGATCAGGCTCTCTCCCTGGACATTCTCATAAAGGCGAAGCACGTTATAAGCGTAATAGATCCGCATGGGTGCGTTCACGATGGGAAGCATAGCCGAAATCTCCCCGCCGATGGACATGCGCGGCACCACGTTGGTCCCCTGGATCGGCCTGATTCTGTTGATGAACTGGATTGACTGCCCACCCTGGCAAGCGCCATTGAAGTAGGCCGTGCAGCCGTAGAGGGGCGAATTGAGTTGGTCGGCCCCCTCCACACTTTGCCGTAATTGCGAATCGCGAACCACCGAATTGATGTCGAAGTCGTCGAAAATTTCGAATTGAACCGGGCCCGCAATGGGAATGCGATACTCGACGCTGGAAGTGGCCTTGGCGTCGCCACCCACCGAAACGGGGCGGTAAATCGGAATCGGAATCGTGATGTTGCCCAGGGTGTAGTTGCCCGGTTGAATAGGGACGGGCGTTCCGTCCGGGTTGGTGAGGGTGATGTTTGCCCGTACCGGGATGAATCCATAGGGGGTCGCTGCGCGCACATCAAAGCCGCGCAATTCGTTGTCGCCGCCGGAATAGAAACGGGCGAACGGTGGCGCCACATCTCCGCTGAAACCCTGGATATAAGAGAGCTGAACGCGATAGCCTAAGACGTTACGCCCTTCCGGGTTGGGGTGCAGGCCTTTCATGGCAATGAAGTGCTTGTATTGCACCACCGGGGTGAAATAACGAACGTTGCCCCACAGGCCCGCGACCACCAGGGCAGCGGAAATATCCGTTCCGAAACGCGGCCTGAAGATGGACGGGCCGACCTTGTTGTACGTATAACTCAACGAAACGGAGCTGGTGTAAATGCCCGTCAGGGCATTGGCGCCCTGGATCTGGCCGGCGCGGAAGGCCAGCGTTTCGAAGAGGTTAGCGGAAGCCTGGCTGAAGGTTGTGATGCTCGACTTATCCCAGCTATAAGTCAAGCCCACGCGCTTGAAGGAGCGGCGTATGGGATAGCTGACAGAGAAGTTTAACCCGGTCGAGGACTGGTTGTAATTCTGGGTGAGGGACTCTTGGGCGGCGGTCAGGTTTGAGTTCCCGGTAACGGCGGCGTAGTTGCGGGCTGAATTGTAATCCGTCTTGCGGCTGAAAATCTGGAAGCCCACGCTGGTCGGCCGGTTGCGTAGGTAGGGCTCATTGAAGGCAAAAACCGCGCTGCGCGCCAGGTTGCCGATATTCCCCTGGAGGCTCAAGGTTTCACCCAAGCCGAGAAAATTATTGGTGGAGTAGTTAAGACCGAGGAAAGTGCCGGAAAGACCACTGACCCCGCCGTTCAAGCCGATCGAATTCTTGCCCTTTTCATGAACTTTGAGCAGCAGGGCAACGGTCCCGTTGTCGTTATCCGGGTGGGTCTCGGTGTCCTGATCCACCTTGAGCGGGTCGAAGTAGTCCAACTGGTTCAGGCGCAGAAGGCTCTGTTCCCACAGGTTGCTGTTGTAGGGTTGGCCTTCTTCGATCAGCAGTTCGCGCCGGATCACCCGATCGCGGGTGATGGTATTGCCCTGAAACTCGATGCGCGAGACGGTGAAGGCCTTGCCCTCGTCGATGTCGATGTCCAGGTAGACCAGGTGCTTGGCGTCATCGATGCGCGGCGTCGGCACCGCAGTGAAGTTGATGTAACCGAGCGAACCGTAAGCCTTGCGTAGATTGTCCAATCCCTTGCCAATGGCGGTGGCATTGAACAATTCCCCGTCTTTGGTGGGGAACTGAGAGCGCAGCGCCTTGACGTTCTGCACATGCGCGTTGCCGGTGAAGGTGACACCGCCAAGCCGGTAGCGCGCTCCCTCCTCGACGGGAATGCGGATGTCGATGCGCTTGCCGTTGCGGGGACGAAAGGTGAAGAACGAGAGGCCGCCTTCATTCCGGATATGGGTGGTCGGATCGCCGACCGCGGCACGGAAATAACCTTTGTCCTGCATGGCGCGGCGCACCCGCTCCGTATCTTCCTCGAGTTTGCTGGCGTCGTAGGTCCGGGCGAAGATGTTCTCCAGGATAATCGAGTGCGGGATACCGATTGGCCGGAGGTTCCTCATCGCCGAGCGCAGATCGCGGGAACTTATGGCGTGGTTTCCGGTGAAGGTGATATTCCCCACTTTCACCGTGGGGCCTTCCTTAATGTTGAAATTGATGGAGACTGAGGAAGGCGGAATGGTCTTGATTTCCGGCTTTACGATTGCGAACTGATGCCCATGTTCGGCCAGCAGTTCGCGGATCACATCGATGGCCCGCGCCAGCCGGGTGGGATCATACTGGCTTTCCACCGAGAAACCGGTAACATGCTCTTTCTTGAAGCGGTCGAGAACATCCGAGACCGAGACCGAGTTCAGGCCCTTGTAGTTGATCTCGCGTATGGTCGGCTTCTCTTTAACGATGATGTCGAGAACGATGCCGTTCGGGGTATCCTCTCGCGCGATCTGCAGATTCTCGAAGTATCCCGTATTCCACAGGGAGTTGAAGTCGCGCTCGATGGTCGCCGGATCGTAGGGATCTCCCGGGTGGGTAAACAGCCTGGCCAGGATTGTATCTCTGGGAATGCGGCGGTTGCCGATCACGCGGATTGCGGTCACCACGCCTTGCGGAGCGGCCTGCTGAGCCCCGGCTTGCGGAGCGACGCCCTGCTGACCCCAGGCAACCAGACTGGAACCGCAAAATAGAAGCAAGCCCAAGATGCTGCACATGCGAAAAAAAAACGGCAGCGCAGGTTGGTTCTTATGAGACCGGGAGCGAAGGCTCCCTGACACGACGCGAAGAATAGGCACACCCTCACTGCTAAAAATCGGATCCTGCTGGAGGAAAAGGCGATTATATGTGACGGAAGGGGTACTCCCCAACTCCGACGACTCGTTTCTCACCCCGTCTACCATCCAGGAGGCCCAGTAAAGACAGACACCAGAACTCCCTCAGCTCTCCAGCTCACTGCTGGCGAAGTATTCGCCCAGTGAGGAATCCCAGGCCACGCAGAGAAGGTTTGGCTTGCAGCAGACCTGGCAGTCTTCCACATACCGCTGCTGCCCGCCTGCAGACTCGTCCACCACGATCTCATTCCACTCTCCACAGCCCGCGCACTGGAAACCCGCTGGAAACGGCATCGTCAATCTCACGCTTGAGCAGGTGTTCCTAGTCTATCGGAGGGAAGAGGTTTTTGGTTGGAGTCAGCTTTCGAACTTCCACCAGGGTTGAGTAGAAGGTGGCCCCGCGGCCCAGGTCGGTGAGGCGCTCGGAGGTGAGCGCGTTTACGTTGTTTCCCCCTTCGGACAGCTTGTTCCAGTTGAGGCTGGCCGCTACCACGCCGGCCGGCACGCTGCCATCGATACGGGCTCGTAGCTGGATTTTGCCGCGCGCGTTGTAGATCTCCACCAATTCTGCTTCGCCGATCTGGCGCGCGGCGGCGTCGCCCGCGTGCATGAATATCAGGCCTGGCGATTCCATCTTCTGGTGGCTGGGAAGGTTGGCGAAGGTGGAGTTCATATAGTTGTCGGCCTTGCGGGGCAAAAACTCGAGGGGAAAGGTATACGCATCGGCGCCCCGGCGCGATTCGTCTGGAGGATGAAATGCCGGCAGCGGTTCGAGTCCCTGGGCAGCCAGAGTGCTCGAATAAAACTCGGCCTTGCCGCTGGGCGTGGCAAAGACGCCCTTGGCAAACGGCAGCAGTCCCCCGTTGCCGGGGGACTGCAGGCGGATGCTCCTTTTCGCCTCCAGTTGCTGGCGGGTAATGCCTTCCATCGCCGGCGCGTTCAGGGCCTGCTCGATCAGATCGTCGACGCTGTCGTGGAAGCAGGGCTCAGAGAAACCCATGCGCTGCCCCAATTGGCTAAAGAGCCAGACGTTCGATCGGGCCTCCCCCAACGGCGCGATGGATTGTTCTGAGAGCTGCAGAAAGTAGTGACCGTAGGCTCCCTGAAAGTCTTTGTGCTCCAGGAAGGTGGTCGCCGGTAGCACCAAATCGGCGTAGTCCGTGGTGTCGGTGAAGAACTGCTCATGCACCACGGTAAAAAGGTCGCTGCGCATCAGTCCGCGTACCACGGCGTTCTGGTTGGGAGCAATGGCAGCGGGGTTCGAGTTGTAAACGAAAAGCGCCTTCACCGCGGGTGCATCGAGCTCGGTAAGCGCGTGGCCGAGGCGTGACATGTTGATTATGCGAGCTGGGCGGTGAAGTGGGCTTGCCAGCATCAGATCCGGCCTCTCGAGAGCCTCGGCGTTGAACTTGAACGCTCCGCCGGTGGAGAGCTGCAGGCCCCCGCCGAGCTGCTTCCAGGCGCCGATCAAGGCCGGCAGCATGCAAACGGCCCGCGCCGCTGCGCCGCCGTTCTGGGAGCGCTGTACGCCATAGTTCAGGCGAATCACGGCCGGCGCAGTGGTCGCATATTCGCGTGCCAGGCGCGTGATGTCGGCTGCTGCAATGCCGGTTAAACAGGAGACGTGCTCCGGTGTGTAGGGTGCAACGTGTTCGCGCAGGGGCTCAAATCCATGCGTGTGTTTGGCAACGTAATCCCGGTCGTAGAGCCCTTCTTTGATGATGACGTGCATGAGGCCGAGGGCTAACGCTGCGTCGGTCCCGGGCTGGATGGGGATGTGCCAGTCAGCCACGCGCGCGGTACGGGTGAGGAATGGGTCGATCACTACCAGCCGGGCTCCCTGGCGGCGCGCCTCTTCGACAAAGGGCCATAGGTGGACGTTATTGCCGTGGATGTTTGCGGCCCAGGCGATGATGTAACGGGCATGGCGGAAGTGCTCCGGGTCCGTGCCCAGTCTTGAGCCGTAGACCGACATGATCGCGTCGGCGCCGGTGGTCGCACAGATCGTGCGATCGAGTTGCGAGGCGCCGAGGCGGTGAAAGAAACGGCGATCCATGGAGCCATAGCCGAGCACTCCCATGTTTCCAGCGTAGGAGTAGGGCAGGATGGACTCAGGACCGTGTTCCTGGGCAATGAGCCTCAGTCGCTCAGCGATTATGTCCAAGGCTTCGTCCCAGCTGATGCGTTCGAAGGCTTCAGCGTCGCGGGCGTTGGGTGTTCTTCCTTTGGGCGCTGCAGCTCGACGGCGCATAGGGTAGAGCAGCCGCGAGGGAGAATAGACACGATCCAAATACTTGGCGACCTTGCCGCAGAGAAAGCCGCGGGTTACGGAATGATCCGGATCACCCTGTACCCGGGTCGCCACTCCCGATTCATTGATCGTTACCAGAATGGCGCAGGAGTCCGGACAGTCGTGCGAACAAACAGCGTGCGCGGTTCTCGGTCCAGGCATAAGCCATTGTAGTAGGAAGGTTGATGTAAAACCCCGTTCTGGCCATGAACATCGCCGTCTGACTCCACTTACGCACTCCGTCCCCTAGCCAAGGCCGGGTGCCCCATATCTCGCTCGTTTTTCGCGAGATGTGGGATACCACTGCTCTTTCCCTCTGACTCCCGATTCCTCCGATGCACTTAGCGGTCGACACCTGTGGTATCCCACATCTCGCGAAAAACGAGCGAGATGTGGGGCACCCGTCCTGTTCTCTTGGGTTCTGCTATCACAGGGGCTCCGCGGGGACCATTCCCATTTATCTTGTCTCCATGAGAAGAGGTACCGTCAGCCTGTTCCTTGCTCTCGCCATGATGCTCGCAGCTTCTTCGCATGAAGAGACCGCGCCAGAGGCCGCTATTCGGCATTTGCTGGACCAACAGACGGCGGATTGGAACCGAGGGGATGTCGAAGCCTTCATGAAGGGCTACGAAGATTCTCCAACCACCACCTTCGTCGGCCAGACAGTGCAATACGGCTACGCCAAGATTCTTGAACGCTACAGGAAGCTCTACTCGACACCGGCAGCGATGGGAAATTTAAAGTTTTCCCATCTTGCCATCCGGGTGTTGGACGCCAACTACGCGGTAGCCACGGGGAATTTTCATTTGGAGCGCACCGCAGCCGCAGGCGGCAATGCAGACGGCATCTTCTCCCTGATCTTCAAACGGGAGCCCTCAGGCTGGAAGATCATTCTGGACCACACCAGCAGGGTCGGCTGACGCTCAGATCTGCAGCACTTCTCTCTCTTTGTTGCGGCACATCTCTTCCATGCGCCGGATCTCATCGTCGGTGAGCTTCTGAATCTCCTCGAGCGAGCGCTTCTCCTCATCCTCGGAGATTTTCTTGTCCTTGGCGGACTTCTTGATGAGGTCATTGCCATCACGGCGAATATTGCGTACCGCGGTGCGATGGTCTTCGAGCGTCTTGTTGAGGTGCTTCACTACTTCACGGCGGCGCTCCTCGGTCATCGGGGGAACGGGAATACGCACAATCTTGCCGTCGTTCTGCGGGTTGAACCCCAGGTCAGAGGCGCGCAGAGCCTTCTCGATATCGCCCAGGATGCTGGGATCCCAGGGCTGGACCAGAATCAGGTTGGCATCGGGAGCGGTGACCTGAGCCACCTGGTTCAGCGGAGTATCGGTGCCGTAGTACGGCACCTTGACCTGGTCGAGCATGTGGACCGAGGCCCGGCCGGTGCGGGTGGACGCCAGGTTGGCGCGGAAATCATCCACCGCTTTCTCCATCCGCGACTTCAACTGCTGCTGGATTTCTTTAAGGGCGGGAATAGTGGCCATTACAGAGACTGCCATCGTCTTCTTCCTCTATCTGTCAAAATTGCAAAGCTCACGTAAGCAGGGTCACGCCAGTGGACTGTGCCTGCTCGCGTGCATGGTAGGACGACCGCACCAGCGGCCCCGACTCTACGTGCCGGAAACCCATCTTGAGAGCCTCTGCGCGCATATAAACAAACTCGTCCGGTGTGTAGTAGCGCGCCATCGGCAGGTGATCTCTGGATGGACGCAAGTACTGCCCAATGGTCAACACGTCGGTGCCAACCGCGGCCAGGTCGCGATAAACCTGCAGCAGCTCATGCATCTCTTCTCCCAAGCCGACCATTACCCCGGACTTGGTGGTCATGCGCGGGTCGACGATTTTCGCGTACTCCAGCAGGCGAAGCGTTCGCTGGTAGCGCGCCCCCGAGCGCACCGCGCGATAGAGCCGGGGCACCGATTCGGTATTGTGGTTCAGCATCTCGGGCTGGGCCTCGACCACGATGCGGATGGCCTCCTCCTGCCCTTGAAAGTCGGGGATAAGCACTTCCACCTGGCAGCCAGGCGCCTGGCGCCGGATCTCCTCGATGACCATGGCAAAGGCGCGGGCCCCTCCCAGAACATCGTCATCACGGTTCACGCTGGTAATCACGGCATGCTTGAGGTCGAGAATGGCGACCGCTTCGGCGACCCGGCGGGGCTCGTCGTAGTCGATAGGCTCCGGCCGGCCCTTGGGCACGGCACAAAAGCCGCAGCGGCGAGTGCAGGTGTTGCCCAGCATCATGAAGGTTGCGGTGCGCTGGTTCCAGCACTCGCCGATGTTGGGGCAATGGGCCGACTCGCATACGGTGTGCAGGTTGAGCGACCGCGCCAGACTCTTGAGCTCGTGGTAATTTTCGCCCACCGGCGCGCGAGCCTTCAGCCAAGCGGGCTTGGGGACGGGACGGCGTGGGGTTTGGTCGATCTGGACGAGGTCAATCACGCTGGAGTCAATTGTATCGGGTCACGCACTCTAAGGCAGTTTCGCAATTACTGTGGACTGATAAAGATCGCGAGGAGTGGTTTTCCCTGGAAGAAAACCACGAAAAGGCCTATCACTCCCCGGATTTCCTGCAGCGCGGCACCAGTTGAGACAAGTGAGGTGCGGCTTTCTTCGCGGAAAGCCGCATGCAGTTCGGTGGCCCCACAAAGATCCACAGGAAATCCGGGTTCGGTCTACACCAATTGCGAAACTGCCTAGCGAAGCCGCGCGGTGACTTCGGGGCGCACCAGGTAAAGAAAGAAGACGAGATTAATCACTGCCATCACCACCCATTGGTACTGGTGGAAACGGAAAATGCTGTAGCAACCGAAGCACATGGAGAGGAAGACCGCGCCCAGGCTGAGCGCCCATCCCCATCGGCGCATGCGAATCAGTCCCAGCCCGGCGCATGCAAAGACGCTGCACAGGATCAAAATACCCACCCGCGCTCCTCCCGATGGATAGTGCCCGGTAAACACGCCGGCCACGCCGATTAACGCCAGCGCCAGCATCCAGAGGGCGATAGCTGCCATGCCCGGCAGCGGAAGGTTGGTCATAATGTGTGCAGGTAGGCCATCAGCTCTTCAAATTCCTGATCAGACATTGTATTGCCCATGGGCGGCATCATGCCCCAGCCACGCAGGATCACAGAACGTACCCGAGTGTCATTCGCCGCCATCCCACTGCTCAGATAAGGCTTGCGAAAGAGTCCTTCGAGGCCGGGGCCGTACAGGCCTTTGTCCGAATCGGCGTAGTGGCAACTGGAACATTGGTTCACGAACACCTGCTTCCCGGCGGCCTGCTGCGGGGTGAGAGCAACTGCGGGCTTGGAGGGTGCGTGCTTGCAACCACAAGCGGTTACCAGCACAATAGCAAGAATCAAGAGCCCGTTCTTTCGAGAGATCGTCTTCAATTCGACTCCGCAATCGCGGCCACGATCTTGTCCATCGCGGCGCGATCCGCCGGCTGGGATGGAGCGTGGTCGGTGCACATGATGGAGAAAGCGACCGTCTGCCCACTGGCGGCAATCACATAGCCGCTCAGTCCACGTGCTTCTCCCAGAGTACCGGTCTTGGCAAAGACTTTGCCATCCAGCAATGGCTGCTTGAAGCGGGCGGAGAGGGAGCCGTCCACTCCCCCTACGGGCAGAGAAGTCCGGAATGCTTCGCCCCAACTCTGCCGCGCCGCGTAGGCGAGCAAAGTCGTAAATGCCCGCGGGGTGACGAGGTCTTGGGTGGAGAGCCCGCAGCCGTCGAAGAGGACAAAATCGCCTGGGGCGATTCCGGCTGAGATCAGAAACTGGCGCACCACCCGGGTGCCCTCAAGCAGCGATCCATCGGAGCTTTCGAGCTTGCCCAGGGTTCTGAGAGTGATCTCGGCGTGCAGGTTCTGGCTGACTTTGTTGGTCACTACCAAGTCATCTCCGAGCGGCGGTGATACATGGGAAGCGAGCAGAAACTGCCCCGGGTTTGCGGCCTGGACGGTCTGAATTGAAATGGGATGGAGTGCAACCGGCTGTTGCTGGGCGGTGAGAAAGTCGCTGGTCTCGGAGGAGAGCCGATGCTGCGCCCGGGCTGTTCCGCTGACCTGGACGCCGCGCGCGAGGAGCAAGGCGCGCAGAGATTTTGCCGCATAATCGGCGGGGTCTTCGATGGCTAAGGCGGCATGGACACCCTGCTGGCCGAGGGGAGTCCGGCCAAACAGCCGCACCGTCATCGCCCCTGGCGAGCGCTCGATGCCCGGCTTGCCCGGGTCACCCGGCGGTGCTGTGACGAGCGAATTTTGCAGAGTGTAGTAAGCGGTCGCGGGAAGCCAGGAAGCCACCGCAGGCTCACCCACCTGCGCCGCGGGCACAGCGTTCAGGTAGACCTCGTTGTCGTTCACCGTGAGGGCGGAGACGGGCGCGCCATAGCCCCATTGCAGGTCGTCCCAGCTCCAGCCGGGGCCATAGGGTTCGAAGACAAACCAGGTGTCATCTCCGACGATATCTCCGCTTATGGAATGGACGCCGTGGCGAACGATCTGGTCGGCCATATCCTCTAGCGCTGCCAGCGGGGGGCCGGTGCGTTCGGTCTTGAGCCCAAAGGGCATAGTACGGGCTGACATGTTGGGGTCGCCCACACCAAAGATCGTTACGTCGCCGCGAACCTCTCCGGTGTTGTTGACCGGAGCACTGCTCGATACCAGCGTGGTGAAGGTGAGCCCGCTGGGCAACAGGGCAAACGCCGCCGCGGTGGTGAACAGCTTGGCGTTCGACGCCGGGTTGAAGTATTGGCCGTCATTCAGGGCGTAGATGGGGCGGCCGCTGAGCGCGATTACTGAGATTCCCCAGTGCGCCTGGTTGACTCCTGGCTCAGCAAGAATACGGGTCACGGCCTGGGAGAGCGGCAACTTGCGCCTAGCCGGGTGTTTGGCCGCGGGCGCCGCGATTGTCCCGCCAAAGAGCAGGGCCAGCAGCAGGATGAAAAGGGGGGAGCGCGTTTGCATGTCTCTGCGCGGAGTGTACCTCACGCCGTTTGGGCATCCTAGAATGGACAAAGATGCCCTTTGCCAATAGGTCCTGTTACGACTGGAAACTGCGCACACAGTCCCTGCCATTAGGAAAGCGGACTCTGGTGATGGGGGTATTAAACACTTCCCCAGAGTCATTCTCCGATGGGGGCGCCTTTGCCGCCCCTGCGCGGGCAATCGAGCATGCCCTGGCGATGTTCGCTGAGGGGGCTGACGTGGTGGATGTGGGCGGCGAATCTACCAAGCCTGGAAAGCGGACTCCGGTGGGCGTCCAGGAGGAGATCGATCGTGTCTCCCCTGTATTGGAGGGCGTACTGCGCCATCGGCCGGAGTCTATTCTGTCCATCGATACCTATAAATCCGCGACCGCCGCGGCCGCCCTCGTAGCGGGTGTCGAGATGGTTAACGATGTCAGCGGATTTTTATGGGATGAGGCAATGGCGGGGGTCTGCGCCGCGGCCCGGTGCGGCATCGTGCTGATGCACCTACGTGGCCAGCCAGAGCAGTGGGACGAATTTCCACGCATGGATGCAAAGCAGTTGATTTCGCTGGTCAAGCAGGAGTTGCAGCAGCGGCTGGAGCAAGCGCTGCAGGCGGGAATCGAGCGGGAAAGAATCGTCCTCGACCCGGGCTTCGGTTTTAGCAAGACCTACGACCGGAACTATTCCCTACTCGTGGGTCTTGAAGAGCTCAGCCGCCTGGGACGGCCGCTGCTGGCGGGCGTCTCCCGCAAGTCGTTCCTGGGCAGGACTCTGTCTACCCTGAATCAAGGAGTCGATGTGCCGGTGGGCGGCCGGGGAAATGCGTCCCTGGCGGCCGTCACCGCCGCCATATTGGCAGGTGCGCAAGTAGTAAGAGTCCACGATGTACGTCCGGCCCGGGAAGCGGCAGCCATAGCCGATGCCGTCTTGGTGGCGGCTGCGACGTATGGCTGAAGCGGTCGCTCCGTTGAGAAGCGCTGATTTGGGCAGACTTGCCGAAAACAAATTAGCTATCAAGGCGTTCCGGGACGGCTGAGAGTCAGAGCGAACGAAATCGGGTTGCCAAGTCATCACGAAGCATATTGCGATCCGCGCCTTTATCAGCAACGACGCTTCGTGCCGAGGGAAAGAACCCGCAGGTCCCTCCACTGCGCTGCGCTCCGGTCGGGATGACAATTCTGTTGTGCCACCGGCTGCTAGTTCCGTTAACCGGGGCCAAGGCCAATTCCCACAACAAAATTGTCATCCCGACCGGAGCGCAGCGCAGTGGAGGGACCTGCGGGTTCTTTCCCTCGGCAGGAAGCCTTGATAGCTGATTTGTTGGCGTCCTGGGATAATTTCTGCCGATGGGCCTATCTAGTGTTTGTTGTCTGAATCGTGGCTGGGGGAGATGCGGCTGGCTTCAAAGCTAACAATTCTCCACTGCCCGTTCCGGTTGCTATAAACGCGGGTGTAACGGAACCGTCCGCTGATATCGCGGTCGCCATTTTTTCCCACCAGGTCTGCTTTTGAAGTGACTACCGCAGTGTCCCCGTAAATCCTCACTTTGATGTCGCTAAGATCGAGCTGGGTGATGTGCAGCGATCCGCTGCGTCGCCGGGCAAGTTCATCCGCCTTCGTTTCCAGGGTACCGTTGGCACTGATGCCCAGATAATCATCGGCCAGCAGACGATCGACCTCGGGGATATTATTGGTGAGCTGGGCCTCCCGCCAATCCATCTCCAGCCCCTCAATTTCCTTGTGAGCATTCTCGTGATGGGGAAAAAGGGCATGCGCCTGGGTTGCACACGCGGAGAGCAGTATAAGGACGAAGAACAGTCTGCCCACCGTGGGAAACAGCCAACGATGCTCGGAATGAGCGCGCATAACCGTACCGGATGTTAGTCCGCGTCCGAATAATGAGTCAAAAATGAAACTCCAGAGTGACAGTTTTTGCGGTTGAACGCAATGTCCCGGGGCTTGGATGGCATGGCGCCGCCTGGAGCCACAGCGGAGCGAATTACTCAGTGGGATGCGGGATCGCACCATTGCGAGCACCCACCGCTCGAGCATTTTCACCTCTGGCGTACGCAGGCACTTCGCGGGACAGGATCGTACAGAAAACGCCTTCGTCGAGGGCGTTAGACAACTGCAGTCAGATTCTCAACCTCTCGCTCGCGCATAAGCTGAAAAAGGCCGCCCACAGCAAATTTCTTAAAATGGGGGGTAGTGCGGTGGAACTCACTCGCCGCCCGGTCACGGTACTGCTCGTAGATCACCACCACCGAGGGGTCGTCCTCCACGGTGTGAGGGATGTAGCTGACGCAGCCCGGCTCCTGGCGGGAAGCGAGAGCCAACTGGCGCAGAATATCGCTAACATTTTCACGGTCTTCGGCGGCGAATCGCATACGTACGATAAAGCTAACCATTGTGCCTCTCACTTATCCGGGAAAAGTCTTCAAAAAAATGGCCGTAGGCATTGCCGCCAAATTCATCCGTCCTGCCCCGCCTTGCCGTGGGAGTGCATCCAGGCCAACGCCTCGGAAAAGCCGGGAAGGATCATGGTCTGCTCCCGATCCGGCCCGGTGGAAACCATACCGATGCGAGCCCCGGACTCGGCTTCAAGAAAACGAAGATATGCCTGCGCCGCTTTGGGAAGCCGGTCAAATTCGGTGATGCCTTCCGTGGACGACTGCCAGCCCTCCAGTTTGGTGTAAACCGGCTCAATCTCGTCAAACCCGCTGACGTCCGCCGGGATAGTGTCAGAGAGCCGGCCGCCCCGGCGATAGCCGGTGCAGATCGGGATCTCAGCCAGGCTATCCAAAACATCCAGCTTGGTGACCACCAGCCATTCCGTGCCGTTGATTTCGCTGGAATAGCGCAATAGGGGCAGATCGAGCCAGCCGCAACGCCGAGGCCGCCCGGTCACCGCTCCGTACTCCTGCCCACGGGCGCGGAGCAGATCGCTGGTCTCACCCCAGATCTCGGTCGGGAACGGGCCTTCGCCCACACGCGTGACATAGGCCTTGGTGACTCCGATCACGGTGCCGATTGCGGTCGGCCCTACGCCGGTGCCGATTACGGCGCCCCCGGCGGTGGCGGAAGAGGAGGTCACGAAAGGGTACGTACCATGATCGATATCGAGCATGGTGCCTTGGGCGCCTTCAAACATCACGCTTTCGCCGTTGCGGATAGCCTGGTTAAGCAATGCGGCTGTGTCGGCCACGAAGGGCCGGATGCGCTCCGCCGCCTCAGCGTACTCGTCGTACATCTTGACCGGATCGAGCGGGTCGGTTCCGAAAAGCGCATGGGCAACGGCATTTTTCTCATTGCAGGCATTCTCGATATGCGTTTTGAGCAAACTGCGGTTAAGCAGGTCGACCACGCGCAGCCCGCTGCGATGCATCTTGTCCTCATATGCCGGACCGATGCCCCGGCTGGTGGTGCCGATCTTCTGCCGTCCGGGAGCATTCTCCGACGCCAGCTCGATCATTCGATGGTAGGGGAGAATCACCTGGGCGCGGTTGGAGACAAACAGCTGCTCGTCGACATTGACCCCCAGCTCGCGAAGCTTACCCACCTCTTTCAGGAAGGCCAAAGGGTCGAGCACCACGCCATTGCCGATGACCGCCCGGCAGTCGGGACGCAGAACGCCGCAGGGCACCAGTTGCAGGATGAACTTCTGTCCCCGGATGATGACGGTATGCCCGGCATTGTGGCCGCCTGCATAACGGGCGACGACCGAAAATCGATCGGAGAGGACGTCGACGATCTTTCCTTTTCCTTCATCGCCCCATTGGGCGCCTAATACTACCGCAGTCTTAGCTCGCATGAACTCCAATCAATCTCGTGGGTCGCACCCTTCCCTGCCTGCCCGGCCTCTCGATCCGGCCTGTAAACCAGTGACTTTAAACCTGCAAAGGGGATGAGTGGAAAATGTCGCTGGCTAGTCTCGCGCGGCTGCGCGGGCCGGCCCGCTTCAGATGATATAACGGCGTCGGGCGGCGGCCAAGCACCTGGGCCTTACCGTTGGGATGCCTCTGCGACAATGACAGAAGATGAGCCATGCCGGAACTGCCTGAGGTAGAAACCATAGCGCGCGGAGTCGACGAACGTCTGCGCGGGGACCGCATCGAGACCGTCTGGTTCGGCGAAAAGCCAGAACCCTTCCATTCTCCTCCTCAGCTCATGGCAAAGGAGTTGCACGGCCGGCGAATCGACCACGTCCACCGCGTCGGCAAACACATCGTCTTCGATTTGGCGGATCACCCGGGGTCCACACCGGGCGTGCAATGGATCGTGCATCTGGGCATGACCGGCCGGCTGCTGGTCGCCGATCCGGCCACGCCGGTTCCCCGGCATACGCACGGCATTCTGCATCTGGCGTCTGGTAAGGAGCTCCGCTTCGTCGATCCACGACGGTTCGGACGGATGGCGATCCACGGAGTTTCCGCAAAAAAGACGGAGCGCTTTGAGGGAACCGGACAGGAGCCCTTCAGTATTTCGCCGGATCAGTTCGCCGCCCTCTTTCGCCCCCGCCGCACGTCTATCAAGGCGGCTTTGTTGAATCAAAAGCTCTTGCATGGGGTGGGAAATATCTATGCCGACGAGGGTCTCTTCCGCGCCGGCATCCGGCCCCGCCGAATGGCTCGCCACCTAAAGAGGGCTGAGCTAGACCGCCTGCATGCCAGTCTGCAGAGCGTCCTAAAGGAGGCCATCGCGCTCGGCGGCTCGTCGGTGTCTGATTATGTGGACGCGGCAGGCGTAGCAGGATTCTTTCAACTCGAGCATCGCGTCTACCTTCGCACCGGACAGCCCTGCCTGGTATGCGGAACACCGATTCGCCGCATTCTCCTGGCTGGCCGGGGCACGCACTATTGCCCTCACTGCCAGCGCTAGGCTTTCCCCTCCCCCTATTTCTATGGATTCCAGAATGATTGTCCGGGGGCGGCTTCCATAAATCGGAAGCTACAAGCTTGGAGCGAGAGCTAAGTAGTTGATAATAAGTAATATGACAAACGGCATGTGAACTGCTAATAAGAGAGTAGCCAGCGACGCACGTGGCTCGCAAAAATGCGAGTCCGGCGCTTAAGAATCCGGCGAGCAGAGCTAGGTTCCACCGGGACCTGCCGCAACCGGAGCTTTTCATCCCGCAGACGTGCGCTGCCGGGGGACCCTTGGGAGGCCAGTGACTGGCCATCATTAAGAAAAGCCACGCTCACGTGGCTTTTCTCTTTCCGGGTACGGCTTCTGCCTTGTTTCTTCCCCTATGCCCTAGTCGTAACCCCTATCTGATTACTGGAAGCAGGTCTTTCTGAATAGCACTTGCTCTCGGGCAGTGTATCTGTGTATTATCGGTTTTGCCTATCGAGCGGCTGAAGCCAGTTCTTGTAATTGAGTCAGGCTCGCCGCAATTCTCGAGAGTCAATAGGGTTTTTCTGCCGCGTCGCACCTGCTGGCCCATAGAGCGATGTTCGTCGCCGGGTCAATCAATAGCGGTACAGACTAATACCAGTAATTTGTTTGAGAGATCAAACCATAGGTTCCACCCCCAAACCGTATCTTTTGGATAAGTTCCTTTTGAGTGCGTGGGACGTGGCCGCTGGCCATCAACCAAGTGGAAACATCAGTTGCAGTCGATCTCTGCCTCCCCCAGACCGGGATGGCTTGCACCTGAGCAGACTGCAGGAATTGCCAACGCACCGGGATGTGCATGCATGACAACAGAGCAAAATCAACCCCAGGCTCAGCCATCGAATCAGGCCCAGCCTGCAGGTCAAAGTGAAGGGCAAGGGCATCGTCGCCGGCGCCGCAGACGTAAGGGATACGCAAACAACCAGGCAAAGGGCCATGCCAATGGCGAGCCTGGGGCCGGCTCCGGCCAGTCCCACCCACCTAAGAAGGCCAAGGCCAAGTCGCCTGGGCAAAATCGCTTTATTGCCAAGAATGGCAATGGGGGCAACGGCAGTCCGCACCCAGCGATGAACAACGGCGGCGGCCGGCGCAAAGGAAAACAGCGCAGGCAGCAGACATTCGTCGGCCCCATGGATCACAGCTATCGCGTGGTCAACGGCAACACCGCGGATGCGCCTCATTCCGTCACCGAGTTCCGTGGCAACGGCCAGAACGGCCACTACGTGGATACCTTGCCTAAGGATCCCGTCGTTGTCCAGGTGCGAGAAGATGCTCCCGTTCGCATTTATTGCTTCATCGAAGACCTCTTCTTCCTGGCCAAGATTCAGGAGACGGCGCGCAAAATAGGGGTGAAGGTCGCTTTTGTTAAGGCGGATAAGGATATTGTGTCGCGCCTGGCGGATGTTCCCGAGGGGAGCCGCCCTTCGCTGATTGTCTTTGACCTGAACAATGTCGGTGCTAAGCCCCTCACCCTGATTCCCCGCATAAAAAGCAAATTGAAGCGCGGCACCTCAGTGATCGGCTTCCTTTCTCATTTGCAGGGTGACTTGAAGGCGAAGGCTATGGAAGCAGGCTGCGACATGGTGATGCCGCGCTCCGCCTTTTCCCAAAACCTGCCTAACTTGTTGCGTCGTCACGGACTCGACGCTGAGCTCGAAGCAGTAGAGGCCTAAGAAACCGCAGGAGTTCTGCCTCTCGTTCCCTCGCGAGATATGGGATACGGCCGATGTTGACCCCCAGGTGCATCGGATGAATCGAGAGCCAGAGGGAAAGAGCAGTGGTATCCCACATCTCGCGAAAAACGAGCGAGATACCCGGATTTCCTGTACGCAGCACCAAACTACGGCCACGTGTGCGGCTTTCGTTGAGGAAAGCCGCATGAAGTTCATCAACGCCAATAAACTTCACAGGAAATCCGGGGGTATGGGGCACCCGTCCTTGGCGAGGGAACCAGGCTCTACTTCAAGCTGCTAGCGCAATCCTTAAACCGCGGTCAATCCTCCATCGCAGGTGTAGAGGCCCCCGGTGCAGTAGGCTGAGTCTTCAGAGGCAAGAAAGACGGCGATGCCTTCGATATCGCAGGGCCTGCCCAAGCGCCCCATCGGCACCGCTTCCCTATATTGCTCCCGGGTTGCTTCATCGCCCAACAGAGGAGCATTCATCGGCGTATCCATCGTGCCCGGGATCAAAATGTTTACCCGGATTCCATCGCGGGCGTAGGCGGCCGCCATGGCCCGGGTGAGCCCAAAGATGCCGGCTTTGCTGGTACTGTAGGCGGTTAGATTGGGCGCGCAGCCAGTCATTGCAGTAGGGGAGCCGAGGTTGATGATCGATCCGCCGCCCTGTTTGAGCATGAAGGGAATCACGTGCTTGGAGCACAGAAACGTGCCCTGCAGGTTCACGCGCATTACTTCCTGCCAGAGCTCCAGATTCAATTCGTGGGCGCGTGCATCGCGGTCGTGGAAAAGCACAGCAGCATTGTTGTAAAGCACATCGATTTGCCCAAATTGGGCCCATGCTGATTGCAGAAGGATGTTTACCTCGCGCTCTTCCCCCACGTCCGTGAGAACGAAGATCGCGCGTCCCCCATCCTCGCGGATTTGTTCGACCACCGCGGCTCCGCCGGAAGCATTGGTGTCCGCCACGACCACCGCCGCGCCCTCACGCGCGTAGCGCTTGGCCACGGCACGTCCTAAGCCAACAGCAGATCCGGTTACCACTGCCACTTTTCCTGAAAGTCTCATGAGTTCGATCGGTCAGCCTGCCCGGCCCCCACGCGCTACCGGTTATCCCCAGCAGAGTATGCGAGATGCCTTCTTCGCGTCTCTGATATTCAAGGGTACTTTTTGTTGCGCCAGCATGATCGCCTCCCAGCCAGAAGATGCGACCGGGGTTTTTCAAGATTCATTCGTAGCTTTCTTATAGCCAGCTCGCCAACTTCATAGGACTATGAATGCACTCAGGTCGGCGCCAATTGGAGCCTGCCTCGCAGGCCGAGGGTTTCCTACGAAGCTTAAGGATCGAGTTGCGCTGGTGACGGGTGCCGCGTCGGGCATCGCGCGTGCTACCGCGCAGCGATTTGCCCGCGAAGGCGCAAAGGTGATTGTCGCGGATGGCAGTGTCCCCGGTGGGCTGGAGACCGTGCAGCTGATTCAAGCCGAGGGCGGATGGGCAAGCTTTACCCAAGCGGACGTTTCCCAGGCAGAACAAGTGAACCGGATGGTCGAGGCAATACTCAGCCAGCACGGGCAAATCGATGTGCTTTTCAATGGCGCCGCCATCCTCTTCTACGGCACAATTCTGGATACGGCGGAAGACGCGTGGAACCGCATGCTCTCGATCAACTTGACCGGGACCTTTCTTTGTTGCCGGGCGGTCCTTCCGCGCATGATTGAGCGGGGCCGCGGATCGATCATCAACATCGCCTCGACTACGGGCGCCCATGATGCCTGCGCTCGGGCGGTGGCTTACGTGACCTCCAAGGGGGGCGTAAACATGCTCAGCCGTGCTATGGCGATAGACCACGCCAAGCAAGGCATTCGCGTGAATGTAATTTGCCCCGGCCCCACCGACACGCCGATGTTGCGCAATGCCATGACACCTGAACAACTGGAAGCCTTCGCCAAGACATATCCCATGGGCCGCCTCGGGCTCCCCGAGGAAATTGCCGCCGCCGCCTTGTTCCTGGCCTCCGATGACGCATCATTCGTAACCGGTTCAGTGTTGTACGTTGACGGTGGGCAGACGGCAGAGGTCTAGTTTTTGGAGGATTTCTATGATCTTCGCCAGTGATCTCGGCGCTCCGGAAGGACCGGTTGCTCTGCCCGACGGGAGCTGGTTGATTGTAGAAGCCGCCGCGGACCGCGGCTGCGTGAGCTGGCTAAGCGCAGACGGCCGGAACAAAAACGTGATCAAGAAGACCGGCAGGCCGAACGGCCTGGCGGTGGATGCCGCCGGAGTCATCTGGGTAGCTGAATCCAAGGTTCCCTCCTTGCTGCGACTGACCATGGACGGTAAGTGCGAAGTGGTGGCCAGTGGATGCGACGGAGAGCCCTTCCTCTTTCCCAACGACCTCTGCTTCGGTCCAGATGGCGCCATCTATCTGACGGACTCCGGAGTGGAGATCGAAAATTTTGCGCCCGACAATGAGGTTCGTCCGGATTATCTGGACCTGCATTATGACGGCCGGTTGTATCGCGTCGACCCCGGCACTGGGGCGGTCACTAAGTTGGATGAGGGAATTCTGTTCACCAACGGAATCGCGTTCGGTCCGGACGACACGCTTTATCTGGATGAGTCGGTCACCGGCAAGGTCTTTCGCTATGGATGGCGTGACGGTGGGCTTCGTGGTCCACGCGCCCTATTCGGGAATGTGATCCGTCCCGATGCGCCGCCGGGTTGGAAGGGACCCGACGGCATGGCCTTCGATGAGAATGGCCTGCTGTACGTCGCTGTCTTTGGCCAGGGAGACGTCACCGTCCTGGGGACAAATGGTGAAGTCGTGAACCGTATTTCTACTCAGGGGCAGCTCCCGACCAATGTGGCCTTTGCGTTGCCGGGGCAGCACCGGCTTCATGTTACCAACTTTGAATACGGGCAAATGGAAACCTTTCCCGTGAGCAGCGACGGTCTCCGCTTGTGGGACGGCGTGACGCGGCAGCGCGAGAGGTTGTCGCAGTGAGTATGCCCACCGCTAAAGCCACGGCTAGCGCAGAAGTCCCCCGGCTGCGCCGTGTTTTGACCCTTTGGGATTTGATCTTCTATGGCATCGTCGCGGTTACCCCGAGTGCCCCGGCGACGGTCTATGGACTTGCGGAAGTGAAGTCGGGCGGATACGTGGTAGTTACAATTCTCGCCGCCATGGTCGCCATGGTGTTGACCGCTGTCAGTTATGGCCGCATGGCGGCCCTCTATCCCTCGGCCGGCTCCGCCTACGCCTATGTAAGCCGAGGGATTCATCCCTACCTCGGATTCGTGGCCGGATGGGCGATGCTCCTCGACTACATGCTCACCCCGCTCTTCTGTACCCTCTACGGCACGCTATCCCTGCAGCGGGCACTGCCTATGTTGCCTTTTCCCATCGGCGCAGCCTTGTTTGCCGGAGGCATCACGCTCCTGAACCTGCGCGGGATTCGATCGACTGTACTCGCCAATCAAGCGCTGTTGGTTTTTATGGGTATCGTTCTGGTGAGTTTCATCGTGTTGGCGATTCGCTACATCGCCATCCGCCATGGCGTTCTGGGGTTGTTTTCCATCCAGCCGTTCTATCGGCCCGGGGAATTTCATGTGCGTGCGATCGCTTCGGCGACCTCCTTCGCCGCCCTGACCTATCTCGGCTTCGACGCGGTCACCACCATGGCGGAGGATGTGAAGAATCCACGCAAGAACGTCTTGCTGGCAGCCGTTTCCGTTTGCCTGTTCACCGGTCTCTTCGGTGGATTGCTGGTGTACCTGGGCCATTTAGTCTGGCCCAACTACACCACCTTCACCAATATTGATACCGCCTTCATTGACGTTACCGGCCGTGTTGGAGGGGTTGCGCTGCTGAAGGCGACGGCCATCTTATTGGTTGTCGCCAATGTAGGTGCGATGCTTACCACCCAGGTTGCGGCGGCGCGACTGCTCTTCGGGATGGGCAGGGAGAATGTGATTCCGATGCGCTACTTTAGTCGACTCCATCCCATCCGCAACACGCCGGATATCAACATTATTCTGCTCGGCATCGTGGCCTTCGTGGGCTCCCTGATGATGAGCTATGAGTTGACCGCGGAGCTTTTAAACTTTGGCGCGTTTTTGGGCTTCATGGGAGTCAACCTGGCTGTTATCTGGAAATTTTGGGTCCAGCGGGTTGATGCGGCAGGCAGGAACTTTCTGTTTGACGTCGTCATTCCGGCACTCGGTTTCCTGTTCTGCACGGCGATTTGGGTGGGCCTGAACAGCCCCGCCAAAATTGCCGGCTGCCTTTGGCTGGTGGTTGGCTTCTTTGTCTTGGCCAGGCACACGGGCTGGTTCCGGCGTTCGATTGTGATGTCGGATCCCTCTTCTTACGAATAGCGAAAAGGTCACCGCATGCGCATGAAGAAATTCATCAATGACCCCAAGAATCTGGTCGCAGAACTGCTGGAGGGAATGGTCCTGGCCTTTCCCGACAAGGTGCAGCTGAGCAGCCGCAACATCCTGGCGCGCGCCGTGGCAAAAGAGGCAGGCAAAGTGCGGCTGGTAACCCTGGGCGGAAGCGGTCATGAGCCGGGTCTCAGCGGCTTTGTGGGAAAGGGCATGCTCGATTACAGCGTCGCCGGCGACATCTTCGCCGCGCCGGGAGCGCCGCGTTGCCTGGAGGCTATTCGCAGCGCGTGCGCCGGGGGCGAGAGCGCTCTGTTGGTGGTGTTGAACCATGCCGGAGATGTGCTCTCGGGGAACCTGGCGATGGAGATGGCTCTGCGCGAGGGCTGCAAGATCGAAATGATACTCACCCACGAGGATATGGCTGGTGGTGCAAACCCTGAGGACCGGCGGGGACTGGTCGGCTTCTTTCCGGTTTACAAAGTTGCCGGAGCGGCCGCAGAACAGGGCGCATCACTGGCTGCATGCCTCGAGATTGCGCAGCGCATGGAACGGAATATGCGTTCCTTGGCGGTGGCGGTGAACACCGCGACTCACCCCTCCACCGGTCAACCTATTTTCGAGCTGGGCGATGACGAGATGGAGATCGGCATGGGCCAGCATGGAGAAGCGGGCACTGGGCGAATGGATTTGCAGTCTGCCGACCAGACCGCCGAGATCATGCTCAACATGCTGCTTGAGGATCTGGAGGTCAAGAGCGGCGAAGAGATTCTGGTTCTCATCAACGGCGCCGGAGCGACGACTCTGATGGAGTTGCTGATCGTCTTCCGCCGCGTGGCCCAGCTTCTGGCAGCGAAGAAAATCAAGCTGGTGCGCAGCGCCGTAGGGGAGTTCATCACCACCCAGGAGCAGGCCGGCTTTCAAATGCTGATTGCGCGTATGGATCCGGAGTTGATCGCACTGTGGGATGCGCCGGCAGACGCTCCCTTTTTTGTGAAGCAATGATGGAGACGATGGCCGGCAATATTGGAAAGATGGAGTTCGCGAATATGTTTGCCCAAGCCGCGGCCTGCATTCGCAGCGAGCATAAGCGGCTGACGGAATTGGATTCCATCGGCGGCGATGGAGATCACGGGACCACCATGCTTCGTGCAGCTGAGCAAATGGAAGGTTGGACAGAAGGATCGAGCAGCCAAAGTCTCACGGATCTGATCAAGGCCGCCGGCTGGCGCGTGCTGGGCGTTGATGGAGGCGCTTCCAGCGTGCTTTTGGGAACATTCTTTGCCGGGATGGGGGATATTGAGCTAGGCCAGGATGCGATGAACTGCAATGACCTTGCGCAATCGTTTCAGGCGGGCCTGCGCGCCGTCTCCCGGCAAACCAAGGCTCGCCCCGGAGACAAGACGATGATGGATGCCTTGACTCCGGCGGTCGATGCTGTAAGCGCCGCCGCTAGCGCCGGCAAGACCATCCCGCAGGCGCTGGACGATGCCGCCTCGGCGGCAAAGTTGGGAGCAGAGTCAACCCGGGCTTTAATTGCCCGCTATGGCCGAGCCAGATCTCTGGGAGAGAGAACGCGGGGCTATCCGGATGCGGGAGCGACTACTGTCGCACTTATCTTTAGAGGATTCAGGGAAGGATTAGACAAAGGGAGCGTTAGCGATGGCCGATCTTGACAACTTGCAGGATGGAAAAAATTACTACCTCGATGTGCCTCCACAGAGCGCCCCGAGCAAGATCAAGGGGAGCAACGCGCTCGATTGGGGAATGAAGAACCGGCTGGCGCGAATCTTTGATCCGCACGATGCGCGAACCGTGATGCTGGCGATCGATCACGGGTACTTTCAGGGTCCAACCACCGGGCTGGAGCGGATCGACGTCACCATCGTGCCCTTGATCAGTTATGCCGATGCCCTCATGGTGACGCGGGGCGGGTTGCGCAGTTCCATTCCTGCGGAGATGGCAAGGCCTGTCGTGCTGCGCTCGAGCGGTGGGCAAAGCATCCTCAAGGAGTTATCGAACGAACTGGTCGCAGTCGACATTGACGATGCCATTCGTCTGAATGCTTCCGCGTTGGCGGTTCAGGTTTACATCGGCGGCGTGCATGAACATGAGTCGATTGGCAACCTGGTTAAGGTTGTCGACTCCGGCAATCGTTATGGGGTACCCACGATGGCTGTCACTGGCGTGGGCAAGGATCTGGTGCGGGATGCCAAGTATCTGGGCCTCGCCACCCGCATATGCGCCGAAATGGGAGCGCACTTTGTGAAGACCTACTTTTGCGAGAAAGGCTTTTCCCGGGTCGCTGCCGGCTGCCCGGTTCCCCTGGTCATTGCGGGGGGAAAGAAGCTACCGGAGCTCGAAGCCCTGCAGATGGCTTGGCAAGCGGTAAACGAGGGAGCCGCGGGAGTCGACATGGGCCGCAACATTTTCCAGTGCGACGCCCCGCAGGCGATGATTCAGGCCGTGCGCGCAGTCGTTCATGGCGAGGAGACGCCCGAGAAAGCTTTCGACCTCTATCTCAGTCTTAAATCGGTACCAGCCAACAGGTGAGTGATGACCAAGAAAAATACAGTCCAGGTAGTCTGTGTCGCGGAGTTTTACGCCTTGGAAGGCAAGACCGACGACCTCGTCGCGTCGCTCCACTCATTGATCGAAGCGACCACTGCGGAACCCGGTTGCATCCGCTACGAACTGAATCAGCGTGTGGATGATCCTCGTTGGGTGACCTTTGTAGAGAAATGGAAAGACCAGAAGGCCTTCGATGAGCACTGCCAGATGCCCTACATTACGCATTATTTCAACGATGTACGGCCCGAGTTAGTGGAGAAGTTCGAAGTTAAGTTGTACCGGGAAATTCTGCCTTAAGCTGTTTCGCAGTCCGCGTACACCGAAGTGAGGTGAGTGCATGACATTCGCTTTGTATCAGGGCACGGCTTTACAGCATGCGGAAAAACTCATGTTCTGTATCAGGGCACGACTTTAGTCGGGCCGTAAACGATTGAGAATAGGTCGGGCTTTAGCCCCTGAGGTACGTCTTTCGGGAAGTGCCGGCAGAAATCGCCCCTCTTTCGCAGCCTGCAATGCGCTGAAGTATCGTGGTCATAAGAAATTTGCCGCAATCATTGGAAAACGTACCTCAGGGGCTAAAGCCCGATCTATTCTCAACCGCTTACGGCCCGACTAAAGTCGTGCCCTGATACAGAACATGAGTTTTCCCGCATGCTGTTTAGCCGGGTCACCAACAACCCAACCGGAGAGGGCTAAAGAGAGTGTGTGTGAGAACCGGAGCGCAGCGGAGCGGAGGGACCTGCGGTTTCTCTTTCTGGGGGCACGCGTCCATGGTCTTATTCGCAGCTTTCGTTCCTGTGAATGCCGGTGAAGATTATTTCTATGGTTGAGACGGGACGTGTGGTATATCAGGGTACATCCGGCTACAACAAAGGGCTCGAAGTAGGTCAGGAGATCGACCCACGGGTTAGATAGGGTGACGCAACCATGAACTTACATACTTTCTTATAGGGAGTACGCCATGGCGAAGTCGAAGAGATCTTCCGCATCGAAGACCCACATTGAAAAGCAAGATCCTACCGGGCAAGGTTCGCGTGTCCATTTGCGGACGGGTCACGTGCACGTTCCCAGGAACTCCTGCAAAGATCAATTCAGCGTCATTGAGCCGCAAATCAATGCTGAAGGGGTTCACGTCTGGCCTTTCGATGTGTCCTGTCCGGTAGATGTCTTATTCCTGACCGAAGATGGACAGCACAGTGTCCGGATGAATCGGCACGGTTACTTCGAGATCCTGTACCTGTGTTCTGGCTCGGCCAATTGCCATATTCAGGACCGGTTTCTTCCTTTCAACGAGGGGGATCTGGCTATCGTGGGCAGCACGCTTTACCACCGTGTCGAGTGTGAATCTTCGACTCCATTGACGATTGCCGCGCTGTTCTTCGAGCCCGACCTCATTCGTTGTGAGGGCGGCAGCGACAGTGCTGAATATCTCACGCCCTTTCTTCTGCAAGACTCGGAATTTCCGCATGTTGTGCCCGCGGAAACCGGAATTCCCAACCAGGTTCTGGAGCTGATGCTGCGCATCCGTTCTGAACTGCCGCCCTTGTCACCGCGCGGCAGGCTGGCGGTGAAGACCTATCTGAAGATGATCCTGATGCTGCTGGTAAACCGTTACGCCTCTTATGCAGGCACGGTGGAAACTTTCCAACGCCAACAACGGGACCTGGACCGGCTGCTGCCTCTTTTTCGATACTTAGGTGAGAACTGCGGGTGTGCGATTCAGGTGAGGGAAGCCTCCCGGATCTGCGGGATGAGCGAATCGCATTTCATGAGCTTTTTCAAACGCGTGACCGGTCTGTCTTTTATGAAGTATCTCAACCACTACCGGGTCGAGCGTTCTCAAGTATTGCTGGTGAACACGGACGAGCCCATGGCAAGCATCAGCCAGGAAATGGGTTTTTGCGATCAGAGCTATTTCGGGACGGTCTTCCGGCGGCTGGTTGGCATGACCCCGGCTGCGTATCGCAGACGTTTTCGGACGAAGAACGGCTCGGGCCGTGCGCCGATCAATCCCGCGCCTCCTGTCTGGCCCGCGAAGGCCTCCCTGGCAGGCGCGCCGCAACCGAGCACGACCGACATCAACCGCCAACTCGCCGCGCTTCACGACAAGCCCGCTATCAGCCAGACCTACTTTTACTAAGGCCGCCGGCTCAGAACGTCACCCACGGACTGGGCGTTGCTCCTGCAAGCCACGTAATAGGCTTGCAAGAAAGAACCGTGGAAATTCACTATACCCACCCGGGACTCGGGCTCAACATAAACAACAACTCAGTAGCCTGGCTGATCACGAGAGCCTGGCTTTTCAATACTCTGTGTGCTCGCAACCTATTTCTACGGTGGAGTAGGGGATAAAAGGTGGCGTATTCTGCCCGCTCTCTGGTTAACCGGCAGCAGGACAGGCAAGATACGTTTGGAGTTGCATATGCCTAATTTAGCTATCGGAAGTTCCGTACTCCTCGCGATATTAGCGGGGTTGCCAATATTGAGCCAAACTGCACCTACCGCTTCCAACGCTCCTGTTTCGACATCCCATGTGCAGGCGCAGTTGCTTAACAGCGTAAAAGCCGCGAAGGTAAAAGCGAATGATCCGGTGAGGGCGCAAACGATGACTCCGTTGGCCCTTGCAGATGGGACTGTCATTCCTGTTGGCTCGACCTTGTCTGGTCACGTGGTGAAAGTGGAGCCGGATTCTCCGGACGGGCATAAGTCCTCGATCGCAATTACATTCGAGTCAGTGGAGCTTAAGAAACACCAGACACTGCCACTAAGACTTTCGATTGCTTCGGCGATGGCGCAGGCTGCCGCTGGAATGGGGAATAACACCTACCAGACAGCCACTCGGAGCGCTAGTGGTATAGCGGATTCCCACGGTCTCGACGGCCACGCCTACAGTGCCAAAGATGACAATACAAATCTGATGACCAGCGAGGGGGCGACACCGGGGAAAGCTGTGGCTGCCCACACTGGATCAGTGATTGGACTACCTGGAGTGACTCTGGTGGTCGAGGACGGGCCAAACGCCGTGTCTACCTTTATATCTGCGAAGAAGAACCTCCAACTCGATTCCGGGCTGCAAATGATACTTGTCGTGGCGCCTTAATAGGCCAGCAACGGTGCGACGACCCTTGCAGACGTCATTAATGGTGCAGCTCAGGGATGTACCCTCACCTGCCGCCGATCGCAACGACCTGGGTCTTGATGTTGCGCGCCAGGTAGTAGGCTTGCAAGAAAGAATCGTGGAAATTCACTATACCCACCACGCGCTCCGGCTCAACATTAACAACAACTCAGTAGCCTGGCTGAGCTACTAGAGCCTGATTTATCTATCATTTCTGGGCTCGAAAAGCTGCTTCCGGCGAGCCGCCGGAACAGGAAGAACCAGGCAAGAAGATTAAGCATTTTTCGCTTTGCTAAGGAATGGCTTATTGCCACCCAAAAGTGCCAAGGCTTAGCACGACGAGTTGTGATTGAGCGCCGCACTGTGGCGCTCATGGGACCGTCGGCCCAAATTTCAGGAGGGTAACACCGTGACTGAGAAATCAGACTTTGCCAGGATAAGCTGCCTAAGTTTGCCTACTGCCTTCTTTCTACCCGTCCTTATCCTTTGCGTTGTCCTGCTGCTCTCGGGCTCTCCGTTAAACGCCCAGGTACAAAACGGCATCAACGGCACGGTCACGGATCTAAGCGGGGCAGTCGTTCCCGGGGCGCGGGTAACGGCTACGAATACGGCTACAGGTGTTGTAGCGTCGGCCGTAACTTCTTCGGTAGGCTCGTTTACCATCGTCGGACTAATTCCGGGGGACTATTCCGTCGCGGTGGAAGCAGCGGGATTCAAGATCGACAAGACGGACCTGACCGTCGAGGTTGCCAAGATGTCGACAACGACCTTCCACATGTCACCCGGCGCGACAACCGAGACGGTGGAGGTGCAAGCAGCTGACGTCTTGTTGAACACTACATCGCCGAGTATAGGCACAACTCTGGAGCCCGAATTGGTCAAGAACGCTCCCATCGAAATCAGCGGCTTGGCACGGCAAATAGACTCCTTCATGTATCTTGCTCCGGGCGTGCAGGGGAGCGCGAACTCGCATAACATCAACGGCGGGGTCACCTATGAAAACGAGACCCAATTCAATGGCATCCCAGTGGTGTTTGTCCAGTTCGCGGGGAACCAAACGTATATCAATCCGCCCTATGAAGCCGTCAGCGAGTTCCGCGTAGACAGCTCTACTTTTGAACCGCAGTATGGACTGGGGCAAGGCGCGGTTACCTTCAACATGGCATCCGGCACCAACCAGCTTCATGGGGATGCCTTTGAGATCATCCGCAATCAATTATTCGATTCCGCCGGCTTTTTCCCCGTGCGCTTCGGTCCCAACGGAGGACCAGAGGCCCCGGTCAATCAGGAGAACAACTGGGGATTTACGGTAGGCGGTCCCGTCATTTTGCCCAAGCTCTACAACGGCAAGAACCGCACCTTTTTCCATGTGAGCTCCGACTGGTTCCGGCAGAATCAGGCACAAAACGCCCTCGGAACCGTTCCAACCCAAGCCATGAAGAATGGTGATTTCAGCAGTTTCGTCGACTCTACCGGGACACTAATCCCCATCTATGATCCCCAAACCGGCCAGCCTTTTCCCGGCAACATCATTCCCCAATCCCGCTTCAGTCCACTCGCTGTTTCCTTGTTACCGAGCATTCCCAATCCGGACCGCACCGGCATAAATTCTGGCTTGCAACAAAACAAGTCTCCAGCCGTCCCTTCGGTTGCTATCAAGCAGACCGTGTGGGCCTACACTATCGACGAAGCTCTGACCTCGTCACAAAGTATCCATTGGACCCAATGGCGGAATTCGGTGACTTATCCTAGCTTTACCCAGGCTCCGATCGTGCCCATCAGCAACCAGTTGCAAAGTGCGATCAACAACACTCAGCTCGGTTCAGGATTCTTGCTCAATTATGTGAAAACCATCAACCCCAACCTGGTGGTGACAGCCGGGGCGGATGGGATGGGATATGTCAATGGGCAGCACAATGGGAATCCTACGGCTAGTTTTACCGGTGTGGGTGGAAGCACTACATTTCCATTTATGAACTTCGATGGCCAAAATGCGCCGACATCTTGGGGCGTCACGACGCCGGGCTCTTATCTTCAATGCTGCAGCGGCGGGCTCACCGTAATCAACAACCGTACATTGGGTCTTGCGGCGGTTAACAACTGGCTGTGGAACAGAGGACGGCATACCTTCAATTTTGGCTTTCAGTTCCGGCGCCCGAAGCAAAACATCATCGATTGCGATCAATGCGGCGGTACGTTCAACTTTAGCCAGCGAACCACTTCTACTCCAAACTCCAGCGATCCCAATTTCGGCATCTATGGCAGCTCCTTTGCAAGTTTCCTTTTAGGGCAGGTCGATGCCAGCGAACGCATTCTCTCCGCCGAAACCAAGCTGCGCAGCAAAGCATTCGCTTTTTACGCGCAGGATAATTTCAAGCTTACGAATCGGTTGACCGTTAACTATGGCCTGCGTTGGGACATCCTGGTTCCATTCACCGATAACGAGAACTCGATCATCTTTGTGAATCGGACAGAACCCAATCCTGGCGCCGGCGGCTTGCCGGGTGCTGCCACCAAGTTCGGCAATTGCACAGGATGCTCCGGTATCACTCGCGCAGCCATTCAAATGAAGGACTTCCAACCCAGATTGGGCTTCTCTTACCAGCTCGATCAAAAAACTGTGCTCCAGGCTGGTTTCTACATGAGCTATCTGGATGGCGGCGCCTATGAATTTGGCACCGCCGAAAGCGCTTCCTTTATGACCGACCTACTGAACGGTTCATTCCTCCGCGCCCCAACCGACACCAATGTCCCCGGTTATGGAAGTTGGGATACCCAAAAACTGCCCTTGCCCCAGCAAACTCCCTTTAGCCCGTCGATCGGCAACGCGGGCATCATTTTCGATTTCAATGCCAGCAAGCGAAACATACACCCTAACCTCCCCAGCTCGGGGCCGGTTGGCACAGCGCCATATCTTACCGCGTGGAGTGCCAGGGTCCAAAGGGAACTGCCATGGGATATGTTCCTGTCGGTCGCCTATGTTGGCAACCGCGCCATTCATTTGCCGGACACTTTGGAGCTCTCCAATCAGCCCAACCCCTCGGTGCTGCAGTACGGAAGCCTTTTGGGAGAGAATATTCTTTCTCCGGATGTCGTTGCCGCCGGTTTCACGCCTCCCTATCCGGAGTTCGCGCAGCAGTTTGGCGGTTCGGCAATTCTGGAACAGGCACTTGCCCCCTACCCTCAATTCGGCGGCTTCTTCCCGGTCTATGAGATGGATGGCACGGCATTTTACAATGCCCTGCAAGTGCAGGGAGAAAAACGCTTTGCGGGTGGCTTAAGCTATCTCGCCAATCTCACGGTAGGGAGACTCGATGCCAATACCGCGATCGGGTCGGCGCCGTTTTCTCCCAATGGGATCAATGCATATAACCCGGCGCCGGAATACGCGCCTTCTTTTCTCGACCAGAAATATTCCTTCAAGGTGGTGGGAACCTACGAGCTACCGTTCGGTCCTGGAAAGAAATTTCTGCCCACTGGTGGCTGGCTGGGAGAACTGACGGGTGGTTGGCAGATCAGCGCGATCCTGAATTACCAGGGCGGCTATGCTTTTGGTGCCTATAATGGTTACAATCCTCTGCTTACGAATTCCGAAGACCGTCCGGATATCGTTCCAGGGGTTCCCCTCAAAACCTTCAACTACGGACTATCGAAATCCTACTTCACCGGCAAAACGGCGACCCAGCCAATACAATTCACGACCAGTGCCTTCCAAAATACCGGGATCTGGGAAGTAGGCAATGCGAAGCGTGTTTATGCGTCCTTGAGAAATCCTCCTCTGAGAATCGAGAATTTCGACGCAATCAAAACTTTCCGCATTGGAGAGCGGGTACGAGCTATCGTGCGCGTGGACTATTTCAATGCTTTCAATCGAACGCAATTTCAAGGCCCGGACGATAATTCCACCGATTCCACTTTTGGGCAGATTACCAACCTGAGCTCCCAAATCAGCAATAGGCAGGGACAAGCTACGTTCCGCGTGGAATTCTAGAACCTGTCGCATAAATAAATTCGTCTGCATGCATCTCTCGAGGTCCCGAAAGTCCGGGAATCGTGGGGTGCAGCGCAGCGAAGGATCAAAATCGTGAAAGCAGAAATGAAAATCCATACCCGCCGCAACCCAGCCCTGAAACTATCCGCAATGCTCTTGGCGTTTTCCTTGCTGATGTCTTGCAGCCCAAAGACGACCGCGCCGGCAGCTACGGAATCGCCCAAGGCGCCCACTGCCAACGCACCAGCCTTTCCGGTCAAGGTGAGTGCCAACAGCCGCTACCTGGTCGACCAGAACAACACCCCATTTCTGATCGTCGGGGATACGCCGCAAGGCATGATATCCAGGTTGAGCGAGAAGGAAATCGACGACTATTTTGCCGACCGGCAGGCTCACGGATTCAACACCATGGGGTGGGTAGACGTACTCTGTGGCGGCCGGGACTTTATCACCAACGTCTACGCCACCACGCCGGATGGGATTCGCCCGTTCACTGGGTTCCTCCCCGGGGGGACAGATCACACTTACTATGATCTCTCCAAGCCCAACGAGGCCTACTTCCAACGCCTCGACCACATCGTCGAGCTTGGGGCAAAGCACAACATGTTGATCTTCATCGATCCCATCGAGACGGCGGGCTGGCTCCAGACGCTGCGCAACAACGGCCTGAAGGCTGCGACCGGCTACGGAGAATACCTCGGCAACCGCTACAAGAAGTATTCCAACGTTGCCTGGTTGAGCGGGAACGATTTTCACGGTTGGCAGAAAGAGAGCGATGACGCGCTGGTGAAAGCAGTCGCCAAGGGCATCAAGTCCGCGGACCCGGAGCATATTCAAACGGTGGAGTTTGACCCGCCCTTTGGCTCCTCTCTCGACGATATATCATGGGCGGCGATCATCTCGATCAACGGCGCTTACATATACGGACCGACCTATATTCAGGTGCTGCATAACTACAATCAGACTCCTGTTATGCCTGTCTTTCTGATGGAAGCGCACTATGAGTTAGAAAGAGTCGGCGGGGTTTCCGACTACGGGACACCGCCGGTTCTTCGACGCGAAGAGTACTGGGCCATGCTGAGCGGAGGAAAGGGACAGTTCTACGGGAATTTCTATACATGGTCGTTCGCATCCGGTTGGAAGTACTATATCGACACACCCGGGGCAGCCCAGGTGACGATTTGGAAGGACTTCTTTACCGGCTTACCATGGCAGGAGCTTGTTCCGGATCAGGACCATTCGGTACTTACCGCGGGACTCGGAAATTACGGGGACCTGCAAACCCGTGTCAGCGTCAGCGATTACGCCACCGCCTCCAAAACCCCTGATGGCTCCTATGTTGTCGTCTACATGCCGACTGCTCGAACCATCACCGTGAATATGGCGAGTCTGAAGGCGCCCGCAAGTGCCAAGTGGTTTGACCCCACCAACGGAGCTTATACGTCCATCCCTGGACAGCCTTTTCCGAACAACGGCAGCAAGCAATTTACCCCGCCTGAAAAGAACCACGACGGCGACAGCGACTGGGTGCTTTTACTGGACGCTTCGAAATAGGGGATTCATGAAAATTGCTCGCATGCGCAAGCCATCAGCATCGACTGACCCCGGCCGAGCAGTACGTCGCTGTCGTCAATCGTAAAGGGTGGAATGCTCCGCCAACAGTTGCGTTCAGGAAAGGCGCACAGCAGGTCCCTCAGCTTCCTCCGGATTTCCTGTCAGGCCTAGTGGTTTCGGTGAACCTCATGCGGCTTTCCTCAAAGAAAGCCGCATACGTGGTCGTTTTGAGAGCAGCGTAGTAGGAAATCCGGAGTATCGACGGGATGACAAAGGGTGGGGCGGTGACTTTTATGGGGAGCCGTTAGATCGGATGGAAAGAAAGAAACAGCAGGACAAATTCCTTTAGAACTTGATGACCTCGCACGAAAAATCAATGAAGTCACACCACCCTAATGACAAAAGTGGTGGGGAGGCATCCTAGTTAGCCCACTCAAGCCAAAGTACGGCTTGAATGGGGCACCCAAAGCTTTTTTTCCGATGCAAATTTCTTTCTTTCGTCCCTTCCAGGGAGTTAGGGCGCCTAACGCAATGAGTCGCTGCTGTCGGCCTCACTTGCTTGGTCTCAAGTCGCTTCCGGCCTCAGGGTGAGATACGCTGGAGCCCATGAGAGACCGAATCTTAAGGTACATGGCCATTGGCGCTATCGCTCTCGCGGCGTCCAGCGCGTTGCTGGCGCAGCAAAAGCCAGAGACTGTGCAACTCGCCGGCTTGAAGCAGCCGGTTGACATTCTGGTAGACCACTGGGGTGTGCCCCACATCTATGCGAAGAACGAGGCAGACCTGTTTTTCGCCCAGGGGTTCAATGTCGCCCGCGACCGCTTGTTCCAGATGGATCTTTGGAGACGGCACGGCCTGGGCGAGCTGGCGGAAGTCTTCGGGCCGGGATTTGTCGAACAGGACAAGGCGGCTCGACTCTTTCTGTATCGCGGCGACATGAAGAGAGAATGGGCGGCATACAGCCCGGACGCGGAGGCGATCGCTACGCAATTTGCCGCCGGGGTCAATGCCTACATCCGCTGGCTGGCCGCCCATCCACAGCAGATGCCCTATGAATTCAAACTGTTGAACTACCAACCCGGTCTGTGGTCGGCAGAAGACGTGGTGCGCATTCGAATTCACGGGTTGGGCGGAAATCTCACCAAGGAAGCGGAACGCGCCCGGGTGGTATGCGCTGCCGGCTGGAAGGCAGAGGAAATTCGCCAGCGCCTGGAGCCGCCTTGGCAAACCAGCGTGCCTGAAGGGCTGGATCCGTGTTTGCCAAAAGATGTACTGAAAGTCTTTTCCCTGGCGACGGCTACCGTGAGGCTCGCACCAGGCGCAAAGGCCGGCAGCTACACGTTGGCCGCGGCCGAACCTGAAGCGGCGAACGCACCATCCTACGGGAGCAACAACTGGGTCATCAGCCCGCAAAAATCCGCTACCGGCCGAGCCATCCTGGCCAGTGATCCGCATCGCGACTACGTGCAGCCCAGCGTCCGCTATCTGCAGGACCTCAACGCGCCTACACTGCACATTGAGGGCATGGGGGAACCCTTCGCCCCGGGAGTTTCCTTCGCCCACAATGACTGGATAGCCTATGCCGGAACCGTCTTCTGGATCGATCAGGAAGACTTATACGTCTATCAGCTAAACCCGGCGAACTCGGCGGAATACAAGTACCAGGGAAAATGGGAAGCTTTCCGCAGTGTGCATGAAGAGATCAAGGTCAAAGGCCAGCCCGCAGTCGCGGCAGAACTAAAGTTCACCCGCCACGGGCCGGTCATCTATGTGGACAAAGAAAAGAATAGAGCCTTCGCGGTAAGGACAGCATGGACCGAACCAGGAACATCGCCGTACTTCGTCTCCGTAGCAGTTATGCGGGCGCGGAACTTTGCGGAGTACGAGAAGGCTGTGGCCCATTGGGGAAAGCCGCCTCTGAACCTGGTCTACGCCGACATCAAAGGGAATATCGGCTGGACGCCACGAGGGTATGCCCCCATCCGGCCAAACTGGGATGGCTTGCTGCCAGTACCCGGAGATGGAAGATATGAGTGGTCGGGAAGATGGAGCGGAGCGCAATTACCCCTGATCTACAACCCGCCCAGCGGCTATTTCACAACCTCAAACGAGATGAATCTACCCGCCGGCTATCCCTACAAGCAGCGGAAGCTGGGGTTCGAATGGTCAGATCCTTCCCGGCATCAGCGCATTGACGAGGTCTTGTCCCACCAGCCCAAAGTCTCATTGGAAGACTCGATGCGCCTGCAAAATGACGAGCTCTCCATTCCCGCGCGCAGGCTCTTGGCACTGCTACGGCCGTTGACCAGTAACGATGCGGAGACCCAAGCGGCACTGCAGCTGTTGCAGAAGTGGAATGCCAGCCTCGATTCGAACTCAGCAGCGGCAGCATTGGAAGAAGTGTGGTTCACACGGCATCTGCAGCCGGCGTTCAAAATGGCGATGCTGGGTAGCCACGCGGCCGGGTTATTCGATGCGCCCAATACCCAGGTGCTCCTCGATTGGCTGGAGCATGCCAGCGCGCAGCGTGACAAGCTGTTGCTCACAACCCTCGCGGCCGCGTACGCAGAGATGAAAACGCTGCAAGGGCCGGACTCTGCCCAGTGGGCCTGGGGGAAACTGCACCACAACTTCAGCGAACATCCTTTCTCGCGAGTGGTGGATGAAGCAGAGCAAAAGCGGTTGGATGTCGGGCCACTGGAGACCGGCGGCAGCGGATTTACGGTGAATGCGTCGTCTTACCGCGCGCGCGATTTTCTGCAATTGAGCGGGCCTTCCGTGCGCATGGTGCTGGACGTAGGAGATTGGGACAATTCGCGCGCGGTGAATTATCCCGGAGAATCGGGCGATCCAAGCAGCCCGCACTACCGCGACTTAGCGCCTATGTGGTCGGCGGGGGCCTATTTCCCTCTGCTGTATTCCAGGCAGGCGGTAGAGAAGGCAACCGAAAAGCGAATCCGTCTTGTGCCCGTTGAAGGTGTGCGCTGACGAACATTTCCGTCCGAAAGCGGACACCCTTCTCGCTGCAATGCTCCTCCAAGGATAGCTAGGGCAACAACTTACCAGCTGCCTCAAGACGGCCACCCAATTGCACTCACAGTTGCGGGAGGGGGATCGCGTAATGAGCATTGGCTTTCTCAAACAGGACGTCGGGTATGCTGTGCGGCAACTGCGTAAGACCCCCGGCTTTACCTTCGCTACCGTGCTTACCTTGGCTTTGGGTATCGGCGCCAACCTCACCGTTTTTCTGCTGCTCTACGGCGTCCTCCTCCGTCCGTTGCCGTTTCCGCACCCTGAGCGATTGGTACGAGTGGAGCGGTCCTATCCCAGCGGCGACGTTGTGCCCGTCTATTCCGGGACCGTCGCGCTGTACCTGCGCCGTACCAGCCATAGCTTCGAGTCAGCCGCCATCTACGACTACATTCCCAGCAATGTGAACCTGGTCCAGGAGGGAGAGGCAATTCCCCTGAAGGCCCTGCGCACTACCTCGGATTTCTTTCGCGTGTTCGATATGAACCCCACGATCGGACGCGGTTTCAACTCGGGCGACATGGTTCAGAACGCGCCCGGAGTGGTGGTGATCAGCAATGCCCTGTGGCGCGAACGCTTCGCCTCCGACCCCAACATTCTCGGCAAGGCCATCACTCTCGGCAACCGTCCCTACACCATCATCGGAGTAGCGCGCCCCGAGTTTCGACTCGACGCGAAAGCGGATGTGTGGGTACCACTGCCCATCGTGGAAAACCCGACCGATTCGGGTCACGAATACAACATGGTTGCCCGCCTGCGGCCCGGTGTCAGCCGTACCCAGGCAGAAGCCGATCTCAAAGATGGATTGCTTCAGCTCAAGAACACCTATCCCGCCCTCTGGGATAAGAATGAATCAGTCCGCGCGCTGGATTTCCATGACTCGCTCGTGGGCGATATTCGTCCCGCACTTGAAATTCTCATGGGGGCGGTCGCCCTGGTCCTGGTGATCGTTTCCGCGAACATTCTCAGCTTGCTGCTTACCCGTTCCATTGCCCGCCGGCGTGAGATGAGCCTTCGCTCTGCCTTGGGCGCATCGGGCTGGCGGATCCTGCGCCAACTGCTGGTTGAGAATGCTCTCCTATGTCTCGCGGGAGGCGTTGCTGGAATCCTCCTGGCGCAGTTGGCCGCTCCCATTCTCATGCACCTTAGCCCGCTGGAATTGCCCGCCTTCAGCTCCATGCAGTTGGGCGCCCCGGCCCTGGCGTTTGCCGCAGTGCTCACCTTGGGCTGCGCGCTGCTCTTCAGCCTGGTTCCGGCATTCGAAAGCCGCAGTACACAGTTGAGTGAGTCGCTGCGCGTCAACACCACGCAGATCGCCGGTGGCCGCCACCTGGCGCAGAAGGCCCTGGTGGTCAGCGAGGTGGCCGTGTCGCTGGTGCTGATGGTGGCTGCGGCTCTTTTGCTGACTAGTTTCTGGAAGCTGGTGCATACTCCGCCCGGCTTCGATACGCGCAATGTCATGACCTTCAAGAACGCCTTCACCGACGAGCAGGCCGCGAGCAGCGCCTTGCTTGGGCGGCGCCTGGACGAACTCACCGCGCGGCTCGAGGCCATTCCGGGAGTCGCCTCAGCGGCCGCGGTGTCCAATCTGCCCACACAGTTGGTTGCCGATCTGTCATTCGACATTATTGGGCGCAGCAAAGACCGCAAAGATGCCCACGGCGACGAGAAGTACATCGGCATTACTCCACACTATTTCGACGCACTCCGGGTTCCCCTGGTGTCCGGGCGGTCATTCACCCAGTCGGATAGCCATGGCTCCGCGCCGGTCGTGATCGTGAACCAACAATTTGTTCGCACCTATTTCAAAGGGGAGAACCCCATCGGGCAGCACATTCACATCGGCGCCATGATGGGTCCTGACTTCGCGGATCAAGTTCGCGAAATTGTCGGCGTGTCTGGCGATATCAAGCAAACCGGCCTCGACCAGCCCACACCGGGGGTCATGTATCTGCCGGCCGCCCAGCTTCCGGATCGGGAGACCCAGATGTTTAATGGTCTACTGGGAATGAGCTGGATCGTGCGCACCAAGTCCTCTCAGGTGGATGTTGCGACTGCTGCCCGGCGCATCTTCATGGACAACGCACATACTCCATTGCTGAGCGTCGAACCGCTCGACGAGGTAGTCAGCGCGTCGGTGGCCCAACAACGCTTCAGCATGATCTTGCTTTCTGCCTTTGGGCTTATTTCCCTGGTGCTGGGAGCCGCTGGCCTCTACGGAGTCCTGTCGTTCGCGGTGGCGCGCCAGACCAAGGAAATCGGGGTGCGCATGGCCGTGGGCGCACAACGGGGAGACATCATCCGCATGGTGCTGCGCGATGCGGGAAAGCTGATTGTCCTCGGTCTGGTGGTTGGTGTGATCGGTGCGCTCGCCGGAGCGCATTTGCTGCAGAGCCTGGTCTTTGGCATCGCACCGCGGGATCCACTCACGCTGGCGTGCATGTGCGGCGTGCTGTTGCTAACTGGACTATTCGCGGCCTGGTGGCCGGCAAGACGCGCCGCCGCAACGGAACCTATGCAGGCCTTGCGGGCTGAATAACCCTCTGCACGCTGCGTGAGAACTCCTCGTACGAAACTCAGGCCGGGGTCTGCCTCTCGTTCCCTCGCCTTTGGCGAGGGAACGAGAGGTACGTCTCTGCAGAATCTCTAGCCGGGAGGCCAAACCATGGCCCGTCCGCCGAGCAGGTGGACGTGAAGATGGTCCACAGTCTGACCGCCATCAGGCCCGGTGTTGATCACCGTGCGGAAGCCTTTTGTGAGTCCTTCGCTCTTGGCAATTTTTCCGGCAACCAGATGAAGATATCCGATCAAATTTTGATCTGCGGTCTCTGACTCAGCCAGCGATGCAATGTGTTTGCGTGGTACCACCAGAATGTGCGTCGGCGCCTGGGGATTGATGTCTCTGAAGGCGTAGGTTAGATCGTCTTCAAAGACCTTCTTGGAAGGAATCTCGCCGGCGATGATTTTGCAGAATAAACAGGGCATGTCGTAATCATCCTACTTGCTGAAGTATCGTGGGTGTCCACCCGGCTTCCACGGGTCGTAGTGTGCAGCAAATGCCTCGCGAGCCGCGATCGGCGGATGGGTGTAGGTCCAGAAGACAACGAACGGCGATGGGTAAGGATATTCGAGCGATTGCTCCCCCAACCGCTGGAACGACTCTGCGTCCACTTTCTGCGGGTCGGGAACGATGCCGTGCACCACCTCGAGTCCGAAGACGTCCGCCTGGTGCTCCTGAGCGCGGCTGATGCCGTTGGCAATGGGCTCGGCGGCAAACGAAAGAATGGCCAGCACCAGTAGCAACGCTCCTGTCGCCCCCCAGTCTTCGAGCGAAGCGATATGCCAGCGCGGTCCGTAGCGCTTGATCAGCCAACGCACAAAGTGGGAGCCGATCCATAAGAAGAAGAGAGACAGCACTGCTCCCATGGCGAGGCCGCGCTCGATATGGTGCAACACATAATGGCCGAGCTCATGGCCAAAGACCATCAAGATCTCGTCCGGAGGGGAGTTCTTGATGGTGTTATCCCAAACCACGACGCGCTGTGAGGAACCAAATCCCGTCACGTAGGCATTCGAGCTGGTGTACTTTTCGCTGGCCTTCATCAGAAACATGCGAGAAGGCGGAATGGAAACCCCGGTCTTCGCGACCACTCGTTCCAGTTGCTGCACCAATTGGGGATGAGTCTGCGCCAGTGGTTCAAAGTGATTGAACATGGGGTCGACGACCAGGGGCAGGACGAAGACGACCAGCACCTGCACGGGCAGCGATAGTAGCCACAACCAGAGCCACCAGAGACGGGATCTCCGGATGAGGGCGAAGAGCACGGTGAGAACAACAGTTCCGGAGATCAGATCAAGCAGCAGCGCTTTGCCCCAGTCCCCAAACCAGCTGCCCCAACCCTGGATGGACTGACCGTAGCTAAGCGAGATGTGGTGGCCCAGGATGGCGAGTGGCAGTTGCGCCACTGACAGCAGCAGCAAGATCAGCGGGGCGAAGCAAAACCCCTGCAGCCACGGCTTGCGTGTAACCGCCACTGCCCACGCTCCCAAACCAGCGGCCCAGCGGAAATTGAGCACCGCGAGCAGAACGAGAATGCTCCAGAAGGTTGAGCCGAAGTCGAGAGCGGTGCGCCAGTAGTAGAGAGACCGGGCCTTTTCCAGCTCCCCGGGCGGAAGTGTGTACACCAGGTGCGAAACTGCTGATGCGATCATCAATCAAGCCGAACCAGGTATGCTTCGCCCTCTCTGGGCTGCAGTTCGCGGGCAATCTCGACCGCGCGTCCCTTATCGTCGTCCAGCGGGCGGATGCGCACCCAATGGCCGGTGGGACCGGTGAACTCGATCACATTCGCCGTGCGGTATTTGCGGGTGAGCTGGTCGCGCAGCTGAAACGCTCCTTTTTCATTCTTGAAGGCGCCAATCTGCACGCACCAACGGCCGCCGTGGTCGATAGGCGCCGGCGCAGCGAATACCTCCACCCGCACCCGGGCTACGCCAGGCCGCCACACTCCGATCGCCTTCGCCGATGCCAGAGATAGATCAAGCATCCGGTCGGGAACGAACGGCCCGCGGTCGGTGATACGCAAGATGGCCGATTGCCCGGTTGACAGGTTCGTGACCTTGATCAGCGAATTCATGGGTAGCGTTCGATGAGCCGCCGTCAGTGCATTCTTGTCAAAGATCTCACCGTTAGCGCCCCGCCGCTTGTCGTAGGGGGGGCCGTACCAGCTGGCAATTCCCTCCTCGCTGTAGATCACCGGATGCGAGCTGACGAACTCGGCATCCGCCGGGTTGTCGGCTACCGTAGCGGGTACACCGCTCGGAACGGAAGCCGGCGCAGAGGATGGAGCAGGGGTAACTGAAGGGCCTGGAGCGCCCAGGGGCGGCGGAGGCGGGGGTGGCGCTACGGCGACGGACGCCGGTTTGTGGCGGCATCCGGTGCCCAATGCCATCGCCGCGCTGAGCAAAATCATTTGCGGCAGTGTGCGTAGCGCCCGGCGAGGCTTGCCGGTTACCAGCGTCACCTTACCGCGCTCCGGCGCCAGGTCCATCATCAAGCTGTTGGGCCAATTTGCGCAGCCGGTCGGCGGCCGCGTTGAGCGCCTGCGCGGAATCCTGCCGCAGCTGAGGCACCACTTGGTCATTGAGAAAGGCAATTACTTTTTTCAGCTCTTCCTCGACCCTGGGCATCGCCTGGTTGAGGCGCTCGTCCACCTTTTTCCCAAAATCTTCAAAGCGGCCGCTTCCTTTGGCATCGAACGCCTGGTGAACCATAATCCCTCACTTTTGCATCTTAACCGTACCGGGCGTATGGAGCACCCGGGAGCCCAATCCGTTCGGGCTTCTCGCCGGTACACAGGTAGAGTAACCCACTCGACTAGCTGGAGAACGAAGCCTTTGAGTCCTCGGCCCTTTGGCTCACGAATACTGGGAGAACGATGAACCTGGAAGCCGGAAGGGATGTCTTGACCACGTTCTTGCCGCTGTGCCGGCGCTTGGGTATCGTCGTTTTGGCCATCGCATGCGGCGGCGTTGGTCGCGGGCAAACGGTCTCCGGGCCTGCTGGGACAGCGTTGGCGGCAGCTCTGCCCGACGCGCCGCAGCCCCAGTCGCAAGCCCAGCCGCCGGCGCAAAATTTTGCGTCCAGCGCCCGGCCGACAACTGCCTTCTCCCCGCGCCCACCGGCGCGAAGGTTCGCGCAGGTCATTGAGCCCGGACAGACGGAGTACCAGTTCACTGCTCCGGACAAACTGGTCTTTTCATTCACCGAGGTTGCCCGCCCCTTTACGTTGCTTCCAGCCCTCTACTCCGCCAGCTACGAGCAACTCTTCAACACCGACCCCAAGTACGGCAAAGATGCCGGAGCATTCGGGGAAAAGTTTGGCGCATCCATGCTGCGCTCCGCCAGCGTGCGGGTCCTCTCCGACGGACTCTTTGCCGGCGCCTTTCATCAGGATCCACGCTATTACCGGATCGCCCACGGCAACCTCGTCCGTCGCGGCCTGCTTTCTGCCAAGCAGGCATTTATTCGCCGCGGGGATGACGGCGAGAATCAATTCAATTATTCCGGAATTGCCGGCCGTGCGGCCGCCGCTGCCCTGGTAGTGACCTACTACCCCCAACCCAGCGTTACCGCCAGGGTAGTCAGCCTCACTTTCCTTACGTCGATCGCCACCGACGCAGGGGGCAATCTTGTCCTGGAGTTCCTGCCCGACGTTATTCGCAAGGTCCCTATCATGCAAAAGCTTCGCCTCGAGTAAACCAGGCCACCGCTTGCGCAGCGCCTCCTAAAGAAGAAAGTGAACAAATCTCTTGCGCTGCCGTCACCGGTATCTGTTGTTTATTTGTGATCGGCGATCCGGCATCCTAACAGTTGCGCGGCTTTCTCCGCCTCCCCCCGCCTGCCGGATATAACCTTCAGCGGACGTGGGATTGTTATCGAGATCCATGACCAGAAGCGTTCTCAGCGGAACTCTCCTACTGGCGGCCATCTTGCCAGGACGCCCGCTTCTCTCCGCGCAGCAGCCAGCCCAGCCCTCAACACAGTCCGGCCACCTGCCCGATGCGCCGCAGCCCGTTCAGGAACCGGGTGTGAGTAACCCCGAGCCCGCTAGCCGGTCAGGGGAGGGAGTTATCGGTCACGGCCAAAAGAGCTCCAGCCGTCCGGGATTCCCACCGGTAAGCGCAGGCGCGCCGGGAAGAATGCCGGTTCCCGAAGGCAGCCGCCGCAACATTCCCGGCACGCTCCCCGCATGCCAGCCCGATGCTTCCAGCCCGGCTGAGAGGGTCATGAGCTGCCAGCCCAATATCAACATGTTCGCGCGCTTCCTCAACTCCTCCGCTCCGCTTCCACTCACCCCCAGGCAGAAGTTCATCCTGGCGGCCAGGAATGTAAGCGATCCCTTCAACCTGCTGACCATCGGCTGGGTCTCCGCGTTCAGCGTTGCCACCGACTCCCATAACGCTGATGGACCTGGATTTCGAGGATTTGGCAAGAATGCCGCTGTGTCCCTCACCCAGGATATGACGGGTGAATTCTTCAGCACCTTTCTCATTCCGTCCCTTGCCCACCAGGATCCGCACTACCATCGCATGCCAAATGTCTCGGTGCGCCGGCGCATCCTTCATGTCCTCGATGAGATAGTCATCTCTCAGAGCGACGAGGGAGTGCCGATGTTCAACTACGCCACCGTCTTGGGCACCATTTGCACCAACTCTCTGGGCAATGTGTATGTCCCCGGCCGCAAGCATAGTTTTGGCGCGAGCACGGCCCGCATCGCCACTTCGTTGGCCACGGATCCCATCGGCAATGCGATCACCGAATTTACGCCCGATTTGGCGCGGCACGTGAACGTCCAGGTGGTCATCGTGCAAAGAATCATCAACCGCGTTGCCATCGCCGAGGGCGGCGCGTCCCAGGAATAACCCATAGGTGGCCCGGACTCCAGATCGCCACCGTCGTAGTCGCCCCCACAGCCGTTCAAATCAATACTTTGCCGTCCGGCTCGGTATTCTCGCAGTTCAACGGGACTCGTTTCGGTCTGTCGAGTGAAGCTCGTAATCTATAACTGGATCGGACCAGGCTGACCAGGTCCATCTATCAGATTCTTCAGTGCCTCCGGCCCCAGCGTTTTCAGCATCAATTAGATCAGGAGACTTCATGTCCAGAGCCGTCAAATATTCCGAGAGAGCGGTAACGATTCTTGCCCAAGGCGCGTGGTCGGTTTTTGAACGAGTGAACCGCATCCGCCCCAATGCCTCTTTCACACCCAAGTGGTCGGAGAAGCCGCTGCTGAAGTCCTATCAGAAAGAAAAGCCTCCGCTTGGCTGGCCGCGCAGCACCGATTCTCTTTGCCCCAAGTGCGTACCCGAGATCCGCCAGCAGATCATCGATGGCAAGCTGCCCCACGAAGTGCTGCTCAACGAGAAGGTGGGCGAGATCAAGGCGCAGATCATCGAGCGCGACGGCAAGATCCTGATGGTGAAAGACTGCCCCAAGCATGGCCACTTTGAGGATGTCATGGCCATTGACACGGAGTTCTTCCGTCATCTGGAAGAGGTCTTTCCCGGCCGCGACATCAAGGCCCACAACGATGAGACCCTGCACAACCATGGCACATCTACCGTGACCCATGGCCGTGGCTCAGTACTGACCATCGATCTGACCAACCGCTGCAACATGATGTGCGATCCCTGCTTTATGGACGCCAACCAGGTCGGCTTTGTCCATGAGTTGACGTGGGACGAGATCAAGACCATGCTCGACAACGCGATCTCCATCAAGCCCCGGCGCCAGATGTCGGTCCAGTTCTCCGGCGGAGAGCCGACGCTATCGCCCTATTTCCTGGATGCGATCGCTTACTCCCGCAAGGTCGGCTACAACTCGGTGCAGGCCGCCACCAACGGCATCGAGTTTGCCAAGAGCAAGGAGCTATGCCGCGCCGCCGCTGAGGCGGGTCTGCGCTATGCCTATCTTCAGTTCGATGGCATTGGCAATGCGGCCAACTCGCATCGCAAGGTCGGCAACCTTTTCGACGTCAAGCTGCAGGCCATTCACAACCTGCACGAAGCCGGTGTCGACATTGTCCCCGTAACCACCATCATCAACGGCATCAATAACGAGCAGGTCGGCCATATTATCCAATTCGCGCTGGATAATCCGAAGAAGATCAACTTTCTCAGCTTCCAGCCGGTTTCCTTTACCGGGCGCGACGAGGACGTCAGCGACGAGCGCCGGGTGGCGCAGCGCTACACCCTCAGCCACATGGCCCATGACGTCAAGAACCAGACCGGCCTCGGCGAACCCACTCGCGACTGGTTCCCCATCAGCTTCATGAGCACCTTCTCCGATTGGGCCGACCTGGTTCATGGTCCCAATGCGGACTGGGGACAGCTCTCCTGCGGATGCCATCCCAACTGCGGTATCGGTATGGCCCTGATGATCGACAAGGAGACCAAGGAAGCGGTGCCCGTCACGGCCTTCCTGAACGCCGATCGGCTGGCCAAGGACGTTGCCAAGATAAACGACGCGGCTCGGGGCAAGTTCCTCTCCGTCGTCGGCGTAACCTTGGCTCTACTGCGCAATTACGACCCCACCAAGTCGCCCACCCACTTCAAGATTCTCGATCTGTTGCAGAAGTTCGATAAGTGCTTCGGCGCCACCGGCCGCAATTATGGCAAGGTCACTGGCGATCGCACCATGGCGGACATTGAGAAGCGGCGTGCCGATCGTTGGAATTTCCTATTTATCGCCGGCATGTGGTTCCAGGATCTCTTCAACTACGACTTCCGCCGCACCGAGCAGTGCATCATTCCCTACGCCACGCAGGAAGGCGAGATCTCATTCTGCGCCTACAACACCGGCGTGGGCTGGCGCAACATTATCGAGAAGATGCATATGACCGCGACACTGACCAAGTGGTACGAGGAGCATGGCCGGCACGAGATCTTTGCCGGTGGCAAGAAGGTCAGCATGCAAAGCTCGGCCCACACGCTGGTTCTCAACCAGGATCACGTGGACGCTCACGCCAACGACACCTTGGATAAGCTGGGTATCGCCAAGAATGCGCGCGAGGAGAAACTGAAAGCGCGCGACTCGAAAATCAAGGCGGACGCAGAAAATGCCAAGATGGCGCGGCTCTATCGCGAGCATGTGTTGGGAGAGAAGCCGAAAGAGGGTTTCATTCCCCTCGACACGCTGATCGCTCCGGCGCCCAAGCCAACCCCGGCAGACAGCAAAGAGCCGGTTATGGGAGACTAAGCGTTTCCCGGCAAGAGGAGTGCAGAAAGGCTGCCCGCAAAGGCAGCCTTTTTTGTGCTCCAATGAGAGCGATGCGCAAGATCTGGATTGCAAGTGTGCTTGCTGCCGCCCTGGCTACCGTTGGCCTGAGCGGCTGCACCATTTATGGAGAAAAGAAACCACCCACTCTCAAGAGTACGACCAGCGCGGAGCAGTTTGAACGGCTCTTCTGGTCCGCGGTGAAGGCCAAGAATTGGCAGCAGATCACGGGAATGCTCGCCGCCAATGTCATGTACAACGTGGGCGGCAAGGTTCTCAGCAAAGGCCAGGTCCTGCCGTATTTGCAAGGGCTGAACATCGGTGATTTCACCATCACCAACATGGTGGTGAAGCCAAACGGCGCGGACATGACGGTCAACTATACCCTGCAGATCTCCCCGGCCAGTGGGCCGCTCCAGACCTTTACTGCCATCAGCGTCTGGCAGCAAGTCGGATCGGGTTGGATCCTCATCGTGCACACCGAGCAGCCGCAATCGCCATAGGTGAACCCACCCGAGTTTCGTCCAAAGGATAGGGTTAGAAGCCTGCGTCCCTCTGATACATTCGACCCATGGTGGGTCCTCGCCCGGTAGCGATCCGGAAGTTTCAGCGAGAGCTATTGGCCTGGTTCGATTCCCACGCGCGCGATCTCCCTTGGCGGCGAACCGCTGACCCCTACCGAATCTGGATCTCAGAGATCATGCTGCAGCAGACCAGGGTGACAGCCGTCCTCGATTACTACGCACGCTTTCTGGCCTTGTTTCCTACCGTTGGCGCTCTTGCCTCGGCGGAAGAACCAGCTGTGCTGGCAGCGTGGAGCGGGCTAGGGTACTACCGTCGCGCCAAGATGATGCACCAGGCCGCGCAGGTGGTTGTGGAGGAACACCAAGGCGCCTTGCCCACTACCGCCGCGGAGCTGCGGAAGCTGCCGGGGATAGGAGAATATACCTCCTCGGCCATCGCCAGCATTGCCTTTGGCGAGCGGGTTGCGGTGGTCGACGGCAATGTCGAGCGCGTGCTGTTACGCGTCTTTCCCGCGGACGAAAAGCCGGCGACGCGCGCTGCCCAGGCAAAATGGCTTCGCGATCGCGTCGCCAGTCTGGTCGACCCCGGGCGCCCTGGAGATTTCAACCAGTCGATGATGGAGCTGGGAGCCACGGTCTGCCTGCCCCAACGGCCGTTGTGCCTGCAATGTCCGGTGCAGCCATTCTGTGCCACCCGCGGCGAGCACCAGGCGCCGCCGCCCAAAAAGATGCGCAGCCGGCAGATTGCTTATGCCCTGCTGCGTCGCGACCATGCGGGCACAACGCAAGTGCTGCTCCAGCGCCGTCCCTTGTCAGCCTCGCTGATGCCCGGCATGTGGGAGCTCCCGGAAGTGGCGATGCAGCCGGAGGATCAAGAGCGGGTAGAGATCGCGCTGCGCCATGCCATCACTGTGACCAATTACCGTGTTCAGGTGCTGCGTTTTTCTGAGCACGAGGCTAGGCATCGCTGGCCGGCCGAGCGATATCCTCGCCAATGGGCAAAGAGTTCTGAACTGGGCAGCCTGCCGCTGACCGGGCTGGCACGCAAGATCCTCCAGCGGCTGCAGATCATGCCCCATAACCGTGAGATGAGATGAATAAATTCCTTTATCCTGTGCTATCGCTAACGGCTCTGTTCGGGCTTACCCTGCGGGCCGAGCAACCAGCAATGCCCGAAGTGCCCGAAATGGCTGGGGTCCCAGCCGCTGCGCGCCAGGCTGCTGCAAGCATCGACCCGGAGAAGATTCGTGCTCACGTCCGCTTCCTGGCCAGCGATCTGTTGGAGGGTCGCGGTCCGGGCACACGCGGAGGCCAACTGGCGGCAGAATACATCGCCACCCAGTTCGCTCTGGCCGGCGCCCGGCCGGCGGGTGAGAACGGCACCTATTTTCAGAAGGTCCCTCTCATGGCTGTGCACACAGAAGTGGATAAGACCAGTTTCACCGTGGTTCCCGCCACTGGCGCGCCTATCCATCTGAAGTACGGGGACGATTATTTGACCAAGGATCAGACAGGTGCGCCGGCCGTCGATATAGATGCTCCCATCGTCTTCGTAGGTTACGGAATCGACGCGCCCGAGTATCACTGGGATGATTACGCCGGCGTCGACGTCAAAGGCAAAATCCTGCTCGTCATCGTCAACCAGCCGCCCTCGAATGACGATCACTTCTTCAACGGCAAGTCCCTCACCTACTACGGTCGGTGGACCTATAAGTATGAAGAGGCGGCGCGCAGGGGTGCTCTGGGTGTCCTTATCCTTCACCGGACCGACCTCGCGAGCTATGGCTGGGAGGTATTGCTCAACTCGGAATCGACAGAGGTCTCGTACCTGCGCGGCGATCCGCTGTCCAATCTTCGGGCCGCTAGCTGGATACAATTCGACGTTGCGCGCAAGCTCTTTGCGGCCGCCGGCATGAACGTGGATCAAATGATCGAGGCGGCAGGCAAGCGTGGGTTCAAGGCGGTGAATCTGCCCCTCCGTCTCCAGGCGCACATCACCAGCCGGGTGAGGAAGTATGAATCGGACAATGTGATTGCCATGGTGCCGGGAGCCGATTCGAGTCCAGGGGGCAACGTTCTATACACCGCGCATTACGATCACCTGGGCATCGATCCCACGGCGGTCGGGGACAAGATCTTCAACGGAGCTGTGGACAATGGAACTGGCTGCGGCATCATCCTCGAAATGGTGCGGGCTTACGCCGCAGCGAAAACCCCTCCGCCGCGCAATGTCTATTTCGCGTCGGTGACCGCGGAAGAACAGAACCTGCTGGGGTCTAAATACCTGGGCATGCATCCTCCGGAGCCTATTCGCGACTTCTCGCTCGACCTCAACTTCGACGAGTTGCTGCCCATTGGAGTGCCCACCTCGGTGGTGGCGAATGGTGCAGAGCGGACCAGCTTCTACCCTGTGGTGGAGAAGACGGCGGCCGCCTTCGGTCTTCAGATCCAGCCTGACCGGGCGCCCATGGCGGGAATCTACTATCGCTCCGATCACTTCAGCTTTGCCCGTTACGGCGTACCGGCGTTTTCGATCGATGAAGGCACGCTCTTTGCCGGTCATACGGCGGAATGGGGAGAGCGGCAAAAGGAAGACTACGACAACCAGCGGTACCATCGTCCCAGCGACGAATATAAAGCCGATATGGACTTCCGCGCCGATGCCAGATTGGCTCAGTTCGGGTTCTTACTAGGGTGGCAGGCTTTGTCCTCGGCGCCCGTAACCTGGAAGCCCGGAGACGAGTTTGAAGCTGCCCGAAAGCAGAGCATGAGCGGGCAAGCGGCCCAGTAGAGGTAATTGTGCGATTTTTGCGGTGCCATGTGCGTCCCGTCAATTTGGTCCTGCTCGTCTTGCTCGCGGCGGCTCCGCTTTCGGCGCAGATCCAGACGCGGGACCCAGTGCTGCATAGGCGTGGCTATAACCAGGTGGACGATGATCTCGACATGGGCACTCGGTCGAGCGGCCGGACCATGCTCCCTCTGGAGGCCTCTGGAACCTACTCGTTAGGGTCCGGGGGCCGGATCGATGTGGAGTTGCAGCCTGACCGGCTGAGCGGCTTCATCACCCGGCTGGGTGATCGCGAGAGCGACGAGGGCACGCCGCTTACCTTCTTTTTCGCCACCAGCCGGTTGGCGGGGCAGCAATTAGCTTTCACCACGCGCCAGGTTCACGGCGTGTGGTTCTCCTTTGAGGGAACGATCGTGCGCGGGCCTGCCCGCAGCCGCGACCAGCAGGGATATTACCTGCTCGAAGGCCGGCTGGTGATGCACGACGCGGCCAGCCAGACAGAGCAGGTGCGCATGGTATCGTTGCCGCTGGCCCGGCAGGGCTCCATCGGCTAAACAGGCTGCGGAAAAGTCTCGACGAAGGGCACGGGTTCAGCCGTGCCGTAGGCGCCGTATGCGATGGTTGGCTGCCCCGAAACGCGAATATTCCCATTTCAGAGGTAGAACTGCCCCAGGATTGCATCCTGGGTAGTTTTCAGCTGTCCTGTTCCTATGGGGTTCTCCTATGCCACAGACTTCTCCAGGACTCAATTTGGAGAGAGTAGTCTGGCGCGGCGCCCGATTTTATTCTCAAGAATTCTGCCACCCGGCTGCCCGGAGGACGCTGCAGACATCAATACAATGAGACGGGGGATCGGGCGCTCGTTGGAGCTTTCCTATTCCCCAATTCGCCTCAAGAGGAGTTTCATATGGAGCGCACAGCAAGCGCGGTGTGGCACGGCGGCCTGAAAGATGGCAAAGGCACGATCTCGACCCAGAGCGGGGTATTGAAAGACAGCCAGTACTCGTTTGGCACTCGATTCGAGAATGGTATCGGCACTAACCCGGAAGAACTGATTGCGGCGGCCCATGCGGGCTGCTTTACCATGGCGCTGAGTGCCCAACTCACCACCGCCAACCTGCCGCCGGAATCAATAGAGACCAAAGCGTCTGTGACCTTTGATAAGACAGATGCCGGGCCGACAATCACCAAAATCCTCTTGACAACCACGGCCAAGGTGCCGAAGGCGGACAAGGCCGCATTCGACAAGGCGGCACAGGACGCCAAGACCGGCTGCCCGATTTCCCGGCTCTTCAAGAACAACACCGAGATCACGCTGGACGCCAAGCTCGTCTAGAGTATTCCCGCTCATCAAGAAACCGCAGATCTCTGAGAAGCGTGCGAAGAGATCTGCGGCTTTCCCCTAGCTGTTAGCGACGATATAGTCGCGGAGAGTGCGGTTGATCTGGGCGGCTTGCACCACGCCGTTGTCAAGGAGTTGTACCCACTGTTTTGCGGACTCGTCATGCGACATAGCACCCAGCAGGTAATTAGCCTGCACGATGATCTCGAGCGCATTGCTTAGGTCGTGAGATAAACGGCGGATTTCTTTGGCCTGGTCTGCAGGGATGGCGTGAGGATTGGGCGTCATTCGTACCTCGCCGAGAACGGATCGCTGTCTCGGACTCATACAGTGTTTAGGTTGGCGGTTCCCCGAGATTGCTGGTTGCACGTTTGCCGATGAGCTCTTTAGTAACCTCACCTCGGGAAGTTTGAGCAGAGGCGCCCGTTAACGATATTGTAATGGGATGAATCCATATGCACGACAGCTAGGTACTCGCGATCCTCTCAAAGTGGTGGCTACTACGGCCAGGCATCTTGAACAGCTTTCCGTTGCGCTCGGTCCGGTGCGCATCGAAGAATCGCCGGCTCCAGGAAAATGGAGCCCACTGGAAATCTTGTGCCATCTCGCGGATTGCGAAATAGCCTTTGGCTATCGACTGCGCCAGGCTCTGGCGGAAGATCATCACGTCATTCAGCCCTTCGACCAGGAGCTGTGGGCGCGCAGCTATGCTGGTTATGATGCACAAGCAGCCATGATGACGTTCTCGTGCCTGCGCCAATGGAACCTGATGCTGCTGCGCTCCTTGCCGGCGGAGGCCATGTCCAAGCGGCTTCTGCATCCGGAGCGCGGGGATATGACCTTCCGCGAACTCGTTGAGACTATCGCCGGACACGATCTGAATCATCTGGCGCAATTGGAAGCGATTGCCGTTCAGGTGCCGGTGAGCCGTTAGGCATCCCCGCTGCGTTTGACATCAGGGCTGGCTTTTGTACACTAGGGGTTGCTGCCTGTCCAGCCGATCGCGCTGGATCGTATCGTGCCGGAGTGGCGGAATTGGCAGACGCGCATGGTTCAGGTCCATGTACTCGCAAGGGTGTGGGGGTTCGAGTCCCTTCTTCGGCACCAATTTAATTTCTCTCCAACCTGGTTCGCCCTGCCGCAGAAGCTCGTGTCTTTTCCAGAGCATGGAAGAAGCGGTCGCGCCAGGTAAGGATGTCGGCTTGGCGAATTTGTTGGCGCAGGCGAAGCATGCGCCGCCGGCGCTCCGCCGGTTGCATCTCCAAAGCCTGCTTTAGCGCCGCAGCGACTCCCACTTCATCGTTTGGGTTGACCACGATCGCGCCAACGCGAAGCTCGGGGGCCGCGCCTGCGAATTCGCTCAAAACCAGCACGCCGTTCACTTCCGTCTTGGCGGCGCAGTATTCTTTGGCCACCAGGTTCATGCCATCTTTGAGCGAGGTGATAAGAGCGACATCGGCTGCCCGATAGATCGCGACTAATTCGTCTCGCGGCACCGACCGGTAAATGAAATTGATGGGTACCCAGCCCGGCTCGCTGAATTCACCGTTCACGTGCGTCACCAGCTGCTCCACCTCGCGCTTGAGCTGGTCGTAGCGAGGTATGCCTTCGCGGCTCGGGACGACAATCTGAATCAGTTCCACCTTGCGGTGGAACTCCGGGTAACGGCGTAGAAAGTTGCCGAAGGCCTTGATCCGCTCGGGAATACCCTTGGTGTAGTCGAGGCGGTCGACGCCGACCGTGATCTGAATGTCATGGGTTTTGGCTTTGATCTGCTTCACGCGTTCCAGCACCGGTTCGGACGCGGATTGCTCGGCAAAGGCGCGGTAGTCAATGCTGATCGGAAAGGCCTCGATGTGCGTGCGCCCGTGCCCGCTGACGACTATGCGGCTCTCCCCTTTTCCCGAGATCTTGACTGAAGGAACGAAGCTGCGAATGCACGCGATCAGGTTTCGCTGGTCGCGCCCAGTCTGCACGCCCAGCAGGTCGTGCGCCAGCAGGTCTTGGAGAATCTGCGTCCGCCAAGGAAGCTTGGCAAAGATGTCGGGCGAGGGGAACGGTATGTGAAGAAAGAACGCGAGCCGTGCAGCCGGCCGCCGGCAGCGGAGCGTTTTGGCCACCTGCATAAGCTGGTAGTCGTGAATCCAGATCAGGTCGTCCGGCTTCGACGCCTTTTCCACCGCATCCGCGAACTTGCGATTCACGCGGGCGTAGAACTCCCAGTAATTGGGATCGAAATTGCAGCGCGATTGCAGGTCGTGGAAGAGCGGCCACACAATTTCGTTGGAGAAGCCTTCGTAATAATTGCTTTGCTCCTCTTCGGTCAGGAAGAGCGGAGCGTACCGGTAAGGATTGTTCCCACTGGCCTTCTCAAGAATCTTGCGGATGCGCGGTGAGTCTTCTGTTCCGCCCGAACCTACCCAGATGCCGCCATGGTCTTTCAGCAGCGGCTCCAGCGCGCTGACCAGGCCGCCGCTGCTGGGCTGTCCCTTGAGTACTCCATCCTCGGTGGTGAAGGTGATGGGGATGCGGTTGGAAACCAGCACCAGATGGGGAGACTTCATCGGGAAGCCTCCGCCGGCGTGCCTGCCACTGGGGCGGGGTTTTCGCAATTGGCGATCCATTCGTCGAGAAACTCCAGCAGCTCTTGCGGCGGCCGCAGCCAAAATCGGGCACAGGAAGCGCGCACCTCGGTGCGCACCAGGATGGAGAGGCCCCGGTCACCAACTGCAGCAAAGGCATCTTCATCGGTGAGATCGTCGCCCAGGTAGGCCACCGGGACGGCGGCTGGTTCTTGCGCCAGGATCTGCCTTACCGCAGTCCCCTTGGTGCGGTCCGTCGAACGCAGCTCTAGACCACCGTCAAAGGGCAGCAAGTGCAGTCCGCCGGGTTGGGCGATGCGGTTAAAGACCGACTCAATGGAGGAGCGAATCTGTTCTTGCGTGGCGGGCGCGACGCTTCGCCAGTGGATCGCCAGCGAGGAGGGTTTAATCTCAAGTGCTTCTGAAAAGCCCAGCGCGGTCATCTCCCGCGCCATCTGTTCCAGACCGGCTCGCTGTATGGGATCAAGTGGGAAGAGCCGGTAAGAGCCGTCGCTTTCCAGCTGCTCCCGGCCGTGGCTGCCCCAGATTTCAGCGCTGGTGTTGGCCGGCAAAAGGCTGCGAAGCTCACGGGCGGGGCGGCCCGAGATCAGCACCAGGCGAACCCGGGCCAGCCCGGAGAGAGTCGCCAGCCTGTCCTCCACTCCCGGGTACGGAACGGCCGCGAAGCGATCCATATGGAAGGGCGCGAGGGTACCGTCATAGTCCAGCATCAGCAGCGAGCGGGGCGCGGAACGAAGGCGCCGCCCCAGAGCCGCCGCTTCTGCCGAATTCGCCCAGGGTGGAGGGAAATGATTCATATACAACTGCTTCGATGCCGGTATGGGAAGAGTTGGTGCAAGCGGTCGGCATAGGCCGGGCCACCCAGCAGCATATACTGACACTAGCCCATGGATAGCCAACTTACAAAGATCCTGGCCAGCACCCGGCGCGGAGTTGAGGAGCGGAAGGCGGCCGCGTCCACCCGGGCTCTGGAGCAGGCTGCCGCCGCCCACCAGCCGCGAGGCTTCGCCCGGGCGCTGCGGCAGAAGGCGGCGGACGGGCCGGCGGTGATCGCGGAGTTGAAAAAGGCCTCGCCCTCGCGAGGGTTGATTCGGCCGGACTTCGATGTAGCTGCCTTGGCCGCGGGGTTCGCAGATGGGGGCGCCGCTGCCCTTTCCGTGCTCACCGAAGAGCACTTCTTTCAGGGCAGTTTGCGCAATCTTGAGGTGGCCTCTCAGGCTTGTAGCCTGCCCTGCCTGCGGAAGGATTTTCTGCTCGATGAGTTCCAGATTCTGGAGGCGCGCGCCCATCGGGCCGACGCCATTCTGCTCATTGCCGCTGCCTTGAACGATGCCGAGCTACGTGCACTGGCAGCCCAGGCCCATGCCCTGGAATTGGACGTGCTCTGCGAAGTGCATACCGGCGAAGAGCTGGATCGGGTCCTTGATTTGGATTGTGACGCTATCGGCGTGAACAACCGCGACCTCAGCACCTTTGCGGTGCAGCTCCAAGTCTCGCTCAATCTGGCTTCCCGTCTGCCTTCCGCGGCTGTTCACGTGAGCGAAAGCGGGATCGAGACCGCCGAGGACCTGAACCGGTTGCGGGCGGCGGGGTTCCATGCCTTTCTGATCGGCGAGTCGCTGATGCGCAAGCCTGACCCGGGTGGAGCGCTAGAAACCCTCCTTATGGCTGCTGCCGACCGGATTTCCGGGGAGCGCAGCCCAGTGAGCAAGTGAGAGCCCACGATGTGGATCAAGATCTGCGGCAACACCAACCTTGAAGATGCGCGTTTTGCAGCAGAGTCTGGTGCACACGCAGTGGGATTCGTTTTTGCGCCAAGCCCAAGGCAGGTCGAGGCTAAACTCGTTCGCCGGATCACGGAAGAGCTGCCCCGCCAGGTGGCGAAATATGGCGTTTTCGTGGATGCAGGTTTCGACGAGATTGTGTCGACCGTGGCTGAAGGCGGTTTGACCGGGGTGCAGCTTCATCGCTCGTCAGACGCCCTTCTGCCGTTTCGTCTGCGCCAGCATTTTGCCCAGTTTCCAGTTCGGGTGGGCATCTTGCGCGTGCTGCACTATAAAGACCAGGAGTTTGAGCAGCATTTGACGGAGTTAAGCGGGGACGATTCTCTGGACGGGGTATTGGTGGACTCCTCGAGTGAGCGAGCGGTGGGCGGCACCGGCACCAGCTTCAACTGGGTGGGGGCGCGAAACAGCTTCCTCCAAGCTGCCCCGCATCTGCGGCTGATTGCGGCCGGCGGCTTGGCCCCGGAGAATGTGAAGCAGGCGATTCACGTCTTGCGGCCCTGGGGAGTAGACGTGGTGAGCGGTGTCGAGAGCGCACCGGGAAGGAAGGATCCCGAGCGCGTGCAGGCCTTCATCCGGTCGGCCCAGCAGGCGGCAGCGGAGATCGTTGAGGCGCCGCTTCCGATGCCGTAGAGCAAGGGTACGGCTCTGTGGGCTGAGAAAAACTCTCTTCGAGGGGCACGGCTTCAGCCGTGTAACTCCGGGGAGAAATAACGAGGGCTAAAGAGGGTGTATGAGAAGGGGAAGAGAAACCGCAGGTCCCTCCCCTCCGCTACGCTCCGGTCGGGATGACAATTCTGTTGTGCCCGCAAGAGCTTCGGCGAGAAATACTTGAACCTGCAATAGAATTCGACCGGAGTGTAGCGGAGGGGAGAGACCTGCGGTTTCTCTTCCCCTTCCCTCTTCAACCCCTGAGGGCAATGACTCTCGGTAAAGAGAAAGGAAATCGTGAGCACAGTCATCCACACCGTTCCCGGCCGTTTTGGCGCCTATGGGGGCCGCTACGTTCCGGAAACTCTTATGGCGGCTCTGGAGGAGCTGGAGCAAGCCTATGCCGAGGCGCAGGCTGATCCGGTTTTTCACGCCGACCTCAATTTGCTGCTGGGCGACTATGCCGGCCGTCCCACCCCGCTGTACTTGGCATCCCGCCTGACCGGCGAGCTGGGCGGAGCAAAGATTTACCTCAAACGCGAGGATCTCCTGCACACCGGCGCCCACAAGATCAACAACTGTCTTGGCCAGGGGCTGTTGGCGCGCCGCATGGGCAAACATCGCGTCATCGCCGAAACCGGTGCAGGACAGCATGGCGTGGCCACCGCAACCGTCTGCGCTCTCTTCGGAATGGAATGCATCGTGTATATGGGCGAGGAGGACATGCGCCGCCAGGAACTCAACGTATACCGTATGCGCCTGCTCGGGGCGGAGGTCCGCGGGGTCAGTTCCGGTTCCCGCACATTGAAGGACGCCATCAACGAAGCGATGCGCGATTGGGTCACCAACGTCCGCACCACGCATTATCTGCTGGGCAGTGTCCTCGGCGCGCACCCATACCCGACCATGGTGCGCGACTTCCATCGTGTAATCGGGCAGGAGATCAAGCAGCAGATTCTGGAAAAGGAGTCCAAGCTGCCTTCCGCAGTGGTGGCCTGTGTAGGCGGCGGTTCCAATGCGATCGGCGCGTTTTATGATTTCATTGAAGAGCCCAATGTGCGCCTGATCGGGGTCGAGGCGGGGGGACGGGGGCAGGCGCTGGGCAGCCACGCCGCCCGATTCAGCGGCGGCAGCCCCGGGGTCCTGCAAGGCACTTACTCCTACGTATTGCAGGATGATGCCGGCCAGGTTTCGTTGACCCACTCCGTCTCCGCCGGTCTGGACTATGCTTCCGTCGGGCCGGAGCATGCCGCCCTGCATGACTCAGGGCGGGCCGAGTATGTCTCCGCTTCCGATGAAGAAGCCCTGCAGGCAGCCCAGCGATTGGCCCGGACGGAAGGCATAGTGCCTGCGCTCGAGAGCGCGCATGCCGTCGCCGAGTGTATCCGCCTGGCGCCCAAGCTGGCGAAGGACGACATCTTGGTGGTGAATCTCTCCGGCCGCGGGGATAAGGATATGGGCATCATGGCGCGAGAGCTGCAACTGGCGGGAGTGACGCATGCCGATTGATTTCAACAGGAAGCCGGGGTTGAAGCCCGGTCTGGTCATTTACTTCACCGTCGGAGATCCCGATCTGGCGACCACGCGCAACGTTGCCCTGGCTGCCATCGATGCGGGCGCGGACGTGCTCGAGTTAGGAGTACCGTTCAGCGATCCGCTGGCCGATGGTCCGGTGATCCAGCGGGCCAGCGAGCGCGCCCTTGCCCACGGCACGACTCTGCATGACGTGCTCACCCTGGCTGCGGAATTGCGCATTCTGAGGCCCTCCGCCGGCTTGGTGATCTTCTCCTACTTCAATCCGATCTTGCGTTTCGGGCTGGGACGTTTTTGCGCCCACGCCGCCCAATGCGGCGTAGATGGTGTATTGATCACCGACATGATCGTGGAAGAGGCAGAAGAGTATCTGACGGAAATGCACCACAACGGCCTAATGCCTATCTTTCTCGCTGCGCCCACCAGCAGCGATCACCGGTTGAAGATGATCGCAAATGCCTCCGAGGGATTCGTCTACGCTATTTCCCGGGTGGGGATTACCGGTGCGCAGCAGAATCTGGCCGAGGACGCGCGCCGCCTGGTAAACCGCTTGCGGCACTTCACCGAGTTGCCGATTGCCGTGGGTTTCGGCATCTCGACTGCGGAACACGTAGCCGCCGTGGGCGAGTTCGCCGATGCGGCAGCGATTGGCACCGCAATCGTTGCCCTGATAGAGAAGTCCGGCCCGGGAACGGCGCCGGCCAGAGTTGCAGCCTTCCTTCAGGGATTGAGGCAAGGACAGCAGATCGCCGCCAGCCGGGCATGAACTTGTCCAGGCTGGCCAGGCTTACTGACCATGGGCACCGTATCATGTTGATGGGGCTAACGACAGAGCAAGGGAAGTTCATGGATATTGATGGCTGGCGAAAGAAGATTGATGAGTTGGATCTTCAAATCGTGGCGCTGATCAGCGCGCGGGCGCACGCCGCGCTCGAGATCGGCAAGTTGAAGCGCTCCACCTCGTTGCCGGTATACGAGCCGAACCGTGAGCGCGTGATCTTCGAGAATGTTCGCGCCGCCAATCCCGGGCCGCTCCCGGATATCGAGCTGGTCCATATATATGAGCGCATCATTGATGTGATGCGCTCACTGCAAAAGGATGAGCTCGCATCGCAACGCAAGAACGGGCCCGGTACGACGGGAGAGACAGGAAAGCAACCATGATAGTAGCTATGCTGGAGACAGCAACCGAGGAAGACATCCAGGGGGTGATCGAACGTCTCGTTCAGGTGGGCTTCAATGTTCACCGCACCACAGGAGCTATCCAGACAGTTTTGGCGGGCGTGGGAACGCCCTCGCATTTCGACCACAACGACTTCAAGTTACTGGCCGGTGTGGCGGACGTGGTCCGCATCTCATCGCCCTACAAGCTGGCCGGGCGTGGTTTCCGGCCCGAAGGAACAATCGTTCGCTTCCCCAACGGGGTCGAGGTGGGCGGGGAGGAGGTCGTGGTCATGGCCGGCCCGTGCTCGGTCGAATCGCGCGAGCAGATCTTTACCGTTGCCGAGCAGGTGAAATCCGCGGGCGCCTCGTTTTTGCGCGGAGGAGCGTTCAAACCGCGCAGTTCCCCGTACTCCTTCCAGGGAATGGGTCTTGAAGGGCTCAAGCTGCTGAAGGAAGTCCGCGAGCGCACCGGGCTGCTGATTATCAGCGAGGTGATGGAGATTTCCCAGATCGACCTGATGCTCCCCTATGTGGATGTCTTTCAGGTGGGTGCGCGGAATATGCAGAACTTCAATCTGCTGCGCGAGCTGGGGCTGGTGCGCAAGCCCGTGCTGTTGAAGCGGGGGATTGCCGCAACCCTCGAGGAGCTGCTGCTCTCGGCCGAGTACATCCTGTCGGGTGGCAACTACGACGTGATGCTCTGCGAACGAGGCATTCGCACCTTCGAAACCTACACTCGCAACACCATGGACATCTCCGCCATACCGGTCATCAAGAAGCTTTCCCATTTGCCCATTCTCGCGGATCCTTCGCATGGTACCGGGCTGCGGGACAAAGTTCCGCCCATGGCCCTGGCCTCGGTCGCTGCCGGCTGCGACGGTTTGCTGATGGAAGTGCATCCCAATCCCGACAAGGCTTTTTCCGATGGAGCGCAGTCATTGTTCCCGGAACAGTTTGAGAAGCTCATGGACCGGCTGCGCCTTATCGCGCCAGTCGTGGGCCGGAGCGTGAGGGCCGAAGTTCCTGTGATTGGCTGACAGGGAGCAACGTGGCTGAAGAGCTCTGTTTATGAAGCAAGGGATCATTTGATCATTTGAGTCCCGCAGGGACGGCCCCCACGATCGCGTTTACTGAAGCCGCAAACCACGTCTTCGATGACAAAGCGCTCAGCCTCCCGCTCTGACTCTGTCTCTTTCGTCCTAGCGATTGTGTAATGGGAGGAGCGGATCGATCCGATGGATGCTCTACGATCCAAAAGCAGATTTACGGGGGATTCAGCAGGTGCGGTTGTGGGGGCTATAGAGTCTGCGTGAGAACTAGGAGAGAAACCGCAGGTCCCTCCACTACGCTTCGCTCCGGTCGGGATGACAATTCTGTGGGAATATTGACAGCCAGTTCTCCAACCGCTTCCAAAGCCATTTTCTGCAAAAGAATTGTCATCCCGACCGGAGCGAAGCGTAGTGGAGGGACCTGCGGTTTCTCTCCTAGTTCTCACGCAGACTCTATAGCGCTGATATTTTTGGCCACCGTCCCCGATGCCGGCCTCCATCGGGGATTTTTCTCGCTTTTCGCTCAATCTTTTTCCCGCATGAAAGCGCCAGCCGGAGAGCTTATCTCTCTTTTCTCTCACAAAGTGCATTCTTTTTCGGAAAGCTTTGCGGAGCCGGAAACGCAACGAGGAGACTCAAGAATCTTCGAAAACGACCGATAGTGGCTTACGCCCCGTCGTTTTCGGCCCAGGTACGCTCCCACGGCGAGCCGGGGCAGGTTGGCGAACCTGGGGCACCCGTCCTATTCCCTCGGACTTTGCTATGACATAGACTCCTTACGGGACTGGCCCCTTTTCAATTCCAACCCAGCACTACCCCGGATTTCCTGTACGCTGCTCTAGACATATTTGCTTATGTGGCTTTCACGGAAAGCCGCATGAGGCTCAATGACTCCACCCCAGCTCAACAGGAAATCCGGGTCCGTGCTGGGCTACTCTCAGCCGTCCCTGCGGGGACTTCAATGAGCTTTAGATTGCTCCGATGACCATCCAGCGCATCACCATCTTGGGTACCGGCCTCATCGGTGCATCCACCGGGCTGGCCCTCCGTGCCGCCCAGTTCCCGGGCGAGATTCTCGGCTGGGACCGTAGCCCATCCCAACTGCAAATCGCCCTGGATCGCGGAGCGATCGATTTCGCCGCCGACGATCCAATCAGCGCGGCGGTCTCCAGCGACCTGGTGCTTCTGAGTGGGCCGGTCTTCACCATTCTGGACTGGACGGAGAGGCTCGCCCCGCTGCTGCAGCCGCACCAACTGGTAACCGACGTGGGCAGCGTGAAAGTAGCCATTTCCGAACGCGCGCTACCGCTCTACGGCGCCCCGGGCCAAGCCGGCTTTCTCCCCGGGCACCCCATGGCGGGCAAAGAAGTAAGCGGCGCCGCCCATGCGGACGCGGAGCTATTCGCCCGTGCCGTCTGGCTCTTTACCGAATTTGCCAGCCATCCCCTGACCGAGGAGTGGCGCAGTTGGGTGGAGCGCTTCGGCTGCCGCACCATGGACATCCAGGCCAGACGGCACGACGAGATCTGCGCCTGGGTCAGCCATCTCCCGCAGTATCTCTCCACCGCCCTAAGTGCGATGTTGGAGGAGCGCTTCGGCGATGCCCCAGACCTGCGCGCCATCGGCGGGAGGGCGCTGCGCGAGATGACCCGGCTGGGAGCAAGCCCCTATTCCATGTGGCGGGACGTGGCCCATACCAACACAGAAGCAGTCGCTGAGGCGCTGTTGGCCCTGGAGCAGCGGCTCGCTCACCTGCGTGAAAACCTCAAGACGCCTGAACTGCGCGACGAGTTCGAGCTGGCTAATCGCTTCCGAACCAACCCTACCCCCGGCAGCTAAGTTCCTTACCAGCAAGACCTGGTTGTTTACATTGTTGTCGCCAAGCCGGGCGCACAATAGGCGAATGCCGATTCGGTACCTGCCGCAGTAACCAACTGGCTTCTATCGCATCAAACCAGAGAATCCGGTTTTGATCGGGTCCAGAAGCGGGCTCGGGGTATGATTCGAAGCATCTTGTCTAGGGGATCGGACACATACGATGGGAATTGAGAACGCGGGAGCCAACTTTCCTGGCCCGAAATATCCGAGCCCTCTTCCGGCAGACCCGGAAAGCCTGTTTGAACGATGTTCATGGTTCTACGCATTCTGTCGTGAGCACCTTTTTCGCGATCACACCGCAGCAATCTCTGACGCACTTTGGCCCGGCGCCCAGCCCGGCCCCGAAACCCATCTCCTGGAAATAGCCTGTGGTCCCGGCTTCTACGCTTGCAGTCTCGCGCAACGTTACCCTGATATTCAGATTACGGGTGTAGACCTTTCCGAGCGCTTGCTCTCCCGCGCCAAAGACCGGGCCGACATCCGCCGCTTGAAGAACTGCCGTTTCGTCAAAGCCAATGTTCTTGCCCTCTCCGAATCCATGGCGCCGGTGGATGCGATCATCGCCTCCCGGCTTTTGATGGTGGTGGGGGATCGTCCGCAGGCGCTGCGGGAGATATTTTCCGCTCTGCGGCCCGGTGGCCGTTGCTTTATTGCCGAGCCCACATCGGCCTTGCGCGCCATGCTGCCACTCTCTTGCATGTGGCTTTTTGCCCGCCTGATGGGAGACTGGAGTACCCGGTTCCACGAAACCGGCAGGGCGGCGGTGCTGAAGCAGGAGGAATTCCAATCCCTGATCTCCTCACAGCCCTGGGGCACGGTCAGCCTGTGGCAGGATAACTGGTATCAGTACGCAGTGTGCGACCGTAGTTGCTGACCCGGGGACCCGGATTTCCTACATCGCGGTACCGCCCAATGCGAGGTATGCGGCTTTCCGTAAAGAAGGCCGCATGAAGTTTGCCAATGCCACCAAGCTCGACAGGAAATCCGGGGTAGAATTCTTGCCTTACAAAATACTTCAACCAGGGGACACGCCAGGTGCCGGCCCAAGCCGTTGCGCCTTAGCAGTGATGGCCAAGGCTCCGCGCCCAGGCAAGGTAAAGACACGGCTGTCCCCTCCGCTCACTCCCGAACAGGCCTCGGCGCTCAACATCTGCTTCCTTCGCGACACCACGGAAAATATTCAGCAGCTGACCGAAGCCGGCAACAGCGCTGGGATCGTGGTTTACACGCCGGTGGGAGACGAGTCGGCCTTCGAAGGCATTCTCCCCACCGGCTTTCAGCTCCTCGGGCAAAGAGGCGACAGTTTCGGAGAGCGCCTTCTTCATGCATGTGAAGATTTGTTTGCCTGTGGCTTTAGCTCGGTGTGCCTGATTGATTCCGATAGCCCGACCATGCCCCAGGATGCGCTGTTGCAGGCCGTCTCGTGGCTCTCGCGGACAGGGGATCGAGTGGTGCTGGGCGGCTCTGATGACGGTGGCTACTACCTGATCGGCATGAAGCGCTTGCACCAACGGCTCTTCGAGCAGATCGACTGGAGCACGGAGCGAGTACTCCAGCAGACGCTGGAGCGGGCCAGGGAAATTGGCTTGAAAGCCGAACTGCTGCCCACGTGGTACGACGTGGACGATGGCGCTACGCTGGAACGCCTTCGTCGCGAACTCCTGCCCGGCTCTGGCGACGGGTTCGCAGGTTACGACGCCCGGCACACCAGAAAATACCTCGAGAGTTTGCAAGCCGCGCGAAGATCGGTCTGCACTGCGAGCAGCGCATGAGCGCGCGTTATCCCATCGACCGGCCTTGGCTGACCAATAGCGCGCTTGCGCTGCTGGGGCTGGTCATGATTGGGCTTTGCCGCCAGGGAGTGAACGAGATTCATCACTTCGTGATCGGCTTCGGCTTGGTGGCGATGTACCAGGCGCTGCTCTATTTGGTAGCAGTCTGGGTGGTGCTCAACCGGCCGGTGAACCGCTGGACCTTTGTCATCATCCTGGTTTGTGCCGCGGGCTGCAGGCTGGTCTGCCTCTTTTCCCCGCCCTTTCTCTCTACCGATATCTTTCGCTACGTCTGGGATGGGCGGGTGCAGGCTGCCGGCATCAATCCCTACCGCTACATTCCTGCCGACCCTCATTTGGCGTTTCTTCGCGATTTCAATATCTATCCCCACATCAACCGGCGAAGCTACGCCCGCACCGTTTATCCCCCGGGAGCGCAGATGCTTTTCCTGCTGATCACCCGCATCGGCGAATCGGTGCGCTGGATGAAGGCGGGTATGGTCGGTCTGGAGACACTGACCATCTGGGCGCTGGTGAAGTTGCTGGCAGCCGTCGGATTACGCCGCGAACAGGTGTTGGTCTACGCCTGGCATCCGTTGCTTTTTTGGGAGGTGGCCAGCAGCGGACACGTGGATGGCGCAGCACTTCCCTTGATTGCTCTGGCGCTGCTCTTCTACATCCGCCATAAGCCTGCGGCGACGGGGATCGCGCTGGCTGCCGCGACCCTGATCAAGCTCTACCCCATCGCCCTCTTCCCCGCTCTCTACCGCCGAAAGGACTGGCGTGATTGGAAGATGCCGGCCGCCCTGGCTGGCGTCATTGCAGCGGGCTACGCCTGCTACCTGAGCGTAGGCCGGCAAGTGCTCGGATTCCTACCCGGCTATGCCAAGGAGGAGGGGCTGGAATCCGGCAGCCGCTATTTTCTGCTTACTTTGGGCCGCCATGGCTTGCATTGGGAGGGGCTCCCGACCGCGGCCTTCTATATCTTTGCCGCGTTGCTGCTGCTCGGGTTAGCGGTGTGGGCGTGGCTTAAGAGTGACGTAAGCCCCATGGCTCCGATTCGCTGTTGCTTCGTCATCGCGGCCGTTTTGATGTTCCTGTTTTCCTCCCACTACCCGTGGTACTACCTGTGGCTCCTCCCTTTTCTGAGCCTGATCCCTTACGTACCCATGCTCTATTTCACCTGCGCCTGCTTTTACCTTTACACCACATCGCTTGCCAATCCCGGGCCGGCCATGTACTACATGTTTGAGTGGCTATATGCCACGACGGCCCTGCTTGCGCTGTGGTGCATGGGCGCTCGTCATCTGGAAGCGAGACTCTCCCGGGGTCGCACCACGCAAGATAAAGCATTTGCAATGTATTCCACCACTGCGAGGAACTCATGAGCGAAAGTCTTTCTGTACTACCGCAACTGGCGGAAGACCAGCAGAAGATGCGGCGCTACTTTGAGAAGCCGGAAGATCAGCTCTCCGTAATCATGGAAGCGGATCCCGTCTGCCTCTACCTGGAGACGACCAATCGCTGCAACCTGCTGTGCACTACCTGCCCGCGCACCTTTGAAGAGCTGGAGCCTGAGGCGGACATGTCGTGGGAGTTGTTTACCAGCATCATTGATCAGTACCCCAAGATTGCGCGCGTGGTGCTGCATGGGGTGGGCGAGCCGATGCTGGTCAAGGAGCTGCCGCGCATGATCCGGTACTTGAAGGAGCGTGGGGTGTATGTGCTCTTCAATACCAACGGCACGTTGTTGACCAAGGCCAATGGGCAGAAGCTGATCGACGCCGGCCTGGACGAATTGCGCGTTTCGCTCGATGCGGCAGAGTCTTCCGTTTTTCAGATGGTGCGGGGCAAAGACATGTTCGACCGCATCGTGACCAATGTGGGCAACTTCGTCGCCATGCAGCGCCAGAACCAGACCAAATTACCGCGGATTTCCCTATGGCTTACTGGCTTGCGGGAGACATTGGCGCAACTGGAGGCCTTCATCCGGCTGGCGCATCGCCTGGGGGTGATGGAGGTTTATCTGCAGCGGATGGTGTATCTGCCTGAGGGGCAAGGCTTGGCGCGGCCTGAACAGGCATTGTTCGAACACACCACGCGGCAGGAGGAAGAGGTTCTGCAACGAGCCGAAGCCGTCGCCCGCGAGCTGGGCGTGCTCTTCAGCGCGTCAGGCGCTACCGAGCCACAGGTCAGCATCAAGAAGCGCAAGGACGACAGCCCATGGTCGCTGTGCCGCCGTCCCTGGAGCCTGATGTACATCACTGCCAACGGACAGGCGCTTCCCTGTTGCATCGCACCGTTCTCCATGCGCGGCTACGACAGCTTCACCCTGGGCAACGCCACGCAGCAGACCATGCGTGAGATTTGGAATGGCGAAGAGTACCAGGAATTCCGCCGCGCATTGCTGAGCCCGCAACCACCCCCGGCGTGCTCCAATTGTGGGCTGCGCTGGAGCCTCTGATTTGGGACTACAAGGGGTTTCGGTGGTGATTCCTGCATTGAACGAGGCGGAAAACATCGCCGCTGTGGTTCGCGAAATGCCCTGGGATCTGATTCGCGAGTGCATCGTGGTAGACAACGGCAGCACCGATGCTACCGCTGACGAAGCGGCAGGAGCCGGCGCCAGGGTGGTGTCTCAGCCGCAACCTGGATATGGCCGTGCGTGCGCAGCGGGCGTGGCTGCTGCCGATGACGGGTCCGGCATTTTGGTCTTTATGGACGGCGATGGGAGCGATGTCCCGGCTGAAATGGGGCAATTGCTGGAACCGATTCTGGCGGGCGAATGCGACTTCGTGATCGGCTCCCGGATGCGCGGAAAGCGCGAGCCGGGCAGCATGCTGGTTTCGCAGATCTTTGCCGGATGGCTGGCGGGTGTTCTTCTCCGTTTGCTTTACCGGGTGAGATATACGGATATGGGACCGTTTCGCGCCATCACCCGCGAGGCCCTCAGCCGGTTACACATGCGGGAAGAAACCTACGGCTGGAACCTGGAGATGCAGATGCGCGCGGCGCAATGTGCTCTGCGCATCCGCGAAATCCCTGTGAGCTACCGCAACCGCGCAGGCGGGGTGAGCAAGGTTGCCGGTTCGCTCAGCGGCTCTGTTCGCGCCGCAATTCGCATCACCCAAACCCTGGTGCGCGTAGCTTCAAACCCCAACTCCTAATCATTCTGTACTCGTAGAAAATGACGGGTGCCCCACATCTCGCTCGTATTTCGCGAGATGTGGGATTCCACTGCTCCATCCCGGCAACCTCCTCCCGTCAATCGACTCTGGCGGGAGAGGACGGGTGCCCCAGGTTTGCCCGGGCGTACCTGGACCAAAAAAGACGGGCCTTCGCCCCCTCGGCCGCTTTGTGTACAGAGTTTGACTTGAAGCGTAGGGCCGCTTTGCGCTGTTAGCCTTTAGCAGCCGCGCTTTCAATTGCCTTCCACTCCTCCGGCGAAAGGTGCAGCTTCGCTGCGGCCATATTCTCTTCCAGGTGCTTCACGGAAGACGTGCCGGGGATCGGAAGCATTACAGGCGAGTGATGCAGAAGCCAAGCCAGCGATAGCTGGGCAACCGTTGCCTGATGCTGCTTGGCTACCTTGTCGAGCGGACCGCCGGGCTTGGCCAGCTTGCCCGCCGCCACAGGAAACCAGGGAATGAAAGCCAGATGGTGCTGCTCACAGTACTTTAGTGCCTTCTCATGCTGGCGATCACTCAGGTTGTACTGGTTCTGCACGCTGACGATCTTGACCGTCTTGTTGGCTCGTTCGATCTGGTCCGGCGAAACCTCCGACAACCCGATATGCCGGATCTTACCCGCGTCCTGGAACTCTTTGAGCGCGCCAAGGCTCTCTTCCACCGGCACCTTTGGATCGATCCGATGCAGTTGGTAAAGGTCGATGCGCTCCAGCTTCAGCCGGCGCAGGCTCATTTCAACGCACTGCCTCAGGTATTCTGGCCGTCCGTCCTCCGCCCATTTGTTGGGGCCGGAGCGCGTGAACCCCCCCTTGGTCGCAATCACCAGGTCCTTCTTGTAGGGATAAAGAGCTTCCGCGATGATGTTCTCGCTCACCTCGGGGCCATAGGCATCCGCGGTGTCGATAAAGTTGACGCCCAGCTCGAGCGCGCGCTGCAACACCTTGCGCGCCTCGTTACGGTCTTTGGGTTCGCCCCAGATACCTGGGCCGGTGATACGCATGGCGCCATATCCAAGCCGGTTGACCGTGAGGTCTCCACCCAGCGTGAATGTTGTTGTAGCTTCCGTCTGCAGAGATTCCATAACCTCTAGGATTCGCCGTCCCGGGGATTGGTTTCTGATTTCGTTGTGCTATCACTGGTGTAATCCGATGCCTCCCACCGCAAAAATCGTTGGAGCTGGTCCAAATGGCTTGGCTGCCGCCATCGTCCTGGCCAAAGCCGGCTTCGCCGTGGAGGTGCGAGAGGCGGCTTCCGTCCCTGGTGGCGCCGCGCGGTCGGCCGAGCTCACCTTGCCCGGGTTCGTACACGATCTGGGATCTGCGGTTCACCCTCTCGCCGTGGCTTCACCGTTTTTCTCCACCTTGCCGCTAACCGAATCTGGATTGCACTGGATCTGGCCTCCCGCGGAGCTGGCACATCCTCTGGATGACGGGACGGCAGTCATGCTGGAACGGGATTTGGGGGAGACGGCGTGCCAGCTGGGGACTGACGCAGTAGCCTACCGCCGCCTCTACAGCCCGCTGCTCGCCAACTGGGATGGCCTTCGCCACGATTTGCTCAAGCCCCTTGGCTGGCCTCGTCATCCGATCGCGATGGCTCATTTCGGCCTGCTGGGCTTGCGCTCTGCGCGGTCGATCGCCGATAGCCACTTCAAGGGAGTTCGGGCGCGCGCTCTCTTTGCCGGACTGGGCGCACATTCATTTCTGCCCCTGGAGTCGCCACTCTCAGCTTCCTTTGGGCTGGTGTTGGGAATCACCGGGCACACCGTGGGCTGGCCCATTCCGCAAGGGGGTGCGCAGTCCATAGCGGATGCGCTCGTGGCCTGCCTGAAGAAAGCGGGAGGTACGGTTACCACCAACGCGCCCGTACAGTCGCTGCGGGAACTGGGAAGTCCGGACCTGGCGCTCCTGGATGTAACCCCCAAACAATTGCTGAGCATCGGCGGTGAAGAGATTCAGCCGTCCTTCCGCCGGCAGCTGCAACGTTACCGCTACGGCCCCGGCGTCTTCAAAATGGATTGGGCGCTCAGCCAGCCGATCCCATGGCGAGCCACGGAATGCTTGCGCGCGGGTACCGTCCATCTAGGGGGTACCTTCGAGGAGATTGCCGCTTCGGAGCGGGAGCCGGGGGGTGGAGCAATGAGCGAGCGGCCCTTTGTCCTCCTCGCCCAACCCACTCTTTTTGATCCCAGCCGCGCGCCCGCCGGCAAGCACGTGGCTTGGGCCTATTGCCATGTGCCGAATGGCTGGTCCGGATCCGCGCTGGAGGCGATCGAAGCCCAAGTAGAACGCTTCGCACCCGGTTTTCGCGAGTGCATCCTGGCCCGGGCCGTCTTTACCCCAGAGGCGATGAACCAGTGGAATGCAAACCTGGTAGGAGGAGACATCAACGGCGGCTCTGTCTCCGGCTTGCAATTCTTTCTCCGGCCGACCTGGCGGCGGTATGCGACTCCAATAAAAGGGGTTTACCTCTGCTCGTCGTCAACACCCCCGGGGGGCGCGGTTCACGGCATGTGCGGCTATTGGGCAGCCCAATGCGCGCTCAAGCATTTTTGCTAATGGTGTTGACCAGGAAACTGAACTCGACGCGGCCATTCCGCCAAAGAATGGCCGCACGTAACTGATCCCGCCGGACCTCAGTATTAGCAAAAATGCTTCAGGAGCTATAAAGGACTTCGAGCATAGTGAAGTCATCGTTCGGTGGAGTGCCGGCCATGAAGGTCTCGACCTTGCTCAGCACGCCTTCGATGTTGGCCCCTTCGACAGCCGCTTCCAATCGCCCTTCTCCGAAAAACTCACCGTTCCGGCCTTCTGCTTCAGTCACGCCGTCGGTCGCCAGCACAATGCGGTCGCCGGCCTTAAGTTGCAGGCGCTCGGATTCGTAGGTAGCCTCCTCGATCAAGCCCACCACCATGTTGGCATTCTCCAGTCGCTTAACACCCTGGCTGTTGGCCAGAAGGGGCTGAACATGCCCGCAGTTGACGTATTCGAAGCTTCCGTCGGGATCGAGCTTGACCAGGATCATGGTGGCGTATTTCTGCACATTTTTCTCGCAGATGTAGCGATTGGCCACGTCCGCAATGTCCGCCAGCGGTTGACCGGCAAGCACCAGCCCGTACAGCAGGCCCTGCAGGGTGGAGGCAAGGATAGCGGCCGATACTCCCTTGCCCGAGATATCCGCGATCACAACATAGAGCCCGTCCGGGGCAGCAATCACGTCGTAGAAGTCGCCTCCGACCTCCTTGCAGGCCACGCTGCGAGCGTGCACTTTGGCATACGGCAGGTTGGGAATGGCAAACTCCATCAGCCCCTGCTGAATGGCGGCGGCAATGTTCAATTCTTCGCGGTAGCGGCGTGAAGCTTCTTCTGCCTGGGCGAGAAAAGCGTTTTCCACCAGCGCGGCGGCTTCGGTCGCGATCGTCTCCAGAAGATCGTTGTCCACCTGGCTCAATTTGCCGGGTTGCAGCCGGCTGTCCAGGTACAGCACGCCGAGGATATCTTTTTCATGGCAATCGGCGCCCGCCGCTCGCTTGCGCAGGGGAATGCAATAGACCATGCGGATGCTCTGCTGCACCATGCTTTCAGTGCGCGAATTGGCTTCGGCTGACAAAGTATCGGTGACGATGAACTTTGAGGCTTTGCACGCCTGCGCAATGGCGCTGTGGGAGATGGTGGAATCGTCTTCCAGGCGATCACCCTTAAGACTGCGCCCGGCAGCGAGGGTCAGAGTACCTTTCTCATCCCTGAGGAATACGTAGCCTCGCTCCACCTGGGTCAGCTCCAGGGTCGCTTCCACCAGCGTGGCCAGGATCTCATTGACCGCACCCAGGGTGTTCAAGCGTTGTGCCGCGCTCAGGAACCAGCTCAGCTTCTCCAGGTCCGAGGTGGGTGCCGAAATCGCGTGCAGCTCGTCCAAAAGTTTATGAATCGTCGAGGTGCTTTCTCTTGCCGGACCAAAGCGCAGCGATGGCCCGTTCAGCGAACCCAGGCGGATTTCGTCCCCCGGTTTCAGCGGCTGGCGCTCGACCAGCGGCTGTGCGTTGAGAAAGGTGCCGTGGCGGCTACCTTTGTCGACTACGTGGAACTGGCCCTTTTCATAGACAATGGCAGCATGGTCGCGGGAGATGAAAGCATGCGCCAGTACCAGGTCGCGGTCCTGCAGGCGCCCTATGGTGAACGGCGTGTGGGTAACGCTGATCTCCTCCTGCCGGGAATCGTCGATCAGCAGCAAAGCAGTGGTCGGAATTGGTTCGGCCATAGATGCCCTTCGAGACAGCTCCAGAGTTTGGTTGCGCACTAGCCAAATCCACCGTGCTGATGTTAAGAAAACTACCACATGGCTAAGCTGGAAGGACGCCCATCCACACGCAGCAAATTCTTGTCACTCTATCAACCCCGCCAGTGTTTCGGCGGCATCCAAGCGTGCATAAACCCCGGCGCAGGCATTGCGCCATGTACATTCAAAGGCTAGGAGAAGAGAAATCGTGCGAATGTCCCTTATACCGCCCCCCCACGTAGAAAGCTTTGCCAGCTACTTCGCCGCCATGCAAATGGCGGACGGACCAGAGACACGAAGCGCGGCCCTAGGGGACGAACCCGTCCAGCTCCCGGCACTTCAGTTCCTCAAATCCCTCGACGATCTGGACGAGGAAGATGATGAGGACGACGACGATGTCGAGGATCTGGAAGATGAGGAAGATGAAGACGATGAGGATGATTTAGACGAAGACTACGATGATGAGGACGAAGACGAGGATGAGGATGAGGATGACGAAGAAGAGGACGAGGAGGACGAAGATGAGGATGGAGGCGTTAAGCCGCTGAAGATGACCTCGTTCCCGGATTGCCTGTGAAGCTTGATGGCGTTGATGAATTGAATGCGGCTTTCCCCCGGATTTCCTGTACGCAGCTCTAGAAACGTCTGCGCGTGCGGCTTTCTTCACGGAAAGCCGCATGAGGCTCATTGATTCCAACAAGCTCCACAGGAAATCCGGGTCCTCAAGGAAAGCCGCTCACGCGGCGGCTACAGGAAATCCGGGTTCGGTGCCCGCCTCATATAGCAGATAGCCCGGAGTTCCCGGCGCAGCCCGGTACCTCTGGGTAGTAATTGCCTGAAAGTGGAAGCTCTTATTGCGGGTACTTGGGTTAGCCTGTCACCTGGCCCACGTACCCGGAGAGTGACTGTGAAACGGCGCATTCTGGTTGTGGATGACGATGACGCAGCGCGCCACGCCGCGGCCTGCAGCCTGCGGACGGTGCCTGGTTGGGATGTGGTCGAGGCTTACTGCGGAGCACAGGCCATTGAAAGTGCTAAGCAGTATCAGCCGGACGCCATCCTGCTCGACGTAATGATGCCGGCGATGGATGGGCCCGCCATGCTGGCCAAGCTGCGGACAGTGCGGGCCACCAGCCACATCCCGATTGTTCTTCTGACAGCAAAAGTTCAAGCCGTTCGAGATGGCTCCCTGGCACACCTTCCGGTTGCCGGCATCCTGCTAAAACCGTTTGATCCATTGCGCCTGGCCGGCCAGGTCGCGGACGCCCTGGGATGGGACAACGGAACGCCTCAGCCCTGAGCCGGGAGAAGCGGCCGTCCAGCACGGAAAGACTGCAGGAGTCCACCATCCGGCGACAGGGCCACGATGTTAGCCTCCCGTCCTTCTTCAATCAAACCCCAATGCCGGTCAAGGCCCATGAGCGTAGCGGGATTGCTCCCGGCCATTTGCGCGCTGACCGCCAGACTGGCGCCGGTAAACACAGAGAAGTTACGTACCGCCCGATCCATGGTCAAGACACTGCCCGCGAGGACGCCGGGGGATCCGGCAGAGGTGCAGCGTCCATTGGCCACGTCTACATCCAGTTCGCCCAGCTTGTACCTTCCGTCGGGCATCCCCGTGGCGCTCATACCGTCCGTAATCAGGACGGCCTTTTTGGCGCCCTTGGCCTTGTAAAACAGGCGGACCATGGCCGGGTCGACGTGAATGCCATCGCAGATGAGCTCGGCAAAAAGCGCGTCGTTGTCGAGAACATACGCGGCAATGCCGGGGTCGCGATGGTCCAGGCTGCGCATGGCATTGAAGGTGTGGGTGGCGCTGCGCGCCCCGGCGAGGAAGCCGGCCTCGGCTTCTCCCAGGCTGCCGTTGCTGTGGCCCAGGCTGCACACCACGCCCAGGTTACTGGCATGCTGGATCAACTCGAGCGCTGTGGGTAGTTCAGGCGCGATGGTCATGATGCTGATTTGCCCGCGAGCCGCTTGCCAGAAGCGATCGAACAGCGATATCGATGGCGGCAGGAGCAGGGCAGCCGTGTGGACGCCCCGCTTGGCTAGGGAAAGAAACGGCCCTTCGAGATGAATGCCTAGCGGTACCGCGCTCTCCGCTGATGGTCCGCTCTCGATCACGCCGGCGATCATGTCCAGGGCGCGCAAGGTTTCCTCAGTGGATGAGGTGACGGTGGTGGGGTAATACGCTCCCACTCCGTGGCCGGCAAGAGAAGCTCCGACCGCGTGCAGCGCCTGCGGAGTGCCTTCCATTACATCGTAGCCGGAGGCGCCGTGGACATGAATATTGACATAAGCCGGCGCCAGCATGGCTTCGGGAAATCCATAGACAGAATCGCCGGCGGCGGCATTTTTGCGGCTCTCGATGGAAGTGATATGCCCGTCGTTTACGGTGATCAGCGGATACTCTACGATTTCGTTCCCGCGCAACAGCCGCCGCGCGGTGATTGTGCTCGTCATTCGATTGCCTCTGGCGATTGCGCCCCTGAGGAAGGATATAGCAACCGGAGAGACTGCCCAAATGGGTCTCGCCGCCAAGGACTGACCCTGGCGGCGAGAAGAATGGAGAACCCTGGCAACTAAAGCAAGTGCACAGTTAGAGCATCTTTACTTAGCTGACCCTGTGTTGCTAAACAAAAAAGCCTATTTGTTCGAGAACCTCTTCACTCATCTCGATGTCGCTCAGCTTGGCGGCCCGGGTAAACTTCAGCTCTTCCCGAAAGCGGTCCAGCACGGCTGCATTGAGGTCGGTTCGCTTGTCCAGCAAATGGAGCAGTTCCGCAGCAGTGGTCGCGTGCTGATAATTGGCTTTGATGCCACGCGAATTTTCGATGGTCACGGCCACGGGTAGTGTACGGAAATCGTTGGCTTGCTGGTGGGGCAGACGGGCTCGAATGTTGACTCGCATAATGGTGACGATATTGTCACGCGGTGGCGCCGTAGAAAATACGACCTTAAGGGCTAAGGCGTACCTGGACGGGTTATCCCTCTCGGCTTTTCTCCAGCCTGTATCAGGCTGAGCCACCCGGGGACCCTCCGTCGGCCAACCCAAAGGGCCAATAGCGTTGCCGCCGGGCCAGGATCAGGAACAGACCGGTCCCGCTTACGAAGACCGCCAGAACGTACAGCATGTATCTCCAGCCCTGGGGTTCGAAGGCTTGCACCAGGAAGATATAGAGCCAGCAGGCCATGGCGAACAAGGCCGGCAACGGATATAGCCACATACGAAAGGGACGCGGCGCCTCCGGGTGGCGCTTTCTGAGCAGCAGCAGGCCGATGATCTGGCCCACGAACATGATCAGAATGCGGGCCAGGATCAGGGCGGTGATGATCTGCACCAGGTCGAACAAGCTGGCGATGGCAGAGAGGATACCTACCAGCAGCAAGGAGCGGTGAGGAAAGTCCTTCCGGGGGTGGGTCTTGGCAAAGTAGCGGAAGAATGTGCCGTCGAGCGCCGCCGCGAAGGGAATGCGCGAATAGCCCAGCATCAAGGAATATACCGAGGCGAAGGCTGTAACCAACACCATGATCGTCAACCACTGCCCAGCCCAGAATCCGGCTACCCGTTCCATGAAGACCGAGCCGACAGCGTCATAAATCACGGTGCCCGGCCGGATCATCTCCCGCCACGGTAAAACCCCGGTGAAAGCGACCGAGATTGCCAGATCCAGAACCAGGACGAGAAGAATCGATCCTATGATGGACTGGGGAATCACCCGCTGGGGCTCTCGAACTTCGTCCCCCAGGTGACAAATGTTGTAGTAGCCGAGGAAGTTGAACATCACCAGCATGGTGCCGTTGCCCAGGCCCAGCAGGAACGCGATATTCAAATGGAAGGCGCCCGGCGGGAAGTCGAAAAGCAGCCGCGTCTGCAAATGCATCATGCCTTCCACGGCGACCCAGATGCTGGTCAACAGGAGCCCGCCCCACAGCACCAGCATGATGCGGGCAATGTCGCGAATCTTGCGGTAGAGCAGCATCATGGCGGCCAGGGCAAAGCTTGCGGCGAGCAACCGTAAGGCCCACGGACGGCCGACCAGTCCCTTGAACACATAACCCGTATACAGCGCCATACCTACCGTGCCGGTGGCGATCTCCAAGGTTCCGCTGAAGAGGAACTGCCAGACGAAGAGCCACGCCATCAAGCGCCCCAGGCCCTCGCGCCCGAAGCACTCGCGCAGGTAGTTATACGAGCCCCCGGAGCTGGGAAAGGTAGTGCCCAACTCGGCAAACACCAGGCCATCCGCAATGGCGATGACCGCTCCCACGAACCAGCAGATCAGGGCTTGCGGCCCCCCCATGGTGGCTAGGATTGCCGGAACCGTGATGAACGGCCCTGTGCCCACCATGTTGGACATGTTGATGGAGATGGCATTGAGCAAGCCGAACTTCTTGGGTAGGTGGACAGTGGGCATGAAGTAGGGGTCGAGTGTTTAATCTAAACCATTCCGCCAGGCGGCAGCGGGATACCTAAGCCCTTATGAAGAGGAGCACGAAGGCGAATGCAGGGCGGGGATGGCGGGCGAAAGAAAGTTACCCCCGGCGTAGCGGGGAGGGCCCAGCTGCTTATATGATTTCCTAAGCGGTTAGAGCGAAGCAGGAGCACCAAAAATGCAACAGGAAAGCGTGGTACGCGCGCGCAATCTGCCTCCGGATCAGGGGGGAGAAATGGTTGGTTTCACCCGCGAAGAGGCCGGATGGGAGTGGATGAGTTTTGTGGTCAATCGCTTGCTGCCGGGACAGTCGCTGGAGCTGCGCACGGGGGACGAGGAGATGGTCCTGGTGTGGTTGGGCGGATGTAGCGTCGCCGACTGGGGAGCGGGCGCACAAGCCGTCGGGGGAAGAGAGAATGTGTTCGATGGCCTTCCTTATTCCCTCTACCTGCCTGGCCAGAGTCACGTCACGGTGAAGGCAGAAACCGTATGCGAAATTGCGCAGTGCCGCGTGCCATCCAAAGCGAAGTTCGAGCCCCGGCTGGTGACCCCCAAAGACGTGGCGACCGGTTTGCGCGGAGGCGAGAACTCCTCTCGTCAGATTGTCGAAGTGATACCGTCCGCCTTTGCGGCTGATAAGCTCGTGGTTTTTGAGGTTTATACCCCGGGTGGTAACTGGTCAAGTTATCCACCTCATAAACATGACGTGGACCAACCGCCGGTGGAAGTTGATCTGGATGAGATTTATTACTACCGGATGAGGGATGGGCGGGGGTTTGCGCTACAGAATCTTTATCGTTCCGACCGATCGCGGGAGTCGCTGGTAAAAGTGCACGACGGCGACGTGGTGCTGGTCAGGGATGGCTACCACCCGGTAGTTGCCGGTCCCGGATACGATACCTACTACCTCAACTTTCTGGCCGGCACTTCACGCTCCATGACGGTGACAGAAGATCCGGAGCATGTGTGGCTTCGCTCCACCTGGAAGCAGCCCGACGCGCGCCTGCCCTTGGTGCAGGGTTAGAGCGGTTTGCGGAAAACTCCCCTTAACTGTCTGCCTCCGGGAACCGGAGGTAGACCCCTGCGGGACGGAGTATCGTGACCGTCGTATCCGGCCCGTTTTCAGTGTGACCTGCGGCGGGTCCTGCTGACCAGCGCAGGGAGACCAGGAGCGGCGTTCACGCTGGAGGAACCATTCCGCAACCCGAAGCCGCACGACTCCCGCACACAGAGATGCGGAGCAATCCGGTGAATGATGGCCGGCGTGTTCTTGCCCTCGATGCGGTCGAGAAGCAATTCTGTCGCGAGGCAGCCAACTTCATACTTAGGCAGCTCCATGGCTGTAAGAGGCGGATCGAACAAACGCAGCCAGGGATAATCATCCAGGGTGATGAGGCCGAAATCCTCCGGACATCGCATGCCCATCTCCTGGGCTGCCTGCAGAAAGCCAACCGTCATTAAGAAATTTGCCACAAAAACAGCGTCAGGACGATGCGGTAACAAAGACAGGCCCGCCCGGTGGCCGGAGTCGATACGGTAGTCGCCCTCGTACACCAGCTTTGGATTGAAGCGCAGGCCGCTGGCTTTGAGCGCCTTCTTGAACCCCTGAAGGCGGGCTCGTCCGTTGCTTACACTGAGCGGACCGCCCACCATGGCGATGGTTTGATGCCCGATTCTGGCCAGGTGTGAGACCGCTTCAAAGCTGCCCTGAAGGTCGTCGGTAATCACCGCGTCGCCCGTTAGTTCGGGGTAGGTGCGCATCATCAGCACGGTGGGAACATTCATGCTGGTAAGCAGGCTCATGGTTTGGGGGCTCAGGCCGCCCGGCGACTTAGTCAGCAGAATGCCGTCCACTCGTTTGGCCAACAGCAGGTCCAGGTAAAGCTCCTCCTTCTCCAGGAGCCCGTCGCTGTTACAGAGGAGAATACTGTAACCGCGCTTCTGCGCCGTATCCTCGGCCCCGCGAACCAGCATGGGGAAAAATGGGTTGGAGATGTCGGGGACGATGACACCGAGCGTACGAGTACGTTCGTTGGCCAGGCTTTGGGCGAGAGAATTAGGCCGGTAGTTCAGCTTGACGATAGCGGCATCCACGCGCTTTTTAAGCGGGGCGCCCACATGACTCTTGTTATTGATGACCGCAGAGACGGTGAAGACGGAGACCCGTGCTTCGCGCGCCACATCGTAAATGGTTGGTGTCTTACGCCGGGACGCCCTTGAACCGCGCGGTGAATCGACCATGCCTCTTTTTCCCCGATCCAGCCAGCGGAAGGATCAACGAATTCTAGCATCCGAAGTTACTCCGTTCTCCGCGGTTGCAGGATACTCGTCAGCAGATCGGGTTTGCCCGTGATTCTTGTGAGGTGCGGGGAGCGCAGGCCGCCGTGGTAATCCACGGAAAAGTCGGCATAGTAACCAGCCGTCAGGGTAAGCAGATCGATTGCTTGCTGGTTTGTTTCCGCATTCACAATCGCCTGGCGGAGTAAGTCGGGCGAATAGACGCGATGGTTTACCCCCATCAATTTCATTGCTGGAGCCAGCCCCGAGCGGCCTGCGGCGGAGTCGGGAACGAGATCGATGATGGTTCCGTCCTGATCGATGACCAGACCGATGGAGGTCGATAAATCAGCCTGCTGGGATACGGTTTCCATATCGACCGCGGCCCCGTTTGGCTCGTCTGTATAGACCACGGTCCACCCGGCTGCTTCCAGACCCGGAGAAACCGGGGTGGGCCGCGTGGCCAGCAGATCGCCCTGGAGCAGACCGTTCCAATCAAAGGCAACGACGTGATTCAAGGCGGCGACCAGTTCTTCGTAGGTATAGGGCTTAACCTCTACGACTCCATCCGGCGGTCCGAAGAACTCGGCGGCAAAGGTATCCAGACTGCGCGCTCCGTGGCTTTTTTCGCGCAGCAAGCTATCCACTTGTAACCACAGCAGAGGCCCTTCCTGGTAGTAGTCCGTGGAACGGCGAAGGTTAGTCCACTGCTGCCCGGCGGAGTAGAGCAACTGTGCCGATCGCGAAACCTCCTCCAGGCTTCGCCAGCCGCGCCCCGAGCGCGCGTCCATCTCCGCCTGGTAAAGCGCCATGCGGTCTTTCATCTGATCAGCCGTTTCCAGGCCGGCGCGCGTGGCCAGAATCTCTGCCCAGTAACTGGTAAGGCCCTCGTAGACCCACAGCAGGTCGCCAACCATAGGCTGTTGGTAGTCAGCGGTTGCCAGTCCGGCAGGCCGTCTGAATTTTCCATTCCAGGAGTGGATCATCTCGTGGGCCAGCAGATTGCCTGCTTCAGCGGAGAAGGACGGGCTCACCATGCCAAGTTCCGGCACCTGGTCATCGCTGGATTGGTGATGTTCCAGGCCATCGCTGCTATCGCTCTGCGCTTCCACCAGAAAGTGGTAGCTGGCGTAGTGGTGGGACTGGAACAAGGCTCTGGCTTCGGAAACGAGATTGCGGTAAGCGGCGATGCGCTCCGGCGACACATTGAGGCCTTCCGGCGATTTCTCAAAGAGATCGATCAGATGACCCTGCGAGACGCCTTTGGGCGTAATGTCAAACTCGCGCATGATGGATCCGCACATCAGCGGTGAATCGACCAGCGTGGTGAGGGACACAGGATCGAAGTGAATCGCCGCCCCTTGCAGCGAAGGATGCGGCAACGCGGTAGCGTAAGACCATCTTTCAGGAAGCTTGATCGAGGCTGCAATCGTGACCCGGTCGGCAACGGTGTCCGCGGGATATAGGACCAGCTGGTCCCAGTTCACATCGCCTTGAACCGGCGTCGAGGTGTTCCCCGGGGCGAAATCGTTTCCCGCCACATACTCGCCCACCAGGCTGAAATCAGCCACCAGCAGAGTGGTTCCCGCAGGCACCTGGATGTGGAAGCGATACATATCCACCGGGTCACGAACCCAGGAAAGTGTCTTGCCCTGGGCGCTGAAGCGCAGGTTCACCAGGTCGGCGATCGGTCCGATGGGCGCATGATCTCCGGGGATCCATTTGGGGTATACGAGGTCGACGGTGTGCGCCACCGGCGACGCTACGGGAAACGTTTCATGTGCGGAAAGGATCTTTCTGGAGATGGTGGTTGCATCCACGTCCAGGACAATGGTGGATGTTTCCTGGGCCAGGGCGGCTGTCGCTGACAAGATGAGTCCAAACCAAAACAGCCTCGGGCGGGGAAGATTACAGCGGACGCGGTTCAATAAAAGAAAGGGCAATTCGCTTTTCACTCCTATGCCAGCTTCGCACGCCGGCAGCGGGTCTGGAGCCCGCAGATACAGAATAGAATGCAATCAGTGAGAGCGACACCTCCAGGGCGATGCGGTGAAGCATAGTCTCTTTGAGCTGTTCAAGATCGGCATTGGACCGTCCAGCTCACACACCATGGGGCCGATGCGGGCCGCGCTTCGCTTTGCCAGGGAACTGGAGTCGACCGGACTGACTGCTCAGATAGCCTCCATCCAGGTCGATCTTTATGGCTCATTGGCGCTCACTGGTCATGGCCATGGCACCGACCGGGCCATCCTGCTTGGACTCTCCGGGCAGACGCCGGAAGGGATCGATCCGGCTGAGATTGAAACGAAACTATCCGCGATGCGGACCGCGGGAATTTTGGAATTGCCTGGTCATCGCGCGATTGCCTTCGACGAGGCGAAGCATCTGTTCTTTCATCGCGATCAGATGTATCCCGTTGGCGGAATTATTTCCCATCCCAACGGTATGCGTTTTTCTGCATTCGATAGCAACGGAGGTTTGCTGTTGGAGCGGATCTTCTTTTCCATTGGCGGTGGTTTCATTGTCTCTGCAGAAGAGCTTGCTGCCGCGCAGAGTACGCAAACCGCGGTGGAAGATGAAACGAGACGCGTTCCCTACCCTTTTCACAGCGCGCAGGAACTCCTGGAGAGAGCGGCAGCCGGCAACATCACCATCTCGCAGCTCATGTTGGCTAATGAATGCGCTCTGGTAGAGAACCGGCGTCGATTCGATCGCGCGTATCCCATCACAGCGGAGGAAGAAGTTCGTCGTGGTGTGCTGCGCATATGGCAGGTTATGCGGGAGTGTACGCAGCGTGGGATTGAATCTGAGGGCATCCTGCCCGGAGGTCTCAAGGTGCGGCGCCGCGCTGCCAAGCTTGCGGCCCGGTTGCGTGCCGGGGTGAAGGATCCGCTCTCTCAGCTGGATTGGATCACGGTGTACGCCATGGCCGTCAATGAAGAGAACGCCGCAGGAGGGCGTGTAGTTACCGCTCCTACCAATGGGGCTGCCGGAGTGGTACCCGCCGTGGCCCACTACTACCTGGAGTTTGTCGATGGAGCGGACGAAGAGGGGATTCTTCGTTATTTCCTGACTGCGGCCGCGATTGGCATCCTCTACAAGGAGAACGCCTCTATCTCCGGAGCGGAAGTCGGCTGCCAGGGTGAGGTGGGTGTAGCGTGCTCCATGGCCGCGGGCGGCCTGGTTTCAGCCATCAACGCGCCGGGGGAAACATCGCTCAGCGCTGCGGAGATCAATGACCGTATCGAACATGCAGCGGAGATTGGAATGGAACATCATCTTGGCCTGACCTGTGATCCGATCGGTGGTTTGGTGCAGGTTCCATGCATTGAGCGCAACGCAGTAGGGGCCATCAAGGCGGTCAACGCCAGCCGCATGGCCATGAACGAATCAGAAGGCCACAAGGTCTCTCTTGATCAGGTAATCAAGACGATGTATGAGACAGGCCTCGATATGCAGGCACGCTATAAGGAGACTTCGCTGGCCGGTCTCGCGCTGAACGTGATTGAGTGTTGAGGATCAGCCTATCCTCCTGAAGATCATGTCTTCTCTATCCAGGAAGATGAGCATGGTCACGGCCACATTCTGGATGTTTGGCAAAACGTCCGGCTTGCATTGGAGCGATCGTAAGGCCGCTCTCACCGCATCCAGTTCGGCGCGTTCCATTGTTTCGGTGTCTCCAGCCACGTCGATGCGGTGCATCTTTCCTGCTGCAGGCTCCCAAACACCAAAGACCGTCGCGGAGGTGTACGTTTTCAGTTGCAGTGCACGTGCTTCTTGAGCGGCGGCCATTGGGTTGTCAGCATCAATATTAACTTCCCAGATCACATGAAACTCCATGGCAGCCCCCTTGGCACCGTCTCGAGAGGAATACCGCAACGGCGTACTTGATTCCATGGAGCGCGTGAAAAAAGCGGAACCCTCGTAACGCACAATCCAAGCGCTAGTAACTTTCTTGCGCCGGGGTACCGATGCTGTCCACATTCGAATCGGACGAACGGGGTACCGAAGAGCGGACCTGGAGGTCCGAGATGTCTCATGAGGCAGTTCGCCGGTAGCCGAGTCATCGGCCTCTGCTGCTCGCTTCGTGCGGGAGGTTTTGATAGGAGTGGTGGCCAGAGACGGGATCGAACCGCCGGTGCTAGCGTTCTTCCTTTGGTTCCGAATCTTTAGAAGCAACGACGATCCCATACCCGAGATGGTTGGAGACAATCGCGTCCTGCGCCGCTTTGGAGAAGGCCTTGGCCTCGCTTATATCGAAGCCAGGAAGATTCAGCTTCCTCAGCCCAATCATGATCTCGGCCAGCAGAAGTTTGCTTCGTATGCCCTGAACCATTTCCTGAAGGTAATGGCTCCGCTGTTCGGCCGTCGAAGGCCGGAGTCCTGCCTCTGAAAGGCAGTGAGTGTAACTGTCCAGTGGCTGCGCATCGCCTATGCAGGCAATCCATGCCAGCAGCCCGTCCAGATCAGGAAGCGAACTGCCGTCTCTGGTGATGTCGCTGATCCCCACTCGACCACCCGGCTTTAGAACACGTTCAAACTCCGAAGCTGCCGCCCTCTTGCTGGGGAAGGTGCAGAAGGCGCACTCGCAAAGGATCGCGTCAAATATTCCAGCGCCAAAAGGGAGGGCTTCCGCGTCGCCGAATCGAAAGTCCACCAATCGGCTCAAGCGCCGTTCGGACGCCTCATTACGGGCGTCAACAACGTTTTGCTCGCTAAGATCGATCCCCGTTACTCGACATCCAAATCTCTCCGCAAGAAAGAGGGCCGACGTCCCCTTTCCTGATGCGACGTCAAGTACCCAGGTCCCCGGACCCAACTCCAATAAATATGCGAGTTCTTCGGTTAAACGCAGGCCGCCGGGATGAAAGCTATCGCCGAGGAGATATTTGGCGGCGTCGCTACCATAGACACTGGCGCAACATTGCTTAATACCTGCGGAGTCAGTCACTCGAAGCTCCTGTTTCGATAGAGGTAAAAGCCGGGCGGAATTTTGAGGTCATATCGAATACCACTGGCTTCACAACGTACGGCGTATTCGTGTGCCGCGAACGCCGCCGTTCTGGTTCCATTTCGTCCAACTGTGCGCGGGCCTGTTCGCGATAGCCGATCGTGTTGTAGGAACAGAACGGCACCTGCTTCCCGCCGGGCAGCAGAAACTCCTTGCAACACTTCATCAGGTTCTTCTGGTTGAAGGTCCAGGGGTCCATAAAGTCCGTCAGCATGATCATTAACATATTCTGGGCGATATCTCCCACGGTGAGACTCTCGGGTAGACCGCACGCCTGACAGGAAACCGAGAATTGCTCGGCCGACTTCTGTGAGCCAGAGACCGAAGAGGAAGACCACAGTCCCTCCAGGGCCTTCTTAATCTCAAGGCTGAAGTCGGGCATGACACGGTTCGTTATGTAGTCGAGGTACTCATAGACATTCACGATGCGCGGCAGCGGCGTAATGTTCTCCCCGTCGATGAAGGCGTAGGTGACGGAGTTGCAGGTCGGGAAGCAGCATGGAACAGGGATGAAATCCGAGACCATGAACCTCTTGTCGGTCTGCTCTTCGATCATCTTGACGATCTCTGGAATGGTGATGCGCTGCATGGGGTCGTGCTGCATGTGGCGGCCGGCGTGGAAGGCCGGTTGGAAGTTGATGCCGCGCACCGCTGGATGCTTGATGGCAAAGTCGATGATTTTTCCGATCTCGTGCTCGTTGACCCCATGTTCGATGGCGGGAACCAGCGTTACATTCAGGCCAATCGCTGCCAGCCGGTCCAAGGCCAAGAGTTTCTCGGCAAGAATGTCGGGCTCGCCGCGAATGATGCGGTAGGTCTCGGAGTCGAAGCCGTCGAACTGGAAATAAAGCGACGGACGAACCTCATTCAACTCGGCGAGGAAGCGGTCGTCGTGTGCGATACGTTTTCCGTTGGTGTTGATCATCGTGAACGGAATGCCACGGTCTTTGGCCGCGCGCACGAAGTCGAGAATTTGCGGGTGAATCGTGGGCTCACCGCCAGAAAACTGAATCACCTCCGGGGCGCCTTCGGTGCGGATGAAGTCGTCGAGCATCGCTTCCACCTCTTCCATGGTCAGGCTGAAACCGGGACGGGCTGACGCAAAGCAGAGTGGGCAATTCATATTGCAATTGCTATTGACTTCTATGATGCCGAGGCAGGTGTGCTGCTGGTGGTCCGGGCACAGTCCGCAATCCAGAGGACAGCCGTCTTTGATCCCGGTCCCGAAGGCAAGCGGGATCGTGCCGGGCTTGTTGTATTTACTGAAGCTCATGTACATTTCGGCATCACCGTACACGAGCGCCTCGAATTCTCCGTGCAGAGGGCACCGTTTGGCCATATAGACCTTGTTATCCCGGAGAAGTATCTTTGCGTCGATAACCTTCCGGCACTCGGGGCAGATGCTCCGCGTTAGCTCATAGAAGACGTAATCGGCGTCCTTCTTCAGCGGCTTGCGCTCAGCAGCCAAAGTCTGGTCGGTCATTGCGGAATAGTCACTCATAGCGGTTCAGCCTCTCATTTGGTTCTACGCTGCGAACTCTTCAATCGACAAGTCCGGATGACTACCGGGCAGTGCAACCCTGAACCACTGACGAGCGAGTTGAATGTGACCTACTGCTGGTGGCTGCAGGTCGAAAAGCGACCCTTGAAGGCCTGAACCTTGAAGCGGCAGGCGTCAAATCCTCCGAAAATGGAATCGAGGTGAACGACCATCTTCAGACATCCGTTCGCAGCATCGCGACGGAGATGGCAGTGCACTCCGCCCTTACTGGGGTTTCGGGCAAAGTGCTTCGCACTGTTTCCAGAATGGGGCGCTAGCCCTCGTTTTAAGAACTTAAATCTATGCGGCCGCTCCGGGAGAAGGTTGTTGCCACCGGCACAACGTGTAGAACACGTGCACACTCATCCGTAAGAGACCTACGAGGCTGCTAAATAGCAATGTGGTGAAGACCCCTCGGGGTTGCAGGTTGGAATAGATCGCATTGAGGCTCCAGGCTGGTATGGTGTAGACGTCACCGGCACGAAAAGGACCGATACGAGATCTAATTGGCCGTTCATACAGCACCTTCTCTATCGCGCTATTAAAGAACCTGGCGAGGCTGATCACTCTTAGGCTGTACATGGCTGCCGGCAAATAGGGCAGACTACCGCGACTATAAAATTGAACGACCAAGCTCGACGCTTCTGCTGCGTGTCTGATGGCCGCCGTGACGCCGTTCGAGGTCATCGGGTCCACCATGGCTGCGGCCTCGCCGACCACCAGCCAGTTGGGTCCGGTGATTTTGTCAAATACACGGCAGCGGAAAGATGTTGTTCGAGGAGGCCGACCAAACGCCTGGGTCACGAGTTCCTTTGAATCAGGGAGTTGTGCAAGTTGCGCTTGAAAGATGTCCATCACGCTCATTCCCTGGCGTCTTTTCTCCTTGACTGCTTCTCCTGGGCAAACGTAGCCCACACTCACTGCGTTGGGATGGATGGGTATCTGCCAAACCCAATCCATGTAAGGTGCAGCGGCGCCGTCTGCATGAAGCGTAGTCCCTTCAACCGATTTTGCTACTGCGAAGTATTGCCACATGGCTACTTTGCGGGGACCGTATTCATGGGCTGATGAGCGAAAGTGCCGGGGAAGTAGACTGCTGCTGGAACCCGAAGCGTCCAGGAACCAGGGAGAACAAATCCGTTGGCCGCTTTCGGTGACGACCGCGATCACCCTGCGCCCCGAAGCCTCCACATGTACGACTTTACCGGGCAACAACCTCACGCCCATTTCGACGACGCGTTTTCGCAAAGCCTCATTCAGCAATGTCCGGTCCACATGCAAGGTACGCAAGTTGATATGGAAGGGTGCCCTGCCCAGCCACTCGCCGGGCACGTAATGCTGTTCGGAACCGTCGCGAAGCCTTAAGATGACATGGCGCTTGCAGGTGGCGATTCCTTGCTCAAGCAGGTACTCCATCGGTAATCCGAGAGACTTCAAGAGAGCAGGAGCTGACCAGTCCAACGACTCCCCAACCGGATCGTTGTCATTCAGTTGTGCTTCAATGCACAAAACCTTCAGACCCGCGCGGGCAAGGAGAATGCAGGCTGCCATACCTGCGAGGCCGCAGCCAATCACGCATACGTCAAACTCTATCAGGGGAGAATCTTGCATTCGGGTGCCTTACAATTTCCAAGTTTTACCTAGCAGGGTTCGGCGCACATGAACGGCCTGTCGAAGATGCCGCCGGGAATGAGCGTTCAATACGTGGAAACACTCCAGAAGGTTCAGCCGGACGTATTTCGCCAAAGGGGAAGGAAACCGAAAGGCCGTGAGGTTTAAGCCCTCAGCATCCTCGATGCGCTTTCTCATGGCCGATTGCGAGATAAGGAAGTGTTCTAACTCCAACCTGGCAGAAGGCAGTAGCTGCGGCCAGATGGCTTGTGGAGCTCGCAGCTTGAACATCGGCCGGCCGTCCATTTGCCAAACCAAAAATCGCCCGTAGCAGCTTAGCCCGAACGGGCCATGGCTCAGCAACTCGCGCCGCCTGCTTAGTTCAAGAGCAAGATCAATCACGGGTAGAAATACCGATGTGGTGGTGCGAAGATGCGCCAGGTTCTGCGCGATGGACCAGTGTCCGGGGCGTATCGAAGAGGACAGCTGCTCCTCAAACAGGCCGTTACATAGATCTGCGGCTTCCGCATCGATCGCCAACATATCTGCGCACAGTTCAGCGGTCTTGGCCAGGTAAATCTGCCCCGTGAACGGAACATCAGCCATGGCAACCTCTCTCAGCCGGAACCGGATCGTTGTGAAGTGTAGAGGAACCGCTGGCAAAAGTGAATGATCTTTTCACAGGAATGGGCCTGACCTAATAACTCAACCTAAGGGTGGATGCCAGGTTCGACCAAACGGTCGAAGACAGACCAGATAAGGGGGACTAGTGTTGCGGCAACGATGATAGATGGCTTATATACAACTTCCAATTTCCATGGAACTCGGCAGAGAGTTCCCGGACATCCTCGGCCCAATGACGTTTCGCCCTCAAACCGCAGCCCCTCTGAACGAGTAGGTGAGTGTGCTCTTGCGCGGAGAAAGCACACTATCGCGTGGTGAGCGTGAGATCATCGCCACGCACGTCTCGTGGCGCAACGATTGCTTCTTCGTGGCGCAGTTTGCCGCGGCACAGCTAGGGCATGATGAGGTGCTGGTCCAGAAAGTATGGCTACGGTGCGTGGTTGAGCTGTACATTTTCGGCCAGCGTAAAGCCCATCTCTGCGGCAACACCACGCAACCAGTCGAGATTGCTTAATACAAAGGAGAATCCAATGCCCCACATCACGCTTCCAGAGGGACTTCCGGGAATCACCGGACCACTTGCCTTCCGTCCGGAAACAGCCAAACCGATGCGCGCCCTAGCCGAATTCCTGCTTCGCGGGCCCAACACGCTTTCCAGCGCAGAGCGCGAAATCATCGCCACCTACACCTCCAGCCAGAACGATTGTCATTTCTGCCAGACAAGTCATGGCGCCGCGGCCGCCCACCACTTGGGCGGACCATCGGAACTCGCCGGCAACTTCGCGCTCATCTCTGAAATCAAACGGGACTTCGAATCCGCTCCTATTTCGGCGAAGCTCAAAGCGCTCCTGAACATTGCCGGACATGTCCAGCAGGGCGGCAAGAGGGTCACTCCTGAAGACATTGCGCGTGCTCGCAAGGAAGGCGCAACTGACACTGAGATTCACGACACTGTTCTGATCGCCGCGGCCTTCTGCATGTACAACCGCTACGTGGACGGTCTTGCCACCTGGGCTCCGCAGGAACAGGAAGCTTATATTCCCATGGGCGCGCACATGGCGCATGAAGGCTATGTCAACCCTCCAGCGCAGAAGGCGGCGCAGCATCCGGAAGCGCTCACTGTCTAACCTGAAACCATCCTCAGGAGAATTTTCCATGCCACACATCCCACTTCCCGAAGGAGTACCGGGCCCGCGAGGCCCGATGCTCTTTCGTCCCGAAGTCGCACCTCCCATGAGCGAACTAGCCGAGATTCTGATGCGTGGCCCCAGCACGCTTACGCTCGCCGAGCGGGAACTCATTGGAACCTACGTTTCTGCTCAAAACGACTGTCGTTATTGCCAAACCATCCATGGCGCCGTGGCTGCCCATTATCTGGGTGCTACGGAAGAGCAGGAGAAGTTGGTTCAGCAGATAAAGAGCGATCCTTCCACCGCTCCGATCTCTACCAAACTCAAAGCACTCCTCAACATTGCCGCTCATGTGCAACAAGGCGGCAAGCAGGTCACTGCTGAAGACATTGCCGAGGCCCGGCGCCAGGGCGCAACCGACCTTGAAATCCACGACACCGTGCTTATCGCGGCCAACTTCTGCATGATGAACCGATACGTCGACGGTCTGGCCACCTGGACTCCCGACGATCCGGAATTCTATCGTCAGCGCGCGGCCGGCCTGGCCAAGTACGGCTACGCCGGTTCAGCTTCCCGAAGTTAGTCATCCTATTTCGGATTCATCCTGCCGGGCTTTTCGGAAATACGCTCTTGGCGGCGCTGCAAGAGCAGGCTGATCACTACGGCAGCAAATGCCACGCAAGCCAGATAAACGATAAAGCGAGGTTGATAGAAACCCGCGCGATCATACCAGTGGCCCATTGCAATGGGGCCTGTCGCGCCGCCTATCGCATACGCTGTCCACGTCAATCCATACAGAACGGAAAAATGCCTTCGGCCAAAGTAATGCGCGAGCAGATACGGCACGACATCGGCTTCGCTCCCCAGACCTACTCCCAACACCGCAGCCCCTATCATCACCACCGGGGAGGTATGTGCGAAAGCGAGCACCAGGGCGCCCACTGCTGAAAGCAATAAGACGATTGTCTGAATGCGCTGGGGTGAGAAGCGATCAATGAGAAACCCGATGCAGAGCCTGCCTATGATGCCGGTGCCCCCGCGCACCGAGAGGGCAAGCGCTGCGGTTTGCGCCATCACACCGTGCTCGATAAGAATAGCTGCCAGGTTCGCAACCAGGCCATTCTCGCTAAATGCCGAGAGCATGATGATGGTGGCCAAAATCCAGAAGGGCCCAGTGCGCAATGCGGCTGCAACCGTCGTGCCGGATGCCGCCGAGTGATCATCCAGCACGACGGAATCAGGCCGGTTGCGCACCAGCAGCGCTGTCAACGGGAGCCCCAGCAGAGCGATGCCGCCCAGCATCAGATAGGCGCTGCGCCATCCATGATGCTCAATCGTCCATTCAGTGAGAGGAGGGATGAGGATCGAGCCGACGCCGCTGCCGGTGATTACCAGCGCAAGAGCGAGACCTCTGTGCTTGTGAAACCACGAGAGCACAGTGCGCGCATACGCAAACTGTGCCGTACCATTGGCGACCAATCCCAGCACAAAAAAGGTGATATAGAACCGCGTTATGTTTGGGCCAAGCCGGCTAAGCGAAGCGAGCGCCAACGCAAAGACCAGGATCGAAGGCAGGATGATGCGGCGGGGTGGAAGGCGATCGAGCAGAAGCCCTATGCCTGGTGACACCAGAGCGACCGTAATCGCCGCGAGCGCGAAGGTGCCACCGATGGCTTCGCGCTTCCAGCTAAAAGACGCATGCAGCGGATTCAGGAAGAGGCTGAAGGTGTAAGGAACGATAGGAGCGAAGCTCACCATCACGCCCGCGAAAGCGGCAGCGACCACTCCCCATCCGGCATAGTGAAGACAGCTCTCGTTAGCCGTTTGCTGAGTGGTCGTCACGCTCATCGTTGCGGTGCACCTTCTAAGATTCGTTGATCATCGTCTCAAGCACAGGCAGGGGTTCCAGGCGCCCCTTCAACCTGCACAATCGCTAGAAATAGAATTTGCCGGCGAGTTGTATGGCTCGACCTGGCTGCGGATCGCCGTTGGTATTGACCGGCTGATCGACAGAGTTGATGGATCCGAAGACTGGCGAACCGGCGCCAAAGTTGCCGTTGGGATTTGCAAAATTGGGGTGGTTGAAGGCGTTGTACGCTTCGAGTCGCAGTTGAATATATCGCCGGCTCTCGGCCCCTCCGACAGGCACGTTCTTGTAAATCTCAAAATTGGAGTAGTTAAATCCCGGCCCATGGAAGAAGTTGCGCTTCACATTTCCAAAGGTGCCAATAGGCTCCTGGCTGAACGTAGCCGGATTGAACCAGTAGTTGCCGGCGTGCCTGGGGTTCAGCGTCTTGATGCGGAACGTCGACGTATTCGGGACGTCTGGACAATTCACAAAGCTGAACTGGTCGCAGTAAAGGGAGTTATATACGCCCGCGTCATAGATCGTGACAGGAAATCCTGTCTGCAGCGCGGTGACCCCAGAAACGTGCCACCCGGCCAATGCATAACGCGCGGCGGTATTTCCACTGAAGTTATGCGGCATTGGTATTTCGTAGTTGTACAGCGCCACAAATCGTTGACGCGCATCGTAAGCAGAGTCTCCATAGCTCAGATACTCGAAACCGGGAACATAATTAGAGCCGTAGCCGTTCGCCACAGAGTCTTCCAGACCTGAGGCATTATCCAGCGCGTGACTGAAGGTATACGCAAGGGAGAAGTACAGTCCACGAGTGGGGCGCTTCGCGAGGGAGACCTGTAGCGAGTTGTAGCTGGAAGCGCCGTTGGTGTACATGCCGCCGATCGACAGGTAGTAAGGAAGACCATTGGGGAATAGTCCCGGGATTTGTGATCCTGGAACCACCGCCGGCTGTGTCTTGTCGCCGGGGAAATAGAGAGATTGCGCATTGGCCAGTTGCACGCACGTGAATGTATTGTTGCCCAGGGTAATCGGCGCGCCCGTTCCTGTTCCGCTCAAACATGCGTCGTGCCCCGCCTGGGTGGTCCGGTTGCCATCGCCGGCGCGCATCAACTTCCTGCCAAGGGAGCCGACATAGCCCACAGTGAGCACCATGTTGCTGGGCAACGCGCGCTGCACATTCAGGTTGAAGTTATAGGTGTATGGAACATCGAACTCGGAAGTGAGGTTGTCCATCTCCAGGGGATAGAGGGAGGAGAAGTTCACATTCGGGCCCGGTTTCGGAACTGTATAGGGAAACGGATTCGTTGGGTAAGACGCGCCTGGAGTGCCGGCGATGTCCTGAAATGGATTTGCAAAGCTGGGACTGCCTCCCATGCCGGCTGCGCCTAAGCTGTTCAGGGAAAACGGAGCATCATTCGAGTTCTCCTGCGCACCTTCACTTTGCGGCCGGTTCCAATACACCCCAAAGCCGCCGCGGACTACAAGCGAGTGCTGGCCCGAGTCGCCGGTGAGCGGAGCGAACCCTCCATGGGGGGACCACGCAAACCCGGCTCGTGGCGAAAAATGATTCCAATGCGTGGTCGGTCCGCCGTTTCGATTACATCCCGGATCGCCTGGGTACAGCAATCCCGGAGGTGCGTTCGGAAATACTTTGGATTGCGCGTCGTTGGGGAACCAACAGGTTACGCCGACGCCTCCGTACTGCAGGTTCTCGAACGGGGTCTCTACGTCATACCCCATCCCGTAAGCCAATGTCAGATTATCTGAGACCCGCCAGTGATCCTGCGCGTAGGCATAATATTGCGCCGCGCGGACATCCACAAAGTAGCCCGATCCCTGGTTGTAGGTTGCTGGAACTCCAAGCATAAAATCTGCGGCCGGATCGCCTGAGCTATAGGTGCCGGAGCCAACGAAGCTGAATGCCCCGCTGTTATCTGAATAATACGGATTGTTGAAAACGAAGCGCTCATAATTAACCCCGAATTTCAAGTCGTGACTTCCGGCAACTTTGCTGAAGTTGTCGAAGTAGGTGTAATTTTCGTCCTTGCGCGGTTGCGGCCCATTGGTACTGAACCCCAGAGCGAAATATCCATTGACATTAATGAATGGCAGCGTGGCGGCAGCCGCATCCTGCGGGACGATATTAAATCCGAACGATGAAGGGGGAGCGAGCGTAGCTGCTGCCGGCTCCAGCTCTGCAAAATTGTATCGGAAGTAGCCTGCGCGCAATTCATTGAGCGTGGTGCTGTTGAAAATATGCGTCCACGATGCGTTGAAAATTTTGATGTGCGATGAGTTGTTCGCCGCAAAGCCAGGCAGATTGGCTCCCGTACCTGTCGATTCCGTCGCGGGCAGTGGCAGGGTATTGGTGCTGGGGTTTGAATCAAAAATTGTTGAAGCCCAAAGTGCGTCTTTCGATGTGAGCTGATCGTCGATGCGGATGATACCTTGATCGTCGCCGGCGGTGTTCGGGGCATTGAAGTTGTAGTAGTTTATGCCGCCGCTTGTGAAGTTGGATTGGGGAACATATTTGTTGAGCAGATTGGTTGAGATCGGATTGAAGTTTGACGCAGGAATCTGCCCATTCGGAAAGCACTGGTTCCATGGCGTTCCGGCGGGACAATGGCCATTTGGCCCCTGCAGGCCGGCGGGAAATGGAATCGGGTTGCTCGACAAACCGCCGTCAGCGGAGAAGTTTCCATTCCTCTGATCGTTGCTGAATACCTGCGTGAGCTGTGTTTGGGCGGTGCGATTTCTGAGGCCCTGATAGGCGACAAAAAAGAACGCGCGGTTTTTAAGGATGGGCCCGCCCAGCGTGCCGCCGAAAACGTTCTGATGAAAAACCGGCCTGGTCGCTGAGAAGTAGTTGCCGTTGTTCAGGAATGTGTCGCGATAGAATTCGAAGCCGCTTCCGTGAACCTGATTCGTGCCGCTCTTCAAGGCTTCGTCGACAATGGCGCCGGAGTTGCGGCTGAACTGTGGGTCGAGCGTGCTGGAGATGATATTGACTTCCGCCAACGCGTCGGGATTCACCGTGATGCCGGGCTGGTTCAGCAGAATATCGTTGATGTCCGTACCGTCCAGCAGGTAGGAATTCTCCTGCGTCTGGCTTCCATTTGTCGAGAAAGTACCCTCACGGTCGTTTGCTTCTACCACCCCGGGCGCGGTCTTTTGCAGCTGGACAGCATCGCGGCCGAGGGTCGGCAACTCCTCGAGTTCGCTGGCTCCGATCACATTCTTCAGCTGCATATCGGCGGTCTCCACCTGGATAGTTGCTGAATTGACCTGGATCGTTTGCGAAGATGCGCCGATCTGCAGCCTGGCTTCGACTTCCCGGGCGGAACTTAAGTCCAGCATGATTCCCGGTGAGACGAACTTCTGAAATCCATCTTTACCGACGGTGACTGTGTACGGTCCACCGATGTGAAGATCAGGAAAGAAGAAATAGCCTTTGCTGTCGGTTTTCTGGAAGGCCGAGATATTTGTGCTGGTGTTCACAACTGTCACGGTCGCATTGGGAAGGACCGCCCCGCTGGAATCGCTAACTGTGCCGTGAATCGAGGCTGTGGTAGCTTGCGCGTGCAATCGAACGGTCCCACAGAGGACGCCTGCTATCGCCAGCACGCATAGGGTAAGGAACGGAATAGGAAACTTCATGTTGCCTCCGAAAATGTCGTTCAGTGTGCTGCCGCGACTCGTGAGCCCGAGAGTCAGCAGGGAATGTGCCCAGGCGCCGTAGAGGTTGACTTCGAAGCCGTGCCAGTGCCCGACTGCGAGAGGAAATTCGAAAGGATATTCACCGATAAGACTTATCGTTGCTGTCGGAGCGGAGTCATCTCATATAGGTGTCGAAAGGTCCCTAGAATCGGCGGGAGCAATCTTCGCGGAATGTCAGCGCATATACATCGCCCATAGGGTGGAGATTTATCTCGGACCCGTGACGTAGCCACACCTCATCGTTGGGGCTGTTAACCGGAATGGCTCGGAGGCTACTTAAGGAGCATAAAAATGGCGCCGTCACAACCACAGAGCTAAATCCGGAAGCAATCGTTCGTAGAGTCTAGAAGGGTCTGGGATTGGAAGCTCCCGCGATGAACATGAATTGCTGGGCAGTCCGGATGACTACTGGGCGGTTGCAACCCTGAAGCAGATAAATGGAAACAGTGGATTTGGCAACCAATATGAGGCTTGGTCGGCATTCCGGTTGGTCTGGTATCGCGCATGGTCTTTCAAATGAGTGTCGTGCCGCCGTACCTGCGGAAGTGGACGGAACGGCCAGCTTTGCATCCCTGATGAACCTGACCTTTGGCGCTGGGCTATTCTTGTTGGATAAGCTGTTTGCCAAATGTATCGCCAATAGAATTGTCTCCGAGTGACCTTGCCCTTGCAGATTAAGGATCAACAGGAGAAAGATTTTTCGCCAAGGCCGGTTGGCTCGTCCTCAGTCGATGAGTTGCGGCCTGGCGCCAACCTCGCCTGGGTGATCTCGGCACATGGTCTCCTCAGAATTGCGAGCGGGACAAGCGGGATTCTGATCGGTCTCTACCTTGCAAACCTCAACAACGGCGGCGCTCATCTGAGCGCAGGATTGGTTGGAACTCTGAGCGCGGTGTCATTCGCCGCTGAGTTGTTTACCTCGATTCCCATGGGCCTGGCATCCGACGCTATGCAGCCCCGATTGCTGATGACAGCCGGTGCGACCGTCGGTGCCGTGGCCGCATATCTTTTCGCCGTGACAGAGTCAACGTCCATCTTCTTCCTCAGCAGGCTGCTCGAAGGCGTCGCCGCCGCTGCTATCGTACCTGCGCTCCTCGCATACCTCACGGACGCTACTGATGGACGTCCAGCCCTGCGCGTCAAGGCGATGAGTTATTTCGAGTTGACGCTGTTGGCTGGCCTGGCGCTGGGAGGAATTGTGGCAGGCCAACTCTTCCGTTTTCTCCATGCGGGAGCGTTTGCTATCGTCGCCATCGCCTACCTGATCTGCGCGGTGACTCTCTTTATCAATGTCTCCATCCCCGGCAGGACAATACGCCATCTGGCAAGTCCGCTCGAAGACCTCAAGCAGGTACTGCGACTGCCTTCGATACGCCATCTTGCCCCCGTCTGGTTGTGCGTCAACTCTGTCATAGGCCTTTGGCTTGGGCCGACTCTTCCGTTCCTTCTGACGGAACGCTCCTCCAGGGGCCAGTATCTGGCGGGAATCTACGCTTCGAATTCTGCAAGTGTGGGTTGGCTGCTCTTTGGCTACTCCATAGTTTTCAGCTTGGGTGTCACCGCGTGGAGTTTCGTCCTGCCCCACATCCATCTCAAAAATGCGATGAGGATCACTCTCGGCGCCATGCTGCCAGTCTGTGCGGGTTTCTACCTTCTGAACCATTCCAGCCACCAATCCTCAGCCATGCGGTGGAGCATCGGTGGAAGCATCGCGTTGCTCATCATGGTCGAGAGCGGATTCACGCCGGCTGCCCTCGCGTGGCTGGCTGGAACCCTGCCTGTCCAATCAGGTCGCGGTGCAGCCATGGGAATTTACTCGGTACTTCTCAGCGTTGGAGCCATCATCGGTTCACTCCTTGCCGGAGTTCTCGGCGAGCGTTACGCGATCGACGGGCTTCTCTATGGCACGGTCTTGGTTGCAATAACCGCGCTGATCTTCCTCCGTTGGATTCCTGACCTCAAGTCACCGGACGTGGGAGCATAGCCTATGAGCCTGGAAAAATATGACTTCGCTATCATCGGCGCAGGTTCGGTTGGTTTGATCGCTGCCGACTTCGCGGTGAAGCTCGGAGCACGCGTCGCCCTGCTGGAAAGAGATCGCATCGGCGGAGACTGCACATGGTCGGGCTGCGTTCCGAGCAAATCACTTCTGAAGGTCGCCAAAGTAGCGCACGACCTCCGCACTGCATCGACCTTCGGTATTCAAACGCAGCCGCTCGTCGTCGACATGGAGAAGGTTCGCGAATATCTCCGATCCACCATCCGCCTGATCTATAAGGGGACAACCCCGGAAGCTCTGGAGAAGAAGGGTATGGACGTTCTCTTGGGAGCTGTGGGCTTCGTAGATCCACACACCCTGATCGTTGGTGACCGACGCGCTACGGCAAAGAAGATACTTATTGCGACGGGGGCAGACCCGGTGCTTCCATCGATTCCAGGGTTAAAGGATGTAGCCTTCTCAACCTACCGCCAGATTTTTGAGAACGACCATCTCCCGTTGTCGATGGTGGTCATTGGCGGAGGTCCCGTCGGCGTCGAAATCGCTCAGGCGTATCAACGCCTTGGCACACAGGTGACCATCTTTGCGGAACGGCTGCTGCCCAAAGAAGAGCCGGAAGCCGCAGAGATTCTTCTTCAGGTTCTTTGTCGCGAGGGTCTGAAGGTGGTGCCTGAAAGAGCAGCTTCCGTGGAGCAGTGCGGGCACCGGATTGCCGTGCATTCAACCGGCGAGCGAGTTGAATGTGACCTCCTGCTGGTGGCTGCAGGCCGAAAGCCGACCCTTGACGGCCTGAACCTTGAAGCGGCAGGTGTCAAATACTCCGAAAATGGGATCGAGGTTAACGACCATCTTCAGACATCCGTTCGCAGCATCTATGCTGCCGGAGATGTTCTAGGTGGAGAGCAATTCTCGCATCTGGCTGGCTGGCAGGGATTCCAGGCCGCGCGAAACGCGCTGCTGCCGGGCAGCAGTTCGGGCCTTTCTTCGGTGATGCCTCGAATCACTTTTACCGACCCTGAGATTGCCGAGGTCGGGCTGACCTCGGCACAGGCGCTCGCCGCCCACTCCAACGCGGTCGTCTCCACATGGCCCATCAGCCGGGTAGATCGGGCCGTCTGCGACAACGACTGCGAAGGGATGATCAAGATCATTGCCACACCGTCGGGGACGATACTGGGCGCGACGATTGTCGCCCACCGCGCTGGCGAAGCCATCATGGAGATTGTCATGGCAATGCAGAACCAGCTCAAGGTGAGTGATCTGGCCGGCACAATTCACCCCTACCCGACCTACAACTCCGGGATTCAATTGCTCGCGACGGAGATGGCAGTGCACTCCGCTCTTACTGGGGTTTCGGGCAAAGTGCTTCGCACTGTTTCCAGAATGGCGCGCTAGCCCTCGTTTTGGATCAACAACGCGTGCGGGGATCTTATGGTGATGCGCAGGATAACCGAATAGAGTAGGCGCGCGTCACCAGGTTCAACGCGAGAAGGCATACGAGAGCTGCACGCCGTTGCCGATGGGCGTGCGAAGCGCCGACACAGAGAAGTGATTCCAGGAGCTTTCGGTGGAGCGGCGCTCGACCACATATCCGCCGATAACGTAACCGAGCGCCGCCCCCACGAACACGTCGGAAGGAAAATGTTCGCGGGCCATCACTCTCGAAGCAGAGACCGTAGTAGCCAGGGAGTAGACGATCAGCCGGGTGGCAATGCCGGTGTATTGCGATGCGACGACGTGGGCAAAGGACCATACCAGGATGGAGTGATCGGAGGGCATCGACTGCCCATCCGGCCATGTCCTGGTGCCGTGCGGCCAAAAGTCCCCCCTGCCGTTGCCCTGCATGGGCGTCTGCCGGTCGATGGCGTAGCCCAAGCCGGTGTTGAGAATGATGGAGTCGGCCATGGCCTCTCCGGCAAGCACGGCGGTTTCCTGCAGATGGCCGTTGTGGGTAACGCTACCGGCGATATATCCAACGACAACCGACGCCGAGGGACCGTAAAGGCCGCCATAGTCGGAGATTCGGCGAAACTCATTCTGGCGGGACGTATCGAATCCTACCGCTTGCATGGCTTCGTTGTCCTTGTCGAGGGCGATGCCGGTGGCCGCTCCAAAGGGGAAAAGCCAGTAGTAGCTGGGCGCGGAGAGATGAAAGGGCGCGGTGATGATGCCTACCTCGTCCTGCGCAACATGGAGCGCGCATACCCGGAGCGACTTCAGACCGCACTCCTGCACCTGGACCTTCGCTTGGGCGCGTGCGGCATTAGTCGAAAGCAACAACAGAAGCATGGCGAACAGGCCTGGGCGCATGCCCGAATATTCTCCATTCTCGCTTGCGAGAGAACCGCAATGGACATGAATCGCCAGCTATGCGGTGCCTAAAGTTGGCGTTTATGTCAGGACTCAGCGGCCATTTGGGCAGACGCCGGCACCTCTAAGTCTTATCCGATTAAGATTAGACTTGTCAACATGTCTTAACGGGTTAAGATTATGGTTGACTAGCGCGCCGCCGTGTCTTCATCAGACGATGTGCTGCGCTCTGTGCCCAGATGCGGTTCCACATCCTCCGAGGCATAAAAACCTGGCACTAAAACGCATTAACGTTGTCAACCGAAACTACGCACAAACGATGACCACCGCCGAACCTAAATTCGGGGAAATTGAATTCAGCGCAAACCGGGCGTTAGCGTACGCAATACTGGCGGCCGAAGCGCCAAACCGTTACGTGATGTTTTACCGCCTACACAAAGTTCTTGCAGAATTGGAGAAGTTCATCTCATTGCTTACGCCGGACTACTTAGAGACCCTCACCGCTTCGCAAGAACATAGGATAGGCCTGTGTATGCAAAGGGCGCATACGATTTTAGCGCGGTCTTTTCGATCACCGGGAGCAGACACAATCGTGTGTTTTCTCCTGCTGAGAAGTCTTGTCAGCAGGCTCCAGGAGAGGACAGACGATTTGGCCGACGTCCTTGAAGGCATGTTTCTCGCTGGCGACTCCCAACCGAAGACTCTGATTGCTGCTTGCGAGGCCCAGATAGAAGCTTGGCGCAAGACACATTTGCCACAAGACTCAATCGATGGTGAACTTTGTTCTCAATTCGAACGCCTTTGTAAACAGTGGCAACTGACAGATCCGGGTCTGGGTTCCAATCTCGACAGAGTTGTCCTAGGGATATCCCAACGCCGGATTCCCCACCAAAGGAGAAGAGTTCAAGCGTCCGATCGCCTGGAGCTTTACCTGTACAGGCCCGCCGGCAAAAAACTCTGCCGTGGACAAAATTATGACTGGAGGATCATCGCCCTTTCGGAGAAAGCGTCCGGGGTCATCTACCCGGTCGTGGTGTACCGAATGCCGGTTGGGTCGGATGTAGAAAACGGGCCTCTGAAACAGGTCCTAACCGATGTGATTCGGGAGGTGTGTCTGCGTCTAGGTCGGTGTGTTGTGCCCGATTGCGGCGGAGCAGTGAGGCCCGTAGAACCAATAGAAAGAGCGAAAGTCAGCGAAGTTGCTCAGATCAAGAATCGTTGCTCCAAGTGCGGGACGATTTATTGGAGGACTGAGAGCATCTAGCCCCACAAAGCCGATCGCGTCATCATCATTCGCCACTGAGAAAAAGGCCAATACGAGAATTTGCCCATGCTGGATCTTCGGCTGAACGCGTTCGCACTTGAATTAAACAGTGTCGGCGGCGAAGTACTCTCCATGCCGGAGTCGATCTTATTGAGGAACGTATAAATGCATCGGCCTCTTCTGGTTGCCTGTGTGTGCTGCTTGATTTGTAGAGCCGGGCTAGCGCAGCAAGGGGAATCCGGCGCGATCCCTGACGCCCCTTCGGCGACGCAGCAGTCAGAGACCGGGCCGGAAGCTACAAATCCGCTTCAGAGTGGCGTCGCGATGTTCCTGACGCTGCAGAAGAAATCGGTAGTTTTTCCAGATCTCGCGACTGCCCGAGGGCCGCTCAGCAGTTGGGACAAATGCAAGCTGGCGGCGAACAACAGCGTGGCATTATCAACGATTGGCGGGGCGTTATTGGGTTCGGCCTTCGGGCAGGCCAGAAACAGTCCTGGTGGGTATGGACAGGAGCTTGGAGGATACGGTAAGCGCCTGGGAGCGGATATGGCTCGCTCCGCTTCTTACCAGGTGTTCGGCACTTGCCTTCTGGCCTCTGCCACACACGAAGATCAGCGCTTCTATGTTAAAAAACAACTCGGCTTCCGTGAATCGCTGAAGTACGCGGCGGTACGTGTGGTGATTACGCGGAACGACTCGGGAGAGCCCGCCGTTAACTACTCCGGTTTGCTGGGTGCCCTGGCAGGCGAAGCCTTGGCAGATACATACTATCCACCAGGTAGCCGCGGGGTTGGCAGTACCCTTATCCGCTATTCAGCCGATTTGGGTTGGAGATTTGGGGGGGACCTCTTGCGCCAGTATTGGCCGCTCATCAATCGAAAACTCCAGCTTGCTCCCGAGTGAATCGCCAGGGCGACGCAGCTAGCGTCTGCTTAGCGTCCTCTGCCTAAAGAAGGCGGTCCTCTATTGTGAAAGCCGGCCAGTAAGAAAGAGGTCAATCGCGACGTCTTTGTCCGCTTTCCAGAACAAAAAGCTTGGATCCTTCAGTCCCCATTGGATGTACGGTACGACAAAATGAGCCTTGGCCGTTGCGGTTGTACCTTCAAGATGGACCAGGATGGGGATGGTGATCTGGTGAGGCGTGCCGAGGAGTGTGAAGATACCAGTTGCCTGGATAGTCGAGTCTCCTGATGGAGCGATGGCGCCGGCGTAGGACTTGGGCTCAAACGAGACAGTTGCGTGCTGTTCGACCTCAAGGATGGCCTTGTTCATCTTCTTGTCGCGACTGCCATTGCCGGTCTTGCCGCTGCCGGCGAGAACGACCACCGAACCCGACATCTTAGCGGCGCTGCGGTCAAACTCAATCGATCCGGATTGGATGTGAAAGGTGCCGTTGACCACCTCGTGGGTCGTTTTCAGCGTCATCTTGACCTCGCTGGCATCGGGGTTGGCGACGAAGGTCTGCTGCTGGGCGAGCGCGACCGGAGCGAGTAGGACAGCGAAGGCAAGTACCGTGAAGGATTTCATTTGCATCTCCCCTATGGTGCTTTGGCGGCTGAGAGTCGTTTTGGCGTGGCTCGAGTTCAGCTGGCGACCGCGGGGGTAGCAACAGCTGCGTGCTGGGCAACGCGTGTCAGCTTTGCCGTCACCCGCATGACCCCGGGCCAGACCCTGAGACAAAACGGCAATACAGCGCGCGCGATTGGGTTGTTCAAGCCAGCGGCGGCGAATTCGGCAAGGCGCATCTGGGCCAGCAGTGCAGAGCGGAGTCTAGCCTGAAAGAGCGGTGCCGGCTCCTCTGCAAGATACGCAGAGACGGCACAACGTGCCGTATGCAGCGCGATGGATATGCCATCGCCGGTGAACGATGGGATGACGGCTGCCTGATCACCGATGCAGTAGAGCCCATTCTCCGTTGTGCGGCGGACGTAACCATACGGGATATGGGTAATGGCGATCGGCTTGGCGAGCAACGGCTCCGCACCGGCAAGCCTCATAGCGAGGTGTGGACAGTCCTGCTGCATCTTCGCAAGGAAGTTCTCCCAGCGGTGACCTGCACGTGCAAGATACCGCTGTTGCACCACGCAGCACAGGTTTGCAATGCCGCCTTCCACCGGCTGGATACCGCCGTAGCCGCCAGGATAGAGCATCAGCTCAGAGGCGCCCGCGAGCTCAGAGGCCTGCGCGGACGATAAGCGAAAATACATCTTGAAGGCGACCCATCGCTGTGGGTCCTTCGGACGCAAGTGGCCGCGGATATCGTGCTTGCCCGTGGCCAGAAAGACCGCTGGGGCCTCACGGGTGGTGCCGTCGTCGAGCGTAGCTTGCCAGACGTTGGATGTCGTACGGCTGAGCGCCTCCACACTGCGGCCGCGCTCTACCCGGACGCCTGCGGCGATGGCGTCGGCGATGAGCGCTGTATCAAGCGTCTTGCGTGTTAGCGAGGCTGCGGGGAAAGGCAAGGGAGCCTCCGCGGCGCGCCTGGCTGCGGCGAGGCGAACGTAGTCGATGGGCACGGCGCCAAGCGAGGCCACATTGATGCCGAGCGCATGCAGGTCCTCAAGCGCCTCACCGCTTAGGAATTCTCCGCAAACCTTATGGCGCGGTGTGGCCTCGCGTTCAATCAGCGTAACGACTCGTCCCTTGCGGGCCAGCGCGATCGAAGCCGCACAGCCCGCCACTCCACCACCCAGGACGAGAACTTCGTCTTGCAAAGAAATCTGATTCAGATTGGAAGTCGTGACGGGGAAGCTCCTTTTTCTGGATGCGATACGTGAAACCGTACCGCTCCTGACGGTATTGTAATGATCACTGCTGCAGTTGGACGGCGGTGCAGTTTGCACCCCCAGCACTGGCGCAGGGGTTTGACGGGGAGCCGGCGGGAATAGTGAGCCATAGCCTGCTCTGTCCGATCTTTGCACCAGCGGGATTGTCAAAGAAACCTCAATCAGTTACGGCGAGTGGTGAGCTCGCGCCAGTTAAGGCCGAGGTCAACGATAAGCAGCGAGGCAAGCGTAAAGGCGATCACGCCGACGGCGGCTAAGGAGTCCCCGAGGTGGCTCCAGTAACGGGGCCAAAGGTTCAGCACACGGCTGGAGACGAAGGTAAAGGTGACGGCGTAGGAGCGGGCCATCCATTGGCGGTGCTGGATGATCTGGCGGTTGCGTGCGGTGATGAGGGCGGCGGTGGTGCAGACGACCCACGCGGCAGCCTGCATCGAGGTTCCGGGGAAGCCCGGACGGCCGCTGGCGAGGGCGACTCCAGTTGCGGCCCCAATGAAGACAGAGAAGACGTAGATGCGGCCGAGGACGCGATGGATCTTGAGATGACGCTGGCGAAATCGTGATGAGAACTGTATCGGACCGATGAGGAGCGCCATCATGCCGAAGAGCGTATGCGGGATGAGGAGCCGGCGGTCGGCGATGACCTGCAGACGGTAGGCGTGGTACATCGGATAGTCGGTGATCAGGAGAACTTCTGAGGTGATGAAAACGAAGAGCGCGGTGAGGCCAAGGGAGATCCAGAGAACGGTTTTGGATCTGGAACGGGTGGGGCTGGGTGGGAGCTGCGTGGAAGCTGCCATTATTCCCCTCTCAGATGGTTAGACATGATGAGGGGCGCCACGAGGGGCCCGAAAGGCTTCAGAGTTCTTAGTCTACCGAGAAGCTTCAGCAGAGAGAATATATAGAGCACCAACACGCGCCTCACTTCCACCGCCCCACACACAACCGTCCTGGCCGCCAATGCTCCACCGTCACCGCCTCTCGCGGAACCTCAGCCGCCGCCAACAACCGCACCCAGTCCTCGTCCCGAAAGGACCGCCGGAAAGACACCGGCCCATCATGCCGCACAAACCGGTGCCACTCCACCATCCCCACCACCCACCCAAACATTCGGCAACTCCACTCCGACCGCTCCAAATCATTGATAAACCAACCTACCTGTGCAGTCGTTTCCATCCACCGCAGCAGCGCGATGATCTCCTCATCCTCCAGATGATGTGCCATCAGCGAACTCACGACGATATCTACCGGCTTCTCCGGCCGATACACCAGAGCATCGCCGGTCACCCACTCGATTCCGAGCTCCTTCGGCGTGGACTCCGCTGCCGCACGCGCCGCATAGGGATTCAAATCGATTCCCGTTAACTGCACAGCAATGCCGCGCCTCCGTGCCCAGCCTGCAATCTGCCGCAGCAGATCGCCGCCACCACTGCCCACATCGACGATGTGCACCGGATCACGCAACCCATGCGCTAGCCGCTTCAGCCAAGCCATCGTCGGTCGATATCCCAGCAGCCAGCGGTTGACCTGCTCCAGGCTGCGCAGGCAGCCACGGAAATCCTCATAGCTACAGTCGCCATCCATCAGCTCCGGCAGCTCGCGCGGAGAGGCCCGCAGTCTGAATTCGATCTCCGCACTAGACCGCATGGAAGCGCATTGTCTCCGCTGTCAGCCCCGGGCCAAACGACATCGCGCACCCGCGCTGCCCCGGCCGCGCCTGCTGCATCATTCGCTGCAGCACAAACATCACCGTCACCGACGACATGTTGCCGAAGCGCGACAGCACCTCGCGCGACGCCGCCAGCGCATCGACCGGCAGCTCCAGTCCCTTCTCCACCGCGTCCAGAACCGACCGTCCGCCGGGGTGCACGGCCCACAGGTCGATGTCATCGCGCTCGGCCATCAGCTTGCCCGCACGTAACGCGCGGCCCAACTCCGCCGGCACCTGCCCGGAAAGTAGCATGTCGAATCCCAGCGCGCGGATCTTCCAGGTAATCAGACCCCTCGTCTCAGGCACCATCACTGCGTGAAAGCTGTCCAGAGCAAAGCCCTGCTCGCACGCAGTAATCAGGCTCGCCGTCGCGCCATCGGCAAAGACCAGGAACGAGAGCACCTGCTCCAGATCCTGGGTCTCCTGGAAGTGCAGCGTGCACAGTTCCAGGTTGACCATAAGCACACCAGCCTTCGGGTCTGAGCGCACAATGTGTCGCGCTAGCTTCAGCGCATTGATCGCGGCATAGCAGCCCATGAAGCCAACCATCGTACGTTCTACGCCGGCTTGAAGCCCGAGGTGGTCGATGATCTCAAAGTCCAGCCCCGGCGCATAGAGCCCCGTGCAGCAGGTCACCAGCACGTGCGTTATACCGGAGCGTTCCTTCTCACTAAGCATAAGCCGGTCCACGACCTTCCGCATCAGCACCGGAGCGTTCTGCTCAAACAGCTCCATCCGCCGCGCCGTGTTGGGAAAGTTGCCTGGCCGATAGAACTCATGCGTGTCGTGCGACGAGAATTGGCCCAAATCTTTCTGCGGATCGAGGGACGAATAGCGATGCGCGATGCCGGCGCGGCTCACCATGCGGCGGAAGACCGGGCGTAGCCGTGGGTCGGCAAGCATCTTCTCGGCGAAGAAGACGAAGGCGTCATGCACATCGTGATCGGGTACGGCAGTGGCGATACGGTTCAAGTAAGCCGTGGTCATGGACTATAGGGATTAGACGTCGCAGGAGGACGTTACGATACGTCAAGATAGTACTTGACATATAGTCTTAATGGTTTAAGATTAAATGCAGGCACGCATGTTTTTTTGATCTTCATGCGGATTCATCCCTGCCTGCAGTTTGTGAAGATGGCCAGAGAGACACTAGAGGTAGCCAGATGGAGGCAGACGATCAAGATCTTCCGACTGGGTACTTGCTCTTTGCAATTGCAGCGATAATTGCCATTGGAGCCACGGCGTTGGGGGCGCTCATCATCTTAATTCGTACCTGACGCATATTTGGCGCTGTTTCGCGTGTGAGCCGTGCTGCACTGGTGCTTTAGTGCAAACGATGGCCAGATAGGATTCGCTCTTCTGTCAACGATCGACCGCGTCTTACTAACCTGGTCCGGAGCAACCGGGTTTGTCAAAGCTACTGTTTGCTGCTTTGCACCGTTGGCGATCAGCGGCGAGAGCTATTGAATGTCGTTTGTCAAAGCACTCCGCATTCTTTGACCGCGAGCAAGCGGTCAAGAGTGTTCGCCACGTACCTGACACTTGGCGGCAGAATCAGATCGCTGTGACCCGCTGGAACTTCAACAACCTCCAATTCACGACAGACGCCCTTCCACACCCGAAGCGGATCCGGCCAGCGCGGGTTGGGGATGGCTGCATGAAAAAAGGTTACTTTCCCAGGGTATATCTTTGGGCGATATGCGGCCATGGCGACCCGCAAAGCCAGAATGATCCTCCGTTGGCGCGGCGATAGACTGAGGACACCGCGGAGCTGTTGCTCGTCGACGCTGCAGCGCTTTGGCGTTTTTCCAGCGACCACGCGAAGCCTGTCGGCGAAATGTCCCCCTTTCACAAGAATGTAGCCGGCGCGCTGGCGCCAGGAACGAGAGCGGATCTCGCGGAGCTCTAACCCGACACGGCGCCCCTGGTGCAAGAGCCAGTCTTGGAACGTTAGGCACTGCTCGTCCAACTGCGTGTCCACCAGCGCAACCAGCTCAACCGTCTCGCCACATTGCAACAACTGTTGTGCTATTTCAAGCGCGAACAGTCCGCCCATAGAAAACCCTGCCAGAGCGTATGGTCCATGGGGCTGAACTGAGCGGATTTGCTCGATGTAATCCGCGGCCATATCCTCCACGCGAGAACTCGGCACTTCGCCTTCTCGAAGCCCGCGGGCCTGTATTCCATAGACGGCGCAATGGCAATCCAGTTCCCGCGCCAGTGCCCACAACTCCAGCAGTGTGCCGCTCAAACTATGAGCGACAAACAGCGGACGCTCGCGTGTGCCCTCTCGGAGAGTCACCAGAGTCGAAGAGGAGACGGTATCGCCAGCTCGCATCAGTAGCGCCAATTGCTCGATGGTGGGCGCATAGAGAAAGCTCTCGAGCGGCAGATCGCGGCCTGTCAGAGTGCGAATCTTCGCCACCAGCCTGGCCGCGTGAAGCGAATTGCCGCCAAGCTGAAAGAAGTCATCCTGCAGCCCGATGGGCGAGAAGCCGAACACGTCCTCCCATAGCCCGGTAATAAGTGACTCCAGGTTGTTGCTAGCCTCGTTTATCCGTTGCGCCTGCACTGGCGGGTTAGAAATCATTGCTCCTCCGGCTCTCAGCCCACATCTCCCAGCAGAAACGCTGGCGGGCATGGCGCGCCCAAGAGCTCTTCCCTGTCTGCCATCACTTTCAGCCTCTTCGACACCCGCACGGTTTCTTTCTGGGCGCAGATATGATGCAGCCAATTTCTATAGATGGCCGCCGCACTCGATTGCCATGTGTTATCGATCCTCTTATTTGCCAGGATGACGGTGAGCTCCGGTAACAACTCCTCACGTCTTCGAGCGAGCGTCTTCTCCTGAAACACAGTCAATTCATCGACTGTAGTCTCATCGAAGTAGCTTCTTGGCATCGACGGGTACTTGGGTACCTGGCCTTTGATGTAGCGTCCGACATCCCTCTGATATTCGCGGAGCAAAGTATCGGATTCATACTCCGGATGACCCTGGAAAAAGACGAAGAGCCTTTTCTGCTGCTTAATAAATGTATCCACACCAGCTTCGGCCGAGCGGGTCAGCACCTTGTATCCGCAATCTCTAAGCTGTTCTTCGGGAACGCCATTCCAACGTGAATGCGGCAGCCTGAAATGGGACCCTGTTCCAGCGGTCAACCAATGATCCGACACCCGCGCGCACTCGAAAATACCGAAGACCTTATCATCCCTTTGCACTCGCCGGATGCCATCCATGTGCAGAATCGCTGCATGAGCCGCCAGGCACGAAAAAACCGTTGCATGGCAATTCTCCTGGGCCCATGCCAGCGTTCTGGTCAAGCTCTCCCAGTAGGGTTCATCCGCCAGGTTCGCCACCTTCGGTTCCCGGCCGGTCACAATCAGCCCATCCAGATGCCCGTCCCACAGCTCTTCGATATCCGAGTAGCGGCGGCTGATATGGCCGGCGCTGAAGTCACTGCGCGGAACTCCCGGCAGAGTGTAGAACGACAAATGAATCGGCATGTTGTCCGAGGCCGATTCGAGCAGCGAAATAAACTGGCGTTCCGTTGCCTTGAGTGCCTCGTCTGACATGTTGTTGATCAGGCCGATCTCGATACAGCCGTTGGGTTCGTCGTCAAACAAAACGGGCATCAGGGTCTCCCTTCGTAGTGGCCAGCGTGCTGGCATCGAGGGCTTGCTTCAAATCTGCGATGCACCGCGTACGTCACCGCTGCCTGACCACTGGCGACGCACATTGCGTCCCGCCCTCCTTCGAGCGCAGCCACGCGTCGCTCCAGCACTGCGGTGGTCGGGTTGCTGATGCGGGTGTAGCGGTACCCGTCCACCTCCAGGTTGAACAGCGCCGCAGCATGCTCGGTGCTATCAAATTCATAAGCGACTGTCTGGTAAATCGGCACTGCGATAGCTTTCGTCGTCGGATCTGTGTCGTAACCGCTGTGGATAGCAATGGTTTCCTGTTTCATCTGTTCCCCCGGCCTTGGCCAGCTGCAGCGCATTGCTCCTCATCTGCTAACGAAATGATGGTTTCTGGTTCGACCATTCGATTCATCTCGCTCACCACCCACTTGATATCCTCTTCGGTTGTTTTGAAGCTGGTAATACACGCGCGCACCACCGGGATATCGCCGACGCGCGCGGCTGACATCCATGCGATCTGGCGCTGGTGCAAAGCGGCCAGGAACTCGGTGGGAACCAGTCCTTCGCGGGTAAAGCAAACCAGCGGCAGTGGAGTCGAATTGACGATGCGCCAGCCGGAGGCTCTCAGCCTGTTTCGCAGCACGTCGCCCATGCGCGTCTGATGTTCAATCATCTCGATGTAGCCCGATTCGCCAAACTGCGCCAGCGCCATAAACAACTTGAGGCCAATAAAGCGCCGCGACCACTGGGCGGAAGTCGTCAAGGGATCAAACACCGGGCCGCCGTGTTTGCCTGGCATGTAAGAGACGTCTGCGCGAAAGGCTTCGCTGACCGTTTCCCGATGGCGGCAGAAGAACATTCCGCATCCCATGGAAACCGAGAGCCACTTATGCGCGTCGCAGGTGATGGAATCGGCATCTTCGATGCCGGCGAGATAATGCTTGAGGGTTGGCGCGAGGATGGCGCTCCCGCCCCACGCAGCATCGACGTGAAACCATAGCCCTTCGTTGCGGCAGAATTGCCCCAGCTCGAGCAACGGGTCGATCACTCCGGTTGCCGTGGTGCCGGCCGTCCCGATCACCATGAAGGGAGCGAAGCCGTTCTTTCGATCTTCCGCAACTTGTCGTTGCAGTTCCCTGAGATCCATCTTCAGGGCACTGCACGTCGGTATGACCCGCAGCGCTCTGCGTCCGAGTCCGGTCATGTGAGCGATCTTGTTATAGCCGTTGTGAGCTTCCGGCGTCAGATAGATGGAAGGGGTGGCGCTCAGGCGCCCAAGACCGTGTTCGCCATACGCCGGAAAGGCTTTGGTTAAAGCAACGACAACTGCTGAGAGGTTAGCCTCACTTCCCCCACTGGTGAACGTCGCAATGGCATCTGCGGGCAGCCCAAACTTCGCTGAGAGCCAGCCAAGCGTATACCGCTCGATCTCGTTGGCCGCCGGCGAGGTGCGCCAATTGGCCAGCTGGGAGTTGTACATGGCGACCAGCGTGTCAGCCACCACCGAGGCGAGCGTCACGCTGGGGTTAAACAGGCCGAAGTAGTGTGGATGCGTCACCTGCACCTGCCAGGTACGCAGCATCTTTTCTACATCGGCGATCACGTCCTCGAGCGGCAACGTTTGATTGAAGTGGTAGCGAGACGCGAGGTAGCTTCTGATCTCTTCCGCGGTCACCGTGGGGAGAATGGGGCCGTGCGCAATATCGGACTGCAGTTGTGTGAAATCGTAGCGGAGTTCATCGATGAACATTTGTAGCTTCTCCCCCAAACAACAAGCAACTACAGACCTAAATGCGAACACCGCCCTTTTGAATGCGGTCATAGAGTTCCTGATCGAGGGGGATGAATGCTCCCGATTGCAGGTCGTCAAAGTAGACAGCATCCTTACACGCGACCGGATTAAAGCCCTGGGTCACCAGGTCGGTCTTTGAATATTTAAAGGTTCCGGTAAGGTCCATGTTTTTTCGAATGCGCAGAAACAAAGGCCGCGCATACGGGGGAAGGTGGCTCATCAGGTGCCGGCGAAATTCAGCCAGGCCAAATTCATCCTCGGTGACCAGCGCGGCCATGCCGGCGCGGCCTTCGGTGGCCGGAATGGTGACACCGTAGACATTGACATGTTTAACTCCAGGGAAGGCGCAGATCGCTTCTGAAACCTCAGAAGTGGCAACGTTTTCCCCTTTCCAGCGGAAGGTATCGCCGATGCGATCAACGAAATAGAAATAACCCTGCTCATCCTTCCGCATCAGGTCGCCGCTGCGAACCCAGGTATCCCCAGGCTCAAAAACGTCGCGCAGAATCTTCCGGGCCGAGGCCTCCGGATTGGTGTAACCCTCGAATCGGCTGCCCACGTTCGCCGGGTCTTCCACCAGTTTAGCGATGGCTTCACCCGATTGATTGGGCGCGCAACGGATACAAAATCCCTGTTCATTCCGCACTGGCTCGCCCTTCTCAACATCAAACACCACCAGGGCAGGCGAGAAGCGATGCGCCAGATACCCGGGAATGTGACCGATGGCCCCGCGCTTTCCCTGAACGTTGAAGAGCGAGACGCCGCCTTCGGTGGAAGCATAAAATTCGAGAATTTGCGGAATGCAGAAACGGTTCTTGAAGCTGTCCCACACGTCCGGCGCGAGCCCATTGCCACAGGCCAGGCGGATGCGATGGCTTTTCTCTTCGGGCGACGGCGGAGTGTGCAGCAGGTACCGGCAAAGTTCGCCGATGTATTGGAACACCGTACAGTTCCATCGCACGATGTCATTCCAGAACTGGCTGGCGGAGAATTTCTCTCGCAGGACGACTGTGCCGCCCGCCACCAGAATCGCCCCGGGCACTTGCACCCCGCCAACACTGTGGTACATGGGCAAACAGTTATACATCCGGTCAGCCGGCTGCGCACCCATCATGCCGGCGAACCAATGGCCCCATTGCATGACCCGCGCGTGGCTGACTTGGGCGGCTTTGGGCAGCCCAGTAGTGCCGGAAGTATAGATATAGAGTGCTTTATCTTCTATGGTCGTCGCCCGCTTCTCGTCCTCGCGGAGAGGGTCGCCGGGCGTTGCTTCGATTTCCAGATCAAGACGCGGCCACGAGCTGGGTTCGTTGCCATGAATCCAGATCGTGGGCGCCGGCGCCAGCGCCGGTAGAGCAGAGGCTAGCTGGCCGGCGAACTCCGAAGCGGCAATGAGATGTTTAGGAGATACGACATTGACGCAGTGAGCCAGCGAGGAACCCGTCAAGTTTACATTCAGCAGAGAAACGATGCCCCCCACGCTGCTGATACCGAGCCATATAGCAAGGTACTCAGGTCGATTGGTCATCAGCAGGCCGATCACATCGCCTTTAGCTACGCCCTGGTCAAGCGCCCAGCGCGCGTACTGATTCATTCGCCGCGAGAGTTGCCCATAGGTCATACACTCACGGTCCGAGAGCAGCGCGGGCGTGTCACCCAGTTGCACGGCCCGCTCCTCAATCACTGTGGAGAGAATGCGATCACGATTGCGGGCAATCGGCGCCGTCAGATCCAAAGCGCGCAGCCACGCTTTCCCCGGCGAACCGCTGCCGCGTGCGGGCGCAAGTGTTTCGAACGAGCTCACACCGTACTCCCCGCGTTCTCTGTCATGACCGTGCCGGTCATGTTCTTCGCCGCAAAACTGAGCAGAAATTCCACTGCATCGGCCTCATCTTCCACTTCGACCCGTCGCTTCAGCGCGTTACGCCGCAGAATCGGTTCGCGCTGCTCGTCCTTTGTACCCCGCGTCATTTCGCTATCCGCAAGACCGGGAGCAGCGGCAATCACATTACGCATGGTGTGGCCGCATGAGCTTCCCGGAATCAGCAACCGGCAGCTTGGAAACGAAATTAATAGTGGATGGGACCTTATGGGAGGCAAGTTCTTCGCGGCATAGCAGCAAGATGTCTTGCAGAAGGTAACGATCGCCGCTGCTCTCAGGCCCGGGTGCGGAGTGTAAAACAACATCCGCAACCACTAGCGAGCCGACGATGGGGCTCTTTTTGGTTCGAACCAGCGACATCCGAACCTTAGGATGACGATTGATCACCTCTTCCACTTCCTCGGGATGCACCTTCAAGCCCCCAACATTAATGACGCCATCACGCCGGCCAACGAAGTAGTAGCGGTCGTATCGCAGATCGAGGATGTCCTTCGTGTCGACAAAACCGTCCGCGTCCTTAATTAGTCCATGTAGTTCATTCAGGTACCGGCTCGCGGTGCGCGGAGAGCGAATGCGAAGAGAGCCATTCTCGACTTTCATTTCAACGCCCGGCGTGCCCTCAAGCACACTGCAGGGAAACCCGGTCATGCCGTCGTTGACGGCAAAGGCAACTCCAGCTTCGGTGGTGGCAAAGGCGTGAGCGATGCGTGCCTGCGGATAGACCTGCGCAAGATGGTTGAGGATTCCCTGATCCGCAATCTCTCCCGATAAACGAATGTATTCCGGTGCAATCAGGCGAGCGGAAGAACTCATCAGGGCGCGTCGCCAATGCGACGGTGTGCCGGAGATGTGGGTTACTCCATGCGCGCCGGCGCGGGCCAGGAAGTCGGCAGTCGATCTTTGTGGGTTCGACAAGAGCAGTGAACTACCGGTCAGGAGGGCGCGCAACAATATCTGCAAACCTCCATAACGGCGGATATCGTAGAACGTGCTCCAAATCACCCGGCCCTTTCTGGGCTCGCAGTCGATGGCTCCTGTCAAGCTGGCCAACGTATGGACCACCAGCTTCGGCACCCCGGTAGTCCCTGACGTCAGGAGCACCCATTCCGTCTCGTAGTGGCCGGGTGAGCCATAACCTTTAGGGACGATTTTCCCGTCGCAATGAATAAAAGAGCTCGACCTGGCAGTTCCCGAGTCGTGGATGATCCCATCGGAAACAATTGCATCTACTTCCGCAGACTCAGCAATCGAAGGGAGATATTCTTCCAGTACGTCGGGTGGGCATAAAACTATGCGGCGGGCCAAACCGTCGAGCTCGACCAGCGCTGCCGCGGCGATCAGCTGGTCCGTGGTCGCAATGAGAACGGAAGCTCCGCTTAGTTCCTGGGATCGGCCGCCAAGCAAAGAGCCAGCCAGCAAATCGCGCAGAAAGAGGGTCCTCTCCGCGCTGGAGAAAAAAGGATCGCATGTGTCGACGGTGGTGCTGACCGCCTCCCAAAGGGTGGCCGGACTATTTTGCAACATGCTCATAAAGGTTGACGAAATCGCCGAACGTGACCGGAAACTGGGCGTCCTCCGAAGCCGCAAACGGATCGAGTCCAAGGGAGTCTTCAAGCCGGCTTACAAGAATAGCGAAACAAAGTGAGTCGAGCCCTGAGTTCAAAAGTTCCAGGCCGTCCGTGAGGGGAGCCAGCCGTTTATTTTGTTCCTGAGCGACTTGCTTGAATTGAGTTACGATTTCCTTTCGAACATCCACGGTGAGTACCTCCCTCTAACGTGCTCTCTACGCGGGCAGATGGCATCCCTTGTGCCCAGGCAGCCAACCCCGCGCGGCTAAGGGTACACAGAGAGCTTGGCCGTTCCCCACCAGCGGAAACCGGCTACAGGATCCTTCGCGCAAAGCCGCACTGCCACCTAGGCTGCAAGTACGCTCGCATGCCCGTTTCCGTTGATCGTCTGGATCAGAGCGCGAAGCTTCTTAACGCCTTCAAACAGATCGGCTGCCGGATCGGGTGGGTTGATCGCTGCCTCTGCTGAGAGCGCCATCAAGAGGCCTTCGGAATGAGCAATGTCGCAAACACCGTGGACATCCGTATATTCAAGGTCTGTAGAGCCTTGGGCCACTGCAAGGTCCGCCAGGTACGACATGAATCGTTGGATGTAGCTTTCAAAGAAGCCCATGGTAAGTACGTTCTGCACTCCCTGCAGGCGCCCCAGGAATGTGCGCACCTTCGTCAGGTCATCGCGCACCGCCATGGCGTCTGCCTCTGTTGGGTAGGCATGCGCGGCAATCGCAAACCTCCGTAGCATCTCGGGATGACAATCGGCAATTTCTTCCCGAAGATTGTCAATCAGGATGGGCCGTGCCGCCTCCGACCGGACAGATAGATAAGCGGCCGTCATCCAATAAATGAAGTTACCTTCGAGAACTGCGCTGTATCGCGCTATGATCCCGCGCCGTTGTTCGGCGGTGAGGTCTTTACGATCAGGCAGCGCAGCAATCAGACTGTCAATTTCGCTATCGATCTGCCGCTTAATCGGCGATAGGTAATGAATTTCGGGGGCGACGAGCGAAGTAGTCATAGATATCCTCCGGTGGTGTGGACCCCAGGTGACGGGCAGGGGCGTCAGTCTTGCCACTCAACAATGGCCGAACACAACGAAGTGTACGAGGCACTCCGCTTTTAATGGGTTATCGCCCGGGGAAGGGGCGTCTAAATACGGCAACCAAGCGAAAGGGGGAAATACAGTGGCCCGTCGGGCGTCTGGGTCTACAGTTGAGCGGACAGTACGCCACGGTCGGAGCCATGGAGTGTCACATTTACGTCAGATTATTGTCACTTTTTGTGTTGCTAATCACAACACCCACGCCAGCCTTTTCTACCCAAAGACAGTCGATCAGAACGAAGAAATTTCGATACGAAACACTCCGCCGCCTTTTAGGTGGCCATCGCCCCGGGGAAGGGCGTCTGTAGCACTAAAATACGTACTCATGGTAGCTCCTTTCGAAACGAATGGAAGTGAAATTCTTAACAAATTAAGACAATCGTAACTCCGGATTGAGAAGAATCGTAACTCAAAATTAAGGAAAATCGTAACTCCGGATTGAGAAAAATCGCAACTGCCTAGCCCGAATTGCCCTTTTTGCTCCAGATCGTTCTGGAGGCCGCGTCTGCTCCTATACCCCGTTTTCCGATCCGACGCACCAGGTACGCAAGTGCCGTTCATCCATCAAATGGATGGATCGGGCCTATCAAATCTTCTACCTTGCCGCGAAGCCGCTTGACAGTTTCTCTTAAGCAATTAAGATTAATGATTAGAAATCGATCGCGATAGTCTTTTTAAGAAAAAGATCCAACATGCCCGGCACCGAAAGAGTAGGAGCTCCAAATGAAGATGAAAACGAAGATCGTCTTTGGAGCGTGGGCTCTTTCCTGATACCGGATCTATCGCAAGCACAGATCGCCGTCATGTTGTCCGCTGGTGAGAAATCAGCCGACACCGGCGGTGGTGACAGCGCTTCCGCTTAGCCTCCGCCCGGCCCCAACGGCACAAACTGCCTGTTATGCTACTCGACGACATAATCCAACTGGCTACCGATGATCAGAAGTCGATAGTCGTGTTGCTACGGCACTGTTTAGTCCTTGCCCATCGCATCAACAACGAACCGCTCCGGACCTGGGCAGACAAAGAGCTAAACGGCTACAGGGATGACGATGAGCTGCCCGATTACCGTGTGATACCAGCTCGTGCGAAAGGCCAATTTAGTGGCGGCGAGTCAGCGGTGAGCACCCACCTGATCCCCCCCGCACTTTTGGAGGAACAGCACCGGCATATTGCGACCGTACTCCGGCTCACCGAAGGAATCGTTGCCTACGAGGACCTGATTAAGGGGGCGGAGCCAGGCGGAACGATCTCCATGCCCTGGCCGCCAAATCTCATCCTGTACTACCGAGAACGTATCTACGATGCGATTCCTCTGACGGATGCGTATCACGAAATCCCAAAGTCCGGCCTGGTCGAACTGCTCGATACGGTGAGGACTCGTGTACTGAACATGGCCTTAGAGATTCACTCTGAGGTTGGAGAGAACGACCGCGACCTGAAACAAGTGGCGCCGAACACTGAAAACCGGATAAATCAGACGGTCATTCAGCGCATTTACGGTGGGGACGCCTTTGTCTCCACGGGGCACTCCAGTATGACCGTCGAACAGCAGAGCATAACGAACAATTGGGAGAGGTTGGCGGGGGTTCTCGAGGCCTCAGGTTTATCAAAGCCGGAGCTAGAGGAACTTTCGAGTGCAATCAATCGTGACGGGAAACAGATGGGTCCCTGGGTTACGGGCTGGATCAAGAAGACAGCCCCCAACGTGCTTACCAACGGCGAAAAGGTTGGGGCTACTGTCGGGCAAATCCTTCTGACCGAATCTTTGAAGCAATATTTTGGTCTGCCTGCCTGACCATGGGGGCAAACGCTACCTGGTCCCTAGTCTCGACCGGCGCGGTGAACGTACCGATGAGGAGACTTCGCAGGCAGATCAAGTCACCCGCGAGCAGCGCGCCACAGCGGCTCGGTCGTTCATCTGGCCTTCAACCACGGCTTCTCGCAGTTCCAGAAAAACTGTGATGGACGACCGGAATTTGATCGAGGCGATCCATCACACTTGTCCAAATTAGCATTCGGGGAGCTGCTGATAAAGGCGCGGATCGCAATAGGCTTCGTGATGACTTGGCGACCCGCTTTCGTTCGCTCTCACTCCTCTCCAATCTCTTCAATGAATTACATAGCCCAACCCTCATCTCTCCCCCTAATTTCCGCAGCTCTGGTTCGTTATGATCTCGCAAAACCGTCCTGATTTGCATTGACGGCCTTTGAGCAGATCGTGATATTTCGGTTCGTGCTGCAGAAGTCGAGGTGAAGAGTGAGTACAATCTAGTCACGCTGGATGGG
>CAWGDH010000016.1:0-463873 GCA_963821215.1 uncultured Acidobacteriaceae bacterium | reverse complement strand
GTTGCAACTCGAATGCAGTGAACTGATCCTCGATCGTGCCTGGATCGATAACCAGAGAATAGGGTCGAGCGATGGGCGCACGTTTACAGTAGAAGATCCCGCGGATGGCACAATTCTGGCCACCCTGCCGGACTGCGGTGCGGTAGAAGCCGATGCGGCCGTCGCCGCCGCGCAGCGAGCCTTCTGCAGCTGGCGCACATTGTTGGCGAAAGACCGGGCCCAACATCTGCAGGCGTGGCTGGCGGTCATAAGAAAGCACGGGGAAGATCTTGCCCGCCTGATCTCGCTCGAAGAGGGTAAGCCGCTCAGTGAGAGCCGGGGCGAGGTGGCCTACGGAGCGGCCTATATCGAGTGGTTTGCGGAAGAGGCAAAACGGGTCTATGGCGATGTGATTCCCGAGCCTGCTCACGGGCGCAGGATCATCGTGACCAAAGAGCCGGTGGGTGTCGCGGCCGCTATTACTCCGTGGAATTTTCCCATTGCCATGCTGGCGCGCAAGATCGCGCCGGCCTTGGCCGCCGGCTGCACGGTGGTCGCCAAGCCGGCGGAGGACACTCCTTTGTCCGCGCTCGCACTCGCGTTTCTCGCGGCTGAGGCGGGCATTCCCGCCGGCGTCATCAACGTGGTTCCGTCTTCCCGCGAGCGCGCCGCGGCGGTGGTTGATCCATGGCTGAACGATGCGCGGGTGCGCAAGCTCTCCTTTACCGGATCGACTCCTGTGGGCAAGCACTTGGCCCGCGGTTCGGCCTCGACTCTCAAGCGGCTCTCGCTCGAACTGGGGGGCAACGCGCCCTTTATCGTCTTTGACGATGCCGACCTGGATGCGGCGGTGCGTGGCGTGATCGCGTCCAAGTTTCGCAATGCAGGCCAGACTTGCATTTGCGCCAACCGTATCTACGTCGCGGACGCGGTCTACGAGGTCTTCGCCGAAAAGCTGGTCGAGGCTGCTTCCGCGCTGCGCGTGGGACGAGCAGGAGGAGAGGCCGAGATTGGCCCGCTGATCAACGCCAAGGCGATGGAAAAGGTGGAACGTCACGTGGCCAACGCGATCGCTCATGGCGCGCGGGTGTTGCTCGGCGGCAAGCGGCACGCATTGGGCCGTTATTTCTTTCAGCCCACGATTCTGGCCGACGTGGACGCCACCATGGATGTGGCTTGCGAAGAGACTTTTGGTCCGGTGGCGCCGCTGTTTCGTTTCCATAGCGAAGACGAGGTCATCGCGGCGGCGAATGCGACGCCCTTCGGCCTCGCCGCCTATTTCTACGCGCGCGACCTGGCCCGCGTCATGCGGGTCTCTGCGCAACTGCAGGCGGGGATCGTTGGCGTCAATGAAGGCGCGATTTCGACCGAGCTCGCTCCCTTCGGCGGGGTTAAGGAGTCCGGTTACGGCCGGGAAGGCTCGATGTACGGAATCGACGAATACCTGCAGATGAAGTATCTCTGCCTGGGTGGTCTTGGACCAGCGTAAAGTAGCTAAAGACAAGGTGAATAGATAATGAGCGAAACTGTTACTTCTCCCGAAACCACGATGACCAGCCAGGAAGTGGTCGCATGGACCAAGAAGCTGAACTACGGCACCTGGAAGTACCAGAAGAGCTGGAATCCCCTGCATGTTGTGGATGCCGAGGGATGCTACTTTACCGACGCCAATGGTAAGCGCTATCTCGATTTTTCTGCGCAGTTGATGTGCTGCAACCTGGGGCACAAGAATCAAGCCGTCATCCAGGCAATTGAAGAGCAGGCGCGCAAGCTGGCGTACATCATGCCGGGCTACGCGACCGATACCCGGGTGGAGTTGAGCCGCCTTCTGCTCGAGGTACTGCCAGAGGGGCTGAACAAGTTCTTTTTCACCACCTCGGGCACAGAGGCGAATGAGGCTGCCTTCAAGATCGCCCGCATGTATAGCGGCAAGACCAAGATCATCGCGCGCTATCGCTCGTACCACGGTTCTACCATGGCCTCCATTGCCGCAACCGGCGATCCGCGCCGCTGGCCCATGGAGCCAGGCGGCAAGGGACAAGGCTTTTTATTCGCGCCGGAAGTTAACTGTTACAAATGCCCCATCAAGCACACGTACCCTGAGTGCGGCATCGCGTGCGCCGATTACCTCGAACACATGATCGAGAACGAACACGATGTGGCTGCGGTCATCATCGAGCCTGTGGTGGGCACTAACGGCGTGCTGGTACCTCCGCCGGAATATATGCCCAAGCTGCGCGAGATTTGCGACCGTTACGGTGTCTTGTTGATCGCCGACGAGGTCATGTCGGGCTGGGGACGCACTGGCGAGTGGTTTGCCCTGGATAATTGGGGGGTCAAGCCGGATATCCTGGTGACCGCCAAGGGCATTACTTCGGCCTATGTGCCTCTTGGGCTGTGCGCCACCACGGGTAAGATCGCTGAATTCTTTGAGGACCACTTCTTCGCCCATGGGCATACCTATGAGGCCCATCCTATGACGCTCGCGCCCGCCGTGGCGGCGATCCGGGAGATGCAGCGGCTCGACCTGGTGAACCGCTCCCGGGAGATGGGTAAGTACATGGGCGAAAAGCTGCGCGCGCTCAAGCCCAAGCATCCCTCCATCGGCGAAGTGCGCGGGTTGGGACTCTTCTGGGCACTCGAGATGGTGAAAGACCAGGTTAAGAAGACGCCCTTTAATACCAAGCAGGATAAGGTCGATGGGAAGGTAGCCGTGGTCGAAAAGGTGGCCGCGGAGATGATGAAGCGGGGGGTTTCCATCCAGGCGTGGATCAGCCACTTCGTGATTGCGCCGCCCCTGATCATAGAGAAGTCAGAGATTGACTTTGCAGTGGAACAGCTGGATCAGTCGCTAGCTATTGCCGACGCCGCGATCTAGCCGGATTAGTAGAGAAACCGCAGGTCCCTCCACTGCGCTCCCCCGGATTTCCTGTCAAGCTTGGTGGCGTTGTCGAACCTCATGCGGCTCTCTTTACGGAGAGCCGCATACGTGGTCTTGTATGGTGCCGCGAGGTAGGAAATCCGGGTACGCTCCGGTCGGGATGACAGTTTTGTTTAAGCTTTAGGACTTCGCGTGAGCCATCCGATCAGGATGGAGAGAGAAACTGCAGGTCCCTCCACTACGCTCCCACGGTGCGCCGGGGAGGCGGGATGACAAAGCAGAGGGCGGCGCTCACCTCGACAGCTGTTACCAAGGGACGGAGAGAGCCGCAGTTTCTTTCCACACTTAGTAGTAGAACTTGAGGGCGAATTGTATCAGCCGCGGATCACGGGCCTGGGTTACCTGATCATAGGTGCTACTGGTTGCGGTGTTATTGGCTTTGTTGAATAACCATTGGGTGTGGTTGAAGGCGTTGAAGAGTTCGGTGCGAAACTCCAGGCGGCGCTGCTCTCCCAGGGAGAAGCGCTTCAAAAATGACAGATCAAAGTTGTTGATGCCTGGCGTGCGGAACGTATTGCGGCCAAGGTTTCCGAAGGTGAACATCGGCACTCCGGGGCCGCTGCCTCCGGGAGGAATGACATTCGTCAGCAGGTTGGTAGTGTCATACAAATAATGCCCCGGCTTGCTTACATCGAGTTTCGGAACCGGCCCGACGAGTTCGGGGCGATCCAGGAGCGTCCCCTGGCCGCTGGAGTTGTTGCCGGAGAACAGGGTAAATGGCGTGCCCGTTTGGAAGGTGGCGATGCCACCCGCTTGCCAGTTGTTGGTGAGCAGGCGTACCCACCCGGAATTGAGCCCCGGAATCTCGTAGAAGCCGCTGATGACCAAGCGTTGATGGACATCGAAGTCAGCCGGACCGCGGTCGAAGGCAAAATCGTAGGGGTCAGTATAGGTCGAAGAGCGGGCGCGAAAGCCGGAGGTAAGGTCGATGGTTTTTCCCAGCGTGTAAGCACCTCGTAGATTCAACCCCTTGGCAAGCTGATGGTCGACCGTCACCTGCAGCTCATGGTTGGTTGAGGAACCATTGCTCAGGTCAGTCAGCAGCTGCAGTGTTTCGGTTGGCGAAGCGTTGGGGTCCACGGCTGCTTCAGCGGGCGTCTGATCGGGGAGGGCCGGATCGTAGCAGACGGCGAGCGGACGAGCGCAGTCCGCATAGGTGGATCCATACGAGGCATACTGACCTTCGAGTAGCGATTCGTCCGGGTGATTCTCATCGTAGCTGGCTATGGATTTGCGGCCCAAGGTGGAGACATAGTCCATCTCCAACATAGTGGAGGGGGTCAACTGGTACTGATAACCCAGGTTGATGTTCTCTGAGTACGGGGTGCGGAAATGAGGATAGACGACATAGGCAAAAGGGATCTTGGGCACGCCGAAGCCGACGATTTTATCGTTGGTGGGGTACGGGTTGACTAAGCCGAATGGGGTATAGGGATCCGCCATCACATTGGTCCCGTCAGCCAGAGCGCTGTAGCTGGTGGGAGTGGGATTGATATTCTCGATGGCTCCGAAAGGCGGCTGACCACCGAACTGCAGATTGAGTGCACCGTCTTCAATGTCGTAGAAGATGCCAAAGCCGCCGCGGAGGACAAACTTGCCGTTGCCGAACGTATCGTAGGCAAAGGCAAAACGTGGGGCAAAGTTATTGCGATCGGGGTAGACCAGACCCCGATTCGGTGTGCCGGGGTCGCCGGGGTAGAGCAAGTTGGGGGGCGCGTCGGGATAGATGGTGGATTGTGTGCCGGGGAAGTAGCCGATGATGTTGTTGTGCGGATCTTCCTGCGGTGTGTTGTATTCGTAGCGCAAACCGTAGCTTAGCGAGAGGCGAGGCGTGACCTTGTAAGTGTCCTGCCCAAAGAAGTAGTAGGACTGGGTGCGGATCCCATACCTGGCGTTGGAATATTGGGTGTAGTTGTCGGGGAAGCCGCCCACAAAGTCGGCCATGGGATCTCCGGTAAGCGTCCCGATGAAAAGGGAAAAGTCAAAGCCACCGTTATTGTAAAAGTCGAAGTCGAAGTCGTTACGAACAACGCGCACGTCGCCGCCGAACTTCAGCTGGTGATTGCCGTGCGTCCAGCTGAAGGTGTCTTGCAATTGAAAGGTTCTGTCGGCATAGGTGGTGGGGCCGCCGGGGGGAGGGCCGGTGGTGAAATCGGCGGTGTACATGATGGGCGGGGCCACACCAGCGGGATCATCCGGGGTCACGTTGGTAAAGCCGAGTTGCGAAGGCGAGGTGTGATCGGTGGGCACGCTCACCAGGCTGTATGCGCGATTGTAGGAAAAAATCAACTCGTTCAGCAGATTGGAGCTAATTGTGTGGGTCCAGTGGCCGGTCAAAAACTGGTTGTGATAGTCAGACGTGGACCCGGAGCCCACGGGGAGAGTTCCCCCCTCGGAAGCCCCATTTTCAATGAGGATGGGGATATTCTCCGAGAGCTCGTCAATGATGTAAGTGCCGTAGATAAGATCTTTCTTGGAGAGCTGCCAGTCGACGCGAGAGATGCCCTGGTTTTCCGTCTGGTCCTCAACCGGCGAGGAGGCGAACAGATCGGTTCCGGGTATGTTCGGTAAGGGCACATATTTGGCAATGTAGGTGGCGATGATGGGGTTTACCGGAACCTGGTTATTGGGGTACGGATTGCCGGAGATTGGATCGTAGATCTGCACCCCGTCGGCCAAGTCGGCTGAGAAGTCACCGGTGCGCTGGGCGGGCGAGAGCACGCTTTGCTGGGCCAGGTTTTCTCCCTCGTGACGAATGGTGCCCTGGTAGGAAGTAAAGAAGAAGACCTTGTCGCGCTTGATAGGGCCGCCGACGGTGCCCCCAAAGATGTTGCGCTTATAGGGGGGATTGGTAAGCAAGAAATAGTTGCGCGCGTTCAATGCGTCATTGCGGAAGAATTCAAAGACGTCGCCGTGGAAGCTGTTGGTACCGTATTTAATCGCCTGATTGACGATGCCTCCGGATGTACGGCCGAACTCGGCGCTGTAGTTATTGGTGAGAATTTTGAACTCGCCGACCGCATCCGGGTTGGGATCGACCACGGCGTTGTTGCCCAGGAAGTCGTTGTTGTCCGATCCATCGACGAGAAACGTCAACGACTCCGAGCGCTGGCCGGAGACCGAGAAGGGGTTGCCGCTGCCGTCGTCCGGGTCAGGTGAGTAGACGCCGGCTTGCAGCAAACCCAGCTGGAAGGTGTCGCGTTCAACCAGGGGCAGATCTTCGATACGGCGAGTGGTTTCGACGCTGCCCAGTGTCGCGCCCTGGGTATCCACCTGCGAGACATTGGCGTTTACCTCAACGGTTTCCGCCGAAGCGCTCACCTTCAAGGTGATATCGAGACGCCCGTGCTGGTTGACGTTAAGGGCGATCTTGTCTTGAACGGAGGTGTTGAATCCATTGGCCTGCACGCGCAGCTGATAGTTGCCGATGGCGAGGCCGGAAAAGACATAGCTGCCGTCCGGGTGCGCTTTTTGGCTCAGAGTCTGCTGGGTGGCCGTATTGACCAGGGTGAGGGTCGCATTGGGGATAACGGCGCCGGAAGTGTCTTTGACGGTGCCCGTGAGTTCGGCTGCAGTGTCCGCCGCGCGCAAGGGGACCACGGTGATGACTGAGAGAGCGACAAAGATACCTAAGTGGAGTAAAGAATTGCGTGTACGCGGGTACAAACGCATAGGGATGCTCCATAGAAAGTGTCTTGAAGGTTCTCTTCGTTCTGGAACCGGGGGCCGGGTTGCTGCCGAGTATTACATGGAGCCGTACAGTAGACAACGAGAAAAACTTGACTCACGGTCAAAATTTCAAATCGGGCACAATTGTCACTATGATGCTCACCATGCTGCGGAGAAGCCTTGAAGGAACAGTGGTCCTGCTTTGCGCCGCCGGATTGCTGCCATTGTGGGCCCAGGCCAGCCAAGCGGTGACACCCGTGGCCGCCGTGCATGAGGAGTGGATCCCCATGGCAGACGGAGTTCGGCTAGCCGTAAATTTGCTGACGCAAGGCGGCGATTGGAAGACGCACCGCTCGCCGGTAATTCTGGAATATCTGCCCTACCGCAAAGACGACTGGAGTATCGAGCGTGATTTGAAGCTCCATTCCTATTGGGTGCAGCAAGGCTATGTGGTTGCCCGGGTGGACATTCGAGGGACAGGACGCAGCCAAGGGGAGTTGCCGGACCGGGAATACTCCGAGCAGGAGCTCAAAGACGGCGAGGCGGTGATTGCCTGGCTGGCCGCGCAAAGCTGGTCCAATGGCAGGGTGGGGATGATGGGCATCTCCTGGGGCGGCTTCAATTCGATCCAGATGGCGATGCGGCAGCCGCCCGCGCTGAAGGCCATCATCGCGGTGGACGCCACCGAAGATTTGTTCAAAGACGACATTCACTACATCGACGGCCTGATGCACGCAGACGAATACGAGCTTTCAATGGATCTGCAGACGGCCATGACACGGGTGCCTGATTTTCCTATTGATGAGGCAAGCTTGCGCGCCCGCTTCGACGCCAAGCCCTGGTTTCCGATTTATCTCGAGCACCAGCGCGGCGGGCCCTTTTGGGATCGGGCTTCGCTGCGGCCGGATTACTCACGGGTGAAGATCCCGGTGTTTGTGGTGGGCGGATTTTATGACGGGTACCGGGATAACGTTCCGCGCATGTTGGAACACCTCAGCGTTCCGCGCATGGGCCTCATTGGCCCCTGGAACCATACCTTTCCCCATGACGCCGACCCCGGGCCGGAGATTGAATGGAGAGCGCTGGCGATTCGCTGGTGGGACCATTGGTTGAAAGGGGAAGAGAATGGGGTGGAGCGAGAGCCGATGTTGACGGCCTATGTGCGTCATTCGTATCCACCGTCGCTTTCCTTGAAAGAGATTCCCGGGCAGTGGCAGAGTTTTGCATCCTGGCCGGCCCCTGAGGTGCAGCCTTCACGTTGGTTTCTGACCCCGCAACATGGGCTGGTCTCCAAGCCTGCGGCGGAGGGCGTGCATGCGCTGGGGTATGTGCCTTCGGCGGGCGTCGAGGCCGGCTTCTGGTGGGGTGAGCTGACGGTGGATCAACGACCCCTGGACGGGATGAGCTTGAGCTACGATTCGGAGCCCCTGGCGCAGGATCTGACGATATTGGGCGAGCCGGTGGCCAGACTGGTTGCTTCCGCCTCCGCTCCCCTGGCGGATTGGATGGTGCGCCTGGAGGATGTTGGTCCCGACGGCGCCGTCACCATGGTTACGGGCGCTGCACTGAACGGCGCTCAACGTGACTCGATGCGTGACCCCAAGGCGTTGGCTGTGGGCGAGTATTATCCGCTCACGGTGCAGTTGCACTTTACCTCGTGGGTCTTTCCCCGGGGTCATCGGGTGCGCATTGCTATCTCGAATGCGCTCTGGCCGATGATTTGGCCTACGCCGTATCCCATGACAACGCAGTTGAAGCTGGGCGGTGACGAGGGGTCGCAGCTGAGCCTGCCGGTGTTACGTTCGCCGGGCAAGAAGGTTGAGTTTCAAAAGCCCGCGCCGCCGCCGCACCTGGAAGGTTATGGCTCTGACGGTGATACGTGGCCTGGAGGGTGGACGGCGACACGGGATTTCGAGCATCAATCGACTCGTGTCCGCTGGGCCGGTACGAGCAAGACGCTTCTACCCTGGGGCGAGGAGGACACCGCGGAGCTGATTACGTATGACGTGGCTGATGCGGATCCGGCCAAGAGCGCAATGCATGGCGAGGCTTCGACCGCGGTGAAGCTGAAAGACCGAACGCTCACCTGGAGCGTGGAATTGGATCTTACCAGCGATCAGCGGAACTTCTACTATACGTTCAAGCGGAAGCTGACTCAGGGAGGTAAGCTGGTGCGGGAACGGAAATGGACAGAGACCATTCCACGGGATTTCCAATAACTGATGGCAATAGAAACATATGACCTGATCGTTATCGGGCTGGGCGCGGTGGGCAGTGCAGCGCTGTGCCGATCGTCCGTGCGCGGCGCGCGCGTGCTGGGCATCGATCGCTTTCACCCGCCGCACGAATTTGGTTCCAGCCACGGCGAGACCCGCATTACCCGGCAGGCGGTTGGCGAGGGAGCGGAGTTTGTTCCGCTGGTCTTGCGGGCGAATGTGCTGTGGCGCGCGTTGGAAGCGGCCACGGGAGAGAAGCTGCTGGTGCAGAATGGCGGCTTGATACTGCTCGATTCCGCGAGGGGGGTTCAGGGTTCGGGCGCGGCCTTTTTTAATCAGACGGTAGAGTGCGCCAGGCGATTCGGCATCGAGCACCAGATGCTTGGTGTGGAGGAGATACGGCGGAGATTTCCGCAGTTCATTCTGCAGAGTGGCGCAGAGGGGTATCTGGAGCCGGGGGCCGGCTTTCTCTTTCCGGAGAAGTGTATTCGTGCCCAGCTGAGTGTCGCTGCAACGAATCGAGCCGAGATTCGGACGGGCGAGACCATCACCGATATTGTTACTGATGGGTCTGGGGTAGTCGTCGAGACAAATCGATCCCGGTATGGCGCGGGCAAAGTGGTGCTGACTCCGGGGCCGTGGATGGCGAATTGGGCGCGGAGGATATGCGGTCTCGACGAGGCTTATTTTGCGGTTTATCGGCAGACACTTTACTGGTTCGGTTTGCAGCAGCCCGAGCCAAGGTTTTCGCCGGAGGAGATGCCGATATTTCTGTGGAGCTCGGGTCACGTGGAGAAAGGGTTTTATGGTTTTCCCAGTTTGGACGGTTTGAGTGTGAAGGTTGCGACTGAACAGTTTACGGCGCTGAGTGATGCTGAGGAGGGTCAGGTGGCAGTTACTCCGGAACAGGCTCAGGGCTTTTACGATGGGTATGTGCGTGTGAGCCTACGAGGACTCAGCAGCCAGTGCTTACGGAGTGCCACTTGTTTCTATACGGTGGTTCCCGACCACTATTTTGTTATCGATCACGGTATTGAGTCTGATCGGGTTTGGTTTGCCTCCGCTTGCTCTGGTCACGGATTTAAACACTCGGCTGCGGTGGGTGAGGCTTTGGTACAGAAGGCTCTGGGGGAAGAGCCAACGGTTGATTTGCGTCCGTTTGCGCGGGAACGATTGGTGCGGGGAGTTGGGGTTCGGATTTAAGTGCGGGAAGTGTGGCCCGCTTGGGTTGCGCAGGCGAAAAACGATGGTCAGGGCTACGCCCCATAAGCGCTCACTTGTTGAGGATTGTTTTTTCGTCAAAGATTGATCGCGTGACACAGCGCTTGTGGCGCGGAGTCGAAGGCGCCATCGAGTTTTAAAACGAATTTGTCCTGCCGTTTCTTTCTGTACATCCCGATCTAACGGCTCCCGATAGAAGTCACCTCCCCCCCTTTGTCATCCCTCGGCTTCGCTCGATGACAAAGGGGGGAGAGGCTCTTCCATTGGGAATTCGTTAGCGGCTGAAAGATCGTTGGCGACGGCATTGGCTCGTGGTCAAGTGAAACCGCAGGTCCCGAGAACTTCGCACGATAAATCAAAAAGTCACAGGCACTCAGGATGACGATGTTGCGGGAGTTTGACGAAAAAGATCCTAAACAAGTGAGCGCCGCTCGCCCTATCTTATTCCGGCCACGTGCGCCCAGGCGAATCGAGGGCACCCGTCACGCACGTTGAGGTTCGTGGTATCCCACATCTCGCGAAAAACGAGCGAGATGTGGGGCACCCGCCCTTTGTGGAAGGGATAGCCTATAAACCTTTCCCAAAACCCTTGTGGAAGGGTCACTCTATTAGAAAACTACGTGGGTTCGCTTCAGATCTGCGGCTAGCAGGCGGTGAAAGAGATGCTCGCCGGTTTCCCGGCGGACCGACAGACGGCCGGCTCCGTAGGCTCGGGAATGCAGGCCGCGCTGGACCGATTCGCAGATGTCTACGTCCTCGGCTTGCACACGGTCACTCACTTCAACGCTCTCGCGGTTGTACTGCTCCCGCTCGGGACTGGTGTCAGCGAAGAAGAAATCAAAGACCACGAGACACTTGTCCTGACCCAACGGGAGAACCAGGTTGGTGTCCATAACCCCTTCGTAAAGGTTGATCATGAAATTGGGATAGAGCCAGTAGTAATACGCGCGGTCGCCGGTGCGGGTATGCGCAACCGAGGTGTCTTTCGAAGATACCAAGGGGCTCGACTGAAGCGCATAGTGTTCGCCATTCTCAATCGTGTACTCGGTGTACTCGAGCACGCTGTTGAGCGCCTTGTGCAGGTGCGGAACGTGGTAGCCGCCATCGAGGTAGTTGTCGACGTAAACCTTCCAGTTACAGGCCAGTGTATAGCTCTTGCGAGTAAAGAAGGGCAGTTTGGAGATGGAGAGGGGCGCGAGCCGCTCAGGCAAGTCGCCAAGATAGCTCTCAAGCGCAGGCGCCTGCGAGTTCAGGTTGACGAAGATAAAGCTCTCCCAAATGGCAACGGAGACGGGCACCAGGCCATTGTCAGCGCGCTCAAAATTGCAGACACCCGCGAACTCAGGCGCGCCTTTGAGCGAGCCATCCAGACCATAGGTCCACCCATGGTAGGGGCAGCGTAGATGCTGGGCCACGCCGCAGGGCGCAGTGGCTACGGCCGCAGCGTGGTGGCGGCAGACGTTGTAGAAGGCGCGTAGTTGGTGGTCCGCCCCGCGCACCACGATGAGCGGTTCGCCGGCCAGATCGACGGTAAAAAATTGACCTGGAGCGGCGGCCTGGTCTGAACGCCCAACGGCGATCCAGTTGCTGCCGAAAACCCGCTCGCGCTCCAGGCGCGCAATGCGTTCGTCAACATACCAGGCGGCCGGAATGGTGTACGCCATTTCGAGAGGGGCGTCCTGATCGTAAAGCGCCAGCACGTTTTCGATGGAAGAGCTCATAGCGTATCCCTTTCGCCCAGATGTGGTCCTAATTTTTCCAGGATGTACTTGCGAATGTCGAGGCTCATATCCTCCATGGGAGCATAGAAGCCCGTGCGGTAAGCACGCGAGCCCATGCCGCGCTGAACACGTTCGCAAATAAGCCAATCCTGGCGATTCACTAAATCCCAAAAATCAACCGCGTCGGAAGGATCGAACGCGTCGTTCGCGATTTCTTCCGGCGCGAATAGGAAGTGGCAGGTAATTTCGGTGCGTCCCGGCCCCTTGGGCGCAAGCAGGAAGGCGGTTGCGTGGTCGCAGGAGAGAGACAGGAAGAAGTTGGGGTAGATGAGCTCGCCCTTGTGGCGTATCTGCTCGTCCTCGTTCAGGCCAGGAAAGGGGCGGCGGGTGGTGGTGCCGGAGTGGGTGTAAGTGACCGCTCCCTCGCGGTGGGGGATGCCACGCTCCCAGTCCAGACTGGCGCCCCCGTGCTGGCGAAAGGCCGGCACCACGTCGCAGAGCTCGGGATGGACGCCGGCGCAGTGGTAGCACTCGTTGTAATTCTCCGCCAGCACTTTCCAATTAGCCTCGATGAGGTATTGAATGGTGTGGCCGATGCGCAGTCCGGCGAGCGGGTAACGCGCGGTGCGCTCGATGGCAGCTCCAAGCTGCCGGGAGAGGGGCGCGGCGTTCTGCGGGGTGAGATGGACGAAGACGAAGCCGCCCCAGGTGTCGACGCCGACCGGGTAGAGGGAAAACTCCTGTTTGCAGAGAGCTTGCGGCTCAATGTGCGGTGCGGCGACAAGCGCGCCGTCCAGGTCGTAGACCCAGGAGTGATACGGACAGCGGATCACTCCGCGTGAAGTGATGCCTCCGGAAGGCGTAATGCCATGGCTTTTCTCCCCGTATTCCGTAGGCATGCAAAGTTCGGCGCCGCGATGCCGGCAGACGTTATAGAAGCCGCGCAACACGCCCTGGCGATTACGGACTAACAGGATGGATTCGCCAACGACGTTCAGGACCAGCGAGTCACCGGGTTGGGGCAGCTGCTCTTCGCGCGCGACGCACATCCAGGAGGCGGCGAAGAGGTGTTCCTTTTCCAGCGCGAAGATCTGGTCGCTAAAATAGAACGCCGCAGGAAGTGTCGGCTCAAGCCGGGCATCTGTTGTCATATTGACCACGGGTCACGATGGTGTAACGATGTGGTTGATATATAGCACGGGCCGGCGCATATAGTTAAATTTTTGCCGCGGGGTAATCGAGGTGAACCAAACGAAACGCCAGCCCGCGCCGGCCAAACGAGCCCACATTGTAGATGTGGCCATGCGACACTTCGCAGAGCATGGCTATGAGGATGCGCGCACCGAAGACATTGCGCGCGACGCGGGCATCGCCAAGGGCGCCGTGTTTCAACATTTCGGGAACAAGCAAACGCTGTTCCTGGCTGCTTACAAGCGGGCCGCGGGGTCGTTTTCCCGTTACCTGGACGCTCCGGCGGAGATAAGAGCCAATGGCTTTTGGGAGGTTCTACGCTACTGGCTTTCGCGAACCGAGTTGCAGGTGCGGGAGAATTGGCAGCCCTACCGGGTAGTGCTGTTGGGCAACTACGGTACTGACCTGCGGTTAAGACGGGATATCAATCATTTCCTGGCGGCGGAGGACCCATACGGAACCGCGGCCTTCGTGCGCCAGGGATTAAAAGAAGGCGCGCTGCGAGGGGATGTCGACAGCGAGTTGATCGTCTCGCTTCTGGAGTGGACGGTAGAGCGATTTCAGGATGCTTTGCTGACCGAAGAGCTGGACCCGGGGCTTTTCCATCGAGCAGGACTCTCCGAGGAGAAGACCGCCCGGCGGATGGAGCACTTCCTGCGGCTGCTACAGGGCGCGATCGGCAATTCTCGACCAGCGGTCAAAAAAGGCCGAATCGCCGCCAAAGCCCACTGATAGGACGGGAGCAGAAAAACCTGCCGGTCGAGTGCTGTGGTATCCCACATCTGGCGCAAAGTGCGCGCTCAGATATGGGGCACCCGTGATTTGTGGCGGGTCGAAATGGTCAGGTGAGATTTGTCGATAGCGCCCGTGCTGCTGCTGCCCGCTCTATGGAGCGCCGGCCGCGACGGTAGACGGCAACCCCGGCCAGCAAGAGCAGAAATGTCATCGCAATCAGCTTGAAGAGCGCGGTGGCGGGATCGCGTTCGTCTTCCGACGGAAAGAGAGAAAGGATGATGGTTGCGGTGGTGGAAAGGAGCCCCAGGCATGCGAGGGGGATGGCAAATCGTCTGCCTCCGGGCAAACGGATTGTGTCCGGCGGAGAGGGGCGCCCTTGCAGGCGGATCATGGAGGCAAAGAGAAAGAGATAGGGGATGAAGTAAGTAATCACGCCCATACTGACCAGCAGGTCGTAGGCGCCTTTCACGCTGGTGCCCGCCTGGCTCAGCAGCCCAAAGAGCATCCCGGCAAGACCGTAGGAGGCGATGGCGACGTAAGGTGTCTTCCAGCGCGGGTGGATGCGGCCGAAGACCGGAGGCAGGTAGTGGTTGATGCCGGCGACGAAGGGTAGGCGAGCAGTCGCGGTGAGAAAAGCTCCGGCAGCACCTACGTTGCTGACAGCTACCAGCAAGGCCACGGGAACGATCACCGCGGCGACCCCCAGACGGTGGCAGAGAAAATCGATCGCGGTCATAAAGCCGCCTAAGCCGCTGATGCTGCTGGAGGGCAGCGCCACCAGCATAGCCGTTGTGCCGGCGATATAGCTGATGGTGATAATGACGCCGGCCACCAGCAGCGAAAGGGGAACGATGCGGCGCGCGTTTTTAATCTCTTCGCCCATGAAGGAGGCGGTTTCGCTGCCTCCGAAGGCAAAGAATATGGTGGACCAGAAGATGAGATCTTTCACGTGGGCCTGAGGAATTGCAGCCGCGAGGGTGAAATGGGTAGCGGAGCCAAAACGTGAGTAGGAGAGGACGCCGAGCGCGATAAGGATCAGGACGGGCAGCGCCATGCCCACGGCGCCCAGATTATTAAGCCACTTGCCGGCGCCGAGGCCAAACACGTTCAGCACCGTGATCAAGGCGAGCATGCCGACGGTGAACAGCAGGTAGTAGGTATTTGTATTGGCCAGGTGTTGGGCTCGGGGAGTGGCGAAGAGCAGGCTGCTGGCGGCGAAGTAGAGCACCGCAGGGAAGTAGGGAAGATTGCTCATCCAGTAGGTCCAGGCAGCCATAAAGCCGGCAAACTCGCCATAGGCTTCGCGAGTCCAGACGTAGAGGCCCCCTTCCTGGGGATAGCGGGAGGAGAGCTCGAGAACGCAGCCGGCCAGGGGCAGGAAGAATGCACACCAGGCAATGATCCATATGGCGATGGCGGATGGTCCAGACGCGGCGGCGGTCGCGATCCAGCGCAGGCTGAGGCCGGTGACGATATAGAAGAGAATGACATCGCGAAAACCGAGTTCTCGTTTCAGCTTCTCTACTGCCATGAACGAACCTCGCGGGGGAAAAAACGCCCCTCAGCGGCTAAAGCCGAATCCCTTGCAGAAGCATTTACGTACGGCCTGAAGGCCGTACCCTTCAGCGTGTAAAACCGCCTGCGAACTATTGCATGTCTTTTAGCACAGCCATGGCAGCATTGCGGCCGTTCATGGCGATGACACTTCCGCCGGGGTGGGTGCAGGCGCCACAGAGGTAGACGCCGGGCATGGAGGTGCGCGCGGCGAAGCGATGGCTCCACATGTTTTCGGGGAGGCAATCGCCCTGAAAGATGTGGCCGCCGGTGAGGCCGACCTTCTCCTCGATATCCGGCGGGCCCATCACCTGTGCTTCCAACACGGCATGGGGAATGTTGGAACAGAAGCGGCCGATGGAATCGAAGGCCAGCTTGCGCACGCGCTCGCGATGGTCGTCCCAGGAGCCGGCGGCAAAGGTATGGGGGACGTACTGGGCAAAGACGCTCATGGTGTGCTGACCTGCTGGAACCACACTCGGGTCATGCACACTCTGGAAGTAAATTTCGCACCACAGGTGCTGGGGCAGTTCTCCCTTGCTGCTAGCGGCAAAGCCGGCTTTCCATTCGGCGTGGGTCAAGGGGGCGTTGATCTGGCCGTAGTGGTGGGGCTGGTCCTGGCCGGGACGAGCGATAAAGTCGGGCAGCTCGCGCAAGAGTACATTCAGCTTCACGGTACAGCCCTGAATGGCCAGATGCTCAACTTTTGACCGGAAGTCATAAGCTGCCGAGCGGCCGAGCAGGCGGAGAGTAACGACGGGGTCGGCATTCGAAATCACGACGGGTGCGGAGAGGCGCTCGCCACTTTCCAGCAGAACTCCCTCACCGGGGAGAATCTCTGCCACCGCAACTCCAGTCGCGACGAGTGCTCCAGCCTCCCGCGCCGCGTCGCAGAAGTAGAAGGAAACCATGCCCATGCCGCCGCGGACGTAACCCCACATGCCTGGGATACCGCCCAGGCGGCCGGAGGAATGGTGGTAGCGGATAGAAGCCGTGCCCGGATCGAAGGGGCTGGCCTTGGTGCCGATGACGCCTTGGCCAAGATAGGCATACTGCAGCCGCTCGTCTTCGAGATAACGCTCGACGAACTCGGCCATCGACCAATGAAAGAGCACCTGGTGGGCTTCTTCGTCGTTGCCCAGGCGGGCGTCGATCTCCTCCTGGGTGGGGGCATCGCCAATCCAAAGATCTCGTTCACCGGCGGGCCGCAGGGCGTCGCGCAGGCGCTTTACCACGGCGGTCATGGCTTTCCAGCCATTCACGTCGCGGGGAGAAAAGCGGCGGATCTCCTCTTCACAGGCGTCGTCGTCATCCCAGAGTTGCACGCTGCTTCCGTCGAGGAAGGGAACAAACATGCCGTTGACCGCAGGTGTCCAGTGAAAGCCGCGCTTCGCCAGGTCAAGTTCGTCGACCACCAGCGGATGCAGCAGGCCGGCGAGGTACGCGCAGGGCGACATGCGGACACCGGGGAAGGGCTCTTCGATGGTACAAGCGCCGCCGACGCGGGCCCGGCTTTCGAGCACCAGCACACGCTTGCCGGCACGCGCCAGGTACGCCGCGCAGGCGAGGCCGTTATGGCCGGCGCCGACGACGATGGCATCCCAGGGACGGGAGGCAAGCTGGGAAATGGGCGCGGGAAGGCCAATCTCGCCCAGGACCGCGGCTGTGGGTGATGCTGTGTTGCGTTCTGCCAAGACCGACATCCTTCATGACTCGCGGTCACGAATCGCGAAATGAACTTATATATTGGCGAACGGTAACACTCCGCCGGCGCCCGCGCAATGATGAATTGTAGATGGTCAAGCTCGACCGCGAAGACGGTCAAGGGCGCGGCGATTGCGCTTCGATGGTTTCCCTGCTGACAGGGTGTCGAATCGGGGCATAGTTTTGCGCTCTTCGGCCATTTGCTGGCGCAAGGCGCGGCTGGCCTCTGTTTCCCGGTATAGCGTCTGCGCAACCGCAGCCGGGCCGCGCATTTCGCTGAGCAGCAGGACCTCGACTTGAAAGTCTCCACCTTCGGTTTTGACTTGCAGCAGGTCGCCCACGCGCACCGGGCGCGCGCTCTTGGCCGGCTGGCCCTTGGAGGTTACCCGGCCCAGTTCACATGCCCGTGCGGCCAGCGCGCGGGTCTTGAAGAATCTAGCCGCCCAGAGCCACTTGTCCATACGCACATCGGTCATCACTCCATTGTCGTCTATACTGGTATTCTCCTGAGTACTAAGGGGTTGCCCGTGGATCACCAGGAAAAGTCGGAACGAGTCGCAAAGGCCTTAGACAACTTTCGCATCGAGATACCCTCGTGGGGCTTTGCCAACACCGGGACACGCTTTGGCAAGTTCCTGCAGGCTGGGGCAGCGAATTCCATTGAAGAGAAGTTCGCCGACGCGGCCGAGATCCATCAGCTAACGGGTGTCACCCCGACCATGGGATTGCATGTCGAATGGGATCTCCCGGAGGGGGTTGCGAGCGTGCCGCAGATCCGGGCCCTGGAAAAGAAATACCGGATTTGCGCTGGTTCCATTAACCCCAATCTCTTCCAGGCACAGGAATACAAATATGGGTCGATCTGCAATCCGGATGCGGAAGTGCGGCACAAGGCCCTCACGCACCTTCTGGACTGTGTGGAGATCGCCCGGCAGCTGGGATCGCGGGATATTTCCCCGTGGGTTTCCGATGGCTCGAATTATCCGGGAACGCAGAGTATGCGGCAGCGCATCGGGTGGATGGAAGAGATCTTCAGCCAGGTCCATGCGGCCTTGCAGCCCGATCAGCGGCTGCTGATCGAGTACAAGCCATTCGAGCCGGCTTTCTATCACACGGATATTGCCGATTGGGGCATGGCGCTGGAACTGGCGCGGCTGGCGGGACCGCAGGCGAAAGTGTTAGTCGACACCGGGCATCATTACCAGGCGCAGAATATCGAGCAGATTGTCGCCTGGTTATTGCATCTGGAAATGCTGGGTGGCTTCCACTTGAATGACCGCAGGTACGCGGATGACGACCTGACGCTGGGGTCTATCGATCCTTACCAGGTGTTCCGCATCTTTCACGAGATTTTGAGTTATTCTGCGGAGCCCGGCAATCAAAGCCAGATCGCCTTCATGATCGACCAGAGCCACAATTTGAAAGGCAAGGTCGAGGCCATGGTGCAAACCGTGGTCCAGGCGCAGGAGCTATATGCCAAGGCGGCGCTGGTGGATTTGGAGCAACTGGATACGCTGCAGAAAGAATGCAGGCTGGTGGAGGCCGAGGAGCTTTTCCGCTCCGCCTTCTGGGAGGATGTGCGCCCGTTGGTGCGCGCATGGCGTCTCGGTCAGAGCTTGCCGGCAGATCCTCTGCGAGCCCTGGGTGAGAGCGGCTATGTAGAGCGAATCACCGGGGAGCGGGCGGCTAGAAATGCGAGCATCTCCACCACTTACGCTTGATGACCCTTTGAAAATTTAGCGTTTCCGGTTTAGGCGGCGCACCCATCGCTTGGTTGTGGGGATAGGGCTTTTCGCGTCCGATTCTGTATAGAATTAAATGTTCTAATGAACTTCGATACCGAGGGCTGACGATGACGACTACCAGCGCAGTGACCGAACTACGCTATCTTGAGGATCGCTGGGACGATAAAGTGGCAAGCAGGCTCGATGAACCGGAGTTGTTGCGCTACCGCTCCAACCTGCTCGGATCCGATCTGCGCATCACCAATTTCGGAGGCGGCAATACCAGCTCCAAGATCGTCGAAAAGGATCCCCTGGACGGAACCCCACAGCCGGTCTTATGGGTGAAGGGAAGCGGGGGCGACCTGGGGAGCATAAAGCGCAGCGGCTTCGCCACCCTCTACCTCAATAAGTTGCTTGCGCTGGCCGACAGCTATCGCGGGGTGGCATACGAAGACGAGATGGTGGAGATGTATCCGCTGTGCACCTTCGGGAGAAACAGCGTTGCCGCCTCCATCGATACCGCGCTGCATGGGTTCCTGCCCTTTGCCCATGTTGACCACCTTCATCCGGATTGGGGTATTGCACTGGCGGCCTCGGCTAACGGTTTGGAGAAGCTGGCAGAATTTAATAAACGTTTTGCTCGCAAGCTGGTCTGGCTGCCCTGGCAGCGCCCAGGTTTTGAACTGGGCATGATGCTGCGTAACGCGGTGCGGGACCATCCAGAGTGCGATGGAGTGGTTCTTGGCGGCCACGGTTTGTTCACCTGGGGTAATACGCAGCGCGAGTGCTATCTCAACACCATCACCATCATCGATCAGCTCGGGCAGTTCGTGCAGGAGCAGGTGAATGCCTTGGGCGAGCAGATCTTCGGCGGTCCTCGCTACCAGGCGCGCAAAGATCACCGCGAGGTGGCGATCGATATCCTTCCCTATCTGCGCGGGCGGGTGTCGGTGAGCAAGCGCATGATTGGGACGTTTAGCGCCCTACCCGAAGTCCTCACCTTCATCAACGCCCAGGAAGCACAAAAATTTGCCTTCCTGGGAACCAGCTGTCCGGATCATTTTGTGCGCACCAAGATCCGGCCGATGTACGTTCCCTGGAACCCGGAAGACGATCTTCAGAGTTTGCGCAAGGCAATCGATGAAGCGCTGACCCAGTATCGCAAGGACTATGCCCACTACTACCGGCAGCACGCCAAGGCGGAGGATCCGGCGATGCGCGATGCCAGTCCCACGGTAGTGCTGATTCCGGGCATCGGCATGTTCAGCTTCGGCAAGAGCAAGACCGAATCGCGCATCACGGGCGAGTTCTATGTGAATGCGATTCATGTCATGGAGGGGGCTTCGGCGCTGATGGCCGGCGCGCCGCCTGCGGTCCTGCCGCAAGCGGGTCCGGCGGCGGAGAGCGCTTTGTTCCAGGTCCATTGCAACTACGTCGCGCTCCCTCCCTCGGAGGCGTTTCGTATTGAATATTGGGCGCTGGAAGAGGCCAAGCTGCGCCGCCAGCCGCCGGAGAAGGAACTCAGCCGCTACATCGTGCTCGTGGTTGGCGGAGGCAGTGGCATCGGACGAGAAGTGGTTCGCCTGGGCGCGGGGCGAGGCGCCCACGTGGTGGTTGCCGATCGTGATCTGGAAGGCGCAGAGAAATCGGCCGAATTAGTCAGCGCGGGAAAAGAGTTTCAGTTGGCCGCGGCGGTTGATATCCGCGACCGGGCGGCGATTCGCGCGCTGCTGCGGAAAGCGGTGGCGGAGTTCGGCGGCCTGGACATCGTGGTTAACACGGCGGCTATCTTTCCTTCGTCTGCGGATGGGCACGTCACCGATGAGCAGTGGGCCACGACTTTGCAGGTGAATGTGACCGCCAACCATTTGCTGGTCGATGAAGCGGCAAAGATATTCTCCGAGCAGGCGCTGGATGTGTCTGTGGTCCTGACAAGTTCTGCCAACGCGGTGGTGGCCAAGCGCGGCAGCGAAGCGTACGACGTCAGCAAGGCCGCGGTCAGCCACCTGGTGCGCGAAATGGCGGTTGCCCTGGCGCCGCGAGTGCGGGTCAACGGCATCAGCCCGGCAACAGTGGTCAAAGGGTCGACCATGTTTCCGCGCGACCGGGTGATGGCATCGCTGACTAAATACAACCTGCCCTTCGAGCGCACGATGACGGATGATGAGCTGCGCACGCTGCTGGCTAATTTTTATGCTCAGCGGACGCTTACCCATCAGCCCATTGATCCGGAAGATTGCGCCAATGCCATCCTGTTTCTGGCCGGACCACAGGCACGCTGCACCTCGGGTCATTTGATCCCCGTGGATGGGGGCCTGGCGGAAGCATTCTTGCGATGACACGGTAACGAGCAGGGACGGATTGAAAGTGGTCCAGGACTAGCGTCCTGGGTAATTTTCAGCCGTCCCTCCGGGACTAGCCTGAATTGCTCACGGCCCCCTGGGTAAGCGAGGTCCGGTGGTGAGATCTCAAACCGTAACGAATGACGGGTGCCCCATATCTGCCCGGTTTTGGCAGATGTGGGATTCCACGGCCATCCACCGGTCACTCTTTACCGGCAACAGGTCTTCATGGCATGGTCAGCTACACCCTGTAGACGCAGGGGGCGAAGTTTGTGGAATCCCACATCTGCCAAAACCGGGCAGATATGGGGCACCCGTCATTCGTTACGGACCCGGCCGTGAGAAATTGAGGCTAGTCTTGCTCGGAACCTATACCCAGCACTGCGTACTGGGCTACTCTCAGCCGTCCCTGCGGGACTGGAACCGATGCAGCTTGCTGGCTAGCTTCTTCTCTACACGTGTTTTTCCAATTCGGCCCATCAGAAGAACGACTTCAGCCGTCCCTTCGGGACTTCGATTTGGTCCAAGCCTTTATGCCTTCTCGGGTGCGGCGACTACTTCGTAGGGGCGCATCATTTCGTTGTCCTCGTGCTCCAGGATGTGGCAGTGCCAGACGTAGCGGCCGGTGAATCCTTCGAAGGGGATGATGATGCGCGTGATCAGCCCTGGGTCGGCACGGACCGTGTCCTTCCAGCCGCTCTCCGTGGGCGCAGCGGGAATCGCGGGGCCGGTGAAGCGGACATTGCCCTTGTCCTGAAATTCAAATGTGTCGAAAGGACGGCGATCGAGGATCTGGAATCTGACCAGGTGCAGATGGATGGGATGCGAATCCTCTGTCAGGTTGACCAGTTCCCAGATTTCGGTCGTGTTGAGCACCGGCTTTTCGGTCACCGGCATGTGCCACGGAGTGTTGTTCAGCAACATGCCCATCGATTGCTGAACCATATCCATACGCTCATCGAGAGTGAGACGGCGGGTCTTCACGGCTTGGCTCTCGGGGATCTTTGCAAACGACCGCAGCTGGGGCGGAAGAGACGACGTATCAGACGCTGCCTGGGATGCAACCCGGAATTGCATGATGTCGAAGGTGTCGCTGCGCAGGAGGATTTTTTCTCCGGCGTGGGCACTGAAATCGAAGACGAAATCGACTCTCTCCGCGGGAGCCATCACGACCCGCTGCGCAGGAACAGGCGCGGGCAAAAATCCTTGCTCCGTGCCGATCTGCTGAAAGGTAAGTTGCTTGCCCAGCGAAAAGCGATAGAAACGGCCGTTGGAGCCGTTCATCAGCCGGAAGCGATACTTGCGCGGTTCGACATCCAGGTAAGGAAAGAGCTTGCCATTGACCAGGATCGCATTGCCGAATACTTCGGGCACCCAGGGCGTCTCCGGCTTGGGCGAGACGGGATATTGAAGCTGCCCGTCGGGCAGAAGAAAGCGATCGTAGACCAGCAGCGGGATCTCGTATTTTCCCTGGGGAAGTTTCAGGGAGTCTTCGGCTTCATCACGGATGAAATACAGGCCCTGCAGTCCAGCGTAGATATTCAAACGATTAATGCCCATGGTGTGGTCGTGGTAGAAGAGCATCGCCGCATCCTGCCGGTTGGGATAGTGGTAGGTGGCGGACTTGCCGGGGACGAACCAGTGCTCCGGATAGCCGTCGCTTCCCGGCGGCGTCTTACCTCCGTGCAGGTGAACCACACTGCGCACCTCGGGCAAATTGGCTTCGGCGCCGTGCAGCGTGTGGTCAATGGGCAGAAAATGGCGCTGCGGCAGCTCGTTAACCCATTCCACGATCAGCCCATGATGGCTGCGGGTTTCAAACGTCGGTCCGGGTGAGCTCGAGCCGAAGCCCCACATGCGGGTGGGCGGCAAGTCCTTATGGACTTTGCATTCTATTGCCCGCATGGCCATGCGGTAGTAGGGAAGCTGCAGCCGAGAATCTTCCGGGCTGGGCCGGGTGCCGCTGGGCTTCGCGATCTCAGGGATCGGCAGCGGATCGACGTAGGGAGTCAACTGGTTAGGATCGAGGGTTGTCTGCTGCGAAGAGGGCAACTTGCTGAGGGATATCCCGGCGGCAAAAATTCCGGTTCGCTCCAGGAACCTGCGACGCGTAATCAAATCAAACCCTCAGGGAAAACATAAATGAAGCAGGGCATCGGGAGCGACCTCCCTTTGCCCTGCGGTGTTGCGGTTTGGTGAGTGCGGTTAGTTCGTGGGCTGCCCCGTCGAGGTGTTCAGGATCAAGGGAGTGGTGTCGGGGTTCTTGAAATCAAAGAACGAGTTCAAGCGGCCGGCAAGGTTATCAAAGGAGCCCGTGATCCGCTGACCACCCAGCCAGTTGTCCTCGATAAACCGCAGAATCGAGGTCTGGTCAGTGACCGTGTGATCGACGTAGTTCTGTTTGGAGTAGGGTGAGATGACCAGGAGAGGAAGACGGGGACCATAGCCGCAACGTCCCTGGGCATGCTCGATCGTGACACCGGCAAGAGCGCCAGTTCCAGTACCGCATTGGCCGGGGGCGGTGAGGGCATCCATGGCGGTAGCGGATTGGTTCACGATCGGACCCATCTGGTGGTCATACCAGCCGTCGGAGTCGTCATAAGCGATGACTACGGCGGTGCTTGCCCAATCTTTCTGCTGTTGGAGGAAGTTGATGACGGTGGTGACGAAGGTCTGCTCGTCCAGAGGATCGGAGTAGCCGGCGTGACCGTCCTGATAACCAGGAGCCTTAAGGAAGCTGACCGTGGGGAAGTTGCCGGCCTTGATAGCGTCGTAGAAATCGTGAGTGTCGTATTGGTGATTTGCCGGGTCGCCGTTGATGCCAACGGTGCTCGGTGAGGTCGGCCGGGTGTGCTTCAGGTTCTGGGTGGAGATGTAGTACTGGAAGGGCTGATGATGCGGAATGTAATCCGCCTTGTTGGTCATCGTGACCGTGGAAGTGGTGCTGCGGCTGCACCCGGTGGTACCGTTAGCATTCTTGACCGTCAGGTCAAAGCCGCCCTCGAAAAAGCCCCAGCTGATGCCGGCGGCGTTGAGCAGGTCACCGACATTTTGTCCACTGAACGCAACCTGCGCCCCAGTGGTGGTGGAGCAAACGTCCCCGACGGGGTCGGCGTCGCTGATCAGGGTGTAACCCCCTCCGCCGTCTGACACAACATCCGCGCTGGCGTTGACCTGGTCACTCACGCCGTTGAGCTGGCCGGAGATCAGGTTGACGGCGCCATCCGTGGAGGGCCCAAAGTTCGTGCCATAGGAGTTGTCGCTCATGGCAAACCGCTGCGCGTAATTCCATAACGCGGTAACCGTGTTTCCGTCGTAGTAACCCATCACCAGCCCATTTGTCGGTTGGCCGTTGGGCGGGGGTCCGGGTGTGCCGGTGTATTTTGGAAACGAATCCATCAATCCGCCGTGAAACGCCTCCTGTTCCGGCATGTAGTCATGATCCTGATCTGCAGTTGCGGCCTGGGAACGATCGAGGCGGAAGGGATTGGTGGCCCCGTCTCCGTTCACGCTGTTTAAGGCATTGGGATTGTTGTAGAGCAATCCGTCGGTATAGCCATTCACCGCGGGCGTTCCGGGCTTAGCGATAAACCGCGGCTGTCCAGCAGGATTGAGCGCCTTTGGATAGGTGCCGAAGTAGTGATCGAACGAAATGTTTTCCTGAAAGATGACAACGAGATGCTTGATCGGTGTGGTGGTCCCCGATTGCGCCTCTGCGACCATTGGATTAGTAAGCGTCCCGGCAAACAACAACGAGGCTAAGGAGGTGGCTACGAGCTTCTGCATCATGACTCCCTTCAAGGTGGCCTTTACGACCGCCTTCCAGCTTTAATGTCGAAGTATTAAAGGCTGGTGATCAGGGAGTAACAGATTGTTAAATTTGGTGCTTTGCTCCGTATCGAGCAAGTCATCCACCAAGCGAAAGACGCGGCGAGAGCTAGGTGCCGCACCTTCGCCAGAAAATTGAATACCTAGCTCAGCCGGAAGCCTTTCAGGCCAGTGAGCTGAAGAAAGGTGAGCCAGGTGAATTTCGGATTGTTGAGCAGGTAGCGGCGCCACAAGCGCTTGGGTTCCTTGAAGAGCCGATAAAGCCACTGCAATCCCGCCTTCTTCATCCAATCCGGCGCCTCGGCTAGATTGCCGCTGAGCAGATCGAAGGCAGCGCCTACGCCAACCATCAACTGGACCGGCAGGCGGTGGCAATAGGCAGCCATGAATCGCTCCTGTTTGGGAGTGCTCAGACCGCACCACAGGATATCGGCTTGTGATGCTTCCAACTGCCTGCGAAGATCGTCTTCTTCGCGAGGGGCAAGCGGACGAAAAGGCGGAGTGTAGGTACCAACGATCTGAAGTCCGGGGAACCGCCGGGTCAGCTCTGCCGCTAATTCCTCTGCGACTCCAGGCTTGCCGCCATAGAGAAAGTGGCGATAACCCCGGGCCACCGAACGCTGGCAGAGGCCTAGCATGTAGTCGGGACCGTACACGCGATCCATGTGCTTGAACCCATGGACGCGGCCCAACCAGACCGTAGGCATGCCGTCCGGGGTGGTCAGGAACGAGCGATTCAGAATGTCACGAAACTGCTCGTCCGATTGCGCTTCCATGATGCCATGCACGCCGGTCACGCATACGTATCCCTGGTCTCCTCGTTGCAGCAGGGACTCGGTCTCATTGAGGGCAGTTTCCATATTGAGGGCGGTCACACCGACGCCAAGAATATTGACCCGCGCCGGCTCAGCGGACTCGGGGATCAGGCTGTCACTCAGGAATTGTTCTGTGGCTAGACGCACGAGAAAGCCTCTACTTGAGATTCGATCCAGTCGTAGGTCTTACGCAGACCATCCTTCAGCTGGGTTGAGGGCTCCCATCCCAGCTCGGCCTGGATAAGCGTGTTATCGCTGTTACGGCCGTTGACACCGCGGGGAGCGTTGAGGTTATAAAGCCTTTTCAATTTGATGCCGGCGAAACCCTCAGCGATGTCCACCAGCTGGTTAATCGAGACCAGCTCGCTGCTGCCCAGATTGATGGGCTCGTGAATGTCGCTTTCCATAATCATGCGCGACCCTTTGACGCAATCGTCGATGTACATAAAGCTGCGAGTCTGCTCGCCATTGCCCCAGATTTCGATCGAATGTTTTCCTGAGGCCTTGGCTTCGAGCACCTTGCGGCAGATCGCCGCCGGCGCCTTCTCGCGCCCTCCGGTCCAGGTACCATTCGGACCGTAAACGTTGTGAAAACGGGCCACTCTGCATTGCAACCCGAAATCTTCTTCAAAGTGGCGGCACATCCGCTCGCTGAACAATTTCTCCCAGCCGTACCCGTCTTCCGCCAGGGCGGGGTATGCATCGCTCTCCTTGAGCGCGACCACGTCAGGATTGGTTTGTTTCTCAGCGTTGTAAACGCAAGCCGAAGAAGCGAAGAAAAAGCGCTGTACCTGGGAAGCTTTAGCCGCCATCAGGAGATGGGTATTGATCAGGACACTGAGCATGCACAGGGCTTTGTTGTTTTCGATAAAGCCCATGCCCCCCATATCCGCTGCCAGGTTGAAGATAACGTCGGCCCCCTCGACGGCACGGTGGCAGGCATCGATTTGCTTCAGGTCCGCGGTCACATTTTCCACGCCCGCGTGCTCCTGGTACCACTCACTGCGCGGCTTTACGTCGACCGACCGCAGCACATTCACCCCATCTCGAAGCAGCTGTTTGATCAGGTGGCCGCCGATGAAACCGCCTCCCCCGCAAACCACAACTTTTTGTTGAGACAAGTCCATAAAATCTCCCAAGGGCATACAAATGATTGAACAAAAGTATACTTGCCGGTACACGGCCGGTGTCGCTGCGGCTAAAAAGATGTGGTTCCGGTAACCCGAATTGACGGTACTATTGGCATTTTCCCGTAATCGGATTCACTCACCAAAGCAAATCATTGCACTCATTCAGTGTCGACCGGCCGACCGCTCGATGGCTCTGCCGGCTCATTGCACAGCAATTCAATTACTGTAACGCAAACTTCATATCCGGGGTTATTTTCGCCGCCGGACAAGGCCCATTACTTCCTCATTCGCTATGGTAAGAGGACCGGGCGCTCTTGGCCCAAGTTTTTTACCGGGATCAGGGTACGATGGACCCCTTAACGAGCAATTGAATCGCCTTTCGGTAATCCAAGCCGGGGGTTACCGGGGAGAAATCGCTGGCTTCCTCGGTGATCTGAAAGCTCAGAGATTTGACCAGCAAGGCCTTGCCCCACATGTTCAGCTTCAAGCCTGTCACTTTCCAGTCGTGGCCGCCAACATCGGCCTGTTCGATCTGTATGGTCCCCCCTTTGTCCAGCTTGCCGATGATTCCCCATCCGAAATCCACATTCGAAATGAGATGGGCATCCAGGCGGGTGAGTCGTTCCTGCGCCTGATCGATCCAGACCTCGCCTGCCATGCCGCGAAAGATAGCCGCCTCCAGGTCGGGGGGATCGAAGCGGGGATTGGGAGCGAAGCTCAGGCGATAGCATTGCCCAGCAGCGCAGGGAACCAGCCCTTCAAAGCGAAAGAGAAAGGCATCGGGCAGCAGGCGCATGAGGCGGTTCACGCGATCTTGATCTTTCTGCTCCCGCTGGCGACGATGTTCCTGGATCTCGGGGTGATCGGCCAAGGTGTGCAGGCGGTCGAGTTCAGCTTGATTGGCTTGGTCGCTTAGTGGTTGACCATGGAGCGCGACCAGACGAGCCACATCGCCGTCCTTGGTTTCGATAATTTCCTTGGTAGTGTCGTGCTGCTCACCCGTTTTGCGGAGACGATAGCGGAGGGGTTGATGGTTTCGGTCGGCCTCGAGCCGATGTTGTATGGCGCGGCGGACCAGAGAGGTGGTATCAATGACCGCGGGTTGCTCCGTGGGTGCAGATGAACCCCAGGAAGGCCCAAGCGCCAGCAGAATCAGCGCGAGGATGGATGTGCGGGTGGTCATTTGCGTCGGGGTGGCCTGCTTCTTAGACGGGGTTTGGGCGAAAGCCGTTGTTTTTGATTCCTTTACGGAGGGCTGACGGCCCGAGTAAAGGCGCGCCTTGATACACAGCCAAAGCACAGTTTCCACAGAACGCTTCGGCTTCTCAAGCCGATACCCATGTAGGAGTGAATCTATCCCCAGCCTGCCGCCCTATTCCTACCGTCACCCCTACCACTTTTGGTCGCGTTCGCGGATACTAACGACCTAGCCATAGTGGCAACCCCCCCCGTGGTAAGGTAAAACGTTGGAGCTATGGAGATTGGGCCTTTGTTGGTGACAAATCGCCGTGTTTTTCTTCACCGCGCGGCCTCCAGCTCGATGTTGGCCCTGTTGCCCCGTTGGATGCGCGCAGAGCGTGCTCATACCAAGACGGCAACTCTCTATGTTACAGATGCCTTGGATAAGCACGCCGCGCGTGCTCCATTGCCGTGGGCGAAGACAGCAGCCGGGGCGCCGGGAGCTACCATTGAGATCGATGGCACACGTCAATACCAGCCTATCCTCGGCTTTGGCGTTGCGCTTACGGATGCCTCCTGTTTTCTTTTGAGCGCCATGCCGGCTGCCGCCCGCCATGCTTTCCTGACGGAGGTATTTTCGCCCTCAGGACTGAACCTGAATATGGGCCGTTGCTGCATCGGTGCCAGCGACTACTCTCGCAATATCTACTCCTACGACGATGTTCCCGATGACATGAACCTGGACCACTTCAGCCTGAAGCATGATGAGGCTTACATCCTGCCCACGCTGCGCGAGATCCGGGAGATCAAACCCGATCTTTTTCTCATGGCCACCCCGTGGAGCCCTCCGGGCTGGATGAAGACCTATGGAACAACTTTTGGAGGGCGAACCACGGAGAACTACCTCGACCCCTATGCTCATTCGCTTTGGGAGCTGTCCAACGGATCCATGAAGGGTGGTTGGATGTCGGAGAAATATCTGGGTGTGTATGCGCAGTACCTGTGGAAATTCGTGCAGGGCTATGCGCAGGCCGGCGTGCCGGTCCATGCGCTCAGCTCACAAAATGAGATTGCGACGACCCAGTATGGAAGAATGCCGGCGTGCCGCTGGTCGCCGGAGTTGGAGGCGACATTCATCCGCGATCATTTGGGCCCGCTGCTACGCGCGCAGCACCAGCAGACGCAAATCTGGTTGCTCGATCATAACTACAGCCATTACGAACGGGTGGCGTGGCAGCTTCAGGATAAACAGCTGGTCAAGTATGTGGACGGTGTGGCATGGCACGGCTACGAGGGTACACCTGACCAGATGAGCCTTCTGCACCAGAAGGATCCTGATATCCCCTTCTACTGGACTGAAGGCGGCCCCTTTATCGGCGATCCGGATTACGCCACGAGTTGGACGAGGTGGGGTGGCATCTTTACCGATGTGCTGGAGAACTGGTGCCGCTGCGCGATGGCCTGGAACCTGATGCTCGATCCCCGGGGTAAGCCGAATCTTGGACCCTACACGTGCGCGGGCATGGTAACACTCAAGGATGACGGGAGCTTATTGAAGAGCGGTCAATACCACGCACTGCGCCACTTCTCGTTGCATCTGCAGAAGGACGGCAGGCGCATCGCCAGCCAGAGCAATGCGGCTGGAGTGCGGCATCTGGCGGTCGAAAACCCGGACGGCACTTTCGCTCTGGTGATGACCAATGCGGGAGAAGCTAAAGATTTGCGCATCGTCTGCGGCGGCCAACAGCTATCCCTTTCTCTGCCCCGCGATTCTATTGCCACCGTGGCATGGTGAGTTAACGGCACTTTGTCATCTCGTCGCCGATACTCCGTCCAGAAAAAAGCGGCTCTTCCGTAAGGAAGAGCCGCGGATGAGTGCATAGTGAGTTGACTAGAACACTGGGCCCACGGTAATGCCGGCAGAGGCCGTCTTGTTCAGCCAGATTTGGTATTCGTTGTTCTCCATCGCAGGTGTGATAGGTTGAGGCGGCAGGACGGAGTTGGTGGAATAATCTCCGGGCGAGCCAGGGAAGGATTGGTCCTGGCGATAGCCCGACTGGGAGCAAGAGGAAGTCCAGCACGCCCAGCCGATGAGGTTGTCCTGCATGGCGCTGTTGACATCGCCGTTGGCCATGCCTACATGTTGCGCAGCGAGTCTGGTCCCATTCGCCAGCATTCCGCTGGAGATGACACGATTATGTGCAGCGATGTTGTCGTGCCCGGCGGTGAACTCGATGCCATGGTTCACGGTGCCGACCACCTGGTTGTCGTGGATGCTGTTAAAGGCAGGGGCTTGCTGCGCGCTGTCTTCGGGGCTGCCCTCGGTTTTGATTCCGCCGCCTTGATAATCAGCCTGTGCAGCGGTGTAGGGATAGGCGCCCTGAATGTAGGTGTCGTGGATTTCGAGTGGTTGGTTGGGGGTTCCACTGGAGCTTTTGACGGCGATGTTATCGGCGACCAGGCTATGGCCGGGATAGTTGATCACTTCATTCCAGCCCACATCGATGCCGGGCACAGCTTGCACCTTATCCAGCTCGATAAAGCTTGAGACGCTGCGGTTAGAGCCTACTGGAGGCAAGTAACCGCCGTTCCCGTCGCTGAGCAGGCCATTCAGGTTGCGCGCCCGGTTGGCGCGGATCACGACGGTCTGCTGTCCGTCGCGATTGCCGGAGTAACCGTGCACCACTACTCCACCGCCCGCATTCTCGATGTAGTTGTTTTCTACATCGAGCCGCGCCGGAGAGGACGCTTCGAGGAAGACGCCGTTGGCTTGGCCCTTCACCCCCGCGTTCACCGCAAGACCGACACTGTTGCGGACGGTCAAATCAGCGCCGGCAACGGTGGTCTTGATCAAGCCCGCGACGCTACTGATGTGCGAATTCTCGATGACCACGGGAGCGGCGGTCGCCACCGTGACTGCCGGCGTCTTGCTATCCGTGCTCTGCCAGTTTCCAGAGTAGGTGCCGGCTTCGCTGATGACGATGGGGCCGCTCCAGTCTACTTGGCCGATGCTGCTGACCGCCGGCACCGAGGCCTGGCTTCCCTCATAGGTGCCGGTGATGGTTGCTTTTCCGGTGGCCAGTCCTGAAAGCAAGCCGGAAGAAGTTGCGGTGATGGTGCGTGTGTCCGACGACGTCCAGGCAAAGTCCGTGGTTACATCCTTGGTCGAACCATCGCTGAAGGTCGCGATCGCCTTCAACTGCGTCGTGCTGCCAATGGTGACTTCGGCTTGCGCAGGAACAATCGCTACAGAAGCTAACACTGCTGCCGCTGCTCCAGCGCCGGCAGTAATAGCTGGCGCCGCTGCGACAGCTTGTGCTTCCGCGACCGTATTCGTCCCAACGGCCGAGCGTACATTCGCAACTGGTTGCTTGACCAATGAGGCGGCAACGGCAGTGTAGCTTGCGGTGACCACCGCACTGGGTACGTAGCCATAGCCAGAAGGATAAGAGGTGGGCTGGTTTCTCGCGCCCCACATGCCCACTGCTTTGACGGTTGTCGTGCTCGTAACCGTCAGTGTTCGGCCGCTCGAATAGTAGACCGCAGTTCCGCTGCCAGGGGTTGGGGTACTTCCGTCTGTTGTCACCCAGATACCAGTGTTGGTATCCCGGTTGGTGCCAGGGTTGGTGAATGTCACTACCTCGCTACCAGTGAAGGTTCCGCTAGCTGGTGAAATCGTCGGGGCTACTGAGGTAAGCGGCGAGACAGTCGCGCTAGTAACGTTGCCGCTCAGAGTTGGCTGATTGGCTCCGCCATTGTAGATGTACTGGCCTGAGTAGTAAGGTCCGTTCGGGATCTGGACCGTATTGTTCTCGATAGCCCACGGAGCGTTGCCCCAGTGGTAAGACTGCGCGTTGGCGAAGTACCCTTGCGTGAGGTTGTAGTTGCTGTGGCCGTTGCCCCAGAACTCCACCGTGCCGGGAATGTATCCACCCGCATCGGTAGCGGTTGAGGTAGGCGCCACGTTGCCGATCCAGACGTTATAATCCGAGTTCGAGAACTCATTCGTGGCCGTACCGGTGGACCCGTCGTACTGCGGAAGGGAGAAGACCCAGCTTCCCTGACCGGGGTTGTTTTGATCATGCTGGTCGTTATAACAAAACTCGATCGTGGTGTTTGGGGTTTGCTGGGCCTCGATGACAATGCGGTGCTGGCCGGTGAAGTCGTTGTAGCAGATATTGTTTGTGCCTGACTGCCAGAACTGGTCTCCGCCGGCGCCTTGACCGCAACCAGTTGAGCAGGGAGGTTCAAAGAACTTCATACCCTGCTCACCCGGACCAATAATGTTGTTGTTTACGCTTAAATTGCTGAAGTTGCTGTGAATACCGATTCCTGCGCAATATCCACCAGCCGAGTTGTAGTTGCCGCCCTGATAATCGAAGAGGCTGTTTAGGCTGTTGCAATCAGGGGTTCCAGAGTTTGAGCCCCCGAGCCGATTCCACTGGATAGTGACATTGTTCCAAGTGCCAGGAGTTGAAGTAGTTGAAGAATCGCCATCGATCCAGATGAGTGTGTCGCCTTGACTGCCACTACCCGAAGCATTCGCCCAGTTGCCGTGGAGATAATTGTTCTGAATGATGACAGCGGGCCCACCGCCGACGGGCAGGTAGATGGCTGCGCCGCCGTCCGGGCTAGGCTGCTTGGCATTTATTTCGAGATATTGAACTGCGCCCGTGATGGACGTGGAACATCCACTTTGCATGGCGATCGCAGGCGTTCCTCCGAGCGAATTAGTATTCAAGACTGCCGTGTATGGTCCCGGCCACGCCACGGTGGGTCCGGATAGAGTCACACCGCACGGAACCTTGAGCTGCGATGTGATGGTGTAGGTCCCTGCGGCAAAGACGACCATTGCACAGCTTGCAGCACTGGAAATCGTGCTGCTCAGCGTATTCTGGCTCATGCCGCTGTTCACGTTAACGGTCGGACCGCCACACCCGGTGAGCGGTGGATCGGTCGGGGGAGCTGGAGTCGGAGGAGCCGGTGTCGGAGCCGGATTGGAGGCCGAATTAACGACGAGGCTATTGTGCACCGTGGAAACCGCGTAGTCGGCGGTATCGGTAGGAGTAAAGGTGGCCGTCAGTTGCAGAGTGCCTGCAGCAGGAATGTTGCCCGCGGCACGGTTATAAGCAAACCCACCGGGCACGTTCGCGGTAGCGTCTAGCTGGGCTGAGCCTAAGGCCGTCCCCTTGGTGATGGCCGCTAGCGCAGCCCAACTGATCGCCGGAGTAGCCTGGTTCACGGTGAGCTGCACCGTGGCTGCCGCCGAAGAATAAGTTGTTGTGTTGGTCGGTGTGAAGGCGGCGGTGAGCGTCTGGCTGCCGGCTTTGAGCACGGTGCCGGCGGGTGGTGCGTAGGCAAAGCCTCCCGGCACGCTCGCTGTCGCATCCAACTGCACGCTGTTCAGTGCGAGACCGTATTGGATCGCCGCGGGCGTCGGCCAGGTGAGGATTGGAGTGCTCTTGCCAGTGTCCGACGCATCAACGGTGAGTGAATTGTGCGCCGTGGCAGGCATGTAGTCGATGTTGTCGGCCGGAGTAAACGTGGCCGTCAGTGGTTGTGTGCCCAGTGCAACAACGGTGCCCGCAGGCGGGCTGTAGGAGAAGGCGCCTGGCACGTTGGCCGTGGCATTTAGCTGCATTGCGCTGATGGCAGTCCCCTGCTGAACGGCGGACGGCGGAGCCCAGGTGATCGCCGGAGCGGATTGATTCACGGTGAGCCGCACCGTAGCTGTTGCTGATGAGTAAGTGCTCGTGTCCGATGGGGTGAACGTTGCGGTGAGGGTCTGGGTTCCTGCTTTGAGCACTGTGCCGGCGGCTGGAGTGTAGGCAAAACTTCCGGGCACGTTGGCTGTTGCGTCCAATGAAGCAGCGCCCAGTGCTGTACCGTATTGGATCGCCCCAGGTGCGCTCCAGGTGATCGACGGAGTGGGTGCAGTCGTGCCCGCCGCCGTGATTGTGACCTGTGCGGAGGAAGTCAAAGTTTGCGGCACAGAGCCTGCCGTCCATGAGGATTGGCCAGCCGAAGTGACTACGATGTACGCTGCCTGCACAGTCAGGATGCCGGCTGCTTTGCTGGTAAGTACGCCACTGCCCAAGGTTGCTAACGAGGGATTGGACAGCGTCCATTGCGTGGCTGAAGTTACATCCTGTGTCGTACCATTGCTTAGAACCGCGGTAGCCTGCAAAGTTACCGCGCCCCCGACACTTACCGTTGCAGGAGTTACCTTAACGGACAGAGAGTTCAAGCTCGACTGCGACGAGGGATTAGCGCATCCGGCAAATAGAACCAACAAACCACTTAGCGCGAGACGCACGTGTGGTATAGGGGCAATGCACATACATTACCTCGTCAAGGTGCGGAATTTTGAAGCATCGAGCCCTGGGAACAAGGCATCGCAAGGCGTGACGGGTTGTTTGCGGCGTCAAGACAAGTCGCGCACCGCCGCTGAAGGTCGTTGCTTACTTTGGTGTTACCTTCACCTACCTGCAGTGCTGCTGCAATTACACCGGGGATGCATTACTCAAGTTTGTAGACAGTGTATTGCGGGGTTTTTGGAGGGGTCTTACCGCTTATCCCTTCGCTCCCTATGTGTCCAGCTCGGGAACTTCTTTGAGAACGGCTTTCGTTTCGGATACGCCGGCTCTGTTGTCAGCGGGTTCGGTCTACACGAATTGCGAAACTGCTTTAATGCGCTGCCCGCCCGCATAGCATGCATCAAAAAAAGCGGCTCTTCCAGAAGGGAAGAGCCGCGGATGAGTGCAGAGTGTGTTGGCTAGAACGCTGGACCCACCGTAATACCGGCAGAGGCCGTCTTGTTCAGCCAGATCTGGTATTCGTTGTCCTCTATCGCAGGCGTGATCGGTTGAGCCGCCAGGACGGAGTTGGTGGAATAGTCTCCGGGCGACGCAGGGAAGGATTGGTCCTTGCGATAGCCCGATTGGGAGCAAGAGGAAGTCCAGCACACCCAGCCGATGAGGTTGTCGTGCATGGTGTTGTTGTACATGCTGGCGCTGCCGCTGTTGACATCGCCGTTGGCCATGCCTACATGTTGCGCAGCGAGTCTGGTCCCATTCGCCAGCATGCCGCTGGAAATGACACGATTGTTAGCGGCGATGTTGTCGTGTCCGGCGGTGAACTCGATGCCATAGTTCACGGTACCGACCACCTGGTTGTCGTGGATGCTGTTAAAGGCAGGGGCTTGCTGCGCGCTGTCTTCGGGGCTGCCCTCGGTTTTGATTCCGCCGCCTTGATAATCAGCCTGTGCAGCGGTGTAGGGATAGGCGCCCTGAATGTAGGTGTCGTGTATTTCGAGTGGTTGGTTGGGGGTTCCACTGGAGCTTTTGACGGCGATGTTATCGGCGACCAGGCTATGGCCGGGATAGTTGATCACTTCATTCCAGCCCACATCGATGCCGGGCACAGCTTGCACCTTATCCAGCTCGATAAAGCTTGAAATGCTGTGGTTAGAGCCCACTGGAGGCAAGTAACCGCCGTTCCCGTCGCTGAGCAGGCCATTCAGGTTGCGCGCCCGGTTGGCACGGATCACGATGGTCTGTTGTCCGTCGCGATTGCCGGAGTAACCGTGCACCAGTACTCCACTGCCCGCATTCTCGACGTAGTTGTTTTCTACATCGAGCCGCGCCGGGGAGGACGCTTCAAGGAAGACGCCGTTGGCTTGGCCCTTCACCGCCGGGTTCACCGCAAGACCGACACTGTTGCGGACGGTCAAATCGGCCCCGGCAACGCTGGTCTTGATCAAGCCGGCAACGCTGCTGATATGCGCGTTCTCGATGACCACGGGAGCGGTGGTTGCCACCGTGACTGCCGGCGTCCTATTATCCGTGCTCTGCCAGTTTCCAGAGTAGGTGCCGGCCTCGGTGATGACGATGGGGCCGCTCCAATTCACTTCGCCGATGCTGCTGACTGCCGGCACCGAGGCTTGGCTTCCCTGATAACTACCAGTGATGGTTGCCTTTCCGGTGGCCAGTCCTGAGAGCAACCCGGAGGAAGTTGCGATGATGGTGCGTGTGTCGGACGAAGTCCAGGCAAAGTCCGTGGTGACGTCCTTGGTCGAACCATCGCTGAAGGTCGCGATCGCCTTCAACTGGGTCGTGCTCCCAATGGCGACCGTTGCTTGCGCGGGAACGATGGCTACGGAAGCCAACTCTGCTCCTGCGGCGGCTCCATTGCCTGCAGCTGCTCCATTGCTGGCAGCTTCTGTAGGCGTGACAGTATCCGTCCCGCTAACCGCAGAGTGGAGGTTCGCACCAGGCTTCTTGACCACTGAGCCGGCGCCGACGGTATAGGTCGCGCTAACCACCGCGCTGGGTACATAGCCATAACCGGAATCGTAGGAGTATGGCTGATTCGGCGCGCCCCACATACCCACACATTTTACTGTGGTGGTACCCGCCCCCAAGGTAATGGTCCCTGATGTGGTCGAAGCTGCACCCTGCCAGTAGGCGGTTGAATTGCTTCCACCCGGACTGGGAGTGCTGCCATCGGTCGTACACCAATCCGTAGTATTCGAATCGCGCCCAGGATTAGATCCGTTTGGAGTAGAAATACCCGTATTCGCGATCGTGACCGTGGATCCGGACAGGGAGAGCGAGGGCGCGACACTTGTGATCGTTCCCGTTCCCGCATCGTTATAGACGTTTCCGCTACAGGTGGGCAGATAGGGCGCATCGGCAACGGTGTAAGAGGACGGAAAATTTCCAGTTTCCACATTCCAAAAACCCTGGAATGGGCCTGAATCGCAGTTGCCGGTGAATGTTCCCGTACCTGCTTCATTACCGGATACCCAGTCTGTGTTGTTATTAAAAACAAACTGACCGTTCATGGACCAGGTGATGAGGTCGTATAGATACTGCCCCACAAAGAAGTTGCCGCTCGCAGTCGTGCCGTTACCTCCCCATATTTCAAAACCCACATCCGGAGAAGGTGTGTCGGCAACCACCAGGTTGTAATCGGTGTGCGTTACGCAATTGGTTGGATTCGCACCGCTAGGAGTGTTGCACCCGTTGGCGGCCGAGATATCGTAATTCTGTTCCCGGCTAGCGAGAGGACTGTGAAAACTGTTGTAGTCGATGTACATCAATGTGGGGGAGGAGCCGCCGTCATTCGCCTGGGTTTCGTACCCGATGCGGTCAAATCCGCTGTAATCGTTGTAGTCAATGACGCAATTATTGCACTCCCCCTGGCCCTCGTAGAACTTCATCGAATTTTCCATGCCGAGGAAGATGTTATTTGAAATGGTGACATTGGATAGATTGTTGCCCATCCCAACGCCATTACAAAACCCTCCGCCGTTCTCTGTCTCAGTATCGGTCATAGCCCCCGATCCGCAATCCCCTGAGGCGCCGAAAATGTTCCACTGAACGGTGACGTTGCTGGTTACGGGTCCAGAGCCGTTTTGTGGGTCCGTCCCCAGACCAAAGTTCACAAGATTTGCGGTGTAGGAATTACAGTATTGGCCGCAATTGATCCCATGCAGATAGTTGTTTTGCACCACAAGGTTGGTCGTCCCTGAAGTAATACCCAGAAATCCACCACCCCCGTTCGGCTGTCCTCCGTTCCAATTGAGATATTGGATTGTCTGCGAAGCGCTGCAACCGGCAGTTGTTAAAAACCCCCAATTGCTGCCGACCGATCCATTGATGGTTGCCGTCTGGTTCGGAGTTTGCGAGTAAGGAACAGTTGGACCAGACAACGACACGCCGCAGGGAATTGTGATCGGTGACGTGATCGGGCCATAAGTGCCGGCGGCAAAGACGATCACCGCACAACTGGGAGCGCTACTGATTGTGCTTTGCAGCGTGCTCTGGCTCATGCTGCTGTTGACGTTAATCGTCGGACCGCCGCACCCGGCCAGGGGTGGATTGGTCGGCCCTGCGGTCGGGCCACTTCCAGAGCCACCCACCACGAGGCTATTCTTTGCCGTGGCAGAGGCATAGTCGGTGGTGTCGGTGGGAGTAAACGCGGCTGTCAGTTGCAGAGTGCCGGCTGCAGGAACATTGCCCGCGGCAGGATTGTAAACAAAGGTTCCAGGCACGCTCGCAGTGGCATCAAGCTGGGCTGCGCCCAGGGCTGTCCCTTGGGGGATGGCGGCGAGGGGAGCCCAGGTGATGGCCGGAGTCGCCTGATTCACGGTGAGCTGTACCGTTGCTGTCGCTGAGGAGTAGGTGCTGGTATCGGCCGGCGTAAAAGTGACGGCAAGCGTCTGCGTTCCCGCTTTGAGCACCGCGCCGGCGGCCGGCGTGTAAGTGAAGGTGCCGTTCATGTTGGCGGTCGCGTTCAGTTGGGTGCTGCTCAATGCTGCGCCATAGGAGATCGCAGCAGGAGCACTCCAGCTGATGGTGGGAGTGTTGGTCGAAGGCGACGATGTGATGGTGATCTGGGTCGACGCGCTCAGGTTCTCCGGTGACGAGGTAGCCGCCGACGGAGATGTGCCAGCCGGTGTTGCCTCCACATAAGCCGCCTGCACCGTCAGGGTGCCCGGCGCTTTGGCGGTGAGGGCTGAGTTGGTCATCGTCGCCAGACCAGTGTTGGAGAGTGTCCACTGTGTACCGGAAGTTACATCCTGGGTCGTACCATCGCTCAGATGGGCCACTGCCTTCAACACGGCCGCGCCACCTACGCTTACGGTGGCGGGCGTTGCGGTCACGGTCAGGGAGGCCAAGTTCTGGGACGAGGGGTTACTGCATCCAGCGACCAAAATTAACAAAACACACAGGAGGCCGGAACACACCTGTGGCATTGGGGGAATACGCATTTGGAGCCTCGTCGTGTCGGAATTTCGAAGCACCGCGGCCTGGGGATGAAGGCCATTTCAAAGGCACGAACGGCCGAGCGCGTCCTTGAGACACGTTGTGCCGACGGCGAATTTTGCTGTCCTATGGTTGTTACTTTCGCGTATGTCCCAGATTGGGGCAATCACACCGATCGGCCATTACATAAGTTTGGTAAATGATTGATTGCAATGGGGTTGAGGGTGAACTTTTTGCCCACTCGCCGGGTATTTTGGGCCACTGGCATGTGGAATTTTCGTTACTTGGGGACGGTCGCCCACTCAGGCTTCTATTGCTATTGATGGCGTAGTTTGGTTGGAGCAAGGGGAGTCAAGCCGCTGCGCTTGCTAACCGCTTATATCGAAAACTTGCCTCGGTCGTAGAGCTGTCGCGGTTAGAGATTTTATGGGCGCGGATCTTTGAAGGCTTGTTACAGGGTGAAAGGGCGGGGCGAGTGTGAGAACACAGAGGCGAAAGATCAAAGAAGATCGTGCCCGGCCGTATGAACGCTCGATAACACGAATGGGTGAGTGGAGAGATATACGCTATCTACTTTCACCATCGACTCAGACGGAACAACCCGTTCGAAAGTAATACCCGTCCGTAAGCGACAAGATGTCAAAATTTCGTCGATACGTCTTGCTGGTGTGTAAGCTTTCCGTGTTGGCTAGTTCTGCGCTATAACTTTTGCGGCCTTACAGAGCAAATGCTTCTGGACCAGGCTGCGGAAGCCAGGCGAATTCTGCTTACCGGAGTGAACGGGCCGCTAAGCGTATATGCCGCTGGTACCACCCCCCATGGAAAAGCGGCTTGTGATTTTGTAAATTTCCCGCTGCGCCCACCGAGCCAGCGAAGTTTACTGAGTCACGATTCACAGATGTCCATACATGCTTAACGTGTTGACGTAACGATGGCGGCCATGAAGAATAGGCCTACTCAAAAGTAACGTAGTTGTGCCTGAACACATTTCCTCCTTGGGGTGCGTAATGCAGGTTAGCAAACAGCTCGAAACAGCAGTTATCGCCGGGAACAGCTCTCACTCGGAAGCAAAACCGACGTTAGCTTACCGGCCGGATATAGACGGCCTTCGTGCCGTCGCTGTCATGCTTGTCCTGGCATTCCACATCGGAGCCTTCAGTGTGTTCGGAGGTTTTATCGGCGTCGATGTCTTCTTTGTTATCTCGGGATTCCTGATCAGCTCCGTCATCCTCAAGGATATTGAAGAGTCACGCTTTTCGTTGATTGCCTTTTACGAGCGCCGTATCAGGCGCATCATCCCGGCTCTGGTGGTGATGCTTCTCATCACTGCGATCTTGTGTTGTTATTACCAGCTGCCTTCTCAGTTGGAGAACTCTGCCAAGTCCTTGGTGGCTGCGACGTTTTCCGTCTCGAATATCTACTTCCTTGTAACAACAAGCTACTTCTCGAACAATGACACCAAGCCCTTCTTGCCGACCTGGTCTTTAGCGGTCGAGGAGCAGTTCTACATTTTCTTTCCCCTCTTCTTGCTGCTGATCCGGCGGTATTTCCCGGGCAGGTTCAAGATCGCCATTGTGAGCGTGGCGATAGTGTCTTTCTTAGTGAGCATATTCGGCGTGTATGCCTTCCCCACCGCGGCCTTTTACCTGCCGGTCACCAGGGCGTGGGAGCTGTTACTGGGAACCATGCTCGCGATGAACATCTTTCCTCGTATTGAATCCGGCATCTTTCGAAACCTGTTTGCCGCAGCCGGCCTGGTAGGCATTGTGTTATGCGGTTTCGTCTACTCAGGGCGCGTTCCTTTTCCCGGGATAGCCGCGCTGGCGCCGTGTTTAGGGGCGGCCTTGATCATTGCTGCGGGAGAGACGGGAACTTCTCTGGTAGGCCGGCTGCTTTCGCTTAAGCCGGTGGTGTTCATCGGCCTGATTTCGTATTCCTTGTATCTGTGGCACGTGCCGATCCTCATATTCCAGCGCATGAGCATGCTGCAGATTCCCAATGCCTCGAACCATGTTTTGAAGGGCACTACACTGCTGGTCTCAATCCTGGTAGCAACGCTATCCTGGAAGTTTGTGGAGACCCCCTTCCGAAAAGGCTCCTTGATGCTAAAGGGGGCATCGGCAATTCAATTTGCCGTGGGAAGCGCCATTGTACTCACGATGGTTGGCTTCGGCATACTTGCTCTCCATGGCCTGCCTTCCAGGTATACGCACCAGCAGCTTTCACTCGCCTCGTATATCGACACGGATGTTCCCGCCAGGTCAGGAACTTGTTTTCTTGAATCAGGAGGATCAACCACGAAGCCATATGATGCAGCGGACTGCCTGCGTCAGGATCCCTCCAGGAAGAACTACCTCTTGATCGGTGACAGCCACGCGGCGCAACTATACTACGGACTTACAAACGTTTTCCCGAACATAAATTTTCTTCAGGCCACCGCATCGGGTTGTGAGCCCTCTATGCAAGATAAGCAGGTTCGAGCGTTGGACAGGCTGGACAATCATCTGTTTGGAGACATATGCAGGCCGATGATGAACTATGTCTACCGCGATTACCTGGCCAAGCATCATGTCGATCGCATACTGATTGCGGCGCGATGGGAGCAAGAGGACCTGCCCCGCTTGGATTACACGATAAGAACACTTAAGGGGCAAGGATTCGACATCTTGTTGTTCGGACCGATCTTTCAGTACGATTCGGACTTGCCGTGGCTTCTGGTGACGTCTCTGAGAAAGAATGATCCCAATCTACCGCTAAGGCACAGACTCACCCGGTATGACGCACTGGACGCGGAGATGTCGCAACTTGCGAAAAATACCTGGGGAGTCGGTTACGTTTCCTATTTCAACATGCTTTGCCAGGATAAGGCGTGTACCCAATACCTGGGGAGCGATACACCCCTGCAATCGGACTACGGCCATCTGACCAGGTACGGGTCTATGCTGGTGTCGGAGAAGCTGAAAGCAAATAACGACTTCAAAATGTATTGAGGGCGGGCATTTGCAGCAGGCGGCTTGACCATCGGGGCGGCAGCAGCGTTGGCGCAGAAAAAAGAGCCCGGGACCTGACGAGGTTCCGGGCTCTTCGTGCACATTGCAGAGCAAGGCGTGGCCTTGCTCTAGGTGAGCACAGGGATCGTGATTTGCTGGCCGACCTGGATCTTATTGGGATCAGAAATATTGCTGGCGGCGGCGATGTTGGAATAGTGGTTGGGCGACCCGTAGAAGCGGTTGCTTATCTTGGAGAGGTTGTCACCGCTCTTCACGCTGTAGCTTTGATTCGGGCCGCCGGTGGTGGCGATCTCGTGGTGCAGGTCGGAGTATGTCGGGTCCACCTGCTTAATCACATCCCACACGCGATTGGCAACCACTTCGGAGGGCACAGAACCCTTCAGGTATAGCTTCTCTCCGTCCAGGCTTACCGTGTCCACCTTCGCGCCCAAGTCGCTAAATCCCTCAATTGTCTGGATCACGGGGGTATATTTCTGTTTCAACTGATCGAGATCTGGCATAACGTTTCTCCTTCTTTAGTAGCGGTTGATTTGTATCCACAACACAGTCAATGGAAGATGTTTACGCCGCATGCTGCTCGGCGATTTTCTTCATGGCAATGGTTAAGGCAGCCGCGCCCAGACTTTTGATAAGCACAGGATGCTGGGCATAGATTGCGCTTACACGTTCGATAATCGACGGATCCTGATTCTCGGCGTGAGCGGTAAGAGCCTGGACCTCGCCGGGGCTGACGCTAGCTGCCTGAGCTGGCGTGACGGAGCCGGACTGCAGCAGCGCCGCCAGCGGCGAGTTGGGAGCGCTACCGGCGAATTTGGCAATCACTGCCGGTCCCAGAGTGGCCATCAGGCCGTTCAACACGCTGGCCTGTTGTTGATTATTCCCAGTGGCGAATAGTTGCGCGGCCATTTGGGGAAAGGACGCAGTTTGTGCGGAGCGAAATGCTTCCGCCAAGCCGCCGGCATGCGTAGAACTGGGGACTGCCTGCGCCACCTGGTCGAAATGCTGTTCTACGGCCGGAGCGGCGGCGGGAGTGGCGCTGTTGGCCGAATACTGTTTGAGCAGATCGCCTATTCCTGAGAGAAAGCTCATAGAGTCTCCTTGGTTCGAACTTTAGGGTGGTGCTATCTAAGAACCGGGCCCGGAATGTGCAAAGCTTCACCCTGGCGGGTCCGCTGCAGGTTTGAAAGGCAAGGGTTCAAAATGGGCAAAATGGCGCGTCTACCCGCAGCTGCGCGGCTTGATGAATCTCTCACGGAGGCGTTGCGACTGTCTATGCCAGGGAGAATAAAAGCTTTCTGCGAGGCGGCGAATTTTTGAGGGGGTACACAATGTCATTCCCGAACCGGGAGTACCGCAAAGGAAACGGAGGTACCCAGAGACGGTAACCGTTTCTGTCGCACATTGGCGTACTCCAGGCAGCCGAATTTGTTGACACCACGGGGCGCGACCGCTAGATTACGGGAAGTAGGCACCATGAGACATGTGATGGATGAGGCGTCGGCCGCCCAGACCATCGAATAGCCCTGTACCCCCCCGGCAGCGGCTTTCCCTACATGCGATTCAGCTTCTGGTATTTGCAGTCCATGGGACTGAGATGGCGAAGCTGGGTCCAGAGTACCCTCGGCGAATCAGCAGTAGAATCCAATCATCTCCAGCCAGCTTCAAGTGCAGAACAAGAATCGCTGCGTCCTTCATTGTCCTGCGTAATGGAGCCCATGGGATGTTTGGTTTAACAAAGATGCCTTAATGATTCCTAAGGCCAGCACCTGGAAAAATAAATACTGCGTAAATCGCGCTGTCTTGATTGGAGACTAGGGAAATGCACTATACCGAAATGGAACCTGAAAGCCTGCCAATTTTAAAGTGGGATAAATGGTCGAAGTGGGTTCTATTTCTACTGGTTGGCTATTCCCTGACTGCACGCAGCTTCTCCTACCTCGGCATTCCGCCGGCTAAGTTGTTCATTGGCGATCTGACGCTGGGGGCGTTTATTTTCCTGCGTCCGCGCCAGATCTTCGATCCGTGGATCAAAGCGCTCACCAAGGGCGGTTCCTTGGGCTCATTAGCCTGGATTCTGCTGATATCGATCTCTTACGGCATTTTCCAGGTCATCCGCGGCGTGTTGTTGGGCTTCCCGCCTCTCACTGCGGTGGAGAACCTGGTCTTCAATGTTTATCCTCTCTACCTTTTCCTGGGGTTATGGTTGGGCAGGCGGCGGCCTGAGCTTCTGCTGCGGTTTGTCCAGGTCTTCGCTGTACTCTTTTGCATCTACGCCCCGCTCTACATGCTGGTCCTGGATAAGGTCTACCTGTTGATGCCGGGGTCGGATGGAGTCACCGTTTTCGGCCAGGCCAATGGCGGCGGCTTTATCATCCTGTCGCTGCTTTGTCTGGACCGCAAGCCAGGCCGTTGGTGGCCGGTGATGGTGGTGGCTGCGGCTGCTTTCCTGGCTGCCCAGGTCCGTGCCGAGTGGCTCGGCATGGCGGTGGCGACGGTTATCTGGGGCGTGTTATCGAAGAAGCTAACGCGCGTGGCGATGATCGGCGTTGGCATCGCGGGCGTGCTGGCCGTCGGCGCCCTTTTGGACGTCAATCTGCCTTCGCCCGGAGAACGTGGGGGCGCCATCTCTTCCTCTGAAATCGTGGCCCGCGGTCTGGCTGCGGTTAGCCCGGATCTGGCGCGGAATGTTACCGGCTCAGACAACGTAAATTTCTACAGCGGCACCATCACCTGGCGGAAAAACTGGTGGCACGCGATCTGGGCTAATTCCCAGGAGAACTATTCCAATCTGCTGATCGGTCCCGGATATGGTTTCTCGCTCAAGAACCTGGTGAACTACCTCAACAACGCAACCGACCTGCGCACGCCGCACAATGTCTTTTACTACGCTCTCGGCTACAGCGGCTGGATCGGGGTATTGATTTTCTTCTCCCTGCAGGGCGCGTGCGGTGTCTTGCTGTGGCGAACGTATAGGCTCACCGGCCAAGCCTGGGGTCTCGCTGTCTGGGCATCGGGGCTGACAGCTGCGTTCTTCGGCAACGTGATGGAGACGCCTGCGGGAGCGATTCCGTTCTACCTGACGATGGGTTTGTTTGTTGGTCCCCATTTGGCTGCGCTTGGAGCTCCGGTACGCGAGGCGCTGTCTCATCCCGCCTCCGTCGGTTACCCACAACAGGCGGGATATGCGCCGGAAGGCGCCTATCCATCGCGAGCGATTTGATCGGGTGGAAGCCATTTACCTTGGATTGCGCACGTGCGGCCCTTGCACTGCATCGCATCTCGATGTGGGTGTCTCTGGGTAAGGAAGGCGACGCAGTGAGACCTCAGTGTTGTGAAAAATTTACGTCCTCTGGGGCCGAATCCATGGCGCTCCGGTTTTTTCCACAGGGGCAACCTGCTTTCGCGGGACGGTTTCTCACTAAAAGGCGGAACAGCGACAGCGAAGGTGAGTGCCCGTTTCGAGTGCAAATGAATTCTTAACAAGGGGAGCAGAATTCCACCAACGGTAACACCCGGAGGCGTTATCCACAGGCACAAGAATTGTTGACACTGATGACAGGTGCAACTAGATTACGGGTTGTAGGTACTGCAAGACCAGCGACGGTCGAGGCAAAAACCGCCAACTCTGTTGCACAGCCTTCTCCCCCCTAGTGGCGGTCTTCAAGTCTCGACAATAACAACTGGCTGGCGGTATTTGGTTGGTCGCTGTGACTGAGATGGCGGAGCTGCGAAATGGTTACCTTGGGTGACCTTTGGTGCCAGATTAGAGTTACTGAAATTCGTTTTGGTACCGATTCTGCTGTGTCGCAAGTTGGCGCAGCTACAAACCGCAGATTTTATTGACACTGACCCTGGTCTATAGGACCATTTGATTGAACGATCTGAAAGTTTAGGGGCGAGGATTCGGTCGCTCCTGTAGTGAAGTAGAGTGGCTTTATTTTCAGGCGAGAGCTTGAATTTTAAAGACTGTAACCCAGATGGCGGAAGCTCGTCCGGAGTCGTGTTTAGTCTGAAGTTTGAAAATCAAAGTTTCGCATCGTCCCCCCTCGAAGCGAAGTGAGATCCCTTAGGGAACAGCAGCACGCAAGCTCACTCTTGTAACGGAGATACTCATGTATCGCGATCCAGGGTCAAACGAGTCGAATGAATGGTTTGCCTTTCGTGTCCGCCCGAGACACGAGAAGCAGGTTTCGCTGGCTCTGCGGGAGAAGGGGTTTAGTGAATTTTTGCCCCTTTACAAGTCCCGGCGGCAATGGGCAGATCGTACCAAAGTGGTCGAGATGCCGCTCTTTCCCGGTTACATTTTTTGCTCCACCAACCGCTCGGCGATTGTGCCTGTGCTGATGACCAGCGGGGTGATCGATGTGGTGCGAGCAGGCACCACCCCACTGCCTGCAGACAAAGCAGAGATTGAAGCGCTGCAGCAGACCGTCAGCGTGGATGTTCCGCTCGAAGCCTGGCCATACACCGAAGTTGGTGAGTCGGGTTCGTTCTCAATCTTGCGCGGCCCGCTGGCAGGTTTAACCGGCATCCTGGTTGAGGTCCGGCGTTCGCAACGGCTGATTCTTTCCGTAAATTTACTGCGCCGGTCCGTTCTGGTCGAAGTACAACCTGACTGGGTCTCTCCGTATGCTCCCGTGGTCGCGGAGCGGAAGATGGCCTAGCTGTAAGCTCGCGAAACTCTGATTACCTTCTGTCTCTCCCGTTTTTGGTTCTCCCGTAGTCAGGTGCGCCGATGTTTGCGTACATCCCCTTGGCCGGCTTGATTGTTTGGCCACCTATGCATTTTTGGTCTATCCCCGTCTTTGAAAGCGCTCTTTCCGGAGCACGTTCCCGCCGGAGGTATTTCTCGGCGGCATTCCAGCTACCCATGGTGAGTGAATTTATGCACAAGTCTCCAGCCAAAATGATTCTATTTTCTCTTTGCTTGCCGGGCCTCATGTTGGCGCCGGCATTCGCGCAGAGCGTAGCAGCAGATGGTCGCGTTGACGCAACGCCGGCTTCGCCTGCTGTTTCCAAGGCAGCTTATGTGCCCACTCAGCCAGCACCGCCGGCCGCTGCCGACTCGACCAGCTACCTGTTGGGGCCGGAAGATCAGATCACAGTGCGTGTCTTTGCCGCGGACGACATTCCGGACAAGCCGGTGCAGATCGACAACGATGGAACGGTGACCCTGCCCATGATCGGGCCGGTGCATGCGGCAGGCTTGACGGTTGAACAATTCCAGGCCAACCTGGTCACCGCCTACAAGAAGTATTTCAAGGACCCGCAAGTCACCGTGCAGGTGAATGAATACCACAGCCAGCCGGTGTCGGTCGCGGGTAATGTCAATACCCCGGGCGTGGTGCAATTGAAGGGCAACCGCAACCTGATGGAAGTGATCAGCCAGGCGGGCGGTCTGCGCCCTGATGCGGGCGACTCGGTCCAGATTACCCGTAACCTGAGCGAGGGAGCGATCCCGGTCTCCGGCGCCTTTACTGACCCCACAGGCAAGTACAGCGTCGCGCACATAGATATTCGCGCGGTCATGAGCGGCAAGGATCCGCAGGGCAACATCCAGATCAAGCCGCACGATGTGATTACCGTTCCCCGTGCGCGCATGATTTACGTTCTGGGCAACGTCACTAAGCCCGGTGGTTTTGTCCTGAGCGAAGACGAGACCATGTCGGTTACCAAGGCGATTGCCTTGGCTGGGGGTTGGGACAAGACGGCGTCGCTCTCAGGCGCCAGGGTTTTGCGCGCCTCTGGCGGAGCAGAGCGGGAACAGATTCCCGCCAATGTGAAGAAGATCATGGAAAATAAAGCGCCTGACCTGGAACTACGCCCTGACGACATCCTGTATATCCCCAACAGCAACGGAAAAACGCTGGGAGCGCTTGGGTTGGCATCGGCCATTGGAATTGGGACAGGTATAGCTATCTGGCGCTAAGAATCATTCATCACATATTCCGAGAATGGCTTCAGGCGAGACCCCCGACTTGATATGCGGCCGTACTTTTTTCCCAAGCGAATTTGAGCGTGCATGAGATCGGTGCGAACTCGATCAACATCCGAAAGGACTACATAAAGATGACTCCGACCCAGCAGATCATTCCAGGACCTCGCTTACCCGAAGGCCGGAACTCCGGACGCGGCACCGCCATAGAGCTGTCGCATCCGATTGCAGCAAACCGGCCCCGGCCCGAAGCCTCGGTCAATTACTCTGCCTTGCTTCGCCGCCATCGCAACGCGGTGGCTGCGATTGTTGGCGGCACGCTTCTGCTCAGCGTGCTGTACACCCTGGTCGCTCCTAAGGTTTACAGGTCGGAAGTGATCCTGGAAGTGATGGGGATCAACCAGGACTTCATGAACAGCAAGGATGTCGATCCAACTTCCAACCAGGTGACTGGGGATCAATACATCGAGACCCAAACCAAGCTCTTGAAGAGCCCACCGGTAGTGGCGCGGACAGCGCAGGTTTTGGGGCCCAAGGTTCCCGGCGCCATCGCCGCCAGCGAGGGCATGATCGGCACCGTGCGGCAATGGGTCGGCGAACCTGCGGCGGCCACTCCGGCCGAGGGCGAGGCTGTGATCTTGAAGATGCTCAACGACGCCAAGGTCAAGGTCGACGGTACTTCGGATCTGATCTCCTTGACGGTTCTGGGTCCTGAACCGCAGCTGACCGCAGATACCGCGAACACGTTGACGCAACAGTTTATTGAGCAGGCTGAGGAAGCCCGCGGCAGCTCCGCCGGGGACACCAACAAGTTCCTGGTCGCGCAGCTCACCGACGCCCGCAAGAAATTGCAGGATTCGGAGAACGATCTGCAAAACTACGCACGGCAGACGGGCATCGTGATTCCCAGCGATTCGCAAGAGAGCGTTGCGGCTGATAAGCTGCGCGAGATTCAAGGCGACTTAGCCAAGGCAGAGTCAGACGAGGCGGAGACCCAAGCCCAGGTGGAGGTTTCGCACAACAATCCGTCCGAAGACCTGCCCCAGGTTTTGGACGACCCGACGCTGCGCGATAACCGGTCCCGGCTGGCCGACCTGCGCCGTCAGCTTTCCGATTTGAGCGTGACACTCACGCCGGCCAACTACAAGATTCAGCAGCTGAAGGCGCAGATCGCGGATCTGGAAGAGCAGTCTGCACACCAGCGCGCCGACATTGTCAAGCGGCTCGGGGTGCAGAACTCGGCTACCGCGCGGCGCAAGCAGCTGTTGACCCAGGCCTATAACCAACAGCTGGGCGTGGTTTCTGACCAGTCGGTGAAAGAGGTTCGTTACAACATCCTGAAGAAGGAAGTCGATGCCAACCGCGACATTTACCAATCCATGTTGCAGCGGGTGAAAGAGGCCAGCATCGTCGCTGCCCTGCGTTCGAGCGACGTGCGCGTGGTCAGCCCCGGGACCGCAGCAACCTCGCCCTATCGGCCGAGTTTGCCTCTGAACCTGTCCTTGGGACTGCTCTTGGGCCTTACGTTCGCGACTTGCTACATCCTGCTGCGCGAGCGCAACGATGCCAGCCTGCGGTCGCCGGGGCAGAGTGTCAAGCACCTCAACGTGCCTGAGCTGGCGGTGATTCCGTCAGCCCGCATTGGCAACAGCGAGCGCATCCCGCTCACGCTGCGCAACCTGAGTGGGGTCACGGCCCTGGCGGAGACGAAGAATGGCTTGACCGGCGGCAAGTCGGCCCTGGTGGACAAGGATATGGTGCAGTGGTGCCAGGACGAGACCATGATGGCCGACGCATATCGCTCCGCCATCACATCGATTCTGCTCAGCCGGGTCAACGGAGTCAGCCCACGGGTCATCCTGGTAACCAGCCCGCGCCCCAAGGCAGGCAAAACAACCACAGTGGCGAATCTTGGCATCAGCCTGGCGGAAATCGGACGGCGTGTGTTGCTGATCGATGGCGACCTGCGGCGGCCGCGGCTGGGTAAGCTCTTCGGTTTGCAGTTCGCAACCGGCTTGAGCGATGCGCTCATCGATGGTGGAACCGGGGCGATCACATTAGACTCCGTGATCCGCACCAGCCCGGTGCCCGGACTGTCGGTGCTGCCCGGCGGATCGGAGCCTGCCAATATCTCCAAGCTGCTTCACTCCACTTATCTGGATAGCCTGATCGAGACGGCGCGGTCGGAATATGACTTCGTGCTCATCGATTCTCCGCCGATGATGGGTATGGCGGATGCCCGGCTGCTGAGCCGTAACGCGGATGGTGTGATTCTGATCAGCCGCGCGGGCGAGACCAGCCCGGAGCAGTTGGGAGAAGCCCGGGAGCGTCTGGCGGATGACGGCACTCCGGTCATCGGCACGATTCTCAATGGCTGCGATCTGCGCATTGAGGATCCTTCCTACGTCAACGGCTACAACAGCTACGCTGGCGTAAACCGCAGTTAAACGTGGTTTCATCGAGTCTCATGGGTACCTATGAGACCATTTTGCTAGCAACTCGAGTTGGCACACGAAGTCGATGGTTTCGTTAGCAGCTCTGGGCGCGGGCCTTCCCCCACCGCGAAGCACCGGTCTGCATAGACCAACAACGAGACAACGAGGGAACAAAGACGCCGGCGAACGTTCCATTGCGACCGATTTCGGGTCGCGGAGAAAGCACAGACTGCATCCAATCTAGTTCGTGGGTTGGGCTGCCTTGCTTCACCAAGGGACGATCGTGGATTAGATGAGCGTCTTGATGCAGCAACGTTCCCTCTCCTAGTGCAGTTCTCCTGCGACGGTGGCTGTTCAGGCCCCGGTTGATCTTCTTACACCGCAAGGAGAAGTGCACTGACTGCTTTGGTAAATGGAACGCTTCTTTGGCACTGCCGGGGAGCGTATGGGGAGAACCGCTTTCATGCACGTCCGGAATTTACGCTTTTATCAGACAATGCAGTTCGTTCTGGATCTTCTTGCCGTGTCGGCTGCCTGGACCTGTACGATCCAGATGCGGGTGTTGTTAAACCCCTTAGCCACCCAGCGGGTGTCCTGGAACTATGCTTCGATCTGGGCGCCGTCGCTGATGATGGTCCTTATCTTGTGGATCATTATGGCCTGGCGGCTGAGATTTTATCGTGTCGAAGGCCGCATCCGGCTCTGGAGCAGTGTGGTGAACGCTGCCGAAGGTGCGCTGCTGGCCAGTTGCAATATCGTGATCGTGACCTTCTTCTCGCGCCAGCTGGGAACTGGCGTGTCGCGGTCGTTCTTCATGATTTTCGCGCCTCTGGTTTTTGTCAGCCTGGGCTTGGCAAGGTGCATCAGTGTGTTCGCGGCCATGGTGGCCGAGCGGCATTGGCCGTCGCCCATCCGGGCGGCACTTCTGGGCGACGGTGCGCACGCGGGGCGCCTGGTCGACCTCATGAACTCGGCCAACGTGGGCAACGTAATTAAGGGGCTCATCGTCCCCGAGGGCCACACCAGCGACGGCCTTTTAGTTCCCATGCCGGTCCTGGGAACCACGGCGCAGTTGGCCGAGGTGATCAACCGCGAACAACTCAATCGCATCATTCTTTTGAATGGTTCGATTTCGCGCGGCGAACTGGATGAATGCAACAAGGTCTTCAAACGCATGGGCGTGATTGTCAATTGCACCGTGGACTTTGCCCCCGAACCGGGCCGGGTGAATGTGGTCAACCAATATGGATTGCCCCTGGTGGAGCTGCGGCCGCTGGCGTTCAGCCGGGGCCAGGAGTTCGTGAAGCGGGGTTTTGACATCGTCGCGTCCGCACTGGCGCTGATTTTTCTGGGACCCACCATGCTGCTGATCGCGGCCTTGGTGAAGTTCACCTCCGACGGACCCATCCTGTACAAGGCGCCGCGGGTGGGCAGAGGTGGACGCCATTTCATGTTTCTCAAATTCCGGTCGATGTATACGGCAATGGATCGCACTCATGTGGCCCATGCCAACGAAAAGAACGGCCATATCTTCAAGATCAAACGGGATCCGCGGGTAACTCCGATTGGCCGGTTCATTCGTCGCTATAGCCTGGATGAGTTGCCGCAATTGATCAATGTGCTGCGCGGGGAGATGAGCCTGGTGGGTCCGAGACCTTTGCCGGCCGGCGATTTGGGGCCGGATGGGATGAGCCGCGAATACGCGGACTGGTCTGAGGGACGGTCTGCTGTATATCCGGGCATTACCGGCTTGTGGCAGGTGAATGGCCGCAGTGAACTTCCGTTTGAAGAGATGGTGCGGCTGGATCTGCAATACATTCGCGAGTGGTCGCTGCTGCTGGATATCAAAATAATTCTCGCCACCCCTGGTTTGGTGGTGAAAGGGGTTGGAGCGTATTGAGTGGTGTGGCAGCAGGCGCCGGGATGAACGGATTGGCGGATGAACGTATCAACAACTGAACGGATTATCGACAGAGCCGGGTCCGCCCGGCCGGCGATCGAAAGTAGACCAGGATGTCAGTCCTGGGTGACGCACTCCAACTACGCGGTTTGTTGTACTCAATCTTCTTATGGCCATTGCGGAATCTGAAACCATCAGCGCTCTCCATCCGATCGAGCTTTTGCCTTTGCCGGCGGAGCCACTCGTTTCCATTCTCATTTCGAACTACAACTACGGTCGCTACATCGGCGAATCGATTCAGAGTGCGCTTGACCAGACTTATCCCAACATCGAACTGATCGTCTGTGACGACGGGTCTACCGATGACTCGCTGAGCGTGATTGAGGAATATCTGGGAAAAGACCCGCGGGTGCAGTTGATTCGTAAAGAGAATGGGGGACAGGCATCCGGCTTCAATGCTGCATTTGCGGCCAGCCGGGGTGAGATTATCGCTCTGCTCGACTCCGACGATCGCTTCCTGCCGCACAAGATCGAGCGCATTGTGGCTGATTTTCAAGCCCACCCTGAAGCTGGTTTTGGGGTGCACCGGGTGATCCGAATGACGGCCGACCTGCGCCGCCAGGGAGTGTGGCCCATGACGGCTCCATTACCCTTTGGATGGTATGGTACGCGTCTGTTGAAAGATGGGGGCATCCTACCCTTCATGCCTCCGACCTCTGGCTTGAGCCTGCACCGGGATGTGGCCGAGCGGATCTTTCCTCTTCCCTTACAAGTTCCGCTGGTAAGCTGTCCCGACCAATTGATTACCCGTCTGGCTCCGCTTATTACGAATGTGACCCGGGAAGACGAAGCCCTCTCGGAATATCGTCTCCACGGCGAGAACAATTACGGGCCCGACCGGGTGACGGCAGCATCGTTTCGTCGCGAGTTGGATTACTGTGGCGCCCTCTGGGCGGCGCAGAAACGGTTTCTGGAAGGTATGGACCCCCGGCTAGGCGAGGCTTTTGAACCGCTTAGTCTGCACCCATACATTGCTTACGTCAGTTACGTCCATGCCCGGCTTGCCCGCGATCCCGAGGTTCGCCGTTACTACGATCGCTACCTGGTGTGCCTCGAGGCGCCGGATGCCCGGTTTGTATGGTTTTGGAAGATCTCCATTTACCTGCCCCATTGGGCCTTCGATTTCGCGATCAATCTTTTGACCCGTCAAAGTTGGATCAAGCAATTAGTTTCCCGCATGAAAAGAATGTCTTAGCGCTGCGACCGTAGAGAGAAGTACATACCCGGATTTCCCGAGCGAGACCTGGGGACAGAGCGCGTCCAAGGGACTTACATAATCACACGGTAAAGGTGCACAAACGGCCTTCACGAATTATGGTGGCGTGGATTTCCTCGTTCTCCGACAGCCCTCCCCCGCGCTGCCAGGTATGGCAGATTGGAGCAATGAATCAATGAGCACTACGCCTCTGCTAAGCATCGGGTTATTTATTTATAACGGAGAACGTTTTCTTGAAGCGGCCATCGAATCCATTCTGAATCAGACGTTCAGGGATTTTGAACTCATCATCTCCGACAATTGTTCCAGCGATCGCAGTGGGGAGATTTGCCGCCGGTTTGCCGCCCAGGATTCCCGTATTCGGTATTATCGCGCGGAATGCAATATGGGAGCCGGTTGGAATCTGCGCAATGTTTACTTCAAGGCTACCGGCAAGTACTTCAAATGGGCGGCGCATGATGACTTGATTCAGCCCGACTTTCTGCGCCTGTGCATCGACGCGTTGGAAGCGGATGATTCGCTGGTCGCTGCCCACACCTTGACCCGGTGCATCGACGAGGATGGACAATTCCTCGAGAACAAGGACGAACGGTTACGCACCAGCTCACTCGATCCCGTGGTGCGGGCACGAGACTTGCTGCTCAAAGGCCACGAGGGTTATCCCTTTTCCGGTGTGATCCGCCGCGATGCGCTGAGCCAGCTTCCGCCGCGGGGCAGCTATGCGCACAGCGATCGTGTGCTTCTGCTGCAATTGGGGCTGCTGGGACGCTTCTATGAAGTGCCGGAGTATCTGTCGATTTGCACCAGGCATGCGGGCCAAGCTGCCTGGACCATGCCGGAACGAAACCGGGTTGGGCGGTTCCGGCTGACATGGCGCTGGGGTACATTGCCGGTACCGGAGTGGTGGGATCCGGCAAGGGCTCGCAAGATTACCTTCCCGGAATGGAATGCGGCGAAGGAGTTCACTCGTTCTGTTGCGCGCTCCCCGCTGAGCAGCGGGCAACGGTTTAGATGCTACGGCGCGATTGTGCGCTGGGCATTGAACTATCGCCGCCGCTTCGCCAGGGACCTTGTCGTCGCCGCCGACCAGTTATTGTTCAACTGGCAGAACCGGCATGCAACGCCGGTTAAGCACACGCTTCAAGTCTCGCTTGATCTTGACCCGCGCGGAGGCGGGGAATCCGTATGAAAGTTGCCATTCTTGCCGGAGCGCTCGGATCCTGTCTTACGGAGGACGCAGAGCTCAAACCAAAAACGATGGTAGAGATTGGCGGCAAACCAATTCTCTGGCACATCCTGATGCACTACGCGCACTACGGCCACGAAGAGTTTGTGATTGCCCTGGGGCCTAAGGGCGAAGTGATCAAAAAGTACATGCTCGACTACTGCTCACTCAACCGGGATCTGAGCGTGTCGCTCAAGACGGGAAAGGTCTGGATGAATGGCGGAGCCGTTCCCGACTGGATGGTGGAGTTAGTCGATACCGGCATGAAGACGGAGACGGGTGGCCGGATCAGGCGACTGGCTCCTTATCTTGGCAACGAGCCCTTTATGCTCGCTTGGGGTGATGGCGTGGCAGACATCAATTTTCACGATCTTCTGGCGTTCCACCGTTCGCATGGAAAACTGGCGACGCTGACCGCGGTGCGGCCGACGGCGAGATTCGGGCAACTGGAATTGGAAGACGACAGGATTATTGAAGTGTCAAGCAAGCCGCAGACCAAGGAAGGCTGGATCAACGGCGCATTTTTTGTGTTGGAGCCGGAGGTATTTGAGTTTATTGACAGCGATGAGACCCACTTTGAAAGGGAACCGCTGGAGCGCTTGGCCGCTGCCGGCCAGCTTATGGCCTATCGCCACGGAGCTTTCTGGCAGTGCATGGATACGTTGCGCGAGAAAAGATACCTGGAGAGTCTGTGGGAAAGCGGTAAGGCGCCCTGGAAGACCTGGCCTGATGCCATGATGACTCCGGCGAGGATCCATCGCCACCACAGCGCGGTTGGAGTTGGAAGCGGGACATGAAGCCAGCGGGCTCACCGGGCCATTTCTCCTTTCAGAAACTGAATCCAAGGAAGCTGCTGCGCAGCGGCGTCGTACACAATGTAATCGCGCTCTACGGCGTGCAGGCATGTACCTACGCCCTTCCTTTGCTGACGTTTCCCTATCTGGCGCGCGTGCTCGGCCCTTCGGGGTGGGGCGTCGTGATTTTCGCGCAAGCGATCGGAGAGGTGATCGCGAGCGTGGTGGAGTATGGTTTCGACATTTCGGCGGCGCGTGATACTTCGCGTCACCGGGGCGAACCGAAACATCTTTCAGCGCTGATCTCCGGGGTTTTAGGGGCCAAGTTTCTGCTGGCCACTTTATGTATCGCGGGAGCGATCTTCTCCCGGCGCTTTACCCACCACATCGCTCCTTCGCTGGCGCTGTTTTGGGCCAGCACTATCTGGGGAGTCTGCCAGGGTATCAATATGCTCTGGTATTTCCAGGGTCTGGAGCGTATGCGCCTGGCCAGCGTGCTGGAAATATCAGGCAAGGTGATGGCTACGCTGAGCATTTTTCTGCTGGTCCATAAGCCTTCCGACGGATGGAAGGTCTTAGCGGCCCAGTGTGTTGGCTGCATAGTCGCTCACGGAATCACGGTCGTCCTGGCTTATAGAGAAGTAGGTTTTCAGTGGCCTACTCCCAAGTCGGTGTGGGATTCACTGCGGCTGGGCACCTCGATGTTCTTATTTCGTGCGGTGCAGAGCATCTGTGGTTCGGCCAACCGGTTGATCCTGGGTTCGGCGGCGCCGGTAGCTGCACTGGGTGAGTACGGCGGCGCGGAACGGATCACCCGGGTCTTTCAACAGGGGATGTGGCCGGTGAATCAGGCCCTTTACCCGAGATTGACCAAGCAGGTGCAGGATAGTCCCGGGCAAGCCATGAAGACGGTGAAGTACAGTCTGCTTCTTCTCGGTGGGCTGGGCATGATCTTCGGCGCGGCTATCTATCTGGGAGCTCCTTTGCTGGTGCGCTTTGTGCTTGGACCAGCGTTCCGGGAGTCGGTGCCGGTGTTGCGCGTCTTTTCCCTATATATTCCGTTGATTGCCCTGACCACCGTGATCATCTTCCAGTTGCTGCTGCCTAATCAACTGGACAAGCAGTTCAACTTTGTCAACTACAGCGCCGGCGCGCTGGGCATCCTGGTGGCTTTCCTGCTGGTTCCCAAGATGGCGGCGGTTGGCATCGCATGGTCGGCCGTCACGTCGCAGGTTTACACGCTGGTAGCATTCATCATCGTCTTATGGCGAGCCGGGTTGAATCCCTTTTCGCGTACAGCCACAACACGGGCTGGGGCGCCTAGAATCACCGATCTGGCTGTGGTCACGGGAATGGACCTTGACGAAGCGCCGGTTGAATTCCTGTTGACTGAACCGGAGCCTGTGGTGCAGAAGGGGTACGTCGAATAAGAGAGGCAGTTAAGAGTCTATTCCCTGGGTTTTCTCCCTTTGATTTCGATCCAGCCCTACCGTTTCTAAAAAGATTTTGTCTGAGGTTGTGGCCACCGGCTAACGTTTTTGCTTCTGGTGCTCAGCGAAGAAACCAATGCCGTGTCTTCCTCAAAGGAGCGCGACACTTGGCTAACCCGCCGGTGCAAGTAGAAGCAAAGAATGTTCTAGAGGTGGCCTGAGAGCGAGGCGGCAAAGGATCGCTACCTCGCTCTTCAGCACTATCGCGAAAGGCTGCCAGCAAGAGAGCCGAAGCGCCGAGTTATCGTTTGTGCAATTGCATTAGAGACTGTGCCGCCGCCTGATTTTCGTCCGTACCTCGACCACGCTTCTTTGCCACAGCTCACCGATGGAGTGGGGCCGTTGAGGTATGTCTTATGACAAGTGGAGGGACCTGCTGTCAAGAAAATGGGCCTGTTTACCTTGGTTGTCTTCGTTTGATTTCAATCCAGCCTGCCGACAAGTAGAGGCTTCTAAAGGCAACGTATGTATGATTTCGCAATAATCGGTGGAGGAATTGTTGGTCTCGCGACCGGCGCCGCTATTGGCCGCCGTTATCCTTTCGCGCGTATCCTTCTGGTGGAAAAAGAAGTGGGCTTTGCCCAGCACCAGACCGGCCGCAATAGCGGCGTTATTCATTCCGGTATTTATTACAAGCCAGGCAGCCTTAAAGCGGAGATGGCGCAAGCTGGGAATCAGTCCTTGCGCGCCTTTTGCTACGAATATGGCGTTCCTTTCGAAGTTTGCGGCAAGTTGATCGTCGCCACCAGTCCGGACGAGATTCCTCAACTCGATGTCCTCTTCGATCGCGCGTTAAAGAACGGCGTCCCCGCAATGCGGCTTCGTCCGGAAGAAGTAAAAGAAGTGGAACCGCATGTCTCCTGCATTGCTGCGATTCGCGTGCCCACCACGGGCATTGTCGATTACCGGCAGGTATGCCACGCGTTGGTACATGAGATACAGCAACAGGGAGGAGAACTGAAGGTGGGCACGGAAGTGCTGCAGGTTGTGCCCACTCCGCTGGGTCACCTGCTGGAGACTTCATGGGGCTCACTGGAGACGCGCTTTCTGATTAACTGCGCCGGACTGCAGAGCGACCGTGTGGCGCGTCTGGGGGGCATGGAACCGAAGGCCATGATCGTTCCCTTTCGCGGTGAGTACTTCGAGCTCAAGCCTGAGCGCCGCTACCTGGTGCGTCATCTTATTTACCCTGTGCCGAATCCGGCCTTTCCCTTTCTGGGCTTACACTTCACGCGCTCGATGGATGGAAGCATTCACGCCGGGCCCAACGCCGTGTTGAGCATGAAGCGCGAGGGATATCGCAAGTCGGACTTCAGCTGGCGCGACCTCTCAGAGGTTATGACCTATCCTGGTTTTTGGAAGCTTTCCTCGCGCTATTACCGCGAGGGGGTTCAGGAGATGTATCGCTCCTGGAGCAAGGCCGCATTTACCCGCAGCTTGCAGCGGTTGGTGCCAGAGGTGCAGGCCGACGACCTCATCCCGAGCAAGAGTGGTGTGCGGGCGCAAGCGGTGCTGCGCGATGGAAGCATGGTTGACGACTTCCTGCTGTTGGAGGGCAAGAACTCTCTGCATGTCTGCAATGCTCCTTCACCCGCGGCCACAGCCTCACTGGAGATCGCCAAGAAGATCGCCAGTAAGGTGCCCCGGCCAGGCCGGCTTTCGTTAGTCAAGATGGCTTGAGAGAACACCTTTATGCATCACCGCCCGCCAACCGATAGAAGCTGCAAAGGAAAGCCTGCTTGCGCATCGCCGTCTTCGACTACAAGATAACGCACAACAATCCAATCGGGAGTTGCCATCTGGCCATGCTTCGTGCGCTTGCCGCGGAGCATGATTTCACCGTTTTTGCGGTCGAGTTCGAAAATCCCTGTCCGGAAAAAATACGGTTTGTGCGCGTGCCGTCGCCCAACCGGCCCCTGGCGTTGCTCTTCGTTGTTTATCACTTCATGGCCCCCCTCTGCTATCTGTTCTACCGCCTCCGTGGCGGCGCCAGGTTCGATCTGGTCCAGGCGCTGGAGAGCAATCTCTCTTTTGGTGACCTGCTCTACTCCCACTTTTGCCATCGCATGTACCTGAAGCATCATTGGAGCAAGTCCGGCGCCAAAGGCCTGCGGGGTTGGTTCCGCTGGCTCGACCATAAGCTTCACGCCTGGATGGAAAGCTTTACCTATCCGCGAGCCAAACATGTGGTGGTTCCATCCCACGGCCTGGCGAGGGAATTGAGAGCGGAATTTCCCTACATCGAGAACAAGCTGAAGGTGCTGCCCAATCCCATTAACCTGCAGCGCCTGCAAATGCCCGCTGAGTTTGATCGCCCAGCCTTTCGTCACCGCCTCGGCGTCGAAGACCAGGATCTGATGGCGCTGTTTGTCGCTTTGGGACAATTTGAACGCAAAGGACTACCACTCTTGTTGCAGGCGCTGGCCACGGCAGGCATGGAGCGGGTAAAACTGGTCGTGGTCGGTGGCGAAGCTGATCTGATCGCGCGCTACGCTGAGCAGGCAGCGAAGGATAAGCTTGGTGACCGGGTGAAATTCGTTGGCATGCAGTCCGATGTCCGGCCCTACTTGTGGAGTTCGGACGTTTTCGTCTTTCCGTCGCTTTATGAGACGTTCTCGTTGGTGACGTATGAGGCGGCCGCCTCGGGACTTCCCATAGTGGTCTCTCATCTCTACGGGGTGGAAGACCTGCTTCAGGACGGCGACAACGGCTTCCTGATTGAAACCACGGTTGCGGGGGTGAGGGAAGGCTTACAGCGCGTTCTTGCCCTTAACCCGGCCGATCGCCAGGCCATGGGCCAACGAGCCCGCCTGGCTGCCTCCAGTTGCTCTGAAGAGCACTTCATCGATGAGTGGCGGGCCTTTTATCTGCAGCAACGCCCGGCGTGACGCATCCGAGTAATTGAGCGCAGCCGGGTGATCTGAGAGGATGTACCGGAGAGGAACCACGGGTATGGCACTAGAAACCGCATCTATGGACAGAACGGCCCCGGGCGCAGGGCTGAGCAAGCTTGCTCCGATGGCTCTGAAGAGTCTTCCCCAGAAGCCTTCCGTCTCGGTTCTGATTACCTGCTTCAACTACGGGGCCTATGTTGGTCAAGCCATTGAGAGCGCTCTCGAGCAGAGTTACCCGCCGGCTGAAATCATCGTCAGCGACGACGCCTCCCATGACAACTCCTGCGAGGTGGTCGAATCCTACATCAGCCGGGGCCTTGACATACGGTTGCTGCGCAACCCTCATGGCGGCATGGCCGCCAACATGAATGCCGCCTACCGGAACTGTACCGGAGACGTGATCTGCCTGCTCGATGCGGATGACACCTTCCTGCCGGGAAAGGTGGAAGCCGTGGTGAACGCCTTTCGTGCCCATCCCGAGGCCGGCTTTGCCATTCATCGGGCCAGCCTGGTGGACAATCAGAAGCGGCAACGCGGGGTGTATCCGCTGTTGAGCGCTTTGCCGTCTGGAGACTGCGCGCAGATCACCTACGGCAATGCGGGAATCCTGATGGGCTTGCCGCCCACCACCAACCTGGCGCTGCGCCGCGAAGTGGCGGACTCGATCTTCCCCATACCAGTCGAATACACTGGATACGCAGAGCAGATGATTCATCGCCTGGCCCCGCTGATGACCGAACTGTGCGCCATCGATACGCCACTGGCACGGTGGCGATTGCATGGCCAGAATGACCAGAACTCTACGCGCATCACCCCGCGCCGCCTGGAGCGGGAACTCAAGATCATGGACTCTCTGTGGCTGGAGCAGCGGCGTTACCTGGAGAGCCTCGATGCGGGGCTGGCCGAGTCTTTTCCGCCTATCGGCCACAATCCGCTGTATCTCAAGATGAACTACATCCGCCATCGCCTGAACAACGATCCGGCTATGCATCAGGCATACAGCGATCTGTGCCGTTACGGCCTGCGGGCGAATTCGAAGGTGGATCGGTTTTGGCGCTACTCCAATCGTCTGCCCCTGCCGCTGTTCCAGCGAGCGGTCGATCTGTTGCTCACCCAGAGCGTATGGAAGCAGATGGTGAATCGCGCCATTCGCGGCAAGCAGAGTGCTTGATGAAGATTCTTTCCGTACATAATTCGTACCAGATGCCGGGAGGTGAGGATCAGGTCTTCGCCCAGGAGACGGAACTGCTGCGCTCGCATGGCCAGCAAGTGGTGCTGTACCAGGCCAGCAACGATCAGGTGACCGGCGTCAACCCCCTGGTCCTGCTTGGTAACACCATCTGGAATCAGCAAATCCATCATGAGCTGCGCGCCCTGATGCGCCGGGAAAAGCCGGACATCGTTCACGTCCATAATACTTTCCCTGTGATCTCGCCCGCTGTCTACTACGCGGCGAATGGGGAAGGAATTCCGGTTGTACAAACCCTGCACAATTACCGCTTGCTGTGCCCCGCGGCCACTCTCTTCCGAGATGGGCATGTGTGTGAGGAGTGCGTGACCAAGCGTATACCCTGGCCTGGCGTGCTGCATGGCTGCTACCGCGGCAGCAGGTTGGCGACAGCGGCCGGCGCCGCTATGCTGGCGACGCACAACTATAAACAGACGTGGAGCAAAACCGTCTCCGCCTACATTGCTCTTACCGATTTTGCGCGTGAAAAGTTCATCGAGGGGGGACTTCCCGCGGCGAAGATCTTCGTCAAGCCTAATTATTTGCAGACTGATCCGGGGCCCGGGGAAGGCCAAGGCAATTACGCATTTTTTGTGGGACGATTGACGCCGGAGAAGGGAATCAGCACGCTCCTGGAAGCATGGCGGCAAATTGGCGATGCGCTGCCTTTGCAAATTGCCGGTGACGGTCCGTTAGCGGTAGAAGTGGAGAAGGCGTGCCGTGAAATGGAAGGTGTTAGCTGGCTGAAATGGCTGCCGCGGGCGGAAATTCTGCAGCGGATGAAGGATGCGTCGGTACTTATTCTGCCCTCGACGTGGTATGAGGGCTTCCCAATGATCCTGGCCGAAGCCTTCGCTGTGGGCTTGCCAGTGATTGCCAGCGATCTGGGAAGCATGTCGTCCGTCGTGGATCATTTGCGAACCGGGCTGCACTTTGAACCTGGGAACGCAAGCGATCTGGTGGAAAAGGTGCGCTGGTTCCGTGCTCACCCCGCCGAAGTTGCCTTGATGCGTGCCCAGGCCCGCAAAGAATATGAGACCAAATACACCGGCGAAGAGAACTACTCGCAGATGATCCAGATTTACGAGTCGGTACTGTCCCCGCAGCGCTCCCATGCTGCCGGCCGGCCCCTTGCGTCCGTGGCCGGGGCATCCATCTACTAAGGCAGCCCGCCGCCCATTCCGAATACGAAACTGTGTTGGAGCCGTTTACCTGGTTTCCTCAGCTCGCGGCGCTATCCACCATGTTGTCGTGCCGTGCCCACACTGTGATCAACCCGTCGCGCGCAGGTGAGCTCACGAACGTGACCAGGACACCGTGGTTTGACCGCTCCCGGCTGAATGCAGTGAACTGTACATCCATGCGGTGGATGGCGCGCTTCACATGCAGCAGCTGATTTCTCAGCGCCGGCGCAGCCCCGCCCGCCATCACTACGCGATGTTTCCTGCAGAGTGTCTTGCCCAGGGACGGTTGCACAGGAAATTCGGAGAGATCCATACCAACCGAAGCATCGGGCGCCAAGTGGAATAGCTGCTCTGCAGCATTATTCCAGGCCTCGATCTTGCCTTTGTTGTCTACCAACACCACGGGGTATGGAATGTGATTGAGGGCGTGGGAGTAGCCGGCTCTGAGGCGAACCACTTCCTGGCTGAGGTTCTCCACCTCTTCGCTCATCATCTCGAGTTGATTGTTCAACGCTCCGAGCTCGTGGCTGGTTATTTGCAGAGCCTCGTTTGCCAGGCGGAGTTGTTCAATCGCCTCTTCCAATCGTTCATTCACTAATTCGAGAGCCGACGGTGCAGGTTCTTTCTCAACTCTGTCGTCATCCATTGCCAACGATTGCATTTCTCCGCTCCAGGGTGTCTTGCCAGTGAGGCCTGTAAGATTCCGCCCCTGACACACTAGACGCTCTAAACGAACATTAGTTTCTCTCGCTCCGGGGAACACGGAGTGAGGGAATAGGTACTCCCCACAGTTACCATAGATTTGGTTTACTATGGGAATAGCAGCCGGCGTCCAGGGTTGTTCATGGGCCGGAACGGCAGCATCGCCCCGATGCTGCGGCTGGATGACACGGCCAAGCGAGTGCGCGTCCTCGATGCGATGCGAATGCGGTGAATCTCTAGCGATCGCCTCAGTTGCTCCTGCAAAGCTATGGTCTGCGAAGCAAGCTCTGAGGTGTGCCACGCTAGAGTGCTCATATTTTCATGTACCCGCACGAGGGCTTCCTTGCTTCCTTCACTACTCGCGTCCAGCTTGGACGATGGGGTACGTGAGATCCAACGTTCGAGCTCGTCGGTAAACGCGACCACTGCACTTCTATCCTTCAACGCCGGACGGTGAACCGGCATTCCCAGCGTAGCCTCCCAACGTTGAGCGGTGCGCACGCCGCGCTCAATGTGCTTTGAGATTTCTTTCCAGCCGTTAAGAATCTGTCGAGTCATGAAACCTTCCACAATTCTGTTATATGCTCGGGAAACGCTCTCGGTTACTCACCCGTCCTTGCATGTTCCTAGCTAGAGTCTCTTACACAAATATTCTATGCGATGCGACGTTTTTTCCTCTCTTGTCAAGCACAAGTGTAGTGCACACTAACGGCAGCGATGAAAAGTCAGACTGATCCAGACACCCCTCTGGTTTGGTTGCTTGAAAGGGCAGATGGGCTTGATCGAGTTTACCTTCGCAGTGCTGTCGATGTCGGTTCTCGCGGGGCTGCTCGGCGCCCTCACTGGCCTTGGCGGGGGCGTGGTCATCGTCCCCGCGCTGGCCCTTCTTTTCCATATCGATATTCGTTACGCCATTGGTGCTTCGCTGGTTTCGGTTATCGCCACTTCTTCGGGTGCGGCTGTCTCGTATGTCCGGGAAGGCTTCTCCAACGTTCGCATCGGAATGTTTTTGGAGGTGGCAACCACAGTGGGCGCCCTGATCGGGGCCTATTTGACTGCGCGCATTTCCACCCACGCCATAGGCATTATTTTTGGCATCACATTGCTTTACTCGGCCTGGAGTTCATTCCGCCATACGGAAAATGTGATGCCCCACAAGCGGAATGTGCTGGCCGAGAAGCTGAAACTCGTTGGAGATTATCCTACCAAGGACGGTCGCGAGACCTACATCGCGCAGAATGTTCCGGCCGGCTTTGGCATCATGTCCGTCGCCGGAATTCTCTCCGGTCTTCTCGGCATCGGCTCGGGAGCGGTCAAGGTTCTTGCCATGGATCAGGCGATGAAACTGCCCTTCAAAGTTTCCACCACTACGAGCAACTTCATGATCGGTGTAACCGCGGCGGCAAGCGCGGGTATTTATCTCAGCCGGGGCTATATTGCCCCCGGTTTGGCAGCGCCGGTCATGCTGGGGGTGCTGGCCGGTTCGCTTCTAGGGGCACGCCTGCTGGTCAGGATCCGGGTACCCATACTCAGAATGGTGTTCGCCGTAGTCATCGTCGCGCTGGGCGTCGAAATGATCTACAGCGGAGCCACGGGAAGGTTGTGATCCGATGGCGTCGGAAGCCGATCTGAAAATGGAAGTCGCCATCAGTCAAATGCTGCGCGCGGGCGTCAGCCTGGCTGCGGTTGTGGTGTTCATTGGCGGTATTCTCTACCTGTTGCAGGCCCATGGAGTGGCGCCGGATTATGTCCATTTTCACGGAGTTCGCAGCCCCGCGGACCGGATTCCGCCCCTCGTGGTCACTCACCACCTGGATAGTCGCAACATCATTCGCGTGGGCATTCTGCTCCTGATCGCGACTCCGATCATGAGGGTCGCCTACTGCGTCTATGGCTTCGCCGCCCAGAAGGACAAGATATACATCGTGGTCAGCAGCATCGTCCTCACCGTGTTGCTGTACAGCTTCTTTCACGGGTAGCTCACTAGTTGCTGCAGTTGGCCTCTCCATCCACCACCCGCGCTTCACCTTGATACTGGAGGTGGATGGACAGAGTAAACGCAGATTCGTTAGTTCCAGGAAGGCGGTCATGTAACCATTGCTGTTGCTCTCAGCAGAGGGCGATGGCGATCCGCATGGCCAGGCTGTTGACGTTAAGTCCACGGGTGTAGGTTCTGACCAGCGACCGGCGCACGAAAGGCAGACGCATGGCGCGGAATCCGCGCGCTGGATTGGCATAGAAAGCAGCCGCCGCCCGCGAAGAAAAACGTAGCGTCTGACGATACCCGGTGAGATGGGCGGCAAATGCTTCCGCAGCAGTACTCTCTCCCCGCAGCTCCGCGAGGATGGCCTTCGCCGCCCCCTGTCCGCTGACCAGCGCACCGTAGATTCCTTCACCCGTAAGGGGATCGACGAAGCCGCCCGCGTCCCCCACCAGGAAGACCCGATCGCGTAAATCCTGCCGAACATATTCAGCCGGACTCTCGCCGGCGCCAATCCCCAGATATTGTCCGGTAACACAATCCACGGTGTCGGTGCCTACCCTGTTCCTTACGTAGCTCAGGAGCCCGCTCCGCGTCAGGTTGGCCGTAGACGATAGGGAATAAACGCCAACATTGAGATGGTCGCCCTTGGGAAAAATCCATGCGTACCCATCGCTGACGGAGGCAAAATCGAAGGTAAGATCGACCTCCTCGCGCGGGGGCGCCGTTTGGACCTCGAGGGCAAAGCCCTGGGAGTACCAGGAGCCGGCCGCACACAGGCGGCGTACCTGGCCACTGGTTCCGTCAGCGCCGACCAGAAAGCGCGCGCGATAGCTTTCGCTGAGGGTAAGTAACTGCAGCTGATCTCCGCAGCGCACAATCTGCCGCACTCCCGCGATCTTGCGCAAGCTGGCCCCTGCCGCAATCGTTTTGCGCAGGCAGTACTCATCCAACTCAGCCCGCACCGTCATCACGCAGATGGGCTCGCGGCTCTTCAGTACAACAGCGTCGGCGGGCGAGGAAGACGGGCTCTCCCCCTCCAGCCGGATCCGGCTGACCACTTTTCTTACCACCGGTTCAATCGAGTATCGCAGCGCCTGGACGGCCTTGCTGGTCAGCCCGCCGGCGCAGGCCTTGCCACGTGGGAAATCCTTCTTGTCAAGCAGCAGTACGGATCGACCCGCGGCGGCAAGGTCATAGGCCGCTGCGCAACCGGCGGGTCCCGCTCCCACCACGATTGCATCCCAAAGCTGACCACCATCGTCCACGGTGTTTTCCCGCTCAGGTAGGATTTGTCAGCCACTCGTCGGAGTGCTTTTCCAGTGCAATGCGCACCAGTTGGCTGCGTGTGCGCACGCCGGTCTTCTCGAAAAGCTGTTGCAGCACCGCCTTGACCGAGCTCTCGGAGATCGTCAAACGGGCGCCGATTTCCTTGTTGGTGAGCCCTTCAAATACCCCCTTGAGGACCGCCTGCTCGCGCTGCGTCAAGCCTTGTGTACGGCGGGGCGCGGCTGCGTTGCCGGTGGCTGCAGCAATGATGGAACGGGTGACTGCGGGATCGAGCCAGACCTCTCCGGCAAAGACCTTGCGGATTGCCTCCACCAGGCGGCTCGGGGGACTGTGTTTGAGAAAGACGCCGGAAGAGCCGTTCTCCAGCAGGCGCAGCATCACCGAATCGCTCATGCCGGCGGTCACCATCAAAACACGGCCGAGAAAACCGGCACTGTGCGCCCGGTCGAGAAACCGTGTTCCCTGCTCAGGCCCGAGATCGTAATCAAGCAGCACCACGTCGATCTCCTCCAGGCGCGGCAACGCCAGTGCCTCGCTGGCGGAGGCGCAAGTGCCCACGATGCGGAAATCAGGCTCGGTCTGAAGCAGCCGGCTGAGGCTCTCGCGGAACAGGCTGTGATCGTCGATCAGCAATATCCGAATTTCGCTGCTCATCACTATCATTCTTGCTTTCTCGTACTGCGGGTGACAATTCCACTACAAAGGTCGAGCCCCCGGCTTCTGGTTCGTAATGCAGGTCGCCTTTGAAGCTGCGCATCAAGGCGCGCGAGAGGTAAAGGCCCAGCCCGGTCGATTGGGCATCCTGCTGAAAAGGATGGAAGAGCCGCTCCGGGTGGGCAACGCCGCCGCCGGTATCGCGAAAGCAAATCGCGACTCCTAGGCCGTCGCGCCGGGCACTCACGGTCAATTCCTTCCGCTCTTGTTTCTCCATGGCGCGCTCGCTGTTCTTGGTCAGGTTGAGGAAGACCTGCATCAGGCTCTGACGATCAGCCCACACCGGAGGCAGATCGTCTTCTATCTCCCACCGGCTGGTTACTCCGCCTTCGCGCAGTGAAGACTCGATGACGATGCGCAGTTCGTCCAGCAGGGACTGCACCTCGGCCCCGGCGGCATGGCTCGCCGTCTGCCGCAGGTCCATGGCGGCGATGCGTTCAAGCGCCAAAACCAGCGTACCCAGGGTCTCAAAGTCTTTATTTTCTTTTAGTTTGCCGCTACGCGCCAGATTCTCATGGACCAGCGCAATGGCCCCGCACACGTTGCGCACTTCATGCGAAACAGCGGCCACCACGATGCGCGAGCTGGTCAACATCTGATGAAAGGCCGATTCCTCGTGCGTCCTCAAATCTTCCGATGTATCCAGCACCATGGCCGCCAATCGTGGACCGGCGCTGGTTACGTAAGTAGAGAACCAGACGTCCGCCTGGAAGACCTCCCCATCCGCTCTGCGGCCGCGGCACTGCATGGCCGTGCGAAAAGCCTGGCGGTTGCTATCCAGGGCGGTCACATTCGTCAGCGACGGCAGGTAATTGTGGATGGGCAGGCCGGAAAGCGAGCCGGGTTCGAGGCCGAAAAGGCGATTCGCCGCGTCGTTGGCGAGCAGGATCGTGCCGTCTGAACTGGTGGTGATGATGGCCGCGGGACTGCTATCCACGAGCACTTTCAGTTGCTCCTCCGCGTCCCGCCGGGCCGTCATCTCGCCTTCCATCTGCCGCAAGTGCCGGGCGGAAAGCCGCCGGCTGCGCGTCACCTCGTGCATGAAGAGTCCCATGCAAAAAAAAGCGGAGAAGTAGAGCAGGTCGCGGGGCAACCCAGTATGAGGTCCCCAGGGAAACTCATCGAACGACTCTGCGAGCCAGGTACAGACGCCGGCAACCGCGGCTATTTCCCAACGGGTCAAGGCGGCGCCCGCCACCAGCATGGGCGCCAGGTAAAGAAAGCCGAGAGGGATTTCCGCCGCGGCATGCGCATCGACTGCCGCAATCAACGCGATCATCAGCGCGGCAATGGGCAGAGAGGTCTTGCGTGTTCCCCACACGAGCATGGAAAAGAGCGGCATTTCTTCGCTGTTTTGGGCTCCCGTCTTCATTCTACCGGCCATGTGCGTCCCCATGCTTTGGACGTTGCGAATGGGCTATGCAACCTGGGTCAAGACTGTAGTTAAAAACGGCTCCCCGGGCAAGTGACAGGAGGCCGATCAGAGCGGAAATCTATCTCGGTTACGATCGAGGTGTACACGAATGTTCGTGCTTATAAACTCCTAACAAAAGTTTTATGTGTTATTTGCGACTTAACGGTTAGTCTCTAGATCGAAAGATACGTAAAACTGGCCAATCGTGGCCCCTCGCCTCAAGTAACATCGAGACTGGGAGCTGCGCTTTGTCGAGCGCCGTCTTCGCTCGGAACCCGTGGCGCGCGAGGGCCTCGTTTTGTTGGAGGGGGCTTTCCCTGTGCTGGTGGAAAAGGATCCGATGATTCGGATACAGCCCATCCGGCAAGCTAAAAGAGGGACAACGGACTGCGAAAGCCGCGGAATTGGCCGGTCCGCATTGCTGGATTGGTCGAGGCTTCGCTGAATGGTGCGCCCGGCCCTGTTTTCTGCTCCGTCCGACCATGCTCCACAGTATGCAAACCGCTCATCCCGGTTAGTGCAGGTTTGCCCCGGGAAAGATTGGAAGTCTGCCTTGGGGCATGAGGTTCATTTTCGTGAGGTTTATTCATGAAGCCAACGGTGCTTATCGCAGCCGCTCTCGGTCTTGGGATATTGGGTGGTTGCGGCGGCGAGAAGCATGACAAAGCGGCTGAGGCCCCGCCTCCCGCCCAGGTGGTGGATGAGGGGGGTGTCACCCTCATCACGGTCGATCACCCCGGCCGCTTTCCCGTAACGGCGGCCACGCAATATGCCTCGACCTCGACGCTCAACGTGACCGGTACGGTCAATCCGGACGTTTCCCGAACCATCCCGGTCGTTTCGATAGCCTCGGGCCGTGTGGTTGCGATTTATACCCAGATCGGCGCCTACGTCAAGAAGGGCCAGCTGCTCATGGAGGTGCAGAGCACCGACATCTCCAACGCCTTCGATCAATACCTGAAGGCGGTCACCGACGAGAGACTGGCGCGCACGCAAGACGAGCGAGCGAAGATCCTTTATGAGAAGGGCGCGATTGCCAAGAGCCAGCTGGAAATCGCGGACGACAACGAGCAGGATGCGAAAACAGATCTGACAGCGGCCGAGCAGCAGTTGCAGTTCCTGGGTGTCGACCCGGCTCATCCCTCGTTAATCGCCAAGGTCTATTCCCCGGCAACCGGGGTGGTGATCGCGCAAAATGTCACCAACGCCTCCGCCACCGGCGTCACGTATGCGGGTTCATCGACCGCCTTCACTATCGCCGATCTCTCCCAGGTGTGGATCATTTGCGATGTTTACGAGAACGATCTGCCTATCGTTCACGTTGGCCAGACAGCCGATATCCGATTGACTGCCTATCCTGACCACGTCGTCACCGGCACCATCGGTGAGATCGACGCCGTTCTGGATCCCAGTATCCGCACGGCGAAGGTTCGCATCCAGGTGCCGAATCCAGGCGGCCTGATGCGCATCGGCATGTTTGCCACGGCCACCTTCCACGGCCGTAGGCTGCTGGACCACAGCTCGGTGCCAGCCTCTGCGATCCTCCACCTGCATGACCGGGACTGGGTCTATGTGCCGACAGGTGATGGAAAGTTCAAGCGAGTGGGGGTTGTGGGCGGCGACATGATTCCTGGTGGAATGCAGGAGGTCATCTCCGGCCTCGCTGTTGGCCAGCAGGTAGTCACCAATGCGCTGGAACTCGAAAATTCGGTGGAGCAGTAATGATTCGGGGTCTGGTTGATTTTGCACTGAACAACCGATTCATGATCCTGGCGATGGCCATTCTGCTGTTCGTCTGGGGCGCCATTTCTTTCCATGATCTGCCGGTCGAGGCGTATCCGGACGTAGCCAACAACTACGTCGACGTCATTACCCAGTGGCCCGGACGCGCGGCCGAAGAGGTGGAGCAGCAGGTCACCATACCCATTGAAATCCAGATGGCTGGCATCCCACACATGCAGCATCTGCGCTCCTTTTCGCTGGCTGGCCTGTCCGACGTCAAAATGATCTTCGACGACTCCTCGATCAACGATTGGAATCGTGAGAAGGTTCTGGAACGGCTTTCCCAGGTCACCCTACCCGCGAACCTGCAGCCGCAGATCGGGACCGACTGGAGCCCTGTGGGGCAGATCTACTGGTACACCCTGCACAGCACCAATCCCGAATACGACAACATGGAGTTGAAGTCGATCGAGGACTGGACGCTGGAGAAGCAGTTCAAGGCCGTCCCGGGGGTGGTGGATGTAGCCAGTTTCGGAGGCATGACCCGTGAATACCAGGTGCGGGTCGACCCCAACAAACTGATCGCTTACGGGCTGACGATCGGCCAGGTGGAACAACAGCTGGCGAACAACAATACCAATGGCGGCGGCAGCTTCATTGAGCAGGGTCAGCAGCAAGTCAATGTCCAGGAGGTGGGCCTGTTTCGCAACGTCCACGACATTGAGGAGACCGTTCTCAAAACCTCAACTGGAACCGCGCTGCGGGTCAAGGACATCGCAGATGTGGTGCAGGGTCCAAAAATACGACTGGGCCAGATCGGCAAGGCCATCCATCGCGTCGATGGAAAGATTATCGACGATGATGACGTGGTCGAGGGCATCGTGCTGCTGCAGAAGGGTGATGACTCTGACTCGACCCTGGTTGGGATCCATGCCAAGGTAAATGAGCTGAACAGCCTGATTCTGCCCAAGGGAGTTAAAGTTGTTCCCTTCCTTGATCGCAGCGATCTGTTGCGTTACACCACCCATACGGTCCTGCACAATCTGACCGAGGGCATCATCCTGGTGGTGATCATTCTCTTTCTGTTCCTGGGGAATGTTCGCGGCGCCGTTATCGTTTCCCTTACCATTCCGTTTTCACTGCTGTTTGCCTCGATCTGTCTGGATCTGGCTCATATCCCGGCCAACCTGCTCTCGTTGGGCGCGCTGGACTTCGGCATGGTGGTCGACGGCGCAGTGGTCATGGTGGAGAACATCGTTCGTCATCTCGGCCGCCGGCGCGCCGATAGCACCAGCCCTAGCGAACAGATTCGTGAAGCGGCTCACGAGGTGCAGCGCCCGGTTTTCTACGCCATCGGCATCATCGTGACCGCGTACCTTCCTATCTTCACACTGCAGGCGGTTGAGGGGCGGTTGTTCAAGCCAATGGCATGGACGGTGGCGTTCGCCTTGCTGGGTGCATTGATATTCTCCATGCTGATCGCGCCAGTGTTGTCGAGTTTTTTGTTCTGGAAGGGCGCGCGCGAATGGCACAACCCGGTCATGAGCTGGATTACCGATCGCTACCGCCATGCCGCTACCTGGGCGATCGAACATCGTTGGGTTACCGTCGGCGTCGCTGTGTGCGCGCTGCTGCTGGCAGGTTTTCTAGGCTTAAGCGGAGTAATCGGTTCGGAGTTCCTCCCTCACCTGGATGAGGGCGCTATCTGGGTTCGCGGCACGCTAGCACCCAGCACCGGCCCGACTACCGGTGTGGCCACGATGAACAAAGCCCGCGACATCCTCGCCTCTTTTCCTGAAGTCACGGTCGTGGTTAGCCAGGTGGGACGACCCGATGATGGCACCGATACGACGGGCTTTTTCAATACCGAATATTTCGTCGACCTGCTTCCCAAAGAGAAGTGGCGGCCCACTTTCCACAAGAATAAGGACGAGTTGATATCCGCCATGGATTTCCAGCTGGAGAAGATGCCGGGAGTGATATGGAACTTTTCCCAGCCTATCTCCGACAATGTGGAGGAGGCGGTCAGCGGCGTCAAAGGCGAGCTTGCGGTCAAGCTCTACGGGGATGACTTGAAGTTGCTGGAGCAAAAGGCTAACGAGATCCTGGGCATTATGAGCGGGGTTCGAGGAGTCCAGGATCTGGGAATCTTCCGCATTATCGGTCAACCCAACCTGAACTACATAGTGGACCGCAAAGCTGCGGCGCGCTTCGGGATCAATGTTTCCGACGTGCAGGATGCCATTCAGACCGCGGTGGGAGGGGGTGCGGTCAGCCAGGTGCTGCAGGGCGAGGCGCGCTACGATGTGGTGGTCCGCTACCAGAAACCGTATCGTGATACGCAGGAGGCGATTAATGATATTCGCCTGCTGGCCCCTTCTGGCGAACGGGTTTCACTGGCTCAGTTGACTCAGGTCAAAGTGGAGGATGGCGCCGAGGAGATTTATCGCGAGGCGAATCAGCGTTACGTCGCCATCAAGTACAGTGTCCGCGGCCGGGATCTGGGCAGCACCGTGGAAGAAGCGATTGCCAAGGTCAACGCCCAGGTAAAGCTGCCCCCGGGCTACCATCTTGATTGGGCAGGTGAATACCAGAGCCAGAAGAGAGCAGATAAGCGCCTGGAGCTGGTCTTGCCTATTACCATTACCATCATCTTCATCATTCTTTACACCATGTTCCGTTCGGGGAAGTGGGCGCTGCTCATCCTGTGCAACGTGGCCATGGCTCCGGTCGGCGGCATGCTGGCCTTGTTGTTCACCCACACCAACTTCAGCGTTTCTTCCGGGGTGGGCTTTCTTGCCCTTTTCGGTGTCTCGGTGCAGACCGGTGTCATCATGCTGGAGTACATCAATCAGTTGCGTGTGCGCGGGCACTCGATCGAGGAGTCCGCGGTTGAAGGCGCCGTGCTGAGGCTTCGTCCCATCATGATGACCATGTTGGTGGCCACGCTGGGGCTGTTGCCGGCGGCCACATCGCATGGCATCGGCTCGGATTCGCAGCGTCCCTTTGCCATCGTCATTGTGGGCGGCCTGATCGCCGCGCTGTTGATGAGCGTCTTTCTGCTGCCCACGCTCTATGTATGGATAGCGGGTGACCGGGACGTGCTCCCGACACCGGAAACGGAGTTTGAGAATTGAACTCCAGCAGACAAGGCACGCTCGCGTTGTTGCTTTGGATGGCATTCGCCGCCGGGCAGGCTGGCTACGCGCAGGCTCCGCCCGCAGCTCCGGCGCCGCCTCCACCCAGTAGACCGATTACTATGCAGCAGGCGGTAGATCTGGCCTTGGCGCACAATCCGGTTCTGCTGGCAGCCCAGCAGAACCTGCTCTCGATGAAAGGGCAGGAGGTGGAGGCGGGGCTGCGCCAGAATCCGGACTTCTCGCTCTATGGCACCGATCTCTCCAACCCTGCTACTTCCGATACTCCCTACGGTTACAGTTTGCAACTGTCGCGGCTCTTTGAGCGCGGGCAAAAGCGGCGCTGGCGCCTGGACAGCGCGCGTGCCCAGACGGCGCAGACGGACGGTCAGTACCATGATCAGATAAGGCAAATCACTTTGCAGGTGAGGCAGGACTTCACTACATTGCTGTTGGCCAAGGCAACATTGAAGTTGGCGCAGGATAACTTGAGCAGCTTCCGTCATGAACTGCAAATCAATCTGGACCGTTACAACGCGGGAGACATAGGCAAGCTGGATTACGAAAGGCTCGATCTGCAACTGGCGCAGTACGAGTCGGACGAAACCAACGCTGAAATGAATCTGGTGCAATCCAGTGATCAACTGCAGACGTTGATCGGCTACCAGCAACCGAGCCGTTCCTTCGATATCAGCGGCGATTTAGTTCCTCCGCCCGTGCCGACAACTTTGACCGATCTGGAGCAGAAAGCGCTGGCCACAAGGCCAGATTATCGGGCAGCGCAGGCAGCCGTGCGCGTGGCCGATGCAAATGTGAAACTGGCCTATGCCAATGGAACGACCGACCCCACTCTGGAAGGGGAGTACGACCACAGCGGCAATTTGAGCAGCTATGGTTTCTACGTCACCATTCCCATACGCATCTTCGACCGCAACCAGGGAAACAAAGACACCAGCAAGTATCTTGCGCAATCCAGCCGTTTCAGCGTGGTAGCGACTCAGAATCAGGTCTACTCCGACGTAAATCAGGCATGGATTGGATACACCACCTCCAAGGTGCTTTCTGACCGGTATAACGGGCACTATCTGGCCGAAGCGAAGGATGTCTTATCGATCGCGCAATTTGCCTACGAACACGGCGGGATAGCTTTGCTCGATTATCTGAGTGCTCTGCAGGATGACCGCACCACCAGCCTGAACGCACTGAACTCCTATGCGCAGACATGGATGGCGATCCACCAGTTGAGCTTTGCCAGCGCAACCGAAGTTGTGCCGTAGTTCTCTGGTTCCCTCACCAAGGACGGGTGGCCCATATCTCGCTCGTTTTTCGCGAGATGTGGGATACCACTGGTCTTTCCCTCTGACCCTCGATTCACCCGATGCCCTTAGCGGTCAGACATCGGCGAAAATGGTATGTTTCAAATGCTTTTCCTAGTCCTGCCTGGATCTGGTGGCCGATATCGCAAAAGCTGCGGTGGGCTTCCCCGTCCCAGTAATAGTTGCCCACTTGGTCACACGCTCTTGGCTTCGAGCTCGGCCCAGCGGGTGTACAGCTCATCGAGAGCCAGTTGCGCCTGCTCCATGGCGAGCAGGGCTGCTTGCAGCCGCACAGCGTCGGTGGCCACCGCTGGATCTTCGACCACTGCGCGCTCCCGGGCCACACGTTCTTCGGCGGCGGTCACTCGATCTTCAATGCCCGCGAACTCGCGTGCTTCCAGGTAGGAGAGCTTCTTTTTTGCCGGGCTTCGCTTTTCCTGCTGACCAGACGGCTTGGCTTCCTGCTGTGGCTCGGCCTGCCAGGCCTCCCATTGCCCGTAATCGGCGAAGCGCTCTGCATCGCCTCGCCCGTCCAGCCCCAACACGCTGGTGCAGACCCGGTCGAGCATGTAGCGGTCGTGAGTGACCAGCACCAGTGCTCCGCGAAATTCCAGCAGGCTTTCCTCCAGGATCTCGAGGGTGGGAATATCGAGGTCGTTCGTAGGCTCGTCCAGCAACAGCAGGTCGGCCGGTTCCAACATCAGTCTCGCGATCAGCACGCGTGCCCGCTCCCCGCCCGACAGCCGTCCCACAGGTTGATTAAGCTGATCGCCGGTGAACAAGAATCGTGCCGCCCAGGAGGCGACATGAATGACCCGATCCTGATAGATCACCGAGTCGCTATCGGGAGCTAGTGCCCGCCGCAGCGTGACCTCCGGTTCCAGAATGCGATTCTGGTCGAAGTAGACGGTGCGCAGCGCGGTGGCGCGTTTGATGGAACCATCGATTGGTTCAAGCTCCCCGCGGAGCAACTTCAGCAAGGTCGTCTTGCCGCTGCCATTGGGACCCACCAGGCCCACCCGCATACCCGCGGTGAGCACAAAGTTGAGGCTGGCGAAGAGGGTTCGTCCGGCGAATCCGTAGCTCAGGTTTTCCAGTTCCACCAAACGCTTGGTCTGGCGGTCAGTGGCGGAGAATTCAATGGAAGCGGTCGCGGTGCGGTTCCGCGCGGAGACCTCCGCTAGCTCCCCTATCAGCTCGTTGGCCCGGTCGATTCTTGCTTTGGACTTCGTGGTGCGTGCTTTCGGTCCGCGGCGCAACCAATCAATTTCCGTGCGCACGCGGTTAGCAAGCGCATCCTGCTGCTTGGCCTGGGCCTCGAGGAAGGCTTCCTTCTTGATCAGAAACGCGCTGTAGTTGCCGTTTACCCGCAGCAGCCCGTCCGGATAGGCGCGATTCAGCTCCACCGTTTCTGTACACACGTTTTCCAGGAAGTAGCGGTCGTGGCTGACCACCACGCAGGCGAATGATGAGTTATTGAGCAACGCTTCCAGCCACTCGATTCCGCTCAGATCGAGATGATTGGTGGGCTCGTCCAGCAGCAGGACGTCGGGCTGCTGCACCAGGGCCTCGGCGATGGCCAGGCGCTTGCGCCAGCCGCCGGAGAGGCGGGAGGCGTCGGTGGCAAGATCTTCAAAGCCGGCGCGCCCCAGCGTTTCTGCGATACGTCCTTCCCACTCTGCCGGCGGTACGGCGAGGCGCTTGAGTGCGGATTCGAGGACCATCCGGATGGTTGCGCCGGTGGCAAATTCCGATTGCTGCGCTACATAGGCCAGCCGCGTACGTTTGCGTGCCGCAACCTCACCGCTATCGGGTTCGATCTCACCTGCGAGAATGCCGAGCAGTGTCGACTTCCCCGATCCGTTGGGTCCGATGAGCCCGATGCGGGCGCGCTCTTCGACCGTGAAGGCAACGTTGCGCAAAAGCGGGTCGGCCCCGAATTGTTTCGAGATTCCCTGGGCATTGAGGATTGGGGCCAATGTTGTCCTTTACTGAATTCTGAACTGGCAACAAACTCCGGGTGCCCCATATCCCCGATTTCCTGCGAAGCTCTGTGGGTTCAGCGAACTTCATGCGCCTTTCCTTAAAAGAAAGGCGCACACGCTGTCATGTCAAGCCCCGCGTACAGGAAATTCGGGGTATCTCGCTCGTTTTTCGCGAGATGTGGGATACGACTGCTCTTAACCCGGCAGCTCTCGGACGCAAAAGGAATGAAAGTTCAGATCCGTGGCATCCCACATCTCGCGAAAAACGAGCGAGATATGGGGCACCCAAGATCGTTGGCAGGGACAGAGTTAAAGCGTTACCGTGCTGCGGCGGTCGCGGTCAGGTACTCCTCGTATGGTCCCTTGAAGTCATCGATGGCACCCTGATCGAAGTGCCAGATCCGAGTAGCCACTTCGTCGATTAGATCGTGGTCGTGCGTGACCAGGAGCACCGTGCCTTCATAGCGCTGGAGGGCGATATTGAGTGCATTGATTGCCTCCAGATCGAGATGGTTCGTCGGCTCGTCCAGGATGAGGATGTTCGGTTTCAGCAGCATCAAGCGGCAGAAGATCAGCCGTGCCGCCTCGCCACCGGAAAGCGCATCGGTCTTCTTCAACCCTTCCTCGCCGCTAAACAGCATCTGCCCCAGCAGACCGCGGATGTCTTCCTTGGTGACCCGGGGATCGAATTGATGCAGCCAGTCGGAAACCGTGATGCCTTTTTCAATCGAGCCGGTGTGATCCTGAGGGAAGTAGCCGATCTGCGCTTCGTGTCCCCACTTAACCGTTCCCTGGTCGAGGGCGAATCCGGGCTCCGCCTGATCCATCTTCACCAGGAGAGACTTGAGCAACGTCGTCTTGCCCAAGCCGTTGCGGCCCATCAGGCAGACCTTTTCTCCGCGCATGACGGCTGCGCTGAAGTCTTTAATGACCCGCTGATCGCCGTACGACTTGCTCAGGTGCTCGAACTCCAGGATGTGCTTGCCCGAAGGACGCAGCAGATCGAAACGAATATAAGGGCGTTGAATATTCGAGCGCGCCAGCTCAGTGGTTTGCAGCCGCTCCACTTCTTTCTTACGCGACGTTACCTGGCTGGAACGAGTGCCTGCGGAGAAGCGCGCGATGAACTCGTTCAGTTGCGCGATCTTTTTCTCCCGCTGGGCATTTTGCGATTCCAGGCGGGAGCGGACCTGGGTCTTGGCCAGCACCATGTCATCGTAGCCGCCGGTGTAGGTGATGATGGTTTCGTAATCAATATCCGCGATGTGCGTGCAAACGCTGTTAAGAAAATGCCGGTCGTGGGAGATGGTGATGAGCGTGCCTGGGAATTCCAGCAGAAAGTTCTGCAGCCAGTGCACCGAGTCGAGATCAAGCGAGTTCGTAGGTTCGTCCAGCAGCAGCCCCTGGGGTTTGCCGAAAAGCGCCTGAGCCAGCAACACGCGTACCTTTTGGCCGCCCTGCAATTCGCTCATCTTGCGCTCGTGGAATTCATCGGGGATATCCAAACCCTGCAGCAGGATGGCGGCATCGCTCTCAGCCGTGTAGCCGTCCTCCTCGCCCACGATGCCTTCCAGTTCGCCCAGCCGCATGCCGTCTTCGTCTGTCAACTCTGCCTTCTCGTAGATGGCATCGCGCTCTTCCATGGCCTTCCACAGGCCCTTATTGCCCATGATGACCGTATCGATGACCCGGTAAGCATCGAATGCATACTGGTCCTGGCGCAGTACGCCGAGCTTTCTGGGCCGCACCACGGTGCCCTTCTGCGGATCCAACTCCCCCGACAGGATCTTCATGAAAGTCGATTTGCCCGCGCCATTCGGACCGGTAAGCCCGAACCGGCGCCCGGGAATGAACTGGGTCGAAACCTCTTCAAACAGGAGCTTGGCTCCATAACGCATAGTTACATCGGTGACAGAAATCATGATTCAGTCTCTTGTTTTCTTAGATTCACTTCTATTTTCGCAGATTTATTGGGTAAACCAGGCAGAGCAAACGGCGCTGGGAATGCCTTAGAAGATGCGCGACAGGATCTGGTTGGCTGCTAACGCGGCCATGTAGGCAAGTCCTGTCATGTACAAAAACTGCACAGCCGGCCACTTCCAGCTATTGGTTTCGCGCCGCACCACGGCAAGGGTCGAGGTGCATTGCATGGCGAAGGCAAAAAAGACCACTAGAGCGATCGCGCCGCCGATCGTCATATCGTGCCGCAGCGCCGCCTGCAGGCCGACGGATTGGGTAGCGGGGTCGGCGCCATAGAGCGTTCCCAGGGTGCCCACGATCACTTCGCGCGCAATGATCGAGGAGAGCAGCCCGATGCCGATCTTCCAGTTGAAGCCGAGCGGGTGTAGCACCGGCTCGATGAAATGGCCCAGCTTCCCGATCACGCTCTCGGTCAGCGGAGCGATCGTGCCGTGATGAAAGGGGACGATGCTCAGCAGCCACAGGACGAACGTAACCGCCAGGATTACGGTTCCGGTCTGCTGCACGAAGACCCTTCCACGATCCAGCAGCCGCAGCCCAATCGAACGCAGCGTCGGCCACCGGTATTGTGGCAATTCCAGGATGAACGGCGCCGCATTGGCCTTGAGGATAGAGGACTTGAGAATCCGCGCCGTCGCCAGCGCAGCCAGGAAGCCGAGCAGGTAAAGACTCAACATCACCGCCGCGCGCAGGCCGAAAAAGTCGCCCAGGATAGGCCGGTTGGGAATAAACGCGGCAATAATCAGCGTGTAAATAGGCAGCCGGGCCGCGCAGGTCATGAACGGGGCCACCAGAATCGTCGCCAGGCGGTCGCGCTTGTTCTCAATGGTCCGCGTGGCCATGATCGCCGGCACGGCGCAGGCGTAGGCAGAGAGAAGCGGAATGAACGCCTTACCATTCAATCCAATCGAACGCATCACGCGATCGGCGATCAGGGCGGCGCGCGCCAGGTAGCCGGAGTCTTCGAGTACGCCGATCACCAGGAAGAGCAGCAGGATCTGGGGCAGGAAGACCAACACTGCCTGCACGCCATTCCACACCCCATCGCGCAGCAGCACCTGCAGCCAGGGCACAGGCAGGAAATTGACTGCCGCTGCGCCTGCCTTGGTAAAGATTTCGGTGAGCCAATCGCTCAGCGGAAGGCCGGCGGCGAAGACCACCTGAAAGACGCCGATGACGACGGCCAGAAAGATCAGGGGTCCCCAGATTTTGTGCAGCAGCACGGCATCGAGCCTGCGCGTCCAATTGGATGAGTTTGGCGCCTTGTACTTGGTGCGCGAGCTTACCCCGCTCGCCCACTGATGGCAGGAGGCGGCATTTTGCAAGACCGGCAGCTGCATGGGCTGCAGCCGCGCTTCCAGAGGCTCAGAGAGGCGGACCAGGAAGCGCGAGATGGCATCGAGTCCAGTCGCCTTGGTGGCGCTGATCATGGCCACCGGCGCACCCAGCTCACGGGCCAAGGCCAGGGGATCGATCTCCCCCCCGCGAGCCGTCATCAGGTCAGACATGTTCAGCAGCACCAGCGTCGGCAAACCCATGGCCAGCACTGGAGCGGCCAGCATCAGCTGGCGGTTCAACTGCAAAGCATCCAGCACCAGCAACACTGCATCCGGAGCGGGAGTGCCGGGCATGTTGCCCTGCAGCACATCGACCGCCACCCGGGCGTCTTCAGAATAGGAATGGAGGCTATAGATGCCGGGCAGGTCGATCAGGGTCAACTCGCGATGGCCGATGCCGCTCATGCGGGCCGAATGCTGCTCCACGGTGACCCCGGGATAATTGGCCACCTTCTGGCGCAGGCCGGTCAAGCGATTGAAAAGAGTTGACTTACCGGAGTTCGGCGGCCCGATAAGGGCTACCGTGCTGATCTTGCCCGCGACCCTGGGCTGGGAGGACTCGACGGCAACGCCGCCGCCGGGGCTGCAATGGCTCATCGCGCGTCCTTCCGGACGGCCACAAAGACGCTATGGACGGTAATGAACTTGGCGGTCTCTTTGCGCAACGCCACTTCGGCCCCATCGACACAATACACGGTCGGATCGCCGGCCGGCGCACGGCGCAACGCCAGCACCCGGCTCTCCGGGACAAAGCCGAGATGCATAAGCTGGCCCTGGATCTCCTCCGGGAGCTCGAACGATGCCAGGGTAGCGCAGGAACCAATAGCGAGGTCGCTCAGCGCAGTCGATGCAGGCGTGCGGGGCATAAAAGTTAGGGTTGTCCTCGCGATCCGGGGGAAAAGTCGCCAAATGCGACCGTTGAGGTCGCATATCTAACTATACGGCTATGCCGTGCTGCTGACAATCCCTGATCGGGAAGGGAACTGGCGGGATCCGTGGTTTCCATTCGCGGTGCACGCCTGTGTGTCCAGCGGCGTAGAATGCGGCCATGACGATTGAAGAATTCCGTGCTTCTCTGCGCGAGGGGGTGCCTCCGGCGGGCCTATCGCCCTTGCTCCAGGCTCTTTGGTGGGATGCCAGGGGAAACTTCGACCGCGCCCATGAAATTGCCCAGGACGACGAATCAGGCCAGGAGGCGGCTTGGGTCCATGCCTATCTCCACCGCAGGGAGGGGGATCCGGAAAACGCGGGGTACTGGTACAAGCGGGCGCACCAGCCCCATCCTGACGGATCTCTGGACGACGAGTGGCGGCAGATCACCACGGTGCTGTTGCACCGCCGGGGGAATTAGCTTCGCGGCTTTCGCGGCTCTTCAACCATCGTCAAACCTGGTTAATCGGCGCGGAAAGAAAGTAGCGCAGCCGCTCCGATTCTGCTGCGAAGGCATCATGGAACGCTGGCTCAGCAGGCGGTTGCCCGCTGACAAAGCCTGGATTGATGAGGAGTTCGTTGCCGCGGCCCAGCACATTCACCCAGCCGATCACATCGGCTCTCCATAGCAAAGGAAGAGCGTAATAGCCCAGCTTACGTTTCGCTGGTGGCGTGTAGGCTTCGAAGCGGTAGGGCCAGCCCCAAAAGTGCTCGAAGCGACGCCGGTCCCAAACCAGCGGATCAAACGGCGCGAGAAAGCGAACCACCTCTTGCGGCTCGCTGCGCTTCAGTCGACCGCTGGGCCACACATAGCGCACTCCGTCGGCCACGGCGCTCTCCAATGCTCCAGACTTCAAGAGAGACGCGACCGCACCTTTTCTTCCCGCCAGGTCTGGAGCGGAATAGCGCAGATGCTGAACGGCCGCGCGCAGGCTGCTCTCCGGCAGCGGCGTCAGGATGCCGGCGATCAACAGTACCAAGCGGCGAAGCCGCTCGGCTGGGTCAAGCGGTTCGTGGGTAATCGCCGCGCGCTGATAAAGTTTTATTCCCTTCACCCGGCCGGCAATGCGTATCAGGCCGAGGTAGTGAAGCCTCTCCAGGCTCCGGGTCGTCGCCTTCGAAGATCCGCCCCACGCATTGATCTCCAGGCTCTTGCCCAGGTGCGCCTCCAGTTCCCGGGGATGCAGATGTTTTTGATTGGCAACAATGTCGAGCACCTTCTGCTCGGCGCGGGTGAGCGCTCGCCGTTTTCTGGGATGAAGAAGTTGCCAGGTCGCCATCGGCATGAACCCGTAGGCGTAGAGGTAGTCCTCTTCAAGCTTGAGCGCTCGATAGTTCCGATCCAGGTCGCCTTCCCGGTAGTGGGTGACGCGATGACGAAGAATCAAATCCTGCGCGCGCGCGGGGGATCGAATGGGATCGGCTTGAATAAACCCGATACGGCCAATTGCGCGGCGCAGCGTTGTCTCCGGGAAAAGAGAAGAGGCGATTGCGTGACGGCGTAGATCGCTCACCGTGACGTTCATCCGGCCATTCCGTCCCCTGCGCACTTCAATTCCTCTAACCGCCGCTGGAGAAAGCGCCGCGCCGGCTCCTGCCGCGCGAGCTTCAGCGACTGCTCGTATCCGGCGCGCGCTTCTGCTGTTCTGCCTAGCCGCCGATTCAGGTCGGCGAGCGCGGAGTATGCCAGGTAGTAGTCCTCGAGGTCGCCGCGCGCAAGAATGGTTTCGATAAGCGAGAGCCCCGCCGCAGGCCCGTCCCGCATCGCCACTGCCACCGCACGATTCAGCTCAACCACAGCGGAGGGCTGTGCAGCCAGGAGCACGTCATACAGGGCGACGATTTGCGCCCAGTCGGTCGCCGCGCTGTTGCGGGCCTCGGCATGCACGGCCGCAATGGCCGCTTGCAGCGTATAGGATCCGATGCGCCGCGCTGACAAGGCGCGCTTCACCAATGCTGATCCCTCCGCAATCTGCTCCTGGTTCCACAGTGAGCGGTCCTGATCCTCCAGCAGCACCACGTCGCCTGCCGCCGACGAACGCGCAGCGCGCCGTGACTCCTGCAGCAACATCAAGCCCAGCAAGCCAACAGCTTCGGGCTCCGGCAATAGCTCGACCAGCAGCCGTCCAAGGCGGATCGCTTCGATTGAGATATCCGGACGCGTGAGCGAGCTGCCCGACGATGCCGAATATCCTTCGGTGAACAACAGGTAGATGACACGCAGCACCGTATCCAGCCGCTCTGGCAGATCGGTCTCTGAAGGCACTTCGTAGGGGATGCGCGCATCGCGGATCTTGCCCTTGGCCCGTACGATGCGCTTGGCAATGGTGGGGGCGGCGGTGAGAAAGGAGCGCGCGATCTCCTCGGTGGTAAGGCCACAAACCTCCCGTAGCGTTAGGGCGATCTGGGCATCGTGCGGCAGGGCAGGGTGGCAGCAGGTGAAGATCAGGCGCAGCCGGTCGTCTTCGATGCTTTGGTCATCCCATTGCGCGGGGTGGTTGGTTACTCCATCCAGGTGCTGCTCCAATTCGGTCAGTGTTGCGTCGAATCTGGCGCGCCGGCGCATGCCGTCGATGGCTTTAAAGCGTCCGGCGGAGATCAACCAGGCACGGGGATTCGCCGGGACCCCCTGGTGCGGCCATTGTTCGACTGCCGCAACGAAGGCGTCGTGCAGAGCCTCTTCCGCGCGATCGAAGTCGCCCAGCAGACGGATGAGCGTGGCCAGGACGCGGCGCGAGTCGGAGCGGTAAACCGCATCCACAACCGCGCGCACTGCATCGTCCTCGCCTTTCTGCGGCAGGCCCATCGGCGGCTCCTGATCGACCTCCATCATATCTGGAGCCGCCTGAAGAACAAGCTGCGTTCATTCGCCGCATTTACACGAAGAGTCTGCGGCGACAAAGCGGCCGCCCGCATCCACCACGCCCGCGACGTCATATCGGTCATGGTGCCGCACCCAGTCACCCAGGTTGTAATGGGGGCCGGTTTCATTGCGGCCCATGGGCGTCAAGTCCAGATACATGTAGGTCGTGTCGACCATTTCGTCTCCTCGCCCGTAGGTGGAGTAGGTGTGGAAGATATCACCGTTTTCGTCTTTGCAAAACACACTGAGGCCGGAGAGTTCCTCGCTCACGAATTCCCGGTGGTCGTAGTTGTAGTAGACCTTGCCCGACGCAACTTCCTCTTTTTCCAACGACACGTGATAGTCATAGTTGAAGTCGCTGCCATAGGAGGAGAGCCAGCGGAAGCGCCAACCCATTCGTTTCTTAAAGGCCTCGATCTCTGCCAGCGGTGCTCGCGAAATGGTCACCAGCGACACATCATGGTGCTCCAGGTGCGCCAGTGCGCCGTCGACATGATCGGAGCGGAACGAGCAGCCCACACAACCCTCCTTCCAGCCCGGGCCGAGCATGAAATGCGACACAATGAGCTGACTCCGGTTGGCAAAAAGATCGGCCAGACTTTGTTGTCCGTTGGGGCCGTCGAAGATATAGTTTTTCTCGACCTTTACCCAGGGCAAGGCGCGGCGCTGCCGGTCGATTTCGTCGCGTTGCCGGGTTAGCTGCTTTTCCTTGAGCAATAATTCCTTACGAGCCGCCAGCCATTCAGCGCGCGAAACTATGTTCGGGTGCTCGGTGAGAGTCGTCGTCATGATGGATTGTCTCCTTCCAATCAGGTTGTTGTGTTTTTGGTTTCCTTACGATACGAGCGAACACGAAGGTACTTGCCGCTCGAGTCGAAGTTGCGCCGGCCAACGTGAGAGCCAGAGATGAGATACATAAGGGGCACATCGATCTGCTCCTGTTTACCGTGTACTACTGGTTAATTCCTTGACCGGCCGTACTTCAATCCCCCCCAGCCGGATTGCCGGAACCTTCGCGGCCAATTGGATGGCCTCATTCAGGTCCTGCGCCTCAATCAGAAGGAATCCGCCAATCTGCTCGTTGGTCTCGGCGAAGGGCCCATCCGTGACGGACACTTTGCCGCCTCGAACCCGTACGATGGTTGCCGTGCTCACGGATTCCAACGCCTGGGCCGCTAAGAGGTGACCACCCTTCCGCAGAGTCTCGTCAAAGGCCAGACTCTCGTCATCCAGCGCTTGCGCCTCGCTCTCCGACATTGCGTTCAGCTTTTTCTCGTCAACTAAAACCATGCACAGGTATTTCATTCTTCCTCCGAAACTCCGTGTTACGTAAGATAGTCGTTCGCGAGAGCCGGAAATGGACAATCGACCCAGGAATTGACTGGGCACTTTTTTGACCAGCCCTGCGCTCTATACTCGAGGGTGAGGAATCTCATGGCCGCATTGATGGACGCGATCAGCGTCAAGCGCAAAAGTGTGTTCGAGTTTGAAAATATCCCTTACTCCTGTCTTGAAGTCGAAGTGCACTCCCCCACCGCTCGCGGGGGTCAGACCCTGGTGCGCATCAAAATGCGCAACCTGCTTACCAGCGCGGTCTTTGAGAAGACCTTCAAGGCGAGCGACAAGTTCAAGGAACCGGACCTGCAATTGGTTCCGGCCTCCTATCTGTACAGCGACGGCGACGGCTCTCATTTCCTGGACCAGGAAAGCTTTGAGACTCTCACCCTTAGCGAAGGATTGGTGGGGAATGCATTGGACTTGCTGATCGAAGGCGCATTGCTCCAGATGCACATCTACAACGGCAATCCTATCGGTCTACAGTTGCCGCTATTCGTTGAGCTGAACGTCGCCTACACGGAACCGGCGGTGAAGGGCGACTCCTCGAGTGGCAGCGTGACCAAGCTCGCCCGGCTGGAAACTGGTCTTGAGATTCGCGTCCCCCTGTTCATTAAAGAAGGGGAAAAGGTGAAAGTGTCGACCGAGAACCGGGAGTTTGCGGGGCGGGCCTGACGCACTCTGGTTCCCTAGCCTCTGGTTCTCAGACGAAGGACGGGTGCCCCATATCTCGCTCGTTTTTCGCGAGATGTGGGAATCCACTGCTCTTTCCCTCCGACTCTCGATACATCCGACGCACTCAGGGTTCGACATTCGTGGAATCCCACATCTCGCGAAAAACGAGCGAGATACCCGGATTTCCTCTACGTGGCGCCAAGCAACGGCAACGTGTGCGGCTTTCATCGAGGAAAGCCGCATGAAGCCCATCAACGCCAACAAGCTTCACAGGAAATCCGGGGGTATGGGGCACCCGTCCTTGGCTAGGGAACCAGAGTGCGTAAGAGGAGTCTCACGCAGACGCTGAAGGCCGTATCCAGTGTCTTTCCGCGGTCTATTTCGTTCAATGCGCCGGAGCGTAGTAGCCGGAGCGGACGATGATGCTATCTGCGCGCCCCGAGGCCAGCAGGTCGATCCGGTGGAATGAGCCGTCGTGCTTCAAGTCTTCCGGCTTGTAGACCAGGCGATATTGATTGCGGAGATCTGCCTCAATGGTGCGCAGGTCGTTGTAGATTCCAATGTCGGAGTCGTCATCGAAAAAGACGCGGCCGCCAGTCTCCGAAGTTAGTTCGGCTAACGTCTTTGGGCCTGAGGAAGAGCTGTACTTCGAGTCCACGCGAAAGGCGTAGATGGCAGTGTTGGCACGCTGGCACATGTCCACGGCCTGCTTTAGATCAGCATGGCTGGCATTGTCCTCACCATCCGAGAAGAGCAGGATGAAGTTTCCGCTGGCGGAGTAGTCAATTCTGCCAAATTGGTTCAGACATGCTTGATAGATGGCGCTGAAGATGGCTGTGGTACCGATGCGGCTTTCGCCGTAACGGGTGAATTTGCGAATGCCTGCGGTAAGCGCAGCCGGATTGCTGGTCCAGGGCTGTGCGACTTTCGCCAGGAAGTTGAAGTCCATTACGAAGGCCTGGTCGGTCTGTTGTCGCAACAACCGTTGCGCGTATTCGATGGAAATTGCCCGATTACGAGGAAGATATCCCTCCACGGAATCACTTGTGTCCAGGAGGAAGCCGGCGCGGATGGGAAAGTTCTGCAGGGACTGGAAGGCAAGGACTCTGTTTGGTGGTTTGCCGTTATCGAGAATCCTCAGCTCATCGAGTTTCAGGTCGTTGATGGGCAGCCCGTGGGCGTCGGCTGCGTGGAAGGTGAGGCTGACTTCATCGACCGCGACCCTGAGGTTGTAGCGCGCTGCGCTTTGAGCGGCAGCAACCTCAGTCTGCGCGCAGGTGGGAGGCGCGGAGGCAAAGGGCGTAAGGAACAACAGGCCGCAGATAATCCAGTGCTGACGCATGGCGCGCAGCGCTAGTATAGCTGTCGCCGAGCGGCGAAAGCCAAGATACGGTCCGCAGCCTGCGCGCGTTCAGTGTCCCCCGAGTTCGTCGTGCTGGTGGTAGTTGGGGTAAGGCGGCACCGCCGGCGTGGGCACCGGATGCTCCTTAAGCTGCTCCAGCAAGATCGAAACGGCGCGCTCCAGCTGCGCGTCGTGACCAGCCGCCACGTCCTTGGGTAGCTCTTCCACCTCCACGTCGGGTGCGATGCCATGGCCTTCCACTTCCCATTCGCCATGCAGCCCGTAGATCGCATAACGAGGAGCCGTGACCCTGCCGCCATCGATCAGCACCGGGTAACCGCCGATTCCCACCAGGCCGCCCCAGGTGCGCACGCCCACCAACGTACCGAGGTTGGCCTTGCGGAAATACCAGGGCATCGCATCACCACCCGAGCCAGCCGACTGGTTGATGATCATCGCTTTGGGGCCGAAGATCGCGCCCGCAGGATCGTGAACAGCTTCGCCATCTCGCCCGATCGCACCACTGAGCATTTTCTGGCCGAGCACATCCACCACGTAGTCGGCGATAAGCCCTCCCTCGTTGTAACGCTCATCGAGCAACACGGCCTGCTTATCGAGCTGGGCGAAAAAATAGCGGTTGAAGTTGGAGTAGCCCGCACCCGCCGTGTTCGGCATGTAGATGTAGGCCACTTTGCCGCCGGAGAGTTGCTCGACCTTGCGCCGGTTCGCCTCGATCCAGTCAATGTTGCGCAGGCCTTTCTCGGAGTCCACCGGCACCACCGTGACGTCGCGCCCGTCGCTGCCATCTGCCTTCGCACCCACACGCACCACGGTCTGTTTGCCCGCAGTGCCATCGAAGAAGCTGTTGAGGTTGTCTGTCGCGTGCAACTCGCGGCCGTTCACGGCCAGCAAATACTCACCTTCGACGATGTTGATGCCTGGTAGCGTAAGCGGCGCGGTAAGCGACGGGGTCCAGTTCTGGCCGTTATAGATCTTGGCGAACTTGTAGCGGTTGTTGTCGACTGTATAGTCTGCACCGAGCAAGCCGGGCTTTGGCCCGTCTTTTGGCTCATTTGGCCCCCTTACGAACATGTGCCCGACCTCAATCTCTCCCAACATTTCGTTGCAGAGGTAGGTGAATTCCGCGCGCGAGGCGAGCCCCTCCAGGTAGGGCTGGTACTTCGCTTCAATCTTTGCCAGATCAAGCCCGTGCAGATGCGGGTCGTAGAAAAAGTCGCGTTCGATGTGCCAGGTCTCGCGATACATCTGCTGCCACTCGAGATGCGGATCTACCATGGCGAACATGCCACCGTTATTCACGGGTTTGCCCTGCGGGGCGTCCGGGGAACCTGGCTTGAGATCCGCAATCGGAGCGAGAAACCAGCTGTCGCCGCGCATGTAGAAGAGTTTTTCGCCGTTGAACGAGACGTCATAGCCGGTAAGCCCGCTGAGAATCTCCTCCGTCTGGCGCTTTTCGGTGGTAAAGCGCCACAGCGCACGGATCGGCGGCCCATCGTCGGCGGATGCGCGTCCTACTGGATCGCCCTCCGCCAGGAAAAGCACCCCGGTCTTACCCACAGAAAGACCGATATAGTTGCGGGAAGGAATGGGTAGCGAGAGGATGCGGTTGCCGATTCCGGCCAGGTCGATGACGGTTGGCTTCGGTTTCTCCTCTTCCTTCTTTTTGGCTGCGTCTTTTTTCTCGTCTCCCTTAGCGGCATCTTTATCCTGGCCGGCATCGGTCTTATCGTCTTTTTTGTCGGCGTCTTTCTTTTCTTCATCCTTCTTCTTGTTCTCGTCATCGCTTTCGGGCGGCACGGGCGAGGCGCCGTCACGCGCCAGCACGACCACGTACGCACTGCTGTTGGTAGCGCGGTCAAGCGAAGAAAGATCAATGCCGGCGTCAGAGGGGCCGTTATTCGTCGAGGCGGTGAAATAGAGATATTTGCCGTTCGGGTCGAAGACCAGGTGTGCGGCGTTGCTCATGCCATCCGTGATCTGCGTGGATGTGTGGGTGGCGAGCGAATAGAAGAAAACTGCGTGCAGCTGGTTTTCCAGGTCGCGCGTGTAGGCGATCCACTGTGAGTCGGGTGACCAGGAGAGCTCGGTGGAAGGGCCGAAGCCGTCTCGCAGGCCGGTGTCGATTTTCACCGGCTTGCCCCCGGCGGCGTCCACGTACCAGAGCCGCAGGTGCTTGTCGGAGAAGGCGATGTGCTTGGAGTCGGGCGACCAGCGCGGGCTGTAAAAGAATGAGGGGTTGGGACCCAGATCGATCACCTTGGGCGGCTGCAGGCCGTCCTGGTCGCGGATAAAAAGTTGGTATTCGCCCGAGGCATCGCTGAAGTAGGCGATGGACTTGCCGTCCGGGGACCAGGAGGGGTCTCGTTCGGCTGTGCCCGGCGTCTTGGTCAGATTGCGGATGTCGCCCTTCTCGCCGGGCAGGGTAAAGATGTCGCCGTGCACCTCCGCAACCACCCTCACCCCGGTTGGCGAGAGCGCGAAATTCTCCATCTCTTTCGCGGGAATTGCCGTCAGGCGAGGAGTCAGCGCGGGCAGGTCGCCCTGGATCGTGATCGGCACCGCGTGTTCCTGGTGCGTGGCCAGATCATAGAGGTGCAGCGAACCGAACTGCTCGTAGACCAACGCTCCCGGGCCGGCGCTCACCGTTTTCAAATCGTAACCGTGATTGTCGACCACCTGCTCCACTTGCCTGCTGTTGATGTCATAGCTAAAGAGCGAGACAGGGCCGTTGCGGTCGGAGAGGAAGTAAACCACGTTGCCTTCCCACACCGGGCTGGAATCGTTCGAGTTCTCGCGCGGAATCTTGACCAGGTCGAGCGTCTTCATGTTCACCAGCCATACCGGTGTGGTCTGCCCGCCCCGGTAGTGCTTCCAGGCGCTTTGCCATTGCGCTACGGGCACGTAGGCCAGCGTATTCCCGTCCGCTGAGTAGTTGCCCGTAGTCGCGCTGGGTAGCGGGAGAACGGTAGGCGAGCCGGTACCATCGGCATGGGTGCGAAACAGCCGGGGAAAGTCTGAGTAGCTCGCGTGCCCCGAGGAGAAGAGAACATCTTTGCCATCCGGGCTCCAGCCCACGGCCCAGTTGCCGGTTGGCTCCCAGGTAAGGCGTCGTGGAACCCCACCCTCTGCGCTTACCACGTATACGTCGGTGAGCTGGCCCTGTGTGATCGAGTACGCGATCCGGCTCCCGTCGGGGGAAAAGTAGGGGCCTTCCGTGACCGCGTTGACTGAAGTGAGCCGCCTCGCTTCACCGCCCTGGCGCGAAACCGTCCACACATCGTCTGCGTAGAGAAACGCGATCTTATCCGCGCTGAGGGAGGGATTGCGCAGAAGCAGCGGCGGAGAAGCCTGGGCGAAACCGCAGAGAACGGAACAGGCCAAAACGGCGAAGCAGACGCACGCGAACGAGTAGCGAAGCGAGAGGTTCCATCGAGCCATACGGACCATCCCTCCTGACTGAAAAGTACCCGCAGAATTGGCATAACAATAGCATGGACATGCGGTATCTCGGCGCTTTCAGGAGTGGTGAACCGGCGCTGCTGGGACGCGTCAACCGGGTAAACTATCGGCCGGAATGGTCGTGCGCGCTCCCTTCGGCGCCGGCGAGCGCGAGGGTTGATGACGGTTCTGGGGGATATTGGGCTAAGTGGTCCAAGGCGCTTTGCATCTCAAGCAGGAGCTCGTCGGCCATGGCTCGCGTAAAGCCGTGGCGGACGAGGATGCGCTGGATGACGAGATCTTCGCGGTTCGGTGGCATGGAATAGGCAGGAACCAGCCAGCCGCGCCCCCGCAACCGGTCGGCGTAGTCATAGAGGGTGAAGCTCGAGGAAACGGGGTCTTTCAGTTTCCAACACAGGCCGGGAATTCCTCCGTGGCCGTCGTAAATAATCTTGAAGGGTCCGAAGCCGCCTATCTTTTCGGCGAGATAGCGGCCCAGGTGATAACAACCGTCTTGAATTTCGCGGTAGCCCTCTTTGCCGAGACGTAGAAAGTTGTAGTACTGGCATATAATTTCGCCCCCGGGGCGGGAAAAGTTCAGCGCGAAGGTGGGCATGTTGCCGCCGAGGTAGTTGACCTCAAAGATCAGTTCGTGGGGAAGGTCCTCCTTTTCCCGCCAGAGGGCCCAGCCAACGCCCAGCGGGGCGAGACCAAATTTATGCCCGGAAGCATTGATGGATTTTACCCGCTGCAGACGGAAATCCCAGAGAAGGTCCGGCTGCACGAAGGGTGCGAGAAAAGCGCCGCTGGCTCCATCGACATGGATAGGGATGTCAAGCCCGGTCTCAGCCTGCAGCTTGTCAAGGGCGATGCTGATCTCGTGCACCGGCTCAAATTGCAGAGTGAACGTCACTCCGAGAGTGACGATCACGCCGATGGTGTTTTCGTCACAGTGTTTGATCACTTCTTCCGGGGTCAGCAAAAGCCGTTCCCCTTCCATGGGGACTTCGCGGATTTCGACGTCGAAATAGCGGCAGAACTTGTGCCAGCAGACCTGGACCGGGCCCATGATGAGGTTTGGAGTATCGGTGGATTTGCCTTTGGCGCGTTGGCGTTTGCGCCATTTCCACTTGAGCGCCAGGCCGCCGAGCATGGCTGCTTCGCTGGAGCCGGTGGTGGAGCAGCCGATGGTGCTGGCCGCTTCCGGGGAGTTCCAGAGATTGGCCAGCATGTGCACGCAGCGCTCTTCGATGGCCGCGGTCTGCGGATATTCATCTTTGTCGATCATATTTTTGTCGGCAGACTCTTCCATGAGCTGCATGACTTCGGGTTCGATCCAGGTGGTGCAGAAGGTAGCCAGGTTTTGCCCCGAGTTGCCGTCGAGGATGAGCTGATTGTGGATGGTTTGGTAGACGGTTTGCGGATCCTGCTTGTCAACAGGGAACTCGTATGTCTGGTTCCGGTCGTTCAGGACTTCGGACTCGAGTTGGCTGGTGGGACCAGCCTTGAGCTCTTCGGTGTTGTGCAGGGCCATCGCTTCTCCTCTTTGTCTGCACCGGAAGTGTATTGGCTGGAGACCAAGGTAGGGAAGAAAAGATGGTGAATCGGAGCCATGCGGCTGTAGTGGCCTAGGACTTAACGTCCTGGGTAATTTTCAGCCAGACCTCCCAAATTGGTGGTGGGAGCCCCCGCATTTATGCGGGGGAAAGAGCGCTTTAGCGCTGGCAATGCCAAAGCCTCATTGGCCCCCATAGGGACTGGACGGGTGCCCCGGGTTCGCCAAAGCGTACCTGGGCCGAAAACGACGGGGCGCAGCCCCACGATCGCATTTGCTGGATGTTTCAATCGAGCTTTGGATAGCAAGGGTATTCGATCGGATCCATCCGCTTCGGCTATGACACATACTCCCTACGGGACTGCTCATTGGCACGTTCTAGCCCAGCAGGACCCACGTCCTGGGCTACTCTCAGCCGCCGATTCTTGACTGAACTTGCAATGTGGTTTTCACGGAAACGCTGAGGATCGTTTGTTTGTGCCGCAGGCGGAGTCGTTGGTCGGTCTCACTCCGTTGTCGTGGATCCATAATCCGCCGGCTCTGGCGCGGTGCCACGAATCTGCTCGATGAACACGGGCACCTCCCGTTCAATCAATTCCGCGCGCACCAGTTGTATGTAATGGGGGCTGCCCTTGGCAACAATCCTGCGGCTGCGGGTCGAAAGCTTCTTCAGGTCTTCCTGCATCTGGTTCCAGGCCGCCGCAATATCCGCTGGTTCGCCGTCAGAAGCAGCTATGGCCGGGTCCTGGGAGAAGATCAGGATCGGCAATGCGCCGTATGGGCCGGTGTGTACGGTCTCCTCGCCTGACCGGTCGAAGCTCTCCATCTCTGCGGCAACGGCCCCAGGCCGTCTCTGGCATTGATCTTCCGCCTCCAGTTGAGCGGCGTGCGGATCGAATCCAGGAAAGCTCTGCGAACACATTCCCATCAGGCGTGGAATGCCAAGAGTGAAGGCGGCTTGGTTCACCAGCATCCTAACCCAGCGAGTCGATTCCCCGGCAGTCTCAGCCTTGAATGCCGGGTTCCGATTCTGCAGCGGCGTCGAGCCGTCCACAAAAATCAATCCGGCAACCTCGTTTGGATAGCGTGTCGCGTACTCGCGAATGTATATTCCGGCAATCGAGTGTCCCATCAGAACAACGGGGCCATGGATCCCGGCCGCCGCCAGCAGCCCGTGAAGTTCGGTGGCAATATGTTCGGCGTCGCGCGGAGGCGGCAGCGCATCGCTCCAGCCGAAGCCGGCGCGGTCGTAGGAGCAGACGCGCGTGGTCTTGGCGAGAACCGGCTGCACGCCACCCCAGATCAGCCCATCGTTGCCTAGCCCCGCATCGAGCACGATCACCGGCGACCCGCTGCCCATGCACTCGATGCGCATGGTATGGCCATCCACCAGGTACGTCTCGCCCGGCGGCAGATGGCGGAAATGATACAGCGCGATTGCGTTCCAGCCGCTACTGCCGGCCACAGCCACTGCGGCCACAATCACCAGCGGGAGAACGATGCGCTCGCTGATCTTCCGCCACCGGGGATAGCTTCTCCTTCTGAGCGACAGCAAGCGCCCGATCGAGAGCCACGTAATCAGAATGCCGGCAAATACCAGCAGCGCCGGAAGCACCACGTAAGCAAAATCCATGGTGCTAATAGTAGTCGCCCGCCGGCTTGTCTATTCCGCCCGAAGCGTTTCCACGGCATCGATCTGGGCGATGCGCAGCGCGGGCAGAAGGCTCGCTATCGCAGCAATCGTAAGCAACAGTAGAGGAACGCTGACCAGAGTGACCCGGTCGTAAGCACTCACTCCATAGATCTCGCTCTGCAACGCCCGCAGGGCAAAGAATGACAGCGCCAGGCCCGCGAAGATGCCGCCACCCACCGGTGTTGCTACCGCAGAGCCGATTTGGAACATAGCTCTCCTTAGTGTGCAGCCCAGCGCGATCCGAATGCCGATCTCTCGTGTTCGCTGCACCACCAGGTTCGATACCAGGGCATAGACGCCAATCGAAGAGAGCAGCAGCGCCAGTCCAGCCAGGACTCCCAGCAGCATCACCTCGATATGCTGCAGCTGCAATCGCTGATTCAGCAGGTCTCGCATGGAGTAGAAGCCGGAGAAGGGAAGGGCTGGATCGACTTCAGTCAGCGCTCGCTGCATGGCCTCGGTCACGCCGGATATTGGCCCACGCGTGCGGACGATCCACGAGGGTTGGAACCAGAGGTTCCCGGCCGCCAAGACCGATGCCGGGGTCTGGGCCGCTGGCAGGTAAATCACCGGTTCGGTGGCTAGCGGCGCATCCTCGTACATACTGGGCTTCTTTTGCACGTCCGCGATCACGCCTACGATGGCGTACTTGAGTCGACCGCGGTCGATTTGAACATGACGCCCAACTGCGTTGCGATCATGGTAGAAATGGCTTCCGAACGCGGCGTTCACGATGGCTACCGGCTGCGAAGTGGAAGTGTCGCTGGATAAAAAGCCTCGGCCCATGAGCAGGGGAATCCGCAGTGTGGAAAAATATCCAGGCGTGACGTAGGTGAGGTTCGAGACATAATTTTTGCCTGCCTGTGGGCCGTCCGAAAAGGTCAGTGACTCATTCAGTCCGCGTTCGTAAGGAACGCTCAAGCCGACTGCCGCGTCCTCCACTCCGGGAATTCTTTGCATGGAGGCAAGACTCTTGTCCACCAGGCCCCGAAAGTGAGTGGGATCGTTATAGGGCACCGCGCTTAGAGAGGCTTTGGCGGTCATGACATTGGCTGCATCGAAGCCGGGTGGCAGCGTTTCCAAATGCACGAGCGTGCGCACCAGCAGACCGGCGGCCGCCAGTAACACAACCGTCAGCGCGACTTCTGCGCCGATCAGCCATTGCCGGATTCGCCCCGACCCACCGGCCACAGCGCGGGTACCGGCGGCCAGCGTCTGCCGCAGGTCCAGCCTGCGCGTTTCCAATGCCGGCATGGCGCCAAATAACAAGCTGGTCAGCACCGTCGCGGCGGCAGTAAATATCAGCACGCGGCTGTCCAGCCCAAAACCGCCGATGGGGACCATTTCGTCGGGCAGCAACTTTCTCGCTGCGCCAATCAAAGTAAACGCCAGCCCCAGCCCGGCGGCTCCGCCCACCGCTGCCAGCAGCAGATTTTCGATCCACAGTTGCCACAACACCCGGGCGCGCGAAGCTCCCAGCGCCATCCGTGTTGCCACTTCGAGATTGCGCCGGGCGATCCGCACCAGTGTCAGCCCCGCCAGGTTGGCGCAGGCAATCAGCAGAACGAAGCCAACGGCGAGCATCAAGACTTCTAGCCTTGGTCGCATGTACCCACCCAGGTAGCTCTGCATCGGCAATCCATAGAACCATGCCTTGTCTCGCGGCCCAACGTAAGCAGGTTTGGGCAGGTGGCTGATCTGGGCTGCGAACTGCTCCCAGGTTGCTCCTGGCTTCAGCCGCATCATAATTTCGCAGTTGTTGCCGCCGCACTCTCCCGTGGTTGCGGGTCGCAAAGGAGTGAAGAGGTCAGCGCCGCTGGGAACGATCGCTTTGCCAGGGAGCACGCCGACGACGGTGTAAGGTTCGCCCTTCAGGTGAATGGTTTCCCCGATGACTCCGGAGTCACCATGGAATGCAGATTGCCACAATGCGTAGCTCAGCACCACCGCTTGCGGACCACCCGGATGGTCTTCTTCTTCGGTGAAGCTGCGGCCGAGATACAGCGGAAGCCCCAGCACATCGAAATAGTGGGCCGAAACGCGGCTCTCGCGGACATACCGGACCGCATTGCCTGCCGCCGCACCCGCCTGCAGGTTCGCACCTCCTGACTCGCCCCAGGCAGCAAGGATGACTGCGTTCGCATTGGACTTCAGCAGCTCCCAGGTTGCGCCGTATTGGCTGTCGTCTTCTTCTGAAATGTACTGTCCGGTACGCGGGTTGGTGCCTTCCATATGCGTCATCAGAATGCCGATGCGTTCCGGATGCGGATAGGGCGGGGTGCGCAGCAAAAAGCCATCCAGCAGACTGAAGACCGCGGAGTTCACGCCGATCGCAAGCGTCAGCGTCAGGACCACGGCGCAGGAAAAGCCAATGGACTTGAGCATCTGGCGCACGGCGAAACGCAGGTCCTGGGCCAGGTCCTGGATCAGCTTCGTACCGCGTGCCTCGCGGCATTGTTGTGTGACTTGTTCCGTCCCGCCGAGTGCAACTTTCGCGCGGCGCATTGCCAGGTCCGGAGAAGCTTCGGTCTGGCGGTACTTCTCAGCCTCACGAAGGAGGTGGTACTGCAGTTCCTCTTCCAATTCGCGCTCCACCGCTTTGCGGTGGAAGAGAGCACGGAGTCGATAGAGGAGGTCGCTGAACATTTCAGCTTCCCTCAGCTACATCGAGGACGAGGCCAATAGCCGCCGCCAGTTTGCGCCACGCCAATGTCTCCACTTCTAATTGCTTCTTACCCTGCCGGGTCAGCTCGTAATACTTGGCGCGTCGATTGTTTTCGCTCACCGCCCAATGAGCCTTGATCCAGCCCCGCCGCTCCAGGCGGTGCAGAGCCGGATAGAGAGAGCCCTGCTGCACCTGCAATGCTTCGCGCGAGATCTGCTGCAGCCGTTCCGAGATGGCCCACCCGTGCAGCGATTCCAGCGCAAGGGCTTTTAGGATCAGGAGGTCGAGTGTGCCTTGGGGCAGTTCCAGCCGTTCGTCACCCATGTGCGGTTTTTTCCCTTTCGCTTCTACACAAGACTATAAAGCACGCTGGTGTCGAAGTACAAGGGAAGAGCATCCATGCCATGTACAGCACTCCAGCCGCGAGACGGTGACTGCGGTCGCGGCGACGCTAGGGCCGGTTTAGGGGTGCTGTAGAACCTATACGCACGGCGCGTTCGGAGTCAACCGGCCTTTGCTTCCATCTTGTCTTGCGGGAAGCCAGAGTCACTGCAGCTTGGCTCTTAAGGGCAGGGCATGGGGCAGTCAACGAATCGCGGCTCAAGCGGGTGCACTTGCTTTGGCGCAGGCGTCGCCGTTGAGGCAACTATTGGCTCTTTTTTTACGTCTCAAGTGGACCGAGGAGAAATTATGTCCTACGGCAAGCACCTTACTTTCGCTGCTCTCACAGCTGCCCTGTTAAGCTGTGCATCCCTGGCGCCGGCCCAGGTTTCCATTAACATTGGAGTGCCGCCTGTATGCCCCTACGGCTACTTCGACTATCCTCCATATGATTGCGCGCCCTACGGCTACTATGGGCCGGATTGGTTTGCGGGCGGAATTTTTATCGGAGCGGGCCCTTGGTTCCACGGCCCCCACGGCTTTGTTGGCCACGTCGATAACCGCTACGATCCTCGCCACGGTTACCACGGACCGATGCCGGGGCGCGGGGCACAGCCCTTCAACCACTTCCAGGCTAACGAGGCGCATGACGCCCACGGCCACGTAGTAGCCCACGCTCCCCACAGTGGTGCCAACGAACATGCCTTGCCCGGATATCACGGTGGTGGCGCTCCTCACGGAGGTGGCGCTCCTCACGGCGGTGGCGGCCATCGCCGGTAAAGCGCAATGCAACTGAGCAATAAGCGGCGTAAGACGCCCTTGGCTGCTTAGGTCGCTCCGGCCGGTCTCCTGCGGGGACCGGCCGAACTTTCTCCCGCAAACAGGCTGCCCCACGGCACGCCCCCGGGGGCAGGCGAGGTGGCGCCGGATGGTTGCGCCCAGCTTTTTGCCCGCAACCCTGTTCTTTGTCATTCAGTCTTTCAGCTGCCGCTGTTAAACGAGAGTTAAACTGCTGGCAGTGTCGTTCGGTCCCTACCAACGCTGAGACGCGATGAGCGTGTCGCTTATGAATTTAGTTCGGCGTGCTGTCATCGTTTACTTTGTCATCGCCAGCTCATGTTCCATCTACATGAACGCACAAATGACGCCGGAAGGCCGCGAACTCCTGAACTTCATCGCTACCCAACAACAGCGTGGTTCCGTGCTGACGTACGCGCAGTCTTATGTTGACGATGAGAACGAGCGGGTAACCTATAACGGCACCCTCTATGCCGGCATCCATCTCTTCAAGCTGGACGAATGTAAAGTGACGGCTCGTGTCGCCATCCAGGACAGATATTCGGGCGCCATCGAGCACAGAGCTTTCGGGCGGCTTCATCTAGAGCCGACGGGTCAGCTGAAAGACGATACTGTCTATGAATATCGCTTTAACCTTGGTGAGCTCAGTGCGGATGCGGTCCACGCTCTTGGGGCAATTCCCGCGCAACTGAACATCAACACCACCGTTCGCTGCCAGGAAGATCGCTCCTGCAATCTTTCCTGGATTCAAATCACGGCGCCGGATAGAAAAATTGCCGAAACCAGAACGGTCAACGGCATCCAGGACGTTGACTCAGAAGCGAAATCAATCGTGCTACCGATAGCCTCACCCGAGGACGCCGCCCAGGCGGCGAAGCTCTTCAATGGAGCGATTCGTGCCTGCTCCGTAAACGCCCATAAATGACCGGAAAGGTCACCGAGCTATGCTTGGCCCTCAAGCTATTCGTAATGCATTGAGTGTCGCGACGCTGTGCCGCCGTCCGCGGTCAGGATCGATCACGAGTTCAAGCTTGGTCACAGATTCCAGTTCGACCGCATAGTCTTCGACCTCCTGCGGGGAGCCATTTGGGCTAAAAGTCCATTGCTGGCGCACGATCTCACGGTCGGTCTCTTTGGCGGAAGAGTAGCGCAGCAGAAACTCCTGGGAGCGCTCCATGTTCCGTTCGACAAAATGCAGGGCTATCCGCCGAATGCGTTGCGGTACATCGAACAAGACTGTGATTGTCTGCGCTCCCGGACTGGCAGCGCGCCAGCCAAGCTCATTGAGCTCGGCGTTCGTGCTCAGCGCATTTTCGATCGGCAAGGCCGAATCTTCCGATGTGAGCTGTACGCGAGCGATCGAAGTTAGATCGAGCCACGCGGCACCGGCCTGCGTCTCTGCCGCACCCGTCTTTTGTCCAACGATTTCTTTTCGCACCGGCCACCTCGCTATTGCAAGATTAGCTTAACGCGTACGGGGCTAGCAGGTCGCTATGCTCGATACCTAGGACACGGAAACCGGGGTTCAACTCGGACGCTGTGCGTATCGCTTTGTTTGCCGTGACGGCTCCGACATAAAAGCGCTTGGTACGCGGGTGGGATGTGGGGCTGATGAAAGAGGGGCTGCACAGTATTACACAATAGGCTTTCATGAACTCTCCTCCTGGGTTGTGATGCAATCTATAACGAAGCAATGCTGTTACGAAGGTACTTTCATCGAACGAATCTGCGCGCAAGAAATCCGGGCTACGGAGTGCTACAAGATCCATTTTCGGATGCATTCCCAAAGTGGAATTTCTGACGGAAGAGTGGAAGGATCTGCGGTTAACTTAAACGTAACTTCTCTTTCGGGGCCTAGACGCGCGGAAAAGAACGCCATTGGGCCTTTGCGTCCGGGTAATACCGCCGGTTCACACGAACCAGTTATTGAATCCGGTGAAACGTCCTGCTCCATCGAGTCTCATCGAAGAAGTGAATGACCTCATGAAGGGCAGATTCGGTTCGCTCTGCCAGCGGGGCCTCATCGATGCCGGATTCCGGGGTCACAATCGACCAGTAGACGAAGAGAGGTCGCCCTAAGATGTTCTGCCGCGGCAAAAAACCCCAGAACCGGCTGTCCATACTGTTGGTGCGGTTATCGCCCATAACGAAATAATTCCCGGGAGGTACGACCAGGTCCGGACCCTGCACGTGGGCGGGGAGGCTGGCGGACCATTCCGCCGTAACCTCAGGCTCCGCAGAGGGATTCACTGAGGGGAAGTCATCTACGTAAGGGTCGTAGTTCGCGGGCGTAGGCTTGGCAGCCTGAGGCTCGTCCTGGGCCACACCGTTGAGGTAGACGATGCCGTTGCGCAGATGAATGCGATCGCCGGGAATGCCGATCACCCGCTTGACCAAAAATAGGTGTTCACCGTTGGCTTCCACGGTTGGCTTGTAGAAGACAACAACGTCTCCACGATGCACCTCGCGGTAGTGCATGAAGCCCGCCCACTTTGCCGCCGGCGCCAGCGTTTCGCGCTCTACCACTACATGATCGCCGGCAAGAAGCGTGCTGGCCATTGAGGACGAGGGGATCACGAAGTTCTGAAACACGAAGGTAAGCACAAAAAGCCCCACTGCCAGGACGCTGCAGGTAGATGCAAATCCCTCAGCTGCTGTCTCCCGGGATTCCTCATTCTCTAACCCACGCTTGCTGCGCATTTGCTGGTCTCCCTCCGTTGCTTCGCAAGTTTAGCACTCATCTATTCGGCGCTTCTCTGGCTGCACTCGAAACAAAGTGGTAAACCAGAAGGATGCGTCTAACATCGCGGAATTCGTTCTATCTTGTTGTCCTACTCGGTCTCGTCTCCACGCAGCCGAACGCGCTCGCGCAGGGCGGGGAACATGTTTCAACGACCGCGTGGAAGGCCGGACATTTTGTTGTCGATACCGCCGGGCTGTTAGGCCGATCTGACATTGTGTTGAGTCAACCCAACACTAAGCCTGCCGAAGCAATGCCGATGGGCAACGGAAGGCTGGGCATCGCCGTCTGGGCTGCCGACGGATTCACCGCCCAACTGAACCGCGCCGATACCTTGCCCCATCGAGATTCCCCAGGACAGCTGGTTATACCCGGCCTCGCCGCGCTTACCTCGGCCAAGGATTTCAGCGGGCGTCTCGATTTGTACAACGGATCTCTGGTCGAACACGGCGGCGGAATCAGACTCATCGCTTACGTCCAGGAATCGACCGATACGTTCGTCGTGGATGTAACCGGCGCAGATCCGAATGTGACCCAGACCGCCATACTGCGCCTCTGGGAACCCCGCAAGCCCAACGCCACTGCTGCGCATAAAGTGGGCATGCTCGAACAAACCTGGATCGACCACTATGGCCCCGAAGCATCCGGCGAAACATTCGGAGCCCTTGCCGCCATCACCACAACGGGTCGTGAAGCGTCGGTCGCGGTGACCAGCCCTCGATCCGTCACGGTCACCTTCAAGCCCGCGGAGGATGGGCATTTTCGGGTGATGGTCGCGAGTCCTCACTACAGCGGTTTGAAAAGCCAGGTGGCCGGCATCGACAGCGCGTTAGCAAACTCTGATCCCCAGGAACACATCGCCTGGTGGCACGCGTTCTGGCATCGCGCAGGACTCATCAAACTCACATCCGGAGATGGTTCCGGAGAGTACCTTGAGAACCTTCGCAACCTCTATCTCTATACCGCTGCTGCGGAGAACGGCGACAGATTTCCTGGTTCGCAGGCGGGTATCGCCGACCTTTTCTCCGCCGTGCAGGATCTTCATCATTGGGATCCGGCCGCTTTCTGGCACTGGAACCTTCGCATGCAGGTCGCCGCAAATATAGATGCAGGCGTGCCTGAATTGAACGCCCCGTACTTCCGCCTGTATCGCGAGAACCTTGCCAACATCAAGGCCTGGACATCGAAGCACATGGCAGGGCGTCCGGGGATCTGTGTACCGGAGACCATGCGCTTCAATGGAGCGGGGGTGGAATATGAGGGCGATTGGGATCCGTCGAAGCCTGGAGTCATCGGTCTGGACTGCGACGCTAACTCGCGCCCCTATTACAACGCCCGTACTCTATCCACTGGCGCGGAGGTTTCGCTTTGGATCTGGCGGCAATATCTGGCCACAGGAGACCGGGCCTTTCTGGCCTCGAACTACCCGGTCATGGCCGCGAGTGCACAGTTCCTGCTCGCCTATGAAACCCGTGGCGCTGACGGCAAAATGCATACCCATCCGTCGAATGCACACGAACAACAGTGGGACACCATTGATCCGACCACTGATCTGTCCGCCCGCTCGGCCCTCTTTCCCGCCGTTGTCCAGGCAGCAAGACTGCTGCACACTGATAGCCAACTGGTTCAACAACTCAATGCGGAGCTAAGCCAGATTCCCCCTTTTCCTCAAGCCGAGAAAACCGTCGCCGGCGGAAAGCAAACGGTCATTGCCGAGTCATATGATCCAGCGGCGGTTGAACATAACGAGGAGAACATAGGCCTGGAGCCCGTATGGCCCTACAACCTGATCGGCGATAGCTCGCCCATGCTGGCGCTCGCCAAATCCACTTATGCCACCCGCCCCTACCCGGTTCACCAGGACTGGAGCTTTGATCCGGTGCAGGCTGCCCGGCTCGGCCTCAGCGATGAAGTGCGCTCGACGTTGATCGCGCTGACCGAGAGATACCAAAAATACATAAATGGCTTCGCCAACTGGGGTGGTCCCGCAGGAGAGTTCTACGTCGAGCAGGAAGGCATCGTGGCCCTGGCGCTCGCAGAGGCCCTGGTGCAGGACTATGACGGCCTGATTCGCATTGCGCCTGCAACCCCATCGCAGTGGGATTTTGACGGTAGCGTTTGGGTGCGTGATCGCACCAGGGTCGATGTGCAGGTTCGGGCCGGCGTGCCCACCACGGTCGCCATCGAGGCTGGAGCAACGGAGACTCTGCACATCCGAAATCCATGGCCGGGACAACCGGTGGAAGTTATGGATGCGCGAGGAAAGACGGTCACGAGGAGTTCGGACTCTATTCTGGAACTGCCAGTTCGTAAGGGGGAAGCCTACTTGCTTCTGCGGTCCGACCAAGAACGGGTAGCATTCGCACCCATCACGGGCGAGCCTTCACAGCAGCTGAAGAGACTGGGTGGAGTGCAACTCGGAAAATAGGCAGCTAAGGACGTCGGGAGAAAGGGGGTTGTATGCAGGAGCGCTTCCTCCAAGGAAGAACTCATTACTTGGTACGCGGTCCGCGCGATGATGAGAGAGACCCTGCGCCGGGTACCGCAAAAAAAAAGCGCGCCGAATCCTCCGGATCTGTCCTAGCGGCTTGATGAGCCCTGGTTCCCTCACAAAAGCCGGGTGCCCCATATCTCGCTCGTTTTTCGCGAGATGTGGGATTCCAATGCTCTTTCCCTCTGGCTCTCGATCATCCGATGCACTTAGCGGTTAACCTCAGTGGAATCCCACATCTCGCGAAAAACGAGCGAGATATGGGGCACCCGGCCTACGTGAGGGAACCAGGGAGTTCATGAGTTGATACTACTTACCCCGTAAGACGAACCAACTGTTCGGCCTTGATCCTGGTACCCAGGATCGAAACCCTGGGAATCTGGCCGCGCGCCATCGCTACTTCATCGCAGCGGTAGAGCCGGGGGCAGTTCTGGCAGTCCTTGTAGATCTTGTCGGGCAGGGCGGTTCGATCCTCCACCACGCGAAAGCCGTGGCGGAAGAAGAAATCGGGGATGCGGGTGAAGAGACAGACACAGCCCACGCCGTGATCCTCGGCTTCATCCAGCAACGATTGCAGCAGCATCCCGCCTGTGCCTCTGCTCTTGGCTTCCGGACGCATCACAATGGACCGCACCTCGGCCAGATGCGGACCGTAGAGGTGCAGCGCGCCGCAGCCCTGGAAGATGCCCCCGTCTGACTCAGCGACAGTAAAGTCGCGGACGTTCTCGCAAATCTCCGCAAAGGCGCGCCGCAGCAGCGTGCCATCCTGCGACAGGCTGTTCACTAGTTCGTATATGTTGGACGCGTCCTGAAGCCGCGCCTTACGTATTTCCATCTATCTGTCCCATGACCGCGGAAAGTCTTGCCTCCTCCGGACCCACGGCCACATGGCCATGTGCATCCGCGAGGGCACGCACGCGCATCGCAGCGTCAGCGAGTGCTTCGCGCACTTGTCTCCGCGCGGTGCCGCCGTACACATCGTGGCAATCGAGTGTCGCTTCCAGCGTGATCGCCGCGAAGAAGTCCGATTCAAACTCAGACCCGAATTGCTTTAACTCATCCAGGGTCAACCCGTCCAACTCGCATCCCTTATCAAGACAATAGCGGATCGCTTGGCCGATCTTTTCGTGAGCCGTGCGAAAGGGAACACCCTTATGCACTAGATACGTTGCGGCGGCCATTGCGTTCAAAAAACCGCTCTCGCACGCCGTGCGCATGCGGTCTGTGCGAAACTTCAGCGCCTTCGTGAAACCCGCCAGGACGATAAGCATCGTGTGGGCCTGGCCGCCGGCGGCGAAGAGTGGCTCCTGGGTCTCCTGCAGGTCCTTGTTGTAGGCGAGTGGCAGTCCCTTGAGCAGCATGGTGACCGTCTGGGCAGCTCCATTGATACGGGACACCTTAGCCCGCACCAACTCCGTCAAATCCGGATTTTTCTTCTGCGGCATGGCGCTCGACCCGGTGGAGAAGGCCTCCGGCAAATCAACAAAGCCGAACTCCGCCGTGGCGAACAGCGTAATCTCTTCCGCAAAGCGGCTGGCATGCAGCGCAAGCAAAGTGAGCGCCTGCAGGAACTCCAGCACAAAATCGCGGTCGCTGGTCGCATCCATGCTATTGGCTGTAGGAGCGGTAAAGTCGAGTTCGTGCGCGGCGATATGGCGATCCAGGGCCAGCGTCGCGCCGGCCACCGCGCCTGACCCGAGCGGGCAATAGTTCAGCCGGGTTGCGCAGTCCTCAAACCGCGAGGCATCGCGGAGCAACATCTCCACATAGGCCAGCAGCCAATGGGCGATCAGCACCGGTTCGGCCCGTTGCAGATGGGTGTAGGCGGGCATAACCGCATCGCCGGCCTCCCTGGCTCGCTCGACCAGCTGCCCAGCCCAAGCCGCAAGATGAGCCAACAAGTCGCCGATCCGGTCCCGCACATGCAACCGGAGGTCGGTTGCGATCTGCTCATTGCGGCTGCGGCCAGTGTGCAGCTTCAGGCCGAGGTTGCCCAGCAACTCCACCAGCTTCAATTCCACGAAGTGGTGAATGTCCTCAGCGTCCTTGTATCCCGGCGTATCCCTGGACAGGCGTGCATAAGTCTTCGTGATTTCCGAGAGCGCGGCGCAGATCTTCGAGCACTCGTCTGCGGACAGCACGCCGGCAGCCTGCAGCGCGAGAGCATGCGCTTTGCTGGCGCGTGTCTCGTCCATCAGGATCTGCCGGTCGAAATGAATCGAGCGTTGCCAGTGATCGAAAAAGGGGTCCAGTGGCTCGCGAAAGCGGCCAGACCACATCTTCACTGGTGAGCCTCTTTCTTCTGCAGCAGCCGCGCCCGGGTACGAGCAGGCAGCCCCAGAATCTGGATGAAGCCCTTGGCGTCTTTCTGATCGTAGCTGTCGCCCATGGTGAACGAAGACAGATCGTCGGAGTAGAGCGAGAACGGCGAGTGCCGCTTGGCGACGCTGATGTTGCCTTTGTACAGAGAGAGGCTGACGGACCCCGTGACATGCTTCTGGGTATTTTCGACGAAGGCGTCCAGGGCTTCGCGCAGCGGAGTAAACCAGAGACCGAAGTAGACCAGCTCGGCATACTTCAGGGCCACGTGCTGCTTGTAGTGCATCACTTCGCGGTCGAGCGTCAATGCCTCCAGCTCGCGATGCGCGGTGGTGATCAAAGTGCCGCCAGGAGTCTCGTATAGGCCGCGGCTCTTTATACCGACGAAGCGGTTCTCCACCAGGTCGATGCGGCCGATGGCATTGCGCGCGCCGATCTCATTCAGCAGTTCCACGATCTGCACCGGGTCCAACTGCATCCCGTCCACCGAGACGGGCTTGCCTTCGATAAAGCCGATCTCCACCACTTCTTCGCGGTCGGGCGCTTCCTGGGGCGAGCGGGTCATGACCCAGGTGCTCGGCAAAGGTGCGTTGCCGGCATTCTCGAGCTCACCACCTTCATGGCTGATGTGCCACAGGTTGCGGTCCCGGGAGTGAATCTTCTCCCGGCTGGCCGCCACCGGAATGCCGTGGGCTTCGGCATAGTCCAGGCAGTCTTCGCGCGACTTCAGCGTCCATTCGCGCCAGGGAGCGATCACCTTGAGATCCGGCGCCAGCGCCTGGTAGGCATGCTCGAAACGAACCTGGTCATTGCCTTTACCGGTGCAGCCGTGGGCCACTGCCTCGGCGCCCTCCTGGAGCGCCACTTCGACCTGGTGCTTGGCGATCACCGGCCGTGCAATCGAGGTACCCAGCAGATATTTGTGCTCATAGATAGCGCCGGCGCGCACCGTAGGATAGACATAGTCGCGCACAAACTCGTCGCGCAGGTCGAGCACCACTGCCTTTTTGGCGCCCGTAGCATAGGCTTTTGCCACCACCGCGTCCAGGTCTTCTCCCTGTCCTACATCAGCAATCATGGCGATTACATCCATACCGTAGTTCTCGTTGAGCCAGGGAATAATGATCGAGGTGTCGAGACCACCCGAGTAAGCAAGAACAACCTTCTTCGACATTGCAAAACTCCTTCAAACTACCAAGGCCTTCAGTCCCGTTAGGGACGGCCGAGAGTAGCCCAGGACGTAAGTCCTGGGTATGCTCCGAAAATCAGAAAAGTCCCGCAGGGACGGCTGAAAATTACCCAGGACGCAAGTCCTGGGTTCCTCTGAAGCCACGATCAGGCTCTCGCCCCATCGCGGGACCCGGCCCGGCCGCCGCCCAGCAGCAGGACCATCAGCGCCTTCTGGGCGTGCAGGCGGTTCTCCGCCTGCTCAAAGACAACGGACTGTGGCCCATCCAGCACTGCATCCGTAACCTCGGCATTGCGATGCGCGGGCAGGCAGTGCATGAACACAGCTTGGGGCGCAGCGTGAGCCATCAATGCCTCGTTCACCTGGTAAGGCTTGAAGATGGGCGCCCGCTTGGTCACTTCATGCTCAAAACCCATGCTGGTGCAAACGTCGGTATACACCGCATCGGCGCCGCGTACCGCGCCCACGACATCATGGGTCAGCGTAAGTGTGGCCCCGGACTCCTCCCCGATCTTGCGCACCTGGGCAGTGACCTCCTGTTTAGGGAAGTACCCTTTGGGCGAGGCCACGGTGCAGTCCGCGCCCAGCAGGGCAGCGGTCAGCATCAATGAGTGACAGACATTGTTACCATCCCCCACGTAGGTGAACTTAACCCCGCGTGCCGTACCAAAGCGTTCTTCGATAGTCATGAAATCAGCCAGGGCCTGGCACGGATGCTCCAGGTCGCTGAGCGCATTGATCACCGGAACCCGGGCGTACTCCGCCATCTCGGTGATGGTTTCATGGGCATAGGTGCGGAGCACGATCAGGCTCACCCAGCGCTCCACGTTGCGCGCGATATCGGCCAGCGATTCGCGTTCTCCGAGTGGCGATTGCGTCTGGTCCACAAACATCGCCGAACCGCCCAGAGTATTCATTCCGGCTTCAAAGGTCAGCCGCGTGCGCAGGGAGGCCTTTTCGAAAAACATCACCATCTGCCGCGCATCGAGAGAATAGCGATAATCGCCCGGCGTCGCCTTGATGGCATGAGCCAGTTCCATGATGGCGGCGATTTCCGCCTGCGAAAGATCGGCAATGGAGCAAAGATCGCGCCCGGCGAGCGTCACGGAAGCTTGAGCCAGCATGCTGCTCTCCTGATGTACTGCCCTTTCATCGACAAATAAAGCTTTGCTAGCCATTCCGTGGCCCCCCTGTGTTTTGATGCGCCGCGGCCATACCGTGCACGCCGGCCCCTTCTTCGCTCAAAATACTGTTCAATGCGGAGATCGCCATATCCACGTGCTCCCGCCCGATGATGTACGGCGGTAGAAAACGCAGGACGGTCTCGTTGGTGCGGTTGATCAGGATGTGGCGCTCAAGCATCTTCGCCACCACCCGCTTGGCTAATTCGGCGGAGTTCAGATCCATGGCCAGCATCAGCCCCATACCGCGGACGTCGACCACGCTCTCGTGCCTGGCCGCGACATCATGCAACTGGTGCTTGAAGTAGGCGCCGTTCTTAGCGATGTTGCCCAGCAAATCGTCCTTCTCGATCGCGTCAATCACAGCGATGGCTACGGCGCAAGCCAACGGGCCGCCGCCGAAGGTGGTTCCGTGCAAGCCGGGATGGATCCCGTGCGACGCTTCCTCGCTGCACAGCATGGCTCCCAGCGGAAGGCCGCCGGCCAGCGGCTTGGCCAGGGTGGTCACATCGGGCTGAATGCCAAACTGTTGATAGGCGCACCACTTGCCGGTGCGTCCCAGGCCGGACTGAATCTCATCCGCAATCAGCAGCGCGCCGGTCGATTTGGTAAGCTCGCGCGCGGCAGCAAAGAACTCCTGCGACACGGGACGGATTCCGCCTTCGCCCTGTATGGGTTCGATCAAAACGGCGCAGACCTCATTCGACAAGCTGGCGCGCAGATGATCCACATCGTTGAAGCGCACAAAGTCCACTCCCGGCACCAGCGGCTGGAACGGTTCGCGGTACTTTTCCTTATGAGTAGTGGATACCGCCCCCATGGTCCGCCCATGGAAGCTGTTTTCCAGCGCCAGAAACCTGGTGCCCAAGGCCTTGCCTTCACTCCGCTTGAGGGAGGAGTAGGCGCGCGCCAGCTTCATCGCTGCTTCCCAAGCCTCCGTCCCGCTGTTGCAAAAGAAGGCGCGGTCGAGGCCGGTCCGCTCCGTGAGCCGCAGCGCCAGTTCCGCCTGCCCTTCATGGAAGTACAGGTTCGAGATATGCACCAGCTTGCGGCTCTGCTGCTCGATGGCATGGGTCACCGCAGGGTGTGCATAGCCCAATGCGTTGACGCCAATTCCGCTGAGCAGATCGAGATACCGCTCCCCGTTGTCATCGATCAGGTACATACCTGAACCGCCGACAAAGAGAATCGGATTGCGCTCATACGTGGGGAGCAGCAGCTTAGCCTCTGCCGCCTGTATCGCTTCCAGCTTCATGCCACCATCACCTCAGTCCCTTGAAGTACCCGCGTCGAACACAGATCAGGTAATACAGATGCCGCATCCGCGGGCAGAATGCGCACCCTCTTAACCCCCGCCAGCAGCGCCTCGCGGCACGCGTTCAGCTTGGGCAGCATGCCCCCGCTGATCACCTCTTCCCGCGTCAAGCCGGCAATCTGATCCACGCTCAACCAGCGCATCACCTCGCCGTTGGATCCGCGCACGCCCGGCACGTCGGTAAGAAAGACCAGCGCATCGGCCTTGCAAGCGACCGCACAGGCCGACGCCATTTCATCGGCATTGATGTTGTAGTACTCGCCGTCGAAGCCCAGCGCCAGGCTGGAAATCACCGGCACCGCGCCCATCTTCCAGATGGCATCGAGCCAGCGCGTATCCGAGGCCACAATCTCGCCCACAAATCCCAGGTCCGGGGTGGTGCGTTTTTTGCGCGCGCGGAAGATCAATCCGTCGCCGCCAGAAAGGCCTACGCCCGCCTGGCCGTGCCCGCCCAGCGCCGCTACCAGCTCCTTGTTCACCCGGCCGCCCAGCACCATCAGCGCGGCATCGCGGGTTTCGGCATCGGTGATGCGCAGGCCGGCGATAAACTCGCTCTTCTTGCCCATCTGCTTCAGGGTGCGGGTCAGTGCGGCGCCGCCGCCATGCACCACGGCTACCTGGTTGCCGTCCTGCGCCAGCATGGCAATCGCACGCGCACAGCCGTGCAGCAGGGCCTGATCTTCCAAGGCCGTGCCACCGAGTTTGACCACGAATTTCATGCCAGCCCCTCCACTTCGTCCCATCCGCACATCAAGTTCATGTTCTCTACCGCCTGCCCGGCCGCTCCCTTGAGCAGGTTGTCCAAACAGGAAACAATCACACAGCGCCGCCCGTCTTTGGCCAGCTTGAAGCCGATGTCGCAGTAATTTGTATGCACCGAATACTGTATCTGCGGCAGTTTCGTGCTCACCCGCACCAGGGGGCTCGACGCATAGAACCCACGGAAGCACGCTTCCACCTCGGCCGTTTCCTTCTTCTCCCGCAAGGTCACGTAGGTGGTGGAGAGGATACCCCGCGGAATCGGCAACAGGTGCGGGGTAAAAATGATCTGCGACTCTTCCAGGTCCAACTGCTCCAGCATCTCGCCCATATGGCGATGGCCAAAGACCGCATAGGCGGAGAGATTATCCGCGGCATACATGAAATGGGTAGTGGCGGTGGGTGCTTTGCCCGCGCCAGAGACACCCGACTTGGAATCACAAATGATCCCCCGCTCCAGATCCACCCAGCCTGCGGCCACCAGTGGCTTCAACGCCAGAATGATCGAGGTGGCATAGCATCCGGGGTTAGCCACCAGTTGCGCATTGCGGATACAAGCCCGATGCAGCTCCGGCAAACCATAGACACTCCCGGTCTGCACCCGCTCGGCCAGAACCGCATCCGCATCGTGGAAATGATAGACGGCACGATTTTCCGCTTCCCGCAGCCGCCATGCTCCGCTCAAATCCACGACCCGCAATCCGTGCTCCAGCGCTTCCGGCACCCAGCTCCGCGATTGCTCGTGCGGCGTCGCCAGAAAAATCAGTTCCACGCTGCGGTCCTTTATCAGCTCCCAGGAGAAAGGTTCGACCAGCAATCCAGAGCTGCCGTTGTTATCGGCCAGTTGGGGATGCATCTCAGTCAGCCGGACTGCTTCCGCGTCGCGGCCGACAAAGACCGGCGGCCGCCCCTTCAGGGCAGGGTGGTGCAGGAGCAGACGCGCCAGCTCCAGGCCGGCGTAGCCGCTGACCCCTGCAACCGCGGTTTGTATCGATTCCTCACGCATGAGCCGATTATCCGATCATGGCTTCCAGGCGTTCCCGCAACTGGGTCGCCCGCTTTTGGTCGGGGCAAATAATCAGGACCGTGTCATCTCCGGCGATGGTCCCGACCACCTCCGGCCAATCTTCGCCATCGATCGCCAGCGCGACCGGCTGGGCACTCCCGCTGGTCGTGATCAGCACCAGCTGGTTGAGCGCCTGTTTCACCTTCATTCCGAAGCTGTTCAGCATTTCGCCCGTTCCGGGCAGGGAATCGTCCTCGTCCAACGCGACGCCGTTCGGTACCGCATAGCCGTTCGGACCTTTGTAGAGATGCAGCTCGTGTATATCGCGCGAGAGCGTGGCCTGAGTCACCTCGAAACCACGCTTGACCAGCCGGCGCCGTAACTCATCCTGGCTGCCGATGGGCGCGCCGGCCACGAGTTCCCGAATGGCACTGTGCCGATCCTGCTTCATTATGCTTTCCTTCTGGTTACCGCCTGATGACAGCGGTCAGGCTCCATTTTTGGCTGCAAAGTCAGAGCGCGGCCGACGGCCGCGCTCGGTGTGCATAAAAATACATTCACATGTATAAATATACAGAGTCCTTTTGTCAACGAATGGATGTCTTTTTTTAAGTAAAAGTCACGCCGCCGCCGTTGCCCCTCGTGGTGCGAAAGAAAATTTAATTGCCGGCTGCTTGTCACGGAAACGGGGATTATAGTTACGTATGGGTTTCTTTGCCTCAAAGTCGCTGGAGCGCAGTTCTGTCCCTACCCTATTGGATCCTCGCTTTGACCACGACTCCTGTGGGGTCGGTTTCGTGGCTACGCTGCGCAATCTCCCCTCCCATGAAATTCTGACCCAAGCCCTCACCGCCCTGGCTCGTCTGGCCCATCGCGGAGCCATTGCCTCCGACGGCAAGAGCAGCGATGGAGTGGGCATCATGACCGCGATTCCGCGGGAATTTTTGCTTGCCTCCAGCGGCATCTCACTCGCCGCCGGGCAGCCGCTGGGCGTGGGTGTCATCTTCTTCCCCAGCGAATCGAGCGCCGGCCGGCAGGCCCTGGAGCGAGCGCTGGCAGCGCAAAAGCTGGACGTGCTCGCGTGGCGAGTGGTCCCCACCTGTGAAGAGGTTCTGGGCGAGATCGCCCTCTCCAGCATTCCGGTCATCCGCCAGGTGCTGGTAACGGCCGGCGATTCGGAGCATTTCGAGCGCCGCCTCTACCTGGCGCGCAAGCAATTCGAGCGCGAGGCCGACGCTTCCGGCTATGTCTGTTCGCTCTCGTCCTATTCCGTGGTCTACAAGGCCATGTGTGCCGGGCGCCTGCTGTCGGAGTTTTACCCGGACTTGGCCGACCCGCGCTACGGGACTCCCTTCGCCATCTTCCACCAGCGCTATGCCACCAACGTCGCGCCCTCGTGGGATCGGGCCCAACCGCTGCGGGCCTTGGCTCACAACGGGGAAATCAACACCGTCTGGGGCAATCGGGCCCGCATGGATGCCCGGGCGGCTACCATCCCCGCGGAATGTCACCCCATCCTGACCGCCAACGGATCGGACTCGACCAGCCTCGACGAGGTGGTGGAATTGCTGGCGCGCAACGGCCGCAGCATCGCCGAAGCGGTCAGAATGCTGCTACCTCCCGCCGGCCGGCAGAAGGACTCTGCTTTTCTTCGCTATCACGCGGACTGCGTTGAGCCTTGGGACGGCCCGGCGGCGTTGGCCTTTGCTGACGGCCACCTGGTGGGCGTAGCCCTGGACCGCAATGGCCTGCGCCCCTGCCGCTTTTTTCTGACCGAAGACGCCCTGGTGGTCGCCGGATCAGAAGCCGGCCTGGTGGACCTGGATCCGGAGAAGATCATCCATAGCGGCCGTCTCGGTCCGGGCGAAATGCTGGTGGCCGACCTGGATGCGCATCAGCTGCTCGAAGACGATCAGTTGCTGAAGGAATTTGACCGTTTCACCACCTACGGAGCGCTGGTCGAAGATACGCATCTGGAGCCGGCCCCATTTACCCCGGCGGTGGAGGATTTGACCCAGCTGCAGCAGGCTTTTGGCTACACCCGCGAAGATGTCCGCATGGTGCTGGCTCCCATGGCCAGCGACGGCAAGGACGCAGTATGGTCGATGGGTGACGATACGCCGATAGCCCCGCTGGCGCATGCGCCGCGGCCGGTGTATGCCTTCTTCCGGCAGCGCTTTGCCCAGGTGACCAATCCGGCCATCGATCCGGTGCGGGAGTCGATTGTGGTGCAGTTGCACACCCGTCTCGGCCCCTGGCCGCACCTGCTGAATACCGCTGCGCGCATTCCCGGCCTCTCGCTGGAGTCGCCCTTTCTCTCCCTGGGCCAGATGCATGCGCTGCGCAATCGCGAGCACGCCTTGGCCGACGAGATGCCGCTGGCGGTTCTGGACTGCGTCTTTACGCCAACTTGCAACCTGCGCCAGGCGATCGACGATCTCTGCGCGCGGGCCATCGACCTGGTGCGTGGCGGGGCAGCCATCTTGTTGCTCAGCGACCGTGCCATCACCCAACCGGGTGGACGGGCTGAGCTTCTTCCTATCCCGATGCCCCTGGCAACCGGAGCGGTGCATCATGCCCTGGTGCATGCCGGGGTTCGTACCCAAGCCGGCTTGGCGGTAGAGTCCGGCGACTGCCGTGACCTGCACCACGCCGCCGTCCTCTTCGGCTACGGAGCAGGGGCGGTCTGCCCCTGGCTGGCCCTGGAAACGGCGCGCAATCTGGACCCGGAAAAAGGCGAAGCCAACATGCTCCATGCCTTCGACCTCGGCTTGGCCAAGATTATGTCGAAGATGGGCATTTCCGTAGTCGACAGCTATCGCGGCGCCCATCTGTTTGACATCCTCGGCCTCGACCACGAGGTGGTGGAGCGTTGTTTTGAAGGGACGCCATCGCCTATCTCCGGCATCGGCTTCGCCGAGCTGGAAGTCGCTGTGCGCGATCGTTGGGCCGCGGCCCAGGATGAGGACAGCCAACCAGCGCTGGTCAATGCAATCAACCAGGATGGGCAGCAGGATTCGCAGCCACCGACGGCCACCGCGCAGGCGCCGGTTGCACAGCGAGAAGCCAAAACCCTGCCGGACTATGGCTGGGTTCGTTTCCGCAAAGACGATCGTGCAGAGCCGCATGGCTGGCAGCCGCAAACCGTAAAAGCCCTGCAGATCGTAACCGGAAGCGCCCGCGGTGCGGCTGCAGCAGCCGTGCTGCCCGGCCAGGCCTGGACCGCTTTCAGCACCCAGGCGGCCGAGAACAAGCCCACGGTGCTGCGTGACCTGTTGGAGATTCGTCCTGCCGCCGCGCCGCTGCCGTTGGACCAGGTGGAAGGATCCTCCACCATCGTGCGCCGCTTCATCGCCTCCGCCATGTCCCTGGGCTCGCTGAGCCCGGAAGCGCACCAGACCATCACCGAGGCCATGAACCAGCTTGGCGCTCGCTCCAACACCGGCGAGGGAGGGGAAGATCCGACTCACTACCCGGCCTATCCCGGAGCTCCCGCGATCCTTAATAACAAGGTGAAGCAGGTGGCGTCCGCGCGCTTTGGGGTCACCACCGAATATCTCGCCCACGCCGAGGAGATCGAGATCAAGATCTCCCAGGGCTCGAAGCCGGGCGAAGGTGGCCAGCTCCCCAGCCATAAGGTCACCGAGCTGATCGCGCGCCTGCGCCATGCGCAACCCGGAGTGGCGCTCATCAGCCCTCCGCCGCATCACGACATTTACTCCATTGAAGATCTGGCTCAGCTGATCTTCGACCTTAAGCGGGTGAATCCTCGCGCAGCTATCGGCGTCAAGCTGGTCTCGGAGTGCGGAGTCGGCACGGTCGCTGCTGGGGTAGCGAAGGCCTACGCGGACTACATCGTGATCGCGGGTCACTCCGGGGGCACCGGCGCGTCGCCCCTCTCCAGCATCAAGTATGCCGGCAATCCCTGGGAGATGGGGCTAGCCGAAGCGCAGCAGGTGCTGATGCAGAACGGTCTGCGGGGGCGGGTGCGCCTGCGTTGCGACGGCGGGCTGCGAACGGGCCGTGACGTGCTCATCGCGTCCCTCCTAGGCGCCGATGAATTCGCCTTTGGCACCGCGGTCCTGGTAGCCCTGGGCTGCGACATGGCGCGCCAGTGCCATCTCAACACTTGTCCTACGGGCATTGCCACGCAAAGGCCCGATTTGCGGGCGAAATTCCGCGGCAAGCCGGCCAATGTCATCCGCTTTTTCGAGGAGCTGACGCGTGATATCCAGATGCTGCTGGCCTCGCTCGGCCTGCCCTCGCTCGAGGCCGCTACCGGCCGCATCGACCTGCTGGAGCAAGTGAGCGCTGCCGGCGGACTGGACCTGAGTGCATTGCTGGCGCCGGCTGCTGCGGGCCATGTTCGCTGGCAGGGCCAACGCAACCGCCGCCCCGCCGACCACGCCGCCATTGATAACGCCTGGGTGCAGCCGGCACTGGCTGCCCGGGCGGCGAATGAACCCTTCTCGGTGGAAGCCACGATCGCCAACAAGCATCGCACCCTCGGTGCCCGGCTGGCCGGGGAGCTGGTTTGGCATGGATTGGATCATGTGGAGTCGCCGCTAAGCTTCAAATTGACCGGCGTTGCCGGCCAATCCTTCGGAGCCTTCGCCGTCCCGGGCATGCAGCTTGTGCTCGAGGGCATGGCCAACGATTTTGTGGGCAAGGGGCTGTGCGGAGGAGAACTGATTCTCCGTGGGCAAGGGCGCGCGGCGCGGCAAAGCGAGCTGCATGTCATCCTCGGCAATGTCGCTCTCTACGGGGCTACCAGCGGCTCGCTTTTTGCCGCCGGACGAGCCGGGGAGCGCTTTGCGGTGCGCAACTCAGGAGCGCTGGCAGTGATCGAGGGCGTGGGCGACCATGGCTGCGAATACATGACCGGCGGCCTGGTGGCGGTGCTCGGCTCTACGGGCCAGAACTTTGGCGCGGGGATGACAGGCGGTCTGGCCTGGGTCTTCGACGAAGATGGCGCCTTTGTTTCTCAGACCCGTTACCACACCAGCTTTCTTGCCCCGGAGCCTCTCTCCGAGCTCGACTCTACGGCGGCCGAGGAACTCCGTGAGCTCATCCTGCTGCACGCGGAAAAGACCGCCAGCACCCGGGCGCGCTGGATCCTCTCCGATTGGTCCAACCTTTCCTCACGCTTCGTGCGCCTCACGCCTCTACCCCAGGCTTAGGCGCACGACTGGCTGAACCGCAGGTCCCTCGGGATAACAAAGGGGGAGTGCAGCGCTTACTCAATGGCCGTTACCTAGGGATGGAAAGAGTCACTGGTCCATCAGCCGCTCCCGTCGGAGGAACGCCGGGATCTTCCCGTCCCGGTCACCGAATCTGAACTGCGGAACCAATTTAAACTTTGTCATCCCGACCGGAGCGAAGCGAAGCGGAGGGACCTGCAGTTGCTTTTTCCCCCAAGCTGATGCCCCACGTCCCCTTCATCATCATTTCCGTGAGCGCGGGGTACAATCGACAGGCATTTTAAATCCCGTTCATGTTCAACCTTGAAACCTTAGTGGATGTTGTCGCGCTGATCGCAGCCAGCAAGAGGGAGCGCGCGATACTGTGGCAGGATGTATCCGGGAACTGGCACCCCTTCTCCACCGGCGAACTCTTAGCCCGCGTATATGCCACTGCTCAAGCCTTCGCCTCCTGGGGCATCGTCAAGGGCGACCGCATCGCTTTGCTGGCTGAAAATCGCTGGGAATGGCCGGTGGTGGACTTCGCCACCCTGCTGCTAGGCGCGGCGGATGTGCCCATCTACCCCACGCTCACAGCCGAGCAAATTGCCCTCCTGCTGATCGACTCCGGCGCGCGCATCGCAGTGGTCTCAACCAAGGCACAATACGACAAGATTGCTTCCATCCGCAGCCGGACGCCGTTGGAGCGTATCGTCGTCATGGACGACATCACCGCCAGCGAAGCCACGCCGCTCTCCTCGGTGCTCAAAGATAGCGATAGCGCCGCAGCCGGCATAGACATGGAGCACTGGCTGCATAGCTTTGCCGTGAAGCCGCAAGATCTGGCTACCCTCATCTATACGTCGGGCACAACAGGCGAGCCTAAAGGGGTGATGCTCACCCACGGCAACATCGCCTCTAACCTGAACTACTCCACGCGCGCGTTTTCCTGGGGTCCCAACTCCTCCTGCATCTCCTTTCTCCCCCTCTCCCACATCACGGCTCGCCATCTCGACTACGCTCTCTTCTGCTATGGCGCGACCATTGCCTATTGCGGACACTTCGAGCACCTGCCCAAAGCCCTTACCACCATTCAGCCCACTGTCTTTGTCGCTGTGCCCCGCGTGTACGAGAAAATCCGGGAAGAAGTCCAGCGCCGCGCGGGCAGCAAACCGGTTCTCAAGAAGCTCTTCGCCTGGGCTCTCGCTACCGGGCACCGCCACCGGGAGCAGATTCTCAAGGGCCAAACATCCTCGGCGCCGAGCTGGCGGCTGGCCGATCGACTCGTCTTCCAGAAAGTGAAGCAGGCTTTCGGAGGCAAGGTTCACGACTATATCGCCGGAGGAGCACCGCTCGGCGTGGACACCGCGGGTTGGTTTGCCGATGTCGGCATTCGCATCTTCGAGGGCTACGGTCTTACGGAAACCTCGCCCGTGTTGGCCCTGAACAACGCCCGGGATCATCGCATCGGCTCCGTGGGCAAACCGATCGAGACAGTGGAATGCCGCTTCGCTGCTGATGGCGAGTTGCTCGTAAGGGGACCCTTCGTTTTTGCCGGCTACTGGCACAAACCGGAAGCCACCGCTCAAGCCATCGAAGCCGACGGATGGTTCCACACCGGCGATATCGCGCGCCAGGACGCGGATGGTTTCCTCTACATCACCGACCGGAAAAAGGAGCTGCTCAAGACCTCGGGGGGCAAGATGATCGCCCCTCAACCGATCGAAAGCCAGCTGAACGCGAGCGTGCTGGTCGCCAACGCCGTGTTAGTTGGCGATCGCCGCAAATTTATAAGCGCACTGATCGCGCCCAACTTTCCCGCGCTCGAGAACCTGGCCCGGCAGCGGGGAATCGCCTTCTCCTCCCGCGCCGACCTGGTCACGAATCCAACAGTCCACGCGGAATACAATGCCCTCGTCCACAGCGTTAATGAAGGTCTAGCGAACTTTGAGACCATCAAGCGCTTCCACCTGGTTCCCGACGAGTGGTCGATGGATTCTGGTGAGCTGACCCCCACGATGAAACTGCGCCGGCGCGTGGTCGCCGAGCGTTACGCAGCAGAGATCGCCGCTTTCTACCACGACGAATCTACCGCCCATCGTTAGGGTGCCGCATCCAATTCTTGTAGAGGTGTCTCCCAGTGAAAAAGCATCCGCTGATTAGCATTCTCGTCGCCGTCGTCGTTCTTCTGTTGCTTGCCGTTCTGCTGGTGCCGCTCTTCATCAATGCCAATACCTTCCGTCCCACTCTGGAATCGCAGCTCTCCGATTCGCTCGGCCGCAAGGTAACCTTGGGCAATTTGAGCTTCTCCGTCTTCTCCGGCAGCTTGGTCGCCGACAATATTTCCATCGCCGACGATCCCGCCTTCAGCCCCAAGCCGTTCCTCCAGGCCAAGTCACTGCACATCGGGGTGGAAGTCGCGCCCCTGCTCTTCCATCGGCAGTTGCTGGTTACCAGCTTTGTGGTCGATTCGCCGTCGATCAACCTGGTTCATAACGCGCAGGGAACGTGGAACTTTTCCGACATGGGGCGCAACGCCGGAAGCCGCACCCAAAACGCACAGAAGGAGAGCGCGCTTCCGAACTTTACCGTGGGTGAAATGAAGGTAGAGAACGGCACTGCCGTGGTCTCTGATGTGCCCGCCACCGGAGCGCCGTTTACCTATAGCAACCTGAACCTGTCGGCAGAGCAGTTCTCCTTTGCCAAGTCTTTCCCCTTCACGGTCTCGGCCAGTCTGCCGGGTGGCGGCTTACTCGATGTAAAGGGCGATGCCGGACCCGTAAACCAAAAGGATGCTTCAGATACGCCGCTGAATGCGAATCTTGACTTGAAGCATTTTGACCCCGTCGCCGCAGGCGTGGTCCAGCGCAGCCAAGGCATCTCCATGCTTGCCGACATCACCGCCAAAATCACTTCCAACGGTCAGACCCTGACCGCCAACGGCACCGTCAATGCTGCCCGGCTGCAACTGGCGGCCAACGGCTCTCCTGCTCCAAATCCGGTCAATATCACCTACACCATCAACCACAACCTGGATGCCAGAAATGGTCAGATCAATGATTTGAGTATCAACACTGGGGGGGTGGCCGTGCATATCAACGGGACCTACTCGATGACGGGCCCGCAGGTGACGTTAGCGCTGCACTTGGCTGCTCCCAACCTGCCCATCAACCAGGTCGAGGCGCTGTTGCCGGCCGCCGGTGTTCGTTTGCCCAGCGGCTCAAGCTTGCAGGGTGGCACGCTCACAGCGAACCTCGCGATTACCGGACCGGCCACTGCTCCTATCATCAGTGGCCCCGTCGAGGTCGACAACACCAGGCTGGCCGGCTTCGACCTCTCTTCGAAGATTGGCGGGTTAAAGCCGGCATCCGGTTCCCAGGGAGGCACACAGATCCAGACCGTTCGCGCCAACGTGAACTCATCCCCGCAGGGAACGCGCATCGATAATCTCTACGCCTCTGTTCCACAACTCGGCACGGCTACAGGCGCCGGCACCGTCTCTCCGCAAGGCGCCCTCAACTTTCAAGTAGTGGCCAAAATTAATGCCAACTCCGGTGTCTTGTCGGGACTAGCCTCGGGCGGCGGCGTCCTCGCCCAGGCGGTCAGCACGGCAGCCACCAACGGAATTCCCGTGCACATCACCGGCACCACATCCAATCCAGTAATTCAGGCCGATCTCAACCAACTGCTGGAAAAGAATGCCGGCAATATTCTCAAGCAGCAGATATTAGGCAACGGCAATAAACAACCCAATGCCTCGGACGTATTGAAGCTCTTCCATCACTAGAAGTTGATCGCGATAACCCGCTGCTTCAAAAAGGTTTGCCTGCTCGGGGCGGAGTGCTCCTTCCTGCTCGGATTTCTTTCTGGTGAACGCAGCAGTATGATGCACAAGGCACTCAAGGAGAAGAAGCACCATGCGAGTTGGAATCCTCACCGGCGGCGGCGACTGCCCCGGACTGAACGCGGTCATCCGGGCCGCCGTGCGCAAAGGCATTTTTCACCACAACGACGAGTTTGTGGGCTTCATTGAAGGCTGGCGGGGCGTGGTTGAAAACAAGACCAAGCCGCTCACCATCGACACTGTCTCCGGAATTCTGCAGCTGGGCGGCACGATCCTGCGCACCTCACGCACCAACCCGCGCAAGATGGAGGGCGGCATCGACAAGTGCCTGGCCAGCATCAAGGCCAACCAGCTGGACGCGCTGATCACCATCGGAGGCGATGACACCCAGGGTGTGGCCAATGCGCTGGTTCAGAAGGGCATCAAGGTGGTGGGCGTTCCCAAGACCATCGACAACGATCTGAGCGGAACAGACGCCTGCTTCGGTTTCGACACCGCGGTCTCCATTGCCACCGAAGCGGTCGACCGGTTGCACTCCACTGCGGAAGCTCACAATCGGGTCATCGTCTGCGAGGTCATGGGACGCGACGCCGGATGGATTGCGATTACTTCTGGCATCGCCGGAGGCGCCGATGTCATTTTCGTTCCCGAGAAGCCAATCGACATCGATCAGGCAGTCAAGATTCTCAAAGAGCGCCACGAGCGCGGCAAACTCTTCTCCATCGTCGTGGTTGCGGAAGGCGCCAAGATCCCCGGCGGCGAAAAACAAGCCACACTCGGCAGCAAGGTAGACGCATTCGGGCACGCGCGCCTGGCTGGCATCGGCCAAACAGTGGCCGAGTTGATTGAGGAAAAGACCGGTTATGAAACGCGCTCGGTGAACCTCGGACATACGCAGCGAGGAGGAACTCCAACCGCCTATGACCGTATGCTCGCCACTCGCTACGGATCGGCTGCCATCGATCTGGTGCACGAGGGTAAGTTTGGCCGGCTGGTTGTGCTTCGTGGAACAGAGATCACCCACATTCCGCTCGAGGATGCGATTGCAAAAACCCGCACCATAGGTGACGACTTGATTGCCCTCGCCGCCGGTCTGCAGCCGGAACTGTAAGCGGCATGGGTACCGCGATTTCCACAGTTAGCATTGATGAATGAAGAAGTTATAGACGATACACAATGTGGAGGATGAACGATTCTGTTGCGAGGGATCAGGTGCGATACGATGTCCTTGGTAACTGCGCGGATGCCGCAAGTAATGCATCCCGTGCGCGCAAATTCTGTTACGCTCCTACCGGAACTAAACAAAGCCGCTAGATACCGCCGTAAAACCGGGAAGACTCGAGTAATAGGCGATAATTTCTTGTGTTATAGGGTGAAAACGCGGTATAAGCACAACGGCGGGTATGTACTCTCGCCCGGTCCTGCAGTTCCCAGAGGAGAGCGCTTCGATGAGAACAACACCGGCGAGGGATGAAGTTCGCGAAGTCATGGATATTCGCATGGCCTCTGACTATCTCGGCATTAGTCCCGACACACTTTACAAATATGCTTCGGACGGTTTTGTCCCCGCGTTCAAGCTTGGCAATCGCTGGCGTTTTAAGCGCTCCAGGCTCGACGAATGGATGGACCAACAATCCTCACAGGGCGCCCAGCCGCGCAAGGCGGAACCGCATCAGGATGTCGGGCCCAGAAAGCCGCCGGCGGTGGTTGCGCGCCCCAAGAGAGCGGTCGGCGGAAGCCGCTAGACCATTTTTGCTAATGGTGTAGACCAGGCAACCGAACCCGACGCGGCCATTTGCGTTCATCGCTCGAGCCGTACTCCAGTTCGCGAAGCTGCGAACTGGAGCCTTCCACTCTTCTGCTTTAAGGCAGCGAAACCGCTTTAGCGGAGATGGTTCCTGAGAATTACCAGCAGAACTCCGGCGGCGATAAAGAGCAGCAGTGTCAGCGTGCTGTATGCCACCTTCAGGCGAAGCTTTTCCTTGACGGTCGGGCGGCTATAGGCGAGCCGGAGTTTTTCCTTGCGGAACCACATCGCCGTCTGTTGCGTGCCCAGCACCATCATGACCAGCGCAGCCAGAAAGCTAACCGGCAGATGCTCGCTGCTGGAATTGTTGTAGGCGCGATAAAAGAACTGTCCCGTCAGCACCGAGAGCCCGAGTATCGTGAATAGTTCGAAAATAAGAGCGAGCTTCAAAAAGCGCAACAACGGACGCCTCCGGGGCCTGGAGCGGTTTCACGACATGCCCTTCAGTGAGGACGCCATGGGCGGGGCTTTTCGCCCACTTCACTGAAGAGATCGGGCACAGCAATCGTGAAACGCTGAGTTCAAGCTAAGTTTAGTAAGGATCGTCCAAATGGGGCAAGGTGGATTAAAAAAAAAGCCATCCATTGGGAATGTACCCTGTTTCGGACCGTGCGCACGCTCCCTGCCGGCTCGGAAATAAGAGACAATGCAGCCATGACGGCCTCGCCAACAACCGAAGAGATGGTGGAAGGCGGGCTACGGTCCTCCCTGCTCGGCATTGTCATCAACCTCGCCCTGGCTCTGGTTAAATGCCTTACCGGGCTCATAGGGCATTCCTTTGCGCTGCTCGCGGACGGAATCGAATCTTTCCTGGACGTCATCAGCTCGTCGGTCGTCTACTACGGGCTGCGGCTGGCCATCAAGCCGCCCGATAAGGATCATCCCTACGGGCATGGTAAGGCGGACCCGATCGCTGCCGCGGTAGTGGGTGTAGCCATGATCGCGGCCGCCTTCGGCATCGCCGCGGAGAGCATCAACTTGATTCGCACCCCGCACAAGCTGCCCCAGGCATACACGCTTGCGGTCTTGATCTGCGTGGTTCCGATTAAGGCTTTGCTGTCACGATATGTTGGTGGAGTCGGCCGCAAGATTGAGAGCTCCGCCCTGCGAGGGGACGCCTGGCATCACCTCAGTGATGCGATTATCTCGGCGTTTGCCTTTGTCGGGATCTCGGCCGCGCTGTGGACGGGCAACCCGACGGCCGACGACTGGGCCGCCTTGTGCGCCGCTCCGGTGATCCTGCTGGGTGGCTGGCAGCAGCTCCGCCGCCCGGTTGCCGAGCTGCTGGACACTGCGCCCGCACCGGAGATTGAAGAGCACGTCCGTCGTGTCGCCGCGTCGGTGGTGGGGGTGTTTGGGGTGGAGAAGTGCTTTGTCCGTAAGGTAGGCTTCCGCTACTATGTGGACCTGCATGTGGTGGTGCGGGGCGATCTTACCGTGCGCCAGGGCCATCTTATCGCTCACGCCGTCGCCGACCAGGTGCGGGAGCAGGTCGACAAGATAGCCGAGGTTCTGGTGCACATCGAGCCCGAAGAAGAGCTGTTGGGAGGAAGTCATCCCGGCGAGTTGATGGCCGAAGAGGTAAGGGAAGCGCCTCCCCCGTCCCACGTGCCTTAAGGCTTATTTCGCGTTGGCCGGGTAGGGGGGAAATTCGCGCTCCAGCTTCCGTGTAGCCCGGTATTTCAAGCCGATCCAGCCTGCGTACCCAAGTTGAATCACGATGGTGAAGACGTACGCGAGAATGAGATGACGATGGGCCATGGGTTCCTTCTTCTCTAGAGCGTGACTTCCAGGCTGGCTTCGAGGGCGTGCAGCGCAGCGTGTTGTTCAGCGACCTGCCGGCGCCGCTCAATGTTGTACCTCCAGCCGGCCAGCAGAATCCCCCAGGCAAGCCACGCAGCCAGGTTCCACAACACCGCAGTCCACATCGCTGGATCGAGGCTGCCGTCTCCGCCAATGACCGGAGAGGGATGCTGGGTACGCCACCAGGTGGTGGAGAAGTAGACGATCGGGACATCGACGTAGCCGAAGATGGCCACTACAGCGGCCATGGTCTGCATCTGCGGCCCGTCGGCAAACTTGCGTAGCAGCAGATAGCTGGCATAGATGAGCCAAAGCACCAGGGTGGTGGTCAGGCGAGCATCCCAGGTCCACCAGATGCCCCACACCGGCCGAGCCCAGAGTGGGCCCTGGATGAGGACCAGCGTACAGAACACGAGTCCCATCTCTGCTCCAGCCAACGCGGCAGCATCGGCGGCGAGCGCTCGCTGGGGATGATTACGCCGCGACGCGAGATAAACGATGGAGGCGACAAAGCTGACAAAGAAGAAGAGGAACGCCATCATCGCCGAGGGGAAGTGGTAGTAGAAGATGCGCTGGATGTCGCCCATGGTAGCCTCGGTGGGCGCGACATACATGCCCTGGTAAAAAGCGTAGCCAAGCAGGCCAAGGGTGAAAGCGAGCCAGACCCAGCGAAAGATCTTCATGACGCGACTCCTAATGCCAACAACAAACAGTTTAGATCATTTCTGTCCCCGGACTCCCGCCGCGCGGGGGTGAAAATAAAGATGTTTGTCGCATGCGGAGCGTGTTCCGAGTCGTGAATGTAAGGTGGTCTAGCCACAGATAGATCTACGGAGGACCAGCTATGACTTGGCTATTGCTTGCCTTTGGCTTCTTTCTGCTGCTGTCCGCAGTACTGGGGCAGGCATACAGCCTTAAGACCAAACGGGGTGTTCTACCCCCTGAGAGCCGCATCTGGCGGGTGCTCACCCGGTTGACGCTGTTTCTGGCGGGGTTGGTATTAATCGCGGTGGCGGTAGGGCGCATCGTTCTCCATCATGGAGCCAACCACCGCTAAGACCCGTTGGGACACAAGCATCGTGAAACCGCTACTCGCTCAGGTGTTCGGAGCAAACTTTATGCTCAGAGGCCTAGCCTGAATTTCTGACAGGCCGCTCTGGGTAAGGGATGGTCGGTAGTGAGATCTCAATCCACAACGAAACACGGGTGCCCCATATCTGCCCGGTTTTGGCAGATGTGGGATTCCACAAACTTCGGCCCCTGGGTCTACAGGGTGTAGCTGACCATGGACCTGAAGACCTGTTGCTCGTAGAGAGTGACCGGTGGACGGCCGTGGAATCCCATATCTGCCAAAACCGGGCAGATATGGGGCACCCGTGTTTCGTTACGGACAAGGCCGTGAGAAATTGAGGCCTAGGGCCGCAGCCGGACCACTTCTAACTTGACCAGGGAGTAAATGGATCGGGCATGCATCCTGTCTTCGGGAGCTACAATCCGAAACGGCTGTTCCCGCGCCGGTAGTGCCGCACCGTCCGCCTTGTCGGCGATAATCACCTTGGCTCCAGAAAACTGCGGATCAATCTCGGGCAGCGCAAACACCACCTCGTATCCATCCTTCCCGGTCGCAACCAGATAGCTGGCCATTGGCTTGCCCGTCATCCCGCGGCCAAACTGCCATCCGGCCTTCAATAGGATGTCGTACAGCAGCACGCCCTCGTAGGTGGTGGTTGTTCCGTCTGCGGATAGCTGGGCTGTCGCGCGAGGCATCTTGTCAAGGTCTTCTGCCGTGAGCGAAAGTGGCGTCGGCACTGCTCCTTCGACCTTAAGCACCGCCGGTGCCGCAACTGTGTCCGGAGCCGCGTATACAGTTGTGGACTTCGCTAACTGATCTCCAGAGACAAGGGCGGCAACTAACAGGAGCGGAGCCAAAACTGCCGCAACATGCGAACGAACCTTTGCCGGCGCACTCTTCATAAGCAACAATGTAAACCAAAGCGGTGCGGCCCAAACACGCATGAGTATGGATTCTCGAATTCGCAATGATTCCGGCCGTGGTGGCCGGGTTCGTGCAAAGCCGTCTAGGTTAGGCCGTGTCTTTCTGCTTCTTGTCCTCGGTGCCGCGTCTGCATTGGCCTGCCAGTCGCAAGGCTTCCAATGGAATCTTCCCCCTGGATTCCACGCGCCTCCGGTTCCTGCAGACAATCCCATGCTGCCCGCCAAGGTTGAATTGGGCCGCTACCTGTTTTATGACTTGCGCATGTCTGCGAATGGCAAAGGTTCCTGCTCCACCTGCCACATGCAGCAATTCGGGTTCACTGATCGGCGACCCGTCGCAGTCGGCGTGACTGGTCAGTCTCACCCGCGCCGCGTGATGCCCCTGGCCAACGTCGCATGGTTCGCGGTCTTTAACTGGGCCAACCCCACCGTCACCCAGCTCGAAGATCAATCAATAACCCCGCTCTTCAACGACCACCCCATCGAACTCGGACTACTCCCGAAGAACGATCGATTCCTCCAGGTGATCGCCACCGATCCTACTTACCGGAGACTCTTTCCCAGCGCTTTCCCAGGGGACTCAGGTCCATATACCTTCGTCCATGTTCGCAAGGCCCTGGCTGCCTTTGAGAGGACCCTCATCTCCGGCAACTCTCCCTACGACCATTACCGCTACCGCCATGAAGAGAACGCCATCTCCGAATCTGCCAAGCGTGGCGAAGACCTCTTTTTTCATGCGCCGCTGAGCTGTTCCAGATGTCACGGCGGTTTCACCTTTGGCGGGGAAACAATCTACCAAACAACGGACGGTGGGCACGGCATCGAATTTCAAAACAATGGTCTTTACAACCTGGCTGGGAAATTCTCCTACCCCGCCGACAACCTGGGCCTTTATGAGTTCACCCACAACCCCGGCGACGTGGGTAAATTCCGCCCTCCCTCGCTGCGCAATGTAGCCGTGCGTGCGCCTTATATGCATGACGGCAGTCTCCACAGCCTTGACGAAGTGATTGACCACTACAGCCGCGGGGGCCGGATTGTCTCTACAGGCCCAAACGCGGGCGATGGCAGCAAAAATCCAAACAAGTCCCCCTTCGTATCGGGATTCACGCTAACTCTTCAGCAGCGCAGTGATCTCAAAGCATTCCTGGAATCGCTCACCGATGAAGACTTCCTGCACAATCCTCAATTCTCCAACCCCTGGCGGTGAAGATTCACGTCGTTATGCAAAGCGCATGCACGTGCGAGCGCTGTCCCAGCGCCAAACGGCATCCGTGCCCTTCAGATGAACGCCTCCAAGCCATCGCTCGACTCCGTTGAGCTGAACGTGATCCTCTTGGAGATCGAGCACGCGGCTGCCAACCTCAGTCAGCGTAACGACTGAGCGTCCCGAGACCATCTTTCCCGCAAAGCCCTCCACCCGGACGAGGGGAAATTGCGCCGATGCCAACTCTTTGAGAATTGCGAAGAAGGATAGATCTCCCATGAAGAGCGGATTCTCCATCTGTTGAACAGCGAAGAAAAGTTGCAGCGCGGTAAGTGGAGCTTGATGGCGAAGAACCGAAAGCGTCTGTCGTTCGGTACGCGACAGGCCATTTTCGGCAGAAGGGAACTGCTCCAGATGACGACGTAAGGCTGCTGCAAGAAACGGCAGCGCAGAGGTGTCCCGCGCTATGAACAGCTCGATCTCAGTTGGGATCGGCGAGGTAAATGCTTTCCACGCAGCGCTTGCCAGGACGAATTCAGCTTCCGATACGGGAGAGCGAGTATCAGCGAGCGAGGCAAGCTGCTCTGCCGTGAGTTGTCCAAGCCCAACGAAGTTTTCCAGGCCAGGATAACGGCTGATGCAGATCAGGCTGAGACTGGATCGCCCGCAATGCAAACGATAGAACCGTTCCAGAAGCATGATCAGAATCAACTGATCTGAGAGACGGTGGTCCATCCAAAGCACTGTTTCGTCGTGATTGGGAATGGCATGCAACGAATCCTCGTAAGCTCTTACAGCGTAACGGGCCTCTGTGAGGTCAAGTCCGCTGGTCTCAGAAAGGAACCGTGCCCGCCTGTCCCACCATTCCGCGTCGGTGAGCCCGGCCGGGGCCGGTCCCTCGTACATCAGATCGCCGAAAATCCGCACTTCGCCGGGCACCGCGGATTGCCTCAGTGTTCCCGCGACCGACTCTCCATCGGTGATATGCAGCATCTTCTGCTGTTTCATTGGTGGTAGCGCTCAGAACTCACGTCTTTGAACCAACTTAACCGATATCACCAGCAACAGCGCTGCCAGGAAAATATAGCTGGCTGCTTGCAACCACGGTATCGGCCAAACCAGCAGACTTGTTTTCGGATTCAGATATCCGCTGCCTAACATGAACAGCCAGGGATTATAGGGCCGAAGGCTGCGGCCGCTAAACGCGACCGCTGTCGTGATGGCAGTCCCGTAGCTAACCAATGGAGCGGTATACTCACCGCCTACGATGGAAGAAGCCAGAACTGCCATCGCGAAAAATAACAGCCCGCCGCCAAGCAGTAATACGAGGTAGAAGGCCGCCTGGGAGATCGAATGCGTCTTTCCGAAGATAGAGGCAATCAGGAAAATCGTCATCCAGGGGATGATCGCCAGAATCAAAGCCTGAATCAAACCCATGCGAATACGAATGCTAACCAGGCGCATCCGGCTAACCGGCAATGCCAGGGTGAATGCGGAAACTCCCGTCGCCTGCTCCCGCAGGAGCCCACCCATCATGATGAGAGTAACTGCCAAAATCCACATCATCACCAGCATCGAATGACTAACGTAGATAATGTAGTTGTAGTACGCCGATGTTGTGTAGTCGAGTGCATCCCTTTCCAGGTGGAAAACCCAAAGCGAGCAAATTGCAATCATTCCGATGAGAGAGATGAGGAATCGCGATCGCGTCTCCAACCAGGCCTTATACCAAAGCATCGTTCAACCCCCCTCTTACTTTTTCCAGAAAGATCTCCCGCAGTCCTACTGGCGTCACATCAATCGAGCTGGCGTTGAAATCGTGCGCGCGTTCTACCACGGCGTCCACGTTCGCGCTCGCGACCACCATCATCTGATGGCCGCGGCTTCGGATGTCTTCGACCCCAGCCATCCAAAAGTCACGTTCTGCTGGCATCGACGGAAAGAGAAGATCGATTCGCCGGTAAGACTGCCGTAGATCATCAACGGAAGCGTCCAGCACCATGCATCCTTGATGGAGCATGCAGATATGATCGGCTACACGCTCAACTTCAGAAATCTGATGCGATGAAAAGAAAACGGTAGTGCCTTCGCTGCATAGCCCTACTAGGCCCTCCAGGAATTCTTCAATCCCGACCGGATCCAGTCCCTCGGTTGGTTCATCCAGGATCAACAACTCAGGCCGCCGTGCAAAGGCCATCAATAGGCCGAGCTTGGTGCGCATCCCTTTGGAAAGCGACTTAACCTTCCGGTCGAGTGGCAGCCGATATTGACGTAACAGCTTCCGTTCCTCGTCAGCTCTCCAGTCGGGATAAAACGCCCTCGTGAAGCGAATCATCTGCTCCACGGTCATGTAATCGTAGAGCCGCTTGTTCTCGCTTACATACGCGAGCCGTTGCCGCACAAGAAAATTCCCATCCGGATCACTGATCCGTTGACCGAGGAGGGTTCCATCTCCGTGGCTGGGCCGGATCATACCCAGCAGCATCTTGATCGTGGTGCTCTTGCCCGCTCCATTGAGACCAAGAAACGCCGTAATACAATGCGGCCGGATGGATAGATTAAGTCCCTTGACTGCTTCGATCGCTCCGAAAGACTTACCAAGCTCCTCCGTTTGAATAACCGGCGCGGTTGTCATCTTTTTCTCCCCACCTCGGCCCGCTGGAGTAAGGCCGCTTCGAACATTCGGCGAATCTCTTCGTCGAGAAAATCTCTTTCCCGGAGCTGCTCAACCAGATGGGTGACGCTTCTACTTGCGGCCTGAATATCATTCGCCAGCGAGCGCGCCCGGCGACTTACCGAGATGAAAGCTCCTGAGCCCTGATGTAGTTCCAAAAGCCCTTCGTGTTCGAGCTCCGAGTACGCCTTTGCGATGGTGTTTGGACTTACGACCAGTTCCTCAGCTAATGTCCGGATACCCGGAAGCTGGTCGCCATCCTGCAGAACTCCGCTCTCCACCGCATGACGGATTTGCTGCATCAGCTGCAGATAGAGAGGCTGGCCGCCCGTAGGTTGCAATCGGAAGATCACGTGGGCAACTGTATCACTGCTAAGGTACAGCTGTACAGTACAACATTTTTCAAGGGAGCGGCCAGACGGTGCAGTGCTGGGTATGATAATGCCAGCTACCACCAGAAAAAAATTCGTGACGGTGGGGAAGACCGGGTTCCTTGGGTGCATACACCAATAAGAGTCCAGATTGCGGGCAGGATTGCTGGTGTGATTTCGCCAGGCCTTTAGTCATGGGGCTGGGTGGGGGGATAAGGTGAGCTCACGTATTGCCAGGCTCGTATTCGGCACAGTCCCGCCCAGAACGGCCGATTTTTCCGGCGCATGTGTCTCTGATGCCGGTACTGAAGCCAGTCCGGCCGGAGCATCCCTCGTCGGAGTACTCAGGCTTAGATTTCTATCGGATGAGGCACTAGCAAGGGACCTGCAAAGTGGAAATGCGGATGCGTTGACAATCCTGTTTGAACGGCACGCCTCCAGCCTTTTCAGAATCGCAAGACGTATCTTACGCAATGAAGCGGAAGCAGAAGATGCGGTCCAGCATATTTTCCTGGATGTCTTTCGATCCATTCAGCAGTTCGATCCGGAAAAAGGCGGCTTCAAGACATGGTTTCTGCTGTTCGCATACCATCGGATTTTTAATTGCCGCCGATCACTAACAGCGAACCGCTTTTTTGACACTGACCCTTTTGATGAACTCTTACCTGCAGTGGTTCCGCTCACGGAACGTTCCTTAGGGTATTCGTTGCCCGAAATGAGCCTCTTAGTCGAGCAGGTACTGCGTGCCCTCCAGCCTCGACAGCGCAGGACCATTGAGCTTGTCTACTACGAAGGCCTTACCGCAGAAGAGGTCTCCAAGCGGACGGGGGAGACTGTGCGCGTGGTGCGCCACAATCTGTACCGGGGCCTTGAAAAACTCAGGAAAGCTTTCTGCGGAAATGTCTCTTCGGACTCGAAGGGAGAGTCAAGATGACGGCAAACCACAACCATTTCGAACTCCTCTGTGCATTAGCGGCCAGCGATCAGCTGACTGAACCCGAGCTGGTTGAACTTAACCAGCATTCTCGCGAGTGTGTCTCTTGCAGAAACCGAATACAGGAGATGACCAGGATAAATGCATGCCTGGTTATGTCGCACGCCTTCAACCACCGCAATCGGCGCCTGCCAAAGGGCATGCGGGAACGTTTCATCGCGCGAGCAATCAAGGAGGGTGTCCCACTCAATTCTCCTTCGACAGTCGGGCTCGGCAACCTCGGTCTGGCGAGCGCCCTTTTTATTGTCCTGTTGCTCACCGCGGCGGCGATCAGGACTGGACCGTTCTCGAGGCCTGCTGTCGATACCAATCATTTCGACGCTGCGCGTCTCGCAAATCCGGTTCAGGTAACAATCCCGCCAAGCTCAACCATGAGTCTGCGTCCTCGTCGAAGAGATCGCCGAAGCGTCCGGGTTCAGTGGCGCCCCGGTCCATCTGGGGCGTCAACAGGCCATCTGGAAGCCTTCCAAAATCCCTATTTTCCTGCCCCATTGTCCTCACCGCATTTCATGTTGGCAGCGTTGCCGGCGGACGCAGGCCGGCTGTCATCCTGGCCTTACATGCCGTCGAGATTCAGGCTGGCAGTGCCCTCAGCATTGAACAGGGAAAGTGCGCTGCGACTCCTGGCAGACTCCGGACAGGGCGTAGCCAACCCGATGATCCATCCATCGCAGTTCACTTTCGCAACCGCTGGTTTATCAGGCTTTCATCCCGCTCTCGATATGGATCCGTACAGGACTCGTCCAAATTTTGAGTTCAGGGGCACTCCTCTCAAGTTTCACTTTGTCGGAAATGTGACGCAGTAGACGAATGGCAAACAGTTGGAGGCCGCGATGATTAGGTGGAGAATATCCCTGGTGCTTTTGTGCGTTCTGGGCTTGACAAGTGTCGCCCGAGCACAGGCGTCTCCGAGTCAAGCGAAACCCCAGAACATCGTCACGGTGAGCTTCAACACTGCCGTGCTTCAAACTGCCGAGGCGCAGAAAAGCCTCAGTGCGCTCCAGGTGCGATACGCTCCTAAACAGAAGCAGCTACAGGCCCTCAATGACGAAGTCGAAAGTCTGCGAAAGCAGTTAGCTGACACCAGCAGCAACCTCAGTGATTTAGAAAGAGCAGCCCGCGCGCAGTCACTGGAAAGCAAAGAGAAGCAACTTCAGCGCGAAGCGGAGGACTTCAAGACGGATTCGCAAAGCGAATCGGAGCAAGTTTTTCAACGAGTCGCACAGAAGGTTTACGCTTTTCTGCAGACCTTCTCGCAGCAGCACGGTTATTCAGCGGTGATCGAGCGTGGATCCGATGCGAATCCGGTTGTTTGGTACGCAGCGAGCAACCTGGACATTACCGACGAGCTCATCAAGGCCTACAACGCCCAGGCCGAAGTTACCCCGGCAGCACCGGCAAATGGGCCCGCTCATGGCAGCGCGCCGAAATCGACAAAGTCTTTGCCCGATAACCCCGCACCGAACTAGTGGCCTGTCGCAGAGAAATCTTCACTAAAGCAGAGGAATTGTCATCCTGAGCGGTTGTGACTTTTTTGATTTTCCGGGTTTTGTAACGCCCAACCAGACTGTTGTTTAAAACTCCACAAAGGCGTCATCCTGCCTGCCCCGGCGTGCCGTGGGAGCGGAGCGCCTCGCAGATCTATCGCTTAACAGAGGGTTTATGGCGCGCAGTCGAAGGACCCCGACGATGCTTGTTTGCCGCTGCTCTTCATAGCTTTCCGGCCACTAAAACCTAACAGAAATCAAAAAAGTCACAGCCTCCGACCGGAGCGTAGCGGAGCTGAGAGGGATCTGCAGTTCGCTCCATTCGCCTTGAATGCCATTAGATCACTAACGCCTTCTTCGCGACACTCCACTAGGGCCGTCGTTCGTCCGCGAAGCGAAGGAACATCCGCGCACTTCTCGGTGTCTGATAAGGCAGGGGGAAGACGAATGACCCTGCTCGACGCACCTGTCTACGACCGAACTCACGCCCAGCGGCGCCGCAATCTCGTGATCGGCGTTCTTCTGGTCTGCGGCGTTGCCGGCATCGCTATCTTTCTCGGTTGGAATCTGCCTGCGGAACATCGCGTGAACAGCTTCTTTAATGCGGTCGAGGCACAGGACTTCTCGAAAGCGTTTGGCATCTGGAACAACGATCCCGATTGGCAAGCGCACACGCAGAGATATGCGAATGATGGCTATTCATACGGTCGTTTTGTCGTCGACTGGGGCCAAGGCGGCGACTATGGCCGCATCACCAGCCACAAAGTTCTACATAGCGTTTCCTATGGCAATAACACCCTTTTGGCGGTGGAGATAAATGGCCGCAAAGCAGCTCTTGCCCTTGCCGTAACAAGAAGGAACCATACCATGAGCTTCCCGCCCTTTGATCTCACGCCGATGAAAAATGGCTTCGGCTGGACTTATTGGCAGGTTACCTACCGCTAAGGTCATTCAGCCCTTAAGACAGAGCGTCGATCACAAATGCAAGCAGCACCATAAATGCAAATCCATCGGAGATCAACGCTGCGTACTCCTTCGCATTCTTGTTTTTCTGCGGGATATGACCCAATCCGGCCAGCCCGTAATACGCGCCGCCAACGATTGCCGCAGGAACAACCCAACCCGCGTGGAATACGCTACACACTCCAAGAAGTCCAATCGACAGGTTCGCAAATCCCACTTCGCGGACAATCGGAAGGGAAGCGGGGTCATGAATACCAAAGATTTTCTCAGCCGTAAACTGAGGCTGGACCACTTGACGCATTCCGGCAATGAAGAGCCGAATTCCTACAGCCCAGAAGACAAACCATCGTCCTATCAAGACCATGATTGTGACCGGATGATTCGAAAGAACAACCGCAGCGGCCACTGACGCCGCGGGGAAAACCAGTAGCAGCAAAATGATCGTGGCAATGTACATGCACTCTCCAGGTTTGTTCTACTGGGAATCAGTTCAATGATCCGAGACAGCCAAATCGCGGTCGCGCACACCGACCAGGTAGAGCAGGCTATCTAGCCCGAGAAACGAGACGGCATGGCTGGCGGTTTGCCGGACCACCGGCTTGGCCCGGAAAGCGATGCCCATGCCGGCGATGCCAAGCATGGGCAGGTCGTTAGCGCCATCCCCTACAGCAACCACCTGGTCGAGCGAGATATTCTCTTGACCGGCAATCTGCCGCAGCAACTCGGCCTTGCGTGCACCGTCGACGATCGGCGTCCGCACCTCTCCGCTTACCACTCCGTCCACGATATCCAGATCATTGGCAAAGACATAGTCGATCCCCAAACGCCTCTGCAGATGCTGAGCGAAGAAATTAAACCCGCCCGAGAGGATCGCAGTCTTATAGCCCAGCATCTTCAGTGTGCCGATCAACTGCTCCGCCCCTTCCACCAAAGGAATGGTATCCAGCAGCTCGCGAACCCTCGTCTCTTTGAGCCCGCGCAGCAGCGCCACGCGGCGCCGGAAGCTCTCCTGGAATTCAATTTCTCCGCGCATCGCAGATTCGGTGACCTTCACCACCTCATCGGCCACGCCAGCCAACTTTGCCAGCTCATCAATGACCTCGCACTCAATCAGCGTGGAGTCCATATCGAAGGCAAAAAGCCGCCGATTACGTCGGAAGATGCTCTCTCGCTGGAAGGCAATGTCGATCTTCAAATCGTGAGCAGTGGCAAGAAACGCCGCGCGCATCGACGCCTCGGACGAAGAATTTCCGTTCACGGTAAACTCAACACAGGCATTGGCGTCGGGAGTGTGGACCGCCAGCGACAAACGCCCGGAGAGCCGTTCAATGCGGTCCACGTTCAAACCATGCTCCGCGATGATGGCGCTCACCCGGGCGAGATGATCTGCGGTAATTGCCCGGCCCAGAATGGTGACGATAAATTGATCCTTGCCCTGTGACGAGATCCAGTCATCCAGGTCAGTCTTCGCGATGGGCGTGAAAGCGACTTGCAGCCGCAGCTCTTTCGACTTTGCCGTCAAGGCGTCTTGCAAGCCGCGAAAGCTCTCGCCTCGCGGAATCTCGACCAGCAGGCCAAGAGAAAGTGTCTCGTGGACGACCGCCTGTCCGATATCCAGCACGCAGGCGTCATATCTGGCTAGAATTGCAGTCAACGCTGTCGTAAGTCCCGCCCGGTCGCGGCCGGAGAAGTGAATCAGGATGGTCTCGTTCATTGATACGAAAGATTTCTCTCCTAGGTTAACAGGCGAACTTTCGCTGTATCCTACGTTGATCTCAAGCAACGGGTGAACAGAACGCTGAGCTCTCTGATCCTGCTGCTCCTTCGTCTTTCTGTGAACGAATTAGACCAATCAAATAACCTGGGACCAACATCTTGTCGATATAATTAGAATCCCCTGCGGAGCCGGCGGGTATATTGGCACTTCTACTGGCTCCATGGGCGCAGAATGCGGTTATAGCCATTACAAGAGCCTTGACTAGCGTGATCGCGAACAGTGATTGTGTCGCAACACTTTCAATGGCATCATAAGATGATCGTGAAGGAAGACCGGCTGGGCCTGAAAGCCCCCATTTTCCTCTAGAATAGAAGACGGGCCCCTGTGAGATCTCAAAAGCGGAGGCCGTCATGGCGAACCAAGCGTCGGTATTCCAACTCTCAGAAGCGCAGCAATCCGCTTCGACGGTCACCAGGCAGTTGTGGGATATCGAGGAGGAGGAGGGCGCGCAACTGCTGGAATTGCGCACCGAAAATGGAGCAGTTTACCTTCGGCCGTCACGCTGGCAACGGATTCGACTGCAATGGACATTCCGCCATTTTCATGTTCTTTCTCCCCAGGTTTTGAGCCGGGCCGATAGGCGCCTGATTGAGAAACTATCCCAATCGGCCGTTGTAACCCCAGCTCTACCGGTGGCCGGCAACGCTGTTATTGGTGTGGTCGAGAAGGTGCGTTCGAAACCGCCCGTATCTACCAATCGAATGAGATCGGGGCCAGTAGCGACGCAGGTTTTCCTGGCAAAGCCCAAGATTACGAGGTTGTCGGGTCCAGATTTTTCAAAGGTTTTGAAGCAGGCAGGGGCAAGGGCTTCCGGCGGCAGAAAGGCGACGGGCGTCCGCGGCTTCCCCTTCCCGCAATGGAGAGAGTTGGGTGCGCTGGCCGCCGTTGGTCTCATGGTGGTATTGGCAACGGTTTACCGGGCGCCTCTGATCTCAGGCGCGGACCGGTTGTGGACTCCGCGAGCGCCCGTCGAGCAGGCCGCGAACGACATCAAACCGCCAGTTCACCGTCCCGCTGCAACCAGCCCCCTGTTGTTTTCGCCGGCATCCGCTTTACTCCCCTATGAAAAGCGAAAGCCCTGGATGGGACCTCCGCCCCCTGAACCCACGCCAGCTCTCCGAGCAACTGCACCAGTGGCAGACGGAGTGGGCCAATCCATAAGCGCCAGCAGTGCGAGCAGCACCCCGGTTCCGGCTCTTGGTACGGTTCATGAGCCCGCACTGGCTGGTCCTTCCGTTGCTCCGGCGCCGCCGTTTGTCACGGAGCTTCCGCAGGGCTACTTCGCTCATCCGTTCGTTTCTGACTCCAATTTAGTTGGAGAGCTGCAACTGAAAGCGCTGATTGGCGCCGACGGCTCGGTCAAAGAAGTGACGGTTTTGAGTGGCAACCGCAAATTGGCAGAAGCCGGTGTGCGAGCGGTCCGCAAGTGGCGCTACAGCCCTTACCAGATGCTGGGCAGGCCCGTTGAAGTGGAAACGGAAATCAAGATGAGCTTCTTCGGCCAGGATGCAGTCTCGATTGCTTCTGTAGCCCCTACCTCCCAGCCCAGGTGAAGCTGCTCCCCCAAAGGTTTGACCTTGGTCACCATCGGGCCGCCAGGATACAACTACGATTTCTTCTGCTGTCACCCAAGAACTATGGCGCAACTGGCTGGAACCGCTATGCTTACCAACAAGCAGCGATTCTCTAAGAACACCTTTCATCGATTCTTTCGGGGGAGGGACTCGATGAAAGGCAACGAGGAGAATCGCTGTTTTAGGTATAGACCTGCTCACTGGCAGCTCTCCAGATCTCTAGATCGAAGGCATGGAAATGGTCCCACCCAAGACAGAAGAAACACTCCACACTTACATCAGACGGCACTTGGAGAAGATCTCTAAAGGCACAGCACGACAATTTGCCGAACAGAGCGAAGCTACCAAAGCCAAAGTCGTTCCGGATGCGCGCCCCGCTGACGTCTGAATCGAAGCAGCCGCGCCCTCTCCGCCCCACCTCAAAGTGCGGCCAACCCCAGTTAACCTTGGATGACGAAGCGCGTCCGATCAAACCCTAACCCGCCGGCGCAGGGAGTCAAACCCGGGTGCCGGCAAGGACGGCAAAGCGGTTCTCCTTATACCAGCAGTCGGCATCGGCAAAACCAGCTGCGCGCAGCCAGTCCAACTGATCTCCGACCGAAGCGCAGCGATCTTCCCGCATGCGATAAAGCGCGCCCCCAATCTGCTCCTCGGATGCTCCCGCCTTTCTCACCTGTTGAAGCCACAGTTTCCTGTACCGTGCTTCAAGATCCGGAGTAGGCCCGGCAACTTGCTCCGCGTTGATAAATACACCCCCAGGCGCGAGCGACTCATAGATCTTTCCAAAGACCTTCCGTTTGTCTGCGTCTTCCAGATGATGAATAGACAACGATGAGACCACCGCATCCATATTGGCCGGCAGTGCAGCGGCAACATAATCGGCTTGCTCATAATTGATCGTGGGAGCATCGCCCAGCCGTTGCCGCGCAAGAGCGAGCATCGCGCCGGAAAAATCAACCAGATGGATATGGGCTTGAGGGAAACGATCACGAACCAGGACCGTCATAAGTCCTGACCCCGCGCCGATCTCCAGGATCCGGCGGACCCCATGAGGAATCAAATCGATCGCCCAACGATAGAACGCGTCGAAGCCCGGAATGAGCCGGGACCGATCGGCATCATAGATCGAGGCAGTCGCATCGAAAACCGCTTTGGTTTGGTTCGTCACCCTGCAATCTCCACTCCAAGAATACTAGGGCCTGCACACCTGGAGGCCCTTCAGCGGAAGAGCGAGGACAAGCGTGGAACCGCGGTTTAGATACAATTGGCGCAGATTGAAAGCATGAAAAGCCTGGAGGATCGGTATGCGGTCGCCGTTTCTGGACCGGCCGCGACGAGTAAAATAAGAACGTTCGTCGCAATTTCAGGCTGGAGGCCATTTTGCATCGGGTGAAAATCGTCCTTTTTACGTTACTGGGGTTTGGCGTGGCCGCCTTGGTAGCAGAGCAACCTTCGGTTTCCGCTTCGATCCAGGAACCCGCTCCCCCCCAGGCAAGTCCTCCAGCTCCGGCCCAACCACCCGCTGCATCCCCTGCACCACCCCCTGCGGTTCGAGTGCCACCTCCTCCAGCTTATCCGCAAAAACCGCCTGCTGACCCCGCCATGGTTGCGCGTGGCCGCCAGATTTTTAGCGCCAACTGCAGTTTTTGCCATGGATCCGATGCTCGCGGCGGCGAAGGCGGCCCCAATTTGATTCGCAGTCAACTGGTGATGGACGACAAAAATGGCGAACTGATCGCCACCGTGGTTCAGAACGGCCGTCCGGATAAGGGCATGCCAAAATTTGATCTCTCGACAGAAGAGATAGCGACCATCGCGGCGTTTATTCACAGCATGCCGGTCGGTGGCCGCGCCGCAACCACCGGCACGGTTGATCCGTTGGTGGGCAACGCGAAGGCCGGCGAAGCCTACTTCAATGGACCGGGGAAATGCGCCACCTGCCATTCCGTCTCAGGAGACCTCGCCGGCATCGGCGCCAAGTACACGGACGTGCGGGCCCTGCAGGGTGCAATGCTTTCCGGGGAACCAAGGGGAGAATCGGCGGAGATTCCCAGGAAGACGGTGACCGTCACCCTCCCTGACGGACAAACAATCGAGGGCACTCTGTATCATCTCTCCGACTTCATCGTTGCACTCATGGACGCCAATGGAAACTATCATAGTTACGTTCGTCATGGCGATTCTCCAAAGGTCGTAGTCCACGATCCATTGCAGCCCCATCTGGATATGCTTCGGACCCTGAAGGATGATGACATCCACAATTTGACTGCCTATCTGGTGACCCTGAAATGAAGACGACAAGAAATCTCCTTCTCCCGAATCTGCTCCTATTAGCCGCGATGGTTTCCATCGCTGGCACAGCGTCAGCACAGGGACTCGATCCCGCGTTGCTGACCAAACCGGCGACGGATTCCTGGCCGACTTACTCCGGAGACTATTCAGGGCGGCGTTTCAGCTCGCTGACGCAAATCAATCAATCGGATGTGAAGAACCTGGGGCTCGCCTGGGTGAGCCATTTGCCTTCCGGAATGCCCGTCGCCCGGCCATTTTCCAGGCCCGGTCCCGGAAACCCACCTACGATCGTCGGCGGTGAAATTGATCAACCGGTTCCAGTACGTGGCGCCGGGCACATCTCGGGCGCGGTCTTGCAAGTGAACGGGATTCTTTATGTGTCTATCCCTGACAATGCCTGGGCCGTCGACGCTCGCGATGGAATGGTGCTGTGGCACTACTACTGGAAGACCAAGGGTGGCACCCACATCGGCAACCGCGGCATGGGCATGTACCACGACTGGCTGTACTTCGAGACCCCCGATGATTACCTGGTTTCGCTCGATGCCAAAACCGGCAAAGAGCGTTGGCACAAGGTGATCTCAGACTTCAACGAGCAATACTTCTCGACCATGGCGCCCATTGTGATCGGCAATCACTTGATTGTCGGCACGGGCGACGATTTGGACGCCCCGGGTTTCCTGCAATCCTTTGACCCGGAAACCGGCGAGCTGCAATGGAAGTGGTACAGCGAACCGGAAAAGATGGGTGATCCTGGCTCTGAGACCTGGCCGAACCTGGACTCCATGCGCCATGGCGGGGCCGGAACATGGGTTCCAGGCAGCTATGATCCCCAACTTCACCTGTACTATTTTGGAACAGCCAACCCAACCCCTGCTTTTTCCGGTGTGACTCGCGAAGGAGACAACCTCTATACCTCGACCGTTGTCGCTTTGAATGTGGATACGGGAAAGCTGGCGTGGTATTTCCAGCCCTCGCCGCATGATACGCACGACTGGGATGCGGCCCAGACCCCAGTTATCGTCGATGGCGTATTCAAGGGAAAGCCACGCAAGCTGTTGCTTGACGCCAGCCGCAACGGCTACTTCTTTGTGCTTGATCGCGTGACCGGCGAGCATTTGCTCACCATGCCTTTTGCCGACACACTGAATTGGGCGACGGGCATTGATAAGCGGGGGCGGCCTGTCCGCAATCCGGAAAAGGACGCATCGCCGGGCGGTTCCCTGGTGTCACCAGACTCCGACGGCATCGTCAACTGGCAGCCGCCTACGTATGATCCGCAAACCGGCCTCTTCTATGTCGTCACCGACGAGCTGTATTCGGTCTTCTACCGTACCGAACCGGACATCAAGGCCATGCAGGGCCTTAACGGCATTCAAGAGCAGCCTGTGGGATCGATGGGCAAATTCATAACCGCGATCGATTACAAGACGGGCAAGATTGCTTGGCGCCATCGCCAGGTTTCTGCCGGAGGCGACGGAGGTACCACTGGCTTGACCACGACTGCGGGAAAACTGCTGTTCGGCGGGGATGCCAACGGCAACCTGGTAGCTTACGACCCGGCGAATGGAAAGCCGCTATGGCACACCCACCTTGGAGGGGTATCGAACGCCGTCGAGACATACATGCTTGACGGCCACCAGTACATTCTGGCCGCCTCCGGCGATTCTCTCTATGCCTTTGCCCTGAACTTCTAGGTACTGAGCCGGAAAGTTGTATTGCTGCTGAGTTTCCTTGTTTTATCTTGGGAGTTCAGCGGTAATATAAGCCATCCCTCAAAATTTATGTTCTTTGGGAAATGCCCAAATGGCTACACAGATTCTGCCGCCTCGCCTTCCTTTGTCCGGCCAGCCGTCTAAAGTATCCCATCTTCAGCGGAAGATCTCCTTCGAAATCTTTGCATTAGGCCTCATCATCCTTCTCTGCGCCGCGCTCAGGCTCTACCATCTCGGGGCAGCCTCGCTGTGGAGTGACGAGATTTTTTCCCGGTATTACGCGGATGTGTTTGGACTGCGCTACCTCGTAACCGGTGGGTTGTCTCTAGAGACCAATCCTCCCACCTACTATCTCTTACTCCATGGCTGGAGCGCCTTGTGGGGTGGCAGTGAAGCAGCGTTACGGTCGTTATCTCTTGTGGCGTGCACGCTTTGCGTTCCAGTTACCTATTTGCTTGGTCGCGAGCTGGCGGGGAAGTCGCAGGGCTTGCTCGCTGCTCTTCTCTTCGCGCTTTGCCCGACCAGCTTGTATTTCGCTCAAGAGGCGAGGGTCTACGCCCTCTTCATGTTGGCTGCATCGGTCGTGCTATGGGCCGCCGCCGTCTTCCAGCGCGACTCGCGCTCAGTGAAGGCACAGGTCGTCTACGCTTTGGCTGGCGTTCTCTGTCTCTATCTCCATGCCACCGGATTGCTGGTAGTGGTAGCCTGCGGGGGCGCCGTGTGGCTGTTTTTGCTGGCGCAAGGCGTTAGCGAGCGGCCAACGCTCTTGAAATGGACGGCATTGAACGCGTTCGTCCTGTTGCTGGGAGTGCCGTATTACCTGCGTGCATTCACCGCCAGCCACAGTGGCATCATTAATTTTGTCCCACCCGCGGGCATCCATCAATTCGTGTACTCCGCTTCGCTGGTTGTGAGCGGTCAAGTGACACCTTATCCGTGGCCTGGGTTTCTTTTGACGGCTGCGCTGTTCGTAGCCCTGACCGTCTCGCTGTGCCTGCACCCGCTTTCCAGCCGGGCAAGTGTCATTCTTATCGGCGTGCCTTGCCTTTTTGTCGCGCTCGTCTTCCTGGTAAGCCTTAGTCGTCCAATCTTGATGCCGCGAATTCTCGCCTGGACGGTCGTGCCCCTTTGTTTGCTTGCCGGAAGCCAACTGGTCGTGGCTGGACGCGCCCGTTATGTTCTCCTGCTTAGCCTGCTTGCGGCGTTCGGAACGGGCTTGTTCGTCCAGGTAACAACGCCGGGCAGCGACAAGGAGCCTTGGCGAGAGATTTCGCAGGCAGTCGCCCCTGAGCTGGAGCGGGCAGATCTGGTGGTGCTGAGCCCTTCTTCCGATCCGATGGTGCTGAGATACTATGGACCGCAGCTAAAGAATGTTCGTCTTTGGGACGAATCGCTGCACCCGACCATCATGGCCGCTGCGGCGAAAAGGCTGCATATCGCGTCGATTACAGAACCCGAGATCTTGCAGGCGATCGAGACGAAACATTCCGTTTGCGTGGTGTCGCACTCGTTCGATTTCAATCGTCTGAATGATCTGCAAAGCCGTGTGCCGGCTACGGTCTTTCGGAAATGGTACTGCGGTAAAGTTCCCTGCGTCGCCGTGTCGGGTTGGCAGCCGCGCCCATAAACCCCAGGGTGCGCCGCCAGGTCACGATCGTATTTAGTCCGTAGCTCCAAACAGAGCTGATCGCCACACTGCGAAGTCCGCCTGAGAACACCGGGCTTGTTTGCTCCATCCGCTCACCGAAGCTGAGATGAAATACTGGAACTTCAACTGCAGGGAGACCCTCGCTGGAAAAGTTCACACCCCGCGGGTTAGCCGGGGCGATAATGGCTGTATGCCCGCGCAACGATGAGATACTGAATCGTTTATGACCCTTGACGACTGCCGTCTCTTCTATGCCGATGAAATTAGAATCGCAGCCCGTCTGAATTCGGCTGCGCTCGTTGCAGCTTTCGCTCGCGTGCCACGCGAGCGGTTTATGGGGCCGGCGCCCTGGCAGATCGCATCGCCGGATATGGCCTCGATGGCATTGATGGGCTTGACCGGCGAGGCTTATTTAAGCACTGACAATCCCCGCGATCTTTATCACAATGTCCTGGTTGCCCTCGATCCAGACCGTCATTTGAACAACGGGCAGCCAAGCGCGTTGGCTCGATGGATCGACGTGCTCGAGCTTCGGCCTGCCGACCGCGTTTACCACTTGGGTTGCGGCGTTGGTTATTACACCGCGATCATGGCCGAAGTAGTTGGCGCAGGTGGAAGAGTGGCAGCCAGTGAGGTGGATGCGGGCTTGGCGGCCCGGGCTCAAGAGAATCTCGCTGCCTATCCCAACGTTTCGGTGCACGTAGGAGACGGTGCGGCATTCGATCCCGGCCAATGCGACGCGATATTTATCAATGCCGGCGTTACCCACCCGCATACCCTTTGGCTCGAGCGGCTCTCCGACCGTGGCCGCATGGTTTTGCCCCTTACGGCTGCCAGCGGCTCCGCCAACGCCGGGGGCGCCGGCATCGTTGCAAGGATCGCACGTAAAGGGAATGGCTTCTCGCTCCGCGTCGTGAGCCTGGTAGGAATCTATTCATGCACGAGCGTCCGTGACTCCGAAATGAATGCCGCTCTAGCGAAGGCTTTGACCACCAAGGCCTTCTCGAAGCTTAAGTCTGTGAGAACGGATCCACATCAGCAAGATGAGACATGCCTGGCGCACCGCACAGACATCTGCCTCAGCACTGCGGACCTGCCGTCTGCGGAGCAAGGGAACTAAAGACTTAACTGCAGGAATCGGGCGTCCCGCTCATAGTTTGGGCCGGCCTAAGACTTCCAGAACGGAGAAGGCCCGACAAACTCCATCTCATATCGCCGCATGAATGATGCGGTCCCTGCGGACGTTATGTCCTTTTCAGCGTCGCGAAAGTACTGCTCCATTTTGCCCGCAGGACAAAACGCGATCAGCATGCGACTGGGCGCCTCACCAACCGAGGAAAATGTATGTGGCAAGCGGCGCGGAGCCAGTAAAGATTCCCCCGCCTGCAGCTGCGACCTTTGCTCGCCTACCTGGAAGACCACTTGTCCCTCGATAACGTAGAACCATTCCTCCTGGTTCAGGTGAAGGTGCAGCGGCGGTCCACCCGGCAGAAGATGTGTGTGCTCCATCACGAAGAGGCCGCCGGCCGTCTCGCTGGTCGGCACTTTGAAGAGAATCGAGCTGATCCCTAACGAGTGGGGATGACCAAAACGGTCCTCTCCGGCTCCAACGACATGCAGCTCGGGCGCGGGCGGTAACGCAGGGGTCTGGGCGCGAGCCTGAGTGACAAGAAAAGTCTGTAGGCCGGCGACAGGAACTGCCGTTGCGACCGCTTTGAGAAGCGAACGCCGTTGCATGGTCCCTCCTGGACGTGACGGGGAGAAACTGGGAAAGCATACCGGATCGGGGGACGCCTAGCAATCAAATTGCGGTTGAATCGGCTACTCGAAACTACGGTTTGCCACCTCCAGGATTCGCGGCCAAACATTGCGACATTGCCATTCGCAAAATGGTTGCGGCAATCGCCGGCCATGATTTCGTCAACGCGCGCCGGTATTCTGACGAGGAAGCTCTTCTCAAGCGGGTCCTCGAAGAACTGCAGCCTCCTTCGGCGTTTCCAACCAACTTAATCTCTTTGAGCTCTGCTACAAAAGCAGAATGCGCGCTATCCTCTCCTGCCTGTTACTACTTGTAGTCTGCAGCCCCAAACTCATCCTTGCTCAGGTAAGGCCTTCCTGGACTACTCCGATTGTTCCGTTTCGAATTGCTGACAACCTCTACTACGTGGGAAGCCAGGACCTTGCCAGCTACCTCGTCACCACGCCCAAAGGAAACATCCTCATCAACGCGAACTTCGTTACCTCTCCATCGCAGATACGGACGAGCGTGGAGGCGCTGGGTTTTCATTGGCATGACACCAGGATTCTGCTCAACAGCCAGGCACATGGCGATCACATGGCGGGAGCGGCTGAAGTGATTCGCGAGACTCATGCCAAGAACATGGTGATGGATGGTGACGTGAGCGTCGTTGAAACCGGCGGACGGGCGGATTTCTTATCGCCTTCGCCTAACATCCCGATTTACGCTCCTGTACACGTGGATCGCGTTCTCCATGACGGAGACACGGTAAGCCTGGGAGGTGTGACCCTGACAGCCCACAAAACCCCTGGCCATACGCGCGGATGTACCACATGGACGATGCGCTCTCACCTTCCAGGAGAGCCGCCGCAAACGATGCGGAATATCGTCATCGTCGGAGGGGCAACTTTTTGGTCGGAGTACCACTTCGTCGCTACACCCGGCCATCCCGCAAGCTACCCCGGCATCCTTCAGGATTTCCAGCATACCTTTTCGGTATTGCGTGCTTTGCCCTGCGACGTATTTCTGGGAGCCCATGGCGGGTACTTCGACATGCTCACCAAACTGAAGCGCTATCCGCAAGATGGCCCCCGTGTGTTTATCGACCCGGATGGTTATAAGCAGTTCGTCGCTGACGCTCAGGAGACTTTTGAGAAGGCACTCAGCAAACAGGAAGCCGGCGCGGTTCATTGACGTTCTGCTCCAGTCGCTCCTGATGATTTGTCTTGATCTGTTTTACCGATCGGGTCATTCCAGGAGAATCCAGGCGCAGCTCACTCAATGCGCAGGGCCCGTACCGGGTCGATGGAGGCCGCGCGCCGTGCCGGGATGATGCCGGCCACGGCAGCCGTAATCACCAGCACTCCAATGGCGATGCCCATGACCGGCAAATTGACGCTGGTGATTTCAAACAGCTGCGATTTGATGTACCGCACGCAGAACATGGCCACCGGGATGCCGATCGCGAGGCCGGTAACGGCCTGCAGCATGGCGCCGCCCATGACCGTTCCGATGACCCGGCTGCGCGCCGCTCCCAACGCCATGCGGATGCCGATCTCCGGCGTGCGCCGCACCACGGTATACGCTGTGACGCCATAAAGGCCGATGGCCGCGAGCAGCAGGGCCAGCAGCCCGAAAAGAGAAGTGAGACGCGCAATCAGGCGCTCTTGTATGAAGCGGTCGTCAATCTGCTGCTGGAAGGTCTGAAATTTAACGATCGTTAGATTGGGATTGATGCTGGCCAGGGTCGCACTGACGGTCTTTTCAAACCCGGCGATGGGATGGCCGGTATGGATCACCAGTGCGCCGGCGTACATGGACTGGTCTTTGTCGAGGTGGTAGTCGGGATCGGTAGCGCTGCCGGACCGTTGCGTGAGCGGCAGAAAGTACATGGCGTGGTTCTTCCAATAAATGCTGGTGTAGGTGGTGTCTTCCACCACGCCGACGATCTCATGCGCTCCATCCAGGCCGGCCTGTCCAGGGCCGGAAAAGCCAAAGGAATGGCCGATGGGGTTGCGTTTGCCGAAGAACTGTTTGACGAACTCCTGATTCACAACTGCGACCGGCGCGGCGTTCAACGTGTCCTGCGGCCTGAAGCCGCGGCCCATGACGACACGGGTGCCGACTGAGTCGAAGTACTCCGAGTTGCCTTTCACCCAGGATGCGCTTTTGTTCAGGTCAGGCTCGCCCTCAATTCTTACCCCGGCTCCCCAGTTGTTGGCCTCCATGGGCGTGTAGGTGGCGAGGCCTACTTGGAGAACACCGGGAATGGAGTGGAAACGGTCCTCGATGGTCTGATAGAGCGGTTCAACCTCCGTGTTCTTGTAGCCGGCCGCCTGCGGATTGATGTGCGCGATATAGCGGTTCGTCGCATCCAGCTTCATGTCGACGTTTTCGGCCTTGTTCAGGCTCTGCGCAAAGAGGCCGGCGGCGACCAGCAGCACCAGGGAAAGCGAGGCCTGCAGAACCACCAGGGATCTCTGCAGGAATGATGCGCCGTGGGCGGTTGTACGCGCATTGGAGCGCAGGGCCTCGGCGGGATGTGTGCGCGCCGCCATCAGCGCCGGTGCCAGTCCAAAGAGGATGCCTGTGACGAGGGAAAGCATGAGAGCAAAGCCGATGACCATGGGCGAAGGCGAAGCACTGACCGGCATATTCTGCTGGTTAGGAAAGGCGAGCGCCAGCAGCGCATGGGCTCCGAGATAGGAGACGGCGAGGCCGAGCAGGCAGCCCGTACCCGACAGCAGAACGCTTTCCGTCAGGAGCTGGCGCACAATTCGGCTGCGCTGCGCGCCCAGTGCCGCGCGGACAGAAAGTTCCGCCCGGCGGCTCATGCCGCGCACCAGTAGCAGGTTCGCGATGTTGGCGCAGGCGACGAGCAGGACCAGCGCGGCAATCCATTGCAGCAGTTTCAGTTGGTCCTTGTAACCTTCCTGCATATTCTGGATGCCGCCGCCGCCGGGAGTGAGCACCACATGGGTGCGCGGGAGAACCTTTTGCGCACGTTGATCCGTAAACGTCTTCAGCGTCGCAAGCTGCTGTCTGAGCAGTGTGCTGGCTTTGGACTGCAGGGCCGGCAGGGAGGTTCCCGGCTTCACCCGGCCGATAATGTAGGCCCACTGCTCGTCGGGATCGGTGAAGTACGGTGCGCCGATGACTTCATCCATCGCATTCATGGGAAGGAAGTATTTGGGCGGATTGGTATCGATGCGGTCGCCGTAAAATCCCTTTGGCGCAACGCCGATAATGGTGGCCGGCTTCGTATTGATGTAGAACGCGCTTCCCACAACGTGCGGATCGCCTGCGTAGTCCTGCTGCCATGTGTCATAGCTCATCACGGCGGTAATAGGTGCACCCTTCCGGTCGTCGGCATCCGCAAGCAGCCGGCCTGCCGCCGGCGAAAGACCAAAGACGCGGAAGTAATTGCCGGAGACGAAGGTTCCTATGACGGACTTCGCGACCGTCTGGGGGCCAGCGCGACGGACGGTAATAGGCCTCCACGCATAGCCGGACTCCATCGCGGCCAGCTCCTCGAACTCCGGCAGGTTCTTCTTTAGCATCAAATAGGTATCGGTAGAGAAGAGCGAGTAGTCCCCTTCGTCGTTCCATCCGCCGTTGACGCAGCAGTCGTCTTTGTCGCCGATGCGGATCAGCGTTTTGGGATCGGTTACCGGCAGGTTATGGAGCAGGATGGCATTGACCAGAGTGAAGATGGCCGAGTTGGCGCCAATGCCGAGCGCGAGCGTAAGCAGCACGGTCGCGGTGAACCCCGGCGTCTTCGAAAACTGACGGAATCCATACGCTACATCCTGCAGCAGAACTTTCATCCTCTACCCCCGCACACGTAGGCTTGCACATACAGGGAACGCATTACCCACCCCGGAAGTTCCCCGCAATTGTCGGGTTAGCCTCTTGATGGGCGGCCAGGGCTCGTATTTTGAGCAGAAACAGGCAGAGCGCAACGCTATCGCAAAGGCTATCTGGGGTAGAGTTAATGTCGCGGGTGCTCCACAAGTTTTCAAATGACCCGGATCCGAACAGGAGCCGCAATGCTCTCATTGAATTACAAAACCCCCTCCATTACAGCCGTGAGCAAAGCGCTGGCCCTGGTCCTGGCTTTTAGCGGCTTAATATCCGGCTGTGATCTAACCGCGCAGGTGGAATCGGCGCTGGCGCCTGTGGCGCCCCCACCCATGGGCTGGTCGTCCTGGAATAGTTTCTCCAATACTGTTGACGCTCAGGTTGTAATGGCTCAAGCGCGCGCGATGGTCTCCTCGGGAATGCAAAAAGCCGGATATGAATACATCAACATCGATGAGGGGTGGTGGCTCGGCACACGTGATTCCCAGGGGAACATCGTAGTAGATTCCAAGGCTTGGCCCGCCCTTGCCTCGGGCGAGCGTCCTGGTGATATGAGCAACATCGTTCGCTACATTCACGGTCTCGGGCTCAAGGCTGGCATTTACACCGACGCCGGCGAAAACGGCTGCAGCATGTTCCCGGATCTTGGCCCCAAGTACTTCCACTCCGGGAGCGAGGGACATTACGAGCAGGACTTCTTACAGTTTGCAAAATGGGGCTTTGACTTCGTCAAGGTGGACTGGTGCGGTGGAAATCAGGAGAATCTCGATCCCGCGGTTCAGTACGGCGAGATTGGGCGCGCGATCCTGCGAGCCGAGGCCATCACGGGTCATCGCCTCTTTTACTCAATTTGTGATTGGGGCAAGAACAGTCCTTGGAGCTGGGCGCCGGGTATCGCTGGTGTACCAGCCGCCATCTGGCGCACAAGCGGAGACATCGTCGCCCCTGTAGTCGCAGGCCACGAACACGCCGACCGCAAGGCGAGCTTTGCGGGAATGCTGTCAAATTTTGACCACGGGATCCATCCTGAGGCTCAGCACACCGGCTACTACAACGATCCTGACATGATGGTGCTGGGCATGCCCGGCCTGACGGAAGCGCAGAATCGCGTGCATATGTCCTTGTGGGCAATCTCGGGTGCACCCTTAATCGTCGGGGCTGACCTTGTGAAGCTGAGCCCCGCCGTGCTTGCGCTTCTGACGAAATCGTCAGTGCTCGCCGTGGATCAGGATCCTGCCGCATTACAGGCAGTAAAGGTTGCGCAGCCGGCGGTGGGGTTGCAGGTGTGGTCCAAACCCCTGGCTGAGGCCGGTGGGCGCGCAGTTTTATTGTTGAACAGAACAGCTTCCGATCAATCCATTTCAGTACGATGGACTGACCTCCAGTTGCAGAATTCAACCCCACGCATTACCGACGCGTGGACGGGAGAACAGCTGAACGGCTCAGACGATTCGTACAAGACGTCAGTTTCGGCGGGAGACGCCAAAATGCTTCTGGTTGTCGGAACGGAAGCGCCCATGAGGCACTATAAGCCGCCGGTACCCACCCAGGGCACTGCGGCGGGAACGCAGCCTGGAGCGGTGCTTCGCGACCATCCGGTGCGGTTCGAAAATGTCGAAGGGCGCGGCGTGATGACGCGGATTCAGATCATTTACAGCAATCCAGACCAGGTCGCCCGTTATGCCAAGCTGCGTGTCAATGGTCAGGTCCCGACCATCATCGCGTTTCCTCCCAGCGGCAAAAATGGTCCAGGAAAGGTCTGGATCCAGGCGAAACTTGACCGGAAGGGTGCCGAAAATCTGCTCGATCTGTCTGCCGATTGCGACCCCGGACCCATCGTAGATTCTCTTTCGATTCAGTGAAGGGTCAAAGCGAGTCTGACCGTCGTGGTTCGCTTACAGCACCGAAGGAGCCTTGTTCCTCTTGGTCCTATTCGAAGAGGCCATTTGCATCCAAACCCGTCCAGATTAGTTTTCGGGGAGCTGCTGTCTTACCTCGGCACGAAGCGTCGTTGCTGATAAAGGCGCAGATCGCAATAGGCTTCATGATAACTTCGCAACCCGCTTTCGTTCGCGCGCGGGGAATCACTCAGAAGCCCGTTACGAATTATTGTTTCGCGGATCGTCTTTCGCGCTGATGTATTCAAGGCCAAGCGGCCCATTCGCGGTCACTTGGGTTACGTATTCACTGGATTTTGCCCAGTGGAAGTGGGACGTATTGCCAGGTAGAAAGAGGACGCTACCGGGCGGATACGCCTGCAGTTTATCAGGGTTGAACTCATCGCCCAGGCCTATGTAGAAAACGCCGGATATAACTGTGTAGACTCGATCCTCCGGGTGACGGTGTGGCATCAGCTTCACGCCGTGGGGTACTCTGACCCTCATCGTGTACAGGCCGGGCTCAGATGGCTGACCAACGACGACCGCCAGGCGTGCCGAAGGTGGAAACGCGGCGAAGGGTTTCCACTCGATGTCTTCAGACAGGATCGCTCTGAAAACGTCTTGGCCGGGCTGCTGAGGTCGAACGGTACTTTGTTGTGCTTCCATGACAGTTGCTTCGTTCTTGTCCGGCATATGAGATCTCCTTTTTAGAGTTTCGAATTCCATACACACTTAGATGAAGCCGCAGGCGCGTTGGTATCAGAAACGGCTTGGAGCTTCCGAGGATCAGCAGGAAGTGCGCTACGCCGCAGCAGGCGGTCCGAACCAGGTGGTTAGCGCCTCAGTGGGGTCCGGCTGGGTTCGGTCTGCCACCCACGCCACATATCCATCGGGCCTGATCAACACTGCGGTTGGAGCGGATACCAAGCCTAGCGCAGGCAGCTCCCATGGACCGTCATAGTTGGCATAAACCAACCTAACGCGGTCCGACCACGGCGTGATGTCGAAGCTGCCGGGCGCGTCGAGATTCAAGAGCAATGGCCGCGCATTCTTGAGCAGCGTAAAGACACGCATAGGACCATCCGGTGTGACCAGGTCGAGGTCAGGCATGCGGCGGCCGACCAGCGGATGCCCCTCGCCCAGGTCGTAATGGATACCAAGGCCGGACATCTCGGCAGCGATCCGTTTGCGAGGCTCCTCCATGCCAAGGAGCTCCAATACAATTTCACGCAAGGCTTCAGTGCCTCAGCCCCAGCCCGTAGTTGTGCCGGGTCGGAAAATCGTATAGTCCGAGCACCGCCCGTGGCAGGCTTAACGTTCGGCGAAGTTGCCTATAGTCCCGTTTCAAGGGAATTACGTGTCGGCGCTGATTGACCACTGGTCGGACAATCCTGCAAGCCCGCTTAGGGAGTGGGCAACAACCTGACCGTGGCGCGATACAGATGGTAATCCGAATAACGATGGACCTCCTTAAAAACCCTCGTGCCCTGTTCCGTAGTGATGTCCACTTCGTTAGGCAACCAAAGATTCGCACCGAAGCCGGGGATCGGTACCGAGCGAAAATAGAGTTCCGTCGTCAATCGCTTCAGTTGCAGGCTTGGGAGCGGAGCCAATAGGTCAGTTCTAAGAAGAACGATCTCAAATGACGACTGATCTATCCAAAGAACACCCTGGTAAAAGTATGGAACCCGCCTGCCGCCGGACAGAATGTTAGCGGGAACCTTCACTTGCTTGGGCATCTGCGCAAACGCCACGGCAAAGGTTTTCCGATCATCAATATTTTGCTGGCCTAGATAGCGGAACCGAAACTCCGGCTGGTTGGCGCTAGAGAACAGCATCCCCTGGTTTGCGAATCCGTAAGAATGCGGAGCAGTGCGTCGTTTTGACGAGTTGACGGGCTCGCCCTTTAAATCGGTACGAGCTTCCTCAATCATGGTGCCGGCGTTCGGAGTGCGATGCACCAGGATCATGTACCTGAAGTCCTCGATCGGAAGCTGCAGGGACAACCTCGCGGCTTCGGGATGGGCCCAAGCACCTATCTGGTCAAATGAGAATTCCGCACTCTGTAACCGGGACACCTCCTCGTGCGAAACCACGTCGGGCAGCTTGGGCAACGATTCCGCAATCGCCTGAGCCATACCGCCGAGAATAAAAGGCAACTGGTCTTGATTGGAACTGGAGTCGAGTCCATACAACCTGGGGACCGCTTCCTTGAGCTTGTACAGAGGATAGTCGAGGTAGGTGGCCGCGCTCGCGGTTTGGGGTTGGTCTGCCTGAGGTTGGGCAGGAGCCCGTGGCGGAGTTTGCGATGACCGGGCCAGCTTGGGATTTGCCTGGCCGCCTGGTTGCGGGGCCGGGGCTTGCGCTGGAGGCTGCGTCGCAGCGGCTGCCGGCGTGCCGGGCATGATCAGTGGGATATCTACGTTGCGGGACAAGGCTGTCTCGCGCTGCTCAGAATCGGTCACCACCTCGCGGATCCGATAGCTCCCTGGCTTCAGTTGAAAGGTCATGTCGACACTTATCCCGGTCTCGAGAAATTCCGGCAACTGTGCATCCGCAACATCTACGGTTGCGTGCCGCTGCTGGGCAATCACCAGGTTTCCCTTTTCGTCGAAGACGCCAAAAACAAAGGTCAACGTATCCAGGTTATGGTCCGATTCCTTTCGCAGATGGAGTGATTTGGGATCCACGTGAGACAACAAGGAAAGCTCGCGTGTGTCTCCTGGATGCTCTGAGACCTCAGCATCCAAAACAACGGGAAACTGCGCGATTTCCGTTTTCGAAAGCAGCGCTTCCCGGATCTGCTCCTGCCCTTGATCGGCGGTACTCGAAGCTTCTGCTTCTTTTGCCCCCGCCCCAGCTTCATTCCCAGGCGCGAAATAGCCGCGACGAGCCTGGACGCTATACCCTGTGTGCTTTTCGGCCAGTGTGACCTTCAATCGATGAAATTTGCCGTTCTGTTTAAGGTCCCTGGGATCGAAGGCCAATATATAGGACCCTGGAGATTCTCCCAGGAGCCCAAATCCAGCCTTCAGATCGTTGTTGTTGTGAAAGAATTCGCCGCCGGTACCTTCAGCAACCTCTGCCAATACGTCCCCTGCGGCCATCTCCTTCGCTTGGTCCAGGCGATGCATCGCTCCTACTGACGCTCCTGATGGAATGTATGGCAGGGATGCGTCCACCTGGCGCCCGACTACCAGCCCTCTTGGGTTGAGCGAACTGATGACCACCTGTAAACGCAACGCCTGATCGATGACCCGCTCTAATTGAAACTGGTCTTCCTCTAACAGGAAGCCGGGGGAAACAAAAATGACGTTTCGCTGACCGGGCAGCTGCGACGTATATTTCACCACTTGCTCAAGTTCCCGCAGGTTGGAGCGCGTGAGTAACTCAGATTGACCCGCGGTTATGGTCGCTCGACCGAGAAGGAAATTCTTATCCGCAAGGCGGGACTTTGGATCAGTCGGCCGCGCCGGCAAGCAATTGCGCTGCCGTCCCTCTTCGAAAGCCAGTCCCCAGGCATCTCCCGTGTTCCAGGGGTTGTTGAGATCGAGTCCGCCCGCGGTGTTTATCATTTCCCGCGCCTGATAGTCGGAGAGGTCAGGGCAATCATGCTGACTGGCGGGCGCGCGTGGACTGGCCTGCAGTCTGGATAGGGCTTCATGGAGTTGCTTCGGGTCAGAAGTAAAGTCGGAAAGCATTGACCCGGAAGCAAAGATAGCTACACGGTCCGCCGGTTGAAGGTTCGCGGCAAGGTATTCATCGGCTGCCTGCCGTACCTGGATCAGATCGGTATCGGAGGTGTACTGGTTGTCAAAGTAGAGAGCCAGAAACCGTCCGGGCAATGCGGGGGAAAGAGCTGCGTCGGGTTGTTGTGGCCTATGAGCTACCGCCGAAGGCGGCGGCAAATCAGCCGCAGAGTCCACCTCAAATTGCGTGATCGGCTGCTCTTTGCCGGAATCGAAGAGCTTGAAGTCCTCCTTCCGAAGGCCCTTCACCGGCTTACCCTGCCCGTCACGTACGACGACCCGCACCACCACCAGGTTACTGGTTACCTTTAACCGGGTTGCGGGTAGGTTGTTTGCGGTGGTGTTTGTCTGGACCTGGGCTATTGCCGGCTTAACGGGAAATACGAGGGCTGCCAACAGTGTCGCAGTGATCGCAAGGGCTGAGGCAAGGCGAACCATGAGGATGAGCATGGACTCCACCCAAGTCGCGCACAGTCTAGCATTCGACAGCAGCGAAGGAAAGCGGGTTGCCAAGTCATCACGAAGCATATTGCGATCTGCGCCTTTATCAGCAACAACGCTTCATGCCGGGGGAAAGAAACCGCAGGTCCCCCCACTACCCTCCCCCGGATTTCCTGTTGAAAGTGGTGCCGTTGGCGAACCTAGTGCGGCTTTCTGACGGAAAGCCGCATACGTGGTTGTTGATGAATGCCGCGTGGTAGGAAATCGGGGGCGCTCCGGTCGGAGGTTGTGACCTTTTTGATTTTTGTGGTTTTGACACACCCGACCAGAAAAGTTTTCAAACCTTCCACAAAGCCGTCATCCTGAGCGAAGCGCCTCGCAGATCTATCGCCTAACAGCGGGTTTATGGCGCGCAGTCGAAGGACCCCGACGATGCTTGCTAGCACATGCTCTTCATAGCTTTCCAGCCGCCAAAATCATGAAAGCAGTAAAAAAAGTCACAGCCTCTCGTGATGACAGTTTTGTTGTGCCACCGGCTGCTAGTTCCGTTGACCGGGGCCAAGGCCAATTCCCACAACAAATTTGTCATCCCGACCGGAGCGTACCCGGATTTCCTACCACGCGGTACTCATCAACCACCACGTATGCGGCTTTCCGTAGAGAAAGCCGCATAAAATTCGCCAACGGCACCACTTTCAACAGGAAATCCGGGGGAGCGCAGTGGAGGGACCTGCGGTTTCTTTCCCTCGCCATGAGCGTCGTTGCTGATAAAGGCAAATAGCTCCCCGAAAGCTTATTTGGACAAGTGTCAGATTGTCACTCCGCCCGCAACGCATCTGTTGGATTCACCGAGGCCGCACGGCGCGCGGGAATGTAGCATGCCAGCATCGCCGACGCAGCCAGCACAAGCGCCACACTAGCAAGCGTGCCGGCATCCCAAGCCTGCACGCCGAAGAGAAGTTTTCCCATCAGCGTTGCCGCGCCCAAGGATCCTGCCAGCCCCATCACCACTCCGGCTGCAATCAACCGGGCAGCTTCGTTGAAGATGAGTTGATAGACCGAGCTCTTCTGTGCTCCCAGGGCCATGCGCACACCAATCTCGCGTGTCCGCTGGCTCACCGAATAGGCAATGACGCCATAGAGCCCCACCACGCCGAGCAGCAGTGCCAGCGCGGCGAACCCGCCCACCAGGTATGCTGCCGAGCGATGGATGTAGGCGGTCTGTGAATCGTTGATGTGCTGCGTCATGGTCGTTTCGCCCTGGACTCCAACATTGGGATTGACCCGATGAATAGCAGCTGAAAGGACAGGAAGCATCGACTTTTCGTTTTGTGCGGTGCGGACGATTACAGAAAAATAGGTGTCCACGTCCTGATTGAAGGGATAATAGACGGCCGGCCACTGCTCCTGATCGAGACCGGCATCCTTGAAATCTTTCACCACCCCGACGATCTGCTTGATCGAATCCGGTTTCAGATCGGTATCGCCGAATCTTTTCCCGATTGCATCTTCACCGGGAAAGTACTTGCGTACAAAGGCCTCGTTGACGATCGCCACTTTTTGCCGGGTCGCATCGTCCGCGTCGCTAAAGTAACGCCCTGAGACGAGCGTCGCGCGCAGCGTGGCGAAGAAGCCGGCGCTCACGTCACGCTGATTCACTTCGTTGTGAATACCGTTGTAAGGGCGGCCTACAAACCGCACCCAGTCCGTATCGCAATTGCAAGTGACAGGCAGAACGCTGGTGAAGGCTGCGGATTGCACGCCCGGTAGGGCGGAAAGACGGCCGATCAATTGCCGGCCGAAGGCGACGATCTGCTGGTCCTTAGGGAAGGACGCGGCGGGCAATCCAACCTCCAGAGTGGCAAGATGATCCGGTGGGAAACCCAGGTCCACATGCAGCAGCTTGTACAGACTCTTGCCCAGGAGGCCGGCGCCGGTCAACAGCACCACCGCGGTGGCCAGCTCAATCACCACAAGGTTCGCGCCCATCCTCCGCCAAAGCACTCCGGCTGAGCCGCGTCCGCCTTCCGTCAGTCCATCGCGCATATTTGAAAATCTGAAATGCAGAATCGGCGTCATGGAAAACAGAATTCCGGCAACAACAGCCACACCCCCCGCGAACACCAGAACATGCATGTTCAATCCGAGACCGCGCAGATAGGGCATTCCGATCATCATGTCTTTCGAGATCAGGCGCGTTAGAATCTTCATTCCGCCGTATGCAAGTGCCAGCCCCGCGGCGCTTCCTGCTGCCACCAGCGTCAACCCCTCCGTGACGAATTGGCGGGAGAGACGCGCGCGCGATGCGCCCAGCGCTCCGCGGACCGCGATCTCGCGGCGGCGGCTCTCCACGCGTACCAGAAGCAGGCTCGACACATTCACGGCAGGCGATGAACAAGAGCAATCCCGCGCCGGAGAGCAACACCAGAAGAATCGGCCGGATGTCTCCGACAATTGCATCCGATAAGGGAACCACGCTTGCACTGTTGCCGCGATTCGAATCGGGATATTGCCTTTCCAATTGAGCGGCGATGGACTTCATCTCAGCCAGGGCCACGGAAACGGAGACACCGTCTTTGAGCCGGCCGACACCATCGAGATTGTGGCAGCTCCGATGCTTGTTGCACTCGTGGGTCGGCTGCAAGGCCACCCAAAACTCAGCGTTTCCCCGGGGAGCAAATTCAAAGCCCTGAGGCAACACACCGACGATGGTGTAGGCCTCGCCGCTGAGCATCACCATTTGTCCTACAACATTTGGGCTTCGACCAAACCGGCGCTGCCAGGCACCATAGCTCAATAAGACCGATTTCGGCGCGCCCAGAGCATCTTCGCCCGGACGAAAGTCGCGGCCCAGCGCGGGAACAATGCCCAAGGTGCGGAAGAATCCGGCGCTCACCTCTTCGCCAGGCACCGGTTCGACCCCGGTGCGGGTGCTCAATAAGTATCCCGTCCCCTCGAATACATCCAGTGAAGTGAAAACCGTATTCATCCGCTTCCAATCCAGATAATCCGGATAAGACAAATTGTTTCGCGGAAACAGTTCGGTGCTCTCATTCACAGCGACCAGTCGCGTCGGCTCCGGATACGGCAGCGGTTTGATGAGAGCTGCATCCACGAACGCAAAGATCGCCACGCTTGCACCGAATCCCAACGCCAGAATCAGAATCGTTGTCATAGCGAACCCGGGCTTCTTGCGTAGTTGCCGCACGGCAAACCTGAGGTCCTGCACAACGGTCTCCATCTTGAATGTGACCACTTCGTGGCTTTGTTCGCTCAATTTCGTCGCATTGCCGAATTGCCGCAGCGCTCGGTAGCGCGCATCTTCAGGCGTCATTCCGCCGGCAATGAATTCAGTTTCCGCCTGCTGGCGATGGAAGGCCATCTCCTCGTCCAATTCGTCTCCAAACCGCTCCCGTCCAAGAAGAATGGAGAGCTTCGTCAAGAATCGTGAGATGACTTTCATTTATGCCTCCTGGGGTCCTGCAGCACACGGCCAATCGCCGCGATCATCTGCTCAGACCTGACCATGCCTGGAACCATAGATAAACTATGGGTAGGTTGTCAATGGTTAGCTGCTTCCGGTTTCGGATGCCAGTAGAGCAGGAGCCCGGGGGTCATTCTGATACGTGTTTTGGGCCGCTTCACAACGGCATAATCCGCCTGGCGACATTTTCACGTAACCCTCCCCAAACACCGCGTAAATTCGCGGCATGAAAATCTCAACTGCCACCCGTAAGGGCACATTTCGATCCGTTTTTTGCCAGTCAACCGGCATGTTGGTCTTGCTTGCCGCCCTGCCGTTCACTTTGCGGGCTGCCGAGCCGCAAAAGATCGCCATGACAGCCGACCGCTGGGAAGTCAACGGGAATGTCCAGTTTCTCCACTCCGACGGCAGCAATGGGCCCGCGGGCGACATCGTTAAAGTCGGTAATGGCTATGCGCTGCTCAAAGACTTCACCTTCCGCGACGGCACCATCGAATTCGACACCCAGCCCAATGGCAGCATGGGGGCGGGTATCGCGTTCCGCTATCGCGACAAAGATACCTACGAGGACTTCTACCTGAGACCTCGGCCCAACTGTGATCAGGCTGAAGACTGCATTCAGTACGCTCCCAATACAAAAGGTGTGTTGCTATGGGATGTCTATCCGCAGTTCCAATCTCCCGCTCCGCTCAAAAATGGCATGGTGTGGAACCACATCCGCATGGTCATCTCCGGCAAGCGCATGAATATCTACGTCAACGGCGCAGCGCAGCCCTCGCTCAAAATCGGCCGCCTCGAAGGGGATGCGATGGAGGGCGGTATCTTCCTGCAGGGCCCGGGTACTTTCGCCAATCTCGTCGTCACGCCCGGTGCAACTGATGGGCTTGCGCCTGAGCCCGAGCCTGACTCGACCGACAGCAACAAGCGTCTGGTGCGCAACTGGCAACTCTCTGCGTGGAGTGTGCTCGATGCGGGCAAAGAGCCTGTCTACTCCGATATGCCCGCCAATGGCTGGTCGCCTATCGAAGCCGAGCGCGCCGGCCTGGTCAATGTCAGCCGAATCGACGGCCTGCCCACCAACCGCAAGACACGCACGTTGGCTTGGCTCAAAACCACCATCGTCTCCAACAAGGCGCAAACCAAAAAGGTCGACTTTGGATGGGTGCGCGAGGTGTGGGTCTTCGTCAACGGCAAGCTGGTCTATGCGGACAGGAACATGTATCAGCCGCCCGAGGCGCGCAAGAGGCCAGATGGCCGGCTGTCGCTCGATAACGGCTCCTTCGATCTGCCTTTGCAGGCTGGTAAGAACGAGATCGCCGTCGCCGTAGCCACGCAGTTCTACGGCTGGGGTATCAAAATGGAGGTCACCGACCTCAAAGGTATAAAACTTGCCGAACGCGAGAGCCTTCTGGCCGCGCAGAAGTAACGCCGCGAACGCAGCCTAGGCCACGATGCAGCCTCATGGAGCACAATATCTATGAGGCTGCGTCGCTTGCCCGACTTCCATGACTGACTCGAAGGCCAAATCGTGGCTCAAGCTCATCGCTCTGGCCGTTCTTTTCTGGACAGCGCTCGGAATCGTCTTTGCCCTGCCCAGCATCGCCAGCGGTAACAATTGGCGCACCACCGTGCTTCTCTCCACCGGGTCATGGTGGGCATGGGGTTTGCTCGCGCCGCTGATCGTCGCTGTCGATCAGCGCCTGCCCTTTTCCAGCCGGCAGATGGGATGGCGGGTCGCCGTTCATCTGCTGCTTAGCCCTATTTTTACCGCGCTCTACATCTATTTGGCTCCGGCAATGATGACGGTGACGGGCGGCCTCACCTGGTCGCACTTCATCAGGCTCATGAGCCTGCAACTGCTGACAAATTCACTTCGCGGCATGTTTCTGTGGAGTGTTCTGGTTTATTGCCTCATCGTCGGCGTGTGGCAGGCCCATCTCTACTTTCAGCGCTATCTTTCAAGCGAGCTGCGCATGGAGCGGCTCGAGCGCAGCTTCTCCGAAGCGCGGCTCAATGCCCTGCGCATGCAGCTTGACCCGCATTTTCTCTTCAACGCGCTCAACACCATCTCTTCCCAGGTGGAACGCGATCCGCGCCTTGCCCGGCAAATGATCGAGCATCTCGGTGACCTGCTACGTCTCTCCCTCGAAAACAAAAACCGCCACGAGGTCCCGCTCATGGAAGAGCTGGCCTTTCTCGATCCCTATCTGGCCATTCAGAAGATCCGCTTCGGCGACCGTCTGCGCATCGCGATAGAGATCGCGCCTGAGGTGAAATACGCATCCGTTCCCTGTCTCGTGCTGCAGCCCTTGGTGGAGAATGCCATTCGCCACGGTCTCGCGCAGCGCGCCTCCGGCGGAACTGTCACCATCTCCGCGCAAAGGCTCGATGACCAGCTTGAGATTTGCGTAAGCGACGACGGCGTGGGCCTTCCGCCGACGTGGACGCTGCAGCAATCTGCCGGGCTCGGCCTGACCGTAACCCGCGAGCGCATTCTTGGCCTCCACCCCAACGGAGCCGGCCGTTTCTCCGTGCACCGCCGCAAAGGTGGGGGCGCGGAAGCTCGAATTCTTTTGCCTCTGCGCCTCAACGGCACAACTCAGCAGGAGGAAGTTCCCAATGATTCGGCCGCGGATTGAAGCCATCACCGTGCTCGTCGTCGACGACGAAGCCCCGGCGCGCCAGCGCCTCGTCGATCTCCTCCGCAAAGAACCGATGGCCGAAACCATCCTCGAAGCCGGCAATGGTCTCGACGCCATCGACGCCATCGGACAGCATCGCCCTGCTCTGGTTTTTCTCGACGTGCAGATGCCCGAGCTCGATGGACTCGGCGTGATGGATGGCGTGATGAACCTCATCGGTCCCGAGGCCGTGCCCCTCACCGTCTTCGTCACTGCCTATGACCAGCACGCCGTGCGCGCCTTTGAGGCCAACGCCCTTGACTACCTGCTCAAACCCTTCAGTGATGAACGCTACGAGGCGACCATGGCCCGGGTCCGCAACCGCCTCCAAGAGCGCAATCTCTCCGAGTTCGGCATGAAGCTGGCGCGCATGATCTCTGCTGCGCCCGCCCAGGCAGCAGTGCCGCGGCGCTGGCTCGACCGTCTGGTCGTCAAATCTGGAGGAGCCACGCGTTTTCTCCGCGTCACGGATATCGAATGGATCGAAGCCGCCGGCGTCTACGTTAACCTGCACCTGCGCCCCGCTGCGGGTGGGGGCGAGTTGCTCTACCGCTCACCACTGGCCGAGCTCACAGCACGGCTCGACCCGGCGCGATTCATCCGCGTGCATCGCTCGACCATCGTCAATATCGAGGACATCCTACAGCTCGAGCCGATTTCTCATGGTGAGTTCGACGTCCTGCTCAAAAGCGGCGCCCGCACCCGGATCAGCCGCAGCTTCCGCTCGCATCTCGAAGAACGCCTGGGCCAATCGCTCTGAAGACCAATCAAACCGCCATTCGTTGACGGCAAAGCCAGAGAGAGCGAAGCGTTCGCGCGATTGCCAGGATAAGTCCTCGTATGCAGATGTCGTTAGGAATAGATTCGTGAGAGGACTTGACGGATGGATCGCGGACGTGTGAATCAACTTGTGCTGGCGATAATAGCCGGCCTGGCAATCGCTCATTATCCGCTATTGGCTCAAGCTGCGGTCACACCAGCTGGCACTCCTACATTTGAAGTCGCCAGCATCCGGCAAAATACCAACCCCAACCCGCGCTGGAATATGTACTTCACTGCCGATGGAGTGCACGCGACGGACGTGACGCTTTTGTGGGTGCTGCATGAGGTGTACGGAATCGGCGACAACGATCTTTGGTCGGGCGGCCCGGCGTGGCTGAACAAGGCCCGCTTTGACATTGAGGCGAAATACGATGTGTCGCAATACCCCGGCCTCACTCGTGGACAGCGCCAAGCCATGCTGCAGCAGCTCCTGGCCGATCGCTTCAAGGTGGTGGTGCATCACCAGGCCAAGGAGTTTCCGCTTTACGCGCTTGCCGTCGCGAAGGGTGGACCGAAGGTTGAGGAGACGAGACAGGACGACCTTCAGAAAAACCCGGTGTCTGGGGTGATGTGCCTGAACAAGCGAGTCGGCAAAGGAGTGATCGAGATGCAGGGGTGCACAATGATGCAATTTGCCTCAAGCCTGGGCGGCGATGCGCGAAACGATCTCGGACGAAAAGTGGTGGATCAGACGGGGCTTACTGGGTACTACACGATGGCGCTGCATTGGACCCCCGTGGAGACCACGAATCCGTCTACTACAGGGCTGAGTGCGCCGGAGGCGAGCGGACCATCGGTCTTCACCGCCCTCAAAGAACAGCTCGGGTTGGAGCTGAAACCAATCAAAGGCCCGCTCGACACCATCGTGATCGACCACGCCGAGATGCCATCAGAAAACTGATTGGACATGAAATTCCGGTGTTAATTCGGTCGATTCGCGCGTGCGGGGCAAAATGGCTATTTCTCAAACCACGACCAAAAGTAACCTCCAAAACGATAACCGACGACTCAAGAAAAGAGTCTCGGTGGCTAAATCCGCCTCCGGAGCGTTATATCCTGTTAGCAGACGATTTCGGCAGGGGCAGCTTCTCGGCGGACGTTCCCTGACCGGCAGTTTTCCGGTAATTTACGGACTAAGCCCGAGCGAAGGACAGTTTTACCGCTGTCCGGTGTCACACCCGATCCCTGTCACAAAATAAGGCAATCCAAGCATCCCGCCGAGGCGGGAATTTTTATTGCACCTCACCGCGCCTCCAAGCGCAGTGGAAACCCCAGCCCCATAGCCTCTTCTCAAATAACCCGGAGCCACCTATGCCCAAAAATGAAGTCAGCGACCTTATCACCGATCAGGAAATAGCCTTTGCCCACCTGGTCCTCTCTGGCGCCATGACCGACCGTCATGCCGCCGAAGCCGTCGGTCTCAACCCCGACTCTGCCGCCTACATCAAATCCAAGCCCTGTGTCCGCGCCTACATGCTCGAGCACCGCGCCGCTGTGCAGCAACAGCTCGTCCAGCAGGAGACCGACGGACTGCGCCGCCTGAGCCCCGACCGCGAACAAGTACTGGACCGCCTCTGGGAAATCGCCAACCTCAGCCCCGACATGACCCGAGGCAGCGTTACCGGACAGGTCAAGGCCCTCTCCATGATCGTGGCCATGCAAAACTTCATCCCTGACCGCCGCGCCGTCTCTTCGGAGAAGAAATCCGCCCCTGCGCCTCCCCACGCGCAAATCTATACCGCCGAATGGCTTCGCCGGCAGCAGGCCACAACCCCTGCCACAACCAACGACCCGCAGCCAAACCCTGCCCCGGAAGAAGATGCGCCCACCGTCCCCGCCAGTCCCGGCGTACCGCGGAGCGTGCCGTGGGAGCCCGCTGCCAGCTCGGCGGCGGAGGCGCCTCCGGACCCAACAGAATTGTCATCCCGCCTGCCCCGGCCTGCCGTGGGACCGGAGCGACCTGTCCCGGCGAGCCGTGGAAGCGTAGTGGAGGGACCTGCTGTTTCGTCTGGCCCCAGCCAGCCCATCCCCGCCAACCGCTTTACCCCTGCGGAAGCCCCCGAACCTTATGTCCCCCTGTTCGCTTCCGTTCCAAACACGAGAGTGGGTTTCTCTATCAAAAAGAACCCCTTTCGTCCCCGCTAAGCTGCAAATCCCCAAAAAGGACCCAAAAATATCGAATTTTATAAATAACCGAACAGGCTGCCAAAAACTCTCTGCAGGAAGGGCACGGCCCCACTTGCCTGGGACTGGTGAGGTCTACAGAGGGTGTGTGAACCGGAAGAGAAACCGCAGGTCCCTCCACTACGCTTCCACGGCTCGCCGGGACCGGAGCGCAGCGTAGGGACCTGCGGTTCTCTCAATCCCACTCGCAATTATCAGCTGACACAATGTCCTAAACTTTGTCATCCCGCTGTGACTTTTTTGATTTTCCGCTTTTTTCACGCCCAATCAGATTGTTGTTTAAAACTCCAACAAGGCGTCATCCTGAGCGAAGCGCCTCGCAGATCTATCGCTTAACAGAGGGTTTATCGCGCGCAGTCGAAGACCCCGACGATGCTTGTCAGCCCGATGCTCTTCAGAGCTTCCGGCCACCAAAACCTAACAGGAATCAAAAAAGTCACAGCCTCCGACCGTAGCGGAAGCGGAGCGGAGGGACCTGCAGTTTGCTTATGGGGGAACGGAAGCTGACTCTCGCAATCACATCACGCATACCTTTAAGGATGGCATCAGGAACACTCATCCAGCACTTCCGCGGCATACCGGCACTCAAAAGGACCAGAGTACGCGCCACAACCGGGGATCGACCGTCTTCTTCACTGCGGAGCGGGCGCAGTGGAAGAAGGGGTTGGCTTTCCGTCGATTGTGTCGGGTTCCATTATTTCTGTTCGCGTACCGTCAGGGTCGAAGAGATTCGCCTGCCGTTTACGATTGATTCCCACGTGCGTTTCAATCGGACGCCCGTATACCTTGTAATACGGCTCTGCTTTGAGCTTTGCTACAGCCGCGGCGACATTTGGAACTTGCAAGCAAAGATGATGAGCGCCGCCGCGTTCCGTGGCCGGCGGCGCATCTTTGTAGAGCATGAACTCTACGTAGTCATCTCCATCGGGAACTCTCAGATTGACCCAGGAAAGTACTTGACCTGATTTACTGCCGCGCCAGGTCTCTTTAAATCCGAGTATGTCGGTATAAAACTTGTACTCGGAATCCAGGTGAGTGACAACCAGCCCAACATGCGTCATGCGATGAGAGACGGCTTTGTCATTCATGAATAGCCCCTTGGCAAGCATGGTTTTTCCATCTGGCATGTATTGCACCATCTCTACGGTATGGCCCTCGGGGTCGGTAATATTGAAGCCAAGATTTCCAATGCGAGCCCGGTGTGCTTCACTCGGAACCTTGACCCCTTTCGACGCCAGGTAGACCCTCAATGCCTCAATGTTGTCTGTCTCAAAGGAGATATGGTTGAGCCTGTCAGTACCCGCCTCGCGCTCCGGAAAGAGCTCGATGGTCTGGCGGTCGTTGATCTTGAAGAAGGTCATGGATGCTGACCCATCCGGGTTCTGCAAGGAGTAGGGCTCTTCGAAGCCGAGAAACTGGCCATAAAATGCGCGGGACTTTTCGTAGTCGTGGGCATAGATCGCGAAGTGCGAAATACCGGTGATGCGCGGACGCTGTGGTGTCTGTGCGCAGAGAAAGTGTCCCAGGAGGAGACTACCGCAAAAGAACGCCAACCCAAGCTGTTTTCCGCGGTAGCGCATGCACCAAGTCCTCCACAAGCGAGTCTCCGTTAGGGTAAACATTCTCGAGAGCGGCCTCCGTTGCTGGGATATCTTACAACTGCAAGCTCTTATAGCACCGGAAAAGAAGGGCCGGTGCGGCTTGGGCAGAAATAACGGCCCAGACGATGTGTTTCCTTTTGGTCCATTTGGGCCTATCGCCGGCTTTCCAAAATCGGCCATCCAATCTTCCGGTAGACTCAATGATGTCAGCGACATCACTCGGAAGCCTTGATAAATAAACTCGTTCTCTCCAATTTAGCCCACCGCCCAGTCCGCACGATCCTAAGCGTCCTTGCCATCGCGGTAGAAGTCACGATGATCCTCACCCTGGTCGGTGTCAGCTACGGCACGCTGGACGCGACAGCCCGGCGTGCTCGCGGAGTAGGTGCGGATATCATGATCCGCCCTAAAGGATCGTCGATCATGGGGCTCAGCACGGCGCCCATCAGCGATCAACTGGTCCGTGTTGTTGCCCAGCAGCCGCACGTTGCTTTAGCGACCGGAACGGTGATCCAGCCGTTGTCTGGTTTCGACTCAATCACCGGATTGGACTTGGACACGTTTTCCAGGATGAGCGGCGGCTTCCATTATCTGCAAGGCGGCCCCTTCCGGACGGACCAGGACATGCTCCTCGACGAGTACTACGCCAGGGAGAAAAGGCTACATGTCGGAGACAAAGTTCAGTTCATCGGTCGTACATGGAATATCGCTGGAATATTCGAGTCAGGCAAGCTGGCCCGTATCTGCGTGCGCCTTCCGGTTCTTCAGGAGCTCATGACTAACCCTCACCGTCTAAGCCAGATCTACGTCAAGGCAGACACTGAGGAGCATGTTCAGCAAGTGCTTCAGGAGTTGAAAGCCATGTTACCTGGCTATCCCATTTACACCATGGAGGAGTTCACCTCTCTGCTTTCGATTAACAGCGTCGGAATGCTGCGCAGCTTTATTGGTGTGGTGATTGGCGTAGCAGTCACCGTAGGTTTCATCGTCGTTTTCATGGCTATGTATACCGCGGTCCTTGAGCGTACTCGCGAGATTGGGATTCTCAAGGCAGTTGGAGCTTCGTCCGGATTTATTTTGAACCTGTTGGTCAGGGAGACGATCCTGCTCTCCTTGTTTGGAGCCTTGGTTGGCATTTTGCTTACCTATGTGACGCAGTGGCTGATGCAATACGCGGTACCGGCAAGTCTGACGCAGGAAACCGTCTATGCCTGGTGGCCGATCGCGGGCGCCATCGCCGTCGTGGGCTCACTACTCGGAGTCATCGTTCCCGCAATCCGAGCTGTCAAACAGGATGCGACGGAGGCCCTCTCCTATGAGTGAGCAGCCCATCATCAAGGTGCAGAATCTTTATAAAACCTACAGGGCTGGCGACGTCGACGTGCACGCGCTGCAAGGAGCGAATCTGCAGGTGGAAAAGGGCGAGTTTGTTTCCGTCGTGGGCGCCTCCGGCTCTGGTAAGTCGACTTTGTTTAACGTTTTGGGTGCCCTTACCTCGCCAACTTCAGGCACCGTGAGCATCGCAGGAAACAACCTGGAGAGTTTGTCTGGCCCGCAGCGAGCCAACCTCCGCAAAAGAACCGTGGGCTTTGTCTTTCAGAAGTACAACCTGCTGCCGACGCTCACCGCCGAAGACAACATCCGCATTGTCCAATTCATCGGGGGACGAGGAATGAACTTCAGCCCGGCCTTTCTTGAGATCCTCAACATTTTAGGGATCGGCGATCGGATGAAACACAAACCTCGTGCGCTATCAGGCGGCCAGCAACAGAGGGTAGCCATCGCGCGAGCCCTGGTCAACGAGCCCTCCATTCTCCTGGCCGATGAACCCACCGGTAATCTCGATAGCCAGAATACGACTGCAGTCCTGGAGCTCTTGAAGAGACTGAACCGGGATCTTGGCCAGACGATTCTCATGATCACGCACGATCAGGAAGCCGCCGCCTATGGTGGACGAACCATTCGCATGCGCGATGGCCAAATCCTCGATTGATCCTCTTACTTGACTTCGGTAAATGCGGCATAGCTGTGCGGCTGTAGAGATATCTGAAAATTCATACGGTTTACCCCTGTCTGCAGGATCCTTCCTCCGAATCCGCGTTGCGGAGGGCTGGGCTTGCCGGCGATCGTATCGCCCGAATCAAGATTTTTTATATTGGTGACCCCATCTATTGTGGATACAGTGACTGCCACCGGGTGGTCCAGATACGACTCCACTACAAACGTGTGGTTGTCATAGGCGAAAAGGCTGACTTGGTTGGGACCATCCAGGCGAACTGGGAAGTCTCCAAGTACAAAGTTCTTGATGCTGGACACTACCTGTGGCGGGTACGCGTAGAGATCGCTGAAATTATCCGGAACCGTGAGGATGAAAATGATTCCCTTGGAATAATGATCGGAAAGCAGGATGGGGAAGCCGTTCCCGCTGGCGATTGCCCTGACCATGGGAACCGCATCATTGGTCACGTAATCGATGACCGGTATAAGCACATCGGGATTCTTTTGACCCGTGTCGTAGGGGCCGCCGTAACCTCCGGCATACTGGTTCACCATCGCCTTGCGCGAGGTGTATCGCACATCGACGATGTCGTTGAGCCCCTTGTCCTGCAGCGCCTGGACAAGACCGGAAGTAATGACTACATTTTTTCCTGCCTGGAGCTGCGCTTTGATCTTGGCCACAATTTGCGGATCAAAGGCAGCGTCCTTGGTAAGGAGTACGACGTTGGCATCTTGCGGAAACTGCGGATACATTTCGATGGGAATGCCCATCATGCCGAAGTAGTTCTGTAGAAAATCCTCTCCTGAGGAGTCAAAGGGTTTGTAGCTTGCGATGCCGATGGGTTTGCCCAGAGCGCCAATGATGGGATCGATTTCTCCCAGAGCATATCCTGCCGCGCCGGCCATGGTGGAGTGCATTCCCGGGTGTTGCTTCTCGTAATCGCTGCTGAGTTGCCCATAGTCGAAGCTGGTGGGAATGGCGCTCCAGGATTCCCGCTGTCCCGGCAAGGCCGGGTTTAGGAGCTCGGTCCATTTGAAGAGCATCATCGCCGGAGCCTTGGCCAGCATCGTGTCCCACAGCTGCTCCGCGTAGCGGTCAATGTAGCGGGCCGCGCCGGTATCGACCCAGCCGCCGCCATTCCTGCCCGGAGCGATATTTTCGAAGTAGCGAAAAATCTCATAGCTCTCATACTGTTGCAAATGCTGGGGAGTGAGCGTGGGGTCGCGGGTTTCATCGCCGGTCCAGATACCGTCAAAGATGGCGGGTTCATGCTGCAGGTCATAGCCATTGTTCTGGAACGATTCATACCAGTTGGGAAATTTGATGATGACCTTTACCTTGGGGTTCACGGCCTTGGCCGGCCCCACAATCAGTTCCCGCGAAACCTGATCCATCAAGCCGAGACGAAATTGGGTCCAGGTTTTGTCTCCCTTGGCGGCAATGTCCGCATCCGACTTGGTGTTGGTGAAGTAGAAGTCGTCGAGGATGATTTCGTCGAAATGACGCGCGGTTTTCTCGGCAATTGTTTTTACATACGCTCGATCTTTGGGGTCGGCGTAGTCGAAAGACTGGAAGTTGTTCGCTTCGTTAACCGTGAGGCCTATACCTCCGGCCACCTCTACTCCGCGATCGAGGAAAAACTTCTTTACCTGCTCGAGCAGCTGATCGTCTGCGAGTTTTCCGCTTCTGTAGGTCTCGATGTAGACCTTATCGACCTTGACCTGGCCGCTGATGATCTCCCAAGTGCTTTCGAGATAATGGGGGTCCCTCATCTGCTCAGCCACGTATTCCGGGATATAGACGGCGACTTCGAAGTTTTTATATCCACGGTTGGCGGCGGACACCGGAAGGGAAAAGGATTGGAGCAGAAGACAAATACACAGGAGTAACGATTTCCCTCGAAATTGCGTCATGAAGAGTAGCCCCTCCCGGAGCTGCGCGGCTCGAAATTTGGAACGTCTCCATGTTCCGCCATAGGCGGGCCGCTGTGGTGACGCGCTATGCTACCACGGGGATCTTCCCATCGATTAGGAAAGTACGATAGGTCAAGGAGCAGGAGCTGTGACCAGGCGTCCACTCAAGATTAAGACGCAACTCGGCCGAACCGCGGTCCGGATCTTTGCCTCCAACGATCGCATGAACCAGCTTCTTATCGAGCGTCTCGACCCGGCTGTCTGGAGAGCCAAATCGCCCGGCAACGTCCGCACCATTGCGGCGATCTTTACCCACATCCACAATGTCCGCACCAAGTGGATCAGGCTTAGCGCTCCGCACCTGAAAGTTCCTCCACAGCTAAACCGCGCGCAATGCACGCCACAGCAGGCCAGTGCGGGATTGGCAGAGAGCGCTGTTGGCTGCGCGGAGATGCTTGCTCAAGCGCTCGGTGGTGGCGAGGGTGGGGTAGAGAAATTTCACCGGGACGGCTGGGCGAAGCCTTGGCCAGTCGGCCCGGAAATGCTCTGCTACATGCTTGCTCACGAGGCTCACCATCGCGGGCAGGTATGTATGCTCGCGCATCAGCTCGGCTTCCCGTTGCCGAACGAGGTGATGGCCGGGCTCTGGAACTGGGAAAAGCTATGGAAGGAGTGCGGGTCCCCTGACGGTCCCGGCTACGATTCTTAAAAAGAACAGGGCGAATGCCTCTGATTCCCTCACCAAGGATGGGGAAGAAACCACAGGTCCCTCCACTACGCTACGCTCCGGTCGGGATGACAAATTGGTTTGGATACCAGCATTCCCGCACTCAAACCAATTTGTCATCCCGACCGGAGCGTAGCGTAGTGGAGGGACCTGTGGTTTCTTCTTCTGGGGCACCCGTCCTTGGCGAGGAACTCAGAGACATTCGCCCGGTGGGACTGAGTGCGTAAGTGGAATTCTCACGCCACGACAGATACTGAGACTGTCGAACGTGCGCTCACGGGCGGACCGCACGTGTCACTCCGCTACTTCCACGCGCTTAGCCCGGAAACGAGGCTTCTTCATCAGGTAGCCAATCGGAATCAGGCAGCCGATGATGACCACCAGAACCTGAATAGTATCCACATAGGCCAGCGTGCGCGCCTGTTGCAGCATCGTGTTATAGATCTGCCCCGCGGCGGAGTTCGCCACATTGGCCGACGAAATGCCGCCGGCCTCCATTGCCCGTGAGATCGACTGTTGCAGATTGCGGTATTGGGGCGCTCCGCTATAGACGTTCGCCGACAAAAATTCCTGGTGGACCTGGGCCCGCCTCACCAGCATCGTGCTGATGAACGACACCCCAATGCTGCCCCCAACATTGCGGGCCAGCGCCGTCAGTCCCGAGACTTCATTGTTCTTCTCCTGGGGAACGCCCACATAAGACATTACGCTGATGGGTACAAAGAGAAATGGCATCCCCAGCACCATCACCACCCGCCAGCTGGCCGCATTCCAGAAGCTGATACCCAGGTTCAGATCGCCGATCCGCCAAATACCAAAAGTAAGCAGGGTGAATCCTATTGTGATCATCATCCGCGGATCCATCTTTTGCCCCAGAAAGCCGACCATGGGCAACAGGAAGATCAGCACCACGCCGCCCGCCGAGAGCGCGAGGCCCGCCTCAGTCGCTGTGTAGCCCAGCATCTCCTGCAGGAACTGGGGAATCATCACCGTGGTCGAATAAAGGGCTGCGCCGATCACCACCATCACGAACTGAGTTAACGCAAAATTGCGGCTCCGGTATAGCGAGAGATCGATAATGGGATGCTGAGTGGTCGTTTCCCGGTAGAGAAATGCGATCAGGCCGATTGTGGCAAGAAATGCGCAGGTAACGATGGTGTGCGAGCTGAACCAATCATCTTCCTGTCCCTTGTCCAGCATGATCTGCAGGGCGCCGATCGTCAGTGCGAGCAGGCCCAGGCCGATCCCATCTACGCTGCCCACCCGGGTGCGCATTCTCTTCAGGTAAGGCGGATCTTCTACGATGTGATTGGTCAGCAACATGGACACGATGCCCACCGGGATATTGAGGAAGAAGATCCAGCGCCAGGTGTAGTTGTCGGTAATCCAGCCTCCGATGGTTGGTCCAATAGCTGGAGCCACTACTACGGCCATGCCGTACAGGGAGAAGGCGAGACTGCGCTTCTCCGGCGCAAAGGTATCGGCTAGGATCGAGCGTTCACTGGGCTGCAGGCCGCCGCCCGCTGCTCCCTGGATCACGCGAAAAAAAATCAACATGGGCAGTGAGGTGGCCAGCCCGCAGAGAAATGAAAACGCGGTGAATAGCGCCACGCAGCTCATGTAGAAGCGCTTGCGGCCGATGCGGTTCGCGATCCACCCGCTGATCGGCAGCACGATCGCGTTTGAAACCAGATACGACGTCAGCACCCACGTGGCTTCGTCGAAGCTGGCGCCGAGTGTGCCTGCGATATGGGGCAGGGCCACGTTGGCGATGCTCGAATCGAGAGCCTCCATAAACGTGGCCAGGGTCACCGTAAAGGCGATGACCCAGGGGTTGAAGCGCGGTGTCCAGTGCTCGTAGTGAAAATCGGTATCGACGTGCTGCTTTTTGGCCGCGGAATCACCCGAAGGCTGCGCCATGCATGCTCCCCGGGTAGTTTAGATTCTGCCGCGCCATCGCATCCACGGGAAGTGCTCAGGCCGCATGCTTGGATTATAAAGGCCGAGCCGTCTCCGGGATCCTGAGGCGTTGCATTCGAAAGCGATGTGCCACTGAACGGCAATGCACGGGTAGCGCCTCCGGAGCCGCTCATGGGGACTGCGAGTAGTTTTGCGATTTCGAACAGGGGCCGCGATCGGCGCATGCCTCATTAACGCGGGCCAAGGGATGCCGTATTGTCGACCAGGCAGGCGATGTTCACCAATCTCCTTTCTGTGCACATCCCTGCTAAACTGACTCTGAGGACAGAGCGATGGCCACCCCGAAGGGCCGCATCACCCACAAACACTTCCGGCTCGATGCCGTTAAGCTCAAGCGCGCCCAGAAGGTGCTTGAGGCCACGACAGAAACTGAGACTGTCGAACGTGCGCTCGACCTCGCAATCGCTGAACACGAACGCAATAGGTTGGTTGCGGAAGCCAATCAGAAGTTCGTCAGAACAGGCGTCATCATCCGGGATGTTTTTGGGACGCTGACAGAGTAGAAGATGCCGGTTCTTTTCGATTCGTCCGTGTACATTACCGCCCTTCGCGTAGGCAGCGATGCTGCTCTCCTGTTGCAACGTTGGGCGCGGGAGTCTCCCCTCTGGCTTAGTTCCGTTGTGCTGGAGGAGCTATACGCGGGAGCGAATCCAAATGATCACCCGGTTCTGGAAAAGCTGGAGCGCGATTTTGAAAGAGCGAGAAGGGTACTCATTCCCAATTTGACCGATTGGACCCAGGCCGGAGAGTCCTTGCCCGGTTGGCGCAGAAATATGGGTACGAGCACATTGGACAGGCGCGGCTGACGAACGACGCGCTAATCGCTACAAGTGCAGCTCGCACCGGCATCACAGTGCTGACGACCAATCAACGGGATTTTGGCCGCTTGTCGGAGTTTTGCCCCCTCCGGTGGCAGGCCCGAGCGGTTCAAGGACGCTAGCGCGAATCCTATCTGTTCATTTATGAACAGCAGTTTCTCGATTTCGAACAAGGGCCGCAATCGAGACCAAAAAACCGTCGATCTATCCCTCTGCAAATAGACTTCTTACATCCCTGAAAGGGTGGCTGAAAACGTGCATCCGCTCACCCAGACTCTCTCTCCTCAGGAGGCCCTCCTTGCGGACACTGTTGTGGGACCTGCATTACGCATTACGCCAATTACACAAGGCGCCAGGCTTTGCCTTGACTGCTGTTCTCACCCTGGCAATCGGAATCGGCGGGGTGACGGCGGTCTTCTCCGTGGTGGAAGCGGTCCTGCTGCGGCCGTTGCCGTTCCGGGAACCAGCAAGGCTGATGAGCCTGCATGAGAGCGCCGAGCAGGATTCGCATGAACTGCGCATGTCCGCTCCGAGTGTTCTATTCTTCCAGCGCGAGAGCAAAGCCTTCTCCTCCATAGGTGGCTACATTGGATCGTCCTACGAACTGACTGGCGCGGGTGCTCCCTTCAAAGCCCAGGCGGAACGAGTGAGTTCGTCGCTTTTTCCCTTGCTGGGAATCGAGCCTATGCTCGGGCGCACCTTTACCCAGCGGGAAGACGACGATGCCTCACCGGTAACCGTGATCAGCTACGCGCTATGGAAAGAGCGCTTCCATTCCGACCCCCACGTGCTCGGCTCAAAGATCGACCTCGACCGCCGGCCTTACACCGTCATCGGAGTCATGCCCCGAAGTTTCGAGTTTCCATTGGACGCGGGACGGTTGAGTCAGCACGATTTGTGGGTGCCGATGAGCTTCACCGCCGTGGAAAAGAATAGCGAAGGCGACAATTTCGACTACAGTGCAGTCGGCCGCCTGAAATCGGGCGTCACGCCTTCCCAGGCGCAGCAGGACGTAAATCGCGTGATCGCCGAAATTCAGGCGCAATATCCGCAAAGCGGTGTAAAGCTTCGCGGCTATTTCGTTCCTCTCCGCGAAGAAATCATCGGCAATGCACGGCCTCTTCTGCGTGTACTCTTAGGCGTCGTTGCGCTGATCCTGCTCATCGCTTGCGTCAATCTGGCGAACTTGCTGTTAGTCAGAGCTGCCGGACGCAGGCGCGAATTTGGAGTGCGTCTCGCCCTGGGCGCAGCACGAAGAAGGATGTTCCGCCAACTGTTGACCGAAAGCCTGCTGCTTAGTTTTTTTGGCGGCGTCGTGGGTATGTGGCTTGCCGTTGCTCTGGTGCAGGCGGCCGCAGCCCATCTTCTCGATTCGCTGCCCCGGCTGGGGGAGATCGGCGTCAGTTGGCCAATGCTGATTGCGGCAATCGTGCTGACCAGCGCAACCGGCCTCATCTGCGGGCTCGCTCCTGCTCTCGAAAGCATCCGCCCACATTTGTTGGATTCAGTCCGCGACGGAGGCCACGGCGCCAGCTACGGCCGCGGACAATCGCGTTTAAGAAGCGGCATGGTCGTCGTCGAGATAGCGATGGCGATGGTGCTGCTTGTCTCCGCCGGCCTGCTCCTGCGAAGCTTCGCCAAGATGCTTGAGGTCGATCCTGGCTTTGAACCCTCCCATGTGCTCACCGCCTCTCTCTCGCTACCGGCCCACGACTATCCCACTCAGCAAAAGGTCGACGATTTCTTCGCCGGCCTGCAACAAAGGCTGCAAACCAGGCCTGGCGTGAAGTCGGTAGGCTTCGCCTCCAATATCCCCATCGTCGGCCAAAGATCCGGCCGCTTGATTGCGCCTGAGGGCTACGTAAAATCACCCGGCGAAGGCTGGAGCATCGCCTCCAATTACCTCACCCTGGGAAACTACTTCGAAGCCACTCGCATCCCCCTGGTCCGAGGCCGCTATTTCACCCCATCGGACGACAAGCCTGGCGCGCCCCTGGTGACCGTAATCAGCGAGTCGTTAGCCCATCGCTATTTTCACGGCAAAGACCCGATCGGCATGCGAATCAGGGTCGGCGCAGACTTTGTTTCATCCATGCCGGCCATGACCATAGTCGGAGTCGTCGGCGACATCAAACAAGGCCCGCGGGACGAGGCCACAGTGCCACAAATGTATGAGCCGGTCTCCCAGGCCGTTGCCGATTTGGGCCCTCTGGGAGCTATGATCGGCGTTCCTGCCGACATGAACATCGTCGTCCGCTTCATAGGCAATCCAGCCACGATTGAGGACACGCTGAACAAGACCGTCCACCAACTTGACCCGTTGCTGGCCATCTCCAAGGTGGAAACCATGGACGAAATCGTCGCCGCGAGCGAGGCTTCGCGGCGCTTCAACACCACTATCCTGACTAGCTTCGCCACCATCGCCCTCCTGCTCTCCCTGCTCGGCATATACGGGGTGCTGGCCTACTCGGTTACCGAACGCACGCGGGAGATCGCCATCCGCATGGCACTCGGCGCAACCCGGGGATCCGTCCTGCTGCGAACCCTGCGATACGCGTTTTCGCTGACCGCAATGGGCGCGGCAATCGGGCTGGCGGCCGCACTGGGCCTGACCCGCCTGCTCAACAGTCTGCTCTACGACGTGAAATCGCTGGACGGCCCGGCGATTGTCGCCGCGATTATCCTGCTCTTCCTTTGCACATCGCTAGCGGGATGGCTCCCTGCGCGTCGCGCGGCTTCCGTCGATCCTATGCGAGCATTGCGGACCGATTAAGGAGCCTCGGCCGTGATGATCTTTACATAGAACATCTACTGGCATATGCTTCATTCCCATAGAACTTCTATTGGAGAGATGCATGACGGCGAAGAAGAACGTGTCTAACGCGGAGATGCTGAAGGGCACGCTCGACATGATGATTTTGCGGACCCTGGTCACGGGGGATGCGCACGGGCATACCATCGCCAAAGTGATTGAGCGAACCTCGGAGGACGTGCTCGAGGTGGAGCAGGGCTCGTTATATCCGGCGCTTCACAGGCTGGAGGACCGGGGCTGGGTTTCCTCGCACTGGGGTGCAAGCGAGAACAACCGCAAAGCCAAGTTCTACAGGCTGACGGCCGCCGGCAGACGGCAGCTCGTGCAAGAGACGAACCGGTGGCGGCAGATGGCGCGGGCAATCGGATTGGTTATGGGCGAGAAGAGGCTGGTCGACGAAGGTGAGCAATGAGCTGGCGCAGCTTTTGGCGCCGAAGACGGGCTGACGAGCCGGCGGGAGCGTTCCCGACAAAATCATTTCGCCAATATCGCGAAACACTCGAGATGGGTATAGACTGGATGGCGTTTTTGGAATGGAGCTTCGAGGAATCACATCCTCCACTCCATCGCTAAGCAGTTTGCTAAGGGCGGAGTTCGTTCTGCAAGAAAGGGGCCCAGCACAAAGGATTCCGATCAGGAGGTGTTAAATGCCATTGGACCTTACCACCTTAACGTTGGTAGCTAAGCCGGTAACGTTGGACGAGGGCACGAAAGTATTGGAACGGGATCACTACCGTTGCCGCTACTGTGGACTGGACGGGTTGGCCAGCTTCGAGAATGCTCTCATCATGTCGGTTGATTTCGTGGTTCCTCGGGCGCGCAAGGGCAAAAAGGACCCGGGCAACCTGGTGGCCTGCTGTCGTCCATGCAATATGATCAAGGGCCGGCGTGTCTACGGCAGTTTGGAAGAGGCCAAAGCTTACGTGCTGGCGCGCCGCGAGGATCTGCGGAAAGCATGGGAGCTCAAGAACGGTCGAACCACCCTTAGTCAGTCGGCGTAGCCGATCCGAATACTCTTGGCCGAATCCGAGCGCGAGCGATGCGGAGAAAGCATGCATCGCTACGGTTTGCTGCGCTCCGCCCACCATCTCATCTGTTTGATGCTGGGACGGTCCTTCGAGTAGGTGGCCATCTCATCCTTGTTGATCATCTTGTCGCGTGTAAAAACCAGGTATCCCTTCATAAGTTCTCCATTTCCTTTAGTCTCGGATTCGATGCCCGAAATCCCACTTAGGCTACGAAAAAAACCGACCACCGGCCCCGTTCTGTGCTCCCAATTAAACCCCAAGCCCAGCTAGATGGCCGCTACTGCAGTAAGGCGAAGGCGATGACATCGGAGCCCGCGGCCACGGCGACGTATTGCTTGTGATCGAAGGTGTACGTCATGGGTGAAGCGTGCGGAGACTGATTCGTTTGGAATGTATAAAGCAGTTTGCCTGTGCGCGCGTCAGCAGCAGAGAAGGTTCCGTCGTCAGCGCTGAAGAAGACCACGCCACCCGCGGTCGAGAGTACTCCTCCCCAACTGGAACCGTCGCCCGTCTCCGGTATCTGCCACACCGCTTTGCCGGTGTGGATGTCGATGGCTCGCAGTATGCGTTTTCCGGGGTCTGCAGGGTCACCTCCGAAGGAGCCGCCCATGTAACCGCGGCCCTCCTGGAATTGCATATCGGTGCGGGTGTAGATACCGCACTTGTCATTGGTCTGCACGTAGTACAGCTTGGTCACCGGGTTCCAGGATGTGGAGTACCAATTAGAAGCGCCATTCAGCCAGGGGCAGACAAGCCTTCCTTCGTGTGTGGCCTCCATATTCGGCACCACGATCGGATGGCCACTGGCGTCAAGGCCTGAGGCCCAGGTGAGTTTAGGCGTATAGGCTGTGCCGAAGAGGAATTTGCCATCCGTCCGATCCAGCACATAAAGAAAGCCGTTGCGATTTGCCTGTACCAGCAGCTTGCGCGGCTTGCCCTGCCAGTCAGTATCGATGAGGGCGGACGGCGCCATGGCGTCGAAGTCATGCACATCGTGCGGCGTGAACTGGAAGTACCATTTCCGTTTGCCGGTCTTAGGGTCGAGTGCGATGACTGAGTCGGTGTAGAGGTTATCGCCCGGGCGTTGGTCGCCAATCAGGTCGGGACCAGGGTTTCCCACCGGCCAGATGAGCGTATCGGTTTCCTTGTCGTAGTAGCCGGTCATCCAGGTAGCGCCGCCAGGGTGGGCAAGGGAAGCTTCGGTCCAGGTTTCGGAACCAGGCTCACCCGGTGCGGGCACGGTCCAAACGCGCCAGACTTCCTTGCCTGTCTTCTGGTCATAGGCGGCCAGAAAACCGCGAGCGCCGGCGTCTCCTCCCGCGATCCCGGCAATGACCAGGTGATCTACTACCAACGGCGCGGCGGTTCCGTTGTAGTTTTTGTGCCAATCGTCCATCACGGTCTCCCAACCGAGAGCGCCGGTGTAGCGGTTCAGCGAGATAAGATGGGCGTTGTCGGTGGCGAGAAAAACCTGGTCTCCGGCGACGGCGACGCCACGATTGACTCCGATGGCGGCCACTCCGCCAATGCCTTGCGTGCGCGCACGCTGATAGTGCCAGATAGAACGGCCGCTGCCCGCGTCCAGGGCATACACTTCATTGCCCGCAGACACATACATGATCCCGTCGACCACCACCGGCGTGCATTGCAATTCATGTGTATCAGGCACGGTGTTGATCCACACCGGCGCGAGCCGGTTCGCATTGGCGGGCGTGATCTGCGTAATGCTGCTGTAACGATAGCCGACGGTATCGCCGTTGTAGCTGGGCCAGTCCTGCTGCGAGGTGACGGTGCGGTACCGGCCATCGGATGTCTTGCGCAGCAGGTGCACCTTCTCGTCTTTCCCGAGAAGCTGGATGCCCGTGGCGGAGCGGTTGAGAACGGTGCCGGTGAGGCTGCCTCCGTCTGCAAGTTGAACGGTCATGTGCGTAATTTCTGTCTCGCCCCGAGCGTGCAAAGTGCGCAGGTAGGCGATCAGGTTGGCCCTGGCTGGATCGACAATATCCGGAAACGCGGGCATCCCAGAGTTGGGCAGGCCGCTGTGCAGAATGCGGATGAGATCGTCGTCGCTTCGCAAAGGGACACGCGTGGCAATGCCGGGGGCAAATTCGCCGCCATTGCCTGTCGTCCCGTGGCAGGAAGCGCAGCGGTTGAGAAAGATATCCCGGCCGGCCGCCTGCGGTGTGCCTGGGGGAAGAGGTTGTCCTGGATGGCCCTGCGCGTATATCTTGATGCTGAATAAAACTGTCACAAGCAAAGCAAGCCTGGCAGCTGCCTGTGGTATTCGAATATGCATTGGTCCCGAAGCCCTCGTAAATTGGCTAACTTCTACTCCATTACAACTCACTGCAGGTCGTAAAAGCGAATGAGATCACGCGTCCTATTCCTATCGGTTCTGCAAGCCGTTCACTCGGCGTTCAGGACAGTGGAGAAGAGCAGCAGACCTATGGTGGTGAAGATGACATCGTAGCCGGCGAGAAGTTGGATCCAGAGCCCTGGTTCGGAATCGCCCACCAGGATGGCGGTGGACGCCTCGACCATGCCCAGCAGCGCCGGAATGAAAATGGGAAAGAGCAGCAAGGGAAGCAGCAACTCGCGATTCCGGGTGCGGACCGAGACCGCCGCAAAGAAGGTTCCATTCACCACCAGGGCCCAGGTGCCCAGCGGCAGAACCAATAGTAATAGCCACTTTTCTCCCACCGGATGCAAGTTGTAAAAGATGGCAAAGAGAGGCGCCAGAACGATCTGCACCACGCTCACGAAGATAAAGTTGGCAATCACTTTGGCCAGAAAGAGTGCCGACGCCGGGGCGGGCGCCATGCGTTGCGCATCCAGCACCTGGTGACGCAGTTCGCGCGACCAGGCTTGATTGAGCGCGGTTACTGAAGCAAACAAGGTCGCGACACAAAGGATGCCTCCGGCGATCTGGCGCGAGATCGCAGTCGTGGGATCAAATGCCAGGCTGAAAAGCACAACCACCAGCAGAGCGAAGAAGAGCATGCCGTTGATGGCGTCTTTCGATCGCCATTCGAGGCGCAGGTCTTTGGCCAGATGGATGAGGAGATAGCTCACAGGCGCACCTGATCCTTGGTCAGGTCAGCCACTTTAGCCTTGGCCACTCGTAGGTAATCCTGGGGCGCGAGCAGGATCTGAATGCCGCGTTGACCAGCAGAAACGGAGATGAAATCGAAGAGCTCGATGGTCTCGTCGGCAAAGACGGGAAAATCCTTCTTGGCGCCAAAGACGGTGACGCCGCCGCGAATATACCCGGTCAGCGGCTGCACGTCCTTGAGCGAGACCATCTCGGCTTTGCGTGCTCCGGAGGCGCGGGCAAGTTTTTTGAAATCCAGCTCCGCGTCTCCAGGGATGACAGCAAAGGCATATTGGTCGGCACCGGTGGTGGTGAGCAGGGTCTTGAAGACCTGCTCGACCGGCAGGCCAATCTTTCGCGCTACGGCGATGGCGGAAAGATCCTCGGGATCGACCTCATACTCCTGCAGGGTGTAGGGGATGGCGAGGCTCTCCAGGATACGAGCGGCGTTGGTTTTCATACGGCATGGAGGGCCGGACCCTCGGTGGTGGCGACCAGTTGTCCCGCTTCCATCATCAGGAGGTAGTCAGCCAGCGGTTCGGCGAGCGATCTCTGGTGGGTGGTGAGTACGACGGTGCGGGCGCCGCGCAGGCGGCCGAGCAGGGCTACCATCTTGCCCGCGCTGGCGGCATCCATGTTAGAGAAGGGCTCGTCCAGCAGCAGCAGCTCTGGCTGTGGCAGCAACACCCGGGCCAGCGAAGTACGCTGGCGCATGCCCTGGGAGTACTGGCCGACGGGACGGGTAAGCGCGGGATCGAGTCCCACCGAAAGCAAGGCCTGTTCCGGCGTAAGGCAAGAGCAAGTGCGGTAGAGACCCGCGAAGTAGCGCAGGTTTTCCCTGGCGGAGAGCTCGTCATACAGCATCGAGGCGTGGCTCATGTAGCCGATGCGCGCGCGCTGTTCGGCAATCTTTTCCGGCTTGCCGGCAGTGTAGATTCGGGCCGTGCCCAGGCTCGGCTCGAGCAGCCCGGCGAGGACGCGCAGCAGGGTGGACTTGCCGGCTCCATTCTCTCCCAGCAGAACGTAACAACGGCCGGCAGTGAGGCTGAGAGAAATTTTGCGCAGCGCCGCGAAGCGGCCGAAGAGGCGCGATACCTGGTCGAGCTGGGCTAATGTGGATGCCATCCCATTCCCCGGATTTTCTGTACGCTGCCCCGGACACGGCCGCGTTTGGCTTTCATTAAGGAAAGCCACATGAAGTTCGTCAACGCCAACAAACTCCACAGGAAATCCTGGTCGAGTATAGAGGGATGGCTTGGGTTCTAGTTGACCGGTACCGCGGGAGCCGGCGCTTTGAGGGAAGCGGTGTTCGGTGCGGGTTTGGCGGCCGCGTACTTCGAGGCGCACTTGGCCTGCAATTCGGTGGCATGGAAAACGCCATCCCGTCCAAATGTCCCCAGGGCGAGCGCCTGGGCACCGTCCTTGAAGGTGTCTGGAGGAGGCTCCATACCCTGGTAGCTGACCGCTAGCGTGTGACCCTGCTCTGTGAGCACAAATTTTGCGTTCGTTCCGCTGCGCTCGATGGAATGGGCAGCCACATCGCCGGCTACGCGGAGATGACGGGTATACGCCTTGTTGCCCATGGCCTGCAACTCGCCAATGGTGACGTAGTAGCTCTTGTCCGCTTGAACCCCAGTGATTGCCAGGTAGATGATGGTGCTCAGGATAATCGCTGAGGCCGCACCGATGCGGAGTGTCTGCGGAGTTATTTTCATCACTCTTACAAGGGTAGGAGCCTAGATCGCTTCCGTCAAGCGCAGCCATTCGGCATCTGAACGTATAATCGACTCCAGTGTCCTGATCGATCCCATAATGACCCCTTCCACCATCTAATTCCCTAGACGAGGCGACTATGAGCAGCAATGGAAACGGCAACCATGAGGCGGCGGTCAACCCGACGCACGAGATTCTGAAGCCGCGCGCTGAGTGGATCGTAAAGCGGAAGCTTGAAGCGGCTCGGACCGGCGACAGCAACATGTCGCAGATGCACTTTGCCCGCCGCGGCCAGGTTACTGAAGAGATGGCCTTTGTCGCCGAGAGGGAAAAGCTCCCGGTGGAGTTGATTCGAGACGAGATCGCCGCCGGGCGCCTGATTATCCCCGCCAACATCAATCACCCGGAGCTGGAGCCGATGGGGATTGGGGTGGCGACCAAGTGCAAGATCAACGCCAATATCGGCAACTCCGCCGTGACCTCGAATATCCGCGAAGAGCTGGACAAGCTGCACACCGCGGTCAATTTCGGCGCCGACACGGTGATGGATCTTTCGACCGGCGGCAACATCCCGGAGATCCGGGAGGCAATTCTGCGCCACAGCCCGGTGCCCATCGGTACGGTGCCGATCTACGAGGCGCTGAACAGGGTCAAGAAGCTCGAAGACCTGAACATTGATGTGTACCTGGAAGTCATTGAAGAGCAGGCGCAGCAGGGGGTGGATTACTTCACCGTCCACGCCGGAGTGCTGATCCAGTATGTGCCCATGGTGGCCAAGCGCATCACCGGCATCGTCAGCCGCGGAGGGGCGATCCTGGCCCAATGGATGACCCATCACCATCGCCAGAATTTTCTTTATGAGCACTTCGACCGCATCGTCAAGGTGATGGCCAAGTACGACGTCAGTTTCTCCCTGGGAGACGGTCTGCGGCCCGGCTGCATCGCCGATGCCAGCGACGAAGCACAGTTTGCCGAGTTGAAGACGCTAGGCGAGCTGACCAGGTCGGCCTGGAAGAGCGATGTGCAGGTAATGATTGAAGGCCCGGGCCACGTGCCTTTGGACAAGATCAAAGAGCAGGTGGAAAAGGAAGTGGAGCTCTGCGACGGTGCTCCGTTCTATACCCTGGGACCGCTGGTGACCGATATTGCACCCGGCTATGACCACATCACCAGCGCGATTGGCGCGGCGATGATCGGCTGGCACGGCGCGTCTATGCTCTGCTATGTCACCCCCAAGGAGCACCTCGGGCTGCCCAATGAAAAAGATGTGAAGGACGGTATGATCGCCTACCGCATCGCGGCTCATGCGGCCGACATCGCCAGGCACCGGCCAGGGGCGCAGGATCGGGACGACGCCATCAGCTACGCGCGATACACCTTCGACTGGAATAAGCAGTTCGCGCTGTCACTGGACCCGGAGACGGCGCGCTCCATGCACGACGAGACTTTGCCCGACGACTATTACAAGGAAGCAGCCTTCTGCTCCATGTGCGGGCCCAAATTCTGCTCCATGAACTGGTCAAGCAAAGTGGATGCCTTCAACAAAGAAGTGCATGGCCTGGAAAAGAAGGATCTGACAGAGCTAGTGACTCTGCAGGCAGAGACGCTAGCTGGACGCAGCTAAGTCCTGTTCCACGAGCTAGCTGCGCACCAATTCCGAGCTGCTGAAGGACATCACGTTGTATCCGCAGTCCACATAGAGGACCTCTCCGCTCACACCAGACGACAGATCCGAAGCCAGGAACAACGCCGCGTTGCCCACCTCGGCAGGTTCTACGTTGCGCTTGAGCGGTGAGCGTTCGGCATGTACCTTGAGCATTTCGCCCAGCCCACCGATGCCTCTTGCCGCCAGCGTCTTGATGGGGCCGGCAGAAATCGCATTGACCCGGATCTTCTTCGGCCCGAGATCCGCAGCGAGATAGCGTACCGTAGCCTCCAGCGCTGCCTTGGCCACGCCCATCACGTTGTAGCGCGGCACCACCTTTTGCGAGCCGTAGTAAGTCATGGTGATGATGCTGCCGCCATCCGTCATCAACGGAGCGGCTGCCCGGCTCAGGGCAATCAGGGAATACACACTGATCTCGTGCGCCACCCGGAATCCCTCACGGCTGGTCAACAGAAAATCGTTGTGCAACTCTTCGGCAGGAGCAAAGGCAACGCTGTGCACCAGCGTGTCAAGCTTCCCATAACGATCCTTCAGTTGAGCAAAGACCTTGTCGATCTGTTCATCGCTCGAGACATCGCACTCAAAAATAGCCGCATCAGGCAGCTCCCCGGCCAGCGCCTCGGCCTCAACCCGCAGACGCTCCATTTGATAGCAGATGGCAATCCGTGCCCCGGCTTCAGAAAGCTTCTGGGCAATCGCCCAAGCGATGCTGCGCTTGTTTGCCAGACCGAAAACTACTGCCGTCTGACCCTTAAGATCCGTCATTGACTGCTCCTCTTCTCTCCATGCAACGGGATTAAGGATATATCAGCCGCCCAGGTCGACTAATTCGACCTCGTGAATTGGGCTGCCCAGAAAGCGCGTGCCGAGATTACGAAACTTGGCCACCGAGTCGGTCGCGAAAAAGCGGCAGCTGCAGGATGGGCGTCCTCCGTACCCGTCCCTGACGTGATGGCCGGCGAGTTGCTGCGCAGCCTGGCTCGCAGTCGCCTGGGCGGAATCGATCACCCGGATGGCGGGCGAAAGAGCCGCTTCCATCATTGGCCGCAGCAGCGGATAGTGCGTGCACCCCAGCACCAGGGTATCCGGGTCAAGATCCGATTCCTGGGCCTGCTGCAACAGCTCGGTGAGATAAATGCGAACCACCTCCGCCGTGACCGGGTGATCGATCCAGCCCTCTTCCACCAGTGGTACGAGCAGGGGGCAGGCTTTTTCCAGGGCGCGCAGGCCTCGCTCCCGGCAAGCCGCGGCATAGGCGTGGCTGGAGATGGTTGCGTCGGTGCCAATCACCAGGATGTCCCGGGTCTTCGATTGGGTGCGAGCCTCGTTGGCCCCGGTCTCGATCACTCCCAGAACCGGCACCGTGGTCGACTCGTGAATCTCTTTCAGGGCAAGCGCGGAAGCGGTGTTGCAGGCGATCACCAGAAACTCCGCTCCCTGGTCGAGCAGAAAGCGGGTGCTGGAAAGTGCATAGCGCACAATCGTCGCCCGCGACTTGGAGCCATACGGCAGCCGCGCCGTGTCTCCCAAGTAGAGGAACTCCGCCTGGGGAAGCAATGGCAGCAGCGCCCGCAGCACAGTCAGGCCCCCGAAACCGGAGTCGAAGACACCAATCTTCACAGGTGCTTCACTCCCGGGGAATCGGAAGCCAGATAGACACGGGTCAGATCCGCGTGCCCGGCAAGCGTGTCGCGCTGTTGCCCATCCACCAGAAAACGCACCTGCGAGATCTGGGGAAAGTTGGCGTGCAGGGTGCCCAGGATCGAAAGCAGGGTGAGCGTCTCCGGCTCAATGCCCGAAGGGTGGGCAGCGACGAACGATCCGTTCAGGTCAACGATGGCTTGGGTGCCAGGAATGACCTGATTGGATTCCAGCGGCAGCTGCATGAAGAAGATTCCATTCACGCCTTTGTTGGCGGCAATCGGGTGCTTGCTGTTGGGCCGCGCGTAGTCAAGGATCAGGTGCTGCAGGATCACGTGGGCGCGGGCGTTGGCGTCGACCGGCAGCGCCAGGTTCTGGGTTGCGGGCTGCAGCGAACCATCCATGTCATTGGCCATTATCATGGTTACACTCTGCACCGGCCGGCCGGCCGACGGATTGAGCGGCATGCTCTCGGCGGAGGCGAGCAGGCGGTCCGCGGCCCGCTCGCGCATGCGCAGCAAGACCACCGCCATCACCACCGAGCTGACCAGGAGAGTCCAGAACAGAATGCGCTGCCCGCGCGAAATCATGATTGTTGCCTCCAGTCGCGCTCCCATTGTTCGATGGCTGCGGCCAGTGCTGCCACAAGGCGATCCTGATATTCAGGGTTGGAGAGCGCGGTCACCTTCCCGTTGACGTTCAACGGCGCCACCTCGACTGCCACAGCTGGGCAGGTGAAACTGTCCAGAGGTTGCAAGGCTGTGCGGCCCAGGGTGACCGGAATCTCCGCATGCGTCAGTGCGGAATCGAACTCCGACGAGAGCCGCAAGCTCTGTTCAGCATAAGCGCCCTGGGCCGTATCCCAGGGGAGAAAGCGGGTGAGCGGGATTTGCGTCAGGGACGAAGTAAACAGGTGGACTCCGCTGCCGCTGGTAGTGGCATGCAAAATGATACAGGCGGCCGCTCCCACGTGGTTGGCCGCCTCGGCGCGGTTCAACGCCGGGATGGTGCTATCCGATTCCCGCGTGGTGACCACATAAATCCCATGCGCCGCCAAGGTAGAGCGCAGCCGCACCGACAGCGTCAGCACCAGGTCTTTTTCCAGCAGGTGGTCAGACAAACGCGCCCCACTGTCGGAGCCTCCATGGGCGGCGTCGATCACCACTCCAAAGCGCGGGGAGGGCTTGAGGACAGAGGGCTGAGCCGGCGGGGGCGCCGGAGGAGGCGGCGGCGGTGGAGTTGTCTGCGCACCGGCGAGCAAAGACGCTAGAATAAAACCAATCGCGAGGCAGGCGCGGCGGCGCTCCTCAATCCAACGCATAGATGGCAAGACCGCTCAGAAGTTTGGGGTAGAAGTCAGTCGACTTCTGGGGCATGACATCGCCGGCGAAGGCGACTTCACGCAACTGACCCAGGGTGACCGGATTGGTCAGGAAGGCCACGTCTGCCTGGCCGCGTGCGACCTGCTCGATGGCTTCGCCTGCATCGCGTACATAGCGCAGGTTCTGTTGCTCGCGAATTGCCTCCGCGGTGATACCCAGCAGTTGCTCCAAAATCAACGAGTGCAACTGAGCCAAGTCCAGCCGGCGCTGCCGCTCGGGAAGCTTAGCCAGCGCTTGGGCAACTACTTCGGGCTTGGCGGAGAGCAGATGGTAGCCGAGCCGGGTGGCGGCAATGAACGCCGTGCCCGGCTGGCGGGCCAAGAGCCTGGTCAGCTGGACCGGATCGTCCGCACTGACGGGCTGAATATCAAAATATTTCTTAGCCAATTCAATGAATGCAGCGGGGGAGAAATCCTTGAGCCCAAAGACCACCCGATGGGTGGGCAGGATCGTGATGCCGGCCGAGTCCATGTTGACGAAGGTCATCATCACGGCCGCCTCCGGGTAGTGGGGCTGGGGCGTGGTATTGGCCAGGTTCCGCTCCGTCCGGGTGACGCTGGGCGGGGCATGTTCGAGCGAATAGGCCAGCGCGGTCTCGTAGCGGTGGTGGCCGTCTGCAATGACCAGCTTCTTATCCTCCATCGCGCCCAGCAGGATATTGATGGTGCTCATGTCGCTGACCTTCCACACCCGGTGGGTCACGCCATATTCGTCGGTCACTTCGATCTCCGGCGCCGCCGTGCCGGAGAACAGGATCTTTTCCGCGGTGAGTGCCGGATCCGAATAGAGCATGAAAATCTGCCCGAAGTGAGCTCGCGTGGCGCGCAGCAGGTTCAACCGATCAGACTTGGGCTTGGAAAGCGTCTGTTCGTGGCGGAAGACCACCTGCTGGCTGTATTCGCATACCTCGCCCAAGGCGATAAAGGCCCGGCGCTCATGGACTTCTCCGTCGCTACCAGGCACGGCAAACCGCTGCGAGTAAGCGAAGACGCAGGCATCCTTTTCCTGGGCAAGGATCCCCATGCGGCGCCAGTCCGCGAAATCTCTTGCGGCACGGGTGTAGACGTCGTTGCTCCCAGGTTCGTCAAATAGTTCAGGGAGACCCAGGATGATGCGTACAAGATTGTAGAGGCTGCGCTGGTAATAAGCCTGCTGCATCGCAGGACTAATCTTGTCGTAAGGCTGGGTTACAACGTCTTCCATCCGGACCAGGCTCGGGTTGTAGCGCAATGCGCGAAAGGGATAAATACGGGCCATGCGTTTGGGGGTCCGGTTCCAGACATCGGCAACTTCAGGCTGCGCTGCCAATTGCTTTGCTCTCTTATACCTGCCAGATTGTACCTGAGCGGGACGGCCGCGCCGGCGCTATCCTGGCCTGCCTGTCCCATGGGAGGTAATACCACCAAAATGGCAGAAGGCGTAGCGGAGATGCATGTGTTCCATCTATGGCGTTTTTCGGCGCATGAAATCCGCATTCCAAAAAAGCGGAGGCAGGTTTCAGGTTTGATGTTGACGTGCTACCATCCTCCACACAAGCATTGGGAGACACGAGGGCTGGGATTATGGCGCTCTCTGGCGAGCGCAGAATGGGGATAAGTGGTTGCGCTGGGCCCATTCGCGGGTTTTCACACAGCGGCCGTATTCAAGGAAGGCTGTGCGCGTGGATGACGGTCAACCTTGCCATTCTATTGACCTTGTGGCTAGCGCTCTCCGGGGTTAGCTGGGCCCAGGATCCCTTGAATGATGTTCATGTAAATCCTCCGCCCCCGGCGCCCATCGCGCCCATAGGGCCCACAGACCCAAATGCCAAGACCACTACCCGGGCGCCGCTCGAGGGAACTAAGGCCATGTCTGCGCGGCCCAATGAGCGCATCCGGGTCAATGTAAACCTGGTGTTGGTGCCGGTTACCGTAACCGACCCGCTCAACCGCCTGGTCACCGGTCTGGAGCGGCAGGATTTCTTCCTCTACGAGAACAACGCTCTGCAAAAGATCAAAAGTTTCTCCTCCGAGGATGCGCCGGTCTCGATCGGGATTATCTTTGACCTGAGCGGCAGCATGACGGACAAGATTAATCGCGCCCGGAACTCGATTCTGGAGTTTCTGCGTACCGCCAACCCGCAGGATGAGTTTTTTGTCATCGGCTTTAACGACCGGCCTGAGTTGATCTCCGATTTCACCAACAATGTGGACAACATCGAGGCTCGATTGCTGACCGTGAAGCCCGGTCATCGCACCGCGCTGCTGGACGCCATCTACTTCGGCTTGAACAAGATGAAGCAGGCTAAGAACGAGCGTAAGGCGCTGCTGGTGGTATCGGATGGGGGCGATAACCGCAGCCGCTACACAGAAAATGAAGTGCGCGCGGTGGTGCGCGAATCGGACGTGCAGATTTATTCCATCGGCATCTTCGACCAGTACGCTCCCACCCGGGAAGAGCAGTTGGGACCGATTCTGCTGCATGATGTGAGCGAGGAAACCGGGGGCCAGCTCTTCCGCGTGGATGATCTTGCTGATATGGCCGACATCGCGACCAAGATCAGTGCCGAGTTACGCAATCAATACGTGCTGGGGTATAGCTCAGAGGATATTAAACGGGACGGGAAGTGGCGTAAATTGAAGGTAAAGCTGGTTCCGCCCGAAGGGCTGCCCCAGCTCACCGTTCACGCCCGTACCGGATATTATGCGCCCTTGCAGTAGATGGCTGTTCATTCTTTCGATCTTCCTGCTTTGCAGCTCGCCGGTTCCGGCCCTGATGCAAGCGTCTACTCCGGCGTCTGCCTCGCCGCTACCGGCGGAGAAACAGCAGCCGCTCAATGTCGATCGTGATCCCGTTGCCTCCCCCGACGGGGCAGGAAACACCGCCGCCAAAGAGACCGAGAATACAGTCATTGGTCGCGATAATGGAAGATACACCCTGGAGCGCAATGTCGATGAAGTGGTCTTGAATGCCACCGTGCTCGACGACAAGCAGCACATGGTGAACACCCTGGCTAAAGATGACTTCAAGGTCTCGGAAGACGGCGTGCCCCAGACCATTACTTCGTTTCAGCACCAGGACATTCCTATATCTCTGGGGATTCTGGTGGACAACTCCGGCTCCATGCGCACCAAGCGCCAGGCGGTGAATACCGCTGCTCTCGATCTGGTGCGCTACTCGAACCCGGATGATGAGAGTTTCGTGGTCAATTTCTCCGATGAGGCTTACATCGATCAGGATTTCACTTCCAACGTCAACAAGCTGCGCGACGGCCTCTCCCATATTGATTCCAAGGGAGGCACAGCCCTGTACGACGCCATCATGGCTTCGGCCGACTACCTCACCAAGAATGCCAAGCGCCCCAAGCAGGTCTTGCTGGTGATTACGGATGGGGAAGACAACGCTTCCAGCACCACGCTGGAGGAAACGGTGCGCCGCATTCAGGACCTGCAGGGTCCGATCGTTTATTCGATCGGGCTGCTCTACGACGACACCGGCGGCGGCCGGGAGGCTCATCGCGCCAGACGGGCGCTCGAAATGCTGTCCAATGAGACTGGCGGTATTTCCTTCTTCCCTAAGAACCTGGAGCAGGTGGACGCTATTGCCGGAGAGGTCGCGAAGGATATCCGTGAGCAGTACACCATCGGCTATCACTCCACCAAACCCATCAGCCAGGGTGGCTACCGTACGGTTCACGTGGAAGCGAAGGCCAAGGGCTACGGCAAGCTGGTGGTTCGTACTAAGACTGGTTACTACCCCACCATCAAGAAGGCAAGTATGACGCCGCAAAACGGGTCACCCGCGGCTGCCAACTGAATTCCGGCTGCTACACTTGTCATTTGGTCTTATGCCCCCTTTTACTCGTGAGGTTGCAGCGCGTGCGCTGCATGTTGCCGAAGATATAACGGAGTTGATGGGGTCCACCCCCATGCTGCACCTGCACCGGGTCGTGCCCCCGGGGGCGGCCGATATCTACGCAAAACTTGAGCTATTCAATCCCGGTGGCAGCGTCAAGGATCGGGCCGCACTGGGCATGATTCTCGACGCCGAACAGCGAGGCCTGCTGCAACCCGGTGCAACCATCCTCGAGGCGACCGCCGGCAATACCGGAGTGGGGCTTGCCCTGGTGGGTGTGCATCGGGGTTACAAAGTCGTACTCTTTGTCCCCGAAGGCTTTGCCGAAGAGAAATGCATCCTCATGCGCGGTTTTGGCGCCACGGTGATCCGCACACCGGAGGCAGAAGCCATGTCTGGCGCTATCCGCCGCTGCCGGGCTATGGCCGCGGAAACCCCGGGCTCGTTTGCCGCCCTCCAGTTCGAGAACCCTGCCAATCCTGACTTCCACCACCTAACCACGGCCCATGAGCTTTGGGAGCAGATGGAGGGCCGGGTGGATGCCTTTGTCGGCGGTATCGGGACGGGTGGCACTTTCTCCGGCGTCGCTCGTTTTCTCAAGCAGCAGGATCCGGGTATTCTCACCGTCGCGGTCGAGACCCAGGGCTCCGTGCTGCAGGGGGGTGAGCCGGGCCACCATAAGGTGGAAGGTATCGGGGTTTCGTTCATTCCGCAGACGTTCCAGCGAGAGTGGTGCGACGAGGTCGTGATGGTCAAGGACCCGGAGGCGTTTGCCATGGTCAAGCGGCTGGCGGCGGAGGAAGGCGTGCTCGCTGGCTCGAGCGGTGGCGCGGCCGTGGATGCAGCGGTGCAGATCGCCGCCCGCCTGGGCGCAGGAAAGCGGGTGGCCACCATCATTCCCGATTCCGCTGAGCGCTACCTTTCCAAAAAGATCTTCGAGGGTGGTCTGTGAGCACCAGCCGCCACGGCTTTTCCACTCGCGCCATCCACGACGGCCAGGCTGCCGATCCCTTGACCGGCGCGGTCAACGTGCCTATTTACGCTTCGTCCACCTACGCCCAGGAGGAGATCGGTAAGCATCGTGGATACGAATACTCCCGGGTTTCGAATCCCACGCGCACGGCGCTCGAAGAAAACCTGGCTTCGCTCGAGGGAGGCGCTTCGGCGCACGTTTTTTCCAGTGGGATGGCGGCCATTGCAGCCCTGGTCACCATGCTCAAGACCGGCGACCACGTCATTTGCGGGTCCAATGTATATGGGGGAACGCCGCGGCTTTTCGACCAGATCATTGCCAACTACGGCATCGTCTTCACCTACGTCGACACCACAGACGTGGAGCAGGTGCGGCGGGCGATCCAGCCCACCACCAGGCTGGTGCATATTGAAACCCCAACCAATCCCCTGATGCAGATCACCGACATTCGCGCCATCGCCGATCTCTGTCAGGAACGGCGAAGTGCGGGACAAGCGATCGATCTAAGCGTCGACAACACCTTTATGTCGCCCTACTTCCAGCGGCCGCTGGAATGGGGTGCGGATATCGTTATGCACTCCACCACCAAGTTCCTCAACGGCCACAGTGATGGATTGGGTGGCGTTCTGGTGGGGACCACTCCGCAGCACAAGGAGTCTTTTGCCTTCGTGCAGAAATGCACCGGAGGCATTCTTTCTCCCTTTGAGTGCTTCCTGGTGTTGCGCGGAGTCAAGACACTCGCCGTGCGCATGAAACAGCATGAAGTAAATGGACGTGCGATCGCCTACTATCTTGCCGGCCATCCCAAGATTCCCGTCGTTTTTTATCCAGGCCTTTCCGACCATCCCCAGCATGAGCTGGCCAAGCGGCAGATGTCGGGCTTCGGGGCGCTTATTACTTTCGAGACTGGTTCTCTGGAGAAAGCCAATTCCGTGCTGCGCCGGCTCAAGATATGCACCGTCGGCGAATCGCTGGGCGGGGTGGAGACGCTTGTCTCCCATCCCGCGACCATGACGCACGCGGCTCTCGGCGAAGAGGGCCGGGCCAAGATAGGCCTGACCGACGGTATGGTGCGCATCTCCGCAGGTATTGAAGATGCTGATGATCTGCTCCAGGATTTGCAGCAGGCGCTCAGCGTACTGTAAATACCGGGGTGATAAACTCAAGGGTTTACTCGACTGACCGTACCCGTTTCGAGCAGACGACGGAGCCCCCCGCAATGAGTGCTCATGCAGCCGATAGCGCCCTTCCGCCGACCCATTCTTTTGCTCTGACCGACGAGCAGGAGCAGTTGTGTAAGGAAATTCGCGATTTTGCCGCGCGCGAAATCGCGCCCAATGTCATGCGCTGGGATGAAGCCAGCGAGTTTCCGCTGGAGGTGGTACAGAAGCTGGGCGCAATGGGCCTGATGGGTGTGATCTTCCCGGTGGAACTGGGTGGGGCCGGACTGGGCTACGTGGACTACGCGCTCGCCGTGGAAGAGCTTTCCGCCGTCGATGGCTCGATCGGGATTATCGTCGCCTCCCACAACTCGCTCTGCACCAACCACATTTTTGTTGCCGGCAACGAAGAGCAAAAGCGCAAGTACATTCCCCTGCTGGCATCGGGCAAATGGCTTGGCGCCTGGGGATTGACCGAGCCTGGTTCCGGCTCCGACGCAGGAAGCGCCCGCACCAGCGCCGTACGCAAGGGGGATTGCTGGGTGCTGAACGGAAACAAGACGTTCATCACCAACGGCCACTATGCCGATGTGTCTGTCATCATCGCGGTTACGGATAAGAGTAAGGGCACGCGCGGCCTTTCGGCCTTCGTGGTAGAGAAGGGAACTCCGGGCTTTCGTGCGGGGAAGAAAGAGAACAAGCTTGGCCTGCGCGCCAGCGACACCTCTGAGCTTATTTTTGAAGACTGCGAGATCCCCAGCGAAAATCTGCTGGGGCTGGAGGGCGAGGGCTTTATCGACTCCATGCGCATTCTGGACGGCGGCCGCATCTCGATCGCTGCGCTTTCGCTGGGCATGGGGCGCGGGGCCTTCGACGCCGCTCGCCGCTATGCCAAGCAGCGCCACCAGTTCGGCAAGGCGATCTCGGAGTTTCAAGGGATTCAGTGGAAACTTGCCGATATGGCAACCCAGCTGGACGCCGCACGGCTGCTCACGCTGCGCGCCGCGGTGATGAAAGATGCCGGCCAGAAGACTACGCTGGAATCGTCGATGGCCAAATTGATGGCCAGCGAAGTAGCGGTGAGGGTATGCGATGAGGCGGTGCAGCTGCACGGAGGTTACGGGTTTATTAAGGACTACCCGGTAGAGAAGTTCTACCGCGACGTTAAGCTATGCACCATCGGCGAAGGCACCAGCGAGATTCAGCGTCTGATCATCGCCCGCGAGATCCTGAACAAGTAAACGTCTTACTTCGAAACCCTTTCTCAACAACAGACGACGGGTGCCCCATATCTCGCGAAAAACGAGCGAGATATGGGGCACCTGTCGTCTGTTGTTGGGAAAGAGCGTGAAGGCGAAACTCGTTTCTTCAGCAATCGTATGATCGGGAGGGATGAAGAACGACAGCGGTGACGTCGTGGAGTTGATCAGGCGCATGCGCCAGGGAGACGTACGCGCGCTGGCACGGGCAGTTTCGCTGGTGGAAGATGACGCACCTTCAGCTCGCCGAATTCTTTCCTGCTGCTTTCCCTATAGCGGCTCCGCGATGCGCATTGGCATCACTGGCTCTCCCGGCGCCGGTAAGAGCACCCTGGTCGATGGGCTGGCTCGCCGGTATTGCGCGCAACAGGCGACGGTCGGCGTGGTTGCCGTCGACCCCACCAGCCCGTTTACTGGAGGAGCCATCCTGGGAGATCGCATCCGGATGCGCGAGCATGATGCCGATCCCGGCTTTTACATGCGCAGCATGGCGACCCGAGGCTCGTTGGGCGGCCTCGCCCGCAGATCGGCGGAGGTTGCCGCCGTGATCGAGGCCAGCGGCAAACAACGGCTGCTGCTTGAAACCGTGGGCGTCGGCCAGGCCGAAGTCGATATCGTGCGCCTGGCGGACGTAACCATCGTTGTCCTGGTTCCCGGAATGGGCGACGATGTGCAGAGCATCAAAGCAGGCATTATGGAGATTGCCGATCTTTTTGTGGTCAACAAGAGCGATCGCGACGGCGCCGACCGGGTGGAAAAAGAGGTGCGGTCGTTGCAGTCGCTGGCGGCGCAACACGGAGGCTGGATTCCGCCTGTGGTCCGTACCATCGCCACGAATGGCGCCGGCATCGAAGAACTGGAACAGGCGGTGGATAAATTCTGGTCGTGGCTGGCAGAGGAGGGAAGGCTTACCGCCCGCCGGGAGGCGCACTGGAGAGCCCGAGTGATGGAAATGATTTCTCAAGAACTGCTGCGCACTCTGCGTGGACATGGCCTGAGCGACCAGGCGTTGGCGGCGATCGGCCGCCAGGTCGTGCGCGGAGAACTCGACCCTTATCAGCTGGTACCCGAATTGGTAGAGCAACTCACACGAGGAGAGAGAGATGGCAAAGATCGATCACCTGGGCATTGCGGTTAACAGTATTGAGCAGGCCCGGCGCTTGTATGAAGTCCTCGGTCTCACGGTGTTGGAGGAAGAAGAGGGGGACGAGGGTGTGCGCAGCGTGATGATCCCGCTGGGAGAGAGCCGCCTGCGCCTGCTCGAATCACTGGATAAGGGGACGGGCGTAGGCAAGTTTCTGGCGCAGCATGGCGAAGGCCTGCACCACCTGGCCCTGCACGTGGACGACATTTCGGGGACATTCGAAGAGCTGAAGCAGGCCGGCGTGCGGCTTATCTCCGAAGAAATCGAGATCGGCGCCGGCGGCCGGCTTCATTTTCTGGTGGATCCATCGGCTGCGAACGGAGTGCTGCTGGAGATCTGCCAGGATCCGATTGCCGGAGTCTAATGTGGCGTTCCCTATGCTCCTATCCCTGAATACCTGCGGAAATACCGCCAGCGTAGCCCTTGGCGTGGCCGGCCTCGAGGAGATCCAGATTCTCGCCACCGCCAGCCTTGCGGTGCGCACTTATTCGGCGCGCCTGATTCCCGAGGTCGCCGCCATGCTGGAGAGCCGGCACGCGACCTTGCGCGATATTGAAGCAATCGTAGTGGTCAACGGGCCGGGCAGTTTCACCGGCGTCCGGGTGGGTTTAAGCACCGCCAAAGGTCTGGCCGAAGGCGGCGGCATCCCCCTGATTGCGGTGTCGCGTTTGGCGCTGCTGGCCGGATCCAGTGGCTTACCCCATGTGCTCGCCGCCGTGGATGCGGGCCGGGGTGAGTACTACGTGGGCGAATACCAAAATGGCCAAAATCTGGGAGAGGTCCTTCTCAGCAAAGAAGAGACAGTGGCGGCTGCCAAACAGCCCGGAGCAGGCGTGCTGGTTTGCGACGAGAGCGTTGCCGGGGATACCCCCGCAGCGAGCAGCGCCTGTGCCCCCCTGTCTATCTGCGGACCGGTCTACGTGCAACCTCCTGACGCTGCCGAGGCGCTCCGTTTCGCGCTGGGCCGGTTTCGCGCGGGCAATTTCGATGACGCCGAAACCCTGCAGGCAAACTATCTCCGCCGCTCCGACGCTGAGGTTCTGCGTTCCGCAAGGGCTGGGGTTGCGACGTGAGTTTTAAGCGGTTTCGCAATTACTGTGTTCTCATAAAGGTCGCGAGGAGTGGTTTTCCTTGGAAGAAAACCACGAAGAGCTCTTTCGCTTCGGTCTATATCAATTGCGAAACCGCTACAGCGTCCGCGTCATGACGGCGCAGGACATCGATGACGTGCGGACGCTCGCCGCCAGGTTTATCGAAGCTCCGCGTTGGAGCCGGCACGACTACGAACAGATACTGCTCCCCGCTCCGCCGTCCATCCCACCCGCATCTTTGACCCGCCGCGCTTTTATTGCGCTGAGCGACGGCGCTCTAGCCGGCTTTGCCATGGCCAGCTGGCTAACCCAGGAAACCGAGGCCGAATTGGAGGGGCTGGTGGTCGACGAGAAGCATCGCCGCCAGGGAATTGGAAGCGCCCTGATCACGGCGTGCAGGGAGTGGGCGGCTAAGGCCGGGGCGTCGAGCATGCTCCTGGAGGTACGGGCATCGAACGAGGCAGCGCTTTCGCTTTATCGGCGCCAAGGCTTCTCCGTCGTGGGCCGCCGCCGCGCCTATTACTCTGCTCCCGTCGAGGATGCTGTGCTGCTGCAGGCGCCATTGGGTGCTCAGAACACAACCGAGCGCAGCCAGCCTCTATAATCCTCCAAGGGTTTGGTCTCATACATGGTACGTGACGGTTATTTCTATGGTTTTGGATTTATCGCGGCTGCCGTTCTGGTATGGCTGGTAACAGGGGGTTGGGTCTGGGCCGTGGCGCCGTTTCTGCTGGCATGCTTTTTTTTCTGGTTCTTCCGCGATCCCCAGCGCCCGGTACCGATGGAGGCAGGCCTGGTGGTCTCGCCCGCAGATGGCAAAATCACCGAGGTCGCGCGCATTCAAACGCCGGAGGGGGAACGGATCCGCTTGAGTATCTTCCTCAGCGTCTTTGATGTGCATGTCAACCGATCGCCGATTGCCGGCACAGTGCGCGAAGTGCGGTACCAGAAGGGCAAGCACCTGAACGCGCTCAACCCCGACTCAGCAAAGAACGAGCAGAATGTGGTGACCGTGCATGGCGATGAGTTCGACGTGATCTTTAGCCAGATCGCCGGCATACTGGCCCGGCGCATTGTCTTCCGCTTTCAACCAGGGGATTTTGTGGAGCGCGGCCAACGCGTCGGTCTGATCAAGTTCGGCTCCCGGGTCAACGTTGTGTTGCCTTCTCAAGCGCACCTCCGGGTGGCCTTGGGGCAACGGGTCAAGGGAGGCGCTTCCGTGCTGGCCGATATCCCTCCAGCCGAGGACGAGGGATCGCTCGACGTGCTGGCGGAGAGTTTCGCTTGAACCGCGACGCCTTCAGGCTGCCGGATCGCAACCGGCAGCCCGAGCGCAAGAGGAGAGGCCGGCTGCGCCGGGGCATGTACATCCTGCCCTCACTCTTCACGGCCGGCAATATCGCTGCCGGCTATTTCGCTATTATGCAAAGTCTGCAGGGATCGGTGCAGGAGCCGCGGCATTTTGACTTCGCTGCCCTGGCCATCGGCTTTGCCATCCCTTTCGACGCCATCGATGGCCGCATTGCGCGCATGACCAAAACCACCAGCGAATTCGGCAAGGAGCTCGACTCGCTGGCGGACGTAATTACCTTTGGCGTTGCCCCCAGCCTGCTGGCCTTTACCTGGGGCTTCCAGATGCTGCCCACGGCCATGGATCCCGTGCGCCGGCAGCATGTGGTGCAGTGGGGGGCATTTGTCTGCTTTCTTTTTTTGCTCTGCGGCGCGGGGCGCTTGGCGCGCTTTAATATCGGCACCCACATATTGCCCACCAATCCCGGCCGTCCAGGACGAAAATACTTCGTGGGCATGCCCATTCCCGCAGCCGCCGGCGTGATTGCCGCCGTGGTCCATTTCTTCTCCGGAACGCCGGTGCCTAACTGGCGGGTTGCCATCATGTGGATGATGCTGATCCTGCTGGTGGGCCTGCTGATGGTGAGTACGTGGCGCTTCTGGAGCGGGAAAGAAATCGACCTGACCGATCGGCATCCTTTCCAACAGGTCGTGGTCATAGGACTGTTCATCTACGCCACGGTTGCTTTCTCCCAGATTGTTCTCTTTCTATTGGCCTTTTTTTATATGTTTTCCGGCATTTTCGCCCGCGCGGCGTACTCCTGGCAGCGGCGCCACAAGGCTGCCAACCGGCTGCTTATGAGCCCCGAAGCAACTGCGCTCAGCGAGGCGACTTCCACCCCTCCCTTGCCGCCTTCGCACCCTCCCTCCCAACCACCCGTTCATCCATGAGAAGCACGGGCAGGCAAGGCAATCAATGACCACCAACTACCGTATTGCGATTGTGGGCGCCGCTTCTATTCGCGGCAAACAGCTCAACGAAGCACTATCCGAGTCCAGCTTCGCCAGCGCCGAGTTCGTCCTGATGGACGACCAGCAGGCGTTGGGGCAACTGGAAGCAGTTGGCGACGAGGTGACCTTCATCCAGCCGATTACGGCGGAATCCTTTGCCCACATCGACTTCACATTTTTCGCTGGGTCAGCGGAGTTAACCCGCCGCCATTGGCAGGCAGCGCAGCGTGCCGGCTCCAGCATCATCGATCTTTCCGGGGCATTGGAGGGCGAACCCGGGGTGCTGGTGTGCGCACCCTGGTTGCAGGAGGCGATGGGCGAGGCGGGCGTGGCCAGCGCGCCGAATCTGCATACGCCGGCTGTTGTTTCGGCTCACCCCGCTGCCCTGGTGCTTGCCCTGCTGCTGGAGCGTCTGCAGCGCGCCGGGGCCATTCGCCAGGTTTCAGCCACCGTAATGGAACCTGCTTCGGAATATGGAAAGGCGGCGCTTGACGAGTTGCACCAGCAGACCGTGACGCTGCTTTCGTTCCAGAGTATTCCGCTCGAGCTATACGATGTCCAGGTGGCCTTCAACACCGTCGCTGCGTTTGGGGAAGCCGCCAAGGTAAGCCTGGCGGAGAGCGAAGCACGCATCCGCCGGCACTATGCGCTGCTTTCCGGCGGACGGCTGCCGCAGCTTTCCCTGCAGCTCATTCATGTGCCCGTCTTCCATGGTCATACTTTCTCGATTGCAGTCGAATATGAGCGCCAGGTGACGTTAGAGGAGATCGAAGCGACGCTTTCCGCTCCTCATGTGGAAGTCATTCTTGGCGACGCGGATGCGCCCGGCAATCTCAACTCCATTGGCGATCAGGATATCTCTGTGCGCGTCCGCTTCGATGAGGACGGTGTCTCGCAGTCACGGCGCTTGTGGCTTTGGGCTTCCGCCGACAACCTCGAACTCTCCGCGTTGAATGCGGTGGAGTGCGCGCAGGAGCTGCGCAAACTGCGGCCCCAGGGTAAGGTTCAATAGCCGGCCCATGGCGAGAGCTAGTGCGGTGATGAAAGCTGTGGCTGCGATCGCACTCCTCAGCGTTGCGGGTTGCGGTATTACCTTCGCTCCGTTGCCAGCCGCCTCAGTTGCCGGCAGAGCCGGACTCTACGATTATTCTCCCTCCGTCATACAAACCGGCAATGTGGTGCAGATCTGGTGGTGTGGCTGGGATGACAACGCATCTGACAGGACGCAGATAACAGACTCCATCCAGTACGAGTCAATCAACCTCACCAACAACTCTCACCATGGGCCAGTACCCGTTCTGGCCGAAAGCCAGTACAAGTGGGATTCCGTATACACCTGCAATCCAAAAGTAATTGGCGGCTCATTCGCCAATCCTCTCGGCGACGGCAAGACCTATAGCTATGCGTTGTATTACGTGGCGACCGATTCTCTCCAGGGGGAAAACAATAGCATCGGCGTTGCTTTTTCCAACGACGGAATCAACTGGAAGAAGTATCCTCAACCGATCATCTCTCCGGTAACGCAAGGGACCTACGGCATAGGCCAACCGGCAGTCTATAACAGCAACCACGGGGCAGCGATCCGGATGTTTTATGAGGACTACGATTCTTACTGCCACCATGTTGAAGCGATCTCCAGCGATGGAGTGCACTTTACGACGGTGGGCACTCTGACCACCAACGGCCTGGACCCGAACAACCCGCTACCGAGCTGGGGAGACATGGCCTTTGACCCGGCGGCTGGTTATTGGTACGCCGCCTTCAACCTATCCACGCGAAATCCATCGACGACAGGAGGGGTACAGGAACTGGGTCAGTATGGCATCCAGTTGTACCGCATTCCTGACGCCTCACTCTTAAGCGGGGCCACCCCCTGGGAGATGCTCACCACCATCGACACCAGCCTCACCGGCTACGAATCGAATTTTATTGCCGGCTTCCTGCGCGATTCGTATGGCAGTTTGGATGTCGGTTCGTATCCCACCATAACGCTGTACACCTCCGTGTCCAATCCGCCGCCGCCCTGGAACGCAACTCCTGCCGCGGCCGGTCTTTCGGGCAGGATCGCCTCTTGGGATATCTCAACGGCAGCGTGGGTGCCTGGCCAGCCATTGAGGGCGCTCAACGACTATGTCAATCAAACTGCGCATGAGGTCACGACGGGTTGGATCGATCCCAAGGGCGGCTTTTCTATGCAATCTACCCTGGGGCATCTCTACCAAAGCCCGCAACAGGGCGCTACGGTCCCGTTCTATGCCTGTAAGAGCGGGTCCACCGACTACTTCGTCTCCCTCGATCTCAAGTGCGGAGGCGCTCGCATCCTGGGCACTAACGGTTACGGCTATGAGAAGCCAGTTGCGGGCCTCAACCTGGTAGCTCTTTATCGCTGCAGTACGGGCGCGGACGATTTCGTCAGCCGGGATAGCGGCTGCCAAGGCCAAGCAACTGGGCAGCTTCTGGGATATGCCCTTCCTTAGGAGTTGATCAAGGAGTCCGACTCAATGAAAGCTTGGTGTCGATACACGCTAGGCACCGCACTGTTGTTATCGAGTTCGCTGCTGGCTTTCTCCCAAACGCCGCCCGTGATCGATGAGACCGTGCCGCCGGCATCCGATAACTACCCGCTAGGGCCTGATTCGCAGCCCAATGCCTCCGTTACGGCAGGAAGGATTTTCAAGTTCGACCTGACGGACTCGAAGATCTTCCCGGATACCACGCGGACGATCACGGTGTATGTGCCGGCAGAATACAAAGGGGACAAGCCGGCCTGTGTTTACGTTGGCCTGGATGGTCTCGGTTTCAATGCCGCAACGGTCTTTGATAATCTCATCGCCCAGCATGCAATGCCGGTTACCATCGGCATCGGCGTTTCTCCGGGTGTCGTGGCATCGGCCAGCCCGCCGGAAAATCCTCGCTTCGATCGCAGTTTTGAATTCGACAGCCGCAGTGACCGGCTGGCCCGGTTCTTGATTGAGGAGGTGATGCCGGAAGTGGAGCGACACCCCACTCCCGACGGGCGGGCGATCAGACTTTCCGCCGACCCGAATGACCGCGCCGTCGGCGGCGGAAGTACCGGGGCCATCGCCGCCTTCACCGTCGCCTGGGAGCGCCCGGATGCTTTTCGACGAGTCTTCAGCGCCATCGGAACCTATGTGGGCATGCGCGGCGGAGAGCAGTACTACGTTCTGGTGCGTAAGACCGATCCGAAACCTCTGCGCATCTTTATGGAAGACGGAGTGCACGATGAATGGCCCGGTGGCCCGGAGATGGGCGATTGGTGGATGTCGAACCAGACTATGAATCGGGCGCTGGAGTTCGCCGGCTATGATGTTCGCCACATTTGGGGCGCCGGCACACACAACGGCAGCCAGGCTGCGTCGGTTTTTCCCGAGGCGATGCGTTGGCTCTGGAGAGACTGGCCGGCGCCCATACGAGCTGGGGAACCCGGCAACCCGGTGCTTAAGGCGATTCTGCAGCCGGGAGAAGACTGGCAGGTTGCCGCCGAAGGCTGCGCATCTGTAACCAACCTGGCTGCAAATCCGCAGGGGCAGATTTTCTATCCGGCCCGGGGTCCTCGAGAGATCTCTGAGATTGTTACCGATGGCAAGCCATTGCCATGCGCTCAGCCGGCGGGAGCTGTGGCGATTGCCTTTGGAGCGGACGGGCGAGTGTACGTAACCCGCACCGAGGGCGGAGTCAAGGTCACGGACCAGGCTGCCCATGGGCCAGCCAAAATACTCGGCCAGGGTCTCGACATCGGCAGCCTGACGGTTCGTAACAACGGTGATATCTATGCCCTGACGCGGACGCGCAATTTGGAAAATGAGCTGTGGCTCATCCGGCCGAACGGGGAAAAATTACGGTTGGACAAAGATCTGAAGGGAGCATCGGGGGTAGCTCTTTCACCAGACGGCCTCTGGCTGTTTGTCGCGCAGAACCTCTCGCGCACCGGCTTAAGCTACCGTGTCCGCTCCGACGGAACGATCGACGCCCGGGAGGCATTCTACGATTTCTATGTTCCCACTTGGGCAGACGACAGCGGTGCGGCCGGGATTGGCATGGACCGCGATGGACGGGCCTACGTCGCGACGCGAATGGGGGTCCAGGTTTTCGATCGCAATGGGCGTGTGGCGGCGATTCTTCCTTTGCCGGGTAACGCCGCGGGTACCAGCCTTTGTTTTGGCGGCCATGATTTCGACACGCTCTATGTTACAAGTGGTGGGAAAGTGTATCGCAGAAAGCTTCATGTGCCGGGCGCGCCCCCATGGGCCGCTCCGTTCAAACTTCCACCGTGGGGAGCGGGTTAAGCGCCTAACGAAAGGAATCATGGAAAGCCAACGGCCCCTGAGCACCGCTGATCGAACGAATCTGGTGGTTGGCATTGCTACCCGCGGGCGCACCGCAATTCTCGCCGAGACGATTGCCTTTTTGGCCAAGCAGGAAAGGCAGCCGGACAAGATCCTGGTGGCGTATGCCGAACTGGCAGATGTGGGCGATGCGCCGGACCGCTTTCCCTATGTAACCTTCATCCAGGCGGAGCTGGGGCTTACCCGGCAGCGCAATGCGATTCTTAGCCTCGCTGGGGACTGCGACATTCTGCTTTTTATCGATGATGATTTCTATCTTGACCCACACTATCTGCAGATCACCGAGCGCTTTTTCAAGGAGAACCCGGATGTAGTGGCTTCCACCGGCAGGGTGCTGGCAGACGATGTCAAAGGACCCGGTCTCACAGTGGAGCAAGCCAGGTCGATTCTTGCGGGTGACACCGGCGGGCAGTGCGAACAGCGGATAAGCCCCAGGTACTGTGTTTACGGATGCAATATGGGTCTTCGCATGGCTCCGATTCGAGAGCATGCGCTTCGCTTCGATGAGACCCTTCCCCTGTATGGGTGGTACGAGGATTGGGATTTCTCACGGCAGTTGGCGCAATATGGTTCGATCGTTCACATCTCGAATGCGTGCGGAGTCCACCTCAGCGTCAAGATCGGCCGCACCACCGGAGTGCGCATGGGTTACGCGCAAGTGGCCAATCCGATCTACCTGGCGCGCAAAGGGACCTTTCCCTGGTCGCATGTCTTTCGCTTTATCGTCGGCCCATGCCTGAAGAACCTGGTGTGGAGCGTGAAGCCGGAAGCCCACGTGGATCGTCTGGGAAGGTTCTGCGGAAACCTCGCAGCCTTCCGCGATCTTCTAGCTGGTACGCTCAGCCCGATGCAAATTACGAACCTTTAGCACGGGGACGGCCCCTGGTCCCCTCACGAAGGACGGGTGCCCCACATCTCGCTCGTTTTTCGCGAGATGTGGGATACCACCGAGGTTGACCGCTGAGTGCATCGGGTTAATCGAGAGTCAGAGGGAGAGAGCAGTGGTATCCCACATCTCGCGAAAAACGAGCGAGATGTGGGATACCCGTCCTTGGTGAGGGAACCAGGGGGCCGTCCCCCTAAGACTGACGCTTGAGCCACTCGGCATACTGCTGCAGGATGTAGTGATCCGTCATCCCCGCGATGTAGTCGGCGACCACGCGGGGCACGCCCTGATCGGCGAGCTGCGACTGGCCGGCAATCGGTAACAGTGACGGATCGTTCACCCAGCAGGTAAACAGATTGCGCACTACCAAAGCCGCTTCTTGCAGATCCCGTTGCAACTCCTCGCGGCTATAGAGCGTGGCGTAGAGATGTTGCTTGGCCTCGCGTCGGAGCTCCTCCATCTCCAGGGAAAACGCCACCAGCCGCTGCGGCGAATGGCGAACATCTTCCAGGGTGAGCACACCGCCGGCATGGACCCGGCGCGCAGTTTCGCGGATAAGATCACCCACCAGCGTGTTGAGCATCCTCTTAAGAGCTTCGTTGGAGAGCAGGTTTTTCGCAGCCGCGGGATACTCACGCTCCACCGCGCACAAGGACTCATCGAAAATGCGCACATGTTTGCGCAGATCTTGCGCATGGAGCATCCCCGCCTCCATTCCGTCATCCATGTCGGCTGTGATGTAGGCGATTTCATCGGCCAGATCGATGAGCTGCGCCTCCAACGGAGGTTGCAGGCCAAGGAAATAAGGGCTCAGCTCCGGGTGTTCGGCCGCGGAATAATCGCGCGAGTGCTTGACGATCCCTTCCCGCACGCCGAGGGTGAGATTCAGGCCGCGAAAGGCGGCATAACGAACTTCAAAATACTCGACGATGCGCAGCGCGTGCAGGTTGTGGTCGAAGCTCAGGCCGAACTCGCGCATCGCTTCGTCCAGGGCCCGTTCACCGGCATGACCGAAAGGCGGGTGCCCGATGTCATGCACCAGCGCCAGCGCTTCTGTCATGTCTTCGTTCAGCTTCAGCGCACTGGCGATGGCGCGCGCGATCTGCGCCACTTCCATGGTGTGCGTGAGCCGGCTGCGAAAATGATCAGAGTAGCGGTGGGTGAAAACCTGGGTCTTTCCCGCCAGGCGGCGAAAGGAGCGGGCATGGATCACCCGCGCCCGGTCGCGCTGAAATGGGGTGCGATAGGGATGGGGCGCCTCCGAATGCACCCGCTGGGCAAGCGGATCCGCGGCGTCGTCAGGAACGGAACAGCCACGGGGCAGCGCGAGGGCCACTTACTACTGCTTCGGGCTGGCGCCCGTCGATTCTTCCTTAGCCAGCTTGACCCGGGCGCTGTCGAGTTTCTTCTGCACTTTGCTCACGTCGCCGGGCTCGGCGTCCGCGGGCACGGTGCGGGCATACTCCTGCAGGCTCTGCTCCCACTGCGAGGCAGCCATCTTCAGGCGGCCTGTCTTTTCGTAAAGCTCGCCCAAGTGGTCATGTACTGCCGGATCGTTGCCCATGCGTTCGGTTGCTTTGCGCAGATTGGCTTCCGCCAACGCATACTGGCCCATCTTGAAGTACACCCAGCCGAGCGAATCCAGATAAGCTCCATTCTGGGGATCGAGCTGCACCGCCTTCTGCACCATGGTGAGCGCGTCATCCAACTTGACGCCGCGATCCCCCAGCATGTAGCCCAGGTAATTAAGGGTCATGCTGTTGTTGGGGTCGATGGCCAGGATTTTGCGGAATTGCTCTTCGGCGGAATCGTAATGCTTCTGACGCTCATTGAGCGCGCCGCGCAAAAAATAGATATAGATCTTGTCATCCTGCTTGGTCGAAAGAGCCTCGGCTGCGTCGATTTGTTCGCCCGCTTCCTTCCAGCGCCGCAGACGGGTATAGATCTGTGCCAGGACCAGGTCTACCTCGCGGTCGCTCGGATCGCCGTGAAGCTGCGCCTTGGCCAGCTTGATCCCTTCCTCCGGCTTATTGCTATCGGCCAGCTGCCCGGCCAACATCAACTGGATGCTCTTGTCTTTGGGCATGGCCAGCGCCGCTTGCTGCGCGACCTGGGTCGCCTTATCGTATTGCTTGGCATCGCGGTAGGCATCCACCTCGCCTTGGTAGCCGCGCTCGGCGTATTCCCCGCCCATGGCGACCATCAGCTGATAGGTCTGCACCGCCAAGTCTGTCTTTTCCTGCTCGCGGTACACGTTGGCCAGCCGGTCGAGAAAGATGGAGCGATTGTTCTTTTCTGCGTCGGAGTATTGGCCGTCCGCGTGGGTGGTCTGCTTCACCAGGCTCTGCAGGGTTTGCGCGGCGTCATCGTAGCGGCCGAGCGAGTCGTCGATCAAGGCCTCATTGAAGCTGATTTCGAGTGAATCCGAAGCCAGAGCCTTGGCCTTCTTGAGCGTGGTCAGCGCCAGTTCGTAGTGACCTTGCCGGCGCTGGATCTCCGCGATGCGCAGATAGGTCTGTGCGTCCTGCGGATCGGCGGTCGAGATGGCCTCAAAGTGCTTGAGTGCCGGGCCGAGCTGGTTGTCATTCAACAACGCCTGGGCCAGACCCCTCTCCGCGTCCAGATTATCCGGCTCCATATCGAACGCCTTGCTGTAAGCATCAATGGCGTTCTTGTTGTCCTTGAGCTGGTCGTAGCTCATGCCCAGCGCGTAGTCCATTTTGGCGGTGCGGTCGTCCTCCGGCACGGCGTTCAGCACCTGGATCGCGTGCGTCATGTCGCCGGAATCGCTGTAGAGACGCGCCAGGTTCAGGACTACATCCTCTGAATTGGGATCGATGCGCTGTGCCGCCTTAAACTGCTCTTCCGCGTGCGGTGTGTCGTGGGCCAAAGTGTAAAGCTGTCCCAGAAGCAGGCGGCTCTCGATGTCGTTGGCCTGCAATTGCACGATCTTGGTGTATTCGCCAATGGCCAGCTGCAGCACCTTCTCCGAAGGTCCGCCATTCTGCACATTGCCGAGGGACTGCAGGTAAACCCGGCCCAGGAGCTTGTGGGCTTCGAGGTTGTTCGGGTCGGTCTTGAGGATGTCCTGCGCCGCCAGCACCGCATCCCGGACCCGGCCGGTGCGGAGGTAGAGTTCGGCCAATCCGCTGTTCAGGTATTTGGAAGTGGGGTCGGCGTCGAGCGCCAGCTTGTATTCCTCAATCGCGCGGGTCGCGTACTCGGGGCGGCCGTAGTTGGTGGCCATATCCTCGTACATGTGCGCCAAGGCGAAATGGTAGTAAGCCGCGGCGCGATCCGGTTTTTGCGTCGTTGCCGGGGGCGTGAACTTTTGGACAGTGGTGCCTGACGGGCTCGCTGGGGGCGTCGCCGGCGCGCTTTGTGGCGCAGCGGTTTGCTGAGGCGCGGCTAGGGCGGAAGCTGGGGCAACGATGGCTGCACAAGCAAGCGCTACATGAAAGAGGTTCGCTTGGCGAGTTTTAGAGGAGGGCTGAGGCTTAATGGTCATTTATGGGAGTTCCTGTGCCCGGGCTTCCGTTCCATTGAACTGACGCCGGCGGTCCAAACGCGGTGCAGAGGAACCCGCATTTTTTTGTCATATGCGCGCGCTCCGGCGCCGCAGCGCACCATCTCGGCTAAATCGATTGTAACGCCCTGCAAAAAGTTCAAACACTCCCCAATTCGTCCGACCGGAAGAGCGTCGCCGTTACTTAGGTTGTCTCACCAACGTGCTGCCTGTTCGACAATCCCTAAGTTTAGACTATTTTCCCTGCGCCTGGTCATGAGCGGATTATGCACTGTGCCGCCATTTTTCCATGTGCCCGTAATCTATCTGATACACAGACGGCTCTAGTGCCGAAAATGCCGCGTCCCGGTAAAGACCATGGCTACACCCAGACGGTTGGCCGCCTCGATCACTTCCTGATCGCGAACCGAACCGCCCGGCTGAATCACTGCCTTGGCCCCAGCCGCGGCCACTGCTTCCAGTCCATCGGGGAAGGGGAAAAAAGCGTCGGAAGCGGCGACAGAGCCGGCCAGAGGCAGCACGGCTTTCAAAGCACCAAATTTCGCCGCATCCACACGGCTCATCTGGCCCGCGCCGACCCCAATCGTCTGCCCATTGCGCGCGTACACGATGGCATTCGACTTTACGTACTTGGCCACCCGCCACGCAAAAAGCAGGGACTCCATTTCCTCCGGCGACGGCTGGCGTACCGTCACCACCGTCAGTCCTGCGGCTGGGACACCTTCCGTATCCGCGTCCTGCAACAGCAGCCCTCCGGAAATCTGCTTAACCGACTTGCCTGGCGGCGCATGCTTTACCGTGAGCAAACGCAGATTCTTCTTGGCGCTGAATTTTGCCCTGGCGCCCTCGCTGAACGATGGTGCGGCAATGGCCTCTACAAAGAGCTTGGCGATTTCTTCCGCCGCCTCCTCGTCTACTTCGCGATTAATGCCAATCACGCTGCCAAAGGCGGAGACTGGATCCGTTGCCAGGGCTTTTTGGTAGGCCTCAAGTACCGAGGAAGCAATGGCCGCTCCGCTGGGATTGCTGTGCTTGATAATCGCCACGGCGGGCTGCTCAAACTCCTGGGCTAGTTCCCAGGCAGCGTCCAGATCGACCAGGTTGTTGTAGCTAAGTTCTTTGCCTTGAAGCTGTTTAGCACCGGCGATCCCAGTGCCCGAGCCGTCCGCATAGAGGGCCGCGCCCTGGTGGGGATTTTCCCCATAACGCAGATCGGCCGTCTTGGCGTAAGCCAATAGCAGCGTGTGAGGGAAGTGGTCTACCTCCTCGACTGGTTCAAGCCCGGCGTGCTGCTGCTGTTCAGCTGCGATCTTGCTAAAGGTTACGGCGATGGCCGAGTCGTAGGATGCCGTAAGGGTAAAAGCCTGTCGCGCCAGCCTCCACCGGGTTTCGAGCGAAAGCGCGCCTTGGTGCGCCTGCATCTCAGCCGCCAATGCTTCGTAGTCGGTAGCCGTAGTGACCACGGCTACGTCTTCAAAGTTCTTGGCTGCCGATCGCAGCATGGAGGGGCCGCCGATGTCGATGTTCTCCACCAGTTCGCCAAAGGCGACGCCCGGCTTGCGGGCGGTCTCCTCGAAGGCGTAAAGATTCACCACCACCATGTCGATTGGTTCGATTCCCTGCGCGGCCACGGTCGCCCGGTGCTCCTCGCTGGCTCGCCGGTGCAGAATGCCCCCATGGACCATGGGATGCAGCGTCTTTACCCGGCCTTCCAGCATCTCCGGGAAGCCGGTGAGGTCGGAAACATCGCGTACCGCAATCCCGGCCTCGCGCAAGGTCCGAGCCGTACCCCCGGTCGAAACCAGTTCCACGTTCATGCCGGCGAGTTGACGGGAGAAATCGACCAGACCGGTCTTATCCGTCACACTCAAAAGGGCCCGCTTAACCTGCTTATATTCCACTCAAAACCTGCCCTTATCGCCAATTTGTAGAAGGTTGCAACGTTTCCACGCACTAAATGAGATGAAGTAGATGAGACGAACGAATCGCCCATTTGTCAGAGACTCTCGCTCAGGATAGCTTAGCCCTATGACTACGAACTGGGGAGAAGAGAGACGGTCGCAGGTTCCTGCGGAGATTTTGCCGCCGGAAGGCCGTGTTGACCCTCGTTCCTACGGCAGAATGCCCGGCTACGACGGAGACCCCGGGCCAGTCCGGCCGCGGCCATCGAGACCTGCCGGAGGCAACCGCTGGGCCTCCGCTCCGGCCACCTACGTCCTGGTCGGCATCAATTGCGCGGTTTACCTGGCCATGGTGTTGAGCGGTGTCTCCGCCAGCAGCCCTAACGTCGCTGAACTGGTGCATTGGGGCGCCAATTTCGGTGTCTATGTCCTCGCCGGTCAGTGGTGGCGTTTGCTCACCGCTGCCTTCGTTCACATCGGCCTCCTGCATCTGGCGACCAACATGTGGTGCTTATGGAATCTAGGGCTACTGGGGGAACCGTTACTCGGCCCCACCGGGGTGGTTGCCGTTTATGTGCTGACCGGGGTTGCTGGGAATTTGCTCAGCACCGCGGTGCATCCCCAAATTGTGGGCGCCGGCGCATCCGGCGCGGTCTTCGGGATTGCCGGAGTGCTCATTTTGCTGCTTAAGGCGAAATGGTTGCCGGTGCCACCGGAGGAGATTCGCCGCCTGCGCAGGAGCGTGATTTACTTTGCCCTTTTGAACTTTGTGATCGGGGGCAGCACGATGTTCTTGCGCACCAGCATTCAGATCGACAACATGGCCCACCTGGGAGGGTTTCTTTGCGGCCTTGCCCTGGGGGTGCCGCTGGTCCCCAGAATCGGATCGGCTAGGAGCGAATTTGGCGTGCGTTCCTGGGCGACCTATGGCGGCATGACAGTGCTGCTGCTGGCCTTCGGCTACGGCTTGGCTAGGTCGCGCTAACCGCTTCTAGCGCACTGCGGTCGCCGCGAACTTCTTCACCATGGCCAGCAGGAGCTTACGGTCGCTGTCGTTCAGGTTGGTCGCGTAGCGCCGAATCTGGGTCAAAAACCGCAATTCGTCATCCGTCAGCTTCTGGGTGTTCATCTCCCGGCCCAGCGAGTCTTCGGCGAAGAACTGGGCCAGTGGGATATCCAGGGCCTGCGCGATTTTGGCGAGAGTGTCGAGCGAGGGAACCGTATGTCCGTTCTCAACTCTTGACAGGTAACAGCGCAACAGGCCGGTGCGCTTCTCGATATCTCCTTGCGAAAGACCCTTCTGCAACCGGTATCCGCGGATGGTAATGCCGATCTTCATAAGCAATGACCTTCGTTCACACCTTCACTCCAATGAACCAGAAGCAGTTAATGCATTTTGAGGTGTTGGCAGCATAGTTAACACGTCGAAGAGACGACTAGCAAGAAATTTCTTCGGGAGGGTACTCATATTTTTCCGAAATTGGGATTTTGTATCCGCGATGGTTCATCCCGAGGGGCTAATTCATGTACAGGCCGCCGTTGACGTCCAGCACGTGGCCGGTGATATAGCCGGCGCCCGGGGATGCGAGAAAAGCCACCGCGTGGGCGACATCTTGATCGCTGCCTGGCCGGCCTAATGGGATATGGCTCAGCAGCGCTTGGCGCTGCTTCTCGTCCAGGGCCGCTGTCATGGCGGTTTCAATATAGCCTGGCGCCACCGCGTTGACGGTAACGGAGCGCGAAGCCAGCTCACGCGCCATCGACTGGGTGAATCCGATCAGTCCAGCCTTGCTGGCAGCGTAGTTTGCCTGTCCGGCCTGGCCGGTGCGCCCCACCACGCTGCTGATGTTGATGATTCTGCCCCAGCGCGCGCGCAGCATGGGGTTCAGCAATGCCTGGGTGAGCAGAAAGGCGCCCGTCAGGTTGGTGGTCATCACCGCGTCCCAGTCCGCGCGTTTCATGCGCAGCAGCAGCGTATCCCGGGTGATGCCCGCATTGTTAACCAATATCTCTACACTGCCGAAATGAGCGATGGCGGCCTTGGCGGCGGCTTGGATGGAGGCTTCCGTGGCCACGTCCATAACGAAGGATTTGGCTTGGCCACCGGCCGCGGCGATTTCGGCAGCTACGGCTTCGAGGTTGGCCTCATTGCGCGCGGCCAGCGCGACGCGGGCCCCCATCTTTGCCAGTGCCAGCGCACAGGCACGGCCGATTCCCTGGGATGCTCCGGTAACAAATGCTGTCTTGCCTTCTAGGTTTTCCATGATTTTGTTCGTCTTTAGGCGAAAGAGTGAGGTTACCAGATGAGCGTCGCCAGCGGAGAGTGAATGGCCAATTCCCGCGAAGGTTCCCGGCAGAATCTGCCCCGTTGCAGAACCAAAAAAGAATAGGACGAGCATCCCTGATTCCCTCACGTAGGCCGGGTGCCCCATATCTCGCTCGTTTTTCGCGAGATGTGGGATACCACCGGGGTTGACCGCTAAGTGCATCGGGTGAGTCGAGAGTCAGAGGGAAGGAGCATTGGTATCCCACATCTCGCGAAAAACGAGCGAGATATGGGGCACCCGGCCTAAATGAGGGAACGAGAGGCAGGCACCTGCGCAGTCGGGCAGGGAATTATACGATCTCGGCGGTGCGCACCGCCGCGGCCTCCAGGGCGGGTAGCTTGCCCCACACTTTGTCGAGCGACCAGAGGTAGACCACCAGCTCCCGCGAGTAGTGCAGGAGCGGCGTCGTCTGCGGGATCTCGATGCCGTAGGTGGCGGGAAGGTCATTCAGTTCGATCTCCGCTTCCGCAGCTTCGAGCGGCCACGGCATGTGGTGAATATCCCCGCGCAACAGTTGCCCGCTGCGATTGGTGGTGAAGAGACAATAGCGTTCGGTGAGAAAGTACTCGATCGTTCCCGGCCGGCCCTGGTCGATCGTACGCAACTTCCCCAAACCTCGATAATGAGCCCGGAAGCGCACTGGTTTAGAGCTCAGAAGGCGCTCGCTCTGATAGGTGAACTCCTGCTCGCCACGGGCCTTGATCGACATGCGGGCCCAGTGATAGGGCAGACGGAAGACCGCCTTGGCCACGATGACCGCCAGCGGGTTGGAAGCTTCGAGGCAGAAGAAATAGACCCCGGCGCGGTTGGTATTCCGCTCGCGGACGTAGGTTCTGAGGTTCAGCTCAGGAAAGCGGCTGGCGCCCGGAATCCGGGGTACCCCGCGCAATTGAACCCGGTCCATCCAGAAGGGAACGACGCCCACCCAGGCGGATTGATCGAAAGTGTCCACCTGGAGCCCCGGGGGAAGCAACGACTCCAGTTTGGCGGCGGGGATCGGCCAGTGGGCGAAGAGCAGGTCGTTCCAGCGCTGCATCATCGTCCAGGGACGCTTAGGCAACGCGTAAGGGCGGTGGTTCACCACCGACAAGGCTTCTTCGTCAGGCTCGGAATAGCGGCTCGTGGCCATAAGAGCGAACTCACTCGTAAAAGGCGCAATCCGCACCGCGGTTGTCCCCCCAATCTTACCCTAGTTCGCCCTCGCAAGAGAGCAGTTGGCGCTCCTCTTGTAAGCGAAGGTACCGTCTTCCCACACCACGGCAGGAATGCTCTATCCTGAACCGTAGCCATGGCTCAGAGCGAAATCGTCACCGCAGCTTCCCCAGTCCAGCCCGAAGCACCCCGAAACCAGACTGAGGTATTTGCCGTCCATGGGGCGGACCCTGAAGTGCTGGCCTATGCCATGGCAAAGTACTCGCGCTCCGCGCTTTCGATGAAGGAGTCGCTGCGCGAGATCTCCAGCCAACGCGCCGAGCACTTCCTCAACACGTTCTACTTTCAATATGGCCACCGCTCGATTGCCGATCTGGCGCATGTGGCCTTCGCCATCGAGCGGCTGTCGCTGTTAGCGGCCATCATCCTGGTCGACGAGCAACGCTGGGATGGCCAGGAGCGTTCCACTCGCTATCAGAACTTCCGCAAGAGCGGCTGGTATCTCCCCGATTTTTCCCTGAGCCCGGCCAGCGGCCAGGTTTTCACAGAGGCCATCGAGGCTCTCTTCGCCGAGTATCACTCCAGCACGGAGTTGATGTTTGCGTATCTGAAAGAACGCACCGCGCGGCCGGCGGAGATGAAGGAGGAGGCCTTCCACCGCATCCTGAAGGCCCGTGCCTTCGACGTCTCCCGCTACCTGTTACCGCTGGCCACCAACACTTCTCTGGGCCAGATCGTGAACGCGCGTACGCTCGAGACCCAGATCTCCCGCCTGCTCTCCGATCCTCACGAGGAGGTTCGCCAGCTCGGCGAGCGGCTGCGGGAAGCGGCCTCCGGTTCAGCCTGGAATGTACAGGGCGAGGCGCTCAGCGCATTACAACGCGAGATCGCAGCCCTGGACCCCGTCCTCGGCGCCACTGCGGAGGCGCTGCTCACCCGCGAGGTGAAGACCGCACCCACGCTGGTCAAGTACACAGCGCCCAACGACTACATGCTGGCCACCCGGGTCGAGCTGGCCGCGGCCGCGGCCGCCGTGATGAAGGATGCGCCTATCGAGATCCCGGCCGGCCCGGTCGACCTGGTCGACGATCAGCCGCTCGAAATCGACCTGGCCACAACGCTGCTTTACGGCGCCAGCCATTACTCCTATCGCCAGATCGCCCGCCAAGTCGCCGCGCTTGAAGAGGCACGGCGCAACGAGATCATCGCCATCGGCGCCCGTCACCGCGGCCGCCACGACGAGTTGCTGCGCGAGTACTCGGCCGGCCAAGGCCTGCGCTTTGACATTCTCATGGATATCGGCGGCTTCCGTGACATGCACCGCCATCGCCGCTGTGTCCAGATCCTGCAGCCCTTTACCAATGCTCACGGTTATGAAGTTCCTGAAGGATTGGCGCAGGCGGGATTGTTAAGGCAATACGACTCCGCCATGACCCGGGCCCACTCTGTCTTCGAGAAGGTCTCCCAGGCCGGTCTAATGGAGAATGCGCGCTACGTACTGCCTCTGGGCACGCGCACCCGCGCCCTATTCAAGATGGATTTCGCCGAGGCTCTGTATATTGCCGAGCTGCGCTCAGCGCCGGCCGGCCATTTTTCCTACCGCCGCATCGCCTGGGAGATGTACCAGGCTGTGGCGCGCAAGCATCCGGCGCTCGCTTCGTACTTCCGCGTCCCGGATATCCACCAGCCCATAGATCTGCTGCAGCGATAAGCGGTGTATGATCCTCTACAAGCTGCCCGCTTAGAGTAAACGTACCTTCCCACTGGAGACCCCCCATGGCAGACGATCGTTCCCGCGCCATTGACCTGGCATTAGCACAAATTGAAAAGCAGTTCGGCAAGGGCTCTATCATGCGCCTCGGCAACAAAGAGGCGATTGTGCCCATCTCCGTTATTTCTACCGGCTCGATTTCTTTTGACGCCGCGCTGGGTGTAGGTGGCGTGCCCCGCGGCCGGGTGATCGAGATTTTCGGTCCTGAATCTTCGGGCAAAACCACCATCACCCTGCAAATCATTGCCGAAGCGCAAAAGTCGGGCGGGATGGCGGCTTTCGTCGACGCGGAGCACGCGCTCGATCCGCAATATGCCAAGAAGCTGGGAGTCGATGTCGACAACCTGCTGGTGTCGCAGCCCGATTACGGCGAGCAAGCATTAGAGATTACCGAGGCGCTGGTGCGCTCCGGGGCCATCGATGTGCTGGTGGTCGATTCGGTGGCTGCCCTGGTACCTAAGGCGGAACTCGACGGCGAAATGGGCGACTCCCATATGGGCCTGCAGGCGCGCCTCATGTCGCAGGCGCTGCGCAAGCTTACGGGCACGGTCTCGAAATCGCGCACATCATTAATTTTCATTAACCAAATCCGGGAGAAGATCGGGGTCATGTTCGGCAATCCGGAAACGACGACCGGCGGCCGCGCGCTCAAGTTCTACTCCTCGGTGCGTATCGACATTCGCCGCATCGCGGCGGTCAAGGAAGGCGACGTCGTGGTCGGCTCCCGCACCAAGATCAAGGTGGTCAAGAACAAAGTGGCCGCGCCTTTCCGCGAAGCGGAGTTTGACATCCTGTATGGCGAAGGCATCTCCCGCGAAGGCGACGTGCTCGATCTCGCGGTGGCCCAGAATATCGTGGAGAAGTCAGGCGCCTGGTATAGCTACGCAGGCGAGCGCATTGGCCAGGGCAGAGAGAATGTTCGTAGTTTTCTCAAAGACCATCCGGAAATCTTCACCCGTATCGATGGCCAACTTCGGCAGAAGCTTGGCCTCACGGGGGTGAAGCCGGCCGACATTCCCGCGGTTCCGCTCAATGGGTCAGCCCAGGCGACGGAAGCGGTGAAGGTACCTGTGCGCAGGCAGTAACTTGTCTTGAGCACAGTCAAAGCCATCTATCCGGGTACCTTCGACCCTTTGACCAATGGTCATCTCGACCTGGTTGCGCGCGGGGCGAAGATCTTCGACCACCTGGTGGTCGCCATTCTCAAGAACTCTGAGAAGGCCCCCCTGTTTTCTGTTTCCGAGCGGATCGAGATGCTTACCGAGGCGGTTCAACCCTTTGGGAATGTCTCGGTGGCGACCTTCAATGGCCTGCTGGTGGAGTTTGTTCTGCAACAGCAGGCTCAGGCTATCCTGCGCGGGGTCCGAGCCATCAGCGACTATGAGTATGAGCTGCAGATGGCCTTGATGAACCGCCGCCTGGCGCCGGATGTGGAGACCGTCTTTCTGATGGCCGACGAAAAATATTCCTACGTAAGCTCGCGTCTGATCAAGAACGTCTTCGAGTTGGGTGGTTCGGTCGAAGGGCTGGTGCCACAGACGGTGATCAACCGCCTGCAGGCGCGTGTGGTTCCCAACAAGCTGCGCTAGACCATTTGCTTAGTCTGTGGATCCCCCCCGAACAAAACTGGTTACACCGGGCCGTATCCGCGCGATGGTAGCATCACGCTCAAGCGATGTTCCTGGACCTATTCCACTTCAGCGAGCCGATCCGTCACCACGCGGAGGACAAGTGATTCCGTTTGTGAAGGCGCACGCTTGCGGCAACGACTTTCTAGTGGTCCAGGAGCATCTCGCAGGCATCGAGGCCAGAGACGAACTGACGCGGAGGCTATGCCACCGCAACCAGGGCGTGGGCGCAGATGGGGTGGAGTTCCTGACCTGGGAAGGGGGACGGCAGGGCAGGATCCGTCTGCATAATGCCGACGGCTCGATCGCCGAAATCTCTGGCAATGGAACTCGTTGCGTCGCGGCTTGGATTGCTTACGAGACCAAGGCTGGCCCGGGTGACGAAATCGTGCTCGAAACCGATGCCGGCCGGCGTATTTGCCGCATTGACGCCTGCACAGGACCGGAGTTTCGCATCGCCTCTGCGATGGGCGTCCCTGAAGTGCACACGGGAAAGCTGCAGCTCGCCGGCGGTGCACGGATCGACGGTGCAGTGGTTTCAACCGGCAATCCGCACTTCGTTATCTTCGTCGATACCCCGGACTTTCGTGTGCAGGGCCACTCCTGGCAGGGAATCGGGGCAGAGATTTGCAGCCACCCGCAATTTCCCCATCAGACCAATGTGGAATTTGTGCGCATGACCGGAGATGATGAAATTGAAATACGCATCTATGAGCGTGGCGTTGGCCCCACCTCCTCTTCCGGTACCGGCACTTGCGCCGCGGGGAGTGCGGCCATCGCCCTGCGCGCCGCCCCACCGGTGTTGCGCGTGATCGCACCCGGGGGAGCGCAGACCGTGGAATGGCGCGAGCGAGGCTCCGAGATTCTGTTGACCGGCCCAGCGGAGCTTATTTGCATTGGAGAGGCATGGTGAAAGTTCCTGGTCTGCAGGTCCGCAACCTGACAATTCCTGCCGTACGCCGCGGGTCGAGAGTAGCTGTGGTCTCACCCGCCAGCTATCCCCAGCCAGAAAGGCTGGCCAAAGGAGTCGAAACCCTAGGGCGTTTCGGCTTTGTGCCCTCGGTGGGCCGGCAAGCGCTCTCCAAGGCCAATCATTATTTTGCCGGGAGCGCGCAGGCCAGGCTCGAAGATCTGCATGCCGCTTTCCTCGATCCTGCCACCGGCGCGATCTTTTGTAGCCGTGGAGGTTACGGTTCCAACTACCTGTTGGGTAGCCTCGACCTGGGCCTGGTGCGGGAGCATCCCAAACCGTTCATCGCCCATTCCGATATGACCTGCATGCAGACCTGGCTGTTGGACCAGATAGGGCTGGTGTCCTTCCACGGACCCATGATCGCCGGCGATTTCGCCGCGCCGGATGGAGTCGATGAAGCCAGCCTGCTGGCCGCGCTGGGCGGGGAGCGCTGGTTCGTGGGCGAAGCTTCGGGCCTGCGCACACTTATTCCGGGAAAAGGCGCCGGGGTCCTCTACGGCGGTTGTCTTACGCTGCTGGCGGCTTCACTGGGCACTCCCTATGCGCCGCGGACAGAAGGCAAGTTGCTCTTCCTGGAGGACCGCGACGTGAAGCCTTATCAATTAGATCGGTTACTGCGACAAATGATCCTGGCGGGAAAATTCGAGGGCGTCACCGGAATCATCTTTGGCGAGATGCTGGATTGTGTGGCTCCGGGGCAGAAGAATGGCATATTAGACGATGTCATCCTGCGGGTGTTGGACTGGTTTCAGGGCCCGATCGCGATCGGTCTCCGCTCCGGCCACGTCTCCCGCCGCAACGTGACCCTCGCCTTTGGTATCGAAGCGGAGCTGGACCTGGTGCGCGCACCGCTGCTGAGTTTTCTCGAGCGCGCGACTGAGAAATAACCCTATGGCACAAGAGAAGCACATTCACCTGATCGGGATCTGCGGCTCGGCGATGGCATCGCTGGCCGGCATGCTGCAAACCAGGGGCTATCGCGTAACCGGTTCGGACGCCGCGGCCTATCCGCCCATGTCTGACCTTCTCCATGCCCTCGGCATAGCGATCAAAGAACCATACAGCGAAGCCAACCTTGCGCCGCGTCCGGACCTGGTGATCGTGGGCAACGCGATCTCCCGCGGCAATGTGGAACTGGAATGCGTGCTCGACCAACGTATCCCCTTTCGCTCTCTGGCGGAGATCATTCACCACGAGTTCCTTACGGGAAGGGATTCCCTCGTGGTGGCAGGAACCCACGGGAAAACCACCACCACGAGCATGCTGGCCTGGATCTACGAGGTTGCTTCCCGCAGCCAGGCGCAGTTCACTCCGTCCTTCCTGATTGGCGGCATTGCGGAAAACTTCGGCACCAGTTTCTGCGTTCGTGAAGGGAAGCCGTTCATCCTCGAGGGCGACGAATACGATACCGCCTTCTTCGATAAAGGGCCGAAGTTCATGCACTATTTTCCCGACGCCCTGATCCTGACCCATGTGGAGTTCGACCACGCTGACATCTACGAGAACCTCAACGCCGTAAAAACTGCCTTCCGCCGGCTGGTCAACCTGGTTCCGCGACGCGGCCGCGTGGTGGCCTTCGATGGCAGTGCCAACGTGGATGAATGTGTTGCCCGCGCCTTCTGTTCCGTCGAGCGCTACGGATTCAAACCCGGCTCTACATGGCGAATCGAGGATTTAACCCACGATAGCCGCAACTCGCATTGGAAGATTCTTCGCGGCGGGCAGGAGTGGCTGCAGGTGACCCTGCCCATGCCCGGGGAGCACAACGCGCTGAACGCCACCGCGGCTGCGGCGCTGGCCGCGGGGCAGGGAATCGAACCGGCCGCGATCGCCGAAGCTCTGGGAACCTTCCGCAGCGTGAAGCGAAGGCTTGAGGTGCGCGCGATCGTGGACGGGGTCACGATCGTCGATGATTTCGCCCACCACCCAACCGCGATTCGCGAGACGTTGAAAGCTTTGCGCGCTGCTTACCCTGGTCAGAGACTGTGGGCGGTGCTTGAGCCACGCTCCAACACCCTGCGCAGAAATGTCTTTGAGCGTGAGCTGGTGGAAAGCCTCGCCCTCGCCGATCGCATTATCGTCGCCGGAGTATTCAAACAGGAGAGCATTCCTGAGCCGGAGAGAATGCATCCGGAGAAGGTGGTGGCCGCGCTGGCGAGCGCCGGACATGACGCCACCTTCTATGCCACGGCGGACGCCATCGTACAGGGGCTCACGCCGCGGCTGCAGGCGGGAGACGTGGTGGCGATTCTTTCCAACGGCGGCTTCGATGGCATTTATGAGAAGCTGCCGTTGTCTCTCGAGCAGCGGAGCCGGGTTTGAGATTCTGTGTCACGGGTATTCCATCATGCTCAGTTCGGTCACCATGCTTGTTACGTATGTGGTTCTTGGCCTGCCCGTGGGCGCGATCGGCATTCCCTGGGCGCTGTTAACCGGGGATATCGGTCCGCTTTACCGTTGGAGTATGTGGATCGTGCGCGCTGGAGTGAGGCTGGCACGCATTCATGTCCAGATAGAGGGCCGCGAGCATATACCCGCCCAGCCATCTATTTTCATGGCTAATCATGTCTCCAACCTCGATCCGCCGATCATGCTGCCACTTCTCCCTTATCGCACGGCCTTCTTCATCAAGCGCTCACTGCTCAAGATTCCCCTGGTGGGATACGGCATGCGCCTGGCTGGGTTTATCCCGGTGGACCGCGATGGACGTTTGGAATCCGCGCGGGAGAGTGTTCAAGCCGCGAACAAGGTGTTGGCTTCCGGCGTCAACATCTCAACCTTTCCCGAGGGCACGCGCTCACGCGATGGCAGAATGCTGCCCTTCAAGAAGGGGCCGTTTTACCTCGCGATGGAGTCGGGCGCACCGATCATCCCGATTTCGATCTGGGGTTCGGAACATATGATGACCAAGGGCAGCCTGCGCATCAAGCCCGGAACCGCGCACCTGACCTTTCATCCGGCTTTGTACCCACAACAATTCTCCACTCGCGAGGAGCTTGCGGTTGCAGTTCGCGAGGCCATCACCTCAGCCTTACCGAAGTGGATGTGGGGACAAGACTAGAGTTCTTCTGCCTCTCGTTCCAACGAAGGCCGGGTGCCCCATACCCCCGGATTTCCTGTGAAGCTCGTTGGCGTTGATGAACTTCATGCGGCTTTCCTCGATGAAAGCCGCACACGTGGCTGTTAATTGGTGCCACGTACAGGAAATCCGGATATCTCGCTTGTTTTTCGCGAGATATGGGATACCACCGAGGTTGACCGCTAAGTGCCTCGGATGAATCGAGAGTCAGAGGGGAAGAGCAGTGGTTTCCCACATCTCGCGAAAAACAAGCGAGATGTGGGAAACCCGACCTTCTTGAGGGAACCAGAGATTATTGTTTGATGATGGCGTTATAGCCATCGGAGAGCAGCTTTTGCTTGATCGCTGTAGCTTGCGAGCGATCGGCAAACGGGCCCACCTGGACGTGCAGGAGTTTGTCCTGAGGTTCGCTCCGCACCACAACCCCATAGCCCCGCTGACGCAGAGCCGAGACGAGGACATCGGCGTCTTCCTGGCGGGCAACGGCCGCGATCTGTACCATCGGTCTACCAGGAGCAGGAGCCGGAGCAGCACTTGGTGCAGCCGTCGCGGCTACCGTAGCGGGGGGCGCTATTCTTGCCGAGGGCTTTGGCTGCATTGGGGGCGCCTCCGACTGAATGGCTGCAACCAGCGCCTGACTCACGTGCTTGGACGGCGCGGCGTCTTCTCCAGCCGCGTCTTGAGCAACATCAGGTTTCGCCTGCTTGACGATAACCGGCGGAGCGGCTTTTGCAGGGGCGTCTGCGTCTGCGTCGTCCTGTGATTGGGCCGGTGGTGGTGAGGGCGGTTGGTTCGCTGCAGCCGTCGTCTCACCTGATTGGGCTGCGCTGGCCCCGGGTCCAGTACCCAGGCTAGCCGCTTGCGCTCCCTGCTCTGTTCCCCGGCCCAGAGAGTAGCCAAAACCAAAGAACACGCCACAAATCAGCACCAGGCCAAAGAAAATACCCAGCAGGGACGCAGTGCTTAGCGTAATCTCCCTCGCGGTGGTTTCTTCTTCATCTATATCATCGAGCAGGGATCTCATAGTGACTTCTCCGGCTTGATTTCGGCAGTGCCGCCACCCGTCAGGGGCCCTCGCATATCTCCCATTTTATTGAACAAAGTCATCATCTCCAATGGCAACGGGAAGACGATGGTCGTATTTTTTTCCACGCCAATGTCCTGGAGCGTCTGCAGGTAACGCAACTGTAGCGTCATGGGTTGGGTGGCGAGCAGAGCCGCGGCATCCACGAGGCGTTGTGCGGCGCTGAACTCACCCTCGGCATGAATCACCTTGGCGCGCTTCTCGCGTTCGGCTTCGGCCTGTTGGGCTATTGCTCGCAGCATCGATTCCGGCAAGTCCACTTGCTTCACCGCGACGCTGACTACCTTTACTCCCCAAGGAGCCGTGTGCTGGTCGATGAGAGTCTGGATCCTCTGGTTAAGGAGTTCCCGGTGGGAGAGCAGTTCATCCAGCTCCACTTCACCCAGCACCGAGCGCAGGGTCGTCTGGGCAAACTGCGAGGTTTGGTAGACGTAGTTCATCACCTCGATCACGGCTCGCAACGGGTCGACGACCTTCAGGGTAATGACCGCGTTTACCTTCAGGGTAACGTTGTCGCGGGTAATGATGTCCTGTGGGGGCACTTCGAGCACTTCCTGCCGTAGGGAGACGCGCACTATCTGATCGAAAGGACGAAAGACGAGAATGACACCCGGGCCCTTGGGAGCAGGCAGGACGCGCCCCAGGCGGAAGATAACGCCGCGCTCATATTCTCGGAGAATCTTGACGGAATTGACCAGATAAATGGCAATAACAAAAATCAGAATCAGGCCAGGAATGCCTATACCCATCATAGTGGGGGCCTCGCTCAAGATAAATTGTACAGGAGGCCTGCGACTGCCGGCCTTGGGCAGCGCTAGGGAACCCGCTCCACTAATAACGTGAGGTCACGCAACCCGCGCACGCGCACGTATTCACCCGGCGCTGCGGGAACAGCGGACTCAGCCTGCCAGAGCTCGCCGTTCACCATCACCTGGCCGGTGGGCGCAAGCGGCTGGGTAACTACCGCGATCTGGCCAATCATCGCGTCGCCGCCCATGCGCGATTTGTTTCGCCGCGCCTTGATGGCCAGACGCAACAGAAAGACAGTGATGAGGCCGAAGGCGAGACCCGTGCTCAGGGCGGTGGCAAAGTGTACTCGCAGCTCGGGAATGGGCGCATCTACCAACGTAAGAGACCCAATTACCAGGCAGAGGATGCCTGCAGCTGCCAAAACACCATGGGTGGCAAAGTTGGCTTCCAGGATCAACAACACAAACGCGGCAACCAGCAGCATTACCGAGGTGTAGCGTACTGGCAGCAGGTTCAGAGAAAAGATCGCGAGCAAAACCAGAATTGTGCCCAGGGTTCCGGGAATGATGGTGCCTGGGCTATTGAACTCCACGTAGATAAGCAGCGCACCGATCACCAGCACCAGGACCGCCAGGTTGGGGTCGGTGAGCCGGTCCAGAATTTTCTCGCGCAGGGTGGGCTCGACCACGACCAGCCGCGCGTCGCCGGTGTGCAACACGACCGTGGACCCGTTGAAGCGCGTGATGGTGCGGCCGTCTAGGGTGTTGAGCAGAGTCGCTTTATCCGGTGCCACCAAATCAATCAGTTTCAGCTGCAGCGCCTCCTGGTCGCTGTAGGACTTGGAACTCCGGACCGCATCTTCCGCCGCCGCCACATTCCGCCCCCGGCGAGCCACATAGGAACGCAGAAATGCCGCCGTATCGTTCTCCAGCTTCTGCTTCATGATGTCGTCGAGCTTGGGTCCGCCCTCGACCACGGGATGGGCCGCTCCGGCGTTAGTGCCCGGGGCCATTGCGGCCACGTCGGCGGCTTCCAGCAGGAAAAATCCTGCGGATCCGGCCCGGCTTCCGGAGGGTGCGACGTAGACGATGACAGGTACCGGCGAGGCGAGGACCCAGCTCACCATCTGGCGCATGGAATCGAGCAGGCCGCCGGGCGTATTGATCTCGATCAGCACGGCGCTGGCATGTTGGGCCGCGGCCAAATCCAGCCCGCGCGCCATGTAGTCCGCGCTAATAGGTTGAATTGTGTCGTCGAGGTCGATCACCACCACTTCAGGGTGCTGTTGGATTTGTTGGGCCACGCAGGCAAGTGTTCCGCAGCCGCTCAGAAGGAGCGCTGAACACACCAGCAGGAGGCGGTTCATGGGACTGTTTGACCCTTGCTTTCGATCTGCTGGCGTAGCGCATGTGCAGCCGCATTCTGCGGTTCCAGCTGGAGCGCGGAGCTCACGTCCGCTGCTGCCGCGGGCTTCTGGTTGGCCTGCAAGTCGAGCCGGGCCAAAACCAGGTAAGCGGTCACGTTGGGCTTCATTTTGACCGACTCGTCTGCCTCCGCGTGCGCTTCCTGGATGTCCCCCCCTCGCTCCCTCACTAACGCCAGCCCGGCATGGGCGGCCGCGTTACCACCGTCGGCCACCAGTGCAGCCTGAAATTGGCGCTCGGCTTCGAGGATGAGTCCCTGGTCGAAGAAATGCATGCCGGCCTGGGTAAGCGCTGCGGCGCGCTTCTGGGGCGGCAGGGTAGCCAGGTGAACCTCCTCCATCTGCTCCATTTCAAGGGCGGCCTGGCGGAAGGAGGCCTCGTTGAAGCTCCGTTTGATCCGCTCCAGGGGCAAGCTCTCGCCCTGTGCGGCTGGATCGAAGGCTGCATTCACCCGATTGCTTGCCGCGGCGGCAGGGGTCGAAGGATGTTGGAGCTCTGCGCGCAGCGTGGCCTGGAACGCCTCAGCCTCGGTATCCGAGGGACGAAGCTTTACCGTTTGAGAGATGGCACGGAGAGCTCCGGCTACGTCTTTCTTGCGCCTCAAGGCTACGGCGAGGTTGAACTGATAGTCCGGATCATTGGGATCCGCCTCCACTGCCTGTTGGAAAAATGAGGTGGCATCCAGACCCCGGCGGCTGGCGGTCACACCCTGGTTGTTGACCACCTCCGGCAGCGGCAGTTGCTTGCTCACAAAAGCGAAGGCGTCTTCCGCCTTGACGTAACTGCCGAGATAGAAATAAGCCAGGCCGCGATCGAAGTCGGCCTCGCGGGCGTTGGGGTCGTTGCGTGGCAGGCGTCCCAACGTGGTGGCCGCCAGCTCGAATTGCTGGTTGGCGAAATAGGCTTTGCCTAGAGCCAGCAGTGCGGGAGAGAATCTGGGATCAAGCCGCACCGCCTCTTTCAGGTGCCGGATCTGTTCGTCGGGATCGGGCTCCACCAGCCCGCGGGTGTAGTTTTCAAAGGCGTCCACGCGTACTCCGGCGCCAGCGGCGACGAAGGTATTACGGGCTACCGCGAATTGCGGATCCAGTTGTTTGGCCAGCCCCCAGGCAAGACTGTTCAGCACATCGAGCAAATGGGTTATATCCGCCTCCTCCTGAATCGGACCGGACATGTGTAGGGATTCCACATTGAGCACCTGGGCCTTGGCTTGAAAGCGGCTGCCGGTGGTCGAAAAGGACCCAACAATCATGTAGTCCGCATCCAGTGTCTGTGCCAGGCGAATGGCGCTGGCGCGCGAAGGCTGGAAGGTGGAGGGCAGCCCCAGGTGGTCGAGCGCATAAAGCCGGTCATCGCGGCTGATGGGCAGAAAACCGGCCGAGGCCAGACGCGGGTTCAGCACTTCCGGGATAGCGTCGCTAATCCAGTCCAGGTTCGGCTGATCGGTGCGGTTGTCAAAGGGCAGCACCAGGATGAGCCGTCCAGGCGACCGTTGAGGCGCCGGGCTCTGCGCCATCACCCCACAGGACGCGAAAACGGTGACAACCAGAAGGAAAATGCACATTACAGCATTTTCCCTTCTACGCTGCCCGGGAGGGCGCAGTGCAGTGCATCTTTTCTTGAGGAAAAGACGCCAGGCCTTTCGTTCCTTCTTAAATAGCAGAAAGGAAAATGCTGGATGCCGGGGGAGCACCCTACAAGTATAGTTCCGGGGGTACGGTTCCGGGGATTATCGTTCCCTGCTCGTAACCATCTCGGTATGCAAGCTCGCCACCTGGGGACGATTGAAGTGCAACACGGCAGCCCATTCACCCTGGCGATCGTCGCGCCAGACGATCCGGCCGCCTAGAAGGTGAGCGATCGCGCCCGGCGCCAGATCGCGATGGAAATCGAAGAAACGGGTGTCCAGGGCCTCGTTGCGCGCACCCAGGTTGAGCATCAGGCGGGGAGGGTCGTATTTGGTCGAAAAAGCGAAGGCGACGGTGAAGTCCTGAGTGGAGGCGGCCGCCTTCTGTATCTCGTCAAGGGAGAAATTCGCCACGGTGACGACCGCCAGCGGCTTCTTCACGTAGCCCAGCTCGGGCTTGGTGAGCTCATCGGTGGCCGGCCAGGCCGTCAGGACCGTACTCCCGGGGAAGTGGGTCACAATCTGCCGGATTGCCAGTTGGTGCAGACGGATCACATCGGCGTAGTTCAGGTTGTCTTCGGGCGCGAACTTGTAGGGTGGGTTGACGAACAACCCGATTACAAAAGCGGCCGCGGTGAGCAGAGCGAGTCCCCACCAATAAGGCACACGGCGGTAAAAGGTAGACACGCAGAGCAGCAGAATCAACGGATAGAGAGGAAGCAGATAGCGGGTAAGCAGAGCCCCCCCAATCACGGAAAAGAAGAGGATATTGGCCGCCATGACGACATACAGAATGGCCTGATCCGGCGGCGAGATACGCGGCCGTTCGGATCCGTCACGCTCCCGCAAGGGCAGCAGCAGCATCGCCGCCAGCATGCACAGCACGGGCACGAACATGTTCATATGCGCAGTGAGTTGCAGGATGCGATGCGCCAGGGCCAACAGGATGCGTAGCGGCGAGAGCGTGGAGGTCGCGTTGTAACGCAGAAATTCCGGATTGCCCAAGAGATACCCGGTGCGGTGGCGATAGTAGGCATACCAGGCCAGCAGGGGGATGAGCGGGGTAAGTAAAAGCAGTCCTGCGCGGAAATGGGCTTTTCGCTGTGGGCTGTTGCGCCAGCACAAGCATAGTTCCCACAGCGCGATTGCGAATGGTGTAACAATCGCTGTTTCTTTACACCCCACGGCCACGGCAAAGCAGGCTGCCGCCGCCCAAAGCATTCGACGGTTTCGTTGGCCGGCGAAGACAAAGGCGAGCCCCCACAACGTAGGGGCGGCCGCGAACATATCTGCGTGCGCCAGGGTGCTTTGGGCAAACCAGACTGGATAGATCGCGGTCAGCACTGTGGTCGTAGCTGCCACCCAGGGGCGTCCATTGAGCAGGATCGCGAGGCGGTAGACAGCGAGGAGCGCGATTGCGGTGATCACGCACATGGCGGTGCGGGTGACGGCGGGCGTGAATCCGGAATGCCACCATAGGGCGAGGTAAAGGGAGGGAAGGGGCGGATGAGCATTAGCCAGGGTGCTCGACGGAATCACGTCCCCGGTGCGAAAGAAGTCATAGGCCGCCGGGATGTAATATCCCGCTTCGTCCCAGTAGTAAGGCAGGCGCAGCAGGGTCAGGTGCGTGAGGTAGACGCCGACGAAGAGCAGGGGGAAGATGTACCTGAGGGGTAGCGGACGGTCGAGCGGTGTTGGCGGTCGGGGAAGTACGGCCACGAGTCCCTTCTCTCTCCCGGCAAACGTGATTTAGTGGACAGGGCCTTGAGGCATGATCGGGGGCCGTGGTTCGAGGGAGATGACGCCAAAGGTGTGCTCATATTGGAGCAGGTTCTGCTCCAGCACATTGCACAGTGCCTTGGCCTGTTGGGGGCTAAGGTAAACGGTTTGGAAGGTGTTGATGGTGATCTGCTCGGCCGTTTCCTGATAGGCGGTGCCGAAGGTGAGTCGGAAGTCCCAGACGCTCTTCTGCACCTGAACGCTGTTGGCGTAGCCCTCGCGGTAGTCGGGCGTGCGCTCGAGAATTACGTTCGGTTGTGAATTGTCTTGGCTCATGAGCTATAGACTAGAACATTTTGCAGGATTTAAGGGCGCAGAAGGCTCCTGACCGGCAACGAACGCTGGGGGAAAGAAACCGCAGCTCCCTCCACTACGCTGCGCTCCGGTCGGGATGACAATTCTGTTGTGCGACCGGCTGCTAGTTCCGTTAACCGGTGCCAAGGAAAATTCCCACCACAAATTGTCATCCCGACCGGAGCGCAGCGTAGTGGAGGGAGCTGCGGTTTCTTTCCCTCGGCAGGAAGTGTCATTGCTGATAAAGGCAAATAGTTCCCCGAAAGCTAATTTGGACAAGTATGACTCTCAGCCGTCTCTCTGGGACTCCATTTGGAGAGGGTACCTCTCAAGCAGACACTTTAGCCGCTGCCCTTTACCCCTCGCTGCTCCGGCGGAAGATAAGCGAGGCGTTGGTGCCCCCGAAGCCGAAGGAGTTGGTCATGGCATACTCCATCCTTGCCGCGCGCCCCTTGTCCCTGACCAGGCAAAAGCAACAAGCCTCATCGATCTCCTGCAGATTTGTCATGGGCGGAGCAATTTGATCCCGGAGCGCCAGCACCGTAATCCCCGCTTCCAGACTGCCCGCTCCACCGAGCAGATGGCCGGTCATCGACTTGGTCGAACTCACTAACAGGGTTTTCGCCGCCTCGCCAAAAGTCTCGCAGATCGCCCTGGCTTCAGCGCGATCGCCGAGAGGCGTGGAAGTGGCATGCGCGTTCAAATACCCGATGCCGCTCGGGTCGACCCCGGCATCCATAAGAGCCAATTGCATCACCCGGCGAACGCCCCGCCCATCCTCAGGAGGAGCATTGGTGTGGTAGGCGTCGCTGTTGGCGGCGTAGCCCACCAGCTCGGAAAGAATGGTCGCTCCCCGTTTTACGGCATGCTCGTATTCTTCCAGGATCAGTACGCCGGCGCCTTCACCTACCACGAATCCGTCCCGGCCTTCATCCCACGGACGCGAGGCGGTAGCCGGATCATCGTTGCGCGTGGACAGAGCACGCATAGCTGCGAAGCCGGCGACCGAAAGCGGTGTAACCGCTGCTTCGCTTCCACCGCAAATCATCACGTCCGCGTCGCCCCGTTGAATCACCCGGAAAGACTCGCCGATGGCATGCGCCCCAGTGGTGCAGGCGGTGGCGCAAGTGAGATTAGGCCCGGTGGCGCCGTAGCGAATCGAAATCTGGCCGGCGGCAAGATTGGCGATGGTAGCGGTGATGAAAAAGGGTGATACACGTCCGGGGCCGGCGCTGAGCAGCTTGCTGTGCTCCCGCTCGATCACTTCGAAGGCGCCGATGCCGCTGCCTACGTACACCCCGACCTTACCGGCATCTTCTGCCGCCATGTCCAGGCCGGCCTGCGCTACTGCGAACTCCGACGCCGCCAGCGCAAACTGGATAAAGCGGCCCATCTTCTTGATTTCTTTGCGCTCGATGTAATCTTCGGGGCGGAAGTCCTTGACTTCGCCGGCAATCCTGCAGCTGAAACCCGTGGGATCGAAAAGCGTGATGTCCCCGATGCCCGACTCACCCTGCAACAGAGCCTTCCACGTAGCTTCCGTTCCTATGCCCACGGGGCTTACCAGACCAACCCCGGTCACCACCACACGACGCTGCTGAATAATCATCCTAATGAGGGCGCAGCTTTCTGTCCCTGACTGTCCATCCTTTTATGGTATTACATGTCTACTCCCCGAGAATCCAAACGGGGAAGCGGCGGGTTTCCAACTCCCGCCGGCCCGCTGCCCGCAAACAGCTCGCCACACATTCAACGGGTAGGGATTGCGACGGCTGTTTGAATCCCGGGTAACGATAGGAACCGTCCGGGAAGCCGGTAACAAACCAGTTGCAATCATTTGTGGCAATCTGTATACATGTGGTCACCCTCCATCAATTAGATTGTCCAAGGAGACAGCAATTGCAACAACAAGATTGGGCCGGCGTTTTTCCGGCAATAACCACCCCGTTCGGGCCTGACCTCACGATTGACTACGGGGTGCTGGAATCGCAGCTGGAGAGATTTATCCGAAGCGGCTGCCGGGGCATCGTTGCTCTCGGCTCCCTGGGCGAAGCGCCGGTACTAGAGACAGAGGAGAAAATCAAAATCCTGGAGCAAGCCGCCAGGGTCCTGCGTGGCCGCGTGCCGCTGGTCGCTGGGATTTCCGCCATGAGCACCGCGGAAGCCGTGTCCCTTGCCAAAGCCGCCGCCGGTGCTGGGGCAGACGGCTTGATGGTCTTGCCGCCGTATGTCTATCGCAGCGATTGGCGAGAAACGAAAGCGCACGTGAGCGCAGTGTTTCGTGCAACCCCGCTTTCAGCAATGCTGTATAACAACCCCATCGCCTACGGAACAGACATTTTGCCCGAGCAGATCGTTCAACTCCGGCAGGAGCACAACAACTTTCATGCCGTGAAGGAGTCGAGTGGAAGTCTCCGCCGCATCACTCATCTCAAACACCTCACTGTCGATTCGCTCGCCCTCTTTGTAGGCATGGATGATGTAGTGGTGGAAAGTGTCGCGGCGGGCGCCGTCGGTTGGATCGCCGGGTTAGTCAATGCCTTCCCCGACGAAACCGTGCGCCTCTTTCAACTTGCCCAGCGGGGGCCATCCAGCGAACTGGATGCGCTCTACGCATGGTTCCTGCCTTTGCTGCGGATGGACACAGTGCCCAAATTTGTGCAGATGATCAAACTGCTGCAGGAAGAAGTAGGGAAGGGTTCAGCCAGGGTGCGTCCCCCCCGCCTCGAGTTGACCGGTGCAGAGCGCGAAGAGGTCCTGGCTGTGCTGCGCTTGTGTCTCCAGGGGCAAGCCGCTTGATGAAGAGGGCTGCCACGTGTCTGGGAGCGTGCATCGTGGCCTCGCTCCTGCTCTCGGTTCCGGCCAGTGCCTCACCTGCACTCAACGAAACGCTGAAGCAAATATTTCAAAGCCGGGCCTTCGACCAGAAACACTTCGGGCCGGCGAGGTGGGTGGATGAGGGAGCGGCCTACACCACGGTCGAACCCTCTACTGCCTTTCCTGACTCGGAAGCGAGAGACATCGTCCGCTATGAAACCGCAACCTCCAAGCGAACGGTATTGGTTTCTGCTTCGCAGCTCATTCCCTCCCCCAACCAAAAGCCGCTGACTCTCGAAAACTACGCCTGGTCGCAGGACAATAAGCGCCTGCTCATCTATACCAATTCAAAAAAGGTGTGGCGCCGCAATACCCGTGGCGACTACTGGGTCCTCGACCTCGGCAGCGGCAAGCTGCGCAAGCTGGGCGGCAGCGCACCCGAGTCATCGCTGATGTTCGCCCAGTTTTCACCCGATGGCCGCAGCGTCGCGTATGTGCGCGCCAATAATATCTACATCGAAGATATCGACACGGGAGCCATCCGGCCGCTCACAACAGACGGCTCCCAAACCCTGATCAATGGAACCTCCGATTGGGTCAACGAAGAAGAGCTCGACATACGCAACGGGTTTCGCTGGAGTCCCGATGGGCACTCCATTGCCTACTGGCAATTCGATACCACCGGAGTCGGTGTCTACACCCTCATCAACGACACCGCCGACGCCTATCCCGTTCTGAAGCAGTATCCCTATCCCCAGGTCGGCACCACTAACTCGGCCTCCAGGGTCGGTGTGATCAACGTAGAAGGCGGTGCGACCCGCTGGATCCATACTCCGGGAGACCCGCGTGAGAACTATATCGCCAGGATGGACTGGGCAGGGAACTCCAATCAACTGGTTCTGGAATATCTGAACCGGCTGCAGAACAACAATCGTGTTCTGCTTGCCGAGGCAAACACGGGAGACGTTCGCACCATCCTCGAGGATACCGACCCCAAGTGGGTGGATCTGATGGACTCATTCCAGTGGGCCGAGGGAGGGAAGAGCCTGCTCTGGTTAAGCGAACGGGATGGCTGGCGGCATTTATATAAGACCTCAAGAGAGGGTGGTCCGCTGCAACTGCTCACCCCGGGAGCCATGGATATCATCCAGGAATTGAGTGTGGATGATCGCTCCAGGTCCTTCTACTATCTGGCCTCACCCAAGAATGCAACCCAGCGATATCTCTACCGCGTATCGCTGGATGGAGCCTCTTCGCCTCAACAGGTCACGCCCGCCGACGAGCAGGGTACGCACAGCTACGATATCTCTCCCAATGGAGAATGGGCCTTCCATACCTGGTCGACCTTCGATCGGCCGCCGGTCACGGAGTTGATTCGTCTGCCCGGCCACCAGGTGGTGCGCACACTCGAAACCAACTCCGAGCTGGCCCGGAAGGTCAACGCAAGCCTTGCTTCGCCGACCGAATTCTTCCAGACGAAGATTGCTGGAGGTGTCACGCTCGATGGCTGGATGATCAAGCCTCCGGGCTTCGATCCGGCCAGGAAATATCCCGTGCTGGTGTATGTCTACGGAGAACCGGCCGGGGCCACGGTTAAGGACGAATGGGGCGGCCCGAGGGGCCTGTTTCATCGCACAATTGCCCACGATGGATACATCATCTTGAGCTTTGACAATCAAGGGACACCGGCGCCCAAAGGCCGCGCCTGGCGAAAGATCGTCTACGGCGACATCGGGGTCCTCTCTTCCCAGCAACAAGCAGAGGCTATCCGTGCTTTCGCTGCCCAACACTCCTATGTGGACACTTCACGCATGGCCATATGGGGTTGGAGCGGCGGGGGATCGAATACCTTGAACCTGATGTTCCGCTCTCCTGGTCTCTTTGCCGCTGGAATGTCCGTTGCCCCCATGGCAGACCAGCGTTACTACGACACCATCTACCAGGAGCGCTACATGGGATTGCCCAAGGATAATGCCCAGGGCTATCACGACGGCTCGCCCATCAACTTCGCCGAGGGTTTGCAAGGCAAGCTCTTGATCGTTCATGGTTCGGGGGACGATAACTGCCACTTCAAGGTGACCGAGCTGCTGGTGAATCGACTGATCGCATTGGGCAAGTCCTTCGACTTTATGGACTATCCCAATCGCACCCATGCTATTTCTGAGGGCGAGGGCACATCCCTCCATCTTCATAGTCTGCTCGCCCGCTATCTTGAAGAGCATGTCGCTCCCGGCGGCCTGCCGCGATGACTCCGGGTGAAACGCCCGGCTATCTCGCGTTAGAGCGCGGCGGTAAATCTGATTTTCTTGGCCAGCCGCGCGGGCTCATCCTGCTGTTCTTTGTTGAGATGTGGGAGCGGTTTTCCTACTACGGGATGAAGGCGCTGCTCATTCTCTACCTGGTGAATGCCCGGCATTGGCCTATCAGCAATGCTGCTATCTTTTATGGCAACTACACCGCCCTCGCTTACCTGGCTCCGCTGTTGGGCGGCTATCTGGCCGATCGCTTCTGGGGCGCCCGGCGGTCTTTGGTCTGGGGTGGGTCTATTATCGCGTTAGGTCACTTCACCCTGGCACTGGAAGGTACAGGAACCTTTTATCTGGGCGTGGCCCTGGTCATCATCGGCACCGGACTTTTCAAGCCAAATGTATCCACCATGGTGGGCCAGCTGTATGCTCCGGCGGATGAGCGCCGCGATGCCGGCTTCACCATCTTCTTTATGGGGATAAGCGTTGGCGCCTTCTTTGCCCCCCTGGTTTGCGGCTATCTCGGTCAGAAGATCAGCTGGCACTACGGGTTTGGCGCCGCCGGTGTGGGCATGGTGCTGGGGCTTCTGCTTTATCTCTGGGGTCGCGGACGCTATTTGCCCGGCATGGGCTATCCGCTGCCGGCGCCGCTCAGAAAGGACCGCCCCTCGGTAAAGGTCAGCCGCCCGGAGCGCAGGAGAATCCTCGCTGTCTTGCTGATTGTGTTCTCCACCATTCCGTTTTGGGCGTGCTACGAACAATTTGGTAGTTCGCTCAGTCTCTTTGCTGACCGTCATATTGCGCGCACCTTGGGGCGCTTTGAAATTCCGGCAAGCTGGTTTCAGTCCATCAATCCGGTCGTCATCCTGCTCTTCGCACCCGTGGCCGCAGCTCTGTGGGAATGGCTGCGGAAGCGAGGTAAAGAACCATCGGCCCCACGAAAGATGGTCTTTGCCTACTTATTCCTCGGGGTGGGCTTTGTCTTTGCCACTGTCGCCGGCTTCCGTAGCCAAACTCTTCTGCTCGTCAGCCCTTTGTGGTTTGTCTCCACCGACCTCTTTCGATCGTGGGGTGAACTGCTGATCTCGCCCGTCGGGCTCTCCTATGTAACCAGGGTTGCCCCCGCGCAATATGGCTCGCGGCTCATGGCTGCATGGTTTATGGCGGAAGGTCTCGGCAACCTGCTTGCAGGTTTCCTCGCCGCTTATTCTGGTGTCATCCGTGCGGGGCGGTTCTACTCCATTTTTGTCGCCATCGCGGTCGTCTCAGCCATCGGCCTCCTGGCCATGGTTCCCTTGCTCAAGTGGCTGACGGAAGATCACGAAGATCCCGTCACTGAGTTGCAAGCGTCTTAATAGCTTCCTGCGCGGCAGTATGAATAACATTCTGCGGAGACACCCTCAGGCTTGCCTCCTGGAGGAAGGGAATCGCCGAGGAGTCCTTGCATTTTCCTATCGAGCGAAGGGCTTCCGCCTCGACCAGGTAACTGTCATCCGCTTTGTAGCGCTCCTCAAAAAACGATCCGAGGGAGCGTTCATGCAGGTCGCCTAACGACCGGAGCGCCGCGACGCGAACAGCCGATTTTGGATCGAGCGCCCTCTTCTCCAGGAAAGCGATGTCGGCAGCACTCAACGATGGAGATAGCGCCTGCAGCGCGGCTCTGCGAACCGCCCAAAAAGGATCTGCGGTCACGCTTTGCTTGAGCACATCGGGGACGCCTGAGTCGGCCAAATGCTGGGAGAGCTGCGAGGCGGCCCACATGCGCCCAATAACGTCATCTTTCTGGAGCTGAAACTCGAGCTCTTCGACCCCTTTGAGAAATGTCATTTCCTTGAGAAGGTGGTTGCCCTCATCAAACCTCACCAGCAACGGCTTCTCCGGGCATTGAAATTCAAAATGCTCCTCTTGCTTACGAATCCATACCCGGTATGAGTGCTTGCCGGAGGGCGTGGTAACCCCGATAACGATGGGCATTTGAAAGACAGGCACCCAGTCGGATGTTTGCTGGGTCTGGGTTACTTGTAAAACCACCGTTTGCGCAGATTCATTCCACTGATACTTCACATCGAAGACCGGATGGCCGGCCTTATAGACCCACTGGTCAAAAAACCAATTAAGATTCTGACCCGTCGACTCTATGATCGCGTTCTCGAAGTCATGTGTATCTACGGGTTGGTATGCGTGCTTGTGTAGAAAGTAGGAGATCGCCCGTCGAAAATTGCTGTCTCCCATGACCCAGTCGAGCATGGACAGCACCGCCGCTCCCTTTTGGTAAATATGCCGATCAAAATTGTCGTTCGGGTACTCCCAGCGGTTAAACACGATCGGCCTTTGGTAGTGATTATGAGATTCCCCCAGGTATTGGTTGATCTTGTCCTGAAGATCTATTGCACCCTCGTCGTTACCCAACTCGTGTCTGCTATATACGTATTGGAAATACGTCGCGAACCCTTCGTTAAGCCACGCCTGGCTCCAATCGCGCATGGTTATTAAGTCGCCCCACCACTGGTGTGCCAACTCGTGAGCTATCAGCCAGTCAACCGGAAAGTCAGGATCGGCCTTGGCGTCGTGAATGATGTCATCGCCGACTACAGTCGCCGAGGTGCTTTCCGCACCACCGGTGAAATGCGGAAGGATAATCTGGTCATACTTCACCCACGGATACGGGTAGCCGAATTCTTCGCCGAAAAACTTGATCATGCCCGGTGTGTTGTGAAAGGTTCGCCGGGCATCGGGCAAGTCCTGCGGATACACCCAATAGTCGACCGGCAAATTACCCAGACTGTCTTTCACTTTGACATATGGGCCTACCGCCAAAACAAACAAATAGGTAGATATGGGTTTTTCCTGAGACCAATGGAAAGTTCTTTGATGTGTTTGGGGAACCTCTGTCACGCTCACCAGCCTGCCATTCGAGATGACTTGATCGCTTTGGTCGGCTGTGATGATCACGTCGCTCGTAGCTTTGTCGTCAGGATAATCGTAACTGGGAAACCAGTGGCGTGCTCCCTCCGGGAAGGATAGTGTGCTGGCCACGCTGGGATGATCTGGCGTTGCTGACTTGAAGGTCAAGCCCAGGTCATAGCCCTCGTGCATACCGTACTTCTGAGGATCGAGATGAGGATCATCTTCACGGTAATAGACGACGAAAGATAGCTGCTGGCCATATGCGTAGGGGTGGGGAAGATAGACCGTCAAAGAAGTTTCGGTCTGCACAAACTTCAAAGGTTGATGCGCATTCGATTCAACCTTACTCACGACAAGCGTCTCTGCATCCAACACGCACGTAGAAAAGTCATCGCGCAGCGGCTTGAGAGTGACGGTCGTATCACCCCAGAAGGATCGTTTTGCCTTATCCACGGTCAGATGAATCCGGTAATGCAGCACATCGTAGTCGTGACTACGTTCGTAATGAACAGGCCGGCTGTAGACATCGACCTGCTGGGCCTGCAAGAGTCCCGCCGATAACAGCCCCGACACGAGTGCCACAATTAAGGATCTAGAGGACATTTTTTTGCCTTGCTATGACCACGACAGCCATGCCTTTCCGCTATGCTTTGAGTTCATACGCCTGAGTTGCCAACGGCCGTCGGGTTCAATAGATTATTCTTGCTGCGTCTCTCCTTTGGAGGCCGCGAGCTTAGCTCGACCACTGTGACAAAAGATGCATCCCTCCAGAATGGGGCGGCTAAAAGAATAATCCGCGAATTCGTAGCCCGGTGAGGACGCCCAGGTCATCGGCTTCGTATACAGAGTCAGAGGAGCCTCAAAGAGGTAGGAATTCGCTCCTGAGCCGACAAGCCACTGGATCTGGTGAGTATCGCGAAACTTCTCTTTGCCGGCGGGATCCAACTCAAATTCGCTTTGATAGAGCCTTCCTCGCGAGAGTACGCCTCATAATGGCGATTCAATTTCTGATCGTAAAACCTCGTTGGAATATGAAGCTGCTCCAGCAGCGCCGGCGTGATCTCGGACATCGATCGGCCCATGTCCGTCCGCAAGTATTCGTTGTAAATATCCCGGTGGCAGGACGCACAGGCTCGGGATCCAACGTAGCCCTTTTTATTTCCCTCTGAATTCTCCGGCACAGATTTGGCGCCGTTCGCAAGGGTCTTAGGTTGAATGCCAGGTGCGGCAGCAACCGGGTTTCGGTGGAAGGTAGACAACAGGAACACGACCAACAAACGTGCCCACAATCCCGGCCGCATCACGCGGAGAAGGGTTTGCGCATGGCACGCCGGTCGCAAGTTCGGGAACCTCATCTAAGTGGCAGGAGCGCGTTACTGGAAATTATGCACCCCTGCCACGCCGGCTTCGTCTAGAAAAGAAACTTCAGGGCCAATTGAAGTTCCCGGGCAGTACTGGCCGTGTAGTTGATCGTGCCGAATAACGTACCCGAGTTGTAGTCCGTGTTGGGCGTGCCCAGGACAGGATGGTTCAGCAGGTTGAAGGCCTCCGCGCGGAATTCGAACTGACGATCCCCTCCGATTGGGAACGTACGGAACAGGGAGGTGTCCAGGTCAAAGTACCCAGCGGTCCGAAGGGAATTCCGGCTCGCCGTGCCATACGTGTAGCCTGCCGGAACCGCGTATGCGGCTGTGTTGAACCACTCCGATGCCTGCTTGGGGCCGGCGGGATTACCGACCAGATCCATGTGCTCATAGCCGCTGTTTCCCGTGTTGGCAATATCGCTGCTGATGACTGGGGTGAAAGGAGTTCCGGAATGTGCAGTAAAGATATTGTTGACCTGCCAGTTTCCCAGAACGTAATCCAGGGCGCCATTGCCTGTCGAAAATTTCTGTCCCCTCCCCAAGGGCACCTGGTAAAGCGTACTCAGCGCAAGCACATTCGTAAGGTCAAATCCTGCTACGGAGTAACCTCCATAGGCGGCTGGCGCGTAGGGATCCTGCGGCACACCGCCTTCCGAGCCATACCAACCGTCGGTGCCGACGTTCATCGTCTTAGACCACGTGTAGGCGACGGAATACGACCAGCCCTGGGCAAACCGCCGAATAAGTGAAGCCTGCAAGGCGTTGTAGTTTGCATAACCCGCAGCGTGGTCGTAGAGGGTTGGAGCGGCATAGGGATAAAGCGAACGCGATTGCGGATCGCCCGGGCCCGGAGTGAGCGCGGTATTGTAGAAACCGCCTACGTCCAATCGATGGGAAACCATGCCGACATAATTGAGGTTTGCGACCGTGTTGTTGTCCAATTCCCGCTCCACGCCGAAGTTCCACTGATCTGACATGGGGTTCCTTCTATGCGGGTCATAAAAGAAGGTCACCTGGTTGAACGGCGTCGCAGCCGGAAGAAGCCCGCCGGCGCCGCCGGTTCCAAATGGGTCAATCGCCGTGATCGTTGGCGTGGCAGATGCCGAACTGGGCAGATTGAGGTTGCTGGCAGCTGCATAACCCACATCCGGCCATGTTCCTACAATGTTCTGGCCCGTTTGGGTATATGCGGCCCAGTTGTCGTACACAATACCGAAGGCGCCCTTTACGACAGTCTGGCTCCCCAACTGGTAGGCAAAGCCAACGCGGGGGCCAAAGTTGTCATAGTTGTTCTGCGCAATTTTTCCGTTCGGAGAAACGACCACATGGTCGGGCAACACGCCGCCAGGGATACAAGGTGCAATACCGGCCGAACTACAGGACGGCGGCAGCTTCTGAACCACATAGGTGCCGTTGGTGAAATCGTAATCGCCGATGGACTCCCCTCCGTGAAACTTGGTCAAACTATTTTTTCCTATCGGAGGAATGAACGTGATGTCGTAACGCAACCCGTAATTCAACGTTAGTCTCGAGGTGACTTTCCAGGAATCCTGGGCATAAAAGTCGATCACGCCGCCGAAACGCGTGCCTACTGCATTGTTGGACAGCTCATATCCGTTCGGCACTCCCAGAAGAAAAGAAGCCAGCGCCGAGCCGGCGTTCAACGTATCCGTCGGATTGGGATCCGCGGTATTCTGCGCCGCAAACATTTCGATAGGAAATGCGGTTGTGGAAGCGAAGGTCATGGTCGTGAAGCCTCCGCCAAAATGCAATGTATGGGTCCCTAACGTTTTCTCCACGCTTCCGCTGTACTCCCAGCTATTCGTGAGCTCGTTGGTGTTGACGTAGTCACCCGGATTCGTCGCGTAGCCGCTAATCGACATGGCCGGAAGCACGACACTGTTCTGCGATGCAACCAGGCCGGTGGTAAATGCCGGATCAAAATTCAGAGTCTTCGCAATACCGTCCGTCGATTGGGTAAAGAAGTTTTGCGAGGTATTCGGCATGGTGGTGTGGGAAAACTGCCCCTGGACAACAAGGCTAGGGGTAAAGACATGCGTATAACTAGCGCCCCAGTTGCGGGCTGGGAGCAAGGTTGTTGAGGGATCGTTGGGAAGGCCGGCCGATTCTACTGACGTGCTGTTTAAAGCGCTGTACCGAAAAAACGCTGAATCATTTGCCCCGATTTTCTGGTCCACGCGAACGGTCCACTCATTCTGGTTCTGCGTCAGGGGAGTGGTATCGAGTGCGTTGTCTCCCGAGCTGTCAAACACGTTACCTGCTTTCGGGTAAGCAAACTCGGCATAGGCCGTCAGATTCTGCTGAATCAGACTCTGCGGAATCTGGTTTCCAGGGAAGGGATCGCTGATGTACTGCCCGGGATTCGCCGGATCTGGCCGCGTAGTGAATGGGTTGTAGATCTGTGTTGGCCAATCGCTCAAATTTCCTGCAAGCTCCGTGGCGGTCGGAACGTGCAATGGGGTGTTACTGATTTGGGAGTAACGGAAGCCCTGGTAGGCGCCGAAAAAGAACGTCTTGTTCTTGCCGTGATATAGCTTCGGAATTATGACCGGGCCGCCGATTGAGCCCCCGAACTGGTTCTGCGTATAAGGAGTTTTAGCCACATCTGTAGGAAGAAAAAAGCTGCGGGCATCGAAGATGTCCTTGCGCGCATATTCCCATGCCGAACCATGCAAGCTGTTGGTGCCGGACTTTGTCGTCACGTCGATGACGCCACCCAGCACGCTGCCGAACTCAGCGCTGTCGGTATGCGAAACCACCTTGAATTCTTGTATCGCATCGATGATGGGAGGCACCGCATAGGTGCTGATAAACTCCCCGTAATTATTCAGACCGTCGGTGAAGAAGTAGTCGCTGCGGCTGCTTTGCCCGTTGACATCGGGAAATAGCTGCGTGGAACCGACGGCTGCGGAGCTCAACCAGGATTGTCCATTCTGACCGGTGTTAACAGGCGATACGCCGGGAGTCAGGATAAGAAGCTCAGTGAAGTTGCGGCCGTTCAGCGGGAGATCGTTGACTTGCTGTGTCGAAATCACCGTGCCCAGGTTCGCGCTGGAGGTCTGCAGCTGCGGCGTCGCCCCCTGTACGGTCACCGTCGAATTTTGCGTTCCAACCACCAGGGAGAAGTTGACGGTGGCAACCTGGCTGACGGCGAGCGTCAGGTTCGGCACCTGTTTAGGGCCGAAATTGGTCGCAGTTGCCTCGATGGAATACTCGCCCGGCGTTACATTGAAGAAGGAATATGCTCCGGCGTTGTTGGAAACCGTTGTATTCTCGACCGATGTCTGAATATTGCGCAGCACGATTTTGGCGCCTGGAATCGCCGCTCCCGAGGAATCGGTGACGATCCCATTCACTGTAGCCGTGGACAGCTGGGCGAAACTCTTTCCCGGCCACGCAAGAAGAAGCGCAACGAATAGGGCCGCAAAAGTCCCGACCTTCTGTAGGTTTCCTTGTGAACAAGCCTTCATCGTGACCTCCAGAAATAAATTGACTGCTTGATAGGCTTCAGCTTCCTAACGTCGGGGGTGCGGCTTGCTAGGGATGAATGGCCTGAAATGATATGAGCGGTTTGACCGAAGGGGGCCGTGTTGCTGAGGTTCGAACACCGCTCAACTTCGATCTAAATGCCAGACTTGTGCGGGGCCCGCATTTCAAATGCATGAATCTGGAGATGTGTATACACGATACCATACAATCGAAGCAAGGAAATTCTCTTGGGCATCGCCCTCGACTTATTCGGCGGGGATCAAACTCCGGCCGATCGGCTAAGCACTGAAGAGCAACGATTGGAGAATCCCATGCAACGGAGAGACTTCTGCAAACTATTCGCCGCCGCGGCGGCAACGTCAGCTTTACCGTCCCCGGCCCAGGCGAGCGGTGCGGCACAATCAGGCGCCGGCAACGGATCTGACTCCTTCACCGAGGACTACGCCAAATTCTGCTCGATGCCCGCCTCGCAAAGAGAGTTTTATTTCTTCGATGGGAAGAATCTGGTAAAGGAAAGACTCGACGAGCAGACGTGGCATCCATCCAACGCGCACTACCCCAAGGATCTGCCCCTTCCGGCCGGCTTTTGGGATGGCACTCCACTAGAGTCACCCATCGCCAATCTCGGTGGTGAAGGCCCATACAAGCCCACTTGGGATTCCCTGCTGCAATACGATGTGCCGGAGTGGTATCGCGACGCCAAATTCGGGATCTGGGCACACTGGAGTCCGCAATGCGTGCCCGAAGCGGGCGACTGGTATGCGCGCGGGATGTACTCACAAGGCACGGATACTGTCGATAATCCCGACGAGGACAAGCAGTATCAATTCCAACTGGATCACTATGGGCATCCGTCACGGTTCGGCTACAAGGATCTGATTGCCCAGTGGACCCTGCTGAACTGGCAACCCGAAGAGCTGATCCAGCGCTACAAAAAAGCCGGAGCGCGGCTGTTCATAGCACTTGCCAACCATCATGACAGCTTTGACACCTGGAACTCCAAACACCAGCCGTGGAATGCCGCCAGTCTTGGACCGCATCGGGATGTTGTGGGCGAGTGGGCCGCAGCCGCCCGCAAACACGACTTGCGTTTTGGCGTCACGGTGCACCAGGCTCGCAATTGGTGGTGGTTTCAAACTTCGCATGGCGCGGATAAAACCGGTCCATTTGCAGGCGTACCGTACGATGGCCGTCTAACCGCCGCCGAAGGCAAAGGTCAATGGTGGCAGGGGCTTGATCCACAGCGACTCTACGGCGCCAAACACCCCTACAATGCGCTGCCCGCCATTTCTTACGTGAAGAACTTCTATGATCGCACCCGCGACCTGATCGATCAGCATGATCCCGATCTGCTCTATTTCGACGATGTCTTATTGCCGCTGGGCTGGGGCGGCATGAACATTGGTTCTTATTACTACAATCACAATTTGAAAACCCACAACAGCAAGATGGAGGCCATTCTCAATATCAAGATGGTGCCCGATCGACTGGCCAAGGCCGTGGTCGCCGATTACGAGCGCGACATAACGAATCAAATCATGCCATACCCGTGGCAGTCAGAAACCTGTATTGGAGATTGGCACTATCTGCGCAGCCTATACAACGAGCCCGGAGAATTCGGCGGCTACCTGCATCCACGCGACATCATCCACTGGATGACCGACGCAGTAAGCAAGAACGGCACGTTTATTCTGAATATTCCGGGCAAGCCCGACGGCACCATCGACCTCAAGGAAATCGCTGTCCTCGACAAGATCACCGACTGGATGCAGGTCAACGGCGATGCGATCTATGCTACGCGACCCTGGAAGGTGTTCGGCGAGGGACCGAACATGAAAACTCGCGAGGGCTCTGACCAAGGAGGCGGAAACCAGACCGGCGTCAGCGTCAGTAACCTTGGAGCCACGGATATTCGCTTTACACGTAACAAGGCCAACAACGTGGTATACGCTATCGCTCTGGGCTGGCCCAAGGATGCGTTTGTCGTGCGCTCACTTGGAAGAGACGCTGCCACCAAGCCGGGAAAAATCGAGAATGTGCAACTGTTGGGCACGGAGGAAAAGCTCACGTGGAAGCAGGCAGCGGACAGCCTACGCGTAGAGCTGCCAAAACATTACCGCCCTACGACAGACTACGCGGCGGCACTGAAAATATCGTTGGCATGAAAGCCAGATAGCTTGGACTGACAGAGAGGGTTGCCGCTTGCCGGAAACTTTACGACCGCGCGTGGGCATAGGGCTGTTTATGGATAATCCCCTTGCCCTGCTGAATGGTCACAACCTGCTCCGCGGCCACGGCGGGAAACTTGTCGACTTTGCCATCCGGCCAGCGAATGGATATATCGCTCGCGACCGCTCTGCCCAGACCGAAGTGCAGGCGGAAATCACTTTGCGACATAAACGAGCCGCCGCTCCGAACCTCGTCCATCTGGCTGCGTCCGCCTGCAGTCACAGTGACTTGCGCACCGATCGCGTCTCTGGCGGTTTCTGTCAATGCGCGTATCAGAATCGAATTTCCTAACCGAGGGCCGAAGTTCTTCAGCAGGGAAACTCCTTCGGCCATGTTGATGATGACGATTTCCTGCTGCCCGTCGTTGTCCAGATCGCCGACGGCCAGTCCGCGGGAAGAGTGCTGCGCCATGATGCCCGGCCCAGCGATGGAGGACATGTTGAAGAACTTCCCGTCGCCCCGGTTCCAGAACAGCAACCTGGGCTGCTTGAACGATTCTCCAGCCTGGTCGTGATCCACTTCAGGATAAACATGGCCGTTGGCGACAATCAGATCCGGCCAGCCATCGTTGTCAAAGTCCAGCGCCGACGTTCCCCACCCGACGTACTTTGCGCTCACCGCCAGACCGCTTTCTATCGTCTTGTCAGCGAAATCGTTCTTGCCCCGGTTGCGATAGAACGTAGGCGTGTCATCGGCGAAGTTCGTTTTGAAGATGTCGAGCATGCCGTCATGCGTAAAATCTGCCGCGGCTACGCCCATGCCGGCCTGTTCGGCTCCATCGTCGCTGTAGGCAACGCCCGCCTGTACACCTATTTCCTCAAACAGCTTTCCCCCCAGGTTGTGGTAATAGAGGCTTGCCGTCGAGTCACACGCGACATAGATATCCGGCCAGCCGTCGTTATCGAAATCTCCCACCAGAGGGCTAAAGCCGTAATAGAGCTTTGCTGTCGTGACATGAAGACGGTCCGAAACATCGGTAAAATGACCTTGTTTGTCGTTCTCGTAAAGCGAGATCGTTTCCCCCGGCAGGCCGCGTGGGCCACACATCACGGGCAAGCCCTTCCAGCGGCATTCAGATTTCTCTCCGGGATGTGGCGTCTGGGAAAGATCGAAATCAACGTAGTGAGCTACCACCAAGTCCAGAAATCCATCCCGATTGAAATCGACGAAGGCACATCCGGTGCTCCATCGCCTTTGCGGCGTGGCAAGCCGTCGCTCTTTTGTCTCGTCGCGGAAGGTTCCATCTCCCTGGTTGTGATAGAGGATGTTCTGTCCCCACTGGGTTACGAACAGATCGACATGACCATCGTTGTCGATATCACCCGCACATACGCCTTGTCCCCAACCTTCGGTATGCGTCAGACCTGCTTTTTTGGTAACGTCCTCAAACTTCAGGCCGCCCAGATTGTGATAGAGAGAAAATGGGGCGGGCACAGTTTTATTCCCTTGCAACTGGCCGCCATTGACCATAAAAATGTCGGGCAGCCCGTCGTTATCGTAGTCAATGAGGGCAACACCCATGCCCGTCGATTCAATGATGTAGAGTTTTCCTCTTTCCGATCCGGAAGTATTGGCATTCGACAAACCAGCTTCCGCGGCTATGTCCCGGTAGTCGATGACTGGAGCTTTCATTCCGGATGGCAGCGGTTGGGCGGGCACAGCGACTCCGCCGCCGGTAGCCACTCCCATTTGCGCCTGAGCACCGCTACTCACGAAACCAAGCAGCATGATCATGCAAATGACAGGAACTAGCATGCAGCGACAACTTTCCACCATGACGCGAATTGTAGCTTGCGCGGGCGCGGTACGGCTGGAAGTTACGTGGTTTCGCGCCTGGATCAGCCCGGCAAGAACGGCGACATCGCACCTCCGTTGCTGCTGGAGGAGTGGGATCATATGATTGAAAAATCAAGCTGAAGAGACTTTTCGGATGTTCATGAGGTGCAGTCTGGGATTCTTCCGGCAAAGGGCTAAAATTTCATGCTCCGAGCAATGCCTGGAAGGGCAAGGCCACTCCCGGCGGCACGGGTGGGTGAAATCACGGGCGCTCATGGAGGGCAGATTCCGATGGTGCACCCTCATGTGCATCCTGACGGGCTTTACCGCCGCGCTGTTGGCACAATCGGTTCCCGGCTGTACCGGGTCTCCGGAACTGGAAAGTGCCTTGCAAACCCATCCTTCCACGGATTCCTATAATGCGTTAGGGGTCTACTTCGGCGGCAAACATCAGTATTCGTGCGCTATTTCCGCATTCGAGTCTGCGCTTCGCCTGGCTCCGAACGCATGGGAAAGCCATTACAACCTGGCGATCGCTCTCAATTCCAGCGGGAACGCGAAGCGCGCATACGAGGAGATGGAGACAGCCTCGCGCCTCAACCCAGGAGCTCCGCAGGTCCACTTGGGCTTAGGCTTAGTGCTCAGTAACCTGCAACAACCGGACGCCGCAATCAGCGAATTCCAGGCAGTTCTCAAGGCTGATCCCAAATCGATTCCAGCGCTCGACGGAATCGCCAAACAACTAACGGCGGAAAAAAAATACTCCGCCGCGATTTACTCTCTGCGAGATGACCCGCCAAACGAAGAACTGCAGATGGATCTGGCAATCGCCTACTCCAGGAATGGCGAACCGGGTAAAGCGAGCCAGGTATTGTTGACAATACTGAAGGCGAATCCGGCAAATGAGCATGCCCACGCGACACTGGGCATCGTGTACACGCAACTGTCCCGCTACCACGAGGCGGCAGATGAATTTCAAGCGGCGCAGCGTCTGGACCCGGCGGATGAACTCGCCCGCGTATCGTACATCAAGACACTCATCATTCTTAAGCAATATAACGACGCACTACCCGCAGTTCAGGAATATCTTCGTCTGCAACCACATAGTTTCGATGCCCTGGAACTCGCCGGCGAGGTTCAACGCGGCCTGGGCAATTACCCAGAGGCAGAAACGCTCCTCGAACAGGCGGTCGCCATCAACCCCAATAATTTTAATGCCCGCTATTTTTTGGGGGTGGTGCTGGCAAAACTCGGCAAACCGGCTGAGGCGCGCGTGCAATTGGAAAGGGCAGTGCAGTTGGATCCCACGGCCAGCGAAGCGCACTTCCAGTTTGCCGGCGTTCTTCGGTCCCTGGGGCAGGAGGCTCAGGCCCGCGAAGAGCTGAAGATCGTCCAGCAAAAGAAAGAGGAACACATAGAACAGGATGTAGCCATCACACAGGCCAATGAGGCGAATCAGTATCTGCAGTCAGGGGACCCGCAGAAGGCTACAGAAATGTATCAGCAATCCATTGTGAAGGATGCCAACAACGGCCGAACCTATTACGATCTAGCACTTGCTCTGGACCGTCAGGGGAAATACGGTGAAGAGCGGCAGGCTCTTGCAAAGGCCATTGAATTGGATGAAAAGTTCGCCCCGGCACATAATCAAATCGGTTTTCTAAATCTGCAAGCGGGTAAAACGGCCGAGGCGGAAAACGAGTTTAAGACCGCAATCTCCCTGGATCCCCAAAACGTCGAAGCCCAGAACAATCTGGGGGTGTTGTATGGACGCATTGGCAAGACGGCGCAGGCAGAGCAGTTGTTCCGCCAGGCGACCCAAGACAATCCTCAATACGGAGAGGCATTTGTAAATCTGGGTTTGGTTCTGGCAAGCGAATCGCGCTTCTCCGAAGCGGAACAGGCTTTGCGCAAGGCGATAGAGATCAGTCCGAATCGCACAACCGCTCTTTCCGCGGAGGCCATGGTATTGATGCGTCTGAATCGAAGCGACGAGGCCGCCGGATATTTGCGCAGGGTCTGCACTCTCGATCCCAATTCGCCTGGCGCGCATTTAGATCTTGGCATTGCCCTGGCAGACGCACGCGACTGGCCTGGCGCGATTACCCAGCTGCAGGACGCACTGAAGCTCTGTGAAGCCTGCAATCTGGGGCCGGAACTACATAAACATCTCGGGCTGATCTACTGGCGCTCTGGAGATCTTGCAGACGGACGCGCCGAACTTCTAAAAGCTCAAAGAGTGTCTCCGGACGACGAGGAAGTAAAGAAGGCCCTGGCCCAAATGCCGCCCCAGTAGACTTCCTTCTCCTGGCCGCGTTCTTAGTTTGCTCTTGCCGCGATGACTATGCGCATAGAAAATACGGGCATGCGCCGCGACAGGGTTGAATGTATTTCTTGTATTCTGTTTTTCGTCTGCAGTGTTGCACTGCCGCTGGCTGCGCAAGACATCGATTCCGTCGTTACCGATCAGAATCGCACCGTTCCCACAATTGCCCAGGAGATCCAGGACCCGGGAGAGCGTGCAGCGTTCCTCGCTCTGTACCAGACACAAGATCCGCAGAGAGTTCAGTTGCTGGCGCGCACATTCCTTCAGCAGTACCCACAATCGGCATTTCTTGCAACCGTGTATGAGCGGGCGGCGCGCAGCAGCTTTGACCTGGGAGATCTAACTGCGGGCCTGAGCTTTGCCCACCAGTCTCTCGCTCTGTTTCCGGAGAATCCCTTGCTGCTTGTCGCGGTCGCCGACGTACAGTCCCGCACGGCCCATCCGGAAGCTGCGCTTGAGAGCGCCCGGGATGCACTCGACTACTTTGATCGCTTCGCTCGTCCGAGCGCCATCTCCGAACAGAACTGGCCGAACCTCAAACGAAGACAGCAAGCTACCGCATGGTTTGTGATTGGCCGTGTCCAAATGGTGCAAGCGTTAGCCGCTCCGGCGGGCGCAGGTCAGGATGCGCTGGTCAACCAGGCTACTGCTTCCCTGTCGCAGGCATACGCACTCAACTCTGACGATCCTGAGATTCTTTATCTGCTCGGAATCCTCCATCTCGCGGGGCATGACTTGCCGGAATCCATGGCAGACTTCGGCGCAGTCTATAAGCGGGGAGGAGAGCTCGCTCTCAAAGCACGCGCGCAGTTGCTCACCATCTACAAGTCACAAATTGCGACAACTGCGAACACGCAAATCAGCTTCGACATGTTCCTGAGCAACTCACAGAAAGAGCCGCCTGCCGCTTCTCGGCAACCCTCCGTGGTGGAAGGCCAATCGGCGGTCCATCTTCCGGGCTATGCCGGCTCTGCCGCCTGCAAGCTGTGTCATGCAGACATATATGAACAATGGATGCAGACGGGAATGTCGAAAATGTTTCGTCCATACCAGCCGCAAAACGTGATTGGGGATTTCATCAAGGAAAACGAATTCTACGCCGGCGACGACATAACGTATCGTTACGGGAAGCTCCGGATTATCCCAGCGCCCGATCGCAAGCTATTTGCGCGCATGGTTCTTCAGCAAGGCCGCCACTACTTTGAAATCAAACAATCGGACGGGCAATGGCACACATATCCGGTGGATTACACCATCGGTTCCAAATGGCAGCAGGCGTATGCCACGACACTGCCTAATGGAGAGATTCATGTCTTTCCAATTCAATACAGCACGATCCAGAAGAGGTGGGTGAATTACTGGAAGATTATTGACGTCTCCGGGAGTGAACGTTCCAATCCCTTCGCCTGGGAGAAACTGGATCATGCGACCAATTACAAGATAAACTGCGCCGTCTGTCATACCAGTCAACTACGCAATACCGGCGTCGCACCCGGTGACTCCAATCAGCTTGTTTTCCGGGAACCTGGAATCGATTGCGAGATGTGCCACGGTCCCGCAGGGAAACATGTCGCCGCGATGCATGCAGGAAGCACCTACACCAAGAACCCGATCGATCCGCCGGTTGCATTTGGCCAGATCAGCAACCGGCAATTTGTAAGTATCTGCGCACAGTGCCATATGCAATCCAACCTGCACACCGCAAGTCCGCAGAATGAGCGTAATTATTCGAGCACCGGCACCTTCTTTCTGACAAACGCGTCTCTGCCGCTGGATGAAGTTTCCCGCAAGGGCTTTTACAAAGACGGCCGCTTTAACCAGACTACTTTTATCGTTGAGGCGCTGGAGCGCTCGAAATGCTTCCGAAAAGGCCAGGTGTCTTGCGGTTCGTGTCACGATCCGCACAGCCCCGATTCCCATTCCAACCCTACTTCATTGAGATTCAAAGACGACCAGGACCGCATGTGCACCGGATGCCATACGAAGTTCGAGAACAAGGTGAATGCGGCGGCGCATACCCATCACCCCTTGAATGCGGAAGCAAGCCGTTGCGTCTCCTGTCATATGCCTCGGATTGTAGATGGGCTTCTTTTCCGCGCACGATCCCATCAGATAGATGACATTCCCGACCCGGAGATGACGGAGCGCTTTGGACAGGAGGAAAGTCCGAATGCCTGCCTGCTCTGCCATAAAGAAAAGACCCCGCAATGGGTTCAAAGCTCATTGCTGGGCTGGAAATAACCCTATTTCCAAGGTTTCTCTTCCACCGACATGGAAGGGATAAACAACGCGCTTGCATGTCCAAACTGGTATCGTGTATACACATACATGGCATGAAACCCTATAAGCCCCTTTTAGTCAGAGCAAGCCAGGCACCGTCTGCACTACCAAGACAAACACTCGTCTCCACGGCGGTGGATGCACTGCGTCAGAGAATTATCGGAGGCGAGTTTCAGGAAGGGGAATCGCTTAACCAGGTAACCATTGCTCGTGAATACGATATCAGCCGCATTCCGCTGCGCGAGGCGATGCGCCAGTTGGAAGCGGAAGGTTTGTTGGTATTCCGGCCTGGCAAGGGCGCGGTAGTCTCGGGCCTCTCGCTGCAGGAGATTAACGAAGTGATCGACCTGCGCGCAAAAATCGAACCCGATCTCCTGACCAAAGCCATTCCCTTTCTCACTGCTGAAGATTTCGAGCAGGCGAATAGCATCCTCGACGAATACGAAGCAGCCTTGCAAACCAATGAGATCGCAACCTGGGGCGAGTTCAATTGGCGTTTTCACTCCACTTTATATGCCCCAAGCGGATGCACGATTACGATGGGAATTCTGCAGAATCTGCATCGTCTCAATGAGCGCTATGCCCGGGTGCAAATCTCGGTCACCCGTTGGGAGCAGCGCGCCAAGCAGGAACACCGCGCTCTGGTGGCGATCTGCCAAAAGCGAGACAAGCGCAAGGCTACAGCGCTGCTCAAGGCCCACATCCTCACTGCCGGACATGCGCTGATCGGCGTCATCGAGCAACAGCGGAATATAGACCGAGACGCGAAGACAAAATAGCATGCCCCCGAAGATTACTAAGGTCGAAGCGTTTAAGGTGGAGCTTCCCTTGCGGGAAGGCGTCTATAACTGGTCTCGTGGCAACAGCGTCAAGGTCTTTGACTCCACGGTAGTCGCCATCCACACCGATTCCGGTGTCACCGGCTACGGAGAAGTGTGTCCACTAGGGCCGGCCTATCTTGCCGCCTATGCCAACGGCGTTCGCACCGGCATCGCCGAGCTTGCCCCGTCCCTTATTGGCCTGGATCCAACCGCTCTATCGTTGGTGAACGATTGCATGGATGATAGTTTGCGCGGGCATCCCTATGTTAAGTCGGCACTCGATATAGCGTGTTGGGATATCTTGGGCAAGATCAGTAATCTGCCGATCGCAGCTTTACTGGGTGGCCGCTATGGAGACTCCTTTCCGCTCTATCGGGCAATCTCCCAGGAGAGTCCGGAGGAAATGGCGGCGAAGGTATCCGCGTATCGTGGCCAAGGATACACAAAATTCCAGCTCAAGGTCGGCGGATCCCCGGATGAGGATATTTGCCGTATCACCAAAGTCGCCGAGAGACTCCAGGCTGGAGACGTTCTGGTGGCCGATGCGAATGCCGGCTGGAGCCAACATCAGGCGATGCGGGTTGTGGATGCGGTCCGTGATATCGACGTATATATCGAACAGCCTTGCACCAGCTATCGCGAGTGTCTGGCGGTCCGGCGCAATACGCATAAACCTTTCATCCTTGATGAGGTGGTCGACAGTATGTCGATGGTGGTGGAAGGCATAGCGGATCAGGCCATGGACGTTGTCAACTTGAAGATCTCAAAAGTCGGCGGCCTCACAAAAGCAATAAAAATTCGCGACTTGTGTGTTTCGCTTGGCATAGCTCTCACGATAGAAGATAGCTGGGGCGGCGATATTGTGACTGCCGCGATTGCACATCTGGCGCATAGCACAGCGCCCGGATACCTCTTCTCTTCGACTGACTTCAATAGCTATGTCACCGTGAGTATTGCAGAAGGTGCACCCCAAAGAAACCAGGGACGTCTTGCTGCCTCAGAGCTACCCGGGCTGGGGATCGAGCCCAGGTGGGACGTGTTGGGCCATCCTGTTCTCTCTATTTCCTGAACATCGTAGCAATTCCACCAGAAGGGCTCGACATCATGGTCAATCTATCGCGACGAGGCTTTGCCCGCTTGGCCCTTGGCTCTATGAACTCTCTCCTGAGGCCTCAGCCCGCTATCGACCCAATCACCGAATCATCAGGCTCTTCTCCCAACGCGCTGCATGCTTCCGCCGCGAATCCGCTCAGCGAAAATGTCCGCTGGAACAGGAACGGGTTTCGATCTGCGCGACCGGGCAGAAAGCTACGGATACCTCCCGAATAAGTGGTTCCGGTCATCGGCATGGATTGAGTCATAACGCGTATCAATTAAGCCCGGAGGTCCCGATCGTGAAACGACGTCAATTCCTGGAATCAATCGCCGCATCGACTGCCGCCCTGGCCCTTCCCCATGAGCTCCATGCCGGACTGCAGTCTCCTGCACCCCATGAAGCCACGGAAGTGTCGAGTACGCAAAACACATCCCTTTGGTATCGCGAACCCGCGGAAAAGTGGATCCAGGCGCTTCCCCTGGGAAACGGCCGTGTGGGCGCAATGGTCTTCGGCAAAACCGCCGGCGAACGCATCCAGATAAATGAAGAGACGGTTTGGAGCGGGGGTCCGTACGACCCCACAAACCCCAAGGGCCCGGATGCGCTCCCTGAGATTCGCCGCCTTGTTTTTGCCGGCGAGGATGTCAAGGCCCATCGCCTCTTCGGGCGCTCCATGTTTGGATTGGCCATTCCCCAGATGCAATATCAGCCTATGGGAGACCTATGGCTTACGTTTCCCAAGCAGAGCCAACCGCCCGATAAGGCGCGTCAATTAGCCACCGACTTCGCCCTCATCTCTCCCCGGCCGGTGACCGATTATGAGCGCCGGCTCGATCTGGACACAGCCATCGTCTCCGTCCGGTACCGCATCGACAACACTCTCTTTACCCGGGAAATTTTCATCAGCCCGGTAGATCAGGTGATGGTCGTCCGGCTCACGGCCGACCGGCCGGGACAAATGACGTTCAGTGCCGCGCTTACCGTCGGAAACCAGGAACAACAGGACGGCGATGCGCGCTACGATGCTGTCGCGCCCAACGAACTGGTCTCGCGCGGAAGGGCCATGTCCGACGAGGGCATTGACGGAAAGGTCTGGTTCGCCAACCGGGCCAGGGTAATTACAGACGGCGGAACCATCAGTCTGGGAGAGGGAGAATTGTCCGTCGTGGGGGCTAATTCAGCCACCATCGTGGTTGCCGCCAGAACCAGTTACATCGATTACAAGAACGCTGATCGGGACCCGGCTCCGATGGTTGTAAGTGATCTCCAGAAGGCAACGGCAAAATCCTATGAACAACTGCGGCTCGACCACATAGCGGAGCATCAGCGGCTCTTCAGGCGGGTCTCCCTTGACCTTGGATCTTCACAGTTTGCCGCTCTGCCCACCGACGAACGCCTGAAACGCTTTCCTGAGACCAAGGATCCAGGTGTTCCGGCCCTCTATTTTCAATTCGGCCGCTATCTCATGATTTCCAGCTCGCGTTCTGGATGCCGTCTCCCCGCAAACCTGCAGGGTATCTGGAATGAATCCCCCACTCCTCCATGGGGCAGCAAATACACCACAAATATTAATCTCCAGATGAACTACTGGCCTGCGGAAGTGGTAAACCTTTCCGATTGCACGGAGCCACTCTTTCAGCTCATTGCCAATCTCGTTGAACCAGGTACCCACGTGGCTAAGGTGAACTATGGAGCAGACGGTTGGGTACTACATCAGAACACCGACCTGTGGCTGGCTTGTGCGCCTATGGATGGTCCCACATGGGGAACCTTCGCCACTGCTGGAGCGTGGCTCTGTACTCACTTGTGGGAGCATTTCCTCTTCAATGGCAGTCAGGAAGATTTGCAGAAGTTTTATCCCCTGATGAAGGGGTCGGCGCAATTCTTTCTCTCCACATTGGTCGAACATCCCACACGGAAGTGGATGGTGACTTGCCCGTCGATGTCCCCGGAGCACTATCCGACCAGTTCGACAGAGAGCGTTCCTTTTTGGGATGAAGTAACGAACCTCCACCTGAAAGGCACGACCATCTGCGCCGGCCCGACGATGGATATGTCCATCTTGCGAAGTCTGTTCGACGCATGTATCGAAGCCAGCGAGATGTTAGGCATCGATGCGGATTTCCGCAATCGTCTCAAGGGAACGCGATCCAGGCTGGCGCCTTTTCAGATTGGCAAATACGGCCAACTGCAGGAATGGCTCGAAGATTGGGACGAACCTACCGATCATCACCGGCATCTTTCCCCGCTCTGGGGGCTCTATCCAGGCCATGAGATCACCCCCATGCATACTCCCAAGCTGGCTGCTGCCGCCACCAAACTGCTGGAGTTTCGCGGCGAGCGCGGACCAGGGTGGACGATGGCCTGGAAGATTTGCCTGCGCGCCCGGTTGTTCGATGGAGAAATTGCAGCGCGCACGCTCGCAGATCTGCTCACCGCGATGGATGACGATAAGATCAGCTACAAAGATGGCGGCACCTATCTGAACCTGATGAACGCCGAGCCCTTCCAACTGGATGCCAATATGGGGGCAACGGCCGGTATCGCCGAAATGCTGCTGCAGTCGCATGCCGGCGAAATTCACTTGCTTCCTGCCATGCCCGCGGCGTGGGCCAATGGCGCCGCCGAGGGATTCAAAGCGCGCGGTGGTTTTGTGGTGGATATGCAATGGAAAAACGGTAGGGTCACTGCGGCGACAATTCATTCCGGCCTGGGTCGAGTGTGCCGAGTTCGAAGCGCGGCTCCAATCTCGCAGGTTTCCTCGGCCACTACGACTGTTTCATTTACTCGTCCGGAGCAGAACGTTGTCGAATTTCCGACCAGGACGGGGGAACGGTACACCATAACTCTGGGCGGCTGACATTGCGCATGGTGCGTCGCACCTATTGCTCGCGGAGCAGGCAAGCCGGATCGAGATGCAGGGCCCGCCGAACCGGGTTAGCAATGGAGACCAGGCCAGTCAGAAGCATGGTGCATGCAGCTGCACAAAGGACGACGGGATCCAGAGCGGAGGCCTGGTAGACAACCGCTGATAGGAGCCGGCTCGTTGCCGCGCCGAGTACCAGCCCAATCGTTGACCCGATGCCGAGCAGCATGAGCATTCGTCCCAGAGCAGCCGCAAGAATCTGCTTTGCCTGGGCGCCCAGCGCAACACGGATGCTCAGTTCGCGAAGACGTTTCGTGACCGAGTAAGACGCTAGCCCGAAGGTCCCGGTAATGGAGAGCAGGACTCCAAAGGCGCCGAACAGGCTGAGAGCCACCGTTGCTACCCGCGCCGGGAAAAGCTGCAGGCTGAGCTGGCTACTCCAGACGCCGGATTCCTGGATAGGGACGGCGGGGTCGAGATCGAGGATTGTTTTGCGGATAGCAGCCGCCATTTCGCGGCCGGTTGCACCAGTAGGATCGGGATGTGTACGGACGACGAGCGTGGTTGAGGTGCTCCCGTCCTGCCCGATGGGAAAGAATATGGCTGGGCTCGGTTCTTCGTTGAGTGTGGTGTATTTGCCGTTCGCTACCACGCCAACAATCTGGATGAGGCGGCCGGATAGATCCTTGAAGGAGCGGCCAATGACATCGTCAGAGTGGAAAAGACGCCGCGCGAATTCCTGGTTGACGACGGCGACGGCAGGGCTTTTTGCGCTGTCAGTGAAGCTGATATCCCGGCCCGCAAGGAGCGGCGTGCCGGCGGCTGCGAAATAGCCAGGGGAGGCCTTGTAGAAGGATGCTCCGAAGGCGACATTGGCCGGGCGCATATCAGTTGTCTTGGAGGAAAAGACGGCTGTTCCCGATTGGTCGAGAGCGAGCGGAGTGGTATTGGCGTAGCCAACGGCCTCCACCCCCGGAAGCTGGGAGGCTGCGGCGAGCAGCCGCCGCTGGAAAGATGCGGCACTTTCGTTCGAGTAGCCTGCGTGCGCAAGGTCGAATTGCACTCGCACAGCGTTCGCAGGTCTGATACCGAGTTCCATGTTGAGCGATTTCCTCAGACCTCGCAGAGCGACGAAAGCGGCGGTGACGGTGATGCAGCAAAGAGCAATTTGCGCGGCGAGGAGGATGTCGCGGAGAGCCCAGCGGCGCCCCGCGCTGGACTGACCAACGCCGCTTTTAATGGCGTCGTTTGGATCCGCTTTCAAGATTTGACGCAGTGGCATGATGCCGAAGAGTACGGCGGCCACAAACGAGAAGAGGCCGGCCGCGAGAATCAATGACGGCTGAGGTAGCACAGCGAAGCGAACGGGGAAACTGCTCAGCGGATGCCAGGCGCTCAGGCTGGAGAGTGCCATCCATCCTAGCGCGGAGGCACACAGGCCGCCGAGGAGTGCAACAAGAAACGCCTCGGTCAAGACTTGCCGCAGGATGCGCCAGCGGCTGGACCCGATAGCCATGCGGATGGCTAGTTCGCGGGTGCGATCGGCAGTCCGCGCGGCAAAGAGACTACCGAGATTCGCGCAGGCTGCGAGCAGAACGATTCCGGCGAGGGCCATGATGCCGGCAAGGAAAGCGCCGGCGGGCGCTCCAAGCGTATCGCCAAGCAAACCAGGCTGCACAGCCCTGATGGATAGACCCTCTTCCTCCTTGGGAAACTGTTTTATGATCCGGGAGGCTACGGTGTTGAGATCAGCCTGCACTTGCGCCAGCTTGAGACCATCTTTTATGCGGGCAATCGCCCAAATATTGTGGTTATTGCGCGTGTCGAGCCAGTTGGATTTTTCTATCGCCGCCTCATTGGACATGGGGACGAAGACGTCCGGCTGGAAGATCTTCTCGGAACCGTAAAAGCCTTTGGGAGTGACACCGATGACCGTGTATGGTTGCTTGTCGAGGCGCACAGTCTTGCCGATAACGGCAGGATCACTATGGAAGTAGTCCTTCCACGCCGCCCACGACAGGACGGCGACTTGGGCGGCGCCGGGATGATCGTCGTCGGCGCGATTGAGAAGACGGCCGAGCAGCGGTTTGATGCTGAGAACCTCAAAGTACTGACCGCTGACTTCATAACCCCAGGTGGAATGGGTGGCGCCATTGGCATCCAATCCGAAATCCATTACGCGGTCGGCGGCGACAGCGGAAAAAACGGAGTTGTCATCGCGGATATCCTGGAACTCCGGGTAGGAGAAGTTCGTGCCGTTCCCGCGGGGCGCAAGGGTCATGACTTTGCCGGCGTCGGGGACGTCAAGAGGCCGCAGCACGAGCGCTTGCAGGACGCCGAAAACGATGATGTTGGCGGTAATGCCAAGAGTCAAGGTGAGTACCGCGGTGATGGCAAAGCCTGGGGAGCGGAGCATCTGGCGGGTTGCAAAGCGCAGGTCCTGCGCCACTGTCTCCATGCTAAACGTCACCGTTTCGTGGCTTTGTTCCCTCAACTTCATCACATTGCCGAACTGCCGCATCGCTGCTTGACGTGCGGCTTGCGGCGTCATCCCGCCGGAGACAAACTCCTGGGCCGCCTGCGCGCGATGAAATGCCATTTCCTCATCCAGCTCGTTGAGGAACCGCTTGCGGCCTAAGAGAATCTGGAATTTCTTCAAGAAGCGGAGGAACGGGCTCATTTAGCCTCCTGCGGGCCACTCAGGACGCGCCCAATTGCCGCAATCATCTGCTCATATTGCGACAGCTCGATGCCTAGTTGCTTGCGCCCCGCGGCTGTCAGCGTATAGAAGCGTGCTCTCCGTTTTGTCTCCGTCATTTTCCATTCCGCCTTTACCCAGCCCTGCAGCAGCAACCGCTGCAGCGCAGGGTAGAGCGAGCCTTCTTCGACCGTCAGCACATCGTCGGAGAGACGCTTGATGGAGAGGGCGATACCGTATCCGTGCAGAGGCGCGCGGGCAAGCGTCTTCAAGATCAGCATGTCGAGGGTCCCAGGCAGCAGCTCGGGCTTGTTGGCCATGCCGGATACCATAGATAATCTATGGGTAGAATGTCAATGGTTAAGAATTTTCAGGGTATCGATGGGCTTGTCGGGTTAACGAGGGCTTTAGTGTCTACGCGAGAACCTCCGGTTGAGAAGAAGCCATGGCAGAGTCTGTGCCGTGGCAGAACCAAAAAAGGGATAGGACGAGTATCCCTGGTTCCCTCACGAGATATGGGGCACCCGTCCTTCGTGAGGGAATTAGAGGCAGACCCTTGCGGGACTGAGGATCACTGACAGGCCGACATTTGTAAACAGCACTATTACGTATAGGACTCCGTGGATGAATAAGCGTAAATGCGGGGCCTTGCGTCGAAGGTGTGCTGGCATACAGCAACTGTGGCGAAATCATTCACGCAACCACTCACGAACATGCCCTGGATACTCCAGAGATGAATGTGGAGGGCTTTGGATAGTCACCGTTTTGCCATGGGCAGTGAAGTTCCGGTAGACGAGGCCTTCGTTACCTTCGGGCCACCCCACTGGACTGCCTGCCGCACATTTAAGAGCCATCGGAACGTAACCGATACACCAGTGAGATGCACGGCTACAACTACGATCTTTCTCTTTGCTACCCAAGGCGCATGGCGGATTCCAATAGAAACGGTATGCTCTTTTCAAGCGGCGATTCTCCAAACTCCTGACCGATCCTTTCGGGGGATGGGCTCGATCAGGAACAAGGAGAATCGCTGTAACAGAAGTGGTAGCCTTACTTGTGGTTCGCAGCAAATGAATAATTTATCTGCCTGGTTTCTCCCGTTTACCTGCATTCCTGATGTCGCTACGCACACTGAATCACTCTAACGATGCATTACCCTCGCCCTATCAGGTCACACTGATGGGGCTTTCACTTCCCCGCCTCTCTCTAGCACGCGACAATCATTGGGCGAAAGACCAGCTTATTCCGTTCGCAATGCCTGCATGGGATCGATCCGCGACGCTTTCCACGCTGGAATCAGGCAGGCCAGCGCCGCCACCACCAGCAGCGACGCAGCTACAGCCGCAAAGATCGCCGGATCGAGCGCCCTGGTTCCATAGAGCATCGACTGGATCAGGCGTACCGCTCCCGCGCTGGCGCCCAGGCCAAGCACCAGCCCATAGAGCGCCGGCCGAAGACCATCGCCCAACATCAGGCGCAAAACCTGCTCGCGTCGCGCGCCAAGCGCCATGCGGACGCCGATCTCGCCGGTGCGCTGCATCGTGAGGTAGGAGAGAACTCCATACAACCCTACGGAAGCCAGTATCAATGACAGCATTGCGAAGGCCAGCACCAGGCTGGCGCTCAGGCTCGCGCTGCCCAATGACCGTTCAACGATCTGCTGCATGGTAAGCACATCGGAAACCGGCAGTTGCGGATCGAGCTGCGCAATCTGTTTCTGGACCGGAACAGACAATGCCAGCGGATCGGATGCCGTGCGCACCGCCAGAGTCAACCCTCCCTGATCGGTTTCCCCGTTAAGCACGGGGGTGTACATGGTCGCCTCTGCCGCCTGACCCACCTGATATAGGGTGTCAGCAACTATCCCGACAATTTCTAAATCGTCGTCACCGCGCGCCGTGATGCGGAGATGCTTGCCTAGCGGATTTTCTCCGGGGAAATACTTCTGCGCCAATTGGTGGCTGATAATAATTGTCTTCGGATGGCCTGCGCGGTCCCCGCTGGTAAAGAAGCGCCCGCTCAGCAGCGGTATCTGCAATGCGCTGAAGTATCCGGGGTCGGCCGTTCTGTACAGCGCGTCGGGCCGCGCCATGCCGGACGCAATGGGTGGATGCTCGGGAATCGTAAAATCATCACCCTCTCCGGATCCCGCTCCGGGAACCATCGAGCCCAGCGCGGCGGCGCGCACACCCGGCAGGCCGCGCACCCGCTCCAGCAAAGTTTCATTGAACGCATTCACTTTCTCGGGATGATCATATTTGTTTGGGGGAAGACTGTAGCTCATGGTCAAGACGTTGTCGGTCGCGCAGCCCAGATGGGTCGTCCGCAGACGCCAAAAGCTCTTGAGCAGAAGACCGGCGGCAATTAGCAGGACCACAGTGGTTGCGATCTCCACCGTAAGCAGCGTCCTGCGCAACGTGGTCCGCGACCGGCTGCCCGCTGAGCTCCGCGACGAAGCCTGTAGCGCCGCCAGCGCTCCCTTACGGGTCGATGAGATCGCGGGTAGCAGACCTGCCAGCAGCGCCGATCCAATGACGAGCGAGCCGGCGAACGCCAGTACCAGGCCGTCGGCGTGAATACTCTGCGCGCTGGGAAGATCCGTCCACGTGCTGATCAGCCACTTTGTGGCGGCCAACGATAACAACATTCCGGTGAAGCCGCCGGCAATCGAGATCAGCAGGCTCTCCACCAGCTGTTCCCGAATCAGCGTTATCTTTCGCGCCCCCAGCGCGCTGCGGACAGCGATTTCCTTCTGGCGCGCCGAGGACCGCGCCACCAACAGGTTGGCCACGTTGAGGCAGCCGATCAGCAGCATGCAGGCCACCGCGCACAGCAGGATGATCAACGGCTCCTGCACATCTTGTGCGAGATCCTGAATGAGGGTCTTGGATGCCACGTCCTCGGCCACCCACGCATTCAGGTTCTGCAAATGCAGTCCGTATTGCACCGCCTCTACCTGGCTCAGGGCACTTGCCAGGCTGACGTCCGGCTTCAACCGAGCCACCACATGGCTGAAGTGAAAGTCATGATGCCGGAGAATCGCCGGTGGCATCCCCGACTCATAGGTGACCCAAAGCTGTACCTTCGCATCGGGATAGGCAAACCACTTGGGAAGCACGCCTACCACCGTATACGGCTTCCCGTCGAGATGGATTTGCCTGCCGACAATCGATGGATTCCCACCGAATCGCCGCTCGAAGAGATTCCACGTAATCATCACGGCGGTTCCGTCCGGATGATCTTCACTCTGGGTAAATGTGCGTCCGAAGACAGGAGATACTCCCAGCAACGGAAACAGGTTCCAGCTCGCGCCGCCCGCATTCACCTGTTCCGGCAACTCTCCGTTTTCCGCGGTCATGTCGAATTGGCCCCAGCGCCAGGCGGCGATGTCTTGAAAGCCATGGGTTTTGGCGCGCCAGTCGTAGTAGTCAGCCGGAGCAACGTCGGTGTAGTTGAACTGTTGCGCATTCATGCTGGGATCGCGTAAATGCTCATAGATCATCACCAGCCGCTGCGGATCGCGGAAAGGAAGCGGCTTGAGCAGAACCGACCGCACTACCGTGAACAGCGACGTGGCCGCGCCGATACACAATGCCATCACCAGGACAGCAGTCAGTGAAAAGCCCGGTGTCCTGTATAAAGTGCGGATGCCGATCTTTAAATCTCGAAGGATATCCTCCACCCAACTCCAACTCCACACGGCGCGCGTGTGCTCGCGAATAAGAGTGGGATTGCCGAAAGCGCGTAGGGCCGCATCGTGCGCCTCACTTGGTGGCAGGCCGCGTTCCCGCTGCTCTTCCTCTTCCAGTTCGATATCAGACTGTAGTTCCCGCTCCAGGTCCGCATCGCGTTTCCTTATCTGCCACCATCTCATTTCAGCTCTCCTCACCGGCGGCCCACATTACGCGTGCCACAGCTTCCGCCATCTTTGCCATAGAAGACGTCCGACCCTCAATGGAAACGATGGTAGGCGTTCGACCATCGGCAGTCAAGAGGTGACATCGGAAAGCGTGGGGAGGACTTTCTTTAAGTTACATCCAGCAGCGACGGCAGGCGGATACAGCGAAGGCCCTTAAAAGGAGTAAAATCAGGCGCCGAAAGAAGGGCAACGATCTAGGCTCATCACATCGCGACGTGATTCAAAAGGGGGATCATTGCGTCTGCTCGGCTCATCTCTCTCCTCTTTGACATTCGTGTTCTATCTGATGCTTTCATTCTGCGCTCAAAAAGCTGGCGGACTCGCGCCTCCAATCGCAACGCTGGCCACGGTCTCAGCACCAACCTATGACCCGGAAGAGGGGCTGATCAAGCTGGACGTCGTGGTGACCGATAAGTTGGGAAAGCCAGTATCTGGCATCGCACGTAAGGACTTCAAATTGCTGGACAATGGCCAGCCGGACAAGATCCTTACCTTTCATGCGTACGATGGAACCTCCACCGGGCCGGATCCCCCGGTGAAGATTATTCTGCTGGTCGATACACTTAACTTGCTGGAAGGGATGGCTTCCTATGAACGGCGCGAAGTGCAGAGGTTCCTGCAACAGAATGGCGGCCGCCTGGCCCAGCCGGTTTCCTTAGTAGAGCTTTCCAACATGGGTGTATTGACGGTCGGCCAGCCTTCAACCGACGGGAACGCCCTAGCCGCAGAGTTCGTTCATAACAAGAATCTGAACTGGATTCGCCGTGTTCCCGGCGACCTAAGGGGAGAGTCTCTCGATTCATTGCTCTCAGAACCCCCGGCATCGTCTGCTCTGAAGGCTCTCGGCGACATTGCCACCACGGAAAGGCAGCAACCGGGGAGAAAGCTCTTGATTTGGGTCGGACCAGGTTGGGGCGTAGGCAGTGGAGCCTACATTGATAGCCAAGAACCCAGGCAGGATACCTTTGAGGCGATTGAATGGTTCTCCACGCTACTACGGGAGGCTCGCATCACCCTCTACAGCTTCTCCGTAGGGGAAACCAACGCTGATGGACGCGCGCTCAATTATCTGTCCTTTCTGGGCGGTGTGAAATCAGTCCGGCAGGCCACGTTCATACATCTCAATCGAAAAGTTCTTGCAGTGCAGACCGGCGGCCGTGTCTTGGAGCCCAGTGCAGATTTGATTGGCGATCCTGTGCCTGCTCTCACTGACTTCAAGCCGAACGCCAACCTGGTGCTCCAGATCAACAGCTGTGTCCAGGAGGCCGGCGCCTACTACACACTGTCGTTCGATCCTTCCCACGCGGACCGCCCCGACGAGTATCACGACCTGAAAGTGCAGGTGGACAGGCCAGGTCTGACTGCCCGCACAACCACCGGGTATTACGACCAACCCTACTATTCCGATGAGGGGAATCCTGCGGTGAGGCCGGTCACTGTTGAGCAATTGGAGCAGGTGCTTACCACAGCCCGCGATAAGCCCGACGCAGAGCTGGCGCGGCAACTTTCAGCATTGACGCTGACCGAACGGCTAAGCAGTAGGGAGCTTTTCTCCGGTATTGCAGGCCTGCGGGGCCGAAAGTCCCGGGAGGCTCTCATTGCTTTGGCCGATGCCTCAGCCTTTCTGGATCCCCCTGCACGCGAGATTCCAGCCGATGCGCCTCCCGATCACAATGCGCAGCAGCGCATCACCTCACTCGCCCTGGGATATCTGAACAAGGCGATGCCAAATTTGCCAAACTTCTATGCCACGCGAACCACGGTTCACTATGAGGAAACTCCTCCCTTTGAGAAGGGCGACGCAAAGATTACCTATCAGCCATTGCACATCGCCGACACGGTAAAGGACACGGTGCTCTACCGTAATGGTTACGAAATCGGGGAGTCAGATACCCGGAGACACAAGAAGCGAGAAGCAGACGAACCATACCTGGTGACCTATGGAACGTTTGGTCCCATTCTCCGTGGGGCGATGGATGCGATTGTCGCTTCCCCCGGCGTTCTCTCATGGAGGCGCTGGGAGCAGGGCGCAGGTAAACCCCTCGCGGTTTTCAGCTATGTGATCCCGGAGGAGAAATCTTCTTACGACGTAGGCGGCTGCTGCTTGCCGGACGGCGACGGAACGAGTGCTTTTCAAAAACGTGCGGGCTATCACGGACAGATCGCAATCGATCCTACGACGGGCGCCATCCTTCGACTGGAACTGATCTTCGATCTGAAATCGACTACACCGCTCATCCAGTCAAAGATCATGACCGAATATGGACCGGTGCAGATTGGAGGCAAGTCCTTTATCTGCCCGGTGAGAAGCGTGGGCATTTCGAGGGGACGGTCGGTGACAGTTTTGTCTGAAACGCTGAAGGACCGGGAGAAAATCGAGTGGCACGAAAGCTTCAGAACTTACGGGCCCTACGCGACGATGCTGAACGATATCACCTTCGACGCCTTCCATATGTTTCGCGCGGATTCGCGCATGCTGACCGGCTTCAGGCCGGCGCCGGAAGGGAAATCTCCTGGTGCGGTCCCCGCGCCAACACCGGCCGCGCCGCCGGCACAACAGTGAATGTCAATCTGGTTGAGCTAGCGGAAAAAAGCGGCCTGAGCAGGGCGCCGAGGCAATGAAAACTACGAACGACGGATAATTCGGAGAGGGATAAGCGCTGGAGTAATTCGACTATACTGCGCATATTCCTCACCGAACGCCTGCTGGAGGTAGTGTTCTTCGATTCGAAGCTTTCGCCAGTATGCAACCGCTGCGAGGACCACCCCAAGGAATGTGTACAGTCCGCCAGAGACCATCGCGGTTCCCACGAACATTCCTAATATCGCCGTGTAGATGGGATGCCTTACCAAGCGGTATGGTCCTGACCGAATCAGTTGATGGTTGTCCAAAATTGCAATGACTCCTCGCCAGTAGCGCCCCAGGTGAAATCGAGCCCAAATAGCGAGGATGAACATGGCGCTCTGCAATATGAGGCCCCCTGTGGTCAATATCATCGACGCCGGGAGCAAGCGGTGTGCGACTCCCGGAATGTGTGGGAATATTTGCAGAAACAGAAGCAGAAATGCGGTGTTTACGAGGATCTCGTGAATGAAGCGTGAACCTCGTGGTTCCGAACGTGCAATCGTGGAATCACCAATGGATGCTCGGCTCCAGTACAGGGTAAATGCGATCCACAAAATAAAGGAAGCAAGAAGCGGATAGTGAACGGCCCTGAGCATGGCTTCCAGATGCTCGCGCCTAAGCCACATCAAAGAGCCAAGAACAAGCGTCAGCGTGATCGCCGCAAATTTATTGACTTCTTTTCGGCCCGGTCTTTTCTGAGCAGTGGGAAGGGTTTCAGGGTGTGAATGACCGGATAGATTTGGGGTCTTCAGGTAGGTAGCTTTTCGGTTCCTGTGTTCTTTAATTCTGGCGATCATGCCGCGGATGAACCTCTCCTGCATACTTCCGAATGGTTGATCCGTAGTTAGGTATGTCCAAGTTGCACCGCGTTCCATCGGGCTGAGGCCAGACGCCCGGGTCTCCGTCACGCGTTTGCGAACTTCTTTGTCAATGGTCAGTTCGAACTCTTCAAACATTTGGTGAGCTGTTTTCAGGTAGTAGTGAAGCGGGTCTTTGCCGCCCAACGATACCCACTGCGAGCCATCGCGCAATTCCGCGACTGCCTCGAGATGGTCGGCCCAGAACTCATCGATGGTAGTTAGGGATATTAGCCTCTCCAGTTCGGATGAACATGGCCTTTTCCCGCTGAGGATCGGCTGCCGCCTTTGCTGGACGGCTTGCCTCTGTCCCTCAATCACATGCTCATATTTGGCAAGGAATTTGCGAGTCTCGAGGTGTTGGCCTTCGATGAGCCGCTGAATGCTCTCAGGAGTGTGGTGGAACTCGGGATCGTTGATGCCATACTTTACAAGCAGATCATCTTCGAGAGAGACGAAGAATTGGGAACACCCCGGGTCGCCCTGGCGTCCAGCGCGCCCACGTAGCTGATTATCGATGCGGCGACTCTCGTGCCGGTTGGCTCCGAGTATGAATAATCCTCCCAAACCATCTGCACCGTCACCTAATCGAATGTCGGTGCCACGTCCGGCCATATTGGTGGAGATCGTCACGGCTCCAACTTCGCCTGCTCTCGCAACGATCCTGGCTTCCTCTTCCTCGTTGCGTGCGTTCAGAACATGGTGGGGAATATCCGCAAGTTGGGCGCTGAGGCGCTCTGACTCCTGCACGCTGCTTGTTCCTACCAGCACAGGCTGACCAGTTTCGTGGATGCGCCGCACTTCAGCTGCAACAGCTTGCTCTTTCTCGTGCTTGCCGGCAAATATCCTGTCTGGCAGGTCGACGCGGATGTTAGGACGGTTCGGAGGAATTACCTCTACTTCGAGCGAATAGATGGAATGGAACTCGTCTGCCTGAGTCGCGGCCGTCCCGGTCATGCCACAGATCTCGGGGTAAAGCGAAATCAGATTCTGGAGGGTGATTGACGCAAGAACTTTCCCTTGCGCCCTGGGCGCCACTCCTTCCTTTGCTTCAAGAGCGGCGTGCAGGCCGGCAGGCCACCGCCGCTCCTTCACGACGCGTCCCTTGAACTCATCGATTGGTTCGATGGAGCAGCTTTGAACCATATAGTCGATGTCCCGGCGGAGAAGGGTGCGAGCATGGATTGAATGCTGAATGGCAATCAAAAGCTGCAGGTTCTCCTCGGCGAATAGATTGGGGCATCTGAAGGCGCCTTCCACCGCTTGAATCCCGGCTTCGGTGAGGGCAATGTTGCGCGCGTACTCATCGTAGGTAAAATGCAAGGGATGTTTGAAGTGGCGAGTCAGTTGGTCAACACGATCAGCGAGCGTAGCCTCCGCTGGCTGTCCGCCGGCGAGCACCAGGGGAATGCGCGCTTCATCGATCAGGATGGAGTCGACCTCGTCGATGACCGCTGCTGCGAACGGACGATGCACCTGGTCTTTGGGGTAGAGAGCGGTCTGGTCGCGAAGAAAATCGAAGCCAATCTCATTGGCCGTGGCATAGGTAAGATCGCAGGCATAGGCTCGCTTCCTCTGGCAACTGTCCATGTTCTGCTGGATGCAACCGACGGAAAGACCAAAGAACGCGTAAATGGGCTTCATCCACTGGGCGTCTCGACGCGCGAGGTAGTCGTTCACTGTCATCACGTGAACTCCGTTGCCGGAGCGTGCCAGCCAGACGGCCGCTGGAACGGCGCTTAGCGTCTTGCCTTCCCCCGTCTGCATTTCGGCGATCTTTCCATCGGCGAGTGCAAGTGCGCAGTGGAGTTGAACATGGAACATTTTGAAGCCGAGAAGACGCTCAGCTAGAACGGCCGTCACCGCAAAGGTCTCAGGCAATGTATGAGTGTCTCTCGCTACGGCTTTCAAGTCCTCATCGGATACACCGTCGAGTGGACGGCGGCGGGAATCGATCCAGTCAATGGACTTCCTACGGTATCCAGCCGAGGCCGGCCCGATAGGCAGACACTGAGACAAATGGCGCACGTGGCCCTCCTGTTTAGGCGGTGCTGAATCGTCTTTTTTTAATTCCGCGGCTTAGAACTGGACCAGAGAGGAAGCAGTGGGAGGGCGTTGGTAGGCGGAAGGCCAGATGAACCGATTGCTCTGATGAGCGTCGTAGTGCGATGGGATGGGAGTTGACGTTTCTTCCCAGGTGAGCGGCAGCTTCAGATCGGAGAATTGCTGCTCATTATGCTGCTCCGCCAGGCATAAAAGCACTTGAATCCCAGCGCCGCGTTCCGTTCGCACGCATGGGACAGCGTATCCCGGTCCGAGAGCGAGCACTACGGTCAGAATCCAAATGGCGTGAAGCCGCTTCATGCGCGAACAGTATTACACAACCAGGTCGGCACGGGGCTTCGCTTTGTAGCTTTCGTAGGCGTCGCAGCTATTCGCTGCATGAGTACCGTTCCGGGTCATGTGTTTTCCCAAGGGTACTGTTAAAGCACACCTAACTGGCTTACGGTTTATTCGTCGAAGCCGGTAGGATCTTGGGAACAAGCGGCGGGTTAGGAACGTTTCAGGTATAGAGCACCCTAAAATTGTGATTCATAGAACCGAAGTGGGGAAAGATGAAACAAGACCTGCGATTTGCGATTCGGATGCTTTTGAAACAACCCGGCTTTAGCCTGATCGCGGTACTCACCCTGGCGCTGGGGATCGGGGTGACCTCCGCGGTGTTTAGTTTGATTCAGGGCGTGCTGTTAACGCCGCCACCCTACAAGAAGCCGCAGCAGCTGGTGCTGGTGCAGAGCGCACGGACCGACGGGGGCAAAGAGGAAAACCCGCGCGGCTGGCCCGCCCAACAATGGCTGGAATGGCAAAAGCAAGCGAAGTCGTTTGCCGGCATTGCCGGGTATTATTGGCAGTTCAATTTCCTGATCCGCAATGACGGCAGTCAATCGATCCAGGGTATGGCGGTGACCAAGGATTATCTGCAGATTATGGGATTGCGCCCCATCCTGGGGCGCGGCTTCGCGGAGCAAGACTTCACCCAGGGACCAGTCAAAGTGATTCTTCTGGGGTACGAGTTCTGGCAGCGGACCTTCAACGGCGATCCGCAAATCATAGGCAAAACAGTTCGTATCAGCCGGTGGGACGTGCCGCCGACGATCATCGGCGTGATGCCTCCGGGAGTGCGCTTTCTGCCTTCGCCGGGAGAAGCAAAGGAGCCGAATTACAACGTAAACGCGCTGGTGGATTTCTGGAGTCCTGCCGAGCCCGACCCGAAACATCTGAAGGATCCGGATTGGGACGTGGTGGCGCGGCTGAACGATGGAGTGACGCCTCAGCAAGGGCAAGGCCAGCTGGCGGTGCTGACGGCGAGAGAGGGCCAAGCGGAGAAACAATTTGAAGGTTTCCGGCCGCAACTGCAATCGCTGACGGACGAAATGAATCAAGGCGGCCGGAGCATTTTGCTCCCGCTGCTGGGTGCGGCCGCGCTTGTGCTCCTGATCGGTTGCGGCAACGCTGCGGCTTTGCTTTTGGTGCGCGGGCTGCAACGCCAGCAGGAGTATGCCGTGCGCAGCGCGATGGGTATGGGACGCATCGCGCTTTTGCGCCAGGTTTCCATCGAAAGCCTGCTGCTGGCGCTTCTGGGCGGGTGTTTCGGTATGGGGCTGGCGCTTGGCATCGTAAAGCTGTTCAAGCTGATTGCGGGACATGCAGTTCCGCGCCTCGATAACGTGACCGCCGGATGGGCGGTGCTGGTTTGGGGGTTGGGTGCGGCCGTGCTGGCCTCGATGTTGGCGGCTGTTTTTCCGGCCTTGCGGGCGTTTCGGCTGGATCCGATGGAGGTGCTGAAGGATGCGGGCCCGAAAGGAACGGCTGGACTCGGGGAACGTCGCCTTCTGCGCGGCGTTACCATCGCCCAAACGGCCCTAACCCTGGCGCTGCTGGTCGGGGCCGGCTTGCTGATTCGCACCATGATCAACATTGCGAGGGTTCCGTCGGGCTACAACACAAGCCACATCTTAACCATGAGCGTAACGGAGGTTCGGAGTTTTGCAGAGTGGACCAATTTTCACAAGCAAGCCTTGCAGCGGGTCCAGGCCATTCCCGGCGTGCAATACGCGGCCTTCGCCTGGGGAGTGCCGCTGACCGGAAACAATTGGCCGGCGACTATGGAAATCGAGGGGCAGCCTCCGGCTGTCAAGGAGAGCGACAAGATCGCGCTGCCGCTGCGCGCTGTCACCGAGGACTATTTCAAGCTGATGGGCCTGCCCATGCTCGGGGGACGGGGGTTTCGTTCGAGCGATGATGGCAAGTCGGAAAATGTAGCGATCGTCAACCAGGCATTTGCGGATAGGTACTTTCCTCACGGCGATGCAGTTGGGCGGAAGATTTGGCCGGACAGCCGCGACAAGCCGGCCACGGAAATCGTCGGCGAGGTCTCCAATGCCCGAACCGATGATCTGACGAAAGCGGCGTCCCCGGAGATCTATTTGTCGCTGTGGCAGGCGAGCGCGTTTTCCAAACACCTGGTGGTTCGCACGCAGGCGGACCCACGAACGGTGATGGTTGCGGTGCAGCGTGAACTGCGCCAGGTCGATCCCACCGCCGCCATCGAAAACCCGAGGACCCTGGCGCAGATTCGCGACGATTCTCTGGCATCGCGAACGTTCGCGATGCAATTGCTGGTCGGGTTTGCGGTTGTGGGGAGCATGCTGACGCTGGTGGGCATCTACGGCGTGCTTGCGCTGTCGGTCGCTTCGAGACGCCGTGAGCTGGGGATTCGCGTGGCGGTTGGCGCTCAACAAAAGGACATTCGGAACCTCATCTTCGGCGAAGGATTTCGTTTGATTGCCGGCGGAGTATTCGCAGGCGTGGTGCTGGCGGTGGTTTTGTCCAGAGTGCTGAGGACTTTTCTCTTTGAGGTGCAGCCTAACGATCCGATGACGTTGATCGTTGTGGGCGTATTATTCGCTGCGGTGGCGCTGCTCGCATGTTGGGCGCCCGTGCGACGAGCTACGAAGGTCGACCCGCTAGAGGCGTTACGCTACGAATGAGTTGCGTCGCGGCATTCATCTAAACGCCGGAGGATCCATGCACCACTGGTTACAGGATTTTCGCTATGCCGTTCGCATGCTGCGCAAGAACGCGGTGTTGACGGTGGTGATCGTGGCTTCTCTGGCCATCGGAATCGGTGCTAATACTGCCATTTTCAGCGTAGTGGACGCGCTGCTGTTGCGTCCGCTCCCTTATCCGCACCCCGACCGGCTTGCGGCTGTGTGGCTGCATTCTCCCGCAATCGGCATTCTGCGCGATTGGCCATCTCCCGGCCAATACGTCGACATTCAGAACCAGAATCATTCGTTCGAGCAGATGGCCCTTGCGCAAAGCCGCACCTTCACCTTGACGGGCCGCGATCAACCGCAGCGAGTTGACGTACTGCGCACGCAATCGACCCTGCTGACGATGTTAGGCGCCAAGGCTATGCTTGGCCGCACGTTGTTGCCGGAAGAGGACCGACCAGGCAAACCGGCAGTAGCCATTCTCAGCAATGGCGCGTGGCAGCGCCTGTTCAACTCCGATCCTGCCATCATCGGCAGGAGCATCACGCTCGATGGGAATCCCTACGCGGTCGCGGGTGTTCTGCCCCGCGGCTTCCTCCTTAACGCTGAAGTGATGCCGTCGGAAGGGCCAATGGACAAGGTGGACATCTTTCTTCCTTTGCCATTGGGGGCTGATGCCGCACAACGCAGAGGCGATGAAAACTACAACATTCTCGTGCGCCTAAAACCTGGCGTTTCCCTATCCCAGGCGCAAGCCGACATTGACATCATCGCCAGCCGCATCCGGCAGAAAGACAAGCGCGACGCTAGCTTCGGTATGGACGTCGTCGGTCTGCAGGAGCAGGTGGTCGGCGATGTACGACGCGCCTTGCTCGTGCTGCTGGGCTCCGTCGCGCTCGTCCTGCTGATCGCCTGTGCCAATGTTGCCAACCTTCTGCTCGCCCGCGCAGCGGGCCGGGAGAAAGAAGTCGCCATCCGGACCGCCCTGGGAGCAGGCTGGAAGCGTCTGGCACGGCAATTACTGACGGAGAGCATTCTTTTGGGGCTGCTTGGTGGGGCTGCCGGACTGCTTGTGGCTCAATTGGGCCTCTTCGTATTGCGCACCATTAATCCCGGCAATATTCCTCGGCTCGATGCCATTGGCATCAACGGCACAGTTCTGGCTTTCACTTTCGGCCTTTCCCTTGCCACTGGCATCCTCTTCGGCTTGGCGCCGGCGTGGCGTGCCATCAAGGTGGATCTGAACTCCTCCCTGAAGGCCGGCGGTCGCAGTGGACAATCCCATGGCGGCCTGCATCTGAAGCGCCATCATTTGCGTGGCCTGCTCGTCGTTTCCGAACTCGCGTTTTCGCTCATACTGTTGATCGGCGCCGGATTACTCATCCGCAGCTTCGTTCGCTTGCAGAGCGTGCCTCCCGGCTTCACTACGGACCACGTATTGACCATGCAGGTCGCCGCCGACGACCCCAAGTACCGGCAGGAGAAAGCCCTCGCCAGTTTTTGGCGTGAAATCGAATCCCGCATCGCCCACTTGCCCGGTGTCGTGGCCGAAGGTGCGGTTTCGGCACTCCCGCTGACTGGATCAGTGGGATGGGGAGGCATCCACGTGGAGAGATACACTCCGCCGCCAGGACAGGAGCTGCAGGTCGACCAACGGACCGCAAGCCTGGACTATTTCCGTGCCATGCAGATTCCTCTGGTTGCCGGCCGCTTTTTCTCCCAGCAGGACACCGTGGACATGCCGCAGACCGCCATTATTGACCAGAAATTCGCGCAGCGCTTCTGGCCTCACAATGACGCGATCGGAAAACATCTGTGGTTCGACCCCAAAAAACCTATAACCATCGTCGGTGTCGTCGGCGTGGTCAAACAATACGGTCTGGAGACCGACGGCAAGATTGCGACCTATTTCCCGATGCAGCAGGATCCTGACCGAGGCATGTTCCTGGTGGTCCGTTCCTCATCGGATGATCCGGGGCTCTCCACCGCCATCGTCAGGGAAGTTCACGCAGTCGATCCCGCCGTTGTTGTCTATGGCTTTCGCACCATGCAGGATCGCTTGTATGATTCGTTGGCTCGCCGGCGCTTCTCCAGTACTATGCTGGGTGCATTCGCGGCCTTCGCTTTGCTGCTGGCTGCCGTGGGTCTTTACGGTGTGATGTCGTATCTGGTCACACAGAGCACGCACGACATCGGTATTCTGCTGGCGTTAGGTGCGCGGCCCGAAAATATCATCGGCCTGGTCGTCCGCCAGGGGATGCAATTGACCTTGATCGGCCTCCTCGCTGGACTCGCAGGCGCGGCCGCTCTGACTCGCGTGATCGCCAGCCTGCTGTTCGGCGTAAGCGCTACCGACGCCGCAACATTTTTGGCCGTGCCTGCGTTGCTAGCCGTCGTTGCATTCGCCGCCACGGTCATTCCTGCGTTGCGGGCCACCAGTGTCGATCCATGGGTAGCCTTGCGCGAGGAATAGCTGGAACCCGAATCGATGCTACAGTACGCCAGGGGTCCTGCCTCTGGTTCCCTCGCGAAGGACGGGTGCCCCATATCTCGCTCGTTTTTCGCGAGATGTGGGAAACCACCGATGTTAACCGTTAAGTGCATCGGATGAATCGAGAGTCAGAGGGAAAGAGCGGTGGTATCCCATATCTCGCGAAAAACGAGCGAGATATGGGGCACCCGTCCTTCGCGAGGGAACGAGAGGCAGGACCCCGGTTCCTTTTCGGTTCCGCTGGGGCACAATTCTGCCGGGGAAGCTTAAGGCGCAAACTTCCCACACGGAGCAGGGGTTTTAAGAGGATCGATCCTAGGTGGTGCGAAAGGGGGGACTCGAACCCCCATGGGTTGCCCCGCCAGATCCTAAGTCTGGTGCGTCTGCCAATTTCGCCACTTTCGCATTGCGCTCATCACGTCCAAGTTTCTGAATCTGACCTTTTAAGACGCACAATGATGATAATTCATGCGCTCTTGGCTTCATCAGGCATGGAGTTAAACGAGGCAGGGAAGCGATCGCACCCGCGAATTTCGGGGAAAATCTGGCTAGCGCTGCGGTTAGGGACTGGAGGGAGGACCTGGAAACCCCGATTCCATTAAATGCTGGCCCGCTCGCGTGTTAAGTCCATCAGGGTTTGGTGGGTCCCGCGGCCTTCGGGCCCGGCCGCTCCCTCTTCCGCGCGGAGCTCTTCGTAGCGGCCGTCCGGCTTAAGAACCCATGCCTCCCGCTGGTCGCGCAGGCAGATGTCGAGGATCTCCCATAGACGCTGCTTGGGTCCTGAGGCGAAGATCGGCGTGACCACCTCGATCCGTTTGGAAAGATTGCGGAACATCCAGTCCGCCGACCCGATAAAGTACTCGCCTTCCGCTGGGTCCTGCCTGCCATTGGCGAAGTACAAGATGCGCGAATGTTCCAGGAATCGCCCGATGATCGAACGAACGCGGATGTTCTCCGTGTGGCCGGGCACTCCCGGGCGGAGACAGCAGAATCCGCGAATGATGAGATCGATTGGCACACCAGCCTGCGAAGCCTCGCACAAGGCCTCGATGATGTCCGGATCTTCCAGCTGGTTCATCTTGGCGATGATGCGGGCGGGGCCGCCGGCGCGCTGGTTCTGGGTCTCGCGATGGATCAGATTGAGCAGCCGCGGGCGCATGGTAAGCGGAGCTACCAGAAGCGTCGTACAGTGGGGACGATCCGCGTGGCCGGTGAGATAGTGGAAGAGATTCACCACATCCTGCGTTATGCGCGGGTCGCAGGTAAATAGGCCCACATCGGCATACAAGCGCGCTGTCTTTACATGGTAGTTGCCAGTACCGATATGCACGTAGCAGCGCAGACCACCGGCTTCCTTACGCACCACCAGCGCGGTCTTGCCATGGGTCTTGAGACCGCTGACACCGAAGGTGACGTGGGCGCCGGCTCGCTCCAGCTCGGCGGCCCAGTGCAGATTGCGCTCCTCATCGAAGCGCGCCTTGATCTCCATGACGCAGGCGACCTGCTTGCCCCGTTCCGCCGCACGGATCAGCGACTTGACGAAGGGTGTATCGTCGCCGATGCGATATGCAGTCATCTTGATCGAGACCGTACGTGGGTCATCGGCCGCGGAACTGATGAAGTGCTCAACTGTGGCGTCGAAGCTCTCGTAGGGGTGGTGCACGAGCAAGTCGCCGGCTTGAATGGCGGCAAAGATCGCGTCCGCTGCGTGGTCGAGCGATGGGGGCCAGAGGGGCGTCCACTCCGGGTCGCGCAATGCGGGGATAGGCAGAGCGAGTAGTTCGAATAGCGTGGTGTAGTCGAGCTCCTCCTGCATGTCATACATGTCCGCGGGAGTGACCTCCAGGCGCTGGCGAAGCATCTCTTTGATTGCGGGATTGGCTCCCGGTCCAAATTCAAGGCGCACCACCGGTTCATAGCGGCGCTGGCGAATCTGCTCCTTCACCGCCGCGCGGAAATCGGCCGCGGGATCATCGTCCAACTCGACTTCGGCATCGCGGGTGAGCCGCATGAGGGTGATGTCGCTGATCTCCATGCCGCTATAGAGCTTGTGCAGATTGCCGCGAATCACCTCGTAGAGTGGGACCAGCAGCTTTCGCCCGGGCGCGAGATCCGATTCCAAAAAGATCCACTGTTTGAGGACTCCGGGCACCTTGACGCGGGCATACATCGTTTCCGCTTTGGCCACATCGTGCAGCCGGAAGACCAGGGAAGTGGAGAGATTGGAAAGAAAAGGAAAGGGATGAACGGGATCAATCACCAGGGGGGTGAGCGCTGGAGACAGCTGGGAGTCGAAATACTTGCCTGCTTCGTTTCTCTGCGCCGGTGTGAGATCGTCCCAGCAGCGCAGGAACACCCCGTGCTCCGCTAGACCGGGGATGAGAATCTGGCGGTAGCATTCGGCTTGACGGTCGAGCTGAATCTGGATCTTATCGCGAACCTGCTGCAGCAGGGCGCGCTGGGCATCGGTCCTCCCCTCGCGCAGGACGGTTTCGCGTTTCATGAAGAATTCGTCGAGGTTGGAGTTAAAGATAGCCAGAAACTTTGCCCGCTCGAGCAACGGAGTACGCTCATCCAGCGCGACCGCAAGCACTCGCCAATTGAAGTCGAGCCAGCTCAGGTCGCGGTCGATCCAGACCTCCGGCAACGTGGGAGATAAAGGTGCGTTGAGAACGCCGTGATCGCCAATCGACGCCAGGACAGTCGTAGCCATATAGATCTCCTAAATCCCTGCAGCTTTGCGGGACTGCTCGGTCCTGAAAATCCGTGCGCAGGTGCTCAGGCGACCGCTTTGGATGACGACCCGGACTTGCCGGTTGCTTCGACCTCGCCGATACGGTCGAGATTAACGCCCGTGGTCTCGATGCGGTAAAACCAGGTGACCACTGCCCCAAGCAGCGAGGCGATAACCAGGCCGTAAAGCAGCAATCGCGTGCCCAGCGTCACCAGCAGGATAGGGAATAAGAAGGCGGTTGCCACCGCACCGATCTTGGCAAAGGCCGCGGCGAAGCCGGCACCCTTGCCGCGGATGGCGGTCGGAAACACCTCCCCGGCAAGCAGGTAGGTTTGCGCATTGGGACCAAGATTAGTCATGAAGTTGAACAGCATGAAACCGCTGAAGATGAAGATGATCTTAAGTCCGCCGCTGGCATCGACCGAGAGTGAAGCCAGCACCAACCCAACCGCGCAGCCGATGAAGCCGATGATCTGCAGCCGGATCCGGCCCAGCTTGTCGGCCAGCAAAACGGCAAAGGCAATGCCGACGATCAGCAGGAGCGTGATTAGCGCCGCTCCCCTGGCGGCCAGGATATCGTTGGCAACGAGATCCCTCAGGCTGCGGACATGGTCCTGCTTGCCCAGTGCCGCGGCCAGGATGGTCGGCGTGAAGATGCCGATTCCATACGTGCTCAGGTCCTGCAGGAACCATGGCACCGAAGCGAGGATGGTTGCCCGGCGGTAGCGCTTCTTGAACAAAGTCATGAAGGAACCGCCCCCATGGGACTCACCGACGGCTGCTTGCCCCGATAGGACGATGTTCGAGGGGTATTGCGGGGTCCGCTTCAGCAGCCGGCCTGCCGCGACCGTGGCCCGATCGATGGATCCGCGGGCGTGCAGCCAATTCGCACTTTCCGTGACGTAGAAGCGGCCGATGGTGACCAGAAGGGCGGGAATGACCGCAGTTGCATACATCCAGCGCCAGGCATTGAGATTAGGCATAATGACCAGCACCGCATACCCAACCCCAGTACCGGCCAAGGCGCCGACTGCCTGGAAGGCGAATGCGCCCAGCACCAATTTGCCCCGGCTGGTGCTGGGGATGTTCTCGGAAATGATCATGTGCGCCGTCGGATAGTCGCAACCTAGGGCGATTCCGAGTCCGAACAGGCAGATCACCAGGGAAACAAAGCTGTTGCAGAACACCGCGGCGCCCAGGAACGCGGTGAAGATAATCATCTCCACGATGAACATGGACTTGCGGCCGAACCGATCCGACAAGCTGCCCAGGCCGACAGCGCCGATCAGGATTCCGCACAAGCTCGCGGCGCTAATGAAGCCGTTCTGGGCGGAAGTGATACCGAATTGGCGGGCGATCAACGGCAGCGCAACACCGGTCATGAAAACCACAAACCCCTCGAAGAACTTGCCTGCGGCGGCCAGCATCCAGATCCGCCACTGCATCGTCGTCATAGGGTTCGAGCGCAGCCGGGTACCATCCGGCCACATCGGTAGCTCGTCTATATAGTCCTGCACGGTTTTCGACTGATCCGGCACCGGGTTGGCAACATTCGGCATGACGATCTCCTGTATAGATAGTCGAGCATGTACCTATTGGATTTTGGCGATCTGTATTTCACTGAGCGCACGGATGGCGGGCGGCAGCGCAATGAAGTGAACCGGTTCTAGGAAGCCTGGCGCGCCGCCGCCTAGCGGCGAGATGCACCAGAGCAGGAAATTACTGACGGCCGACGCAACCTGCGGGTTCGACTGCTTGGTTGAAACCACGGCGTATTCGTAGTTGATCAAGGGGTAAGAATTGGCGCCTGGAGCGAACACCAATGTAAGCCGCTGATCGGGGGGCGTGCGCGGAGTAAGCACTGCGGCCGCCGCGGTCACCGTGGCCGGGGTGGGAAGCAAAAAATTACCGTCCTGGTTTTCCAGCATTGCGGTTTCGAGGCCGGCCTTGTCCGCGTCGTCCTTGAAGCTTGCACCGAGATAGCCAACCGAGTAGGGAGTGCGGGTGAGCGTCTGCACCATTTCCTGATTGCCAGACGCGGTTAGTTCGCCCGAAACCGCCGGCCAACTCACCGTCGTGCCGTAGCCGATCTTGTCTTGCCAATTGAAATCCCGGGAGGAAAGATGTTGCTGATCGGGGGTGGAGAAGCTTAGGAACTGGGTGAAGACGAAGGTGTCACCCGAGCCATCGGCGCGCCGCACCGGCACGATCGAGTGGTGTGGCAGGTGGACACCCTGGTTGATGGCTGCGATGGGGGCCGCGTCCCATTGGCTCACTTTGCCCGAATAGATAAGTGCCAGGACAGGGCCGGTCAGCTTAAGCGCAGCGCCTCGCACTTCAGGCAGGTTGGCTATCACCGTTTGCGCGGAGATGGCGAGGGGAATATTGAGAATATGGGGGTGCGCCATCGCCTCGTTGTCGGACATATAGGCGTCCGAGGTGCCGATCTGCACCTGCTTTGCGATGGCCTCAGCGATACCGGAGGCCGAGCCAGTGGCGCCGACTGTCACCTGCAGGTCAGGATTGACTTTGGTGTACGCGGTCACCCACGACTTGAAGAGCGGAAAGATCAAGGTGGATCCGGTTTCGGTGACGGTCAGCGCGGAATGCGCGACCGCGATGGACAGAAATGCTAATCCCGCGGCCAGCGCGACGGTACGTCTCGCCCCATGGATTGTGATTGTGCGCTTGGCGGCCATGCTGCGCTCCTGTAGCTCGCGGCCTGCGGACTCGCTCCCGGCCGATGAGCTTTTGAACAGTGCGCTTCACGTTAACAATGTCATGTTACGGAATGATGATATTTTCGTGGCCCCACGTCACGAAGCTAGCCGTCAGGTCCTGGTAGCGTCCCTCAAGAATTTGTGGGCGATGGATGCCTTCTCAGGAGAGCTGAGGCACTTCGGTCCGGGCTGCAGAAGGGCCATCGGGGACGCGAGCGTAGACGTACGGGCCTTCAGGCACCAGTGCCACCCGGGCGGCGGCCGGGAGGCCCTTGAGGAGGGCGGCAACCGCAGCTTGCGAACTGGAGAAGCAGCGGGAAGCCAGGTTGCCCAGCTTGTCGTTCGCTACCCCTGGGATGTAAAAGAAGAGCTCATGCCTCAGCCCGACGAGCGCCATTTTCTCTAGCTGCCACTGGTCAATCTCGACCTCAGCGCTCCGGATCTCCTCGAGAAAGCTCTCGTAGCTGGAGAAGCTTGCGGCCTTCCCGGCAAACTCAGGGGAACCGACGCCTTCGGCACATTCGCCTAGAATCAGGATCCTTCCTCCCGGCTTCACGATATGCTGCGCCGCGGTAAGCCCCTTGATGGTCTGGTAAAAGGTCAGGTCCAGGGGATAACCGGCCGCACTGGTAATGACGGCATCCGCCAATCCGGAAAGCCTCTCGAGCGAGGTGGTGCGCAGAAATTGGACTCCCGCAGCATGCGCCTGAACAGGATCGCCGGCGAAGATGCCGGAGACTTCGCGGGCCTGGGTCAGGGTCACATCCAGAATGAAGTCGTGCCCGGCCATCCTGGCAATTTCCAGCAGCTGGGCATGCAGAGGGTTCTCAGTGATCGATCCCTCCGTGGCCATCGGTTCCCGCATGAACAAAGGCGAGTGGATGACCTTGATGGTCTCCTGGGCGGCTAGCCCCGGGGCCACCAGCTTGCGGCCGCCGGAAAATCCCAGCATAAGGTGCTGCTCAATAAAGCCCAAGGTAATGTGCAAATCGGCCGCCATGAAGCGCCCGTCGATATAGACAGGAATGCCTCGGCCGGTCTTTCCCAGCCAGCGATGCTGCGCCAGTGCCCGGGCGTCATGGTTGACCACGCGGTACTTGGCTGCGATTTCTGGTCCGAGAATGGCGTTGATCTCGTCTGCGGTGGCTCCGCGGTGTAATCCGGTCGCAATCAGGATGGTGACGCCGTCCGCCGGAATGCCGGCATCGTGCAAGCGCTGGAGCAGCGGTGGCAGAGTAAGCCAGTTGGGCGCAGGCCGGGTGATATCGCAGACCGAAATCGCTGCCGTTTTCTTGCCCGCCGCCAGGGCCGACAGCGGCTGGCTGCCGATGGGGTGGTCCAGAGCCAGGTTGAGGGCAACCGCGACATCCCGTAAAGCGGATGCGGAGCGGCTCTCGATGATCTCGTAACGGGGACCCTCGGGTAACGTGACATCCAAACCATGGTGGCCAAAAGCAAACCGTATCTGCATGATCTTCCCTGCTCACCTTTACTTTAGCGGGTAGAGAGCCTGTTTGAGAATCGAGGCTGCCGAGCCCCACGCTGCAGCGCAGCGTAGAAGGAAAGTGCGCTAGTGCCGCAAAGATGCTTTCATCAGGCCGCAGCTGGCCATCATCCTTGTCAGCTGCGTGGTCAATTCGTCAACCGGAGGTGAGGCATGCGCCGCTTGCTGGGTATCCGGGCTCTCCTGCGCCCCAAAGAAGAGAAACTGGAGTTTGCGCGCCGTGGTGAGGTCAAAGCTCTCGCTCACGAACACCTGGTTCCCCTGGCGCACAATCAACACCGGTCCTTCACTCCCGTTATAAACCTGCTCGGTGGAATCAGATTCCGCAGCCGGATCGCGCACCACTCCGGAATATTTCTTGTTCAACTCCCGCCCGTAAAGCTTGGCGAACTCCGTTGCCGCAGCTTCGCTTCGCCATGCGGAAAGATAAAGCAGCGCAACCGAAGAGGTAGATGCCTGCTCCTCGGCCGTATGCGCCTTGCGGCTTTGCACTGCGTAGTAGAGGCCGCCCTTCCATTGCGGCGTAAGCATCGCGGCTTCTTCCGGACCGCCGAAAAGCTCGGTCAAAATGCGCACATCGAGCTCGCCCATTACGCCGATGTCGTAGGGCTGGTAGTCGGCTTCCAGCAGTCCATGCACGTCGGGCATGCGCAGCAACGGAACCGTTACCCTGCGTTCGTAGGCGCGCGGGTTCATAATTTCGTAGCTGGTTGAAGGCGGCCGGTCCAGGACGCCGGCAAAGGCATATTGCGCGCCTTTATCCTTCAACAGCCGCTGCTCGAATCCCAGCCCGTCGCGATAGGGAAAAAGAAGCGACTGCTGCAACAGCAGAGGCGCCCGAGCCATGACCGGTGAACTGTCAGATGTATCCGTGTAGTCTTGCGGAGTGCGCATCACGTCCGGAGACGTCAGCAGACTCTTGCCGGCGGGCTTCAGCGTGTAGTCCAGATACACCGCCATGGCCTGCCCTTCGAGGACGGCGTCGCGGGCCGTGTCCCGCTCGTCGATCTCCAGGCGCTGATTGTCCTCGGTAACGTTCTTGGAAATCGTATCCGGATCTTCGGGCTCCCATTTGTCCAGATCCGTATGCTGATCCTGCAAGGCATGGGTCAGCTCATGCGCCATCACCGGCTTCTGCTCCTCCGGCGAAACCCAGTCCAATAAGTTCACGGTCTTCGTCTTGTTGTCGTAATAGCCGGCAATTTGTTCTTTCAACAGACTCACGAGGAAGGGCTGCAACTGAAAATCCCGGTCAAGCAGTCCGAACTTCTTGAGCACGATCTCTTCGCGCTGCATACGCTTGGCGTCTTTGTCATCCTTAAACTTGTCCAGAATGTATTTCTCCACCTGCTCCCGGGTGATGAGCCTCTTCTTTACCTCATGGTGAATCTGCAGCTGGGTATCATCGCTGGCAAAGGTAAGGATTTGATTGATTGAACGGAAGAGCTCCTTAGTCTGCTCGGGAGTGATGCGGGTCTCCTTCTGTGCCTGCGGCGCCGGCGTCTGGGAGCCCGGGGTCTGCGAGCCGTGCGAGGTGTCTTGAGAGAAGGCATAAACCGTCAAGCAGGCTAAGACCAGTGCCGCGAGGGAACTGTACGGCTTCTTGCAGATAAGCTTCATTCTTCGTCCTTTTCCCGGCTTCCCCCGGATTTTCTGTGTAGCTGGTGGCGTTGGCGAAGTTCATGCGGCTTTCCTTAATGAAAGCCGCACCCGCGGTCATTTCCAGCGCAGCGTACAGAAAATCCGGGTCGCCCTTGCGCTGCGCCGCACTCGCTCTGCTGCAAGGCTATAATTTTATTGTGCTTTCTGCTATGAGCCAGCCTCAGACCCATCCCACAGCCGACCCGATAACTACTCCCGGTGCTGCCCAGCAGGCTAGGCCCAACCCCGTCGTCACTCATTTGCTCGCTGCCCTCCAGCCCCAGGAGGCTCTGCTCGAGGCTGCCCCGCATTGCGGCACGTTGACGCCCCGTGTCTTTGACGGTCTGGCAGGCGAGATAGATTCTCTCCTACACTCTGCCGGGGTCAGTGATCTGGGCTGGAGGGGCAAAATACTGGTAACCGGCGGCGACCGCCTGCGCTGGCTGAACGGTATGGTCTCAAATACAGTGCAGTCGCTCCCCGAAGGAGAGGGAAATTACAGCTTTCTGCTGAGCGTCCAAGGGCGTATCCAGGGTGACTGCTACGTTTATCGGCGCTCCGGTGATCTGCTGCTGGATACGAGCTTTGACCAGATCCCGGCCCTGATTGGTCATCTCGATCACTTCATCATAATGGACGATGTTGAGCTGGCAGATGTTAGCCAACAGTGGACCGCCTTGTCATTGGCCGGACCGGCCGCGCCGCGGGTGTTGGCAACGCTGGGCTTCTCGCCCTCAGCTTCCAGCGGGGAAAATGCGCGCATGAGCGTAGCCCGCATCGGCGAGGTGCCCTGCACCATCATCGAGGCCTACCATGTTGCCGTTCCCCGCTTTGAACTATGGTTTGCCCCCGAGCATGTGCTTGCCGTTTGGGAGACGCTGCAGGCCGCCGGCGCCACTCCATGCGGGCTTGAAGCAGTGGAAGCGCTGCGCGTGCTGGAGGCGACCCCGCTCTACGGTATCGATCTCAATGATCGCGACCTGCCGCAGGAAACAGCTCAGACGCGGGCGCTCAACTTCAGCAAGGGCTGCTATCTGGGCCAGGAAATCGTGGAACGCATTCGTTCCCGGGGGAAAGTGAACCGCCAGTTCCGGCAATTTGCCCTGCATGGCACGCCGCCTCTCCAACTCCCAATTGATCTGCGCAGTGGCGAACAATCCGTAGGCCGCGTAACCAGTACCGCATCGTTATCGAGCGCCTGCGTGCCGCGAGTCCTTGCGCTGGGTTTTATCCGCATCGAAGTATTAGAACGCAATGCCGAGATCACCTATGACGGAGGGGTGGCAACCGCGCTGGCCGCGCCGCCCAAGGTCCCTGGGGCCTCATCCGGCTAGCTGAACCGAACCCGAGCCTGCCGGACAAGAGTTAATGTGATTTCAGTATCAGGGCAGCGTTACAAACAATGATTGGAAAAGACCATGCGCGAGAAAGAACCGCAATTCACCGTAACTGATCGTCGCAAGTTCACCGCCGAAGGCGAGCTGCGCGAGGGCACGGCCAGCGAGAGCAGCGCGCCGCCTGCCGTCGCTGAGCGAAGCAAGACGTCCGTGAGCCAGCAGGCAGCCGTCACGACCCAGGCGGTACATCCTGATTTGGATGAACCGGACGCGCTGACGGCGGACGAAGAGGAAACTATCCCCGAGCCCACCGCGGCCGAATCCGCGCAGCAGCGCCAGGAATACCATGCTTCGGCCCGCCGCCTGGACGATATGTTTCTCAAGGCCAATCCAGGCCAATCTGCCGCACCCGCGATGAACTTCGATCGCCTGGTGCAGTCCCTTTACATGACCGCGGCGGTGCAGATGGGCGCCGGCTCAGCACCCAACGAGCAGCCACGCATCGACATTCTGGGGGCACGGCAAAGCATTGACATGCTCAGCGTGCTGGATGAAAAGACCAAGGGCAATCTCTCCGAGCAGGAGAAGCGGCTGTTGCAGAATGCGCTCTTCGATCTGCGCATGTCATTTCTCGAGATCACGAATGCCATTGCCAGTTCTGCCCAGCGGCCTCCGCAAGCGGGCAAACCCCGTTAACGCATTTTTGCTAATACGGTGGTCCGGTGGGATCAGTTATGTGCGGCCATTCTTTAGCGGAATGGCCGCGTCGAGTTCAGTTTCCTGGTCTAACGCCATTAGCAAAAATGCATAGAGCTTTTCCGCTTTCCGAGGGAGCGTCTCATACATCGAGCAGAGATCACTATTCTTGGCAGTGGCACCTCGATGGGGGTGCCGACGCTCGGCTGCACCTGCCGCGTCTGCACCTCGGCTGACCCGCGCGATCGCCGCACACGCCCATCCATCGCAGTCACGTGGGCTGGACATCGGGTGCTGATCGACACTGGACCGGACTTCCGTATGCAGGCCCTGCGTGAGGGCATCGATCACGTGGACGCCGTACTCTATACCCACTCTCATGCCGATCACATCCTTGGCCTCGACGACTTGCGCCCGCTCAGCTTCAAGCGCAAGAGCAAAATCCCGCTCTATGCAGATGATGATGCCGCCAACGTGATTGAACGGATATTTGATTACACCTTCGACCCTGATTCCCCGTATCCCACCCGCGCCCGGGTGGAAATGCATCGCCTGGGGAAGTCGGTGGAGGTCGAGGGCGCAGTCTTTCACCGAGTTCCGCTCACCCACGGCAGGATTGAAGTCGCCGGCTTCCGCTTTGGCAACGCCGCTTATCTGACCGATATGAATGACATCCCAGAAAGCAGCCTGGTGCTGCTCGAGAACCTTGATGTGGTCATTCTGGATGCCCTGCGCAAGACGCCGCACTCCAGCCACGCGACTCTGGACCAGGCTGTTGGATTTGTGGCCCGAATGAAACCACGGCGCGCGTTCTTTACCCACATGTCGCATGACCTGCTGCACGCGGAAACCAATAACGAGCTTCCGGAAAATATCCAACTCGCTTACGACGGGTTGCGTATTCCTTTCGAGATCTGACCATGCGCGTCTTCCGCAACCTTGGCGAGATTCCTCAGAACTTCGGGAGCACGGTCGTTAGCATTGGAAACTTCGACGGTGTCCATCTTGGCCATCAGTTCATTCTTGAGAGGCTCAGGCAAAGCGCCACGGCCCGGTCATCGCATTCCGTAGCGGTTACCTTTGATCCCCATCCGTTGCGTTTTCTGCGGCCGGAAACCTGCCCCAGGCTCATTACTCCGCTGGAGACGCGGCTGGAGCTGCTGGGGGACGCCGGCGTCGACGCCGTCCTGGTGCTTCCGTTCACCGCTGAGCTCTCCCACATGCGGGCGACGGAATTCGTCACCACCATCGTGCGTAATGCATTGCGAGCCGTCGAGATCCATGAAGGAACCAACTTCCGTTTTGGCTACCGTGCTGAAGGGGGTGTAGCCGAGTTGAGCGAACTGGGCCGCGCGCTTGGTTTCGAAGTGGTGATCCACGGTGCATGCCAGGTCGGAGGATTGACTGTTTCCAGCAGTAAGATCAGGGAATTGCTTTCCCGGGGCGAGCTGCGCACCGCGCGTGCCCTGCTGGGGCATGGTTTCTTCATTGATTCCACGCCTGCCCGTGGACGCGGGATCGGTGGGACGCTCACGGTTCCCACCATCAACCTGGCGCCCTATCAGGAGCTGCTACCGCCCAACGGCGTATACGTCACCCAGCTGCGGATTGCCGGGGAATGGTTCGATGCGGTGACCAACGTGGGCAACCGGCCAACCTTTGGCGCAGATTCCTTTGCGGTGGAATCGCACCTGCTGAATTTTCACCCGCTGGCCCTCTCCGATCAGACGCCCCTGAGACTTCTCTTCCATCGCCGGCTGCGTGAGGAGCGGCGCTGGCCCTCGCCCGAGGCATTGAAAGAGCAGATCATGCGCGATGTTGCCCAGGCGAAGCGCTACCTGCACTTGGCCCGTCTGCTGGGAAAGACTAAATAGTCTGCGTGAGAACTCAGCCCCGCACGGGTCAGCCTCTCGTTTCCTAGCAAGGGACGGGTGCCCCACATCTCGCTCGTTTTTCGCGAGATGTGGGATACCACCGCTTTTTCCCTCTGACTCTCGATTCATCCGATGGACTCAGCGGTCAACATCGCTGGAATCCCATATCTCGCGAAAAACGAGCGAGATATGGGGCACCCGCCCTTTGTCAGGGGGCCAGAGGCCTACTGGGGAGTGGCTACGGCCGCCGGCTGGCCTGCCGGCCGTGTGGTCGCCGTCTTCAGGGCTATATTGGTCGATGGCAGCGGCCGTACATCTCCGGCAAAGTGCTCGTCCGGCCGGTCGGCGATGGCCACCTTCATGAAGTCCATCCAAAGCGGGAGCGCGGCATGACCGCCACTCTCTTTGTCCCCCAGAGACTGACGGCTGTCGTAGCCAACCCAAACCCCGCAGGTGATGGAGGGAGAGAACCCGATGAACCAGGCGTCGTTGAAGTCAGTCGTCGTCCCTGTCTTGCCACCCAGCGGATGATGGAGCACCTCCGCCGCAGCGGCTGTGCCGCCGGGCTGGATGACCGCCTTGAAAAAGGTCATCATGATGCGCGCCGTCTTCATGCTGGTGGACTCGGCTACAGTGGCCGGGCTCTCCGACAACGTGAGCCCATCCGCGTTGGTTACCTTGCGAATGAGGTGCGGCCCAAGGCGCACCCCGTCGTTGGGAAAGCTGCTAAAAGCCGCCACCTGCTCCTGCAGAGTAGCCTCCACCGAGCCCAGCGCCACGGGGAGAAACGGCGGCATATTGCTGGTCAAGCCAAACTGGTGTGCCGTGGCAATCACCTTGCGGATACCGACGCGTTCCGCAAGTTTGACCGCGGGGATATTTCGCGAATCGGCAAAGGCGTGCACCAGCGACACCGGCCCTTCGAAGGTGTCGTCGTAATTGTGCGGTGTATAAGGGCCAACGCCGGTCGTAAATGTGACCGGAGCATCGACGATACTCTCATCCGGACGTGCCCCTGCCTCCACCGCAGCGGTATAGACGTAGGGTTTGAAGGAAGATCCCGTCTGCCGCTCTGCCTGCGTGGCGCGGTTGAACTGCGACAGGTTGAAGTCGCGCCCACCGACCATAGCTAATACTTCACCGGAGGTATTATCCACCGCCATCAAAGATCCCTCGATACCGGAATCCTGCTCCAGCACAGCATGTAACACCAGGTTGGAATCAGCCGAAGGAACAATGTGCACGTAGATAATGTCGCCTGGATGAAGAAAATTCTCTGCATCCCGCTGCTTGGTCCAGGCAAAATCATCCGGACCTAAAATCACCTGCTGCTGGCCGATGCGCGCTGTCACCTGGTAGGGCAATACATTCGTCACCAGGGCGTGCATGTACGATCCCGGCGTGGGTGGCTGGCGCCAGTCGGGGTGGTGGAAATCGTCAAGCGATCCGCCGGCCGCGAGCACATTGAGCAGATTGCCCTTCCAACCGTGGCGGCGTTCCAGCGCCGCCAATCCGTCGAGCACGGCGCGATTGGCGGCCTGCTGCAGATCCAGATCCAGGGTGGTGTAAACGCGGAGACCTTCCTCATGCACCTGCTCGCTGCCGAACTGACGTTCCAATTCGCGGCGCACGTCTTCCACGAACCAGGGGGCGACGCTGTTGGACGGGGGCTCAATATGCAGACCAAGGGGAGCGGCCTTGGCTGCATTGGCTTGCGCATTGGTGATCACTCCGTCTTCGAGCATGGAGTTGATGACCATATTCCGGCGCCGGAAAGCGCGGTCGGGATTCAAGATGGGGGAATATCCCACCGGGCTCTTGGGCAAACCCGCCAGCAACGCCGCTTCCGGCAGCGTGAGGTCACGAGCGTGTTTGCTGAAGTAGTATTCCGATCCCGCCTCGAATCCATAAACACCCTGGCCCAGATAGATCTGATTGGCGTACAGGGTAAAAATCTGTTGCTTGGTAAACGCGTGCTCGATCTGGATGGAAAGAAAAACTTCCTGCAGCTTGCGGCCGAAGGTTTGTTGGCTGGAGAGAAAGAGATTGCGCGCCAGTTGCATGGTCAGGGTGGAGGCGCCCTGAGTGCGACCGTTCGAGGTCAGATCGTGATAGGCCGCGCCCAGCACGCGGAAGATATTGACTCCCCAATGGCTCTCAAAATTCTTATCCTCGATTGATATCACCGCCTGGCGCAGCACAGGGGGAATCGCTTCGTAGGGAACTACGATGCGCCGTTCCAGGGCAAACGAGCCAAAGACACGGCCGTGCACGTCAAGCAGGTCGGTGTTGGTGATAGGACGATATTTTTCCAGGTCCGCTATTTGCGGCAGGTCGACGGAGTACACCAGCATGAGGCCGGTCAATGACCCGGCGATAATGGCGAGCGCCATCAGCAGAAGAAAGGTAATGCTACCCGCCAGCTTCATAGGCACCGAGGGGGACGTGCCTGACACGCCGGGCGGACGAAAGCTGCCAGCGCCCGAAGTTGGAGCTTGCCCAGTCAATAATAAATCCGGATCAGGCGCTCTTCTGTTTCAGGATATCGAGCGCCTTGGTCAATTGATCATCCGACTTTGGAGTTTTTGCCGCGCCTGTCTCCTCATCGTCCTGGCTGGCCGCGACCACGACATTCGGCGTCACCGCGTCGTCCTGGATCTTTTTGCCCAGCGGGGAAGCATACTTGGCCACGGAAAGGATCAGCGCAGCGCCGTCCGGAAGCTCCATCGTTTTCTGCACGGAGCCCTCACCGAAGGTTCTGTCTCCCACCACATCGGCTCGCTTATTATCGAGAACCGCCGCGGCAACAATCTCTCCCGGCCCGGAGGTGCCATGGTTTACCAGGACCACCAGCGGAGCCCCGGTTATGAACTTGGAGGGATCGGCATTAAAGGCCTCGTAGGTATATTTCTGTCCCGAGAGGGTCGCAATGGTTCCCGACTGCAGGAAGAAATTGGCCAGGCGTACGCCTTGATCCTCGTCCCCTTCGGCAACGTCACGCAGATCCAGCAAGACCTTCTTGTTTCCGTTCTTCTGCATCGCCTTCAGGCGGCTGGCGATTTCCGACACGCGCTCTTTGGTGAGCACGACTGGCTTGAGGTACAGGATGCTGCTGCTGTCGTATTGCGTCTCACCCAGGGGAGGAGCCGGCGCTACGGTACGGGTCAGCGTTATCTTGTCTGGCTCTGCTTTGCGCGGCCGGACCAGCGAAAAGGTCACATTGGTTCCTGGCTTGCCCTCGAGCAACAGGCGGATCATCACCAGCGACATCTCCCGGGTCGAATGTCCCTCGATGGCCTCGAGGATATCGCCGTCTTCGATTTGTTCTTTTTCCGCCGGGCTTCCCGGCTCGACCGAGACCACGGTTGCGTATCCATAGCGCTTGGAGATATTCAATCCAACCTGTGCCGTGCCTTCGTTGCTGTGCAGCTTATATGCCTTATATTCGTCCGGGGTCAGGTAGCTGGAGTCGGGATCGAGTGATTCGAGCAGCCCGTGCAACGCACCAACCGTGACTTTAGTCATGTTGGGGTCGACCACGTAGTCGGTCTGAACCTTCTTCAGAACCTCGCTATAGACCTCCATCTCAGGGTAAGCACCGTCCTGCTCCGAATCAGCACGCACACGGCTCGGGCCTAATCCACCGAGGAAGACTAATGCCACCAACAAGATCGAGACACCAAAGACAGCACGTGTAAAGGTTCGGGACATAGCTCCACTTTGGACCATAAGTATGGTCTAAACAAATAATACTACTGGGTTAGACGCAGCCCGGAACCAATCGGGCTACGATGCGGGTGGGATTTGGTGGCGGCGGGCCGGATCGAACGGCCGACCTACGGGTTATGAGTCCGTCGCTCTAACCATCTGAGCTACGCCGCCCTATGTTGATTCTACAACAGTTGTCTCGGGATTAAACCCGTCGGGGAGGGGTTCTGCCAGGGGTTCATTCGCCGGCCTGCTCAGCGAGTATCGCATCCATGACCTCCTGACGGTAACGGAAATTCGTGCGCTTTAGCCGCGCAAAAAGTCGCTGAGATTAACCAATCCACGCCGCGCAGCCGGGCCAGTATCAGCGTCTGACGAGTCGCATGGTCAGAATCCAATGCCTTCACGCCCGGTCGGGCATCCTCCAACGTGTCTGAAGACCTCACAGCCGGTTCTACCTGACTCTGAACCGGCCCATGTATCTACAATGTTGACACGTCGGACGAAATGGAACAGGATGCAGCGACAATGCCGACGCGGCGAATAGGAACAATATGAGAGCTGTGGTCAAGAAATGGGGAAATAGCGCATCGGTGCGTATTCCGGCCGCCGTTATGCAGGCGGCACGCCTGGAGCTCAATGAAGATGTGGATGTGCGCGAAGAGGCGGGTCGCATTGTTATCGAGCCGGTACGGCTTAGAGAATATGACCTCAATGACCTGCTGAAGCAAATCACCCGCAAGAACTTGCACGAGGAGGTTGACTTTGGTCCAGCCTCCGGTAAAGAAGCCTGGTGACAACCCGCTCTTATGTGCCCGATAAGGGTCACGTGGTATGACCTCGATTGGCGCAAGCTTCGCGCCCGCAAGAAAGACGCCGTCTCAGCAGCCGAACTCGCGGATGTTCGAGCTAAGCTCCGCGCGCTTATAGGTTGACAAGTTTCGCCGCCACTTAGCCTTCACCCCGCCGTTTACGACCAACGACGATGCGCAGCGGCGGAAAGGTGTAGAGCGGATTCCCCCACCGCCTTTCGACTAGCAGGTCCGCCTGGCGAAGCTGCTCGGCACATTCTCCCGTCAGCTTGTAATCGGAAAGGATGGCAACGCCTCCGGGATTCAGCACCCGGACAATCTGCTGCACGGCGCGGCGACGGGTTTCGCGTTCATAGATGTTGTGCAGGCACAAATTGGAAAGGATGACGTCGAAGGTTCCGTCGGGAAATGGCATATCCTGCGCGGGAACGCTGAGTAAGGTACAACGATCGCTGATTCCCTCCAGTTCCAGGTTGTGTAGCGTAGCGGCTTCGGAATTGTCACCCATGTCCACGTTGGACCAGATATCGATGCCCGTGGCCCTTCCGCCGCTGGACAGCAGTTTCGCCGCTCCCGCCAGCAGCAGACCGCGGCCACAACCAACATCCAGCACCTCTTCGTCACCGCGCCATTTGTGCAGCGACAGCATCCGATCCCGATGATGGTATTTGCCGACTTTCACATAGACGAGGAAGAGAAACCCTTCGAGGACCAGCAAGGAACCCGTCCAAAACAACATCGGGCGCGGAAGAAACGTGACTTGTCCAAAGTGGATTTGGCGCGGCCCAAAGATTCCGACAAGAAGGCAAGCCGTGCCGATGAGAAAGAGATTGCGCAAGACATGGGGCGCGTCCACCCCGTAATCAGGGCTCTTGCTCTTGCCAGTTGCCACGGGCAACCTCCACAAATTCATCCGCCTGAGCTTGTTTCCTGAAAATAAGTCGGTTTACTACCATTTTACCGGGGCGCGGCTGAGCCGGGTAAACTGCAGGACGCTATACACTTGCGAGAAGATAATGGGTGCCATACATGTCCTTTTCCAACACTGGACCGGCGTCCGGCCTGCGCATCGTGCGCAGCGGTGAGCTGGACAGCAACACTCCGCAGACGCCTGGCATGACCCGGGCCGAGGCCATCTCCTATGCGCGCGTGGGCGCGCAGAAGCTTTGGGCAGGCACGGTCGTGGTCCACCCCAACGCGAAAACCGGCCCTCATCACCACGGCGAGCTGGAGACGGTGATCTACATCGTGCGCGGGCGCGCCCGCTTTCGTTGGGGAGAGCAGCTCGAATTTGTCGATGAGGCCGGACCGGGAGATTTTGTCTACGTCCCTCCTTTCGCCCCCCATCAGGAACTGAACGCGCGTAAGGACCAGCCGGTGGAAGCCGTCATCGTGCGCAGCGGCCAGGAACCCATCGTCGTCAACCTGGATATCCCCAGCCCCGAGGACGAGGCAGACAGGTTGGGATCCGACCCGTTCCACTCCAACGCATCATGAGTGAACGTGTGGTGGCTGTCATCCCGGCCCGGCTCGCCTCTACCCGGTTGCCGGGCAAGGTGCTTCGCCCCATCGCTGGTGTTCCCATGCTCGGCTGGGTCTATCGCGCTGCGCTCGAGTGCCGGCGGCTCGACCAGGTGTTGATTGCCACGGATTCCGAGGAGGTAGTTGCCTACGCCGACTCACAGGGCTGGCCCAGCATCATGACCTCCGCGGCGCTGGCCAGCGGCACGGATCGGGTCCATGCCGTGGCGGCCGCGGTCGATGCCGATATCTACGTGAATATCCAGGGAGACGAGCCGTTGCTTCGGCCGGAGCACATTGACGCCCTTCTCTGGCCCTTCTCCCGGACCGATGCGCAGGTCACTACGCTTTCAACCCTCTGCTCGCCTGAGCAGCTCGACGATCCCAACGCCGTGAAAGTGGTCACGGCAAACAACGGGAAAGCGCTCTACTTCTCTCGCGCTACCATCCCGTACCAGAGGGGCACTCCCCTCTCCCCACGCAAGCACATCGGCCTCTACGCCTACCGCAAGGCTGCCCTGCGCCGCTTTGCGGAGTTACCGCCGAGCCCGCTTGAATCGGTCGAACGGCTGGAACAGCTACGCTGGCTGGAGGAGGGAATCAGCATCCACGTGGTGCCCACTCCCTTCGACACCATTGGAGTCGATACCGAAGAGGACCTGCTGGCGGCTGAGCGGATCTTGGAGCGACAGTACCGCAAGTAGCCTCGTGCTCACTTTGCTGCTTCCGCGAAGGGGCCGGAGTCTGCCAAGATAGTAGGGATGAGCGCACCTATCGCTGCCAATCTCTTTGCCGATCGCATCGGCCGTATTGAAGTTTCAGCCACCATGGCCGTTACCGCCGAGGCAGCCAGACTGCGGGCCCAGGGCGCCCAGCTGGTCGACTTCGGCGCCGGCGAACCCCATTTCGCTACCCCGCGCCACATCAAAGACGCAGCCGTCGCGGCCATCGAAGCTAACTTCACCCGCTACACCGTGGTCGCCGGCATCCCCGAGCTCAGAAAAGCGATCGTGCAGCGCCACGCCTGCGACTTCGGCTCCGACTACACCCCCGACGAAGCGGTCTTCACCACCGGCGGCAAGCTGGCGCTCTTCAATGCCATCCAGGTGCTGGTGGACCATGGCGATGAGGTCATTCTGCCCGTCCCTTACTGGGTGTCGTTCAAGGACATTGTTCAATACGCGGGCGGCAAAGTCGTGCTCCTGCCCACCCAGGAAGCGGAAAACTTCCGCATTACCGCCGATGCCATCGAGCGCGCGATTACTCCGCGGACCAAGGCCATCATTCTCAATACGCCCTCGAACCCGGCCGGTTCGGTAGTCTCTCCCGGCGAACTGGAGCGCATCGTGAAGCTGGCCCACGCCCGGGGAATCTTCCTGCTGCTCGATGAGTGTTATGTGTACCTGCAATCTGCCGGTGCTCCCGTCTCCGGCGGTTCCTTTGTCGAGGCCAAGGAGCACGTGATCGTGCTCGGCTCCCTCTCCAAGACCTACGCCATGACCGGTTGGCGTGCCGGCTTCGCGCTCGGACCCAAGCCCATCATCGCTGCCATGAGCAAGCTGCAGAGCCAGTCGACCTCCTCGGCCGCGGCATTTGTGCAAAAAGCGGCCATCGCCGCGCTCAACGGTCCCCAGGAATGCGTGGCCGAGATGCGGGCTGATTATCTCCAGTTACGCGACCGTATCCTGGCCGGACTGAGGGCCATTCCCGGCATCACCTGCACCCAGCCCGACGGCGCGTTTTATGTCTACCCCAACGTGTCATCCTTCCTCGGCAAGCCAGGCGCAAAGACGGCAACCGAGCTGGCCACCCGCCTGCTGCATGAAGCGCATGTAGTCGCGGTTCCTGGGGAGGCATTCGGCACCCAGGAGCATATCCGGCTCTCCTACGCCGTCTCCCACAGCGACATAGAAGAAGGCCTGGTCAGGATGAGAAAGTTCTTCGCCAGTCTTTCCTAAGCACTCCATGAGACAGGAGCAGATGCAAGCTAAAGTCGAGTTTCGCCCCATTATCCTGGCAGGCGGCAGCGGTACACGGTTCTGGCCCAGGAGCCGCCGCTGGCGCGCCAAGCAGCTCCTGGTGCTGGATGGCGCGCGCACCATGATTCAAAGCACCGTGGATCGTTTGGGTACGTTAGCCACCGCGAACGAGCTTTGGGTGATCACCAACGACCTGCTCTCCAAGGCCATCTCCGAACAACTGCAGACCATGCTGGGGGAGCAGATCATCTGCGAGCCGGCGGCGCGCAACACCGCGCCTGCAGCGGGTTTGGCGGCGTTCCTCATCGAGCGAACCGCTCCCGATGCGGTGCTGGGCATCTTCCCCGCCGACCACGTGATCACCGATGAGCAGAAGTATCGGGCCACCATTGAGCACGGTATCTCCCTGGCCGCAGCAGGGGAAAACATCGTAGTGCTGGGGGTGAAGCCTATCCGGCCGGAGACCGGGTACGGCTACATCGAGACCGGAGACGTTCTGTCTCACGGCGTCAAGCGCGTCCGCCGTTTTACCGAGAAGCCCAACCGGGAGCGTGCAGAAGAGTTTCTGCTCGCCGGCAACTACTACTGGAATAGCGGCATTTTCCTGTGGACCGCCCGCACCCTGGCTCACGCCATCCGCGAGCATCTCTCTGAGACCGCGCCTTTCCTGCAGCAGATTGCCGACGCCTATGGAACTCCGCGGTTCGAGCAGGTTTTTCGCGACCTCTACCCAAAGTGCGAAAACATCAGCATCGATTACGCCGTGCTCGAGCCCCGCTCAGCCAAGGGCGAGCACCATTCGAATATCTACTGCCTGCCGGCCGAGTTCGGCTGGAACGACCTGGGTTCGTGGGATGCCCTCTACGAACATCAACTGGCGCAGGGCAATGCGAAGGATGGCAACGTTACTGAGGCCAAGGGCATGGTGGGCATTGACGCGCGCAACAACTATGTCTACAGCCCGGAGAAATTTGTTGCGCTGGTCGGGGTCGATGATCTGGTCGTAGTAGAAACCGAAGACGCCATCCTGATCACTACCCGGGAGCGTTCGCAAGATGTACGCCGCGTGGTTAGCGAACTCGCCGGAAAACACGACGAATTGATTTGAAACAAAAACAAGTTCATTTCGGCACGGATGGCTGGCGGGGCATTCTCGCTGACGACTTCACCGATGAAAACGTCCGCCTCGCTGCCGGGGCCATCGCTCACTATGTTCGCCAGCAAGAGGATCCGGCCCGCGGCGTGTGCATCGGTTACGACACTCGATTCATGTCGCAGCGCTTTGCGCAGATTGTTGCCGAAGTGGCCGCTGCTGCCGGTATCCCGGTGCGCTTCTCTGACCGCATCATCCCGACACCGGCTCTTTCCTATGCGGTAAAGCATCTGCGCGCGGCGGGCGGGGTGATGATCACCTCCAGCCACAATCCGGCTGAATGGAACGGGGTGAAATTCAAAGCCAGCTATGGAGGATCAGGCAGCCCAGCGATCATGGCAACCATCGAGGGCTACCTGGGGAGGGAACGACCGGTAGCACCCTCCCGCGGTGCTATTACCGAGGCTGACTTTCTTAGCCCCTATGTCGAGGCCATCTCGGTCTTCGCCGACCTCAAGAAGATCGCCGCAAGCCGGCAAAAATACGCCATCGACTGCATGTACGGCGCCGGACGAGGCGTCCTTTCCGGCATCTTCTCCCGCATGGGCATTGACCACGTCGAGATACGGGCCGAACTGAATCCTCTCTTTCCCGGCATCCAGCCGGAGCCGATTCCGCCCCACATCCGGGCGCTCGAGGTCGCCGTCCTGGAGCACCACTGCCAGGCCGGCTTTGCCACCGACGGTGACGCGGACCGCATTGGCGCGGTGGATGAGGAGGGTCGCTTCGTCGATGCCAACAAGATCTACTGTCTCCTGCTGGAGTGGCTGCTCAAACGCAAGCACTGGCCCGGCGATGTGGCTCGCGCTTTCAATACAACCAAAATGGTGGATCGGATCGCGGCCCGATACGGTCGCAAAGTTTACGAGCATGGCATCGGCTTCAAACATGTATGCGAACTGATGCTGGAGAAGGACATTCTCATCGGCGGTGAAGAATCGGGCAGCATCGGTATTGGCAGGCATCTGCCGGAACGCGATGGGCTGCTCAATGCATTGCTTCTAGCCAACATCATGGCGGAAGAAGGCCGGACGCTGGGCTCGCTGGTGAGCACGCTGCAGGAAGAATATGGCGAGCATTATTACGGACGGCTTGACCTGCACATTCCGGAGACGCTCAAACAGTCGGCCATCCGCCGCGCAGCGGCCGGAGTCAAGGAGTTTGCCGGTATGCCGGTCTTGCGCCTGGAGACCCTGGATGGCATGAAGTTTTATCTCAATAATCCGGAACCGCAATCCGCGGAGAGCTGGTTGTTGCTACGTGCTTCTGGAACGGAGCCGTTGTTGCGCATATACGCTGAGAGCGGCTCTCGCGCTTCTCTGAATGCACTGCTTGAAGCAGGACGAAACTTTGCCATGGGAGACGGCGCATGATCAAGATACGAACCAAGGGCCTGCTTTTTGACATGGATGGAGTGCTGATCAGCTCGCTCGGATCGGTCGAGCGAAGCTGGCAGACCTGGGCTGAGCGCCATGGGCTCGACGTGCGAGAAACGATCAGGACGGCGCACGGAATGCGGGCCATTGAAACCGTGCGCACGCTGAGGCCCGATGCCGACCACGAGGCTGAACTCAAAGTGATTGAAGATCTCGAGGTTGGCGACAACGAAGGACTCGAGGTCCTGGAAGGCGTGACATCGATTCTGCAGTTGCTGCCGCGAAAGTACTGGACCATCGTCACCTCGGCCACGGAACGGTTGGCGCGCAGCCGGCTAGCGTTCGCCGGAGTTCCGGTGCCGGAGCACATCATCACTGCCGACAGGGTGACGAATGGCAAGCCGCATCCCGAGCCCTATCTCAAAGGCGCGAAGATACTCGGCCTGGCGCCGGCGGATTGTATTGTGGTTGAGGATTCACCTTCAGGCACCAGGGCGGGCCACGCTGCGGGGTGCAAGGTTCTGGCCACAACCTTTTCTCACACCATCGATCAGCTCGCGGCGGCAGACTGGATCGTCGAATCGCTGGCTAAGGTAAGGGTTTCGATACTACCTGAGGATGAGGGCCTGGAGCTGGAGTTCGAGGCGATCAACCGCTCTCTTTGAAACTCTGTCCTAACCCCACCCGTCTTCTGTGGCACGGGAAAAATCCCCGAGGGAATTTTCCTGCTACGAATTCACGCCGGCACTGTCCAGCTCTGCACTGCACGACGCAGAGCAACGCGTGCCAGCAGTCGCGTGGAGTCGAGCGTCGGCAGCGGGGAATTCGCGTCATTCATGAGCAACGGAATCTCGGTGCAGCCGAGCACCACGGCATCGCAGCCCTCATCTTTCATCCGCTCCATCACTCGCCGGAAGGTCGCCACCGCCTCCGGCTTGAAGACGCCATAAACCAACTCGTCCATGATGATGCGATTGATTTCTTCGCGATCTTCCGCCTTCGGGCGCACATACTCAAGTCCCCGCGCTTTCAGCTTTTCCGGATACACCTCGCTCTCGACCAGATAGCGAGTGCCGGTTAAGCCCAGTCGGCGGAACCGGCGCCCGACGGCTTGGGTGGCGACCGCATCAGCGATGTGCAACCAGCGCAGCGGTAACCGCTGCTCAATCAGTGGGAGCGCCTGGTGAATCGTGTTATCCGGGCAGATCAGGAAGTCAGCGCCCAGGCTCGCCAGCTTATTGGCGGAGGACAGCATCAGTTCTCCCACCCCCTGCCAGTCACCGCGATAGATACATTTCATGTACTCGCCCAGCGAATACGTATGCATTGAGATCTCAGGGTGCTCATGCGGCCCGAGCAGGTCCGCACCCCCCAAACAGATAGACCGATAACAGAGAGCTGCCCCCTCCGCGGAGCAAGCAACAATACCGATGTGCTGGGACATGCCTTGATTTTACAAGGACGGTAAAGCGGCTTCACGATGCGTATAGCCGGTGAAGATGCTTCACACGGAACCTTTCCCCAGAAAAGTCCCACCTCACCGAGCCCGATGGGACACAGTAATCGTGAAACCGCTCTAAGATAGCAGGAATGCGCCTGCGAGCAGCAGTCAACCTTGTGGCCTTGGGCCTTCTCTCCGTTGTGCCCGGTCTTCGCGCCGAGACTGGAGCGGAAGGTTGGCTCCGTTATGCCCCACTGCCCCCACAAGTTGCCCAGCAATATGGGACCCTGCCGCTCTGCATCGTCACCACCAGCAAGTCTCCCGTTGCCCTGAGCGCAGCCAATGAGCTTGGTCGGGGGGTGCACTCAATGCTGGGGAGAAACCTGAAGATTTCATCCACGATCTGCGAGGAAGACTCATTCATTCTCGGCACTCCCCTGGAAATTCGGCGTCTTCTGCCCACCTGGAAAACGGCTTCCCCGATTGCTTCTGAAGGCTTCGCTATCTCACAGTTCGCCGAGCACAACCACCACTACTGGGTGGTCGCCGGGGGGACAGACCGCGGCCAGCTCTATGGCGTCTTCCACATCCTTGAGCAGATCGCGCAACAGAAGCCCCTGGCGGCCGATAGGGAATCACCTTCCTCTCCCATTCGTTGGGTCAACCAGTGGGATAACTTCGACGGAAGCATCGAGCGTGGCTATGCCGGGCGCAGCATTTTTTTCGACAATGGCCACGTGCGGCCCGACCTCAGCCGAGTTTCGGAGTACGGACGGCTGCTGGCCTCGGTCGGCCTCAACGGCGCCACCGTCAACAATGTCAACGCCAACCTGCATACGCTCGACCCGGAGATGATCCACGAACTCGCCCGCATCGCGGATGCGTTTCGTCCCTGGGGTGTACGCATGTCCCTGTCTATCGATCTTTCGAGCCCCCAGGTTGTGGGTCATTTGCGCACCTTCGATCCGGTGAACCCGGAAGTCGCCGCCTGGTGGAAGGCGAAGGTGAATGAGATCTACCGCGCTATCCCTGACTTTGCCGGCTTTGTCATCAAGGCCGATTCAGAAGGCCGTCCCGGCCCATCGAAATACGGCCGCACGCCCGCCCAGGCGGCAAACACCGTGGCCCGCGCACTCCAGCCGCACGGCGGCGTGGTGCTTTATCGCGGCTTTGTCTACAACAACCACCTCGACTGGAATGACCTCAAGGCCGACCGCGCCCGGGCCGGCTACGACAACTTCCGCGCCCTCGACGGCAAGTTCGAGCCCAACGTGGTGATACAGATCAAATACGGCCCCATCGACTTCCAGGTGCGCGAGCCCGTCTCCCCCCTATTTGCCGCCCTTCGCCACACCAACCAAGCCATCGAACTGCAGGTCACGCAGGAGTACACCGGGCAACAGCGCCACATGGTGTTCCTCGTCCCCATGTGGAAGTGGGTGCTCGACACCGATCTCCGCGCTCAGAACCGCAGAACCCCGGTGAGCGAAATTGTCGAGGGCAAAACCTTCCACCAGCCCCTGGGGGGATTTGTCGCCGTGGCCAACGTTGGCCTCGATGCCAACTGGCTGCATCACCCCATGGCCATGGCCAACCTGTACGGCTTCGGCAAACTGGCGTGGGATCCCGATTTAACCACCGCGTATATCATCGACTCCTGGACCCGGATGACCTTCGGCAACGATCCCAAAGTCCTCTTTATTGTCAACGGCCTGCAGACGAATTCCTGGCGGGTGTACGAGCAATACACGGGTCCGCTCGGCATGGGTGGCCTGACCAACATCATCAGCGTCCACTATGGTCCTGGTATCGAATCCGCCGAACGCAATGGTTGGGGACAATGGTTCCGGGCTGACAAGAAAGGCATCGGCATGGACCGTACTGTGGCCACAGGCACTGGCTTCATTGGCCAGTATCCGCCCCAGTTGGCCAAGATTTACGAGTCCCTGGAAACCTGCCCTGACAGCCTGCTGCTCTTCATGCACCACGTTCCCTACGACTACGTGCTGCACAACGGCAAGACCCTGGTGCAGTACGTCTACGATTCGCACTATGAGGGCGCGGCCGTGGCGGGGTCTTATCCGTCGCGATGGCGGGCGCTGCGGGGCCTGATCGATGACCAACGCTACAACGAAACCTTAGCGCTCTTCGAGTACGAGGCGGGGCACGCCATCGTGTGGCGGGATGCGGTCACCGCATGGTTCCAGAACATCTCCGGCATCCCTGACAAGCTGGGCCGCGTCGGGCACTATCCTGACCGCATCGAAGCCGAGTCCATGCAAGCAGACGGATACACCACCGTCAACGTCACTCCGTGGGAAACCGCCTCCGGAGGCAAGGCGGTGGTTTGCAATCGCCCCGCGCCGTGCACACTCACCACAAAACCCGGCCGGCCTGACGGGACGTACACCATTGGCGTGCGTTATTTTGATCTGCGCACCGGCGCCGCGCAGTACGAACTGCTGCTGAACGGCAAGTCCCTGGCGCACTGGACGGCCAATGCAACCCTGCCCCCGGCCGTGGTTGATCCCCATCTCGACGGCAGCACCAGCATGCTCTTCACCGTTGACGGGGTTCACCTCAAGCCACGTGACACGCTCACCCTTCGCGGAACACCGGACCAGGGCGAACCGGCCCCGGTTGACTACATCGAAATAGAAAACCAATAGTGGCACCAAACCGGGTACGATCAGGTTCCAGCAACGCGTGAAAATCGAAATCAACTTCCGCTATCTGATTCTGCTGGCCGCGACCGCCGCCCTGGGCGGCGTCCTCTTCGGCTTCGACATTGCGATCATCACCGGCGCCGGTCCGTTTTTGACGGAGCACTTCGGGCTCAATGACCTGGAGCTGGGGTGGGCATTCAGTTCACTTCTCTTTGGCTGCGTGCTGGGGTCACTCGCTGCGGGCAGGTTTGCCGACCGTTTCGGGCGAAAGCGAATCCTGGTTGGAGTAGCCGTGCTTTTCGCGTTGACCTCGATCGCGACCGCACTGGCGCCGACCTTTCACCTGTTTGTTGCCGCCCGCTTCATAGGCGGACTGGCTGTCGGAGCGGCCTCTCTTCTATCGCCTATGTATGTAGCCGAGGTTTCGCCGCCCTCGGTACGAGGGCGCATGGGCGCTCTCTATCAGCTGTCCATCGTCCTTGGCATTCTGACTTCCTATTGCATCAACTACTTGTTGCGCAACAGCGGCGTCAACAATTGGCGCTGGATGTTCTTCACCGGCATCTTCCCGTCGGCACTCTTTTTCGTCCTCATGCTAATAGCGCCGGAAACGCCGCGCTTCCTCATGATGGCCGGCAGGAAGGAAGAAGCCTTTAGCCTGCTGGCAAGGATCTCGGGCAGACAAAGCGCCGGGCTTGCCATCGCGGAGATGGAAGCAGCCGTTCATAAAGGCGGCGGCTGGCAAGCGTTGCGGCGCCCCGGCGTGAAGCGAGCGCTCCGGGTAAGTTTCTTCCTGGCTATTCTGATTCACGTTTCGGGAATCAATACCATTGTCGACTACGCGCCGGCTATCTTTCGCTCCGCCGGATGGAAGATCGATGGTGCGCTTTTATCCACCTTTCTGGTAGGAGTGACGGAGTTTGTCTTTACCATCGCTTCCTTCTGGGTGATCGACCGCTATGGCCGCAAGCCGTTGTACGTGATCGGGTCCATCGGCATGTGCGCGGCCCTGGTCTCGCTAATGGTGACGGTCGCCACCAATCGCTTTCATGGTCCGTTGGTGCTGGTGCTGATTCTTACTTATCTCGCCTTTTTCTCTTGCTGCATCGGGCCGGTGTTTTGGACGCTGCTTCCCGAGATCTTTCCCACCGATGTGCGTGGTCTGGCAATGACCGTCCCGGTGCTGACCCAATGGGTCGCCAACGCTTTGGTTGTTCTGCTCTTCCCCTTCGCCTATCACCAGATCGGTAAGGTGGTCACCTTCGGATTTCTCGCCGCCATGGCGCTTACCCAGGCCATCACTACCTGGTTCTTTGTGCCCGAAACCAAAAATAAACCGCTGGAAGAGATAGAGGAATTCTGGGATCTAAAGCAGGCTGGCGTTAAAGAGTCTGCGTGAGAACTACTCTCTCTGAATCGAGTCGCTGCGGAACCTGGGGCACCCGTCCTCTTCCTATTGGGTTCTGCTATGACACAGGTTCCGCAGGGACTCGATTCAGAGAGAGTAGTTCTCACGCAGACTCTTTAACGCCGTTTCGCAATTGCCCCTGCTGATGGCGTAGCTCCTTCCAGGCGGAGGGTGGCCGGCAGGTATACTTGAAGGGAATCGCAATTCACTTCCCAGAGACGCGAACCGGGTCAGGGCGCGTGCGGAGCCGGGTTTGCAGCAGGCGGAAATCGGAATCATAGGCGGGAGCGGGCTCTATACCATGCCCGGCCTGGGTAATCCTCACCAGATCGAGGTAAGTACGCCGTTTGGCGACCCCTCAGATGTATTCGTTGCCGGCGAGTTGGAGGGCCGGCAGGTGGTTTTTCTGGCCCGCCACGGCCGGGGCCATCGCATCCTGCCCACGGAGCTGAACTTTCGCGCCAATATCTTTGCTATGAAAAAGCTGGGGGTGGAACGGATCATCTCCGTCTCTGCCGTCGGTTCGCTCAAGCTGGAACATAAGCCGACCGAGTTTGTGCTTCCCGATCAGTTCATCGACCGCACCTCGCAGCGCCCCTCCACCTTTTTCGGGGAGGGAATCGTGGGCCACGTAGCCTTTGGCGATCCGGTCTGCGCGACGGTCTCCAAGGCAATTCATCTCGGTGCGGAAAGCGCCGGGGTCGTGGCCAAGCAAGGCGGCGTCTACGTGTGCATGGAAGGCCCGCAGTTTTCCACCCGCGCCGAATCGAATCTCTATCGCAGCTGGGGCGCCGATATTATTGGCATGACCAATCTGCAGGAGGCCAAGCTGGCCCGCGAAGCCGAGATTTGCTACGCAACCATGGCTATGGTTACCGACTACGATTGCTGGCACGTGGCGCATGATGCCGTTACCGTCGATCAGGTGGTGGCCGTGCTGCATCAGAATTCGGCCAACGCCGCCAGGGTGGTACGCGCCGCCGTTGCGGCTATGCCTCGAGAGCGCGTCTGCCCCTGTGCAACGGCATTGCAGTTCGCTATCCTCACCAGCCCGGAAGCTATTCCGGCACCAACCCGCGAGAAGCTGGCTCCGTTATTGGGCAAGTACATTCGCAAAACCTAGGCGGCGAGTTTTCCGGGGAAGACTCTGAAGCAGAAAGAACCCATGTCCATTCTTGTCGTAGGCAGTGTTGCATTTGACAGCATCGAGACACCGCAGGGCAGGCGCGACCGCTGCCTGGGTGGTGCGGCAACGTATTTCGCGCTGGCCGCGAGCTACTTCACCGACGTGCGTGTGATCGGTGTAGTCGGCGAAGACTTCACCGCGGAACACGAGGCCGTGCTCACCAGCCATGGAGTCGATACACAGGGCCTGGAGCACACCCCGGGCAAGAGCTTCCACTGGACCGGCTCCTACTTGAAAAATCTGAACGAGGCCCAGACCCTGAACACCGAACTCAATGTCTTCGAGACTTTCGCTCCCAAGGTTCCGGCTGTTTACCAGGATAGCGAGTTCCTCTTTCTGGCCAATATCGACCCGGTGCTGCAAAGCAGAGTTCGCCAGCAGATGCCGAATGTTCGCATGGTGGGCGGCGACACAATGAACTACTGGATCACCGGCCACCGCGAGAACCTGGCCAAAGTACTCACCGGGCTCGATGCGCTGCTGATCAACGACGGAGAGGCCAAGCTGCTGGCCGATAACAGCAACCTGGTGCTGGCTGCGCGCAAGATCCTGGCCATGGGTCCGAAGGCTCTTATCGTCAAGCATGGTGAGTATGGTTCCACGGCGTTCTTCGGCGACCAACCATTTGACGGGGCCAAGGGCGGCTCGGCGCTCCCTTTCCGTGCCCCTGCCTTGCCGCTGGATAAGGTGGTGGATCCCACCGGCGCCGGCGATTCCTTTGCCGGCGGCTTCTTCGGATATCTCGCCTCGCAGCCGAAGGTGACACTGCAGAATTTTAAACACGCTATGTTTTACGGCGGCGTGATGGGCTCGTTTGCGGTGGAGCAATTCGGTACGGAGCGCGTGCAAGCGCTCACTCGAGAGGAGATCGATCAACGCTTCGCTCTCTTCCGCGAGCTCTCTCATCTTGACTGAGCTGCGAAACGTTTCGTCAACTGCCAGGGGCCGCGATCCCGAGGCGGTCTGGCGCGAGACCACGCTGGTGGCATGGGCAGCCTTGGCCCTGGGCCTGATCGCACTCGCCTATTGCGTTCGCCACGGTACGCTTCTTCTTTACGGCGACGCGGTGGCGCATCTGCACATCGCCCGCCGCGTTTTCGATTCGATAACCCCCGGTTTCCGTCAACTGGGGTCTGTTTGGCTACCCCTGCCGCACATTCTGCTTTTGCCTTTCGTCTGGAATATGAATTGGTGGCATAGCGGCCTGGCAGGAGCATGCCTTTCCATCCCCAGTTATGTGCTGGGATGTGCCGGGATCTATCGGCTGGCTCGCATGTGGCTGGATGCTCCCGCCGCGATCGTGGTTGTGGCCTTCTATGGTTTGAACCCCGGCCTTCTCTACATGGCCACTACAGCCATGACCGAGCCCCTCTTTCTGGCCGAGTTGATCTGGGCCGTGCTGTTGATCGTTCAGTATCAACGTGCACTCCTCGATCCGGAGCCGGCTCCGGAGTCGCCCAGCAGCTCTTCAGCCAGCCGTCTTCTTATCCGTGCTGGGCTGGTGTTGGTGGCCGCGATATTCACCCGTTACGACGGTTGGGTGTACGCGGCCGTAGCATGGCTTTTTGCCACATGGTCCTTGTTGGCCGGTCGCCGCCGATGGAGCTGGAGAGGGCCCGAGGCGGGCGCTTGGGTGTTGTTTACCGCCCTGCTGATTGCCGCTCCGTCTTTGTGGCTGGCCTACAACGCAAAGCAATTCGGCGACCCGCTGGATTTTGTCCGTGGTCCCTACTCGGCCCGCGCCATTGAAGCCAGAACCACACCGCCTGGCTCGGCGCCACATCCTGGCGTTCACAATCTGCGCGTCTCGGCGCTTTATTTCCTCAAGGCGGCGCAATTGGGGGCGGCTCCTCTGGCCTTGGGAAGGCTGCTGTGCTGGCTGAGCGCTGCGGGCACGCTGGCGGCCTTGTGGAGCTTTCGCCGGCGGCAGATCTGGCCGGTGCTGTTGTTGTGGTTGCCGCTACCTTTCTATGCTTACGCGGTCGCCTATGGCTCGGTGCCCATCTTCATTCCCATCTGGCGGCCTTTTTCCTGGTACAACACGCGTTATGGTATGGAGCTGCTGCCTGCCTTCGCGCTGTTTGCAGGTTGCCTGATTCCGTTGCTGCTCTCTCGACTGCCCAAATGGCGGCGCTACGCGTTGCTCGCGAGTTTTGTGTTGGTGGTGGCCAACAGCGTGGCGCTGTTGCGATCGCGGCCTTTGGTATTTCAAGAGGCGGTAGCCAATTCGCGCAGCAGGGTAGCGTTTGAAAGCGCGTTGGCCAAGGCTCTGCTGGATATCCCTGGAGACGGGTTGATCCTGATGCGCGTCTCAGCCGATGTCGGGGCGGTGCAGCAAGCGGCCATTCCCTTGCACCGCATTGTGAATGAAGGCGATTATCTTACTTGGCAGCGTGCCCTGGAAGACCCTGCGCGGAGCGTCTCCACGGTGGTTGCATTCGACGGAGATATAGTCTCCCAAGCCGTTCAGCGCCACCCTGCGGGGCTGCAGTTGAGCAAAGTGATTTGCTCTTCCGGGGAGCCATGTGCCCGCATCTACCGTTCGCAATTTGTTCGTCGCTAAGTGAAACCGCAGATCCCTCCATGCAGAGGGATCTGCGATCGCGGCGCGGGCCCTATGCTTGCAGGAAGGCAAGCAGGTCGGCGTTTACCTTGTCTGCTAACGTGGTGCACATGCCGTGCGGAGCACCGGGATAGATCTTCAGGGTTGCGTTCTTAATCAACTTCACGCTCTTCAGGGCGGAGGCGACAATGGGCACAATCTGGTCGGCCTCACCATGCAGGATTAACGTGGGCACATCGAACTTCTTCAGATCTTCGGTGAAGTCGGTTTCAGAAAAGGCCTTGATGCAGTCGTACGCGGCCGGCTGCGAGGACTGCATGCCCTGGTACCAGAAGTTTTCCCGCACCCCCTCTGAGATCTTGGCCTCCGGCCGGTTGTAGCCGTAGAAGGGCAGACTGAGATCCCTGAAGAACTGCGACCGATCCGCAACTACCCCGTCACGAATCTCATCAAAGGCCGACATCGGCAACCCCTCAGGATTCTTATCCGTTTTCAGCATGAGCGGCGGAACAGCACCAATCAGCACCGCCTTCGACACCCGCTTGCTCCCATGCCTTCCCAGGTAGCGGGCCACTTCTCCACCGCCGGTGGAATGTCCTACCATCATGGCGCCTTTGATATCGAGCGCATCCAACAGCCCAGCTAAATCGTCGGCGTAGGTGTCCATCTCATTGCCGTCCCAGGTTTGGCCAGAGCGGCCATGACCACGGCGATCGTGGGCGATGACGCGGTAGCCATGCTGGGCAAGAAACAGCATCTGCGCATCCCACGCATCCGCATTCAAGGGCCAGCCATGGGAAAACGTAACCGGCTTTCCCTTACCCCAGTCCTTGTAATAGATCGTCGTACCGTCGTTGGTGGTAAACGTGTTTGTGGTCAACGTATTGCTAGTAAGCGTAGTCATGAGGGATTCTCCTTGCGCCGCATCGATATTCCGGCTGTAACTCGATTGTTCGCGAACGAGTGCTCACGGGAAAGCCCAAATGGGATAGGGGGCAGGCACCCCGAAAGGGTGGGCCTCGAACGATCAGTATCCAGCGGCCTTGCCGAAGGTGTGGCGGCTGTCCTGGCCGCCCTGGATCAGTCCCGTCTTAGGATCTACGGCGATGCACTCTCCATCACTCCAGGGATGATCGCCGACCTTGAGCGTGTAGCCCATACGCTCAAGAGCCTGCAGCGTCTTCGCTGGAAAACCCGGCTCCACAAAAACGACATCAGGAAGGTATTGCTGATGGAAACGCGGAGCGTCCACTGCGCGCTGGATATTCAAACCACCATCGGTAGCGCTGAGGAAAATATTGGCGACCGTGGTGATGATGCGGGGCCCGCCAGGAGAACCGATCACGAAACGAACTTTATGGTTCTCGAGCACGATGATGGGCGTCATGCTGGACAGGGGACGCTTCCTGGGAGCAATCGCATTCGCCGGGCTCTGAATCAGCTCGAACATGTTGGGCACGCCGATCTTCGAGGTAAAGTCATCCATCTCATCATTGAGCAGGATGCCCAGCCCTTCGGCGGTCGCTCCGGAGCCGAAGGAATTGTTCAGGGTATACGTAACTGATACTGCATCTCCCGCTTCATCGAGCACGGAATAGTGCGTGGTCTGTTTTGATTCCGCAGCCGGCTGGGCCGGATTCTCTTCCGGCAGGTAACCGGGCGGCCGGGTCAGGGCGCTCGAGGGAGTCGCCATCGTCATGCTGATGCTTTTGCGCCAGGCTGCGGCATAGCTCTTGTCTATCAGTTGCTGGGCCGGCATGGATTGGAAATCGGGATCGCCCAGGAACGATGTTCGATCCTTGAACGCGCGGCGGAATGCTTCGATGATCAGGTGCATGCTCTCGGGAGTGCGATCGCCCAGGGCGGACAGATCGAAGCCTTCCAGGATGTTCAGGGTCTCGAGCAACGCAATGCCACCGGAGGAGGGCGGAGGCGGGGCAAGAATCTCGTACTGGCGATAAGTGCCGGTGAGTGGCTTACGATCTTTTACCTTGTAAATAGCCAGGTCCTTCTTGCTGACCAACCCGCCATACTTCTGGATAGCTTGGGCAAGCTCGCTGGCCAGCGCTCCGTGATAGAAGCTTTCAGGATTGTGTTCGATGCGCGTGAGCGTGCGAGCCAACTCCGGTTGCCGGAATACCTCCCCGGCCTGGTAGAAATTGCCGTTGCGCTGGAAGATGCGCCGCGATTCCGGGAATTGGGACAGAACGGGATCGTGCAGCATGGCCGCTTCTTCCGGGCTTAGGACATAGCCTTTCTCCGCGAACTGAATAGCCGGAGCCATCACTTGCTGCAGTGTGAGCTTGCCAAAGCGCCGCTCCGCTTCGACCAGCCCGGCCACTGTGCCCGGAACACCGACAGATAAATATCCAACAGTGGAAGCATCGGGAATGATCTTGCCGTTGCCGTCGAGATACATATTGGCAGTCGCACGCAAGGGCGCCTCCTCGCGGAAGTCAATGAAGTGCGATTCACCGTTGGCCATGCGGAGCATCATGAAGCCGCCTCCGCCCAGATTGCCGGCGTCAGGGTAGACGACAGCCAATGCGAAGCCGGTCGCAACCGCAGCATCTACTGCGTTGCCACCTGCCTGCAGCATCTTCAAACCCGCATCACTGGCGTCGTGATGAATGCTGACCACCATCGCGTGTTGCGCCTGTGCCGGTGCAACATCAGGCAAAGCACCGGACTGGCCAGATGCCAGCGAGAGAAGCAAAGGAAAGAGAAGCAACGGGAGGAAATGCAGCGTGGGCTTGGCCAACTTTTCTCCGATCGTGAAGTGTCTCCTTCCTTTTATAACGGCCAGGATAGCGATTTGAAGATCAGCTTGCGCGCGGATTCGATTTCCAGGGTTAAGACGGTGTGGGGACGGCGGGGATAACGCTGTGTCTCCACCTCAGCGCCCATTGCGGTGAACTCCTCCGCCGAGGCGAGAACGCGACTCCAGGGCACATGCGGGTCAGGATCTCCGGAACTGAAGAGCGCAGGCATCCCCGCCAGATTGCCTGCATGGTGCAGGTCTGCGTCCGGCGGCCCGATGAGGCCGCCGGTGAGTGCAACCATGCCGCCATAGCGGGCGGGATGCCGGGCGATAAATTCCGTGGTCAAACATGCGCCCTGGGAGAAGCCGCAGATAAATATGCGCTCCAACGATAGGCCGCCATGCACAGCGAGTTGGACCACCGCAGCCACCTTCGCCAGGGCGGACGATAGCCAAGGCTCGTTCTCCGCGATCGGCGCCATGAAGGAGTTGGGATACCAGCGATGATCCGCAGCCTGCGGGGCAAGGTAAGCAAGGCGCTCGTCGTACATCTCCGCCGCCAGGCCGAGTATGTCCTCTGCCGAGGCGCCCCGTCCATGCAAGAGAACGACGGCAGCGGCGGCCTGGGTCAGGGGCGCGCCCAGGGTACGGACAGGCTGATCGCGATGAGGATCGGTCACCAGTCTCTCCTTTCTACTTGCGTGTGTGCAGTTCAATGGAAGGCAGCATCCGCTCTACGCGGGAACGCTGCCGCTCCAGCCAGGGGGGCAGCTTGAGCGCTTCACCCAGCGATTCGATCGGCTCATCCAGGGCAAACCCCGGCGGATCGGTGGCGATCTCGAACAAAACACCGCCCGGCTCGCGGAAGTAGATGGAATGAAAGTAGGTGCGGTCGAGTACCGGCGTCACATCCAGCGAGGTCGCGGCGAGAATTTTCCGCCACTCGAGCTGTGCTGCATCGTCTGCTGCGCGGAAGGCGATGTGGTGCACGCTGCCCGCGCCCATCCGTCCGTAGGTGAGCTGGGGCTGCACCAGCACATCGATGTGATTGCCCAGAGCGTTGCCCTCAGCGGCAAAGCGAAAACGATTCTCCTCCTCGGCGATCTTGCGGAAGCCCATGGTAGCCAGCACGCCTACCGTTCTTTCGTAGCCTCCCTCGCAAAGCGTCACCCCGAAGAAACCGCGGATCGCGTGCTCCGCCGCGATGTCGCTGGTACGCGGAGCTTTTGCCGTCCCTGCATCCGCGTGACCGACGATCTCCAGGCGCAGACCATCGGGGTCGGCAAAGCTGAGCACCTCCTCCTCAAAGCGCTCGCCGGTGCGTTCCGCCGGAACACCCGCGGACAGCAAACGCTTCTCCCAGAACTCGAGCGATGAGAGTGGGACGCTGAATGCGGTCGCCGAAGTTTCTCCCACGCCGAGGCTGCCGCGCGTAGCGTGCGGCCAGGGGAAGAACGTAAGGATGGTGCCCGGCGACCCGGCATCGTCTCCAAAGTAGAAGTGATAGGTGCCGGGATCGTCAAAGTTGATGGTGCGCTTTACGAAACGAAGCCCTAGTACTTCGGTATAGAAGTCCAGATTTCGCTGGGGGTCCGACGCAATCGCTGTGACGTGATGTAAGCCGACGATGGGGTTTTGCATGAGTGGCCTCGAATTGAGTCTAAGACAAAGATGCTGGCTCACTATGGATGATCAAGACGGAAGAAATGATCCCCCGGATTTCCTGTGCAGCTTGGTGGCCGGCGCGCTTCTTGCGGCTTTCCTTAACGAAAGCCGCAAACGCGGTCGCGTTCAGTGCAGCGTACAGGAAATCCGGGTCCGAGACGAAGGCAACAAAAAGGGGCACCCGGGTAGGGTGCCCTCCAGATGGTTGGGTGGTGGTGGTTTAAGGCAAGTAGTAGCGGAAGGAGGTCCAGAGACCGTTATCCGTGCCTTCGGGCGTCGGACCTACGCCTGACCAGATATTGCGTTGGAAATAAGAGTACTGGATGCCCTGGCGCAGCCGGCCGGCGGGGCCCTTGTAGAAGTCATACCAGTAGCCCGCAGTGAACTCCTGCACGTCCTTGGTGTCGGCGGTGCAGTTCGATTGCGAGCCAGGAGTGAAGCCTGCCGTCGTGGTTCCGGGGATGGGCTCGGTCCCGCAGCCCGTTTCTACGTTCAGGTAAGAACCGTATCCGACAGACGATTTCTTACCAGTCAGGAAGTAACGGCGTCCCACATAGTCGCCGCCGTAGTTAAAGTAAATATCCAATCGCGGGGTAGCGTGAAATTCCAGCGTGCTCAGTGCAGAAAAGCCGTGTAACAGAGCCAGCTGACCGTCCGGCCGGGCGGTGGTATCACCGATCTGGGCGTCACCGTACCGGCCTACGCCGTCACCGTACAGACCCTTTAATCCGACATCAAGGTGCTTGTTAAAAGTGGGCACGCGGAGACTGCCGCCGATGCCGCCACCGGTGGTGATGTCGTTATAAGCACCAACAGAAGAACCGGAGGCGGTGGTCACCCCGCCGACTGTGGTGTAGACGGCATTGGGGTAGACGCGGGCGCGGAAGAAGCGGCCGATCCCGAAGAGCTCGTAGTGCCCCCAACCCGGCTCGAAAGCCACTTTGGCGACGAAATCAGGAGCCACGTTTGAGGCGTAGTTTGCCGTGCTGTTGTAAAGTCCGCCGCCCGTGCCTGCCTGTCCGATCACAAAGTTAAGTGGAATGCCGTGGCCAACGACGCTGGGGATCTGCGCATTCTCCGCAGACACGCCAAAGAACATTTTTTGGCCGAAATTCTTGGTCACGCGGAAGCCGTACTGCCGCTCCCAGACAAAGCCGGCTTCGTACTGCGGATCGATGGTTGAGGGAAGAATCTCAGAGCGATTCTGCAGCCCCTTTGTCGTTTCCGTCACTAAGCTCCACATCTGGCCACCGGTGAAGGTCCAGCCACTTTGCATTTCAGCCTGGGCCCATAGCTGGCGTTGGCGAAGGGTGTAGGAGTTGCTTTCGTTGTTGTTCGAGGTCACACCGGCACTGAGGAAATCGGCCTCATAGTAACCTCGCATGGTGAAAGCGGGGATCTTGCCTTCTGCCAACATAGCAATACGCGACTGACGGCCGGAGCCGTAGAACTCGGAGTATTGTCCTTGTGCAGAATGTTGCAGGGGAATGCCGGTCATGGAGGTGTTGAGACCGCCACCGGTAGCAGCCGACCGGTATACGGTTTCAGCCGCCAGGAAGCTGCCAGTCGGGGAGAGGGTTGCCCCCTTAAAGCGAATGACGTCGGGATGCTCAATCTGCTTTTCTACCTTTGCCTGGTTGTCCTGGATAGTGGTCGCCAGGGACGTGTTATTCGTCTTCAGATCGGTGACCGCACCTTGAAGATTGCTGACAGCCTGCGTGTTCTCGGTGAGCACTGACGACTGCTGCGCAGCCTGCTGTTGTGCCTGGGCTGCCGCTGCCTGGGCTGCCGCTGCAGCCTGCTGGGCCTGCTGCAACTGCTGGTCACGATCATTCAGCTGTTGCCTCAACTGCTGAATCTGCGTCTCCATTTCTTCCCGCAGCGTTTGAATCTGGGTCTCCACCGACGGCTTCTTGGGAGCCGCAGGCTTCCGGGTCGCGGTTCTCTTGTGGGTTGTCGAAGAGGTACTCGTGGTACCGGACGCCGATGTCTGTGCCAGCCCGGCAGACATTGCCGAAACCAGCGCCAGCGTCGCCAGCGTCTTCAGTTGGTTCTTCATTGGTCCTCTCTCTTTTGCCTTGCGATTTCGAGTGTGGTCACTGATGCCTTGCGTGCAGGAAAGACCGCGCTAAGGGCTATTTCCGCTTTTCATACGGGAAGAATCCTGAAGGGCCGCGCAGATCGATTTACCACTGTGAGATTCTCAGTTGCCTGTGAACATCTGAAGAATTTGCCGTGAAAAAGCGAAGAAAGCGGCTTCTTCGCCCTTTAAAAAAAGCTCACCAAGGCCTTTGTTTTGAGTGAGTCGCAGGCTGCGCGCCAGGTCGTGGGGCGGCCCATCACCCGGAAGAGGTAAAGCCGGCAAGGCATTTCTCGTGCCACACTGGCGGGTTCACCCGTGTATTTGTTCTGGTCAAACTGTTCCGTCGACGCGGATGCTGACGGCTCCCCGTACTGATCCATAATCCTGTGTCAGGCGTCCTATGTGTAGAGCTGGCGTTCCGGCCCTTCACCGTATGCATAGGATCGCCATCTCGGGCGTAACCTAATGAGAGGAGCCGCGTCACATTTACGACACTGCTCGAGAATCTATGCTCATCAAGAAAACGAACGACATTCCGTCCTCTGAGATAACTCCCAAAAGCGCCTACCTCAATCGCCGGAACTTCATGGCCGGCGCTGCTGCGGTTGGAGTCGCGGGCCTGGGGATGGAACGGGTCGCGCGGATACTCCACCCACAAGACACGGTGGATGCCGACGCTGCCAAGCTGCAGACGGTGAAGAGCCCTCTTTCCACCTCCGGGTTAACGCCCACCTCGTTCAAAGACATCACGACCTACAACAATTTTTATGAGTTCGGGGTGGAGAAGGACCAACCTTCCAAAAACGCCGGACGCATGAAAACCCGCCCCTGGACTGTGACCATCGACGGTCAGGTGAAGGAAAAGAAAAAAGTCAGTATCGACGAGCTGTTGAGCTTCAGGCCTATCGAGGAGCGCGTCTATCGCCATCGTTGCGTTGAGGCTTGGAGCATGGTCATTCCGTGGGCCGGATATTCCCTCTCGGAATTGATCAAGTGGGCTGAGCCCACCCCCAAGGCTAAATATGTGCAGTTTCTTAGCTTTGAGGATCCAGCCATCATGCCGGGCATCTTCGAGATCAACCTGAACTGGCCCTACTCCGAAGGGCTGCGCATGGACGAAGCGATGCATCCGCTCACCCTGCTGACCTTCGGCTTGTATGGGGAAGTGCTGCCCAACCAGGATGGCGCGCCGGTGCGCATCGTGGTGCCGTGGAAATACGGCTTCAAATCCGCCAAGTCGATCGTAAGGATACACTTCACGTCGAATCAGCCGAACACGGCCTGGAACGATATGGCGCCGCAGGAGTACGGCTTCTATTCCAACGTAAACCCCAATGTTGATCATCCACGCTGGAGCCAGAAGACCGAACGGCGCATCGGCGCCTCTCTCTTCAATCAGCGCCAACCCACGCTCATGTTCAACGGCTATGGAGACCAGGTCGCCAGTCTCTACAATGGCATGGATCTTAAGAAATACTTTTAGGGTTTGATCCGGATACTTAGAGCGACATGAACAAACGCGCCATCGTTGCTCTCAAAGTTGCGGTGTGGTTTGCTTGCCTGGCCCCACTCGGGGTGCTGGTCTACCACGGATTCACCAATAATCTTGGGCCGGACCCGACAGCCACGGTTACCCATGCCACCGGTTTTGCTACTCTTCGCCTGCTGGTCATCTCGCTGGCCATCACTCCGCTGCGCCGGCTCTCTCCGCGGCTCGCCTGGCTGGTGCGCTTCCGCCGGCTGCTTGGCCTTTTTGCTTTCTTCTACGGCTGCCTGCATCTGCTCACCTACATCTGGCTTTATTCCGGCTTTGATGTCGCGGCGATGATCGACGACATTGCCAAGCGGCGCTACATCCTGGCCGGCCTAACCGCGTGGCTCCTGTTGGTTCCGCTGGCCGCTACCTCCACCAACTGGTCTATCAGGAAACTGGGGGGAAAACGCTGGCAGGCCGTGCATCGGCTCGCATATGCTTCGGCCATCTGCGGTGTGTTTCATTACTGGTGGATCGTCAAGAGCGGAGTGCGCACCCCCATCACCATCACCCTGGTTCTGGCAATCCTGCTCCTGGCGCGCGTCGTCTGGTGGGCGCGCCAGAGCAGCCTCAGGCAGGCGGCGGCCGTCGGTTCGAGGGAAGCGGTTTAACGATGGATATACCCGGTGAGGTTGCTTCACACAGGGCCTTTCCCAAGAAAATCCCCACTTCACGTAGGCCGGATGGGACACACTAATTGTGAAGCCGCTCTAAGCTATTCGTCCAGGCCCGCAAACATATCGGTCTCCAGCGGAGAGGAACGCATCCCGGGCGCGGCCGCCAGCAGATACTTCTCCTCGCCCCCCGTCTCCTCAAAGACAACCTTGACCTTGGCCAGGAGCTCGGCCTGGGTGGTGTGCTGCCGGAAAGCCTCAAATTTCTTTGCCTTCAAGTCGCCCAACGTGAGCACCAGTGAGGGTGGCATCAGCGCGATCCTCGGTGCTTCTTCTGCGTCCCCGTAGGCCAGAAAGGGAGCGACCCCGTAGTACAGTTTTTGCGGACGGTAGGGAAGTAACCCCGCGGCAATTTGCTCCGGGGCAAAGTTGGTGCGGCCTGCCCAGTGAAACGCTGCGGTCGAAAAAAAGCAGGCCATGGTGTGGTCCGGATGTAGGTTTACGTTGCCATCGCCTCCGAAGGTGAGCACCACCTGGGGCCGGAACCGGCGGATGCGCTCGACCAGGTCAGTGGTGACCCGGGTAAAGTCCTGCCGCGCCAGCGCGCCGTCGGGGTAAGCCAGCACCTCTCCATGGTCGACGTCCAACACGCGCAGAGCTGCAGCGAACTCCTGCCGCCGTAGTGCGGCCAGCTCGTCGCTGCTACGGGCATTCCCCCGGTTCGATGCCGCACGTCCTTCGGTCAGGCAAACCACGCTGGTTTCGACCCCGCGCTGGTGCGCCTGCATCAATGCACCGCCGAAGGCCCCACACTCGTCGTCGGGGTGGGCGGTAAAACACATCAGCCGCAGTGGCAAATTGATTCTCCTCCGAGACGAAACAGATGGTGGGACGAGAGGCTTAATCCCAGGGCAGGCAATTCTCCGCGACCGGACGAAAGCTTCTGCGATGCAGCGGACTGGGCCCATGCGCGGCCAGCGCCTGCTTGTGCTCGGGCGTGCTGTAGCCCTTGTGGGAGGCGAGGCCGTACTGCGGATATTCACGATCCAGTTGGCACATGCGGCCGTCGCGGTAGACCTTGGCGACCACCGATGCTGCGGCAATCGAGATGCTCAGTGAGTCTCCATAGATGATGCTTGTTTGCGAACAAGCGAACTCAAGACGCATGGCATCCACCAGCAGGTGGTCAGGTTGAAGCGCCAGGCGGCAGACTGCGGCGGTCATCGCCATGCGGGTGGCTTGATAAATATTGATGCGGTCGATGGTCTCCGCATCGACTTCTTCGATGGCGATGGCCAGGGCTTTGCGCTCGACGATGCGCGCCAGGCGCTCCCGTTCTTCAGCGATCAATTGCTTGGAGTCGCGCAAGCCGGGAATGCGGCACCCTTCGGGGAGAACCACCGCTGCCGCTACGACCGGCCCGAAGAGCGCGCCGCGGCCCACCTCGTCGACGCCGGCAACCACCTTGGCGCCGGTAGCGCGCGCAGCCCGCTCGTAGCGCCCTCCGCACACCAGCGTCCTCAGCATGCGCATCTTGCGGGTCGCCGCGGAAACTTCCCGCTCCAGCACTTCTGGATCTATCAGGGGCTCGTTAAGGGGTTCGCGTATCGATTCGGGCATCGCCAAAATCGAGTGTAGATCATTTCGAGAAGTGCCCGTCACGCTTGGCCCGCGTTTCCCACAGCCGCTGACAAAAATCCGTACCCACGAAGCAACGCCCCGGCAGCGATGGCTCCCGGGGCGCGTCTCACGATGACGAAAATGCTACTTGCGTTCCACTTCTTTCAGGCGAGCTGCCTTGCCACGCAGGCCGCGGAGGTAGAAAAGCTTGGAGCGCCGCACACGGGCAGAGCGTATCTTCTCCACTTTGTCGACTACCTTGGAGTTGAAAGGGAAGATGCGCTCGACCCCCTGGCCGAAGCTCATCTTGCGCACGGTAAAGCTGCCTTGGGCGCCGTTCTTGAGCGCAATCACGATGCCCTCGAAGGCCTGCAGGCGTTCCTTGTCGCCTTCTTTGATCTTGACCTGCACCCGCACGGTGTCGCCGGGCACAAACGTGGGCAGGTCGGTGCGCCGAAGCTTCTCAGCAAGACGCTGCATAACTGGATGTATGGACATAATTGCTTCCTGTTCGCGATGAAAAAACGCGCTCCGGCAGTTTCGCTTTATCGGGCCACATTCATTGCGAAACTGCCTAACGTCGAAGTACTTAGTTTACACGGAATCTTTACTTTGCGCGCTCCCGGCCCGCAGTTCCAAAGTCCGCAATTCAAGGGCGCGGAGATAACTACGGTCCTCCGCGCTGAGCTCCGCATCGCGTAGCAAATCAGGCCGGTTGTGCAGCGTTTTTTTTAGTGCCTGCTCCCGCCGCCAGCGCCGGATTTGCTCATGGTTGCCGCTGCTCAGCACCTCGGGCACTGCCAGCCCGCGAAACTCGGCCGGCCGGGTGTAGTGGGGATAATCCAGCAATCCACCGGCGCCGTGGGTCGAGTTCAAGCCGGCGGCCGCCGTGCTTTGCAGCAGCGCATCCGCCGGCCCGAAGCTTTCGTTCTCTGAGGACGCATCGTTACCCAGCACTCCTGGCAGGAGACGCATGGTGGCGTCCAGCACCACCGCGGCGGCCAACTCGCCACCGGATAAGACATAATCCCCAATCGACAACTCCCGGTCCGCTACCAGCTCGCTGATGCGCTCGTCGACCCCTTCATAGCGGCCGCACAGCAGCACCACTCGCTGCGCTTGGGCCAGTTCGCGGGCAGTTGCCTGGGAAAATTTCTTCCCTTGTGCGGAGAGCAGAATCACTGTTTCCCCCTGGGCAGCCCTTTCTGCCTTGGGTGCAAGCCGCAGATGCTCAACTGCTTCGGCCATAGGTTCGGGTTTCAATACCATGCCCTCACCCCCGCCGAATGGGCGGTCGTCGACGGTGCGATGCCGGTCATGCGTAAACTCTCGCAGATCATGAACGCCGATTTCCAATAGACCACCCTGAATCGCGCGCTTGACCACGCCATGCTCGAAGATGCCGGCGAAGAAACCGGGGAAGATGGTGATGATGTCGAAGCGTATGGCCATTACTCTGACTCATCTCCATCGGCTGGTTGGGGTTCAGCCAGCCGCTCCTGCTCGGTCAAAGGAGCCTGCATGGCCAGCAGCCCCACGGGCAGCTCCATCTCCATTCGCTTGGCCTCGATGTCGATCTTTCTCAGGTAGGCCCGGACGAAGGGTATCAGCAGTTCATCGCCGGCCGGTGTGCGTATCACCAGCATGGCCGGACCCGCTCCTTCCGGCTCCACATCGGTGATCTCGCCCGCATCCTCGGCGCCGCCCCGGCTCACATCGATGACCCTAACTCCCAGCAGGTCGCTGACGTAGACGGCATCGCCTTCGAGCGGGATGCGCTCTTCACGCGGAATCACCACCTCGAAGCCTCGCAGATTCTCCGCGTCGGTAATCGAATCGACCTGGGCGAACTTCAGCACTACGCGTCCTTTGTGGAGCCAATGGGATGCCACCCTGGCTTCACGCATAGCTTCGTGGTGGGCCCCGGTGGGCGGACGAAGGAATAGCCGCTTGCGTTCCGCGAAACGCTCCGGAAAGTCAGTAAGGAGATCGGCCAGCACCTCGCCGTGGCGCCCCTGCGGGCGCACAATGCGGGCAAGGAGCACCCAGGTTCCGTGGGGCACTGTCATTCTGCGGTTCTCGGTTGATGGGCAGGAAACCCCTGTGGGGCCCGCAGGCTAGCAGGGCTAAGAATCAGCCGGCTTTCCGTTCTCATCTTCTTCGAGAATGTCCAAGGTATAGCGATGGTGCAGTTTCATGCTCACCGCGCTCAGAATAGTTCGCATGGAGCGAGCCGTTCGGCCTTGTTTGCCGATCACCTTGCCCACGTCCGCAGATGCCACACGGAGGCGCAACACCGTGTTCTCGTCTCTGGCCACAGCCTGCACCTCGACTGCTTGCGGGTCGTCAACCAGGGCTTTGGCGATCTCCGTGACTAGTTGTTGCATATCATCATGATTCACTGCTTGCATCATCGGAGCGGCCTCAAAATGAACCAACCAGCGAAGGATTGCCACAGCAATCTACTCGCTACTCGACTTGTTTCAGAAACCTGCGCCGGTTGGGGTCCCTTTCTGACCGAGCATTAGACCGCTTTTCCTGTGGTTGTGTCCAGAGTTTTCAGGGAGCTGTTCCCGAAGCCCGCCAATCACCTCTTATATCCCTAGGCGCAGACCTCCCCGCTATCCTGGCGAAGATGTAAACAGAAAATCTGGGTATCCGCGTTTTTGCTGAAAAACCTCGGGGCAACCAGCGAGAGAAACTACGCTGCGGTGGCGGCTGGCGGGTAGGCCGCGAGCAGCTTGGCCACGCGTTCGGAGAGTTGTGCTCCGTTGCTGGTCCAGTGCTGAATGCGCTCACGCTTCAGATCAACTGTGGCCGGATGGGTGCGCGGGTTATAGGTGCCCACCACCTCGATCGACCGGCCATTGCGGGCCCGGTCCTTCTCAATCACAACAACACGATAATACGGCTGCTTCCGTGCGCCGAAGCGAGCCAGACGAATCATCAACACAGGCGTACATCCTTTCAGATCTTCTTCCCTGATGGGGTGAAATCCAGGTGGGCTTGGGGGCAGTCATGAGCGGGGCAAAAATTACCCGCCCGGACGCCTACTCCCAAGAATCAAGTATCGCCGGATCAAGCGCATTGCGCAAGTTTTCTCCCGGCGCCGCTAAGCAGGCGATCTCAAGCGGGCCGCCGCGAAAACTAGGCGACGGCGTTCAAATAGCTGGGGAAGAGGGGGGTCGAATACTCTTGGATAAATGCCGTGAGTCTGACCAGCATCGCACTATAGGTAGCGACAGCGCGATGGGCGTTCACGGATGCTCCTACGGTCGAAGACGATAGCATGTATTGGCCCAAAGCCAGCAGCACGCATAGCCGGATCTGGAATGCGTCGCTGCGCAAACCCTCCAGCATCTCTTGATCTACCCCTTGGCCGTGCTCGGCCGCGTAGTCGGCGAGCTGAACCAGGATTGGGGAATTTTTATACATCGCCCACAGACCTTTGCAGCCGTGGATGCGTTGCCACACGTCCTTGGTGGTGACCTGAACGTCACTTTTGTACAAAAAGCGCTCGCTGATTTCTTCAATACCCCAGTCATTACAACGCAATTGACTGATGATTCCGTTCCAACTCTTTGCGCGACGCTTCATTTGCTGCCTCCGCCAAATTCCAGCATAGGCAACCAATAGGGCAGTAAGGATTACCTGGAGCAGTGGCACTATCATGTTTTTATTTCACCTGCATGCGAACCAGTGCCGTCCGTGCGAGCCTGGCTCTTTCAGCAAGTGTAACCAAAAACTGTTCCATTTGTGGACTGAATTCGCGCCGCCGTACCTCTTTAGTTGTAAATGCCCACACTAAAAAGCCGATCTCGAGGAGGTAGGCGACGGAACGGAGAGGGTCCAGGGCGTCAGAACCGTCGGCGTGGCGCTGCAACAGGCTCACAATCAAATCCACCGCGCTGTAGAAGGACAGGGCGGTAGCTAACTGCAGCACCTTGTTTTTCCAGCCGATGCCCAGCAACTGTGCGAAACCGGCCGTCGCTGCAAAAATCAGCATGCGCAACAGGCCTACTGTGAGGTCGAGCGGGCCCTTGATGTCATTCACTTTGTTACCGGTATCTTCGAAACGCCACGCAAGCAGCGTGCCACACAGCACCGCGAGCGCGACCAGTTTAACGAAGGCTCGAATGGTCCCCGGGGGGAGCGACGGAAGCACGGGACGAAAGACATTCCACGCTATCTCGAAAAGGACACCCAACTCGAGCAGGTACTGTAATGGAAGCGTCGCTAAAAACAACGTGCGCGCAGCATGCGGTGGGTACAGGGACAACAACGCGATGGTGCCTACGTCAGTAAGGAAGTTGGAGGCAAGATAAAGTGTAAAGACAGGGAACGTCTTGTACTGGCGACGGACGAGCAGAATAACCAACAGACCGAACTGCGCTACAAAGCCTAGAAGACTGATCGCGCCGTACAACACGTGCAGACCCATATTGCATCCTTAAAGATGCAGCATAGCCGATTGCACCCCGTTCGGAACAACTGTTTTGGCCAGATTGTAGTGCACTAACCAGCCAACCACTTATAAATAACGTAGTACATCGGTTCCGCATGCGCGGGGACACTCATCGCAAGCAAGCCGGCGACAGTAAGAGCGCGGATCAACGTCGTCTTCACAGAGCACTCCTGGTGCGCAAGGAACGCGCGTGTTTCCAGGTTACCTTTGTTGATGACCCGCTGCTACAACTTTCGTGTGATTATTACTAAGTATATAACTTTAAATTGCTGGTAACACGCGGCCTCGCCGCCAGGGTGTCTCTTTGTTCGCATGCGGGCGCAGGTTCGCCGTAAACCCTGGGTAAGGTGGTAAAACTCAAGGCACTAGGATGAGTAACTTTAGTACTGTGAGGCCGGGAACGTGGCCTTTTTAGGGGATTCCCGTTCCTCCTGCTTCTGATTATTATCTGTTCATGGATATCTCCCTCGCAGTCGCAACCGATCGTCCTGTCGAACTCCGCGCTGCGGTTCGCTTTCCCCTGTGCGTACCGATTACCATTTGCACGGAAAAGGGAGACCTGCCGGCGGTTACGGAAAACATTTCGGCCAACGGTGTTTTATTTGAGCTCGCTACGCCACTGGTGGTGGGCAGTATTGTTAGCTTCACGATTGCCATGCCGGCCGAGGCGATGGGCACCCCCACCGATGTTGTATTGCACTGCACCGGCCGCGTGGTACGCTGCACACCAGATGTAAAAACGACGCATGTCGCTGCAGTCATAGATAAATATCATTTTAGTCACTGAAGCTATTTTGGTCCCTGAACCTATGGTATCTGCCAAACCTGAATTTCCCGATGCCGGTCCGGCCGACGGCTCATTTGAACCCGATGAGGGCGCGGACAACGCTGCGATTCGAATCGTTCTAGCCGATTCGCAGGCGATCTACCGGGTGGGTATCCGGAAGATCTTCGCGCTCGAAGATGATATCCGTGTGGTCGCGCAGGTCGACACCCTGGCCGGCCTTCACGGCGCTATCCAACGCTTTCCCACCGACATGATCCTGCTGGAAGGCAATTTGATTGCCGGCACGATCGATGCCATTCCCGAACTTGTCCGCCGGGCCCCCCAGCTGAAGATCATTGTCCAGTCGGCCCAGAACGATGAGTCCAACACGGTCGAACTCTATCGCCGGGGTGTTCGAGGCATTATCCCTCGCTCCATCTCGCCCGACCTGCTGGTCAAGTGCGTGCGCAAAATCGCCGCCGGGGAAACCTGGATCGATAACCAGTCGATCAACTGGGTGATCGAGGCCTATCGCTCGCAGGCAACTGCGCTGACCAGCCCGCGAACCCAGCCACGCCTTTCACCCAAGGAGCTGGCGATCATCACCTGCATCACGCAGGGTAAGCGCAACAAGGAAATCGCCTATCAGCTCGGGACCACGGAGCAGGTGATCAAGAACTACCTGCGCAAGGTCTACGACAAGCTGGGCGTTTCTGATCGCCTCGAGCTTGCGCTCTATTGCCTGCACCATCAGTTGCACAAAAAGGCTGCCGGCACGGTGCCTGTGACCAACACCCCCATTGCCGAGCCGCTCGCGGTCAATAACGGCAAGCTATAGAAAAGCGCGGCTTTTCCTCCGGGAGAGGCCGTGCTGTTCCCTTAGCGCTGTTGCCCAAAAAGCATCCAGACGATCAAGCTGGCCAGGGCGGCAAAAAACACCAGCAGAAAGCCGCCCAGCGCCAATGCCACCGTGCGCTGCTGCTCCGGCTTTGGCTTGGTGATACCAAAGGCTCCGACGAAGCTTTCCACCAGAAAATTCAGCAATTTCATAATGTTTCTCCGTATCGCCCCCCTGCCGCGCCGGCGGCTACCGCGAGGCTGATACCATGAAGCCCGATTGTGGGGAGGGAGCTGGCATGAGTGATCAAGAGGCACAGGATCTTGCATCGCCGCTTGGCCGCGACCTGCCTGACCCCGCTAAAGCAGCCCTCGAGGAGCCTCATCTCACTGCTGAGGAACTGGAGCAGGAGATAGGGAACTCCGAAAGCTGGGATGAGGCTTCCGAAGACAACGACAGCGATGCGTCTGGGCGGTAAAGCATTCTTGCTAATGGTGTAGACCAAATAGGGTTCTTCCCCTAACTTTGCGGGACTTCCCACCCACCCGACTCTGCGGCACGAAAAATAGCTTCGATCACCGCCATATTCTTGATCGCATCCGTAAGCGGAACTGGCACCGGCGTCCCTTCACGCACTGCCCGGGAAAACACGTCCCCTTGAATGGTGTATTGGTCGCAGGTAGGGAAGCTCTCGACGGTGATGCCGCCACCCACGAGATCACGCCCGTCGTCGATAAAGATGCGGCACGGGCGGTCGTTGGGAGCATTGAACGGGACCTCGATTTCGATGCGGCCTTTCGTCCCGACAAATTGCATTCGCTGGTAAGGGACAAGCTGTGTGCTGCAGGTAAACATGGCGTGCCCGGAGGGGAACTCCATCATGGCGGAAGTCAACCGATCCACTTGCAGCTTCGGGTCTTTCTCCAACAGAGCTGATACCCGTAAGGGCTCTTCCCCGAAGATGAATCGAGAGGTGTTGATGGGGTAGCACCCTATATCCATCAGACCTCCTCCGCCGCATTCCGGAATGTTGCGGATGTTCTTCGGATCGGTGTTGAAGTAGCTGAAGAAGCCCTGAATGGAGCGCAGGGAACCAATCCGCCCGGATGCAATCAGTTCGCGGGTGCGCAGCCACTGCGGATGGGTGCGCACCATGAAGGCTTCGCCAATGATTACGCCGGTTCGTTCTTGCACCGGCAAAAGCGTTTTGGCTTCGGCAACCGTCATGCTTAGTGGCTTCTCGCACAAGACATGTTTACCCGCTTCCGCTGCTTTGATTGACCAGGGGACGTGAAGCTGGTTGGGGAGGGGATTGTAGATTGCCTCAATCTGCGGGTCGGCGAGCAGTTCTTCGTACGATCCATAAGCCTTCGCGATGCCCAGTTTGCGGGCAACCTCCTCGGCTTTGCCCAAGTCGCGCGAGGCAATCGCGGTGACCTCGCTCCAATCACCCTTTTGCATGGCCGGGAGAACTTTCTTGACCCCGATTGCGGCCGTGCTCAGAATTCCCCAGCGAACTTTGTTTGGCATAGACAGCTATGATAGAGCATTTCCACTTCTACTCTGGTGCAGTCGGGTTCAGCGAAGTGCGGCTTTCCTTACTGAAAGCCCCCACGTCCGATACTTCTACTTTTGGTCGCGGCGGCGCCACACAGGATCGCGTTTTTCCAGAAAGGCCTGTAGCCCCTCCTTGAAATCGGGGCTGTTGCGGATCTTTTCATTCCAGCGCATCGCCCGCATCAAATCGCGGTCAAGGCGATCCTTGGCAAAGCTGCTCAGCAGCTTTTTTACCGCAGTCATCGATTCTGGGCTGTTCTTGAGTAGCAGTGCCGCCAAGGAATGGACGCGCGCAAACAGTTCACCCTCAGGCACCACCTCGGTCACCAGTCCCATCGACAGGGCCTCTTCAGCATCGAGGATTCTGCCCGAGAGCAGCAGAGCCTTGGCCTTTTTCTCCCCGATCATCTCCAGCAGAAATACCGAGACGATGGCGGGGATGAAACCAATCCTTACTTCGGTGTAGCCAAACTTTGCCTCGGGGGCAGCAAGGGTGAAGTCACACAGAGTCGCTAATCCTGTCCCGCCCGCGATAGCCGTTCCATTCACGGCCGCAATCGTCGGTTTTGTTAGGTCGTATAAGCGGCGCATCATCCACATGGTGGCTTCGGCATCCGCCCGCTGGTCCTCGGGGCGCTGATTGCTGAGTGACTTAAGATTTTCCAGGTCCATGCCGGAACAGAAGGCCGTGCCCGCGCCGGTCAGCACAACCACCCCACACGAGCATGCGGCCGACTCCCCTAAGGCATGTGTAAGTTCGGCAATCATCTGCGGATTCAGAGCATTTCTCCGCTCCGGCCGGTTCATGGTGATGGTGTGGATGCCGTTGGCTTCCTTAATCTCCAGCGTTGCGTAATTGATAGCCACAGTGTGTCGATTGCTCCTCAGCGGGTTTAACCGGCCTTGACTGCACCGAATCTATCAGCGATGGCATGACTGGTGGCCAGCAATTCATCCAGTGGCCCTAACGGGGGCAAGTTCGCCCCCAGCTTGCCTAGCTCGGCCAGGGCTGCCTCGGTCGCCACATTGCCCACCAGCGCGTCCTGGGCAAAGGGACAACCACCCTGCCCACCCAGCGCCATGTCCAGGCGGCGGCAGCCCGCCTGGTAAGCCGCTGCGACCTTCAGCGCAGCCTGCTCCGGGCGGGCGTGCAAGTGCGCTCCCAGCTCAATTTCGGGGATTTCTGCGAGCACGGCACTCACCAGTGAGTGGACCTGCCCCGGACTGGCCATCCCCACGGTATCCGCAAGTGAAATTTGCTCTATGCCCAGCCCCCTCAGAATAATGCAGGCCTCAATTACGTCTTCTTGCCGCCAGGGGTCGCCGTAGGGATTACCAAAGGCCATGGACAGGTAGGCAACCAGGCCTAGTCCCGCGCGCGAAGCCTGAGTGCATATGTTTTTGAGGGTTTGGCGCGCCTGTTCTGGTGTTTGTCTCTGGTTACGCTCAAGAAATGTGGCGGAGATGGAATAGGGAAAGCCCAGGGTGCGAACCGCTCCGCTGCGAACCGCCCGCTCCGCGCCCTGCTCGTTGACCACGATCGCGATGATCTCCACCTCAGGGTCCAAATCGAGCAGGGCGAGAACCCGCTCGGAATCGGCCATTTGCGGTACCGCCGAAGGGGACACAAAGGAGACAGCGTCAATATGCGTGAAGCCGGCGGCGGCCAGAGCGCGCAGGTAATCGGCCTTGACCTCCGGTGGAATCAGTTGCGGCATAGCCTGCCAGGCATCCCGCGGGCACTCGATGATCTTGACAGGCGGTGTGGTCATTTATTTCCGCGCCAGCAGCCACAGGACGCTGAAACCGAGCAGGTGAATCACAGCTACTTGCAGCAGTACTTTCCATAGCGGCTTCCACTTCATGGCTACGGTCGTGTACAGGCCATAGAGAACCCACTGCGCATACAACATTATCTGCGACCAGCTGTCGCTGGTCTGCTCGGAGAGACCCAGCTGGGGCTGCTTGAGCAGCAACGCATAAGGATAGAGGAGCCGCAGTTTGAGCAGCCCATCCGCGCCCATCAGGGGTAGAATCTCCGCAGTCTTTACCGCGGCAAAGGTGATCGCGATTCCGGCCAGCAGGGGCCACCACGCCAGCCACCCGGTCGCGGCGCCCTTCTTGATTTTCCTCTTGCTGGTTCCAGCCCTCTTGGGACGTGGAAGTGTCTGCGAGCTCATGGTCCGAGCATAACCCTGGCCGCCGGGAAAGATTGTGTAATCCTGCCGGCTATGGTCCCGGCGCACCTTTGTAATCACATCAAAGGGGGAAATACTCAATACGAAGGGCACGGCTGTCAAAACGATTTCATTTCGGGTGTGAGCCTTAACCGTACCGCAGGAGCTGAAGCCCTCTTCCCGCATACGGTGTTTGCGGCAATGCTGAAGCCATGCCCTTCGTTTGCACATGCAGGTGAGTTTTTCCCCAGCCTGTCTAGTCCGCGGGTTGTTGCCTTCCCCGGTGCAGATTTTTCCGCCGCCTGAAGGCGTAGTCTCTGCTGGACCTCAACAGGCTGACTTTTAGTTGGGCCATCAGAATTGCGGCTGATGAGGGCTTTAGTGTCTGCGTGAGAACTACCCTCGTTAATTGAGTCCCGGAGGGACGGCTGAGAGTAGTCCAGGACGGACCCGGATTTCCTGTGTAGCTCGGTGGAGTCAATGAGCCTCGTGGGTCCCGGCTGGCCGGGACCGCATGAGCAGAGAGATTCGAGAGAAGAATAAGTCCCGCAGGGACGGCTGAAAATACCCAGGATGCAATCCTGGGGGTATCTCTACCTCTGAAATGGACTATTCGCGATCTGGGCAGCCCAACCCAGGACCACGTCCTGGGTAATTCTCAGTCGTCCCTGCGGGACTCAAACGAACCGGCGGTTCTCACGCAGACACTTTAAGCCCCTGAGGTATTGCTTTCCCGCCGAGCGCAGAGTTTCCGCAGCGTGTTGAGTCGTGCCCTGCTACACAGCATCAGAGCCGTGATTACCAAAAAATTTGCAGCGTTAGCGGGGGACGAGGAAGCTGTCCGGTATAGGCGCTTCGTCTGACTCCTGGCGCTTATTCAAACCGCCGTAGCGGCGTTCGCGGCGCTGGTAGTCGGCGATAGCTTCCAGCAGATGAATGCCACGAAAGTCAGGCCACAGGCGTTCGGTCACGTAAATTTCGGAATACGCCATCTGCCAGAGAAGGAAATTGGAGACGCGAAATTCGCCGCTGGTGCGCACCACCAGGTCGGGATCAGGCATGTGGGCCGTGTACAAATGGCGGTGCACGTCTTCTTCACTGATGCGCTCCAGGGAAAGGTTTTTGGAGGCGGCTTCCCGAGCCAGCGCTTGAAAGGCGTCCACCAACTCGCTGCGCGCGCCGTAATTGAGCGCCAGCGTCAGGACGGTGCCGTTGTTGTGGGCGGTGGCTTCGGCGGCCCACTGCATCTTTTCCTGCACTTCGGAGGGAAGCTCATGGGTGCGGCCGATATAGGCGATGCGCACATTGTTGTCGTTCATGCGTTCGACGTTGTCGACGAGGTAGGAGCGCAGCAGACGCATGAGGAAATTAACTTCGGTCTTAGGGCGGCGCAGATTGTTCTCGAGCGAGAAGGCGTACAGGGTAAGCCACGGCAGGTTAATACGCGAGGCCGTCTCGACCACGTACTGGACCGACTCGGCGCCCTGCTGGTGCCCGAGAAAGCGCCTGAGGCTGCGCTTGCCTGCCCAGCGCCCGTTGCCGTCCATGATGATGGCTACGTGCTGTGGCAGGCGCACCGGATCGAGTTGGCGGTAGATGGCCTGCTCTTCGGGAGAAAGTTCAGCTACACGGTTCGCTGGCAGGAATCGCAAAACGATTGCCTTTCCTTACGACCGTAGCACATGGTCTACTCCCCCGCAAAGCCGTCGGGGTCGAGCCGCAGCCGAGGGGGAGTCCATGGTTTTCGGACCGGCTTGCCAGGCGCAGCTTAGGCGCTTCTACGGCGTCCCATGGCCAAGTCGCGTACCTGGTTCAGGAACATCGAGCGCTGCAGCGTATCCATCTGCGCGATGTACGGAGCCAGCTCCGCCAGAAACGGATCACTGAGAATCGACGCAGTCTCTTCATGCCGCCGGCTGCGCGCATCGCGAAGCAGGTGACAAATGTCGATTTCCAGCGCGGCCGCGAGACGCGCCAACGAAGATAGCGTCGGCATGGCCTTGCCGTTCTCGATTTTGGAGATGTAGGTGCGCGGCACCTGCATGCGGCCAGCGAGTTGGCGTTGGCTCAGATTGCGGCCTTTGCGAAGGTCACGCACCGCGCGCGCGACCTGTAGGCTGTTATCTTCCGCCACAGCCTCTTCCGGTTCGCCGGCGAACTGCGGTACGAGCCGTTCCGGTTCCTCTACTTCGAGGGGCTTGTGGCAGCGTCTGCAAAGAGAGTTCGCAGTGCGGAACTGCACCAGAGTGCAGCGCTCGCACCGAAGAACCTCACGCGCCTCGACGGTTGCTAGTGTAGTTGCCATAATTTTGTAACGGAGCGCCAGAGCAGGGCGGTCCTGATAAGAAGCGCCGCTTTTAGATCACCTTGCGCATCCTAATGCCAAGTATCCGTTTAGCGACGGTCCCTATCTGATTCATGATTACAGTGATGCAGGGTATCCCTAATGTCAAGTTAAAAAGTAGGGGTCAAAGCGGAAAACGTGGTACGAATTTCGGAAGAAAGCCTAAAAAACCCGGAGCCTGACGGTTGTCTGTTCAAAAAGGTACACAATGGCCGCAAAAAAATGCACACGAACCGAAGCCTGGACCCTCCTGAACGAGTACACCCAATCAACCGGTCTGCTCAAGCATGCTCTCGCCGTCGAAGCTTGCATGGAAGCTTACGGTGAACAGCATGCGGCCACGCGCGAACTCGCTGCAGACGAGGCTAGCGAGTTGATTGAGACTTATCGCATCACCGGTTTGCTGCACGACTTCGATTACGAAAAATATCCCAGCGCAGCAGAACATCCCTTCGTAGGAAATAAGATTCTCGCCGAGCAAGGATGGCCAGAAGAGATTCGTGTAGCGATCCTGGGACACGCACAGTACTCCGGTGTAGCAAGAGATACACATCTTGCCAAGGCCCTCTTCGCTTGTGATGAGCTGGCCGGTTTCTTGACCGCTGTTTCGCTCGTCAAACCCACCAAATCCATCTTCGACGTAGACCCTCAAAGTGTGCGCAAGAAGCTTAAAGACAAGGCTTTCGCGCGTGGTGTGCACCGCGAAGACATCATTCAAGGCGCGCAAGAACTGGGTGTGGATCTGGACCTACACATTGCCTTTTGCATTACAGCTCTGCGCCGCCATGCCGTCGCGCTGGGCCTTGATGGCGCGACCGCGTCGACCTCTCGCTCATAACGCGTCTGCATCCATAAGCTCGGAGCAGGAAGCAACTTGACGCTGACCGGTTTCGCTTGCCTGAACTCTCAGCGTTTGCTTGAACTCTCAGCGGAGGTCCGGTGAAATGGTAATAATTATAGTTGCTTTTTCTGAATTGATCCCGTTTGCGGTTGCTGACCGTGATGCGTCAGGATCGTTTTCTTTGCCATCTATGGAACGGTTGAAAGCGCGGTCCACAGGTCTTGGCCACACGCGCAGACGTTTGCAAAAAAGATCGTGCCCGTGCATTTTTTGCTAACCAGAGACGCGTTTTTACATTCTCTGTGGAGGGTGAGGATTCGCCGATGGAAGAGGCATCGCGCTCCCACCTTCGTGTTATTGGCGTGTGTGATTCATTCCGAGCCGCGATACTGTTCTGAGCGCAGAGGATCGGAATTTTCCGGTGCCTCGGGATCGATGGCAAAATCGAAAATCTCTCCTTCGGCAAACCCCGGACTGGAGGGCAGGGGAACAAGGGCATACTCCCCCGGGGTGAGAACCTGCCGTGGAGAGAGCCGGTACCAGTCGGTCGTTCCCACGCGCTGCTGCTTGATCCCGATCACATCAGGGTATTGGGATTCCCCGTGCTTCTCTCGCTGTTTGAGCTGTGCCATGGCATCTTTTGTTGCCGCGCGCCGCTCGCCTTGAATGGTGAGGCGCACGACGACCAGGTCGGAGCGCCCATTGTCGCTGCCCGAGACCCCGCGCAGGAAAAACTGCGGTGAACTATCGTGCACTCGAACCTGGGCTGCTTCCCCCTTGAACTCGATCGTGTGGCGTAACTTTAGAGAGAAGCCGGAGTCATCCGCGGTGGTGTCCGGGGGCCTTAGCCGGACCAGCTCGTGTATGCCCTTCCAGGTGTCGAGCGCCCACACATGTCCGTAGGTCGGGAGCTGGAGGCCTTCCGCCACGCTGATGTCGTCGGAGGAAACACTCTGCTGAGACGAGGCTTGCCCGTGGCTGATGGCGAGAGAGCCGTAGCCGAGGATCAAAGCCAGGGTGAGGGTGCGGTGGGCTTGCATTTCGGGTGTTCTTTTGTGCCAGGCCGGCGGACCACACCATCCTAGAGCATTTTCACTTCTACGCTGCACAGTCAATTTGGGCGAGGTGCGGCTTTTCTTGATGAAAAGCCACGAGCCGAATTTCCTGTAGGGCTGGGTAAGTCGACGAACTTCATGGGGCTTTCCTTAGTTAACGCCGCACGCGTGACTCTTTTAGGCGCTGCAAACCGGAAATTCGGGGTTCGAAGCCATTGTCCAGTAAAGCACCAGAAGTGAACATGCTGTTGTGTGCCGGGGCAGGAAATCAATAAATAAAGGACACACGAAGCCGACGTGTGCGGGCACCAAGTGGCGAGCCGCTGGTCCGCGCGGGGTGGATCGGGAGGGAGCCCTAGAAGGCGTAGAGCACGTAGCCGGCAAGCAGAGCAAAGACTGTCATAACCAGGATTGCTTCCAGCTTTTGGTAATCCGGGGCAGCGCCGCTAAAGTGATAGCGTGCCGGCTTCTTGGGGTCATACTGGATGGTCAGCTTCTCACCCACGCAGTAAGGGGCGATGTGTTGGACCCCCTGATGGCAAAATTCGCCATGATTTACCGGTCCCCGGTCTCCTGCTTGATAGGTGAGTTTAACCTGATAGTGGCCTGCGGTCCCCCCAAGATGGTCGTGATATCGCACCCACTCACAGGAGTCCACGGTAGCATCCGTGGTAGGCCAGGAATGGGCAGGTGTCAGTTTCCAAAGTAAGCTCGCCATGGTCGTCTCTTTCGATTGGCAATCTTTCGGCCAAAGGGGGTGGCCGAAAGATAATCTGATGCAGTATGTCACGTACGGGGGATGTTGAAAATAGAAAAAATGTGCAGGGGGGTCAAAACCGGCACTGGCGGCTTTTCGTGACTTTTCCCACGAAAAGCCGCACCTCCCCGAATTTGACCCGCAGAGTAAAGTCAAAATGCCCCGAAATGGTATGCTGGCACCTTTCTTATGGTCAACCCAAACCCAGACCCACCCGTCACCCCGGCTTTGGCCGAGTCGGTTTCGCAGTTCTCCAACCTGCTCACTTCGCGGCTAGACCCACAGACCCGAAAAGGGCGTGCCAATACAGAGGGCATGGAGGCGCTGTTGCTGGCTTTAGGGCAGCAGGAGGAGGTCATCCGCGAGGGCGGAGGCCCCAAAGCCATTGAGGCGCAACACAATAAGAAACGTTTGACGGCCCGGGAACGGCTGGCCCTGCTGCTGGATCCCGGTCAGGATTTCCTCGAGCTGGGCCTCTTCGCCGCCTACGGCATGTATGAAGAGTGGGGTGGCGCGCCGGCCGCAGGGGTAGTGACCGGACTGGGCCGGGTTGCGGGACGGCTGGTGATGGTCATCGCTAACGATGCCACTGTCAAAGCAGGCGCTTTCTTCCCCATGACCGCGAAAAAGGTTCTGCGAGCCCAGAACATCGCCATGGAGAACCGGATTCCCACCCTCTATCTAGTTGATTCCGCAGGTGTTTTTCTACCGCTCCAGGAGGACGTATTTCCCGATCAGGACGACTTTGGACGGATTTTCCGCAACAACGCCGTAATGAGTGCGCAGGGTATCCCCCAGATCACGGCCATTATGGGCATGTGCGTGGCCGGTGGGGCATATCTTCCGGTCATGACTGATCACGTATTGATGACCGAGGGCAGTGGGCTTTTTCTGGCCGGACCGGCATTGGTGCAGGCTGCGATCGGCCAGAAGTACTCGGCCGAAGAGCTGGGTGGGGCCACGATGCATGCGGAGATTTCGGGCACGGTCGATTTCAAAGAGCCCAACGACCATATGTGCCTGGCCCGGCTGCGCTCGCTGGTGGCCAGGCTGGGCCACGGCCCGGCGGCGCCGTTTGACCGGGCGGCCTACGATCCAGAGCGGGATGCGCCGAAGTTCGCTCCCCAGGAGCTATACGCCCTGCTCGATCCGGACCCGTCCAAGGGCGCGGGCAACAGCTATGACATGCACGAGGTAATTGCCCGTTTGGTCGATCGTTCGCAGTTTGATGAGTACAAGGCGGATTACGGCAAGACAGTCATCTGCGGTTACGGGCGGATCGGGGGCTTTGCGGTGGGGATTGTGGCCAACCAGAAGACCCATCAGACCCATACCAGCCAGGCGGGGGAGAAAAGGGTTGAGTTCGGGGGCGTGATTTATGCCGAGAGTGCCGAAAAGGCAGCCCGCTTCATCATGGACTGCAACCAGAACCTGATTCCGCTGATCTTTCTGCATGACGTGAATGGCTTCATGGTGGGGCGGGATGCGGAGTGGAGCGGCATCATCCGCGCCGGCGCGCAGATGGTCTCGGCGGTCTCTAACTCCACAGTGCCTAAGATCACGGTTATCCTTGGCGGCTCGTTTGGCGCCGGCCACTACGCCATGTGCGGCAAGGCTTACGACCCGCGATTCCTCTTTGCCTGGCCCACTGCGCGCTATGCAGTGATGAGCGGGGCTTCGGCGGCGAGCACATTGGTGGAGATAAAAATCCGTCAGTTAGAACGCGGGGGCAAGCAATTGAGTGAGGAGGAGAAGAGCCAGGTCTTCGCCTCCATCAAGGCGGCCTACGACGAGCAGACCGATTGCCGTTACGCCGCCGCCCGGCTGTGGGTGGATGCCATCATCGATCCGGCGAAGACCCGGGATGTGTTGCTAACCGCGCTGCAGGCGGCGGCCCTCAATCCCGTGGTTGCCAAGTTCAATCCGGGAGTGATCCAAACCTAATACCCGCACTCCAAGCGTCCAACTCTTGTCCCAACCACGGACGATGGGTAGGCCATATCTCGCTCGTTTTTCGCGAGATGTGGGATGCCACAGACCTGTGGTTGCCAGTCTTCGTGCGACGCTTATACCCCCTACTCTCGATTGCCCCTTGAGGCAAACGGTCAAGATTCGCGGCATCCCACATCTCGCGAAAAACGAGCGAGATGTGGGGCACCCATCATCCGCTGGTATGAGCAGCACCGGCACTCCGCGGCGGGTAATAATGACTGCTTCCCCGCGCTCCACTCGATCCAACAAAGCGCCCAAGTGGCTCCTTGCTTCGGAGACCCCCATCGTGATCATGGCTTTCCTCATGCTCCAACTAGCTTAAGCCTTGTGATGTCATTCGCCGTGTATGCTTCTTTAAATCATGAAGCGGGTCATCACGGCAGCTGTACTCGTCCCCCTGGTTCTGCTGCTCCTGTTGCGGGGATCCTTTTTGCTAGTGGTACTGGCAACGGCTTTGGTGGCCGAACTTGCAACATGGGAATACATCTCCATCGCCGATGCCCATGGGTCGCGCATCCCTCGCAACCTGGTGCTGGTTGCTATAGCTGCTCTCTTCGCCGCGACTTTCCGCAATCCCTTTCTGATCCTGCCGGTGATCGGCCTATGCAGTCTGGTATTGCTTCTCGTATGCTGCTTTCGCTCGCCCCTTGAGCGGGTGCTGCCGGATACCGCCTTCTCGATTTTCTCCCTGATCTACATTGGCCTCACCCTGGCTACCGTGCCGTTGGTTTGGGCTCGGCAGGATGGCCCGTCGCTACTGGTCTTCCTCTTCTGCATCGTATGGACCGGCGACACGGCAGCTCTTTACGTCGGCCGCAACTTCGGGCGCACCAAGCTTTCTCCGCGCATCAGCCCCAACAAAAGCTGGGAGGGGAGCGCCGCTTCGCTTGCCGGCGGCCTGCTCATCGCCGCAGGGTTGGTAGGACTCTCTCGGGTGCTCGAAAACAGATCGATCTTCACCCTCCATTTCGCCGGTCCGCTGGCTCGTTGGCTGGGGGTGGCCGTGGTCTTGAATCTCTTCGCCCAGGTGGGCGATTTGGTTGAATCCGCAATCAAGCGCGGCGCCGGGGTGAAGGATTCGGGCGCCATGCTTCCCGGCCACGGAGGTATCCTGGACCGCATCGACGCCCTCCTGCTGGCCGCGCCAGCGCTGTGGTACGCTCTATGGATTCAGGAGTATCTCCAGCGGGTCAGCTTGCGTTGAAGCACATCTGCATCCTCGGTTCTACCGGTTCCATCGGAACCAGCACCCTCTCTATCATTGAGCGTTATCCGGAGCGCTTCGCGGTCGCTTCCCTGGCCGCCGGCAGCAACGTCGACCTGGCTTTTGCGCAATGCATGCGCTGGCGCCCGCTGCTGGTTTCGATGGCCACTGAAACGCTGGCTAGCGATTTGGCCTTGCGGCTCAAGGCGGCAGACTTCGGCGGCATTGAGGTGGTTTACGGCACTGCAGGAACGGTGCGTGCGGTCACTTTATCCCGGGTCGATTTCGTGGTCTCGGCGATCGTCGGCTTGGCGGGACTCGAAGCTACCTACGCCGCCGTGGCCGCTGGCAAACCTGTCGGCTTGGCCAACAAGGAGGCCATGGTCGCCGCAGGAGAGATCCTTACCCGGTTGGCCCGCCACGGCAACGTGCCCCTGCTGCCCATCGACTCCGAGCACAACGCCATCCATCAGTGCCTCCGGGGAGGATCGGCCCAGGAGGTCCGCCGCATCTGGCTGACCGCTTCCGGCGGCCCCTTCCGCCAGCTCCCTCTGGATCAGTTCCAGTACGTCACGGTCGAGGAAGCACTACGCCATCCCACCTGGATTATGGGACGCAGGGTAACCATCGATTCTGCCACCATGCTCAATAAGGGCCTGGAAATCATCGAAGCCTGCCGCCTCTTCGACCTCACCCCTTCCTCCGTCCGCGTCACCGTACATCCGCAATCGACGGTCCATTCGCTGGTGGAGTTCGTGGATGGCAGCATCCTGGCGCAAATCTCCGTCACCGATATGCGGCTGCCGATTCTCTATGCCATGAGCTTTCCCGAGCGGGTACCAAGCGAGCTCACTTTTGATCTGGCGGCCCTCGGGCAATTGAACTTCCAGCCCCCTGATTTTGAACGATTTCCGTGTCTTCGCCTGGCCTACCAGGCAGCCGAATCCGGGGGCGCGGCCTGCATTGCGCTTAACGCGGCGGACGAGGTTGCCGTGGGCGCATTCCTCGAAGGCACCATTCCTTTTACGGGCATCCCGCGTACAATTGAGCAAGTTCTTGAGGCAACGCCGCCGAGGCATCCTGAAACCATCCAGGAAGTCCTTCAGCTCGACGAGGAAGCGCGGCGGGTCGCTTACAGCGTGGTGTCAAAGTTTTCGCCGGTGCTGCGTTGAGCGTTTTCGACGCAGGCGCTTTGGCTAGAAGTAAAGCATCTAACTGTTGCGGCAAAGTTCACCGTAAGCGTGGAAATATGCTCACCGCAGGCAGTTCATACCAGTCAATATTCCGGTAGTTCGGTGCCCCGGCAACTCGCGCTGGATCCGGCAGAGAGGTAAATGAGCGGATTTCTATGTCCTTTTTCCTAACCAGCACGGTTTCCATGCTCGTTGTGCTCGGCATCATGGTCCTGGTGCACGAGTTCGGCCACTTCGCTGTCGCCAAGTTGTGCGGCGTGCGGGTTGAAGTCTTCTCCGTGGGTTTCGGCAAACGGCTTTTCGGTTTCCGCCACGGGGACACCGATTACCGGCTCAGCCTATTGCCCCTTGGCGGATACGTCAAAATGTCGGGGGAAACTCCCGGTGAAGAGTCCACCGGTGACCCGGCTGAATTCAACGCCCATCCGCGCTGGCAGCGCATCCTCATTGGTCTGGCGGGTCCGGTATCGAACTTCCTTCTCGCTCTACTGCTCATGACCGGTTTTTACATGATGCATAACGAGGTGGAGGCTTTCCGCAGCCAACCGGCCAATATCGACTTTGTTTCCGATCACACTGCCGCCGCCACTGCCGGACTAAAGGCTGGTGATCTTATCACCCGTTTCGACAATGTCAACAACCCGACATGGGAGCAGGTTTCGATCCGCGCGGCGCTCAACGTAGGGCAAACCGTCCCGGTGGATGTGAGGCGTGATGGGCAGACCGTCACCACCCTGTTGGCGATTCCCAACCCCCGCGGATCCGACGACTTCGACTTTGACACGGTGGGTTTCGTGCCTCGCATGCAGGACTATCCCGTCCGCGTCCGCCAGATCGAGGCCGGGATGCCGGCTGCCAAGGCCGGCCTCAAGGCTGGCGACCAGATTCTTTCAGTCAATGGGCTGACCCTTCATTCAGTCGATGCCATGCTTGCCTTTCTGCAGCAGGACAATGGCCGTCCCATCCAACTAACCGTCCAGCGCGGTGGCCAGACATTCCAGGTTGAGTTGCAACCCGTCATGGCGGACGAACCCAATGGGCACAGACTCTACCGCATTGGCTTCGCGTGTAATGTGCCGCCCTTCAAGATCCAGCAGCTCCCGCTTCCTCAGGCCTTACACCAGTCGGTTCGGTTCAACCTGCGCTATTCCGGTCTGATCGTGGAAGTCCTTGAGCGCATGGTCACGCGCCGTTTTGCGGTGCAGGATCTGAGCGGCCCGATTGGCATCGCCCGGCAAACCGGACTTGCCGTGGAGGAACCCGGTTGGCAGCCGATTATCGGACTCATGTCCATCATCAGCCTCAATCTCGGCATCTTCAATCTTCTGCCCATTCCGATTCTGGATGGGGGCGTGATTGTTCTGCTGCTCATTGAAGGCGTGATGCGCCGCGATCTTAATCAGGAGTTCAAGGAACGGATCTACCAGGCTGCTTTCGTCGTGCTCCTGATCTTCGCCGCCTTCGTGATGTTCAACGACATCTCCAAGCTCGAAGTCTTCACTAAGCTCAAGCCATAGAGTGGAGTGGGGGACCTGCGGCTGAGAGTCCCGTAGGGACGGCTGAGAGTAGCCCAGGACGTTAGTCCTGGGTTAGCAATAGCCGCCGAGCAGTCCCGCAGGGACGGCTGAAGGTTGCCCAGGACATGGTCCTGGGTGGCTGCCCTAATCGTGCATAGTCCGTTTGGCTTGCCTTGGGGCTTGAGTCGGCAGCGGTTCCGCTACACTGGCGTCACCCATGCCAGTTTCCCAAACCAGAATCCGCGTCCGCTATGCCGAAACCGACCAGATGGGAGTGGTTTACTACGCCAACTTCTTCGTTTGGTTCGAGGTCGGCAGGGTCGAGCTACTGCGCCAGCTCGGCTTCCATTACAAACAGATGGAGATCGACGACGACTGCCATATCCCGGTCGTTGAAGCCAACTGCCGCTACAAATCTCCCGCGCGCTATGATGATGAGCTGTTGCTCGAAACCAGCATTTTAGCCATGCGCCGTACCGTCATTAAGTTCGGCTATCGCCTGCTTCGTCCAGAGAACGACGGATCCCGGATCACCCTGCTGGCTGAAGGAGAAACCACCCACGTTACCGTCAACCGGTCTCTGCACAAGGTACCATTGCCGCAAAAGTATGTGGCCGTTCTGAAGCAATTCCTCGCCGCTCCCTCCTGATCATCTCTGCTACCGCGCATCAGCTCGCTTATTACCCCGGCGGGAGAAATGATCTAACCTGCATCCATGTCCCGCGGCCCGCATTTCCTGTACGCCGCGTTGGATACGGCCGCGTGTGCGGCTTTCATTGAGGAAAGCCGCATGAAGTGCGCCAGCACCAACAAGCATCACAGGAAGTCCGGGGGCCAAGGCGTGTTGCTTCTTCCTGCGGTGTGCCTGTGCTTTGCCATACTTCTTGGCCTGCCAGGCGCCGTATACGCCCCCGATGCGGGTCAATATCGCCTGCTCGCCCTCGGCCAGCGAGACGCCGTCCCTCCCCCCTTCTCCGCTCGTATTCTGGGCCCTGCCACAGCCGGTTGGCTGGGACGCGTCACGGGCCTCGGCGTCGACACCGGCTTCCTGCTGCTGGGCATCATCTGCCTGGCGGCGCTGGTCGCCCTGGTCGCCTGGCTGCTATGGTCCTGGCGGGCTCCCGTGGCGATTTTCGCGGGAGTTTTCCTGATGCCTTTTTGGGTCGATATTTTCCACGATTACTATCTACCCGACCCCCTGCATGCCGCCATTCTGGCGGCTATCCTGCTCTGCCTGCTCTTTGGCCGCACCAGTTTGGCCTTGCTCCTGCTCTTTCCCGCCTACCTTGCGCGCGAGTCCACCCTTCTGGTGGTGGTCTGTTTGATCTTTGCCGGCTGGCGACGGATTTCACTCCGCTCAGCCGGGGCCGGGGTTCTGGCCATGGCTGCCGGCCTTTTGGTCAGCCGGCACTATGCCCAATCAGGACCCGCTAGCGTCCACGGCCTGAGCGGCGGGACCTACATCCTGGGCAAGCTCGTCTGGAGTTTCTTCAAGAATGTTCTCGGGTTGCCCCTCTGGAGTAATACGCTGCCGGAGTGCAGCCCCATCTGGGCCGCGGGCCTGCCTCATCCGCTGGGCGCTATTCGAGCCGTGGGATTGTGCCCGCCGTCCCTCTGGGGCCCCGGGCGCCTCCTCCTAGCCTGGTTTGGCATCTTTGGGATCGGCCCCGCCCTGGCGGTCGTTCTGTGGCGGAGGATGCTTCCTACCCTCTCCGGCCAGGGGCGGGATCTGCAAATCACTCCCGGCATGGCGCTCGTCTTCCGTTTCTGCATCGTCTACGGCGTCATCAGCATCCTCCTTACGCCGCTGCTCGGCGCGAGCGCAGACCGTCTGGTTGAGTACGGGTGGCCCTTCTACTTTCTTGCGCTGCCCTGGTTTATCTCCACGTCGGACGACGTCCGAGGATTCCGCTCCGTCTGGATCCTTCTGCTTCACCTGCTCACCTGCTGGTTGGCCTGGTTCGGCTTCAGGCAGCAAACCCCCAGTTTCCTGCTCGCCGGCCTCGCGGTGCTGGTATTGAACGGGGTGGGATACGCCCTGGTCAGGCGGTCCTATCAGGTTTCCACAAGGTTCTCACTTCAGTAACTTACTAGGTTATCCACATTGTGGATAACCTGTGGATTCGGCTCGTTAAAAACCGCCACTGTGATCATTGCGCGGCCGCCCCACAATTACGAAACAATCATTGTGTCAAAAATGATAAAAGCCGCACCTTTGCTGCTCCTGGAAGGCATGCAGGCGCGGCGCGGCCAAGCCTAAATGCCACACAGATGACGACAAATTAAGCGGAATAACTTCCCGCCCATGGCGTGTTCGTGGATGCTATAAGTGCTAGCCCGCGGCTTGTTCCATCGCCTCGGCGGGTGGCTGCGAGGCGAGCCGTTCTTTAAACCGGATGGCGGCGAAGAGCATCATGAGGGCAAAATACCCGCCGCAGACGTCGAAGCCCACATCCGTGATAGTGCTGGTGCGCTGGGGAACGTATCGCTGGTGAAGCTCATCTGCGGAGCCCAGCAGCATGGTTAGAATCAGCGCCCATCCGGCGGCGCGGTTCTTCAACCCCCAACTGCCGGTCGCAGGCAGGCGGGCAGAACGCCGGCTCAGCAGCCAATAAGATGTGGCAAAAAACGCCGCGCAGGCCAGGCCGTAGCCGATGAGGTGGCCTAGTTTGCGCAGAACCTCGACGAATTCCCAAAAGCGTTGCTGAGGTAGCCAGGCGAAGTGACGGAACCAGAACGGGGCCAGCAGTCCGGCGGTGTTCTGAATGGAGAACCGCTGCGTTCCCTCGCCGGCAATGACCAGAATAACCAGAACAGAAGGCAGGAAAATAGCTGCTCTTCGGGTCCACCCGGGTGAAACTGCCATGAATTCAGTATATGGGGATGCCACGTGGTTTGATGTGTGTGCGGATGAAGGCCACGGTACTTTCGAGGGATGTCCCAGGCCCGAAGACCTCCGCCACCCCCTGCGCCTTCAGGGAGGCGATGTCCTGGCTTGGGATGGTCCCGCCCAGAACGACCAGAATATCGGCCGCCCCCCGTTCCTTGAGCAGTCCCAGGACGCGGGGGACAATCACGTTGTGGGCACCGGAGAGGATGCTTAGTCCGATGCAGTCGACATCCTCCTGCAGGGCGGCATTGACGATCATCTCCGGGGTTTGCCGCAGGCCGGTGTAGATCACTTCCATGCCGGCATCGCGCAGGGCCCGGGCGATGACTTTGGCGCCCCGGTCGTGACCATCCAGACCTGGCTTGGCAACCAGCACCCGGATGGGGTTGTTCGCTGGAGTCTCCATTTCGGCCATCGGTTCACTTGTCGCGGGCGACAACGAAATCCGGCATCCAGAGCAGGGCCCGCTTGTAGTCGGACTCCGGAAGCCCGGTGATGGCCGCGCGGGCAACTTCGGCATATTGGAAGGCTGCGGTCAGGGCGTATTGCACCGACCCGTGCCGATCCAGGATGGCAAGCACTTCCTCATGGCTGGTGCGCTCAAAGCTGAGATCTTCGAGCACCCTGCGGATGGCCTCGTGCTCAGCCGCTGTTCCGTGCTCCAGCGCATGGACCACGGCCAAGGTAGCCTTACCCTCCCGCAAATCACTGGCCACCGGCTTGCCCAGCACGCGCTCGGTGGCGGTAAGGTCGAGCACGTCGTCTACGATCTGGAAGGCGATGCCCAGGTTACGGCCATACTCCCCCAACTGCTCTTCGAGCTCTTCGCTGGCTCCAGCCAGGACCGCGCCCAGGCGCATCGAAACGTCGAACAGGCAGGCCGTCTTGCGGTCGATCAGGTCGTAGTATTCGGCCTCCCCTACCACCCGACCCAGCTTTTCCATCTGTACGAACTCGCCCTCGACCATCTGCTGGGTCAGGCCGATCAACAGGTCGAGGACCTTGAACTTGCGCTCCTGCAGGGCGATGTGAAAGGCCTGCATATAAAGCCAGTCACCCGCCAGGACACATTTCGAATTGCCCCAGGTGGTGTTGGCGGAAGGCCGGCCCCGGCGGGTGTCGGCGCCGTCGATGATGTCATCGTGCACCAGCGTTGCTGTGTGCACCATCTCCACCACCGCGCCCAGCCGCACCATGCCCTGACCGTGGTAGCCCAGCGATTTTGCCGCCAGCAACAGCAGGGAAGGGCGAATGCGTTTGCCGCCGCCCTCGCGCAAGTGGTCGGCGATATCGGTGATGGCCCCCACACTGGAGACGGCATCGCGCACCAACTCGCTCTCGATGGCGCTCAAGTCCTCGCGCAGCAGGTCGAAGACTTCCTTCGCCGTCGCTATCGCTTGTGTGCTCACTCACTCTCCAGGTGCTGGTTCTTGAACTCAGAAAAGCTCTGCACCGGTATTGCGACACAAAATTGCTTTATACCATTCCAGTCAAGTAGCGACTATAGCGGTTCCAACCCTAGGTGTAACCGGTAAAGATGATTCAGCAGTAATCGTGGAACCGCTCTAGTTCGACCGGTAATTGGTGAACTGCATGTCGATGCCGAAGTCATGACCCTTGAGCAGTGCAATCGTCTCCTGTAGGGTATCGCGATCCTTGCCCGTTATGCGTACCGTATCGCCTTGTATAGAGGCCTGGACCTTTTTCTTTGATTCCTTGACGAGCTTAACGATCTCTTTTGCTTTTTCTCCGGGGATGCCCTGCTGCAGAGTGATCTTCTGGCGCACGCTGGATCCCGCAGCGGGTTCGATCTTGCCATATTCGAGCGCTTTTAACGACACCCCACGCTTGACGAACTTTTGCTGCAGAATCTCGGTGACCGCCTTGAGCTTGTACTGGTCCGAGGAGGCCAGCTCAATGGCCTCGTCCCCTTCAAGCAGCTTGATTTCGGAGTGCGAGTCCTTGAGATCGAAACGGGTCCGCACCTCCTTGATGGCCTGATCCATCGCATTTTTTACTTCCTGAATATCGACTTTGCTGATTACGTCGAACGAGTTGTCTGCCGCCATAGTGGTGTCCTCCTCGATTATGAGCGCAAAAGTTGTTGCCTGCCCCGAAGCTACGACCCCGCGTCCGGCGCTACGCCAAAAAAACGGAAGAAGTTGTTGGCAGTGCTGCAAGCGACCTCGTCGGCCGTAATGCCACGCACCTCTGCCAGCTTATCTGCCACCCGGCCCACCCATGCCGGCTCGTTGCGCTTGCCGCGATAAGGAAGGGGAGCAAGAAACGGAGCGTCCGTTTCAATCAGCATCCGGTCCAACGGCACTCTGGCTGCCACCTCGCGTATGTTTTCTGCCCGGGGAAAGGTGATGTTGCCTGCAAATGAGATGAGAAATCCGCTGTCCAAGGCTCGCTCGGCGTGCTCCCACTGGCCGGTAAAACAATGCAGGATGCCGCCCAGGTTGGTCCGCACCCAGTTGGTCTCAATCATCTCCAGCGTGTCGTCCCATGCGTCGTTGCTGCCATCGGAGGGCCGGCAATGAATGATGATCGGGCGCCGTCTTGCTTCGGCCAACTCCATTTGCCGGGCAAAGGCCTGCTTCTGTTGCGGCCGCGGCGAGTGGTCATAATAATAATCCAGTCCGATCTCACCCACGGCCAGTACGTCCGGGTCGGCCAGCAAATCGTCCAGTTTCGCCAGGGCGGGCTGGTCGGCAAGCTGAGCCTCATGGGGATGGATTCCGGCCGTGGCCAGAACGCGCGGGATGCCCGGTTTGCCGGCGTAGCTGCGGCTCAATTCCAGTGCCTGCTGCATGGTCTCGGGTCCGTCGCCGATGCCAATAGACAGCACTGTGCGCACCCCCTGTTGCCACGCCCGCCGCAGCAGCTGTTCCCGGTCGGCGTCATACCGCGGGCTGTCAAGATGTGCGTGTGAGTCGACCAGCGCCACTCCTTCTCGTGCATTATCGGAATTTTCAAGCCCTTGGATCTTTCCTTGCCACGAACCGATGGGTGCCCCACACCCCGGATTTCCTGTGAAGTGCGGTGGTGTTGATGCACTTCATGCGGCTTTCCTCAACGAAAGCCGCACACTTGGCCGTCTTTTGGGCCCGCGTACAGGAAATCCGGGCATCTCGCTCGTTTTTCGCGAGATGTGGGATGCCACTGCGCTGCGCCGGCGACTCCCCCTTGGTACGCGGATGGGAAGTTACAGATTTATTTAAGCCGCGCGCCTATTTCGACATCTTCCAGAAAGCCGGCCAGAACGGGCTTGCCTTTCTCTCCCAGCGATGCTGCTACGATCATTCCATTCGACTCCAGACCGCGCAACTTTCTAGGTTGCAGGTTGGCCACAATCACGACCTTGCGCCCGATGAGCTTCTCCGGTTCATAGGCGCCGGCAATTCCAGCGACAATCTGCCGCACTTCATCGCCCAGGTTTACTTCCAGCCGTAAAAGGCGGTCGGCGCCCTTCACCGGCTCCGCTACCTGCACTTGTCCCACGCGCAACTCAACTTTGGCGAAGTCGTCGATGGTGATCATCGCGGGCTTGTCAGCCGGTTGCGCCGGCTGAGTGGTAATCCCCACAGAAGCGGCCGGGGTCAGCGCTGCCGGGGCCTTGGCAACGACGCTCCCGGTCGCTTCCGACGCTGCGATGGCTGTTGCTTGCTTCTCCGCTACAGGAGTAGGTGTTGGCGCTGGTTCTGGCGGAGCCGGCGCGTTGACCACCACGGCAGCTTCCGCCGCAGGCGCGGGCTCTGCTTCCACGCTCTTGCTGTCGTTCTTCGTCTCCAATTCGTTCATGCGTTCGACCGTGTCCTTTTCTGTCCGGGGAAAGATAGGGCCCAACTGACCGAGTTTGGTTCCTGGCGCCAATTGCCCCCAGTGCAGATCCTTAAAATCTGTTTGGGCAATATCGCCCAAGCCGAGCTGCGCCCATATGCGCGTGGTGGCCTCGGGTAGAACGGGATAGGCCAGAGCCGTGATGATGCGCAAGGCTTCGGCGCACGTATAAAGAATGGATGCCAACAAACTGCGCCCAGCCGCATCCTGCGCAGCACCCAGCTTCCAGGGCGCCTTTTCCGTGATGTAGCCGTCGACCACAGCGACGAAAGCCCACAAAGCTTCGAGCGCGCGGGAAAATTCGAGTGCTTCAAAGTGCTGGGCAAACTCCTGCGCCGCAGTGTCGGCGGCGGCAACGATACGCGGCTCGGAGTCGCCCGCCGGCACGACCCCGTCGAAGTACCGGGTGATCATGGTCAGGATCCGGCTGGTCAGGTTGCCGTACCCGTTGGCCAGGTCTGCGTTGTAGCGCTGCACCAGGGCGTCAAAGGAGAAGCTGCCATCCTGGCCGAACACCACCTCGCGCAGCAGGAAGTAACGCAGAGCATCGGCTCCCAGCGTCTCTACGATGGTTTCCGCGCGAACGATATTTCCCCGCGACTTGGACATCTTGCTCTGCTCAAAAAGCAGCCAGCCGTGGGCTACCACGGTCTTGGGCAGCGGCAGGTTTGCGGCCATGAGGAAGGCAGGCCAGTAGACGCAGTGGAAACGGATGATCTCTTTGCCCACCAGGTGCAGGTCCGCGGGCCAAAAACGAGCGAAACGCTGCTGGTCCTGGGGCGCGTCGCTGCCATAGCCGAGCGCCGTGATGTAGTTGGCCAGCGCATCCATCCACACATAAATCACGTGTTTTTCGTCGCCCGGCACGGGAATGCCCCAGTCGAAGCTGGTGCGGCTGATCGACAGGTCTTTCAAACCACCGCGCACGAAGGAGAGGACCTCGTTCCGCCTCGCCTCCGGGCGGATGAACTGGGGATTCTCTTCATACAGTTCCAGCAGCTTGCGCTCGAAGGCGGAGAGTTTGAAGAAGTAGTTTTCTTCGCTCACCGTTTCCGTGATCCGTCCGCAATCCGGGCAGGGCGAACCGGGCGGCGCATCGACGTAAAGCTCGTCGGAAACACAGTACTGGCCGGTATAGCTGCCCTTGTAGATGAACCCGCGCTCCTCCAGCACTCGGAAGAGCTTTTGTACGCCTTTGCGATGGCGCTCCTCCGTGGTCCGAATGTAGTCGTCGTAGGTCAGCCCCATGCGGTCCCACAAGCCGCGGAACTGACTGGAGACGGCAGTCGCAAACTCCTGTGGTGTTTGTTCGGCTTGCCGGGCGGAGCGTTCGATCTTCTGCCCGTGCTCGTCTGTCCCCGTCAGAAGCCAGGTGTCAAAGCCCAGGGCCCGCTTGCGCCGGGCAATCGCGTCGGCAACTATCGTGGTGTATGCGTGACCGATGTGCGGCCGGGCATTCACATAATAGATCGGCGTGGTGATGTAAAAACCAGGGGTATCGGACATGGGCAAAGCGGTGAACTGAGTGCATCGCAGATGCTGCACCCATTTCAATCTTAACAGGCCATGCGTGGCCGGAGCCTTCTGCTAGAATCGGCAAGAAAATCAGGGGTTTTGCGTGTATCGCAAACAGCAGAGACTTCTTCGTGAGCGCCTCCGCTCGGTCCTTCAGGCCAAATACCAGGTTGAACTCCCGCACATCGCCATCGAGCAGCCGCCCGACCTGGAGATGGGGGAGTACGCTCTACCTGTTGCCTTTGAGCTGGCTCGCCGGCTCAAGCGATCGCCCCGCGCGATCGCCGGGGAACTGGTCGCCGACCTGATGCCGCTGGAAGGATTCGCATCGTTTGCCGTTGCCGGCGCCGGTTATATCAATGGCAAGCTTGACCGCCAGGCAGCCGCGCAACAGATCGCACGCGATGACACCCCAGAAGAACAGAGCCATCTTCATTCCCTGGTGGAACACACCAGCATCAACCCCAACAAGGCTGCGCACATCGGTCACTTGCGCAACGCGGTTCTCGGCGACACCTTTGTGCGCCTGCTGCGCGCCGCCGGGCAGCGGGTCGACGTGCAGAACTACATCGACAACACCGGTGTTCAGGTCGCTGATGTTGTCGTCGGCCTGACTCACCTTGAGGGTTACGATCTCGCCGGCGTTAAGCAGTTGATGGCCGATCTCAAGCTCAAGGGGCAACGCATTGACGACTACTGCTGGGACCTTTATGCGCGTGTTTCTCAGTGGTATGAGGCTTCTGATGCGGAGAAGCAAGAGCGGAAGAATATCCGCCTGGAAACCCTGCACGCCATTGAAGCCGGGGGCAACGAAACGGCGGACATCGCCGATCTGCTCTCCACCGCCGTGCTGCGGCGGCATCTTGAGACCATGCTGCGCCTGGGGATCGAATATGACTTCCTGCCCCGCGAAAGTGAGATCCTCCATCTCAAGTTCTGGGACCTCGCCTTTGCCCAGTTGAAAGCTAAGGGCGTCCTCTATTTGGAGACGGAAGGCAAGAACCAGGGCTGCTGGGTCATGCGGCGCGCCTCGACTGCTATCTCCGATGCCGAAGACACCGGAGCGGTGGACGAAGATGCCAAGGTGATCGTCCGTTCCAACGGAACCGTTACCTATGTGGGCAAGGACATTGCCTATCACCTATGGAAGTTTGGCCTGCTGGGCCGTGATTTCGGCTACGCGCCCTTCTTTGCCTACAACGATCACATGTGCTGGATTTCGACCGAGAAGGGCGAGGCGCACCATCCTGACTTTGGAGGCGCGCAGGCGATTTACAATGTCATCGACAGCCGCCAGGCCGACCCCCAGGCAAACGTGATGGAAGCTCTACGCGGGCTGGGATATACCGAAGCCGCTGACCACTACATCCACTTCTCTTACGAAATGGTCGCGCTGACGCCGCGCTGCGCCCTGGAGCTTGGCTACCAGATTTCTGAGGAAGACCAGGGCCGTTCTTACATCGAAGTCTCCGGGCGCAAGGGCTTCGGGGTGAAAGCGGATGCGCTGCTGGACCGGCTCACGGCGGCCGCGAAAGAAGAAGTCGACAGCCGTCATCCGCAGCGCAGCCAGGAGGAGAGGCAGGAAATCGCGCACCAGATCGCGGTCGGCGCCTTGCGCTACTTCATGCTCAAATTCACCCGCAACAGCGTCATCGCCTTCGATTTCAAGGAGGCGCTCAGTTTCGAAGGAGAGACTGGTCCTTACGTGCAATACGCCGTGGTGCGCGCCCGCAATATTTTTCGCAAGGCCGGGACCACGCCGCAGGCGACGCTCGAAGAAGTGAATGTCGCCGGCTACTTTGAGGGTGAGGGTGCAGCGGGCCTTTGGGAGTTGTGGATCATGGCGTCCCGGCTCAGCTTATTGCTGGAGCAATGCATTGCTGCCGCTGAACCGGCATATCTGGCCAAGCACGCTTTCCAGCTGGCGCAGCTTTTCAACAATTTCTATCACCGTCATCACATCCTCACGGAGGAGGATCCTGTGCGCCGGCGGTTTTTGTTGGCCACCGCCGCGGTTGCCGAACGCGCTTTGGTCCGTTCCCTCGACTGGTTGGGAGTCGCAGTCCCGGATGTGATGTAGTCCTTACTACCAGATCACTTTTAGGCCCTTGTACTTCTTGAAGAGGCGATCCGATCCGACGAGTGGAATCTCCTCAGCCAGCGCGGTCGCGATCAGCATACGGTCGAAGGGATCGCGATGATGGTGTGGCAAGCCGAACAGCCGGTAAGCGTGCTCGGGGGTAAAGGGAAACATGGTCAGACGCAGATCGCGGACCGCCTCACGCACCTCGGCCTCTCCCATTTGCAACTTTCCACGGCCGCTCTTTATGGCAACTTCCATAAGCGAGATCACGCTGACTGCGGCGTCCGTGTCGTCAGCGGCCAAGAGCGCGCGAACCTTCCGGGACAGGGCATCCATCCCGCCGCTATAAGCCTGAATGAGAACCTGAGTGTCCAGAAGAACCCGCAACTCAATAGCGCCCCTCAAGGAATGCATCCACTTCCTCATCGGTCATGGGGTCGAAGCAATGAGGATCGAGGATTTTTACCTTGCCTTTTCCGGTGCCAAACTTGCGCTTTGGTTTTTCAGGCGGCGGTACCAGTTCAGCCACCGGCGTGTTGTAGCGCGAAATGACGATGCGCTCTCCCCGAGCCACGCGTGCCAGCAGTTCCGGAAGGTGCGCCTTGGCGTATGCAATCTTAACTGTGGCCATGAAAGTAGTCTAACAAATATAGACCATCATTTGCAGAGCTTGGTGTCCCTGACGAAACCAAACCCAACCAGAAGATCTTTCAGAACTCCCGCAAGGCCGTCATCCTGAGCGGATGTGACTTTTTGGCTCACGCGAATTGCTTGAGTTTAAACAAAATTGTCATCCCGACCGGAGCGAAGCGCAGTGGAGGGACCTGCTGTTTCCTTGCGGGCACAGCAAATCGTCATCCTCAGAGGCGGTTAGGACATCGGCTAGTGAATCGGGCTGCCGTTAACCGTCAGCTGGTTCAACGCCTGCACGTCCTGCTGCTTCACTCCGTCCGGAAGCGGAGCGTAGTTCAAGCCGCTCGTGACTTGTTGCCCATCCGTCACCACATACACGAGGAATTGCTTCAGCGCCGCCCGCTTCTGTGCATCTTTCCCGTCTTTCGGGATGATCAGGAAGGTCAGTGTGGAAATAGGATATGCATCCGGCGCGGATGCTGGTGGGTTGGCGATCGACGTCCGAGGGTCCTTCGCCAGTTGATCCTTGAACGCATCGATGGCTGCTGTCGTCCCCGTAGTGCTGGGTAATACGTAATTTCCCGCCTGATTCTTGATCGCAGCAACCGGCAGCTTGTTCTGGGTCGCATACGTCAGTTCAACGTAGCTGATCGTGCCAGGCATTTGCTTCACCTGGCCGGTAACCCCCTCGCTGCCCTTGGCGCCGAGACCAGTTGGCCACTTCACTGATGTGCCTTTGCTGACCTGCTGCGCCCATTCCGGGCTCACCGCGGTGAGATAGGTCGTGAAAGCGGCTGTGGTGCCGCTGCCTTCGGCACGGTGGATCACAGTAATCTTCGAATTGGGCAGGTTCTCGCCCGGATTGTCCTTTTTCAGCAGGGGATCCTGCCAACTTGTGATTTTGCCCAAGAAGATGTCCGCAAGCGCATCGGAAGAGAGCTGCAGAGGCTTATGCAAACCCTCGAGATTGTAAGTGACGCATACCGGGCCGGCCGATTCCGGAATTTGGATCATCGGCGCCATCTGCGCCAGATCCTGGTCTGAAAGGGGTGCGTCGGAGGCGCCAAAATCAATGGTTCCCGACTTCACCTGCTGAATTCCCCCACCGCTCCCGATCGACTGGTAGTTGATCCGTACATTCGGATGAGATTGCTGGAAGTCTTGAATCCAGCGCCCCATCACCGGATAAACGAAGGTGCTGCCGGCTCCATTGAGCGCGACTGTGCTGGACGAGGAATTGCAAGAGGCCAGCAGAGTGACCGCTGACAAAAGTGAAACAGCAGCAACAACAAAGTTCTTTCGGTAAGGCATCGGAGTCCTCCACAGCATGGGTTGTCGAATAGCATGCCACGAGATGCCTGCTCCGCAGCAATGTTCATCGACTTTTCACGATCAGCGTGGCGGGCAACAGGCTACAGGGAACGGGCCTCTCAATAAATAGGACCAAGTTCTTTTAAGGGGTTTCCAACATGAGTACAAAATTGCAAGGAAAGAAAATCGCGATCGTGGCAACTGACGGCTTCGAACAAGTGGAGTTGACCGAGCCCAAGAAGGCTCTGGAAGAGGCCGGCGCCACCGTCCACGTGATTTCTCCCAAACCCGGCCAAATCAAGGGATGGAAGTTCACCGAATGGGGGGAGAAAACCAACGTGGATAGGACCCTGGATGAAGCGAAGCCCTCGGATTACGACGGGCTTGTATTGCCCGGCGGTCAAATCAATCCCGACAAGCTTCGCATTGAGCCCAAGGCAGTCGCCTTTGTAACCGAGTTCTTCAACTCAGGCAAACCTATCGGCGCCATTTGCCATGGCCCGTGGATGCTGGTCGAGGCCGGGGTTTTGAAGAAACGAACCCTTACCTCGTGGCCATCCATCCGTACCGACATTCGCAACGCGGGCGGTCATTGGGTCGATGAAGATGTTGTTACGGACGAAAACCTGACCACCAGTCGCAAGCCGGACGACCTCCCGGCCTTCAACGAGCGGCTCATTAGGGAATTCAGCCACGGAAAGACATCCCAGAAACATACACAGGAGAAAGAACACGCAAGAGTGGCTTCCTAGGATTGCGGTTGAGATCGGACACCTTCCCCGGTGTCCGGTCTCACTTGGCGTAGCTACGCACCCACTCGGTGATGGTGCGCATCGCGAAGCCGGAGGGGCCCTTGGCCATCCAAGGCTTCGCCTCTTCGGTCCAAGCCAAGCCCGCGATATCCAGGTGTATCCACGGCGTATCTTCTGCAAATTCCTTCAAGAACATCGCCGCGGTAATGGCTCCGCCCCAGCGGCTTCCGCCGGTGTTCATAATGTCCGCGATATTGGATTTAATAAACTCTTTGTAGTCGTCCTCAACCGGAAGGCGCCAGAAACGCTCACCCGAGATCTGCAAGGCATCGCTGAAATGGCGGTAAGTCTCGTCATCATTCGAGAAGCTGCCCGCATTGACCATGCCCAACGCCACCACGCAGGCGCCGGTCAGGGTCGCCGCATCGATCAGGTGGGTTGCGCCGAGTTGCCGCGCGTAGGCCAGCCCATCTGCCAGCACCAGCCGCCCTTCCGCGTCGGTGTTGATGATCTCAATGCTCTTGCCGGACATCGCGATCTGGATGTCTCCCGGTTTCATCGCAGTTCCCGAAGGCATGTTCTCTGCCGCGCAAACAATGCCGACTACCTTGACCGCCGGTTTCAATTGCGCAATGGCCTGCATGGCGCCGATCATGGCCGCCCCACCCGCCATGTCATACTTCATCTTCTCCATGCCGTCCGCGGGCTTGATGGAGATGCCGCCGGTATCGAAGGTAATCCCCTTACCCACCAGGCCTAGCACCGGTGTGGCGGGTGCACCCTTAGGCTCGTACCTCATCACGATCAGGGCAGGTGGCTCCTCGGACCCCTTGGTTACCCCCCAGAACGCCCCCATCTTCAATTCCTTGAGTTTGTCCGCACCATAGACTTCGCAGCTCAGCCCGTATTGCGCACACATTTCCGCGGCTTTTTGGCCCAGTACCGTAGGCGTCATTACGTTGCCCGGTTCATTGACCAGGCTACGGGTAAAGTTCTGCGCCTCACCCAGAACCACGCCCTCCCGCAAGCCAGCTTCGACGGCAGCCTCCTTGACCCCGCTACCGGCAACGATGGTGAGTTGCTCGATACTCTGGTCCTTACGATCCGAACGATAGGTATCGGGATCGAAGTCCCCGATATAGGCGCCCTCTACCAGGGCTCGCGTGGCTGCCAGGGGATCGAGCCCCTCCGGAACGGCGAGCGAGACTTCGCGCAGCTTGCGCGGCTTGGCAAAGCGGACCGCTGCCCCCGCCGCTTTGCGTACTTCCGCCGTGGTGAGCTTGGCTAGGCCTACCAGCAGGATTCGCTCTGCCTTGCAGCCGGCAGGGGCGTGCAGCAAGACCGTCTCGCAGCTCCCGGCAGCGAATTCGCCGCTGCTTAGAACGCTCGCCGTCGCCTTGGCCACGCCGCTGTTTGCGGTCATCAGCTTGATTACCGGTTTGGCTGCTTGCTTCTTCTCCGCGGCATCCAGGGCAAAGATCACCAGCAGTTGGCTGGCGACGCGGTCGAGCTTGGCGGATACAACTTTCGTCTTCATGGGTGATTATGCCTAAATTGCTAAGATTATGATGGTTAGGTCCTACTTGTGCTGGCCGCGCACGATCGCGGCTCGAGCCTCGCGTTCATCTTCGCGGCGCCGTTCGGTCTCTCGCTTGTCCCAGTCCTGCTTGCCCTTGGCCACCGCCAGTTCGCACTTTACCCGGCCATGGCGGAAATAAAGCCGGGTGGGTATGAGCGTTAAACCTTTCAGTTGCGTCTTCCCCATGAGCTTTTGCAATTCCTGGCGGTGCAGCAACAGCTTACGGGTACGCAGCGAGTCATGATTGAAAGAGCTGCCATGCGAGTAGGGACCGATATGCGCATTCAACAGATAGGCTTCGCCGTCTTTGATGATTCCGTACGCATCCTTGAGATTGGCCTTGCCCTCGCGAATGGACTTCACTTCGGTGCCCCGGAGCGCGATGCCGGCTTCGAATTTGTCCAGGAGAAAGTAATTATGGCTGGCAGCGCGGTTCACGGCAGCGTCTCGCTCACCGGCCGCGACCGGTTCCCTGGATTTCGATTTTTGAGGGGATGGTGTCGTGCTTTGACTCAGTTGCCGAGGCATACATTTGGTTACGAATCTTCATGCTAGCACGTGAGTTGCGAACGGAAGCCGGGCTCTCCCGAATGGTATACTCAGCCGATATAAGCAAAGAGAAAAGCCCTGCGCCGGGACGAATTCGCGCTGATTCAGGACCGGTTACGTCAAAGAAGAAAGCGCGTGCTGTGACTCCGTGGACATGTCGATTTCTCCCCCAGCGGTTTCGTGATTGCTGTAGACCGAAGCGACAATCCGTACGTGGTTTTCAATCCAGGAAAACCACCCCTCGCGGATCTTCATCGGGCGGTCATCACTGCGAAATTGCTTTAGTGAACATGCGGTTTGGCTTGTCTGGAGTGCGATGAATCGCCGTTATAAAAATTGGGCTCTGTCTCCTCTACTTACGCTGCTCGTGCTCCTCTGCCTGAGCCATGGCTCCTTTGCACGTTCGACCCCCAAAGCCAAAACGCTCTACGCACAAGGCCAGTTAGCTGAGACCAAAGATGATCCCATCACGGCTTACGAGGACTACTACGAAGCCTGGAAGCTGGAACCAAAGAATCTCCGCTACAAGACCGGTTACGAGAGATTGCGCTTTTCGGCGGCGGCCGCCCACGTCAGCCGCGGGGAGAAACTTCTCGCCCAGAACGACGCCACCGGTGCGCTGACCGAGTTCTTGCGCGCCCTCGAGATCGATCCCAGCAACGAGCTGGCCCATCAGGATATTCTGAAGACCAGGGACAAGGTCGATTCTTCTTCCAAGCGCAATCAGGAAACCTCGATTCCCGAGAATGAGGCTGAGCAGCTGACCGAGGTGGGCAGCCCGGTACAGCTCAAGCCCATCTCCAATGAGCCGCTCACCTTGCATATGACGGAAGACAGCAAGGTGGTTTACCAGACCGTGGGCAAGGCGGCAGGGATCAACGTGCTCTTCGATCCTGAGTACACCTCCAAGCGCATCCAGGTGGACATTGCCAACGTATCTCTATTAGACGCTTTGCGTATCGTCGGCGTATCTTCCGGGACCTTCTGGCATCCCGTCACCTCCAACACCATCTTTGTGGCGATGAACACTCGTGCCAAGCGCCAGGAGCTGGAGGAGGAAGCGGTGCAGACGTTCTACCTGGCGAACACCGCACAGCAGAACGATCTGAACGATATTCAGACGGCGCTGCGCAACCTGCTGGTCAATGCGAAGCTCTACGGGGTACCGAGCCAGAGCGCCATCGTCATGCGCGCCACTCCGGATGAATTGCTGCTGGCGCAAAAACTCATCAACGATCTCGATAAATCGCGTCCCGAGGTAGTGGTCGACGTAGCGCTGCTGGAGGTGAATCGGGACAAGACACGGACTATCGGATTGCAGCTTCCGGGTAGCTTCGGGGTGCAGTTGCAGCCGCCCAACGCCACTACCACGACTACTGGGACGACCACCACCGGGACCACCACCACCGGGACCACCACCGGGAGCACCACCAACCTCACGCTGAACAATCTTGCCAATCTTAACGGCACCAACTTTGCTGTGACTGTGGGCGCCGCAACAGCCAATGCGCTCCTCTCCGACTCAGATACCAAGGTTTTGCAAAATCCCAGTATCCGGGCGACAGATGGGCAAAAGGCCGACCTGAAGATCGGCTCACGCATTCCCGTCGCTACCGGTTCGTACCAGACTGGTGCGGCTACTGCCGTCGTCAGCTCCCTGGTCAATACACAGTTCCAATATCTGGATGTCGGCGTGGAGGTCGAGATCACGCCGATCGTGCACTACGATCGCGATGTAACGCTCAAGATCAAGCTCGTCAACTCAACGGAATCGGGCTCGACCAATATTGGCGGCATCACCGAACCGATTATCAGCCAGCGTACAGCCGAACAGGTGGTTCGCCTCAAAGAAGGGGAAACCAACATCCTGGGCGGATTCCTGCAGAAGGAAGATCTGCGTACCATCGGCGGAACGCCGGGCCTGAGTGAGTTGCCGATCCTGAAGTATATTTTCGCCTCCAACCAGCACGAGGTGCAGGATGACGAGATCATTTTCATGATCACCCCGCACGTGGTGCGCGCTGCTGATATCACCCCTTTGAACCTGCAGGAGATTGATACCGGCACGGGCACCAACGTGGAGTTGCGGCGTGTTTCAGCGCCGGCCCATGGACAGACAGGTGCGGTGGATGGACTGCCGCCGGGTCTGCAGCCACATCCCCAGATACCGCCCGCCGTGACATCGCCTGCGGCAGCCGCAACATCGGGTTCCAAAGCAGCCGCACCCGCGCCCGGCTCCGTGAGCCTGCAAATCATGCCGCCGGCGTCCCCGCCAAAGGTCGGCAGCACTTTCCAGGTTGCAGTCAACCTGAGTGGCGGGAAGGATATCTTCTCCGTGCCCATGCAGCTGCATTATGACCACACCAAGCTGGCATTGATCAATGTCGATTCCGGCGACTTCCTCGGTCATGATGGCCAGGCCGTCGCGCTGGTCCATCGCGACGATATGGTTGGCAATGTGGTCATCTCCGCGTCGCGTCCACCCGGCGTCGCCGGCGTAAACGGATCGGGAACCGTCTGTCTTCTGACATTTAAAGCCAATGCCGCGGGAGATGCGGCCTTGCAGATCATCCGCGCTTCGGCGAAGAATAGCGCTCAACAGCCTTTCAACATCGCCGGATCGCAAACCATAGTGCACATACCATAGGGCTCTTGTATGCAGTTCAACTTACGTCAACGCAGCGCAGCATCTTCCCAGGCGGGGCTCACCCTGGTCGAGTTGATCGTCACCGTTGCGATCCTCGCCATTGTTGCGTCCGCCATCGTTCCCCTGGCCCGCTTTCAGGCGAAGCGCGAGAAAGAAAGGGAATTGCGCTACGACTTGTGGCAGATGCGCGACGCCATCGACAAGTACAAGGATGCTGCTGACCGCCACGCCTTCGTAACCAAGGTCGACAGCGGCAACTATCCGCCGGATCTCGATACCCTCGTCAATGGCGTGGACGCGCAGGGCAAAAAACTGAAATTTCTGCGCCGCATACCGGTGGATCCGATGACCGGCAAGGCCGAATGGACGTTACGCTCCATGCAGGACGATCCCAACAGCGACTCGTGGGGAGGGCAGAATCTCTTTGACGTCGCCTCCAAGTCGCAAGGCACTGCGCTCGATGGAACGAAGTACTCCGATTGGTAGGCTTGTGAGCATATCCGGCTTCAGTTTTCGTACCACAGGTGCGCGCTATACCCGGACACGCCGCACGGCGGGGTTCACCCTGGTCGAGTTGATGGTGGTGATGCTGATCATCGCCATTCTGGCCTCAATTGCCATCCCCGCGTATGTCTCATCCATTCGTGCCGCCAGGGAAGCAGTCCTCAGAGAGGACCTGCACGTCATGCGCGACGCCATCGATGCCTATACCAATGACAAGGACAAGGCGCCACAATCACTCGACGACCTGGTCAGTGCAGGATATCTAAAAGTCATTCCTAAAGATCCTATGACCGCGAGCAATAGCACCTGGGTACCGAGCATGGACGATACCCTGCAAAACGTCGATCAGACCGACCCCGGCATGACCGACGTGCATAGTGGGTCGGATCAGGCGGGGAGCGACGGACAGCCTTATAACACCTGGTAGTGAACCGCTTCTACCCGGCTTACCGTTTGGGCTCAAGCGATCGCAGCGCTGCTATGGTGTCACTATCGCCCGGGCTGAGCCCCAAGGCCTTCTTGTAGAAATCCGCCGCAACATCCAATTTGCCCAGCTTCTGGTAGATGCCTCCAAGATCGTAGTAGGGAGTCGCATCCAGGGGGTCAGCCCTCTGTGCCTTCATGAATTGAAGAATTGCCCCGAGTGAGTCGCCTTCTCGAAATAAGACGACGCCCAAACCACAGTAGGCATCATCCTTCCCCGGGGCCAATGTGATGGCCCGCTTGTACTGAACCTTCGCATTTTCCAGATCGCCCAGCGCCGCGAGGGAAGCGGCGTAATTTGTTACCGCGCCGGCGTCATCTGGCTTAATGGCGAGGGCCTGCCGATAGAGATCTGCGGCGCCTTTGGGATCATTCAGCCGTAGGCGAATGTTACCCAGGCCAGCGATCGCCGGTTCATAGTCTGGTTGGATGCGTAGTACAGATTGGTAAGATAGATCGGCTCGGACCAGGTCTCCCCGCTTCTCAGAAACGGCTCCCAGGTTATAGAACAACTTCACACTGTGGGGGCTGCCTCTCAAGGAGGATTGATAGAGGGTAGCTGAATCAGCCCAATCGCGAACTCGACTGTGCAGCCGCCAGACGCCCCAAATGATCCAGAATGCCACTATGCACAGAGCAATCGGGCGTGCATGCCGCGGAAGACTAAAGGAGACCACTACGACGAGCAAGGCCAGTCCGGCGGATGCAAAGTAGAGAAAGCGCTCCGCCATGCCTTGATAAATTGGAACTAAGCCACAGAAAGGCGCCAAAGCAATCCAAATCCAGACGAGCCCCGCCGCGATTAAGGGCCGTTTATGTCGTATGAGGATCGCAATGCCAAGAGTGCCGAGCATACCCGCCCAGGCGAGAATCGCTTGTATGGACAAGTTGTTCTGGGGTGTGTTGCTGGAGCGTTCGATGCTCATGTGAACCGGAAGCGTCAGCCATCCCAGGTATTTGAAGTAGAAGATCCCAAATGGAATAAAAGTGCCGGCCTGGGAATAACCGGAGTTAGCGCCGACGAGGTGTCGCAGTCCGAAGTAAGCCAAAAGGGCGGTGAGGGCGGCGCCGTAAAGCATGACAGCGGGCCTCGCACTCAGTTTCCCGAATGCATACGCGAGCAGCATCGTGAGGGGAAGGGCAAGTATCCCGGCTTCGTGGGAGAGCAGTGCGCAAACGACAGCGAGAGCGTACAAGGGCACGAGGAAAGCGTGTCTGGTCTCAAGGAAGCGCTCGGCTAACAAGGCACTCACAAGCACGAAGAACGCTGCCAGACAATAAGCACGGGCTGCGATCCAGCTGACCACTTCTGAGTTGATAGGCAACGCCAGCCAAAGGAGGGCGGTGCATCCCGCGACTTCGAGAGGCACGCGTACTTTACGCAAGAGAGAGAACAACAGGAAGCCATTGATCCAGTGAAGCAGCAGATTGCTGAGATGAAAGCCGAACGGATGAGAACCCCACAGTTTGCTGTCGAGTGCAAGGCTCATCCAAAACAGCGGCCGATAGTAGGATTCCCCGCTTCCCCTGAGATCCCCGACAAACGAGACGTTGGTATGGAGGTAATGACTGATGCCGTGCCAGGAAGCCAGTCCAGGATTGTTCACGATCATGGTCAGGTCGTCATAGGAGGAGAAGGGATTCCAGAGCGCCCTCCAGTACAGATAAAGTACCCACATCGCGCTCAAGAAGAGAAAGCTGAGCCTCTCATGCGAGCGAATCCAATTCAGCCCGTTTTGTGAAACCTGCCGCATAGACACCATTATTTCCTATTCTTTCCTGGGACCGAAACTCGCCCTTTGCCTCATAGGACGATAGGCCAGAAAGATTTGTTCAAGCACGGCGCGGTTTGAATTTCTCACAGACCTGCCTCTCTCTACCGGTAACAAATGACGGGTGCCCATATCTGCCCGGTTTTGCCTGCCCCGGCGTGCCGTGGGGCAGATGTGGGATTCCACGGACCTCGACCGCTGACTCTAAAGGGTGTAGAGGATCATGGACCCTGGGATTGGTTGCAGCAGAGAAAGCTGCCGGACCAGCGCGGCGGAATCCCACATCTGCCCCACGGCACGCCGGGGCAGGCAAAACCGGGCAGATATGGGCACCCGTCATTTGTTACCGGTAGAGAGAGGCAGGTCTGCGAGAAATTTAGGCTAGTCGCGCGATGCTGCATCCCGCTCTAAAGTTGCTGCACTCGACTTTGTTTTTCGTCGTCTAATGCGCGGTGAGGGGCCTTGTCGAGACGGCCAGCCGCAAGATCGGACTGGATGCGAGTGTCGATCGGTTGCGGGCAATTTTGGTCAAGCCATGAGTACAGTTCTTCCAATTCCTGCGGCTTTAGCGCACTTATGGCACGTTCGATTTCTTGAATTGTGCTCAGACTCATTTGCTAACCTCTTCCCTCTGTTTTAACCGGCACATCATGCCAGAGGGAGGAACCTATTGGGTAGGCTTTTCAGGCGGGGGCGTTTTCTTCAGCGCGGGCTAAAATCTGCGCCCACAATTCCTTCAACCCAACCCCGGTCTTTGTAGAACACAGCAGAATCTCGCTCAGCCCCAAACCCTGTTTCAGCCGCGCCAAAGCCTTCGTCCGTTCGTTGCCGGAAAGCTTGTCAGCTTTCGTTCCCACCGTAAGAAAGCTGCGGCCCATTCCCTTGAGCGATGCGATCAGTTGCTGGTCACTGGCCTGTACCGGAATATTGCTGTCGACCAGGCAGATGCAGAGCACCAGGTTGGGTCGCTCTTCGAGGTAAGGATTGATGAACTTAGGCCACTCCGCAGAGATGGAGCGGGAGATCTTGGCATAGCCGTAGCCGGGAAGATCAGCAAAGAGAAGGCGTGGCAGCCGCGCAGTCGCTGAATCGGATAGCGCAAAAAAGTTGATAGCCCGCGTGCGTCCCGGGGAAGCCGAAACCTTGGCTGCCTTCTCTCCCAACAAGCCATTGATCAGGCTCGATTTGCCGACATTGGATCGGCCCAGGAACGCGAATTCCGGGGCCGTGGTGGAAGGGAACTGCTCCGGGGCCAACGCCGACAGCAGGAACTTGCTAACCAGGTGCATCCTGGCTTACTGTGCGCGCGGCTGCCCGATAGGCGCGGGAGGTGGAACAGCGGCCAGCGCCTCGGGAGTCTCCTCGCGCAGCTCCGGCAGTGGACCCTCGAGCGCAATCTTTAGGACTTCGTCCATCTGATCCACAAAGTGCAGCTTCATCACGCTGCGCAGATTCTCCGGAAGATCCGCCAGATCCTTCTCGTTGGCCCGAGGGAGAACGGCCTCGAAGATGCCGGCCCGGTGAGCAGCCAGCAGCTTCTCCTTCAATCCGCCAATGGGTAGAACCTTGCCCCGCAGAGTGATTTCCCCGGTCATCGCGATATCCCGCCGCACCCGTATTTTGGCCAGCGCACTCGCCAGCGCGGTGGCGATGGTGATGCCGGCCGACGGGCCGTCCTTGGGTATCGCACCTTCCGGCACATGCACGTGGATATCGAGGTTGCGGTAAAAGTCCTTAGGCAGCCCCAGGTGCTGCGCCCGGCTGCGGATGTAGGAAAGCGCAGCCTGGGCCGACTCCTGCATCACGTCGCCCAGTTGCCCGGTCAGGGTCAACTTACCCTTACCATCCAGCACCTGCACTTCGGTGGAGAGAATGCTGCCGCCCACCTCGGTCCAGGCAAGTCCGGTCACCAAGCCCACTTCGCTGGTCTCGTGCAGCTGAGAGTCGCGGAACTTGGCCACTCCCAGAAAGTCGTTCACGTTGGTGTCGGTTATTTCTTCCTTGTGCTTGGCGCCGTTGCGGACCACGCGCCGCGCTACTTTGCGGCACACATTACCGATCTCGCGCTCCAGGTTGCGGACACCGGCCTCGCGGGTATAGCCGCGAATGATGTCTACCAGCGAGGCATCGCTGAAGACCGCGTTCTTATCGCTGAGCCCGGTGGCCTCGCGCTGCTTCTTGACCAGGTATTGCTTGGCAATCTCGAGCTTTTCCGCCTCGGTATATCCGTGCAGCCGCAGAATCTCCATGCGGTCCTGAAGGGGCGCCGGAATGGTGTGCAGCACGTTGGCAGTGGCCACGAAAAGCACCTGCGACAGGTCATATTCCACGTCGAGATAGTGATCCTGGAAACTTGTATTCTGCTCCGGGTCGAGCACCTCGAGCAGCGCCGAAGCGGGATCTCCACGCAGGTCAGAAGCCATCTTATCGACTTCGTCCAGCATGAAGACCGGATTTTTTGTTCCCGCCTTCTTCATGGACTGGATGATCTGCCCCGGCAGTGCTCCGATGTAGGTCCGGCGATGGCCACGGATCTCCGCCTCGTCACGAACCCCGCCGAGCGACATGCGCACGAACTTGCGGCCGGTAGCCTTGGCGATTGACATGCCCAGGGAGGTCTTGCCGACACCCGGAGGCCCGACGAAGCAGAGGATAGAGCCCTTGGGATTCTTTACCAATTGGCGGACGGCCAGAAACTCAAGAATGCGCTCCTTGATCTTTTCCAGGCCGTAGTGATCCGCGTTCAGCACCTTTTCAGCGTGATCAATACTGCGGGTTTCCTTGCTTCTTTTCTTCCACGGCACAGCCAGCAGCCAGTCCAGGTAGTTTCTGGATACGGTCGATTCCGCGGACATAGGCGGCATAGCCTCCAGCTTTTTCAGCTCCTGGATGGCTTTATCGAAGACGTCCTTGGGCATGCCTGCGCCCTCGATCTTCTTGCGCAGCTCATCAAACTCGCTCTTCTCACCGCGGCCCAGTTCCTTCTGGATGGCCTTGATTTTCTCGTTGAGGTAGTACTCTTTCTGTGCGCGCTCCATCTGCCGCTTGACCCGGCTTTGCACGCTGCGATCCATGTTCAGCTTCTCGATTTCGATATCGAGTACGTCCGCTACCCGGGACAGCCGCTCGCTGGGATCAAAAATGTCCAACAGCTCCTGCTTCTCTTCGATGGAAAGCTGCAGGTTGGCGGCGATGGTATCGGAAAGCTTCGCCGGTTCGTCCATGCGCACTGCAGCGATCATGGTTTCGTAATTCAGGGATTGCTGCAGCTTGACGTACTGCTCAAAGAGGGAAGTGACCCGCTGCATCACCTGCTCGATTTGCGGATTGACTTCGAGCTGCCGGTTAGCGACCCGCACCGTGGCCACAAAGAAGCCGTCGGAGTCATTCATCTCCACCGCTTTGGCTCGCTCCAGTCCTTCTACCAGCACCTTGATATTGCCGTCCGGCATCTTCACGCTCTGGACGATGTTGCCGATGGTTCCCACCGAATAAATATCTTCCGGCCGCGGTTCATCGATGCCTGCGTCGTGCTGGGTGGCAAGAAATATCTTCCGATCCCCGGTCAGCGCCTCTTCCAGCGCTCTTACGCTCGACTCGCGCCCGACAACAAAGGGCGTCATCATGTAAGGGAAGATCACCATGTCCCGAATGGGCATCATGGGGAGCTTGCGAAGATCGCCTTTGTCACGGGTTTCTTTTGCTTGTGTCACGCGATTTCCTTTCACTTATCTCCCTTATACAGAGGAAAAGGGAGTTGCGCCAATGACCCGGACGTGAGGGCTTCAACCAATCAATAGACTATATAGACGTAAAAAGTGAATCCGAGGTGCACATGGGATTCCAACAAAGAGGTGCAAATCTCTCCACTACGCTAGGCCGCGCTCCGGGTCGAGATGACAACTTTTCTTGTGGAAAAAAGGTTGTTATCTGAATCGGAGCGCTGTGTGAAGAGATCTGCGGTTCGGTTTCGGGCGTTTTCCGCCCCGAAATAGAACTCTACCCGGCCTTTTCCAGCAGAGTCACGGAAAGATCCCGCTTCTGTACCATCTCCGCGGTGATGTCCAGCTCCTTGATCTTCTTGTTGCTGGGAAGGTGGTACATCAGGTCCAGCATCAGTTCTTCCAGGATCATGCGTAATCCGCGCGCCCCAACCTTGCGGTTGAGGGCCTCGCGGGCCACGGCCCGGGAGGCATCCTCGGCAAACAATAGTTTCACGCCCTCGTATTCGAAAAGCCGTTGGTACTGCTTGAGGATGGCGTTACGTGGTTTGGTGAGAATCTCCACCAAGGCCTCCTCATCCAGCTCGTCGAGAATCCCAATCACCGGCAGGCGTCCCACAAACTCAGGGATCAGGCCGAACTTGATCAGGTCCTGAGGTTGCGCCTGACGCAGAAGCTCGGTGTCGCGCTGCGCCGGCAAAATACCTACTTCCTGGGCGTCCTTATCCGAGAGAGCCTTGAAGCCCAAAGCCTTCTTGCCCACGCGGCGTCCAATCAGGCGTTCCAACCCGACGAAGGCGCCACCGCAGATAAACAATATGTTGGTGGTGTCGACTGGGGTGAACTCCTGGTGGGGATGCTTGCGGCCACCCTGGGGCGGAACGTTCGCTACTGTGCCCTCGAGGATCTTCAGCAAAGCCTGCTGCACGCCCTCTCCGGAAACATCCCGGGTAATGGACGGGTTCTCGTCCTTGCGCCCGATCTTGTCGATCTCGTCAATATAAATAATGCCGGTTTGCGCTCTGGCCACGTCGCCATCGGCTGCCTGCAGCAACTTGAGGATGATGTTTTCCACATCCTCGCCCACGTAGCCGGCTTCCGTCAGCGTGGTGGCGTCGACAATGGCAAACGGTACATCCAGCATCTTGGCCAGAGTGTGCGCGAGCAGGGTTTTGCCGCTTCCGGTGGGCCCGACGAGAAGAATATTGGATTTGGAAAGCTCGACATCATTGCCGCGTGTCCGGTTCATCTGGATACGCTTGTAATGGTTGTAAACAGCTACCGCCAACTTCTTTTTCGTTTGCTCCTGGCCGATGACGTACTCGTCCAGAAAACCCTTAACCTCTTGTGGCTTGGGCAAGTGCGCCGGTGCCGCGCCGGGCTGCGTCTCCCCCCGGTCGTCCTCCAAAATAGAGTTGCAGACCGCGACGCATTCATCACAGATGTATGCCCGCGGATAGTCGCTCGGTGAGGAGATCAATTTAGCAACGGCGTCCTGTGATTTATGACAGAACGAACAACGGAGCGTATCGTCTGTTCCCCTCGGCGTTTTCATACTGCAACTCCTTTTGCCCTGACGGCCTTCAAGTACGTGGCCGGTCTATTATTTCGTCAATAATGCCGTATTCCTTGGCCTGCTGCGCGTTCATGATGAAGTCTCTCTCTACATCCCGTTCAATGCGTTCCAGCGGCTGCGCAGTGTGCTTCGACATCAGCTTGTTGGTGATCTCACGGATGCGCAGAATCTCGCGAGCGTGGATATCGATATCCGTAGCCTGGCCCGAAAGACCGCCCATGGACGGCTGGTGGATCAGGATGCGGGAGTTTGGCAGTGCAAAGCGCTTGCCCTTGTTCCCGCTCATGAGCAGAAAGGCCGCCATGCTCGCCGCCTGCCCGATGCAATAGGTGACCACGTCGTTGCGAATGAACTGCATGGTGTCGTAGATGGCAAGACCTGCGGTGATGGATCCGCCGGGAGAATTGATGTATAGCTGAAGATCTTTCTCCGGATCTTCGCCGGAGAGAAACAACATTTGTGCGATTACCAGGTTGGCGATCTGATCGTCGATCGGTGTTCCCAGAAAGATAATATTGTCGCGAAGCAAACGAGAATAAATGTCGTAGGCTCGTTCGCCCCGACTCGTCTGCTCGACCACCATAGGTACAAGTGCCATGCTCTCCCTTGCTTCTGCTTCCCCGCGGACGTCGTGCGCCCGGTGTTAAAGTTGCCCCGTTTGCGTCTACTTAGGACGCTAGCCGCTCGTACAGCAGCGCGCCCATCTTCTCCCTACGTAAGCGTTCCCGGATTCTAGCTAGGCTCCCGTCCTCAGTCAAACGCACGCGCACCACATCGACCGGTTCGCGCATTTGCACCGAGATCGCTTGCAGTTCACGTTCCACATCTTCTTCAGGCACATCGACATTCTCTAAATCGGCAATGCGGTCCAGCAGAAGAGAACCCTTCACCTCAGCCGTAGCAGACGGCCGCTGTGCGGCGCGCAGGCGATCGAAATCAAGATTGCGCATATCTTCCGTGCGCATGCCCTGAGAGGCCAGCGCCCGCAGTCCACGATCCAGCCGGGCGTCAATCTGCTGCTGCACCAACGATTCGGGAACGGGAAACTCAAAACGAGTGACCAGCGCATCGAGCAGGCGGTTGGTGGTTTCGCTTTGTACCCGCCGCTGCTTGTCGTTGGCCATGTGTTCGCGCAGTTGCTGCGTGAAGTCCGCCAAGCTCTCGTAGTGCCCCAGCTCCTTGGCGAACTCGTCGTTCAGTTCCGGCTCGATCTTTTTCTTGATCCCCTTGACTTCAAGGTCGTAAGCCACTCGCTTACCGGCTAGTTGCCGCTCGCTAAAATCCTGCGGATAGCTCACCTCAAACTTTAACTGTTGCCCTACAGAGGCACCGCGCAATGCAGCATTAAAGCTATCCAGGGTGTTCGGTCCGCCCACCTGGACCATGACATCCTGCCCGGAGATGGGCTGCTGTGCTGCCGCCGCCGCTTCGCCACCATCTTCTGCTGGCTGCACGGTGCCGGTAAAGCTGATCTGGGCAAAGTCGCCATCGGTCAGAGCGCGCTCTTCGGTGACCGGCTCCATGGTGGAGCGAGAATCGCGAATGCGGGCCAATTCGGCGTCGACCTCGGCATCGGTCAACTCCGTAGCTGCCTTCTCGACCTTCACGTCCTGATAGCCATCGATAGAGAATTCCGGAACCACTTCGAACGCAGCTTTGAAACGGAGAGGCTTTCCTTCTTCCAGCTCGATGCCGGTGACCTGTGGTTGCGAGATGGGCTTGAGGCGCTGCTCAGCGATGGCATTGCGGAAGTGGTCAGGGAGAACAGCCTCCATGACATCCTGGCGGATCTGCTCGGCGAAGCGGCCGCGGATAAGCGACTCCGGGACTTTGCCGGAACGGAAACCTGGAATGCGGGCATTCTTTTGATACCGTTTGGTGACCGCCCGGAAATTGCGGGAGACCTCGTCTGCGGGAATTTCGATTTCAACTTCTCGTGTGCAATCCGGATTCAACGTTGCCGTCGCGTGGTCGTGGTCATGGTCGTGGCCCTCGTGGGGCTCTTCGACTGCGGTGGATGCTCCGGCAGATTGCGGTGTCGTTTCAATCATTTCAGGTGAACCCAACTTGTGCCTTCCAGGTTTGCTCGCTCCGCCGTGCCCGTGCAATGGCGGAATGGATGTATGCGGAGCGGCCCGTAAACAGCCTGCTTTCATCGTATGGGGCTTTCCCGGGAGGGTCAAACCCACAGCGCCAAGAATGCAAAGCCGCTATTAACTACGATACACCCTTTTCCGGTTACCCTCGGCGAACCAGCCCTGGTACAGCGGGTGAGTACGGCAGCATTTCCGCTTCTGGTGTATACAGAGTAACTGCCTTCCGGCGGGACTTTTTCTAAGGAAAAGCTGCACTCGCCGAACTGACTCCAGCAGCGTAGAAGTGAAAGTCCTCCTAGAGTTCCTCCTGTCGCGGGGTGCGCACGTGCGCGATAAACCGTGGATCGGCAGCCTGGTAATGCTTGTAATTGCGGCGTCCCTCGCTGAGGCTGAGATTGCCGTTGACAGTTCTGCGAACTACATCGGCATCCCGGTCGTCCTGGCCGTCATCCTGCCACCAGCAAACCTGGCATAGCTCCAGGGCCTCCGGCACGGATAGTGTTTTATACCCGCAGCATAGGCAGCGGGACCTGGTCGGTCTTCGCATCCAATAAGTATGCGCTGGATCAGGGCAAAAACGGGAGTCCCGGAGAATGGACGCCATTACGACGGTAATCCTGTTCTTGCTTTGGTCCATGACATGCAACCATCTTTATGCCTACGAGTCATCTTTCCCGAAACCGCTCTAGTGGCCCGCTGCTTCCGGGGTAAACAGCTCCAGCCGAACCTTCCACGTCACGGACTGCCCCGGACGAAGCGTCACCATGCCCGTGTCCATGCCTTTCCACTCCTTACCGAATGGGTCCACGTAGTTGAACTGTGGTTCGACCGCCACAAAGGACGTCTTGGGCGAATACACCTGCACGGTCTTGATCTCCGGCGACAGGGCAGCCACCGTTAACCCATAGTTCGATTCCGGATCAATCAACTTCACGTCGGCGGCGCCATGAGTCCACTGCAAGTGGGAGAAATTATCGTCGAGAAAATGATCGTCGAGGGCCACACCGTCGGGCGCAGTGTAGTTGTAGTCGGTGCCCTTAACCGGCTTCAGTTGCCCGGTGGGGAATGCGTCACCGTAATTGTTTACTACGGCCATCATGGTGGCAGGAATATGCACCCGCGCCTGGGCGCGATGGCCGCTTGGTATCACAAAGTAGGGATGCCAGCCAATGGACATAGGTTCCGGCTCTTTACCCACGTTCTTGGCCGTGATCGTGGTCTCGACCCCGTCCCCTGTGAGCGCGATCGTGAAGTTCAGGTCGGTGTCGGAAAGCCAATGGCCGCCGAAATCTCCCGCGTGGATGACACCGGTCACCGTCTGCCCATCCGCCGTGGTCTGGGTTTGCAGGTTTTGCGCTTTAGCTTGGGTAATCAATCCATGAATCGCGACCACCGGGCCGCCGGGATTCTTGCTGGGAAAGTTTGCCGGGAGAGCCAGGGTGTGGCCGCGCCAATGGGTGATGACCGACTTGCCGTCGGAGGAGGGTTCGCCCACGATGCGGTTCGGGTAGGGAATCAGAAAGGCTCCGCCCAGGCTGAAGGACGCATTGCCCGATTGATCTCTGCCCGTGCCGCTAAGTACTTTGGGTGCATCCGCCAGGGAAGGCGAACGCAACAGCGGGATCTCCCCTTTGCCGGGAATAGCCGCGGTGACCTGGAACATATTCATGCCCCGCCCGGGGAGCAGGGTTACGGAAAGGAATTCAGGTTTGCTGCCGCCGTTGGTTGCCTTGCGCGTCAGCGTCAACACGTTCTCCCCGCCAATTTGCACGGCTGCTGGTGCTGCAGGTTGCGGCGCCTGTTCGCTTTTTGTTGCCGGCTGTTGCCGGCATCCCGACGCAAGCAAAGCCGATGTGGCGAGCATCCCTACTAACCATCGATTTACGTTGTACATGGACCCCTCGAAGTCTTTGCCCATTGCCCCACAGCGGCGGTGGCAAAGCAAAAATTCATATTACGCCGTCTTTCTCATGGGCCTTACAATCGGGTATGAGCACCTCCCCTCGAGCGAACCCAGCTTCGCCTATTGGAACGCCTGGTGTGCCTTCACCCGATCCGGGTCCGGCCACAGCTGATCTCCATCCGCTCGTTCTCTTCAACCAGGAACTCATTCGCTGTCAGCGTTGTCCCCGTCTGCGGAAGTATTGCGAAGGTATCGCCACCAGCAAGCGCCGCGCTTACCGGGACTGGATTTACTGGGCCAAACCGGTTCCCTCGTTTGGTGATGAGAACGCTCGGGTGCTGATCCTGGGCTTGGCGCCAGGCGCACATGGTTCCAACCGGACCGGCCGGCCCTTCACTGGCGACGGCTCGGGCGACTTTCTGTATCCCGTTCTCCACGAGGCCGGTTTCGCCTCGCAGCCGACCTCTGTCTCGCGCGGGGACGGCCTCCAACTGCGAGACTGTTGGATCAGTTCTGTGGTGCGCTGTGCCCCGCCCGACAACAAGCCCAAGAACTCCGAGTTGAAGAACTGTGCGCCGTACCTCGACCAGGAGATCTCGTTGTTGACCAATTTGCGTGTAGTTGTCTGTCTTGGCCGCATTGCCTTTGATGGCTATTTGGAGCATTTGGCTCGCACCGGGCGGAGTGAACGCAAACCGCGTTTCAAGTTTGCCCACGGCGCCGAATATGCGCTTTCTGCTAACCGCTACATGATCGCCAGTTTCCACCCGTCGCTGCAGAACACCAACACCGGCAAACTCACGCGCGGCATGCTCTTTGACGTCTTCGAGCGCGCCCGCATTCTCGCCAGTTCAGCCGATACGCCACGCACCCTTCGCCTTTGAGGTGAGTAGCTTATGGTCCTGTCCGACGGCGTGGTCATCGTTCTTGTGTTGATGTTGATCGCTGTATTTCCGGCGTGGCCATACAGCCGCAACTGGGGCTACCGTCCCAGCGCCGCCGTAAGCCTGGTGCTGATAATCCTGTTGATTATCCTGGTGGCGCGCACCGTTTGACAGGGCCGGGAATTGAGTTCCGCAGGGACGGCTGAAATCGCCAGAGTCTGTGTGAGTACGGGGGAAAGAAACCGCAGGTCCCTCCACTGCGCTACGCTCCGGTCGGGATGACAATTCTGTAGTGCCCGCAATAGCTTCAGCAAGGGATACTTGCCCCTGCAACAGAATTGTCATCCCGACCGGAGCGTAGCGCAGTGGAGGGACCTGCGGTTTCTTTCCCCCGTACTCACACAGACTCGCAAGTCCTGAGTGCTGGACGTTCCAATGTGGCTACCGAGGGCTGGCGTCTCGTCCAATTCCATCCCAGAGACGCCGTGCGAATTCTGGAGCGGGAGACGGGGATCGAACCCGCAACCAACGGCTTGGGAAGCCGCTACTCTACCATTGAGCTACTCCCGCCCGCTGCTACCCGCTTATTCTAACCCCAAGGCGCGTGGCCTGAGACCCTTGTATGATTTCGGGGGATGCCCCCCCTCCGCCGGCGCACAATACTTTCCGCGGTCCTCGCACTCGCGGCAGGTGCTGCATTGCGCCTGTGGTTCATTCACGCTTTCCCTCAGATCCAGGGAGACTCACTTCTCTACGCGGACATTGGCAGGAACTGGCTGACCCATGGCATTTATGGCCGCTCCATCCCTCACGCGGGCGGCCCGTCAACCATTGCCCCCACTCTCGTTCGTCTGCCCGGATACCCCGCCTTCCTCGCCCTTTGCTTCGCCGTTTTTGGCAAGCAGAACTACCTCGCTGTTCTCTACCTGCAGGTGGTGATCGATCTGCTCTCGTGCCTGCTCATCGCGGGATTCGTTCGCCGGATCTGTGGACATCGGGCTGCAATGTTGGCCCTATGGTTGGCGGCGCTTTGTCCTTTCACGGCAAATTACGTCGCCATGCCACTCACCGAAACCCCTTCTATTTTCTGCGTTGCGCTTGGTCTCTACGCATTCGCCGCCGTCTTCGATCGCCCGTATTGGGGATGGATGCTGGCGCTTGCCTTCGCCTGGAGCTACGCTGCTCTGTTGCGGCCCGATGGCGCTCTACTGGCCGTGGCCTTCTTTCCCGCACTCATTCTCTATGGCCGCAACTCACTTGGTCTGGCGCGTTCCCTGCGCATCGCATTGTTCTGCGGCCTGATCTCGGTGCTCCCCTTCGCCGCTTGGACATTTCGCAACTGGCGCACCTTCCACGTCTTTCAGCCGCTTGCGCCCCGTTCCGCCACCGACCCCGGAGAATTCACAGCACCCGGCTTTCAGCGCTGGACAAAAACCTGGATGGGCGACTTCGCCTCCACATATGAAATCTATTGGAATGTGCCCGGGGACGAGATCGATATCCACTTGCTCCCTGCGCGAGCCTTGGATTCCCCAGCCGATGTGCGCGCGACACAAGCCTTGGTATCTCAGTACAACACCAACGATGTGCTTACACCGGGCATCGACGCCGGCTTTGCCGCACTGGCCGCGGAGCGCATCCGCGCTCATCCCTTTCGCTACTATGTAACCTTGCCCCTGCTGCGCCTGGCGGATATGTGGCTTCGCCCCCGGGTGGAGATGCTCAATATAGAACTGCGTTGGTGGCAGTATCGCTTGCACCACGTGGAAACGCGTATTTCCTACGCTTACGGGGCGCTGAACTTGCTTTATCTCTTAGCGGCGCTGATCGGAGTATTTTACTGGCCGCGATTTGCCGCTGCGATGGTGGCTTATGTTGTGCTGCGCAGTGCGCTGCTGCTCACCCTCGAGGCTCCGGAGCCGCGTTACACGCTGGAGTGCTTCCCCATCGTCATCGCTTTCGCTGCAGTTGCCCTTGACCGGATACGAAGTAAGACTAATGTGGCAATGCCTTCCCCGTCCCCTCGGTAAGCGTGACGATGCGGTCCACGGACGGCGCACTGAAGGACTCTTTCAGGCCGCTGGGCCAATCGATCTCTACCCGCTCGATTTTTGATGCAGTTCCCAGCCCAAAATGGAGTCGCAGATCGCTGCTCGATATATAGCTCGAGCCACTGCGAACTTCCTGCGCCCATTTCTTGTCGCCGGCGAATACCACGACGCTGGCGCCGATGCCATCCCGGTTGGAGCGCGTGCCCACGGTGCTAATCCCAATCCAGTGGTTCTTATTGGCCGCCTGGTTGACCAGCAGCAAGGGCTTTGCACCCGAGTTATTGATGACTGCCGACATGCGGCCCTGGTTCCAAAAATCGGCAATCGCTAAACCGCGGCTGGATTCGGGCACGATACAGCCGGGTCCTGCTGTCTTGCTGATGTCTTTGAATTTTCCATTGCCCTGGTTCCAATACACCAGGCGCGGCTCTTTGTAAGTGGCTCCCAGGTGTGCGCTATCAACCTCAGGATAAACGTGGCCGTTGGCTAGCATCAGATCGGGCCAGCCGTCATTGTCCATATCGAAGAACATGACACCCCAGCCCAGATAATGGGTATTCAGTCCCAGGCCGGCGTCAAATATTTTGGAGCTGAAGGTTCCATCCCCATTGTTCTGGTACAGGGACGAGGTGTCATCGGAGAAGTTGGTCTTGAAGATGTCGGGCCAGCCATCGCCATTGAAGTCGCCTACGGTTGCTCCCATTCCAGCCTGCTCGCGGCCATCTTCATCGAAGGCCACGCCGGCGTCCACGGCTACATCGGTGAAGGTTCCATCTTTGTTGTTGCGGTACAGAATGCTGGGCGTGCTATCGCAGGCTACGTAGATATCGGGCCAGCCATCGCGGTTGTAGTCCAGCGTTGAGACGCCGAGGCAATAGTGTCCGTTGGTTTTCTCGATGCCGCTGCTCTTGCTGACGTCGGCAAAATGGCCTCCGCCGAGATTGTGGTAGAGCAAGTTAGGGGAGGAGTCGAGTCCCCGCGGCCCGCACATGACCGGAACGCCCTTCCAGATGCACATCTGTCCCTCTCCCGGGCGAGGTACAGTTTTTAAATCGAAGTGGACATAGTTTGCGACCACCAGGTCGAGCTTGCCGTCGCGGTCATAGTCGACGAAGGCGCAGCCCGAGCCCCACTCGCCCCCACTTCCGGCGACGCCGGCCTCTGCGGCCACTTCTTTGAAGGTTCCGTTGCCTTCATTGTGGTACAGGCGATTCTTGCCGTAGTAGGTCACATACAAGTCGTCAAATCCATCGTTATCGTAGTCACCCACGCAGGCGCCTTGTCCCCATCCACTCGCCGTCAGCCCGGCTGCCTTGGTCACATCTGTGAATGTGCCATCGTGATTGTTATGGTAGAGATGGCCGGTCGTATTCTTGTTCTGTCCCGTGCTGGCATCGAGGGCATTGCCGTTCACCAGGTAGATATCCGGCCAGCCGTCGCGGTCATAATCCAGGATGGCCACTCCACTGCCGGTGGTCTCGATGATGTACTTTTTGGTGGCCTCATCTCCGTTGACGTTCTGCATCGTCAAACCCGCCTGCGCGGCGTAATCGACAAACCATGCCGGCGGTGGGTGGTCTCCCGGTTCAGGAACGGAGTGACCCTGGGCAACAGCAATGACAACGCAAAAAAGAAATATCCCCGCTGCCCCTCTGTGCCAAACAGCCATTCTGCAAATGCTAGCACTGCACATCCGGCGTATCCTTAAGTTGCGTTATGCGAGCTTTTCTCTACCTCACCCTTGTTGTGCTGCCCGCTTTCTCCTGCTTCGGGCAAAGTGTTGCGTCCTCCCCATCCGCCGGCCATCCAGCAGCGGTAAGTGACACGCAGCAGAAGTTGCAGCACGGCCAGCCGCAGCAAGCCATCTCGGACTTGCAGCAGCTGGCGGCCAAGCAGCCGCCCGTGAAGGGGGCCAGCCGCGCTTTGGGTATCGCGTACTACCGAACCGGAAAACTGATCGACGCGGAGCAAGCCTTTGCCAAAGCCATGGCCCAGGATCCGGCGGATGTCGAATCAATCCAGATGCGGGGGCTCACGCTCTACCGGCTGGGGCGTCCTGCTGAAGCGATTCCATTCCTCGAACGCGTGCGGCAGTGGATGCCTAATGCGAACGCTGACGCCAACCATGTGCTGGGTCTCTGCTATATGAACGCGCGACGGTATGACGATGCCCGGGGGGCGTTTGCCGCTCAATATCACGTGGCCGCCGACTCCGCCGCGGCGTACCTGTTGACCGGAAGCATGTTGATGCAAGCGGATCTGCCGGAGCTTGCTGCCCAGGACGCGCACAAGGCGCTGGAAATTTCTCCTCAACTCCCTTTGGCCCATTTCATGCTAGGCGAGGTCTACCTTTACAAATCCGACGTGGCTCACGCATTGGACGAGTTCGAGCAGGAGCGGGCGATCAACCCAGCTTACTCTGCTGTATATGACCGGCTGGGCGATGTCTACATCCGGACGGGACAATTTGAGCAAGCAGAGGAGGCGCTCACTCGTGCCATCTCGCTTGATGTGTCGAGCAGCGGGCCGTTTATTCAAATGGGCAAAGTATTTTTGCGTCGCAATGACCCCCAGAGTGCGGCCATGTATTTGCAGCACGCTGAAAAAATGGATCCCGGTAACTACATTACGCACACCTTATTGGGGCAGGCTTACCGGGGACTGGGGAAAGAGGAAGATGCAAAGCGCGAGCTGGACATCGCTTCGCAGATCCATGCCTCCAATCAACTAAAGTTGCAGCCGGTACAGTGATCGCTATGTTCTGGACCGCTGTTTGCCACAGCGGCAACAAATGCTGGGTGGCCCATTCAAGCATTGTTTTGGCTTGAGTGGGATAACGGTTTTCGACGTGCGACCTCCCATCTGCCACATCCGCCCACGGAAAAGCGAGTAGAAGTCAAAATGCTCTAATGCACCCGCACCGAAATCAATTTGCTTTGCAGCGGCACTCCACCTTCGAGGGTGACTTCGAGTAGCGCTTCAAAGGGTCGCGCTTCACCCGTGGGAGTGGACACTACCTTCAGCAATTGAGCCGCGCTGTCTTTGTGACACGAGTATTCGACGGCTGCCTGGGTCCCCAGGGTGGTCAGGCCACTGAAGATAAGCGTCCGTTTCCCCGACTCAACCCCGGGCATAAGCGCGATGACTGCATAATCTTTGGTGAGCGGATGCTCGGGCCGTAAGTAAACCGCAGGTTCGCCCGCAAGCGGGTGGCGGTTGATGAACCCCGAAGAGTCGGCAGTTGTCGTCATGGTGAAATCAGTCATTGAGGGAAGCGCGTTTAACGAGGGATTCTCGGCCGGAGAACCGATAAATATAAGGTTTCTCAGCTTGGCCTCGTCCCAGGTAACCAGCAGGCTCCGCTTCAGAACGAAGGTGGTTTGGTGGCTATCGAAAAGTCTGGTGAGCTCATACACCGATGCCAACTCCCCGATCCCGGTGTAGTGGTCAACGACCTGCTCCATATCAGGTGATACTCCAGGCGGAATATAGCGCAACCCCGTTTTGGAATCGCCCATGAAACGAGTGTTGCTATATATCACGATCGGCGGATCCCCAGTGAGAAACGGTGCCCAGAAGCTCTCAACGGCTGATTTCTCCGGGGGAGCTTTCGGCCATGCTCGGGGAATCAGGAATGCGCCGCCGGCGAGGATCACAACACACAGAATGCCCACCACAATGCCCCACGGCAACGTCTGCCAGAAGCTGGCCAGCGGCTTCGATTGAGTAGCAGGGGCACCCATATGCAAAGGGAAGGGAGACGGTGGTGGTTCTGAGTGGCGAGGCCGGAAGATAGGCAGGTAGTGGCCCTTGGGCACCTCGATAATGGTCGGCTCCTCACCGCCCTCGGTCGAAAAATATTCCGCGAGTTTCTGTCGCAGGAGACGTGCATGCGTGCGCACGATGCTGTCTTCGCTCGAGTTGTAACCCGGAAGCCGGTTGAAGACGTGGACCCCGATCTGTTGCTCAGTGGCCGCTTCCGGACACTCCTTGATGGCGCAGTCCGCGATATAACGCAGAAACTCCCGCAATCGCAGAGACGCCTTGAACTGATTACTGGAGAGCACACGTTCCACCAACGTTGATCGTTGGTCTGGCTTTGACCCGTCAAACGGTTCTCTCAATTTGGCTGCTTGCTTCAAAACAACCCCGGATCGATTGCTTTTCACCGTCAAATCACCGTAAACAACGTTGGCAGAATCAACTTCAGCGAACAGTCTTAGTACGTGCGGGGAACAGCGGATAAACGCACGCCGCATCAATCGGAATTCTTTACAGAAGGCCCACTCGCTTTCGTCTTCGAGGCGAGCATCGCTCATTCGCTTTGATGCAGTTCTCGAAGATTTGGATTGCGGGGCACTCGTACCGGCCGCAGCACCATTCTTGTGCCGGTTCTCATCGCCACCAGCAAAAGAAAACGCAGGCGCAAGAATTTTTGGGGAGAGGCTTTGATATGCAAAACCATATCTGCCGCAAGGCAATCAGTACAATCCAGGCGATCGCATTGCTGTCTGTGTTCGCGCTCGTCCCGGCGGCTTTGGGACAAGCAGTGTACGGCTCCATCTTCGGAACCATCACTGACACCACGGGCGCGGTGGTGCCCAATGCGACCGTTACCGTGACCGACGTGTCAAAAGGCACATCGGTCACTACCAAGAGCGGCGGCGATGGTGAGTATCGCGTGCAGCACCTTATCCCGGACACTTACCGGGTCGACGTGGATGCCCCCGGCTTCGCCAAAGCCACCCAGGACAACGTCGTGGTCTATGCCGACACTGCACCCAAAGTGGATTTGAAGATGTCGGTTGGCGCTGCCGCCGCCACCGTGACCGTCACTGGCGGGCCCCCTCTCCTGCAGACCGACCGCGCCGACGTCAGCACGATTCTCAACGCCCGGGCCGTCTCCGACCTGCCCAACCTGGAGCGGAACTTCACCGAGTTCGAACTTCTAACGCCCGGTACCACCTACATTGGCTGGAGCGTAGGCCAATCCACGAACCCTCAACAAAGCGAGCAAATTGAGGTAAACGGCCAATTGCCTTTCGCCACCGGCTACGAGCTCGACGGGACAGATAACCAGGATCCGATCCAGGGCGTAGAGGTTATCAATCCCAACCTCGATGCCGTCTCCGAGATGAAGGTCACCTCGCAAAACTACGATGCAGAGTTTGGCAACGCCGTCGCCGGGCTGGTCACTGCGCAAACCAAATCGGGCAGCAACGACCTCCACGGATCAGCCTTTGAATTTCGTCGTTCCGACGCTCAGCAGGCACGTGACCCGTTTACCCAATTCACTCCCGGCTCCATACCGTCGTTTGTTCACAACCAGTTCGGTGGATCGCTCGGTGGCCCGATCAAGAAAGACAAGCTCTTCTACTTTGGCGACTACCAGGGCCTGCGGGAAAAGACCGGGGCCACGCTGCCCGAAACTGTGCCCACGGCAACGGCTCATAACACCTGCATTTCCGGCGGGAACTGCGATCTCAGCGACTATCTCAACCCGGCCTTAGGCGGTGGTTCGACGTACCAGATCTATGACCCCGAGACTAATCCCGCCGGTGCGGCAGGCCGCACGGCATTTGCAGGAAATATCATTCCGGCAGGCCGCCTCTCCACTCCAGCCGTGAACCTGATGAAGCTGATGCCCCTGCCCAATGTAGGCAACGGGAGCATCTACAACAATTACTTCGGCTCTGGCTCCGGCGGTTTCAATACAGATCAGTTCGACGTCCGCATCGACGACCAATATTCTCAGAACTTTCATCTCTTCGGCCGCTATACACGATTCAATTCCAGCCTCGATGGCGCTCCCGTTTTTGGAGCTGCCGGAGGGCCAGGCTTTGGACTGGGAGGCTTTGCCGGAACCGACAACGCACTCGACCAGAGCATCGCCGGTGGTGGTGACTACGCGCTGAATGCCAGGTGGCTGACTGACTTTCGCTTCGGTTTCTTCCGCCTTTCCCTCAACGAGGAGGGGCCTGATTACAACCAGCCTCTGGGCACTGCGCTCGGCATACCCGGTGTGAACCAGGGAGACCTGGCACTCACCGGTGGGCTGCCGCAGTTTGAAATCTTTGTCCCGGCAAACGGAGTGAATGGTGGCAATGCCATCACCTATGGAACCTCTGCCGAGAAATACGACCAGATAGAGAGCCAGTATCAGTGGGTGAACAACTGGTCTCACACCATTGGCAACCACAACATCCGCTTCGGCGGAGACATTCGTTGGGCGCTGAACCACCTCGTCGGTGTCAACAATAGCAACCTGCTCTCCGGGCAGTTTCAGTTTCCTGCCTCGGTCACCGCCGGCACGGGCAGCCAAGGTGTAGGCTTCGCCACGTTTCTGTTGGGTGATGTCAACACTTTCTTTCGCACCGTCATTCAAAACACCGCCGCTGCCGAGCGGCAAAAGCGGTGGTTCTTCTACGGACAAGACCAATGGCGAGTTACCCCGACCCTGACCCTGAACTACGGCTTGCGCTGGGATCTCTTGTTCCCTGAATCCGTTGCCGGCAAAGGCCAAGGCGGCCTGCTCGACCTGAATACCGGCGATGTGCGTATAGCGGGCTACGGAGGCTATGGAAACAACCTCAACGTCAACATGCAGTACACACATCTATCCCCACGCGTGGGTGTGGCTTGGCAGTGGCATCAGAACACGGTAATTCGTGCCGGCTATGGCCGCACCTACGGAATGGGATGGTCGGGCGATACCTTTGGTGAGGTTTTGACTTTTTCCTATCCCACTGCCGTGCAGCAGAACCTGGTCGCGCCCAATGCGAACTACTACGCCTTCAATCTGAGCCAGGGCCCGACTGCTTATAACTTCCCTCCCATTCCATCGAACGGGAATTATCCTCTGCCCAACGGTGTGCAACAGCCCACCCGTCCGCTCACCATGCGCATCCCCACCCTGGATTCATGGAACATGATGATCCAGCAGGAGCTCTCCAGGAGTTCCGCCCTGCAGATTGGCTACATCGGCAGCCACGGGATACACAATATGTTTGATTCCTCAAACCAGGCCAATCCAAACCAGCAAACCATTGCCGGCTTCAATTGCACTGCCGCACCCGTCGGATGCCCCACGCCTCCCCTCGACCCCCAGACTGGTCTGCCGTACACCCTGGATGAACGGTATCCGTATTACGACGGCACCGCCCAAGCAGATCTGGGGGTGAACTTCGGTGCCCCCTTTGGATGGACTCAAGGGCTTCGGTACAACGCCAACGAGGCGACCACCAGCTACCAGGCATTACAGGTACTTTTCCAAAAACGCTATGCCCAGGGCTTCCAGCTTCTGACTCATTACACCTGGTCGCACGCCCGCGCCCACGAGTCCGATTACTACTTCATGAATCCCATGGCCGACTACGGCAACAGCTACTATAACCGCCGCAATGCTTTTGTCTTGACTGGCAACTGGGATCTCCCCACTGGGAAAGGTAAGCCGATCGGGGGCAACCTGCATGGATGGGCAAATCAGCTAGCCGGCGGGTGGGCGCTGAATGGCAACGTGACGGTGCAAAGCGGCTTGCCGTTCACGCCCTCTTACAGCCTGTGCGCGGAAGATCAGGATATCGACGGCCAGGGCGGCACGTTATGCCGTCCCGATGCGGTTGCTCCAGGCGCGCCACAAGCGAGTCTGGGCAAACAAGCGTTCAACCCCATAGGCCACAGCGTAGCTTATTTCAATCCGGTGGCCACGCTTGCCTCTGCTGGTCAGGTATCGGGACCTTACGTCCGGCCATACCCGGGAACTTTTGGAAACATCGAAAGAGACTCTCTCTTTGGTCCGGGTCTGGTCAACACAGATGTCGCTCTTGCCAAGTCGTTCAACCTGACCGAGAGGCTGCACTTCCAGGCAACGGCTCAGGCTTTCAACATCTTCAATCATCCCAACCTCAATAATCCAAGCAGCTGCGTCGATTGTGGAACCAGCTCAGGTTTGATCACTGACATTGTCGCCTCGCAAGACGGAACCACGATGCGACGGTTGCAATTTGCCGCCCGGTTCCAGTTCTGATTTGTGGTACTTGAGGCAGGCGTCCGCAACCACCGCCTGCCTCTTTGTTTCTCCCCTATGTGGCACCCATAGTTGCATGTGGAGGAAGATGAAGACCTGGGCCACTGTCTTTTGCTTCGCTTCAGTTATGTTGCCGGTTCCGCGCACGCTGGCTGCGGAGCCGCATAAGGACTTGTCCCCGCTACCGTACTTTGCCGTGCAGCAGCCGGGCCAACCCATGATCAGCACCAATATCATGGCGCAAAAGCCCTTCAGCGTGATCGGTCCGCGCGGAGCGATCCTCGGCCAACAGGACGGGTCTTTTGAAGCGTGGATTTTTCCCTGGAAAATACTGAGCCACCTGCGCATCACTGCGGAGATGAAAGACTACGCCGTACCCATCGATGTGAACCAGCAGGCCGCAACCATCGATGTGCAACCAGGTCACACCACCATCACCTTCTCCCACGCCAACTTCACCGTGCGCGAGACCTTCTTTGCCCCGCAAGACGCGCCCGATGGTGCAGGTGCATTAGCCTTCTATCAGGTCCAGGCAGTGCGCCCCATGACCCTTACCTTTAGCTTCACCCCCGAGATGCAGCGCATGTGGCCTGCGCTGTCTGATGACCGCACCTCGCCCGAATGGGTAAAGACCGGGCAATCGGGCTTCTATGTGCTGCACCTGAATTTTCCCGATCATGCTGCGGCCGTGGCGATGCCGACGGCTGAGTACGGAATTCTGGAGCCTTACCAGGAGCGCCCCAAGAACTACCCGCTGCAGTTTGTCATCCATTTCGATCCGGCTACTGATACCAATAAGCTCTATCCTCTTCTGATGACGACGGGGGAGACCACCGCCACATCTAACACTTCCGCCTTGGCCGCCCGGCTGGAGGCGCTCGACAAGGGGTTTCAAGAGCTCTACGGCGGCACGCAGAAGCACTTTGAAGAATTTTCTGCTCAGCATCTGAGCATCGATACTCCTGACCCGAAGCTCAACCAGGCGTTTACCTGGGCTGAAGTGGCGATCGATCAACTGCGCGTGCAAACGACGCCCTCGCATGCGGAGACCGCCCTGGTCGCGGGTTTTTATACCTCGGGTGATTCTGCCCGGCCGGGCTTCGGCTGGTACTTCGGCCGTGACGCCCTGTGGACTCTTTACGCCGTGAACAGCTATGGCGACTACCAAACGACGCGGGACGAGCTAAATTTTCTCATCAAGCGGCAAAGCCCCGAAGGCAAGATTATTCATGAGTGGGCACAGACCGCCGACCTGGTGGACTGGAAAAGTCTGCCCTATGCCTTTGCCTCCGCGGATGCGAATCCGCTGCTCCTGATGGCCAGCAACGACTACCTCAAAGTGAGTGGCGACAAGGCATTTATTCAGACCAACTGGGAAGCACTGGAGCGGACTTGGAATTTTGAGATCTCACCCGCGAATGACACCGATGGTGTCTATAACAACTCGCAAGGTTCCGGATGGGTGGAGTCCTGGCCACCAGGCATGCCTCACCAGGAAATCTATCTGGCTGCGCTCGATCAGCAGGCGAGCACGGCAATGGCGGAGTTGGCACGGGCTACGGGGCACACGGAGATTGCTCAGCAGGCAGAGCTTCGGGCCGGCAAAATTGCCGCGTTCATCGACAAGGACTATCTGCTTCCCGGGGGCGGTTTCTATGCTTTCAGCCGCAATGCCAATGGCAGCCTGGATGCGAGCCCCACGATCTTTCCCGCGGTTGCCTCCTGGGATGGCACCTACAAACTGCAGCATGCCCAGCCAATGTTTGACCGCTGGGGTGCGCAGGAGTTCTCCACCGACTGGGGCACGCGCGACCTGAGTCCAACGGTCTCATTTTTCGACCCAATCAGTTACCACCAGGGGACGGTATGGCCGCTCTACACCGGCTGGGTTGCGGTTTCGGAGTATCGTAACGGCCGTAGTCTCTCTGCGTATGCCCATCTGATGCAGAATGCCGATCTGACCTGGGCGCAGGATCCGGGCGCCGTGACAGAGTTGCTCTCGGGCCAGTTCTTCGCACCCTTGGGGCGCAGCACATCGCATCAACTCTGGTCCTCGGCCATGGTCATCTCTCCGGTATTGCGCGGGCTCTTCGGTTTAGAGTGGGATGCAGCCGGGAATAAGTTGACGGTCACGCCCAGCTTGCCTGCCGAGTGGGATCGAGCCACGCTCCGTCATGTGCCCCTCGCCGGAGGCACTGTGGATGTGGAGATCACGCGTTCCGGAGCGATGCTGTTGGTGCGCGCTTCGGGGTCTTCGTCGCCGAGCGTGCTCCTTGATTCGCGGGCGCCGGGAGCAAAGTTCTCTAGCGGCGTCCTGCGCATACCGCTGCCGGCGGTAGAGGCGGGTCTTACCCACGCCCTCCCCCAGCCTGGAGCGACAACCCAGCAGATGAAAGTAATTGACCAGCAGTCCACCGCAAACTCTTTGACGTTGACCTTAGCAGCCCTGGCCAACAGCCATCAAACAATCATGCTCCGTATCAACGACCCGCATGCCAAACTTCATATCGATGGTGCAGCAATACCGCAAGGAAACAATTCTCCGCTGCGTCCGCTGCAGATTGATTTTGGCGCTGGCCAAGGGTACGTAGAGAAAACGCTGAAATTCACGTGGTAAGCTCAAACTCTGTCTCTGCAACTAACCTCGGGTGGCCCATATCTCGCTCGTTTTTCGCGAGATGTGGGATACCACAAACCTTAACCTCCCCTTGCCAATTGAGATTTGAAAGTCATAGGTAAAGAGCTGTGGTATCCCACATCTCGCAAGACAGGCCTTGAGCAGAGAGTTTCTGAGAGGATGGGTTTGGCAACGGCCAATGCAAAACTCGGAGCCCTGCTCACTTGGCTCGTCGCTCTTCTCTATCTGCCGCTAGCAGGGGCGCAGCTATCCTTCCAAACGAATTCCGTCGCGCCGGAGCGATTCATTGCGGCTCATGGGCGCAAGGCCATCGTAATGGGCTACGCGTCCAGCGGCCTCGAGCTGTGGGCATATCCGCTGCAAATCATCAGCAGATACGAACTGGGATTCCGTCCCGCCGGCGACACCACCGAAACCGCAGGCTCCGCCTTGCTTCGTCGTGTGACTTATGACCCCGAAGCCATCGCCCGCACCTACATTGGCCCCGACTTCATCGTCCGCGAAAGGCTCTTCGTTCCCCTGAACGAGCAGGCCGTTTTTCTCACTTACACCGTGGAGTGTCGTCACAGCATTGATATAGGGATTCACTTCACGCCGGTTCTCGATCTGATGTGGCCTGCCTCTCTCGGCGGTCAGAGTACACAGTGGGACCCGGCTGCGTCCGCCTACATTCTCTCCGAAGCTCTCCACAAATACTCTGCCTTCATCGGTTCTTCTCAGGTGATCTCACACGACGAGGTTCTCAACAGCGCGCAACCGGGAACACTTGGCAAGCGGCTGGCCTTTGCCGTGCGCGCGGGAGGGACATCCGATCGATCCGTCACCGTAGTGGTTGCCCGTAATGACGCAGGATCATCCACCGCACCGGCACGCATGAGGGAGCTGCTCGATTCGCAAGCGAAGTTCGAGACTGAGGCGCGCAGCCACTACGCCGAGCTGCTCGGGAGCACCCTGCGGATCGACACTCCCGACGATTCCGTCAATCAGCAACTCGCATGGGCACAGATTGCGCTCGATCAAGCCTGGGTGTGCAATCCGGTATTAGGCTGCGGCTCTGGTTGCCGGTTACGGCCCTTCGCGCGATGCTCGCCGTCCGCAGTACGCCTGGTTTTTCGCTGGCGATGCCCTCATCGCCACCGAGGCCCTGGTCAATACCGGCGATTACGATCGGGCGCGGGAAGCACTCGCCTTCATCGCGAAGTACCAGGATCCCGCCACCGGCATGATATGGCATGAGCTTTCGCAGAGTGCCGATCCCGCCGACTGGGCAACCAGGTATCCCTACATGTTTGTTCATGTCGACATTAGCTTTCACTATCTCACCACGGTGGAGCGGTACGTCTCGGCCAGTGGGGATACACAGTTTCTGCAACAGCATTGGCCCGGAATCGAAGCGGCCTATCGCTATTGCCGATCGTTGCTCAACGCAGGGGATGGGCTACCCCGCATTCCCTCGACGAAAGAAGGCGGCGACGAACAGGACAAGATGACCGACGACCCTGGCCTCGCCGCAAGCTGGGTCGCGGCATCTGCGGCCTTCGCCCGATTGGCGCGATTGGAGGGCCATGCGCCGGAAGCGGAAGAAGCCGCACGCTTGAGCGAAAAAGCAAGGAGTTCTGCTGCGCATCGTTATTGGGATGTGGCGCGGAACTCATGGATCGATGGTTATAACGTCGCGGGCCGAGCGATCTCCCGGCAGGGCGACGACGGGGTGGCTCTGGTCGCGGCGCGTATTCTGGATCAGCGCCGCAGCAACGCTCTTCTCGATCAGCTCGCCACCTCTGATTTCGAGACCGACTGGGGCACCAGGGGCGTAGCCGCGAGCTCCCCCGAGTTTGATCCTGCGTCGTACTCCAAGGGGAGTGTTTCGCCCGTCGGCACAGCCCGGGTCGCATCGGAATTCTGGTCAAACCACCGCCCCTTCACCGCCTTTCCCATTTGGAGAGGGCTTATCCCCTGGGGCACTCTCGACTCCATGGGACATATACATGAACTGCTCGCGGGTGATTTTTACCATCAACAAGTGGAGTCGGTTCCCGAGCAAACCTGGTCTTCCGCGGCATTACTCTCGTCTGCGGTGCAGGGTCTACTAGGCCTCGAAAGGGAAGCCCAGTCCAATCGTCTCGTCTTCTCACCCCATCTGCCTGCCAACTGGGGAAACATCTCCGTCCGCAACGTCAAGATTTCTGGCGGCAATATAGAAATGACTGTCACCCGGGTGCGGAATGGATTGGAGCTGGAAATGGAAAATTCCGGAGGCCCGGTGGATCTGCTCTGGGCTCCGGCGATTCCACTCGGCGCTCATCTCAGCGGCGCAGAGCTCGATGGCAAACCTATAAACGTGCGCCTGGAAGAGCATGCGCAAGACACCCACGCTACCCTAAAATTTACCGTTCTCCCTGGGAAGAGCCATTGCCTCATCCGCTACGAAGGTGGCGTCTCGCTCAGTGTGCCCGCTGCCTCTCCACTGTTGGGTGAAGCGAGTAAACAAATCAAGATAACCTCTGTCGCTTATCACGCAGCAAGCCTGGTACTGGACGCCGACGTCTCACCCGATGCACCCAACTCGACCATTGAGCTGCGGACGGACGAAAAAATCCTGAAAGTGCGCGGAGCAAAGCTCACGCTGGCTTCTGCTGGCATATATGACTTGCTGGTTGACCTGCCAGGCAATTCCGCTCCCGCCGCCGGCGATTACCGCCACACTGAGATCGTTGTCGATCTCCTTGCCAGGTAGCGACATCCTCTCAGGAATGGGTTGGGGCAGCGTTTCAGGCGTCGGCGAAAGCTTTTCTCCCGTTGCTATATCCTTTCGAGGGGCGGAGGGGTTGCAGCCGGCCGCCTCGTCATCGAAATGCTAAATTACACGCAAGCAAAGGGAGCATCCATCGTTTATGCGCAGGATAGTCGCGTTTACCGGGACCCCGGCGGCCAAGGTAATCACCGGTTTCGCGTTGTTCATGGCAGCCTCCGGCGCCTTGGCGCAGAGCCGGGTAATCGATCAGCAGTGGCAGTTCAGCCCCGACCCCAAGGCGCAATTCACAGCCACCACCGTCGATCGCCAGGCAAAGTGGCGTCCGGACAAGGCCAGCCTCTCCTGGCAAGCTCAATTTGACGACCTTCGCGACTATGCTGGAGTGGGCTGGTATCGCGTCACTATCACTTTGCCGCGGCAAGCGCAATCCACCCGGGAACTGATCCACTTCGGCGCCGTCGACTACTTCACCCAGGTGTGGGTCAACGGCAGGCGCCTGGGCGAGCATGAGGGTGGTTACACGCCCTTCACCTTTGACCTCACGGGCAAAGTGCACGCCGGCAGCAACGAAGTTCTGCTTGAGGTCTTCGATCCTCCCATGCCTCCTCCGCTCGTGGTGCAGATGCCGCCAAACTCCGCGCCCAAAGAGGTCCTAAGACCCCCTACGGCGAAAAATAACGCGGAGGCTCCACTCGACAAGAGATTCGACTACAACGAAATTCCCCACGGAAAACAAAACTGGTATGTGCAGACCAGCGGACCGTGGCAACCTGTGACGCTCGAGACGGTCCCCCTTCGTTACGTTGCGTGGGTGCACGTTACTCCTCACAACAGCGGCGATGTCACTGTTGAAGCCAAGCTGGAAGGCAGTGCCGGCAGCAGTCCGCTTCAGGCCACGCTCTTCGATCCCTACGGCGCGACCGTGGCCCATCTCGAGCTTGTCGTGGACGGGATGACGGCGCAGGGCAAGACGCATGTAGCCAATCCCATGTTGTGGGATGGCGACCACCCCAACCTCTATTCGCTAGAACTCAATAACCCGGCGAAGACGGGACCGCCCCAACGGGTGCACACGCGTTTTGGATTTCGCGAGCTGACAAGTACCGGTGGGCGGCTATTCCTCAACGGCAAGCCCTTCTATATGCGCGCGGCTCTCGACCAGGATTTCTATCCTCAGGGTATTTACACCCCACCATCGGCCGACTTCATCCGGCAGGAGATGCTGAAATCGAAGGCCATGGGACTGAATATGCTGCGCTGCCACATCAAGGTGCCCGATCCGCGTTATTTGGATGCTGCGGATGAAACTGGCATGCTGGTCTGGTATGAGATCCCGGTATGGAACGATGCCCATCGTTGGACAGCACAAGCAGCCCAGCGTGGCGTGGATACTTTTCGCGCGGAAGTGGAGCGGGATTGGAACCACCCGTCGCTCGTGATTCAGAGCATTATGAACGAACAATGGGGGATGGACCCCACGCAGGCAGATCAGCGCGCGTGGCTGCTCAATACCTTTCGCGATCTCAAGCAGCTTACGGCCCCGTTGGGCCGGTTGATCACCGACAATAGTGCCTGCTGCAGAGGCTTTCACCTGCAATCGGATTTCGCTGACTTTCATATGTACTACTCCATTCCCAGACCACGCACAGACCTGGGCGGGTTGGGTAGAGGAGTATGCCGGCCGGCCGAATTGGCTCTACAGTCCCTATCATGACTCCATCACCACCGGCCAGGAGCCGCTCCTGGTTTCTGAATTTGGCAATTGGGGTTTGCCTCAACTGCCGCCGCGCGATCAGTTGCCTTGGTGGTTCCCGCGCGACTTTGAAGGGCGTGAACTCACGCGTGCGGCCGGTGTCTTCGATCGCCTGCACGCCTTTGGCCTGGACCGCATCTTTCCCGATTACGAAACTCTTGCCCTGGCTACAGAGAAGCACGAGTACCTCGCGCTCAAGTACGAGATCGAGCAGATGCGGCAGCGAAACTCCATCCAGGGTTATGTCGTTACTGAACTCACCGATGCCAATTGGGAGGCGAACGGCCTCATGAACATGTGGCGCCAACCCAAGAGCTTTGCCCAGGACCTGGGAAAGCTCCAGCAGAACGACGTGGTGATGGCCAACTTTGCTACCCGCAACTTCGTGACGGGAACAGATGTAGATCTCCCGCTTGTGGTGTCGCATTATTCGACCGCTGGGTTCGAAGGTGCGGCTATCCTGTGGCGGACCTCCGACGGACAATCCGGAACGTTGCCGTTAAGCAAGATTCCTGAACCGGGTGAGGTCGCCACGGAAGGCACTCTACGCTTCAAGGCGCCGCAGGTAGGGGCAGCTGCGCGACAGTTCCTTAGCCTGCAGTTGGTGAATGCCGCCGGGGTGACACTGGCACAGAATCGTTACAGCTATGCGGCCTATCCGCAATCGCCGCCCGACACTGGAATGACAGTCGCTATCCACGATCCCCTTAACCAGCTGCAATACTTGCGTTTGGCGTTTGCCGCCCATGGAGTTGCCGTCATCGATGAGAATGCCGCTGCGACTCACGAGAAAGCGGTTTGGGTATCCTCCGTGCTTGATGATGCAACCAAAGCCAGACTCAGCCAGGGCGCAGCGGTAGTGCTTCTGGCTGGGAGCCGGGATGCCCTCCCCGTAGGAGGCACATTAACGATTCTGCCCCGTGCAGGATCGGACTTGACAGGCGACTGGGTCAGTAACTTCAACTGGGTTCTATCGTCCAGCCCGCTCTGGAAGCCCCTTTCCCCGGTGATCGATGACTCGATCCTCGGCTGGGAGGCGGCTTCGGTCACGCCGGATTTTGTGATCGCCGGATTGCGAGCAGAGGATTCGCAAAACGTGTTGGCCGGAGTCTTCTATGGCTGGCTAAACTCCAATCGTGCTTATCTCGCGGAACTCAGTGAGGGTCCAGGACGTATGTTCTTGACGACGTTTCGCTTTCAGAGTTACGGTCAAGATCCATTCGCCACCGTACTGCTCGATCAAATACTCAAAACGGCGGCTGCTCCGCCCGGTACGACCTAGAGCCTGTTATTAATAGAGGGGCAGCGATGCAAGCGGGCACGAAATTGACCATGGGCTCTACCAAGGATTTAGCGGCACCCTTTTTCGCAGCAGGTGAACCGGTCCTGCGTTGCGCCGCACCGGGCCGCGTGAACTTGATCGGGGAGCACACCGACTACAGCGGTGGGTTTGTCATGCCGGTGGCGATCGATTTCCGTACCATCGCGTCTATTCGCCCGCGCAACGATTCACAAATTTTGCTCTCCTCAGACAACATGGGCGAACAGGTTTCCTATCCGGCGGACCCGCTGCCCACCACCGCCCGCAAGCACTGGAGCGACTACCCGATGGGGGTAGCGTGGAGTTTGGCGCACGAAGGCGTGCGTGTCGGCGGATTTGATCTTTCGCTCGCCGGCAACGTTCCCTTGGGGGCTGGACTGAGTTCCTCAGCATCGATCGAAGTAGCTACCGCGCTAGCCCTGCTGGCGCTGGCCGGAGCTACATTGCCGCTGGCCACCATCGCCCTGGCTTGCCAGCGCGCGGAAAATGCCTTTGTGGGCGCGCGTAGCGGCATCATGGACCAGTTCATTGCCTGTGCTGGGCAACAAGACCATGCCTTATTGCTGGATTGCCGTTCGCTTGAATATCGCCTCCTGCCCATCCCCTCACACGTGCGTCTCATCATCTGCAATTCCATGGTCAAGCATGAGCATGCAGGCGGGGAATATAACGCCCGCCGTGCAGAGGTAGAAGAGGGAACGCGCATTCTGCATCGCCGCTGGCCTTCCATCGTGGCCCTGCGCGATGCCACGGAGGAGCAGCTGGTCGACTGCAAGCAGCAAATGCCGGAAAACGTATTTCGCCGCTGCCGTCACATCATCACTGAGAACAAGCGGGTGCAACTTGCCGCGTCGGCGCTCGAGCGAAGTGATCTGCCGGCCTTCGGCGTCCTCATGGCCGAAGCACACCGCAGCATCCGCGATGACTTCCAGGCCAGCTGCAGCGAACTGGATATTCTGGTCGAGATTGCCTCTGCCATTTCCGGCTGTTACGGAGCCCGCATGACGGGCGGCGGTTTCGGTGGCTGCACCGTGAATTTGGTCGAGGAAAGCCAAGCTCAACAATTTCGCGAAGCCATCCACACCCGGTACCGTGCAGCCACCGGCATCGATGCCGATATTTATCTCTGCCGGGCTTCAGCCGGCGCAACCCGCATCTCTTAACCCCTGCCTTTTTTGGGGAAAGAGCTGCAATCCACGCATCCAAGCTCTGCGACCGATGCATCAAAGAGATGCAGCGCACTTGAAGCACAACCTACGGCGGCGGGAAAGAGGACTCCTCTTACCCATCTGGATTCCTCTGTGGAAAAATTCGCTTTCAGGTGTACAACTTTAGAGTCAAAGCGTCACCTCGGAAGTAATCTAACGAGAGTACACTTACCGGAGTAACCCGAGAGGTCCTACATGATTTCCCAATGTATGAATCCGGAGTGCCGCAAAGAGCTTCATTATCTTCGCAGTGGTAGGGTCATCCGCACCACCCGTCGCAACGGGGCCCACGTTCAGGTCGAACATTTCTGGCTCTGCGGAGAGTGCCATCTAGACTACGACTTTCTGTTCGCCAAGGACGGTCGCGTTTCGCTTATGCGCAGGCCCCGTTTTGTGGCTACCGCCAACCCGGCCCTGGACCTATTGCTCGTCTCCTGAGAGTTCACCCGCCTTTTCAGGCGGTTACGGGATACTCTGAACGGGCCACGCTGTCTTTAGGGCCCGCGATTTCGCTCTCTCGCGAAGTCCTGGGTTAATGAAGTTTAATTCATCCCCGCTTTTCCTCAACCTGCACTCTTTCTGCACACCAACCGGCCCTCTGCGCCCGGCACAGCAGACTAAACTAAAAATAACCCATGGCAGAATTTACCCACCTTCACCTGCACACCGACTATTCACTCCTTGATGGCGCTTGCGATGTAGAAAAGTTGGTCGCCCACGTCGACAGCATCGGACAGAAGGCTGTGGCCATTACGGATCATGGCAATATCTACGGCGCGGTGCATTTTTTTGATGCCGCGACCGCCAAGGGCGTGAAGCCGATCTTGGGATGCGAGCTCTACATCTGCCCTCAGGAGGACCATCGAGCCGCGCCGGAAAAGGATAAGTACCATCATCTGCTGGTGTTAGCGGAGAACGAAGAGGGGTACCGCAACCTGGTGCGCATTACCTCCGAAGCTTCACTGTATGGTTTCTACCGCAAGCCCCGCATCAGCAAAAACTTCCTGGCAAAGCATGCCCAGGGCCTGGTGGGCTTCTCCGGCTGCTTGGCCGGTGAGCTGTGCGGGAACCTCATGGCCGGAAAGTACGAGGATGCCAAAGCCACCGCGGCGCAATATCAGGACATTTTCGGTCGCGGCAACTTTTTCCTGGAGATCCAGGACCAGGGACTCGAGCTGGAAAAGAAGATCCATGCCGATCTCTTCCGCCTGGAAAAGGAACTGGATATTCCGCTGATCGCCACCAACGACAGTCACTATCTCTGCGAAGACGATCATCACGCTCATGAAGTGCTGCTCTGCGTGCAGACAGCCGACTCCATCCACAATCCCAAGCGCTTCAAGTTCGATACTGACCAGTTTTACGTCAAGAGCGCGGCCGAGATGGAACGGCTTTTCTCCCATGCGCCGCAAGTGGTCAGCCGCACGATGCAATTTGCTGAGCGTTGCTCGCTCAAGCTGAACAAAGTCACTAATCCCTTCCCCGAGTTTGCCGTTCCTGCCGGGCACACCATCGATAGCTATTTCGCTGAGGTTTGCCGGGCTGGTTTTCGCAAGCGCCTCGACACCACCATCCGCCACCTTGGTGAGCGGGGATTGCGCAAGCGGCCTATCTCCGACTATGAAGAGCGCCTGGAGCGCGAGATCGACTGCATCAAGCAGATGAAGTTTGCCGGCTATTTCCTGATTGTGTGGGACTTCATCAAGTATGCGCGCGAGGTCCATATCCCGGTGGGACCGGGCCGCGGTTCGGCAGCCGGATCGCTGGTCTCGTACGCCATGGAAATTACCGACATTGACCCGCTGCAGAACGAACTTCTTTTTGAGCGCTTTTTGAATCCAGAGCGCGTCTCCATGCCGGATATCGACATTGACTTCTGCATGAACCGGCGGGGCGAAGTGATCGACTATGTCACCCGCAAGTACGGCCGGGAACAAGTCGCTCAGATCATTACCTTCAATACCATGGCCGCCCGCGCTGCCATCAAGGATGTTGGCCGGGCGCTCGATCTGCCTTACGGCGAAGTGGATCGGGTGGCCAAGATGGTGCCGGCGACGATTGGTGTGACCATCACCAAGGCGCTCGAAGATTCGCCGCAAATGCAGGAGGCCTACGACAAAGAGCCGCAGGTGAAGGAACTGGTCGACACCGCGAGAAAGCTCGAAGGCCTGGTGCGCGGAGCAGGTTTGCATGCTGCCGGCGTGGTGATTGCGCCCCAGCCTCTCACCGAGCTGGTGCCGGTATGTCGCAGCAAGAATGATGAAATCGTAACCGCTTATGACATGAAGGCGGTGGAGAAGCTGGGCCTGCTGAAGATGGATTTTCTCGGGCTCACGACGCTTACCGTGATTGACGACGCGCTCCAGCTGATTGAGAAGAAGCGCGGCAGCGGGCTCGATATGTCGCTGATCCCGTTGGACGATGCGGAGACCTATGAAAAGGTCTTTCATCGTGCGCTCACCTCCGGGGTGTTTCAGTTCGAGTCCGGCGGCATGCGTGACGTGCTCCGCCGTTACAAGCCTGTTTCTGTTGAAGATTTGACTGCCCTCAATGCGCTCTATCGTCCGGGGCCTATCCAGGGCGGCATGATCGACGACTTTATCGAGCGCAAGTGGGGCCGCAGGGTGGTCAGCTACGAGTTGCCCCAGCTGGAAGCTCTGCTCAAGGAGACTCTGGGAGTAATCGTCTACCAGGAGCAGGTGATGCAGATTGCTAACGTCCTGGCCGGCTACTCGCTGGGCGAAGCCGATCTGCTGCGCCGTGCCATGGGCAAGAAGAATCCCGAAGAGATGGCCAAACAGCGTAACCGCTTTGTCGAGGGGGCGATCAAGCGCAAGCACCCCAAGGATAAGGTTGTTCGCATCTTCGACCTGATGGAGCAGTTTGCCGGTTATGGCTTCAACAAGTCCCACTCCGCGGCATACGCGCTATTGGCCTACCACACCGCGTATTTGAAAACCCACTACCCGGTGGAGTTTATGGCTGCGCTTTTGAGCTCGGAAATTTCCAAGCCCGAAAACGTGGTCAAGTACATCAAGGAGTGCCGCGAGATGGGCATCGCGGTCGAGCCTCCCGATGTGCAGATCTCCGGCGCTGATTTCACCCCTAGTCTCACCGGCATTCGCTTCGGGCTTACCGCCATCAAGAATGTGGGCCGCAATGCCATCGATTCGATCCTTGCGGCGCGCGCTGCGCTGAACGAAGAGAACCGCCCCTTCGCTAACTTTTGGGAGTTTTGCGAGAAGGTGGATCTGCGCATGATGAACAAGCGTGTTTTGGAATCGTTGATCAAGAGCGGAGCGCTTGATTCGTTTGGGCGCCGGTCCCAGCTCATGGCTTCTGCAGACCGGGCGATGGAGCGTGCGCAGCAGGCTCAGCGTGACTTGGTAGCCGGTCAGCATGGGCTCTTTGCCGGGTTGGCGAGTGTCTTTGAAAGCAACGGCCATGGCGCAAAGAGCGTCGACGACCTGCCCAACACTCCCGATTGGGACGAGAACCAGCGGCTGCAATCGGAAAAGGAAGTGCTGGGGTTCTTTGTCTCCGGCCATCCGCTGGATAAATATGCGGAGAAGCTGCGCAACTTGAACGTGGTCGACACGGCGACTGCGCTGGAGATGAAGGTGGCTCCCGCTGCTGGCCGTCGCCGTAACGGCGGCGAACCGGAGAGCCTGCTGGCCATCGCCGGCGTGATCGTCGGCCTCAAGGTGGGCAAATCGAAACGCTCCGGAGAGATGTACGCGCAGGCCGCGCTCGAAGATACAGTCGGCAAAATCGACATTATTTGTTTTCCCAGGGACTATGCGCGCCTGTGCGAGAGCCTCAAGATAGAAGTGCCGGTGCTGGTCAAGGGTGTGCTTCGCGCGGATGACGATGAGTCAGCGCCGAAGCTGTCGGTCTCCAGTGTGCAGCCGTTGGAGGACATCAAGATCAAGCTGCCACAGAACGTCCGTATCCGGGTACCGCTGGAGACGGCGAGCGAAGCCATGCTCGGTTCGCTCCGCGCCATGATCACCGCCGCCCCTGGTCCCGGCAGGCTCATGATCAACCTAGAAAGCCGCGGGGAGTATTGCGTGATGCTGGAGCCCGAGGGCCTTTCTGTCGCCGCCGACAGAGGTTTCATCGAGCGTGCTGAACAACTGCTAGGCCTGGGGACAGTGCAAGCGTTCGAATAGTTCGTGGTGTCCAGCAAAGTCCGGGCTTTAGTATCTGCATGACAACTACTCTCTCCAAATTAAGTCCAGGAGGGACGGCTGAGAGTCATAGCTGTCCAAATTACGTTTCGGGGCGCTGTTCTTAGCCTCTATCAGCAACAACGCTTCAGGGAAACGCAAATCTCACCCTGGTCATCCTGAGAACTTGTCACTTTTTTGATTTTCCGCGTTTTGTCGCGCCCCACCAGGCTGTTGTTTAAAGCTCCCACAAGGCCGTCATCCTGAGCGAAGCGCCTCGCAGATCTATCGCTTAACAGAGGGTTTATGGCGCGCAGTCGAAGGACCCCGACGATGCTTGTTAGCCCATGCTCTTCATAGCTTTCCAGCCACCAAAATTTTGAAAAAAATCAACAAAGTCACAGCCTCCGAGCGAAGCCGAGGGATCCGCTGTGCGCCTTCTCCCAAATAAAGGTCCCTGCAAGTGAGTTCGCAGCTTCTGTCTCGCGAGTGTTCTTTCTATTTGGGTCAACCCAGAATCCAGCAAGCAGTGGCTAACTACAGGTTAGTTAGGTTCAAGATCAGAGCTGAGAACTTACTTGCAGGGCCTTTGTTTGGGAGAAAGGCGCACAGCAGATCCCTCGGCTTCGCTCGGGATGACAATTCTGTTTGGACACCAGCATTCCAAAGCCCAAACAGATCTGTCATCCCGACCGGAGCGTAGCGGAGTGGAGGGACCTGCGGTTGTTCTGCCGGTGCACACACTCTCTTGAGAAGCCCCTGAATTATTGCTTTCCTGTCCGGTGCAGACTTTTTCACCAGCCTGTTCAGCCGTACCATGGGCGGCCAGGCTGATGAGGGCCCCTGAGGTACGTTTTTGGGGCCGGTCTACTTGGCATTTCCTCGACGCGCAATGTCGAAGAAATCCTCCGGACCAATCTGTCCGCCCTTGAGCACCAACTCTAATCCGTCGAAGCCCGAGGCCTCGTCGGAATGCGCACGGCACAGCGGTGCTCCGGGAGAGAGCGCACCAGCGAACGTAATGGCCGATACGTTCAGTTGTTGAACCGCGTGAGAGGATGTGTCGCCGCCGCAGAGAACAACGCGGCCAACGCCGGTCTGTTGGACGAGCGCCAGGATAAGGAATCCGAGAGCAGCGCCAAGTTCTTTGTCCAGGGTTGCTCCCGAGGGCGCACCCAGCGAGGTGTAAAGAACTGTGTCGCACCCCGATCGCAATGAATGCAAAGCCACCTGCACTGCAGTCTCTCTAGCCCGAACATCGCCCGTGGCGAGCCCAGCTGCATCCAGCTCGATGGAGGCGTACCCGTGGTGTTTGGCCCACAGGATCTGCTGAGCGGTCACCGCGGAGCAGCTTCCGCTGATCACCAGGAGCCTATCGGCAGCCGTAGCGACGGGCGGATCTGCCGCCGCGATGATGCCTGCGCTGCGCCAATGGGCGATCAGACTTGCGGTGAGTCCGGAGCTGCCAATGGTGAAAAGCGGTTGGGTATTCTCTTTGAGATCCCACAGGAGCCCGCCTGCCTGTTCCAGCATGGCCGCATCGATGCCGTCGAGAAGAACAGCAGCCGCACCGCTACCCGCCTGGCGGTGAAATTGTTCCCCGGCTTTGTGAGCCTGGAAGGCGCGCAAATCAACCAGCCCGATGGGAAGACCCGTCTGCTGCGAAAGGTGAACACGCAGATCAGCCTCGTGCATAGGCGTCGCAGGGTGATGGGCCATCGTCGGATGACGGTCGATGCGATAAACCTCCCCACCGGCTGCCGCGAAGAGCTGACCGAAAACCAGAAACCTCCCCAGGTGTGGTGCGGCAATGCAAATCGGCACAGTCTCGGTAGCAAATACCGCCCGCCCGATCTCAAGCGCGCGCCCGATGCTGCCGCGGTGAGGCGCCGAGTCGAAGGTGGAGCAGACCTTGTAGTGCACGATCTCCGGGGCGAGCTCGCGCATGTGGTTGAAGATTGCAGGCAGGTGGGTAGACATCCACTCCGGCGTGCGCGATCGCGCATCGCCCGCGAATCCAATGGCCTCGCAGTACGCGAAGCGTGCGAACTGCGCCGCTGTCGGCGTCCTGAGGAACAGCACGCTTGGCACGCCATTGACAGCGAGCTGCTCCAGCACATCCGTGGAACCCGTAAAGTCGTCGCCGTAGTAGCAGTAGAGCAATGGCATGTGCAGTGCTTTCAGGAGAATTTTTCGAGCGCCGAGCGCAGCTCAGCATGGCCGGCGGCGAACTCCGCCATCGGAATTCCTTCCACCGCTGCCTCCCACGCCTGCTGCAGGCTGCGCACACCGGCGGCAGGCCCCAGCGGATGGCCCAGGATGCCGCCTCCTGCAGCGAAAATCAGGTCCGTGGATCCCAGCTCGCGATACGTATCTGCTGCCTGGCGTGCCGTCTGCCCAGAGGAAAAGACGGGCATAATTTCACAGCCGGCATACGGCGGTGGGAACATCGGCGTAAGGCAGGCTCGTGCCGAGCGAATCACGCTATCATCCGCTTCGCAGAATTTGTTACTGAGACCGTTAACGTGGGTATGGTCAATGCCGGCAAGCCGCCAAAACTTCTGGTACGCGATAAAGCTCATGCCGATTGCGGGCGACCGCCCATAGATCCCCCAACCATTGCGATGACCGTGGATACAGAGTTGGGAGTGAGCGCGCAACGCCTTCATCGCCGGCAGGCCAATGGAATTCATGCTGGCCATAATGCACGTGCCTCCGAGGGCCAGGACACGGTCATGGCGGTACAGCATCTGGTCCAGATCGCCGGTAATATTGACCGCATACATGGCAGTCTTGCCCGTGTGCTCGGCGTGATCCCGCAGCACGCGCAAGACTGCCTCAGCGCGCTGCTCGACCGGGCAGTGGGGTCCATCCGATTGCAACTCATCGTCCTTGATGAAGTCGATGCCGGCTTCGACCAGCATATGCACCTGGGCGGCTGTTTCTTCCGCATTCATCCCCACGCTTGGTTTGATGATGGTGCCGATCAGAGGACGGCGCTCCACTCCGGTCAGCCTCCGCGTGCCAGCGACGCCAAATTGAGGTCCCTGGTAGCGATCGAGAAACGCGGGCGGTAGCGTCAGGTCAAGCAGCTTAAGGCCGGAGAATGGTTTCAGCTCGAAGAGATTGCCGGCGACGGTCGCCACCAGGTTGGGCAGGGAAGGGCCGAGATTGTGTAGCGGCCAGGAAAGGGTGACCTCGGCGGTACGGCGCACTGCGTTGGGCGAATCCTTGGGCATTCCCGAGCCGGGCAGTGAGGGCCGGTCGGTGGTACCTAATTCGGTGATCTGCTCAACCTGGGCGGCGAAGCGTTCACGCAATGCCGCGGTCTCACCCGGCACCTTGATAAATGTGCCGGTGGATTGCTCCCCCGCCATGATGGCTGCGGCGTCTTCCAGTGGAAAGGCGGTCTCGATCCAATAACGCGCTTGAATGCGCTGCTCCGCGGACGATTGCGATCTACCGTTGCTGCTCTTCATGCTGGCGGACTCCTAATCGGTGCTGCCGAGACTAGCTGTCGCTCCGAAGCCGTAAGCAGGCGACGGCATAAGGCCGAAGTTCGATCGATGAGACCTCTTCTGGCGAGGCAGCACGCGGCTGGGCAAAATGATCCTCGTCCAGCACAAGTGTTGTCGCGGTCGCTTGATGGCCGGCAAGGACAACAGTTTGATTCTGTCCAGTGAGATTGGCCAGCCAAGCCAGGCGATTCCCATCGCGATCCCTGCCCGCTACGGCAGCAACAGCGTCTGGCCGGCTCGAGCGGCAACGATACCGCAGATGTCCACCCATGGCGGAAAGACCTTGCGCCGCGTAAAAAGCGGGATGGTAATTGATCTCTCCCGCGGCGTTGGCAGAAGCCAGGCCGAGAGGTCCCGTCAACGCGCCGACCGTGAGCACCTCCAGATGTGCTTCGGCGGTGGACGCGGCATAGCCGATCATCCAGGCTGCCGCGAACAGGCTTGTCTGCCGCGGATCGTGGTCCGTCATCGTGATCCGGAGATTTTGCGGGTTCTCCATCACCCGCGAGCCATATGGGTTCTGCCGCATGCCGATCGTCGATGGGCCGATCCAGTAGGGTTTGTCCTCGCCCATAATGGCCCGCGCTGAGCGAGTGATACTCGGCATCGTTTCCAGGGTTTGCATCACGCTCAGATCATCGGCAGCGTGCACGATGGGGCAGGTGCAGTGGGAGACAAAGTCGAGTAACTCAACCGGGGGACGCTTGCGGTTGAGTTCCGTAAAGTAGGTCAGCATTCCACCGCCGATGGCCACGCCTGGGAAAGCTTCCCGTGCGGCTTGATAGATTTCTGCAAGCGGCGGACACGGAGGCCAGGGGCTACCGGGCAAAGTGGATTGTCTATCCACGGCGGGGGAAACCAGAACCGCTGACAATTTCAGCTTGGCATCGGAGGCCATCGCCGCTATCTCGCGCAACTCGTCTTTGACGTTGCGCTGCGCAGGAACCACCAGCTCGAGAGCACACTGCGAACCCTCCGCAATCTGCGCGATCTCGCGAAAGCCGGCCAGATGCTCGCGTCCATGCCCGGCCGTAGGATCAAAATGAAACAGAAGAAGTTGCGGCTGCAATCTTTTCAGCACATCGGGATGCGCCAGCACCGTCGCCATTTCACCGGGATGGATGGCGACCCCGATCTGAGGAAAGGCGCCGTCCGGTTCGCTGATTTCCAATTGGATCGCAGCATCCGGCTTCGCGTCAGCCGACTTTGCCGCGCCCGCGCTGCTGTCGGTGATCCGCAACTCAACGGATTGCTGGTTGCGCACTCCGCTCTCCATGACATACGGCCAAGGCAGAGCGAGCGGCCGCACATACGTCTTGTAAGAGGCATCCGACCAGTTTCTCTGGTCTTCCATTTCGAATACGTCACCTGTCATGAGGCAGCGCGCGGTGACTCCTGGCGCCACCGGATGCTCGATCGCACGAATCTCCTTAAACGGTTGCAACGGTGCGATGAGATCCGGGAACGCCGTATGCTCGCGCGAACCATCGACGTGCTCAATAATGGCCGGCTGGCCGGCAATGCCCTCAAGCGGATGAAGAACCGCGAAACCACAGCGTGCAGTGAGAAACGGAGTCCGCGGTTCTGCGGTTACGTCGAAGCTCAGGCCGTTCGCATTTCCGGTAATCCGCGCTTCATACTCGAGTTCCTGGCTAGGTTCTCTGCTGATACACCGCGCCCGGAAGCTCACTGTGAATTCATTGCCGTCCTGTCTGCAGGTGAAATCGCTGATGGAGGGGTTGTAAGTTCCCCAATCCTTATTCCGCACCACGTAAGCAATGGCGCGCAGTACCTCGCGCCCCTGGTAGCGGATCGTCCGCAGACCGCCCGCCACTAGATCCGCGGTCAGCGCGCCGGCCTTCAAGGTAATGGTTTCCGGTGATTTTTCCTCCGTCCCGACGCGCCGCTGGGCGATGGTAAGTTCCATGCTTAACCTCTAACTGGATAATTTATCGCTATTGCGTAATCGCTTCGAGCTCCTGGCCAGGAGGAATCTTCCGCAACAGCAGCGTTGTCCACATCCCCAGCGAGACCCCGGTAGCAATGATGAGCCATGTAAGCACAGGCTTTCCCAAGCCAGCCAAAATGGTCCACAGAATACTGCCAATGACGAAACCGATCACTTGTATAGCGCTAAGGAAACCCACAGCTGTGCCGCGCAGCCGGGTAGGGAAGCTCTCACCCTGGTAAGCATACCCGGCGCCGGACCAGGTGCCATTGGTGGCCTGGTAGAGCAGAAAGTAGACCACGACTACCAGCCAGGTCTGCTCAACCAGCAGAAAGATCAGGCTGAGCGGGGCAACCAGCACCCCGGAGACGATAATCACCTCGCGCCGTCCCCACCGCTCACCCAACCAGCCTCCGAGAATATAAAAGAAGAAGCCTATGCCGCCGCAGGCCAGTAGCAGCGTGCTCGCGGCAGAATCGCTGAAGTGTTTGTATTTGGTCAGCCAATAGGCGATATAGAAATTGGTTGCGACATAACTGGCGCCATAAAAGATCCAGACAATCGATAACCAGACCAGTTGGTGCCGGATGGGGCCGGGCTTGGAGAAGAGCTCGCGAACCGTAGGCCGCCCCTCTTCTTCAACAGCGACCTGTTGCTTTTGGAGCAGGGCTTCGACCGCGGCCTGGTCTCCCTGGCGAACCGCCTCGCGCACATTCTGCACATGTTCAAACCGTTCCGACTCGCGCACAAAGAAGCGGCCCAGGATGACGGCCACGATGGGAAGCACGCCCAGCAGAAAGACGAAACGCCATCCATATCTGCCAAAGGCAAGATAAGCCCCGGATGCCAGGAAGACACCCAGCGGCCAACCGCCCTGCACAATCGAGTAGAGCAAACCGCGATGTTTCGCGGGCGCCTGTTCGTTGACGATAGTGATGGAAACAGCCAGCTCCGCATAGGCCAGCCCCGAGGCCAGGGCTCGCACTAAAACCAGCTGCCAGAAATCCTGCACGAAATAGGTAAGACCGGTGAATATCGCGGTGCCGGTCAAGCAGTACATCCAGATGCGCCGCCGTCCGAAGCGGTCCATCGCGTATCCGGCCCAGATGGTGATGCAGAACTGCGCGCCGTAGACGGAGAAGCCAAGGACCCCGAGCCCCGCCTCAGAGATATTCAGGCTCTTGGCAATGGCAGGAAGCGCCAGCACCAGCAGGTTCACGTCATAGGAGGCGAGCGCCCATCCGGCGAGAGCAACCAGGATGAGATATTTCAGATAGTTTCGCGGACGGTCCTGGCCGACATTGCCCGCTTGCGGCGCCACGTTGGACCGGGATGCTAAGTGCGGTTGGCGATCACTCATCAACAAGTGGGTGCAAGCGGGACCATTCTAAAGTAACGGGACCTAAGTAATGCGCTGGATGCTGGCCGCAATCTCATCCGGTTCAAAAACACGCTTCCAGTCAGCCCGCATCAAGGCCGGGGTGCCGAACTCAATCGCCTTGTTGCACGCATCGGAAAAAAGGCCTTCCCGTTCCTTGAAGATCACAGAGGCGAGCACATTGATGTGTCCCAGCAGAAAATCCCGAGCCGCTTGCTCGGGCACTCCGCGTTTCACCACCTCATCCATCGCATCGCGCATCACCACCAGCAGCGTCGCGCACACCGTCTCTGAGAGACCCGGCTCCAGCAACGCCATTTGCTCCAAAGTCACGCGATGGGAACGCATGACCGGCGCCCATATCACCTTGGCAATCTCTTCGCCCAGCGCGTAGGCGCTTTCCGGCCCCTTCATTAGCGAGCAGACAATGTGCTGTTTGGCCGCAATACCGCCAAAATAATCACGCTTGGCCTCAAGATCCGTCTCATCGTTAAACACCGGCGGATGGCAGGGATGGGTGACGAAATACGCCACGTCCTCCCGCTTCGGCAGATGTCCGGCGAATGGCGCCGCGGCGTCGAGTACCATGACCATAGTTCCTGGCTTCAATTCCCCTACGATCGACGAAGCCACCTTGCCGATAGCGGTATCCGGAACCGCCAGGATCACGACATCGGCATCCTCAAGAGCTTCCTCCGCAGGGACACACGGCAAACCAAGACCGGCCTTCAGGTGTTCCTGGGCTGCGGGGCTTCGCTCCACATGCTTGACCTCGAACCGGGAAGACTTGAGATTGCGGGCCAGCCGGTATCCCATCTTCCCCCCGGCCCCAAACAGCGTAATTTTAGTGGTCATGCAAAACGCTCCCGTGGAGGGCCCAAATGAACCCTCCCCTTGGCTCTGACAAACTACCAACTATACATCGGCCCTGCCGGGGCGGTGTGCCTGCACATAGTAACGGTCGCCCCATCCCGGCAACTGCTGAAAACGCTATAATCCATGTTACTGACAGTACCCAAGGCCAAGCGGCAGGCTTTCCCGCGCTGGCATAGGCGACGCAAAGTCTCATGACCGATCCGGCACCAGCAAATCTTGAGCAGACACAGGTAGTCGCCGAACCGACGAATCCCGCCTGGATCAAGACTGAACTCGCGCGGCACTCGCAACGGCCCTACCCGATGGACTTCATCCAGCGTATTTTTACTGACTTCTCGGAGATCCACGGGGACAGAGCCTTTGGCGACGATCTGGCCATGGCTTGCGGTCTGGCCCGCTTCCACGGTCAGGAAGTGATGGCTATCGGCAATCTGAAAGGCCGGGGCACCAAAGAGAAGGTACGGCGTAATTTCGGCATGCCCAACCCGGAGGGGTACCGTAAGGCCCTGCGGGCGATGAAGATTGCGGAGAAGTTTCGTCGTCCGGTCTTCACCTTTATCGATCTCACCGGAGCCAATCCTGGCATCGCCGCCGAAGAACGGGGCCAGGCCGAAGCCATTGCGCGCAATCTGCGCGAGATGGCCCGGCTGCGCGTTCCAACCATTGCCACCATTACCGGCGAAGGTGGTTCGGGCGGCGCTTTGGCCTTGGCGGTCGCCGATCGCGTCTTGATGATGGAAAACGCCGTTTATTCAGTAATCGCGCCCGAGGCGTGCGGTTCGATCATGTGGCGGGATGCCGGCAAACGCGCCCAAGCCGCGGCCGCTTTGAAGATTACTTCCGACGATGTCAGCCGGTTGGGTTGCGTGGACGATGTGGTGCCCGAACCCCCCGGCGGAGCGCAGAATGATCCGGTGGCTGCGGCCGCCATGCTCGATGAAAAGCTGGTTTGGCATCTTAGTGAATTGCAGGCCATGCCCGCAGAGGATCGAATCGCACGCCGTCTGGCTAAGTTCCGGCAGATTGCGCAATTCTACAAGAACGCCTGAAACGCCTATGCCGACAGCGTCTTGCCCCCAAGGCTCGCTGTACACAAGGTTGACGCGTCGAGAGCGGTCAGGTGGTATACACCAGAAGTGAAAATGCTGTAGTGCTGGGGGCGTACGCTTGACCGATTTCACCGCTGCCGATCGAGTACGCGCGTTCGGCTATGTCGTCCTCGCCGGGATCTACTTCTATTTTGCCCAAGCCATTTCGGTCCATGCGGCCAACGGGCTGGCGAACGGAGTATGGGTTCCCCTGCTTGAGCGCAGCATGCTGCTCTTTCTGCTGCTGGTCGGCTATGGCGCGATGGGTCGCGTCTTGAACCGGCAGCAGCAGCCGATTCGCGATATGGGCCTGGCCTTCCGTTCCGGGTGGCAGCGGGAATTTGGCTTGGGCGCCGCGCTGGGCTGGGGCATGCTGGTTGCCTGCATCCTGCCCCTGGTGCTCACCGGCGGATTGATCGTCACCTTTTGGTTGGTTCCGCGCCAGTTCGGGATCCTTTTCATCGATCTCCTGCTGCTTGCTGTGGCCTCCCTGGCAGAGGAGGTGGCCTTCCGTGGATATCCCTTCCAGCGTTTGATCGAGGCCATGGGGCCTACCTTAGCCACCCTGGTTTTCTCCTTCGCCTTTGCCGGTTTGCATATCTTCAATCCCAGCGCCAACCGCGCCAGCTTCCTGATCACAATTTTCAGCAGCTGGTTGCTGTCGGTCGCGTATCTGCGCACCCGAGCGCTCTGGGTATGTTGGGGTTGGCACTTTGCCTGGAACGCAAGCATGTGTATTCTCTTCGGACTGCCGGTAAGCGGCATCACCGAATTCTCTCCTGTTATTCAAAGCAATACCGTGGGGCCTCCCTGGATAACGGGCGGTGATTACGGTCCGGAAGCCAGCGCGGTGACGGCCGTCGTATTGCTCATCGGAATCTTTATCGTCTACCGCACGACACGAGCCTACGCGTACCTTTACACCCAACCGGTCATTGTCCCCGCCGGTATCCCCGTCGACCTGGACGCAATGAGCCGCACCCTCGCTCCCCATCACCCGGTAGATCCGCCGCCGGCGGGAGCCGGTCTAGTACAGATTGAACCCGTTTCCTCGCCGCCCCAGGCGCCGCCGCTACCAGTACCTTCCGGCCTCCCTCAAGCCGGTTCAGAGGCGGAAAAACCGCCCGAATAAGAAACAAAAAAGCTCCAATTTGCTGGCCTCAAACTTTCTTGCGTTGCGCACGAAAGGTTACTTGCAAATCATTAGCAGTGGGACCATTATTGGCGCATGAGGAAAGCGCCATGGTTGGGCTCACCACCAAACAATCCTTTCCCGCCGGCACTCGAGGCAGGGTGCGCCGCGCCTCTGCCCTGTTGGCGGTAACCACCCTTTGCGGATGGGCTTTAAGCAATGCACAGGTCTTCACCGTGCAACGCGAAAAACTGGCCCCCAAAGAGGCCAATCTCACCACGGTACAACCGACTAAGGTTCAGCTCGCGACGACTCCGCTCACGGAGCGAACACGCCAGCAGCTGATCCGTACCTTTCAGGCAGACGAAGCTTTCGCCGTTCGGCCGCTGCCGCTGGGCACCAAGGGAATCGTGCTGCATGCCAACGGGCACCTCAGCCCGTCGGGAAATGCGTATGCGGAGGAGTTGCAGAAATACGGCATCTCGTCCAAGCCCGGAGATCGCGTGGTGATCACCAAGTTCGAAGTGAAGCCGGACCGCATCGTGTTTGAGTTCAACGATGGGCCAGAGAAGCATCATCACATACTGCAGCACATCGAGGTTGGGGGCATGGGGGGAATGGCCCCGCTGGCTCAGGATGACGGCCATGTTCCCATCGGATCGCGCATGACTCTGGTTTTCGACAAGTTTGTTCCGGAGATGACTGCCTCCGAGGTGCGCAAGCTTATCATCCCCATGATCGACTTTTCGCTCAAGACTCCGGTTGAAGCTTTTGCCGACACCCTCCCGCCGAAACTTAAAAATGCTGTCCTCAACCACGAGGTTCTGGTTGGCATGAATCGTGAGATGGTGTTGAGGGCCGTTGGCCAGCCTGACCAGAAGGTTCGTGAAATGGACGGCCAGATGCCCTTTGAGGAATGGATTTATGGTCAGCCACCGCACCAGGTCCGGTTCGTCCGTTTCAACGGTAACCGCGTAATCCGCTTGGAGATCGCCGACGTCGGTCAGACTCCCGTGATTCGTACTAAAGACGAGACAGACGGCTACTTTGCCGGGCAGTTTGTCCACCAGGTGCGCCTTGGCGATGCGCCTCCGACGGCGCCGAATCAGGAACGCGGTCCCACTGCTGCGCCTACCTTGCGCCAGCCCGGGGAACAGCTGCCCAACGCAGTGGACAACGATCATCAACTGAAGCCGGTGGAGTTTCCCGACGACGAGAAGCCCAAGCCGATTCCTCCGCCCCCCGGGACCAATCCTTCGCAGTTGGTCGACGTGTCGAGCGATGGCGGACCCCACTAGCAGGTTGAGGGTGCGGCTGTCGGTTCTGCGTGAGAACTTGACAAGGAGCCCTTGGCATAACCAAAAAGCAATAGGTCACTGGTTCCCACAACGGAAGCCCAGGACCTCAGAGTCTCTGTGAGAACTACGAGTCCCGTAGGGACGGCTGAGAGTAGCCCAGGATGTAATCCTGGGGAGAGACTTCACCCGCCCAGGATGATTTCCCTGATCGTGTAACATAACAACTAGCAGTCCCCACTGATTCGTCCCGCCAAATGCATTCCAAGCCGGAACGAGGTTCGAGAGAGGCTGCGCGCCGACAGCTGAGCCTGTCGAAGAGGAGATAACACCGTGGCGAAAGTAGCCAAGACCGCCGACCGTTCCAAGATGATGGACACCACCAAGGGTGTTGAATGTCCCAAATGCAATAAAGCAACTCGCATTGTGAAACGAGTAAAGGATCGGGAACGCGGAGTTCCAGGAGGCGTTTACATCTCCTGCTCGGCCTGCGATTTCTACGAAAAGCTTTAAGCAGTCACCGTTGCGGCCTGCATTTCCGCCAATATGGATCTTGCAGCGGCGCCCGGATCAGCCGCCCGCGTAATCGGCCGTCCCACCACCAGGTAGCTTGCACCGGCGCCGATGGCCGTTCCGGGGGTAGCCACGCGCCGTTGATCGCCAGGAGCCGCGCCTTCCGGGCGAATTCCTGGGATGACGAGGAGTGGCTTGCTGCCTAGCCGGCTACGCAAATTGGCCACTTCGACGGCGGAGCAGACGAATCCTCGGGCCCCGTTGGCGTACGCCATCCTGGCCAACATCTCGACTTGTGCAGCTGGACTCCCGGTGATCCCGGTTGCTGCTAGCTGCGCATCATCCATGCTGGTCAAGACGGTGACGGCTAGCAGAATTGGCCCGCTTTCCCCCGTCGCTTCCGCAGCCGCTGAGAGCATGGCTGGTCCGCCCGCAGCGTGTACGGTGAGCATATGCACACCGAGTCGCGCCACTGACCGCACCGCCGAGGCCACGGTGTTGGGAATATCGTGAAACTTCAGATCGAGAAATATGGAGTAGCCCCGCCGCTGCAACTCTGCGACCAGGGAGTTACCCTCGGCCACGTACAGCTCCAGGCCGATCTTGAACCAGCGCGTGGCTCCCTCTAATCGATCCACCAGGTCAATCGCGGTCTTGGCGTCTGGATAATCCAGAGCCACGATCAGGCGTGCATCTGCGGACTCGCTAGAAGGTGCCACGACGCTAATTGTAGCGAAAACGCGGGCCGATTATCGTTGGAACTGCGCCGGCCAGCTGAGCTCAGCGATTTGCGCAGGGCTTAATGACGGATCAACCAAATCAATCCGCACCGGTGCTACGCCTCGAAAACCAAGAATCCTGGCGGCCGCATACGACAGGTCGAGAACTCTGTTCTCAGGTACCGGACCACGATCATTCACCCGGACCAGAACCGATCGGTGGTTGCGTAGGTTCGTGACCAGAACGGTGGCCCCGAGCGGGAGGCTGCGGTGGGCGCACGTCATGGAGTTCATGTTGAAGGGTTCGCCGCTGGCAGTGGCTTGACCCTGGAATGCTCCTCCGTACCAGGAGGCTTGTCCGAATTGTCGCCAGTGGATACGGTGCGGGATCGCGGTCGCAGTTTTTGGCGTATCCGCTTTTGGGGAATCATGTTGGGCTAACGTAGAACCGGGGCTAATGCACATCGCGGAAAGTACCGCGCCGGCGAGGATTGCGGGCCCTATGGGCCAATGAGATTGGTTGCCGATAGTTGACATTGTTCTCCTGTCTTATTGTATGGAGCACTTCGTCTCTAAGTCAAAATCTATCAACTACTTATTGACCTTATCCTCCTTGCTAAACGGCCCCGGGTATGGTACACGCGAGGGGTGGGTATGAGCCCTTATCGGGCCACGCTTATTAGACAGGATCCGGATGCCTCGCGGTACGCGTCGTTGGTAACACATCCTCACCAAAGTCATAGGCCCGGAATCGGACTTTGGCATCGGAAACGGGGCAAAAAAACCCCGTCGGCGCAGCATACACTTATGGACCCAGGATTTCCACAGTTGCCTCTAAAATATCTACGGAGCCCCAAATGACCGCCGCTGTCTCCTCCCGGCCGGTAGCGCTCACCGTTGCGGGCTTTGATCCTGGGTCGGGAGCGGGAATTACCGCCGACCTGAAAACCTTCTCTGCCCATGGAATCTATGGCGTAGCCTGCATTTCGGCTGTGACGGTGCAATCGACGCTTGGCGTCCGCGCGGTCGAACCGCTTCCCGCGACGCTGGTCCGGCAGACACTGGAATGCCTGGCCGAGGATATTTCCCTATCCGGTGTCAAGATCGGGATGTTGGGGAGCTCAGTCGTAGTCTGCGAAGTTGCCTCCTTTTTGACGGCCCAGAACGGCACGATCCCACGGGAACGGATCGTTCTCGATCCCGTTGTGCGTTCCACTTCGGGAACGGCGCTCATCGATGGGGACGGAGTGCGCGTCATCCGTGAGGAACTCCTCCCTCGCGTCGGGTGGATCACGCCCAATGTCGACGAGCTAGCCTTGCTCGCCGGCGGAGACCAATCAGCCGCCGCTAGCTTCGGCCGGGAGCAAGTCCCAGCGGCGGCTGCTCGTCTGCAAGAGATGGCAGCGCGGCTGGGCAACCATGAGCTGAACGTAGTGGTCACCGGCGGTCACCTCAACCGGCCTGACGATTTCCTGCTCACCGCCTCGGGGGAACAGAGCTGGCTGGAGGGGGAAAAGGTTGTAACCAACGCGACTCACGGAACGGGTTGCGCCTTTTCCAGCGCCCTGTTGTGCGAACTCATTTCCGGCCGGTCTCCGCAAGAGGCTGTTGCCGCCGCCAAGGCTTATGTCACAGAAGCGCTTCGTTCGGCCTATCCGGTTGGTAAAGGCAAAGGCCCAATGAATCATCTTTTTCGGTTTGATCCGGTCTGATGGCTCAAACTGCTTTTACTTTTCAATTCCTCCTACCTGCGTTTGCCGGTTCAGATGAACGCTGCGGTTGCCATTGCCCGTAATTACCCAACCGTTTCGTCCTCGCAAATCGAGATTGCCGTTCTTTATTCATGGCCGCTCATTCGATCTGAGGAGTCAGGGTGCACTCAGTTTTCAAGCCCTCATCGGTTGCCTTCTCAGTTCAGATGACTGCTACGGTTGCAATTGGCGGAACGGTCTTTGGCTTTCGTCTTTGCGAAATGAAGTTTGCCATTTTCGATTCGCGCAATTCATTTTTGCAAGGCGGATTGGTTCGTCATTGTTGCTGCCTGGTTGGCCACAGGCGAATCCGGGGCAGGATAGCGGTCAACGATTGAGTCAATGGATTGTGTTTCGGATAAGTTCTGCGTACTTGACGAACGGGCTTTGCGGTCTGCGGAAAAACTTGTTTTGGGTAGAGCGCGATAAGCTTCCTGCTGTTTCTTTCCCTCGGCAGGAAGCTTTGTTGCTCGAGAGTAGCCCAGCACGCATCCGGATTTCCTAATGCGGCTTAGTTGTTTCCAAAGCAACTTACAAGAAATCCGGGGCAGTGCTCTCTTAAGAGGAGCCATCGGATCGGATGCAGAGCGAGCGGCTCGTCGGGATGACAATTCAAGATGGTTGCGATTGAGATGGAGCGGAGTCGACCGAACTCCCTATCGTTGCGAGAGTTCGATTTCGAGGCGGGTGTTCTTGGCGAAGACGACTTCGTGTCCGCGCGCGATCCAAGTGTCAAAGACAACCTTACCCACCTCGTAATAGGCAAAGCCGGAGATCAGGCCTCCGTTCGAGGCGGCTGTTCCCACGATCCGCGTCAGCAGGTCGAGGCCGTTGCTGGTGAGGGCCTCTTTGACCAGTCCGGCGCCGGTGCTATCCGACACCGCAGCCAGCGACCCCAGGGTGATCGGAGCCATGAAGCGGTTGCTGCCGTTGGCCTTGATCTGGCCTTCGTTATCGATCTGCACCCGGTCGCTCCTGATGCTTTCGGCGGCGATTACCCGGCCGTGCACAACTCGCTCGTCACCCTCGGGCAGTTCTGCCTTTTGGAAGGTCAGCCGCAAGCTTCCGTTGTGCCCGAACATCCCCGCGGGCTTGGCCTGCACCACGCTGCCGATCAGGTGCGTGCCCTCGGGCAATATCAGCTTTCCGTGTGCCTGGGGCGAAGCCGATACCGCCGTATCCGTCGATTGCAGCGTATCCGCGGGTTCGTCTTCGAAAAGCGGCGCTGTCAGTACCGCTTCGACCGGCATGCCGGCCGTCGCCGTGCCTGAATCCACCGGATCCACCAGGCGGGCCTCGATGTTACCCGTCAGCTTCAGCTCGCTGAGGTCCGCGACGGGTACAGGCGCCGCCACGGGTTGTCCGGTTAACTCCAGTGGCTGCTTCAGCTCCGCATCATATTCGGTTCCTGCCCAAAGCTCCTGCGGGTGCACCGGAATCTGTGCATAGAGGGCTTGTTTGGCCCTGTCCATCTTGTGCGGGGCGCTGAAGGTGGCTACCGTTTCCCGCTTGGTCCAGCTGAAAGCTGCGGCAATGCGCTGAACCAGGGAGCGGCGTGGCGCCTCTTCTGGAGCGGTCATGCGAACGACCTTGGTCGTGCGCTCCGTAGCATCGGTCTCCATGCTGTAAAGGCGCCCATCCGGGGTTTGGAGTTCGCTAAAGGTGACTTCCGCATCCTTCAGCGGGGTCAGGTCGCCATTGAACATAGCCGCGGTCCGAACCTGGCGGCTCACTCCGTGCTTGCCGGTGATCGTGCCGTAAACCTTGGAGTTCGCAGGAACAACCACGTGGTCGATGAGATAGACAGGCTCAGTGAGGTGACCTTCAATCCTGGTGCCCGTGCGCATAGAGTAGCTCTTGTCGAGTTCCACGCGCAGCGGCACGCCTGCCGGGACGAACTCCGTGGGGAGCGGCGCTACATCCTGCGCGAATGCGGATCCGGTGGTGGTGGCCACTGTCGCGGCAAACAACGCTGCCAGAGCTATCTTCATGACCTATTCCCCTCCGGCAGGATCTGCCGGCAGAGTGCTCATCGCATTTCGCTGAACGACACCGAAAGCCATGTCTTTCTGATACCGTGACTTGGGGGAGGGCGGAAATGCGGCGTTGGCGGAACGGGCGGGCGGAAACGGGGTTGCGGCGGGTTGCCGCGACCTAGCTACCGGACGACCACTCCTCTACCGATTTCTACATGCCGAGAGTAGGCTGTCCGCGGGCGGGAGTATATCACTCGTTGGTTGCAAAACTGTCCCAGAAAAAATCACCGGAAGGTAACTAAGAAGCGACACTTTTTGTTTTTTCCACGTCTCCCTCTATAACGAGGAAACGTCGAATGTATCGCAGTGGCTCGTCGTGAGCCGCCATTTCACGTAGATGGTATTTCCAGACGTCGGCCTTGAGGGTGCGGCGGGTGAAGGGCTTCCGCGTCACCGTCACGATGCGGCCCTCCTTGTCCCGGCGCGTGTAGCTTGCCGCCGGCACCACGAAGCTGATTTGGGAACCCTGCTTCCAGAATGCCTGGCCAAATTCGTGAGCAAAAAGGAGAGCATAGTAGCGGCGCCCTTGGGCAAGCAGCTCGACCGCGTCGTCAAAGCTGGTCCAGGAGGGGTCGATCGCTTTCTGGAACCACTTGCGGAACTGGAAATCGTTTGCCCGCGCCTGACGAATGACGATACGAAGGAGTTCCTGCCTGGTCATAGCGTCTCCTCATTTCCCCAGGTACCGTAAGGGGAGCCGCGCACGGGTTGGCTTTGGGTCGTCCAAAACGGTTTCCCTTTAGTTACTTATTTATGCGCCAACAGTCTCGCTAATTACTACTAGTTAATGAAATTTATTGAAAAAATCCGTCAGCTCGTTCGCCCCCGGACTCCGTGTATTTCTCCGGTGCTGGCAGAGGACGCATTATTTGTCCAGCTCGAGGCTTCAGGGGCTAACCGTCCCTCCGTACCTAAGTTTATCTTAATCATCGGTTTAGCTATCTTTTCTGTTCTTTTTGCCGGTTCCGGGCGCGGCGCCGTTACCACACCCGCAGGAGTCGATACGAACCCACTTAACCTGGACCCGTTGGTGCGCCAGGCTTTTGAGCGCTTCTATATCCTTGATTACGATGGCGCGCTGTCGAGATTTGAAAAGGTGCAGGCACAAAATCCTACCAGCCCGCTGGCCGTGGATTACGTGCTCGACACCGTGATCTTCCGCGAACTCTATCGCCTCGATCTGCTCGACACCACTCTTTATGCCCATGACGGCTTTCTCAACGGCAAGCACACGGTGGCCCCCGACCATGCCGTGGCGGACCAAGTTAACTCTTTGTTTAACAAGGCAATGGATCTGTCTGGTCAGCAGCTAAGCAAGAATTCGGAGGATGTAGACGCGCTGTTTGCGCGCGGCTGGGCGCGTAGCCTGCACGCGGTTTACATCGGCTTGGTCGACCGGAGCTTCATTTCCGCGCTTCATGTCGCTTTGCAGGCCCGCAGCGACGACGAGAAGGTACTGCGGCTGGATCCTAAGTATATTGACGCCAAGCTGATCGTCGGAGTGCACCAGTATGTCACCGGAAGCCTGCCTTTTGGGATTAAGATCCTCGCCGGGGTGGCCGGGATAACGGGTTCTAAATCCAAGGGCATAGAAGACTTACGGGATGCCGGCGGGCGCGGGGTGATCACTTCGGTAGAGGCGCGCACAGCGCTGGGGCTGTTCCTCCGCCGGGAGGCGAAATATGACGAAGCCATCGCCGTCACCCGGTCGCTGACCGACGAATATCCGCGTGATTTCCTCTTCCGGCTCGAACTTGCCAACCTTACTAAGGATGATGGGCAGGGCAAAGCGGCAATCGCGCAGTACCAGCAGCTGCTGGAGGAAGCCAAGAAGCCTGGGTATTTCCCTTCGGCCCACCTGGAACTCGCCTGGTTCGGCCTCGCCGACACACTCCAGGGGCAAAAAAACTATGCCGAAGCCGCCGCGGCCTATAATGAGGCGACTGCCCAGCCGACCATCAGCAAAGATCTCAAGAGCCGCTGTGATCTCAACTCGGGCAAGATGTATGACCTTTTGAATCAGCGAGATATGGCGCGGAGGCAGTATGCGGCCGTGCTCCGCCAGGACGCCGACTCGGCGCAGGCGGATTCGGCTCGCAGATACCTGAAATCTCCTTTTACGTCGCAGTGACCCAGGGCTTTGGGCAAGTAATTCATTACAATGGCTTTTTGGAGGCGTCCAATGGCTTTATATTGTTCCGCATGTGGTGCATCGCTAGCCGGAGACGCGCACTTTTGCTCCGCCTGTGGCAAGCCTGTCATTGAGCCGGGCTCGGCCGCTGCTGCTTTTGCTTCCCGGCCTCCTTCTCCACCCTGGGGACCGTTGACGCGGCCTCTGGTGGGAAGGAAGCTGGCGGGTGTCTGCCGGGGCCTGGCCAACCACTACGGTTGGGATGTCACCTTGATCCGGGTCATAGCCGTGCTGCTGGCTATATTGGTATTTCCCGTCGGCCTGGTGGCCTACGCTTTGTTTTGGGTGATGGTGCCCGAGGAGCCGCGGGCGGTCGCTCCAACAACGAATCTCAACACAACAACCTAACTATGGCTGAGCGGGACGCCGGGCCCCATGATCCCAGCGGACCACAGTTCATCTGCCACTCCCATACGCGCGAGGCCTCCAGCTATTGAAATACGAGATCGCATTCTCCGATCGTCCCTTCCGCTATCCCAAGAACAAATCGATATTGCACTGTGAAGAGGTTTCCCTGGTTGGGCTGGCGAAGAAGTATGGGACCCCCCTTTATGTCTATTCCGCAGGCCAGATCCTGGATCGTTATCGCCTTTTCTCCCATGCCTTTGGCCATAGAGATCACCTCATTTGCTATGCAGTGAAGGCGAACTCCAATTTGTCTATTCTCAAGTTGTTTGCGGGGCAGGGTTCGGGATTCGATATCGTCTCTGGAGGCGAGCTTCTCCGCATCCTCAAGGTGAATAAGAAGGCGGTTGGCCGAGTCGTGTTCTCGGGCGTGGGCAAGACAGCCGAAGAGATGGATCTCGCCTTGGCTGCCGGCATTCTGATCTTCAATGCAGAGAGTGAATCGGAAGTGGCTTTACTCGCCGAACGGGCTCGCAGGAAGCGCACCCGGGCGAGGGTGGCCTTGCGTGTGAACCCGGACGTCTTCGCCGAGACCCATCCTTATATATCGACCGGCCTGCGCGAGCACAAGTTCGGAATCGACATCAAGGCTGCCCGCGCTGTTTATCAGGAAGTAAAGCGATCGCGTTACCTCGATCCGGTTGGGATCAGTGTGCACATCGGGTCTCAGATCCAGACTGCCGCGCCGTTCGGGGCGGCGCTCGATGCGGTAGCCGGACTCATCCGCGAACTCGAAGGCGACGGCATTCGGATCAAGTTCGTTGATGCCGGCGGTGGCTTGGGCATCGACTACTACGGTGCTTCTAACTTCGACCCTGTAGCCGAAATGGCAAAGTATGCGGCGGAGGTGGAGCGCGCCCTTGCGGGGCTGGAGGTCCAGCTACTGTTGGAACCCGGCCGCTTCCTGATCGCGCAGGCTGGTGCTCTGCTGGCCAGGGTGCTGTATCTCAAGCGCAATGGGAGCAAGACCTTCGTAATCACGGATGCCGGGATGAACGACCTCATAAGGCCTGCACTCTATCAGGCTTACCATGAGATCTTGCCTGTGATCCATGATCCCGAGGCAAAACGTGGCTTGGTCGACCTGGTCGGTCCGGTTTGCGAGTCGGGCGACTTCTTTGCCCGGGACCGGGAGTTGCCGCAGGTGAGGGAAGGGGACCTGGTAGCGATTCTCGACGCCGGCGCCTATGGAATGTCCTTAAGCTCCAACTACAATTCCCGGCCCCGGGCCGCGGAAGTTTTGGTGGAAGGGAAGAAAGCCCGGCTGGTCCGCCGCCGGGAGACGATTCGTGACCTGCTTGAGCCGGAAATCCGGCTCTAAGCTTCAGTTTCCCTCATAAACGCAAAATGCCCCGGCAATTTGCCCGGGCATTTTGCATCGATTTCTCCGCCAAGACTACTGCGAAAGAGAGTGGACAGAGGCTAAGGTATTATTTTCAACCGGCTCAGCCGACTGAGCCTCCTGCGTGTTTTGCTCAGCCAATGCCGACGGAGTGCTGCCGGTGTGGCCGACGGGTGAATCGTTCGAGTGGTTGGGCCCCAGGCCCAAGCTGATGAGTGCCCGGCTATCAGGCATCAATTTGGTCTGCCAGCCGTGGTCCGACTGATATTGCCGCATCGCCACCTGTGTCTGTTCGTCCCATTGCCCGCTGGGTGTGCCTGTGAGGTATTTCTGGCGGATCAACGCATTCTGAATTTCGGAGGCCCGGTTGGAATCGATAGTCCGCTGTCCGTGGACATGGCTGACTTGTTTCCTTCTGGCCTTCTTGGAAGAAGCCGTCCGCGAATGACCGGACGTGGGTGCACGATGAGTTCGGCTTGCAAATGCTGGGGTGATAGCCAGAGTGGAGACTAACAACAAAACCTGGCCTGCTCGTAAAGACGCCATGCATACCTCGATAGGGGAAATTCGTGCTTCTCGACACCTTATAGGGTGGTAGGCAAGATTGCAATCCCAACCGCAGCCTACCACCCAAATTTTCAACACGCGGGTAATGGTTACGAGGTAAATTATTCCTTTTTACCTCGTATCTCCTTACCTTCCATTACTTTATGGTTATAGCAAAGACCCAACCGGGGAAATACTTTACGGTAGTGTCCCTCCCAAATAAGTGCCACCTGCAGTAGGATTCCGCGAATCAACGACGCGGAAGCCGACGTCCTGGCCGGACTTCAACGCGCTGACCAACGACTGGAACTGATCGATGCTCGTTACCGGCTGGCGATTGATCTCCGTGATCACCAGGCCGGATGTCAATCCAGCTTCGTCGGCAAAGGAACCCGGTTTTACCTGCGTAACCAGGACACCATGTATCCCCTTGCTGGCCAGAGGACCGGGCACGGCCTCGACCGTGATACCCAGTTTCCCCTCGGAGGCGTTGGGCGCGCTTTCCGGACCATTCTCTCCATTCTGTGATGCAGGTTGGGCGGCGTACAGTTTAGCCCGGTCGGCAATTGTAAGGGTCGCGGTCGAGGTCTGGCCGGCCCGTACATAGCCCAGGTGGACAGTGGTCCCCGGTTTGCGGGCTGCGATGTCCGTTACCAGGGCGTCTCCGTCCTTAATAGGTTTGCCATCGACAGTAGTAATAATGTCGCCTGCCTTCAAACCCGCCTGGTCGGCAGGCCCATGGGGCGTAACCGCATTGACCAGCACTCCGGACTTGAAACCGTAGACCCGTTGGACAGCTGGGTTAAGGCTGGCCTGGAACTGTACCCCGATCGAACCCCGGATGACCTTGTGCTCCGGTCCAATCAGATCGTTATAGACCCCGATGACCGTGTTGGAGGGCATGGCAAAGCCGATCCCCTCGTAGCCGGCAGACTGGGTAAGAATCGCGGTATTGACGCCAATGACTTGGTCCGCCATGTTCACTAGCGGTCCACCGGAATTGCCCGGGTTGATGGCAGCGTCGGTTTGGATGAAGTGCTGGAACTGGCCGGCCGCGCTGTGATCCACGGTACGGTTTCTGGCCGAGACAATGCCTGCCGTCACCGTTTGGCTGAGCGCGAACGGACTGCCGATAGCGATCACCCAGTCACCCACCTGGCTGCCGTCGGAATTGCCCATCTTCACCGTGGGAAGGGGCTCGGTGGTGCTAATCTTCACCACTGCCAGATCGGTGTCCTTATCCACCCCGATTACCTTGCCCACGCGACCCTGAAAGGCTTCCGGGTCGGTGGAAAGCTTCACGTAAATGCGATCTGCCTTCTCCACCACGTGGTTGTTAGTAATAATGTAGCCCCGGGGATCCACGATGAAGCCGGAGCCGAGAGACTCACGTACCTGGTCACCCTGATCGCCGCCCCCTGGCCCCTGGCCGCCAAAGAACCGGTTGAAGAAATCCTGAAAATTCTGGTCGGGACCTTGGCCACCTTGGTCCTGGTCGCCATTCTGGTCGTCGTCATCGCCCGGCGGGACAGCGCTATGCGGATTGCGGCGGCGCGGATGGCTACTTTCCTGAGGCAGGGTCTCGGTGTTGATATTCACCACTGCCGGGCCGACGTCCTTGGCGATCTGGGTGAAGGTAGTCGATAGGCTGATAGGGTTGGGAATCTTCAGCGGGGTGGCATCCGAGCTATCGGTCTGTGTCTCATTGCCACGAACACCGTGGACAGCAACCGATCCAATCAATATGCCGGCCGAGAGCGTGCCAAGGATGGTAAAGGTGGAAGCGAGACGGCTTGCGCGAAGCCGTTCGAGCAGCGATTTCATCTGGGTCTAACCTCGTCGGTTGGGAAGCATCCAAGGGCTGGCGGCGCTAAGAGGATGGCACCCCATAGAGCAATCACACAGTTTGTGTGAGCCAGGGAACGAGAGCGGTTGCAAAGCTGGTCTACCGGTTAGCCGGGGCGAATGTCGTTCATGGCCTCAGCAGGGAAACGGCTTCATGACACGCTCGAACTCGGCGCCGTCGATATTCTCCCGTAGAATGACGGCACATAACTGACCCTTGCTGCCACACAGTCACTGTGTACTCTCTCCAGTATAGCCAAAAGCGGGCGATTGGGGTGGCGGCGTATTGTAGCGGTTGGTGCAGCACCAACATTTAATTAGACGCGGGTCACGCCTCATGAGTTACAGCGCCGACATCTTGCCCGGAAACTCCGCAGCCCGTGAAGCCATGCCCTTCGCTCGGTGAGTTTTTCTGCAGTAGTACCTAGGTAACGTTACCTTTGGGTATTACCAGCATCTTTCCTACGATCCTTGGATCACTTGTCCGGGGCCTCGTAGACAGTCCTTCCGTCCACTACGGTCCGCAGGACTTGCGTCTTCAGAATGTCGGTAGCAGCCACCCTGGTCAGATCGCGGTCAAGCACCACAAAATCGGCAACGTACCCGGGAATCAGTTTGCCTTTGAACCCTTCGGCGAATTCTGCAAAAGCCGAACCCTGGGTGTACGCCAAGAGCACCTCACCGATGGTCAGCTTATCTTGGGGAAAGTAATTGGCGGTCCCCGCCTCGTTGCTGCGCGTGACCCCGGCGTAGATTCCGCGAAAAGGCGTGATGGGTTCCACCGGGTAATCCGTCCCGAAAGCCAGCGGTACACCAGCATCAAGGAACGCCTTCCACGCGTAGGCGTAACGTGACCTTTGGGGACCGAGCCGCGCCGCGGCCCAATTCATGTCCGTGAGCAGATGACTAGGCTGCATGGATGCGATGATGCCCATGGCCTTGTAGCGCGGGATGTCCTCCGGCTCCACCACCTGGGAGTGTTCGATGCGGTCACGCCTTGCCGGGCCGGCGTTGGCAGCAGCGAAGGCGTTGAGGGCCATCTCTACAGCGCGGTCGCCGATAGCGTGGAAGCCAATCTGAAATCCCGCCGCGACACGCTCCTTCGTCATAGCGTCGAGCCGTGCCTGGTCGTAGCGCAACAATCCGCTGTTGCCGGGATCATCCGAGTAGGGCGATAGCAAAGCGGCCGTCCGCGAACCTAACGAGCCGTCCATGAAGCCCTTCAACATTCCGGTGCGGAGCATGCGGTCGCCGGCCGGCTGCGCGGCACGATGGGCCACCAGCACGTCGACCGGATCATTGAACGACAACCACTCCGAAATGCGCACCGGCAGCCGGCCGTCTCTTTCCAGTTCCTGGTACACCAAAAAGTCTTGCCAGTCGGAGTTGTCCTGGATCGAGGTCACGCCGTGCGCTGCCGCCTCCTGGAGCGCCAGCAGAATGGCGCGCCTGCGCAGGTCATGGGAGGGAGCCGGGATATTGCGGCGAATAAGATCCTGAGCCGAGTCCTCGCGGACAATCCCGGTCAGATTGCCGTTCGCATCGTGATCGAATTCGCCCCCCTGGGGATTTGGCGTCTGATTGGTCACTCCGGACAAAGCGAGCGCGGCGGAGTTGGCAACGGCAATGTGCCCGTCCACCCGGGTCAAGATTGTTGGATGGCCGTGAGTTACGGTATCGAGATCCTGCCGGGTGGGCAACGTCTTGTTGGCCCACAGGGTATGGTCCCAACCGCCGCCCAGCAGCCATTCTCCGGGAGGAGCCGCGATTGCGGCAGCGTTCACCCGGCGCAACATCTCAGCCAGCGAGCTGCTGCCGGTGAGGTCGACCGCGAGCTTGAGGCGCCCGGCATAGGCGAGGTGCACGTGGGCGTCATTGATGCCCGGCATCACGAAGGCCCCCTGCAGGTCGAAGAGCTTGGTCCCAGGCTGCTTCTGGCGCAAAATCGCGGCGTCGTCTCCGATGGCGACGATCTGATGATCTCCCACCGCGATGGCCGTGACCCGCTGCGCATCGCTGTCGCCAAGTCCTACGCCGGTAAGAATATTTCCGTGGTAATAGATCGCAATCACTGGCGATGGTGTCGTTGCGGAGAAGAGCGGTTGGGTGGCCATCAGGCAGCAAAAGAGCAAGCCACGGCAGCCAAGATCGATCACTGCTTACCGGCGGCCGCGGGGGCGTGGGAGATATGATCGGATGCCAGCAGGAGCAGCAGGAGAATCCGCTTGAGCGCCAGCTCCCGGCCGCTGGCGTCGTACCATTCACCCCGCGTATGGATCCCTCCGCCATCTCCTCCGGCCCCGATGCTGAGCGCCGGGATACCCAGAGACAATGGAATATTCGCGTCGGTAGAAGCCACGCGCTGTTCGGTGCGAATCCCCAGGTGCCGGTCCACTGCATGCAGGGATTCGAGCAGCCGGGAGTCATCGCTCAATCGGCCGGCAGGACGGTCACCAATTCGTTCGATCAAAAATTCCACGGGACGCCCGGCACTGTTTGTGCGGCCCGAGGCGTTAGCCACCAGGACGGCATCTTCGACGGCGCGATGCAGTTCCATCTCCAGGCGGACCAACTGAGCCGCGTCCAGACTACGCAAATCGAAGCGGGCCGTGACGCGCTCCGGGATTGAGTTCACGGAACTGCCACCCTCCATGGTGCCGATGTTCAAAGTGGTACGCGGTGTAGCGGGCAGGGCAATTTCACTCATGGCCGCGATTGCCCGGCTCAGCACCACAATGGGATTGGGAGTTCCAGCATCGGTCCAGGAATGGCCGCCCGGCCCCTGGATCGTGACCAGGAAACGACGGCTACCCAGGGCCTGGGTTACTACCACCTCGCAGCCGGCGCCATCGAGCACCACGTTGGCGCCGATTCTCTCCCGCCATGGGGAAGCTCCATATAAATAGCGCATGCCGCGCAGGTCGCCATCGCCTTCCTCACCCACGTTGCCGGCAAAGAGCAGGTCACAGGGAAGCTCGATTCCGCAGCTCTCAAAGGCCGCCGCCACACCCAGGATGCCGGCTACTCCGGCGCCGTTGTCGCAGGCGCCGGGCGCTTCCAGACGATTGTGCTCCACCAGCGGGGCAATCGGAGTATGGAGGGGAAATACCGTATCAATGTGGGCGGACAACATCACGCATGGCCCGATGAGTGAGCGATTGCCCGGATAGCAGCCGAGCACATTGCCTTCCGAATCGATCTCTACCTGCTCCAGCTTGAGTTCCCGGAAGCGTTCAGCCAGCCACTCTGCGCGCCGCCCTTCGCCAAACGGGGGCGCAGGGATCGATACCAGCTCCTGCTGCCACTGCATCATCCTGCGCTCCTGCAGATGGAACCACTGGAAGGCTGCATGAACGCGCGGCAGCGCAGCCAGTTGGCCGATGCGGGAAAAAGCAGAGTGGGCGAGGGTGCCGGGCATCACAGATTCTCAGAGTAGCACCCTCTCTGGGGAGGAATTTTCGCGTATTCAACGTTGACCAGAAACAATCCTCTCGCGGGCGCGGTTGGGCCGGCTCGCTCGCGTGCACGGGCTTCTAAAATTGTTGAAATCTGGGTCTCTGCCAGATTTCCGCGTCCCACTTCGAGAAAAGTTCCAACCAGGTTTCGCACCATGTGATGGAGGAAACCATTGCCCCGCACACGATAGAGAAGCAACTCGTTCTCCGCGTCTACCACCCACTGCGATGTATGGATAGAGCGAATATTGCCGTCTGAGCCCTCCCCGAAGGAGTCGGAATCGCGCTCCAGCCTATCGGGGTCGGTGGCGGCAAAAGAGGTGAAGTCGTGTTCGCCGCAAACCAGGACAGCCGCACGCTGCATTGCCTCCACGTCGAGCGGTGCGTTCAGCGCATAGACATAGCGAGCTTGCCACGGCGGACATATCTCTCCGCGAAAGACTCTATATTCATAGGTTTTAGCCCGCGCGCTGTGGCGGGCGTGAAAGTCGCTTGCTTCCCGGGTTGCGCTGAGTACCCGGATGGAAGCCGGTAAGGCGCGATTGAGCGCTCGAGCAAGATTTGCCTCGGGAATCGGTGCCACCAGCGCAAACGATGCCACTTGGCCCAGCGCGTGCACGCCGGCGTCGGTTCGCCCCGAGCCCTGGGGTAGCACGTCCTCACCCGTGATCCGGGCGAGTGCATCGCGCAGTTCGCCTTGCACCGTCATGCAGTCCGGTTGCACCTGCCAGCCATGGAACCCGGTGCCGTCGTAGGCCAACACCACCTTCCAAACCAGACCGTTCGCCGGCTGCTCTATCCTCTTCATTGCGCTCCAAGCAGAGGTGCGGGTAAGGCGCCTTTTCGGGAAGGGCGATACCACATTCTCCCCCGTTGCGGCACGCTGCACTTCCTAACCTATATCGCAACCTATATCGCAACCAGGGCTGCGATATACTCGCCCAAAGGTTAATCAGGGAACGAAAGTCGTCACCTGCATATCCATACTTGCATGGGCAGATTAAGGCGGCGAGACCGCAAGGCTGCGCTCAAAAGCCATGGAACTGGATCCCGGGTGAAGCGCGTAATTCCTTTCAGGCCGGGGAACCATCCTTTTTGACCGGCCATTGATCGCTCATCAGACAAATGGCGAGCGAAAACTAGCATCATCGGGCGACCATGCCGCATCTGCCATGCTAGCTCCTAACTATTGAGACAGAACGGCGAAGGCCTGAGGCCTGAACCCGAGATTTTGACCCAACGATGAAAAATTCAGAATCCCGTTGTAGTTCCTATCGCCTTCCCAAGCTGTTCGTGTTGTGGTTTCGCCGGCATGGAGGGCGGTTTTTTCATAAGCTGCAAGCGACCGTAGCCATCGTGTCCGTGCTCAGCGCCTATATGCCGCTGCCGGCAGCGGCACAACAAGCGCCGCCCGGCGGGCCGCCTGTCGCCGCACCCGCCGCGGGCCTACCCCCGGCGCCTCAGCCAAATTACACCGAGCCGATCTTTATGCGGCCGGGGGTCCATGACTTCAGTAAGCCTAACCCGTTTTTTCCAAACTACCTGAGGACCTTCGAACCCAAGTCAGTGACGGCGCCGGTCACCACCAACTCCCAGCGCCTGGACGGCCTGGTGCACAACGGCAAGATTTACCTGAGCCTGGCCGATGCCATCGTTCTTGGCCTGGAGAACAACTACGATATCGCCATCCAGCGGTACAACCTTGATATCGCGGACACAGACCTGCTGCGGGCTCGCGCCGGTTCCGCTCTATTGGGGGTCAGCGCCGGCTTGGTTGAGGGAACGCTGGGCGGCTCAGGGACCAGTTCGACCTCGCTCAGTTCAGGCGGCGGTCCAGGCGGAACATCCACCGCGGTCGGGGGCGCTGGTGCAGGTTCTGGTGGCCTTAACGTCACGACCAACGGTACCGGTCCGATCCCGGAGGCAATGGACCCTGTGCTTACGGGAACCATCCAGCTGGAACGGACAACCAGCCCCCAGGCAACGCCTTTCGGTAGCGGTACTCCCACATTGAATCAGAACACCGACGAATACAACTTCAATTACAACCAGGGTTTCATCACCGGCACCCAGCTCCAGGTTGGCTTCCAAAACAGCCGCATTACCAACAACGGTATCTTCAGCTTCTACAGTCCGGAGTTGCAGTCCAGCTTCCGAGCCACCTTAACGCAACACTTGCTGAACGGTTTTGGTCCGGGAATTAACGGCCGCTTCATCCTCGAAGCCAAGAATGACCGCCGCATCAGCGATTCCGGCTTCCGCCAGCAGATTTTGTTCACCATCAACCAGATTGAAAATATCTATTGGCAACTGGTGGGTGATTACGAAGATGTGCAGGCGAAACAGCGTGCTCTGGAGCAGTCCACCCGGCTGGCTTCGGACAATCGCAAGCAGTTACAGATCGGCACCCTGGCGCCGCTGGACGTACTCAATGCAGATAACCAGGTATCCACTGACACCCAGGCGCTGATCACCTCACAGACCACGCTTGAATATCAGCAGCTGATCATGAAACAGGCGATCAGCCGTAATCTGAGCGATCCGGTTCTATCCGCTGCGCCGGTCATTCCCACAGATCGTGTCTCGTTACTCGAAATGCCCGAAGAACGGACGCCGGTTGAGGCGCTGGTGCAGAGGGCCTATGCCAATCGTCCGGAGATCGAGCAGCAGATACTGAATCTCAGGAACAATGAGATTACCCTGCGGGCGGTCAAGAATAACCTGTTGCCGACGGTGGATTTGTACGCGTTTTATGGTGCTGCTGGTCTTGGCGGCGCGAAGAGCCCCTATTGTTCGACTGAATTCTTCGGCCCTACCGCCTGCGATGTTCCCACGGTTGGCTACGGCACGGTCTTCACCAACCTGTTCAACAGCTCTGCTCCTGATAAGGCAGTGGGTGTCAACGTAAATATTCCGCTGCGTAATCGCACCGCGCAGTCGCTACAGGCTCGCGCTGTGCTTGAGTACCGCCAGGCGGAGATGCGCCTACAACAGCTGTATATCCAAGTGCGCATCCAGGTCATCAATGCACAGTACGCGCTCACCAACGACCGCGCCGCGGTGCAAGCGGCACTCGCCGCCCGCGAGTACAACTTCCAGTCCTACCAGGCGGAAGTGAAAAAGCTGAGGCTAGGCGCCTCGACGACCGCAAACGTATTGCAACAGGAGCGCAACCTCGCTTCGGCGGAAAACAATGTCATTTCGACCGAAGCCACCTATGCCAAAGATCGCGCCTCGTTGGAACAGCTTCTGGCGCAGACATTGGATCAGTACGGGATTCAGCTCTCCGACGCTGTTACCGGCAAGGTAACAAAAGAGCCGGTCATTCCCGGGCTGGAACCTGCAAAAGCGGCACCAGAAGCTTCCGTTCCGGGACAGCAACAGCAGTTGCAGCACACGGAGCAAATGCCTGCGATGCCGGTGATGCCGCCCCAACCCCAGCTGACTCCGCAAGAACAGCAGAATCTGCCTCCAGAGCAGCCGCCACCGCCTAATACTCCGCCACCACCACAGTAGCCGGCTCTATCTGGCACATTCGTTGTGCCAGATAGAGAAAGTAACAGCAGGTCCCTCCACTACGCTACCCCGAATTTCCTGTCGAGACTGGTGGCGTTGGTAAACTTCATGCGGCTTTCTTTACGGAAAGCCGCACACGCGGCCATGTCCAGCGCTGCGTGGCAGGAAATCCGGGTACGCTCCGGTCGGGATGACAATTTTGTTGTGCCACCGGCTGCTAGTTCCGTTGACCGGGGCCAAGGCCAATTCCCACAACAGAATTGTCATCCCGACCGGAGCGTAGCGGAGTGGAGGGACCTGCGGTTCCCTCGATCTCTATATACATCACAATAAATGTGACAATTCAACCACCGAAGGAAAGACCCAGCGACCGCGCGACGCCCTGGATATATTGGCGCCCCTGCGTGTACTCCGCTTCGCTGTGCAGATGTTCCAACATGAGCGGCGCGTCCGTCCCCAGCCGCGACAGCTCCTGCAATAACGTCTTGTAGTCAATCAGCCCGGTTCCCGGAATAACCTCCTGGATCCAAACCTGGACACCTGGTCCCCACTTGAGGTCTTTAGCGTGACAGGACTTGATCCAGGGGCCGAGCTTGGTAAAGCACTCACGTATGCCGGCACTGTTGTTGTACAAGCGAACCGGACTGTTCATGGTGTTACACACATCCAGGTGAACGCCAAAAGCCTTACGGTCCACTGCCTTTACCAGCCTTACGTACTCGTCCGGGCCACTGGGGAAGCTCCAGGGCATCATTTCAATGCTGAAAAAAGTGCGCTGAGGTTTAACGGTATCGATGAGCTTGCGGCAGTTTTCCACCGTGGCGTCGATAAATTCCTGGCTCAGGTTTCTCGGGTTTTGCCCGTACCAGATGTTCGGATCGTAGGATCCGGCGATATCGACGCAATTGCGCGCCCCGAGTAATTCCGCCAAAGCAAGCTTCTCGGTGACGTAAGCCATGTTCTGCCGCCGCTTCTCGGGATCGGGGTCGAGCATGTTCTTCCAGGCGCCGACCTCCGCAATCACGACGTCCTGACGGGCAAATTCTCTGACCAGTCCTGCGATCCGATCCTTATCGTTTACGGACAGGTCGCTCGGGGCGTAGGCAGCGCGATATCCAACATCGCGATGGGCTTTCGCCAGCACCGCCGGATCCTCCGATTTGACGAAGATTGGGCCCCCGAGCCGCATCGTTTTCGCGGAAGCGTGGAGGACTTTGGCAGCCATCGCACCGGCCACGACGGTGCCCGTCCCGGTCATAAATTCGCGCCTCGAGATCATCGTGAACCCCACTCCTTGGTAACGTGACTAGAGTTTTTCACCGCTCCGTGACCTGCTCCAGCAAGTGAAAAAACTCAGGAAAGGAAATCGCTGCCGCATCCGCTCCCAGGATCTGCGTGTCTCCTTCGGCTCGCAGAGCGGCCACCGCGAAAGCCATGGCGATGCGATGGTCTCCGCCCGAATCGACTACCGCGCCATGCAGTTGCTGGCCGCCCGGCACGTCGAGCCCGTCCTCGAATTCCTCCACCTGGGCGCCCATCGCGCGCAGATTCCCCGCCACCAGCGCGATACGATCGCTCTCCTTCACCCGCAATTCGCGCGCATCGCGAATACGTATGCCCCCGCGCGTGTAGGGCGCAATCGCTGCCAGCACCGGCAGCTCATCAATCAACTGCGCCGCCAGCGATCCAGTGATCTCGGTGCTGCCCAGCCCTTGCGACGACGGCGCCAGCTGCACGCTCCCCATCAGCTCACCCTGGTTTTCTTCGAGGTTCAGCACCCGGATCTTCGCGCCCAGGGCGGTCAACACGTCGAGCAGCGTCGCCCGGGTGGGGTTCATGCCCAACTGATCCAGCACCAGGCTCGATTCCGGAAACAGCGCAGCAGCGCATAGAAAGAAGGCCGCAGAGGACATGTCTCCCGGCACCGTAGCCTCGATCCCGTGAAGCTTCTGGCCGCCGGCGATGCTCACCGAGTCTGTCGTTCGCTGCACCTCCGCGCCAAAGGCGCGCAATGCCAGTTCACCGTGGTCGCGTGTGCGCACCGCTTCGCTCACCGTGGTCGTGCCCGTAGCCTGCAAGCCGGCAAAGAGCAGGGCAGTCTTCACCTGGGCGCTGGGCACGGGCGTCCGGTACTCGATCCCGTGCAGCTTGGCGCCGTGAATCTCGACCGGCGCATGACCTTCGGTTAAGTGGATTGCCGCGCCCATCTCCAGCAGGGGCCGTCGTACGCGCTCCATCGGTCTGCGGTTCAGCGAGGCGTCTCCCAGCAAGGTGAAATCACCCGCCTGTGCCGCGAGCAGTCCCGATAGCATGCGCATGGTGGAACCGGAGTTGCCGCAGTCCAGCAGCTTACCCGGCGGAGTCAACACGCCGGCGCAGCCCTCAACCTCAACCGTATCGGCCGAGCGAGTCACCTTCGCCCCCAGTTGCTGGACGCAGTCGAGGCTGCTCGAGCAATCGGCGCCGGTGGAAAAGTTATGAAAGCGGCTCGCGCCCTCCGCAATCCCCGCCAGCAGGGCATAGCGGTGGGAGATGCTCTTGTCGCCGGGCAGGCGCAGGGTGCCGATGAGATTACGTGCCGGGCGGATCGTCCGGGTGTTTTCGATTTGCAGGGTGTTGGTCAATCTTCAGCCTCTGGGCGGGGAATGAGTGTGGTGGCGCAAGGCTAATCCTAACTCGTGCTGGGCGGATTCAGAACCTTCAGCACCACCACGGTTTCGTCATCGAAGCGCTCCACGCCGCCCTGGAAGGCTGAGAGTTCCTGGTAGATCGCGTCCACCATGCCTTCCGCCGTGTTATTTAGCTCGCGGCCGACCAGGTCTATTAGCCGCTCGGTGCCGAACATCTCTTCGTGCTCGTTTACCGCATCCACCATTCCGTCGCTGAAGAAGATGATCGCGTCGCCGGGGCGGGTGGAGAGCGTGAATTCCTCGTAGCTGACGTCTTTGAACATGCCTAGCGGAAATCCCTCGGCCTGCACCGTTTCCACCTGTCCCGCGCGACAGAAGAGCGGCTGGACCGCGCCCGCGTTGGCGATTTGCAGTGTCTGCTTCTCGTCGTTCCAGACGGCAAAAAGCATGGTTACATACTGCGCGTCCATCTTGCGTTCCTGCAGCGAGTCATTCAGCTGTTTCAGCATCGCGGCGGGAGAAAGGGCCTGGCTGGTGGCCGCGCGCATAATCCCGCTGATCAGTGCTGCATAAAGCGCGGCTGGGGCGGCCTTGCCGCTGACGTCTCCCATGGCGATACCGATACGTTGGTCGTCATAGCGCAGGAAGTCGTAGAGGTCTCCCCCGATGGTGCGAGCGGGCAGAAACCTGGTCGCGAATTCGGCATGCGGCATGCGCGACGGCTTGGGTGGCAGAAGCCGCAACTGTACTTCCCGAGCCATGTCGAGATCGTGTTCCAGCCGCTGTTCCTGCTGTGTCACCCGCTGATAGAGCCGGGCATTCTCGATGGCCACAGCGATCTGCGAGGCCAGCGTCACCAGGGTGCGCTGGTGATCCTCGTTGAAGTAGTTCACGCGCACATGCTCCAGGTCGAGCACGCCGATGACCTTGCCCTTATAGAGCAGCGGCACTGCCATTTCGGAGCGCGTCTCCGGGTTCACCATGAAGTAGCGCGCATCTTTGCGCACGTCGCCGGTGTGGATCAGCCGCCGCTCGCGTACCGCGGTGCCCACCAGGCCACGGTCCAGCGGGACCTTCTCCGACGGCATCACCGGATGGCCAAAGCGCACGGCGTACTGAATCTCCAGTACCTGCTCCCGTTCATTCAGCAACAGGATGCTGAACATCTGGTAATCGATGAGCCGTCGCAGGAGCTCTCCGATGCGCTCCAGCAGGGGATCGAGATCGAGGATCGAAGTAACTTCGCGGGCGATTTCGTTCAGCACCGCCAGCGTCTGCGCCTGCCGGGCCACCCTGGTGTAGAGGCGTGCATTTTCGATTGCCTGGGCCACGCGGGAGGCGGTCAGTTCCAGTAGACGGCGGTGTTCTGCTTGGAAATAGCCGACCTGTTCGGATTGCAGATCCATCACGCCGATGACCCGGTTCTTCACAATCAGCGGCACTGCCAGCTCCGAACGGACATCAGGATTGGCGCTGATGTAGTTTTCTGCGTTGCGCACATCCTCGAGCAGGATGGATTCGCGGTGCTCTGCGGCGCGCCCGACGACTCCTTGGCCCACGCGGATCTTCAGCCGTTCGACCTCAGGGTTGTGGCCGATCTGAAAGCGCATGCGCAGATCGTTGGTGCGTTCATTCAGGAGCAGGATGGCGAAGATTTTGTAGTCGATGACGGCTCGCACCAGATCCGCGGTGCGATGCATCAGGGTTTGCAGATCCAGGGTGGTATTGAGGGTATTGGCCAGGCGCATGAGGAACTCGGTCTGCACCGGGTCCACGCGCGCCGAAATGGTCGGCTGCGGAGCCTGCGAGCTGGGGCGATAATCGCCTTCAAACGATTGCGTAGCAATAACTTGCGCTGGTTTCTTCTCGGCTTCAGCGTCGTCTTGGTCGCGGGGAGGGGTCATACCAACATCGAGTCATCATAGAGCATTTCGCTCCGGCCGGGACGTTCCAGTAACGACGGGTGCTCGGGTAAGGACAGGTGCCCCAGGTTCGCCGTGGCGTAGCTGGGCCGAAAAAGACGGGGGCGCAGCCCTCCGATTGCTTTTTTGCAAGAGAAATGGTCGGCTTACGACACCCTTAGGGGGAGAGATGAGGGTTGGGCTATGTAATTCGTTGAGAAGATTGGAGAGGAGTCAGAGCGAACGAAAGCGGGTTGCCAAGTCATCACCAAGCATATTGGGATCTGCGCCTTTATCAGCAACGACGCTTCCTGGCGAGGGAAAGAAACCGCAGGTCCCTCCACTACGCTCCCCCGGATTTCCTGTTGAGACTGGTGGCGTTGGCGGAGTTCATGCGGCTTTCTCTGCGGAAATCCGTATACGTGGTTGTTGATGAGTGCTGCGTGGTAGGAAATCCGGGTACGCTCCGGTCGGGATGACAATTTTGTTGTGGGAATTGGCCTTGGCCCCGGTCAACGGAACTAACAGCCGGTGGCGCAACAAAATTGTCATCCCGACCGGAGCGCAGCGTAGTGGAGGGACCTGCGGTTTCTTTCCCTCGCCAGGAAGCGTCGTTGCTGATAAAGGCAAAACAACAACTCCCCAAAGGCTATTTTCAGCCGTCCCTGCGGGACTCAATTGAAGCCAGATTCTCACGCAGACTCTTAGCCCTGCTCTTTTTCCTACTGCCAGACTGCTTCAGGACTCGTTCTGATATTCCCTCAGGATAGCGACGCTGGCGCTGGCGCCGATCCGCGTCGCGCCGGCCTCCAGCATGGCGCGCGCATCCCCTAGGGTACGGATGCCGCCCGAAGCCTTCACCCCGCAGCGACTGCCGGCAACCCCACGCAGGATCGCAACGTCGGCCGGCGTCGCCCCACCGGTAGAAAACCCCGTGCTGGTTTTGAGGAAGTCTGCGCCGGCCGCCAAGGCTAGCTCGGAGGCGCGTAGCTTTTCTTCGACGCTCAGCAGCGAGGTCTCCAGAATAACCTTCACCAGTGCGCCGGCGTCGTGCGCTACCTGCACTACTCCGCGAATATCCTGCTCTACCAGTGCATTCATGCCCGACTTCAGCAAGCCGAGATTCATCACCATATCCAACTCGCGCGCCCCCAGCTTAATCAACGCCATCGCTTCTTCGCGCTTGGTGGTGGCAAGATTGGCCCCCAGCGGAAAGCCGACCACTACCCCCACGGGCACGCCGCTCCCTACCATGACCGAGTGCGCCAAGGACACCCATGCCGGGTTGACCATGGCGCAGGCAAAGCGAAAGCCGGCTGCCTCCTCACACAGCCTCACCACCTGCTCCCGGGTCGCCTCCGGTTTCAACAAAGTGTGATCGAAGACTGCGGCGAATGCAGCTGCGCTCCTCAAGCTGGCCGCGGCAAATGCGGCGACGTCGAAGTATCCATAATCGTGATCGATCTCTGGCTGCAGCACTTTGGTGGTCATGAAACAGGCTCCTTCTCCTGGGTTGGTTCCGGCTGGGACTCTATGCCCTTCCATCGGTAAAGATCAACTGAATTACGCTTCATCCGGGTTGAAAATGCGGATATCGGGTAGGTTACGGAAGCGCTCCTGGTAATCCATTCCGTAACCAACCACAAAATGGTTGGGGATGCTGAACGCAACATAGTCGGCGTCGATCTTCTCCAGACGCCGAGCCGGCTTGTCCAGGCAGGTTGCTATTTTCAGGGTCTTTGGCTTGTGCTGCAGCAACAGCTTGCGCAAAAAGACCAAGGTCAGCCCGGTATCCAGAATGTCTTCGACCAGGATGACGTTGCGTCCCCCAATCGGAGTATCCAAGTCCTTGATCAATCTTACCGCGCCGGTGGTCTTTACCCCCTTATAACTGGAAATGGCTACGAAGTCGAAAGTAGTCTCGACCGAGATGCTCCGCGCCAGGTCGGCGAGAAATACGGCGGCTCCCTTCAGCACTCCTACCAGCAGGATGGCCTCCCCGGCGAAGTCCCGGCTTATCTGCGCGCCGATTTCCGCCACCCGCGCGGCGATCTCCTCGCGACGAAACAACATTTCGTGCTCTTGCTCTCTCATTGGCGCATTCTTCCATGAATCCCTGTGCGAAAGCACCCGGCTATACTGTAAGGAGCGACACACGCATGTATCCCTTCATTCACATCGGACGCTTTTCCATCGGCACCTTTGGCCTTTGCTTGTGGTTGGCCTCCGTCTGCGCCTGTTGGGTGCTGTATCGCAACTTTCGCCGTCATGGCATCGATGCGGACGCCGTCGGGGTAGCTGCCTATACTACGGTGGGCGGTGTGATCGGGGCCAAACTATGGCATGTATTGGAAGATCCGACGTTGCTCATGCACCAGCCGCTCCAGGTCCTCTTTGACCGGGCGGGATTTGCCTGGTTCGGTGGTCTGCTGGTCGGGATCGCGGTGCTGGTCTGGGCGGGGCGGCAGGCAAAAATCGGCGGCTTGGGCATGCTGGACCTGGCCTCTCCTGCTGTCGCGGTGGGCTACGGTGTTGGCCGCCTCGGCTGCCTCATCTCCGGTGACGGCGATTACGGCATCCCAACCCATCTGCCCTGGGGTATGAGCTTTCCTCACGGACTTGTTCCCACCACCCAGAGGGTTCACCCGACGCCGATTTATGAACTGATCGTTGCCCTGCTGATTGCCGGCTACCTGTGGCGGCGAGGGGCGAAATCAGGCGACGGTCGCACTCCGCCGCTAGGCCAGATTACCGGCGAATATTTAGTGCTCAGTGGGGTGGCTCGCTTCCTGGTGGAGTTCATCCGCATCAACCCGCGCATCTACTGGGGCATGACCAATGCTCAGGTCGCCAGCCTGGGTTCCATCGCCGCCGGTATTTTGCTCATCGTTTGGGCCCGGCGTCACAGCACCACCGCGAGCGCTGCCGAGGTGATGCCGATCGAAGCTGCATCCCGGCACTAACGGGCTGCGGAAAAAAAGGCCGCTGACCGAAGGAAAGCGTACCTCAGGGCCTAAAGGCCACACATTTTTGCCGGTTTATGTCAGGGCTAATGCTCGCTGCGGCGAGGTAGCCCTGACCTACCCCGCAGGAGTTTTTCCGCAGCCTGCGAAGCCCGTACCTGCAAAAGTTTTTCCTGAGCGCCCGGCACCGCTCAACCGAGAGGAGAACCATGGCTCAATCCGATCAACTACGAGTACCTGAACCGGCGCGCACCGACGCCAAATCCTTCGAACTGCTGCGAGTCTGGATTGCGCATCAGGATCAGCACATCAGCTTGCGGGTGGGCGTGTGGAAGGAGCCCGAAGCCTGGGGCATGATGCTGGCCGATCTGGCTCGCCACATCGCGGCCGCCTTCGAGCAAGCGGAAAAGCGCGACCCGGAGGAGATGCTCGCCCGCATCAAGGCCGGCTTTGAGGCAGAGATAACATCGCCTACCGAGGAGGTCCACGGCGAGCTTGCTGGTTGAGACATTGAACGATCTGATTACTATCCGTGGCGCACGCACCCACAACCTGAAGAACATCGACTGCGATCTCACCCACGGCAAACTCACCGTGGTCTCCGGCGTTTCAGGCTCGGGCAAATCCTCGCTCGCTTTTGACACCATCTATGCCGAAGGCCAGCGTCGCTATGTGGAGTCTCTCTCGGCGTACGCCCGCCAGTTCCTGGAGCGCATCGAGAAACCGGACGTGGACCTGATCGACGGTCTGGCGCCGGCCATTGCGATTAAGCAGAAAAACACGACCCGCAATCCCCGCTCCACCGTGGCCACCGCGACCGAGATCTACGATTACCTGCGTCTGCTCTTCGCGCGCTGCGGTACCGCGCACTGCATCGTTTGCGGCGGAGTCGTGCGCCGCGACACGGTGGATGAGATCGCCACATCCATCCTGGCGCTGGGGGAGGGAACTCGACTCTACGCGTTGTTTCCAGTCAAGCCGCGTGTCGCCGTCGAAGCCGACGGTCAGTCGAAGACTGCAACCGCCAAGCGGGCAAAGAAGGCTGCGGCAAAAACCTCCGTGAACCCGGCCCTGCCTAGCGACGCCTTCAAGGAGCGGCTTACCGAACTGCGCGCGCGGGGCTTCAATCGCCTTTACCAGAACGGCAAGATCGTGGAATTTGCCAATCCCGAATCGCTGCTCGATCTTGACTTCCAGCAGGCCGTTTTCGCGCTGGTCGATCGCCTCGTCGTCTCGCCCGAGAACCGGGCGCGCATCGTGGATGCCGCCGAAATTGGCTTTCGCGAGTCAGGGGAGATTGAGTACGAAACGGTTTCCCGGGATGGGGAAGTGGAACCCAAACGGTTGCGTTTCTCCCAGGCCTTTGAATGTAAACTCTGCCACCGCATCTACCGCGAGCCGGAGCCCAGGTTGTTCTCTTTCAACAACCCGTATGGCGCCTGCGAGCGCTGCCAGGGTTTTGGCAACACCATCGACTTCGATCTCAACCTGATCATCCCGGATAAGCAGAAGACACTGAACGAAGGCGCGATCGATCCCTGGACTCGCCCCAAGTATCGCCCCTACCAGGCGGAGCTCAGAAAGGCCGCGCTGCAGCATGGCATTCCGCTCGACACACCCTGGAGAGAATTGACAACGGAGCAGCAGGATTTTGTGCTCGATGGTCACGGATCTTTTCTTGGCGTCCATGGTTTCTTCGCCTTTTTGGAACGCAAGAAATACAAGCTGCACGTGCGCGTAATGCTGAGCAAGTATCGCGGCTACGCCACCTGTCCCGACTGCAAAGGAACGCGCCTGCGTGCCGAAGCGCGGGCGGTCCGCATCAATGGCAGGAATATCTGCGAGGTGTCCGCGCTCACCATCCGCGAAGCGAAGTATCTCTTCGCAGATCTCACCCTGACCCGGCAGCAGCAGGACATTGCCGGCGGCATTCTGGTTGAGATACAACAGCGGTTACATTTTCTCGATGCCGTCGGCCTGGAGTACATCACCCTCGACCGGCTCGCCTCCACGCTCTCCGGCGGCGAATCGCAGCGCATCCAGCTAGCCACTTCGCTGGGCTCTCGCCTGGTGGGTGCTCTGTACGTGCTCGACGAGCCGTCCATCGGCCTGCACACCCGGGATACCGCCAAGCTGATCCGCATCCTGGAAGAATTGCGCGACCTGGGCAACACCATCCTGGTGGTGGAGCACGACCCGGACGTGATTCGCGCCGCCGACTGGCTGCTCGACCTCGGTCCAGGGGCGGGAGAGTTGGGGGGCCGCATTTTGGCCTCGGGCACGGTCGAAGAGGTGGAGAGAAACCCCGACTCCCTCACCGGCCGCTACTTGAACGGGCAGCTCACCATTCCCATTCCCACCCGGCGGCGGGAGCCAATGCGGGAGAAGCTGGTGCTGCGTGGAGCGCGCATTCACAATTTGAATGGGCTCGATGTCGAAATCCCGATGGGCATGCTGGTCTGCATCACCGGGGTTTCCGGCTCCGGCAAATCCACCCTGGTGCACGACGTGCTCTACCCCGCGGTAGCGCATGCTCTGGGAAAGAATGAAGGCGGAGACCCCACGCACCTCTACCGCGAGCTCAAGGGGGCGGAGCGGCTCAACGACATCGTTCTCGTCGACCAGGCGCCGATCGGGCGTACCCCGCGCTCCAATCCGGTTACCTACATCAAGGCATTCGATGCCATCCGCGAGCTTTTCGCGGCCCAACCCGAGGCCCAGCGCCGGAGTTATACAGCGGGGCACTTCTCCTTCAACGTACCCGGAGGACGATGCGACGTCTGCGAAGGAGACGGCACGGTGACGGTGGAAATGCAGTTCCTGGCCGATGTCGAGCTGCCCTGCGAAGAGTGCAACGGAAGCCGCTACAAGGCCAGCGTGCTGGAGGTGAAGTACCGGGGCAAGAGCATCTACGATGTGCTCAACCTGACCGTCAAGGAGGCCCTGCGCTTCTTTACCGGCCAGACCCGAATACTGGAGAAGCTGGCGGTGCTCGACGAGGTCGGGCTGGGATATGTGCGGCTAGGCCAGTCGGCGACTACGCTCTCCGGTGGGGAGGCGCAGCGGGTCAAACTGGCAGCCCATCTTTCCCTGGGGCGCAGCGCCGCCGGACGGGCGGGCAACGGGACGGCGAAGAAGGCCGGCAGCCGGGTGCTCTATATCCTGGACGAACCAACCACCGGGCTGCACTTCGACGACGTGAGCAAATTGTTGACCGCCTTCAAGCGGCTGATCGACGCCGGCGGCTCGCTGGTCGTGATCGAGCACAATCTGGACGTGATCAAGTCGGCCGATTGGGTGATCGACCTGGGTCCCGAGGCGGGGGCGGGCGGAGGCCAGGTGGTGGCGGAGGGAACGCCGGAGCAGGTGGCGCAGACGCCGGGCTCCCATACGGGCTATTGGTTAGGGCTTGCGCTGGCGGCGCAAGAGGTGCGGGCCGGGCAATGAGGTTTTTTCAATACGCGCGGAGAAGGAGTTACCTGTGCCTCCTGGCTACGGCGGTGCTGTTGACGACAGCCGCAGGCCGCGGGCAAAACCAGCTGCCTCCGGGAACGCAGGATCCGGACAGCGCGCTGTCTGGCGCCAAGGGAGCGCTGCAGAGTGAGCGCGAAGCGGCCGAAAGCAAAATAGACCAGCGGGATTTCGAAGCCGCCCGCCCCTTGCTGCAGAAGTATCTGAGCCAGAACCCGGGCGATGCCCGCGCCCTCTTCGACTTGGGCTACGTTGAGGATGCTGCCGCCCACCAGGACGCTGCCGCTGCCGATTACCGCAAAGCCATCGCCGCGGACCCAAAGCAATTTGAGGCCCGGCTGGCGCTGGGCTTGTTGCTGGCTCACCAGGCTAAGTTTGATCAGGCCCGGGAGCAACTGGAGCAAGCTACGCAGCTGTCTCCGCAGCCGCCTAACCCCGTTGCCCTGGCGGAGGCTTTCCGGTCGCTGGCCGAGCTGGACCGCAGCAGCGATCCACCCGCCGCCCGGGATGCCCTGGTATCTGCACTCAAGCTTAGCCCTGAGACCGCGGACGACCTGCTGCTGACGGCCCAGATTGCCGAGGCCAATGGCGACCTGGAGCTGGCGCAGACCGCCTACCAGCGCCTGCTGTCGGGCCATCCGGCGGTTTCAGCGAGCCAGCAAGCCGCGGCCAACGCGGGGCTGGCCCAGTTGTTGATCAAACAACAGAAGTATAGCGACGCCGAACCGTTGCTCAAGAGCGCGTTGGAGCGCGATCCCAAGGATCCCGGGTTGAACGCCCAACTGGCGACTGCGTTGTTGTCCCAGGGGAAGAATGACGAGGCCTTGCCGGTGCTCGAGACTTTGCGCCAATTGGAGCCGGGAAATGCTTCGGTCGACCAGATGCTGGCCGATGCCTATTCCCAGGCCGGTCATCCCGAGGAGGCGGATCCTATCTATGCCAAAATGGCGCAGGCCCAGCCCGATAATGAAGATATTCTGGCCGGGCAGGGCGAAAACCTGATCCGGGAGAGGCAATATTTTCAGGCCCAGGCGGTTCTGGAAAGGGCAGTCCAGCTCAAACCCGACGACGGGAATGCCTGGAGCGGCCTGGCTTTTGCTGCGTCAGAAAACAAGCAGTATTCAATAGCACTGCACGCTCTTTCCATGCGAGCAAAATATCTTGAGGAGACTCCAGCTACTTACTTCCTTTGGGCAACCTCATACGATAACCTGCATCAGTCGAAACAAGCGGAGGAGTATTATCACAAATTCCTCGCTGCTGCCGGTGGTAAGTTCCCCGACCAGGAATGGCAAGCCAAGCATCGACTCGTTGCTCTTGGTGGAAGTCATTAACGAAAGACGTACCGTAAGCCCTCCGAGAGGTGCTCTATGCGGTTCGTGGCTACGACCCTCGCCGTTTCCTTCCTAGCTTTCAACCTTTCCTGTGCCTGCGCCTTCGCCGTGGATGAAAAAGTCCCTGATCCGCAGGCCATGGCCGCCCTCATGGCCAAGGCTGACCAGGCTCAACCCAAAGATCAATGTTTTCTTTATGCGGAGCTGGTGCATCAGATGACTGAGCTCGCCGGGCAGCAACTGAGTACAGGTGATTCTCGCGCGACGGAAACACTGCACCTGATCCAGAAGTATGCGCAAAAGATCCACATGGGTGTCGCCGAGGACGGCAAGAAGATGAAGAATGCCGAGCAGTTGATCGAGCATACATCCTATCGGCTGAATGGTATCCTCAACGCCGCTTCCTATGATGACCGGCAGGTGCTGCAGTCGACTTTGAAGCAGTTGGAGCAGGTGCAAACCGAGTTGATGATGCAGGTCTTCAAGAAATAGCTCCCCAGTTGATTTGTGATGAGAAGAACCGTGGCAATCACGGGTGTCTGCATGGTTCTGGCCTTTTTCCCTCTCTTCGGCCAGTCTAGAAAAGACCCCTTAACCGATCAGCAGATCGAAGACGTGCGCGAGGCCGGAGATCAGCCCGTGCAGCGGATCAAGCTCTTCGTCGGGTACGTCGAAGAGCGGTCTAAGGGGATCCAAACCCTCAATAAGGATGCCATCGCACAGAACAAGGCAGCGCGCATGCACGCTTTGTTCGATGAATTCACCCGGCTCTCCGACGACCTTGAAGACAATATGGACAACTTTAACGATGAGCATGCCGACCTGCGCAAGGAGCTCAAAGAGGTCGTCGACAAGACCGGGCAATGGGGTACCGTGCTCAACGAACCTCCGGCCAGCAACCAATACGATTTTGTCCGCAAGAGTGCGCTGGAGGCCAACCAGAGCGTGCATGACGCGGCCGTACAGATGATCGCGGACGAAGAGAAATATTTCGCTGAGAAGAAGAAGGAAGAAAAGGCTGCAGAAAAGGCAGCGGAAAAGTCGTCAGAAACCAGGTAAAGGCGGTGCCTTTGCTGCTTCCCTAGCTGTTTGCCTCAGGGTCAAGTCCTGTTACGCTGAAGGCGGTGAATTCCGAATTGCACTTGTTGTTTGCAGAAGAGTACCGTGCCCTCCGGCCACGGGCTCCCATCCCTTCTCTTGATGTTCGTTTCCGCCGCTTCACCAGCCTCAACACCACCATCCGGTTGCGCGAAGGACGAGTGCATGTGCACTTATCGGATCTGCTGGAGGGCGCGCCGGAAAGTGTTTTGCGAGCCATCGCTCATATCCTGTTGGCCAAGCTCTACCGCAAGCCGCTGAATGCCGCGCAAACCACTCGCTATCGCAGGTTTGCTTCCAGTGAGACCGTCATCCGCCAAACGGAGTTGATCCGCCAGTCGCGCGGCCGTAAAAAAATGCTCGGGCCGCAGGGCCAGCACTACAACCTCGACGAGGTTTTTGAGAGCCTCAACCGCAGATTTTTTCACGGGCTGATGGGCCGGCCTCTCCTCACCTGGAGTGGTCACATGGCCAAACGCAGCTTGGGTCACTACGATCCGGCGCACAACACAATTGTTGTCAGCCGCGTCTTCGACCGCAAGAATACCCCTCGTTACGCGGTGGAATACCTTCTTTACCACGAGATGTTGCACTTGAAGCATCCGGTAAAGGTACGAGGAGGCCGCCGTTGCGTGCATCCCCGCGAATTTCAGATGGAAGAGCGCCTCTTCCCCGAATGGCACCAAGCCAAGGAATACCTGAAGACGATTTAAAGGAAACAGCAGGTCCCTCCACTACGCTACGCTCCGGTCGGGATGACAATTTTGTTGTGCCACCGGGTGCTAGTTCCGTTGAGCGGGGCCAAGGCCAATTCCCACAACAGAATTGTCATCCCGACCGGAGCGTAGCGCAGTGGAGGGACCTGCTGTTTCCTTTTCCGGATTAAAACACTGTTATAGCTACGAATCGCCCTGTTCCTTACTGCTGAACAACGCATCGAGCAGCAACAAAATCCCGCCAGTCACAATCGCCGAATCGGCAACATTGAAGTCCGGCCAGTGGTAGTGCACGATGTGTACTTCAAGAAAATCAATGACCGAGCCGAACCGCAGGCGGTCATAAGCATTGCCCAGAGCGCCTCCGAGGATGAGCGCCAGCGCCACCGAAGTGGCAGTGATGGTGCGTCCAAGCTTCATCAAAGCGACCAGTACCGCAATCGCCGCCAACACTGAAAAAACCAGCAGCATCCAGCGCACGCGCCCGGGCGAAGCCGAATCGTTGAACAAACTGAAGGCCGCGCCCGGGTTCTCCACATGACTGATGGCGAAAACATGGGCAATCACCACAACATGATTACCCAGCCCGATCCGGGTGGATGCCAGCCATTTCGTGATTCGATCTGCGGCGATGACGACCAGCGAAAGCAGTAGCAGCCAGCCCCTGGAGTCCTTGCTGGAACGGGTCATGCGTTGGATGCGCTTTCTTCCGGTGGAACACCCATTTGATCGAGAGCCGCTGAGCAGCGTTCGCAGACCGTCGGCCAACGCCAATCTTCACCCACGTGCACGGAGTAGTTCCAGCAACGCTCACACTTGGCGCCATCGGCCAACAGCGTGGTCACGATGATCTGCTGCGACGGACCCGTCAGCACTTCGACCTGGGAGACATTCAACAGTTCTTTCAAGCTGCCACGGTATCGCTCCAGCAGAGCGCCCATCGTTTCGGGAACCTCCAGCACCAGCCGGGCATCGAGCGCCTTGCCAATCTGCTTGGCCTTGCGCGCCTCCTCCAGGCTCTTCATGGCCTCGTCGCGAATCAGGAGCAAAGTCGCCCAGTCGCTCATGAACTCCGCATCGATGGTCGCCGCAAGGCTTGCCGGCTCCGGGAAAAGCTCCAGATGCACACTGGGCAGGCGGTTGCTCACCTCCGGCATGTACTGCCAGATTTCGTCGGCGGTAAAGCTGAGCAGCGGCGCCACCAGGCGCACCAGCGCTTCGGCAATCATCCACAAGACGGTTTGCGCGGAACGGCGCGCGGTATTCTGCGGGGCAAAGGTGTAAATCCTGTCTTTGACCGCATCGATGTAGAGCGCGCTCAACTCGGCCACGGCGAATTCATTCAGCGCCTGGTAGATGCGATGAAACTCAAAGTCTTCATACCAGCGCAGGATTTTTTCCGTGAGCTCGCGGGTCCGCCCCAGCATGTATCGATCGAGGGGTGGCATTTCTTCCCAGGCGACCGCGTGCCTCTCAGGCTCAAAGCCGTTGAGGTTGCTCAACAGAAAGCGAAAGGTGTTGCGCAGCTTGCGGTATGTCTCCGCGACCCGCAGCATCAGGTTATCGCTGGCAACGACATCTTCGCGGAAGTCGACCGATGCCACCCAGAGACGGACAATCTCGGCCCCAAGCCGTTGAGCGACATCCACCGGGTCAACGCCATTGCCCTCGCTCTTCGACAAGGCACGGCCGTGCTCGTCGAGCGTCCAGCCGCAGGTGGCGGCCATACGGTAAGGTGCGACACCTCGGGTGCCGATGGCGCAGAGCAAGGAAGACTGGAACCAGCCGCGATGCTGGTCGCCGCCCTCGATGTAAAGATCGGCAGGAAAGGGAAGATCCTTTTCTACGCCCAGAACGGCGGCCTGGCTGGCCCCGCTCTCAAACCACACGTCGAGAATATCCATCTCCTTCTTGAAATCAGCAGCGCCACACGACGGGCAGGTCACTCCTGGAGGCAGAATCTCCGCCACCTCGCGCACATACCAGGCGTCAGCGCCTTCCTTGGCAAAGAGGTCGACGATCCGCCGGTTGACCGCCTTATCGATCAGCGGCTTGTGGCACTTGAGGCAGAGGAAGACCGCAATGGGCACGCCCCAGATCCGCTGCCGTGAGATGCACCAGTCGGGACGGGAGGAAACCATATTCGTGATGCGCTCCTGCCCCCACTGGGGATCCCATTTCACCCCTCCGATCGCCTCCAGCGCGCGCTCCCGGAAGGTGGTCACCGAACCATCCGCGCGCACCATGGGCGTGTCCATGCCGATAAACCACTGCTCCGTGGCGCGGAAGATGACCGGCCGGTGGCAGCGCCAGCAGTGCGGGTAGGAGTGATAGACATCTTGCCGCCCCATCAGGGCGTGGCGTTCCATCAGCAGGTGGATGATGGGCTCGTTAGCCTTGAAGACATAAAGCCCTTCATACTCCGGCAGCCCCTGGCGCAGGTGCCCACCGTCGTCAACGTCGCTGATCTGCCGCAATCCGTAGCGCGCGCCGGTGGCAAAGTCATCCACCCCGTGCGCCGGCGCGGTGTGGACGGCGCCGGTGCCCTGGTCGGTGGTGACGTAAGTGGCCAAAACGCCAAGAATCGTGCGTTCCAGGAACGGGTGGGCGAAGCTGACGCGCTCCATCCGTGAACCGGGAAAGCGAGCAATCTCCTGGGCGCTTTCCAGCCCACAGGCAACGCGGGTTGCGGCGGCCAGGGCCTCAGCGACGATGTAGACCTCCCCATCCTGTTCCAGCGCCACGTACTCGAAATCGGGATGAAAGGCCACCGCCAGCGAAGCGGGCAGCGTCCAGGGCGTCGTGGTCCAGATGATGGTTGAGACCCGCTTGCCGTCCAGCCGGGGGTCGATGGCCTCCGCCGGGCTGGTAAGCCGATAGCGCACGTACACGCTGGGGCTGGTGTGCATCTCGTATTCGATCTCCGCTTCGGCCAGCGCCGTGCGGTCATGCATGCACCAGAGAACCGGCTTCAGGCCCTTGTAGACAAAGCCGGTTTCCAGGAAGTGAAAGAGGGATTCGATGATTTTGGATTCGTAGTCCGGCGTCATGGTGGAGTAGGGCCGGCTCCAGCGGCCGAAAACGCCCAGGCGCTTGAACTGCTCCCGCTGCAGGTCGAGATACTTCTGGGCGTACTCGCGGCAGGCGCGGCGCACGGCGATGGCCGGCATCTCCAACTTCTTGCGGCCCAGTTTTTCGTCGACTTTGATCTCGATGGGCAGGCCGTGGCAATCCCATCCGGGCACGTAGGGAGCATTGAAACCGGCCATCGTCTTCGATTTCACGATGAAATCTTTGAGGCATTTGTTGAGCGCGTGACCCAGGTGGAGCGGCCCGTTGGCGTAGGGCGGGCCGTCGTGCAACACATAGCTGGGGGCATCCTGACGCACCGCCCGAATTTGCTGGTAAAGCCCGTCCTGCTCCCAGGCAGCCAGCCTTTTAGGCTCGCTTTGGGGCAGATTTGCCTTCATGGGGAAGTCGGTTTGGGGTAGGCTGAGAGTCGCCTTTAGTTCCGGGGGAGCCGGCATTGTTTCTCCAATCGAAAAACGCGCAAAACCTTATTGTATCTTTGCCACTCCAAAGAGAATGCCGACAGGGTAAATGTCTCGTTGTCGTAAAAGTTAACGAGCGGCTTACCTGAAGCGGGAAAAAGGTGTCTAATACTTTTTAATGGATCTTGAACGGATACGGGCTCCGTATTACTGGAGAGAGACAAGCCGGGCGAAAGTCGCCCATAATGAGGAGATAGGCGGAGAGAGGCTTACACGCCCTCTTTTCTCATACGTTCTATGGCTAATCAGGTTTTAGTACCTCCGGAGCAGGACCAGCGGGATCAGCCAAGAGAGCCCAAGTTGCTTTCTGAGATTATTGATGAGCCGGCGTGGAAGACGATGGCCGGCAACATCTATGACCTGCTTTACCCCCGGAAGCTTCCTCCTCTTGTTCTGACGTCCAAGCCGATTGCGGTCGTGGACCCGATGAAGGAGAAACGGGGCCGCACCGCGTCCATCGTTTCTGTCGTCACCCACGTAGTGATCATCGCCCTCCTTCTGTGGGGATTTGTTACGGTCAAGAAGGCAGTGACCAAGAAAGAGCTGGTCACCAACATCGACGTCCCCCAGTACATGCCCATTGCCCCGAAGGGACCGCAGATGGGTGGCGGCGGTGGCGGTGGCTCGCACGACATTCTGCAGGCGCCGAAGGGGCGTTTGCCCAAGTTCGAAGATCAGCCGATCGTTCCGCCTATGGTCATCAAGAACGACCATCCCAAGTTGGCAGCCGATCCGGCGATCATGATGCCGAAAGACATCCAGTTGCCCAACAACAATCTGCCCAATCTCGGCGACCCGCGCACCAGTGTCGTTGGTCCGGCTTCTAACGGCACCGGCAGCGGTGCGGGTATGGGCACCGGGTCCGGCGGAGGCATCGGATCGGGCAAGGGGAACGGTTATGGTCCGGGTGAGGGTGGAGGCTACGGTGGTGGTCTTTACCATGTTGGCGGGGGAGTTTCTGCCCCGCAACTGATTTACTCTCCAGACCCTGAGTTTTCTGACGAAGCCCGGCGCGCCAAGTATCAGGGCGTTTGTGTTGTCTCTTTGATTGTTGACTCCCAAGGCAACCCGCAGCGGGTCGCGGTCGTGCGTCACCTGGGCATGGGCCTGGATGAAAAAGCGGTGGAGGCGGTGAAGCAATACAAATTCAAGCCGGCCACACTACAGGGCAAACCCGTGCCAGTGGAAGTGAACATCGAAGTCAACTTCCGCATTTACTAGCGGAAAGAAACAGCAGGTCCCTCCACTGCGCTACGCCCCGGTCGGGATGACAATTCTGTTGTGGAATGAGCAATTTCCTGTCGAACTCCCGACTAGCGACAGAATTGTCATCCCGACCGGAGCGCAGCGCAGTGGAGGGACCTGCTGTTTCTCTGCCGCTAACCAATCTTGACCAAAGCACTGCTCGCCATACCTATTCCCCAAACAACCCGGCCGGTATCTCCTGTTTACTCGAAAGCATGGCCTTCCATGGATCCTTTCGCAGCCGTTCGCTCCATTCAGCAAACTCGGCAATCAGGAACTTGGGCGCTTTCGACGACTTAAGTTCCTCCCACTCCAAAGGCAGCGCTGCAGCCATCCCCAGTCGAGCTCGGCTGGAATAGGGAGCAACCGCCGTCGCTTCCCGCTCGTTACGCAGGTAGTCCACAAAGATTTTGTTCTTGCGCGCCGCCTTGGTCATCTTGCTGATGTACAGCGTGCTGTTGTCCTGCTCCATCTGCAGCGTAAAGGCATGGGTAAAGGCTTTGATCCGCTCCCAATCGAGCGTGGGTCGAATCGGCGCCACCACGTGCAAGCCTTTGCCGCCGGTGGTCTTGACGAAGCTATGCAGCCCCAGTTTCTTAAGCCGCTCCCGCACCTCTAACGCGCCTTCACAAAGCGTTGGCCAGGATACAGCCTCGTCCGGATCGAGATCGAAAATGATTCGGTCGGGGTGCTCCAGGTCGAGATTGGTCGATCCCCATGGATGTATTTCGAGCACGTTCATCTGCGCCAGACCGGCCAGCCCTTCTGCGCTATGCACGGTAACGTAAGTCTCGGTTGCGTCGCCTTTGGCCTTCGGAATTTCAACCCCTTCGATTGCACGCGGCATTCCCGGTCCAAGCTGCTTCTGGTAGAAGCATTTCTGTCCCGCACCATTCGGGCAGCGCACCAGGGAAAGAGGCCTGCCGGTGACATGGGGGACCATCCGCGGTGCAACCTCCAGGTAGTAGTCAATTAATGCCTGCTTGGTGACCCCCGTTTGCGGATCGACAATCTTATCGGGATGAGTTATGCGGAAGCCGAGCTTTGAGGCGGCGACCTTAGTTGCCGGATCCGGGGGATCTGAAGTCTTCCCTTTACTTTTTCCGCTGTGTGACGCGGCCGGTTCGACCGCTTTGGCACTGGACGCCACCTTGGTCGCAAGCCTCGGGTCTGGGATCTCCCGGTGCACATCAGAGGCCTTCTTGTCCTCCCGTAGACCCTTGAAGCTAGCCTGCCGCACCAGGTTATCGGCAGTCCAGGTGCTGAACTGAACCTCTCCCACCAATTCCGGCCGCACCCACAGGGCGCCCTTGGCGGCCGCGGGGGGCACCTCCACGAAGGGCATTTTGGTTTGCCGCATTTCCTCCAGCCGCTGACGCAGTTTGCGCGAGCTCACCTGGGTAAAACCGGTGCCCGTCCGCCCCGCATAAATCAACTTCTTGTCCTCGTAATAACCGAGCACAAGGGCGCCAATGCCCTCGGTTCCATTCGCAGGCTTGGTAAAACCACCGATGACAAACTCCTGCCTGCGCACGCACTTGATCTTGATCCACGACTTGCTGCGGCCTGACGTATATGCGCTGTCGGAGCGTTTGGAGACGATGCCCTCCGCACCCAGCTTGCAAGCCTGCTCAAAGATCGGCGCGCCCTCTGTCTCTATATGTTGGCTGTAGCGGATCACGTCGTGTTCCGGCAGGCTGTTGAGCATCTCCTGCAGGATCTGTTTGCGTTCGGCAAGCGGCTCTTGGCGAAGATTGTGCCCATTGAGGTGCAGCAGATCGAAGACAGAATAGGTCAGAGGATGGGACGCGCCCTCATCGAACGCCGCCTGCAGTTCGGCGAAGCTGCTTTGCCCGTCAGCGTTCAGTACCACCACCTCACCATCGAGCATGGCGCTCTCCACCTTAAGCCGGCCTAACTCACGGGCAATCAGAGGCATGCGATGCGTCCAGTCGAGCCCGCTGCGGGTGAAGAGGCGAACCTTGCCGCTTTTGTCGATATGCGCCTGGATACGGTATCCATCCAACTTCAGCTCATGGAACCAGTGCTTTCCTACCGGTGGCGCTGCTGCTTCGGAGGCCAGTTGCGGAGCAATAAACGCCGGCAGAGCTTCCTTTTTTCCTGGAAGGTCGGCCGGGGCAAAAGGTACAGCCGCTGGTTTCTTCGCTGGGCTGGAAGTCTCCGGCCGATTCGATTGCCATACGTGATCGCTGTCACGGGCAATGGCCTCCAGGTCGCGGCCGGTGAGGACGCTGTTAGGCTCCTTCTCGACGATCGGCTCGTCCTCTGCCGTCTGTTCGTACTCGTCATGTTCTTTGATCAGGAGCCAATTCGGCTTGGCCTCCTTTGCCGCTTTTCCGCCCATCCGGACAAGCACCCATTTGCCCTGCAGTTTCTTGCCGTGAAGGATGAACTTGAGATTGCCTTTGGCCAGAGATTCATCCGCATCGCCCAGCGGTTCCCAGGTGCCTTCATCCCATAGCATCACCGTGCCGCCGCCGTACTGGCCCTTAGGAATGGTGCCTTCGAAGCCGCCGTATTCCATCGGATGATCTTCCACCTCGACCGCCAGGCGCTTATCGCCGGGCACGTAGCTCGGCCCTTTGGTCACGGCCCAGCTTTTCAGCACCCCGTCCAGCCCGAGGCGAAAATCGTAATGCAGGCGCGTGGCCGCATGCTTCTGAATGACGAACGGCAGAGTCCCGGTTTTCGAGGCCGCATGCTGGCCGCCGTCTTTGCCACCGTCTTTGCCACTTGGTTCGGCTGTCTTGCTGAAGTCGCGCATGGAGCGATAGCGCTCCAGTTGCTCATCGACGAGGTTGGAGGACGTTGGCGTCGCTTTTTTTCGTTTGCTGGCCATCTCTGAAAACGCTTCTCCTACAGCAGGGACTTTACGCTTTCCTGCGCGTGATGAGGAGAGCGGCAACATAGCTCAATAGGATGAGGATGAGGGTGAACAGGCTGTGTCGCAGATCGCCAATCACCGAGCCAATCAGAAAAGCCGCTGAGGCGATGAGAACGCACAGCGTAGTCCACGGATAAAACCAGGCCTTGTAGGGACGGGGAAGATCCGGTTCGCGTTTGCGCAAAACCAGCAAGGCGGCGAAAACCGGTAGATAGTTGGCCACGAAGAGGATCGCGGCTATGGCAACCAACGACTCGAACGTGCCCGTGAGCACCAGGATGACGCTCGCGAAGGAGCAAAGGAAGAGGGCGACTGCGGGAGTTCCTCCCTTATTCACCTCGGTCAAGCTTTGCGGCAGGAGTCCGTCGCGAGCCATGGAGAAAAGAATGCGCGGCGTGAGCATCAGCCCCGCGTTGATGGTGCTGAGCACCCCAACCACGGAGATGAGGAGAATGAACTGCCTTCCGTAGCCGCCAAAGACCAACATAGCCGCATCCGCGGCCGGCAACTTGGAACCTGCGAGATGGCCCATTCCTAATGTATGGAGTACGGCAGCATTGACCAGCACGTAGATGGCGGTGCAGGTGAGCGCGGTGCCTATCATGGAGCGGGGCAGGTTCCGGGAGGGGTCTCGATCTTCCTCCGCAAAGTAAATCGGCGCGTACCAACCGTCGTAGGTAACCACTACGCCTTGCAGGGCAAGGATCAATCCCAGTAAGAGGCTGTGTCCATGAATAGAAAATTTCGTAACCACCGAGGCGGCGGAAGCCGCGGGGGAAACGAAGCAGGCGATGACCAGTCCGATAAGTCCGAGAGCTTTGGCGGCGCTGGTGAATTCCTGCGCTCGGCTGCCCGGCCGCAGCCCGGTCCAATTTAACAGGGTCAGCAGGATCAAGCCGCTAACGCCTACCAATTGGACATGTCCCTCAAGACCAGGGAACAGCCCAGCGGCAAACTCTCCCAATGCCACTGACAGGTAGGCCATCGCAACCGATTCCACCATCCCATTCAAGCAGCCAACTACGAACCCGATTCGTTCTCCGAATGCCCGGCTGGTATAGGCGTAAAACCCACCTGAGTTGGGTATCATGGTGGCGAGCTCGGTCACTGAGCTGCAACAGAGCAGGGCGTAGACTCCTCCCAGGATCCAAACCGCAAGCACTAGTGAGGCGCTACCGAGATGGCCGGCGACTTCTCCTGGGGTGCGCAAGATGCCGGAGCCTATCGTGGTTCCGACGCCGACAGCGATGCCAAAGCCCGCACCGAGCACGCGCAGCAAGTGTCCCGAGCGAGGGCGTGCGGATTGTGTGTTGGTATTGATGCGAGCCTGCCTCGACGTTTTTGTATCTAAATTGGCTTGCTGGGGAGAGCACATGGTAGAGGATGAGTAGACGCAGGTCAAATCAACCCCAAGGCCGGCAGACAAAAAACTCATTCTCGCCCGCCTGACTCTCCTCCGGGTAACCTGTACCTTCTCCCTAATCGAGCCAAGGGGGCAGAAGTTAGCGTGGGAACTGCCTACAAGCTCAGCCCCATTAGGGACTGCTGAAAGTTCAGACTTGCCCAGTTTTTCGATCGGCAGATTTGGGCAGACTTGCTGAAAACAAGTCAGCTATCAAGATGTATCGAGACCAGTCCCGTAGGGACGACTGAAAGTAGCCCAGCACGGACCCGGATTTCCTGTGTAGCTTGGTGGAGTGAATGAGCCTCATGCGGCTTTCCTTAAAGAAAGCCGCACACGCAGATGTGTCCAGAGCAGCGTACAGGAAACCCGGGGCAGTGCTGGGTGGGGGTATGCCAACAATGTCCAGTCCCGTAGGGACGACTGAGAATGACCCAGGACGTTGTCCTGGGTTTGCTGGACCGCACGCAAATGGAGTTCTCTCGAAAACTTTAGATTGTTTCAGAAACCTTTCGTGACCCCGGAATGAGTAATCTATGAAGACTATGCCCCGATCCGAAGCCGAAGATCTCTCCGTTGTCACGCAGAGCACATCAACCGATTCACTCGATTCAGCCTGGATCCGCGCGCAATTTCCTTCCCTGTCGCAAATCGTCAACGGACATCCCGCTGTTTTTCTCGATGGACCAGGTGGCACGCAAGTTCCGCAACGCGTCATTGATGCCATCTCTGATTATTTGCGGACCAGTAATGCCAACACAGACGGCGTCTTTGCCACCAGCCAGCGTACCGACGCGATACTTGCCGTCGCCCGTGTTGCCATGGCTGATTTTCTTGCCTGCGATCCGGAAGAGGTGGTCTTCGGCGCCAATATGACCTCGTTGACCTTTGCCATCAGCCGGTCGATCGGACGCGAACTGAATCCGGGAGATGAGATTGTAGTGACTCGCCTCGATCATGGGGCCAACTACTCCCCCTGGGTTGCTCTCGAGGAACGTGGCATCACGATTCGCGTGGCCGAAATCCACGACCACGATTGCACTCTCAACATGAATGATCTGGCGCAGAAGATCAACAGCCGCACCAGGCTGGTAGCCGTGGGTTACGCCTCGAATGCTGTGGGAACGATCAACAAGGTAAGAGAAGTGGTTCGTATGGCGCATCGCGTTGGAGCCATGGCCTACGTCGATGCCGTGCACTACGCGCCCCACGGTCCCATCGACGTGCGTGCCCTCGATTGCGACTTCCTGGTTTGCTCCTCATACAAATTCTTCGGCCCCCACATGGGTGTGCTGTACGGCAAGCACCGGCATCTCACGCGCCTGCAACCTTACAAGGTCGCAGCCAACACCCATGCGGTTCCCCTTAACTGGGAATGGGGTACGCTGAACCACGAGTGCATTGCGGGCATCACTGCCTGTGTAGACTACCTTGCCGACCTCGGGCGACATATCGATCCCTCCGCGTCCGCCCGCCGTATTGCGTTGCTCACCGCCTGGAAGGCTGTTCAGCAGCACGAGCGAATACTTGTCGAAAGCCTCATCTCCGGCCTCTTGAAGATCCCCGGCCTCAAGCTTTATGGCATCACGGATCCTGAGCGCTTCGCCGAGCGCTGTCCCACGGTAGCAGTGCGCATCGCAGGTCAGTCGCCCCTGCAACTGGCAACCGAGCTAGGACGGCGCGGCTTCTTCACTTGGGATGGTAACTACTACGCGCAGAACCTGACCGAGCATCTGGATGTAGAGAAAGACGGCGGCTTTCTGCGCATAGGTTTAGCCCACTACAACACGGCAGAAGAGGTGGATCGGTTTCTGGCCGCCTTGCGGGAGATAGCACAGTGATCAAGACAGAGACCGCTGAGAGAGTGAAGATGCGAGAGGAGTTTCGCACCGCGCGAGTGGACCTGGCTGCCGTGTTACGCTGGTCCGCCCGGCTTGGATATCAACAGGGAATCTGCAACCATTACAGTTTTCTCCTGCCAGGCCAGGAAGACCTGTTCCTGGTAAACCCGGAGGGGTTCTTTTGGTCCGAGATTACCGCCAGCTCCCTGCTGGTTTGCGACCTGGATGGCAACATCGTCGAAGGATCGGGCACCGTCGAGCGTACCGCGTTCTGCTTGCACGCACCCATCCACCGCCACAACAAAACGGCCCGGGCAGCACTGCATACTCATAGTCCATATGCCACGGCGCTTTGCCTGATTGAGGGGGGACAGCTGGAGCCAGTGAACCTCACCGGTTTTCAATTCCACGGAAAGATTGCCTACGATGAGAATCATCAGGGTGGGGCTCTCTTTCCGGACGAAGGCGACCGGGAAGTGAGCATACTTGGGGACAAGAATGTTCTCATGATGCGCAATCATGGCCCCATGGTCGTGGGAACGACTATAGCCAGCGCCTTCGATCGCCTTTATTACCTGGAGGAGGTCTGCAAGCGTCAGGTCCTGGCCATGTCGACGAACAGGCCGTTGCAGCACGTACCTCTTGAAGTCGTTCACCAGCCAGCCGATGACGATGCGTTGTACGATGCATACGTCAATAGGCACCTTTCGGCAATCAAGCGAGTCCTCGACCGCGAGGAGCCGGAGTACGCGAGTTAGAGGAATAGTTTCTAGTGTCCTGAGTTAATTGTCATCAAGGTTGTGACTTTTTTGATCTTTGTGGTTTTGACACACCCAACCGGAGGATTTTTAAACCTCCCACAAAGCCGTCATCCTGAGCGAAGCGCCTCGCAGATGTATCGCTTAACAGAGGGTTTATGGCGCGCAGTCGAAGGACCCCGACGATGCTTGTTTGCCTGCTCTTCATAGCTTTCCGGCCACCAAAACCTAACAGAAATCAAAAAATTCACAGCCTCCGACCGGAGCGTACCTGCGGTTTATGCGACGTTTTGCGAACGAACTTCTAACTCAGGACACTAGATGGGTTTTCCCAACCACTGTCTATGGTCCTGGACGGGTGCCCTTCGCCCCGGCCTGCCCCGGGGCGTACATGGGCCGAAAATGGATTTTTTCATTTTTTGCTCTAGGCCGTCTTGCTGCGTTTGCCGGAAACCAGTTTCAACTTGCGTTTGGCCGACGGGGCTGCCGCCTTTGTCGGGTGCTTAGAGGCTTTTGGGGCCTCTTTCGCCGCCAGGCTCTGGCGCAGGGCAGACATCAGATCGACGACCTTACCCCGGCCCTTCGTGGGCTTTTCCTTAGGCAACGGCTTATTCGCCAATTTCGCTTCGACCAGCTCGCGCACAGCGACTTCGTAGTTATCGGTGAACTTATCCAGTTCCAGCGGACGGGTATAAGTCTTGATCAATTGTTTGGCCAAGTCGAGTTGGGCGGTATCCAGTTTCGCGGAAGGAATCTTGCCAAAATACTCGCTGGCGTCACGTAGCTCCTCCGCGAAGCGAAGGATGTACAGCATCATACCCAGCTGTTTGCGGTCAGGAGGGGGCGCTAAAGCGACCAGGTGTTCTCGGCCGGCGAAGGCAATCTCGCCCAGTCCGACCATCTCACTAGCGATCATCGCTTGACGCACGATCGCGAAGGCCGTCGCCCGCGGGCCTTTCTTGGGAACAACGAAGTACGGCTTGACATAGAGCGATGGGGACACCTCGTTGACCGAAGAAAACTGGACGATCTCCAGGGTGTCTTTGCCGGGAATACGAAGTCGCTTCAAGTCCTCTGGTTCGATGATCGCGTACTTGCCCTTCTCGTATTCGTACCCTTTCACAATCTCTGATTTTTCCACCACGTGCTGCTCTTCTGCCTCGTGGGAGCTCGCTGCCTCATGCCCTCTTGCGGCGACATGCAGACGCCCCGGCCTGTGGTGCGTGTCACCCTCATCCCGTTCGTCACCGTCGGCCACCACGTTTTGATAGTGAATTCGTTGCCCGGTGGCCCGGTCAATCTGGTGGAATTGGAAGCCACGCGAAGAGGTAGTCGCGGGATAAATTTCGACCGCGAAACTGACTAGGGAGAGGGAGATCTGTCCGGACCAATAAGGGCGTGCCATGCGACATTTTAGATGCACGACCACCCCGCCGTGGCCGCCAACTTGGAGTTTTTGACCCGGTTTGGTAGTCTGTCGGGAGTAACGCATGCGCGCGTAGCTCAGTTGGATAGAGCGTCTGGCTACGAACCAGAAGGTCGGGAGTTCGAATCTCTCCGCGCGCACCACGCGGAATCAACAACTTAACATTCCCATCAGATCGCGGAGCTGAGCCTTTAGCATTCGCTCTGTGTGACTTACCAAAGGAATCGACTGTGAGATTATCCGCCCGCAGCCTGGCATGGATGCAGCGGGTAGCCGCCTTGGCCATTTGTCTTTTCTGGATCTCCTTCTGGGCAGACCACAGCCAGCTTCCGGCAAACGTCGTAGATTTCGAGTGGTGCTTTCTGCTGCCCGATATTTTGTGGATCTCGGGAGCGTTTTGGATTGCCAGCAACTGGCTGATTGCCCGCGATCCGCGCGCCGGAATCGCTACCGCGGTAGCCGGTGGTTCAATGGTCTACCTGGGCCTGCTCGATGCCGCGTGTAATTTCCGCCACGGCCAATATACAGATTCGTTTTCGCGCGGCGCCCTGAATGCCGTGGTAAATGTTGCCTGCCTCTTGTTTGGATCCGCCAACATTTGGTATGCCGTGAGGCGAAGCAAGGTCGAGGATGGAGAGTTGTGAGATCGCGGTTGACGGCCGGGGGCTGCTCCGGGTAGCAAGACTTGCTCTTTCTTGACGCTCATGGGCCGGCGCCAGACCCGCCGGCGACCGTCTGCACTTTGGTAGGCGTGACATCTCCCTTTCGGGTGCTCGAACGGCCGACCACTCTTGCCACCTCGTCTTCGCGCATCACTTCGGTAATGGCCTCCTCCAGCAGTGGACCGCTGATGGGCTTGGAGAGATATCCGTCCATCCCGGCATCCATGCAACGCTCGCGATCTCCCTTCATGGCGTGCGCCGTCATGGCAATGATCGGCAAGTGAAACGGCGTCGATTGTTCACTCTCGCGAATCTTTCTCGCCGCTGTGAGCCCATCCATCTCAGGCATCTGGACATCCATCAACACCAGATCGATGGGCTGCGTTGTCAGCATCTGCAGAGCGAGCTGGCCGTTGCCGGCGAGCACCACAGAGTGCCCCATCTTCTCCGCCATGCGCGTGGCCACGATCTGGTTAACCCGGTTATCTTCAGCCAAAAGGATACGTAGACCTTTCGCCGCCGGCTCGACCTTGATCGCGGCTGCGGAAGGAGAGGAGGCTGAGGATTGCCCGAGTGCCGCCAATATAGCTGTGAGCAATTCCCGTTTGCGCACCGGCTTGAATAGATAAGCCGTTATCCCCAACTGGCGGCAGCGCTCCGCATCCCCTCGATGCCCTCGATGACTGGCCGAGCTGAGCATCATGACGGTCACTGCAGATAATTCCGGGCTGGTCCGCATTTGTTCAACCAGCGTGAAGCCGTCCATCTCTGGCATGTTCATGTCCGTCACTACCAGCTTGTAGGGATCTTCTGCCCGGAATGCGGAAACCAGCTCCGACAAAGCCTGCCTTCCGCTCTCGGCGCACGTGGTTTCTGCTCCCCACTGCTTCAATATCCCCTCGATGATGCGGCGATTGGTCCGATGATCATCGACCACCAGGATCCTCATGCCGTTCAAAGCTTGAAGCGGTACGCTGCGTGATTCAGGTCGCTTGTTGAGCACCTTCAGCCGGGTGGTGAAATGAAATTGGGTGCCTTTTCCCACCTCGCTTTCCAGCCAGAGTCTTCCTCCCATCATCGATACCAGGTGCGCCGAAATGGATAAACCCAGGCCGGTGCCCCCATATTTTCGGGTTGTTGATGAGTCGGCCTGGGTGAAGGGAGAGAAGATAGACAGTTGCTTCTCGAGCGGGATGCCGATGCCGGTATCGGCCACGGTGAACCGTATAACGCGGGTGTCGTGCTCTTCGCTTTCAACCTCTGCTTTCAGCATCACCTCGCCCTGGTGAGTGAATTTCATAGCGTTCCCCACCAGGTTGAGCATGATCTGGCGCAGCCGTCCCGGATCTCCCTCTACCAGCTCCGGTACTTCGGGTGCGATGTCACAGAGAAGTTCCAAACCTCTTTCATGTGCCTGCGAGGCAAAAGTCTTCAGAGCCTCTTCGGCGCAGTCGCGCAGGTTGAAGTCAATAACTTCCAGTTCCACCTTTCCTGCTTCTATCTTGGAGTAGTCAAGGATGTCATTGATTACGGTGAGCAGCGAATCGGCGGATATCTTTGCGGTTTCCAGGCAATCTCGCTGTTCCGTGGTGAGCTCGGTGTCGAGCACCAGATCGGTCATGCCGATGACGCCGTTGAGCGGCGTCCGGATCTCGTGGCTCATGTTGGCCAGAAATTCGCTCTTCGCCTGGTTGGCCACTTCCGCAGCGTCCTTGGCCAGGCGCATCTGCTCCTCCGCCCGTATACGCTCCGCCACCTCCCTTCGTAGCTCGGCCGTTCGTTGTTCCACCCGCAGCTCCAGTCCATCTTTCGCGTTCTGCAAGGCCAGATCCCGTTGTTCGATGCGCTCCAGCATCTGGTTGAACGAGCTAACCAGCATTCCACTTTCATCGTTTCCCTGGGCGATGGCCCGTAGCGAGTAGTTCTCTTCCGCAGTGATCCGCGCGGCGATCTGCGCAAGTTGCACAATCGGGTCGCTCACCAGTCGTAGCAGACGCAAGGAAAACAGGTACGTGGCCAGCGTGGAAATCAAGAGAACCAGGCCGGCAATCTTGGTGTATTCCCAGAGTCTGGCCCTGGTTCCACTCAGGTCTGATACGATCGCGATGGAACCCGTCTTGTCCGTCTCCATCAGCACGCTGCGGAACAGCGTGATGGAGTCTCCCTCGAAGTAGGCTCCGTCGCCGCGCAGCGCGGGCATGGCGAATTCCGTCCCCAACCCCGCCCGGCGATACTCGGCAAAGATATTTCCCTTTAAGTCGTATAAGCAGGCGCCTAACACATTGTGATCTGCCCGCAGCGCTCCCAGCATCTCCCTTGCGGTCTTAGGATCGTTGAAGGCCAGCGACGCGGCCGTATTGGCTCCGAGAGTATCCGCCAGCGCCTGTAGCTCGCTGCCCGTATTGGAGCGAAAATTCTGCCGTTCGTAGACGGCGAATCCCATGCAAGCCAGGATGACTGCCAGCACACTGGAAGTCAGGATCAGCAAAGCAAGCTTGCGCCGAATTGGTAGATCGCTGAAGTTCATGTTCTTACTTCTCCCGGCTTTCTCCAATCACGGTTTGGGCCAGGATCAACAACCGCGACCCGATTTTGAGTTTTGCGGACGCAGCTGCATCCAGATTGATTCCGAAACGAACGTTATTGTCTTCGAGGACAAAGCGGATCATTCCACCCGCGCCCAGAAACCCGGGGCTTTCGCCCACGGTTAGAATCGGGGCATTGTGTAGGTCGGCCAGCAGCGCGGGAATTCGCTTGCTTTGCGCGTTGCCGAAGAAAAGTATGTTGCAAGCTTGCATATCGTCCGCTTGCTTCAGGTGACGAACGCGAAGGATCCGGTCGCCGACCGCCTTGCCGGCCACTGTACTTTCCAGCGCGCCCTGAAAGGGGTCGTCTCCGATGGTGCATAGAAACAGTGAATTTCCGGCGCTCGTACGTGTTTCCGGAGGCCAGTCCACCAGTTGCGCAAAATGGAAGATAAAGGCTGCCTTGACCCGGTATTCTTCGTCCGTCGACTGCGCCCCGCATCTTTCCCGGCTGCCTGCGAACAACAGACAGAGCAGGATCGTGAGCCAGGCAACGTATCCCAGGGGCCTGGTCTTTGTCAGCGGATGCGCTGCCGCCGCCGGCAAGATCTTGTCCGGATTCTCGGCATCACACGATGACCGCATGTTCATTCAGAACCGCCACGTGATCCTGGCATAGGCGCAGCGGCGAATCAGGCTCGGAAGCACCGTCAAGTCAGGACCCGCGAACTCCTCGTGAAGGTTTCTGAGTAAGTCCTGCCCCACCAGGCCCAGCGATATCTTGTCCGACGCCTGCCACGCAAGGTTGCTGTCCAGGCGGGTGTAAGAAGGGATTGACTGTGCCGGCAGACGGCCTACGAAATAGGCCGACGTGGTCCACTGCCAATGCCATGGAAGATTTACGTTCGAACGCAATTGAGCTTGCTGGTTGGGGCTGCCTCCCTCGGTATCGGGCGCGGTGGCCAGATCCATGCCGCCCGCTTCCCGGTGGAGGTGGATGGTGAGGAACGTGTACCCCGGGCTAAGCGTCCATCGCCTGGCCAATTTCATATTGGCGAAGATCTCGATGCCGTGAGTCTCTCCACGAATAAGGTTGGCGAAATATTCTGGGACCAACAAATGAACCGGCGGAGGGTCCGCCTCTATGCGCGGGGCCCCGGGTTCATACGAAGCCAGATCGTGGTACTGGTTAAAGAACACCGTGGAATCGAAGGAGAGCCTATTCGATAGCTGCTTGCGAAAACCCGCCTCGGTGGCGATCAATCGCTCATTCAACTGGTCAGGGTTGCCGAAGATGCTACCCAAAACGGGAAGATCGTTGGGCCCCGGGAGTGCGGCCACATTGTAGCGAATGGAAGTTTCGACTCGCGATGGTGTTCGCTGAGCGCCAGAGATCGCTGCCCAAAATGTGTCGCGATCATCGGGTGTCCAGGTCAGCCGGCCGGAGGGTTGCAGGTTAAATCCGTTATAGTAATCATCCTCTAGTTTTGTTCCCAGGCTGACATAGAGGCGATGGGACCGGATCGCGATCTCGTCCTGCACAAAGGAGCTGAAGATCTGCGTGACCAGGTCCTGCGGTTGGAAAGAGATGCGGAAGTCGTCTGCCATCTGGTCGGAGCTCACCCGGTAGCCCAGTCCCCAGACAAAATCCTGCCGCCGGCCCCAGTGCACGTGGTGCTGAAAGTCAAGGTCGAGCGTGTTCAGTCCTAGACCGTAGGTGGTATCGCCTCGGTTGCTGCGATCGAAATAAACCTGGAGCGAGGTCTCCGAGCCCGGCGAAATCGCCCGCTTCCATCGCCCCAGAACGCTCCAGCCGGAAAAACGGTCGCGCAGGTCGAGCGTCCCATTTAATGGTGGCTGCAGGGAGACAATGGCATTCGTCATTTCCCCCGCATTCCCGCGGATCGCTTCTCCCTCCAGCGTCAGTGAATCTTTAGCCGAGACCTGTGCATCGGCCCTAAAGCCACCGTGGAATATATACCAGTCGTCTTCGCCATTCTGGTGTTCTGGATTGAGAAAGTGACCCATTTCGAAACCATCTGTGAACACTCGATAAGCCCCACGACTGCCAATCGGCCCACCATAGCGGATCATTCCTCCTATGTGCTCAAGCGTGCCTCCGTTGGCTGTAACCATGCCTCTCTGTGTGTCCCGCGCGCTCTTGGTAATAATGCTGATGACTCCATTAACGGCGTTTGTTCCCCATACCGTAGCGCCCGGGCCGCGAATGACCTCGATCCGTTCAATGGAATCAAGCGGCACGTCCTGAGCATCCCAGAACACTCCGGAAAAGCTCGGCGTGTAGACTGTGCGGCCATCGATGAGAACCAGAAGCTTGTCGGAATACTCACCATTGAAACCGCGGGCGCTGATCGCCCAGGTGCTGGGATTGATCTGGGCCACCTCCAGTCCAGGCACCATCCGCAACAAATCGGGAATGTTGATCGCGCCCGAGCGGCGAATATCTTCCGGCGTAATCACGAAAATCGCTCCCGGCACCTGGGACAGCTTCTGCTCCTTCTTCGAAGCTGAAGTCACATCGACATTCATGAGGTCTTCGATCTTCAGCGCCGTAAGGTCAGGCGGAGCGTTCTGCGCTTGAGCGGCGAGCATCGGCAACACCATGAGCACCCACTCACACGCCAAGGCTCGCATGAGGAATGGCTTCATTACGCTCCCGATCGCAGGTTTGTCTTGGGTGTCTGCCCCATACCGGCGCAGACACTCAATTAGCGATATCGGCAGCCTCGTGATGGGGCATCACGGTTTTCCGGCTCGGAAACCCGGAGAAGCAGGTGCACGGGGTGTGTATCAGGGTAGGGAACCCGAAAGGGTATGGGTGCAGGGAAGGGACGTCTGATTGGCCAAAAGGTGTATCAGCTTAGCCGGAGGGACGCTTGTCCCCCCAGGCCTATTTTGCCGGCAATGTTCCAGCCGGCTCTTCCTTAGGCGGCAGCGGAGCCGCCAGAGGGATCTCTTCTACAATGTCGATCCCGGCGCTGCGCAGTAGTTCGGTCACCACCGCACGATTGAGCCTGGTGAAGTCGAATTCCACCCGCATCGTTTTCTGCTGCTCGTCGAGCATGATCTTACGAATCCCGTAGACCCCACGAGCCTTGCCTAACGCAATCATGGCCGCCTCCGTGGGGTGGAGTTCATAGCGATAGAGAACGTCAAGATTGGTCGTCATGAGGTCATCATAGCAAGTGTCTATAGATGGGAAAGATAATCCACAATTTCCGGCGAGGTCCAATCCTGCGCACTGACGAACTTACGCCGGATATGGCCGCTGCGATCGATAGCGTAAGTGTCGGGGAAAACAAAAGTTCCGAAAAGCGCGTTGCTATGCTGCTGGGCATCGCGGATAGTCAGGAAATCGACCTCGTGCCGGGCAAGAAACCGTTGGTAGGCGGCGGGATCCTGGTCCACATCCACGCCCACCACAACCAGCTGCGGCATCTGCCGCTGCAGTTGGTTAAGCGCAGGAATCTCCTCTACACAAGGAGCACACCAGCTGGCCCAGAAATTAAGCAGAACGACCTTGCCACGGTAGCTGCTTAGCTGCAGACTGCGTCCGTTGTCGTGGATGGTAAAATCAGGCGCTGGTTTGCCAATCTGGCGAGGATGATCGCCACGATCGCAGCCTGCGGCCAACAGGAGCGAGAGCAGGAAGATGAAGCCGCGTGTACGAAGTGCCACGTCTTTAATAATACTTCCATGCGGCCGGAATGCGCAGCCCTCCACCCTGCTCAAGCCTGCTCAAGCCAGCTTTGCGTCAGCTCAGGGAAAGGCTCTCGCGACGATGCGCTTGCCGGGCGTGTTCCATGCGTTGGGCATGATGGGCTTGCGAAGCGAGCAGTAGATTCAGCAGCTTTGGCGGCAGAAGGTGGCAAACCAGGACGGCCACGAAACCCAGCGGATAATGACGTCTTAAAAGCTTCAGCTTGCGCCGGTTTTCCGGGCTCGTCAGGCTTCCGCTGCTCAGGAGCTCGCGCGTAAGCCGCCGCCCATACTGCCTCTCCACAAATTTCACCCCCCGGTGATGGGCACGCAACTTCTCCCGGTCACCCTGCAGATAGGGCAACTCCATCTCCAGCACCCGATAGCCCACCTCCAGCATTCGCTCTGCATCGCGGGACGTGGCGGACTCATGAAGCCGGTACTCGGCGACCGGTGCTTCATGGGCGACCCAACTGCTTTTCCGGGCGGTGCGCAGGTAAAGCTCATGATCTTCTGCGCCTTGCAGGCTTTCGTCGAAGGCGCCAGTCAACGCTAATGCCGAACGCCGATGAAGCGCTGAGCAGGGCGTCTCAACGAAATTATGTTCCAGCAGCATCTGATAGTGATCGCGTCCGGCGGCGCACTTGTTTGAATATCCAATCGCCGTTCCGTCGGGCCCGATATACCGATGCTCGCCCACCGCAAGCACACACTCCGGATGCTCTTCGAGGAGCCGGACCCCGGTTTCGACAGCTTTGGGCAAAAGGCGATCGTCATGGTCGAGAAACAAAACATACTCTCCCCGGCTGTGCAGGATACCCGTATTGCGTGCAGCCGAGATACCGCGATTTGCCTGGTAAATGTAATGAACCCCATACGATCGGGCAATTCTGGCAGTCCCATCCGTCGAGCCATCATCCACCACGACGATCTCAATCGGACCGTAAGTCTGCAGCAATGCACTCTCGAGCGTCTCGGCAAGATAACGGGCCGAGTTGTAACAGGGAATGATGACGGACACTAATGGCAGGGGAGAAGCGCTGGGCCGCGATGTCATTTTTCCGCCTCGTTTGAAACATCAACTGACCAAGGCGTCTTCTCAGTGCGAAGTGGAACAGGAATGCAGGTTTCGCGCAGGGGGCAAAGCATGCTTCTTGTTGTATTCTGGCACAAAATCACGCGAATTTTATTGCGCCCTTCGTGAACATCGTGACTGCGAGAACGCGAGAGGACTTGCGTGTAAGTGCATTTTCTATAACGCCGGCGGGGGTTGCGCAGCGGCCAAAGCCGCTCGGCTGCGCGACCCGGAATTTCCTGTACGCTGCCCTGGACGCGACCGCGTGTGCGGCTTTCATTAAGGAAAGCCGCATGAAGTCCGCCGCAGCCGCGAGCCGCACAGGAAATCCGGAGAAAGGAAGATCGGCGATGCGTCTCTCCATCATCGTGCCCGCCCGCAATGAGGCCGATGTTCTCCGGCCATGCCTCGAGTCTCTGCTGGCCCAGTCGGAAGAGGGCTTTGCTCTGGGAGAGGACTGGGAGCTCTTGCTGGTGGATGACGGTTCGACCGACGCCACCCGCTCCATCGCGCTCGGTATGGCGGGCGTCAACGTCCTCGATCCTGCGCCGCTCCAACCTGGTTGGACAGGAAAAGCAAATGCTGTCTGGACCGCGGCTAGACATGCGCGCGGAGACTGGCTCCTGTTCACCGATGCGGATACCATTCACCGGGCGGGTGGTCTGCGCCGAGCTATTCACGAAGCGGAACATGCGCATGTAGTAATGCTCTCCTACTCTCCGAAGCAAGTGGTGACGGGCTTCTGGCAGCGTGCCCTCATGCCCCTGATCTTTGCCGAACTCGCGTTGGCCTATCCTCCGCAAAAAGTTTCTGATGCGGAGTCTCGGGTGGCGGCTGCGAATGGCCAATTCATGATGGTTCAGCGAGCCATTTACTTTCAGGTTGGCGGCCATGCCACAGTGGCCGGCTCGCTACTGGAGGATGTGGATTTCGCTTTCCTGTTAAAGCGTCGTAAATATCCCATCCGCTTCCGCTACGCGCCCGACGCGCTCAGCACGAAGATGTACCGCAGCTTTGGCGCGATGTTTGAAGGTTGGACCAAAAACCTAGCCAGACTTTTTGGCTACCCTCTGATGATGGCGGCAGGGAAGGCTCTCGATCTACTCCTCATGGTTATCCTGCCACTGCTGCTGTGGCGTTTTTTTCCAATCCCTCTGGCTCGCTTCGCCTTGGCTCTCGTCTGGTTGAGAGTCCTGTGGCGATTCTATGCACGGGTTGCGAAATCCAACTTTTCTGCTATCGACTGCGCGATTTCCGTATGTGCGCTACCCCTCTTCTGTCTGCTATTGGTAAGAAGCTGGTGGCAGCACACGGTGCGCAACCGGGTGTCCTGGAAGGGCAGAGATTACTCCACTCAAAAGCAATGAAAGCCGGGTTCCCAAGACTTGAATTTGTTCCCACTGCATAAACCGTGTTCCATCTTAAATGTAAGTAAAAATACTCAACCTCAAAAAAATGAATAAGATACCGGCCCTGGAGCATCTCAAAGCAGGAGCCCCAAACCGCTATACTAGTTAGGTAGACTGTGCTTTGCGGGCGATTGGTTGCTTATGATTCTTCTCACTCGAAAGGCTGAATTCTCCTCCTCCCACTACTACTGGTCGGACCAGTTGTCGGCGGCGGAAAACGTGCGTCTTTTTGGCAAGTGTGCGAATCGCAGCGGTCACGGGCATAACTACACCCTGGAAGTCACGGTGGAGGGAGAAGTGGACCCGGTTTCAGGCTTTGTGGTCGATCTGAAAGAGCTCAAAGAGGTGATGCATCGCCAAGTGGTCGATGTGTACGATCACCGCCATTTGAATCTCGAGGTGGAGGAATTCAAGCATGTGATTCCCACCACTGAGAATCTCGCCATTGCCATCTGGAAACGCCTGGAAAATCGAATCGAGGGAGCCAGGCTTCACCGCATCCGGGTTTACGAGACACCCGACCTGTTCTCTGATTACTACGGTGAGGCATGAGAGCTTATCTATCGCGAAGATATGTCCTCAGTGCCTCGCATCGTCTGTATTCAGAGGAATACAGCGAGGAAAAAAATCGGGCGGTCTATGGCAAGTGCAGCAATCCCCACGGCCACGGCCATAATTATGTTGTCGAGGTAACGGTTGGAGGCCAGGTAGATCCAGTGACCGGCATGGTCTGCAACCTGGCTGACCTTGATGGTTGCGTGCAAAAAACGGTGATCGATCGCTTTGATCACACGAATCTAAATTTTGATGAGCAGTTCACGCATCAGGTGCCCACCACCGAGAATCTATGTATAGCCATTCACAACCTGCTCGCGGAGCACTTTGTTCACGCTGATCTTGAACGAGTGAGGGTGGAAGAGACGCGGAACAATTTTTTCGAATATGCGGGAAAGGGAAAGCATGGCACACCCAGCGGTCGTTCGTAAGCCCCCTGTTGGAAGAGGGTTGAGTGGATACTCCACCCAGGATCTCTACGCCGAGTTGATCACGCGTTTGGGTGAAGATCCCAACCGCGACGGTCTGTTGAAGACGCCTCAACGAACCGAGCAGGCGATGAGCTTTCTCACCAAGGGCTACCAGGAGGACCCGGACAAGATTCTGCGCGGCGCGCTCTTCGACGTCGATTACGACGAGATGGTGATTGTGCGCGACATCGAGGTCTTTTCCCTTTGCGAGCATCACATGTTGCCGTTTTTCGGCAAGGTCCATGTGGCCTACATCCCTAACGGAAAAGTCATCGGCCTGAGCAAGATTCCGCGGCTGGTCGAGGTTTTTGCGCGGCGCTTGCAGGTACAGGAGCGGCTTACCCGGCAGATAGCCGATGCCATTCAGGATGCGATCGACCCCCAGGGTGTGGGCGTGGTGATCGAGGCCAGGCATCTTTGCATGATGATGCGTGGGGTGGAGAAGCAGCACTCCTCCACCGTGACTTCTGCCATGGTAGGAGTCTTCCACCAGCAAAATACGCGCGCCGAGTTTCTCTCCCTCGTCCAGTCGCGTCCGCAGAACAGCCTGTAGGGGCCTCGTTCCCTTATCTTGATCATCTCGAGAAACAAAGGACTTAGCCGCCAAGATGATCGAACAGCCAGAAAAGCAGTCCGATGAAATCGTAAAACCGGCTGCATGACAATGGCCTGTCAGGAGTCTCTATAGTAGAGAGTGTGAATGGGCTCCTGGTGATTGATAAACCGAGCGCGATGACATCCCACGATGTCGTCTCCCGGGTGCGCCGTGTCACGGGCGAATCCATGACCGGGCATCTGGGTACGCTTGATCCTATGGCGACAGGAGTCTTGCCGGTACTAATGGGGAAGTACACCCGCCTGGCTCAATTCTTTGGACCGCTCACCAAGACCTACACCGGAGCCATCCGTTTTGGCTTTGCCACCGATACCTACGATGCCGAGGGGACTCCGGTGGCGCCGGCCGAAATGGGAGCCCGATTGCCTGCGAACGACGAAATCCAGGCTGCAGCCGCGCTTTTTCAAGGACAGATAGAGCAGACTCCGCCGCCCTTCTCTGCCAAGAAGGTTGACGGCAAACCTGCCTACAAGGCGGCGCGGCGGGGCGAGGCCGTGGTTCTGAAACCCGTGTCCCTGATGATTGAGGAGTTTGTCATCGGTCCCCTGGAAGGCGAGTACGCAGAGTTCACCATACGCATCGCCTCGGGAGGCTACGTGCGCTCGGTGGCGCATGACCTGGGAAAGTTATTGGGCTGCGGTGCTCACCTGGCGCGGCTGCGCCGTGTGGCCGCCGGTCCTTTTACCCTTGCCCAGGCGCTCACACTGGAGGAACTGAGCGACCAGGCGGCAGCCGGCACTTTGGACCAAAGACTCCCTCACCCGCGGACGCTGCTGCCGGCACTGCCCGCCACCACCGCCGATATTTGGATCGCCGGGCGCCTGAGAAACGGGAACACCGTGAACCTGCCCGAGTACTCCACTGCTCCGCTGGCCAAGGTATTCGCTGGTCAGCATGACCTGGTTGCCATTGTCCGCCGCGTGGCCGGCACGCTTTTTCAACCCATTGTGGTTCTCGGTTGATGGCCCCCGGCTTACGATTTCTTCAGCAAGGGCAAAACCAGGGGAAGAAGATTTCTTGCCACCTGGGCGTTGCCTTGGTCGGTGGCATGAATGCCGTCGGCCTGCATTCCGCCGGGAACTCCATATACGCCCTGCAGCAGGAACGGCAGCAGCGGTACGTGATACTTCGCTGCCAGCAGCACGTAGGTCTGGTCGAATTGCCGGATGTAGTCGGGGCCATAGTTCCGCGGAAGGGTGATGCCACCCAACACTACCTTGGTCCCGGAATGCAGCAGCGTGGCCACGATTTGATCGAGATTCTCACGCGTATTCGCAATGGGCAGCCCGCGCAAACCATCGTTCCCACCGAAGGCCACAATGACCAGCGCTGGTTTCAGACGCAATGCGTCCTGCAGCCGATCGACTCCGTCTTTGGTGGTGTTTCCACTGATGCCTTGATTGATTACCTGGTACTGATAGCCCTTCGCGTTCAAATCCTTCTGCAGGTAGTCGGGATAGCTGTCGCCCAGGTCGGCGCCGTAGCCGGCAGTGAGGCTGTCGCCGAAAGCGATGATCACCGGCCGCCCGTCGGTTGGAGCATCGCTGACCGGAGAGGAAACCGGCGAAGAATCGGATGCAGCCGCAGCCGGTTCAGGAGCCGCCGCTTCGGGAGCTTTGGACCGGCAACCGGCAAGCAGGGAACTGGCGAAGAGAACGCAGGCGAGTCGTCGGTAGGTCACAAGCCCACTGTAGAACATTTTCCTGCCTGGGTTCGTATAGCAAAGCTTGGGGATGGGGCAGGCAATGATTGAGGTGCGCGGACTGAAAAAGTCGATTCGCAACGGCAGCCGGACGATCGAGATCCTCAAGCGCATCGATCTGCTGGTCCCATCCGGGCAATTCGTGGCCATCATGGGCGCTTCAGGCAGCGGCAAGAGCACGCTGCTGGGGTTGTTGGCAGGTTTGGATTCTCCCACCGAAGGCGAGGTCCTGATTGATGGTACCGAGATCAGTCGTCTGCCGGAAGACAAGCTGGCCGAGGTGCGCGGTCAAAAGTTGGGCTTCGTCTTCCAATCCTTTCAGCTGATACCGACGCTCACCGCGCTCGAAAACGTTTTGCTGCCTCATGAACTGAACGGCTCTGGGAACGGCCGCGGTGCAGCCGAAGAACTGTTGCGCAGTGTAGGGCTCGGCGACCGCATGCATCACTATCCCATTCAGCTTTCGGGTGGGGAGCAGCAGCGGGTTGCCCTGGCTCGCGCCTTCGTTCTCCAGCCGCCCATCATCTTTGCCGACGAACCCACGGGCAATCTCGACTCCGAGAACGGCGCCCATGTACTCGATCTGCTGCTCCAACGAAATCGCACCAGCGGCGCGACCCTGGTGCTGGTGACGCACGATGCGCAGGTCTCCGTCCACGCCGATCGCCGCATCGTGCTGCGCGACGGCATGATAGTCGAAGACACCATGCAGAGGCCGGCTTGATATGGCGAAACCTACACTAACCTGGACCTCGGCGGCAAAGATCGCCTGGCGCGAATTGCAGGCCTCCCGGACCAAGTTTCTCTTTGTGATCTTGTCCGTGGCGATTGGGGTCGCCGCGCTTACGGGTGTGCGCGGCTTTAGCGACTCGTTTCAGAAAACCCTGCTGGGTGAGGCGCGCACCATCATGGCCGCCGATCTTTCCGCGCGTATGTTCCGCCAGCCTACACACGATGAGGAGCAGCAGCTGAATGAGCTGGCCTCCCATGGCATCCGGAGAACCGAAGTAAGCGACATGGTGTCTATGGTCTCGTCCCCTGGCGATCCCGTGCCCCTGTTGGTTTCGCTCAAGGCGGTCGATCCGCAGGAGTATCCCTTCTATGGCACGGTCGTACTCCAGCCCGCGGGAGATCTGCGCCAGGTGCTCACTGATGCAACCGTCGTGGTTGCCGATGATCTGCTCATACGGCTGCACACCCAGGTAGGCGCCAGCCTGAAGATCGGCGACTCCACCTTCCGCATCGCGGCCATCCTGGTGCGCGAGCCGGACCGTATGAGTTCAGGCATGGGGCTGGGTCCGCGTGTGATGATGACCCAGAGCGCGCTCGAAAAGAGCGGCCTGCTGCAGCAGGGTAGCCGCTCGGGAGAGCGCTTCCTCTTCAAGCTATCTCGTAACAGCGGCAGTATCGCCACCGTGCGCGCGCGCCTGGAGCAGGTGTTGCCCGATGCGCAGGTGACGGACTTCAGGGAAAGCAACCCGGCGCTCACCGACGGCCTGAAACGATCCACCGGACTGCTCAGCCTGATTTGCCTGGTGGCAATGGTGCTGGGAGCAGTTGGAGTGGCGATGGCCATGCGCGCGCACCTGCAGCAAAGAGTCGAGGTGCTCGCCATCATGAAGTCCATCGGCGCGCGATCCTCTGACATCTTGCGTATCTATCTTTTTCAGACGGTGCTGCTGGGGTTAGTGGGAGGACTGATCGGCGCTTCTCTGGGGCTGGGGGTGGAGTGGATTTTCCCCAGCTTGTTGGGCCGGTTCTTGCCCATACAACTGGATCTTCAGTTCCCCTGGCAGTCCGCGCTGGCGGGACTGGGCACAGGGATTCTGACCACCGTCCTCTTCTGCCTGCCGCCGCTGCTGCAGATTCGTTCCGTTCGGCCCAATTTGGTCTTGCGCAGAATGGTGGAGGAGCCAAGCATGCAGCGAAGTTGGTGGACCCGCCTGAGCCAGAGCAAGGCGCAGTGGATCATTGCCATCGTCATCCTGTTGGGTTTGGGCGCCATCGCTGCGGCGCTTTCCGATTCGGTCGTAGTGGGGCGCTGGTTTGCGGGGGCCTTGTGCGCGCTGCTGTTGGTCATCCTCGGAATGGCGGCGCTGACCCTGCGCGTGCTACGTGCCTTTCTTGCGCGAACCCGGATGCATTTGCAATCTGCCGTTCGCCATGGCCTGGCTAACCTGTATCGGCCCGGCAATCAATCCGCCGCTGTGCTGGCGGCGCTGGGCGTGGGCGTGATGCTTATCCTGACCGTCTTTCTGATGCAGCATGGTGTGATTGGGGAGATGAAACTAACCTCCGGCCCGAACCTGCCCAATATTTTCCTGGTCGATATCAGCAGCAAGGAACTGGACGGCGTCAAGCACCTCTTGGCCCAGCAGCCGGCGGTTCGGGGAGAAGTGGAGACGCTGCCCTCGGTGGCGGGGAGGATTATTTCGGTGGATGGCACGGCGGCGGAAGGACTCACGCTGAAGAATTACCCGAAGCGCCTGCTCCAGACCGTATCCCTGACCTGGTCAAACGCGCTGCCTGAGGGGTCCACGATGGTGCAGGGAACATGGTGGGACAAGGACGATGGACAATCCCTCGTCGTGACCGAACACATTGCGCAACGGCTGCATTTGCACCTTGGTTCCCGTATCGTCTTCACCTCGAATGGAAGAACGATGCCGACCAATGTCGTTGCGGTCATCCGCCACAATGGCCAGCATGTCTATTCGCGTAGTGAGTTCATCCTCACTCCGCGGGCGCTCGCCGGGCTGCCTGTGATCTGGTATGGCGCGGCGCATGTGGACCCGCAGCAGGTGGGAGTGGTGCAGCGGGCGCTGTTTAACGCCTATCCCACGGTGACGGTGATCAACATTGCCGATGTCATTGAGACCATCCAGGGAGTAGTGCAGCAGATCACGATCGTAGTGCGCTTCCTGGCGGCTTTTTCTATCCTTGCAGGTGCCGTGATTCTGGCCTCGAGCATTGCCAGCACGCAATTCCGCCGGGTGCGTGAGGTGGTGGTGCTCAAGACCCTGGGCGCCAAGCGAAACCACATCGCCGCGGTCTTTAGCGTCGAATTCATCGTGTTGGGACTGCTCGCGGGGTTTGTCGGAGTGATCTTTGCCAACCTGCTTTCACGGGTGCTGCTGCATCGGCTCGATGTAGCCTTTCACGTGGAGTGGCTGGCGACAGTCTTAGCCTTGGTAGGAACGGCGGTGTTGGCCACGGTGACCGGTTGGGCGGCCAGCTTCCGCATCCTGGGCCAAAAGCCGCTGCAGGTGCTCAGGGAAGAGTAAGAACGGATCCGCTCGCATTGACCGCACCGGGTCCTGCTCTTAAAATAGAGAGGCCGGGCGAATCTGCCGGCTTCTTATATACCGCATTGCCCCCTCGTTCAATGGTAGGACAGCTGCCTCTGGAGCAGCATATCGGGGTTCGAATCCCTGGGGGGCAACCAATACCGTACTTCTCCGACCCACCCTGAACCGCTCCGAACTCTCGGCGCGGTTTATTTTGTGCAACTTACGAGCATTTAGCGTTCGCGGTGGTTCGCATAGCGTTCGCGGGAAACCAGACTATCTTGCGGGTACGGATGCGGGTATAGTGAGGACAAATTGCGGGTATCGAATGTACCCGCAAGATTGGAGGCTCACATGGCACTCACGATTCGGGAGATCGAGAACGCAAAGCCCGCTGGCAAACCGTACAAACTGACCGATGGCGGTGGCCTTTGTCTGCTGATCGCTCCCTCCGGCGCGAAGCTCTGGCGCTGGCGCTACTACTTTGAGGGCAAAGAGAAGATGATGGCCTTTGGCGAGTACCCGCTCGTCTCGCTCAAGGATGCCCGCGAACTGCACTTTGCAGCCCGAAAGACATTGGCCGGTGGTGTCGATCCGATGGCCGAACGCAAGGCGGAATCCGAGGCCAAGCAAAGGGAGATCGAAGCGCGGCTGCGTGAAGCCGAAAGCAGCTTCGAGAAAATTGCTCGTAAATGGTGGGCGGTCTGGTCCGTTGGCAAGTCACCCCGTCATGCCGATACCGTCATGCGGCGTCTGGAAGCCGACGTTTTCCCCGCATACGGTCACAAGTTCATCGACGCGGTGACAGCGGCGGACATTCGGGAACTCATGCTTTCGGTCGCAGGACGTGAGGCGAGAGATGTCGCCAAGCGAGTGCATGAGACCACGGGGCAGATTTTTCGGTATGCGATTGCTCACGGTATCGCTACCCGTAACCCGGCAGCCGACTTCAAGCCACGGGACATTCTGGCGCAAGCCAAGAGCGAGAACTTTGCCCGTGTGGACGCCAAAGATCTGCCGGAATTGCTGGCACGAATGGATGACTACAACGGAGATGCGATAACGCGTTTCGCCATGAAGCTGATGGCCTATACATTTGTTCGCACCAGCGAGTTGATTGAAGCGCCCTGGACGGAATTTGATCTCGACAATGCTCGCTGGATCATCCCACCAGAGCGGATGAAGATGGATACGCCACACATCGTTCCTTTGTCCCGTCAGTCCGTGGAGGTCTTACGCGCGCTCAAATTGCTCACAGGTAATGGGCGTCTGGTCTTCCCTGGCGCAAACGACAAGAACAAGCCGATAAGCAACAACACTATTCTGTATGCGCTGTACAGGCTGGGTTATCAGGGGCGCATGACAGGGCATGGGTTTCGGGGCTTGGCATCGACCATTCTGAATGAGAGTGGCTTTGATGAGCCTCATGTTGAACTGCAACTTGCCCATATGAAGCGCAACAAGGTTGCGGCGGCCTACAATCACGCCAAGTATCTCAAGCAACGCACCGTGATGATGCAATGGTGGGCTGATTATCTGGAAGGACAGCTTGCCAAGGGTAGGCAAGCAATGGCTGCCTAAGCCGATCGTCTCGACGAAGCGCCCGATTCTGGGCGAACTGAATGCGGAAAGCGTCTTCCGTTAGATGGACATGCGGTAGTCCGAGATTCGAGAACGCGATTGGCCGCCCACTGCTTCACCTCTGACCTCACCCATGCAACGGCCCGTGGTCCGAGCCGGACAGGTGCGGGAAAGTTTCGATCCCGAATCAGGGTGTACAGGCTGGTCTTCGAGAGCCCTGTGACGGCTTTGACGTCGGGAAGACGGAGAAAGCTGACATCCTCCAGATTGGAGGAGTCTTCCCCTGACCTCGCGAAGCTGCTTTGCGCGTTTGCCGCGCGTTCCGATTCGGTTGAGAATCGCGCACTCATACCATTACCTCCCGGCTACCGAACACGTTCTCTATCGAGCTTCCACGCTCAGGGCGATGTCGTCCAATGAAAATTTGGGCGAGCGTCATTCCTTTTTGGAATGACGACACCGTATGCGATAGTTCGTGGCGCTACAAATAGACGCGATTCAGGATTACAATTATCCGCATCAGGCGGTTGATTCAGCCTTCTTGAAGTATTTGCTGTCCTTCCCAGAATCCAACTGGAGGATAGATCATGGTCCTACCTGAGATCCGATTGCTGCAAGCAGCGATTGTGCTTGCCGAAGAACTTCATTTCTCAAGAGCAGCCGAAAGGCTGAACATGAGCCAATCCACACTCAGTAAACAGATATTCAAGCTGGAGCGTGGGCTTGGCTTTCAGGTCTTCAAACACAGTCATCAAGTTGCCGAACTCACAGAGGCAGGGCGGGTCTTCATCGTCGAGGCGCGTGAAGTTGTTTCCCATGCAGAACGGGCGGTTCTGTCGGCTCGGGCCGTCCTCGATGGCCCGAATGAGATCCTCAATATCGGCAAGTCTTCCTATACCGAACCGATTCTGGTCTCAACGCTTCTTATCCATTCATCTCTCGCTCTTTCCCGAGATGAGGATCAAGCTCTGGAGCAACTTTTCCAATGAACTAGCTCGGCAGGTCAGCACAGGTACACTCGACCTTGCCGTGATAACCGGCGTCCCCCAAAAACCACAGCTAAGCGTCCTTAACATTGCGGACAATCCCTTTTACATTGCAATGCCGATGGAGGACGAGCTGGCAGCATACCGAGAGGTTCGCCTGGAGCAGATGCACAGGCGGAACTGGATGCTGCTTGGGAAGCACGCGAACGCCCATCTGTACGACACCATTCACTCCGTCGGCGCGGACAGAGCTGCTTATCCGTCGGACATCTACCACTTCACCAGTCCCGAAGAAGCCTCTGAACTGATCCGTGAGCACCAGGGGCTTGCATTCCTGCCACGTTCGGCGGCGTGGAGGATTGCTCGTGACGGTATTACGATGCGGCCGCTGGCTGAACCCCGTCTTCGCCTTGTTACAAGCCTTGCTATGCGTGCCGACACCAAATCTCGACTGGTGAAGTGAATTCGTCAAGGCTGCCAGTAGGAAGTTCGGCGTCATTGGCCAGACAGCGCAGCGAAAACTGCCGCTGGCCATGTGATTTACTCAGACGTGGGCGGGTGAGAGTTCGCATTGTCTACTTCACGGATTTCGATATTTAATGGACCTTCGACCTCGCATTTAGGACAGAGAAATAGCCCTGTGGTATGTACACGGCCCTCAACTTCCTCTCTACGGAATGGACTGCTGCAATGAGTACACACATGGAAATGCAATAGCTGATGACTCATTTCTTTACGGCTCGCGTTTGACATGGATCTCAGTTTCCTCCGCGGTTGAAGCAAATCAGTGGAAGTGGTAAGCGACCCCGAAGCTAAAAACTTCTGGGCTCAAGCCATTCGGCGGGAAGCCGTTCCAACGCTGGTATTCGTAATCAATGCGGACATTGAGGGATGGGCGAAGAGAGTAGTCGGACCCGATGCCCACCGCCCAAATGTTGTAGGCCAAATTCGCCGCAGGCCCCGCCGACAGATCGCTAGGTGACGGAGGAAAGTTGAATACGCCTCGGCCCGCCATGAGCTTTGTATAGGGTGCGAAAGGACCAAAGTGCAGAACGTAACGTGGTCCTATTTCATAGGTGCGCTCATATATGCTCTTCGGGGAGCCTGGATCTTCGAGTTGATGGAACTCCGCCTCGATGCCGAAGTGATACCTGAAATCCGCACTTGTATAGAACCCAAATCCCTTAAGCGCCGATGTTGCTTGATAATCGGAATTTCCTAAGCTGAAGGCTGTCCCCACCTGCAAGTCGACCACCTTAGAAGCTGCCGGCAAAGCTTGAGCATCGAGCGATGTTGGGCCACTTGTCGCGATTCCGAGCGCTAGTAGCAGGTATCCACAGGACCTAAGGAATCGGCCTTGTCGAAGAGCTTGCGATCCAAATCCTCTGTTCCTCCCTATC
>CAWGDH010000015.1:0-56858 GCA_963821215.1 uncultured Acidobacteriaceae bacterium | reverse complement strand
GAGTTATAGGAGATGGCCTGATGGTCACAGCCTGAGCAGGCGTCGAGATGGCCTCCGAGGGAGGCCGTGCGGCATGAGGTAATAGCCCGCATCACGCTGAGTTGCTGATAGCCAAGCCAGGAGCGGTTCTCCTCCCGGAAGCGGTCACCCTGGATTCGAAGGATGTCAGCTACTTCAACAGCAGGCCGCATCATCTTTTAGCGCGGTGATAGCTGCGGCCTGCCTGGCTGACACTGGAGAGTCGTAGACTCTCCAGTGGGTTGGCTACTGTCTGTAAATGTCTCTGCGACAGATGAAGATATTTTGCTGTGGTCTCCAGATCTCCATGGCCGAGTAGAACCTGAATGGTACGCAGGTCGGTTCCTGCCTCAAGCAAGTGCGTGGCCCAACTATGGCGCAAAGTGTGAGGCGTTACATGCTTGGTGATATGCGCGTGGGCGGCAGCTTCTTTACAGGCGTACCAAACGGTCTTGTCGGATATGGGTCTATCCTGATCATGTCGTCCGATGCTACTGGGAAACAGATAGATCCCCGGCTTCTTCCAGCGCCAATACTCACGCAGGGTCTCCAGCAGGGCGGGGCTGAGTGGTAGATCGCGACTTGCTCCTCCCTTGCCGCGCTCCACGCGAATCATCATGCGCCGGCTGTCGATATCGCGCACCTTGAGCATCGATACTTCTGTCCGCCGCATGCCTGTGCCGTAGAGGGTCATCAGCAAGGCGCGCTGCTGGAGGTTGCCGGCGGCATCGATGAGCCGGGCGACCTCTTCCAGACTCAGCACCGTCGGCAACCGCCGATGGGATTTCGGATACGGTAACTCTTCCCGGAACTCACGTCGCTTGAGTGTGCGAACGAAGAAGAAGCGAAGCGCTGCAACGCGAGCCACCACGCTTCCCACTGCCAGCTTGCGCTCGACCAGCAGATATGCCTGATAGCTTCTGAGATCATCCGGCCCCAACTTGTCTGGTGATTTTCCAAAGTGTACGGCGAACTGCTCGACCGCATGCAGATACGCTCGCGTCGTTCCCTCGGAGTAGTTGCGCCGCTGGAGTTCTTCCAGCATCTTCTTGCGTAGATGGGTCACAGGAACCTCCCTCCTTGTGACCCAACCTTACCTCAGCCACCGCTGCTGGCTGCTCCACGCTAAGGCAGTGTCCGCCGCGCCAGCGGCTTCGTTCTAGTCGGTTATACAGACAAGTGAATTCCATACATTCGTCGGTGAGCGACTCGATTTAGCAGCAATTGAAACCGCGAAAGAATGGCCGCCGGTTCACCGCTGGGCTTTAGCAACCCTTGAAGGGTTCGCGATGTCAGCGCTGGAAAGCAAACTCTGCCAGCCGACTTTGCTCATTTTGATCCGTTGACCGTTCGACAGTAGCAACCATCCTTCTGTCCGGCCATCTCGTAGAATCTTGCGGACGTGATTCACATTCACGATGGCAGACCGGTGAACACGAACAAATTTGTGGGGGTCGAGCGAGGCAGCAAGTTGCCGAATTGTTTCTCGCAGCATGTATTTCCTGCCTCCGACATGTTAGTCCGCCGGAACCAAGGTAGGAAGCCAGATTCGGCGAACTCCTCAGGCTGCGCAGTGAAACAGCATTATTTAGCGGTGAAATTTCCGTGCTGTTCTCGCTGAAGCGTTACTGCTGACAACGGCCGGTTCCAACCAGGGTTAATGGGAGGCCGGGTGTCTGATTAGAAACCGTGGGGTTTCTGTCCGACGAGACAAATCAGTCTCCCCGCCTGCCCCTTGTGAACGATGAAGCCAACCCGCACCATTGCATCTTCAAGCCAATCAATCGGCAAGCGTAGCTTTCGGTAGCTGCTCTTTTCAAGTAGCCATTTGGAGCCTTCACGGCTGTAAACCAGGTCTTGAACCAGCACAGCATCTGGGCTATCGAATTCCAGAAAGCAGGTCATGATTTTGCCTTCGTCAGCGTACACGGGAATGAACCGATCGAGTCCGGTAACCTCTGCGCTTAGATCGCGATAGCTAATAACAAATTTGCCGCCCGGGATGAGAGCGTCGACGACCGAGCGAAGGAGCTCTTCTACGGCAGCCTTGCTGCCGAGATGGGTAATTGTGTCCCCCATACACACGATCACCTGGGCCGTCCCTGGAGACACGAACTCACTTAACTTCATGAGATCGCTACAGATCGTTTGCACGGGTCGATCGCCCTGGTGAGATTGAAGCTCTTGGAGAAGAGACTCGCTCGTATCTACGGCAAGCACCGGAGAATATCCCATCTGAGAAAGTGCAATGGTCTGGAATCCCGGTCCACTGCCGAGGTCCACAGCTAATCCAAGGCCAGAGCAATCCGCAGCCGGCCGGACTGCATTCTCAAGAATTGTCTTCTGCTCGGACACTTTTGTGTCAAACGATGCGCCGAACATCCATGTGTAGTGCTTTGCGAGGAGATTGCTGTAATGATCTTGCACTTCGCTCATGGATCGAGTCTAACAATTCGAGTGCACGGCAAATGCTGTTCGCTGATGGCTGCGGCCAGCGATCATACAATGGGAAAAGGTGCATGTGGGGCACTGCTGACCGCTAGAAATTTCAGGCTGCGCCGGGAAGCTCGGCGCGGCTGTGGAGTTGTTTCATGGGCCTGTCCCGCCGGCCGCGGCGGCGCAAAAGCGCGGGAGGAAAGTATGAAGCTTGTTGCGCTGACTTACGGCACGGAGGGAGACACCCGGCCGATCGCAGCGCTCTGCCGCGCACTGATGGATGCCGGTTACGAAGTGACCTTGCTGGCCGACGGCGGTACGCTGGGTAGCGCTCGCGATCTTGGTGTCCCGCATGCGGCGCTCGCGGGCGACATTCGCGGAGCGTTGCAGTCTGTCAGCACTATTTCATCCGTGGTTGCGGGTAAAAATAACCTTAACGCTACCGCACAGGCGCTCGCACACATTGCCAACGAAAACGCCGGCACCTGGATGCGCCAGGTTCTCGAGGTCGCAGCGGGCAGCGACGGGCTGATCGTTGCCGGTCTCGCTGCGTTCATCGGTTTCTCCGCGGCTGAGAAACTGGCCGTTCCGGTTATCGGCGCGGGAATGATTCCGCTCACGCCGACCTCCGCGTTCCCATCGCCGTTCTTGTCCACGCCGTCAATGCCGCGATGGCTCAACCGTTTCAGCTATCGCCTCGTCGCCGAAGTGTTGTGGCGCGCCTTTCGCAAAGCCACCAATGAAGCGCGCTCGAAGGTTGGTTTGCCGCCCGGGCGCAAGATCTGGTCCGGTCATCCCGTGCTTTACGGGATCTCGCCGAGCCTGCTGCCGAAGCCGAAAGACTGGCCGGACAACGCTTCGATGTGCGGACAGTGGGTGCGCCCGGCAGGCGAGTGGGAGGGCCCCCGATCGCTGCAAGACTTTCTCTCCGCGGGCGACGCGCCGATCTACGTGGGATTCGGTAGCATGTTGGGTTTCGATTTTCGCGCGCTGCTCGATGTAGTGATTGCTGCCGTCGGCGGCCAGCGAGCCCTGTTCTATCCAGGCTGGAGCGGCTCGGATTCGGTGGGGCTGCCACCGAATTTCTGCGTCATCGGAGAGACCCCGCACGACTGGCTGTTCCCTCGCACGTCGCTGGTCATTCATCACGGCGGGTCCGGGACTACGCATTCCGCGGCCCGCGCGGGTGTACCCTCGGTTGTTCTGCCTTTTGCAGCAGATCAGTTTTTTTGGGCCGAGCAGTTACGTCAGCGAGGCATAGCGCCCGCCGCGGCGAGCAGCCGGAAGGTCACGGCCGCCACGTTATCTCGTGCAATCGCCGCCGCCCGAACGACAGAAATGCGGGAGCGGGCCTCGGCCATCGGCGCAAAGATGCGCGCGGAAGACGGTCTGAAAGAGGCTGTTGGGAGGGTTCACGATTTGATGGCACGGCTGAACAGCCATGCCGCACTTGCCTGGGACTGAGGGCTAAAGAGGGTGTGTGCGAAGGGGAAGAGAAACCGCAGGTCCCTCCACTACGCTACGCTCCGGTCGGGATGACAATTCTGTGGTACCCGCGAGAGCTTCAGCGAGAAATACTTGGCCCTGCAATAGAATTGTCATCCCGACCGGAGCGTAGCCGGATTTCCTGTTACGCGGCACTCACCAACGGCCGCGTCTGCGGCTTTCAGTAAGGAACGCCGCATGAAGTTCGCCAACGCTTCGGCATGGTGAGCCCGCATACGCTTAGATAGCCATCAAACCGCCATCGACCGCGTAAAATCCCCCCACACAGTAATCAGCTTCGTCGGAGGCCAGGAAAACTGCCAGCCCTGCCAAGTCTTCCCCCGTGCCGAGGCGCCCGTAAGGTGTCATGGCGATCCGCCGCTGCCGCATCGTTTCGTCAGACAACCTCGCTGCGTTCATGGGCGTATCCATGCATCCAGGAACAATGGCATTCACGCGGATGTGATAGCGGGAATAATCAGCGGCCATGGCTCGGGTGAGAGCGGTAATGCCTCCCTTGCTGGTGCTGTAGGCCGTCAGGCCCTCATACCCCCGCATTCCGGTGGGCGAAGCGAGGTTGATGATGCATCCTCGCCCCTGTTTCAACATCGGGGGGATCGCGTATTTAGCGCAAAGCCAGTGACCGCGCAGGTTGACCGCCAGGGTGCGCTCCCAGACTTCAGTGCTTAACTCATGCAGGCGCGTATCCTTGCCGTACATCTGGATCCCGGCGTTGTTGAAGAGTATGTCGATGCGGCCATATTGTTCGAGCGTCGCATCCACCATGGCGCGCACCTCTGCTTCTTCCGCCACGTTCGTTGCGACAAAAAAGGCTTCCCCTTGCGCATCCTGAATCTCTTGTGCTGTGGCGCGTCCGGTATCGGCGTTGATTTCCGCGATTACAACCTGTGCACCTTCGGCCGCGTAGCGCAGGGCAACGGCCTTTCCCAGTCCCGCTCCTGCGCCGGTGATGATCGCTACCTGGTTCTTCAATCGCATACGTTTCTCCAGCCAACAGATGACACCGACCTATTGCGCAGGCCATAAGAACTTCTATGGAGATTCTCTAAAGTCGATCATGACCGGCTCCAGGCGAAATCCGCGCGTGCGCACAGCACAATAAATCAACCCGGCCACAAACCAGAGGCCGCCCACAATCTTTGCCAGCTTTCCCAGCCCCAGCCAGATAATCGTACAGATCACGAACCCCATGCCAGGCAATAAGAAGTCCTTCCAGAAGCTTCTTTGCCGGCCGGGCATGGGAAGAAAATAGAATTGCCGGATCGTCGCAATATTGACCCCCATGAACCCCAGGAAGGCTCCAAAGTTCTGCAACTCTCCAACCAGGTCATAGCGTTTGCTGAGCGAGCCGGCAAACGTAAAAGCCCCAATCAGCAGAATGTTGAAGGAGGGAGTATTCGTCTTTGCACTTAAGTGGGCAAAGAACCTCTTGGGCAGGACGTTGTCTCTGCCCATGCCGAAGAGCAAGCGCGCCGCCCCCACCTGTCCCGTTAGACCCGCCCCAAGGTTGGCGATGGCAAGCAGCAGGACCATGGCTTCGAAAAGCCAAGTTCCGCCCACCCGCCGCGCGACATCCATGAAGGCAGTGGCCACGTCCGGGAAGGTACGAAAATCCGGCCAGACCCGCTGGCCGAGGTAAGTAAGCAGTCCTCCGAAGATCCCCGTGAACAAACAAATAATCACCAGCGACAACAGCACGTTTCGCTTGGGATTGTGAACGTCTTCAGCCAGGGTGGTTACGGAGTCGAATCCGATGTAGGTGAGGGCCGCGAAAGAAGTCGCATGAATCACATCCGCCAGATGGAATTCGCGCGGATCATAAAAAGGGGCGCTGGAGAACAGCCCTCCCCAGCCCTCATGCAACCACAGATAGCGGATGGCAAGCCATATGAAAACCAAGAGCACGAACCCCATAAACACCAGCAGGATGTCGTTGGTCCTGGCCGTGGCCCGGATTCCACGCACGTTCAGATACGTGATCCCGCAGGCAAAGCTCGCAGCGATGATTACATAAGGAACTCCGGGGAGCATTCGCTGGACAATGAGGGAGCCATACACGACGCAGAAAAGTGGAATGGTCAGGTAGTCGAGCAACATCGCCCACCCCGCCAGAAAACCAAGGTGCGGATTGATTCCTCTGCCCACATACGTGTAGGCCGATCCGGCCGTGGGGTACAAGGCCGCCATGCGTCCGTAGCTGATAGCGGTTAGAACCATGGCCACCATGGCGAACAGGATGGTGTCTACTGTGTGCCCGCGGGCCCGCACAGAGACCAGCCCAAATACGGTCACGGGCGCACTCGGGGTCACCGCCATGATGCCAAAGATAATCAGATCCCAGAGGGAGAGCACCCGGCGCAGGCGCGGAATCCCACCAATAGGCGCGTCAGCCAAATTCGTCACCTTCGCAGCATGGATATCCCGTGATTCAGATCTGTGGCAGCCAGTAAGAGGACCCAGTCGCTGTCGCCGTCCTGGTTCTTTCCCGGTGGCGTGAATTGCCGCGTTCCCGTGTTCGCGAATGGGCCGCCGGAAATTGCAGTGTAAGCTCCGTTGCTGGGGTCAAACCACCTGGCGCTTACCGGCGACTTCAAACTCGCCATGTTCACAGTGATCGTCCGCGCAGTCGGCAAGTAGGCGATCACAAAAGATCCGTTGGGCGTCTTGGCGGCGGTGCAAAAATCACTCTTGCTGACCCGGGTTTGCAGGTTTCCATAACTTCCCAGTCCGGCGGTCACCACTGTGTGATCCTGGTCCGGAACGAGGTCCTGCCACGGTAGCGAAGAAAAGAATGCTTTCCAGATCATTAATTGTGTCACCGCAACGGTGTCGATATGAAACTTCCATCCGGAGATGAAGGGCCAGGTGTAAGCGTTGCCATAAAGCTGACCAGTACCCCCGCTCAGCATCGTCCAATAGCCTTGCCGCCTTAGCACCCACGGATTCCCATAATCCGTCGGGTCGCCGACCTTCTCCAGGTCATAATGCCCCTCAACCAGGTAAGCCGGCATAACAGGCGTCTGATTGTAACTGTGCAACATCTCGATATAGGTTGGCGAGTAGGTGTAAGTACTGTTGAGTGAAATAATCGGAGCCCATGACTGATCGTCCAGGGAAGAGCTCGTGAATACGTTTAGCTCGACGGTTTCGAGAGCTCTTGGGTCAGCGGCTTTGATCGCTTTTGCCACGGCTTGAACCACTGCGTCATTCTCTGCGGTTTGCCAGGTATTAAAATCGTCGCCGTGCAACCAGATGATATTGTCGAAGCGCTTGTAGCGCTCGCCTAGGTACTTTCCGTAGGTAGTCGCGGCAGCCAGCCCGTTAGCGAGCAGCGCCTGCAGCCATACACCACGGCCCGGCGCAGCCTTACAACAGGTATCGATGGGATCGAGGAACACAACCAGCCCATGATTTGCCGCGGCCGTGAGCATCTCATCGACCCGGGCGAAATATGCTTCGTTAGGCTTAGTCAGATCATAGTGAGCCGCATCTGTTCCCCCGGCGATGTAACTGGTGAAGGGACGAATACCGTCCGGTGTGCTCGCGTCAGCGCGGCTGTCATAGTAAGCGGGGGTGGTAACCAGCAGGTTCATCCAGACTGCGTTGAATCCATGCGTCTGGCGGTCGGCAAAGTAGAATTCAGCGTCTGCCGTGGACCCCATCCCCAGCAGCGCGTGGGGATTGTCACCGGTAATCAGAAAAGGGGTGTTGTTCTGGTCGACCAGGTACCGTCGGTTGGCGCTGAGCTTGAGCGGATAGGCAGGAGAACTGGCGGCCAGAACTTGAGGTGGCGCGGCTGCTAGCCACGCTGTCCAAAGGGATCCTAGCAGCAGCACCACGTTTAGCGTTCTTCGGTTGAGGGCTACCGGCAATCGACGTGTAAGGCCAGCCCCAGGCGGATCTTTTCTGTCGCCGCTCATGATGTTCAGCCTATGAGAGGGGTTCCCCGGCAAGCTATAAGGATTTCGGCTTTTTTTGTTGCGAAAACATTCGGCGTTCAGGGGGAAACATTGCCGGGCCCCAGGGCTGGAAAACAACAGCTCAGAGGCTAACCTCAATTTCTCACGGCCTGGTCCGCAACGAATTACGGGTGCCCCATATCTGCCCGGTTTTGGCAGATGTGGGATTCCACAAACTTCGGCCCCTGCGCGTACAGGGTGTAGCTGACCATGGACCTGAAAACCTGTTGCTCGTAGAGAGTCACGGGTGGACGGCCGTGGAATCCCACATCTGCCAAAACCGGGCAGATATGGGGCACCCGTGATTCGTTGCGGTTTGAGATCTCACTACCGGACCTCGCTTACCCAGGGGGCATTGTGAGACATTCAGGGGCTAATGCTCGCTGCGGCGAGGTAGCCCGACGTATTCTGAATTAATGTGCGAGCGGGCATGTAGGTAACACTTTTAGTTCACAGCGCGGGGCAGGTAGAAGAGAGCACGCCCTGGAAACTGACGGATGTGGTGGACGAGGGGACGCGATTTGTTTCGGAGTATGACAGCGGAAGTTTCACAATCTGATACTCCGTCTTTCTGTCTACCTGTCCTTTAAAAAATAGCAAGAGGATTGAACAGTGAGCCCGTACCACCCGGCAGGCGCAAAGGAGCAGCTACCACTAGAAATTCCCACCGCGCTTCTTCCTCGCAGACCTTGACCAACTCCTCGAATTGCAGGCTGTCGGCGCAAGCCATCCCCATGGAGGCAATTTGCAGGGCATGGATCGGGCCGGCCATTCCTTCCACATTGCTGGGAACCGTTTCGCCGTCGCCATCCGGGAAAAACGCAGCCACCTTTCGCTCGTGCAGCATGCGGATGGTTTCGACGTGCAAGCCGGGTTTTCCTTCTCCACCGTATCCGTTCTTCCACGGGCCCAACTCTAGCCGTCGACGGTGATGGCCGGTGCGGAAAACGAAGATATCTCCCTCGCTGAGACGAACGCCTGCCGCCTTCTCCGCTGCCTCCAGTTCTTTTGTGGTGACTGCTTCTCCCGGCTCCAGCCACTTGACCCCACGCAGGCGGGGAATGTCGAGCAGCACCCCGCGGCCGACGATTCCGTGCGCGTAAGCAGTAATGTCCTGAATGGTGGAGCCTTGGGAAGTCACAGCGCTTATCGGCTTGCCGTTATAGAGCTTGCCATGCATGGCGATGTGACAGAGCGCATCGATGTGGGTGTAACAATCGCCGTGAATCTCACTCCCCAGGAAATCCGCGGAGTATGCAGGCTCTCCCCACTCCGATCGAATGTCAAAGCCGCGAACCATGTGGTGCGCTGCAGGGTGGGGATTGTCGGGCCCAGCCACCTTGCTGATGGGGATCGCCATCGAGACCGACCGCCCGGAACGCACCAGGCCCGCAGCCCGCCGGATGTGCTCCGGCTGAATGTAGTTCAGCGTCCCCTTCTCGTCATCGTTACCCCATCGGCCCCAATTGCAGACTGCCTGAAATATTTCCTCGAACTCTGCTCTGGATACATGGGAGGGTGTTGTTTTCGTCATCGCATCCCTTCTCGGCGCCGATTTAGTCGGTTGTAAGGCCAAGATAACACCCTGTGCTATCCCGCCCGGAACGCGAATATCATGGCTACTGAAAGCTTTCGGAATGACAATTTTGTTGGTCTTCGACAGCACTCGCTGAAAACAAACAAGCTATCAGGGAGTAGCAGCCGGTGGCACAGAGTGTCGGCCCGCCTCCCCGGCTTTAGCGACGGGCGTGATATTTTCGGATAAAGCATTTTTGCTGATGGTTTAGACCCGGAGACTGAACCCGACGCGGCCATTCCGCCAAGTATTAACAAAAAATGCATTAGAGATTTCCGCACACCCCCCGAGACCCCACTTGATGGAACCCGATCCTAACAGCGCGCCTCAGCCCGTAGCTAGTTTGCCCGCTCTTGCGCAGCCGGTCGCCGCCTCGTTGACCCGCGCCGCGATCTTCCTGGTTGTGAACCTCAACCCGGGCGCCGAGAATCGCGTCGCCCTGCGCTCATTCTGCGCAGATCTCTCCGGGCTGCTGCGGGCGGTGGAATTTCGTGATTTGGAAGGGCAGCTTTCCTGCGTGATGGGGTTTGGGTCCGAGGCGTGGGACCATCTTTTTGAGCGGCCCCGGCCGGCAGAACTGCATCCCTTCCGGGAGATTCGCGCCGGGGCGCGGCATGCAGTCGCCACACCCGGCGACTTGTTATTCCACATCCGTGCCAAGCGCATGGATCTATGTTTCGAGCTGGCTACCCAGTTGATGGCGCGTATCGGAAAAGCCGTTTCGCCGGTGGATGAAGTGCACGGCTTCCGCTACTTCGACGACCGCGATCTCATTGGTTTCGTCGACGGAACAGAGAATCCGCGGGGCGCGGCAGCAGTTGACGCCGTGCTCATCGGCGAGGAGGACGCCGCCTTCGCCGGCGGAAGCTACGTCATCGTGCAGAAATATCTTCACGATCTCGACGCGTGGAATGCGCTCTCTACCGAGGCCCAGGAGCGCATCATCGGCCGCACCAAGCTAGCCGACATCGAATTGAATGACTCAGTCAAGCCAACGTCAGCCCATAACGCGCTCACTACCATCGTTGAGGATGGGAAAGAAGTCAAGATCCTGCGCGACAACATGCCCTTCGGCCGGCCCACGGAGAGTGAATTTGGCACCTACTTTATCGGCTACAGCCGTTCGCCGCGCACCATTGAGCAGATGCTCCAGAACATGTTCGTGGGCCGGCCGCCTGGCAACTACGACCGGCTGCTCGACTTCAGCCGCGCCGTCACCGGAAACCTGTTCTTCGTGCCCTCAGCGACGTTTCTAGACGACGTAACCGAAGATCAACCCGCGGTTGCGGAGGCTCCCGCGCCGCCGGTGGCCAACCCCTCTCCATCCCCGTCGGTGCACGACGGTTCTCTCGGTATCGGTTCCCTTAAAGGAGACATCCGGCATGAATAATCTCCATCGCGAGCTAGCACCCATTTCCGATTCGGCATGGGCCGAGATCGAAGAAGAAACATCACGCACCCTCAAGCGCTACCTCGCCGGACGGCGCGTAGTCGACGTACAAGGGTCGGGAGGAACCATGCTCTCCGCCGTCGGCACCGGCCACCTGCTTACGATTGCCGCCCCGGGTGACGGCATCGTCGCCAGGCAGCGCGAGGTAAAGCCGCTGGTCGAGTTGCGGGTTCCCTTCGAGCTCGATCGCCAGCAGATCGACGATGTCGACCGCGGCGCCAACGATTCTGATTGGCAACCGGCAAAGGACGCCGCGCGACAGATCGCTTTTGCCGAGGATGGCGCCATATTCGAGGGCTATGCCGCCGCCGGTATTCAAGGCGTCCGCCAGGGGACCAGCAACCCCATCATGACCCTCCCCGCTGACGTGCGTGATTACCCGGAAGCCATTGCCCAGGCCCTGAGTCAGTTGCGCCTGGTTGGCGTGAACGGTCCCTACTCCGTGCTGCTCGGAGCCGATGCCTATACTGCACTGGCCGAGACCAGCGACCACGGTTACCCGGTGCTGGAGCACGTTAAGCGGCTGGTGAACGATCAAATTATCTGGGCGCCCGCCATTGCCGGTGCGTTCGTGCTCACCACCCGTGGCGGTGATTTCGCCCTGCATCTCGGCCAGGACGTTTCCATCGGTTACCTCAGTCACACCGATACCGCCGTCCGCCTCTATCTGCAGGAGACCTTCACTTTCCTCCCGCTCACGAGCGAGGCTAGCGTCGCGCTGGCTCCTCCAGCCAAGGCAACAAGTTAGGCATCACCAGGCAGGGACACATGAAGAAACACATTGCGGGCATTAATCCTTCTGTTCCGCCAAGCGGTACTGGATGCGTGGAGTGTTTGGCCTCGGGCGGTTGGTGGCTTCATCTTCGCCGCTGTGCGGAATGCGGTCACATCGGCTGCTGCGACAGCTCCCCGAGCCAGCACGCGCGCAAGCATTTCCACGCCGCCGGGCATCCCATCATGCAGAGCTTCGAACCGGGGGAATGGTGGTTTTGGAATTTCCAAACCGAGAGCGAGGTGGAAGGCCAGACGCTCGCGCCACCAGGAGCCCACCCCTTGAACCAGCCCGTTCCAGGACCCCGAGGCCGGGTTCCGGTGGATTGGGAACAGAAGCTTCACTAGTGGCCGGCACGGCTTGCCTAATTCGGGCGTGCGGCTCAAAATGAACCGATCCAATTTTCTGAGCGGCGCGGTTTTGCGCATGGAAGGGAAGCCATTCTCATCATGGAACCTGCTCGCCGCTCTGATTGCAAATCCCCGCCCATTGGGGAAATCGATGTCCTATGGATAACCGCCGGTCTGGGTTGCGACGGGGACACCATCGCCATGACGGCGGCCACCCAACCCAGTATCGAGGACATCGTTCTCGGAGCTCTTCCCTGGATTCCCAAGGTCCATTTCTACAATCCCTTCCTGGCCTCGGATGTTGGGGAGGATTTCATGGAGCATTTTCATCGCGCGGTGAAAGGCAAATCGAACCCTTTCATCCTGGTGATGGAGGGCTCCATTCCGGACGAAACCAATAAGCAAGAGGGCTACTGGGCATCCTTCGGCACCGACCGGTCAACCGGTCAGCCCATTACGACATGTCAATGGATCGATTGGCTGGCCCCGAAAGCTTGGGCAGTGATTGCCGCGGGAACCTGCGCTACTTACGGCGGAATTCATGCCATGGAAGGCAATCCTACTGGATGTATGGGGCTGCCCGATTATCTCGGTTGGCAGTTCCGCTCCCAAGGAGATATCCCCATCGTTTGCGTTCCCGGATGCCCCGTGCAACCGGACAATTTTATGGAGACGCTGCTGTATCTGCTCCACATGGCCGCCGGGCGCGCCCCCATGATCCCACTCGACGACGCCCTGCGCCCTACCTGGCTCTTTGGAGCTACCGTGCATGAAGGCTGTGATCGCGGCGGCTACTACGAGCAGGCGCAGTTTGCCGAAGAATATGGGTCGCCGCTGTGCATCGTAAAATTAGGATGCTGGGGGCCGGTGGTGCAATGCAATGTGGGCAAGCGCGGTTGGATGGCGGGCCTCGGCGGTTGCCCTAATGTTGGGGGCATCTGCATCGGATGCACCATGCCGGGATTTCCTGACAAATTCATGCCCTTCATGAATCAGCCCCCGGGCTCGCTGTTGTCGTCCGCCGCTGTGCAAACGTATGGCCGGGCCATTCACGCGCTGCGCCGCTTTACCCAGGCATCTCTCAATAAAGAGCCAATCTGGCGGCAGAGGCATCGGAATCCGGGCAATCAGAATGGTTCCGCGACGAGTCGCTGATGGCGGGAAACGAGCGACGGCGGCTTCTGGAGTGAACAATGTCCGCGCTTGCGCGAACTGGTAGCAATCCGAAGAGCAGTAAGGGTCAGCTCGCCGACGCCGATGCGGGCCTGCCGGATATCGCCGAAGCGGAAGCTGTCCTGCTCGATCTGGCGAAAGTTTTTGCCGACCCAGGCTTGAATTCTGTCCTGAATCCAGTTTTTGATCAACTCGCTGAAAACAGGCAGGCAGATGCGGAAGCACCAAAGCTTGAGGCCAAATACCGGGCTTTGTTGGAGCAGATACCGGCGGTTGTCTTCATGGCATATCTCGATCGCGGTATCAGCGAGGCGTATGTGAGCCCGCAGATCGAAGCCGCCCTCGGATATTCGCGAGAAGAATGGCTCGAAGATCCGGTGCGTTGGTATCAACACATTCACCCCGATGACAAGCAACGCTGGAGCCTGGAAGCGGCCGAGATGTTCCTCTCCGGCAAACCGCTGCGCTCTGCATATCGAGTGATTGCGCGCGATGGCCGCGTTATCTGGTTTCATTGCGACGCCAGAATGATGCGCCAGGAAGATGGCCGCCCCTGGTGTATCCATGGCGTTGCCTTCGACATCTCAGATATCAAACGCATCGAAGAGGAGCTGCAGGAAGAACGCAACTTCGTTTCCGCAATCCTGGACACGGTCGGAGCACTGGTCGTCGTCCTCGACAACGAAGGACGTATCTTACGCTTCAACCCGGCTTGTGAACTGACCACGGGATACTCGATGGAGGAAGTTCAGGGCAAATGCGTCTGGGACCTATTTCTTCTTCCCGAGGAGGTAGATCGCTTCCGGGCCAACTTTGAGATGCTGCGTACGGATCTTCTGCCTCAGGACTATCAGACCTGTTGGGTTACGCGGCATGGAGAACAGCGGCTCATTGCCTGGTCGAGTACCCTGCTTCCGGGCAATGGAGAGACGGCCCGCTACATCATTGCCACTGGTATCGACATCACAGAACGAAAGCATTTGGAAAAGGCAATCCTGGATATAAGCGCCAGAGAGCAGCGGCGTATTGGCCAGGACCTGCATGATGGTCTGGGCCAGCATTTGACCGGGATTGCATTCATGGCCAAGGTGCATGAAGCGAAGTTGGCGGAGCAAAAAAGGCCCGAAACTGAGGATGCAGCCAAGATCGTGAGGCTGGTGAATGAAGCGATTCACAAAACTCGCGAGTTAGCCAGGGGATTGCTTCCGGTAGTCTCCGATTCCCAGGGTCTGATGTCCGCATTGCAGCTGTGGGCTGCTGAAGTGGAAGACCTGTTTGGAGTATCATGCCGCTTTCAGTGCGAAACGCCTGTACTGATTCACGATGACACGATGGCCACGCATCTCTATCACATCGCTCAGGAAGCAGTTAATAATGCGATCAAGCATGGTGAACCACGAAAAGTCCTGATTCAGTTGACGGCCGAAGACGGGCGGGGGAAATTGCTGATAAAAGACGACGGTAGGGGTATTGCGGAAAATCCTGCGAATACCCAGGGTATGGGTTTGCATATCATGAATTACCGGGCAGGGGTGATCGGCGGGGTGCTTGAAGCACGCCGCGACACTCCGCGAGGAACGGTGGTGGCTTGTACCTTTCCGGTGAAAGATAGTGGATAGCATCCGCATGACTGAGACCGCCAACTCGCAAAGTGTCACGCACACGAGGAAGAAAACTGTCTTCATCGTGGATGACCATCCCCTATTGCGTCAGGGGCTGGCGTTGTTAGTGAACCGGGAGCAGGATCTTACCGTTTGCGGCGAGGCTGAAGAGGCGCAGACCGCCATGACAGAAATCGCGGCCAAAAAGCCCGACATCCTGATTGCGGATATCTCGCTGAATGGTCCGGACGGACTGGACCTGTTGAAGAACCTGCGCACGTTATATCCCAACCTTCCGGTGTTGATCCTCTCCATGCATGACGAGTCAATCTATGCCGAGCGCGCGTTGCGAGCACGCGCGAATGGTTACATCATGAAGCAGGAGGCCACCGAAAAAGTCCTTGTCGCCCTGCGCCGCATTCTGGGCGGAGATATCTACCTTAGCGATCGGATGGCCAACAAGCTGCTTCACCAATACATCAGCGGGGCTTCGCCGGACATGAATTCCCGCCTCTCTGCTCTTTCCGACCGTGAGCTTGAGGTATTCCGCCTGATCGGTGAAGGTCGCAGCACACGCCAGATCGCCGAGAAACTGCACCTTAGCGTAAAAACCGTCGAAACTTACCAAGCTCATATCAAAGACAAGCTGTCTCTGCACAGCGGCCGCGAGCTGGTGCAACACGCCATTCAAGCCAACATCAGCGAGAAATCCTCCTAAGACGGCAAGCAGGTCAGCGTCAGGCTTGTGCGGGTTGTCTTTTCCGTGGAAGGCCTGGGCCCGAGGTTTCCGTAGCCCTACGCAGCCAGTAAGGGCTTTAGCGTCTGCGTGATAACTACTCTCTCAGCCACACTTGTCAAACTCAGCTTTCGGGAGGCTGCTGTTTTGCCTTTATCCACAACAACACTTCATGGAAACCCAGATCTCACCCTTGTCATCCCGTCGAGGTTGTGTTTTTTTTGATCTTTGTGGTTTTGACCCAACCAGAGGATTTTTCAAACCTCCGACAAAGCCGTCATCCTGAGCGAAGAGCCTCGCAGATCTATCTCTTAACAGAGGGTTTATCGCGCGCAGTCGAAGGACCCCGACGATGCTTGTTTGCCGCTGCTCTTCACAGCTTTCCGGCCACCAAAACCTAACAGAAATCAAAAAAGTCACAACCTCCGAGCGAAGCCGAGGGATCTGCTGTGCGCCTTTCTTCCAAACAAAGGCCCCTGCAAGTGAACTCGCAGCTCTTGCCCCGCGGTTGTTCCTTCTGTACTTGGGTTATTTCAGCATGCAGCGGCTAGTACAGATTGGTTGGGTCCCAACGATCAAGCCGTCAGACAAGATGTGCGAGCGCACTTGCAGGGGCCTTTGTTTGGGAGAAAGGCGCACAGCAGATCCCTCGGCTTCGACGGGATGACAAGAGTGAGATCTGGGTTCCCATGGGGCGTTGTTGGGGAGAGTGGTCCAGATCGTGCTTACCTCCAATTCATCGGGGATCCCCCGATACGATCCTGAGGATTTGCTATGAGAAGGAAATAAGGCCACTCCTGCTTGTGAGTCGAAGACGGCTTCTGTTTCCATGGCTTGTCCGTGTGGGAGTGTGTTCGGCACCTGCCTGCCATTCCCGGGAGACAGAAAGTCGAGAGGAGCGTCCAGCATATGGCACAGGAAGCAGCGCCTTACGGCCGAGTCACGCAGAAGAAACCCGCCGTGGCAGAAATACACATACTCTGGATCACCGCCGGTCTGGGTTGCGATGGAGATTCGGTATCGATTACCGCGGCCACCCAGCCCAGCGTTGAAGATGTTCTGTTGGGCGCAATCCCTGGCTTGCCGGCCGTGCATCTGCACAATCCTGTCCTCGCTTACGAGAACGGCGACGATTTTCTCAAGTATTGGTACATGGCCGAGCAGGGGAAGCTGGATCCATTCGTCCTCGTCGTAGAGGGTTCGATTCCCAACGAGAAGATCAAGAAAGAGGGCTACTGGGCGGGACTGGGAACCAATCCCAACACCGGCCAACCGATCACCACCAACGAATGGATTGATCGTCTCAGTCCGAAGGCGCTCGCTGTGGTTGCCTGCGGAACCTGCGCCACCTATGGCGGCATTCACGCCATGGAAGGCAACCCCACAGGCTGCATGGGCTTGGCCGATTATCTCGGCTGGGACTGGAAATCCAAGGCGGGATTGCCCATCGTGAATGTCCCTGGCTGTCCGGTGCAGCCGGACAATTTCATGGAGACGGTTCTCTACCTTCTGTATCAGGTTGCCGGGCTCGCTCCAATGATCCCGCTGGATGATCAACTGCGGCCCAAATGGCTGTTCGAGAGGACCGTGCACGACGGTTGCGACCGCGCCGGGTATTACGAGTCGGGCGATTTCGCTACTGCTTACGGCTCTCCCAAGTGCATTGTGAAGCTCGGCTGTTGGGGACCGGTAGTGAACTGCAACGTGCCCAAGCGCGGCTGGATGGCGGGAATCGGCGGCTGCCCCAATGTGGGCGGCATCTGCATCGGCTGCACCATGCCCGGCTTCCCGGATAAATTCATGCCCTTCATGGACGAGCCCCCCGGCGCGAAGGTCTCGACTGCAGCGATCGGCATTTACGGCCAGGCCATTCGCGCGCTGCGGTCGATGACCAATGAAACCGTGAATCAAGAGCCCAAGTGGCGGCACCCGCGTGCCGAACTGACAACCGGCTATCACCCAAGTTCCTATTAACCAAGACAGATAAAGGAGCCACCAAGATGGGCACGATTACCGCTGAACATCAGCAGGAAGCCGCGCAAAAAAGCCAGTTGGTCGAGATGAACTGGGATCCGATTACACGGATCGTCGGCAGCCTCGGCATCTTTACCAAGATCGACTTCGGCAAACGCAAAGTTGCCGAATGTCACAGCACCTCCTCGATCTTTCGCGGTTACAGTATTTTCATGAAGGGGAAAGACCCCCGGGACGCCCACTTCATTACCAGCCGCATCTGCGGCATCTGCGGGGATAACCATGCCACCTGCGCCACGTATGCGCAGAATATGGCGTTTGGCGTCAAGCCGCCGCCCATGGCCGAATGGATCGTGAACCTCGGTGAAGCGGCCGAATACATGTTCGACCACAACATCTTCCAGGACAATCTGGTGGGCGTGGACTTCTGTGAGCAGATGGTGAAGGAAACCAACCCCGGCGTCTGGGAAAAAGCGACAAAAACCGCTGCGCCGCACGCCGAACTACACGGCTACCGCACCATCGGTGAAATCATGACGGCGCTCAATCCATTCAAGGGCGCGTTCTATCTCGAAGCGTTGCAGATGAGCCGCATGACCCGGGAGATGTTCTGCCTGATGGAAGGACGCCATGTGCATCCTTCTACTCTGTATCCCGGTGGAGTTGGTACCGTCCCCACGGTTCAACTCTTTACCGATTACATCGTCCGGTTGATGAAATACGTGGAATTCATGAAGAAGGTTGTGCCCCTGCATGACGATCTCTTCGATTTCTTCTATGAAGCTCTTCCCGGTTATGAAGAGGTGGGGAGACGGCGCATTCTTCTTGGTTGCTGGGGATCGTTCAACAATCCTGATGTCTGCGACTATACCTACGCGAAAATGACCGATTGGGGCCGCGGCATGTTCGTCACTCCAGGCGTGGTGGTGGATGGGCAGCTAGTAACGACCGACCTGGTCGACATCAACTTGAATATCCGTATTCTGCTGGGCAGCTCGTACTACGACGATTGGCAGAATTCAGAACCTTTTGTGAAGAAGGACCCGCTGGGAAATCCTGTGGATCAACGGCATCCCTGGAACCAGAGCACCTTCCCCCGGCCGCAGAAGCGCGATTTTAAGGGCAAGTATACATGGGTGATGTCTCCCCGTTGGTACGACAAGCGCACTGGAGACTATCTGGCGCTCGATACGGGGGGCGGCCCAATTGCGCGCTTCTGGGCGACCGCACTGGCGGGCATCGTGGATATTGGCTACATCAAAGCCACCGGCAACAGCGTAAAGATTTATCTGCCCAAGACGATGTCAAAGCCGGAGGTCGAGTTCGAGTGGAAGATTCCTAAATGGAGCAATGCGATTGAACGGGATCGTGCACGCACTTACTTCCAGGCTTATTCGGCTGCGGCCGCCCTTTACTTCGCCGAACAGGCACTTGCCGAGCTGCATGCCGGCAGAACCAAGACGTGGAATGACTTCAAAGTTCCAGAAGAAGCGATAGGGTGCGGCTTCCACGAGGCCGTTCGCGGAGTGTTGTCGCATCACGTGGTGATCAAAAATCACAAGATCGCCAACTATCACCCCTATCCGCCAACCCCCTGGAACGCAAATCCGCGCGACAGCTTCGGCACCCCCGGCCCCTACGAAGACGCGGTGCAGAACACCCCGATCTTCGAGGAAAACGGTCCGGAAAACTTCAAAGGCATTGACATCATGCGGGCCGTTAGAAGCTTCGATCCCTGCTTGCCCTGCGGTGTGCACATGTATTTGGGGAATGGCAAAGTGCTCGAGACGCATCACTCTCCCATGTTTGGTCAGCAGTTGCCTTGAGTGCCTGCAACGCTCGTTGTGTGAGGCCGATAGAAGGAGTGGCGTGGATAGCGAAAAAGAATTTCAGGAAAAGATGCGGCGGCTCGGCGCCTTGGTCGGTGAACTCGACCAGGTGCCGGGCAGTGGTTCCAAGGTGGCGGCTCGAGAGCTGGTGCAGCTTCTGATGGAAGTGCATCGTTCGGGGTTGGAACGAATCATGGAGCTGGTCTTTGAAACCGGCAGGGAACCGGGAACACCGGGCGGGGCCATCATCGATAGATTTGGCCAGGACCCGATCGTCCGCAACCTGCTTCTTCTCTATTCTCTCCATCCCGATGACCTGGAAACTCGTGTTGCGCGCGCCCTCGACTCCATACGAGCGCGTCTGCGCAAATTCGATAGCAGGGTGGAGTTGGTCAGCCTTCATGAAGGGGCCGTCCAACTCCGCCTTCACATTTCAGGTCATGCCCGCGGTTCCACTATCAAGGATCTGCGGTCCATCGTGGAAGGCGGCATCTACGATCTGGCGCCGGATTTGACCTCGTTGACGATCCTGGCACCGGAAGAGGAATCTTCTTCTGGCTTTGTTCCTCTGCAGAACTTGCTCATTCACCGTGCACAGCCATTGGCGGCTCACCCCACAGCAGCGGATGGCGCCGATTGAGATGAGAGTCTAAGGATGCCCGGAACACCTTCGTTCGATCAGGCCTTCGCTACGCTTCGCCAGTTCGCCCGGTCGCGGCCACCGGCAGAGCGTTGCGAGCTGTGCAGCGCCGGCTTGGCGCATGAACATCCGCACCTGGTTGAGATTTCTTTGCGGAAGATCGTCTGTGCCTGTGAAGCCTGCGCCACCCTATTTGACGGCATGGCGAACGGCAAGTATCGGCGCGTCTCCAGGCGGGCCCAATTTCTGGCCAATTTCCAGATGACCGACGCGCAGTGGGAAAACCTGTACATCCCCATCAATATGGCGTTCTTCTTCCAATCGAGCGTGGAAGGGAAGGTAGTCGCGCTCTACCCCAGCCCTGCCGGCGCTGTGGAATCCCTGCTTTCCCTCGATGCCTGGAACGAGATTGTGCAGGAAAATCCAATCCTTCGCCAGTTGCAACCCGATATCGAGGCGTTGCTCGTCAACCGGGTAGGTCATGCGCATGAATGGTCCCGGGCCGAGTACTATATCGCCCCGATCGATGAGTGTTACCGGCTCGTCGGTGTGATTCGTGGCAACTGGAAAGGGCTTTCCGGCGGCTCTGAGGTTTGGGCGGAGATCGGGCGTTTCTTCTCCGAATTGCGGTCGCACGCAGACGTAGTCAATGAGGAAGCAAACGCCAACACAACGAACTGAACTTCGCAAGCGAAAGGAGATGTGCCGTGGATCTGGAAGTGTTACAACCGACCGCGAATGGAAATGACAAGGATACCCTTTACATGCTTGGGGGCATATCCATGATTGTCTTTGGGGCGGGATTGATTCTTTCCAATCCTTTTGTCCGCCGCTACATGTCGCAAATTGGAGTTGGCAGTCTAGCCAGCGCTGCCATGCCCGATATCCAGCGATATTTCAAATTGCGGGCGATGTCGGAGCCGAAGCGGAGATAGCTGCATGGCCGAGATTTCGACTGCCGCCGGGGAAGCGGCGGATACTCCAGCGGATCGCTATGTTATCGACGGAAGGTCAAGCCGCTTCACGGCGCAGGCCTTTGCCACGGGGATGCTGGCCAGGATGGGGCACAATCCAACCGTTGGCATTCGTGACTTCAGCGGCGAGATGAACTTCGATCCTGACAAGCTCGAGGCCACTGGGTTCCACCTGGTCATCAAGTCCGCTTCCCTGGGCGTGCAGGATGACATCAGCGATAAAGATCTCCGTGAAATAGAACGCCTGATGAAGCAGGAGGTTCTGGAGATTGCAAAGTTTCCCGAGATTGTCTATGACGCGTCCAACATCGCCGTAACCAAGATGGCCGATTCGCTTTATTCGGCCGCGCTCAACGGAAATCTGACCCTCCATGGCGTCACGCGCAAACAGCCAATCGTCGTGCGGGTCGCGTTATTCGGCACCATGCTACGGGCGTCCGGTGATTTCTCCTTGGATCAGACGGACTACAGCATCAAACTGGTTTCTGTTGCCGGGGGTGCGCTCAAGCTGAAAGACGAGCTGAAGTTTTCCTTCGAGATCGTGGCTCGGAAACAGGAGTGAGGACACGTGGACAATTCTGCTCATGCGGCACTTTCATCAGCGGTGCTTGATGAAAGTGCCGTCCTGTAACTCCCCCATCGCCTGTCGGAGCTGCCCCTGGGTATTCATCACGATCGGTCCATACCACGCGACCGGTTCCTCGATTGGCTTGCCTGACACCAACAGGAATCGTATACCCTCGTGACCCGCTTGCACCGCGATCTCGTCTCCGCGGTCAAAAAGCACCAGCGAATGATTGCCGGCATCGTAGATGGGGGGCGCCTCCGGTTTCGCGGCCTGCTCGGTCAGGACCGCGCGGGGACGCGAAGAGTCCCGGAATGTGCCTGAGCCCGCGAACACATAGGCAAAGGCGTTGCGCGTAGTCTCGACTTTCAGCCGCTTCCGCTGGCCCGGGGCAACCGAAATATCGAGGTAATTCGGATCGGCGGCCACACCTTCCACCGGTCCTCTCTTCCCCCAGAACTCGCCGCAGATGATGCGCACGTGGGTGCCGTCGTCATCGGTGACCTCGGGGATCGCGCTCGCCGGAATATCCTGGTAGCGTGGGTCGGTCATCTTCAATGACGAAGGCAGATTGGCCCACAACTGGAAGCCGTGCATCCGTCCCTGCTGATCGCCCTTGGGCATCTCCTGGTGCAGGATGCCGCTGCCGGCAGTCATCCATTGCACGTCGCCGGCCGTCATCTTCCCCCGGTTGCCCAGGCTATCGCCGTGCTCAACGGAACCCGCAAGCACGTAAGTGATGGTCTCGATGCCACGGTGAGGATGCCATGGAAATCCCGCAGCGTAATCTTCCGGATTTTCATTGCGGAAGTCGTCCAGTAGCAAAAAAGGATCGAAGTCTTTGGTTTTGCCGAAACCGAAGGCGCGCTGCAGCTTAACGCCCGCACCCTCGATCGTCGGCTTAGTCTCAATAATCTGTCTTACTGCGCGGAGTGACATACTTCCCCTCTTCTAGAAAGTTTCGCAGTTGCACCCATTGCGAAACCGGTTTACCTCCGGGACTCGTGGCTTGAGACGTTCCCCCGGCAGCAAGGAAAATTCAAGCCTTTACAAACTGCACGTCGAGCGTGATGGTAACCTCATCGCCTACAAGAAAGCCGCCGCTCTCGAGCGCTGCGTTCCAGGTCAGGCCGAATTCTTTGCGGCTGATCTTGGTGGTCGCTGATACCCCAATTCGGGTGTTGCCCCAGGGATCCTTCGCAGGCGGAGTTGGGCCTTCCGCGGAGAAGACCACCTTGTGTGTGACGCCCCGGACCGTTAGATCTCCTTCAATGGCCAGTTCTCCATCCCGCACCAGGCTGATGCGCGTGGACTTGAAGGAGAGCGTAGGAAATTTCTCTACGTCGAAGAAGTCGGCGCTCTTCAGGTGCGCATCGCGCTGGGCATCGCGGGTTTCGAGGGAGGCAGCTTCGATCAAGGCCTCGACCCGGGAGTTTGCCAGGTTCGATTCGTCCAGGGTCAACGTCCCCGTGACCTTGGCGAAGTGTCCCTTCACGTGAGAGATCATCATGTGCTTAACCTTGAACTCGGCGGAGGAATGAGCCGCGTCAATGTTCCAGGTTGTAGTTGCGGTAGTGGTTGGCGAGGTAGCTGAGGTGTTCATGGTGGTTCTCCTTTCCTTTGCTTTGATGTGTTAACACGATAATCGTTGCAACAAATATTTGTTAAAAATTAACTTACTTCAGATTGGGCGGCGTACAGAAGTGCGGTGAGTGTCCGCAGCCGCTCCCGTCCCAGGTGACCCAGTTGCTTGCGATGGGTTTCCTGGACCGGTTCATCGAGGCGGCCCAGGAGCTTGAGCCCTTGCAGTGTGATCCGGGCCATCACCATGCGCCGGTCCTTGGTTTCCCGGGTGCGTGAGATCAGGCCGCGCTTTTCCAGGCGGTCGAGAAGGCGGGTAATGTCCGGATCCCGCGTAATCATGCGGTTGGCAACCTCGCCGCAGGGTAGCCCTTCGGGCGCCCCGCGCAGGATGCGGAGCACGTTGTACTGCGTTGCCGAGAGATCCTCGTGCTTGAGAACCGCGATCAGGCCACGGGACAGCATGTCCGTGGTGCGCAGCAAGTCCAGGAAAACGGTCTCTTCGGGATGGGCCACCCGCCGCCGCTGGTCCAGTTGGGTCGCTTCCTTCATCTACACCAGATTATACGTTGTAACGACTATTGTCAAGACGGCCTTATCCGGCGTTGGAGTTTGTATCCAAGGAGAACCTACTACATAGCTGTCCAAATTGTGGGGAGAGATGAGGGTTGGGCTATGTAATTCGTAGAAAATATTGGAGAGCAGTCAGAGCGAACGAAAGCGGTTGCCAAGTCATCACGAAGCAAATTGCGATCTGCGCCTTTATCAAGCGTGTTGCTGATAAAGGCAAAACAACAGCTCCCCAAGAGCTAATTTGGACAAGTGTGGACCTAATAGGAATAGGACGTTTGTGAAGATCTCATGGCAAATCCTCTGCTTTGGCTGTGAAGAAGCGGCCGATGATGGCTGCTGTTTGCTGCCAATCCTGGGTTTCGACCTGCAACTGCTTACGTCCTTCGCGTGTCAGTCGATAAAAGCGCGCCCGGCGATTATTCTCCGAGGCTCCCCATTCGGATGCGATGGCTCCTTCTTGCTCCAGCTTCAACAGCACCGGATAGAGAGTCCCCTGATTCACGGCCAGCATATCTCCGCTGATCTGCTCGATGCGGCGCGCGATTCCATACCCGTGCAGCGGTCCCAGGACATCGAGAGTCTTGAGGACCATTAACGCCAACGTGCCTTGTAAGACGTCTTGTTTTCGTTTCATAGCACCGTCGTATTGGTTCCCACAGGAAGTATGAGCTACTTCCTGTGGGAAAACAACAGGTTAATTGTCGAGCATGCTTGGGACGGAGGGCTAGAGCTTTACAGTCTCGGCGAGACGCCTTGGCCGGTGACGGGTACGGGCTTTACCCTTAAATTCGCTTCCCGATGGTTGGATCCACCGCGGCGACTTCAGAGGCTGTGACTTTTTTGATTTCTTTCATAATTTTTAGCGGCTGGAAAGCTGTGAAGAGCACCGGCTGAAAAGCATTCGTCGGGGTTCCCTCGGCTACGCTCGGGGCAGGCTCTTCGACTGCGCGCCATAAGCCCTCTGTTAAGCGATAGATTTGCGAGGCGCTTCGCTCAGGATGACGGCCTTGTGGAAGTTTTAAACAACAGCCTGGTTGGGCGTGAGAAAAACGTGGCCGCCATCGCCCGCGATAAAATGGATAAGGCCACCCATGAAACGACTTTGCCAGGTTCTGCTTTGCATCATGGTATTTGCGGTTTGCGCGCGTGCACACGCTTCCACCTGTCCGATCTCGTCTGGAGCGAGTGAGCCGAGGATCCAATCGACCCTGAACTCGTGCGGCAGTGGCAACACGGCGGTGTTTGCGGCCGGTAGCTACTTCCTTACGTCCGCTCTCACCGTGCCCTGCGGGGTTTCCCTGGCGGGTCCCAGGGTACCGTGGTCAAACCCATCCAGGTACACAGCCACGCTTAATTCAAGCGTCCACCGTGGACCAGCCGTCGTGTTCAGCGGCTGCTCTACCCCGGCGTCTGTCCATTATTTGAATTGCAATGGCGGTCAACCCTCGCCCGACGGGGGAATGTGTTTTTATTTTCCCGCCGGCACCAGCAACCTCACGTTCACGTACAACCACATTTTTGGGAACCAGGCGAACGCCAAAGACCCAAACTGGTATGACAATCTGGTCTACTTCGATGGCAACGCCAGCTCGACCGTCTCCAGCAACGACACCGTCTCCTGGAATATCTTCGGCAACCCCACTCTCAGCGACTGTTCCAATGTTATGTCTGACTACACTTACCCTGGCCTGGGCGGAGATGGCGGGTTATGTAATGGTCTCGGTATCCATAACGGGATGTCGAATCTGCTGGTCGAGAATAATATCTTTCAGTTCGAAGAACAGGGGATGAAGGTCTTTGAGAACCAGGGTCAGTGCGTAAACTGCACCATCGCGTTTAACGACTTCAATAACATCCACCGGATTCCCTTCGAGACCCAGGCTAACATCGGCGGTAGCAAACCGACCTCGATGTATATCCTCTACAACTCCGTCCACGACCAGTTCGCCACCAATTACGGCGCCTGGGCCATCTCCGCAGCCAACGGATGCAATGATGGCTGCGTCACCCAAACCAATTACAACGTCCTCATCAATAACATCAACGCCACCAGAGACGGGAAGTATACCCCGGGCGCGATCGAGGTTTGGGGATCTGCCGGCACCGAAGCCAGCTATAACCTGATCCAGGGTTTCTGGGCGAATGGCATCGTTACGTCCAGCAACGGCCACTTTGTTTATAAGAACAACGTCTTCTGTATGGGATACGGCGGAAGCACGACGGCAAACGGCAAGGGCGGCTATTTCAACGCAGAGACCTCAAATCCCCTCCCCTATACCGCCTCAGCCACGGGGAATAGTTTCACCGCGAGCAACACCTGCGCGAAAACGAGCGTAGCGCCTACCATCTCGCCCGCGAGCACCAGCTTTTCTAGAACCCTCACAGTGACATTCACCAATCCAGGGAGCGACCGGGACCACAACACCGGCATCTGGTACACGACCGACGGCAGCACACCCGTACCCGGCTCGGGCACGGCGAAATACATCGCCGGCGGAGGGTCCATCGCGGTCTCGGCGACAACTACGGTCAAAGCAGTCGGCATGTGGGGAGCGCAGAACCAGCCTGTTTCCTATCCCCCGGGCTATGGCTATGTGCCCAGCGCGGTTCAATCGGTTACTTACACCGCGAGTAACACTCCTCGTCGGGGTAACTGACGCCGTTTCGCAACCTATTTACTTTGCACCGGGTATCACGGAGCCGCCGCAAACCTGTTTGTAAGCAGGATCTTGCCACCGCTTCTATCAAGAATCTCGAAGCTCCCCTGGCCCAGCAGCTTGGCAAATCTCATTTCCTGATCTGATTTCGCAACCAGGTAGTAGCGTTGCCGTTGGGACCAGAGAGCCTGCAATTGATGGTCGTCGATAAAAACGTCCGGGGCGTCCGGGGCGTTCGACCCGTATTCGAGATTATTCCATCTGCCGTTGAGTAGCAGTTCGGTGCGCCCCGTGTAAAAAGGAATAGAGGAAAACCAGTAGTAGTTATGATCGACGATGATTTCGCCAGGGGGTCCCTGCTGGATTAACCGGGCGAAGTCGCGTGAGGAGAGTAGCGGATCGAACTTGACCATCGCAATTCGCGCGGCCTGGAAGAAAACAATCATCATCAAGGCGGCCACCAGATAGGCTTGAACGTAAGCGCGTTTGACGGCCGCTCGCATTGTGCCGATCGAGCCCGCGACCAGGCCGGCGCCGGCAATGGCAAGTGCAGTTCGCAAGTAAGCGAATGAATTCAGCGTGAGATCTTCCATATGTCCAAGCGAAAGCTTATAGGCGTTCGGATGTGGGATGAGTGCGGCCGTAATATCTCCCGGCGTGGGCACGTTACGCACGGCTACCAGTATTACGAAGCAGCACAAGCCGGCCGCGCCTGCAATCACGCTTAGCGCTCTCGTGCCCCCTCGGATCCAGCTGCCTCCCTGCGAAAGAGCGGAGCCGAGCAGGAGTGCAAATGCCGGATAGCACGGCATCGAGTAGTACTCCTGGGTGGTTGAGAAGGTAAAAAAGATCAGGACGAAGCCTATCCAGCAAAGCGCGAGAAGGCGAGTTCGTCCCGCTCGGTCAAGCGGCCTGAACGAAAGTTTGGCGACAGCCGGCAGATATACGCTCCATGGGAAGAGCCAAACGAAGTGAAACAGCCAGAACCACACGCGGGGAACGGTGTCGTAATCCCGAGGATAGCGCAGGTTGAGAAAGCGAAGTAGTTGCTCGTTTATGACATAAAACCACAGGAAGCCATGGTAGTGGCCGGCCATGCTCTTCAATGTCCAGGCAAAATACGGAGGGTTTCTAATGGTCGCCAAAATGTGCCAGGGAGCAGCGATGGCTAAGAAAATGGCCATTCCCGAGAGCGGGTGGAATCGCTTCCACGTCTCCCATGAAAAACGCCGCGTAAATAATAAGAACAGCACGGCGGCTGCAACCGGGAAGACCACCCCGATTAGGCTCTTCAACAGCAAGCCAAGACCAAGACTTGCGAAAAACAGCCATGACCACAATCTGCGATGCCGTTCTTCCTCATCGGCAACACGAAGGAAGGACCACATAGCCATAGTGATGGTAAAAGTAAGCATCACATCTGGAATAAGAACGCGGGTGAACAGCCACAGCCCGATGCAGGTTGCCATCACCAGCCCTGCGTCAAAGCCTGCCCTCCTGCCAAAGGCCCATTTGCCGAACGCAGCCGTTAACCACGCCAAACCAAGCGCTGTAAGGGCGATTGGAATTCTGGCTGCCCAGTCATGGACTCCGAACAATTTGTAGGCAGCTCCCATCAACCACCAATTCAAGGGTGATTTTTCCAAGTACACAACACCATCAAGCCGGGCTGTCACCCAATCACCAGAGGTCAGCATAGTGCGGGCAATTTGAGCTTCTACCGAATCCGTGTCGTCCATCAGAGACGGAGGCGAGATGATGCTCGTCAAATAAATGACCGAGGCAATCGTTAATACAATGCCCAGGGAGATGCTCCAGATCCTCTCGCCTCTTATCTTCAACAACCGGACACTCCTGAAGGAGATATGGAGCATACTATTCGACTTTCGAGCCACTCGCCTGGGTTAGTCTCAATCAAGACACAGATAGTGTGGGCGGCATCGAATGGATTAATCTGTGAAGACCCGGAGATAGGATCCGTGTGGCGTGTAGGAGCGATCTTGTGGACAGGATGCAAAGTATGAGGTGTTATGAAACTCTCCATGCCTAGGACTTGGCTACGGGCCACGAGATTAGGGCTCATCATCGGGGTTAGCCTCTTCGCACTGATTGCGTTGATTTTCGTTCCGGCGGTCCCCCTCGGCCCCCATTACCATGACTTCGCCGACAAACGGACGATGTTCGGCATTCCAAATGCACAGGATGTTCTGTCAAATATTCCCTTTGTGATTGTTGGCGTCTGGGGCTTTGTCTGGCTCCTGAAGAGGTCGAGCAAGGCAGCGTTCCTGACGCAAAAGGAGCGAATACCTTATCAGTTGTTTTTCCTGGGAGTTGCACTAACCGGAATAGGCTCCTTTTGGTACCACATGGCGCCTTCTGACTTTCGCCTGCCGTGGGACCTCCTGCCGATGACATGCTCTTTTCTTTCTATGGTTGTCGCGATATTCATGGAAAGAATTGACGTGAATATCGGCTTACGTGGCTTAATTCCCCTTCTCTTGCTGGGCATCGCGAGCGTGGTGTACTGGTACTTCTCAGAGATGCGGGGTCATGGCAACTATAAGTATTACCTATTCGTACAGTTCTTTTCTCCCGCCCTCTGCGCCTTGATGATTGGCCTGTTTCCCCCTAAGTACTCGGGCATGCGCTACCTGGTATTGGCTTTTGGCCTGTTTGTCTTGGCAAAGCTTTTCGAGTCCTTCGATCGTCAGGTGTATCTCCGGTGTGGTTTCGTAGATGGTCACTCCCTGAAACATCTGACCGCTGGAATAGCGTGCTATTGGATCTTGAGGATGCTGCAGGTTCGGCATCCAATTGCCAGCAGCAGAGCCGGCCGAAGTGCTCGTATTTCTTCTCTTATCGTCAGCTTGGTGATCATGGGTCACTTCATAATCTTAGAAAGACAACCGCGGGATCCGGCCCACTCTTTCTCTAGGAAAGCCGAATCTTCTGCTTCGGGTACTAGGCCCGTCCCACGCCAACTGTTGCTGTTGTGATGCGAGATTTGAACGTGGTCCGCGCCCACCGTCTTGAACCAGTCGATCACCTCGTCATGGCTGTGATAGAAAGCGGTGGGCGCCACTAATTGATCGAACACATTCCAGAAGTTCTCCGAGAAGGAATAGTCGGATATCGAGCAAAGATAGTCTGCATAGGGAAGGCGTGTTTTCAACCAGTTCCGCCTCTTCGCCGGGCGATACAGAACCCTGAGACCAGCAAAGAGTGTGACAGCCGGGAAGAAGGATAAACACCGGGTGAAGAATGGGGGTAGTCGCGAAGTTAAAGTTCTCCGTAAGGGGTCAACGAGTCTTTCGATCCATAGATTCCCCTCTCTGCCATAAACCCAGGTCGCTATGCGGCCACCAGGTTTGACATGGCCCGCAACAGCCACGAAACCCGCTTTTGGAACCGGCAGATGATGAACGACCCCAATGCTGTACGCAAGGTCGAACCGGGCTTTGAATGGCAGGTTGAGAATATCCGCTTGTATAACATGCACATTTGTCAAAGTGCGCGTGTGGCGAAAAGCTGCGTCCACCGCATCCGACAAGTCAACACCGACAACGGTGCGGGCCCCGAATTGAGACGCCAGGTAGATATGACGACCCTTGCCACAGCCAGCGTCCAACACAACTTGATCTTTGAAGTCTGCTGCCGACAAAGGTGAAATCCAAGCCAGGAATTCCTTCTTATCCGCTTCGGTCAGTTGCGAATAGTGTGTCCACTCATAGCCAAATGCCGAAGCGGTAGCCTTCTGCTCCGCAGTCAATGGGCCCGGCAAAAAGCGTGGAACCCCGCGAACGATCGGGAATCCGCCTTTGCACCCCTGACAGATCAGGCTACCCTCGATTACGTCCAGGTCCTCAAACGTCTCTTGGTGGATATCAAAACTGTCATGACAAACCGGGCATTCTAAGAGGGCAAGTAGGGAATACTTCAAGAAGACTCCTGAATCTAAAGCAATGGTAGTACTCGACGGTGCTTCCGAACAACAGGAAGCAAGGGCCGGTTGTTCGCCCATCGCGTCTACCGAACAAAGACGAAGAAGAGGATGCCTGCGGCGGCCGCAAATACAATCAGGAATGCAACTGCCCAAAGCAGGTACCTGACGGGAAAATCCTCATCGTCTGCATCCATCTGGCTCTCGTGGCTGCCGTGCTCAACTTGCCGTTTCAAGCGGTAACAAAACCCCGCCGGCTACCGGCCTTGTTGGCCATGGAGATGGTTTTCCAGCGCTGCTCAATTGAGAACAACTGAACTGATCCAGCCGTTAAGCCCAAAGATCGCCCGAAAGCTCCAAACTGCCATCCCAAAAGTCTTAAGCGGTTAAGACTAAATGTCAAGCAGAATCGTAATAAGCTAAGACTCTTGCGGGGTACGTGCCCCTTGCAAATATATCGGCTGCGAAGGCAATGTACCTCACTAGCGAGGCGTGGGGGCCTGTCCCGTATTCCCGGGGCCATTGACTGGGCTGCGTCCCGGCATTGTCGTAATTTCGACCCGAGTATTCTTCACAAACGCGACGTCATGTCCGTGCGCCAGCCAAAGATCGTAGACCGAAAGGGCAGCTGCATAAAAACCAATGCCGGCTGCCACGTTCCGGGAGTCTGCCAGAATGCCGGCAAGCCGGCCCATAATCCCGAAGCCATTCGACGAGACGGCGCGGTTCACGATTTGGTTCTCGTCAGTATCGAAGGCACGCCCCGCGAGAAAGGTTAGCGCCAGGGGCACAATCACCCGGTTCTGCGATTGTTGTTGAACTCCGCCCTCCGAATCGATCTTTAAATTCTCTTTTTTATTCGAATCGATTCCAGCGAGTGTGCCTTCCACAGGTTGAGTAAAGCCGCCTGGCAGCTTCAATTCTCGAAATCGAAACCGAAGCTTGCCCTGGCGTCCGAAAGAGCGCGCTGCCTTAGCTTGTGTGATCTCCCCAATCATTAACGATCCTTCGGGAACCACCAGGGCGTGATCCGAGTTGAAAACCGGGTCCGCGACAAAGGCCTGGAAAGTATCTCCCGGCTTTGCTTTTGCGGAGCTGATCGTTCGCAGCAAATAAGCATGCAAGTGCCATCCCTTGTCTTGCTCCGCAGGACCTGCCGCTGCCTCTTTCCCGTTTCCTGGAACCACCGCCCCGTCGCTGCCCAATGGCGGATGTTCACTGACGCTCAGGTTCAGCGGCCGAGTCAGCTCAACCGTCCAAGTTGTTCCCGCTTCGATCCGTTGCGGGTGATACGGCAGCTGGGTATAGATAAATTGCACCAGCCGGTCGCCTTTCCCGGGTGCCGTGAAGAGGGCCGCTGTTTCCTTCAATCGCTGTTTTTCCTGGGCTAGCTGCTCGCCCAGGAAAGAGCGCTTCTTTTGGCCGGGAGGAGGGGACAAGTGCAAAACCGCAACGCCATCTGTAGCCCGATCACTCTCAATCGGCTGGACGGTTCCATCCGGTAGAACAAGCTGATTGAATTGCACAACAGACGTACGGAAAGGCGTGAAATCGCCTCGCAAACGGGCCTGGACCCGCCGGCTGTGGTCAGAATCGAGTTGCACCACACGTCCGCGAAGAACGGTGCCCACCGGCAGAGCGATACGATTCTCTGCGTAAATCGGGTAAAGCAGGCGGCCCTCCAGGGCTTCGCCGGTTTTCATGGGAACGTGATGTAGCAGTTGAACCGACAGCGGTGTAGTAGCGGGAATCTGAATGGATACAGTTTGACCCCGTACTAGACCAGGGAGAAGAACCGCTGACGACACGCAGGCAAGAGAACGGGCAACTGAGCGCATCCATAGAAAAAAGACCCTTCGTCCGGAGCAGTTCCGGGTATTCATTTGGCTGTTCAAAAGGCTTCTTTCAATTGCACATCCGGCCACTCATGGTCTGAAGGGTGCGATAGTCGAAGTGCTCTTTGGATCATCTCGGGGAAAGCGATCCGGCTGCGGCGCGAACTGCGATCAAGACAATTTCCCTTGTTTCGATCGACGTGTAGAATGAAAGTCTTTAATCGTTAAGAAGTGAGTACAAAGCATAATCTTAAGCTATTAGTATCTCCTTGATGAGGCACGTATGAAAAGGAAGCTGTCAAAGGCCGCGAAAGATAAGCGCCAGCCTCCGGTACCGACTGGAGCGGAGATGCGCCTGCTGCAGATTTTATGGGACCGGGAAGAAGCTACGGTGGAAGATGTGGTGCTTGCTCATGGCCAAAAGGAACGGCCTAACTATAAGACTACACAGACTTTCCTTCGGATTATGGAACAAAAGGGCCTGGTCACGCATGAAGCTCGGGGGCGGGTCTTCGTCTTCCGGCCGTTGGTCACCCGCAAGACCATCGATCACCTGTCTGTAAAGGCTCTCGTATCCCGGAACTTTCAGGGATCAGCAGCCGGCCTGCTCATTAACTTGTTGGAAGCCAGTCCGATCGAAAACAAGGAGCTGGATGAACTCGAAGCGTATCTTCAGGAGTATCGTAAGAAGCAGAAATCAGGCGCTAGCATCGCGCATGGCGCAGGGGAGCTATGAACCCGGATATTTTGTTGAGCGTTGTCGCCATATTTGCGGGGTTTGTTTTGAAGACAACGCTCGCCTTCGCTGTGTGTCTCGTTTTGAGCCGGCTTGTCGATTCGCCCAACTCAAGGTTCTTGATATGGTCAGCTCTCCTTTACGGCACGGCCGCGTATTGGCTCACGCTTGCGAACGCCGCGCTGGCAGGAGGAAACCCGTCGCCCAATGCCGCACACGCTTCGCTGCAGCCGGCAACTGCTGCCGTGGCCGCCTGGCAGATTCCGGACTCATGGGCTTTTCCGCTTGGGCTCGCATTGCGGGCGATCGGGATCGTCTACCTGTTAACCGTGAGCTACATGACGTTTGCTCATTTAAGGAAGCGCTGGCATCTCAGATGGGTGCTCGGTTTCACCAGTGAGCCATCGCCTGAGATCGCGGAGAAGTTTCGGTCCCTGGCCGCTAGCCTCCATGTCGGCCGTTCAAGACTGTTGATATTGTCAGGGGCCAGTTCGCCGGCAACATTCGGCTGGATTCGGCCAACTGTCCTTCTGCCCGCCCTCTGTCTCGAACTGGATCGGTCCGAACTCGAAGATATTTTGCGTCATGAACTCCACCACGTTCGCCGCTGGGATTCCGTGTGGAATGGACTGGCCGTCGCTTGCCGCGCGCTTCTTTTCTTTCATCCGGCAGCCTGGTATGCAGTGCGCAAAATGCAGTTCGATCGCGAACTCGCATGCGATCTGGCGGTTGTCTCTCACGCCCCGGCCCGGAAGGGAGACTATGCAGAAAGCCTCATTCGCTTTGCCCGCTTGAATCTGGCACAAGAGGCAACGACCTGGGGTATCGATTTCGCTGCGTCCGCTCAAGGTTTGACGGCTCGAGTTCACTCCATATTAGCGGGAACGCGAAGAACTCCAGTCTGGCTGCGTTGTCTGCGTAGTGCTTCTGCATTCTCTCTGTTTCTTCTATTCCTGGGTATCGCGCCTTCTCTGGCTGTTCTGCTCTCCTACACGCACCGGCCGATTTCGCAGTCGTTGACGGAAGCGACTGATACCTTACCCCAAAGAACGGCTCCCGGCGCCAGAGCAAGCAGAAAGATCCGGTCGTTACCATTTCCGGCTCACAGGAGCCCGGACGCGGCGGCAGCTTCAAGCCAAACCGAACCAGCGCAACAGGCCGAGATGGATACGCCGTATCCCAGGTCCGAGAATAGTTCTTCAATCCAGAGCAGCTCAGGTCCACAACTCCTTCATCGTCCTTCAGCCTCGGGTTCTACCCCAGGCAACAGTGCAAAGTCGCAAACCGTGGTTTTGACCGACACGGATGCCTCGGGTCAACCGGTTAAGAGCGGAGATCACGATGCAAAGCAGGCTTTAGAGCAATCGGCTGCTACCGCGTTGGGTCTGTATAAACAACTTTCTACCGTCGACCACCACTAGAGCAGGGCTGATCCTCATATCAAGAGGTATCGGGGCTGTCATTGCCCGTCTTGCAGGCCTTTTCGTGGTTTTCTTCCCGAGAAACCACACCGACCGGTGGCAAAGGTCATCTTTCATTTCCTCCTGTAGAAGAGTGTTTTAGCGGGCAAGGCGCTTGCGTCTTGTCAGTTTCGGATTCGCCATGCCATCTACTATATATGTGTGTAATAGTACTATTTGTGTAAGTAATTCTACTATAGCGGTGTTAGGAGCTACAGCGGGCCCCGCAAAGCACAGAAGCCGAACGAATAAATGCCGATGCGGGGAACCGTGTCCAAGCCGCCGCAGGAGAAAACTCGTGGTGGAGGATGTTATGCGCGAGATGTGGGGCTGCCGTTGGCTGGAGCGGCTGGGACAGGATTTCCGTTATTCGCTGCGGCAGATACGGCGGTCGCCTGGGTTCGCGGTGACGGTGACCGGCACGCTGGCCGTGGGAATTGGGGCCGCTGCGGCGATGTTCACAATAGTGGATCACGTGCTGCTGCGGCCGGTGTCTTATAGAGACCCGGGCCGGCTGGTGGTGATCAGCGAAAGCGATGGGCGGGGGAAGACAGCCTGGCTCGCGCCGTGGCTGGACATCGAACAGTGGATCAAGCAGAGCCGGTCGTTCGAGCAAATTGCCTTCTCGACGGGAATGTTTGGACGGAATTATCTCGAGGGCAAAACGGCCGCGCTCAAAATACAAGGCGAGCAGGTCAGCTCCAATCTATTCTCGGTGCTGGGTGTGCAGCCGGCGTTGGGGCGCGGCTTCATCCCGGAAGCTCCGGGTTTCGGCGCGAGCCAAAATGCCGGGACGATTGTACTCAGCGATGCGCTGTGGCAGGAGGCGTTCGGCGGCGATCCCAGGATTGTGGGACAGGCAGTGAAGATCAATGATGCCTCGTACACAGTTGTCGGGGTAATGCCCCCTGGCTTCCGATATCCGGACGGCGCCGCTATGGCCGGGGAGGTGTGGACTGCGATTCAGTTGGGGGAGAAGGATAAGAACTCGAGATCGACGAATTACCAAACGATAGGCCGCCTGCGGCAAGGCATAACCGCGAAGACTGCCGGCGCGGAGATGTCACTCATACAGAAACGGGTCGCGGCTGGCTACACCGATCCCGATGTTCGCCAGAGCCGCAGTGCGATATCGATTGAGAAATATGGAAATTGGCTGGTGGACGCCGATGTTCGCAAGGCGTTGTTAGCGCTATTGGCGGCGTCAGGCCTGTTGTGGCTGATTGCCGGCATGAATGGGACGAATCTGCTGCTGGCGCGGAGCGTGGCTCGGCAGCGGGAGATTGCCATGCGCGGGGCGCTAGGCGCAAGCCGCTGGCGCATGATGCAGCAAATGATGGTGGAGGGCCTGGTCCTGAGCGGAGCGGCGGCACTGCTGGGCTTCGCGCTGGCAATCGGCTCTGTGAAACTGCTGGCACTCGAACTGAGCCAACATTTGCCGGTAGCGGCTTCGGCAAGACCGAACGCGTCCATTCTTCTGGTGCTGCTGGGGCTGACTGTGTTCTCGGCGATGCTGTCGACGGCTTGGCCGACCCTCTGGGCAGTGCACGCTCCCATTGAGCCGGCGCTGAAGCACGGTGGGATGCAGACAGGGATGGGACGGCGGCATCATCGGCTGCGCAGCGCATTGGTAACCGCGGAAGTGGCGATGTCCCTGGTGCTGCTGGCCGGGTGCGGACTGCTTTTGCAAACGATCTACAGTCTGCGTCGCGTGCCGTTAGGCTACCGCACCGATCACATCATCGTTGCCGATCTGAATATTCCTGCATTTCGATTTGCCGGCAGGAACATGACGCAAGCGCTCTACCAACCCATGCTCGAGCGAGTCCAGCATTTGCAAGGAGTCAAGAGCGCCGGGCTGGTGAGTGAAGTCCCGCTCAGCCAGACGCGCGCCATACGGTTGGAAATTCGGATGAATGAATCTCCAATTGTTGCGTTTATCAAAGCCGTAAGTCCTGGGCTGCAACAGGTTTTCGGGTTCAGGATGGCGGCCGGACGTTTTTTCGATACCGGGGACACGGCCACTTCGCAGCCAGTCGTAGTGGTGAACCAGACCTTCGCACGGTTGTACGCGCCGGACAAGCACGATCCAGCGGCGATTTTGGGAACAAAGCTGTTGGACCTGAGAAGAAATTCGCCGATGCAGATCGTGGGCATTCTCGATGACGAGCGGCAGAGCAGGGTGGCCGATGTGGCGCAGCCGGAGGTCGAGATTGCAATCCCGCAGCTCACTCCGGACACAAATTTCTATATGCCGATGGATGGCACCACGATGGACGTGGCCGTGCGGACGGATCGCCCGATGGGGGAAATGATCCCTGAGCTGCGGGACATTCTGCGGCATGCGAGTCCGGAGTTCCAGAATGCGACCATAACCACCATGGACCAGATCGTGGAGGATTCCTACGGTAGCCAGCGGCTGGCGGCGCACGTTTTGGAAATCTTCGGTGGATCCGCGTTGCTGCTGTGCATGGCGGGATTGTACGGACTGCTGGCGTATGTTGTGACCCAGCGGACGCGCGAGTTGGCCGTACGCATCGCGCTAGGCGCGCGCCGCGGCAATTCGCTGTGGCTGGTGATGCGACAGGCGGGCGCCATGCTGCTGGCGGGTGTGACCGTGGGCTACGCCCTGGCGCTGGCGTCGGGGAGACTGGTGCACGGCTTTCTATATGGCGTGAGCCCGCATGACGGCTCAACACTCGCAGCAGCGGCGGCCTTGCTGTTGGTGAGCGGTCTGATGGCGGCGTACCTTCCGGCGCGGCGCGCGGCAGGTGTGAATCCGGTGGAGGCGCTTCGTTCAGAGTGAGAACATCCGAAACCCTTTCCGTCGCGACCGTGCGGCTCGCTAGCTCGTTTCCATCCACCCTCTGGTCGGCCACCGCCGAGGAAGAGCAAGAAGAAAATGAGGCATTAAGACGAACTGCTGGCCGGGGAGGAGGTACTTACCGCGCTCTTTTTTTTTGAAAACGCTCTCAAACGCGCTCGCGCCCGGATCGTTCGAAGTTCAGGGGTGGGGGTAGAAAGCACCAAACGAGGGTACATGCGGCTTTCCGTACTGAAAGCCGCACACGCGATTCTTTTTGGAGCTGCGAACAGGAAATTCGGGGGTCGGGTGCGGTTGCCTTGTATACACCAGAAGTGAAAATGCTGTAGCCGTCGGATGGTGGACCAAGCGGGAAGAATGTACACTCCGGATTTGCGGTAACTCGCCTTCCGGAGCTCGCCTTTGCTGAAACTCTTTCAAGGGATACGGCCATTCAAGCCTGCAGCCGCGTTGCGCGATGCCTTTGCCGGATTCACGCTCGCGGCCATGAATATCCCGCAAGCCTTGGGGTACACCAAGATTGCCGGCATGCCCGTGGTTACCGGTCTTTACACCTTGCTGCTGCCCCTGGTGGGCTTCGCGGCCTTTGGCTCTTCCCGCTATCTGGTGGTTTCCGCTGACTCCGCGACTGCGGCCATCTTTGCCAGTGGAGTTTCCGGCATGGCGCCCCCAGCCAGTGCGCGCTACGTGGCATTGGCTGGTATCATTGCGCTGCTCACCGCCGGGTTCCTGTTATTGGCGCGATTGCTGAAGATCGGCTTCATTGCCGACTTTCTCTCCCAGACGGTGTTAGTCGGCTTCCTCACCGGAGTAGGCTTCCAGGTCGGCATCGCGGTGCTGGGGGAGATGTTGGGGCTCGAGATCACTGGGCGCCGAACACTCGTGCAATTGGCTCAAGTCTTCAGAAGACTGCCCCAAGTGCATTTGCCAACCTTAGTCGTTTCGGCGGTTGTGGTCGGGGTTCTTCTTTTTTTCCACCGCTTTGCACCCAGAGTGCCGGGTCCGTTGATCGCAGTCGTTGGAGCCATCGCGGCGAGCGCCATCTGGAATTTCAGCGGACGAGGCATTGCGATCATCGGCCCCGTGGCGCGCGGCCTTCCCCATTTCGAAGTCCCGGCCGTAAGTTGGAGCGAGCTTCCTTCCCTGGCACGCATCGCTGCATCGTGCTCCATTATGATCATCACCCAGAGTGCCGCAACCGCCCGGGTCTATGCGGCGCGTCACCGGCAGCTGTTGGACGAGAACGCGGACCTGGCCGGTCTTTCTGCGGCGAACGCCATAGCCGGCTTGAGCGGGGCCTTCGTCGTTAACGGAAGTCCCACGCAGACGGCGATGGTTGAGGGCGCAGGCGCCCAGAGCCAGGTGGCGCAGCTTGCTACTGCGGCGGTCGTGGCGCTGGTTCTGCTCTTTCTCACCCGGCCGCTCGAATACCTGCCGCGCTGCGTTCTGGGGGCGCTGGTCTTCATGATCGCCATCCGCTTGATCAAGTTAACCACCCTGCTGGCGATTCGCCGCGAGAGCCCGGGGGAGTTTGCCTTGGCGCTCAGCACCGCGGGGGTCGTCGTTGCGGCCGGTGTGGAGCAAGGCATCTTGCTGGCGATGATCGTCTCCCTATTCCGCATCGTTGCGCACAGCTATCACCCGCACACGGGCGTCATGGTTCTGAACCAGCTCGGAACCTGGGATCTGAATCCCGTGGCGCCAGGCATGACGACGGAACCCGGATTCGTGCTGTACCACTTTGGAGCAGCTCTTTTCTATGCAAATGCCAACCGGTTTGCCGGGGAGGTGACTTGCCTCGTAGGGCAACCGCCTTCGCAAGTCCGCTGGCTCATTGTCGACGCGGAGGCCATCACGCATTTGGATTACTCCGCCGCGCGTGTTGTCCGGGAACTGCAGCAGAACATGACGAGCGGTGGAACAAAATTAGGCTTTGCCCGAGTACCCTGGGATTTGAGATCGGACTTTGCTCGTCATCACCTCGCCGAGTCTATTGACCCTTCGCTGATCTTCAACCGGCTTCATGAGGCACTCGCGGCTTTCGAGAAACTCGAGCGTTCTTGAAGTTGCGTGGCAGGCCACAAGGCCCAGCGCTGTTTATGCAGGGTAACCCGCGTCCATCCACTTTTTGAAAAGTGAAACATGATCGGATGACCAAGGCTCATCGGGAGGCATGGCGCCCGTGGATACCTGATCGTAGACACTTTGCGCGTTTGCGGGGACGCGCATCCAGGCGGGATCATCAAGATGAACACCTGACCCATCCATACACGTAATGTCCTCATCGCGGAAAAGAGGGCGGATGTCTGTCGCAAAACTGAGAGCCATTTAGCCTCCAGGAAAACTCGACTGCCGGAGTCTACACCTGGACCATAAGCATTTCCAGGAGATTGCGAAAAGCCGCGGCGCGTAAGGGTCGCCAGAGGCTGGGTGTTGGCCTCGGATTGGGACTGACCGCGCTCAACAGTTTTCTCTTGCAACAGAATAAAGCAGGATGACAGCATACCGATTGCAGCAGCTTGCGCGCCCAAGCAAGTTTCTATTCTTGTTTTACGGCGTGGAGAGTAATATCCCGGCAACAACAAATGTAGTCCCGTGGGTTGACGGAGGATCTCATGTCCGATACGGTGGCCAACGCCGAAGCATCCACCCCCTTGAGCCAGGTGGAGCGGGTCATAGATATTTTTGTTGCCCCCTCCAAGACCTTCAATGACATTCTGCGCAACTCGAGCTGGTGGCTGCCCTGGCTGTTGAGCGTGCTGGTAACGCTGGGCTTTAGCGCGGCCATACAGCAGAAGGTTGGGTGGGACAAGACCTACTCGAATATTTTGCAACACAGCTCGGAGACGCAACAGGAGAGGTTTGCGCAGCTCTCGCCGGATCAGCAGGCGAGACAGAAAACGATCGCCACGGCGTTCACTAAATATATCGTCTGGGCTTCGCCGCTCCTGGGGCTGCTCTTTGCGGCCATCGCGGCAGGCGTGCTGTTGATGACGCTGAATTTTGGGCTTGGCGGCCACGCCAAATTCGGCCAGGTATTCGCGGTGTGGATGTACGCGGCTTTGCCCTGGCTGATTCAGGGAATTCTCGGCATCATCGTGCTCTTTGCCGGGCTGGATGCCGATGCCTTCAATCTCAAGAATCCGGTAGGCACAAACCTCGGATATTACCTGCCTTCGGATTCGTCCCAGTGGCTCATCGCGTTTGGCACCTCGATCGATGTTTTGAGCATCTGGGCCGTCATCCTGCTCACCATCGGCTGCGCCATTGTGGCCAGAACCAAGCTGGCCGCAACGGCGACGGCGGTGGCGGGTTGGTGGGTTGTGATCACCCTGGCGAAGGTGGGTATCGCGGCGATTTCATAGGCTTTCCCCCACGGGGAGGCGGGGCAGGCAACTGATTGAAGACCTGCAAACTGGACTCCGGCCGGAAAACTGCCGATAGGCAATAGGGGACCACAGGTCTTGCGCCGAAGCGGCAGTCTTGTCCTGATAACGGTGGTGCTCGGCCTGCTTCTGGGCCCATCTTATTCCATCGGCCAGCAACAAGCAGCTGAGCCCCGGCCCTTACCTACCCTCACCAATGCGCACGATGCCCACAGTCTGACGCTCGCGCAGGCGGCGCAGAATTATCCTGTCCATCTGCGCGCCGTAGTCACCTACTACGACCCCTACGTCGATCTGCGGCGACCGGCGTTCTTTGTCTCCGACTCTTCTGGCGCTATCTTTGTGGTTCTTTCGTTTCTGCCGGCGGTTCCTTTTGAGGCGGGCGACCTGGTGGAAATAACGGGGGTAAGCGCCGCCGGAGATTACGCCCCCATCGTCTCCGGGGCCAGGGCGCAGCTGATTGGCAAGTCCGTCTTGCCTGCGGCCGCGCCGAGAGTAACCTTGACCACGCTGCTGAGCGGCGCGCAAGACGGCCAATGGGTGGAGGTCGAGGGGGTTGTGCATGCGGTCTGGCAGACTGGAAAAAACATCAATTTGGAGCTGGCTTTAAGCGACGGCGCCATAACCGCCGCCACCATCGAGGAGGTGGGCGCTGATTATGGCAGTTTGATCGACGCCGAAGTAACGCTGCGTGGCAACGCCGCACCGCGGTTCAATCATCAGGGCCAGATGACTGGGGCTAAGCTGTTCTTCCCGAATCGTGCCCAGGTAACTATTGAAGAGCCTGCGCCTGCACGTCCCTTTTCGTTACCAATTTCCCCCGTCAGCGGTCTTCTGCGCTTTACTCCCGACCCCCCGGCTCTGCATCACCGCGTCCACATTCGGGGCACGGTCACCCTGGCATGGCCAGGCCGGTTGCTCTGCATACAGGATGGCGCCCATGGTCTTTGTGCGCAGACCGATCAGACTACCCCCCTGAGCCTCGGAGAGCTGGTCGATGTGATTGGTTTTCCCATAATCGGCGCATTTACTCCGACCTTAACCCGCGCCACCTATAAAGGAGCGCAGGTCCAGCAGCCTGTGGCTGCCGTGGCCGTCACGGCCCGTCAGGCGCTACGCGGCGATCTCGATGCCCGCTTGGTCGAATTGGAGGGCCAGCTTATTGGGCGGGACGAATCTTCCGGCGACCCGAACATCGTCCTGTCCTCCGGGCAGTATGTGTTTTCCGCCATCTTGCCCTCGCAACCCGGAGCGCTCCGGATGCCCGAGTGGAAAAAAGGCACCACATTCAAAATAGTCGGAATCTGCTCGTTGAAGCCCGGTACCGACAACGTCGGCTCCCTGGGGCCAGGCTTTTCCATCCCTGAGTCGTTTCGCATCCTGCTGCGCTCAACGGCGGATGTGGTGGTGATCAAGAGCCCTTCCTGGTGGACCCCGGCTCATGCCCTCGCTATGTTGGGCGTCGCCACCGTGCTTACCCTGGTGGTCCTTGCCTGGGGGATCGTGCTGCGCAGGCGAGTTCAGGAGCAAACCCACACCATCCGGTTGCAACTTCTGGAAGCGGCCAAGCTCCGGACCGCCGCTGAAGACGCCAACCGTGCCAAGAGCCAGTTCCTGGCCAACATGAGTCACGAAATTCGTACGCCGATGAACGGCGTAGTCGGGATGACCGACCTGGCGCTCGATACCAACTTGACAGAGGAACAGCGCGGTTACCTTGAAATGGTCAAGACCTCCGCAGCCAATCTGCTCACCTTGATCAACGACATCCTGGACTATTCGAAAATCGAAGCGGGAAAGATCGTGCTCGACCCACGGCCCTTCGATGTTTCCGATCTCGTCGGTGAAGTGCTGCAGAGTCTTGCCATACCCGCACACCAGAAGGGCCTGGAGTTAGCCTTCAGCTTTGGCCAAGGCGTGCCGTCTGCCATCGTGGGCGACTCTGTGCGGGTGCGCCAGGTATTGCTGAACCTGGTGGGGAATGCGGTTAAGTTCACCGGGCAAGGGGAAGTGGTGGTGGGCGTCCACCTGGAGCCCACTGGCGATACCGGCGATCAAGATCCGATGCTTCACTTCAGCGTTCGCGATAGCGGGATCGGAATTCCACCGGAGGTTCAAGCCAAGCTGTTTCACGCCTTCGAGCAGGGGGACTCATCCACGACTCGCCAGTTTGGGGGCACCGGGTTGGGGCTGGCCATCTCCAAGCAGATCGTAGAGTTGATGGGCGGCGAAATCTGGCTGGAAAGCAACCCTGGAGTGGGTTCGGTCTTTCACTTCACCAACAGGTTCGGCAGGGCGGCTAAAGGCGGCGGAAGTCCAATTGAGCTCGCGGCGCTTGAAGACCTGCGCGGACTGCCGGTGCTGATTGTCGATGACAATGCGAGCAACCGGCACATTCTCCGCAAGATCACCGAGCGCTGGCAGATGCATCCGGAAGAGGCAGCTTCCGGGGCGGAGGGACTGAAGAAGCTGGAAGGAGCATTTGCTGCCGGCCGCCCCTATCGCCTGGTCTTACTTGACCAGCAGATGCCCGGCATGGATGGCTTCGAGGTGATTCGCCGGGTCCGTGCCCAGCCGGCATGGAAGGATGCGGCCATCATGATGCTGACTTCCGCCGACCAGGGCGCGGCCCGGGCAGAGTGCCGGGAGTTGGGGGTGGGGACATGCCTGTTGAAGCCGGTTAAACCTTCGGACTTGCTGTTGTCGATGCGCAAGGTACTGGGAAAGCCGCAAGCGGAAGCGGCGCCGCCGCCGGCCCCCGAGCTCACCATCGCTCTCCCGCTTCACATCCTGGTGGCCGAGGATAACGCGGTGAATCAAAAGCTGGCCATGGCGCTGCTGGAGAAAGCCGGCCATCGCGTGGCACTCGCGGTAAATGGCGCGGAAGTCATGACCATGTGGCGGGAGCAAGATTTCGATTTGATTTTGATGGACGTCCAGATGCCTGAGGTGGACGGGTTCGAAGCGACGCGACAGATCCGGCTGCAAGAGCAGACGACCGGAAGGCATGTGTCCATTGTGGCCACCACCGCGCATGCCATGACTGGAGATCGCGAACGCTGCTTGCTGGCCGGCATGGATGAATACCTGGCGAAGCCAATCCACCGTCAGGAATTGCTGGCGGTGCTTGCCCGGCTAGGTGCGAATCGAGTCCTGGGCCTGCCAGGGCGCCGCTCAGAAAAAAACACCCGCGATATCGCCGCCAACGAAGTGCTGAACAAGGCCGAACTGCTGAGCCGGCTGGACGGGGACGCGCAACTTATGCAGGAGCTGATCGAGATTTTTCTGGCCGACTCCCACTCGCTCCTGGAGCAAGTCTCGGATGCGGTCACCAGCCGGGATCCGGTTGCCCTGGAACGCGCGGCACACAAGTTGAGTGGCACAGTGAGCATTTTCGGCAGCCGGCCAGTCATGGAAGTGGCACTGACATTGGAGACGATGGGTCGCAACCGGAATCTGCCCCATGCTGGAGAAATGCTGGCGCAACTCAAAGATCAGATGGAAGCGCTCAAAGAAGCGCTATGCGGACTGAGGCAGGAGACATGTCCAAACTCCTGATCGTGATGCGCCGGCCATCGCCCGGGTCAGCTACTTGCCACGAAGGCTCATCAGCGCCACCGCTAACAATTGCCTGGCGATCGAGTCGCGGAGCGAATCTTTTTGGCTATTGAGTAAACGCGCAAGGTGAGTTTGGCAGATCACCGGTGTGACTTCACCGTTGCCGTGCACCAGATACTTGGTTCGGCACTTTTCACCTGGCGCCGCAAAACAAGTAGGACAATAGACATCGATATCAGCGCCCATATGGCGTCTCTCCGTCGCGAGGGATGCGCATACGAGAATTAAAGAGCCCGGGCATTCTTGGCATTCTGCAAAGTAACCTGGACCGACGTCAGCACAGCCTGGTCAGCTTCCGTTAGCGGCTTCTTCGCTTGTCGCTCGTAAGAATCACGCAACCGCTCCAAAGCAATCATCAGATCGTAGTTGCTCTGGATGACGCCCCGAAACCACTTCTCGAGCTTACCGTCGACGGAAACCTCTGGCGCAACGAATGGCAGAACCTTGCAGGGTGGATTATTTGATTTGATCATTCTTTTTTTCTCTCTTACCTGATGATGGCCCTGGAGGATGGGGAGGCAAGAACGGCGATTCTCCTTGTTCCACTATCGAGTCCCTCCCCCGAAAGAATCGATCACAGATCGCTGGAGAATCGCCGCTTGTTGATGAGCATAACGGTTCCACCAGGAATTGCTACGGTTCTTGCGTAACGCAAGAGGGGATTGTGGTAATCGACGATGGTAATGGTCGCTCACGGGCCCCTGATTCGTCAATGGAAACGGGGAAAAGGGAATTAGGCACCACCGCTGTCTTCGTGGATGCTGAACGCCTTCACTACACGCGTGATGGCTCCGCCGGGGCTCGGGTTATCCGGGTCTACCAGGGCGTGGAGGCTAAGGTGATAGGCCAGCAAGTGAGCGAAGGGAATTTCGAACGGAGTTCGCAGGCAATCGGGCAGCGCGGATGCGCCGGCTTGAACAAACCAGTCGTGTTGCCATAGAGAACAGGCGTTGTCTCCAATTACCGCAATCTTCCCCAGGCCGCGTTCGCTGAGGTCCTCGACCAGTTCCTTTTCGTAACGGCGTTTGCGCGTATCTGACGACGCGAAACAAACGATCGGCGTCGAGAAGGAGCTGGTCATGGCCAGGCTGCGATCGTTGGTTCTGGGATCGAGACAGATTGCCTGGACGCCAGGGGTATGCGCCAGCCGCCCCTCCGCATTGCAGACGATGGCCAGGTGCTTGACCGCTGGAAAGAGCTTCTTTATCCGTTCCACAACCGCTGCGCTCTCCGGACTGTCTCCGGACCGCGCCAGCGAGATCAAAAGGCCGCCCGCAGCGAAAGGGGGAACAGCGAGTTCGACCTCGGCGGCGGATTGCAGCAAAAGGCCGGTGGTAGGTATAGCCCTTGGGCCCGGCCACGCATCGGCGATGGCCTGGGCGGCATAAGCGGAGGTGCCGGCGCCCGTCAGTACTACCGGCAAGCCTTCGAATCGCTGCGCTATTCCAGCAGATGCCACACGCTCTAGAGTCGTGGGCCATAGAGCCGGTTGTTGGGCTATTTCGGAAGCAACCAGACTATCGGTCGGATAGCGCACTTCGATGTGCTTTGCCACTGGATTCTTTCCTTTGCACGCTGCCGCTCTTTGTCGCGCAATCCGACGCAGCTCGCCGCCCTCAGGAAGATACCGGAAAATGGCCGGTATATCATGGTTGTAGCCCTTTCGCTAGAGCTTTTCGCCTCGTCAAAGGGTGCGGTTTAACTTAGAGAAGAGCGACCGAGAGCGTCTGTTCTCTTCAACTCCTGAACGATCGGCAGCAACGATGAGCGCCAGCACCGTCCTTAAGCCTCCATTGAAACTCGACTACAGCCTCACCGGGGTCAACTCGACCATGGCCGTGGAAAAAGGACTCGCCGAGGCGGAGTGGTATCAGTCTCCGGTCCCGCGCGAAACCATGCGGGAGCTGCTGCAGCGCCGGGACGGGCCCGCCATCCGTGACACGATCCTGTGGTTCGCCCTGATCGTCGGCGCCGGCTTCATGACGTATGCCCTCTGGGGCTCCTGGTGGGCCATCCTGCCCTACATGGTCTACAGCGTTCTCTACGCCTCCACTTCCGATTCCCGTTGGCACGAGACCGGCCACGGCACCGCGTTCAAGACCGATTGGATGAATAACGCTCTCTATGAGATTGCCTCGTTCATGGTTATGCGGGAGCCCACGGTCTGGCGTTGGAGTCACACCCGCCACCACAGCGACACCATTATCGTCGGCCGCGACCCGGAGATCGCTGTCCCTCGCCCTCCTGATCTGAAGGCCATTGTCATGTCGTTCTTCAACCTCAAGGTATATAAGAAGTATTTCTCCCAGATTGCCCTGCATTCCCTGGGGCGCATGTTTGCCGAGGAGAAAACGTACATTCCAGAGGTAGAGTTCCCCAAGGTCTACCGCAGGGCACGCATCCACGTCGCGCTCTACCTCATCGTCATCGCACTGTCCATCTGGAGCCACAGCATCCTTCCACTGTTGCTGGTCGGCTTGACCAATCTCTTCGGAACCTGGCTGCTGGTCACTTACGGATACACGCAGCACGCGGGTCTGGCCGAGAATGTGCTCGATCACCGCCTCAACTGCCGCACGGTGTACATGTGCTGGATCCACCGTTACCTGTACTGGAACATGAACTACCACGTCGAGCACCATATGTTCCCCTTGGTGCCCTATCACGCGCTGCCCAAGTTGCATGCCGCGGTGAAGGATGACTGTCCCACGCCCTATCCCAGCCTCTTCTCCGCCTGGCGAGAAATCGTGCCCACCATTCTCAAGCAGGTTAGGGATCCCGGCTATCACGTCAAGCGCCGGCTCCCCGCACCGGGAGTACGTCTGCGCGAGGGCGCCCACTCCTCTCAAGGCAAGCCGGATGCAGAAGGCTGGATCGAGGCCTGCGCCGCTGCCGATCTAGGCCGCGCGGACGTGGTCCGCTTCGACCACGGTAAGAAGACCTACGCTCTCTATCGCACCGAGGATGATGAGCTCTACGCGACCGACGGATTATGCACCCACGGCAATGTTCATCTTTCCCTCGGGCTGGTCAAGGGAAAGCTCATCGAGTGCTCCAAGCATAATGGGCGCTTCAACCTGCTGGATGGGTCACCCGCGCGCGTCCCGGTCTGCCGCGGCCTGGTCACGTATCCAATTGCGGAGCGCAAGGGCCGGATTTTTATTAACGTGAGCCGGCCAGGCGGGGCCGGCGCCCGTCCTCAAAGGAGCTACCAGTTTCGCGTCGTCAGTAACTGCAACGTTGCCACGTTTATTAAAGAGCTGGTGCTCGAGCCCTTGGATGCCACGGAAAGGATTTCCTTCACCCCGGGCGATTACCTGCAACTCGATATTCCCGCTTACGATGCGATCCGCTTTCGTGATTTCGATATTCCCCAGCCTTTCGCGGCTGTGTGGGAGCATCAGCATGTCTTCGATCTGGTGGCGCGTAATCCCGAGGCCGGCCGGCGCAACAACTACTCTCTCGCCAGCAACCAGCAAACAGATCGCGTGCTGCGCTTCAACGTGCGCATTGCAACGCCGCCTCCGGGCCAGGATTGTGCTCCCGGCGTCGGCTCCAGTTATGTATTCAGCCTCAAGCCCGGAGACATCGTTTCTGCCATCGGCCCTTTCGGCGATTTCCATATCAAACCCACGCAGCGGGAGATGGTCTACATTGGCGGGGGCGCCGGCATGGCTCCGCTGCGCGCCCACCTTTCCCATCTGCTCGAAACCGAGCAGAGTTCCCGCAAAGTCAGCTTCTGGTACGGCGCGCGATCCAAGCAGGAGATCTATTACGAGGACTACTTCCACGATCTAGCGAACGTCCACCATAACTTTGCTTTCCACCTCGCGCTCTCCGCGCCCCTGCCTGAAGACAACTGGACTGGCCATGAGGGGTTCATCCACCAGGTGGTGCTGGAGAAACATCTCAGTCAGCACGTCAATCCAAAGGCTGTCGAATATTACCTCTGCGGTCCGCCCATGATGATCAAGGCTTGTACCAGGATGCTGGCTGATCTTGGTGTGCCGGCGGCCCAGATTTCTTATGATGAGTTCTAATCTCCACTTAGGGCTTGAGCGAAAGCCAAGGCACTGCCGCCTAACAACAATGTGTCCATAAAATAATTCAGGCCGTCTCCTATGTCAGAGGGATTTCCGACGAGGATGGGAAGATAGACCGCGAGCACCAGCAGAAGGATCACCAGTCCCAACCAGGTGGCCGCCAAACGTGCTTGTTTATTGATCATCAAGCAGAGGCCTGCCACAACATAGATCACACCCGTCAGGTAACCGCAAAACGCATGGCCCGGAAACCAGGAGGGCGTTAGCTTGATGAGAGGAACTCCAGGCGCGAGTTCCGGATGAAGAAATTGCTCCACGCCAAGGAATGTGATGGGCACGCCAATGAAGAGCTGAGCGAGCAGAATGAGCCTTTGTCTGACCTGCGGTGTCCAAGGTTCCTTTTGTATCGCAGCAACAGAAAGAGCTCCCCCGCTAAAAGCCAAATCTCGCAGGCAGACGACCCAAAGTAATCGAGACGTGGGGGTGTTGACTATTCCCGGGAGGTGAATGAGAAGCACGAATAGAAGGATCGTGAGCCCGAGGAGTGCGGCCGCAACTCCGGCGTATTTCCTGATAGCTATGCTCAAGGCCGCGCCAATGAGGCACGCTCCGACAAAGAGGGCCCAGAATAGGTGTCCGGGAATCCATCCGGGCACCATCCCGGCTATGATTTTTGTAGCAGTGAAATGTTCCGTTCCAAATACAGCGACAGGAACAGCGACGAATAGCGGCCCAAGAGCAACGATCTTATCCAGGCCTCGCCGTGATAAGAACTCCTTCTTGACCGTGTAGAGACCGGCCACCAAAATAACGGTCCCCGTGAGATACGGCAGAAGCACTCCCCAGGGGATCAGGGCGGTGAAATTTGCTGCCGTTGTCAGAATCGAAAATCGGAGAAGAGTGCCGGGAACGTTGGCTGGGATCAGAGGCGGCTCCTGAGCTTCGGGAACAAGCCCAATATCCATCACATTCGACGAGAAAATTCCAGGTGAGGCAATAGCCACTTAATGAGATTTCATGGTGACCACCTATGGTGAAAGCGCAGGTCAGGAGAACTTCGCACGACAAATCAAAAAGTCACAGGCTCTCAGGATGACGGGCTTGTGGAAGTTTTAAAGAACAGCCTGGTTGGGCGTGACAAAAAACGCGGAAAATCAAAAAAAGGTCACAACCTCCCAGGATGACGTGGGAGTTTTGACGAAAAGCATCCTAAACAAGTTGCAGTGGCGGCTTGGCTGCGGCCATTTATAAAATTTGATATTTTTAGGCCCTTTTTGAGGATTTGCAGCTCAGCGGGGTCGGGCAAAGGGGTTCCTTTTTATAGAGAACGGAACCCTTGTGTCCGGCACCAAAGCGGAGAGGGGGACATAAGGGGCCACTGGCGGTGCTTCCGAAGGGGTAGTGGGATTGGAGAAGGTGGACGGGCTGGGGCCAGGAGAAACAGCAGGTTCCTCCACTACGCTTCCACGGCGGGCGGGCTGGTCTTCTTGCTGGCCAGGGGCAGGGGGTGGCTGTGGGTCATTCGTTGTGGCAAGGGTTGTGGCCTGCTGCCGGCGAAGCCATTCGGCGGTATAGATTTGCGCGTTTTGAGGCGCAGGGGCGGATTTCTTCTCCGAAGAGATGGCGCGACGGTCGGGGATGAAGTTTTGCATGGCCACTATTATGGAGAGGGCCTTGACCTGGCCGGTAACGCTGCCTCGGGTCATTTCGGGGCCGAGGTTGGCTATTTCCCAGAGGCGGTTCAGTACTTGTTCGCGGTCGGGGCTCAGGCGTGCCTCCTGCTGGACGAGCTGTTGCTGCACGGCGGCACGGTGCTCGAGCATGTAGGCGCGGACACAGGGCTTGGATTTGATGTAGGCGGCAGAGTCGGGGTTGAGGCCGACAGCTTGGGCGGCATGACGGTCGGTCATGGCGCCAGAGAGGACCAGGTGGGCAAAGGCTATTTCCTGATCGGTGATGGGGTCGCTGACTTCATTTTTGGGCATAGGTGGCTCCTGGAGTTCGGGTGGGATGCATAAAAAATCCCGCTGGGGCGGGATGCTTGAGGTGCCTTATTTTTCGACAAGGATCGGGTGTGCCACCGGACAGCGGTAAAACTGTCCTTCGCTCGGGCTTAGTCCGAAAACTAACGGAAACTGCCGGTCAGGTGGCGTCCGCCGAGAAGCTGCTCCTGCCGAAATCGTCTGCTCACAGGATATAACGCCGCGGAAGCGGATTTGGCCGCCGAGACTCTTTTCTTGAATCGATGGTTATCGTTTCGGAGGTTACTTTGGTGTTTGAGCTTCCCTCCTTGGATTGAGTTTGCTCATTCGAAGGTTCTCCGAAAAGTGTTTAGTTGTGCAGAGAGGCTGTCCGAGACTCTGTATCCCTCGTGTCGAGGAAGGCTGACTTATAGTCATGCGCAAACGCCTTGAATGGACGAGGAGACTCTCCCGTGACCTCTTGTACGGCTGAAGAGATGTTCGACGCTTCGCCTCGGCGGTAGTGAGCATAATCCTCGACCAAGCCGTCTGCCTGCCAGTCCGGCATGCGGAAACCCCGAAGAGCCTCTCGAAATTCCCGCTCCGGCAGATCTACGAACGCAACCGGCCGGTGGAGCGCCTCAGAGAGCTGCGCGGCCATCTCGGCATGCGTGAGTGCTTGCGGCCCGGTGATGTCGTAGGTTTTTCCTTCGTGCCCGCTCCTGGTCAGCGCCGCCACTGCTACCGCGGCTATGTCGCGGACGTCGACTAAACTTACCCGCGCGCTGCCCGCGGGAGCAAAAAACCGGCCCTCGGTTGCGATCGAACGCCCGATCATGAGCAGCCCCTGCATATAGAGGTTGGGACGAAGGTTGGTGTAGCTCATTCCTGACGTGCGCAAGGCCTCTTCGACCGCGGCATGATAGCGCAAAAAGCGAAGTGGGGAAGTGGAGGAGGCATGCAGTTGCGAGAGATAGACGATATGTTTTACTCCCGCCTCCCGCGCTAGAGCAACGAAGCGCAGTTGGCGTTCCTCGACACGCTCAGAGGAATTTGTGACCAGGAAAGCGCGCTGAACATCGCTTAGGATTTTGCGGAGACTGGCCGGATCGTCAAAGTCCGCTTGGACGTATTGCAATTCCGCGTTCGGCTTGCCGCACATGATGTCGTGTTGGCGATGAACCATGGCACGAACCCGCTCCTTTCTGCCCGACAAGCGTCTGATGATCTCAACGCCGTTCTTTCCCGTGGCTCCAGTCACAAGTATCATTTGCGTTCTCCCATCCTCTTTGGGATAGATTCCACAACGCGGTAGTTGCCCTGCCATCTTATTTGCCTAAACCGGTATTCCCGGGGCACCTAGGGTAGAGCAGCTTTGCGGGTCTACACCCGCTTGCGGGACCCTGGCTCTTGTTTCGGCGGGGATTGATCGGCGTCAGGAAGGATGGGTTTGGGCAAATGCGCGGCGTCGTATCTGGCCCGGATCAGAGGCCCGCGGACCTCTGGCAAATGCGGGACCTTGTTGTCTGCCCGCCGAATTCGGAATGCGGAGGTCAGATCGCCAAAAGTGCTCCGCCGCCAATCGCTGATATTCGGCTCCCGGACGCCGGTGAATTGCTCCAGAAACTGAAGCACCGAGGTGTGATCGAAGGGTTGACTGCAAACCCATCCTCCGGTGGTCCAAGGGGAAATGATGATGCAGGGCACGCGGAACCCACCTCCGATGGGAACACCGTTCACAAACTCGTGAGGTGTACCCGCGGGAGGCACGGGTGGCGGAACATGATCGAAGATACCGTCGTTTTCATCGTAGTTGAGAATAAATGCGGTCTTTGCCCACACGTCAGGATTGGCCGCGATCGCATCCAGCTTGCCGGCGACAAACGCCGCGCCATCCGCCGGCATGTAATCGGGATGTTCCGATTGATAGCTGGTGGGAATGATCCAGGAGACAGCAGGTAACCGATCGTTCGCGGCGTCGTGTTCAAACTCGCCTTCATCGCCGCGTTCCATTCCTTTCGCATAGAGAGGCGAGCCCTTCTTGGCTTCGCGAAAGACCTTAAACGTCTCCAGTAGATTGCAACCGTAATTGTCCTTTTGCTGATATACCTTCCAGCTAATACCAGCTTGCTCCAGCCGTTCTGCGTACGTAGTCCAGGTGTATCCGCCCGGGGGCGCGGTATTGCTGAGAATCGGTCCGCCGTGCAGTCCATCGGGGTCAATCGTTCCCGTCATCCAATACATGCGGTTCGGCCAAGTCGGCCCCATCACTGAGCTGTGGTATGTGTCACAGATCGTGAATGCCTCTGCCAGGGCGAACTGGAAGGGAATATCTTCCCGGTTGTAATACCCCATGCAATAGGGACCATTCGGTCCATCCGCTTTGCGATGAGCGGGCAGCCATTGGTCCATCTTGCCGCCGTTCCACGCCTGGTGTTGCACCGCCCAGGCATGGCTGGTGGAGGGAATCTTTTGCGCACTGCTCTTGCGAGTGTCAAGATGAAAAGGAAGCAGGTATCCACTGGGATTGACTGCGTCCGGTTGGTAGAAAACAGATTTTCCAGAAGCCAGTGTTAAAGCGGATGGATCCGCGAATCCGCGGACGCCGGCGAGCGTTCCAAAATAGTGGTCGAAGGAGCGGTTTTCCTGCATCAGCAGGACCACATGTTTGATGTTTTTCAGCGAGGCACTTCCTGAAGGAGCCTGCGCCAACAGGCGCCGCACGTTCGGCGGCATCAGAGCTGAAGCGGCAGCAGCGGCCGCAACCCGGGACGCGCCGGTCAGTAAGCGGCGGCGGGTGAGTTTGGACGCAGAAGGATACGACGAGTCCATCATGCAGGCGGCCTCTTATTTCATCCCCGGCTCATAACTCTCTTGAACGCCGGCACTACCCATAGCTCCCGAAAGCAGAGAACTGGCTTTTTTCAGGACGCGCTTCACCGTGGCCGGGTTGGTTTGATCGCCGATTCTTTGCAGGAATGGAACGCTGAGAGCAGCGATGGCGTAGCCACGATCATCCAGGATAGGAAACGAAATGTTGATCACGCCCTCCACCTCGTAGCTCGCCCTTTCCTCATATCCACGCCGCTTGATCTCAGTCAGACGCGCATCAAAATCGCGTGGAGGGTGCGTTTTGTTTTGCTTACACCAAAGCTGAATCGCCCGAGAGGCGGCTTCGGGAGCTCGATGCGCCAGAATCACATGCCCCGTTGCGGAATGCATGAGATCGCCAATCCCTCCGGCCTTAACATAAAAACCGGTGCTGAGCGGTGAATCGACTTGGGCGATAATCACTACATAGTGACCGTCAAGCACGCCCAGGTGGCTGGATTGGTTAAGTTGATGCGCAACCTGCTGCATGACAGGCAGGGCTTCGGAAATCAAGCGTTTGGTTGGAGGATGTTCTTGCGCCAGCTCAAACAGACGCAAAGTCAAGCGGAAGCTTTCGCCATCTTCTGACTGGGAGATATAACCGCGGTCTTCCAGGCACGACATCATCCGAAAGATCTCCGACATCGTGCGGCCGAGCTTGCGGGCGACATCGCTCTTCGTGAGCCCATTTGGTTCGCGGGCAAACAGCTCCAGGATGTCTAGACCCTTCTCGAGGGCGGGAGTCGGATATCGTGGGGTAGGTCTTTTTGGCTTCATGCTCATGCTTTTTGCGTCTCAGGTTCTTGGCATCCGCGCCGAGGATTGAAACATGACACCAAAAAGAACGCACCTAGCCGCGCACGGCACTGAACTCTAATCATATAGTTCTAAAACAAAGTTTACCGGAAATACTCCCGAGCAGGAATCCAGCACGCTCCCACGGGAGAGCCCTGAGCGCGTATTCATTCCGAAAATATCTTCGTTGGCCCTATCGTTCACGTCGATCTCTGGCAAAAAATTCGCCGCAAGCCCTGGCTGTCGTACTCCTTCCAGTAGCGGGTTTCAAAACAAAAAATGCTTGACAACCGTCGCACAGGGATTCTATAAGGGACCGGTTTAATAGGTAAACATATATTTTTACCTATAAAAGTATTCAAGTGGTCGATGTTTCCGGCCGGGAACGGCGCTCTTCTCAGTTACACATCGGCCTGAGTGAGGTCGGCATTCGTCACTACTCGCCTCCAGAGCATTGAGCTCGGCGGGCGATAACCTTTCGGGAGGACAACAGTGAAGAGCCAAATCCTGGCAATCGACCCCATCCTCGAGGGTAGAGATGCGAGACCCTTGACGATCTGGGGCAGGTTTATCTGCGCCCTTATCCTCTCACTCATTGGTTTGGTTGCCAGCACGCCAATGTTGGCGCAGTACGATTCGGCACAGATCAGCGGGACCATTCATGACCAAACCGGCGCCGTGATAGCCAGCGCAACGGTCCAGATTCTTAACCGTGACACGGGACTCGTACGGCAAACCGTCACCAATGCCACAGGTCTCTACATCCTGAGCCACATACCCCCGGGGGTCTATACAATCACTGCCAGTTCGAGAGGGTTCTCATCGGCTTCGCAAACGGGGGTCCAGCTCAACGTTAGCCAAAGCGCCACGTTTGACTTTTCGCTTAAGCCTGGATCGTCAACCGAGACTGTTTCAGTTTCCGCACAAGCAGTAACGTTGGATACGTCGTCGTCTTCCGTCGGGGTGGATCTGGAGTCTAAAACCGTCACTGATCTGCCCCTCGCTGGGAGAAACATCAGCAATCTGCTGACACTGCAAACAGGCGTAACGCCAATCAACAACGACCAGACCGGCGGTCGCACGAACGCCGTCGGCGCCCTCATCTCCCCCTCAATTCAGGGCCAGAACAACCGCAGCAACATATACCTCCTGGATGGCGTGAACAATAATGAAGCAGTTTCCGGCAGTGAAATCATCACAGTGATTCCCGATGACGTTCTGGAAATGAAAGTGTTGACCCACTATGACTCGGCCCAATTTGGAGGGGGCTTGGGTGGAACCATCAATCTCGTCACCAAATCGGGTACCAACCAGTTTCACGGAGGCGCCTGGGAGTTCTGGCGCGGCAGCGAATTCCTCGATGCCGCGCAGCCTCCGAGCGGAATCTTGCAGGACTTGCATCAAAACCAGTTTGGCGCGAATATCGGCGGGCCAGTGTTGTTGCCCCACTACAACGGCAAGGATCGATCGTTCTTCTACGGAAGCTATGAAGGATTCAGGCAGACGATCGGAGCCGCCAATCTCCAATTGGTTCCCACAACGCAGCAGTACGCCGGGGACTTCAGCGCCTTACTGAACCAGGGAATCCAGCTCTATAATCCCTTCACCGCCAACCGCGCTCCTTTCCCAAACAATCAAATTCCTCCCGGCATGATCAACCAGAACCTGGTGACGTTGCTGAAAACACTCATTCCAGGCCCTAACGGCAGTTATGTGGGAGGTGTGTATAACTACGAAAACACAACGCCGAACTCCCACACCTCTGACCAGTACGACATTCGTGGAGACGAATATCTGACCAAGAAAGATTTGGTTTGGGCACATTTCTTGCATCAGAACAACCCGATTATATCTTTCGGAGGCTTCCCGAATCTTGCGACTATTACGAGCTTTACCGCGCACAACTTCGGCGCTCAGTGGATCCACACCTTCGGTCCAACTTCGATCCTCACTGTGGGAATTGGCCAAAATATCGGCACACAATTTCACAACACTACTTACGGCACGGCCGGCGACGGCAATGCAATTGCCACTGCGGCTGGCTTCGCATCGAGCTTTGCGTGCAGTTACCCCTATGGCCGCAAAGGGTGCTACATTCCCAGCTTAAACCTTGGGCACTATCTCTATTCCGGGGGCGCCGGCGAAGGGAGTGAGACCGCAGGAGGCCTCTCGGGAATTTGGGAATACAAGGCAGATTATCAAAAGACCATCGGGCGGCATACCCTCTACGTTGGAGGCAACATCGACACCAACAATCTGGGCAGGACCGCAGGAGGCAATTCCAACCTTACTTTTTCGACGTTTCAAACCTCCAACGGCTCTACCGGCGGCGATGAGTTGGCGTCGTACCTGTTGGGTCTGCCCCAAGGCGCTAGCCGGACCAACACGGACTATTGGGAATCCGGAGGTTGGGAGGATGGTATCTATGGCCAGGACCAGTGGAAGATTCTCAGCAATCTGACCATCAACGTTGGCCTGCGTTACGATGTCTCAATCATACCCGTGACCAATAACGTCTTGGGCGATTACTACGACATCTTCGACTTCAACCGGGGCGTAGATATTATTCAGAAGGAGCCGCCGGCGTGCAGTGCGACACAGTTCGCACCCTGCTTGCCCGGTGGGACGTTGCCGGCCCACGTGGTCGTTTCCAGCCAACCCAAGCTCTTCTTTTCTGACTTTACCAACATTCAGCCAAGATTCGGCGCGTCGTACACCTTTCATCCAGGCACGGTTGTGCATGGCGGCTACGGCCGCACGTACGATAACTGGGCAGCTGTCGAACAATCCGCCCAGAATGAGAACAGCTGGCTCTTCGGAACCGGCGCCCTGGTAACAAATCTGAACAACCAGCCCGGGTTGACTCCATCCACCGCCATCACCGCCCAGAATCCGCTGGCAGCTTTCAACGGTAGCTACCCCGCTCCTACTCCGTTCCAAGCCATTGGGTGGACCACCCCTCAGCAGTTCAGAAATGCCTATTCGGATCAATGGACGTTCGGCATTCAGCAGGAGGTCC
>CAWGDH010000014.1:0-572658 GCA_963821215.1 uncultured Acidobacteriaceae bacterium | reverse complement strand
GCGGCTTTCCGACGACCAAGGACGAGGACTGGCGATTTACGAACCTAAGCGCCATCTCGCAAACACAGTTCCAGTCGGCCAGAGGCGCGTATGAACCGATAGTGCCTACCACTCTTCAGCCAGTTCTCGTACCAGGTGCCGCTTGCCGATTGGTATTCGTCAACGGGCGATTTGTTTCTGCACTGTCGGATTTGGAGTCGCTACCGGCGGGAGTCAAGGTAAGCAGCCTGGCAGACGAGATTGCGCGAAATTCAAGCGCGGTTGAGCCGCATCTCGGTCGCTATCCGAACATCGAGCGCGATGCCTTCGGGGCCCTCAACACAGCGTTTTTTGAGGATGGTGCTTTCGTTTATCTGCCGAGGAGGACGGTGCTCGAGGCGCCCATTTCGTTGCTGTTCATCTCCGTGCCGGGTGGCGAACCGTCGATGGCACATCCGCGCAACCTTATCATAGCGGAAGAAGACAGTCAGGCCAGCATTGTTGAGGATTACATTTCGCTCGGCGACGGTGTGTTCTTCTCCAATGTGGTAACTGAGCTAATTGCAGGCGACAACGCGGTAATCTCGCATTATTTGATCGAGCGCGAGGATATCCGGGCACTCAACGTTTCAACACTCTTCACCCGGCAAGGGCGAAGCAGCTACGTGGCGTCACATTCGGTGCTCGTGGGAGGCGCTCTGGTTCGCAACAACGTCCACCCGGTACTAGCGGGAGAGGGCGCGGAGTGCCTGATCAATGGCCTGTTTATCGGCAAGGGGCGTCAGCACCTGGACAATTACATGCTCGTGGAGCATGCGAGTCCACACTGCAGCAGCCGGCAGTTCTATAACGGCATTCTCGATGATCATGCGCATGGCGTGTTTCATGGGCGGATCATCGTTCACCAAGATGCACAGAAGACGGATGCGAAGCAGACGAACCGCAACCTGCTCCTGTCTGACAATGCTCAAATAGACACCAAGCCGCAGCTTGAGATTTACGCTGATGACGTGAAGTGCACGCACGGCGCAACTATCGGGCAAGTTGAGGAAGAGGCGCTTTTCTACCTTCGTTCCCGTGGCGTTGATGAGGCGTCCGCCCGTGCTCTGTTGCTGTACGCGTTTGCGAGTGAGTGCCTGGACCGCATGAGCTGCGCCCCGGTTCGCGAGTACCTGCAAAAACAAGTCCAGCAATGGCTGCCGGAGCTGAATCCCTCGGCGGCGCTTTCCGTCTCCGAGGTTGAGAGGCGGTGGGAGGAAGCCGGATGACAATTGCCGCAAACACGCTTCAGTCGATCGGGACGGGCTTTGACGTTCACAAGATTCGCGAAGATTTTCCCATCCTGAAACAGCACATTCATGGTAGACCACTGGTGTACCTGGACAACGCCGCCACCACACAAAAACCACAGGTGGTCATCGACTCACTCGTGCACTACTACAGCTCGGATAACGCCAATATTCATCGCGGCGTTCACACACTTTCGGAGCGCGCTACAGAAGCCTATGAACAGGCACGCGCGTCTATTCGAAGCTTTCTCAACGCAGCAGATGCGAGTGAAATCATCTTTGTTCGCGGCGCCACCGAGGCTATCAACCTAGTGGCACAGACCTACGGTCGCACCCACGTTGGCGCGGGTGACGAGGTGATCATCTCCGCCATGGAGCACCATTCCAACATCGTGCCATGGCAGATTCTGTGCCAACAGCAGCGAGCCAGTTTTCGCGTGATACCCATCAACGATGACGGCGAACTGCTGCTGGATGAGTTCGAGAAGATGATCAGTCCGAAGACCAAGCTCATTTCAATCGCTCACGTTTCCAATGCGCTGGGAACGATTAACCCAGTGCGGGAAATCGTTGCACTCGCGCACCGTTGGAACATTCCAGTCCTGGTGGACGGTGCGCAGGCTTCTCCGCATCTCGAGGTGGACGTTTGCACTCTCGACTGTGACTTCTACGTGTTTTCCGGTCACAAGGTGTACGGGCCGACAGGAATCGGTGTGCTGTACGGTAAGGCAGAACTGTTGGACAATATGCCTCCCTATCAGGCTGGCGGCGACATGATCGCTTCCGTGACGTTTGAAGAGACTCTCTACAACCGGCTTCCATATAAGTTTGAAGCAGGCACGCCGCACGTCTCCGGCGCTATCGGTCTGGGCACGGCGATTGAATATGTGAAAGCAATCGGACTGCAGAACATCGCTGCTCACGAACACACACTACTCACCTATGCCACAGCAGCGCTGTTACCCATCCCCGGCGTGCGCTTGATCGGCACCGCGAAAGATAAGGCTGCGGTGCTGTCCTTTGTTCTCGATGGCATCCATCCGCATGACATCGGCACGGTCCTCGACCAGGAAGGCATCGCCATTCGTACTGGACATCATTGCGCGCAGCCGCTCATGCAGCGATTCGGTGTCCCTGCAACCGCCCGCGCTTCCCTCGGGCTGTACAACACGACCGAGGAGATCGACTCCCTGGTCGCCGGTATCCATAGAGCCAGGGAGGTCTTTGCCTGATGCCTGATCTGCGTGATCTTTACCAAGAGGTCATCCTGGAGCACAGCAAGAGTCCGAGAAATTTCCGTGCATTGGCCTGTGCAAATCATAAAGCGGAGGGCTACAACCCGCTTTGTGGGGACCACTTCACCGTCTACCTCGATGTGGGTGCTGACCACATTCGGGACATCTCGTTCCAGGGCTCAGGCTGCGCGATTTCCAAGGCGTCGGCTTCCATGATGACCCAAGCCTTGAAAGGTAAGAAAGCCGAAGAAGCGGAGCAGATGTTCGAAGAGTTCCACAGCGTCGTTACGGGAAAGCGGACTGCAGACACGGAGATACTCGGTAAACTGGCAGTTTTTTCTGGGGTTTCAGAGTTTCCTGCACGCGTAAAGTGCGCAACCTTGGCATGGCACGCGTTGCACGCTGCATTGCGGGGACAGGAGCAGCCGGTGTCAACGGAATAGAAGCGACTGCAGGAGTAGTGGAGGTGTGCAGAAATGTCGCTGAAGATAAGTTCTGAAACTACGATGGGTGAAATCCTCGGCGCGAATCCTAGCGCCAGGTTGGAATTGTTTCGCCGTTACCACGTGGGTGGGTGTACCGCCTGTGGATACCAGTTGACCGACACCTTGGAACAAGTCTGCCGTGAACACAGTATCTCCGATCCACTAGAACAAGTGATCGAGTACATTCGCAATAGTCGCGATGTAGAATCAAAGCTGCAAATCCTGCCTACGGTGTTGGTGACGTCCAGCCAAAGCTCCCAGCCGACCGAACCATCGCAAATCGTCAATTTGTCCGGCGATGATCTGGCCCAGGCGCTCCAGGGCGGTCACACATGGCGCTTGGTGGATGTGCGCTCGCCGGAAGAGTGGGAACAGGGCCACTTGCCTAATGCGCAACTGCTCACACCGGAACTGAAATTCGAGATGCTGGACTCCTGGCCGAAAGACACGCCAATCCTCTTTTATTCAAACAGTGGACGCCGAGGCTTGGAGACGGCTTCGTACTTTGTGGCGTATGGGTTCATCTATGTTCGCAATCTTGCAGGTGGCCTGAAAGCGTGGAGATCTCAGCAGTCCCACTCAGACGAATTAGTTCAATGGGAGAACCGATGATGCCTAAAGAATCATTGGAGTTGAAGCACGCCTGTGAGGCCATCGAGATTCCCAGCGGACAGCCACATCTGCTTCCTGCGGGAACCCGTGTAAGGGTGACGCAGAACCTGGGGGACAGCTACACCGTGATGACCGAACTTGGTCATATGCTGCGCATCGCCGGCAAGGATGCCGACGCATTGGGTGTCGCTCCTCCTCAACCAGCGGAGTCCACGGTTAGCGAATTCAGCGAGAAACTAGTTTGGGATCAGTTGACGAATATCTATGACCCCGAGATCCCGATTAATGTCGTCGACCTGGGGCTCATTTACTCCTGCCAAATCACGCCTGCTGAGGTCGGATACAAGATAGACGTGAAGATGTCGTTAACCGCTCCCGGTTGCGGCATGGCAAACGTTCTGCGAGTTGATGTTGAACGCAGACTGGCAAAGCTGCCGCACGTCAGAGAAGTCTACGTCGAAGTGGTATTCGATCCGCCTTGGCAGCCGAGCCGCATGTCGGAAGCCGCCAGGCTGCAACTCGGTCTGGATCTAGATACTGCTTCCGAGCTTCCGATCTACAGCCAAATGATAAGTTTGAAATCGAGATCTCGTGGGGCTTAGCTCCCATTGCGGGCTGCAGGCATGCGCCGTGACTCTAAGGGGGCAAACTGGTAATGGACAAGCTCAAGGCGTTCAGGTACAGTTTGAATTGAGGCGGTCAATCCGCTCCCCCTCTTTCAGGTCCCCTGAACTAAGTCAGCCCATCTGAAGTTCTCTCTTCTTAGCCAACGGCAAAAGCCTCTTGAGGAGATTTTATGTATGCTCGCAACGTCTCTGTTCATGTGAAATCCAACATGCTTTCTGAGTACGACCGTATATTTGAGAGCCAGATTCTCCCTTTACTTCGCAAACAGAAGGGCTTTAGGGACGAAATCACGTTTGCCCGTCCCGGCGGGGTGGATGTGACGGCAATCAGTCTGTGGGACAACAAAGAGAATGCAGCAGCCTACAACACCAATACTTACCCCGAAGTGTTGAAGACTTTAGCAAAAGTGATCGATGGAACTCCCAAGGTTCAGATGTGTGAGGTTGTCAACTCGACCTTCCATAAGGTCGCCGTTGGCACACCCGCGTAAGAACCATGACCATGCGATGAAGGAAGGCGGTCAACGCCGCCTTCCCAAGTCGCTGATGTGGTCCTCTCTGACTGGAATTGGCGATTCGCGCACCAACCCAGTTGGCGGCTCGTTCTTTCACTGTCTAGTACACAGAAACGGCGTTTTCAGTAAAGTGCGGGAGTGGCGGGGTCATCCCCGGGCACTTTACCTTAAACTGTCGAGTTCCGCGAGCTTTCGTTGGGACAGCTTCTGCCAGCGCTCCGAAGCCCGGGTGACATAGAGCAAAGCAGTGAGCCCGGCAAAGCCATCCACGTCTAAATAATCCAAGACTGATAGCAGCGCTTTGGCGGCAGCGGCCATCGTGCCCTAGTACTAATATCGGCACACATCATACATGCAGCCGGAAAAGCCCGTAGCATGCGTTAGAACCGCCGACCGTCAAGCACTCATGCCCGGCGCGGAAGGCCGCTGAACTCTCGGAGGGATTGACGGACCCTGGAGAACGTCCCTCGTAAGCCCAATGTCATCCTCTGCCGGTTGCGCGACTTGCGTTTCATTCTTGTCGAGATCGAGGGCGGCGTTGAGTTGCGCCGTAAGCGTACGGTGTGACCACATGGACTTGTGAGGAAGGGAGTAATGAAGATGAGTTCGTTGTGGCTACGGTAGAGCAGAGAGCACTGGCAGTTAAGCCGCATGAGCAGCGCCGTCGGCGCTCGGAACGCACGATGCAAAATCGCTGCAACCAATTCTAGTTTGGACAAGATTCTCGTGTAACTTTCGCAGGAGATGCTTCGCGAAGCGCTATAGTCCTATTCCTAACAATGAATGAGGAAGGATCGTGCAGGTTTTACCATCTGAAGGGTGCCAGCTTGACCCGTCTGCATAGCCTGCGGAGTCCAGCTCGATGTAGCTAACGGCGGTGAAACCCAGCACCGAGACATCAAGGAAGGCATCCTGCCCTGCCCCCACCTTAAGGTCAAGTTCAAAGGTCTTCGCAACTTTCTGGGCAACAGCCGGTGGAGTCTCGCTCATAGTGGTGACGCCGTGAACGGTGATCTGAGACGCGACAATCTCTACAGAGTTTGCGTTGTTCAGAGTTATCCGAACCCTTTGTGTGGGCCGGTCATTTCCTTCGGCCAGCAAGTTCAAGCTGTTATCCATTCGCGCTTGTATACCGATCGGACCACAATTGGTTTGGAACCGCGCTAAGCGGACAACGACCGAACCTGTGGGCTGGTTCCCTGACGTTTGCGCCATTAAGGTTAGCGAACCGAAAAGTAAAAGGAGCGACAAAACATCGGTGCGATTCATAGCTGCCTCCGTGCGAAGAGACACTTGTCAATATGATACGCGCTTCGTGGTCGAAGGGCTTGTTCGCTTGCGCCTGATAGTCAGCGAGCGTTTTTCCCAGGCGCGCACCGCGCTACTGTTCCTGTTCCGCGAGCTTGTCGAGGGCGCGCAACGTTCGCCCCAAATCCATCGCAACTGGTGCTACCGGCCATGCAATAAAAAGCTCGCTTATGCGAGTCTGCCAATGCCCTTCGGCCGTCCGATCCCGCTCCACAGAACGGAGTAACCGACAAACCCGGTTGTGCTCGAAGTCTCCCATCAGCATGCGTGAGAGAATCCATCTGATTGGCGGCGCATTCGATCTCGTCCAGCCCCGGGATCACGGCCTGCGCACAGATCGTCAAACAAACACTCTAGGCCTTTCCCGCAAGCGGAGACCGGTGCTAGCTACCACAATCCATGACTGTTATGACTAGAGTTATGATTGTGGAGGCCGGGTTCGGTCGTTTGCGGATGGCTAACGATGACCGATGCAACCAGGCACTAACCTACAGGCACTAATTCCGGGCTGCACTGGGAATCGTAAATGGATTTGACCGCGTCTTCGGCCGTGAATCTTCCCATAAGCAGTGCCAGCTTACGGTTGGTTGTCGTCCGGATGGGAGCCCGATCAATCCGCTGCACGTATCGGGGGGCACGAGTACCACCACGGTTCACTTTTACGATAAATCTGGTATTTTTCATAGGTCTTCCTCTCGCTCGGGATGACAAACAAAATGGGAGGCGATATCAAGCCACCTCCCATTTCTGTCACTGGCTACTCGTCTTACGCGGCAATGCTGGGAGCTTGGGCTTCGACGGTCTTCTCGCCGCCAACACTAACTTTGATCTGCGTGGGCTTGGCTTCGACCCTCTTGGCGAGGTTTATCTTCAGCACGCCCCTGTCACAGTGGGCGCTCACTTGCCCCGGATCCACGGAGCTGGGAAGCGTGAACGAGCGGGTAAAGCTTCCGTATTGCCGCTCGACGCGACGGAAGTTCTCTTCTTTTTCTTCCTTCTCGATCTTGCGCTCGCCATGGACGCTGAGGGTGCTGTTCTGAATGCGGACGTCAATGTCTCTTTCGTCGATGCCCGGGACGTCAATCTTCAGAACAATGTTGTGCTCGTCTTCGTAAATGTCCACCGGCGGTGCGAGGGTGGTGGTTGTCAACGCCTCTTCAGGGCCTTCGGGGCCGTACGACTCACGGAAAAGGCGGTTCATGCGGTTCATGCGTTCTTGCATGGCGGAAAATTCGCGGAGAGATTCCCAATTGGTTAGTAGGGTCATAACGCGGTTCCTCCTTAGCAGTAATCTAAGAGGAAAAACTTCAGATGGGCTGACTTAGTTCAGTGAACCTGAAAGAGTAAGCAGAGAAACTCGCTCAAGAATAACGCTAGGCTTATAGGGCTACGGTTGTCAAGAGGCAGTACTGTCCTGATTGTGTATTGCTACTTCTTCGAAAGCTCGCCCTCGAAATAACTTCAACTTTTGCGTGACCAGGTCATTGTCACTGTGAATGCAGGCCCTAGCCGCACGGAACGTACACAACGACCACAGCCATAAGAGCGTAGACTCTAGATGTACGCAAAAGATCCTTCCTCGCCTCCAGCCTGGAAATGCTCCAGACGAGCCCAGTCTTGGTATGAAACGGCACGAGATGGAGCATCTATGAGCATGCAACAGCAATCTGATGTCTACAATCACTTGTCCAACCAACCAAGCATTGTAGGGAGCAAGCACAACTCGGCCATGCAGTGCGCAAATCCGCAATGTTCTAAGGAGCTGCTCTATCTCCGCGAGGGAACGCTAGAGCTACTCGAATTGGAATCGCCTTCTGACAATCAGTTGCGGCCAGACGAGGGCGCATTTGCGATGAGGTCCTTACCCAGCAAGTTTTTTTGGCTTTGTGGTGAGTGCGCGAAGACACACATCGTTAAGCGATGGACAACCTCCGGCCTTGTCCTGGTGCTTCGCAACCAGAGCACGGCTGGCGGCCACCCCAATCTGGCTGTTCGGCCAGCCATCGCCGCAATTACGCGGCCACTTCCGGTGTCACTGACTGTCCTGCCCATACCGCCGATGGGGCATCCGCTCCATCGGCCCGCTTCGCTTGGGAAACGACTGTCCGCCCTGTTTGCCCCAGCCCGGGCCTAGCTGCTCTCAGACGCGTCGCCGACGCTAGTGTGTAAGCGTCCGAAGTTCCCCTCTAGCGCAGCTGTGAATTAGGTTCGAGGCTGGTGCCATGGACCAAGCATGTGGAGTGCCCGAGCGTCGAGTTCGCGAGCGGCGGTCAGTTGCAGAGAAGCGTCGGATTGTAGAGCTAACGTTACTACCCGGAGCGAGCGTCGCTTTGGTGGCCAGGACGCACGGCGTGAACGCGAATCAGGTATTCAAGTGGAGGCGGGACTTTGAACGCGGCGCCCTCGCCGAGCCGGGTGTGGTATCTACAGGTTTGCTTCCGGTCACGGTATCTGCTTGCCCCGAGACAACGCAGTCCTCTGGCATCTATGAACGCGCAGCGGGTTCGATCCACATCGAGTTTGCCGGCCGCGCGCTGATCAGCATCGAGAGTGGCGCTGATCCAACACTGTTACGTGTCGCTTCTGGAGAGCTTGCGCAAGTGATCGAACTTCGTACGGGAACGAGGATCTGGCTTGCCGCCGGGGTGACGGATCATGCGCCGCGGCTTTGATGGCTCTCAGTCGCGCAGGTGCAGACGGTGCTGGAGCAAGCAGCCATTCTCCGGTCACGTGTTCGTTTTTCGCGGCCGCGAGGGGATCGTCTTTCATGATGCATCCTCCTTCAGAAGCCCGGCAGTTTGAGAGTCTTATTTTGGTGATACTGAAGCACTTTGAGCGGCCTTCTAGCGATTACATCCTGCACGCCTATCTTAGACCTGCTTTGACTCGAGCGCCTCGACGGGTACTTTCCATGGAGCGCAAGGCATAAGTTGCTGAGCAGGCAGTATGCCGGCTTTGATGAGTCGGATCACCGACCCTACGCAGATCTTCAGACGGCGTGCAGTTTCATCGACACTGATCGTCTCCGGGCCAGCAGCCGCAGCATCGAACGCCGGGACTCCGAGTCGTTCGCGCAGAGTACGAACACGAAGCGTAGTCCAGGACTCGCCGTCGTTTCTCTTGCATCGCATTCGATTCATGGTCACAGCGAGTTGTCGATCCGGCCAGTGCCCACCCAGCGTACGGACTACTTCTACCGGGCTCGGGTGGCGGTCATCAGGATATCGGCCAGTCCGGGTGCGTGCCAGGCGGATCTCCGTGTGCCTCCCACCTGTCCAGTGAACAGCCACAGCAACTTCGTCTTTTGCATCGTCCAGATCGATGACGACTTCCTGTATCAGGATCCGGGTCAACCGCTGCTTCGTTCGCATCGTAGCGCCGGGCGCATTCCAGGCCGTTGCCAGATCGCGTGCGAGTGTCAGTAAGCCATCCTGATCGACTTGTGGCCGAGAAGCAGCCTCATCATTCATCCGCGCGAGTCGCTGCTCCAGCTCAGCGACACGCTCAAGAGCGATGTTCCAACGCGATTCAAGTTCGCGCGCGACCAGACGTTTAGTCGGATCGACTGCTTCGTATCGGCGCGATGCCAGGGATGCCTCGTAGCGCGCGTTCTCCAGGTCGCGCTTCGTAGCCTGTTTCACGTCATCATCTGCTTTTATGACCCGTTGCGCAGCTTCGAGCGCTGCCTCTACCGCAAGCGGAGAGACAGCCTCCATGATGTGATTAGCTATCGTTTGATCGATCCTTACTCCTCCGATTCCTATACATTGGCCCGCGCCAACGTGTGCATCGTCGCCGCGACATTGGTAGCGGTGTGCATGGCCCGACCTCATGCCGTAGAACACATGCATGATTCGCCCGCATCGTCCGCAGCGAACAAGGCCAGTCAGCAGTGCTCGTCCGCCGCGCGCAGCCTTCCGGGATGCTCGCTGCAGCATATATGCATTTTCGGTCAACATTCGGCGGTTCTCCTCGAACTCTTCCCAACCGATATAACCCTCATGATTATCCTGGATCAGCACATTCCAAGCATGCATCGGCTTCCGGTGCCCGATTGTCTTTCTTGCCCGACCGTCGACGACCTGAACCCGGTGCGTCCGCCTCCCAAACGCGTACGCGCCAGCATAGATGGGATTTTGCATCATCTCAACGAGGTTGTGATAGGCCGGCGTCTGCCAGACGAGCTTCTGATGCTTGGCATTCTGTCGAACCACCGGGATTTTGATCCCTGCGTCTCTGGCCCAGAGGAACAACTGACGTGCACTCCCAAGTTCGCGGAACTTGCGGAACATCAGTTTGATTGTCTCCCTGACACGCTCGTCCGGATCAACCTCGATCTGATCGACATCATTCCAGCAGTAGCCAGGCGGAAGAGAGAAGCGTAACTCTCCGCGTTGGGCCTTGCTGTCCCGCGCGGCAAGTCCTCGTTGCCGCAGCAGATTCAACTCGTATTCAGACATCGTGCCCTTGAGGCCAAGAAGGAGGCGATCGTTGACAAGCCGAGGATCGTACACACCGTCTGGATCGATCACCAACACACCCACCACCGCACAGAGATCCACCAGATGGTGCCAGTCTCGCCCATTCCTCGCTAACCGTGAAGCCTCTATACAGAAGACGGCACCCACAGCGCCACTGCACACATTTGCCACGAGCTTTTGGAACCCGGGGCGCACGACGACGCCTGAACCGGATTTACCTAAGTCATCGTCGATTACAGCAACTGACGAAAAGCCCATGCCGGAAGCTGATTCGGCCAGCGCATACTGCCGTCGCTGGCTCTCCGTGTTTTCGAGTACCTGCCCGAGAGTCGATTGACGGATGTATACGATAGCTCCGCGCCCAAGATGTTCAGGCGTGATTTTCACGTTCATCGCTGACCTCCTCTCCCTTGACGCTTCCGTCTTCCTCCGGACCCATCGCTTCGAGAAGAAGATCCGCTAGGACTTCGATCACTTCGCTGCGGACTTGCTCGATTGGGTGCGGTAGCACCCTGACAGGCTCCATCGGGAGTTGCAGTTGCGTGCGGCCCCTTTTCATGAGTTGGCTCATTGGACGTGCCCTCCTTCTCCAGGCACTTCCATGATCCGGTCGAACGGCCGCTGCGGGCATCCAAAATCGCTCGAAGCTCCTCCAGGGCCGCCATGCTCACCTGGGGCGGTCCCACCACCATGCTGGCGCATAGCGAAGCATCGAACATCCAGGCGGGCAAGTCACGGCACAACCCGTCTTGAACTTCAACGCAAAATTGCGGCTTTAGGTATCTGCCGGTCTTCCGGACCAAGCGCAACTGTTTGCCGTGCAGCGGGTGCCACGGATATGCGATTACGACATTGCTCGATCGGTATGCAGCACGTCGTTGTATCTGGCGACCTGATTAAATTGATTTGGCATGATGGTGATGGTATGTGTTTGTTTCAGAAGCGTCTCGACCGCGGGCGCTTTGTATGGCCGCAGGCCACTAGCGGGACCGTATCACTGTCGCGCGCGCAGCTATCTATGTTGTGCGAGGGCATTGATTGGAGACAGCCAACGCGGACCTGGCAGCCGCTGATGGCGATCTGACGCCGTTACCCAACAGGCACCCGAGCTTTGATTATCGCGCTGGTTATACTATCGCGATTACATATCGTGGGATACTGCGTGCATGATTTGCGTGCATGCCCGTCGGAGAGAATTGGAGAAGATGGGCGCATCTGCGTGGAGCCACCTGGTGCTCGCGCAGTTGGTGCGAATCGAGCATTTGGAGTTGTTGGTCACAAGGCTGCAGCGGGAGCACTATGGCCCGAAGTCAGAGAAGACTCCGGTCCACATAGACCAACTTGTGCTCGGCCTGGGTGGATGCGGGATCGATGCGCAGCCGGCTGCACCAGCCGAGCCACCACCAGCTAGCAAGGACAAGCCTGCACGCGTTCCGCGCAAGAGCCGCGCTCTTGCTGCGCATCTGCGGCGTGACATCAGAGTGCATCTTCCTGCACACACCAAGTGCCCCTGCTGTAGCGGTGAGTTGCGCAAATTAGGCGAAGACTCCTCCGAGATGCTGGAGTACGTGCCGGCGAGCTTCTACGTCATCCGTCATGTGCGTCCGAAGATGAGCTGCAGGAAGTGTTCCTGCGTGGTTCAGGCTCCAGCGCCGGAGCGCGTGATCGATCGCGGACTTCCAGGACCAGGCTTGCTGGCGCATGTAGTCACGGCGAAATTTTGCGACCACACGCCCTTATATCGCCAGTCGCAGATCTTTGCCCGGGAAGGCGTTGCGTTAGACCGTTCGATTCTTGCTCGCTGGGTAGGCGATGTCGCTTCCCTTCTTGAGCCGGTGGCCGAGGTCTTGCGTCGCTATGTGCTCAACACCGATAAGCTGCATGGTGATGACACGCCGCTGCCGGTGCTGGCGCCGGGAACGGGCAGAACGAAGACCGGCAGGATCTGGACTTCTGTACGTGACAACCGACCTGCCGGCGATAAGGCCGCGCCAGCTGTGTGGTTTGCGTACTCGCCGAACCGTAAGGGCGAACACCCGCAACAGCACCTGGCCAAGTTCGAAGGCATCCTGCAAGCGGACGCATTCGCCAGTTTTGACAAGCTCTACGAGCGCGGAACGATTCAGCAAGCGCCTTGTATGGCACACATCCGGCGCAACTTCTTCGATTTGATGAAGGCGCACAACTCGCCCATCGCTACCGAAGCGGTTCACCGAATTGCAGCCCTCTACCTGATCGAGAGGCAGATCAGGGGACGACCGGCGGAGGAACGCCGCGCCATTCGCATAGCCGAGGCCAAGCCTCTGTTCGATGATATGGGACGATGGTTGGGCGAAGCTCTCAGACAACTGACGCCGAAGTCCGAGACGGCCGCGGCAATCCACTATGCGCTCGGCCTGTGGGATGCCCTGGCACGATATCTTGACGATGGCCGTATCGAGCTGGACAACATGATCGCCGAACGAGCCTTACGCCCGGTCGCCATCGGCCGCCGAAACTATCTTTTTGCCGGGTCGGACGCTGGCGCCCGGCGCGCCGCCATCCTCTATAGTCTGATAGGAACGGCGCGCATCAACGGCCTGGATCCAGAAGCTTATTTGCGCTACGTGCTGGCTCGCATCGGCGAGCACCCGATCAAGCGAATCGAGGAATTGCTACCATGGAACGTCGCCGAAAAACTGGCCCCCGCGTTACAATCAGCCGCTTAGACCCCACGGAATATGACGCTTCGCCCTTCGCTATCTCGATGTATCCGAATATCGATGCGTTCACCGACCACGGTCAGATCGTCGTCGGGTACATGGAACCAGTGGGCGCCGTGGCCATCGCTTCAGACGGGCGCGAGACAATTGCCATGCTCCGCCGGCGCAAGGATGAGAGCTTTAAGCAACTCCTGGCCCGCCTCGACACTGCCATCGCCAAAGCAACGGTCGACGATGTCTATGTCGACGAAGTGAACGCTCCCAGTAGCTAGCACACACTAGCTCAGACCGGTCGTGTCCACTTGAATTCATCGTGGACACATACGGTCCTAGCCCGCACAAAACCCACTCCTCGTCCAGACGGCGAGAAAGAGACGCTTACCGATAAGAGGTACCTTTTGTGTTTAAACCGAACGTCATTAGAAATATCAGCTTTGGCTGAGCCGAAAAGCCCCTCAGCTCAGATCCAGTGTTGGGTGATCTTGTTTGGCGAACTTCTGGACTTCGGTGAAGGGAATGCGGGTTAATTTTCCGATGCGCGTGACCTTGAAGCAGCCTTTTGTGATTAACCGGTCTACGGTTTTTGTAGAGACGCGCAGTTCGTGGCGGGTGAGCAGCAGGGACAATGGTTCACTCCTTTTGGGTTGAGAGTGTCCGTAGGGTGCTCCGAGGGAAGTATAAAACCACTGCAGATTGGTCGAGTTTCAGACCGGGAATCCACAGAAACAACCCGCTTAAGATTTCTCATGCAGTTGCGGAATGCCGTAGAGTGAATTTCAGCGCGATGAGAACATCACAGGAATTGATTCAATCATCCATGCGGTTAGCTTTGTTGCGAAGTTGAGGGGGAAGGATGGCGGATGGTAAAACGTAGGCGATTAAGAAAATGCGCTTATTGCGGTGTTCACGAGGCTGAGGAGGTTCCCTTCACACGAGATCACGTAATCCCGAAGTGCATTTATCCGGCAACCCGCCGTGATTTGAATTTAATTGTCGTCGATGCTTGCAAGCCGTGTAATAACGGTTTCTCCGACGATGAAGTCCATTTTCGAACCATGGTGGCTTTGGCGGGCGAATCGAATGCGGTTGTAAAAGAACTGTGGAACACCAAGATCGTTCGGAGTTTTGATAAGAAGGACGGCCTGCGGAGAGTCCGACAGGTCCTAAAACACACTGCAAAAGTACAGCTTGAAGGAGAGAATCGCCTCATGATCTTTCCAGGTGAGGATGAGCGGGTACTCCGGATCATCAGGAAAATTGTTCGTGGACTGTCTCACTTCCATGAGATTGAGTCCACTATCGATGAAAAGCGCATACACGTAGCAATCCATCATTCAGAACTATCGGAGGGCACATTGGAGCCCGATGATTTCTCCCGCAGCTATCCAGGGATTGTCCGATATTTCCATAGGAAGGACGACACGACCGCCTCCAAATCCGTTTGGATTTTAACCTTCTTTGATCGGCTCACTTTTGTAGCGCTTGTCAGCACCCCTAAACCCCGGCGGAACACCGTCACTATTCCAGGCAAGAGTAGTACCGTCCGCAGCAAAAAACCCACGAGGGTCGTTGTGATTCGGTAGACTTCCCAATGGTCGGTTTATGGATCCCTAGGGTATCCCGGGGTATCCGGGGATCCCGGGGACGGTCACCTCGTTTCACCGCTTCTTTAGGTGGAAACTTCTAACGGGCATCCAGGGACTCCCACCACGCTAAGAACGGCAATCTATAAATGCCCGCCAAGACCTTACCCTTCACCTGCTTAACTAAGGTAACCAAAACAACTACATTACCTAAGCCCTCTCAAAAATCCCCCGGGTAGTTACACCCCCGCTTTTCCTCATCTTTTTTTTCTAAGCCTCTGGACGAAATAAAAAACCCATACTACCGTCGAGCTAAGAAACCTTGCCCAGGCTCCGCGTGATGGGATGGTTCGTGCCGGCGGAGACCTGTGCTCGGCAAAAGGCAACAGCCTCGCTCACAAATCGCATCGGGGAGCGCCTCCATCCCCCGTGGAGCATCGCAAACACGGAGATCCCGGATGTCCTTCTACAAACCACGCATCGGTCGCACAAACCCTTCAGATCGCCCCATTCACCCCGGGCCTGGAGACCACGAGGCGTCTGCGTCTTCGGCACACTTCCCGCAGCCACTGGGTCCCTCGTTAAGCGATGCAACCCCAGCCGCCGCCCGCCAGGCTGATTTGGTCTGCCTCGCGGACATCGAGCCCCGCCCCATAGACTGGCTTTGGACAGACCGCCTCGCCGCTGGCGCCGTTTCTGTCCTGTCCGGCGACCCACGCTCCGGAAAAACCTGGGTTGCCCTCGCCATCGCCCTCAGTCGCGGACAGGAGCCCGGCGCCCTCTCCGCCAGCGGGCACGCCGATCCTTGTACCACCCTCGACGCCTCAAACGCGAACGGAGCTGCCAAGCTCCTCCGTCCCCGCTTTGGCGCAGGTCTTCCCCTGCGCAAGCTCGCCGTCGCTTGGCTACGCGATTACCCGCGCGCCGGCCAGCGCTCGCAATACAACGTCGAGACCGCGGCTCAGCGCGACGGTATCTGCATCAGGCCCTTGCGTCGCGCCAAATTTGATCTGGGCGTCGTGAGTACGAAGGAGAGCATCTCCGGCTGCTGGAATTGGGCTCTGCCGGAAAACGAGGAGCTGGCCAATGCCAGGTTCCCCTAAATATCTTAGGGGGGCGGGAAATAAAAAGATTTGGCCATCTTGGTAAAACAAAGGACTTAGCCGCCACCCTGGACCAGAAAAGGAGCGGAAAAGGAAAGGAACATCGCGTCTCTGGAAACACAACCAGGGTCGCCGCCCCAGGCACACTCCAGGGGGCCAGACGGAGTGGGCAGGGTGCGCCTAGTGCGCGCTCTTGATAGAGCAGTTTTGACAACTCGGAACCACCCGCCGAGGTGCAGGTCTGAACTCCAGACGGACCTCCCGGGTGCGCCAAAAATGCGGAGCAGGGCGCCCCCGGGAGGTCCATGGGAACACAAAACCACCAGAAACTTGGTCTGATTCTCGAACCGGTAAGGAGATTCTCCATCTTTCACGCTGCTTCGATTGACGTTTCAGTCGGCTCTGGAGATCATCATTTCCAGTCCGTCGAAGGGTTGTAGGTTCGAGTCCTACCTGAGGAGCCAAAACATCAACAACTTATGGGATTATGAGCCCGCGGCAGGAATTCTTTGCGGCCCATTTCTGTGCCCACCCGTAGTCATTCCGATTGTTTGGGAAAACTGAATGACAACGGGAATGTTCGACGTCCTTAAGCGAGCCCTCCCCCATCAGAAGAAAACTAAAAGGTATCCATCACGGATGCCTATTCTTGTGCTCTGAAATGATGACGTGACTAATTTCTGGATTTCGCGACTCGATATTCGCAAGAGAATATCGTCTGGAACAATAGGGGCCGCCGAGAGTGCGAAGATCCGATTCTTAGGACGTAAATCGCTTGTATTTCCCTTGAGGTCCTACAACTACAGTAATGACCAGGCGAACGCTAGACGGAATTACAGGTTCTCAAATGTGGTGACCCGACACCGGCACGGTACCGACGTGCCAGGGTGCGCAAAGAGTGATGTTGACTGGTCTTGTGGAAGAGCGGATAAAAGACAATGTTTCGACAGGTTTTTTTAGGGTTTTCCTTGGGCGACTCCCCCCGCTCCTCAGTCCACGCTGCACCACGAACCCCCAGGGAGCAATTCATGAACACCGCAGTGGAAACGTCTGCCTTGCAAGTTGCTGATCAACCCACCAACCAAGCCGAAGCGGATTACGCGGAGTACTTACGGCTCCAACGCGAATCTGCGGAGGCAGACGCTAAAGAACTCGCTGCCTTCAACAGGTGGTCGCAGCCTGTTTTAGAGGCGGTGCGACGCGCCAACGCATTGATGGCGTCCCCGCACGGTGGGCCTAACCCGCAGCATAAAGAGTGGTATTTAATGCATCAAAAATTGGCCTGCGCGGTGTTCAGCGAAGAGGTCGACGAGAAGCCGGAGTTTGCCCAGAAATACGTGGATCATTGGTCGCGCTTCGCCGACGATGAAGAGGTCAAGCAGATCTCCTTCGGGTTCGGAATGGTGTGCGGCATGATATATGCGCAGCTTACGGGCCTGCGGCTGCCGGTCCCGAAGCTTCCCGAGGAAGCTGCCTCAGAGGCGTCGCAAGTCGCCTGACGACCCTACCCCTCCCCAAGGCTGCGGGTGTGATCCTGCGGCCTTGGGGAGGCACCTCCGAGATCGGTGCAGGCTGGTGGATCGATTTCCAGAGGCAACGAACCATCGATTCGAGCAGGATGCTTCCATCCCGCAAGAATGCCCATCGTCCGAAAGCGCGTCTCGGTAGAAGCTGATCGACTCATCCTTCCTCCCGTTCAGACCGTTTAGGAGTCAGCAGGATCAAAGCAACGGAGAGGACGGCAATCACGATTAAAGGCAGCAGTTCGGAGCGCATCTGTTTTTGTTGATAAGCCTGGACAGCCATGATGGCGTCGTGAGCAAGTGTTCCCCACCCAGTGAACGCAATCAGACTGCGATGCCGCTCTGGTACCTTCACCGCGAGCAGCAGGAACAACCCAAGCACAAAATAAACAGCGAGCATCATCTGATCGCCATAATCAGACTGCTGATGTTGCGGAATCGACGTGATCAGCGGATAGATGCCCGCAACAAAGAACAAACCACTCAACAGCAGGAGAACCTGCAGCACGCGTCGTCGCAATGGGGCCACCTCGAACGAAGATCCGACAGATAGGATCGCCTCTTCGAAACACTACCACGCTCTGAAAGTCGATGACTTTCGTATGAATGGCTACAGAGGATTGCCGACGAACCGGACCAGCGCCTCCCGTCAGGGAGAGTAACCGGCGTCAGGCTTGGGATTCACGGACCACTCAATGGTAATCCCGATCGCTGGAAACCTTGACAACGGGAACTGAGAGATAAATTATTGAGTCGTACACGACGTGTCGTATACGACGGAGTGTGGAAGGATGCATATCAATTTAAATCTCCTCAGCTATCCCTGGATTGCGCTTGGAGTGTTGTGGTTGGTGGGAGCGGCGAATCAAAAGCCGGCGATCCAAAGACAGCCTATAGGCGAGCGGCTTCTTTATACGGTGATCGGCCTGCTTGGAGTCGTCCTGCTTGCACGCCCCTGGCACCACCTCGCTTGGCTCGCTATTCGCTTTGTTCCGGATACCAAGGCTGTAGTTAGAATCGGCTTTGCCTTGGAGATCGCCGGCTGTGCTTTTGCCTGTTGGGCGAGGATCACCCTGGGACGGAACTGGAGCGGCCGGCCGAGCCTGAAGGCTGGTCACGAGTTGATGACTTCTGGCCCCTATGCGGTGACCAGACACCCCATTTACACCGGACTGATCTTTGGCGCGTTGGGCACTGCGCTGGCAATCGGAGAGTGGCGGTGTGCCTTGGGCGTACTTGTGATCGTTCTGGCGTTCCTGCTCAAAATGCGTACCGAGGAGCGGCTGATGATGCAGGCATTTCCGGAGACCTATCCGAAATATAAACAGCATGTCAAAGCGCTCATTCCTGGAGTGTTCTAGAGCATGGGAGGAGCGTCTAAGCGGAGTAACAAAACTCGTGTGACCGCAGAAATCGTGCAGATGGAGCGCGATCTGAGCGCTATCCGGCGCTGCATGAGAAAGCCGCTCGATGTTGAGATTGCCCAGGGCGGCCTCACCGTGCCGCAAAGAGCCATCATGCAGGTGGTTGTCGTCTGCCAAGGCATCCGCCTCAAAGATCTGAGCCACGAAGTGAATTTGGCGCACTCCACGGTGAGCGGGATTGTGGACCGGCTGGAAAAGCAGGGACTGATTGAGCGGCGCCCAGATGCAAGCGATAGGCGCGTGAGCCGGATCTATGCCAGTCGCCGCGTAAAGGAGTTCGTACGCAAGGAAATTCCAGCGCTAAGGAGAGGGCCTCTCAGTGAGGCGCTCGAACGGGCGCCGGTTGAAGAACATCGTAAGATTGCCTGGGCGCTACGAAGATTGCGGGAACTGCTGGAAAACAGAACTGACAATCGCTGATTGCGCTTGCCATCCTTTGCGGAGAAAGAACGTCAGTACAACATGCGCGGTTCCTTAGTTCTACTGGCTGCCGTTGCTTTGCCTGACGTCTCCGGTTGCGGATACCATACGCTCGGATCCGCTGCTCATCTGCCGGACACGGTCCATACCCTCGCTGTCCCTATCTTCAAGAACAGGACGCAGTCCTATCACACGGAAGTTGCCATGACCCAGGCGGTCGTCCGCGAGTTCACGGATCGCACCCGCCTCGCCGTCGCGTCGGGAGCAGGCGCTGACGCCGACGCCACCGTGGAGGGGACCATCATCTCCGAATCGGTGCAGCCGTTGACCTATGGCACGCAAACCACCGGCGGCCCAGTCCAGGAAAAAATCAGCCAGCCTCCCCCGGGGCTGACTCCTCTTCCAGGGCATACGACGAACGTCACCCCCAGCTTCCTGGTCACCATCAGCGTGAATGTGCTAGTGATCGACCGCGACCACCGCGTTCTCTACCAGCACACCAACTATGTTTTTCATGAGCAGTTCGAAACCACTACGGACCTGGCCAGCTTTATCGAAGAAGACTCTCCCGCCGTGCAACGGCTCTCCCGCGACTTTGCCCAAGCTCTGGTGAGCGATATTCTGGAATCCTTCTAAGAGAGAACAATCCTGGATGTGGCCAGCGTGAAATTCAATTCGCGCTCTTTTTATGCTGAGGTCGCGACGCCAGAATGCCTGACACGCGCGCCAGCAATTCTGTTGGATGGATCGGCTTGGTGAGGATAGTGAATTCCTGTCCCGCAACTCGGGCTGGCTCCACCGGATCCGCGGTCGAGGCCTGGGCGGAAAAAAGCAAAATACCGCAGCTTGGAATGATTTGCCTGATTGCCATCGCCAAATCAATGCCATTCATTCCAGACAAGGCGACGTCGGCAAGCAAAAGATCGGGGAAAATAGTCTTCGCGATCTCAAGCGCGCTGTTGCCGTTGTAAGCAACCATGGTCGAGATACCGTTGTGCTCGAGAATCATTGCCCGAGTGTCCGCGATCACGGCCTCATCGTCCACTACAAGAACGATCGGTTTGGACAAACTGGCGGGCTGGGTCGTGCCCTTTGAAAGCTCCGCCAATGGTACCGTTTGAAAATGCAATTTCCTGACCATTGCTGTTGTCCGCTACCGGCAAGGTAGCAGCATAAGCAAGATACGGGGTAAATCTTTAATAATCTGATATTTGGGGGTTAGTTTCGGCGCCGGTTCAAGTTTAGAATAACGTCTGCCGCCGATTGTGATAATTTATTTTCACGTTTGCGTCACGTTAGCGTTACGTTAACGTCTCCATAACGAGAACCTGAGTGGGAGGAAAACGTCATGCCGAAAAACCCCAAGCAGCGGACATCTCCTATGCACTTTGAATCCATGCCTCAGACGGACGTGCCCAAAGGCCGCGATGGGAAACACAAAGTGATCATTGACCAATTACTCAGTGACCTTAATCACTTGGAGGAGGGCAACGCCCTTAAGATACCTCTTTCTTCCCTCCCGGATTCGAAAGAAAACATCCGCTCCGCCTTGAGCCGCGCCACCCGCCAAAGGGCCATCGACATTGCTACTTCCAGCGACGACGAATTTCTTTATGTGTGGAGGACGGACGCCAATTTGACCGCAAGCGGCAATGGGAACAAGCGCAGCAGCACAGCCCGCTGAAGGGTTCGCAAGTTACGCGGCAGGCACGCGGTAGCCGGCGACTTTACCTTGAGCGCCGCGGTAGGGGAAAATCAGGCTAAATACGGTACCGCCTGCTGTGGAAGCGCGTTTGCTGCGAACGTGAATGCAGCCCCGATGCTTCTTTACAATGTTGGACGTCACCCACAAACCGAGGCCCGACCCCTGCGCGCCTTTTGTCGTAAAGAACGCGTGGTAGATATGCTTTTGGGTTTCCTGGCTCATGCCTTCTCCGGTGTCCGCTATGGTCACCCGGACGCCATGCTCGCCCGTCCGCCAATCGGTGCTTGGCCTCACTCTGATTTTGAGCTGGCCGCCGGGGGCCATCGAGTCAATAGCATTGCTGATCAAGTTGACAAAGACCTGGCGAATCTCGCCCGGAAAACACATAAGCTCTGGGGCGTCGTCCGTCGCTAAATCGACATGAACCCGTGCCTCCTTCAGCCTTCCCTTGAGCAGGGCCAGGACTGAGCACAGCAGGTTTGCCACGTTCGTAGAGGTGGCAGCGGAAGCTTGCCGATGAAACTGGAGGCCCTGCGAGGTGATCTGGGAGGCGTGGCCAAGCTCCTCTTCGGCCTGCTCCAGGTAGCCTGAAGCCTCAACAAAGGTCGCCGCTTGACGCGCAAGGAAAATCAGATTGCCCACAGCCTCCAGTGGATTGTTGATTTCATGGAGAATCGAAGAGGTGAGCCGACCGATGGACGCCATCTGTTCCTGCCGTTCGAGAACTCCCTCGGCCCGCTTGCGGTCGTTGATATCTTCACAGATGGAAAGTAGCCGTCCTGGTGGCGATTGTTCATCGCTCATCAGCGAAACCGAGTTGCGGACCCACACGACACTGCCATCGGCGCGTAGGTATCTCTTCTCAATAACAAAGCCGGGAATTTCGCCGGCAAGCAATTGTTTCAGCAGTTCGTCGTGTCGCGACTGATCCTCCGGGTGCGTCCATTTGAACAGGTTCGCGTCATGAATTTCTGCCGGGCTGCGATCGACAATTCTGGCGAATGCTTTGTTCACACCGACAACGTTACCCGTCACATCGGTAATGGCTAACCCAGTGGCCGCATGCTCGAAAATGTCGCTGATTCTTAGAGGTTCTGTCATTGATCTCGAGGGGCCAAGTCCGGGTCATATTCAGCCCACCACAAAACGGGGAGCTCTTTTGAAGTAGATGCGCCGGACGGTCGTTCAGGCCGCCTGAGTGGACGAACCAAAGGTACTGTGCCAGGCAATGAGGCAGTCCGCAAGGGCGGAACGCTCTAAAGCCCGCTGTGCCTGCCGGCGTATCCGGCCTTTTCGCGGAGTTCCAGGGTCATCTCGCCGGCACAATCCCTAAAATCCGGTCAACTTTACTCAGTCATTTGGAACAACGAAAGTTTTCCAGTCTTCGGGTCCCAGACAGCAAACATATAAAATTGAAACACGCCCCGCTCGGTGATCTCGATTTGCTCGATGACGACGTCCTCATCCAAGGCGTACTTCGATAGGAATCGATCTACATCTCTTGTGCTCGGTTGGTGGTAAAGTGACCCTCCCTCGGTCGCTTTCGTGACCCGGTGGAGCTCGGCCATCAGTCTGTTCAGTTCTTCCGGTATGTCCATGCGCTCATCCCTTCTGCCGAAATCAGATGCCGGTATGAGGCAAAATGATGGCGCCGTCATATTGCGCCACTCAACCTACAAACAAAGATCCTCGGTGGGGCGCGATTCTGCATCCTACCTGAAGGCACAACAAGGAGAGCGCAACGTGAGCGGAAGCCAGGAGACATCAGCCAGGAAAGATGGCGACGACAGCATTGATCGCAATGCACCCGCAGGCAGCGAAAACTCATTGGGTGCGCAGAGCGTCCGTGATGGCCGGCCCGCAGCTGACGACAGCGTAGTCGAGGCAATCGACGAAGAGGGTCCTGGTATAGACAGTCAGCCCGCAAGCGGGACAATGGACGACAAGAAGCAAAAACCGTAGCACGAGCAGGAAACACGAGGAGAAACCGGAATGACCGACACCAAGAAATGCGCCCACCCCGCCTGTAGTTGTATTGCACCTGCCCATCAGAAGTACTGCAGCGAAAAGTGCGAGGACGCAAAAGCCCTGACCGAGCTTGCCTGCCAATGCGACCATCCGGGTTGCCGCGGCGAAGCCCTAAAGCCATAGCTGCTCGCCAAACGGGGTGTGCACGCGGGAGGTGCTCAGCGGGTTTCTCTTCAAACAGCTCTAGGCGGATCTTGGTTTCCTGGCCGATGTGGCCGCGGCAGGCTTTGCTTTACCTGCGCTCGTCCCAGACGGCTTTTTCGGCGGCCTTTCACGCTTGGACTCCATTGCCGGGTTAGACTGTCCACCCGCAACCGCGGCTTGCGGGGTCTTCGTCTGAGCGAGGCTCCGGCGTAATGCGTCCATCAGGTCAACAACCTTGGCGGGCTTCTTCTCCGCCTCAGGTTGCGCCACAGGGAGATGCTTGATCTTGGCCTCCACCAGCTCCCGCAGCGCCTCCTCATAGTGATCCTTGAAGTTGCCTACTGCAAAAGGTTGCGTGTAAGCGTCGATCAATTGCTTCGCCAAGTTGAGCTGGGCAGCATCGGCCTGGATAGTTTCGAGATTGTTGGAGTACTCGCGAGGGTCGCGCAGCTCGGTCGCGAAGCGCAAGGTATATAACATCATTCCAGGCTGCGTTGCCTGGTGCGGGGGACCCAGGATCATCAGGTGCTGTCGCCCGCTGAATACTATCTCCCCCACCCCGACCATGCCGCTTTCCGTCAAGCTTTGCCTGACCACAGCAAAGGCTGTTGCTTGAGGACCCGCCTTGGGCATCACGAAATAGGGTTTCTCGTAAAGCGCCGGATCAATTTCTGTGGCCTTGGAAAATTGTGAGATCTCGATTGTCTTCTTGCCCGCAAGGCGCAGGTTCTTGAGCTCCGCGGGTTCGACGATCGCGTACTTGCCCTTTTCGTATTCGTAGCCCTTAACGATGTCGGCCTTCTCCACGGTGTGCTGGCTTGGCGCTGCTGGAGTATCGCGCGGGGTTTCCGCCGGCTTGGCCTGCGGAGCCATGTGCACTGGGGCTATGTGCAATGAAGTGCTTTGCCCCGTCGAAATATCCGCGGCCTCCCCGGGCGTCTCGACGTCCTGCAGATCTTCTACCGGCTCTGGTCCTGCTGACACATTCTGCCGGTGTATCCGGGCCAAAGTATTTCTGTCGATCTCGCGGAAAGAGATAGGGCGGCTAGTGCTGGTCGCCGGGTAAATCTCGACCGCGAACCCAACTAGCGAAATCTGAATGGTTCCTGACCACAAGGGTCGTGCCATCACAGCTCCTTTTCGCCTCAAGACCCAGAGGCTCATCGCAGATAGCTAGGATGCTTGGAATTTGGGCGGAGGGGAAGCACATTTTTGTCAAATTTTGCTCATCAGGCTGCCCGTCCATCCCTCCAAAGGGGTCACTTCGACGATCGGTTGGGCCGGCACAGATCCGACCGGCATGCGGATCTTCTCTTGACAGAAGCCACGACACCCTCTCGCTCGCTCAGACAGCACCGGGAGCGATCGAATCGCGAGCACCCCCTGACGACGAGTCTGGCGCGGCCGATAAGCAAATCAGTACCCTCTGGTTTGGGCTCTTAGCCGCGTTGCTGAGAGCTCTATTTTTGCCCGAAATAGGCGTTTTGCCCCGGGATGCGCGCGCCAGAATCAGCTTGGCTACGCCTGCGTTCGTGGGTCATGGAGATATGACGAGAAGGAACGAAGCAGCAGGTGCTGTTCGCCGTCGCACGGCGCGAGCCCCGATCCTGGCCCTTTTGGCATCCCTGGCCCTCACCGCCTGGCCCCAGACAAAGTCAGAGGATCTTACCAGCAAAAGTATCGAAGGTCAGCGATTTTGCCTTAAAATAGGAGCTGGACTGTTCTCGGCAATCGGAGAAACCTGCGACAGTTGTGGGTTACTTCCTCGCAGCGAATAGGATCGCAAACCACGATTCGAATTCCAGAGCACGTTCAGAGCGAACCGAATATTTCTCGACCCTTATTCGGGAATGTACGCTTTTTTCGCGCTTTATCTCGACTGTTTCATGGATTGAGACTCGACTCGGGATGGGCCCGGTAGCTACGAATTGCATCTTCGTAATAAGCGACAGCCCATGTTGGCCGGTTTGGGCGATTGGTCTACGCGCAGGATTGAGGTAGCCGATTGGCTTTAAATCGATGGTTTCCGGCTGCATCCGTAGCCCTGGTCTTAATGTTTACCGGCCCCATGGCGATGTCAGAAGGCGCCGACGCCCTCCTGAAGTTGCCCGATGCTCCGTTCCCAAGCCTGCCACAAACATCCTCAACCAATTCCACCCCGGCGGCCACCGGCCAATCTGACTCTCAGGCTTCGCCTGCTCCAAGCCCGGCGCCGCAGCTTACCCCGGAAGAACAGCGGAAAAAGGCGCAGCAGCAGCTTGAGCAGCAGGAGCACCAGCGGGTGATGGCTGTGATGGCAACATTCAACACCACCGCAAACCAGGACGCTGTTCCTCTCAGTGCCGGCCAGAAGTATCAGCTCTTCTTCAAGAGCGCCACCGATCCGTGGCCTTTCCTCCTCGCAGCTGTTCTGGCCGGCATTAATCAGGCCGACAACAGCTTCCCCGAATACGGACAGGGAGTGCAAGGCTACGGCAAGCGGCTTGGCGCCTCATACACCGACTACTTCGTCGGCAATTTCTTTGGTAACGCGGTGCTGGCCAGCGCGTTACGCGAAGATCCGCGCTATTTTCAGAAGGGCAAAGGCAGCAAGATAGGCCGGGCTCTTTGGGCCGCAAGCGGCACGGTGTGGTGCAAGCGGGATAACGGTACCTGGGGACCGAATTATGCCAACGTCATGGGCAATATGGTCGGCGCTGCCATTTCCAACGTCTACTATCCGGAACCAGATCGGACCGTGGGGGGCACCCTCGAACGTGGAGTTTCTGTGACTGCCCAGGCAATTATCGGCTCTGAGGTCATTGAATTCTGGCCGGACATCGTGCGCCGTCACAATCGAAAAGTAGCCGAGAAGTTGGCGCGGCAGCGCGGGGTGAACACCACCTCTCAGCCTGCTCCTCAATCCCCGGCCCCTGCACCCCCCTCCTCCCAACACTAAGTACTGTCGCCCCTGGCGCTTATCGCGGCGTTACCTTCACCACGTTAGCCCGGCACGACCGCACCCCCTGGCAGGCCTCGGGGCGCAGATCTTTGCTTAGGCAGATCTCCACCGCGGTAAGCCGGTTATTGCCGCAGCTCAGCGCGAAACTTCCCGGCGGATAGCCCGGATTCGCCGCCGCAAAGCGTGCCAACAGGTCGTCTGGGGGGACGCCATCCGCATCCCTGCCCGCGCCAATACTCGCCGGAATCTTTACTCCCGCGTATGCCTTATGAATGGCGGCAAAATAATTCTCGGCTCCCAATCCCGAACATGTGCCGTGTGTTTGCCACTCGTGCTCTACCAGGCTTGCCGTCGGCATGATATCTGTGTCGGCCTGCGGATTGGTTGGTCCCGGCGCATCACTGCAATGCTGTGGATAGTCGCCGTTGCTGTCCTGCGGCCACAATCCATGCACCACAAACCCCAGGTTGTGCCCGCACTCCGGACTCTCACCGTGCGTCGCACAGAACTCCGGCGACCAGGAAAGGTTCAGCAGATAGAAATCGAATTGGCCTGGTGGCGCCTGCTCCTCCGGGCGTCCGCGGCGCGGGCGACGCCTGTGCTCATCACTCCCGGCGTAACTTGAGTTGTCTCGTGGCTGATACTCAGGGGTGCTTCGACGCGCCTCTGTATTGCTGTGCGGAGCGACCGGCGGTTGCGCAGTGTTGTTGCAACCCAACAGCGCGAGCATCAGCAGGCAGCTGATGCTCGCCAGTCCGCGCGGAATGTAACTCTTCATTATGTCGCTTGCCGCTCCGCTGTGTTAGTGGTTCTCGTTTGGCTAGGTCGCGCTCACAGGTTGATGCCCGTGGTGTTTGACGTATTGGCTAAGCGACTCGAACTTGGTTTCCTTGAGTAGCTCACCGAGAGTGCGCTCGCCATCCCAATCGGGGGCAAAGTGATGGCCGTAATGCTCGCGCAGGTGTTTGATTTTGGTGGTGGGATGTTTGTGGTCGATCTGTCCGCTCTTTTCGCGGGCGCGGCCGTCCAGGCCAGGATTCTGAGGGGCGTTGCTCATACCAACTCCTTCCGGACGCGTGTCTCCGGGTTCGAACAACAAAGGGCCGTCCGTCTTTGGGATGCGGGCACGACGTGGCGCCGCGCCCGGTTAAACTGCAATGCGGGCCATTCTACTCTTCATCATTTACAACTGTGCAGCAGTCGTGTAGCATCTGCATTTTTAAGGCCGATCCACAGTTCCACGCTAAAGCGTTTTCACTTTTGGTGTATATAGAAGAATGCTGCGCGGCTTTTCATCAAAAAAAAGACGCGCTTCGCCACACTTACCTGTAGAAGTGAAAATGCTCTGAGACTTGCCCCTCTATGCGTATCCCGATGGGTTGGCGAATTTGTTTGTTGATGGTTGTGACTGGCGTCTCCGCCTGGGCGCTGGTGGAAGCCGTGTCACCCTCGCGGGCTGCGCGCGCATCGGGGCCATCGGAATATGTGACCACCGGTGTTTTCACCACTGCCCATCCCACTGCTTTTGACGCCGTAAAGGATTTCCTCGACATCCATCCCGAGCATCCCGTGCAGCCCATCGCCTACACCCATACCGTGCATCTCGCCAAAGGGCTGCCATGCACTTTTTGTCACGTGGGCGTGGATCAAGGACCAGAGGCGCGTATTCCCGGTGTGAATGTCTGCATGAGCTGTCACTCGGTAATCGCCACCAACCGGCCCGAGATCAAGAAGATCGCGGCCTACAAGGCGCGCGGTGAAGAGATCCCCTGGGTGCGCGTCTACAACTACAGCGAATCGGCGCATGTGCGCTTCAATCACGCGCCCCACATCCGCGCCGGGGTCGATTGCGCGACCTGCCACAGCGATATGACCAAGCAGACTACCGCTGAGCGCAAAGTCGATCTCAACATGGGCTTTTGTCTCAACTGCCACACGCGGAAAAAAGTTTCTGTCGATTGCGAGACCTGTCACTACTGACTCTTCTTATGGAACGGCGAGCATTCATCAAGATATCGGCTCTCTCTGGCGTGGCGGCAACGCTCGAAGCCTGTCGTGCGCCCGAGAAGCAGCTCGTCCGTTTCGTTCCCGAAGAAGAACTGATCCCAGGCATTGCCACCTGGAAGCCCAGCGTATGCACTCTGTGTTCCGCAGGGTGCGGCCTGCTGGTGCGGGTGATGCAAGGCGAGGCAGAAGTTGTGCGTCATGGTCAGAACGGGCTGATCAAGATGGGCCTGGCGAAAAAACTCGAAGGTAACCCGCACCATCCCGTCAATCATGGCAAGCTGTGCGCTCGCGGTCAGGCAGGCTTGCAAGTTCTCTACCATCCTGATCGCATCACTCACCCTATCAAGAGAACCGGCCCGCGTGGCTCCGGTGAGTTCCAGCAAATAACCTGGGACGATGCGCTGAAGGAATTATCCGCGCACCTGTCCGCGTTGCAAGCATCGAAGTCCACGGATGCTCTTGCCTTTTTGGCCAAGCCCCTCAGCGGACAACGCCACGAGCTCATCGAACGGTTCCTCAAAGCCTACGGCGCTCCACCTGCCGTCTGGTACCAACCCTTCGATGAGGCCGTGTCGCGCCAGGCAAATCTGCTTAGCTTTGGTCACGCCGCGCCGCCCACGTTCGATCTTGCCCGCGCAGATTATGTAATTTCTTTCGGCGCCGATTTCCTCGGAACCTGGAACTCTTCCGTCGCGCAATCGATAGGTTACGGCGAGATGCGTCAGGGCCGTCCTGGCCGCCGCGCAAAATTCGTGCAGGTCGAATCGCGTATGTCGCAGACCGGCGCCAACGCCGATGAGTGGATTCCCTGCCGGCCGGGAATGGAAGGCGCGTTCGCGCTGGGCATCGCGCATGTCATCCTGAGCGAGAAGCTCGCGCCCCAAGGTGCGGGATCGCGCGCCGGCTCCCTCCTTACCGGCTGGTCCGCCGGCCTGCCCGATTACTCGCCGGAAGCGGTCGAGAAGCAGACCGGCGTGCCTGCTGCCGTTATCAAGCGGCTTGCGCACGAGATCACGCAAAGCGGATCAGCGGCTGCCATCGTTGGCGATGCGCCGCTCGCCCATACCAATGGCTTGTTCAATGCGCTGGCCGTCAATGCCCTGGAATCCTTAGTGGACCGTGCGCCGATATTGGGCTTCACGCCCGATCTGGCGCAGTCCGCGCCGCCGATGCAGTCCAGCCTGGCCAGTCTGAAGGCCTTTGCGGGGTTGGCAGGCCAGCCGCATGCGCCGCAGATACTGCTGCTCTACGAGGCCAATCCGATTTTCTCCGCGCCGCCGGAGCTACGCATACGCGAGGCCCTCGCCAAGATCCCTTACATCGTCAGCTTCGGCAGCTTCATCGATGAAACCAGCGCCCAGGCAGACCTGATTCTGCCCGATCACGCGCCGCTTGAGTCCTGGCTGGATAGCATCCCCGAGTCTGGCTCGTTGCAGGCGGTGGTCAGCCTCGCGCCTCCCGCCGTTCTGCCCTTGCACGACACGCGGCCCATGCCCGACGTGCTGCTTGGCTTGGCCCATCAGCTTGGCGGGGGCGTCGCCCAAGCTCTTCCCTTTGCCAGCTACGACGCCATGCTGCGCGCAGCCTTCGTTCCCTTGCGCACCCGTGGCGGCTCCATCGACGCCAAGACAGACGACGATTTTTGGGACGCTGCGCAGACCCAGGGGGGCTGGTGGAGCGGATCGTCCGCGGCTCACACCTCCAACCCTCTGACTCCGCTACCGGCGCCCAAGCACTCGCCCATGACGATGACCGCGCCCGAATTTGCCGGTGCTGCGGCCGACTTTCCTTTCTATTTTTTGCCCTACGTCTCGCAGTCGTTTGGCGATGGTTCGCTTGCTCTTCTGCCTTGGCTGCAGGAGCTGCCCGACGTGCTCACCTCGGCCATGTGGTCGAGCTGGGTGGAGATCCATCCTAAGACCGCTGAGCGTTTGGGCATTGCTCATGGGGATCTGGTAGAGATCGCATCGCCCCAGGGAAGCGTGCGGGCTGCCGCGATTCTTTCTCCCGGTATCGCACCCGACTTGGTGGCTATGCCGGTGGGCCAGGGCCACGAGAATTTCAGTCGCTTCGCCAGCGGCCGTGGGGCAAACCCGCTCTCCGTGCTCGCGCCGCTCGCGGAACGCGAAACCGGATCGCTCGCCTGGGCCGCCACTCGCGTGAAGCTCACGCGCGCAGGCGGACCCGAGCAGGCCAAGCTGATTTTGTTTGCCGGCGGAATGAGCGGCTTTCCGCACGAAGAGGAACACCGCTGATGTTAACAAGCACAGGACGTACGGGCTTCAAGGCTACCTATTTACGAGCTGCGGACGGGTGCCCCATATCTCGCTCGTTTTTCGCGAGATGTGGGATACCACTGAGGTTGACTGCTAAGTGCGTCGGATGAATCGAGAGTCAGAGGGAAAGAGCGGTGGTATCCCACATCTCGCGAAAAACGAGCGAGATATGGGGCACCCGTCCGCAGTGAGGGAACCAGAGCCTATGAGGCGGAGTCCGTAAGGATGTAGTCCTGGGTTTTCAGCAGTTCTAACGGACTCATTCCAGGTGAGAGGGGTAGGCAAAAGCGAATGTCGCATAAATGGGGATTGGTCGTCGATCTTGACCGCTGTACCGGATGCGAGGCGTGTGTCGTCGCTTGTCATGCGGAAAACAATGTTCCCACCGCGGGTGAAGATCAGGCTGCGCGCGGCCGCGCCAAGCACTGGATTCGCGTGGAGCGTTATTGGGAAGGCGATTTTCCTAATCCCAAGGTCCGCTTCCAGCCCGTGCTCTGCCAGCAATGTGACGAGGCGCCCTGCGAGCCCGTGTGTCCTACCTACGCCAGCTATCACACGCCCGAAGGGTTGAACGCACAGGTCTACAACCGTTGCATCGGCACCCGTTTCTGCGCCAATGCCTGCCCCTATAACGTGCGCTTCTTCAATTTCTACAATCCGCAGTGGGATATGCCGCTGCAGCTGCAACTCAATCCCGACGTCTCCGTACGTACTGTGGGCGTCATGGAGAAGTGTACCTTCTGCATACAGCGCATCAAGGCAGCGGAGATTCAGGCGGAAGCGGAAAAACGTGAGCTCAAGGACGGCGAATTCACCACTGCCTGTGCCCAGTCGTGCGCCTCCAAGGCCCTGGTCTTTGGTGACCTGAACGATCCCAATAGCGAAGTGGCGCGGCTGTCGAGCTCCAATCGTGGCACCAAGCTGCTGGGCGAACTGGGCACCAAGCCCAATGTGACCTATCTCCAACGAGGCACCTGGCAAGATGCAAAGAACGGCTGAACAAATCGAGCACGACCTGCTGTGGCCGCTCTTCCACAGTAGCGGCAAGTATTGGGTCGCCGTGACGATCGCCTCTGCCATGCTGCTCGCGGGTGTGGCCGCATTTGGTTATCAGCTCTATTCCGGGATCGGCGTCTGGGGCATCAACTCTCCTGTCTTCTGGGCCTTCGACATCACTAATTTCGTCTTCTGGATTGGCATCAGCCACGCGGGCACGCTGATCTCCGCCATTCTCCGTCTCACCAATGCCACCTGGCGCCGTCCCGTCACCCGCTGCGCAGAGGCCATCACCGTCTTCTCGATCTTGATCGGCGCCATCATTCCGCTCTGCCACATTGGCCGCCCGTGGCTCGCTTTCTGGATGATCCCTTACCCCAGCGAGCGCCAGATCTGGCCCAATTTCCGCTCCCCACTCGCCTGGGACTTTTTCGCCATCTCCACCTATCTCACCGGCAGTACCACATTTCTCTATCTGCCCACCATCCCGGACTTCGCCGCTGTCCGCGACGCCTCCACTGGCTTCCGCAAGAGAATCTATCGCGCCTTGGCGCTGGGGTGGCAGGGCACGCCGCGGCAATGGCAGCGCCTCGAAATCGCCATGCATATTATGGCCGTGGTTATCGTCCCAGTCGCCGTCTCCGTGCACACCATCGTCTCCTGGGACTTTGCCATGACGCCGGTGCCCATGTGGCACTCTTCGATCTTCGGCCCGTACTTCGTTACCGGCGCGATCTTCAGCGGCATCGCCGCCCTGATCCTGGCCATGGCGCTGCTGCGCAAGCTTCTGCACTTGGAGGAATATCTCAAGCCTATCCATTTCGAAAATCTTGGCAAGCTGCTGCTGACGATGAGCTTGCTCTGGTTCTACTTCACCTTCGCCGAGCGGCTCACTACCTGGTATGGCAACTCTCCTCCGGAAATGGCTGTTTTCTGGGAGAGCATTCGCAAGCAGTTCGCCCCGATGTTCTGGACCATGGTGTTCTGCAACTTCATCATCCCCGTGCCCATCCTGGCCATCAAGCGCCTGCGCACCATCACCGGGACCGCGATTGCGTCGTGCACCGTGGTCGTCGGCATGTGGCTTGAGCGCTTTCTCATTGTCGTGCCCCCGCTTGAGCACAAGTTCTTGTCTTACTCCTGGGGTACTTACCGGCCCACCTGGGTGGAAGATACTTTGATGGCTTCGAGCTTCGGCTTTATGCTGCTGCTCTACCTGTTGTTCACAAAATTCGTGCCCATGATTTCCATTTGGGAGCTGAAGGTCGGGCTGCAGCCTCACGGCGGCTTTCCTGCGGTCGCCACCTCCGATGCCAAGCATCATGGATTGGTGCTGGAAGGGCCTCTGCCCAAGGACGTGGCCGAATGAAAGCACTTTATGGGCTCTATGCCGAGCCAGAGGCGGCGCAGCGCGCCGTGGACTCCTTGCGCGCGGCCAGCTCCGAGCTCCAATTCGATCGGCGGCAGATCATCATCGTATCCGGTGAGCCCCACGAGGGCTACGAATTCACTGACTCGCACGCCACCGCTGCTCCCTACCGCTGGGCGGTGCTGGGCGCTGTGGCCGGCGGTACCTGCGGGGTCTTGCTCACCACGCTGTCGCAGAAGTCCTATCCGATTCTCACGGGTGGCATGTCCCTTACGCCCGCGTGGACCAACGGCATAATCATCTACGAGATGATTATGCTTGGAGCAATCCTCACCACGCTTGTAGTCCTGCTTGTCGGCGCAGGATTACCCAATTTCAAAGGCGTGATTACAGATCCTGAGATTTGGACCGGAAAGATACTGGTAGGGGTGGTCGATGCGCCGGAAAATTCCCAGCCGGAGCTGGAAAAGCGCCTGCTCCAGGCAGGCGCTTCGCAAGTGAAGCAATCGGTGGCGCTCTAGGAGCCGGCCTTGATGTTGGCCACGTGGATCGTTTTGGTAGTCGGGTTTAACGTCCCGGTTACCACTACCTTCGCCCCGGCGAACGCGGCGCTCTTTTTCTGATCGTCGAGTTGATATGCGGTCTTGGTTGCGGGATCGAACAGGGTGTACTTGCCGCCCATGTTTACGCAGCGATTGGTGCAGTCCTTGGCGCTTTCGCCTTTCTGCTCCATAATCTGGTGGCCGCCCAAAGCGGCGCACTGGCTATCCATAATCTCGCCCTTATAGGTCTGCGGGCCTTGGGCAAAAATACTCAGCGATGCCAACAGACAACCTGCACCGATCGCTAGTTTCTTCATGGAAGTAGTCTCCTTGTGGCCGATATTCGCGGTCCCGGAATCACGCGATTATGGGACGATCGGGATACTTTCATAATGCTTAGAACATTGTCAATATTGGGCTTCGAGCCGTTCCGGCACCCGTTTTTCGCTTCCTTGCCCGCGACGACGATAAGATGAGCTATCTCAATCGCTCAAAGGATATCGAAGCATGGAGAAGCCGGCGGGTCACCACAGCCATCCCCATCGCCATCATCCCCACCCACACAACCATGTCGTGGATAGACCCACCTCGCGCCGCGACTTTCTGCGTGTCCTGATGGGGGGCGCCCTGGCCGGGGCCTCGATACTCGAGCTGGCCTGGCATCGAGCAGCCTGGGCTCGGTCGGCGGCTCCCAGTTCCGAACCCAACCTCTTCGACATTCAGAAGGTTGCCGACGGCGTTTACTTTGCCCGTGCCCATCCTCAGGCAATGCTGAACTGCAACGCCGCCATCTTCGTCCGTTCCAAGGACGTAGTCGTCGTGGATGCTCACTCCAGGCCATCGGCTGCCGCTTCTTTGATAGGCCAGATGAAGCGGGAAGTTACCACCAAGCCGGTGCGCTATGTGATCAACACCCACTTTCACGCCGACCACACCCAAGGCGACCCTGCCTATCGTTTGACCGGCGAGAAAGTCGACTTTATCGCCAGCTCGGCCACCGGGAAGCTGCTGGAGAGCTTGGCAGTCGTCAGGATGAAGGCTACGGTCGCAACCGTGCCGCCACAAATCGACGCCCTTCGCGACCAGGCCGCGCATGCAAAATCCGCTGCAGAAAAGGCCTTCTGTGCCGATCAGATCCGGCAACTGCAGGCCTATCGGGCTGAGCTTAAAGACTACTCGCCCGAGTTGCCCACCATCACCTTCGACAAGTCGTACCTACTGCAAGATGCGGCCTATGACCTGCACATCGAATTTCACGGTCATGCCCACACCGCCGGAGATGTAGTGGTCTATTGCCCGCAAGCGCGCGCGGTGGCGACTGGCGATGTGATCCACGGCTTTCTGCCCAACATCGCCGACGGCTTTCCTCGCGTGTGGCCGGCGGCCATTGATTCGATCGGGGGCGCCGACTTCAACACCATCTTGCCCGGCCATGCTGCGCTCCAAACCGGCCGTATGCGGATGGTCAACCAGCGCAACTATATTGAGGAATTGACCGGACGGGTCGAGGAAAGCAGGAAGACTGGCTTGACCCTGGCCGAGATGCAACAGCGCATCACCGTGGCCTCACTCAAGTCTCTCCGCTCCAACGGATATGAGGATTACCTGGCGCGCATGAGCGCGCTCAGCAACTCCCCATTCAGCAAGCCATCGCCCTTGCAAAGCGACATAAACGAGAATATCGCCCAGGTTTTCGACAACCTCGATCGAACTTAATCACGTCCGCGAAGCTTGGTAAGCAGCCTCAGGATCTCGAGGTATAGCCAGACCAGCGTGACCATAAGCCCGAAGGCGCCGTACCACTCCATATACTTCGGAGCGCCCATCCGTACTCCGCTCTCAATCAGGTCGAAATCGAGGACCAGGTTGAGAGCCGCGATGCCGACAACAATCAGGCTGAACCCAATCCCGATTGGCCCCGAGCCGTTGATCGAAGTAAAGTGAACTCCGAAGAAGCCCAGCACAAACTCCAACAGGTAAAACACCATGATCCCGCCCGTTGCAGCCACGATGCCTAAGCGGAAGTTTTGTGTCACCGGGATCAGTCCGGAGCGATACGCGAGCAGGAGAACCAACAGGGTTCCGAACGTCAAGCCGACCGACTGGATGGCGATGCCAGGGAAGCGCAGCTCAAGAATGGCCGAGATGCTCCCAAGTGCCAGGCCTTCCAGGAGCGCATAAGCGGGCGCGGTCACCGGGGACCATTCCTTCTTGAAGACTGTGACCATTGCGCAGACGAATCCGCCGATGACCCCGATCCACAGCCAGGGAAGTACCGCGGCAGCCGAATGTTCCAGGTTAAAGAGGTGCCATGTCCAGGCTGCGCTGGCGATCGCGAGAAGCAGCAGCAGGCCGGTCTTGTTGACCGTACCCTCGAGCGTCATCCCGCCGCCAAACTCGGCAACGCCCTCAAAACGCTTCCCGTTCAAAACTGGATTCGACGTCCTCATCAGTTGCGCCACGTTCCACTCTCCTTAACCCAAACCGCTCTTCCACCATTTTACGGCAACGGCGCGAATGAACGCCGTGAAGCGCTCGTCCCTGCCGCAGATTACATCTCAGCGAGGGTGGATAGACCCAACTCTGTGGGAATGCGCGAGTTCTCCGCTAGCCGCCGCTCTCGTGTTTAGTTCCCTCGCGGAGGACGGGTGCCCCACATCTCGCTTGTTTTTCGCGAGATGTGGGATTCCACCGGTCTTTCCCTCTGACTCTCGATTCACCCCAAGCGCATGGCGCTCAACCAAAGATGTGTGGTCTTTATAGCCCGGACAAGGTTCTATGGCCTTTAGGCCCTGAGGTTACTGGTTTCTCTTCACCCTCATCCATGCTCTTAACCCATTGAAATGCGCACCTTTTTCGTCCGCGCGCAGCACACCGGAGGCATCATCGCCGCTGGCGTAGCCGCGTTCGCTAATTTACCTCCGCGTAACAAGTGCTGGTTAGGCTGCAGCTACGAAAGCCATCCATCCCTGGTAAAGGAGGAGGCTGATGTGGCGAACCTGACCAACATCGGGGTATCCTCAAACCCGGCATTCCTCGAAGCGCAGGAGTTTGATTCTCGATGTCGCATCCCAGGGCGGATGTTGCGATTGTAGGCGCGGGAATCCTGGGATTGGCCCACGCCTATGTAGCGGCCAAAGCGGGTAAATCCGTGGTCGTCCTGGAGCGGAGTCCGCGTGCGGCCGGCGCCTCAGTGCGCAATTTCGGCATGGTATGGCCCATCGGCCAGCCGGCCGGGACCATGCTTTCCCTCTCCTTGCGCAGCCGTGAATTGTGGCTGGAAATTCTCCGCCTGGCAAAACTGCCGCGTCGAGAAACAGGATCGCTCCATGTAGCCTACCGGGCGGATGAGGCCGCCGTCGTGCAGGAGTTCGCCGAGCTGGGTCCGAAGTTGGGTTACCAATGCTCATGGCTCAAGCCCTGCGAGGTCCTCGAGCGTTCGCACGCCGTCCAGCCCGATGGGCTCGCCGGCGGTCTATGGAGCAGCACCGAACTCACCGTCGATCCCCGCCAGGTGATCCAGTCCTTGCCCGGCTTCCTTGCCGAACAATACGGTGTCCGCTTCGCCTTCGGAACCGCAGTGACCGCCATCGAACCGCCTGTCCTCGATACCGGCAGCGGTCAATGGCATGCGGAAACCGTGATTGTTTGCAGCGGCGACGATTTCGAGACTCTCTATCCGCAGCACTATGCGGCCAGTGGCCTGACTCGCTGCAAACTACAGATGATGCGCACCGCCCCGCAGCCCGATGGCTGGCAGCTCGGCCCCTCGCTCGCGGCCGGCCTCACGTTGCGCTTCTATCCGGCTTTCCAGGTATGCACGGCCCTCCCGGCGCTCAGCCGGCGAATCGCCGAAGAGACCCCGGAGTATGACCGCTGGGGAATCCACGCCTTAGTCTCGCAAACTGCAGATGGTGCGCTCACGCTCGGCGATTCGCATGAGTACTCGCTCGCCGTCGACATCTTCAACAAGGAGGAGATCGATGACCTCATCCTGGGCTACACACGGCAGTTTCTTCACGCCCCGGATCTGACCATCGCCGAGCGCTGGTACGGCGTCTATGCCAAGCATCCTGAAAAGCCTCTGGTCGTAATAAAGCCGCAAGACGGGGTCAGGATTGTAGCTTCGCCGGGAGGTTCCGGCATGACGTTATCGTTTGGGGTGGCGGAGCAGTCGATGCGCGACTTAGGATTCATCCATGCCTAGCCAAAAAATCCCCGCCATCTTTCTCGACTGGGCGGGAACCGCAGTCGATCACGGAAGCATCGCGCCCGTAAATGCCCTGGAAAATATCTTCGATCAATTTGGCATCGCCGTCCCTCGCCGACTGGTTCGGCGGCACATGGGTTTGGCGAAGAAAGACCACATCCGCAAGTTGCTCCAGGACCCGGAAGTGAGACAGCAATGGCAGGTGTTGCGCAATGCTGCGCCGCAAGAGCGCGATGTCGACGCCATCTATGCCAACTTCGAGCCGCAAATGATGGAGGTGCTATCCGGCTACGCAACCGTCATCTCAGGCGTGGTGGACGCGGTGGCAGCGATGCGCGCACGAGGCATGAAGATCGCAGGCACTACGGGCTACACGCGCCCCATGCTCGATTGCCTGGAAGCACTCGCAGCCCAGCAGGGCTATCGTACAGATCGCTCCCTTGCGCCTGAAGATGCCGGCGGAGGGCGGCCCTATCCCTGGATGTGTTACCGGCTGGCGATGGAGCTTCACATCTACCCACTCTCCGCCTGTGTGAAGATCGGCGATACCGAATCAGACATTGAGGAGGGCCTGAATGCCGGCATGTGGACCATCGGCGTGACCCGCAGCGGCAACACCGTTGGATTATCCGAAGCCGATTGGTTGCAGCTTGATGACGGCGAACAGAAAAAGCGTCTCGCTTGCGCCGAGCAGGAGCTGCGTGCGGCAGGAGCACACTACACCGCGGAAACCGTCGCTCACACGCTGCCGCTCCTGGACGAAATCGAGCGCAGGGTAGCCAATGGAGAACGTCCGAAATGAAGCCGGTGCAAGTAACCGGGGACTCCCCGCCGCCGCGCCTCACCCGCTGGCATGTACTTACCGTCTCGTTGCTTTTCCTCGGCTATGGCGGTTATTACTTCTGCCGTTCCGATTATTCGGTTGCCTTGCCCCTCATCATTGCCGAAGAAGTACGCAAAGGCACACCCGCAAACGTTGCCCAGATTAGGCTTGGAACAATTGCTTCATTCGGAGTGCTGGCCTATGCCATCGGCAAGTTTCCCAGCGGCGGCCTGGCAGATCGCTTTGGTGGCCGGCGTAACTTTCTCGGTGGCATGTTCGGATCGGTTCTGTTCACCATCCTCTTTATGCTCGGCGGCGGATTTCCCGTCTTCACCCTGGCCTGGTTAGGCAACCGTCTGGTGCAGTCCCTGGGATGGGCTGGGCTGGTGAAGGTCACGTCACGCTGGTTTTCCTACACCGCCTATGGCAGCGTGATGGCAGTGCTCAGTCTCAGTTACCTTTTCGGAGATGCGATTTCCCGCGCGATTATGTCGTTGCTGTTGGCGCATGGTTTTGGTTGGAGAGGAGTCTTCGGCGCCGGAGCTGCTCTGCTCAGCGTGCTTCTCCTATGCAATCTGATCTTTCTTAGAGATTCTCCTCAGTCCTACAACTTGCCTCTTCCCGAGGAGAATCCGCTGAACCTTTTCTCCGATGTAAGCACCGCGGCCGCGCGGCCCGCTATGGCGGCGATTTTCCGCACCCTGCTCAGCTCGTACGCCTTCTGGCTGGTCTGCTGCCTTTCTCTCGGCACCACGCTTCTGCGGGAAACATTCAATCTCTGGATACCCACATACTTCACCCAGATGGCCGGCATGAATAGTGCACAGGCCGCGAGCGGCAGCGCTCTCTTTCCTTTATTCGGCGGTCTCTCTGTATTGTTTGCCGGCTTCCTCAGCGATTACCTTGGCCCCGAAGGCCGCAGCCGCATTCTCTTTGGCGGCCTCTGCTTTACTGTTTTAGCGTTACTGGGTCTGGCGGAGGTAACCATGCATGCTCCGCGATTTGTACCCCTCGCCCTGGTGGCCACTGTCGCCTTCTGCTTGCTCGGACCGTACTCTTACCTCGCAGGCGCGATGGCTCTCGATTTTGGCGGAAAGGAAGGGAGTGCAACGGCCTCGGGAATGATCGACGGCTTCGGCTATCTCGCGGGCATTCTCTCCGGCAACGGCATGGCACATTTGGCAGTCACGTACGGCTGGCAAACAATGTTCCTGGTACTGGCTGGTGTCGCCGGACTTACCAGTGTTGTCGGCGGCCTCGCTCTCTGGCAGCAGCACCGGCGCGCCATCGCGATCGGTTTGCTGAGCGCTGCGGAGGGACAATGACTGCCAAAGCAGCAGACATCGAGATCGCCGAGGTGAAATGCACGCCGGCCGAGCTGACGATCGCCTGGCAAAATTCCTCTTACAGTGTCTACAACTCGCTGTGGTTACGAGACAACGCTCCGGCACATCGCGATCCCCGGACCGGTCAACGGCTGATAAGCCTGGTTGATCTTCCGCTCGAACCACGGCTGCGCTCCGCAGGGAGTTGGCCGCCGGGCCATCTCACCGTGAGCTGGGATGATGGCGAAACCGCCGTTTTTTCTCTCCAGTGGCTGCGTGCCTACGACCGCTCCTTACGCATAGGCTCGCGTCCCACGCGCCTGCCGTGGATGGGGCAGCCGGCCGCGCACTTCGCCCGCTCTGCCTACCCGGACTGGGTCGCGGATCCATCTACCCGCGAAGATTGGCTCTATTACCTGGGACGCGATGGATTGGCTTTCCTCAGCGATGTGCCTATCGAAGACGCTGCTGTACTGGGCGTTGCTGCGCACATCGGTTTCGTTCGCGAGACTAACCACGGCCGCATCTTCGACGATCTTAGTGTTGCCGCCTTATCAGTTCACACTGACAATCCTTATCGTGATCCGGCACCGGGTTTCCTGCTGCTGCATTGTCTCTCAAACGCTGGCCGCGGCGGAGAAAGCATCTTCGTTGATGGGATGGCCGCTGCGGAGCGCCTGCGCGCCCATGATGCCAATGCTTTTTCCACCCTCAGTCAGACGCAAATCTTGTATCGCTTTCAGGATGAAGCCGTGGACCTCGCCGTCGAACGAACCATGCTCGACCTCGACACGCAGGAGCAATTTCGTGCTGTCTATTACGACGATCGCTCGATTGCGCCATTGCCGCTCAAAGGTCCTTTGCTCAAAAAGTATTATGCCGCCTATCGTCAGCTGGCCGAGCTCCTTTGTGATCCAGCGCTATCCGTAGTCTATCGGCTGCAGCCTGGCGATCTGGTCCTCATAGATAACACCCGCATCCTTCATGGGCGTGCTGAGGAAGAACGCGGCTCTAGCCATCTGCAGGGCTGCTACCTGGAAGCAGATGGACTCTATAGCTCGCTCGCAGTACTCTCACGAAAGAGGAGTTCTCACTATGACCAAAGCAGCGATTGAGAGCCTGATCGATCTCCTGAATGCCAAGGGAGGGAGCGCGTATTTCGGAGAGCCGGTCTCCGTCCTTGAACACAGCCTCCAAGCGGCCCACTCCGCCGAGCGGGCCGCCGCCGGCCCGGCTGCAATTTCCGCCGCGCTGCTGCATGACCTCGGCCACATGCTGCATGGGCTCGATGAAGAAATCGCCCATCGCGGCCTCGACGGCATGCACGAAGAGGTTGCGGCCAAATATCTCTCCCGCTGGTTTGGAGATGAGGTTACGGTGCCGATCCTTCTTCACGTCCCGGCCAAACGATTCCTTTGTTGGCAAGACCACGCTTACCTGCAGCAGCTCTCCCCGGCATCGCTTGAAAGCCTCGCCTTGCAAGGTGGGCCAATGAACGATGAGCAAGCTGCTGAATTCCTGCGCAACCCGTTCGCAAACGCCGCCATCGCGCTACGCCATTGGGACGACGAGGCGAAAGTGCCTGGTCTGCGCGTTCCTGACGCAGCCTACTATCTCCCTATGCTCCAGGCTGCATCACGCCTGGACACTTGACTCCCGCCACTTCGCATCCGCCAGAACGACTGAGGTTTCAACCTGACGTTCGGGGATCTTCCAATATTCTTTGAGGAGCTTATCTTTTTCTTTGGAGGAAACCATTTGAAAGCCATGCCTCTCATAAAAGCGGATTGCCCAGACGGCAGCGGCCCAGGTTCCTATTAGCACCGGGCCTTTCGCCAGAAGGCGCAAATGAGACAGCAAGTGCGCTCCTATCCCCTGCTTCTGGTTGCTGGTGCGAACATAGGCATGGCGAATGAGAGTCACCTCCCTGACTTGTTGAAGTCCCATCACGCCTAGTAAAACTCCCGCATCCTCGTAGCCCCAGAACACCACCCCGTCATCGATCTCATGCTGAAGTTTTTCCCGGGACATGTACGGTTCTGTCCACCGATCTTCAGGGATGGTCCCACGATAAGCCTGTGCGCCATCATTAATGATGGCCCAAATCAGATCGAAGTCCCGTTCATCGCAGCGGCGGATCATGCGTACTCTCGCCTCCTATTGTGAGCCTCGGTTCGGTGGCAGATACTGTTAAAGATGGTGCCGTATAGGGGAGGACATTTGCAGCGCACGGCCAAGATATTCATGAACAACCGGAGTCAGGCAGTCCGGCTGCCGAAGGAGTTCCAGTTCGCTACCTCTGAGGTGTTCATCCGCAAACAGGGAGTAGAGGTGATTCTCTCCCCGTGCCCTGCGGACTGGTCTGCTTATCTGGCGTCGGGTCCCGTGGCTTCGGAAGAGTTCATGGAGCAGGTCGAGGACTTTCCGACGCGGGACTGAAGGAAACTCGCGCATCCAAAGGGTAGATAGGCCTCGGGACACGCCGATAGGGAAGAGTCCTCAATCTCGGCGTGCTTACACCAGGCGTGTCGACCAGGATCATCTTCTTCGCGATCTTCTGGTACGCCGCCCGGAAGCCATTGGGGCTTTTCACCACAACAATACGCATCCTTTCTGGGTCGATGCCGTGGCTGCGGAAGAGTTCAGGATCCACCGTCATGGCGGATCGCTCGGCAACCAGCAGGCGGATCTTGCCCACATCGAGAACCACCGCACGTCCCATGCACGTCTCGACTCCAGTGTTGTAGCCGCGTGCACGGCCGGTCCACCGTCCATCGGAGATAAGACGGACCCGCGCGACAATGCGCAACGGCCGCGAATGTTTGCGATCGATCGTTCCACCCACTGTCAGGCGAACCGTGGCATCAAGCCCTGCGGCGATCGCCCGCCGCACCGCCGGGGCGTCAACGAGAAAAATAGCGGCGGGGTAGCCGGAGCACAGCTTCACCAGCGGCCCCAGCACCCCGGTGCTATCTCCCGGTGAGCCTGAGCCTGTGCTATCTGAAGGTTCAGAAAGTACGACCGGACCGGCGGTCCGCATTGCCTCGCGCAATGCCTTGCGCACCGGCGTCAGCTTGACATCGAACTGCCGCCGGGCGGCCCAGAAAGCCCTTGCCAGCGCATCGGCTTGCCGTTGGCTGGCGCCAGGGACGTTATTGGTAACCGATACGGTGCTGCACCCCATCTCGGGAACATCCAACCACGGTTGAACACCAAAAATCGAAACGCAGCATGCAGCTCCCGACTCTTCAAGTTCCCCCGCTCGTAACATCAGGTCCCCAAACGGGCCAGACGTCGTCTGCATATTTTCTGCCGGAACGATGAGTGGCAGCTTGCGGTATCGCATTACCGGCGACAAACGACCCGCCAAAATTTGCAGCATAAACTCGGCTGCTCTTTCCCCAGTTTCAAACATGTCGATATGGGGGTAGGTCTTGTAGCCGGTAAGGATGCTAGCGCTCTCGACCATCAGTCTGGTGACGTTCGCATGTAGATCCAGGGTGGCGACAATCGGTATATGTGGTCCAAGAATTTTTCTCGATGCGCTGAGTAAATGGCCAGCAACATCATGGGTGGACTGGGCGGTCTGCGCTCCATGCAATGCCAGCAGCAAGCCCTGCGGGCGACCCACACCGGCCAGCTTCTGCAGGTATTCATGAGCAAGACGCTGGTAGTCGGCCCGGAGCATTCGTCCCGCGGTGACTGCCCAACCTGAACATAGCGGTTCAACCTTGCGCCGCGCTTTGGAGAGAACGCTGAGGAACCCTCCCATCTCGGTAAACGCGCCTTCGTGCCGTCGAAGCACATCTTTTCCAAAGACAAGCCCGAAATCCTCATACCGCGTCTTTAACGGAGAAAAGTCGTTGCTTTCCTGGACAATCGATGCGACTGCAATCGCCATTGTGCTTTCTTTCAATAGAGCCGGGTCCGGTACTGTTCGTCGATGCCCTTGTCGAACTCCTCGGCTGTTTTGTCCCCGGCAATCTGATCTGCCAGAATTTTGCCCAGGCTGGGAAAGCGCTCCCGCGACAGGCGGCGTTCCGGGTTCCAGAGCTCCGACCGGATCAGTGGTTTGCCACAGTGGAAGAAGACTTCCTCCGCGGTCACGACAAAGCCCGACATCGGCATCTTTCCCTCGAAGGCGAGCGGCTCGAGCGAAGATGGATTGATGACCACACGCACGCTCCCGTTCACGCGCAAGGTTTCGTTGATACCCGGCACCATGAAAAGCAAACCGACATGGGGATTCTCGGTAATGTTGTTGATGGTGTCGGTGCGTCGGTTGCCCACGCGATCTGGAATGATCAAGGTTTTGTCGTCGATCACCATCGCGACCTGCCCAGGTTTATCGCCGCGGGGAGACGCGTCGGCTCTGCCCGCGGCATCGGTAGTTGCCATCACAACGAATGGCGAAAGCTTGATGAATGCCTTGCAATGCGCATCCAGGTGATCAAGCTGTTTGGCCTTCGACATGTGGCTCGGCTCGCCGTAATGCGCGCGTACCGCTTCAGCATCTCTTAGTTCGTCCACAAGCGTAACTCCTGTTCGCTACTGAACCGCCTTGATGGTGAAAAGGGAAACTGATGGCCCGTCGATCTCGCCTGCTATAAAAGGATCCAATCCGCCCAGCGATCCACTCTTAACCGTATCAAGGTCGTGACTTGCGTTGATGATTCTCTGTTCGTAAACCGCCTTGCCGCCCCACGGAAGCCCTTTCAGCTCCAGCCTAATCGTTTGCTTGCCGCTGCCAAGGTTGGTTATCAGTACGCGAATCGTCCTTTTGTCGCCGGACATTCCTGACAGCGCCGAGAGGTTCTCGCCTCCAGGCGGCCCGATGGCAATACGCTGGGGCGTTTCGAGCATACGCTGGAAGGCAAGAAACGAGTAATACGCCTTCTGTGGTGCTCCGGATGAAGTGAACAGTCCCCACATGAAGTTGGTGCCGGAAAAGTAGGTGGCAATATCGACCGGCGAGTCCTGCAAATCAGTCATCACCGTGGCGTCGAATGCCGCTCCGAAGGAGTTCTGCAGAGAATCGAAATACGTACGGCTGGCCGCAGGATCCTTAAATAGCTTGTTCCAATCCGTCGGCCCATAATTCCATTCGTCGACGATATTCTCCGCGCCCAGGAAATCGTATTTAGCCATAAGCTCGTGAACATCGCGTCCCCGCTGTGCCACCTCGTGCGGATGCTGGGTGTAGATATGCCAGGAAACAAAATCAACCGGCACATGATGTTCGTGCTCGTACTTCAGAAAGCCCTCGAGAAAAGGGAGACTGCCGGCGATCGCGGGACCGCCTACCTTAAGCGAGGGATCGAGCGCTTTCAGCTTCCTGGCCGTAGTCTCATACAGCTGGTAAAGCGACTCCGGGCTGCCGGCCCAGAAGACCAGGGGATGCCCATCCGGCTCATTCCATATTTCCCAGTACTTGATATTTGCCCTTGGCCCATGGTCCCACCCCTCGTTGTAGTGGCGGACGATATGTGCCGCGATGTCTGCCCATTTATCAAACGATGGAGGTGGCTGGTTGTGCCGCACGGCAGTCTTGTATTCGGCGCTATATCCCAAACGGAAGATGATGTTGATTCCCAGGTCTGTGATGGTCTTCAGATAGAAGTCGCTCTGGGTGAAGTCGTAGCTCTCTGGCCGGTCTGGGTCGGCGTTCCAATCGGGAAAAACATAATTGATATCCAGCACGTTGTCATAGGTCCACGGCACATCGTGCAGACGCACATTACGAATGCCAAGCTCCTTATAGTAGGGGCTCAGGTCCACGATGCCGCGTGTGCACAGCGGCCCGTTGTCCACATCATTCACCCGCTTGATCTTGCCCGTCACCCGGGACGCGTCAACAGTGACGATCCGGGTCGCACCCTCTGCCGCGTAGAGCGGGCAGAGCGCCGGAGTCAGCAGGAACAAAGCCGCCACGCACTTGTGCCAGGTTGTCACCGTCTATGCTCCTCGAGCGCTGGGGTCAAACCCCATGTCGAAAACCATATCAGGATGTTGAAGGCGACTTCTACAATATGGGCTGGGTTCAGGATCGGAATGGATACCAGGAGCTGCTGCCGTGCCGCCTAACGGACTACCAAGCCAGGGAAACAGCCCTGCTCTATTGCTGCGCGGCCTGCGCAAATCCTTCGCCGATGTAGTGGCAGTGGATGGTCTTGACCTCGAGGTGATGGGGGGAGAATGCTTCGGTCTGCTGGGCCCCAATGGCGCGGGAAAGACGACGACCATTGAGATTTGCGAAGGGCTGACCGCGGCGGATAGTGGTACGGTTCAGTTACTTGGATTGAATTGGGCCGGCGCCGGGAACGAGCTGCGCCAGCGTATCGGCATTCAACTGCAGGAGACCCAGTTTCCCGAAAAGCTCACCGTGGAGGAAACACTAAGCCTCTTTCGCAGCTTCTTCCGTCGCGGCATTCCGGTGGAGGAGTCGGTCCGCACGGCGCAGTTGGAGGAGAAGCGCCACGCCCGTGTGGGCACGCTCTCCGGTGGTCAAAAGCAACGGCTTGCCATGGCCTGCGCGCTGGTGGGCGATCCTGAGCTGTTATTTCTGGATGAGCCGACAACTGGACTCGACCCGCAAGCGCGGCGCCACCTATGGGATCTGGTGGACGGGCTCAAGCAGGCCGGTCGCACCATCATCCTGACCACGCACTACATGGATGAGGCGGAGCGGCTGTGCGATCGCGTTGCCATTATGGATCATGGACGAATCATTGCTCTCGGTACTCCGCAGCAGCTGATCGCCTCTATCGGTGGGGAGCATATCGTCGAGTTCGCCATCATCGGCCATGAGACAGGCAATGGGCTGGTCGACCCGGCCCTGCTGACGGCAATCACGGGAGTAGAGTCGCACCGCGTGGATGCTGGAGTGCACCAGCTCTCGGTTCGTGAGCTGCACACTGCCGTGCCGCTCATCTTTGCTACCTTGACCAGTCAGGGCCTGCACCTGAGCGAGTTTCGCACTCACTCAGCGACACTGGAAGACGTTTTTGTTGGGCTGACAGGAAGGAATTTGCGCGATGAGTAAGCTCCAGCAAAGCAGCCTGTTTCAATTGACCATGGTGCGCTTTCGCCTGTTCGTGCGCGAACCCGAGGCGATTTTCTGGATTTTCGTTTTCCCCATTCTGCTGGCGGTGGGGCTGGGGATTGCCTTCCGCAATCGACCGGCGGATGTCTTCCAGGTGGGCGCCACGACAGCGCAACTTACCCACGCACTAGCCGGAGACAAGGGTCTCAGGGCGGTCACTATGAGCGAGGCCGACGGCACCCGTGCACTGGCAACGGGAAACATTCTGCTGCTGGTGACTGATATGCCCGATGGCGTGGCCTACAAATACGATGAGACGAATCCTGATGCGCGCACCGCACGCATGGTGGCCGATCGCGCAATCCAGGCAGCGGCGGGGCGGCGTGAGGCCGTTCATGTCGAGAATCAGCTGGTGCACGAGACGGGTTCGCGTTACATCGACTTTGTGGTGCCTGGGCTCCTGGGCATGAACCTGATGGGCTCCGCCATCTGGGGAATGGGCTTTTCAATTGTGGAGTCAAGACAAAAGAAATTGCTCAAGCGCCTGGTGGCTTCACCCATGCCCCGCTGGCAGTACCTGGCCTCGTACCTGCTTTCACGGCTGTCGATGCTGGTGATTGAGGTAGTAGGCTTTCTGGGCTTTGCACGGCTGGTCTTCGGAGTGCCCTTTCGTGGGTCCTTATGGCAGTTGGGAGTGCTGTGCGTGCTTACCTCTCTGGCATTTTCTGCGCTGGGGCTCCTCGTGGCCTCGCGGGCAAAGACCATGGAGGCGGCCTCAGGACTGATGAACCTGGTCATGCTCCCCATGTGGGTCCTCTCCGGTGTCTTTTTTTCGGCGACGCGTTTCCCATCTGTGATTCAACCAGTGGTGCGGGCGCTTCCGCTGACGGCAGCCATCGACGCACTGCGGGGAAATATGTTGCAGGGAACGAACCTGGGGCAACTGACTCCTCAGATAGGTATACTTCTCGCTTGGTTGGTAGTGCCCTTTGCAATCTCGCTACGCATCTTTCGCTGGAGATAGCGCTGCTGAGAGGATGACATTGCGGTGAAGCGCCTTAGATCCACGGATGTGGTCGTCATTGGCAGCGGGTGGAGCGGCCTGGTGATGGCCAAGGAGATAGCCACCCGAACGGCTCTGCAGGTAACTGTCCTCGAGCGCGGTCCGGCCCGCAACCTCTCCCAATATGCCAGCGGCATGGACGAAATCAACATGCGCCGTGTGGGCCTGGTGCAAAATCCAGCAGAGCAGACCATCACTCATAGGCATTCTTTAAGAGATGCGGCTGCTCCGATACGACAGTATGGTTCGTTCACACCTGGAACCGGAACCGGGGGCACCTCTGAACACTGGGGCGGCATTTCCGACCGCTATCTTCCCGACTTTTTTGTCTTGGCCACGCATCTCCGGGAGAAATTTGGCGCCGCTCGCATGTCGCCGGACTGGGCCATTCAGGACTGGGGCATAACCTACGACGAATTTGAGAATTACTACTGGCGCGCGGAAGAGTTGATGGGGATTAGCGGCAAAGCGGGTAACTTACGCGGACAGCTTATCGAAGGCGGCAATATCTTTGAAGGGCCGCGCCAGCATGAGTATCCTACTCCGCCTCTGACGCCGACCTACACCATGGGTTTCTTTCACAAGGCTGCGCTGGAGACGGGTTATCACCCGTATCCGCTGCCCGCTGCTAACTTGAGTCAGGGATACACCAATCCAGACAAAGTCTCACGCCCGGGGTGTGTTTTCTGCGGCTACTGCCCGAACTATGGCTGCATGATCGGGGCCAAGGCTCAGCCGACGAATACCATCATGCCCGCCCTAACCAGCCGGAACAACTTCTCCCTGCGCAACAACTGCTGGGTCCGCCAGATCGTTCACCGCAACGGGCACGCTGAAGGCGTTGTCTACATGGATGAGAACGGTGAGGAAACCATGCAGCCCGCTGAGGTGGTCGTGCTCTCGGCATGGACCCCCAACAGCGTTCGCCTCCTCCTCTTATCGGCGATTGGCGAAGCCTACGATCCGGTCACGGCCAAGGGAACGCTGGGCAAGAACCTGACCCACCAGGTCACCAGCGGAGGAGCAGGGATGCTGGTGTTTGACCAGCGTCTCAATCTGTTTATGGGGTCGGGCGCGGTAGGATACGGCATCGCGGACCTTGATGGAGACCTCAAAGAGGAGCCTCCTGAGAAGGTTTTGCGCGGCGGGCTTTTCCTGCGTGGCGCCGCTGCGAGCGAAGGACCAGTTGCGTCGTTTGGCCGCATTCCACAAGGAGAAGTCCCGCGCAATTGGGGCTCGGCGTGGAAAAAAGCTTCGATCAGCCACTGGGACAGAATCGGCCCGGGCGTTGAAATGAGAGGCGAGCATTTTGCCTACAAGCAAAACTTTATGGACTTGGATCCTACGTACACCGACAAGTGGGGTGATCCTCTGCTGCGCATGACTTTGGATTGGACAGATTACGAAATGCGCCAGATGGCTTTCGGAGAGCGAATAGGCTCCCGGCTTCTGGAGGTGATTGCACAGGTCTCCGGAGCCCGGTTAATCAAGATCGATACGGGTAGAAGAAGCGGCGCCTTTCGTCACTACAACGCTGGCCAATACATCACCACGCACATACAGGGAGGAGCGATCATGGGAAGCTCTCCAGACCGAAGCGTTGTCAACCCATGGCTGCAACATTGGAAGATGCCCAATCTCTTTGTCGTGGGTTCGTCGTCCTTCCCGCAAAACTCTTCGTCCAACCCGACGCTTACGATTGTTGCCGTCAGTCATCGCGCGGCGGATGGCCTGATTGACCATTACCTGAAGAAGCCAGGTCCGTTAGCTTAAAGGAGGGATCATGAAACGGCGTGAATTTATAGTGCTCCCGGCTAAGGCTCTAGGCGGTCTGGTGCTGTACTCACTGGTGGGCGAGCTGATACCCGCTCCCGCGCAAGATGGGGTGAAGGTGCCTCTGCGTTTCCTTACCGCGGCAGAAGCGCAGGTTGTTCAGGCGGCCTCTGAGCGCATCTTTCCCAGCGACGAAAGCGGTCCCGGGGCCACTGAAGCGGGAGTGGTCATTTACATCGATCGTCAACTCGCGAGTCCTTACGGTAGGGACGCGCGTCGCTACACCAAGGGACCTTGGATTGAATCGGTTCCCGAACATGGCTATCAAGGCAAAGAAACGCCGCAGCAGTCCTATCGCGCCGGTATCGCGCTGCTGGGGGCTGACTTTGCCGGAGTCTCTCCTGAGCAGCAGGATCTGCGTCTCGAAAAAATCGAGGAGACGCACTTCTTTCAGCTATTGCGCCTGCATACGATAGAAGGCATGTTTTGCGATCCACTGCATGGGGGCAACATCGGGATGGCCGGCTGGAAATTAATTGGCTTTCCCGGGCCACGGATGAGCTACCGAGACCAGATCGACAAACACTTCGGCCAGACCTACAGTCCGGCTCCCATGAGTCTGGAGCAAATCCTTCGCCACCCGGTCAAGGGAGTCGAAGACGACGCGGACTAGATTGTTCTAGCCTGAATTCCTCGCCGGCCTGTTTCGTTACGGATTGAAACAAGGCCTGCACTCTCGCTTGCCCCCTGGTCCGGTACAATCGGGGATGCTAGCCAGAAAGCCTGCCTTCGCGGGCGCTCCAGAAAGCGATGCTCTGAAGGCTCATGTCCGAAACGACAAACTCCCCGCCGTCCAGCCCGACCGATTCCCTCTGGGGGCCGTACCTTAGCGAACGCCAGTGGGGCACGGTGCGGGAAGACTATTCCGTTAATGGAGACGCATGGAATTACTTTCCCCACGACCATGCCCGCAGCCGCGCCTATCGCTGGGGCGAAGACGGTTTGGCAGGCATAAGCGACGAGGCGCAGAGCTTATGCTTCGCCCTGGCTTTGTGGAACGGACAAGATCCCATTCTGAAGGAGCGGCTCTTTGGCCTGACCAACGGTGAGGGCAATCACGGGGAGGACGTCAAGGAGTACTACTATTATCTTGACGCTACGCCCAACCACTCCTACTTGAAAATGCTTTATAAGTATCCGCAGGCTGCCTTTCCATACAGCCGGCTGGTAGAGGAAAATCGCAATCGCGGACTACACGATAACGAATTCGAACTGATCGACACCGGCATATTCGATGAGAATCGCTATTGGGATGTATTCGTCGAGTACTTCAAGGCTGCTCCTAACGACATCCTGGCAGAGATAACGATTTACAATCGCGGCCCCGAAACTGCTCAATTGCACGTGCTTCCTCAATTGTGGTTTCGCAATACGTGGTCGTGGAACCCGCCCATGGCGAAGCCGGAAGTTCGCGCTCAGGGTTCGGTTCTTGCCGCGAGCCATCCCCAACTGGGCACCTACTATCTCTACGTGGAAGACCAGGCCGATCTGCTCTTCTGCGAAAACGAGACCAACGTTGCGCGCCTTTACGGAGTTGCCTCCCAGGGCTACTACAAAGACGCTTTTCACGAGTATCTTGTGCATGGGAATCGGTCCGCGGTGAACCCGCTGCTGCGTGGTTCGAAAGCCTGTGTGCACCTCAGTGCGCGGGTGAATGCCGGCGCTGCTGCAAAGTTTCGCCTCCGCCTCTCTCAAGCGGAGAATCCAGCGCCCTTTACTGATTTCGACCAGATCGCCAGCGCCCGAAAAAGCGACTGCGATGATTTCTATTTCAGGATTCAAACCGGCCTGGAGCACGAGGACGCTCGCCTGGTCCAACGGCAGGCTCTTGCCGGAATGATATGGAACAAACAATATTACGAATACGACGTGCGCCGCTGGCTGGAGGGCGATTCCGATTCTTCGCCTCCATCCGCCCAGCGCCAGTCCGGCCGTAACTGTGACTGGCCACATCTCAACAGCGGCACCATCCTTTCCATGCCGGACAAGTGGGAGTATCCCTGGTTCGCGTCGTGGGACCTGGCGTTTCATGCAGTCACCTTCGCCTTGATCGATCCGGAGTTTGCCAAGAACCAGCTGTTAAAACTCTTGCATGTCTGGTATCTGCATCCCAATGGGCAACTGCCTGCGTACGAGTGGAACTTCAGCGATGCCAATCCCCCGGTTCACGGATGGGCCACCTGGCGGGTTTTCGAGATTGATCGGAAGTTTCGCCGCGAACAAAAGCCGGATGACCCTGGGGACCTTTCCTTTCTGGAGAAAGTCTTCCAGAAGCTGTTGCTCAACTTCACCTGGTGGGTCAACCAAAAGGATCTACATGGACGAGACCTCTTTCAAGGCGGCTTCCTCGGCCTGGATAACATCGGAGTCTTCAATCGGGACCAGGTTCTTCCCAACGGCGGCTACCTGAGCCAATCGGATGGAACCAGCTGGATGGCGATGTACACCCTGGCCTTGATGAGAATTGCTCTTGAACTGGCGCAGCACAACACCGACTACGATGACATGGCGACCAAGTTCTTCGAGCACTTCCTCTACATTGCCGGGGCCATGACGGATATGGGCGGCCGTGGCGTGGGACTTTGGGACGAACAAGATAGCTTCTATTACGACGTACTCAATACGCCTGACGGGCGGGCCGTGCCCATGCGCGTGCGCTCGATCGTTGGCTTGATTCCTCTCTTCGCCGTCGAGACTCTGGAGCCTGAACTGCTGGAGAAAGTTCCCGGATTCAAAAGGCGCATGGAGTGGTTTCTCACTTACAGGCCAGACCTTGCCATGCTGGTGTCGCGCTGGTTCGTTCCCGGGGAAGGCGAGCGCAAGCTTCTCTCGCTGCTACGAGGACATCGCATGAAAGCGCTCTTGCGCCGGATGCTTGACCCCAATGAGTTTCTGTCCGATTACGGCATCCGTTCTGTCTCCCGTTACCACCTTGAACATCCGTATACATACTGGATGGACGATGGCCATCCGCTGAGCGTGGACTATGAACCGTCCGAGTCTCGATCGCGGCTGTTTGGAGGCAATTCGAACTGGCGTGGTCCAATATGGTTCCCGATGAATTTCCTTATCATTGAATCGCTGCAGAAGTTCCACTACTACTATGGCGACGACTTCAAGATCGAGTGCCCAACGGGTTCGGGAACATTCATCACCATCCAGGAGGTAGCTGCCGAACTCACAAATCGCCTGACAAAAATCTTCCTCAAGAACAGTGAAGGACTTCGCCAGGTTAATGCACTTTACCCCCGCTTCCAGAAAGACGAAAATTTCTGTGATTACGTGCCCTTTTACGAATACTTCGATGGAGACACCGCAAGAGGGGTAGGCGCCTCCCACCAGACGGGCTGGACTGGGATTATCGCCAAGCTGTTACATCCTCGAGCAATTTATCCTGGCAGGTAGAAAAATAGATCCGAAAGGAATTTACATGTCACTCGCGAACAAAGTTGCCATCGTCACTGGCGGCAATAGCGGTATCGGCAAAGCCGTTGTGCTCGAGCTCGCCAGGCAGGGTGCAAGTGTCGTTATCGACTACGTCTCTCATCCCGAAGCAACCGATGCCCTCGAAGCGCAGATTGCCGCTTTGGGCGCGAGCGTCATAGGCGTCCAGGCGGACGTCAGCAAACTGGCGGACCTGCAGCGCCTTGGTCGACGCTGCGGTGGAGAAATTCGGGCATCTCGATGTGATGGTGAACAATGCCGGGGTAGAAACCCGCACCTCGATTCTCGACACCACTGAAGCGCAGTACGAGAAGGTGCTGGAAATCAATCTCAAGAGCGCCTTTTTCGGCACCCAATTAGCGGCCAAACAGATGATCAAGCAGGGCGGCGGGGGCCGTATCATTAACATGACGTCTATCCATGAAGACTGGCCAATGCCTGGTAACACCGCATATTGTCTCTCCAAAGGCGGTATGCGCATGTTGACGCGCACGGCGGCGGTGGAACTCGCTCCTCATAACATCCTGGTCGTCGGGGTAGCGCCGGGGGCGGTTGCAACGCCGATCAATCTTTCCACCATGAAGGACCCCGCGCTCATGCAGAAATTGAATGCTGCGATTCCGCTGGGCCGGATGGCGAAGCCGGAAGAGATCGCCAACGTAGTCGCCTTCTTAGCCGGAGACGGAGCCAGCTATATAACTGCTACCACCATCATCACGGACGGCGGGATGATGCAAAGCAGCCCCGGATTGTAGCGGAGATGTGCTGGCCTGAACTTTTCATTCGCAACTAATCAGGAAGAGCAAAGCTATACAGCACATTTCCGGCGGCAACTGCGACGAATTGCTTTCCTCCGACCGCGTAACTCATCGCTGACGAGGCAATGCCGGCGCCCGTCTGGAAATGCCAGAGAGACTTTCCTGACTCGCTATCCAGCGCAATCAGGTTTCCTTCCGCTGTGCTCACAAACACCAACCCACTGGCGGTGGCCAGTACGCCTGCCGCAGCCGACATGTTAGAAATCGGGAACTTCCACTTCACGGTCCCGGTCTTGGTATCAATTGCTATCACCCCATTCTGACCTTGCTCGTTGGCCAGGAAAGGTGTGCCTCCCATATATTGCCGCCCCGCCTCGAATTTCACCGCTCCGCTGCGGTAACCCATTCCGCCGTCGCGTGCGGCCACATAGAGAACGGACCGAACAGGGTCGTAGGACGGGCTTTGCCAATTGGAACCACCGATCAATGTCGGGAAGACGATGTTGCCCGCTGGCGACGATTTCCAGTTAGGCGCCAGGATGGGATGGCCATCTTTGTCGAAACCGAGGTTCCAGGTTTGCTTGACATAGGGCTTGGCCAGAATGAATTTCCCGTCCCTTCGATCGAGAACGTAGAACATCCCGTTACGATCGGCCTGCATAAGGACATCGCGTTTCTTGCCGGCAATGCTTTGGTTCGCCAGTACCAGGTCTTCGTTGGCGTCCCAGTCATGGGTGTCGCCGGGAGTGAACTGGTAGTGCCACTTTCGCGTGCCCGTGGCTGGATCGAGAGCGACGACGGAACAGGTAAACAAGTTATCGCCCTCGCGAACGGCTCCATTCAAACTGGGACCGGGGTTGCCCACCGCCCAATAGAGTGTGTCCAGATCAGGATCATAACTGCCCGTCAACCATGCGCCGCCACTACCGTGCTTCCAGCTGTCCCCGCTCCAGCTCTCGTTGCCAAACTCGCCCGGGCCGGGAATCGTATTAAAGCGCCACAGCCGCTTACCGGTTGCCGCGTCGTAAGCATCGATGAAGCCACGAATGCCAAACTCTCCTCCAGCGATGCCGACGATAATCTTGTCTTTAATCGCCAGCGGTGCTCCGGTAATCGAATAGCCCTGGAGCGTGTCGGCCACCTGGGTTTCCCAAAGCACGCGTCCGGTGCGTGCATCCAGCGCGACCAGCGCAGCGTCCAGCGTGCCGAAGAACACCCGGTTGCCCAGTACCGCCGGTCCACGGTTGAACGGATTTATCTGGTACGGACTTACTACTTTCTGCCGTCGCTCAAATTTCCAAATCTGAAGCCCCGTCCTGGCATCGATGGCAAACATCTGTCCCGGCGGACCGGAGGTGTACATAATGCCGTCCACCACCAGTGGTGTCGCCTCCAGGATGGAACTCCCGGGCATCTGCACCGACCATCGCGCCTGCAGTTGGCGGATGTTGGCCGGCGTGATCTGCCGCAGAGCAGAGAAGTGATGTCCCTGGTAGTTGCCCCAATACGTAAGCCAGTTCTGCGGCTCGGCTTGAGCGTTGCGCAACCGTTCAAAGCTCAAGCCTCCGGGCAGTGGCGCCTGAATGGTCTTGCTCAGATCACGGGCCTTCAGGCTCTTCAAGTAAGCGACCACGTTCTGAATCTCGTCTTCAGAGAGAAGCTGACTGTAATTGGCCGGCATCAACGATTCGTGGTCGATATGTTCCTCAACCACATCGCGCTTATCCAATCGATAGAGCTTTCCCTTGGTGTCAGTCAGGATCAGGTTGTAACTATCTTCGGCTCGTGTGATGCCGCGAATCTGCTGCCCGCTTTTGGTCTTCACGCTCACCACGCTCGGCCCAAAAAAGCGCCTTCTCCTGAGCTTTGGGTCGTTGGGGTTCAGGATCACACTGCGTAAGTACGACGCGGAGTTTGTTCCGGCAGCCGAGAGGTCGGGTCCGACATCTGCGCCACGGCCGTTCACCTCGTGGCACGAGGCACATCCGCCTTTGCCCCAGAATGTCTGTTCGCCGGCGATTGCATCGCCCGCTACGACTTCATTGGCCGCGGCGCCGTTGACATTGAGGCTGCGGAGATAAGTAATGATTCGCCAGATGGTGTCTGTCGGCAGCGCCGAAAAGGCAGGCATTTGCGTGCCCGGAACTCCCGTCCGTATGGTCTGGAAGAGGTCGCTGTCTTCGCCGCCATGTTTGAAGTTTCCCGTCGCCAACGCGGGACCACGATCTCCCCGCGCCTCTCCCCCGTGACATGCTTGACAGGTTTGCGCATACAGATCCCGGCCGGCGGCAACTGCGGCAGGATCGCCTGCAAATGGATTCTTTACTGTATCGGGGTATCGGCGTGTTGCGCCACCCGGATTTCCTGTACGTTGCGCTGGACAAGGCCGCGTGTGCGGCTTTCGTTAAGGAAAGCCGCATGAATTTCGCCAGCGCCAACCAGTTTCACAGGAAATCCGGGATCACAACCCCGGCACTCAAACCCGCCGCCGCAACCCAAAGATACACGTACCTGATCGGTTGCAGCCTACCCCGTAGTCTATGGATCATCTATGTATGGCGTTCTCCGGCACTCGCACCGGCACAAATTGGAATAGCGGTCAGCTGGGCTGTTTGGCTGGCTCGTCCGCTTTGCTGAAAGCGGTTAGCCAACGGGAGGCAATGCCGGAGAGACGCTTGCGGACAACGACAGTGAATTCGGGCTCTTCCGTATTTTGGAGCGCGTTGACGAGTTCATAGTGCTCTCTGCCCATAGACCCGGTTAACGGAGCACCGCTGGCCAGGACGACGAAGATGAAGAGTGGCGCCATCAGCCGGTCCAGGGTCTCGGCCAGGTAAGCGTTCCCAGACAGAGCCCAGCACTGCCGGTGAAATGCATAATCAAGCTCCAGGAATTGGCGCCGGTCGCCTCGCTCACCTGCTTCCACCACCTTTGCGATCTGGCGGCTCAGCTCCTTGAGATCGTTCTCGGTGACGCGCGGCTTCGCCCACTGCAACGCCAACAGCTCCAGTTCCACCCGGAGGGTATAAAGCTGACGTACTTCGGCAGTCGTAAACTGAGTCACAAAGGTGCCGGTATTAGTTACCCGGCGAACGAAACCCTGTCCTTGCAGGGAGATCAGTGCCTCGCGAACCACTGGAGTTCCAACCTTCATCTGCCGGGCGAGCTCGCGCTCTACGATGGCGTCGCCAGGCTTGAGCTCGCCGGCAAAGAAGGCGTCTTTCAGCGCGTTGATGACGCGATCGCTCAGAGAAAGTGGCTCAATTTCGGCAAAAGTGGGCATATACCCTCAAGACTCAAGAAGTACTGGGTGGTGGATTCAGAATGGCCCGCTGCTCGTTCATTTATCATCGCAGCACCGGCCGGTGCTCGCAACCAGCCTGCTTTGGGCTATCCTTGTCCGGTCTTCCAATCTGCTAGACCTCGGTTCCGTGCTTGCGTAGACGTCTCCTCGCGTCGCCGATTAGGATGATAGATCAATTATCAAATGGTCGGATGAGAAAAGGCCGCAATGTCGTCAAGTAACGATCCGGTGGCGGCAGTGCTGCCCGGGGCTCCTCGCCCGCGACGGGCAGCTCCAACCCGCGTTCGTTACATCGTGTTAGGCCTGACGATCGGCGCCTACATGATCACTTATATCGATCGGGTCGTCATCTCCTCCGCAGTTCCATCCATCCAGAAAGAGTTCGGTTTCTCCATCGTGACCATGGGATGGATTCTCAGCTCGTTCCAGTGGGCCTACGCTCTTTTTCAGATACCTGGCGGGTGGCTGGGCGACCGTATCGGTCCACGGCGCGCGCTGACGCTCATCGTGAGCTGGTGGTCCGTTTTTACCTGCGCAACGGTGCTGGCGTGGAACGCGGGATCGATGCTGTTGATTCGCTTTCTTTTTGGCATGGGCGAGGCGGGCGCTTTTCCTATTGCCACCCGGTCGCTATCCCGCTGGATGTTGCCCACGGAGCGTGGTTTTGCCCAGGGCGCCACCCACGCCGGCTCGCGGCTCGGGGGAGCAATTACGCCGGTGCTGGTGGTGCTCATCATCGCGCATTATGGATGGCGCACCGCTTTCATCTGTTGCGGCTGTCTGGGACTGATCTGGGCTGCCGTCTGGTTTTGGTACTACCGCGACACTCCGGATCAGCACCAGTCAGTCAATGCCCAGGAACGGGAGCTGATCCGCTCGTCTCTCGAGCTTGCGCGCGGGAGTAAGAGCATGCAGAGTGTTCCCTGGAAGCGCATTCTGCGCAGCCCGCAGATGTGGATTCTCTCCGCGATGTATTTCTGCTACGCCTATAACCTTTCTGTTTATCTTGTTTGGTTCCCCAAGTATCTGAATGACCATCGCGGATTCAATCTGCAAAAGATGGGCTTCTATTCGAGCTTGCTTTTGTTGGCCGGCACGGTAGGAGACATGTTTGGAGGTTGCATCTCCGATTTCTGGGCCAAGCGGTCGCATGATCTCAAGGCAGCTCGCCGCACGGTGGGAGCGGCAGGTTTTCTGGTATCTGCTTTGAGTATGGTCCCGGCTTGCCTCACCACGGACCCGATGACCTGTGTGTGGCTCTCCTGCGTGGCGATCTTTGCCCTGGAGTCGACGGTGGGTGTCTCCTGGGCCATCACGCTCGACATCGGTGGTGATTCCGCAGGGTCGGTTTCGTCAGTGATGAACACCTGCGGCAACTTTGGCGGAGCCATCGGCTCCGCACTGTCGGCCTATCTTGTCGTGTTGTATGGATGGAGCGCGCCGTTCCTGGTGATGGCTGGTCTTTCCGTGGTGGCCATGGTGCTCTATCTGCGCATCGACGCCAATCAGCGGCTCTTAACGGTCTGACTCCGCTTCATCGCGGCGCAGGGCCTGCGACGCGATTGCCAGCGATATAGACCGCGTCAATGCTGCGCGTGTTCTTGATATCGTCAAGCGGATTCCTGTCGAGCACAACCAGGTCGCCCCACTTGTTTGCCTCCAGGGTGCCCAAGTCCTTGGCGTGCAGAAATGCAGCGGCATGTCCGGTAGCGGCGGTGATCACTTGCATCGGAGTTAGACCCGCCTGCACCATGAGCTCCATTTCCCAGTGAGCGAAGTAGCCGGGAAAACGCCCCGGAGGGCCGCTGTCGGTGCCAAATCCATAGGGCACACCCGCATCCACAAGGGTCTTGAGGTTATGTTCGGCGGTGCGCAAAAATCCGGGGTATTGGCTGAAATCAGGGTCTGATCGAATCGTCTGCTGATAGGCGGAACTCTTCAATTTGGCAACGACCTCAGCGGAGACGCTGCGGGTGAAGAATGGATCGTTGGCAAAGGGAGGCGTTTGCCCATACACGAACATGGAGCCTTCGCGGGAGAGCGTGGCCGCCATCTGCCAGGTTCCATGCCGCTTCATATCATCGACAAACGCCTGGTCGACGGGCTTATCACGGACGCTATGGGCTAAACCGTCCACACCGTAATCGACGAGCTGCCGGGCATCCTGCAGATAAAAAATGTGCGCCACCACGCGCAGATGGTGACGGTGCGCGCTCTCGATGATGGCCTGGGCCATGTCGTAGGGCATCTTCTTTTTGGTGCCCAGGTGGTCGTCCATCCATAGCTTGATAATGTCGACGTGCTTCGCCGCCTGAGCGGCGACGGCAGGCTCTACCTCTGCGACCGTCGTGATCCCCTGATTCACACCTTCGAGCCCGCCGTACCCGCCCTTGAAGACAAATCCTTGTCCCGCGGTGTAAACGCGAGCTTCGCGCGGACGCCCGGCTAGCTGTTCATCGCGAATCTTGAAGATGGAGTCTTTATCGGTACCCAGGCTAAGAACCGTGGTCACACCGTAGGAGGCATAGGTGTGCAGGTCCTTCTCGACATTTTCCGGGGTGAAGAACTTTGCGTTTTGATCCAGGCCGATGGTAGCGCCGAGGTGGACATGCAGATTGATGATGCCGGGCATCACGTACTTGCCTTGCAGATCGATGACCTGCGCCGAAGGGGGTGCCTGCAGCCGTGCCGCCGGTCCCACCCATTGGATGCGGCCGTTGTCGAGGATCATGGCTGCATGGGCCACTGGGGCGTGACCGGTGCCGTCGATCAGGGTAAAGTTCTTAAGAACTTTGACTTCTGCAACCAGGGAAGTTGCAAACAACAGCAACAGGCAGCTGAGTAGGCTATTTCGAATTCGTCCGGGCATCTTCGAGAATCCTCTTGGCGCGCGCCGGATTGAAGATACCACAGGAGCAGAAGCGCGACAGGTAGGTGGCTGCCTGCTCCGGGCTGCGGCGATTTTCCTTTACGAAGTCGATCATCTTCTTGGCCAGCGAGTGGCTGATCATCCCATGTCCACACATGGTCGAGAGCGTCGCGACCTGCGAATTGGGAATCTTTTCCGTTTTCCCTTCAAAGCCCAGGGAGTAGCCGATACTGTGCCGGTCGAGACAGGCATAGTTACAGCACCGCTCCGCGCCCTCGATGGAGGTCGAGATGTTGACGCTCATGCCAAAATTCTCTTCTTTGACGCGCTTCACGAATTGCTCCGCGGCGCTGGGGTTGTCAAAGACCGCGGCGCAAGTGGTAGGCACGGTGAGGCCCTTGACTACAGCCTGAAAATCCGGCTTCATATCGCGCTTCCAGTGCGCCAACGGACTCAGGTTCTTTGCCGGCCTTAACGCGCCTCCGTGCCGTGTTTCTCCCAGGTTCACCGGCTTATACTCCATGGCAATTTCCAGGAAGCGGTGGAGTTTGGGCAGCGCATTCGGATCTTTGTTGCTCTTGCTGGGGATGGCAAAGACGATGTAGTCGTCGTAGAAGCTCTCGGCGTTGCCGAAGCGATGGAGTGTATTGGTCATACGCTGGCAGCCTCCCTGGCAGGCTCGCCTGCGGGCTGAACAATCTGTCCCAAACCTATATTCGTCTTCGCGCGTTCCAACTTATATCCCAACCGCTGCAGAATGGGAGCGACGATCACCTCTTCTCCGTGCTCCCCGCAACGCGTCGCGACCCCTAGGGAAATCACCGTGTCCAGCCGCTTTTCAACTTCCCAGACCAGGCGAATGATTTCTTCCGTGCGTGCGACCGGAACCTTGATCTCAACAATCGCCGACATCACCTTCTCATTCAGGATGTCCGGGCGCAAGGTTCCGGTAGCTACATCAGACATTAGCGAAGTAACCGGGTTCTTTTTCTCGAAGCTGACGTTCGCCTGAGCCAGGGCCCAGCACATTTCCTGTATCTCGCGGAAGCGAACCCCCACTCCGGGTCTGCCAAATTCAATGGTGAAGCCTACATCGCCCACCTTCACTCTTCCCGTTACATCGTTGGTCTTCACCTCTTCGGTGCCGCGGCCTTCGACGCCAGTCGACTCGTGGGGCACACTCGGGTCTGAGAATGCGCGGCGCACGACGCGCGGCCAGGTAAGCTCGTCGGGTTCAAAAGCGGCGGTAGGACAAACATCGGGTTCGGGTTCAAAGCGAATTCGCAATGCCGCGAAAACGCGACGCACGGTGCGTACCAGGGTAGGGTTCAGGTGTTCCTGGCTCAGCCCGTTGTAGCAGGCGTAACATTCGACGCATTCGTCGCGATTGATCGTTGCCCGCTTCAGTACGGGGTCGATGTAGATGGCCCCCATGGGGCAAACGTAGGTGCAGTTCCCACAAGCCACACACTTATCAGGATTGATCTTCATCTTTCTCTCCCCGATAAAGCAGGATCACACGATGATCTATCGTAGATATTACCATGGGGCGGGAAGGCAAGTTCGCTACCGGGCTTTGTTTCTGGACCCTCCTGGGGGTTATCATTTACCGCCCTTGAAAGGCGTAAGCCATTGAAAGGAAATGTTTATGGACCGCAGGCAGTTTCTAAGCAGTTCCGCGGTGCTGTTAGCATCGGGCACCCTTCCGGCCGCCGCCCAAGCTCCAGCCTGTGCAGAGCAGCCTCCGCGCCACGAACCGGTGTACCAGCAGCAGCAGCAATATCGCATCGGCTACACCACCAATACCCGGGGCGGCTGGGAGGGCGACCCCTTCAAAGGCATGAGAGAGGGCCGGGAGGTGGGCTACCGCTACATGGAGATCTTCGGCGCCTCCTTCTGTCGTCCCGATACTCTGTATTACCCCGATAACGCAGAGGGGTTGATGCGCCGCATCTTCGAAATTGGCGTCAACTTCGTGAGCATCACCGGTGGCTCAGCCACCGGCAACACACGCTTTGAGGATCTTGACTCGCGTGAAGCCGTGATCGAGAACCATTTCGCCATGGCCCGCTTCAGCCGGCGGTTCGGGTGCCAGGTGCAAAAAACGAACACCGGTCGGCGGCGCCCCGGGGGCACGACGGATGATGATCTCAAGGTGATGGCCGGCACCATTGATGCCTTGGGCAAGCGCCTGAGTGAAGAGCTGGACATGCAGCTTGGGGTTCACCCTCACCTGAATAGCCAGCTTCAGGACCAGCATGAGCTGGATTTCATCATGTCTAACACCGACCCGAAATATGTTGGCCTGGTTATCGACACCGGTCACTTCACTATGGCGGGAATGGATCCTGTGGCCATGGGTAAGAAGTATGGCAAGCGTGTTGTGGAGTACCACCTTAAGGACACCAAACCGGAAGACCGCGGCGGGACTAAACACGTACCCGGCCCGCAAGTCGACCAGATGAAGACTCCCTATTTCTTCCCCATGGGCGAAGGTGGGGTGGATTTTGTTGGTCTCAAGGCGTATCTGGACAGCATTCAATGGAGAGGCTTTTTGAACGTCGAGCTGGATACATCCCCCTGGCGTCCACCCCAGGAGAGCGCCAGGATAACGGCGAATTACATTCAGAACGTACTGAAGATTCCGTTCTAGTGCTGCTGGAGCTTCATTGAAAATTCTGCATTGCGTGGCTGTTTTCGCCTTATGCCTGGCTGCCAACTTGGGTTTCGGTCAGTAGCGCTACACCGTAACCGACGAGGATGCTCCTGCTCCCGGCTCCCCTCGGGTTGTCGTCTTACGCGATACAGTTGCTGGAGCAGAAGCCGCGATCGCTCCTTCTAAAGGTGGAGAACTCAGCAGCTTTCGAATTAAATTCAAAGACCAATGGATCGAGCTGCTCTACTTTGCGCGATTACTCATCCACCAAAGGATTCCAGGGGAAAGACCATTACTTTGGCCGGCTGTCGGGGTGCAATTTCCCTTAGGGAATTTTCCTAAGTCCACTTGCGGAGATGGCTCGTATTCCCTGGGTGGTAAGGCGTATCCCATGCCGTGTCATGGCTTCGCAAAGAATCTTCCCTGGCAGGAAGTGAGTCGATCTGCGGACAATCAAGGCGCGCGGGTGACTGTGGAGCTACGCGATTCCGACCGCACTCGGCAGTACTATCCCTTCCGCTTTCACCTCGACGCCACCTACACACTTGCCAGTGGGCAACTTACCATCGACTACGCGGTGAAGGCGGACGCTGCTAACACCAGGGCGATGATCTTCTCGATCGGCAATCATATCGCCTTCAAGATTCCATTCGTGCCTGGCACTGACCCGGCCAATATGACTCTTGAAACGCCCAGTACTATACAAATGTTGCGCAACTCCCAGGGTTTCGTGAACGGAGAAGAGAAGCCGCGCTCGTTCGGATCATTGGGCTGCGTGATGTACATGACGCTATCGACGACAACGGGCACACTGTAGACCACCGGCTCCGGGCACGTGGTACACCCATTTGCTTACCAATGAGCTCACGTTGGAATGTGTGATCTGGTCCAGCACGCTATGGCGCTGGCTATCGTAACTGCCGTGGTAGCTTATCCAGTCGCTTCCCGGCGGCTTGGCCAAATCCTTATCTGTAACCTGAGCCGTGAGAGAGGACGCGATGCCCAGAACAAGAACAAACGCGATCTTTCTCATCGTCCCACCTCGCCCTCGCCGTCCTGGTGTCCGTGGAGCGCGGTGTGCACCTGCCGGGCGAGCATGGCCACCAGATTCTGATACTCCTGGGCGCTAAGAACTTTGTCGTAGTCGTGGGGCATCAGCGAGGTCTTTCCGGGAATGATCTCGCGTAATTCATTGGTGTCGTAAAGATGGAGCTTGTCCTGGTAATCGAGAATCTGGATTGAGAATGCGTCTTCGTTCTTGGCGATGCCTTCGACAGTCTTTCCGTCTCGCGTGACCACCTTGATGGGGCGATAGTCCGGCGGGATCGGTCTTTCCTGAGTCAACGACTCGCGCAGATGTTTCAGCGTAACCTGGGCGCCGATATTGGACAGATCCGGGCCGATGGTTCCGCCCTTTCCATTCAGCATGTGGCACTTCAGGCATCCGCCCTTGCCGATAAAAACTGCCAAGCCCCGTTGCGTGTTTCCCGGAACATCGGTCTCTGAAGCAGAACCGCGCATGGCGCGGATGAAGACCACGATGCGCCAGATGTCGTCATCCGGCAGGCCGAAGGGAGGCATCGCAGTGCCGGGAATACCGCCCCGGATGGTATCGAAAATGGAGTTTTCGCTGAGCCGGAAAAAACGGCGGTCTCCTACCAGGGCTGGAGCCCGTTCCCCCTCTCCTCCGTCGATGCCGTGACATGCGGTGCAGGTTCGGTTGTAAAGCGCATGCCCGGCGGCAACCACGTCCGGTCCGGTGCCTAGCGGATTCTTTGGGATGGACGGCTTGTGCTGTCGCACACACAGCCCAGAGCAGAAGTGAACTGCAAAGGAAGCGGGTCATGAATAGAGGGCCGCCACTTCGTAATCGTCGACGGAAGGAATGGTGAACTCGACCACTCCGGCCGCGGTGTGAAAGGGAATGTCCCTTCCGGCGCGCAGCAGCTCCACCCGCGTAACATGCCGGCCTGCTGGGATCCGCATCGAAACCTTCTGCTCGCCGATGGGATAGAACTCCCGCACCCAACCGCGGTGCACGTTAGGGTTGGTGTAATTCAGGACATGTACGGCGAAGCCCGCCTCGGTCTCCCAGGCGAAGACTTCGATCAAGCCTCGACCTTCTACGGAAACGGGCGCGCCGGAACCGGCTACCCAGCGGATCGAGTTCTGCAGCAATCGGCTGAGGTCGGTGTTTCCAGAAAGCCACATGGTGCGTTCGATATCTCCGGAGAAGTAGGCAAGGCGTCCGTGTTCCGTTTGCCGCAACACCACTGCGGGCTCATTGGTGTGCGGTTGTCGGGGATAAGAGAGTTCCGGTGGGTACGCTGGAAAGCCTGGGATCACGGTGAGCAGCGGGCTTTCGACGGGCGCTAAAGGCACCCGGTATTCTGCGCCCGGCAAAATGCTCGTATCGGTAAAGCCCTGCAAGCAGGGATGCTGCTTCTCGATCCGCGCATAGTAGGGATTGCTGTTGCCTCGCCTGCCGATCACCGCTCCCGCTGCTTGAATGCCGAATACATCGCCAAGGCCGAAATCAGCTCGCCGCACGTACTGATCCGTATACATGCTGGTTTCGAAGGTGGCCAGCAGCGAGCCGCCCTGGCGCACGTAATCACGTAGCTGCCGGCATTGTTCGTCGCTCAACAAGGCAGTGTTGGGCAAAATCAGTGCAGAATATTTCTTCAGTTGCTCGGGCTGCAATCGGTCTTCGTGCACGAAGTCGAACAGGAAGCGACCCTCGAGCAGCGCGTAATACATCCCGTTCATGTATTGAGAAATCGACGCATCATGCGGTGGCTTATAGAAGAGCTGAGTACGCTGCCCGATCAAGACGCCGATATTGGCAATGGAATGCTTATTCGTGAAATGAGCATCGTGCTTCGCCGTCCAGTCAAAATACTCGTAGCCGATTTTCTTGAAGCGGAGATCCTCGCCAAGTCCGTTCTCGCCGCCGATCGAATGCACATAAGGCGTCATGCCGCTCGCGGAGGTTTCGGCAAGCCATATCTGCGCCTCGGCCGGAGACTTGGTGCTCTCCCGCCACCTTATCGGTCCGGTTGACCATAGTCCCACCACGTTGGCAGCCATCTTGCCATCGAGCACCGCATTGCACACGCGACCCTGCAGCGTGCAGCCCCAGATTGGTTCGTCCTGGCCTCCGCGGCCCTGATTGTCAGCCTGGAACCACTGGCATATTTCACCCAGGGTTGCCAGGTTAGGACCGCCATGAATTCCTCCGCCCAGGTTGGCGAAGTAAAAGCTGCTCGCCTTTCTCTCCTTCGCGAGGCCGTCGTAAAGCTTCCACAAGTAGAGAACGCGTTCATTGAACTTGTCCCAATAGGCGGGCGTTCCCGCAGCAGGGAGTTGGGTACATTGTGTGCAGTAGCACGAGGGCAAACTGCCGAGGGGCGGCCAGCCATTCATAAAATGCGCATCCACTTCATAGCGGCTATTGATCTCGCGCATGATGGCCGGCATGTAATCGGTCATGTAGCTGGTGAACATGCAGGTTTCGTACAGGTCTGGATCATCGGCGGCGGTGCGAGGCTTGCCTTGTGCGTCGCGTTGAAACCATTCAGGGTGGGCCTGGAGGGCATCTCCCCAGTTGAGATCGGGGCTCATGCGGGCGATGGTGCGGATGCCGCGCTTTTTGGCGGCGGCGTTCAGTTCGCCGAAGAAATCTCGGTTGCCCAGGTATTTGCCCTTGCGGTGAAAAGGGACCTTAGTCTGATAAAAAGCAATGATACCGGTTACGCTTATAAAGGTAGCGCCCACCCGCAGGCGGGCCATGTAGTCAGCCCATTCCTCGACGTTCATGACCGCCGGGTCATGTTCCGTCATGTTTACCTGAGCGATACGGCGCAGTTGCCGCTGCCATGGAATGTCTGTTGTGGTTGGAGGCATATCTGCGTAGACAAAATTACTTTGGGTCGCGAGATACGCCGCTGCTGCCCCTGTCTTCACAAACGTGCGCCGGTTGATCACGGTATTGTCCTCTTCAGGTCGAGGCTAGTGTACAGCAGGGAATCGACGGGACTGGCGGCGCAACCGGCTGATCCGCGTGAAGAAGTCCGACCAGGATTTGTGATCTGCCAATGAACCTTGGGTGCCCCATATCTCGCTCGTTTTTTCGAGATGTGGGATACCACGAACCTCGACGTTCTTGTCGATCGGGGAGCGGACACTGTCGGGCACCGCGGTATCCCACATCTCGCAAAAAACGAGCGAGATATGGGGCACCCAAGGTTCGCTGGCGATGACAGTCTTAGATGAAGGGTTCCGAGACTAAGTAAGCGCAACGACCTCATAATCGTCTACAGATGGGACTTCAAACTTCACCGTTCCCTCTACGTTGCGAAAGGGAAGATTCTTCTCCCCGCGCAGAGCGCGTACGGAGCTGATCTTTCGATCACGTGGAACCTGAACCTCTGCCTGCAGGGGACCCACCGGATACAGTTGCGACACAAACGGCCGCAAGGCATTCGGATTGGAATAGTTCAGGATGTGCAGCGCGAAGCCGGGCTCTGTCTCCCATGCGAACGTTTCGAGCAGGCCATTGCCTTGCACGGACGCAGGCGCGGATTGTTGCTTCATCATCCATCGCACTGCGTTGGTAAGCAACCTGCTGAGGTCTGGATTGCCGGAGCGCCAATAGGACCGGCCAACGTCTCCGGGGAAATAGACAATGCGGGAACTCCCCTGCTCGCGGAAGACCGCGGCGGGCTCCTCCGTTTGCCGGATGCGCGGATACACCATCTCCGGCGGAAAGGGTGGATAGTGGGGCACGACGCTGAGGTAAAGCGCATCCGATGGCACATGGCTCACGGGCACGCGAAACTCCGGGCCGGGCAATATGCTGGTTCCGGGGAAACCCTCCAATGCCGGGTGGGCCCTTTCCATGCGCATGTAGCTGTTGTTGAAGGGCCCGATCGGGTCGCCAGTGACACTCACCCCGAGCAGCGCTTGCAGACCAAAATCTTCTCGTACCACACCCCACTCGTTGTACCTGGAGGTTTCAAAGGTGGCGAGCACGGATCCGCCGGCCTGCACATAATTGCGGATTGCCTCGCACTCCGTGTCGCGCAGAAACGCTGCGTTGGGGATAATCAACGCCCGGTATGGCTTCAACGACTCCGCGGTGAGATTCTCCTGATGAACAAAATCGAATAGGAAGCGGCCGTCGAGCAAAGCAGCATACATGCCCTCCAGATACTCTGCAGAGTCGATGGTCGCGCCATTCAGCGTTCTTGTGCTTGTTCCGTTGGAGCCATAAAAGGCGATCGTGCTTTGTGGGTAGAGCACTGCCAGATCGGCGAGCGAGCGCCGGTTACGGAAATGCTGCTCGTTGGCGGCTAGCCAATCGAAAAAGACCTGGCCAGTCTTCCGCCAGCGGGTATCCTCCGGATGGCCTCCGAGCCAATGAAACCAAGGCGCCATGCCGCTCGCCGTAGCCTTTGCCATCCACAGTGTTGTCTCGGCTGGTGTTTTGCTCGAGTGCCTCCAGTTGATTTGACCATTGCTGTAGGCCCCGATCACGTTAGTCACCGTGCGGCCGCGCATCACCGAGCGAGCCACGCGCCCCTGTTGCGCACACATCCAGATCGGGGTATTACCCGCCCGGCCCTGATTATCCGCATTGAACCAGGCGGCAACGCCGCTCAGCCGTTTCAAATCCTTCACGGTCCGGATGCCTCCACCGAGGTTGCCGACATAAACCGACTCCGCGCTCTTCTCCCTTACGGTGTCCTGCCACAGCTTCCACACCAGCGCGATGCGATCCATATAGACTTCGTAATATTTGCGATACACCGGACTCTGCACGTCGGTGGTCTGCGGCGGAACGCCTCCCGTCTGCTCGCGGTAGATCTTCTGGCAGTTGGGACAGTGGCAAACCTCAAGCGCCTCTGTGCCCGGGGCGTTTGCCGCGTCGAGAGCTTTGGTTTCGCGCTCAAGGATCTGAGCGCTGCTGCGGCCATTTGGCGAAACATCGAGCGCACGGCGGAATCGATCGCCTTCGAAGGCGTGAAGTTTTGAAAGAAGAGTGTAGCGAAACGCGCCCGATAATTGACTGCAGGGTAAGGAAAGTTGTGAACACCTGGCAGCGAGTGTGGTTCAAGTTTCTTAAGAAGGGAGTAGCGGAGCCTGCAGGAGATTAAGTCACTGCCGGGCAGCCGGTGGTGGTGTAGCCAGACATCACCACCGGTTTCCAGCCGCGGTGCAATGGTTTATGTAGGTCCTTGTGAATTCCAGAAACATGGGACGCTATTGGCCGGAGGCCGTAACTGACCGCTCTTCAACATTGGAAGCCACCTGCTCCGCTTCCTTTTCGGCCTTCGTCTGCTCAGCGGCGATTCCGTAGCTTTCGCCTTGAAGGAGCACTCGGTCGAAGTACAACCTGTTCCCATCTCTCTCGAAGACAATCTTTGATTGCTTTGGAGCCTGAAGAGATTGGGTCGGATTAACCCCAACGAACGCGGTGCGTAATCCGTCCGCACTCCTAACTATGACGATCTGGTTATTGAGATCTATGGGTTGAGTAAGTGAATAGGAACCGCTCGGCATCCTGGTGTTGCCCACGTAAAACGGGAAGGGGGCCGTAAAATTCACGCCGTAGGTAATCTGCGCGGCGAGCGGCATTGCAGAAAATAGGGCTATTAATCCTACCCTTGTAGTTAGTTTACCTAAACTGCTCATAAAGCTTCTCCCGTGGTTTGATTTATCTTGACTAACTCCTTTTAACCTGCTCCTTTCTACCTCTATAGACGGGAAAAACAAGATGGAGTTGCATATCTTTCGATAGCGAACGAGGTGTATCTAACTGTAGATGTGACGTAATATTCTGGCGCAGGATTTGTACGGGCTCTGCCATTTAAGCTGAATGTTGTGGGCAGGCATGCAGGGCCAAGCCGGTTCAAAAAGCAACTGGTGACCACATAGGTTAGACGTACCCGAGGCTATGCTCGCTCAGGCAAATTTATGGCGGATTCGCACCGTCAAACCTTTGACGATGCAGGTGTGTACGGTGCGTGCCCGACCCGTTTAGACTATATTTACAGGGATGTAAATTCGTCCTGTAGCGCATAGTTCAACGGGAGATTCTCAATGCCGCAAGTGGTTCGCTCGCCAAAGGTTTACGACGTATGCATCATAGGCTCTGGGGCCGGAGGCGGGACCGCCGCCAAGGTGCTTAGTGAGGGTGGGTTAAATGTTGTGTTGCTGGAGGCGGGGCCCCTGCTGAATCCCGCCAAGGATTACAAGGAGCATGTGTGGCCTTACGCCCTGCCCCACCGCGGGGCCGGTATAGGCGGCCGGGCGCGGCACGAGCTAAACGGTGAATTCCTGGCTCCCAACGGATTCTGGGAAATCGAGGGTGAGCCTTACACCACTGCTCCAGGCTCCAGCTTTCGCTGGTTCCGCTCGCGTATTGAAGGCGGCCGCACGAATCATTACGGACGCATCTCGCTGCGCGTCTCTGCCGCGAATCTGAAGGCCCGCTCCCGGGACGGCCTGGGAGATGACTGGCCGATCTCCTATGAAGAGCTTGCACCCTATTACGACAAGGTCGAATCGTTTATCGGCGTTTTTGGGACGAAAGAAAATCTTGCCGACGCGCCCGACGGAGTCTTTCTGCCTCCTCCCAAGCCCCGCTGCACCGAGACCCTGGTCAAGAAGGCTTGCGATCAGCTGAATATAACGTGTATTCCCTCGCGCATGGCCATCATTACCAAGGCGGTGAATGGACGTCCGCCCTGCCACTACTGCGCGCAATGCGGACGAGGCTGCGTCAGCGCTTCCAATTTCAGTTCCAGCCAGGTGATGATTCCCCCTGCCCAGGCGACCGGCCGCTTCACGCTGATTCCCAACGCCATGGCGCGGGAGGTCGTCGTTGGCAAAGACGGCAAAGCGCAAGCTGTCTCCTACATTGACAAGACGACGCTCCAGGAAAGGCGCGTCAACGCCAAAGCCTTCGTGTTGGCGGCGAGTTCCTGCGAATCCGCCCGCTTGTTGCTCAATTCGAAATCCACGCTCTTTCCCGATGGCCTGGCGAATTCATCCGGGGTGGTCGGCCGCTATCTGACCGATAGCGTAGGCACCAGCGTAACCGGATATTTCCCCCAACTGGCCGGGGTGGCGCCGCACAATCACGACGGCGTCGGCGGTATGCACATGTACATGCCGTGGTGGAGGGCTGACCGCAAGAACGATTTTCCGCGTGGCTACCACATCGAGTTTGGCGGAGGACGCCACATGCCCGGTGTTGGCGGCTTCGATGGGGTATGCCAGGAGCATGAGGGTTACGGAGCATCGTTGAAGCAGCACGTGCGCAGCCAATACGGAAATTTCATCGGATTTTCCGGGCGCGGCGAGATGATCCCGAATCCCGACACCTATTGTGAGATTGATCCCACGGTGGTCGACAAGTGGGGTATCCCGGTCCTGCGCTTCCACTTTGCCTGGAGCGATCATGAGATCAAGATGGCGAAAGATATGCAGGATACCTTTCGCTCCATCATTGAAGCCGGCGGAGGTACGGTCACCAGCCCTTCCAAGCCGGACCCACGAGGCACCTATGGAATCTCAGAGGGCGGAGAGATCATTCATGAACTTGGAACCGTGCGCATGGGCAACGATCCAAAAACGTCGGTGCTGAACAAGAATTGCCAGGCCCACGACGTCAAGAACCTCTTCGTGGCGGATGGCGCACCGTTCGTTACGGGTCCTGACAAGAACCCGACGCTCACCATCACGGCACTATCGTGGAGAACTTCAGAGTACCTGCTCGACCAGGCGAAAAAAGGGGAGATATAGCATGTCAGTATCCCGGCGTGATGTGTTGAAGTCACTCAGCATAGGGGCGGCAGCCGCGACCTCAGTGCTGCGAGTCATTCCGCTGCAGGCAGCGGAGTATGCCCACCACATGATCGACTCGGAAAAGGCCGCGAGTGAAACAGGCTTGTATACGCCCAAATATTTCCCGCCGCAACAATATAAGACGCTGCAATCGCTGTGCGAGTCGATCTTCCCGGCAGACGCCGACTGCGCGGGCGCCGGGGAGGCCGGTGCTCCGGAGTTTATTGACCTGCTCACCAGCGAGAATCCGCACTATCAGCTCACCCTCGGCGGCGGCCTGATGTGGCTCGACTCTATATGTCTGGATCGCTACGGCAGTGCCTATCTCGATTGCACGCCGCAGCAGAAGACTGAGATGCTCGATCGCATCGCATATAGCAAGAACATCGCCCAGGACCCTAGCCTGAGCCAGGGAGTTGCATTCTTTTCGTTTCTTCGCAACCTGACCGCGGACGGCTTCTTTACCAGCAAGATTGGCATCCACTACTTGGGCTACATCGGAAATACCTATCTGGCGGAATTTCCGGGTTGTCCGCCGGTGCCTGGAGTCTAGCTCGCCCGAAAGAGAACCGCAGGTCCCTCCACTCCGCTGCGCTCCGGTCCCACGGCAACCGGGGCAGGCGGGATCACAAAGGGGAGGGCAGCGCTAACCTCAGCAGCCGTTACCGAGGGATGGAGAGAGCGGTCGCAGCGCATCACACCACTCTGGTCGAGATTACAATTCTTCTTCTGCAACAAATTTGTCATCTCGCCTGCCCCGGCGTGCCGTGGGACCGGAGCGTAGGGTAGTGGAGAGACCTGCGGTTCGTTCTGTGGTCGTGAGCGAAGTAGGTCTATCAGCTTCGCTTTCGCAGCCACGATAAGCCTTCAGAAGTCCCGGCCCTCGGCCGGTACTCGCAGCCGATCCAGCCGTCGTAACCGAGCTCGTCGATCCGATCGAACAGGTAGTCGTAATTGAGTTCCCCGCCGTCGGGCTCATTACGTTCGGGTACGCTCGCGACCTGGATATGCCCCACGTTCTTTTGCCCTGACAGATACTTGCGCAGCTTCATGCTCACGTCGCCTTCAACAATCTGGCAGTGATAGAGATCCATCTGCACCTTGAGCGCAGGGCTGCCGATCTCGTCGACAAGGGCATGCGCCTCATCCTGGCGATTCAGAAAATATCCCGGCATGTCCCGGGTATTGATCGGTTCAATCAGCAACTCAACGCGGGCGGCCGCCGCGAGTTCGGCGGCCCACGCCAGGTTGGCTTTAAAGGTGCGGCGCATAGTAGCGCGTTCCACTCCCGCCGGCTCCACTCCAGCCATCACATGCACCCGCGGGCAGGCCAACGTTTGCGCATACTCCAGAGCAGTTTGTATTCCGGCACGAAACTCGGCTTCTTTGCCTGGCAGCGAAGCCAGGCCTCGTTCGCCCGCAGCCCAATTCCCCGGTGGAGCGTTGAGCAGCACCTGGATCAGGCCGTGCTCACGCAGCCATTTGGCCAGGTCGTTCGCCGCGTACTCGTAAGGGAACAGATACTCGACCGCCTTAAACCCATCCTTGGCGGCGGCGGCGAAGCGATCAGGGAAGGGATACTCCCCATACATCATGGTAAGGTTTGCAGCGAAACGCGGCATCAGGTTGAGTCCTAAAATGAGAAGCTACCACGAAGCGCCAAATTGCTGGCGCAGTTGATCAATCTGCTCGTGCGTTAGCGGCCCGGTCTTCCGGCCGGCGAGTAACCAGAGGCGTGCGGTTTCTTCCAGTTCTTCCAGCGCTGCCATCGCGGCCGCGGGCGTGCTGTGCCATACATTGGGGCCGAGCCGATCCAGCATGACCGCGCGTATGGGCGTGCCCTGTGCCCGCATCTGCCCGATCACCTGGGCCACCAGCTCACCCACCGTCGCGTCTCCCGGGCGATAGTACTCGATCAACGGCACGTGACCTACCTTCATAACGTAATAGGGCGTGATGGGCGGCAGGATATCCTGCCGGTTCCAGACCCCAGTCAATGTGAGCGCAACCAGGTGGGTGGAGTGAGTATGAATCACACAGGCGGCGTCCGCGTCCGCGGAATAGATGCGCCGATGCAGCATCAACGTCTTGCTGGCCCGCTCGCCGCTCAGCTGTACGCCATCCGCCCCGACCTTGGCGAGAACCTCCGGGGTGAGGAAACCCAGGCATGCCTCAGAGGGCGTGATGAGAAAACCCTCGGCCAGGCGAACGCTTATGTTGCCTGCCGTGGAATGAACGTAGCCGCGCTCAAAGAGAGAGCGACCCACACGACAGATCTCTAGCCTCAGTTCCGTTTCGTTCATAAGTCACAACACAAAGGCAAAAGCCTTATTGAAAAAGTCAGGCGAGCCAAAGTTACCCGATTTTAGAGCGATGTGGACGCCTCCGTGCGTGGCTGCGGAAGATGCGGCGTAGCACCAGGGCACTCCGGGATCGATCTGCGGGCCAATCTGCATCTGGCGAATCTCGAGAGCTTGCACGCAAACGCCCGCTGTTTCTCCCCCTGCGACCACCAGGCTTCCGACGCCGCGTTCGACGAAGGCGCGCGCCAGGGCCGACATGGCTTGTTCGACAATTGCGCCCGACCGGGCGACTCCGAGCTGAGCGTGCGCCGCCGCAACCCCGGCGGGCTCGGCGGTCGAGTAGACCAGCAAGGGCAGCGCGGCTTCGCTGCGCCAGCAGGCATCGGCCCACACCAGCACCTGGGCGATTTCGCACTCGATATCCGCTGCAAGCCGGAGCGGATCCAATGCGTAGGCCTCCCCTCCCTCGCGAATAAAGTGCTGCACCTGGGCATTGGTGGCAACTGAGCAACTACCCGAGAGGATCGCCTTTTGCCCCCGCGGCGGCGGCAGGCTGACGCGAGTGGATGGAGTAAAACCCCAATTCCGCGGCAGACTTTCGCCGAGTCCGGAGCTGGCAGTGAGAAATAACGAATCGCGTAGCGCCTCGCCAAGTCTGTCCAGGTCCTCCTTGCTCAAAGCATCGACGATTGCGATCGCCATGCCTTCCGCTTGCAGCTCGTCCATGCGCTTGCGGATCGTCTCCGCGGATTGCGCCACTGCCCGGTAGCCCACCAGTCCCACTTTGCGTCCTCTGCCGGAATTCAGTTGCGCCTGCAGCACGCGCACCAGGTTGGCATCGGTCATCGGGGTAAGGGGATGATGGCGCATGCCGCTGTCGGAAAGCAGCGTGTCCCCGACAAACAGATGTCCATGGACGACCGTTCGCCCGTTTTCAGGAAATGCCGGCGTGGCGATGCTGAAGCCGCAATCCAGTTCATCCATCAGCGCCTCGATCACGGGACCGATGTTACCCGCTGCGGTGGAGTCAAAGGTGGAGCAAATCTTGAAGTAGATCTGGCCTACGCCTTGTTTGCGCAGCCATCGGCAGGCATGCAGAGATTGCTCAACCGCTGCCGAGGCGGCCACAGTGCGTGACTTCAGCGCGACCACCACCGCGTCCGCATCGAGCCGCTCATCGTCTGCGGGCACATCCACAGTTAAAACGACCCGCATTCCGGCGCGCACCAGGTTGTTGGCCAGATCCGTAGCTCCGGTGAAGTCGTCCGCGATGCATCCTAAAACAGGGCTGCCCGGCGGCCGCTCTGACGCAGAACCGCCCACCTTCAAAGTCCTTGCTCTCGCTGAAACTGGCGAATAATGGAAATGAAATCAGGATCAGCCGTCAGACCCAGGCGCCGTGCCCGGGCGCTCTCGAAGGCGGAAGCCCAACCGCTCACCATCGTGGCTATGGTTTCATTTCGTTCGAAGCGTACCCTTTCCCGCGCCCCGCGGCCGGCCACCACTTCCAGCGCATCCAGCATCTCGCTGACGCGAAGTGTCAGCCCGGGCAGGTTCACGGCCGTCGCGCCGCCCCAAGCATCCGGCGTAGCCTCGGCGGCCGTGAGCAGACCTTCGATCGCGCGTTGCGGCGAAGCGACGGCTACCGGCGTCTCCGGGGAAACCGGGCACACTGCCTCTTGTCCGTTCAAGGGCTCACGCACGATGGAGGATAGAAAGCCGGACGCGGCGGCATTCGGGCGGCCCGGGCGTACGGTTACCGTCATCAGGCGTACGCTACGGCCGTCGAGCAACCCGCGCCGGGTGTAGTCCGCCACCAGTTGTTCACAGATAAATTTCTGCACTCCATACGACGACTGCGGCACAGGCAAGGTGTCGTCATGGATGACACGTGGCATGGGCAGATCCACATCGCCGCCGAAGACAGCCACCGAACTGGAGAAGACAAAACGCGGCGCGCCTGCTGCGCGCAAGGAATCAATCAGGGCGCGGGTGGTATCCAGATTTGAGCGCAGACCGAGATCGAGGTTGGCCTCGCATTCCGCAGAGACCGCAGCGGCGAGATGAAAGACCAGGTCGAAGTTCTCCTGCCCCAGGGTCTTAGCCTGGTCGATCAAAGCGCCTGTTGTGGCGCGGACACGTTCGTCGCCCGCCAAGTCGGGCGGGGGTGGAACCAGATCGGCCAGCACCAGCCCGCCGATCGGGCGGCCCGAAAGATGCCCGCGCTGCAAGATCGTGCGCGCCAGCCTGCTTCCAAGAAAGCCCCCTCCGCCGGTGATAAGCACTTTAATCGTGTTGGGGTTAACGATTGTCATTCGATCCTTCCTCCCTCTGCTGCTCCCTCGCCACCGCCGATGCCTACGTTGGCGCACTCCATCGTATCTCCTGAGCCGGGACCAGACTAGAGGCTAAACTGATGCTGAATAGAAATTAGAATCGAGAGGATAGGCGAAGCACCTCGTTCCGGAGCGTCTACGCAATACTGTGTGAGTTGAGACCATGGCCAAACGTTCCAAGTCAAGTCTCTCCCTCGATACGGTCAACGAGGAAATCGTAGATGCCTTAATCGAAGCGAAGGGTATAGGACAGAAGATACGGCGCCTCCGGTTGAAGCGTTCCATGGGGCTGGTTGAGCTGGGACAAGAGGTTGGACTTTCCGCAAGCTTTCTTTCCCAATTGGAGAACGGGCGGGTGATCCCAACGCTGAGAAATTTATCCCGTATCGCGCTGGTGTTCAAGAAGGAACTCTCCTACTTCTTCCAGGACGAGGGGGAAAAAATCTTTCGTGTTTCCCGGGGAAAAGACCGCATCCGTCTCGTGGTAGGGGAATTCCTGCTATCGGACAGCATGAGTGTATTGGTTCCGGATCGCCATATCGTCCCCTGCATTGCCGAATTTTTGCCGGGCATCGAGGGTGCTGCTTTCCATCCTCAGATATTTGCGGGACTAGAATTGGTCTATGTGATTAATGGTCCGCTGACGCTCTCGACAGAAGATAAGACGGAGTTGCTGCACGCCGAGGATAGTGCCTGGATCGACGGCAGCACCAGCCGCCGGTACCGATGCCATGAAGATAAGCCTGCAAGAGCGCTCATCGTCACTTTTGCGCTGCAATCATGAAGAAGGACCCAGGCAAATCCGAGCAACTGACGCGGCGGTCATTTCTACGCGAGGGCGCTGCTGCGGCCGGCGGTTTGGCTGTAGTAGCGGCAGCCAGGCAAACCAGCAGGGCGCAGACCAGGGCGTCCTCGTTTCTTGATCTGCTCCGTAGGCCAGATGGAGTAACGGTCTACGCCAGTTTTGCAAAAACATTGCCTGCGGGCTCAATCCCGTTGCAAGCCACCGGCGATCAGTGGCGCGGCGGCCAGGTTGTGGTCGAAAGCACGGTGCAGCAGGATGCGCTGGTACTGACGCTCGCCGCTCCATCGAGCAAGATCGCTGCCGTGCATGTGCGGTGGCGAGCGCAAGTGACGCCCGGCCTGCGTGCTTTGGGCGATGCATGGGAGCGCAGCTATGGAGACTTGGGATGGCGCAACCTGATTCCGGAACGTGTGATGCCATGGTACTTCTCCACCCACGATGGGGTTAGTTGCCATAGCTACGGCGTAAAGACGGATGCAGCTGCGCTGTGCTTCTGGCAGATCGATCCGGAGGGCGTGTCGCTGTGGCTGAACGTAACCAACGGCGGCGATGGGGTCGAACTCGGGCAACGAAAGTTGACCGTGGCGACGGTCGTCACGCGTCGCGGCGTCGAGGGCGAGGATACACAGGACGCGATCGCAGCGTTGTGCCGGACCATGTGCGGCCGTCCGTCGCGGCCGATTGTGCCTATCTATGGGGCGAACGATTGGGACTACAGCTATGGGCGAAGCACGGCGGAGACAATTTTGCGCGACACGGAGTTCATCGCCGAGCTCTCACCCAGCGGAGGCGTGCGGCCCTTTTCGGTGGTCGACGGCGGTTGGAGCAACGGTACCGCCGCGTGGCCCGACATGGGGAAGCTAGCGCACGAAATCAAGCAGCGTACACTACGGCCCGGGCTCTGGATCCGGCCCCTCGAAGCACCGCACGATACTGCGCCTGGGCTGCTCTTGCCGGACGCACGGTTTGGGGAGAAGCAGGGCCGGGCGCGCGAGCTTGCCTATGATCCGACGCACCCTGGGGCGCAAGAGAAAATCCGCGCCAAGATGCGCGAGGCGACGGGCTGGGGCTATGAGATGGTGAAACATGACTTTAGTACCTACGACCTGCTGGGCCAGTGGGGATTCGAGATGGGTCCTCAACCGACGCTGCCCGGATGGTCGCTTCACGATCGCAGCCGGACAAACGCCGAGGTGATTGCGGAGCTCTATGCGCTGCTGCGCGAGACGGCCGGCGAGCGGACACTCCTCGATGGATGCAACACCGTCGGCCACCTGGGGCAGGGCATCTTCGACCTGCAGCGCACGGGCGACGACACCAGCGGACGCCAGTGGGAGCGCACCCGGCGCATGGGAGTGAACACGCTCGCCTTTCGGCTGCCCCAGCACGGAACCTTCTACACTCTGGACGCGGATCTGGTGGGCATCACGGAGGCGGTGCCGTGGGAGTTCAACCGGCAGTGGCTCGAAGTGTTGGCGCATAGCGGAACGGCCACTATCGTCTCTGCGGGGCCGCCCGCGCGGGGGGCGGAGCAACGCGCAGCGCTGCGGAAAGCTTTCGTGGTGGCGGCCTCGGGCGGCGTTGGTGCGAGGCCGCTCGATGGGCTGGAGACCAGCACCCCTGAGCATTGGCAGGCGAGTGGGCAAGCCCGCGCACAGAAGCAGTGGCGTTATCGCTGGAGCGGGGCGGAAGGCGCCTCCGCATTTTTGAGTTCGTAGCGCCGCACACCCGCGGAGGAAATCATTTTCGTGAAGGATACGGTTTTCAGGCCGTGCATAAAGAAAGCAAATACAACAGGGCTCTAGAGTCTGCCTGAGAACCGCCGGCTCCCTCACGAAGGGCCGTGCCCCACATCTCGCTCGTTTTTCGCGAGATGTGGGATTCCACCGCTGTTGACCTCTAAGTGCTTCGGGTGAATCGAGAGTCAGAGGGAAAGAGCAGTGGAATCCCACATCTCGCGAAAAACGAGCGAGATATGGGGCACGCCCTTCGTGAGGGAACAAGGGGACTGAGCTTGTAAGTATGTTCTCACGTAGCTTTCAGCTCCTGAGGGCGGCTTAGCCGCTGAGGTAGCACTCTCCTCAACTCGGCTAAGAAAATCCGCTCGTCAGGCTGGCGGCTTTCACTTTCTCGTTCACTTGCCCCACTGCTCGCAGCGCACTTAACGCAGCTCCCTCTTGCCAGGCGACGAGGTGGCTCACGTGATCACCCGCGAAGATGATCGGCCCATCCGGCTCGATGAGCGTCTCATAGCCCGGATTTATATGTTCGCGTGCCTCAGCCGGATGCCGCGCGTCGCCCGTCTGCCGCGTTAGGCCAAATGGGCGCCACCTCTCCTGTCCGGGCCCGTAGGCCCGGATCCACGAACCTTCGTTGTACGGGATCTTTCCCCAGCTCACGTACATCGGCTTTTCCAGCTCCTTGCCATGGCCGGGATGCAGCCGCTCGACCGACTTGCGGCTCTCCGCAAACTTCTGCTCGAGGGTGAGTCCTCCCAATGCAGAGCGCGACTCTTCGGTGTATCCGCTTACCAGTACGCCCCGTGGGGTGAACATCCCTGCGGAAGGAAACCAGATCGGGCTGCATCCTACGTTGACGAACTCCAGACCGCCGTAGATGTTGTAGTCCTGCTCCCAGAATCTACGGCTTTCCCACGCGATCTTGTAGGCGCTTGCATACGTACACTCGTCGATCACTTTCTTGTACGGCGCACTGAAGTCGTTAGGCGTCTTCTTCAAAATGGTGAGAGGCATCGCGCAAATACAATAGTCCGCCTCGATCACCCGCGCCGAGCCATGATCGGTATACCCAACCCTGACGCCCTTCGCAGTCTTGCGAATTTCTGTGACCGGCGCGCTGTACTTCACTACGTCACCCAGCGCCTTGGCGAATGCATAGGGAATGCGATCCATACCACCCACCGGCTGGAACATGGTTGCTTGCATATCGAACTGCTCATCGAACAGCATGCTCTGCCAGAAATCCTCGTCCAGCAGCGTGTGCATGTCGATCGGCTTGCTCAGCACGCCCGTCTGGTCGCCTGCGCCTGCCATCTGGGAGTATCCAGCGCGATCGCTTCCGATGTACTTGCCCGCGTCGTCCAATGGGCCGTAAGTTCTCAAAAAACTCAGCATCCGGTCCCGGTCTTCTTGGGAAAGGTCCTGATCGAGCGCTCCCTGGTTGATCGTTTTTGCCAGCAGCTCGCTTACGTGTCCACGGGTATCGTTTTCCACCTGGCGCAGAACCATCGGCTTGCCGTCGTTCGCGTTATCGTTCTGCAGGAAGGCGGAGCGTGTCATATTCACCTCCACTTCAAGGGGCACACCCAGCTTTTGACAGTAGCCCAGCATGGTGTGATGGACGGAGGGCAGCCGTGCTGGGCCGAAATTCTGATAGTGTCCCACGTTCCAAGAGCAGGTCTGCGTCGTTCCGTCCAGGAAGGTTACTTTGTCTCCGCCGCGAACCGTCCAGTTTCGCCCCCCGGGTCTCTGGCGGCTTTCGAGAAGGGTGCATTCGTATCCCAGGGCGCGGAGCTCGTAGGCTGCCACCAGCCCCGCGATTCCTCCGCCCAGAATCACTGTCTTCACTCCTTTGCCCGACCCAGGCGCCCCGGGTTCCACCGGCTGGGCGGTGCCTGGCATCAGCCCCATGCCCTGCATCATCAGGAAGGCCGCGCTGTATCCGCCGGCCCGTCCTACACGATTCAAAAACTCCCGTCTGCTTACCGTCATCGTAGTTGTTTCCCTTTCCGGAAAAGAATTCGGCTAACGTTGCATGGGCTGCGGCGACCCGGATTTCCTGTACGTGGCTCCATCCCACGACTGCGTGTGCGGCTTTCGGTGAGGAAAGCCGCATGATGTTCGCCAACGCCACCAAGCTCCACAGGAAATCCGGGGGACCCGGATTTCCTGTACGTGGCTCCATCCCACGACTGCGTGTGCGGCTTTCGGTGAGGAAAGCCGCATGATGTTCGCCAACGCCACCAAGCTCCACAGGAAATCCGGGGGACCCGGATTTCCTGTACGCGGCTCCATCCCACGACTGCGTGTGCGGCTTTCAGTGAGGAAAGCCGCATGATGTTCGCCAACGCCACCAAGCTCCACAGGAAATCCGGGGGTCGATCAGTTCGATTAGGGTCCCGATGGACTGAGAGCGATCACGCCCCCCGGGGCGAGGAGCGACAAAATGTATCTGACGGAGTGAAAAATCAGTCTATCGCACTTTTTTGGCGAAACACCCGCGCTCGGTGAAGCTTGGCCAGGGTTGATAAAGATGCCTAGCGTAGATATAACCAAGCCAGACGTGGAGGCGGCCTCTCTCATGCGGTTTACGCCTGAAAGGCTCAAAGACGAATGAAGTTGCTGATAACGGCTCTTTTACTTTCTCTCACCGGCCCGCTGCGGGCGCAAGGCGTAGACAACTCCATGCTACTCAATCCACCGCCCGACAGCTGGCCCTTATATCACGGCACGTATGACGGGCAGCGTCACAGCAAGCTGGAACAAATTACCCCGCAGAATGTATCCACCCTGGCTCTCGCATGGGCTTTTCAGACCAACCAGAAAGCAGAATTAAAATCCACCCCGCTTCTGGTCGATGGTGTGCTGTACTTTACCGTGCCCGACAACGTGTGGGCGGTCGACGCGCTCTCCGGTCATCAAGTCTGGCATTACACTTACCCGCCCAATAACGGCTTGCATATTGGCAACCGCGGGCTCGCGATGTTCAAGGATTGGCTGTATTTCCTGACCCCGGACGGGCACCTGGTATCGCTCAATGCCAAAGACGGCAGCGTGCGCTGGACCGTGCCGGTCGCCGACTCCACCAAGGGATATTGGACCAGCATGGCTCCGCTGGTCGTGGGCAATCACGTGTTGGTGGGCACCTCAGGCGATTTCGATAACCTGGTGGGATATGTCCGGTCTGTCGATCCGGAGACCGGCGCGACGCAGTGGCAATGGGATGCGACGCCACCGCTGGGCACACCAAACGCAACGACCGGTGGCAATTCCTGGATGACGGGGACTTACGATCCAGAGCTCAACCTGGTGTACTGGGGAACCGGCAACCCGACACCGGTACTCACCGCCTCAACCCGCCCGGGACCGGATCTGTACACCTGCAGCATCGTGGCTCTCAACCCGGATACAGGAAAACTGGTATGGGCCTTTCAGGCCTCGCCGCACGATACCCATGACTGGGATGCGGCCGAGACCCCGGTGCTGGTGGACGGAATGTTTCACGGCAAGCGGCGCAAGATGCTGATGCAGAGTTCCCGCAACGGCTATTTTTTCGTGCTCGATCGAACGGATGGCAAGAGTTTACTCACCGTTCCTTTTGGGCCGGTCAACTGGGCCCTTGGGGTCGATAAGCAGGGACGCCCCATTCCCAACCCGGCCAAGGAACCGGCGCCCGATGGGCGTTTGATAGCGCCGGACGAGGGCGGAATGGCCAACTATCGAGCTCCCAGTTTTGACCCCAAGACCGGATTGTTCATCGTCTCGGCCCACCCTAGTTACTCTATCTATTTCGCCAAACCAGCCGATGGCGCCTACGGCTGGGCCGGGGCGGATTATGGTCTGTGGGGCAAGGGCGTTATTGAGGCGATCGATTACCAAACAGGCAAGATTCGGTGGACGCATGATTTGGGACGCGGGTCTCCAGGTGCGGGAGTTATGACTACGGCCACCGGGCTCACTTTCAGCGGCGATGTCCACGGTAATTTTCTCGCTCTCGACACCAGCACCGGCAAGACCCTCTGGCATGCCGGCTCGGGTGGGCCGATTTCTACATCACCTATCAGCTACCTGCTTAACGGGCGGCAATATCTATTAAACAGCAGCGGCGGGGTTGTCTTCGCCTGGGCTCTGCCGCCGCAGGCGGCAAACACCGGCCAGTAGGCGATAAATGTAACCTGCTCTGTGCCGTTTGTCAGGGTTTCTTCTTTGGCTTTTTGCTGGTATCGGTTGGTATGTTGCGTGGGCGGAAATATATCCCAGCTGCGAAGCGTAGCAAACATCGACGATCGCCCTAACTCAAGATAGTGATCTTACCCTCCGGTGTCCTGGTGAAAGCATGTACGGTGTTGCCATTCTGATCCAGATGCCGCAGGGTCATCAGCCGCGCCGTTACCGAGATGTGGCTAAAGCCGTAAACCTTCTGCGCATAGGGCCCGCGCTGCGCAGGATCAACCTTGAGCGTGTACAAATCCGCGCCGCCGCCGCCGGAAAGGAAATGGCTGGTCGGATGGCCCGCGAACTCCAAGTGCTGCAAGTCGTGGTCGTGGCCCGCCATATAAAGGTCTACGCGATATTTTTGGAACAAAGGGTCCCAATCGCGGATCAATACTGGATGGTCTCCGTGAGGCCCATCCGAGTAGACAGGATGATGCGCGATGACACCCAGAAAAGGAGTAGTACGGGGACGCTTCAGCTCCGCTTCGAACCATGCCAGCTGTTCTGCCTGTTGCTCAGGGGTCAGGGTGAAATCCCTCCCGTGACTTTCCTTGCCGTCGGCATGCGGCATGTTGCTATCGAGCGCCAGAAATGTGACCAGCGGGTTTTTTGCGGGAACCTCAAAGCGATACCAGCGCGAGGGCATAGTCCAGCGAGTAGCGGCGCCCCCATCGCGTCCGCTGCGCGCGTACTGCAGCTCCGCATCCACTTTGCTCTCCGGCCATCGCTGGTAATCGTGGTTGCCCAGTACGGCATATGCGGGGCAAGGGAAGTCGCTCGCGGGGTACATCTGTTCGAAGTTTGTTTGCCATCGGGGGGAACTGGCGCCTCCCGCCAATTCCCCATACCAGTTATCTCCTAACAGCAACAGCGCCTGCGGGTGAACCGAATGCTGTTTGGCATAGGCGCGCAAACCCGCGGCCACCATGGTTTGTGCCGTCGGGTGGTCATATCCCCAATCGCCCAGCACGAACATCTGCGCGGCCCCCGGGTCCGACGGCACAGAACCAGCCAAGACCGGGAACGATCCAAGGCTGGCCAGCGCACTGAAAGCAAAGCTCTGCCGGAGAAAGCGGCGGCGGCTTAGGGGAGACGAAGGAAAAGGCATATAGGCGGGTTATATCACTTTTCCGAGAATGTCTGGACAATGCGGGCGCGGATGGCGAACCCTTATGCCTTTTCCAGCAACACGGGTTGGTCCGCCTGGCGCCGATCCCAGCGGTACGCGGCAACCGAGTTCTTCCAGAAAAATTTCTCTTCGGCTTTGCGTCCCTTAGTTTTAACGAAGTCCCGCACCACTGTAATGGTCTCCGCATACGTTGCATGATGGTCGCTATTCGGCCAATCGCTGGCGTAAAGAACGTGATCTTCACCGAAGACGTCCCAAAGGGCGCCGAGCGTCTCCTGGTTGAAGGTAGGACCGCCCCCCTGCTCGATGCGTGCGGCGATTACTTCAGAAAGCTTGACGAAGACGTTTTTGTTCTGCGCCAGGTGGTGCAGCAGCGACCAATACTCATCGCGTGGGGCCGCCTCGGAGGGCACGCGTGTACTGGGCAGGTGATCGATCACAATCCGCAAGTCGGGTATCTGGTCTGACACGCCGGCGATGGCCCGGATAAGACTGAGATCGGGGTTGGCGCTATCCATCACCAGGCCGCGCTCGGCTAACATCTTCAGCCCGGGAAGGAAGCCGGGCTTCTTGGCATCGACGGCCAAGTCCCGACCCCATAGATTGCCGTACCGGATGCCCAAGAAGAGAGGATTCGCATGCAGCCGGTCGAGGTCTTTTTGATAAGACGGAGTACCGGGAATCAGGTCGCCCACCATACCCACGATGATGGGATGGTTCGCCGCAACGTTCAGTACCCAATCGTTATCGCTGGCCAGGTTGCTGGCTTCGATCACGATCGCGCCCACCACGCCAAACGGGCCTGCAAGGCTCTCGTATCGCTCGGGCAGTGCGGGTTTGTAGAGCGCAGTGTCAGTCTTTTCAGGCCACGGCACGCCTCCTGGACGCCGCGGATCGAAGAGGTGAATGTGGGTGTCAATGATCGGGATTGGGATCGGTGTCCCCGCCGGGGGAAGAGCATCGCCGATTCGGCCGGCTGCCCATCCGCCGGCGATCGTCGCTCCAAACTTGAGAAATTTACGCCTTTTCATGCACCTCTCCTCTCTCCGCGCGTAATTCCAGCCACGCCACAGTAACAGAAGAAATGCTTTAGAATTCTCCTTTCTCTGGAGGAGCTTTGCAAAGACGCCATTTCCTGACCTCATCGCTGGCCGCAGCGGCTGTTGCCTTGACACCGAACGATGGGCAGGCTCAGGCGCCTGCCGGCACACCTCGCGAGTACTATGAGCTGCGCAAATACCAGCTGCAGTCAGGACCGCAAAGCAAGTTGCTGCAGAGCTACCTGGCCGATGCCCTGATTCCCGCGCTCAACCGGATGGGTTTTTCGCCCATCGGCGCCTTCAACCTCGACCTTGGCCCCGAGACCCCAGCCCTCTACCTGCTTATTCCATCGACCACGCTGGAATCACTGGTAAAGTCCGAGCTCCAGCTGGCCAAGGATGAGGAATTTATGAAGGCCGCTGCTCCATTCTGGAGCGCGCCGGCGACCGCGCCCGGTTTCGTGCGGATCGAGAGCTCGCTGATGATCGCCTTTGAAGGCAAGCCGCGGCTGGTGGTTCCGCCCGTAACCGCGCAGCACGGCAAGCGAGTCTTTCAGCTGCGCACCTACGAGAGCCCAAGCCAAGAGGACCATGTGCGCAAAGTGGACATGTTCCATAACGGCGAATTTGAGATCTTTGCCCGCGCCGGGTTCTGGGAGGTGTTTTTCGGCGACACGTTGATTGGACCTCGCCTGCCCCAGTTGACCTATATGGTCAGTTTTCCCGACATATCGGAGATCGATGTGAAGTGGAATGCGTTTCGCGATGATCCGCAATGGAAAAAGCTGTCGGCCCTGCCTAAATACAGTTCCGAAGCGATCGTAAGCAATATCTCCAGCCTGATACTCAGGCCGGCGTCCTTTTCCCAGATATAGAACTATGCGTCGGCTGACTCGTCTTCGAGTCCGAGCTCTTCGAGGCCTTTGCCTCCGTGCTTCTCCAGATCAGCCAGCAGTCCTTCATCCGTGAGGTCAAGCGGATGGGCGTTCTCCCAATCGTGCTTCACGATCTTGTGCAGACGATCAACGATGTGTTTATCGTCCACCTCGATCGCCAACTCCCGCCTGCTGTCGAAACTGCCGGGCGCCAGGTTGATTGACCCGATAATGGCCCGTTCTCCATCGGCGAGCAGCATTTTTGCATGAAGCTTTAGCGCCTTCAGCTTGCGTATCTTGATGCCTATGTCGCTCAAAATGCGAAGCCCACCCACGCCCTCGATTAATTTGTCCTTCTTGAGGGTGTGCGGCGGCCGCGCCATCACGTGAACTTTTACTCCGCGTTCCTTTGCCCGCACCACGCACTCGATCATCATCTGATCCTGGTAGCGTTCATTTTGTAACCACAACGAGTGCTTGGCCTGGTTGATGAATTGGGTAATCCGCTCCCGGCCGTTGCCGCGGCACCAGATCAAATGCCTGGAGTCGAAATCCTGGCGGCTCCAATCTGCTTCGAAGCCGTTGATAATCTCTTCCACCTCGTGCGCGTGCCTGGTGATGATGGCATAGTCGCGAGTACCGGTTAAATTTTTGGTCTGCCAATTCAGCGATTTGACAAAAGCGGTCGTATCGTCGACCACCATTGACTTTTCGTGGGTAAGATCGAAGGCCGGATTGCTGTCGCGCACCTCGATGCCCGCCGCCTCCAGCTTGCTGCGCGTCTCATCGTTCTCTGAAACCCCATTGCGGCGTTTGGGATTCAACATGATGCGTACGCTGACACCCCGGCGATGGGCAGCAATCACCGCATCCAGCAGCGACGGATCGGTAAAGATGAACATCTTGATGCGCAGTGATTTCCTCGCACCATCGATCGCGTCGAGAATCGGCTGGACAGAATCATCAGGGAGAACGATCAAGCTACGGGACATATACGGGATTCTCTGCCTCAGGGAGCGGCCTCGGCCGCTGTTGTATCGAACTGTACACTATACAGCTCGGCGTAGGTTCCACCCAGCGCCAGCAGCTGGTCGTGCCGTCCCCTGCTCTGCGACTACGCCGCCTTTTGACACAATTATTTTATCCGCATCGCGGATGGTGCTCAGGCGGTGTGCAATGGTGGCTGCAGTTCGTCCTTTGATCAATCTTCCAGGGCTTCGATGACCAGTCTTTCCGATTCGGTACCCAGGGCAGCCGTGAGTTCATCGAGAATCAGGTAGGTTATTGCGTATGATCGCGCGCCTTATCTCTCCCGTCCCTTATCTTCCCGTAAGAATACGGCAGCAAGCGCAGATACAACCGTTGGAATGGGCCAGAACTTCATCCAGCTCAGCCGATTATGGCGCGGCTGAAGCCGTGGTCTTCCTGCAGAGGGTTTTCGGCAGCCTGTTCAGTCATTTGTAAAATTCGATATTTTTGGGTCCTTTTTGCGATTAGCAGATCAGCGGGGGTGGACAAAGGGGTTCTTTATAGGGAAACTCACTCCCAAGTCTGGGACAGAAGTGAACAGGGGGACACAAAGTTTGGGGGCTTCCGAGGGGGTGAAGCGGTTGGCGACGGTGGACTGGCTGGGAAAAGGAGAAACAGCAGGTCCCTCCACTACGCTTCCACGGCTCGCCGGGGCAGGCGGGACAGGCGGGGCAGGGCCTGCCTGGGGGTCGTTGGTTGCGGCCTGCTGCGGGGCACGCCATGCGGCGGCATCGATATGCGGGTGGGTGGTCGCAGGGTCGGACTTCTTCTCCGAAGAGAAGGCGAGACGGTCGACGCCGCGGCGATCAGGGATCAGGCCTCCGATGGCCACGATCATGGAGAGGGCCTTGACCTGTCCGGTAATGCTGCCTCGGGTCATATCGGGGCTGAGGTTGGCGATTTCCCAGAGACGGTCCAGTACTTTTTCGCGGTCCAGGTTCCGGCGGCGGATTCCGTCGGCCTCTTGCTGGACGAGCTGTTGCTGCACGGCGGCGCGGTGCTCGAGCATGTAGGCGCGGACACGGGGCTTGGATTTGGTGTAGGCGGCGGAGTCGGGGTTGAGGCCGACGGCTTCGGCGGCATGACGGTCGGTCATGGCGCCAGACAGGACCAGGCGGGCAAAGGCTATTTCCTGATCGGTGATAGGGTCGCTTACTTTATTTTTGGGCATAGGTGGCTCCTGGAGTTTGAGACTGCAGTTTGAGAGAAGCTATGAGTAGAGGTTTCCACTGCGCGGGGAAGCAGGGTGGGAAGCGTAAAAAATCCCGCCCCACGGCACGCCGGGAGAGGCGCGGCGGGTGCTTGGATTGCCTTATTTTTAGACAGGGATCGGGTGTGCCACCGGACAGCGGTAAAACTGTCCTTCGCTCGGGCTTAGTCCGAAAACTAACGGAAACTGCCGGTCAGGTGGCGTCCGCCGAGAAGCTGCTCCTGCCGAAATCGTCTGCCAACAGGATATAACGTTCCGGATGCGGATTTGGCCGTGGAGACTGTTTTCTTGATCCGACGGTTATCGTTTCCGAGGTTACTTTTGGTTGACTGGAGAGGTGAAGCAGTTTCGCAATTACTGTGGCCTGACAAAGAGCGCGAGGTGTGGTTTTTCTTGGAGACAAACCACGAAAAGGTCTATCGCTTCCCGGATTTCCTGCAGCGCGGCACTAGTTGTGAGGAGCGATGTGCGGCTTTCTTCGGGGAAAGCCGCATGCAGTTCAGCGGCCCCACAAAGCTCCACAGGAAATCCGGGTTCGGTCTATACCAATTGCGAAACTGCTTTGGCGGTCAGGGCTCGCAATGCCGCCAAGCGAAGCTCGCAGGAGCTGTTGTGCTGTCACTTTCATTAGAGTGATTTCCGTCTGTCCTAGTTTTCAGGGGTGCAAGGGACGGGAGGTTCACCATCCCAAGAGACGCACGGCACAAGTAGCGGTAACGGTTACGTTTCGTCTGTCCCCGGGTTTTCTGTCCCCGGGTTTTCTGTCCCCGGGTTTTCCTGTCCCCGGGTTTTCCCACTCCACTTTGTCCCCGGGTTTTCGTGCCCCACTCCACAAGCGGAAAAGCACTTTCGCCATCATTCCTTTGTCTCCGTGTTTCAGAAGATGGCAGCAGAAGACAGACATTCCTTTCATCGGAGGTCTAACAAGAGACGCTCTCAGACGCTAAAACGGACGCAGTTTTCTTATGGTGATCCATCCAATGGCGAGCAGACCGATGGTGGTCGCTCCGGCAACGAGTGCGGCGAATGCGCCCGGGCGGGTGACCAGTCCTGGAGTGGTCTGAGGCTTCGTCGTCATACACTCCCCTCGATTGCCAGCGTACAGGAAATATAGTCTTACGGGGCAGGGATAGCGGGAGGTCTTCTGCGGAACCATTGAGAGCTGGTCACAAAGGCATCGCTTTACCATGCGAGTCTGCGGTGTGCGGGGATTGCGGTGACTTGCCCAGCTCTCGGCAGCTCCGGGTGGGGAACTTGCCGATAATGCGACTTCGGGCACTATGGAAAGAGACGCACGGCACAAGTACCTGTAATAGTTACGTGTCTGTCCCCGTTTTTTTGTCCGGTCAGGGAAGGATTGGCGACCAACCGGGAGTTGTTAGAAAGACAAGATGAGCAGGGAGCAATGATAGGAGCGTCGTTGCGTGGCTTAGCGCGCCCAGGCAGTCACGCCGCCATCAACAATCATGGACAGTCCCGTTACATAGGACGCAGCATCGCTGCACAGCCATAGCGCAGCTTGCGCCGCCTCGTCTGGTCTGCCAATGCGGCCTGCAGGAACCATCCCAACAAAACCCTTGAATGCTGCTTCGATCTTTGCGGCGTCACCGCCTACAGCTTGGCTGATGGCGTTATATAACATCTCCGTGTCGAAACCGCCCGCGACCAATGCATTCACTCGGATTCCGTCCGCCGCATATTCCTGGGCCGCTGATTTAGTCAGACCTAAAATGCCTGCCTTGGACATCGAGTACAGAGCTGCCCCTCTTGCGCCTCCAAGTCCGTTCAACGAGGAGGTGTTTACGATCACGCCTCCGCGCGGTTCCTGGCTCTGCATCTGCTGCAATTCGTACTTCATGCAGAGCCAGACACTCTTCAGATTGGAGGCTACCTCGGCATCGAAATCAGCATCGCTGAAATCGGCTGTGCGGGCGTTCTTACCCAAGACAGCAGCATTATTAAAAACACAATCGAGCCGGCCGACTTTTTCGACGGTCTTCGCAATCAGAGACTGCACCTGCTCGGGGTGAGATACGTCGGCCTGTACGAAGCGAACATCCAAGCCGGCTTGCTGTAGCTCCTGCTCAACTCGCTGTCCGCGTTCGGCTCCGCGCGCGGCGAACGCGACGCTTGCTCCGGCCTCAGCGAAGAGCTTCGCAGCCGCCTTGCCGATTCCGGCACTTCCGCCCGTAATCAGAGCCACTTTTCCGTGTAGTGCGCCCGCCATGTAGTCATTTTATGTCGCTCGGCTGGCGGCGGCGCTTGCTTTTTCTTGCGAAAGTGCTCGGCGCTCATGGCCGGGATCTCGCTGTTATTTCCCCGCCGTTGCTCATGGCGACTTGACTGTTACGGCGATGAGGGCGCATAGCGGCAAGTCAACCGCACCCCGCCGGATTACGGATGGGAGCGAGCATTCGAAGGACCTGAACGGACATCACGCCGGAAGAGGCGTAGACATTCTACCCCCCACGGATGTAGAGTGTCTGCATCCTATCATGCGGACCGAAGAACCATACAAGAACCGGATCGAGCTGCTTCAGGGCACACTCGACATGTTGATCCTGCAAACCCTGCAGTGGCGTCCGCGCCATGGCTACGCAATTGCGCAGGGAATTCGCAGCGGGTCGGAGGAAGTGCTCCAGGTTGAAACGGGCTCGTTGTATCCCGCGCTCCATCGGCTCGAAAAGAGAGGCTGGCTGCGGGCGAGCTGGGGGACCACAGAGAATCGCCAGCGCGCCTGTTTTTACGGGCTTACGGCCAAAGGGAAGAAGCAATTGGCCGCCGAGCACGCGAAATGGTCTCAGATGGTTGAGGCGTTAGCGGCGCTGATGAGCCGCGAGCCGAGAGGGGAACAAGCATGAGATGGCTTAACCCTCTGCGCCGGCGTGACCGCGAGCTCCGGGACGAGTTGGAGGCTCACTTTCAGATGGCCATTGCCGACCGAATGGCCAGCGGAGCTTCGCGGGCCGACGCCGAGGCGGCGGCGAAGCGCGAATTCGGGAACTCGCTGCTGGTGACAGAAACGGTGCGCGATGTTTGGGGGTGGACCTGGCTGGAATCGTTGTGGGGGGATATGCGGTACGGATGGCGGAGCCTGCGGTCGCGTCCGGGGTTCGCAGCGATGGCGACGCTGGCGCTCGCTCTTGGCATTGGCGCGGCCACCACCATGTTCAGCGTGCTCTACGGCGTCCTGATCGATCCATTCCCTTACAAAGATGCCGACCGGCTGGTGCTGCTCTCGGTATTCGATCAGGACAAGCGCGGCGAGGAAGGCCGGCGGAGGACCGTTTCGCTGAACGAAGCGCGTGAATATGAGCGGCTCAGGGATGTGTTCGAAGGGTTCGCGTACTCGAACGGCAGCATGGGCGTTCTGGATAGCGGCGGCGTGCCGTACCCGGTGCCGGTGGTCACCGTGGACGGCGGCCTCTTCGAGTTTATAGGGATGCGGACTATGTTGGGCCGGGGAATTCTGCCGCGCGACGGGGAACCGGGCAGCCCGCCGGTGGCTGTGCTGAGTGAAGGGGCGTGGCGGAAGTATTTCGCGGCCGATCCCAATATCGTGAATCGCTCTATTCAGGTGGACGGGCAGGTGCGGACGGTGATCGGGGTGGCTCCCAAGCGCTTCGCGTGGTTCACTGGCTCCGTGTGGATCCCGGACCAGAGCAACTTTGTGACGCCGACCAACCCCCGTGGCGATCGGTACATGCAGGGGCGCCTACGCAAGGGCGTGCAGATCGCGCGGGCGAATGCGGAGCTGGCAGCGACGGGAAAGCGGCTGCAAGCGGCCTATCCCGCGCTCTATCCCAACAAGATGCAGGTGCGGGGCGTCTATAGCATCGACGACCTGGTGGGCCCTCCATTCCGTTTCACGCTCTACACGCTGGCCGGCGCGGTCTTCATGCTGCTGCTGATTGCATGCAGCAACGTGGCGAACATGCTGCTCTCGCGGGCGACGGCGCGGTATCGCGAGATCGGAATGCGGATGGCGCTCGGAGCCGGACGGCTGCGCATCGTGCGGCAGCTTCTGATCGAGGCTCTCCTGCTGGCTGCTGGAGGCGCCGCGATGGGCTCGGCGATCGCGTACGGTGGCGTGCGCGCGCTGCAAATGGTGCTGCCTCCCAATACCTTTGCGGACGAATCGGTGGTGGAACTGAATCTCCCGGTGCTGTTTTTCGCGCTGGCATTGGCGATGATGACGGTACTGCTGTTCGGGCTTGCTCCCGCGTGGGAACTGGTGCGGCGCGACCTCGTCGATTCGCTGCGCGACGTCTCGAAAGCGGCGGGCGATGGCGGCCGGAACAACTGGCTGCGAGACATTTTCGTAGGTGCGCAAGTGGCCATGTCCCTGGTTTTGCTGGTGGGCGCCACGCTGCTGCTCCGCTCCCTCATGGGTGTTTTCGCGACGGAAATAGGGTTGGATCCGAAGACTGTGGCGATTGCGAGTCCCGTCTTTGCGCCGGGAGACTATAAGGACGCGGACCGCATACGGGCCCTGATGGATCGCGCGGAGAGCCAGGTGCAGGCGGTGCCAGGCGTTCGCTCGGTCGCACAATCGAACCTCTACCCCATCGCCTATGCGGGCGTGCCCGCCGAGATTCGCGCCGTTTCCCACGGCTCGGAAAAGACCACGCCGGCTATGGCGAGCGGAGACGACGCCGGTTTGTTGGACGCCGCCGGATACCGCATCGCACAAGGGCGCTGGCTGACGGATACCGATGTTGCCGGCAAGCGAAAGGTGGCGGTGATTAACCAGGCCCTGGCGCGGACGCTCAATATCGCCGGCGGACCTCTCGGGCAGCAGGTCACGCTCCACATTTTGAACGCGACCATTCTCTGCGAGGTGGTGGGAGTCTTGAAAGACGCGCCGAATCAAGGGATGCGGCTTCCCGTGCAGCCGGCCATCCATTTGCCGACCTCAGCCTTTCCCGTCCCGCCCGGGATCCTTGTAGTACGGGCCAATGGCCGGGCCGCCGGCCTGGTGGAGCCGCTGCGACGGAAGTTGTGGCGAGCTCTGCCGAACACGCGCTTTATCTGGGTTCAGCCGCTCGATTTCTTTGTGCCCGAGTTGGGCGCGCATCGCTTCGCGCTGGCCCTGCTGGGAACGTTCGCCATCGCGGGGCTGGTGCTCACCCTCATCGGGCTCTACGCTGTGATGAGTTATGCGGTGGCGAGGCGGAGCTACGAGGTCGGAATTCGTATGGCGCTCGGGGCACGGGCTCTGCAAGTGGTGCGGCTGGTGGCTACAAGAGGGGCCCTGATTGTGGCAATCGGGATTGCGGCAGGCACGGCGGGGAGCGCGGCGGCGACGCGGGTTTTGGCGAGCTACCTCGGGCCCGTTTCGGCGCACGATCCGTTGAGTTACGGTGCGGTGATTGCGGTACTTGCCCTGACGGCCCTGGCGGCCATTCTCGTCCCCGTCGTGAGGGCATTGCGCATCGATCCGGCGCAGGCGCTTCGCCACGAGTAGGAGTTGTATAGATTTTGGAAGGGTGATTTTTCGCCACTGCATCGGCGAGCGGCGGGTGTGGTGCGGGCGCGGGCTTCACCAGCTGGTCAACCGGCGCCGGGAAACTTGATCAGTCGCGGGCCCTTCGTCGACCGCTCCTCTCGCTCCTGCTGCAGGGCCATTGCTACCTGGCGCGCGATCTCCGCCCGGATGGCCGGATCCACCATCCCAAGAGAGGCACGGCAAAAGTAGCGGTAACGGTTACGTTCCGTCTGTCCCCCGGGTTTTCGAATCTCCTCCAGAAGAGCTGATTGAAGATAAATAGTCTCAGAGCATGCGCCTTGCGTCCCAGGCCGCAGGATCACTCCCGCGGCCTGGGTGAGGGGTAGGGTCGTCAGGCGACTTGCGACTCCTCTGAGGCAGCTTCCTCGTGAAGCTTCGGTAGTTTCATGCCCGTAAGTTGTGCATACAACATCCCAGCCACCATGCCAATGCCCAGGGCTCTCAGGGTCTCGTCGTCTTCCGGCTCATCGCTGGTCGTACACCAAATAAGATCTGCAAGAAGCTGCCGAGCGGCCGGGTTTTCCTTGACAGCCTCTGTGAAGCCCGCCCACTCAGTGAAGTATGGCGCGCAAGGGTGGTATCGTGCGGCGGCAAGTACAGCCTGAACGGCAGCAGCCTGGTTGATGGGTCGAGGCGAAGTTTCCGATGCAGAAGTATGTTCAGTGGTCATGAATTGCTCTCTCGGGTAGTTTGTGAAGCGTGGGCTGAGGAGCGGGGGGAGTCGCCCAAGGAAACCGAAAAAACTGTCTAAACCTTGTCATTTATCCGCCCTTCCAAAAGACCAGTCAACATCACTCTTTGCGCAGCCATGGTCATTACCTTAGTTGTAGGACCTAAAGGAAAATGCAAGCAATTTACGTCCTAAGAATCAGATTGGATTCGCAATGCCCGACTGTTCTCTCCAACAGTCTTCTTCAGTGTGCCCACTGTGCGGCGCAGCGAACTCTCGACTGCCTTTAGATGTCAGGTGAAATCTTGACACCCGGGCTATCGCATTCGCGCTCATCCCAAAATGGAAGTACAGCTGAAAAATGGCATAATCGCGGGCACTCGGCGTGTGGTGCTCACCACCCTCCTGAAGCATCGCGTCTATCTCTTTGAGTTGTACTTGGCGCTCGATGGTTTCGTGGCCGTACTGCGAAGCAAGCCGGGCTAGCGCGGTTGAGTCATAGGCAACCTGATGGAAGTCGCCGCCACGCTTCTTTGCGTTGTGTGCCCGGAGATGGTCATGCGTGAGATTTGCGGCGAGGCGTCCAAAGAGCTCGGATATTCCTCAACGAAATCGCGGAGTAATCGACAGTCATTCGCACACAGTGCTGCATAGGTCCTGGACGAGATCATCTATTAAGCAGCGTGGAAATGCCTCCTGCTTCTCTCAGGGTGTGTAGGATGACAAGCGCAATGGGACGTTGATACCTTTGAATAAACTCTAGCCATGCCTCAGAATCCTTTTGAGCGCACAGCCGAGCGAGTTGGACGGGAGCCAGTTCCTGATAGTCCATCCGATAGCTCCACGGACCGTCACACGGAGCAGCCTTCTTTGCTGCACTTTACAAGATGGGACTCTCCTGAAATCGTCGCAACCGATTAACCTCCTTTTGGAGAAGAGATGCTGTGCAGAAATGACGAAGGTTGGGAAAACTGGCAACTTACATTGGCTACCTGAATTAACCTCACTGACCAGGGCGGAGGGTTTCCCGGTCAAATTGAGGGGGAGGACCAACTCTCCCCCATTGAGGTTTTGGTGATTGGCGACTTCTCCCGCTCAGCATTGCTTGGTCGGACAGCTATCTGATGAACACTGCCAGGCGCCGTAGTAGAAGCGGCCTCCCGACCTCCCACGGCTCCACGTTTAGTAGCAGCGCCAGGTTTAGTATCTGCATCCCACCGACGACAAAGCTTCTGCCAGCTCGCCGGTGTTAAAGGTGGGTCGAGGCGAATTTGTACCTTCGGTAGCAGTAAGCTGAAACGAAACCGTCTTCGTTCCGGATATGCGTTCGACCCAACTCCGATTGAGTTGTCCCTGTAAAGCTTCAGAATAGGGAGACAGGGTACGCCCGCGATCCAACACGGCCCAGTTCTCATACTCGTGTTCGTGCTTCTGTCCCTCTGCGATGGTTACCACCTGAGTCAACGGAACAGCCCCATCAAACGTGATCGCGCTTTCCTTAATCGAAAAGCTTGGTTCTAGAGCGATCGCAAGAAGCTTCCCGTTCTTACAAATGACATCCAGTTTTGCCTGGGCAGGGTTTCCTGCGTCTCCATCTTGAGCCTCCGACGTTGTCTGCAACATTACTATATGTTTACTATGATGGTTACCATTGGCAGGATAGACGGACCATGCGCCGAGTTGCTGCGGCGTCTCTGAAACTCCCATGGCAGTAGAAACTAGCAGGAAAATCAAGGTCTTTACGGTCGCTTTCATCTTTTCCCTCGCATTGCTGATTCGGGTGTGCAAAGGAAGAATAGCAAGCAAGGACCTATGTCATACCACTTTATGGTCATGCTTATGACCCCAAAATGGTCACCTCGATGGTTGTGGAACCGACGCCATTGGGTCTTACATTAGTTTGTTGCGATCTCCCCAGATGTGTGCTTTCCGGATTAAGGTTGAGGATAAGGTGCACAGCAAGCACCCCTGTCTCGCGTTTTCTGTAACCATGACAACACCACTTGGATAAAGTGTCACGATCCGCGGACAAGAGACGCACGGCACGAGTAGCGGTAACGGTTACGTTCCCTCTGGTCCCCGGGTTGTTCGGAAGGGTGATCTTTCGCCACTGCACCGGGGAGCGGCGCGTGTGGTGCGGGCGCAGGCTTCACCAGTTGGTCAACCGGCGCCGGGAAACTTGATCTGTCGCGGACCCTTCGTCGACCGCTCCTCTCGCTCCTGCTGCAGGGCCATTGCTACCTGGCGCGCTATCTCCGCCCGGTTTTTTTCTGTCCCCGGTTTTGTTCGGGTTTTTGTTCCCGGTGTTTTTGGTCCTTGAGCCTCCTGAAACACCCGGCGTGAGCCGGTCGTCGTTTGGCCGGCCTTCCTATACTGGGTCCTGCGATGTGAGGTCGAAGACCGTCCGTTTCGCCGATCGATGGCCCTTGGCGCACTCAAGTATGGCGAACAGCTCAAGACCTTTGAGCAACATTTGGCTCGCTTTCCGTCAATGGGGATGCAGCACGAGGTTGGTAAAAATATCTGGCGACAAATCTCTGGTTTTCCCGCAACGACAATTCGACAGGAGCGTTTCGTTCGCGTACGGCGTTTCGGTGTCACTCCAGGACGTCTGCCATCGTGCCGGGATACGCCTAAGCCATCGGCAGCCCCGGGACGAGGGGACCCCCGGGGTTGCGCAGAGACGTCAGGCGGGTGGGCGGGCTAGGCGAGGGCCTCGTGTCGTCCGAGGGTTTGGGCCTTCTTTTGAGTCGCTGGCGGGTCGCGAGGTATCTTATCGTTCTCTAAGTTATTCTAAACAGTAGACTTCTGCGCCGTATCGAATTGAACACTATACAGCTCAGCATAGGTTCCACCCAGCGCCAGCAGTTGTTCGTGCGTCCCCTGCTCTGCGACCACGCCGCCTTTCAACACGATTATTTTATCCGCATCGCGGATGGTGCTCAGGCGGTGCGCAATGGTGAGCACAGTTCGCCCTTTCATCAATCGTTCCAGGGCTTCGATGACCAGTCTTTCCGATTCGGTATCCAGGGCTGCCGTGGGTTCATCGAGAATCAGGATTGGGTTATTGCGTATGATCGCGCGCGCGATGCCGATACGCTGCCTCTGGCCGCCGGAGAGGGTATCGCCCCGGTCGCCGACGAAGGTTTGATAGCCATCAGGCATTCGGGAGATGAATTCGTCCGCGTTGGCCAGCTTAGCGGCCTCGACAATCTCCTCCTCGGTTGCGCCCTCACGGCCGTAAGCGATGTTATCCCGCACGGATCCGCGGAAGAGCACGGTCTCCTGCAGCACATAGCCGATCTGGTTGCGCAACGGTTGCAATCGATAGTCGCGCACGTCGATCCCGTCCACCAGGACTCTGCCTGCGCTGGGATCGTAAAACCGGGGAATGAGGCTCATGATCGTAGATTTGCCGCCGCCCGTGGGGCCGACAACGCCGATCATTTGTCCGGGCTTGACGGTGAAGGTTACGTCGCGCAGCACGGGACAGCTCTCGTCATAGGCGAAAGCCACATGATCGAAGACGATTTCCCCGCGAACCGGCTGCTCGCGCGCATCCGGTTTTTCCGGCAGGACGGCATCCGCATCCAGTATCGTCCGAATGCGTTCCACCGCCACGGCGGTTTGGGCAATGGAGTTATTCATGCTGGCAAGGTCCTTCACCGGCTTGAAAAATGATGCGAGGTAAGAGAGAAAGACGGTTAGTTCTCCGGCCGTCATCCATCCGGCAAGAATGAGCAGCGAGCCGCGCCAGAGTACAAAACCTATACAGAATGCCACGATGATGGAGACGATGGGCGAGAGCAGGGCTTTTACCTGCCGTGCTTTGAGCGCCGCGGCCACGGTTGCATGGCTCACCGTCTCCAGTGCTTGCTGTTCCAGCTCCTGCCGTCCGAAGGCCGTCACTACGCGGATCGATTCGAGATCCTGCTGCACCACCGCCACGATATTGCTCTGCTGCTTGCGCACCTCATGAGTTGACTTCTTGACCGCCTTCTTGAACCGGGAGGCCAGCAATAACATCAGTGGTGTTACTGCGACCGCGATCAGGGTGAAGTCCCAGTTCAGGCAGAACATGATCACCAGCATGCCCAGGATGGTGATCATATCCACCACAATGCCCAGGGTGGCCGACGAGGCGAAGTTCTGGATGGTGAGCACGTCGGCGGTGATCGTGCTCAGCAGGACGCCGGACTGGTGGGTGTCGTAGTAGCGCAGCGAAAGATATTGCAGATGATGGTAGGTCCGCATGCGCAGGTCGTTGGCCACCCACTGGCCCACGCTCTCGGTGTAGTAATTGGCGAGGTACGATGCGGCGGCGTTGAAAATGGCGATACAGACCACGGCAAGCGCCGCCAGCATCGCAAGATGTACCCGGTGGCCATTGGTCAGCACCGGCCTCAACAGGGCCGCCATCCATGGTTCAAGCTTGCGGCCGACAATTACGTTGTCGAGGACGATCTTGAGCGGCCACGGGGCGGCCAGCGTCATCACGCTCTGGACGACCATCGCCGCGAGAATAATGGCCAGACTGCCGCGGTAAGGGCGAAGCAGTTCGCGGATGAGGCCCATCATCCCCCGGCGCTCCTGGTCATCCTCTTCTTTTAGAGCGACGCCATCCATGGAGGTTTCGACCACTCCTTTGCACCTCTGGTGAAATAACTGGGTTCACACCACTTTAAACCTAAGGCGCTTCCTGTCACAGCTTTTCCACCCTTCGTGGGCGCATTCGGGCTGCTTGCGCTGATCCTCGCCGCGGTGGGAATTTTACGGTGTCACGGCCTACACCACGCGGCTTCGTACCCATGAAATCGGCATCCGCATGGCTCTGGGTGCAAGCAAAGATGTGGGATTCCACAAACTTCGGCCCGGGTGCAGATGACCATGGACATGAAGACCTGTTGCCAGTAGAGAGTGACCGGTGGACAGCCGTGGAATCCCACATCTGCCAGAACCGGGCAGATATGGGGCACCCGTCATTCGTTACGGACTAGGCCGTGAGAAACTGAGGCTAGCGTGGCCCTCAGTCGGCGCTGGCAATCAAGTGATAGATTTGGGCTCCATATTTTTCGACTGTGCCCATTCCGATGCCCGGCACGGCGAGTAGCGCAGAGTCGCTTGTGGGGCAGGTGCTGGCGATGTTGCGCAACGTCCGGTCGCCAAAGATGCGAAAAGCCGGCATGTTTCTGCGTTTCGCCTCCGTCAAACGCCATGCCCGCAAGGCCTGTTCCAGGCGAGCCTGCTTTTCTGGCGGCGGAGCCTCAACGGAAGCGGGCTTGCTTAGCTTGCCTTGCCGCAGCGTCACAACTGTCGCGCCCTTCTTGCCCCGTTTGGGAGAAGCCACAGCAGCCACCGCGTCTCTCATAATAAAAGGCGCCGTTTGGCTCTCATTGAAGTTCAGTCCGGCGGGCAGAATGCTGACCGTCCGGTAGGGAATCCGCTTGCCTTGCTTCTCAAAGACGGCATCGGCAAACGCCAGCAGTTCGGCCCGGGCCATCGCTCCCAGAACCTCTTCGAAGTCATCCCGGCTCATTTCGTTTTCCGGAAACAGCTCGGCATGCAGTTTTCCCGTAGATCTCGCGGGCAAGGAGCGCAGCTTCTTGAGAACCCGGTCGCAGGCAATTCGCTCCGCATGCGTAGCTCCTCGAAATCTTTGCGCAACGCAATCGGCAGGCGCGCAGAAATCGCAGATGCCACAGCCAGATCCGCTATCTGACGTGTCCCCGAAGTGGTGGACCAGTGCGGTCATCCGGCAACGATGGCTCTCCGCGAAGCGGAGGATCTCCTCGATCTGGTCCTGCTTCTGCTCCGCCTGCAGAGTGTAGGAGCCTCGCCAACCCTCTACCCCACGGCTTACATTTTCCGCATAGTCCAGGATGGCGCCTTTGTGAATCCAAAGTTTTTCCAGCGCCTTGTCGAAGATGTCCTCTTCCATCTTGGCCAGTTTGCGCACCGTTTCTTTGCTTTGCGGTTGTGCGCCAAGGGTAGCGAAAATACGATCCAGTAACTCGACCGGCGGGTAATCCCGGCCGAAAAAGAAATCGTGCGTGTGGCGGTCCGCGTAGGAATACATGAGCACGGCGCGACTCGGCTTGCCATCTCGTCCTGCGCGCCCTATTTCCTGGTAGTAGCCTTCCAGGCTGCCGGGAAATGCAGTATGGATCACGGTCCGGACATCCGCCTTGTCGATCCCCATGCCGAAGGCCGTGGTGGCTACCATGACGTCCAGCTTGCCCGCCATGAATTCCTCCTGCACTCGCCGCCGCCTTTGGGCATCGAGCCCGGCATGGTAGCCGGCCGCGCGAAACTCGCTTCTCCAGGATGCGGATAGAGCCTCGGCTTGCTTACGTGTGGGTGTGTACACAATCGCCGGGCGGTTGCCGGCTTCGAGCAGGATAGCCCGCGCCAACGTGGGACGTTGGGAGGGCAGGGCCTCCACAATCTCGATGCCGATATTTTCCCGGCGAAAGCCATGGATGAAGTGCTTGACCGTATTCAGCCCCAGCTGGGCCGCAATGTCTTTCTGTACCAGCGGGGTTGCCGTTGCGGTCAGCGCCAGCGCCGGAGCAGGACGCAGAGTTGGCAGGTACTGGCCCAGCATGCGGTAGTCCGGACGAAAGTCGTGACCCCATTGCGAGATGCAATGCGCTTCATCGATGGCGATGAGCGAGGGTTTTCGTTTGGCCAGCATCTCAGGAAAGCCGGGCACGCGGAGCCGCTCGGGAGCGATAAACAGAAACTGAAGGTTACCCTTCATGTAGTCGACGCAAGCTTGCCGCGAGCTCTCGCGATCGCGGCCGGAGTGGATGCACTCGGCGGATAAACCAAGCTCCTTCAGCTTGCGCACCTGGTCATCCATCAAGGCGATGAGCGGACTGATCACCAGCGTGGTTCCACCGCGTGCCAATCCCGGCAACTGATAGCAGAGCGACTTGCCCGACCCGGTCGGCATGACCAGGAGAGCGTCTTCTCCCGCGGTCACTGCCTGGCACACCGCCTCCTGGTTCGGCCGGAAGCTGGAAAAGCCGAAGACATTTTTGAGCAACTGGCTCAGGCTGGCATCGCTGGCGATGATCTTTCTCGCGGGAGTCTCCTGCGGGGCCGTTGTCTCTGCCTGAGCGGGTGGCGGCGCCGTTCGGGCCACGGGTGTAGTTTGGCTCACCCGGCCCACGACCGAGCGAACGTAATCGCTGATGCGTTCGAGAAAGGGATCGAGCTGCGCCTCACCCTGCTGGATGCGGTTGAGAAAGGCCTCCCATTGGCCGGTCATCGCCGGACTCTTCACCTCAGGGTGCACCACTTCAATCAGGTGGATCCCTTTGTCGGTGGCCTCCAGGCTCTTGCCCGTCCTGGTGATATAGCCGCGCTTCAAAAGCACTTCGATGATGGCTGCCCGAGTCGCCGGCGTGCCGAGCCCGGTTTCCTTCATCGCATCGGATAGCTCTTTTTCGTCCAGGGTTCTGCCCGCCGTTTGCATCGCGGTCAGGATCGTGGCATCGGTGAATCGTTGCGGCGGCCGGGTCTTCTTCTTTAAAGCTTCAACGTTGGTTACCGTCTGCGCTTGACCCTGGGCCAGCGTTGCCGGCAGGGGCTGATCGATTGGCTTCTGTTCAGTGTCTTTCTTCGGCTCCCGTCGTGCTTCCCCGCTCACGTCGAGAATCTTCCAGCCCGTCTGCCGTACCACCGTCCCGGTGGTGCGATACCTGTCCACGATTGATTCGCTGCGGATTACCGTAATCACCGTGGTTACTTCCTGCAGATGGTCGTCATGCCACAGCATGAGCAGGCGCCGGCAAACCAGGTCGTAGAGTTTGTTCTCCTCATCGGAGAGCCTGCCTGGCTGCAGCGCAACCGTGGTGGGAATGATGGCGTGATGATCGCTGACCTTGCTGTCGTCGACATAGCGCTTCCCCAGGGGACGCTCTCCGGTTCCCGGAGCCAGTTGCTGCCGGTACGGTCCAGAAATGGCGGCCACGATTTTGGGCACCGTCTCCGCAATATCGGTGGAGAGATGGCGGCTGTCGGTCCGGGGATAGCTGATGAGTTTGTGCTGCTCGTAGAGTGCCTGGGCCAGGTCGAGTGTCTTTTGCGCGCTGAAGCCGTAGAGACGGTTGGCATGCCGCTGCAGTTCCGTGAGGTCATACAGCAGTGGCGGCTGCATGCGCACTGTTTCGGCGCGCAAGCTTTCGATGGAGGCTTGGCCGGTTCGTGCCCGCGCTATGATCTGGTTGGCTTCTTGGCCATCGGCGGGCAACCTATTGCTCGCTGATGGATCTTTCTCTTCGCTGGACTTGGTATAGGGACGGAACCAGGTACCGTCATAACTTTCCTGGTTGGCCTGGAAGGTGGCCACTACCTGGAGATAGTCTTCGGGCACAAAGCGCCGTAGGGCGAGTTCGCGATCGACGATCATGGCCAGCGTCGGGGTTTGAACGCGGCCCACGGAAAGTTCTTCGTTGTAGACGATCGAGTAGGCGCGGGAGAGATTCATGCCCACCAGCCAATCGGCCCGGCTCCGGCCGGAGGCGGCGTCGGCCAGCCGGTCATAATCGCTGCCGGGACGAAGGCTCGCGAATCCTTTGCGGATGGCGTCCGGAGTCAGCGAGGAGATCCATAATCTGCTGAACGGCTTTTCGCTTTTGGTCGCCTCGTAGATGTAGCGAAAAATCAGTTCACCTTCGCGCCCGGCATCCGTGGCGCACACAATGCGCGACACGCGAGGAGACATGAGTATCTGTTGCACGACTTCGAACTGCTCTTTGCTTCGCTCGTAGACCACCAAGGGCCAGTGCTCGGGCAGGATGGGCAGCGCCTCTAAGCGCCATTGGCGCCACTGGGGGTTGATTTGGTGCGGCTCGGCCAGGGAAACCAGGTGTCCAATGGCCCAGGTGACCACGTAGCCATTTCCCTGCAGGTAGCCTTTACCCCGCTTCTCAGCTCCGAGGACCCGGGCAATGTCACGGGCAACAGAAGGCTTTTCCGCCAGAACAGCGACGGTACCGGATTCATTTGCCTGCATCGTGATTCTCAGTCTACCGCGATCCCGGTTTCCTGATTCGCGGTCCCACTGGTGGGGTCGTGTGCGGCTTTTTATAAGGAAAACCTCATGAAGTTTCGCTAAACCTTCAGAGGTTCAGCAGAGAAATCCTGGGGGTCCGGTAGGCGGAGGCATCTCCCGTTCCACTTTTATGCGACTAGCAGAAATGCTTTAATCCATATGTGGACGTCTCCCTCGTTGAAATAAAGCAAGCAGAACAAAGAATCCGCGATTTTATCTATTTTTCCCCCTGCCAACTCTCGGCCGCTCTTTCCGAGATGACCGGTCAACAGGTCTTTCTCAAGCTGGATAATCTGCAGCGAACCGGGGCCTTCAAAGAGCGGGGTGCGCTGAACCGGATTCTCCTGCTCAGCGACGACGAGAAGCGGCGCGGGGTGATCGCCGCCAGTGCAGGCAACCATGCGCAGGCCGTGGCCTACCACGCTACCCAGCGTGGCGTCCTGGCACGGATTGTCATGCCGCTCATGACCCCCCTGGTGAAGATCTCAGCCACTCGTGGATTTGGGGCCGAAGTGATCCTCCACGGCGCCAACTACGACGAGGCCTGTGACGAAGCGCTCCGCATTTGTCAACTGGAAGGCATGACGTTTCTGCATCCCTTCGATGACCATGCTGTGATCAACGGTCAAGGGACTATCGGGCTCGAGTTGCTGCAGCAGGTTCAAGGCCTGGAGGCGGTGGTTGTCCCTATCGGTGGTGGGGGACTGATCAGCGGAGTGGCCTGTGCTCTGAAAGAGAGCAACCCGGCTATTCGCGTTGTTGGAGTGCAGACAGAGCGCCTTCCCTCCATGTTGCGCGCGATCGAGCATGGCGGCCCGGTCACCCTGCCGGCAGAGGCGACGATTGCGGACGGCATCGCGGTCCGGCGCGCTGGAGATTTAACCCTGCCCCAGGTGGAACGCTTTGTCGACGAGATCGTCACCGTCGATGAGGAGGAGATCGCCAACGCAATCCTGGTCCTGCTGGAAAGGGAGAAAACCCTGGCCGAAGGAGCAGGAGCTGTGGCCCTGGCGGCTCTGCTGCAGAACAAGACCTCGCTACGTGGAGAACGAACCGCAGTCCTGGTCTGCGGAGGCAACATCGATGTAAGCCTCCTGGCCAGGATTATTGAACGGGGCCTGGTCAAGGACGGGCGCCGGGTTCGCATTCGCGTCCATCTCGCTGATCGTCCCGGAGCTCTGCATCAACTAACGAAGATCCTCTCCGAACAGCGGGCAAACATTGTCGAGACGCTGCACAACCGTGCGTACTACGGAGTCAACCTGGGCGACACGGTGATTGACATCACACTTGAAACACGGGGCGCCGCGCATATCACGGCCATTGCCAATGCCCTTGAAAGCGAAGGCTACCGCTATGAGCGCATTCAGTAAAACGATTGGAACAAGGCCAATGCAAGAGTTTTTAAGGTTGAAACGCCTGCCGCCGTATGTCTTCAACATCACCGGCGAGCTGAAGGCTGCTGCTAGGGCGCGCGGAGAAGACATTATCGATTTCGGCATGGGCAACCCTGACGGCGCCACGCCCAAGCACATCGTGGACAAGATGATTGAAGCGGCGGGCAAGACCGCTACCCATCGCTACTCGTTGTCTAAGGGAATCCCGCGGCTGCGCAAGGCTATTTGCAACTGGTATCTCAGACGCTATGACGTGGAACTGGATCCACTGACCGAAGCGATCGTCACTATAGGCTCCAAGGAGGGCATTGCGCATTTATGCCTGGCCACGCTTGATCGGGGCGATGTGGTGGCCGTACCGAGCCCCAGCTATCCGATCCACATTTATGGGCCGGTGATTGCGGGGGCCAACGTTCGCGGTATCCCGGTGCATAGCACCGACGATTTTCTAGCGGAGCTGGAACAGAGTGTGCCGCTGATGTATCCGCGGCCCAAGATGTTGATCCTGAATTTCCCGGCGAACCCCACCACGCAGTGCGTGGATCTGGCATTTTTCGAGCGCGTCGTTGCTCTGTGCAAAGAATTTCAGATCTATTTGGTGCATGATCTGGCTTATGCCGATCTGGTCTTCGATGGATATCGCGCGCCGTCTATCCTGCAGGTACCGGGAGCGAAGGATATCGCGGTCGAGTTCTTTACCTTGTCAAAGAGCTACAACATGCCTGGATGGCGCGTGGGCTTCATGGTGGGCAATCCTGAGTTAGTGGCGGCGTTAGGGCGGCTTAAGAGCTACTTCGATTACGGCACCTTCACGCCCATTCAGGTGGCTGCGATCCTGGCCTTGGAGGGCCCGCAGGAGTGTGTGCAGGAGATATGTGAAACCTACCGCAAGCGGCGCGATGCGTTGGTTAAAGGGCTCAATCAATTGAACTGGCAAGTGCCGCTGCCGAAGGCCACGATGTTTGTCTGGGCCTCCATTCCTGAGCGATACAAAGCCATGGGCTCGCTCGAATTTTCCAAGAAGCTGCTGACCGAGGCTAAGGTAGCGGTCAGTCCGGGTGTTGGCTTCGGTGAGCACGGGGACGAGCACGTGCGTTTCTCGTTGATTGAGAATGAAGAACGAACCAGGCAGGCGTTGCGGGGCATCAAGCAGATGTTCCTGCAAGAAAATTAAGCGTTCCCAGCATTATAGCTGTGTAGGCCAGCGACGGGCGCCATGAAGCAAAGCAAGAATGTCCACGATCGATCCCTTCAAACGGTACGCGACAATATATGGCGTACTTTGTATGACCAACTCTCGCGTGCCGTAAACTCGACCTGGGCGGCCCATCTCCGGAAAGTTGGCAAGCTGTTCAACGGCCCGCTTGATAAGATCTAACTGTTTTTCAGCTGCGGATAGATTTTCTACCGACACGAAGTTATATGCGGCTTCGAGCTGCGCTGAAGCGCGTCTGGACCACAGTATTCGCAATTAGCGTGCTCTTGGTTTCCGGGCCCAACCGGCTGCCTTACTCATCAGCGCTTCATGTTCGATCACTTCACCCGCATCAGCCTGGCGAATGCCTTCTTCGATCAAAGCTCGGTGGTATTCGTGAAGCGAAAGATACTGCGTGACTGCTTCATTGATAATGAAGCTTCTGTCCCGCTGCTGTCCTTCGGCTACGGTATCTAATGCCTGCAGCTTCTCTTCTGGTAAACGGAATGTGATTGTCTTCAATGGCATTCTCATAGAATACAAGAGAATACGAGAGATTGCATCAAGCTAATGGAAGTCGTGTGAGTGTACTTCCAGGTTGGTGAAGGCTAACGGGTGTATGCGTTTCGCCTTGATGTGGATCACGCCGTCCTGATTCTGCAGGCCGCCCTCGACCAGAACAAATTTGCTGCGGGTGACCACCACCCGCTCTCGCTCATAAAGATCAGGAGTGATGATGACATTGGCGATGCCGGTCTCATCTTCCATGGAGAGAAAGATAAATCCCTTGGCGGTGCCTGGGCGCTGCCGCGCAATGACACAACCAGCCGCGCGTACATAGGCGCCGTCTTGATAATTCCGCAATTCACAGGCGGACAGTACCTTCCTCGCGCGCAGCTCCTGCCGGCGGTAGTGCAGTGGATGCTTTCCCACCGTCAAGCCAGTGCCTGAGTAGTCCGCGCTTAGCCTCTCCTCGGTATTCATTTGCTGCAGGGGAGAGGAGCTGGAAGCATGATGGGCAGACTTCAGCAAAGGGCCGACCGGCCGGGCCGATTCTTCTACCTGCCAAACCGCATCGCGCCGATGATCGATGCCACCGAGCGAATTCAAAGCGCCAATGCGGGCCAGCAGCGTAAGCTCCTTGCGATGCAGCAGAGGGACACGCAGCGTCAGATCTTCGGCGGAACTAAACGGGCCGGATTGCCTGCGGGATTCGACCATCGCTTCTCCCACCTCCTGCCGTAATCCTTTGCCATACATCAATCCCATGCGCAGCGAGAGCTCGCCATCGTTTTCATGCTCAATCGCGCACTTCCACTCCGATACCTGCACATCGATCGGGCGTACGCGCAGACCATGACGTTGCGCATCTTTGACCAGTACGGCAGGCATATAAAAGCCCATGGGCTGATTGTTGAGAATGGCGCAGGTGAAGGCAGCCAGATAACGCACCTTGAAATAAGCGGATGCGTAGGCAATCAACGCAAAGCTGGCGGCGTGGGATTCAGGGAAGCCATAAAGCGCAAAGGAAGTAATGTTCTGAATAATGTTTGCCTGGGTGGCCTCATCGAGGCCGTTTTTCGTCATGCCACTGCGCAGCTTCACTTCCAGCTGCTCCATGCGCTGCCACGAACGGCGCATGCCGACGGCACGGCGCAATTCTTCGGCTTCCGCACCGGAAAAATCAGCTACCGTCATGGCCATGCGCAAGAGCTGCTCCTGAAATAAAGGAACGCCTAAAGTCCGCTTGAGCACTGGTATCAGCGATGGATGGGGATAAGTAACTGCTTCTTTTTTTTGCCGCCGGCGCATGTAGGGGTGCATCATCTTGCCCACGATGGGCCCCGGGCGGATGATGGCCACCTGCACCACCAGGTCATAGAATTTGTCCGGATGATTGCGCGGCAGCGACGCCATCTGCGCCCGGCTTTCCACTTGAAACATGCCCACCGTATCGGCGCGCTGCAGGGTTTCGTACACCAGCGGATCCTGGGGCAACTGTGCAAGGTCGATGGGTTCATCGTAATGCTCCGCGACCAGGGTAAGAGACTCCTGGATCACCGCCATCATACCCAGACCCAGCAAATCCACTTTAATGAGGCCCAGATCGGCACAGTCTTCCTTATCCCACTGGACTACGGTTCGGCCGGGCATGGAGGTTCGTTCCAGAGGAACCACATGGTCCAATTGACCTTGACATATCACCATGCCTCCTGAGTGCTGGCCAAGATGCCGCGGCAGATCCTGAATACGCATGCAGAGCTCGAGAAATTTGTGGATATGCGTATGTTTGACATCGAAGCCGGCATGGAGAAATGAATTTTCCAGGGTGTCATTCGTTCCCTTCCACTCCCACTGGGATACCAGGCTCGAAAGGCGTCCCAGGGTCTCAGGATCGAAGCCCATCGCCTTTCCCACTTCGCGCGCCGCCGATTTGCCGCGATAGGTAATCACGTTGGCGGTCACCGCGGCGCCAAGCTCCCCATAGCGTCGATAGATGTACTGGATCGCCTGCTCGCGCTTATCTCCGGAGGGCAGATCGAGATCGATGTCAGGCCATTCCCCGCGGCTTTCGCTCAGGAAGCGTTCAAAGAGCAAATCCATGCCCACCGGATCGACCGCTGTTATTTCAAGCGCATAGCAGACGGCGGAATTCGCCGCGCTCCCCCGGCCTTGCACCAGGATGTCGTTTCGCTTGCAAAAATCAACCAGGTCCCACACGATCAGAAAATAGCCGGCAAAGCCGAGCTTCTCAATCAAGGCCAGCTCATGCTCAACCTGCTTTTCAACCTTTTCCAGCAACTTACGATTGCGCTTGGCGCCGTAGCGTTTTAATACGCCCTCAGCTACACGCTGGCGCAGAAAACTATCCATGGTTTCGCCATCCGGAACTGGATAGCGGGGAAATTGATAGCCCAGATCATGGAGCTCAAATTCCAGCCGCTCAGACAAAGCCGCGGTATTCGCAATGGCCTGGGGAAGATCGCTGAATCGAGTCGTCATCTCCCGCGCATCGCGCAGATGGCGTTGGTTATTGATGGTGAGCAGGCGGCCTGCATGTTCCAGGTCGGTATGGTGGCGTATCGTAGTGAACACATCGAGAACTTCTCTGTCATATGCAGTGGCATAACGAACACCGTTGGTAGCGAGCAACGGCAAGCACAGGCGTTGGGCAATGCGGATGGCGGCCTGGTTGCGCCACTCTTCCTCCCGTTCGTCATGGCGCTGAAGCTCAATATAGACGTTCCGTTGTCCAAAGACTCGAATCAGCTGTTCGGCAACTTTTACGGCTGCAGATTCGCCTCCACGCATCAGTGCGGCCGCGACCGGGCCTTCATCGCCGCCGGTCAGGCAGACCAGTCCGGAAGAATATTGTTCCAGGTCTTCGAGCGTAGCTGCTCCCTCGTTCTTGGTCGTCTCGCGCATCTTGAACCGGGTAATCAGTTGACAGAGATTTTGATACCCGGCGCGAGAGGTACAGAGCAGGGGCAGGCGCGCGGCTTCGGGAACATGGCAGTGGGGTAACCAAACCGGAGGCATGAGACGATTGCCCAGGCTGGATACTGCAATTTCCGCGCCTACATGGGCCCGTACCCCGTGCTTACGCGCCAGGGTATGAAATCGCGCCGCGCCATAAACCCCGTTGCGATCCAGCAGGGCCATGGCCGGCATATTGAGCTCGGCCGCGCGCTGGATAAGATCTTCGGGCAGCGATGCGCCTTCAAGAAAACTGAATGCGCTGGCTGCATGCAGTTCGATATAGCGCTCAGTCATACAGCGCCTCTACCTGCCAATGTTCCTGAGTAAGATCATGAGTCAGGCAGCAACAGAGCCAGGTTGCATGATTGGCGGCATCCTCAGCCTTGGCCACCAGGTCCCATTGCTCGAGCGACCAGAGGGTAGGTCTCCACCAGTCTCCGCCGGAAGACCATGGGCCGTAAGCACGTTCGACGATATATCGCTTCTCGCGAAAGATGAAGGAGTCCGGTTGCCGGTCGCGCACGGTGACAGTTACGGCTTCCGCTGGCCGTAATTGCCGCATGGCGACGCGCTGTGTTCCAGGTTGGGCGCCAAGCGCAGTCGAAGAGGGCACAGTAAAGGGTTCGATACGAAAGGCTTCCGGGCGATGCGTGTCCTTGAGCACCACATGACCCGCGCAGCCTTCGCCAACAATGCTGCGAATGCGCGCCAGGGTGACATCCAGCCGCATAGCTTCTGGTACTTGTGGGGAAAAAAGTCCAAGCTGCACCTTGCTGGTGCTGCCTGGTTGTGCGTTCAAGGTAAGCCCAAGGATGGCTGCCTGTGGAGGATGTGCCTGCAGATCCAGGTGGATGAGCTTCAGCCATAGTTTTCTATCATTGTTGGGCAGTGCGGGCCGCACCGTGCGAGTATGCCTGTTGCCGCTTTCAAGGTCGCTCCCCTCAAGATCCAGATGGAGTGTGACTGAGGCCAGCGCCAGTATGCGTGATTGGGCCCGTACAATAAGCTGATCGAGCATCACTCCCAGGATAAAAAGCAGGGAGTCGAGCAGTTCCACCGGTGAGTCCAGTTCCATTCGCTCTTCAAGAGCCAGGCTGGCCTCGTTCGCGCGAAATAAATGCGGCGATTCTCCGCGTGCCAGCAGGCGCATTTCTTTGCCGGGTTGTCCAAGCCGGGTAATCAATTCGGTTTCCTTGAGATTAGCCAGCGCTCCGAGTGACGTGATGCCCCACATGGCGAATGTATCCGCATGTTCCAGGGAAAGATCGAGAACCGTCAGTGGTAAGGGCGCGAGGGCAGCGCATTCCATTCCTCGCGGCACCACCCTTACGCCTGCGCATCTGCCTGAAGAGTGCCCTCGCGCGAGGCAAATGGCGGCATGAAAGTTGCTGCTGATAGCGATGGATGCTCGTATGCACAGTGCTTGTATCTTTTTGAGCAGGCTCTCACCGAGTGTATCCGGCGATCCAAAGAGTGTTTCCGTGCCGGCGATGTCGATGACGCAGGTAAAGTAACTGTCACTGCTCTGATCTTCCACGCGGGGAGAGAAGCCGCCGGCACACTCCAGCAACGCTGCCCGAGCCGCTGCCTCCTCGGCACGCGAGCGTAGCAAGACCAGGGCGGTAGGAAACATCTCCATTTCCAACCGTGTCATGCCCAGGGCTATCCCGAGGTTTAGTGCCGCACCGTTGAGCGAGCACACCTGCTCGAATGGCGGCTCGCCATCGAGCACGGCTACGGGCTTGTTCTGCAACCCTGGCCGTAGGCGCAGGAGTGCCTGCAGCGGAAATTCCTTCACATCGACACAGGCATATCGTTCCGTCATGAGCGGCCCGCCCAAAGGGTTCTACCCTGCCACTGTGCTGTGGGCACGCTTTGCGGCTGCTTACGCATGGGAAATACATTTCCAGGAGACTGAGGAAAACGCTGGCGGGCTAATTCGGCCCGGTGTTCGAGGCCAGTAAAGATGGTCGAGTCAGGAGCAAGCACGCTGCCCGGTTCGAGACGAAGCACCAGGCCAGCGCTGTTCCTGGAGCAGGCATGTTGGGTCAGCAGCAACACATTCGATTGCAGTCGCTCGGCTGCGGCCCGGAAGCGAAACCATGTCGCCAGCGGCACCCGCAATGCATACTCCGCGTTCAGGCTGCCCATATCCAGCACGATGCAGCTGAATCCACCAGCCTGCAGCAGTAGATCCGTAACCCGTAGTGCCTGTTCCAGGCGCGCCCAGGACTTGCCCCGGGGAGCCTTTTTGAGGGCAGCAGCCGGAAGCTTGGCGGGACCATGATTCTGTTGCTTACCTTGCGTGCGGGGTTTGTGGATCGCTTCCGGGGAGCGAGGAGCGATGTGTGCAGGGCCGAGCAAATCAGTGACTGCAGCAGAGAGTCCTTTGGCCTCCGTGCGGGGATGGCCGCCACCTGCGGGTGGCAACCCCGGCTTTACCTTCGGAGATTTTTCTGCCCTGCGCAATCCGCGCACTGAGGCTTGCGGCAAGGGCACAGTAACGGGCAACGAACCGCACCGTACCCAGAGCAGCCGCGAGAGGTCTACTCCTATAGCTGCCGCCGATTCGGGATGCAAGGCGTCGGAGACATCTACCCAGGCGCACACCTTGCCTGCCTGGGTCATCCTGGCGATAAATGCGAGCGCCAGCGAGGTGCGTCCGGAGCATTCCTGGCCAACCACCTCGCTGAGGGCGCCGACAGGGAATCCACCTTGCAACAGGAGATCTATCTCGGGAATCCCAGTAGGTGTAACAGGATAGGGAACACGCGCCATGGGCGTGAGCGCCGATGGAATTCTTTTGGCCAGCGTAGCTTCTATTTGTGCGCGCAGATGGCTGGCGGTAGGCATGGCTATATCTTCGCTTTATTTTCGCCTACCGCTGGCCTTCCATGTCAACCTACAGTTGTGGGAAACATACGGATCGCTATCTTCAAGCGATTGAAAGTAAGGAGCTTATATAATTTTGATTAGATGGATTGATTCGTTTCCAGCTAATCAACAAAAGTGTTGCATAGAGGGACGGGGTACATGGCTCTGTGTTCGACGAGGTGCCAGATGAAACAGCACGGCTATTATGTCCGTCTCATGTACGACCGCTTGAGAAAGTCATGGCATACACCGGCGCTTCGAAATGCTTGGGAGATAATCAAAACATAATTAGGAATTAGAGGCTGAATGATCCTGAGCTTTTTTCATTTCGCGATATTGGGGATGGCTGCAATCCCTTTGATTTATTACTCGCTTGCGCTGTTTAGCGCATGGCGGTTTTTTCGCTGTTCGCGCAAGTCTGTTACCAGCTACACCCCGCCGGTAAGTAATCTCAAGCCCATTCGCGGACTTGATCCCGATGCCTACGAAAACCTCGCCAGCTTCTGCCGTCAGGATTATCCGGAATACGAAATTGTCTTTTGTGTAGGGGATTCGTCTGACCCTGCATTGCCGACGATTCAGAGGCTCATCCGCGACTTCCCTGAATGTCAAATCCGTGTCCTGATCGGCTCCGGCCGGGTAGCTACCAACGATAAAGTCGCCAAGCTGGCGCGACTGACTGCGGAAGCAAAGTACGAAACCGTGGTGATGAGCGACAGCGATGTGCGTGTGCAACCGGATTACCTGCGCACGATTGTTGCCCCACTGGCAGACCCGAAGGTCGGAGCAGTCACGTGTTTTTATGTGCCCGTTCCCAGCGAAGAAAAAACCTTTGTGCAGCGCGTTCAATCGGTGGGCATGCTCTCTGACTTTTATGCCGGGATTCTGGTAGCCAGGCAGTTGGATGGTGTGAAGTTTGCTCTAGGTCCAACAATAGCTACCACGCGTAAGCATCTCGCCGGCTTTGGCGGCTATGCGGCAATCGAAAATCGTCCAGCGGACGATCTACTAGTTGGGCGCTTGATTGCAGAGCAAGGCTATGAAGTAGAACTTCTGAACTATGCCATTCACACTGTGTCAGATTTCCAGTCGCTGCGCGACCTTTTCCTGAAGCGTCTGCGCTGGACGGTGGTGATGCGCATCATGCGTCCCTGGGGACATCTAGGCCTGATATTTACTCTTGGTTTGCCCTGGGCCTTGGCAGCGATCCTTGTACAGCCCACGCCCGAAGTAGCGTTCGCTTATCTAAGCGCGTATTTCGCATTTCGTATCGCCATGATGGAAGTGATTGGCAGGTGGGGTTTGAAGCAGCCAGGTATTTACAAGAAACTGTGGCTGCTTCCGGTATGGGACCTGCTCGCCGCCTCTATATGGCTAACCAGCTTTACCCGTAACAGCATTCGCTGGAGAGACGGTTACTACTATATTCGCAATGGCGAGTTAGTCCCGGTGGATCCAGCTGCTGCCATTCGAGCGGCGGAGAAGGCCCCCGAGCGGGTCTAGGCAGGACGAGAAACCGCAGTCCCTCCACTTCGCTGCGCTCCGGTCCCACGGCACGCCGGGGCAGGCGGGATGACAAGTTTGTTTGGGAACGCTAGGTATCGAGTCCTCTACAGCGTTGTCTTGGCCAGGATGGGCTTTTCCACGCGTCTATCGTTCCTGGTCCGGCGCCAGTTCACCCGCGGCAGAAACAGTGCCGTATCGATGCGATCGCGGTAGCGAACCGCAATATCGATGAGTGAATCCAGTAGGGAATCAGAGAGAAAATGCGGCTCAAGGCCAAGATCGATCAGCTTGGAGTGCTTCGCGTTGTAGTAATGCTGTTCCGCTTCCACACGGGGATCCGGCAAGTAGTCGATCTCGACTTTTAGCCCCATTTGGCTGCCGGCACTTTGCACCAGGTTGGCCAGATCCAGTACAGAAAACTGCTCGGTGAATTGGTTAAATACGCGGAATTCTCCCTTGGCCGCAGGATTCAGGCAAGCCAGCTCCACGCAGCGCACAGTGTCCCGAATGTCCAGGAAGCCACGCGTCTGGCCGCCTTTGCCGTAGACCGTGAGGGGGTGGCCAAGGGCCGCCTGGGCGCAGAAGCGATTAAGCACCGTGCCGAAGACCTCATCGTAGTCAAAGCGGTTGATCAGTGCTTCATCCAGCGCGACTTCGTCGGTCATGGTCCCGTACACCACGCCCTGGTTCAGATCCGTGGCGCGTGTTCCCCAGATCCTGCAGGCGAACATCATGTTGTGGCTGTCGTGGACCTTGGAGAGGTGATAAAACGACCCTGGCTGCTTGGGATACGGGAGCACGTCTTTGCGGCCGTTATGCTCGATGGTGATGTAGCCTTCTTCAATATCGATATTGGGTGTGCCGTATTCACCCATGGTGCCGAGCTTGACCAGGTGGCAGTCGGGCTGGAATTCACGCAACGCGAAGAGCAGGTTCAGCGTGCCCACGACATTGTTTACCTGGGTCCCGACAGCGTGGTTGCGGTCAATCATCGAATAGGGCGCGGAGCGCTGCTCGGCGAAGTGGATCACCGCTTCAGGTTCAAAGCTCTTGATGGTAGAAGCCAGAAACTCGTAGTCCGTCACATCGCCAACAAAGAGCTCAATGGTTTTGCCGGTAAGCTCGTGCCACACGCGCAAGCGATCGGAGAGCGGACGAATGGGCGTGAGGGACTGCACTCCCAGTTCGTGATCCCAAAGGCGGCGCACGAAGTTGTCGATAATGGCCACCGAATGGCCTTGTTTCGATAGGTAGAGAGCGGTAGCCCAACCACAGTAACCATCGCCTCCAAGTACGGCAATTTTCATAGTTTCTCCAGATCGTTCATCAGCTGTTTACATTGTATGGCCGGCAGCAGGAATTGCATGATTTGTCAGTAGGACTTTGCCGCCGCTTTCACTGACGAGATTTAGCTCGCTCGGGTTCACTAGCGACTTGAGATGATCAACCTGGTTGTCCTTGGCAAAGATGTAATATCTCTCCGGGCTGCCCCAGAGCCCCTGGAATTGGCTGTCATCGATGAACACGTTTGCCGCTCCGGGAGCATACGAGCCATAGACCATATTGAAGAACCTTCCGTTCAGCAGCAGCGCAGTCCTGTTGGTATAGAAAAAGACAGAAGAAAACCAGTAATAATGGTGGTCGATGATCAAATTGCCTTGCGGCGATCTCTCCAATGCGTCGATCAAGGGCTTGGATGAGAGATAGGGGTCGAAGGTGACCATCGCCAGGCGGGCAGCATGAAAAAAGACAACCATGGCCAACGCAATCGTCAGGTAGACTCGCTTGCCGGACCTGAGGAGGGTGCCCACTGCTCCGATAAGAAAGGCAACAGCGGCCAACCCCAGCGGCAGCCGAAGATAGGCGAAGGACTTTAAGGTCAGGTCTTCCATGTGGCCGAGCGACAATTTATAAGCGCCCGGATTGGATGTCAGCGCCTGGGAGATATCTCCTGGCGTTGGGATGTGACGATCCGCGAGCAGAATGGCAATCGCTGCCACAGCGGCAACCGTAAAGATCGCGGTCAGCAGCCGTGTTCCTCCTCTGATAAGTTTTCCATCCATCGCTATTCCCGAGCCAATCAGCAGCGCCAGCGCGGGGTAGATCGGCATGGAGTAATACTCCTGAGTGGTGGAAAAGGTAAAAAACACCATGACAAAACCTATCCAGCACAGCGCCAGTAGCCGGGTTCTTCCGGCGCGGTCGACAGGCCTGTAAGAAAGCCGGAATGCGGCCGGCAGATAAACACTCCAGGGGAAGAGCCAGACCAGGTTAAAGAGCCAGAAATAGACCGGCGGCACAGTGTCATAATCCCGCGGATAGCGCAGGTTGAGGAATCGCAATAGTTGCTCGTTAATGAAGTAGAACCAAAGGAAACCGTGATATTCCCCGGGAACACTTCTCATCGACAAGCTGAAATAAGGGGGGTTACGCAGCGTGGCAAGAATATGCCAGGGAGCGGCGATGAGCAGAATAATTGCCAGTCCGCTGAACGGCCGGAGCTGCTTCCATACACGGGTGGAGAAGAACTGGCGGGTGAGGAGCAGGTAGATAGCGATAGCCCCAAGGGGGAAAACAATGCCAATCAGGCTCTTCAGAAGCAAGCCGATGCCCAGGCAGGCGGCAAATGTCGCTGCCCATGCCCGCGGGTGGCGCTCTTCTTCATCGAGCACCCGAAGAAAGGCCCACAAAGCCAGGGCGATGGTGAGGGTAAGCATCGCGTCCGGCAATAAGATGCGGGTAAAGAGGAAGAGCCCAACGCAAGTTGCCATGCAAAGGCCGGCGAGGAATCCAGGGCTTCTGCCGAATGCCCACGCCCCAAAAATCGCAGTGATCCAGCAAAGCGCGATGGCCGCGAGAGCAACTGGAATACGAGCGGCCCAGTCATGGGCGCCAAAAACCTCCATGGAGGTTGCGATCATCCAGTAGTGGAGGGGAGCCTTTTCCAGGTAAGGCACACCATCGAGGCGTGCCGTTACCCAGTCGCCGGAGGTAAGCATGTTGCGGGAGGCTTGTGCCATGACGGCATCGACGTCATCCATCAGCGACGGCGGGGAGATGATACAGCCGAGATACACAGCGGCGGCAAAGAGCAAGACAATTAAAAAAAACCAGCGGCCAGCTACAGTTCGACTGCGAGCATTTGACTCTTCGAGATCCGAGAGGGCGCTGACTGAATGTTCCATCGTTTCATCCAAAGAAAAAGCATGATCAGGCCCCACAAGTGATAGCCAACATTGATGCTCCTGTTCATGTGAAGTTGGGTGTAAGTGCGGATCGCATCAAAGCGAAACAATTCGGAGTGCTCTGTTTCTGCCGATGCCAGGGTTTCCATCAGAAGCGGCTTTAGCGGGCCCCGGAACCACTCATGCGCGGGAATATCGAAACCAATCTTCTTACGCTGGAGAATGGGAGCCGGCAGTTTTGTGCGCATCAGCTCTTTAAGAAGATATTTTTGCCGCACTCCATGGATCTTGAGCTCAGACGGTAAGGTCGCCGCAAATTCCAGGATGCGGTGGTCAAGAAAAGGAGGGCGTACTTCCACCGCATGTGCCATGCTCATGCGGTCCGACTTCACCAGGATGTCATCGGCAAGGTAGTAGTTCTGGTCGAACTCGAGATAAGGCGCGATCCCGTCGCCGGGTAAACTTGTCCGGGTCCGGGCCAGGACATCGATAAGGCTCGGGGGTAGCGGGACCTTCAGCAGCGATGCCTTTTCTGCGTCGGAGAACGTTCCGTTCCAATAAACATGCGCCCGCTCGGGTGGCATCAGGCTGCCTTGCAAGAGCCGCTTCAGCTTGTACTCGAGGCTGATTTTTTCATTGGAAGCGGGCCACAAGCGCAAACTACGCAGCGCCAGGTGTATCAGCGCCGGTGGCAGCTGTTTCACCCGCGCCGCGATGAGATTGGCACGATAGGTCAGGTAGCCGCCGAAGATCTCGTCGGCGCCTTCCCCGCTAAAGGCTACTGTGCATCGCTGCTTGCAGAGCTTGGAGAGAAACCAGACCGGCAAGGCGCCGGAGTCTGCACTGGGTTCATCGGAGTAATAGGGAATCTCCTCGATGGCGCCTTCCAGGTCCTGTTCGGGACTAAGGTTCAGCTCTTCATGGTCGGTTCCGTAGTGCTCGACAACCTGGTGGATGTAGCGCGACTCGTCGAAGCTATGCCCGTTGAAACAAATTGAAAAAGTCTGGAGCCGTGACCCCGATGCCTGGGCGGCGTAGTGCAGAACAGTGGACGAATCCACGCCGCCGCTCAGCCACACGCCCATTGGCACCTCAGACATCAGGTGCTCGCGGAGCGATCGGTCGAGCAGAAAGTCCAGCTCCTCTTTGGCGGCGTCTAACGGCTTCGGTGTGGGGCAAATCTCCGGAATACACCAGTAGGTATGCTTGCTCACCCGCCCCTCGCGCCATTCAAGCCACTGGCCAGGGGGAAGCTTCTCAATGCCATCTACCAGCGTCCAGGGGCAGGGAACATAGTTGAGCGACAGGTAGCAGTCGAGTCCTTGCAGGCTGAGCCTGCGTTCAATTTCGGGATGGACCAGTATCCCTTTTAGCTCCGAGGCAAAAAACAGGTCGTCGCCCCGTTGGGCGATATAGAGCGGCTTGATCCCCATGCGGTCGCGAGCCAGCACCAGCCGCTGTTGGGAATTGCACCAGATTGCTGTTGCGAACATGCCGCGCAGCCGGGCAAAGCAGCCTGTATCCCATTGCAAAAATGCTTGCAGTACAGTTTCTGTGTCGCAATGAGTCTGGAAGCGGTGTCCCAGAGCTTCCAACTCGCGCCGGACCTCGAGATGGTTGTAGATTTCGCCATTGAAGACGATCACCGAATCGCCGTCTTCGGAAAAGATCGGCTGGTCGCCATGGGCGAGATCTACAATTTTCAGCCGGGTGGCGCCTAAGGAGCAGGCTCGCGAACGGAAAACCCCCTGCTGATCAGGGCCGCGATGGATAAGGGTCTGGCTCGCTGACCGGATGCGGTCCAGCTCAGGGCGCCAGCTCTTGGTCGTAAATCCGACAATGCCACACACGTAAGGTTATTCCTCTTTCATAGATGGCATTGCGGGAGTTTTCGACACCATAAATCTGCGTACTTCCTTACATTTATACAAGATATCGATGGCCCAGCGACAAGCTGCCGCTATTGACACGACTAGGCTTCTCAACTATACCAAGAAGAGGATATGATGACTGAGTTGAGTGTTATCACCGTCGAGGCAGACGGTCGTCAGGCCACCTACAAATATCTCGCTTCTCTCGAAGAGCTAAAGAAAGCCGGCCAACTTACCCGGTGGATTGACGATCACGACGTCCTCCTTTACGAGTATGAGGGCGAGATCAAAGCGCTGAGCAACATTTGCCGCCACTTCGGTGGTCCTGTCGGGTATCACAAGCACAAAGACGGTGTCTTCACCTGCCTTTGGCATAATTGGACGTTTTCCTGCAAAGACGGCTCGTGCACCTCACATCCCGCTTACCCGCTCCGGCAGTATGCGCTAACGGTAGTCGACGATAAAATCTATGTAGATTTATTGGGGTAGGTTTCGGCCATGAAGAGTTTTCTATTGACCGCCCAGTTTCGCGCTGAAATGGATTGCCCGAAGGAAGTGGTGATGTGGAATTATTACGACCACGAACACCTCGTCGGGACCCATTACAAGTACTACAACGCCACCCGAGTGCTGGCGGAGCGAGACGATTGGTCGCTGGTGCTTCGCGGCAAGCGCATGCCGCTTTTGCCGTTCTATACCTCCGGCATCGGCTTCCAGTACATGGACGGCAACACCATGAAGAGCTTCCATCAGGACACCATCGGTTTCATGCTGGAAATGGAAGCGCTTTTTGAGGACTTGCCAAACGATCGCTGCGCGGTCACCGTTACCTATCGCATCAATACCCATCCCATCTTTAAGTTGTTTGATCCTTTTTTCCAGAAGCTGTTCAAGAAGTGGTTCTGGGCCACCTGGGAAGAAGATGCTCCGATGCGTCTGCGACGCTGGAAGGTTCATCAACTGGGATTTAAGGATTTCAACGGGATCGAATACGTCAATAGAAAGATGCCCCGCCCCGAGCACATCGAGCCGGGCAAGTACGAGTTCATTCCGCCGGTTAAAAAATCTTCTCCGATCAGGACGCCGGAAGGCATCGAGCGGCCCTTTGACACCAGCGTCGAGCTCGGATACGCGGATAGATAAGTATAAAATCAAGGGGTTGATTGCCGATCCGATGGTTCCCGGGTCAACCCCCATGACCGCCCCCAAGACCTCTCATCTGAAGACGTATCTGCTCATTGCTGTGATGGTCATCGCCGGCCCTCTAGGAAACGTGTTGCTGGGCAAGGGCATGAAGCAGGCAGGCAGGCTTGCCGTCTGGCCGGCTACAGAGGCGCTGCACACTGTCTTGCGCGTCTTTGGCACCGGCTCCATTTGGCTTGGGGTCGCCTCTCTGCTTACCTTTTTCCTGGCCAATATGCTGGTGCTCTCCTTGGCGGATTACAGCTATGTTCAGCCGGCATCGTCGGCGGGCTATGGGGTTTCCGCGCTGCTCGCGTACTTCATGTTGGGCGAGCCGGTTTCGCCCTTGCGCTGGCTGGGAATCTCTATCATCTGCCTCGGTGTCCTGGTAGTAGGGCAGAGCAACCCGCGCAGCCTTGAGCGCAGCCCGACAGGTCTGGAGCGCAGTTAATTTGCTTGAGGTCATTCTTTTCCTGCTCATCGTCGTGGCCGGTACGGGCGGCGAGTTGTGCGTCTCCCGAGCCATGAAGACGGTCGGAGAGGTGAAGGATTTTCGTCCCGCGGCCATTGCTCGCGTTATTCTTCGCGCCCTGCGGGTAGGCTGGATGTGGGCAGGAGTCAGTTTGATGGCCCTGGCGTTTTTCTCTCTGCTGGGCGCGTTCTCCTTTCTGAACGTGAGCTTCGTCGTGCCAGTAACTGCACTCAGCTATGTCGCCGGAGCACTGGGAGCGGTATTCTTTCTACGTGAGCATGTCAGCCGGCGGCGTTGGGCCGGTGTTTTTCTGGTCTCGCTGGGGGTTACCCTGGTGTTCCTGGGCAAACGATGACGGGTTTGACCTTTTATGAGCGTTTCGTCGCCAGTTCGCGGTACCCAGAGCATTGCACTCCGCGAGATCGTGTTGCTGGCCATCGACTCCTTTCGTCTCAACCAGGTTCGCTTCGCCCTGACCGCGCTGGGTATGGTGATTGGGACTGCCTCCTTGATCCTGGTAGTGACCATCGGGCTCTCCGGCAAGCGATATGTACTGACCTCCATTCAGAACATCGGCACCAACCTTATCTGGGCCGAATACGCCGGGTTGTCGGATGCCAGCATTGCTTCGGTGCGCGATTACCTGACGGTGGACGATATGCGCGCTGTGGAGCAGTTGGTGCCCGGTATTCAGGAGGCATCGCCCGTACTCAACCTGCACCAGTCCTTCACCAGCGGCGGGGGCAAGGAACGCGATGTCCTGATCCTGGGCGTGAATCCGGAGTATCCCGATATACGCCGGCTTTACCTGCTTGCGGGTCGCTTTTTCGATCAGCAGGACTCGATCACCCATAGTCATGCTGCTGTGGTCACGGAGCGGTTTGCCTTGACCCAATTCGGCAGCGCCCAGGAAGCCGTGGGCAAGACGCTAGCCATCTCCAGTGTGCCGTTCGTGATCATCGGCGTTTTTCGCGAGCGGGCAGCGACCTTTGGGCAGTCGGAGATTGTCGATGAGACGGTGCTTATCCCATACACCGTCGCGCGCTATTTCACCGGCACCGATGCCGTCAACCAGATCTACTTCTCCATGACCGACCCGGGCAGTGTCCCCTGGGCTAGGGAGGCCATCAAGGCGGCCCTGAAGAGCCGGCATCGTTCCGAGTCTGTGTACGACGTGGGCGATCTCTCAGAGGTGCTGTCCGTGGCAGGGAAGACGGCCACAGCCTTCAGCATTATCCTGCTCCTGTTTTCCATGGTGACCCTGCTGGTCAGCGGGGTAGGCATCATGAATATCATGCTGGCCACAGTGCGCTCGAGGATCCGGGAGATCGGCATTCGCAAGGCCTTGGGAGCGACCTTCCGGGAGATTCAACTGCAGTTTCTCGCCGAGGCGGTGCTGATTTCGCTCACCGGGGGAGTGGTGGGGGCGATTCTGGCCATGTCCTTGCAGCTTTCGGTCGCTTGGTTTACCAATTACTCGCTTCAGATCTCGTGGCTATCGGCGGTCGTCGCTATCCTGGTCTCGTGTGGGGTGGGAATCGCCTTTGGCACGGTACCAGCGGTACGTGCGGCGCGGATGGATCCTGTAGAATCATTGAAGTACGAGTAGGAAAGGCGGCCATTTTTAGCCTTTCCCGGCGATTTTTTTCATTGCGCTCCTTGCATCTGCGGTATATCCTTAAAGAGCGTCGAATACGATTTTGGTTCTCAGCTCGTTCTGCTTTAGGAGTCCGCACTACCTGCAGATACCCCGATTGAATTCAGCGTCATCTCGTTACTAAGGAAGATACACAATGGAACAAGGTACAGTGAAATGGTTCAACGATGCCAAGGGGTTCGGCTTTTTGAGCCGTGCAAATGGTGAGGATGTTTTCGTGCACCACACAGCGATTCAAGCAAACGGCTTCCGCACTCTTCAAGAAGGCCAGGCGGTTCAGTTCAACGTAACCAAAGGCCCTAAGGGTTGGCAGGCAGAGAACGTTCAGGTTCTGTAGTCTGTAGTTTGTAGTCAGATTCGTGAAGGAAGAGACGGTGAAAACACCGTCTCTTCCTTCAGCTTCCCGGTGAATGTTGGCCATGTAAGTCCGCGGCCTGTTCTATGAGGCTTTCCTGCGTCTTATAGCCTTTCCCTTCCACATCCCAATAACCTAAGATTGCTCTGAAGGAGCAACTATGTTTCGAGCGTCTCTTCTCTTGCTGCTTGTGTCTTGTGCGATGGTCATGGGCTGCGATACCGGGAGCACTTCACAAAACGTCAGTACGACTGGATGGAAAGGGCAAAAAGTCGGCCAGAGCTCGAACGTTGCCGGGCCGGTTCCCAGTTCAACTACCGGCACCCCGGGAAATGTCGAGGAACCTCAGCCCAAACCTCCGCAGGACGCACCCAAAGCTACGCAGAACCTTGACAGCGACTAGAAGCTTCTTCAGTTCTACCCCGCGCCGCCGGGTTCAGTTTGTCTTGGGGAAAATCCGCGCCGGGAGCGCTTGCCTGCTTTGCAGCAGCAGTGAAAATGCAGCATCGGCTGCTAGACTCAACTGGAACTCATCTCTCTGAACTGGAGTCTTGCATGGCTGAAGGGGAAGTAACTATCACGGTTCGACCAAACGGACCGTTTCGCGTCGAGGGTCCAATCAAGCTGGTAAACACCGACGGCACATTAATAGATCTTGCCGGCAAACCGGCCATCTCTCTCTGTCGCTGCGGAGCATCGACCAACAAGCCATTCTGCGACGGAACCCACTCAAAAATCGGTTTCCAAGCCGCGGCAGCGGTGGTCCCCGAGTCCGCCGAAAAAGTCTAATCCAACCACCCGTACCGCAGATCCCACATCTGATCGCGCAACGTACGCCAGATGTGGGACTCTACGGCTCTGCACCCGGTCTGCCCTCAAAGCGTGTAGACCTTCAGCCCAGGGATGCGTTCGAAATGTTGCAAACTTAACAAGCGCAGACCACAGCATCGGCTTGCGGATTAGGGGAACCGCAGGTCCCTCCACTACGCTGCGCTCCGGTCGGGATGACAAGGGTGGGGTGGCTCTTCCATGGGGGAGTATCTAGCTAGTCGCTGAGAAAGCGTAACCGCCTGCTCCCCCTCTACGCGGCCAGCCAGCTGTGCGATTTGCAATGTCACTGGATACACGATCAGAACGTGCAACGCTTCCCCAGCGTAGGCGAGCCGCCGTTCCCGGTCGGTTCGGTTTTGGCCCGGTAAATGCCATGCGTGAGTTCTACGACGCTGACCGCCGAGAGTCCGATGTCCACTTCCCCGCGGGCTGCCTTCGCGTGGTAGAGGATGTCTTCGATGGAACCGCCCCGCCGTTCGCTCGCAATCAGGACGCTACTATCGAGGATCAGTCCCATTCCGAGGTGTCGCGCGGCTTGCGGTTACGGATGATCTCTTGCATGTCAGTGGCGAACTCGGCGTCCATCACCGGTGTGTACCCAAACTCCTTCGAGCGCGCCTTGGCCAAGGTGATCGACTCGGAGATGGAGCGGCGCGGAGGAGCGGCTGCGCGGATGACTGCGACAGGGTAGGAACCCGACTCAATGACGATCTCCTCGCCTGCGCGGACCAATCGCCAGCTGCTTCGGCTTCCGAGATGTGAATAACGGCCATTCCCAACGATGATACCTTCTTTTGGTTCTGCTTTATGGGCGGAACGACCTAGGCCGAAAACGATGGAGCGACCCGGATTTCCTTTACGTACGCTGCGGTCGATCCGCTGCTGCTATGACACAGTCGCTTAAGGACCGGCGAGTTACAATACTTGCAGAAGTTACATGGGTTTGCCATGGGTTCAACTGTCATCAGCATGCGTCTTCCGGCAGCAAGCGGGCATCGCCTTAGACGGATGGCGAGCCGATACGGATGGACGCCCAGCGACGCCAGTGCGCGCCTGGTAGAGGGAGGCTTGCGGCGGTCGGAGTTTGCGTTTATCGATTTCCGCGATTCATCCGTCGGGCGGCAAGCATGCATCCAGGGCAGCAGTCTTGCTGTTTGGGAGGTGATGCTCCTGGTCCAGAGCTATAACAATGACTTGGCAGCTACAGCCAAGCATCTGCAATGGCCGGAAGCCAAGGTACGCGCAGCGGTGAACTACGCCGAGGCCTTTGCAGACGAGATTGCTCAGGCGCTGGACGAGTATCGCGCAGTGGATTTTACGGCGTTGCAGCGGTTGTTGCCACAAGCGGTCGAATTCTCCGCAGGAAAAGCGGCCAAACGCTGAGATGCTCAGGCTCCTCCTGGATGAGCACATTTCGCCTCAGGTGGCGGTAGGCATCCGCCTTCGCGACAAAAAGATCACCGTCCGGGGCATGGCGGAATGGGAAAATGGAAGTTTCCTAGGCCAGGAAGACTCGGAGGCTGGGACTTTTTTGATTTCTTTCAGGTTTGGTGGCCGGAAAGCTGTGGAGAGCATTGGCCAACAAGCATCCTCGGGGTCCTTCGACTACGCGCCATAAACCATCTGTTAAGCGATAGATCTGCGAGGCGCTCCGCTCAGGATGACGCCTTGTGGAGTTTAAAAATTCTTCTGGTTGAGTGTGTCAAAACCACAAAAATCAAAAAGTCACAACCTGTCGGCGTGCCTACGGGAAGCTCTGGCGCAAGAGCTGACTCTTTTCACATACGACCGTAGAACGATTCCAACCCTGCTTAAGAATTGGGCTAAGAAGGCCGACAGCACGGGGGCGTCATTTTCGTTGATGAGAAGACAATTTCTCAAGCGGATATTGGAGGTCTGATCCAGTCCCTCCACAAGTTGGTCAAGGAAGCACGCGATCTGGATTGGACTGACAGAGTCTATTTTCTGCGGCGGTGAGGGTGCCTTGGCCTCGCTCCCATGCCGGATGCCGCTGGAGCCACTACTCCTCGTTGGTAAGGGCTAATTTCGGTCTTCTCCACAGACGCTGCAGCGACGACAGATCCAACATGCTGCGCGCAAAGCCGCCCAATGTGTCCCCTAGGAGCCCGAGACTCTCGCGCAAAACATAGAAGGCAGTAAAGGCATCCCCGGCCACCAGCGCGATCGCCGCCCCGCGCAGGCCGAGCGAAGGGATGTGCATCAACAACCAGGCGAGCACCAAGGCCAGGCACGTGGCGGTCAGCATCGCCCGCGCCACCCTCTGGTGCTGGTTGGTGGCCATCGGCACCACTGAACTGGTGAACCAAAACGCGGAAACCACCATCTGCAGCAACATGATGTTGAGCAGCACCGGGTCGGTCGGCACCTTGCCGACGGTCCACACTCGCCAGATCCAGTCACCCAGAAACGCTACTCCCAGGGTGATGCCGAGGCATAGCAGCAGCGAGATCTGGCACGCACGCCGGTGGAGCATCCGGGCGACATCTATGGCTCCTATACCGAACGCGGCTGACATCTCCGGCCAGATCGAATTATTGATCAGGTTCATTCCCTGGGTAGCGCTGCGGGAGATGGTCCGCGCTGTATTGAAAGTCACCACCGCGACGGGACCCATCACATAGCCGATCACCACCAGGATGCCCTGCAGGTTAAGAGCGTTGACCAGCGGGAAACTCATAAAGGAGAGCGCGGGGCCGGTGAGGCGGCGAATCACCGCCCATTGCGCGTGCCGGATGCCGAAACGAATCCACGGCACTTCGCGCCTGAGCAAAATCCACAGGGCAAACACACCCACCGCATTTACGGCAACATACAGCACGGTAACGGGGACAGGAGACAGATGCAGCCCAACGCCAAGCATGGTGCTCAAGAACGCTGCCAGCACCACCAGGCTCTTGGCCATGGTCCCCAAAGGGTATTTGCCCACGCAGCGAAATGCCGCCTGAAACAAGGTCTCCTGCATGCCCAGGAGAATCGCCAGCCCAAGCAGCAAGACGATCAGCTTGGTGTCTCCTGGGCTAATCGCGTGCATGTGCAGCCAGGCACCTAAGGGCAGCAGCCAGACCGCTGCGAGCAGCAACAGGGCGATCAGGCTGGTGATGACCGTAGTCAGCACCCAGACACTCTGAAAAACGACCAGGGCCTGCTCGAAGTTGTTTCCCGCCGCCAGCATGGTCATCTCGTTGCCGGCGACGCTGCCGAAGCCTACATCGCTGAGCCCGAGGTAGCTGGGGATCGTATTGAGCAGGATCCATTCGCCGTACAGGTGCACTCCCCAATGACTGAGGAAGACAGGAACGGAAAAAATCTGTGTCAGGGTGGTGGAGAGGCGGCTGAAGGTGTTGGCGCCGAACCCTGCAATCAGCCTGCGTTTAAGACCGCGTGTGCTCATGGGAGGGCGAAAAGCGGCAGCTTCGATCATCGTACATGCTTGAGCATGCGAGCGCCCACGATGTACCCTTAAGGCCACTATGAAAGCGCTCCTTCTCTCTGAGTACAATCAGCTCGACGTCGCGGATCTTCCCGCGCCCGTTCCCGGCGCGGACGAAATCCTGGTGCGGGTTGCTGCCTGTGGCATCTGCGGTAGTGATGTGCACGGTTACGACGGTACTTCCGGCAGGCGGATTCCGCCCATCGTGATGGGCCATGAGGCGGCCGGGGTGGTCGAGGCGGCAGGCAGCGGGGTGAGCAAGTTCAAGCCCGGCGATCGGGTTACGTTTGACTCCACCGTCTACTGCGGCCAGTGCGAGTTCTGTCTCCAGGGCGATATCAATCTATGCAATAACCGGCAAGTGATTGGGGTCTCCTGCGGAGATTATCGCCGCGCCGGTGCTTTTGCCGAGTATGTCGTCGTGCCCCAGCGCATCACCTATCACCTTCCTGCGGCGCTCGCGTTCCAGGAAGCGGCCATGCTGGAAGCTGTTTCGGTGGCGTTGCACGCCGTACGCGTTTCCGGGATGAAGGGCGGCGAGACGACGCTGGTAATCGGCGCGGGGATGATCGGTTTACTCACCCTGCAGGCAGCGAAGGCTGCAGGGGCTTCCCAGGTGCTGATCGCGGATATTGATCACTCCCGCCTGGAGCGGGCCGAGAAGCTCGGCGCCGACGCGACGCTACTGCTTTCAGGAACTGAGTTGGTGCAGGAGATCCTGCGGCGTACAGGCGGCAGGGGTGTCGACCTGGTCCTCGAGGCAGTGGGGCGAGATGAGACCATCGCCGCCTCCATTGCCAGTGTGCGCAAGGGCGGAACTGTTACACTCATCGGCAATATTTCTCCCCAGGTCAAGATCCCGCTGCAGGTTGTAGTCTCCAGGCAGATTCGTCTGCAGGGATCATGCGCCTCCTCGGGGGAATATCCTGAGGCGATGGAATTGCTGGCCAACGGAAAAATCAAGGTAAAGCCATTGATAACAGCGGTGGCTCCTCTGAGCGATGGCCCGCGATGGTTCGCTCGGCTTCACGCCGGCGAGCCAAATCTGATGAAAGTCGTGCTCGATCCTGGCGCGTAGCTTCGGCTGGAAGCTACGCGTACATTGCCACCCCCCTAACCAATGAAGGATAAGTCATGACCAGTAAGGAAGAATCCTCTTCGATCGCCCGCAGGCGACTTCAGGCGTGGTGCCTGTTGGCTGCGGTTTTAGCGTGGTCGATGTTCGCCGGAGCGCAGGAAGCCAAGAGTCATTCGCTGCAGATTTATTTCATCGACGTAGACGGCGGTCAATCGACACTCTTCGTGACCCCGGCAGGGAAGTCGCTGCTGATCGATACCGGTTGGGCCGGGAACAACGGCCTTGATGCGGACCGCATCGTTGCCGCCGCCAAAGACGCAGGCGTGAGCAAGATCGACTACCTGTTGCTTACCCACTACCACGCCGATCATGTCGGCGGGGTGCCGGAGCTGGTGGCGAAAATTCCCGTGGGCACATTCATTGACCATGGCCCGCCCAGTCCCACCGATCCATCTACCAGCAAAGGCTATGCGGCCTATCAGCATGTTCTAGCCAGCGGCCACTACGGCCATATGGTCCCCAGACCGGGCGACGCTTTGCCGATTCCGGGGATCAAGGTGTCGGTGATCACCACCAACGGCGAGGTGCTTAGCCATCCATTGCCCGGAGCCGGGCAACCGAATCCTTACTGTAAGGATTCGGAAACCAGGCCGGAGGACCAGACCGACAATGCGCGCTCCCTGGGCACCCTGCTCACCTTTGGCAAGGTCAGAATTCTCGACCTGGGCGATCTCACCTGGGATAAGGAAATGAAGTTGATGTGCCCCGATAACCGCATTGGCAAGGTGGATATCCTGGTGGTATCGCACCACGGAATATTTCAGAGCTCGAGCCCGGCATTGCTGTTTGCGATTGCGCCGCGGATAGCGATCATGGATAACGGGGCTAAAAAGGGCGGGTCCACGGCAACCTTTGAAACCCTGGCGAAGACACCTGGACTTGAGGCGCTATGGCAGCTGCACTTTTCTGACGAGGCCGGCATGCACAATATGGCCGAGGAGTACATCGCCAACCCCATGGGACAGAAGGATGCGGCCAACTACCTCAAGGTGACTGTCAATCCCAAGGGCAGTTTCTCTGTCTTCAACTCGCGCACCAAGGCTACGAAGGATTACCCGGCACGCTGAGGCTGGCTGGGGATCCTTTCGATACGGCCGAGCAGGAAGATGTAGGCTGAGATGCCGATGCAGAGGTAAATAGCGGAGACGCCGAATGCCCATCCAAACGAGTGCCGGGCGGTGACCAGGTAGCCGGTCACGATGGGCGCCAAAATGCCCGAAACCTGGCTGGAAAAATTCATGATGCCGGCCAGGGTGCCCACACTGCCTCGGGGACCGATCAGCGAGGGTACAGACCAACCAACGGCTGCTGCCGCCGACAGGCCTCCCAGCGAGATGCTAATCCAGATCAGCGCGCTGGTAGCCGTTTGGGCGTAGGCTGCGCCAATGATTCCCAGCCCCATGGTGGTGCCGCCGATCAGGACCGCACGCTGCACGTTGCTGGGGTTCCATCCTCGCTCCAGCAGCCGGTCTACCAGCCATCCTCCAACTATCAGTTCGAAGGCCGTGGCAAACAACCATGGCACGCCGGTGTAGAGAAACGAGTGCAGCAGATCGATGTGCAGGGCCTGGAAGAGATAGCTCGGCAACCAGGTCAGCATCAGGTAGAAAACATAGTTATAGGCACCGAAGCCGAGGGTAATGCCAATCACTTTCGGCTGTCGTATCAGGTAGCCGAAGGATGCGGTTTCCGAGGGTAGAACCGGCGCCACGGCATCCTGCTCCAGGATGTAATTCCGTTCGCGTTCGGTGAGCTCTGGATCATCCACAGGATCGCGATAGACGCGGCAGAAGAGCAGGAAGTAGAGGAAGCTGATGGCGCCGGTGGCGGCAAAACTCCATCGCCAGCCGACCTTCAAGAGCAGCATTCCAATGAGCGGCACACCGATCGCCGATGCGAATTTGGCTGAGCCGTCGAAGATGGAGGTCGCTGAACTCCGCTCCCTGGCGGGAAACCAGTAGCCGATGGCTTTGGCGTTGGCGGGAAAAGTGGGAGCTTCTCCTATCCCCAGCATCAGCCGCGCGGCAAAGAAGCCGCCCAGGTTGGGCGCAATCGCTGCGGCGAACGAGGCGACACTCCACAAAAAGCTGCTGATGCGTCCCACCTTCCGCACGCCGAATTTGTCCAGCACCACGCCCACCGGAAGCTGGCACAACATATAGGTCCAGTTAAAGGCGGCGGAGAGGTAGCCGAAGGTGATGTTGGAGATGGCGAAGGTGGTGATGAGAGCAGCGTGGGAGACGGAGAGATTGACCCGGTCGAAGTAGTTGACCAGCACTCCGACGGCCAACAGGAATGCGATGCGCCAGCGGCGCCTGGGGATTTTAAGCTGCGATGGAGTGCTCACGCTGGGCATAGGGTCAGACGCACTGCCTAGACTACCCTATTCGGCTGTTTGTGTACCCACCTGATCGGAAGACCACTCTTTCATAATTTTGGTGGCTGGAAAGCTATGAAGAGCATGGGCTAACAAGCATCGTCGGGGTCCTTCGACTGCGCGCGATAAACCCTCTGTTAAGAGATAGATCTGCGAGGCGCTTCGCTCAGGATGACGGCTTTGTCGGAGGTTTGAAAAATCCTCTGGTTGGGTGCGTCAAAACCACAAAGATCAAAAAAGTCACAACCTCTGTGGATGACGATTTTGCGGGAGTTTGACGAAAAACATCCTTAACAAGGCACCCGTCCAGGGCGAGGGGCCGGCAACGGGAGAGTTTCCTGCTAACTAGTAGCAGGAGGCTTTCTCGACTTACGCTTGGCGTTGCGTCCTGGAGTGGCGCCGTTTTTTCCGCGTGATGAAGTGGTGGATTCGACCACGCTCCGCATCCAGTAATCTCCCTCGGCATCAACCTCGATCCCGTGCACCTCGCGTTCAAACCCGGGAAACTGCTTGCCGAACTTTTCCAATGCCAGCAGCAGGCGAATGGTAGGGCTGTCAACATCACCCAGGCGCTCTCCGGGCATGCGCACCGGGATGCCGGGAGGGTACGGAACCAGCATCACGCCCGCCAGGCGGCGCGCCATCTCAGAGATGCGCACCTTTTCAGTGCCATTCCGTATCAGCTTCTGATACGTCTGAGCGGGCGTCAACACAGGTTCCGGGTCTACGTCGCATGCCTGGTGAAGCAGATTGGTCAGATTCAGCTCCCCCATGGCCGCGTGCATTTCGTCACTCAATTCCTTCAACGTCATGTCCTTGTAACGGTGCGGATGCTCGGCGACCAAATCCGGCAACGCCTCGTATAGCGTTCCCTCGTTATCGTAGAGGCGTTTGAACTCAAAAAGAGTCTCCAGCAGGCTGCCCCACTTTCCTTTGCTCGTTCCCACCGAGAAGAGGATCAACGCGGTGTAGTCGCCGGTGCGGGCAATCTCTACCAGCCGGGCATCGAGAAACTCAGTGAGGATCGCAGCCGGTATCCCCCATTCCGCCAGTTCTCCCCGGGAATTGATGCCAGGCATGAGAATCGTGACCTTGGTGGGGTCGAGCATGCAATGGTCATCAGCGATGTCTTCATCCCTGAAGCCATGCCAGTCTTCTTCCGGCTTGAGTGTCCAGCATTCTGACGACTGGATAAGCAGCGAATCGGGCGTCTCTTCAAAAAGAGAGGTCTGCCCGGTCATCGGATCGGTCACCGTATCCGGCTGATAGACGCGGAAGAACCATTCCTCCCCATTGGCCGAGCGGAGCCGATGAGCAATGGAAGACATGGCCTTCCTGAAGCTGATCGCATCCTGGATGGTCTCGTACATCAGCGTCGGTCCAGCCGGTTCGTCCATCATCGAGGTAGCCACATCGAGCGATGCAATCATGGGATAGAAGGGCGAAGTGGTGCCATGCATCATGAAGGCTTCATTGAACAGATCGAAGTCCAGCGGCGCACGGTCGCTTAATTTAACGTGGATCATCGATGCCATGGAAAAGGCAGCCAGCATCTTGTGCGTTGACTGCACCGCGAAGATCACTGGCCGGTCCGGCATATCGTCGGGCACATCCATGGCGAAGCGTCCGCGATAAATGGAATGGAATTTGGCGTAGGCGTACCACGCCTCGTCGAAGTGGATGCGGGGCACGCTGCGCGCCAGCTCGGCGGTCACCCGCTTTACGTCATAACAAAAGCCGTCGTAGGTGGAATTGGTGACCACCGCATAGGTGGGTTCCTGCGAAGGCGCGCCGGCGCTGAACGGGCTCTCCTTGATTAACTCCTGGATATGCTCAGGGGAAAAACGCCGCATGGGCACCAGCCCGATCATTCCGTAGCCGTTCCGGGTGGGCTTGAAATACACCGGCCGAGCTCCGGTCACCGTGAGCGAGTGGCAGATCGACTTGTGGCAGTTTGCGTCGACCAGCACGATATCGTTGTTGCCGATCACGCCGTGGCCCACGATCTGGTTCGAAGTAGAAGAACCGCTCAGAACGTAAAAGGTCCAATCCGCTCCGAAGATGCGCGCGGCATTGCGCTCCGATTCCGCCGGAGGCCCAATGTGATCAAGCCAGGAACCGAGCGATGAGGTGGAGATGCCCAGGTCGGCGCGCAGCAAATTCTCGCCGAAGAAGCGGTGAAACTGCATGCCCACCGGATGCTTGAGGAAGGCCACGCCGCCCATGTGCCCCGGGGCGTCCCACGAGTACGCGCCCTGATCGGTGTATTTCTTGAGCTCGCGAAAGTAAGGAGGCAGCAGCTGTTCGTTGTAGCGAGCGACGGCGAAATCCACCCGGTTAGCGATGAAAGCGGGTGTGTCTCCAAAGAGGTGGATGTATTCGTGTACCTGCTTCACCACTTCCAGCGGCAGCTCGCTGACCAGCGTTCGATCAGCGATCAGGAAGATGGGGACCTTCTTATTTCTGCGCCTGACCGCGCGAATGATCTTCAACGCCGCGCGTTCGTCGAATTGATGTTCTTCCTCGAGATCCCAATCGAGCAGAATAGCGCTGTGCGATGGATCGGATTTCACCAGCGAAAGCCCATCCTCCGGTGTCGATGTCCTGACCACCTCGTAGCCTTCTTCTCCGATCGCGTTGCACAGCCGCTCCATGGCGCGATCGGATACAGAATTAGTCCCACCCAACTCACTTGCAATCAACAGTACCCAACGGCCATCACTCATAGCTTGGAGTCTCGACGAATATTGTTACGTGCGTGTTTCAATTCTTAGCGGGAAGCGAGCGACGAGCCTGTGGTGGCCTCCACCAGCTTCGCAACCGCTGGGGCAATCATGTCCACCAGCACGGCCTGCGGTTTCTCCGCGGTCTTGAGAAAGGTAAGCTGACGGGTTCTCCAGTCGGCCGGCGCGCTCTTGTGCTCGCGCAGGTAGCCAATCGCGTCCAGGCCGGTCTGCGAGACCTCGTGCAGGCTGGTAGAGAGCGGCGCCAGCTCCTGAGTCAGTTCGGACCTGGCTAGCAGTGGCTGCAATTGGGTGTCGTTGTCTCGCCACAGTACCAGCCATTCCTGCGCCTGTTCCCAGTCCTCTTGAGTAGCTCTTCCAGCGACGATGCGGTTGACCATATCGAGAAACTGGCGCGCGGTGTCGCTCTCCGGAGGAATGGCATCGACCAGACGGTTCAGTGGAGTGAAGGCATCGTAACTGCGGAGCTCTTCCCGCTGGTAAAGACGGGGAGGCTGCACCACGTCGCCCAAGACGCGCAACGGTATAGGATCGGGCACGCCGGTCATGCGGCTCAGCATGGCGGGATAGCTGGAGTTATGTTCCAGCCCGTAATTGTTCAGATGCTGGGAAACGATCGCCAGCCGGGCGTACATGGATGCGACGTCACGGGTATCGCGGGGCGACCAAAGGCGCTCGGCAATGGCGGCCGTACGCGGCCAAATGCGGCTATCGATATTTTCCGGGGTAGTATATTCCGACCACATCGTCGCCTCACCACCCAGAATGCGCTTTCTCTCTTCGCTGCTCAGGGTGGATGGCCCCTCTCCCTCCGGGTCGGCCGCGTAGTGTTCAGCCGCCGACTGGTTCAGATCGATATAGTAGCCCGCCGACAACAGGGCGCGATTGCCCCTGCGCACCGCCTCGCCAACAAATTGCGGTCCGCGCCAGGACTGAATGACCACATCCTTCGGAGTGCCAGGCTGCAGAACCTCGTCCCAACCCATCATGATCTTCTTGTGCCGGGCGACGATTTTTTGCACTTGGGCGCTGAAATACGCCTGCAGAGCTTTGTTGTCTTTAATTCCGTGGGCCTTCATGTATTCCTGGATGCGCGGGTTCGCGTCCCATGACTTGCCGTTGCACTCATCTCCACCCACGTGGAAGTAGGAGTCGGGGAAGAGGCTGGTCATCTCGCCGATGAAGGTGTCGAGAAATTTGTAGGTGCTATCGCGCGTAGGATCCATCGCCGGGTCGAAAATGCCCCATTTGCGTTCAATTTGATAAGGACCCGGGCCACTGGCTATGTCCGGATAGCCCACAAACCAGGCGGTGGTGTGGCCGGGCATATCGAATTCCGGAACCACACGGATGCCCCGGTCGCGGGCGTACTCGATCACGGCGCGAATCTCGTCCTGGGTATAAAAGAGGCCATCGGAGCCCTTCTCTTGCAGCAAGGGGAACTTTTTGCTTTCCACGCGGAAGCCCTGATCGTCTGAGAGGTGCCAATGAAAGACGTTCAGCTTGACTGCCTCCATGCCGTCGAGCGTGCGATACACCACATCGAGGGGCTGGAAATGCCGGCTGACGTCGAGCATCAATCCCCGCCAGGGAAAGCGCGGCTGATCGTCGATGGTCATTGCCGGAACGATGAAGCCTCGCGGGGTGATACGGACGAGTTGCAGAAAGGTTTGCAGGCCGTGCAGCACGCCCAACGGATTGGCGGCCTCGAGGTGTACCTCGTTGGCCGTAATCTGCAGATGATAGGACTCATCTTCACCTACTTGTTGCACCGGTGCGCTCGGCCCGGTCGTCTTGACGAAGAACTGCGGCTTATTGAGCACTGCCTCGCGCCAGAGGGGAATCCCGGTTTCCCGGGAGAGGATGTTCAAAAAACGCTGTTTGGCGCGTTCCAGGCGGGGCTCCTGGTAACCTTCGAGAGCGATCCCAAAGCCGTTGTTGATAAGGAACTCGCCTGTGCCCGGCTTCATTTGCGCCGGGAGCGGCATCAAGGGAAGGGGCGGGGGCGGAGGAGACGGAGGCTGGGTCTGGGCCCCGGCGATGAGAGAGCTGAGCAGCAGAGTCATGGGTAGAATCTTCCGGAGCAAGGGCGACCTCAAGAGAAAACCGTAAACCGCGCTCAACGATTCTATCTGTATCGTTAAGGGTGGTATAGATAAGCCAAAGGATGGATTGTTGATGACGCAAACCGGCGACGTTTTTGAGCACGCGATGCTGCGTGAAATTTATGAGCAGCCGCAGGCGCTCGCCGAAACCATCGAACGTTATGCGCCCAACGGCAAGCTTGCCACCGGCGTCTTCCAGCCGGTCGCGGATGCGCTTCGCGGACGGGAGCGCCTGGTGATCGCCGCCAGTGGCTCCAGCCGCCACGCGGGGCTGGCCGCGGAGATCATGCTCGAGGATCTCGCCGGCTTGATCGTCGATGTCGAATATGCCAGTGAGTACGTCTACCGCTCCACCCACACGATTCAGGACCCCGGGGTTCTAGTCATCTCCCAATCCGGCGAGACGGCTGACACGCTGGCTGGATTGCGGGAAGCCAAATCACGCGGCCTGCCCACGCTGGCCATCACCAATAACGCTCGCTCCAGCATGGCGCAAGAGGCGGATGCTTCCTTGCCCACCTGCGCCGGGCCGGAGAAGGCTATACCGGCGACCAAAAGCTTTACTACGCAACTGGCAGTCCTGTACTCGCTGGCGCTCTACCTGGCCCGGATCAGGGGAAGAATGACGTCGCCGACGGTGGAAAGCCACACCGAGGACTTGCGCCGTCTACCGGCGCTGCTGGAGCCTGCCCTGGTCCGCTGGCAGCAACAGATCGCCGCTCTGGCGCCGTCGCTGAAGGGATCGCGCGCCTTTCTCTATTTGGGTCGCGGCGTCCACTATGCGATTGCCCGTGAAGGAGCGCTGAAGCTGAAGGAATCGGCTTATCTTCAAGCGGAGGGCTATCCTGCGGGTGAGTTGAAACATGGTCCCAATGCGCTGGTGAGCCCGGATGCGCCATTGGTGGTGATTGCCACCAGTGACCCATCGGACCCGGATGCCATGCTGCGTTATCGCAAGGTTCTGCAACTGATGCGGGACATGCGAGCCCAGGGCGCGACCATCCTGGCAATCGCCACCGAGGGAGACAAGGAGGCGGCCAAGCTTGCTAACCACTGCATCGAGGTTCCTCCGATCGAAGATCTGTTAGCGACCATGCTGGAGGTGGTTCCACTGCAGTTGCTCGCCTACCAACTGGCGATTCAGAACGGGATTGATGTGGACCATCCACGCAACCTGACAAAAGCCGTTCTGCAGGAGTAGTGCGGACGTGCTCTGTCCTAATGCAGATCGCTCTACCGTGACTGCCGACCATTCTGTCCTGACCACGAATCGACGGGTGGGCAGAACCTGGATATTCTTTGCAGATAGAGTGGAAAACTTGCCGGTGTAGAGCCGTGGTATCCCACATCTCGCGAAATACGAGCGAGATGTGGGGCACCCGTCGATTCGTGGTCAGGACACAGTGGACAGAGTAGCGAAGCCCTCAGCTGACGTGGATTTATAATGAAGACGTACACCTACGACTATGGTCACCAAAAATCTCCCCTTGGAAAGTCACCCCGGCAACTTATTGATCTCACAGCGAGAACAGATCTTTGACGCTTTTCGCCGCTGGGGTCATCTGCAGGCAAAACTCGATCCCCTGGGTCAGTACCTGTTGCCGGCGCCGGTCCCGGAATTGAACTTCGATGGGGAAACCGCTGAAGAAGCCAAAGGCTATTACTGTGGGAGCATCGCGGTTGAATTTATGCATCTTCCCGACGCGGCCCGGCGGGAATGGATCCAGGAGCGCATGGAGCAGTCGACGCCGCTGCCGGACCAGCGACAGATTCTCGACCGCTTGATCCAGGCCGACCTCTTCGAGCAGGTAATTCAGTCGCGCTACCTCGGCACCAAGCGTTTCTCCCTGGAAGGCGTCACGGTGCTGATCCCTTTCCTGGATGAGATTCTCAATCGCGCCGCGGATCATGGCGCGATTAAGGCTGTAGTGGGGATGAGCCACCGGGGGCGCCTGAACGTGATGGCGAACACCTTCGGTAAGTCCGCCGCCGACATTTTTTCAAAATTCGAAGATGCCAACCCGCGCAGCATCCTGGGCGGGGGTGACGTGAAGTATCACGTCGGCGCCACCGGGGAATTTGTCCCTAGGAGCGGGGGAAGAATCGGCCTGCACCTGGTATCGAACCCCAGCCACCTGGAAGCGGTGGACCCCGTGGCCATGGGCCGTGCGCGGGCCCAGCAGATGCGGTTGGGAGAAAACGGCCAGGACCAGGTGCTGCCGGTGCTTATCCATGGAGATGCGGCTTTCGCCGGCCAAGGCATTTGGGCGGAAACTCTGAGTCTGGGGAGCATTCCTGGCTTCACCGTGGGCGGTACCATTCAGATCATCGTCAACAATTTGATTGGTTTTACCGCGGACCCCGAGGAGTGCTACCCGTCGCGCTATTCCTCCGATATCGGCAAACGGATGCCCATTCCCATCTTCCATGTAAACGCGGAAGATCCCGAAGCCGCGGTTCGCGTCGCCTCGCTGGCCATCGAATACCGCTACACATTCCACACCGATGTGATCATCGATCTGGTCGGCTATCGCCGCCATGGACACAGTGAGGTGGATGACCCCACCATTACCCAGCCCCTGCGCTACGCAAAGATCAAGGAACATCCTCCTCTCTACGAGATCTATGCCAAACAAATCGGCATGGACCCCTCCGCGCGAGTCAAAGAACTACAGGCTGAGCTCGCTGAAGCGCAGAAGCAGGCGACCCGCATGGCCAAGCGTGCAGTGCTGGCAACGCTTCCTGCCTATTGGTCGAATTACTCCGGCGGGCCATACAAGCCTGAGTTCGAGGTCGACACCGGGTTGAGCCCTGCCAGGATCGAGGAAATCAGCAACAGCCTCACTACGTATCCGCGACAGTTTCATATACACCCCAAAATCAAGAAGCTGCTCGAACAGCGCAAGGAGATGGGGCGCGGCCAGCGGCTCTTCGATTACGGCATGGCTGAAGCGCTGGCCTTCGGCTCGCTGCTGCTGCAAGGTACCCCGGTGCGTATCAGCGGCCAGGATAGCCAACGCGGCACATTCAACCAGCGGCATAGCGTGCTGATCGATACCGAAAACGAACAGTACTATATTCCTCTGGCAAACCTGGCCCCGGATCAAGCCCGCTTCGAGATCTATAACTCGCTGCTGTCCGAAGCAGCTGTCCTTGGCTTCGAGTACGGCTACAGCCGCGACTATCCTGAAACGCTGGTTTTGTGGGAGGCGCAGTTCGGTGACTTTGCCAACGGCGCGCAGATTATCATCGACCAATTCATTGCCTCGGGTGAAGACAAGTGGGGACTTCTGGGTGGAGTGGTGATGCTGCTGCCCCATGGCTATGAGGGGCAGGGACCTGAGCATTCCAGTGCCCGGGTGGAACGCTACCTGCAATTGGCAGCGCACGACAATATCCAAATCTGCCAGCCATCCACCGCCGCCCAGTACTTCCATCTCTTGCGCCGGCAGGCGATGCGGACATGGCGCAAGCCGCTGATCGTATTCACTCCCAAGAGCATGCTCCGCAATCCGGATGCGAGTTCGCCTCTGGCCAGCTTCCAGTTGCCGGGCTTCCAGAATGTGCTTCCGGAAACAGAAGTGCAGGAGGTCAAGCGTCTGTTGCTCTGCACCGGCAAGATCGGTCACGAGTTGCGCATCGAACGCGCGAAGCACAAAGACAGCACCACGGGCATCGTCTTTCTGGAACAGCTCTATCCCTGGCCGGAAGCGGAACTGACGGCGGAAATCGCCCGTCATCCCGACGCGCATGAACTAGTTTGGGTGCAGGAAGAGCCGGACAACATGGGGGCGCTCTCGTTTGTCGTGCCGCGCTTGCGCAGGCTCTTCCCGCAACGCAGGGTGCTCAGCATCAAGCGTTCCGCAGCTGCCAGTCCGGCAACCGGCTCGGCCAAGGCGCACGACCTGGAGCAAAAGACGCTCATCAGTCTGGCCCTCCGTGCCGAAGGCAAGTGATGTTGTCGGCAGTGTTGTGCCGGTAATCTCCTGCAGCCAAATCGTCGGTTGTCGCTAATTGGCCGGTAGAAATGCATCTCAAAACCCGAAAGTCACCGTCTAACTCTTAGCAGTTTAGGATAAGAACCGGTTGCAACGGCTGATCCCGGCATTTCAGTCCACTGCAAACCGGGCCAGACACGGCAAACCGTCAGCCTCCCCCGAAGACCTCAAACCGGTGCAATGTGGCTCCAACATCGTTGGAGTCAACGGAGGCAGCCGATGTGCGTGCTGCAGTTGTTCGAGCGTGGGGCGTCCGCGTTTCCGGGCGCTTTAGCCGTAGCTTGTGAAGGTTGGCAAGTCACCTACCGCGAATTAAACCTCACCGCAGATCGAATTGCCCACGGGCTTAAAGAGGCCGGAGTAGTAGGGGGCACCCTGGTGGGAGTCTTTCTTGATCGCTCACCGGAGATGGTTGCCGCCCTGCTCGGCATATGGAAGGCGGGCGGCGCCTACATACCGCTCGATCCAGCAACACCAATCCAGCGCATTGCCTTCATGCTGGAAGACGCCGCCCCTCCCTTTGTGCTCACCGGCGATGAGCTGAGGGGCCGGCTTCCGAGTACTTCTGCCCAGGTGATTTACTTGGAAGATTTTTGGGCCGCGCGAAGGCCGGTGGGCCCACCTGAACGCTCGCCTGCCAGCATGGCTTCCGAAGACAGCCTCGCCTATGTGATCTATACCTCTGGTTCGACGGGCCAACCAAAGGGAGTATGCATTAGCCATGGAGCACTCGCCAATACCATTGACGGTGTTGGCCGGGACTTGATGCTGTGTACCGATGATGTGGTGCTCGCCTGGTCGACGATCGCCTTCGACGTCGCATGTCTGGAAATTTTCTTGCCTCTTGCTTTCGGCGCCAGCTTGTACCTGGTAGAGGAAGACCTGGTCCTAGGTGGCGGTTCGCGGGTCGAATATCTTCGTGCTTCCGCGGCGACTGTTATGTTCGCCACTCCCACCATGTTTCGGCTCCTGCTCGAAGAGGGATGGCAGGGCCGCGCCGGCATGCAACTCATCGCCGGCGGTGAGGTCCTTCCTCTGCCCCTTGCGCGAAGCTTAGCCAGGAGGTGCCGCGCGCTCTGGAACCAATATGGGCCGAGCGAGGCGGCCATTTGCGCAACCCGGGAAAGATTCGAATTCGATGCTGCAAAGATCACCATCGGCTGTCCTTTGCCGAATGTCACCATTCACCTTCTCGATGCGCACCTCCAGCCTGTGCGCCAAGGTGAGGTTGGCGAGATGTATATCGGTGGGGCGGGCGTGGGTCTCGGTTATCTCAATCGGCCCGATCTTAACCGCCTGTGCTTCCTTCCCGATCCTTTTGCTGACCGCGCGCACGGATGGATCTATAAGAGCGGAGATCTCGCCGTACAGCTCGAGGACGGACGGTTCGAATTTCTAGGCCGGCTTGACGGCCAAGTCAAAATTCGAGGGTTCCGCATCGAGCTGGGAGAGGTTGAATCGGCACTCAGGGAGTGCGCGGGGGTGAAGGCCGCGGTGGTGCGGGCCGTCGAACTGGAGCCCGGCGACCGGCGCCTGGTTGCCTTCGTGGTTGGCGAGGGGGCCGCCCAGGTGAGCCAATGGAAAAAGTTGCTGACAGGGAAACTGCCCTCTTACATGATCCCCACGGAGTTTGTATCGGTGCCTTACTTCCCCACCACCCCCGGCGGCAAGGTGGACGGCCAGGCCCTGGACAAGATGCGTCTGCACGCGGCAACTTTGTCTCCTGCGCCAGCACCCTCTGCGGGCGATGCAATCGAAGCGCGCCTCAAGGCAATCTGGAGAAGACTGCTCAAGGTCGAGACCATCGGTATCCATGACGATTTCTTTTCCCTGGGGGGCGACTCCCTGCTGGCGGCGCGTATGTTAGGCCAGATCGAGGGATGGTTCGGCCACAAGCTCCCTCACTCTGCGCTGGTGGAACATCCGACCATCCATGGATTGGCAACTTATCTTCGTCACAGCTCTGCCGAGAGATGGCCGGCACTGGTAACGATCCAGGCTGGAGCACATCTGCCGCCGCTGTTTGTTGCCCACGGAATAGGGGGGAGCGTGTTGAGCTTTATTGAGCTGGCGACCCACTTGGGGCCGGAGCAACCCGTGTACGGTTTTCAACTGCCGGCGTCGATCGATGAGCATCAAGCGAATTTGCGAACCGTGGCGGGAAATTATCTGCGCCAGGTCCGCGCGGTTCAACCAGCCGGACCCTACCACTTTGCCGGGCATTCTTCCGGCGGCCTCGTTGTCTTCGAAATGGCCTGCCAGCTTAGCGATCAGGGCGAAACCATCGGTCTGTTGGCGCTATTAGATTGCGACCCCAATACGGGCAAAGCCGCGTATCATCCCTTCCGTGATTGGGATTCGCTGAAGGCTTCCTTCTCTCGTGCGCGCGCATCGTTCCAGTTGCGAGCATTTGGAATGCGCGAGTTGCTCGCTCGCAGAATTGATTATCAGCGGATGAAGATCAAGATCTGGCTGGCGGACCGGTCGCGCCGCGCGGGGACGGCCCATGGCCCTGTCGAAGCGGAAGGACATCTCGCACTCGCTCTGCGCGATTACGAATTGCGACCCTATCCCGGGAATATCACTCTGTTCTTCGCCCAGGACGAGCCGGGCGCGAATAGTGAGCCGGCAAACGCATGGAAGGGAAACATCCTGGGTAGATGTGAGACGCGGCTGATTCCCGGAACTCATCGCACGATCCTGCATCGGCCCCAGGTGATTTCACTCGCCCGCGAGATCAGCCAGAGAATGCAAAAGACTGCAGAACCGGGCGCCAGAAGCGGAGTGGCCTGAGTCAGCGATGAAAACTGAAACAAACGATCCTGGCTTCGCCATGCGCGCTGGCGAGGGCGCCCATTGTGCCCGCTGCCGGTGACACATCGTAAAGCTTCCACGGGTAGAGAAAGCGCACCCGCGTGCGCAGCAGCTCCGCCGGCGCGTCCGGTAACACTGCAACATCGAAGCTATCAAGCGCACGATGAAGGCCCACTCCCTCGGCCTTGAGAATTGCTTCCTTGCGCGTCCAGCAACGATAAAAGCCGCTGAGCCAGGCATCCCCCTGCAATCCGTTCAGGTCGGAAAGTTCGCTGGCGGAGAAATGCGTAGCCGCCACTTCTGGTTCGATCGGCCTCACCTCTTCCACATCCACGCCCACTGGGAGCCCGTGGGCTACCGCCAGGACGGCTATGCTTTGGCTATGGCTCAGGCTGAAATTAAGCGAAGTTGCCTCACCGGCCAATTCGGGTTTGCCGAAGCGATTGGCATGGAAACTGATTTTGTCCACAGGCTGATGGAGATAGCCGCCGAGAATCCTGCGCAGGTTGGCGTGGGCGATGGCGTAGCGTTCGCGGTCCGGAGCGAAATGAAAGCTCTGCATTCGCCGCATTTCTGCGCCGTCGAGGATGTCGATGTGCGCAGAAATGTCCTCCGCAGCTGATTCGAGCGGCCATGCCCATAGATGGACCTCCTCGGCCGGGATCGCGGTGAGGATTCCGGAGGCAGGCCACGTAAGTGCGGGGCTACGCACTTTTGTCTGGGTTATCCCCTCTCGTGGCGCCTTCGGGCTTCTCCACCCACATCAATTCCAGTTGCCGAAGTTTAGTGGTTAGGAAGGCCACGTCACGGGCGCTGACATCTTCCGATTCCGCGCGGGCGATCTCGTGCTGTAAGAAGTTGAATGCCGGGCGCATGTCCACAGGGAAGTCGTCGCTGCGGAGTCCACGCAGAACTTCCCACGCCTGAAGGAGAAGTGTCCGATCACCCGTGTTCGTCCCTTCATGCGCCAGCAGCGAGGCTGCGCGCCGGAGTCTTTCGTGAGCATCCAGTTTGTTCATGGGTAATGAAAGTGTGACACGAAACGGTCAAACTCATCTACCACCGAAGCGCACTTTGCGGCCGGCCGCCTCTTCCGCGAAACAATATACTAGGGGGTAGCACCAGGGGGCGTTGGACCCGAAAGCAACCCATTCCTGGGCTGACTCCTCAGAGAACAGAGAGCAAAGTGCATCCTCCAAGCTTGAACCGGCCATGAACACAACTTTGCACGACACAAAAAGCGGTACCGGCGCGGGGTACAACTTTCGTTCCTCGTTGGCCGAGTATGTGCGCAGCCAGGCATTACCCGTGGATAAGCTGGGGCATCAACCGCGACTCTACGCGCTGACCCAGTTGGTTGGCCTTGGGCTCGCCTACGACGATGACGTGGTCTACGCTGCGGCTTGGCTGCATGATCTGGGCGTGTTTGCCGGTCATCGCCCCCAAGACCCGGTCGAACTTTCCCGCTGGGATAATGTCACCTACGCGATGCAGCAAGCGCCCGCGGCGCTTCTCCGAGCCGGCTTTCCTACAACAAAAGTTGCACCGGTGGTGGAAGCGATCCGCACCCACCAGCCGCATATGAGTCCATCCGCAATTGAGGGCACGATCCTGCGCGATGCGGACATTCTCGAGCAACTGGGGGCGATCGGCATTTTGCGTGTGGCGGCAAAGATAGGCCGCGACACGCGTTATCCAACATTTACGGATGCTGCAGCCACCTTGCGCAAGGCCCTGGCGGAGTTGCCCGGCAAGCTCCATCTTGATACTGCGAAGGCGCTGGCGCAGCCAAAGATCGCTCTCCTCAAGGCCTTCCTTGAGGAGTTGGACCAGGAAGCACACGGCGCTCTGTATTGAAGTCGTCCGTTGTGGTTACCTATGATGTTCCACGCTCGTTTAGCTGTGCGTGGAGTGTGAGAGACTAACCGTTGCCCCGGCATTCTGACAAGAGGTTTTTGCCTAAAGCTGGCTGGGGGCGAATCGCATTGGGGGCCTGCATATGAAGTTGAAAAACGCCAAGGTTGTGGTGTGTGGCGCCGGCGGTTTCATCGGCGGACATCTGGTCAAGAGTTTATTGGATAACGGCGCAAACGTTATCCGCGCGGTGGACGTAAAGCCGTTGGACGAGTGGTACCAGTCGTCGCCCGGAGTGGCCAATCTCTCTTTGGACCTCAAGGACAAAGACAGTTGCATGAAGGCGGCGCAAGGGGCGGAGGTTATTTTCCAACTGGCCGCTGACATGGGTGGTATGGGTTTTATCGAGAACAACAAGGCCCTCTGCATGTTGAGCGTGCTGACAAATACGCACATGCTCATGGCCGCCCGCGAAAAGGGAGTCGAGCGATTTTTTTACGCCTCCTCTGCCTGCGTGTATAACGGCGAGAAGCAAAAGACCCCAGACGTCGTGGCGCTTAAGGAAGAGGATGCCTATCCTGCCCTCCCCGAAGATGGCTATGGTTGGGAGAAGCTTTTCAGCGAACGGATGTGCCGCCACTTTGAAGAGGACTTTGGCCTGCAATGCCGAGTAGCCCGCTACCACAATGTCTACGGTCCTTTGGGTACCTGGACCGGTGGACGTGAAAAAGCGCCGGCCGCCATCTGCCGCAAAGTCATCGAGGCTAAGGCATCAGGCAAGCACCAAATAGAAATCTGGGGTGACGGCAAACAAACGCGCAGCTTCATGTATATCGACGATTGCACACGGGGTACGCAGGCGATCCTGGAAAGTGAAATTCACGAGCCCATCAATCTGGGTAGCAGCGAGCTTGTGACCATCAACCAATTGGTAGATCTGGCCGAAGCGATCGCCGGGGTAAAGCTGGAGCGCAAGTACAACCTGAATGCGCCCAAAGGCGTCAACGGACGCAACAGCGATAACACCAAGATTAAACAGTATCTTGGGTGGGAACCCTCGATCCGCCTTAAAGAAGGCCTGGCAAAAACCTTCGCATGGATCGAGAGAGAAATGATGGCAGTATCTAAAGCGTAATCACCGTTAATGCGAATTGGTCATTCCCATTGAATAAGCAACTCTGATAGTCATCTAGACTGAGGCTACGGGGAACTGTGGGATTGACAACAAGGGCGACGGCAAGCGCTCAGTTCCGCCAGATACTGGGGATCCGATTCTTCGTGGGAGATGCAGATGAGGCGATCGCTCGCATCAGTGCAGGCGGCCTCCTGGTGGTTCCTGCGGCCCCGGCGCTGAAGAATCTCGCCCACGACTCAGACTATCGTGAAGCTCTTCAGGGCGCGGACTTGGTGATTACCGACAGCGCTTTCATGGTTATGATCTGGAATCGTCTCAAGCGCGATTCCATTCGACGGGTTTCAGGCCTCAAGTATCTATCCTCGCTTTTGAAGCAGCCCGACTTTTACCAGCCTGGCGGAAGCTTTTGGATTATGGCCAGCGAGGAAAGCGCGCAAAGAAACTGCGCCTGGCTGCGACGGCAGGGGATTGAATTGGACGCCGCTGATCGATACATCGCCCCGCTTTACGGCAGAACGATTCTTGATCCTGCACTTCTGAAGCTCATCGACGAGCGGCGTCCCCGCCATATTGTCGTCACTCTCGGAGGCGGCACGCAGGAGCGCCTCGGGCTCTATCTAAGAAGTGAGCTCGGCTGCAAGCCTTCCATCCACTGCATTGGGGCGGCCATTGCCTTCCTGAGCGGCGACCAGGTGCAAATCCCCAGGTGGGCAGACCGCATGTATCTGGGATGGCTCTTTCGCTGTCTTTCAGATCCGCGGCGTTATATGCCGCGCTACTGGGATGCGCGGAAGCTGCTTTCGCTTATGGTGCGTTATGGCAGCAGCCTTCCCGAAGTCCTCAAGAGCAATTCGCAGGCAATCGTAGAGCTGGCGGCGGTTCCATCAACAAACGACTGCATTCCGTCCACGCCCAGCGCGTCAGAGTTCTAGAGCACAGCGCGGGATACCTACACCGACTTCTCCGTTCAGGATGAGCTCCGTCAGCGTCTAAAAAGAGTTTGCACGCTAACTCTTCAGCCTGTACCCTTCTCAGCCGATTTCATCTCGCTCGGGTGGCAAGGGCCCATCAGCCCTACGGTTTCCTTGTGGGATGAACTTCCGTTGGATAGAGAGAGCTGCGACTCTCAACCCCAGCCGCTGCTACTGGTTTCCCCGCATGCTGGCGCGTTGTGTTTCCGCGTGCTTGGCCGCGCCTTCCAGGGCCTTTGCCTGGGGCAGGTAATCGAGCGCCTTGTTGATCATGGGATCCCAATTTGCCCGCACCTTCAAACCCTCTTCCTGGCCAAACTGGGTGGTGAAGATCTCAGCCTTGATGTTGGCCTTGACCCAATCCATGACCGGCGTCAGATCCGCGTCGGTGAAGGGAATCTGCTGGCTGGTGAGGAACTGCTTGAATGAGTCCATCACCGCGTCGTCCACCTGGAAGTCCTTGCCCACGGTGCGGTTCGCCATGTAGTGCTTGGCGAAGTTAAAGAACGCGTACCGTTCCAGCAACTCATCCTGAATGGGAACCGACTTCGGGGTGTCGATTTTATCGTCGGGCGTGATGCCGCCTCCGCCGAAGACCGTTCTCCCGGAGTCTGTGGTCCTCACCTCACGGCCCTTCGTATCCTGCGGCTGGTCGTGGTTGTAGTAGTAGTCGTAAAGCGAGACTCCGTTGTAATTGCGCTGAATGAGCCGGCCGCTGGGCGTGTAGTAGTGATACGTCGTCAGAGCCAAGCCGGTGTTTTCAGACAATGGATAGACGGTTTGCACCAGTCCTTTGCCGAAGGTGGTCTCGCCGGCGATGATCGCACGATCGTGATCCTGCAGCGCACCGGAAACAATTTCCGCCGCCGAGGCGGTGCCGTGGTTGACCAGCACCACGATGGGATATTCGTGGCCTCCGTTGCCATGAGTCGCACGATAGGTCTGCTCGGGAAAGGCACGTCCACGCTGGGAGACAATCACCTGGCCCTTTTCCAGGAACTTGTCGCACACCGCCACTGCTTCACTCAATAAGCCGCCGGGATTTCCCCGCAGATCCAGAATGAGTCCATCGATATTCCCGAAGTGATCGAGCGCGTCGGAAAGCTCACGGCCGGTCGTCTCCTGGAAGTTGGTGATGTGCACGTAACCCACAGAGGGCCGGATCATGTATGCGAGGTCGATGCTGTTGTGCGGGATCTCATCCCTGATCAGGTCGAATACCAGTGGCTTGGCAGCACCTTCGCGCGCAATCGTAATCTGCACGTGGGTACCCTTGGGTCCCTTGAGCACATTGGCAACGTCTTCCGAATTCATGTTGTCCGTGGACTTGCCGTCCACCGCGACAATCACGTCTCCGGGCCGTATGCCGGCCTTGAAGGAAGGCGTGCCTTCAAAGGGACTAACCACGACAATTTTGTTGTTCTGGGGCTGAATCAGCATGCCCACGCCGTAGTACTTGCCATGCTGGTCTTCGCGCATCTTGGCGTAGGCTTTTGGATCGTAAAAACTGGAATGGGGATCCAGCACTCGCAGCATGCCGGGGATGGCCCCGTCGTAGACGGCTTTTTCCGCTTTGTCGCCGGTCAGCGGCTCCGCGTAGTTTTGCTCCACCAGGTCATAAACACTGGTGAAGGAGCGCAAATCATCGCGCAACGCGGACTCATCGGTGCTGGACTGTGCGCCCAGCCGCTGGCTTACCATCGTGCCCAGGACGCCACAAATCACAAAGAAGAGGAGTATCGAGAACAAAAACCGTCGTGTGCGGGAGGCCATAATTGCGGGTTTCCTCAGGGTCCGGAGGGCGCGAAGGAAGGCAGCCCTGCTGCGCGGCCCGGAGTGTTTCTTGACTCCAAGTATATCATTGGACGTAAGCTGATCTGATAGGTACTCGAAGGCGCAAAACCTTAGGAAATCCGGTCTGTTTCACTGGCTGCACAACGGTGCTGGTGCGAAATCAGGCAAACTACCACGTAAGAGCCAGAGCGTACCACTTAGCAGCTATACGAGATGTCCAGACCATGATGTTCTTCAAAATTCCGCAATCCGCGACGCTGTTGATCCTGAGCGCGAGTCTAAGCGCTCTCCCCTCCCTGGCCCAATCCACCACGCAAACCGCCAATGCGCAAGCCCCGCCCAATCCGGCCGCGCTGGCGCCCGTCAACGGCAAGGTGGTGGAAGATATTGTCGCCCGGGTGAATGACCAGATCATCACCCAGTCCGACTACGATCGAGCTGCCGAACAACTCGACCAAGAGTCGAAGCAACAGGCCATTCCTCCCCGCGAGCTGCAGGAGAAACAAGCCAATCTGCTGCGCGATCTGATTGATCAGCAGCTTCTGCTTTCCAAAGGCAAGGAACTGGGCATCACTGGCGAAACCGAGCTGATCAAGAGCCTGGACAACCTCAGAAAACAGTACCATCTGGATTCGCTCGAAGACCTGGAGAAGGCAGCGCAGCAGCAGGGCATCTCTTACGAGGACTTCAAGGCAAACATCCGCAACGGCATTATTACCCAGCAGGTGGTGCGGGACGAGGTAGGGCGGCACGTTAACATGTCGCCGGCGGAGGTACAAAGCTACTTCAAGCAGCATGAAAGTGAATTTGCCCAGCCGGAGTCAGTGACCCTGAAAGAGATTTTGATCCCCACCCCGGCAGGGGAGGGAGCAGATGCGGCCCAGGTCGCGGCTGCGCAGGCGCAAGCCGAGGCCATAGAAGCCAAACTGGCTGCGGGGGCAAAGTTCGAAGATATGGCCAAACCAGCTCCCACCGACCCCACTGCGCCGAAGAGCGTTAACTTGGGTGAGTATCGCCGCGGAATGTTGGGTGCTAAGGAAATAGAAGATAAGGCCTTTGCCCTGAATGCAGGCCAACACACGCAACCGATTCGCACCAAGCAGGGCTTCATCATTCTAGAGGCCACTCAGCATAATCCGGGTGGTGATGCCAGCTTCAAGCAGGTAGAGCCGCAAGTGGAAGAAGCTCTCTTCATGGAGCGTATGCAGCCGGCACTGAGGCAGTACCTGACCAAGCTGCGCGACCAAGCCTATGTAGAACTCAAGCCGGGAGTGGTGGATACCGGGGCCAGCGGCAACGAAATGCGCCTGACCTATAGTGCCTATACGCCGCCCCCTCCAAAGAAAAAGAAGAAGTTTGCCCGCGCCCAATTCCGCGGCAGGTACGCCTCTGCTCCGGCTGCGGCGAAGACAGCCCCGGCTCAAACTCCAGGGACGACGACCGCTGCCGCAGGTGCCGCTCCCACTGGCGCCAGCCCGGCGGCCAGCACTGCAACCACCCAACAGGCGAGCAATAACGACCAGAAAATGGAGAAGCCGGGCAAGAAAGAGAAGATCCGCTTTGGGCAGGCCCCGCGCGAGTCACTTCCGCCCTCGCAGGTCGCCACAGCCAACGTCCCCGCGGGGGGTCCGGACACGCGCTACGTAAACCCGGACGGCACGGTAAGCAGCACTGCGGCTCCGGTAAATGAACGCAAGACTCGCCTCAGCAATCGTCCTCCGGTCAAAAAGGCAAAGAAAGACAAGTCCGAGTCGCCGGATACTCCGCCGCCGGCAACTCCTGAAGAACAGGCATCGCAAAAGGTACAGGATGCGCCGCTGGGCTTGGCCCCGACGGCAGATCAGAAAAAAGCCAAGGCGAAGGGCGAAAAGACCCGTTTCGCGGACAAGCCGAAGGAGCCGGACCAAACGCCCGCGCCCTATCTGGGCAAACCGGCAGAAACAAACAGTCTACCGGCCTCCAATCAGCCTGCCCCCGCCACCAGCGAGCCGGCGCCTGCTACCGCCCCGGCGGGTGCAACACCTCCGGCCGGGCAGCAACCTTAGGCGAAATGAAAGAGATTTACGTTGCGGATCTAGGGAAGTTCGAAAATCAGCCAGTAGTCTCTTTCTTCGCCGTCACCTCCAGGCAATTGCGCAGCCGGAAGGATGGGGGCCAGTACATGGCCCTGACCCTGGGTGATCGCACCGGCCAGATTGAATCCCGCATGTGGGACAATTTCGCCGAAACTGTTGCCGGGTTCGACGAGGGGGATGTGGTCAAGGTTCGTGGGGAGGTCTGCCGCTACAACGGCCGCCTCCAGCTGAACCTGGAAAAGCTCCGCCTCGCTACCGCGGACGAGTTCGAACTGGCAGACTATGTTCCCCGCACGCAAAAAGATGTCGAGGAACTGTGGTTGGCGCTGGTTAAATCCGTCGACAGCTTCTCCGATCCTTCCCTGCAGGCGCTGATGCGCTCTTTTCTCAACGATCCAGTCTTTGCCGCGGCTTTCCGCGAGGCGCCGGCCGCCACCCGCCTTCACCATGCCTGGCTGGGCGGTTTACTGGAGCACGTGGTTTCGCTGGTGGGATTCTGTGAGTTGGCTGCGCAGCATTATCCTGAGATTAACCGCGACCTGCTGCTGACCGGCGCCATTCTGCACGACATCGGCAAGTTGGAGGAGCTGCGCTGGGGCACCAGCTTCGACTACACCCTGCAGGGACAACTCGTAGGGCACATCACCATCGGCATCGGGATGATTGAAAAGAAGCTGGCAACGCTGCCGGACTTTCCTCCAGCGCTCCGTATTCTGGTCCAGCACATGGTTCTGAGCCATCACGGCAAGCTGGAGTTTGGTTCGCCCAAACTGCCCATGATTCCAGAAGCGGTGCTGCTCAACTACCTCGACGATATCGACGCCAAGATGCACACCATGCGCAGCGAATTTGAGCGCCACGAGGCGCAAGGGGGCGAGGCGGGCGAGATGACCGACTGGGTGCGCTCTATGGACAGGCCGCTGCTCAACACGGCAACCTTCCTTAAACCCAAGTCCCCGCCGGAGGAGTAGATCATGATCTATCTGCTGAAGACCGAGCCCACCGCCTACTCCTTTGCCGATCTGGTGCGGGAAAAGGAAACCGACTGGACGGGCGTGACCAACCCGCAAGCGGTTAAGAATCTCCGCGCCATGAAGAAGGGCGAAAAGCTCGTTATCTATCACACCGGCGACGAAAAGTCGGCGGTGGGTTTGGCCCACATCGTGTCCGTCGATGTATCCGACCCTAAGGTGCCGTTGGTTCGCATCGCGGCCGGCGGGGCGATCAAGCGGCCAAAAACCCTGGCGGAAATGAAGCAGCAGCAGCTCTTCCAAGAGTCGCCACTGGTCCGCCAGTCGCGGCTCTCTGTGGTGCCTCTGGACGACGCGCAGTATGACTGGATCGTGCACAACTGACCTGTAGCCCAGAGATCCTTCTGGGCGAAATCGTCTACAATCAAACGTTAGGTCTCCTCGCCTCATAAAATGCTACGTTTCTCAACGGCTGGTGAATCACACGGCGAGTGCCTCATCGCCCTCATTTCCGGACTGCCTGCGGGCCTCGACGTCGATCTTGAATTCATCGACCGGGAGTTGTGGCGGCGCCAGCAGGGCTTCGGCCGTGGCGGCCGTATGCACATTGAACAGGACCGTGCGCACATTCTCTCCGGAGTGCGCCATGGCAAGACCATTGGTTCGCCGGTTTCCATCCAAATTGAGAATCGTGACTGGAAGAACTGGACCGAGGTTTTGCCCGTGGCAGCGGGTGATCCGCAGAAGCACAAAGCCGTGGCTTCGCCGCGGCCAGGCCACGCCGACCTTGCAGGTTCGTTGAAGTACGATTTTCCCGATGCTCGCTACGTGCTCGAGCGGGCCTCCGCCCGCGAGTCAACAGCCCGCGTGGCGGCAGGCGCCATGGCCAAGTTGTTGTTGAAGTCAGTGGGCATCGAGGTCGGCAGCCATGTGGTGCGCGTGGGCCGCGTAGAGCTGGCCCGCATCGCCTCCTGGGAAGAAATCAAGGCCCTGAACCAACGCGATGAGATCCTGTTGAACTGCGTCGATCCGGCCACCGAAGAGCAAATGAAGGGCGAAGTGGATCATGTCTTGCGCACCGGCGACTCCATCGGCGGAGTTTTCGAAGTGGTGGTGCACGGCGCGCCCCCCGGCATCGGCACCTATGCTAATTGGGACGAGCGGCTGGATGGATTACTCGCCTGGGCGGTGATGTCGCTGCAGGCGGTGAAGGCAGTGGAAATTGGCCAGGGGGTCACGGCTGCCGAGTCCTTTGGTTCCGCGGTGCACGACGCCATCGGCTATAGCCCGGAGGAGAATGGCAGCGCCCCCACCAGGTTCACCCGCGAGCACAACAACGCCGGAGGCATCGAAGGCGGCATCTCAAACGGTGAAGACATTATTGTGCGCGGCTATTTGAAACCGATTTCTACGCTGCGCCGGCCGCTGGGCTCCGTTTCCTTCGCTACGCGGGAGGCAACCAAGGCGGCTTACGAGCGATCCGATGTCTGCGTTGTGCCTGCCGCCGGAGTGGCAGCAGAAGCGATGGTGGCGTTCGTTATGGCCAAGCTCGCACTCGAAAAATTCGGCGGTGACTCGGCCGGAGAACTCAGCCGAAACTACCAGGGATACCTGGAGCAGATTCGCAGATTTTAAGAAAGATATCCCGTCGCATGGTTTATCCCATCGTAAAGTTTCCCGACCCCATCCTGCAGCGGCCGGCCGAGCCCGTTACCGTGTTTGACGAGGATTTGAAGAAGCTGGTCGACGATATGTTCGAGTCCATGTACCTTGCCCATGGCATCGGCCTCGCCGGGCCGCAGATCGGGATCCCCAAACGACTGACGGTGATCGATCTCAGCTTCCAGAAGACTCCCGAAGACAAGATCGCCCTGATCAATCCCGAGATCATCACCAAGGAAGGAAAAATCTTCGAGGAGGAGGGTTGTCTCAGCCTTCCTGATATTCGCGAGAAAGTCGGGCGCGCCGCAAAGGTCAAAATACGCGCCCAGGATGTCGAGGGCAATTGGTTTGAGCGCGAAGCCGACGACCTGCTGGCACGAGCCTTTCAGCACGAAATCGACCACCTGGACGGGATTCTCTTCATCTTCCGCATCAGTGCGCTCAAACGCGATTTTGTCTTGCGCAAGATTCGCAAGTTGCAGCGAGCCGGGGAATGGTAGGTGAGGCTTGTCTTTTGTGGCACTCCGCAGTTCGCCATTCCTACTCTTGAGCAGCTGATTGGGGCTGGCCATGCGATCGAGTTGGTGATTACCCAGCCCGATCGCGTGCGGGGCCGGGATCACGATCCCTCGCCACCCCCGGTCAAGATGCTGGCGGGCATCGCGGGCTTGCCGGTGGTGCAGCCGGAAAAGATCAAGAACAATCCGGACTTGCGGTCTCGGCTGGAGGCGATCCAGCCGGATGCCATCATCGTAGTTGCCTACGGCCGCATCATTCCTGAGTGGATGCTGCAGCTGCCGCGCTGGGGCAATCTCAACCTTCATGCCTCGCTGCTGCCGAAGTACCGCGGCGCTGCTCCCATCCAGTGGGCGGTGGCCAATGGGGAGACGGTGACCGGGGCCACCACCATGCGCCTCGACCAGGGTCTGGATACAGGCGACATCCTGCTGCAACGCACCCTGGCCATCGAACCTGACCAGACAGCGGAGCAGCTCTTTCCTTTGCTTGCCCGGAGTGGAGCAAGCCTCATGCTTGAGACTCTCCAGGGTCTCGAGGCGGGCGCGATCGAGCCTGTTCCGCAGGACAATGCCAAGGCGTCGCTGGCGCCGATCCTCCAGCGCGAAGACGCTCTGGTTGACTTCGCCCGGTCTGCGCGCGAGATTTACAACCGCTGGCGCGGCTTTCAGCCGTGGCCCGGAGCTTATACCTACTTTCGCGGCAGAAAGTTGACGTTGCACCGCATGCTGCCTGCTGGAGCGGCTGGCATCCCTCCTGGCGAACTGATGGTCGATGGAAGCCGCCTGTTCGTGGCTGCGGGGTCGGGCACGCGGCTGGAGCTACAGGAGGTCCAGGTGGAAGGCAAGAAGCGACTGCCGGTAGAGGAGTTTCTGCGCGGGGCGGCTCCTCGTCCTCACGAGAGCCTCGGCAGGTCATGATCGCGCCTGCCCGCAGAGCCGCCTTCGAGCTGCTGCTGGAACTGAGGCGCAAGCCGGACACGCATAGCGATGCGCTGCTCCGCTCTAAACGCGTGGAAACGTTGTCGCCTCTCGACAGAAATTTGACAACCGCTCTGGTGATGGGGGTGCTGCGCTGGCAACTCGTCTTGCAGCAAAGCATCCGCGACGCGCTCACCCGGGGCAAAGGTCACCTGGCCGACCCGGTGCAGGTTGCGCTGGAGTTGGGAGCTTTGCAGCTACTGCTGTTGGACCGCATTCCGGCGCACGCCGCTATTTTTGAAAGCGTGGAGCTTGTCCGCCAATCGGGCAACCCCTACGCCGTGGGTTTGGCCAACGCGGTCCTGCGCAAACTGGTGCAGGCGCCGAGGCTGCAGGAGGCGAATGCCTCCGCCGCGCATCCTTCCTGGATGGTGGAACGGTGGGTGCGCGCGTATGGGAGCGACGCGGCTGCCGCCATCTGTCGTTACGACCAGCTTCCTCCCCCAACCACAATTCGCCTTGCCTCGCCGGGGGCAGACCCGGGTTTGCAACTGGAGCCGGGAAGTTTCGTAGCCCACGCCTGGAGGGTGTCCACGGGAGACTTGGCCGGCTTGCGGGGCTTGCGCATCCAGGATGAGGGCTCGCAACTGGTTGCGGAATTAGCAGGCCGGGGTAATGCCATTTTGGATTGTTGTGCGGCCCCTGGAGGGAAGACCGCTATCCTGGCTGAGCGCAATCCCACCGCCACGATCACCGCCTGTGACATCAGTCCTCCGCGGCTCAAAGCCATGCAAACCCTCCTTGCCAGGTACCCCGGGAACATTCGCTTCCGCGCCCTCGATGCTACGGAGTTGCCTTTCAGGACGGAGTTTGACCTGGTGCTATGCGACGCCCCCTGCAGCGGAACGGGGACCATAGCCCGCAACCCCGAAATAAGGCACCGGATCACGCTGGATGATTTCGCCCGCCACCATGAACGCCAGGTACGTCTTCTCTGTTCGGTGATGCGTTCCTTGCGTGAGGGTGGGAGGCTTGTCTACTCCACCTGTTCGCTCGAAGCCGAAGAGAACGAAGCTGTGGTGGCGGAGGCACTGGAGCGTCAGAGAGGCTTCCGGATGCTTCCCTGGAGTCCGCAAGTGCGAGCGCTGGAGGGTGAGGGCGTGCTCCTCCCCGGCACCGCGGACCGGCTATTTCCAGGAGCCTCGTCAGATGAATTCGTGCGCTTGCTTCCCGGCGCATACCAGGGTGACGGTTTCTTCGCTGCCTGCCTAACGCACGACTGATGCTTTGGGATCCCGGCCGCGGAATGACGGGTGCCCCACATCTCGCGAAAAACGAGCGAGATGTGGGGCACCCGTCATTCCGCGGCCGGGAGAGAATCCTAGCAGGGTATCTGCTTTTCTTCCCGTCGGTTCGCGGCCGGGAGAGATTTTCCTCTACTGCGCTACTCGCAGGGTGATGGTCATGCCGGGTTCGACGCGATGGCCTGAAAGGGGGCTCTGGCTCAACACTGTGCCGGCGGGATCTACTGTGTCCGCAGGCGCCATTTGCGATGCGTTTGCGTCCGCGTCGCTCGCAGCGGGTGCGCTCGAATAGCTATCCTCTACCGGTCCCACTTTCAGCCCAGCGTGCACCACCAGAGCGGTCGCCGTCGCCAGCGGCAAGCCAACCAGCTGCGGCATCACCAGGGCGGCAGGCTGAGGGACTACCGGGCTGCTTACCAACAGGCTCACGCTGGGGCGTTCCACGCCCGCTGCTCCCTGCTGCGGATTCTGTGCAATCACCGTTCCTGGCTGAACCCCGGCGTAGGGCATCTGCGCGGTCTCTTCAAGATCCAGCCCCAGCCGGCGCACTTCGATGGCCGCCACCCGTTCCTGCTGGCCCACAACCTTCGGGATCGCGACCCGCTGCGGACCCAGGCTTTCGGTCACCCGCATCCGCCATTCACGGCGAACGATTGCCCCAGGCATAGGAGACTGAGCCAGCACCCTGCCGGCGGGCACATCGACACTGTAGTACTTGTTGTCGATGTCCAGGTTCAATCCCAAATTCGCCGTCCGGTGCACGGCTTCAGACACGGTGAGCCCCTGCAGATCCGGAACCTTGACCTCTGCTCCATGGATCGCGAAATGCATCGTCGTCACTGCCGAAATCAGGGCCGCCATGAAAAGAGCCATCCCGGCGAGCACCAGACGGAAGAAATTGATCATGCTCCCTCGTAGGTGATCTCGTAATCGATAGCTACTGCTTTTTCCAGCATCTTGGACACGGAGCAGTACTTATTCTTGGACAGCGCAACCGCATCTTCGGCAGCCTTTGGCGACACCTTTCCGCCCACGTGATAGTTGAGGTGGATGTGGGTGAAGACGCGGGGAGCCTCCGGAGCCTGTTCGGCATCCGCCGAGACTGTCAGCGAGGTGAATGGCTCCCGCTTCTTGTGCAAGATTGAGACCACATCAACCGCGGTGCAACTGCACAGGGCCATCAACACCAATTCCATGGGGCTAGGCCCGCCGGCGTGTGCGGCGTCCGCGTCCAGGGTGACGTGGTGGCCGCTATGGGACTCCGCATCGTACTGCTGGTCCCGCTTCCAGGTGGCGATGGCGCGCATTCTTTAAGTTTATCCAGTTGGCCACCGCCCGGGCATTGGACGATGGTGGGCAGACCTCACCTGGTTAACCCGCAGGGTTGGGCTTGACGGCGCGATACAGGCCCGCAATGCCAAAGCTGTAGGGGGTCCAGGAAGCCTCCTTAAAGCCTACCGATTGCATAGTTTGCAGCAGTTCCGGAGGGGCGGGGAACTGGTGCACAGAGCGGGGAAGGTAGCGATAGGGTCCGGAGACTCCCGAGAGCAGCGATCCCACCGCCGGAAGAAGCCGGCGGAAGTAAAAGGCATAAAGCTTGCCCATCACGCCGCCCGGCTCGCTGAAGTCGAGAATCCCCAGCTCGCCGCCCGGCTTCAACGTACGGTAGAACTCCTCCAGGCCGGCCCGGTAGTTAGCCAGGTTGCGAAAACCGAAGGCCGTGGTCAATAGATCGAGCGAGCCGGTGCGCAGCGGAAGATGGAGGGCGTCGGCCTCGAAGGCGATCCCTCCCCGGGGGGTGAACTTCGCCGCACCGAGCAGCAGCATCTGGTGGGCGAAGTCGGCCGCCAGCACCGGCCGCCCATTCTTTGGCCTGCGTCGCAGCAACGCCAACGTCATATCCCCGGTTCCGCAGCATAGGTCCAGAATTTGTGCGTCCGGCCGGGCGAGTACCTGGCGGAAGCTGCGTGCTGCACGGCGCCACCAGATGCGGTCGATGTTGCAGGAGAGGACATGGTTCAGCAGGTCGTAGCGGGGGGCGATCTGGTCGAACATGGAGCGGACGGCGGCCGCTGCGCTTGCTTCGTCCCCGCTTCCTTCTGGTTGAGCGCCAGGCGCTGCCACGGCTATTCGCTGCCTGCAGAAAGGCGGCGGATCGACTCGATAGCCCCCACCACCTCGGCGTCAGTTACGTCTTCTGCCACCACTGCATTGCCGAGACCCTGCAGCAGAACGAAGCGCCGCACCCCGGCCCGATTCTTCTTGTCTCCGGAGGCCGCCTGCAGCAGGCGCTTGGCGCTCAAAGAGGGCAATGCAGGGGGTTCAAAGTAACGGATCAAGCTCTCGGTACGGCGCACAGTTTCCGCCGTTACCAGTCCTCGCTGGTGGCTGATGTGCAGTGCCGCAAGCATGCCCCAGGCGACAGCTTCGCCGTGCAGCAGGGCACGAAAACCACTGGCGGCCTCAATCGCGTGGCCGATGGTGTGCCCGAAATTGAGAAACATGCGCACCCCGAACTCCCGCTCATCCAGAGTGACTACCTCGGCCTTGATGCGGATGGAGGCCGCGACCATCTTCTCCAGGGATGCGGGATCGCCCTGGTCAAGGGCTTCGCGATGGCTCTCGATGAAGCGGAAGAGCGCTGCATCGCGGATCAGCCCGGCCTTGATGCTCTCGTAGATCCCGGCGCGCAGTTCCCGGTGAGGAAGGGTGTGAAGCAGGCTGATGTCGGCCACCACCTCCTGCGGTGGGTAGAAGCAGCCCACCAGGTTCTTGCCGGTTTGCAGATTGACCCCCGTCTTGCCTCCCACTGAGGAATCGACCTGTGACAACAGGGTTGTCGGCACCTGGATGTAATCGATTCCGCGCATGTAAATCGCGGCAAGAAAGCCGCCCACGTCGCCGATCACGCCGCCGCCGAAGGCCACCAGCAGGGAGGAGCGGTCTGCCCCGGCTTTGGCCATCTCCGTGGCCAGCCGTTCTACGTGGGCCATACGCTTGTTGCGCTCGCCTGGAGGCAGAAAGAGGATCACCGGCTCCTGGGGAAGCGAAGCCTGCAGGCGCTCGCCCCAGAGGGCCCAGATCTCCGGCGAGGTTAAGAGAAAGATGAGCTTGCGCTTCTTGCCGGTGAGCGCCGGCATGCGCCTGACTAAAGAATCGAGGATGCCGCTTCCCACGGAAACGGTGTAATGCCCCGATTTGGTGGTGACCGAGATCTTACGCACGCTTGTCCATCGTAACCCAACCCTCAGGGCGTGCTTGCGCTGTGGGTGGTAGTCGAGAGCAGGGAAGCAGCCGCGGCGGTGAGCACCACCAGGACAATGAAACCGAGCGAGATGCCAACCGGCACATGGACCCATTTTGCCAATATCATCTTCGCGCCTACGAAGCCCAGAATCGTTGCCAGGCCGACATGAAGATAGCGCAGCCGTTCCAGCAAGCCGGACAGCAGAAAGTAGAGAGATCGGAGTCCGAGAATGGCAAAAATGTTTGAGGTGTAGACCACAAACGGATGGTGGGAGATGGCCAGCACAGCCGGCACCGAATCCATAGCGAAGACCAGGTCGACCAGCTCGATGGCGATCACCGCCAGCACAAAGGTAGATTTGGAGCTGCTACCCCAGCGTTTTGTCCATTGCGCAACCCACTTTGCCGGAGCGGGAGCGGACCCTGCTTTCTTTCCCCGCAACAGCCGCAGCGCGGCCACCAGCAGCACGGCGCCGAAAACGTATTGAATCCAGGCGAAGCGCCGCAACAGGGCAATTCCGGCGAAGATAAATACTCCGCGCATAACGATAGCGCCCAGGACTCCCAGCAGCAGCGCCTTTCGTTGCGCTTCTGCGTTCAGGCCGAAGGCGCGGAAGAGAAGCAGGAAGACGAACAGATTATCGATGCTTAGGGAGAGCTCGATCAGGTACCCGGAGGCGAATTCGAGTGCTGTCTGATGTTCCTCAACGTGTCCGATCCATATGCCGAAACAGGCGGCGAGGGCAAACACAAAGAGGACAAAAATGATGCTATCGCGGGTCCGGGCGGAGGCGCTGCCCCAATTGAGGACCGTCAGGTCAGCCCCGATCAGGAAGAGGATCACAACGTGGAAACCAATCCAGTATGTGATCGGGGCGCCGTCCAGCATCATGTAATCCTAGCCTACGGCGGTGGTTGTTACAGAAACAGCAGGGACCTGCTGTGCGCCTCGGCCTCCGCCCACATTTGTTTTTGGGAAGAACTTCACCGCTGATTCAACAGCTGAATCGTCTCCAGGAAGACGTCGCCCACGATGGTGAGGCTCTTGGCGCTTAGCTTATCCATGGTGTCCTGAGGTGTGTGCCAAAACGCGTTGTCATATCCGTAGTCGAAGTCGATGATGTCGGCGCAGGGCACGCCGCGTTGCATAAAGGGAGTGTGATCATCGCCCACTGAATTCTGCCGTTGGAAAAAGTACGACTGGTCGCCGAACTTCGCTGCCGCCTGTCCTACCAGGTCGAGCAGCCATTGGGTTGAGCTCGTGTCCCGGTCTATATCGAGATCGCGGTCGCCGATCATATCGGCCAGGAGAAAGCCCTTGATGTGCTTGAGGGTCCCATCGGCCTGCCATTTAGCCGCGAGGTGCCGGCTGCCATAGGTCGAGTCGGCGTCTGTCCAGTTCTTGATCGCCTCTTCTCCGTCAAAGAAAACCAGCCAAACACTGTATCCATCCAACTTCTTTCCCCGGAAGCTGTTGGCCAACTGTATTAAAAGGCCGGTGCTGGAGCCGCCGTCATTCGCACCTACATAGCCGGTATCTTTCAGCGGATAGTTGGTGTCGTAATGGCTGGCCAGCACAATGATGCCGTCCTTGCTGCCAGGAAATTTGACGATGTAATTCGTCATCGCCAGAGGCCCAATGGGTGTTGATGCTGTGAAGCTGTCCTTCACCATGTCGTCTTTGGCGAACTGGCGTTCGAGGAAGGCCTGGGCCTTGACGTGTCCCGGGCTGCCCACCCAACGCGGACCCGTAGCTACGAACTCCCTGGTGTAGGCCAACGCGCGCTCGCCGTCAAAGCGGGGAAGCGGGGCCGCCGTCTGCGCCCACGCCATTCCACTTAACAGGCAATAGAGCAGAGCGCCGCCGAGCGGCCGGGAAAGAATCAGCAAGCACTTCATGACGCCTGTTTTCGCCGATTCCTGCGGCTGGGATGAACCATGTAGGCGACGCCAATGCTCACCAGGTAAAGTGCCAGCATGGGAGCAGCAAAGACGCACATCGTCAGCACATCGGGAGTCGGGGTGATGATCGCGGCAATGATGAAAATAACCAGGATGGCGTAGCGGATATTCTTCCACAGAAAACGTGCGTTCACGATACCAAAGAGAGCCAGAAAGAAGACCAGGATCGGCAGCTCGAAGGTGATTCCCAGGCCGAGGATCACGGTTATGAAGAGCTCAGTGTATTCGCCGATCGTTATCATCGGCCTGAACTGATCACCATAGCCGATGAGGAAGTTGAGCGCGCCAGGGTAAACGTAGTGGTAACCGAAGAAGGCGCCGGTAAGAAACAGCCCAACCGTTGCTGTCATGAAGGGCAGGATGTACTTCTTCTCATCCCGGTAGAGTCCAGGGGCGATAAACAACCACACCTGAAACAAAATGAATGGGGAAGCCAGGATGGCGCCCGCGGCGAGGCTGATCTTGATAAAGAAGTTGAACACATCTACCGGGTTCAGGTAGACGAGGTGGTTGTCCAGGTGGTGCGCATTGAGCGCCGAAACGATGGGCTGCTCCATGAACGCAAAGATGTGCTGGCGGAAGGCGTAAGCGATGAAGAAGCCGGCAATGAGATAGAGCCCGGAGCGAATGAGGCGCTTGCGCAGCTCCTCCAGGTGCTCCAGGAGGCTCATCCCCGGCAATTCCGCTCTTTCCGTCATTGCTGTCCGGGCCCGATCGACGATGTCAGTCTTCATGATGCGTGGTTCCCTGCTCCGGCTCGTGCTTGAGGCCGTTGGCGGCCAGTTCCGGGTGGTCCCCCGCGACTGCTTCCAATTCCGAGACTTCTTCGTGCACCGGGATCACCCTGGACGACGGGCTCTCCGTGCTCACAGTGGTTCCGTTACTTGGCGGCCGTACGGTCAGGGCCTCTGAGGTGGGTTCCGGGGCGGGCGGCGGAGTGGCTACCGGAGCAGCAATTTGCTTCTGGCGATCTGCCAGATCGGCTGCCCGTAACTCTTCCTCGATCTGCATTTTGAACTCGTTGCTGGCGCGCCGGAATTCGAGCACCAGCTTGCCTAGCTGGCGGCCGATTTCCGGCAGCTTCTTGGGCCCAAAAATTACCAGCGCCAGTCCGAAAATGAAGATGGTGTCGGGCAAACTCATCGCACTGTCATGATACCTGCCTCGCCAAGGGGCCACAAATGAAGGTGGTTTATCATGAGGTTTGGACGAAGGTCGTACTTATGAAGACATTCTCTCTCGATGAGGCGCAGTCGCTTTTGCCGATTCTCGAATCCCTTTTGCGGCGGGCGATCGAAGGTAAGGCGAGTGCCGGCCTGGTCGAAGCGGAATTGCAGATGCTGAGCCAGAATATCTTCCTCTCGGGAGGGATGCTGGTGGATGTCGCCTCGGTTGCGCGTAAGCGCATGGCCCAGCGCGCCGCGGTCCAGCAAGCCCAGGATGCGATCCAGGAGATTGATTCGATTGGCGTCCAGGTAAAGGATCTTGATAAAGGTTTGCTCGACTTTCCATGCCAGATCGGCGACCAGATCGTTCTGCTCTGCTGGCAATTGGGCGAAGCAAGAATTGACTACTGGCACACTGTAGAAGCCGGCTTTCAGGGCAGACAGCCTCTCGATGACCGTTTTCATCAGAAGAGCCGCCCGGAACGACCTAACTAAGCCACTCTTTAGCCCTGTCCGATGCATACCCTACGGTTAAAACCCTTCGTCCATTGAGTTCTCCGCAGCATGCAGACCCCTCTAAGGGTAACTAAATTGACCCTGCCGCGACTCTCTTACTAAGCTGCTCCAACCTTTCCCCGAACGCTGTTAGACTGCAACCGGCCTTCGATGCACGAAAAGCACATCACGCACGCTAGCCTTACGCTCCTGCTCGGTACGCTGATCACGGACCGGCAGGGTCGCGTGCAGGGCCGTCTGAAGGATGTCGCTGTAGGGACCGGAACGGCTGCGGGGGATGTAGCAGGATTGCTGCTCAAGACACGAGAGGGAACCAGGCTGGTTGCGGTGAAGGATGTACTGCAGACGCCGGCCGGAACCATCGAATTGCGCGAGGACGCCCTGCTTCAGCCCCTCCGGGGAGATGAAAACCTGCTTCTCCTTCAGCAAGATGTGCTGGACCGGCAAATTATCGATGTGCACGGGCGGAAGGTGGTGCGGGTCAACGATGTCGACCTGCAGTGGTTTCCAGAGAACGGCCGTGCAGGGTTGCGCGTTGCCGAGGTGGCTGTCGGACTGCGCGGAGCAATACGCAGGCTGCTCAAAGGCACGATGCCCAGGCACACACTGGAAAATTTCGCTATGCACTTCCGCGCCCGCATCATCCCCTGGGAGTTCGTGGATCTGATCGAAGTCGATCCGGCGCGGCGGGTGAAGCTGAAGATCGAACATGAGCGGCTTGCTCATATGCACCCTTCTGACATCGCTGACATCCTCGAAGACCTGCCGCCCCCTGAGCGGGAAGCAGTCTTCGGCTCCCTCGATGAAGAGGTAGCAGCAGAAGCGCTGGAGGAAGTAGATCCTCGCCTGCAGAAGTCTCTGCTCGAATCACTCGACTCCGGCCGAGTAGCCGACATCGTGGAAGAGATGGATCCCGGCGCGGCGGCCGATCTGCTGGCTGAGCTCTCCGACGAGCGTTCCGAGGCCATTCTCGAGGAGATGGAGCCGGAAGAGCGTCATGAAGTGGAGGAACTGCTCGAATTCCGGGAAGATTCCGCTGCCGGCAGAATGACCACCGACTATGTGCAGGTGGGCTCCGGCGCCTCGGTCACGGATGCGGTGCGTGCGCTGCGCGAGTTCGATGGCGACCCCGAGGGCGTAACCGAAATTTATCTCACCGGCCTCAACGACGTGCTTGAGGGCGTCGTCCCGCTGTCGCGCCTGATCCTGGCCCTGCCCGAGACGCGGCTAGCGGTTCTTTCTGAACCACGCATCATCTCTTGTCCCGCCGAGGCCCATCAGGATGAAGTCGCAGAACTTTTTGACAAGTACAATCTGCATGCGCTGCCGGTGGTGAATGGGGCGAACCGGCTCGTCGGTGTCGTGCAGGCGGATCATGTGATCGCGTTTCTGCGCGCAAAGCAATGAGTGCAGTAGCCTGAAATTCAAATTGAAATCTTTATCCTGACGGAATGCTCAAGCGCTGGCGAATCCGCATACTGCTCTTCCTCGCCGTGCTGGGGCCGGGCTTTATCACCGCCAATATCGATAACGATTCGGGCGGCATTTTCACGTATTCCAATGCCGGAGCCCAGTTCGGCTACACCCTCCTGTGGACCATGATCCCCATCACCGTGGCACTACTGGTAGTGCAGGAAATGTGCGCGCGCATGGGGGCGGTTACCGGCAAGGGCCTGAGCGACCTGATCCGGGAAGAGTTCGGGCTGCGCATGACGTTCATCCTGATGCTGTTGTTGGTGATCGTCAACTTCGGCAACGTCATGACGGAGTTCGTCGGCATTACCGGGAGCATGCAGCTCTTCCACGTGAGCAAATATATTTCCGTGCCCGCCAGCGCCCTGTTGATCTGGTTCCTGGTGGTTAAGGGAGACTTCAAGAGCGTTGAAAAGGTCTTTCTGGCGGCGTCGGTTTTTTATATTGCCTATATCGTCACCGGCGTTCTTTCCCAGCCCAGTTGGCATGAAGCCATGGTGGCCACGGTCGAGCTGCCCAAAGGCTCCATATGGCACTCTAAGAGTTACATTTACATGATCGTGGCGGTAATCGGCACTACCATTTCGCCCTGGATGCAGTTCTATCTGCAGTCTTCGATCGTGGAGAAGGGGGTCACTGCGAAGAGCTATCCGGCTTCGCGTCTCGACGTCATCATCGGGTCGTTCTTTACTAACATCGTGGCCTGGTTCATCGTGGTCGCATGTGCCGCCACCTTGTTTGCTCATGGTATGGGAGCCATCAAGGAAGCGGCGGACGCCGCCCTGGCGATGAAGCCGCTGGCTGGACGGTATGCTTTTCTGTTATTCGCCGTCGGGCTGTTCAACGCTTCGCTCTTCGCTGCCTCGATTCTGCCCCTTTCCACTGCCTACACGGTATGCGAGGGACTGGGCCTGCGGTCGGGCCTGGATGGCGGCTTCAAAGACGCACCCGTCTTTTATTGGCTATACACCCTCCTGGTGGCGGGTGGGGCGCTGGCCGTGTTGTTCGTTCCCAACGCCAAACTGATCAGCATGGTCATTCTGTCGCAGGTGTTGAACGGCGTGTTGCTTCCGCTGGTGATCGTCTTCATGCTCCTGCTCATCAATCGCAAGGACCTGATGGGCGAGTTTGTAAACTCCCGCTGGTTCAACGCCGTGGCTTGGGTCACCGCGGCCGTGGTCATCGTGCTGTCGCTGGTGATGATGTTTACCGGCGGCCTGGTCTAGGGCATCCCTACCCTCACTAGTACACAGCAGAAGTGAAAATGCTCGAACTGCATGTAATACGATGGGAGTTCAAGGTCTATCTTGGACGTCGAAGCAGCTCCCAATTCTCTCTCTGACGCCGCCAAGCAGGAGCACCCAGCGGAGCGGAGGACCTCGTCGGCTCTTGGTTGGACGATTTTCTTCTTCGTGATTTTTTGGGTGGTGTTTTACGGGCTGTCTCGCGGTCTTCCCTACCTGAAAAATGGCTCCGATATAGTCTTCGGCGCCAAGCTGCAATGGGAACAAAAGGGACAGGTCTTTCCTTCTGATCCTGCAATCACCCGGGTCTTGATCTTCGGCAATAGCAAGATCCTGGCGGGCTTTATTCCCGCCTGGTTTGACCAGATGAGCTCGGCGAGCCACCTGAAGGTCTCGTCCTTCAACTCCGGTTTTCCGGGTAGCGATTTGTTCCTGCCGCCGCTGGAGGCCATGTGCGCGCGAGGGCAGGCTCCCAATGTGTTGCTGCTCACGCTCCCATGGAACCCTGATCCACCCCGCCGCGGCATTTTTCATTTCCTTCCCGACGATCACGCCGTCATTGATGAGCTCTTCCCCTTTCGTAATTTCCTCAGAGATCTGACCGCCTTTCTGCTGGAAGCGCCCAGCCACGGCGGCTTGGTGAGTTATTACCGCGAGTCGGAAGAAAACGAGCGGGCGGTGATTGCCGAGCAAGGCTACCATCTCATCACCGAACAAAGCCATTTTCCCGGTGGGCGCCTGCCTGATGATTTCCGTCTCGACTCCGACCAGCCGGCGCGGGTGCTCACGCGGGTCGCTCCCGCGCAAAGCGCACAGATTGGTCAGCTGAACCAATTAGTTCGGCAATATCACATGGATTGTTACTACGTGCCTTTTTACCTCCGCGAGGGGGAAGCGGCGCCTGCGGCGGCGCGTGACGACCGCTTTGCCGCACTGCTCCAGCAGAGCACCTCGTGCAAGCTGCTCGGTCCGGACTACTTTCTTTATCCCAACCGGCTCTTTGCCGATCAGACGCACCTCAATGAAGCCGGCGCGCGAATTTATACGGAGGCGTTGTTTCAGCTGCTGAAGGAGAGCCCCCATGCTCTTCAATAGCTTTCAGTTCCTGTTATTTTTTATCCTCGTGTGGCTGCTTTTCCTGGTCACGCGCGGCACCACCCGCAAGGTCATTCTGCTTATCGCCAGCTACTACTTCTACATGTGCTGGAGCACGCGCTACATCTTTGTGATCTGGGCCATCACGTTGATCGACTACGTGGCCGGCCTGCAGATAGAAAAAGCGGAGCAGCCCGCGCGCCGGCGTCTGTACCTGGGAGTCAGTCTGTTTTGCAACCTGGGACTCCTGGTCGTGTTCAAGTATTTCAATTTTCTGACCGGCTCTTTTCGCAGCGCGTCGCACCTCTTTGGACTGCGGTTCGATCCGCCGCTGCTGGCGATCATCTTGCCCGTCGGCCTTTCCTTCCACACCTTTCAGGCCATGAGTTACACCATCGAGGTTTACCGGCGGAGGGTTCCGGCGGAAAGAAATCTGCTGGAGTATGCGCTCTACGTTGCCTTCTTTCCGCAAATGGTCGCCGGGCCCATCGAGCGGCCCTACGAACTGCTGCCGCAGTTTCATCATGAGCCGGAGGTCAGCTTTGCCGGCGTCCGGGCGGGCCTGGTGCAGGCGCTTTGGGGTTTGTTCAAGAAGATGGTCCTGGCCGACAACGTCGCCGATTTTGTAAAGCTCATTTACGACACGCCGCGGCATTACGATGGGGCAGCGCTGATGTTGGCCACGCTGTTGTTTTCCATTCAGATTTACTGCGATTTTTCCGGCTACACCGATATTGCGTTGGGCTTGGCGCGGATGATGGGCTACGAGTTACGTATCAATTTCTTGCAGCCCTACTTCAGCCGCTCGGTAGGTGAGTTCTGGCGGCGTTGGCACATCTCGCTCTCCACCTGGTTTCGCGATTACGTTTATATTCCGTTGGGCGGGAACCGGGTGAAGCTATCGCGGCACTACGCTAACCTGATGATCACCTTTGTGATCAGCGGGCTCTGGCACGGCGCCAACTGGACCTTTGTCGCCTGGGGTTTCTTGCACGGTGTCTACCTGATCGTGGCCCAGGTCACGGCCCCTTTCACGGCGCGACTCGGCCGCCTGCCGGTGGTCAAGACTGTGTTCACTTTCAGCCTGGTGACCTATGCCTGGATATTTTTTCGCGCCAACAGCCTGGGAGATGCCTGGTTTATCGCCACCCATCTTTTTCCCCCGGGGCGGATTGACCCTCTCTTGCTGAAGGTGGGCGGCTTCAGCCGCGCCACGGCCCCCTATCTGGTGTTATCGATAGTCGCCATGTTTGTCATCGAGTGGTGGATAGCCCACCCTGCGCACGTCCCCAGGCTCTGGGCCCGGCCGGCGTTTCGCGCCCTGGCGTACAACGCATGTGTATTCGCGATCGCGTTCTTCGGCTTTTTTGGCCATCGCGACTTCATCTATTTTCAGTTTTGACTACTGCGCCTGAACCATCAACGAAGCCCACTTCCCTGGACGGGCCGGAAACGATGTTTTTCCAATGCTTTCATTCCCTGCGCGAGGACTCTTGCTGAAAAGCGTTGGAAAGGCTTCGCCCGTCTTATTCGGCCCAGGTACGCTCCCACGGCAAGCCGGGGCAGGTGGGCGAACCTGAGGCACCCGTCCAGAACCATGGCCGTGGTTAGGAGACGGGCGGCTCTGTCAGAGCAACTTACCCGCGGCCAGCTCCCGAATGAGGATGCGATCGGCGGCGAGAAAGTCGTAGCGGGTCAACTCGCGCAACGGGCACCAGCGCAGGTCGTGAAAGATACGGTTGGTCATTTCCCCGGCAAATTGGTGGACAACGAAAAATTGCAGGTCGATCGCACTCCCGCTGCGGTAGGTGTGCCGGGTGTGCGCCACGCGGTTGCCGATCTCCGCGGCGATCCCTAACTCCTCATCGAGCTCGCGCCGCAGAGCTTGCTCCGCGCTCTCGCCGTCCTCCACTTTGCCTCCGGGAAACTCCCATTTCAAGGCCATAGGTTGGTCCGGGCGCCGCTGACAGATCAGGACCTTTTGCTCCCGCAGGATAAGCGCAGCCACAACCAGCCGAACTACCTTCGCGTCCGTTCTCGGTCGGCTGGAGTCTTTCTGCACGGTCATATGATTTTAGACGTTGCCCGCGCCAGACCGTCTGGGTTGCAGAGAGCGAACATTCTCCGGGACACCAAAAAACTGCGGGTGAATGGCGCCCGCCAGCGCCTGAAGTCCCTGCAGAAGGGTGGGTGCGGGAGTATTCAAAAACTGATCCGGGATGCAGAAAACGCGGCCATTGCGTACCGCACGCAGCGATTGCCATTGCCGGTTTTCGATCACGCGAGCGAGTGGAACCCGATCTCCGGCGCCGCACCAGGCAAAGACGAGCACGTCAGGGTCAAGGGCTGCGACCGCGGCCGCATCTGTCACCGAGCCGGGCGTGCCCAGAAAACGGCCACCGGCGGCGGCAACCAGCTCTGCCACCCAGGATTGCGAGTGGATAAGCGGCTTTCCCCACTCTTCACAGTAAACCAGCGGTGGTTCCTCGTTGCGGGCGGCGCTCTCCGTAGCCGCAAGCGCGGAGAGCATTTCGTCGATTACCGCCTCAGCTCGATCCGGAACGTGGAGAACGGAGCCGAGAAGCCGGACGTCCTGATAGATGTCGGCCAGCGAATGGGGAGCCAAGGTGAGCACCGGCACTCCGCACTTCAGTATCGCGGCCAGGGATTCGAGTCGATAGGGTACGGAGGCCAGTACCAGGTCGGGTGAAGCGGAGACGATCTCTTCCGTGGTCGACGACCACGAGTCCGCGATTATCTTCAGGTTACGTGTGCGCAGCGCAGGCACGGCATCGAGGCAATAACGGGTGCAGGCGACGAGCGAGTCCAGGCACCCTAATCTGTCCAGCGTAACGCTCACGCTAGGCTGCAGCGCAGCAACACGCAGGCTGCGCCGTGGGGGCATCATGGCAATGGAGGCAGAGTGCCATCCGGGTAGAAGACGGGCCACCCTTGCCGGGCCGCAATCTGCAGTAATGCCGCTGTGGGATTCACAGGAAAAGCCTGGCCCGCGATCTCGAGCATCGCCGCGTCGTGAATGGAGTTGCCGAAGACTACATCGGGAGCTGCGACGCCGGCCTTTACCAGTGATTCGGCCTTACCCTCGCCGGTGGGAACATCCAGAAGCTTGCTGGTAATGACGCCGCCAACCACCTGGGCACGCGCGGAAATGACCCTGGCGGGCGGAATGTTGAAGCTGCGAACGCCTTCTTCAATGACCCAGTGGTTGGTTGAGCTGACCACCCAGATCTCGGCTCCGCGCTCATTCAACGAGGAAACCAGGCCGTGCAGCTCGGGGAAGATCTTATCCAGGAAGCGTGACTTGAAGAAGGTGGCAGCCGCCCGGCGAATTTCCGCCTCGCTCACGCCATCGTATATCTGCACCATCTCGCCGCACATGGCGAGTTCCGAAACCTTACCCGCCAGGTAGAGCCGGTAGCGGGAGTCGATCCAGTCACTTGCGTTGCGGGAGACGATGCCCTCTTCAATCGACCAGACCATGAAGTCATAGCCGGAGTCCCCGCTCCACAGCGTTCCATCGCAGTCGAAGACAGCAACGGCTGGGTTTCGAGAGAGAACCGCATCGGCAAATTCCTGGGGGGAAAGACTGATATGTGTGCCGGACTTGCTACTGGTCAAAGCCGAAGGTCGCTCCTGGCGAGGCATATGCCCTCTTCCATTGTCCGCGATTTGACGCAATTTTGCACTTCTCACGTAAACGGCAGGTGAACGTGGGCACGGCTGTCTCTCTTGGTTCCCGCGCCGGCCGGTCCGCTCCGGTCGAGCGCGCCGGAAGCGGATAATCGAGGTTGTGGCCGCCCCCAACCATCCCGGGATCCTGCGCCAGTACATTGCCTATCTGCGGGTGGAGAAGGGGCTGCGGCCGCTGACCTGCGACGCCTATCAGCGGGACCTCTCTCTTTTTGCGGAATACCTCGAAGGTACGCAGGCCCTGCCCATGACTGCGGGCCAGGGCCAGGTGGCCGGGTTCCTGGAGCACTTGCAGAAGCATGGGGTGCAGTCGCGCTCCATCGCGCGCAAGCTCTCCTGCCTGCGCGGATTCTACAAATGGCTGCTGCTGGATAAGCGGATCGGGCACGACCCGACGGTGAACCTCGAGTCTCCCTCGTCGTGGAAGGTTTTACCCAAGGCGCTGGCCCAGTCGGAAGTGGAGCGCATGATGGAACAGGCCGGGACGGCGGCCGAGCATCCGCAGGCGGATGCGGTGGCCCTGCGTGATCGCGCCATTGTGGAGATGCTGTACGCGGGCGGGGTGCGCGTCTCTGAGCTCACCGGGCTGGGGGTTGAAGATCTCTCCCTGGGCGAGGGCCGCATGCTGGTGCGTGGTAAAGGAGACAAGGAGCGCATTGTGCCCCTGGGCCGGGCGGCGGTCGAGGCTTTGGACGCGTATTTGACCCGGGGCCGGCCGGCGCTGGCGGTTCGCCCTCGGGAAAGCCGGCTTTTTCTCTCCCTGCGCGGGGCCGGACTTACCCGGCAATGGGTGTGGCACCTGGTAAAGCAGCTGGATGCCCGCGCCAGCCCGCATGTGCTGCGCCACAGCTGCGCCACGCATATGGTGGAGAACGGAGCCGATCTCAGGACCGTGCAAACCCTCCTGGGGCACGCCGATATATCAACCACGCAGGTTTATACGCACCTGGCGCTGGGCAGGCTGAAAGCCGTGCATCGGGCCCACCATCCGCGGGCCACCAGGAGGGTCGCGAAGTGAAGCCTCAACCCACGCTGTTGGCGGAGCAATTCCTGGCCATGTTGGCGCATGAGCGGGCTGCTTCTCCGCATACCTTGCGGGCTTACAAGCGCGAGATCGACAATTTTGCCGCTTATCTGATGGAGCAAAACGGGCAGTCTGTCGAAATGCGTGCCGTAGACCATTTGCAGATACGCGGCTACCTGGGCGAGCTCTACAGCAGGGGTTTGGCTAAGGCGTCGGTCGCCAGGTCTCTTGCCGCGGTGCGGTCCTGGTTTCAATGGATGGCCCGGGCAGGGCACGTCACCAGCAATCCTGCTGCGCTGGTGGCTACACCCAAGCTGCCCAAGCATCTACCGCGTGTGCCTTCGATTGAGCAGATGAACCACCTGGTGGAAACGGCTTCGGAAGAGACGGTTGCTGCGTGGCCGGAGCGGGACCGCATGATCTTCGAACTGCTCTATGGATGCGGCATCCGTAATGCCGAGCTGGTGGGGCTCAATGTGGCCGATGTGCATTGGGCGCGCGAAGTGATCCTGGTCCGGGGCAAGGGGCGGAAGCAGCGTTATGTTCCTTTGGGGGATGCGGCGGCAGATGCGATTCGCGCTTATCTTCCGTCGCGGGCAGCTAAGCTCGGGCCGAAATCGAGCGACGCGTTGCTGTTGAACCTGCAGATGAAGGGAAGTGGGCGTCTGACGACCAGGAGTGTGGGGCGGATCGTCAAGCGAATCTCGCTGGCCAAAGGATTACCGGCGGAGATACACCCCCACACACTGCGCCACGCCTTCGGCACGCATATGCTGGAAGAGGGGGCTGACCTGCGGGCTATTCAGGAACTGCTGGGACATGAGCGGTTGTCGACTACTCAGCGTTATACCCAGCTCACCGTAGGGCAAGTTACGCAGGTCTACGATCGCACACATCCCCGGGCCAAGTAAAAGCGGATGCTAAAAACCCGTCCCTTCCAACAATGATGTGGGGCACCCATCGTCCGTGGTAAATGAAAATCCACACCGGTGTGTTGGTCAAACTACAACGAGGCGATGGCCGTAGCCTCATCCCGGTGCAGGGCAGCGTATTTGGTAATCCCTACCATGGTGAAGACCTTTTGGAAGTGCGGCGTAAGCCCAAACGCGGCGATCGTCTGGTCAGCCTTGCTGGCTTCCATCAGCATCTGGATGACGAGTGCAATTCCACTGGAATTGATGTATTCCACTTTGGAGAAATCGATCAGCACCGGGCGGCTCTTGACCACGCCCTCGTAAGTTCCCAGCACGGTGTCCCGCGAACTGCTGGAGATATCGCCGGTGAAGCGAAGAACGGTGACCGGCCGTCCATTCGCGGCCATCACCTCGTCAACTTTTGCTTTCGTCTCCGTCTGCACTTTATTCATTCTCCTTAGCCAGCCGGATGACCAGCCTTACGTAGCTCCCTTTTCCCGGGCTTCCCTTGACCCACTCCGCTTCATCCACCAGGGACTGGATCAAAAACATGCCCATACCGCGGGGATCCTCTTCACCATGCATCTTGCGGTCGATGTTCGGCTTGGAAGGGCCTTTGGCGATGCCCGAACCGTTATCCATCACCTTCACCTCCAGCGCTTCATCGCTGGCGGAAAGAATCACGCCCACGCAGAGGTTATCGTTCAGGAGATTTCCGTGTTCAATGGCGTTAATACACGCCTCGGCCAGGGCGGTCTTAAGGTCTTCAATGCGATCGTCGGGAAAGCCCATGAGCTTGGCCACGCTGGCAGCCGCGCCCATCGCTACTTTTTCGAAGCCCAGCCGCGATGGGAGTTTCACTTCCACCGCCGCGCCCCTGGTTTCAACCATTTTGCTCTTCCCTTACTACGTCTGCATGCGCACCAGTGCCAGCGCCGTCATATCGTCCTGCTGCGGCTCTCCCCGCGAAAATTCAGCCAATTGTTGCCACAGGACCTTGAGGATAGCAGTACAATCCTGCGACTTGCACTCCCGAAATGTTGCCAGCAAACGCTCTGGACCGTACTCGTCATCGCCATGGAAGACTTCTGTAAGCCCATCGGTGTAGAAAAGCAGCCGCCCCCCGGGAGGGAAGGAGAGGGTTTCCGAGCTGTATTCCATCGTCGGGACCAAGCCGATCGGGGTGCCGCTGGCCTCAATCTCATACACCGCCTTCTCCCCGGAAATCAGAAATCCGGGATTGTGGCCCGCGTTGACGACTTCAACGGTATGCGCCTCCGGGTCCAGTTTGAGGAAGATCGCAGTCACGTAGCGGCGGCGAGCCTCTGGCCCTTCGCCGTAGTGATGCTGGTTCATGCGCGCGGTGAGTTCGGCCAGCGGCAGGCCGGCGAGCGCCATAGCGCGAAAGGCTGAGCGGAAGGAGGTAGCCACAATGGCGGAGGCCAGGCCCTTCCCGGCGACATCCGCCACCACCATGATCTCGCCCCCAGCGGGAAGACTGACGATGTCCACGTAGTCGCCGCCTACCTCGTAACAAGTGCTCGATCGCACGGCGACGGAATAGCCGGAAATCTCCGACATCTGCTGCGGCAGCAGGCTGCGCTGAATGGCGCGGGCCGCGTCGAGATCCTGTTGCACCCGCGCCCACTCGACAGCGCGCTCATGGTAATGCGCATTTTCGACCGCAACTCCCGCTTGCAGCACCAACCCTTCCAGAAAATCCTGCTCATAGAGCGACAGCCTCTTGCCCGGCCCAGGGTTTACCACCAGCTCGGTCAGCTGGGTTCCGTCTTTGCTGAGCAAGGCGTAGCGAGCGCAGCCCTCCCAGGGTGGAGGGGGCATATCGCCCACGGTGAGAGCAGGTTCGGTTACGTGGGCCCCGGCCATTTCCAGCTCGCGTACCACGATGCGCAACACCGATTGCAGCACTTCTTCGGGCCGAACCGCCGCATGCACCTGGCGGGAAACTTCGAGCAACGCCTGCAACCGGGCCACCTGCTGTTGCAGGTCAATCACATCGGCTTGGCTACTGGAGAAAGAAGAGGTGGACATCGCGGGTTGGCATCAATCTAGCACAGCGTTGAGGGCGCTGGGATCAGGATTCGTGTATCCCAGCCTGGAGCTCGGCAAGTAGGGGACACCTGGATATGTATTGGGTGACGATATACTGGAAGAGGCCAAAATTATGGAAACCAAACTCGCTCTTCCCGTCCAATCTAAGTTTTCCCAAGAGGTAGCAGAGTGGATTGAGGCTTTCGATGACGTGGTGGTTGACGAGGGTCCGGTACAAGGCGCGGAGCTGATTGCGGCCTTACGGCAGCGAGCGCGCGAAGCCGGCATCTCCACCCCTTCGGCGTTGACTACCCCCTACCTGAATACCATTCCCAAGCATGAGGAAGTGCCCTATCCGGGGGATCGCAAGCTCGAGGAGCGGCTGGAAGCTCTCATCCGCTGGAATGCCATGGCCATGGTGCACGGCCAGAATAAGAAGGATGCCGGCATCGGTGGCCATCTCTCCACCTACTCCTCGCTGGCCACCCTGCTGGAAGTTGGCTACGAGCATTTCTTCCACGCCACTTACGGAGACCAGCCAGGCGACTTTATCTACTTTCAAGGCCACGCTTCTCCAGGTGTCTATGCGCGCGCTTATCTCGAAGGACGATTTGATGACGAGCGCCTGCTGCATTTCCGCCATGAATTAAGGGGTAAGCCCGGGCTTTCTTCCTATCCGCATCCCTGGCTGATGCCGGATTTCTGGCGTTTTCCCACTGTTTCCATGGGCATCGGCCCACTCAACGCGGTCTACCAGGCGCGCTTTATGCGCTACCTGGAGAACCGTGGCCTTATTCAAAAAACTGAGCGCAAGATCTGGGCCTTTGTCGGGGATGGCGAGACCGACGAGGTGGATACCTTGGGCGCGCTCGGCATCGGATCGAGGGAGAAACTCGACAACCTGATTTTTGTGGTCAACTGCAACCTGCAGCGCCTGGACGGTCCGGTCCGCGGCAACAAGCGCATCATCGATGAGCTGGAAGGCATTTTCCGCGGCGCCGGCTGGTATGTGATCAAGGTCGTTTGGGGCAGCGATTGGGATGAACTATTCGAACGTGATTCGTCCGGCCTGCTGCTCAAGCGCATGGAAGAGTGTGTGGATGGCGACTACCAGTCGTTCAAGGCCAAGGGCGGAGCCTACCTGAGGCAGCATTTTTTCGGCAAGTACCCTGAGTTGCTGGAACTGGTGCGAGACAAGACGGACGAGCAGCTGGAGAATCTGCATCGCGGCGGCCACGATCGATGCAAGATTTATAACGCTTACCGCAAAGCCATCAATCATCACGGCTCACCTACCGTCATCCTGGCCAAGACGGTCAAGGGCTACGGCATGGGCGCGAACCAGTCACGCAACGCTTCCCACCAGGAAAAGAAACTCACCGACAGCGGGCTGGCCCAATTTGTGAAGCGCTTCAAGATCCCGGTTCCGGAGCAGGAGGCGAAACTTGGTAAGCCTTATCGGCCGGCGCCGGATAGCCCGGAAATTGTCTACCTCCAGGAGCGCCGCCGGGCCCTGGGTGGCTACTTGCCCCATCGCGACGCGCCCAAGCTGGAGTTCAAGGCTCCCAAGCTGAAGGAGTTCAGCGAGTGGACGGCGGGCTCCAAGGGCCGGGAAGTTTCGACCACCATGGGTTTTGTCAGCATCCTGCGCCATTTGCTGAAAGATCCGGCAATTGGCAAGCTGATTGTGCCCATTGTGCCTGATGAGGCCCGGACCTTCGGTCTCGAGTCCGCGATTCGCCAGGTGGCCATCTACGCTAGCGAAGGGCAGAAGTACACGCCGCACGATAACGACATGCTGCTCTACTATCGCGAAGAGCAGGATGGCCAGATTCTGGAGGAGGGCATTACCGAGGCCGGCTCCATGGCTTCCTTTACCGCTGCCGGCACTGCCTACTCCAATTATCACGTGCCCACGATTCCGTTCTACATGTATTACTCGATGTTTGGCTTCCAGCGAGTAGGCGACATGATCTGGGCCTTCGCGGATTCGCGCGGCAAGGGTTTCCTGATGGGGGGAACCGCCGGGCGCACGACCATGCTGGGAGAAGGTCTGCAGCATCAGGACGGGCATAGCCACGTGCTGGCCAGCACCGTTCCCACCTGCCTTAGCTACGACCCGGCCTATGTGTATGAACTGGCCGTGATCCTGCAGGACGGCATCCGCCGCATGTACCAGGAAAACGAGCCCATCTTTTACTACATCACCATGTACAACGAAGACTATGCCATGCCGGCCATGCCCGAGGGGGTTCGCGAGGGCATCGTCCGCGGCATTTATCGTTTCCAGGCGGCTCCTTCCGGCAAGGCGACGGCGCAGCTCTTCGGCAGCGGACCCATTCTGAACGAGACCGTTCGGGCACAGGGCATTCTGGCGGAAAAGTATGGCGTTCAGACCGATGTCTGGAGTGTGACCAGCTACAACGAGCTACGGCGTGAAGCGCTGGGAGTGGAGCGCTGGAATCGCCTGCACCCGACCCAGCCGGAAAAGGTTCCTTACATCCTTGAAACCCTCAAGGGAACCGAGGGCCCCATTATCGCGGCCTCCGATTACATGAAGGTTGTGCCCGATCAGCTTTCACCCTGGCTGTCTACCCGGCTGGTGTCGCTGGGCACGGATGGTTTTGGCAGGAGCGACAATCGCGAATATCTGCGCCGCCACTTCGAGGTGAACGCGGAGTCAATCGTAGCCGCTACGCTCTCCCGCCTGGCACGGGAGGGAAAATTTGACCAGGCGCGGGCCCAGGAGGCCTTCGCGGAATTGGGCTTGGAGACGGAAACGGCCGATCCGGCCTACCTGTAGTTACAAAACCGGCAGGTTTTCGGTGGGCTGCTTTCTGCTCCAGGCCGGTCTCCAGCCGCTGCCGCTGAAGGGGGACTGTATTCTGCGTCCCCACCAGAGCCACATGAGCACTGCCATGAGGGCGACCAGCATCAAAGCTAAGAGGCTGCCTTCGGGTCCGGTAGTGCCGCCGCTCCACAGCAGTTTTCCCGTTGGGTGTTCGCCTAGCAGATGGCCTTGGGCCACCATCCCACTGTCAGAGGTCCCGTAGAAATACGATTCGGCCCAATCCCAGCCGGCATGGCAGCCTACCGCCCACCAGAGCGATCCCGTATACCAAAGGCTGAGGCAGAAGACCAACCCGATGGCTGCCGCCCCAAATAGTCCCACTGGCGTTTCGCCGGGGTTGGTGCCGTGGGAAAACCCAAACAGGCACGAAAGCAGCAACGCCCCCCACCAGAACCCAATGCCGCGGGTAAGCGTGAATTGCAGATAGCCGCGCAGGGTCGATTCTTCGAATACCGCGACCACCAGGAATAAGAGTCCCCAGCCCAAGGCGTACTTCCAGATGGCAGCGCCGTGCAACTGTACGCCGTCAAAGGCCAGCAGCCCTGCCTTCCACAAAACAAACACTAGTACGGATAGGGCAACAAATCCCCAAACCAAGCCGGAAAGAAACCGCACTACTCTCGCCTTGTCCTGGTATCCGTATGCCAGGAGAGATCGGCGCTCGATCAGTGCCATGATCGCCGTCGCGAACAGTAGGGGCACCAGTTGCGCGCATTCCGAAATCAGCGCCAGCCTGAGGGGGAACACAGCCGTAAGGTGACGGGGATGAAAAAAGTGCCTCACGACTCCGGCAGCAAGAAAGCTAAATCCGATAAAGAGCACGACGAACAGCAGCACGCCCCATCCTGCCCGCAGACCCTCGGCGCCGAAGAATATCCAGTGCATGCCTCGCTTCGGCGGTTGCGGAGTCACTGGCGGGAAAGCTTCTGCCGGCACTATTTCTTCGTCCAAAGTGCCTCCTGAAGAATGTCCCATCATCTTACCCTTCGATCCTGCAACACAGACTGGGGCACCCATCGTACGTGTTCGGGAGAGATTTTTGGATAGTGACTTAGTAGGAGCCGGAGTTGCCAGACGCTGCATGTTGGCTCATCCATTGCTGCGCATGTTGCATCTCCGGCAGTTCCGGGTCCGCCGTCTTCCACGCGTTGAGGAACTGCCTGTAAGCCACTGTGGTTGCGCCGGCATCTCGCATCTTCTCCTTCGCCTGCGCAATGCCATAGAGTGCGAAACCAGAGTTGGGACGCTCCACCAGCGCCTTCTGAAATGCAGCTTCAGCCTCCGGCCATTTGCCTGCTGTCATGAGTGCCGCCGCTTCACTTTCCGCCGCTGGACGGATGTAGAACGGCGGCTCGCGGTAGCCGAGCTCCTTCTCTTCCCGGAGCGCGGCGGCGAAGAGCTTTTCGGCTTCGGGAACGTTGTTCTGCGTAGCCAGCATGGAAGCGCGCAGCTCGAGCGACATGATGGAGAGCATCTTGAGTAGAGGTTGGGGTAGGGGATCAGGCGACATGCTTTGGTTTCCCGTGGGCGCAGCGGCCTTCTTTTCCTTCGCTTCCTGGTCTTTTATCTGCTCCGACATGCGCCACAAGCTAGCATCAAGCAACACCGAGTGGCGCTCGGCTACATCCGGTTCATGTGTCTCCACAGACTGCATTCCCAGGGCAAATTGCGAAAGGCCGCCGGCCAGGAACTCCATGTGCGGCATATCCTGGGCGAGATTTGCGGCATTGACCAGTTCCACCACGCGCGCCCAGTCGGCGGTGCGCAAAGCAATCGGCAGCGCGGGGTTGAGACGGGCAATGGCATCGCGGGGCGACCAGGGGTAGAGAGTGTCTTCCAAATGGCCGCGCGCCTTGCCCAGCTTGGCCGAAACCTCGGCCGCCTCCTGCAACCGCCCGGCCTCCAGCAGGTTGGCCACGGAGTACATCAGGTTGTGGATATAGTTCCAGTCATTGTCCGGCGCGATGTGCTGTTGGCGCATGTAGCGTTCATCGGTTTGGGCAGAAGCGTCGAATGCGGTCTGGGCCCGGGCGTAGTCCCCGGTACGGTAAAAGATGTGGCCGGGCATGTGCACCATGTGCCCCGACGCCGGTGCAAGCGAGCCCAGGATCTCCGCGCTGTGTAAAGCCTGTTCCGGATGCGGGCCGGCTTCGACCGCGTGGATCCAAAGATGGTTCGCGGCGGAGTTCTCCGGTTCCTCCTTCAGTACACCCTGCAGGAGCGCCAGTGCCTCCTTCTTGCCCTTGCGCGCTTCTCCATTGTCGTCGTAGCCATCGTCGACGGCTCCGGAGAGAGCGATGCGGGCATTCTTATCGCTGGGGTTCTCTTTCACCAGGGTGCGGAGAATTTCGATTTCGTGGTCGAATTTTGCTTTGTCCTCGGCTCCGGTCCCGCGAACAGCCGCCTCATGTGCCTCGGCGGCCTGAATATAGAGCTTCTCGCGCGCCGTCGCATGCCCTTCCAGGCTCACAGCTTTGGCCAGCGACGCCTGTGCGTAGGCCTTTGTCACGCTATGGTTAAAGCTCTCCGCCTGGTATAGGCCCCAATAGCACATGGCACAATTGGCATCGGAGCGGATGGATTCTTCAAAGGCACGATCGGCCTCGTAATCCCAAAAATCGTAAAGCAGGTTATAGCCCTGCTCGAACCACATCTGGGCCGCGGTGTTCGCGGAAATAGGAAAGCGCACATTGCCAACGCCCTCAATGCGTTGCGGCGCGGGTAGCTGCTCCGGGGGGACCGGATCTCCGCTGTGCCCCATCGCCATATTCATCTGCCCGGCAGCCGATCCGGCTTGCAGCAAAATCAACACGATAAGGGAAAAATGTTTAGGCATGGGGTAATCTTCTTTCCCTTCGCCAGCAGGGTATTCTGCACCAAATACCCGGGGTGAACTAAACTAGAGTAGTGAAAGTGGCCCTCGGGACAGTAAAAGGAATTATCCATTGATCACCAGCACTTTAACCAAGATTTTCGGAACCAGTAACGACCGCGTGATCAAGCGGATGACGCCCATGGTCGAACAGACCGGGTCTTTCGAGCCTGCTATGCAGGCTCTGTCGGACGACGAGCTGCGCGCGAAGACGCTGGAGTTCCGTGCCCGCATCGCCGCGCGGCTGGATGGCATCGACGACGCCGAAGAGCGCGTAGCGGAAGAAAAAGTGGTGCTCAACGAGATTCTGCCCGAAGCCTTCGCGGTGGTGCGCGAGGCTGGCCGGCGGGTACTGCAGATGCGTCACTTTGATGTGCAATTGATCGGCGGCATGGTGCTCCACCAAGGCAAGATCGCCGAAATGAAGACCGGCGAAGGCAAGACCCTGGTAGCGACCCTGCCCTGCTACCTGAATGCGCTGGCTGGCCATGGCGTGCACGTGGTGACGGTCAATGATTACCTGGCCAAACGCGATGCCGAGTGGATGGGCAAGATTTACGAGTTCCTGGGGCTCACCGTCGGCGTGATTGTGCACGATCTTGATGACTCCCAGCGCCGCGCTGCGTATGGCTCCGACATCACCTACGGCACCAACAACGAGTTCGGTTTTGACTACCTGCGCGACAATATGAAGTTTGACTATGCTGATTGCGTGCAGCGTGGACACTACTTCGCCATCGTCGACGAGGTTGATTCGATTCTCATCGATGAAGCCCGCACGCCGTTGATCATCAGCGGCCCCACGGATCAGACCACGGACAAGTATGCCCGCGTGAACCGCATTCTGCCCTCGCTCGAACAAGGGGAAGAGATCGAGCGGGGTGAAGAGAAGATTCTGACCGGCGATTATGTGGTCGATGAGAAACACAAGACCATCAGCGTGAGCGATGACGGATGGGAGAAGATCGAGCAGCTGCTGGGCATCGGCAACATCGCCGACCCGGAGAACTGGGATTTAAAGCATCACGTCGAGGTTGCGATCAAGGCCCACTCACTCTACCGGCGCGATGTGGCCTACGTGGTGAAGGACGGCGAAGTCATCATCGTGGACGAGTTCACCGGCCGCCTGATGCCAGGCCGCCGCTGGAGCGATGGACTGCACCAGGCGATCGAGGCCAAGGAGCAGGTGAACATTCGCCGCGAAGATCAGACGCTGGCTACCATCACCTTCCAGAATTATTTTCGCCTGTATAAGAAGCTCTCCGGCATGACCGGCACGGCGGAAACAGAAGCCACGGAGTTCGAGAATATCTACAAGCTCGAGATCGTGGTCATTCCCACCAACAAGCCGATGCGCCGCCTGGAAAATCCCGACGTCGTCTTTCGCACCTCCAAGGAAAAGTATTTTGCCGTGGCCGACGAGATTTCGCGGCTCCATGAACAGAAGCAGCCGGTGCTGGTGGGCACCACTTCGATCGAGAAGTCGGAGCTGCTTTCATCGATATTGCAGCGCAAGGGCGTGAAGCATGTAGTGCTCAACGCCAAGTATCACGAGCGTGAAGCGGAGATCGTGGCTCAGGCCGGGCGCCTTGGCATGGTGACCATTGCCACCAACATGGCCGGCCGCGGTACGGACATCGTGCTCGGGGGGAACGCGGAATTCGCCGCCAAGCAGGAGCTGCTGAAGCGCGGTGCGGCCCAGGCGGTGAACGCGGCTCAGGGGGCCATCAATCCCATGGCTGGCCCGGGCATGATGCGTTTCTACTACCAGGGGCAGGAATTCGAGACCAGGCAGGAGATCTGGGATAAAGCCTACGCCCAGTATGCCTCCGCCGCTGAGCGCGAGCACGACGAAGTGATTGCCGCCGGTGGACTGCACATCGTGGGCACGGAACGGCACGAGTCGCGGCGCATTGACAACCAGCTGCGCGGCCGTGCCGGCCGCCAGGGCGATCCTGGCGCCTCGCGGTTTTATCTCTCGCTCGAAGACGACTTGATGCGCATCTTCGCCAAGGAGTGGGTATCGAACCTGCTGCAGAAGCTGGGCATGGAAGAAGGTGTGCCCATCGAGTCGCGCATGATCAGCAGCCGCATCGAGGCCGCGCAGAAGGCTGTGGAAGGGCAGAACTTCGAAGCCCGCAAGCACCTGCTTGAATATGACGATGTGATGAACAAGCAGCGTACGGCGGTGTATGGAACGCGCCAGCAGTTGCTCGAAGGACTCGATCAAAAGGAGCTGATCCTCGAGGACTATGTCGCCAATCTACTAAGCGCGGCGATGGAAGAGCACGCGCCGGAAGCGATGCACCCCGACCAGTGGGATATCAACGGACTCAAGAGCAAGCTGGCTTCGCAGTTTGGCATTGATCTGGAGAAGGAAGGCATCGATCTCAATACCCTGAATCGCCACGAGTTGGGGGAGACGCTGTTCGAGCGGTTGAAAGAAAAGTATGAGATGAAGGAAGCGATTCTGGGCAGCGACCAAATGCGCTATCACGAGCGCATGGTGATGCTCAGCGTGCTCGACGGATTATGGAAAGATCATTTGTTGAGCATGGATCACCTGAAGGAGGGGATTGGTCTTCGCGGATACGGCCAGCAGGATCCGCTGGTGGCGTATAAGAAAGAATCCTTCGACATGTTTGAAGCCATGATGGGACGCTTTCAGGAGGACACCGTCCGTTTCCTCTTCCTGATGCAGATCTTTGGACCCGATGGCCAGCCGATCACCCAAGTACCGCGCAGGCAGGCGCCCGAGATCTCCCGCGAATTCGTTCCCCCGGTTCTTTCTCCGGTTGGCGCGCCGCCCACTTTGGAAGGCAATGGAGCTCGAGCCATTCCCGCCGCCCCAACGCCGGCTCGGCCGCCGTCGGTACCTGTTCCCGTGCCGGTACGGGCGCCCTCGACCACGATCGATGCCCTGGAGCAGGAGTTTCAACGCAAGAAGAAGCGCGAGCTCGAACAAGCCAGGATGGCCGGCGCCAATGGAAGCTCCGATGCTCCCGCGCAACAGCGCCGAAGCGGAGAGAAGGTGGGGCGCAACGATCTTTGTCCTTGCGGCTCCGGCAAAAAATACAAGAAGTGCCATGGCGCTGACGCCTAGGTTAGGCAGGGACCTGCGGTTTGCTGGTTTTCGCTACGAATCTTTCCGACGGAAGCTCTCCGGGATCTCCTCAAACGTGAAGTTGTTCGCTTTGGAACCCGTTTCATCCCTCCAGCTTTCGAAAATGCGACCGTAACTGAGCGTAATGAACTCGCTCTCCGGGATGCCGAGCTTCTGCGCCGTTGCATCAATCCAGTCGCTCGGGCCTTCCAGCTCGGCATAGAGCCCTAAGGGAGTTTCATCGAGAACGCAATGGCCTTGCTGATCGGCCCACTCCGTCCGCCATTTTTCATAGACGAATACCGGGCTGAAGCCAAGCGCCTCGAAGACTTTGCCCAGCACCGGCCCCTCTTCGACCACAGTCTCGGTTTCCACCCGATTCTTGTGCGGGCCCTCCTCTGTTTGCCCACTGGGGACGCTCTTGTGCGTGACCACCCATTTGCTGCCATATTGGCGAATGCGCAGGATTTGCCTCGAGTTGCGCAAACGGCGGTCGGGCGTGTCGTAGAGAGTGTTTCGTTCCAGGGTCCGGGCAGTGGCCTGCGTGAAACCAAGCGCCGGCAGTTTACGCTCCAAGGCGTCGCGGTCCAGCACCCGTATCTTGACTTCTGTTTCCATGGCCTGCATAGGCCGGAGTCTAAAGCACTTTCACTTCCGATGTATACAAACAACCAAACCCGGCGCGGCGAAGGTGCTCTATTAGCCGCGTTGTTGCCATGGGAAAATGACCTAGGTGATCGCGAAAAAAACATTGCGGCTGGTTGTCGATGCCAATGCCATCGATTCGCCGGCATCCATGGCATCGTTGTTGCAGGGCGCCGAGCTGCTGGGCAGCGGCGGCACGGTGGCATTCCCGACCGAGACGGTTTATGGATTGGGTGCGAATGCGCTCGACGAGACGGCGGTACGATCCATCTTCGAGGCTAAACAGAGACCGGGTTGGGATCCGTTAATCGTGCACGTGGTCAGCGAAGAGCAGCTAAGCATGGTAGCGGGCGAGATACCGCACAACGGCCGCTTGTTGATGGAAGCCTACTGGCCCGGTCCTTTAACCTTGTTGCTGCCCAAAGCTCCTCTGGTACCGGCAATCGTGACTGCGGGGCGGCCCCGGGTGGGAGTAAGGATGCCGCGTCACCCGGTTGCCCGCAGGTTGATCGAGCTTGCCCAAGTGCCGCTGGCGGCGCCCAGCGCGAATTCCTTTGGTCGAACCAGCCCCACACGCGCGGAATTTGTTCTTGAGGATCTGGATGGGCGCATCGACGCGGTCATCGATTCGGGGGAGACAGCCCTGGGCCTCGAATCGACCGTGGTCGATGTCTGCGAGGAACCACCCATTCTCTATCGTCCAGGCATGGTGACCTTCGCCCAGGTGCAGGCCCTGTGCCCGTCGCTCATCGCCTATCGTGAGTTCCAGAGTGCTGGTTCCGCGGCACTGCCCGCTCCAGGCGTAGGTCTCAAGCACTACTCGCCCCGCGCACGCCTCATTTTGTTGGAGTGGGCCACCACCGGGCTATTAAGTCTTGCTGAACAGCTGCAAGCCGCGGGCGAAGTGGTCGGCATTATGTTGCCTGGCGATGTGAACATCGGACGTCCATACCTGATTTATCGCTGGGGAGAGATGACGGACCAGGAGGAGCTCGCGCGCCGCCTTTTTGCCGGCCTGCGGGAATTGGATGCCGCCGGCGCCACCGTCATTGTTTGCCCACTGCCGGCGGAGGAGGGACTTGGCGTTGCCATTCGCGACCGGCTCCTCAAAGCCGCCCGTTGACTGCTACGCCCGGCTTCTCTTCCGCCTTGTATAAGTATTTGATGCCAGCTTTATAGATAAGCGTACGCACCTTGCCCCGCCGCACCTTGATCGCATTTCGGTCGTACCACTCGATCATGCCCTCGATCTGCTCCCCGTCTTCGAGCACGAACATCATCAATGTCTGGCTTTGGATCTGCTTTTGAAAGTAGAACGCCTCTGCGTGAGAACTCTCTACGGCGGAGTCCCATCGATGGTGGGCCGGGTGTGCGGGAGCGATGGTAGAAAGGAGAGCGGGGTAACGGCTTGCCGCTAAGCGCGCCGGGAGATGTGGACGAATGAGCTTGCGCGGTCCCGCAGGGCTGACAGAAGCCAATGTGGACGGATCGTGCCCATTGGCTTTGGCTTTTGCCTTGGCTGGGCGCGCATCATAGAGGTGGCGAACCGGAATGGCAGAAGAATCAGGCATGGTCTCAATGTGAGTCTAAGGGGTAGGATGCAGGATGTCGCCAATGGGGTTTAAATGTCAAAAATCGGCAGAAAATGGCGTATTCCGAAAATCATGGCGCAGATAGGCCGACGGCGAAGGCGTCCAGTGACAAAGACCGCAGCAGATTTCGCCGCATGCCTTGTTCCACTTGATCCAGGCCGCGCACGGCCCCCTCAATCCAGGCCACGGTGATGGTTTGCGATACGCGTGTCAGTTCGGCCATCAGGTCGATGTTGCGAATCAAATGGCCCGCTCCCGAATGCAACAGCAAGAGGTCTTCCACCAGGCTCGAGAATGAGTGCAGCAGGGCGCTGGTCTTTTGCTGCCCCTCCGCGCCCGCGCGGTAGGTCTCGGTAACGCGAAAGAGAGCTCCATAGTCTGTCTCACCTGCGCCATCTCCGGCGGCGGTGTACAGGATCACCAACGCGTCCTGGCGGCTTGCCAGATAGCTTTCCAGATCGAAGCCGACTGCCTGACCGATGGCGCCTTCTGCCAGGCGCGCGACCAGTGCGCGTTGCTTCGGTTTCCAATCCTTGCGGCGCTCGGCCAGCACCGCTTCGATCTGTTCCGGGGGCAGCGCGCCCAGGCGAAAGATGCTGGAGCGGGAACGAATGGTGGGCAGGAGCTCGCCGGGATTTTCTGCCAGCAAAAAAATGTGAGCGTAGGCGGGCGGCTCCTCGAGAATTTTGAGCAGGGAATTAGCCGCCTCTTTCATGAACGCCGTGCTGGTGAAGATATACACCGCGCGCGGCGCATCAGCGGGAAGCCGGTAGATGCGTTGCAGCACATTGCGCACCTGACCCAGCTTGATCAGCAACTGGGGCGGGTCTGGAGGAACAACCACCACATCGGGATGGGTCTGGACGATGATGCGGGTCTCTTTCTTATCGACCTCACGCAATTCCTCTCGAGCGGCGATGGCTTCGTTTACGCGGTCGGCGAGTGGCAAAGCCAGGGCGATGCGGGTGCAGTTGCTGCAAACTCCGCAAAAATCGGGCAGGCCATCACTGACGGGGTGCTGCAGGCACGCCATAGTCTGCGCCAGCATGATGGCCAGGGTGTATTTTCCGGCGCCGCGGGGACCGGCAAGGATGAGCGCAGGAGGCATGCGTTCCGCCGCGATTGCCTCGCGCAGATGGCGGACCGTGGCCACGTTCCCCGCAAATTGATCAAAGCCCACACCATGAGACTAGCAAAAAACCAGAAACGAACTGGGCTGATGGCCACAAGCGTAACGGGCCGCGGAAAAAGTGGTGTGTGGGTAGGGCAGGCCGTAGCTTGATCTTTGTCAGGGAACGAGGTACCTATTCGTTTTGGTTTTGCTAGTTCTTCTACCGCGGCTCGGGTACAAACATCATCGGATACTTGGGGCGCGCGTAATCTTGGGCTGCACGTCCACGATTTGTCCGGGAACAAACCGCAGCCGCCATTGATGTGCGATAACAGCCAGCACGGTAATGGGCCATGCGCCCATAGGTTTTTGTCAGGTGCTCGAAGAGCGCGATCGGATTTCCGGGCTTGAAGAAGCGGCGCAGCAGATAAAACGGCAGATTCATCTGCAAGCCGGGGGAAAGCGGTAGCCGTCCCGCTCCAGCACGGGCCACTGCCGCTCGTCGCTTGTGCCCATAGAATCGCCGCAGCTCAGCGCAACACACCAGCCGCCGTCAAACGCCCCTGCACAACTTGTACGACGCAGCGGTGAACTTCATCAATGGAGCCATCGCTGTCGATTGCGACCACACGCAAGGGCTCCCGGGCGGCAATCTCCTGGTATTTGTCGAAGACGCGGCGGTAGAAGGCAGAGCTCTCCTTCTCAAAACGGTTTTCGTCGCTTCCTGTGGCCGCCACCGCACGCTGGTTGCGCTGCCGCGCGCGCCCCAGCGAGCGATCAAAATCCGGCAGCAGCAGCAGGGTCAGGTCGGGCTGGAGACCACCGCACAAGCTGGCGTGCAGGTCGCGTACGATCTGGCTACCCAACTGCCGCCCCCCGCCCTGGTAGGCTTCGCTGGAATCGGTGAATCGATCGCACAGCACGATGTGTCCCGCTGCCAGTGCAGGCCCGATGACTTCGGCGATCGATTGCGCACGATCGGAGAACATCAGCCCCAACTCCGCGAGGGAGGAAAGGTTTTCGGTACGCGAGTCAAGTAGAAGGGTGCGAATGCGATCGCCGACCCGCGTGCCCCCCGGTTGACGGGTCGCCGTCACCGGCAATCCATTGCTTTGCAGCCATTCTTTCAAGCGGCGCAGCTGGGTGCTCTTGCCCGACCCGTCCAGACCTTCGAAGGTAATGAAGAAGCCTCGTGGCATGCCCGGAGTTTACACGCGGACCAGGTCCGCGATCTCCAGTTCCAGTCCCCCATATTCTGGATGAACGTTTTCCCGCAGCTTGTAGGCAACGTGGACGACGGAGCCTTGCTCCAGACCGAGCGCCTGGACGCGAGCCGCCCAATCCCATCCCAGGGCAGACCAACTGGCGCCCCGCGCCCCCTGGGCGAGTTGCAGGCAGACGTGGCGCTCTTTGATAGGCCGCACGGGGGCTGTCAGGCGGACGTTGTAGGCAACAAAGACCGGCTCCTCGTTGCCATTGCCCAGGGGCTCCAGCCGGCGCAGCCAGGTGAAGAGAGCCTGGGTAATTTGATCCAGAGGCAAGACCGCATCGCAGCGCAAGCTGGGCGCCGTCTCCTCCACGTGCAGTGCGGCCCAGGCTTCGAGGTGACTCCGCAGCTCCGCCAGGCGAGCGGCAGGGAGACTAAAGCCGACGGCGTGGGAATGACCGCCAAAGCGCGTGAAGAGCTGCTTGCAGCTTTCGATTGCGTGCAGCAGGTGAAAGCCGGGCACCGAGCGGCCGGACCCGTAGGCCTCTCCGCCTTCAAGCGCGATCACCATCGCCGGGCGCCGCATGCGCTCGACGACTCGCGAGGCGAGAATCCCGATGATGCCGCGATGCCACCCCTCTCCTTCCACTACGATGCAGCGGCTCGCCTGGAAGTCCGGTTCCTCCCGGAGACGGCGGTCTATTTGGTCGAGCATGTCGGCCTCAGCCTGCTGGCGCTCGCTGTTCAGGCGGTCCAGCTTGCCGGCTAACTCACCCGCCCTTACCCCATCGCGAGTGGTAAAGAGTTCGACCACGTCGGAGGCGACATCCATACGCCCGGCGGCGTTGATGCGGGGCGCGATGCGGAATGCCAGGTCGGTTGCGGTAAGGGTTCGCTTTGCCGGGTCCAGCTTAGCCACCTGCATCAGGGAGCGCAGGCCGGGACTGGCCGGACGCTTTAGCTGCTCGATCCCCACGCTGGCGATGACACGATTTTCCCCTAGCAGGGGAACAGCATCGGCCACCGTGGCGATGGCCAGCATCTTCAGGAAGGAGGGGAGGATCTTTTTCCGCGTCCGCTCCAAATCCCACGCTTCGAGCAAGGCTTGGGAGAGCTTGAAGGCTACCCCGGCGCCGCAAAGGTGCTTGCAAGCGTAGCCGCAGGCCGGCTGGTTAGGGTTGAGGATAGCGAGGGCAGTCGGCAAGCCAGGAAGGTGGGGCAGTTCCTGCGGCAGATGATGATCGGTGACGATGAGGTCGAGCCCGAGGTGGGCGGCGGCTTCGGCGGCGGTGAAATCGCGTATGCCGGTGTCGACGCTGATGACGAGGCTTACGCCTTGCTCCGCCGCGGCGGCGAGCACTGCGGCCTGCATCCCGTAGCCCTCGCGAAGGCGGTGGGGTACGTGGAAATCCACCTTACCGCCGAGCATCTCGATGGCCGTTTTGAGCAGGACGATGGCTGTGGTCCCATCCACGTCATAATCGCCGTAGATGAGAATGGCCTCCCGCCTGGTAATGGCCGCCTGCACCCGGGCAACGGCCGCTGCCATGCCGTGCATGGCGTAGGGATCAAGCAGGTGTTCGATGCGGGGGTTTAGGAAAAAATCTGCCTCGGCTGCAGTGCGCACGCCGCGCTCCGCCAGCAGCTCGGCGACGATCAGGGGAAGTCCGGCGCTTTGCGCCAGCGCTGTGGCGGCAACGTTCGGCTGGGGCAGGACCCAGTGGGTGTCAGCCGGGCCCTGCGTCGCAGACTTGATGGCCTGGGAGCCTACTGCAGTGGAGCCGGCAGCACTCACCCTTCTTCTTCGTCCTCGTCATCTCCGAAAACGACGTCTCCGAAGTCTTCCACAAACTCCAAAAGTTGCTGGTAGCGCTCGTACCAGGGGGTGGCATTCTCGTGCACAAAGACGATGCCCTGGTGGGCGAAGCCCAGCTGGATGTACCCGATCTTGCCCACGTAGTTGACCAGGTATTGCGCCTCGTGCACTTCGGCCGCGGCTTCATCGGGAAAATTGTCATCGCGGATCTGCTCCAGCAGCATGGCGATGTCTTCCTTCTCCAGCTTTACCTCGCTCATGGTGACGAACGGCGCAGAGGCGGTCTTGGCCATCTCTACAAAGTCTTTCCAGCTATCGGGATTGTCGTCGTCTTCCCACAGAACGGTTGGCAGATCTTCGGTAATAAATCCAGGCAGGCGGCGCATCGAATGCCCCTCAATAAAGGCCACCATGTCGTCTTTCAGAGATATCAGGTCGTCGGGCTGCATATTCGCGCCTCTATTGTCGCAGATGTCCCCGGGCACGGTGACTTTTCGCCCGCAAGAGCAGCGGTGAAGCTGGACAGGAGGCGCAGACTGCGACCGCAAACCAATGCCGAAGAGCACCGGGTTTTGTGCAGTCCCGGGGCCCCCGCGCGACCCGGCTCGGCGCGTCATATGTGCTATAGTCCCAGTCAGATCACATGATTTTTTCGCGGGAGTACGTGAATTATCTGGCGCGCCAAACGGTCAATCAGCTGATCGAAGCCAAGATGATCCGGGCAGGGAAAGTTGCTGTTGTCACTGAGCGGGTGAATGCGGCCATTCTGGAAGAGCTGTCTCTGGAAGACCGCATCAACGAGGAAGTGCGCGTCATTCTTGACGCCTACCAGGAAGACATGCGCCGTAGCGGCGCCAGCTATGCCGAGATGTTCAAGAAGGTGAAGCAGGAGCTGGCGCGGAAATACAAGGCGGTATTGTGAGACTCTCCCGGGACAAACTCAACAAGCTGGCGCACGTGGTTGCCGATACGCTTGCCGAGACCGACGAATGTGAGTTCCTGGATGACCGGAATACCATCCGTCAAGAGGCGCGTAAGGCGCTGGAGAAGGTGTTGACCGACGAGATGAAGATCGACCAGGCAGCGCGGCAGAAGATCGCCTCGCAACGCAAGATCATCGTCGAAGGAAGCCAGGAGTGGGACATTCTTTACCGCAAGTATTACAACGATGAGGTAAGGAAATTGGGCTTGTAGGCAGCCGCCGGACTCGGGCCCTGCTTTGCTATACTAACGTTTGTTGACTGCGGTGCAGATCAACCCCCCTGCCTCAACCCATCGTGGCGTCATGGTGTAATTGGTTAACACGCCGCCCTCTCAAGGCGGAGAGTTCGGGTTCGATCCCCGATGACGCTACCAAGCAAATCAATAACTTATAACTCTCCAACCGCGCAGCCCCAAGGGTATGTTGTTCCCGCTGCGTGAGCCGTTGTGATTTCCCCTGGGCACGTGCATTGGTGGTTGCATTCAACCGCAGATGAAGCCGGCTTCGCGCCCACTTGTGATGATAACCATTGATTTTGTAACAACCAGGGACGAAACAGGGAATCGAAAGTAAATACACTGACGCTTCCAATCTGGCAATTGCCGTTCCGCTTTGGCCCGCAGGGCGCCGGGGCCGCTAAATTTTTGCCGTGGTGCGAATCGAATCTAGTGCTATGCTGCTTCCGAGGAATTGTGATTGATACATTTGCTGTTTGTGTCTGCCTTTCGGGTTTGCCATCGTGGCTGTGTTATTGGCCGTCCGTCATGAATCCATGATTTTTCCCGAAAAAAGGCTCCACACCCAAGGGTCCCCCCTTCCAGGTAGAGCAATGGAAGTCCGTGAGGTGGAATCGTGCCGTATAGTCGTAAATTTCCAGAGCAGGACCGTGCCATTGAGACGGTCTTGAGCTTGATGCGCCTTCATCCCGAAGGCCTCACCGTTAACGAACTGAATGACCTTATACAGTCTCATCACGACAAGATCCGGAGTGAGATTGCCTGGTTTCATTCGATGGACGTACTGATTGACGAAGGCAGGGTGTACACCTGCGCCAAATGGCGAGAGCAGGGCTATCTCGAAAGCTTTAAGCTGTTTGCGAAATAGCTATGGGCCCCCTGGGGAGCCCATAGCTTGGAGCGCGGGGGCTGCGAGGACGCTCTCGCTTGAACAGGGGAGCCTTACTTGCTGGCGATCACCTGAATCTTGTGAATCTGCAGCTTGTTTGAGAACAGCTCGTCTGCTTTGGCCATCAGTGCCTTGGCAATATCACCGTTCAGGTGGGCATCGCGGCCCGCTTCGTCATCGAAGGTGTCGAAGACCGCGTAAGCGCCGTCGTCTTCTTTAATGCCATACCAGGTCAAGGTGCCCTTCTCCGCCTTGGACATCTCTGCGCCCTGCTTGAGGAAAGCTTCCACCTCGTCTGCCTTGCCGGGCTTGGCCTTCAAGGCAACATACAACGCATACTTTGCCATGCTAACGATTCCTCCGTAGTGTCTTCGACACACCGATTGGATGCAGCCCCCTGTCACCCCAATCCATGAATTTTCTGATTGCGGTCCAAAAAATGCCTTTCTTCTTCAACCCGGGAGTCAGGGCTTTGCCGGCAGTCGCTCCGCCGTGGTTCGGGACTGCACCAGGTAGGCGCTTGTGGTCACAGCGAGTACCACGAAGAGGCCCAGGATTTCCGCGCGCGATGCCAAGGCGATCATCAGCAGCATGCTCCCCACCCCCACAACAGCGGCCGTGCCCAACCAGCGAAAGTTCAACGGCGAGCCGGCTTGCGCTATACCGTCGCGCCCCAGCCGCCATGCCGCGACGCAGCCCGCGGCATAAAGCGTGGAACTGGCGAGGGTGGCGAGCACAGCAAGCTCGGCAAACGTTCCCGTCAGTGCCAGCGCGATGGCGACCGTCGCATAGCAGAGAATCGCGATATTGGGCGTATGGGTGCGCGGGTGCGTGCGCCCCAGTGCGCGCGGAAGCAGGCCGTCGCGTCCGAAAGCGAATAGTATGCGCGGACTGCCCAGGATATCGCTGGTGACCCAGCCCAACATCGACAACGCCGCGCCGGCCAACATCACCACCCGCAGCCCGGGACTTATCTTGGCTATCGCATCTGCCAGCGGTACGGAGGATTGGGAAAGCGAAGCGCCCAGGATCCCCTGCGCGGTGACCTGGATAGCGATGTACAACACAGTCACCGTCACAATGGCGATGGCCAGCGCCCGCGGAATAGCACGGGCGGGCTGCTTGACCTCGCCACTGGCACTGAGTGAAACCTCCATGCCGGTAAGTACGAAGAGAGCCAGGATCAGCGCGCGGCCCAGGCCGTGGGTAGTGGGCGCCACGGTTTGCACAAAATTGGCACGATGGATTGCCCCCATGCCGACGACCAGGAAAAGCAATAGCGGAATCAATTTCACCACGGTCGCCCAATCGACCAGCCGCGCGCCGCGTGCCACTCCGCCCATATTGACCAATGCAATGCCACCAATCACAGCGACGATCACCGCCGCGTGAGCCGGCGCCTTGAACACCGGCGGCAACAAGCTCACCGCCGCGTCGGCCAGGGCCGCGGTGACGCCGCCGCAGGCGAGTACATTGCCAACCCACAGAAGTGTGCCGGCAATATAGCCGGCCAGTGGTCCAAATACGGCTGCGACATAGCCGTAGGGTCCTCCGCTGGTCGGCATGCGGCTGCCGCCCTCGGCGAAACAGATGGCGACCGCTCCGACCGCCACTCCGCAAACCAGGAATGCCAGCGGTGCGTAGGGGCCGATGCAAGCGGCCAGCGCTCCAGGTACCGCGAAAATGCCGGCGCCGATAACACCATTAATGATGTTGGCTGTCAGGCCCCTGGTTCCGATGGTGCGCAGCAGGCCGGCATCGCGTTGGCTCATGCGCAGAATGTAGCATGGCGCCCCCGCCGCCGATAGCGCTAACTCCAGCAAACAACGCCGTTTGCTCCTTGGGAGCTATAGGTCGTAACTTCGCTCCAGTCCGTTAGTCATCCTTGCCGCGTTACCCTGGGGCTACAACTTTCTAATAAGCCTGATTGCCAAAGGATGTAGCCGGGTTACATTGCTAGTAACAAATTGCTGTTTTGGAGTGTTCATTATGCCTTGCGATTTCATGAGAATACTTGAGAAGCCATTTACCTCGGCCCTGCGTGTTCTGGTAGCGAGCGCAACATTATTGGTTTCGCCGTTAGCCGTTCTCGCCGCCAATACAAACACCCATGCCGGACTTGCCGGGATCTATGTAGCGCGAGTTGATAAAAAAGCGCCGTCCATGAGTGTGAGCCTGGGGTTGGATGGAACCGCCACAGTTACCGAAGACCCTGGTACCGGATCCATTACGTCGTTTGGACAGTGGGCAAGCGACGGAAGTCAGATCAAGGTCACCTTTAACGCGGACGCCGGCGAGCAGGCTCCGCCTCCCATGGTTTTCCAGCTGCTCCACAATAAATTGCAGCCAGTTACCTGGAATCACGAAGCGTGGGGGACAGCACACCCGCCAACTATGGAAAAGGGTTATAAAGTGAAGTACTTGTTCTGGACTACTACCATGCCGTAGAGCTTTGATGCTGAGTTAGCCTTCAATGCTTTAAACTATCGGGGCACCCTCCAACCAGGGGGCGCCCCGATTTGCTTACGCGTCAGAACTCAAGTTACAAGTTGCCAAGTCATTAGGAAGCACATTGAGATCTGCGCCTTTATCAGCAACAACGCTTTATGGGAACGCAAAATTTAGATTTGTCATCCCGAGCGAAGCCGAGGGATCTGCTGTGCGCCTTTCTCCCAAACAAAGGCCCCTGCAAGTGACCTAGCAGCTCTTGTCTGACGGCTTGGTCCTGAATCCAACCAATCTCTAGTTAGCGACTGCATGCTGGGATAACCCAAGTAGGAACGAAACAACCGCGCGGAAAGAGCTGCGAGCTCACTTGCAGGGGCCTTTGTTTGGGAGAAAGGCGCACAGCAGATCCCTCGGCTTCGCTCGGGATGACAAATCTAAGATCTGGGTTCCCATGAAGCGTTGTTGCTGATAGAGGCAAAACAGCAGCACACCGAAAGCTAATTTGGACAGCGTGGCTGAGAATAGCAGAGGACGCACCCGGATTTTCTGTGTAGCTTGGTGGAAGCGGCTTTCCGTGAAGTAGGCCGCATACGCAGACCTGTCTAGAGCAGCGTGCAGGAAATCCGGGGCGAGTCCTGGGTTCCGGCTTTGAAAACGAGGTGGCGTTCGTCGCACAGGAAGGCGTGCAAAACAGATATCCTTGTCGGTGTCACGACGAAGGTTCGAGCGAACCTGATCGTGAGCGCAAAAGGAGAACATAGGATGGCGTCTGTTTTGATCACCGGCACAAGCACAGGAATTGGATTGGAGACGGCGCTTACTCTTGGCCGTGCAGGCCACAAGGTGTACGCCACCATGCGCAACCCGTCCAGGTCCCCTCAATTAAGGGAGATGGCGGCGCGCGAGGGGCTGCCGATCAAGGTACTGGTAATGGATGTGGACTCCGACATCTCGGTTCAATCAGCGATCGCGCATATCTATGAAGAGGCCGGCAACATCGATGTGCTGGTGAACAATGCCGGTCTCGGGCGTAGCGGGTCGGTGGAGGAACTTTCGTTGTCCGACTTCCGTGCGGTGATGGAGACCAATTACTTCGGCGCGTTGCGTTGCATCAAGGCCGTAGTGCCCACGATGCGCAAACGGAGGAGCGGATGCGTCATCAACGTAACCTCGGTCGCAGGGCGCGTCTCTACATCTCCCTTTGCGCCCTATACGGCCTCCAAGTTCGCCCTGGAAGCGCTCAGCGAGGTATTGGCACAGGAGATGAAGACCTTCAACGTCCGGGTCGCAATCGTTGAGCCCGGCATTATCGATACGCCCATGGCAAGGGCTATGGAAGATCTGCCGGGCGAAACACCTTACTCGCAGAAGCGGCGTATCGCCCACATGTTTGCCGCCTCGCTCGAGCAACCGGTACCGCCCTCGCTGGTGGCAGAAAAGATCCTCGATATCGTCGCGGGCGGTACGTGGCAACTGCGTCACCCGGTGGGCCCGGATGCCGAGCCACTGCTGGCGTGGCGCAGGTCCATCACCGACGAAGAATACGTTGACATGAACGCCGCCGACGACGATACCTGGTATCGACAGATGGAGCACAGATTCGGCCGGTCGATTCGTCCGCAACGTTGACTTGAGTCTTGAAACGTCCGTTACTGTTTGTGCTTGCAACCGGTTACGGCCGACCGGGGTGGACCTGCAAAAAGGTTAGCCTGGAGCGTTCCAGGCGATATATATTGGTCGCAGAAGTTCCATAGACGGCGCGGAACCCAAATGTTCAGGGAAAGGCCTGCAAAGCCTTTGTTTGGTGGTTCAATTCCATCCCGCGCCTCCATTCGTCCTTGCCTGCCCGCATAAACTTTCTCTGCCCCCCCTCCGGTCGCGACTACGTCTGGCTAAACAATCTCTGAAATGCGCCGATAGTCCGAATAAGAGACACAAATGGCCGATACCAGGATTCTTCTGGTCGATGACGATGAAGTCGTGCGCATGACCTTGAGCTTCGTGCTCGAACAGTCTGGCTTCACGGTAACCAGCGCTGCCAATGTGCCGGAGGCGCTGAGGTACATCAGCTCAGAGAGCTATGACGTGCTGCTGAGCGATCTGCACATGCCGGGAGCGGGAGATGGGCTCACAGTGGTCAGCGCCATGCGCCATGCAAATCCCATGGCCGTGACGTTGCTTTTAAGCGCATTCCCTGAGATGACTGCCGCGGCCCAGGCCATACTGCACCAGGCGGATGAGATCCTGGTCAAGCCAATGGACGTGGTTTCCCTCATCCAGGTCATAAATCAGAGAGTGGCGAGCGGCCCTCAGCGCACACGTGAGATCGTGACCGTGGCTACGATTCTCGAACGCACCACAGGCGGCATCATTCAAGAGTGGTTCGAGCGCCTACAAACCGAGGCAAAGCTGATGTCGATTCCATTGAGTTTCGAGCAGCGCTGCAGCCATCTGCCTTTGGTCTTCAGTGACCTGGTTCACCGTCTGCGCTCGCAGCAGTCTATAGGGACGAAAAAGCCGAACTCTGCCGGCGCCGCCAGGCACGGCGTTGACCGCTTCAGGCAGGGTTATACCGCGGCCATGTTGGTCGAAGAGTCGCGGATGCTGCAGGTCAGCATATTCAACACCCTGCAGAACAACCTGGCGAGCATCGACTCGAGCGTGCTGTTAATCGGAGTGATGATCATTGCCGATGAGATTGATTTTCAACTTAGTCAGGCGATCGAAAGCTATACCGCGGAAACGCTCCACGTAGCGGCTATCAGCGGCGGCCATAGCGGTTTCACAATTGGCTCCTCATGACATGGGAGACTGGGGAGGAGTTATGTCTGGAGACAACGAGGCCAGCTTTCGTTTCCTGGCCGAGAATAGCATCGACATCATTTGCCGTGCCGGTCTGGACATGGTGTTGCACTACGTCTCTCCATCGTCCTTCCACGTTCTGGGCTGGAAGCCCGAGGAGATGACAGGCAAGAGACCCGATGCATTTTTTCTTCACGAAGATGCTTCTGTGCTTGCCGGCAACTCGCCCGCGATCGTTCGCATGCGCATGAAAGACGGGGTGATGGTATGGGTGGAAATCAAGCACCGCATGGTGTGCGATTCCGTCACCGGCGTCCCCCGGGAAAATATCATTGTCATTCGCGACATCAGCGAGCGCAAAACCCTGGAAGAAAGACTTGCCATATCTGAGTTGACAGACTCGCGGACCGGGCTCTTCACCGCGCGCGCGTTTGATGAAGCCCTGGAGCGGGAGTGGAATCGCACGCTGCGCGAAGGCTCGTTCATCTCTCTACTGCTGCTTGACTTTAATCACTTCAGGCAATTCCATGACTGGCGGGAACATCTGGAAGGCGATCCTTGTCTTGCCAAAGCTGCCACCGCCGTCCTGGGCGTATTGCGGACGACGGATTTCGCTGCGTGCTACGGCGTCGAAGCCATCGCCATCATTCTTCCCTCGACTGGGCCCGGTGGTGCAGCCAGAGTCGCCGCAAAGTTGCGCTCGGCCATCGAGCCCCTCCGCTCTGCTCTTAATGTGAAGCTGGAAGGCATGGTCCAGGTCACGGTGCATATCGCCATCTCTACTGTGCTGGCGCGTGCCGGTGGAACCACCAGGATGCCGGAAATCCTGCGGCTCGCAGCCGATAGCGTCTTGCAGCGAGCCCTGCATCATGAGACGGAATTGCAGCCGGCGCCACCGATGACTCCGTTGCTCAGCGATAAACCTTGATCCAGTGATTCCGCATCTTAGGCCGGATAACCTGGCCCGCTGTTTCAGAAACGATCGCATTGGTCGGTTCCACGGGCATATGGCAGTCAATGCAATTGTCTGCTATCTTGCGCCCCATGGTTTTCGACATGCCGCAACTTTCCACCTGGTGACAGCTTAGGCAGCGATCGGAATACGAAGCCGCGGGGCGCTCCGGTTGGTGTACGTCGTGGCACGTGGAGCAGCTCATCTTCGGCGAAGAGAGATAGCAGCGACTTTTTTGCAACAGACCCACCTGGTTTCCATGCACATCAGGATGAGCCGCAATCTCGCCTGTATTTGGCTGCATGTAGTTGTCCAGTGGTTTCCCCGGCACAAATGAGAACGCAGGAGCGAACTCTTCCGTGCGAATACCGTTGTGGCATAGCGCACACAGATCAATCTGTCTATCCCGTGAGAACTTAGCCGGATTCAAGATAGCTTCCCCGCCGGAAGGAGCTTTCGTTCGCTCTAGCGCAACGTGGTCCGCGCCCGGGCCGTGGCAGCGCTCGCAGGAGATCCCGACCACCAGGCTCTTCTGGTCATAACGATTGGTCAGGGGATCGAGCGAGAGCGGTTCAATATAGGTAGCGTGGCACTCCAGGCAGCGTGGCGTGACTGCCCGGGTAAAGTTCATTGTGCCGTCCTTGTAGCCGGGACTGTTGATCCAGCGGCTACCGTCCGACCAGTAGCTTACGGGCAGTTCGAATAGTTGCTCACCGTGCCAGTAGAGATAGCTCTGCCCGCGGACGCCCGACCCGATCACGATGTCCATCCGTTCACTACGCTGCTGCAAGTGGCCCGGCCAACCGGCGACCGCGGTCTGATAGTACCCGCTGTTCCTGGCTTCCATTTTGAAGTACAGGCCCGGGTTCTCCCCCGCGGTTGCCGGATCCGCGATCATCAGCACATTCGACCCTTCCCGGAAAGCCCCCAGAATCGAATCTTTGCTGGGCAGTTGTGAGGTCAGATGATGGGCGGTGTGCTGGTAAGGATCGCTCTGCTCCCGGTGACAGGACGAACAAGCCGCGTCTCCCACATATTTGTCACGCCGAGGGGGGAAGAATCCGAGAAGGGCCAGGAGGAGGGCTACGCTTACCGGCACCATGCGAAAGTACTCCCGTGAGAGCGAGAGAAAACGCTCAGTCCTACACCGTTACCCATGCCTTTTTCTGCGAACTCTGGAGCACCGCGTCGAGAACGCGCATCTGCCGGATTCCATCTTCGAAGGTGGGATAATCGACCGGCGCGTTCGCATCCATGACTCTTCTGTAGAAGCGGCGGAAGATCTGCTTGAAGGTATCGGGGTAGCCTTCGCTGTGCCCGCCCGGCAGGTCGGTGTAGCTCCGGGCCTCCGGCCGCATGAGCACAGGATCTTTGATATGGATCTCATTCGGCCCATTGCGATGGCCAATCCAAAGGTCCTCAGGAGCTTCGCCAGTCCAGGCGGCCGAGGCCTTGGAACCAAAGATCTCGATGAACAGGCGATTCTTGCGTCCCCCGGAAACCTGGCTCACTGTCAGCGATCCTCTCGTATTCTCGCCCATGGCAAACATCATCGCGCCGAAATCTTCCGACTTGATGGCCACCTCGTCGTATTCATTCGGCTGAAGTGTCTTGCCGGCAAAAGTCTCGACCGAGTGTTTCGGCTTTTTGCGCGTTTTGTGGAAGGTGTGCAGATCGGCGCACACCGAAGTGATGCGCTGGCCCGTGATGTGCTCGGCTAAGTCGCACCAGTGGGTTCCGATGTCGGCGAAGGTGCGCGACGGGCCTTGTTCAATGCGCCAGTTCCAATCCGTGTCGTAGAGCAGCCAGTCCTGCGAATACGTGCCCTGGACGATATAGATATCTCCAAACTCACCCGCTTCGCACATGCGGCGCATGTTTTGCACCTGGGGATACGCGCGCACGTTGTATAAGGTGCAATTCGCCAGTCCCTTCTGTTTCGCCAGCGCGACCATGGAACTTGCTTCTGCAACCGATGAGGCCAGCGGCTTCTCGCACAATACATGTTTGCCCGCCTGCATGGCGGCGTTGGCCATGGCAAAGTGCAGATCGTTGGGCGCACATATGTGGACCACGCTCACGTCAGCGTCGGCCAGCAGATCCTCGTAATTGCCCGTGGCTCGCTCAATGCCAAGATTGTCGGCGAACTTGCGCGCTGCCTCAGCCGTGCGCCCGGCAACGCCGATCACTTCGACGTTGCCCAGGCGGCGCAGCGCCTCGGTGTGGACGCGGCCCATGAAGCCGATGCCAAAAATTGCGACCTTTGGTTTTTGCAAAGCACATTCCAATCTTCACCGGCGCCTTTGGGGGCGGCGGGATCTATGACGAGAGGGCGCGGCGCTCTCGCATCATGGCATCTTTTCCCATGAACTCATGGGGCACGTAGTGAACAACGGGCGCCGATCTTCCTCGTACGATCGGTAAGGCAAAACTCAGCAGATCCGTTCCGTAACGCTCGGCGTGGAAAAAAACGGTGCCGATGCATGGGCTATTGGGGTTAGCGACAATATCCATAATCTCCATGCTTCCCCCATGACCGACAATCGCGATATCGGTGCCGTTCCCGGCTTGCTTGGCCGCGTCCACGGCCCCGATAGCGCTTTCATCGTTGATCCCGACCACCAGAACCCTCTTTCTCGATCGCGACTTGAACGCGCCGGCCGCGGCTGCTTGCGAGGTCGCTTTGTCTCCGCCTCCGTCGAGGTGAACGATGCTTTTCTCCGGCAACGGTCCGAGCCGCTCTTGAACTCCTTGTAAAGCGCCTACCAACCTGCTCTGGATGGTTCTGCCGGCGCGGGGTGACTCCAGAAGCAGAAGCGTATCCACCTCGGAATTCCAGTGCCTGATGGCGTAGTCGGCCAGCGCGACCCCGGCGGAGAATCCCGCGCGATAATTGTTGACGCCAAAATAGACCGTTCCATGATGCGGATTCACCAGCGAAATCAAGGGAATTTCCGAACGGGAAAGAATATCCGAGATCACCGGCGCGACGTGCTCGTATAGCTGAAATTCAATGGCCAGGTCGACCTTGCTGTCGGCCATGGCTTCGGCATTGCGAATCGCGGTGTCTGCGTTGCGATCGTTATCCCACACCTCGAGATCGATGCCGGCCGCGGCGGTAGCTTTTTCCAGGCTCCGTTGGATCTCGACCGCAATACAAATGTGTTTGGAAAGGTTGGCGAAGCCAAATCGCAATCTCCGCCGCAACCGGTTAAGCCGGTACTGACGGCCGGACTGGGTAAGGTAATCCCGCAATACCAACGTATGCAGAATCCGATAGGCAGTGGTGTGCGGAATGCCGGTTCTCTTGACCACTTCTTCCAACGTTAGCGATTCGGCCGCCGAACCAAAGCAATCCAGCAGCTCGATAGTTTTCGCAATAATGGGGACCCAATACTTGTCTATTTTGCGAGAAACGTCTTCACGATTGGTGTCAGGTTTGTTCTTCATATTTCGAGCCTGATTTCTCACGGGAGGTTATCGTAGCACTTGTTGTCAATATCCTGAAAAGAGTTCTATTGGGAACTTTTTCAAAAAAAGGCTCTCAACTGGATCAAAACATCGAATCGAAACCATCCTTCTTTAGGGTGTCCAGTCTTTCCGTGGGTGGCATGGTTGCAGGCTTTACTTGCACTCCCAGCTCCAGGCCACGAGCCGGCGTTGCGCCAAAAGCCGGCCAGTGAGGAAGGCCTGCGTTGTTCGGATCGCCGGTCTTCGCGAAGTTGACCCAGTAGCTTGACATAGTATCCGCAAGCTTACGGTCGGTTTCCGTCCAGGGCCGTTTTACCGAGTCCAGGTTGTTGAAGACGTAAACCAACTCGGCGGAGTGATACGCGCCATAGTGATCGCTGTCATGACCTGGCGGCCGGCGATCAAAATAATAGATGTAAGTCTTGTGGTCCTTTTCGAATCTGGCCAGGTCTAACGCGGTTCTGGCCATCAGGTCTCGTATAGCGTTGGTCGCTGCCTCCCATGCCTCCTGGTCGGAGCTAACCGGGTAGAGCTTGAAATAATCTTCCGCACGCGCTCCGTATCGGCTCTCTATTTGACTCTTCCATTGCTTCTCGGTGAGCGTCGGGGGAATGAACGTAGTGCCTTCGTTGGCGTTGGAACCCGCAAGCAGCGAGTGAGTATTTTCATTTCCTACGCGGAAAACTTCGCGCGGAGGCGTAGTCAGAAAATAGCCATCAACAATAGGCCAGAATTTAGATATGTTCGCGCCCGCTCCGCTCGGAGGAGGGATCGCGATCCGCTGGATCTCCGCCGCCGGCTTGCTTCTCAATTCAGCAATGGAGGCCGCACCTACCTGTTTGGCAAACTTCACGCCAGTCTGCTCGGCGGATTTGAGGTCCTCAGCCGGCATGAACCCGCCGCTTTGCACGATGGCGCGACGAAAGTAGCCTTTGGCCAGCGGCGAGGCACAAAGGTTGAGCACCGAGGATGCACCCGCGGATTGCCCGAAGATGGTGACATTCTCCGGGTCTCCACCAAAATTTTGGATATTCGCTTTCACCCACTTCAGTGCTTGCAGCTGGTCGAGCATGCCGTAGTTCCCGGAGGAATGCTGAGGACCCTCCGCAGTGAGCTCCGGGTAGGCGAGAAAGCCGAAGACACCGAGACGATAGTTGATGGTTACCAGCACAACGCCCTTAGTCGCCAGATGCTCACCGTTGAAGGACGGAAGAGAGCCTGAACCTTCGACAAAACCCCCACCGTGCAGCCAAACCATCACCGGCCGTTTCTCAGAAGCGGAGGATGCAGCGGTCCATAGGTTCAAGTAAAGGCAATCCTCGCTCATGGGCTCCGGAGCCTCATAGAACTCCACCTGATAGAAGGACCCGGGCTTGAGTGCATTTTGCACGCAGATATTCCCAAACGTATCCGCGCGGCGAATACCTGCCCACGAATGCGGCGGGCGAGGCGCCCTCCAGCGAAGATTGCCGATGGGTGGCGCAGCGTAGGGCACGCCGCGAAAAACCGTGACCGAGGGATCCTTTCCCGGTATGCCCTGGAGCTTGCCACTAGCGGTCTGGACCGGCTTGTGCAATGCCGCGCCAGCGGAAATAGTCACCGTCATCATTGCAATCCAGGTAAGCCTGGTGGTTCGTGAAAGCAAGGGGAACCTCTTTCTTGCGCCGGTTCAGTCAAAAGTGGAGCGTTGCGCCGGCTACAACCGGCAGGGTCGCGCTGGTGGTGGATAGTTTTGGATCGGTTGTTGACGATAGGCGCTTGCCCGCGTAGGGGCTGTTTCCCACTGAGAAGGAGGGCGGTAAGATCAGACCCTCATAAAATCGCGCTTCCGCGGATACGAGATCCTCTCCGGTACTGCCGGCCGGCGCTGGATTCGCGAAGCTGTCCAATGCATCGCTTGGGGCGTTTAATCCAGCGGGAACTTCCCACGCCTGCCAGTATTTGATGGCAGACGGCGTGATCGGCGAGCCATCCGCTTTTGTTCCCAGGATGGTTCTGGTTACTTCTTCAACGATGTAACCGCCTCGGGGCGACGCGTGGGCCAACTGCCACCGACGTTCCCAGTTCGGCTGGCCGGGCCCTCCGGCAGTGGTGGCATCGCGCAGCCACTGGCCATCAAGATCGACTCCGGTGACGGTGATGGCAGCGGGGATCAGGCTTCCTCTGGCGGACACCCGGTCGTTATCCGCAGAGAAGGAAGCCGTGCTGCCCTCCAGCGAAGTGGAGGTGAAACTCGAGCGCCAATCGCCGCTCTTCGGCCAATACCCGCCCTTTGCCGGAACTATTTGAGAGGAGACGCGGTTGCTGCCTGCCTGGGTGGTGAACACGAACTGCTCGCTCTTGCCGGTTGCGGAAGTCTTAAGTGTTACCTGGGAGCGGGTGGATGCTCCAAACTCCCATACCGCGCTCCCAATCTGCAGAACCGCGTTGGTTCCCGGCGAAGACAGGGCGGTGTTTTCTATCTCCGACTGGGTGATCGTATCGCCACTTGTGTCGGAGATAGCCTGCTTTCCTTTTTCGTCGTCAAAGGTATAAGTCAACACAAAAGGATCGCCTGGAGGGATCTTTTGGTAAGAGCTATGCCCGAAGATTGGTCCCTCGCCAACCTTGATCTCCCCGGTAGTCCCGGTGATCGTCACCACAATGGTTGCAGGCCGAGCCGTTGCCGGCAAGGCCGCCGCCAGGAGGAAGATTGCGGCAGGTCTCATCTAACCGGCTCCGATAAAGCCAGGATAGAGCGTCATACCACCATCAATGTAGATGGTGGTTCCGTACACGTAGTCCGACTCATCCGAGGCAAGCCAGACCGCTACCCGTCCGATGTCACCCGGTTCTCCGATCCGCTTGGCCGGTATGAGCTTGAGCAGTGTGGATTCGAAGACTTCCGGCGTCGTCAACTTCTCAACGTTCATCGGGGTCCGAATTGCCCCCGGCGAGATGGCATTGACCCGGATCCGCAGGTGCGAAACCTCCTGGGCCAGGCTCTTCATAAACAGCATGAGACCGCCCTTGGCGGCGGCGTAGTTCGCATGACCCGCCCAGGGAATGATGTCGTGCACCGAGCTCATGAATATGAGCTTGCCACAGGCATAGGAGACGGAACGGTCGATCCCTTGCCGCTTGAATGCCCGAATCGCTTCCCGGGCACAGAGAAACATTCCGGTAAGATTTACATCGATTACGGTCTGCCACTGCTCCAGTGTCATTTCGTCCACGTTGGCATTCAATTGTATGGCGGCGTTTGGCACGCAGATGTCGAGCCTGCCGAAACTTTGCAACATACAGTCGAACATGGCCTTGACTTCTTCTTCGCGAGAGACATTGGCTTTGAAGATCACTGCTTTGCCGCCGTGTTGCTCGATGATTGCGGCGGTTTGCCGCGCCCCTTGCTCGTCCGTGCTGTAGTTCACCAGGACATCCGCGCCGGCTTGCGCAAACGCGATCGCCATTGACTGGCCAAGTCCTTTGCTGGCTCCCGTCAGCAAAGCTTTTTGTCCCACCAGCACCCGATGGATGCGCGACGGCGGCATTTCATCAGGAGGAGTGTATGCGTTTTCGGGGCTCACCGGTCTTCCTTTCGAAACTTTGTTCTGACGAGGTACGACGCTTCACAGGGCGAACTGATCGAAGTCTGCGGAATGCGCGAGCTTTCTGATGGGCGCCGCCCTGATGCTTTGTAATCAGTTCACGACTTGAGTCCGGGCCGTGGAGGTCCAACAAAGATTTGGGCTAACAGCCCCCTTTCATCCTGCCGGCTGACTACGGCCTTTGGCCCGTACCCTTCAGGAAAAGCGTACTGTGCGGCCCGACTAAAGTCGGGCCCTGATACAGAGCCAACGCCGGTGGCGATGCGAACTGCCGCGTGCTCTTCGTTCTCTTGCCATTCCCCCTCGTTCCCCCGAGGGCTAAATTTACCAGGGTGAAAACCCAGGACATGGTCCTGGGCTGGCTGCCCCGAAACGCGAATAGTCCCTTTCAATCGAAGCTCTGCCATCTGGTCACCGTCGGTGCGGCGATCGGATTGCCCTTCGCCTTGAGATAACTCTGGAACTTCTCATCAAACATGAACTTACCAGGAGAGTCAGGATCAAAATGGAATTCATGCACGAGAACTCCCGGTTCTTTGCGGCTGGGAGCAACCAGCGCATGCGGTTCGCTCCCCAACTCCTTTTCATCGTTGATGATGATGGGCGCTTCTGTCATGAGTCCCGTAATGAACTAAAGATAGATGAACATGCGCAGCTAAGTTCATAACTGCGCGCTCACAAGGGTGTCAAGCAAATTTTTCCCTCAACAGTTCCGTAATGAACTGTCAGTTTTGATGAGGGATACCGAAGCGCAGTTGTTGCGTCTTGATCGCATCTTCCTGTTGCGTCTTCGTGAGCAGACTTGCCTGTTTAGCCATCTGCTGCGCTTTATCGCTTTCGCCCAGGCGTTGGTAAGTCCGGCTAAGCTGGTAATAGGTAGGCGCGTTGCTTGGGTCAAGCTTAAGTACCTGCTCGAATTCCTCCTGCGCTTCTTTCCACTGTTGCGTCTTCATATAAAGGAGACCCAACTGGTAGTGCGGTTCCACCACCGCCGGTTGCAATTCCTCTGCACTTTTCAATGCCTCCATCGCCTGCTTCTGCTGTCCCAGCTGAAACGAGATCAGGCCGAAAACATATTCCAGGGCAAAGTCGCGCGGGACCGCAGCCCGCGCATCTGTCAGCACCTTCAAGGCTTCCTCATCGTTTCCGTCTTTCATGTAGCTCTGCGCCACGGCTACGTAGCCCAGAGCAAGCCCTGGATGCTCCGCGATCGCTTTTTGGAAGGTGGCGCGAGCCAGGGCGTGGTCGCCGGTCATCATCTCGATAGCACCCAAACGCATGGTCAGTGGATAGTCATCGGGAACCAGCGAGATACCGCGCTGCACAATCTCGGTTGCTTCTTTATAACGGTCCAGATCGATCAGCAGCCGCGTGCAATCAAGATAGCGGTCGGGGTTAGCGGGATCGGCGGCAATGGCCTTCTGCCAGGTGTCCAGGGCAAGCGCGCTCTCTCCCGCGGATTCGTAGGCAGACGCGATATCGCTCAACAGGTTTGCGTCGGTTGCATGCTGCGCGGCTAAGGAGGCCAGCAATGGAAGCGCCTGCTTTGTCTGCTTGGCCTTTACCAGCGCAAGAGCAAGGTTGTACTGGTTCGGCCCGGAGGGCTGCATCTGTGCGATGCGCCGAAAGCGCGCCGCAGATTCAACGTACATTTGCCGCTGATCCAGCGCTTTGGCTAACTCGTACTCCTGCTGCGCAGAAAATCGGGACTGCTGCTCCAGCAGATCGATAAGTTTCAATGCTTCCGCGGAGTCATCGTAGGTGAGGCTTGCCTTGATGGCCAGCATGGCAGCGGGAGGATCATTTTCGAGCAGCGCGGTGGCGGGTGCAATATGCGGAATGGCATCTTTTTCGCGCTTTGTCGTCAGGTAAAGGACAGCCAGGTAATAGTGCGTAAAAGGGTCAGCGCCATCGAGAGCCAAAGCTGTTCGCAATTGCTTCTCTGCCAGTTCATACTGTTTTTTACTGAGATAGTTAAACCCGAGGTTGGTATGCGGACCGGCAAGCTTCGGGTCAATACGAATAGCGGTCTCGTAGTCTTTATTGGCCTCGTCCAAGCGGCCAAGTTTTGTCTCCGTGATTCCGATAAAGTTATCTATCGAAGCATTGCCGGGTTGCTGGCGCCTCGCCTCTTCAAATTGCTGCAGTGCCGCTTCGTACTTCTCCTGGCGGAATAATTCAAGGCCGCGCTGCAATGAATCGGCTTGTCCCAGCGTCATCAACGAGAGAACAATCGGCGCCAGGATGGCGGCCCAAAGGATTCTACGGTGGGTGTTGCCCGAAGTGAAAAGCGTTCTCGTGGTTTTCCGCCAAAGAAAACCACACATTACGGTTCTAATCGAAGCATAGGAACTGTAAAACCGTCCCCGGCGACAGATCATTGGTGTATGGATTCCAGTGTGTCCATTTGTGTTTCAGCGTGAGTCAGACCTTCGAGCTTGAGCTTGCGAGCGATCTCGAACTGCTCATTCGCCGCCTCCTTCTTGCCCAGCGAACGGTACACCAGCGCGAGCTGGAAATGGGCTTGGCCTTCGGGATCGTGGCGAATCGCTTGTTGCAGTGCCGCTTCTGCCTTGGGAAGGTCTTTTTCCATGTAATACGCCTTGCCCAAGTCGCGATAAGTGGACCACTGATCCGGGTCCGATTGCAGGGCCTTCTCCAGGTGTGGAATGGCCTTGGCCGGTTGCTGTTGATTCAGAAGGATGGTTCCCAGTTCCGCATTCGCGCCCCCGTGGTCTGGATTCGTGCGCAGCTCGGCTGCAAATTCCTCCTCCGCCTGATCTTGCTGGCCCATCTTTAGCAACAGGTGACCGATGGAGAAATGTACCCCTGGCAGATCAGGGGCGATCTTCTCGACCGTTTTATATTCAGCCAGAGCCTTGGCATCCTGCTCTGCATTTTGATAAGTCTCAGCCAGGAGTTGATGTGCTGGGTAGGAATCCGGGGCCACAGAGAGTAACTGTTCGAGCGTGGAGAGAGATAGGTTCCTATAAGTTCGCGCCAGCAGGTAGTCGGCTTTTAGATCAGTTGGATGCAACTTAACCCAGGCGTTCAGATCGGTTGCAGCCGCCTTAAAATCCTGGCGATCGAAGTTGTCCTGGCCGCGCGCGTATGCACTGGATGGATGCGAAGGCGGCGTACTCCTGGTGAAATCCTGCCAGGCGGAGAGCGATGCATCATTGTTGCCCAGGCGGGCATAAGTAACCGCGAGGGCCAAACTCCGCGAAGGGCTCGCTGGAGCCCCTTCCAATGCGGACAAACAGGACCGTAACTGGGCCTTAGCCTGTTCGCTTAGATCTTCGCTCGCGGCCGGATAAGGTCGAGGCAAACCTAGAGCATTGGCGGCCTGATACCCCGAGATGCGAATCGCAGCACTGAACAAAGTGAGTGCTTCGTCCGGCTTGCCCTCGAGCATCGCTATTTCGGCAAGCCTGGCTAGGGAAGCGGCAGAGCTGGGATTCGCCTGCAGCTCGCGATGATACTCTTGCGCCGCAGCATTCAGCTGCTCCTGATGAAATGCAATTTCGCCCAGCCCGAAGTGCGCGCCTTGCCAGTGGGGATCCTGATCGAGAGCCCGATAGTAATGAGCCAGTGCATTCTTCCACGCATGCTCATCCGTATAGATATCCCCATAGACCTGATGCAGCAGCGGAGTTCCACTGGAATGATCAAGGACGCGCTCGATGCCCAGATCCGCCGCCTTGCGATAGGCCTCTCCCAAGTCCAGTAGCAGAGCCGGATCGGAGGGAAAAAGCAGAGCGGTCTGGCGTAGCTGTTCGAATGCTGCCTCAGTTCGGCCATCATCCCACAATGCTCTTGCCAGCCAGGTGTGTGCCTCCTTGTTGGACGGTTCCAGGCGAACGGCCTCAACCAGTTGTGGGACCGCCAGATTTGCCCGGCGCTGCTTTTCGTAGTCAATACCCAAATACAGGCTGACGCCTGGCAAAGCCGGCTTCAGTTTCTCCGCTTTACCGAGGGCCCGGGCCGACTCCAAATATTTTCCCTGTGCGTTGTAGACCAGCCCCAGGCTTGCATAAGCTTCCGCCACGTCGGGCCGCAGATGAATGACCTCCAGATACTCCCGTGCCGCGAGGTCGAGGTTTCCTGCATCCTGGGCCTGGTGAGCTGCGGCGAAGTGTTGCGCCGCCGCAGCGTCAGCATCCTGGGCCCAGGCGTTCGTCTGGCAAAGGAGGGAAGAGAAGGCGCAGAGAGCGGAAGACCCGACGATCAAAAACCGATGGCTGCTACAACGCATGAAGTTGCCCGGCGACAGCAGAAAAAGAATAGGGGAAAGCCTGTCGCGCTCCCCCCTCTTTACTGCCATTCTGTATACCACACTTCACAATAGGAGTTGGGAGGCAGCACCCCGGATTTCATGTGCGGCTAGGTGGAATCAAGGAGTCTCGTGCGGCCTTCCGTGAAGAAAGCCGCATACGCAGACCTGTCTAGAGCAGCGAGCAGGAAATCCGGGTCGAAGCCTCCCGACCCCACTTACATCAGAACGTTATTCGGAAATTCGCCTGTAATGTTCGAGCCGACGAGACGATGCCCGACTCATTGTTGTTGGTTTCCGCGTTAGGACCGGTACCGCATTGGAACTGTCCGAACGCTGGATCGCCCACGTGGTAATCCATACAGCCAAAGCTGTGGCGGTTGAAGATGTTAAACGCGTCGAATCGAAAGAGGAAGTTGATCCGATCCGCAAACACCGGGATCGGGATCCTCTTGGAAGCTTGCAGATCCTCTTCCTTGTGGGTGAAGTTGCGCACATTCCCCAGCGTTTTAGGAGCGTTTCCAAAGGTATAGTTCGGCGCCTGGGTGAAAGCGGCAGCGTTGATCTTGGCAGTCGTCCCAAATTGATATTTCCCAAGATGACCAAAGAAGGCGCTGGGATTTACCCCCGGGACCACATTAGGCCGTGCGTTGCCTCCCGTTGCTGCACCCGCAAAGGTACCAGCGGTCCAGTTGTTTTCCTGAACGAAGAGAGGGAAGCCAGTCGCGTAGGTATCCACACCGCCTAACGTCCAGCCGCCGATCGCCGCGTCGGTTAATCTGTTGACATCGCCGCCCCACTTCTTTCCTTTTCCGAAAGGAAGCTCATAGGTGTAAGCAATCTTGAATTGCTGCGGTTGATCGAATTCGCTGTAAGTTTTTTCCTTTCTGGGATCATAAGGATCAAACATGCCGCCGACGCCGCCATTCCACGCTTCCTGGGGGGCATAGTCCGAATCGGCGTCGGTAAGATTCTTCGACCATGTGTAGTTGCTCAATATCGTCAGTCCAGACCCGTAGCGCTTGGTTACTTGTATCTGCAGTGCTTCGTAGCTGTAATTGCCCCAAGGGTTGGCGCTGAACGACGTGTCCAGGTCTTCGGTCGAGTACTGCGGGAAAGGGCGCAGAGCCTGGGCAACCGTAGCCCCAGAGCCAAAGTCGTTTTGGAAGTTCGTGTACGGGGTGCCGACAGCCGGTAGTCCCCCGCAAGCCGGGTTGCCCGCGGATCCCGCTAGTGGAACCGCCAGACAGTTGCCGTATACCAGGGCTGATGCAGGAGCCACGTTGGGATCCTTAAGCAACGCCTGCAAGTGACTTCCATGGTTTCCGACGTATGCCATATCGACGAGCCATTGGCCGGGGAACTCGCGCTGTATGTCGAGTGTCCAATTATTCACGTCGCCAGGCCTGGCGAGCCTGCTGGGTAGGAAGACCGGGCCGCCGCTCGCCGCACCCCCGCCGCCACCGTTACCGTTCAGGGCTGTTGGGGTGATGGTTGGCGGGATGGATCCGGGATAAGCTTGCACTGTGCTTGGGATAACGGAAGGTGTTTGTTGGTTGATCGGAGTAGGCCATTTATATCCGGCGGCGAAGAAGCCCAGACTGTCGGTGTTGGCGAAGTTGGATATCTTCAGCGGGGTTTGGTAGAGGCCGTAAGCGGCGCGCAACACCGTCCGAGGGTCGAGTTGGTATGCAAAGCCTACGCGAGGCCCCCACGATCCCCAATACTGGTTCATCGGGGAGCATCTGCCGTCTCTGCCCGGGCCAGTTCCCTGAAACTCGTACGCGCCAGGCAAGCCGTCGGCACCGGGATTGGCAAGGGTTGGATTGACTTGAGATGTCCTGCACTTTTCTTCAAATACTGGCTGTGGGATCTCATAGCGCAGGCCCAGGTTCAGGGTGAGCTTGGGGCTAACCTTCCAGTCGTCCATGGCGTAGAATCCCCAACCGTGTACGCGCATCGCAGCGGTTTGGGGGCCACCAACCGTCCCGTTCGACGCTGCCCCGAGAAAGAAGGATGCCGCGCCCGACCCGGAGTTCGGATCGACGGGGTTGCCGTTTGCCAGATTTCCAGCGGAAGTCAAAGCGTTGGTGAAGCCGAACTGGGGAGAGGCGTTGCTGAAGTAGTTCGAATTGAAGCCCTGGCGCCGGTACACCATCCCGAACTTCCAGTTGTGGTTGCCTTTAACCCACGACACCGAATCGTCCCATTGGAAGCTATTGTCTATGAAGGTGCTGTTGTCTCCTGGCGGTGTGGGCATCGTGGCTGCCGTGGCGGGGATGTACTGAATGTTGTTACCGGGGATGAGAATGTCCTGATAGTAACCGTGAAAGTCGATCTTATCTGCCCATTGGCCAACGCCGCCTTCGCCCTGCTCGATCCGGAAGCGGCGCGTATAGCCGCCATTGAAATGGTTTAAAAGCGTGGGCGTGATGGCATAGTCTTCACCGATACGAACATAGTGCGTGGTTGTACTGCCAAAGCTCTGGTCGTAAAGCCCCGGCGGTCCATAGGAATAGACGTTGATAATCGGCAGGTCGGCCTGCGCGTAGCTGCCGAAGATCTTGTGCTTTTGCCCGATATTCTGGTCGATTCGGGTCGAATAGAGATCATTGTTGATCGGCGCCGTGAGGGTATATGCGAGGTTCTGAAAAGGCTGGTTGGGATTGGTGGCTACCGGGAGATAGGGAATGAAAGCCTTGGCATACGGGTCCAGCCTGTCCGCTGGAATCTGGTTATTGGGAAACGCTTGGCAAGGTTTGCCCAGGTTTGCTCCGGAACAGGTAGTGTAATCATAGATTTTCTGTGCCGGGTAAGTGACGCCATTGATGGTCTCGCCGTTCAGGACCTGGGAAAAATCTCCGGCCCACATAGCCGGCGTTGCCGTCGAGGTAAGGGCGGGGCCACCGGACTTGAAGCGAAAGCCTTCATAACTGAAGAACCAGAAACTCTTGCCTCGGCCGTCATAGATTTTGGGGATAAATATCGGGCCGCCTCCAAATCCGCCAAAGTCGTTTTGCGTATCGTTCTGCCTGCCGACGCCGGTGTGGTTGTTTTGCCAGCTGTTGGCGTCAAACGCCGCGTTCTTCAGCAGGTCATACACGGCGCCGTGGAACTCATTGGTTCCCGACTTGGAGGCCACGTTGACGAAGCCGCCGCCAGTACGCCCGAATTCCGCCGCGAAGGTGCTGGTCTGTACTTTGAACTCAGAGACCGCATCGACGCTGATGCCGAAGTTCCACTGGTAGTTCGGTGAAGCCAGCTGAATCGACGCACCATCCAGGATCACGTCAGCTTGCCCCGTTCCCGCGCCGTTAAGTTTAAAGCTAGCCTGCGATTGGGCGTTGCCCGTGGAATCTCCCTGAAAGCCCGGGGTCAGCGTCATGAACTCAAGGGGGCTGCGAATCACACCACTGAAATTCAACGGCAGTTGGGCAATCAGCTTCCCGGGGACCGTGGTGCCTACGTCGCTGCTCTCCGTCTGGATCTGCTGCGCGTTCGCGGTGACTGTGACTGATTGCGACGTCTGCCCTACCTGCAGGGTCATGTCGAGGGTGGAAGTAGTTCCAATCGATACCGTAATACCTTCCTGAACGGCCTCTTTGAAGCCTGGCGCAGATACGGTGACTTTGTAGGTGCCGACCGGCAACTGAGGATACAGAAAGCGGCCGTCACCATTGGTGGCCACCGGATAGGTAGTGTTGGTATCGGTGTTGGTGATGGTGACGGTAGCGTTCGGAACGACTGCACCTGCCGGATCGTGGACCGTTCCCACCATGGATCCGCCGCCGGCTTGCGCCCACATGGCTGCTGTCGACATTGCGAGAAACAGCGCGAACACTGGCAATAGATAACGCATCTGCTTATGTGAGCTATGTGTTTTCATCACAGGTAATTCTCCTAAAGTTACGGCTCTTGTCTGGTCAGCGATGGCCGATGAAGCCTGTGACATGAAAGGTCTGACCATGGCCTTCGCTATGTCCAGCGCAGAACACGACTAAGTAGTTCCATAGCGAACTAATTGTGGATGCCAGCTAGTCAGTTTAATGCGCGATAATGTCATATAGTTGGCATTGAACATGTGTCAAGAAGTATTTAGAAGAACGAGTTCCGTAATGAACTCTTGTAACTAAAGCTGTGGCGAAAACCTGCTAAGGCCTTAGTGAAAGCTTTCTGTATCGTGCAGTTATCGGTGGGATACCCCATAGGCTTATGGGGGTGGTGAAAAGGAAAAAACCGCACGTTCGAAGAAGGAAGATGCAGTAACTTTGTCATCCCGCCTGCCCCGGGTTGGCGTGGGGCAGGCAGGGGCGACCGCAGCCTATGCGGTCAAATCCGGATTCGGCAGTAGCAGATCCCGGACGCGAACCGCTAATTCATGCGTCGCCTCAAGGAATTGGCGAAGTGTACGGACCGTCGGACCAAACGTGTCGAACTCGATAAGCGAAAGCCCATCCTCGTTGTAGGCGCGGCCAAAGTCAGGAAACTTGTGCAGCAGCTCCTCTACGATTTCAGGATTGACCGGCTTCTCGATCCGCGGAGCCACACTTACATCGCTCGCATTGAAGCGAACCTGCCACTTGTAGGGCGGAGAAATCACCACATCGCCGCCTACGAACTCGCTCCAATGCATGTGGTTGCGGAATGCGGCGGAGAGCAGACGGATCCGGTAGCCGCGCTCGCGATAGATTTTATAAGCCTTCTTGAAGACGGCGACTCCCCCCCATTCCAGATAGCCGGGGTCAAGGGTAATATCCCGCTTTTCAGCCACGACTTTCAGCCAGTCGTCCAGTCTGCCGGCCATGACGGTGCAAACCGGGCCCATGCGGGATATATCCAGGCCCTCCCGCTCCCGGCGTTTCAAGCCACGCTCAACCGCTTCGGCCACAGCAATGCATTGCGGCAGCGTGAAGGAGACGGTGGCGTTGACGCTGATACCGCGATACGTGGTCTCTTCGATAGCGGCGATACCCGCGTGCGTAGCCGGAATCTTCACGATCATGTTGGGCGCCAAGGCATCGAAGCGTAGCGCCTGCTCTAATAGAGCCGCCGGATTGCGATAGTAATGAGGGTCGGTCTGGATCGAGAGCCTACCGTTCCGGCCCCGGTACTTTTCGAAGGCCGGACGCAGTAATTCGGATCGCTTGGCGGATATTTCCTCCACCAGTTTCCATCCGATCTCTTCTTCGGTTGCTATCGGGAACTCGATCGCCAGGGCGCGAATGCGATCGTTCCACAGATGAGGTTCTTTCTTGAGCGCATCCAGTACGATCACCGGATTGCAGGTCGCTCCCACCGCGCCGTGCTCGATGGAGTAGGTCAACTCGGAAAGGGTTGCCGAGTCGTTCCACAGGCACGTGGGGGTGGTTTGCGTCATTTCATATAAAGGGCTCTTATACGCAACCGTCTTCTCAAGTGTCTCGCTCATTTCGCTTCCCCGCTTTCCTGTACCGGGCAGCAGAGAACAGCATGATCTGCCGCGGAACCGTCTACTCCGGATACATTAATACTTTAATTGCTTTCTTCTCGTCGCATAAGCGGAAGGCTGTGTGCCAATCCGATATGGGAAGCTTGTTGGAGATCAGGTCGTTCAGCCTCACTCGGCCCTCGGCGTAGATCCTCATCATGCGCTCCCAGGTTCGAGCGGTATAGCAAACCGAACCGGACATGGTCAGCTGCTTGTAGAAAATCTGATCAATGGGAAATTGAATGTCCTGCCCGCAGATGGCTACCTGGGTGTAGCGTCCCATGGGACGCAGCGATTCCAGGCATCCGCGCACCGAGCTGGGATGCCCGGCGCACTCGAAGGCCACATCCACACCGACTCCATTGGTGTGCTCCAGAATCGCTTCACTGAGGTTCTGCTCCCCGATGTTGACGACGGCGGCGGCGCCAATACGGAGCGCGGCATTCAGCCTGTCCTGATCTCCCGGCGCGCCGGCCACAATTGCTCGAATCCCTTCCGCTACCAGCAACTTCAGGCAAAGCAATCCCATCGGTCCGGGGCCCGAGACCAGCGCCGTGTCGCCGATGCGCACATTCGTGATTTCCGTGACCGCCTGCACCACGGCCGCAAATGGCTCACTCATGGCCGCTTCGTCCAGGGAGAAATTCTCAGGAATGCGGTATAGCTGGTCAGGACGCATCACCACGTAGCGTGTGAACGCGCCGTTCACGCCGTGGCCCATCCCTCTGCGATTGGAACAAAAGATGAAATATCCTGAGCGGCAGTACTCACACTGGCCACAGGTAACCGCGGTGGCGCCCAGGCCGGTCACTCTTTCGCCTAGCGTAGCGTTGTGATTGACATTGCGTCCCACTTCCACCACTGTGCCTGAAAACTCGTGTCCAAGAATTACCGGGGGATAGTTTCGAAACGTGTCATGAAGCACATGAAGATCTGTTCCGCAGATTCCACAATAGGCAATTTCAAGCTTGACTTGATTGTCTCCACACCGTGGCTCTTCAACGTCCTGTATTTCGACATTCCCTTCACCACTCGCGTATTTGACAAGAGCTTTCATTGTTGGCAGGTCCCTACCTTACTCAAGACAAGTGCAACTTACCGCTGCCATCGACCTTTCTACTCTTACCAATGGCGTTTAACAGGTTAGGATTCTTAAGACGGTTAGGTTGAAGAAGTAGTTTCAGAGAACCAAAGCCATCTCTTTTGACCTGAGTTCCTGATTGAACTCTTTCTTGATCGCTATCTTTTGCACTATAAGGCGGACCCAGTCGAATAGCAAGACTGGGCGTCGAAACCAAGGTTTCCGATTAGGTTAAACGGATCAGCAACTCCGGCGGTGCAGAGGAGAAGTGAAAATCCGCTACCTTAGCGCGCGCTGCGGGGATCAGCGGCGGCCCGTTGCTGCTTCACTGGGGAAGGGTGTAGTACTCATAGTCGTATTTCCACGTCTCATGGTTGCCTGGCTCGACCGATATATCGATAAATGGTTCTACAGCGATCACCGAACGAATGGACCAGAGCGACATCTTGGCCAACGGGCGGTCTCCGGAGATCGTCATCCCGGCATGTACGTGTTTATTCTCAATGTGAATCTTGTAATCATCGGAACTTTTGCCAAAACCTTCGATGGCAAAGTAAACGCGATCCTCTCCCGTCAGCGTCTTGCGGTAAAGAATCTGATTCTTCTCCACCTCAGCCAATTCCTTATCTGGCGGAGGATTAGCTGTAACTGCGAAAGGGAAAGTGATGGAGAAGCCTGCCCCGGTGGGCTGTTTATCCAGTACCAGGAAGTTATGATCATAGACGCTGGTATCGATTGCGCGCGTTCCGGTGTTCTTCAGACTATGCTCAATGACCATTATCGGCTTGCCCGCAATCAGCCTTAACTTCTTCTGATAGATATATCCATACCCGGAAGAGGCATTGTGCAGCTCTTGGGTGAACTCGATTGCGTCCGCGCTCTTCTTTACGCTCCACTTACCTCCGTCGACAATCTCATACATTCGATAGGCACTATAAGCTGCGTCATCCGGTTTTCGCAGTATGCCAACGCCGACTTTGAGGAAGGTTCCACCGGGCTTGGCCTCGTCGAACCCGACTGCGGGCGTGAACTCCTCCACCGGGCCAGTGATGGCGCTGCACGGGCCGGCCACGATATCAGAGCCCTTATAAATAAAGTCGGGAATCTTGGGATCAGTGGCGGTGAACCAGGGACCGTAGTAGCTATGCCCTTTATATTGCAGGTCTGCGACCACGCCGGACCAATCGAACCTGGTCCCCCGATAGAAACCATGCTCGGCATCGGGCAGATACAGTTTGACCCGCAGGGACGCATTTGCAATCTCCGCTTGCGGAGGAACAGGAGAGGCTTCTAGCAAGGCGGGGAGAGCAGTTAGCAGCGTCATCACGATATAGGTACAGAGTCTCATAAGTCTTTCAGTGGCTAGGTGCCGGCGCAGGCAAGCTGGTGGGAGGAGAATAGACCGGAGCGCCGGGCGCCACATCGCCGGTCGCCGCCCATTCAGTGCCGCGCGCGAACGCATCCATGAATCCCGGTTGGCTCATGGCCAGAAGATCGTGGCCCAGCACCATCATCACTACTCTCCCTTGACCGTAAGGAACCGTCCAGATCACAGGCTCTATCTTTCCTGTTCCACCCTTTATGTTGGGATCGTCGTAGGCCGTGGCCAGCACATGAGCGTTCGGCTTGAGGTCGATCTTGTGATACAGCTCGTCGTTGGCTACAAATGTTGGGGGCAGGCCGCGGCAGATGGGATGGTCCTTGTCGACCCACTGCACCGCGAACACGTGGCGCGTGGCGTGGCCGATATTGTCCAGCTTCCAGGTCATCCCAATCATGTCAGCGAACGCGGCCCAGGGCTCCCCTTCCAGCCGGCGTGGCTCCGTCGCGCTTCCACCCGCTTGGCCGAAGAACGGGCCATAGGTGATTCCGTGGATGCCGATCATCCCTTTGCCGGAGCGTACAAAGTCCGCCACTGCTTTCTCCGTCACCTCCGGCCAACGAGGTCCATAATAGTAATCCACCAAAACATCGTAATTGGCCAGCGTCGCCGCCGTGATGCCGGCAACTTCCTCCTCGAGCTTTACGTCGAAGCGGCCTGTATTCGTGAGTATACCTTGCATAAAGGGCGCCGTACCCTGCCAGGGGTGAGACCAATCCGAGCTTCCGGTAAGCACCAGGACGCGAATCTTGTGCGCAGGAGCCTGGGCGGAAGATGGCAGTGTCGCCATCGTGCAGAGAGCTAAGCAGCACAGCGTGAATATCTTTTTCATACGCATCTATACCTCTTAAAGAGTTGGCTTCAATGATTCGCCCCAGGGAAGGGACGTGGCGTAATGTCGGCATCGACCAAGCCTAGAGCCCACTTGATCGCTCCGATGTACATTTGCTGGATGCGCGCGTCATCCAGCGTTGCCTCGAGATGGCCAAAGGTCGAGTACCAGACACGGCCCTTGCCGTATTTTTTCGCCCACACGATGGGATAATCTCCATCGCTTCGCAGGGCCGCCAGGCGCTTGAGATTGGCTTGCAATTGTTCCCCATTCCCGTGCTCCGGCTTCAGGCCCGCGAACACTTCGGGGAACTTGCTCGGATCCATCCTCATGATGACGTGATCCACCTCGCGGGAGTAATTTGGCCCCACGATGGTGTACTGGTCCTTAAACGTAAATTCGCGAGCGAATCCCTGGACTCCAGGAAACTTCGGATCTTCCACCACGATGTGCATGTCGGCCGAAGGAAATTCGCCCACCAGGTTTCCACCAATCATCTGCGCGTATTCCGGCCATAGGAGAAGGTGTCCTCCGTTGCCGGCGTGGCCGGCGATGAAGCCCTTGCCGTCATCATGAACAAAAGAGAGCAGGTCGGCCTTTTGCTGATCGGTGATGTTCCACGGCCCTTCTCCCATATAGAAGACGGCATCGAAATTGTTCAGGTTGCGAACGTTGTAGCCGGCGATCGGTTGCTTGGTGAGCAGACGCATATCGGTGCGTATCACCGTGATCCAGGCGCCGGACTGGCGTCCCAGCCGCTCCACCGTGGCCAGCGTATGCGAAGCCGAGTCGTGATGGTAGCCGGGCGAGGCATACCATTCCTCTGGGTCGGCGATAGCAAGAATTCTCTTCTTGCCCGGCCACGGATCGTCCGGAGGCCTGGAGGGCGCATTATCCTGCGCCAGCAGCTGAGGCGCGGGCCGGTTGGCCTGCGCGCCGTACAGCGTCTCCGCGGAAAGCGCAGAGGCAATTGCCATTCCCTTTAAGAAATCACGGCGCTCCATCTTCTTCCTTCCCATCCCTGCTAATGGCTCTTGTCCTCGGATTCAGGCAGCGCAAATGCAAACCAGGTATCGTTCGCTGCGACCAATAGATATTGACGTCCATACAGCTCATAAGTCATGGGAGCATTGGTGACGAACTGTCCCAGGTTCACATGCCACAGAGTCTTACCTGTAGCTGGATCCATGCCCAGAAAATTTCCGAACGAATCGCCCCCGAACAAAACATTCCCCGCCGTCGTCAACAAGCCGGAGATAAGCACACCGCTCTTATCGCCCAACTCGTGGGACCACACAACCTTACCGGTCTTGTAATCGATGGCTTTCAGCACATAGTCCGGAGGAGAGCGAAAGCGGCCATAACCGGAAGTGGTAAAGTACGCCCAGGTGCGGGCTGCATTGACAAAGATCAGACCCAGCTTGGGATCGTAGGAGGGCGACCACCAATTCGTGGCGCCGATGGGATACGGGGAGACAAGCGTTCCCGGCGGGTTGGCGTCCTTGCTGTAATCCGGAATCGGCCGGCCTTCCTTGTCAATGCCCTTGGCCCAGTTAGTCTCGGGCATGAACTTGGTAGTTAGTAAGTGTTCCCCAGTTACCCGGTCGAGAAGGAAGAAGTAGCCATTCCGGGAAGCCTGCGCCAGTAACTTGCGTTTCTTACCCTGGAATTCTCCATCGAAAATAATCGGCGTCTGGCCTGCATCATAATCGTGCGTATCGTGGGGCGTTACCTGGTAGGCCCAGACAAGCTTTCCCGTATCCGGGTTCAAGGCCACGATCGATGCGGTGTAAAGGCTATCTCCTTCAGGCGTAGGATGCGGAGGCCTGTCCATCGGCACCCCGTTGCCCGTTCCGAGATAGTAGAGATTGAGTTCCGGGTCATACGTGCCCGTCAGCCAGGGGAATCCGCCGCCTTTCGCCATGGTGGCATTGTCCACCCAGGTCTCTGACCCGGGCGCGCCCGGGTCCGGGTCCACCCACCACTTCCATTGCAGGGCTCCGGTTTCGGGATCACGAGACTCCAGCCAGGCGCGAATATTGTCGTTGTTGCCCGGACCGACAATGACGTGCTTGCCGATAACCAGCGGCGAGGTGGCGGAAAAGAAATCAAGCTTTACATCTGCCACTTGTACCCGCCAGCGCTCTGTGCCATCTTTTGCGTTCAAAGAGACCAGGTAATTGTCCGGCGACATGAAGTAGAGCCAGCTGCCATACATGCCCACTCCGCGGTTAGCCACATGGATCGCCCGATTGTTGGGCCACGCATAATGCCAGAGCTCCCGCCCAGTGAGCGCATCCATGGCCCATACGTTGTCGGTAATGGTGAAGTAGAGCACGCCATCCACCAGCAGCGGGGTCGATTTGATTCTGCGTCCTTCGCTCGCCTGCTGGGCGTAGGACTCGGCGCCGAAATCCACATGATGTGTCCAAGCCAGCGTGAGTGACTTGACGTTGGAAGCATTGATCTGGGAAAGGGTGCTATACCTCTGGCCGGAATAATCGCCATTATAAGTAGGCCACGTATCTGTCGGCGGCCGGCGCAACGCCTCGGGGTCCAATGTCTGTGCGGAAAGACAGATAGGCAGCAAGGAGAGGGAAGCCAGAAACAGGATCGGCCTGCACTTCATTTGAGTGTCACCAGGTACGCTAATAGGTTGTGGATGTCCTTGTCCGTATAGATGGGCAGCATGGCTTTGTGTGCGGCGAGCGGGTCGATCACGTCGACAGATCTGGTGTGATCTCTGGGCCAGGTGTGATAAACCCCGGAATCGTCCACCAGGGAGACCGTGAACTCGTCGAGATACTCCAATCGTCCTGAGACAGTCTGCCCCGACGGAAGCACGACCTTCGCGTGTAGCGGCTTGGCAGGGGGAGTCAGGAACGCGGTCGTCAAGGCAAGCGGTTGATCTTTTGATCCGATGTGCGCCAGGTCGCCGGTGGGCGAGTGGCAGGTGCTGCACTTTCCCGTGCCATTGAAGTAGGCCTCTCCGGCTTTCGCATTGCCCACCAGCAACGCAGTCTCCGGCAGCCGGGTGCCGCGGACTTCCTGGATCCGCGAGTGCAGAAACGCTGCGATATCTGCAACCTGTTCCGGCGGCAAGCTGGGGAACGCGGGCATGCCGAGGGTTGGCCGGCCCTGCTTGAGAAAGGGCCCGAGCGTATCTCCATTATGGTCCTGAAAGACGATCGGACTGCGCAGCAGGTTGGGCGCCTGTTCCGTTCCCGTGGCCAGAGAACCATGGCAAAACGAACAACTGGAAGAGAAGTCGCCTTTCCCTCGTTCCGCGGCTGCTTTATCGATGGTTGTCGCCGCCGGCGCTTGCGCGGCCGCTGATGTTATGCAGGCCACGCTCATACATAGTGCAAGAGATGCAAAGAGTAGCTTGCGGGGGATAACGAGCTCCGATTGCTTCTTCATGGACTAACCTCGGTGTAACTTCGCCCTGCTCTGCCGGACTTATAGTAGAGCAGCTCAGTACCGAGATAGCATTCTCCCCTGAGATAGATAGCAGGCGGGAAGGAAGATAGCACTAGAATCACCAAAGTTCCCTTATGAACTAATTCCATACATAAGTTGTGTGCGACACTATACCGGCCGTTCGCGGGCTGTCAAGAATTTTAAACCCTGCTGTAGCTTTGAGACTCGCGGCTTTCCAACTCTTCGCAAAACAGCGCCACGGATGGGCGCCCGGGCCATTGCCACTGCTATCGCATTTTGACAGACGGCCGAGAATCGGTGTAGTGTCATGGCGCTGGGGCAGCTTGTTGCCATCAGATAGTTCATAAGGGAACCAACTTAGCCCAAAGCAGATGGAAGATTATTTGCCATGAGTGCGAAGTGTGTCCGCAACCATGGCTGATTAGAATCGCGGAGAATGCAATGAAGATCCAGTTTTATTTCTTTACCATATTCCTCGGCATTATCCTTGCTGTTCATTTGGCGATGAATGGCAAAGTGGGCAGCGCGTTGGGCAACCCGCGCGTGGGCAATGCAGTATTCTGGTGCATCGGCGCAGTGACTGCCGTTCTCATCGGGCTCACCGGCTGGCGTGCGGGCGTGTTGAACGGTTTTAAAGATATTAATCCGCTGTTGCTGACAGCGGGCGCATTGGGCGCTTGCCTGGTCTTCGCCATCGCCTGGCTATTGCCCCAGGTAGGTGCGCGGGCTATGTTCATCACTCTGATCGCAGGGCAGGTTCTCGGGGGCATGATTCTTTCCCACTTCGGCTGGTTCGGGTCCCCGGTGCAGCGGATCACCATTCCCAACCTGGTGGGGGCCGCGGTCATGATTGGCGGCGTAGTCCTGGCCACTCACGTTACAGCGAATGCCTAGCAGCCTGCGGGACAACTCGCTGGAGGTAGGGCACGGCTTTAGCCGCGCCTACAAAGCCCCCGTCGAATTCATCAGCGAAGTTCTGGGACAGCACACTAGAGGCTTGGCACGACAAAGGAGCTTGGTTCGTGAACAAGGTAAAGCTGGGTAGGACAAATATTGAAGTCAGTGCGCTGGCCATGGGAAGCGACCTGATCGGCAGCAGAATCGATCGCGAGACCTCGTTCCGCGTATTCGACTATTTCCGCGAAAACGGCGGCACGCTGGTGGACACCGCGAATATGTATTCGTGCTGGTTGCCCGGCTGCAAAGGCGGCGAAAGCGAGACCACCATTGGCTTGTGGATGAAGCAGCGCGGCAACCGCGAGCAGATGGTCGTCTCTTCCAAGCTCGGTTTCGACTATCCGGGATGCACGGGTGGATTAACCGCTTCGGAGATCGAGCGCGAGTGCGAGAAGAGCCTGAAAAGATTGCAAACCGATAGGATCGACCTCTACTATGCGCATCGCGACGATCGCGATACCCCGCTCGAAGAAACCATGGAAGCTTTTGATCGCTTGATCAAAGCCGGCAAGATTCGCGCCGCCGGCGCCAGTAATCTTGCCGTATGGCGGATCGCGGAAGCCAACACGGTCAGCAGGATCCATCAGTGGAGCGGCTACTCCGTAGTGGAGCAGAGATATACCTACCTGCGCCCTCGCCACGGCGCTGATTTTGGACCACAGATCTTCATCAGTGAGGATTTAAAGGACTATTCCCGGGCGCATGGAATTGCGCTGATCGGCTATTCGATTCTGCTGCAAGGGGCGTACACGCGCTCTGACCGTGAGGTGCCGGCGCAGTTCGCCGGTCCCGACTCCGATGAGCGGTTGAGTGTGCTGCGAGCGGTAGCCAGGGAAGCCGAGTGCAGCCCTTCGCAGGCCATCATCGCCTGGATGCGGCAGAGCGATCCGGCGATACTGCCCATCATCGCCGGCAGTAAAGTCGAGCAGCTGCGCGAGAACATAGCGGCGCTCGATATCACGCTCAGCAGCGATCAGATGAGCCGCTTGGATGCTGCCGGCAATCCCGGCGTCAAGCAGGGATGGATACAGCCCACCTGAATTGGTGCGATGTTAAGTCGCTGTCACCGGCGAAAGGCTTTCCGTAGCTGCTACGGTTGTAATAGGTGCTGGTTGCAGCGGTATCCAGATATTGAAGATGGTCCCGGGCTTATCGCATTCCGCGGCAGTGCGGGAGCGAAAGCGGATCCGCCCACCCTGTTTCTCCACCATGGAACGCACCAGCCAAAGCCCCATTCCCGTGCCCTCATCGCCTTTGGTGGTAAAAAACATGGTGAAAAGTTGGGACCGGTGCTTAGCGTTGATGCCTGGTCCGTTATCGGCGATCGTGATCGAATACCCGGGCTGCCCCATCGATTCCGCTTCGCCGGAATTCGCCCCCAGCGAGCGCCGCAGCTGGACGCGAACGATAATGCGTCCGCGGAAGCCAATGGCGGCCACAGCATTCTGGATGAGGTTGATGAGTATCTGTCGCAACTCACTGGAATATGCCTTTAACGGCAACGGCGCGCGCAGCCTTCGTTGCAGGGAGATATCGTGGCCGATCAATTGGGGTGCCTGCAGGTCCAGTACGCCATCCACCAGATCGGCGAGAGAGACTTGAACCGGCGCACTCGATTTCCTCAAGAGCGAGAGATTGCTCTGCGCGATCTCGTCGGCCCGCTGCAACTCTGATGAGGCCGTCTTGGCCATTGCTACAAGGTCGCGGGGCATTCTTGGATCGGCCGCAAGAAGATACAGCAGGTTGCCCGCCGTTTCCAGCGGGTTCTTGATCTCGTGGCTGATCGAGGCCGAGATGCGCCCGGCAACGACCAGCTTTTCCGATGCCAGGAGCGCGCCCACCGCCTGATCCTTCTCCTGCTGCGTAGTACTGAGCATTTGGAGGAACTGGCGAATGTTTTTCGCCAGCCCCGGCGCCGCTAGCGCGAAGAAAATAGCCGTGGGAACGGATGCCGCGGCACACAAAACTTTGACCCCGGCGGCAAGCGGATATATCGGCCACCAAACAGTCACCAACTCCATCAGGTGAGTGGCGCCGCAAGCGACGATGAAGGTGCCAAACGCGACCAAGATCCAGAGGTAGGTGCTCAGATCCTGAAGCGAGCGTAACTTCCCCGCAATCCAGAAAAGGCTTACAAAAATCGAAGCGTAGGAGATGGCGATCAAGCCATCCATGCTCACATTCGTCCATACCAGCCACGGCTGCTGCAGGTAGCAATAGCGGTGCGGAAGGTAATGAGGCGAAAATAGCGCAGCCAGCAAGCCGGTGTGGGCGAGCACCTCAAGCCCGAGAAGGGTGAGTGCAGTAGCCAGAAAAGCTTTTCTCAAGGCGCCGGCCTGGATCAAGCACTTCTCCTTGTTCCACGAAGATTTGAAATTCCTGCCCCCGGTTTGTCAATCACTCGCCCCTGGTCAGGCAACGTGACACAATAGGTACATAGTGGCTTAAGTGCGGGAGGTGCCGCGCTATGAATACCTTGAAAACTGCCTTTCTGCTGACGGCTCTCACCCTCTTTCTCATGTTCATCGGCGCCTATTTTGGCGGCCGTAACGGAATGATCCTGGCTTTCTTTGTCGCTGCCGGGATGAACTTCTTCAGCTATTTCTATTCTGACAAGCTGGCCTTATCGATGTATCGCGCTCAGCCGGTCACGCGTGAACAGCTACCCCGGGTTTACCAGATCGTGGAGCGCATCTTGCCGCGCATGGCGCTGCCCATGCCGAGGATCTATGTCATCCCCAGCGACTCGCCCAACGCCTTCGCTACCGGACGCAATCCCAAGCATGCCGCGGTCGCGGTCACCCAGGGTATTCTCAATCTCCTCAATGACGAAGAACTGGAAGGCGTGCTCGCCCACGAGTTGGGGCATGTGAGAAATCGTGACATCCTCACCAGTTCCATCGCCGCCACGCTTGCCGGAGCCATCACGCTGCTCGCGCAAACCGCCCGCTGGGCCAGCTTCTTCGGCGGAGCGGGTGGCGGCAGAGATGGCCGCCGCGGCATGGACGGCGGCGGCCTCTTCATGCTCATTCTCGCTCCTATAGCGGCAACGCTTATCCAGCTCGCCGTTTCCCGGTCAAGGGAGTACGAGGCGGATGCCACCGGAGCGCATGTCACCGGCAACCCTTACGCCTTGGCCAGCGCATTGCAAAAGCTCGACGCCTATTCGAAGCAACTGCCCATGCAGGCTTCGCCTTCGACTGCGCATTTGTTCATCGTGGCGCCCCTTATCAGCGGGGCAAGCTTCGCTAATCTCTTTTCCACCCACCCGCCGATGGCCCGCCGTATTGAGCGGCTTACCGGCCGGGCTCCTGTGTAGGCAAACTTGCGCACACTCTTCCATTCCCTGGTGTACCTGGTGCTTGGCCTTTGGTTGGGCGCGTTGGTCTTCTTTGGCGCCGTTCTTGCTCCCATCGCCTTCAGCCAACTACCGCCGCTCTTCCCCACTCCGGCGGCAGGCATCCACGCCGCCGGTATGATCGTCGGCGGTTCCCTGGTGCGTCTCCACTGGATCGGACTGTTCTGCGGATTGATCTTTCTCGTGGTCTCGGTGGTGGCGAGGGCTCATTACCGCACGATTATTCCGCAGGCTCTCCTGGTGCTGGCGATGATGCTGCTCACTGCGTATTCGCAGTTCTCCATCATCCCTCGTATGGATACGGCTCGCGAGTCCGTAGGCGGGAACGTAGATGCGGTTGCCGCCAATAATCCCGGCCGCCAAATCTTCGATCGTCTTCACCAGCGATCCGTTCACGTGGAAGGTCTGGTGCTCTTGTGCGGAATCGGCGCGTTGGTTGCCACCGCGCATTGGTCGCGGCGGGAGATCTAGAGCGATCTGCGCTTTCTCTTCTGGCGATATACTTGAGTTTTGCGCCGCAAGGCCTCACACAACAAAAATCCCTGGCGCGTAAGCGCCGTTTGCCTGGACGGCGAGCCCCATGAAAACTGGCATTATCGGTCTGCCTCAAGTCGGTAAGACATCCCTGTTCAAAATCCTTACCCGGTCGAAGGTGGAAACTCCGGCCTACTCCAATCCGCGCGAGGCACATCTGGGCGTGGCCAAGGTTCCCGATGAGCGGCTGGATAAGCTCGCCGCCCTTTACCACCCCAAGAAAGTTGTCTACGCGACGGTGGAGTACGCAGACGTAGCTGCCGTTGGGCAGGAAGCGCTCAAGGAGAGCGCTTTCCTTACTCACCTGCGCGACAACGATGCGTTGATCCATGTCTTGTGCGCGTTTGAAGACGACTCCATTCCACGCGTCGGCGGCATTGATCCTTTGCGCGATATCAAGAATGTCGATTTCGACCTCATCTTCTCTGATCTCACCCAGGTGGAGAAGCGCCTGGAACGTCTGGAAAAAGATTTGAAGAAGATGCGTACGCCGGACCTGGAAAAAGAGCACGCTCTGCTCTTGCGTTGCAAGCAGCAACTGGAGCAGGAGAAGCCGTTGCGCGAGATGGAAATGTCGCCGGAGGAGAAGAAGCTGATCCGCGGCTTTATGTTCCTCTCCCAGAAGCCGATGCTCTTTGTACTGAATATCGCCGAGAGCACCGCGCTGGGCTCCGACCTGGAATCCGCCGTAGCACGATACAAACTGGAAGAGGTCGCCTCACGCCCCAACGCAGGGGCTACCGCCATCTGCGGTAAAGTCGAGGCCGAACTGGCTGAAATGAGTGATGAGGAAGCGGCCGAATTTCTTTCTTCTTACGGATTGGTAGAAAGCGGATTACGCCGTCTCATCCGCAAAAGCTACGAGCTGCTCGGACTGGTCTCCTTCTTCACCGTAGGCGAAGACGAATGCCGTGCCTGGACTATTCCCGTCCACTCACGCGCACAAGAGGCTGCTGGGGCAATCCATTCCGATCTCGAAAAACATTTCATCCGGGCAGAGACCATACACTGGGATACGTTGCTCGCGGCGGGCTCCGAAGCTGCTGCGCGATCCCAGGGTACGTTGCGGCTGGAAGGTAAGGACTACCGCGTTGAGGATGGGGATGTGATGCATATTCGACATAGTGGTTGAGGTGAAACAGGCTGGGGAAAACGGATTGTTCTGTACCAGGCACGACTTTTGTGAGAAGGGAAGAGAAACAGCAGGTCCCTCCACTGCGCTACGCTCCGGTCGGGATGACAATTCTGTTGTGGCCGCCAGAGCTTCAGCGAGAAATACTTGGCCCTGTTGTACCCGCAAGAGCTTCGGCGAGAGATGCTTGGCCCTGCAACAGAATTGTCATCCCGACCGGAGCGTAGCGTAGTGGAGGGACCTGCGGTTTCTCTATCCCTTCTCACACATTCTCTAAAGCCCCTGAGGTTTGCTTTGCGGCCCGGTGCAGAATTTTTACGAAGCCTGTTCAGCAGTGATGCAGGTTTCAGCCCGTAGCGCTCTACCCGCTAGGAAAGATTTCCTCCAAACAGCACGCAGGCCCGTTAGGTAAGTCATGTCCAACTTTTCACTCTCGCTAGTACTCGGTCTGGTGGCGGCGCTCGCCGACGTCTTAGGTGCTTTGATCCTGGTACGCACCCAGTGGGAGAAACGCTACCTTCGCTACTTCGTCGCCCTGGGCGCGGGCTTCATGCTCGCGGCTGTACTGGTGGAGATGATCCCGGAGAGCTTCCGCCTCTCCTTCCGTTGGACTCCGCTGCTGGTCTTAGCGGGCTACTGCCTCATCCATCTGCTGGAACACACCATCACGCCGCACTTCCACTTCGGGGAGGAGACACACGATGACGAAATGCTCTCCACCTACACCAGCAATTCGGTAGTAGCCGGTCTTGCCGCCCACTCTCTCTTTGACGGCGTGGCCATTGCCTCCGGTTTCGTACTCTCCTCCTGGCTGGGCTGGATCATCTTCGTAGCCATCCTGCTGCACAAGCTGCCGGAGGGCTTCACTGTCGCTTCCGTCATGCTGGCCAGCGGCCACAGCCGGGTGGCGGCGCTCAACTCGGCCGTGATCGTTGCCTCGGCCACCCTGGCCGGCGTTCTGGTGATCAACTTTTTTCCCGCTTGGGTGCGCGCCGGTTTGCCGGTAGCGGCGGGCGTTGCCATCTACGTCTCTGCGACGGACCTGGTGCCCGAGGTCAACCGTGAGCCCGGAATCCGCATGGCGCTGGTCTTCTTTGCCGGGGTCGCGGGCTTCCTCATTTGCAAACTCATTGCCGACGGTGTTCTTGCGTGAAACGGCAAAAGGGATGGCCCGAAGCCATCCCTTTTGCTAAAGAAAAATACGATCTATGCTGCCAGCCGGTCCCGCAGCGCTTTTATCCGGTCGTGCGCCGACAGGATGTGCCTCTGCTGGCGCAACAGAATCTCCCGCAGGGGTAAGGGAAAGTCTTCACTCGCCAGCGCGTCTTCGTAGGCATGTTTGGTCTCATCCTCTCCCTGCTCCGCCGCAGCCAGCAGGGCGTGGTCCCCACCTCCCAGCCGGGACCGCAGCTCGCCCCATGCGCGATGCACTTTAGCCGCCGTAGAACTCGACACCTTCACGTCCTTGACTCCAAAGTGGTGCAGTTCATTCTCGAGTTCGGCTGCAAACTCAGCCCGCACCAGGGTTTCTTCGCGGAATAGCTTGCGTGCTTCCGGGTCCTTCAGGTTCTTTTCCAGGTCGATAAACCCCTGGTGGCCATCGCGTAGGGTCTCGATCAGGTCGCGCAGATTCTTTTCCGTCTTTTCCAGATTTTCTGACATGTACTTTACCCTCTCGTCTCTCAGATGTCTGGAATGGCGAAGGGTTGTGCCGGACGGAACGTGGAAGGCAACCCCCGACCTTGTATAGTGTGGTGGTCGCAGACTAGCGGAAAGGGACAGCAGGGCTCAAATGAAGATCATCGTCTTCGGCGCCACCGGGGGTACGGGTAAGCTCATTGTTTCGCAGGCGCTGACTAAAGGGCATGCGGTCACGGCCTTTGTCCGCAACCCGGAAGGGCTGCCGCCGGATCCGCATCTCCGCATCATTCAAGGGGACGTGTTCGATTTCGCTACAGTGGTTGACGCTGTCCGCGGCCACCGCGCCGTGCTCTCTGCGCTCGGCGCGCGCACCCTGAAAAAGGCAGACATACTTGCCAAAGCCATCCCCAACATTCTTGAGGCGATGCGCCAGGAGTACGTGACCCGCCTCATCGTGCTGGGCGCCTCAGGTCTCCAACCCGACCACGGCAAGTATCAGAATGCGCTTACCAACATTGCCCTTTGGTTGGCGAAAAAGACAGCGCTCAAACACCCCTTTGTCGACCAGGCCGCGCAAGAGCGTTTGCTCGCCGCGAGCGACGTCGATTACACCATTGTCCGCGCGCCCCGGCTTATAGACGGCCCCTTCACCGGCACGTACCGCATTCTTCCCGACGCCCTTCCGCCGGGTGCCTTGCGCGTCAATCGTGCCGACGTGGCCGACTTTATGCTGCAGCAGCTCACCGATCCGCGCTTCCATCGCCAGGGCCCTTACATCGGTTCAGGCAAGGTTTAATGTCCCACGGCATCGCTGGGCGGCTTCTTGTGTTTGGGCGGGCGGCGCATGATGAAGGGCCAGGGAACCAGCAGGGCGGCTACGACGCTCAGCACCCAAAAGGCATTCTGATAGCTCAACATCGACGACTGGCGCAGCAACTGCTGGTAGGCGTACCCAGTGGCTGCGGCCTTGGCCTGGGTGGCAGACTGTCCGGCAACCATGAAGGCGCTTTTGGTCTGGGCCATAAAGTTCTCGTAAGCGACGCTGCCGGGGATGAAATTTGCCGCCAGCGATGACTGGTGCGTTTGCTGGGTGCGGACAAGAAAGGTGGTTAACAGCGCCGTGCCCATGCTGCCGCCGAAGTTGCGGGCGAAGTTGGAAAAGCTTGAGATCTGGTTGTTCTTGTTCATGGGTACACCCACGTAATTCAGGGTGCTGATGGGGATAAAGATGAACGACAATCCCAGCACCTGAAAGACTCGCCACATCACGATGTGCCCGAAGCTCACGTTCAAGTCCAGCCGGGTCATGTTGTAGAGGCCCAGCGAGGTGGTCAGAAAACCCAGCGCAACCATCAGGCGGGCGTCCATAATCGACACCAGCTTCCCCGCCACCGGCATCATCAGCATCAAGACCACGGCGCCTGCCGAGAGTGCCATGCCGGATCGCTCCGCCGTATAGCCCATCAGGCTCTGCAGAAACTGTGGAATCAGAACCGTGGTGCTGAACAGCACCATGCCGAGGATGAATTGAAAGCCGACTGCCGTGCCGAAATTGCGATTCTTCAGCAGCTTCAAGTCGACAATCGGATCCGGATGTCTCCACTCCCACCACACGAAGAACGCTAGTGTGGCCAAGGCCAGAAGGAAGGTCATGGTAATCGTACGGTCGCCAAACCAATCCTTCTCCTGCCCCTTATCGAGAAAGAACTCCAGGCATCCCACACCGACCGCTACCAGCCCGAGGCCCATTTTGTCGATGGGATTTTCTTTAGCCCGGTGTTCCACCAGGTAGGGCGGATCTTCCACCATCCGGTTGCTGAGCAGCAGGGAGATGACGCCGATGGGCAGGTTAATGAAGAAGATCCAGTGCCAGTTGAAGTTGTCCGTGATCCAGCCGCCCAGTGTCGGTCCGATGGCCGGAGCGGCCACGACGGCCATGCCGTAGAGGGCGAATGCCTGTCCTCTTTGTTCCACGGGAAAGGTATCCGCCAGGATTGCCTGTTCGCTAGGAGCGAGCCCTCCGCCACCCAGGCCTTGCAGAATCCGGGCCAGGATCAGGAACGGCAGGGTGGGGGCAAGGCCACAGAGCAGGGAGCAGACGGTAAACAGCGCCACGCAGGTCATGTAGAAGCGCTTGCGTCCGAAACGGGTCGAGAGCCACCCCGAGATGGGCAGCACGATGGCGCTTGACACCAGGTAGCTGGTCAGCACCCAGGTCGCTTCTTCCTGGCTGGCACCTAGAGTCCCCGCCATATGCGGCAGGGCCACGTTGGCGATGGAGGTGTCCAGCACTTCCATGAACGTCGCCAAGGTTACGGTAAGCGCAATCAGCCACGGATTGTGCTTGGGATGCCACCCTTCCACCGAAGAGTGGTGCACCCGACGCACGACGGGCTTTGGCTGCGGAGCTAGTGTAGCTGTAACCAACGTTTATCCAGGGAATCGGGAGTTGTCCCTAGATTGTACGAAAGCCTGGTAGGCAGCCGCACTCCCATCCTCAGGGGACGAAGAAACGCTGGGTGCCCCATTCAAGCCGTGAGGCCTGAATGGGGCACCCAGCGTTGATTTCCCTTCAATCCACCTGCTGCTTAGCTTTGTACCCATCCCGGGCGATGATGTCGTACTTCATCGGATGGTGCTTTTCGTCCTGCATTTTGAGCGGTTGCCCTTCGTTGTCCACCAGCTCTACCCGGATCTTGCGGTACGTTCCGTCCTGTTTGGCGTTGGTCGGCGTATAGGTAAGCACGTACTGGTTACGAATGGAGTCGTTGATCGAGTGAAAGATATCCGGCATCTCCCCCTGGAATCGGGGAAAAAATGACATGCCGCCGGTCATGCGCGCGAAGGTGGACATCTGATTATCAGCCTGCAGGTAGTCAATCCCTTTAGGACCGAACATGCCGCTCCGCGCGTTGCCAGTGATCCTCGCGAACTGTCCGGTCCCGATGCTGAAGATGGTGACGTTGGGCGTCGCCTTGATTTTGGCCAGCACCTTATCCAGGTTGATTTTGCTGAAGCTATCGTAGCCGGAAGCAATCAGGATCACATACTTGCGGCCTTCCACGCGGCTCAGCCGGTCCAGCGTCGAATAGATGGCGTCGAACATGTCCGTCTCGCTAAAGCCGGGTATCGTCAACGAATTCAAGGATTCGTAGACCTGACGTTTGTCCTGGGTAAAGTCGGTCAGGATCTGAGTTTTAAGGTCATAGGTCACCACCGCGATGTAGTCATCCGGCTGCAATTGCTGGGCGAAGGCATAAGCGGCTTCACGCATGTCGTGGACGAAATACCAATTGGTCGAGGCAAACTCGCACAGCAGCACCGCTGTGATGGGCGCCTTGGTGCGCTGAAAGTGGACCACCTTTTGCGCCACGCCGTCTTCATACACGCGAAAGTTCGATTCTTGCAGGTTAGGTACGAACTCGTGCGTTTTCTGCAAGATGACGCCTACATCAAGGGTCACCTCCGGCACATCCACACGCAGCGAGAAGTTCTGCAGGCCGGGAGGGTTCTTCACCTTCGGCTCCGGCGGCGGCGGGGGCTCGTCTGGTTTTTCCGGCTTCTTTGGGATGGCGATGGCGCCGTTGTCCCCGGCAGGACCTCCGGAATCGGGCGCCGACTGGTCCGGCTGCTGCTGCGTGCTCGGAGAGTTCGCCGGCGGCGTGCTCGATGTCTGTTGACCCTGTGCGAGATGGATTCCGGGAGCGAGCAGCAGCACCAGCAAAGTGGGGATCAGCTTTTGCCCCAATCTGCGATGGTAACTGGGTGGAGCAGTTTCGCAATTGGTGCAGACCGAAGACGCAGGTCTTGTCGTGGTTTTCCGCCAGGGAAAACCACCCCTCGCGGTTTTTATCAGGCCACAGTAATTGCGAAACTGCTCTAAGTTGGCGAAAGAATCGAACTTCATCGAAATACCTCGTTAGCTGCAAAAATAAGAGGGTTGGCGCTATATGCTCAAGTGGCCTTTAACGTCTAATCTGTAGACGTGTCTACAAGCCGTATATCAACCCGCTTTTCAATTTTGACCGCAGTTTTTGTTGTTGCGGGCAGCCTGGTCGCCCAGGTTGGCCCGGCTTCTCCGCCTCCGTCTGCCAAAGCGGGAATCTTTCCCCTCTCGGAGGTGCACCGCGGCCTCCACGGTTTGGCGTACACAGTCTTTGAAGGCACCCAACCGGAAGCCATGGACGTGGAAATCCTCGGAGTCCTCAAAAATGTCCTCGGCCCCGGCCAGGACATGATCCTGGCGCGTCTCAAAGGGTCCAAACCAGAGTACACCGGAGTGGTCGCAGGCATGAGCGGCAGCCCCGTCTACATCGACGGCAAGCTGCTGGGCGCGCTCTCCTACAGAATTGGTCAATTCAGCAAAGAACCCATCGCCGGGATCACCCCCATCGCGGAGATGCTGGCGGTCAACGGCACGACCGAGCCGGCCACGTGGATGCATACCACCAGCCAGTTGAGCTCGGGCGATGCTCGTACCTCAGCCAACCCCACCGCCGACGCCACCGACATCCGTCCCATAGAAACCCCGCTTGTCCTCTCCGGCTTTAGCCCGGACGCAGTCAAGTTCTTCCAGGATCACGTCTCGATCATGGGGGCGATGCCGGTCGCTGGCCTGGGTGGCAGCGACCCTGATGCGTCGCCTGACGGCAAGCTCTCGAACGCTGGGCCTCCTTTGGTTCCGGGCTCTGCGGTGAGCGCCCTGCTGGTTCGGGGGGATCTGGAAATTGCTGCCACCTGTACCGTGACGTATGTTGACCCGCACCAGGTTCTAGCCTGCGGGCACCCCATTACCCGCTATGGCGACGTTTCGATTCCTATGACCAAGGCGGATGTCGTGGCCACCCTGGCCTCGCCGCTCAATTCCTTCAAAATCGTCAACACCACCCAGACCGTCGGTGCTTTTACCGAGGATCGTTCCTCCGCCATTCGTGGTGTGCTGGGCGAATCGGCTCGTATGATCCCGGTGGCCATCCATACCCACGGCGGCCTGGGCGACCGTACCCTTCATGTCGAGGTCATTGACAACCCCGATATCACTCCCGGAGCGCTGATGGTCTCCCTCTACGAGTCTTTGCTTGAGACCAATAGCTACAGCGAGGAGCTTACGTATGAGCTGCGCGGAACGGTTTCGATCGAGGGCTATCCGCCGCTTCATCTGGATTCTTTCATCGCGCCTACCGATCAGCTGCCCTCCGCAATGCGGGCAGCGCTAACCGTGGGGCAGCGTTTCCTGGCCGTCTATGGCAATTCCGCCCGCGTGCGCAATATTCAGCGCATCGACCTGGATGTCGACTCGCTTCCCGGGCGGCGCAGCATCCAGTTGGAGCGGGCACAGGCGATGCAACCAGCGGCCCACGCGGGCGACACAGTCACCGTCGAAGCGACGCTGCGGCCCTTCCGCGGAGACACCAGGAACCTGCGTATTCCCATCGCCCTTCCCTTGACCTTGAACCCCGGACCATTGCGGATTCTGCTCAGCGACGGGGCTACGCTTGACCGGCTGACCAGCACCACCTCGGCCACCGAGGCCCCTATGGAGCTGAGCAGCATTATCCATCAGATGAACTCGGCGCATGAGGACGACAAACTGTACGTCACCCTCCTTCTGCCCAATGCGCAGGCGGTGGTCGATGGGCGGACCCTGGCGTCGATTCCCATCTCCATGGCCAACGTCCTGGAGCCGTTGCGCACCAATCGTGGCATTTCTCTCAATGGCGAATCGGTTGTTCCCGTAACCTCAATTCCGGTAGACGCTATGCTCAGCGGAATGCAGGTTGTGTCCTTAGAAATAGAATGAGTTAGACTGAAGCGGTTTCACAGTTAATGTGGCGAGTTAAGACCACGAGGTGTGGTTTCCTTTTACTTCGATCTACACCTGCTGTGAAAGCGTTTTTACGCGGGCCCTTATACTCAATCTCACTGCCAAGGGCAACGCTCTTATGCCGCTGATCCAAGGATTCGCCACGCATGCAGCTGGCGCTGAACTTCTGCCCTACAAGTACGACCCCGGGGATATCAAGCCGAACGAGGTGGAAATCGCCATTACCCATTGCGGCATATGCCGCAGCGATCTCCATATGGTCGACAATGACTGGGGCATCAGCCAATATCCGCTGATTCCCGGTCATGAGATTATCGGCAACGTCACGGCAACCGGGAACACCGTACTGGGACTGAACATTGGTGACCGCGTGGGGGTCGGCTGGCAAGCCAACTCCTGCGGGCAGTGTGAATGGTGCCTGCAGGGCGAGGAAAATCTGTGCCCCGATCTTCAGGGAACCTGTGTACACCGCAATGGCGGGTATGCCGACCGGGTGCGCATCAACGCCCGCTTCGTCTTTCTTATTCCCGACGGCCTGGAGAGCGAGCGGGCCGCGCCTTTGCTTTGTGGCGGGATCACTGTCTACAACCCGATTCGCAGCCATGGCGTCAACCCGGCGTCGCGTGTCGGGATTGTCGGTATTGGCGGCCTCGGCCACATGGCGGTGCAGTTTGCCCATGCTTTTGGAGCCGAGGTTACGGCGTTCTCCACCTCTCCGGCCAAGGAGCCCGACGCCCGGTCGCTGGGGGCGGATCAATTTGTGAATACGCGGGAGACCAAGACGCTCAAGAAGCTGGCGGGCCATTTCGACTTGATCCTATCGACGGTTGAGGCAGACCAGGACTGGGCTGCTTATATCGCCGCTCTGCGCCCCCATGGCACGCTTTGTTTCGTAGGGGCGCCCCCTGGTGTGCTGGGGGTAGCGGTCTATCCGTTGGTCTCCGGCAATAAGATAATTACCGGCAGTCCGAATGGAAGTCCGCGCATGATGCGTGAAATGCTGCGCGTAGCCGAGCGCCACAAGGTACAGGCGATTACCGAGCGCTTTGCCATGTCTAAAGCCAATGACGCGGTGATGAAGGTAAAGAAAAATCGCGTCCGCTATCGCGCCGTGCTCGCTAACTAAGGGCGCTTGCGCTCTCTTGTTCGCTACCGCGAGGTCGGCACTAACCGATTTGTCGATCCCATAACCGGATCTAATCATCCGAAACCCGTCTAACCTTTGTCATCCGCAGGAGCGGCCTCGCGGGGGCGAGTTAAGAGAGAAATGAACGATTTAAGCCTCAATTTCTCACGACGTAATCCGCAACGAATGCCGGGTGCCCCACATCTCGCTCGTTTTTCGCGAGATGTGGGGCACCCGGCATTCGTTACGGACTAGGCCGTGAGAAATTCAAGTTAGCTCTATTTGGGGGGGCGGGGGGTCATTTCGTCCTCCGTTTTTCCGGCTTCCCACCAAGCCTTATCCCCTGGACGGGTCCCCCATGTTCGCGGACTTTCGCGTACATGGGTTGAACACGACCTTTTTCCAATGCTTTCACCCCCGGTCTCCACCTTTCTTTCCCTGAAAGCCCACCTCATTTGTGGCCACAAATTTAGCCTAGTAGACTCGGTTCAGCATGATGCCTCGCGCCGTAACCGCAACTCTGTTAGTCCTGATTATTTTTCCGCACCTTTTATCGGCCCAGGGAACCCGCCTATGGGTTCAAACCCGCTACGAGGATTTTGAAAAGGGACAGCCCGAAAGCACTTCCATTGCCAGCCCAGGCTATCTGGAGGCTGGACCCGCACTGCAGTCGGTATTGTTAACCCCCTCGACCTACATCTGGGGTGTAGCTTCCGACAAACAGGGAAATGCTTATGTGGCCACCGGCTCGCCGGCGACGGTGCTCAAAGTTTCTCCTGCGGGCGCTTCCACCAAGCTCTTCACCAGCAAGGACCTCACCGTGCAAGCGGTAGCGGTTGGCCCGGACGGCTCGGTCTACGCGGCCACAGTCCCCGGGGGCAAGGTCTACCGCATCAAGCCGGGGCGGTCCGGTCTCGACGAGAGCACCGCCACCGTCGTCTTCGACGCCGCCATCGCTGGCCACAATGGGGTCTCGGCCAAGCAGGCTGACCAAGCCCGATACATTTGGGATCTGGCCTTTGATGCTCAGGGTGCTTTATACATCGCGACTGGTGGACCAGCGGCGATCTACCGCGTAGATGCAGCCGCAGAAACCCCTCACGCGGAGTTGTACTTCCAGAGTGACGAGCAGCATATTCGCTGCCTCCTCTTCGAGCCCAATGGAAACCTGATCGCAGGCACCGACGGAGGGGGCTTGGTCTATCGCATCGGCAAAGACCGAAAGGGACTGGTTATTTATGACGCGCCCAAGCGCGAAGTAACGGCCCTGGCCGAGACCGCGGATGGCCGGTTGTACGTCGCAGCCGTGGGCGAAAAGACCAAGAGCCCATTGCCGCCGTTGCCGGTGCAGGGTGTTGCGGTGGCCACTGCAACCATTACCATCGTCACCCCCGGCTCGGTGCAGGCCTCCAGCAGCAATAGCCTCATTCCCGAGGGCTCCGAAATCGACGAACTAAGCAGCCAGGGGGCGCCGAGCAAGCTCTGGGCGTCGCGCGATGACGTTGTTTACGCCCTCCGCTCTACCCCTCAGGGGCTTTTGGCAGCCACCGGCAATCGGGGCAAGATATATCGCATTCACGAGGACGGGTCCTACGTCGATCTGGCCCGCGCTGCCACCGGCCAAGCCACGGCCTTCGCCGATGCCCCGGACGGGCTTTATGTGGCCACCAGCAATACCGGCAGGCTCTATAAACTCAGCAACCAGCCCTCTACGCATGCCGCCTACCTGAGCGATGTCTTCGATTCCGGTGTGTTTTCCCAATTCGGCCGCGTCGAAGTCAATGCCAACGACAACGGCTCCGTTGGTAATTACGAGATCTTCGCCCGCTCCGGTAATGTTGAGAATCCCGAACGGAACTGGAGCCCCTGGCAGAAGGTAACGCCCAATGCGGGCACGGCCGGCGTACCCGCGGCGCGGTTCATTCAGTGGAAGGCCGTTCTGGAGCCAGGAGCCAGGGTCGGTTCCGTGGGAGTGAATTACCTGCCGGTAAACATCGCCCCGGTGGTGGATGAGATTGCGGTTGAACCGGGCGCCCGGGCCACACAGCCTTCTCCGCAGCCGGGCCAGCCGCAGCAGATCAGCATCAACCTGCCCTCGGCGCAGAACGCTCTGAGCTATACCCAAGACCCGTCCACCGCCCCCTTGGCTGCGGTCCGGGACCGGTCCGCAGTGACGGTGCGCTGGTCGGCGCACGACGACAATGGCGACGAACTGATCTTTGACCTCTACGTTCGCGGGGACAAGGAGAAGAACTGGCGCCTGCTCAGGTCGCGCATCACCGAGCATTTCTACTCCTTCGACTCCATAAGGATTCCCGATGGCGGTTATCGCATCCGCGTGGTTGCCAGCGATGCCCCGTCGCACACTTTGGGTGATGCTCTGGCGGGCGAGCGGGTGAGCGACCATTTCATCATCGATACCACCCCGCCCGTGATCACCGCTCTTCAGGCGAGCCTCCAGGGTGGGGCGCTCCATGCCAGCTTTGTGGCCACGGATGCCACCTCGCCCATTACGCACGCGGAGTACTCCTTCGACGCCGGCCGATGGCAGTTTCTGGATCCGGTGGGAAAACTCTCCGATTCTCTGACCGAGCACTACGACTTCACCGTTCCGCTTTCGGCCCTTCCCGTTGCCACCGCGCCCGAAGACGAGCCGGCGAATGCGCGGCCTCCCATTATCGATCCGCAGGAGCATACTCTTACCGTCCGCGTCTATGACCGGTACGAAAACGTGAGCGCAGCCAAGACCGTGATTCACTAAACCTGATGCGCTTCGAGCTTTTTGTCGCCGTGCGGTACCTGCGGGCCAAGCGCCGCCAGGCGGTGGTGGGCATTATTACCGTCATTTCCATTGCCGGCGTGGCTGCGGGCGTAGCTTCGCTGATCGTTGCCCTGGCCATCACCAACGGCATGCGCCGGGATTTGCAAGACAGGCTGCTGGGTTCGACCGCTCACGTGCAATTGATGCGCGTGGCCAGCGATGGAATCCGCGATTGGCGCCCTCTGACCGCGCGCCTGGAGCACCTGCCCCACGTAAAGGCGGCATCTCCTGGCCTCTATGAGCAGGTGCTCATTTCCAACGGCGCTCGCTCCGGCGGCGTCCTCATTGAGGGCATCATCCCTGCCCAGGAGCGCCGGGTCAGCGACCTGCTGTCCAACATCACTATGGGCAGCGCCGCCGCCCTTAATCCCAAACCTGACGGTGCCGTCCCCACTGAGGACCACGCGCCGCCGCCCATTGTGATCGGTCGCGACCTCGCGGACACCCTCGATGCCAAGATAGGGAGCACGGTCCTGGTCACCAGCCCGCAAGGGGAGCTCACCCCACTTGGTCTGATACCCAAATTCCAGTACTTCCGGGTGGTTGGCATCTTCCATTCCGGCTTTTATCAATACGACTCGGCGTGGGCGTTTACCAGCCTGGCGGATGCGCAGCGCCTCTTTGGCGAGCCGGACGTGGTGTCTGTGATCTCTTTCAAGGTGGATGACCTCGATCATGCCGACCGGATCGGACGCGAAATCGAGCAGGCTGCCGGACCAGGCTTTCTCACTACGAACTGGATGGAACAGAACCGCGAGCTCTTTCGCGCGCTCCTGCTGGAGCAGATCGTGACTTTCATCGTCATTGGCCTGATTGTTTGCGTCGCCGCGCTGAACATACTCACTGCGCTGACCATGATGGTGATGGAGAAAACGCGGGATATCGCAGTCATGATGTCGTTTGGAGTGCAGCCGCGCCAGGTGAGGATGATCTTTTTGCTGCAGGGGCTGCTGATCGGAGTCACCGGCACTATCCTGGGTCTGATCGGCGGCTATGGCCTCTCCTGGCTAGGCGGCCACTATCGTTTTCCTCTCTCCGCCGCGGTATATTCCATCGACTATCTCCCCTTCGCTGCGCGTTGGACGTACGGGCTGATTGTGGCCGGAGTGGCGATGGCCGTGTCGCTGCTGGCCACGCTCTACCCCTCCAGTTCCGCCGCCAGGATTCTGCCCGCCGAGGCCCTCCGCTACGAGTGAGCAATCGCCGGTCGGAATCGCAACCGGCGCCTGTTGCATCTAAAGGGCAGTTCGTGTACTGGGCCCTGGGAGTATTACCGCAGAGCGTTTCAAGTAGTTTCCCATTCCGCAAAAAGAACCGGCCCGGCATCAAAACGGACACAAAGGCTAATGCTGCATGATGCAACCCGTTCATAAACCCTCTTCCGTTGAGGGGTGCATTAGTGATAAATGAAGATAGGTCAAGATTGATTACTGACCGTAGAGGCAGAAGATGGAACTGGCCGCCGCAGCAGACGAAGCCACCACGGGCCGCCTGACGACGCGCGGCACCCAGGACGACATCCTGGTCGACGTCCGCAATCTGCGTAAAGAGTATGTCACCGGACGGGGGCGGCTGGTTCTCTTTGAGGGCATCAATTTTCAGGTGAAAAGGCAGCAGATGCTGGCCGTTGTTGGCCAGTCGGGCGCCGGCAAAAGTACCTTGCTGCACATTCTCGGGGCCCTTGATACATCGTCCGCCGGTGAAGTATACTTCGGGGCAACACTCTTGCGGTCTTTGTCCCCCGATAAGGCAGCGGACTTTCGCAATCGCGAGATCGGCTACGTTTGGCAGTTTCACTACCTGCTGCCCGAGTTCACAGCCGCTGAGAACGTCGCGCTCCCCCTTCTAGCGCGCGGTAAGTCTAAAAAAGAAGCAATGCAAGAAGCCACACACTGGCTCAGCGAGGTGGGACTGTCCGACCGGTCGAGCCATCGCGCGGGAGAGCTTTCCGGCGGGGAGCAGCAGCGTGTCTCGATAGCGCGCGCTTTGGTGACCAAGCCGAAACTTTTGCTGGCTGATGAGCCTACAGGAGATCTGGATAACCAGACTGCCGATGCCCTGTTCGCCCTGATCGAACGCCTGCATGCAAGCTATGGTTTGACCTCAATTCTGGTTACCCACAACCTGCCTCTAGCCAGGCGTTGTGAACGGGTGTTGCGGTTGGCCCATGGGCAAGTCGAAGAATTGTCTCCACTTGCGGTTTGAGTGGAGGCGTAACCACCACGATTTTAGAACTGCTGTGGTGACAACTGGTTACCCAAACGGGTGACTCGTTGGAATGGCGGAACCGATATAAGATTGATACAAGCTTATATCCGTTCTCAGCCGAGTTGTTTTCCCGGGGTCAATGGCTCTGGGAAGATGGAACAGGACGAAAATTGCCATTGGCGCTCGGGGGATCCGCAAGGTTCGAATGAGTGGTCCAGGGGCAGCTTTTCAAGGGGGAACATGTTCGAACGGTATACAGAAAAGGCGCGGCGCGTCATCTTCTTTGCACGGTATGAGGCCAGCCAGTTTGGTTCCCCATACATCGAGACGGAGCACTTGCTGCTCGGTCTCCTGCGTGAGGACAAAGCGCTGACTAACCGCTTTCTCCGCTCCCATGCGTCGGTTGAATCCATCCGGAAACAGATTGAAGGTCACACAACGATTCGGGAGAAGGTTTCTACTTCTGTTGATCTGCCCTTGTCGAATGAATGTAAGCGTGTGCTCGCCTATGCTGCTGAGGAGGCTGAGCGCCTGTCGCACAAGCACATTGGGACTGAACATCTATTGCTGGGCCTGCTGCGTGAGGAGAAGTGTTTCGCAGCGGAGATATTGCACGAGCGCGGCCTCCGTCTGCTCGCGATTCGTGAGGAATTGGCACGGGCTACGCAAGAGAAGGCGCCCCCTTCTCAACGCAACCGTGAATCAAGCTTATTAGTGGAGTTTTCCCGTGATTTGACCCAGGCGGCCATGGATAACCAGCTCGATCCGCTGGTGGGCCGCGACCAGGAGCTGGAACGTGTGGTGCAGATCCTCTGCCGCCGCACCAAGAACAATCCAGTGCTCATCGGGGAGCCTGGTGTGGGCAAGACGGCCATTGTGGAAGGACTGGCGCAGCGCATCTCTGACGGCGAAGTGCCCAGTTTCCTGGCGGATAAGCGCGTCTTGGCCCTGGATCTTTCGCTCATTGTCGCCGGAACCAAATACCGCGGCCAGTTCGAGGAGCGGCTCAAAACCATCATGAAGGAGTTGATGGAGAATCAGAACTCCATCATCTTCATCGACGAGCTGCACACCCTGGTAGGCGCTGGATCGGCCGAGGGTTCGCTCGACGCGGCCAATATCCTGAAGCCGGCTCTTTCGCGAGGCGAGATTCAATGCATCGGTGCAACCACACCGGCAGAGTATCGCAAGTCGATCGAGAAGGACCGCTCCCTGGAGCGCAGGTTCCAGGCGGTCAAGGTGCCGCCACCGAACGAAGAAGATGCGATCAAGATCATCATGGGTATCAAGGACCGTTATGAGAAGTTCCATGCGGTCAGCTACACCGATGATTCCATCCACTTCGCGGTTTCGCACTCCAACCGCTATATTCCGGACCGCTTCCTGCCGGATAAGGCAATCGATCTGATCGATGAGGCCGGTGCCCGTGTCAAGCTGCGCCAGACCTCGTTGCCGGAAGAGATCACCGAGGTACAGAAGCGCATCAAGTTCATCGTCCATCGCATGGAAAATGCGATTGCCAACCATGAATTTGAGAAGGCGCGCTTCTACTCCGACGAAGAACGCAAGGAGCGCGAGAACCTGCGCGCCCTGCGCGACAAGTATCACCTCGACGATTCAACCGCCGGGATCGTAGGCCGTGAGGATATCGAGGATGTGGTCAGCCGCTGGACCGGGGTTCCGATCACTTCTATTAAAGAAGAGGAAACCCAGAAGCTGCTGCGGGTGGAAGAAGAGCTGCACAAGCGTGTCATCTCGCAGGATAAAGCGATTTCGGCCTTGTCCCGTGCGATCCGTCGCTCCCGTGCGGGTCTCAAGTCGCCCAATCGTCCCATCGGTTCGTTCCTGTTCCTGGGTCCGACTGGCGTGGGCAAGACGGAGATGGCGCGCACCTTGGCGCAATTCCTCTTTGGCAGCGAGAAGGCTCTGATCCGCTTCGATATGTCGGAGTTCATGGAGAAGCACTCGGTCTCCAAGCTCATCGGTTCGCCTCCGGGCTATGTCGGTTACGAGGAGGGTGGTCAGCTCACCGAACGGGTGAAGCGCTCGCCTTACTCTGTGGTGCTGCTGGATGAAATCGAGAAGGCGCATCCAGATGTCTTCAACATCCTCTTGCAGGTTTTTGAAGATGGTCAGCTCACGGATGGCCTCGGCAACACCGTGGACTTCAAGAACTCGATCATCATCATGACCTCGAACATCGGCGCACGGCACCTGCAGAGAAAGCAGGGGCTGGGCTTCCAATCAGACAGGGAAGACCTGCTGATGGACAAGATGGAGGAGCTGGTCAAGAACGAGGTCAAGCGGACCTTCAATCCGGAATTCCTGAATCGGCTGGACGAGGTCATCATCTTCCTGTCGCTTTCGGATGCGGATCTGATCCAGATTCTGGAGCTGTTGGTACAGCAGCTGAACGCCAATCTGATTCAGAAGGCGATCACCTTGTCGGTGACCGAAGATGCCAAGAAGTGGATTCTGGAAAAGACGTTAATCGACCGCACGTACGGGGCGCGTCCGTTGCGCCGCGCGCTGCAGCGCTATGTCGAGGATCCGTTATCGGAAGCATTGATCGCCGGCGGTATTTCCGAGCGTCCGGCATTCCTCGAGGTATATCTTGACAACAATCAGCTCTTCTACCGGCCGGTAAGCGAAGTGGGAGAAGACAAATCCACTGGCATCCTGCTCTTCAGCAACTAACCTAAGCAAAGCGAAGGCCGGGGCGAAAGCCCCGGCCTTTTTGCGCCTATCCAGACCACAAACGCTGGGTGCCCCATATCTCGCTCGTTTTTCGCGAGATGTGGGATTCCACTGCTGTTGACCGCTGACTGCATCTGTCGAATCGAGAGTCAGAAGGAAGGAGCAGTGGAATCCCACATCTCGCGAAAAACGAGCGAGATATGGGGCACCGTCATTGGTGAGGGAACGAGGGACAGTCACCCCCATCATCTTCTGGTTCTGCGAGGGCACAGCACCCTGCCGGGACTTCTTCTGAGCGGTTCTCACGCAGACACTCAGCCCGAACAACTATCGTCAAAATCCATCGGCCCCGAGGTGCGCTTCTCCCGTCCTGCATCTGCGAAATTCAAACAAATCCAAGATGCTGGCACCTCGACAGAGAAGGCCAGCTTCATGCAGTGTGTAAGAGAAAGAGGATCTCCTTGAACCATTCACCCAAGCCGACCGTGGCGCTGACCCTTGGTGATCCATCTGGGATCGGTCCCGAGCTGATTGCCAAGCTGCTAACCCGGTGCGACGTGATCGGCCATGCCAGCGTGGTCTTGGTAGGCGACCCCTGGCTATGGGAAGAAGGCCAGGCAATCGCTGGGGTAAATGTGGCCACTCGTACCGTAAGCCGTTTCGATGAAGTGCGCTCCTTCCCCGACGGCTCTCCCCTCTTCCTCCCGGTCGAGACAATCCGTCCCGGGGAAGCACCGCGCGCCACGGTGTCCGGCGCCGCGGGCGACTCTGTACTCAAGGTTTTGGGGATGTGCCTGGACGCCGCATCGGCAGGCCTCATCGACGCCATCTGTTTTGCCCCTCTAAACAAACGCTCCATGGGAATGTCCGGCATGAAGTTCACCGACGAGCTCCACTTCTTTGCCAACCATCTAAAAGTCACTTCCTACGTCTGCGAGTTCAATACGTTGGGTAATCTGTGGACCTCCCGTGTTTCCTCTCATGTGCCGCTCAAAGATGTTGTTCTTTATCTGACCAGGGAGCGAATCATCGAGTCCGTCAAATTACTCTACGCCGCCCTTCATTCCGCCGGGTTCGATCATCCGCGTGTGGCGGTCGCGGCTCTGAATCCACACGCCGGAGACGGTGGTTCCTTCGGCCGGGAAGAGATCGACATCATCGCGCCTGCGGTGAGCGAGGCGAATGCGCAAGGATACCCCGTCGCCGGGCCGTTCCCCGCCGACACCATCTTTCTCAAGGCCCGCGATGGTCAGTACGACGGCATCGTCACCCTGTATCACGACCAGGGGCAGATCGCGCTCAAGCTATTGGGCTTTGACAAGGGAGTGACGATTCACGGCGGATTGCCGATCCCCATCACCACCCCGGCGCATGGCACGGCCTTCGACATCACCGGTCAGAACAAGGCCAATGTCGAGGCCACGGTGCAAGCATTTCTCATCGCATGCCGCATGGGCGCGCGCTCGTAAGAGAACCAGGATTTCAGAAGCGAGCGTTGTATCGTACAAAGCATGTGCGCCTTCGCCCGGATCCTCCGCTCTGTCCTTCCAGCTGCCTTGCTTTTCGTACCGCCCGTCCTCGCTGCCACCGCGCCCACCTTGGATCAAGTGCTCCGCTACCCATATGACAGCGGGCTCGTTGCCTCAGACAAGGGTGACAGGTTTGCTTGGGTGGAGAACGTGCGCGGCGTCCGCAACATCTGGTCTGCCGGCGCAGCAGACACCGAGCCGCACCAGCTCACGCATTACACCGTAGATGATGGACAGGAGCTTACCCAGCTCACCTTTTCCGCCGACGCATCGGAGCTGCTCTACGTGCGCGGTGGAGATCACGACGCGAATTGGCCTGCCCAGGGCAATCTCGCGCCGAATCCCGATAACAATCCATCCGAGGCGAAGGTCACGATCTGGTCCATCTCCCTCGCAGACTCTGCGAGCACGCCGCTGCAGGTAGCCGAGGGAGACAGCCCCGCACTGTCCTCGAAGGGACAACTGGCCTACGTGAAGGATGCGCAGATCTGGACCGCGCCGCTTCCGCGCGTGGGCAAGGTTGCCAGCAAGCCCCAGCGGCTTTTCTTTGATCGTGGAAAAGATGACACGCCTCTCTGGTCCCCGGACGGAACGCGGCTCGCCTTTGTGTCTGACCGGGGCGACCACAGCTTCGTGGGTGTATACACGGCATCGGGGCAGTCGCTGCTTTACCTCAGCCCATCTACCAGCTTCGATGAAAACCCGGTCTGGTCACCCGACGGCAACTCGATCGCCTTCATGCGCCAGCCCAGCCAAGGAGACGCACCGGAAAACTTCCTGGTGCAACATCCGAATCCCTTTGCGTTCTGGATTGCCGATGCATCTACGGGACAATCCCGCAAAGTTTGGAACTCGCCCGACACGCTTGCCGGCTCACTGCCAGACCTCTCCGAGAATGAGCCGCTCTTCTGGATGGCAGACAACAAGCTGGTCTTCCTCGCTGAGACCGACAATTGGCCTCACTTATATGCAGTAGACACAGTGGGCGGCGACGGGCGGCTTCTGACCCCGGGTCATTTCATGGTGGAGAACGTGGTGTTAACCCCGGATCGCCGCAGCCTGGTGTATAGCGCGAACACTGGGGAAACTGCGGACGATGAGGATCGGCGCCACCTCTTTCGGGTCGGGACCGACGGGCAAGCTCCACAACCGCTGACCAGCGGGGACTCGCTGGAGTGGTCTCCCGCCGCGCTGACGGAAGGCAAGGTGGCGTACATTGCGGCCGGCGCACAGCGGCCGGCAGTCGTGGATGTTCTCACCCAGCCGGGAGAAAACCATACACTCGACACCGGCAGCACCAGGGATTATCCCTCCAGCACGCTCGTCATTCCCAAGCTAGTCAGCTTCAAGTCTCCTGACGGGCTCACCATACAGGGCCAGTTATTTCGCCAGGCCGGCGCCGGTGCGCACCAACCGGGTGTGATCTTCGTCCATGGAGGACCGCCGCGGCAGATGCTGCTGGGCTGGCACTACATGGACTATTACAGCAACGCCTACGCAGTGAACCAATATCTAGCTGCTCATGGTTTCACCGTGCTGTCGGTGAACTACCGGCTAGGCATCGGTTACGGCAGAGCCTTTCAGCATCCTGAGCACGCTGGGCCGGCTGGCGCAGCGGAGTACCAGGACGTGCTCGCCGGGGCTCGCTATCTCCAGCAGGTTGCGGGCGTCGACCCCAATCGCATCGCCATCTGGGGCGGATCCTACGGCGGCTATCTCACCGGCCTCGCGCTCGCTCGGAACTCGGATGTATTTAAAGCGGGCGTGGACTTCCATGGTATTTCGAATTGGGTTCCATTCCTGGCCAAGGCCCAGGCGCTTCCCGAACATTGGTATGAGGCAAGTGCGGAGTGGAAGCAGGCCATCGAAACCGCCTTTGCCGCGTCACCCGATGCAGACATAGCGAAGTGGAAATCACCCGTCCTCTTGATCCAGGGAGACGATGATCGCAATGTGCCCTTTGATCAGACGGTCGAATTAGCGCACCGTCTGGAGCAGCAGCATACTCCGTTCGAAGAGCTCGTGATTCCCAACGAGATACACGGCTTCCTTCGCTGGACGAACTGGCTGCATGCGGACGAGGCCACGGTCCAGTTCTTATCCAAGCAGTTGGGTGTACCAACCGGCTCTCGCTAAGGTTCAAGCACGATCTTCCCGCGCGTGTGACGCTGCTCGAGCTCTCGATAGGCTTCGCGAACATCCGCCAAGGGATATACCTTGGCGATCGGGATTTCAAGGCGCCCCGCGGAGAGTAGCCCGGCGAGTTCCGCGAGCACCTCAGCATTCGCTGCTTCGTGGTTACCTTCGGTCTTCACGCCATGCTTGGCCGCCGCGGCGAAGTCAATGATGGTGTCGATTCGACTCTTGGCCACGCCCAACTTGAGCGCCCTTTCGACGTACCCGCCCCCGAAGGTATCAATGAATGCATCGACTTTTCCTCCGCTTGCAGCGCGGATTCGGGCCTCAACACCATCACCGTAGGTAATCGGAATGACACCGTGCTCGGTGAGCCACTGGTGATTTGCTTCGCCTGCCAGACCGATGACCTTGGCGCCGGCATTCCTGGCCAGCTGCACGGCAATCGAGCCTACCCCACCCGCAGCACCGGAGACGACGACGGTATCACCCGCGTTTAGGGACACGCTCCGCACCGCGGCGTATGCCGTAGTGCCGGCCACGAATAGGGCGCCGGCCTGCTCCCAGGAGACGTTTCGCGGACGCGGCACAAGGTTGCCGGCCTCAACCACCACGAGCTCGGCCTGGCTGGATCGGTTCTCGGTGAACCCAATGACTTCATCACCCACGGCAACATTCGTCACCCCGGTGCCGGCCTCCTCCACGATCCCCGCGAGGTCGCTGCCTTGCCCGGAAGGAAACGTTGCCGGCCAGCGCTCGGCAAACACCCCTTTTCGGATCGAGGCCTCACCCGGATTAATGCCCGCAGCCTTGACCCGCACAAGAACCTTCCCCGGTCCCGGTACCGGCCGGTCGACTTCTACAACCTGCAGAACCTCGAGCCCGCCATATTTATCGAATCTCACTGCACGCGGCATAGCGCCTTCTCCTCCTCTAACCTCCGCTCAGCCCCATCCATGGACGGTAACCACCTAGTTTACTCCTCTGTCACCCCCTTGACTGGGCCTCGAACCGGTGGAAAATTTTCCTGTACTTTCGCTGGACTTGTACTTGCTCTCGGAGACAAACTTGAGTGTGAGGAGCATCGCAGATGGAAATGGAAATCTCACAAAAGGTTGAACGCCTCACGCGCATTCTCTCGGAAGAAGCTGGCAAGTTTCCCAGGATCACTGTCGACCAGTACTCCACCGGCACGTACGGGTATGACTGGAAGGTTTACCTGGACAAAGACCAGCTTGGCACCATAGCTTTTACCACCGAGGTGACTCTCTCCGAGAACGAACTCCGGGCCGCATTCCGGCACGAGTTGAAAGCGCTCATCCGGAGTCAGGTGGTTTTTCCTGTTTCTGCATTGAGTGCCGGGTAAGAAATTTTCAGTAGTCGATCGCTCCGCAGGATTCCAGGGCCGCATTCCATGCGCTGACGGGATACCTGTACCCCAAAAAATCTTAGATCCTCTCTTCTCTCTTGCCGCACGTACCATTGCCGGGGAACCAGCAGTCGGCTGTTCTCGTATTGCACAGTGGGCCTGATGCAATGGGAGGGACGAATGCTGGCGGATTTGCGGGATGCGCTTCGACAACTGCTAAAGGCTCCGGGGTTCACCACTACTGCCGTGATCACGCTGGCGCTGGGAATCGGAGCGACCACGGCCATCTTTACTCTCATCCATCAGGTGATGTTGAAATCTCTTCCCGTGGCGAAGCCGGAAGAACTATGGAGGATCGGAGATAAAATCCGCTGCTGCAACTGGGGCGGTTATACCCAAGGGAGTGATGGGGATTTCTCCCTGTTCTCCTGGGAGGCATACAAGAACTTTCGCGCGCGCACGCCCGAGTTTACTGACTTGGCGGCGCTGCAGGCCGGCAATGCTCCGCTTGGCGTTCGTAGAGCAGGGTCGCAGGCGCCAGCCGATACGCGCAATGGAGAGTTCGTCTCCGGGAATTTCTTCCGGACCCTTGGCGTGCAGCCGTGGATCGGCCGGCTCATGACCGACGCCGACGATCAGGAAGGCGCCCCGCCGGTGACAGTCATGAGCTACCGCATCTGGAAAGAGAAGTACGGCTCTGACCCCTCGGTCGCCGGCGCCAGTTATCAGATCAACGGGCATCCGTTTACCGTGATCGGCGTCGCTGCGCCGGGATTCTATGGAGCCAAGCTGGCTGGCGGAGGCATGCCCGATTTTTGGATTCCGCTGACCAAGGAACTGCTGATCGATGGAGCGACCGCACGGCTGAAAAGGCCGAATGGCAACTTCCTGGACCTGCTTGGGAGAGTGCGTCCGGGAGTCAATCCCAAGTTGCTCGAAGCCGAGCTGAGGGTAGAATTTCACAACTGGCTGGCCAGCCACGTGCCGGATATGGAGCCAGGCGAGAAGCAGCTCTGGCAGCAGCAGACGTTGCATCTCACTCCCGGCGGCGCCGGTGTGGCGGCCATGAGGGATCAATATCAGGATGGGCTGAGACTGCTGCTGGTAGCAGCCGGCTGTGTGCTGCTCGTGGCCTGCGGGAACCTGGCGAATCTGTTGCTGGCGCGTGGTTTTAAAGATCGCGCACAGACGTCGGTACGCATGGCGCTTGGCGCGTCCCGTCAGCGCCTGGTGCGCAAGGCATTGGTAGAGTCCGTAATGCTGGCGCTGATTGGCGGTGCTATCGGAGTCGCTGTGGCCTATGGAGGAACGAGGCTGATCCTGCATCTGGCCTTTCAGTACGGCGGTTCCAATAACTACGTGCCCATCGACGCAACGCCATCCTGGCCGGTCCTGCTCTTCACTCTGGGAATGTCGCTGTTGACCGGGGTGATTTTTGGCATCGCGCCGTCATGGGTTACTTCGCATGCCGACCCGGTCGAGGCCTTGCGCGGGGCGAATCGTTCTCGGGGCGGAGGCGGATCGTGGGCACAGAAGTCATTGGTTATCGGACAAGCCGCGATGTCTCTGGTACTGCTCTCTGCAGCGGCGCTGCTCGGCCGCAGTCTGCGTAATCTGGAGCACCAGAATTTCGGATTCGAGACCCAGGGCCGGTACCTCGCCCAAATCAATCCCATGCTGGGCGACTACAAGCCGGAGCAACTCGAGCCCTTGTTCCGGCAAATTGACGATCGCCTGCTTCAGATTCCGGGCGTTCGGAGCGTGGCGCCGGCCCTCTATGCGCCCATGAGCGGCGACAGCTGGAACGATGGTATTCGCATCCAAGGCAGGCCGGAGCCAGCGCCTAAGGAAGACACGAGTGCCGGATGGGCACGTGTAATGCCCGGTTTCTTCGCCACCCTCGGGGCAAAGATCGTGCTGGGGCGGCCCATTACCGAGGACGATACCGCGGCGACGCGCAAGATAGCCGTGATCAACGAAGCTTTTGCCAGGAGGTTCTTTAAAGGCCAAAACCCGATTGGGCAGCATTTCGGGCCCGACAAGCTCAAGTATTCGTCAACCTATGAAATCGTTGGAGTCGTGAGGGACATGCGGTATATGACCTATGACTACAAGGATCCGGTGAGGCCCATGTTTTGGCTGCCGGAGGCGCAGACCACGCAGTGGGACGATCCGGCTTATCAGGCCGGTGAGATCTGGTCGCACTACCTGTACAACATTGTCATCTGGGCGCCGGGCAACCCGCCGGGTATGGAAGAGCGAGTGCGCAAGGCGTTGAACAGTGTCGATCCCAACCTGGTGCTGTACGAGGTTGACCCATACACCCAGGTCGTGAGCGCGGATTTCCAGCAGGAAAACATGATTGCCACACTCACCACGTTATTCGGTGGGCTTGGACTATTGCTGGCGGCGATCGGCCTGTATGGCGTGATGGCCTACATGGTGGAGCAGCGGACGGGCGAGATTGGCGTGCGCATGGCGTTGGGTGCGGATCGTGGGCGCGTAGTAAAGATGGTGCTCCGCGGTGCTTTCTCTCAGGTAGGCATCGGGTTGGCGCTGGGCATTCCGGCGGCGATTGGGGCGGGCAAGCTGATGAGCGATCAGCTTTTTGGCGTTAAGCCCTGGGACCCGGTAATGCTGTCACTGGCAACGTTGTTATTGGCCTTGGCCGCGCTGCTGGCATCGGTGATCCCCGCGCGGCGCGCGGCCGGCGTAGAGCCGATGGTGGCGCTGCGCAACGAGTAATCGAGTCAGTGGCTAATCGCTTTCGCTAAGTCGCCGGCGCACCTATGACTCGGCAGTGGGGGCCGCTGTAGGGTAGGTCGCGGCTTTTTTCCACTTACGCACTCAGTTCCAAGGGCGTCAGCCTCTTTAGGGCCTGAGGTACGGATTTCCTTTTGATAAAGGCCGAGCTCTTGCCGCGTTCGCCGCCGCTTAAGTGCCGCAGAAAGTTCGAAGGACGCATTCCTCGGGGCGGGCTGGCGTGGCATATCGTTCCAGACCAGCCCTGTCTTCGTATGGGCGTGACACCACGTCCAACAATTCCGCAAACGGCTGAAAGTCCTGCCGCTCAATGGCGGCATTGAGCGCCGCCTCGACTAAGTGGTTGCGCGGGATGAACGCGGGACTTGCCATCCGCATGGCCGCAGCCCGCGCATGAATGGGGACGGGCTCTTCTTCCAGGCGCCGGCGCCATCCGGCAGCCCAGGAGTCATAAGCGCCGGGGTCGGCGAACAACGTGCGGACGCCGTCATCTCCGGCCACGGCATCACACAGCCGGCGAAAGGTCAGCGTGAAGTCGGCTTGGTTAGCAGCCATGCGCGTGAGCAGGTCCTCAACCAGCGCCGAATCGCCGTCGCGTTCCGTGAAGAGGCCAAGCTTGCGTCGCAATCCGGCGCTGTAAGCCGCCTCGAATTGCGGTCCAAAGGCGCCGAGTGCCTCTTTTGCTGAGGCCAACGCAGTCTCTTCATTTCCCGCCTCCTGCGCCAGAACGGGCAGCAGCGCCTCCGCGAGGCGCGTCAGGTTCCAAAGCATGGCGCGGGGTTGGTTGCCATAGGCATAGCGTCCGTAATGGTCGATAGAGCTGAATACCTTGGCTGGATCGTAGGCCTCCATGAAGGCGCAGGGGCCGTAATCGATAGTCTCGCCGGAAATGGAAGTGTTGTCGGTATTCATCACGCCATGGATGAAGCCGAGGAGCAGCCATTGCGCCACCAGCTGCGCCTGCCGTGCAATCACGCCATCCAGTAGAGCCCGGTATGGCTGCTTCGCCTGGGCGGCCTCAGGGTAGTGCCGGGCGATGGCATATTCTGCCAGCCTGCGCGTCCCTTCCGTGTCGCCCTGGGCGGCGAAGTATTGAAAGGTTCCCACACGCAGATGGCTCGCCGCTACTCGCGTCAGCACGGCTCCCGGCAAAGCTGTTTCGCGCAGTACCCGTTCTCCCGTGGTCACCGCGGCGAGGGCCCGGGTGGTCGGCACACCCAGTGCCGCCATGGCCTCGCTCAGGATGTACTCGCGCAACACCGGACCGAGCGCGGCTCTGCCATCGCCGCCGCGCGAGAACGGGGTAGGGCCGGAGCCCTTGAGCTGGAGGTCGTAACGCACGCCGTCACGCCCCAGCACCTCGCCCAGCAGATTGGTGCGGCCATCGCCGAGCTGAGGCACAAATTGGCCGAACTGGTGTCCGGCATAGGCCAGTGCCAGAGGCTCGGCTCCGTCGGCTACCCGGTTGCCGGCCAGAATCTCCACCCCTCGCGTGCTCCCCAGCGCGTCCGGATCCAAGCCCAGGTGCCGCGCCAGTTCGACATTCAGTTTCACCAGGCGTGGGGCCGCTACCGGCGTGGGATCAAGGCGCGCGTAGAAATGCTCCGGCAACCGGGCATAGCTGTTTTCGAAACCGAAGCGGACAGCATGGTGGTCGGTGTCTGAGGTAGTCGACGTAATCGCGGGAGCATCCGGTGAACTCATAGTCGGTTAGATGTCGGCAGCTTGTGTTGGCTCCAACTTAGCTTCCTGACTGTAAATCATGCTGGTTTTGCTTGCTGGATCTTCGCCATCCGCCCGTAAAGCTCCTGCAGGACACCTACGGCTTCCTCAGCCGTCGCGCGGTCCGGCACCTCGGTGCTGTCATTCCAGCCTGTATCCTGCCCGGGCTTGTTCAACATCAGAACAATCCCGTCACGCCTGGCCAGCACACCCAAACCCTTGTAGTTCAACCCGTAGATGACGCCTTCCTGCGGAATCAGCCACGCGATCTGCCCGCGCACTGGAACAATGCTCTCGTCTGACCAAAGCTGCCGCGCGGCATACCCGGTGCAGTTAATGATGGCGCGCTGCGGCAGAGCCGTAAGTTCCTGCGGGCTATGAAACTCCCGTGTCTCGATCGTTCCGCCTGCAATGAGAAAATCAGTCATCAACTGCCGCGCATAGTCCGCCACGTTGAAGGTCAGCGACGTGGAACGCCGAACATATTTGGTCGGAAATGGAGTCGTCCCCGGCGGCAGATCATGGGATCCGGGGGTAAGGTCCGCGATGCGGTCCATGTACTCAACATAGTCGCGACCTTCCCCGGTATGAACGTGGGGCTGTCCATCAGAAAGCGAGTAGCGATCCGTCCATTCCACCGGAGTCCCCGCGGCGCCGATATAGGTCATATACATCGCAAACGAAGTCCGCGCCATTGCTTCCCACTGCGCGGGAAAATCCGGAGCTGCCGCGGAGGCAAGTGCAATTCGCGAATCCGGGGTCCACGAGCCGGTCGCGCGCACTGACCGCACGTAGGGCGCTCTCTCCCGGGCGTAGATCGTCACCTTGAGTCCCGCCCGCTGCGCAGTCAGTGCTGCCGTCAGTCCCAGCGCGCCGGCCCCAATCACCGCCACTTCACGCTGCGCGCTTCCTTCCCCAAGCACCTTCCGCACCACCACATCCGCCGATCCCCAGGAAAGCGACCAGCCGCTCCCACCGTGGCCGTAGTTGTGCACCACAACCTTATCCCCGACCCGCTCCACATCCTGCCGCGGACCCGCCGGACGAAACGGCCTGGTACAAACGGTAATGCGGAAGATGCGGTCCGTATCTGCCCGGATGGGGATGATTGGTCCAACCGCGTCGTAGAAGGGCAACGCCGGCGCGGCCGACGCGACGGGGGCCGTTACATGCCGCGCACATCCTGACAAACCCATTGCGCTCAAGCCGGCAACAGCCCCGGAACCCTGGAGGAAACTTCGACGATTGATCATGTGTGTCTTCCAGTACGAACGTGGAATGCAAAAAAGCTGGGACGATTGCGGCGATAGGATACCTTATTTCGGCGAACAACGCGGGTTGACAAGTCATCGCGAAGCATATTGCGATCTGCTGATAAAGGCAGTTGAAACTGACCGCGTGCAGGAAACGCGCGTTGGCAAAATTTGAGGCTAAAGTTCCGTATTGGCTACGATCCCGGCACTGTCAGCCTATTTCGGAAAGTCCGGCTCTAGAAGTCTTCATTCGTAGCGCAGCGCGACCATCGGGTCGACTCTGGACGCCCGGCGCGCGGGGAGGTAACCAGCCATTACCGCCACTAGCAGCAAAAGCAAAACGACCCCCGCAAGGCTGGCCGGGTCTGTGCCCCGGAATCCATAGAGCATATTTTCGACCATGCGGCTTCCTGCAAGGGTAATGGGAATTCCGACAGCAATCCCCACGGCAACCAGCAGCAGGATCTCGCGCATAACCAGCCACCCCACATTGAGTCGTGCTGCACCTAGGGCCATGCGGATACCTATTTCGTTGGTTCGGCGGCTAACTACATACGACATGAGGCCGTAGATGCCGATGCACGAGAGAAAGGCCGCGAGAAGCCCGAAAAAGGTGGAAAGCTGAGCAACCACGCGTTGGCTGGTGAGGGTGCGGGCGACTTGTTCGTTCAGCGTGGTGACGTCCGTGATGGGCAAATTGCGATCAACCGAGTGGATCGTCTGTTGGACGGCGGCGGCGATGGGAGCGTAGCTGCCTGTGTACCGTACTTCGAAGTCACCGAAGCCCCATGGACGCTGAGTGTACGGCATGTAATCAAGATTTACGGGGTCTTCCGCAAGATCACCAAACTTTACGTCTTTCGCGATGCCGATGACGGTAACATCGTTTTCCGGCTTGTTATCGCCCAAACCATAATGACGACCAAGCGGATTACCGCCAGGAAAGAGGACTTTAGCTGTATGCTCGCTGATGATTACGACGTGTTGCGAAGTGCTCGTGTCAGAGAGTGAGAAATTACGACCTGCGAGCAAAGGAATTTGCATCGTAGCGAAGTAGCCATTGCCAACAACGTTGTGTTTGACATTCACGTTTTCGTCGATATTTGTCCCAGGCACGACAACATTCGAGTTCCAGCTCCCTTCATGGAAGGTAAATGCTGAGAAGCTGGCGGCTTTCACGTTCGGCAGCGCGCTGACGCGCTCTTCGATCTGTTGATCAAGTGCAATTTCTCGCGGCTCGCCTTGCTTGTAGCCGGCGGAGCTTGAGTCGATTTCGAGACGCAAGACATTCTCTTTGTTAAAGCCGGTGTCAATATTGTTGAGATTGACGAGACTGCGCAGAAAGAGTCCCGCTCCGACCATGAGAACCAGCGATAGGGATACTTGGGAGATGATCAGTGCCCGGGCGAGCAGATTCTTTCCCTGTGTGTCCTGCGGACTGCGACCGGTCTTCAAGGTGTTCGTGAGTTCGAGTTGGGTAGCGCGAAGAGCGGGGATGGTTCCAAAGAGGATGGCAGTCGCAACGGTCACGGCGAAAGTGAATGCGAGTAGCCTGAGATCGATCGAGATGTTGAGGGAGATAGTTTCAAGACCGCCCGAAATCATGCGCAAGAGCAAACGGTTGGCAACCGATGCGAACGCGACACCGAGTGCTCCGCCGAAGAGGGCCAGTATGAGGCTCTCGGTAAGCAACTGGCGGATCAGGCGCGTCCTGCGAGCGCCCAAGGCTTGGCGGACTGCGAGTTCACGGGCACGCGCGGTCGAGCGGGCAAGGAGCAGATTGGCAATGTTGGCACAGGCGATGAGCAAAACAAGGGCTACTACGGCCATCAGAATTCTGAGTGGTTCTGAAAACTGACGGCGAAGCGAGGAAAAGCCTGTGACCATTGGCGTCAATGGCACTTGCGTCTTATCCAATTTTTGCAGATTTTCCTGCGTGAGCTTGGCGTCGGGAAATCCAAGCAGGATCTGCCGGAAGAGCAGATTTACATTGGATGTGGCTTGGGCGACAGAGACGCCGGGCCTGAGACGGGCCAGGATCAAGAGCGATTCCGAGAAATTGTCTTTATATCCGCCAAAATTTGGAGGGACCTCATTGACCATGGAGAGCGGAACCCACATATCCGGGGCCTCGCCGACTTTGGTGCCGAAGAATTCAGGCGGCGCAACGCCGATGATGCTGTAGGTCATAGCGCCGAGTCTGAGTTGCCGGTTCAGGACGTTGGGATCCCGGGCAAGGCTGCGTTTCCACCAGGCGTAGCTAATAACTGCTACAGGATGATCGCCTTCCGAGTTATCGTCTGTATCATTCAAGGTCCGGCCCATAAATGCTCTCACGCCGAGGGTAGTGAAGTAGGTTCCGGAGACGAGCTGCACATTCATCGGTTCTGAATCGGTTCTACCTTCGACGAAACCGTGGACGCTATTGGTCATGCTGAAGATGGCGGCGGTGTCGGAGAAGACCTGGTTCTTTTCCCGCATTTGGCGGTAGAAGGGATAGGAGTAGAGGTCTGTCCTGGGGAAGTCGTCAGTGATGCCGTAAGTGCTTCCTTTCCCGAGCAAAATGAGCTGGGCGGGATCCTTTACCGGTAAAGAGCGCAGCATGACCGCGTCGAGGAGACTGAAGATCGCGGTATTGGCGCCGATGCCTAATGCCAGCGAGAGCAGGGCAACAATGGTGAGTGCCTTGCTGCGCAAGAGGGCGCGAGCGCCATAGGCTGCGTCTTGGACGAAGCTTTCCCACCACTCCCATTCCCATGTCATGTAACTCTTCTCCTTGATGTGCGTGGCATTACCAAATTTGCGCCGAGCGAGGGAGCGAGCCGTATCGGGCGGCAATCCGGCGACGATGTGTTGTTGCTGCCGGAGATCGAGATGGAGTTGCATTTCCTCTCCAAGCTCGGCCTGGAATCGACGACGGTGCAGAAGCATATGCAGTCGTCTCAGAATTTCGCCGGGGGTGCTCATAAAGTTCTCACCACTTGAGTTCGTTCAGGTTTCAAACCGTCTGGATGACGCGGGTGATCGCACCCATGACGCGTTGAAATTGAGAAACCTCGATACCGAGCTGTTTTTTACCAGCGGGGGTGAGCGAGTAGTAGCGGGCCCGGCGGTTGCCGGCGGTAACACCCCACTCCGCAACGACCCAGCCCTTCAGCAACATGCGCTGCAGCGCGGGGTAGAGCGAGCCTTCCTCCACTTGGAGGACGTCGTCGGTAGTGCGCTGAATATTGTCGGCAATCTCATATCCGTGAAGTTTGCCGCGAACAGCGAGGCTCTTGAGGATGAGCAAATAGAGAGTGCCGGGTGGAATTTCATCGCGGCTATCGTTCTGGTCCGAGTTCCGATTGATGATGGCAGTCATTCGCACAACTCCGAGTCATGTTGGCATAGATAAACTATGCCAGTCTAGGTTCGGAGAGATTTGCTGTCAAGACGGTCTCGTCGCCGGCGGGCAGGATCCACTCCTCTTCCTAATGACAAAAGGGCTGGGGAGGCATCGTAGCCCACTCAAGCCAAGGTACGGCTTGAATGGGCTACTCAAAGCTTTTTGTGCCGGTGTAAGGTTGAGATTATTGCAAAGCTACTTCGAAAAACCAGTGTCGACCGCAGTGAGTCCTCCGTCCACAACCAAAACACTCCCGGTAATAAAGGATGCTTCGTCAGAGGCCAGAAACAGCGCGGCGTTGGCAATGTCGTCCGGAGTGCCAAGGCGCCCAATCGGGTAGAGGGTTGAAATCCGTCGTTCAAGGTCCGGGTCGCGCTCGAACAGCGGTTTCCAATGGTCGGTAACAATCGTACCCGGACAAATGCAATTGATGCGCAGCCCACGCGGAGAAAACTCTCCAACCATGGAGCGTGACAAGCCGAGTACCGCAGCCTTCACACCGCTGTAAACATGGTCTCTACCAAGCCCCATCAGAGCATTGACAGAAGAGATATTCACAATGCTGCCGGAGCCGGAAAGCTGCATCAAGGGAATGGCGGCCTGCATACAAAGCCAGTAACCTTTAAGCCCCACCTGCAGCATTGCATCCCACCGGTTTGAGCTTACTTCCGCCGGGCCTGGCACTACATTGTTGACGAGAATGTGGAGACTTCCGAATCGATCGCTCACCGCGCGCATGAGGGCGGATACATCGTCTTCCGAACCTGCGTCTCCGCGAAGGAAGAACGCAGTGCCGCCCGCCGCTTCGATTTGCGAAACCAGCGACTCACCCGCAGACACATTGATATCGTTGATAGCAACCTTAGCGCCCTCCTTGGCGAAACGGGTGGCTATCGCCCGGCCGATACCGTTTCCTGCTCCGGTTACTACAGAAACTTTTCCTTGAAGGCGCATGCTCTACTCCGCGAGATATAAATCTTCGATCTTTCCCAGCTTTCCACAAGATGATATCTCGCGCGCGCTCCGGCCTCAGAAAACGTATCTCGTCGCACCGGACACAGTATTAGCGAAATGCGTTAGCATTGCTCGCGTGCCATCCTCGTTCAAGTCATTTACCCTCTTCCTATGTCTCCTATGCATGCTTGCCTTGTGCAGCACGACGGCGCCGTCGCCGCAATGATCACTGGGTCAATCCGATAGGGTCTGCCTCTCGCCCCCTCGCTAAGGACGGGTGCCCCATATCTCGCTCGTTTTTCGCGAGATGTGGGATTCCGCCGAGGTTGACCGCTAAGTGCATTGGATGAATCGAGAGTCAGAGGGAAAGACCATTGGTATCCCATATCTCGCGAAAAACGAGCGAGATATGGGGCACCCGTCCTTGGCGAGGGGGCGAGACCCAGAACCCAGTGAGTCCGGTGACGACGTCCCTCCACCATGTCCCGTTTGGCAGTGATGCTGCACCCGTACGTCGTCTTGGGAGTTCGAAAAACTGCATTAGGTCAGTCCTCGCGCAGCGCTACCATCGGTTCCACTGCTGTCGCATAGCGGGCAGGAAAATAGCAGGAGGCGAGGGCTGCCACTGCCAAGACAATCCCCACGACCATGTAGGTCACGGGGTCCCATACGCTGACGGTTACGAAACCTCGAACGGCGCGTGCTACCAACAAGGCGATGGCCAAGCCAAACCCCAGGCCAATGGCGATAATGACCACCGACTGCCGATAAATCATGCGAAACACTGAGCCGCGGCTGGCGCCAAGCGCCATGCGTAAGCCGATCTCGTGGATGCGCCGGCCCACCGCGTACGAGACCACTCCGTAAAGGCCAATCACAGCCAGCGTCAACCCCAGACCACCCATGATTGCGGCCAGCGAAGCCCCGATCTGAAAGAGCAAGAGCCCATTCATCGTGTAAAGCGCCTGGCGCATGGTTTGCACTTGAAAGACGGGAAGTTGCGGGGCCAGGGCATGGATCGTCTTCTCCGCCAGGGGGGTAAGAGACAGCAAATCTCTGTTTGACCTTAGCTGGAAGACCATCAGGGTGTTTCCTTTGAAGTGCTGCGCATACGGAAGGTAAACGTAGGGCTGCGACTTAGCCCCGGCTCCGCCGAAGATCTGAAATTCGGCATCTCGAGCGATGCCGACGATCTTCAGCTCGCGGTCTTTCTCACTAGCCAAACGGAAGGTGCGGCCCACGGGGTCCTGATTGGGCCAGAACTTTCTGGCCGTCGTCTCGCTAATCACGGCTACATCTGTGCCGTGCTCATTATCGGCTTCCGTAAAGGCGCGGCCGCGCAGGAGATCGATGCCCATCACGCTGAAATATTCGGGTGAGACGACGTTATAGCCTGCGTCCAAATTATTAGGATTGATAGGAGCCGGGGCGCCATCAATCACCATCCGGTCGCCGCCATTGCTGAAGTAGCCCAGCGGAACCGAGCCGGCGTGGCTCACATAGTCCACCCCGGCGAGCTGATGGAGCCCGGCGGTAATGTTGGCCGCGAGATCGCGGGCTTCGACATCGGTCATCCCGATCTCATGGGAATCGATGGCGAGATTGATCACGTGATCCGGTTTGAAACCAAAATCCATGGTCTCCATAGCGACAAGACTGCGCACGAACAGTGCAGCGACCACCAGCAATACCAGCGAACCGGCAATCTGCAGACAAACCAGAGCATCGCGCAGCCAATGCCGCCCAGCCGTCATGCCGCGGCTGCCCTCGTGCAAGACGGTGTTCACGTTTGCCTTGGCAATGCGCAGCGCGGGTACGATCCCCACCACCAACCCTGCCAGCAATGCGATGGCGAAGGAATAGAAGAAGATGCGCCAATCGAAGTCGAATACAAACTGAACCGGCAGATCCGCGTGCAGGTTGAGATGACTGAGCGCGCTGCTGGCGCACATGCCGAGCACCACGCCCATGCCGCCGCCGAGCAGCGCCAGCAGCACGCTTTCGGTGATCATCTGAGCGATAAGCCGGGAGCGCTGGGCTCCAAGGGCGGTGCGGATCGCCATCTCGCGTTCACGAGCCGTAGCCCGGACCATGACCAGGTTGGCGACATTGACGCAGGCCAGCAACAGCACCATGAGGGCGAGAGAAAGAAAGAGCCCCGCAATGACAAACATGGTGTTGGGATCGCCGGCATTGATGCGCATCTGTGGCTCAGGAAAGGCCTCGATGCTGACCTTCTTTTCCACCTCCGGGTGCAGGCGAGTGATCTCGTGGGCAACCAGGCTCAGGGCTGCATTTGCCTGCTTCATGCCGACTCCGGAACGGAGACGCCCGTTGACGACGAACATCCGGGTCTGCCAATTATTGATGGCGTCGACCGTAGTGCCGCCGATGGGCAGCTGCGACAGGGGTAAGTACGCGGGTGAATTCAGGAAGCTTTGAATGCCGCCAAAGCCTTTCGGCGCCACACCGATGATGGTTACGGGGTGTCCGTCGAGCGTGACTGGCCGCCCTATCACATTCGGATCGCCGCTGAACCTTCGTTGCCAGTAGTCGTAGCTGAGAACAATCACCGGGTCCTGGCCCAGGACCTCTCCTTCACTGCGCACGAACAGCCGTCCGGCAGCAGGCTTCAGTCCAAGCCCGGCGAAGAAGTTTCCGCTGACATAAGTAGTCAGGAGGCGCTCCGGCTGCTGCCCTGGGATCGCCAGGCCGTCGAGATTAAGGGTGGAGGCGAAAACGTCGCTAAAGGAACGCCCGCTCTGGGCGCGGACCTGCTTGTATTCGTTCCAGGAAAGAGTCTGCTGCAAGGGACCGTTGCTTTCGCGCAGCCCCAAGGTCGCGATCTGCTCGGGATTGGGCACCGGGAGCGGCTTGAGCAGCAGCGAATTCACCAGGCTGAAGATGGCCGTGTTTGCCCCAATGCCGAGGGCCAGGGTCAGCACCGCGGTGGCGGCAAAACTCGGAGCCTTCCTCAGCTGACGAATGGCAAAGCGAAGATCCTGGAACAAGGTCCCCATGGGAAGCCTCCGTGCGCAAGATTATCCGTTCTTGGATGTGCACGTTCTCTTCCCAATCAAACTTGGGGCCTAAGCACTCCATTTGCAGGCAAATATCTGCAGGAATGGAAATCAGGCGAGATCATCGTGTCCGGATTTGAGAATCATTGTCCGGAACCGAACAACGCGAACGTAGTGAGTCCGCGTGAAAACATCAGGGAGATAAAAACATTACGCAACACAACCTACCAAATTCAAGTCCTTTCTTCAGATTTAAACCACTCGGGCAAAGCATTGTCTGGCGATAAAAAGAAGATCCCCCAAGCACTCCATCCTCTAACCAGCAGACTGTTAAAGTACTGGTAAGGCTACATAAAGATCAATTCATCCGCCGGAGTCCTGCACCCATGGTGAGTCCAGAAGCACGCCTGCATCCCGATCCCTTTGCGGATGCCCCCGCCGTCGTTAAAAAAAGACGTCGCCCCTGGCTCGGCCTCCTCTTCATCGGCCTGCTTGTACTCTGCGTCGTGCTGCTGGTTATGCACAAACCCAAGCCCCAACCCGACCAGAGCGCACTCAATCAGCCTGCTGTCGTCACCATCAAGGCGGCTACAGTCCGCGAAGGCGACCTCGGCATTCACGTCGATGCCCTCGGCACCGTCACTCCCATCTCCACCGTCAGCGTCTATAGCCAGGTCACGGGAAGCGTCATAGCCGTCAACTATCGCGAAGGCCAGATGGTTCGCAAAGGCCAGTCGCTGATCGAAATCGACCCCCGGCCCTACGAAGCACAACTCAAGCAGGCGGAAGGCACCCTGGAGCACGACCAGGGCCTGCTCAAGCAGGCGGAGATCGATCTCGCCCGCTATCAAAAAGCCTCGGCGCTGGACGCCATCCCCCGCCAGACACTGGAAGACCAGGAGCAGGCTGTCGAGCAATACAAAGGGACGGTCAAAAACGATGAAGGCCAGGTAGACTACCAGCGGGTTCAACTCAGCTACTGCCATATCACCGCGCCCGCCTCGGGGCGCGTGGGTCTGCGCTTGGTCGATACCGGCAACACCATCTTTTCCGGCAACTCAAATGCGCTCGTGGTAGTTACACAATTGCAGCCGATCACCGTGGTCTTCAACGTAGCCGAAGACAACCTTTCCCAGCTCCGGTCGCAAATTCTGCACCGCACCGAACTGCCCGTCGATGCCTTCGACCGCTCGCAGATGAACAAAATCGCCACCGGCCGTCTGCTTACCATCGATAACCAGGTCGACACCACCACCGGCACCATCCGCTTTCGTGCCCAGTTCGACAACCACGATCTCAGCCTCTATCCCAACCAGTTCGTCAACGCCCGCCTGCTGGTCAGCACATTGCATAACACCATGCTGGTCCCCAGTGCGGCCATCCAGCGTAACGGCGTGCAAGCCTTTGTCTACAAGGTGAACAGCAACAACACCGTCTCTATCCAGAACATTGTCGAGCAGACCTCCGACAACAACATCTCTGCAGTCGAAGGCCTCAAACCAGGCGACACCGTCTCGCTCACTGGCTTTGACAAACTGCAGGACGGCACCAAGGTTGAGGTCGCAGCATCTCCACAAGCTACGGTCACCGGCAATGGCGACGCCGCTGGCACTCTGGCCGGAAAGCGTGCCGCTGGGCAAACACGTTGAATCCGTCCCGCATCTTTGTCCTACGGCCCGTCGCAACCTCACTCTTGATGGTGGCGATTATGGTCATTGGACTCGCCTCCTACACCACCCTCCCCGTCTCTGCGCTACCTGAGGCCGACTACCCCACCATTCAGGTCCAGACCTTCTATCCCGGCGCCAGCCCGCAGGTCATGTCTTCCGCTGTCACCGCGCCGCTCGAGCGCCAGTTCGGCCAGGTAGCCGGGCTCTCGCAAATGACCTCCACCAGCTCAGACAGCAGCTCCGTTATCGTGCTGCAGTTTTCCCTGAACCTCAACATCGACGTCGCCGAACAGGAAGTCCAGGCCGCCATCAACGCCGCGCAAGGTTACCTGCCCACCGACCTTCCGGTCCCGCCCGTCTACAGCAAATCCAATCCCGCGGACGCGCCCGTCCTTACCCTCGCCCTTACCTCCACCGTCATGCCGCTCTCCCGTGTTGAAGACCTGGTCGACACCCGCCTCGCTCCCAAGATTTCGCAGCTCAGCGGCGTAGGTCTGGTTACCATCAGCGGCGGCCAGAAGCCTGCCGTCCGCGTCCAGGTCAACCCCACGGCGCTCGCGTCCTACGGCATCAATCTTGAGGACGTGCGCAATGCGCTCAGCGCCGAAAGCGTGAACTCCGCCAAGGGCAGCTTCGACGGCCCGGCGCAGAATTTTCAGATCAATGCGGATGACCAGCTGCTCTCCAGCGCGGACTACCGGGACCTCGTCGTTGCCTATAAAAACGGCGCCCCGGTCATGCTCACCGATGTAGCACGAGTCAGCGATGGCATCGAAAACACCAAGCTGGCTGCCTGGATGAACGAAACCCCGGCAGTCATTGTCAACATCCAGCGCCAGCCCGGCGCCAATACCATTCAAGTAGTCACCAGCATCGAAGACCTGCTGCCCAAGCTCCAGTCCACGCTTCCCGTGGCCATCAAACTCACCGTCCTCACCGACCGCACCAACACCATTCGCGCCTCGGTCCGTGATGTAGAGTTCGAGCTCATGCTCACCATCGCCCTGGTCGTGACGGTGATCTTTCTCTTCCTGCGCAACCTTTCCGCGACCATCATTCCCAGCGTCGCTGTGCCCCTCTCGCTGGTCGGCACCTTCGCCGTCATGCAGGCCCTGGGCTACAGTCTCAACAACCTCACGTTGATGGCCTTCACCATCTCCACCGGCTTCGTCGTCGACGACGCCATCGTGATGCTCGAGAACATTTCCCGCTTTCTCGAAGAGGGTCTGTCGCCCATGCAAGCCGCCCTGCAGGGCGCGCAGCAGATCGGCTTCACCATCATCTCGCTCACCATCTCGCTGATCGCTGTGCTCATCCCGCTGCTCTTTATGGGCGACATTGTGGGCCGCCTCTTTCGCGAGTTCGCCGTCACGCTCAGCATCACCATCCTTATCTCTGCCTTTGTGTCCCTCACCCTGACGCCGATGATGGCTGCGCGCATCCTGCGCCACACCCCGGAATCCGAGCAGACCAGCTTCTACCACTACACGGAAGGCCTCTTCAAGCGGGTCATCGCCGCTTATGGGCGCAGCCTGCGCTGGGTCTTCCGCTTTGAAATACCCATGCTGATCATCGCCTTCGCCATGCTGGTGCTCACCGTCGTCCTCTACATTGAAATTCCCAAAGGCTTTTTCCCTACCCAGGACACGGGCATCATTCAAGGTATTTCGCAGGCTCCCGAATCCATTTCCTTCGCTGCCATGTCGCGCAAACAGCAACAGCTCGCCCGCGAAATCCTGAAGGACCCAGCCGTGCAAAGCCTGTCCTCCTTCATCGGCGCCGACGGCGTGAACACGACACTCAATAGCGGACGCATCCAGATCAATCTCAAAGACCCCGCTATCCGCGGCCTCACCGCAACCCAGGTCATCCGCCGTCTCGATCGCAATCTCAGGAGCGTCCCCGGCATTCAGCTCTACATGCAGCCGGTGCAAGACCTGACCGTCGACGACCGCGCCAGCCGTACCGAATACCAATACACCCTGGAAGATCCCGATCCAGTCGAACTCGGCATATGGACCGGAAAGCTGGTCGACGCCATGCGCAAGCTTCCCCAACTCCGCGACGTAGCCACGGATGACCAGCCCAACGGCGTCACCGCGCAGCTCACCATCGATCGCGCCACCGCCTCGCGCATGAACATCACCGCCGATACCATCGACTCCACCCTCTACGACGCTTTCGGCCAGCGCCAGATCAGCACCCTCTACACCCAGTCAAACCAGTACCACATCATCCTCGAAGCCCTCCCCGAGTTTCAGAAAGATCCCAGGAAGCTCGATAGCCTCTACGTCCAGGGGGCTGCAACTACAACGGTGGCAGGCGCAGCCGCCTCCACTTCCGGAAGATACACCGCTGCTGCGAGCTCGGTTACGACCCTCACCGCCTCCTCGACTGCCAACTCCTCAACCACCCAGGGCACGCAACTTTCCTCCGCCGCCGGTAGCAGCTCGTCTTCGTCGTTCACTGCTCAAAACAATACCGTCAACAACGCGTCGAGCACTGCCTTACCCACCGGTTCCAATCTCTCCACCGGCACTCCTACCAACGCCTTATCGTCGACCTCCAGCAGTTCCTCATCCACATCCGCATCCGCATCCAGCAGCCAAACCTCGGGTCAAGTCTCTGCCGGGGGCACAGCCTCCACCAGCACCATGCCCACCCCCGTGCCTCTCTCCGCCTTCTCGCATTTCGAGATGAAACCCTCTCCGCTCACCATCGCGCACCAGGGGCAGTTTCCCGTGGTAACCGTATCCTTCAATGTTGCAGAAGGATCCTCGCTGGGCCAGGCGGTCGACGCCGTCGATCGCGCACAAGCGCGCCTTCGTATGCCGGCCAGTGTGATCGTCGGCTTTCAGGGAACCGCCGCCGCCTACACCGCTATCGGCGGCAATGAAGCGCTGCTCATTCTCGCCGCGCTGCTCGCCGTCTACATCGTCCTCGGTGTGCTTTACGAGAGCTTTATCCACCCCCTCACCATCCTCTCCACGCTCCCTTCCGCAGGCGTGGGCGCACTGCTTGCCTTGCGCCTCTTCGGCCAGTCACTCGATATCATCGCGGTCATCGGCATCATCCTGCTCATCGGGATCGTGAAGAAAAACGGCATCATGATTGTCGACTTCGCCCTCGAAGCCGAACGCGTGCACGGCAAAAACTCCGTCGAAGCGATTTATGAAGCTTCGCTGCTTCGTTTCCGCCCTATCCTCATGACCACCCTGGCCGCGCTTTTCGCCGGCATCCCGCTCGCCTTCGGCACCGGCATCGGCTCTGAACTACGTCGCCCGCTGGGCATCGCTATGGTTGGTGGCCTGCTCGTGAGCCAGGTGCTCACTCTCTACACCACGCCCATCATCTACATCTTCTTTGATCGCATCGCCACCCGCTTTTCGCGGTCGAAGCACCCTGACATCGCCGCAAGCGGGCTGAATCCGGATTCGGGCTCCGGAGCTACGGGCGCATGAACATCTCCGCCCCCTTCATCCGCCGGCCGGTAGCCACAACGCTACTCACGTTTGCCGTCGCGCTCGCAGGCATGCTCGCTTTTTTCAACCTGCCTGTTTCTTCGCTTCCGCAAATCGATTTCGCTACCATCACGGTGGCCACCACACTCCCCGGCGCCAGTCCTGAGATCATGGCCTCCTCCGTAGCTACTCCCCTGGAACGCCAGTTCGGACACATCGCCGGTGTCAGCCAGATGACCTCCTCCAGCACACTCGGCATCTGCTCGGTCACCCTGCAATTCGACCTCTCGCGCGATGTCGACGGCGCCGCGCGCGATGTGGAAGCCGCCATCAACGCCGCTCGCACTTACCTGCCGGCAAACCTGCCTGCGAACCCGGTCTATAGAAAAATCAACTCCGCCCTCGCCCCCGTCATGGTGCTCGATCTCACCTCGCCCATTCGTGGCAAGGGCGCTCTTTACGACACTGCCTCCTCCGTCATTGCCCAGAAGCTATCCCAGGTTGAAGGCGTAGGCCAGGTTCAGGTCGCCGGCAGCTCCCTGCCTGCGGTGCGGGTGGACGCCAATCCGCAGCAGCTCAACAGCTATGGCCTCGGCCTGCAGGACGTAGCCCGCGTCATCAGCGGGCAAAACTCCAATCGTCCCAAAGGCCAGATCGCTGACGGCTCCACCACCGCCGACATCACCGCCAACGACCAGATCTCCAAGGCCGCGGATTACGCCCCACTCATCATCGGCTCAAACGGCCAAGGCGGTGTCGTCCGCTTGCGCGATGTCGCCAACGTCTACGACTCCGTCCAGACTCTTCGCTCCGCGGGTTTCGTCAACCAAAAGCCCGCCGTCATTCTGCTCATCTTCCGTCTTCCCGGCGCCAACGTAATTGCCACTGTCGATCGCATCAAGGCCGCTCTGCCTTCGGTGCGCGCCTCCATTCCCGCCGGCGACAACCTCGACGTTCTGGTTGACCTCACGACCACCATTCGCGCCTCAGTCAACGACGTCGAACGGACCCTCGTCATCTCCATCATCCTGGTCATCACCGTGGTCTTCGCCTTCCTGCGCAGCCCGCGCGGAACGTTGATCCCCGGCGTGGCTGTCGGTGTTTCGCTGATCGGCACCTTCGGCGTCATGTACCTGGTCGGCTACAGCCTCGACAACCTTTCACTGATGGCGCTCACCATCTCCACTGGATTCGTGGTCGACGACGCGATCGTGGTCATGGAAAACATCACCCGCCTCATCGAACTGGGTGTGCCCCCCATGGAAGCCTCCCTGCAGGGCGCACAGGAGGTCGGCTTTACTGTCCTCTCCATGAGCCTTTCGCTCATCGCCGTTTTCGTCCCCATCCTCTTCATGGGCGGCATCGTGGGCCGCATCTTCCATGAGTTTGCCTTCGTTCTGACCACCTCGATTGCGGTCTCCATGCTGGTTTCGCTCACCGTGACGCCGATGATGTGTTCGCGGCTGCTCAAGCCGATGGCGGCCGAAAAGCACAACCGCATCTACCGCGCCTTTGAACACGGCTTTGACCTGCTGCTTGCCGGCTATCGCCGTACCCTGTCCTTGGCGCTCGACCATCCGCTCCTGGTAATGGCAGCTTTGTTTGCGACATTAGCCTTGAACGTCGTTCTCATTGGCCGCGTACCCAAGGGCTTTTTCCCCTTGCAGGACACCGGCGGCTTGCAGGGTGGGCTGCAGGGCGCGCAGGACGCCTCCTTTCAGTCCATGCGCGACTCTGTGCTGGATGTTGAAAAGGTGATTGAGGCCGATCCCGCCGTGGACAACGTCATCGGTTTTACCGGCGGCCAGGGCGGACCGGGCGGGGGCGCTAGCAACACCGGCTTCACCTTTGTCCACCTCAAGCCGCTCGACCAACGCGGCGTGAGTGCCGGCGCTGTGGTCGATCGCCTGCGCCCTAAACTGGAAAAACTCACCGGCGCTTCGACCTTCCTGCAGGCGTCGCAGGATCTTTCCGTGGGCGGCCGCCAGAGCAACGCTGCCTATCAATACCAGCTCTCCGCCGACACGGTTGAAGACCTCAGCGTCTGGGGTCCGCGCCTCTACAACGAAATGCTCAAGATACCGCAGCTCAAGGACGTGACTACCGACCAGCAGAACCGCGGCTTGCAGATGCTGCTTGCCTACGATCGGCAATCCGCCGCGCGCTATGGCATCACGCCCCAGCTCATTGATAATTCGCTGTACTTCGGTTTTGGTGAGTCGCAGGTCTCTACCATTTACACCTCGCTCAACCAGTACTACGTGGTTCTGCAGGCCGCGCCGCAATTTCTGCTCAACCCGGGGACTCTCAGGTCTACCTATGTGCACTCCGATACAGGCGGCGTGGTTCCACTCAACGCTTTCACTCACTCCACGGCATCTACTTCACCGCTCGCCATCAATCACTCTTCGTTCTTTCCCTCGGTGACGGTTTCCTTTAATCTCGCCCCTGGAGTCTCGCTCGGACAGGCAACGATATTAATCGACCAAATGGAACGGCGTATCGGTGTTCCTGCTTCTGTGCGCGGCACCTTCGCCGGCACCGCTGAGGCCTTCCAGAAGTCACTCTCCACCGAGCCGCTGCTCATACTCACCGCGCTGCTCGCCATCTATATCGTGCTCGGCATGCTTTACGAGAGCCTTGTGCACCCCATCACCATCCTCACTACGCTGCCATCGGCCAGCGTGGGAGCCATCATCGCCCTCATCTTGTTTCACAGCGAACTCGACGTCATCTCCATCATCGGAATCTTCCTGCTCATCGGCATCGTAAAGAAGAACGCCATCATGATGATCGACTTCGCTCTGATCGCTGAGCGGGAACACGGTAAGAACACGCACGACGCCATCTTCGAAGCTTGTATGCTGCGCTTTCGCCCCATCCTCATGACCACCATGGCGGCATTGTTTGGCGCCCTGCCACTGGCCTTTGGTACAGGCATGGGTTCCGAGCTGCGGCGCCCGCTCGGCGTCGCCATCGCCGGCGGTCTGCTCTTCAGCCAGGTGCTCACGCTCTACACCACGCCCATCATCTATCTCTACTTCGACCGTCTCAGCAACTATTTCAAACGCCGTCACCCCGCCCCGCCCCTTGCTTCTGCTCCTTCCGGCGATTGAATGCTAAGCTACTGGCACCATGGGCGAGACGTTCCAGGAGCTATTTGCGCAGGGCTACAAAGCGCGGCGGGAAAACCGAATCGCGGATTCGCGAGCGATTTTCATTAAGGCGGTGCGCAACGCTGCCGAAGAGGCAGACCGCCCCTCCCTGGCCGAGGCGCTGTGTGGTTTAGGGCAGGCTGAGCGTGATATTGGGAACCTTCAGGCGGCCCGTCTCCACTACGCGGGTGCAGCGACGCTGTACCGAGAGATCGGGCCGCCGGCGAGACTGGCATACGCGCTCCGGCACGAAGCGGACCTGCTCCGGAAAGAATGTCGTTCCGCGGAAGCCGAACCGCTCTATCTGGAAGCTGCGAGTATTTACCGGGAGCAAGGCGAGGAGGCCGCGCTAGACCTGGCAAATACTCTGCGCGGGCTAGCCTTGGCCGCCGAATCATCTGGCAAGACGGACGCATCCCGATCGCTCTGGCACGAGGCGCGCCAGCTATATGCGAAGTGCAAGGTGGAGGCAGGCGTTGCGGAGTGCGATGAGAAGATCGCTTCCTAACGGTGCCCCCTGCCCTTGTTCGTAGTTTGTCCGAACGGTCACGGAATTCTGAGCACGTTCCCTTCCTTGACCGTCGCGGTTTGCTCTCGCCCCTGGAAGCGATAGATGACGGTAAGCACTTTGTCAGCCCCCTTGGCGGGATCACCACCCAAGTTGTTATTGTTCACCTGCACGTACAGAGTTCCGTTCCGTACCATGCCACGAAGCATCTGGGTTACGTCGTTGGTCCGATTGTTTAGGCCATAGTACGCGCGCGTGATTTGCAGAGAGCCGTTCGGGCCGCCGGGATAACCGGGATTCGGTGGTGGATGGCCTGGATTCCCTGGATATCCAGGACCCCCCGGCCGGCCATAGTTGTAGAACTGGCGGGCATCAATCGTGTCGCCTTCTTTGTAGGTCAGTTGCTGAAACTGACCGCGAGAATTCTGCGCCCGAATGCGCAGAATTTTGTAAACGCCATAAGCCGGATCGCCTCCCATGGTGGTGTTGTTCACCCTGACTAGACCGTTGCCGTTGAGCAGCCTGCGGACCTGATTCGTGACGTCCATCCATCGGTTGCCCGCGCCCCACTCCGCCTTCACCACCTGCAAACCGGGTCCGTTTTGCGCCCGGGCAGATGCTGATAACAAGAGGGGCGCTGCAAGCAGGCAAAACAAACAAAGGTACATGCTGCGGTTCTTCATCGGATCTCCTTATCCTTGCGCATCGAGACGTTGAACAACCCGGGGGAGGCCCAATACAGCGACAAGGATACCTATCTCTCGTGAGATTTGGAACAATCCAGTTGCGGAAAGCTCTCTAGGTACGGCACGGCTTCAGCCGTGCCACTCTTGCCTAGGACTGATCGTGGCTTTAGAGTGTGTGTGAGAAGCGGAAGAGAAACCGCAGGTCCCTCCACTACGCTACCCCGGATTTCCTGTCGAACTTAGTGGCTTTGGCGAACTTCATGCGACTTTCTTTACAGAAGCCGCACACGCGGCCATGTCCAGAGCTGCGTGGCAGGAAATCCGGGTACGCTCCGGTCGGGATGACAATTTTGTTGTGGGACTTGCCTTTGGCCCCGGTCAACGGAACTAGCAGCCCGTGGCACAACAAACTTGTCATCCCGACTGGAGCGTAGCGTAGTGGAGGGACCTGCGGTTTCTCTTCCACTCCCCACACACCTGAATTTGCCCCAGCCTGTTTAAGCTCCTACGGAGTGCACAGGGACTTCAACCCTGGTGAGACCACCCGTCCCGCCCAGCCCGGAGCTTTGCCCCTTACAATCTACTTAGAGGGCAAAGGAGGAGCATTCGCTGAAGCAAGTCCAGGTTATCGATTCGCACACCGGGGGTGAGCCCACTCGGACCGTCATTGCGGGCGGCCCCGATTTAGGCCATGGCGATCTGCAGTCCAGGCGGCATCTCTTTCAGAAAGATCACGAAGCATTCCGCCGCGCACTGGTTACCGAGCCGCGCAGCTCAGACGCAATGGTGGGGGCGTTGCTCTGCGAGCCCAGTGACGCGGGCTGTGTCACCGGAGTCATTTTCTTCAACAACAGCGGATGCCTCGGCATGTGCGGGCACGGCACCATCGGCGTGGTAGTAACGCTCGCTTATCTGGGCAGGATCGAGCCCGGGGTCCATCGTATCGAAACGCCGGCGGGGATCGTAGGAGCCCAGCTGAACGATGACGGTAGCGTGACCATCGAAAATGTTCCCAGCTATCGATGGGCCGCCGCAGTAGACGTGGAAGTACCCGGATACGGCAAAGTGACGGGAGACATCGCCTATGGCGGCAACTGGTTTTTTCTGGTCAAGCATCATCCCTATACCATCGAGCCGCAAAATCTGGATCGACTCACCGGCTTCACCTGGGCCATCCGCCAGGCGCTCACCGCCAACGGGATTCGAGGTGCGGAGGGCGCAGAAATTGACCACATTGAACTCCATAGCCCCTCCTCAACCCCCGGCATAGACAGCCGGAACTTTGTGCTCTGCCCGGGCAAGGAGTACGACCGGTCGCCCTGCGGCACAGGCACCAGCGCCAAGCTGGCCTGCCTTTATGCCGAAGGGCTTCTCGCTCCCGGCCAGCTCTGGCGCCAGGAAAGCGTGATTGGTAGCGTCTTTGAAGGCCGCTTCGCGCTGCGCGAGGGAAAGCTGTTTCCCAGCATTACGGGCTCGGCTTTCATCACCGCGGAGTCAACTCTGGTTCTGGATCCTCGCGACGCTTTCTGTTGGGGTATCGGCGCTCTATGACATTCGACGCAGTCATTGTGGGTGGCGGCATTGTCGGCACTGCTTGTGCCCTGGCCTTTTCACGATCTGGCATGCGCATCGCCCTGGTGGAACGAGCGGAGATCGGGGCCGGTGCAACCGCTGCGGCGATGGGCCACATCGTTGTCCTCGACGGTTCGCCGGCCCAGTTGGCACTGACCCGCTACTCGCAGATGCTATGGCGCTCGTTGGCGGGCGAGCTGCCGAACGATGTGGAATACACGCAGCGTGGCACCCTATGGGTGGCCGCCGACGATGAGGAGGTGCAGGAGATCTGTCGCAAACACAGTGCCTATAAGGAACACGGCATCTCCTCCGATCTGCTCGATGCCCAGGCGCTGGCTCACGCCGAGCCTGCCCTGCGCTCCGGGCTCGCCGGAGGACTGTTGGTGCACGAGGACGTGGTGATCTCTCCCCAGGTAGCCGCCCAGTTCCTTCTCAGTCAGGCGCTTGCCGGCAAGGTTACGCTGGTTCGAGAGGCGGTTGTCGCCCTGGGCTCGGGCAGAGCGTTACTAGCCAACGGAGACGAGCTGCACGCGCCGATCCTCGTCAATGCGGCCGGAGAGTGGGCCTCGGAGTTGACGCCCGGCCTCCCAGTGGCGAAACGGAAAGGCCATCTGGCGATCACGGATCCTTATCCTGGCTTTTTGCGCTACCAGGTAGTCGAGCTTGGATATCTGAAGAGCGCTCACGTCACAACCACTGATTCCGTGGCCTGCAATGTACAGCCCAAAGCGAACGGCCAGCTTCTTATCGGGTCCTCGCGGCAGTATGGTGCAGAGGGCGGGGAAGTTGAGGACAGGATGCTAGCCCGCATCTTCGAGCGCGCTGCCGAATATCTCCCCACGCTGCCGTCTCTCACCATCCAGCGCACATGGACCGGCTTTCGCTCTGCAACACCCGACAAGCTGCCCTTGATCGGTCCTTCGGCAAAAGACAAGACGGTCTTTCTAGCCACCGGACACGAGGGTCTCGGCATCACCACCTCGCTCGCAACTGCGCAGTTGCTGGCGGACGTGGTCGGAGACAGAACACCGTCCATTCCTATTGAGCCCTACTTGCCCTACCGCGCCATGGCAGACTGGTAAAGACAGGAGCAAAAAATGGAGCTTGCCTTGGAACTGAAACCCGTATCCCTGATCGGCTTTGGCGACGGTGCGGAAGTAGCCGCTTTTACCGCGATGAACCCGGCGACCGGCTCACCGCTGGAGCCAAAATTTTTCGCTGCAAGTGCTGAAGATCTGCAGCGCGCGGCAGTGCTGGCGCAAAGCGCATTTCCCATTTACAGCAAACTTCCGGGCAAGAAAAAGGGCGCCTTTCTGCGCCAGATTGCCGCTGCCATTGAGGCGGCAGCGCCGGCCATCGTCAAGCGAGCCAATTTGGAAACAGCGCTACCCGAAGCGCGTTTGAGCGGCGAGGTGGGCCGGACCTGTGGCCAGCTGCGGCTCTTCGCCGAAGTGGTGGAAGAAGGTTCCTGGGTGGACGCGCGCATCGACAATGCCGACCCCAACCAAAAGCCTCTACCCAAACCTTCCATCCGTTCCATGCATTGGCCGTTAGGCCCGGTCGCAGTCTTTGGCGCCAGCAATTTCCCTCTGGCTTTTTCCGTCGCCGGCGGAGATACCGCTTCGGCGCTTGCAGCAGGCAATCCCGTCATCGTCAAGGCCCACCCAGCCCATCCGGGAACCAGCCTGCTGGTCGGCCACGCCATCCGTGAAAGCGTCAAAGCCTGCGGCCTGCCGGAGGGTGTATTTTCCATGCTCTTCGACGCTGGTGTGGATGTCGGTGTTCAGCTCGTGAAACATCCGGCAATCAAGGCAGTCGCGTTTACCGGATCCTTTGCTGGCGGAACCGCCCTCATGAAACTTGCTGCCGCCCGTCCGGAGCCGATCCCCTGCTACTCAGAAATGGGAAGCGTAAATCCTGTATTTGTTTTGCCTGGGGCCTTGAAGCAGCGGGGAAGCGCCGTGGCCACAGGGCTGCAGGCCTCGTTTACCCTTGGCGCCGGACAATTCTGCACCAAGCCAGGTTTGGTGTTGGTCCCGCAGCAAGACGGCACACCTGCTTTTATGAAGGAGCTGGGCGACAAGGTCACCGCTACCCCCACACAAACTCTATTGACCAAAGCCATCGCTGACCGTTACACCTCGGCGGTGAGGGGTCGTATGTCCGATGCCAACATTCTTGCTGAAGGAACAAGAGCGGACGGCAATACCACCGCAGCGAATGTGCAAGCGTCGCTCTTTGTCGCGGATTATAAAGACCTGGTGGAACACGAGGAGTTGGCGCAGGAGATCTTCGGACCCACGACCGTCGTTGTTGGTTACCAGGATCGGAAGCAGTTATTGGCCATTGCCGAGCAACTCGAAGGCCACCTCACCGCAACCCTGCTGGGCGAAGAGAGTGAGCTGGCAGACTATGCCGATCTAATCGAGATTCTTACCCGCAAAGTTGGCCGTTTGATCCTAAATGGCTATCCCACCGGAGTAGAGGTCTGCCACGCCATGGTGCACGGGGGGCCCTTCCCCGCCACCAGCGATGGCCGTTCTACCTCTGTAGGCACGCAGGCCATCTTCCGTTTCACCCGTCTGGTCTGCTTCCAATCCTTTCCCGACGCTGCGTTGCCCGATGAGCTCAAGAGCAATAACCCGCTGGGAATCATGCGCATGGTTGACGGCGACAGGACGCGCAAGCCCTCTGCTTAGACACTTTGCTGAAAAGATCGTCGGGCACCCGCTGGGGCCTAATCCGCGCCTTTGCGGCGAATCAACCAGTACACCGGAAGGCCGGAGATTACCAGCGCCAGGCCAGGCCAAGTAGTCGCCGGCCGTGCGATGAAAAGGCAGAGTACGACCGCACTGGCGCCCAGTATATAAATCGCCGGAACGAACGGATAACCCGGCGTGCGGTACAAACGTTCCGCGTCTGGCCGCTTGTATCGCAGAACCACCACCGCGGCGATGGTAAGGATATAAAACAACAGCGCCGCGGAGATGATGTAGTCCAGCAGATCGCTGTAGAGATTGCCATAACCCTTAACCGGAGAAAAAGTGGTCAGCAGCACCAGCAGTCCGGCCCACACGCCCTGCATAAGGAGAGACCAGCCAGGCACTCTCGCTGAATTCAACCGCCCGGCCGCGGGAATGAAAAGCCTATCCCGCGCCATGGCATAGTAAGCGCGTGGTCCCGCCAGCACCAGGCTGTTGATGCAACCGAAGGTCGAGACCATGATGAGCACGGCCAACCCTTTGCCTCCCCATGCGGGAAAAATCTGCTGCAGCATCGCAGTGGCGACCCGGTCATGGGACGCGTGCTGGATATCGGAGAAGTTCAGCACAGCCAGGTAGGCGATGTTCGCAGCCAGGTAGATCAGCATCACGATCACCACGCCGATAGCCAGCGCCCGGGGCAGGGTGGTCCTGGGTTCCTTCACTTCTTCCGACGCGAAAGTGATGTCGTGCCACGAGTCGGCGGCGAAGAGGGATCCTGACTGGGAGATGCAAAAGACCATCAGCAGACTCAGGATGGCCCCCATCGAGGATCCCGGATGAGGTGTAGGCGGCCGCCGCCAAAACATCGCCAGGTTGGCGTGGACCGCGGATGCATTCCAGCCCACCGTGAGCCCCAGCAGAATAAGAGCCCCGAGGGAGCCCAGCTTAGCCACCGTAAAAGAGTTCTGAATGATTTTGCCGTACTCGATGCCCAGTGTATTGGTCGCCGTCAAGAGGGCAATCACCAGCAGGGCCACTAACTGAGCAGTGGACAACGTGAGCGCGTAATGAGCGGACAGATGTATCGGAGCGACCAGGTAACGTGATTCTGAAATCGCCGGCGCCAGCACTCCCAGGAATCGTGCAAACGCAACCGCGACTGCGGCAATTGTTCCCGTCTGGATCACGGTAAAGAGTGTCCATCCATAAAGGAAGCCCCACAGGGGTGAGTAGGCTTCGCGCAGGTAGAGGTACATTCCACCACCGCCCGGCATCATCGAAGCCAGCTCTCCAAAGGAGAACGCGGCCGCAATAGTCAGAACCGCGGCGAAAACCCAGGCCGCCAGAAACCATGCTGGGCCGCCCAGGATGCGAGCCATATCGGCGGGAACGATAAAGATTCCGGAGCCGATCATGACCCCAATCACGACCATGGTGGAGTCGAAGAGCCCCAGGGCCCTTTTGGGCTGGCGCTGCGCTTGAATCTCTTCCCGCTCTTCGCGAGTTTGTTTTGCCATCGGGCTCATAGTGTTTCCGGACTGCCAAGATGCTATCACCGCAGAAAAGGGAGTAGCCTAGACTGACATGATCAGAACCAAGGCTGAAGGTTTCTGCGATCGCGAGGTGGAGGGTGTTTACCGTGCTATCCGGGAGCGGCGCGACGTCCGCTCTGGCTTTCTGCCGGAAGCGCTGGCCGATGACGTGCTGTTGCGCCTGCTTGGCGCCGCGCACAATGCGCCTTCAGTCGGCCTGATGCAGCCCTGGCGTTTCATCGTCATTCGTAGCGAGCGCGTGCGCGGAGAAGTGCGCGACATCTTTTCTCAGGCGCAGAAGCTGGCTGCCGACTCCTACGAAGGCGAGCGAGGGGAGCTCTATCGTGGGCTGAAGCTCGAGGGCATTCTGGAGGCGCCGCAGAATCTGTGTATTGCCTGCGACGCGGTGAGTGAACGAGGTCATCGCCTGGGCCGCCAGTCGATGCCTGAAACGGCAATCTACTCGGCCGTTTGCGCGGTACAAAATCTCTGGCTGGCCGCGCGCGCGGAGGGAATCGGCGTGGGTTGGGTGAGCATTCTGGATCCGGAGGCATTAAAGACATTGCTCGGCATTCCCGCCCACATGGTACTGGTCGCTTATCTATGCCTCGGCTATGTCGATGTCTTCGAAGCAAGCCCGCAACTGGAGCGATTGGGCTGGGAGCAGCGCGTTCCCCTGGCAGACGTGATCCGGTTAGAACACTACGAGGGAAGTCCGCTCCTTGCACAGCTCCGCTGACTACCTCTTGTTCCCTCACGAAGGCCGGGTGCCCCACATCTCGCTCGTTTTTCGCGAGATGTGGGATACAACAGGTCTCTCCCACTGATTCTCGATTCACCCGATCCACTCAGCGGTCAACATCGGTGGTATCCCACATCTCGCGAAAAACGAGCGAGATGTGGGGCACCCGGCCTTCGTGAGGAAACAAGACACCAGTCCGCGCGACAACATCGGAATACGCTTACTTGCGCGAGCGGCGGATTTCCTCGGTGAGAATAATGGCCTCCGCAATCTCGCGGATAGCCTTGCGCTTTTGCCGGCTTTGTTTTTGCAGCGCCAGATAAGCTCCTTCTTCATCCAGATGCAATTCACGCTGCAGAATGCCCTTGGCGCGATCCATCAGCTTTCTCACCTCGAGGCGATCGGCGAGCAAAAGGCGCTCGCTTTCCAGGCGTGCCATCTCCAGCTCGGCTCCTACCAGGAAGCCAACTGTTGAGATCAGACGCACCTGTCGCGGGCTGTGGTGGTGCGGCTTGCGATGCTGCACGTTGATCACCCCCACCAGCTTGCCCCGGCAGAGAATGGGCACGGAAAGAAACGCTTCGAAATGATCTTCGGGCAAATCGTTGAACATCTTAAACCGGGGATCTTTCCATGCCTGGGAAGCAATGGTCACAGGCTGTTGGTGCATCGCAACCCATCCCGTAATGCCTTGGCCCAGTTGCAGGTCGAGTTCGTCCACCAGGTCGGCATGCGGATTCTTCGAAGCACGCAGCACCAGCTTGTCCTGCTCCAGCACATATACGAAACAGGAATCGCACATCACCAGCGTGGAGACAAAATCCACTACCCGTTCGAGCACCGCATGAAACGGATCCGCGGCTGCCATGCGGCTTCCGATTTCATGCAGAAACTCGATGTCCAAAATCTCTTCGGCCCTTGAGCCTTCTTCGGTCATTAACAACACCCATCAACAAATGAGACGTAATTTTGCAGTTGCTTTCGTGCCCCGCTACCGTTAACCTGAAGTTCGTTTCCGTTCCCGCGCACCATGTTGCAGGGTTCGGGTGGTGTACGTTCTCCCTGTCGAAACGTAATCTTTCACCACTGATTTGCCTTCCTCGTCGCGCTTCTTTGCTGTGACAGCTTCCAAGTTGAAGACTGAACGTTCAATATTCTCTCCACCCCCGGTTTTTTCGGGGTAAGGTGTTCTACTGTGATGTACATGGCGAGGGTCGGCGCAAACATACCCTGCGGCGCCAAGAGCGGTACCGTGACCAATCGTCCCCGCGCTACGATTGCGGAGCCTATACTCCCACATGGACAGCAATCCCGAAAGTGTTCATTCTACCATCTCCTCAAACAGCGGCGAACTTAGCCCAACCACGTTGATCCTGCCCTAAGGTCGAGGTCAGATATTCGCGAGGTCGAGAGGATTTAGATATGGGATTAAGCAGGCGTGATTTTCTGATGAGGGTGGGGCAGGCCGGCGGGTACAGCGCGGCCTTCACCATGATGCAGTCCCTGGGCTTGCTGCCCATCGCGGCGTCAGCCGCGGCCACTATTGACCAGCCCGCAGGCTCCGGGAAAGGGACCAGCGTGGTCATCCTGGGTGGCGGCATCGCCGGACTCTCCTCCGCTTATGAGCTGGGCAAGCTTGGCTACACCTGCACCCTGCTCGAAGCCCGGGAGCGCATCGGCGGTCGAAACTGGACCGTGCGCAACGGCGCCAAGGTCGAATTCACCACTGGCTTCACGCAAAAATGCGCCTTCGCTGAAGGTCTTTACCAGAATGTAGGCCCGGCAAGGTTGCCGTCGATACACAAAACCATGCTCGGCTACTGCCAGGAATTGGGGGTTCCGCTGGAGGTCGAGGTCAACACCTCGCGCAGCGCCTTCCTTGAGGCGAACCACCTCGATGGGGGCAAGGCGGTCGAAAACCGGCAGGTGGAATACGACACCCGCGGCCACGTCTCCGAGCTGCTGGCCAAGTGTATCCAGCGGGGAGCGCTCGATCAGGAGCTAACCGCCCAAGACAAAGAGCAGATGGTCGAGTTTCTGAAGCAATACGGTGACCTCTCACCCGACCTTTTCTACAAGGGATCGGCGCGTGCCGGATTCAAAGTAAGTCCCGGAGCTGGCGATACGGTAGGCGTTCCCCATGACCCCCTGGATATGCGTGCCTTGCTGTCGGCCCACCTCTGGCGGGAGTTGATGGAGGAGGACGAGATCGACTGGCAGGCGACCATGTTTCAGCCCGTCGGCGGCATGGACCAGATTCCCATGGCCTTCAAGAAAAAGCTGGGGAGCGTGATTCGGTCGCGTGCGGAAGTGGTCCAGATTCGCCAAAATGAGTCCGGCGTCAAGGTGGTCTACCGCGATCTGACCTCGGGCAAAAACGAGACTGTAAGCGCGGACTACTGCATCTGCGCTTTACCGCTCACCATCCTCAAGACGATGGACACCGATTTCTCTTCGCAACTGAAAGCAGCCATTGATGGCTGCACCTATGACTCGGCGTACAAAATTGCCTGGGAGTCACGGCGCTTTTGGGAGCAGGAAGCCAACATCTATGGCGGCATCTCTTTTCTCCGCCAGCCCGTCGACACGGTCTGGTACCCCAGTGCCTCTCTCTTCTCTGAGACCGGGATTATCCTGGGTGGCTACGGCATCGAGAATGGCACGGAATTCGGCAAATTGCCGGGTACGGAAGCGAAGCTGGCTGCCTCCCGCCGCTCGATTGAACTCCTGCATCCCGGCTGTTCGAAGGAGCTGAAGAATCCCATCTATGTCAGCTGGGGACACATCCCATACAACCTGGGCTCCTGGGTGAGCCAAGACTTCACGGTGCCGGACTATAACAGCGCCCCGCCGGGCTACGAGGTATGGATCCAGCCCCAGGGACGCATCTTCATGGCCGGGGATCACACCAGCCATATCGTCGGCTGGCAGGAAGGTGCGGCCCTTTCTGCCAACCGCGCTGTCAAGATGCTCGGCGCCCGGGTAGCCAAGGCTTAAGTGTCTGCGTGAGAAGGGGAAGAGAAACCGCAGGTCCCTCCACTCCGCTACGCTCCGGTAGGGATGACAGGTTTTGTTTGGGTAGGGGATCTGGTCCCAAAAGAATTGTCATCCCGACCGGAGCGTAGCGTAGTGGAGGGACCTGCGGTTTCTCTTCCCCTTCTCACGCAGACACTTAGGCTCCCTCGATGCATCCGCGAAAATCTAGTGCGCCGCCGCCTTCAGGAAGCTGGTGAGCCCGGCGACCTTGCCATCGGTCACCGGCCCAGCTGTACGCCAGAGCACGTGGCCCGCCTTATCGGTCAGCAGCAGCACAACCTCCCGCTCGGAGGAGATCTGTAAGGACCGCAAAAACTGCGCCTTGTTAACGTACAGGGGAACTGTATAGCGCCGGGGCTGAGATGCCGGCAGGCCGCTGCGTAAGGAGGCGTTCAACCACCAGCGGTACAGCCCATTTTCGGGTCCAGAGACCGGCAGCAGCCAGGTCTGCACGCCCGGAGTTGTGCCGCCATTGATCTGCGGCAGCCAGCCGTCGACTATGGCTTGCTGGTCCCGCTGAAAAGAGAGGATGAGCAGGTTGAGAGGAGCGGCGAAATCCGTGGGCAGCGTCACCTTCGCCCTATCCAGGGCATACGCGGTGACCCGCGGAAGAACTGCCGGTGAGGAAACCGGAGAATTTTGCGGGGCCGCCAGCGCGCAGGGAACTGTGAAGAGGGCAAAGGCCAGACTTCGAAGCAGTCGCATTCTGTATGGGTGGCCAGCCACCACCGGATCACTGTCTACCAAATCTTAACCCAGAGCTTCTTTGGACGCTTCTCTGGAATCGTTGCAGTAATCTTTTAATGGAGCGTTACGAAACTTCAAAGCGACTCGGCTGCTCGCGTATCATAAGGGAGTGAGCAGCCCCATGTCCTTCGCGCCTGCGCGGCACAACTTTCAAACCGACGACACCCGCCTGCGGCCAATTGCCGACAAGGTTTTGGCTTGCCAGCGTCTCGATTTCAACGATGGAGTCGCGCTCTACCGCTCGGGAGATATTCTGGCCGTGGGCTGGTTGGCCAACCATGTGCGCGAACGCCTGCATGGCAACATTGCTTACTTCAATGTCAACCGGCACATCAATCCCACTAATGTTTGTGTGGCCGCCTGCCGGCTGTGCGCCTTTGGCCGCAAGAAAGGCAGCGAAGGTTCCTACACCATGGCTCTTGAGGAAGCATGGCAGGTCGCGGCCTCCGGTTACAGCGAAGCGGTCACGGAGTTTCACATTGTTGGCGGTCTGCATCCCGATCTTCCATTCGAGTATTTCCTCGACCTCGTAGCCGGCTTGAAGCAGCGCTTTCCGCAGGTGCACATCAAGGCCTTCACCATGGTCGAGGTTGCCTATCTGGCACGCCGGGCCAAGCTGACGATTGCCGAGACGCTGACCAGGATGAAGGATGCCGGCGTGGATTCTTTGCCTGGTGGCGGGGCTGAGATTTTCTCCGATCGCGTGCGCCATATTATCTGCGATCACAAGATCGACGGCGACGAATGGCTGGAGACGGCGCGCACGGCCCACAAGCTGGGCTTGCGCTCCAACGCCACCATGCTTTACGGCCACGTGGAGAACGATGAGGACCGGGTCGATCATATGCTTCGCCTGCGCGCGGTGCAGGATGAGACCGGAGGCTTTCAAACCTTTATTCCGCTGGCCTTCCATCCGGCCAATACCGCCCTCGATCATCTCCCGACCACCACCGGCCTGACTGATATCCGGCAGATCGCGGTGAGCCGTCTATTGCTGGATAATTTTTCCCACATCAAGGCTTACTGGCAGATGATGACGGCCAAAATCGCGCAGATCTCCTTGCGCTTCGGCGCCGACGATATCGATGGGACGGTGGTGGAAGAAAAGATCTACCACGACGCCGGAGCCACTACGCCGCAGGGGATGCGTCGCTCTGACCTGGTGCGGCTCATTCGCGAGGCTGGCCGCGATCCGGTGGAGCGGGATACGCTTTACCGCAACGTCGTCCGCCACGAAGACACATTCACTGTCGCCGTTTAAAGACAGTCTCGCAAATTGGCGTAGCCTGCTACCCTTCCACGTGGCTCTCTACGGTGGAAGGTTTCAAGCCGGCTACCGGACGGAAAGATTCCGTAGCATCCTGTCGCATCGTCGGGTTTGCTCCCGCAGTCGGGGAGGAGCGGCGCAGTTTTTGCTTGCGCCGAACCTCGTTCACAGCCACCAGGATGAGCGCGGTGAACGTAATCGCCAACAGGATGATGGCGTAGCGGCCATGCAGTTCCGTCACCTCACCGTACAGCAGCGCAAGGCCCACAAAGACAAAGAAGACATGGGCACAGAAGACTTCGAGCGAAGCTTTGCCCAGGGTCAAAAGCGGCTCCACCACCACCAGGCGGGTGAGAAATTTCCGCGACCAATAGACCATGCATGAAAAGGCGAACAGGTTGAGCATGCGCAGCGGACCGATCTGCCACTTGTCCAATGACAGGCCCAGAGACTCCTGGGTGAGGTGAGCCCCCAGCCAGTCATGGCGTACACCGAGAAAGAAGAGGCAAACGGCCCCGCTTAGTGGAAAGACGTATCCAGGCAGCCTGCTCAACGGGTTCTCGCCCTGTGTCGATTTGGCTCCCAGCCACAATGCCAGAACCCAGATGGCTTGCCAGGCAAAAAGGTTGAACGCGCCCGTTTCCTGCAGCGGTATGTGCAGGCCAGTGACGTGCACCACCAAAGTATGCATCCACGTGCGCAGGCCAAATTGAGCGAGAAGCCAAATCAGGCCGCTGACCAGCAGAATGCGGCTCCAGCCCCGGCGCACGGCAACACTCAGGATGTACGGCGTCAGCAATAGAAAAGTGACGTACATCGGCAGGATGTCCAGCAGCGGCGGACAGTAGATCAGAAGCAACGATCCGATGATCGCGGTCAGCGGGTGGGCCAGGTAAAAATTGAGCAGGTTATAGATGGCCGCGCGATGCGTGTGGGCTGCGAATTCTGCCACGATGGTGAATACCATGGCGAGCATGATCAGGTGGTAGCCGTAGATTCGAAGCGCTCGTTTCCACAGTTTGGAGCGCACTCCTTCGCCGTCCTCCACAGCCTGGTGAATGTACAGTGTGGCCACCAGCATGGCAGACAAAAACACAAAGCCCTCAGCGGAAGAGACAAATCCAAAGGGCTGATTCACCACTGCGCTGAGATGCGTAGGCAGGTGGGTCAGGGTCATCCAGACCAGGAAAAGTCCGCGCAAGGCGTCCAACTCAGGACGGCGCTGTATCTTTCCTAAGTGGAGTACTCGTATTGACGCTGACTTTACATCCATCCGCACGCACCTGTAGGGCTCAATAGGTTCAACTGCTAATAGCTAGAGACGCAATTTGCAGCCAGAGGTTGCGGATTAGGCGAGGAAGGTTGGGCTCGCCCCGCAACCCCCAATGCGATTCTACCGAATGGCCCGGAGGCGGGACCGCTGTTGAAAACCTGGGGACCCCGCCAGTAAACCTGCAAGCAACTGCTCCCGGCTGAACCGTGCCGGGCAGAGCAGAAGTGAACATGCTCAATAAGCAGGGATACCGGTTACGCTCTGGCCAATGATGAGTGCATGGATGTCGTGCGTGCCTTCATAAGTCTTCACTGATTCGAGATTCATCATGTGCCGCATGACCGGATAATCGTCCGTAATGCCGTTACCGCCGAGGATATCCCGTGCCGTGCGCGCACACTCCAGGGCCATCCAGACGTTATTCCGTTTGGCCATGGAAATATGCTCAAAGCCCACTTTGCCCGCGTCTTTCAGCCGCCCCACCTGGAGTGCGAGCAGCTGCCCCTTGGTAATTTCGGAGATCATCCAGGTAAGCTTTTCCTGCACCAGTTGATGGCTGGCAATTGGTTCTTCGCGGAATTGCTTGCGCAACAGCGAATACTGCAGCGCGGTGTCATAACAGGACATAGCGGCCCCCAAGGCTCCCCAACTGATGCCGTAGCGCGCCTGGTTGAGGCACATGAGCGGTGACTTGAGCCCACCCGAGCCGGGCAGCAGGTTGCATGCCGGGATGCGCACATCCTGGAGCGAAAGCCCGGAGGTGACGGAGGCTCGCAGCGACCACTTCCCATGCACATCGTAGGCGGAGAAACCGGGCCGATTGGTTTCCACCAGAAAGCCGCGGACTCTGCCGTCTTCGTCGTCCACCTTGGCCCAGATTACGGCCACGTCGGCGATGGAGCCCGAGGTGATCCACATTTTCTCGCCGTTGAGAATGTATTCGTCGCCTTCTTTGCGGGCGCGGGTGCGCATGCCGCCCGGGTTTGAGCCGAAGTCGGGCTCGGTCAGCCCGAAGCAACCCAATTTCTCTCCCGTCGCCAACCGGGGCAACCACGTTTCCTTCTGCGCATCGCTGCCAAAGGCATAGATGGGATACATGACCAGGGCGGATTGCACGCTGACAAAGCTGCGCAGGCCGGAGTCGCCTCGCTCCAGCTCCTGCATCACCAGGCCATACTCCACGTTGGACATGCCGGCGCATCCGTAGCCCTCCAGGCTGGCGCCGAAGAAACCAAGCTGCCCCATGGGTTGTATCAGCTCGCGGGGAAAGCGGCCATCGCGATTGCACTGCTCGATGATGGGGATGACATTGTCTTCGACAAACTGGCGGGTGGTATCGCGCGACAGTAGCTCGTCGCCGGAGAGCAGCCCGTCAAACTGGATAAAGTCGACGCCTTTGAATTTGAACGCCATGCCGGAAGGCACCTCAGAAAGCTGGTAGCAAACCTCTAAGACTAGCAGAGATCAGGCAAACAGGTGAAAACTCGCCCTGTGACACCGTAACAGTTACTTAAATTGTGGTGGAGCGTAGCCCAGCCCTACGTGCTGGGCTACCTTCAGCCGTCCCGGCAGGACCGGGACTCTACAATTTCTGCGCTCTTACGGGTCTCAGGCTCTTACGAGTTGCTGGTTCACCGTCCGCTCTGCTTTTGTCACGACTGAAATGCCATCAGCGAAGAGTCCCGCGAGGGACGGCTGACAGTCAGACTTGTCCAAATTGGTGGTGGGAGCCCCCGCATTTATGCGGGGGAAGGAGCGCTTTAGCGCTCCGTAAAACAGTCTCGACTCTGATCACGCGCTTTAGCGCTGGCAATGCCAAAGCCTCATTAGTCCCTGCGTGAGAGAACCGCAGAAGAGAATCCGCTTCCTAGGCCTGTAGTGCCGCCACGCCAAACGTGCTTGCCCCGGCCTGCCGTGGGAGCGCAGCCCGCTTAGTCCGGGGGGAAACCCCTACGATAAGTATTCCTTGAGAAACGGATCGTCACTGTGCACCAGGTCATGCGTGGAGCCATCGAAGACGATGTGGCCGTCATGCAGCACAAGAAAATTGGTTTTGGGGTCCAGCCCGCCGTCGGGGATGGGCACCATATGGTTTGCCGCGCGGTCGAAGGTGTGGGTGGCGAGGGTGAAGGCATCCTGCAGGCGGTGGGTGACCAGCAACGAACTGGTGCGGTAAACATCGCGCTGCTTCATGACCAGCTCAATGATGGTGGTCGAGGTGATCGGGTCCAGTCCCCCCGTGGGGGAATCGTAAAGCAGCAGATCGGGCCGGTTAACCACCGCACGGGCAATCGCCACCCGGCGGCGCATACCCCCTGAGAGTTGCGAAGGATACTTGTCCAGGGTCTGCTCCAGTTCCACGAAGCGCAGCGCCTCCGTAACGCGCTTTGTCACTTCCTCCTCCGGCACCTTCTGCTCCATCAGACGGTAGGCCACGTTGTCGCGCACGGTGAGGGAATCGAAAAGGGCGCCCTCCTGAAAAACCATGCCGATCCGTCCCCGCAACTTGAACAGCTCCTCTTCCGGCATGTTGTCGATCGGCTCGCCGAAAACCGTAATGCTCCCGGAGTCAGGCCGCATCAGGCCATTCGCCAGCTTGAGCAGCACGCTTTTGCCGCTGCCCGCAGGCCCCAGCAGAATACGGGTTTCCCCCGGAGATACGGTCAGCGAGATATCTTCGAGAACCTGCTTGCCTTCAAACCCGATCGATACGTGATCGAAGACGAGGACCGGCTGCGCCGGATCTTCCTGGGTTGCCGTGAATGTGGGCTCGGGCGCGGTGACCATAAGCTCAGCGGCCGAAGACACCGATCATGAGCCGGCTGATGACAAAGTCGACGAAGATGATGAGCACCGAGGAGACGACCACCGCCTGGGTGGTCGAGCGGCCCACACCCTGGGTACCGCCGCGCGTGTTCATGCCATAGAAACAGCCGATGCTGGCAATGATGAAACCAAAAACAACTGGTTTTACCAGGCCCTGCAGAATATCGGGAAATTGCAGAGTCTGGTAAGCGGTATGGAAGTACTGAGAACCGTCTTGTCCCAGCATGAAGACCGACACGAAAGCGCCCCCCATGGTGCCCACGGTGTCAGAGATGATGGTAAGAAAAAACAGCATGATCACGGTGGCGAAGAGCCGCGGGGTCACCAGTTTCTTGAGCGGATCGGTGCCCAGCGCACGCATGGCATCGATCTGTTCGGTCACCATCATCGATCCCAGCTCGCTGGCCATTCCCGAAGCGTTCCGTCCGGAGACCATGAGGCTGGTGAGCACCGGCCCCAGTTCCTTGATCATGGAAAGGCTGACCAACTCCCCAGTAATCGCTGTAGCGCCGAACTGAGCCAGGGAAGACGCGGATTGCAGGGCAAGTACTCCGCCGGTAAAGAAGCCGGTGAGGATGACGATCGGCAGCGAGCCGATCCCGATCGAGTCGGCCTGGACAATCAGATCGGCAAAGTAGTGGGGGCGTTGAAAAATGTTCCCCATTGCCCGGCCGGCAAGCAAGGCGTAGTTCTGCACCGACATGACGCCTTTTTTTGCAATGCTTTCAATCGCGTCGATGGGCATAGTTCAAATCGTTGGACCGCAAGCCGAGGGTACCACAGGGTAATTCTCTCTGAAGGGTACGGCCTTTAGGCCGTACGCACATGCCAAGCCATGAAATCGGCTTTAGCCGCTGAGGGATGACCCTCGATGTGCCTTTCCCCCCCAGCTCGTTAATCTTTCAGGCGCTTCTTGATCTCGATCGAAAGGCGCTTGATCTTCTGGTTGAGTGTAGAGAGCGGGATGCGGAATTGCTCCGCCGCATCGGTCTGATTCCACTTGCAGCGCTCCAGTTTGTCGATAATGATGCGCCGCTCGATATCTTCCAGAATGTCGAACAACGAGGCGTCCGGGTTGTGTTCCAGCAGGCTCGAAGAGTAGCTGCGGCCAGTCAGATGGCCGGGAAGAAGGTCGAAACCAATGGTAGGCGTAGAGGAGAGAACCACTCCCCGCTCGATGACGTTTTCCAATTCGCGCACATTGCCCGGCCAGTCGTAATCCATCAGCACCCGCATGGCCTCCGGTGCGAGCGTGCGCGGAGCCAGGTCGTTCTCCTCCGCGTAGCGCTTGAGAAAGCTCGCCGCCAGCAGCGGAATATCCTCCCGGCGCGTGCGCAGCGGGGGTAAATCGATGGTGATGACGTTGAGCCGATAGTAAAGATCCTCGCGAAACTTGCCTTCACGCACGGCCTGCCGCAGATCCACGTTGGTGGCCGCCAGAATGCGCACATCCACCTGGATCTCGTGTACTCCGCCCAGGTGCATAAAGCGCCGATCCTGCAGCACGCGCAGCACCTTGGCCTGCGTATCCATCCCCATGGTGCCGATCTCGTCCAGGAAGAGCGTTCCAAAATTAGCCACCTCAAACAGTCCCTTTTTAGCCGAGACAGCGGAAGTGAACGCCCCCTTGACGTGGCCGAAGAGGGTGGATTCGAGCAGATCGCTGGGCATGGCGCCCGTATTCACGGGCACAAAAGGCTTGTCGCGGCGGGGCGAGTTGGCATGGATCGCCTTGGCGATAAGCTCCTTGCCGGTTCCGCTTTCGCCCTGGATCAGGATGGTGGAGCGAGTGGGCGCCACCTGCGCCACCAGGTCGAAGATGCGCAACATGGGCTCGCTCTTGCCCACAATATTTTCGAAGTTGTAGCGCTGCTTCAGCGCCCGCTTGAGCTGGACATTCTCTTCTTCCGCGCGTTGCCGGGCGGTGGCGGCGCGAATATCCGCCAGAAGCTTCTCGTTGTCCCATGGCTTCTGGACAAAGTTCTGAGCCCCGCCGTTCATGGCGTCGACCACATTACCGACGGTGCCATAGGCGGTGATCATGATCACCGGCAGGTTGGGTTGACGCTCCCGGATGCGAGCCAGAACTTCCAGCCCGTTTTGGCCAGGCAGCGCCAGGTCCAGCAAAACAAGGTCGTAGCTCCGGGTATCGATGCATTTGAGCCCGGCCTGACCCTCGGGAGCCAGGTCTACCTGGTAGCCTTCGAGCAGCAGCAGCGTCTCCAGAGATTCGCGGATCGCTGCTTCGTCGTCGATGATCAAAATCCGGTGTGCGGGTTCCGTCGAAACGTTGGCTTTACTTTGCGGAGCGAGAATGCCGGCCTCAGACATGGATGGGCTTCCTTGCCATAGGGAATTCCAGATGGAACGTGGTGCCGCTGCCCAACTGGCTTTCCACCTGGATCTTGCCGGCGTGCTCCTGGATGATGCCGTAGGTCACTGCCAGTCCTAGTCCTGTGCCGCGCCGCTGGCCCTCGCTAACCGTCGACTTGGTGGTGAAGAAGGGGTCGTAGATGCGCTGCACGTGTTCGAGCGCGATGCCCGAGCCGGTGTCGGAGACGTCGACCGCCACATGCCCGTTCGCCTGCGTGGCCACCCGCAGGGTCCCACCCGCCGCCATGGCGTCCTTGGCGTTCAAAAACAGGTTGAGAAACACCTGCTGCAGCTTGCCGGAGTTTCCCAAAATCGGGGGAAGGTCGTCCTCCAGCGAAGTTTGCAAATGAACTTGGGATGCGCGGAACTGGTGCTCCAGCAGCTTCAGCGTTTCCATGATGATGTGGTTCAGATCGAGAGCCGTGAACTCGGCCGCGCCGGTGCGGGAAAAATTGAGCAGGCCGTTGACGATCTCAGAAGCGCGGAAGGTCTGCTGCGTGATCTTGTCCAGCAGCGGAGCCACCCTTTGATCCCCGCGAACCTGTTTGGCCAGCATCTGCGTGTAGGAGGAGATCACCGCTAGAGGGGTGTTCACCTCATGGGCTACGCCCGCCGCCAACAGTCCGATGGAAGAGAGTTTGTCGGCTTGCGTTAGCTGTGCTTCTAGCTCCATGCGTTCCGTAACGTCATCCACGATAATGATGCGACCCACTACCTCAAAGTTGCGAGAAACCAGGGGAGCGATGGCCACGTTGGCGCAGCGATTTTCGCCGCTGCGGGTCTGCAGCCGGAAGCGGTAGAGGTTGTGCACTCCGGGCTCATCTTTCAAGCGTAGGAATTCGCTGACAAACTCAACCGGCAGAATATCGCGCAGATACCGCCCTACCGCCTCCTGGCGCGACATGGCATACATCACTTCCATCTGCGCATTCCAGCTTTCGATGCGCTCTTCCAGGTCAACGGCAAAGACTCCAACATTGATCGACTCGACGATATTCTCGTTGAACTCCTTCAGCCGCTCGTACTCCGATATCTTTTGCTCCAGGCTGGCGTACAAGCGCGCATTCTGGATCGCGATACCGATGTAGCTGGCCATGGATTCCAGCAACTCGACATCTTCACTGGAGAGGAAGTCTCCATGGGTAGTGCGCCCCAGCCCGATGATGGCGATGGTCTTCTGCTGCAGGCGGCAGGGCAGGTAGTAGTTCAGATCGAGCAGGGCGGCCGCCTGGCGCTCTTCGCCGGAGAAGTGGAGTACCTGTTGCGGATTCTCCAGGAAGAGGTGAGTACCGGCAGCGGGCTGATCGAAGTTAAGAAAATCGAGTGCCGGACGGCTTTCCGGGCTGAGCAGCTGTGCAGGCAGGCCATGGGCGGCCTTCAAGGTATAGTTTCCGCCGCCCGTAGGAAAGAAGATGGCAACGCGCGCCACCAGCAGAGTTTCCGACAGCCGGTCCACGATCGACTTGAGGAGTCTGTCCAGATCGGTTTGCGAACTCAAGCCGCGGCCGAAGGTGATCAGAGTCTGGCGATAGTCGTAGCGCTTGCGGTCGAAGACCCGGTCGACCCGGTCCTGAATAGCGCGTTTGAGCGGTTCGAAAAGCTGGGCGGTGATGATGATGGCGGCGATCAAGCCCCACGCGCCCGCGCTCGGCAGGCGGGTGTGCACCACCTCCGCCGCGAAGGCGACCGCACCAAAATAAAGGCCGACCAGCGAAGCCGTCGCCAGGGTGTAGGTGACGCCACGCTTGAAGATCAAGTCCACGTCCATCAGGCGGTAACGGACAATGGCCCAGCTGAAGGTCAGGGGCAGAAAAATCAGGCAAATACCCCCCAGCCTGACGAGAACGCTGGGAATCGGAATCCCGGTGACAATCGGAATGACGTCCAGCACCGTGAAGGGAATAACGGTGAGCAAAGTTCCCCGGGTCAGCCACTTCAACTGCTGGCGGCGAAGGGGGTTCTTCTGCCGCACATAGTTGCGGAAGAAGACCAGGGCAGCCGCGACAAAATAGACCCCCAGGTAGCCCATGGCGAGCTGGTCAAGACGGTTTGCCAGCAGCCCCGTGGCCTCCCACTGCCGGATGGCGACCACCTGCAGCACAATTACAACCAAGCCGGGAAGATAAATGAGGGAGTAGATCCAATGGTGGCGAGTGGTCGGCTTGTCCTCTGGAAACGCTAGCGCGAAATGCAAAAACAATGCGGGCTGCAGCGCCTCAGCCAGGATCCTGCCCCAGTAGATGGTCCAGTCAAAAGTATTGAATTTGGTGGTGTAGTTGAACGAATAAAGGACAAACGAGGTCAGGCAAAAGACGTAAAAATGCGTCGCCCGGGGAGCCGTCCAGCGCCGGAAGAGGACGTAGAGACCGATGGAAAGGTAAACCAGCGCAATGAGCCGCAGGCCCTGGTTCTCACTGCGGTCGGTGGGCTCGAGCAAAACGGATGCGTGGATGGGAACGCCCGAACGGAAGAGACGGTAGTCGATGTTCCGCCAGGTCCCTACGGCAAACCACTGATGGGTCAGGAACGATACCCGAGGCGTGGCCACATTATTGGCCGAAACCAGCAGATCCCCGGCCTTGATCCCGGCCCGCTCGCCGGGGCCGTCTTTCAGCACGTGCTGGGCCTTGAGACCGCCGGGCGCCTCTACCCAGGAAACCTGGTCGGTAGGCAGGGAAAAGGAGCCCTCTTTGGCAAAATTCAGCGAAGCAAGAATCGCAGCAGCCAACGTGAACGCAGCGAGAAGAACCACGGCTACCCGAATTTGAAACGGCTTCAGCATCGCGTCGGTGCGAAAAAGGAAGAGAGGTCCCCGTATGTATAAAGCACGCAGCGGACCATCAGGAAAACTGGCCGCCCGGCTTCCGCCTCGGGGATTGTCTATTTGCAGCTACAGTATACTCTTGATTCAAGAAGAGATATACGCCGCTCGGTCAGGCAGCTATCCGCCTAGTCACTCCCCTGGAGCCGGCCCCTGCAGTTTTCCACTACACAGATATGACAGGACGTATCGACTAATCCTGTTTTTGGGAAGTGACTCGTCTGTCGGGAGGGCAACTCTTGTTCAACCCATGAGTCAGAAAAGGCCGTTCACCATCAAAACTTTGCGGGCATCTCGTACTGCCCCATTGTGTTCCTACCTAATTTGAATAGAATGTGAATTTCGTACGTCGTAAGGGGTCATTATGGCATTGGCGCGCTGGATGTTGGAGGCCTGCGGCGGCATCCAGATTGAAAAGCACTGGGTTCAGGTGCAAGGGCACCAGATGCATTGCCTCAAGGCAGGTGCAGGGCCGGAGCTTATTTTGCTCCACGGTTTATTGGGTACCGCTTCCACATGGGAGCCGACCATACCCGGCCTTGCCCAGGAATCCACCATCTACGCCGTGGATGCGCTGGGCATCGGCGAGTCGGAACGTGTGCCGGGCATCGATGCGACGCTCGAGGCCCAGGCAGCCCGGATCGTAGAGTTTATGGATGCCTCCGCCATCCACAGCGCCGACTTTTTGGCAACCTCTCACGGCGGAGCCGTGGCTCTCATGCTGGCCGCGAATTATCCCTCCCGGGTGAAAAACCTATTGCTGCACGCGCCGGCGAATCCCTTTTCCAACCTCGGCGACCCCCTCGTCCGCTTTTACCTCTCGGGGTTGGGGACCTGGTTCGCGCACCGTATTGCCAGCCTGCCGGAACCGATGCAGGCGCTGGCCTTGGGCCGTATGTACGGCGATCCTGCGCAGTTACGGGACGGCGCCCTGGGAAAATACATCAACTCCCTGCGGGTTCCGGGCACCGTCGGGTACGTGCTTAACATCCTGAAAACCTGGTTTGACGATATGGCCAAGCTGGAGTTGGCGGTTAAACACGTATGCCGGTTCCCGACCCTACTCCTCTGGGGGGACCGCGACCGCGCCGTTTCTTTGGAGTCTGCCCACCAGTTGCGGCGCTGCTTTGATCAGGTGGAGTTGATAGAGCTGCCAGGGACGGGGCACTTGCCTTACGAAGAATGCCCGGAGACTCTCACCCGGCTGGTCAACTCCTTCTTGGTGCGCATGCGTGGGCAGGGAGAGGCTGGTCCCCAGCTGGTTCGAAGCCGAGCCGTTTAGGGTGATGAAACACTTGTGATCTTTTGCCGAAATCTCAGGCCCAAGGCGAGCGAAAACGCGCATACTAGGTCTAATAGCTGTAGCGTGGTGCGTCTACGGTTACGAGACAGAGGTCTGTGATGAGCAAAATGCTGCGCAAGAAGCTGATACCGGCGGAAATCCTGGTCGCGAGTAGCTTGCTGCTGGCGCCCAGCTTGGCGCTTACTGGGTACGGACAGAGCACCACGCAAAACCCCCCACAGAGTACCGCGCAGACGAATCCACCCACTGCCACTCCTTCGAATACCCCTCCCGCAGCATCGACTCCGCCCGGCCCACCGGCTGACCAGACGATGCCGGGGGTAAAACCAGGCAGCATTGATGACGTAAATGCAGTGGGCACACGCGACATTGGCGGCCGCGGCATGGGCAATTGGTACTCCACGGAAACCGAGATTCGCATGGGCAAGTCCTACGCCATGCAGTTGGAGAAGAGCGTTAAGTTCGTCACCGACCCGGTCGTGGTTGAGTACGTGAACCGGATCGCGCAAAACCTGGTTAAGAATTCCGACGCCAAGGTCCCCTTTACCATTAAGGTCATCGACTCGGACGAAGTGAACGCCATGGCCTTGCCGGGTGGCTTCATGTATGTCAATAGCGGCCTGATTCTCACTGCGGACGATGAAGCGGAGATGGCGGGTGTAATCGCGCATGAGATCTCGCACGTGGCCGCCCACCATGCGGTGCGCGAGCAAACGCGGATGAACTACGCGCAGCTGGGCACGATCCCGTTGATCTTCATTGGGGGTTGGACAGGGTACGGCATTTACGAGGCAGCGCAGATCGGCATTCCGCTGACCTTCCTGCAGTTCTCCAGGGGCTTCGAATCCCAGGCCGACTTCCTCGGTGTGCAATATATGTACCGTGCAGGCTATGATCCGCAGGCCTTTGTAACCATCTTTGAAAAGCTCGAGAATCTGGAGAAGACCAAGCCGCACCTGATCGCCAAAGCCTTCTCCAGCCATCCCCAGACCCCGGACCGCATTGAGGCGACGCAAAAGGAGATTGCCACGATCCTGCCGCCGCGGGCCGAGTATATCGTCACAACCTCGGAGTTTGACGATGTCAAGGCTCGTTTAGCGCGCATCGAGAATAAGCGCAAGCTGAACGACAACAAGGGCAACCAACCTACCTTGCGCCGTGCCAGCGCTACCAACAGCGACCCCAATTCGCCCGATTCTTCGCAGCAAGGCAACGACCGGCCGACGCTGCAGCGGCGTGACGATAATAACTGAGCAGGATAGCTAACCGGTCTTGCAGAGGGATTGCAATGCGCAGGAAACTGATACCGGCGGAATTCCTGGTTGTGAGTAGCCTGCTGCTGGGACCCTTACCGCTCATCGGCTATGGGCAGAACAGCCCACCGGCCAGCCCACCAACGGCGGCTCCCTCGGCTACCCCTCCCGCAGCATCGACTCCGCCCAGTCCACCGGCTGATCAGACGATGCCGGGGGTGAAACCAGGCAGCATTGATGACGTAAATGCAGTAGGCACACGCGACATTGGCGGTCGCGGCCTGGGCAACTGGTATTCCACCGACACCGAGATCGGCATGGGCAAGGCCTATGCCACGCAGCTGGCCAAGAGCGTCAAGTTCGTCCAGGATCCAGTCGTGGTTGAGTACGTGAACCGGATCGCGCAAAACCTGGTCAAGAATTCCGACGCCAAGGTCCCTTTCACCATTAAGGTGATTGACTCGGATGAAGTGAACGCCATGGCCTTGCCGGGCGGCTTCATGTTTGTCAATAGCGGCCTGATTCTGACTGCGGACGATGAAGCGGAAATGGCGGGTGTGATCGCGCATGAGATATCGCACGTGGCCGCCCACCATGCGGTGCGTGAGCAAACGCGGATGAACTACGCGCAGCTGGGCACGATCCCGCTGATCTTCATTGGTGGTTGGACCGGTTACGGCATTTACGAGGCGGCGCAGATCGGCATTCCGATCACCTTCCTGCAGTTCTCCAGGGGCTTCGAATCCCAGGCCGACTTCCTCGGTGTCCAATATATGTACCGTGCAGGCTATGATCCGCAGGCTTTTGTAACCATCTTTGAAAAGCTCGAGAATCTGGAGAAGACCAAGCCGCACCTGATCGCCAAAGCCTTTTCCAGCCATCCCCAGACCCCGGACCGCATTGAGGCGACGCAAAAGGAGATTGCCACGATCCTGCCGCCGCGGGCCGAGTACGTAGTCACAACCTCGGAGTTTGACGATGTCAAGGCTCGTTTGGCGCGCATTGAGAACAAGCGCAAGCTGAATGACGCCAAGGGCAATCAACCGACCCTGCGGCGTGCCACTTCCTCGAGCACCGACCCGAATGCACCCGATTCCTCGCAGCAAGGTGGTGACCGGCCTACACTGCAGCGGCGTGACTAGAACTAGCCAAACCTTGTAAAGAAACAGCCCGTGTTCTGAGTGCTGCGGATTCTACCGGATACCCCTCAGCAGCCCTTTTTGCACTTGGCCAGGATGGCGGCCTGCAGGCGCTCGCGCAGCCCTGGAGGCAGCTCATAGATCTCGTGGTTGCGGTAAATCTCGATCGTCTTCTGCGTTGTCTTCAGCGTGATCACACAGTGCTCGCATCCCTCGAGGTGGACCTGCAGATCGGCGACCAAGCCAGTAGGCACCTGGTTATCAAGAAAATCACCGAGTTGCGCCAGAAACTCTGAGCAGTTCATTTGGTCCCATCCTCATTCTTGCGGAAGTAGCGGCTCAACCGCTCCCGCAACTGCAGCCGCGCCCGCAGCAGCCGCGACTTGACCGCAGGCACACTCAATCCGAGCGTTTCCGCGGTTTCCTCTGTTGAAAGCCCTTCTACGTCTCGTAAGACGAAAACTACCCGGAAGCCGGGGGGCAAGCCTTGGATCGTCTTACGCAGTATCTCCGCCAGCTCCGACTGCCCATACATCATCTCCGGGTCGGGCCGCCATTCGGCCAGATCGCGAGGCATCGACCCCTCTTCGGTCTCCACGTCCTCGTCGATCGACACCATCCGGCCGGTGCGCCGCTTGCGCAGCCGCATCAACGACTCGTTCACCGCGATTCGGACCAGCCAGGTATAAAACTTGGAATTACCCTGGAACTGCTCCAGCTTCTCGTAGGCCTTTAGAAATGCATCCTGCACCACATCCTCTGCATCCTCCCGATTTTGGGTGATGTGCTGAGCGATGCGGAAAACCTGGCGATCGTACTGTTTCACCAGTTGTTCGAAGGCTTGTACATCGCCTTCGCGCGCCCGGTTGACCAGTAAGATGTCCGGATGAACTTCTTCAGTCCCTTGTGCTTGGATGATAGGCATGTCAGTCGGGTTCAGAAATTCGACCTTTCCAGACCCTCTCCGCTTGCTGCACCTTGCGCATGCTGGGGAGAAGGGGTATCGATGCGAAAGCGCATTGGGTGGGCCGCCCGCAGGCGATGCGCGTCTTCCTCATACTAAATGGGCATGGCGGCGCACGGCAAAATGGGTAATCTGCGAAGTAGGCTTAAGTGTTAATGGGAAGCACAGGCCTGTAAGCGGTCTGATTGACCTGATTTACGCCACCCGCACGATCTCTCCCAATGTGGGCTGGTGGCGGTGTTGGATTGGGTTCCTGTCGGGGTTGGGGTGGGACGAATGCCTAACTGCAACCAATTTTTCCGCTTAGAGTCTTTATATAGGAGCAGGGTTGGCCTGTAGCCCACTGGGCGGCAGATCAAACCGCGTAATTGGCCGGTGATTTGGCATCCGTTGATCGCGAATCCGCTGCAGGCAGGGAAGTGAACGAGTTGGCGGAAATAATCCATCGAATGGCGGCAGTACGAAGCCTTCTGCCCTTGGCATTGCTTTTCGTCGTGACTGGGGGCGGCGCCCAAACCACGCCTAAGTCGCCCAAGCCTGCTACCACGACTCATCATCATCATCATGCGAGTACGGCCACGCATACCAAGACGGCGACGGCACGATCCAAGACCCATTCTCGGACTCATGTTCGCCATGTAAAGACCCGTCGCAAGCCACGTTCGGCCAGGAGCATCGCCCGCAGCCGCAAGCTTCAGATGGCCTTTGTGGCCTCGTCGCAACTGCGGCCCATGGCCCAGGAACTGACAACCATGCGGTCACCGGCAGCCTATGCCGGGGTCACTGCCTACGCGCACGCGCACACGGGAGAAGCGGCCTCCGCGGCGTATTTGGCCTTGGGTCATGCCTACCTGTTGGATCATCGCTATCCCGAGGCAGCCACCAGTTTCCAAAAGGCAAATGCCGCGGGTAAGACGCTGGACGACTACGCCGATTTTCTCGCCGCCCAGGCGAATATGGAAGCAGGCAAACTCTCTGATGCCGAGGCCCTGCTGACTGGCTTTGCCGCCAAGTATCCGGAAAGCATTTTCGTCGGCCGTTTGCCGGTGATGATCGCGAATCTCTCGCTCGATCAGAACGATCCGCAAACCGCTCTACGGGTTCTCCATCAACATGCCGCGGATCCAATCTCGGCTCACGCGGACTTTCAATTAGCGCTGGCACGGGCTAACCAGATGACGGGAAACGTGGACGAAGCGGCCCGGCTCTATCGCCACATTTTCCTCGGCTTTCCTCTAAGCAATGAAGGTGCGCAAGCCAAGGCGCAGTTGGCCGTCGTGGGCGCCGCAGCTCCACTGACCATGAGCGAGCGCAGGGCCCATGCGGACGCACTGTATGCGGGTGGCCGCTACGCTGAGGCCGGCGAGGAGTATCACGCCCTGGCCAATGACTCCGCCCAGGCAGAGCCCGCGGCAAGAAATGCGCTGCTGGTGGCTGCCGCGGCCTGCGACCTGAAGACCAAGCGGCTGAGCAAGCAGGAACTGGACGCCCTGCCGGACACCCAGGATGAGAGCGGCGCCCGACGCATGTATCTGGCCGTGGAGCTGGCGCGCGACAGAGATGATACCAATGCGCAACAGAGTCTGGTGAATCAAATGGAACAACGATTCCCCGACAGCCCGTGGTTGGCGGACGCGCTTTACACTTCGGGAAATATGTATCTGTTGCGCAAAGATTATCCCCAGGCGATTGTTTACTACAGTGACCTGGCTACGCGCTTTCCCGATCATCGCTATGCGCCGAGCAGCCATTGGAGAGCGGCGTGGCTGAACTATCGCCTGGGAAACTACTCTGAAGCAGCAGTGCTCTTCGACAAGCAGATTGCCCTCTACCAGGGCGGCAAAGAGATCCCGGCGGCTCTCTATTGGCGCGGGCGTCTGTACACCGACCAGGAGCATCAGCCGGCGATGGCTGCGGCGTATTACCAGACCATCACTCGAGTCTTCGAGCATTATTATTATGCCCAGATGGCGCGTGAACGGTTAGCGGAGTTGGGCCAGGTGACTCCCGCCGATGTGGCCATGCTGAGCAGTATTCAACCCGAGCAGATTCCGGCGCTTACCGACGATGTTCCCGAAGATGACGAGCACGTCATCAAGGCGCGCCTGCTGGCCAACGCGGGATTGAACGAGTACATCCCTGCGGAGATTCAAGCGGCTGACGGCAGCGAGCAGTGGGGAGCCTTCGCCGAAGCGGAGATTTATTCTTCTGACGGCGAAACCTACCGCGCCATGCGCGTCTTGAAGCGGGCTCTGCCCTTCTATACTTCAGCGCCCATCGACACCATCCCCATGGGCTATTGGAAGATTCTTTTCCCCCAGCAGTACTGGAGTTCGATTGAGCAGGAGTCGGCCAAAAACGGGCTAGATCCGTTCATGGTGGCCTCGTTGATTCGCCAGGAATCGGAGTTCAACCCCGGCGCAATTAGTGGCGCCAATGCTTGGGGGCTGATGCAGTTGCTGCCCTCAGTCGGCCGTACGATGGCGAAACAAGAGGGCATCCGTCATTTCAACGAAGCCGAGCTGCTCAATCCGGAGACCAATATTAGGCTTGGCTCGCGCTACCTGAAGCAGATATTGGACAGGTTTGACGGCCAGGCTCCGTACGCCTTCGCCGCCTACAACGCGGGTGACAGCCGGGTGACGGATTGGCAGTCGATCGGCAAGTATCACGGCATGGATGAGTTTGTGGAGTCGATTCCGTTTACTGAGACGCGTGACTATGTGCAGGCGATTCTGCGCAACGAGTCGATCTATCGCGAGTTGAATGGTGGGCTGAATGCGGGCCATGAGTTAAGCGGGAGAACGCCGCCGGCGCAAGCCAGCACGGTTGCTCAGCAGAAGACGATCGCCGCGCAGCGGTAAGTGCTATGTGCATGTTTGGTGCATGCGCCAAGAGAATTGATCCAGCGAACGAATCGTGGATTGACGAAAACCGGACTCGCGGAAAGAATGAGGTCAATGTTCCGCTGGTGGAATCCGGAATATCAGCAACAAACTTCACCTCGGTAGGTGACTCGGCCAATGAGTAAGCATCAGCAGAATGGATTCCCCCGGCTTGCGATTGTGGGCCCGACTGAAAAAAGAACAGGACAGCAACCCGCCGGCCCGCGGTGGGCCCCGCAGCGTTCACGCGGCCTGAGCCTGAAGCAACTAACCCAGACACCCCAGATGCCATCCCGTGTGATTCGTATGGCGGTGATGCCCACGCTGTCGCGAAATTTATGGTGCGCGGCGATTGCCAGGACGTGGAATTTTCTACGCAGCTATTTTGTCAACGGGACGGAGCGGCGGCGTGGTGCGGCCGTGCTGTCGTTTCAGCGTCATGCTGGGCCGGCGGCGGGCTTCCGTCGAGTGATGGTGCAAGAAACCTTCGCGAGCAAGAAACCCAACGGCAACGTCCGTTGGAATAGCGATTGTGAAGTAGCACCCCAGGAGGGAGGCAGAGGATAGAGGAATTTTTGTTTGCAGGCAAGGGTGTGGTGGAGCACACATAACAGGATCGCACAGGAGGAATGGCATGTTGACAGAGCTTGAATTGCTTGGAGAGTGGATTCCAGAGCAGATGGAACCTGGAACCCTGTTTGTGCTGGAAAACACGGGAACGATGGGTGAGGCGAACAACCCGTACGTAGCCGTGCTGGCTTGCCCTCATTGCGGTGCGTTAGGTCTGATCACGAAGCTGCAATATGTTGGTATGGAATCGATGATCTGCGGTTCGGATTACTGCTCCTCGGAGTACTACTTGAACGATGAAGGAATCGAATACCGAAAACCGCACTAAAGTTTAGAAAGTAGAAGAGGCAAAGGGGGCGCGCTCGTTACCGGGCGGCCCCTTTGTCGTTGCAGCGATGTGCATGCAGCCCTGTCACCTGGGCTACCCGTCGAATCACAGATCCTTCCCTGAGAGTCTGTGACTTTTTGATTTTCCGCGTTTTTGTCACGCCCAACCAGACTGTTGTTTAAAACGCCCACAGAGCCGTCATCCTGAGCGAAGCGCCTCGCAGATCTATCCCTTAACAGAGGGTTTATGGCGCGCAGTCGAAGGACCCCGACGATGCTTGTTAGCCGATGCTCTTCATAGCTTTCCGGCCACCAAACCCTGAAAGAAATCAAGAAAGCCACAATCTTCTGAGCGTACAATTGCCCACCCCGCGAAGGGTAATTAAAAACGGGGTGAAAGAGGAAGTGAATTCATGCTCGGAGCACAGATCGGCGAAACCAAAGGTAAGAGAATCGTAAGACGGGTCCTTTCCACGGACCCCCTAACCGTAGAAGTGTCGTTCGAGGACAGCGGCCTCTTGTTCGGTGTTCCTACCACCGGCATGGGGACTTACACATCGGTCATCCGTCCGGATGGCTCCCTTTACGGCCAAGGTGAAGGAATCAACCTCACTCAGGATGGCGAAGGCATCAGTTGGAAGGGAACTGGGTTGGGCAAATTGGGCCCTGGTGGTGCTGTCAGCTACCGCGGCATGCTGTTCTTCCAAACCAATTCCCAGAAAATTTCGCTCGGCTCCGCTTGCGGAGCCTTCGAATACGAAGTAGATGCCGCCGGCGCCACAACCTCCAAAATCTGGGAGTGGAAGTAGGAATGAACTGCGATCTGTGGCTGGTGGGCCGCGGGTTTTACGCCCTTGCCGCCTGCCAGCCGAGGACCGCTGGCGAAGATGTAACATGGTCCTTTGATCGAGGTTCACTTTCATGGATGATCTCGTCAAGAGTGCCCGCTCAGCCCTGACCCGCGCCGAACTTCCCGGCATGAGCCTCATCGAACACCTGGAAGAACTGCGCAAGCGTGTCATCCATTCGGCTGTCTATCTGGCGATCGGATTCGCCATCGCTTATGCCTTCCACGAGCGCCTGTATGGATTCATCCAGGCGCCCCTCGACCAACTTCACATTCCTCTGAACTTTACCCATCCCACAGACGGTCTGATGCTGTATCTGAAGACCGCATTCGTCGGTGGCGCTATCCTGGCCAGTCCCTTTGTGCTGTTTCAGGTTTGGCTCTTCATCTCGCCCGGCATGTATGCCCATGAGAAGCGCTATGTTTGGCCCTTCATGTCCGCCACCGTCGGCCTCTTCCTTGCCGGCGGGTATTTCGGATACCGCTGGGTTCTGCCGGGCGCGATCAAGGTATTGGTGCTCGACTACGGCCATCGCTTCCATCCGATTCTTACCATCGAAGACTATACCGGCTTCTTCCTGGCAATCATCCTTGGCCTCGGAATCGCCTTTGAACTCCCGATCCTTATGTTCTTCCTGGCGCTCTTCGGTATGGTGGATGCCAGGTTCCTGCTCCGCAACTTCAAGTACGGCATCCTGCTTATCTTCGTGATTGCGGGCGTAATTTGCCCTCTGCCCGACCCCTTTGGTATGTGCCTCTTCGCTTGTCCCCTGCTCGTTCTTTACTTGCTGGGCGTAGGCGTGGCCTTCCTCGCCCACCCATCGCGCAGGAATTCGAAGCTTAAGTCGCGTGACCCGGGACTTGGCGTCCTCGTTCTTGCCCTTGTCCGATTATCCGCGCTGTTGAATGGCCAGCGTCAGGCTCATCGCCCTTTGCGCTCATCACCTCTCTGCTAGTCCTCGCGGCTCGCGTCCATCCCACCTAACGGTGCCATAGGAAAGCACCGGCGCGCCGTGGAAGCAGTCGACTCGCGGAGGCGAGTTAAGAGAGAAATTACACCGGCAACAGAAGCTTTGGGTACCCCATTCAAGCCGTACTTTGCCTGCCCCGGCGTGCCGTGGGGCTCGAGGATACGATGCCTCCCAACCACTTTTGTCATTCGGAGAGTCTGTGACTTATTGATTCATGCGAAGTCCTGCAGTTTAAAACAAAATTGTCATCCCGCCTGTCCCGGCGTGCCGTGGGACCGGAGCGTAGCGAAGTGCAGGGACCTGCTGTTTCTCTGTCCATCCGATGCGACGGCTCCTAATGAGAGCAGCTACACTGCACTTTGTCATCCCGAACGAAGCCGAGGGATCTGCAGTTTCATCTTCGGGCGCAACGAGGCTGCAGGGTAATCGCGATATGGATCCATCTACGATAAATATCGTTGACATACGAGAATCGTCGTACTATCGTTATGACCATGAAGCTGCAACGGCAAACGAAGCGTTCTGTACCCCTGCCCACGGAAGCAGAATTAGAGATTCTTAACGCCCTATGGACTATTGGGTCGGGCACCGTGCGCGAGGTTCACGAAGCATTGAGCAGCAAACGGACCGGCTACACCACAGTCTTGAAGCAGATGCAGGTGATGGCGGAAAAAGGTCTGTTGGTGCGCAACGAGCGCTATCGCTCGCACGTATACGAGGCCCGGTTCCCGAAGGAACAGACCCAGCAGCAGTTGGCCGGCAATCTTCTGCACCGCGCATTTAACGGTTCGGCGAAGAACCTTGTTCTGGGCGCACTGTCATCGCAGCGAGTGTCCTCTTCTGAGTTAGCGGAGATCCGGCGGGTGCTGGACGAGTTCGAGAAAGGATCAAAATGACATCCTTAATCTCCTCATCCGAACAGCCACTGATACATGCTGTAGGCTGGAGCTTGCTTCATTTCCTGTGGGAAGGGGCGATCGTCGCGCTTCTCCTGATCTCTGCTTTGAGATTGCTTAGGAACCGCTCATCCCACCTACGCTACGTGGCTGCATGCTGTGCCCTGGTAGTGATGGCAGCTTCTCCTCTGGTCACCTTTGGGTTGCTCGCAGTCAACTCCAGAGCCGCGGACCAGGCCTTCTCCCATGCGATCCTTGGAAAAAATCAGATGCTGATTGCCCGCAGCGGCATGGGTGAGCCAACCATGCCATGGATAGAGCAGATGGCAGAAACATTTGATCACTCGCTGCCCTGGGTGCTGGCTATCTGGTTCACGGGCACGATTTTCCTCTTGTGCCGTTTGAACATCGGACTAATCGTCGCCCGGAGAATGAAATCAATCGCAACGCAGCCGGTAGCCGTAGAGCTGCAGAGTGCATTTCACGATCTGAGTCGCCGGCTCGGAGTCCTGCGCCCGGTGAGCCTCGTGAACTCAGCGCTGGTTCAGGTACCTACCGTGATCGGGTGGCTGCGCCCAGCCGTTTTGCTTCCTGTGGGTTGTCTCACGGGACTATCAACCATCCAGATAGAAGCCATATTTGCCCACGAGCTGGCGCACATACGACGGCACGATTATCTGGTCTCTGTTTTCCAGTCCATCGTGGAGGCCGTGCTTTTCTATCATCCTGCAGTTTGGTGGGTTTCTAAACAAGTCCGCAAAGAGCGTGAGGACTGCTGCGATGACCTGGCGGTAAAGATCAGCGGAGATTCCCTGGCCTACGCGAAAGCATTGTCGTTTCTGGAAGAGCGGCGCGGTTCCTTGCCCGCGGTGGCTCTGGGTGCAAATGGCGGTGTACTCGCGGTGCGAATCAAACGATTGCTTGGATACAAGGAACCACCTGCTTACTCCTGGTTGACGGCTACGACGCTATGCGCGGTAGTTGTTGCAGCCGCTGCATTGTTGATTGGTACGTTTGCCGGTGCTCAAACCAATCCAGAAAATCAGTCGTCCATAAAGGGCAATGGAGGATCGCATGCCACCAATGCGGAGTATCAGCACTGGATGGACGAGGACGTTCTCTGGATCATTACCCCGGAGGAGCGCGCAGCGTTTCTGAAGCTGTCAACCGACCAGGAGCGTGACGAATTTATCCGCCAGTTCTGGCAGCGCCGGGCTGCGGGCGCTCCTGGCGGAAACAACGTGAGAGCGGAGCATTATCGCCGCCTGGCCTATGCAAACCAGCACTTCGCGGCAGGGGTTCCGGGTTGGAAGGCAGATCGCGGTCGAATTTACATCATGTATGGGGCGCCGAACTCAATCGAAGCGCACCCAGGTGGCGTAGCGCAGCCGTACGAGGTCTGGCACTATCGTGAGATTAAGGAGTTCGGACCGGCCGAGCGCGAACCGGGCACCCAGGATTACAAAACAACGATCGTGACCAGGAAGGATGTCGATATGAAGTTTGTCGACGCCTGTCATTGCGGTGAGTACCAGTTGCAGCCGGCCCAGAACGAATGACTTTGCCGCAACACAGATCCGGCCCAAAGGAGTCTGTGTCATAGCAGAACCCCATAGGAACAGGACGGGTGCCCCAGGTTCGCCAGCGCGTACCTGGGCTGAAAAACGATGGGCGTAGCCCCACGATCGCATTTGCTTGATTCCGCAAATCGAGCTTTGGATAGCAAAGGTATTCAACCGGATCCATCCCCTCCGGCTATGACACACTCTCCAAACACACTTCGGCCCATGAGTGTGCAGATGAGCAGCAGTTGGAGGCACTCCTGTGATTGTGCAATACTGACTCATCGCGGAGCAGGGCAGGCCACTGTACCAGCTCCTGACAGACAAGCCCGGATGGCGAAATCGGCAGACGCAGCGGACTTAAAATCCGCAGGCCGCAAGGCCGTGGGGGTTCAAGTCCCCCTCTGGGCACCAACTCAATAATTTAACGATCACTGCAACCTGGTCGACGTCGTTTTGGTGGAAACATTGGTGGGAGGAAGACAGAATTTCATCCATCTGATCGGCCACTTCATTTCGCAATTGCGGGATCATGTGCGAGTACGTGTCCATGGTGAGCAGGTAAGTCGAGCGACCGAGCGTCTCTTGCACCAGCTTAGGATGAACGCCCTGAGCAAGCAGCAGCGTAGCGCATGAGTGTCGCAGATCACGGAGGTGCATTGTGCTTTGGCGCTCTTCGGATTCCGAGCTGCAGACCGCTTTCCCTGATCCTTTCCAGCGAATGTGTCACCCCCAGCATGCCCGCTGCAAAGTCGATGTCTTGCCACCGAAGCCCGACGATCTCACCGCGGCGTAGGCCCAGGCTCAGGGTGATCGAGAACAGAGCTTCCTGTGGATGGTCGGCCGTGGAGGGTTGTGAGGTGCGAGTCAGCAAACAACCCAATGGATTTTTGTGTGATGAGGGATGCTACAGCGCGCGCTTACCGTAGTGTGCAAGGGGGGCGCCGAATTTCCCAAAAAGTCTGATTTTCGGCATGTAACTTCCTCTGCCCAAGGGGTCAGGAACGAGCAATTTACCGATAACCCCATTTTCCAGGCAATTGGCGCCAGCTCGGGAAAGAGCCTAGGAGAGCGCTGCCCTCACTTCATCCGTCTCTGTCCATAATTGCTCAGTCATAGGGTTATTTACGCGCATACGATGAGGGCCATCGGTGATGGCGGAGGGAAAGGATGCCAGCCACGGCTTTTGACTATGGGGGCAGAAAGACCATAGTCACGGAGAAAGAATGAATCAGATGAGGTCGGAGGTGCTAACTGACACCACTCAGCCTGGCTATGAGAGAGGTAGGGGGGTTGCCCACCGTGCCGGCATCGCGGCCCGCCCCACCATCCTCTTCGTGACTGGTTTCGCACTCAATGCCACTCCGCACGAAGCGGTGCATGCAGCCACTGCTTACATGCTCGGGTTCAGTTCGACGCTTTACCAGATGTGGGTTAATCCCGATACGGACGCGGCTACACCCAGACAACTCATTGCGATTGCGGTTGCGGGTCCAATCTTCAGCCTAACCGTCGGTCTGATCAGCTGGTTTTTGTATCGTCAACGATACAGCCGCAAGCCAAGCGGGCTTCTCTTTCTGATGCTCGCAATCGTTGCATTTTATATCCCTCTCGGCGGTGCCATTGGAGGCGACATTCACTTGGCATTAAGATTCGGAGGCACCTCAAAGCTCCTGACGAGCGCGATATCCATTGTGGCCGTCCTAATGCTTTCAACGATGATGTACTTCATGGGGAAAGAGCTCTTTTCCTGGGCGCCCCCCTGGTTCAGCCGGAGCAAAGCGGTTCTTTGTACCACGGTTGGTCCGTGGCTGATCGGCACCGTCCTGATGACGCTGGTTTACTTGCCATCGCCTAGGTTTCTCATCGCCCCAAATTTGATAGGCTCGGTCTTCTGGCTTTTCGCAGTAATTGGAGCTATCCGAGCCGACCGGACAATACCGGGGGCGCGTCCGATATGTTCGCTAACCCAGGCCGACCTGATCGTGACTGCTGCTGCTCTCATGATGGTGAGATTTCTTGTCCATGGGGTGCGGCTGACTCCTTGATGGTCTAGATTGATTTGCCCATCGGACAAATGCCTGCAAAGTCTGGTTTTCGGTAAGTTGCCCTCTGCCAGGGCACCGGCCGGGCAAGTTACCGAGAACGCTTTTGCGGGACCCTCGTTATGCGAGCTTAGATCGTAAGTTGGAAGAATGAGGTCCGAAGCTGCCGACCACCTCGCGATGCTGGTAATCTCAGGGTTGCACGGATGAAACCCTTCTTTGCGTTGGCGGCCGTCATATTTCCTGCTGTGGCTTGGTGCCAGCAGCTTCCCTCGCTCGACGTTCTCCTCGCTCGACTCGATGCCTACGCAAAGCAGTACCAAGCGACGCTCCCATCCTTGGTCTGTGACGAGCAGATCACATCACAGGCTCTCAACAATAAAGGTAAGGTCACGTGGGAGATGAAGATCCAGTCGACCCTTCGCGAGGTTCGAACCGAGGACCCATACGATCCCTTTCGTGAAGAGCGTGAGTACAAAAGGGTCAACGGGCGCCGTGCCAGGCGCGTCTTCCAAACGCCCTACTTCGTCGAGGGTGGCTTTGCAGGTCTCGTAGGGTTCAAGAGTTGGGAGCAGAGGGAGTGCTTTGACTACGTTCTTACCTCCGGCGGCAACGCCCAGACCGTCCGACTCGACATGACGTTGAAGACGACATTTACGAACTCCTCATGCGCAAAGCTTCCCGCTGGCCTTCACCGGATTGTGATAGCCGACCCCGAAACGGGGGTCATTCTTCACACCGAGAGGACCATTGCACCGGAAGCGGCAGAGACGGCCCCCAAAGTCTACTTTGGCGGAATCGATTATGCACCGCAGAAGCTCGGTGAGCAGACATTTTGGCTGCCGTCGCGGTTCTACGCGCATGACGCCAAAAATACAGGGCGCATGTTTGCGACCTACTCGAACTGTCATCGCTACACCGTCGAATCGAAAATTCTGCCCGGCATGTCCTTTCCTGCAGCAGGCCAGGAGCCTCGTTGAGTGCCGCGCGGTCGTTCTTCTCCTCTCGCCTCCATCTTCGAATTGCTCCGAGTGCTGGCTGCTGTTCCGCTGACTGGAGGGTTCTTCCGTCCTGCCTGAAAGATCTCGTTTTCGGTGAGCTCCTCACCCGGGGCAGGCAAGTTCCCTATAATCCCGTTTTTCAGGGAAGGTCGTCGTGCTACGCAGCAAGAACTGTTGGCGGAATTCATGTCTGGCTATAGTTCAGCGATTGGGCGGCGGCTTCGTGGGAGACTGGCCGTTGCCCCCCGGAGAGGCTGTTGCGTCCGGTACAACGTCAAATCCCGGAAGCATGCGAGCCTGCGCCCCGAACTTGTGGTAATCCGTGTACACGATGTCGTTCAAGAGTGTCTCGTAGGGGGCGTATATATCAAATCTCTGATCCCACAAGGTCACCGTCCTTACGGTCCGGGCTCGCATAATGACGACGCTGCGAAGCGGGCAGACATACTTCCTTCCGCCGATCTCGACCGGCCCATATTCGACCATCACCGCCGCTCCCTTCACGGGTAGCACCGGATTCAAGTTCGGTTCACGAATCCATCCCGGTTCCGACTCTATCGTCAGTCGAAGAATCGCTCCCGTTCCCGGATCGATCGCCAATTCTCCGAAGTATTTGGTCGACGTTCGAAAGGTCTTCCCATCCACAAGGCAGCAATGGACGACGTTATAGTGCGGGTTCTCGCTCACGATGTAGCGAAAGACTGCTTCCGTTCCCTGTTCGCCTTGTATCCAGCGGCTCCAGATCAGCCTGTTGTTGCTCTGCATGGCATCTACAAGCACGGAGCCCAGAATCGGACCGAAAACACCGATGAAGTTGAGGTCCTTTTTCTTGGCGCTCGGGCTGCCCTTCTTCTTCTCTGCATCCTGTTCCTCACGGCCGTTCCGATAGCGGAGAGTTGCTTTCTCGGTCACCGCCTCGCGCAAAGACTGATCGGCGAGGGCGGTCTTCCAGGTATCCTCTTCTTTGGGCGACGGTTGCTCATACTCGGCCGTTGTACGTGTTGCGAAAAAATCGGGCAGTTTAGGAAGCGCTTCCTGCAGATACTTCTCTGTTCGCGACAGTATCTGGCGCTGCATGTTGAGATCGGGCGCTGGGTCGGAGAGAATCTCCGCTGCGGCAGGGTCCAAAAAGGCTGACTCATCGGCCAGACCTACCAGTGCCGCCCTCGACTTTTTGCCGTGCAGACGATCCTTCCAGAGTGAGAGCTGGCTGCTGCTCAACCGTTCCCTCAGTTCCAGACCGGTCAGTTGCTTTGCCAAGTCGCCGTCGTGCTCTTGGTCGGCCGCGTCCAGTATCCGCTGCAGTTCGTGAATAGTCACTCGTTTGGTAGGGACGCGAGGCTGATCGTAGAAAACCGGCTGATTGTAATAGCCGGTGTTCGTGCGTGCTGATAATCCGATCGCTCCGATTTGTAGCTTGAGGTCGTGATACTCGTCCGGCTGAGCTGCATGCGGCGGATCAAAGGATACGGTGTAAAACGCGCTTGCATCCTCTACACAATGTTCAATACCGCGCATAGTACCGTGCGATGCGTCCAGGACAAGCCCGCCGCTCTGAATTGCCAACACAGGAAGCGCAAAATGTGGGGGTACATCTTCCGGCTTTTTCAGGTCCGACGGCGTGCCAACTCCCGCCAGGTAATGCTTGTAGTCGAAGTTGGAGACCGCCGGGTCAGCCCACGCTGTGACCTGGGAGATGACCAGCCGCGCCTCGCGTATGCGCGTTGAAAGCTCCACTAGCGAAGTAAAAGGCGTGATGCTGGAAATCTGCCAGGATCCCATTGACGGGGCGGTGTCCCTGCGTTCCAGTGGTCCGCGAGCGGGCCACCCGAAGCCCATCCACACCAAAACCTTCCTGCCCGGCTTGTTTCTCCGCTCGATGGCGATGCAGTAAAGTGTTTGGAGGGCTCGGTCCCATTGTCTGTACCTCTCTGATTCTGGGGTCACGTGCAGACCACGATATGGTGCGAGCTGCCAGAGCACGCGGTGTGAGCGGTGGTGAGCAATATCCTCCGCTACGGCGTTGCCGTCGGTCGTAGGTTGCGCCGATGCGTACAATCCGAAAGTTGTGAACCAGTAAACGGATACGGGCTGAGCGAGATGTCCGCCATTCTGCTGCAGATACTTTATCGATTCATCCCTCACAAATTCAAACTGGATGGGCGAAAGGTTGACTTCATCGAGAACCAGCACCACCTCGGTAAGCCGCTCATTTTCATCCGCGGCTTCGTTCGATGCTGCGAAGGAAACGATCTTCTGCGGCACGCCGTTATCCAACAGCGTGAAATCCTTCGCAGCAAGCCCCGAAAATGGCTTCCCCTCACGGTCCGTTGCAGCGACATCGAGATGGATCAGGCCCGCCGGCGGAGCGTTCGCTGGCATCACGGGTGCTTCAGACGATACGACGGCTTGCACTGGGGTTTGCGAGGTTTCGGCTTGACTATCACCACGAGGCACACGAATGAAAGCCAAAAAGCAAAGGAGGAAACCCAGCAGAATAGTTCTCTCCGTTCTCAAAGCTTCACCTCGCTCGGATTTGCCCCAAGTGACCAGCGATCCAGGATACCTTGGCATCAAGAAGATCGACTTGTGGAGGCGATAGGAAACGTGGGTCAGTTGTGGCTGGTCGGCTCTTGGGGCTTAGCCGGGTTAGGGACTTCAATAGGAGTATCGATGCTGCCGGAGCGGCCGTTCAGTGTATCCCATACGCCCAACTGGAGAAACTGATCGTTCTTCGACAGGTCGATCTCCTGGTCCACCATGATGGGAAGGGTAGAACTGCGACGAAGTATATCGGCCGGGAGGGTCATCGTAATCTCCTCGGCTTTGTGCTCTACCATGGTCCCGTCACGATCTAGCCCGATGGCGGCGACACCCAAGACGATCTTGTGCGTCCCGTCGACGTCTCTGATCGTGAGTGCGTTGATTGGCAGCGTGTAGTGAATCAGGAAGGGAACTGATCCCTTCTTGGCCTGACTTAACGGCAACGAGCCTGAACCGCTCTCGAAATTGGCAATTGCGGAATCGGATGTGGGAACTACCCTCGCCTGAAAAATAATAGGGCGGTCGCGCAGTTCGCTAACTTCGAGCTTCTCTCCATTCCAGAGGAGACGCGTTCTGGCTCTGCTCGGTGGATCTTTCTCGCGAGCACTGCCGTCGACGTAGTATCCCCTTCGGTAGCTGAGCTGGTAGGGGGCTCCGTCTACCTCCACGCGCACCTTGTGCCATTTGTTATCGATACGCAGGTCATCCGGTGAATAGGTCAGAGTATAAAAGCTGCCATCCGACTCAAGAATATGATCTGTGATTGCTTCCAAACCATTGTTGTTGAAGAAGGCTTGTCCGCCCGTGGCCTGGCCCACATCGCTCATGACTAGGTGCTGCTTCGCCACCACCATTTGTGCCGTGGTGTCTGCGAGGAGCCCTCGCGCATCAATCGGGTAGATAGCGATGCGTTCCTGATCGAGCTCATCGTAGAGATCGCGCCAGGCAGCATCCTGGACTGGGATAGCGTCGGGCATAAGAAAACTCGTAGAACCGCCGGAGAACCAAAGAACATTCTTTCGACCGGGTAGTTGGCTCAACGAGACGGCTACCTGACGCAGCGTGTCGAAATCGGTCAGATACTCACGCGCATGCGGAGGGAACCTGGGAATCGCTTTGTGCACCGCATCCAGCAGCAGCTTGCGATCCGAAGTGAAGGGCTGCACCAGAAAACAGCCTGAGCCTGCACGCAGGTAGATGGCGAGAGGCTGCTCCGCCGGCTGCTCGTTCAGAAACCTCGTGAGCTCGTAGTTGAGATACATCTGATCGGCCATTTCGAGGTTGCCAATGTCGATCAGCACGATATTCAGGACAGGTGGCAGATGCAGCAGATAGTCATTACTGTAGACGCCGGCCGCACTCGTAGACTGTATGGATGCTGCATGTACACCGGCGTGCTCTTCAAAGGACGCAATCGCCTGAGGTTGTTTGTTATCGAAGATACGAAACACGGATTGCGGCAAGCCATGAACCGGATTGCCATGCGCATCCGTCACCGTGACATCGGTGAGGACCACACGAGTGTAGGTATGAAATGAGTAGGTTGATTGGTTGGGCGGCGTCTGCGCTGCGGACTGCTCCTGCGACTGCGCCGAGTGGAAGAGCGCTGCCGGCCAAAGGTAGAGTGCCAGAGCCAGTGTCGAGCTTCGCGGAATCATCGGCTACACCCGCAACGCACCTGCTGCACAACTCATTATGGACGAGTGAATGAGTTGGCAAGTTGCCGTATAACCAGCTTCTTCAAAATCTCCTGAAAAATCGTGCTTTTCGGTAGGTTTCTCCCGCCCCGAGGGTCAAACAGGTCAAGTTAGATAAATCCGACCTCACCGGCATTTGTCTGGCCGGTTTATCGCTGGGCGAGGAAGAGCGGCGCACGGACAGCATACGTATTGCATCACTTCAGGGATAAGTATGCTGTCCCCGCATCGCTTTGAATAATTTCCGCAGAAGGCAGCCTGCTACGGAATCGGAATTCCCACCGAAGTCGAGCTGACCTGCGTCAACAACCACTTCCCGTTGATCTTTTTCGCTGTACCGTCAAGGTCTACGTGGCTCTTCGCCGTCCAGTTGGGGAGGCCGGTAACCGCATTCAAGGACACATCGAAGTAGTGGCACTCAAAATACACCGATGATTTCCACTGCCCGTCTTCATACACAGGGACAAACTTCGTTTTATATTCGGGGGAAAGCGAGACAAGCTTGTTCGCCGCCTGTAACCCTCCGGAGACATACTTAAAGAATGTGCACAGCGTGCCCTGTTTCCCGCCGGCAGAAGTATTGCCCGAGGGTACTGGGCACGTTGCGGGATCGTCCGGATCACCGTTTCCGACATAGTTCCCCTGCGTAGCCGTGGTGTTCACTACAGTGAGCACCCCATCTTCCGCCCAGACTGAAAGTGCGTCTTTAATTCGCTGTGTGATCACGGCCGGCGAATCGCCATTGACAGGATCGTGCACGCTGACGGCCGCGTGAAAGGTTGCGTGGAGATTATGCAGCTCGGCCATCTGGGCCAGTTGTTCCTGGTCGTGCTGCCATCCGCCTGCATAGCCAGTTCCCATACAGGCGGCGCCCACTGCGGTGAGCAATGCCGCGAAGCGTGTGTAAGTCGCAAGAGTCGTGTTACGCATGAGTATTCTCCTAGATCGCAGTGAAATGATTGCCTGAAGATCCGGCTTTACATAGGAACGCGACATCTGCAGGAAAAAGGGATCACCAGGAAATGAGGAAGTGCAAAGATCGTCAATCGCAGGTAGAATCCTGACCATCAGAGTTGCAGTAACTGCTGTTTTTTGAACCGGATACGGTTGGAGGGTGGCGGCTTGGTCCCGGAACAAGACGTGACGGCCCTGCTGGGCGAAATAGCGAATGGGAACCAAGCCGCCCAGGAAAAGCTTGTTCCTTTGGTCTATGACCAGCTCAAAAGGCTGGCCCGCCGGTATATGCGGCGCGAGCGGGTGGGTCATACCCTTCAGACCACTGCTCTGGTTCATGAAGCTTATCTCAAGCTGGTTGGACAGCATTCTACCCATTGGCAGGGCCGTGCTCAGTTCTATGGGATTGCTGCCCAACTGATGAGGCGCATTTTGATCGACCATGCCCGCCGCCACCTACGGGAGAAACGTGGCGGAACACAGGTGATCGTGCCCCTGGAAGAAGGATTGGCTTTTACCCCGGAACACTCTGAAGATCTGTTGAAATTGGACGAAGCTCTCGACCGTCTATCCAAGCTCGATCCGCGCCAGAGCCGCATCGTCGAATTGCGCTTCTTTGGAGGCCTGAGCGTGGAGGAAACCTCCCGGTTCCTAAACGTCTCCCCGATCACGGTCAAGCGGGATTGGGCGGTGGCGAAAGTCTGGCTGTACGGCGAATTGAGGCCCGACCATGGGGATGACGGCAAAACAATGGGAACTCGTTAAAGAGCTGTACCAGACCGCGCTGGAATGCAGCCCGGCACAGCGAGCCTCTTTTCTCGAACAAAACGAGCGCGACGAAATGGTCCGCGCCGAAGTGCACCGGCTTCTTGGCGTACACAATCGTTTGGGCAGCTTTTTATCCAGCCCGCCATTCGTTGACCCTCGGCGGACCGGCGCAAGTCCCCTGGAACGACTGAAACCCGGTGAGGTGTTAGCTGGGCGGTTCCGCATAGTCAATTTCGTCGCTGCCGGAGGTATGGGTGAGGTCTACAAAGCCGAAGATTTGCTGCTCGACCGAATGGTCGCGCTGAAACTCCTGGCAAAGGAACTAGCTGAAGATAGGGAATCGTTGGAGCGATTTCTGCGCGAAGCGAAAACTGCTTCAGCTTTAAATCATGCCAGCATCTGCAGGGTGTACGACTTTGGGGAAGATGCCGCGAGAGCCTTCATCGCCATGGAGTACCTGGAGGGCGAGACACTTTCGGCGCGCATCCAGAGGGGGCGGCTCTCGACGGTCGAGGCTCTGAAGATCGCGATCGCGGTTGCGGATGCACTCGCCACGGCACACCGTAAAGGCATCGTTCATCGCGACCTCAAACCAGGCAACATCATGCTCACCGAAAGCGGGGCAATGCTGCTCGATTTTGGGCTGGCAAAGTACGAACGACCTGTCGTGTCTGTGGAAGAGACCCTGACAGGCCTTACTGGTGACGTCCAGGTAGTTGGCACGCTGCCGTACATGTCTCCTGAGCAGTTGCATGGTCAAGGGGTTGACGCCCGTAGCGATATATTTGCGTTTGGCGCGGTTCTTTACGAGATGTTCACAGGAGAGAAAGCATTTGAGCGCCAGTCCACGAGTGAAACATTGATTGCAGTCGAGCGGGAAGAGCCCATCCCGCTGGGCCAATTCATAAAAGATGTCCCGAATGCACTGGACCGAATCATTCGTCGCTGTTTATGCAAGCGCCCCGAAGAACGCTATGCAAGCATGATAGAGGTTGAGCAGGAGCTCAAGGATTGCTCCGAACTGATTTCGCAACCTGCCAGTGGTGTTAACCCGAGAGTGCTGTTGCGGCAAAGCAAGCAGCCCCGTGTCGCAGTCCCCGCTGTGATTATCCTGTTAGCCCTAATGAGCTTGATTGGCTGGGGGATTCACCACAGTTCCAAAGTCAGATGGGCCAGGGAGCAGGCGTTACCGCAGATCGGCAAGCTCATCGAAGGGGGCAAAACTGGCGAAGCCTTTGCACTTGCTGTTCAGGCGGAGCGATACATTCCGGCTGACCCAGCCCTGGCCAGATTCTGGCCCGATATTTCCTGGTCCGATTCCATCGTCACCAGCCCTCCGGGGGCGTCGGTCTACCGCAGGAACTACAACTCTCCGAACGCACAATGGGAATTTGCCGGCCTCTCGCCCATCCTCAAAGGGAGGTTTCCCGCTGTGGATTCGAGTTGGAAATTCGAATTGCAAGGATATACGACGCTCGAACGCGCTACCTTCCCGTCCGGCCCGATCACGGTGGCATTGCACAAAGACGGGCAGGCTCCCAGCGGAATGGTTCCTGTTGAGTTCGACCAGGAATTTGTTGGGAGCGACCCGTTCACCGTGTGGGGGATTGCAGGCATTGCAGGCTTTCAGACCTTGCCTCCAGTCCGGGTGGGGAAATACTGGATCGATAAGTTCGAGGTCACTAATCGCGAGTTCAAACGCTTTGTGGACCAGGGAGGTTACAAGAAGCAGGAGTATTGGAAACAGGAATTCCGAAAGGATGGACGCGTGCTTCCGTGGGCCGGCGCGATGAAACTCTTTGTCGATAAAACGAACAGGCCAGGACCTTCCACCTGGAGACAAGATGACTATCCTCAGGGTGAGGGCGAATATCCTGTCACCGGTGTGAGCTGGTTCGAGGCTGAAGCTTATGCTGCCTTTGTAGGCAAGTCGCTTCCGACCGTTTATCACTGGGCGGCTGCTGCCTCCCCGACAGACAGCTCCAGCCTGATACCCGCCAGCAACTTCAGTGGCAAGGGACCTTCGCCGGCCGGGGCCTACCACGGTATGAGCTGGTGTGGCGCTTACGATATGGCAGGCAACGTGAAGGAGTGGTGCGCAAACCAAGCGGCCTCCGGCAAGCGCTATATCATGGGCGGCGCATGGGACGATCCGACTTATATGTTCAATATTCCCGACGCTCGTTCACCCTTCGAGCGGTCCCCTGGATTTGGTTTTCGTTGCGTGGAATATGTGTCGACTGGTAAGGAAGCCGAAGCAGCAGGCGCTCCGATCACGGTTCAATTGCGCAATTACGGCTCCGGAAACCCTGTTTCTGATCGACTTTTCCGGGCCTATAAGAACCAATACTCTTATGACAAGACGCCGTTGCATGCGAAGGTGGAATCCGTTCGACAGACCGAGGATTGGAGGCTGGAAAAGGTTTCCTTCGATGCGGCTTACGGCGGCGAGCGAGTCACCGCGTATTTGTTCCTGCCCAAGGCAGCGTCGCCTCCTTTTCAAGCCGTCGTGTACTTTCCCGACGCTGAGGCCGCTCACATGCGATCGAGCGCAGAAGGGGTCCCGATCTATCTTCCAGACTTCGATTTCATTATAAAAAGTGGACGAGCGGTCTTATTCCCTATCTACAAAGGAACCTTTGAACGTGGCGGCGGACCGAAGCCGATTTACTGGCCAAACAAAAGCAGTACTTATCGAGACAATGTCATTTTTTGGTCTAAGGACCTCAGCCGGTCGATCGACTACCTTGAGACACGCCGGGATATCAATCCCAACGCGTTGGCCTACGAGGGTGAAAGTTGGGGGGCAGCGATGGGGGCGCTTCTCCCGGCTGTTGAAACTCGCTTCAAAGCATTAATTCTCCTATCACCAGGATTCTTTTTACAAGAGCGATTGCCTGAAGTGGATCAACTCAACTTCGCTCCACATGTGAAGGCCCCCGTTTTGATGCTCAATGGCCGTTACGATTTCCTTTGGCCGCCCAGAATCTCTCAAGAACCCATGTTCCGTCTGCTAGGAACACCCACAGAGCACAAACGCCGCGTGGTTTACGACACGGGACACGACGTACCGCGAACGGAGATGATCAAGGAATCGCTCGGCTGGCTCGACAAATATCTGGGACCCGTGAGATAGGACAGGGAGCGGCCGGTATTGACCACTAAACTCAGCCGGGAGAGTCAACGAGCTCACCGAAGACTGCTCGGGCGACGGGTAAGTATAGAATCGAAGATGGCGATTCCAAATAGTTTACAAGAAGATCAATGGGGAACTGATGGTCTTTGCCGACGAGGCCGAGCCAGTTGTCGCGGAGTTGAACGCGGCGCACGACCGGCTGCAAGAGGGACGCACGATTTTCGCCGGTGGGATCGAGGCTGTCGCTGTCGAGCACAGGGGTCTTTGCTCAATTTGAAGATCCGTTAGCCGGCGAGTTTTTCGAATTTTAGGTAGGCCCGAAACAAGGAGAATCAATGGCATTAGGGAAGTGCCCCAAGGGTATTCCATACGCCGCCTGCGCCATGCTGGGCTTGTCACTGGCCGCCCATTCTCCAGCCCAGGCGCCCTCTCATTATGAGGCGACGATCGAGTCGCTCAATCAGCATCCTCTGCCGCAGTGGTTTGACGATGCGAAGCTGGGGATATTCATCCACTGGGGGCTCTATTCCGTGCCGGGCTGGGCACCCATTGAGACGGTGGACTTTACCAAGCCGGACTTCTCGAAGAATCCATATGCGGAGTGGTATTACAACACCGTCCGCATCGATGGTTCCCCGACGCAGGCTTACAACAAGGCGCACTACGGAGCGGACCACGACTACTACAGTTTCTCCGAGACCTTTGATAGTGAAAGCAAGAAGTGGAGCCCGGACGCATGGGCAAAGACCTTCAAAGATGCCGGCGCGAAATACGTTGTACTGACCACAAAGCATCATGAAGGGTTCACGCTATGGCCGAGCACAACGCCCAATCCGACGCTGCCGCCGGCGCGTCAGCACGCTACCCGCGACATTGTTGGAGAGCTGACAGCGTCGGTCCGCAAAGAGGGGATGAAGATGGGGCTTTACTACTCGGGAGGCTTGGATTGGACGTTTGTTCCCGGCCCGATCACATCCATGGAAACCTTCGAGAGTACAAAGCCGCAGAGCGAGGCCTACGGCAAATATGCGGACGCGCAATATCGGGAATTGATTCGGAAGTATCACCCGTCAGTTCTCTGGAACGATATTGACTATCCGAAGTCCGGCCACGCGACGGCGATCGAGGCCGAGTTTTATAACGCGGTACCGGATGGTGTCGTCGATGATCGTTTCGGCATCAAGCACAGCGACTACACCACCCCTGAGTATGCCACCCTGAAGGAAATCAACCCGAAAAAGTGGGAGGAGTGCCGCGGACTTGGGCAGTCTTTCGGCTATAACCGCGCCGAGGGCGAGGCTCAAACGATAGCGCCCGACAAACTCATCTACCTGCTCGTGGACATCGTGAGCAAGAACGGCAACCTTCTGCTCGATGTCGGCCCTGAGGCCGACGGAACAATTCCTGCCGTGCAGATGGAAAGACTCAAGGAACTCGGGGCATGGCTGTTACAGAACGGCGAAGCCATTTACGGCACGCATCCCTGGAAGCGAGCCGAGGGGAAGACTGCCGATGGTTTGGACGTTCGCTATACGCAGAAGAACTCAACTTTGTACGCAACGGTGATGGGCGAGATGAAGGGACCGGTTGTCACTTTGACCGGCCTGAAGCCGAAGGCCGGGGCGAAGATCGAGTTGCTCGGCCACAAGAAGCCGTTGCAATGGTCGCAGGTGGGTGAAGACATCAAAGTGACCCTGCCGCCTTCGCTGCCAGGCAAATACGCTTATGTTCTGGGCATCGAGCAAAGTGACGCAATGTAGCCTGACCACGTTCTGCTGATGCATCGGATATGATTCCTCGCGCGAAGGAATGAGAGCGTCCAGGCGCGACATCACGAGAAATGCTGGCCATTGCAACGACGCAGCCTCCAGACTTCGAGTACTCTGCTTTAAAGCTGCGGGGACGGCCCTTCGCTATGCAGTCCGGTCTTCTCCCGGTTTTGAGGTAGAGTAAGCTGCAACGGAGTGATCGGATGTCTGGCAGGATCAGTTTCGGGGTGTACGAACTCGATCGCGACGCCATGGAGTTGCGCAAGCATGGCGTGCCGATCCGGTTGCAGGAGCAGCCATTCCGGGTTTTGGCGATGCTCGCGGAGCGGCCGGGCGAGGTCATCACCCGTGAGCAACTGCAGGAGCGGATCTGGGGAAACACTTTCGTTGACTTCGATCAGTCGCTGAATAAAGCGGTGAACCGGGTACGAGAGGCATTGAACGATAATGCCGGCACCCCGCAGTACATTGAAACGGTTCCGCGGCGGGGATACCGATTTATCGCGCCTGTGGCGACCCCTCAAACGGAAGCGCCGATGGCCGTCAACCTGGGCTCGGCTGAAGGGCCAGCGAGACGCGGCTCCCATAAATCACCGTCCCGAGCCGTCTTCCTCGCCGCGCTGATTACGGCGAGTGTGCTCGCCGCGATAGGCATCGCCACCATGTCATGGCTCTGGCACCCGAGGAAGCCCACCTTGCAGGAAGCCAGGCTCATCAAGTCATATGGCTGGGATCCCGCACTTTCCCGCGATGGAAAGCTGCTCGCCTATTCTTCGAGCGTTGGTGGTGGCCAACAGCATATATGGGTGCAACAGACCGCAGGGGGCGAAGCCATGCAGGTGACCGCGGGTCCCGACGCAGAAATTACGCCTGATTTTTCGCCCGATGGCACGCACATCGCCTTCTTTTCGACGAGAAATGGAGGCGGAATCTACATCGCCCCAACTTTACCTGGAGAACCTAGACTCTTAGTCGCGACTCCCTACGCGGAAGGCCCTCGGTTCTCTCCCCCGGGCGACAGCGTCGTTTACATGCAAGACCTGAAATTATTCACGGTATCTGTGAATGGCGGCCAGCCCACCCCTTTACCACTGAATCAGGACTTTCGCGTATATAGCGCACCCATCTGGGCTCCCAATGGAAAAGAGATCCTGCTCTATGGGGTACGCAGCAGCCGGCAAAACGAGGCGCCCAGTTGGTGGATCGTGCCGCTGGTTGCAAGCCATGCCACGCCGGCCAACCTTCCGGGAGCGGCACAAAACTACTTACCGGGGTATGCTGTGCTCGCGTGGGTTCGGACTGCCAAAGGACACGAATGGATTATCTACTCTACCGCTGACCTCGAAAGCTGGAAGCTTTGGCGCATCGGAGTCTCTCCGCGGGGCGTCATGGATGAGAACCCGGAACTGCTCTCTTCCGGTAATGGCAGCCTCGGCCCAGGCGGATCCGTGTCGGAGGACGGTAAGCTTGCCTATACGATCTGGTACTCCAGCTCATCGATCTTTCAAATCTCAATCGACAACCGGGGCCAGAAAGTGGGTCCGACCTTCCAGTTAGCTCTCCCCGGAGGTGGGAGCTACACCTCTCCGTCTCTCTCTCGGGACGGAAAGTGGATGGCCTACGACACTTCCAAGCCTGGCAAGCCCAACAGCATCGTGCTGAGAGATCTAAGCAGCGGCACAGATCACATCCTGGACGAGAAGGGCCGGCGGGAGAGCGGTCTGACCGGAAACGGAGAAACTTCCATTTCTCCTGACGGATCACGGGTGACCTTCGAACGCGAGGGCAAAGCGGGTCGATGGCCGGACGAAACGCAGTCCCCTATGTCGGACGGATTCATGACTGCGGCGGAGGACGGGGAGCCGGAGCAAGTCTGTGAGCGCTGCACGCCGCGTGGGTTTTCATCCGACGGTTCTGTGGTTCTGCTGCAGAAATACGACCAAACAGACCAAAACAAGGATCGGATTACCGCCCTCGATCTACGGACAAGAACCGAGCAGGATTTCCTGAGTGATCCGGATAAGCCGCTTTACCATCCTTTCTTTTCCTGGGATGACCGCTGGGTGGTGTTTAAAAAATTGCAGTCCTTGGCTGGGCTCGCTCAGATACTGATCGCGCCGGTGCAGCATGGCGCGCCCGCAGGCCAAGCGAAATGGATCGCGGTAACCGACGGGCGGAACAATGATGATAAGGCTCAGTTCTCTCCCGATGGCAACACCGTGTATTTCACCTCCACACGCGACGGATATCTTTGCATTTGGGCCCAGCGGCTCGACCCGGCGACTAAACACCCACTGGGATCACCTTTCGCCTTGGAGCACTTTCACAACTCGGAGGGTCGCGCCGCCGCCTTTAATCAAATATTTTCAGACCTCACTGTCGCTCGGGACAAGATCCTGATAAATCTGCCGCATGTACAACCCGATACCTGGATGACTCAGATGCAATAGGCCTGCAACTGCCACCTTAGCGGCGAATGGCAACCACCGTCTTTGCACCGGCCTCGGCCGGATGCGCAGTACCGTAAGCTTGCCAGTTCCCGGGCCTGTTCAGGGCGGTCAGCTCTGGCCCAATCAGAATCCGATCGGCCGCAAAGGCCTGTTATCGCCAGTTGACTTTGGGACCAAAGATCGGTAGACCCTTGTCGCGGCAGATGCTGTAATATGCCATTGAGGTCGGGCGGGGTGGCGTCTACCTGAAGTTGACTCCAGAGCAACACACGAAGTTGAAGCGACCTTAAGGGTCCGCCGCGACGAGACGGTCAGTCAAAGTCCGTCACTGACCGCGCAACTAAAAAAGAGCTGGCTAGAGCAGGCAAGATTGACTCACACCCGTTGGCGCCTCAATCGAGCGAATTTCCTTTCATCACGGCCACGTAAGAAGGAGGGAATTTCAGTCATGTCTTCAACGACTAGAGTAGCCATCCTGGGCCTGCCTCTCTCTGCCTTCGCTTCAGCCCCAGCCGCCACGACCAAAACCAAGCGCCACACGACCAAACCTGAGAAGGAAGAATGAAAAGCATCGTTTATTACGTATCTCTAGCACTGGTAGCATTCGGACTGTTGTGTCAGTCACTCTCTGCTCAAGGTCCTCCTAAAGTAGTCTTCTTCGGAGACTACATCACCTACGAATGGGCCAGCGCATTTGCTGCCAACCCCAACTGGATTAACCAGGGAAGCCCGTCCATTAATGGAGGGGTTGGCAGCACCGGCAGCTTTCAGGCCGATGTGGTGAACCTGCATCCGGCCATTGTCCACATTCTGGTGGGAGCCTATAACTCCTATTTTGTTTCCGATGAAAGCGCACTATATGCCTTCCAGGACTTCTTAAGCGAACTCGACGCCATGGTGAAGGAGGCCCAGGCTGCCAACATCAAGGTGATCCTGGGAACAACACCGCCAATCAGCACTAACGCAAGTGGATACGTAACACAGATAAATGCAGCCATAGCAGCCTATGGAGCTGTGAACAACATTCCAGTAATAGACTACGCGGATGCCCTGTGTAGATGCACCAGCCTGATCACGGGTGACTTTGCAACTTCCGCGTTGATGACACCGACCGCGGGTGTTGTGCCACTTCCCGGGGACGGCCTACTTCCCAACACGGCGGGCTATGCCGTGATGACCCAATTGGCGGAAAACACTATTGCCACTGTGAACCTGAAACTGGTAACAGGATGGTTGTCAGACGTCGGGTCCGGGGAATCCGAAGGCGGTGGCGGCCAGATCAATGTCAATACTGTATCGCCCCCGGACACTGTTCAATTTACTCCAATTGGGTATTACAGTGACGGCAGTCAGCATCCACTGATTAACACCAACATGCAAGATGCCACCGGCACCTGGACTTCAAGCAACCCTGTGGTGATGAACATCAACCAACAGGGATTGGCGTGGGCACTCTCGGGCGGCACAACCATTATCAAATACCGCTCGCCTACAGGAGTTCCATTCTCTGAATGGGTTATGCACGTTAACGCGCCCGCACCGTGAATGAGATGAAGTGGCTAAAGTAATCCTGATTGTGCCATTCGCGTCACACGAAGCTGCGGCTGACCATCCCGTCTTTGAGGGCAATCAACCCCGCTTGTCGACCACCGACGCCGTGCGCGCAGGACTCAGGTGCCGGCATCTCGCAGCCATCTGAATCGATTTCCACCCGTCAGCCTCTTGAATCTCCTTGATCGACGCACCTTTCGTCGCCAACCAACTACCAAACGTGTGCCGATTGTTGTGCCATGTGTAGTCGTCAATGCCAGCCTCGTGCAGACGACGGGCTTCCGTTTGTCGGCTTCGATAGCGGGGGAGATAAGGGACATGATGTGCGCCGCAGAAGCACGGAAGGAGTAGCCGTCCTGCACCTATAACATGAATCCGATTGAAGCCGTCGAGTTAGTATAGGGGTGCTCCACGGACATTCGTAAGACTTAGGCCGAAATGCCTTCTAATCGCTCGCCACACCTTTGGCGATAAGTTGGCTGGTAATGGACGCGCTTGGTTACCAAAGAAATCTTCTCCAGCTCTCGACACGGCCCGGAAACCGTACTACTGTCTGAGTAAGAATTCACGTCAGCGCCGTCTTGCCACGACGGCCCTGCTTGGCCTTGCACCGGCGCTCTCCACCCGTGCATCTGCCGCCAACCGCCGGAAATGCATCAGTGCCTGTCGGCATGATGACTCGGTGATCGAAAACGGAAATGTGACAGTGACGAAATACCTCTGTCCGCAGCATTCCTGCGCCCCGCGAGGGCGCCTGCGGAGAGCAGAAATCATCGCGTAAGCCGTCCCGCAATGGAAGTAGACCGAAGCGGAAGGCCCTTTTCGTGGTTTTCTCCCAAGGAAAGCCACGCCTCGCGGCTTTAGTAATTGTGATACTGCTTTAAGCAGGGTACGCCCAGTGCGTCCTCTTGATTGAGCCGTTTTGACAACCTGGGAAAACACCACACCACCGGGCATCGGCTTGAGTGCCTGCGTGAGAACTCGCAACAAATGCTGGGTGGCCCATTCAAGCCGTACTTTGGCTTGAGTGGGATCGCGGGGCTTACTGTGCCAAGTCCTTTCGGCAAGCCGGCCGAAGATCCACCAGGAGGGGCTTATCGCGCTTATCGCGCTTTTCGCGCACTTTTATTTGGAGCTTCGAAAAGCACCGGCAAACCCGCGTCTCTGGGAGAGGGGGACGGGCCCGGTCATTTCCCGCGGGGGGCAGTCCGTCTCCCTCAAACCACACGGAACGGCTAGCCCAACCGGGGAAACAACAAATGAGGTATGAATGCAGGGTCAGACTTAGTTCGCTTAGTTAGCTTTTTTCGCACATTTCTGCACAGGCTTTCATTTTTCTCCCTTCGTGTAGCTCTGTTCAACGCAGGCAGTACACTTCGCGGCGATCGGTTGCGCATGCAGAGTTTCAACTGGGGCGGGGATGTTCTCTCTCCACCCTTTGCACGGAGTTCGTGCGGGATGCCGGACTGAGGTACCCGGTGCTCATCTCGGGTTTGGAATGCAGGACACTGCCAAACTGAAGGAAACAGTCAACTCATCAGACATGGAGCTTGGCCGAACTCTATAACTACCGTCCTCTTTTCACGGACGTGTCGCCGCCTGGATCGTGTGGTAGTTGTGCGCTACCACATACGCAGTGGCGCCGATATTGGCGAGTTGGGCGATGCGCGCAATACGCTGGTGATGATGCTTGGTGACCAGGTATTGGGAATAGACCTCCAGCGCTGCCGTAGTCGCCTCGTACGCTCCTAGGCCGGCTTTGCTCTCAGCCAGGGCGGAAGGCAAAAGCCCTTCATGGCATAGACCAACAAGGCCTGCCTTTTCTTGTTGCTGGCTGGTGCGCAGACATTGCTCCGTCGACGCCCAGTCTGCAGCATGCGTAGCAATCACACCACTGTACAGCGAATAATCAACCCAGGAGATCCGCTTTACTAGAGACGGACGGCTTGGAGCAGCGATTCGGACGGATGGCTGCACCAATCCCATTTGCGGGGATTCTGGCAAGCCTTCTGCAGACCCTTTTGGCATGGAAAGAAACAAGGCGAGTCCAGCAAGTAAAGCAAGAGATCGGTTCATCGATACTCATTCTTCCAACCGAAATATCACCAGCAAAGCTGTTTCAACAAGGAACCTACCCTTGGGGGCAGAATCCAGGCGTTTTAGTAACCATTTGGTACCAAAGGAATATTCGTCCAGGGGTAGATTTTGCCGGCGGAGCATTACCTTAAGACCCTCAGCCTGATCCTGAAGGCGATTGCAGCTGTTCCCGCATCGCGCCCGATCCGGGAAATAAGCGCCCTTGTATTAACGGTAGAATAATGATAGCCAGCCTCGCCCAGCATGAATCGGGCAGGCACTATGCTTGATGCGTAGGCCGAAGCGCTTTCCCCAGAGTGTCAACTAGGGTGACCGATTCGTGCCATTGAGGGCCCCCGATCATAAAGGAATAATCGCTGGTGTGCGTGCCTTCCGATACTTGAGAAGCCGGCCGTTGTCTTCCCAGTGAAAACACTAGCGTCGCTGCAGGCGGATTTCTTCAAAGCGAGAGCGTTGTTGTTCCAAAGTTTCACTAGTACTACTAGCCACAATTGTCCTTTTGATCTCTTTGTAGATTGCTCACGTTTACACGGGTGCCACCGGTGTTCAGTTCAAATCGTGCCTGCGGCCGCCGACCGATCCGCAGACCTGACGGTCTGTGCGCTGGGCTGTTTGCGGTTTTGGCATGTTTCCTGATCGTGCTTCCCCCGTTAGGTTGCGGTACGACGGTAATCAGCCCGACAGGCGGCGGCACCACTGCGCAAGCAGCGTTGAGTGCGCTCTCCTGCATCAGCGCGTCTGTGACAGAGCCGGGAAGCGATAATTGCACGATTACGCTGACGGCGGCTGCAGGCAGCGGTGGTCTGAGTGTGAGCCTGGCGAGCAGCAGTTCGGCGGTTACTGTGCCGGCCACGCTGCTGGTTCCGGTAAATGCGACCAGCGCGGGCTTCACGGCGACTGTGTCGTCCGTCACGCCCGCGCAAGCAGTAACATTGACCGCGAGCGCGCGCAGCGTTTCCAGGACTTTTGCCCTGCAGCTGAATGCGGCAGCGGCCGCAGGTTCGCAGTTAACGATCAGCCCAGCCAGCCTGGCATTCGGCAATGTGATCGTGAACACACCATCGACGCTGCCTCTGACGCTGAACTCCGCGGGGACGGCGCCGGTGATCATCAACTCGGGAACACTTACGGGTTCTGGCTACACAATGTCGGGAGCCACGTTCCCAGTGACCCTGAATCCAGGCCTGGCGGTAACGCTGGAAGTGCAGTTTGATCCGGCTGCCTCGGGAGCAGCGGCGGGGCAGCTGACGATCCAGAGCAACTCGTCGACCAATGCCACGTCGGTGGTCAGTCTGACCGGCACAGGGGAGAATCCGGCAAGTGCGCCGCATCAGGTCGATCTGAACTGGAGTGCGCCCAGTAGTTCTCCTGTTCCGATAGTCGGCTATAACATCTATCGCTCAACAGGTAGCAGCTCTGCGTATCAACTACTAAACTCGTCGGTCGACACGCAGACGACATACGTGGATAACGCAGTGCAGAGTGGTTTGACCTATGACTACATCGTAGAAAGTGTCGATTCCTCTGGGGTGGAAAGCGTTTCGTCCAACGAGGCCGCGGCGACAATTCCCTAAAGGAATGGTGGTCGCAGCCGTTTGTCGGGTGGTTTTTAAAACCCTTGAACGAGCCGCGAGCACCGCTCATCCTCATAAGGTTGGAACTGAGGAGAAGGGCATCGTTCATAAGAACTTACTCCGGGATAGTTTACCAACGTAATGTAACGCTTACTTTAGTCACTGCTAACTTCACAGCAACCGCGTTTTGTGAGAATCATCCGGGGACAACATAGCGTCCTCAATCACTAGATACGACATAATCAATAACTAAATTGTGTCATTGAGAGCCCCAGATGATGGGGTTAACACTCTTTATGCGCGACCACGGCACAACCTCACTGCGGTGTACCGTCATTGCATCGTTGAGCTACCCGTGACCTATAGTGGGCTTCGGAATTAAAAGTGGTAAGTGTTCAATGCGGCCAGATGTCTGCTCTGAATCGAGACCGCGCAGACCCGAAAGTTGACAGGTACGCACTACCTACAATTCCTCTTTTATCTGCCTCTGGAATGCACGCACTGCCACAGGGGTGACGTTGGTGCTCAGTTCCTATTGTGCCTGCGGGCGCGGTTCGATCCACAAACTCAAAAGTCCGGGCACAAAGCTGTTCGTTATACTGGCATGTTGCCTCGCCGTCGCGCTGTCAGGTTGCGGTTACGCGGTCAACGGATCAGCTACCGGCCCGTTCAGCGTCTCGCCTGGCGCAATCACATTTGGTGCTGTACCTGTCGGTCAAACAGCTACCAGTAACGTTCTGCTCCTCAACGAGAGTGCTGCGCCCATCGAAATTTCCCAGTTGAACGTCGCTGGACAGGGCTTCTTTGCAAATAGTCAGAGCGGTCTTCCCGTTACTGTTAGCGCCGGTTCAACTTACAGCTTCGTTATCGGCTTCAAGCCCGGCAATGAATCCAGCTACTCTGGCCAATTCACGGTCACGAGTTCCACGGGCAAGCCGGTGGCTCAAGGTTCCATCAGTGGCTCAGGAGTCAGTACCAGCGGCAGCACCACCACGCCGGGGCTGACGGTCAGCGCGACTAGTCTGGCGTTCGGCAATGTGACGGTGAACACGGCATCGACCCAGCCTGTGACGTTGACCTCGACAGGGACGGCGCCGGTGACTATCAACTCGGCAACCCTGAGTGGGACTGGCTTTACGTTGTCAGGAGCCACGTTCCCCGCGACCTTGAATCCGGCGCAGTCGGTGACGCTGAATGTGCAGTTCGATCCGGCCACGGCAGGTGCGGCAACGGGTCACCTGACCGTTCACAGCAACTCTTCGACCGACGGCACGGCGGTGGTTAATCTGAGCGGCACGGGCACGGCGGTATCGAGTCCGCAGACGTCCAGTCCGCAACTGACGATCAGCGCGACTAGCCTGACGTTTGGCGATGTGGCGGTGAACACGGCATCGACGCGGCCAGTGACGTTGACCTCGACGGGGACGGCGCCGGTGACCATCAACTCGGCAACCCTGAGTGGGACTGGATTTACGGTCCCGGGAGCCACGTTGCCGGCCACCTTGAATCCGAACCAGACGATGACGCTGAATGTGCAGTTTGATCCGGCTGCGGCAGGTGCGGCAACGGGTCAGCTGACGATCCAGAGCAACTCGACGACCAATAGTACAGCGGTGGTTAATCTGAGTGGCACGGGCACGGCGGTATCGAGTCCGCAGACGTCCAGTCCGCAGCTGACGATCAGTGCGGCCAGCCTGACGTTTGGCGATGTGACGGTGAACACGGCATCGACGCAGCCAGTGACGCTGACCTCGACGGGGACGGCGCCGGTGACCATCAACTCGGCAACCCTGAGTGGGGCAGGATTTACGGTGTCGGGAGCGACGTTGCCGGCCACCTTGAATCCAAACCAGGCGGTGACCCTGAATGTGCGGTTTGATCCGGCCGCGACCGGAGCGGCGACGGGTCAGCTGACGATCGAGAGCAACTCGACTACCAACGACACAGCGGTTGTTAATCTGAGCGGCACGGGCACGGCGGCGTTGAGTCCGCAGTTGACGACCAGTGCGGCCAGCCTGACGTTTGGCGATGTAACGGTGAACACGGCATCGACGCAGCCTGTGACGTTGACCTCGACGGGCACGGCGCCGGTGGCCATCAACTCGGCAACCCTAAGTGGGGCCGGATTTACGGTATCGGGAGCCACCTTCCCGCTGACCTTGAATCCGACGCAGTCGGTGACTCTGAATGTGCGGTTCGATCCGGCCGCAGCGGGAGCGGTGGCTGGTCAGCTGACGATCCAGAGCAACTCATCAACCAACAGCACAGCGGTTGTTAACCTGAGCGGCATAGGCACGGCGGTGTCGAGCCCGCAGCTGACGGTGAGCGCGGCCAGCCTGACATTCGGCGACGTGACGGTGAACACGGCATCGACGCAGCCCGTGACGTTGACCTCGACGGGGACGGCGCCAGTGACCATCAACTCGGCAACCCTGAGTGGGACCGGATTTACGGTGTCGGGAGCCACGTTCCCGGTGACCTTGAATCCGGCGCAGTCGGTGACGCTGAATGTTCAGTTCGATCCGGCCACGGCAGGAGCGGCGGCTGGTCAGCTGACGATGCAGAGCAACTCGTCAACCAACAGCACAGCGGTTGTCAACCTGAGCGGCACGGGCACGGCGGTGTCGAGCCCGCAGCTGACGGTGAGCGCGGCCAGCCTGACGTTCGGCGATGTAACGGTGAACACGGCATCGACGCAGCCCGTGACGTTGACCTCGACGGGGACGGCGCCAGTGACCATCAATTCGGCCACCCTGAGTGGGACCGGATTTACGCTGTCGGGGGCCACGTTCCCGGTGACCTTGAATCCGACGCAGTCGGTGACGCTGAACGTGCAGTTCGATCCGGCCGCGGCGGGAGCGGCGGCTGGTCAGCTGACGATCCAGAGCAACTCGTCGACCAACAGCACAGCGGTGGTTAACCTGAGCGGTATAGGCACGGCAGTGTCGAGCCCGCAGCTGACGGTGAGCGCGGCCAGCCTGACATTCGGGGACGTGACGGTGAACACGGCATCGACGCAGCCCGTGACGTTGACCTCGACGGGGACGGCGCCAGTGACCATCAACTCGGCAACCCTGAGTGGGGCCGGCTTCACGCTGTCGGGGGCCACGTTCCCGGTAACCTTGAATCCGGCGCAGTCGGTGACGCTGAATGTGCAGCTCGATCCGGCCGCGGCGGGAGCAGCGGCTGGTCAGCTGACGATCCAGAGCAACTCGTCAACCAACAGCACAGCGGTGGTTAATCTGAGCGGCACGGGCACGGTGGTGTCGAGCCCGCAGCTGACGATCAGTGCGGCCAGCCTGACGTTCGGCGACGTGACGTTGAACACGGCATCGACGCTATCTGTGACGTTGACCTCGACGGGGACGGCGCCGGTGACCATCAACTCGGCAACCCTGAGTGGGACAGGCTTCACGATGTCGGGAGCCACATTCCCGGTAACCTTGAATCCGACGCAGGCGGTGACTGTGAGTGTGCAGTTCGATCCGGCCGCGACGGGGGCGGTTACTGGGCAGTTGACCGTCCAGAGCACCTCCTCGACCAATGGTGCGGCAGTGATCAGCCTGACGGGCACAGGGACTGCGGTACCGGCGGCGCTGAGTGCGTTGTCTTGCAGCAGCGCGTCGATGACGGGATCGGGAAGCGATGCCTGCACGGTGACGCTGACTGCGGCTGCTGGGAGCGGCGGTCTGAGTGTAGGCCTGACGAGCAGCAATGGGGCGGTTACCGTGCCGGCCACGGTAGTAGTTCCTGCCAATGCGAGCAGCGCCGGGTTCACGGCAACTGTATCGTCGGTTACGACGGCAGAAGCGGTGACGCTGACGGCGAGTGCGGGCAGCGTTTCCAAGAACTTTGCGCTGCAGTTGAATGCTGCCGTACCCACCTTGACGGTGAGCGCGGCCACTCTGGCGTTTGGCAATGTGACGTTGAACACGGCATCGACGCTATCTGTGATGTTGACCTCGACGGGGACGGCGCCAGTGACTATCAACTCGGCAACCCTGAGTGGGACAGGCTTCACGATGTCGGGAGCCACATTCCCGGTGACCCTGAATCCGACACAGACGGCGACTGTGAGTGTGCAGTTCGATCCGGCTACGGCGGGAGCGGTGACGGGTCAGTTGACCGTCCAGAGCACCTCGACGACCAATGGTACGGCGGTGATTAGCCTGACGGGCACAGGGACGGCGGTACCGGCAGCACTGAGTGCGTTGTCTTGCAGCAGCGCGTCGATGACGGGATCGGGAAGCGATGCCTGCACGGTGACGCTGACTGCGGCTGCTGGGAGCGGCGGTCTGAGTGTAGGCCTGACGAGCAGCAATGGGGCGGTTACCGTGCCGGCCACGGTAGTGGTTCCTGCCAATGCGAGCAGCGCCGGGTTCACGGCGACTGTATCGTCGGTTACGACGGCAGAAGCGGTGACGCTGACGGCGAGTGCGGGAAGCGTTTCCAAAAGCTTTGCGCTGCAATTGAATGCTGCCGTACCCACCTTGACGGTGAGCGCGGCCACTCTGGCGTTTGGCAATGTGACGGTGAACACGGCATCGACGCTATCTGTGACGTTGACCTCGACGGGGACGGCGCCGGTGACCATCAACTCGGCAACGCTGAGTGGGACAGGCTTCACGATGTCGGGAGCCACATTCCCGGTAACCTTGAATCCGACGCAGGCGGTGACTGTGAGTGTGCAGTTCGATCCGGTCGCGGCGGGGGCGGTTACTGGGCAGTTGACCGTCCAGAGCACCTCCTCGACCAATGGTGCGGCAGTGATCAGCCTGACGGGCACAGGGACGGCGGTACCGGCAGCACTGAGTGCGCTGTCTTGCAGCAGCGCGTCGATGACGGGTTCGGGAAGCGATGCCTGCACGGTGACGCTGACCACGGCAGCCGGGAGCGGCGGATTGAGTGTGGGCTTGACGAGCAGCAATGCAGCGGTTACTGTGCCGGCCACGGTAGTGGTCCCGGCCAACGCCAGCAGCGCCGGCTTCACGGCGACTGTATCGTCGGTTACGACCGCGCAAGCGGTGACCCTGACGGCGAGTGCGGGCAGCGTTTCCAAGAGCTTTGCGCTGCAGTTGAATGCTGCCGTACCCACGTTGACGGTAAGCGCGGCCACTCTGGCGTTTGGCAATGTGACGCTGAACACGGCATCGACGCTAGCTGTGACGTTGACCTCGACGGGGACGGCGCCGGTGACCATCAACTCGGCAACCCTGAGTGGGACCGGCTTCACGATGTCGGGAACCACATTCCCGGTAACCTTGAATCCGACGCAGGCGGTGACTGTGAGTGTGCAGTTCGATCCGGCCGCGGCGGGGGCGGTTACTGGGCAGTTGACCGTCCAGAGCACCTCGACGACCAATGGTACGGCGGTGATTAGCCTGACGGGCACAGGGGCTGCGGTACCGGCAGCACTGAGTGCGTTGTCTTGCAGCAGCGCGTCGATGACGGGATCGGGAAGCGATGCCTGCACGGTGACGTTGACTGCGGCTGCCGGGAGCGGCGGTCTGAGTGTAGGCCTGACAAGCAGCAATGGGGCGGTTACCGTGCCGGCCACGGTAGTGGTTCCGGCCAATGCGAGCAGCGCCGGGTTCACGGCGACGGTATCGTCGGTTACGACCGCACAAGCGGTGACGCTGACGGCGAGTGCGGGCAGCGTTTCCAAGAGCTTTGCGCTGCAGTTGAATGCTGCCGTACCCACCTTGACGGTGAGTGCGGCCACTCTGGCCTTTGGCAATGTGACGCTGAACACGGCATCGACGCTAGCTGTGACATTGACCTCGACGGGGACGGCGCCAGTGACCATCAACTCGGCAACGCTGAGTGGGACCGGCTTCTCGATGTCGGGAGCCACATTCCCGGTCACCCTGAATCCAAGCTTGGCGATTACTCTGGATGTGCAGTTCGATCCGGCAGCGACCGGTGCGGTAACCGGGCAGTTAACCGTCCAGAGCAACTCCTCGACCAACGGAACAGTGGTCATCAGTCTGAGCGGCACGGGGATACCGCATCAGGTCGACCTGAGTTGGCAGGCGCCCAGTAGTTCTACTGATCCGGTCGCAGGATATAACGTTTATCGATCAACTGGTAGCAGCTCTACGTACCAACTGATGAACTCGTCCGTCGACACGCAGACGACATATGTGGATAGCACGGTCCAAAGCGGCGTGACATATGACTATATCGTAGAAAGTGTTGACGCCTCTGGGGTGGAAAGTATTCCATCCAACGAGGTTAATGTAACAATTCCCTAACACGGCAAGGGAGGGGTGTTAGAGCATCTGATCGGTTTATTGACGTGGATCTTAAACCAACGAAAGATCTAAGTCCTAGGTCCCGCTTCTTCTGGTTACCGGGCGACCCGAAAAGCCAGTGGCAGGTTGAATGCCACTCCGCGTTGTGGCGATCATTTGATCTCTGGACGAAGCTGGCAGAAGCTTATCTGTTTGCTTGAACCACTCAGCGGCCATTTCCTCAGCTTCGAGCCTCTGCTCGATCGTCATGGTACTTCCAACACTTTTGCCGGTCCGCGATATTTGTTGGCTGGCAATCAAATACCACTTGTAGGCTTGTATAAGGTCCTTGTATTCAGCTTTTCGAGCCCAATGAAACCCAGCCAATTCGATTTGCGCGACCGGCACGCCCTGTTCAGCGGCTCGTTGGAAACGAGCTAGAGTCGATTTATCAAGACAATTTTCCGTTGATGGCGCTTGGCCATCCCGATTCAAGGCCATGTACAGAAGTTCAGCCCGGCTCGAAACGCCAAGTTTCTCAAAGACCTTGAAAATGTAATTCTTGACGGTGTGTTGGCTCAACCCTAAGAGCTCCGCGATTTTTCGATTTGACAAGCCTTGGGCAACGCTGTCCACGATCTCCATCTCTCGCTTGGACAACTGCTCCATACCGGGAGCATTCATTGCGGGAACACTCCGCGAGGAAACTAAAGCCTGAATCAACAATTCCATTTGTTTGCTGTTGGCCCAAATCTGCCCGTGATGCACACTTCTCACGCACTTGCTCAAGGTCTCAACCGACTCATGCCGGCTTACCACTCCTCGGGCACCGGATCGAAACGCCTCTAATACCGACTCAGGTTTTGAAGAGTCCAGAAGCATGACTGCGCGAATGTTGGGGTGCAGCGCACGCACCTTCCGCAAAACCTCAAACCCACGACCAGGCTGCTCGCCTAGCTCAGAACTAAGGAGGAGAACATCAATGTCGTGCAGGTGTGCTCCCGCAATCAATTCCTGCGAGTCCGAACCTATTACCTCGAACGCACCGTCACGTCTCAGTGCGTCTGCCAGTAACGTGGTGTGGAGCCGAGTATCGTCGGCTACCAGTGCACGGATGGCTGACTTCGGAATTCCATCGAGCATTCCCCTACTCCATCATAAGGTTTCTTCCGATGAATTGGACGGAAAGCAGGGCCGCGGCCAGTCTCCACCTATTTCTCTTGCTCGAGACACCTAAAGATGCTCCAAGGCGCGTGGCTTCCGGCAGTCTTTCCAATTTGCAAAGGCAATTTGCTGCTAATAGATGTGGGCTTTTGATCAGTAGCCGTGGAAAGTCCACGGTAAGGGTTGTATCCACGTCAGTATTTAAGAAAGGTTAACATAGCAACTCTAGAGCATCTCCGCAGGACTCTTTATTGAGTGTTTTATCGAAAAGGACAGCGTTGTTCAATATGACGTGTTTGCACCTCGATACGCAGGAAATACCTGAAATATTTTTTAGAGAGAGCCATGGAAACCGTAGAAGGATTGTGCATCCCGTGTCAATGGGATATTTGGTAACCGATAAAACCGCTTACCTTTTTCCTTCGGTAACCCCACATTATCCACACCGGCGACGATTCCCGTGGTCCACCGGACCAGACGGTTCAATTCCGCCTGCGACTGGTCTCAGGCCTGTTTGACCGGAGATCAACTGGACTAGTCGAGCGGAGAATACGTCCTCAGAGTCGATAGGCCCTGCTGACAAACATTAGAGGAGAAGTGCTTCGCCGAGAATGTGTACCTCTTGCAGCAACTTGCATCGGGCTGTACGCTGGGGTCACTTTAAGTTGACGACTTGGTTGAAGTGCCCATCAAGTGTTTCCCGGTCCATTCTGATTCATAGGGTCACTGAAATAATGTGACTCGTAGGGCGAAGCTAGGTATCCACAACAGCGATCTCAGAATTATCCGCGTCGCGCTTAGTGACTAAGATGGGCGTAGGTTGCTGGTTAGATATAACCAACCCAAATGTATCTCCGAAATCCGACAATTTTCCAAGATAGAAACCTTCAAAACAAAGTATTTTAAAACGAGCGCAAACAACCAGTATGGTTGCACAGGGGCAAAGCAATTGGACACCGGCACTCTGAAATCGATGTCTCCAGATCCAGCCGCTATCGTGGGGCAAAATATCGAGAACTGGTATGCAGTGCATACCCGGGCGCAGCACGAAAAAGCCGTCGCTCTCCGCCTCCGCGAGAGGAATGTGACCACCTTCTTACCCACCTTTACTGAGGTGCGTCGCTGGAAGGACCGCAAAAAGACCATAGAATTGCCCTTGTTCAGCTGTTATTTGTTCGTCAAGCTGATGCCTCGCAACGAGGAGCGGCAGCGGGTGCTTCGCACCGATAGCGTCTTGGGTCTCGTCGGAGCTCAGGGAGTAGGCGCGCCCATTCCCAGCGAGCAAATCGATGCAATTCGAATTCTGGTAAAGGAGCAACTTCCTTGTTGCTCTCATCCCTTCCTCAAAACAGGACAACGCGTGCGCATCAAGGGGGGTGCCCTGGAGGGATTGGAGGGAATTTTCCTGTCTCGCCACGGGGAACGGAGGCTGATCATATCCGTGGACGCTATGCAGAGATCTTTGGCAATTCAGGTGGAAGGATACGACGTAGAACCAATTTAGCCCAGGTCCTGGTCTTCACCTGCTTCATTGTGTTGAGAATCACCGGCCAGAATTCTGCAACGCTTTGTCCCTCATGAACCGACCCCCGGAAGGAAAAGTGATCCAGACAGCAAGACTGCTATTTGTCAGCCGCGACTCCAGTTTCGTGCGCAAACTCTGGTTGATGGGGGAATCGAGTTCCTGGCAGCTTGAAATCGTCGGCAACGTCTGGGAGGCAATCGAGCGTGTTCAAGCTGGGGTAATGCCTGATCTGCTCTTGCTGGATCTGCCTCAGGGTGATGCGGATGGTTTGCACATCTTGCGCTGGCTGCGCCGACTTCGTCCTGCGTTGCCGATTATCCTGATTGATCACCCCAGCGATGTTCGCAAGAAACAAGAAGTACTTCGCCTGGGGGCACGGGACTACCTCGTAAGGCCCCTCGACAACGGCCAGCTGGCAAACATCATCCGGAGCCACCTTAGCAGTGCATGTGAAGTTGTCGAGGCGGATCTCACCAGCGAGGATGTGGAGCCGGTCAACGACGACACCTTCTTCATCGGGATCAGCCCAATCATGCGCAAGCTGCGTGCCCAGGCGGCATCGCTGGCGCAAACCAACGTACCCGTGTTGATTCTCGGCGAGCGGGGTAGCGGCAGAGAGACGACTGCCCGTTTGGTCCATAAATTATCCCTCCGTTCCGGATTCGAGTTCACAAAGGTCAATTGTGCGGCCCTGCCGGGCGATCTACTGGAGAGGGAACTATTTGGCTATGAGTGGGACGGTACAACAACAGCGGTGCAAATCAAAACCGGCAAACTGGAACTCAGTGTAAAAGGCACCGTTCTATTGGACGAAATCACCGAAATGCCTATGGGTGTGCAGGCAAATCTGGTGCGCGTGTTGCAAAGCAAGCGATTTATGAGACCAGGAACTTCCGCCGCTGTCGAGGTCGACATTCGCGTTCTGGCGTCGAGCGGTACAAATATGGCGCACGCAGTTTCTGAAAAGCGATTACGTGAGGATCTCTACCACCTCTTGAGCGCCTATACCATTCACGTGCCCCCCTTACGAGAGCGCAAAGAGGAAATACGGATCCTGTCGCGCCATTTCATGCACAAGCTTGCCAAGCAATATGGCCTCGCTCCACGGGACTTTTCGCCGGCTACGATTGAGGCCTGCCACACGTATTCCTGGCCAGGGAACTTGCGGGAACTGGAAATCTTTGTGAAACGCCAACTCATGACTGGCGACAAAGGACAAGGGTTCGAAAATAGCCGGCCAGATCTGAACGAGAAAGCCGGCATCGGTGCATTAACTACGGCGCAGGCTTTGCTGACCCAATCTGGTTCCACCGTCACCAAGCCTAGCTCACTGAGATCTTTGGTTCAGAGTGTTAAGTTGGAGGCCGAGGTGAGCGCTATCGCCGCCGCCCTGGAGAAGACAGGTTGGAATCGGAAAGCTGCGGCACGGTTACTCAAGATCAGCTACCGGACGCTGCTGTACAAAATTGATCAGTACCAAATCAAAGCATCTGATTTGTCTCTCCTTCCTGGAGACACTGGACTCAAGGGTAAGCGGAATAGCTTCCGGGGAAACAACGGGATAGATTGAGCCAGAGTGGGAAGGCAGTTTGTCAGATCGCCGACAGGAGTCGTTATGAGAAGCCTAGCCGATTGCTCAAAGAGCCTGGGATTTGTTTTGATTGCTCTTGGTGGAACGCTGTGGGCCCAAGTGCCAGCATCCAATCAACCCCATGGCGAGCTTGCGGCTCGTGCCGGAGCGGCTTCGGGCGCAGAACCTCTGGTCCAATCAGCCACTAGGCCGCACGACGCAAGCTTTGTGATTGGGAACGACGACCTGTTGGCCATCAATGTTTGGAAGGAACCGGACATCTCCCGCTCCATTCCGGTGCGTTCCGACGGTAAGATATCGCTGCCACTGGCGGGAGAGCTACAAGCGACCGGACGAACTCCGTTGCAACTTGAAGAGGACATCGCCGGTAAACTGAGGACTTACATAGCTGAGCCGGAAGTCACGGTCATGGTCCAGGAGATTCACAGCGAGAAATTTAACATCCTGGGACAGGTGATGAAGCCAGGATCGTACTCGCTTGAACTTGCAAGTACAGTTTTAGACGCAATTGCAGCTGCCGGCGGATTCAGAGACTTCGCGAACCAAAAGCATATTTACATTCTTCGCCAGAACTCCAGCGGTGGTGAGGCCCGCATTGCGTTTAATTACAAGAATGTGATCAAGGGCAAGAACTCTCAGCAAAATATCAAGCTGGAACCGCGCGATACCATCGTCGTGCCTTAAGGCCGCACTATGTTCAAACGAGTTGTCCTGAGCCTCGCTCTCTACTTGGCCGCGCCAGCGTGGTCGCAGGTGTCGACCACCTACGGAGGCGTCGATCTGACCACGACCGATCAGATGCAAACACCGGCTCCGGTGAGCGGTCAGGCTTACCCAGCTGCGGTCGGGGCCGAAGCACGCTCGAATTATCTAAGAGCTTCATTCAACGTGACTACGGGGTTCAGCGACAACGTGCTTGGGTACAACGTCTATCCGGTCAACGACGTGTTTTGGACGCTTTTCTCTAACCTTGGGATCGATAAGACGACCGCGCGGATGCGCCTGATTCTGAACTACAGCCCGGGGTTTACGGTCTATAAGCATACGAGCTCCTACAATCAGCTTACCCAGGATCTCGGTTTTAATTTCCAGTACCGGCTGAGCCCGCACATAACATTCACCGCGCAGGATGGCCTGCTGAAGACCTCAAGCGTGTTGAACCAACCCTATCTTGTTTCGGGAGAACCAATATTAGGCGCGGCCCCGCCGTTAATCGACGTCATTACTCCCGTCGCGGACGTGCTTGGCAACGTTGCGAGTACACAACTCTCTTACCAGTTCAGACGGGACGGCATGATCGGCGCCGAGGGCACATTTGGGAACCAGAACTACCTCAATAAGAATCAGGCTCAAGGCCTTTATAACTCCGGTTCGAAGGGGGGATCGGCTTTCTATAATCGTCGTCTCTCCAAGAACCACTACATTGGGACGACCTATCGCTATTCACACATTCTGGTCTACCCCTCCGGTGCCGTGAGCCAGATCACTGCAAACAGCATCGTTCTCTTTTACACAATTTATCTCAAGCCTACTGTGTCTGTGTCGTTCGCCGGCGGTCCGCAGCGCTTTAGTGTTCTTCAGGCTCCGCTACCCGTCTATAGTTCGTGGTCGCCTACTTTTACCGCCAGCATTGGCTGGCAATTACGGCACACAAATATTGCCGGCAGCTACTCGCGGATTGTCAGTGGCGGCGGGGGGCTGCTTGGAGCCTTTGAGTCGAGCAGCGGAACCATATCTGCACGCCGACAAGTAGCACGCACCTGGAATGTGGGTCTGGGTGGGAGCTACATAGATAACAAAAATGTGACCCCTGCCTACCTGCTGTCCACGGAACAGGGAGGGTACAGCGCCACCGCAGCGATCACCTTTCAGCACCAACTCAGCGAACATTTATTTATGGACTTTGGATACACTCGTTGGCAGCAAAAATACAGTGATCTGCAGGTGATATCCAGCACACCGAGCACGGACCGCTTGTTCTTTACCATCTCTTATCAGTTGCGACGGCCGTTGGGAGAGTAAGTTATGAGTGAAATGAGTGTGGATGCGAATCCAGAGCCGTTCGACACGGAGCGATACCTGGACATGGCTCGACGCCGGTATCCCGTCTTTCTGATTGCGGCGTTTCTTACCTGGTTGTTAGTCTGGGGAGCGAGCTGGGTTCTACCGGTACGTTATAAATCGAGCACGCAGATTCTTGTAGAAGCACCAGCGATGCCCAAAGACTATGTGGTATCGAACATCAACGACGATTTGCAGGACCGGGTCCAGAACATCACTGAGCAGATTCTTAGTCGTACTCGCTTGCTGCGGATTATTGATCAGTTGAATCTTTACGGCGGGAAGAAGAGCCGGTATACGCCCGACGAAAAGGTCGCACATATGCGCACGGACATTGCGATCGAGCTTGTACACGACCCTACCAATCTCAAGATTACCGCGTTCAAGATTGACTACTCAGCACCCGATGCGCGCACAGCCCAGCGGGTCACCGGCGAGCTCACTAACCTGTTTATCAATGAAAACTTGCAGGTACGGCAGCAACAATCTGAAGACACGACCAGGTTTCTCGAAGCCCAGGTGGAAGCGGCGCGACAGAATCTTGCAGAACAGGATGCCAAAATCCGCGTGTTCAAAGGCGAGCACGTGGGCGATTTGCCATCGCAGCAGGCGAGCAATCTGCAGATCCTGGCGGGTATGCAGGGGCAGCTGGGGAACGAACAGGATGCGCTCAATACCGCGCGGCAACAGCAAGTGTATTTACAGAGCTTGATCAGTCAATATCGAACTCTGCAGAGCTCTTCCCGTGCCTCTGAGGGCTCGCCTCTGCCCGGAGGGCTGCCGGCAATCGACAAGGAATTGGACCGATTGAGAACGCAACTGGCAGATCTGAGTTCCCGATACACCGATCGCTATCCGGATGTTCAGAAAGTGAAGATCCAGATAACTAAGACCGAGAGAATAAGGGACGAGCTGATCGCTGGGTTAAAAGAGCAACCGAAGGGTGGTAATCAGGGGGATGGCGGTTCCGCAGCCAGAGATACGGCGGATCCTTCGCAAACGTCTCCATTGTTGCAACTCCAGGGTCAGCTGCAGGCGAATCGAGCCGAAATCGCAAATCGTGAGCAGGCGATTGCCGGCTTGGAATTGAAGGTGAGCGAGTATCAGGCACGCTTGAACGATGAACCCGTGCGTGAGCAGCAGTTGGCGGATTTGACCCGCGGGTACGATCAATCAAAGGCGAACTACGACGATTTGTTGAAAAAGGAAAATGAGTCGAAGATGGCCACAAGCATGGAAGAGATGGAAAAGGGGGAACGGTTTCGCATGATCGACCCTCCCAGCTTACCCTTGAAGCCGGATTTTCCTAACCGTCTGAAGTTTTGCGGAGTTGGCCTCGGTCTCGGTCTGGTGTTGGGGATCATTGTTGCAGCTGGCGTGGAGTTTATGGATGATCGGTTGCATAGTGTGAGTGAAATCAAAGCTCTGGTATCGATGAAGGTGCTTTCCGAGATCCCGGCGATCCTGACTCCGTCGGATGAACAGAAAAGCAGGAAACTGTTGGGGCTTAGATGGGCTATTACCGCATGTGTGTGTGTTGTCATCCTTGTTGGCTCGGTATTCAGTTACCTTCACAGTTAAGGTTCATATCTTAATGTATAAGGCTTACTTTCATCTCGCACGGAACCCATTCGAGCTCACGCCCGATCCGGCCTTCCTGTTCTCCACCAGCCGGCACAACGAGGCGCTAGCGGCGTTGTATTATGGAATTAGACGGCACAAGGGATTTGTTGTCGTCACCGGAGAGGTTGGTACCGGGAAGACGCTATTGCTGCGGTGCTTGCTGCAGTTACTCCAGCAGAGCAAAGACATTACATACGCCTATCTCTTCAACAGCCGGCTCTGTGCCACGGAATTCCTGCAGTACATTGTCTCCGATTTCGGCTTGTCCGCCGCTGGAAAGAACAAAGGTGAACTTCTGCTTGAACTGGGCCATTTTCTGGTCTCGCGAGGATCGCGAAAGCTGACAACCGTACTTATCCTCGACGAGGCGCACCATTTGAGTGCGGACATACTTGAAGAGGTCCGACTTCTCACGAACCTGGAAACGGCTGAGGATAAGCTGCTGCAGATCGTGTTGGTTGGTCAGCCCGAACTCGAGGAGAAGCTGGATTCCACTGGACTCCGGCAGCTCAAGCAGAGAATTGCCCTTCGGGCCAGGCTGGAGCCGCTCAACCTGACGGAGACCAAAGGATATATTGAGCGACGACTTCAGGTTGCGGGAGCAGACCCGGAAGCCGATTCTTTGTTCCCTGAGCAGACGATAAGGGCTGTGTATCGGCATTCGCAAGGCTTTCCCCGCCTGATCAATACAATTTGCGAAAACGCGCTCATCATCGCCTACGCAAGGCAGACACAGAGAATTAACCCCGACATTATTGACGAGGTCGCGAAGGAATTCCGGCTCGATATCGTTCGGTCGTCCGGGCCTGATCCCAGCCGTACTGAGAATGAGATGGGCATCCAGCGGGCCATCAACACGGTACCGGATCTTTATTCGCTTCTGCGAGGGGATGCCGCTGACGAATCGGGTATAGGTAGCCCTTTGGGCGTACAGGTGGGCAAGCATGAGCCTTATTTTTGACGCATTACAAAGGTCGGAAGCGGAGCACGCCGGCCTTGATCCGTCGGCTTTGTCAGCGGCGCCTGAGGTGTTGCGACACGCCGAGCTGCGTGCGGTTTCTGAACGGATTCCGTTAATTCAGGCCGAGAAACCGGGGATTGAGCTGGGGGGCGATCGTGCCACGTCCCTTCCCCGAACCGCGACGGGCTCACCGGTGTCAATACTAGACGCGACTGATCCAGGCGAACCGTTATTGCCAGGCGAGCGAGTGCTAGATGCCCAGCAACTGGATACGTTGAACCAAATGCAGTCTTTGAAAGTCGTGGTTCCTCCTCACAATCGTTTGGTGTGTTTCACGGACAGCGAGAGCCTGGCGGCGGAGAAATTCCGATTTTTGGGCATGAGCTTGCAGAATCTCCGTGGCGAGCGGCCGCTCAAGAAAGTACTGATTACGAGCACAATTCCGCAAGAGGGCAAGAGTACAGTCTCTGCCAATCTGGCCTGTACCCTGGCTAGAAGGACACAGCAGAGGACTTTGCTCCTTGAAGGGGACGTCCGGCGACCGACTCAATCCCAGCTATTCGGTGTGGGAATGCATCCTGGCCTTTGCGAATGCCTGCAAGGCGATCGAAACCTGGCAAACAGCGTCTACTATTTAGAGGGCCCGGGTTTCTGGTTTTTGCCGGCTGGCAGCGCCCCAAATCATCCTCTTGAACTCCTGCAATCAGGAAGACTGGCTGCGATGATGGATCAACTGACAGCATGGTTTGACTGGATCATCATCGACTCCCCTCCGATAATGCCGCTAGCTGACACAAGCGTCTGGATGCGCCAGGCAGATGGAATCCTTCTGGTCTTACGGCAGGGGACCACCGAGAAGGGTATGTTACAGAGCGGCCTGGAAGCTATTGAGCGAAAAAAGCTGATCGGCGCGCTACTGAACGGGACGAAAAAGGCCGCTGGAAACGACTATTACTACGATAAAGTGCCAGCCTTAGCTTCAGACAAGACCAGCCGCGTGGACTGAACCAGCCACTGGTGCGCCCTCTTCTCAGCACCATCCTATTCGACAGTATTCAAGGTATGAAATAACCCAACGGGAAGTGTGTAGATGTCGCGGGGATTTTGCTCTAAGCGCAAGTTTTCGGGAAAAAGGAGGTAGTGGTGACGTCGCGACGCTCCGGTAATGACCCAAGCCTGGCGGCTTCTTTGTTCAAGTTGTTAGCAGGTGAGGAACGTGAGGTCCTCAACGAGGAAGCCTTTCAGAGGATGATCGCCGTTGAACGAAAGAGAACGGAGCGCTCGCGAAAGCCCTTCTTGCTCATGCTTCTGGACGCCGGAGATCGTCAAGGTTCAGACAAAAAAGGTCACGCGCTGAATAGCATCGTACCTGCCCTGCTGTCGTCTACCAGAGAAACTGACGTGATCGGCTGGTACAAAGACCGGTCTACGGTGGGTGTGATCTTTACCGGGCTCCTGGTCGACGATAAAAGCTCAATTCTGACGACGATACTGACAAGGGTAAGCGTTGCCCTGCGAGACAAATTGACGTTCGACCAGTTGAACCATGTCGGTATATCGTTTCACTTCTTTCCGGATGATTGGGATCATGATCTCTCGGGTCGTCCAAGCAACCCCACTTTATATCCTGACCTTTTGAATCACGACAACGCGAGACGTGCCCTATTGGGAATCAAACGGACGATGGACGTAGTCGGTAGCGCGCTCGTGTTAATCCTATGCTCGCCCATACTGCTCATCACGGCAATCGCAATCAAACTGACGTCCAAAGGCCCGGTCTTGTTTCGACAAAAGAGAGTAGGACAGTACGGCCGATGCTTCACATTCCTGAAATTCAGGTCGATGCATATCAACAATGACCCGAGTATCCATAAGGAGTATGTGACGAAATTGATCGCCGGGCAAGCGGAACGGGTAGAGGCAAACGGGAAAGGCGGAGGGGTTTACAAGCTCACAAACGACCGGCGAGTTACCAAGGTCGGGAAGTTCCTCCGCAGGACCAGTTTGGACGAGCTACCGCAGCTTTTTAATGTTCTTGAAGGGACTATGTCGCTGGTAGGTCCCCGGCCGGCTATACCTTACGAGGTGGCAGCTTATGAGACATGGCATCGCCGCCGCGTGCTGGAAGTTAAACCAGGCATTACCGGAGCATGGCAAGTGAACGGACGAAGCCGAGTTAAATTTGATGAAATGGTACGGCTGGATCTGCAGTACGCCAAGTCCTGGTCTCCCTGGACGGATATCAATATTCTGATGCGCACACCTCGTGCAGTGTTTGGCGGCGACGGTGCACATTGATTGTAGATTTCTAACTAATCCTTGAAATTTGTCCAATAACGCAGCCACTTCATTTCGCTTCGCTCTTAGCTCCCTCCCCCCCAATAGATAAACGGTCGCAAGCGTCTGCAGTATTCGAGGGCGGTGCAGCATCATAAATTTTGCAGTAATTGGATACGGCTACTGGGGACCAAACGTCGTAAGGAATCTTGCGAGTTTGGAGAATTCCCAGGTTCTCGCCATTGCGGAGACAAGCCCGGCGGCACGGAAGCGTGCACAACGGGCCTATCCAACCATCAACGTAACCTCTGATGTTGCAGCAGTCATGGCGTCACCTCAAATCGACGCCGTTGCCGTCGTTACGCCGGTGTGGACCCACTATTCGCTTGCAAAATCGGCCCTCGAGAATGGTAAACATGTATTCGTTGAGAAACCGTTCACCAGCAATGTTGCGCAGGGCGAGGAACTGATTAACCTGGCGATGCGTAAAAACCTCAAGATCATGGTGGACCATACCTTCCTCTTCACAGGAGCAGTCAAGAAGATCAGGCAGTTGCTCGACGAAGGAAGTCTCGGCAAGCTCTATTACTACGACTCCACACGCGTCAATCTGGGCCTTTTCCAGCACGACATTAATGTTCTTTGGGACCTTGCGGTGCATGATCTCTCCATCATGGATCACCTGATAAAAGCAAGCCCAGAGGCCATCATCGCGACCGGGCAGACACATCTCAACGGGCATGAAGACGTCGCCTTCATGACCCTCTACTTTCCAGAGAAGATAATTGCGCATATCAACGTCAATTGGCTCTCGCCGGTTAAGGTCAGAACCACGCTGATCGGCGGGGAGAAGCGGATGCTGGTCTGGAACGATCTTGAGGCGGACGAAAAGGTAAAGGTCTATGACAAGGGTGTGGACATTACCAATCGTGAAGGCCTCTACGAACTGTTAGTGAACTATCGTTCCGGAGATATGTGGGCGCCTCAATTGGAGCAGGTGGAAGCTCTCCGTAAAGAGCTTTCCTACTTCGTCGACTGCATTTTGACCGGAGAGGAGCCCTTCAATGACGGATGTGCGGGGCTGCGGGTGGTCAAGATGCTGGAGGCCGCCAGTAACTCTCTAAGAGAGCGAGGAGCACTCATCAATCTATGAGCTCTTTTAACTGCATTGCCGAAGACGTAAAACTAGGGAAGAATGTTCGGCTGTCGAAGTTCGTCAACCTTTATGGATGCGAGATCGGAGACGAAACAAAAGTTGGCGCGTTTGTGGAGATCCAAAAGAACGTCACTATAGGCAAGCGTTGCAAGATCTCCAGTCACAGCTTCATCTGCGAAGGGGTCATCATCGAGGATAACGTGTTCATAGGACACGGGGTGACATTTATCAATGATACCTATCCTCGAGCCACAACGGCGGACGGGCAGCTGCAAACCGAAGCTGATTGGAAGATTGAACGAACGGTCATCAAGGCGGGCGCTTCTATCGGATCGGGGGCCACGATCTTGGCCAATACCAGTATCGGTGAAAACGTGATTGTCGGCGCAGGAAGTGTCGTCACTAAGGATGTCCCACCCAACTCAATTGTGGCCGGTAACCCGGCGAGGATTCTCCGTTCTATCGGCGAGGCTAAGAGAAAGCAATGAGCATTTTTTCAAGAATCCCTGACAAAATCCCTGACGGCATTCCTTTTCTCGACTTAATCACCCCACACCTGGAACTCGAACAGGAGCTGACAGGCGTATTTCGCCGAGCCCTGCTTACAGCAGGGTTTATAGGCGGCCCCGTGGTGGAGGAGTTTGAGCGGGCCTTCGCCGCCTTCTGCGACACGAGTCACTCGATAGCCCTCAGTAGTGGCACCGACGCACTGCGATTCGCCATCATGGCTTCCGGTGTAGAGCGGGGGGACGTGGTTCTGACTGTACCGCACACGTTCATCGCTACCACGGAGGCGATCTCCCAGGCTGGTGCTATACCGGAATTTATCGATATCGAAGAAGACACGTACAACATGTCGGTCGGAATGCTCCGGCAATTCCTTGACCAGCAGTGTGTTCGCAATGCGTGTGGAAAACTCTGCAGTCGGCGTAGCGGACGTCCCGTGACCGCTGTCGTACCCGTACACCTGTACGGTCAAATGGTTGACATGGACCCTCTCCTGGAACTGGCAGGCGAATACAACCTCACGGTGATTGAAGATGCATGCCAGGCCCACGGTGCGGAATACTTTTCCAGGAAGCTCGGTCGTTGGATGAAGGCTGGATCTATGGGCCGCGCGGCGGCGTTTAGCTTTTATCCCGGCAAGAATCTGGGCGCGTGCGGGGAGGCGGGTGCGGTTGTCACCAATGACGCCGCCATCTCTGCCAAAATCAAGATGCTGCGCGACCATGGCCAAAGCAAAAAGTACTACCACGACATGGAAGGCTACAATGCCCGCTTGGACGCGATTCAGGCGGGATTACTTCTGGCCAAGCTTTCCCATCTTGCGAAATGGAATGAACAGCGGCGTGAGCGGGCAGCCGAGTACAATCGCCTTCTCGCTGGGAATCCATCGTTGATTCTGCCCCATGAACCCTCCTGGTCGCGCGCTGTTTATCATCTATATGTGGTTCGCGCCGTCGACCGCGACGGCTTTAGGAATTACCTGAGCAAGGCCTCGATCGGTACAGGAATTCACTACCCAGTCCCGCTTCACTTGCAGAGGGCATATGCCTCGCTGAGCTACGCTCCAGATGACTTTCCTGTTGCCAGCCGCATTGCTGCCGAGATCGTCTCCTTGCCCATGTATCCCCAACTCACGAGGGAACAGCAAGCGACGGTAGCCAGTGAAATTAGTGCCTTTACAAAGGCGCCTGTCGAGCTCGCGGAAATCAAAGCGGAGTTGTTGATCACCGCGGAGCAGACTGCATAAAGCAGACCTGGCAAAAATTATCAGGAGCACCTCTTCTGTAAGCCATGCAAACCCCTGCGAGCTACGTGCTGGTCACCCCCGCCAGGAACGAGGCTGAGTTCATCGAGTTGACGATCCAATCCGTGATCGGACAGAATCTGCGACCTCTCAAATGGGTGATTGTGAGCGACGGTTCAACCGACGGGACTGACGAAATCGTTACCAGGTACATTAAGCGTCATCCATGGATCGAGTTGGTGCGCATGCCCGAGCGGGCAGAGCGGCACTTCGCCGGCAAGGTGCAGGCGTTCAATGCTGGTTACGAACGAGTCAAGGGATTGAAGGCTGATGTGATTGCAAACCTCGATGCCGACGTTTCCTTTGATAGTCACTATTGCAGATTCCTCTTGGAAAAATTCGCAGAGAATCCCAAGTTAGGGGTCGCCGGTACGGCCTTTCGTGAAGGCGGGCTGGCCTACAACTATGAGTTCGTAGGTCTCGAGCACGTGTCAGGAATGTGCCAAATGTTTCGCAGTGAATGCTTCAAGGCAATCAATGGCTACTCAGCGGTCAAGTCCGGAGGCATCGATCTGATTGCCGTGCTCAGTGCTCGCGCCAAGGGGTGGGAGACACGGACGTTCGTTGAAAAGCAGTTCGTACACCATCGAATCCAGGGCGGGGCACTGCATAGTGGTCTTCGCGGCCGTTCTTATGCCGGCCGAAAGGATTACCTGATGGGGAACCATCCGCTCTGGGAAATATTTCGCAGTGCCTATCAAATGACTCGTAAGCCATACTTTATCGGCGGCCTGACGATGCTTGCTTCTTATTTGTGGACTTCGCTTCGCGGGGTACAGAGAACAATGCCTGAGGAACTGGTGACAATCCGCAGAAATGATCAAATGAAACGCCTAAAAACGGTGGTCAGACGCCGCTTTCGTCTCGTTGGGGACTCATTATGATCGTTTGCGCTCAGGATATTCGGGTCCAGGGCCGGCTTCTTCGTATGGCGCGGCTCGAGGGTGACAAGTATAAGTTTCTGGATGAGCCCGAACGTGTGGTCGCTGGACTTAAGAAGTCCGTTGACATCTTTACCTTCATGCAGAAGCTTCCCGACACGTCCCCCAAATACAAGTATCCGATGGAATGGGATAATCTGGCGGTCCTTGAACTAACGACATTCGACCACTGGTGGACGCAGACGATTGGTTTCAAAGCGCGCAACAAGGCCAAGCAGGCTGCGAAGAAGGGGGTCATCGTAAGGGAAGCACACTTTGACGATTCCCTAGCGCACGGCATCTGGGAAATTTATAACGAGAGTCCTGTGCGCCAGGGCAGGCGATTCCCGCATTACGGCAAGAGCCTCGATCAAGTGCGCCAGATGAGTTCAACATTTCATGACTCCAGCATTTTTATTGGCGCTTACCTCGACGAGAAGCTGATAGGGTTCATCAAATTGACTACGGACGATACGCGCACGCAGGCTGGCATGATGCATATCGTCTCCATGATCCGCCACCGCGATAAGGCGCCAACCAATGCCCTGGTAGCGCAAGCAGTTCGATCCTGTGCGGACCGCGGAATTTCGTATTTGGTGTATTCGAATTTCGCCTATGGAAAGAAGGAGCGGAGCAGTCTGAGCGACTTCAAGGAACGGAATGGATTCCAAAGAGTCAACTTGCCCCGATATTACGTTCCGCTGACCAGTTTAGGCTGGACTGCTTTGCGGCTCGGTTTGCACAGAAAGTTCATTGATCGTCTTCCCGAGCCGCTACTTGCCAAGGTCCGCGATGTTCGCTACTCCTGGTACAAATACAGATTCCCGGCCTTGGAGCAGGATAGCTAGACATGCCCGGAATCGTAGGACTAATTACAAGGAAGCCGCGCCAGTGGGCGGAAGAGCAACTTGCCCGCATGGTCAAGCCCCTTCTTCACGAGCCCTTTTACACCACAGGCACCTGGACCAATGAGTCCCTGGGGGTCTACGTTGGTTGGGTCGCGCGCGAGAACTCCTTCTCGGATGCCATGCCCATCCGCAATGAAAAGAATGACGTGGTGCTGGTGTTTGCAGGTGAGGACTACCCTGAACCCGGCACCGCCCGGCGGCTCAAAGAAAGAGGACATGGTTGCGAAGACCGGGGTCCATCTTATCTCGTCCACCTTTACGAAGAAGATCCATGCAGCTTCTTTGCCAACTTGAACGGACGCTTCCAGGGTTTGCTGGCAGACTCCGCGCGCGGCACAGCGACTTTGTTCAACGATCGCTTTGGCTTGCAGCGAATATATGTTCATGAGGCCGCCGAGGCTTGTTATTTCTCCGCCGAGGCGAAGGCGATCCTGGCAGTCCGGCCCGAATTGCGGAGGATCGACCCTCGAGGACTTGGCGAATATATCGCCTGCGGCTGCGTCCTTGAAAATCGCACCTTGTTCCAGGGCATTTACGCGTTGCCGCCTGCTTCAGCATGGAGCTTCCGCAATGGGAATCTGGAGCAAAAGGGCTCCTACTTTGATCCCAGGGAATGGGAACAACAGGAACCCTTAGACCCGGAAAGCTACTATGACAGCCTTCGTGAGGCTTTCACGAGCAGCCTTCCGCGCTATTTCAGTGGCCAGGAGAACATCGGGGTCTCGCTTACAGGCGGTCTTGACACGCGCATCATCATGGCCTGGCGCAAGGCAGAACCGGGCTCTCTACCTTGCTACACATTCGGCAGCATGTATCGCGAAAATCAGGATGTCCACTTGGCGCGTCGCGTGGCGGCAATCTGCAACCAGCCTTACCGGGTCGTCACAGTCGATGAGGCATGCCTGGCGCGATTCCCCCATTATGCGGAACGGACACTCTATTTGACCGATGGTTGTGTGGATATCAGCCGGTCCCCGGATCTCTACAACAACCAGATGGCGCGACAGATTGCTCCGGTGCGGATGGTTGGCACATTTGGCAGTGAAATCATCCGCAAGGCGGTCATGTTCAAAGCTGTTATGCCCAAGGGGGACGTATTCCGGCCGGAAGTTGCAACGCAGATAGCTCGTGCAGCTGAGACCTACCGTGATCTGTTGCGCGGCCATCGGACTAGCATGGTGGCTTTCGGACAAACTGCTGCCTACCACTTCGGCGTACTTATGCTCGAGCAGACTCAGTTGACTCTTCGTTCGCCCTATCTCGACAAGGAGATCGTTCGCACGGTGTTCCGGGCTCCGCGTGTGGACGAAGGTGAGGATGTGCGCCTCCGGCTTATCCGCGAAGGCAGCCCGGCTCTGGCCCGTTTGCGCACAGATCGCGGTCTTGGCGGCTCAAATCGTGTTGCCGAGACGCTGAGCCGCGGTTACCTGGAGTTCACCTTCAAGGCTGAATACGCCTACGACTACGGCATGCCGCAGTGGGTCGCGCGGTTCGATCATGCCTTTGCGCCCTTCCACCTGGAACGTCTCTGGATGGGCCGTCATAAGCTGTTTCACTTTCGGTGGTGGTATCGCACCGTCCTCGCCAATTATGTTCGGGAAATGTTGCTCGACTCTCGGACGCTCGGGCGGCCCTACGTGAATCGGAATGCGGTCGAGGCGGTAGTTCGGAGCCATCTAAAGGGAAATCGCAACTATACCACGGAGATTCATAGGCTCCTTTCGTTGGAGTTGGTGCACCGCCTTTTCGTGGATGCCGGATGACTGTACGTCCCCAGACCACGCGAGAGCTGGAGTAGTATGAATCCTTCGGTTGCCGACCTTATCTTTGCTTGCGGAATTGCAGGTCTTTTCTATCTCAATCGAGACAGTTCCCTTCGCACATCCAAAGCTCTTTGGCTTCCGGTGATTTGGATCTGGATCGTTGGGTCAAGGCCAGTGTCGTCATGGCTCGGTGTGACCCCAACAGGGGGGAATGTGCAGATTGATGGTAGCCCCCTTGACGCTGCTGTTTTGGGAGTTCTGCTGGTTGCTGCAATCGGTGTCCTACTTCACCGCAGTAGCCGCGCGCGCCCTGTCTTGGCAGCAAGCTGGCCAATCTTGATTTACTTTGCCTATTGCCTAATCAGCGTTATGTGGTCATATCATCCGGACGTTGCGCTCAAGCGGTGGGTGAAGGCCATAGGCGACCTGGCGATGGTGCTCGTTATCTCGACCGAACCAAGGCTTCGCGACGCTCTTTACCGAATTTTCTACCGAGTCGGCTTCCTGTTATTCCCCGCATCAGTACTACTGATCAAGTATTACGGAGACCTCGGCCGGGGCTATACACCCGACGGGGAGCCAATGAACACCGGTGTGACAACAAATAAAAATATGCTTGGAGTCATGCTGCTTGTTATATCGCTGGGAACAGTTTGGCGGTTAGTAGCTCTGTTTCGTGCCCGAGCGCAGCCCAATCGCGCTCGACAGCTATTAGCGCAGGGTGTTTTGCTTGCATTCGGAATCGAGCTTTTGGGAATGGCCGACTCGGCAACCAGTATCGCGTGTTTTGCCCTTGGCAGTGCGATCATCCTCGCGACAAGTCTGCGTAGACTTAGGAGCCGGCCCGCCCGGGTGCACACGCTCTGTTTGGGAATAGTTCTTGCCGGAGGGCTTACGATGCTCATCGGCGGCACATCTACTACAACGGCTGTTTTGGGAAGAAAGTCGAATCTTACCGGGCGAACGGATATTTGGGCGGCCGTGATTCCTGCGGCGCCGAACGCGATCATCGGAGCTGGATTCGAGAGTTTCTGGATCAGCCCCTGCGTGGAGATTTTTCGGCGTAACATGGTAGGTTTTTGGCACCCTGAAGGCCTTAACGAAGCGCACAATGGCTACATAGAAGTTTACTTGGAGCTAGGCTGGATAGGGGTTTGCCTGGTGGCACTTATTCTAGTGAGCGGCTATAAGCGCGCCGTAGCGGCATTCCGGCGGAACCCTTCCATCGCCAGTCTGATGCTCGCGTATATCATCATTTCCGCGGTCTACAGCGTAACCGAAGCTGGATTCAGAATGCTCGATCCGATTTGGATCTTTCTACTGTTAGCTGTAGTCAGCACCAGAGGTATCGCCGCCGGTTATATCGGCGGCGAGACGCCCAGGATTCTTCCGTCAAGTGGCCGTCCAGCGAGCACAACGCCTTCCGACGATCAACATATACCGGAACGCGAGACCGCTTACGCCGCCTGGCGCGGATTGACCGAATTTCGAATCGTTGTCGCGCAAATAATCCCCGCTAATGCTTCAGGTCAAATCTCTTGAACCCAGTGATTTCGATCTAGACGGCGCCCAGGCTAGCTCCGGGACAGAACTCAATACACATGGCGGCCATGGCTTGCGTCGAATTCCAAAGCCGCCTACCTGAACATCACACAGTAGTCGCGTCGAAAGAATCTGGAGAAGCCGTTGCGGTTTCGTCCGCTCTCCAATCAAGGCATGAAAAAAGACTTTTCAACAAAGAGAGCATGCGTGAGTCGCTTGCGGATCCTGCTGTTAGCGCCGGACGCCAACCCGGAGTCAATTAGCCTCGCGCTGGAGGGCTATTCCCACAGTGAAGCCCTCGCGCAAATCCATGATGTTACTCTGGTCGCTCGTTCCTGCAACGAAGAAGCTTTGCGAAGAAAGCACGCGCCCTTTTATGCCATCGAAGGAATTAGTATGCCTTACTTGGATCGCATCTTTGGCTGGAGTTTGCGTGTTCTCTTTAAGGGGAATTTCCACAGTCGTGCCTTAACTCCCTTCCTGTATCCCTTCTCTCTTGCCTTCGAGTGGTTCGCCTGGCGGCGCCTGCGGTCTCGGATCATGGCGGGTGAGTTCGATATCGTATTCCGGCTGCTGCCGGCCAATCCTGTCTTACCCAGTGCATTCCCGTTTCTTTCACGTACGTGTTCGGTACCTTTCGTCATCGGGCCAATCAATGGCGGCCTGCCTTGGCCACAGGGTTTCAGCCAGGCTGCGCAGCAAAAGGCATGGATTGACAACCTCAGAAATGTATATCGCTTTCTGCCGTTCGCTCGGTCCACTTATCGCAGGGCCGCCGCAATCATCGCAGGTTCTTCGCAAACCTATGCGGAATTCGCCAGTTACGGGGACAAGCTTTTCTTCATCCCGGAGAATGGCATTACCCGCTCGCTATTCCCAAGTACCCTGCGCCGTTCTGACGGGAACAGCAAACTGGAGTTGATTTTCCTCGGCGCACTTGTTCCTTATAAGGCTTGCGATCTTGCGTTGCGCGCGGCGGCTTCTTCTTTGCGCAGCAACCTGGCCCACTTTACCGTGATCGGCGATGGCCCGGAGCGGAGCCGGCTCGAGCAACTCGCAGAGTCGCTTGGAATTGAGAAGTCGGTTTCTTTCTGCGGAATGTTGCCCCACGCTGAGGCTATGCGTCGTTTACGTGCAGCCGACGTAATGATGTATCCGTCTGTTCGCGAATTCGGCGGCGCCGTCGTGGTAGAGGCCCTGGCGGCTGGTGCAATACCATTAGTGGCGGACTTCGGCGGCCCTGGTGACACCGTTCGTCCCGACGTAGGATTCAGGGTTTCTCTTACCAATGAAGCGGACGTTGTGTCACAGATGGAGAGATCTCTAGCCGAACTGATCCGAGACCGGAGCCTCCTTGAGCGGTTGCGCCAGCAAGGTATGCTCTACGCTCGAGAGTGCCTGACCTGGGACGCGAAGGTGCAGGCCGTGACCCAAGTCCTGCATTGGGTCGTGCGCCAGGGTCCGAAACCAAACCTCCCTCCACCAAAGATCCTGTCCGTTGGTTTTACCTCCCCGCAGGATTCCGCCCCCGGACCGTTTCCTCAGGCCGCGCTTTAGCTGCCAAACCAACTCGCAACGCTGATTGGAGATCGTGGAATGTATATCGTCAACCGAACATCGACCTTTGTTCGAGGATTTATCTGCAGCTACGGCCCCTCAAGCATGAAAAAGCGGCTCTGGGATAAGGAGTTCTCTGGAACGAAATGGGACTTTCTCGAAAATACGGCCAGCGATTGTGTGTATCCGTACCTTGAGAAGTACGCCAACAAAGGCAATATCCTCGATCTCGGTTGCGGACCTGGCAACACAGCCAACGAGTTGAGCGCCAGCGTCTATCGAAAATATGTCGGCGTTGATATTTCTGAAGCTGCTCTTGCAAAGGCGGTCGAGCGCTCAAGGAAGAATGGCCGGGCTGAAAAAAATTCGTTTATCAACTCGGATTTCTTGAATTATCACCCCAGCCAGAAATTCGATATCATCTTGTTTCGCGAATCCATGTACCACATCCCTTACGGGCAGGTGTTGCCGATCCTTAAGAAGTTTTCCGGGAACCTCAAGAGCGCTGGCGTATTTATCGTACGACTCTACGCCGGAGACCACCGGCCCGGCGTGATCAAGCCGCGGGTGACGGCAAAGCTGGATCTCATCAAGCGAGAGTACAACATCATTGAGTCAAAACAATTTGATATGCCGGCTCTGCCCAATGTGCTGGTTTTCCGGCCCTAAACACGTTTGCTAAATAACCATCACCGGCACGGGATCACGTGGGCCGGTCTGCACCAAAAATGCTGCTTCGAACAGAGCTGGTTAGTCCTTAGGTACTCCCGGCCATAGTTTCCCGTCGGCACATTTTTCGGCTGATGGGTTGCCAGCCGAGCATAATTTACCTCTCCGAAGATAGTCGGAGTCATATTAACCATTGTTAATAGAATAAGTTAGCTTTGGAACGCCACATGCAAGCCCCTCGTTCAGGATCGCGGCAACAAAGGCTATGTTCAGAAACCTCTCCAGCTCCCTCAGGTGTGCCCGGAATTTGGAAGAGGTTACTTTCGTTATCGCTAGACAATTACTCTAGTACCAATTCCGCGTTACGAATCGGGACGTGTTTGCTAGACTGCGCTTACGACCACGGCGATTTGAGACTTGGGAAGAGAGCACTGAATGAGGTATTCGGCTTTATTTCTGTCTCTCATTTTTGGGACATTGCTTTTACTTCCGCAGAGTTCAAATGCCCAGCAACCCTGGTCGGGCATCATTAGCCCCAATCGCGCGGCAGACTGGACACATGTCGGGATTCCTGGCGGCATCCCAGACGGTAGCTGGACGCAGTGTGGGTCAACCATTGCGGCTTACGGATCGAGTGGTTCTTATGCCTCTCCGTCGACAATCCAGAACGCCATCAACGCTTGTGGGGCAAATGAGTATGTGCTTCTAGGCCCTGGAGATTTTTATCTCTCCGGCGGAGTCAGCCTGCGTAGCAATGTGGTTTTGCGCGGATCCGGAGCAAACCAGACTCGCATCCATGTAAGCGGGACTGTGTCATGTAACGGTTCTGGATCCGTAGTTTGCCTTGTCGGCAGCAACACTTACGGTGGAAGCTGCGTCGTCGGCGGGGGCAATGGGATGTGGTCTTGCCCACCTGGAACGGTCACCAATGGCTTTCAAAACATGGCTAATTGGACTGGGGGATACTCCCAGGGAACGTCTTCGATCACCCTCGACAATGTAACTGGTATCGTGCCAAATCTCACACCGATCATCCTGGATCAATGCGACACAGGATTCACTGGAAGCCCGGGCGCTGAGAATTGCGTGGGAACCGATGGCGTTATAACCTCAGCCTCGGTTACCAGCGGCGGAGGCGGATACAGTGTTGGAGATACTGGAACGATTAGTTGTTCGACCGACTTCGGGCGATGCTACGGTTCTGGAACGGCGACCTACCAGGTCACGGGCGTAAATGCTGGTGCCGTGACTGCCCTTAACGTTACCAACGGCGGCAGTGGATACACCTATACCAATACCAGCTCCTATTTTGGCGCTCCTACCCCGACGACGGCCACGAGCGGTGGCGGTTCAGGGCTGCAAGTAGATATCACGGGTGTCACGGGTTACGATAACGGCGGCTTCTTTATCTGCGCTATCTCAATGATCTGTGAAGACGAATCGGACTCAGGTACGGCCCGCCCTGCACGGTCTCAATCTGAGGTAGTCGTTGCTACGGCGATTAGCGGAAGCGGTCCCTACACTGTGACCTTGAACCATCCTGTGATGCACCCGAACTGGGTCTCGGGCCAGGCACCGCAAGCATGGTGGGGGAGTGCCACGATCACCAACTCGGGCGTCGAAGATTTGCTGATGGATGTCAGTGCTGTCAGTGCTTCCTGTGTGTCCATCAATTCGGCCTACGCGGTATGGGTGAAAGGAATTGCCTGCAGTACGGCTAACTTCTTCCACGTCTATGCATGGGCGTCCGCGAACTTTGTGGTGCGTGACAGCTACTTCTACTGGACCAAGAGTGCCGGCACTACCAGCTACGGAATAGGGTCCGGAGGGCAGGTTGGAAACGCTCTTTTCGAGAACAATATAGTTCAAGGCGTGGTGGACCCGCTGAACGTAAACGGAACCTGCACCGGCTGCGTGTTTGCCTATAACTTCTCCGTGAACCAGTACGACACGACTTCTCAATACATGTTTGCTTCCTCGCCCATGCATTCGGCAGCAACGGACTACATACTTGAGGAAGGCAATATTGGTGCGGGAACAAACCAGGATACGATTCACGGCCCGCACCTGGCCGACACATTCTTCCGCAATTACTTTACCGGTCTCGAATCAAACAATGGAACGATGACCAGCATGGACACCATTCCAGCCATCGTCGGAGCATTCTCGCGTTACAACAACTATCTGGCCAATGTGCTGGGCACGGCTGGATACCACACCGTATATCAGTGCATCCCAGCCTCGGCTTCGCAGCAATACTGTTCCACTGACAACGGTAGCGGAGCAGGCAACGTTCACATCTGGGACATCGGCTTCTCTCACGTCGCGCAGATCGACTACAACAACAGTCCGCCAGAGCCAAACGACACGCTCACGGCAAGCTCCTTCTATCGCTACGGAAACTATGACGTCGTCCATGGTTCCGTGCAATTCAACAGTTCCGAGGTGCCGACCGGCGATCCGAACTTCCCAAATACGGTTCCTGCAAGCAATACGTTTCCGCCTTCGTTTTACAACGGGGTCACGGCAGATTTTCCTAATTGTGGAACTGGACTGTCATTCTGGAAGAACCCAACCACAGGAACGTGTCCGCCTTATCCATCGGTCGGCCCGGACGTGAGAAGCGGTGATATTGGGATGTGTACCGGCGGGACCTACCAATGGTCGCTCGCGCTTTCCGCCAGCCAATGCTCTGGAGGCACCTTCAGCGCTTCGGCGGATGGCGGCTACGGCAGCTCCAACCCGGCTATGCGTTGCTACTTGAACCAGATGAGTGGACCTCCGGACGGAACGGGTGGCATGCTGTCGTTTAACCGCACAAGCTGTTACAGCGCCGATTCTTCTTCGTCCAGTCAGATTCCGGCCCCTCCGACTAACCTGACTGTAACCGTGCAGTAAATGGGGGTCGGCTTTCCCCAGTCAGTTCGGGGTTCGCCCAACCACTCAGACCAGTCGCAGTCAACGCTGAATTAGGCCCGAGACGGTCGGGCTCCTTCCCCTGCAATATAGACCCGCTCAGGCAAGACAACGGCTATTGGGCAACGGTTTCTCCCGGCCGCGTGTCCCGCTGCTTTCCTTACAGGCAAGTCTGCGCCGTTCTGGTTGAACAAGTATTTGAGTGATGCGCTCACCAACGTGGACCTCGAGGAGCTGACAGATGCAGGCGTCTGAACCGAAAAATCCGGCGCCGGGTCTATTGTCACGAACCCTGCGAATTGGGAATAAACCAATCGGGTTCAAGGTGGCTCGCGGTGTTGTCTTCTCAATATTGCGAAAGCTCCTGATAGCGCCGATCTCTTTGCTTTTGGTCCCATTCACTTTGCACAAGGTCGGAGTTGCCGGGTACGGGATTTGGGCAATACTTTCCACGATCATCAGCTTTGTTTGGCTGATGGATCCGGGCCTAGGTCCGACCGTTACAAAATTCGTTGCCGAACTGCGAGGAACGAAAGAGCTTCACGAAATTCAACGGGTGCTGGACGCCAGCTGCGCCATCTGCCTCTTCATGTGCGTTCTTGCTTCGGTTATTGTTTGGTCCTGCTCCCACTTGATTATCAGAGAGCTATTTCGTGGCCCCGCGGCTCCTACCGCTGCTTCCATATTGCCGCTTTGGCCATTGGTCCTTATGTGCATTTCAACCTTCCTGATGACGGCGCCGTTTTTGGCGCTGATCAACGGCATGCAGCGCATGGATCTGACTAATGTGCTGATTGTCTCGGCAGAGATTGTCAGCGCGTTGATGACGGTGCTCATGCTCCTTGCCGGGTTGAAGGTTGCTGGGTTACTGATCGCACAACTGTCGTCTTCGTTGTTTCTCCTTATTGGAGCGTTTGTTATTGCTCGCCGTCTGTTTCCCTCCCGAGTTGTAAACCCGTTTCGCTGCGAAATCACTGTGGTCCGGCGGATAGTGACATTTAGTCTGCCGCTCTACGCGGGATATGTAATGACCACCCTGCAGGGTCAACTGGAAAGGCTCTTCCTCGCCCGGATGGTTGGGGTCGTTCCGGTAGGCTGGTACAGCGTGGCCAGTCAGGGAGCGGCGAAGGTGCGGCGGATTCCGGATTTGCTGCTGGGGCCTGTCCTCGGAGCAGCTTCGGAACTGAATGCCAGCCAACAACGCCAAAAATTAGAGGAGCTCCACTTCCGGGCACACAAGTACCTTGCCCTTACCGCAGTACCTATGGCGGTGTTCGCCGTTGTTTCTGCGAACGCGCTGATGCGCCTCTGGGTGGGAAGCAGCCTGCAGGTCGTTTCTCTTACCTTCGCAATTTTGGTGATAGGTAATCTGCTTCCACAAGCTGGATCGCCCACGTACTTTATTATGGTAGGCCGTGGCATCCTTCGCCCGGCGGTCTACGCGGCGTTGCTGGCGATCATCCTCAACGTTACGCTGAGCTACATCTTTATCAGGCTGTGGGGATTCTCGGGCGCCGCCCTGGGAACCGCGCTGCCCATGATCATCAACACCATCTACTTCTTCGTGCTGTGCAGCGAGCACTTCCAGACATCACTGTGGCACACCATTCGCCGTGCCTATTCAAAGCCGATCTTGTGCTCGATTGCGGCGGTCTCTGTGGTTCCTGTGATTCGCCTCTTCGGGTTGCGCAATTGGGAGAGTCTTGTGGTGGAAGCGGCGGTCTTTAGTGTCATTTATCTTGCGGGACTTACCGTCACCCGCTTTTTTGATCGCTTCGATCTCGCAAGCGCAGAGACACAACTGCCTTTCCTGCTGCGGTATCGGGCCAAAGTTTCACCGTCACGGATGATGGAAGCTAGTGCAAAAGGGGTCGAATAGTGGAAGGTCCAGCCTTCCTTTTGCGCCCTCTGGCAGCAGTTACGAGAACTTAATCTTGCGTACACAAGCTCTCGCAGTTGCCATGTTATGGATAGCTTTCATACTGCTTTCGGGGCAGCTTCATGCTGAAAATACCTCGCCGCCGGTTCGCCACACCTTCAGACCTAGCGGAGATCACTTTGAACTGGATGGAAAGCCATTCCAGATCATCTCTGGCGCCATCCATTATGCACGCGTACCGCGCGCTTATTGGCGAGATCGTCTTCGTAAGGCGCGAGCCATGGGTTTGAATACGATTGAGACTTACATCTTTTGGAACGAGCATGAGAGTTCTCCAGGTCAATTTGACTTTTCGGGTCAACGTGACGTTGCCGAATTCATCCGGGAAGCTCAGCAAGAGGGACTCTATGTCATTTTGCGGCCCGGTCCATATGTTTGCGCAGAGTGGGAGTTCGGCGGCTTTCCAGCGTGGCTGATGCGCGACCCGGGGATGGTCCTTCGTACCTCTAACCCGGCGTATATCGCAGCGGCACGTAGCTGGCTGAAGCGTCTGGGCCAGGAACTTGCTCCGCTGCAAATCGGGAACGGGGGTCCGATCATCGCCGTGCAAGTCGAAAACGAGTATGGCTCGTTCGGATCAGACCGTGCCTATCTCGAGCAGGTCCATCATTTGCTCTTGAGTTCCGGCTTCGATCGCGCCATGCTCTACACCGCTGACCAGCCCGCGTTTCTGGATAAAGGCTCTCTGCCCGAATTGCCGGCGGCGGTCGATTTCGGCCGCGGCGACGGACAGTCTGCTTTCTCGATGCTTGAGAAAGCGCGCCCCGCTGGACCCAGGATGTGCGCTGAGTATTGGGACGGCTGGTTCGATCACTGGGGCGAAAAACACCATGTCACGGACGCGAAGCAGGAGGCCGCCGAGCTGCAATGGATGCTCGAGAAAGGCTACTCGGTGAATCTCTATATGTTTCACGGAGGAACGAGTTTCGGCTGGATGAACGGTGCGAACAGCAATGGCAGGGATTATCAACCGGACACGACCAGCTACGACTACGACGCCCCTGTGAGTGAGAGCGGTGAGTTGACGCCGAAGTTTTTTCTCTTCCGCGAAGTGATCACGCGGGCTACCGGCAAGACACCACCTCCCCCGCCGGCTGCTCTACCTGTCCACGTACTGCCGCCGATCCATCTCGCGCAGGCTGCACCCCTCTGGGACTCGCTACCAAAGCCGGTTTTCTCCCAGCAACCCCTGACGATGGAGTCTCTCGGGCAAAACTTCGGATACATCCTTTATCGAACATCGATTGCGCACGCCATGAAAGGGGATCTTAAGCTTGAGGAACTCCACAGTTATGCGCAGGTGTACCTCGACGGAGTGTTGGCCGGCCATCTCGACCGCCGCCTGGATCAATTGGTCCTGCCCCTGGACGTCAGCCACGACAATACCCGTCTTGACATTCTCGTAGAAGACACCGGCCGGGTGAATTTTGGCCACCAGATTCAGCACGAACAAGTGGGTATCAACCAACAGGCCACGCTGGGTGGAAAGGCAATTACAGGATGGTCTATCTATCCGCTGCCAATGCAGGACGTGGATTCCCTCGATTACAAGTCCAGCGACTGTACAGGCGCTTGTTTCTACCGTGCGACATTCCAGGTGAACCAGCCGGCAGACACATTTCTCGACACCAGACCGCTGGTAAAGGGCGAAGTATGGTTGAACGGTCAACCGCTAGGCCGATTTTGGAATATTGGCCCACAGTTTACCCTCTACGTGCCCGGCCCGTGGCTGCAAAAGGGAAAAAACGAGATCGTTGTGTTTGACTTGGCGGGAGTGAGCGGCCGCCAATTGTCTTTCCTGACTCATCCACTCCTGGACAGTCCGCTACATACCTATGAAAGGCGCTTGCGTGCTTTCCGAACACCAATTGTTTATTTGATTCTGGTGTTCTGCGCCCTAATTGTCAGCATTGCGGCGACAAAAACGATGAGGAGAACCATGCCCAATTCCGGAACTGCCAGGTTTTAAATGAATGCCAAGCAACCAAGGATCAGCGTTATCTTATGCACCTACAACCGTGCCCAAAGCCTGGGCAAGACGCTCGAGAGTGTTGTCGCGCAAACAATGCCTTCATCGCTCGAATGGGACCTCCTGGTTGTGGACAATAACTCAACCGACGACACCCACGAGGTGGTGAAAGACTTTCAACGCCGATATCCGCAGCGAGTTCGCTACGCATTCGAGCAGCAGCAAGGGATATCTTTCGCCCGCAACACCGGTGTCCGGTCTGGCGAGGGTGAGATTCTAGCTTTCATCGACGATGACGAAACGGCTGATCCGGGATGGCTCCAGAGCCTCACTGCGCATCTGTTCAGCGGTGATTGGAGCGGTTCCGGTGGACGTGTAGTGCCTCAATGGGACGGCCACCCTCCGCGCTGGGTGTCGTCGAAGCACTCATTCATCTGCGGGCCACTGGCGATGTTTGATCCCGACACCGAAGGAGATCAGTTGACCGAACCTCCTTTCGGCGCCAACATGGCCTTTCGCAGGGAAGTATTTGAGCAGTATGGTGGTTTTCGAACCGACCTGGGACGGAGTGGGAAAGGCTTATTGAGCGGTGAGGACACCGAGTTTGGCCGGCGCGTGATGGCCGCCGGAGCCCGCATGCGTTACGAACCACAGGCGATCACGCACCACCCAGTCGAAAAGGCTCGTATCAGGAAGAAATATTTCCTCATGTGGTGGTTTAACAAGGGTAGGTCCGACGTGCGGGAGTATGGTGTCGTCCCCCATCGCCGGAGCCTCCTCGGGGTCCCAATCAAACTATTACGCCACGCCGCAGTAGAAGTAGTGCGGTGGGTAATCGCCGCTGACCCGTGCGAGCGATTCGTTTGCGTGCTCAAAATCTGGACCTACGCCGGACAAGCGTTTGAATCGCATCGTCGATCGCTGGAATTGAATCGAACAGAGCCGAGCGGCAACATTGATTTGAAAACGTCTTGAGTCATCCTTACACCGTGTCTACCCTCGCCGAAAATATTAGCCCTACGATCTCCAAGGCATCGCCAGCCGAACTCGGTGCTGCATTGTTAACCGGGGGGTGCGACCGGCCCTATGCCTACGGCTTGGCGACGGCGCTCATTTCTCAGAACGTGCGCCTCGACGTAATCGGCAGCGATATTGTCGATAGCCCTGAAATGCACAACACACCCAACCTGACGTTTTTCAATTTGTGGCCCGCGCAACGGTCAAAGCGAACGTTGGCCTCAAAGCTGCTCGTGACGTTACGTCACTATGTATCTCTCATCCAATACGCAGCGGTTGCTAAGCCGGGGATCTTCCATATTCTATGGAATAGCAAGATCGAACTCATCGACCGTACCGTGCTCATGCTGTATTACAAAGCTCTGGGAAAGAAAATCGCCCTCACGGCGCACAATGTAAATAAGGCCAGGAGAGATGAGAACGACTCCTTTTGGAATCGCCTCACACTCACAATTCAGTATCGGCTCGCAGACCACATCTTCGTGCACACCCGCAAAATGAAAGATGAGTTGCTTACAGATTTCGGCGTACATGAAGAATACGTAACCGTGATCCGCCATCCGATTAACAATGCGTTTCCAGATACAGATCTCTCCCCGGCACAAGCAAAGTCCCAGCTTGGCCTCCGAGAGACAGAGAAGACCATCCTGTTTTTCGGCAAGATTAAGCCGTACAAGGGTATCGAACACTTGCTTTCGGCCTTTCGCCAGCTGGTAGCCAGCGATCCGGGCTATAAGCTCATCATTGCCGGCGAAGTGCAAAAAGGCAGTGAGCCATACCTGGAAGAATTACGCCAGAAATTCGGTCCAGAGCTGGCCAGCAATCAGATCATTCTGAAAGCCCTCTTTATCCCCGAAGAGGAGGCAGAAATATACCTTAAGGCGGCGGACGTGCTCGTATTGCCCTATAACGAAATCTTTCAGAGTGGGGTTCTTTTCTTGGCTTATAGTTTTGGTTTGCCGGTGGTCGCGACCGACGTCGGCTCCTTTCGCGAGGAGATTGTCGAAGGGAAGACAGGCTATCTGTGTCGTCCGGCCGATCCGCATGATCTAGCCTCAGCGATCCAGACTTATTTCGCAAGCGCGTTGTATCGGCAATTGGCCACCCGGCGGCAAGAGATCAAAGACTATGCCAATATCCATCACTCCTGGGATGCGGTCGCCGAGTTAACGAGGAATGCATACGTCAGCATGCTCAGGATGCGTCGCACGGCATGAGGCCTCTGGTATCCATTCTCATCCCAGCCTATAACGCTGAGAAGTGGATCTCCGAGACACTCCGCTCGGCGATAGCCCAAACATGGGATCACAAGGAGATCATCGTCCTGGACGATGGTTCGACAGATCAGACGTTGGCGGTAGCCCGGCAGTTTGAGTCGGAGCAGCTTAGAGTCGTAAACCAGAAAAATCAAGGCGCCGCGGCAACCCGCAACAACCTCTTCCTGCTGAGTAAAGGGGATTACATCCAGTACCTGGATGCCGATGACCTGTTGGCGTCAGACAAAATCGCACGCCAGATGGCTGCGTTGGAGCAATCCTCTAGCACGCGCATTTTGCTTTCCGGTAGCTGGGGCAGTTTTATGTACCGCTATCACCAGACAAAGTTTATTCCCAGCGCCCTGTGGTGCGATCTTTCCCCCGTCGATTGGCTTGTGCGCAAGATGGAGCACAATGCCTATATGCAGACCGCCTCGTGGCTGGTCAGCCGTGAGCTGGTCGAAGCCGCCGGCCCGTGGGACACCCGTCTCTTGGGAGATGATGACGGCGAATTCTTCTGCCGCGTGCTCCTAGCCAGCGACGGCGTGCGCTTCGTGCCTGAGGCCCGGGTGTACTATCGCTCCTCCGGCGCGGACAGTCTGAGTTACATAGGAAACTCTGACAGGAAGCGTGTGGCGCAGATGCGCTCCATGGAACTGCATATCAAGTATCTGCGTTCGCTCGAGGCCAGCGAGAGAACCGGCGCAGCGTCTGTGAAATACCTCCAGAACTGGATGATCTTCTTTTATCCCGAACGAATGGACATTGTCGCCCAGGTAGAGCAGATAGCCCGGGAACTCGGCGGACAACTCCAACCGCCCCACATGTCATGGAAGTATTCGTGGATTCGAGCCATCTTTGGCTGGCCTCTCGCCAAGCGAGCTCAGGTTATGCTGCCTCGGCTGAAATGGTCGGCCATCAGGTATTGGGACAGGCTCTTATTTCGCATCGAACGTCGAGCATTCGCTCCTGGCTTCGCCGTGACAGGACTACCAGGTTCTGCCGCGCGGCTGCCGAACTGAACGACACACTGGAGATATTCCTTGATTATTACGCGTACCCCACTCCGCATCTCCTTTTTCGGCGGCGGCACCGATTACCCGATTTGGTACCGTGAGCACGGCGGGGCCGTTCTATCGACCACCATCGATAAGTCCTGTTACATCACCTCTCGTTGGCTGCCTCCGTTTTTCGAATATCACAGCCGTATTTCTTATTCGAAGGTAGAGAACGTCGCCAGAAATAGCCAGATCGAGCACCCGTCCGTGCGCGCCTGCCTCCAATTCATGGGCATCGAAGACGGGGTAGAAGTTCATCACGTGGCTGACTTGCCTGCACGCACAGGTCTGGGCACAAGTTCCGCGTTTACCGTTGGCTTTCTTTTGGGACTGTACGCTCTGAAGGATCAGATGCGAGACAAGTATGCACTCACCGCGGAGGCCATCCACGTCGAACGGGACATTTTGCAAGAGGCGGTGGGCGCTCAGGATCAAGCAATCTGCGCGCATGGCGGCTTCAACCGCATCAATTTCCATACCAATGATGCCATCGAAGTAAAACGCATCATGGCGTCTCCTAGCAGGTTGCAGGAATTGGAAGAGCACCTGGCCCTGTATTTCACCGGATTTTCGCGCACCGCATCAGAGATCGCAAAGGACCAACTCAAGGCCACGCCGCACCGGCAAAGGGAATTGATGGAAATGCTGCAAATGGTGGACGAGGCGGAGTCGATTGTGACCAGCCCTAACCGTTCGCTGAGAGAATTCGGCAGGCTGTTACACGAAGGCTGGCGAATCAAGAGAACCCTCACCCAGAGAATATCGAATAGCAACATCGACGAGATTTACGAAGCCGGATGCAGTGCCGGAGCGCTGGGCGGCAAGCTCCTGGGCGCGGGTGGCGGCGGCTTTATGCTCTTCTTTGTTCCACCCGAGCGGAAGGAAGCATTGAGAAGGCGGTTGAAGAATCTCCTGTGCGTTCCATTCTCCTTCTCCAACCGCGGAAGCGACGTTGTTGTATACGAGCCGGAAGTAGCGTACGACAAATCCCTGGCGAGTGACCGGAGCGAGATATATGCCCACTCCGGCTGACGCCATCATTCTCTGCGGAGGCACGGGCCTTCGGCTGCGAAGCGTCACGGGCAATGCTCCCAAGTCCCTGGCACGGATCGGCGATCGCCCTTTCCTGGAGATACTGGTCAGCCAGCTTCAAAGGCACGGATTCCAGCGCGTGATTTTGGCCGTCGGATACCAGAGGGATATGATTAGCGCACACTTCGCCGATCGAACCCTCGATTGCAAGCTGGAGTACTCGATCGAATCAGTCCCGCTGGGAACCGGTGGGGCCTTGCGCAAGGCCGTCGGGTTGGTTGAATCCGACTCTGTCCTGATTATGAATGGCGACAGCTATACGGACGCAGATCTGGCAGCGTTTGCCGCCGACTTCCGTGACGCGAAGGTCGACATCTCGATGCTGGTAACGCCTGCCGATGGGCGAGTGGATTGCGGTTTGGTCTCGGTGGATCCTTCCGGGCGCGTACTCGGGTTCAGAGAAAAGCAAGCTGCCTATAGCCAGCAATACGTCAACGCTGGAATCTACATGGCGGCCAAGGCCATCCTTCGCCAGGTAACTCCTGGATTTCCTGTCTCCCTGGAGACGGAACTGTTCCCGTCGTGGTTACACGAAGGAAAGCGATTCAGAGCTTATCGTCATTCGGGCAGATGCATCGACATCGGCACTCCAGAGCGCTACCAGAGCGCACAGCACATCCTGGCCGATGTAGAAACCGGCACTTCATTTGCGGAGGCGCCAAAAGTATGAAACTGGAATCAGATGTGGTCGCTCTCACCGACCTGGTGCAGGAGCGGATTCAGAGCAACATAGATGTAAAGCAGCTCTTGCTGCGCGACGCTAAGTTCCACGCATTGGTGGCGCAGGCAGCGATTGAAATCGTGAAATCGATGCATGCCGGCGGCAAGGTCATGTTCTTTGGCAACGGAGGCAGCGCAGCCGATGCGCAGCATCTGGCAGCGGAATTCACGGGCCGTTACCTCAAAGAACGCCGCGCACTCCCAGCTCTCGCTCTGAATGCGAACACTTCTTCACTGACGGCCATCGGCAACGATTATGGATTCGACCTGGTGTTCGCCCGTCAGGTGGAAGCCCTGGGAAAACCGGGTGACGTGGCCATCGGTATCTCCACCAGTGGAAACTCGCGCAATGTTTTGCGGGCGCTTGAAGTAGCCCGGGCCGGATCCATCTACACCATTGCTCTGACGGGGGCCTCCGGCGGTCTGATGATAGATGTGGCGGACTGCACCATCTGTATTCCATCGCAGCAAACGCCCCGCATCCAGGAGTGTCACCTCCTCACGGGACACATCATCTGCGAGATCGCTGAGGAAATGCTGCTCGACTTTTCGCAGGTCAGGTAAAGACGTTCATAGTGCTACACGAGAGCGTGCTCTTGCGCGCATGAGTGATCAGGCGGGTGAGTAAGACAAATGGCAACAGCTGCTATTAGGAAAATACAGGCCGGCGGGCCCGGCGCCGCAGAAAAAGACCAGGTTCACGAATCGATTCTGCGACTCTTTGGTTGGCTCGAAAGGAACGGCTATCGCGGCTACGATACCTTCGATGGGCTCAACGCAAAGTTTGTGCGTCCGCTCACCTTCGGCAACCCATTCCTCCGTACTGCGCTGCAGCAGGGGGTGCGCCGCTTTCCGCTAAACCTGAGGCCTTTCCTCGGCGTAGCCAAGGGTCATTCCACCAAAGGAATGGGCTTCTTGGCTCGCGGCTTCATCCGCCTTCACAAAGCTACCGGCGAACAAATCTGGGCTGAGAAAGCGGAATCTGCTTTGCAATGGCTGATTGCCAATCAGTCCCGAGGCTACTCAGGAGCATGCTGGGGTAATCACTTCGATTATCAATCCCGCACCTTCTATCTGCCCGCGGGCGTGCCGACCATTGTGTGGACCTCTCTGATCGGCCATGCCTTCCTTGACGGATATGAACACTTCCACAACGAGCTTTACCTGCAAACCGCTGCCAGTGCATGCGAGCACATTTTGCACGATCTCAAGGCCGTTCCGGATGGCGATGGGACGTGCCTTAGCTATATCCCGATTGAGACCAACCAGGTTCATAATGCAAATACACTTGGTGGCAGTCTCCTTGCCCGCACCTATAGCTACACGCGGAATGAGCCCTATCGTGAACTGGCGCTGAAGGCGATGCAGTACACGATGCAGTACCAGCGGTCGGATGGATCCTGGTACTACGGTGAGAAGCAGAACCTTCACTGGGTCGATAACTTTCACACTGCCTATGTTTTGGACTGCTTCAAGCACTATACCGACAGCACGGCAGATCGCCGCTTTGAGGGCAACCTGGCACGCGGATACGAGTACTGGAAACGGACCTTCTTTCTCCGTGATGGAACCCCCCGGTACTACAACCACAAGACTCTACCCATCGACATTCAATGCTGTGCCCAGGCCATCGATACCCTGGTGTTCTTCGCCGGGCGCGACCCGGAAAGCCTGCCGCTCGCGCTGAAGATTGCACAGTGGACCATAACCAACATGCAGGATCCATCTGGCCACTTCTACTATCGCCGCTATTCCCGGCGCCTGGTGAATAAGACCCCCACACTCCACTGGGGGCAGGCGACAACCATGTGCGCCTTGGCCGGCCTATATCAACGACTGCAGTAGGCAAGGGGCAAATCGTGAAGAAAGTCCTCATCATTGTTGAAAACCTGCCCGTCCCATTTGACCCCCGCGTATGGAAAGAGGCCTGCTCGCTCCGCGAGCGTGGCTACCAGGTAACCGTCCTATGCCCAAAAGGCAAAAAATACACCAAGGGATACGAGTTCATTAACGGCGTACACATCTACCGGCATCCCGCAACCAAAGAAGGGAACAGCGTCTTCGGGTATGTCTGGGAGTTCAGCTGCGCTTTCATGTGGGAATTTATTTTCTCCTGGTGGATCTATCTGCGGCGTGGATTCCATGTAATTCAGGGTTGCAACCCTCCTGACGACATCTTTCTCGTCGCCCTTCCTTTCAAGTGTCTGGGCGTCAAGTACATTTTTGACCATCACGATGCAAACCCCGAGCTCTATCTGTCCAAGTACAACAGGAAAGATGTAGCTTACAAGGCGCAGGTTTATCTGGAGCGGTTAACCTACCGCTACAGTGACGTCGTCATCGCCACCAACAACAGCTACCGGCAGCTGGCGATCACCAGAGGGAACTGTGATCCCGCCGACGTCTTCGTCGTTCGTAACGGTCCCGATCTGGAAACATTCAAACCTGTTCCCCCGAAGCCTGAATTGAGATACGGAAAACCGTTTCTTGTCGGCTATGTCGGCACCATGAGCATTCAGGAGGGCCTGGACATACTTCTGGATGTGGCTCTGCATATTAAGGCCCTGGGCCGGAAGGACATTCACTTTACCTGCGTCGGAGGGGGGCCCGGCCTCGCGGGATTGCGAAAGATGGTGGAAGAGAAGGGGCTCGCCGATATGGTGAACTTTACTGGCAGGATCCCTGACCAGGAGTTGTTGGACATTCTTTCCACTGCCGACGTATGCGTGAATCCAGACAAGCCATGCGAGATGAATGATATTTCGACCATGATCAAGATCATGGAATACATGGCATTGGGAAAGCCGATCGTGCAGTTTGATCTGAAGGAGGGCCGCTTCAGTGCAGGAGAAGCATCTCTTTACAGCGACAATCAGAACCAGGTCCCGGATTTCGCCGCGAAGATACTCTGGCTGCTGGAGCACCCGGAAGAGCGGAAATACATGGGTGAAGTTGGAATGCAGCGGGTGGCCCGCGAGCTGGCGTGGCAGCACTCAGTCAGGCATCTGCTTCAAGCCTATGATCGCGCGTTGAGCAAGAAGACCCCTGTGATGCTCGAGGCCTTGCAGGACAATTAAGAACAACAATCATCTACCAGCTGTGCAAATCCCAAACAACATAGCTTGCCGCCTGCGTTTTAATGCGGAAGATCGCACCAGTGGATCCGAGTCTGATGGATAAGGTTCTCGCAACCATATCGGAAGGTGCTGGCTCTACTGTGTGTCCTCATCGTCTGTGTGATTCTGACCGCCGGTTTATGGCCATTCTCGGCGCCCAGGAATAGTGTGCACTGGCTCCAGACAGGAGACGGGCTGCAGTTCGGGAAACACGGTACGGCGGTAAGTGCGGCTGCTTTTCGGAAGAGGGATGAAGACAACGCGTCCGGGACCCTCGAGATAGCTCTGAAAGCAGCACGCAGCCAGAACGGTGGTACGATTCTTTCGTTTGCTGAGTCGGCCCATCCAGGAGAGCCATTCTCGCTGCATCAGTTTGGAAACTCTTTAGTCGTTCGCCGGAACAATATCGATGCCAACGGCACCTCCAGGACCGCGCTCATATCGGTGCCAGGTCTCTTTCAGGGGAGCCTGCAGCCGCTTTTCCTCACCTTTGCGTTGAATGCCCAAGGTATGTCGATTTACGTCAACGGCATTCTGACCTGTGTTTCTCCGCTTTCCGGAACACGGAACGATCTGACGGGCCGGCTAGTCCTGGCGAATTCTCCGACCGCGCACAACAGTTGGCAAGGAGAAATCACCAGGTTAGCAATTTATGGGCAAGAACTCACCGCTGGGCAGATTGCTGATAGATACTCCGGCTGGAAAGAAAACAGAAAACCGGCACTTGGGACCGGCGAAGCACCCGTTGCGCTCTATCTCTTGAACGAACATGAGGGCCGGGTGGCGCACAACAGCGTGGACGCCGCGACAGATTTAGAGATCCCTTCTCGCTATTTCGTTTTGCATCAGGAGTTCCTGCGGGCTCCCTGGAGGGAATATCACCCCACATGGGGCTACTACGAAGACGTTTTGATCAACATCGGGGGGTTTATCCCTCTCGGGTTTTGCCTTTGCGCCTATCTCTCGTTGGTGCGGTGGACCAGCCGGCCGGCAATGGCGACAATACTGGTGGGATTGCTCACAAGTGTCACGATCGAAGTTCTTCAGGCCTTCCTTCCAACACGTAGCTCTGGGGTGACTGATCTCATGACGAATACGCTCGGAACCGCGATTGGGGTCATGATCTGCCGAAGTGCCCTGGGAGAAAAGGTGTTGATAGGCGCGCGCGCCGCCTTGGTCTGGGCAGGTCTTGAAAGACAGGAAGTTCCAACCCGAAGCTAGCTACGGAATCGCTAATCGCGGTAGATCAACCCAATGATATTTCAGGAATGCAAAGTGGCTGGAGCTTTCGAGATCAGCATCGATCCCAGATTTGATGAGCGCGGCTTTTTCGCACGCTCTTGGTGTCAGCGGGAATTCGATCAGCAGGGACTGAACTCACACCTGGTTCAGTGCAACATTTCCTACAACCCCAAGAAGCACACGATGCGCGGTATGCATTATCAGGTAGAGCCCTTTGCCGAAGCGAAGCTGGTGCGCTGCGTAAAGGGTTCAATATATGACGTTGTGATTGACCTTCGCCCGGAATCAGCGACCTTCAAGCAGTGGACCGGTTTGACGCTCACGGCCGCAAATCGCCAAATGCTCTACATCCCAGAAGGATGTGCTCACGGTTTTCTGACCCTGGAAGACCAGACAGAAGTGTTCTATCAGATGTCGGAGTTCTACCAGGCCGATTCCGCTCGCGGAGTGCGGTGGGACGATCCGGCATTCGGAATTCAGTGGCCTGCGGCCCCTGAGCTCATCTCTGAACGTGACCGCACCTATCCGGATTTCCAATGTGCGCTAGTCTATTAAGTCAGTTCGAAGTGAAAAATGGCACGGAGCTCGGCGGCCAGCTGCACAGCTTCGCCAGCCGTCTTTACCCCATATGCCGTAGCATCACGGGCAACGGGATACGGCAAACACTGAACCTGATTGGTGAACGGATTCCGCTCAAGCTCTTCGAAGTGCCCACCGGTACAGCGGTCTTCGACTGGACTGTTCCTAAGGAGTGGAACATCCGCGACGCATACATTAAGGACTCGCGTGGTGTCCGGGTTGTTGATTTTCAGCGGCATAACCTCCACGTCGTCAATTACAGCGTGCCCGTATCCGCTACCTTTCAACTCCGTGAGCTGAGACCATATCTGCATACCATCACCGAATATCCGGACTGGATCCCGTATCGCACGTCCTATTACAAGGAGGCCTGGGGGTTCTGCCTCTCCCATAGAGATATGCTCGCTCTCGAGGATGGTGAGTACGAGATATGCATCGACTCTTCGCTTGAAGATGGATCTTTGACATATGGAGAGTGCTATCTCCCCGGTAAGTCCACCGAAGAGGTTCTGATTTCCTGTCACGCTTGCCATCCCTCTTTGGCTAACGACAATCTTTCCGGACTGACTGTGGCGACCGCGCTGGCGGAGTCACTTCTCGGTCGCGATCTTCGCTACTCATACCGCTTCGTTTTCATCCCTGGAACCATAGGGGCGATTACTTGGTTGTCGGAGAACCGCCATCACGTGGACCGCATCCGCCACGGACTTGTGCTGACTGGAATCGGAAATACTGGTGCGTTCCATTACAAGAAGAGCAGGCGGGGAGATACGGAAGTCGATCGCGTTGTCACAAACGTTCTCCGGCATCAGGATGAACCCTACGAGATTCTCGGCTTCTCACCCTACGGATATGACGAGAGGCAATATTGTTCGCCCGGGTTCAACCTGCCGGTTGGGTGTTTAATGCGAAGTATATGGGGCACATTCCCGGAATACCACACGTCTGCTGACAATCTCGACTTCATCAAGCCTCAGTCACTGGCTGCGGCCCTCCGTTTATGCACTGCAACCGTAGAGGTGCTCGAAAATAACGGCACATATGTGAACCAGAATCCATATTGCGAGCCGCAACTGGGCAAGAGAAACCTCTATCAATCGATGGGCGGCAAGGTGATCGGCGCGGAGATTAATGCTTGTCTCTGGGTTTTGAATTTGTCAGATGGTGAGAATTCGCTGTTGGATATCGCAGAGCGTTCCGGAGTAGCGTTCAGCGAAATTCACCAGGCGGCGGTGCTGCTGCACGAAGGTGGGTTGTTGGTTGAGGTCCCGAGTTGACAAGAAAGCTCCCTAAAACCGTGAATGAAATAGGCATATATGAAGATATTACTTACCGGGCATAAAGGTTATATCGGTTCGGTGGCCCTCCCCATTCTGCGCGCCATCGGTCATGAGGTGGTCGGGCTGGATACCGATTGGTTTGCCAACTGCAATTTCGGCGGAGAGGTCTCTTGGTCCCCGGAGATTCGCAAAGACCTTCGCGATCTCTCCGTCGCTGATCTCAGGGGTTTCGAGGCGGTTGTGCACTTCGCTGCCTTGTCGAACGATCCCCTGGGCAATCTTGATCCTCCCCTGACCTACGACATCAACCACATCGCGTCGGTGCAACTGGCACGGCTAGCGAAACAGGCGGGTGTATCCCGATTTGTTTTCTCCTCTTCATGTAGCACCTATGGCGCAGCGGGCGATGACTTTCTTGACGAGACCTCGAATCTGAATCCCGTCACTCCATATGGTGAATCGAAGGTCCTTGCTGAACGGGATATCTCGCGGCTGGCCAACGATGAGTTTACTCCGGTGTTTATGCGCAACGCGACCGCCTACGGCGTGTCTGGGCGATTGCGTCTCGACATCGTGCTGAACGATTTGGTTGCGTCGGCGTTTACCACGGGCAAGGTTTGCATCAAGAGTGACGGCACACCCTGGCGGCCGATCGTCCACATCCGTGACATTATTGGCGCGGCTGTCGCGGTATTGGATGCCCCGCGTAAAGTTGTTCATAACCAGACTTTCAACGTAGGCCGCAACGACGAGAACTTCCGCATCCGCGAACTAGCTGACATCGTGACCGAAGTTGTTCCTGGCTGTCGCGTCGAATACGCTCCAGGGGGCGGACCGGATCTCCGCTGTTACCGTGTCAGTTTCGACAAGTTCACACGTCTCGTTCCCGCTTTTCGTCCGCAATGGACCGCGCGCAAAGGTGCTCAGGAGCTTTACCAGGCTTACCGCACAATTGGACTCACAGGTGCGGATCTTGAGCATGGACGATACACCCGAATCAGCGAGATTCGGCGTCTACAGAATGCCGGCAAACTAGACAGTGCCTTGCACTGGACCAGCAGATGTGTCGAGACCGCGATAGGCGCCTGAGGAACTCTAGAAAAACATGACTACGGCGGCACTTGTACAGGAGCTTGATTTGCAGGCTGTTACCAAAACATGCCGCTTTTGCGGCGCTAACCTCCAGCGTACGTTTGTTGATCTTGGGATGTCACCACTCTGCGAAACCTACCCCTCGGCTGCAGACCTTAACCGGAGCGAGTCCTACTATCCCCTACATGTTGCTGTCTGCGAGGAGTGCTGGCTGGTGCAATTGGAGGAATATCAGAGCGCAGAGAGCATCTTCCGTGATTACCCATATTTTTCTTCCTTTTCCGATTCATGGCTCAAGCATTGCGAAAAGTACTGTGAAGCCATGAAGACGCGCTTTAGACTGGGAGGCGACAGCTTCGTCCTGGAGGTTGCGAGCAACGACGGCTATTTGCTGCAGTATTTTTCTAGCCGCGATGTCCCTGTGCTCGGTATAGAACCCGCAGCAAACGTTGCCAAGGTGGCGGTCGAAAAGGGCGTTCCCACCATGGTGCGCTTTTTCGGGACCAAGCTGGCCAAGGAACTCGCCGCGGAGGGCCGTTGCGCCGACCTCGCGCTCGGCAACAACGTGCTGGCGCAGGTGCCTGACCTGAACGACTTTGTCGAAGGCCTCAAGGTGATTTTGAAGCCGGAAGGGGTGCTGACGCTCGAGTTCCCTCATCTGTTAAAGCTGATCCAGCTCAATGAGTTCGACACCATCTACCACGAGCACTTTTCCTACTTTTCGTTGCTCACAACCATCAAGATCATGAAGGCGCATGGACTGAAGGTGTTCGACGTCGAGGAACTGAGATCGCACGGTGGATCACTCCGAGTCTATGCGTGCAGAGTGGAGAGCCAGACCCATCCCGTGGAGCCTAACGTGGACAGGGTGCTGGCCGATGAACGGCGGGCGGGCCTCGACAATCTGAAAGGGTACGATAGCTTTACCCAGCAGGTGAAGGAAACGAAGTTTGCGCTGCTCGCTTTCCTTCTCTCTGCAGCGAGGCAGGGAAAGAAGGTAGCCGGCTATGGCGCGCCGGGCAAGAGCGCCACCCTGTTGCATTACTGCGGTATTGGCAAGGATCTGATTGAGTACACAGTGGACCGCAGCCCCTACAAGCAAGGGCGATTCCTGCCCGGCAGCCGTATTCCGATTTATCATCCCGACCGCATCTGCGAGACGAAGCCGGACTATGTCGTGATCCTGCCGTGGAACCTGAAGGACGAAATCATAGAGCAACTGCAGTTCATTCGCGACTGGGGCGGACAGTTCGTAGTCCCCATCCCCCAGGTGACCGTCTACTAAGCGCCCTAATCTTCTCCGGCAAAGAAGATGCGTGTGCGACCGCAATCTCGGTGCCAATCGAAATAGAAAGAGAGTCCTGTATGAATATCTTTGTGGATTCCAAAATGAGTGACGATGCCCGGCTACAAGAGCTGTATCATGGCGCGATTTGTTATCGATCTCCTTCTGAGAACACTTTGAAGCTTTGTAGGCTGGCGCAGGAATTGATTCAGGAGGCCTTCTACCCGTTCGATCCACTCAAGGTGCACGAGAACTTAGCTGCAGAAAGATGCGCCGAGATTCTCGCGGTGCTAAAACCAAAGTTCATTCATCACCCGGAGTCCAAGCGGTATATTCAGGGTGTCCTAAGGGACGCAGGCTGCAATCTCGATAAGGTTTATTTCGATGTGCCGCGTATGCGCACAGCATTTCCGGGAGACTATCTGAAGTCTGGAATTGCATATGCATTTCATCCCCATCGCGACACATGGTACTCGGCGCCCTTCTGCCAGATCAATTGGTGGATGCCTATTTACGACCTGAACAGCGAGAACTGTATGGCCTTGCATCCTCAGTACTTCGACCGGCCCATACGGAATGGATCGAGTCAGTACGACTATCAGAGGTGGAATCAGGAAAGCAGGTACAACGCAGCCGCGCACGTAAAAGCCGACACGCGCGTGCAGCCGCGTGCGGAAGAGCCGCTCGCCCTGGATCCACAGATCAGGCTGGTCTGCGCGATAGGCGGAGCCTATCTATTTTCTGCGGCGCAATTGCATTCAACGGTGCCAAATACATCGGACGTCACGCGCTACAGTATCGATTTTCGGACAGTGCATCTCGATGATGTGCTCGGCCACCGTGGGGCCCATAACATCGACTCTGCCTGTACTGGAACCACCATGGGAGATTACCTCCGGGGCGCCGATTTGGCCCATATTCCCGACGCGGCAATGACGATTCGTAGAGATCGCCTGGAGGCAGACCATGCAGCGGCGCCATCCGTTGCTTTGCTGAGTTGATCTACAACAAGTTCCTTGTACTGTTTCTTGAACCATGGTGGTCGACTTATGACAATAGAGGTGAGCTTATGAAAGTAGTGTTGTTCTGTGGTGGTGCCGGAATGAGGCTGCGGGGCTACTCGGAAGACGTGCCTAAGCCGATGGTCACCGTCGGTACGCGCCCTATTCTATGGCACGTTATGAAATATTATGCCCACTACGGACACAAGGAGTTTGTGATCTGCCTGGGTTACAAGGGAAACGTGATTAAGAACTACTTTCTCGAGTATGAAGAATCGGTGTCCAACGACTTCGTTTTTTCACAGGGCGGGCGGCGACTCGATTTCATGCAGCGGGATATCGACGATTGGCAGATCACTTTTGTCGATACCGGACAGCGCTCCACCATCGGCGACCGTTTGCGTCTGGTCGAACCGTACCTGGAAGGTGACGAAGTGTTCCTGGCGAACTATAGCGACGGATTGACCGACTTCTTTCTTCCGCAAATGATTGAGGATTTCTCACGCCGTGATAGTTACGCGTCGTTTCTCTCTGTCCAGCCGAGATCAAGCAGCATGGATACAGTACAACTCTGCGAAGACGGGTTAGTCAGAGCGATCAAGTGCATGAAAGAGTCTAATATCTGGGTCAACGGAGGCTATTTCGTGCTGCGCAAAGATGTGTTCCGCTATTTGAAGCCTGGGGAAGAGTTTGTCTATGAACCCATGAAACGAATGATCGCAGAGGGTAAAGTGTGGTCGCCGCGCTATGAGGGCTTCTGGCAATGCATGGACACGTTTAAAGACAAGCAAAGTCTGGATGAGTTGGAGGCATCAGGTTCTGCGCCTTGGTGTGTATGGAAGAACAGTTGCGCGGGACTAGTCTCGGCATGATGAGAGTTGATCTGGGGAAAGCGAGTTCGGAGCCGCTCACGATTCTCTGCCTCGGTGCTCATTCGGATGACATCGAGATTGGCTGCGGTGGCTCCATTCTAGAGCTAACTAGACGCTATCCGGCGGCCGGGGTCCATTGGGTGGTATTTAGTGCCATCGGAATTCGCGAGGGCGAGGCACGCCAGGCGGCGGAAATGTTCGCGGGTAAGCAACTCAGGGAACCGATTTTTAAGAGCTTTCCCGACGGATTCCTACCGTTTGTGGGCACCAGTGTGAAGGAGTTCTTCGAAAGCGAGTTAAAGCTGCTTCACCCAGACGTGATCTTCACACATAATGCGCAGGATGCCCATCAAGACCATCGATTGTTGTCAGAGCTGACTCGAAACACGTTTCGTGATCACCTGATCCTCGAGTACGAGATCCCGAAGTATGACGGTGATCTTGGTCGACCAATGGTGTTCATGCCGTTGGAAAGAGAAATGTGTGAGAAAAAGGTCCGGTACATCGTTGACGCCTTCCAGTCTCAACATGCGAAACGCTGGTTCGAGGAGAGCACCTTCATGGCACTCATGCGCATACGAGGTATGGAATGCAACGCTTCCAGCGGATACGCTGAGGCTTTCTACTGTCGCAAAGTTGTGCTCTGAGCGTGCTAACTGCCACTGAATTCTGGCGCTACCCGGAGCCCGGTTATATCTTTGGCGGACGCGACATCAAAATACGTTATCTTCAGGCTGCCTTGGAGCCTGCATCGAGTGTGGTCCAGCATGACCGTTAGTCTGTCAAAGGCCGGAGTTGATATGAACTTCTGCGAGTCGCGACGCCTGCAAGCACGAAGCCACGCTATCATTCCCGGCGGCGCCCACACCTATTCAAAAGGAGATGATCAATTTCCCGAAGCTGCGCCTGCGTTTATTGTTCGAGGGAAGGGATGCCATGTTTGGGATGTGGACGGTAACGAATTCATCGAATACGGGATGGGCCTGAGGTCGGTGACTCTCGGACACGCCTTTGAGCCTGTGGTTGAAGCTGCCCACCGGCAGATGCTTCTGGGTTGTAACTTCACTCGCCCTGCCAAAATTGAGATGGACTATGCTCAAGATCTTCTTGGCGTCCTGACGAATGCCGATATGGTGAAGTTCGCTAAGAACGGTTCCGACGTCACGACGGCTGCGATAAAACTTGCGCGTGCTTATACAGAACGTGACATGGTAGCGATCTGTTCGGACCATCCATTTTTCTCTATCGATGATTGGTTTATCGGAAAGACCGAGATGAGGGCCGGGATTCCCCGGGTGTTGCAGGATCTTACGGTCTCATTTCGCTACAACGATCTGGAGAGTGTCAGGGAACTCTTTGCCAAGTATCCAAAGAGGATTGCTTGTTTCATTACCGAGCCGGCCACCGCGGTAGAACCACAGAACAATTTCCTCCGTCACTTAAAGCAGCTCTGTGAAGAGGACGGAAGCCTTCTTATCCTGGATGAAATGATCACCGGGTTCCGCTGGCATCTTGGCGGTGCTCAGGCCGTTTATGACGTGGTCCCTCATCTCTCGACCTTCGGGAAAGGCATGGGAAATGGTTTCGCCATTGCTGCTTTGGCTGGCAAGCGGGAAATCATGAGACTCGGTGGCCTGGACCACGACCGGGAAAGGGTGTTCTTGCTTTCTACGACGCACGGAGCGGAAACGCATGTCCTTGCTGCCGCTCAGGAGACCCTGAATATCTATCGCCGGTGCAATGTCGTTCAGTATCTTGAGAGGCAGGGAGTGCGTCTTCTCACAGGAATTCGAGAGTGTATAGATCGCAACGGAGTGGCCGGCTATTTTGACGTCGTCGGTCGACCTAGCAACTTGATCTACGTGACCAAAGATCGAGATGGCCAACCCTCGCAGGCCTTCCGTACTCTGTTCCTGCAGTCGTTGATACGGACGGGAATCATCGCACCGTCGTTGGTCGTAAGCTTTTCTCATACCGACGAGGACATTAACAGAACCATTGATGCCGTTGATGGAGCCCTCGCCGTATATGCACAAGCACTCGCAGACGGCGTTGACAAGTATCTCCTCGGACGCGCGGTCAAACCTGTCAATCGGAAATACAACTGAAGGTAAACCTATGAGAGCGGAACTCCGGGAACTTTATAAATTCCGGCACCTTCTGGCTATGATTGTTGCGCGTGACATCAAGGTCCGCTACAAGCAATCGGTGATGGGTTTTTTCTGGGCTATCCTGATGCCGGCGCTGATCGTCGCCTCCGGCGTGTTGGTAAGATATGGCTATGCTCTCGCCTCTCACAAACCGCTGGATCTAGCTGATCTAGTCAGCGTTGCTACAAAATCTGTTCCCTGGGCATTCCTGGTCTCGGCAATTAAGTTTTCATCGCAGAGCTTGATTGGCAATCAGAACCTGGTAACGAGGGTATATTTTCCCAAGGAGATTTTTCCGATTGCATCGGTGTTATCGCAGCTGTTCGACCTATTGATTGCAAGTTCTGTCCTGGTAATGCTGCTTGTTATCGTCAGGTTCGGCTTCAATGCCCAAGTCTTGTGGGTCTTGCCGTTGTTGGGTATAACGGTCTTGTTGGCTCTTGGGATCGCTTTGTTTGTCTCGGCAGGTAGCCTCTTTTTTCGGGATGTCAAATATATCGTGGAGGTAACTCTTACCTTCGCAATCTTTTTTACCCCGGTATTCTACGACGTGCATATGTTCGGGCGGAGAGGCTGGTGGCTGTTATTAAATCCGATGGCGCCGCTCCTGGAAGGGTTTTCCTCAATCGTGCACGGTCAAAGGCCCGATTGGCAGTGGGTATCCTACAGTTTCACCTTTGCCATGCTGACGTTAATCTTTTCATACACCCTATTTAAGAAGATCGAACCGGAATTCGCTGAGAGCATCTGATACCCGGTGTGAAGTTCTGCCAGGCGAAACCGCTACGGAACGCTTGAAGTGTGAGGCCTATTGATGTCAGATATTGCTGTCCGTATGGATCACGTCTCAAAGAAATTTCGCAAGGGTGAACTCCACGACTCTCTGCGTGATCTGATTCCAGCTTTGGGGAGGCGGTTACTTGGACGACTGCCGCAGCAATCTGATTTGCAGCGCGAGTTCTGGGCACTGAAAGACATCTCGTTTGAGGTCCCGCGGGGAGAGGCGTTTGGCATCATCGGGCCCAACGGCGCCGGCAAGAGCACCATGCTGAAGCTGTTGAGTCGAATCATGAAGCCGACGTCAGGGACGTTTGAGGTTCAAGGAAGGCTGTCAGCTCTTATTGAAGTCGGCGCCGGTTTTCACCCGGATCTCACCGGCCGTGAAAATGTGATGTTGAGTGGCGCTATCTACGGAATGAGCAAACAGGAAACAGCGTCAAAATTTGACGACATTGTGGCTTTCTCCGGGCTCGAAGATTTCATCGATACCCCCGTAAAGCGATACTCTTCCGGTATGTATGCGCGCCTTGGCTTTTCTGTCGCGGCCCACGTAAATCCGGATGTATTGATCGTGGATGAGGTCCTTGGCGTTGGTGATCATGCGTTCCAGAAACGATGCGTGGATAGGATGCACGCAATAATTCGCAGTGGTGCGACAGTTCTGTTTGTCGCCCACAGCCTAAAGAGCATCACTGAGCTTTGTACGCGTTGCCTCCTGCTGGACCATGGGCGAATGGTTAAGATCGGCCCGAGTGAGGAAGTGGTAAGGACCTACATAGGCGACTCGCAGGGAGCACGTTCAGTGGAGAGCTCACAGAATGTATTCATCTCCCGGATTACTCTGCGGAACCAGGACAGGGAGTGCCAGAATTTCGAGTCCGGCGAGAATGCATGGATCGACATCGAGGTGACTGCGCGCCAACGATGCCAAAAGCTCTCGCTTTCTCTTTACCTGACAGACCCAAGAGATGCGATGGTCATGGACACCTCTACCGAACGCCTGGGTTATGGGACGTTTAGCCTGGAAGCGGGCCAAACTTTCCGTTGTACGTTTGAGCTTAATCTGAATCTCGTAAGCGGTACGTTCTATGTGTCTTCGCTGATATTTCGATACGACACTGCGACGGAGTATGACCGATGGGTGCGAGCAGCAACAATATTTATTGCATGTGATCAGGATGTTCGGGGCGTGGCCAACTGCTTTCCCAGGGTCGACAACATAAAGATCGTCACTCCCGACGAAATGAGCGGACAAAGCACCTGCACTACGAGCGAATGCGCGCTTTTATAACGCATTCGAGGTGCGAGGTTCTGTATTCTTCGATGGCCGCATGTTCGGGCATACAGTGTTCAAGAGCGTGCGCCGGCATATAAGGTGGCGCCCCCCATTACTCTTGTTTCGCACAACGTGAAGGAAGGTTTGCGCAGTACCGAAATCGTCTGGGATGCCACTGGACATGGAAGGCGGAGCTGCAGGTGCTCTTGACGAGCGGTGAAAAAACCGGCAACTCGCGCCGACAGCCTCGACGGCCGCAAGGCAAGAAATGAGTCGCATGAGTCGATATACTGACAGGATCCGTCGTGATGTATATGAGACCGGTTTGGCCCTGGTCATGTTGCTCGTGCTTCGTCCCGCGGCCGACCATCTACCCCGGAGGTGGGCACGTGGGCTTGCGCAAGCTGTGGGCTTTCTCATCGCTCTGTCTCCGACACGAGGCCGAGCCACTTACGCAGGCATGCGGAGGGCGTTCGGTCTTTCCAGGACGAGTGCTTTCCATGCCTCCTACCAATGGCTCGCCCGTCCTCTTCAGGATTTCGTCATCTTACGACGCGTACTGCGCGGCCGTGAAGACTATACCCGATGGAAGGTTCACGAGATAAGCAGTGACGCGGTCCGACGTATCAAGGAATCTGGTCAACCATTCATTGTTGCGACTGGCCATTTCTCTCGCGAAAGTTTTCTAGGCCTGCTCTTGCCGGCGGTGTTGCCACACCGCATTGGGATGGTTGCGGCTCCTCCTCCGCCACGCTCCCGAGATCCGTTCGCATTCCGGATGCGGCTGCAGTATGGCCAAATACTCGACGCAATGAAGCACATCCGTCCCGGTGACCTGGGTTTCATGTTTACGGGGGGTTTTCTTTTGCAGCTCGGCGACCGCCTCCGCCAACCGGGTAACCTCGTCATGATATCGGTCGATGCCTACTGGAACGGGGGAGGAGCGTACCGTCGCGACGGCTCTTCGTCTCCGCCGCAGAATATGACGGGCGTATATACGCGTCCTTTCGCGGGACTGCTGGATTACAGGGTCGCAACGGGAACCGCGTTTCTATCCCGGCTCTCACAGTGTCCCATTGTTCCCTGCGTCACGTTCATGCGAGGCGACGACACAGTGGTTGTCGAGTGGGGAGCGCCCATACCAGCCCCTCCACTCAATGATAAAGACGCGGATATAAGAATAACTGACCAACTTCTTCAACATGTCGAGCGGGCCGTCGGCTCTAGACCGTCGCAATATGTACTCGATATTGGCTCGCGTCGCCGGTGGAACTCTTCGAAGAGCGAGTGGGAACCGCACCCAGTGAGCTTGTGATGATTGGGACAAACTCTAACCGGATCGAAGCCTTTGTTTTGAGGGGAGGCGAATGGCAGGGAATGAATGAAATCAAAGAGCAGATCAGACAATTCCTTTACGAACTCATCCCAAATGGAAAATCGTTGAACTTGCTCGATGACACTCCACTACGTACCAGCGGAATCGTGGATTCGATGAATATGTTACAGATTGTGAGCTTCATAGAGGAGAGGTTCGGCATACAGGTGGAAGCCCACGAAGCGGACGTCGACAATTTTGATCGAATCGAAGCTATGGCGGCCTTCGTCCAGCGGAAGCAAGCTGCGGCGGCTTAGTATTGGACGGCAATGGCGGCCGATCCTGTCCCCTAGTCTGGGTGTGAGCAATGGATTTGAATACTCGCCTTTCTATGAGGGACATTAGGTTTCATCGAGACAATTCCGGATCAAATTCCCGCGATGAGCTAATGACCGAGGGGGGTGGCCACTTATGCTGAACCATATTTTCCAGGAGAACTGCCGGATACGGGGGCCCCAAACGGCGCTTGTATTTGGGAACGACCGGTATACGTATGCACAACTGGAAGAACAAGTAGCGAAGTGCGCCACGGGGCTGAGAAGATCGGGAGCAACGCCGGAAAGCGGCGTAGCGCTGGTTTTGAGGAATTGCCCGGCGTTTATTTTCACCTACCTGGCTGCTTCGCGGCTGGGGATTCCCGCATTCCTGCTCGATCCCGGCTCCAAGTTCGCAGAACTTCGGAGAGTCTTTGCTGAGGTGCCAGTTGCAGTGACTGTATGCGAGCCCGAGCAAGTATCGGTTCTCAACGAGGTCCGCGAGCAAACGGGACGGCGCTTTATAATTTGTTCACACGGTGGCCCCTTCGAAGATCTTATGGGCCAGAGAGCCGAGCCCCCACCGTCGCAGCCTTATGACGATGAAATTGCTATCGTGCAATACTCTTCAGGAACCACTGGAGTGCCGAAATGCGTCGCGCGATCGCATCGTCATCTTTTATCCGAGGCTCTAAACTTTAATCAGACGACCGGGCTTTCAGCAGATGACCGCGTCCTCTGTACGATTCCGCTCTTCCACTCACATGGGTTTGCCAATGCATTTCTGGCGGCGCTTTATGCGGGGGCAACACTCGTCTTGATGAGGGAGTTCAATCGGGCTGCCGTGGTTGAATTGTTCGCTCGGGAACGCATCACGATCTTCCCTGCCGTGCCGTTCATGTTTGAGTTGTTGTCGCGACCGGTGGCCGGGCACTCCAGCCGCGACAATACACTTCGTCTGGCCTTTTCGGCGGGGGCCCGATTGTCCTCCGCTATCGCTAAAGAATTCAGAGAGGCATTTCGGATCTATGTCCGCCAACTTTACGGCGCAACAGAAGTTGGGTCTGCGGCTATCAACCTTGAGCACGATCTGCCCTCGACCCTGCATTCGGTAGGCTTACCGATGAAGAACGTCCGCATCGAGATACTGCGTGAGGACGGGAGCCCAGCCCCGTCGGGCGAGCTTGGTGAGGTGGCCATCCGAAGTCCTGCAATGGCGAATGGCTATTGGGGCCAGCCCGAGCTAACTCGGCAAAGATTTCGGAACGGGCATTTCTGGCCGGGTGACTACGGCCGTAAGGACGCCCGCGGATACCTTTACATCGAAGGGCGTGCGGAGTGGATCGTCTCGGCCGCAGGCAGAAAGGTTGACCCGCGCGAGGTTGAAGCAGTGATCGCTGCATTTCCCAAAGTGCGAGAGGTGGTGGTCGTCGGCGTGTCAGGCTATCTCGGCGCGCAGGTAGTGAAGGCCGTGGTCGTATCCCTCGAAGCCTGTCAGGAACGTGAGATTGTCGAGTTCTGCCGCGAGAGACTGGCGGACTTCAAGATTCCGCGGCTGGTGGAATTTGTGCCGGAAATTCCGCGTAACGCATCAGGAAAGATTCTGCGCAAAGACTTGGTGTCCTGATCTGTCCGGGTCAGGCCCGGTCGCACTACATCTCAGGCAGGCTACAATATGTCAGCAATCGATACTCTTACAAAACTGGATGGTTCCCACGCGACTGATCTAGGCTCTCTTCAGCGAGTGCTCTTGATAACGGACGGAACCGTGACCGAGATTCTAGAGGCGACTTTTCTTGAGCGCATGCAGCTGGTCAAAGTCGCTCAGCAGGTGATTCGCGCCACGGCGGCGGATAGACGATTTGATCCGAAGGAAGGCGAACGTTTGCTGAAGAGACAAATTCTTCTTCGCGGATCAGAGTCTGGTAGAAACTACGCGTACGCGGAATCTCAAATAGCGCTTGACCGGCTTGACCCATCGTTTTGTGAGAAGCTCATAAAATCACACATTCCGCTGGGAAGACTTTGGCTCGAATACAAGCTGGAGACCTTCAAGGAATTGCTGGAAGTGGGTTGCAGACGTGCAGACGATCTGTCTCCTTACTTTGGATGTGCTGAAACCTCCTTAATGCTGGTTCGTACTTATCGCGTCTTTTCGGGAGGCAGGGTGGTGATGCTAATCGTTGAGTACTTCCCAGCTAGATATAGCCAGACTATGGCATGCGGCCGTGACAACCGCGCGGGTGCGCCGGAACTACTTGACGTGTTACAGGGTTGAGCAAAATGGATCTAAGTGTCCTGCGTTCTCGAATAGATATCCTGAATATCGCAGACAGCTTTTTTGAATCTTGCGTTCTCGTCGCCCTCGTTAAGCTCAGAATATTCGAGCTACTCGGGGATGGGGAAGCGTCTTCGGACGACCTTGCGGCTAAAGTGGGCGCCAGATCCGACACCCTGGCGCGCCTATTGAATGCCGGAGTTGTCCTGAAACTGCTCGAAACGGGCGATCGATCTACTTATCGTCTCAGCCCTGCCAGTCGTTCCGTACTCCTGCCTTCTGCCGGAGAGGTGTATCTGGGTGATTGGATCCGCAATTCATCTTATTTCAATCTGGCTTTGGCCAATCTGGCCGAGGCTGTTCTAAAGTCCGGCCCAACCATTGATCCCGTACATCATCTGGGTGGGAATCCGGAGCAGACACGGGAATTCATGTTAGCCATGCACAACTATGCGTCACTTAGTGGAAGGGAATTGGCGCACTATCTTCCCACTGCCGGATGCAAGAGCTTGTTGGACCTTGGCTGTGGGCCAGGTACTTATGCATTTCAGCTTGGTTTAGCTAATAAAGATCTCAAGCTGTATTTACTTGACCTTCCGGAAGTCTTGCAGGTCGCGAAGGAGGTGCAGGCGAAGTATCCACTCAAGAACGAGATTCACTACCTGCCAGCTGACGCACTGAGAGACGAAATCGAAGGGAGCTATGACATCATTCTGGTTTCGAATACGTTGCATCAGTTAGGGCACGAAGCGAGCTCGAGGCTGATCAAGCAACTCTACGGGTCGGTGAACCCGGGTGGATCATTGGTCATTCAGGCGCGGTTTTTGCGGGAAGATCGGATGGGTGAACGGGTACCTGTCTTCCTTGACTTGCTCGAGCTCTGCATCACCGAGGCCGGGAAGAACCACACCGTTGCGGAAAGCGCGCGCTGGCTGGAAGAGGCCGGTTTTGCGGGTATACAGCTTTGCCAGATGAGTGTTTTCAACGTGAACAGCTTCGTTCGTGGGTATCGAATATGAGTAGTCCTGTCACAGAGCCCCACAATAGATCCTGTCTTCGGTAGTAACGTTCGAAACTGGCAACACTGATCAAACATCACGATGTCTGGAAAATTAATTGTGATTCTTTCCTCGGTATCAGGCTTGGCTCTCATACTTCTTGCTTGGCCTGCCGTGCCAGGGCCGGCGGTCGTCAACTGGATGGATTCGTATCAAGTGATTGATGGCTTTGGCGGATCGTGTGCCGACTTCGTCGAGCCTCTAAGCTCGAAAATGGCTGACTTCTTTTTTACGACACAAGGCATAGGCCTATCGCTTCTGCGTATTCAAGTGATTCCGAGCGCAGCGGATTGTGAGGCGTACTTTGGCGGCCAATGCTTGCAAGTCGGATCGGGCGCTACGATCTTAAACGGCGAACTGGCGATTGCGAAACAGGCTGTAGCACGAGGGGTGACAGTGTGGAGCACGCCTTGGAGTCCGCCTGCATCCATGAAGAGCAACGGTTCCTTCATTAATGGTGGGAGTCTGTTGCCGGCAGATTACGCTGCCTGGGCAGACTCGTTAGCCGGTTATGTAAAGCTGCTGAATTCGAACGGGGTTCCCATCTACGCCATGAGCGTCCAGAATGAACCCAATCTCAAGACGGCCTATGGCTCTGCGATCTTCAGTGGTAAGGATCTGCATGACTTTGTACCGGTGTTGCATTCAGCTCTCGAAGCCGCCGGCTTCGGGAGGACCAAGATAATGATTGCCGAGGCTTCGCGATGGGACTTTAGTCTTACCAGCGCCGCCATGGCGGATCCACTTGTCGCCGGGGATGTCGGCATACTCGCAGCGCATGGTTATGGCCCCGAAGAAAACGTGGGGCCGGTGAACCACGGCAAGCGCGTTTGGCAAACAGAAGACAGTAGCCAATCTCTGACCTATGACGGGAGCATGCAAGACGCTCTATCGTGGGCCTCAAAAATCCATGCCTACCTAACGATAGGGCGGGTCAACGCCTGGCATTGGTGGTTCTTGTCTGATGGACCAAAGTACGGAAATGGGACAGACAATTCGGCATTAACAGATATCCACCTGAAATATCCTAAGCGTGCCTATATGACGGGGCAGTGGAGCAAGTTTGTCCGGCCGGGATGGTACAGAATCGGCGTGACCTACGCGGGTCCGCTTCGGATTAGCGCGTTCAAAGACCCGGCAGGCCAGGCATTTGCGATCATCGCCGTGAACGCAAGTCACAAAACGACTACTCAAACATTTTCTCTGAATGGTTTCGCCGCTGCGTCCGTCACTCCATGGATTACGTCTACCAGCCTTTCGCTAGCCGTACAGCCTCCTCTGGCGGTCGAAGGGAGTAATTTCAGTTATCAATTACCGGCCTCGAGCGTAACCACTTTCTCAGGCCGGGTTACAAGCGCACAGTGATTGCGAGGGTCTGAGTTGTATCGAACTCATGGGCTTCCAATCGCGACGAAGTGCGGTCGGAAAGTAGCGACAACGAATATCACAGAATTGCGGGCTGGATGGATTGTGAGGGATGTTTTTGAAGAGTAAACGGCTTCAGGGGTCTGCGCGCATCGCTTTGTTGACGCCGTATAACGGCGGGAATCTCGGTGACGCCGCAATACAGGAGGCCCTGATTGCGAATCTGCGCAGATATCGTCCGGATATTGAAGTGTGGGGGATTACCTTGGATCCGGCGAGGACCTCGGCACGGCACCAGATTCCGTGTTTTCCCCTGGCAGGGACCTCGCTCTCGTATTATCAGGGCACGCACGAACGGGTAAGCAAGGTTGACACCGAGCGCCCATCTCTTGTCGCGGATGCCTGTAGGGGCCTGTACCGATGCCTGCGCCGGATGGCGCGGGCTGTGCGATTTGTTAAGTGGATCAAGATTCTGGTTGGTGAAGCTCTGCATATGAGCCGTAGCTATCTGCTACTGCGAAAGGTCGACGCGCTTGTGGTTGCGGGCGGCGGACAACTAGATGACGAGTGGGGAGGCAGTTGGGGACATCCCTACACTTTGATGAAGTGGGCTGTACTCGCGAGGGCGGCTGGAAGTTCGGTGGTTTTCTTGAGCGTTGGCGCTTGCCGCATAGACTCCCAACTAACAAGAACGTTCTTGAAGGCTGCATTGTCCTCGGCCCGCTACCGATCATACCGGGATGAGGAGTCGCGGCGACTAGCGATCGGCATAACTCCGCGCGCGGACGGTCCCGTAGTCCCAGATCTGGCGTTCAGTCTGCCAATTACACTCAACAAGGCGGGTGTTCGGGTGGAAGGAGCACCTCTGCGGGTTGGTGTCAGTCCAATTGCTTACTGCCACCCCGAATTATGGCCAACCAAGAACCAGATCCAGTACGAGCAATACATCACTGAATTGGCCATGTTTGTCAGCAGGGTGCTACAAGGAGGAGACTCGGTGTGGCTGTTCTCTTCGTCGTCTCCCGACGACCAACTCTTCACGGATCTCTATCGCCGGCTGGACCCGGCGCTCGATCCCGCTGCTCGCGACCGGCTATTTTCCATCGCGGTCAATACGCTGCGCGAACTTCTGGAAGGGCTGCTTTCCGTCGACTTAGTTGTAGCCAGTCGTCTCCATGGCCTGTTGTTATCGTTCCTTTCCGGAAAGCCGGCCCTTGCCATTTCCTATGATCGGAAAGTGAAGTGCCTGATGGATGAATTAGGCCAGGCAGCCTATTGTGTCGAGATCGGGTCCTTCAAGAGCGATGATTTGCTCAGATTGTTTTTAACGCTCCGGACAAATCGGGACGCCATCGTAGCAGCGGTAGCCGAAATGTCTCGTAAATATGACTGGGTCTTGCAGCAACAGTATCGCGAAATAATGCAGTTCCTTGCTGGGCGCTCCGCTGATCCGCTTCGTCTCCATACTCAAGCTTTATCCGAAACGAAGTCCTAGAGCCCGGGAAAATGTCTGGTTGGAAAAGCGTAGTCTAGCCGAATTATGGGAAGCAACGATGTGCAACCGGAGATTGGCTCAAACCCTCCCCTCGTGAGCATCCTCACGCCTTTCTACAATACGGAGGCTTATCTGGAGGAGTGCATTACGAGTGTCCTTTGCCAGACCTATACGAACTGGGTATATGTCCTGGTGAACAATTGCAGCACGGACAAGTCGGTAGAGATCGCAGCTCGCTATGCAAACAAATATCCGGATAAAATCCGCCTTCATCACAATACTGGGTTCTTGTCACAAGTACAGAACTACAATGCTGCTCTACGTGTGATATCTTGCGAAAGCAAGTACTGCAAAGTTGTGCAAGCAGATGACTGGCTATTCCCCGATTGTATCCAGATGATGGTGGATGTCGCTGAGGCACACCCGAGAGTTGGTATTGTCGCTGCGTACGAACTGGAAGGGGAAGAAGTCCGCCTCGACGGGCTCCCTTATCCCAGCCCGGAGGTGTCTGGGCGGGACGCGAGCCGGCTATATTTTCTCCGCAATAAGTATCTTTTCGGGACTCCTACGTCTTTGCTATTGCGGTCAGATCTGGTGCGTTCCCGGGACCCTTTCTATGACGAGCGCTATTGGCCATTTGAAGATGGGCATGCCTGTTTTGATCTACTGAAGACCTGCAATTTTGGCTTCGTACACCAGGTTCTAACATTTTCACGCCGTGATAACGAATCGACTATCTCGAAGCTGCGCTTCTTTGGGCTGGAGCTTTTCCTGCATTTCTCAATGTTGGTGGCACACGGACGGGACTATCTGACCGAGGAAGAATATTGTCGGTGCCTGACGCGAGTGGAGCGCGACTATTTCGGGTATCTGAGCAAGAATGCGTGCGCGTTTCATCATGAGAAGGCTTTCTGGGAGTTCCACCGAAAGGGCATGGCATCCGTCAACTATCCTCTTGATTGGCGCCTTCTGGCGCCGTGGATTCCTCGAGCCATAATAGAAAAGCTCTGGGGGCGACTATGGAATACGCGGGACGGCTGGAAGAACTGAGATAGGCGCACGACCCGCGCACAAGCCGGTTGAGCAGAAACCTGCGCTAAGTGGGTTCTCCACCCATACCGTGGCCCCCGTCTCCGGCTCGCCCACAGCTGGGCCATGCAAATACGGATAAGTAGACCATTTACAGCTAAATAGACCATTCACAACTATGCGATTGCTGCCGACAGCTCTTTCTCTGTCTCTTCACTTGTCGATAAGACAGAACCTCATCTCTCACTTCATGCTGATTTGGTTCCTATTCCTCATTATCGCCGTTCTGTATGGAATATGGATCAGCGGCCGATACACTCCGGTTGCGCCGGCAGAGCTCGACGTGCATACAAGAGGGCGGATGTGGCGTTCGAGCTTGACCGACAACATCCACTTGGTTCTCTTCCTGCTGTTCGCTGCTCTCTACTCCCTCGTCATCTTGTACAAAGAAGATTTTGCGTACTACGACGACGACATGATCACGGATTTCCCTTTGCGCGGACTACCTGCTCTGGTGCCTATCTGGCCCGACAGAGGAAGATTCTTTCCGTTGGGATTTCGTAGCTTCAATGTAATCAAACACCTTACGAGATCTCCCGCGGGATATCATTCTGCAGTAGTGGTCGAACTGGTGGTGTTGTTAGCCGTCGTATTCCTGTGTCTGAAATCCTTTCGTCTCCTGTATCGTGTCTGGATCCTGGTTGCGATCATGCTCGCTCCCAGCTTTATCATCCCGTTCAGCGGGTTCGTTTATACCGAGCGCAGCGTCTTGTTATGGCTGAGCGTCCTGCTGTTGTGCCTGCTGCCTTCGTCACAAGCGTCAGCGCCGCGTGCCTCCGGCATCGGCGCACTGGTCGCCACGCAGTTCGTTCTTTATTACAAGGAAACTGCAGTCGTTTTCATCGTGGCCTATGCTGGAAGCAGAATATTGCTGGAGATCTATACCGGGTGGCGCCGCGGGAACCCCTGGCAGAGGATCGCACAAACGCAGGCGATCCATCTTGGAATGCTGGGGCTGGCCGCCATATACTCGGTGATATTCCTGGCAATCCTGTCATCCAGCCATCAGCTTTCTTATGTGGCGGCACTGAAGCAGGGCCTGGCCACCACCGTTTTCGCATACTTACGGGTTGATTGGCTCTTACTTATTTTCACTCTGGCCGTTTGCGTGCGGGCCGCTCGGATAGTCTTCTCCGGCGGTAGGGTCGATCCCCTGTGGGATAGCCTGGCGGTTGGGGCAGCTGCCTATTATCTATCGATCATTGCGCTCAGGATCTACAGCGCATACTATATGGCGCCGCCGGATTTTATAGCTTTGCTTTATCTTGCGCGTCTGGCCATAAATGCTCTACAAGAAAATCAGAAAATCGTCTCTTACGCGCTAGCTACTGCTCTCCTATGCGTTGTGGTTCACCGTGCCGTGTATTCCTCGTTTCGTGTGCTGGAGCGAAAAAGCATCATAACGGCCAAGCGCCAATTATCTGACTTTATGAAGCATTATCTGGCTGCCGGGAACCAGGACACGGTCGAACTTTATTTTCCGTATGCCAGCGGATATCGTCTCATGGAATTGTCTTCCTACTTTAAATACAAGGGGCTTCCGTTGGCGGGGCAGCAGGAGAAGGGCGGGGCGCCCCAACCGGGCATCGTCATCGTGGGTCGAGAGCACTTTGAAAACAATCGCTGCGTTCCCTACAGAGACTACACTTGCCTCCATTCAGACCACGTCCCACCGGGAGCATTGATAATTATCATGCCCGATGATGACGTCTCGATTCAAGATGCAGAAGCTGTCGGCAAAGACAATACCCGGCTCTGGTCCGCCAAGCAATGCTCGTTCTGCAGCGGTGCAAATCCTTGGTTGAGTGCTCTTCAGGGCATCTCTGCAGCTCATGTGTGGGGTCCGTTGCCCAGCCATTGGCTGTTACTCGATGTTTTTAGAAGGCCGGTTGGTAAGGAAGCAGAGGAACGTCAACTGGCAGCTAGCCGTGCCGGAGTCTTATAAGTCTGGCCGAGGGGTACTTCCGAAAATGAGAATGAATATTACCGTCATCCTGGCAACCCACAACCGCGCCTATGCTTTGACAGACACGCTAGAGGAACTTGCAGCATCAAAAATCGCGGACTCGGTCGAGTGGGAGGTGGTAGTAGTAGACAATAACTCGACAGACGGCACACGAGAAGTCGTCGAGGACTTCTGCCGCCGTTACCCAGGCCGGTTCCGGTATATCTTTGAACCGCGATCGGGCAAATCCTATGCCCTCAACACCGGCGTGCGTGAGGCAAACGGCAACGTCTTAGCCTTCATGGACGATGATGTCAGGGTCGATGCGTCTTGGCTCACAAACCTCACCGCACCGCTGGCTGGTACGGAATGGGCCGGTGTCGGCGGGAGGACGCTCCTGGCCAAACCTTTCACGCCCCCGAAGTGGATGCCCGGGCAAGGCCAGGAAAGCCTCCTCGGTATACTTGGCGCCGTCTTCGACCTTGGACCCGCACAAGGCGAACTCAATCAAGCACCTTATGGCGCCAACATGGCATTCCGCAGGGTGATGTTTGAAAAGTACGGGTTATTTCGGACCGACCTCGGTCCGAGCCCGGATCCGGATGTTCCCCGTCCTTGCGAAGACACTGAGTTTGGGCGGCGTTTGATGGCTGCGGGTGAACGGTTGTACTATGAACCCTCTGCCGTTGTTTATCATCCCATTCTTGAGAACCGCATTCGAAGAAGCTATTTTCTGAGCTGGCACTTCGACTACGGTCGCGCAATGGTTCGTGAATGGGTGTCCGGACCCACAATTTTCGGAATTCCACGGCGCTGCTTCACTTTCCTTAAACTTGTTGGGGTTTGTCTGCCATGGGAAGCTTCGCGGTGGTTCGTAACCATAGATCCACGGCGAAGATTTTGGCGTAGATGTTGGGTGTGGGCAACGGCGGGCCAGATCAAGGAGATCTATGGCCAGTGGCGCCGAGCCCGGGTCTCGTGTGAGGCTTCGGAAGGGCGAGGGATCGAGGCGCCTGTGCCGAAACTTCCCGCCTAGGGATGCCGTCTCGGTAGGATGGCGTTGACCCGGCGATCATGCGCGCCGGCCGGGCGCCTTTATGCCCGAAGCCCCTTGAGCCTGAGTAATTCGTTCTAAGAGTTGATAGACAGGAAGGCGGCTGCCTATCGCTTCGGTACAGACTGCGATGAACAAGCTCCTTATTCTGATTTGTTTAGCGGCTGCTCCCGTGTGGGCGCAGTCACGTCTCGTATTTTCATGGAAGACAAACCCAGCGGATGCCGGAGCATGGCCGCCGTGTAGCCGGTCTGTCGTACGAATGTGCCGAACCGGCTATTCTTTAACGGACCTTACCACCGCCTCAGCGCCGGTGGTGATCAGTTCGACAATTGCCGCGGATGCGTTGGAGTACACACTTTCGCCACTGCCATCGGCAGGCTTGCATATCTACCACTTGGTAGTTATCGGTAAAGGAAGCAGCGGCACTCCGGTCCAGTCGCGTCCGGCCACTATTTCGGTACGGGTGCCGTCGCCCGCGCCAGACACTCATGGACTCGTAGCGAGCGTTGGAGATCAGAGCGGGACCTCAGGGTCATCGATGTCGACTACTGTCGTCGTGATAGCAGCCAGTGCTCCTTGAAGCAAAGTGGATCTGCAGCTAGACACCAGTCGACTGATTCCTACGCCCACTTTCGTAGCATCCAAATACCTGGCGCCCAGGTCTGTGGCCACACCCATAGGTAGCCGGTTGACCGTAGGGTGCAAGTGCAAGCCGCACGCAGTCACCGATAAGGGTGCCCCAATGTGTTATCTGGCCTTTTTCTCTTGCCCTCGATTAAAATTGCGGAGAGTCCTCGAGCGGCTTCCAGCTGTAGCTAACCGCTTTCACCGCCGTTCCTCTGTGAGCAAGCCACTCGGCCTCGGTAACCGGATAATCGCCGCGGCGGTCGATGAGGATGTAGGTCGGTGCCTTGGAATACAGTTTGTAGCCGAATTCATCGGCAAGCTCGCGAAGAAGAGTTTCCTTTTCTGTCTTCGATAGGATGACAGAGTCAAGACAGGCAATAGAAGACATTTTAAAGGCGCTCCAAGCCGGCTTAAGTTCTCCCCCGGACTGATACTTTTATAGCTTTACCATCTGCCGGATTCCATGCTTCTTTGCCTTCCAAGGAAGCGGAAGTCACACCGGATCATACCTGTAAGTAACGCGCGCATCGGGAAACTCCGGTCTTTGCAGGGTACGGGCTTGGGCCCGTACGCAAGTCATTGCAAACAAGCCCGGCTTTAGCCGCTGCGGGCAAGCACTTCCATCCTGCTCAAGAGTTTTTCCGCAACTGCTACACAGATGTAGAAGGCCGGATGACCTTAAAGAGGATTCCCCCCCGTTACAAAGGAGCTATTGCCGGGTATTACGTATCAATACACTCATTTAAGACCATGGTGTCTGGAAACAGCAAAGCCTCCCCATTCAGGGAGGCTTTGCTGTTTAACGCCCACCACTAGCCGCTCACTTTATGGTTTCGTCGCACCCTATACGCGCTGTCGCGCTCGCTGCAGTTGGAAATGCACCGATCACTTGTTGTTGCATTAAGCCCAGATGACAGAAGTTGACATGCCCTCCGGTCGAACTGAGGAAATGTGGGACATGATGTGACTCATAGAGCCTTATATTAACCGCGTTGACATACGGGGCATCAGCATACGTTGAACCACCTTCAGCTTCCATGTATCCCGACTCGCTGCCCGTTGCCGATGTGAGAATGATCTCCATGTTAGACAAAGACAGGTAATTGTTCCGGCCACCTGATACTACTGAAACAACAGGTCCATTAGGCTGCTCGATATGGCCCCCGGTGAACTGCATGTTGATGCCATTACCTCCGATACAGGCCAGCACGTTATAGTCACACCAACTGTTGGTGACTGTCCATTCCGTAGAGGGCGTATTCAAATTGAATGCTAAATGCGCGGCATCCGAGACCTGGGTTTGCACCATCGTCATCTTCTCGCCTGCATTCGTAGCTACGGGTGAACAGATATGATCATAATTGACCATGAAAGCGGAATTGAAAATCTTAACGGCCCATGCGTTGTTGCCATTTGATAGGCCGCAACTAAATCCATTCACCGTGGTACCCGATACCTCGACATTCACAGCATACGAACCCGAGGGAGAGATTATTCCCTTTGGATCCCCGCCCAAGTACAACCCGATAGGTGATGATGGGTCGGGTGCAGGGCCCATCACATGACAATTACGAATACCAGTCGATCCGTAATTCATGGCAGTTGAGAGCGTCGGATTCTCGAAGGTAATAAACGCAGGAGCGCTACCGTAATCACCGAGAGACGCGCCTTGACAGTCAAGGATCGCGTTGCCGGGTATGACTATCGGCACCCTCACCTCCCAAGTCGCAGCCGCGTTCAAGTAAACAATGCCAAAGCCCTTCACGGATGAGAGCGCTGCATTAATAGTCGTGCCTGGATCGACACCTTGTACCGGTGAGACCACCGTGAGTTGGGCAGACGCGGACGCAGCAAACAACAGCAAAACACTGAGAAAATACTTCATCTGATTCTCCCTCTGTGGGGGATCAATATTTGGTCTAAAGTGCCTAAGTACGTATTTGACTTGTTGGACTATAACCCAAAAGACGCAGGGTGATGACGAATTTGGGCGAGTCGAAACAGTCGCGCGTAACCAGAATGGGTGATGCGGTAACCCGATGGTACCTTCACCAGCGCTTTGCGTTGGTAACCTTACTAGGCCAGACTAAGAGCACTCATTATCTGGTCGCCTCTCACTAAACTAGTCAGATTGATAGCCTGGGACTCGCATACAGCGATGCCAAGAACGGTAACGTCACCACGACGATTACCGGTGGATCCTAAAACTCCACCCCACCACCCGTAGTCACAAGATCCTCGCCGTCACTGCTGCCAGCGGCATCGCCGCCAGCGAGTGTAAGGCCGCACCCTGTAGTAAATAAGAGAAGGTTGACCGGCGCATAGTCCTGCCCAGCCCCCGCCAGAGAAACAAACCTCCGATGTTTGAGGGCGCGCCGGAACAGAGAACAACAGGAACGAATGTGGTTCATAGCTGTCCAAATTAGGGGGAGCGTAGTGGAGGGACCTGCTGTTTCTTTCCCTCGCCAGGAAGCGTCACTGCTGACAAAGGTAAACAGCAGCTCCCCGAAAGCTAATTTGGACAAGTGTGAATGTGGTTAGCTCCGGACGCCTCCGCATGGGAATGTCCGGACGAACGAATGAATAGTTTGGATGAGTGTGTTTTCCGCGGTTTCGTTCGTCGCCCGGTGCGTTGAACGGCCGGTCGGTCGATTCAAGTCGATTCCGTAAAGCGTAAGCTCAGGGAGGAGAGATGCCGACATCCCTTCCAAGCCGTGTCTTTAGGTAAACCTCTCCGGACAAGTTCCAGGAGCACCGAGTACGTTAGCTAGCCTTCGCCACGTGCTTCAGGGTAATCTCAACCGCCGCCAGTACTGCTCGATCGGCTCCTGTGAGAATCTCCCACTCCGACAGCCCCTTATACGAATCGCGCAGCCGCTCCAGTACTTCAACAGGATTCGGAACTGTGGTGAACGGCGGGATATTGCGTGACAGATTATTTGGGTCAGCCATGGTCGGCTCTCCAGCACTGGTCAATTTGGGAGATGACGAACAGAACCGCGAGCCGGTTTCATCAGACTCCCAATCGTAAGAAACCAGTGGAGGAGTGCGTGGAAAAAAACGTCGTCGGAGTAAAACCATACCGAGTCCGGGCTTTCCAGTCATTCGTCATCCTTCGATATTAGAGCACGCCAGTACCTCGTAGTTGATTACCCCATGTAAACAATTATTCTTGGCGATTCTTGACTGGGTCGGCGAACCGGATTCAGCGATCGCGAAACGCTCTCCTCATGGCTCAAAAACATCTGGAAGCTCATCTCGAAGGCCAGGTGCGAGTGACCGGTGCAGAACCGAGGGGCTAGGTAACGGCGACTTTCCCCCTGGTCTGTACCCTGCGAGCGTCGTTGGCCGCTGGGGTATTCTGTATGACTATAGGCAACGTGCATGGTGAAGCAGGTGGGAAAGAGGGGCCGGCCCCCGGCGCGGGAGCAACCTGACAAAATGGACATTCGCACCGTCGCGCAATTGGCGAACGTGTCGATCGCCACTGTTTCACGCACCATCAACCGGGTGTCCACCGTGAACCCGAAGATGGCCAAACGGGTGTGGGAGGCGATCGAAAAGCTGGATTACTTTCCCAACACCCAGGCGCGAGCGCTGGTGTCGGGGCGCAGCCGGCTGCTGGGGTTGATCGTTTCAGAAATCACCAATCCCTTCTTCCCGGAGCTGATTCAAGGTTTTGAAGATATTGCCGTGGAGCACGGCTACGAGATCCTGATCAGCTCCACCAACCATGATCCCCGGCGCATGTCTCTGTGTATACGACGCATGCTGGAGCGCAGGGCGGAGGGCGTGGCGGTGATGACCTTCGGGGTGGAAAAACCTCTGCTGGAGCAGTTGGCCGAACGCAAAGTGCCGCTGGTGTTTGTCGACGTGGGTCCGGAGAGGCCGGGCATAAGCCTGCTGCGTGTGGATTATCGCCACGGCATCTGGCAGGGGGTGCAGCATCTGGCAGTGCTGGGGCATCGGGACATTGCATTTATCAGCGGGCCCAAGCGACTGCACTCGGCGCAATCTCGACTGGCCGCCTTTATCAGCTCGCTCGAGGAATGCGGCATCGCTTCCAATCCGGATTGGCTCGTGGAAGGGGACCACACCATGGAAGGAGGCATCGAGGCAATGGAGAGCCTGCTTAGATCCGGGCATCTGCCTACGGCGGTGATGTGCTCCAACGACATGACGGCGATCGGAGTGCTGCACAAGTTATATCGGGCCGGACTCAGGGTGCCCGACGATCTGTCGGTCATCGGCTTCGACGACATTCACATCGCGCAGGTGACGATTCCGCCGCTGACCACGATCCAAATGTCATGCTTCGAGTTGGCGCGTGCGGCCGTTACGGCATTGCGCGCCCACGTGGAAGAGGGCGGGGAGCCCAAACGCAGCTACAAGATCGACACTCACCTGGTGGTACGCGAATCGACTGGCCTTCCGAAAGGCGCCATGCGCGATCTTCGCAAACCCAGGAAAAGTAGCAAACGAGCCCCCAACGCTGCGCCCTCCAGGAACTCTACTCCTTAACTCCACTCTTCTAGCGGCGGCACCGAAAACTCGAGTCAGAGCGCATAAACGCTGTTACTAAAAAGGAGGAATAGGTCCAAAACTTAGGGAAATATTCTCGCTAGGGTTACCGTGAACAGCGTGTCATTCGAAATGAGAAAGCAGTTGTTAGCAGAAAGATACAAAAGGGATTTATGTTTACGCACACGCACTAGTTTCGCAGATCTGCTCTTTGGTAACTCGCTTTGTCCGCAGATGCACTTTGGAAGCATCATCAAGGCCCGGTGCACGGCACGCGGTCTGCGGACTGCGGCCTCAGACCCTTAGTACAATAGGGCTGTGATTTCTGAGCCTTTTATGACTGTAAACAGACTCTAGCCGGTTCCGTCTAAGAGTTAGTCGAACGAGAAAGTTCCAGGATCGTGCAGAGCTGGTGATTTGGACCGGTTTACAATCTCGTTAATAGCAGGACAATGCATCCATCACAGCATGCAATTTGCGCTTCCGGGTTTACCGCCGTTCTTCTCCGACTACGGCGAAGCAGTGTTTGCCCTTCCGCGTCTCCGATAAGAATCTTGAGCAGGCCGGCTGGCTCTCTTTCAGCAATCCTGCTCACCCTATGTAATCCAATGGTCAATGCGAAGCGTCCAGCATGACGATGGACACCGAGCTTGAACCGAGCACTGCTGAGGAGTTCAGCCTGGCGCGAGTGCGCGGGCTTGAATCGACTGCTCTGCGAGGCACCTACTGGGTAGTCATCTTCTACGGGCTCTCAATGACTTTGCGGCTCGGCAGCAGCATCGTTCTGAGCCGCCTGTTCTTGCCGCAATACTTTGGTTTGATGACGCTGATCACGACGGTCATCGTCGGCATCAATTTGTTTTCTCATGTGGGTCTGCAGGAAAGCATCATTCAAGACCCTCGCGGTGACGTGCCCGCCTTTCTGCACACTGCCTGGACGCTTCAAGTCATTCGCGGCCTGGGGCTTTTCCTGGTAACCATCCCCCTTGCCTGGCCCGTGGCTCACTTTTACCGCGAGCCGCAAATTGTTGTTTTGCTGCCGTGCCTGGGCCTTGTCTGTGTCCTTGCCGGCTTCTCTTCGCCCAGCCTGTTGGTACTGAGCCGGCACCTGGGAGTGGGCAGGCTTTCGGCGCTGGAGTTAGTGACGCAGTTTGTTCAGTTCGTCGTCACCTGGATTTGGGCGCTGATCCACCCTTCGATCTGGGCCCTGATAGCAGGGAGAGTGATAGCAGAAGCGGCCCGGACGGGGATCAGCTATTTGCTGCTTCCTGAAGTGAGAGCCCGGTTCACGTGGGACAAAGAGTCACTTCATGCTCTGGTTAAGTTTGGCCGTTGGATTCTTGTTGGAACTGCTCTCACATTTCTGGCCCTGCAATCCGATCGACTCATTCTGGCCAAGCTCATCTCGTTCCAGATGTTGGGTGTGTACGGCATTGCATTCGCACTCTCCGATATTCCCCGCCAGATCATTCTCATGTTCTGCTCCCGGGTCGGATTTCCCTTCATCGCCAAGTTTTCCGACCAGCCACGTCCTCAATTCCGGCAAATCCTACTCAAATACAGGCTTCCGGTTCTGGCGGCCGGCGCGCTGATGCTCATCGGGGTCATCTGTACCGGCGATTTTTTTATTCTTCACGTGTATACCAAGCCCTATCATGCCGCAGCCTGGATGATTCCCATCTTAGCCGTCGGACTGTGGCACACCCTGCTCTACAGTACGATCAGTCCGGCGATTCTCTCCCTGCAAAAGCCGCATTACAACGCCTTCGCGTATCTGGTGTACTGCATTACCCTTTTCATTTTCCTGCCCTGGGGGTTCCATGTCTGGGGAATGGTTGGCGCTGTCGTCGCGGTCGCCTTTAGCGATTTGCCTGTCTATTTTGTGAATGCCTACAGCGCCTGGAGGGAAGGATTGCCAACCTTCAATCAGGACGCTTTGCTCACGTTAGGGTTCGTGGGGCTCCTGGCAGCGGCTTTGTGGACAAGATCGTGGCTCGGCTTCGGCTTTCCCTTCCCGCGCTGACTTGAGTCGGATATTAAAGTGCAAGGCGTAGATGCGCGCGGGGATCAAGGAGCGTGATGAACGACCTACTGAGCGCCAGTGCGGCTGTCGACAGGGCGTCTTTGTCGGAAGACGGAATCCTGCTCGTTCTGCCCGTTCCCTTCAAGAAGCTTGCTGACGGGCGGCTGCTGTGTGAAGAGCAGGCAACGAACGGCATCGATCAGTGGGCCGAACACTTCTCGCATGTGACCGTGGCCGCTCCGGTTTTAACCGAGGATCTGCAGCAAGGCGCCAGTACGGTTTTGTGGCGTGACCCAGCCACGCTGCGGCATCGCGATAAAGTCACGTTAGTGCCTCTGCCCATGGCATACACGCCATTAGCATTTGCGGCCTCGTTTACTAACAGCAGGCGCACTTTGCTCGAACACATCACGCGCAACCGGTATCTCAGTTTTGGAATCGGCGGTCTGATCGGTGACTGGGCCGCACTCGGTGCGCGCCTGGCACAGTCGCGCAAGCTCCCCTACTCCATCCACACTGACCGGGTGGAGCACGAACTGCTGATCAAGCTTGCGAGCCAGAAATCCCCGCTCCGGCGGCTGAAAGCGCAGCTCATGGGGCGCTCCATGCGTGCCTATCATCGTGGCATCATCCGCGGCTGTGCTTTGGGACTATGGCATGGCAGCGACTGCTTTCTTTCCTATTCGCCCTGGGCACGGGAGAACCACCTCATCCATGACATTCATCTGAAGCCGGCGGATGCGATTCCAGCGGCAGAGCTCTCAGCCAAGCAGCAAAGTGCTACCCGGGAACGGCTGCGCATCGCCTATGCCGGGCGGTTGGATCCAATGAAAGCCCCACTGGACTGGCTGCGCGCGTTAGGCGCAGCACGCGACCTCGGGGCGGAGTTTGAAGCGGTCTGGCTGGGCGACGGTCCACTCCACAATGACTTTCAATCCTGCATTGACCAGCTCGGGCTCCGTGACCACGTTCGTACCCCTGGTTTCATCGCGGAACGCGCAACCTTGCTTGCCGAGCTACGGCGTGCGCATGTCTTTGTCTTCACCCACGTCACACCAGAGTCTCCGCGATGCTTGCTCGAGGCACTCGTCTCTGGTTCGCCCATTGTGGGCTACAAGAGCGCCTTCGCTGAAGAGCTGACCGCCGGCCGCGGGGGCGGAGCTTATGTTCCGCTCGGCGATTGGCAGGCGCTGGGCGCTAAAGTTGCGGAACTAGCCAGGGATCGATCGGGATTAGCGGGGCTCATCGCCCAGGCCGCCGAAAACGGGAGCCGCTTCAATGATGAAGCAGTCTTCCACGAACGCAGCGAGCTCATCCGCAGATATTCCTAAGCGTCTTGCCAACTAAAGTGTCTGGGCTAGTTGCGCTTCGAGCGTGTCGGCGAGCAAGCGGACATTCTGCTCCAGATCGTACAGTTCGAGTACGCGGAGGCGGCCGGCACGAGCGAGATTGCTGCGAAGATCTGCATCGCAGATCATCCGCTCCATCGCGACAAATAGAGCTTGCTCTGAGGATGGAGGAACCAGCAGACCTTCGGCGCCGTCGCGAATCAGCTCGGGAATGCCGGCCACGAAGGTGCTGACGCACGGAACTTCCATCGCCATGGCTTCCATCAGCGCTACCGGCAAGCCTTCAGCGAAGCTCGCAAGAACGAAAATGTCCGCTCGCGCCAACCTTTGCCTCGTGGCCTCGTGACTGAGCGAACCTTCGAAGATCACGGAAGCGTCGATTTTTTCTCTCCTGACAAAAGACTCCAACCCACTCCGCTGGTCGCCGTCTCCAATAAGCCGCAGCCGCACGTTGTATCCGCAGCGCAGAAGCTCGGCGAAGGCACGAAGAAGAATCAGGTGACCCTTGGCCGGAACCATCCGCCCAACGCAGACCACTTCCATTGCGCCGCTTCGATCGGTAGCAGGAGCTGGCACGAAGACACGGTGATCGACGCCGAGCCGCACCAGGTGCAGCTTACCCCAATGCTTCGGATCGCAGACCTTCATCACCTGGCTGCGGCAATAATCGCTGATGCAGAGCACAAATTGAGCTCGTTCCACCTTGCGCCGCAGGTAGAATTTGTCGACGTCATAGAACTCCTCGGGCCCGTGAATCATCATGGAGTACGAGAATTGCCACGCCATCGATGTCAACATACCGACGGTGGCGACCGGGCCTCCGAAATGAATATGCAGATGCGTATGTCCGCGGCGGCGCAGCCAATCTCCCAAGAGAAGCGCTTCTACCAGGTAGAACAGCGCATAACCGCTGGCGGGCAGGTTCCAACCGTCGAGCTGAAGCGCGGCGCGCAATCCCCGCAGCACCACCCGCGGTTGCGTGAACAGGACCTTCAGCAAAACCAGAAGAATGGTCGCCGGTTTGGTCGCCTTGAGATAATACGTGGTGGCCAGCGCACGGGCCTCAAGCTCGGAATGAGCCTCGGCCGGTTGGTTAATCGAAGCCACGTCAATGGTGAAGCCGAGTCGAGTGAGCTCTGCGATTTCGTTGAGGAAAAAAGTGTGTGATGTCGCAGGGTAGATACTCAAAAGATAGGCGAGCCGCGGATGCTTGCGTGCTGAAACATCACCGGTGCCTGCCGCCGCAACGATCATAGACTTTTCGCATAGTAGCACTGCGGAAATGGGCGCTCTCAGGCGCGGCGCCGGGTTGGAGCAGTGGTTGCGCGTTGCGGGGTTTTTGGTGCGGCCGCGGAGGCGGCAACGGTTTGTGTGCTCAATCCGCCAATCACCAGCAATAAGGGAAGGATCATCGAGCCGTTCAGCAGGTTATCAATCGCCGCCATAAGAATAGCTGCGGCCAGAGCATTACGCAGATCGAACCCCTGAGTATCGCCGCGCGCCAACGGAGACCATAGGATGCGTGCTACCGGTAGCAGTTGCAGGCACTCCAAGGCGAGCAGCCCGGCGAGACCATACATCCCGAGGGCAAGAAGCCACAATCCCCAGGGACGCGACCCAGTGTTTTTCCACCAGTCCCATGACCCCGAGCCGAGAAGAGGCTCTGCAAGCGCGGTACCGATATACTTTTCGTCCTGAGAAAGCCGCCATCCGAAAGATTGCCGCTGGATTCCCTTAAAAAACTGAGCCGCAGAATACGCAACTGCGTTGTGTTCGACCAGCGATCGCAGGGATATCAAGTTGGCCACACGAAGTCCCATGAAAGCGAGAATTGCCAGAAGGAACAACGCGGCGACAGCGCGAGGCAGATAGCTCTGTCGTATAAAAACAAACGGGAGCAGGCAGAACAGCAGGACAATGCTTCCAACGGACTGGCAAAGAAGCGTGGTGACAAAGAGGACGCCGCTAATCCAGGCAATAGGAACTCCGAAGATCGCAGCGGCCAGGCGGCGTCTCCAGAGCCATATCGCAATCAGAGCCGCCGTGGCCATCCAGATACCAAGCTGGTTTCCATCTTCCAGCAGACCGATAGGCCGGTAGCCAAAGTAACGTTCAGCACCTATCCAGCGATACGGTTCATAACCGTACAGATGGGCGTAGATCTGCGGTCCGGTAAAGATCTCGATCAGGCAAATGGGAACGTAGGCCATGCCCGCAATGACCAAGGCTTTGGCGGCCATGCGAAGTGATATCGTGTCGGTGAAATAAACCCGCCCGAAGAAGTAGGGGACGCCCCAGGCAAGAATTTGATAAAGTTCGCTACGAGCCACGACGGACAAGTCTTGCGTGTTGGCCAAACCGGAGAACAGGGGAACGACGCACCATGCCAGCATGGGAAGGTCCCAGAAGCTGAGTTTGAAGCGGCTAAAGCTTTCCCGGTCGAAGAGCACAACGCCGATAAGGCAGCTGATTCCCGTAACGCTCGCCTTGGTGAAAAAGTGATTCGACGGCAAGCATGTTCCCAATATCCAGTAGGGAAATCGGGCATTGGTAGGGGCGAAGGCGGCGGAAGGCAGCACCGCCCAGCCGCCAACGAAGTTGATGAGGATGGCGATGCGAACCGCGTAGCGTCGAAAGCAGAAGAGGCTGATCGGGATCCATGCTGCCAGTGCTATTAAGGGATGAATCATCATGTCTTCCGCAAAGCCGCGCGACTGTAGAAAGGACGTCTCATGATAGCAAGTGAAGTGTGGCTGACGCCCACCCGAGCGACCGGAATCGCAGCCTACGGAATTGCTATGATCTGCTGTGGCCTAGCATGGGCAAGAACCAGGGGTCTACGAACCGCCTCCCAACTCGCTGCCCTCCTGGCTGTTATCGAAGGCGCATTGGTGCTCGACATGCTCTTCAACTGGCGTTGGATGATACACCAGGAACTCATGGATCTCGCGCAGCGTTGGAATGATTATGACGTTCGAAGGTCACCCCAGCGAATCGCCATCGCAATCCTGGCAGTGCTGTTCCTGGTTGGTTTGATCGCCGCCTTGCGCATCTTTCGCGGCCGGATGGGCGCTCTTCTCGCGGTTTCCGGAGTCTTACTTTCGCTTGTCTTGTGGTGTACAGAAGTCGTGTCTCTTCATGCTATGGACCACATCTTGTACCAGTCCTTGGGTCCATGGATGGCCGTCAGCCTGGTGTGGGTTTTCGCCGGCCTGATCACATCTGTTGGCATCCTCATCGATGCGCGTCAAGCGATTGGGCCTTAGGAACCTCTCTTTTCGCAGATATGGGCAAAGCCGGAACACCGACCGCCGTTACCCCCGCGGCTATGTCTCTGGTAACCACCGCATTGGCGCCTATGGTGGCTTTATCGCCGATCGTGACGCCTCCTAAGATAGCTGCGCCGCGGCCGATCCAGACCTCCCGTCCGATCGTAATCGGTTTTGCGCTATAGCCGGAATTGCGAATCTGCTGTTCTGGGTCACGCATGTGGTTGGCATCGCGGATGCTGGTGTATTCACCGATCAGCGTGCCTTGACCAATCGTGACTCCCGCCATCGCTACCAAGTGCGCGCCGCGCGAGATCACCACCTCATCACCCAGCTCGATTCGAGCGTCTCCCTGCGTTTCTAGGTGCAGTCCAGGGTAGAGGAGCACATTTTCACCGATGCGAATGTGCCGGCTTCCGTACACCCAGACCCGCCCCAGGACAACGACGGAGGCAGGCAGCTCCTCATCCAGGGCTGCGGCAAGAGAAGCATGCGCGTAGAGGCGGGCCAAGCCTTCCCGCAGCGGCGCCGTAATCCGCAGAAGCCCTGAGAGCAAGTCGCTCAGGAGACTTTTGATGCGGCGCTTGATCGTGATTCTCCTCTCACCAGGGACGAGGCGGAGAAACCCGGCCACCCTTGGTCTCTTTCCATGCCGTTTTCATCAGGGTCGCGAGATTCCAGGAGTTTTGGGCGCGCAATCTTCGCTGGGGATCTCCGCTGAACCGGTTGCGCAGGTAAGAAAGGCGGTAGAGCGCAAGTTCGAGCCACTTGGCCAACCACACCATCGCTCCATAATGCTTCCTATAGTAGAGCAAGGTGCTACGCATTCGCCATAGAACAAGCTGCGTGCTCCCGGAAGAAGAGAGCGCAAGATCCTTGATCTGGCGGGATGATTCACCGCCGATGTGGAGCACGGAGATATCGGGCCAGTACCAGATCTCATAGCCCGCTTTCTTGATGCGGCGGCAAAGATCGACTTCTTCTCCATACAGAAAGAACCTTGGATCGAATAACCCGACTTTGTCGAGCACCTCAGCACGAATGATTGCGAAGGCGCCGGGAACCCAGTCCGCCTGGCTTGGTTGCGAAGGATCAGCCCAAGTTCTGTCAAAATATCCGAAAATTTTGGATTTTGGGTATCTTGCAGCGAGACCTGTTAGCACGAAAGTATCTGTAACAATGTTGGGAAACATGCGTGCGGAGGGCTGAAATGAATCATCATGGCTTAGTAACCGCGCACCGCCGAGCGCCGCCTTCGGCTGCTGATCCATGTGCTGGATGGCGAGCTTAAGCGCCCCGGGCAGGAGAAACGCGTCTGAATTGAGCAGAATCAGATAGCGGCCCCGAGCCGATTGAATGGCAAGGTTATTTGCTGCACCGAAACCAAGGTTGACTGCGCTATGAATGATATGAAAATCGGGAAATTCCTTCTCCACCATCTCCGCGGAGCCGTCGATCGAGTTATTGTCCACGATAAGTGCTTCAATCCGCAGCCCGTTCGCCTCGCGCTGCACCAATTCGAGGCACTGGCGCAAATGCTCTCTGGTGTTGAACGAAACGACTACAACTGAGGCTTCGTATGGTCTATTTTTGTCTGGCAGCAAAGGCGGACATCCCAATTTTGACGCAGAAGATATGCAAATCTGGCCGTTCTCGATTTCCATCGAGATTATCTAGCACAGTGTATTGCATGGCATGGCACAAGCACAGAATCGCCAGGCAAAAAGAACCCGTCCGTAACTGGCGGAGATTGTCTTACGATTACTCAAAGACAATCAACCCTCGCACCAAGGTTTACTCCGCTTGTCCTTGGACGGAATTTCCGAAACGAAGGCCTGACGCAACTTCTTTCCGACACTTTCTGAATAATCATTGTGGTTCGATTTGTATTTCCGGCCTATACTTGCGCAGTGAGAAAGCCGGGTATATTTTGAAGCTGCACCTGGCCAGACTCCTAGTCGCTCTAACCCGCGGGCCCAGTTCGTTTGGCAAGACACTAAGACTAAGCGACCACCCGATTTATTGGTAACACCATTTTTACTTGCAGTTCTTGATGCCGTACGTTGCTTCCTTGAGCTGGTTACCTTCGTCAATCCTTCAGGTGTGATCTTAGGTCTTAAAGAGGGCGCTCCCTTGCGGGGGCCTGACTCGTATTCGTCTGAAGGAGCATGGCCATGTCCAGACAATTGTGTAACCCTCGACCCGGTCCCCTCAGTCTGCAGTCGATTCTTCGTCTGGGTCTCGTGCTTGCCTTCTCTCTGCCTCTTCTTAGCACCGCGGCGTTGATGGCTCAGGCAACCAACTTCGAAATCGGCACCACTGTCCAGCGGTCGTCAGTGAAACATCTCGGGGTCAATCTTGCCGGGGATAATTTCTATGACTCCGGTCAGATGTTTCGCAACCTGATCTTTGGCAATCCCGGTTTCGAAGGGGAAACGTGGCAGACGATTATGCAATGCGTAGCCGTGACGGCCACCAGTTGCACCGACTCGAATATCTATAATGTCTGGCCGGCCAACTTCCTTCAGGGAGCAACCTTTCAGGTCATCAGTGGGACCGCAGCGGGAGTGACCGGGACCATTACCAGCAGTACCGCAGCCTCCTTTTCAGGCAACATCGGGGTGATCTTCAGCTTCGCTGCCACTTCTACCCCGCTGGCCGTTAACAATTGGGTAATCGTACAAATGACCACGCCCGGTAACCCGCAGGCTGGTTGGTGGCCCACCACCAACGGTGGAGCAACCTTATCCGCAGACACCACCGATATTGCTCCCGATTCTCCCGGTAAGCAGGCGCTCGAGATCAGTGCCACCGGCAGCGGTCAATCGGCGAGTGTCGATTCTTATTTCGATTCCACTGCTGGACGTTCGTTTGTGCAGTTGAATGGGACTTATACGATCGCATTCAAGGCCAAGGGGTTGGGCGGAAATAACCAATTGACCGTTTCGGTAATCAGGGCATTGGCGTCATCAGCAAATGAAACCCTGTTCAATCAAACCGTCACCTTGACTGGCCAGTGGCAGGATTACACCTACAGTTTCAATGCGGCTGAGAACGGAACCCAAATCGGTCCGGTCGCGCTTTCGTTCGCGGTTGCAGGCGCGTCGATGTATCTGGACGACGCCAGCCTGACGGAAGCCGCGGCCCCTGGAAACCCGACTGCCTATCGCAATGCGGTGGTGAATACGCTCAAGAGTTTGCAGCCCGGTGTCCTTCGCTACATGGCCCTATCGGATTACGGTACATCGATTGACAATGTGATCGCCGTGCCGTTCGCGCGCCAACGGGCTGCCTGGAGCCCGCAGTCGACCGAGCAGGACGAAGTTCCTATGGGGCTCGAGGAGTTCCTGGTGCTCTGCCAGACTGTGGGCGCAGAGCCCTGGTACACCATGCCTGGGGGCATCTCGACGACCGACATGCAGAACCTCATCCAGTTTCTCGCTGGGGATGCATCGACTCCCTATGGCGCCATTCGTGCCGCCCTGGGGCAGACGACCCCGTGGACGAGTGTTTTTCCGGTGATTCATCTCGAACTAGGCAACGAGATGTGGAATGGCATCTACTATGGCGAGGGTATTGACGACCCCGTCGTCTATGGCAACCGGGCCGCGACCATCTTTGCGGCAGCCCGATCCTCGCCCTCCTTCAATGCCAGCAACTTCGATCTGATCATGGGCAGCCAGGCGGTCAATCCCAGTTGGACGCAGCAGGAGTTGGCCAGCAGTTCCGGCTACGACTCAGTCGACGCAGCCCCGTACTTGTTCAACAGCTTTAATGATGACAGCTCGAACGAGGCGATCTTTGGGCCTATGTTCGCCCAACCGGAGGAGGTTGACTCCAACGCAAGTGGATACATGGCGCAGCAAGCGCAAGCTGCCAGCGGCGGAAGTACAGCTGCCAACCTGGCGGTGTATGAGGTAAACCTGAGCACAACCACCGGAACAGCACCACAGAACGTTGTGAATGAGGTAGTCGGAGGCCTTGGCGCTGGGATCGCGGTAGCCGATCACATGCTGATTATGATCCGTGATCTGGGTATCACTACGCAGAGCATGTTTGCCCTTACCGAATACCAAAACTCCTTCAGCAATACCGCGAACGCCAACGAAACCATGCCCTTGTGGGGTTCAGTGATCGATATGGGCGGCGAGACCAACCTGAAGCGGCCGCAATATCTGGCCGAGCAGCTGGCCAATTCAGCCATTCTCCCCACGATGCTGACCACGACTGTGAGCGGGGCCAACCCTACCTGGAATCAGGCTCTGAGTACGAATGATTCGATCCAGCTCGCCAATGCCCACTATCTGCAGCCCTTTGCGTTTACTGACGGCACCCACTACAGTGTCGTCGTCTTCAATCTAAGCCGCAGCGGATCGCTGCCCGTCACCTTCTCCGGACCCAACGCTCCCACTGGCAATGTACTTATCAGTCAGTTCACCTCCACCAATCTCACTGACAATAACGAGGGCCTCACTTCCAACACGCCGGTCGTCAAAGGCGCCACGCAGACGACTGTTACCAATTTCAACCCCGCAACGTCCTACTCCCTGCCACCTTACTCAATGACGGTGTTCCTTTGGCCGAGTGAGGCACTCCCCTCGAGCACAACCACGCTCGAAGCGTCTCCATCCTTCGCCAGCGTCGGCGAAAACGTCACCCTGACAGCAACGGTCAGCTCGCAAACAAGCACCAACGTTCCCACTGGAACCGTCACTTTCCTCAACGGATCCACCACGCTGGGTACCGCAACGCTGAACGCGGATGGCATAGCTACCTTCAGCACCACATCTCTGCCCATCGGAGCGGACTCGATCACTGCTTCTTACGGCGGAGATCCTAATGACACCGCCTCTACCTCCGAGGCGGTTACCGTCACGATCGCCGCTAGTCTTGTTGTTACCAACACGGCGCTCGCCTCCTCAGCAGCGGCCATCAGTCCGGGACAGAGCGTAACTTTCACCGCGACCGTCTCCCCGCTGACAGGCAGCAATGTGCCGACGGGCACGGTGACGTTCCTCGATGGAACCACAAGCCTGGGAACGGCCCAGCTGAGTGCGGGCGGAGTAGCCACGTTTAGCACCACCACGCTGGCCGCGGGCAATCATTCCATTTCGGCATCTTATGGTGGAGACAGTAAGGATGCCGGCTCTGTTTCAGCGGCGGTGAGTGTGAGTGTGGCCGTTGCGCCTTTGGCAACGTCGACGGCGTTAACGGCGTCTGCGACGCAGGTAACAGCCGGTCAGAGCGTCACGTTTACGGCCACGGTCGCGCCCGCCTCAGGCAGCAATGTGGCGACCGGTACCGTGACCTTCCTGAATGGAACAACAAACTTGGGTACGGCCCCACTGAACACTAGCGGGGTGGCGACCTTCAGTACCACGACACTGGCTGCCGGATCTAACTCGATTACTGCCTCCTACGGTGGAGACAGCAACGATTCCCCTTCGGTCTCCGCCGCGGTCACGGTCAGTGTAGCCGCTGCGACGCCAGGGAGTTACACGATAGCTCTCAGCAACTCCACCCTAACCCTTACTGTTGGGCAAACGTCGACTTTGACGATAACATTGACCCCCGCGAATGGCTTCAACTCGCAGATCAACCTGGGCTGTTCCGGGATGCCCACGGGCGTGACTTGCAGCGTCGCTCCCGCCGCTGTCACTCCCAGTGGCGCGCCGGTCACCAGCACGGTAAGCATCCTGGCAACGAGTGCATCCGCGTTCATGCCCAATCATGCTCCGCCAGGGGAGCCGGGCGGAAGACTTGCTTTCGGCTGGGTCATGCCCTGGGGATTCATTTCGTTGTTGGGGTTGGGAAGGGCAAGGAAGCGGTCACAGATTTTCGAATGGTCGTTCCGCGGGGCGTTGGCTGCGGTCCTGATTGCAGGGTCGTTATTTATCTCTGGTTGCGGCGGTGGGTCTTCCTCAAGTGGAAGTGGAAGCGGGAGCGGGAACTCGACTTCGGCTCCCACAAGCTTTACATTGACCATTATATCGACGGCTCCGGGCACGCCAGCCCAGAACGCACAGATCACGGTAAACGTTCAGTCTTGAGATACAACCTATAATCGCCCGGGGTTGCGTGTCGCCTGGCATGGTTGAACCCCCGGGCAGGCACGCAACGGTGCTGATCGTTGCAGCTTTCTCGGCTTTTGACTGCCTCCGGTGTACCCTACAAGAACCAGTTCGGGAAGCCATCTGCGTGTCCTCTGACGGATCGGAGCGGACGAGGACTGGTTTTTGAGTCCCCGAGAGTGAATACGAACTAGCAGTCGGGCCTTGCGGCCCAAACTGGGGGAATAGTTCAGGCAAATCGGCAGGTGAGTTTGTTGGCATTCATTTTTCTCATCCCGTTCTTCTTTTCCCTCTTTTTCCTGATCAAGGGCCGCTTTGATTTGGCCTTCCTGAACGTGTACCTGCCTTGCCTCTTCCTGCTGCCTTCCTACTACCTCATTAGGCTTCCTCACCTGCCTCCGCAGTCAGCCGCCGAATGGGCACTTTTTCCTTTAGGCATAGCACTTCTGATCGCACGTAGGAGGTGGGCGCCCCTGCGGCGTATGGACCTGTGGGTAGTCCTCTTCATGGTGAGTATGGGCACGAGCGAACTTTGGCGCGAGAATTCACCTAAGGACGGTCGTGCCTTTTTCGCAAATATGTTTGTGCAGATGTTCTTCGCATACCTTGTGGGAAGGTGCCTGATTGAGCCCGACCTGCGCATTCCAACAGTCAAGCGAATTGTCTTGCTTCTCCTGTGTCTAACGCCGGCGGTTCTTTGGGAGTACAGGATGGGTCAAAACATCTGGATAGACGCCGCCCACAGAATATTTCACCTCGAGATTGGCTCATTCGTACAGATCCGTGAAGGGCACGCCAGAGTTCAAGCTTGCTTCGGCCATGCCATTCTTGCAGGCATCATCTTTTTCATCGTTTTTCTGTTGAACACTTCGCTGCGCGATATTTACAAGCGCGATAGAGTAAGGCTGGGTCCGCTATTCTCAAGCCTGGAGCAATATCACGTTCCTGCGATTCTCCTGCTTTTATTTCTCCTGCTGACTCAGTCCAGGGGACCAATGATTGGCGCAGCGGCGGGCTATTCCATACTGCAGATACCGAGATTCCGAAATATCAAAATAGGTACTGCCGTGGTGGTATTGCTCCTGGTGATAGCGGGAGTATTCGCCTACAGCTACTTCAACCGGTACACCGGTGTTTCGGTCGGTTCGAGCAGCGATGAGCAGCAATCCAGCGCGGCCTACCGGCGTGAATTATCGATCAACTACAAGCGCACCACCGAGAAAGGCGGGTGGTTCGGCTGGGGAGCTTTGAGCTTTCCTAAAGTCGCTGGTCAAACTTCTATTGACAACTATTACTTGCTGGTTCAGCTCGGTCAGGGCAAAGTCGGCCTGTATCTATTTTTGTTAATTGCAGCGGAGTCGCTGTTCGGCGCCGCTCGATCTGCTTTTACTTTTCGTGCCCGTGAGAGTCGCTACTTCGCATTCATCTGTATCGGAGCTTTGGCCGGGCTCTTCCTTTCTCTATACACGGTCTATCTTGGCGACCAGGTGGTACAAGTGTGTTTCCTGTTAATAGGCTGGAGTCAATCACTGCACGATACAGGCGAAGTGGACCTTCCCGCCCCGGAAAAATACCACTTTAAGCGTGTCTTTGCGTAAAAAGCTGCGGTTCTGTCTGGTTCCCTAGCCAAGGGCGGGTGCCCCATATCTCGCTTGTTTTTCGCGAGATGTGGGATTCCACAGCTCTTTCCCTCTGACTCTCGATTCACCCGATGCACTTAACGGTCAACCTCGGTGGAATCCCACATCTCGCGAAAAACAAGCGAGATATGGGGCACCCGCCCTTGGCTAGGGAACCAGCGTTTATGAGGCTGGCCTTCACTGTCAAAGTTTAACCGTGACCGTCTTCACCTCTGTATACTCCTGCAAGCCATACTCGCCCAGTTCCCGCCCTATCCCTGATTGCTTGAAGCCGCCAAATGGCGCCCTGGTATCGAGTACGTGATAGCAATTAACCCATATCGTTCCAGCTCTCACGCCATTGGCGACGGCATGGGCCTTCTTTATATCGCGGGTCCACACGCCTGCGGCCAGTCCATAGTGGGTCTGGTTGGCGCGGGCAATGACCTCGTCCACATCTTTGAAGGGAATCACGCTCATGACGGGACCGAAGATTTCTTCCCGGGCGATTTTCATGTGGTCTCTTACATCGGCGAAGACGGTCGGTTGAATGAAGTAGCCACGATCTCCGACCCGCTCGCCTCCGCAGGCAAGTGTCGCCCCTTCGCTCCGCCCCGATTCGATATAACCCATGACCCTATCGAACTGGATTTCATCTACCTGCGGACCTTGATCTGTCCTGGGATCGAGTGGATCTCCTACTCGGCGTTTTCGGGCCCGCGCCACGCTCTTTTCTACGAACGCATCGTAGATCTTCTCTTCGACAAAGACCCTCGATCCCGCACAACAGGATTGACCCTGGTTGACGAAAAGCCCCAGGTGGGCGCCTTCTACCGCTTCATCCAGATCGGCATCCTCGAAGATGATGTTCGGACTCTTCCCGCCCAACTCCAGAGAGATTCGCTTCAGGTTGGACTTGGCGGCAGCCTCCATAATCAGACGTCCGACTTCCGTGGAGCCGGTGAATGCTACCTTGTCCACATCCATGTGGCGCGCGATGGCTGCGCCCGCGGTAGGGCCAAACCCCGGCAGCAGGTTCACCACGCCCTCTGGGTACCCCGCTTCCATGATCAACTCCCCAATACGCAGCGCTGAGAGAGGCGTTTGCTCGGCCGGCTTCATCACCACCGTATTGCCGGTTGCCAGTGCCGGGGCAAGTTTCCAGGCTTGCATCAGCATGGGATAATTCCAGGGAATGATCTGACCGATGACGCCAATCGGCTCATGTCTCGTGTAGCAGAAGAAGTCGCCGTCAATAGGGATCGTCTTTCCTTGAACCTTGTCTGCCCAACCAGCGAAATAGCGATAGCAGGCAACCGACTTCGCAACGTCCACCGCCTTGGCGATGGAAAGCGGCTTACCGTTATCGAGGCTCTCAAGCCGCGCCAGTTCGTCAGCATTGTCTTCGATCAAGTCAGCGAGACGATGGAGCAGCCGTCCCCGTTCGGATGCGCGCAACTTTCTCCATGGTCCTTCAAAAGCAGCCCGCGCTGCTGTAACCGCCTTGTCCACGTCGGCGGCATCGGCCTCGGCAACCTGGCAGATCTCTTCGCCCGTCGAGGGATTGACGGTGGAGAAGGTCTTGCCCGATTCGCTCGCGACCCAGCGGTTGTTGATCAGCAGCTTGGTCACGGAAGGAGAAACATTGGTTTCCGCGGCTATGGGCATAGCAGAGATCATATAAGATAAGTCCCTTCACAAACGTTCTTCAAGGCTGGGGAATGCCTCTTTTGGCCGTGCCTGCTACCGTGCTCAACACCGCCGCGGTCTCATCGATAATCCGGTGTGTGTTGGCGATGGTCTTGATTCTCTTCGACCGCAGCGCTCTTTCCTTCTGTTCGCATATATATTGCAGCCAGTTTCGATAGATGATGGTCGCACTGGAATCCCAAGTCTTCTCGATCTTTATCTCTCCCAGGGCAGTCGATATCTGCAACAGTAACTCTTCACTCCGGTCGCAGACCGATCTCTCACGCAGTGCCGTCAATGTATCCACCGTGTCGTTGTCGAAATAACTCCGCGGGATCAACGGGCACGTGTCCATCTCTCCCTTGAAGTAGCGCCCGATGTCGCGACGATACTCGCGCAGCAAGGTGTCCGATTCGTACTCCGGATGACCCTGGAAGAAAACGAAGAGTTTTTTCCGTTGCTTAATGAAGGTGTCGACGCCTGCGTCCGCGGAGCGCGTGAGCACACGATATCCGCAAGCTGTCAGATCTTCTTCCGGCGCCCCATTCCACCGGGAGTGGGGAAGCCTGAAGCGTGATGGCGTTGCCGCGGTTAAGGGATGACCGGCCGCCCGCGCACACTCGAAGATGCCGAAGAGCTTGTCACTCCTCTTTACGCGGACGATGCCATCCATATGGAGGATCGCAGCATGGGCCGCCAGGCAGGACCAAACCGTGGAGTGAGTATTGCTTTCGGCCCATTCCGCCAGCCTGGTAAAGCTTTTCCAGTACGGCTCCTGCTTCAAGTTGCTCGCGAGCGGCTCTCTGCCGGTGACGATGAGCCCGTCGAGATGCCTGTCCCACAGATCATCCACGCTCAGATAGCAGCTATTGAGATAGCGCCGGGCCGGCTCCTGCCTGGGAACATCCGGCAACATGTAATGCAACAGTCGAATCTGCAAGCCATCCGAAGCGGAATCCAGCAGTGACAGAAATTGGCGTTCGGTTGCTTTAAGCGCCTCGTCGGGCATGTTGTTGACCAACCCGATCGTGATGCACTTGCTCGACCCTTGCAGGAACCCGGACAGCGCGTTCCTGCCGAACGGTGCCGCGTTGAAATTTGGAGAGTCCACAAAAACCGGCATCAGCTTCCCCCTCCGGGTGTCAATAAGGTTGCGTGCAGCGCCTGATTCAAATCGGCGAGAATATCGTCGATGTGTTCGATTCCAATGCTTAGCCGAATCATCTCCGGCAGCACTCCGGCCTTACGTTGCTCTTCGGCGGACATCTGCCGATGAGTGGTCGACGCCGGGTGGCAGGCCAAAGACTTTGCGTCGCCCAGATTGACCAGGCGGGTTACCAACTTGAGTGCGTCATGGAATTTGACGGCGGCCGCGTAGCCGCCTTTGATGCCAACCGCCATAAGAGAACAGGCGTGATTGCCTAAATATTTCTGCGCCAATGCCCGGTAAGGGCTATCAGGAAAACCGGCGTAGTTCACCCATGCGACCCGCGGGTTGTTGCGCAAAAACTCGGCGACCTTCCGCCCATTCTCCACATGACGCTCCACCCGCAACGCGACGGTCTCAATTCCTTGCAGCAGCAGAAAAGCGCTAAGAGGGGAAAGGACCGATCCGGTCGTTCGCTGGTAGACACTGCGGCAGCGTCCAAGAAAAGCGCCTTTCCCGAAATGATCGGTATAAACCAGGCCGTGATAGGACGGGTCTGGCTGGCTGAACACTGGGAAGCGCGCCGCATGCTCCTTCCAGGGAAAATTACCGCTGTCGACGATAGCCCCGCCCAATGTAGTGCCGTGCCCACCCATGAACTTGGTAAGAGAATGCACCACAATATCGGCGCCAAATTCTATGGGCCTTAGGAGAATAGGCGTCGCGACGGTGTTGTCCACGATGAACGGCACTCCGCTTCGATGGGCCACATCGGCCAGGCCCTCAAGGTCGCAGATATTTCCCGCCGGGTTGCCGACACTTTCACAAAAGACGGCGCGCGTTTTGTGATCGATCAGCTTCTCTATCGCCTCCGGGCGATCGCTCTCGGCAAACCGGACGGTGACTCCCTGGCTGGGCAACAGGTAAGCGAAGAGGGTGTGGGTAGTGCCATAAAGTTGCGGGGCCGAGACGATGTTGCTTCCCAGTTCGCTGACGTTTTGCACTGCATAGTTGACCGCCGCCTGACCGCTGCTGACGCACAACGCTTCCCGGCCCCCCTCAAGAGCGGCAACACGCCTCTCCAACACGGCGGTGGTGGGGTTCTGGATGCGGGTATAACGGAAGCCTTCCGCCTCCAGGTTGAACAACGCAGCAGCATGGTCTGTGCTATCGAATGCGTAGGCGACCGTCTGATATATCGGCACAGCGACCGCCTTGGTCGTTGGATCGATATCGTAACCGCTATGGATGGCGATGGTTTCCCGTTTCATGTTCTCGTGTCCGTCGTGGTCCCGTTTGTGGCCCATGCCTCTTGATCAACGAGGCGATTCATCTCGTCTACCACCCAATGGACGTCACTCTCGGTTGTTCTGAAGCTGGTGATACAGGCGCGTACGACCGGGATGCCGCCCAGCCGCGCCTCCGACATCCATGCGATCTGGTGTTTGTGTAGTGCTGCCAGAAACGTGGCGGGAACGACTCCCTCCCTGGTGAAACAAACCAGCGGTAGCGGGGTCGAATTCATGATGCGCCAACCCGAAGTTCTAAGCGCCTCTCGCAGTACATCCCCCATCCGAGTCTGGTGCTCGATCATCTCCACATATCCCGATTCGCCGTGTTGTGCCAGCGCAAGAAAAAGTTTCAGGCCAATAAATCGCCGCGACCATTGCGCCGATGTCGTATACGGATCGAAGACGGGCCCAACCTTCTTTCCCGGCATATACGAGACGTCCGCCCGGAAGGCCTCGGCGACCGTATCAGGGTGACGGCAGAAGAACATTCCGCACCCCATGGAAACCGAGAGCCACTTATGCGCATCGCAGGTGATGGAATCTGCAGAGTCGATTCCAGCCAGGTAGCGCCTGAGTTTCGGGGAGAGAATAGCGCTCCCGCCCCAAGCCGCATCCACGTGAAACCATAGGCCCTGCTCCCGGCAGAACCGGCCAATCTCCGGTAGCGGATCGATCACCCCTGCCGCCGTGGTTCCGCCGGTGCCCACAACCAGAAATGGAAGGTAGCCATTCATTCGATCCTCGGCCACGCGCTTTTTCAGTTCTTCCAGGTTCATTTTCAAACAGCGGTCGGTCGGTATCGTCCGCAGCGCTCTTCGTCCCAACCCCGTCATGTGTGTGATCTTGCTGAACGAATGATGGGTCTCTTCTGTCAGGTAAATCGACGGCTGGGCCTTCAAGTGTCGAAGACCGTGTTCCCCATAGTCAGGAAAAGCCCGCGTCAACGCGACAATGACGGCGGAGAGATTGGCCTCCGTCCCCCCGCTGGTGAAGGTTGCGATGGCATTTTCCGGCAGACCGAACTTTGCCGCCAGCCAACCAAGGGTATGCCGTTCCATCTCATTCGCTGCCGGCGACGTACGCCAGTTTGCCAATTGCGGGTTATACATGGCGACCAGCGTGTCCGCGACCACAGACGCCAACGTCACGCTGGGATTGAAGAGGCCGAAGTAGCGAGGGTGCGTCACCTGCACCTGCCAGGTGCGTAACATCTTTTCTACATCCGCGATCACCTGCTCCAGCGGCAGCGCTCGAGTGAAGTCATAACGAGACGAAAGGTAGCTCCGAACCTCTTCCGCCGTTACCGTCGGTAGAATGGGGCCGTTTGCAATATCGACCTGTAACTGTGCGAAATCACTCCCGATTTCGTCGATAACCATGCGTACCCTTCTCCCACGAGCGGCAATGAAACGGTGAATCGGGGGAACTGTTTACAAACGAATGCTGCCAATTTGAATACGGTCGTACATCTCCTTGTCCAGAGGAGTGAATGCTTCCGATTCGGTGTTGTCGAAATAGAGCATGTCATTGCTCGCGACCGGATCGTATCCCTGGCGAACCAGCTCGGTCTTCGAATACTTGAAGGTGCCTGTCACTTCAACCTCGTTCCGGATGCGCAGAAACAAAGGACGCGCGTAGGCAGGCAGACGGCTCACCAGGTGTTTGCGAAATTCCGCCAGGTCTAAGGGATCTTCGGCAACCACCGCAGCCATACCGGCGCGCCCTTCGGTGGCGGGAATCGCTACACCATAAACGTTAGCGTGCTTGACACCCGGGAAGGCACAGATAGCCTCTGAGACCTCAGAGGTTGCGACGTTCTCACCTTTCCAGCGGAAGGTATCACCGATGCGATCGACAAAATAGAAATATCCCTGCTCATCCTTGCGCATCAGGTCCCCGGTGCGCACCCACATGTCTCCCGGCTCAAAGACGTCGCGAAGAATCTTGCTTTCTGAAGCCTGCTGGTTGGTATAGCCCTCGAACCGGCTGCCGATGTTCGAGGGGTCATCCACAACCTTGCCGATTGCTTCGCCGGCTTCATTCGCAGCGCAGCGAATGCAAAGCCCTTCCGCGTTCCGCGCTGGTTCGCCCTTCTCCACATCAAATTTCACCAGGGCGGGCGAGAATCGGTGCGCCAGGTATCCCGGGATATGCCCAATAGCCCCGCGCTTGCCCTGGACGTTGAAGAGAGAGACGCCGCCTTCAGTGGCCGCATAAAATTCCAGAATCTGTGGAATGGAAAACCGCTCCTTGAACCTCTCCCACACTTCGGGCGCCAGTCCGTTGCCACAAGCCATCCTGATGCGATGTGCGTGCTCGTTTACTGATGGCGGGGCGTGGAGCAAGTAACGGCAAAGTTCGCCAATATATTGAAATATGGTGCAGTCCCAAGTGGCAATATCATTCCAGAACTTTGTGGCTGAGAATTTTTCTCGAATCACAAGAGCCCCGCCGGCGACCAGAATGGCGCCCGGCGCCAGCACTCCGCCGACGCTGTGATACATGGGCAAGCAGTTATACATCCGGTCTGGGGGTTGCGCATTCATCATGCCGGCGAACCAATGGCTCCATTGCATGACGCGCGCGTGGCTGACCTTCGCGGCCTTGGGCAGCCCCGTTGTGCCCGAGGTGTAGATGTAGAGCGCTCTATCTTCGATGGTCGGTGGTCGCCCCTCCGCGTTGCTCAGTGGTTCGCCCGAAGTCCGCTCGATCTCCAGATCAATACGCCGGAACTGTCCCTGTTCGCCGCCGTGCATCCAGATGGCAGGTGTCCCCAACAGTCCTGGTAACGCTGCGCTCCACTGATCGGAAAATTCCGCGGCAACAATGATGTGTTTGGGTGAAACGACGTTGATGCAGTGCGCTAGTGAAGGGCCCGGCAAATTCGTGTTGAGCAGTGAAACAACGCCGCCCACGCTGGTGATGCCAAGCCATATGGCCATGTATTCGGGCCGATTGCTCATCAACAGGCAGACGACTTCGCCCTTCGCGATGCCCGCATCCAGCGCCCATCGTGCGTATTGATTTACGCGCGCACTGAGTGCCCGGTAGGTCAGGCACTCACGTTCTGAGAGCAGTGACGGCGCATCCCCCCATTGCGCAGCCAGCTCCTCGATCACGGTAGAGAGAACGCGATCGGGAGTGCGCGCGATGGGCGCGGTCAGCTCCAGAGCGCGCAACCACGCCTTGGCCGCAGAACCGTTGCTGCCAATGGATGTCATGCTAAGAGCTTCCCTCACGCCGTATTGCCTGCATCGATGGTAAGTACTGTGCCCGTGATGTTCTTTGCCCTGTCGCTAAGCAGGAATTCAACCGCATTGGCCACATCGTCGACATCGACCAGGCGGCGGAGCGCGCTGCGACGCACAATCTGTTCCCGGTGTTCCTCCGTCAGGGCTTGCGTCATGTCGGTATCGACATAGCCGGGAGCAACGGCGTTCACGTTCACTCCCATGCGTCCTACTTCTCTGGCCAGCGATCGGGTAAACCCGATGAGCGAGGCCTTGGTAGCGCTGTAAACCGACAGGCCGCTATAGCCGGTGCTGGCGACAATCGAGGCGATGTTGACAATGCGGCCGCCACCATCGGCCATCATGGACCGCACGACGTACTTGCTCATCACCATCGGCGAGAGTGTGTTCAAACGCACCAGCTGTTCGATCTGAGAATTATGCATGAGCGCGAGCGCGCCTTCGGCGCTTATGCCGGCGTTATTCACCAGGCCATAGATCGGACCAAACTCTTTGCGCACCCTCTTCACCAAGTCAGCAATTCCTTCGATCTCTGCCAGATCAAAGGGGACAAAACGCAGGGCTCCAGAATTCGTGCGTTCCGTTTCTTCCATCACGGACGCGAGTTCATTGCTTTCCTTACGCGCAACCGCTATAGCGCGGAATCCCACCTCGATTAGCCTGCGCGCAATTCCCAGGCCTATTCCCCGGCTCCCACCGGTGACCACTACATTACGCATGCCGGCGAATGAGCTTCCCGGTCTCAGCGACCGCCAAAGCCGGAACAAAATTGATGGCAGCCGGAACCTTATGAGAGGGAAGAGCCTCCCGGCAGAGCCGCAGAATATCTTGATGCAGTTCGCCCATATCGTTGCCCGCGGGCTCTGCCGCAATCTTCAGCACCACGTCGGCGACGACCACTGCACCGGTGATTGGATTCTTCTTTGTCCGGACCAGCGACATCTGCACCTTGGGGTGTCCGTTGATCACCGCTTCCACTTCTTCGGGATATACCTTCATGCCTCCAACGTTGATCATTCCATCCCCGCGGCCGACGAAGTAGTAGCGACCCTCTCGCAATTCGAGCACGTCGCCGGTATCCACGAATCCTTCGCCATCCCGGATGGCATAGTTGTGATCCCCGAGATAGCAGCGCGCAGTTCTGTCAGAGCGGACTCGGAGCGAGCGATTCTCGATCTTCATAACCACATGCGGAGTGTCTTCGATCACATCGGCGGGAAAGCCCATCAGTCCATCGTTCACAGCAAAGACCACGCCTGCCTCTGTAGTGGCGAACGCGTGGGCGATTTTCGCTTGCGGATACAGCCACCGCAGTTGGTTCAGGATTGCCTGGTCGGCGATCTCCCCTGACAAGCGAACATACTCCGGGGCGATCAGGTGAGCAGACGAACTCATCGATGCGCGGCGCCAATGGGAGGGCGTGCCGGAGATATGGGTCACTCCGTGTGCGCCCGCTCGAGCCAGAAAATCAGCCGTCGCTTCCTCTGTGCTCGATAACACCAACGACGTCCCGGTGAGGGCCGCACGCAGAAAGATCTGCAGACCTCCATAGCGGCGAATGTCATAGAAGGTGCTCCAGACAACGCGCTCCGCTGCGGGATGGCCGCCTTCAATGGCTCCCGCCAGGCTGGCCAGCGTGTGGACGACCAGTTTGGGGCGTCCCGTTGTACCTGATGTGAGCAGCACCCACTCCGTTTCATGCTCTCCCTCCGGGGTGCGACCGCGGGGCATCATCGTCCAACTGGACGGAGTCAGAGCAGCAACACCTGGAATCTCGAGTCCCGTGGTTTCTCGATCGGACACGATCGCATCCGCGGCCGCCGACTGGACGACGTAGGAGAGATATTCCAGCGACATGTCGGGAGGGTAGAGAACGATGCGACGGGCAGCACCATCGAGTTCGACCAAGGTCGCAATTGCGGTGAGTTGGTGGGTGGTTGCGACCACAACAGATCGTCCGCAGAGTTCGTTGGCCCTTCCTGCGAGCACGCTGCCGGCAGCCAGATCGCTCCAGGCTAGGCTCGCTTCCGCGCCAAAAACTGAGCGTGCGGGCAAGTCCCCTACGGCGCTGAGACCGTCTCTAAGCGATGCCCTGCTATTTCGCAGCATGTTCATAGAAGCTGACAAAGTCGCCCAGGGTTACGGGAAAGCGAGCGTCTTCCGACGCGCTGAAGGGATCTACTCCCAACGAGCCTTCAAGCCGCGTCACGATGATTGCAAAGCAGAGCGAGTCGAGCCCCGAATTTAGCAGTTCCAGGCCGTCTGTCAGCGGCGCCAGTCGTCTGCCTTGCTCTCGGGCCACCTGCCGGAATTGCGCCATGATCTCAGATCGAACTTCCATATCTTTTTCTGTCTACTTTCCAGCCGTTTGAAACCGCAGATCTCTCGGCTCTGCGGTTTCATGGCAAAGACGATTAGTGTAATCTCCGCATCCCGGCAACGGCAAATAAAAGTTCAGCCAGCTTTCAAGAAGCTGCTGAACTCCGGCTCGGCCTGCGCGATTTGAGAATGTGTGACCCGCGCCCTCGACCACCTTCACCACCACCCGGCTGCTGCTGCCGGCCTGTTCAAGAATGTATTTCAGGTAGTCGAACTCTTCTCCTCGTGGTTTGGTTGCCGGCGCCTTCAAAAGCAGAATTGGCAGGCCCGTAGATGCAACCGTCTTCCAGCATCTGAGAAGGGGAAAGTTCGCATTCTCCGGCATCGGGTTTCTGCGCAGATAAAGCCGAAGATCTGTAAAGAGGTCATATCCTTTACTGATGAGTCTGCCTAGGGAGCTGCGCGAGATACGGCCGGTAAGCTTTTGCCAGATCCACGGCGGGGGCGGTATTGGCAAATGGAAGTACGGGTCCATCAACACCAGTCCCCGACACTCTTTGCTGGCCGCTGCAGTATAGAGAGCAGACACCGCGCCGGCGCAAAGCCCCACAACAACTACGCCCGATAAGCTGAACCGCTCCGAGAGTTCTCTCATCAGCGCGGAGGCGATCGGTCCGTAGCCTCCGGTATTAATAAACTTCAGCAGCTCGGGAGGAGGGTTCCCGTCGGAATCGCCGAACCCAGGCATATCCAGGCGAAAAGCAGGATAGCCGTACTTGGCCAACGACTCTGCCCAATAAACCGCCGAATCCCCGGCGGCGGCCCTGGTCGGAGAGAGTGAATTCAAAATGAGCACTCCAGTGCGTGGTGCTCCAGGGCCCCCACCAAGGGGCTTGTGATAGGTGCCTCGAACGATGCCGCCGATCCCATCCAGGGTGATCAACTGGCGCGTTTCAGTGGCCTCGTTCATGTGTATCTTCCTTGGAAATTCGTAAAGCACCGGCAACCCATTCGAAATTAGAAGCGTACAGCCAGCTAAGGTCTTTCACCTCGTCGTAGCCCACGTAAGGTTTGACCAACGGGGCTGCTTGCCGGCCAAGCTTCACTACTTTCACCGGCCTACCGTATGCCTCGCCGGCGACTCCGTCGTCTAGCAGATTGCCCGGCAAGCGAAAATCAAAAGAGCGGCGCCAGAGAGAACTGGACCATTGGTAGCCTGCTACTTCGATAGAGAGTCCTTGTTCCAGCTGCCGTATGTAATCAGCGGCAGACCTCCGGTTTTCGATCGACTCGAATAGTTGCTCCAGTCCTGCCCAGCGCATAAGGCTTGAGCGCAACGCCTGGTTGGCATGAGGGGGAGGTGACCACAGCAGCAACGCATCGCCCGAGCCTTGGGCGAAAATCCTGCCGGCAAGAATTGCACCAATTTCAAGCCCGTGCAGCAACAACGGTACGCCCTGTGAGCGCCTGCAAAGCCAATCCGCAAGCAGCTCTACATCTTCGCTCCAATGGTCGAAGTCCATCTCTTCAAAGTTGCCTGTGCTTTCGCCGACACCGCGATAGTCATAGCGAAGAACTTCAATTCCTCTCGCCGCCAAATACCGCGCCCAACGGACCCAGGGATGATAGGCAAAATGCCGTTCCGATGCAAACGGCCCTACCAGCAAAACGCGGGCTATTGGATCCGGCGCCTCGTGCAGCACCGTGTAGAGAGCCGCGCCGGAGACCTTGAAGTATCCGGCGCATTCCAACAAAGCGCCATCGCTATGAAGTTGGGCGTGCACCGGACCAGACCTCGTCGAAACAATTACGCGACAAACTTGCTCTCGTCGACGCGATTAATACGCTGCAGCAGCGTGCGAAGTAGATCGACACCCTCAAACAGGTCTGCCGACGGATCAAGCGGGTTGACCGCCATCTCTGCGTAGAGTGCGCGAAACAGTCCTTCCGAGTGCTCTATGTCGCAGACGCCGTGCACATCCGTGTATAGGCGTTCTCCCGAGCCCTGCAACTCGGCAAGCTTCGCCAAATAGGCCATGTATTGTTGGATGTACCCTTCAAAGAAGGCCATCGTGAGAAGATTCTGCACCCCCGAAAGGTGGCCGAGAAACAATCGTACATTGGTTAAATCGGTGTGCACGGCAAGTGCATCCTGGTCCGTAGGGAACGCGCGCGCTGCCATGGTGAAGTTGCGCAGCATCGCAGGATGGCAATCACGCACCTCCTCGCGCAGATTGTCGATCAGGATCGGGCGCGCTTCCTCTGCTTTCACCGAGAGGTAGGTCGCCGTCATCCAGTAGATAAAGTTTCCTTCCAGCACCGCGGCGTATCTGGCAATCATCCCCCGCCGCTGCTCGCTGGTCAGCTGCTCGGGGTCTGGCAGAGAAGAAATGAGATCTTCAATGATGCTATCGATTTGTTGCCTGAGTGAGGTTCCGAGAAGCGGTTCCTGCACTGAGGGAGTTACTAGGGAGGTGGTCATATATTCTCCTTTGTCCAAGGTTGAGTGTCAGGCGCCGGAGTCGGAGCTCAACATGTGCAAGTGGATTAAGTACTCGTTCAAATTGCGATAATGAAGGATGCTGTGATGCTTAGGAAAAGGGCAGCGTAAATGCAAATGTAATTCAGATGCGACGCTTGTTACTTCTCTCTGAATCCAGGTTGATGATTGCTAGGGGGGGTACTGCTTAGAGTACTGCACCGCTAGCGGAAGTCAATAGATATCGATTCGCTTGTTGCCGGATTTCATGTTGCATGTGTGCTGCAAAAATGTTGGTGCTTCACTTTCCAAGTCATTCGCCGCTGACTATGGCGCGGTGATATCCATCTTGGCGTTTCCACCTTGATGTGTCGTGCCGGGTTCACCAGGTTCAGATGAGCATACATGAAGGCGCACTGGTCGAACATAAAGTTCTAGTACTTACTTACTAGAGTTTTGCTGCGGTTACTTAGTAAGCAACAAACGGTAAAGCTTCTTTGCGCGAGTAGAAACAAGAACCGGGATATGAGCACCCAGCGAGAAAAAGTTTCGCAGTATTGGAAAAAGGATAGCAACTAGTTACAGCGCGCATGAAAACCTGTGGATAACTTGTCGTTCGTGTTCATGCTGACGACTTCCAACAAAGCGTTCAAGCGTACGTGGAGTTTTCCTTTGCCGTGTGTTCGCGATCTTGATAGCCGGCTGACTCAGGCGCCTTGCCCCAAGCCGGATTCCATTTGACGCTCGTCTTATCCATGCGGGCTTCGAATGCACTCAAGTCCTCACGAATGGCTCGACTTGCCCGGCGATACGCAACTTTATTGATGATGGACGCCACGCCCGGGATCTGGAGCTTCTCCAGCAAACGCGAGGCACGCGTTAATTGCGCCTTGGTTGTGGTTCCTGCCTCCGCGATGAGGATGGTTACGTCCGCAAAGCGAGCCAGGTATTCAGTTTCCGCCGAGATCAGAATGGGCGCGGTGTCAATGATTACGACATCGTAGTCGGTAGTCAGGTCCTGGAAGGCCTGATCCATGAAGTTCGTAAGCGGCGGTACCTTGGCTGAGAACGGCTGGGCGAGCACAGCTGTTGACCATACGTCAGCATCTTGCCTTACGGCTGGCATCCCGCCTACTCCACGGTGCGCCGATTGGTCGATGTTCAGCGTGATATACGCCACAGGAGGGGTTGCACCGGAGGCATCGATAGTTAAGGTTTTGCGGCCCAGCTTAGCCAGGGTACTGCCCAGACTTTCCGCGATCGATGTGGTGCCCGCTCCCGCGTTGACAGAGGTGAGCACGATGGTACGAACGCCGGATGTGCGGGCCGCCTGATCGATGCCTGCTGCCAGGCGCAGCGCACACTCATCGAGTATCTGCATAGTGACATCCTGATCGTGGAAGAGGGTGCCGATCGGAGAAAACCCCAGGATCTCCTCGATGTCGTTTCCTGAATGGACGCGGGGATCAAAAAAGTCGATCAGAACGACGCTGCCTATCCCGACCATCAGAGAGACGGGAAGCAGCAGGCCGAGAATCATCGTGCTATTGCTATGCAAAGGGGCAGTGGGTGTTCGTGCCGGAGAAAACATGTGCACCGACCCGGGCGACTTGCTTTCCAGTTCAAGATTCCGCGTGCGCTCGTCCAGCGTGGTATATCTCGCTTGCAGCGCAGTGATCTCCGCCTTGAGCACCTGCGCGCGTTGAAAGCTGGGCGCTGCATGGGTAGCCTGGTGCGTATCTGTCTGCAGGTCCGAAGTTAGCTTAGCCTCTACCGTGGTAGCCCGCTCCAGATTAGTACGCAGCTTCTGTTCCAGGTTCGCCGCTGCATGGTTGCGAAGGCTAACCTGCATCTGCTGCAAGGCAGTCTCGATCTGTGCCAGCTGCTCTTCAGTTGTCCTGCGCAGAGGATGATTCGGCGTCATCCCGGCAAGTTGATCCAGCAGCAGCGCACGTTTTTGACTGAGAGAAGACTTGAGCGCCAGCAAACTCGGGTCGGAAGCGATGATCTCGTCGGCGGCCGCGTTGAGGGCGCTGCTGGGTGCGTCCGCACCGCCGTTCTCCAAAGCGGAAAGTTGCGCTTCTGCCTGAATTCGTTGTTCATGCGCTGCGGTCAGGTCGGTTCGCAGCTTCGCCACCTGGGCGTCGATCTGATCCGTGGCGTCTGATGAGATCACGGCTACACCAAGGGTCTGGCTTATCTGGGTCTGCTCATGAAGCTTGTCATTGAGCTCATTCTGTACTTCCGTGCGTGCCTGGCGCAGGGACTCCAGCCGCTCGTCCCGGCCGTAGAACTCCTCTCCCTTTATGCTGTCCAGGTAGCTGTCCGTGACCGCGTTGACGACTTCAGCCATGTGCGTAGGGTCGGAGCCAAGCAGAGTGATCTGCACCTGGTAGCTCTGTCCATCGCGCGCAACCGTCAGGCTGTTCTGCAGCCGGTCGACCGCCGATTCCAGACTCTCTCCGGGAGCCTGCCACACTCCAGGCTTAAGCTTCCCGATAGCATCGACGAGCACGTTATATTTTGTAACCGAGTGCACCTGCTCCTCGATATACGAATCGTACGGGTATTCCTGCTCCTGCGTGGTGACCAGGGTGGCGTGGAAGTTCGGTGACACATATACCACACTGGTGGCCTCGTACTTAGCACGATGCCGGATCGCCAGAGCAACCCCCAGACCCAGCGTCACCAAAGTGATCAGGGTTGCCGCCATTTTGTGCAGGCGCAAACTTCGCAACACGTCGATTCTCGATCTCCAGTTCAGGGGGGCGAGTGGTTGCGATGGTTGCGATTGGCTGAAATTCTTAATATGCATGGGCGAGGACCTTGGCAATCGATTGAACAGACGTTGGAGGTGAGGGTCGTTTGTTTGTCAACCTCAATGTAAATCAGAAAAGCAAAAATGAATCAGGGAGCGGCGACCGCGGCAATCGCGCCGACGGAGGCCACTGGGCTCAATCGCTGGATGACATAAGTGGTCTTGAAAAAACCGCTCTGCGGTACAAACACCACGTCCCCCGCGTGCAACTTAACTTCTTCGGTACCCTTGACAGTAAGCAGGCTTTTAAAAGGGATCGTCAAAGTCTTCCCGGTTGAGGGCTGAATGACCTGGATATTCCCGGACGCCCCCTCGGCCAAACCTCCCGCCTCCGCCAGCACGGAGGCCAGGGTCGATTGCGGAGTGAGAGCAATGGCGCCTGCATGCATAACGCTTCCCAGCACCGAGACGAACACCTCCTGCTGCGCCGGAACGAAGACGATGTCATTCCGTCGCAGCCGCAGGTCAGCCATCGAATTGCCACTCTGCAACAACTGCTTCAGATCGACCCAGACCACTTGATCGTTGCCGCGGTAGATAGCGCACCGCTCGGGGATTCCATCATGCACGCCCGGTCCGTTGCTGGGTCCGGTGCCGGCATTCGCCAGCAGTCCGCCCCTCGCAATCACGTCCAGCAGGGTCGGGGTATTGTCGAAGTAGAGCACTCCAGGATGCTGCACGCTTCCGATAATGACGACTCGATTGGAGCCGTACTTTTCGATGTTAACCGTCACCGTCAGGTCTTTGTAGTAAGGCGACAGAGCGTCGACCACCAGCTTAGCGACCTGGCTTCGGTTCTTGTCTGCCACGTTGAGGGCCCCCACCAGTGACAGGGTGATACGGCCGTCGGGTCCAACGACTCTCTTACCGCTCAACTCCGGCCGACCGGGAAAATCAAGGCTGATCTCATCCCCCGGGCCCAGTTCGTACTCTTCGTTCTCTGCCGGCTCAAAATTTTGCAAAGTCTTCATCGGACTTATCTTCAGCTGTGGAGTGCTGCTAGCCGAGTCGCCCGCCGTACTTGTTTGTGCGAGGACCATGTTCGCGTTCACCGCGAGAAGCAGCCCCGCAAAAAGCAACCTCATCGGAAGCATTTCCTTTTTCATGAGACCTCCAAAGAACTTCTGATCCGTAGTCCATGTTCCATCGCATTGTCGGGGTTACCTTCCGCCGCGGCCTCTAACACAACCTTTTGTATTGCCGGCTGACGCTCGGTTCGCACCCATGCTGCATTTCTCCGTGAACTGCGAAGGATGCTGGGCAGCAAGCTGAGTTTCCAAAGTATGTAACCAGGTGCGCGAGCCAGGATGCAGAGGTCGCCGGCAAAATCGTTGCCCACCCATGCAGCAGCCAGGACGTGACCCGCCAGGACGGCCCCTGCGATTATTGCGTAAACACGCAGCCATTCCAGCGGCAGACACACCGCAAGCAGCAGCAGAAAAGCAGCATATCCGATAGGTAGAGAGATCAACTCCAGTAGTGGTTCCACCATGCGTAATCGGCCTCGCATCAGTTGCCGCAGAAGAGGTCCGAGCCAGGTCACGGCGGCATTGGCTCGTCCGCCTTCCCATCGCGAACGCTGATTGGCGTCACCCTGTTTGGAGGGTGGCATTCCTGACCAGACTTTTGCGTCGTGTAGGAACTGAACCTTCTTACCACATAACACCAGCCGGATGTGATACTCAAGGTCTTCCACAACAGAAAAAGAATTGTAAGGGTTTTGCGTAAGTACCGCGTGCCGGACGGCAAAGCCATTGCCCACGATACCTGCTGATAGGCCAAGCTGGCTTCGGCCGGTTGGTCGAACAACATTGAAGCCGCGAAACCCGAGCGCAGTCAAACGGGTGGCGGGCCGCTTCGAGGAGCTCTCCATTTCATATCTGCACTGCACGGCCTCGGCCCCCTTGGCCAGGGCTTCGCGGACGAGCCTGATGAGATTGCTTGAGACCGTTGAATCCGCATCGACCACCAGGGATGCATCCATACCCTGCGAGGCCGCGTACGCGAAACCGAAAGCCAGGGCAGGACCCTTGCCCCGTGCTTGCGGATCGTTGCAGGTGACCACTTCCGCGCCGGCCTTCGCCGCGCGATCCCCCGTGCGATCTGAGCAATTGTGCGCGATGACGATGATTCGTGTCTCGGTGCCGGTAGCCGAAATCAGCAGGCTCTCAACGCAAGATGCAATCAATGCCTCCTCATTGTGGGCGGGCACGATCACCGCTAGACGAACAGGCGCCGACGCAGCGGAGCCGCCGCGTTTGCGTTTAGGAAAGCCGGAGGCGAGCGTGAGAACTGCCAATTCTATAACCAATGGCACTGTGAGCAGCAGGAGAGCAACTCCCAAAGCTTCAAAGACGTAGGGCGTTATGAGCATAGAGTGAAAACCAAGGTCTGCTGAACGTGGGTGCTAGCGTGTTGCTGAACTTCTGGTGTGGGGGCGGCCAGAAGCGACTCTGGTGGATTGGCTGAGGTACACGATTCTTCTGCACAAGTCCTTCAGCAACTCCACCTGGATGTGAACCTCGGGCGCATGGGGAGTAAACGTGTTGACCACGATACCTTCGGAAAATAAGTGATCTTCCGCTTTCCTGATCCGGTAAAGGGCGTCACTGACGCTCGACGTACTTACGAAATAGTGACTCATGCGCGCTGCGCGAAGGACTCTCAGGCCATGCGCGGGCATAGCCACCAGCCAAAGCTCACGCTTCCGGCGTTTCATCATCTTTGCCAGATGGACGAGCAAACCGACCGAATCGAGCCCGAAATAAGCGGTCTGAGCCAGATCGAGAACAATATGGTGATCTTCCCGATAAGCACGCTCAAGCTGCCGTTCAAATTCCGTGAGCAGCGAACCTTTAAAATTACCCTGGATTGAAATAATCGAAGTATTGTCCTGCTGGTAAGTTTGCACCGCGGACGTAACACCCCTGGGTTGGATGGCGTTGGCTGCCATCTGCAGCGGGAGATGGCGGGCCAATCCATATGCGTCCACTAAGTACCGTTGTGTCAGGCGCCGCGGTTCGTGGGCGGCTCGGTACAGCCATTCCAGCCCGGCTGTTTGCATCCAGATGGGAGCCCGTGAGACCTCCCCGGCGAGAAAGTCCAGCGAGGCTCCGACCCCCATGCAAAGCGGAACCTTCAGCCGCTGACGGTGCATGGCAAGCCACTGCTCCTGCTTGGGATGGCCCATGGCGACCAGCAGAATGTCTGGTTGGGCGCGCTCGATCCGGCGCAGAATCGTCTCGTGATCCATCTCTTCCAGCGGCGAGACCGGAGGGCAGTGGCGGCCAACGATGCGGACTTTCGGAAACCGTTTCTTGAGTACTTCGGAAGCTCGGCGGGAGCTCCTCTCACTCGCGCCCAGCAGATAAATTCCATAACGCCGCTTGGCTGCGAGTTCCGCTAAACGGGGAATCAAGTCGACCCCCGAGACACGCTCTTTGAGCTTGGAGCCCATCAGCCGCGACGCCCATACGATCGGCATGCCATCAGGAACGACCAGGTCGCAAGAGCAAAGCATCTCCTGCAGCGCTTTATCGTGGATCGCATTGACTATGAAGTCTACGTTGGCGGTGGCCACTTGGTGGAAGCCTTGCTCTTCGATTTTTTCTTCAATCAGATCCATGGCCTCGTGCATGGTGACATTGTCGAAGGGCACCCCCAGAACTGCCACCGATCTGCGATTCCGATAAGACATTACGCGCACTCCGTCGTTTACTCTGCAATGGTTGCGAAGAAAAGTGGGCTCTTCAATCCACGGAGCTTCGCCTCAGTCAGTCCCGTGGAAACCGGGGGCATTTCCCGCTCGGTTCTTTTGGACTATCTGGAAGCTGGTCTTGTTGATTGCGGTTGAAAAAATGCAGTGCTTCAATCTTGGTGAAACCGGCAGATCTAAAAGACAAACCCGTGGTTACTTTTTCTTCCGCCTCACGGTGCGGTCGGCAGGGGGATGCTCCGTCATGAGCAATTTGTTGGCCAAAACTGAGGACCCCCAAAATTCAGGAATTCTCTTAAAGTCGACACATCGCCCGACCTTTCCTCCGCCAATATTCCGAAAGTTGAGTAAGTGTTCCCACTCGGGCAAGCACCCTGTTGGTGCAATTCACCCGCGTTCTAGTAACTGGTGTTCTAGCACTCCAAGGTAACCTCAAGAAAACTCTGGTAAGCGCTCCACAGATTAGTGAGAACCTTTCTGGCGATGGGTATAGTATGTGGCCACCCCGGGACGTGCAAACCAAGAGGGGCATTCCTCAAGGTCGAAGATCGACCTGGGTTCAATTCCACGTATCTACTGTCTTTCTGCCCAAGCCTTGTTGTAGAAAGCCAACTCATTGATAGTCACCCAAGGAGAGGCCCAGCCGATGAGGCTGTTTTCTCGCTAGGAGGGAAAGATGATCCCCGAAATTGTGTTGGTCAGTGAAGCGCCAGGTTCCCACGCCCACGTGGTGCGGAGCTTGGCATCCGCGGGGTTCCAAGTCGTGCCGCAGGCGACGCTAAGAGCAGCAGTTGCGCTGCTGCGCGATGCGGAGAATGCTGTGTCGGCGATAGTCATGGATCTGCCGTTTTTCTCCGCAAATGACGCCGATATGCTGCTTGAGCTGAGTCTTCAGCATCCCCAACTGCGCATGATGGTTTTCGTTTCGCAGGGATCGCAGCAAGAGGCGCTCAATCGGATCGGGAACTGTCGAAAGATCAGCATCCATAGCGTGACGCTCGCAGAGAAAACTGCGCCCGGGTTGATCTTGGAGGCGTTGGCGGAAGCAATCACCCGCGCAACTTCGTCGGGAGCCACTTTGGCGCAAGTAATGGCGCAAGCCAATCGGTCCGCGGCCTTCGAGCTCGGGGAATCGGAACGCCAGCAAAAGCTTACCAGCCGCTTGGACTCAGGTGACAAGCTCTATGCTGAGGATTTCTTGCGGCGCGTGGGGCGGTCCGATGTTCCAGTTCTGTTGCATGGTGAAACTGGCGCCGGCAAGGAAGTCATGGCCAGAAAGCTATGGGCCTACTCGAATCGAGTCGGCAAGCCTTTCTTGAAACTGAATTGTGCTGCACTGCCTTCCGAGCTGATTGAAAGCGAACTCTTCGGCTACGAAAAAGGTGCATTTACCGGGGCGATGGTCGACAAGCCGGGCAAGTTCGAACTGGCGCAGGATGGAACCATCTTGCTTGATGAGATTGGGGACATGGATACCCGGCTCCAGGCCAAGCTCTTGCAGGTTTTACAGGATGGCGAGATCCAGCCACTGGGCAGCAGCCGCACTATTAACGTAAATGTCCGCATCATGGCCGCAACTCACCGTGACCTGCACGCAGCCATTGCACAAGGTACTTTTCGTGATGATCTCTACTACCGGCTCAGCGTAATCAACATTACCATTCCACCGCTGCGCGAGCGCCGCGACGAGATCATTCCTCTCGCCGAAAAACTGCTCTTGCGCCATGTCGGCCCGGGCTGTTCTGCGCCCACGATTCCTGAGATGCTCAGGCGGGCGATGCTCGCCCATTCATGGCCGGGCAATGTGCGCGAGTTGGAAAACGTGATGCGTCGCTTTCTCGTGTATCAGGATGCCAGCCTGCTCGCCGCCGAACTGACTGATCTGCTGGATCCGCCCAAGCTTCGGCTTGAGGTGGCCAGAACCCCAGCGGCTTCTCGTTCCGCGGCGAAAAGTGGTCCTGTGAGCTTTGACCATTTCGCGGAAATCTCCCGTACAGCCGAATCCAAGCTACTGCTCGACACACTGGAATCTGTTCGCTGGAATAGACGCCAGGCAGCGCTGCAGTTAAATATCGACTACAAAGCTCTCCTTTATAAGCTGCAGAAACACGGCATAGTGGAGAGCAAAGCGAAGCGAAGAGAAGTGAGTGCCTGATGACCGGGTCGCCGAGCTTTCCGCCTGCAGGGGCTCTGGTGCTCTTGGCATAAGATCACCCTCGGGCCCACTGCATCCTGGAGCTGCTGGATGACGCCTGCGCTTTCCATCGTGATCATCGGCCGTAATGAAGGCGAACGCCTGACTCGTTGCCTGCATTCGGTGAACCTCTCGCGGGGCGTGGAAGGCACCGCCGAACTAATCTACGTTGATTCCGGTTCGAGCGACGGAAGCCCGCAAGCCGCCGGCAATTTCGATGCCCAGGTAATCGCTCTTCATGGAGGCATCCAGACTGCCGCACGAGCCCGGAACGCTGGGTGGCAACGGGCGTCTGCCCCGTACATCCTCTTCCTCGACGGAGACACGATCCTCAATCAGCCTTTCATACCGGCTGCTCTCGAAGTTCTTCAATCTGACCCGACCATCGCCGCGGTATGGGGGCATCGCCGAGAGCTCTACCCGGAGCGGTCCATCTACAACCGCGTGCTTGACCTCGACTGGATCTATCCCGCTGGGGATACAGATTTTTGCGGTGGAGATGTCCTCATGCGACGGAGCGCTCTCGCTCAGCTCGAAGGATACGATCCAACCCTCATTGCCGGTGAAGAGCCGGAACTTTGTCGCCGTTTGCGCGCCCGATGCCACCGTATCGTGCATATCGATGCCCCGATGACCCGGCACGATCTCAATATGACGCGCTTCAGCCAATACTGGCGACGGGCCATGCGGGCTGGCTACGCCTACTCTGAAGTCTCCAACCGCTTCCATGGGAGCGCAGACCCAATGTGGTTGCGCGAAAGCAGAAGGAATGTGCGTAACGGAAGCTTCTGGATCACGTGGCTCGTAGTGGGTATCGTGTTGTTGACATTCCGGAACGTCTGGATCCTGCCCTGGTTCGCGCTGCTGATTGCCTTGCCGGTTCGATCAGCCTGGAAAGCTCGCTTGAGAGCGCCGGGACAAAAGAGCTTGCTCCTGCTCTACGGTATCCATTCCCAGTTGCAACAAATACCGATACTGGCCGGACAGCTGAGATATTTCCTTAACCGGCACTCAGGCAAACAAAGAACTCCAATCGAATATAAGGGAGAAGCCAGCGCGTGAGTGTGGCTGCAATCCTGGGTAAACCTACCAACCGGTGCCTCGCAGAACGACCTCCGCAGTTCGCAGCAGGATCTTCAAGTCCAGCCACAACGTCCAATTCTCGACATAGGCTAAATCCAGGGCCACATAACGGTTGAAGGATGGATCCTGCCGCGCATGAACCTGCCACAGGCCGGTGATGCCGGGCAGTACTTCAAGCCGGCGAAAGTGCTCCAGCTCATACTGTCCCACCTCGTTCGCCAATGGTGGGCGGGGACCAACAAGGCTCATATCACCGCTGAAGACATTAAAGAGCTGGGGTAATTCATCCAGGCTGAACTTGCGCAGAATCCGCCCTAACCTGGTTAACCGAGGGTCCTTCTTGATCTTGAAGAGAATTCCATCGCGCTCATTCAAGGCTGCCAGGGTCGGCCTTAGCTGGTCTGCATTGGCAACCATGGTCCGGAATTTGTAGCAGGGAAAGACGCGCCCCTTTTTCCCGATGCGACGGGATACGTAAAATACCGGCCCGGGCGAATCCAGTTTGATCAGCAGCGGGATGATCAGGAAGGTCGGCAAAAGCGCAACCATGAAAAACGAAGCCAGGACGAAATCGCAAACCCTCTTCAACAAGTGGCCGATAAGTTTTCCGTTCCGGCGATGCAGGGCCACTACCGGCAAGTTGCCCAAATACTCGACGGGTGCATCCGGTGTGAGCTCATCATAGAAGCCGGGAATTACGAGTACCTCTATATCCAATTGCCGGCCCAGGCCCATGAGTTCGATCATTACCTGTGTCGGGCAGCGCTCCGCGATGATGATCTCGTCAATAAAGTATTGCCGTGCGATGGCGGTCGCCAGTGTCAAATCCCCCAGAACGAACTCCTCGGCTTCCCGATTCGTGCTGCCGCCCGAGGTCTCGACGAACCCTTTGAATACGCGTCCCAGATGGCTGTATTTGGTGATCTGCTTGCGTACCGCATTTCCCATATGGCTGGCGCCCACGACCAGCACATTTCTCGTGTCGATACCTCGGGCATACTTTCTGTAGTGGGACCAGCGGCAGAACGCCCGCAGGGTGCAGATAAAGACAGTGGTGAGCGCGATAAAGTAGGCGACGAAGACGCGCGAGATAGTGCTGTTGTGCATCAGGTACAGGCCGCCGCACAGCAACAAGCCCGTGCCGAAACAAGCCTGAATCGTTTTCCGTTGCTCATTCAATGAGCCTTGGGCCTGCAGCGGACCATAGAGACCGTCACGCCGGTTGATGATCAAAAGCGCTGCTATGAAGAACACCAGGTACCCTGGGTGAATGGGAAAATCGTGTCCGGACCAAAGCGTTGGGTGCCCGTGAAGCCACCCTGTTGGAGACAGGTCGAAGCGAAAGACAGAGGCCAGGCAGAGGGCCAGAAGAACGGCTATAACGTCTTCCGCCATCATGATTGCCGCATCCAATGCGGCCTGGCTGGACGACCTGCGGCGCGCGATCGGGGGCCCGAATTCCGTCGGAGCCGTGTAGCCGGCTCTTATTGGTTTAGAAACAGAATCGGATGCTGCCATGGTGATCTCTCTTAAAGCATTTTCGCTTCTGCGTTGTAGGGTCGAGAGTGTGTTGAGCGGTGAGAAGTGAAGAAGAACAAAAGTCTTGCCGAGTCAGTCAGGTCGCGATACTGCGCTCCTGGGTTGCATTTCGCCTGGAACGGGGGGTCCAATTGCAAACACATGGCCTCATCGATTCACCCTGGGGCGAGCGTACGGGAACGTTGTTGCCGGGTCCCAGGTACCGAACAGATCAACAACGAAATCGTTTAACTGGAGGGTCTTTTATTTGGTTCGCGGCAATGGAACGTCAAAGGTAATCCGTTTCCAAGTAACGTCTGCCATGTTCATTAATCTGGAACGAGAAGACAGGTGCCAATAGCAGGTCAAAACAGTCTTGCGTACACGCTCTAATATGGGCCAAAGCCCAAGGCGCCGTGTTTTGGTCAAGGAGAGAAAACCCTCCGTCAACTCCAGAAGTCTATCCTCAATTGAATGGAATACCAGCTTATTTTGGTAATGCCGGCGCTGTTTGTCAACGAGTTACTTTTGAGTGTGTCAGCTGCTGATAGGTTGGGAGGCTATCAAGGAGTAGCTATTCTTACTTACTCGGATAAGTGGAAACGTTATGGCAAAAAAGGATAATAAGTCGAAAGAATGTGCATTAAATTTAGTGCGTCCTGCATGAAGGTCTTTAATGCCCGCTACGGGTTGATCCGATGGCAGGTGGCTGAAGGTGCCATCGAGCGAGCGGAACGCCGGCCAGATCAGAGGAGGAGTCCGGTTACCCTGCATGTGGAAAACAGGACGCTTTGCCTTTCGCAGCTAAAAATGTTCGCGGCTGGCTTCGATCTTGTTGTATATACTTTGGATCGCCACACCTGTCACCGATGGCGAACGACATGGTCGCAGTTTTGGAACCATGCAATTCCTCCGGGTCTCGTCCGTTAGTTCCTTTGGAACCTGACGTTCCTGCTGTCTGTGGTTGTGCGGAGTCCTTGGTGGCTTCTCTATCCCGGTTCTGATTGCAATACCAAGATTCCTGGTCCTCTTAGTTGAGAGACGCAGTAACATCACAAAGCGTTTACTTGAACGGTAAATTCTTCCATGACGAAGTTGCTCCCCACGCGCCTTTCGCGTTCTGTCGGCAATTCAGATAGCGCATCGACGGCCTGCGCAGGAGAGACCGTTGCGGGGGAGATAGCGACAGCACGCCTCGGAGACGAACTGCTTCGCCACTTGCCCTCAGACCGCCGGTCCAATGCGGCATCCATTTCTCTGGCCGAGGCCGCGTACAAAATTGCCGGTGATCGACTGAATCGCCTTTTTGAGGCTTGCGCAGTGCTCGCAGCAGGCCGCGACGCATTTTTTCTGACTGCCTTCGCTACTCTGCTGGCCCGCCTCGCCGGCCAGGAAGCCGTGACTTTGCGGAATTGCAGCAGTGATCCCGCGATACTGCCTCTCGCATTCCACTCGGAGGCGTCGTTCCGCGGGCTGCTCAGCGCTGCGCAAGATGCAGACGGCAGTGCTTCCGATCAACCCTGCGCAGTGGAATTTGTCTTCGCCTCCTCGCGGGTCTCCTTCGCCGATATTCCCGATCATGGCTTGCGTATGGCAGTCCACCTCACTGACGGCGAGGCCCACGTTCGCCTTGCCAGCACTACGGGTCTATGGGATCAGACCGTTCTCCGTCTCTGGCTTAGTTATTTCGATCACCTGCTGGCCGCTGCGGCCGCTGCGCCGGATATTCCCTGGAAGACGCTGCCATTGCTCGACGCAAGCGATGCCCAGGAGTTCTACCAGCCTTTGAACAATACCGCGGCCGCCTACCCTGCCGATGCCTGCGTGCATGAGTTGGTCATGCGGTGGGTTGAGCAGACGCCAGATGCCCCGGCCATCGCTTCGGAATCGCAGCATCTCACCTATCGCGAGTTGCATGAACGCAGTGATGCAATCGCGCGGCATTTGCAGGCCCTGGGCGCCGGGCCGGGCCGCCCGGTCGCAGTATGCCTGGAGCGAAGCGCCGAACTCCCGGTAGCTCTTCTTGCCGTTCTCAAGGCCGGATCCTGCTACGTACCCCTCGATCCGCAGGACTCGCGCCAACGCCTGATGACCATTCTTGAAGAATGCCAGCCGGTCGCCTTGATCGTTGACAAATCATTTTCTGCCCTGCGCGGCGGCGACACGATTCCCCTGTTGTGTGTGGACGATATCCCTGAGTCCTCCGCGGTCCTTGATTACCGGGCCTCCGGTCTTACGCCTGATCATCACGCGTACATCATCTACACTTCCGGCACGACGGGTAAACCCAAGGGCGTCATGATCCCGCATCGTGCGCTCGCCAACCTGCTGCATGCCGCGATGCGCGACCCTGGCTTCAGCTCCTTCGACCGCTTGCTTGCGGTGTCGCCCATCTCCTTCGACATCGCCACCATGGAGATGTTTCTGCCCCTCGTGGCCGGGGGCACTTTGGTGGTTGGCGATCGTTTTATCGCGGCCGACCCGATCCGCCTGGCCGCGACAATCAAGAGATTAGACATCACCGTCCAGCAGGCCACACCTATCACCTGGCGCCTGCTGGTTTCGTCCGGCTGGGAAGGCAAGCACGACCTCAAGGTGATCACCGGAGGCGAAGCGCTTCCCCGCGACTTGGCGAACCAGATGGTGCGCCTGGTCGCAGAGCTTTGGAATTGCTATGGCCCAACGGAAACCACGATCTGGTCCGGAGCTTTGCGGATCCAATCCGAAGAAGGCGTGCTCCCGATCGGGCCGCCGATCGCCAATACCAAATTTTACGTGCTCGATGAAACTGGCCGGCTCCTTCCTCCAGGAGTGCCGGGTGAGCTCTATATCGCAGGGATCGGCGTAGGCGCCGGATATTTGGACCGCCCCCAGCTCACCGCGCAGCGTTTTTTGTCCGACCCGTTTGTCGCTGTGCCGGGCTCGCGAATGTTCAGAACCGGCGACCTCGTCCGGCTGATCAACGGCAATGAGTTTGAGTTCTTCGGCCGCCTTGATCAGCAAGTAAAGCTACGCGGCTATCGTATCGAACTAGGCGAGATCGAGTCGGTCTTGCGCAATTTTCCGGGTATCACAGACGCAGTCGCCGCGCTGTGGGACAGCGGGCCGGAAGAACCCTATCTCGTTGCCTATGTCACAGTCCATCACGCGCAGCCGGATCTGCGCCAGTTACGCGACGGCCTGGCTCAATTATTGCCGTCCTACATGGTGCCAAGCCGCTTCGTGGTGATGGAGGCGATGCCTGTCACCAGCCACGGTAAGATCGACCGTAAGGCCTTGCCCGCACCCGATTCCGTTGCCGCCGTGCTCCCCGTCCATAACCAGAAAGAGCGGGCAAAGCCGCAGACAAAACTGGAAGAGAAACTGCTCACCATCTTCCGTGAGGTCCTGAATACCGATGAGTTCTGGGTAACCGACAGCTTTTTCGATTACGGGGGTTATTCGCTGCTGACGGTGAACCTGTTTAGCCGCATCAATCGGGCTCTCGACCTCAGTCTGCCTATCAGCCTGCTCTTTGACGCGCCTACCGTGCGAGCGCTTGCCGAAATCATCGATCGTGACCAGTCACTTTCGATGATCGTGCCGATTCGCCCTCGGGGCACTTCGGCTCCTTTGTTTATCATCCATTCCTATCTTCTCTATGGAGTGTTGCCCAGGATTGTGGAGCAGGATCGGCCGGTATATGGTGTGCGCGAATTGCTCGGTGTTCCTGAGCCGCAGACTGTGGTGGAACGGGCGGCGAGCTACGTCAAGGAGATTCTCAGAGTCTGCCCGGATGGTCCGGTATCGTTGGCGGGCTGGTGCGCTGCAGCTTCTTTGACGGTCGAAATTGCCCGGCAACTTCGCGAGCTTGATCACCAGGTCGCGCTGGTAGCTCTGTTCGATGCTGAGCGTCCCGGTTATCTTCCTGTGGTCCGCGGCTATTGGTACTTCCGGCTGATTGCGAGCGTGAAGTTTCACTTCCGCCGGCTCCGCGGCGAATACAGACGAAAGAAGCTGATGTACTTTCATAACATTCTGCGTCGCTTTTGGGACAAGGTAGTGGAGTCGCTCTTCATGCGTCATCGCACACTCGTATTGCGCTTGCAGCGGCTCTTTGGATTCCCCCTGCCTGACGCGGTTTTCAACAATACCTGGGCCCGTGTGGCCGCAATACAAAACTATGCGCCGGCCAGATATCCAGGAAAAGTCTGGTTGTTCCGCGCACTGGATGTTCCGCGGGTTCCGCAGACCGATGAAACTTTAGGCTGGAAAGATATCGTGGACGGCGGCGTCGAGGTGGTCTTCGTGGACGGGGATCATGAATCCATGTTTCAGCAACCCCACGTCGACTTACTTAGCCAGCGTCTGCGTCAGGCGCTTCAATAGCTCGTAATCTATTTTCAATCTGCGCGAGCGCGGCGACATTGCTATTGCGGCGCAAGGTTTCTGAATACGGTGAAGAGAACGATGAGACCAAGGAACAGTTTCAGTAAGGAGTGGGGGATAGTGGGCCAGAGGAATGGCGTCGCCTTCATGGAACGCCCGTAAGTGACTGCAAGGAAGGCCGCGGCAAAAGGAAGAAAGATGACCACCAGTGCATTCCAATGCATAGCCTCATTTAGCCGGCCGTGCAGCAAAGCCGCCAGCGCTCGCGTTCCGCCACAACCCGGACAGTAGATGTGCAACCAGAAGAAGATGGGGCAGCGCGGATAGAAGCGCGAGCCGGCGGGAGGAAAACGCTGAAGGACGCAAGCAGCGGCCGCAACCGCCAAGGCAACGAGATTGGCAAGCCACCGGCGCCTGCTAACGCTCATGCGGACAGGGGTCCCAGGCGGCTGGCGTACTTGCGCCGCATGATTTCGTTGAGATGGTATTGGAAATAAATATCGCCGAAGAAAAACGTCATGATCGGTCCGAGGGAAAGCCCCACAGGTTCGACCGAGTTGTAGTACCGCTCAAGCGAACTCCTCAGGCTGAATCTTCCGACTAGGATGAGAATGCCATAAACCAGATTCATCGCTCCCCCAAAGGAATGTCGGGAGTGGGCGTAGGTTGCCTGGAAGCTCGAAAAAAGTATCGCCGCCAGAACGCATAGGCCGGCGACGTAATAGTAAAGAGCCCTGCTGTCAGGCGCGACTTTCTTCATCCACGCAGCCTGCACCAGGTTCCACCCCGCGCTAAAAAGTCCACAGCTAAGCAGGCTGAACAGGAGCACCAGTCCCCAATGCAAGTTGGGAGGATCAGAATATACGGCAGAGTTGATTACCGGGCTGGCCGAGATTTGCGCCTGAGGCGCCGGGACCGTGCCAACGATCTGAGAGACGGGCACCGGCTCGCTCATCCCCTCGCTACGCGCCAGGTCGGTGAGGAGGATTTGTCCCGAGGCCACGTACCGTTGCAGGTCTGCAAGCGTGTAGGGGCCGTATTGCTGACCGTTACGGATAATGAAATAGTTCATACGCCTCTCGCGGGCTAAGTTGGAATCAGGTTATACGAAAGCGATGCCATCGTCATCGCGCTTGACGCGGCCCTCAGGAACAGTTCAAGCCCACACTTGTCCGCTGTTTGCCTTTATCAGCAACAATGCTTCATGCCGACCGGAGCGCAGCGCAGTGGAGGGACCTGCTGTTTCTTTCCCTCGGCATGAAGCGTTGTTGCTGATAAAGGCGCAGATCGCAATATGCTTCGTGATGACTTGGCTCTGACCCCTCTCGAATCTTTTCAACGAACTACATAGCCCAACCGTCATCTCTCCCGCTAATTTGGACAGCCATCGTTCAAGCCAGGCTCTTATCAAGCAGGATCAGCGTCTCCGCAAGAACTCGGGCGCCATTTGCGCAGTCGCCCGGCTCGGCCCATTCTTCAGGGGAGTGGCTTCTCCCTTCCCGGCAGGGCACAAAGATCATACCCATCGGAGCAATGCGGGCGACGAAGACGCCGTCGTGCCCGGCCCCGCTTGGCAACCGGGTGCTATTGAATCCCGCCGCCATGGATGCTGTCTCGATTGTGTCCTGAATCAGCGCCGAGCAGACTGTGGGTAACGTTTGGCTCAGCAGCGAACGACCTAGGCGCAATCCCCGATCTTCCAACTCGCTTTCTGTTCGTTTCCACAACTCCTGCTCAAATTGAAGCAGTGTGGCCTCATCAGTGCTGCGCGCCTCGAGGACCATGCGGACCGAACCCGGCACCGCATTGATTGCGTTCGGTTCCACGGACAGCTTTCCCACCGTCGCTACAAGATACGGGCTTTCGGCCGGCCGTAATCGCGCCAGTTCATCGACCGCGCGGATGAAACCTGCGGCCCCGACCAACGCGTCCCGGCGAAGGGACATAGGGGTCGTCCCGGCGTGATCGGCGCGTCCTTCGACCGTCACTTCATGGCGGCGGATGCCGACGATCGCGGTTACGACACCAATCTCCGCCTTTCGTTCCGCGAGTACCAGCCCCTGTTCAATATGCAACTCGACGTACGCTGAGACGGAATCCCGGCTGCGGATGGCCTTGCCCAGCCGTTCAGCACTACCCCCTACACTATCGATTGCGCGAGCGAGCGTGACCCTTGAGGGCAAGCTGCGGGCCAGATCCAATGCCGTCAATGCGCCGGCCCAGCTGCGGCTGCCGACACAAGAAATACCAAAATCACTGGGCTCTTCGGCCAGAAAATCGACGACTTCAAGTGGATGCATGAGCGAGACCTGTTGTTCCCGGATCGACTGCGCAGCTTCGAGTGCCGCGAGCAATCCGAGCATGCCATCGAAGCGGCCGCCTGCGAGCACCGTATCTGAATGCGATCCTGCGACCAGGGCTCCTAAACCGCGGCCGGTTCCTGGGGCGCGGCCAATCAGATTCCCACCCACATCCACTTCGACTGCAAGGCCGGCCGCCTTGAATTCTTCCGCGAGCCATGCCCGGCCGTGCGCAAACTGCCCGTCGAACGCGCGACGTGTCCAGGGTTTTGCCGGATCCGTAAAGCGGCTGAGAGCCTCAATGCGGTTCCACAGCCGATCGGAGTTAATGGTGATCATAAGGAAGGACCAGTCCTTGCTTTCAAGTTTCTCCCCGCCACGAACCGATGGGTGCCCCACATCTCGCTCGTTTTTCGCGAGATGTAGGGCACCCATCGGTTCGTGGCACGACCTCGGTCTGAACATTGCACTTGCAGCCAGTGCATCTACTTACTCCCGATCAGCCGAAGCCGCGCGGTAAACGCCCGGCCCAAGGGCTCGCTGAAGGTTCCAAACTCCGGGGAATCAACATTGTTGTTCACAACCGCCGGGTTACTGCTATTGGTGGCATTTTCCATCACCCCGCGCAGACCAAAATAAGATCCACGAAAGTGAAAACGCCATTCCAGGCCGGGGCTGAACGAAACATAATCTGGGAACCTTTGGGAACCGGCTGCCCCCACCACCTGCTGATTGGCATTCACGGCATCGAAGGGGAAGCCGGATTGGCAAATCAGCGTATAGACAAAATCCCAGTTCTTCTTCAGCATCGGCAGCAGCAGGGGCAACCATCCCCAGGAAACTACGCGGTTGGGCGTATTCCAGGGCAGCGGACCACTCTGCTGCGGGCCGAGCAGCGACACAGTGGGCTGGTAATCAAGCGCCGCGTTGGTCCGCGCAGAGGAGTGCGTATACGAAGCGAAGAGCTTGTATCCGTTGGCAAAGGTGCGCCGTGCTTCAATCTCCTCAGAGATATAGTGGTCCTGCCTTGCATTGGTGAGCAGATACGTTCCATACAACGCACCCACCGGCCCCTGGTTGGCATAAACGAAACCGTCGCTGACACGTTTCTGGAGAAAAGTCGCGCCCGCATAAATTGCGCCGGGAAGTTTCCTCTCCAGGCCAAGGCTCCAGTTGATAGCGCGGGTTTCCTTGAGCGATCCATCGTTCGCCGTAAAGATCGTTGGCAGCGCTCCGCTTACCGGAGTAACTCCATCCGCTGCGTAGTAGGTATCATCGCGGAAACCGATCAGCGAGCGGGTCAAATACTCCAGTTGTGTGTGCTCATAATAGAGCCCAACACCCCCCGACAGCTTAGTGGTCGCTTCCGCACCCGGCGGCGAATACGTGGCAGCGATGCGGGGCGAAAAGAGGGGGCGCCGCAGGATTTCGTCCCAGTCAAAGCGCAGCCCGGGCTCGATGAGCAAACCCGGATGCGCCAGCCAGCGATCCTGAAAGTAAGCGCCGGTTTCCACATTATGGCGCGTGAAGGGAGCCGCTTCAGAAAAAACGCTGCGCCGCAGCAGCGTTCCATCTTCACGCAAGTAACTTACAGGCGCCAGCAAAACGCTCTCGTCAAAGTCGATGTGGTCAACATCGAGACCAGCCTGCAGGTCGTGCCGGCCCTCCCAATGCTTCGGCGGAAGGTATAGCGTCGCTGTTCCTTCCTCCCGCTGCGAGTGCGAGATCAGATTTTCAAAGTAACTTCCTTGACTAGTTTCTGGAGTGAGCGCATACGGGCTATCTCCATGCGGCTCGTTCCCATCGCGGAAGTGTACGACCCCCACGCCCAAATCGAGCAGTGCTCCGCCGGCGAAGCTATGCTGATCGCGTACATAAGGCAGCCATGCGGTGATATCGCTCTCTGTAGTGCTCTCCTGCGGCACCAGGGTCGAGATGCCGTTGTAGGGAGAATGGTAACCATTGAAGAGGAATCCGCCCGACAGGATGTCGGCGGGGGTGACGTTTAGCTGAGCTTTCACCAGGTTGCTGCCCCGCAGCAGGTGGTTGGTATCGGCATTGGATGGAAGCCCCGGGATGTAGATGTTGTCGTATTCCACCTCCAGGCCATCGAAGAACCACGCGTGCTTGCGCACGATCGGTCCGGAAAAGGTGAAACGGGGAACGAACTTGTCGAAGCGCAATCCGTTTTGTTCTCTGAAGGAAGGCAAAAAGTCGGTTGCGTTAAACCGAAACTTGTTGTCGCCCATCCCGGTGTAGAACGCAACCACTCCTCCCGTGGCCTCACCGAATTTGACCGGATACCGGGTGGTTTCCGTGTCGATAGAACGCACTGCATCTGCACTGACTCTCATGGCCAGATCACCGCTGATGGGGGAACGGACATCGAATCCATCCAGCAGGTCAAGCGTCGCATACGTCTCTGATCCGGCGATGTGAATCTGGCCGGTTCCGTCCTGCACCACGCCCGGGGTGAAGGGAAGCAGATTGCGAATATCCCGCGACGTCGGATAGGGGATGTTGACGATTTCCGGCGTGTTGAAGGTGCTCTTGTCGGAGGTCTGCTCGGGATCGATCCCGGCGGTGGACGAAATCACATTCACTTGCGTGCGCACCACCTGTTCATGGGCCAGCACGACCTCGATGATTTGCTGATGAGCATCGGTCTGGCTTTCTGAACTTCGGTAGAAGCCAGGCTTCTGCACCTCAAGCTGGTAGGGTGAGTCCTGTTGTACCGAGTAAGTGCAGCGTCCGGCATAATCGGTCCGCAACTGGATAGCAGGACGCCCTGGCTCAGAGAGAGTAACCTGGGCGTCCGGGACCGGTAGTCCGTCTTCGTCGAGCACAGTCACAGTGACCATGGGGTGCGGCGTGTGTATCTGTCCGCTGGCCGGCATCTCGCTCAAAAAGAGAGCAAGGCCAAGTACCATCGCAGTGGCGGCACCCCAACGCTGCATGATGGCTACACCCACCCCACCGTTTCACTGGCCGCCCGGTTACGGCGACTTGCAGATAAAGTTCGCAGCTTCGTCCGTGCTGCCCGTCCCCTGGTACCTGGCTACTTGCGGATAAGGACACAAGGGGCGCGTGCGATCGATTTTTCCGTTGGTGCTATGTGAGGCGACGATCTGATCGGGCGCCTTGCCCTGCTCGACCCACTGCTCCATAGCGCCCAGCTTGTCGAACGTATCTGGTCCTTCGCCGCCCGCGCAGTGGGCCATCCCGGGAGCCATAAACAACCACGCCCACCCCGGTGCTGCGTCGCCACTCACCTTAACCATCGATTCGTAGAACTCAACCGTGGCGCCCGGCGCCACCTGTTGATCGGCCCAGCCGTGGTAGAGAAGTAGTTTGCCGCCGTGATGCGCAAAGGGTGTGAGATCGGGTTCCAGGGCAATCGTGTTCTTATCGATCTCGTTCGACAAGGCCGCGTCCCGTTCGAGGTCGAAGGTTCTCCAATCCCAATGCGGGTCCTTGAACACCACGTACTTGAAGTAATCGAGAAATAGATCTGCTGGCGCCGGGCCTCCGGCCACGCGAGCCCAGCGTAACTCGGTGCCCGGCTCCAGACGGGGAAAGATCACCTCTCCGCTGGGGGTAGTAGCAGGACTCAAGATGGTCCGAGCAGTCTGCACTTGAAGCGCAGTCAAGCACGACGGCGCATCCCCCTCCTTGCACTGCAGCACCTCAGGATCAAAATGGCAGCGGGTGGGATCATCGATCAGCCCGTCCTTCAATCCGTCGATCGTGTCGCAGGCATCCAGCACCGCCTGGTGGATCATGGGGTACTTGGCCGGTGGAATATAGCCGGCGGGATCTTTAAAGGTTACGGTTGCCAACCACAGCGCCCAAGCGTTCCTGCGGAAGGTCGCAGGATCGCCGGCGATGATGCCATCAAACTCGTCAGGATAGCGATAAGCCTGCAAAAGCCCTTCTCTGCCGCCGCCTGAGCATCCATCCCAGTAGGAGTATCGTGGGTCACGACTATAAAAAGTGCGGATGATCGCCTTTGCTTTGATGGTCATTTCGTGCTCAGAGCGGTAAGCAAAATCAATAAACTTTTCTGGATGCCCGAGAACAAACGCGCCACCCTGGCCCTCGTGACCATCATCCGTCGCACTGGCGGCGTAGCCCCGGCGGAGTGCGTAGCCAAGCGCTTGATAGTTGATCGCTCCGCCCCAGCCGCCGCTGCCCACCGCCAGAAATTTTCCATTCCAACCGGCGATCGGGAGCCACACTTCGATCTTGATATCGGAGTCGCTCGACGGCCTCAGTGTGGCCGCTACCCGGCAGAATGCCGGTAGATCAGCGAAATCGTTCGGCCCGCTGCGTGGAGGCCTAAACGCACCGGCGCTCACCACTTGTGCCGATGTGATAGAAGCATTAGGCAATGCAAGCTGAAGAAGGCCTGCACAGGATGGAGTAGCTATCTTCGAGGGCTGAGGAGTGGTAGCGCCCGGCGAAACAGAGGCCGCCAACAACAGGGTGAACACCAGGATCTGTATCATCCGCCGCTCCGTCTTACCGATCCAAGAACAGTGTACGGACGACGATTGCTACGCCAGCGCCAGATTCACATTCTCAATCGCCTCATCGACCTCAGCCGTGTTCTTGTAGCCTACCGTAACCGCATTGACACCGGCGTGGCGGAAGGCAAACTTCATCGCCTCCTGGCGGTCTGCACGGTTGGTAAAGGCGCCCTCGCCGACCAGCTTCATGCTGATCACGCCCATGCCTTCCTTGCGGACCTGCTTCACATGCTCCACAACTTCGCTCACGTTCCCCAGGCCATTTGTGTCGTAATTCTCGGCATCCATGCGCACGCCCTTGTGGTTCATGCGGATCATCGCAATCTCCAGCCACCTGGTATCCGGGGTCTGGCGCAACGCCGGCAGTCCGTGCACCGAAGCGCCGTGAGCCAGCACAACCTTCTTCGACTGCGCCTCAGAAATCCCGTCCTGCCAACGCAGGCTGTCGGTTGGCCACGACGCAGTGTGCTGCCAGTGAAGCAGGGCGATGTCGAAGTATTCTGTATTCGCCAGCCTGCGCAGCTCGTCGATCTTCGCCTGCGGATTTACCCCATTACTGGTAGTCAGCTTGGTCATGAGCTGATAACTGTCGCGTGGAACGCCCTTTAATGCGATGCCGAGCATCTGGTGCATTCCGGCGTACGACTCGGCGGTCTCGAAGAAGCGAATTCCGCGCTCGTGCGCGTGGCGCACCAGCCGCGTAAACTGCTCTTGTCCCAAATCGCGTTGTACTTGCCCGGAGAAGCTGCCGGTCCCGAAGGCGAGCCGTGTAACCTTTACGCCGGAGTTTCCCAGGGTTACCAGATCAGTAGCCGTCTGGGGTTCCGCTCTGAGCGGTAGGTTTCCGGTGCTTGCCAAGGCACCAGCGGCGAGACCGGTTTTGATGAACTGACGTCTGGAGTAGTGAGCCATAGGTCTTCCTCCAATGCAAAAAATCTTACCATGTTCGCACCGCGAGTTCCGGGCGGCGGCTTTTCTGTCTCCAGCAAGACGCTGTAGATTGGCCGCATTATGAAAAAGTTCATTAACCGTCCGCAAGACGTTGTCGAAGAAATGCTGCAAGGTTTGGCCGTGCTGCACCCGGGCTCCATCCGCCTGCCGGGACACAAAGCCCTCATCCGCGCAGATGCGCAGCAGGTCCGTAATCAGCAGGTCGCCGTACTCTCCGGCGGAGGGAGCGGCCATGAACCGGCGCATGCAGGCTATATCGGAGCAGGCATGCTAAGCGCTGCGATTGCCGGAGAAGTCTTTACTTCGCCCAGCACCGACACGGTCCTGGCCGCCATCCAGGCCGTCGCCGCAAAGCCAGGAGCATTGCTGGTGGTCAAGAACTACACCGGCGACCGGCTCAACTTTGGATTAGCCGCCGAGATGGCGCGTGCGGAAGGCATCCCGGTCGAGATCATCATCGTAGATGATGACGTCGCTTTGAAAGGTACAGGGCAAGCCACCGGCGCGCGCGGTCTCGCGGGCACGGTTTTCATTCACAAGCTGTTGGGGGCCGCTGCTGCCGAAGGCAAGAGCCTGGCTGACCTGGCAGCCATAGGCAAGGCGGCTGTTGCGTCCCTGGCCACCATGGGTGTCTCGTTTTCAGCCGGAACCTCGCCCGCAGTCGGCAAGCCCAGCTTTGAGTTGGGCGAGCATGAGATGGAGCTGGGCCTCGGCATTCATGGAGAACCCGGTGTGAAGCGAACGGAGTTGCAGCCCGCTAACCAGCTGACCGAGACCCTGCTAACCGAAATTCTGCGGCACGGAAGTTCTGGCGATACCCAGCGCCTGGCCGCGATGGTGAACAACCTCGGAGCAACTACCGAAATGGAGCTAGCCATTGTGGCCCGCCATGCGGCGAGCTTTCTTGCCGGCAGGGGACTCACGGTAGAGCGAATCTACGCCGGAACCTTTCTCTCCTCGCTGGATATGGCCGGAATCTCGATCTCAATTCTCGGCCTGAATGAAGATCGGCTGCGTTGGCTCGACGCACCGACTGCGGCTCCGGCGTGGCCGAATGCCGCCAGGCAGCGCCCGGGCAACCCAGCCCTGCAGGTCGCTGTGCAGGTCAGCACAGGGATGAGTTCCGGGAGCGGCGCGCAAACGGAGGCCGGCCGAAAAACAAAACAAGCCATTGAGGCTGCGTGCAAGGCGTTGTTGGCTGCCGAAAACGAGCTGACGGAAATGGACCGCGTTACCGGCGACGGCGATCTGGGCGTCAGCATGGCCCGTGGGGCAAAGGGGGTTCAAGACGCACTCGAGTCCTATCCTTTGGACAACATTCCCGCCACGCTCAAAGCGTTGGGTCATACTCTCCGGCGGGCTTTGGGGGGATCATCAGGGCCGCTCTATGGGGTGTTGTTTCTGCGCTGCGGCAGTGTTCTCGAGGCTAGCCGTTCGGCCGGATTGGCGCAGTGGGCAGAAGCGCTCGACCAGGGCTGCCGGGCCATCAGTGAACTGGGTGGAGCGAAGCCAGGCGACCGCACCATGCTGGACGCGCTCGATCCGTTCCTGAGGACATTGCAACAGGGCGCCAAGCCGGAACGGGAAGGGGTTCTTGCCGCGGTTGAAGCGGCCGAACGCGGCGCCGAAGCCACCGCCCAAATGCTGCCTAAGTTGGGCCGGTCAAGTTACCTTGGTGGTAGAGTCCTTGGCTATCCGGATCCCGGCGCGAAGGCCATTTCGGTCTGGCTGCGTGCCGCCTGCGAAGCGCTTTTTTCAAGCTAAAACCGTTGTTTTGAGCCCAGTCTGCAAATAGGCCCGTGTTCAGCTAGCTTCAGCCTTGGTCGAGTGGGCGATTCCGCGTCGATCTGTTGACAGCCGGCTTCTATAATCGAAATCTATGGGCTCATTCAAATCTTCCAGGTTGAAACCAATCCTGGACTGGGTACCGGCCGCACTCAGCGTTCTCATGATCGTTCTCGAGTCCACCGCCACGATGTCGGCGCAGAACACCAGCAATTGGCTTTATCCATATTGGGTTCGGTTCTTTGGCCCGATCAGCCCGGCGCATTGGGCTCAAGTGCATCATCTCATCCGCAAGACCGGTCATTTCGTAGGCTACGGAGTGGTCAGCATGGCCTTCTTCTACAGTTGGCGGCAGACGCTTCTTCGCATGGCGGTCAAGCATTGGACCCTTTGGCGGCGAGCTTCGGTTCTGGCGGTGCTCTGCACTCTCATGGTCGCCATATCGGATGAGTACCATCAGAGCTTCTTGCCCAGCCGGACCAGTTCGCCCATTGACGTCTGCATTGATCTATGCGGAGCCATTGCCGCGCAGTTCCTGTTGCTGTTGATCATTCAGCTAGTCGCTCGCCGGCTAAGGTTTCGCACAGCCTGAACTCTCTTGCTAACCCGGATTAGGATAAAGCGTCATGTTTAGCCGGCGTAACTTCCTTGCGCTCTGCGGCTTTATCAGCAACAACGCTTCATGGCGAGGGAAAGAAACCGCAGGTCCCTCCACTTCGCTGCGCTCCGGTCGGGATGACAATTCTGTTGTGCCACCGGCTGCTGGTTCCGTTGACCGGGCCAAGGCCAATTCCCACAACAGAATTGTCATCCCGACCGGAGCGCAGCGAAGTGGAGGGACCTGCGGTTTCTTTCCCTCGCCATGAAGCGTTGTTGCTGATAACGCAAAACAGCAGCTCCCCAAAAGCTAATTTGGACAAGTGTGTTGATGGGTAGGCGAGAACAACGGCTCGCCATCGCCTGCTCTTGAAATCGTCAACTTGCCAGTCTGTCAATCGAACATTATGATGCGTCACATCATCGGCGTAATGATAGCCCTCTTCAACCCGCACCGGAACATGCGATCTCCCATGGGTCTTGAGCCGAAGATTGCATGCTGATGGCGCACATCGAAATACAGGCTCTGGTTCTACGTTATCGGTAAAACGTAAGGACATCTGTCCTTGGAGGTTATTTATGAAGACTACGAAAGCCATTCTCACCGACAGTCACTTTCTTGTCCCGTTTACTGTCCTGATTGCGGGTATCGTTTTGCTGATTGTGCTGCACTAGGAATCCGGAGACAAATGAACACTCAATTGCGAGGTTCGGGAAGCGATGGCACATCCGTCAATCACCCGGGAAATCGTCTCTCGCTCCATGGCCTCGGAGTCATCTGTGGCTTGACAGCAGGTGTGTGGCTCGGATCCGCGGAAGCACCAACCAAGCTGGTCACCGCGGGCTTCTCACCGTTTGCGATTTCCCTCTGTATGGTTGCAGGTGTCTTTACCGCTCGATGGACATTCCCCACACTGCTCAAGGGCACATCCTACGTCTTTATCGACTTGATGGAGAAGAAACACTTGATCGTTTGGGCGCTCCTCGCCGGCGCTCTCTGGGCAGTCGCCAATACACTTACGGTGTTTGCAATTCGTGATGTTGGACTCACGGTCGCTTTTCCCCTGTGGAATGCCAATGCCCTCGTCGGACTGTTCTGGGCCAGGGTCTTATTCCGGGAACTCAAGGGGGCTAGCGGACGCAATATCAGCAAAGTCGTTGCGGGAGCAGTAGCGATTGTGATCGCGGCCGTCCTGCTCGGTCTAAGCACGGTCCACGACGGTGGCATTGGCAAGCACGCCGCCCGGGGCATCTGCGCCGCGATGGGCGCAAGCCTCTTATGGGGGACGATGTATGTTCCCTACCGCAAGGCCTATGTCAGTGGCATGAATCCACTGTCGTTTGTCACCGCCTTCACGGTAGGAGAGTTAGGCACCATGGTGGCGCTCACCCTGTTCCTCGACGGAGGTACCCACTCCACCGCATTCCAGCTAATCCACATGCCCGGAGTAGTCTTCTGGTTATTTCTGGGGGGCTTTGTGTGGGTCATCGGTGATCTCTTCCAGCAATTTGCCGCGAAGTATCTTGGAATCGGAAGAGGCATTCCACTTTCCAATACGAACCAGCTTTGGGGACTCGCGTGGGGAGCCCTGGTCTTCGGCGAACTGGCTCACTCGGATGCGAAGCATCTGGCCCTCGTCATCGGAGGTTCTCTGATTATGATCCTGGGTGCGCTTGCCATCAGTACTGCTGTAGCCTCCGGAAAAGAACAGAACTCTACAAATGAGACCGTGCTGCGCGAGTGCACCCGGTACGGGCTGAACTATGACAAAACACTGAAAGCGCAGTTGGGAGATGAGTTTGGCGAGAAGGAGCAAAGGCGGCGTTGGTGGGATTACGCGATCATTCTGGCCGCAACAGGAATCTTCGTTGTTCTAGGCGCTCGCGCCGTCATGCCGCCCATCACAATGGACCTAAGATGGATCGCGGTGCTCGGCGTGGTGCTACTCCTTAGCCTGATGGCAGGAGGATGGAGCCTTTGGAGGCGCACACGTTTCAGTTAGATATGCACCCCTCAGGCCGGAAATCGCGGCAACACCCTACGTCTCGCCATACGCGATAGGAGCCATATCTTTTCTGCTTAGTACCCTTGTCATCGCTGCGGCTATGATCTCCTGGGCGCGCAGCGCATCCAGATGTGTGACGGGGAATCCCTGCCTGGCCAGGCAGGAGTTGATGAATACACGAAGCTCCTCCTTGTAAGCTGCACCGAACCGATCGATAAACTCCGGTAGCGCTTCGTTGTAGTCGCGTGTAAGGAAGCTCCGCGAAACCAGCGGTTCAACCTGATCACGTGGTCCGTAAGCCTCGACGATCACCTCGCGAGGATTGGCGTTGAACCGGCCAACCCGAATTTGCCCCTTCTCCCCATACAGGACCGTCTCGCCCCTGTACCCTGAGACGTGGTTACGGCTTACCTGGATTTCCGCCAACAATCCCTTACCATCCTCGTTGCCAAAATCCAATATGAGCAACGCATCGTCGAAGTCTTCCGTGCAGGTGGTCAGGCGGTGACTGTGAAGATTAGACCCGAATACGAACCCGCTCGCTGGTAAGGAGCCGGTCAGCCAAAGAACTTCATCCACATTGTGAATGGCCATATCCGGAAGAATCCCTGTGCTGTTGTAGCCGTTCGGAGCGGGCGCGGAGTCCTCCAAGGCCGAGTAAACGCGGAACAGCCGGCCGATTGCCCCGCCATCCAACATCTCCTTGGCAAAACGCAGTGGCTCGTCAAAGCGGCGTTGAAAGCCCAACATGATGTCGTGAGGATGGTTAGCCTGCAAATAACCTGAAAAGGAACGATCGCCTTCCAATGTTCCCGACAAAGGCTTCTCCAAAAAAACCTTTGCCCCTGCCTCCAGCATCAGCGTGGCATGTTCTTCATGCAGCGACGTATTTGTCGCGATCACGACTGCATCACAGATGCGCGCGTCTGCTAAATCCTGGATGGACGAGAAAACAGGAATCTTTCTGCTTGACTGAGAAAGAAATGCTTCAGCCTGGCCCTGATCCAATGTGGATACAGCCACCAATTCGCACAAGCCGGTCTCACGAGAGAGTTCATCGGCATGAAGGGCGTGAATCCTGCCCATACGTCCGAGACCAACAACGGCAAGTCGTAACGGAGCCACCATCGCAGACCTGTACCGCCTAATTCACTTCGGCTCGGCGAGAGGGCCGTTCGTGATAAGTTTCGAATCCACCAGGCCGATCTCGACCCGGCGGTTGGCAGCACGCGCCTGTTCGCTGTCGCCCGGAACGCGCGGGTCGGATTCGCCAAACCCCTTGGCGCTCACGATAGTCGTCGGCGGAATTCCCGTCTGCATCAAGAAATTGCGGACAGCTTCGGCGCGACGCTGTGAGAGTTGCAAGTTGTATGTCTGCGTGCCGACGTCGTCCGTATATCCGTAGACAGCAATCGAATATCCCTTAAGCGTCATCAGGATCCCGGCGATGCGATTAAGGATGTCGCGATATTCCGGTTTAATGTTTGCCTTATCAAAGTCGAAGCGAATCGACTTGCTATCCAGAGTCATCACCAGGCCCATGGCGGTGCGATGCGTTTCGGCGATTTGCCCGAGAGCCTGTTGCAGCTGTCCAAGTTCCGCCTCTCGCTCCTGCCGGTATTCCTCAGCCTGCTGTGTGGCTTGAGCTGCCTTTTGCTGTTCGGCGGCTGCCTGCTGCCGCGCAAGTTGCGCCTGCGTCTCCGAGTTCGATTGATCCTGTTTCGCCAAGTCGCGCTGTTGAGCGGCTGCCTGCGCGTTCGCAGCCGCTTGCGAAGCCTGCTGAGCCAACGTCTGCGATTGCTCCTGTGCGCGCGCGACCAGCCGGCTCAAACCTTCCGTTTGCCGGCTGAGCTGTGCCACCTCGCGCTCCACGCGACGGACCGAGATTAGGTAAACCGACCCAAGAACCAGGCTGAGCGCGATTGCGATCACTCCCAGAGCCAGCGCTAACTTCCCTTGAGACTTGGCAGGTGCATCCCCAAGTCCACGGTCGTCCGGCTCCGGCGCCTCGCGTAAAGAGTCCATCATTTGGCAATCTTAGCGTGGAGTTCCAGATGGAGGCAAAGCGAGATAGCTCCCGGATTGTCGGCAACACGGAACCTGGCACATGGACGAAAAGCCGTTATACGTCCAGGTGAATCCAACCATATTTTTTCTTCGATTGGAAAAATTGAAAGACGGGGAGGAAGCCGCACAACAGGAATGTTGTTCACTTGGGAATCAGCGAGTGTATCCTGCTGTGTGTGTCGAAAAATCCCAAAATGCCCTCACTGAAATCTCCTGAAACCTCCTCGCTCTCGCATATCGACCGCCGTGAATTTATCAAGACGAGTTCTCTCGCCGCTGGTGCGCTCGTGTTGGGCGCGCCGGCGCTTTTGCGCGGACAGAATCTCAACAGCAAGTTGAACATCGCCTGCGTCGGAGTCGGCGGTAAAGGCCGGAGCGACACGGATGCCTGTGCCGAAGAGAACATTGTCGCGTTGTGCGACGTGGATTCTGCTTCAGAGGCCTACGGGATTCAAACGAAAAAATATCCGAGCGCAAAGCTTTTCAAAGATTACCGCCAGATGCTGGACCAGATGGGCAATCAGATCGATGCGGTGACGGTTTCGACTCCGGATCACATGCATGCGATTGTGGCGTCAGCGGCGATGAAGAGGAACAAGGCTGTCTTTTGTCAGAAACCGCTCACGCAGACTATCTATGAAGCGCGCTATTTGCGGAAAATGGCCAAGCAGAGAAAGCTCGTTACGCAGATGGGCAATCAGGGCAGCTCCGCGGATGGTTTGCGCCGCGCGGTCGAGACGATTCAAGACGGACTCATCGGACAAGTGCATGAAGTTCACGTCTGGACGAACCGCCCCGTCTGGCCACAGGGAATGGATCGTCCCCCCGGGGAAGATCCGGTTCCTGCAACATTAGATTGGGATGTTTGGATTGGACCGGCTCCGATGCGGCCGTATAAGGCCAGTCATAAACCATACGATCGATTTGGAATTTACGAGCCGTTCAGCTGGCGCGGCTGGCAGGATTTCGGCTGCGGCGCGCTGGGCGACATGGCATGCCACACGGTCAACATGCCGTTTCGCGCTTTAGATCTCGAGGAACCGACGGTAGTGGAAGCGATGTCTTTCGGCCGGATGAACAAGGAATCGTATCCCGTCGGTTCCAAAATTCGCTTCGACTTTCCCAAGCGCAAAGCGCATATTCCCGCCGAGCATCCGCATCTTTTCCATCATTACCGAAAGATCGAGCACGATGCGGTCACACTGTGGTGGTATGACGGCGGCCAGCCCGACCCCACAGCCCGTGGAGGCCATGACTTGAGCAACAAGCCACCGGTCGAATTAACTGCCGACATCGTCGCGCTGCGCGGCAATGTTCCCGATAGTGGTTGTCTCCTGGTTGGCGACGGAGGCAAGGTCTTTTCACCCGACGATTATGGAACGAATTTCTTCGTGAAGCTGAAGGACGATCAAAAATTCATCCACTACACCGAGCACCCGGCACTGGCGCAATATCCGGAGCGCATCCCGCGCAACCATTACGGCAAACCAGGCGAAAGCAGTGTTTTTGCCCATGCACAGGAATGGCTCGTTGCCGTTAAGGAAAACAAGCCGGAGATCTGCTACTCGCGTTTTGACATCTCCGCGCGCCTCACGGAGATCATGCTGCTGGGCTGCGTGTCATTGCGGGCGGGTCAGAAGATTGAGTGGGACGGACCGAAGATGGTTGCGAAAAATTGTCCTGAGGCTGCGCAGTTTATACGGCGGCAAGACCGTTCCGGCTGGGCGCTTTCCTGATGTAATATCTCCGGCAAAGCCTACTAATTGTCCGCCTGACGATCGCCACTCATATTCGATGGGAGCGGCATGTTGGCGCTGCATGCGAAGGCCCACGCCACCATCAGCGGGAACTCTTCTCGCCAGAATGCGCCACCGTGCGATCCTGCCCGCTCGTGCATGACGACATCCGCACCTGCATCGCGGAGCGCGTCCGCCCACCTCCTTGCGTTCCCGAGGAAGAACGGCTCCTGTGTGCCGGCGACGAGGTATGTGCGCGGAAGCGGACTCGGCATAACGCCAGGCGGCTTGTAACCGCCGCCAGGCGAGGCGCAGAACACCGCACCGTAGACATGTGGATGCCGAAGTCCAAGAGCGAGGGCCAGCTCTCCACCCGCCGAGACGCCGAACACTGCGGTACGCTCAGTGGGCAGCGCCGCGCCAAACCGCGACTCCGTCCATCGGCGAACGTCCTCGACGAAGAACTTCTCGTGTGCCGCGAACCGCTGCGGCTCAAAGCCCGGTGAGTACTCATGGAGCCGCATCGTCTCATCGGTCAGCCCATGAATACCGACGATCATTGTGGACGGTACGTCGGCCTTCTCGAGCAACCGGCCCCACTTCGAGATTCCCTGACCGTCGCCGGCGAAGACGATTGCTTCGGGCGGCTCCGGCGGAACGTACACCGTGACCTGCCGTCCACCGTCGTACTCAAACGTCTCAGTGACAAACTCTCCCGCGACTGCGCCGGTGGCATTGGCGGGCGCTCCGTCGGACTCACTTAACTTGCGGTTGCCGTGATTGCGGGCTTGCCTCTTCATGGCCTTGCCTTCATCTATAGAACTATTGTCGCCCCGTTCCGCCGTCCTGTCTGTAAGAACTGTGGATGAGATGACCGGGACGCCAGAAAAAATGACTCTATTGACGTGGCCCGCACGAGAGGCCTCTCGCAGAGAAATCGTTACTCTCTGCGAAGTGGATGCAGGAGCCAACGTTCCCCGGTTTTAAGGCTGAAAGGGAAGCGCACAATGCAGCTCTGACAGGCGTTCCATGGCCGGACTTGCGCAGTGGCACGTTGATTAGCGCGTACCTACCCCATAAGAAGGCGGCAGCAAGCGCAAATGCAACACGTAGAGTGGGTCAGAACTTCATCAGCTCAGCCGATTGGCGCGGCTGAAGCCGTGCCCTTCCTGCAGAGAGTTTGCGGCAGCCTGTTCGGTGATTTGTAAAATTCGATAAATTTGGGTCCTTTTTGGGATTTGTAGCTCAACGGGGGCGAAAGGGGTTCTTTCTTATAGAGAAACCTGCTCTCGTGTTTGGAACGGAAGCGAACAGGGGGACATAAGGTGGTTCGGGGGCTTCCGAGGGGTTAAGGCGGTTGGCGAAGGTGGGCCGGCTGGGACCAGGAGAAACAGCAGGTCCCTCCACTACGCTTCCACGGCTCGCCGGGACAGGTTGCTCCGGTCCCACGGCAGGCTCCACGGCAAGCCGGGACAGGCGGGGCAGGCGGGATGACAATTCTGTTGGGTCCGGAGACGCCTCCGCGGCCGAATTGGCGGCGGGCGAATCTTGTTGGTGGCCGGGGGCAGGGCTTGGTTGCGGGTCATTCGCTGTGGCCTGCTGCCGGCGAAGCCATTCGGCGGTATAGATTTGCGCGTTGGGAGCGGATTTCTTCTCGGAGGAGAGGGCGCGACGGTCGGGGATGAAGTTTTCCATGGCCACGATTATGGAGAGGGCCTTGACCTGGCCGGTAACGCTGCCTCGGGTCATTTGGGGGCTGAGGTTGGCGATTTCCCAGAGGCGGTTCAGTACTTGTTCGCGGTCGGGGCTCAGGCGGCGGATTCCGTCGGCCTCCTGCTGGACGAGATGTTGCTGCACTGCGGCACGGCGCTCGAGCATGTAGGCGCAGACACAGGGCTTGGCTTTGGTGTAGGCGGCGGAGTCGGGGTTGAGGCCGACAGCTTCGGCGGCATGACGGTCGGTCATGGCGCCAGAGAGGATCAGGTGGGCAAAGGCTATTTCCTGATCGGTGATGGGGTCGCTGACTTCATTTTTGGACATACGTGGCTCCTGGAGTTTGTGAATGGAATTTTAGAGAAGCTATGGGTCGGGCTTTCTAACGCGCGGGTAAAGCCCGCTAAGTGTCTCGGATGGATCGAGAGTCAGAGGGAAAAAGCAGTGGAATCCCACATCTCGCGAAAAACGAGCGAGATACCCGGATTTCCTGTACGCGGCGCCCACCAACGGCCACGTGTGCGGCTTTCATTGAGGAAAGCCGCATGGAGTTCACCGACACCAACAAGCTTCACAGGAAATCCGGGGTATGGGGCACCCGTCCTTGATGAGGGAACGAGAACGCCGGGGCGGGACGCTTGGATTGCCTTATTTTGTGACAGGGATCGGGTGTGCCACCGGACAGCGGTAAAACTGTCCTTCGCTCGGGCTTAGTCCGAAAACTAACGGAAACTGCCGGTCAGGTGGCGTCCGCCGAGAAGCTGCTCCTGCCGAAATCGTCTGCTAACAGGATATAACGCTCCGCAAGCGAATTTGGCCGCCGAGACTCTTTTCTTGAACCGCCGGTTATCGTTTCGGAGGTTACTTTTGGTTGACTGGAGACCTCGGGTAGTTGCTACCGAAGTTGCTTGGCCTTGCCAACGCAGATGAAAGGTACCCGACGAATACGCTGCACAGCAGTACAGAGCTCTTTAACGGGTACGTTTCTTCTGTTGAGATAACGCACATACAGCTGTGAAGTTAACCAATCACCAGCGGGGGTGTACCTCTAGAGTAACTTGTGAAGGTTCCTTGGACTATGCGATCCTCTCTTTCTTCCATGAACGGTTTTGCCCCTTAACCTAATGTCCTCCCGCATGTCATTGAGTAACTCAGCTATATAGTCTCCGCGAACTCCGTACTCGATCATCCGTTATTAGGACACAATTCTACTGTTGGTCGTCCATCTGATTACGCTTGCTTGATTGACGGTGACGGTATCTTGGTTGTTTCCGAATTTCAAAAAAAAATTTGCAAGTCGATATTTTTGGCTTTGGACGGAGAACTAGCGGAAAACCAGCATGCAAACTAAAGAAAACTAGGACAGACGGAGGAAAACTAGGACAAGTCCCCGAAACTCTAGCTCACGAAACGCCAGCTACCCTACACAGGGCGGCGAAGGCCAATTGGGTACATATATTGGTCAATGACGGCTAAGACACTTCCGAGTCTGCACCACTAGACTGGTGCGCCATAAGTTAGTCGAGAGGCCGCGCGTGACTCCAAACAAAAAAACAACGAATAACAGCAGATACAGAACGATTCCGCAATTCTGGCGGGGAACAGCTACAAAGCGCCCTACGCCAACCCCTTGAAAATCTTAGCGACGGATTAGTGCTTGACAACAATGATTGCGATCAACTACGGTGCCGTCGAATATCAAGTTCCCGAAAAGCTCCAACCCAAAAGACGCGTGGGTGTGTGTGCCGATCGATGAATAAAAGTAGACACGGAACGATTCAGCAATTGGAGGACATGATGCAAACATATGCAAAGAGACATACCTCCCCATGCCCATTCTGGCCAGTGAGGCATATCGGTTTACTCTCCTTGTTGCTGGTGGTCATGCTTGGCATGACCACTAGCACAGCGAACGCTCAGGCGACATCGGGTACCATCCTCGGCACGGTCACTGACTCGACAGGAGCAGTGATGGCCAATACCACTGTCCAGTTGATCAATTCAGCCACCGGCACCAAGACCACAGCGGTGAGCAACGACTCTGGCTATTACCAGTTTGCTGATGTGAACCCGGGAAACTACAAGATCGTGGTGCAGAAGCAAGGCTTCAAGCAGTTGTCCCGTCCGGACATTGTGTTGGAGACACAAGCGAGAATCGAGGTTGATCTTTCGCTGACCGTTGGCTCGTTGACAGAAACCGTCGTAGTCGCCGCGAGCTCTCCTCTGATCGAGGCCGACAACGTAGCGCTTGGCACCGTGATTGATCAGCGCGAGACCAACGAGCTGCCGCTGAACGGCCGCAACGCGATGAACCTCACGGCGCTGGTCCCGTCCGTGATTCCACTGGGCGAGACCTCGGGCACCCCGACGGGTCAGAATCCGTTTGGCTGGGGCAACTATCAGATGGGCGGCGGAATGGCCGGATGGAGCACCACCTTCATCGATGGCGCTCCTGACAACGGCGTCTATTTCAATAATGTGGAGATCATTCCCTCACAGGATTCCATTGCCGAGTTCAAGGTGGAAACCAGCAACATGGGCGCAGAAAACGGCAGAACGGGCGGCGGGGTAATCGACTTCGTCACCAAGTCCGGCACCAGGAGCTACCACGGCAGCGGTTGGGAGTTCATCCGCAACAAGGTCTTCAACTCCAACACCTATTTCGGCAACCAGGGCGGTCCGGGCGGAACGCCACTGCCTGTGCCAGCTTTCACGCAGAACCAGTACGGCGCCAACTTTGGCGGCCCGGTCGTCATTCCTCACCTCTATAACGGCCGGGATAAGACTTTCTTCTTCGTCAACTGGGAAGGGTTCGGACTGCGCCAAGGCGCCACCTACACCACGACCGTTCCCGACGTCGCCGCATTCACCAACCTGGACCTGTCTGAATGGGGCCAGAAGATCTACGATCCGACCACGACTTGCGCCGCCGTGGGCGGCTGCCCGGCGGGGACGCCCATTCCCGGTAAGGGAGGGGCAACCTATACCCAGACATTGAACCAGGGTGATCGCCTGCCTGTCGGTTGGGATACTGGCGGGTCAAGCACGCAGTTCCAGACCACAACCCCGGGTAAGTCGACCTATGTCAACCCCACCGCGCTGGCCTACATGAAGAAAATGTGGGCGTCAACTTCACCCCAAGCCTATGGCGTCGGCAACTACACCTCAAACGCCACCAGCGGCGGCAACAACTATCAATTCGCCACCCGCATCGACCACGACCTTAGCCAGCACCAGCACTTGATAGCCCGCTATTATTGGTGGGACAACATCAACCTCGCGGCTGATCCTCTGAAGAATGGCGTGTGCGGCCAGGGCGAGTGCACCGAACATTACCGCATGCACAACTTCCTCCTCGGCGACACCTACACCATTTCGGCGAAGATGCTTCTCGATGTTCGCTTTAGCTACGGGCGATACGGCTATCAGCGTGTCCCGCTGGATGCGTGGACCTCCAGCGACCTCAGTTCGATCGGATGGCCATCCAGTTACTCTTCGCTGGTCGAGTTCCCCGGCCCCCCGGTGTTCGTCATTCCCACCTGGGATACGGCCGGCCTTTTTAGCGGCCAAGGCGCCGATAGCACGATCGTCGACTACCAGGACACCTACCACCTGGCCGGGAGTCTGACCCGGTTCATCGGCAACCACACCCTCAAGTTCGGCGCGGAGTACACCATGAACAAGTTCAACTACGCGCAGACCAACACTTCTTCCGGCTTGTGGACCTTCTCCGGCTCGCAAACCTCCAACAGTTCCATCTCGGCAAACCAGGTTTCGAACGCCGGTCTGGATATCGCCTCGTACTTCATGGGTTATCCCACCAGCGGCGGTTCCTTGTATTCCGATTTGATCGCTTCCGAGGAGAACTATCCGGGCATCTTTGTCACCGACGACTGGCGCATGACGCCCAACCTCACCCTCCACATTGGCGCCCGTTGGGAAGCCGTCCTACCGTTCACTGAGCGCCACAACCGGCTCAGCATATTCGATCGGACCGCGAACAACGACGCGTTGACCGCCGCCGGCTTCCCTAACGTTAAAGGCAATGTGGAACTTGCGGCCACTCCCGAGCACCCAAGCCGTTACGGCGTGAACCCTGACTATATGCAATTCTCGCCCCACTTGGGCGTTTCCTATCGCTTCAAACCCAACACCGTGATCAACTCAGGCTTCGGCTTGTTCTGGCTGCCTAACTACCTCACCACGAGCGGAAACCCGGGCTGGGACGGCTCCGTCAGCATCAGCACGCCCTATGTCTACTCGACCAACGGCTGGACGCCGACCAATAGCATCAGCACGCCCTACCCACTGGCTACTCCGGGGAACGCGACATCGGCGTACATCATTATGCCGGCAGGCCACAACCAATCACTCTACCAGCAGGACACGCTTGGTAACGGCGTCACCGCACTGGCAACGAATGCTCCCTATAGCTATACCACCCAGTGGAATTTCGGTGTGCAACAGCAGTTGGGAGGGAGCACCGCGTTCGACATCTCCTATGCCGGCGCCACCGGAATTCACCTTCCCATCTCTGACGGCGGCTTCCAAATCGATGCACTGCCTGACTCTTATCTGGCGAGCAATGGCATCAACGGCGTCCCCGGCGTAAATGCCCTCACCGACCAGGTGCCCAACCCGTATTACAGCGCTATCCCGGCGGCGAACTCTCTCCACACCCCAACCATCTCGCGCGGACAGTCGTTGGTTCCGTACCCGGAGTTTGCAGGCGTCAGCGCCACTTTACCTGTGGGTCAGTCCGACTACAATGCGCTGGAGATCAAGCTGCAGAGGCGGTTTGCCGCGGGCGCCTCAATCAACGTGGCCTACACGTGGGCCAAACTCCAGAGCAATACCGACACCATCTCTACCTGGCTGCAAACGGGCACCGGCATCGGCGACGTCAACAACTTGAAGGGCGAAAAGTCGTTGTCCTCCAACGACACTCCTCAGCGTTTGGTCGTCGCCTATGTCTATGACATTCCCGTCGGCCGCGGCAGGACCTTTCTACCCGACCTCAACCGCTGGCAAGACGAAGTGATCGGCGGATGGGGCCTTCAAGGCATCACCACCCTGATGAAAGGCTTCCCCCTGGGCATCACCGAAAGAATCAACGCTATCGGCACCACCAACAACAACGCCTCGCGTCCTGATGTGGTTCCCGGCTGCAACAAGAAGATCAGCGGAGGCGCAGTCCACAGGTTGAACGAATGGTTCAATACTGCCTGCTTCACGGAGTCGCCTGCATACGTTTGGGGCAATGAACCTAGAAACGATCCAACGCTTGAAGCTCCTGGTGTCGCCAACTGGGATTTGTCGATCGTGAAGAAGTTCGCGATCTCCGCGGACGGAAGGGTCAACTTTCAGTTCCGCAGCGAGTTCTACAACCTCTTCAACCGCGTCCAGTTCGGTTACCCCGACACGCAGTTCGACGCAACCTCAGGCGCTGCGAAGGTTACCTCGCAGTACAACCTGCCGAGAGTCATGCAGTTCGCGGGGCGCATCAGCTTTTAGTTCGAGCGCTGACTGGAAGAATCTGTACCGGGCCATCGACAAGGCAGGCGACACCATTGACTTCCTGCTGCGGGCGCGTCGCGACAAGGTCGCGGCGCGCAGCTTTTTCGAACAAGCTATCGAGCGGAACGGTGCCCCCGAGAAAGTGATGATCGATAAGAGCGGCTCGAATGTGGCGCCCCTCGAAGCCATCAACGCCGAGCGCGGGAAGCTGATCGTCTGCCAGATCAAGTACCTCGAGCAGGACCGCTGCCTGTTCAGTATTGAGTGAAAGCCCCCGCATTTATGCGGGGGAAGGAGCGCTTTAGCAGTCCGTGAAAGAGCCTCGACCCTGATCACGCGCTTTAGCGCTGGCAATGTCAAAGCCTCATTAGTTCCTGAGTGAGAGAACCGCAGACGAGAACGCATCCGCTCCCTTGGCCGTAAGGCTGTCCCCACCAAACGTGCCTGCCCCGGCGTGCCGTGGGAGCGCAGTTCGTTTAGCGCAGGGGCGCCGATGAATGATGATCCTGCCTGAGGGAGGCAAAGGGCAAACTCCCGCCCAGCACTTCCACTTCTGGGGGCGTAGCAGTCCGAACCTTCGAACCTATCGGCTTTGGACCGTTCCCGCATCCTTAAGAGGCTGTGACTTTTTGATTTCTGTTAGGTTTTGGTGGCCGGAAAGCTCTGGAGAGCAGCGACTGACAAGCATCGTCGGCGTCCTCCGACTGCGCGCCATGAACCCTCTGTTAAGCGATAGATCTGCGAGGCGCTTCGCTCAGAGGCTGTGACTTTTTTGAGTTCTTTCATAATTTTGGCGGCTGGAAAGCTATGAAGAGCAGCGGTTAGAAAGCATCGTTGGGGTCCTTCGACTGCGCGCCATAAACCCTCTGTTAAGCGATAGATCTGCGAGGCGCTTCGCTCAGGATGACGGCCTTGTGGGAGGTTTGAAAAAACTTCTGGTTGGGCGTGACTGAAACGCGGAAAATCAAAAAAGTCACAACCTCTCAGGATGACGGCTTTGTGGGAGTTTGATAAATCCTCTGGTTGGGTGTGTCAAAACCACAAAGATCAAAAAAGTCACAACCTCTTATCGCGACAGAACGCCCGCAATGGCTACCCCTTCGCCCTCCAGGCCGCCAGTTTGCCAAAGGCGTTTGCGGCCCACTAGGCTTACATTATCCAATGTTTCGTACACTTTTCATTTCGATGCTTTTGCTCAGCACTCCTCTTACGACTCCCACCTTTGATGTGATCAGGCCAAAAGGAATTGACTTTACGCTGGAGAATTCGCCCACGGCAAAAAAGTATCTTATCGAGACCATGCCGGGCGGTGTTGCGCTGTTGGACTACAACAACGATGGCCTTCTGGATATCTTTCTTGTGAATGGGGGAAAGTTGTCGAACGCTGTTCCCGCTGTGGAGTCGTTCGACCGTGACAACCCAAAATACTGGAATCGGCTATACCGCCAGAACAAGGACGGGACGTTCACCGACGTAACTGTCGCCGCCGGGCTGGCCAAGGCCGGCAACGGTAACTATGGCATGGGCGTGGCGGTTGGGGATTATGACAACGACGGATATCCCGACCTGTACGTCACAAGCTATGGCAAGAATATTCTCTACCACAACAATGGCAATGGCACTTTCACTGATGTGACCAAAAAGGCGGGAGTGGAAGCCGGCGGGTGGTCCGCATCGGCCGGATTTGTCGACTACGATAACGACGGCTATCTCGACCTGTTCGTCACCCGCTACATGGAGTGGGATGAAGCGCACAACAAAGACTGTGGGGGTTCCTACCACACCTATTGCCCGCCCGTCGAGTATCCGGCAACGACCAACATTCTCTATCACAACAACCGGGACGGAACCTTTACGGATGTGAGCAAAGCCTCGGGAATTGCCGCCAAAAAAGCGCGCTCCCTGGGCGTCTCGTTCAACGATTATGACAATGACGGCTACTCTGACATCATGGTGGCCAATGATGCGATGCAAGAGTTTCTCTTTCACAACAATCGGGATGGAACCTTCACCGAGGTTGGCCTGGATGCGGGTGTGGGCCTCACCGACGATGGGAGTCCGGTGTCTGGAATGGGTGTGGATTTCCGCGACTACGATAACGATGGGCGCCCGGATATCGTAATCACCGACCTTGCCAAGCAGGTCTACGCACTGTTCCATAACGACGGCCATGGAATGTTCACCTATCGCAGCATGCAGACCGGCCTGGGAGTACTGACCGCCGGCAGTTCGGGTTGGGGTATGCGCTTGGAGGACTTCGATAACGATGGCTGGAAGGACTTATTTGTGGCTCAGAGCCATGTTTTGGACAATGTCGAAACCGTCACTCCGTCGCTTCACTACTTGCAGCCGCCGATGCTGGCTTTCAATCGTGAAGGGCGGTTTGAAAGCGGGAATCCCGGAACAACCACTCCAGTGGCGGGCAGAGGTGCGGCGTTCGGCGACATTAACAACGATGGGTGGATCGATGTGGTTGAGACCATTCTAGGCGGCCATCCTTTGCTCTTTCGAAACCGCGGCGGAAGCGCGCATTGGCTGACGCTCTCACTACGCGGAACGCGGAGCAATCGCGACGGCTACGGTGCTGTGGTGCATGCCAACGGGCAGACGCAATATGCGACCGCGGCGGGGAGTTATCTCAGTTCAAGCGACAAACGCGTCCACTTTGGCCTTGGCAGCGCCAAAACAGCGGATGTGGAAGTATCCTGGCCCTCCGGTATCCATCAAGTGCTTAAGGGTGTGCAGGCGGATCAGATTTTGCAAGTTCGCGAACCGGAGAAGCCATGATTCATGCGCTCGTATTGTATTTGGCGATTCAGGCTGCAGCGCAAAGCGCACCCCAGCACGAAGAAGCCGGCGTGGCCGCGTTGAAAGCTGGAAATAAAGACGCGGCCATCGAGGAGTTCAAGAAGGCAACCGAGCTGGCCCCGAACGACACCCAAGGCTTTTTCGACCTGGGAGTCGCCTATATGCAGAGGCGGGATTACGGACCGGCAATAGCGCCGCTGAAGAAAGCACTTGAATTGGACCCGAATTTGACGGCCGCTCACCAGCCTTTAGGCTATGCGCTTCTGGCCCAAGGTTACGCTGCTGATGCGGTCAAACAATTCGCGGGGACAAACGATAAGGCAGGTCTTGGAATCGCGCAGCTCGAGGCCGGGGACTTGCAAAATGCCGTTCAGAACTTACAGGCTGCTGTCGCGGCACAGCCGAATAATCCGGATCTGTTGTACTACCTGGCGCGCGCTTGCGGGCTACTCTCCAAGCAACTGTACGATTTGCTGCCGTCTTCCTATCCAGGCACACCGCGAGCGAATGAAGCGATGGCGGACAACTACGCCGCCTTCCACCAGACGCAGCAAGCCGTGGAACACTACCAGGCTGCTTTGCGCGACAGGCCTGATCTTCGCGGAGTCAACCTGGCTCTGGGCCAGGTGTATGCCAGCGCCAACAATTGGAAGCAGGCGGAAGACGCGTTTCGTGCTGAAACAAAATTGCAGCCGGGCAATGCCGAAGCGGCATACCGGCTGGGGACTGCTCTTCTGCAGGATGGAAACGCACACGAAGCCCGCATCGAATTGGAACGCGCGGATCGTCTGCAGCCGGATATGCCGGAGACACTTTATTCATTGGGCAAAGCCGAATCCCAGGCGGGAAACGATGCAGCCGCTGAAAAGGCCTGGAAGCGCGTGATTGCGCTTGAAAAGACCGGTGACCTGGCTTCGCAGGCGCATTTCGGCCTATCCGGGATATACCGGAAGCAGAGAAAGACTGAAGACGCCGCGCGTGAGTTGAAACAATTTCAAGACTCTCGCCAGCCCGACAAGCAACCATAATCTCGTCGGGCATACTGCCCCGAGGGCAGCAATCATAAAATGCGGAATCATCTAAGGGATCCTGGTCGATAGAGTGGATGGGCGCGATGCAGCCCATGCTGGTTTTCACCACTTCGATTGTAGGACGGTGGAGGAGGCGTCGGGGGGTGGCGGGATCGGAGCTCAAACAGCGGATTGCGTGGATCCTCTCCGGACACGGAGTGCGGAAACTGGACCTGCGTCGCAAGGCGCTGCTGGCCCTGGCCTGCGTGCTGGCGGTGGGCGTACCTCTAACGGCGGGTTTGGTGCGCGCGGCGCAGGGACAGACCCAGGGGCCGGGTGCGGCGGAAAAGGGCGGCATTGCTGGAACATGGCAGGGGACGACGCGCGCGCCGGACGGCCACAATCTGCGTGTGGTGCTGAAGATCGCGAAGGATGACAAGGGCCGGCTAAGCGCGACGCTCTACAACCTCGACCAGAACGGGCCGCCTATGGCCGGCAGCTCGTTCAGCTTTGAGAGCGGAACTCTGCGCTTCGTGAATGATTTCCCCAGGCTGACGTATGAGGGGAAGATGTCGGCGGACGGTAATTCGATTAGCGGGACCGTGACCCAGAATGGCTCCTTTCCGCTGTTACTGGAGCGTGCGACGCCGCAGACGGAGTGGTCGACTCCTGCTCCGCCGCCGCGGATTGTGCCCATGGCTCCAGATGCGAAGCCCGGTGTGGAGGTGGCGACGGTCAAGCCGACCCAGCCGGGAACTCAATTGTTCATGCTTACCGTGAGAGGAGAGGATCTGGTGGTTAAGAACCTCCCCCTCACCTTGGTGATGAAGTTTGCCTATCCGGCCCGGCCTATCGTCGGCTTCAGGGGTTGGATGGACACGGACAAATGGGACATCGAGGTGAAGCCGGATACGCCGGGGATGCCTAACATCGACCAGGAGAGAGAGATATTGCAAAAGCTGCTGGTGGAGCGCTTCGCACTGAAGGTTCACGAGGAGAAGCGGGAGATGCCGGCCTACGCCCTGACCGTGGGTAAGGACGGGCCGAAGATGACGAAGAGCGTGGACGCGTCGTTAAAGCCGAGCTTTACCCTTTTCCCTTCGGGAATCCTGCACGCGCAAAGCGCCACGATGGATGACTTCGCGCGCTTGCTGCAGGGCAACGTTCTCGGCCAGCAAGTGGTAGACGAGACGGGCCTGACGGGGAAGTGGGATTTCGCGCTGCAGTGGACACCGGATGAAACGCAGTTTGCCGGGATGAGGGGAAACGTGCCGCCGGCGGCGGATGATGCGAACGCTCCGCCTTCGCTGTTACCGGCGATCCGGGAACAATTGGGACTGCAACTAAAGTCAGAGAAAACGCAGGTGCCGGTGCTAGTGATCGATCACGTGGATCATCCTTCGCCGAACTAGAGTATTTCTGCTAATGGTGTAGTCCACCCCCGGTGGGCTTTATTCGCGTACCTTAGCCTTCTTGTACTAGACTTGTTGGCGTCTGAGGAGGCTGCTTATGCTTCACCGCCGTAGCCTTACGGTTTTCTTTCTCTTTGTTTCCTGCTTTGTTGCGGCTGGCAAGGATAAGAAGAAGATGCTGCTGCCGGCAGATGTTCTCAGAGCACATACGGTTCTGGTAATGGTCGACCCGAATGCAGGGGTCGATATCCAGCACCCGAATACAAACAACGACGCCCGGCGAGATGTCGAGAATGCCCTTGTAAAGTGGGGAAGGCTGGACCCGGTCAAAGATGCCTATACCGCGGATTTGATCATCACCGTTCGCAGGGGCCAGGGTAAGATTGCCGAACCGACCATTGGCGGTACGCCCATCAACAACACCCCGCCGGTCATGGTGCAGCCCAGCCAAACAGGCATCAGCGCCGCTGGTCGATCAGGAAATCCAGGTTTCCCTGGCGATGCTTCCAACGGCCAATCTCCAGCTCCGAGGCCTTACCCGCAGATGGAAGCCGGAGCCACGCAAGACATGTTTGTGGTTTATCGTGGCACTCCACTCAATCCACTGGATGCGCCGGCGGTTTGGCGCTATACCGCGAAGGACGCTCTTGCGTCACCGGATGTTCCGGCTGTAGAGGTATTTCGAAAGCTGGTTGCCGAATCGGAAAAACAACTCGCTAATAAGCCGTGACCCCTTCTGCACCCGTCATTTGTTACCGGCAGAGAGCGGCAGGTTTGTGAGAAATTCAGGTTAGATCCGTGACATCTCGTTTCTGAACGAATGCTCGAAAAAGCGATCTTGATTCAAGGATACATGGTCTATGACAGACTGGTTCGCGCGCCCCGTCCTACACGTCAAGGACGTCGAGGCCTCGCTTCGCTTTTACGTTAGCCGGCTCGGCTTCACGAGCCCCTGGCATTACGACGAGGACGGCAGAGCGCATGTCGCACAGGTCGATCGGCAGGGCTGCGCGCTTATCCTGGCCGACACGTGGCCGGAGAAGATTGGCAAGGGGCTGATGTTCATTTCCCTGAACGTCGAGCCGGCGACACGCGAGGCCGCGGTCGCCGCGTTGGACGCGCTGCGCGCAGAACTAGAGGCCAAGGGCGTTCCGGTCAAGGATGGTTCGTGGGGCTACCGGCTTCTGGTGGTCGATGATCTCGACGGCAATCAACTCTTCTTCAACTATCCGAGCGAGACTGTATCCGGCACGGTTGCTGGAGAGGAAGCATAACTTACAGGAACGGCCACCAGCCGGGAGACTGATTTAAGTCTCGATCTACTCCACTCGCAACGCTTCGATAGGATCCAGCCGTGAGGCGCGCGTGGCCGGAAGCCATACCGCCAGCAGCGCCACCGCCGCTAGCACTACAGGTACAGTTACAAATACGGTGGGGTCCCACGACTTGACACCGAACAGCAGGCTGGCGATGAGGCGGGTAAGTCCAAAGGCCGCGCCCGCGCCCACCACCACACCTGCGATGGTCAACTGCATGCCTTGCCATACGACCAGGTTGCGAATTCTGCTGCGGTCTGCTCCCAAGGCCATGCGGATGCCCATCTCCTGCGTACGCTGTTGGACGGAGTAGGCCATGAGCCCATAAATGCCGATGGAGGCGAGCACCAGCGCGGAGGCGCCGAATATGGAGAGCAGCAGCATGTTGAAGCTTTCCCGCGCCGTGGTGCCGGCGACGACCTCATCCATCGAGCGCACTTGGGCGACCGGGAATCCACCGCTGGCCTGGCGCAGTTGCTCGCTTATCACTGGTATGAGCTGGTGAGGGTCAGTATGCGTGCGCACCACCCAAGTCACAGGGTACATGCGAGCAGTAAGAGCGGTCATGCCGTCGGTAACCTGCGCCTGGGGAACGATCATTTGCGGACGCGGTTCGCGGCCAGGGCCGTCATTGTGTGTGTCGCCGACGATGCCGATGATCTCCCGGGGTGGTTCTGCATACTCCGGACCCACCCCCTTGCCGATGATGATTTGCTGGCCGACGGGATCTTCCTTAGGCCAGTATTTCTTCGCCATGCTCTCGTTGATCAACACCACTCCCTGCGCGCCGGCAACGTCATGGTCAGTGAAGTTGCGGCCGCGCAAGAGAGGAATCTTGAAAACATCCAAGTACCCGGCTGAGGCGCTCACCCAATCAACGATGTTCCGCAGGGGGTCATCCACCGGTCTCCCGGCGACCAGAAAGTTCATGCCAATGTTGGAATCCATTGGCAGACAGGAAACGGACGCAGACGTTTCTATCCCCGGAATTGCGTTGAGCCGCTCGCGGCCATCGCGCACCAGCTGTGCGACTCCGGCAGTTTTTTGAAAGCGGTCGCCGGTCAGCGACATTTGGAGCGTGAGCACGTTATGCGAGTCGAAGCCGGCGCTTACCTTGTGCAATGCGAGAAAAGTCCGGATCAGAAGCGAAGCGCCGATTAGCAGCACCATGGCCAGCGAGATCTCGCTGATCACCAGCAGGGAGCGGACTTTGCTTTGCCGAAAACCCGTCCCGCTGCGGTTGCTACTATCCTTCAGCGTCGAGTTAAGGTCAGGACGCGACGCCCCGAGGGCAGGGAAGAGTCCAAAGAGGATCCCGGTGAAGAGGGAAACGGCGAGAGTGAAGGCGAGCACCCGCCAATCCATGCTGACTGCGCCGCCATGTTCGCCAATGCGCGGAATATCGCCGGGACTCATCGCCAGCAAACCGCGCAGACCGATGTAGCCGAGCAGCAAGCCGAGGACGCCGCCGGAGAGAGAGAGCAGCACGCTCTCCATGAGTAACTGGAACACGATGCGCGAGCGGCTTGCTCCTAGCGCCGCCCGTATGGCGAATTCACGCCTGCGCCCTGTGGCGCGAATCAGCAGCAGGTTGGCGACATTTGCGCACGCAATCAGGAGCACCAGGTTCACCGCCCCCAGCATCACCAGCAGCGACTTGCGCGCGTCGCCAACAACCATGTCGCGCAGCGGCTCGACCGCAAATACCTCCTTTGGTCTGAGCCAACGCGGGTAGCGGCGGCGGAACTGATCGGCGGTAACCTTCAGCAGGGCGTTGGCCTGGGCCAGGGTGACGCCGGGCTTGAGCCGCGCGGCGGCGCTGAAGTAGTGGCCCTGGTTGGTGCTGTTGGGATCGAACTGAAAGGGAAGCAAGATGTCTGCTTCGGCGTCGGAGACGAATGATTTTCCCAGGACGCCGACGACGGTGTAGGGCTCATTGCCCAGCGACAGAGCAGTCCCGATGATGTTTGGATTGCCGCCAAATTTGCGCTGCCACAGGCCGTAGCTTAGCACCGCAACCTTGCCCCCATTGGGAGAGTCTTCCTTCGTTGTGAAGGTGCGCCCCAGGATCACCGGCGCGCCGAAGAGACGGAAATAGCCTTGCGTGACGTGAACGCCGCTGACTTGCTCAGGCCGGTCGCCGGTCAGGTTGAATCCGGGCCCACCCCAGTCGTAGGCGGCAACATCCTGAAAGACGCCCGTCTGTTGCTCGAAAAGCACAAAGTTGGGGATGGAGATCCCGCTGCCGCCATCGCCCTGGGGCGACGTGATCAGGAACTGAACGATGCGATCAGGGTCAGGATAGGTAAGGGGCTTAAGCAGAACATCGTCCACCACGGTAAAGATGGCGGTGTTGATACCGATGCCGAGGGCCAGGGCAGCCAACGCGGCGAAGGTAAATCCAGGGTTGGCACGGAACATGCGCAATGCGTGCTTGAAGTTGTCCCAGAAATCAGCCATGCTGCTGCTCCATTGTCCGCTACAACTCGTGATGTAATTCTATCTGGGCGCTCTCCTGAGCCTGTTGCGAAACTCGATTGGCTTGTCTGAGGTTCTCTATGGGATCGGTTTACCGGGATTTCTCTTACGCTTTGAAGTCACTCTCCCGCAACCCGCTTTTCGCATGTGTTTTTGTGGTCGCGCTCGCGGTCGGCATCGGAGCAACAATCTCCGTCTTCACCGTAATCGATGCCCTGGTGCTTCGTCCTCTGCCCCTTCCGCATCCCGAGCAACTGGTGGAGCTCACGGCTAATTATCGTGGTCACTCAAGAATCCCGATCTCCTATCCCATGTTTGCCGAACTGGAGCGTCGACAGCGCGCCTTCACCAACATTTGCGGCTGGACAGCAGGAGGGGCCTTCAGTGTGGGCATCCGTGGGGCTGTGTCCCTCTTGGATGTCCGCTCTGTCACCGGAAACTACTACTCCGTCCTGGGCGCCCACCCGCTTCTTGGGCGCCTGATCAATCCTGGCGATGCCCAGGGCAGCCAGGCATCGCCAGTTTCCGTAATCGGCTACGAACTTTGGCAGGAGCGCTTTGCGGGCGATCCTTCAGCCATCGGCAAGACGGTTCAAATCGATGGGAAGGTGTTCACCATCATTGGGGTCACCCAGAAGTGGTTTACCGGAATGACCATCGGCTCGCCGCCTGAGATCACCGTACCCGCGGGTGCGCTCCGGGAGTACGATCTCGAAAGCCGGGGCCTGCTATGGCTCTATGTCACCGGTAGGCTTGCCGGCGGCGACACGATTGAGCATGCTTCTGCCCAACTGCAATCCTTCTGGACTCGGCTTCTTGAGGCCACGGTGCCGACCGAGAGTGCAGGCGAGCGCAGGCTATCTTTTCTCTCCATGGGTCTTCAGCTCGATCAGGCCGGCAGCGGAGCTAAGTTAGAAAGGGGAGATCTCCGCGCCAGAGTGCAGCGCCCGCTTGACTTGCTTCTGGGCATCGTTGCTCTCATTCTGTTGGTCATCTGCGTAAATCTGGCGAGCCTCACACTGGCCAGAGCCATCCGCCGCCGCCAGGAGATCAGTACCCGGGTCGCTTTAGGAGCAAGTCCATGGCAAGCGGTTCGCCAGTTCATCGCTGAAACGCTGGTTCTTTCCTGCACCGGAGCGTTGCTTGCACTGCCCCTTTCCTATTGGGGCAGCCAGCTTCTCATAGCCCTGATGACCCGCGGTCAGACTGTTCCAGCCCTGCTCGATGTAAGACCTGACTGGCGCATCTTTACCTGTGCCGCCTTGGCCGCGATCTTCACCGGACTGCTGACGGGCTGGGTCCCCGTCTGGCAGCTTTCCCGCCGGCGTCCGGGTTCAATGCTGCAACAGAGCGAGCGTACGTTAGGCCGGGGTACAGGGCGTTTCGGCAAAGCGCTCATCATCTCCCAGGTTGCCATCTCGCTCATCCTGCTGCAAACCGCAGGGCTTTTCCTGCGCACGCTGCAAAGCCTCAAGTCGTTCAATCCTGGGTTTGATAAGGCAAGCGTGACTGAACTCGATCTCACTCCAGTTCCGGGGGGCTACCAGGGAGTAGATAAAGACAGCTACCGCAAGCAGCTTATCGAAGCCATTGCTGGTCTTCCGTCCGTTCGCTCCGTAGCGTTCTCAGGCGCCCCAATCCTCGCAGGTGGCTTCGCCCCGAAAGACATCGTCACGAGCGAACCTGCTTCGAACCCAGCCGATGCTGCCGCTGCAACTTATATCATCGTTTCGCCAGGATTTTTCAGAACACTCGGTATTCCATTGGTCATGGGCCGCGACTTCAACTGGTCTGATGACAGAAGGCATCCCCACGAAGCAATCATTGACAGTCGGCTGGCCAGGCAATTGTTCCCAACGGGGAATGCCATCGGCAAACATATTCGCTTTGGCGTCCTGCCGGACTACGAGAACCTCGAGATTGTAGGCGTCTCCAATTCCGCAAGGCTTCTCAATATACGCGACGCGAATGATGCGTTCTTGTTTCTGCCAACACCGCAGTTTGGCTATTCCGAGGAGGGAGGAACTCTCCTCGTTCGCGGGACGGCTGGTCCTGGTTTCGAGAAAACTGTGGAACGGGAGGTGGAATCCTTCGGTCATGAATATTCGGCCAGAACAAGCACAATCGCGCAACGGAGCGAGCGTGCGATGGTCAATGAAGAGATGACGGCGAGCTTGTCAAGTTTCTTCGCCGCCGTCGCGCTCGTGGTCGCGGGATTTGGTCTGTTTGGTCTCCTGACATATTCCATAACCCTGCGCACTCGGGAGATTGGGATACGAATGGCGTTGGGCTCGCAGCGCGCCGGCATTCTCAGCCTGATCCTCCATGAAGCCGTTTACTTGACGCTCATCGGCATCGGAATAGGAATTCCAGTTGCAATAACGGCAGCGCGTATCTTCGCGAATATGCTGTTCGCACTGTCCTTTGCCGATCCCATGACTCTGTGCGCTGCATCGCTCATGCTGCTGCTCACCGGCGTCCTGGCTGGTTTGCTTCCCGCCATCAGAGCCATGAGACTGGATCCTATGGCAGCTCTCAGGCACGAATAGCTCAAAGCTCATCAGCGTCGCCGCTCTTGACGGGCTTAAATCCCAGCGTTACCATCGCTGACACTTGTCGTAAATAAAAAGACCGGAGTCGTAAGCATGGCGGGGACGCGATTGACCAAGCTGGAGATGCAGATTATGGAAACGCTTTGGAACCAGGGCGAAGCGTCCATCCGGGAGATGCAGGAGGCGTTTCCTGAGAAAAAGAGACCTGGATACACGACAGTCCAAAAAATGATTTACCGCATGGAAGCTAAGAAGGTCGTGCGTCGCGTGCGAAAGGTAGGCAACTTTCATATATTCGCGGCCATTGTCTCGCGAGACGCTGCGCAGAGGAGGCTGGTAGATGACCTGCTCGCCATGTTTGGTGGCAAGTCCCGCCCGGTGGTGGCCCATCTCATCGGTGCCGGCAAGTTGACACTCGAGGACGTGGAATATGCCGAGAAGACGCTGAAGGAACTCAAGAAAGGAGCCAAGCCATGACCGGGCACCTGCCTTATATGGTGACAGGCATCGGGGCAGCCGTCGGGAACCATCTTTGGCAGTCAACGGTCTTCGCCGCATCAGCATGGTTGATGGCGTTGCAACTGCGCAGGAACCGAGCGAGTGTGCGCTATGGGCTTTGGCTGGCGGCGTCAGTCAAGTTTCTCATTCCATTTTCGCTTCTCATTGATCTGGGTGGTTTTTTGCCAAAGCCCAAGCGTGCTCCCCTCTCATTGCAAACCACCCTCTCCTCAGCCATCGGTGTTGCAGGTCAGCCGTTCTCAGGTTTGCCGGTTCACCCGATGAGCGCTCAGAGCCTCCCCGAGCACTTTGCTGTGTTGCTGCCTGAAGTATTTGTGGGGGTATGGCTCTGCGGGATGGTGACGGTATTGCTGATATGGTGCACGCGATGGAGGAAAGTCTATCGGGCGCTGCACCGGGCTGTGCCAGTCAAAAGCGGACGCGAGTTTGAGTTGCTGCGCCGGTTGGAAACTCTGGCGAAGGTGCGCAGACCTATCCCGATGCTACGGTCCGTGGACATGATGGAGCCAGGGGTATTCGGCATTTTTCACCCGCTGATGTTGTGGCCTGAGCGGCTCAGCGAGCGACTGGAGAGCGAACATATCGAGGGCATCCTGGCGCATGAATTGGTTCATGTTCGTCGCCATGACAACCTTACCGCCGCGATGCATATGTTGGTAGAGGTAGTTTTCTGGTTCCATCCCATGGTGTGGTGGATCGAGTCTTGCATGCTGCAGGAACGGGAGCGCGCCTGTGATGAGGCAGTAGTGCAGTTGGCAGGTAGACCGGAAGTCTATGCCGAGGGTTTGTTGAAGGCGTGTCGATTCTGTGCTGAGTCGCCCCTGATTTGTGTGTCGGGTATTACAGGCGCGGACCTAAGAGATCGAATTGTTCGCATCATGAGCGAGCATTTGGTACAGAAAATGGATCTCAGCAGAAAGTTGCTGCTTGGCGGAGTGGCATTCGTATCGCTGGCGATTCCGGTTGCGCTTGGATTGTCTGCGAAATTAGATACAGCTACAACGATGGACGTCAATGAGCCAGGCCAGTTCGAACCCCCCGCAACAACGAAAAAGGACACCGCAGTTGATCTTGTTCCGCTTGCTGTCGCTACAATCAAGCAAGTTGCGTTTGCCGAGACCGATCCGATGACCACACAATTCTCAGATGACGGAGTTTCCTTCCGAGGTGTTGTTATCGCGATGATCGTTCAGCAGGCATTCCTCCCGCAGGTAGCCCTATATGATAGAAATGATGATCGACTCGTCGGATTGCCAAGCTGGACAAAATCCGAGCATTATGATGTCGAAGCTAAGGTTGATTACGAAGACGTCCCTAAGTGGAAGGCCTTGTCCCTGACTCAAAAGAGTTTGGCGCTTCAACCATTGCTTGTAAAGCGGTTCAATCTACAGTTCCATCACGAAACCCGCGAGCGCCCGACTTACTCTCTGGTGGTTGCGAAGAATGGTCCGAAACTCCACAAGGCACAACATGTCGAAACCAGCCCAAATGGTACTGGCAGCCCCGACCGCACGGGTGATAGGGACCGATCGACGGTGACACCGGGTAAGATGGTCCTTAAAGGAGCGAGCCTTTCACTTCTGGCGAACCTTCTTTCGTCGCAGGGACTTAGTCACGCCGTTATTGATAAAACTGGGCTAACGGGCCTATATGACATCACACTCCGGTGGTCACCGGATGACGTTGGCTCGTCAGACGCCTCACTACCATCTCTCTTCACCGCACTTCAGGAACAGCTTGGGTTGAAACTGGAATACAACAAGAACCCGCTTGACGTGATCGTGATCGACCGCATCGAGAAACCTTCGCCCAATTGAGCAACGGAAAAAACGAAGTAGAAGTCGCCCAAAAACAATAAATGGGGTTCTGACCGTTTCAAGTTCGCCGCGCTTATGCGTCTTGGCATGGGGGTCATCACGAAGCATATTGCGATCTGCGCCTTTAGCAGTAACAACGCTTCCTGCCGAGGGAAAGAGACCGCAGGTCCCTCCACTCCGCTGCGCTCCGGTCGGGATGACAGCTTTGTTGTGGGGATTGGCCTTGGCCCCGGTCAACGGAACTAGCAGCCGGTAGCACAGCAAACTTGTCATCCCGACCGGAGCGTACCCGGATTTCCTACTACGCGGCACTGATCAACATCCACGTATGCGGCTTTCCGTAGAGAAAGCCGCATGAACTCCGCCAACGCCACCACTCTCAACAGGAAATCCGGGGGAGCGTAGTGGAGGGACCTGCGGTTCCTTTCCCTCGGAGGAAGCCTCGTGCTGATAAAGGCAAAACAGCACCTCCCCCAAAGCTAATTTGGACAAGTGTGTGTCAGCATGGCCCACGCAGATTTTCGATATTGTGCGTAGGGTGTGGGGTATTAAAAGTCAACGCCGTCTCCAAAGGGTGGGTGCCCTTTCAAGCCGGGCTGGTATCGATGCAGAGCGGCGAGCTTGCGCTGAGGAACGAAGCGATCCCACGTGGTGATGAGTTCGGGGGCGCCAACGTCCGAGGCCACTTCGAAGTGCATGGTAACGATTTGCTGCGGTCTAAGCGGGACCTTGTAGCTGGACGCAACGGGGAGCGTGGCGAGCTTCTTTCCCGTAAAGTCCACCCGGGCCGCCGCGCGATGCGGTAAGAGCAGACGGACGGTTGCCTCCCCTTCCATGCCCACGGCCTCCACCATGCGGAACTCGATATACCCTTGCTCCCGCCGGACAGCTTCGACAATCACGTTATCTGAAGTCTCAAGGAAGCTTCTGGCGCGGAAGACTGAACTCGCTGCCAGCGGGATAACGCTCTGGTTGTATTCCCAGGCTGACTGGGGTACACGCGCAACCGGCCATGCCTGTTCGCGAGGCAGAATCGAGTACGCACACACATGGCGCCCGGAGCCCGTCAGCCACGGATTTGGAAACCCGTGATAGCTATCCTCGGCATTGAGTAGATACACCATCGCGAGTTGTCCATCCAACTCGCGCCCGCTCAGGCCCCGGTCAAAGATGGCGAGGCCCGCATCGTTCGCCATGGCGTGGTCGATCCAACGAACACTTGGAACAATGCCCTTCGTCCACCCATGCAGTTCCGGGTTCGGGACTGCCACCGCGCCGTGCGAGAAGCCATACGGAATCCCGCGGCGCACCTCGAGAACCGGTGCGGCGAGCGGAAAATGAGCAACGACGACGGTATAGTCATGCACATCGTTTAACTCAGTAAAGAAGTCGATGCGCGGATGCGCGTGGTAAAAACGCATGGTGCGGCGGATGGAACTTCCCTGCAAGGTTCCGGTCGCCGTGATGGTGTATGCGACCGGCCCCTTTGTGCATTCGATGGACGAGGGCGAGTCGCTGGATGTTCCAAGGATCTCCCGGTCAGGATGCGCGGCCATGAAGTCTGCTGGTGCAGCCTCCTTCTTCTTGGGCCGTTCCGCCGCGATCACATTACCCGGGCCGCCCAAAAGCTCGCGTCCGCTCCTGTGCATCTTCAGACTCACCAGCGCTCCCGTATGCTGATCGATCCGGACGGTGTAATGCGCGGTCTCGATTGCCTCCGGAAGGGGCGTAGTCTCCGCGGGACGAGGTGGATCGTCGATGAGCTTCCACCCGGCAACAGATGCGGATGGCATGGCAGGCTGGCAGAGCACCGAGCCGTCCGGCAAAAGTTCCCCGGTCACTCCTTGTAGACGTTTGCCTGTGGGAAGCTTGAGTTCGACCGGGTCGCTCCGCTTCCAGTTCAGGGGGTTGAAGAGGCCGAATCCGTCGCCCGCCGGCAGTACAGCTCGGGCTGCAGCTTCAGTTGCATCTTGTGCGGCGGAGTCGATCCACTGGAAGCGGTCTTGCACATCCCACGACTGTTCGCTGACGAAGACCATTCCTCCTGCGGAGCCCCAGAGCGTATTGCGGTCCATGTTCAAGCACATCAGTGTCCACGCTTCATGGAGCTTCTGGGTTGGGTAGGCATAGGTCCCTGTCAGGCTGGCCGCGGTCGCCAGTAACTCCGCAGCCTGCAGCCCGTGCTCGCTGGCGCGGTACCGGGTCTTTACTTCGTTGTTCTCAATCCAGAACGCGTTGAATTCATAAGCCGTCCCTCCTCGCATAGTGGGAATCTTGATGGTTCCCGAGTCGATGCCGGGCCGGACCTGGTCTATATAGCTGCTGAAGGTGGAGAAGCGAATGCGTCGCTTCTCTCCTCGCGCCTTCCACTGGCGCAGCAGCTCGCTGGGATACGATTTCAGAACAGGTGCGACGCTGTAATCGCCGGATCCAGCGAGGATGAGGATTGGCGCGCCCGCGGGCGTCTTCTGCTCCCGCTTGGCGATCGAAGCTTCCAGCTTGTCCAGCTCCGCATCGCTTAGCGGAGCGGTCGTTTTGAATATCTCGTTCTCTTCGCTGTAGTGTCCGGGGCATACAGAGAGGATCTGCGATCCGTCCGGAGAAACAGACCAGTGCAGAGTCTTGCCCGTCGGGTTTCCCCGCGTGTAAACCATCGCTTCCAGACCTAAGCCGGTCGCGATCTGGGCCATCTGCTCGTGCGTTCCGCATACGTCGATGGTCCATGCATACCTCGGAGCAATGCCAAACGCCTGCTGATACCACCGGCGTCCTTCCACTCCTAGCCGCACCAGGGCTTCCCCGCCGGAGAGGTTCACGGTCGACTCCAGATAGAACCCGTTCACCAGTTCAACCCGCTTCTCGGCGATTCGCTGTTTGAGCTCCGGTATGCGCTCCGGCTTGAAATTCATGATGGCGATGATGTTATTAACTTCTGACAGGACAAAGGCATAGTTCGGGTCGTCCCGTACACGATCGAGATGGTCCAGATAGCTGTTGGCGCAATAGACACGCTCGCGGCTGAAGGTGGTCAACCACCCGCAGCTGGCCGGATGGAAGTTGGGGACCAGAAAGGCCTCGGGTGGTGTTGCTGCTCCATCCTGCCCCTTGGCTTCTAGCGCGAAACCCGCCGCAGCGGTTGCTGCCGCAGCTAGGAACGCGCGCCGGCTGAGAGGCTCTGCTGAAGCAAACGTGGGTATTCCTTGATTGGAAATCGGAGTGGTGGGCACAGCTGTGATTATCCCGCATCCATCATTTACTTGTTTGGCAAAGGTGGTGATGACTTCCGTGTAGCCGGCATCCTAGAGTGAGTTCTTTTCCGCCGGATCAGGATTTTAGCTTGCCAAAGTACCCCTTGGTAGAGTCTGCTGTTGGCATCCATCGGGACGCTGGATTTTACGGTCGGACTTGGAGACAATTCGATCATTCAGCAGGGTTTCCCGCCGAGCGCGCAAGGAGGGATGGAAACTTGAAGCTGCGGCTGTTCTTCGTTTTGCTGGTCTCTGCCTCGCTAACCTGGATTCTTGGAGCAACGCAAGCCGCACCCGCGGCTGAAGCGCCCACCAAACCGGTGGACTTCAACCGGGAAATCCGACCCATCCTCTCGGACAACTGCTTCAAGTGCCATGGCCCGGACGAAAAGATGCGCATGGCCAACATGCGCCTGGACGAGACGGAAGGACTGTTCGTCGACCGCGGCGGCTACAAGATCATCGTCCCGGGGAACTCGGCGCAAAGCAAGATCTACCAGAAGATCAGTTCCAAGAACGCGGCGTTCCGCATGCCGCCGGTCTATTCCGGCAAGACGCTCACCGACAAGCAAATTGAGCTCATCAAGGAGTGGATCGACCAGGGGGCTAAATGGGAAACGCAATGGTCGTTCGTGGCTCCCAAGCGTCCGCCTGTGCCTGAGGTGAAAGACAAGGCGTGGGTGCGGAACCCCATTGACAGTTTTGTCCTGGCACGGCTCGAAGCCGAAGGGTTGAAGCCGAGCGAGGAAGCCGACAAAGCCACACTGTTGCGCCGGGTGAGCTTCGACTTAACCGGCCTGCCACCAACGCCCGCCGAGGTGGACTCCTTTGTGGCCGACAAGTCGCCCGATGCCTACGAGAAGCGCGTGGACCAACTGCTGGCTTCGCCGCACTATGGCGAGCGGATGGCCATGGAGTGGCTGGACTTGGCCCGCTACTCCGACACCCACGGCTACCACATCGACAGCCTGCGGCAGATGTGGCCGTGGCGCGACTGGGTGATCAAGGCCTACAACCAGAACATGCCGTACGACCAGTTCACCATTAAGCAACTGGCGGGCGACCTGCTGCCCAACGCCACATTGGACGACAAGATTGCCACCGGCTTCAGCCGCAATAACATGATCAATTTCGAAGGCGGCGCCGTTCCCCAGGAATACCACGCGGAGTACATCATCGACCGGGCGAGCACCGTGGGCACCGTATGGTTGGGTCTTACCGTGGGCTGCGCACGCTGCCACGACCACAAGTTCGATCCCATCCGGCAAAAGGATTTTTACCAGCTCGTCGCGTACTTCAACAGCGTTCCGGAAAGGGGCCTGGACGGCTACCTGGGCAATGCGGATCCGGTGCTGCCGCTGCCCACCGCGGCACAGCAGCAGCAACTAGCTGAGCTGAATAGCCGGGTCAACAGCACCCTCGCTGCGCTGCCCGAAAAAGAGATCGTGGCGCAGCGGAACGAGTGGCAAAAGACGGCGCTGGCGAGAATCCCTGAACCGTCGCAAGAGGGTTTAGTCGCGTACTACCCGATGGAGAGCAGTTTGGCTGATGCCTCCGGCCAGCACCACGACGGCAAGGCGGTTCGTGGCGACGTGGTGTACGACGAAGGCAAGGTGGGCAAGGCTGCGGATTTCAGCGGCGAAACCCAGGTGAATTTCGGTAACGTCGGGGACTTTGACCGCGGCAACCGCTTTGCCTTGGCAATGTGGGTCCGCACGTCGCCCGCGCACGCAATTGAGCTCGTTCAAAAACGGGATGGCGCTGAACACTGGCAAGGTTATGAGATCGCTATGGACGATCCCACGTATGACAAGCCCCAGGACCGCCTGTCCCACTTCATCGTCCGTATGGCCGCGAAGTGGCCTGACGACGCGATCGAAGTGCGCACCAAGGAGCGCTTCCCGACGGCCTCCTTTTCTCACCTGGTGATGAGCTACGATGGCTCGGGCAAAGCGTCGGGGGTGAAGTTTTACGTCAACGGCCAACCGGCGGTGACAGAAGTGGTGAAGGACAACTTGACCGGCACGTTTCGCACCGCTGCCGCATTCGAGATAGGCAATAAAGCGACCGGAAAACCCTTCGAAGGGTGGCTCGACGACCTGCGCATCTATAACCGCCCGGTAACTGCCGAGGAAGCTGAAACCCTGGGCATCCGCATGCCGGTTCGCTCGGTGCTGGTGGAGCTGGCGGGAAAACCTGCCCAGGAGATTGCCACTCTGCAGCCGGAAAAGCCTCCCGCGGAAGCAGAGATTGGAGAGGAACAGAAAGCCGAGACCCCGGCGGCCAAGGCGGAGCGCCTGGAGAAGGAACACCAAGCCGCGCTGAGCGAGTACTACTTGAAATATGCGGCGCCGGAAAAAGATCGCCAGCTTTACGCGCAACTGATCGAGTTGCGGGAGCAGAAGAAGAAGCTGGAAGGATCGATCACCAACGTGATGGTGATGACGGAGATGAAGAAGCCGCGGGACACGTTCATCCTGGGGCGGGGCCAGTACGACAATCCGGGGGAGAAGGTGACTCCAAACGTTCCGGCCTTTCTGCCGCCGCTGCCGCCTGGGGCTCCGCCAAATCGCCTGTCCCTGGCGAAATGGCTGGTGGATCCGAAGAATCCGTTGACGGCGCGGGTGGCGGTGAACCGCTACTGGCAGGACTGCTTTGGCGTCGGGATTGTGAAGACGGCGGAGGATTTTGGCTCGCAGGGAGAGCAGCCCAGCCATCCGCAGTTGCTGGACTGGATGGCCACGCAGTTTGTCAGCAGCGGTTGGGACATAAAGGCGATGATGCGGCTGATTGTGACCTCGTCGACTTACCGGCAGTCGTCGCGCGAGACCAGGGAGATGGTCGAGCGCGATCCCGAGAACCGGCTGCTGGCGAGGGGGCCGCGTTTCCGTCTGCCCGCCGAGATGGTGCGTGACAACGCGCTGGATGTGGCCGGGCTGCTCGACACCCGCATAGGCGGTCCTAGCGTTTACCCCTATCAACCAAAGGGCCTGTGGGAAGAAATGGCGTTTGGCGGGGGATTCTCCGGGCAGAGCTATACGCAGTCCACCGGCGAAGACCTCTACCGGCGCAGCATGTACACGGTGTGGAAGCGGACGGTACCGCCCCCCTCGCTGACGACGTTCGACGCGCCCGACCGCGAGAAGTGCACGGCGCGACGCACCATTACCAATACGCCGCTGCAGGCCCTGGTGCTGCTCAACGATCCCACTTATGTAGAAGCCAGCCGCGTGCTGGCGGAGAAGACGATTTCGCAGGCTGGCCGCGATCCGGAGAAGCGGATTGATTTTGCCTTCCGATTGGCAACGGACCGCAAGCCGCAGCCGCAGGAACGCGCGGTGCTGCTCACCCTGGAGCGGGAAGAACTGGCGGAGTACCGGCGCGACAAGACGTCGGCATTGAAGCTTATCGGAGTGGGCGAGGCGAAGCGCAATCCGAAGCTGGATCCGGCGGAGCTGGCCGCCTGGACGACTGTTACCAGCACCATCCTCAATATGGATGAGACCATCACGAAAGAGTGACTCCTATGGACGAAGACAGACGCGAAATCTTGCTGGAAATGACCCGGCGGCAGTTTTTCGGCCGCACCGCCAAGGGCATAGGCGTGGCGGCGCTCGCCTCGCTGCTCGGCCCCAGCCTGATGGCGGAGGGGCCGGCCGTGGACCCCAAGACCGGCGGCCTGGTGGGCATGCCGAATTTCGCGCCCAAGGCCAAGCGCGTGATCTTCCTCCACCAATCGGGCGCGCCCTCGCAGATTGAGTTGTTTGACTACAAGCCCAAGCTCAAGGCTTTGCAGGGCACGGAGCTGCCGGAATCGATCCGCAAGGGCCAACGCATTACCGGCATGACCTCTGGCCAGGCGTCCTTTCCGGTTGCTGCGCCAATCTTTAAGTTTCAACAGTATGGCCAATCGGGCGCATGGATCAGCGAACTGCTGCCGCACACCGCCAAAATTGTCGACGACATCGCCATCATCAAGACGGTGAACACAGACGCCATCAACCACGATCCGGCAATCACGTTTATCCAGACCGGGTTTCAACAGCCCGGCCGTCCCAGCATGGGCGCGTGGGTCACCTATGGCTTAGGCAGCGAGAATCAGAACCTGCCCGCCTTCGTGGTGCTGATTTCCCAGGCCAACGCACTCAACCCGGACCAGCCTTTGTTTTCGCGGCTCTGGGGCAATGGTTTTCTATCTTCCAAGTACCAGGGGGTCAGATTTCGAGCGGGCGCGGAGCCGGTGCTATACCTCGATGACCCACCGGGCATCAGCCGGGAGTCGCGCCGCCACATGCTCGACAGCCTCGCCCAGCTCAACAAGATGTGGTTCGACGCTTACGGCGATCCGGAGATCGAAACGCGCATCACGCAATATGAGATGGCCTACCGCATGCAAACTTCGGTGCCCGATCTCATGGATCTTTCCAAGGAGCCCGACTCGGTTTTCGAGATGTACGGGCCAGACTCGCGCAAGCCCGGTACTTATGCCGCCAATTGCCTGCTGGCGCGGCGCCTGGCCGAACGCAACGTGCGCTTCATTCAGCTTTACCACCGTGGCTGGGACCAGCACAACGATCTACCCCGGGACATCGCCCTGCAGGCGAAGGGCACCGATCAACCCTCTGCGGCACTGGTTCAGGACTTGAAGCAGCGCGGGCTGCTGGACGATACGCTGGTGGTGTGGGGCGGGGAATTCGGCCGTACTGTCTATTGCCAAGGCAAGCTGAGCGAGACCAATTACGGGCGCGACCATCACCCGAAATGCTTCGCGATGTGGATGGCGGGCGGCGGTATCAAGCCAGGCATCTCGATCGGTGAGACAGACGACTACTGTTACAACGTAGTGGAAGATCCGGTGCCGATCCACGACCTGCAGGCGACCATCCTGAACCGTTTGGGCGTGGACCATACCAAGCTGACCTTCAAGTTCCAGGGGCGCGACTTCCGCCTGACCGACGTCGCGGGCAAAGTGGTGCCGAAGGTGCTGGCCTAGCGCCGGCTTCCGAGGGCCCTCTGCCATGTCAGTGGCTTCCGACCTCCGCTACAGCCTGCGCATGCTGGCCAAGAGCCCTGGCTTCACAGCCATCGCGATTCTTTCGCTGGCCCTCGGCGTAGGCGCCAACACTGCCATCTTTACTCTGATCAACCAGCTCATGCTCCAGGAACTTCCTGTTCGCCAACCGGACCAATTGGTCTCGTTCGGCGAAGCCTCCGGTGGCGGCGTGAGCGGAACAATGGCGGTGGGAGCGGGAGGACTGTTTTCTTACGACTTCTATCGCCAGATCGAAAAGCAGCACGAGTTTTTTGAGGACATAAGTGCCTCTGCCAGCTTTACTCTCCCTGCCGGTGTGCGGCTCCCCGAGAGCTCAACGGCACCCGCAAGCGTAGCCTTCTTCCAGATGGTGTCGGGAAACTACTTTGGTGTCCTGGGCATTCAACCGGCCCTGGGCAGGTCGATCCTTCCCAGCGATGAAGAGGCTCCCGGCCGTAATCCTGTTGCGGTTCTTAGTTACCACTACTGGCAGTCGACCCTGGCGAGTGATCCATCTGCGGTTGGCAGGACCATCACAGTCGACAAAATTCCATTCACGGTCATCGGCGTGGCGCCGCCGAGGTTCTTTGGCGTAAATGCGGACGCGCAGCCTCCAGACCTTTGGCTGCCGCTCACCATGCAGAAAGAACTGATGGAGTCTTCCTCTTTGCTGGATGCCCCCGACTTGTACTGGCTTCATTTGATGGGCAGGCAGAATGCGGGCATAAACATGGAGCAGGCGCAGGAGTGGTTCACCGCCCAGGTTGTGCGCTACATGCACGACCTGGAAGGACCCCGCCTCTCACCGGCCCGCATGCAGCAGATCCAGGCGATAAAATTGCGGCCCGGCGCGCGAGGCGGTTCTGATCTGCGAGGGCAGTACAAGCAACCGCTGCAAGTGCTTATGGGCATCGTCGTCCTGGTCCTGCTGATCGCGTGCGCCAATCTGGCGAATTTTCTGCTGGCCAAGACGATCTCTCGCGCGCGTGAGATATCGACCCGCCTGGCACTCGGCTCGACTCGAGCGCGCATCGTCGGCCAGATCCTCATCGAGACACTTTTTCTTTCCTTCAGCGGAGGAGTGCTGGGGCTGTTGCTGGCCTTTTGGGGAACCCGGGCGCTTATTAATTTTGTGGTGGGAGGGGCCACGTATACCATCTTCAATCCCAGACCAGACGCGCGCGTGTTGGCCTTCACCTTCGGTATTTGCCTACTCACAGGGTTGATCTTCGGTATTGCGCCCGCCGTGCGTGTCTCACGCACGACCGTCGCTCCGGCCCTTAAGGCGAACGCCCACACGGCTGGGGGCGGGGGTGGGGTTCCCGGCCGTGTTATCGCAAAGATGCTTGTGGCCGTTCAAGTCATGCTATCTCTCATACTTCTGGTGGGCGCGGGTCTGTTTCTGCGGACCTTGCGCAACTTAGAGAAGGAAAATCTGGGATTCGAAAGCAGTAAGCTACTGCTGGTCCAGTTCATACCCGAGGCGGCTGGTTACCTACCCCCGCAGCTCAGTGGCCTCTATGACAATATTCTGCAGCGTGTCGGCGCTCTACCCGGAGTGCGTTCTGCAACACTATCCAGCGTGCCCGTCATAAATCCTGGACAGTGGGGCTCACCTATATCTATTTTGGGCTACGCCGCCAAACAGGACGAAACCGTTGATACCGTGGGCAACTTTGTTGCTCCCCGGTACTTCGAGACCGTAGGCATACCCCTGCTGCTCGGCCGGCCGATAGGGCCGCAGGATACAGCTACGTCCTCTAAGGTGGTGGTCGTCAATCAAACTTTCGCCAACGACTATTTCCCTGATGGCGACGCTATTGGACGCAGCTTTACGATTGCTGATCCCAGGGTTCCAGGTACGTGGCAGATCGTGGGTGTGGTGCGGGATGCGAAATATAGCAGCGCGCGCGAGACGCCGCAACGCATGATCTACCTCCCTTTGGTCCAGATCGCCGGTCCCCACGCCTATGCTCACTCCTTGCAGGTGCTGACGGTTGGCGATCCTGTGCACGTCAGCGAAGAAGTCAGGCGGGCTCTGGCACAGGTCGATCCTAACCTGGCGATTCTCAAGATGGAGACAATCAGCGAGCAGGTGAACCATCTGATGGACCAGGAGCAATTGATCTCTCAGCTTTGCACCTGGTTCGCAGTGCTGGCTTTACTGCTCACCACGATCGGCCTCTACGGTGTCATGACTTACAACGTCGCCCGCCGCACCCATGAGATCGGCATCCGCATGGCGCTCGGTGCTCAGAATAGAGAAGTGCAGTGGATGATTCTTCGGGAGTCGTTGTCTCTTCTTGGCGTCGGCGTCATCGTTGGAGTGCCGGCGACGATGGCAGCGACTCGCTTGGTTGGGGCGCAGCTCTTCGGCCTCACTCCGTCGGACCCACCCACGTTTATCACCGCCATCCTTGCCATCTCCATCGTGGCGCTATTGGCCGCATACTTTCCCGCACGGCGCGCAAGTAGAGTAGATCCCATGGTCGCTCTGCGCGACGAATGAGTGTTCGAATGCGGACATTCAAGACCAACTCCGAACACTGCTGAGGTGCGGCGCCGCCATGCCCTTTGCCATCCCTGCGCGTAGGGATCTGCAGCTGTGTTGGTGGAAAGACATCTCCTGGAGGTAATTCGCCCATGGGGCGGTTGCGTTCAGGAAGGGCGCACCGCAGGTCCCTCGGCTGCGCTCGGGATGACAAAGGGTAGAGCGGTAACTTTTTTGGGAGCTGTCAGATCGGATGGACAGAAAAGAAGCAGGAAAATCATTTGGTTATCGAATTGCACACTCCAGTTCGAGGGTGACCCGATATGGAGACCATTCTCCACGACCTCCGTTATGCGCTGAAACAGTTGTCGAAGAACCCGGGTTTCTCCGTTGTCGTCATCCTCACCCTGGCGTTGAGCATTGGCGCGAACACCGCGATTTTTAGTGTGGTGGACGCGCTGCTTTTGCGGCCCCTCCCTTATCCGGAACCTCAGCGCCTGGGATCGCTGATGCAGCGAATCTCCGGTCCGTCGAATGAAAGCTATCCGGTCGCGATCGATGGCGATACCTGGCGTCAGCTGCGCGACAATGTTCCTGCCGTTACAGCAGCCGTTGCCAGCAGGGCTGGCGGAGTCAACCTGGAGGGGGCCGGACGGGCTCAATATGTGCATGGTCAGCGAGTGTCTGCCAAGTACTTTGACGTTCTTGGCCTTCGCCCCATGCTCGGCCGCAGCTTTACCGCTGCAGAAGACACAGCAGGGGGACCACGAGCTGTTGTTCTGAGTTACAGCCTGTTCAAGAACACATTCAACGGGAACCCCAACATCGTCGGCCAGGCAATTCAGCTCAAAGGAGTTCCATACACCGTCATCGGCGTTCTGCCGCCAGGAGCTCAAACTCCATCGCCGGTCGACCTCTGGACATCCCTTCGCCCTGAAACATCCGAGGAGGGCGGAGGAGATAACTTCGACCCCATTGTCCGGCTAAAGGACGGCGCTACCTGGCAGCAGGCGGACGCGCAGTTGAGCCAACTGCAATCGTTGACCTCTCGCTTTTTGCAGAAGAAGTTTCCCGGCGCGGAAATCTCATACTATGCGGTTCCGCTGCAGCAGAGTGCCACCGTGGAAACACGCACGCCTGCGATGATCCTCATGTCTGCGGTGGGTTTTGTGCTGTTGGTTGCTTGCGCAAACCTGGCCGGCCTGGCGCTTGTCCGCGTTGGCCGCAGAGAATCTGAGATTGCGACCCGCCTCGCACTCGGAGCAACGAAATGGGTGATTCTCCGGCAATTCTGGATTGAGAGTTTGCTGCTCACCATCGTGGGCATCCTGGCGGCCCTCATGGTTGGGGGGCTTACGCTACAGGTCATGAACCGGCGGATTCCCTCGGGCTTCCTTCCGATCGGCGGTGTCTCGCTCGACGCCCGTGTCCTATTGTTCACCGCCGCTGCTGGTATCGGAGCCAGCTTATTCTTCGGTCTTTTGCCGGCTCTCAATGCTCGCCGCATCGATGTGCGGTCTGCGCTGGCCAGTAGTGGCAGCCGGTCCGTCGCTCAAGCCGGCGGGACGCGCACGCGCTATGCGCTGATCGTTGGCGAAGTGGCATTGACCGTCGTTCTGCTCACCGTCGCGGGTTTGCTCATAAGGACACTTGTCTACCTGAGAACGCTGCCGCCGGGATTTAATCCGGAAAATGTGGTGGTCGCCCAAGCATCGCTGGACGACGCCCGCTACAACGATCGGGCCTCGTTTTTGAAACTGCTGGATCAGAGCACAGCGGCCATGCAAAACATTCCCGGAGTGGAGTCGGCTGCCGTGGGACTCAGCGTCCCCTACGAACACGCTCTCAACTATGCCGTGAGGATAGCCGATGGCCCGCAGACGGGTGAGCAGGATATAACCAACCTTGTCTATGTGACGCCGGCTTACTTCGAGACTTTGCAGATACCCCTTCGCGCAGGCCGCGGTTTGGCCGCGAGCGATACGTCGACTAGCCAGTTTGTGGCGGTCGTAAACGCAGCTTTCGCCAGCAAATATCTCGGCCGGGAGAATAGCGTCGGGCGCCACTTGCTGAGTGATGGAAACACCATCGAGATTGTCGGTATTACAGCGAATGTTGTCGCTCCTCCTGGCTTTACCGCCGGAGCGCCGATGGCCGCAGAGCCCACCGTGTATGTGCCCGCCACGCAAATGCCGACGCAGCTGGTGAATCTCGCGCACGTCTGGTTTCAGCCCAGTTGGATCGTCCGCACCAAAGCAGTGTCCCCGGGCATAACTCAGCAGATGCAGCAGGCTCTCGCCAGCGTCGATCCTGATCTGCCGTTTTCCGGTTTCTATGGGATGAATGACGTACTTGCAGAGGCATTGTTGTTGCAGCATGTGGAGGTGGGCTTACTGGCGACGCTTGCCGGTCTGGCGCTCCTGCTCTCTTCGGTTGGCATCTACGGGTTGGTTTCAAACCTGATCAATCAACGCACTCGCGAACTCGGCATACGCATGGCCCTCGGTTGTACGGTGCGCGGCGCGATGTTTGAGGTTTCTCGCACGGGCATGGCCGCCACCGGCGCGGGCTTGGCCGCTGGGCTGCTCTTGTCGTTTGTGGCGGTGAAGGCATTGCGCAGCCAGCTCTTCGGCGTTGCGTTGTATGATCCGCTTACCGTGTGCGCGGTGTGTGTATTACTCGCGCTGGTCGCCCTTCTTGCGGCGGTACTACCCACCTTCCGAATCGCCAGCATCGACCCGGCGGAAACGCTTCGTGCGCAATGAGCGCCCCTGGATCCCAAGCAGCACCCGTCTTCTGTTTGGGAATGTAGGTCTCCCGTCGCGTTAGGGCGTAGACCTTGCAAAAACCTGCATCATTCGCTGCGCAAAGCTTGTACCGGGTTAATCGAAGCGGCGCGCTGCGCGGGAATTACGCTGGCTACCAAAGCGCAGAATCCCAGCGCCACAATAGAGCCGGCGAGTACCAGCGGATCCCAGCTCTTTACCTGGTAGAGCTGGGCGGCAAGCAGGTGCCCGCAGGCGATGGAAATCGGAATGCCGATGATGAGTCCGATCAGCACTTGCCGAAAGGCTCCGCGCAGAACCAGGCGAACAACGCTGCTGCGGTCGGCGCCCAGGGCCATACGTACCCCAATCTCGCTGGTGCGCCGCTCTACTGTGTATGCGGTGACGCCGTATAAACCCACCGCAGCGAGCACCAGCGCCAGGATGCCAAACAGGCCGGTCATTTGTGCGACCGCGTGCTGTTGATCAAAAATACTGTCCACCTGCTGCTGCATGGATTGAACGCTAATGATGGTCAGATTGGGATCGACTTCACTGAACGCTTTGCGGACAAGCGATTCAAACCCCTCAGCGCTTCCCCGTAACTCCACCACCGCGCCGGTAATGTAGTGCGACCGGTGGTCCACTAACGCCATCACCGGTTGATCATAGGTAACGTGCTGCGCCAGGGGCGCGAAGAACATGGAATGCGCCGGACGGTTGGGGTTCATATATTTGGCGTCGCGCACGATGCCTACGATCTCATACGCCGTGTTGTACTCCGGCATATCCAGGCCGAAATGTTTCCCAATGGGATCCTGGTTCGGGAAGAACCGTTTGGCGAAGGTCTCGTTCACCACGGCGACACTGCGTGTGGTGGCTGTGTCGTCTTCGCTGATGCTGCGCCCGCGCAGAATAGGCTGCCCCATGGTTTCGAGATATCCAGGGCTCACGCGGTCCCAGGAGGCATTGGAATTGTCGTCCATTTGGGGCACACCGTGGCCTTGGGGAACAATCAGTTCGCCCCAATTGTCAATGTACGGTGTGTACAAGGCGAGCGCGGCGCGTTGGACTCCGGGAATGCGCGCCAAGCGGTCCTGTAGCTCGCGGTACAGCGCGTTGAGTTGTGGCTCGGTGTAACTGGCCGGCGGTTCATTCATCACGATGCTGACCCGGTGATCGGTTTCGAAGCCAAAGCTCTGATGCTCTAGGTTGCGCAGGCTGCGAGTCAGCAAACCCGCGCCGGCGAGTAACACGATAGAAAGAGTGGCCTGCACCACCACCAGGATTTTCTGCGGCAGCGTCGCGCTATCGCGAGTGCTGCGATTGGCCCCCCGCAGTGCATCGACCGGGTTGCCGTGCGAGGTGAACCATGCCGGCGCGGTGCCAAAGAGCACCCCCGTCATCAGCGACAAGCCAAAGGCGAATGCCAGCACCGGTAACGATGGCTTAGCATCGATGGGCACAAAATGCGCGCCATGGAAAGTAAGTGCGACGATCAGCTTTACCCCGAGGTACGCAACCACGATACCGGCGATGCCGCCGAGTACGGAGAGCACGACGCTCTCGGTGAATGTTTGCTGAATGAGCCGCTTGCGCGATGCGCCCAAAGCCAGCCGCAGAGAGGTTTGCGAACGGCGGGCAGCCCCGCGGGCCAGCAACAGGTTGGCGATGTTGGCGCAGGCGATCAGCAGCACCAGGCAGCAGACGGTGAGCAGGATGCGAAGGCTGTCGCCGTAATCGGCTTTCATCGCTGCCACGCCCGCACCGCCAGGAACGATCTGGATCTGCTGCTTGGGCAGGGACTTCACGATCAAGGGCATAAACTCGCCCGGCCATCCGGAATCATGGACCATCCATTGGCGGAGAATTCCGGTAAGCCGCGGAGCAACACCGGCTATGCTCGCCCCCGGCTTCAGCCTGCCAATAACCCGCAGCCAGCCAGAGATGGATTGCTCAAGCAGCGAATTTTGCGCGTTCACCAGGGGTTCCTGCTGCAGGGGTAACCATAGTTCGGGAGGATTGCTGCGCAGCGTCTCACCAAAGAAGCCCGGCGGTGCAATGCCCGTGATGGTGAAGGGATGCCCGCTCACGATGAACGTCGATCCCACAATGGAAGGATCAGAATTGTATTGTTGCTGCCAGGCGCGGTAGCTGAGCATGGCTACCGGCGGGGCGGAGCGTTGGTCGTCACTGGGTGTGATCGTGCGTCCGGCGAAGGCTTGAATACCGAAGGTGCTGAAGTAGTTCCCGCTGACGAATTCGCCGCGCAGCGGCTTGGCAATATTGTCGCGTAGCCCGCGGCGCACGCTGAATTGGGCTCCAGCAGCCTGGAAGGCAGCCATCTGCTCGAACTCCGGGGCCGCGGACTGGAGACGAAGATAGAACTTATAGGGGAACAGGCCCCAATCATCCTGGGGGCCGCCTTCCACGCAGCAGTCGGTACCTGCACCAATGCGATAGAGGCTCGACGGATCCACTACCGGCAGCGATTTGAGCATCACCGAGTAAATGAGGGAGAAGATGGCAGTCGTTGCACCGATCCCCAGGGCCAGCGTGAGCATCGCTGTCAGAGTGAAGACTGGCGAAAGCCGCATCTGCCGAAGTGCATAGGAGATATCTTGCCGCAGGGTCTGCATATCAGCTCTCTACGAGGATTTGAGAGTCCAGGTTCCCAAGATTGCTAAATCCCTTGCAGATTGTCAGGAAGAGTTCGTCTGATAAGAAGGACGTGTCCAATAGCGGACACCTAAGCCCGCAACTGGACAGTCCATCATGCCGAAGCTGCTGCCGATTGTTGACTATCTACAATCCACTCGTGTAGATAGTCATAGTATGGGCAAACCGAGCGATCTCGTGCAGGGCACTCTTGACCTGCTCATTCTGAAAACCATTTCCCTTGAGCCGCAACATGGCTGGGCAATTGCAAAACGCATCCAACAGATCTCGCGCGAGGTCTTGCAGGTGCAGCAGGGCTCGCTTTATCCCGCGCTCCACCGGTTGGAGCAGCAAGGGTGGATACGCGCGAAGTGGGCGGAAAGCGACAGTGGCCGACAGGCTAAGTTCTACTCGCTCACTGCCGCCGGCCGGGCTCAGCTGGAACGGGAAAAGGAAAGCTGGAGCCGGCTCTCGACCGCCATCAACCTGGTAGTTGAGGGGGCGTAACAAAACTGGAGGTATCTATGCGCTGGTTCGACAGATGCCGTATGGCCGTCTTGATGTTGTTCCGCCGCCGGAGCGAAAGCGCGCGGCTCGATAGCGAGCTTCAGTTTCATCTTGACCAGCAGGTGAAGGAAAACATCGCTCGTGGGTTAGCCCCGGACGAGGCGCGTTACGCAGCTCTGCGTACATTCGGCAATCCTACGCAACTTCGCGATGAAGCGCGCTCCAGCTGGAGTTGGAACTGGCTGGAGAAGTTTCTACGCGACCTGCGCTATGGTGCGCGCACACTCAAGCGTTCGCCAGGTTTTTCCCTGACTGCGATTCTTGTCATGGCCCTGGGCATCGGCGCTACCACTTCTCTGTTCACGGTTGTGCGCTCCGTTCTGTTAAAGCCGCTGCCCTTCCGCGACCCGGACAACCTGGTCATGGTCTATGAGCACTATCGCCACGATAACGGTGGAAGCGGATTCAACGTCGTCTCGCCCGCTGATTTCAACGATTGGCGTCGGCAAACGCATGGCTTCGCGGGTATGGCTGCCGCGCTCACGACCGATTTCGATCTCGCGGGTGAGCATGCGGAGCTCCCAGAGGTTGTTCAAGGTGCGGGAGGTTCTTGGAATCTGTTCTCTCTCCTGGGCGTACCGCTGGCGATGGGCCGCGGCTTTACACCGGAGGAAGACCAGGTGGGAGCCAACCATGTGGTTGTGCTCACGTGGAGCCTCTTCCAGAGGCGCTTTGCGGGAGACGCTTCTATCATCGGCAAGCAAATAAGACTGAATAGCATGCCGTACGAAGTGATCGGTGTGCTGCCCCGCTGGTTTACCTATCCCGACGCCCGGGTGCAGGTGTGGGTGCCTTATGCTTCCACTTTTGACGCGGCTGGTTTTGCCCGGCACGACATGCATCAGAGCCATGTCATCGCACGTCTCCGGCCTGGAGTAAGCGCTGCTGCCGCAGTGAAGGAAGTAGGCGCGTTGCAGTATCAGATTCATCTCGCGCATAGCGCTGAACCAGTCGCGGAAGAGGTTCGCATCCGGCCGATGCTCGAGGATGTAACGCTGGATGTAAAGACGCCGCTGGTCGTTCTGCTGTGCGCCGTCGGCTGTATGCTGTTGATCGCCTGCCTCAATGTGTCGAACCTGCTGGTGGCGCGTAGCGCCTCGCGGCGCAAAGAACTCGCCGTGCGTGGGGCCCTGGGGGGCAGCCGGCTTATGCTCATCGGGGAGCAGATGGCTGAGAGCCTGCTGATTTGCGCAGCCGGGGGAACCCTCGGTGTACTGCTCTCTTTCGCGTCGACCGTTTGGCTTAGAGACCACTGGAGCGATCTGCCCCGCGCGGACGCTATTCATCTGGATACAACCGTAGTGGCGTTTGCTGCCGGCCTGGTCTTTCTTACTGCCTTGCTCGCCGGTCTTCTACCCGCTATCTCCTCAACTGGCGCGGGCATCTTCGCCGGGTTGCAGGAATCATCCCGGTCGATCGGCGGCAGCGTGTCCCGTGCTGCGTTGCGCAAAACCTTGCTCACCGCCGAGATTGCCCTCACGGTGATTCTTCTGGTCTCCGCCGGCTTGCTGTTCAAGAGCTTTTTGCATCTGCGCACGTCTGATTTGGGCTGCGCCACCGATCACGTACTGACAATGCAATACGCCCTGCCCGGGAAACAATACGACACCCGGGACAAGGTCATCGCGTTTCACGAGACTCTTCTGGAACGTGTGCGCCGCATGCCCGGAGTCAGCGCTGCCGGCCTCGTCTCCACGCCACCCGGGGCAGGGTACGGGGGCGACTTCGTGTTCACGATTCCCGGGCACCCTGCGAGCAGTTTTCAACTCCAGTACGTCGCTATCAATCGCACCGCTGATCCAGGCTATTTCGCTGCCATGCAAATACCATTGATCCGTGGCCGGTTCTTCACCGATCAGGATCGCCTCGATCACGACCTCTACATGGTTATCAACAAGAAATTCGCGGACCAGTACTTCCCCGGCGAAAATCCAATTGGCAAATATGTCACAGTCGGGTTCCTCAACAAAACCTACGAAGTCGTCGGCGTGGTAGGCGATACCCTTTATGACGTCGCTCAGCCGGTCAAGGCCACCATGTACTTCCCCATCTTGTCTGGCATTCCCGGCATGGCCAGCTACGCGACCCTGGTAGTGCGCACCGCCGGGGATCCACTTGCGTTTTCCGTTCCCATTCAACAGGTGGTGGCTGCGCTCGACCCCACTCTGCCCTTGTCTGACATCTTGACTATGCAACAGATTCTGGGTAAGTCCACAGCCACGCAAAGCTTCAGCGCCACGTTAGTGCTGGCCTTTGCCGCCCTTTCTCTGTTGCTGGCCGCTATCGGTCTGTACGGAGTGCTCTCGTACCTCGTGACCCAGCGCCTCACGGAGATTGGCATCCGCATGGCCCTGGGAGCACAAAGAGTGGAGGTATTGCGCCTGGTGCTACTGGATGGCATGGGTCCAGTCTTGGTCGGACTACTCTTGGGCCTCGCCGGTGGCGCGACAGCAGCCAACTTCATCCGCTCCATGTTGTATGGAACCAGTCCGCTTGATCCTATGGTTCTTGTCAGTATGGTGGGCGTTCTTTTGCTGACTGCGGTGATCGCCTGTGCCTTGCCGGCTATTCGGGCATCGAGAATCGAACCCATGCAGGCGCTGAGGACGGAGTAGTGGGGCGGCGCTTCCGAGAGGAAACTCGTTTGTGCAGGAAGCATTGGCTCCGGGCAGATTGATTTGGGTAGCCCTGGTTGAAGTGTCTGTGTGAGCGCCTACTTACGAGCTCAGACCCACCAAGATCTTCCTCTCTGGCTCCCTAGCGAAGGGCGGGTGCCCCAAATCTCGCTCGTTTTTCGCGAGATGTGGGATACCGCTGAGGTTGACCGCCAAGTGCATCGGATGAATCGAGAGTCAGAGGGAAAGAGCAGTGGTATCCCACATCTCGCGAAAAACGAGCGAGATTTGGGGCACCCGCCCTTCGCTAGGGAGCCAGGTTCTTAGCGGGCTCCACTGCCCCGGGGTACACATTCTGCAGCGGCTGCCGCTCCTTATCTGATAGCTCCGGATGTTGATCGTAACCGACACAGTAACCGGCACTTTGTGTTCCAGCAAGCGGCTGACACAGCCGAAGTTTTCGCTCCCGACCACCGCGGATGGAATCGGCTGCTTATGATCAGGCAGGTAAGCGAGCTTCACCAGTTGCTCGCCGTTGTCGTCGCGCATAATGCCACCGTCACCCGTAATATTCACAGCATCGTTTTGCCCTACTCACAGCGCAACGCGGTCATGGGATCGACCGAGGACGCTCTCCACGAGGGAACCATGCAGGCCACTCCAGCAGCGGCAAGAAGGACAAGAGCGGCGCCCACTACCAGCAATGGATCATGGGCCGTATTCTCCACCCAGCGGGAGATCAGCCGGTTCAACCCCAAACTGAGCGCAAGTCCCAAAAGCAATCCGGATCCGACGCTGACGCTGGCTGAAGAGAGCACATTCCACAACACATCCTTCTTTTGCGCTCCCAACGCCATGCGAATGCCGAACTCATTTGTCCGCTGTACGACCGAGTAGGAAACCACACTGTACAGGCCGACAGCCGCCAGCACCAGCGCCAGGGCGGCGAATGCTCCAAAGAGAATCGAAATCAGCCTTCCCCTGGCCCATTCAGGCTCATGCTTGATCCACATTTCCAGGTCGTCTACCTGACCACGGGCTTGCTGATCGGCATTGACGGAGACAATCTGCCGGCGAACGCTATGCAAAATAGACAGGGGATCGACACGGCTTTCGACCAGGATCTGCGTACTCATCCACATATAAAGTGAATAGGGCAGAAAGATTGCCGGCTTCACGGGCTTGTCAAGGCCATCGTTCAGCGAATCGGCGACTACTCCAACCACTTGCAGCCAACCATCGCTTCCCGGTGCAGCCAGAGTGAAGGGTGGTTCGCCTTTGAGCACGGGAATTTTCAGCGAACGCCCTAAAATCTCGGCGTTGGGGTAGTAGCGCCTGACAAAGGTTTCGTTCACCAGCGCCATGGGGGCACTCTGCGCAACTTCCGTTTCATCCCAAACCCGGCCGTGCAAGAGCGGGATCTGCAACGTGCTGAAGTACCCGGGACTGACGAACTCGATTCTCGCTTTCTGTTCTTCCCCGGCAGGCTTTCCGGATAACTCAAATGCCTGCTCCCAGCCGCTATCCGGAGGGGTGGCGTTGGTCGAAATTCCCGTAGAGAGTACGTCGGGCAATACGCTTATCTTTTGCCGAAGCTGCTCATAATAGTTCACTCGATCGGTCAGGGTCTTATGAGTATTGTCATGCACCGGAATGCCGACCGACATAACGTGGTGCGGATCATAACCAAGGGGAACATGCATCATGCGCACAAAGCCCTGGATGGCTGCGCCGGCGGCGGTCATCAGCAGCATGGTGAGGGCAATCTGGCCCGCAATGAGGGTATTGTGCAAGCGCTTTCCACGGACCGTTCCAGCTATTTTGCGGGTGCCCGATTGCATCGTCTGACTGATCTCTGGGCGGGCAAGCTGCAATGCCGGGAACAAGCCAAAGAAAACGCTGGTGAGCACCGCAACCACGACACTGAATAGCAGAACCGTCAGGTTAACGTGGAAATCTGCTTCATGGGGAAAGGAGTATTCCGGCAGGCGGGCCACGACCCACCCCAGGCTTCCATATGCTAGAAGCACCCCTATTACGGTGGCGGAAAGCGCCAATAGCAGCGATTCTGTCAACAACTGGCGGACGATACGGACTCCGGTTGCGCCCACCGCCGCCCGGACCCCGAACTCGTGTTGCCGCGCTGTGCCACGCGCCAGCAGCAGAATGGATACATTACCGCAACCAATTGCCAGCAGAAGCCCCACCGCTCCGAACAAGAGAGCAAGGGTGCCTCCCAGTTGTTGCAGATAGCGGTAACTGATGTTGCGCAACACAAGTTTGAATTGCTTGGGAAAGTGGTTTGGGGTCTCTTTGGCGAATTGTTGGAAGAAGGGTTCCAATTCGGTGGCCGCTGCGGCCTGCGTTATGCCCGGCCTGAGCTTGAGGAGCAAGCCATATTCAATGGTCGGCGAAGTAGAGAGGTTCAGGGGGAGATAAACGTCTCCGTCCCGCCAGGTAAAGCGCGGCGGCAATACGCCCAGGATAGTGTAGGTCTGATGAGCCAGCTGAATGGACTTGCCCACAACCGACGGGTCGCCATTAAAATGCCGGCGCCAGAACTTGTTGCTCAGCACGAGAACTGCCTGCGGCTCCTGGCCGTCCGGAGCATCCGAAGGGAGAAAATTACGGCCCAGCATTGCCGGAACGCCGAAGAACTGGAGACCAGTTCCTGTCAGATAAATTGACTGTACATCTTCCGGCACATCGCGGCCGGTGACGGTCAAGCTCCATCCATAAATGCCCACAACGTCTTCCAGGGAATGTGCCTGTCGCAACTGCCGTATCTGGGGGCCCGTAAGACCGCTCCAGTTATCTTCAGTTCCCGCCTTATCCAGGAGAGAAATCTCACAGATCCGATCGGCTCCGGCATATGGCCAGGGGTTCATCAGGACAGCGTAGACAATGCTGAATACCGAAACCGTTGCCCCGATCCCGAGTGCGAGGGACAGAATTGCAGTCAGCGCAAAGCCGGGTTGGTTGCCGAACTGGCGGAGGGCGTAGCGAACGTCCTGCAGAAAGATGGGCAACGGCACTCCCCAAAAGAGAACCAGGATCAGGCCCTGAAGAGCAGCAATCCGGGGTAATCCTCTCAGAAGACTACATGGTTGATCTCACAACAGGCGAGGGCCAAGCCAGGACGTCCGTCACCCAGGGCGTCTCAATTTTTATACCCTCCGGCCGGCATCCAAGCGGGCCTCTACTGTCCGAAAGTGGACATCTGAGGACAAAATTGAACAAATCAGCGGCCGCTTGCGTAGGTATGCATGATGGCAAAGGCCAACAAACCCAATAGAAGCACCGCTGGCGGCTTTGGTCATCAGGATGCATTAGCAACTAGTATGGATATCTCGCGCCCAGACCTGAAAGTCAAAAAGCGGCGGCGGCAAGCCGTGACGATCGCGATTGGCGTGGTCGTTCTGGCCGCCGTCACCTTTCTCGTGATGCGGCTCAAGCCGGCCGCCCCCAACGTCGACCGTTCCGCCGTGTGGACGGACACGGTCAAGCGCGGACCTTTAGTCATCCAGGTGCGCGGACTCGGGACCCTGGTGCCCCGCGAAGATGCGATCCGGCAGATCCCGGCGCAGACAGAGTCGACAGTGGTGCGCATTCGTACCCTCCCCGGTTCGATCGTAAAGCCCGACACCATCCTGGTGGAGCTAAGCGACCCGACTCTGAGCCAGGAGGCCATCGATGCCGAGCTCTCGCTCAAAGAGGCGCGTGCCGACCTGAGCAACATACAAGTGAAAGTGCAGAGCGACCTGATGGCGCAAAAGTCTGCCGAGGCAACGGTAAATGCCGACTACAAGCAGGCACAGCGGCAAGCGCAAATCGACAAGACGCTGTACAGCCTGGGTGTGATTTCCGGTCTCGCGTACAGCGGCTCTCAAGGCACGGCGGATCAATTGAGCACTCGTAACCAGCTCCAGGAGGAGACGGTCAAGATCAACGAGAAGGCCATTGAATCACAACTCGCCGTGCAACGGGCCAAGGTGGCGCAGGCGCAGGCCATTTATGACTTGAAGCAGCAACAACTGGATGCACTGAAGGTGCGCGCAGGCATTGCCGGAGTGCTGACCGATCTGCCCCTTGCCGTGGGCCAGCACGTAACCATAGGAACCATGCTGGCGCAGGTGGTGCAGCCCAATCAATTGAAGGCACAGCTGAAGATTGCGGAGACCCAGGCGCGCGGCATCCTCATCGGCCAACCCGCCTCCATCGATACGCACAACGGCCTTGCCGATGGTAAGGTGTCGAGAATCGATCCTGCGGTGCAGAACGGAACCGTCACAGTCGATGTGGAGCTGGTTGGCGCTCTGCCCAATGGAGCACGTGATCAATTGAGCGTGGACGGCGTCATCGATCTGGAGAGATTGAAGGATGTTCTTTACGTGGGCCGGCCGGCTTTTGGCAATCCGGACAGCACCATCAGCCTCTTCAAATTGGATCCGGATGGCAAGGGGGCAGTCCGCGTCCCGGTCAAAGTTGGCGCAGCTTCGGTGAATGCCATCCAGGTGCTGGAAGGGCTTAAAGAAGGGGATACGGTGATCCTGAGCGACATGTCGAGGTATGACACGACAGATCGAATTCGTCTGGAATAAGGAAGCAATATCAAATAAGGAAAACAGGAGCGAAAGCATGCAGCCACTGATACAGATTGAAGCGATGACCAAGGTTTTCTACACCGAGGAAATCGAGACCCATGCGCTTTCCGGCGTGCACCTCTCCATCGACCGGGGAGAATATGTGGCCATGTCTGGCCCTTCCGGTTGCGGAAAATCGACGTTGCTGTCGATTATCGGCCTGCTGGATACACCGACCGCGGGCAAATATGAGCTGAACGGCCGTCCGGTAGAGAATCTTAAATTCGCCGAGCGTTCGCGCATTCGCAACCAGGAGATCGGGTTCATCTTTCAGAGCTTCAATCTGATTGGCGATCTTACCGTGGCTGAGAATGTGGAGCTGCCGCTGACCTATCGCTCAGGGATGGCATCGAGCGACCGCAAGCAGCGAGTACAGGAATCTCTGGAGCGTGTGGGCATGGCCCACCGCATGCGCCATTATCCTTCGCAGCTCTCGGGCGGCCAACAGCAGCGTGTAGCGGTCGCGCGCGCACTGGCAGGCTCACCCTCTATCCTGCTGGCGGATGAGCCCACCGGTAATTTGGACTCGAAGAACGGCGAAGCGGTGATGGAACTGCTCAAGAACCTCCATCGTGAAGGAGCGACCATCTGCATGGTGACCCACGACCCGCGGTTTGCCCGCCATGCCGACCGCAATATCCACTTGTTTGATGGAAAGATTGTGGCCGAAGGCGAATTTGCCGATCACGCTCTCGAAATGCAATAACCGGGGTCTGATGACCGCGGGTCAATAAACACAGATGTATGGTTGGAAGCATGACGATCCGTCCCCGACGGGGCGAACGATGAGGGCTGCACAATGATCTCGCTCGAAAATGTCGAAAGAAGCTACAAGACTGGCGCTGGTCAGACCTGGGTGCTCAGGCGTATCCACCTGAAGATTCAGGCGGGCGAGTTTATCACTATTATGGGGCCTTCGGGAGCAGGGAAGTCATCACTGCTGAATGTTTTGGCGCTGCTCGATGACCAATGGGCCGGAGCGTATTGGTTCAACGACGAGGCCGTCCACCTGATGAACCGCAAGCAACGGGCAGACCTGGCAAGGCGCAACGTCGGGATGGTTTTTCAAAGCTATCACCTGCTCGACGACCTGAACGTGGCCGAGAATATCGATCTGCCGCTCTCGTACAAAAACATCTCCCGCTCGGAACGCCAGGCTTTGGTTGCGGACACGCTCGATCGCTTTAGCATCGTGGGCAAAAAGGATCTGTTTCCGAATCAATTATCCGGCGGTCAGCAACAGTTGGTGGGCATTGCCCGCGCGGTCATTCATCGCCCGGCTCTGCTGCTTGCCGATGAGCCCACGGGAAATCTTCACTCCTCGCAGGCGAAGGAAATCATGGAACTCTTCCAGCAGCTGAACAAGGAGGGAACGACCATCGTGCAGGTGACGCACTCGGAGGTAAATGCGGCCTACAGCAGTCGTGTGCTGGAGGTACGGGATGGATGGATGGTAAGTGATACGGCCAACCCCGGGCTGAACCAGACCACCGAGGTGAAGGCATGAAGGATGTATCCTGCGCGGGCAGCATAGTGCGGAAAACGTTGTCCGTGTTGTGTGCAGCGGGCCTTCTGGTCTCGACTAGCTTTGCCCAAACAAACGCCGCCGGGCCCTTGCCTTCTGCGCCTGCCGGTCCGCAACAATCTCCGCCCCAGACCATCGCACAGCAGGCGCAAGCGGCGGCGCAGCCGCAGCCGGTTACCTACCAGGGACCTTTCCACATTGAAATGCCGCATTCACGCAATCCCTTGGCGCGGTATATGCCCAGCACTGTGCCGGAACTCAACCTGCAAAACTCGCAGCACCTCTACGACCTCATACGCGACGGCAAGCTCCAGATCTCCCTGCAGGATGCGATCGCTTTGGCCCTCGAAAATAATCTCACGCTCGCTTCCTTCCGCTACAACTTCCCCATCGCGCAAGCCGATCTTCTGCGCACCAAGGCGGGGGGTAACGCCAACGGCGTAAACACCGCCGTTGTCTCGACCACGCCGAGCGGCTTTGGCGCCTCGGGGGGTGGTGGCTCCGCAGCCTCGAATGCGACCGCAGGCGCCGGCGGCCTCGTCACCACGACGCTCGGCGCCGGCGCGGCCGTTCCCCCGTTCGACCCCTTGCTCATCTTCAGCGGCTATGTGCAACACACCGTCACCCCGGAGCCGAACCTTTCCCAGGTCGGCGTCGAACTCTTTAAGGTAAACAACATCGAGGTTCAATCCCAGTACGAACAGTACTTTCCGCTCGGCACCTACCTGCAGGTCAACTACACCGGCTTCCGCGCCGCCAACAACAGCCCTTATTACGCAGTCAATCCAGAACTGAGTTCCAATTTCGAGGTCTACCTGAGCCAGCCGCTGCTGTACGGATTCGGCCTTGCCAGCAACGAGCGCTACATCCACATCGCCAAAAGAAACCTGCAGACCACCGATCTCGCCTTTAAGCAGCAGGTCATCGCCACCGTCACCGACATTGAAAACCTCTATTGGGATCTGGTCAACGCTTATCAGGACGTGCAAGTGAAGACCCGGTCTTTGGAATACGCCAATCAGACCCTGACCGACGACCAGAAACAGTTGGAGCTGCAGAACATTCCTGCGCTGCAGGTCATGAAGGACCAGTCTGCGGTTGCCACCAGCGAGGGCGACCTTACCATCGCCAAGGCCACGCTGAGGCACAACGAGCTGCTCATTAAGGACCGTCTCACTCGAACCGACGACCCGTCCATCGACGAAATCCCCGTCATCCCCCTCGATCTCCAGGGCGGTCCCGATCCCAACGAATCGAAATCGATTACCCAGCTGATTGACGAGGCCATGAAGAACCGCCCTGAAGTCGCGATTTACCGCAATCAAGCTGAGGTCCTGCGGCAGAGCCTCAAGGACATCAACAGCGAGCTGCTGCCTCAACTCTATTTGTACGGGTACTACGGAGGCACGGGAGTCGCTGGCCCCAAAAACGAGGATTGCAGTCTCAGCCCGGCGGATTGCGCCACCAGCCTGCCCACCGACTTCTCCAGCATGTTCAAGAACACTTTCAACTACTCGGCGCCCCAGTACGAGGTTGGGGTCAATCTCACCATCAACCTCCGCAACCGTATCGTCAAAGCCGACCAGTTCCGCGCCGTGCTCGCGTACCGCCAGAGCCAGATCTCGCAAGAGCAGCAGCAGAAGAGCCTTCGCTTCGACATCCGCGACTCACAGTTCGCTCTCGTGCAGGCGCAAGCCCGCGTGGCGGCCGCGCAAAAAGCACGCGATCTCGCGCAGAAGACCTTTGATATTGCCAAGAAGGAGCAAGACGTAGGAGCGATATCCAGGTATGACACCCTGGTCATGGAACAAGGCCTCGCTGTCGCTGAATCCGCGTTTTTTACCGCGCAGACTGCCTATGAAAAGGCCAAGGCGGACATTGACCGCGCTACTGGGACGACCTTGGACCGCACGGGCGTCTCGATAGACGACGCAAGAAGTGGCGTCGTCACCCACATGCCCTAGCGATAGCTATCATGGAGATCTTCCCGCAAGCCGCGAAAGAAAGTAGCCCAGTGGGGGGTCGTTGAGCTGGCTGAGCCAGAGCCTGTGCTTCCAATTGATCTCCGGGCACCGCACTATACTTGATTAACCGTTTGAGGCAATCATGGCCACCTTCCCGCAAGCCGCGAAAGAGACCCCGGCAGCCCATACGCAAGCAGAGGCGCCCAGAATACTCGCCGCCGACGATCAGCCCCACATTCTGGATGCGATTGAGTTATTACTGCAGCCCGAGGGTTACCGGGTGGAGAGAGCGCAATCGCCCCGCGAGGTACTGGATAGGGTGGCCAGCGAAACTTACGATGCCCTCCTCATCGACCTTAATTACACCCGGGATACTACTTCCGGAGCCGAGGGTCTGGAACTGCTTGCCCAGCTAAGTGCCCACGACAGCCGCCTGCGCATCATCGTCATGACGGCCTGGGCCAATGTGGGTCTCGCCGTCGAGTCCATGCGTCGCGGCGCCTGTGACTTTATCCAAAAGCCCTGGGAAAATGCGCGCCTGATTTCCATTCTGCGAACCCAGACCGAACTTCGGCGGGCGGTTCAACAGGCTGAAATTCTGGAGGCGGAAAATCGCCTGCTGCGTGCTGAAGGACGTCCTGAATTGATTGCCAAGGCTGCCTCGATGCAGCCCGTGCTGGAACTTTTAGCGCGCATCGGCCCGTCGGATGCGAACGTGCTCATTACCGGCGAGCATGGCACGGGCAAAGAAGTCGTGGCGCAAACGCTGCATGCGCTCTCTTCGCGCGCGGCGCGCTCGCTGGTCGCAGTCAACACCGGCGCGCTGGCTGAGGGAACCTTTGAGAGCGAGCTCTTCGGCCATGTCAAAGGAGCGTTTACCGACGCGCGTACGGACCGCATCGGGCGCTTCGAGCTCGCCGATCGGGGCACCCTTTTCCTGGATGAGATTGCCAATGTACCGCTGCGGCAGCAGGCTAAACTGCTGCGCGTACTGGAGACGGGCGATCTGGAACGTGTGGGTTCTTCGCAAACCAGGCGAGTGAATGTTCGCCTGCTTTCGGCTACCAATGCCGAACTGCATGAGGAGTGCGCCGCGGGACGCTTTCGCGAAGATCTGCTCTTCCGCCTCAACACAGTGGAGATCCATCTTCCCCCGTTGCGCGATCGCCGCGAAGATATTCCTCTACTCGCCGGGCACTTCCTCGCTCGCTATACCACCCGCTACCGCAAGGCTGCGACCGGCTTCGAGCCCAACGCCCTGGAGGCTCTGTTCCAGCACAGCTGGCCGGGTAACGTCAGGGAACTCGATCACGCGATCGAGCGTGCTGTTCTTATGGCTCGCGGTCCGCGCATTCAAACCGCCGACCTGGGCTTGAGCCAGGTTCGCTCATCCGGCCAGAGTCTCGACGAACTCAGCCTTGAAGCGGTGGAGAGCATTCTCATCCGCAAGGCTCTGGCTCGTGTGGGCGGCAACGTCAGCCACGCGGCGGAGGCCCTGGGATTAAGCCGTGGAGCGCTCTATCGCCGGATGGAGAAGTATGGAATCTGATCCCACTGCCGGCAACGGAAGTGATTCAGCTTCACGCGCATATCTACGCTCCGCCAAACACCGTGATCGCACCACCCCCTTCGAGCACCGCATCCGCATCCTCTGTCTGTTCGTTGCCGCTCCTGGATTTGTGCTCGCGGCGGTTCTACTTTGGCAGGGAAAATTTTCCCAAGGTGTGGCCTGGACTTTGCTTGGTGGGATCGCTTTTCTTTCTCTGATTGCAGGGGCGCTCCTCATGGAGGAGATTATCCGCCCACTGCAGACGTTGGCCAACGTTGTCTCTTCGCTACGCGAGTCGGACTACTCCTTTCGCGCCCGCGGTGCAGCGCAGCTCGACGCGCTGGGGGAGCTGGCGCTGGAGATCAACGAATTTGCCGACCTGCTGCAGAGTCAGCGCCTGGGTGAGCTGGAGGCCTCGGCCTTGTTGCGCTGTGTTATTTCTTCCATGGATGCGCCTGTGCTTGCCTTCGACCCGTCGCATCGGCTGCGCCTGGTCAATCCCGCTGCCGAGCACATCTTCCATCTCATAGCGGAGCGAGACCTGGGCTCGAGCGCCCATGATCTGCAACTTGCTGAGGTGTTGGATCAGCCTGATCGGGGAATCCTCGTCCTTGCCGGCAAGGGCAATCCGGTGCACTGGATGGTAAGAAGATCCAGTTTCCGTCAGCACGGCATCCCGCACACGCTGCTGGTGCTGTCTGACGTGAGTATTGCTTTGCGCGAACAGGAGCGCGATGCCTTCCAGCGTCTGATCCGGGTCATCGGGCACGAGATCAATAATTCGCTCACGCCGATCAAGTCCATAGCCGGCAGCCTTCGTTCCTGGATCCATCTAAGTCCGATGCAGCGCAGCACTACGGATGCGCCCGGTATAGACGATGACCTATTCAGTCTCGATCGTGGCCTCAAAATTATTGAGAACCGTGCTGAATCGCTCAATCGATTCATCCAGGCATACCGGCAGCTTGCGCAGTTGCCGCCCCCCGCATTGCAGCCCGTGTCATTGCATTCGTTGATGGAGCGTGCCGTGGCGCTCGAAACCAGGGTAGCTGTCAAGCTCAACCCGGGAGTCGATATCGTGCTGCAGATCGATCCCGATCAGATCGAACAGCTGGTCATCAATCTATTGCGCAATGCGGCCGAAGCCGCGCTGGCGCGCTTTCCCGAGGAGCGCCATCGAATGGCCATAACTCGAAGGAAGTTCCTGAAGTATCGATCACCTGGAGAGCCATTCCCCACGCGGTCGTCATTCTGATCCAGGACAACGGGATTGGCCTGACCAATCCGTCGAACCTGTTCGTGCCCTTCTACACCACCAAGCCGGGGGGAAGCGGCATCGGTCTAGCCCTGGCGCGGCAGATATGCGAGGCCCATGGCGGCGTTCTCCAAGTCGCCAATCGCCAGGATGGTCCCGGCTGCGGAGCGGAGATCCGCCTGCCGTTGAGGGCATCGCAAACCCTACTTACTCCAGGACAAGAAGGCAAATCGGCGGAGAACAAGGTGCTCAGTTAAGTCGGAAGAACGCCCCCTGTTCCGTTGGCAATGCTTGCCGACTTGCCACGAGCGGGACCCTTCCCTATCCTGAAGGGCATGGAAGTCCATTTCACACCCGAGCAGGAAGCGCAGCTTGCGCAAATAGCCACCAGCGAAGGCACCGAACCGGAGCGCTTGGGGAAAGACGCCGCATTGCGCTTGCTTCAAGAGGATGGCCGTTTTCGCGGGGCCGTTCGTGAAGGTATCGCACAAGCCGACCGTGGCGAATTCATTGAAGAAGACGAAATGAATGCCCGCTTAGAACAGATGTTGCGTTCCTGACAATGCAGCTCCGCTGGACGGCGACGATATTTAGAGGATCACCATGCCTACCCAAAATGTGAATCTGACCGAGGAACTTGATAACTTCGTGGTCCTGCGAACATTAGAGCGCGAAGAACAGCAGTTTGAGGCGAAGCTTGCCGCGCTGCGGACAGCGATTGATCAAGGCGATGCCAGCGGGACAGCGCTAGGAGGTTCTTTCCGGCGTGTTCGGCGGACTCTTAAGCTTTCCCACAAAAAGGCTAGACCGTTGCTCTTCAAACCGTAATTCGGAGAGCGGATGAGGAACAGTCAACGGCGCTTGAGTGTCTCCAGTTCATCCAGGGTGCGTGGCCAGTCGGATTTTAAGAGCCGCGAAAGACTACGATCTGCCAGGAGTTTCCCGCCGGTCTGGCACTTGACGCAGTAATCCGTTTCATTGTCCGCGTAACGAATCCGCTGGATCGGTTGGCCACAGCGCGGGCAAGGCTCTCCATAGCGTCCATGCACTGCCATATCCTTGCGAAAGGCTGTTACCTTCTCCGGAAAGCCGGCCCTTGCCTCATCGGTCAGCCGCTCGATCCACAACCTGAGCGTCGCCTGCGTCGCGGCATAGAGCCTTTCCCATTCCTGCGGATCCAGCTTGTGTGTCATCTTCACTGGGGATAATTGCGCCGCGTGCAAAATCTCATCTGAGTACGCGTTCCCAATGCCGCTTAGGATGCGGGGGTCGGTGAGAGCTCTCTTGAGGGTTCGATTTTCGACCGTGAGCGCCTTGCGAAAGGAATTGAGATCGCTGGAAAGCACGTCGATTCCTCCCGGGTCAATAGAACGCAACGCCTCCTCTCCTTCGAAGAGGTGCAACGATGCGCGGCGCTTGGTCCCCGCTTCCGTGAGCACCAGGGAGCCATGGGGAAAGTCAAAGGCTGCCAAGTTCTGCCGGCCTGCCAGCCTGGCTCCCGGAGGCCGCCAGTGCAGGCGTCCGGCAATCATCAGGTGCAGCACCAGCCAGAGATCGCCCTCCACTCCGATGGCGATGCGCTTGCCGATGCGGCGCAACTCGCGCACCACACAACCTTCTATGCTGGCAACGGGTGGCCGCGCCGTGCGCAGCAGAAAGGCGCTTGCTATGCGCACGTGCTCGAGGGGCTGCCCGACAATCCGCGGTTCCAGCGCGCTGATGTAGGCGGCGATATCGGGCAATTCCGGCATGCCTATTAGCTTGCCGGTTGCATCGTCGTTTCGCAACGTCGAATCCAAGGCGAGCGGTAGATGTGCTACACTCCTGCCCGATGAATCGGCGCATCTTTCTCGGTCAGGCGGCGATGGCTTACGGGGCCTTCCTGCTCGAGGCTCGGGGCCAGGGAACCTCTCATGCCCCCGGCCTTACCATCCGAGAGATTCGCGCGGTTCGTCTACGCGACGGTTTCAATAGCCGCTTTGTTCGCGTCTACACCAACCAGGGTTTGACCGGCACGGGCGAGATGCTGGACACCGTCGGTGCGGAGTATATCGTCAACAACAACATCGGCCCGGCGCTCGCGGGTCGTGATCCGCTGGATATTGAAGGAATTCTCCTCGACCTGTGGGGCGGCCGGCATCTTGCGGCTGGCGGCTCCCCCTCGCCTATCTTCATGCGCGGAATGGGCGGACCCTACCTCACCGCTATCAGCGGAGTGGAAATGGCGCTCTGGGATCTGGCCGGCAAAGCGCTGAACGCGCCCATATACCAGCTGATGGGCGGCCGCGTGCGCAGTAAATTGCCGGTCTACCTGCACGCGGCGACCCCGGGTGATGCGACCAGCCTTATTGCCAAGACGAAAGTGAAAGCGCTGAAGATCGGGATCGATTACACCCCGGATGAATGGACCCTGAAGAAGGGTTGGGACCCGAACAAGCTTTGGGGCATTCATCTGAACACCGTGCAGTTGGATGACGTCGTACACTTCGTCGCGTCCATGCGTGAGGCAGTGGGCAACAGCTACGACCTTGCGCTGGAATGCCATGCACGCTACGACGTCGAAACCGCCATCCAGCTTTGTCACCTGGTGGAGCCATTCCGCCTGATCTGGGTGGAAGAGCCAATCCCCAGCGACGATGTCGACGCCATGGTGCGGGTGCGCAATGCCACCCGGGTTCCCATCGCGGCCGGGGAGAATATCTATAGCCGCTACGGCTATCGCCCGTTTCTGGAAAAGGAAGCGCTCAGCGTCATTCAGCCGGATGTTTCGAAGACCGGCGGCTTGCTCGAAACACGCAAGATCGCGGCCATGGCCGAGGTCTACTCAATCCCCATTGCGCCTCATGGTGTCGCGTCTCCTCTAGGGACGATGGCGGCGGCTCACGTCGCCGCCTCGACGCCGAACTTCATGCTGCTTGAATTCACCCATTACGTCGATAAGTCCTACACCTCGCTGACCGAGCCGGTTTCGCTGGATGATGATGGCCTTCTGGCGGTGAGGACCACCCCGGGAATCGGGGTAGCGCTCAACGAGGATGTCGTGAGGGAAAGGACCGATCCTGAATTCCATCCTCTCTGAAACTGAAACCAGGGCTCCGCGGATCGCCGGGATCGGGGAGTTGCTGTGGGATCTTTTGCCCAGTGGACCGAGGCTGGGCGGAGCGCTGGCGAACTTTGCTGTCTTCTGTGCTCGACTCGGGAACCGTACTACATTGGGCAGCAGCGTCGGTGATGATGACTATGGGAGAAAAGCCCGCACCACACTCAAGCAACCCAACCTTGAGCTGGAGCAGCTACAAACCGATGGCGCCCACCCGACCGGGACGGTTGAAGTTTTCTTCTCCGCCGATAAGCAGCCCAGATACATCATCCATCGCAACGTGGCGTGGGACTTTATTCGCTTGACGCCGGAGCTGCTTGAAGTAGCCCGTGCTGCGGATGCCGTCTGTTATGGAACCCTTCCTCAGCGGCAAGAGGTTTCACGGTCGACTATAAGGAGCTTCGTAGAGGCCACTGCGCCAGAGTGCGCGCGAGTGTGCGATGTAAATCTGCGCATGCCTGATTGCAGTCCCGAAGTGCTTCAGTGGTCGATGGCGCACGCCACCATCATCAAGCTTAGCGATGAGGAGATGCCGCAGGTGTTTTCTATGCTGAATGAGCAGCAGTTGCCGGCGAGTCTTCAAGGCGCGGCCCATACGTTGCTCAAAGATTTTCCTGCTTGCCAGCTGGTGGCGATGACGCTGGGGCCCCATGGATGCTTGCTTACCACGCGGGAGAGCACGTTCGGGCATGCGGGCTTTCCCATCAAGGTAGTTGATACCGTCGGTGCGGGTGACGCCTTCACCGCCGGCCTGATGCACGCCTACCTGCGCGGTGCGTCACTCCAGCAGATGGCGGAGATCGGCAATCTTTGCGGCAGCTACGTGGCCTCGCAGCCGGGAGCTACTCCGCCGCTGTCTCCAGAGTTGATCGAACGCATTGGGAGTAGCCTGTGAATCGTCGCAAATTTCTCATCTCTTCCGCTGCGCTTTGTGCCGCGCACACCTTCGCTCAAACAGAGTTGCCACCGGCGCTGAGGGAAAAGCTCATGCGCGATCCCTTCAGGCCGCAGTTCCATCTACTGCCCGCAGCGAATTGGATGAACGATCCCTGCGCACCTCGATACTTCCGCGGCCAGTATCATATGTTCTTCCAATACAATCCGGAAGGGCCGGTCTGGGGAGACATGCACTGGGCGCATGCTGTCAGTCCTGATCTCATTCACTGGAAACACCTGCCGGTTGCCTTGTCGCCTACTCCGGGATCCTATGATGCATTCGGGTGTTTCACCGGCAGCGTGCTGCCCGGCGCTGCAGTGCCGACCATTCTTTACACCGGCGTCACCCGGTCGTCGCCGGAGACTATTCGCGGCGAAGGGCTGCGCGAGGTGCAGTGTCTGGCCACCTCCACCGACCCTGATCTGCGCAGCTGGAAGAAGCTGGATAAGCCAGTGTTGGATAGCCCCCCGCCCGGTTTGCAGGTGACCGGCTTTCGCGATCCCTGCCCGTGGAAGGATGGAGATACGTGGTATCTGGGCGTCGGTTCGGGCTTCAACAAGGTCGGCGGGGCGGTGCTGCTTTATACCTCGCCGGACGGACGCAACTGGAGCTACCTTCATCCGCTGGCGCAGGGCAAGTGGAACGGAAGCAGTAAGACCAACCCTGTGGCTACGGGGGAAATGTGGGAGTGTCCGGACTTCTTTCCCCTCGGAGATAAGCATGTGCTGCTCTACTCCACCGAGGGCAAGGTCTATTGGGAGGTGGGCGGGTTCGATAAGAGCGACCTTCGCTTCCACTCCGAAAACAAGGGCCTGCTCGATCACGGATCCTACTACGCGATGAAGAGTATGGTTGACGCCAAGGGCCGGCGCATTCTTTGGGGATGGGTGCAGGAGACGCGCACTGCAGCGGAGTGCGAAGCTGCAGGATGGGCGGGAGCGATGGCGCTGCCCCGCGTGCTTTCGCTGGGTGCTGACAACGCGCTGCGCATGGATGTTCCGCCGGAGTTTGCCTCGCTGCGCAAGAATACGCAGAAGCTGCAAGCGGCGCAGAGTCTGCCCATCGAAAACCGAGCCGCTGAGATCGTATGCAGCTTCAAAGCAGGAGAGAGCGCATGCGGGTTGGAATTGCGCGCCGGCGCGACACCGCTGTTCGCCATCCACTATGCCGGAGGGTCGGTTAGCGTGGGCGGCAACAGCGTGCCGCTCTCGCCGGATCATGACGGAGTGTCGACGGTTCATCTTTGGATGGATGGCTCGATCATCGAGACATTCGTCGACCGAAAAGAGGCCATGACGGCTCGTTGCTTCATTCCCTCACCGGCGGGCATTCAGCTCGCCTGGACGGGAGCCGCTGATGCGCTGAAGAGCATGACAGTGTCGGGCGTCACGCCTATCTCGAACGACCGTCTCACTAGCTAGATTTTTGACCACGGCATGCTATCGTTTTTCCATGTTTCGTTTCGCTTTCGCTTTGCTTTGCCTGGCCAGTTTTCAATACTCAGCAGCGGCAGCAGTCCCGGAGATGTTTCATTGCAATGCTGCGGCGCATGAGCCCTTTCTTGATCAGGCGAATCGTTTCATCCTGACCACGCTTCGCTATCAACCGGTCGAGGCCACGGAGGCCGGGTACCACGGCGAGCCGGGCGCTCCGCTGGACAACCAACTGGATGACTCGAGCCCGGAGACCATCGCCGCTGAACGCGGAGTATTCATCTCCGGTAAGTTGTGTTTCGCAGCCGCTAAAGCAGGCACACCCGAGGACAAAGCGGATCTTGCGCTGCTGCGCGACAACATCGAGTCCACGCTCTTCCAGATCGATGTACTGCAGGGCTATCGCTACCGCCCGCAGGATTATGTGGAGATGATCGGCTCCGGCCTGTTCTTCCCCCTCACCTCGACCGATGGCACGGAGCAGTCGCGGCTCTCCTCCGTGCTGGCGCGCATGGAGCAGGTTCCGAAGATCATCGACCAGGCACGCTACAACGTTAAAGATGCCGATCCGGTATTTATCGATACGGCGTTAGATGAGAACGCCGGGGACATCTCAGTCATCGAGCAGATCGGCAGTATGATCCATGCCGGGTCGCCGCTGCGCTCGCGTTACGATGCGGCAGCGAAGGCGGCGCGCGCAGCGCTGGACGGCTACGCCGCGTGGCTCAAGGACGACCTGGCGCACAGAGCGCACAATGTTACCTGGCGCACCGGACCTACGGCCTACGCGAGGATCTTTGCCTTCGCCCTTGGCCCGGGCACGCATGACACTCCGGATTCTGTGCTGGCCGCTGCGGAGCGCGATCTGCCTCGGGTGCGCGGCGAGATGTACTCGCTGGCCTTGCCGCTGCATAAGAAATGGTTCCCGGATCATGGCGATCATAGCGACCTGAGTGGAGATGCTTTGCAGAACAAGGTCATCGCGGAGGTTATCGACCGCATCAATCAGGATCATGTACAGCCGGGTCAACTTGTGGAGAAGGTGAAGGCTGACGCCAGCGTTATTCGCGCTTTCATTGTGAAGAAGGACCTGGTCAGCTTGAGCGATCGGGACAATATGCGCATCGTGCCCACTCCGGTTTTTGAGCGCGGGGTCTATTCGGTTGCAGGCTTCCATCCCGCGCCGGCACTTGAACCTAAGCAGGAAGCGGAGTACTGGGTTACGCCCATTGATCCCAAGATGAGCAAGGAGCAGGCAGAGTCGAAGCTGCGCGAGTACAACAACTGGATGCTGTTGTACCTGACCATGCACGAGGCGCTGCCCGGCCACTACACGCAGTTCGAGCACGCGAACAACCTGGAGCCATCGTCGCGCCGCGTGCTGCGGGTGTTACTCGGAAGCACTCCGTATGAGGAAGGTTGGGGAGAGTATGGAGTAAAGGAAATGGAAGACGCGGGTTACGCTAACCATGATCCTCGCTTCGTTCTCATGGTAGATAAGATTCGCCTGCGCGTGATCGCGAATGCCATTCTCGACATCCGCATGCAGAGCCGCAACATGACGGACCAGGAGGCGCTCGACCTGATGGAGAACAAGGCGTTTCAGACGGCGGCCGAGGCGCAGGGCAAGCTGCGCCGGGCCAAGCTGACGGCGGGCCAGCTTATTACCTACTATGTTGGGTACCACCAGTGGATCGATATGCGCAATAATATCCAGCAGCAACAGGGAAGCGCCTTCTCGCTCAAGCGCTTCAACGATACTGCTCTCGACGAGGGGCCGCTTCCGCTCCCGCTTTTGCAACCGTTACTGGTGCATAAGCTGATCGGGTATTAGGCATGGAACTTCTTCATGTACTTGGCGTCGACGGCCAGCGCTTCCATGATGGGCCCTTGAAACTCCTCCTGCTCTACAAAGGCGTGGCGAATATGGCCGGTTGCGGCGGCGGCGGCGAAGATGGGCGCGTAGTTGATAGAGCCGGTGCCTAGTTCGACTGAGGGCGGCTTGTTGTCTTTGAAGTCCTTGACGTGCAGCATCACGATACGTGCCGGATATTGTTTCAAATAATGTACGGGATCCTGGCCGCCTACAACCACCCAGCCGCAGTCCAATTCGAAACTGACCTTTGCCGGATCGGTGTGCTTGAGGAGCTCATCGTAGGGCAGGATGCCGTCAATCGCGTGGAACTCGGCGTAGTGATTGTGATAGGCGAACTTCATGCCCGCGGCCTCGACCTTAGTGGCTACCTGGTTGAACTGGTCCGCGCTCCAACGCCAGTCATCGAGACTGAGGGGCCCCTTGGCTCCTTCCTGCTGATGCATGGGGGAAGAACAGACTACATATCCAGCGCCCAGGGATTTATGGAAGGGCAGGATTTCGTCGAGGTGCTGCCTGAGCAACGGCAGCGCATAATGCGCGCTCACACAGCGCAAGCCGGCGGCCTTCATGGCAGCCTTCACCTGTTCCACGGGGAGGTTGAAGAACCCAGCTGCTTCCACTTCCTTATAGCCCAGGGCCCCGACCTGCTTGAGGGTGCCGGCGTAATCCGTGGGCAGCAGAGTGCGCACAGAATAGAGCTGCAGGCCGACGGGGAGTCCCAATGAGGCCGCACGGCCTACGCCGGTATACAGCAGGGCGGCGGCTGCGGAAGCGGAGCTGATGAAGCTGCGTCTGGTAATCGACATTACGAAATTTCCTCCTGAAACAGTCAGTGACTTGTCTACTCCATGAACCAGCCGTGGGTCAACTCGACCGCCGGGTGTGTTACCTCGCGGTACAAACGAAATTGGACGCGTCGTTGGTGCTCCCCGATCCTTGATACTGGGCGGTGCGTGGATAGGGGCATAAGGGTCGCTGCGGGTTTACTGCGCTGGTGGTGTCAGTGAGCGGCAGGGTGCTGGCGATGATTTTATCGGGGGCTACTCCGTGCTCAACCCACTGGACCATGGCGCCTAAGGCGTCGAAATGGGTTGCGCCCGGTCCGCCACCGCAATGCGACATGCCGGGGACCATGAAGAGCCGGACCGATTGATCGATGGTGGGATCGCCTTTGGCACGCGCGAGGACAGAGTTGTAGTAGATGATGGTTTCTCCGGGAGGCACCAGCCAGTCGGCCCAGCCGTGATAGATGAGCAGCTTGTGGCCGTGGGCGCGGAAGGTGTCGATATCCGGGCTGGTGGCATTCAGCATGGGCGCAAGCTTTTGGGTGAAGACCGTGTCCTGATGATCGAAGTCGAATTGGCGCCAATCCCAGTTGGCGCCGAAGACCCATTGAAAGATGGGAGCGTACGGAGGGATCGCGGTGGGACCAGGGGTGGGATCTAAACCATTCCAGGCGAATTCACTGCCTTTGGGCAGGCCTGGATAGAGGCTTTCGCCGGTTCGCGGATTGACCGGCCCGGCATAGAGTTCCTTTACTGTCTCGAGCTGGGCTGCGGTCAGGCAATTTTCCTGATTGGCTTGCTTGCACTCGAGGGAGGCGGGATCGAAGTGGCATTTGGTGGGATCGGCGATCACTCCGTCTTTCACGCCATCGAGGGCGTCGCAGGCATTCATCACCGCGTGGGAAAGCAGTTCGCGCGCGGATGCGGGCAAGTAGGAGGCGGGGGTTTTTTCGTTGACGGCGAAATTCCAGAGGATGCTGACGTGCACGCCGGTACGGTCGTTGGCAGCGGCTCCGCCTGCGATGCCATCGTAGTCATCGGGGTAGCGCTGGGATTCCATCAGGGCCTGCTCGCCTCCGGTGGAACAGCCGGTGAAGTAGGAGTGCCTGGCATCGCGCGCATAGTAGGCGCGCACGATCTGCTTCGCGACGAGGGTCATTTCATGGGTGGCGCGGTAGCCCCAGTCGATCCAGCGCTCGGGGCGATCGACGAAGATGCTGGCGGTTTCTCCCGGTGGGGTGGCCATGCCCATGTCGGTGTTGGCTACGGCGTAGCCACGGCGCAATCCTTCTGCCAGGGCGTTGTAGCTGATGTTGCCGGCAAAGCCGCCATTGCCGGTGCCGTTGAAGCGCTCGTTCCAGCCGGATTGGGGCATCCAAATCTCGACTCGAATGTTGGAGTCTGGGCTGGGGTTGAGCGTGGCGGCGACGCGGCAGAAGGCTGGGAGGTCAGTCAGTGGCTTGCCGGTCGGGGGTACGAAGTTGCCGGAGGTCACTAGCTCCGCTTTGGTGATGGTGGCGTGCGGCAACTGCAAGGCTGCGAGACCTTCACAGCTGGCGAGGGAGACGGCGGGGAAAAGGGCCAGTCCCGCGAGGACGAGGAACTGAAGGCTAAGTCGTGTTGGGCTAGGAGTCAACAAGCGGAGAGTGTACTAGGAAGTGATTCGCCCTGCAATTGGGTACGGGGGTGGGGTTTTCCAAAAAAAAAGAGCGCGAAAAGCGCGATAAGCGCGGAAAGGGTGGTTCCTCGGCTTCGCTTCCCGGTCTTGGACGCTGCGTCACGGAGCGGTTTGGCTTAAGATCGACGGTGGAGCTTTTATCGCGATGAATATGGCCAATCACTTTCCCAAAATGCTTGAGATGGGGCAGAGCTATCCGCCCTCCCCTAAATTGGATTTTGCCCACCTTATCAAGGAGCAGTTCGCGCAACAAGGTTTGCGGGAAAAGGTCACGCCGGGCATGAGGATTGCCCTGGGCGTCGGCAGCCGCGGCATCACCAACCTGAAAGAGATCGTCAAGGCCGCGCTGGGCGTCCTGACCGAAGCGGGAGCGCGGCCTTTTATCGTGCCGGCGATGGGGAGCCACGGGGGAGCTACAACGGAGGGCCAGATCCAGGTGCTGGCGGAGTATGGAGTCACGCCCCAGAGCATGGGAGTCCCTATCGAGGCCAGCATGGCGGTGAAGAAGATCGGGACGGCGTTCGGTGGGTTGGATGTGGTGTTCAGCGTTCCGGCGTTGGAGGCGGATGGGGTGGTGGTGCTGAACCGCGTCAAGCCACATACCGATTTTCGCGGAACACTGGGGAGCGGCATCCAGAAAATGCTGGTGATTGGGTTTGGCAAGCAGGTGGGGGCTAACAATGCGCATCGGGCCGCCGCTCATATGGGTTATGAGGTGGTGCTGCGGGAGATTGCCCGGGTGATCCTGGGGACGGCTCCGATTTTTTGCGGCATCGCGCTGGTGGAGGATCAGCATCACCAGACCACCGAGATCGAAGTGCTGCGACCGGAGAATATCGTGCGCGAAGAGGGCCGGCTATTCAAGAAGGCGGAGTCGCTGCTGGCGCGCTTGCCCTTTGATGAGATTGATCTGCTCATCGTTGACCGCATGGGCAAAGACATCAGCGGGTCAGGTATGGACACCAACGTGATTGGGCGCGACATCGACGGATACAGGTCCACGCTACACACCTCGAGCACGGTGACTCCGCGCGTCTCGCGCATTTTCGTGCGCGACCTGACCCCGGCCAGCAATGGCAACGGCATCGGGATTGGCATGGCGGACTTCACTACGGCGCGTTTTGTGAAATCGCTCAATTTGCAATACACGTACATGAATGCGCTTACTTCGCTTGGAGTGCTGGGGGCGAAGATTCCTATCTACTTCGATACTGACCGCGACGCGATCGAGGCGGCATTGGCTTCTCTCGCGGCTCCTAACCCGGAGAAGGTGCGCGTGGTGCGGATTGCCGATACGCTCAACCTGGAGCGGTTTCAGGCTTCAGAGGCCTGCGTTGGCGCGACGAATGGACACCCCGGCGTGACGACCGCGGGGGCGGCCCGCGCTATGGAGTTTGACTCGGCCGCGAATCTGATTCCGTTGTGAACCCGGATTTCCTGTACGCGGCACTGGACGCGACCGCGTGTGCGGCCTTCTTTAAGGAAAGCCGCATGAAGTGCGCCAACGTCCCAGGCTGCACAGGGAATCCGGGGCCTTGGCGGCTAAGTCCTTTGTTTCACGAAGATGGTCAAATTCAATTTTTTCCCGCCCCTCCCGCCGAATCGCTTGCGATTCGCGAGCTTTGCTGACTGTGCCTCAGATATATAGAGTCCGTTCGGGTGCGATTCGGTTAGGGGTTGGTTTTTATTTTGGGGGTTGGTGCCCAGGGCTAATGCTCGCTGCGGCGAGGTAGCCCTCGTCGTTGCGGCGTAGTATGGCACGCTGAAGCCGTGCCCTTCGTGCAGTGGCTTTCTCCGCAAATGTATAGGTCCGGTACCGCTTTATTGCGAAGATTTGCGTGCGGGCGAGAGAACCGCAGATCCCTCGGCTTCGCTTCCACGGCACGCCGGGACAGGCAGGGCAGGCTCTCTACGCTTCGCTCGGAGTCTGTGACTTTTTTGATTTCTCTCATAATTTTGGTGGCTGGAAAGCTCTGGAGAGCATCGGCTAACAAGCATCGTCGGGGTCCTTCGACTGCGCGCCATAAACCCTCTGATAAGCGATAGATCTGCGAGGCGCTTCGCTCAGGATGACGCCTTTTTGGAATTTTAAACAACAGTCTGGTTGTGCGTGACAAAACGCGGAAAATTAAAAAAGTCACAACCTCTTGATGACAAAGGGTAGGGTCGCGCTTCCATTAGGCTGCCGATTAGTGGCTGAAAGAACTGCGGGTCCCTACGGGATGAAAAAGTGTAGGTTAAGTCGCTGATAGGATGGTGGTCGCGCGATTGCGGCTTGGTGGTGCAGGATGAAGCGTCTGATTTTCTCGGTTGCCTTGGTGGTGCTGCTCTCCGGGGTCGGGTTCGCGGCTGAGCCGCTTTGGAACGCAAGCTGGATTACACATCCGACCGCTCCGCTGCGGGAGCCGATCGTGCTCCATTTTCGGCGTTCACTGCAACTGGATAGCAAGCCGGCACGATATGTTGTTCATGTTAGCGCGGACAATCGGTTCATTCTCTATGTCAATGGGCATCGGGTGGGGGATGGTCCGGCGCGCGGGGACCTGCCGCATTGGCGGTACGAGACTTTCGACCTGGCTCCGTTTCTCTCTGCAGGCACAAATCTCGTAACCGCCACGGTGTGGAATTTCGGGATTTATGCGCCCGCAGCGCAGATCACGGACCGCACTGCTTTCCTGGTGCAGGGCGATGGCGCGCTCGAAGCTGGCATTAGCACTCCCACGGGATGGATGGTCGCTATCGAGCCCGGCCGCGTTGCGGTTCCGCGGGCGCCCGGGGGCTTAGGCGGCTACATGGCTAATGGGCCGGGAGAAGAACTGAACGGCGCGGCCTACGATTGGCAGTGGAATGATGCTGCGGACCCAAGCAACGCATGGGTGGCGGCCGCGGATCCTATGCGCGAAAATATTTATCCCTCGGCGGCCCGCGCCGGATTGGTGGGAGAGCAGGTAGACAACTATTGGCAGTTGGTGCCGGATGAGCTGCCGCACATGACGTACTCCCCTATAGAGGCGGGCACGGTGGTGCGCTCGGATGAGCCGGGCGCAGGCGCGTTTCCTGGCAAGCCGGTGACCATTGCCGCGAATCGCCACGTGCATTTGCTGTTGGACCGGCGGACGTTGACCACTGCCTATCCTCAACTCACGGTTTCCGGGGGAAAGGGAGCCAGCATCCGGTTGACCTACTCGGAGGCACTCTATGACCAACATCAAGAGAAGGGCGATCGCAATGACGTGGACAACCGCCAGGCGCTAGGAGTACACGATCGCTTTCTTCCCGACGGCGGCGCGCATCGCACCTTTGAGCCGCTGTGGTGGAGGGTGTGGCGCTATCTCGACCTGGACATTCAGACGGCCGGCGAGCCGCTGACGCTGGATTCACTGCAGGCGGAGTTCACGGCTTATCCTTTTGAAGAGCGGGCTTCGTTCGAGAGCAAGGATCCAGAGCTAGCGCAGATATGGAAGATCAGCTGGCGCACGGCGCAGCTCGATGCGCACGAGACGTATATGGATACTCCTTATTGGGAACAGTTACAGTATGTGGGCGACACGCGGATCCAGGCGTTGATCTCGTATGCGGTGACGGGAGACGACCGGCTGGCCAGGCAGGCGCTCAAGAGCTTTGATGACTCGCGCATTCCCGAAGGATTGACGCAGAGCCGCTATCCCACTTCGCAGCCGCAGATCATTCCCACGTTTTCCCTGATCTGGATCGACATGCTGCATGACTATTGGATGTATCGTCCCGATTCGTCGCCGGTGAAGGCGGGATTGCCGGGCTCGCGAACGGTGCTCGATTGGTTTGCGCAGTATGAGCAGCCGGATGGTCTGCTGGGCAAGCTGCCGTGGTGGAGCTTTGTCGACTGGGTCTCGAGCGGCGAGTTGCCCAGCTACGATGAACACGGTGAATCCTGCACGACCACGCTCGAGTACCTGGGCGCCTTGCTGGATGCGGCCCAGTTGGAACAGGCGCTGGGGGACCAGGATCGAGGCGCGCGGGAGAGCCATCGGGCGCAGCATGTGCGTAGCGGCTTATATGAGAAATGCTGGGATGCGGGGCGCAAACTGCTGGCGGACAATCCGGCGCACAATGCGTTCAGCCAGCAGACGAATGTGCTGGGAGTGCTCTTCGATGTGATTCCGCGCGCGGAGCAGCAGGGCGTTTTGCAGCAGGTGATGGGGATCGAGCCGGGAACAACGTCGGGCGGGATCCTGAGTGCGTCGTATTATTTTCGCTTCTACCTGGCGCGGGCGCTTGAACACTCGGGGATGGCGGATCAGTATCTCGCGAGCCTGAAGCCGTGGCGCGATTTGCTTCCCTTGCATTTCAGTACATGGCCCGAGACTCCGGGCAAGACGCGATCCGATTCGCATGCGTGGAGCGCGCATCCCGCGTATGATCTGCTGACGCTGGTGGCGGGGATCGAGCCGGCGTCGCCGGGGTTTGCTTCGGTTCGGATTGCTCCGCATTTGGGGGATTTGCGGGAGGTGTCGGCGGAATTTCCGCATCCTCAAGGGATGATCAAGGTGCACTTCGCGCGCAGCGGCGATGCACTGACGGGGACGGTGACTTTGCCCCGAGGGTTGCAGGGGGTCTTTCGTCTGGCAGGGGAGAGAGCAGGCGTTACATGCGGGAACGAATCGGATCGATTAGAGCCTGCGGGAGTATCGTCCTCTATTGATCGGCGGCGCGTGTGAAATGCGAGAGGAAAAACACTGCAGAATGTGCCAATTTACGCCCCTTTGGTAAGTGGACGTATGTTGTATAGCCCTTCTGAAGAACTTCACTAAGGTGGGGTCTGGTCTCCACCATGCCGACGTTCTCCCAGCAAACAGGAAGGCAAAGCGCGTTAATTTGTCATCGGCCCCGCCGACCCACGGTAGCTTCGCTGTTGCTCTTCCTGGCCGCCGGCATCAGCAGCCTTCAGGCGCAAAGTCCGACATCGCTTACCATTGGCGGTCCAACTCAGGTAAGACTCGGCGGCTACGGGAACTACAGCGCTCTGGTCAATGGGGCGAGCGCCAGCGTGGTGTGGTCGGTCAACGGCCTAGCCGGAGGTAATGCTTCTGACGGCAGAATATCTTCTTTGGGCCTGTTCTTCCCCGGGTCCCAGATCTTTGCGGGTCACTCGGTCACCATCAGCGCAGCAACCGTGTCAACGCCGGCGTCTTCAGCCTCACTTGGTGTCAAGATCCTTAACCAGCTCCCAACGCTGACCAGCGGTTCCGTTACTCAGACAGCATTTGGTAACAACTTTTTGCTGGATGTACATGGCTCATACTTCCTCGCCAGCTCACAATTGTTGCTCGCTGGAACAGATGTTGCGACCGTCTTCGTCTCCACTACTGAGCTGCAGAGCGCCATCAGTCTTCCCGCGGGGACGGCCACGGTCAGCGTAGGTGTCCTCAATCCCAACGCAGAACAGAAGTCTCCGGTGAGCCGGACGCTGCCGGTGCAGAGTGCGGCACCAACCGTGGTGATCGCTCCAGGCAACGTCACCCTAACCATCTCTCAGAACCAACCGTTCACAGCGACCGTAAGCGGGACGCCGAATACCGCCGTCAGATGGACACTGGGCTCCGCAGCAGGCACAATATCCCGGAGCGGCATGTATACCGCTCCCGCCTCGATCCCCAGCGCACAGACGGTGGAGGTAACCGCTACCAGCGTTGCGGATCCATCAAGCTTGGCAAGCGCGAGCGTCGCTCTGACTGCTCCGTCCGGTGCGTCCTACTACGTATCGAACTCCGGAAGCGATGAGAACAACGGTATGAGCGCCGGGTCACCCTGGCGGTCCATCGCCCACGTGAATGCTCAGGATTTTAATGCCGGCGACTCCATTTACTTTCAGGCGGGAGGTGTGTGGCGGGAGGAGCTGAGTATGCCTTCCAGCTGGACCGGTTCCCGGGCCGATCCTATCACCTTTGGATCGTATGGCGCGGGAAGTCTGCCGGTCATTTCCGGCAGCAATTTGCTGCCTATTTTCACTCCCTCTTCGGGAGCTTATTATGCAGCCTACACCAGCGCACCGAACCAGGTTTTTCAAGACGGACTAAGGCTGTATCGGGTAAGCGCGCAGGGCGATCTATTGACTGGCGCCTGGTGGCTCGATACAGCCAACTCACGCATCTGGGTCCATGACAACCCCAGTGGGCACGTCCTTGAGGCTTCGCAACGAACCAATGCCATTTACTCCGCGTGTAGTGGCACGGTTTATATCACCCTAGCCGGACTGGAGACGGAGGAAGCGAATGGTGACGGGGTCGTGACTTGTGGAGGAGGCGTCTGGACCCTGACCGGCGGGGTCAGCAATAACAACTGGGGCAGTGGGGTTCACCTCCAAGGCTCTGTCGCCTCTTCTACGGTTACCAATTACACCGCAGACTACAACGGCGTGGATGGCCTGGAACTCTACGACACGCCGGGGCTGGTCATCAGTGGAGTCGTGGCCGACTATAACGTTCAACAGCCGGCGGCTCTCTATCTCGCAGGGATCAAATGGGATCCATCTTCAGGATCAATCGCCCCCATGGTCGAGGACTCCACCGCCTGCTACAACGCTATTGCCCAGCCTGGCTACGGGATGCCCAACCAGGCGAGTTACATCACGGGCTCGGGAATCTGGGCCGACACCATCGGCAAGGGCTGGATCGTTCGTAACAATACGACGTGCGGCAACAATGAGCGGGGTATCGACATTGATGCCGACAACTATGCCGTCATTTACGGGAACATTTCCTATAGCAACCTACAGTCGGGCATCATCGCCTATGCCGATGGAAACCCCTCGATGACCGGGCACCAGATTTATAACAACACGGTGCTTGAAAACAGGACCGGGATCATCATGCAGGGTCCGGATGCGGGTGAGACCAGCGGAGGATGCGAGAACAACATCGTCCAGAACAATATTGCCTATGACTCCACCAGCCGTGATTTTCAGGCCAATGCCGGCTGCGAGAATCCGGGCCTCGATGGCTCGGGAAACGTCTATACCTACAATGCATTTGGGGTGGAGGCCGCGAACTTCATCCTCTGGGGAAACACAACCTATTCCGCCTATCAGGACTGGGAGGTGGGGAGCGGCAATTGCGGCACGATAGGGTGCACGCATTCCATGGAGTCTGATCCGATGTTGACCGATCCTTCCGGAGGTGTGTTCAGCCTGCAATCCGGCTCCCCGGCTATCGCGGCGGGTACCGCGGGAGTTGATTTGGGAGCTATCCCTTAGTTTGCAGCTGGCAACCCTCCAATTGGGCCGGCCTCACGGGCCTCGATATCGACTTCTGCGATAGAAGATTCAACTGGCATTGCGGACGGGAATGAACAGGGTCGATTTGGGTCGATTAAAGCCTGCGGTACAGGAACTCCGGAATGGGGAACCTGCGCTGGTCCAACACTGCGCCGAGTATTTGCACCTGGGCGGTTTCGAGGTTTTCCTTTGCCTGGCGGATGGTGTCTCGCCTACTCTTATTGGCTTCGACGATCAGGACGATTCCGTCGGCTAGCTGTCCCATCAAGGTCGCCTCGCTTTCGCGAGCGAGCGGAGGTGCGCTCACGAGGACGTGGCCGAACTCCTCGCGCAGTTCAGCGAAGCGCGCACGACAACGGGCTCATGTTGGCGTCTAATCCCGGCTTCGCCGACCCTGAAGGCATCAGCCAGAGATTCTTGATGGAGAGCTGGGTGGCAAAGGCCTTGATTGGACCGTCGGTGGTCAGCGCATTCGCCAGCCCAGTACGGTTGCCTATGTCGTAATGATTGTGCAGTCGCGGCGAGTTGAAATTTGCGTCCAGCAAACAAACGGATGTTTCTGCCTGGGAGGCTAAATACTCTGCCGCCCGGGCACAAATCCAGTTGCTCCGGTCATCGCGTGTGATCCCGGAGAAGGAGACGATTTTAGGACTGCTTGCATGGGCGCCATGGAAGAACAAGCGCTGCACAAGTTTCGTGATCTCTTCCTTGGCCGCCCCTTTCAGAGCAGGAAAGGGAATGGGCGGACGAAGGATCTCCGGCATGCTGCCAGGGGTCAGCAACTCTTCTTTCGCGGTCCGTTCCAGAAGTTCGAAGTTCCTGCTCATTGTGGGGTGCGTTGCTCCTCAGTTTTTCCGAGACAGATCGTTTGTCCCGGCGACAGACGGCGGATTGGCGGTCCGGGAAATTTGCGGAAGGCGAATTTCCTGGTCGGCCTCAATATGGTCCGGATTGGTCAGGCGCGGGTTGAGCTGTTGAATCTGTTTGAGGATCTGGCTGTCGTTCTGTCCCAGGGTGCGGAGTGCAATCTGTTGCAGAGTCTCTCCTGGGCGCACGACGACTTTCACCGTTTTAGGCTCGTCGCCCGATGGGGCCTGCGTGTCGACGCTCGGTGAAGGAGGTGCGGGCGTCGCCACCGGCGGAGCATCGACGGTGGTTGCGTTCGAAGAAGAAACCGGTATGGGAGCGGGGGCAGCCTGCGCAGAACCCTGGCTGGACGGCGATGGACTCGGGATGGTGGCAGACGGCGCGGTTTTCGCGGGTAAGTACCTTCCGATCCAGCCATGGGAATAGGAGACCAATCCCACTGCAATGGCTATCGACGCGGCCACGCCGGCGATGCCCATCGCCCATCGTGGGAGCCGGCTGTTGGATGCCGCGGGATAAGAGATGACAGGAGATGTCGGCCGCAGTCTCCGCCGGGCTGCTGACGCTGGGAGCGAGCATCAGCTGATGTGGAGCTTCTCGTTGATGCGATTCCACGTCGAGATCGGCAACCACTTCCCGCATCATGTCGGCGTCGATTCGTTTGCGACCCATGGCGCAGCCTAACGAAAGTGCGCTGAAGCATAACCGGTTGATGTTGCGTGGAACACCCTTGGAACGATCCTTGATGATTTCCATTGCACCGGAGGTAAATAGCTCGCCCCCGGTGTAGCCTGCCACCTTGAGGCGGTGAGCGATATAGCGAGCTGTTTCGTCTGCGCTGAACGGTTCCACCTTGGCAAACATTGAGATCCGCTGTTGGAGTTGCTCCAAAGAGGAGCTGGCCAGCTTACGAGCAAGCTGCGGCTGCCCGACCAGCAGAATCTGAAGCAGCTTGGATTGCGATGTCTCAAAATTAGATAGCAGTCGAATCGTCTCCAGTACGCCGGGATCGAGATTCTGTGCTTCATCGACGATGAGCACGAATCGCCGACCCGCCAGCCTCTCCTGAAGGAGAATCTGATTCAATTTGTTATGCATGGCAACCGTCTCCATGCCGTTGACGTCGACTCCCAGATCGTTCAACAGGAACTGAATCAGCTCGCGCGAGTTGCACTGCGTTTGAAACAAGAACACGGTCCGGGCATCCGGCCGAAGCTTTTCGATGAGCTGAAAGATGAGTGTCGTTTTACCCAAGCCGGGAGGCGCAATCAAGACCATGAAGCCACGATCCGCTTCAATGCCACAGTAGAGCGATGCCAAGGCCTCGCGGTGGCTATCTCCGAGATAGAGAAACCGGTGGTCTGGCGTAACGCCAAACGGCTCTTCCTGCATCTGGTAAAAATCACGAAACATAGATCTGCCTCACTTTTCTTGCAATCAGATGCAACGGAGTCATTGCCCGGGATCATCGCTCGCCACTCTCGAGAGAGATTTCGCGACCAAACTGAGCGAGGAGGGGCACTCTCAGAACCTCGCCGAGCTCCTCAGCATTGCGTATGGTGGGATCGAATATATCGGAAATAAATGCCGCGCCTAAGCTGAGCAAACCGCCAGTGAAGATGGCGGCAGCGAGCATGCCCAAGCGTGGAGTGCACCGGCAGTGCGGGTAGCTGAGGCTCCTGGACAACGGCTACATTCAGAATACCGCCCTTGTCGAGGGAGTGGGTCGTTCTGGCCTGATCAAGCTTGTCGACATAAAGCTGGTACTGGTCCTTTTCGGTCTTCACGTTGCGCAGCAGAATATCCTGCTCAGCATCCTTTTCGGTGAGATCCTGTGCGGAGCGCTCGAGAGACGCCGTGGCTTCTGAGAGCTGCGAAGCTTTCGCCTGCAGTCCGGTCAGTTGTGCGTGCGACTGGGCCAGTTCCGTCCGCAGGGCCAAGCGGGTGGGATTATTATCAGATGAATTTTCGCGAACCGGCGCCTTGACTTGTGCGTCGAGCAAAGCTTGTGTGGTCGCGATCTCGCGATCCACATCCTGCACCAGCCGATAGTGCGAGTCGTATTGGTTTAGAAGCTGGGTGCGCTTGAGCTGCAGGGTTAGCAGGGTTCCTTTCAACTGGTTGAGAAGCTGCGGGTTGTCCGCTGTCTTGCTTTCGGTCGGGATGCGGTCCGGCTGCGCAGCCACCTGTGCGGCCAATTGTCCCGTCTGCCCCTGCAGGGCTGCAATGTCTGCGTTGGTTTGAATTCTTTCCTGGTTCATCTCTTTCATCTGCCGAATGGTCAAGTCGCGCTCGAGATCGGCAGATACAATGCCTGTCCTTTGCGTGAACTCGAGCAGCTTTGCTTCGGCCGCCTGGAGCGCGGCGCCGTGCTCACGGACCTGCTCCTGAAAGAAAGAAACCTCGAAGTCGGGCCCTTGAACGTTGCGCTTTTTGGTCAGGTACAGAGATGCGAGCGTTGCCAATACCCGGCGCGACTGCTCCGGGTTTGTGGACTCATATTTGATTGCAATCAGATCTGTCTTGGTGACGGCGGAGACGTCGAGGTTACGTTCAAGCTTTCGAACCGCCTTAGCAATGACGACCGGATCGTTGTTCCCTCGGGTCAGCCCCGCCTGAAGGACCACATCGCGCAGCAGGTCTTCTCCCTTGAGTATCTCAACCTGCGAGTTGAGATCTTCTTCGCGGACGCTCATGGTTTGCAGCTCGGGAGTGCTGTTCTGGTCCGTCGTCACCACCGGGTCGACACGTTCTTTACGAACAAGGATCGTCATCTCAGCCTGGTATTTTGGCTGAAATTGGCCCGTGATGATGAAGCCCGCGATGACCAGCAGAAGGCAGACCACAAAGACGGTGCGCTGCCGGAAAATCCGCGCTACCAGGTCGCGCCGGGTGGGGAGCAGAGGTCTGTATTCGATGAGTTGTGTCAACGTATCCTCGCGCATCGCCTGCTAAAAAGTCGGCCCAACGTAGGTGCCGATGTTGGCTGTTGGTATGTAGCGCTGAACCTTTGAGTAACGATTCTGTGGTACGTAAATTACATCTCCAGGCAAGATCGCGTAGTCCTCCTGCGGAACCTTCGCCTTCAGCATTTGCTTGAAGTCGATCACCTTGGACTCGTAGGTTCCATTTCCCTGGGGACGAAAGACGATGACCTGTTTCTTGCTGGCGCGATCGTTCAGTAACCCGCCCGCCTCAGAGAGCGCCTGGATCAGGGTGATGTCGCTGAGGATCTCGTAGCGCCCGGGGCGGCCAACCTCACCGCTGGCGTAGAAGGAGGGTTTGAGGAATTCCTGCAGTTGAACGGAAACCACCGGCTTGTTGAGAATCCCGCGGTACGCCTCCGCGATGAGCGCTTCTGTTTCAGGAAGGGTTTTGCCGAGCACGCGCACCGGTTCAACTTCATGCAGGCTGATGCGTCCGTCGGGCTGCACGATGGCGGTTTCATTGTATTGGGGCGAAAAGGGCATCTGAATTTCCAGCTTGTCGCTGAGGTGCAGGCGGTACTGCGCGGGCGCCTGCCTGCTGGCGAGCGCGGGAGGGGAGCTGGATTGGGCGGCTGGAGATGTAGTTTGCGAGCGGAGACACGCTGGGATCATAAGGGCCACGAGCGCGAGCAGGCGAAGATCAATTTGGCGCATCGAAATGTCCCTCCAGTCGCTTGCCTTCTTCGCCATGACTTCCGCGATCCAATGTGGCGTATGTGATCACCACCACAAATTCTTTCTCGTTGCTCTGGTGTCGAAGTACAGTTCCCTCCGCCCGGAGAAGAAGCTCCGGTGGCTGGTCACAGGCGTCGCCTGAACGTGGAAGGTCGATCTCCAGCATGACGACGGAACCGGGCACGGGCAGAACGTCTGCAATCACACAGACCCCCCCGGAACCAAGGTCACGGGTCTTTCCGGTAGCGAAGTTCGTCTCGCCGGAGAAGCCGGACCACCAGAAGCGGCATGAGGCAGTAATCTGAAAGAGAACCTGCTGTCGCATGGAATCGTTTAGAATCTTTCGTCGGATCCGCAGTCGGACTACACGTCGCTCTACGTCATGCAGCCTACCGGGGCGGGGGCCAATGGACCTATAGTCGGGAAGACCCCGAGCGGTTCTTCTCAAGACAAGCGCCAGGGGAGGCCAGTGACTAGTACCCCCCAATGATTCGCGGCGCTACAGGTTACCTTTGAATCTTTTGACTTGGCGGACAATGGATGCGAGACTTCTTATTAGAATCACACCTAGCAAGACACCGGGCCCCTTAGCTGACATCCAACCCCCCGCAAGATTCAGATAGAGGACCTTAATGAGCAATGTAGTGCGCGCCAGCGTTGGCCCATCTGTCAATCTCATCCTTGTCAATATCAGCGCAATGGCCGCTGATTTGCTGCGGTTCGCCTTCGCTGGGCAGGAAACGATCCAGCTTGTTGGCTGTGCTGCGACCCCCTCCGAGCTTGATACACTTCTGAATGAATATTCTCCGGACGTTGCCTTGGTGGGCAGTAACGGATTGCGACAGGAGTCCGTCGCCTTGGCGTTCCTGGAGCAGATTGCGGCTGCGGGCACAGGTGTTAGGCCCATTGTCATGTCAGAAGACATGAGCCGCGAAGACGTTGTTTCCTTTTTTCGCAACGGGGCGCGCGGGTTGGTATGCAAATTGCACACTGATGTGTCGGTCCTGCTGAAATGCATATGCTGCGTAAGCGCAGGGCAGGTCTGGGCCAACTCAGACCAGCTGGAGCAGCTGCTCCGCTCCTTGTCGCACCCGCGATCGTTGAAGGTCACCAATACGCTGGGGGACTCGCTGTTAAGCCAACGTGAAGAGCAGGTGCTCCACCTGCTGGCGGACGGCCTCAGCAACCGCGACCTTGCCAAGACGCTGAAGCTCAGCGAACATACGGTCAAGAACCATCTGTTTCGCATCTTCGACAAGCTCGGAGTTTCAAACCGGATGGAGGCGGTGCTCTACGCGATCAGTCAGCGTGAACAAAAGGCTTGGCCTTCTCGACCCGTGTCTTCTTCGATTGCGGAGACAGGGGTGGCGTAGCAAGATGAGGATGAGTATTGGGTATCCTCGCAAGGCGTGGGCGAGGTCAGTCTCATCCGACCTTTATTTCGAATGAGCTCGGACGCCGCTACTTCTCAGCGCCTGGAGTAGGCAATCAAAGCAATTGCGAGTTGCAGGCCGGTAAGGTTTCTCTTAAGGTTGCCTCGAGTTATATCTGACGGTGGACTCACCGGTGATTCGGGGAGTACTGAGGTGGCTGATGCTTGCGCTGAGCACGAGCTAAGGAACCTAGACTATGGCTGCTCAACATCCTAGCAATTCTGCCTCGCCCGAGTTCATTGAATCACCACGTGTGGGCAGTTGGCGTGCGCTTCTGCTTCGGGTCTCAGGCGGCAGAGAGGTTTGGGCTCTTAGTGACCAGGCGCTTGTCAGCGGCGCCAACTTCCTGACCTTTGCATTGCTTGCGCGTGCGCTCGGGGTCAGCGAGTTTGGAGTCTTCGCGCTGAGCTGGGCAATGGTGCTATTGGCCAACAGCATTCAGATGGCGCTTATTGTGTCGCCTATGATGAGCGTTGGTCCTAAACAGGATGCGGCTGTTCGTTCCCTATACTTTGGCGCTGTAACGCTGCAGGAGCTGTGTTTTGCACTGTTTAGCTTCGTTTGCATCTACGCCGGCACGCAAGCGTTCGGGGCCTTTTTCCCCTCCTGGAAGATCCACACACTTGCATTACCGCTGGCCTGTGCAACCGCGGCTTACCTGGCGCAGGATTATGGAAGACGTTATTTTTTCACCATCGGTCGCAGTAGCCTGGCCCTTGCAACCGATGCGCTTAGTTATGTGACCCAGCTACCACTGCTCTGGTGGATGGCAGCGCACAAAGAACTCAGCATTTGCAGCGCACTCTGGGTTATTGCTCTCACCTCCTTTTTGGCAGTTCTCGCTGCTACGTTCTGGTTTGAGAAACTCCAAATTAGCCGAGAGATGATGCGGACAGTTGCCGTTCGCCACTGGAAGATCGCTCGGTGGTTGACCCCGTCTGCGGTGTTGCAATGGAGTTCTCTTAATGTCTTCATGATGTCTGCGCCCATTTATTATGGCCCGGCAGCAGCTGGTGCCCTCAGAGCCTGCCAGAACATCGTCGGTATAGCTCACATCTGGTTTCTCGGGCTGGATAATGTTGTCCCCGTTGAGGCTGCGCGTCGCCTACACGAAAATGGCCTCGATGCATCCCTTCGCTATTTGTGGCGGACGCTGCTACGTTGGGGTCTGGTGACGTTCGCCTTTATGTTCGTGATAGCGGTGGGGGCGTCCTTTTGGCTGCACCTCGTCTATGGCGCTCGCTACGCTCAGTTTGGCTATGTGCTCCGCTTGTATGGTGTGCTCTACCTGATGGTATTTATTGGTGGTCCACTTCGGGCAGGTCTTCAGGCGTTCGAATATACGGCACCAATGCTTTGGTCGTATGTTGCCATGACGGTGTTCGCCGTGATTATAGCTGCGCCGCTCGCGAAGTTTTTTGGCTTGTTTGGGGTGATGCTCGGGCTGATTGCAACGCAGCTTGTATTTCAATCTCTCCTTGCGGTGGCACTAGTTGTGCGCGCTTCCCGCATGCGAAGTCAAGAACGCATAGCGTTGCGGGCGTAGCCGGCGGGTCGAGAATGACCACACATGATCGCCCTGTGGGACGTAATCAATCGGATGTGATGAGTGCACGTGACGTGTGCCGGCATTGCGCAGTGCTCATTCGAGGGTAGTGATTCGGAGCGGCTTTTTTCCAGGAGAGGTGCCTTGTCTAAACAATTGAAAGTTCTCCTTTCTGCTTACGCATGTATGCCCAACACGGGTACTGAGCCGGGGAACGGATGGAATTGGGCCGTACACCTGGCCGAGCGTGGGATGCGGGTTCATGTGCTCACCGTCATTGAGGGCAAAGAGGGGATCGAAGCCTACCGCGCGGAGCGCCCGGATTCCCGGATAAGTTTCTCCTATGTCAAGTTACCGAAATGCTTCACGCACCGTACGCCCATTCACTACTTGCTGTGGCAGTGGGCAGCTTTAAAGATTGCAGAACGATTGCACCAAGAGTCACGGTTTGATCTCGCGCATCACGTTACTTATTCCAGCATCCATGTCCCTACCCAGCTGTGGCGGCTGGGAGTACCTACAATCTTCGGACCCGTGGGAGGGGGGCAGGTGACACCTAGCAGCATGCTCGAGGCTTTTGGCCCCAGTCGACATATGGAAGTACTGCGTACTGCATTCACTAGAGCGCTTCCTTACTCAATATTGCACCGGGTCTGGCTACAAAAGATGACCATCGTACTGGCGACGAACTCGGACACTCTGCGGCTGGTGAAGGCTTTAGGAAAAATGGAAGTGGAACCCTGGTTTGACGCTGCGTTACCTGCCAGCTTTTTTGCGACGGAGCCGCGAACTTTTTCTAAGGCCACGGCCCCTCTACGGCTATTGTGGGTTGGCAGGATGGTGCCACGTAAGGCTCTTCCGTTGACGCTCGATGTGCTCACAAAGACCAAGCACCCAGCTACCCTTACTATTGCCGGCAGTGGAATACCCGAAGCCGAGGTCCGCCGCATGATCGCCGGTCGCGGCCTTACCGATCGGGTTCGTTGGGCTGGCAGACGGCTTAGCCTTGACGAGGTTCGACAGGCATATATCGAACATGACGCCTTGTTGCTCGCCAGCCTTCGTGATTCCTGTCCGGCGCAGTTGGTAGAGGCCATGGGATTGGGGCTTCCGGTGATTACTCTGGACCATCACGGACCACGGGATCTGGTTCCGGAGAACGCTGGGATCAAAGTGCCAGTTACCACGCCGGAAGGTGTTTTGAGAGACCTTGCCGCCGCAGTGGACCGGTATTGCGAGCTTAGCGGCGAAGAGAAGACCGCGATGTCCAAGGCGGCTTGGTCCTTCGCACGCACGCTTAACTATGTGAAAGGGGCGGAGCTGTTCGAGGCCCTTTATCGTGAGATTCTTGCGGGCGCTCCGGTTCTTACCGCCTTCCCCGCGAATGCACAACACATGCGGATTGCGGATGCCTTGCAGTCAGTCACGGGTAACGTATAGATCCTGAAAATCTGAGGCGCCAGCAGTATGACGACAGAGAATGGACTTTCGCCTTTCGGTCTAGGAACAAGTCGCCTTGCATCGCTTGGAAGCGCTCTAACGCGAAAGGAGGCGAGCGGCCTGATTCAGTATGCGCTGGACCATGGCGTGACCACGATCGATACTGCGGACACTTATGGCTCCGGCGATAGCGAGCGATTGATTGGGTGTGCCTTAGGTCAGCGGCGGAAGGAATGCTTTCTCATGACAAAAGCGGGATTCTCCTATGCTGATTTTCCTCCTTCTCTGCATCCGCTAAATCAGATCGCGACGAAGGTTCTCAGGAAGGTTTCGCCGAGGCAGAAGTTCAGCAAGAGTCAGCTGCTGAGAGCAATAGAGAAAAGCTTGAAGAGACTGTGCACTGATTATGTGGACGCCTTTTTTCTTCACGAACCGATGGCCTGCCTTGCCGAGGAGAGTTGGGAGGCGCTTTACCAGATTCGCCGACGTGGATTAAGCCGTCTAACCGGCATCTCTACCCACTCAGCGGGGGTGGCCGAGCAGGGCGTCGCTTCCGGTCAGGTTCAGATCTTTCAAACCCCCATATCTCCGGAAGCGGAAGGACGAGATGGTCTGTTGGCCCTGTGCCTGGAGAACAGCATCCCCGTTATAGCAAATGAGGTGTTAAAACCGCGATTGAAGCTAGAACGTATGGGTGAGGGGTGGAGCGATCTTTCGGCAAAGGTTGGCGGAGGAAAGATATCCAATCCGCGTTTGCTGATTGCGTATGCCGCCTCCCGGCCTGGTGTTCGCACCGTGTTGATCGGCACCAAGTCGACGCATCATCTACTTCATAATATTGAGCCTTTCCCGGCTCCGATCTCCTTGCAGCGACTCTCAGCTGAGATGGAGCGCGTGCTGGCTTGATCGTTCACCAGACCAAACCCGGCGCCCCGCTTCGAACCGATGTATGCATCATCGGAGGCGGCCCCGCGGCGATCGCGGTGGCTTTGCAACTCCTGAAGGCCGACTTGGACATAGTGATGCTAGTGGGGGGAGGGGAGCGGCGGGAATCTGCTGGGGATCGGGAATTGAATCAGGGTATCGTTCCGCGCGAAGGGTCTCACGAAGGACTGGAAGAGAATCGTCGGAGAGTCTTTGGAGGTGCGACCCAGGCGTGGGGTGGACGTTGTATTCCTTTACAGCCGATTGATTTTGAAGAGAGATCGTGGATTCCCTACAGTGGATGGCCGTTCACCTATCAAGCCATCGAAGACTACTATCGCCGGGCCATACAGATGTGTCAGGCAGGGGAGTTCGAGTTCGATAGCCGTAAGGTTTTCGCCGGCAAACCCGGTGAAATCATCGCGGGTCTGGATAGTCCCGAAATCGAATCCTGGCACATGGAACGTTGGAGTCCACCGATCAACTTCTCGCTGAAGTACCGGGAGGTTCTAGAAAAGGCCAGAAATATTCGCGTTCTTCTCAATACTCACCTCACAGCATTTTGCGCGGAGCGATGCAAGGAAACGATCAGTAGTGTCAGGGCAGTATGCAAGGGGAACACACTTGATATTCAGGCCGCCAGGTACATTTTGGCTACGGGCGGCATCGAAAATGCCCGGATTCTTCTTGCATCGAAAGGGCCATTTCACCCTAAGGGGCTGGGAAATGATCACGATCTGGTGGGTAGGTTTTATATGTGCCATCCTCATGGCGGTTTCGGTGCTCTGGTGTTGAAGAACCCCGAATGCGCGATAAGTGGCTACGAGCGCGATCGCGACGGCGTCTACTGTAGGCGGCGGTGGTGGATAAATGGGCCGACGCAAAAATCCGAAAACATCGGGAATATTGTTTTTTATCTAGACAGACCGAATCTCGAATTGGGTCACCGGGATCCTCTGTTTTCATGCGTTTACCTTGCGAAGACCGCAATAGGCATAATCAAGGCCCCGGGCGTGAGGAGTAAGTACAAACGGCTAAGGAGGGAAAGGAAGCCTGCGTGGGATCATCTGCAAATTGCGGTAAAGGGGAGCTACAGTATCCTACCCGCACTACTGCGGGCTGCGGGGGCGCGCCTGGGAAAACAGAGGCGGCTTCCCTCGGTACTACCCTCAGCCAATACACCTTATTGGAGGCTCTTTTTCCAAGCTGAGCAAGCACCCAACCCGGAAAGTCGCATCACTCTTTCTCCAGACGAAAGAGATGCCCATGGCATGCCGCGAGCTGTCGTCAATCTGGCTTTCTCTGAAATTGATAGGACGACTGTCCTCAAGGCCCATAGCATTTTTATGAAAAAATACAAAGAGGCCGGTGTGGGGACCGCTGTCTTCGAGGAAGCCGGATTAGAGCAGTTTCTTCTAGGGTTTTCTGAGTGTTTTAATTCGGCAGCACATCACATTGGAACGACTCGCATGGCGACGAGCCCTGAACTGGGCGTTGTTGACGCGAACTGTAAGGTGTTTGGAACCGAGAATCTGTATGTAGCCGGGAGTTCCGTGTTTCCAACGGGCGGGCACGCAAACCCAACGTTAACGATCGTCGCTCTCGCTATTCGTCTGGGCGAACACCTGGCCGGTCAGGGTGTTGCCGCCGCTTCATGAAGCTATGGTCACGGGTGGACACTGTAATGATGCGTTCCCAAAGCAGATTAATGACAATTCTGGAGAGCCGCGTGCTACTTGCGGCTTTTGCGCTCACGGCGATCGTTTCGATGGTTATAGGCGTCCGGCATACTCTTTCATCCGATTTTGATTTTCAATGGACTGGCGCTCATCTCCTGGCACATCAAGTTGATCCATGGACTGAAGCGATCGAGAGCCATCGCGATCTGACCCACTCCTCTGGAGTTCCGAATTACCTGCATGAGCTCTACGTTCTTTACCTGCCCCTCGCAGCCCTTTCCAAACAAACAGCAGGCTTGGTGTGGTGCGTACTCAACTTCGTCTTGTCGCTTTTTTCGGTTCTTATGCTCGGCAGGATTTATCGGATACCGCGAAAACATCAGCTCTTATTGTTCTTGATCATGGCCAGTAGCGTTTCCTTTAGAGCTGGAATCGGTGCAGGGCAACTCTGCTTTGCCATACTGTTCCTTTTTAGCCTTGTGTACAGTTTCGCGAACTCCACGGCGATCCCAGGGTTCTCTCTGGGCTTGAGTTTTGCCAAGTACAGTTTTGCTCCCGTAATCAGCCTGACATTTCTCCTCAAACGGCGTCTCTTTGTCCTAGTCCTGGCTATGCTGCCTGTCGTTATAGGGCTCTGCATCTGCATGTGGATACTCCATAAGCCCATCTTTCCGCTTGCCATTGAGCCCCTCATGGTAGCTCGTCACGGCGTGTCCCCGGGCTTTGCGGATATCATGACCCTGAACGAAAGAATCGAGCGGTGGCTTCCATCCGTTTTCAACTATCCGATCGTTCTTGCAGCTGCCTTTCTATACGCACTTCGGCTTGCTCTGAAGCGTGGGCTTACCCCAGGGGCGGAATTGGCTTGCGTGACGGTTGCCAGTCTGCTGCTTTTGAAGCATTTGATCTATGACTATGTACTGCTAGTGATTCCGTTGGCATACGCTGCATGGGGTAACGAGCTTAAGGCGTGGGCTCGATGGACCGTGATCGTCATCACCGGCTATGTTTGGTTTGGCTCGGCTCTTTATCTCGCCAGAGATCCGCTGCGCAGGGCACTCCCACTATTGCTATTCAATTGTGCGTGCATGATCGTCCTACTTGTTGCGACGGATTCTGGTGGGAACTGCAAATCAATTGATCTCGATAGGAACAAGGGAAAGCTGGCGGCAATCGGCGTGCGCTCATGAGGGAGTCCTTGTACCTGGAAAGCTGCGCGGTCATACCTTGGGACTGGGCAAGAGCGGCCCTTGCCCCATCAGTCCCCCTTTCTGCGGCTGGCCGGAGAGGCGTGTCAGGGAGGGAGAACCAATAGGCGGGGCTTCTGCTCTTCTCTGAGAAGGAGGGATCAGAGAACATCTACCGATTGTGGGCGGCCGGCGTGGTGTAATACAGTCGGTGTCGACAGATGTCCGGGTTGCGTTTTTTTTCTGATCGGTTTTTGGAGCGCCGCGGGTTATGGACTGACACGACCAGTCGGTGCTTGTTTCGTGAAAGAGCACAGGGCGCGCGGCAGCTTCAGTGCTTATGCTAAACGCATGGTGGCGAGGCTCGAGGGACAAGAGACTCGTCGAAGCTCAAAAACTTTAAGAGAGCTCTATTCCACTAGGAACCTATCAGCAGGAATAGTTTCGCTGATCGATCATTCCCGGGCTAGGGACGGTCGTTATAGGCTGCTGAAAGCCAGGAGTAAACGTGGCAACTGTTGACGCTGCAGAAATGGCGACTGCGACTGCAGAGACGATAAGACCGACTGGGAACCGAGCCTTCTATATTGCGTCCTTGGATGGTATTCGTGGTGTTGCCTTTCTGGACGTATTCCTCGCACACCTGGGTCTCGGAACCGTAATCCCCGGCGGCTTTGGCGTGACTGTATTTTTCGTCCTCAGTGGCTTCCTTATCACCACGCTCTTACGGCTTGAATATCAAGAAAGCGGCAAGATAGATCTGAAAGCGTTTTATCTACGCCGGACGCTTCGAATCCTGCCCCTGTTTTACACCGTCCTGGCTATTGCCGTCCTCTTGCGGTGGGCCGGATACCTGGACGGAAGCTTCAATGCGACTTCCGTCCTTTCGCAAGCCTTTCATTGGTCCAACTATTACTTGATAGCGCACGACGCCAACTCAGTCATAGGCGGGACGATTCCGCTCTGGTCGCTTGCCGTGGAAGAACACTTCTATCTGTTTTTCCCCCTCCTGTATCGATGGACAGTCAAACACTTGAGCAAGAAAGCACAGGGCGGGTTGCTGCTGGGAGCATGCTTATTATGTCTAATCTGGCGGTGTGTTCTCATCTTTGGTTTGCATGCGATGACGGTTCGGACTGAATTGGGCACTGATACACGGTTCGACTGTCTGCTTTTCGGCTCCATTATGGCGATTGCTGCCAATCCTGCATTGGACAGTTCGCGCTGGTTCTCGAGAAAGCGGCTGAATTTCCTCGCCCCATTGGCGATACTCTGCCTGCTTTGCACCTTCTTATGGAGGAATGACGGCTTTCGATTCACATTACGCTTTACAGTTCAATCGCTTGCACTTCTTCCGCTCTTTGCGTACGCGATCCTTGCTCGCGGCTCACTGGTGTTCCGTTTTTTGAATACTGAGGTGATGAAGCAGCTTGGAGTCCTTTCGTATGGCTTATATCTGATACATGCGCTGGTCATCAAGTGGTTTGAAATGCACGTTCAGCGCGGCGGCTTCTTAATAGGAGTGCTCAAGCTGGCCACGGCCCTGGTCATCGCCAAGTTGCTACAGATCGCGGTCGAGCGTCCGATGCAGAAGCTGAGAAAGAAATATTCACGCGTTCATGCATGACGCGCGCGGGTCTGCGAATTTGAGGCGTTAGTCTTCGTATCAGGATACGCTAAGCGTTACCCAAGCCCCGATTGCCGATGCAGTCCACGGCCGGCTCTCGTCACCGACTCATCCGCGTGCAGCGAGTTTCTTTTCAATCAATTCTACGAAGTGTCCTACATTCTTTAGCGACTCAATTTCAGCCGTTTGGAACTTGATATTGAACTTGGCCTCCGTGGCAACGATCAGGTTGATGTGGTTGAATGAGTCCCACTCGGCAATATCAGCGGCGGTCATCTCAGGCTTCAAAACAATTGAGTCGTCGTCGAAGGTGTCGCGAAAGATGCCAGTGAGGCGAGCATATATATCGGATTTCTGCATGGTGTCCTTGATCGCGTCCTTTAACCGACAAGAGTGACCTGCATACTGATTGGCTGCTTCTCGTAGCCAGCGAAGTTCAGGCTCCACTCTGTGCTGCCATCGACGCGGGTTTCGACCAGTGTAAAGCCTAACCGCCGGTATAGTTCACGGACCATCTCGTTCTTGGCCGTTGGTACGTATTCGCCTAGGATCCTCGCGGCGCCAAGCTGAACCCCCGCATCAACCATCACGTTTAAGCAGGCCTCCTCCACTTGACGTCCAAGGACGCGACAACTCATCAGCCAGGTGTGTATGTGCAAGTCCATAGCAGTATTGAGACGGCCGATGAGGATGGCAATGATGCCGTTATCCCCGAAGCGATCGGTAAGGCGAAACTGGTATGCGACTGCCGTTGGATCCGACATTATGGCGCGTACATCTGCTTCGGTATACCGCCGCGTTGTCAGGTTGAACTGGTTCGTCTTATTGATCAGCTGCACGATCCGCGAGAGGCCGATCAAGTCGAATCGACGGACGATCAGCTCCATCCTTAGACCACGGAGATAGCCTTCCATGTCGGTAGCAGAAGCGCGCAGCTGCTCCCTTTCCACATTGGCGAGATACTGGGACACGCGCTCGCGGTCTTCCTGGGTCACATTTAGCGACTCAAAATATCCGCCTTCGGCGAGCGTGGTCACGTAAAGGGAAGGATCGTCAGGCAGCTCTGGCACCTGCACCGCGGGCAGCTCCTGGCGGATCAAGTTGCGTTCGAAGGGATTGTCATCGGCAAAGACGAGCGAATCGAGGCCAATATTCAACGTTTCTGCGATGTAGCGAAGGTTACTCGCCTTGTCTTGCCAGTTCGCAACGAAGCAGGCTATATCTTTGCGCTTGAGCACCATGTCAGGATGTTGTTCGAAGGGAGAGAGAGCATTGGCCTCGTTATTTTTTGAGCACACGGCAAGGATGATGCCCCGTCGTGACAATTGATGAACGTAATGTTGGAATGCAACGTACGCTTCACCCATCGCGGAGCCCTGGCCCAGTTGGATGCCCTCGAGCCCGTCGTCGCCGATCACGCCACCCCAGAGGGTATTATCGAGGTCGAGCACCAGGCATTTGGAAGAGCGCCCGCGTAGCGCCGCCAGCATGCGGCCAACAAGGTCGCCGTAAAAGTGTGAAACGCGTGGGTGAATCTCCTGCTTTGACCGATGCCAGAGAACATGGTCGAACCATTCGCGCACCCCGTGTGCGGAGGCATAACTGTCGGCAGCCAACAGATGAACTCCGTGCTCATCTGCCAGTTCCCGGAGGCGCGAGTTAATGGTGTCGACAATCGCCGCAGGTGATTGTGGTTCCCGTTGTTCATTATTGCCTAAAACACGAGCAAAGATTGGCAGGGCAGTCTGGTGAATCACGACGGCGCCGTGGTTGAGTTTTGCCGCTTCCCAACATGAGATAAAGCTGTCTACCGCATCCTTCACCCGTTCGCTCGCAAGCGCGGCCACGTGGTGCGCATCGAGCGCGAGCAGGATAACATGGGGTCGAAAGCTGGCAAGGCTGGAGCGGTCGTCCAAAAGTTCCTGCCGGTACTGGCTGTATTCTCCTTCGAATAAATGTACCCATATTCCGCGCCTCATGGCTCCAACGCGGATGCCCGGTACCAGGTGTTTGAGCGTCGACGAGCCAAGCAAAGCCACACGAAGAGGCTTGCCTGCGGCGACCGGACCCTGGGGAGGAAAAGATTTCTGCGTGAGTCGATCGAGCTTAGCTGTCTCCATGAAGTCGAGGCGGTGGTTTGCGCACGCAATCAACTGGCTCCATCGGGCGTTTTCGTCGGACTCTTGTGCGGCGGCGAATGCACGAACGTGCCAGTCGGCCGCAACAGGGAGCCAGTTCAGTTCAATCAAGCGGTTCTTCTCCTCATTCGAAGCGAGATTGGCAGCCCCAAAAAGAATCAGGACGCGAAGAGAAACGAGGGTTCGAAGCTGCAGGAGTAGAAGTGCACCTTCCTGCTACCTGTCCTATCGATTTTGCGTTATTGTCTCGAACGAGAGAACCACAACATAAGCTGGCTGTGTCGACCATGCTCAGTGCACCCTTCGGCTGTCGGTATGGATCCGCCGTCCTCGATCGCTAATAAGCAGATGCATTTTGAAGTCTGTTGCTAAAACTGAAAATAGAGAAATGTCGCTGAACTCCTGAAAGACATTACGGCAAGAAAAAAGAGCACACCCAGTGCTGCGCTCCACTGCCAAATCGGTTTCCATGCCAGCCATGACCAGTGTCTGCTTTGAATGGCGGATCCAGCCTGACCGAGTATCTCCTGGGTATTAGGGAGAAACCAGACAATGAAGAATCCGGCAGCCGTCAACAGTAGTGAGCTATGCGAAACTCCACTGAGCGATCCAATCCCATGCCGGCCTGTCATACTCGTCAGGAAGTGCACGGCGTCTCCTGTGCTTCCTGCCCGAAAAAACACTTGTGCCACGATGACACAGAGGTAGGTGAGCAGGGTCGATGCTAGCCGGGTCGAGATTGCCGGCTTTTCTCGCAGTCCTGCTGCTCCTTTAAACAGCCGCCAGGCGTGGTTCACCGCCAAATAACAGCCGTGCAGCAGACCGAAGATCACGAATTGAAATCCAGCACCATGCCATATCCCGACGAGAAACATCGTCGCCATGGTAGGCCAGCCAATCATGCTCAGGAATCCAGGAATAGTGCGCGCGGCCTTCTGTGACACTTTCTTTCCAGCCCGCAAACGTTGCCGGTTTACCGAAAGGGAGATGGGATTGTAGAGGTAGAGTGTGAGATAGCGTGTCAGTGTCATGTGCCAACGCTGCCAAAAATCGATAACGCTCAGCGACTTATAGGGCGAGTTAAAATTCATCGGGAAGCTGATCGAGAACATTCGCGCCAGACCGATGGCCATGTCTGAGTAGCCGGAAAAGTCGAAATAGAGTTGGAACGAATAGGCCACAATTCCCAGCCAAGCGGTCGATGCGGTCAGCTCGCGGCCGAATGCGAAGGCAGAATCGGCTGTGGGAGCGAAGTGATCAGCCAGGATGCATTTCTTCGCCAAGCCGAGGACAAACCAGCTCATACCGACAAGCATGTCATCCATATTCAGCCGCGGGTCTCTCTTTTCGAGGAATTGTGGCATCATCTCCTTGTGGTGAATGATGGGTCCGGCAATTAAATGAGGGAAGAAAGTAACGAATAAGGCATATTCGACGATGTTTTGCGGCTCGGCCTGACCCTGGCTCAAGTCGACGAGATAACCTATTTGAGTGAAGGTGAAAAAGGAGATTCCGAGTGGAAGCGCCACGTCGCCCCAATTGTGGTGGCGTAGTCCCAGGGAATCTATGAAATGGAGCAGGGGGAATAAATACTTGAACCAAAAGAGCGTAGCCAAATTCATGGCTATACCCGCAACCATCCAAAACTGCTTTTGGCCGGGGGTGCGCGACTTCGCGATTAGCCGCGACATTGAGAAATTCAACAGCATTGATCCCAGCAGTACAAATACGAAGTGCCAGTTCCACCAGGAATAGAAGACGACTGAGACGAAAGCGAGCCAGCCGATGACCTCCCGGCGGCCAAAGCGAGCGACGAGTTGATAGCCGATACATGTAACGGGCAGGAAGAAAAGCAAAAAAGACGCAGAATTAAACAGCATCGTCGGTTCGCTCCAAGTTCGAGAAGCAGTCCGCCCAGACTCAGCGCAGACTGGAGCTCATCACGTTCCGCGTCGAGGGAGGTTCTGGGCCTTCGCTACGTTCAAGGCGCAGAATCTGCTGTCCTACTTCCGCGGAATACTGAAGTGCTCCTGTGCGGTTGAGGTGCATCCCGTCCACAAAATTGCGATATGAGTAAGCTTCCAATTTGTTATCCGTCAGGCCTTGAAGCTCTTTAGCCCATTCCGGATACAGTGGATTACATGATGGGGTGGGGGTAACGTTAATGATCACATGTTCTGCCATCTCAGAGTAATGTCTGCGAAGGTAATTTACCCAAGTGGGGTTCGGTGTGCGGTCGGAAAGATCAGAAAACATGCAACCAGTTAAAGATTTACCTGGCGGAACGATGTATCCATCCGTCAGAGTAGGCCTGCTTGCACGGTGTACTATGCTCTCCCAGAGACGCGCTGTTCCTTGGGCATAAACGATCCAGGAAATAGTCGAGAGATAGTCTGGATGTCGGAGCACCTGCCCCAGGGCGAGCCCCGGACTATAGTAGCGAAGAACGCTGACCAAGCCGTCAGCAGGTTCCTCGTGCCCTCTGTCGTATGGCATTGGACCGAAAAGGTTAGCGCCGAATTGGAGCACGAGGTAGCTAGGTCGAGGATTTCGGGCCAAATATCTGTCCAATGGGTCGAGCCCCACAAGCTCTAGTGTTGGGCGGGTGGTGGCAATGTTACACGCGCGCAGTCCAGTCGCGCCTTGGATGATCTTCGGATCGAGGCTAACCATAGCGGTTGAATCTCCGAAGAGCAGGACATCGCAAGGACGGTTGGATGTCTCGAAGACAACTCTCTGCGCGGCGATCCAGTCGGTATCCATATGGCGCCGAAAAAAAGACGTCGAGACCAAACAAAAGGCCAATACAACCATCGCCAGCGGTATGCCCGATATCAGCCAAAATAGCAATACTGCCGGCCGCTTACGTAAAACTGGAACTTGGGTTACGACCTCCTTGAGAATCATGAAACGATTGCCCTTCTGTAGAAAGGAGGTACCAGGGTTTCATTCGGTGCCGGCGCACTTTGCGCCCGGTACGAACACCACGTCAGAATTAGCAACCCGATGCAGGATGGGTTATAGAAAAGAATTCCTACGAAGCATTGGACCAGAAGAAACGTGAGTAGCGACAGGAGTGGCAATCGAACGCTGGACGGCGCCCTGAGGCAAGCAAAGGCGACTGAGAATAGCCCAACAACAAAGAAGAGAAATCCAAGCATTCCACTCGATAGGGCAACCTCCAAATAGCTGCTGTGAGCGCTTCCCGACCAGTCGGCAACTTTCAGCATGAGATCACGGTCACCTTCAAAGCCGTACCCCAGCACGGGAACGGTAGGCAGCAGTTCCACTGCCTTTTTCCAGAGTTCGGTGCGACCATCAAAGCTCGTTGCATTCTCTGAAACATGATCGCCGTAAAGGGTTTGCATGGGGTTGGACGGACTATGCCTGTAAAGTGAAGAGCTGAGCTGGGCAAAGACTGCAAAGGCTGTAAGTGAGGTTATGCCGACAAGCAGCCCAACACGCCACGAACGGCGTTGCCTGAGAGCAGAGAGGAAGCGGACCGCTAGCAAGGCGAGAAGGAGACCGGTCGGGGTCTTGCCGCCGGCCAATACGTTCACAGCAACGAGAAATGCACCGGAGATCCAGGGAGGTTTGTCAAAAATCAGAGGTGCGATCAAAATCAGCAATGCTGTGTCTTCGCCCAACACCCCGAAAAACGTATAGAAGACGGAGAAGGTAGTTCGACCGGAGTACGCATCGATGGAAAAGAGCGGGTAAATGTGGGGTGGTAGTAATCCGGCCAAAAGCCCTAAAACAAGCAGGCACACATAGCTGCGATAAATCGACCTGAAAAACCGTCGATCGAACCTGCTTTGACTTACCAGATAGCAAGTGGCAAGTACGAGGAGTGACAGTACTCCTTTAACAAAACTGACCGCCGGGGAGAATGAGCGTGAGGATGAGGCGAGCGCGAATAAGTCAACGACGGCGAAGCAGATCACCGCTAACGATGGCGGAAATACCCTGCGGTTTCGGCGGGTTGCAATCAGCACGCACAGGAAGGCGCAAGTCATGCTTCCTGCCTCGATTATCCCCGAGATGCCGGCTCCTGGGCTATCCGGAGAAGCAAACTTGTGCAACGAGAACGCATACAGCACGCCGGCAAGATCGATAAGCCATGGACTGGCCACAGCTGCCGAAGGAATTGACCGAAGCGATTGCCAGCCCACGGATTGGCCGAGAGAGCAAGATTCTTCAACCAGCACCTGGCTACGCAGAGAGTGATCTCCAAAAGCAAGTGTTTCCGCATCATTGGGAGCGAATGCGCCGATGGATTCATTGGTGATCGACCGCTCCACTTGCCTCTCCTGGCTCACAACTTCTCGGTTGATGTCTTCTGCAGGGTCTCCTCGAGAGCCCTTATCACTAAGGTTTAAGATATGAAAAAGCTTGCTAAATCGACAAACTACAACCGATTCTCGATCCTTTTCGATGACTCCGAGGTGCCTGAACCGTGATCTCCCGCTGTTCAGATCGCTACGGCCTATCGTTCTGTGAGGTCAAATTCACAGCGGGGAGTCCTGAAGGGCGACACCGACCTGAGGCCCGGCGACTCTATCGAAGAGTGCGGCCATGGTCCGGTAAGTGCTCTCCAGGGGGAACTTGTTACGAACGCGGCGACGCCCTTCGGCGGCGGCTTGCTCGCGGAAATCCGGATCAGTCAACATGCGATTCAGAGCCTCCGCAAGATCCTCGGCACTTCCGGGACAGAAGAGAATGCCGCTGACCCCATCCACGATCTGTTCGGCAATTCCGCCGCAGCGGCTGCCGATCACCGGGGTTCCCGCAGCCATGGCCTCGATGACCACACACCCGAAAGGCTCGGGCTGAACCGAGGGGACGACCACGATGTCGAGTGCGGCAAAGACCGACGCAGGATCGCTCGTATCTCCGGTAAGCGTCACCACGTCGTCAAGGCCGAGCGCGGAAATCAGCTCGCGTAGGCGCACTTCGTGTTGCTCGTTGCCGGGGAAGTGGAGCCGACGATCACGTAATGCGCATTTGGATGGTGAGGCCGGAGCAGATCGGCCGCACGCACCAGCACTTCCTGTCCTTTGCGATGCCACTTGATGCGGCCAACGACGCCGACAAGCGATTGCCTTAGAAGAGAAGGACCCGCGAAATGCCTGAATGCTGACGGGATCTGCCATAGCTGCGGTCGGCGTCCAGGCCGTCGTAGATCACGTGGACTTTGTCTCGCAGGCGGGGGCTGAACTGGTCGCGCGTGCAGTAGGAAATAGCGACCATCGCGGAGGAAAGCAAGTGGATGTAGTGTTGGTAGGGCTTGAATAGCCAGCCAAACTCACCCAGCAACTCCCGCACATGCCAGACGTGAGTTCGCCGGTAATGAATGCCGCCAACGCGGGCGAGGGCATGACGATTGTGTTGGTGTGAATCAGGTCGATGCGCAGGCGCAGGATCAAGCGCCGCCAGCCACAGCACGGAGATGGGAAAGAAGAAGAGAAATTTGAGAATTCCGAAGACGGAACGGAACTGGGCGCGATCGATGATGGCAAGACGGCGATGAATGTGGACGTGCACACCCCGGGCCTCGAGAAGATCCGCGAGCGGTCCGCGCTCGGGCAGCACTGCGTGGACCTCATGTCCATCCTGCGCGAAGCGGCCGAAGACGCGCTCCATGCAGCGGCTGGCGCCATAGATGTCTGCCGTGTTGTTGACGGAAAGAATCTTCATGTTGAAGAGGGGACGGCTCCTGAAGGCTACGCAACTCGCAGTGGGTCAGCAACAGACTAGCGAAGTGGGGCGCGTGCTCCTATGGGGGAATATTCTCTGGTCCTTTCTTCCTAAGGCCTTGCGGTTGCCGGTTCCAACCATCAACGTCATCTTCGACCCATTGACCGCTGCTGCGCTAACGGCACCAGACTTAGCTCGTCATTCCTAGCGGAATGTGCACAACTGCGGTGGCCGGGATGGGGAAGCCCCGACGCCGGAGAAGGGAGTGAGATGAGTCAACGGCGTTTGCTGGTAACCGGCGGTAGCGGTTTTATTGGAACCAACTTCATCCTTGAAGCACATCGTCGAAATGGTGCTGAGATCCTCAACCTCGATATCGCACCTCCGAAATTCCGCCAAAATCTGGTGCACCGGCCAAGAGCGGTAGGCTATCGCAGCTGCGATCTGCTCGACAACAAGGGCCTCGGTCGCTGCTTTGACGAGTTTCAGCCCACCCATGTGGTTCACCTCGCTGGGCGTACGGACTGCTTTGGATCCAACGGTGGACGAATACGCTGCCAATCACGTCGGCACGCAACATGTGGCCGCTGCGATCAAACGTACCTCTTCAGTAAAGAATGCTGTTTTCACGTCCAGTCAGTATGTCGTCGGGCCCGGTCCATTGCCGAAACATGACCAGGACTTTCGCCCCCATACCGTCTATGGGCAGAGCAAGGTTCTCTCCGAGAAAGCGGTGCGAGAGGCGCGTCTGGATTGTGCATGGGCGATTATCCGCCCGACGAATATCTGGGGACGGTGGCATCCGCGCTACCCAACTGAATTCTGGCGGGTGTTGAAGCAGGGCCGTTACGTCCACCCGGGTGGCAAGCGCGTAACGCGCTGTTACGGATATGTGGGCAACGTTGTGGATCAGGTGATGACTCTGCTTGGCGCGCGAGGATGGCGCTCATAGTGGCAGCGTCCTTTATCTTGGGGATCCGCCCATCGATCTGTTCGAGTGGACCAACGCCTTCTCGTTGGAATTGACTGGGCGGCCGGTACGTGTCGTGCCGCGGCCAGCACTGAAGGCGCTGGCGAAGGTCGGGGATGTTGTGGTGCGCAGTGGAGGCAAGTTTCCTATTTTCAGCTCGCGTTACCGCAGCATGACCGAGGATTATGTGACACCGATGGAGCCGACGTTCGAGGCACTTGGACCCTCACCGATCTCTATGCACGAAGGGGTACGGGAGACGGTGAGCTGGCTTCGGTCCGAAGCTGCGTTTTGGAATTAGAGGAGGAGGGTGCTGCAGGTTCTCTCCTGCGCCGCGGGGGGAATTTCACTCAAGCGGTGGGTACCCCGCGCCGGGCCGGCAGCTTATTGCGCAACATAAGGGATCGCCCCCAAGTCCACTCCTGCTTCACCGGCACCGATTGCCGGGGAAGTGGATTGTAAGGTGAAGATTCCTTGAGCCGGATTCGTCAGCAACGGATCATTCTCCATTGAGTGAGAGCAACCTGCGGTGCCGCAGTTGCCCGCTGCCGTCTCCCATCCCGCATATGTCGAATAGTAGGTATTCGCTCCCCATTCGATGAAGCTGGTGGCGGCTTTCCCTAAGTTGTTGAAGGTATACGTATTGCCCGCTCCGTTACTCCCAGGATTTTCGCAACCGAGTTGAATCCATAGGTCGGGGCCTGAGAGGGAGGCGCCCGCAATGTTGTTTAGGACTGCATTGTTTTCGCATCCACCGACTACGCTACCCGTGTTCGGCCCTTGTACCACGATTCCCATCCCATTGCCCCACACGGTGTTGTTGCGAATCTGATTGCCGGTCATTGACTTGCTGGTATCCGCGTAAGCCATGATGCCAGCAAAAGCATTACCGTAGGAGACGTTGCCATACGCGGAGGCATCGTTATCCGCATCAATATCGAGCCCTCTTTCGTTGTTGTTGTAGACGGTGTTATAGCGAAGAATAAGCCCATTACCAACCGTGTCTGCCCAAATTCCGGAACCTGTAACTCCGGTTTCACCCACCCCATTAGAGTAGGAAGTGGAGTACTCGACGATCGCATTTGTGGTGGCTTCCGCGGGGTCGAGTTTTATACCTGCGGCGTACAAGTTACCTGGAAGAGCTACATTGTTATGCGCGATATCGTAGGCCGCGAGCACGTTGGGTGCGGCGTAAAACTCAAAACCAGACGCTCCGTTATAAGCTGCGATTGAGTTCGTGACCGATGTTCCACTCCCCGGACCGTCGAATCGCACGCCAGCATCGTAGTTATTGAGCGCGACTATCTGGGACGCGGTCCATACACCGAACCCGCACGTATACATACCACGCGCCTGCGCTTCCTGGAGTTGCAGCCCAACGACAGTTACGTAGATGTTCTGGTTGCACGCTGAATAGACGGCATAAGGCCTTTGGTCCGCTTCAACCGTCTGGCCGGCAGGATTGTCGAAGACGTAAATACGATGGTTGGTTGTATCTCGCCACCATTGCCCGGTGGATAATGAAGCTTTGGCCGAAGCCTGGGTAAGTCTGCTGCCGTTGCGGAATACCTGTAACGGAGCAGTTGTGTATGGAGCAAAATAAATCACTCCGCTCGGATTCGACCCCGTGGTCGTCTCAGGTGCCCACGAAGCGAAGACGTCGCCACCGCTGATGATTGGATTTGCTCCACTTCCATAGGAACCGAAGATGATAGGCGAGCTTGCCGATCCGTTCCAAACGATATTTAACTGCTCATGCCAGGTATCTCCTGCCCGAAACAAAATAGAGTCACCACGCTTGAAGCTCTGGGCGTTGACATGCGCAATGGTCTGCCACGGCGAGCTGGCGCTGGTGCCGTTGTTGGCATCGTTTCCCGAGTTAGATACGTAGTAGGTCGCACCGCTCGGGGGAGTCAGGGTCACGAGCGCGTTGGCTGTCTTCGACGAGTCCGCGACACTGGTGGCGGTCACCATCACCGTCTGCCCGCTCGGGATCGACGAAGGCGCGGTGTAGAAGCCCGCGGGTGAAATGCTGCCAAGCGACGGACTCAGCGACCACGTGACCCCGGTGTTGGAGGTCCCGGAAACGCTTGCACTGAAGGCCTGGGGTTGCGCGGTTCCCAGAGTGATGCTGCCTGGCTGCACGGTTACGCTAACCGTCGCGCTCACTGGTGCGCTCGCCGGTGCACTGACCATAAACGTCGTGCTGGTCGCCGATGTGAGGCCGGGGCTGGTTGCGGTGAACGTATACCCGCTTCCGGCAGTGCTAATCGTGAGGTTGCTGAAGGTTGCGATGCCATTTGCAGGAATCTCGGTGAGCGTTCCTCCCAGAGATTGGCCACCGGTTAACGCCAGTGTGACTGGGTTGGTGGCGGTCGTTACCAGCTTTCCACTGCTATCTTCTACCGATACCAGAACAGCTGGTGAGATCGCGGCCTGAGTCGACGCGTTCGAGGGCTGCTGGGAGAAGACTAGCTTCGCCGGCGTCGGCGTCGGAGCCGGCGGAGTTGGAGTCGGCGGAGTTGGAGTGGGCGGTGTCGGTGTCGGTGGTGCGGAGACGACGGTGGCGATGTGATGGTCAGGGTGGAAGAGGCGACTGCGCTCGGGGAGCCCAGCAGAACCGCGATGGCCTGCACGGTCGATGAAGTAGCGATGGATAGCGGGCCGGTGTAAGGGGTTGAAGAACTCGTCGGGACCGTTCCGTCGGTGGTGTAGTAAATTTTGCTTCCCGCTGTCGAGTCGCTGATGGTTACCTCTTGAGCGCCTACATAGCTTCCCGTAGCGGGCGAAATAGAGGGAGTTGCCACCATGTAGGTGAGGGAGAGGGTCCAGTCGTTGGGAGCGGCGGTCAGCGCCGGCTGGAAATAGGTGTCCGCTTTGGTCTGGCCGAAAATCTCTGTCACATTATTGCCTGGGTTCTGTGCGATGCGCAGGGCTGCAGTCATCGTGTCGGCAGGTGCGCTGCCGCCTGGAGGTGTGGCGATCGAGAACAAGAGGCCGCAAGGGCTGCCATCGCCAGCCGAGCCGCCGGTAGAATTTACACAATTAGCGAGTAAGGTTGGAAAGGCTGTAAAGCTTGCTGTTTTCGGCGAAGTAGCTGGTGGACGTGGGTTTGCCTGGAGAGCTTCCTTGCGCAATATTGATGAACTCGGGAACGCTGGAGACCGCATTGAGGAAGGATGTGTCGCCGGGTGCGGAACCTAAGACGGGATGAGGACGTCATGAAGGCGGCGAGAGGCCAGACTGAGCCAATTGTGGTGACCTCATTCACGGTGATCGAGTTCGAGGCAGAGAGGTTACTGCAAGAGCCGAGCATGGCGGTGAGCTCAAGAGCTGGGTTGCCGGCGCTGAAGGCGAGCTCCGGGTTGCCTCCGCTAGCAACCACGTAGACTTGCGCAGTTGCGGAGGGGCAGAGGTAGGAAGCGGGGATGGAGAAGTTGCCGTTTTTATCGGACTGGACCGGATTGGCCGAGCAACGGCTGCGCGGCTGAGCCAGGCCCGGTTGTGCCGGCAGCATAGAGCTGGATGCTTGAGCCGCTCACCGGCTGCTGGCCACCGTTTACGGTGCCGTGCAAGGCAACAGGGCCTCCACGGCAGTAGCCGAACCGCTGAATCCACATCCTGTTAGCGCTGCGAGAGCCATCCCTACAAGGATCACGATCAAGAGTAACCCTAATCGAGAGGCCGATGGCAGCGCTTGTCGTACCGAATGAATCTCCGCGGGTACAGGCATCTGGGATGAGACAAGTTTGAACGGGAATGGCCGTGATAAAAACGTGAAAGTTACGTGTCGGGGTGACTGAAGTTACGGAGCGGCTGAGCAGCCGCTCTCGTTTAGCAACGGAGAATCCACTCTAAAGTGCATGTTTCGAAGATGGGATGAAGCGGAGAAAGGTGCTCAGCTATCGTTGGAGATTAGTCAAAGATCATCTCAGAGTTTTTGCCGGTCTCGGCTCTTCACGAGTGTGTAAAAACTCTTTGGTTTCAGCCGCGGTATCGACCATGTTGGTGAGCGTGGCCCGAAGGCAAGGCCGCCAGAAAAAAGCATCGGTGCATGGTTCGCTTGGGCGGCAGTATCTTCTGAGCAATAAGGATGTTCCTCCAACGAAGTTGATGAGCTGCTGCTTGCACGCGATCTCATGTTCCAACATAAAGGCTCGCATGACGGCGGAGATAGATTCCCGCTTGAAGTGCATGTCGTTCATCTGCAAGTCGATATAAGTGACCCGGTTCCGGCGCCAGCCACTCAGGACGCTCAACCACGTGCCGTCGGGAAGGCGCAGACCCATGCTAAAGAATTCGGGGACTTCCTGAAGGAGGCGATAACGGGCACGATAGTACTCGGTGATTCGTTTCGCCAATGACCTTTTCTGAAGTCGCAACATGGCTTCAAGAGCCTGGGCCGGCTCAAGCGAAGGTAGGAAGAGAACGTTCGCATCCTTCTCCAACTTTTGGCGCTTGCCCGCCAAGCTGCGCCGTGTGCGTGGGCCCATGCGTGCAAGTGTTGCGTGGTAGGTGCTTTCCAGCGGTAACTTGTATTGGACGGTTCGTTCGGAGAAGATGCGGTATCTGCCCTTAGGCCCCATGACTTCGAGACATGCATCGAGGGGGGACCTCACGCTGATGCTTACTCCGTGGATCCGCCAGTGTTGCAGGAGCGCTTGCGCCGCTAATTGAAGATACTGCAAGCGAAAAGATTCCGGGCCGGCTACGACATTCTCGCCGATGTAGCCGCCTCCGCGCATGATGCCAAGCCCTATCCCGAATTTGTAGTGTTCGTAGAAGAGGACGCAGGCTTCGAGTTCCCGATTATGGCGAATCAGCACAGCGGCAACTCGCCTGTTTTGGGTGTTGGCTGCGATGAAGTATTGCGGGTCGGTCGTGAGCTCGTCCTGCTGACCGCAGCGCAGACGGAGTTCACGAATCTCCGGGATAAAGGCCCGCAGATTTCGTTCCCCGATCACCAGCTCAGTGGTTCTTGTCGCGGCTATCGAAGATGGAGCGAGCTGTTCGTCCCTCGAGGACTGTGAGATCAGGCGCTGCGCTTTCAATACCGAATAATCCAGCTGGGCTCACTTACTTCTCCGGCTGATGCGAGTCTCGCACTATAAGGAAGGGCCCGAGCTTCGCAACGATGTGACTAATAGCCGTGGAGTTTGGTTGGCGTAACAGCAATCCGTCCCAGCAAGTGGACGGGGAGGGGATTCCTCCATCGACAGGCCGCATACTTCTGCGCCTTCGGTCAACTCAGTATACATAGCAGCCGACGCCTGGGTTTTCCTCACCCGCGACTCCCTATGCAAAACCAAGACCCCGCGCAGTACGCGCCGGCTCTTGTTTTTTTAGTGTGGATCCGAGCTCGGATTATGCGGTTGGTTTCTTTATGCGTTCGTAGATGCTGTCCCGTTTGAGGAGCGGGAAAACGATTTTGGAGAGGAGGGCGCGCAGGCAAGGCCTGAATAGAAAAATGTCGGTGCCGGGCTCGATGGGGCGGCAGTATCTTCTCAACAACAACGAGGTGCCGCCTACGAAATCAATCATCTGCTGCTTGCAGGCGATCTCGTGCTCCAACATAAAGGCGCGCATCACAGCCGACAACGATTCCTTCTTGAAGCGCCGGTCGTTCATCTGCACATCGACATGGGTTACTCGATTGCACCGCCAGCCACTGAGAATGCTCAACCAGGCGCCATCGGGAAGACACATGCCCATACAGAAGAATTCAGGCCTTTGGCGAAGCAGCCGGTTGCGGGCACGATAGAACTTCGCGAAGCGACGCGGCCAAGCCCTCGGACGAAGCTGCAACATGGCATCGAGCGCGTCGGCCGGCTGAAGCACGGGCAGGAAGACGACCTGCGCACTCTCTTCCAACTGCCGGCGCTTGCCCGCCAAGCTCCTGCGCGTGCGAGGCCCCATGCCTGCCAGCATCTCGCGGTACGTGCTTTCGAGCGGAAGCTTGCGCGGCGTGTCCCTGGCGACAAAGATGCAGCGTCGACTCTCAGGTCCCATAACGTCGATACAGCGATCGAACGGGGCGCTGATGCGCAGGCTTACCCCGTGAATGCGCCACCGTCGCAGAAGAGCCCGCGCCGCCAAGTGGACATATTCCACCCGGAAGGCTTCGGGAGCCACGACCAGACTTTCTCCCGCGGCGTCTCCCCCCTCGAATAAGCCAAGGCCAAGACCCAGGATGCAATGCTCGGTGAAGAAGACACAGGCCTCGAGCCGCTGATCGCGGCGAATGAGAACGGCCGCCACTCTCCTAAACCGGAGGGTGTTGGCAGCAATGAAATATTCCGGATCGGTGGTTAGGTCGTCCTGCTGAGCGCAGCGCCGGCGGAGATCACGAATTTCCTCGAGAAAGAAGCGCAGCTCTCGCTCACCAAGGATGAGCTCGGTGGTTCGCTCGCAGCCATCGAGCAAAGGCCCGGCGCTTCGCCCATCAAGGGCAAAACGATCGGCTCCTGACTTGTCTATACCAACTAACCCGACTGAGCTCAGTGTCTTCTCCGGCTTTGAGACGAGTTTCTGTGGTGCGAGAGAGTTCCAGCTAACCTAGGGGTCTTATGCGGCATAAAGCCCTACGTTCAAGCAGGGACTAGCCTAAACGAGCGCGATGTCACAGTAAATGGTGCAGTTATGGGCTTAGATCTTTTTTTGGAATTGGTAATAGCCATCCGTACCCACACTGGGATGGGGGGATACCCTCCGGTTAACAGGCGCATACCTCTGGGTCGCCTTACAGGTTTGCAGAGAAGGTCTGCACGGGCTGGGAAAGCAAGACCTCAGGGGCTAAAGCCCTCATCATCACTCCCCAGAGCGGCACGGCTGAAGCCGTGCCCTGATACAAAACATGAGAGCGGTGGCTCGTCCGCCGTGGTTGAAGCCCCGAAATTTAGGGGTTCTCAGCAGGGCTAATGTTCGCTGCGCGAGGAGGCCCAGGGCTGGCGGGGCAGAGGGCATCAGATGACCATTCCTGCCAATGCTAGGGTATTTCCAAACGCCGAGCGACTTCCGGTCCGCAGTGCGCATAGTGCCGGCGGTTCCAGGTGTAGATCTTCTTGGCCTGGGCTTTTAGGGCGCAATGCGCAAGCATGGCGTCATAGATTGCCCCTCCGACTATGCCAAGAGACGCCGAAGCCTCCAGCGCCTTCGCATATTCATCTCCGTCCAGTGCAATGAGGGAAAGCCGTTCGCGTATGCTGGCGACGAATAGCATGGCCTGCTCACCGCTGATACGGTGCTTGCCCGGCATACGGGTCAGCGTGGAAAAGACCTCTGCCAGGCTGTGCGCTGCGCAGCAGCCGGTTGATTTGTCAAATTGAATGAATAGCTGCAGACTCGCCTGATGGTGAACATGATCCCCGTAAAATACCGGCACGAGTACCGACGTATCAAAGAACCCCTTCATTTGCCTTTCCCGAGGTTCGCCAGGTCGCGATCCTCGCGAATCTGCCGCAACATTTCATCGGTGGCGGAAGCGGGCAAGGGCTGTGCGGCGTGAAATACCCAGACGCCGTGCTCTTTTGTGAGCGGTCCTGTCCCGCGCACCGGGCGCAGGGTGATCTCCTCTCCTGCACTCTCCATTTCCAGGGCGTCGCCGGGCTCCAGATGCAGCTCTTGCCGGAGTGGCTTGGGGATGACGACGCGACCTGCTTTGTCAATGGTGAGGCGGATGTTCATGGTGGTAGGATACTGTGGGTTGACCCATCAGTCAATGCCATTTGGCGGGTTGGCCCCGGAAGAAAAACCTAAACTCAGAATTCGCTCGATCGACCCTCCCCGATCCGCTTTGCCGCGGCATCCTGGTGATCAACTGCACGTCCTGCAAAACGCTTTCCCTGAATGCAGCCAGTAGTAGGCATGCGCCAGTCCAGGGCCGCGCACCATTGACCTAGCGACATACAATTTGGAGGGTTCCTCAAACGGTCCCGAAAATTTCCCAGGGCCATCGTGTCCAGACCTAAACTAAAGTCGAACCCCTCATTGTTTCCCGGTCGTGCAGCGCAACCGGCACAGGCGTTTCATCAGCCCGGACATACCTTGTGCCGAGTCACGCAACCTCTACCTCCGTCACCACGGACAGGAGGGACTTGCCTACCTGCATCACCCACTCATCCGGCGCCGGCCCGGGCACGGGCCTGCTAGAATCGTCGATGGACGCCATGCAGGCGGACCGAGCATCCTAAACCCCAGAAAACGCAAGAGATTGCAGGAGACGCACCATGTCCCTAAGAATTAATGACATTGCTCCCGACTTTACCGCCGAAACAACCCAGGGCACAATTCACTTTCATGAGTGGATCGGCGATGGCTGGGCTGTTCTTTTTTCTCACCCCAAAGACTTTACTCCAGTCTGTACCACGGAATTAGGGAGCGTCGCCGGACTGCAAGAGGAGTTTGCCAAGCGCAATACGAAGGTGATTGGGCTGAGCGTAGACCCGGTGAGCAGCCACGGCAAATGGGCCATTGATATCGAAGAGACAGGCGGCTTCAAGGTGAACTATCCCATGATTGGGGATCCCGAGTTGAAGGTGGCCAAGCTGTACGATATGCTGCCTGCCGATTCAGGGGAGACTTCAGATGGCCGTACGGCCGCGGCCAATGCTACGGTCCGTACCGTCTTCATCGTTGGTCCGGATAAGAAGATCAAGCTGCAACTGAGTTATCCCATGACCACGGGCCGGAATTTTCCGGAGCTGCTGCGGGTGATCGATTCCATGCAGCTCACGGCCAGGCATAAGGTAGCTACACCAGCGGATTGGAAGCCGGGGGAAGATGTCATTATTCTGCCTTCGGTTAGCGATGAGGAAGCTAAACAGAAGTACACTTCCGGCTGGAGATCACCTAAACCTTATATCCGGCTGGTTCCGCAACCGGAGTAGTTGCATAAGGTAGATCCATAGGAAGCAAGGCCCTGTGGGTCCACAGCTACGTGACCCACGGGGTTTATCCATGCGTGGTAGCCGGCGCGCTTCAGTACGGAGACGGCGCGGCCTGGGAAACCTTCCTGCTGCAACTTATTTCGCATGGCGATGTAGACCGGCATCCACTCGGAGGCGGGGAGTTGTTCGGGTGGCGCCGCCAGGAAGCCATCCACCTGGCGGACCAGGATCCTGTTCTCGGCCAGAAGCTCGTCCACACGGCAGTCATAGTCGAGGCGGAATGCCTCATCGGCGCGGAGAATCCCGAGGAGCCTGGCGAGCACAAAGGTTTCTTTCTCATCGTTGTGCAGGCAGAACCAGGGGATGACCGCTGGGGGACGAAGGTTGTCGAGGCTGAAGGCGAATTCTTTGGGAACCAGGTTCCCGTCCTCTTTACGGTAGACAGAATAACGTGCCTCAAAGGTCTGGATGCCATCCGCACCGCAGAGGAAAAGACCTCCCGGCTGCAGAGTGCGCAGTGCCCAGTGCTCAGCGCGGCTGCGAAACTCCGCGTCAAAATAGAAGAGGACATTGAAGACGCGAATGATATTCGCCGGCGGCGTTTCTTCGCCCAGGCCGGCTTGCATCAATTTGAGATTCTTGCGTTCGTAGCTTTTGATGGGATGGTGCACGAGGCGTGCGCCTTCGTGCTCGATGGATACGCACTGCCCGTTGGGAGAAGCCGGCAGCTTTTCACGAAGTGCAGTAAAGATTGCGCGAAAGCGTTGGAAGGTGGCGGAGGTGTCACCGTAAAGGGAGAAGAAGTTCGCACTATTGTTCGCGCCGGGGTGAAAGTAGCGGACGCCGCCTTCGGAATCCATACACGCATAATTGCCGTCAGCGTCGTAGAGAACGTAGGGATCAAATTGCAGGTCAGCGCCAATTACCTGCCAATGGGGAAAATCGCGGGCAGCATCGAGCGCCGTTTGTGGGGGGAATCCGCAACCCATCTCAAGTAGAACGGTGTTCTCCGGAAATGGGCCCCAGGGGCTTGCGGCGAGGTAGGCATTGATCAGCTTGTGGCGGTCCTCAGTGGTGAAGGGGGGAACGACGTTTCCCCACGCCCCGGGAAGCAGCCCGGGGATCATGACGCCCAGGATCCAGGCGGCCGTGGGTGTGATGTGTGCCGGCGGGGCTTTGGCGATGGCCATAAGGCGAAGGGCGCGATGGAGAAATTCCTTCACCTCCGGGCGCTCGTTCTCGGCCTTTTTTATGAGCGCCAAATGAGCCGCGGATGGGCGGCTGCCGAGCGTGCGGTCAAAAAGGTCTTCGATGGAGGCCCAGGCTGCGTCTGCCGCGGGGCTTGTCATGCCGTCTGCACCTCTGTCCGTTCCAGCGCAATGGCCGAGCGCGATGCTTCAAGGATTTTTGATCTGCGGTTGTTAGCTTTTATACATGCAGCGACGCATCATGGGAGTAAATCTTTTCCGAACTGGTCGAGCAGCAAGTGGAGCGACTGGCGAAGCTGCTTCTTATCAGTCCGGTCCGCCCCGGCTACTTCCAATTCGCCCTCGAGCGTCAGCATCGCGTAGCCGTGAACGAGGCTCCAGGCAGCCCGGACCAGGGCCTGCTGCCGGCTGGCGTGTGCTCGCGGATGAAGGTCTCGCGCTGCGTTTTCCAACAGGAGATAGGCCTGGTAGGCGGTCTCTCCGATCTGAGGGCAATTTGCCTTGGTGATTCCGCCTTCCCACATCACCTTGAAGTGAGCGCGGTGGTGTAAGGCGAAGTCGACGTAGGCCACACCCATCTCCACCAGGCGCTTTACTTGGTCATCGGGGTGGCTGTGGGCGGCGCGTGCGAGGGCATCGCGGAAGATGGTGAATCCTTCGACGGCGATTTCCGCCAGCAAGGCCTCCTTATCTTTGAAATGACGGTAGGGAGCGGCTACGCTGACTCCCGCGAGGTGCGCCGCATCGCTCAAGGCGAGGCCCTTGACGCCGTGTTCGTCGATGAGGGAAAGCGCAGCGTTGATCAGGGCGGCCCGCAGGTCTCCGTGATGGTAAGGGCGCTTGGCTTTCAAGGTTGGCAAACGGCTGTGCCTCCAGTTTTATTTTACACAAATGTGAATCGCTTTAACATCTATGTTAATCTCTTTCACATGGACAATCGTTTACGGAAATTATTCGCTGCGGCGCCCGGGTTGACCATTCTAGGGTTCATCATGGCGGCTGACCTGGTGTTCGCTGCGTGCGGCCTGGTGGTGGACCGGCGGGTGATTACCGGGGCGCCGGCTTGGCTCAAGCCTGCGAAGTTCGCGCTTTCCACCATGATCGCTTCCTGGAGCTTCGCGTACTGTATTGCATCGACCCGTATCTGGCCGCGTTTCACGCGAGGGCTGGATATCGTGCTGGCGGTGGGGCTGGCCATTGAGATCGCGCTGATCGACATGCAGGCGGCGCGGGGGACCACCAGCCACTTTAATGTGTCCACGCCATTTGATGGTGCTGTCTTTGCTGTGATGGGGGTGAGCATTCTGTGCATCTGGATGACGATGCTGTTGCTCACGATTGTGCTCTTTCGCCAACCCTATGCTTCGTCGGCGTGGGGATGGTCGCTGCGTTTGGGGATGGTGCTGGCGCTGATCGGGACAGGCTCGGGGGGGCTGATGGCAGTGCCCAATTCGCAGCAACTGGCAGAGGCGCATGCGACGGGACGGATGCCGATTGCGGGCGCGCATACGGTGGGCGCTCCGGACGGCGGCCCGGGCTTGCCGGTCACCGGCTGGAGCGCGGACCACGGCGATTTGCGCGTCGCCCATTTTTTGGGCATGCATGGTTTGCAGGTACTGCCGCTGCTGGCCTGGTGGATTGCTCGCCGCCGCTTCGCTCCAGACCCTCGGACTCAGCGGAATCTCATCTTTGCGATCGCCGGCAGCTACCTGGCGCTTTTCGGGCTGATTTTGTGGCAGGCCTTTCGGGGGCAATCGATTGCGCGACCTGATAGCTTGTCCTTAGCCAGCTTTACCGCTTGGCTGGTGCTTACGGCGGTTGCTTTAGCGGTGATCCACCAGCGGCATTGGACTCTATCCCGGCCCATCACAACTGAAAGTAAGGAAGGCATTTCATGACTGCGGATTCTCTTTTTCGACTTTGCAATAGCACGGCGCTGGCCGGTTGGGTTCTGTTAGTGGTGACGGGATGGTCTCCGCGCGCCTCGCGGATCATCTCTTCGCTGATCACTGGTCTGTTGGTGCCGGCGCTTCTGTGCGGGCTGTACCTGGTGCTCATCGTCACCCACTGGGGCGGGCACAGGGGAGGGTTCAATTCGCTTAGCAATGTCATGGTGCTGTTCACGGATCGGTGGCTGGTGCTCGCGGGATGGGTTCACTATCTTGCGTTCGATCTTTTTATTGGTAGCTGGCAGGTGCGGGATGCCTGGCGCAATCACGTGCCTTTCTTGCTGGTGCTGCCGTGCCTGGTGCTGACGTTTCTCTTTGGGCCTATCGGGTTGCTGTTGTATCTCATTCTGGCGGGGCTGGTGTCGAGGGGGAAGGCTTGGCCTGGGCATCCGGTGGCTGCTTGAGATGCGCTTGGGGGAAAGGCACACTGCAGGTCCCTCGGCTTCGCTCCCCCGGATTTCCTGTCAAGCTTGGTGGCGTTGTCGAACTTCATGGGGCTCTCTTTACGGATAGCCGCATACGTGGTCTTGTATGGTGCCGCGAGGTAGGAAATCCGGGTACGCTCCGGTCGGGATGACAAAGGGTAGGGCAATGGCTTGCTTCGGAAGTTGTTTTGGGGTGGATAAGTGCGTGTCTCAATTATCCTGCCGCTACTTTTAGATCGTTGACGGCGCGGTAGGCCTGGTTTATGGCGCAGTCGGTGTAGGCGTAGGCATCGGCATCGGCGTTGGCGATGGCGATGCGTCCAAAAGGCTTGCGTGCCTCGACGCAGGGCAGCGGGCCGCCTTCTAACCAGAAGGGATCCCAGAGGGAGTTGTATTGATAGGCGTAGCCGTGGGGCCAGCGATTCACGGTGATGGCGGCGATATCGCGCGCAGGATCAAAGCCGCCGGCGCCGGCACTGCGCGCAAGCTGTTCCCTGATGTTTCTTTCGAAGGTCTCGAACGAGGTGGCATACAGATTGGCTCGTCCGGCGCGGTGCTGGCTGCGCGCCGGCAGGCCTGGCGAACAGGGATAGCGGCTCATGGTGACCACGATCGGCTCGTCCGGTTTTGTGGTGCAGTGATAGTTACCAATGCTGACGCGGTGGTCGAGGCGAGCCTCGGTAAAGTAGGAGCCCGGGGCATACATGCCCGCCGTCTGCAGGCGGACAAAACTCTCCCAGTTCTTGATGGCGACGTTGGTGTAGACGAGCGGAACTTTCTCCGCTGAGCGCAGCGCCGCGACCTGCGCCGCCGGCAATTCAGTGTTGAGGTAGGGAATGACCGTGTGCCAGCAGGCCAGGATGCAGTGGGCGGCCTTTACGGTATAGACCTGCCCTTTCTGCACATAAGTCACTTCCACTTCTTTCGCAGTGGCGGGGTCGCCGTCGTGGCGCACCTTGACCACCGTGCTGTTCAAGCGAATGCGGGTTGGGTTGCCCGGTTGATCGAGCTGGTCATAGCGGATTTGGGAGGTAACAATATCGTCCGCGGAATTGCCGGGCACAGCTGCAGGCAATAGGGAACGCACGAGGAGCCGGGCGATGGAGGAGTTGCCATCGGGGAAATGGAAGAAGAACGCTTCCGCTTCTTCGTTGGGGATGGAGTCGCGGCCCATGCCCGGACCGGCACCGGGCGCGAGCTTGAGCCCGTTGAAGCCGGGCAGGCCTAAACCCCAGGCATCCTGGGCGGAGACAGCATCAATCCCCACGCCGTATAGCGGTTGCGGATAGGCCTGCAGCACGGCGACAACTTTGGGATCCACCTTGACCAGGTTAGTCAGATAGTCTGCATAGCTGATGCGCGCCAGCTTGGCTTTCTTCTGGTCGGAAGTGAGGCCGGGCATCAGATCTTCGTCGAGAACATACAGGCGCTGTAGGTCCGCCTTGGCCTTGTCGGTCAACGGGGCCTGCGTGGCAAATTCCTGCCACGTCTGATCGGAGTGCTGGGGTGTTTGCTTGCGACGCCGGGGTGAAGGGCTGACGACGAGGCGATCGGCGCCGAAGGTTTCCTGGTCGAAGAAGATTTTTTGCTTCAGCCCCAACGAGGGGTAGAGCTTATCGTCGTTGTGCTTGGAGTAAGACGAGACGTCGATGCCCAGATCGTGAATCACCCCCTTGGCGACAGGGCTATAGGGAGCTGGGCTCTCGATGGCGTAGGTGCCGCCAAAGCCGAGCATAAAGGTTCTGTCTACCTGGAATTCGTTTCGTTTGGCGTGGCCGCCGAAATCGTCGTGGTTTTCCAGGATAAGCACACGCGCCGATTGGCCCGCGGCCTGATGAAAGAAGCGCGCAGAAGAGAGACCGCTGATGCCACCGCCCACTACGATCAGGTCGTAGGTTTCGCCCGTGCTTTCGGGCTTTCCGGCGTTGGCCCAGAATGTGCCATCGCGCAGACTGTGGGCCACTTCGAAGGAGCCGACGTGGCTGCCGCGCAATCCATGGATGGCGGGTGGATCATATCCGGGCGCATTCTGCGCTTCGGTTGCTTGCTGGGCAAAGAGCGCGGTGGGCGGGACGGCTGCGGTGGCTATGGCCATGGCTGCGCCTTGCATAAAATCGCGGCGGGTAATGCGGCGGTCCATGCCCAGTTCTTTGTCAGTGAAATGCATCGTTTCCCTCAGAAAAAAGTTAGTGCAACAAATGGGCGGCGGCAATTTCGCCGGTGTCGACGGCGCCTTCCATAAAGCCCTGCCATTCGGCCAGGTGTTCGCCGGCGAAGAGCACCTTGCCGTGTGGTTGCTCGAGCAGGGGACGAATGCGGAACCATTGTCCGGGCCGGTAGATGGCGTACGCACCATGTACCCATGGGTCGTCCTGCCAGGGTTGATCGACGGAGGTGATCAGCGCTTTGGACGCGTCTGCCAGAAACTGCGCTCAGGTCACGAACCAATTGCGCCTGGCGCTCGGCTTGCGATTGGGCGGCGAGCACGTCGGCCTTATCGCCCACGGAGTAGGAACAGAGAATGCCGCGCGGGCCGGGTTGCCGTTGGGTGGTGTGGAAGTACTCATGCGCGGTCTCGTCGCTGATCAGGGAGAAGTCTTCCGCGGGCCAGAAGCGGTGATTGAATAGCAGCTGGGTCTTGATGATGCGGCTGTACTCGAGCTCATCAGCGGCCAGCGCCTTGGCCGTGGAGAGCGCGGGCTCGAAGTGGATCGAGGACAAGACCGATGAGGGTGCTGCGAAAATACAGGCGTCGGCCGTGAAACTTTCTTTTGCCGTGGTCACGGTGACCAGGCCGGCGCGCTGCTTGATGGAAACCACGGGAGAGCTCAAGTGCAGGGCGCCGGGGGCGAGACGACTCGCCAGAGCTTGCACCAGTTTGCTGTTTCCACCCAGCACGTGCCAGTCCATCTCGTCGGTGTTGTTGGGATTGGTGTAGTCGGTGTCGACGTATTCCTCGGCGGCGACATAGGCGGAAACCTCGCGGATGGATTCGCCGTAATCAGTCGAATCGATCAGCTCGTGGATGCGGCGGTCGTTGCCGCCGAATCCTATTTTTCCCAGCCATGTCCACCAGTCGTACTGGTCGAGATGGTGCTTATCCTGCTCGGAATAGCGCTTGTACTCGCTAAGGAATTGTTTCCACGCGGTGCGCGCCTGGGGAGAAAAGTCCCAAGCGCCGGGGGCATGCATCTGGCCGCGCTGCAGCAGCCACACGCGGTAGGCATGGGGCTCGAGGGGCACGTTCAGCTCTTTCGCCAAGGCGATTATTTTCTTGTGATCATTGCCGATCCATTCGCCGCCCATCTCGCAGACCAGCTCCGGCGCTTGGGGAAAGCGATAGGACCAGACGCGGCCTCCGATGCGGTTGCGGGCTTCGAGGACTGTGACTTTCCAGCCCGCAGCGGTAAGGCGGTATGCAGCGGTGAGCCCGGCGAAGCCGGCGCCCACCACGATGCAGGAGTGTTGTGGCTTCGCCCCACGGCTAGCCGGGGCAGGTGGGATGGCGTAGAGTGGCAACCCGGCAGCGATGATACCGGCGTTGGTCAGGAAGCTGCGGCGGGTGCTCTTCATGGAATTTCCAGGGGCACTGGCTGGGCGGATTGACGGGTGATCAGCCATTGTGACAGAAAGATGGTGATGACTGAGAACAAGAAGATAAGGGTTGCGATGGCGTTCATCTCCGGGGTCGCGCCGCGCCGCAGGCGTGACCAGATTTCAAGGGGTAGTGTGTTCTCCCTGCCGATGAGGAAGAAAGTGACGGCAATCTCATCCATGGAAAGAGTGAAGACCAGGAGCGCGGTGCCGAGCAGAGATGTGCGCAGGCCGGGCAGGACAATTCGTAACAGGGTTTGTATTCGGCTGGCCCCCAGGTCTGCGGAGGCTTCTTCGAGCGAGCGATCGAGCTTGGCCAGCCCAGCGAAGATTTCTGTTGCAGCAACCGCCGTCAAGGCGGTCGAATGACCGAGGATCACGGTGACCAGGCTGAGATGAAATCCGCTGCTAACTGTCAGCAACAAGAGAGAGATGCCGGTGATCACGCCGGGAACGATAAGGGGCAGCAGCACCAGCCGTTGAAAGGCGGCTTTGCCGGGGAAGGAATAGCGATCGAGCGCATACGCCGCGGGAAAGCCGATCAACATGGATAAGACCACGGTAGACAAGGCGACGATGGCGCTATTGCTCACCGCAGTCCACATGGCGGAGTCGTCAAACAGGGTGCGGTACCAATTGAGTGTCAAGTGTTGCGGCGGAAAACCGCCTACGCCATCCAGGTTGAAGGAGTAAACGATCAGAACCACGATGGGCAGGTAGAGAAATCCATACGCGGCACAGGCGAAGGTGGTGGAGAGCGCCTTCATGCAACCCTCCAGCGGCGCTCGAGCCTTTGCGTGATGGTGAGAATGACCAGCACCATCGCCAGGATGAGGACCGCTACTGCCGCTCCCAGGGGCCAGTTGTAATCCGCACCGAAGAGGTTGGCGACGATATTGGCGATCATCACGCTGCTGGGACCGCCTAACAGCAGCGGCGCCAGAAAGTCTCCAAAGCTGAGCAGAAAGGCAAAGGTCGCGCCGGAGAGAACGCCGGGCAGCGAGAGGGGAAGGATTACGCGGGTAAATGTCTGCCAGGTCGTGGCGCCCAAGTCGCTCGATGACTCGAGCAGCTCATTGGGGATCTTTTCGAGCGATGCCACCACTGGCAGTACTACGAAGGGCACATAGATGTGGGTCAGGGTGACGATCACGGCGAAGGGACTGTACAAGAGAAAGCCCAGAGGGTGCCGGGTTGCGTGGGCCCAAAGCAGGAGGGTATTCATCACGCCCTCATTGCCGAAGATGACCTTCCACGCGTAGGCGCGCACCAGGTAGCTGATCCACAAGGGAATTATCACTGCCTGGTACAGAATCCGTTTGTACTTGCCGGCCTGAAAAACGAGGAAGCAAGCGAGGGGATAACCGATGAGCAGCGAGAGCACCACCACGGAGAAGGCGATGCGCATGGAGCGGAGAATGACGGTGATGTAGAGGGGAGTGGTTGCGAGGTGCAGATAGTTGGCCAGCGTCGCGTGGCGAACCAATTGCTGGGTCGCGTCCAGGCTCCAGAAGCTATAGCAAAAGAGAAGACAGTAAGGAGTAAAGAGAAAGAGAGCTATCCAGGCGAAGGGCGGCAAGGCCACCAGCCATGCGGAGACGCGTGCCCGGCGCATTATTCCTGCTCCAGTGGGATCAGGTCTTGTGCTTGGAAGGCAAAGCCTCCGCAGTTGCTGAGCGGCCCGGCCACGCGCGCTGACAGCTCCATGCCATCCGCACAGCGCAGGGTCAGCAAGGAATCGGCCCCGTGAAACTGTTCTGCAACTACCTCTGCGGCGAATTGCACCAGCTCACCATTCTGTCCGGCGGGCGCGATGCATTCCGGGCGCAGAGAAAAAGTGACGGGGCCGTCGGGCAGCTTCACTGGTACGGAGAAAGCTCCACAGTCCGCTACTCCCTGGCGAACGACGCCGGCGACCAGGTTGCTCTTGCCCAGGAACGAGGCGGCGTAGGCAGTGCGTGGTGTGTTGTAGATGGCGCGCGGGCTGCCGCATTGCTCTACCTTGCCGTGGCGCAGCAGAACCACGCGGTCGGAGATGGCCAGCGCCTCGCTCTGGTCATGGGTAACAAAGATGAAGGTGATGCCGACCTCGCGCTGCAGCAGCTTCAACTCGCGCTGCATTTCCAGTCGCAGATTGGCGTCGAGCGCGGAGAGCGGTTCATCGAGCAGTAGTAGACGGGGCCGGTTGACCAGCGCCCGGGCGAGCGCTACACGCTGCTTTTGCCCTCCGCTGATCTGCCTGGGAAAGTGTTTGGCGAAGCGCTCCATGCGGACTTTTTCCAGCGCCTCGTTGACCCGCGAAGTCATTTCCGGGCGCGCGCAGCCGCGCACCCGCAAGCCATAGGCCACGTTGTCAAATACGCTCATGTGAGGAAAAAGCGCGTAGCTCTGGAAGACGGTATGGATGGGGCGGCGATGCGGCGGGATGGCGTCGAGGGGCTGGTCATCGAGTAGAATGCGTCCTGCCGTCGCCTCTTCAAAACCAGCCAGAATGCGCAGCAACGTGGTCTTTCCGGAGCCACTTTCGCCTAGAAGAGTAAGAAACTCACCCTGCTCTACGTCCAGCGAAATGGATGCGAGCACGGTGTGCTCGCCGAAGCGTTTGCCTACGCTCTCCAGGCGGAGAAAGACAGCATCACTCATGCTGCGCCCTTCATTGGCCAGCCTTTACTTCGTTCCAAATCTCGGTGTACTTCGCGCGCCGCGGCACGTCTTGCCAGAAAACGATCTTCTGCTGGTAGGCATCGATATCGTCCAGGTGCAGGCTGTGGCGCTGCTGCGGGGTCATTAATAGGGCGGCTTGCGGGTTGGCCGGAATATAGCCGGTTACGTCACTTAACTGTTTCTGCGCCTGCGCGGAAATTAGGTAGTTCAGCAGCTGATAGGCGAGTTCTTTGTTCTCGCTCGATTGGGTGATCATCAAGTGATCGATCCAGCCGGTGGTGCCTTCGGAGGGGATCTCTTCTTCGATGGGAATGCCGCTCTTGTGCAGCTGGTTGGTCACCAGCGGCCAACCCATAGCGGCGATGATCTCGTGGTTTTGAAATAGGTTGGTCAGCTCTCCGCCGGTGGTCCAAAGCTTGCGGATATTCGGCTTGAGTGCGATCAGCTTTTGCTTCACTTGCTGCAGTTGTTCATCGCTCAGGTTATAGATGGCGGTTGGGTCCGGCTTGCCGAAGCCGAGCACCTGCGCCGCCATGTACATGGTGGAAAGATCGTCCCAGAACGATAGCTTGTTGGCAAACTTAGGATCCCAAAGTTCAGCCCAAGTGGTGGGCGGCTTTGGGAAGGCTCCGATGTCGTAGAGCAAGGGATTAGGACCCCAGGTGAGGGGCACGCCGTAGACTTTGCCGTTTTGCTTGACCAGCGGCCTGGAAGTGAGGGTGGGCGAAAGCTGGCTGTAATTCGTAATCTTGGACAGATCAAGCGGAGCTACCAGGCCGGAGCGGCTGAGCATCGTGGCCACGTCGCTCGAGGGTGAGATCACGTCGTAGTTGGAGGAAGCACCACCCCGTAACTTGGCTACCAGCTCGTCGCTGGACCCCATATACGCAGCGGTTACCTTGCATTGGCATTTGGCTTCAAAGCCCTGGATAAAGGAAGGGTCGGCATAACCCTCCCACACCAGCAGACTGAGCGTGGGGGGGGCCTTTTTGCAGCCGGAAAGGGTGAGCACGGCAAGGCTGCATAGTAGAAGAAATCTAGTCGGCTTCGCGCTCATGCTGCTCCAAATATTGGTTGTCTATGGAACCCGGATATGGGGCCCGGTCTTACGGGCTGCGAAAAAGTCGGATGAGGGATGGAGATGTTCCCCTCAGTGTTTGCAACAGACAGGTGCGGGCTGAAGTGTCTGCTCAGAACCCCTAATCCCGATAATCCCGAAGGGGCGATGAAACCCAGGACTACGTCCTGGGCAATTTTCAGTCGTCCCTACGGGACTTAACGTGCTTCCTGCCCCTACCCAGCGCTACGTGCTGGGCTACTCTCAGCCGTCCCTGCGGGACTTGACGTAGGTTCTATAGCCTACCGAGGACTACGCCCTGGGTTACTTTCGGCCGTCCCTGCGGGACTGCACGTAGTTTCCCAAACCATTCAGCCACTTTTAGCCCCCGGCTGGTTCCACGCAGACACTTTAGCCCGTACCCTTCAAAGACCAGAGTTCTTCCGCTTAGCGGCGCATTGGACGATCTGACTGGTTTTCAAAAATTACTATAAGGGTTTCTTCGAGGCAACGTATAATTGGCTTGCCCGGAATGTCATTTGTTTCCAGCTACGAAGATTGCCCCATCGCCGGCACGTTTTGCCGGATGCGCTGGTTTCTTCGCTATGCCCGCGGTGAAGGCCGGCTGTGCCGGCTGCCCAACCCCATCCTCATCGAACGCTAGACCCGCTCCGCGGCGTCTGCCGGCTTATCTCTGTCGCCCGGCCCTCCTTACTATTGACCGCCCCTTGGGCAAAGGAAGAATCTCATGTACCACCTTCTTGAGAAAGAACTCTCCAGTTTTGAATCCCGTACCCCCGGCTCGCGCACGGCGCTGAAGCGGGCAGAACCACGCATGCCGCTGGGCGTAGCCAGCAACTTCCGCAGTTACGAGCCCTGGCCCCTGTTTGTAAAAGACGCCAAGGGAAGCCACATTCACGACCTCGACGGCAATGAGTACATCGATTTCAACCTGTGTTTCGGCGCCCTGATGGCCGGGCACTGCCACCCGGCTGTGGTAGCTGCGGTGCAGGAGCGTTTGGTCACCGGCACCATGTATGGCATGCCGCATACCCTGGAGTACGACCTGGCGGATGAAATCTGCCAACGCTTCCCGGTGGAACAGGTGCGTTTTGGCAGCAGCGGCACGGAAGTGACTATGCACGCAATCCGTATCGCGCGCGGCTTTACCGGACGCGACAAGATTATCAAGATGGAGGGGGCCTACCACGGTGTGCACGACTCTGTCATGGTAAGCATGAAGCCCAAGCTCGAGCTGTGCGGCGATCCCGACCGGCCTAACCAGGTACCGGCCTCGGGTGGAATTCCCGCTGACACGGTGAAGAACACGCTGGTGGCGCAGTTCAACGATCTCAAAGCCGTTGGCCGCCTATTTACCGAGAATCCAGGGCAGATCGCCGCCGTCATCGTGGAACCCATCATGATGAACATCGGCATCTGCATGCCGGAGCCGGGATATCTGGAAGGGTTGCGCGAGATTTGCACCCGCGAAGGCGCGCTGCTCATATTCGACGAAGTGAAGACCGGCGCCAAGCTGGGCCGCGGCGGAGCTTGCGAGTACTTCAACATCAAGGCCGATATGGTGACGTTGGCCAAGTCCATCGGTGGAGGGTTTCCATTGGCTGCCTTCGCCGCCAGCAAGCAGGTGATGGACGTGATCGCGCACCATAAGGTCTTTCATGCCGGCACCTACGCCACCAACCCGCTGGTCATGGCGGCGGGGATTGCTACTTTCCGTGAGGTGCTCACGCCCGCGGGCTATGCGCATATTGCCAAGGTTAGCGATGCCCTGGTCTCCGGGTACAAACAGATTGTGCAGAAGACCGGCCTTGAAGCCTATGTGGAGAGCGCCGGGTCGAATGGAGCGATGTTGCTCTATCCCAACAAGATTCGTAACTACCGCGATTGGCTTAAGGTGGATACGGATCTGTGGAAGCTTTACTGGTTCGGTATGTTGAACCGTGGGGTCATGGCGCAACCGTATTGGTGGGATGAGCAGTGGACCATCTCCGTCGCTCACTCTATGGCTGATATCGATAAGCACCTGTCGGCTTTTGAGGAAGTTGCACCGGCACTGGCCCAGGCGCAGCAGGAAACCATGGCGCGGGCGTAGCCTTTTCTTGGGCGGCGGCATGCTGCCGCCTACAGCCAGCTTTCGAAAGGATTCCCCCATGGCTATCTCACAGACCAGTTCTGAACCGATGTTTATCAATGGTGAATGGACAGAAGGTACTTCTGGAAAGCGCATTCCTGTCTATGATCCTTCGACCGAAGAAGTGATCGCGGAAATTCCCGATGCCTGCGCGGCTGATATTGACGCGGCTGTGGCTGCGGCGCGGTATGCCTTTGATGAAGGTGGATGGCCGCAGACTACGGCGCAGGAGCGGGGCCGCATCCTGTTTCGTATCGCGGCCAAGCTGCGTGAGGAAGCTGCGCAACTGGCGGAGTTGGAGTCGCGCAATTGCGGCAAGCCGATCGTTGAAGCGGAATACGACATCGCCGATGCCGCCACTTGCTTTGAGTATTACGGGGGACTGGCCAACAAGGTCTCCGGCCTGGTGAACCCGGTTCCCGACAATGCGCTCAGCCTCTCGTTGAAAGAGCCGGTTGGGGTTGCCGGCCAGATTATTCCTTGGAATTATCCCCTGGGCATGGCCGCATGGAAGCTGGCGCCGGCGATCGCTGCCGGTTGCACCTGCGTGTTGAAGCCGGCGGAGCAGACGCCCCTTACCATGTTGAAGCTGGCCGGTTGGCTGGGGGAGTGCGGAGTGCCGGCCGGAGTGGTCAATGTCGTGACCGGGCTGGGAGAGACGGCGGGCGCCGCGATTGTGGCCCATCCTGATGTCGACAAGGTGGCGTTTACGGGCTCTGCGGCCGTGGGCAAGATCATCATGAAGTCGGCCGCCGACACGCTGAAGCGGGTGACGCTCGAGTTGGGGGGCAAGTCGCCCAACATCTTTTTTGCCGACGCGGATTTTGAGGCGGCCATTGATGGCGCGCTCTTCGGGGTTTTCATCAACCAGGGTGAGGTCTGCTCAGCCGGCAGCCGGGTGCTGGTGCAGCGATCAATTTATCCGAAATTTCTCGAGGCCATGACGGAGAAGGCGCGCACGATCAAGCTGGGGCCGCCGCTCGATCGTTCCACCAAAATGGGTCCGCTGGTCAGCCGGGAACAATATGATCGGGTCTCCGCTTATCAGCAGCTGGGCAAGCAAGAAGCCAAACTGGCGCTGGGCGGCGGCCGGCCAGCTTCTTTGACCCGCGGTTATTACGTCGAGCCGACGATCTTTTACGACGTGGACAATTCGGCGCGGATCGCGCGGGAAGAAATCTTCGGCCCGGTGGCTTGCGTCATTCCGTTCGAGGACGAGCGCGAGGCGCTCAAGATTGCCAACGATACCCCTTTCGGATTAGCCGCTGCTGTGTGGTCGCGCGATATCTATCGCGCTATGCGCATGGTTAAGGCCATCCGCGCCGGCGTGGTGTGGGTTAATCACATGCAGCCTACTTGCGTGGAAGCGCCGTGGGGAGGGTTTAAGCAGTCGGGCTTCGGCAGGGAATTGGGGATCCATGGCATTGACGAGTATCTCGAGACCAAGCAGGTCTACATCAATTTGAATGAAGCACCGATTGGGTGGTATTGATATGCCTAACATCCGTCTGAAGACAGAAATTCCGGGACCCAATTCGCGTGCGTTGACGGCGCGCCGGTTGCAGGCGGTCCCGCGCGGGGTCTATGCCTCTACCCCGCTGTTTGTCCGCCACGCTGAGGGTGCGATGCTCGAGGACGTGGATGGTAATCGCTTCATCGACCTGGGCGGCGGCATTGGCTGCGTCAATGTTGGCCACCGGAATTCACGAGTGGTCAGCGCGGTGCGTGCGCAGCTCGACGCTTTTCTTCATCTTTGCTTCCAGGTCACGGGCTACGAGAGCTATGTCACGGTGGCGGAGAAGCTCAACCAGCTCACGCCGGGCAGCTTTGCCAAGAAGACGTTTTTGGTGAACAGCGGTGCGGAAGCGGTGGAGAACGCGGTGAAGATTGCTCGCGCCTTCACTGGACGTCCTGCGGTGCTTTCGGTGGAAGATGGCTTTCACGGCCGCACCATGCTGGGCATGTCGCTTACGAGCAAGACTCATCCCTACAAGGAAGGGTTCGGGCCCTTCCTACCGGATGTGTATCGCATCCCTTACGGAGTGCCTGCGAATGCGCGGCTCTCCAACCGCGGACCGATGACCGAGGGTCAAGTAGCTGAATTGCTTGACCAGACCTTCCGGCGCCTGGTGGCCGCCGAGTCGATTGCGGCCATCGTAGTGGAGCCGGTGCTTGGGGAAGGCGGCTTTGTCGTGCCTCCTGCCGGGTTTCTGCCGGCTCTGGCCAAGATCTGCCGCGAGCGTGGCATCGTCTTTGTCGCCGATGAGGTACAGACCGGCTTCGGCCGCACCGGGGAGCTTTTTGCCAGCAGTCATTTCGGCATTGAGCCTGATCTGATCCTCACTGCTAAATCTCTCGGCGGCGGCATGCCGTTGGCGGCGATCACCGGACGCGCGGAGATCATGGATGCTCCTGGTCCGGGTGGCCTGGGTGGCACCTTCGGCGGCAACCCTGCGTGTTGCGCGGCGGCGTTGGCGGTCTTCGAAGAATTTGCTGATGGAAAGTTGCTGGCGCGTGGGCGCTGGCTGGGAGAACAGTTTCAGCGCAGGGCTGCAGCCTGGCAACGGCAGCATGGTTTTATTGCGGACGTTCGCGGGGTTGGCGCTATGCAGGCGATGGAGTTTGTCGATGCTCATGGAGCTGCTTGCGCGCCGGCCGCGAAAAAGCTGGTGCAGCATTGCCTGCAGCAGGGCGTGCTGGTGCTGACGGCGGGGACGTATGACAACGTCATCCGGTTGTTGATGCCGCTGAATATCACCGATGAGGAATTTGGGGATGCTCTGCAGGTGCTGGAAGAGGGCTTGAGTGCGGTTGCGGCGGAGTTGGGAGAACTTGCGGGCGCTGCGCATTAAGGTGGGAGCGACCTTTATCAGCAACACGGCTTCCTGCCGAGGGAAAGAAACAGCAGGTCCCTCCACTACGCTGCCCCGGATTTCCTGTTGAGACTGGTGGCGTTGGCGAATTTCATGCGGCTTTCTGAGAAAGCCGCATACGTGGATGTTGATCAGTGCAGCGTAGTGGAGGGACCTGCGGTTTCTTTCCCTCGGCCGGAAGCTAATTTGGACAAGTATGGCTCTCAGCCGTCCCTACGGGACTGAGTTCTTTCTCGTGATCTTCGTTAGTCTCAGAGATGGGTTCACGAATCCTATGAACAGGCCGACTTGCCGGATAGAAGCTGCATCGACCACGCATTTGAGTGAGTTGTTGCGGCTGTACGTTGCTTATCGTGTTTTTTATGGCGAAGCGCCGGAGGAGGAGCGCGCCTCGTCCTTTATTCGCGACCGCGTCACGCAATCGTCGGGACGGTATTTTCTGGCCTGGAACGACCATCATGCGATCGGCTTTATGCACTTGATGCCTTCCACCAACACACTGGCGATGCGCCCGATCTGGTTTCTTGAAGATCTCTATGTGGATGCGCCGGCCCGCGGCCAGGGCGTCGCTTCCGCATTGCTAAACTACGCGGAAGAGTTTGCCCGCAGCACCGGCGCCGAGCGACTTACCCTGGCCACGGCCCACGACAATTTGGCGGCCCAGCATATCTATAAGAAGATGGGCTACGTGCGTGAAGAGCATTTTTTGTATTTTCATCGTTTGCTGCCATAAACGGAGACGCGA